>CAVVUB010000001.1:0-841221 GCA_963751335.1 uncultured Acidimicrobiaceae bacterium
CCCTCCGGTCGCCCCGGGGCCGGTTCCGATATACAAGGGACGTGACCTATTCGATAGTGGCGCGGGATGCGACGACGGGCGACCTTGGAGCCGCCGTTGCCTCCTGCACGTTTGCGGTGGGTTCGCTGGTGCCGTGGGCGAGGGCTGGGGTGGGGGCGGTAGCCACGCAGGCGTTCGGTGAGATTGGGTACGGCCCCCGGTGTCTCGACCTGTTAGCCGCTGGTGTGAATCCCGAGACTGCCTTGGCGGACCTGCAGGCGGCCGACGGACTCTCCGCGCTCCGACAGGTGGCGGTCATCGATGGGACTGGAGCTGTTGCATCGCATACGGGCGATCTCTGCATTGATCATGCTGGTCACCACGTCGGCGACGGGTACAGCGTGCAGGCGAACATGATGGCGGGCGACCGGGTGTGGCCCGCGATGGCCGAGGCCTATGAGTTCAGCAAGGGACTCCTCGGAGCTCGCATGCTGTCCGCATTGCGGGCCGCTCAGACCGAGGGTGGCGATGCGCGCGGTCAAATGTCGGCGGCGATGGTCATCGTCGACGGGACGCGGCGAGACGAAGCATGGGCGGGGGTGACGGTGGACATACGGGTAGACCGTCACCCCGCACCGCTCGATGTGCTGGCCCAGCTGCTGGACGATGCCATCGCGTATGGCGAATACGGCGGCGCGGTCGAAGCGCTTATAGATGGGCGAACCGAAGATTCCTTGAGACTCCTCGATCAGGCATTGCGTGCGTTGCCCGGCGAGTCGAACTTCGAGTTCTTGCGTGCCGGGGCATTGGCAGGCGCTGGGTACGGTGATGAGGCAGCCAAGACGCTCAAGGCGCTCCTGGGTGCCAATCCATCCTGGGCCACGGTGGTGCGAAGCTTCGCCGCCAAGGGTTTGATCGCGCTTCCCGGCGATGTGGACATCGACGAATGGTTGGGCGACAGCTAGTGAAGCCGAAGACCAAGTTCGATGGGTTCATGTCCCCGAAGTGGCTCCAGTAAGCCGTCGTCCGAACTGAGCTGTGCCATCGGCGTGCCATGGAGCGACATCGTCGAAGTGGCAACAGAGACCTACACCACCGGCTAACTCGCCTTCACAAAGAGGCGGCGGGAGGGATCGAATCGCCGTACGGAGCTTTGCAATTACGAAAATGGGTCCGTTGCCGTTCACACGAAGACAGCAGTCCTGGTGAGAGTGCATGCCGGTGCGGAGCAGTTCAGAATGATTCAGGGCTCTTGTGCCATCCCTGTGCCATACAGGGTGCGCGAGCTTCGCTCGCGAAAGCAAGCACCCGATGCTCAAGGTGCAAAACAGGTGTCCCGTCATCCCGGTGCATGGGACACCCAGATCCTGCTTACAAGCTCGATACATACGAGTCGGTCCGGGTAAGCCACTCGGCGATCGTCCCGGCGCACCGAGATGGTGCGGTTTTCGTCGTATCCACGACGAGGTCGTAGCGGACTCCCTGATGGACACGCAGGGCCTGGTCACGAGCTTGTCCGCGGATCCGGTCACCCCGCTGGATCCCGCGAGTCTCGGCCACCTCTGGGTCGCAGCGCACTCCAACCCAGACGACGGTCAATCCCCGCAGCGCAGCCGCGAGGCGCGACTGTGATTTCCCTCCATCGAGGAAGACCTCGTCAGCGATGACGGCGGCCCCAGCGCGGGCAATAGCGGCGACACCTTGGTACCAAGCGGCCTCGGCTTGGTGGAATGCGTCTCCCACACCGATGGAACCGTCCGAAGCGAAATGGATTGATCCACCCGCCGTGGTGTCCATGGGGCCGTGTGACAGCGCACGGATGAGGTCATCGACCCCCAGGGTTAACCAGGTTTCCTCGAGCTGTTGCTGGAGACAAGTGGCGATCGAGGACTTGCCCGAGCTCGACCCACCATTCAACACGATGACCTTGACGTTCACCTCGCTGAGAGTAACGTCGATCTCTGTCGAAACACGAACGAGCATGCCGACGACCCCAGCAATGTACGGAGGCAGTCCGATTCAGCTTTGACGGGCTGAACCGAAGATGAACCAACGGGTAGATTGGATCTGAACCTTCCAGCCCTCTGCTTCAATCAGCGGCTGCAGCTCACCCGGCTCGTACATCACACTCACGACCCGGTACTCGGATCCGTCCCTCAGACGACGCAAATGCAGGTCCGTGTCGTATTTGATCACGAAGGGATCCTTCACGGGCGTCCTTGGTTGCGGGTCGTTTCGGTTGTCGACGAGGAACGCTCGTCCGCAGGGAGTGAGCCATGAGGCAACGAGAGACCAGAACTCGCCAAATCGTGACCTTGGCACGTGCGAGAGCCAGAAGGAGAAGAACACCACGTCATAGTGGGAATCGCCTTTCCAGTCGAAGAGATCCGCCACGACATAGTTGACGTCGGAGCGTCCGACCCGTCCCATATTGAGCGCGAGGACCTCAGGCGAACTGTCCACCACCGTGAGGCGGTCGGCTGTGCGAGCGAGACGCTCGGTCCACCAACCGGTACCTCCGGCCAGTTCTAAGACCGAGCCGGCGGCTCCGAAGGAGGCAAGGGCGTCATCCACGACCGCCACTTGGCTCTGCCATTCGAGCAGCTGCTTCTCGCCCCGGTCGTACCGCCCTCGTCGCTGCCACCATTCGTCGTACTCGGGCGCCCGGGCCCGGTAGTACGACCGCTGCTCTGAGAGGAGCTCCTCGTCGCTCACTCCAACAGTTTCGCGCTCTTGAGTGTGCCTCAAAGGCTGGCCAACGTGACCCCCGTCCGGCGAAAGGAGGCCCTCAGGGCTTCGCTGTCGGCGGTCCACTGCTCAAGGTGAGGACGACTTCGCTGCCACCCTCCACGTTGATTCCCGGTCGGGGTGATACGCGACCGGTTCACCCTCGGGAACCGCAATTGACTGCTTCCGTTGGATCCTAAAAGTCAAGTTTTTCGGTCTGGAGTGTTTGTTGCGCCTGCTCGCACGTCAGATGGTGGACTCGGGGCACCGTGCGATGGTCATCTGGCATCCGTTCCATTCTTCCAGAAGCCGCGCTCCGATCCGGCGTTCGGTGGCAGAGAGCAGGTCTCGATCGGCCCGCTTGACTCTGACCATCGGTGAGGGTTCATGCTTCAACTTGTGGACGACCTCATGGCAATAGGTGAATTCTCCGAGCGCTCGGGTCTCTCAGCCAAACGGCTCAGGACGTATGCCTCCGAGGGCCTCCTCGCCCCCGCTGCGGTGGACCCGACTTCGGGTTACCGCTACTACTCGCCAGGGCAGTTGGCTGATGCCCGGGTGATTGATGCCCTGCGACAAGCAAACGTGCCGCTCGCCGACATCCGTGCCTTCATGCGTCAACCATCGAAGGACCGGCTCGATGCCTGGGAGAGACAGCTCCAGGCCAACGCGAACCACCGCCAGAGTGCGCTCGTCCTGGCCCGCCGCCTCTTTGCGGCGGGTCAGGACCCAGGTTTCCCGCTTGTTCACTCATATTCCAAGGAGGAGCTCATGATCACCCTGCGAACCGCAGGACGCAGCGACATCGGCCAGGTACGCGAGAACAACGAGGACGCCATCGTGAGCAGTGATCGACTTGCGCTGGTCGCCGACGGAATGGGCGCACATCCCGGCGGCGAGATCGCAGCGCATGCCGCCGCTGGGTTGATTCCAGCGGTCTTCACGGGACGATCAGTCGACGAGCTCGAAGCGGCGCTACGTGGGGCGAACTGGGCGATCCGAGACCGGGCGCTCGCCCAGCCTGGGCTCGAGGGCATAGGCACCACGGTCTGTGTCGCAGGACTCCTCACAGACGGACACCTTGCAGTCGTCAACGTGGGCGACAGCCGGGCCTATCTCTGGCACCACGATGCGCTGACCCAACTGACCCAGGACCACAGCGTGACGGCCGAGCTCATCCAGCGTGGCGAACTACGAGAGGAGGATGCAACTGTGCACCCCCATTACGGGGTTCTCACCAGAGCTCTCGGTGTCGGGTCTGATGTCGAGATCGACCGCCGAACCCTGGCCGTCGAAGCAGGAAATCGAATCGTCGTTTGTACCGACGGTCTAGTCAACGAGCTCTCCCGCGAGAAGATAGCGAACGCCATGGCGGCAGGCGGAGACGTGGCCGACATCGTTGACAACCTGATCGACGGTGCCATTGCTCATGGCGGCCGCGACAATGTCTCCGTCGTGGTCGCCGAAGTGGTTGCTTGAGGGCTTCAGAAACGGCGCATGGGGTGCGTCAGCGACGGGTCGGGCGTAACGGTGGCAGAGTCCCCGGCAGCGATAGGGGGCAGTCAGGTCAAAAGCTCGTAGTACGTCTCACGTCCGAATGCGCCTGGCGCTGAGTGGGTGAACTTGAAGCCACCTGCTTCGTACAGATTGCGAGCTTCGGTCCACTTTGCATTCGTTTCCACAACGATGAGCTTGACTTCGTACCCGGCGGCAAGATTCACCAACTCCGCCAACATTCGTCTTGCGATGCCCCGTCGTCGGTAGTCTCGATGCACTGACATTCGCACGATCTCTCCCTCCGTCGCTCGGATCAGAAGGATGCCGGTCCCGACGACCGTTGCACAGTCGACGGCAACAAGTACACAGTCGTTGTCGTAGTGAGTATCGATGTCACCGAGGTCCGAGTTGAGCGATTCATCAAGCGCGCCCCAGCGCTCCGCCATGCCGTCAAGGACAAGCGTCCGGAATGCATCCTGCATGGCGGGATCAAAGCGCTCGATCCGAATGTCGTTCCCGGCGTTCACCCTCAAAGCATTGCCGCTACGCAGCCCTGGCAGTGCGCTCGTGTCGCGCCCAGTCCCGCGTATTGGGATACGCCGAAATGACGCAGGCACTCAGCGCTTGATCGTTTCCACTCGGGCAATGGTGTGGGTGAGGGCCGCCACCGAGCGGTAGGGATCCCGGCGACCGGCCTCCTCCTCAGCGGCGACAATGTCCGGGAAGGCGCTGCTGGGATTTTCTTGCCCCCAATGATCAGTGAACAGGCGGACCCCATACCAAGCGACGGTTGTCGCGCCGGCCCGCTCGAGGGTCAGGTGGACCTCGGTGGGCTCGTCGGCGCGAACCGATTCGATGCCCAGGCGATTGTCATAGGTCCGGGCATCGAACGCGGCGATGCACTCCATCCACCGCCCCGTCATGCCAGCCCGCATGGCGATTCCGGCGCGATTCCTCGTGAGTAACGAAATGAGGCCCCCGGGCCGAGTCGCCGCTGCAAGCGCTCTGACCGTCTCATCCAGAGATGGGAGGTACATGGCGACACCGTGGCAGCACACCAAGTCATACGTGTCGATGTGCCCATCTGCCAAGGCGAGGAGGTCTCCGACCTCAAACGTGAGACGTAGCTGGACTTCATCTGGTTCGTCAGCAGCAGCCCTTCGAGCCGCCACGAGGAGCGCGTCCGAAAGGTCAATGCCGACAACCTCGTGCCCGAGTCGTGCGAGCGCAATGGCCTGCGTGCCCTGCCCACAGCCCGCATCGAGCACCCGGAGCGGTCCATCCAACGCGGCTAGATGAGGGGAGATTTGACGACTCACAAGCTCTTGTCGCACGGCATCGCGCACCAAACCGAGGCCCGAGAGCCATGCATCTATCCCCGGCTCGAAGCTTTCTTCCGGAGGGACGCCTGCCATGCCTCAGGACCATAGCGACAAGGCCAACCAGCTTGCGCCACCGATGGCGGTCCCAGGATGCGACTCCAGCCCAACCGGCAAACGGGGGCACCCCCCGACATCCCAGAACTTCCGAGAGCATGCCAAAAGCTGAATGAGTGACTCAGCCTGACGATGGGGAAAGTGCGTTCCAAACCAGTGGCGAAAGTCCCTCAATCGTGGCGATCCCGCTGGCCTCGGTTTCACTATTCTTGGTGAGGACGGAAATGAGGTAATCACGGCCCTCGCCGTCGACCCAACCAATGCTGTTCACCTGCCAGTCGCCGTTGTCTTCGAGCGGCAACCACCCGTTCTTGAGCGCGACGGTAACCCCAGCCGGCACCCCGGCGCTCACACCCCACGCCTGGTCCGACTCCACGTTCTCCATCAGTCCCAGCTCGTAGGACTGCGCCGACTGCTCGAGCAAGCTGCTGGGCTGCACCAGGTCGCGGAGGAGGTCGACCTGGTCCGCGCCGGTCGTCGTCGTTTCACCCCAGTACCCGTCAGCGTCCGGAACGGTGTCGGGCAAGGGGATGAGCGAGTCAAAGCCAGCCAGACCGGTCTGTTGACCGATGTCGTCCCAAAGGTCGGTGGCGGCATCGTCGTCGCTGTTCTCGATCATGGTGGTGGCCAGGTCCTGCTCCTCGTCACTGAGCCCCGTCCCCTGCTGCTCGGACTGGTGGAGCAGTGTGGCCAGGATGTCAACTTTGACGATGCTCGCCGTGTATTCGACGGCGCCGGGCCGGTAGAGCGACAGCTGGCCCGTGTCGAGGTTGTACACGGCAGCATTGATATCGCTGTCCTGAGTCTGGAGGTAACCGCGGATGGCCGCAGTTGCAAACAGGCCAGTCATCTCATCGGGGTTCGACGTCGGGTTCGTTGTCGAAGTCGTCGTCGACTCGGTGGTTGGCACCTCCTTGACTGCAGTCACACCGCCGGCGATGTTGCGACTGCGTTGGGCGGCGACCCGGTTCATGGGGAGTGAACGCGACGGGCCGATGGCAATCAGGACCGTGACTCCGATCCCCACGAGCACGGCCAGCGACGACGACTCAATCATCCATTGTCTGTGGCGCTGCGCACGCGACCTGTGCCTGGCAGACATCTCCACAGGAAGATACTCCGAGATGCAGGTCAACTGAGGGATCAGTGAGCAGCTGGAGAGGCGCCACAGGGAGCCGATGAACTCGGCGACTGAGAGCCCCCAGCAGGCGTCTCCAGTGCGATAACGCCCCTCGAACCGGCGTTCGGTGGCAGCGCTTCGGAGTAGGTCAGGCTGCCTCGGTGCTGTCCTCGGTATAGCGGGCGAAGAACGAGCCCGCGACTACGAACTTGCCGTCTGACCGCCTCCGCAGTACTACGTCTCGGCAGCCGAGTTGGCGAAGTTCAAGACGTTCTTGGTGGGGCTGTACGTGACCACGATCACCGGGCCGAGCGGATAGGACCGGCCGGGGCCGAACGAAACCGGTTCCGCCGCCCCGGGGATGGTCGCATTGCGCAGCCCGTAGCCGGCCTTCTCGAAGCTGGCCACGGTGAGGTCCTTGCCCGCGGCCTTGGCGATGGTGGTAAAGAGCGCCATGTTGATGCACGCCGATTCGACCGAAAAGAAGGTCTGGTCCGAACCGCTGATCGGGTTTTTGGGTGGCGTGATCTTGTCGGACGGGTACGCCTTGCGGACGACCTGGTCGCAGTGTTGGACAAACGGGGTGTGCCAGATCTGGTAGTTCGACGGGACCGGGCTCGAGGTCAGCACGCCGCGGAGGTATGTGGGGGAGATGGATGCGGCGATCACCGACGTCTCCAACGTGCCCTCGACCGTGGCCACCCAGGGCGGGTGGTACGCACTCTGGTTGGCCTGGAGTGCGTCGGGCCAGACGAGGGAGCCCTCACCGACGGCCACCACCTCGTTGACTCCGGACGACTCGAAGCGCTGCGTGATGATGTTCGCCTGCTGGTTGATGGCAGCCGTGTCACCCGAGGCACCGCCGTCCACCGCTGTCGCGACGACCGGGACGTGAAGGGACCGTAAGGCCGATGCCACGACGTTGACCTCGGATTCGTCCGTGGTTTGTCCCCCGAAGATCCCGACCTTCTTTCCCTTGAACACACCTTCGTGCGCGAACACCTTGAGCTGCACGGGGTCGTAGGCCGCCTGCGGCGGCGTCAACGTGAAGTTCGGCGCCACACCGGAGGCGGGTCCTTCCTGGTACGACCCGGCGATGGTCGGCACGCCCTGCTGCAGGAAGCAGGCGGGCTCGAAGGGCGCGATCGCGGCGAAGATCTTGTCGTCCTCGTCCAGCTGGGTGCACGCCGTCGCTGCCGGCGCCGTGCCCACCGGGCTGACGGCCAGGAGGTAGGGCACCAGCTTGCGACCATCCACGCCGCCGTGCGCGTTCAGGTCGTCGATGATGGCGGTGTAGGCGTCGGTGAAGTTGCCCTGATTGAGCGTGATGCCGAACTGCCTGATTGCTGAGAAATCGATGTAGGGGATGCCGATCCGGATCGTCGTGGCGGTGACGCCGCGGCTCGGAGCCCCCGCTGCTGCGGCTGCCGGACCAGCCCCGGCCACGATGATGGCGCTGCTCACCAGAATCGTGCAAACCACGAGCAACCGCGTGACCATTCGCCCAGCACCTCCTCCATTGGCGGCCCAAGGACGCTACAGCATGCCCCCTACACGTCCTCGGGCCGCGGTCGGACGGTCCTTCACAGGACCCAGGCGCCGTCCGCCCCTTCGACTCGAACTGCTTGTGCGAGGCCGAACCCGCACCTGGCTGTTCACAACAGCCGGTACGAGCCCCCCGTGAGCAGCTGGGTGGCCCTAGCCCATAAGTGCCTGTGAACGAGGAATAGGTGAACAGCGAACGACGGATGTTCGGGTGACCGACACCGGTTCGATGGCCGCCTTTCGGCCAGGCTTCAGTTTCTCTGCTCGTAACCGAGGACCCGACCGAGAGGCTTCAATCGGCGAACGACGCGTCGTTCAATCTGGGGAGCAGGCGATAGACGATGAAACCCGGAAACCCCTTCACGTCCTCGAGATCGTCCGGAAAGCGCACGAGCGCGGTCCGGGACTCGGCCGTGGCTCCGCGATTCGATCTATTACGAAGCCGGCGTCAGCGAAAGCCGCTACCACGACAGACAGGGGTCGGCGCCAAAAGTGCTGGGTCGCCTCGACGGTGCCCTTCTGCCATGTTTCGGTGACCAGCTCCGTGTCGAAGTAGCCGCCGTTCTGGGAGGGCAGTGAAGGAGCGAACGGGTGATCGAGCGAGAGCACGAGCCATCCTGTTGAGCGAAGCGCACTCCGGAACGAGCGCAAGGGCACGTCCCAATCGCTGAGGTAGTGGAGAGCCAGCGAGCAGGTGATCCCATCGACTGTCCCGGGTTCGATCGGGAGGGGTTCGGCGAGATCGGCCACAAAATGCGTCCCCGCTTGCCGCAGCGCCGCTGTGCTTCCTCGACCATCGCTGGACTCAGGTCGATCCCCGTGACGTCTGCACCTTCGTCGAGCGGCCATTCGCACTGCGCCCCCGATCCACATGCCGCGTCCAGCACGACCTTTCCTGAAAGTGGTCGAGGAACCAAAGAGCGAAGGGCTGGACGCTCAAGAAGGCCGTTGAATGGTCCGTCGTCAGTGGTCGACGCCCATACCGGGGCCAAGCGGTCATACGCTTCTCTGGTGAGCCGAGTGTGTTCCGCCTGGCTCGTCGGTGGTTCGGAGATCATCCAGGGCTTTGTAGCAGAACCGGCGAGAGGACACCCTTCGTGCGAGCCGGCCGGGGCCCTAACGCGGCCTTGCCCCACCCTCAGCTTCGATGAATTCGTTGAACTTCTCCCAGCGCATCCGGTAGCGGGTGCGACCGTTGCCAGGCAGCCAGTCAATAGAGCCTTTGCTCACCTGGAGTTCGCCGAGCTTGGCGTCGTCACTCCAGACGACGAAGGTCACATCCGAATGGAGCACGAATCGAGTGGGAAGGTCGACAGTGACGTCATGGGTTGCCATGTCAGTGGACGGTAGTTCCTCGGTCGTCAACAGGATGCCTATGGACTGCATATTGGGCGATCAATGGCCGCTATTCAACCCATATCACGAGTTGATGGAGCCATCTTGCGGTCGTGTCGGTGCCTCCGTTCTTGGGCACCATCGGCGAATCTCCTCGCCTTCTCGGGTTCGGAGCTCTCAGATGCCGTCTCTCTCGTTTCCTTACCGGGCACCGAGGAAATCGAGCGGGCTGATGGCTCGCTTCTGATGGTCTGCCACAATCACTCAGGTGTATCCGGAGGATCCCCGAACTAGCGCCACAAGAAAGCTTCGCCCTGTTCGATCTCGACAACACGCTCTTTGACCGCGCCGATACCTACTCGAAATGGGCCAGCTGGTATGTCGAAATGAAGGGACTTGGGCCAGAGGAGGTCGAGTGGTTCTGCCAAATGGACGAGGACGGATTCGCCGATCGGAGGACTTTATGGACCAAGGCGAAGGAGAAGCTCGGCCTGCCTGAGCCGGTCGATGAGTTACTCGCCGCGTACCGATCTGCCAACCTCGATCTTTGCAAGCCCGATAGCGCTGTGCTCGAAGCACTCGCGCATGACTCCGACAGAGAGGGGTTGGCGTATTGGAATCGTCACCAATGGTCCAATGCCGCATCAGGCTGAAAAGGCAGATCGCCTGGGTCTGCTTCCGGCCGTGGACGCCTTCTGTGGATGGGGGAGCTCGGTGTGGAGAAGCCCGACCGGCGCATCTTTGACGAGACGATCCGGCGCAGCACGGGAGGCGATCCTCTGGATCAGGAAGCCTCCTCCGCGATGGTTGGAGATGCGCCCGTCGCTGACATCGGTGGGGGTCGGGGGGTCGGTCTGCGGACGATCTGGCTCCACCGAGGACGGAGCTGGAACCGCATGGACGGGGACCCCCCGGACGTGACTGTGGGCTCTGTGGCGGAAGCCGTCCGACAGATCCTGTCCTGGCCCGATGAGGCAATTGCCATTGGCGGGTGAATGCCTGGTCCGTATGCGCCATCGGAACGGTGGGACTCACTTCGACTGGGGCAGCCGGATCATCTGACGATTGCGACGATCCCTCAAGGCCATGGCTCATTTGGCCGGTTAAGGGAGCCGGTGCTTCCGACTCGGGGTCCTACGCCGCCTCGGGCCCAGGGGTACCACTCGACGGGGTAGTCAGCGTGCTGGCGCAGGTAGGGGCTGGTCTCGTCGGCCAGGTGGTTCACCCCAGCGATGCTAGGGCGCGTCCCGAGGAATGACGTCCCTGGGTCGCCCGTGCAAGGCTCAGCCCATGGAGCTCGACCTCAAGGACAAGACGGCGCTGATCACGGGCGGAAGCCGCGGCATCGGCCTGGGAATCGCCGCCCGGTTTCTCGAGGCAGGGGCCAAGGTGATGATCAGTTCTCGCACTGCCGAAGACCTGGCCGAGGCGGCCGCAGGCCTGGTGGCGAGGGTGCACCAGAGGAGCGGGTGGCCTGGGTGGCCGGTCACGTTGGCCATCCCGAGGACGCCCAATCGTGCGTGGCCGAGACCGTGGCCCGATTCGGCGGGATCGACATCTTGGTCAACAACGCGGGGACCAACCCCTACTTCGGGCCGATGATCGATATCGACTTGGTCCGGGCCCAGAAGACGTTCGAGGTCAACCAACTCTCGGTCCTGGTCTGGACAGCCGCTGCCGTGAAGGCCGGTCTCCGGGGTTCGGTCATCAACATGTCCTCCATCGGCGGGCTCGGGGTGGAGCCCAAAATCGGGTGGTACAACGTCACCAAGGCCGCCGTCCTGCACATCACCAAGCAGCTCTCCTACGAGCTGGCCCCCGACATCCGGGTGAACGCCCTGGCACCCGGGTTGGTCAAGACCAAGCTGGCAGCCGCACTCTGGGAGGGGCCGGGGGAGGAGCGCATCGCAGGGCGCATCCCACTGCGCCGGCTGGGCCTGCCCGATGACATCGCTACCGCGGCCCTGTTCCTGGCGTCCGACGCGGCCTCGTGGATCACCGGTCAGACGTTCGTGGTCGACGGGGGCACGGTCAATCGGCCGTCGGGCGGTGTCGGCTGACCCCTTGTCACACTTCGCGGCCTGCCGCCCCGTCTCTTGGTGTTGAAGACAGAACTCCGAGCGAAAGGTTGCATGACGTGGCACACATCGAGTTGGTCGAAGAGCCCAAGGGCATCATCCCCCGACTCTCGTTCCGGTACGCCAAGCGCCGGTTCGGCAGAATGGTCGAGCCCATGGGCGCGCCGCGCACCATTCGGGCGTCCTGGTTTCCATGGGAGCACTCGAGACGACCGTCCAGATGGGCTTGAAGAAGCTCGACCCGACCCTGCGCTGGCTGGCGATCCAGATGGCCGCAGCCACCATCGGTTGCTCCTGGTGCATCGACTACGGCTACTACGAGGGCATGAACGAGGGCATCGATCCGGCCAAGGTCCGTGCCGTGGGCCAGTGGCGGGACAGCGAGCTGTTCGACCAGAGAGAGCGAGCCGTGCTCGAATACGCCGAGAAGGCCTCGGGCAGCCCGGCAGAGGTATCCGACGAGCTGGCCGCCCGGCTGCGGGCGGTGTTCAGCGACGCAGAGATCGTCGAACTCGCCGCCTGGGTCGCACTCGAGAACCTGCGGTCGCGCTTCAATGCCGGACTGGGCCTGCACAGCCAGGGATTCTCGGAGTCCTGTGAGATCCCGCTGACATTCGCCGACAAAGCCGCGTCCTGGTCCATGCGCCGTTGCGTGACGCCGAGGCCGACGCGGCCACGTTCGAGGAGTGGCGCTCGCTGCTCTTCGGCATTGCGTACCGGATGCTCGGGAGCGCCGCCGACGCCGAGGACATCGTGCAGGAGGCCTCCATCCGCTGGCTGCGCCGGGGTGACGAACCGGTCCGGTCGGTGCGGGCCTACCTCGTCACCATCGTCACCCGGTTGTGCATCGACCAGCTCGAGTCGGCCCACGCCAAGCGGGTGTCCTACGCGGGACCGTGGTTGCCTGAACCGGTGGTGATGGACGAAACGTCCGCGGTGGAGCAGGCGGACTCCCTCTCGTTGGCCTTCCTCGTCCTGCTCGAGGAGCTGACTCCCTCGAGCGGGCTTCCTATCTGCTCCACGACATCTTCGGTTACTCGTTCGAGGAAGTGGCTCGCTCGCTGGGCAGGTCTGCGCCGCCTGTCGCCAGCTTGCCGCGCGGGCCCGCCAGCGCATCGAGATGCGCCGTCAGCGTTTCGACGGCGATCTGCAGCACGGCCGGGAGCTCACAGATCGTTTCCTGATGGCGTGCGCAAGCGGCGACCTCTCGGGACTGCTCGAGATGCTCTCAGAGGACGTCGTGGTCTGGACCGACGGCGGGGGCAAAGTTCGCGCCGCCGTGCGGCCGGTGGTTGGTCCTCAGCGCAGCTCCCGATTCCTGTTGCACGTCGCCAAGAAGGTTGAGGGCGTGCCCCATGGCCGCATCCTCAACGGACAACCGGCCACCGTCTTCATGAACGGCGACGCCGTAGTTTCGGCCATGGTCCTCGACATCATGGACGGGACGATCGTGGCCGTGCGGGTGGTGTCGAACCCGGACAAGCTCGAGCGACTCGGTGCGGCCCTCAGGTCAGGCACGTGGGGGACGCGACGGATTAGGGCTGGTGCGTCTCGAGCGCCCGACGCCTGACCTTGCCGGCCGCCGTGCGGGGCAAGTCATCAACGATCACGAGCTCCCTGGGCGCCGCCCAGGGGGCGACGGCCTCGGCAACGATCTCGCGTAGCTCTTCGAGGGTCGGCGGGTCGTCCGTCGGGACGACCCACGCCACCACCCGCTCGCCCCATTCGGCATCGGGCCGCTTCCAGACGGCGACCTCGGCCACGGCCGGGTGGGAGATCAGGGCGCGCTCGACGCTGTCGGGCCAGACCTGCTCCGCCCCTGTGGTGATGACGTCCGCCAGCCGGCCGGAGACGGACAGACGGCCGTCGGCCCCAACGCGCCGCCGTCGCCGGTGGCGAACCACGAGGCGAGTCCGTCCGGACCTTTGACCCGACCCGTGGCGCCGTCGCGGTAGCAACGGAACAGCATCGGGGCCCGGACGAGGACTCGCCCTCCGCGGCGCCCGGCGTGGTCGAGCCGCCGGAGTTGCGGAACGCCAACTCGACCCCCTCGAGGGTGTCCCGTCGTAGACCACGCCCGATCCGGTCTCGGTCATGCCATAGGTCGTCACGGCATTGGGAGGCAGCTCGGCTGGAGGCTTGCTTCCTCCGAGCAGGATGCATTCGAACACTGATGGGTCGACCCGCTGCAGTGCGGTCGCGACCAGCGAGACGTGGGTGGCCCGCCCGGCTCGGCCCGCCGCCTCGACGTCGTCGGCCTCGAAGCCGGGCATGACCACCAGTGGAGTCCCAGACGATGGAACGGGTCACCACGGAGAGCCCTCCGATGTGGGCCAGGGGGAGGCAGGCAAGCCACGTGTGACGTGCGGGGTCGACGGCCAGGCGGCGAGGTCGCCCGCGGCGGACGCAGCCACGGCCTCGTGCGTGAGCACGACGCCCTTGGGCTGGCCCGAGGTCCCCGAGGTCGCCACCACCAGCGCGTCGCCCGCCTCGACCGGGCAGCCCGTCCGCCAGCTTGCGTTGCTCGCCGTCCGAGCCCACGATGCGAGTCGGCCGCAGTGCTTCGAGCAGGAGCCGCTTGGCGACCGGGGGCAGCCTGGGGTCGAGCGGCGCCGCCGCATCTCCGGTGTCCCAGATCGCCCGGAGGGCGTCCACAAACCCCATCCCACCAGGGAGGTCGAGTGCAACGAGTTCTGGCACTGGCCAGTAGCGTAGGGCGCCGTGCAGACCGTCATCACTGGAAAGCCCCACGATCCTCTCGACGAGCTACGGCGCCTGCCGCTCCCCGAGTTCCAGGAACGCGGCGCCTTCAAGGACATCCGATACGAGGTCGCCGAGGGCATCGCCAAGCTCACCATCTGCCGGCCTGAGCGCCGCAACGCCTTCCGGCCCCAGACCCTCTTCGAACTGACCGACGCCTTCACGATGGCGCGCGATGACCCCGACGTCGGGCGTCATCATCCTCTGCGGCGAGGGACCCGACGCCTTCTGCTCGGGCGGCGACCAGAAGATCCGCGGCGACGACGGATACATGGGCGACGACACGGTGGCCGAGCGGGGGATCGGGCGGCTCAACGTGCTCGATCTCCAAGTCCTGATGCGCCGGATCCCCAAGCCCATCGTGGCCATGGTGGCCGGGTACGCCATCGGCGGCGGCCACATCCTCCACCTCGTCTGTGACCTGTCGATCGCGGCGGACAACGCCCGGTTCGGTCAGACGGGGCCGAAGGTGGGCAGCTTCGACGGCGGCTACGGGTCCTCCATCCTGGCCCGGACCATCGGCCTCAAGCGGGCCAAGGAAGTGTGGTTCCTGTGTCGCCAGTACGACGCCGCGCAGGCGCTCGACTGGGGGCTGGTCAACGCGGTCGTGCCCCTGGACGACCTGGAGACGGGAGACCGTGGCGTGGTGCCGCCAGATGCTGACCCTGTCGCCCATCGCGCTCCGCATGATCAAGGCGGGCATGAACGCCGCGGATGACGGCCTGGCCGGCGTGCAGCAGCTGGCCGGCGACGCGACGATGCTCTTCTACATGACCGAGGAAGGGCAAGAAGGTCGGAACGCCTTCGTCGAGCACCGAGCTCCGGACTTCTCCCGGTTTCCCCGCCGTCCGTGAACCCACCGTTGAAGCTGTGGGTGGCCGGCGCGCGCCCGCGCACACTTCCCGCTGCGGTCGTCCCCGTGCTGGTCGGCACGGCCGTCGGGTACCAGTCGAGCGGCCGCTTCCTGCTCACGCACGCCTCGGCACGAGCTCCTGTCATGCCGCCGTGTGTGCGTCCTTCGTGCGCGAGCTGAACTGGCTCAACGCCCTCCTGGCACTGGTGGTCGCTCTCGGCATCCAGATCGGGACCAACTACGTCAACGACTACGCCGACGGCGTGCGGGGGACCGACGAGCATCGGGTGGGTCCGGTACGGCTGGTGGCGGGCAAGCTGGCCACGGTGCGCCAGGTCAAGCTGGCCGCGCTGCTCGCCTTCGGCGTGGCCGGGATCGCCGGGCTGATCCTGGCGGCCAGGGTGACTTGGTGGTTCATCCCTCTCGGCGCTGGTCTGCGGGCTCGCCGGATGGGCCTACACCGGTGGTCCTCGGCCCTATGGCTACCTGGGGTTCGGTGAGGTGTTCGTCTTCGTGTTCTTCGGACTGGTGGCGACCGCCGGCTCGGCCTACGTCCAGCACGCTCCGTTCACCATCTCCCTCGCTGGCCACCTCTTCGCCTATTCCTTCGACTGGGCCTTCGCGCTCTGGGCCGGTGTGCCCGTGGGACTCCTGGCGGCGGCCCTCCTGGAGGCCAACAACCTGCGCGACCTCGAGACGGACACCGAAGCGGGAAAGAAGACCCTGGCCGTACGCCTCGGGCGACATGGCGCCGGTCTGCTCTACACCGGCCGCTGATGGCCGCGGCGCGTGGGCGTCGGCATCGTGGCTCACTACGAGGCGTGGGCGCTGATCGCCCTGGCCGCCGTCCCCCTCGCCGTCGCTCCCGTACGCCTGGCCCTGAGCGACAAGCAGGGCCGGGAACTCCTGCCCATGCTCGGGGGACACGGCTCGTCTGCAGATCGTGGGCGGTCTGCTGCTGGCCCTCGGTGTGCTCCTGTGACTCGAAGGCTCAACGGGGATCGACGGCGCGAGCCAATGCGACACCAGCCGCGCCGACTGGCGCGGGCTGGGCAAGGTGGGCGGCGTGTCCGCCACCGGGGACCAGCGAGGCCACGCCGTGCGGGGCAAGGCGGGCCAGGCGCACGGCATGGCCGGCGAAGCGGACGTCGTCTGTCCCCGCCAAGGCCAGGACCGGGCGGCAGAGCGAGCCAGGCGGTCCCACGAGCGGCACCTGGGTGCCCGTTCCGCAGAGGCGCAGGCTCGAGGCCAGGCCCTCGCCGTGTTGCGCAGGCGCTCGCTCCGGTCGGCCGCACCCGTCTCCGGCAGCCGGTTGAACATCGGGCCGCTGAGCCAGCGATCGATGAACGCCTCCACGTCGCCCGAGGCCTCGAGCTGGTCCGCCATGGCCTCGTCGGCCGGACGGCGTCGCGCCCGCAGGTCCGTCGTCCTCGATGCCCGCCGTCACCCCGATGAACACCAGCGTGGCCGAGGGCCAGGTCGACTCCAGGCGCGACGTGCGAGGGCGAGCGCGCGCCGAGCGAGTAGCCGATCAGGTCACAGGGCTCGTCCCCGAGAACGCCCCGTACCGCTTCAGCGACCAGGCGCAGCGGTGGTCGGCAGATCGGCGCGCACGTCGCCCGAGCCGCCGTGTCCCGGGAGGTCGACGGCCACCACGCGTGAAGTCCTTCTCGAGCAGCTCGCCGAAGGCGCCCCAGAGCCGACCCGTCTGGGTGAAGCCGTGCAGCGCCACCAGCGGCGGGCCCGAGCCGCGTACCTCGACATGGAGTGGCACGACCGGTGAGCGTACAGGCCACGTTCAGCGCCACCCTGGTCGACGAATGGGTTCGCTGTGGTGTCACCGATGCGGTCATCTGCCCAGGCTCACGCTCCACCCCTCTGGCGCTCGCGCTCGCCGCTCGGTTCAAGGTGCACGTGCGTCTCGACGAGCGCAGTGCCGGCTTCTTCGCCGTCGGGCTTGCCCTGGCGACGGGGCGACCCACCGTCATCTGCGTCACCAGCGGCACCGCGTCGGCCGAACTGCACCCGGCGGTGGTTGAGGCTCACCACGCCCGGGTGCCTCTGATCGTGTGTACGGCCGACCGGCCGCCCGAACTGCTCGATACGGGAGCGCCCCAGACCATCGACCAGGTCGGGTTGTTCACGACGGCGACGCGTTGGTCGTCCAACCCGGGCGTGCCGATGCCCGAACAGGCGCAGGTCTGGCGGCCCCTGGCCGCCCGGGCCTACTGGGAAGCGTCCGGCGGGCCAGCCGGTCCCGGTCCGGTCCATCTCAATCTGGCCTTCCGCGAACCGTTGACCGGCACCCCAGACGATCTGCCCGACCGACCTGGCCCGACGACCGCCTCCGCCGGGCGCACGCGGCTCACCCGCTCCTGATCTGGCGCCCCTCGGGGGCAGCGGCATCATCGTCGCCGGCGGCCTGACTCCCGAGCCGCCTGACGTCACGCTCGTCCAGGCTCTGGCCGAGCGCCTCGAGTGGCCGGTGTTGGCCGATCCCCGGTCGGGCTGCCGTTACCCGGGAACCATCGCCGCAGCCGATGCCATCGTCCGGACCGAACCGCCCCTGCCCCAGACCGTGCTGCTCCTGGGGTCGCCGTGGCTCTCGAAGGCCTTGGCGAGTACGTCTCCCGGGGCGCGGACAAAGGGGCGCGGGTCGTCGTCGTCGACCCCTGGCGCCAATGGACCGACCCGACGCGGGTGGCCACCGAGTTCCATCACTGCGACGTCGACGAATGGCTGGCTGCGGCGATCGAGTCGGCGCAGCCCGGTGACCCGGCGTGGTTGGCCTCGTGGCGAGCCATGGAGGACGCAGCGCAGGCCGCCATCGACGCGACGCTGGCCGACGAGCTGAGCGAGCCCCACGTGGCGCGGCCGATCTACGCCCATGCGGCCAGACAGCGGCGCCACCGTGGTCGTGGCGGCGTCCATGCCCATCCGAGATCTCGAGTGGTATGCGGCGCCGCAGCCGTCGCCACCCCGCGTACTGGCCAACCGCGGTGCCAACGGCATCGACGGCGTCGTCTCGACGGCTCTGGGTGTGGCCGCGGCCGCTCGACACGGGCTCGACCATCGCCCTCATGGGGGACTTGGCCTTCCTGCACGACGTCTCAGGCTTGGTCAACCTCGACCATGCCGCTCCATGCACGTTCGTCGTCGTCGACAACGGCGGGGGAGGGATCTTCTCGTTCCTGCCCCAGGCGGGCGCGCTCGAACCTGAGGTCTTCGAGCGCCTCTTCGGAACGCCGCCGCGTAGTGACATCGCTGCGGTGGCGCGCGGGTTCGGTCTGCACCGTGCACGAAGTCACGACGGTGGACGAGTTGAAGGCCGCCCTGGACCAGCCTGCTCCTGCCGTGATCCATGTCCGGGTGCCGGGACGAGACGGAGAACGTCGCCCTGCACGATGCGATCAATCAGGCGGTCCGTCGCGAGCTTGGGTAAACGCCGGCGAGGGAGTCGACGTGCTGATGCGGCCCGTGGGACTTCGGAACGTCAGCTCCACATTGGCGTCGCCCGAGACCCTCCATCCGAGCTCGTGCACGGCCCGGTGGTGCTGGTCGCACAACTCGACCAGGTTGTCGAGGTCGGTCGGCCCACCGTCGACCCAGTGCCGGACGTGGTGGACGTCCGTGAACTCGACATGGGTGCATCCGGGGAACCGGCATCCCTTGTCTCGCCGGCGGATGACGATTCGTTGCGCGTCCGTCGGGTCCCTCTGGGTGCGGCCCAGGTTGAGGGAGCGACCGTCTGGTCCGTCGCCGGAGACGAAGATCTTGGAGTCGCAGGCCAGACGCCGCGCCACCTCGGTGGAGACCGGACCGAGCACGTCGAGTTCGGCTGTTCCGGGACCGCCGGCGAGGAACGAGAAATCGGCGTGGACGACCATCGTCGGGCGATTGCGCCGCATGCCCCCGGCTCGGCCGCGCCCGTCGTCGGCCTCCTGCGTCGCCCTTGCACACCGCCACCAAGGCGTCGGCCATGCGCTGATCGAACGGTGTGTTCTCCCGTACCCGCCGTGAGGCTCGGTCGACCAAGGCGCTCTTCACGACGGCGTACTGGTCGACGGGGAGGACGCCCGTGAGGCTGCGCCGTCGATCGTCGAAGCGGAGGAATCGACGGGCGTAGAAGCCGGTGGCCTGCTGGTCGGATTGATTGCGTGAGGCGATGGCGAGCTCACGGACCTGCTTGGCCGACCAATGGGTGGCTTGCTCGGCCAGCTAGGCGTCCGTCTCTGGTTTCGCCACCTCGACGAGTGGCTTGACCTGATCGAACGAGAGCTTTCCCTTCGAGAGGGCATCGGAGATCTTGGGCAGTCGCTGCAGCTTGGCCGCCGCCGAGACCCATTCTCGTGCAGTGCTGGCCGACACGCCGCAGCGCAGGGTCAGCCAGGCCACCATCGAGGAGGAGCCGTCGACCCTCCAGGCTTTACGCCGATCGAGCTCCACGATGGCGTTGAGCAGCTGACTCTGGTGGGCCGAGATCGCCTTGTGGTGCTGCGCCACGCTGGCAATCAGCGACTCGGTTCTTCTCGACACCGTCTCAGGTCGAGGTCCGTCTCGGAGGGTTTTCGATGTCATACACAAAGAACGGTCGCCCCGATGTTCGGGAGGCGCCGAGATTCGAGTGGAAGATCACTCGGTAGGCCGGACCGACACTCTGAAAACGGTCGTGATGGTTATTTGTGCGAGAGCTCGAGCGTGGCTCGTCCGTCGCCGATCACCCGCGCACCTGCCCAAATGAGCAGCGATCCCACGCGCTGTCGTGAACGGGAGAACCGCGGTGATTTCTCATCGTGATGGACACGTGGTTGACCTCGGCTGCGTCGTGCAGAGAGGAGATCCTCGTGTCTGGCTTTGGCGAGGGCTCGGAGTAGTTCGGGGTGCATTGTTGCTCCTTGAGAACAGAGAAGAAGTATGTACGGGCGGTGTAACAAAGGGCGTGGGCGCGGCAGAGCCGATGGCCCGAAAGTGTGAAGAAGCGGGGCGCCGGAGCGCTCGCCGCGAACTCGATGCTGGTTAGCCCAGCAGAGCGTGATTGCCCGCGGCGGCAGGGGCGCACAGCATTGGCTTCTGATCGTTTGTCGACAACTTCATGTGTGCACCTCCTTCGTGCTCGCGTTCGAGTTGCTATGCAAACATATGCACGCACAAATGGCGAGCACTGCGGGCGAGAACGCAATGAATGTGCGCAGCCACCGCGCGGACCACCGATGGAATGCCGAACACGAGCGGCGAGAACACGCGTCGAAGTGACGACCGTCGCAGAGCGCAGGCGGCAAGCGACCGTGCGTGCCGACATCAGCCCGACACCCGATCCTCAAGGATGAACTTCAGACTGCGAATGACCTGGCGTGAATGCGACGAACGCAATCAGGCAATGCTCGGCTGACGGCCACAAGGTCGGAGAGGCCTCCTCAGCGATAGCGGTCGGCCGGCACCCATTCCCGTGACTCCGGAACGGCAGCCGCTCGGGCAGGTGAATCACCGCCTCGGGTGAGCGCCGGCCGAAGGAGGAGGCGTCGAGCACGTAGAGGTCGCTCGCGCCCCGGTCGGGATCGTCGACCACGGTCAGGAGCCAACCCTCCTCGTCGCTGTGGCCCTCGACGGACCGCACGAAGATCGGCTCGCTCACCCGCCTCCCTTCCCGGGGCTCCACGAGGCCACCTCGTCCCGGTCGAGGTCGAACTTCAAGAGTCCGGCCGAGTGGACCAGGGCCCTTCGCATCAGAACCGCGAGAGTGCCGACCCCGACTCGAACCCTGAACCAACCCTGAACCTGAAGTCGAGCCTGACCCTGAGGTCGAACCTCGAGGTCCCGGGCGTCGCCACCAGCTCGACGGCGTAGCCGTACCGGAAGACCTGGCCCTCACAGGTCTGGTCCATCCGTGGATACTCCACCCGCCGGTCGTCCAACTGCTGGCGCTCGAGCCGATCCCCCACGAGCCGCCACCGCTCGAGACGGCCAGGCTCCCGCCGATCGGCGTCCGGCCGATCCCGCCGGTCCCACCACCGAGGCCGCCAGATCGACCAGCTTGGCCCGGTTCTGGGACGTCGTAGCGGCACACGAACAGCGCCATGTCGGGAAGGTCGTCCGATGCACCCGCCTCGCGCGTCCGGCCCTCGGGGCCGACCGCGCCCTCTTCCCACGCACCGAGCACATGGGTGACCAGACACGGGTCGACGCGGAACCAGCGCACCAGCGAGCCGTCGCCGCCCCGCGGGACCACGCCGACCCACCCTTCCGCGCCGGGCACCCACCCGAACGGCACCGCCGGGTCGGACGTCACCGCAGAGCCGACGTCGCCCCCGCCGCCATCGCCGACCACGCCACCGCCACCGCCACCGCCACCGCCGCCGCACCACGCCGCCCCTCGAGCCGCCGAGTCGGCGACTCGATGAACACCACATGGCCCTCGGTCACTCCGATGTCGTGCTGCCACGTGGCCCGCTCGAGCGCAACCGACTGCGCAGTGCGCAGGCCCCCGCCGGCGTCCCATTCGCCCAGGCGCAACCAGATCTCGCCGTCGCCGCCGTCAGCGCCGACGCCCGCGCCGAGCCTGTCCCACGCCCACCCCGTCGTCCACCGAGAAGAGCACCCGAGCCCCGTCCGACGCCACCCGGTGCACGTGCGAGGCGATGGGCACGGTCAGGCCGCCGCCGAACTCCTCGGGCGCCAGCAGGCGGGAGTACTGCGACGGCAGGCCCGCCTCGGGCAGCGCCAGCACCGAGCCGGCGTGCCAGAAGACACCGGCGTCCGCCGGCGAGTCGACCCGCAGGTACGACACCGCCTGTCCGTCGCGCAGCTCCACGGCGTGCAGCGCACCCCGGCCGGGTCGCCCGCCGCCGTCCCGCCGCCGCCGGGCCCCACCCGGTAGAGCATCCCCTGGAGGTCCGGCGGTAACGACCCCTCCATGGGCAACGGAGGCACCGTGTCCGAGAACCCAGCGCCGAGCACCATGCGGCCAACCAACCTACCTGCGTATGGCAGCATCAAAGGCATGCCCACCCTTTCGGAGGACCTCGCCTTCCGCGGCCTGATCCACCAGGTGACCGACCCCGATCTCCCGAAGCGCCTCGACGACCCGAGCGCCCCCATCACGCTCTACGCCGGCTTCGACCCGAGCGCCGACAGCCTCCACGTGGGCAATCTCCTCCAGCTCTGCACGCTGCGCCGCTTCCAAGAGGGTGGGCACCGCCCCATCTCCCTCGCCGGCGGGGGCACCGCCATGATCGGCGACCCGGGCGGCAAGCAGAGTGAGCGCCAGCTCCTCGACCTCGAGACCATCGAGGCCTACCTCGAGAGGGTCCGTCCCCAGCTGGGCCAGTTCCTCGATCTCGACCAGGCCTTGCTCCTCAACAACGCCGACTGGTTGGCCACACTCTCCACCCTCGAGTTCCTGCGCGACGTGGGCAAGCACTTCACGGTCAACCAGATGGTGGGCAAGGAGTCGGTCAAGACGCGCTTCGAGCGACCGGACCAGGGCATCAGCTACACCGAGTTCAGCTACATGCTCCTCCAGGCCTACGACTTCCTGCGTCTGCACGAGGACCACGGCTGCGACCTGCAGATCGGCGGCAGCGACCAGTGGGGCAACATCACCATGGGGGTCGAGCTCATCCGCAAGGTCTGCGGCGACGAGGCCTACGGGCTCACCACCCCGCTCGTCCTCAAGCCCGACGGCACCAAGTACGGCAAGACCGAGAGCGGCACGGTCTGGCTCGATGCGCAGCGCACCAGCCCCTTCGCCATGTACCAGTTCTTCGTCAACACGCCCGACGAACAGGTCGGCCAGCTGTTGCGGTTCTTCTCCTTCTTGGATCACGACGCAATCTCCCAACTGGACTCGGACACGGCGACGCACCCGGAGCGCCGCCAGGCCCAAAAGGCCCTCGCCCGTGCGGTGGTGGCGATGGTGCACGGGGAGGCCGAGGTGTCCAGGTGCGAGGAGGCCTCGGCTGCGCTCTTCAGCGAGGAGATCGCCGGCCTGTCCGAGGACATGCTGCTCGCCGTGACGGAGGACGCGCCGACGACCGAGCTCGGCCGGGCCGAGCTGGTCGACGGCGGCCTCGGGCTGGTCGATCTGCTCGAGCGCACCGGCCTGGCCAAGTCGCGGAGCGAAGCCCGGCGCACCATCGACGCAGGGTGGTGCCTACGTCAACAACGTGCAGCAGACGCGACGCCGCCCGCACCCTGGGCCCGTCCGACCTGCTGCACGACCGCTACGTCGTGCTGCGCAAGGGCCAGCGCGACGTCCACATCGTCCGGGCCACCTGATCCGCCGGCATGGACCGACGCCGGCGCTACCGGACCACGACCCTCGTCCTGTTGTTCGTCATGCTCGGATCCGCTCTCGGTCCTGACCTCGTGCGCCGGGGCGGACCAGCAGGGTTCGGCCGCCCACCGCATGTCGGTCTGGGTCAGCGGCACCAGCTTCGGCGCCAACATCGGGACCCTGGTCGCCGACAACGCCCGCATCGCCAAGGTGGCGCCCAACGGCGCCGGCGCGCTCCACGCTGCCTGCAGCACCATGATCAACGATGCCGAGATGGCGAATAGCTCGCTGCCCTCGCCCGATCCCACCGTCACCGATCTGCTGACCAAGGCCTATGGCCTCGAAGGCGACGGCCGGGAACGACTGCTACAACTCGGGCGCCACCAACCAGACGCTGCTCACCAAGTCCGAGCGCGAGGGCATCAAGGCCGACGCTCTCTACGACGAGGTCCTCCAGCGCATCCGCCGGATCACCGGCACGGCGCCGGTGACGACCACAACGTCGGGCAACAGCGGCAACTCCGGCATCGGGGGCATCTTCGGATGACACCGCCGACGCCACCGTCGTCCCGACCTTCCGACGCCGCCACGCCCGAAACCGAGGCCGACGAGTTCGACCGCCACCGCCGCCGGGTGCTCTGGAGCCTCACCACCGGCTTGTACCTCGTCGGCAGTCGTTCCGGCGACGAGGTCAACCTCATGACGGCCAACCTCGTCGTCCAGGTCTCCATGGAGCCCAAGCTGGTCGCCGTCGCCCTCGAGCACGAGTCGGTCACCGCCCGCCTCGTCCGCGCCGCTGGGGGCTTCACCCTGACCGTCCTGGCCCGCGCCGACCGCGATGTGGTGCGGCGCTTCGTCAAGCCGGTGGTCGAGGTGGAGCGGGCACCCGACGGGACGGTGACGTCCATGAGCGGCCATGCCGTCGTGGAGGTCGGTCCCGGGCGCGTGCCTGTCCTGGCCTCGAAGGCGGCCTATCTGCTGTGCCGTCTCGAGCGGGTCGACGAACTGGGCAGCCACGACCTCTACATCGGCGAGGTGACCGAGGTGGGAGGCGAACCCGCCGCGGCCGAGGTCCTCCGCATGGAGGACACCCGCATGCACTACGGCGGCTAGGGCCGCTCCTCGGCCTGGCTCCGTCCAGCGCGTCGCCCTGGCCTTCTCCGTCCCCGGGCGCCGGTTTGGGCCGCAGGTCGATGCGCAACGTCAAGATGCCGTCGACCAGCTCGGCTTCGGCGTCACCGATCATGGCGTAATCCGCGAAATCGCGCTGGGCCTGCTCACGAAAGCGCACCCGCTCGGGCCCCTCGATCGGTGGCATGCCCCACGTCCGCACCGCCTCGGCCCGCTGCCGGAAGCGGGCCACCATCTCCTGGGGATCGAACGCCGCAGGCACGGCGCTCAGCGTAGATGGTGGAATGGAGCGCAGTGAATGACGGCCTGTCCCACATCACCAAGCCCGTGACGGCCGAGCTCGTGGCGGCGCATGTCCGCGAGGCACTCGAGAGCAATGAGGTGGAACGCTTCGCCGAGCTGCTCAGCCCGGACGTGCACTGGGGCCCGCCGGACGATGCCACGCCGCCCTGTCAGAATCGAAAACAGGTACTGAAGTGGTACTCGAAGGGGCGCGAGGCCGGGCGCCGTGTGTCGACCGTCACCGAGGTCGAGGTGCACGGCAACGCCGTGTTGGTCGGGATGCACCTCGAGGGAGAAGGGGAGCGCTGGCAGGTGCTCCGGGTCGGACCCGAAGGGGTCAACGACATCCGGGGCTTCGAGGACCGAGTCCAGGCCACCGCGCAACTCCTCTGAGCTGGGAGAGGGCGGAGGGGGGCCCGCCAGCCACTACACTGTCGAGCGGTCGGAAAGGCCCGTGCGGTCTGGCCATGGGGCGGGATGGGTTGGCGCGGACCGGGTGTGACAAGGAGTTCTCGTGAAAAAGGGACGCCATCGGCGCTTCGAGGAAGCGCGAAGCCTGAAACGATCTTCCACGGAGTCGACAGGGAAATGCGTCGAGTGCGGGGCTGAGCCGGACGACGTGCACGCGTCGTGGTGCATGGCCGAAGAGGACAAGTACGACCGCATCCTCGGTTCCATGCCCTCGACGTCCACCTCCGACGATGATCCGCTCAACGACTGATCTGCCGTTTCAGCCGATCATCCGCCCAGCCTGATCGGCAGTGGCGCGAGCGCGCCTCCTCAGCCGCCCGGCTCGGATCCCTCCACCTGTCCCTCCACGGCACCGACCGAAGCCGTCTCCTTGTCGGAGCGTCGTCGCACGGCCGGGTGGGGGAGCGGCACGCCCTTCTTGCGCAGCCGAGCCCGTTCGTCGAGCAGCGAGACCATCTCCCGATAGACCTTGGCCCCCACCATTTCGGTGAGCTCGGCCTCCATCTCCTGGTACACGGGCTTGGTTCCCACGAAGGCGTCGGGCGCCTCGGTGCACCACCAGTGGAACTCGCGCCCGCCCTTGCCCCAGTGGCGCCGGTCCCACTGGCGCACGACCGAGGTGACGTGGCCCTCCTCGTCGTCGACCTGGTCCTCGCGCCGTAAGGGGAGTTGCCAGCAGACTTCTGGCTTGAGCGTCATGAAGTTGACGCCTCGACGCGCCGCGGCGATGTGGAAGGCGCAGCCCGCGCCGGCGGCGAAATCCGGTTTGTTCAAGAAGATGCAGGCGTCGCCGAGGAGCTTGGTCACGGTCTCGCCGTGCTTGTTGACCTCAATCACGTTCTTCTTCTTGCCGTGGTTCTGCCACTCCTCGGGGGTCAGGGTTGCCGCCGCCTTCTCGACCCGCCGCGCGTCCTTCTTGTCGACCAGGTGGGCGCCGTAGCTGCAGCACCCCTGCACGAGCTCGGGCGCCGGCCCGGTGAGCACGCCCTGGCAGCCGTTGCCGAAGATGCAGGTCCAGTTGCTCGTGAGGAACGTGGCGTCGAAGACCCACGTCCGCTCCTCTTCGTCGTCCTCGAAGCTCAGCCACTCGTGCGGATCGATGGGTTCACGCTCCATGACGAGCGACGATACAACGTGCACCTCCGTTCCTCGTGACTCGCGGGCGACACCATCCGGCCCGCGTCCGTGCCCGCACGTCTGGCCCGCACGTGCCCCGCAGTTGGCCGCCTGGGGTTTCCGCGCCGGGACGTCGAGATGGGAGCCGACAAGGCCCGATCGAGACGGTCCGACGAGGCAGCCCGGCGGACCGGTGGGAGGCTGCCGGGGGGAGTCCGTCACGAGGCGGCGCAGCGGGCCGTCCAGATTTTCGGGCCGTCCAGATTTTCGGGCCGTCCAGATTTTCGGGCCGTCCAGATTTTCGGGCCGTGCGGACAGGGTGACCCGACCAGCCCCGTAGACTTGCCGGCATGGCAACGACCACAGAAGACCTCCAGACCACCACCCCTGTCGTGACGCTGACGCCAGAGGCGTTCGGGATCGTCAAGGATGCGATCGGGCAGGAACCCGACCCGGGCTCGCTTGCCCTGTGGCTCGAGGTGCGCGGCGTGCAGGAGGGCTCGTTCGTCTACGACCTCTACTTCCAGGCCGTCTCCGACGCCGGCGAGGGCGACGCCCGACACCAGCACGACGAGCTCGTGGTGATCGTGCCCGAGGCCAGTGTCGACCGCCTGCGGGGGGCCCGGCTCGAGTGGTCCGAAGATGGCGGCGGCGGGCTCGTCCTCGTCAACCCCAACACGCCCAGTGTCGAGGAGGCCAACCCGGGGGTGCCGCCCGAGATCCTGGCCAAGGGCATCGCCGGGCCGCTGGCCACCCGGGTGATGGCCGTCCTCGAGCAGGCGGTCAACCCTTCGATCGCCAGCCACGGCGGGCGGGCCGACCTGGTCGCCCTCAACGAGGAGGACGGGACGGCCTACCTGCGCCTGTCCGGCGGGTGCCAGGGCTGTGCCATGTCGCAGATGACGTTGCGTCAGGGGATCGAGACCACGCTGCTCGAAGAAGTTCCCGAGCTCACCAAGGTGCTCGACGTCACCGATCACGGCAGCGGCGAGAACCCCTTCTACTCCTGAGCTCCGCCCCCGGGCGCGTGCCGCTCCGCACCCGGACACGCCGCGGGCCGCCCCGGCCCAAACCGCCGATGAGGCGCGTCCGAGCTGAAGGGGCGCGCAGGCCGTCCGGTAGCGTTGACCCGTGCTGCGCTTCTTGACCGCGGGGGAATCCCATGGCAAGGCCCTGGTGGTCGTGGTGGAAGGATTGCCCGCAGGCCTGCCGGTCGAAGCGTCCGACGTCGGCCACGAGTTGGCCCGACGCCGGCTCGGCTACGGGCGCGGCCCTCGCATGCGCTTCGAGGCCGACGAGATCACCCTGGTCGGTGGCATCCGCCACGGGCGCACGCTCGGCTCGCCGGTGGCCATCGAGATCGCCAACAGCGAGTGGCCCAAGTGGACCGAAGAGATGTCCCCGGGCCCTGGTGCGCCGGACAAGGTGCTCACTCAGCCCCGGCCCGGCCACGCCGACCTGCCCGGGATGCTCAAGTACGGCTTCGACGACGCCCGCGACGTCCTCGAGCGGGCCTCGGCCCGGGAAACGGCGGCCCGGGTGGCGGCGGGGACGCTGGCCAAGCTGCTGCTGAGCCACCTCGGGGTGTCGATCGTGAGCCACATCGTGCGGCTGGGGGAAGCGGCGACGGGACCGGACAGCCCGCGCCCGCGACCCGCCGACCTGGACCGGGTCGACGAGAGCGCCGTGCGCTGCTTCGACCCGGCGGCCGAGGAGGCGATGATCGCCGCCGTGAAGGCGGCCGGCAAGGCCGGCGACTCGCTGGGCGGCGTGGCCGAGGTGCTGGCCTACGGCGTGCCCGTCGGGTTGGGGAGTCACGTGCAGTGGGACCGCAAGCTCGACGCCAACCTGGCTCAGGCCCTCATGTCGATCCAGGCGGTGAAGGCGGTCGAAATCGGCGAAGGGTGGGAGAACGCGGGCCGGCGCGGCTCGGAGGCCCACGACGCCATCCTCTACGACCAGACGCAGGGGTACGTCCGGTCGACGGACCGGGCGGGCGGGATCGAGGGCGGGATCTCGAACGGCGCGCTGGTGGTGGCCCGGGTGGCCATGAAGCCGCTGGCCACCTTGAACCGACCCGTGCTCCAGACGGTCGACGTGGTGACGAAGGAATCGACGCACAGCTTCCGCGAGCGCACCGACACCACGGCGGTGCCCGCCATGGGTGTCGTAGCAGAGTCGATGATGGCGCTCGTCCTGGCCAACGAGGCGCTGCGCAAATTCGGTGGCGACTCGCTGGCCGAGATCGTGCGCAACCGCGACGGGTACGCCGACGCGCTGGGGTCGACGCCGTCGGCCGCGGTGGGCCGGCGGGCACCGGGCGCGGGCGAATTCGTGGGCAACGAGCCCGAGGCGACGCCGGACCCCGACGGCATCGGCAGCGCGGCACGATGACGCCGCGCATCCTGCTGGTCGGGATGATGGGCGCGGGCAAGACGACGACGGGCCGGCTGCTGGCCGGCGCGCTCGGCTGGCGCTACCGCGACTCGGACGCCGACGTCGAGGCCGACACCGGGCTCACCGTGCCCGAGCTCTTCGCCCGGGACGGCGAGGCCGCCTTCCGCCAAGCCGAGGCGACCGTGCTGGCCCGGGCCTGCGCCGACCCGCTGCCCTCGGTGGTGTCGGTCGCCGGCGGCGCCGTGCTCAGCGCGGAGAACCGGGCCCGCATCGCAGCGAGCGGCACCGTGGTGTGGCTGCGGGCGCGGCCCGAGACCCTGGCCACCAGGGTGGGTGACGGCGCCGGGCGCCCGCTGCTGGACGAGGGTCCGGCCGAGGCCATGGTGCGGCTCAGTGCGGCGCGGACGCCGTTCTACGAAGAGGTGGCCGACGTGGTGGTCGACGTCGACGACCTCGAGGCCGAAGACGTGGCCGAGCGCATCCTGGCCGCCGTGGGCGCCGACCTGGTCATCGACGAGGTGGAGAACGGCGCCAGCGGAACCGGCGGCCCCACCGCGTTCTGGACCGGCGCCTGAGGTGCACGCGCTCTCCGTCGACCTGGCCGACCGTTCCTACCCCGTCCTGGTGGGGGCGGGCGCCCGCCACGAGGTGGCCCGCTTCGTGCCGCCCGGGGCCAAGCTGGCGGCCGTCGTCACCCAGGAGGTGGTCACCGACGCCGGCTGGCTCGACGGTCTCGACCCCGGCCTGCCCTTCGAGGTCTGCCTCATCCCCGAGGGGGAGGCGGCCAAGACGCTGGCCACGGTGGAGTCGCTGGCCCGGCGCTTCGCCGCCTCGGGCCTGTCCCGGGCCGACGTGGTCATCGCGGTGGGCGGCGGGATCGTGACCGACGTGGCCGGGTTCGCCGCCGCCACCTATCACCGGGGCACCGCCTACCTCAACGTGGCCACCACCCTCCTGGCCCAGGTCGACGCGGCCATCGGCGGCAAGACCGGGGTGAACCTGCCCGAGGGCAAGAACCTGGTCGGTGCGTTCTGGCAGCCCCACGCCGTGCTCTGCGACACCGAAACGCTGCAGACCCTGCCGCGGCGCGAGTGGGCCTGCGGGCGGGGCGAGATTGCCAAGTACGCCTTCTTGGGGGAGGGGCCCAGCGCGGACCAGCCCATCGAGGATCAGGTGGCCCGCTGCGCCGCCATCAAGGCGGCGGTCGTGTCCGAGGACGAGCGCGAGGGTGGCCGGCGCGTGATCCTCAATTACGGCCACACGTTGGCCCACGCGTTGGAGGCCGCCGCGCTGGACGAGCATCCCGACTGGGACCTGCGCCACGGCGAGGCGGTGGCCATCGGGATCCTCTTCGCGGCCCGCCTGGCCGAGCGCCTGGGGCGGATCGACGCGGCGCGGGTGGCCGAGCACCGCGCCGTGGTGGGCAGTTTCGACCTCGCCGGGGACCTGCCGCCGGGGGCGCGGGTCGAGGAGCTCGTCGCCTTCATGGAGCGCGACAAGAAGGCCCAGCACGACCTCACCTTCGTGCTCGACGGGCCCGACGGGGTCGAGGCCGTGCGGGGCGTGGCTCCGGCGGACGTGGTCGCTACCCTGGCGGACATGGGTGCCCGACCGTGAGCCTCGTCCTCCTGCTGTCGGGGCCGAACCTCAACCTGCTGGGTGAGCGTGAACCCGAGATCTACGGCACCGAGACGCTGGCCGACCACGTGAAGCGGGCCGAGGCGGCCGCGGGCCGGCACGGGCTCGACCTCGAGCACCGCCAGACCAACCACGAGGGCGAGCTGGTCGACGCCGTGCACGGGGCCCGGGGCGAGCCGACGCGCTGGTCGTCAACGCGGGCGCGTTGAGCCATACGTCGTGGTCCCTGCACGATGCGGCGGCCGCCTTCGACGGACCCCTCGTCGAACTCCACCTCACGAACCCGGCCGCCCGCGAGCCCTTCCGCCACACCTCGGTGCTGGCGCCGGTCGCCGCCGGCGTCGTCGCCGGCTTCGGCGGGCTGGGCTACGAGCTCGCCATCGATGCCGTTGCCGCACTGCTGAAGGGAGCACAGGACCGATGACCACCACGAGGGCCTCCGCCACGCCCAGGACCGAGCCCCGGCTCAACCCCTACACCCCCGCCACCACGGCCCTGTCGCCGATCACGGTGACGGGCCGCCTCGACCGGCTGCGCGCCGGCTTCGACGATCTCGGGGTCGACGCTGCTCGTGGTGACCACGTTGCCCAACATCCGCTACCTCACCGGGTTCTCCGGTTCGGCCGGTGTCCTCACGGTCAGCAGCGCCCGCGCCCTGCTCACCACCGACGGGCGCTACCGCACCCAGTCGGCCGAGCAGATCTCGGGGACGGGCGCCGCGGCCCAGGTCGACATCGAGATCGGGCCGGTGACCGCTCAGCGCAAGGCGGCCACCGACGTGCTCGCCGGCCACACCCGCATCGGGCTCGAGGCCGACAACATCACCTGGAGCGGCCAGCGGGCCTGGGCCGACCTGGTCGACCCTGACCACCTGGTGCCCACCTCGCGCGCGGTCGAGGTGCTGCGCGAGCGCAAGGACGCGGCGGAGATCGCCCGCATGGAGCGAGCCGCCGCCATCGCCGACGCCGCGCTCTTCGAGGTGTTGCCGCTCATGAGCCAGGGCGTGACCGAGGAGCACTTCGCGCTCGAGCTCGATACGGCCATGCGCCGGGGCGGCGCCGAGAGCACGGCCTTCGACACGATCGTGGCGGCGGGGGAGAACTCGGCCAAGCCGCACCATCACCCCGGCGGCCGCCCCATCGCCCCGGGCGATCCCGTGGTGGTCGACTTCGGGGCCACCTTCGAGGGCTACCGCTCCGACATGACCCGCACCTTCTGCGTCGACGCCGACCCCGAGGGCGAGCTGGCCCGCATCTTCGAGGTGGTGAGCACCTCGCAGGCGGCCGGCGCGCAGGCGGTGCGCCCCGGCATCAGCGCCAAGGAGGTGGACGACGTCTGCCGCCAGATCATCAGCGAGGCCGGCTGGGCCGACCGTTTCGAGCACGGCACCGGCCACGGCGTCGGCCTCGATATCCACGAGGCCCCGACGGTCTCGCAGCTGGGCACTGCTATCCTCGCCCCCGGCTTCGTCGTCACCGTGGAGCCTGGTGTGTACGTTCCCGGGCACGGTGGTGTTCGCGTCGAGGACACGCTCGTCGTGACCGAGGACGGCGCCCGCCCCCTGACCCGCTTCACAAAGGACATCCATGGCAGTCTCGACCAATGACCTGAGGAACGGCATGAGTTTGGACCTGCCCGAGGGCCTGTTCAGCGTCGTCGAGTTCCAACACGTCAAGCCGGGCAAGGGCGGTGCCTTCGTGCGCACCAAGCTCAAGAACCTGCGCAGCGGTGCGGTGATCGAGCGCACCTACCGGGCCGACGAGAAGCTCGAGCAGGCCATCATCGACAAGCGGGACATGCAGTTCCTCTACCGCGACGGTGCCGACTACGTGTTCATGGACACCACCACCTATGAGCAGATGAACGCCCCTCCGGACACGCTCGGTGACGCCCCCAACTACCTGAAAGAAGGCGACGCGGCCAACCTCCAGATGTACAACGGCGAGATCGTCGGAGTCGACCTGCCCGCCGCGGTCGAGCTCACGGTCACCGAGACCGAGCCGGGCATGCAGGGCGACCGGGTCTCGGGCGCCCGCAAGTCGGCCACCCTCCAGACCGGCCTCGTGGTCCAGGTGCCGCTGTTCGTGAACACGGGCGACGTCCTCAAGGTCGACACCCGCTCGGGCGAGTACCTGACCCGGGCCTAGCGCCCGGCATGTCTGACGACGCCCCCCGCCACCAGCAACGGGAACGGGCGCTCTCCCTCCTCTACGAGGCCGAGCTCAAGGGGGAGGACCCCGTGGCCGTGGCCGACGCCCTGGCCGTGCCGCCCGACCCCTACGTCCGCACCCTGCTCGAGCACGTCTCGGCGGGGCGCAACGACGCTGACCGCCGTATCGGCGCCGCCTCGGCCAACTGGCCCATCGAGCGCATGGCCGTGATCGACCGCCTGGTCCTGCGCCTGGCCGTGGCGGAATTGGGCGACCCCGAAGGCCCGCCCACGGCCGTGGTCATCGACGAGGCGATCGAGCTGGCCAAGGCGTACTCGACCGACGAGTCGGGGGGCTTCGTCAACGGCATCCTGTCCACCATCGCCCGTGAGGTCAGGCCCGGCTGAATCTCCCGGTCGCTCGCCGTTGAGGTTCCACGCCAGTAGTGCTAATCTCATTAGCACTATGCCGGAGCTCCACGTCGACCCCAGCGACCCGGCCCTGCTCCACGAACAGGTGGCGGCCGAAATCCGTCGCGCCATCGCCGACGGCGAAGCCGTCCCCGGCGAACGACTCCCTCCGGCGCGAGATCTGGCCACGGTGCTCGGCGTGAACGCCAACACGGTGTTGCGGGCCATGCGACAACTCCGCGACGAAGGCCTCGTCGAGTTCCGGCGGGGCCACGGGATCACGGTCAGCGGCCAGGCGCCGAAGCGCAGCGCCCTCATCGCGCGGGCGCGGGACCTGGTGCGCTACGCCCGGCAGCAGGGCTATCAGCCCGACGAATTGATTCAGATCATCGAGGGACTGCGGTGACGCTCACCCTCGGGCCACCCGACGCCACCGAGGCGGAACGGACCGAAGCCCTCATCCGCGAGGCGCGCCGCCTGCAGCGCCGCCGATGGTGGTGCGCAATCGCGTTGGTGACCCTGGTGCTCGCCGTCGCGGCCGTGGTCGTGGTGTCGTTCGGGGAAGGTGGTCCCGCACCGCCGCGTCGGCCCACACCTCGTCCGCTCGCTCCGCAGGTTCAGCGAAGGGTGCAGGGCCCCTCGCTCGGTCCGGCGACGTCGTATCAGTTGAGCGGTCCGCTCGGCGTCGCGGTCGACCGAGGCGGAGACGTCTACTTCACCGACGGGAACCGGGTGTTCGAAGTGGTCGGGGCCACGCAGCAACTCGAGGTCGTGGCCGGCACCGGGGCGGCGGGCTTCTCCGGCGACGGCGGTCCCGGCCCGGAGGCCAGGCTTACTGGCCCGAGCGGCGTCGCCGTCGCCCCCAACGGCGATGTCTACTTCGAAGACGGCAATCGGGTCCGCAAGGTCTCGGCGGCCGATGGGGTCATCTCGACCGTGGCCGGAAACGGCCACGCCGGCTCCGGCGGCAACGGGGGTCCGGCCGTCAGAGCGTCGCTGGACTTCGGAGGCCAAGGCACGGCTGTCGGCGGCCTCAGCGACACCATCGCCGTGAGTCCCGACGGTGACCTGTACCTGGCCGAGCCGGCCAACAACGAGGTGCAGAGGGTGGCGCTGGACACCGGGGTCATCACTACAGCCGTTGGTCCGGGGATCCACTGCGGCCCGCTCGATGGGATCTGCCAGGCGGCCTCCCATCCGTGTGCGCCGGTGGGTGTCGGCGTGGACCGCTCCTCGAACCTCTTTGTCGCCACCGGGTGTGGCTCGGTCCGCGAGCGAGTCGCGGCCACCGGAGCGACGTCGACGATCTTCTCCACCAGTCGGGATCCCGCCCTGGCCGGGACGGGGAGCGTGCACGATCCGACCGGACTGGCCGTCGGCAACGACACGACGCTCTTCGTCACGGAGGCCTACGGCCGGCGGTTGTACGAGCTCGACCGGGCCACCGGGCGGGTCGTCTCCGTCGCCGGTACCGGCGACGAGACCGTGCCACAACCGGGTCAGACCGCGGGCGACGGGGGACCGGCGTCTGCGGCCAGCTTCGGACTGGCCCTCGGCGCCGCCGTCGACGGGCAGGGAAACGTCTACGTCGCCGACTTCTTCAACGACGCCATCCGGCTGATCGACCGCCGTACCGGTGTCATGTCGACGGTCGCCGGGCAGATCCCCTCGTCACCCCAGCAGCAGGGACACTGCTGCTGAGGGCCGCAACTGCCGAACGCTGACGGCCGCAGCCGGGGTGCCACGGCGACCACCGCGCGGTGGGCGCGCTAAGGTGCACACCTGACCGTGAAGTGAGTCCCGTGAGGCTCACACGGCTGGAGGAGCAGTGGCCGAACGCGAGCGCAGTCAGTACGCGACCCCACGGGGGCGTGTTCGTGGCCCACTCCCAGGTTCTCACCACCGCCGACGTGCAACGCGCCCTCACGCGCATGTCCCACGAGATCATCGAGCGCAACGGCGGCGTGGACGACGTCGTGCTCATCGGGCTCCAGACCGGCGGTGTCCCGTTGGCCGGCAAGATGGCCGACCTCCTGCGTCACATCGAGGAGGGCGCGCTCGAGGTGGGCACGCTCGATGTGGCCTTCTACCGCGACGACATCGGCCTGCGGCCCGTGCTGCCCGAGGCGGTCACCGACGTGCCGGTCGACCTCGCCGGCCGGGTGGTGGTCCTGGTCGACGACGTGCTCTTCACCGGGGCGGACCATCCGGGCCGCCCTCAACGCGCTGAACGACTTCGGCCGGGCCCGGGCCATACAGCTGGCCGTCATGGTCGACCGGGGCCACCGCGAGCTGCCCATCCGGCCCGACTTCGTGGGCAAGAACCTGCCCACGCGGCGCGAGGAGATGGTCGACGTCGGCGAGGACGGCGTCTGGATCGGCACGCTGGAGGACCGGTGAGCGGCCCCCAGCACCTGCTCTCGGTGGCCGACCTGGGGGGCGCGGACGGCATCGGCGAGGTGCTCCGGGTGGCCGAGGCGTTCGCCGAAGTGGAGCGGCGCTCGATGCCCAAGGTGCCCACGCTGCGCGGCAAGGTGGTGGCCACCCTGTTCTTCGAGGAGTCGACCCGCACCCGGCTCTCCTTCGAGACGGCGGCCAAGCGCCTGTCGGCCGACGTGCTCTCCCTCGCCGTGGCCTCGTCGTCGGTCAAGAAGGGCGAGAGCCTGCGCGACACGGTCGAGACGGTCGAGGCCATGGGCATCGACGCCGTCATCATCCGGCACTCCTCGTCGGGCGCGGCACACCAGGTGACCCGTTGGGTGGAGCGGGCCGCGGTCGTCAACGCGGGCGACGGGTGGCACGAGCACCCGACGCAGGCCCTCTTGGACTGCTTCACCGTGCGCCAGGTGCTGGCCGAGCGCAAGGGTGTCGCGCCCGGGGACCTCGGCGTCGGCTGTTTCGAAGGCCTGCGCGTCCTGATCGTCGGCGACGTCCGGCACAGCCGGGTGGCCCGCTCCGAGGTGCTGGCCTACACCGCCCTGGGAGCCCACGTCGCCCTGGTCGCACCGGGCAGCCTGCTGCCACCCTCGCTCGAAGGCTGGCCGGTCGAGGTGGCCACCGACTTCGACGACGCGCTGGCCGACGCCGACGTGGTCTCACTGCTCCGCCTCCAGGCCGAACGGGGGAGTGGGTCGTTCGTGCCCTCGCTGCGCGAGTACACGGCGCGTTGGGGGCTCACGGCGCGTCGGGTGGCGCGGCTGGGCGAGGACGCCATCGTCACGCACCCCGGGCCCATGGTGCGCGGCGTCGAGATCGCCTCGGACGTGGCCGACCTGCCGCGCACGGTGGTCACCCAGCAGGTGACCAACGGGGTGGCCGTGCGCATGGCCATCCTGTTCTTGTTGCTCGGGGGCGAACTGCCCGGAGCGGTGGAGGTGCCGGCCGTTGCCTGAGCCATCACTGGTCATCCGGGGCGGCTCGCTGGTCGGTCCCGGGGGACAGGCCCGACTCGACGTCGCCGTGACCGGCGCCACCGTCACCGCACTGTCCGAGACCATCGACGCGCCCGCCGGGTGCAGGGTGCTCGACGCCACCGGCTGCCTCGTCGGGCCCGGTCTGGTCGACCTGCACACCCACCTGCGCCAGCCCGGCCGGGAGGAGGCCGAGACGGTCGAGAGCGGCGCCCGGGCGGCCGCGCTGGGCGGCTACACCGCCGTCGTGGCCATGCCCAACACCGAACCGGCCATCGACTCGGCCGGGGTGGCCCGCCAGGTGCTCGAGCTCGGACGGGGCGCCCTGGCCGAAGTGGCGGTGGCCGGGGCCATCACGGTCGGACGGGCCGGCCAAGCCCTTGCCCCGATGGGGGAGCTGGCGGACCTCGGTGTGACGCTCTTCACCGACGACGGGGCGGGCGTGCAGGACGGCGGGCTCATGCGGCGCGCCCTCGACTACGCCAAGGGCCTCGGGGTGACCTTGGCCCAACACTGCGAGGACAGCTGCCTGGCCGGGGGCGGCGCCATGCACGAAGGATCGTGGTCGAGCCGGCTCGGCCTCCCCGGCATGCCGGCGGCGGCCGAGGAGGTCATGGTGGCCCGCGACATCGCACTGGTGCGCCTGACCGGCGCGCCCGTGCACTTCCTCCACCTGTCCACGGCGGGTTCGGTCGAGCTGGTCCGCCTGGCCAAGCGGGAGGGGCTGCCCGTCACGGCCGAGGCGGCACCCCACCACATGGTGCTCACCCACGCCGCCGTGGCCGGCTACGACCCGGTCTTCAAGGTCAACCCGCCGCTGCGCACCGACGAGGACGTGACGGCGGTCGTGGCCGGGCTGTGCGACGGCACCATCGACGCGGTGGCCACCGATCACGCGCCCCACGCGCCCGAGGCCAAGGACGCCCCCTTCGACCAGGCGCCGCCGGGCATGCTCGGCCTGGAGACGGCGTTGCCCATCGCCTGGCAGGTCCTCTCGCCCCACCTCGGACCCGAGCGGGTGTTCGCCCTGATGAGCGCGCAACCGGCGGCCATCGCCCGGTTGCGGGCGACCGACGCCCGTCCCGGCGGACACAGCGCCCACGGTGGGCCGGTCGAAGTGGGCGCCACGGCCAACCTCTGCGTGTTCGATCCCACCGCCACCACGACGGTCGATCCCGATCACCTGGCGAGCCGGAGCCGCAACACGCCGTACGCCGGTCGGACCCTGACGGGCGCGGTGCGTCACACGGTGCTGCGCGGCGAAGCGGTCGTCATCGACGCGACGGCGCAACGGTGACGCCTCCGAGTGCGCCACCGCCATCTCCGCTGCCGTTGCCGGGGCGGCGGGACAGGTCGCCCGCCCTGTTGGTCACGGCCGACGGGGCCGTGTTCGCCGGCGAGGCCGCCGGCGCCCCGGCCCCGATCGCCGTGGGCGAGCTCGTCTTCAACACGGCCATGAGCGGCTATCAGGAGGTGATCACCGATCCGTCCTACGCCGGGCAGGTGATCGCGTTCACCAACACCCACATCGGCAACTACGGGACCAACGCGGCGGACGACGAGGCGGCGCGGGTGCACTGCCGCGGCGTGGTGGTGTGCGACCTGGCCGAGTCGCCCTCCAATTGGCGCTCGACCGAGGCGCTCGAGCCCTTCCTGACCCGCCACGGGGTGCCCGCCCTCACCGGCGTGGACACGCGGCGGGTGGCCCGCCACGTGCGCGACGCCGGCGCCGTGCCCTGTGCCTTCGGCACGGCGGGCGAGGCGGAGCTGCGGGCCGCCGCGGCGGGCGCGGCCGGCACCGACGGGATGGACCTGGTCTCGGGCGTCACCGTGGCCGCGCCCTACGCCCGGGCGGCGAGCGGCCCGGGCGCCGCCGGGGCGGACGGTCTGCGCATCGTGGCCTACGACTTCGGGGTCAAGACCACCATGGTCGACCTCCTCACCACCCTGGGCGACCTCACCGTTGTCCCGGCCGGCACCGCGGCGGCGGACGTGCTGGCCCTCGAGCCCGACGGGGTCTTCCTCTCCAACGGTCCGGGCGACCCGGCCGCGCTGATCGCTCCGACGGACGCCGTGGCCGACCTGGTGGGTCGGGTGCCCATCTTCGGCATCTGCCTCGGGCATCAGATCCTGGCCACGGCGCTGGGCGGGCGCACGTACAAGCTGCCCTTCGGGCACCACGGGGCCAACCACCCGGTGCAGCGCCTCGAGACCGGGGTGGTCGAGATCACCAGCCAGAACCACAACTATGCGGTGGCGCCCGACTCGGTCCCCGACGCCGACGTCACCCACGTCAACCTCAACGACGGCGTGATCGAAGGCTTCCGCTGCCGCAGCGCGCCGGCGTTCTCGGTGCAGTACCACCCCGAAGCGGCACCCGGGCCCCACGACGCCCGCTACCTCTTCGACTCCTTCCGCGACCTCATGTTGGCCCATCCCACCTCCGCCCGGGCCGCCCGGGCCGGGGCGCGCTGAGGGCGGCCAGGGACACCAGTGCCGCGCCGCGACGACCTTTCGTCGATCCTCGTCATCGGGTCGGGGCCGATCGTCATCGGCCAAGCCTGCGAATTCGACTACTCGGGCACCCAGGCCTGCCGCGTCCTGAAGGAGGAGGGCTACCGCGTCGTCCTGGCCAACTCGAACCCGGCCACCATCATGACGGACCCCGACACGGCCGACCGCACCTACGTGGAGCCGCTCGACCCCGAGGTGCTCGAGGCCATCATCGCCAAGGAGCGACCGGACGCCCTGCTGCCCACGCTCGGCGGTCAGACGGCGCTGAACCTGACCATGGAACTGGTGCAGCGGGGCGTGCTGGAGCGCTACGGCGTCGAGGTCATCGGAGCCCGGCCCGAGGCCATCACCACGGCGGAGGACCGCGACCGGTTCAAGACGGCCATGGAGAGCATCGGGCTCGAGGTGCCCCGTTCGGGCTTTGCCCACTCGCTGGCCGAGGCCGAGGAGATCGCGGTGGAGATCGGATTCCCCGTCATGGTGCGCCCGAGCTTCATCCTCGGCGGCAAGGGAACGGGCATCGCCGAGGACGCGGCCCACTTCGGCCGGCTGGCCGGCGAGGGACTGGCGGCCAGCCCGGTCGGCCAGATCCTCGTCGAGCAATCGATCGCCGGCTGGAAGGAATTCGAGCTCGAGGTCATGCGCGACGGGGCGGACAACTGCGTCGTGGTCTGCTCCATCGAGAACCTCGACCCCATGGGCGTGCACACCGGCGACTCCATCACGGTGGCGCCGGCGCAGACGCTGACCGACGTGGAGTACCAGGCCATGCGCGACGACGCCTTCGCCTGCCTGCGCCGGGTCGGGGTGGAGACGGGCGGCTCCAACGTGCAGTTCGCGGTGGACCCCGGGACGGGGCGGCGGGTCATCATCGAGATGAACCCGCGCGTGTCGCGCTCGTCCGCGCTGGCCTCCAAGGCGACGGGCTTTCCCATCGCCAAGATCGCCGCCCGCCTCGCCGTGGGGTACCGCCTCGACGAGATCCCCAACGACATCACCAAGGCGACGCCCGCCTCGTTCGAACCGACGATCGACTACGTGGTGACCAAGGTGCCGCGCTGGGCCTTCGAGAAGCTGCCCGGTGCCGAGGGCCGGCTGGGCACGCGCATGCAGTCGGTGGGCGAAGTGATGGCCATCGGCCGCACCTTCTGCGAGTCGCTGCAGAAAGCGCTGCGCTCGTTGGAGCAGGGACGGGCCGGGCTCAACGCCGACGCGGCCGAGGCGACGCTCGACGCGCTGAGCGACGAGGAGTTGTTGTCCCGCCTCGCCGTGCCCACGCCCGAGCGCATCTTCGAGGTCGAAGCCGTCCTGCGCCGCGGCGTCGGGGCCGACGCGGTGGTGGACGCCACCGGGATCGACCCCTGGTTCGTGCACCAGCTCGAGCGCATCTCGGCCGAGCGGGCGCGCCTGGAGTCGGCGCCGGCGTTGGCCCGGGCCGACTACCGGCGGGCCAAGCGCCTCGGTTTCTCCGACGCGCAGATCGGCTTCCTGCGCCGGGAGCCGGCCGCCGACGTCCGATCGGCCCGGCTGGCCGAGGGCGTGCGGGCCACGTTCAAGACGGTCGACACGTGCGCGGCCGAGTTCGAGGCCTTCACCCCGTACCACTACGCCACCTACGAGGAGGAGGACGAGGTTCGGCCGTCGGAGCGGGCACGCGTCGTCATCCTGGGTTCGGGGCCCAACCGGATCGGACAGGGTATCGAGTTCGACTACTGCTGCGTCCACACGTCCATGACGCTGCGCGACGCCGGGTACGAGACGGTGATGATCAACTGCAACCCCGAGACGGTCTCGACCGACTACGACACGTCGGACCGCCTCTACTTCGAGCCCCTGACCGACGAGGACGTGGCCAACGTGCTCGAGGCCGAGCTGGCTGCGGGGGGCTCGGTGGCCGGGGTCATCGTGTCGCTGGGCGGCCAGACGCCCCTCAAGCTCGCCGGCTCGCTTCCACCCCAGCTCGTGCTCGGGACGAGCCCGGCCTCCATCGACCTGGCCGAGGACCGCGAGCGCTGGAACGCGCTGTGCGCGCGGCTGTCCATTCCGCAGCCACCGGGTGGGACCGCCTCGACCGGGGCCGAGGCCCTCGCCGTGGCCCAACGGGTCGGCTACCCGGTGCTGCTGCGCCCCAGCTACGTCCTCGGGGGCCGGGCCATGGAGATCGTCTACGACGACGAGGGGGTGCGCCGGGTCATGCAGTCCATGACGACCGGGGTGCTCGCCCGCGAGGGTGGCGTCACCGCCGAGCGGCCGGTGCTGGTCGACCGTTTCTTGGAGGATGCGATCGAGGTCGACGTCGACGCGGTGCGCGACGGCGCGGGCGAAACCTTGATCGCCGGGGTCATGGAGCACGTCGAGGAGGCCGGGGTGCACTCGGGAGACTCGGCCTGCGCCCTCCCCCCACAGACGCTCCCGCCGGACGTGATCGAGACCCTCGAGCGCTTCACGACGGCCCTGGCCGAGGCACTCGGCGTGTGCGGGCTGATCAACGTGCAGTACGCGGTGAAGGACGGGCAGGCCTACGTACTCGAGGCCAACCCTCGGGCCAGCCGGACGGTCCCCTTCGTGGCCAAGGCCACGGGGGTCCCACTGGCCATGGTGGCGGCCCGGGTCATGGTGGGCCAGACCCTGGAAGATCTGCGCACCGAGGGGCTGCTGGCCGCCGACGTCATCGGGCGTGTTCCGGTGCTCGACCACGTGAGCGTGAAGGAGGCGGTCCTGCCCTTCGACCGTTTCCCCGGAGTGGACACGCTGCTCGGGCCGGAGATGCGCTCGACCGGCGAGGTCATGGGTGTCGACATCACGTTCGGCCTCGCCTTTGCCAAGAGCCAGATGGCGGCGGGCACACGGCTGCCCGACTCGGGCACCGTCTTCCTGTCCCTGGCCGACCGGGACAAACCGGCCGGCCTCGGGGTGGCCCGGTCCTTCAGCCAGCTCGGCTTCTCGATCGCCGCCACCCTGGGTACGGCCGGCTACCTGCGCGCGGAGGGCCTGGCCGTCGACACGCTCGTGGCCAAGGTGGGGGAGGAGGGCGTGGCCTCCGACGCGGTGGAGCTCATCGCCCAGGGCAAGGTGCAGCTGGTGGTCAACACCCCTCGGGGGCTGGGTCCCCGGGCCGACGGCCAGCACATCCGCTCGGCCGCCGTCGCCTACAAGGTGCCCTGCCTCACCACCCTGGCCGCGGCCCGCGCCGCCGCGGCAGGCATGGCCGATGCCCGTTCCCACCCGCTCGAGGTGCGCCCGCTCCAGGACCTGCATCCGGCCCCCAGGGGTCGATCGCGGTGAGCGGCAACCCGGCCGACGGGCGCGCCTCACGGCTGGCGACGCGGGTGGGCGCCGTGGCGCTGCCCAACCCGATCATGACGGCGTCGGGGACGTCGGGACACGGGACGGAGCTGGCCGACTACGGGCCCCTGCGCGACCTGGGCGCCGTCGTGGTCAAGTCGATCTCGGTCGATCCCTGGCCGGGCAATCCGGCGCCGCGGGTGCACGAGGTCGGTTCCGGGATGCTCAACAGCGTCGGGCTCCAGGGTCCGGGACTCGACGCGTGGACCCGCGACGAGCTGCCGGCGCTGGCCCGGTCGGGCGCCCGGGTCGTCGTCAGCATCTGGGGGCGCTCGGTGGAGGACTACCGGCGGGCGGCCGACGCGGTGGCGAGGGCGGCGGGCTCGGGGGACGGGGCCTGCATCGTGGCGCTCGAGGTCAACGTGAGCTGTCCCAACGTGGAGGACCGCTCCCGCATGTTCGCCCACTCGGCGGAGGCCACGGGGCGGGTGCTGGCCGCCACGGCCTGCGGCGTGCCGCGCTGGGCCAAGCTGAGTCCCAACGTGCCCGACATCGTCGAGATCGCCGGCGCGGCGGTGGAGGCCGGGGCCGAGGGTCTGACCCTGGTGAACACCCTGCTCGGCCTGGCGCTGGACACCGAGACCGGCCGGCCGGTCCTGGGCGCCGGTGGGGGCGGGCTCTCCGGCGCGGCGGTCCATCCCGTGGCTGTGCGGGCGGTGTGGGAATGCCGGTCCGCCTTTCCGGATCTGCCCCTCGTCGGCGTGGGCGGCGTGTTCTCAGGTCGCGACGCGGTCGAGCTGCTGCGGGCGGGGGCTGACGCCGTGCAGGTGGGCACGGCCACCTTCCGTGAGCCGCGGGCGCCGTGGCGGGTGCTGCGTGAACTGGACCACTGGTGCGACGCCCGGCAGATGTCGGTGGACCAGCTGCGGTCCGCAGGCCGGGCCCGGGCCGGGGTCACTCCGGCCGGCACACTGCCCGGGGGGGCGGTCCGGGTTTCCGAAGACGAGGTCGTGTCGAAGAATGGAGGACGCCATGGCTGACGGGTTCTTGGACCGGGTGACCGCGGCGGTCACCGCCCATGGGCCGCTCTGCGCCGGGATCGACCCCTCGGCGGAGTTGATGGCCGATTGGGGGCTGTCCGACGACGCCAGGGGACTGCGCGAGTTCGGCCGCGTCTGCGTCGAGGCGTTCGCCGGCGCGGTCGCCGTCGTCAAGCCGCAGGTGGCCTTCTTCGAACGACACGGTGCGGCGGGTCTGGCCGAGCTCGAGCGGCTCGTCGCCGAGGCACGGTCGGCGGGCCTGGTGGTCATCGCCGACGCCAAGCGGGGCGACATCGATTCGACGGCCGAGGCCTACGCCGAGGCCTGGCTGAGCGAGTCCAGCCCGCTGGCGGCCGACGCCGTGACCGCGCACCCCTACCTGGGCCTGGGCGCGCTGGCACCCCTGATCCGCCTGGCCGGGGTGACGGGGCGCGGCGTCCTGGTGGTGGCCCGGAGCTCGAACCCCGAGGGACGCAGCCTCCAGCTGGCCACCACGGCCGAGGGGAGTGCAGTCGAGGACATGCTGCTGGGCGAGATCGCCGCCCTGAACGCCTCCGAGGAAGTGCCCACGGGCACGGTCGGGGCGGTGATCGGTGCCACCCTGAGCCCGTCGCTCTATCCATTGCCCCAGCTCGGAGGCATAATTCTGGCTCCTGGACTGGGGGCCCAAGGCGCGGGGCCCTCCGACGTGGCGACCAGGTTCGCCGGATGTGCCCCCGGTACCGTCCTTCCCAGCAGCTCACGGGGCTTGCTCAGGCACGGTCCGGACCACGCTGCGATGCGTCGCGAGGCCGTCTCGCTATCCCGCGAATTGGCCGTTGCCATGGCCTGAATCAGCCCAGGTTCATATGAATACCCCTGGCAGAGGCGCTATGGTCTCGCCATGCCGCAACCACCCGCACTCACTCCCGAGCAGCGCGCCGCTGCACTTGAAAAGGCCGCCAGGGTTCGCCGTGAGCGGGCCGAGGTCAAGGAACGGTTGAAGCTGAACCAGTTGACCCTGGCGGATCTGCTCAACGAGGCGGACTCCAACGAGACCATCGGCAAGATGAAGGTCGTCTCGGTCCTCGAATCGCTGCCGGGACTGGGCAAGGTGAAAGCCCGCCGCCTCATGGAGACCGTCGGCATCAGCGACAGCCGTCGCCTCCAGGGCCTGGGCGCCAAGCAGCGCGACGCGTTGCTCAAAGAGACTGCGCGCTGAACCACGAATCTTTGTGCTCATCGGCCCTGGTGGGGCCGGAAAGGGCACCGTGGCGGCCGCACTGGTCGCTCAGGATCCACGCCTTTGGCTCAGCCGGAGCTGGACCACCCGGGATGCCCGTCCCGGCGAACGGGAGCGGCAGGCCTACGTTTTCGTCGACCGTGCCACGTTCGAGGAGGCCGTGGCCGCCGGTGGCTTCTATGAGTGGGCCGAATTCCTCGATTACCTGATGGGCACGCCCATCCCCGACCCCCCGCCCGGCTCCGACGTGCTCCTCGAGATCGACGTGCAGGGCGCCGAGCAGGTGTTGGTCCAGCGCCCGGACGCCACGGTGATCCTGCTGCTGCCGCCGTCGCCCGAGGTGCAGGCGGAGCGCCTGGCCTCCCGCGGCGACAGCGTGGAGCACATCGCCCGCCGGGTCGAGTTGGGCCGGGCCGAGGTCCAGCGGGGCCGGGCGATCGCGGCATACACGGTGGTCAACGACGACCTGCACCGGGCCATGGGCGAGTTGACGGCTATAATCGACGAGATTCGTTCGGCTGCCCCCTGCGCCGCGAACCCGGAGGAATCCTGATGGCTCAAGGCCGCCACACGCTCATGGACCCACCCATCGAGGAGCTCCTCGACAAGGTCGACTCGAAGTTCACCCTGGTGGCGCTCGGTTCGGCCCGCGCCCGCCAGGTGAATTCCTACTACAACAGCCTCGGCGAGGGGTTGGGCAAGGTGGTTCCGCCCCAGGTCGCCTCGGTGTCGGGGAAACCCGTCTCCATCGCCTTCGAAGAGATCGCGGCCGGCAAGGCGACGTTCACGAGGCCGGATCCCGAAGAGGAGGCCGCCCTGGCTGCCGCCATCGCCGACGCGGCCGAGGCCGGGCTGCTGGGTGAGGTTGTCGTCGAGGGCGACGACACCGCCGACGCCGAACTGATCGAAACGCTCGACATCAGCGGCGAGGACCCCACCGCCAGCTAGGGCTGGCGGGCGAGGCACGGCGGCCAGCGTCGATGGCCGGATCGGTGGGAAGCGAGGACACCACCGCGAACGAGGACACCACCGGAGGAGGACACCACCGCGAAGGAGGACACCACCGCGATGCGGCCACGCGTCGTGCTGGGTGTGAGCGGCGGCATTGCGGCCTACAAGGCGGTCGAGGTGTGCCGCAGGCTGGTCGATGCCGGGGTGCACGTCGTCCCGGTCCTGACCGCGGACGCGACCCGCTTCGTCGGTGACGTGACTTTCTCCGCCCTGGCCTCCGAGCCGGTGCAGCGCTCGCTCTGGGAAGAGGACTCACCCATCCCCCATACCCGGCTGGGGCAGACGGCGGATCTCATCGTGGTCGTGCCCGCCACGGCGCACACCATCGCCCGCTACGCGGCCGGGTTCTCCGACGACCTGCTCACGGCCACCTTGCTGGCCACCCGCGCTCCGGTGTTGGTGTGCCCGGCCATGCACACCGAGATGTGGGAGCACCCCTCGGTGCGCGACAACCTGGCGCGCCTGGAGCAGCGCGGCGTCGAAATCGTCCCACCCGAACGCGGCCGGCTGGCCGGCGGGGACAGTGGAGAGGGGCGGTTGGCCGAGCCCGCGCGCATCGTCGAGCGGATCCTGGCCCGGTTGGGCGCGTCCTCGGTGACCCGTGACCTCGACGGGGTCCGCGTCGTGGTGAGCGCAGGAGGAACGCGTGAGCCGCTCGACCCGGTGCGCTTCATCACCAACCGGTCGTCGGGCAAGCAAGGCCACGCCGTCGCGGCCGCCGCGGCCCGGCGCGGAGCGCAGGTCACCTTGGTGACGTCGTCCCCCTTGGCGTTGCCCGACGACGTGTCCGGCGTCGTGGCCCGCGTCGACGTCGAGACGGCGGCCGACATGGAGCAGGCAATGGCGCAGGCCGCCGCCGCGGCCGACGTCGTCATCATGGCGGCAGCCGTGGCCGACTTCCGGCCCAAGGCGACCGCAGACACCAAGCTCTCCAGGGAACACGGGATCCCCGAGCTGGTGCTCGAACCGACGCCGGACATCCTGGCCGGCTTGGCGGCGCGCCGGACCCCCGAACAGGTGCTCGTCGGGTTCGCGGCCGAGACACACGATGCCTTGGCCCGTGGCCGGCGCAAGCTGGAGCGCAAGGGCGTGGATCTCCTGGTCGTGAACGACGTCAGTGCACCTGGAGCGGGGTTCGACCATGACACCAATGCCGTGGTCATCCTGGGCGTCGACGGATCGCAGGTGGAAATCCCCCTGACCTCCAAGGATGCCGTGGCAAATGAGCTATTGGATAGGGTGATCGCCCACCACGACGAGAAGCGGAGCAGACCGTGAAGACGACATTCACCTCGGAATCGGTGACCGAGGGCCACCCGGACAAAATGGCCGACCAGATCTCCGATGCCGTCCTGGACGCCATGCTGGCGGGTGACGCCGCGAGTCGGGTGGCCTGCGAGACGCTGCTCACGACCGGCCTGGTGGTGGTGGCGGGGGAGGTGACGACCACGACCTACGTGGACATCCCCGCCATCGTGCGTGAGACGGTCTGCGACATCGGCTACGACAACGACGCCTACGGCTTCAACGGCAAGACCTGTGGTGTGCTCGTCTCGCTCGACGCCCAGTCTCCGGACATCGCGCAGGGAGTCGACGCCGCCCTCGAGCTGCGTTCGGGCAGCGGTGGTGAGGACACGCTCAACGCCCAGGGTGCAGGCGACCAGGGGATGATGTTCGGGTACGCCTGTGACGAGACGGCCGACCTGATGCCGTTGCCCATCTGGCTCTCCCACCGCTTGTCGGAGCGCCTGGCCCAGGTGCGCCGCGCCGGAGCCGTGCCCTATCTGCGACCGGACGGCAAGACCCAGGTCTCGGTGGTGTACGAAGACGGTCGTCCCGTGCGCATCGACACCGTGCTCATTTCCACGCAGCATGCCGGCGGCATCGATCTCGAGGAGCAACTGCGTCCCGACCTCATCGAGCACGTCATCGCCCCGCTGCTGCCCACTGACCTCGACACCGAGGGCTTGCGCATCTTCGTGAACCCGACCGGCATCTTCGAGCTGGGTGGGCCGCACGCCGACACCGGGCTGACCGGTCGCAAGATCATCGTGGACACCTACGGCGGCATGGCCCGGCACGGTGGTGGCGCCTTCTCGGGCAAGGATCCTTCGAAGGTGGACCGCTCCGCCGCCTACGCGGCGCGCTGGGTGGCCAAGCACGTCGTGGCCTCCGGTGCGGCCAAGCGCTGCGAGGTCCAGGTGGCCTACGCCATCGGGGTGGCGCACCCCGTCTCCTTGTTGGTCGAGACGTTCGGCAGCGAGACGGTCGCCCCCGAGAAGATCTCCCACGCCGTGCGCGATCTCTTCGACCTGCGCCCGGCCGCCATCACCCGTGATCTCGACTTGCGCCGGCCCATCTACAAGAAGACCGCGGCCTACGGCCACTTCGGTCGGTCCGAGAAGGAGTTCACCTGGGAGGCCACGCCGCGCGTCGACGACCTGCGGTCCGCCCTGGGGCTCTGATCGCTCGGTTGCTCCCTCGAGGGAGCAACCGAGCCATGGCGTCGTCCGTCCCGGCGCCCGCACCTGAGAAACAGTGACGACGCGAAGGGCCGTGCGCGTGCGCACCGAGGTGGCTGCCGTCGCCAAGATCTTCGACTATGCCGTGCCCGACGCCTGGGACCAGCCGGTCGTGGTCGGGACGCGGCGTGCGCGTGCCGCTGCACGGGCGCAGCGTGCGGGGCTGGGTGGTCGACGACGCCGTCGCCGGGGACGAGGAACGCGCCGTGCTGCACCTCAAGTCATGGCTGGGCTGGGGACCGCCATCCGCCGTGGTCGAGCTGGCCGACTGGGCTGCCTGGCGCTGGGCCGGTCCGGCCTCCTCCTTCCTCGCTACGGCCTCGCCCGGCACGATCGTGCGGGCGCTGCCGCGGGTGCCACCGTCTCCGGGCGGGCCTCTGGGTGAGACGGGCCCGGGACACCCGTGGGCGGATGCCTTGGAGGCGGCCACGGCGACCGTGATTCGCCTGCCTCCGGCCACCGATCTCCTCGAGCTGGTGCTCTCGACGCTGACCCAGATCCACCCGGGCGGGGGGGCAGGAAGCGTGCTCGTCCTGGTCCCCTCGGCCGGGTGGGCCCGGCGCCTGGTCCAGCGCCTGGTCCGTCGGGGCTGGCCGGCCACCACCGACTGGGCCGAGGCGCGAGCCGGATGGCCCGTCGTGGTGGGGAGCCGGGCCGGCGCCTGGGCACCGCTGCCCCAACTGGCGGCCGCCCTGGTGCTCGATGCCCACGACGTCGGCTACCGCGAAGAGAGCAGTCCGACCTACAGCGCGGTGGATGTGGTGCTCGAGCGGGCGCGGCGACAGGGTGCCCCCTGCCTCCTGGTCTCACCGGTCCCGCCGGTGAGCGTCACCGCGGCCGGGACGCTCACCACGCTGGAGCCGTCCGTCCCAGCGGAGCGAGCGGGCTGGCCGGCGTTGGAGCGGGTCGACCGCCGCCAGGCCGACCCTCGCACCGGCCTCTTTTCCGAGGCGCTGGTCCGTCTGGCCCACTCGGTGCTCGATGGGCCCGGTGGGGCCGGCGCACGCGGGCCGTTCGTCTGCGTGTACAACCGAACGGGCGGGGCCCGCCTCCTGGCCTGCGCCCATTGCGGCGAACTGGCCCGCTGCGCTCGTTGCGGTGCCGCCGCGGCGAAAGAACGCGAATCGGAGATTCTGGCCTGCCCCCGCTGCGGCGAGAGGCGCCCGGTGGTGTGTGCACACTGCGGACGCCTACGCATGAAGACGCTGCGGGCCGGAGTGAGCCGGCTGCGCGAGGAACTGGCCGCCCTGCTCGGGGCCGACGTGGGCGAGGTGGCCGGCCCCAAGAAGGGATCCGAGGCTGACGTGCCGACGGCACCGGTGCTGATCGGCACCGAGGCCGTGCTCCATCGGGTGCGCCGGGCCTCGGCCGTCGCCTTCCTCGACATCGACCTGCATCTGCTGGCGCCCCGCCTCTCGGCCACCGAGGACACGTTGGCCCTCTTCGTGCGGGCCGGCCGGCTCGTCGGTGGCCGCGGCTCCGCCGTGCCCTCGTCCCGCGTCCTGGTCCAGACCCGGGTGCCGGACCATCCGGTGCTCGACGCCGTCTCGCTCGGCCGACCCGCGCCGGTGTTGGCCGACGAAGTCGCGGTGCGCCGGGTGGCGGGGCTGCCCCCGTTCGTCGCCCTGGCCGTTCTCTCCGGCGCTCTCGCCCCGGCCTATGCCGAGTCGTTTGGCCTGGCCGCAGGAGGAGCGTCGGTCTCGGTCTCGGCCCTGGCCGACGACCGTTTCTTGCTGCGCGCCCCCGACCACGAGACCCTGTGCGACCTTCTGGCCGGCGTGCCCCGACCGTCGGGCCGGGGGCTCCGGGTGGAGGTCGATCCGGTCACCGTGTGAGGGCCGCCGGGCGGAAGCCACCGGTAAAGTGAGCGGATGCCCAGCCTGACCATCCGCCAGTACGGCGATCCCGTGCTGAAGGAGCGCACCCGCGAGGTCGAGAACATCGACGGTTCCATCGCCAGCCTGGTCGAGTCGATGATCGAGACCATGTATGCCGCTCCGGGGACCGGCCTGGCTGCCAACCAGGTGGGCGTGCAGCGACGCCTCTTCGTCTACGACGTCGGCGATGGACCGGTGTCCATCATCAATCCGCAGATCATCGAGAGCGACGGGGAGTGGGTCTTTGACGAGGGCTGCCTGTCGGTGCCCGGCCTGAGCTGGGACATCGTGCGGCCCAACCGCGTGCATCTGGTGGGGCTTGACCTCGACGGAAACGAGGTCTCCATCGAGGCGACCGAGCTCGAGGGACGGGTGTTCCAACACGAGCTGGACCACCTCGACGGCATCCTGCTGGTGGAGCGGCTCGACGAGGACCAGCGCAAGGAGGCCCTCAAGATCCTGCGCAGCCGCACGCTCGACCTCCCGGCGTCGGATCCCGACGGGTTGACCTCGCTTTTCAAGAGCTGAACGCCCGGTCGGCCCGGTCAGGCCCGGCGTTCCCTGCTGGCCAACTGAGCGAAGGTCCGCCCGGGTGGGCCTTCGCACAGCCGGCTGAGCACCTGGGCGGCGCAGTCGGCGGGACTCGATTCCGAGGTGTCCACTTCGAGGTCGTAGGTGAAGGCGTGCACCGCCGCGGGCCAGCGCGCCACCGCGTCGAGGAGGGACGGGTCTGCTGACTCGCGGTGCTGATCCCAGGTCCGCGCCCGCCGCTGCCAGATGACGTCGGGGGTGCAGCGAACCCCGACGAAGAGGACGGGGAGCCCGTTCAGCCGCCGGGCGCAGTCGCCGATGATCGGGAGGGGCCGCGAATATGACTCGTGCAACCCCGCGTCGACCGCCACGTTGAGGCCTTGGCGCGCGTGCGCGGCGACGGCGCCGTAGAGCGCGCCGTACAGCGAGACGACCGTGTCTTCGAGGTCGGGGCGCTCGCCGCCGGGCCTCAGCCCGATGCCCGGATGGAGTCGCTCGGGGAGCCAGCCCATCGCCGCGTCCACGCCGAGGTTGAGCCACGGTTGAGGCGCACCCTGTTGGAGGGCGCGGGCGATGGAGGTCTTGCCGCAGCGGGGCTCGCCGTTGAGGATGACGATGTGTCCCGGGGTGGGTGGCCCCGTGTCGGCAGCTGGCGCTTCCGTCGTCACGTCACGCCGTGACCCGTGACGCGCCGCGGCCCCGTGCCGTCGGTCGGGCGGTCCTCGTTCCGGTCCACTCGAGCTCTATCAAGATGCGGGAAAGTACGACGCCTCCTTGCGGACGACGAGAACGATGTGACACTACCGAGCGAGCCTGCCGGTCCGTGAGGACTTTGCGGTCATGGCAAAAGCCCCGTCACCAATACCGCCGTCTGTCCCCACCCGAACGTTCGTTCTTACCACGCCCAGTCGCACGCCCGGGGCAACTTCGACCTTCGTGACGATGCCTCGGGCAGGCAGCGTCGCACTGCCTTCAGCGGGAAGGTAAACGGCCGGTGACCGTGTTGCGATCTGCGAAGCACGACGCAAGCGAGCGGGCTAACGTCACCGGCCCCAGGGCGCGCGGGCGCGTGGGCGCTGGCGGGACAGAAAGGCTTCATACCGTGCATAAGAAAATGGCGTTGCTGGCCGCGCTGCCGGTGGCACTCCTCATCGGTCTGTCGAGTGCCGCCGGGGCATCACCGCCGGCGGTGCACTACTGGGGCCACGCCACCGACAGTTTCTCCGTGCCGGATCTCACCTCCTACACCGCCGGCGGCGACGTCGTCCAGGTGGCGACAGCGAACAGCGCCTGGTACGCGCTCAAGACCAACGGCGGCGTCGAAGCATGGGGCAACAACGAATATGGCGAACTCGGCGACGGCACGAAGACGTCGACGCTGACGCCGGTCAAGGTCCAGTTCCCTCTCCACGTCAAGATCGCGTTCTTGGCCAACACAGGACCGCAGGGCTCGATGCTCGCCGTCGACAAGACCGGGCAGGCATGGGGCTGGGGATTCAACAGGTACGGCGAACTGTGCACGGGACCCCAAGCGCAGAGGCGCATCACGAAGCCCATCCCGATCCAAGTTCCGGGCAAGGGCAGAGTCACGGCCATCGCAGGCGCGGGAGATCACGTTCTCATTGTCAGGGACGGCACGCTCTACGCCTGCGGCGGCAACGGTGACGGCGACCTTGGGATCGGATCGGAGACTGCGAGCACCACGCCCGCCGCCGTGCCGTTGTCGGGCGTCACTGCCGTCTATGCCAGCTGGCGTAACTCCGGGGCGCTCGTCGGCGGCCACCTCTACTCGTGGGGTTATGGCGCCCTCGGTGAGGTCGGAGACGGGAGCACGTCTGACGCCGAGAGCCCGATGGCCGTCAGCCTGCCGGCGTCGGTCACATCGGCGGCGTGGGGGGGTGGCCTGAAGAACGACGGCCAGGTGCTCGCCGTCGCCGGTGGAATCACGTACGCCTGGGGCAGCGACAAGGACGCTCAGCTCGGTGACGGCAGCCAGCAGCTGCGGGTGTTGTCCCCCGAGGTCATCCACCCGCCGAAGCCATACGTGCTCGTCGAGACCGGCGGCACGACCTCGTTCGGCCTGACCGCAGCCGGCGACCTCTACGGCTGGGGCGACGACAGCCAGGGCCAGCTCGGTGACGGCGGCGGGGGCAACGCGTTGGTGCCTTTCCTCACCGACACGGGCATCGCTCAGGTGTCGGCCACGGCCAACGCGGTTGTCGATGAGGGGTTGGCGGACTGATCCTGCGATCCAAACCTCGCGTCTGGCGAGTGACTCGTCGGGCATCGGGAGGCCGGGTTTTGCCTCTGCGCCAGGAGTGAGCGGCCACCCCCGACCCGTCCCCTGATGGGTACGGTGAGCGAATGGCTCGCTTGGCCTTCCTCGGCACCCCGGAGATGGCGGTCCCGCCGCTCCGCGCTCTGGCCGGTGCCGGGCACGACATCGTCCTGTGTGTGACGCGGCCCGATCGCCGGCGGGGCCGGGGCAGCCGGACCACGCCCAGTCCGGTCAAGGAGGCGGCGAGCGAGTTGGGCCTCCCGGTGAGCCACGATATGGACGACCTCACCGGAGTCGGCGCCGAGCTCGGAGTGGTCGTCGCCTTCGGCCGGATCATCCCGCCTCGCCTGCTGGCCGAGCTGGCGATGGTGAATCTTCACTTCTCGCTGTTGCCCCGTTGGCGCGGTGCGGCCCCGGTGGAGCGGGCCATCCTGGCGGGCGATCGCGAGACCGGGGTCTGCCTCATGAAGGTCGAAGAGGGACTCGACACGGGGCCGGTCTATGCCAGGCGTCGCGTGACGATGGACGATCGCGTCACCCTCGACGCACTCCGGGCGGAGCTGGTCGACGTGGCCAGCGCGCTCGTGGTCGACGCGCTGGCCGACGGTGTGGCCGGACTTCCCGACCCCGAACCCCAGCGCGGCGAGGTCACGCTCGCCGACAAGATCACCCGAGAGGATCTGCGCCTGGACTGGTCCGACCACGCGATCCAACTGGCACGGGTCGTGCGTCTCCAGCGGGCCTGGACCACCTTCCGGGGGAAGCGCCTCAACGTGCTCGACGCCGCGGTACTCGACGCGGTACTCGGCGAGGGAGGCGACGGAAGCGACGGAGGCGGAGGCGGAATCCCGGGGGAGTTGCACGGCGACCGGGTGGTCAGCGGGCGCGGCTCACTGCGCCTGATCCGGGTGCAGCCGGAGAGCCGTTCTCCCTTGTCAGCCGACGCCTGGTTGCGCGGCGTCCGTCCCACGCCCGGCGAGCGTCTCGGAACGGACTAGACATGGAGCGGTGACACTGACTCCGATCGACGGGTGGAGCCCCGTTCAGTACGAGCGTTTTCGCTCGGAGCGTCAGCAGCCCTTCAACGATCTCTTGATGCTCTGTCATCCCGTACCGGGTGGGCAGATCGTCGATCTCGGCTGCGGCACGGGAGACCTGACCAAGATCCTGCACGAGGAGATGGAGGGGAAACAGACCATCGGCGTCGACTCCTCTCCTTCCATGCTCGAGCGCGCCGAGGCGTCCTACGCGGAGGTGGATGGCCTCTCCTTCGTCCAAGGCGACATCTCCGCCTGGCTCGGGGAGAGCCTGCAGCTCGTGTTCTCCAACGCGGCCCTGCAATGGGTCGACGATCACCTCAATCTGCTGGCCCGCATGCGCACCGCGCTCGGACCCGACGGGCAGCTGGCCTTCCAGGTGCCGGCGAACTTCCGTCATCCCTCGCACCTGCTGGCTCAGGAAGTGGCCAACGAGTCACCTTTCATCGACGCCCTCTACGGCGACGTGCCCGAGGATCGTGGGCGCTTCGTCCTCTCACCCGAGCTCTATGCCGATCTGCTCTACGAGTTGGGGGCCAAGGATCAGGTGGTCCGCATGGAGGTCTACGGTCACGAGCTCGAGTCCACCGGAGAAGTGGTCGAGTGGGTCATGGGAACCTTGCTCACCCCGTATCGCAAGAGGCTCGATCCCGAAATGTTCGATGCCTTCGTCGAGCGCTACCGGGAGCGGCTCATCGAGGAGCTGGGGGAGCGCGAGCCGTACTTCTACGGTTTCAAGCGCATTCTCTGCTGGGCTCGCTTCAGCTGAGCGCGCAGCCGAGAGACGTGCCGGGCGCGGCGGTGAACGGGGAACGCGATGCCGGGCGTCCGGGCGATTTGCGCATCGCACCCTCGGTCCTGTCGGCCGACTTCGGCCTCCTGGCCGAGCAGGTGGGCGAAGTCGCTCCGTCCGCCGACTGGCTCCACGTCGACGTCATGGACGGGCACTTCGTGCCGAACGTCACGATCGGTCCGCCCGTGGTGGCGTCGCTGCGCCGCCATACGCCGCTCTACTTCGACTGCCACCTGATGATGACAGAACCCGGTCGCTATCTCGAGCCGTTCGCCCAGGCCGGTGCGGACGGCTGCACGGTGCACGTCGAGATCGGTGACACCCACGCGCTCATCACACAGATGCGCTCCCTCGGGTTGCGCGCCGGTCTCGCTCTCAATCCGGACACGCCGTTCGAGGCGGTCGAGCCCTACCTCTCGAACGTCGATCTCGTGCTCTGCATGACGGTCTTCCCCGGGTTCGGTGGCCAGAGCTTCATGGGCGAGGTGATGCCGAAGGTGACCGCGGTGCGCCGGGCCATTGACGCCGGCGGTCTGGCGGTGGATCTCGAGGTCGACGGTGGAATCGACACAACAACCGCTCCAGTGGCCGCCGCGGCGGGCGCGAACGTGTTCGTGGCCGGCAGCGCCATCTTCGGGCACGAGCGCCCGTGGGAGGCGGCGGACGCCATCCGCTCCTCCGTCCACGTGGCCACCTGAGCGCTGTCGTGCGCGGGGTCGTGGTCGGTGGCGGCATCGTCGGGACGTGGCACGCCTTCGAGCTCGTCGAGGCCGGCTTCACCGTCGACCACCTCGAGGCGGAGGCCGGACCCGTCGGGGCGTCGGTCCGCAACTTCGGACTGGTCTGGGTCAGCGGGCGCCGTTCGGGCGAGGAGCTCGAGGTGGCCCGGCGGTCCCGCACCCGTTGGGAGGAGGTGGGAGCCGTCGTCGCCGAGGTGGGCTTCCGGGCGAACGGGTCGCTCACCGTGGCGGGGAACGACACCGAACGAGCGGTCATGGAGGCCTTCGCCCGACTGCCCGACGCCGATGCACGCGCCATCACCTTCCTCGAGCCCGAGGAGGTCCGGTCGGCCAATCCCGCCGTGGCCGGAGACGAGGTCGCCGGCGCGCTGCACTGCGCGCACGACGGGGCGGTCGAACCGCGCCAGGCCGCCGGCGCGCTCCGGGCCGACCTCGAGCGCCGGGCGCCCGACCGCTACGCCTTCCATCCGGGTCGCCGCGTTGTCTCGCTCGGCCCGCGCTCGGTGCTGGACGCGCTGGGGACGCGTTGGGAGGGCGACCTCGTGGTCGTGGCGACCGGGGCGGCCTACGACCATCTCTCCGAGACCGCGCACCTCGCCTCGTCCTTGCGCCGGGTCAGGTTGCAGATGCTCGAGACGGCGCCCTTTCCCGGCACCTTGACGACATCGGTGGCCGATGCCGACTCGCTGCGCTACTACCCGGCCTACGAGGTGGCTCCACTCGATCGGTTGTCCCCGCAGCACCCGGTGGCCGCCGAGCACCGGCTCCAGCTCCTGCTGGTGCAGCGCCTCGACGGTGGGCTCACCATCGGCGACACCCACGCCTACGACGAGCCCTTCGACTTCGCCCTGAGCGAGGACCCGACCGAGGAACTGCTGGCGCGGGCCGGTCGCCTTCTCGGGCGACCGCTTCCCTCGGTGCGCCGACGCTGGGCGGGGATCTATGCCCAGTGTCTCGACGGCCGGGTGTGCCTGCGTGAGGAGGTGGAGCCGTCGGTGTGGGTGGTGACGGGACCCGGTGGTCGGGGCATGACGTGCTCGCCCGCCATCGCGGCCGACACCTTGGCCGCCGCCGGGGTGGCGGCGTGATCGGCCGCTACGCCTTGGCGTGCCTGGACATGGCCGGCACCACCGTGCGCGACGACGGGGCGGTGGAGTCGGCCTTCGAGGCCGCACTGGCCTCGGTCGGGATCGAGCCGGGGAGCCGCCGGCACGCCGAGGCCCGGACCCTCGTGCTCGAGACCATGGGCTGGTCCAAGGCGGACGTCTTCGCCGCCCTCCTCGATACGGACGCCGCCACCCGGGCCACCGCGGCCTTCGCCGTCGCCTACGAGCAGATCGTGGCCGGCGGGGCCGTGGCGGAGATCCCGGGGGCCCGGGGCGTGTTCCGCGAGCTGCGGGCGGCCGGCGTGCGGGTGTGCCTTTCCACCGGGTTCGCCCCGAGCACCCGGGACGCCCTCCTCGACGCGCTGGGCTGGCGCTCCGAGATCGACCTGGCCCTGTCGCCCGCCGACGTGGGGCGGGGGCGACCGGCCCCGGACCTGATTCTCGGGGCCATGGAGCGGCTCGGCGTGGGAGATCCGATGGCCGTGGCCGTCGCCGGCGACACGGTGAGCGATCTGGCGGCGGGCGCGGCGGCCCACGCCGGCGCGGTGATCGGCGTCCTCAGCGGCGCCCACGACCGGGTCACCCTCGAGGCGGCGCCTCATACGGCATTGATTCTCGATATCACGGGACTGATCGACGAACTGGAGACCTCCTGAGCTGGGGATCTCGACAAAAACTGAAACGTGTTCTATAATTGCACGCACAACCTGGGGATCCAGGAGACGAGGGCGTAGCCATGGACGACGTGGAGCACATGGGGCGGGCGATCCAGCTGGCCGCCTCGGTCCGCTCCGCCACGACGCCCAACCCGTGGGTCGGGGCCGTGCTGGTGACCGCCGATGGCTCGACCGTCGTCGGCGAAGGTGCCACGGCACCGCCCGGGGGTGCCCATGCCGAGGTCACGGCCCTGCGCCAGGCCGGAGAAGCCGCCCGGGGGGCCACCCTGTACACCACCCTCGAGCCCTGTTCACACTACGGACGGACGCCGCCCTGCATCGAGGCCATCATCGACGCCGGGGTGGTCCGGGTCGTCATAGGCGTCGAGGACCCCGATCCCCAGGTGGCCGGGCGAGGTCTGGCCGCGCTGGCGGCCGCCCGCGTCGACGTGACCCTGGGCGTGGCGGCGGCCGAGGTATCCGACCAACTGGCGCCCTACCTCAAGCACCGCACGACTGGTCAGCCCTGGGTCGTACTGAAAATGGCGGCCAGCCTGGACGCCCGCACCGCGGCACCCGATGGGACCAGCCGCTGGATCACCGGCGAGGAGGCCCGGCGCGACGTCCATCGCCTGCGGGCCGAGTCCGACGCCGTGCTGGTCGGGGCGGGAACGGTCCGAGCCGACGACCCCGAGCTGACCGTTCGTCTGGGGGACGGCGTCGAGCACCCACAGCCCCTCCGGGTGGTGCTGGGCCGTGCGCCCGGGAGCGCCCGGGTCCACCCGGCCCTCGAGCTCTCGGGCGATCTCGGCCAGGTCTTGGACGAGCTCGGGCGGCGCGGGGTGCTCCAGGTGCTCGTGGAGGGTGGCGCCCGGGTGGCCCATGATTTCCACGCCGCCGGCCTGGTCGACCGCTACGTGCTGTACCTGGCTCCGGTCTTCTTCGGGGGCGACGACGCCCGACCGCTCTTTTCCGGTCCGGGAGCTGGCACAATTGACGATGTATGGAAGGGCAGGTTGGTTTCGGTGGAGCGCCTGGGTGACGATCTTCGAGTGGAGGTAGCGGCCTGATGGGGTTCTCGAGCGTGCAGGACGCGGTCGATGCAGTCGCGCGCCTGGGCCTGGTCGTCGTGGTGGACGACGAGGACCGGGAGAACGAGGGTGACCTGGTCATGGCGGCCGAGGCGGCCACTCCCGAGAACATCGCCTTCTTCCTGGCCCACACGTCCGGGGTGATCTGCGTGCCACTCCTGCCCGAGCGGGCCGACGCCCTCGAGCTGCCCCTCATGGTGACGGCCAACACCGAGGCCCAGCGCACCGCGTTCACGGTGAGCGTCGACTATCGCCACGGTACGACGACGGGTATCTCGGCCTCCGACCGGGCCAGCACCATTGCCGCGCTGATCGATACCGGGACCCGGCCCAACGACCTGAACCGGCCCGGCCATATCTTCCCCCTGCGCTACCGGACCGGGGGCGTGCTCAAGCGAGCCGGACACACCGAGGCCACCGTCGATCTGAGCCGTGCTGCGGGGTTGTCGCCCGCCGGGGTGCTGTGCGAGATCATCACGGAGGACAAGTCGGAGATGGCGCGCCTGCCCGATCTCGAGCGCTTCGCCAAGAAGTTCGACTTGCCCTTGATCTCCATAGCCGACCTCATCCGGTACCGGCGCCAGAACGAGAAGCTGGTGCGCCTGGTTTCGGAGGCTCGCATCCCCGCCACCGGCCGCGAGTTCCGGGCATTGGTGTACGAGTCGGTGCTCGACCACGAGCAGCATCTCGCCCTCGTCATGGGAGACGTGGCCGGAAGCGAGGACGTCCTCGTGCGCGTGCACTCCGAGTGCCTCACCGGTGACGTCTTCGGATCGCTGCGCTGCGACTGCGGGCCCCAACTGCACGCCTCGCTGGACCTGATCGAGCGGGAGGGGCGTGGCGTCCTCATCTACCTGCGCGGGCACGAGGGTCGCGGGATCGGGCTCGGCCACAAGATCCGGGCGTACCAGCTCCAAGAAGAAGGAGCGGACACGGTCGATGCCAATCTGGCCCAGGGACTGCCGGTCGACAGCCGCGAGTACGGCATCGGCGCCCAAATGCTGGTCGACCTCGGTGTGACCACCATGCGCCTCATGACGAACAACCCGGTCAAGTACGGCGGCCTCGAGGGATTCGGTCTCGACATCACGGAGCGGGTCCCGCTCCAACCCTCGCCGAACCCGGAGAACATCGCGTACCTGCGCACCAAGCGCGAACGGATGGGCCATCTTCTTCACGGTCTTGACGACGCCCGCTGACCCGCCGCGGCGTGTGCCACAGTGAGGCCGTGATACCCGCCGCGATGGTGCGCCTGCCCGCCGGTCCCCGCTGATGGCCGAAGCGGATCTCTTGGCCCTGCCCGAGGGCGCCCTCGACGATGTCGCGGCGCAGGTGGGCAACAACCTTCAGGGCGAGCACAATGGCACCGGTCTGCGCGTCGGAATTGCCTGCGCCCGCTTCAACGGCGGTGTGACGATCCGGCTCTTGCGGGGGGCGCTCGGGGCGCTGGCGACGGCCGGGACGGACCGCCGAGATGTCACGGTGGCCTGGGCGCCCGGGGCCTTCGAGCTGCCGTTGGTGGCCAGGGCCTTCGCTCATGCCGGCAAGGTCAACGCCGTGCTCTGCTTCGGCGCCGTGATCCGCGGCGACACGGGTCACTACGACTTCGTGGCCGGGCAGTGCGCGTCGGGCCTCCAGCGGGTCCAACTCGATACGGGGTTGCCGGTCGTCTTCGGTGTCCTGACGACCGACACGCTCGAGCAGGCGCTCGAACGCTCACAGCCCGATCACTCCAACAAGGGGTACGAGGCGGCCCTCTCCGGGATCGAGATGGTGCGGCTCCTGCGCACGCGCCCACTGTCGAGTTAGAGGCTTCGGCTCCGGCCCCAGACGGGCATTCATGGAGCGTTCACGCGGCCGACACTCCGAGGACACCTCTCCTGCCTAGCGTGCAACAGCAGCGGCGGACCCGACGGACGCACGCACGCACGCCAACCGGACCGGTTCGGGAGGTCGGCATGGAACGCACGGACGAGATGGCCCAGGCCGAGACGGCCCAGGCCGAGACGGCACCCGGTGACGACGGCCCGGTGGCCGCGCCCGGCCCACCGGCGGCACCCGCCGGGGACACGCCAGCCGAGGCCGACGCGCCCGCCTTCACCACAGGGCACGTCGGCCCGTCCGCCATCGACCCCAATGCCATCCGCTTCCGGGCCGGCGTGCGCCGCGAGGGTGCCTTCCGGGTGCGCTACGTGACCGTGCACGGGTACCGCCGGGCCTACGTCGAGGCAGGCTCTGGGCCGGTGCTGCTCCTCATCCACGGCATCGGCGACAGCTCGGACAGCTGGCGCCCCGTCCTCGAGCAGTTGGCCGAGCATCACACCGTCGTCGCGCCGGACCTGCTCGGCCATGGTCGTTCCGAGAAGCCCCGGGCCGATTACACGGTGGCGGGCTATGCCAACGGGATGCGGGACCTCTTGAGCGTGCTCGAGATCGACCGCGCCACGGTATTGGGGCATTCGCTCGGCGGCGGCGTGGCGGCCCAGTTCGCCTACCAGTTCCCGGAGCGTTGCGAGCGCCTCGTCCTGGTGGGGAGTGGGGGAGTGGGCCGTTCGGTGAGTCCGCTGCTCCGCGTGGCGGCGATCCCGGGCGCCGAGGCGATCATGCCGCTCCTCGGAATCCCACCGGTCAAGTTTGTCAGCCGCGTGGGCGCCAACCTGCTGCGGATCCTCGATACCGCACTCGGCCGCGACGCCGAGGAAATGCTCGCCGTCTTCGACGCCCTGCCCAACACCGAGGCACGCAGAGCGATCCTGCGCACCTTGCGTTCGGGGGTGGACTGGCAGGGCCAGGTCATCACCATGCTCGATCGGGCCTACCTCGCCGAGGGCGTGCCCACCCTCATCATCTGGGGCCGACGCGACGCCATCATCCCGCTCGGCCACGCCCGCCTGGCCCATCTCGCCTTCCCGGGCAGCGAGCTCGAGATCTTCGACGAGGCCGGACATTTCCCGCATCACAGCGACCCGGCCCGCTTCGTCCGAGTCGTGCGCGAGTTCGTGCGGGCGACCGAACCCGCGGAGTACGCGCCAGGGGACTGGCGGGATCGTCTCGCCCGCGGCGGCATCCGGCCCAGGCACAAGATCATGGAGGCGGCCGCCACCGAGCTCCAGATGCTCGAGCCACCCGACGCTCCGGTCCCCGGTACGCACTGAGCGCGCCTCGTAGGATCGGCCTCGTGATGAGCGCTGCAGTCGTCTACGTCAAGGATCTGCGCCGGATGCGGGACTTCTACGGGGCCGCCTTCCGCATGGTGGCCGTCGACGAGGCAGAGGACTACTGCGTGCTCGAGTCCCAAGTTCTCACGCTGTCACTCGTGGCCGCACCCGACCGCATCGCAGCGAGGATCACTCCTTCGAACCCACCTTCGCGTCGAGAGAACGCTCCCATCAAGCTGTCGTTCGGTGTCGACAGCCTCGAGGAACGACGCCCCGTTCTCGCCGAGTTCGGAGGTACCGTCGACCCGCCTCAGACCCAATGGTCGTTCCGTGGCGGCATCCATTGCGACGGCGTGGATCCGGAAGGCAATGTCCTGCAGCTGGTCCAGCCGGCCCCGCGAGCCGATACAGCGACGGACCACTAGGAAGTCCTAATAGAGGATCAGCTGGGTGCAGCGGTAGGACGCCATGAGCCGGTCGGTGGTGTCGTTCATCACCGTGGCATCCCACACCTGGGTCGATCGGCCGAGATGCAGTGGCGACGCCGTCGCCGTCACCTCTTCTCCCTCCCGCGCGCTGGAAAGGAATTGCGACGAGCAGTTCAGTGTCGTGAAGCTGCGGGCGCCGTCGGGCCAGTGACGGCTCACGCCGAACGCGCACAGCGCGTCGGCCATGGCGATGACCACCGGTGCCCACAGGTAACCGGTGCCGGCGATGAGGCTGTGGCCGACGGTGAGCCGGGCCACCATGTCACGGTCCTCTTCGGGCAAGGGCACGTCGATGCCCAGGAGTCGGAGGAAGTTCTGAGCGTCGTAGGGTTCGGCGGGCGCCACGGCCCACAGTGTGCCCGACCCGTGCCGCCGGCCGCGTCCCGCCGACTCCGCCGGCGGCGTTCCGCCGACGCCGGTCGCACGGAGGGCTTCGGTGCATCTGCGAAGATTGTGCGCCATGCTCCGCCTCGTCCTGCCGAAAGGTTCGCTCGAACGCGCCACCATGCAGCTGTTCGAGGACGCCGACCTCGCCGTCGACCGCGCCTCGGACGTGGCCTACCGGGCCACCATCGACGACCCGCGCATCAGCGAGGTGCGCATTCTGCGACCCCAGGAGATCCCGCTCTACGTGGCGGACGGCCTCTTCGACCTCGGCATCACCGGCCGCGACTTGGTGGAGGAGCGGGGGAGCACCGTGGTCTCGCTCGGTGAGCTGTCCTACTCCAAGAACACGTCGAACCCGGCCCGGGTCGTGCTTGCCGTCGGTGCCGACTCCCCGGCCAACTCACTCGCCGAGCTGGCCGCCGGATTGGCCGGACGGGCCGCACCGCTCCGGGTCAGTACCGAATACCCCGAGTTGACCCGCAGGGCGCTCGCCGCCCACGGCATCGAGGCCGACATCGCCCTGTCCTACGGGGCGACCGAGGCCAAGGTGCCCGACATCGCGGACGCCGTGGTCGACATGACCGAGACGGGCGGAGCGCTGCGGGCCGCCGGCCTCAAGGTGATCGAGACCTTGCTCGTGTCACACACCGAGCTCGTCGCCAACCCGGCCGCCGCGGCGGACCCCGAGAAGCGTCACGCCATGGAACAGATCCTCACCCTGCTCCAGGGGACCCTCGAGGCGCGGGGCAAGGTGCTGGTCAAGCTCAACGTCTCGGCCGAGAACCTCGATGCCGTGCTCGGCGTGCTCCCCTCCATGCGCGCCCCGACCATTTCGGAGCTGTCCGGCGGTGGCGCCTACGCACTCGAGACCGTCGTGGCCAAGTCCGGCATCAACACGCTGATCCCCGCTCTGCGCGACCAGGGGGCCACCGACATCTTGGAGCTCCCCCTCTCCAAGATCGTCCACTGAGGATGGGCGGCCCCATCCCCTCCGCCGGGCCTCATCACGGGCGGGTCACCTCCTTCGACCGGACCCGCGGCCTTGGCCGGGTGCAAGAGTCCGACGGCACCGACTACGCGTTCCATGCCACCGCCATCGCCGACGGCAGCCGGAGCATCGAGGTCGACGCCGCGGTGGTCTTCACGGTCGTCCCGGGTCACCAGGGGTCCTTCGAAGCCCGGGCGCTGACACCGGCGACCGACTCTCGGCCGTCGGCGAAGCCGCCGTCGGCCCCTGCGCCGGCGTAGCGCGTCGCGAACACCTCGAGCGCGGCGTCCACCTCGTCGCGCTCGGCCGGTGGCCAGGAGGTCGAGCAGCAGTCCACGCACGACGGCCAGGCCGAGGCGGGCGTGCACGCGGATCGCCTCGGGGGCAGCGTCGATGCCGGCCTCGCGGGCCGCGGCCACGTTGAGGTCGAGCCAGCGGACCACGTCGCCCTCCAGGAGCGGGCGTAATGACGCCTCACCTTGGAGGGCGCGGCCGTAGAGCGCGAAGAAGAGCCGTTCGAAGGGGCCCAGGTCGGGATCGGCGACGTAGGCCCAGACGTGCCGGATCATGGCGTCGGTGGCCCAGCCGGCACGCTGCACCCGGGACGCCAGTTCGCCCTGGGTGCGCGCCTCGACCTCTTGGGCCACGGCCAGCAACAGGCCGTCGCGCGAGCCGAAGTGGTAGAGGAGCATGCGGTGGCTCGACCCCACCGCGTCGGCCATGTGGCGCAGGCTCTGGTCGCCCAGGCCCTCGGTGGCGAAGTGCTCGATGACGGCGTCGAGCAGGCGTTCCCGAGCCGATTGGCGTGGCATGTACCAAATGGTACAGTCACGGGGAGGAGGCACCGCCCGGGCGGGCACACGATCGGGGGACGCAGGAGGCGAAGCAGCATGGCCGAGCAGGTGATCGAACACACGGTGACGTCGGCGGCCGAACCGGCGGCGGTCTTCGCATTGCTGGCCGACGGGTCGACCTGGCCCGAGTGGTCGCCGATCGGTTTCTTCCGGTTGCTCGAACCCGGGGACGGTCTGCCCGAGGGGCTCGGGGCGGTCCGCCTCTTCACCACCGGGCGAGTGAAGAGCCGGGAACGGGTCGTCGAGCGCCGGCCCGACGAGATCTTCTCCTACGTGCTCGAGAAGGGCCTGGCCGTTCGGGACTACGTCGCGGTGATCACGCTGGCCCCTTCCGGCTCGGGCAGCACCACCATCGAGTGGCGCTCGACCTTCCGGCCCAAGGTGCCCGGGACGGGTGGGCTCTACCGTCGCCAGCTGGGCAAATTCATCAAAGAGACGGTGGATGGTTTGGCCACGGCCGCCGCCCGGACCCCCCAACCCTGACCCACAGCCCAGGAGCGCGGACGGTCAGGTCTGCCCGTTGTTGGCCGAGCTCTCCTCGGCCGAGGATTCGGCCCCCTCGAGGCTCACGAAAGCGAGGCGCAGCTGGGAGAGCGACTCGCGGAGCTGCGGCTCGGCTTCGCCCAGCCGTCCGGCCAGGCCGTCGAGCAGTGCCCCCAGGGCGTCGATGGCCAAGCGGGCTTGGAAGAGGACCGGGGGCGTCTGGGAGAGGTAGATGGCGGCCAGCTCGAAGAGGCCATAGCAGTGGTTGGCGATGACGACATCGGCCGGGGTATGGGCCAGCTGGGCCCGCATGGCCTCCATGGCCGCCTCGGCCTCCTCGGGCGACGGTTCTGTGTCATCGGTGTCGGCCAGGGAGGATCGAATGGCCTCAGCAGGTTCCTTCTCGGGGAAATGCTCACCTGACGGTGTCCAAAGGCTACTCATGCTGGTACTGTATTCAGCCTTGAGTACATGGAAGCGAGGCCACCACCTTTGGGGCCTCCACCTGGCCACTTCCTCGCCCCCTTGGTGAGCACCGGTGCGCCAGGTCGTTCGTCTCCGGCGCGGGCTCTGCCCGCGGGTCGGCCTCGCTCCACCGATTGGCTTGCGGAAGGACCGCGGGCCCGAGTGAGAGGTGTGATGACGCATCGTCGCTGAAACCACAACAGAGCACCGGATCAACGACCGAATCCGTGCCCGTGAAGTCCGGCTGGTGGACCCCGACGGTGCGCAACTGGGCATAAAGCCGCTGCCTGAGGCGCTGGCGATCGCCAAGAGCCTCGACCTCGACCTCGTCGAGGTGGCGCCAATGGCCAACCCGCCCGTATGCCGGATCATGGACTTCGGTAAGTTCAAGTTCGACGAGGCCCAGCGGGCCAAGGAGAGCCGCCGCAAGGCCGTCCACGTCGGGATCAAGGAGATGAAGTACCGGCCGAAGATCGGCCCGGGCGACTTCGACACCAAGACTCGTCAGGTGGGCAAGTTCCTCAACGAGGGGCACAAGGTCAAGATCACGATCATGTTCCGCGGCCGCGAGGTGTATCACCCCGAACACGGCAAGCGGATCCTGGACCGGATCGCCGAGCAGATGGAGGGCATCGCCAAAGTGGAGGCGGAGCCGAAGCTCGACAACCGCAACATGATCATGGTGCTCGCTCCCGACAAGCGGGCCCGCCAGGCCGCGCAGTCCAAGGCCGCCAACGAGAAGCGGAGCGACCGCAAGAGCGCCGCTGCGCCGCCGGAGTCTTCCGGGAACGGAGCACCGGGCGCCGAGGCGAACGGGAACGGGAGCACCCCGGTGGTCGAAGAGGTCAGCGAAGTCGCCGCATCAGCCGAAGAGGGATGACGCAATGCCGAAGATGAAGACGGACCGGGGCGCCGCCAAGCGCATCAAGGTGACGGCCTCCGGCCGGTTGCGCCGGCGCAAGGCCTTCCGCTCGCACATTCTGGAGAAGAAGAGCAGCGTGCGGACGCGCCGGCTCGGACGCGAGGCGGACATCGCCAAGGCGGACGAGCGGGCGACGCGTCGCATGCTCGGCATCTGAACGCCCGAGTCCTCCACCGCGCTCCGGCGCACATCCACCTGACCCACCGAAAGACCTTGAAGAGAGGAGCACCCCCATGGCCCGAGTGAAGCGTGCCGTCCATGGCCGCAAGCACCACCGCGCCGTCCTGGAACAGGCGAAGGGGTACTACGGCAACAAGAGCCGGACGTTCCGGGCTGCCAACGAGCAGCTCATGCACTCCATGCAGTACGCCTACCGGGACCGCCGGGCGCGCAAAGGCGACTTCCGCAAGCTGTGGATCCAGCGGATCAATGCGGCGGCCCGCCAGCACGGCATGAGCTACAGCCGGCTCATCAACGGCCTGCACCTGGCCGGCGTCGAGGTCGACCGCAAGGTCCTGGCCGACCTGGCCGTGAGCGACGACGCCGCCTTCGGAGCGCTCGTCAAGACGGCACAGGACGCGTTGGCGGCGGCACCGGCGACGGGAGTCGCCTCCTGACCCAGCGGCTGGCTTTCACGCACCGGCGGGTCCGCCGGTTGCGCGGGCTGCTGCAGAAGCGTTCGGCGCGTTCGTCCGAACGCGCCTTCGTGGCCGAAGGGGCTGAGCTCATCCGCTGTGCCCTCGATTCGGGCGCACCGCTCGAGTCGGTCTACGTCTCCCCCGAAGGGGATCCGACGGCCCGACCCAAGAGGTCTGCCGGCGGGCGACAGCCGCGGGCGCCCGGGTCTTCCCGCTGGCTGCTGGAGTGCTCGAGCGCGTGGCGGACACCGTGACGCCCCAGCCGGTCCTGGCCGTCGTACCCATGCTCGCCGGACCCGGTCCCGACGTCCTGGCCGCTCGTCCGGGCTCGCTGGTCATGGTCATGGTCGACGTGCGTGACCCGGGCAATGCGGGCACCGTCCTGCGGGCCGCCGACGCCTCGGGAGCGACTGCGGTGCTCTTCGCGGCCGATTCGGTCGACCCGTACAACCCCAAGACCGTACGCGCCTCGGCGGGATCGCTCTTCCACATCCCCTTCGCGGTGCGCGACGATCCGCGTGCCGTTGCGGACGAGCTGGCCGAGGCCGGGTTCCGCACCCTGGCCACCGTGGTGCGCCGAGGAATCGACTACACCGACTTCGACTGGTCCGTGCCGAGCGCCGTGTTCCTGGGCAACGAGTCCTCGGGCCTCGACGAGGGACTCTGCCAGAAGCTCGACGCCGCGCTGGGCATCCCGATGGAGGGCCGGGCGGAATCGCTCAACGTGGGCGTGGCCAGCGCGGTGATCGGCTTCGAGGCGGCGCGCCAGCGCCGGGCCGGGGGTGCGGGGGCACGTAGCATCTCCTCCAATGCCGACGAGGGCGGCACCCTTCGACATGGTGACTGACAACGTGGATCTCGACATCGACGGCCTGGCCCGTGCAGCCGAGGAGGCCATCACGGCCGCCCCGTCGACCGCCGCGCTGGCGCGAGTCGAGACCGAATTCCTGGGCAAGCGGTCGGACCTGACCCGGGCCCACCGCGCCCTGGGCGGACTCAGTCCCGAGGCCCGTCGCGAAGCCGGACGCCGGCTGAACGAGGTGCGGGCGCGACTCGAGGGCCAGCTGACCGGCCGGCGCGGGCAGTTGGCCGAGGCCGAGCGGAGAGCGGCCCTGGCCGCCGACCGACTCGACCTCACCGAGGTCATCCCGGCCCAGGTGCGCAGCCCCTCGGACCGCGGCCATCTGCACCTGGTGACCACGGCCCGGGCGGAGCTCGAGGACGTCTTCGTGGGCATGGGCTTCACCGTGGCCGAGGGGCCCGAGGCGGAGTCCGACTGGTACAACTTCGAGGCTCTGAACATCCCGCCGGCCCATCCGGCCCGCGGCATGTACGACACGATGTACCTCGACGTCGGCGAGCCCGAGACGGTCCTGCTGCGCACCCACACCTCACCGGTGCAGATCCACCTCATGGAGGAGGCCGTGCTGCGGGGAACGCTGCCCATCCATGCGGTCATGCCCGGCAAGTGCTTCCGACTGGACACACCTGATGCCCGGCACCTCCCGGTCTTCAACCAGATCGAGGGCCTGGTCGTCGACCGGGGGATCACCTTCGGTGACCTGGCCGGCACCATCCAGTCCTTCACCGAGTCGTACTTCGGCGCCGGCATGCAGTCGCGCCTGCGCCCGGCCTACTTCCCCTTCACCGAGCCCTCGGCCGAATACGAGATCACCTGCACCGTATGTCTGGGTGAGGGCTGCCGGACCTGCTCGCACACGGGCTGGATCGAGCTGGGCGGCTGCGGCATGGTCGACCCGGCGGTGTTCGCCGCCGTCGGGATCGACACCGACGTCTGGTCCGGCTTCGCCTTCGGGTTCGGCATCGACCGCCTGGCCCAGATGCGGCACGCCATTCCGGACATGCGCTCGTTCCTGGAGAACGACATTCGCTTCCTCACCCAGTTCTGACCCGGCCCACCCACACACGAGGACCCCCTTGCGCGCTCCACTCAGCTGGCTCCGTGACTTCGCCCAGTTCCCCGACGACGTGGGGACGCTGCGCGCCGCCCTCGACGACCTCGGCCTCGTCGTCGAAGGCATCGAGTACGTGGGCGAGGGGCTGGGCGAGGTGGTCGTCAGCCGGGTCCTCGAGATCTCGGCCATCAAGGGGGCGGACAAGATCCGCCGTGTCCTGGTCGACGCCGGTACCGGCGAACCGGTCGAGATCGTCTGCGGTGCGCACAACTACGCCGTGGGGGACCGGGTCCCGCTCGCTCCGGTGGGCGCCATCCTCCCTGGGGGTTTCGAGATCGGCCGGCGCAAGATGCGTGGCGTCGTCTCCAACGGCATGCTCTGTTCGGGCGTCGAGCTCGGCCTCTCCGACGACGCCGCCGGCCTGCTCGTCTTGGGCGACGAAGCGCCGGGTGAACCCGGGACCCCGCTGATGGAGGCACTCGACCTCGCACACGATGTTGTCTTCGACCTGGCCGTCGAGGGCAACCGGCCCGACGCCTGGAGCATCGTGGGGGTCGCCCGCGACCTGGCCGCGCGTCTGGGTCTCGACTTCAACGCGCCCGAGCCTCCGCTGCCTCGCGCCAGCGGCTGGGCCGTGGAGTCCGCCGCCACGGCGGTGGTCGAATCGCCCGACCTCTGCCCGCGCCTCACCGTGAGTGTGCTGCGCAACGTGCGCGTCGGGCCCTCGCCCCGATGGATCGCCCGGCGCCTCCTCCTCGCCGGCATGCGCCCGATCAACAACGTGGTGGACGCCTCCAACTACGTCATGCTCGAGCTCGGGCAGCCCACGCACCCCTACGACATCTCCCTCCTGCCCGGTCGCGGCCTGACGGTGCGCCGAGCCCGCCCCGGTGAGACCGTCGAGACCCTCGACGGGGTGGAGCGCACCGTGGGCGTGCGGGGGCGCAGCCTGGGCGACACCGGGGAGGACTGCCTCATCTGCGACGCCGAGGGGACGCCCGTCGGCATCGGCGGGATCATGGGTGGGGCCTCGTCGGAGATCGCGGACGGCACGACCGAGGTGCTGCTCGAGGCGGCGTACTTCACCCCGATGGCCATCGCCCGCACCTCCAAGCGACTCGGCCTGCGTACCGAGGCGTCGGCCCGCTTCGAGCGGGGCTGCGATCCCTGGGGGATCGAGACCTCGGTCGCCCGCTTCTGCCAGTTGCTCGGCGAAAGTGTGCCGGACCTCGAAGTGGCCGACGGCCTGCTCGACGTGCGCGGCCAGGTGCCCGAGTCGTTCGTCGTGCGGGTGCCGGTGGCCCGGGTGCACAGCCAGATCGGTGTCGAACTCAGCGGGGAACGCATCACCGAGCTCATCGGCCCTCTCGGCTTCGACGTGCTCGAGCCCGGCGGCGACGGCGTCCTCGAGGTGATGATCCCGACCAACCGCCCCGACGTGCGGCCCGAGCCGTACGGGGTCGACGACGTGATCGAGGAGATCGCCCGCACCTTCGGCTACTCCAACGTGCCTCGACGCACCCCCACGTGGCCCCAACCCGGCGGGCTCACCGTGCTGCAGCGCGACCGTCGCCTGGCCAAGGACGTGTTGTGCGGCCTGGGCGCGTCGGAAGGTTGGACCGACACGTTCGTCTCCGCGGCCCAGCACGCGGAGGTCGGTTTGACGGGCGACGCCGTGCGCGTGTCCAACCCGCTCGATGCCGAGAAGCCGTACCTGCGCCGCTCCCTGTTGCCGGGGCTGCTGGGCGCGCTGGTCTACAACGCCGCCCGGCGCCAGGGCGACGTGCGGCTCTTCGAGGTTGGTGTGGTCTTCTCACACCCCGGCGAAGGGACACCCAGGGTGGTCGAACGGGCCGGCGCCGGTGGGATGGAACGGGCCGAGCTCCCCGGAGAGCGCGAGTTGCTCTCTGCCGTCTTCGCCCAGGAGGACGACGACGCTCGCCAGGCCGTGGTGTCCTGGCGCGTCCTGGCCGATGCCTTCCGTCTCGACCACGTACGCCTGCTCGCGCCCGGCGCCGACTTGCCGTCGTTGCCCGGTCTCCATCCGACCCGCTCGGCTCATCTGGTCGTGGAGAGCGGCGTCGAACGCACCGTGATCGGCGCCGTGGGGGAGATCGATCCGGCCGTCGCCACCACGTTCGGGCTGACCCGCACGTCGGGCGGCAGTGCCGCGCCGCGCCGGATCGGCTGGCTCGAGGTGGACCTCGGGCTCCTCTTCGACGAGGAGCGGGTGCCCCGGCGGATCACCGTGGGCGGCGCGGTCAGCCGCTTCCCGTCCTCGGACATCGACCTGGCGCTCGTGGTCGACGACGCCCAGCCGGCCGACGCCGTGGCCGACGGGCTCCGGACTGCCGCGGGCGACCTGCTCGAGTCGGTGACCCTCTTCGACGTGTACCGGGGCGCCGGCATCACCGAAGGGGCGCGCAGCCTGGCCTACCGCCTCCGCTTCTGCGCGCCGGACCGGACGCTGACCGACGAGGAGGTGGGCACCTTGCGGGCGCGCTGCATCGAGGCGGCCGAGAAGGAGTTCGGCGCGGTGCTGCGCTGACCCGTGGCAAGGTGGTCCGGTGCTGGTCGACCGGATCGATCCGACCGATGACGCCGGGCTGGCCGAGGGCGCGGCCGTGCTGGCGGCCTCCGACGAGGACCTCTGGCCAGAGCTGAGCGGCTTCAGCCTGCGTGAGATCAGGGCCTTCGCCCGCTTCACCGGGAAGTCGAAGCGCTACCTGATGGTGGCCGCACGGGCCGAACACGACGGCCCCATCCTGGGCGTCGGCCTGCTCGAGTTCCCGCTGCTCGACAACACCCACAGCGTCGAGTTCACCGTGGCGGTCCATCCACGACACCGGCGACACGGGGCGGGCACGGCCATCGTCGAGCACGTGGGTGAGATGGCCCGGGCCGAAGGCCGGCACTCCCTCAACTCCCTCGTCGAGCTCCCGGTGGCCCGGGCGCGCGATCACATCTCGCTCAGCTTCGCCCCCAAACACGGCTTCGTCGCAACCATGACCGGGCACGGCCGCCGCCTCGACCTGCCGCTCGACCCCCTCAAGACGGCGGAGTTGTGGAGCGTCGTGTCCTCGGCTCGCGGGGCGGCCGACTACCGCCTGCTGACCTTTCGCTCCCCGTGGCCCGGGGAGTTCGCCGAGGACGAATGCGCGCTGCTGCGGGTCATGTCGACCGACGAGCCGGCCGGCGACGGCGAGAAGGAAGAGGAGTTCTGGGACGAGGCGCGCCTGGGCGAGGACGACGAGCTCATCCGACAGCGTGGCGCCACCAAGGTCTGCGCGGTGGCCCAACACGTGTCGTCGGGCCGCGTCGTGGCCATGACCGAGATCCTCGTCCGCGAGGACGAGCCGCAGCAGTCCTGGCAGTTGAATACCGTCGTGCATCCCGAGCATCGGGGCCACCGGCTCGGCCTGGCCGTGAAGCTGGCCAACCTCGAGTTCCTCTCCCGGCACTCGCCCGACATCAGGTTCGTCGTCACGGGGAACGCAGCGGTCAACGCTCCGATGATCGCCGTCAACGACATGATGGGCTTCTGGATCCTGGGCGAGGGCACCTTCTGGCAGAAGCACCTCGAGCCGGTCTGAGGGAGCGCCGGCAGTGACCGCGACCGCGACCCCCTTCGACGTCGAAGTCATCGACCCGCACGACGCGGCGTCCTTCGAGGAATGGTTCGGCGTCTGGCACCTCGTCGACCAGGAGCGGTGGCCGGACTTGCCGGGATGGCAGCGATCCGAACGCCTGGGCCGGGCGCTCGATCGCGACGGGCCGGAGGAGCACCGCTGCCTGGTGGCGCGTCGCGGACGCGAGCTCGTGGGCATCGCAAACCTCGAGACGTTTCGCCGGGAGAACCGCCACGTGGCCCGGCTCGACGTGCGGGTGCCTCCCGCGCGCCGTCGCCAGGGGGTGGCGACCGCGATCGTCGAGGCGGCGGCGCGGCTGGCGCAGTCCGAAGGGCGGACCGAGCTCGGTGGCATGGACGAGACGCCCGTCCGCGCCGGGTTCGTGGACAGCGCGGGACCATTTGCTCGACGACTCGGCTTCACTCCGGCGTTGCCGATGGTGCGACGAGTGCTCCGCCTCCCGTTGTCGCCCGAGCGCGCCCGCCTCCTCCGTGACGACCCACGGGCCGCGCCAACGGGCTACGCGCTGCTCACCTGGGCAGACCGTTGGCCCGACGAGTACCTCGAGGACCGCTGCGAGTTCGGTCGGCGCATGTCGACGGACGTCCCGACGGGGGAGCACGAGCTCGACGAGGAGGAGTGGGACCCCGCCCGCGTGCGGGCCCTGGAGGCGAACCTGGCTGCGCAGGACCGGGGCAAGGTCACGACGGTCGCCCGGGACGACGAATCGGGCCGGCTCGTCGCTTTCAGCGAGGTCGTGGTCCCGCTCGGCGCGCCCGAGTCGGCCTGGCAGCACGACACGCTCGTCGTTCGCGAGCACCGCGGCCATGGTCTCGGCTTCGCCACCAAGCTGGTCAACCTCTGGGCCCTCCAGGAGCGCCATCCGGCCGTGCGCCGGATCAACACCTGGAACGCGGCCGAAAACGAGCACATGATTGCCGTCAATGACGCCATGGGTTTCGAGGTCTTGGCTCACTCCGTGTCTTGGCGCAAGCAACTCGGAGCCTGACCAGGTCGCAGGTGGCTCGCATTCGTGGCTTCGCATGAGTATGCACATATATGTATACTGATGCGATGAAGGTGGGCATCGCCGGGGCGTCGGGCTATACGGGGGCCGAACTGTTGCGCCTGCTCAGCGCCCATCCCACCTTCGAGGTGGGCGTGGCCACCGCCCATTCCCACGCCGGGCAGACCGTCGGCGGGCACACGCCCTCCCTGCGGGCCGCGTACCCCGGTCTCGTCTACGAGGACACCGAGGTGGCCGGGCTCGACGGCCTCGACCTGGTGTTCTGCGCCCTGCCCCACGGCGAGTCCCAGAAGCTCGTCCCGGCACTGCGGGACCGTGTGGGCTGCATCGTCGACCTGGCGGCCGACTTCCGGTTGAAGGACGCCGCCCTCTACCCGCAGTGGTACGGCGCGGAGCACGGCGCGCCCGAGCTCCTGGCCGAGGCCGTCTTCGGCCTGCCCGAGCTCTTCCGGAGCGAGCTAGCCGGGGCCACCCTGGTCGCCGCGGCGGGGTGCTACCCGACGTCGGCCGGCCTGGCCCTGGCCCCGTTGCTGCGCCAGGGACTGATCGAGGGGCAGGGCATCGTGGTCGACGCCGCGTCCGGAGTCTCCGGAGCCGGCCGCGGGCTCAAGGACTCCCTGCACTTCGGTGCGGTCGACGAGGACTTCACCGCCTACGGGTTGCTCACCCACCGTCACACTCCTGAGATGGAGCAGATCCTCGGCGCCCAGGTGCTCTTCACGCCTCATCTGGTGCCGATGGTGCGGGGCATTCTGGCCACGTGTTACGCCCGGCCCGGCGTCGCCCACGGTTCGCTCTCGACCGCCGACGTCATGGCCGCGTTGCACGAGGCCTACGACGCCGAGCCCTTCGTCGTGGTGACCGACGAGCCGCCCTCGACGAAGGCGACGACCGGCTCGAACGTCGCGCACGTGACGGCGCGCGTGGACCCACGCACCGGCTGGGTGGTCTCCCTCTGCGCGCTCGACAACCTGGTGAAAGGGGCCTCGGGGCAGGCCGTGCAATGCGCCAACGCCGCCCTGGGACTGCCCGAGACCACCGGTCTGCCCACAGCGGGGCTCTCTCCGTGAGTGTGACCGCGTGAGTGTGACCGCCCCCAAGGGTTTCGTGGCCACCGGAGGCTCTGGTGGCATCAAGGCGAACGACGCGCTCGACGTGGCCGTCGTGGCCACGGCCGACGGGCGGGCGGTGCCGGCGGCGGGTGTGTTCACGTCCAACCTGGCCGCGGCGGCGCCGGTCCAGATCAGCCGGGAGAACCTCGGCTCGTCCGCGGGTCGTGCCGCGGGGGTGATCCTCACCTCGGGCAATGCCAACGCGGCCACCGGTGGCCCGGGCCGCGACGCCTGTACCCGGCTGTGCCGCGCCGTGGCCTCGGGCATCGGGGCCGCGGTCGAGGAGATCCTCGTGTGCCAGACCGGGCTCATCGGTATCCCGTTCCCGATCAGCGTGGTCGAGCCGCAGCTCGAGGCCATCGTCTCGCGACGTGACGCCACAGCCGAGGGCGGGGCCTTGGCGGCACGGTCGATCATGACGACCGACACGGTGCCCAAGGAGGTCGTCGTCCGGGGTGACGGCTTCACCGTGGGCGGCATGGCCAAGGGCGCCGCCATGCTGGCGCCCGACATGGCCACCATGCTCGCCCTCTGCACCACCGACGCCGACGTGGACGCCGCCACCCTGCAGGCCGCACTGGCCCGGGCGGTGGCGGACTCGTTCAACACCATCACGGTCGACGGCGCCACCTCGACCAACGACACCGTGCTCGTCCTGGCCAGCGGCCAGGGTGCCCGCGCCTCGGCGGACGATCTGACGGCCGCGCTGACCAAGGCCTGCATGTCGCTGGCCGAGCAGATGGTGGCCGACGCCGAAGGGGCGACCAAAGTCGCGCACGTGCACGTGCGCGGGGCGCAGAGCGACCAGGCGGCGCACGTGGCCGCCCGCAAGGTGGCCGACTCCATGCTCGTGCAGTGCTCGCTCTTCGGCGAAGACCCGTACTGGGGCCGCATCGTCTCCGAGCTCGGCTCGGCCGGCACGCCCTTCGACATCGACCGGATCTCGGTGGCCTACGGCGACGTCGTCGTGTGCGCCGGGGGTGTCGCCGCGCCGCATGACGCCGACGCCGTGAAAGCCCACCTGGCCGGACGCCACATCGAGATCGGCTGCGACCTCGGCCTCGGTGCGGGCGAGGCGGTCGTGCTCGGCACCGACCTCGGCTACGGCTACATCGACGAGAACCGGACGACGTCGTGAGCGCGCTCGACCGGGCCGCCGTGCCGCCCAAGGTGTCGCGGGCCCAGAAGGCGGCGGCCGAGAACACCGCCTCGGTCCTGGTCGAGGCCCTGCCCTACATTCGGCGCTTCTGGGGCAAGATCGTCGTAGTCAAGTACGGCGGCAACGCTCTGCACGGCAGCGGGGAGGGCGACGGTACCGGCTCGGCCGACGCACTGGCCTCTTTTGCCCAGGACGTCGTGCTCATGCGCGCCGTGGGCATCCTGCCCGTGGTCGTCCACGGCGGCGGCCCACAGATCGGCGAGCTCATGACCCGGCTGGGCAAGGTAACCGAGTTTCGCGACGGCCTGCGGGTGACCGACGCCGACACCCTCGACATCGCGCGCATGGTGCTCGTGGGCAAGGTAAACCGCGACATCGTCTCGGCCATCAACGTCCACGGCCCGCTCGCCGTGGGGATGTCCGGCGAGGACGCCAAGCTCATCACCGCGGCCCAGACCGACGTGGACCTCGGCTTCGTCGGCCACGTGTCGGTGGTCGACCCCACCATGCTCCAGCGTCTCGTGGCCGAGGGGATCATTCCCGTGGTGGCCACCATCGGGGCCGACGAGAGCGGCCAGGCCTACAACATCAACGCCGACACGGTGGCCGGCGCGCTGGCCGAGGCGCTCGAAGCCGAGAAGCTCATCTTCCTGACCGACATCGAGGGGTTGCGGGTCGTCCCCGACGACCCGACGACGGTCATCCACCAGGCGTCGCTCGAGGTGATCGACGAGATCGTGCGCAGCGGCGGCATCCGGGGCGGCATGATGCCCAAGGTCGAGGCCTGCGTCCGGGCCGTGCGCGGCGGCGTGAGCCGGGCCCACATCCTCGACGGCCGGGTGCACCACTCGTTGCTGCTCGAACTCTTCACCGACTCCGGCGTGGGCACGATGGTGCTGCCGTGACCGACCCCGCCCCGCGTCCACCGGGCGCGAGCACCTCATGCGCACCTACGCCGAGCCGCCGGTGACCCTGGTGCGCGGCGAGGGGACGGTCGTCTACGACTCCGACGGCAAGGCCTATCTCGACTTCATCACCGGCCTGGCCGTGGTGTCGCTCGGCCACGCTCATCCGGCCGTGGCCGACGCCGTGGCCGAGCAGGCCCGCACGCTGACCCACGTGTCCAACCTCTACGGCAACGCGCTGGGCCCGGAGGTGGCCCGCACCATCGACCGCCTGATCAACGGCGGCACCGGGCAGGCCGGGGGGCAGGTCTTCTTCACCAACTCGGGGGCCGAGGCCAACGAGTGCGCGCTCAAGCTGGCCCGGCGCTGGGCCTGGGGTGGTCGTCACGTCGTGGTCAGCGCCGACAACTCGTTCCACGGCCGCACCCTGGCCACGCTCACCGCGACGGGCCAACCCGAGAAACACGCGCCCTTCGTGCCGCTGCCCGAGGGATTCGTGCACGTGCCCTACGACGACGTGGCCGCGCTGGACAAGGCGCTCGAAACCGAGACCGTGGCCGGGGTCCTGCTCGAGCCGCTCCAGGGTGAGGGAGGTGTCAACGTGCCGAGCTCGGACTACCTGGGCGCCGTGTCGGCCCTGTGTCGCGAGCGCAACGTGTTGCTCATGCTCGACGAGGTGCAAACCGGGCTGGGACGGACCGGGCACTGGTTCGCCTTCCAGGCGCAGGGGCTCGAACCCGACGTGGTGACGATGGCCAAGGCGCTCGGCAACGGCATGCCCGTCGGCGCCTGCTGGGCCCGGGCGGAAGTGGCGGCGGCCTTCGGACCGGGTGATCACGGCTCGACCTTCGGCGGCCAACCCCTGGCGCTGGCGGCGGCCCGGGCCACGCTGGCCACCATGGAGGCCGAGGACGTGCGCGGGAGGGCCCGCCGGGCCGGCGCGATCCTGACGGCCGGGCTGGCCGCGCTGCCCGGGGTGGTCTCGGTGCGCGGGGCGGGCCTGCTGCTCGCCGCCCAACTCGACGCCCCCGTGGCCAAGGAAGTGGCCGCCCGCGCCCTCGAGCTCGGACTCCTGGTCAACCCGGTGCGGCCCGACGCCGTCCGGGTCGCCCCACCGCTGCTGGTGCGCGACGACGAGCTGGCCCGTGCCCTCGACCTGCTGGGCCAGTCCCTGGTCGAGGTTGGTGCGGGCGCCGGGGCAGCGGCGGGGGAGTAGACCGGACCCGTGCCCAGCCTGCACGACATTGACGACCTCGACCTCGACGCCTGGGAGCGCGTCCTGACCCTGGCGCTCGAATGGCCGGCGGGCCGGCGGCTGGCCGGGCAGGGCGCGGCCCTGCTCTTCGAGAAGCCCTCGGCCCGCACGCGCAACTCGACCGAGATGGCCGTGGTCGATCTGGGCGGGCATCCCGTCTACATCCAGGGCACCGAGGTGGGCCTCGACACCCGCGAGACGGCCGAGGACGTGGCCCGCACCCTGGCCTGCTACCACCGCGTCATCTGCGCCCGCGTCTTCGACCACACGCTCTTCGCCCGCATGGGCGCCGCCCTGCGCCGCTCGGACATGGATGTCCCGCTGGTCAACCTGCTCTCCGACGACGCCCACCCGTGCCAGGCCGTGGCCGACATGCTGACGCTGCGCGAGTGCCTCGGGCCGTTGGCCGGCCAGACGCTCACCTACGTCGGTGACGCCAACAACATGGCGCGCTCGCTGGCCAAGGCCGCGCTCTACGAAGGGATGACGATGCGGATCGCCGCGCCGGCCGCTTACCGCTTTTCGCCCGACGAGATGCAAGCCCTCCAGACGCTGGGCGACGCGATCGGCCGAGGCGGCCACGTCGAGCAGACGGACGATCCGACGCGGGCGGTCAAGGACGCGGCCGCGCTCTACACCGACGTGTGGACCAGCATGGGTCAGGAGGAGGAGCGGGCGGAGCGCCTGGCCGCCTTCGCCGGCTTCACCGTGGACGAAGACCTGCTGTCACAGGCGCCCCCCGAAGCGATCGTGTTGCACTGCCTGCCCGCGCACCGGGGCGAAGAGATCAGCGACGGCGTGCTCGAGGGGCCCCGAAGTGTGGTGTGGCGCCAGGCCGCGCACCGGCGCACGGCCATGCGGGGGATCTTGGCCTGGGCGGTCGGTGGGCCGGGTGAGGCCCCGTGACGGGCCCGGGGCGGTTGACCAAGAACCAGCGCCAGCACCGCATCACCAAGTTGCTCGAGTCGCAGGCGGTGACGAGCCAGGCCCAGCTGGTGGCGCTGCTGGCCGGCGCGGGCGTCGAGGCGACGCAGACCACGGTGTCGCGCGATCTCGAGGACCTCGGCGCGGTGAAGGTGCGCCTGCCCGGCGGAGACACGGCCTATGCACTGCCCGAGCTGCCGACCCAGCAGATCGCGCCGGAGGACCACCTGCGCCGCGTGCTGGGCGAGTGGGTGGTCGAGGTGGCGCACTCGGCCAACCTGGTCGTACTGCGCACGCCGCCGGGTTCGGCCCACGTCGTCGGCTCGGCGTTGGACCGCAGCGGACTCGAGGGAGTGATCGGCACGGTGGCGGGGGACGACACGGTGCTCGTGGTGGCCGTCGAAGACGTCGGCGGCGCGGCCATGGCCGAGCACCTGCGCGACGTGGCCGGCATCGGCGCGGGCGTTGCCGTCACACAACGGATCGCATTGAATGGGAAGAGCGAGGGTGAACATGTCTGATCGGGTGGTACTGGCCTACAGCGGCGGGCTCGATACGTCCGTGGCCGTGCGGTGGCTGATCGAGCACGAGGGTGTCGAGGTGATCGCCGTGGCCGTCAATGTCGGCCAGGCGGCCGACCAGGGCGGCGAGGACTGGGAGGCCGTGCGGGCCCGCGCCCTGGCCGCCGGCGCGGTGGAGGCGGTCGTGATCGACGCCCGTGACGAAATGGCCGAGCACTTCTGTATGCCGGCCCTGGCCGCCAACGCGCGCTACGAGGGCAAGTACCCGCTCGTCTCCGCGCTGTCGCGCCCGGTCATCGTGGGCCACCTGGTGGCGCAGGCCCGGGCCCACGGGGCCGGCGCCGTGGCGCACGGCTGCACCGGCAAGGGCAACGACCAGGTCCGCTTCGAGGTGGGCGTGCGCGCCCTGGCCCCCGACCTCTCCATCCACGCCCCGGCCCGGGTCTGGGGCCTGAGCCGCGAGGACTGCGTGGAGCTCGCCGCCAAGTGGGACATCCCGATCACGGTGACCAAGGAGAAGCTGTACTCCATCGACGACAACCTGTGGGGCAGGGCCATCGAGTGCGGGGCCATCGAGGACCCGTGGGCGCCCGCCCCCGACGACGTCTACACCCTCACCCGGGTGACCGAGACCGAGCCGGTCGAGGTGGTCGTCGGCTTCGAGTCGGGCCAGCCGGTGTCCCTCGACGGGGCGTCGCTCAGCCCCTTCGAGCTCATCGACCGCCTGAACGCCGTCGCCGGTCGCCGCGGCTTCGGCCGGCTCGACATGGTCGAGAACCGCCGGGTGGGGATCAAGAGCCGGGAGGTCTACGAGTGCCCGGCGGCCCTGGCGCTGATCGTGGCCCATTCCGACCTCGAGGACCTCACGCTCGAGCGGGACCTGCACCACGAGAAGGCGCGCCTCGAGCCGCGCTGGTCCGAGCTGGTCTACGACGGGCTGTGGTACTCGCCGCTGCGCGGGGCCTTGCAGGCCTTCATCACCGAGAGCCAGCGCCACGTGACCGGCGAGGTGCGCCTGCGCTTCGCCGCGCCCGGCACCTGCACCGTGGTGGGCCGCCGCAGCCCGGTCGCCCTCTACGACCACGGGCTGGCCACCTACGACGCCTCGGACACGTTCCGGCACCAGGACGCCGAGGGCTTCGTGCGCCTGTGGGGTCTCGGGGTGGCCACGTGGTCGTCGCGCCAGGGCCCCGGTGCGCAGAACGCGGCGCGGACGAGCACCGGCAGGGGTGCGTCATGACGCTGTGGGAGGGACGCATCTCGACGGGTATGGCCGACACCGTGGCCGACTTCACCGTGAGCCTGCCCTACGACAAGATCCTGGCCTTCGACGACCTGGTCGGATCACGCGCCCACGTGAAGGGGTTGGGCAAGGTCGGAATCTTGAGCGACAGCGAGGTGGGCGCGCTCATCGATGCGCTCGATCTGGTCGAGGAGGAGTTCGCCACCGGTGTGTTCGTCTACGCCCCCGGCGACGAGGACATCCACACGGCCGTCGAGCGCCGGGTCACCGAGCTGGCCGGCGACGTCGGGGCCAAGCTGCACACCGGGCGCAGCCGCAACGACCAGGTGGCCACCGACCTGCGCCTGTGGTGCCGGCGCGCCCTCGTGGGGGTGGCCGACGACATCATGGCGCTGCAGGAGACGTTGGCCCAGCGGGCCACCGACGCGGCCGACGTGTACCTGCCCGGCTACACCCACCTGCAGCGGGCCCAGCCCGTGCTGTTGGCCCACCACCTGTTGGCCCATGGGTGGGCGTTGTCGCGCGACGTGGACCGCATCCTCACCACGGTCGACCGCTTGAACGTCTCACCCCTGGGCGCAGGTGCGCTGGCCGGGTCCTCCCTCCCGCTCGATCCGGACTACGTCGCGGCCGAGCTCGGCTTCCACGGCCGTTTCGAGAACTCGCTCGACGCCGTGTCGGACCGCGACTTCGTGGCCGAGTCGCTCTTCGACCTCGCACTGCTCGGCGTGCACCTGTCGCGCCTGGGCGAGGAGATGGTGTTGTGGTCGACCGAGGAATTCGGTTTCGCCACCCTCGACGACGCCTACGCCACGGGGAGCTCGATGCTCCCCCAGAAGAAGAACCCGGACGTGGCCGAGCTGGCCCGGGGCCGAAGCGGCCGCCTCATCGGACACCTCAACGCGGTGCTCATCACGCTCAAGGGCCTGCCGCTGGCCTACAACCGCGACCTCCAGGAGGACAAGGAGCCGCTCTTCGACGCGGTGGCCCAGGTGCGCAGCGCACTGGCCGCCCTGCGCGGCGTCTACGACACGGTGGCCTGGCACGAGGAGCGCATGGCGGCGGCGGCGGACGGCCCGGCCGCCGCCGCCATCGACCTGGCCGAGATGCTGGTGGAGCAGGGCATGCCCTTCCGCCAGGCCCACGCGCTGATCGGCGGCCTCGTGCGCGAGTCGCTCGAACGCCATGTGCCGCTGGTCGAGCTGGTGGAGGCCCACCCCGATTTGGGGGAGGCCGCCACGGAACTGCTCGAGCCCGGCGTGGCGGTCACCCGTCGGCGCACGCCGGGAGGGGCCGGCCCGGGTCCGGTCGGCGAGCAGCGGGAGCGCTTCGCCCGGCGCCTCGAGGTGGACCGCACCCGGCTGGGCCAGTGGCGTCCGGCGGCGGCCCCTCCGGCCTGACGCAGGGTTCCCGGTGTCACGGCCGGCCCGGCGTGGGGCCGGCCACCGCCGTGGCTCCCCCTCAGGGGCACTCTCACCAGGACCTCGGTGTCCGGGCGGCGGGTCGCCGGTGCGGTGGCCACCGTGTGGAGCGATCCGGGCCCAGGGTGCCCTGCAGGTGAACGGAGCATAAAGATGTACGGGATACAGCTGTTTCAGGTTGCCTGGGCGCGCCGGAATGCTGCACTCTGGATGGAGCAGCTTTTGACCTCGAGTCAGTCGGCGCCTGCGGGTCGGCCGTACCTGGGGGTGCCAAGGAGGGCAGCGGGCGAGCGGCGCCGGCCCTCGGAGTCGTCCCACCGAACCCGCACCATTTTCGTGGAGAGCAGGACAGACATGCAGCGACTGAGCGGCATCGATCCGATGTTCATCTACTCCGACACGCCGGAGACCCCGATGGAGATCGCCTACGCCTGCGTCTTCGACCCGGCCTCGGCCCCGGGCGGGTACACGTTCGAACGGGTGCGTGACGTCCTGGTCGAACGCATCCCGGCCCTGCCGGCCTTCCGGCGCCGGCTCATGACGGTGCCCTTCGGCCTCGACCAGCCGCGCTGGGTGGAAGACCCCCACTTCGATCTCTCCAACCACCTCTTCCGGGTTGCACTGCCCGCACCCGGTGGTGACAAGGAATTCACCGAGATGGTGGCCGAGGTCATGAGCCGACCACTCCAGCCCGACCAGCCCCCGTGGGAGATGCACGTCATGGAGGACCTGGCCGAGGGCCGGGTCGGCCTCATCGCCAAGGTCCACCACTCCGTGGTCGACGGCGTGGCCGGCGCCGCCCTGATGGCGGAGCTGCTCGACCTCACGCCCGAAGGCCGCTCGCCCGTCGAGCGCCGTAGCCCGTCGATCCCGGCCGGCCTGCCGTCGCAGGCCCGGCTGGTCACCGACGCACTCCCGAACATGGTCAGCCGGCCCCTCGAGACCTGGCGGGCGGCCCGCGAGATCGGGCGCACCGCCGTGCGGATGGCCCGCTGCGCCATGAGCGACGACAACGGACCCGTCTCCATTCCGCTGGGCGCGCCCAAACTCTTCGACCGGGCCCTCTCGCCGCGCCGGGACGTGTGCTTCACCCAGCTGGACATGCGAGAGGTCAAGGTCCTGCGCGAGCGCTTCGACGTCACGGTGAACGACGTCGTGCTGGCCGTGTGCTCGGGCGCGCTGCGAACCCACCTCTCGCGTCACGACCACGACATTGACCACCCGCTCGTGGCGATCGTGCCGGTCTCCGTGCGCGAGGACGGGACCGAGGACGCGGGCGGGAACTCCCTCTCGGCCATGTTCGTGCCGCTGTCCAACGACCGGCAGACGCCGCTCGAGCGCCTGCGCACGGTCAAGGCCAACAGCTGGTCGTGCAAGCGCCAGGAGCGGGCCATCGGCTACGGCCCGATGGCCTCCATGGTGACCGAGGCCATGCCGCCGGCACTGGCCAAGCCGATGGTCCGCTTCGGCGTGCGCTCCGGCGTGGTGCGCAAGCTGCGGGCGGGCAACCTGATGATCTCCAACGTGCCCGGTCCGGACTTCCCGCTCTACTTCGCCGGCATGCGCATGGAAGCCGTGTACCCGATGGGACCCGTGGTCGACGGGGTCGCGCTCAACATCACGGTCCAGAGCTACGAGGACACGCTCTACGTCGGCATCAATTCCGGCGCGTCGGCTCTCCCCGATCTCCCCGGACTCGCCCGCGCCATGGTGGACGAGCTCGCGCTCCTCGGTCTCATGGCACGAGGTACGGCCGGACAGGCCCGACACCACCGGCCGTCCCCCTCCGGTGCGGTGGTCACACGATCGGGCCACCGGCCGGCCTCGATTGCAGACACGCCTGACCACATCTCGGCTGCCACCGGCTGAGCGATCCCCGCTCGGACCGCTCGAGCGGGTGTGGCCCCAACCTCGGCGACACCGTGGCCGACATCGGTACCCTCGTGGACAACACCACCGAGGGCCTGCCCGTGGCCCGCTTCACCAAGGCGACGCCACGGTCAACGGCGACGACCTCGGCTTCGAGAGCCCGACGCGGGTCGACGCGCTCCAAGGTGCCGACGTGCTCTTGAAGACCGGCGCGCTCGCGACGACCAGTGCCGGGTCCGCCTTCGCGGTGACGTTCAAGCGGTCCACGTAGCAGCCGTTGGGCCAGGATGAACGGGTGGACCGGGGCGAGCTCGAAGCGGGACCGTTACGGGTGGCCCCCTTCCTCCTCAACAAGGTGCTCGTCCACGGGGACCGGGCCGGCCGCATCGTCGAGGTCGAGGCGTACCACGGCACCGACGATCCGGCCTCGCACGCCTACCGGGGTCGGACCAAGCGCACGGAGATCATGTTCGGGCCGCCCGGCTTTCTCTACGTGTACTTCACCTACGGCATGCACTGGTGCGCCAACGTCGTCTGTGGTCCCGACGGCGAGGCCGCCGCGGTGCTGATCCGGGCGCTCGAACCGCTGCGGGGTGTCGAGGCCATGCGGGCGAGCCGCCCGGCCGCCCGGCGCGACATCGATCTGTGCAACGGGCCGGCCAAGCTCTGCGAGGCCCTCGTCATCACCGGGGCGGACAACGGGACCGACCTCCTGGCCCCGGCGCCACGAGCGCTCGGGGCTCGGCGCCCCCACGGCGCGTCTTCGACCCGGGCCATGCCGGCCCGGCTCGAGGACGACGGCACCGCCCCGCCCCGGCGACCGGGCCGGGGCGTCCGGGTCGGCATCTCGGTCGCCGCGGAGCGGCCTTGGCGCTTCTGGGTGGCGGGGAATCCCCACGTGAGCCGCTGAGATCTCGGCGGTCGCCTCTGGTCCTCCCGGTGACGGTCCGACCGCCTCCCCGCGGTCCGGCGGGGCGGGGCGGCGTCACCCTGTGTGCGGACCTGTCATGTTCGGGACGGGTGGGAACAGGGATTGCCGGCTCAGGAGCCCTCCTCGGACGGGCCAGCTCGACCGCTCGGGTATCCGCGGCGCTCCGGGAGCCACCCGGTAACCTGTGAGCAGGCGAGGGCTTCGATCCTGCGTCGGCAATGGCCGGTGCGGTCGAAATCGCCCCGGTCGAACGCGTTGACGACGCATCAGGCGTCTGGTAACGTAACTTTCCCGCCGGACAGACCGCCCAGGTCCGTCCGGCAGCCGAAGGAGACTTTCCGGCGGAGCAAATCCGTCCGGAACAGTCCTTTGGAACACCCGGCACCAACACCCGCAGTACGAGGTGTGTGCCCGGTCGCTCCTTGAAAACGGAATAGTGAGAGCCAAAAGCCAGTGCGGGCAATTCATCCGCTCCGGTTTCACCGGATGTCGAATGGGTTGTACGTCAATTTAGTAAAACGCAGTACACACGGGCTCCGAATCCTCTTCGGAGGTGCACGGGTCTGTGGTTGCCAATGGTTCGAGTCAGAACCTGGCGACTCTCTGATTCTTGGCCGGTGAGAGACCCTTCGGGGTATCGAGTCGGTCGTGAGTCTCGATGGAGAGTTTGATCCTGGCTCAGGACGAACGCTGGCGGCGTGCCTAACACATGCAAGTCGAACGCGCTCCATTCGGTAGCAATACCGATGAAGAGTGAGTGGCGAACGGGTGAGTAGCACGTGAGCAACCTGCCCCGAAGACTGGGACAACACCGGGAAACCGGTGCTAATACCGGATACCCTTATTGGACCGCATGATCCGATAAGGAAATGGATTCCGCTTCGGGAGGGGCTCGCGGCCTATCAGCTTGTTGGTGGGGTAATGGCCTACCAAGGCTTCGACGGGTAGCTGGTCTGAGAGGACGATCAGCCACACTGGGACTGAGACACGGCCCAGACTCCTACGGGAGGCAGCAGTGGGGAATCTTGCGCAATGGGCGAAAGCCTGACGCAGCAACGCCGCGTGGAGGACGAATGCTTTCTGAGTTGTAAACTCCTTTCAGCAGGGACGATAGTGACGGTACCTGCAGAAGAAGCACCGGCCAACTACGTGCCAGCAGCCGCGGTGATACGTAGGGTGCAAGCGTTGTCCGGATTTATTGGGCGTAAAGGGCTCGTAGGCGGTTTGATAAGTCGGGTGTGAAACCTCCAGGCTCAACCTGGAGCCGCCACTCGATACTGTCATGACTAGAATTCGGTAGGGGACCACGGAATTCCTGGTGTAGCGGTGAAATGCGCAGATATCAGGAGGAACACCAGCAGCGAAGGCGGTGGTCTGGGCCGACATTGACGCTGAGGAGCGAAAGCGTGGGGAGCGAACAGGATTAGATACCCTGGTAGTCCACGCCGTAAACGTTGGGCACTAGGTGTGGGGACTATTCAACGGTTTCCGTGCCGCAGCTAACGCATTAAGTGCCCCGCCTGGGGAGTACGGCCGCAAGGCTAAAACTCAAAGGAATTGACGGGGGCCCGCACAAGCGGCGGAGCATGTGGCTTAATTCGAGGCAACGCGAAGAACCTTACCTGGGTTTGACATGTAGGGAAAAGCCGTAGAGATACGGTGTCCTTCGGGGCCTTACACAGGTGGTGCATGGCTGTCGTCAGCTCGTGTCGTGAGATGTTGGGTTAAGTCCCGCAACGAGCGCAACCCTTGTCCTATGTTGCCAGCGGGTAATGCCGGGGACTCGTAGGAGACTGCCGGGGTCAACTCGGAGGAAGGTGGGGACGACGTCAAGTCATCATGCCCCTTACGTCCAGGGCTGCACACATGCTACAATGGCTGGTACAACGGGCTGCTAATCCGCGAGGAGGAGCCAATCCCAAAAGCCAGTCTCAGTTCGGATTGGAGTCTGCAACTCGACTCCATGAAGTCGGAGTCGCTAGTAATCCCGGATCAGCAACGCCGGGGTGAATACGTTCCCGGGCCTTGTACACACCGCCCGTCACACCACGAAAGTCGGTAACACCCGAAGCCGGTGGCCCAACCTTTTAGGAGGGAGCCGTCGAAGGTGGGATCGGTGATTGGGGTGAAGTCGTAACAAGGTAGCCGTACCGGAAGGTGCGGCTGGATCACCTCCTTTCTAAGGAGTGCTATCGGTGCCATTCGATCATTCGATTGATTGGATTTGCCGATCACTACCCAGTTGAACACTGGCTATTCGGCTGCTCTCGTACACCGGCAGATGATCGGCCGCCTTTGATTGCCTCACTTCGGTGAGGCGGTCGGAGCCCGCCCTTCACGGATCGGTCCCTTCGAGGCCAGTTGGACTCTCGCTATTTCGTTTTGAGGGAGCGACCCTTTAGTGGGGTCCCTCCCCGGTGACGTCCCCCTCTGCATCGTGCCGGGCGTGGGCGGATCGGGTCACGAGTACCGAGCCCTTCGGGAGCTCCTCGTGTCCCCGTTTCGACTGCGTGGTTCCCGGCCCACCGCGGTAGGCGGACCGCTCGCCCCGTGCGTGCCCTGGTCGGGCGGTTGTTCCGGCTGCTCTCCGCGATGGCTTTTGCGGTTGGCGGTGACGGAGTTCCGTCCTCGGCGTCGCGCTGCACCCGTCCCTTGAGAATTCCAAAGCGAGCACGAGCATCTTTTGTTCTCCAAGCTACAAAGAGCCAACGGTGGATGCCTTGGCGCCTAAAGCCGAAGAAGGACGTGGGCGACTGCGAAAAGCCACGGGAAGCTGTCTACCAAGCTACGATCCGTGGATATCCGAATGGGGCAACCCAACACCTGTCATGAGGTGTTACACCTGCCTGAATGTATAGGGCAGGGCGAGGGAACCGGGTGAATTGAAACATCTAAGTAACCCGAGGAGAGGAAAACAACAGTGACTCCCTGAGTAGCGGCGAGCGAAACGGGAAGAGCCTAAACCGTGCCGGTGTATGAGCCTGGTGGCGCTGCCGGTATGGGGTTGTGGGACTCGAGAGACGGAACACCAGATCCGTCACGGAGTTACAAATTCAATGCGTAGTGGAATCAGACAGGAAAGCTGAACCAAAGAGGGTAATGGTCCCGTACACGAAACACATTGAACTCCGCTTGAGCACCCGAGTAGCGCCGGATCCGGGAAAGCCGGCGTGAATCTGCGAGGACCATCTCGTAAGGCTAAGTACTCTTAGGCGACCGATAGTGAACTAGTACCGTGAGGGAAAGGTGAAAAGTACCCCGGGAGGGGAGTGAAATAGTACCTGAAACCGTTGGCTTACAAACAGTCAAAGCGTCGTTGCTCCACCGTTGTCGTGATCCCTTCGGGTGAAAGCGATGACATGAGGTGGATGTCAGCCGTGATGGCGTGCCTTTTGAAGAATGAGCCAGCGAGTTACGGTGTGTGGCGAGGTTAACCAGCGATGGGTAGCCGAAGCGAAAGCGAGTCTGAATAGGGCGTTGAGTCGCATGCTGTAGACCCGAAGCCGAGTGAGCTTGCCATGGGCAGGCTGAAGCGAAGGTAAGACTTCGTGGAGGGCCGAACCCACCTAGGTTGAAAACTGGGGGGATGACCTGTGGCAAGGGGTGAAAGGCCAATCAAACTCGGTGATAGCTGGTTCTCCCCGAAATGCATTTAGGTGCAGCGTCGGGTGTTCAGCATCGGAGGTAGAGCACTGGATGGGCTAGGGGGCCTACAAGCTTACTGACCCCAACTAAACTCCGAATGCCGATGCTCAAGAACCCGGCAGTGAGACCACGAGGGATGAGCTTCGTTGGTCGAAAGGGAAACAGCCCAGACCGCCGGCTAAGGCCCCAAATTCTTGACTAAGTGGAAAACGATGTGGGAACGCAAAGACAGCCAGGAGGTTGGCTCAGAAGCAGCCATCCTTAAAAGAGTGCGTAATAGCTCACTGGTCGAGTGGTCCTGCGCGGATAATGTAACGGGGCTCAAGTCAAGAGCCGAAGCCGCGGATTCCTGCTTTATGCAGGAGTGGTAGGGGAGCGTCGATCTCGCAGCGAAGCGGTGGTGTGAACCGTCGTGGAGCGTGGTCGAGTGCGAATGCTGGTATGAGTAGCGAGAGAGGAGTGAGAAACTCCTCCGCCGTAAGCCCAAGGGTTCCTGGGGAAGGCTAATCCTCCCAGGGTAAGTCGGGAGCTAAGGCGAGGCCGAGAGGCGTAGTCGATGCACAACTGGTTGATATTCCAGTACCACCGTGTCCGCGTCCATTCCAAGCCAGGGGTACTAAGGGGCTGACCTTCGGGTCGAACCGACAAACTCTGGGGCGGACAGCAAAGGAGTGACGCAGGAGGATAGGTGAGCCCAGGCGTTGGTTGTCCTGGGGTAAGCGTGTAGGGAGGGATCTAGGCAAATCCGGGTCCCATCAATCCCGAGACGCGATGCCGAGCCGTTTCAGGCGAAGTCACTGATTCCATGCTGCCAAGAAAAACTTCTAGCGAGTTGACACGGTGCCCGTACCCCAAACCAACACAGGTGGGCGGGTAGAGAATACCAAGGCGATCGGGAGAACTGTGGTTAAGGAACTCGGCAAAATTCCTCCGTAACTTCGGGAGAAGGAGGGCCTCAATAGGGTGATGGACTTCGCGTCCTGATGCCCAAAGGGGCCGCAGAGAATTGGGGAAAGCGACTGTTTACTAAAAACACAGGAGCGTGCTAAGTCGTAAGACGACGTATACGCTCTGACGCCTGCCCGGTGCCGGAAGGTTACGGGGAAGGGTTAGTCTTCGGACGAAGCTCTGAACCTAAGCCCCGGTAAACGGCGGCCGTAACTATAACGGTTAGTTAATACCTGGCTGTTTTAAAACCCCGCTATATGCTGGAACATCCGAGTATCCGGCGGTACTCGTCCGTGTCACACCGGTCTGATTCGGTGACGACATGGGCAGTGAAAATCCGTCCGGTGCGGACAATCAGCAGGAAACTGTCAGTCCTTGCTTCGTGCTCGATCCCAACTGGGTCGTCGGTTTTGTGGACGGCGAGGGTTGCTTCTCCGTGTCGGTGCATCGTTCAACGATGATGCGACGGCATGGCGGTTGGCAGCTCCAGCCGGTGTTCCACATTTACCAACATCAAGACCATCGAGATGTTCTCGAGGCCATGATCCGGGTCTTCGGCTGCGGGCGTCTACGCCCGAAAGGTCCGAACAGCAGCGTTTGGACGTTTGCTGTCGACGGGCTGGCCGACCTGGAGCGTGCGGTGATCCCGTTCTTTGAGCGGTATCCGCCAGTGGTCAAGCAACGTGACTTTGAAGCCTTCTCGCACATCGTTCGATCGATGCGCCGGAAGGAACATCTCTCACGCAGTGGGTTCGAGCACCTGGTTCGTCTTGCCTATGGCATGAATGCCAACGGCAAGCAGCGAGCCAGAACATTGGAGCAAGTTCTTGCAGGACCCTCAGAGACTGCACGCGGGGCTCACCAGTCGGCGAGAGCCGGCGGGTGACGAAGATACAGTCCGACCCTCATGGCGACATGAGGAGCTAGGCAGAAATGACCTAGCCGCTCACGACCGAATGGGTGAGAAGTTGGCGCCTGGTAGTGAGTAGTAACAAACGTGCCTAAGGTAGAACACCCCATAGAGTGCGATGGGTGCTGCCCTCCGTGTCGGCAACGATGCGGTGAGCAGTCGGCCATATGCTGGAAACTCCGAGAATCCGACGGTACTCGTCCATCTCACAGGCGCACTTTTTGCCTGTGTCTGGGCAGTGACAATCCGAGCGGTGCGGACAATCAGCAGGAAAGGCTCTGGCGTTGCGGATGGGTAATCCACCATCCAAAGCCCGGAGAATCCTCAGAGACCAAACGCCGACCACCTCACAGGTCATATAGGTATTCCCTGTGAGATGAAGATATGGTCCGGTCCCTACGGCGACGTAGGGAGGCCAGCGGAAACGACTGGCCCGCCAAATAGTGAAGAAGTTAAAGCTATTTGGTGGTAACAGAACAAGCGAAATTCCTTGTCGGGTAAGTTCCGACCTGCACGAATGGCGTAACGACTTTCCTACTGTCTCAACCACAGACCCGGCGAAATTGAAGTACGAGTAAAGATGCTCGTTAGCTGCATCAGGACGGAAAGACCCCGTGGACCTTTACTACAGCTTGATGTTGAGTTTTGGTACTATTTGTGTAGGATAGGTGGGAGACTTTGAAGCATTGGCGCCAGCCAGTGTGGAGTCAACCTTGAAATACCACCCTTTTAGTGCCGGGACTCTAACCTTGGTCCGTTATCCGGATCAGGAACAGCGTCAGGTGGGTAGTTTGACTGGGGCGGTCGCCTCCTAAAATGTAACGGAGGCGCCCAAAGGTTCCCTCAGGCTGGTTGGCAATCAGCTGTCGAGTGCAATGGCAAAAGGGAGCTTGACTGCGAGACCTACAAGTCGAGCAGGTGCGAAAGCAGGGCATAGTGATCCAGCGGTTGCTTATGGAAGCGCCGTTGCTCAACGGATAAAAGGTACCCCGGGGATAACAGGCTCATCTTCCCCAAGAGTCCATATCGACGGGAAGGTTTGGCACCTCGATGTCGGCTCGTCGCATCCTGGGGCTGAAGCCGGTCCCAAGGGTTGGGCTGTTCGCCCATTAAAGCGGTACGCGAGCTGGGTTTAGAACGTAGAAAACTGCGTCCCCAGGAAGTAATTCCTGGGTGCTCACTGGCTCATATCGGTGAAACCCTGAACGAACAACCGAACGTTCTTGTTCAGGGCAATACCGAGGGAAGGCCAACACACGTGAATGTTTCTACGGCGTCCTATGTTGCAGGATTTCTTGACGGCGACGGAAGTATCCACTTCCAGCTGGTCAAGCAGAAGGAATACCGGTTCGGGTTTTACATCCGGGCCAGTGTCTCGTTCTCACAGTCGACGTCGGCTCGGCGGGGTTTGGAGCAGATCCAGACCATCGTCGGTGGCGGTGGCTACGTACGGGACCGCGGAAGACGGGCATGAGTGATCTGGTGATCACGAGCCGTCCGGCGATCCTTCGAATCCTCCAAGCGGTACAGCCCTACGTGATCTTCAAGAAGGTCCATGTAGGGCGAGCGCTCGAGATCCTTCCTCGACTCGATCGAGTGAGGGATCCGGAGGTCTTCCTGCACCTGGCACGCCAAGTAGATGCATTTTCAACCCTAAACTATTCAAAAACGAAGCGGATTTCCGCCGTAGATGTTGAGCGACATCTACGTAGCAAGGGCGTGTTGTGCCCCCGTAACGACTTCTTCGCCAGCAACAGCGAAGAGATGGCTTTTCAAGATCGATACCTCGGTCCGCAGACCCCTGTGAAAGCCATAACACGCCAGCCCCTCGAAAGAGGGTGAAGGTATAGTCTGTGCCCGTAGTAATACGGGATTTACACGCGTGAGACAGTTCGGTCCCTATCCGATGCAGCCGTAGGAGATTTGAGAAAGGCTGTCCCTAGTACGAGAGGACCGGGACGGACGTAGCTCTCGTGTGCCAGTTGTCCTGCCAAGGGCACGGCTGGTTTGCGACCTACGGGTGGGATAAGCGCTGAAAGCATCTAAGTGCGAAGCCCGTTTCGAGATGAAATCTCCCACAGGGTTAACCTGGTAAGGCCCGTGGCTAGACGACCACGTTGATAGGCCGGAGGTGTAAGTGCGGTAACGCATTCAGCCGACCGGTACTAATCGGCCGAGGGCTTGGAGATCTACCGCTCGTGCTCGCTTTGGGACGCTCAGGGACTGCGCTGCAGTCCTGGTGAGGTGCCCTGCCTCGGCATACGTCGGGGGAGTCGGCCGCTCGCCGAGCGCACAGTTTCCGGTGGCCATGGCGGCGGGGAAACACCCGTTCCCATTCCGAACACGGCAGTTAAGCCCGCCCGCGCCGATGGTACTTGGGGGGAGGCCCCCTGGGAGAGTAGGTCGCCGCCGGGATTTCTTATCGACACGATCCCCTCTGAGCTCACGCTCGAGGGGATCGTGTCGTTTCGCGGCCACGTTTCCGGCGCCGGGACGAAGAAAGACCAAGTGGCCCCTGCGATACTTCGACCCATGCGGGTCCCGTCTGTCCGTACGGCACCGTGACGGGGACGGGCCTGCGACGGACGTCCGACCCGGCACCGCCCTCGGCTCCTGCCGATGTCGCGGCGCGACACCGGAGAGAGCCCACCGGGCGGCGACTCCTCTGGAGCTGCTCTTCGACCTGTGTTTCGTGGTGGCCGTCTCGCAGACGGGCGACCAGCTCAACGACGCCCTCAGTGCCGGCCACTACCAGAGCGGGATCGTCGGCTTCTTCATGGTGTTCTTCGCCATCTGGTGGGCCTGGGTCAACTTCACCTGGTTCGCCTCCGCCTACGACGTCGACGACCTGGCCTACCGGCTGCTGACCTTCGTCCAGATCGTCGGGGTCCTGATCCTGGCGGCGGGTGTCTCGACCGCCTTCGACCACGCCAACTTCGCCGTCATCACGATCGGCTACGTCGTCATGCGCGTCGCCATGGTGGCCCAATGGCTGCGCGCCGCCGCCGGTGACCCCGCCGGACGGCCGGTCGCCCTGCGCTACGCGGCCGGCATCAGCATCTGCCAGGTCGGCTGGGTGGCGCGCCTGTTCCTCCCCCACGAGGCGGGGGTGGTCGCCTTCTACCTGCTCGCCCTCCTGGAGATGCTGGTCCCGGCCTGGGCCGAGCGTGCGGGCGAGGGCTCCGGCACGCCGTGGCACCCGGGGCACATCAACGAGCGCTACGGCCTTTTCACTCTCATCGTGCTCGGCGAGTGCATCGCGGCGACCACCATCGCCATTCACGAGGCCGGGGTCGTGCACGACGAGTCGTCGGCGTCGCTCGCGGCCGTGGCTGCGGGTGCCGTCCTCCTCGTGTTCTCGGTGTGGTGGTGGTATTTCGAACACCCGTCCGAGGAAGGGTTGCGCGTCTCGCGCGGAACCTCCTTCTTCTGGGGCTACGGGCACTACTTCGTCTTCTCGTCGATCGCCGCGCTGGGCACCGGACTCGAGTTGGCCGCGGCCAGCACGCATGGCGGCGAGGGCACGGTGCCGCAGTCCGAGGCGGGGCTGGCCATCGCCATCCCGGTCGCGGTGTTCTTCGTGGTGACCGCCATCCTCCAGGCCAAGCTCGACGGGATAGAGCGTTGGCGCATCGTGGCCGTGTGCGTCACCGCGGTGGTCGTGCTCGGCCTGGGCTGGGCGGCCGCCGGCCGCACGAACATCGGCGTGGCGGCCCTCCTCATGGGTTTGGTGGTCACCGCGCTGGTCGCCGTCGACGAATGGCGACATCCCAAGCACATCACCACCGAACGCTCCGATGCGGAGAGCCTGCCTCACTAGACTCGATCGATGCCCTCTGACGGATCTCGGAGCCCCCGGCGCGCCCCGTCGGGGCGTCCCTCGTCCCGCTCGGGATCCGGATCAGGTCGCCCTTCCGGCGCTGGATCAGGGGCGGGCGCAGGCAAGGGTCGTTCGAACTCGACCGGGGGCCGCCCGGCACCCCGATCCTCGTCGGCGCGCAGCGGTGGGGCGGCGGGAGGCTCCCGAGCGACGGGCCGCTCGGGCTCGGGCTCGGGCGGTAGCTGGTCGGGTACGCGGAGTCAGGGCGGCACCGGCGGCCGCAGCAGCGCGACGAGCCGCGGCACGGGCGCCCGGACGAGTGGCCGACCAGCGACTGGGAGCGGGCGCCCGAGTGCCCGCCGTGACGGCTCGGAAAGGCCCGCCAGCAGGGGCGCCAGCTCGGGCGAGCGTGGTCGGCCGGGGTCGAGCACGCGGACGGGCGGTCGAACCGGAGGCGGGACCGGCGCGAGCAGGCGCAGCGGAGACGGCGGCCGGCCCACAGGAACAAGGACCGGCTCTGGTTCCGGCACGGGCACGGGTGCCGACCGCCGCCGTCCCTCCGAGGACGCGGCCAAGCCGCTGCCCCGTGGCGCCAAGAAGTGGGGAAACGTCGCCCGCCGCGGCGCCCGCGAGGTCACCGCCCAGCGCGAACCCGAGGGTGGGCAGCGCAACACCTACTTCATCGACGAACGGACCCGCCGCAAGGACACGCCGCCACCCCCGCGGCGCCAGGAGCACTGGGTACGGGCCGACGGCGCGCGCCAGGAGTGGGAGGACGCCGAGCCCGGCAGGGGCAAGGCAACAGGCCGAGGTCGGGGCAAACGTGGCACCGGGCGGGACGACAGCGACAGCGGCGCCGGCGCGGGCAGCACCGGCGCGGCGCTGGCCGCGCTCTCGGGCAAGCGTGCCCTTCCGGCCGACGTGGCCACCGAAATCCGCAATGCGGCCGACGTGGCCACCGCGGCCCACCGGGAACGCCTGGTGGAGCGGGCCGAATCGGCCTTCGGCGCCTTCGAACGGGGCCGTTTCCAAGATGCGCTCCGAGCCATCAAGCCGGTTGCCGACGAGGCCCCCGCCGTGGCCGACGTGCGGGAGCTGGCCGGCCTGGCCGCCTACCGGTGCGGCAAGTGGCGGGAGGCGGCGCGCCACCTCAAGGCCTTCGGCGAGCTCGGCGACTCGACCGAGCACCTGCCCATCCTCATGGACTGCCAGCGGGCACTGCACAAGCCCAAGAAGGTGGCCGAGCTCTGGGCCGAGCTGCGCCAGCGCTCGCCCGAACCTGACGTGTTGGCCGAGGGTCGCATCGTGGCGGCGGCCTCCCTGGCCGACGGCGGCGACCTGAACGCGGCCATCGCCATGCTGGCGACGGCCGGCGCCTCCAAGGCGCTGCGGAACCCCTCCGAGCGCCACCTGCGCCAGTGGTACCTGCTGGCCGATCTCTACGAGCGGGCGGGTGACGTGCCCCGGGCCCGCGAGTACTTCGAACGCGTGCTGCGGGCCGATCCCGGGGCCTACGACGTGGCCGACCGGTTGCGCGGCCTCGGACCCGAGCGTCGCCCCCGCACGGGCGGCGGCCGATCGGGCGCCCGGAGCACGAGCCCGAAGGTCCCGCCCAAGGGTGCGGCACGGAGGCCGGCCAAAGCGGCACCGACCGCATCTTCGGCGAAGGCCAGGGCCCCGGGCTAAGGCGTTCCTCCGGTGACGGCCGCCGGCGCGGCCGGCACGGTCGTGGGGGGAGCCGGCGGAGGTGGTGAGGGAGCCGGGGGCGCCACCGTCGTCGTCGTGGCCGGTGGGGCAGGCGGCACCGTCGTCGTGGTCGGCGGAGGCGCCGCCGAGGTCGTGGTGGTCGTGGTCGGCGGGGGAGCGGTGCCGAAGTTGGGCCCCTCGACGGTCACCAGGGTGCCGATCGGGGTGAGGGCCCAGACCAGGGCTGCATCGGCATAGCTCATCTCGACGCATCCGTTGCTCTGCGGCGTCCCGTACGATGAGCGTATGAACCCGTGCAGGGCGTCGCCCCCGTTGAAGTAGCTGGCGTAGGGCACGTCGGGGTCGTTGTAGGTGGAGCCGTCGGGGTTCGTCCCCTTCATGTCCGAGAAGCGCACGTGCTCGAAGACGGCGAAGTTGCCGTCCGTGGTGTCAGCGCCGGGGGCGCCCGAGTTCACCGGGATGCCTACGTACTTGGCGGCGCCGTTCTCGTAGAGGGTGAGGTTCTGCGGCACCACCTTGTTGACCAGCACGTAGACGTAGGGCACCGGGTCCGTCTTGTGGTTGATGGTGTCGTTGATCAGCGCCGTCCACACGGCAGGGCCGACCTCACCGTCGACTCCCAGGTTGTTGTCGTTCTCGAAGGCCTCGACCGCCGCCTTGGTGATCTCGTTCGTCGTGCCCTGGGTCCACAGCGACGTCAGCTGGGCCGGCTGGTCGGGCCAGCGCCAGGCGAAGGCACCCGGCTGGTCCAGGGCCAGGTCGCCGACGTCGGGTGCCGGACCGGTCTGGGTATAGGTCAGCGGGAGGTAATCCAGCCCGGCCAGCAGCTCTTGCACCCGCAGCAAGTCGCCGGCCGCGAGGTCGAAGGTGATGGAGGAGTGGCCCGTCAATGCGGTCCCGTCGGCGGCCTGCATTCCCGAATTCCCGCCGGGCAGGGTGACCGTCTCCTGAGTGGCGGGGATGAATGGCGACTTCAGGCGATAGGCGAGCCTGGTGGGCGAGCTCTGGACCCAGGTGCCGCCAATCTTGGGGCTCAGGATCGGCGCCGCCTTCTTCAGGTTGACCGGCTCGGAGAACGTCAGCGCGATGGTGGTGTTGGTGGCCACCGCCTGGGCGCCGGCGGCCGGCACCGAGGACTTGAGATAGAAGCCGGTCGGCGCGATCGCGGCCGTGTCCGAGCCCGACCCGGCACGGCCCGCGGAACCGCCCGACCCGGCGTGTGCACTCCGGTCGGCGGTGGACGCGACGCTCGGATGGGACGGACTAGAGCCCGTACCCGAGCCCGTGACGTACACGAGCGCGCCGATGGCCGCCACCGCGGCGACCACGAGGATCGCCGGGGGACGCGCACTTGCGTTTTCCGGCGGGAACCGGCAACGTCCATCAGCCTCCGCTCGCTTGCCCCGTCGTTGCGTGACCCCGATTAATTGCATCGTATTGGTCGTTATCGCAAAAAAGACGTCAGCCCGGCCAGATTTCGCGCTTCGGTCGCGAAAAAGACCAAGTTCCACGCTTGGCGACCGCGCCGGGGACCAGAGCCCCGGGCTCGGGGGCACGTTCACACTCGTCAGCCGGTAGGGCTCGCCGACGATGCCGCCGCCGACGACGACGCCGATGCGGCCGCCTCCGTGCGGTGACCCGGCCGCGGAGCGCCCCCGGCGGTCGTCAGCCCCTCCACTACGCTGCAACCCATGAGCACCGACCTCCACGCGCTCCTGGGCGACGACGCCGACAGCCTGCTGGGATACACCGCCAAGGCCTTTCCCCGGGAGAGCCTGACCCTCCCCGGACCGGACTATCTCGACCGGGTCTTCGCCAACAGTGACCGCACGCCGACGGTGTTGCGCAACCTCGGGACACTGTTCGACCACGGGCGGCTCGCCGGGACTGGATACGTCTCCATCCTCCCCGTCGACCAGGGCATCGAGCACTCGGCGGCGGCGTCCTTCGCCAAGAACCCGATCTACTTCGATCCGCTGAACCTGCTCGAGCTGGCGCTGGCCGGCGACTGCTCGGCGGTGGCCACGACGCTCGGCACGCTCGGGCTGGCCTCGCGCCGGTACGTGCACCGGATCCCCTTCATCGTGAAGCTGAACCACAACGCGTTCTTGCACACGCCCGACACCTACGACCAGATCATGTTCGCTTCGGTGCGCCAGGCCGCCGATCTCGGCGCCGTGGGCGTCGGGGCCACCGTCTACTTCGCCTCCGACGACATGGACCGCGAGCTCCAGCAGGTGGCCGAGGCCTTCGCCGAGGCGCACCGGCTCGGCATGTTCACCGTGCTCTGGTGCTACCTGCGCAACCCGGCCTTCAAGAAGGACGGCGTCAACTACGAGGTCTCGGCCGACCTGACCGGTCAGGCCAACCACATGGGTGTCACCATCGAGGCCGACATCATCAAGCAGAAGCAGCCCGAGAACAACGGCGGCTACACGGCGATCGGCTTCGGCCGGACCGACCCCCTCGTCTACGACGAGCTGACCACGGACAACCCGATCGACCTCACGCGCTGGCAGGTCGTGAACTGCTACGCCGGCCGCATCGGCCTCATCAACTCGGGGGGCGAGTCCAAGGGCGACGGCGACCTGGCCCAGGCCGTGCGCACCGCCGTCATCAACAAGCGGGCCGGCGGCATGGGCCTCATCGTGGGACGCAAGGCCTTCCAGCGCCCGATGGCCGAGGGGGCCGCCCTGATCCAGCGCATCCAGGACGTCTACCTCGACGCCTCGGTCACTGTCGCCTGACCCGGGCGCCTGACCGGGCCGCCTGACCCGGGCGCCTGACCCGGGCGCCTGGCCGGGCCGTCTGACCGGGCCGCCCGATCCCCTGACGGGGGCGGCCTCGGTCCGACCGCCGGAATCGGTCCGGAGGGCAGACCCGGCGCGACAGCCCTCGAAAATTCCTACCCGTTCCGACCTGGGATGCAGGTGAGTTCTGCGTAGGCGAGAGTAGAGTTAACCCGAACGAAACATTGGACGGAGTGCGCGGCGCGCCCTCGAGGGGTCGCCAGCGCGACGAGGCCTACCTCGGCGAGATGGACCACAGCGAGGCCGGGTTCTCGGGCGTCCGGAGCCAGCGACAGAGACGAGGCAGCCCGTGGCATCGGGAACGCAGCAGCAGCAACACACCGAGCAGTTGGACCAGGTCATCGTGCGTTTCGCCGGGGACTCCGGCGACGGCATGCAGCTGACCGGCGACCGCTTCACGACCAGCAGCGCGTTGCTGGGCAACGACCTGTCCACCTTCCCGGACTTCCCGGCCGAGATCCGGGCCCCGGCCGGCACGGTCAACGGGGTGTCCGCCTTCCAGGTCCACATCTCGGACCACGACATCCTCACCCCGGGTGACGCGCCCAACGTGCTCGTGGCCATGAACCCGGCCGCCCTCAAGGCCAACATCGACCTGATGGCCAAGGGCACCGTCCTCATTGTGAACAGCGACTCGTTCGAGGAGCGGGACCTGACCAAGGCCGCCTACGAGGCCAACCCCCTGACCGACGGCTCGCTCGCCGCCTACACGGTCTACGAGGTCCCCATGACCTCCATCACCCAGGAGGTCTGCAAGGAGGCCGGGGTCAAGCCGCGTGACGCCGAGCGCTCCAAGAACTTCTTCGCGCTCGGCCTCATCAGCTGGATGTACACGCGCCCGGTCGAGCCGACGATCGATTGGATCGCCGAGCGCTTCGGCGGCCGGCCCCAGGTGGCCGACGCCAACACCCGGGCCTTCCGGGCCGGCTACGACTTCGGCGAGACGGCCGAGCTCTTCGAGTCCAACTACGAGGTCAAGCCGGCCGTCTTCGAGAAGGGCGAGTACGTCCAGGTCACCGGCAACCAGGCGCTGGCCTGGGGCCTCATCACCGCCTCGCGCCTGGCCGGTGTGCCCCTGTTCCTCGGCAGCTACCCGATCACACCGGCCTCGGACATCCTCCACGAGCTCAGCCGGCGCAAGGAGTTCGGCGTCCGCACGTTCCAGGCCGAGGACGAGATCGCCGGCATCGGGGCCGCCCTGGGGGCCGCCTTCGGCGGGGCGCTCGGCGTGACCACCACCTCGGGACCCGGCCTCGACCTCAAGTCCGAGACCATCGGCCTGGCCATCAACCTCGAGCTGCCCCTGGTCATCGTCGACGTCCAGCGGGGCGGCCCCTCGACCGGCCTCCCCACCAAGACCGAGCAGGCCGACCTGCTCCACGCCATGTTCGGGCGCCACGGTGAGGCTCCGGTGCCGATAGTGGCGGCGCAGACGCCGAGCGACTGCTTCGCCGCCGCCATCGAGGCCACCCGCCTGGCCGTGAAGTACCGGACGCCGGTCATCCTGCTCTCCGACGGCTACCTGGCCAACGGGGCCGAGCCGTGGAAGCTGCCCGACCTCGACTCCTTCGGGACCATCGACCCCGGCTTCGCCTCGGAGCCCAACCACGCCGACGCCGAGGGCAACCCGGTCTTCTGGCCCTACGTGCGCGACCCCGAGACCCTGGCCCGCCCCTGGGCCCCGCCGGGCCTGGCCGGGCTCGAGCACCGCATCGGTGGCCTCGAGAAGGCCGACGGCAGCGGCAACGTCTCCTACGAGGGGGTCAACCACGAGCGCATGGTCCACCTGCGCCGGGACAAGATCGCCGGCATCGCGGCCGACATCCCGCCTCGTCAGCGTGAACGACGAGACGGGTGACGCCCAACTCCTCCTGGTCAGCTGGGGCTCCACCTACGCCGCCGTCTTCGCCGGGGTCAAGCGGGTGCGGGCCCGGGGCATGAAGGTGGCGCACGTGCATCTACGCCACCTCAACCCGCTGCCGTCGAACCTGGGCGAGGTGCTGAGCCGCTACGCCCAGGTGCTGGTGCCCGAGATGAATCTCGGCCAGCTGAGCCGGATCCTGCGGGCCGAGTTCCTGGTGGACGCCCAGCCCATGTCCAAGATGCAGGGCGTCCCGTTCCGTGTCGGAGAGATCGAGGCGGCCATCACCGCGCTGCTCGGAGGGAAGTCATGAGCGAGACCAACGGATCCAACGGCCACGGCAACGGCAGTGGGAACGGCAACGGCGCGGTGGCCACCGCCGTGCCCGTGACCGCCCGCAAGGACTGGAGCAGCGACCAGGAGGTGCGCTGGTGCCCGGGCTGCGGCGACTACTCGATCCTGGCCGCCGTCCAGATGCTCATGCCCGAGCTCGGGGTGCGCCGCGAGAACACCGTCTTCCTCTCGGGTATCGGCTGCGCCGCCCGCTTCCCCTACTACATGAACACCTACGGGATGCACTCGATCCACGGGCGGGCGCCGGCCATCGCCACGGGGCTGGCCACGACCCGGCCCGACCTCGACGTGTGGGTCATCTCGGGTGACGGCGATGCGCTCTCCATCGGCGGCAACCACCTCATCCACGCCCTGCGCCGCAACGTGCGCCTGAACATCTTGATGTTCAACAACCAGATCTACGGGTTGACCAAGGGCCAGTACTCGCCGACGTCCGAGGTGGCCAAGGTGACCAAGTCGACCCCGTTCGGCTCGGTGGACACGCCGTTCAACCCGGTGTCGCTGGCGCTCGGGGCCGAGGCCACCTTCGTGGCCCGCACCCACGACATGGACCGGGCCCACATGCAGGAGACCTTCCGGCGGGCCCACCGGCACGAAGGCGCCGCTTTCGTCGAGGTGCTCCAGAACTGCAACGTCTTCAACGACGGCGCCTTCGAGAAGATCACCAGCCGCGACGCCCGGTCCTCCATGCTCATCCCGCTCCAGCACGGCCAGCCGATCGTGTTCGGGGCCGAGGGCTCCGAGCGCGGCGTGGTGCAGCGCTCCGACGGCTCACTCGAGATCGTGGCGGTGGCCGACGTCGGCCTCGAGGCCTTGCTGGTCCACGACGAGCAGCGTGACGACCCCGGCCTGGCCTTCGCCCTGTCCCGGCTGGCCCGCGGGCCCTACGAGCCCACGCCCATCGGGGTCTTCCGGGCCGTCGAGCGGCCCGAGTACGGGACGCAGATGGCCGAGCAGATCACCGAGGCGCAGACCAAGCGCGGGTTGGGGGACATCGCCGGGTTGTTGCGTTCGGGATCGAGCTGGACGGTCGACTGAGCCGACCGCCGGCGCCGGTCGGTCGATCGGTCCATCGGTCCATCGGTCCATCGGTCGATCGTCAGGCCTGCGCCGGCTGCGCCTCGGCGTCGTCACGCACCTTCTCGAGCGTCGCCCGCATGCCGTTGCGGTTCGTCTTGCCCCGGGACCACCCGAGGACGGCCCAGTAGAGCCGCAGCCCGAACGTCGGTGTCAGCGTGAACGACTCGGTCACGTCACAGCCGTCTCCCGCCTCCACGATGTCGTAACGCCACACGTTCAACGGCTTGGCCGAGTCGTTGCCGACGCCGAAGGCGAAGACCTTGCCCGGCTCGCTCTCCGTCACGGTGCAGGTCGTCCAATACTTCATGATGTTGCGGCCATTGCGATTGACGTGCCCGCGGAACTTGGCTCCCTTGGCCGGCCCGGTGGCGCCGTCCGCCCACTCGGCCTCGAAGGTCTCTGGGCTGTAGCGGCCGATCCGGGTCACGTCACTGACGAGATCCCAGACCTGTTGCGGCGAGGCCTTCATGTGGATGGTGACCGAGTCGTGCATGGTTGCCTCTCTCTGGCGGTCGGCGCCTCTTTGTGTCGGCCGGCCCTGAGTCGGCCGCCCGGTGTCGTCCGGTCCCGAGATCTTGGCCCAGCCCCGGGGCGAGTGCTCAACCCATCGAGTGCTCAGCCCATCCGGGGCGAGTGGCCACGGAAGGGAATCAGCCCAGGTCGAGCGAGCGGAAGACCATGCCCGTGCGCGGCTTGGGGCTGAAGTACGTCGTCTTGGGCGGCATGCGTCGGCGCTCGTTGGCCCACTCGTCGATCTGCTTGACCGTCACCGGCCGCAACAAGAAGGCCGCCTGGCCCTCGCCGCTCTCCAGCGCCTCGAGCGCCTCGGCCACGCTGTGGCGGTGCACGACCTCGTGCTCGGGCAGCGCCGCCAGCACGGTGGCCAGGAGGCTGGAGTCGAGATCGTTGCCCGCCTGCTCCTGCGTCTCGGCCCGGGGCAGCAGGAGGTAGGCCTGGCCGCCCTCGACGAGGGTGAGGGAGTTGGAGTCGGCCAGGGCACCCAGGGTGCGGTTGTCGGCTGCGCCGGCCCGCACCACGTCGAACCACTCGGCCAGGGCCCCGACGAGGTCGTATCCCTCGGGCAGCCCGCTCACGGTGCGGTGGATGGCCCCGACGGTGAGCTGGTCCTCGGCCAGTTCGACCACCAGCGCCATGACCAGGTCGTAGGGGCCGGGCTGGCCGCCATCGGCCTGGCGGCACTCGGCCTGGTAGGCCCGGGCCGTCTCGTAGCGGTGGTGCCCGTCGGCCAGCACGACGGGGGCCTTGGCCACGGCGGCGCCCACGGCGGCCACCGCGTCGGGATCGCTGAGCACCCAGAGCTGGTGGCGCACCCCGTCGTCGTCGTAGGCGTCGGCCACCGGGTCGTCGTCGGTCGGGTCGAAGGTGGCGGTGACCCCGGGGGCCATGGAGAGACCCCAGATGGGGGAGAGGTTGGCCCGGGTGGCCCTGAGCAGGTCGAGGCGGTCGCTCTTGGGCTTGGGCAGCGTCTGCTCGTGGGGCAAGATGTCGCTTTCGGCCCCCGGCTCGGCCAGGCCGAGCGCACCGATCACCCCCGTCGTGGCCCGCCCCGCCTGGTCGGTCATGCGATAGGGATAGAGGCTCGGCTCGGCGTCGGCCAGCAGCAACCCGTCCTCCTGCCAGGTGGCGAAGAGGTCGGTGGCCACGGCGTAGCGGTCGCGCCCGCCGCCGAGATCGGTCTCGGGCAGCTCCACCAACACGGCGTTGGCGGGGTGCCGCGAGGCCAGGCGGGTGCGCTGGTTGGACGAGATGACGTCGTAGGGCGGGGCGATGACCTGGGCAATGGGGGCTCGCTCGGGGTCGTAGCGCAGACCCCGGAACGGTTCGAATCGAGGCACCTGGTCACTCTTCCACACCCGAGGCGAGGTCGCTGCGGGGCGCTCCCGTAGAATCGTCACGTGGACGACGAGGGTCTCGGGCGCGTCTTCACGGCGCCCAATGCGATCACCTTCGTGCGGCTGTTGTGCATCCCGTTGTTTCTGTGGCTGCTCTTCGGGGCGCACGAGCAGACGGCGGCGGCCGTCCTGTTGGCCGTGTTGGGGGCGACCGACTGGATCGACGGGTTCGTGGCCCGTCGCTTCCACCAGGTGTCGACGCTCGGCAAGGTCATGGACCCGTTGGCCGACCGCATCCTGGTCGGCACGGCGGTGATCTCCATCCTGGTCTACGGCGCGGTGCCACTGTGGTTCGGTCTGGCCACCATCGCCCGCGAGGTGCTGGTCTCCGCGATGGTGCTGCTGCTGGCCGCCCTGGGCGCGGCGCGTATCGACGTGCTCTGGGTCGGCAAGGCCGGTACCTTCGGGCTCATGTTCGCCTACCCGACCTTCCTGCTCGGCTACGGCGACGCCGGGTGGCAGGAGCCCATCAGGGTCATCGGCTGGATCACGGGCATCGTCGGGCTGACCCTGGCCTGGATCGCCGCCGGCAGCTATGTCGCCCCCGCCCGCCAGGCCCTGCGCGACGGCCGGGCGGCCCGGCACGCCGGGAGCGTGGCATGAAGGCCGTGATCATGGCCGGCGGCGAGGGCACCCGCCTGCGCCCACAGACGTCGAACCTGCCCAAGCCGATGCTCCCGTTGGTGGGCCGCCCGATGATGGAGCACATCGTCTCGCTGCTGCGGCGCCACGGCATCACCGACATCGTGGTCACCGTCGCCTTCCTGCCCAACGTCATCCGCAGCTACTTCGGCGACGGCAGCGAGCTGGGCGTGCGGATGGTCTACGCCACCGAGGAGTCGCCCCTGGGGACGGCCGGCTCGGTGCGCAACGCACGCGACGAGCTGGCCGAGCGCTTCCTCGTCATCTCGGGCGACGTGCTCACCGACATCGACTTGACCTCGGTCATCGAGTTCCACGAGAAGAACCAGGCGCTGGCCACCATCGCCCTCGCGGCCGTGGAGAACCCGCTCGAGTTCGGGATCGTGATCACCCGCGAGGACGGCAGCATCGAGCGCTTCTTGGAGAAGCCCGGCTGGGGCCAGGTCTTCAGCGACACGATCAACACCGGCATCTACGTGCTCGAGCCTGAGATCTTCGAGCGCATCCCCGAGGGTCGGGCGGTCGACTTCTCGAGCGAGGTCTTCCCGGCCGTGCTCGAGGCGGGCCAGCCCCTCTACGGCTGCGTGGCCGACGGCTACTGGGAGGACGTGGGCACGACGGCGGCCTACCTGAAGGCCCACGAGGACATCCTCGACGGCAAGGTGGACGTCGAGGTGTCGGGCTTCGAGCTGCGACCGGCCGTCTGGCTGGGCAAGAGCACGTCGATCGACCCATCGGTCACCATCGAGTCGCCGGCGTTCATCGGCGACAACTGCACCATCGGAGCCGGCGCCGTCGTGGGCGCCTTCGCCACGATGGGGGCCAACACCCAGGTGAGCGAGCGGGCCGTGGTACGGCGCTCGGTGATCGGGGAGAACTCGTACATCGGTCCCGCCGCCCGGGTGGAGGGGGCGGTGCTGGGCCGCTCCTGCGACTTGCGCCTCGGGGCCCGGGTCGATCCCGGTGCCGTGGTGGGGGAGGGCTGCCTGATCGGGAGCCACGCCGAGGTGCGCACCGACGTCAAGGTCTACCCCTTCAAGGTGGTCGAGGCCGGGGCGCAGGTCAACGCGTCCATTGTCTGGGAGTCCGGCGGGGCCCGCACCCTCTTCGGTCGCGACGGGGTGCAGGGGATCGCCAACGTCGACATCAGTCCCGAGCTTGCCGTGCGCCTGGCCAAGGCGTGGGCCTCGAGCTTCGAAAAGGGCTCGTACATCACGGCCTCGCGCGACACGAGCCGCATCGCGCGCGTGCTCAAGCGGGCGCTCATGGTCGGCTGCAACGCGGTCGGCGTGAACGTGGCCGACCTCGAGCTGGCCACGGTGCCGGTGACCTGCCATCACGTGCGCATCCGCGGGCACCGGGCGGGCATCACCGTGCGGCTGAGCCCCGACGACCCGCAGTCGGTGGTCATCCGCTTCTTCGACGACCAGGGCATCGACCTGTCCGAGAGCGAACAGCGCCGGGTGGAGCGCACGTTCCACCGCGAGGAGTTCCGTCGGGTGACGGCGGGGGAGATCGGCGACATCGACTACTCGCCGCGCACGATCGAGCTCTACACGGCCGACGTCGTCGAGGCCTTCGGCCTGCGCCACGACGAGCAGCGCCACGTGAAGCTCGTCCTCGACATCTCCTTCGGCGCGGCCAGCCTCGTCATGCCGAACCTGCTTTCGAAGATCGGCGCCGACGTGTTGAGCATCAACCCGTATGCACAGACGCCCGCCATGATCGCCGTCGACCCGTCCGAGAGCGAGGCCCGGGTGGCGGAGGCCGTGCGCAGCTCGGGCGCCGACCTCGGTGCGGTGATCGACGCCGGCGGCGAGCGACTGACCCTGATCGACAACCGGGGGCACGTCCTGAGCGACGACGAGGCGCTCATGGCCTTCCTCGACCTGAGCACCCGCCAGCCCGAGGCCGGCCTGGTGACCCTTCCGGTCACGGCCAGCGCGCGGGCACTCGAGCTGTGCCAGAACCGCGGCTTCGAGGTCGTCCTGGCTCCGCTGTCGGCCTCCGGGCTTCTCCAGGCCGCCGCCTCGGGCGGGGTCACCTTTGCCTCGGATCGCCGGGGCGGCTACGTCTTCCCTGCCTTCCTGCCGGCCTTCGACGGGGCGGCGGCCCTGGCGAGACTGATGTCCCTGCTCGGGCGGCACCACGAGACCCTGGCCGAGATGGTCCAGGCCATGCCCCCGATGCCCATCCGCCACGAAGAAGTGGCGACGCCGATCGAGCACAAGGGCCTCATCATGCGGACCTTGATGGAGCAGCTGACCGAGGAAGGGGCCGACCTCGTGCTGGTCGACGGCATCAAGGTTCGCTCCGCCGCCGGCTGGGCCCTGGTGGTGCCCGATCCCGAGGCGCCGATCACGCACGTCTGGGCCGAGGGGAAGGACGCCGTCGCCTCGACTGCGCTGGCCACCGCCTACGCCGGCCGCCTGGCGACCGTCCTCCTCGACGCCTAGCCGCCAAGCGAGCCTGCGGGCCGCCCGGCCTCTCCGGTAGGGTTTCCCCTCTTATGGAGGTCCCGGGAGATCTGCGTTACTCAGAGGAACACGAGTGGGTGCGCGTCGAAGGGACGAAGGTTCGTCTCGGCATCACCGACTACGCCCAGGACGCGTTGGGCGACATCGTGTTCGTGGATCTCCCCGAAGTGGGGAGCGCGGTCGAGGTGGGTGGGCAGCTCGGTGAGGTGGAGTCGACGAAGTCGGTGTCGGAGATCTACTCGCCGCTGTCGGGAACCGTGACCGCCGTCAACGACTCGCTAAACGAAGGCCCGGACCGGATCAACCAGGATCCTTACGGCGACGGATGGATCTGCGAGCTGGAGCTCGCAGCAGGCGAGGATCCGGGACGTCTGCTCGATGCGGCTGCCTACGGCGGCCTCATTGCGGAGTGACCAACCCCGGGTACGTGATGTAGCCAGGAGAAGTGGGAGGCGGGGTGGGGTACCGTGGACGCCGTGTTCTGTTCCAACTGCGGGCACCGCAACCCGGAGGGAGTCAACTTCTGCTCTTCCTGCGGAAACGCACTCTTGGCGGACGGCGATGACGCCACCGTCACGCTGCATCCCAATGACGACGCGGAGGGGGGCGAGGAGAAGCCCGAAGTCACCTTGGTCGAGGTCCCGCACGGTGCCGGTGTCCTCGTGGTCACGCGCGGCCCCAACATCGGGACCCGCTATCTGCTCGGTGAAGACGTGGTGCGGGCCGGACGCCACCCGGAGAGCGACATCTTTCTCGACGACATCACCGTGTCGCGCCGGCACGTGGAGATCACGCCGGCCGACGGAGGGACGTACACGTTGCGGGACGTGGGTTCGTTGAACGGGACCTACGTGAACCGAGAGCGAATCGACGACGTCCAACTCGCCCCCGGTGACGAGGTGCAGATCGGCAAGTTCAAGCTCGTCTACCTGGTCGCGGGGAACGAGTGAGCAGCCGTACCTACCTGTCGATCGGTGACGTCCTGACGTTGCTGCGCGAAGAGTTTCCCGACGTCACCATCTCGAAGATCCGCTTCCTCGAGAGCCAGGGCCTGGTGAACCCGGAGCGCTCGCCCTCGGGTTACCGCAAGTTCTTCGACCACGACGTCGAACGCCTGCGCTGGGTGCTGCGTCAGCAGCGCGAGCACTTCCTACCCCTCAAGGTCATCCGTGACCGCCTGGCCGACGGCGAGCTCGACGAAACCGTTGGCGCCGTCGACGGGGGCAACGGCAAACCGGCGCGCGCGGCCGACGCCGTTCGCCCGGCCGCGGCCACGGTGGCGTCGAGTGCGACGGTGGACGAGCAACCGACCAAGGCCGACGAGGAGGCGATGGCGCGCATCCTGGCCGACGCCTCGCGCCGGACGGCACAACGCCCCGACGCGGTGGCGGCGAGCGCGGTCCGTCGCGGCCTCCAGGTGGTCGACGAGGCGCCGGTGCCTCCGGTCGAGGCGCCGCGCCGGAACGAACCGGTCACGGTCGGCAACGCGGCCGCGCCGATCGCGTCGTCGCGTCAGATGGCGGGTACCGGGTCCGCGGCGAGCGCGCCGGTGGCGAGTGCGTCGGCGGAGGGCGCGCCGGCCGCTGGTGGGGGCGGTACGTCGGGTGCTTCTCGTACCAAGGGAGGCGAACCGTCGAAGCCACCGGCGGAGCCGGGCCCATCCAAGGAGTCGAACCAACCGGGCAGCGGGCGCGCCTCGAGTGAAGCCACGGCGCCAGCACGGGTGGCCCGACCCGGGGCGGACGCGCCCACGGGCGCGGGGACAGGTATGGAGGGCGGTGCCGGCGCCAGTCCCGGCGCGAGTGCGAAATCGGGAGTGTCCATGGTGACTGGCGCCAGCATGACCGGCGACGAGGTCTGTGCGGCCAGCGGGCTCTCGGCCGAGGAGCTCGGCGGGCTCGAGGGATTCGGGCTGATCACGTCGGTGGACGTGGCCGGGATGGCCACCTACGACGAGGATGCGCTCACCCTGGCCAACCTGGCTGCGCAATTCCGGACCTTCGGGATCGAGGCGAGGCACCTGCGGCTGTACCGCAATGCCGTGGACCGTGAGCTGGACCTGATCGAGCAGGTGATCATCCCCCTGCTGCGCCAACGCAACCCCGAGTCCCGCCAACGGGCCGTCGAGACCTCGGACCAGCTGGCTGCGCTGGGCCAGTCCATCCGCGCCACCCTCCTGCACCAGGCCCTGCGCCAGCACCTGGGGGGCTGACGCATCCGCCGGTCCGGGCGCTACATTTCATACATGGTCCGTGTGCTCCTTCGTGCTGTCAGGGTGGACCTGCAGTCCAACACACCGGTGCTGCTCCTCCAGGAGACCGAGGGCGAGGGGCGGACGCTGCCGATCTTCATCGGCAGCCCCGAGGCGACCGCCATTGCCTACGCTCTTCAGGGCGTGACCATGCCGCGCCCGCTGACCCACGACCTGATGAAAGACATGCTCGGCGCGCTCGACATCAGCGTCGAGCGCGTGATCGTCACCGAGCTGCGTGCGTCGACGTACTTCGCCGAGATGCACCTGTTGCGTGGGAACGAACGCACCATCGTCTCGAGTCGGCCCTCCGACGCCGTGGCCCTGGCCGTGCGCACCGAATCGCCCCTCTTCGTCTCCGACGAGCTGATGGAGTCCGAGGGCATCATCCTCGCCCTCGACACCGACGACGAGGACGACGAAACCTCTGACGAGCTGGTGGGCCAGTTCCGCCAGTTCCTCGACTCGGTGCGCCCCGAGGACTTCGAGGCGTGAACCTCGGTCGTTGGGCGCCCGCCGCACTGGCGGGCGTTGCCCTCCTCTTTGCCGCGTGCAGCAGCTCGCCCTCGCCTTCGGCCACGTCGACGACGACGACGACCGCCCATCACCCCTCGTCCACCTCGACGACGACGACGACGACCACGGCGGCCGCCTCCTCGTCGTCCACCACGTCGAGCACCGCGGCGGTGGCGTCCTGCAGCATCAAGGGCGCGTCGGGGCAGGGGCAGGGCGCGGCCGGCACCATCACCGGCACCGTCGTTCTCACCAATACGGGTTCGACGACCTGCACGGTCAACGGCTACCCGACGCTGGCGCTCTATTCGGGCAGCCAGGCTCCGCTGACCGTGACGATGGTCAACGGCCTCACCGTCGACGTCTCGGCCCAGGCCAACGCCGGGCCGACCACCGTGACGATCGCCGCCGGCGGCACGGCTCAGTTCGCCTACCAGTACTCGGACGTGCCCACCGGGGCGCAGACGAGTTGCCCCCAGTCCGAGGCTGCGTCGGCCACACTGCCCAACGGGGGCGGCTCGAGCCCGACCTTCCCCCTCACGATGTCGCCGTGTAACAACGGGACGGTCAACGTCTCACCGGTCTACGCCACGAGCGGCTGACCGGGCGGACCGCTGACAGCGGACCGCGGACCGGAGCGGTCGGGGTCAGGTCAGGCCGAGGGTTCGGGTGAGACCAGGACACGGCCGCGTACGGCGGCATCGAGCACCTGGTCGAGGGCGGCGGTGAGCCCGTCGAGCCCGATCTCCTCGTGCACCATCTCCTCGCAGTGCTCGAGCGGGAACGCTTCGGCCATGTCGGTCCACAGGGCGCGCCGTTCCGCGATCGGTGTGGCGACCGTGTCGATGCCCAGCAGCGACACGCCGCGGATGATGAAGGGGTACACCGTCGTGGCCAGGTTGTTGCCGCCGGTCAGGCCGCTGGCCGCCACGGCACCGCCGTAGCGCACGGTGCGCAGCGCCTCGGCCAGCGCCGTGCCGCCGACGCAGTCCACCACCCCGCCCCACAGCTGGGGCCCGAGCGTCCGCCCGTCATCCTCGGTGAACTCGCGGCCGACCACTCGCGATGCCCCCAGCTCCTTGAGGTATTCGTGCTCGGCCGATTTGCCCGAGGAGGCCACCACCTCGAATCCGGCCTTGGCCACCAGGGCGACGGCCGCCGAGCCGACGCCCCCCGAAGCGCCGGTCACGAGGACCGGGCCGTCGTCTGGTGTCGTGCCATGGCGCAGCAGGCGGTTGAGCGAGAGCAGGGCCGTGTAGCCGGCCAGACCGATGATGGCCGCATTGCGGCAGGTCAACGAGTCGGGGAGGGCGACCACCCAGTCAGCCGGGACCCGGGCGTAGGCGGCGAACCCGCCGTGGTGCGCCACGCCCAGCTCGTAGCCCTGGACGAGGACCCGCTGGCCCGGGGTGAACTCGTCGCTGGCGCTCTCCTCGACCACGCCGGCCAGCTCGACGCCGGGCACCAGGGGGAAGATTCGGGCCACCTTGTTGCCCGGTCGGGTGACCATGGCGTCCTTGAAGTTGATGGCGCTCCACTCGACGTGGATCAGCACCTCGCCCTCGGGCAGGTCGCGGTCGGACAGCTCGGCGACGCCGTGGCGGATCATCTCGCCGGTCTTCGAGAGCACGTAGGCGGGAAACTGCACGCAGGCAACTGTAGAGGCCCAGCTCCGTCGGACGCCCTCGGCTTGGGGGCTACGTTGCGACGATGAGCGCCGCGGGGTACGGGCGTTGGGCGTCGCCACTGGCGGCAACCGACGTCGCGAGGGCAAAGTCATCGCTCTCCGGGCTCTGCTCGGACGGCCGCTCGCTGTACTGGCTCGAGTCCCGGCCGGCCGATGGCGGTCGGGTCGTGTTGGTGCGGTCGGACCGCGCCGGCGCGGTCGATCATTCGCCCGCGGGCGTGAGCATCCGCAGCCGCGTGCACGAGTACGGCGGTGGGGCCATGTGTCTCGTCTCTGGGTGGGCCGACGGCGCCTTCGCCTACGTGGACCAGACCGACCAACGGGTCTGGGTCTATGAGGGTGGTGCGCCTTCCGCCTCGCCACGCCCGCTGAGTGACGAGGCGCCCCCGGGAGAGCAGCACCGCCACGGCGGCCTCGGCGCCACGGCGGACGGTCGCTGGATCCTCGCCGTGCGCGAGGTCCATGCCACGGGTGCGGCGAGGCCGCTGCACCGCGTGGTGGCCCTGGCCGTCGACCCGGAGGCTGAGCCGGCCGAGACGGTGCTCTTCGAGGGTCGCGACTTCTACGGCGGCGCGGTGGTGAACCGGGGGGGTGACCGGGTTGCCGTCGTGGCCTGGGACCACCCCGACATGCCCTGGGACGCCGGCGAGCTCCTGGTGCACGCCGTGGACCCGGGCTCGTTGGCGCCGATGGGCGAGCCCGTCGTGGTCGCCGGGGGCCCCGAGGAGTCGGTCGGGCAGCCGGCCTGGCAGGGCGACGGGCGCCTGCGCTTCGTCTCGGACCGCCGAGGCTGGTGGCAGCCTTTCGTGGCGGATCCGGCCACGGGTGCGATGGCCGGACCGGTTGTCGGCGAGGAAGCGGAGTTCCACGGGCCCGACTGGGTGCTCGGGCAGGCGACCGTGGCCGAGCTTCCCGACGGCACCCTCGTCCTGCGGCGGACCGCGGCGGGCCGTGACGACCTGGTCGCGGTGGACCCGGCCACGGGCCGGACAGAGGAGGTTTCCCAGCCCTGCGTCGCCATCGGCGCCGTGTGCGCCCACGGGGAGGGCGTGGCCCTCATCGGAGCCACGCCCGACGCGCCGCCGGCCGTGTGGGTGTGGCGACCCGGGGCCGGGGCGGCACCGCTCGAGCCCCGGGCCACCGCCGTGGCCGGTTTCGGGCCGGGGAACGTGGCCCGGGGCGAGCCGTTCTCCTTGCGCGGCCGGTCGGGGCGTCGCGTGTTCGGGTCGTTGTACCGGCCGACCCTGGCCGGGGCGGGCTCGACGGACGGCACCCCGCCCCTCGTGGTCTGGTGCCACGGCGGGCCGACCTCGAGTTGCCAGTCCGGGCTCGATCTGACCGTCCAGTTCTTCACCACCCGTGGATTCGCCGCCGCCTGTGTCGACTACGCCGGGAGTTCGGGCTACGGCCGGGCCTACCGCAACGCCCTGCGGGGCCTCTGGGGGGTGGCCGACGCCGAGGATTGCCTCGACGCGGCCCTCCACCTGGCCGACCGGGGTGACGTCGACCGTCGGCGCATGGCCATCCGGGGCGGCAGCGCGGGCGGGCTGACCGCCCTGAACGCGCTGGCCTCGGGCGAGGGCTTCTCGGCCTGCGTGTCCTGGTACGGGGTCACCGACCTGATGGGACTGGTGGCCACGACGCACGACTTCGAGGCCCGCTACACCGATCGCCTCATCGGGCCGTTGCCGGGGGCCGAGGCGCTCTACGAGGAGCGGTCGCCCGTCAACCGCGCCGGATCCATGGCCGGATCCGTGCTCCTCCTCCAGGGCACCGAGGACCCCGTCGTCCCACCGCAGCAGGCCGAGCGTCTGCGCGACGCCCTGGCGGCGGCGGGACGCCCCTGTGAACTGGTGTTCTTCGAGGGCGAAGGCCATGGATTCCGGCGGGCCGAGACGTTGGCCGCCTGCCTCGAGGCCGAATTGGCGTTCTATCTCTCGGAGTTGGGCCTCTAAGGTTTTCAGGAGCTTCCCTCTCCCACGTCGTCACCCTGTGCGAGGCTCTTGAGGTCGCTATGCCCATTTCACGTGCAACGCTGATGGACCGCCCCGGCGCCGCTCCGGCGCTGGCTTCCGCCTGGGGGCGCGCCAAGACGCAATTGGCGCGGATCTCGCCCGAGGCGGGGGACGCCCTGCTCTACTTCGGCAGCGCCGTCTTCGCCCTGATCACCATCTCCACGTCGGAGAACCCGCTGTACCAGGTCTGGGGCCGCATGGCGCTGGCCCCCTTCGCCTTCGGTGCCCTGGCCTCGGTCGTGCTCGCCGTCGTGTTGCGAGCGACCCGGCGGCGCAGCGGCGACCGGCGGGCCGCCCTGGCGACACGCCGGCACCACCGGGCCTGGGTGGCCCGCATCGTCATCGCCGCCTGTGTCTTCGCCGGCGCCCTGGCCATCCCCATGGGGCTCGAGATCCTGTGGCGCTTCGACGGTGTTCCCGGCTCCCACCTCCAGCCCGAGGTGACCGCGGTCGAGGTGGGCGGCCAGGACCTGGTCAAAGGGACGGACCCCTATCGGAAGATCCAACGCTTCCACCACGAGGTGCCGTACCACCCGCCGGGCGAGCCCGACTACGCCGGCTTCCTGCCCTACCTCCCCGTCCTGGCGGTGGCCGGCATCCCGAGCGAGATCTGGCCCAACAGCGGGCTGAGCGATGCCCGTATCTTCTTCTGCCTCACCACGTTGGCCGTGGCCGCGGTGGCCCTCTACCTGTGCCGGTCTCCCGGCCGCCGCAAAATCCGGGCTGTTCAGGTGCTCATCATCCTCCCCCTGGCCGCACTCCCGTTGGCCACGGGTGGCGACGACATCCCTGTCGTCGCCTTCATGCTGCTCGCCATGGTGCTGGCGCAACGACGACGCCCGTTCGCGTCCGGTGTGGCGCTCGGCATCGCCTCGGCCATGAAATTCACGGCCTGGCCCCTCGCCGTCCTGGCGTTGTTCTGCGCCTGGGACCGCCAGGGTCGCCGCCGTCCGCTGGTCATGCTGGCCGGCATCTTGGTGGTGGCGGTACCCACCATCTTCCCCTTCGCGCTGCGCGGCCCCTTCGCCCTCATCGACGACGTGGTGCTCTTCCCGCTGGGCCTGAGCGCCATCCCCTCGACGGCGGCCAGCGCGCTGCCCGGACACGTCCTCGTCACCTGGTTCCCCTCGCTCAGCCGAGCCCTGCCCCTCGGCGTCGGGCTCGTCCTCGGAGTGGGCCTGCTTCGCCACCTCATCAAGCACACGCCGCGATCGGTGGCCGAGGTCTGCACCATTTCCGGCGTCGTGTTGGCGGTGTTGATCCTGCTGGCTCCCAACCCACGCGTCGGCTACCTGGTGTACCCGGTCAACCTGTTCGTGTGGGCCTACCTCTTGGCCGAGCCGGTCAGGCGCCCGAGCGTGGGCGACGCCGGCTCACTTCCCGACCTGGCCCCCGTCAGCGGGGCTTGACCGACCCGACCGAACGACCGGGACCCGAGCCGATCAGACCGGAGCGGATCGCCGCTATTCGGGGTCGGGCTCCTGCAGGAGCCGTACGGTGAAGGGTGTGTCCCCCGCAGCCGGCGCACCTTTGCCGAACGTGGTCGCCTGGACGGTCACGCCCATCTCCCAGTAGTACCCGTCGGTCCCGGCCAGTTTCCCCAGCACCTCGAGCGCGTGGGGGTCGTTGGCGGCGGGCCCACGGTCGAAGATCTGCCAGCCCTGGCTCTTCATGTCGGACACGTAGAAGGTCAGGAGCGCCCCCTGCGAGGCGTCGGAGCGCAGCGTGACCTGCGAGTCGTACTGCCCGGACTGGCCCGCGTTGTTCAGCCTCGAGGTCCGGACGGCGCCCACGGGGATGTCCACCGCGCTGACGATGTTGGTGGGCGGCTGACCCGGGCTGATGATCGGGGCGAGCGCCTTGGCCGCCGGGGCCGCCTCGAGGGAGGAGCCGGCCACGCTCAGCACCCCCGCGTTCTTGTGCACCGGCGCCGGCTGGGACGAGGTGGCCAGGGAGAGGCTGACGAAGAGCACGATGATGAGCACGGCGAGCCCGAGCACGATCATGGCCGGGCGCATCGACACACCGCCGCGCACCGGTGGGCGCTGGGGAGCGGCGTCAGAGGCGAGCGACATGGCCCATCTAGCCTAGGGCCGCTCCGACCACCCGAAATGGTCGAGGGGCCCGTGGCCCGCCCCGAGATGCCAGGCCGCCCCGCCCGCCAGGGCCCGGGCCACGAAGGCCTTGGACGCCTCCACCGCCGGGAGCACGTCGAGGCCCAGGGCCAGGTTGGCCGCGATGGCGGCCGAGAGGGAACAGCCGCTGCCGTGGTCGTTGCCCGTGTCGACCCGGGTGCTCTCGAGCACGACGACACCGCCGGGTCCGGCCACCACGTCGTCCGCCGACGTGGTCAGGTGACCACCCTTGACCACCACCCAGGGCACGCCCGAGGCGCGGATCTTCTCGGCCACCTCGACCCGGGCCCCGACGTCGGCCGCCAGCACCTCGACCGTCGTGGCCCCCAGCACGGCCGCCTCGCGCAGGTTGGGGGTGGCCACCAGGGCGTGGGGAAGCAGCCGGGCCAGGTAGGCGTCGACGCCCGCGTCCTCCATCAGTCGGTGTCCGCTCGACGAGACCAGCACGGGGTCGACGACCAGTCGGGGCAGCGCGCCCGAAGCAGCCAACGAGGCCACCGTGTTGACGATGTGCTCGTTGGCCAGCATCCCCGTCTTCACGGCGCGCACGTCGAAGTCGGCCAGCACGGTCTGAATCTGCAACCGCACGAAGTCGGGGTCGAGAGGCACCACGCCGCGCACCTCGGCCGTGTTCTGGGCGGTGACCGCGGTCAGCGCCGAGGTCCCGTGCACGCCATGGGCGGCGAAGGTCTTGAGGTCGGCCTGCACGCCGGCGCCGCCGCCCGAGTCCGAGCCGGCCACGGTCAGCGCGACCGGCGGGGTGGCGCGGTCGGTCACCGACCTACCCTAGACAGCGCGGGCAGGGGGGTATCGTCGTTTGGTGGCCGCCTCCGCCTCCGCCTCCCGCTCCGACTCCGGCCCCGCCCCCAGCTCCGGGCCCGCACCCAGCTCCGGGCCCGACCCCGGTACGCCGCCGACCGAGCCCCTGCCGGGCGCCGACCGGCTGGTCATCGCCGGCCACGTCCTGGCCTCACGCCTTCTCCTCGGAACCGGCGGCATGACCAGCCTCCAGGCGTTGCGCACGGCGCTCGTCGAGTCGGGCACCGCGATGGCCACGGTGGCGGTGCGCCGCATCGAGCAGTCGGCTCACGGCTCGTTGCTCACTTTGCTCGACGAGCTCGATGTGCGGGTGCTGCCCAACACCGCCGGTTGTTACACGGCATCGGAGGCCGTGCTGACGGCGAAGCTGGCCCGAGAAGCCTTTGGCACGGACTGGGTCAAGCTCGAGGTCATCGGCAACGACCGCACGCTGCTGCCCGACGCCGTCGAGCTGCTGGCGGCGGCCGAACAATTGGCCGAAGACGGCTTCACGGTGCTGCCGTACACGACCGACGACCCCGTGCTCGCGTTGCGCCTGCAGCAGGTCGGCTGCGCCGCGGTGATGCCGCTGGGCAGCCCGATCGGTAGCGGCCTCGGCCTGCGCAATCCGCATGCGATCGCCCTGCTGCGCGAGGCCGTCGACGTTCCCGTCATCCTCGACGCCGGCATCGGCACCGCTTCGGACGCCGCCCTGGCCATGGAGCTCGGCTGTGACGGCGTCCTCGTGGCCACGGCGGTCAACCGGGCCCACGACCCTGCGTCCATGGCCCGGGCCATGCGCCTGGCCGTCGAAAGCGGGGCCTTGGCCCGTCAAGCCGGTCGCATCCCGGTGCGCTTCTACGCGGAGCCGTCGAGCCCTCTGGAGGGTCGTCTCGACTTCGGCTCGCCACCTCCCTCCTGAGGTCGGACCCTTGCCGCCCGTGCATCAGCTAAGCATTGAGCTGTGACACCCGTCGTCGTCATCCGGCACGCCGAGCCACTCGTTTCCGGTGACACGCCGGGCGCGCAGTGGCGGCTGACTCACGAAGGGAAGGAAAACGCACGCGCGCTCGGAGGACGGATCGTCCAGAGAGCCCCGATCACTCTCGTGTGGTCAAGTCCAGAACGCAAAGCCCGCGAAACTGCTGAACCTGCCTTTCCGTCTGTGCCGACTCGCGTCCGGGAACAGCTCAGCGAGGTCGACAAGCCGTGGTACACCACGACCGACGAGCTCAGGGAGGCCGTCGCCCGTTACCTGGGTGGCGAGACCGTCGAGGGATGGGAGCGTCGCGAGGACGTGATTGCCCGGCTCGATCTGCTGGCTGCAGACGTCCGTCCGGACGAACGCATCGCAGTCGTGAGCCACGGCGTGTTGCTCACGATCTGGCTCGACCACGAGGGCATGCTCGAGGATCCCTTTGCGTTTTGGTCGGACCTGCGTACTCCTGACGCATGGGCGTTCGACACCACGGAAGGGTCGCTCGAGCGGATCGCGTAACCAGACCCGAGCGAGGCCGATGACCGGCGGATTGCCGACCTCCTCGAAACGCGTCGTCCGAGACCGGACCGGGCTGATCTCGATCCTGGTTTGACGCGTTGCGGCCCGAGCCGACACCCCGTTGAGTGGTCGATGACGGCCTGATCTTGACGGCGCGCCGAATCCCGGTAAAGTTAGGAGGCCCTAATATTCGTTGTGCCTAACTTCAGGTACGGCCAGACCAGGGTGAAGGAGTGCCAGTGTCGAAAGCGGAACGGCGGCCGTTGCGGCTCCTCGGAGTGGCCGTCATGGTCGGCGGCGGCGCGTTGGGCTTGGCCGCCTGCAGTTCAGGCGGGTCGTCGTCTGCGAGCGGCAGCGGGGGAGCGGACGCGGCGGCGAAGGCGCCAACGTCGCTCTGCCAGCAGATCGGTGGGGTGCTGTCCGACGGGCCCGATTCGGACGCCGATCCGGTCGGCGCCGCCCTGAGCCAGATCCTGCCGCTCCAGGGCATCCACAGTTCGGACACCTCGGTGATCCACTCCGTTTCCAAGCTCGTCTCGGCCGACCAGGCGTTCTACCACTCGAACGGAACAGACAAGACGGCCGCCACGGCCATCAAGAAAGCGGAGGCCTCGTTGAACAAGGCCTGTCCAGGAGTCGCCTCATGAACCGTCCCCGTTATTTCGCTCGCATTGCGCACCGGGCGAAGCATCTGCGGACCGCCCGGAGCGCTTTCTTGGCCGCGTCCCTCGGTGCCGGACTGCTCGCGGCGTCGGCGGCAGCCGCCCCGTCGCCCGCCGGCGCCTCCTCGTCGAACGCCCCGATCACGCTCTACAGCGGTCAGCACGTGCAGACGACCCAAGCATTGGTCAACGCGTTCGAGAAGAAGACGGGCATCCAGGTCAACGTCCGCTTCGACGACGAGGACACCATGGCCGACCAGCTGGTAGTCGAGGGTTCGCACGCACGCGCCGACGTGTTCTTCACGGAGAACACGCCGCCCCTGCAGTTCTTGGCCTCGAAGCACCTGTTGGCGCCGGTGGCCAAGTCCACGCTGGCCACGACGCCAGCGAAGTACGAGTCGACCAATGGCATGTGGGCAGGTGTCTCGGCCCGGGTCAGCGTCATGGTCTACAACACGTCCCTGCTCAAGCCGAGCCAGCTCCCAACATCGGCCATGCAACTGGCGCAGCCCCAGTGGAAAGGCAAGGTCGCGCTCGCCGGCGGTGAGACGGACTTCCAGCCCATCGTCACCTCGATTGCCCGGACGTACGGCAAGGCCGCCGCTCTCAAGTGGTTGGAGGGGTTGAAGGCGAACGCCGGCAGCAGCCACCAGTACCCGGACAACGAGACCGTGGCCGACGAGGTCAACCGCGGGCAGGTCGCCGTCGGCCTGGTCAATCAGTACTACTGGTACAGGGAGCGGGCCGAAATCGGCGCCGCGAACATGCATTCGGCGATCGCCTACTTCGCGCCGCACGACGTTGGGTATGTGGTCGACGTGGCGGGGGCTGGCATCCTGCGCTCCACCCAGCACATGGCGGAGGCGCAAAAACTGGTCGCCTTCTTCGACTCGGTTCAGGGCCAGCAGATCATCGCTCACAGCGACAGCTTCGAGTACCCGATTGCCTCCGGGGTCACCACGGCGCAGCCTGAGACGCCATTCGACCAGCTCCAGCCCAACCCCATCACGCTCGAGCAGCTCGGCACCGGGGCGGAGGCCATCAAGCTCCTCCAGGAGGCGCAGCTCTTGTGAGCGTGGGCACGGTGGCGTGACCACCGCTGCGGCTCCGACGCAGGGACCGAGGGAATCTCCGGGCGACCTGCACCGGGAGCGGCCTGCCCACGAACAGGAGGACGGGCGCCGACGCGGGGGTCAGGGCGGCCGCCGTGCGCGCTGGCACCACGGCCGGGACCGGGTTCGTCACCACTTGCATCACCACCAAGGACCGGGCCGGCATCGCACCGGGCCACCCGTCCTCTTCGCGGCAGCGGTCGTCATCGCATTGGCCGTCATCACACCCCTCGTCTTCCTGGTGGTCGAGGCGCTCCAGACGGGCTGGTCGACCCTTCAACCGCTGTTGTTCCGCCATCTGACCGGCGAGCTCATCTGGAACACGGTGACCCTCACCGTGGTGGTGACCGTCCTTTGTGCTGCGCTGGGCACCGTGCTGGCGTGGTTCGTCGAGCGGACCAACCTGCCCGGCCGCGGGATGTGGGCCGTTCTGGCGGTGATCCCCCTCGGCATTCCCGACTTCGTCGTGAGCTTCGGCTGGCGCGCCATCTTCCCGTCGTTCGGCGGTTTCTGGGCCGCTGTCCTCGTCATGACGCTCGCCGTCTATCCGTTGGTGTTCCTGCCGGTGGCGGCGAACATGCGCAACGCCGACCCCGCCCAAGAGGAGGTGGCCCGGAGCCTGGGGCTCGGACGGCTCGCCACCTTCTGGAAGGTGACGGTGGGACAGGCCCGTCTGGCCATCCTCGGCGGCTCGGTGCTCGTGGCGCTGGTGTGCCTGGCCGAGTTCGGTGCCTTCGAGATCCTCGGCTTCCGCACCCTCACCACCGAGGCCTACACCGAGTTCAGCGTGGGTTTCGACACCTCAGCCGGGTGCGCGCTCTCCCTCATCCTGGTGCTCCTCGGCGTCATCCTTCTGGCGGGGGAGGGCGCCGCCCGGGGGAAGGGACGTGCCGCCCGTGTGGGTTCGGGCGCCTCGCGTGCGCTTCGACCCCGTCCGCTCGGCCGTAGCACGCTGCCGGTGCTCGGGTTCATGACGGGGATCGCGGTGCTGGCGCTGGGTGTCCCGGTGGGTGCCATCGTGTACCTGATCGTCGCGGGTGGAACGTCGACCGTGCCGAATGCCTCGATCTGGGAGGCCACGCTCACCACGGCCGGCTATGCGGCCGGAGCGGGACTGGTGGCCATGGTCGCCGCCCTCCCCATCGCGCTGTTGTCCGTCCGCTATCCGAGCCGGCGCATCGCAGTGCTCGAACGAACGTCGATGTTGATTCTGGCCGTGCCGAGCATCGTCATCGCGTTGAGCGCCGTGTATGTGACCAACCATTTCCTCGAAGGCCAGTGGTACCAGACGAGCCCGTTGCTCATCGTGGTGTACGCCGTGATGTTCTTCCCGATGGCGGTCGTCGCCGTGCGGGCCGCCGTGGCCCGGGCCCCCGTCGGGCTCGAGGAGGTGGGACACTCGCTCGGGGTGAGCCGGCTGTCCGTGTTCTGGCGGGTCACGTTGCCCCTGATCGGGCCGGGTCTGGCGGCCGCCTTCTGCCTCGTGTTCTTGGAGACGGCAACCGAGCTGACGGCCACCCTCATCCTCATCCCTACCGGAGTGCAGACGTTGGCGACCGGATTCTGGGCCCAGCAGACCAACCTCAGCTACGGAGCGGCGGCACCGTACGCAGGGATCATGGTTCTCATCGCCGCGGTCCCGAGCTACGTACTGGGTCGCTGGTTCGACCGATTGCCTGCCCGCACGGCGGCGGCCGGGGTGACTCCACCCACACCCATCACGACCGAGGTGTTGCCAGCGGCCACAATTGGGCGATGAAGGAGCTCGCCGTCCACGGCGTCCAGAAGTCGTTCGGTGGGCTCGGCGTGCTCGACGGCGTCGACCTGACCATCCCGGCGGGAAGCTTCACCGCCGTTCTCGGGTCATCGGGCAGTGGCAAGACGACGCTGCTGCGGATCGTGGCCGGTTTCGAGCGCCTCGACGCCGGCGAGGTCCTCTTGGGTGGCGAGGTCGTCGACGACGGCCACCAGGTCTTCGTGCCCAGTGAGCACCGCCGCATCGGGTACGTGCCCCAAGAGGGTGCGCTGTTTCCTCACTTGTCGGTCGGACGCAATGTGGCCTTCGGTCTGCGCCGGGGGCCGAACCGTCGGGCCCGCGTCCTCGAGCTCCTCGAGATGGTGGGACTCTCGGGCTTGCACCGGCGCTATCCCCACCAACTCTCGGGGGGGCAGCAACAGAGGGTCGCCCTGGCCCGTGCCCTGGCCACTGATCCCGAGGTCGTTCTTCTCGACGAACCGTTCTCCTCGCTCGACGCCAGCCTGCGGGCAAGTGTGCGGGGCGAGGTGCACGACGTCCTGAGGCGGGCGGGTACGACCTCGATCCTCGTCACCCACGACCAGGACGAGGCTCTGTCCATGGCCGACCAGGTCGCGGTGCTCCGCCACGGCGTGATTGCCCAGCTGGACACGCCCTCGGGCATCTACCAACGACCCCTCGACCCGGCGCTGGCCCGCTTCCTGGGCGAATCCAACGTGCTGCACGCGAACGTCAGCACCGAGGGCCCCAACGGATTCGCGGGGGCCATGGTGGCCGACACGCCACTGGGCTCGCTGCCGGTCGAAGGATGGCCGGCCCCCGAAGGGGCCGGTTTGGCCCATGTCATGATCCGACCCGAGCAGCTGGTCATCGGTGACGTCGACCCGGACCGGCTGGCCGGCACGGTCGAGAGCTACGAGTACTACGGCCATGATGCGGTGGCCAGGGTGAGGCCCGAGACCGAGCAACTCGCCGACCTGGTCGTCCGCGTGACCGGGGGGACCCCGCTCGTGACCGGCTCCCGAGTCGGCCTGAGCGTCCAGGGGTCGGTGGTGGCCTGGCCCATCCACGAGTCCGATCACAGCCACGAACACGGCCCTGACGGGGGGCGGCACCACAAGCGCCAGGACGTCACCGAGAAATTGAGAAACACGCCTCCGTAACTACAGCGGTGTCGTCCGAGGTCCAGTACCATGGCCGACGGAGATTCGAGTAGGGAGGTGGGGTGGTCGACGTGTCGAAAACCCAGGTCGGTGGGTTTCACGGGCCGCAGGTGTGCGGCCTTGTGGGGATCACCTACCGCCAACTTGATTACTGGGCCCGGACCGGGCTGCTTCAGCCGTCGGTGGCCTCGGCCACGGGGAGTGGTTCGCGGCGGATCTACTCCTATTCCGATGTGCTCGAGCTCAAGGTCATCAAGCAGCTCCTCGACGCCGGCGTCTCCCTGCAGTCGGCCCGGCGGGCGGCCGAATGCCTACGCCAAGATCTCGGGTCCGATCTGGCCTCGGCCAACCTGGTGCTCACCGGTTCGAGTTCGGTGCTGGCCCGAACCAACGGCGAGGTCGTCGACCTGCTCGCTGGCGGTCAGGGCGTGTTCAACATCGTGCCGCTCGCCGGCGTGCTCGACGAGCTCGAGGCTGACATCGTTCGCCTCGATCAGGCCGCCGCCGAGAAAGCCGAGCGCACAGCCGCTCCGAGATCGCGTCCTGCTCGCGTGTCGGTGGCCAAGGCCGCCGGCGCGTGAGCGACGACACCCCGCTCGCCCTCGATCGCGACGCAAAGCAGCGCCGACACCATCCGGCATCCACTCCCGCCGCACAGCTCCGCTTCGCCCACCCCTCCGAGCAGCTCTTTGCAACGCTGCTCGATCTCGCCGGTGAACGCTGGGAGTACGAACCGGTCGAGTTCCCACTCAAGTGGGACGAGAAGGGGATGCCGATCGCCGGATTCCGGCCGGATTTCTACCTTCCCCAACGGGGTCTGTTCATCGAGTTGACCACGGCGGATCAGCGCCTGGTGACCCGCAAGAACGGCAAGGTACGGCGGATGCGCGAGCTCTACCCCGAGGTGCCCATCGTCGTCGTGTACCAGCGCGACTTCATGTCGCTGCTCGAGTCACACGGCATGGGGGTTCCTTCCACCTCCGCCGCGTAGTCTGGCCCGATGCCTGATCAGGACAGGGTTTCGCCTCTGCACGCGGCACACGTCGCGCTCGGAGCGAAAATGGTCGCCTTCGGCGGGTGGGAGATGCCGCTGTCCTATCCGAGCGGAACGGTGGCCGAGCACAGAGCCTGTCGCGAGCATGCCGTTGCCTTCGACGTGAGCCATCTCGGTACGGTACGCGTCGTGGGGAGTGACGCCTTCGAGCACCTCCAGCACTCCTTCAGCAACGACCTGCGCAAGGTGCATCCGGGACGGGCCCAGTACACCCACCTCTTGGACGTGGACGGTTCGGTCATCGATGACATCATCGTGTGGTGGGTGGACGAGGAGCGCTTCGACGTGATGCCCAATGCGTCCAACACCAGCAGTGTCCGTGGTGCCATCGGGGGTGAAGACGTGACGCACGAGCGGGCGGTCATCGCGGTCCAGGGCCCCGAGGCCCGCGACCACCTGTCCACGGTGTCGACGCAGGCCGGCTCGGTGCATCGGTTCTGCGTCGAGCGCTTCGAGTGGGAGGGCGCTCCCTGCCTGGTCGCCGGCACGGGCTACACCGGCGAAGACGGCGTGGAGTGCGAGGTTCCGGCCGAGGTCGCACCTGCCTTTTGGGAGGCGATCCTGGCGAGCGGGGTCCAGCCGGCGGGCCTCGGTGCCCGAGACACGCTGCGCCTCGAGGCGGGCCTCCCGTTACACGGACACGAGCTCGGCCCGGGCATCACCCCTCTGCAGGCCGGTCTGGCCTGGGTCGTGGGCTGGGACAAGGATGCCTTTACCGGTCGGGAGGCGCTCGTGGAGGAAAGGGCAGCGGGTCCGGCTCGACGGCTCCGTGGCCTGGTCGCGGATGGCCGACAGCCACTCCGGGACGGGGCCGAGATCCAGGTGCGGGGCGAACAGGTCGGGATTCTGACGAGCGGGAACTTCTCGCCGATGCGCGAGTGTGGCATCGGGCTGGGGCTGGTCGAGGCCGATGCCCAGCTGCTCGAAGGAGATGCCGTGACCGTGTTGCAACGGGGTAGGGAGCGGGTTGCGACGCTCGTCCGGCCACCCCTGTGGCCGATCCGGGACGAGAGCGAATAACCAGGTCGCTGGGAAAGCAACTTTTGGCCGGGGCGGGTGCCATAAGATACCAACCACAACTGAATACGCCGATTGAACCGAAGCGCCAGAGTCCCCGAAAGAGCAGGCGAGGGGACGCCGGAGGAGCAACTCTCCCCGAGAAACTCTCAGGCCGACATACCGCTTCGGCGAGGCAACTCTGGAAAGCGCGCACAAGTGTGCCCGCACCGAAGGTGGAAGTCGCCCTCAGGCGGCGAGACTCTCAGGTCACATGACAGAGCGGGGAGGACATCCAAGAGGCACTGCGTGAGCCGTGGTGCAAGCGAGGAGACCTCCGTGACCGAGACGACAGGCAAACGACTTGAAAGCTTCGATGGCTTCCTGCATCGCCATGTCGGCACATCCGACGACGAGCAGGCGGTGATGCTCAAGGAACTCGGTTTCGAGAGCCTCGATGCCCTGATCGACGCCGCCGTTCCCGGCGCCGTGCGCAGCCTGGACGCACTCCGGCTTCCGTCGGCCGCCAGCGAACACGAGGTGCTCGATGAGTTGCGCCTCCTGGCCGCCTCCAACGAGGTGCTCGAGCCGATGATCGGACTCGGTTACCACGGGACGATCACGCCCGGCGTCATCCGGCGCAACGTCCTCGAGAGCCCCTCGTGGTACACCGCCTACACGCCGTACCAGCCCGAGATCAGCCAGGGCCGGCTCGAAGCGCTGTTCAATTTCCAGACCATGGTGTCGGACCTGACCGGACTCGACACGGCGAATGCCTCCCTGCTCGACGAGGGCACGGCGGTGGCAGAAGCGGTCACGCTGATGCGGCGGCGGCATAGGGGCGATTCCAACCGTGTTGCCGTGGATGCCGACTGCTTCCCCCAGACTTTGGCCGTCCTGAAGACCCGCCTGGCCCCGCTCGGGATCGAGGTCGTGGTCACGGACCTCGACCAGGGTCTGCCGGCGGGTGAACTGTTCGGCGTCGTCGCGCAGTACCCGGGCTGTTCGGGGAGGATCCGCGATTTCGCCGCCGTCACGGAGGAGGCACATGGTGGCGGTGCGCTGGTCGCCGTGGCCGCCGATCTCCTGGCTCTCACAGTGCTGACGCCACCGGGGGAGTGGGGTGCCGATGTCGTGGTGGGCTCCTCGCAGCGATTCGGTGTTCCGCTTTGGTACGGCGGACCACATGCGGCCTTCATGGCGGTGGGCTCCGGCCTGGAGCGCGACCTGCCCGGGCGCCTGGTTGGCCTCTCGGTCGATGCCGAGGGGCGGTCGGCCTACCGGTTGGCCCTGCAGACGCGTGAGCAGCACATCCGTCGCGAGAAGGCCACATCGAACATCTGCACCGCTCAGGTGCTCCTGGCCGTGGTGGCATCCATGTACGCCGTGTATCACGGACCCGAAGGCCTGCGCAGCATTGCCGCGACGCGTGCACAGCCGAACCGTCGAGATCGCGACCGGATTGGAGCGCGCGGGGTTCGGACTGGCCGCCCGGGAGTTCTTCGACACCTTGGTCGTAGAGGCGCCACAACGAGCGCGCGGTGTCGTCGCTGCAGCACATGACCATGGCGTTCTTCTCCGGCTCGTCGACGAGGATCACGTCGGAATCTCCTGCGGTGAGACGACCACACCCGACCATGTCGCGGCCGTCCTGAGCGCCTTCGGGGCGCGGAACACCGGATCCTCGGGCGAGACCGAGGCTGCCCTGCCCGGGCATTTGCTGCGGCATGGCCCGATCCTGTCGCAGCGCGTCTTCTCCGAGCACCACTCCGAGACGGCCATGCTGCGCTATCTGCGTCGCCTGTCCGACAAGGACTTCGCACTGGACCGGGGCATGATCCCGCTCGGCTCGTGCACCATGAAGCTCAACGCCACTACGGAGATGGAGTCGGTGGGCTTGCCCGGGTTCGCCGAGGTCCATCCTTTCGCTCCCGCGGAGACCACGCCCGGCTACCTGGCCCTGATCGATGAGCTCGAAGGGTGGTTGGCCGACGTCACGGGCTACGCCAAAGTCTCGGTACAGCCCAATGCGGGGAGCCAGGGTGAGTTGGCCGGGCTCGTGGCCATCCACGCCTACCACCAGTCCCGAGGTGCACCCGGGCGCGACGTCTGCCTGATTCCGTCGAGTGCGCATGGAACGAACGCAGCGTCGGCGGTGATGGCCGGCATGCGAGTCGTCGTCGTGGCGTCGAAGTCCGACGGGACAGTCGATCTCGACGACCTGCGGGCCAAGTGCGAAGAGCACGGGGACCGCTTGGCCGCGATGATGGTCACGTATCCCTCGACGCACGGCGTCTACGAAGAAGGAATTGGCGAAATGTGTGACCTGGTGCACCGTTTTGGCGGTCAGGTCTACATCGATGGCGCCAACCTCAACGCGCTCCTGGGGTTGGCCAAGCCGGGCCAGTTCGGAGGCGACGTGTCCCACCTGAACCTGCACAAGACCTTTTGCATCCCGCACGGAGGCGGAGGCCCTGGGGTCGGCCCGGTCGCGGTCGCCGAGCACCTGATTCCGTTCCTCCCTTCCCACCCCCTCCATCCACGCCCGACGCAGCGGGAGGGGATCGGCCCGGTGAGTGCCGCGCCCTTCGGCAGCGCCGGCATCCTTTCCATCAGCTGGGCCTACATCCGCATGTTGTCCGATATCGGCCTCGCCCACGCAACCAAGTCAGCAGTGCTGGCGGCCAACTACGTGGCCTCCCGGCTGGCCTCCTCGTTTCCGATCCTCTACACGGGCAAGAACGACTTGGTGGCCCACGAGTGCATCTTGGACCTGCGGCCCCTGACCAAAGCCACGGGGGTCACCGTCGATGACGTGGCGAAGCGGCTCATCGACTACGGATTCCACGCACCCACCGTGAGCTTCCCGGTTGCCGGCACCCTCATGGTGGAACCGACGGAGAGCGAGGACCTGGCCGAACTGGACCGATTCTGTGACGCCATGATCGCAATCCGTGCCGAGATCGAGGAGATCGCCGAATCGAGGTGGTCCGTGCAGGACAGCCCCCTGCGTCATGCGCCGCATACGGCGACCGCTGTGGTGGCCGTCTGGGAACATCAGTACGCCCGTGAGACGGCAGTGTTCCCCAGCGGGCAGACGGACGGCAAGTACTGGCCGCCGGTCGCTCGAATCGACCAGGCGTACGGTGACCGGAACCTCGTCTGTTCGTGCCCTCCACCGGAGGCATTCGAGAGCTGACGCGGAAGCGGAGCTCCCAATCAGAAGAGGGCGGTCAGGCCGATCCCTGCTGTTGCCGCTCCGAGGCACACGATCACTCCGCCGAACGTGTACACGACGGCCTCGGATCGATGACCGGTACGGAGAAGGTGCACGGTCTCCCAGCTGGCCGTCGACCACGTCGTGTAGCCCCCGCAGAGACCAGTCCCTGCTACAGCGAGGAGGTGAGAGCCCACTCCGTGGTACAGCGAGAGGCCGGTGAGGATACCGAGGAGCAAGGAACCACTCGCGTTCACGACCACCGTGCCCACCGGAAGCGGGTCCGCCCTACGCACGCCGATGTGGTGAATGAGCAGTGCCCGCAGAACCGCACCAGCACCACCGGCCACAGCCACGAGGAGCACCAACCCAAGGCTGGGGGAGGAGCTCACGAGGGAAGCAGCTTCTTGCCGGCGCCGTGTCCGATGATCACCAGCGCGATCCCACCGGCGACCGTCGCGGCCAGGTAACTGAGGGAGGTCAGGACATGCCCGTCCTTCGCCAACAGCGTGGCCTCCACGGCCAGAGTGGAGTACGTGGTCCAACCACCGAGGATGCCCACCACGAAGAGCGGTCGAAGGAATGGCAGCCTGCGTGACGCATGCTCCGTCAGAGGCAGGATCAGGCCGATCGCCAAGGAGCCGCTGAGATTGACCACGAAGGTCGGCCATGGGAACCCACTCTGGCCGATCGGGTGGTGGACCTCGAGGAGATACCGGAGAAGGGTGCCGACGGCGCCACCGAGGAAGATCGCGGCCATCGCGGAGATTGATATGCCCAGGGCGGGGAGCACCGGGTTATCGAGGAGGTCCGGATCGGCGCGATCTTGGGTGGGATCGGGTCGCGGGGGCATCAATTCATCCATGGCGTTCTCCTGCCCGAATTCTCAGGAGCCATCAGCCATGTCGAGGCGGTTCGGGGCATGACCCCCCGGCGGGACCCATCGCCGGTCTTGCTGGCTCAGATCTTAGACCGATGTTCCGTCAGTCGAGTCGAGGACCCGGAGCACGTCGGAACTGGAACGGCTCGCTTTCACGACCGGCCACGACATACCAGGCCTCGCCCGTCGAGTCCGAATCAATGATGCGTTGGAACGCGGCGACCACATCGGCCACCTCGAGGATTGGAAAGCCCATGTCCAAAAGCGTCTTCTCCGATCCCTTGATGATGTTCGTGGAGGCGAACGAGGGGCACAGCGCATGCACCCTGATCCCATCCGCGCCGTAGCTCTCACCGAGCGATCTGACCAGACCGACGACGGCATGCTTGTTCGCGCTGTAGATGGGGTCGAAGGGCGCCGCGACGAGGCCGGCCATGGAGGCAGTCGCCACGATCGTTCCTCCCCCCGAGTTCTTGATGGCCGGACGTGCCGCGGCGATTCCGTACGCCACGCCGTCGAGATTGATGGCCATGGAGCGGCGGTAGGCCTCGGGATCGAAGTCCTCACCCATGCTGCACCACGACGTCACCCCGGCATTGAGGTGAGCCAGGTGGAGGCCGCCGAAGGTGTCCACGGCTGCGCCCACGGCGGCGACGGAGGCCGCGGGATCGGCGACGTCGGTGCGGACGAAGTATCCGTCGAGTTGGTCCGCCAGCGCCTTGCCGCGGGCATCGTCGATGTCAGCAATGACGACATGCGCCCCCTGCCCGGCCAGATGCCGAGCGACGCCCTCGCCGATGCCGTTGCTACCCCCGGTGATCAACGCCACCTTGTCATCCAGATCCATCACCATGGGTCGATCGTAGGGGACAGTCAGTCGGTGAGCACTCTGGGCAGCGGGAGCGAATGCACGACGCTGAGATGCTGGATCGGCCGAGTCAGCGCCACGTAGAGGAGCCGCAGGCCGCGGCGGTCGGCCCCGGCGATGGCTGCTGGCTCGACCACGACGACGGCGTCGAACTCCAAGCCCTTGGCCGAAGCCGCCGGGACGAGCGTGACCGGCCTGGTCATCGCGTCGCGTTCGAGGAGCCCAACGTCGTCCTGATGGCGAACCAGCTTGGCCACCGCCTCGACCATGTCTTCGGGGACAATGACGGCGAGCAACGCATGCTCCTTGGACAGGGCGCGAGCCTCGGTCAATGCCGAGCGCGCGAGTTCACCCTCCTCCACTCGAAGGATCGTGGGATCGGTCCGGCCGGGGCGTATCGAGGAGGTCGGAGTGACGGCTGGCGCCGCGACGGGCAAGAGCCTCGAGGCGTAGTCGAGCACGCGTCCCGGCGCGCGATACCCCAAGGTGAGTTCGTCGTGATGTGGTGGGGCTGCGGACGGGAGAAGTTCCCTCACCTCGGCCCAGTCGGAGTAGGTCCAGGGACCGGTCGCTTGAGCCAAGTCTCCCAGGATCGTGACCGACCCCGACGGGGCACGTCGAGCGATCATGCGAAATTGCATCGGCGTCAGGTCCTGCGCTTCGTCCACCACGACGTGGCCATAGGAGCGGCTCCGACCACCCGTGAGAAACGCCGCCTCGTCGAGGAGCGCAAGGTCGTCGACGCTCCACGCGGTGGACGACACGGTCGCCGTACGAGTGCGCAACAACAGCGGCCATTCCTCAGCTTCGAAGAGGCCTCGGGCTGACCGCTCGAGTTGGCTGCGGCTCGAGAGAAGGTCGCGCACGAGTGTGGTTGGAGACACGCTCGGCCAGAGGGTGTCGAGGAGCGAGGAGAAATCCTCGGACGCGGTCAGCTCCTTCTCGAACCAGGGCTCGTCCGCTCCCAGTCTGGGCGAGGACCGAAATACTCTGCGGGCCTCACTGACGAGTCGGGCACGCAAAGCAAGCCGCCCGGCCTTGTATGGCGCAGGACGGCTCGCGATGGAGTCGACGAGGTCGTTGACCGTGTCGCGTTCCAGCCTGCCTCGGGCGAAGCGGACGCGGAGCATCACGTCGTCTTGGAGCGGCTGGCGTCGCCCATGCAGGGCGCGATGGAGGACCTCCGCCATGCGAATGTCGCCTTTCAGGCGGCGCACCTCCATGGGCTCCTCGACGCGGACCTTGGCCTTGGGCGCGATGTCGGCGATCGTCGTCTGGACGACGGCCTCCTCTCCCAGCGCCGGGAGCACCTGTGCGATGTAACGCAGGAACGCCCGGCTCGGGCCGAGAACGAGCACGCCATCACGCGACAGACTCGGATAGTTGTAGAGGAGAAACGCCGCCCGGTGGAGGCCGACTGCGGTCTTGCCGGTTCCCGGACCTCCTTGGACGGTCAGGAGTTGCTCGAGTGGCGCACGAATGATCTCGTCCTGTTCCGCCTGAATGGTGGCGACGATGTCGAGCATCTCTCCGGTCCGAGCTCGCTCCAGCTCGGCGAGAAGCGCGTCGCCCCCGCGCAACCGCGTCGTCTCCCCGTCGTCGCCGGGCCCACCGAAGAGGTCGTCCGCCACCGCGACGACTGAGGCCCGATCGACCATGATCTGGCGTCGACGGGCCAGACCCATGGGATCCTTCGCACGTGCTCGGTAGAACGGCACGGCCACGGGAGCTCGCCAATCAATGACGACCGGGTCAGATGCCGCATCCTCGACGTGCCGGCGTCCGATGTGCCACGAGGTGCCCGCGTCTTCGTCGATACGGCCGAAGAGCAGCGGGCGGCGGCTCTCGGCGAGCAGAGAGACTCGATGAGAGAGGGCGGCCACGTAGTCGAGGTCGGGGTTCCCCGCCGCGATGAGGTCATCGAGCAGCCGTTGCGCCCTGTCCCGCATGGCGCTCAGCGCCCGCAATGCACCGTCGAGGTAGGCCTGTTCGGCCGCGACCTCGGCGTCAGGCGGGGGAGTGCCGCCCGTCATCCGATGCGCTCCCATGCCAAAAAGCGCGCCGCGATAGGCGCGCAAAAATCCCCGGACATACCGGGGATAGTACTCACCTTTTACTTGCCCTACAAGCCCTTCACCTGGCGATTCACCTTCTGCTCCGTCCGGAGTTTGAACCTTTTCCAAGTAGCCTTGTCGCCTGTCACTTTAAACATTTTCACCTGGTCGTGCAAGACCCCATTTACTGAGCCGCCAACTGTGCCCGATGCGCCCGTGCCCGTTGTAGACGAGCGGGACTGCGCAACTTGCTCGAGACGTGGAAGGGCTCGACCTACGATCAGCGACGCCAGGCGGCCATCCTCCAGCTCTTCATCGGGTGCGGGCTGAGACTGACCGACCCGCCCGTGACGAGAGCCGTTGCCCATAATCGTGGGCGAAGGGTGGAAGACCCTCTCCTTGCTCAGAGCCGGTAGCGCGAGCCGCTCCATCGCGTGCAAAGTTGCGCTATGGATATCCGCTGTCCCCTCGGAATCTGAGCGGCTCTGACCATGGAAGTCACACCAGGGCGCGAGCCGGTCACCGAAGCCGACCTCGACCGGCCGGCGATCCGCCCATTCGGCCCGCGGGACCGGGAAGCTGTGATCGCCCTCTGGGCCGCCTGTGATCTCGTCCGACCCTGGAACGACCCGGACCGAGACATCGACCGCAAACTGAGCCAGGACCCCCGAGGTCTCCTCGTGCTCGAAGTCGGTTCGGTTCTCGTCGGTGCCGTGATGACCGGCTACGACGGCCACCGGGGCTGGATCAACTACCTGGGCGTCCATCCGGACCGCCGACGTCGTGGGTACGGCCAACGCCTCGTGGCGGCGGCGGAGTCGTATCTGGACCAGTTCGGGTGTCCGAAGGTCAACCTCCAGATCCGCAGCAGCAACCAGGAGGTCATCGATTTCTACGAACGTCTCGGCTACACCTCCGACGACGTCGTCTCCATGGGAAAGCGCCTGGTCGACGACCGACTCCACTAGGGGAGGTCCAGGCCCCAGTCTTCGCCTTCGGCGACAAGCCCGTTGGGGCGCCGATCCCGCCTTTGTGGACTACTTAACATAATGAACCTTATCGGCGGTCCGTCGAAAGGACCGGGAAGTGCACCGACCGAGATGTGGCCTCGATCTGGGATTTCGCGTCCGGTGACGCCGAGAAGCGCTGCTCCGAAGGTGAGGCAGCGGGTGGCGCGTCAGGAACCGCCGTGCTCGGGCTCGAACAGGAAGGCCATGGTGTCGCGCATCGACGAATCGACGAGCTCCATGCGGATCCCGAGTTCCTCGTCCCGGTGGTACGAGAACGAGACCGGGACGTGCTCTCCGGAACGACCGCAGAGCTGGAGCGGGCAGCCCGAGGCGCTCAGGGCGGCGCTGCGATCGCTCAGGCCGTCGACCCAGAAGCCGACGTGGTGCAGGTTGCTGAACTCGTTGCGGACCCAGATCGACCCTGGGACCTCGAGGATGAGCTCGAGACAGGGATCGGCCGTCGAATAGCGCATCGTCGTCGGGAGGACGAGGTCGGATCCCGAGCCGTCGCGGTAGTCGACGGCGTCGAGTCGCATGACGGGCCCCCAGGTGATGCCCAGCAGGTCGGAGAGGCGTGTGCTGGCCGCCTCGATATCGGTCACGATGATGCCGACGTGATAGTGCTTCATGGTCCGTCACTCCCCCAGCGCTCGAGCTGGTCGCGCAGCCAGCCGCTCTCCCAGAAGCTGACATCCCCGCCGTGTTCGAGCAAGTGGGTGTGCGCCCGGGACAACACCGACCGTGGCGCCGCCCGGCCGGGGTCAAGGCCTTCGAGCGCCTCGGCGATCTGGATGGCCACCGTCACGTCTCCCCGCTCCAGGGCAGCTTCGGCCCGGTCCAGGGCAGCCTCGGGGCCGAGGGCGGTCACCAGGTCGGAGATCGCATCGTGCGCGGAGTCGGCATAGAGCTCCGTGGTGGATTTGAGCTTGAACCAGCCCACGTAGCTCTCCCACAGGGTGCGCACTGCCCACGAGACCGTCCCGTATCCCTGGCCGACGCGGAGGTGTGGGGGGAGCTCGATCTCGCGCATGAGCGTCCAGACGTCGGTCCCTGCGTTGAAACCTTCGAGGGCCCGCTGGTGCACATGGTCCACTGCGCCGGACAGCCGCTCGAGGGAGGCGTCGATCAGCTCCGCCCCGACGATGGGTTCGTGCCGGCCGGTGACGAGCATGTCGGGCCGCAGGGCGCGCACCTTGTGCACGCTCTCCAGGTAGGGCTCGACGAAGCGATAGCGGTCGCCGCGCAGGGTGTTGAGGTTCGGGAAGTGAGGGAAGAGCGGACCGAACAGGTTGCTGACCAGCGCGGTGCGTCGCTCCGGAAGCCAGACGATGAGGCTGTCGACGGTCTCCCCCACGGCGGCCACGAGCTCCATGTCAAGACCGTCGGCGTGGAGCTCGAGCCGGTCGCCGACGGTGACGTCGGGCACCGGTTCGGACTGGCTCATCGACACGCCCGGGTTCTCCCGGGCGATGCGGCGAGCGTCCGTGCCGAGGGTGTCGAACCAGATACCCGCGGTGCGCATGCGCAGGCTGCGGATGCGGGCGTCGTCGGCCTGACAGGCCTGGTTGTTCTCCTGAGCGACGTAGACGGTGTCGGTCTCCTTGAACAGGTCGACCCCACCGAGATGGTCCACGTGACCCTGGGTGGTGACGACGTAGTGGGTCGGGCCGGGCCGAATGGCGTCGAAGACGCGCTTGTGATGAGGCGCTTCGAAGCCCATGCCCGTATTGACGACGACCCGCCCGTTCTCGGTCAGGAGCATGTAGGCCGCGGTACAGCCGCCGGAGCGATAGATCCCTTCGGCGACCGGGTGGGCCGGATCGTCGTAGACCGGCCGGAGGAGTTCCTTGCCCGGGCGCGTGTCAATGAGGTGGTCCACCTGGTCCGCGATGTTCATGCCACCTCCCTTCGTACGGGGAAACGGTCGAGGTAGGCGCTGAAGCGGGCGCGCACCTCCTCGGGTGTGATGGAGAAGTGGCGACGCAGGTCGTACACGACCCTCCCCTCCTTGCCTCTCGGGTGGGCGTGTCGATAGCCGGCAACTTCGGCCCGGGCCTGAGCGGTGAGCTCCATTCCGGCGCAGCGGTAGACCCGCTCGAGCGTCGCCATTTCGTCGGCCATGTACTCGTCGAAGTAGACGTCGACGGTGCGATCCTCGGGCAGCAGGTGCCGGTCGCGCAACGACGCGTCGAGCAACACGCCGATGCGCTCTTTCCAGTAGTCCCGGTACCACTCAGGCCGAGGTGTCCGGTAGGCGGTCCGGGCTCCGTAGCAGGCCATGGTGATCGTCGACTGGACCACGGCCACCGGGTCGCGATGGGTCACCACGACGGTGGCGTCGGGGAACGTCGCCAGCAGCGGTCCGAGCTGCTCGAGGTGCTGGGGCGACTTGAGGACCCAGCGCTCACGGGGTCGGTACCACTGGAGGATCTGAAGGAGCCTCTTCATGTAGGCGTAGTGCGGTTCCTGGTCGTGCGCGAGGTAGTAGTCGCGCCACTGCGGCGCCCGGGCCACCCACTCGAGCGTGTAGCTGGAGAAGTCCGGGAGCTGCAGCTCGATCTCCTCGTGCACGTGGTCCGGCTCCATCGGGTGCATAGCCGCCACGAGAGGCGCAGCCGCCTGCATGGACTCCCACGCGTTGTTGCAACGCGTCCATCTGGGATCCACCCCGACGTTCCCGCCGAACTCCTCCTTGGGGTGGGGCACCGGCTCGTAGGACTCCCACAGCGGCATCGAGCGGAACCGCGTGTCGGCGGCCAACAGGTTCACGAGGTGGGTGGTGCCCGAACGGGGCAGTCCGACCACGATGAGCGGGCGGGTGATCGGGACTTCGAGGATCTCGGGGTGCCGGTGCAGGAGGTCGCGCACCAGGAGCCGGTTGGCGGCGTAACGGACCGAGTCGCCGAACATCAGGAGACGGCCGAGGCCGGTCCGGTCTTCGTCCGCGTCCATCTCCCCGAGCTGCACCCCGAGCCGCTCGGTGAAGTCGTCGGGGCCGAAGTCGTCGAGTCCGGTCCGGGCGCTCGCCGCCGCGCAGACGGCCTCCACGGTGAGAATGGTCACCTTCGATTCGCCGAAGTCCAGGCCCATCCGCTGGACGTCGTTGAGGACCGGTGCCGCCAAATCGTCGACGCGGATCAGGTCGGCCACCTCAATGGGCCAGGTAGCCGCCGTCGACGGCGAGCACGCTGCCCGTGATGAAGCCCGAGGACTCGCTCGAGAGGAACAGGGCCGCCGCCGCCACCTCTTCGGTCCGGCCCATGCGGGGCACGAGGGCGCGGCCCAGCTCGGCCTCGAGCAGTGCTGGAAACGCCTTCATCGGTGCCGTCATCGGCGTGTCGATCAGGCCGGGGGCCACCGCGTTGACCCGGATGCCTTCGGCCGCCCAGCGGGCCGCCAGGTTCCAGGTCAGGGTGAGCAGTGCCGCTTTGGCCGCGGCGTAGCCCGGCACGATAGTGGTGGAGCGGAACGCGGTCATGGAGATCAGGTTCACGACGCTGGCCCCACCGGCCATGGCGCTGGCCGCCAGGGCCGGGTGCAATCCCATGGTCAGCCGCATGGCGCCCTCGACGTTCAGCTCGAGGGCGGCCGAGAAGCCGTCGGGGTCCCACTCGTCGCGTCCGTCGGGGAAGTTCGCCCCCGCGTTGTTGACCAGCACGTCCACCCCACCGATGGCGGCGGCCAGCACGTCGATCGCCTGCCGGTTCCTCATCTCGAGCGTGCGGTAGGTGAAACGGGAGAGGTCGGGCTCGTAGTCCGACGCGGCGGCCCGGGTCCCGGTGATGGTCACATCGGCGCCCGCGGCGGCGAAGGCCGAAGCGATGGCGTGGCCGATCCCACTGGTGCCTCCCGTCACCAGGACGGTGGTGCCGGCAAAGTCGAAGGAGAGCCGGTTGGTCATCGGCCTTGGTCCATGGTGATCATGACCTTCCCACAGTCCTTGGACCCTTCGAGGAGATCGAGGCCACGTCCGAACTCCTCGAGAGGCAGGGTGTGAGTGACCAGGCGGGAGAGGTCGTGCCGGTCGAGCAGCTCGATGGCGTCCTCGAACCGCGGCGGGTACTCGAAGGACCCTCGGATCGTGAACTGCTTCATGAGGACCTGGACGTAGTTGGTCGGCACCGGCTTGTAGTGCAGGGCGACCAATGACATGCGACCACCGGCGCGCCCGTGTTCGAGGATCTCGCCGAGCACCCGGTCCGACCCCGATGCTTCGATGTAGACGTCGGTCGCCGGCGTCGGCCCGAACATGAAAGGCGTGGTGCCGTGCAGCCGCGCCAGCTCGGACCACACATCGTCCTCGGCGGGATCGAGCAGGTGGGCGGCGCCGAAATTCCCCGCCAGTTCCAAGCGGCGCCGGCTCAGGTCGATGGCCACCACATCGGTGACACCGCGGTCGGCCAGGGCGGCGACGGCGAGGAGGCCGATCGGCCCGCAACCGAAGACGGCGACCGTGTCGCCCGATCGGGCCTGGCTCTGGTTCACCGCCTGCATGCTCACCGCCGTGGGCTCGGCCAGCGCGGCGACCGGCAACGGCATCGTGTCGGGTACCGGGAAGAGTCGTCGACCCTTGGCCGCCTCGCGCACGAGGAGCAACGGGGTGAGACCGCCTTCGCCGGCACCGCTCCCCAGGCGTCCGAGCTCCTCGTCGACCGGGTGGACGACGACACGGTCGCCGACGGTGGTGCCCGTCACCTCGTCGCCGACCCACTCGACGACGCCGGCCAGCTCGTGACCCAGGGGCATGGGGTGCCCGGTCAGCCCCCCCATGTGGACGTAGGACACGTCGGAGCCGCAGATCCCACAGGCGGCGACCCGGACGAGGGCGTCACGCGGTCCGGGGTCGGGTTCGGCGATCTCGTCGAGGCGGACGTCGTGAGGCCCGTGCACGCGGATCTGTTTCATCGCGCTCCCCTGCCTGAGGCCGGCGCGGCCTGGTGCTCGTCCACGGGGCCGGATCCTCGCATGCGCCAGGCGTCGGCGCTCGACCGACGGCGCCCCGCCGGCAAGAGGTCACCCCGGAACGAGGCGGACGGCTTCCCTCACGGGGCGTGCGGCGTCGCGGGGGTTCCGCACGCCCCGGAGGGCGAGTGCGGCGATCCGGGGAGGAGATGAAGGGAGATCGGATCGCTGCCTGGGTCGCAGTCTGCACGGTCGAGGTCGGAGCCCGTCCGGCGCCAGCTGTGCATCTTCTTAGAGAGGGACGACCGCCGTCCTGACCACGACTTTGGTGCTGAGCGGCCGACAAAATCCAAGCGGGCTCACAGCTGGGGTTCGGCTCGTTGTGAAATCCCTGCTCTGAACTGGACTCCATGGCCAAAACGGGTGCAATCGACGTGCCGGCCGCCCCGGTCGATCTCACAGAGGAACTGCCGCTCGACGACGAGAACGTCCTGGCGGCCGAGCAGACGTCGGTCTGGCGCCGCTATCGCTGGCCCATCGTCGCCGTGGTCGTCGTCCTGGTCGGCGCCGCCGTCGGCCTGACGGTGTGGCTGACGTCGGGTTCGTCGACCCCGACCGGACTCTCGGTGACGACGACGACGGTGCCGGTGACCACGGGAACGATCCAGGAGACGGCGACGAGCTCGGGGACGATCGAGCCGGCGAGCCAGGCCAACCTCAACTTCGCCGTGTCCGGCACGGTCACCGCCGTCAACGTGAAGACCGGTCAGACGGTCACCGCGGGGCAGGCGCTGGCCACGGTGGCGACGACCGCGCTGTCCGAGGACGTGAGCGCCGCCCAGGCCCAGGTGACGGCGGCCGAGGACCGGCTGGCCAGCGACGAGTCGTCGGGGGCGGCGGCCAGCCAGCTCGACACGGACGAGGCGTCCGTGACCTCGGCCGAGTCCTCGCTCTCGACGGCGCAGACGAACTTGAACGACGCCTCGCTCACGTCGACCATCTCCGGCACGGTGGCGTCGGTGAGCCTGACCGTGGGCCAGCAGGTGACGGGATCGGGCAACGGCAGCGGCAGCGGCACCGGGGGTACGGGGGCGGCCGATACCGGCGGAACAGGCAGCGCGGCCAGCAATGCGGCCAGCAGTAGCACCGCTGCCAGCTCGTCGAGCTCGAGCGGGCAGATCGTGGTGATCGGCACCGACTCCTACATCGTGAACACGACGGTCGACGACACCCAGATCGGTCAGATCGCCACGGGCGACCAGGTCGACATCACGCCGACCGGCTCGACCACGCCCGTCTTCGGCACGGTGGGTTCCATCAGCCTCATCGGCAGCCAGAGCTCGAACGTCACCACCTTTCCCGTCGTCGTCGACGTCACGGGGAATCCGACCGGTCTGTTTGCCGGATCGAGTGCGGACGTCAGCATCATCGTCAAGCAGCTGAACGACGTGACGGAGGTTCCGACGGGAGCCATCTCCTACGGGACCAACGGCCAGGCCACCGTCACCCAGGTGACGAGTGGGGGCGCTCATGTCGTCAAGGACGTCACGGCCGGTGCGGCACAGAACGGTGAGACCCAGATTACCGGTGGCGTGACCGCCGGCGACAAGGTGCTCGAGCGAGAGGTCACCTTCAGGGCTCCCGGCGGCGGGGCGGGCAGCATCTTCGGCGGTGCCGGGGGCACGGGGGCCCGGACCGGGGGCGGCTTCGGACGTTTCGGGGGTGCCGGCGGCGCCGGCGGCTTCGGTGGCGGCGCGGGCGGCTTCGGCGGGGGTGCCGGGTGACGCTCACTCCCCCGGACGGGACGTCTTCGGTGTCGGGGCCAGCGCCGGTGATCGATCTGGAACGGGTGACGAAGGTCTACCGGACGGGCTCCATCTCGGTCGCTGCGTTGCGGGGCGTCGGCCTCTCCATCCTCGGGGGCGAGTACGTCGCCGTCATCGGCCCGTCGGGCTCGGGCAAGTCCACCCTCATGCACATCCTCGGGTGTCTCGACATCCCCACGTCGGGTCGCTACCGCCTGGCCGGCGAGGACGTCAGCCACATGAGCGAGACGGCCCTGGCCGAGGTGCGCAACCGCAGCATCGGCTTCGTCTTCCAGCAGTTCAACCTGCTGGCCTCCATGACGGCCTGGCAGAACGTCGAGCTCCCCCTCGTCTATGCGGGGGTACCCCGGGGTGAGCGCAAAGAGCGGGCCCTGGCGGCCCTCGGCCGGGTCGGCCTGACCGGGCGGGTGAACCACCGGCCCGGCGAGTTGTCGGGCGGTCAGCAACAGCGGGTGGCGGTGGCCCGGGCGCTGGTGACCGAGCCGGACCTGATTCTGGCTGACGAGCCCACCGGGAACCTGGACTCGAAATCGGCGGCGGACGTCATGCGCCTCATGAGCGAGCTGCACGATGCCGGGCGCACCCTCGTCCTGATCACCCACGACGCCGAGGTGGCCTCGGCCGCGGGTCGGGTAGTCGGGATCCGCGACGGGCTGCTGACGGAGAACGATCAGCGGTATCTCGAGAGCGTGCGATGAGTTGGCTCGAGACCTTCCGCACCGGGGTCAACGGGGTGCGCAGCCACCGCCTGCGTTCGTTCCTCACCGTGCTCGGCATCCTGATCGGTATCGCCGGCGTGATCATCGCGGTCGGGTTGGGTGAAGGCGCATCCGGACAGGTGACCTCGGAGATCAATGCACTGGGGTCCAACGTCCTCACGATCACTCCGGGCAGCAGTACGTCGAGCACCGGCGTCCGCGAGGCCCTCGGCTCGGCGTCGACCTTGACCATGGGCGACGTCTCGGCGCTGTCGTCTCACGTCGACGCGCCCGACATCAAGGCGGTCGCCGGCATCACCTCGTCGAGCGAGGTGCTGACGGCGGGCAGCGAGACCGCGACGACCACGGTCCAGGGGACCACGCCGTCCTGGCTGACCGTACGGGGCCGCACCGTGGCCCAGGGTCGCTTCCTCGACAACCAGGACGTCAAGGACCACACGGCCGTCGCCGTCCTGGGTGCGACGACCGCCTCGGAGCTGTTCAGCCGGGAGGACCCGGTCGGGCAGACGGTCGACGTGAACGGCGTGCCGGTGACCGTGGTCGGCGTGCTGACCTCCACCGGCGCCTCGAGCTCCTCGTCGAGCACCTCGGACCCCGACGACACCATGATCATCCCGATCACCACGGGCGCCGAGCGCATCTTCGGCGGCACGTCGCGCAACTCGGTCAGCTCCATCGCCGTCGAGGCCCGCTCGTCGGCCGACCTGACCGGCGCCTACCAGGAGGCTGACCACCTGCTGCTCGAGCTCCACGGGACCACCAACCCGACCGACGCCGACTTCACCGTCACCTCGCAGGCGTCGCTGATCGCAGCCAACACCTCGGTCGACCACACCCTCACGATCCTCCTCGGGGGCATCGCCGCCATCTCCCTGATCGTCGGCGGGATCGGGGTGATGAACATCATGTTGGTCTCGGTGACCGAGCGGGTCCGCGAGATCGGCTTGCGCAAGGCCCTGGGTGCCACGCCGCGGGTCATCCGCCGCCAGTTCCTGGTGGAGGCCTCCGTGCTCGGGCTCGTCGGGGGGGTGCTGGGCGTCCTCGCCGGTCTCCTCGGTGTCCTCTACCTGCCCGGCCTCATCGGGGACCCGATCTCGACCAGCCCGACGGCGGCCGTGGGCGCGTTGGCCATCGCCCTGGCCATCGGTGTCCTCTTCGGCGTCTACCCGGCGAGCCGGGCCGCCACCATGGCCCCCATCGACGCCCTACGGAACGAATGACCAGACGGCCAGAGAGCACGAACCCAGAGAGCACGAACCCAGAGAGCACGAACCCAGAGAGCACGAACCCAGAGAGCACGAACCCAGAGAGCACGAACATGGAAAGAGGAAGCACGAACATGCAGTCAACAGTCAGTCTCGGCCAGGCGCATCGCCGCTGGGCCCGCATCGTCGGCACCGGCACCACCGCCCTTGTGGCCGCGGCGGCCCTCAGCTCGGCGGCGGGTGCCGCCACCACGACGCCGCCCAACGGAGGGTTCGGAGCAAGCGGCAGCGTGGCGGCGCTGAACGCCTCGAGCTCGAGCATGGAGGTGCAGAACGCCAACTCCGGCCAGACCACGGTCAGCTGGACGTCGAGGACGCAGTTCTCCAAGACGGTCACCAAGGCCGTCGGCGCGCTGGGCGGCGAATGCGTCACGGTCACGGGCACGCCCTCGAAGAAGTCCAAGACCACCATCGCCGCCCGCTCCATCACCGTCACCAGTGCCACCTCGAGCGGGTCGTGTGCCGGATTCGGCACCCGAAACGGTTCGGGAGCGCCTGGGGCAGCGGCCGGCGGGCCGCAGGGAGGCTTCCAGTTCCGAGGCGGGAGCGGCCGGCCGGGCTTCGGCGGGTCGAACGCCGAGGGCGGGGGCACGTTCGGGCGAGGAGGCACCGGGACCGGCTCGTCCAACTTCCGCCAGCGACTCGCCTCGATCGCCATCGCGTCCGGCAAGGTGAAGTCGGTCAAAGGATCGACACTCACCGTCTCCGGCTTCAGCCTGAACCCGGGCCAGTTCACCAGGGGCGCGGCCACGTCCGGTTCCAAGGCCAAGAAGCCGACCCCGCCCAAGACGCAGACCCTCACCATCACGACCTCGAAGTCGACGACGGTGAGCGCAACGCAGAGCGCAGCAGCGACGGACCTGGCGGTGGGTGACTGCGTCAGTGCGTTCGGTCCGGCCGCCAGCAACGGCGCCGTAACGGCGAACACGGTCCGGATCACCTCGACGGGGGGCGCCAGCTGCACAGCCGGCTTTGGCCGCTTCGGTGGCGGTCCGGGCGGCGGGTTCTTCGGCGGTACCGGTGGTGGCGGTGCCTAAGTCGTCCCCAGGCTGGGGCCGCACCGGGCACCGGCGGGCCGTCCTGATCGGCGCCGTCGTCCTCGTCGTCGTCCTCGGCGGCGGTGCGGCCGCCTGGGCCGAGGTGGGGAACGGCACTGCCGGCTACCGGCTGGGCACGGTCACCCGGGCCGACGTCGCCACGTCCATGACCGTCGTCGGCAACGTCGATCCGGTCAGCGATGCCGCGGCCTCGTTCCAGGTCGCCGGCCAGGTCGCCACGATGACCGTCACGCCCGGCCAACAGGTGACCGCGGGTCAGTCCTTGGGCACGCTCCAGACCACGGCGCTGAGCGAGACGGTGTCGTCGGACGAGTCCACGCTGGACGCCGACCAGGCCAAGCTGGTGGAGGACGAGGAGAACGAGTCGTCGGCCGCGTCGGCGACGAAGACGCCGAGTCCCACCGCCTCGTCAGGGGCGAAGACGTCGAGTCCCACCCCGTCGTCGACGACCACCACCACGACGCCACCCACCCGTGCGAGCAGTGGTCAGAACACCACGGTGACGAAGGACCAGACCGTTCTGACCCAGGACGAGTCCACGCTGGCGACGGACCAGAACAAGGAGGGCGCCGACCTGGCCCAGGCCCAGAGCGACTGCACCAGCGCCAACACGGGCACCCCGGCCGGCCAGGCCACCTGCGAGGCGGCCCTCCAAACGGTCTCATCAGACGAGCAGCAGGTCTCCAAGGACCAGACGACGGTCTCGAAGGACGAGACTGCGCTCGGCCAGGCCCTGGCCGCCGAGTCCGCGGGCACCACGACCGGGAGCTCCGGCTCGGGTGACGGCGATGGCGCACCGTCCGGGCCCGCCCTGACGGCGGACATCACGGGGGCCGGCAGCGGGTCGGGGAACGCCACGTCGGCCGACACCGACACGCCCGAGCAGATCGCGTCGGATCAGGCCGACATCGACAGTGCCGACGCCGACCTGACCGACGCGCAGCAGTCGCTGAAGGAGGCCACGTTGACCAGTCCCATCAGCGGGACGGTGGTCTCGGTCGGCATCGACGTCGGCGACACGGTCAGCGCCGACTCGAGCACCGAGAACATCACGATCATCGGCACCAAGTCCTACGAGGTCCAGGCCACGCTCGACAGCGCCCAAGTGCCCTCGGTCAAGGTCGGCCAGTCGTCGTCGGTCGAAGTGGACGGGGTCGACGGTGCCGTCGTAGGCACGGTCTCCCAGGTCGGGCCGGTGCAATCCAGCGACAGCGGTTACACCTATCCCGTCGTCGTGGCCCTTCCGTCGTCGACCAGTGGTCTCTTCACGGGCTCGACGGCCAACGTGGACATCTCGACCGGGTCGGTCTCCCATGTCGTCGCCGTGCCCACCTCGGCCGTCGAGACGGTCGGCACCCGCTCCTTCGTCCTCGAACTCGACAAGGGCGCGCTCACCCGCACGGACATCAAGATCGGGATGGTCGGTGGGACCTACACCCAGGTCCTCTCGGGCCTCACGCCCGGACAGAGCGTCGTCCTGGCCGACTACGCCGAGCCCGTCCCGTCCTCAACCAACACCAACACCAACAGCCTCGGCAACGTCCTGGGCGGCGGAGGCGGTGGCTTCTTCGGCGGCGCCGGGGCCGGCGGTGGCTTCTTCGGCGGTGCCGGCGGGGCAGCACGGTTCCAACGCATCGGCGCGACGGGCGGCGCCAGCTTCGGGGGCTGACGCCGGCCAACGGCGACGGTGTCGGCGCCTAACGCTACGGTGTCGGTCATGGCATCGATCCGGCTCGATCAGATCAATCTGGTCGTCAACGACGTCGAAGCCGTCCGGGCCTTCTACGCCCGTCTCGGCCTCGCGTTCGACGACCCGGATCCCGTCTGGGCGGCGCATCACGTCTCGGCTGTCCACTCCGACGACGTCCCGCTCGACATCGACCTCGACAGCACCGCGTTCGCGCCGAAGTGGAACGCGGGTTGGCCCGGCGGTCCCGGCGTCGTCCTCGGGTTCAAGGTCGACGGGCGCGACGAGGTCGACTCCCTCGTCGAGGCACTGGCCGCCGACGGCGTGCCCGTCCAGCAACCGCCCTACGACGCGTTCTGGGGCGCCCGCTACGCGGTGGTCAGCGACCCCGACGGTAACGGCGTGGGCATCATGAGCCCGGTCGACCCTGAGCGACGCTCGCCCCCGCCCGACTTTCGATGAGCGGCGAGGCGATCGACGTCGTCATCGAGATCCCGACCGGGAGCCGCAACAAGTACGAGTACGACCACGAGAAGCATGTCATCCGGTTGGACCGCCGCCTTTTCACCGCCACCACCTATCCGGCGGACTACGGCTTCGTCCCCGAGACCCTGGCCGGCGACGGTGACCCGCTCGACGTGCTCGTCCTGGTCACCGATCCCACCTTCCCGGGCTGCCTCGTGCGGGTGCGCATCCTCGGCGTCTTCTTCATGCGTGACGAGGCGGGGGTCGACGCCAAACTGATCAGCGTGCTCGAGCACGACCCCCAGTGGGACCAGGCGTCCGACATCGAGGACGTGCCCGAGCACCTGCGCAACGAGATCTCTCACTTTTTCAGCATCTACAAGGACCTCGAACCGGGGAAGTCGGTCTCGGTCGAGGGATTCAACGACCGGGCGGCCGCGCTGCGAGAGCTCGAGGCGTGCCGAGCGGCCTACGGTGTCAAACAATGAAGGGGGAACTGTGCCGTATCCACGCGACGAGGTAAAGGCGACCGTCGACCGCTACCAGGACCTACGCCGGCGTATCGACGAGGGGCTGGAGGACGACGCGTTCGGGTCCTTGTCCGACTTCTACACCGAGGACGCCGTCTACATCGACGGGGCCTGGGGCCGGATCGAGGGCAAGGGGGCCATCGCCCAGTGGCTGGTCGACTCGATGGTCGGCATGGGCGACTGGAAGTTCCCCGTCGAGTTCACCGCGATCGAGGGTGACGACGTCGTGGTCAAGTGGACGCAGATCATGCCCCGCCTCAAGCCCGACGGGACGCCGTACCGGCAGTCCGGGTACTCGCGGATGATCTACGCCGGGGACGGGAAGTTCTCCTACGAGGAGGACACGTACAACATGGCGCACGTGCTCGAGGACATCGAGGCGAGCGGGTGGCAGCCGACCGAGCCGATGAACTTCCCGCCGGCCCATCCGGACCGGAACTTCGACATCCCGGGGGGCTGACCTCAGGGCGTGTTGCCCGTACCGCCGGTACCGCCCGAGTTGCCGAACCCGGGGAACCCTCCCCCGCCGAAGGGGTTGGTGGTGGAGCCGCCGGACTGTTGCTGCTGTGCCTGGGACTGGCTGCCCAGCGTGGCTGTGGTCGTGCGCTTGCTGTCGCCGACGTAGTAGGTGATCGTGATCTGCTGGCCTGGCTTGGACTTCTGGACGGCGCTCTGCAGGGTGTCGGCCGACGTGATGGGGGTGCCGTCGATGTCGACGATGACGTCGCCTTGGACCAGCCCGGCCTTGGCGGCCGGGGACCCCGACACCACGCTGAGCACGACGGCTCCCTGGGTCGGGGTGAAGCCGTACTGCTGGCGCAGGGCCGGGGTGAGGGTGCTGATGTCGACGCCGAGGTAGCCGCCGCCCTTCCCGCTCTGACCACCCTTCTCGAGCTGGGGCAGCAGCGACTCGACGGAGGCGATCGGGATGGCGAAGCCGATGTTCTGCGAGCTGGTGCCGTCGCCCGATGTTCCGGCGACCGCGGTGTTCATGCCGATGACCTGGCCCGACGTATCGATGAGGGGTCCGCCCGAGTTCCCCGGGTTGATGGCGGCATCAGTCTGGATCAGGTTCTGCAGGTTCTCGGCCGCCGTGCCGTCGCCCCCGGCGGTGACGGAGCGCCCGAGGGCCGACACGATGCCCTGGGTCACGGTCGGTGTGCCCGCGGCCAGACCGAGGGCATTGCCGATGGCCACGACGGCATCGCCCACGACAGCCTTGGACGAGTTGCCGAAGGTGACCGTGGGCAGGTTGGTGGCGTTGTTGATCTTGAGCAGGGCCACGTCCTTGGACTGGTCGTAGCCGACCAGCGTCGTCGGGAGGGCCTTGGTCTGGCCGGACTCGGTGACCGTGATGGTCCCGATGTTGCCGTTGTCGACGTAGAGCTCGATCACGTGGTTGTTGGTGACCACCTCGCCGCTCGAGGTGATGATCATGCCGGTGCCCTCGTCCTCGTTGCCCTGGGACTTGACGTCGATGGAGACGACGGCGGGGATCACCTTGCTCACCAGCTGCGGAATGGTGACGTTGCCGCTGAGCACGGCGGCCCCCGGTGTGGCGGCGCTCTCGTGGACCGTGAGGCCGGCGCTCGAGTTGTCGTTGGAGTTGTCGGCCAGGGCGGTGACTCCGGCGCCGACCAGGCCACCGATGAGGGCGGCGACCACGGCGACCGGGAGCCAGACGCGTGACTTCTTGGCGCCGGCGGGCGTCGCGATCTGGGCGGTGCGCTCGGGCGGCGGGGGCGGGTAGGTGAAGGGGTCGCCTCCGGTACCGCTCGCTGCCGCCGTCGGCGGGGCCCAGGACTGCGACGGCGGGGGGTAGGACGAGGTCGGTGGTGGCGGCGGCACCGTCTCACCGAGCCCGGACTGGCCCAGTGGCGGTGCGGGGTCGGGCGTGGCGTCGCCGCCTGTCGCCACGGGTTCACCGGCAGCGGACGCGGGCCCCGGCTGCTCGCTGTCCTCGCTCATGCTCGATTCCTCCTGGGTGGCGTGGTGTGTCGTCGTGCACCAGGTGCAGGTGCGGCACGGCAGGGGCAGGACGCGACCCCTCCGGCCGACGGCCGTCCCATGTTAGGGGACGCCGTTCTGCACCCGGTATCGGGACCGCGTGCTCGGCGAGGTAGCGTGTCCGCCGCATGTCTCGCCGTATCGACATCGAGCTGACAAGCCAAACCGGTGATGGGTCCTGGACCTGGCGCGCCGCGGGTGCCCGCCAGCCCAAGGGCACGGTCGACGCATCCCTGGTGCCACCAGGCGAGAAGGTGGGCACCGTCCTCCAGGCCACGGTCGATACCGGGCTCGAGGGCATCGAGATCCTGGCCCTGACCCAGACCAAGCCCGCCCGGTCGCCGGAGAAGGTCGAGGGGCGCATCGAGGTCAAGGGCACGCCCCGGCGCGCGCCCGACGTGTCGGTGATCCTGGCCCCCGGATCGGGCAAGCGGCGCCGTGATGACGATGGTGAGCGCCGCGGCGGTGGGCGCCGTGGCGACGATCGAGATCGGGGCGAGCGCTCGGGAAGCAGGGGCGGGTCCGGCGGGGGCGCCGGCCGTGGCGGGGGCGGCGGCAATGGGAGCGGGAGCGGAAGCGGCACGCGGCGTCCGGGCGGGCGCCGTCCGGGCGACGGCGAGGGGCGTCCCGGTCGGGGCGAACGGCCGACGATGCCCACGTCGACGGCCCATCGCAATGCCATGCTGGCCACGCTGCGACCCGAGCAGATTCCCGTGGCCGAGCAGCTGCTGCGCGGAGGAATTCAGGCCGTTCGCCAGGCCATCAACGACCAGAACACCGCGGCCAAAGCCAGCGGCAAGCCGCCCGTCGCCGGAGACGCGCTCGTGGCCATGGCCGAGGAACTGTTGCCCGTCGTGCGCCTGGCCGACTGGAAGGACCGGGCCAGCGTGGCCCAGACGGCGGGCAAGGAGTACCGACTGCGCGAGCTGCGAGCCGTGGTGACGGCGTCGCGCACGCTCATCCTCGACGAAGAGGGCCGGGCCACGGCCAAGGCGCTTCAGGAGTCGCTCGACCAGCGCACCGCCGCCCTGCGGGAGGAGTGGCTGGCCCGTATGACGAACGCGGTCAAGGACGGGCGGGTACACCAGGCCATCGAGGCCTCGATCCGGCCGCCCGAGCCCGGGACCCGCCTCCCGGCCGACCTCGCCGTGCGCCTGGCCGCCGCGGCGGGCGAGGCCATGTCGGCCGACAAGGCGCCCGAGGAGTGGATGCAGCTGCTCGACGTCGTGGTGGCCTCTCCGGTCCGCCGGACGGTGAAGCCGGCCGGGATCCCCGACGACGAGGTGGCCCGTCAGGCGGCCCGCAACGCCGCCGGGTCGGTGCCGGCCCTGGCCAAGCTGCTCGGCCTGAAGATCCCGCCACCCCCGCCACGTCGAGTCAACACCGAGCGGCGCTTCAGTCCAACCGGCGGCTGAGCGTCAGGAGGCGGGCGGTGAACCCGGCGGCCTCGAGGCGCTGCTTCGTCGGACGATCACCCGGAAGGGCCAACGCGTCGACGTCGGTGCACCCCTGGTCCCGGCCCCACACCACGGCGGCCTCCATGAGCGAACTGCCGACACCCACACCACGGGCGCCCGGCTCGACGTAGCAGCACTCGATGAGTGCGCTGACCCGTCCGGCCACCGGCTCGCTCAGGCTCACCGCGAGGAGCCCCACCACGGCTCCCTCGTACTCCCCGACGAACAGGCCGGTCCCAGGGCCGTTCCAGCGCTCGAGGAGGGTTTCCGTCGTCTCCCGGCCCAGCAGAGCCGGTCCGCCCCGCATGGCCCGGGCACCGTCCCGGCCCTCGTCGAGCAGTCGGGCGCAGGCCGCCCGGTCGTCCGTCTCGGCCAGCCGGGCTCGCTCCATCGCCGCTACTCGCCGGCTGCGGCCGCCGGCCCCTCCTCGAGGAGTTGGCTGGCCCGGTTCAAGATGGTCCGGCGGTTCCGGGTCGAGGCCTCGTAGCGCTGGACCGCGTGCAACTCGTCGGGGCCCAGGCTCGCGAGGCGGCGCACCACCTGGGAGGCGCTCAGCGTGTCGTAATCGGCCAGGGCTCCGTCGAGGATGGCGGCAGCGGCCGGATCCGACGGCGCCGCCGCCGCCGTCGAGGCGGGACGGTGCGACGTCATCCGATCCCGATCCCGCCCATCGTGTCCCCGCTCAGACCCCCCACCGCCGCCCACGTCATCGAGGCGCAGGCGCGCGGACAGTTGCCGCTGTCCCCGGGTCACGACGAAGCGACCGACGACCATGGCGTTGCCCAGCTCGAGCTGCAGACGCTGACGCCCCTTGTCGACGAACTCGGGCAGTTCCTCGGCCAGTGTCACCGCCATACCCAAGGGACCGAACACACACACGTCCAGGGTCCGCCGCAGGGGTCCCCTCTCGATACCGTCGCCGCCCCCCGGCGTGTCCTCAGACACAATCCCGGCAGAGCATGCTCTTCTTGTCGGCCAGCTGGCTCGGGTGCTTGACCAGGAAGCACGAGCGGCACACGAATTCGTCTGGCTGCTTGGGCAGCACCCGCTCGTTGCCCTCGGTCTTGTCTTCCTGGTCGGCCGCCTCCTCGTCCTCGGGCTCGTCCTCGACGACCAGGCGCTCCTTGAGGATCACGTCCAGACTGGCCTCGACGTCCTCGTCGTCAGGCTCCTCTTCCTCTTCCTCCTCGTCGCCCTCACCGCTCTTCTCGACCACCGCGGCCGGTGAGGGCGTCAGGACCTCGACCTCGACCTCGACCTCGTCCTCCTCGTCGTCGACATCGACCACGACGTCAACATCGTCGTCGTCGGCCGCCAGAACGTCTTCGTCGTCGAGGCCCTCCAGGTCGTCGTCGTCCAGCTCGAGCTCCTCGTCGAGACCCGTCTCCTGGGTCTCGAGGCTCTCAGCCTCGACTTCTTCGCTCTTGGCCTTCTTCTTGGTCGCCATGTCGCGCCGGAGCATAGACGGTCGCGCGAACGTTTCGATCGCTCCTACAGGGGTGTGAAGGGCGGGCGGGCCCTGGGGTCTTTGGCGCCATCTTGCAAGCCTGGACCGGCCAGGCACGCAACACGTTCTCTACTCGACCCCCAGGGCCTACAACCGCCACTCACAGCACGTCCCACCCTTGCCACATCAGCGGTTTTTCTTCTGCGGCGTGTGACGGGGCGTCGGGACTGGGCCGTACATTACGCAAGTTTGGGGTGGGCCCGTCAAGGAGAATGCGAGCCCCCTCACCAGGGAGAACGAGGGTATTTCCTGGTCAGTGGGTCGCAGATTTTTCGGTCCGGCGACGTTCCGCCCGCCGCTCCGATTCGAGCCGTTCCAGGTCGGTCGAGCCATGGTCGACGAAACTCATCGATTCGGCCAGCGCACGGTGCCCGGCGGTCTCGGCGATGGCCCGGTGCATCTGCTGGGCCACCCGTCGATACGCGGGGTGGCCCTGGGTCCCCGACCGCAGCTCGACGAGGTGCATCGCCTCGCGCGCGTTCATCTGCATCACGTAGCGGATGCGATGGGCCAACGCCACGGCGTAGGACGCCTGCTCGAAAAAGTCCGCCGCCAGCGACCGGTACAGGTCTTCGGCCCGCGCGATCGCCTCGTCGTACTCGTCGGCGAGACCCGACTCCTCGACCAGCACGGGCATGTCGTACCCGAGCGTGATGCCGAGACGCTGCCACTCGATCGTCAGCATGCGGTGCCGCTGCAGATCACGAAACGCGCCGTAGTCCGTGACCAACTCGAAGCGGTAGTCCGTGCGCTCGAAGGCCCGACCGGGGCGGTGCCGTCGGTTGCGTCGGTCGCCGACATAGGCCCGCAGGAGGGCCACCCGGTCGTCGTGCCCGAGCCGGCGCACCCGCCGCTCTGCTTCGCGTTCGGAGCAATCCATGGCGCCGAAACACACCGCTACCAGGACCTTCTCCTCGCCGTCGGGATCGAAGTCCAGGAGGGTCACTTCGTTGACGCCGCCGGACTCGTCACCGGGGTCGGCCTCCTCCGGCCAGAGGCGGCGCACCAGCGCGTCGGTCTGGTGACGCGTCGACTCGAGGTACGCCGACCACTCCCCTCCGCGCGCCGGGACGTCGACGCGCTGGAGGAAGGACGGGATGACTTTGCGCAGCTCCTCCAGCATCATGGCGGCGTAGTGACGCGCTTCGGGCAGCGGATGGGCGCGCATGCGGAGCAGCAGTTGCTCGTAGGCCTGGCCGGTGCCGTACACGCCGATGTTGGACAGCGACGCCGCGGGCAGCAACCCGCGCAGCGCGTCGAGCGACTTGGCCCGCGTTGCTTGTCGGTACACGAAGTCACTGTCGTTCGCTTGTTGGGGGAAGCGCTCCGCCACCGATGCCTGCAGGCGCGGCAGGAGTTGACCGTAGGTGTCGAAGACGCGGTCCATCTCGCCGACGAAACGGGCGCCGTGGGGCGAGTCGAGGATCTCGGGCGGCCGGAAGTAGCGGTACTGGCCGTTGTCGAGCCGCTGGTTGTAGGCGATGTAGCGCGTCGACTGCTCGAGGTAAGCCATGAGCCGTCCCCACTCGAGCACCTTGGAGAGGACGTTGGACGCCTGCTCGCAGGCGAGATGGACGCCGCCGAGCTGCGCCACCGAGTCGTCGCCGTACTCGACGAACACCCTTTCGTAGAGCTGCTCGGCGCGCTCCATTCCAACCGTGGCGTCGACCGACGCGTCACCCGAGACGTCGAGCTCGCCGACGAACTCGTCGAGGAAGAGTCGGCGCAGGCTCTTGGGCGACCGCGAGTAGCGGGCGAAGAGCGCTCCCTTGACCACCTCGGGCAGGTTGACCAGGGCGAACACCGGCTGGTCGAGGTTGGTGACGTAGCGCCGGAGGACGGTCTCCTCGTCCGCGGTGAAGTGCTCTTCGGAGTAGGGGAACATTGCCCGGGTAACGATAGAACCGGGCTGACTCAGCTGTGGCGGATGGGCCCGTCCCGGCGGCGCCTCAGCCCGAGGGCAGCCCGCCCGCCACCACGCCGCGGACCAGCTGGTCCACCGCCTCGCGCGCCGCAGCGGCCACGTCCGGGTCCTCGGCCGTGTGCGAGACCTGCTGGGCCAGGTCGGCCACCGACTTCATGGTCCGCACGAAGTCCCCCGGGGCCAGGTCGCCGGCGTCGCGGGCCGCCACGGCCAGGGCGGTGGAGAAGGAGGCCCCGCGGACCCAGGAGGCCACGGCCGTGGCCAGGCCCGGCGCCACCTGGCGCGTCCGGGGCACCAGGTGCGCCTCCTCGACGGTCCGGATCCGCTCGGCCATGGAGGTCACGGCCTCGCAACGCCGGGAGAGCTCGAGCCTGCGCTTGTCACCCAGGCGGTCCTGGAGCTGAGCCCGGCGCTTGCCCCGTGGCGACCCGTGCCCCCGGCCGGGGCCACTCCCCTGACTGTGGGTGTGGCCGTGACCCGGCAGCCGCCGGGCTCGTCGGGGCTCGAAGACGACCGAGGAGAGCACGCCCGCCAGCACCGCGGGCTCGGCCCCGGCCAGGACGTCGCTGCCCAGGGCCTCGGCCACCAACAGGTCGGCCTCGTGGTAGATCCGCGACAAGCGCCGACCGGCCGGGGTCAGGCTCCAGTCGTCGACGTACCCCAGCTCGCCCAGGACGGCCAGGCGATGCCCGAGCTGGCGGCTGAGCAGGTCGGGTTTGCGGGCCTGCCACTGGGCGAAGGAACGGTGGAGCACCTCGTTGGCCGTCTCCCGGTCGAACCGTGAGACCAGGTTGACGGCCAGGTTGTAGGTGGGCCGGAAGGCCGAGCGCAGATCCGGAGGTGGTGCGGCGGCCACGCGGGCCGCCTCGGCGAAGGTCGTCTCGTTCGACCACGAGACCACGGCGTGGCCCTCCTCATCGAGTCCACGGCGGCCGGCCCGTCCGGTGAGCTGGAGGTACTCGCCCGAGGTCAACGGGGCCCGCCCGGCGCCGCCGTACTTGGAGAAGCGCTCGATCACCACCGAGCGCGCCGGCATGTTGATCCCGAGCGAGAGCGTCTCGGTGGCGAACACCACCTTGAGCAGTCCGGCGGCGAAGCACTCCTCGACGGTCTCCCGGAAGACGGGCACCATGCCGGCATGGTGGGCGGCCACGCCGCGCTCGAGGGCCTCGAGCCACTCGTCGTAGCCGAGAACGGCCAGGTCCTCGTCGTTGAGGGGCTCCACCCGCCGCTCGGCCACCTCGCGGATGGCCGTCCGCTCGTGGGCGTCACTCAGCCGGACGCCATCGCGCATCACCTGGCGCACGGCGTCGTCGCAGGCGGCCCGGGAGAAGATGAACACGATCACCGGCAGCATGTCGGCCTGGTCGAGCTCGTCGATCATCTCCGTGCGCAGCGGGGCCCGGAACGGGAGGCGAGGGCCTCTCCCCCGCGACTGCCAGTGGCCCACCCGGCCGTTCAGGGCCCGGCGCACCATCTGGTCGATGCGCTGGCCCTCGCCACCCGGTTTGCCGTTCCTCTGCAGCAGGGGCAAGAGCTGGGTCTCCTCGTCCTCGCGCCGGTGCACCGCGAAGTGGTGGCGCAACACGATCGGCCGCTCTCGTTCGACGATGACCGCCGTGTCACCGCGCACCGAGCGCAGCCACCCGCCGAGCTCGTCGGCGTTGTTCACGGTGGCCGACAGGCACACGAAGCGGATCTCGGGAGGCGACAGCACCAGGACCTCCTCCCACACGCCACCGCGGTAGGGGTCCTGGAGAAAGTGCACTTCGTCGAGGACGACGGTGTGGAGGGCTTCGAGCAGGTCCGATCCGGCGAGCAGCATGTTGCGCAGGACCTCGGTCGTCATGACCACCACGGGCGCCCGGGGCCGCACCGTCGAGTCGCCCGTCAGCAGGCCGACATGGTCCTCGCCGTAGGTGGCCACGAGCTCGGCGAACTTCTGGTTCGAGAGGGCCTTGAGCGGCGTGGTGTAGAAGGCCTTGCCCCGCGCCGCCAGGGCACGGTGGACGGCGTAGGCCGCGACCAGTGTCTTCCCCGAGCCGGTCGGGGCGGAGACGAGGACGGACTGGTCCGCATCGAGGCAGCGCAGGGCGTGTTGCTGGAAGTCGTCGAGAACGAACGGGAGGCTCGCCTCGAACTCCGCCAGGCCGCCCGAGTGGACCGGCCACCGGAATGTGGTCAACGCCCGAGCAGCTTCCCGATACCGATGGAGATGAAATAGAAGAAGATGAGCGGGAGAGCCAGAGCAAGCATGGAGAACGGATCCGAGCTCGGGGTGAACACGGCGGCGACCACCACGATGATGATGACGGCCCAACGCCAGGTCTTGAGCAAGCGGGCCGGTGTCACGACCCGGGCCAGTTCGAGCGAGACCAGGACGACCGGGAACTCGAAGGTCAACCCGAAGAGGGTCATCATCAAGATGATCAGGCCCAGGTACGGGATCGGGTCGTAGATGGACACCAGGTTCGGCCCACCGACCGCCTTCAAGAAGCCGAGCGCGTGCGGCAGCGTCTCATAGGCGGTGGCCGCTCCGAGCAGGAAGAGAACGAACGAACTCAGGACGAAGGGTATGGCGTAGCGCCGCTCCGACGCCTTGAGACCGGGCGTCACGAACCGCCAGACCTGGAAGAGGATGATGGGCGAGGCGAGCACGAGACCACCGAACACGGCGATCTTCACCCGCAAGGACAGCCCGTCGAGCGGTGACGTGACGAAGAGATTGCAGGTCCCGCCGCTGGCGACGATGAACGAGCTGCCGTTGCTGGTGTGGTGCTTGGTCGACGCGGTGACGTTGCACAGCGGCCGCAGGAGGAAGTGCAGGATCGGTTCGTAGGCGAACACGGCGATCGTGGCGGCCACGACGAAGGAAACCACGCAGATGATGACCCGATAGCGCAGTTCGCCCAGGTGCTCACTCAGCGTCATGTCGTCGGGCGTGGGACGGTTCTTGCGTTTCGCCCCGAACGGAAGGGAGACCATGGTCCGGCCGATCAGTTCAGACTGGGGTCACCCGGCACGACCACGTCCGGTGACCTGTGATCCGGTGTGACGTCGGGCGGCGTGGCCGACGAAGGTGATGGCGTAGGCGTGGGCGTGGCCGGGTATGTCGTGTCCGCCAACGGCGCCGCCTCGGCGGCCTCGACCTCCGGGGGTCCCGACCCGTTGGGCGAAGGCGGCGCGTCGGCGGCAGGCTCCGTCGTCCCGTCATCCGCCTGCTCTTCGACCGGGTCGTCGTCCGCCTCGTCCGTCCCCATGTTCGAGAGGTGGTCGAGCAGGGCCGAGGGCGAACGGGCCAGCCGGGCGATCTCGGTGGTGGAGGGCAGATCGGGCATGGAACTGCGCACCTCGGTCTCCATGCGGTGCCGGAACTCGTTGAAGGAGCGCCAGGCGCCGCCGACCTGACGTGCCACCTGTGGCAACTTGTCAGGACCGAGGAGGATGATCGCGACCACGGCGATCACCAGGAGCTTGGCCGGGTCCAGGTTCAGCATCTGCTGTCAACTCTACGAGGCCGTCACAGTGACTGGATGAGCCGCTCCACCCGCTCGTCGTGCGACTTGAACGGGTCCTTGAGCAGGACGGTTCGTTGGGCCTGGTCGTTCAGCTTGAGGTGCACCCAGTCCACGGTGAAGTCACGTCGCCGTTCCTTCGCCCTTTTCACGAAGGCGCCGCGCAACCGGGCCCGGGTCGTCTCGGGTGGTTTGACCATGGCCTCGGAGATGGCCTCGTCGGTGCAGATGCGCTCCATCTCGTCCCGCTGCTGCAACTTGTAGAACAAGCCCCGGCCGCGGTCGACGTCGTGGTACATCAGATCGATCATCGCCACCTTGGGGTGGGAGAGGGAGATGTCGTGCCGGGCCCGCATCTGCTCGACCAGCCGGTGCTTGGCCACCCAGTCGCATTCCCGCCACAACGAGGTGGGGTCGGCCTCCAACCCCTTCAGACAGTGTTCCCACATGTCGAGGGCCTTGTCCTCCTCGGGCGACAGGCCACGGCGCTCCCGGAATTTCAGCGCCCGCTCGAGGTATTCGGTCTGAATGTCGAGCGCCCGCATCTCGCGTCCATTGGCCAGCCGAACCCGGCGCTGGCAGGTGATGTCATGGCTGATCTCGCGGATGGCCCGGATCGGGTTCTCCAGGGTCAGGTCCCGCAGCACGGTCGCCGAGTCCTCGAGCATGGCCAGGAGGATGGAGGTCGTCCCGATCTTGAGGAACGTCGCGTACTCCGACATGTTCGAGTCGCCCACGATCACATGGAGGCGACGGAAGCGCTCAGCGTCGGCATGGGGCTCGTCTCGGGTGTTGATGATGGGACGGCTCCGGGTCGTGGCCGAGGAGACGCCCTCCCAGATGTGCTCGGCCCGTTGACTGAGGCAGAACACCGCGCCCCGGGCGGTCTGGAGCACCTTGCCCGCTCCGGCGTAGATTTGACGTGACACCAGGAACGGGATGAGCACCTCGGTGTACCGATTGAACTCGTCGTTCCGTTCGGTCAGATAGTTCTCGTGGCAGCCGTAGGAGTTGCCCACCGAGTCCGTGTTGTTCTTGAACAGGTAGACCTCGCCCCGGATGCCCTCCTCGCGCAGACGGGCTTGGGCGCCGGTCACCAGCTGGGCCAGGATCCACTCCCCTGCCTTGTCGTGGGTCACGACGTCGCCGATCTTGTCGCACTCGGGCGTGGCGTACTCGGGGTGGCTGCCCACGTCGAGGTAGAGGCGGGCACCGTTCTCCAGGAAGACGTTGGACGAGCGCCCCCAGGACACCACCCGGCGGAAGAGGTAGCGGGCGACCTCGTCGGGGCTCAGCCGCCGTTGGCCCCGCAGGGTGAACGTGACGCCGTATTCGTTCTCGATCCCGAAGATGCGGCGTTCCACGGTCCAAACCGTACTGCCGACTATGCCAGGAGTCGGGCCAGCTCGGATTCGTTGATGCGCCGGAAGGTCCGACGCCCGTTGCCCCGACTCAGGGTGGCCACCTCGAGGTCGCCCGCACCGAGGGTCCGCTCGGGCCCGGCCAGGGCAGTCGTGGTCGCCCTGATGGCCGCCGCCAGGTCCCAGTCGGCCTGCCGAGCCTCCCCCATCCGCTCGGCCACGGCCTGGGCATCCCCACCCAGGACGGCGAAGTGCTCCTCGTCGCTGACGAAGCCGTCGTAGGCGATGTGGTACAGCTGGCTCTCGCTGTTCTCGCCCAGCTCAGCCACCAGGATCTCCACTTCGAGCGGCTTCATCTCGTGGGTGAAGACGTTGCCCAGGTACTGGGCGTAGAGGTTGGCCAGCGAGCGGGCGTCGACGTCCTCGCGGCTGAAGGCGAAACCCTTGGTGTCGGCGTGACGCACGCCGGCCACCCGCAGCTGGTCGTACTCGTTGTACTTGCCGACTCCCCCGAACGCGATGCGGTCGTAGATCTCGCTGATCTTGTGGAGCGAGCGCGACGGGTTCTCCGCCACCATGGCGATCCCGACGTCGTAGGTCGTGGCCACCAGCGAGCGCCCCCTGGCGATGCCCTTCTGGGCATATTCGGCCCGGTCCTTCATCACCTGTTCGGGCGAGACGTAGTACGGCATGCTCATTGCGCACGCTCCGCCTGCTTGCGGGCGATCAGGGCGGCAAAGCGCTCCGCCACCTCGGCCTCGGGTACCTCGCGGTACCCCTCGGAGTCGACCACGGCCACGATCGGATAGATGCCCCGCACCGGGTCGGGACCACCGGTGGCCGAGTCCTCGTCGGCTGCGTCGTAGAGCGATTGGACCGCCAGGTCGACCGCCTCGTCCCGGGGCAGCCCCTCGCGCCACCCCAGCTTGATGGTGCTGCGGGCGTCGCGCCCACCCGAACCGGTGGCCTGGAAGTCGATGTCCTCGTAGTGGCCACCGGTCACGTCGTAATTGAAGATGCGTCCGGTCGACCGAGACGTGTCGAAGCCGGCGAAGAGCGGCACCACGGCCAGGCCCTGCATGGCCATGGGCAGGTGTTGGCGCACCATTCCGGCGAGCTGGTTCGCCTTGCCCTCGAGCGAGAGCGTCGAGCCCTCGACCTTCTCGTAGTGCTCGAGCTGGACCTGGAACAGCCGGACCATCTCGATGGCCATGCCGGCCGTGCCGGCGATCGCCACCGCCGAATAGTGGTCGGCCGGGAAGACCTTCTCCATGGCGTGGTGGGCGATGATGTTGCCCGCCGTGGCCCGGCGGTCGCCGGCCATGATCACCCCGTCGACGTAGCGCAGGGCGACCACGGTCGTCCCGTGCGGCACCGACATCGAGCCTGCACCGACGGCACCGGCAGCCCCGGCTGCACCGTCGAACCGCGCCATCGACGGGTCACGGTCCGCGGTCAAGCGCAGCAAGCCGACGAAGTCCGGACCCGGATCACGCTCCGGGGGGAAGAGTGGGAGCGCCACGGGCGCCTACTGCCCACCCTTCTGCACGTAATTGCGGACGAACTCTTCCGCGTTGTCCTCGAGCACCTCGTCGATCTCGTCGAGGAGGTCGTCCAGCTCGGCCTTGATCTTTTCGCCCCGCTCGGAGGTTGCCGGAGCCCCGGCCTCCTCCACCTCCGTTTCCACATCGGTGGAACGGGTGCTCGATCCCCTCTTCTTCTGTTCCTGTTCTGCCATCGTCCCTGTCCGTCCCGTCCCGTCTCGACTTCGACCGTCTTCGCCTATGAGTTGAGCCGGTTGAGCAGGTCTGCCGGCCCTGTGCTCGCGGCCAGCAATGCACCCGTGTGTTCGGCTGTCCCCTTCAGAGGGTCCATCATAGGGACGCGCCGCAGCGGATCAGCGCCTATGTCGAACACAAGAGAGTCCCAGTTGGCGGTCACCACGGCGTCGGGCCAGCGAGCCAGGCACTTGCCCCGGAACCAGGCCCGCGTCCCGAGCGGCGGCTCGGTCACCGCCGAGGCCACGGTTGGGGGGTCGACCAACGTCCGCATCCCGAGCCGCACGAAGACCGACTTGTCCGGCCGCAGGTCGTGGTATTGCAACGCCAGTGCAGCAATCCGGGGGTCTTTCCAGCCACAGGAGTGCCGTTCCTGGTAGGCGAGGAGGAGCTCGCGCTTGGCCACCCAGTCCAGCGTGTCCGCCAGCGTCGAGGGGTCCGACTCGAGCCCCGTCAGCACCGTCTCCCAGTGCTCGAGGACCAAGGCGCCCACCGTGCCGTCGTCCCCCAACGCGCCCAGCCCGACCTCCTCGGCGTACTTGCGGGCCGCCCCGAAGAGCTCCCACTGCAGCTCGAGAGCGGTCGCCGTCGAGCCGTCGGTCAAGGCCAAGGGACGGGACAACGAGAGGTCGGCCGACACCTGGTGCAGCGCCCGCACCGGGTCCGACAGGGACAGTTCTCGACCGGGCCCGGCGTCGTCCTCGATCATGGCCAGCACGATCGCCGTCGTCCCGACCTTGAGGAACGTCGCGACCTCCGAGAGGTTGGCGTCGCCCACGATCACGTGCAGGCGCCGGAACCGCTTGGGGTCGGCATGCGGCTCGTCACGGGTGTTGACGATCGGCCGCTTCAAGGTCGTCTCCAGCCCGACGATCTCCTCGAAGAACTCCGCCCGCTGCGATATCTGGTACTCGACCGTGGCGGCGTCGAGCGCCGGCGTCTCGCACCCCACCTTCCCCGATCCCGTGTACAAGGTCCGTGACACGAAGTGTGGCACCACCCCGTCGATCACCTTGGCGAAGGGGATGGCCCGGTCCATCATGTAGTTCTCGTGGCAGCCATACGAGTTGCCCTTGCCGTCCGAGTTGTTCTTGTGCACGACGGGGGCGGGCTGGTCCGGGATGCGCAGAGCCGCCGCCTTCATGGCCCGCCGCAGCACCTCTTCACCCGCCTTGTCGTAGACGAGGCACTCCAGCGGCGTCAGGCACTCGGGGCTCGAGTACTCCGGGTGGGCGTGATCGACGTAGAAACGGGCCCCGTTCGTCAACACCGTGTTGGCCAAGTGCGTCTCGACCATCGGCGCCAACGAGCCCTCACGGGCGAAGCCCCGGGCGTCGTTCCCCGGGGTCTCGTCCTCGAAGTCCCAGCCGATCTGCTGCTCGATATCGGCGGCGTAGGCGTTCACCAATACCGACGAGGCCGCAATCGGATTCTGTTCTGGTCCCGGCGAGAGAATCCCGTATTCGGTCTCAATGCCGCAGACCTTGATGGTCGCCACGGCCCGACCCTAACCACTAAAGGTACTGGCCGGTGCCCACACGCTCGATCGACCTTCCACCCTGCACCTCTTTGTCCTCGCTCAGCAGCGTTCGGACATACACGATGCGTTCACCCTTCTTTCCTGAGATCCGGGCCCAGTCGTCGGGGTTGGTGGTGTTCGGCAGGTCCTCGTTCTCCTTGTACTCCTGGCGGATGGACTCCAAGAGGTCCAACGTACGGATGCCCTCGCTGTCGCCGGCGATCACGCGCTTGATGGCCAGCTTCTTGGCCCGGCGCACGATGTTCTCGATCATCGCCCCCGAGGCGAAGTCGCGGTAGTACAGGATCTCCTTGTCGCCGTTCTGGTAGGTGACCTCGAGGAAGCGGTTCTCGTCGTCCTCCCGGTACATCTCCCCCACCGTCTCCTCGATCATGGACATGACCGTCTTCGCCGGGTCACCCCCACCCAGGCGGGCCACCTCGCCGCCGTCCAGGGGCAGGTCCGGTGTCAGGTAGCGGCTGAAGATCTGCCCCGCCGCCTCCTCGTTGGGCCGCTCGATCTTGATCTTCACGTCCAAACGGCCTGGGCGCAGGATGGCCGGGTCGATCAGGTCCTCGCGGTTGGAGGCCCCGATCACGATGACGTCACGCAGCGACTCGACCCCGTCGATCTCGGCCAGGAGCTGGGGCACGATCGTCGACTCCATGTCCGAGCTGATCCCGGTGCCCCGGGTCCGGAAGAGCGACTCCATCTCGTCGAAGAAGACGATGACCGGCATGCCCTCGTCCGCCTTCTCCCGGGCCCGCTGGAAGACCTGGCGGATCTGACGCTCGGTCTCGCCCACGTACTTGTTCAAGAGCTCGGGGCCCTTGATGTTCAAGAAGAACGAGCGCACGTTGTCGTTGCCCGTCTTCTCGGCCACCTTCTTGGCCAGAGAGTTGGCCACGGCCTTGGCAATCAGCGTCTTGCCGCACCCCGGCGGCCCGTACAGCAAGATGCCCTTGGGCGCCGGCAGGGAGTACTCGACGAAGAGGTCCCGGTGCATGTAGGGCAGCTCGACGGCGTCGGTGATGGCCTCGATCTGGCTGTCCAGGCCCCCCACGTCGGCGTAGGTGATGTCGGGCACCTCCTCGAGGACGAGCTCCTCGCTCTCGAGCTTGGGCAGCTTCTCGATGAGGAGCTGGGTCCTCGAATCCATCAGGAGCGAGTCCCCGGCCCGCAGGCGCATGCCGATGAGGTCGTCGGACAGCTCGGCCACCCGCTCCTCGTCGGCCCGGGCGAAGACGACACAGCGCCGCTTGTCCTCGAGCTGCTCCTTGATCGTCACCACCTCGCCCGAGAACTCGCCGTCGCGCACCAGCACCACGTTGAGGCTCTCGTTGAGCACGACCTCGTTGCCCTTGCGGATCTGGCCCGGGTCGATGTCGGGGTGCAGGGTCACCCGCATCTTTCGGCCGCTGGAGAAGACGTCGACCGTGCCGTCGTCGTTCACGCCGAGGAACGTCCCGTAGGCCGCGGGCGGCTGCGTGAGCTTCTCGACCTCTTCGCGCAGCGCGGCCAGTTGCTCCTTGGCCTGCTGCAGCGTGAAGGTCAGCTTTTCGTTCTGCGAAGTCGCCTGGGCCAGCTGGCCCTTCGATTCGAGCAGGCGCTCCTCGAGGGCCTGGACGTGCCCGGGGCTCTCCTGCAGTCGCCGGCGGAGCGCGTGGATCTCATCCTCGGCATCGGCCAGTTCGGCGCGCAGCGCCTCTACCTGGGCAGCAGCCTCGTCGGGCATCGTGGTCACCGCAACTCACCCTAGCCCTGCCGTCGACCTGTTCTATCGGCAACATGGATGTTCTCTCGGCAAAATGGATGAACCCGGGGACCCCAGCCCGCCCGATAGCATGCGGAGGTCTGCGGACGCAGGATTGGTGTGCCGCGTAGCGCCTCACTACGGTTCGGGTGGCCGGTCGGGCATCGACAAGGGAGAGTACGAGGGACATGAAGGTTTGGATCGACCAGGATCTCTGCACGGGTGACGGCCTGTGTGAGGAGATCGCGCCGGCCGTTTTCACCCTTCTCGACGATGGCCTCGCCTACGTGAAAGAGGGCGACGAGGTCAAGAACGAACCCGGCGGCTCGGCGGGCATGGCCAACGTCCCCGACGACCTCGAGGACGCCGTCGTCGAGGCCTCCGAGGAGTGCCCGGGCGAGTGCATCTTCATCGAGCGCGACTGACCGAGCGCCGCCTCGCCGGCTGACCGGTCCCGACTCGTCCGCCCCTGGAGCCTTGCTCCACCCGTGTCTGCCCGCTTCACTCAGGAGCACTCCCGTCCGCGCTTCGGCGCCGTCCTCCGGGCGGCCGGCCGCGCCGTTCTGCCTCCCATCGATCCCGCGGCCTGACCTCAGGGTTCGAGCGCACCTCCGAGCAACGCGCGCAGCTCGTCGTCGCTGACCGACGCCGCCTCCTTCGGGCTGATCCGCAGGGTCCCCTTCCCGCTCGAGAGCGTGGGATGCCGGGCCACGAACCCGCCGTCGCGGTCGGCCCGCCAGCCGTAGACCGAAACGCCGTGCTTCCACGCACCGAGATTGAGCCGCCGTGCGCCGACCCGGTAGGCGGGCATGGCATAGGACAACATCACCTCGGCCTCGGGATGCTCCTCGAGCACGATCCGGTGCAGACGATCGAACAGCGCCCGCCGGGGCGGGTCGATGCCGTCGATGTAGGCCTGGACGGCCGGATCCATCAGGCCACGATACGGCGCGCCGTGGTCAAGAAACCGGTGTGGCCCACCATGCGGTGGTCCGGTCGTACCGAGCGCGCCTCGACGTGCCAGGTCCGGCGCATGATCTCCTGTGTCTCGGACAGGCCGAAGGGAGAGTCGTGGTCGTCGAGGGCCTGGCGCAGCAGGGCCGTCTGGTTGATGGTGGGCAGGTAGGCCAACAGGATCCCGCCCGGCCGCAGCGCCTTCCCCGCGGCCTCGACCACCTTGTGCGGTTCGGGCATGTCGAGCAGCACCCGGTCGAGGTCGGGCTCGTCGATGCCCTCGGTCACGTCTCGGATCTCGATCCGGTAGGGGGCTCCCGGCCCCAGTGCGGCAGCGACGTTGGCCTGGGCCCGCTCGGCGAAGTCCTCGCGCAGCTCGTAGCCGACCACCGAGGCGCCGGCCCGAAGCACCGTCATCGACAATGCGCCCGAGCCGACTCCGGCCTCGAGGACGCGCTGACCCGGTCCGATGTCGGCCGCGATCAGGATGGCGCCCAGGTCCTTCGGGTAGATGACCTGGGCTCCGCGCGGCATCTTGAGCACGATGTCGCTCAGCGTGGGCCGCAGCACCAGGAAGGCGCGCCCGGTCGAGCCACTGATGGTGCTGCCCTCGTCGACTCCGATGATGTCGTCGTGGGCGAGAACGCCCGCATGGGTATGGAAGGTGGACCCGGCGACCAACGTCAACAGGTAGCGGCGCTCCTTGGGGTCGATGAGGAGGACACGCTCCCCTGCCGCCACGGGTCCCGGCACGGGGTCGGGTTTCAGGCTTCGGCTGGAGCCGGCGCCTTGGCGTCGCGGACCGAGATGAGGACCTGCTCGCCGGGTGCGAGCGTCACGGACGACACGTTGGCGGTGCGGTCGTTGAGGACCCGCCGCAGAATGAAGGTCGAAGCGGCCAACAGGAACCAGTACCAGTGACCGGCCAGCCCGCGGCGGATCCCGGCCCGCAGGAAGCGCCGCAGGAGGATGTCCATCTCAGAGCCGCCGGATCTCGACGACGGCAGACTTGGAACGGCCGCGCCGGCGCCCGGCCAGGAAGGCCAGCGCGATGGTCAGGAGGGCGATGGCGCCGGCCACCGCCAGGCCCCGCGGCGCGGCGGCCCGTGCCGTCGCCTCTCCTTCGCCGACCACCTGCGCGTAGGCGGCCTGCAGGTCTTCGCGGGTGATCAAGCGCCCGTTGCTGCCCGCCTTCGTCGTCGTCCCGGCCATCAGTTCGGTGCCTCCTGTGTCGCATTGTCGAGGGGTGGGGCATTGTCGAGGGGTGCGGCATTCTCGAGGGGTGCGGCATTCTCGAGGGGTGCGGCATTCTCGAGGGTCTGGCGACGTGCCGCGACCTCCGGCATCCGTTCGCGGCCCGGTCCGGCGGTGATGCGCCAGACGGCGACCGCAATGATCATCAGGCCGAGGACCACCACGACGGCGTAAGGCACCCAGGACCAGTCGCCGGTGAGGGCGGTGCCCGTCTCGGTCTGGAGCAGCCGCAGGATCCCGAGCAGGATCAGGAGGATCCCGAAGGCGAGAAAGAACGCGCCGGCGATCCCCATGTAGAGGAAGCGGCCGAGGCCCCGGAGCGGGTCGATCGTCTCCTGCTTGAGGTAGTCGACCGTGAGCTGGAACGCGTCGTCTCCGGCGTGGCGGAGCCCGTGGTTGCCGATGTCAGACCGTTGTGCCATGAGCGCACAATCCTGGTCTCTGCGCCCATTCAGCGCAAACACCTGGTCCTTCGATCGTCGACCGGGCCTGGATCGGCCGTCCCGAGGCCGAGGAAGTCACTCCCTCTCCTTGTAGATGTAGGTCGACGACGCCCGGGCCACCAGGCGCTCCTCCCCCGTTCCCGGGGTGCGGGCCACGACGCTTGCCTCCACGAAGGCCACCCGCCGGCCGCCCGAGACCACCTCGGCCGTGCAGAAGAGCTCGACCCCTGGCGGCACGGCGCCCAAGAAGCTCACCTTGATCTCGGCGTTCGAGCAGAAGACCTTGCGGTCCTGGACGTACGTCACGGCCGCTGCACCCATGGAGGAGTCGCAGAAGGCTCCGACGAACCCGCCCTGCATGATGCCGGCCGGATTGGCGAACCGCTCGTGGGCCTCCATGCGCCAGACGCAGCGGCCCGGCGTGGTCTTGTCGACGCACGTCATGCCGAGCGTCAGATCGCTGTTCGGAGGCACCTGCATGCGGGACGGCATGGGGGTGAAGAGTACGTGACGAGCCTCTCGTCCCTCGGAGGGCGCCGGTTAGGGTGGCTCATGACGTTGAACGCCTCCCCCCCGGTCGTACAGGATCCGGCGCTGGTCGAGTTGGGAATCAACGTCGTCCGTGGCATCGCCATGGACGCACCCGAAGCGGCCCATTCCGGACACTCGGGTACGGCGATGGCGCTGGCGCCGCTGGCCCACGTGCTGTGGACGCGCCTCATGCACCACGATCCGCTCAATCCCCACTGGCCCGACCGCGACCGTTTCGTCCTGTCGAACGGCCACGCCTGCATCCTGCAGTACGCCTTCTTGCACCTGACCGGTTACGACCTCTCGCTCGAGGACCTACGCCAGTTCCGCCAGTGGGGCAGCAAGACACCGGGCCATCCCGAGCGCCGCCATACGGCGGGCATCGAGGTGACGACCGGGCCTCTGGGTCAGGGTTTCGCCAATGCGGTCGGCATGGCAGTGGCCGAGCGCGTCGTACGCAACCGGTTCGGCCCCGAGGTGTGTGATCACCACACCTACGTCGTCGCCGGCGACGGCTGTTTCATGGAGGGGGTCTCCCACGAGGCGGCCTCGCTGGCCGGCCACCTCGGTCTGGGCCGGCTCGTCGCCTTCTACGACGACAACCACATCACCATCGACGGGCCGACCGAGCTGGCCTACGACGACAACGTCGAGGAGCGCTTCGGGGCCTACGGCTGGCGCGTGCACAATCTCGGCGAGATGGCGAACGACGTCGATGCACTCGAGGCGGCCATCCGTGAGGCCCTCGAACACCCGGCAGACGGGCCCGACGCCAAGCCGAACCTCCTGGTGCTGCGCAGCCACATCGGCTGGCCCTCGCCCAAGCTGACCGACAGCGCGGACGCCCACGGAAACCCTTTCGGCGAGGACGAGATCCGGGTGACCAAGGAGATCCTGGGGCTTCCTCCCGACGAGACGTTCTGGGTACCCGACGAGGTGCGCGAGTTCTATGCCAAGGAGATCATCCGCGGCGCGGCGGACCGCAGCGCCTGGGAAGAGCGCTTCGCCGCCTGGGACGGTGACCGGGCCGCGTGGGAGGCCGCCCAAGCGGGGCGCGGTGTCGCCGGCTGGGCCGACGCCCTCCCCTCCTTCGAGGCGGGGACCAAGCTGGCCACCCGACGGGCCCTCAACCAGTGCCTCAACGCCACGGCGGCCGGTTTGCCGGGCCTGGTCGCCGGCTCGGCCGACCTGACCGGCAACAACGGTGTCCTCGTCAAGGGTGCAGCTGTGCAGAGCCGTGAGGACCAGGGCGGCGTCCAGCTGCACTACGGCATCCGCGAGTTCGGCATGGCTGCCGCCATGAACGGCATGGCGGCGCACGGCGGCGTGTTGCCCCTCGGCGGGACGTTCTTCGCCTTCTCCGACTACATGCGCCCCGCCGTCCGCCTGGCCGCACTCAGCCAGGTGCACGTCGTCTATTCCTGGACGCACGATTCCGTCGGACTCGGCCAGGACGGACCGACGCACCAGCCGATCGAGCAGCTGGCCTCGCTGCGGGCCATGCCCGACCTGCTCGTCGTGCGACCGGCCGACGCCAACGAGACGGCGATCGCCTGGAAGCACGCCATCGAGGCGGACGGCCCCGTTGGCCTCGTCCTGACCCGCCAGGACGTGCCCGTCCTGTCCGGTACCGCGGAGAAGGCGGCGGAGGGCGTGCCCCGCGGCGGTTACGTGCTCGTCGATTCCGACGGGGCACCCGAGGTGGTGCTCGTGGGCACGGGCAGTGAAGTCCAGCACTGCGTCGGCGCAGCCGAGATCCTGGCCGGCGAGGGCGTGGCGGCCCGGGTCGTCTCGCTGACCTGCTGGGAGTGGTTCGACGGGCAACCCGACGACTACCAGGAGTCGGTCTTGCCCGACGGGGTACCCGTGCTGAGCATCGAGGCCGGATCGGTCTTCGGCTGGGAGCGCTACGCCGACGACAGCATCGGCATCGACCACTTCGGGGCGTCGGCGCCGGTGGAGGTCGTCATGGAGAAGTTCGGCTTCACGGCCGACCACGTGGCCGAGCGGGCCAAGGCTCTCCTGGCCCGAAACAGCGGGTGAGTCGGGCGGGGCCGGCCCGAGGCGCGAGCATGGCAGGGCGGGGCGCGGGGCGCGCCCCCGGACGAAAGGGACACAACGGATGACCCGACTCCAGGATCTCTACGCGATCGGTGGCCAGAGCCCGTGGCTGGACAACTTGCGGCGCGACTGGCTCGAGGGCGGTCAGTTGGCCGAGCTGATCCAGCTCGGCGTGCGTGGCATCACCTCGAATCCGACCATCTTCGCCAACGCCATCAGCGGCCAGGACACCTATGACGAACAGTTCCGCGAGCTGATGAAGGACCACACCGTGGAGAGCGCGTACTGGGAGATGGCCACCGCCGACATCGTCAACGCGCTGGCCATGTTGCGTCCGCTCTACGACGACAGTGACGGCGAGGACGGCTACGTCTCCCTCGAGGTCTCCCCCGCCCAGGCCCACGACTCGGACTCCACCATCAAGGCGGCCCGTCATCTGCACGACACGATCGACCAACCCAACCTGTTCGTGAAGGTGCCGGCGACCAAGGAGGGCGTCCCGGCCATCCGCACGCTCATCGGTGAGGGCAAGAGCATCAACGTCACGTTGATCTTCGGGATCGACCGCTACGACGACGTCATGGAGGCCTACCTGGGCGGCCTCGAGGCCCTGGTGCAGGCGGGCCGGGCCGACGAGCTGTCTCGGGTGGCCAGTGTGGCCTCCTTCTTCGTCAGCCGGGTCGACACCGAGGTGGACCGCCGCCTGGAGACCCTGGCCGGCGGCGAGTCGGGTGACGCCGCCGTGTTGGGGCTGCGCGGCACCGCCGCGGTGGCCCAGGCTCAGGTCGCCTATCAGCATTTCCACCAGGCTTTCAGTGGGGAACGCTGGGAGGCGCTGCGGGCCAAGGGGGCCCGGGTCCAGCGGCCGCTGTGGGCCTCCACCTCGACCAAGAACAAGAAGTACTCCGACCTCCTCTACGTCGACAACCTCATCGGACCGGCGACGGTCAACACCATGCCGGACGCGACGCTGCGCGCGTTCGAGGATCACGGCACCTTGCACCGCACGGTCGACGCCGACCCGGACGGGGCGGTCGCCGCGCTCGATGCCATCGGCGCGGCCGGTGTCGACATGAAGGACGTGGAGCAGACCCTCGAGAACGAGGGCGTGGCGACGTTCGCCAAGTCGTTCGACGAGCTGCTCCAGTCGTTGACCGACAAGGCCGCTACGTTCTGAGCCGCACGCTCGACCGGGTGGGCGATCACCTGCGAAAGGAGGCCACATGAGGATCGGCATGATCGGGCTGGGCAAGATGGGGGCCAACATGACCGAGCGCCTGTTGAAGGGCGGGCACGAGGTGGTGGCCTACGACCTGAGCGCGGATGCGCTGAAGCAGGCGGCCGAGCGCGGCGCGGAGACGGCGACGACGCTCGAGGAGCTGACCGGCAAACTGACGGCGCCCAAGGCGGTCTGGGTGATGCTGCCGGCGGGCAAGGTGACCGACTCCACCGTCGAGAAGCTGGCGGGACTGCTCTCCAAGGGCGACGTCATCGTCGACGGCGGCAACTCCAACTACAAGGAATGGATCGCCCTCTCTCAGCAGATCGAGAAGAGCGGCGTCGGCTTGGTGGACGCCGGGACGTCGGGCGGTGTCTGGGGGCTCACCGAGGGCTACTGCCTCATGGTGGGCGGCACCAAGGAGTCGGTGGCCGTGGTCGAGCCTGCCTTCTTGACCCTGGCGCCGGAGGGTGGCTATGCCCACGTGGGCCCGGTGGGGGCGGGACACTTCGTGAAGATGGTGCACAACGGGATCGAGTACGGGCTCATGCAGGCCTACGCCGAGGGCTTCGAGATCATGGGTGCGGCCGAGGAGTTCGACCTCGACCTCCACGAGATCGCCTCCATCTGGCGCTACGGGTCGGTCGTGCGCAGCTGGCTGCTCGACCTGGCCGAGCGGGCCCTGCGTCCCGGTGCCGGCTTCGACGGGATCGCCCCCGTGGCCGTCGACTCGGGCGAGGGCCGCTGGACGGCGCTCGAGGCGATCAACCGGGGCGTGCCGGCGCCGGTGATCGCCACGTCGCTCTTCACCCGCTTGGCCTCACAGGACAAGGATTCGCTCCAGCTCAAGATGGTGGCGGCCCTGCGCAACCAGTTCGGCGGCCATGCGGTGACGCTCGAGTCGGGCCAGCAGGGCCTGGAGACGGAGACGCCGGTCCCCTGAGCGGGACGAGGCGCGCGGTTGTGTTCGATCCCGTCGACGACGTCCGGCGTTCCTTCGCCGAGAGTGTGGTGCAGGCTTTCGGGGCGCGCCCGGGGCCTCGTTTCGCTCTGATGCTCTCGGGCGGCCAGACCGCTCGAGACTGCTACGAGGTGTTGGCCACCAGGCCTGAGGTCGACTGGTCGCTGGTCGACATCTACATCGGAGACGAGCGCTTCGTGCCGCCCGAGGACGCCGACTCCAATGCCCGGCTCATCCGGGAGTCCTTGCTGGACCGGGTGGGCCCGGTGGGTTCGTTCTCTCCGATGCCGACGACGGAGGGCGACATCGAGACCTGTGCGGCGCACTACCAGCGCACGGTGGCCGACCTGGTGACGGGTCCGGGGATCGATCTGGTCCACCTCGGTCTCGGCCCGGACGGGCACACGGCGTCCCTCTTCCCGGGCGCCGACAGCCTCGACGCCGGGCCGGGCGACTTGGTGCTGGCCACCGAGGACCCCACCGGTGTGAACCCGCATCCGCGGCTGACCCTGACCCTGCCGGCGATCAACTCGGCCCGCCTGGCCGTGTTCACGGTCGACGGCGCGGACAAGGCGGATGCCGTGGCCCGGCTGCGGCGCGGCGACGACATCCCGGCCTCGCGGGTGCACGCCGGCAGGACGGTGTGGCTGGTGGACCGCGCCGCCAACGGTGACGCCCCCTAGATTGGCCCCAATGCTCTCCGACGAAGATCTCCTGCACACGCCCCTGATCGATCTCGTGGCTTTGGCCGGCGCGGCACGGGACGAGGCACACGGCCGGCGTGTGACCTTCTCGCCCAAGGTCTTCATCCCGCTGACCATGCTGTGCCGCGACCGCTGTGGCTATTGCACCTTCGCCAAGGCGCCGGCCCGCCTGACCTCGCCCTACCTGACGCCCGAGGAGGTCCTCTCGATCGCCCGGGCCGGGCAGGCGGCCGGTTGCCACGAGGCCCTCTTCACCCTGGGCGAGCAGCCCGAGGAGCGTTACCCCGTGGCCCGGGACTGGTTGGCGACGAACGGGTACGCATCGACGGTCGACTATCTGGCCGCCATGTGCCGGTTGGTGGTCGAGGAGACCGGCCTGCTCCCCCACGCCAACGCCGGAGCGCTGCCGGGCGACGAGCTGGCGGTCCTTCGTGAGGTGTCGGCCAGTCAGGGGATGATGGTCGAATCGCTGGCCAGCGGGTTGGCCGCCCACCGCGGTGCACCCGACAAGGACCCGGCCCGGCGCCTGGCCACCCTCGAGGCGGCCGGCGAGCTGGCCATCCCCTTCACCACGGGGATCCTGGTGGGGATCGGCGACGACCGTTCCGGACAGCTGGCGGCGTTGCGGGCCATCGCCTTGGCCCACGCCCGGCACGGCCACGTGCAGGAGGTCATCGTCCAGAACTTCCTGCCCAAGCCCGGGACGGCCATGGCGAAGGCCGCCCCCTGCCCGCCCGAGGACCTGCAGTGGGCCATTGCGGTGGCCCGGCTGGTGCTGCCGCCCGAGATCCACGTGCAGGCGCCGCCCAACCTCTCCGACGACCTGGCGCCTCTGCTGGCCGCCGGCATCGACGACTGGGGTGGGGTCTCTCCGGTCACGGCCGATCACGTGAACCCCGAGCGGGCCTGGCCGGCGCTCCACCTGCTGCGGGCCGCCACCGAAGAGGCGGGACACGTGTTGGCGCCGCGCCTGACCGTGTACCCCGACTTCGCCCTGGCCCCGACGCGGTGGCTGGACGAGGCCATGCGCTTCCCCGTGCTCGATGCCTCCGACGCCGAGGGTCTGGCCCGCGACGGAGACTGGTGCTCGGGTGGAGAGGCGCACCCCCCGTCCCTGCTGGACGAGCTGTCGTCTGCGCCGCTCTGCTGTCTGCGTCTGCGTCTGCGTCAGCGTCAGCAGGTCGGCGTCACCGGGGCGGCGCCGTGGCCGAGGTGTTGGCCGGCGTCGGGCTCGGCCAAGAGGTGGGCGAGGCGGAGATCGTCACGCTGTTCTCGGCCCGGGGTCCCGAGGTGCGCCGTGTGGCCGACGTGGCCGACGACCTCCGAAGGTCGACGGTGGGTGACGCCGTCACCTACGTGCGCAACCGCAACATCAACTACACGAACGTCTGCACCTTCAAGTGCCGCTTCTGCGCCTTCTCGAAGGGACCGCTGTCGCTCAACCTGCGGGGCGCGCCCTACCTGCTCGAGCTGGACGAGGTGACGAGCCGGGTGGCCGAAGCCGAAGCCGAAGGGGCGACGGAGGTCTGTCTCCAGGGCGGCATCCACCCGAGCTTCGACGGCGACTACTACCTGCACGTGCTCGAGGCGGTCCGCAAGGGCTCCGAGACGATCCACATCCACGGCTTCACGGCGCTCGAGGTGACGGAAGGGGCGAAACGTTCCGAGGTCGACCTGGCGGAGTACCTGACCCGGCTGAAAGAAGCCGGACTCAAGACCCTCCCGGGGACGGCGGCCGAGATCCTCGACGACGAGGTGCGGGCCCTGCTCTGCCCGGACAAGATCACGACCGACGAGTGGCTCGAGGCACACCGGATCGCTCACAGCGTGGGGCTGCGCTCGAACATCACGATCATGTTCGGGGCGGTCGAGCAGCCGATCAGCTGGGCCCGCCACATGGTGCGCACCCGGGACCTCCAGCGCGAGACGGGCGGTTTCACCGAGTTCGTGCCCCTGCCTTTCGTGCACATGGCCACCCCGATCTACCTCCAGCGCAAGTCGCGGCGGGGTCCGACCTTCCGTGAGGCCCTGCTGATGCACGCGGTGGCTCGCATCGCCTACCGGGGGGACATCGACAACATCCAGGTGAGCTGGGTCAAGATGGGGGCTGAAGGGGTGCGCCAGGTCCTGCGGGCCGGTGCCAACGACATGGGTGGCACGTTGATGGACGAGAACATCTCACGGGCGGCGGGCGCTTCCCACGGACAGCGCATGGGCGTCGACGAGCTGGAGGCCATCGTGGCCCCGCTGGGTCGTCCGCTGGTCCAGCGCTCGACCCTCTACGCCCTGGCCGGAGCGCCCGCAGGGGCGTGATGTGATCGGCGAAGCCGAGGAATCGGCGCGCGAGCGCGCCTTCGAAGCGCTCTTCGAGGAAGACACGCTTTCGATCGCCCAGGCCAGAGAGCTCCGGGCCATGGTGGACTCGCTGGCCGACCTGGCCCGTGAGGGGACGTCGGTGGGCGACCTCAAGATCGCCAACGTGGCTTTGGCGGAGATGGCCGAGGCCTTCCGGGTCTTCCGCCCCTACCGGCACATCCGCAAGATGACGATGTTCGGCTCCGCCCGGACGCTGCCCGACGACCCGGTCTACATCCTGGCCCGCAAGCTGGCGGCGCACCTGGCGGCGGCCGACTGGATGGTGGTCACCGGCGCGGGACCGGGGATCATGGCGGCGGGCCTCGAGGGAGCGGGCCGCGACCATGCCTTCGGCGTCAACATCCGGCTCCCCAACGAGGGCGACGCCAATCCCTTCATCGCCCAGGACCCGAAGCTGGTCGAGATGCGCTACTTCTTCACCCGCAAGCTGATGCTGATCAAGGAGTCGCACGCGTACGCCATCCTCCCCGGGGGTTTCGGCACGCAGGACGAGTCCTTCGAGCTGCTGACCCTCCTGCAGACCGGCAAGGCGGAGCCGGCACCAGTGGTGATGGTCGAGACGCCGGGCGGGACGTATTGGCAGGGGTGGTTGCGCTTCGTCGAGGAGGAAGCCGTCGCGGCCGGCTGGGTGTCCCCCGACGACCGGGCCCTGTACCGGGTGGTCAACACGGTCGAGGAAGCGAGCGAGGAGGTCTTGGGCTTCTACCGGAACTACCACTCGTGCCGCTGGGTCGGCGACCTGCTGGTCCTGCGGGTCCAGACCTCGCCGAGCAAGGCAGAGCTGGCTGATCTGAACGAGCGCTTCGGTGACATCGTGCTGCGGGGGGCGATCCGCTCGGCCGGTCCCTTTCCGCCCGAGCGCAACGACCACCCGGAACTACCCCGCTTGGCCCTCCGCTTCGATCGCTTCCACTTCTCCCGTTTGCGCCTGCTCATCGACGCCATCAACCAGTGCACCGGTTGAACGTGCCGTCCCGCCTGCCGGCCTGGTGCGTGCTGGTGCTGCTCGCTCCCCTCCTGGTCGTGCTGAGCGTGGGTGCCGGGCCGGCCGGCGGGAGCGGACCGCCGGCGAACTCGGTCGTGGCCTTCGGGTCGACGGGCATCGGGGCCAACGCGTTGGACAACCCCGTCGCTCCCGTGGTGGGGATGGTGGCCACCCCCGATGGGCGCGGCTACTGGCTGGTCGGGTCCGACGGCGGGATCTTCTCGTTCGGAGACGCCGGCTTCTTCGGCTCGGCGGGCGGTTTGAAGCTCAACGCGCCGATCGTGGGCATGGCCGCAACGGCGGACGGAGACGGGTACTGGTTGGTGGCGTCGGACGGCGGCGTCTTCTCCTACGGCGACGCCGGCTTCGACGGCTCGGCCGGCGGCTTGACCCTGAACGCGCCGATCGTCGGCATGGCGGCCGCGCCCGGCGGCGACGGCTATTGGCTGGTGGCATCGGACGGGGGCATCTTCAGCTACGGCGGAGCCCAGTTCTCCGGGTCCCGTGGTGGCCAGCCCTTGAACGCGCCGATCGTCGGCATGGCGGCGACGCCCGATGGCAAGGGTTACTGGCTGGTGGCCTCAGACGGGGGCATCTTCAGCTACGGCGATGCGCACTTCTTCGGCTCGGCCGGCAGCCTGACCTTGGACGCGCCGATCGTCGGGATGGCGGCCACGTCCGGCGGTGGCGGCTACTGGCTGGTGGCCTCGGACGGCGGCGTCTTCACCTACGGCGACGCCACCTTCGAGGGTTCGCTCGGGGGTACGCCCCTGTCCGCCACGGTGGTCGGGATGGCGGCCGCGCCGGCAGGTGGTGGGTACTGGTTGGCCCTGGGGTCGGCCGAGCCCCTGATCGGCAAGGTGGTCGGTATCGATCCCGGCCACAACGGACTCAACTACAGCGCACCGCAGATCATCAACCAGCCCGTCTTCAACGGCACCGGTTCCGAGGCCTGCGACACCACGGGCACGGCGACCGACAGTGGGTACACCGAGGCGCAGTACAACTTCAACGTGGCCACGTTCCTCCAGGCCGACCTCAGGGCCGAGGGGGCCACGGTGGTGATGACCCGTCAGAACAACGACGGGGTCGGGCCGTGCGTGACCACTCGGGCCCAGATCATCGACGACGCCCACGCCGACGTGGCGGTCGACATCCACGCCGACGGCGGCCCGGCGAGCGGACGTGGCTTCACCGTGCTCGAGCCCGAGCCGGACGGGCCGAACGACGGCGTCATCACCTCGTCGGAGGACTTCGCCACCATCATGCGCAACGCCTTCGAGGCGGGAACGCCGGTCCCGGTCAGCAACTACGACGGCGTGGACGGCCTGCAGCCGCGTGACGACCTGGCCGGGCTCAACCTGACCACGGTGCCCAAGGTGCTCGTCGAGTGCGCCAACATGCGCAACGCGACGGACGCATCCCTGCTCGTGACGGCCACGTTCCAGCAACAGGCGGCGGTCGCGATGGCCGAAGCCATCACCGAATTCCTGACGGGACACTCGGCCCAGATTCCCTGACCTCGTGCCGTCTCACGGAAAGCGGCGTACGGCCCTGGGACTCGGCCCCGGCCCGTACGCTCGAGGAGCCCAATACGCTCGAGCACGATGGTCGTGCGACTCGAGCTGCTGGCGGGTCTCGAGCGTCTGCAGGCGACGACCACGGTCCTCCAACGCGCCCGCCTGGCTGACCCGCTCGCCGGGATGTGGGAGGCCGCCGACGTGCAGTGGTGGTGGCGCCGCCCCCGGACCACTGACGAGCTGGCGCTCCCGGTCTGGTTCGACGAGGTGGGCCCAGTGGCGGCTGCAGGCCTGACGGAGTGGGGCGATACCTGGGAGGTCGACGTCTTCGCCGTGCCGTCGATCGTCGACGAGGAAGAGGTCTGGGCCGCGAGCTTGGAGGCAACCACCGCCGCCGGCCATGGGGGCGACGCACTCCGGGTGCTCGCGTGCGGGGACGACGCGTCGGTGGCGGCCCTCGCCCTACAGAGTGGATTCGCGCTGACCGACGAGTTGTCCGGCACATCGTGGATGGACGCCGACCAGCGCCCGCAGGCTGTGCGGGTCGAGGGGTTCGCCATGATCGATCGCGTGACACGGGCGGATCGTCCGCACCCGATGATCGCTCGTAACGGTGCGCTGGTCGAGCCACGGCTGCGACAGTGCTCCCTCTACGATCCGACGCTCGATCTGGCCGTCGAGGACGCCGAGGGCATGGTCGCCGGCTACGCGTTGTTCTGGTTCGACCCTGAGACCCTCGTCGGACTCCTCGAACCGATGCGCGTGGGGGACGAATATCAGCGCCGCGGGCTGGGCCGCATGCTGTTGACGCACGGCCTGGATCGGCTGGCGCGCAAAGGCGCGCGTCGGCTGAAGGTCGGTTTCGAGACCGACGCCGCCCGGGCCCTCTACCTCGGCGCCGGCTTCGTTCAGAAGTCCATCGACCGGCTGCTCATTCGACCAGCGCCGCAAGAAGGGACGCGGCCGGTCCGGCTCATGCGCCCGGCGACCTAGGGGATTCCGGGGTCCGGACCACTTCGGCTGAACCCGCCGCGCCGCGCCTTGGGATCGGTCACCAACGTCCACAACGGGGACGGGCGTGAGGTCAGGACCTGGCCGTCGGGTCCGACGAAGCGGATCTCCTCGTTGGCGTTGCCGCTCAGGGTCCAACGCTTCGAATGGAGCAGGTGATGGTGGTACGCGCAGAGGAGAGCCAGGTTCGACAGGTCCGTCATGCCCCCCAGGATCCATTCCTCGAGGTGGTGTGGAATGACGAAGAGTGCGTTGGTACACCCCGGGAACCGGCAGTGCCGGTCGCGGCGGGCCAACTCCCGCCGTTGGGCCTCGGTGGCCAGCCGGAAAGCCCGTCCTTCGTACATCGTGTGACCCCGGTCGTCGTCTGCCGCGATGATCAACGTGGCGTCGCAGAGCAGCTCGCGGATGGTGGGCGCCGAGACGAGCCCGGCGTGATCCAGTTCGCCACAGAGGGTGGACGTCGGGTCGGTCAACACCTCGAGGGGGACGTGGGCCACCATCGTGGACCCGGTGGACCCGGTGGACCCGGTGGAGGTGGAGCCGGTGTCCGGGCGACGGCCCGTACCGCGGATCAACTCCACGAAGGCGTCGGCCAACCGCTGGTCGAACGGAGTCTGGCCGTCGGAGGGGAAGCGCTTGGCGCGGGCCTCGAGGCGCGCGCGGACTTCGGCGTAGGAGGCAGGAGGCAGCTGCGCCGTGACGGTCCGTACGAGGTCGTTGAAGCGCACGGAACGGTGGTCGTGGTCCGCCTGGTCCCGTGCCGGCGTCGGTGGCTTCCGGGCCCGGGCCACGTCGGCCAGCTCGCGCACCGAGAGGTCCCGGGCCCGGCGGGCCCAGTCGCGGTCCGACTCGGGGGTGGCGGAATCGGCGACAGCTCGGACCTTGTCGAGGCTGAGGTCGCCGTTGTCGAGCCCGGCCGTGAGGTGGGGCAGCTCGAAGAGACGCTCGGCCAGGTGGGCGTACGTCTTGGCGGTCGACGTCGAGATTCCGAGACGCGCCATCAACCAGGTCTCGAGGGACGTTGCACCGTCGTCGCGCCAGCCTTCGCGCCGATCGAGTTCCCCGGCATGCCGAACGACGGTGGCCGCCAGGGAGGCCATCTGCCTGGCCGACTCGGCGATCACATCCATGAGCTCGCGGTTCGAGTGCTTGGAGAGCTGTAAGGCGGTCGGCATCGAGAATGAACGGTCGGCGTCTGGCAAGAAGTGCGCGACATCGGCGCGGCCGGCGGTTAGGGCGTGGGGCCGACGGGCGGTCTCTTAAGGCGTGGCGCCGAGGCGGGCGCGGGCGACGGTGGTGTAGACGTGACCGTCCGGCGAGGGCTCAGACGACACGAGATCGATGGTGTCGACGGGGAAGGCGGCCTCGAATGGGATGTTGGCCATCTCGCCCAGGGCGGCCACGCTGAGGCGACGGCCCTTCGCTCGGGCGAGCGTCAGATGGCCGTTGAAGGGCGGGTCGGTCGGCGCCTCGGGCACGACGGACGCGGTGGCGTCACGGACGGCGGCGGCCAGGTTGTCGACCCCGGTGGCGGGGAGCTGGAGGACGCGCACGCCGGTGAACCAGCCCGTGCCCGGACCGAGACGGCACTCGAACGGGCCCGGCGTGGCGGCCGTGGCCGTGGTGAGGGCCTCGGCGAGCGGTGGGATGTCGGCCGTGGGCACCTCGCCCAGAAAGCGCAGCGTCACGTGCCAGCGGGCCGGACCCACGAAGCGCATGCCCTTGGTGCGGCCGAGCTCGAGTTGGAGGGCGCCCAGGCGCTTGCGGGTGAGTTCGTCGGGCCAGACGGCGACGAAGAGGCGCACGGACGAGGTTCTAGTCGGCGCCCTCGTCGATTGCGTCACGGACGCGGCCGCGGCGGGCCGGCTCGCGCAGGGCGAAGACGGCTTTCTCGACACCGCGGCGGGCCTTCAGGATGGCCCGCTCCATGGCCAGGGCCTCCCCCGTCTCGGCTGAGTCGGGGTCGCCGGAGGTGGCCCGGCTGAGCGCGTCGATGGCCAGGTCGGACAGCTCTTCGAGCACGCCCTCGAGCCGTTCGGCCATGGCCTCCAGCGCGTCATTGGCGCCACTCACCGGGCTCTCACTTGGGCAGGGTCGCCTGCTGCACGTCGTAGTCGCCGTCGGCAAAGGCGGCGCGCATGACCTTCTTGTCGAACTTGCCCACGCTGGTCTTGGGCACCTCCTCGATGAAGGTCCACTGATCGGGGAGCCACCATCTCGGGACCCGGTCGGCCAGGAAGGCGACGAGATCCGCCGTCGAGGGGCTGCGTCCGGGCTTGGGGACGACGGCGACCAGCGGGCGTTCGGACCACTTCGGGTCGGGGACGGCGATGACGGCGGCCTCGAAGACGTCGGGGTGGGCCATGACGGCGTTCTCCAGCTCGACCGAGGAGATCCACTCGCCGCCCGACTTGATCACGTCCTTGGTGCGGTCCGAGATGGTCAGGTAGCCCTGGCCGTCGATGCAGCCGACGTCGCCGGTGCGCAGCCAGCCGTCGTCGAACTTCGCCGGGTCCTCGTCCTTGTAGTACGAGCCCGTGACCCAGGGTCCTCGGATCTCGAACTCGCCGACGGACTGGCCGTCGTTGGGCAGGATGGTGCCGTCCTCGGCGACGACGCGCATCTCGACACCGGCGACGATCCGGCCAGCCTTGATCTTGTAGTACATGTCGTCATGGCCGCCCTGCTTCCGTGCCGGGGGCAGGCCGAAGGCGGCGAGCGGGCTGGTCTCGGTCATGCCCCAACCCTGGATGATGGTGGCGCCGAAGCGCTCCTCGAAGGCCCGGATGAGCGTCTCGGGGACGGCGGCGCCGCCGGCCGTGATGGCGCGGACGGTGGAGAAGTCGATCGTCTTGTCCAGGGCGAGCAGACCATTCCAGATGGTGGGGACGCCACAGGCCAGCGTGGGGTGGAACTCGTTGATGACGTTGGCCAGCTGGTCCCCCATCAGGAACATCTGGGGCATGATCATGTCGGTGCCGGCCATGAAGGCGCCGTAGGGCGTGCCCCAGGCGTTGGCGTGGAACATGGGGACGATGATGAGGATGCGATCGGTCTCCATCATCCCGACCGACGAGGCGGCCTGCTCGGCCATGGTGTGCAGCCAGGTCGAGCGGTGCGAGTACACGACGCCCTTGGGGTTGCCGGTGGTGCCGCTGGTGTAACACATGGCGGCGGCCGAGTTCTCGTCGAGGTCGGGCCACTCGAAGCCGGGTTGCTCGGCGGCGAGGAGTTGTTCGTAGGACAGGGTCTCCCCCAGCGACGACGTGTCGCCCTCCCCCGCCACGATGATCGTCTCCACCGTCTTGAGGTCGTCCTTGATGGCGGCGAGGAGGGGCATGAGGGAGGCGTCGACGATGATGACGCGGTCCTCGGCGTGGTTGATGACGTAGGCCAGCTGGTCGGCGGGGAGCCGGATGTTGAGCGTGTGCAAGACGGCACCCATGGACGGGATGGCGAGATAGGCCTCCAGGTGGCCTTGGTTGTTCCAGGCGCACGTCCCGACCCGGTCGCCTTGCTGGATGCCCAGGCGGGTCAGGGCGGCGGCCAGTTTCTCGGCCCGTTCCGCCACCTCGACGAAGGTGGCTTCGCGGTGGCCACCGGCTTCGACGGTGATGACGGTGCTGTCGCCGTGGACCTGCTTGCCGTGGCGCAGGATGTCGCTGATCAGGAGCGGGCGCTCCTGCATGGTGCTTTTCATGGACCAAGTATGACGAGCCCGGTCCGGGCGTGCGTTGGGGGACGACCGTTCCTTCTCGTGGCACGACGCAGATGGGGCGCCGGCCCCGGTGGTGACCGGGCCGATGTGGCCACCTTCGCGATCTCCGCTGACGATGGATTTGCCAAGCTCATGACCCTCACACTTTCCTCGCACCTGCATGGCTGAATACTTATGCAGGCGGGCGAGAGTGACGGCGGCGCCGAGCGAGAGGCTGTGCGGATGGACATGACCGGAAGCAATGGGATTTTCGCCGTGCCCGCGGAGCACTTTCCCGGATTGGTAGCGCTCATCGTGACGCCTCTTGCCTTGTGGGGTGCGGTCTGGATCATCCACCGGTTCGCCAATCATGGATCCGCCAGCGCCCTTCGGCTCTCCCGACGCCTCCGAGCCACGACGTTTCCCGCCAAGGCAGCGGTCGTGGCCATGGTGATCGGTGCAACGGTTCACGCCGCCATCGTGCCGACGCACTGGGGGGATGAACGCGTGCTGGCAGTGCTCTTCATCCTCGACACATTGGGCTTCATGGGCGCGACGGTGTGCACCATTGCCTCGCGGCCCCACTGGCAGCTTGTATCGGCAGCCATGCTCGGGGGGACCGTCGCCGGCTATGCCTTTTATCTCGCCAAGGGCTGGGAGACGGCTGACCCGGTCGGAATGACCGTGTCATTGATCGAACTCGCTGGGTTCTTTCTCTTGCTCCTCTCTGGCCATACCGCCTTCACCGACCCTGGAAGGCGCAATCGGTTGGTCTTGAGCTCTCTCGGTGCTTCGACCGCATTCATCATTGGGACCGTGGCTGCCACAGGAACGGTTGCGGCCACTGCCTCCGTCGCGATGGCGCCTCGAGTTCATGGCTCGTCGGCCATGAGTGGGATGGGCGCGGGCTCCTCGGGCGCCAGGCAATCGAACTCACCTTCAATGAGCGGAATGGGTCCGGCCTCGGCGCAGCCTTCAAGTACGACGATGCCCAATATGGGCACGACCGCTGCCGGTGGCACCTCCTCGACGACCATGCCGGGCATGGGCGCCTCCAATCCGAGTGGCGGAATGCAGACGATGCCGGCTGCGAGTTCGACGGGGGCAAGCACCATGCCATCGATGCCCTCACCCGCTGGCGATAGCGGGAATACCGGAACAGGCATGCCCGGCATGGGGGGCGGCGGCGGCGGATCCAACTCGCCCCTTTCGCTGCCCACCACCTCCCCGGCTGGGAATATCACCTGGCCCTTGGCAATGGGAACGATGGGAGCGGGCATGCAGATGGTCACACCCACGTGCACGACCGCCCCCACAACGGCGCAACAGGCCGCGGCCGTCACTTTGGTGGACCGAACGGTGAGCGCTGTCGCACCCTTCGAGAGCCTTGCCGCGGCCAAGGCGGCGGGCTACATCCCGATCACCCCGACTGGGGCACCGGTGGTCCACTACGCCAACCCCGCATATCTGGCGAATCCCGAGACACTCGACCCGGGTGCTGTCGAGGCATTGGTGTACGCCAACACCGCGCACGGTGCGATCTTGGTCGCCGCAATGTACGCCATGGCGAACAACCAGGTTGGACAAACACCCCCGATGCCCGGTGGTTGCCTGACGGAATGGCACGTTCACACCAACCTCTGCTTCTCCAACACGAGTGGGGTCGTGGTCGGAATCGAGCACAACGGTGTTTGTGCGACGGGATCGACAAATCACGTGACGCAGCCGATGATCCACGTCTGGCTCGCCCCACTCCCCGGGGGCCCGTTGGTCGTCGATGCCCCAGATGCGCAGGTGGTTGCGGCTGCTTCTCAGCTACCGGTTCCGAACCCGCCGAATCCGACGGCCTGAACAAGGGAGATCCATCGCGGAGCTCTCGCTTCGCGTCGCACAAGGTCCCGGATGGGCGCGCGCGCATACCGACGACTCAGGGGCTCTTGGTGCGCAAATCGTTGGGCCCCGGCAGGAGTGCCGCACCGCGGATTGCGAACCGATAGATGAACGTTCTGAGCACATGATTTCTTCGTGATCCACCTGTGGCGACCGGCCGGGGGCGACCGTTCTCCGTCGTGGCACGACGCAGGTGGGTCGGATGCGGTGCGGACCTCCCCGGTGACGTTCGATGAAGGCGCTGCTGGCGGCCTTCGGGGCCCTGGTCTCGCTGCTCGGGATCGTGGTGGTGGGGTCGGCGGCGACGGTCTTCGGCGGTGGGGCGCCGGCGGCCACGGCCGCCGCGACGGCTTCGATCCCGCCGGCCATGTTGACGCTGTACCAGTCGGCGGCGACCACCTGCCCCGGGTTGCCCTGGACGGTGTTGGCGGCGATCGGGACGATCGAGTCGGACAACGGTCAGTCCACCCTGCCCGGGGTGCACAGCGGGGCGAACAGCGCCGGGGCGGAGGGGCCCATGCAGTTCGAACCGGCGACGTTCGCGGCCTACGACGAGCCGGTGCCACCGGGTGGGGCCGATCCGCCCAGCCCCTACGACCCGACCGATGCCGTCTATGCCGCGGCCCGGATGCTCTGCGCCAACGGCGCGGCCAACGGGGCAGACCTGGCGGGCGCGATCGAGTCCTACAACCACTCGTCGTCCTACGTGGCCCAGGTGCTGGCGTTGGCCCAGTCCTATGGGGGAACGACCGCGTCCTTGGTGCCGACGGGGTCGAGCGCCGGCGTGGTGGCGGCCGAGTGGGCCATGCAGCAGATCGGCACGCCCTACGTGTGGGGTGGCGAGACCCAGGGGGTGGGCTTCGACTGCTCGGGGCTGGTCCAGGCGGCGTACCGGGCGGCCGGTGTCGCACTCCCACGGGTGGCCCAGAACCAGTACGACGAGACGGCCAAGGTGCTGCCCGATGCGCCGCTCGCGCTGGGGGACCTCGTCTTCTTCGGCAGCGGCCCGGGCGGCATCGACCATGTGGGCCTCTATGTCGGGGTGCAGGGAGAGTCGAGCGTCATGGTCGACGCGCCCTTCACCGGGGCCGTCGTGCGGGTCGATCGGTTCCCGGACACGGTCGGTGCCGCGTTCGGGAGCCTGCTCTACGTGGGTGCGACGAGGCCATCATGATCACCGGACGTTACGAGCGGGAACAGCCCGCCCGGTGGCTGTCCAGGCCGCCGCACTCGGGGCACACCTCGTCAGCCAGGCAGACGGGGCTGCCGCCGGCGTCCTGCGTCTGGGTTTCGGCCAGCTCCTCGTCGCAGAGGACGCATGTCAGCCTGGTGCCGATCCGGCGGGCCCGACCGAGCGCGGTGAGCGTCCATGGGCGGTTCTGGAAGGGCGGCTGGTGACGGACGTGCTGGCGGTGCCGGCACTCGAGCAATGCCACCCATTCCCCTGCGTCGTCCGTCTGGAACCCGACGATGGCCCGGTCCATGGTCAACGATCCGTCGACGCTGACGAGGAGACGGAGGTGGAAGAGGAAGTCGAAGTGGACGTCGATGGCAGCGACTCGTGGGGGAACGACGCCACAGGACGGCGAAGGGTGAGAACTCGCTCGGCGTGGCGCTCCTCTTGGAGCAGCTTCTGGCGCGCACCCAGCAGGTCGAACTGAGTCAGGAGTCCGCACAACCGGGCGGAGTCCTCCCGCTCGACCACGGGCAGCACGCCGAGCGCGTGCGCCGCCATGCGGTCGGCCACGACCCGCAGGATCTCGTCGGGAAACGCGGTGGCCATGGGCTCCATCATCACGTCACCGACGGAGACGGTGGGATCCTCCTTTCCCAAGAGGACCTTCGACCAGGGCAGCACTCCGCGGCAGGCGCCGTCTCCGTCCACCACCGGGTAGAGCCGCTGGCGGCGCCCGGCGGATCCCTCGGGCAGGGCTGCGTACAGATCGACCAAACACTGGGCCGAGTCCACCGTATAGACGTCGGCGTCCATGACCTCTCGCACGAAGGTCGCCTCGAGCGGGTCGACCGCATACTCACGCATGACGTGGAACCCTCGGCGGGCCACCTTTTCGGTAAGGATGGAGCGCTTCAGGATCAACACGCTCACCAGATGTGCCACCGTGGCCGCCACCAGGAGGACGAGCAGGCTGTTCTGATCGTGCGTGAGTTCGAAGGCGAAGACCACTGCGGTCAGGGGCGATCGCGTGACCCCGCCCATGGCGGCAGCCAGCCCCAGCAGGGACCACACGCCCGGACTGGCACCCGGGAGCGCGTGGCCGATGATGCCTCCGGCAGCCGCACCGAGCATCAGCACCGGCGCCAGGATGCCGCCACTCGTGCCGCTCCCGAGGCCGACCGCCCAGATGGTGAGCTTGACCACGAAGAGCAACAGCAGCGCCTCGACGCCAAGCTGGCCGAGCAACTCAGCATGGATGGTGTCGTAGCCAACGCCGAGTGCCCTGGGTTCGATAAGGCCGCCCAACCCGATGACGAGACCTCCGATCATGGGCCACCACATCCAGTGCAGGCGTCCGCGCAGGAGGCCGAAAGCGTCCTCGGAGCGGTAGACGGCCTGGGTGAGAAGCCAGGCGGCGAGGCCGACCACCAGTCCGACCAACGCTGCGCCGAGAAGGACGACGCCACCGAGGGGCGGATGGGAAGGCACGGGGAAGATCGGTTGGGGCGCGACCAGACCGGCGTTGGCCAGCACCATGCGCAACCCGTCGGCTGTCGCCGCGGCCAGCGCGATGAGGATCATGGAACGCGGCTTGAGCTCGAAGGCGAGCAACTCGACACCGAACAGCGTGGCCGCGACCGGCGTGCCGAACACTGCGCTCATACCGGCGGCCGCACCGGCGACGAGGAGAGAGCGCCGTTGGGCAGCCGTCAGGTGGAACAATTGCCCCACGATGGAACCGAGTGCGCCTCCGGTGAGGATGATCGGTCCCTCCGCACCGAACGGTCCGCCCGTGCCGATGCTGACTGCGCTCGACACGGGCTTGAGCAAGGCGAGGCGGGGCTGCACCCGGCTGCCATTCACCAGGATGCGTTCCATGGCCTCGGGGATGCCGTGACCGCGAATGTGCTCGGAGCCGTAACGCGCCATGAGGCCCACGACGAGTCCGCCGACGACGGGTATCACGAGGGCCACGACCCCGAGTGTGTTGGCCGCCGGCGAGACCAGCTTGATGCTTACGCGCTGGTAGTAGGCCAGGTTGGTGATGAAACCGATCATGTCGAGCAGTGCGAGTGCGACGCCCGTGGCCAACGCACCGACGACGATGGCCAGGGGCACCAGACGGAGGAGGTCGGGGGTCGTGGTGAAGTCGGCCAACGACTCGGCGGGCGGCGCATGACCGCCGTCGGACTTCCCGTTTGCTCGCATCCGCAAGTTCATCGTGGCACGATGCTATCGTATTACGATGCGATTGAGCGATGCCGACTACGAGGACCTGTTGGCGCTCAGGACGGGTCTGCGCCGCTTCCTGCGCTGGAGCGAGCAGCAGGCCGAGGGTGCCGGGCTGACCCCGGCGCAGCACCAACTCCTCTTGGCCGTCCGAGGGCACACGGACCGCCGGGGTCCGACGGTGGGCGAGATCGCCGACTACCTCCTGCTGCGACACCACAGCGCAGTCGGCCTCGTCGACCGGGCCGAGCAGGCCGGGCTCGTGGCCCGGAGCCGTGACGAGAAGGACCACCGGATCGTCCGGTTGCAGCTGACGGCCAAGGGAGCCAAGACGCTCGAGGGACTGTCGGAGCAGCATCTCGAGGAACTCCGGCGTCTGGCCCGGACCGTGCCGGGGGCTTGGCGCGGCCTGCTCCCCCACCAGCCGCTGCACGGACTCACACCCCCCTGATGGATCCTGTGGAGAAGCGTGCTCGGCCCTGACGGGCCTGCGCCTCTGGACGGGACAGCGAAGACGGTCGGTCAGACGGGACGGCCGCGCAGGGTCCGGTAGCGCGTGACGAGCGCGGCGGTCGAGGAGTCCTGACCGGACACGTCCGGCACCGAGTCTGTGGTGAGCAGCGGAGCCAACTCCTTGGCCATGACCTTGCCCAGTTCGACGCCCCACTGGTCGAAGGAGTCGATGCCCCAGATGCAGCCTTCGACGAAGACGGTGTGCTCGTAGAGGGCGACGAGTTGGCCGAGCACCGACGGCGTGAGTTTCGGGGCGATCACTGTCGAGCTGGGGCGGTTGCCGGGCATCACCTTGTGCGGGACGACGGCGGGCGGCGTCCCCTCGGCCTCGATCTCCTCGGCGGTGCGGCCGAAGGCGAGCGCCTTGGTCTGGGCCAGGCAGTTGGCCATGAGCAGGTCCTGCTGATCGCCCGTCTCGTGCGTCCCCTCGGCGAAGGCGATGAAGTCGGCCGGGATGAGTTTGGTGCCCTGGTGGATCAGTTGGTAGAAGGCGTGCTGGCCGTTGGTGCCGGGGGCGCCCCAGAAGATCTCGCCGGTCTGGCCGACGACGGGCGTGCCGTCGAGCCGGACGGACTTGCCGTTCGACTCCATGGTGAGCTGCTGGAGGTAGGCCGGGAAGCGGGCCAGGCGATGGCTGTAGGGCAGCACGGCGTGGGTCTGGGCAGCGAAGAAGTTGTTGTACCAGACGTTGAGCATGCCCACGATGACCGGGACGTTGTCTTCGAGGGGCGTGCGCAAGAAGTGCTCGTCCATGGCGTGGAAACCGGCCAGCATCTCGTCGAAGGCGACACGTCCGATGGCGATCATGAGCGCGAAGCCGATGGCCGAGTCGTAGCTGTAGCGACCGCCGACCCAGTCCCAGAACTCGAGCATGTTGGCGGTGTCGATGCCGAACTCGGCCACGGCCTTGGTGTTGGTCGAGACGGCGATGAAGTGCTTGGCCACGGCGTCATCGCCGGCGGCGTCCCCCAGCCCGGCGAGGAGCCAGTCCCGGGCGGCCGCCGCGTTGGTCAGCGTCTCGAGGGTGGTGAACGTCTTGGAGCTGATGATGAACAGGGTGGTGGCCGGGTCGAGGTCGTGGGTGGCCGCGTAGAGGTCGACGGGGTCGACGTTGGACACGAAGCGGCTGATCAGCCCGGGCATCGCCTCGTCGGCCAGGGCTTCGGTGGCCATGGCCGGTCCCAGGTCGGAGCCGCCGATGCCGATGTTGACCACGGCCCGGATGCCCTGACCGGTGGCACCGACCCAGTGGCCGTCGCGGATGCGCTCGGACAGGGAGCCCATCTTGTCGAGGACGGTGTGGACGTCGGCCGTGACGTCCTGGCCGTCGACCGTGAGCTTCTCGCTCGCCGGCATGCGCAGCGCGACGTGGAGGACGGCGCGGTCCTCGGTCGTGTTGATGTGCTCGCCGGCGAACATGGCGTCGCGGCGGGCCTCCACGCCGGCCGCCTTGGCGACGTCGAGGAGGAGCGACATGGTCTCGTCGGTGATGCGCTGCTTGGAGTAGTCCAGGACGAGGTTGGCCGCGGTGGCGTTGAGGCGCTCGCCCCGACCGGGGTCGTCGGCGAAGAGCTGCCGGAGGACGAGGTCCCGGCCGGCCTTCTCGTAGTGGGACTGCAGCGCCTTCCAGGCGGGAGTGGTCGTCAGGTCCATGATGCCGAATCTACGGGACCGACCAGAAAATCGACGATGACCGGCAGGGCCTCGGGGTCCTGGAGGAAGAAGCCGTGGCCGCCGTCGAAGAGGCGCAGGCGAGCGCCGGGAATGGAGCGGGCCAAGAACTCGCTGTTGGCGGCCGGTGCGATGCCGTCGTACTGGCCGCCGGCGACCAGGGTGGGGCAGCCGATGGTGCCGAGCCGGTCCGACGTGTCGTGGTGGCTCCGGGCCTCGAGCTGGAGGCGCAGGCCGGGGCCGGGCGAGGCGGCGGACGAGGCGAAGCGCTCGATGATCATTGCGGCCAGGTCCGGGTTGGCCGTCCGCCAGGCGTCGTCCCAACGGGTGTCCATCGAGCGCGAGGTGGGCGGCCGGGCCTTCGGCCGGGTCCATGTCGGCCAGCTCCTGGAGGGGATATGACGCGCCGCCCGCGCCCCCCGACGAGGTGCAGCACAGGGCGAGCCGGCGCACCCGCTTCGGATGCCTGATGGCCAGCTCCTGGGCCACCATCCCGCCGAAGGAGATGCCGACGACCGCGCAGGAGTCCCAACCGACGAGGTCGAGCAGGGCGGCGGCATCGTCGGCATAGTCGGCCATGGTGTAGGGACCGTCGGGGACCGACGTCTGCCCGAGGCCGCGCTGGTCGTAGGACACCACCGCGAAGGCCTCGTTGAGGGCGCCATCGGCCATGCGGGGCTGATGGCGCAGATCACCTCCGGTGCCCGAGATGCACAGCAGGCGAACCGACGAGCCGTCAGCGGCGTCCCTGCCGGTCAGCTCGTAGTAGACGTCGATCCCGTTGACGTGGCCGAAGGGCATCCGGCGAGCGTACCGGGAGTCGGTCCGACGGGGCCGAGGCTGCGATGATGCCAGTCATGACGGACTCGTTGTTCTCCGGTTCGGTGGCTGAGGGGTATCGAGCCCATCTCGAGTCGGTGATCTTCGAACCGTGGGCCGACGAGCTCGTCCAATTCGCCGGTGTGGCGCCGGGCCGCGTCGTGCTCGACGTGGCCGCCGGGACGGGCGCGGTGACGCGGGCGGCGGCCCGGGCGACCGGTCCCGCGGGCCGGGTGGTGGCCTGCGACGTCAGCGAGGACATGCTGGCCCAGGTGGTGCGGGGCGACGAGCCGTCCGTCGTGGAGACCGTGGTGAGCTCGGCCACCGCGCTCGACTTGGCGGCCGGCACCGTCGACGTCGTGCTGTGCCAGCAGGGCCTGCAGTTCATCGCCGACCGGGCCGCCGCCGTGGGCGAGATGCGACGGGTCCTGCGCCCGTCGGGGCGGGTCGCCGCCGCGGTGTGGCTGGCCGGCACCCCGCTCCACCCTTTCGAGCTCTACGGGGAGGTGATCCGGGCGGCGGGTTTCGACGAGGCCTTCTTCGGCGGCGTCGAGATGATCCGGCTTGTGATGTCCCCCGACGAGGTCGGGGCACTTCTGGCCGGGGGTGGCTTCGAGGACATCGAGGTGGAGACCCGTGAACTGTCCTTTCGCTGGGTCTCGCCGGCGGCCGGCGCCCGCGCCGTGGCGGGGACGCCCTTCGGGGGTTTCCTGGCGACACTCCCGACGGATCGCCTCGAGGCTGTCCTGACCGACCTGGAAGAGGCCGTCGCCGCGGCAACCGGACCGGACGGCGGCTTCACGATGTCGTCGGTGCTGGCGCGGGGAGTGGCTTGACGTCAGCGCAGGGCGAGCTGGCCCGGGGCGATCGGCGCCGGCAGCGACGTCGTCCCCATGAGCCGACGGTCCACCGCCGCGGCGCACGAGCGGCCCTCGGCGATGGCCCAGACGATGAGGCTCTGACCCCGGGTCTGGTCGCCGCAGACGAAGACGCCTTCGACGTTGGTGGCCCAGTCGTCGTCCGCCACGACGGTCCCCCGGGGGGACACGTCCACGCCGAGCTCGGCCACCGCGTTGCGGCGCTCGGTCCCCACGAAGCCCATGGCCAGCAGGACGAGCTCGCACTCGAGTTCGAATTCGGTGCCGGGCACCGCCTCGAAGACGGGGCGGCCGTCCTCGGTGCGGGCCTCGACCACGTGACCCCGCAGGGCCCGGACGGTGCCCGACCCGTCGTCCACGAACTCGGTCGTGGTCACCGAGAACAGGCGGCGACCGCCCTCCTCGTGGGCCGACGAGGTGCGCAGGATGAGGGGCCACTGCGGCCAGGGGTTGTCGAGCGCCCGGTCGCTGGGCGGCTCGGCCATGATCTCGAGCTGGTGCACCGAGGCCGCCCCCTGGCGGTGCGCCGTGCCCAGGCAGTCGGCACCGGTGTCACCGCCGCCGATGATGATGACGTGCTTGCCCCGGGCGTCGATGGGCGGGGCGACCAGCGCCCGCTCCTGGACCAGGTTGGAGGGCTTGAGGTACTCGAGGGCCAGATGGATGCCGTCGAGCTCCCGGCCCGGCACGGGCAGGTCCCGGGGCAGGGTGGCCCCACCGGCCAGGACGACGGCGTCGAAGGCGGCGTGCACCTCGGCCGCCGGCAGGACCCGGACGTCGGGCGCGCAGGCGGTGCCCGCTCCGCGCTCCTCCCCCGGCTCGGACGGGCCCTCGACCGGGGCGTGGTCGCCGCCCACCTGAGTCGAGCACTCGAAGACGACACCCTCGGCCTCGAGCTGGGCCAGACGGCGGTCCAGGACGGTCTTCTCCATTTTGAACTCGGGGATGCCGTAGCGCAGGAGCCCGCCCGGGCGCTCGGCGCGCTCGTAGACGGTCACGGCGTGGCCGGCCCGGGCCAGCTGCTGCGCCGCGGCCAGGCCGGCCGGACCCGAGCCCACGACGGCCACCGCCCTGCCGGTGCGCACGGTCGGCAGCTCGGGGGTCACCCAACCCTCGTCCCACGCCCGCTCGACGATCTCGTACTCGATGCGCTCGATCGTCACCGGCAGCTCGTTGATGCCGAGCACGCACGCCGCCTCGCAGGGTGCCGGGCAGAGCCGCCCGGTGAACTCGGGGAAGTTGTTCGTCGCGTGCAGGCGCTCCATGGCGCCGGGCCAGTCGTCGCGGTACACGAGGTCGTTCCACTCGGGGATGAGGTTCCCGAGGGGGCAGCCTTCGTGACAGAAGGGGATGCCGCAGTCCATGCAGCGGGCGCCCTGCTGCTTGGTCGCCTCCTCGCCAAAGGGCTCGTAGACCTCGCGCCAATCCCTCAGCCGGACCGACACCGGCCGGCGCCGGGGCAGCGAGCGTCCGAACTCGAGGAACCCGGTCGGCTTACCCATGGGCGGCCTCCATCACGGCCTGGTCGATCGGGCGCCCCTGGCTCTCGGCCAGCCTCGTCGCCTCGAGGATGCGCCGATAGTCCCGGGGCATCACCTTCACGAACTCCCGCACTTCGCGCTCCCACGATGCCAACAGGCGGGCGGCCACGGGCGAGTCGGTCTCGGCGGCGTGGCGTTGCACCAGCAGGCGCACCTGCTCGCTGTCCTCGTCGTCGAGGGGCTCCACATCCACGTCGGCGTCGTTGACGCGCACCCCGAAGGTCCGCCCCGGGTCGTAGAGGTAGGCCACCCCGCCCGACATGCCGGCGGCAAAGTTGCGTCCGGTCGGCCCGAGCACGACGACCAGCCCTCCGGTCATGTACTCGCACCCGTGGTCCCCCACGCCCTCGACCACCGCGGTGGCCCCCGAGTTGCGCACACAGAAGCGCTCCCCCACCTGGCCCCGGATGAAGACCTCACCCGCCGTGGCGCCGTAGAGGATGACGTTGCCGGCGATGATCTGCTCCTCGGCCACGAAGGGCGAGTCCGCCGGCGGGCGCACCACGAGGCGACCCCCGGAGAGGCCCTTGCCGAAGTAGTCGTTGGCATCGCCCCAGAGCCGCATGGTCATGCCCCTGGGCACGAAGGCGCCGAAGCTCTGCCCGGCCGAACCGGTGAAGGTCAACGAGATGGTGTCCTCGGGCAGCCCGGCCCCGCCGAAGCGCTTCGAGATCTCCGACCCGAGCAGCGTCCCGACGGTGCGGTCCACGTTGGCGATGGGCAACTCGACCGAGACCGGCGCCCCCGAATTCAGCGCCGGGGCGCAGGCCGCCATGAAGGCGTGGTCGAGCGCCTTCTCCAGCCCGTGGTCCTGCAGCCGGCTCTGGCGGCGCCCCATCTCGGGCGCCACGTCGGGCTCGGCCAGTACGGAGGAGAGGTCGAGCCCGGCGGCTTTCCAGTGGGAGACCGCCGCGTCGGTGTCGAGCAGATCGACGCGGCCGATTGCCTCATCCAACGAACGCAAGCCGAGCGCGGCCAGGTGCTCGCGCACCTCCTCCGCGATGTACTCGAAGAAGGTCACGACGAACTCGGGCTCGCCGCTGAACTTGGCCCGCAGCTCGGGCTTCTGGGTGGCGATGCCGACGGGACACGTATCGAGGTGGCAGACCCGCATCATGATGCAACCCGACACGACGAGCGGCGCCGTGGCGAAGCCGTACTCCTCGGCCCCGAGCAGGGCCCCGATGACCACGTCGCGCCCCGTCTTCAGCTGGCCGTCGACCTGGACGACGATGCGGTCGCGCAGTCCGTTGACGAGCAGGGTCTGCTGCGTCTCGGCCAGGCCGATCTCCCAGGGGATGCCGGCGTGCTTCAGCGACGTCAGCGGCGCCGCGCCCGTGCCGCCGTCGTGCCCCGAGATGAGGACGACGTCGGAGTGCGCCTTGGCCACGCCCGCCGCCACCGTGCCCACGCCGACCTCGGCCACCAGCTTCACGTGGACCCGGGCGGCCGGGTTGGACGACTTGAGGTCGTGGATCAGCTGGGCGATGTCCTCGATGGAGTAGATGTCGTGGTGGGGCGGCGGCGAAATGAGGCCGACGCCGGGCGTCGAGTTGCGGGTGCGGGCGATCCACGGCCAGATCTTGGCGCCCGGGAGCTGGCCGCCCTCGCCGGGCTTGGCCCCCTGCGAGATCTTGATCTGCAGGTCGTCCGCATTGACCAGGTACTCGCCGGTCACGCCGAAGCGCCCCGACGCCACCTGCTTGATGGCCGAGCGCCGCAGGTCCCCGTTCTCGTCGGGCGTGAAGCGGTCCGGGTCCTCGCCGCCCTCGCCCGTGTTGGACCGCCCGCCCAGGCGGTTCATGGCGATGGCCAGCGTCTCGTGGGCTTCGGCCGAGATGGAGCCGTAGGACATGGCGCCGGTCGAGAAGCGCGTGACGATGTCGGCCACCGACTCGACCTCGTCGATCGGGACGGGGCCGCCGGCGGCCGGGCGCAGGCGCATGAGGCCGCGCAGGGTCCCCAGCTTGGACGCCTGGTCGTCGACGGCCGACGTGTACTCCTTGAAGATGGAGTACTGCTTGGAGCGGGTGGCGTGCTGCAACTTGAACACGGTGCGCGGATTGAAGAGATGGAACTCTCCTTCGCGGCGCCACTGGTACTCGCCGCCCACCTCGAGCTCGCGGTGGGCCCGCTCGGTCGGGCGGGTCTCGTGGGCGGCCCGGTGCCTCGTCGCCACCTCGGCCGCCAGGACGGAGAGACCGACGCCGCCGATGCGCGAGGACGTCCCGGTGAAGTACTCGTCGACGAGCGGCCCGTCGAGACCGATCGCTTCGAAGACCTGAGCCCCCGTGTACGAGGCCACCGTCGAGATCCCCATCTTCGACATCACCTTGAGCACGCCCTTGCAGCAGGCCTTGATGTAGTTGCGTCGGGCCTGGCGGGGCGAGACGCCCTCGAGCAGGCCCTCGGAGATCATGTCGTCGATGGAGTCGAGGGCCAGGTACGGGTTGACCGCCGCCGCCCCGAAGCCGATGAGCAGCGCCATGTGGTGGACCTCGCGGGCGTCGCCCGTCTCGATCACCAGGCCGACCTTGGTCCGCGTCTTCTCCCGGACCAGGTGGTGGTGCACGGCCGCCGTCAGCAGCAGCGAGGGGATGGGCGCCCACTCCGCCGTGGCGTTGCGGTCGGACAACACGATCAGGTTGGCCCCCTCCGCGATGGCCTCGGAGACCCGCCGCCGCACCTCCTCGATGGCCCGGCGCAGCGCCTCGCCTCCGGCCTCCGTCGGCAGCCCGGCCGCGCCGGCCTGGCCCACCTCGAAGAGCCCGTCGATGGCGAAGGCCTTGAAGCCGGGCGTCTCGCCGTGCTCGTTGACGTACATCAACTTGGCCAGGTCGTCGCGGTCGATGACGGGCAGGGGCAGAAGGATCTGGCGGCAGGCGCCCTGGCTGGCCGCCAGCAGGTTGGCCTCGGGACCGATGGTGGCCGACAGCGAGGTCACCAGTTCCTCGCGGATGGCGTCGAGGGGCGGGTTGGTCACCTGGGCGAAGAGCTGGGTGAAGTAGTCGTAGAGCAGGCGGGCGCGGTCGGAGAGGACGGCGATGGACGTGTCCGAGCCCATGGAGCCGAGCGGCTCGCCACCGCTCCGGGCCATCGGCGCCACGATGATCCGCAGCTCCTCGGTGGTGTAGCCGAACAGGCGCTGCTGGGTGACCACCCGCCCGTGCTGGGGGGTGAGCATGGTGCGGGCCGGCAGCTCGTCCAGACGGACCTGGTCGGTGGCCAGCCACTGGTCGTAGGGGTGCTCGGCGGCCAGCTCGGCCTTGATCTCCTCGTCCTCGACCAGACGGCCCTTGGCCGTGTCGACCAGGAACATGCGGCCGGGCTGGAGGCGCCCCTTGCGCACGACCCGTTCGGGGGCGATGTCGAGGACGCCGACCTCGCTGGCCAGGACGACCAGGCCGTCGTCGGTGACCCAGTATCGAGCCGGGCGCAGGCCGTTGCGGTCGAGGACGGCCCCGACCACGGTGCCATCGGTGAAGGTGACGGCGGCCGGACCGTCCCAGGGCTCCATGAGCGAGGCGTGATAGCGGTAGAAGGCCCGACGGGCCTCGTCCATGGTGGCGTGGTTCTCCCAGGCCTCGGGAATCATCATGAGGACGGCGTGGGGCAGCGAGCGCCCGCCCAGGTGCAGCAGCTCGAGCACCTCGTCGAAGGAGGCCGAGTCGCTGGCCCCTGGCGTGCAGACCGGGTAGAGGCGCGCCAGGTCCCCCTCGATCAGGGGGGTCGAGAGGAGGGCCTCTCGGGCCCGCATCCAGTTGCGGTTGCCGGCCAGGGTGTTGATCTCCCCGTTGTGGGCCAGGTAGCGGTACGGGTGGGCCAGGGGCCAGCTCGGGAAGGTGTTGGTCGAGAAGCGGGAGTGGACCAGGGCGAGGCCCGACTCGAAGCGGGGATCGCGCAGGTCGGTGAAGAACGTGCGCAGCTGCTCGGACGTGAGCATGCCCTTGTAGACCAGGGTGCGGGCGGACAGGGACGGGAAGTACAACCCGTCGACGGCGTGCTCGGCCCGCTTGCGCAGGACGAAGGCCCGGCGTTCGAGGACCATGCTGTCGGGAGGAATGTCCGTCGGCGCCACGAAGACCTGCTCGATCCGGGGCATCGCCCCGAGCGCCGTCTTGCCCAGGCCGTCCGGTTCGGTGGGCACCACCCGCCACCCGAGGACGCCGAGGCCCTCTTCGGCGGCCAGCCGCTCGACCACCGACCGGGCCTTGTGGGCGTCGTCGTCGTCGACGGGCAGGAAGGTCAACCCGACCGCGTACCCGCCACACGCCGGCAACGAGAACCCGGCGTCCGCCACCGCCGCCGACAGGAACCGGTGCGGGACCTGCACCAGGATCCCCGCCCCGTCACCCGTCTCCACCTCGGCGCCCGAGGCGCCCCGGTGGGCCAGCCGCTCGAGCACGGTGAGGCCACGGTCGACGATGTCGTGGTCGGCGCGGCCGTGCAGGTCGGCCACCATGCCGACGCCACAGGCGTCGTGCTCGTATGCCGGGTCGTAGAGGCCAGAGGCCATCGGCGTCCTTCCGTGTGGTCCGAACGAGAACGAGTGAACGAGGTGCAAGGAACCGGGACGACGTTGGCCCGTTGGGTGCCCGAAAGGGCGAAGGTCAAGAATACACGACCGCACTCGTAGGCTGATCAACGGTGCCCGCCCCGCCCCGCCCCCCGTCGTCGCAGGTCGCCGTGCACGTCGTCGGCGGCGGCGTCATCGGCCTGGCCTGCGCCTGGCGATTGTCACAGAACGGTCACACCGTGACGGTGATCGCCCCCCGACCCGGCGGCCCCGACGGCGCATCGCACGTCGCCGCCGGCATGTTGGCGCCGGTGACCGAAGCCCAGTTCGGCGAGTCGGCCCTCACCGCCCTGCTGATCGAGGGGGCCGCCCACTGGCCGACCTTCGCCACCGAACTCGCCAGCGCCTGGGGCCGCGCCGATGCGGCTGCACTCGGCTACGACACGACCGGGACGGTCACGGTGGCGCTCGATGCGTCCGACCGCGCCCATCTCGACGACCTCTTGGCCTACCAGCACTCGCTCGGCCTGACCGCGCACCGGCGCAGCGCCTCGGAGTGCCGCCGACTGGTGCCGGCCCTGAGCCCGACGCTGCGGGGCGGGATCGAGGTGCCGGGTGACCACCACGTCGACAACCGGGCTCTGCTGGGGGCCTTGGTCGAGGGCTGCCGGCGGGCCGGCGTGGCCTTCGTCGAGTCCTCGGTGCGCGCCGTCGAAGCCGGGCCCGTCCTCGTCCTGGCGGACGGCGACCGCCTCGGCACCGACCACGTCCTCCTGGCGGCCGGCGTCGGCCTCGACTCCATCGGCGGCCTCGAGGGCGCGGGCCTGCCCCCGCTGCGCCCGGTCAAGGGGCACGCCCTGCGTCTCGGTCCCGCCGCCGGCGCACCTCCCCTGCTCACCCGCACCGTGCGCGGGTTGGTGCGCGGGCACTCGATCTACCTGGTTCCCCGGCCCGACGGCTCGCTCGTCGTGGGGGCCACCGTGGAGGAGCGGGGCGACACCACCGTGCAGGCGGGGGCGGTGCACGAGCTGCTGTGCGACGCCCGGGCCGTCGTGCCCGGGATCGACGAGCTGGAGTTGCTCGAGGCGTCTGCCGGCCTCCGTCCGGCGACGCCGGACAACACCCCCTGTATCGGCTGGACGGCGCTGGACGGGGTGGCCGTGGCCACCGGCCACTCCCGCAACGGCATCTTGCTGGCGCCCCTGACCGCGGCGGCCGTGGTGGATCTCCTGGATCGTCGCCCGGCATGAGTCGCCACCCCCTGTCCCTGACCGTCAACGGCGACACGCTCGAGCTGGCGGCCGGGAGCACCATCGCCGACCTGGTGGTCGCGTTGACCGAGGAGGACGATCCCAAGGGCGTCGCCGTCGCCGTCGACCGCTGCGTCGTCCCGCGTTCGGAGTGGGCCAGCACACCGGCCCGGCCGGGGTCGCTGGTCGAGGTCGTGACGGCCGCCGCCGGGGGGTGAGGATCTTTGTCGCCCGACCGTCACGGTGAGAAGATCGGGTGGATGCCGGTCCCCCCTCACCACGGCCCGACCGCGTTCGTCCTGGCCGGCGGGGGCACCAAGGGATCCTTCGAGGTGGGCGTCCTCCAGTACCTGATCGGGGTCGAGCGCATCATCCCCGAGATCGTGACCGCCACCTCCGCCGGCGCCATCGCCGCCACCGTGCTGGCCCAGGCCCGGACCCTCGAAGAGTTCGCCCGGCGGGTCGACGAGATCGAGGGCGACGTCCTCGCCATGACCAGCCCCGAGCGCGTGTTCGGCAAGCAGGGGTGGCTGGACGCCCTGGACGGGACCCGCCTGGGCCGCGAGATCCAGCAGGAGATCACCGAGGGGACACGCCCTCCCTTCCCGCTCGGCTCGGCCATGACGCTCCCGGGCAACGGCCTGGTGCCCGCCGCCTCCTCGGACCGCCTGGCGCGGCGCTCGGCCCGCCGGGCCCGGCGCCGCCGCCAGCGCCACCTCCTTCGCCTGCTGGCCGGGGCGGGGCTGCGCCTGCCCCGGGTGCGCCGTCGCCTTCGCACGAGCGGCAGCTCGGTGCTGAACCTCGAACCACTGGCCACCGCCCTCCACGAGGGGGCCAACGGGATCGAGGCGGTCGATCCCGCCCTGATCCGCCGGCCCGGCCTGCAGTTGCGCCTGGCCGTCACCGCCTTGCGGGCCGGCGTGCTGCGCTACGTCACCGAAGACGGCACGATCGTCGAGGCGGACGCCCGGACGCCCGCGTCCGGCGAGGCGCGGGGGCCGGTCAACGTGGTCGACGGCGCCATCGCCTCGGCGAGCGTGCCCATGCTCTTCCCGCCCCACGCCCTAGCCGACGACGACTACGTCGACGGCGGGGTCATCGAGATCATCCCGGTGCGGGCCGCCGTCGAGCTGGGGGCGACGCGCATCATCGCCGTGGTGGCGGTGCCCCTCGTCCTGGCTCGCGACGAGCGCGACTACGCCGATGCGCCGGCCGGCTACATCGGGCTACGGGCGATGGCCATGATCGGCATCGCCGACCGCCAGCTGGCCAACCTGCGCACGCCGCGACCGGAGGGCACCACGTTGACGACCGTCGACCCCGTGGTCGACGTCGTCGGTCTCTTCGAGGTGCAGCCGGGCCTCCTGCGCATCAACAAGGACTACGGCTGGCTGCGCGCCGCCGACGTCATGGCGCAGGGTGATCCCGACCTCCTGGCCGACGTGGCCGCCGGCACCCATGCGCTGACCGAGGCCCGCAGCGAAGCCTGGCGCCTCGAGGAGACGTTCTGGCGGGCCGGCAAGGACACGTCCGCGTTGGCCGGGACGCTCTCGCTCGTGCGTGAACACAAAGAGCGCGTTCGGAACATCGTCGAGCAGCGCAAGCAGCTCGGATTTCCGCTCCCCGACGGCTGCGCGGCGTGGTGGAGCGACTACGAGATGCACGTCGCCGAGCGCCCCGCCTCGTTGCCGGCGACACCTGGTTCGCCCTGGCCCGGCGAGCACTGAACCCCGGACACAGGCCTTTGGGCCAACCGACGCGAACGACACTTGATTTGTGAGGTAAGTCCCTAGTCAGACGTCTGGTTGTTGTGTTAAACCTCCGCGCGGCGGTGGGGGTTCAGGCGACAGCTGTTCGATCCCACGCCGGCGGTCGCGAACGAGGCGAGGAGCAAGACGATGGGTGGACTCAGCAATTCGATCAAACGGCGTGGGCGCGGGCTTGCCGCGCTCGGTGTCGTCGTGGGTGCCGGGCTTGCCTTCATGGCTCCGGTGACGTCGGCCGGTGCGTCGAGCGGAGGCAAGCTCTACGTCAACGCGACCAGCGGCGGGGACACCGGGACGTGTCGCCTGTCCAGTCACCCGTGCCAGACCATCGCCTACGCGCTGACACAGGCCACGGAAGACTCGACCATCGAGGTTGCGTCGGGCTCCTACCCCCAGCAGTTGGTCATCAACACCGACGTGACCATCGCCGGACCCACCACTGGGAAGCGTGCCGTCGTCAACCCAACGTCCCTGCCCGCGTCGGACACCGACACGGACAGCTCGCAATCGCAGTTCGCCATCGTGGACGTGACGCCTGGTGTCACCGCCAAGCTGAAGAACCTCACGATTAACGGCGCCAATGCGAGCGGCCAGTTCACCGACTGTTCGGTTGACTACGTGGGCGTCTACTACCACGACGCTTCGGGCACCATGTCGAACGACACCATCGAGAACGTGGTCCTGCCCCAGGACGACTTCGGATGCCAGGACGGCCTGGGCGTGTACGTGGCCTCGGACTCGGGCCAGACGTCCAACGTCACCATGACGACCGACACCGTGACCAACTACGACAAGAACGGAGTCACCTGTGACGACGCCGGCACCACGTGCAGCATCACGGGGTCGACGGTGAGCGGCATCGGGCCGACGAGCATGATCGCGCAGAACGGGATCCAGCTGGCCGACGCGCTTGGGGGCACGATCACGGACGATCAGGTCACCGCCAACTCCTACACCCAGTCGGACACGGAGGCGAGCGGCCTTCTCGTCTTCGGTGTCGGAACGCTGAGCGTGACGGACAACACACTGTCGGCCAACGACCTCAATGCGTATCTGGCCGCGGACACCACAGGTCCACCTGAGCAATCCTGGACGATCTCGGGCAACACCGTGACCGACGGGTCGGACAACGTCCCGGGTGGAGCCGGCTTCGGCGACGGGATCGACCTCGACAGCACATCGAATCCCGTGACGATCATGGACAATACCGTGACCGGTGGGGCGGACAACGGGATCTCGCTCTTCAGTACCAGCAACACCGTGGTGAACGGCAATACGACGAGCAACAACAAGGTCGATGGGATCTACGTCGGCGGCCCGGGCGGCACCGTGTCGACTGCCTCCACCGGAGACATGATCACGGGCAACACGTCGAACAAGAACGGGGGGGACGGCATCCACTCCGACACCCTCTCGACGGCGAACACGTTCACCGGGAACAAGCTGAAGAAGGACCTCCGCTTCGACATCGAGGACGCGGGCTCGGGCAACACCTGGAGCGCCAACACGTGCAAGCCGATGGGTGACTCGAACCCGTCCGGGCTGTGCGCCCCATGAGGTGATGGTCTGACCCGGCGTCAGACGGTCGGGCCGCCCAGCCACCCCCGGCGGCGGAACATGAGATAGAGGGAGATCACCGCAACCAACTCGATCCCCAGACCGAAGACCCAGAAACTCCAGGCCGGTGCGATGAAGTGCACCAGTGCGGCGAAGTTCTGGCCGAAGAACCCGGTCAGGAAGGTCAACGGCAAGAAAACGGTGGCGATGATGGTGAGCTGCTTCATCACCACGTTCAGCCGGTTCGACACCGTCGAGAGGTGGGTATCCATGACGCTCGAGAGCAGGTCCCGGTAGTTGTCGATGTAGTCGGCCAGGCGGATCATGTGGTCGTAGAGGTCGCGGAAGTACCGACCGGCCTCGTTCGTCATCCCCGGCACGTCCTCCAGACCGGCATTGATGCTGCTCATCATGTCCCGCTGGGGCGCCACGACCTTGCGCATCGCCATCAGCTGACGCTTCATGGTGAAGAGCTCGCCCAGTTGTGCCTCTGTCGGCGCTTTGAGGATGTCGTCCTCGAGTGAGTCGATGCGGTCGTCGAAGGCGGACAGGTAAGGGAAGAAGCTGTCGGCCAGCGCGCTCAACACGAAGTAGACGATCACGAGCTGGGGCGCGTCGACGTCCTGGGAGTGATGGGCTCGCAGCAAGCGCTCGTGGACCTCGGCGATGGCCGGGCACTGCCCCCGACGGACGGTCACGATGTAGCGATCGGTCCAGAAGCAGTGGACCTCCGCGTCCGCCTTTCCATCGGGATCGGCCCCACGCGCCACCAGGTAGACGAAATCGTCGTAGTCATCCATACGGGGCCGCTGATCGAATCGTTGCGACGCTTCGACGGCCAAGGGGTGGAACTTGAACTGCTGCGTCAGGAGGTCCGCCACGCTGCCGTCGTGGGCCTCGTCGTCGAGATCGAGCCAGAAGAAGGCTGTGCCGGCGAGGGCGGCCTGGACGTTCTCGACCGTGGCCTCCACGTCTTGTTGGTCCTTGCGATGCAGGGTCCCGTTCACGGATCGATTCTCACGGACCCGTTCGGGCCCGGGTGGGATGGTCAGGCGAACCGGACCGGGTCGAACCCGACCGGAAGCGGAGGCTCGTCCGCTCGCGGTGCGCTGCCCGTGATGGCGTGGGCCAGCAGCCGGCTCGAGTAGGGCCCCTGGAGGAGGCCGTTGGCCCCGTGCCCGGTCACCACGAACGCATTGGACCAGCCGGGGACGATCCCGACGAGGGCGTGGTCGTCGGGCGAGGTGGGACGCAGGCCGACGCGGGTCTCGAGGTACCTGGCCTCCGAGAGTCCCGGCGCCACGACCAGGCACTCGCGCAGGAGCTCGTGCAACCCGGCTGCGGTGGCCGTCGTCGAGAAGCCGGCGCCGGACTCGAAGGTGCCACCGCAGGCGACCCGCCCACCGGGCCACGGGACCAGGTAGTGCGTAAGGAGGGGCTGCACGATGGGCCAGTCGCCGCTCGCATCGTCCACGCCGAGATGGACGATCTGGCCCTTGGTAGGGCCGACGGGGAGTGGGCAGGCCAGCCACTCCCCCAGGGCCGAGGTCCAGGCCCCGCCGGCGACGGCCAAGGTCTCACAGGAGACGGGCCCCAGCGTGTCGACCTGCACCGAGGTGACGCGACCGTCGCCGCCCTCCAGACCGGTCACGGTACCGGCGACGAAATTCACACCACGCGCCTCGGCGCCGGCCCGGACGGCGCCCTCCATCCCCTGCCCGTCGACCCGGGCCCCGCTCGGGACGTGGAGCGCCCGGTGGACCGGAGCCAGCGGCGGGAAGAGTGCCGAGGCCTCCTCCGGCGCGATCTCGACTGCCTGGCCGGGTGAGCGCCGGTCGACCATCTCGGCGAACGGCCCGTACCACTCGTCCTCGTGCGGGCGCAGACTGACCGAGAGGATTCCGCAGCGCCCGTAGGCGGCGCCCGACACGTCGACGCCGTCGATGGCCAGGCGCTCGAGCAGTCCGGGATAGTGCGCACCGCACCCGCGCAGGAAGGGCCACAACGCGGGATCTTCCTCCATGCTGGTCACCGGCGAGAGGATCCCCGCCCCAGCTGCGGTGGCGCGACCGGGACTGCCGGCATCGACCACCGTGACGCCTGCACCCATGGAGGCCAGCTCGTAGGCCAGGGTCACGCCGACCAGCCCACCCCCGACCACCACCACATCTCTGCGCTCGCTCACGGGCCCGGAGTCCAGCAGAGTCGCGGGGTTGGGGCACACTGAGCGCCATGGAGGTGCTCCGCACGCCCGATGCACGGTTCGGTGACCTGCCCGGATGTCCCTTCGAACCCCGCTACGTGACACTGCCCGATGGCCTGCGCATGCACTACGTCGACGAGGGAGCTGGGGGCGCCTCCGAGACCGTCGTGCTGCTGCACGGCCAGCCGACGTGGTCCTACCTCTACCGGAGCGTGGTGGCCCGCCTGGTCGAGCGTGGGCTGCGGGCCGTCGCCCCCGACCTGATCGGTTTCGGCCGTTCGGACAAGCCGGCGGCGCCGACGGCCCATTCGGTCAAGGCCCACGTGGATTGGACGGCGCAGTTCACCGAGGCCCTCGGCCTCGAGGGTGTGACCCTCGTCGTCCAGGACTGGGGCGGGCCCATCGGTCTGGGTGCCCTGGCGGTTCGGCCCGTGCTGGCCCGTGGCGTGGTGGCGGCCAACACCGCGCTGCACACCGCCGACGCCTCTCTGGCCGGTCGACTGGCCTGGCCCGTGCACGACAACGGCGACGGCTCGGTCACCGTCGCCCAGATGCTGCTCGACTACCAGCGCCTCACCCAGGACCTGGCGCCCTTCCGTCCGAGCCTGTTCGTACAGGGGGCGACCGTCTCGGACGTGCCCGAGGGCGTCCTGGCCGCCTACGACGCCCCGTTTCCCGACGACTCCTACGCGGCCGGACCCCGCCGGTTCCCGGCGCTGATGGGGACGACGCCGCGCAGCGAGTGCGCCCGCATCAACCGAGGCAGCGTCGAGGCGTTGCGGGCCTCGGGTCTGCCGCTGCTGACCGCGTTCTCGGACGGCGACCCCGGGACGGCGGGATGGGCGCAGGTGTTGGCGGAGTGGATCCCGGGTGCGGCGGGGCGAGCGCACGTGACCGTCGCCGGTGCCGGCCACTTCCTCCAGGAGGACCGCGGCCTCGAGCTGGCCGACGTCGTGGCCCGGTTCGTCGAGGGGACCAGCTAGGAAGCGGGTGCGGCGCCCTCAGATTCGGCGGCGGGCGCCAGGGCGTCTGGCTCCGGCGGGGCGCCGGTTCCGAGCTGCGCCTTCAGCGCGGCGAGCTCGTTGTCGACCTGGGCGTCGGTGCCCACCTGATCGAGCTCCTTTTGGATGTCGTCGGTGCCACCGCCGACATCTTCGAGCACACCGGACTCGAGCAGCTCGTCGAGGGCGCCCGAGCGGGCCTGCATGGTGGCGATCTTGTCCTGGGCCCGTTGGAGCGACGCGCCCGAGTCGTTGAAGGATTTCGAGATCCCCGCTGCGCTCTCGTCCACCGTCGAGATGGCCTTGGCCGCGGTGTACTGGGCCTTGAGCGTCTCCTTCTGCGTGCGGAAGTCGTTCACCCGCTTCTGCAGGGCGTCGAGCGTCGTGGTGAGCTTCTTCTCCTCCTCCTCCAACTGCTGGCGCTGGGGCTCCATCTCGTCGATCTGTTGCTGGGCCGCCGCCTTGCGGGCCAGCGCCTCCTTGGCCAGGTCCTCCCGGTTGGCCTGCAGCGCCTGCTTGGCCTGGTCCTGCAGATGGTCGATGGTGTGCGTGAACTGCTCCTCCTGGAGCTCGAGGCGCTTCTTCGACGCCGCGAGGTCGACCAGAGCTCGCCGCACCTGGGTGATCTGTTCGAGCATTTTCTCGTAGGAGAGGTCGAGCATCTCGTCCGGCTTCTCGGCCGCGTCGAGCGCCTTGTTCGTCTTGGCCTGCACGATGTCGTGTGCCCGCTGGAAGATGCCCATCGTTCCTCCCTGAAGGGTCGTCCGCCCCACCATAGAGGCCAAACTGGACAAATGTGACGGTTGGTGGCCCCCCTCGGCCGCGAAGGCCGAGACCTTGCCCGCCGCAGTGACCACCACGTACCCGCCTCCGTCGGACGACCTGTCGAAGATGGCACGAGCCGCTTTGAATTCCTGCGGCAGTGCCCGCCGGAGGACGGCCCAGGCCGTCGGCCACACGCCGGCGAGCGAACTGGCCACCGCTTCTCGTGTTGAGCCTGCCGGCGTCGTGTTCTTTCGGTGAGGTTCGCTTCAGCCCACGACGTTGAGTGCGGACGCCAACGCCTGCACCTGCTCGATCCGGAAGGCCCGCGTGATGCCAGCCTTTGGTGCCACCGAGTCAAAGCCGTGGAACGCGCCCTCGGCGATGTGCACATCGCAGGGCACGCCGGCGGTGCGCAGCCGTTTGGCGTAGGCCACGTCTTCGTCGAAGAACAGGTCAAGGGTGCCGACGCCGATCCATGCGGGCGGGAGGCCGGACAGGTTCTCCTCGCGGGCGGGTGCGGCCAGAGGGCTGACAGCCGGGGCACCGGGCTCCCCGCCGAGATACGAAGTCCAGCCGAACCGGTTCGCCTCGCAGTTCCACAGCCGCAAGTACCGCTCGTCGACGCGGGTGCGCTGGACTGTCCGGTCGTCGAGCATGGGGTACGAAAGGAGCTGGAAGCGCGGCATGACCACCCCACGCTCGCGGGCGAGCAGGGCCAAGGCCGCCGCCAGTCCCCCGCCGGCACTGGCTCCCCCGATGGCGATCCGGGTCGCGTCCACGTCGCCCCGTTTGGCCAGCCATTCCAACCCGTCGTGGCAGTCGTGCAGCGCAGCCGGGAACGGGTGCTCCGGAGCTTTTCGGTAGCTCACCGCAGCCACCAGCGCTCCGAGCTTTTGAGCGAAGACCTGGCACACCGCGTCGTCCTGTGTCGGGCTCCCCATGACGAAGCCGCCCCCATGGATCCAGAGGACGGCGGGGTACGGGGTGGACGCGGGCCCCGGAGGGTGATGGACGCGGATCCTGATTGAGCCGACAGTCTCGGTCTCGACCCCTCTGGGTGCCGACCGACGCTCCATCAGCGGCTCCAGTCGACGCATCAGGGGAAGCATCCTTCGCCCGCTCCCGCCGCGCGGGAGTACGGCCGCCAAACGCCGCAGGTCGGGATCGAAGGGCGTCGAGGCCATGACGCCCGAGCATAAGCCGGTCCTCCCGAGCGAGGGGCTCCGTCTTGCGGGCCTCGGCCCTTGACCATTTCTTCACGTGTGAGGCCATCCCCGAGGTCGAGCCGTCGTTGACGATCGTGATGGTGACGTCAGGGATGACTGGGACGAGGACACCGGGATCGAAGCGATACCGGGAACTCCCGCCCGGACTGACGCCAGCCCCTCGGGCCACGCCTACCCAGGGATACGAATAAGGCGACGGCGGACGGAGCGACGTCAAGGTGCTCCGACACGACGTCACCCTCTTGGACCAGTCCATCTCGCGGGCGGACTCACGCCGCGCCGAAGGCCGTCCTTGGCACAGGACCGCACTTCTCCGGCGTGATGATGTCGGGTCCCACCCCGGGGCCGATCGAACGATCAGAACCCGGGGTGGGAACGCGATGCACGGAGTGCCGCGGGCGATGCCCGCGGATGGATGATTCGGATCTCAGCCTTAGGTGAACGTCAGCTGCACGTTGGAGTCGCTCGAAACGTACTGCGCAGAGAAAGTCCCGGACACCGTGTCAAAGGTCGTCCCTCCGAGCCCGGCGGACTTGAGCACGATCCAGGTGGCACCGACCGAAGGGTGGAACCCGGCAGCCAGCTTCGCCGAGACCGTCCCGGCAATGCTCGCGGTGCCGTTGACGTTCAACACGCCGATGCTCGAAGAGCTCGCGAGTCCAGGCTTGAACGTGCCCAGTGAGGACTGGCTGTACGTGCCCGTGACGTCAACCGCATCGCCTGCTGCTATCTGGAGCACCTTCGTGTTGTTGAGCGAGCCAGTGATGTGCAGCACGGTGCCGGTGCCGGCGATCTTCATCTTCTTGGCGCTGGTCAGGGTGTCACCCGACGGAAGGACGAAAGTCCCACCTGCCTTCGCCTGGATCGTTCCCGAGTTGGTGACGCTGCTGCCGAAGACGAACTCGGTGGAGGTGAACGGATTGGAGGGGATCCCGAGCGTGCCGGCGTTGGTGAACGACGAGCCGGTGAAGGTCAACGTGGCGCCGTCTTCCGCATTCAACACCCCGCCGTTCGTCGTCGCGTTCGACGTGATGTGGGCGAACGAAGATCCGCCGTCACCAATGAGGACGGTGTACCCCTTTGGCACGTTCCCGTTCAATGTGCCCGCGATGTTCGCCATGAACAGCTGATCGGACGCCAGACCGGTGGCACACGCCGGACCGGCAACCACCGCACCGACGAACGTCAGGCTTTGACTGGCCTGGCCGTCAAGACCCACGTTCACCCTGTTGCCGCAGATGCTGCCGCCCGAGATGGAGACGGGGGCCTCGACGTTCACTGTGCCCTTGTTGTCGATGATCCCGTCTTGAGAGACCGTTCCCTGAGGACTGGCGGTGCTCGAGATGGCCAGGGACTGACCAGTCGCCACCGTGATGGTCCCGGTCGAGGTATTGCTGATCGCGCCCGTGCTGGACAGGTTCATGGTTACGGGAGCATCGACGGTGAACTTGCCCTTGTTCACCAGATTGGTGAAGTCATAAATGCTGGCGAACGAGCTGGCAGGAACCTCCAAGGTGCCCTTGTTCGTCAGGGTGGAAGTGTCCGTAAAGGTCCCCTCCCAACCCGGCTCGAGCGTCCCGGAGTTCGTGATCGGCCCCATGAAGGTGATATTTGCTTCCGACGATCCACCATTACCCATCTCGACCGTGTAGGAGGCGGGAATGTTTCCGGCCAGTGTTCCATTGGTCGACACGTTGGCAAAGTCGATGTTGTCCTTCAGAGACCCAGAGTTGCACGAGCCGGATCCGACTGACGCCGCGAAGGTGAGGGAGCCAATGGATCCGCCGTCAGTGCCGATCTCGAGCGGCGCCCCGCAGATACTGCCTCCATCGACGACGACGGCGTCGGAGACCGTAAACGCGTTCGAGGCGACGAGGTCGATGACCCCGTCCTGGGTGAAGGTTCCAATGCTCCCGGATGGACTGGAAACAGTGAACGTCATGCCGGTCAGGACGTCAACGGCTCCGCCCGAGCCGTTCGTGAAGGTCGAAGCGGAGGTCGGCATGGTGTAGGTGGAAGACGCATCGATGTCGAATGAACCGTTGTTGGTGAAGTTCGAGAGAACGAAGGTTGCGCCCGCAAACCCTGTATCGGGAACCTCGATGGTTCCGACATTGGTCAGGTTCGAGGTGGCCGTCAAGGTGGTTTGGTCGCTTGGCTCGAGCGTCCCGGAGTTCGTCAATGCCCCTGAGACCGAGATGTTCGCAACTGAGCTCCCGCTGTTTCCGATGACCACCGTGTACGCCGACGGGATGTTTCCGCTGAGTGTCCCGTTGCTCGAGACGTTGGCGATGTCGATGTTGTCCGTCTCGACACCGCTACCACAGGAAGTGCCGGCTGAAACCGTCGCCGCGAAATGCAAGGTTCCGATCGAACCGCCGTCGACGCCTACCTGCGGAGCGGTGCCACAGATGCTGCCGCCCGCCACGGAGAGCTCGTCTTCGATTGTGAGGGAGCCGGCGTTCTCGACGATCCCGTCCTGGGTGACGGTCCCGGTGTCGCCGACCGGGCTCGAGAACGTGAGCGAGGTGGCACTTGGCACATCAAGTGTGCCCGCTGAGTCGTTCAGGAAGGTCGAGCTGGACGATGGAAGCGTGTAGGTGCTTCCGTTCCCGGTCTGGAAGAGGCCCTGGTTGTCGAAGCTCCCGATGCTGAACGTGCCGGGCGTGTTGAGCGACTCGTCAACGGTGCCCGCGTTCGTGAACGCCCCCGTGACGGTCAGCGTGCCGCCCCAGTTGAAGTTGAGGGCACTTCCAGCGGTGTTGGTGACGCTGGCGAAGGTCACCGCCGGCTCGCCGCTGCCGCTGTTGCCGATCGCAAGGATGGGGGTCGAACCGGAACCACCCAAGGTGACCGCTCCGGCGCTGATCGCTTCGTTTCCGATCGTCACGGTGTAGGACCCGGGAGCCGTGATGCAGGCCGCCGTACCCGCTCCTGGAGGCGCGTTGAGGCTCCAGTTTCCATTCGTGTCCCAGGACCCACCACTCGAGTTGGTCCATGTGTCACCCGAGCATGCCGCCGCTCCGGCTGGGCCAGCGGTGGCGACGAAGCCCACCGCAGCCACTCCGGTCATGGTGCCGATCGCGGCGATCGCCATCAGCGCTCGGACCCCAATCCAAGATCTGGTCGCGAATCGACCGCCAGAATTACGACGTGCTGAAGACATTTGTGCCCCTTTTCCTTCCGCCTCACGCTCACGCGTCTTCGTCCCGCGTCGAGTACAAGCTCGACAATTCACTCACAACCGTAGTTGGAAAAGGACCGAATTACTACGACGAATTGCGGAAGATCGACCCCACCAACCTTCACACTCCGCGCAAAGTACGAAGGTCCTGCGGGTAGTGACTTTTGTCACATTTGCGATCACAACGCATGGTTCCGGCACCACTCCTTCGATGGAATTGCACTCATCGCGAAGCCTCGCTGATGCGCCGGCGTCTGAGAGGGTGCAACCCCGCGAACACCGTCACCGATGAATGTCGCGACGCGGTCGATGACGCGGAGCAGCCAATTCTTCGAGTGATTGTGGTGGAAGCGGAGTCATCATGGAGAGAAGACGGTGGAGGCGGACGGCCGTGTTCGGCCCTCTGATGGTGGCGACACTGGCGATCGTGCTGGCCGCTTGCAGGTCTGGGCAGCCTGCCGGGCCCGGGTCGTCATCGGGCCTCCCATGGCGACAGGGCCAACACGACGGCTCCTCCACACGCTTCGCCCACGATCGCCGGAAGCGGGCCCTCCTCAGGGGTGTCCCCGTCGAGACCGCTGGCGCCGTCAAAGGGTGGTCATCCGTCGCCCCACCGGTGAGCGCGAGCGGGTCGAGGCCTCGGCGTCTTTGGGCCGGGTACCTATCGGATCGTTGACCTCGCGGCCTGTCGTGGTCCGATAGTTCTTCTCCAGGAGGCTCCCCTTCTCGGTTGATGTCTTCTGACGGACGGCCGAGACCCACCTTCTTGCTGGCACCACGCCAAGGACCATCGCCTCGATTCATGCGCACAACTGGACAACCTCTCCCTCGTCATGGACGCTCCGGCCCAACCGAGGCGCTGTCGGACCAAGGGACCGCACCGACTCGGGCCTGGAACTCTTTTCAGCCCTGATGAAACAGATTTACCTCCAGCGAGAACCAGGCCTTCCCTCCAATTATCAGCCACGTCCGCTATCTTCTCGGGATCGCAATTACGACCCTTGAACGAGTCCGGCCTCTCGAGGAGGAGCCACGCCGCCGCCACCGGCGGTGGGTGTGGCTGACCGCGGCAGCAGTGGCGCTCGTGGCCGTTGTCGGCGTAGCCGCCGTTCTGTCTTTCGCGGGCCAGGGGACGCTTCCGGTCACGCCCAATCCGCCTCCGGCCAGCAACGTGTCCACCGGCCAGACATTCGCGCAGACGAAAACTTTGATCTCGGACCCATACATTCTGTCTACCTCCAAGCTCGACTACATGTATTCGAGCGGCGCAGGTGGGCCGGGCCAATTGCACGTGCCGGAGCGCACCTACCGTGTTATGGGCAAGTTCCACTCCCTGAGAGACGCGATGCCGAACCTACCCACGTGGGCGGAGCCCAACTCCGGGCTGTGGGCGCCCGATGTCCGCCAAGTCGGAAAGACCTACGTGATGTGGTTCTCGGGTCTCTACGCGGGCTACGTGCTTCCCAACGGCAATAAACCGCGCTGCATCGGAGTTGCGACGTCGACGACGCCCACCGGGCCCTTCACCTCGCGCTCGACCGCCCCCACCATCTGCCAAACCTCGGAGTACGGCGACATCGATCCTCGCACTCTCGTCACCCCGAACGGCCAGGAGTGGCTGTACTGGAAGGACGACGGCAACGCCGTCACTACGGACATGGCCACCACCTACCTCTACGCCCAGCGTCTGGCCCCCGACGGGCGGACTCTGATTGGCTCGACCTCGGTGCTTCTCGCCAACGACCTCCCGTGGGAGGGACAACTCATAGAGGCTCCCGACATGGTCCACGTCGGCAACCGATACGTTCTCTTCTTTTCGTCAGTTGGCCACGGAATCGGCCTTGCTTTTTGCAAAGGTGCCGGCGGACCGTGCACGTCGCCGTTCTCCGGCCCGTGGCTCGGATCCAACATTCAAGGTGCAGAACCGGGTGAAGAGTCCGTCTACTCTCAGAACGGCGTCACGTGGATGCTCTACACGCCGCACGGGCTCTACTACCCCTTGGCTCTCCCGAGGCTTGCCGCGGCGCGGATTGCCTTCACCCCGACCGGAATGCCCTACATCGCAAACCGCCAAAATATGGTTCCTGGCGTGACGGCCGGGAGGGGCGGGCAAGTCGGCCTGCGCTGACGGTCTGCAAGAACACGCGGTCCGTCCAAGGGCAAGTCTCGGCGATCTGCTCACGGCCGGCCAGCACGCCCTGTGCGCCGCGCGCGTCGCCCTCACGCCTCCGCAGCGCGGCCTCGTCGGTTGTGTGATGGGGCGTGACCGGCACTGAGTCGGTGACCGTTCCCTTCGGCCCACCCACGCCCTTACTGCGGCAATGACGAACGCCTCTGCGTCACGCGCCGGGTTTCCGTGCATCGTCACAGCGGCAGCCTCGATAGCCCGCTGTTGGCCACTCCCGACCCGTACGCACACGGGGGATACGGTGAACGCCGTGGATCTCCCAGAGCTCATGGTCAGGGACGCCGGCGAATGGCGAAGATGGTTGAGCGCCCATCACGGCGATTCACTGGGTGTCTGGCTGGTGCTGGCCAAGAAGGGCACGGTCGATCCAACAACCGTCTCGTACGACGAGGCTCTTGACGAGGCGATCTGCTTCGGCTGGATTGACGGTCAATTGGGGCGTCGTGATAGCGCTACGTTCCGACGACGCTTCACGCCTCGAAAAACTCGCAGCCCGTGGTCTCAACGGAACGCTGCCATCGCTGAAAGGCTGATGGCCACCGGCCGAATGCATCGATCCGGCGAAGACGAGGTGCGGCAGGCGAGAGAGGACGGTCGATGGAAGGCCGCCTACGCGGGGCAAGCCAGCATCGAAATGCCGGAGGATCTCGCCACTGCCCTGAGCACCAGTCCTCGCGCAAAGGCAATGTTTGAGACGCTCACGAGTGCAAATCGGTACGCCATCCTCTACAGGATCGGAAACGCCAAGAAACCCGAAACCCGCTCCAGGCGCATTGGCCAGTTTGTCGAGATGTTGGCCCGGGGTGAGACGATCCACCCCCAGGCTCCGTGATCATCCCCGAGAGGAAGATTCACCGCCGACGGAATGTCCCACCTCACCTGGAGAACGCCGGGACTGGGGCGGTTGGTGTCGGGTCGTTTTTGACCGGACACCCGACAACACCCCGTACGCAGTGTGGATTCTTCCTTCTAGCCAGGGAAGAACCAACCTTGTTGCGACTGGCCCGCCCGATTCATGGCAGAAACGGGCAACGACGGCACACGATGGCGCCAATGGCCTCGGCGTCTCCGCTCGCTGGAGTGTCTGCCGGTGCCCGATGCATGGCGACAAATGATAGAGCAATCGGGCGGTAATGGATCTGGTCCGTACCGCCGAGATCGACCGCCGAGTCGGAGTCATGCTCGACTAATGGTGGATCCCGGTGTACGCCGACAGGGAAGAGATGCGAAGGTCTCGGACCAGGCGAGAAGTCACATCGTGTCCCAGGGCCCCGCCCCGATGCCTGATGTTGTTGTGTGGGCTTCAACCCGCGGTTTCGCTCTGCAGGACCACTGGCTGGATCGAGATTGCGAGGTCGCCTTCGAGGCGCCGGGACAGACGATCAACGAAGTGGTCTTCCTGGCACCAAGTTTGACGGTGCACAAGACGTGCGGGCGGAAACAGGGTTCGATGATCGGCCTGCGCGATGGGATTGCCGGATCCTCGACCTATTCGTCTACGATCGCCGAGGCCGTACCGACACCACCAGGACGCAACGCGTTACCACGGATCCGGACGAGTCAGACACCTCGACCGGTACCTCGACCTCGGCTGCGCTGCCTGCCTCCACCAACGACCGCGCCGCTTCGTAGCTCTTGATGGAGATCTCGCCGGTTGCAGTGATCGTTCCCCGTGCTGGCGCCAGGTACTCGATCGACGCCGCGCTTGACCACTGTGTAAGACCGTGCCGCGAGTTCTAACATGCCCGCAACGACGGCTCCTGCCCCTGCAACTTCGGCGAGGGCGTAGAGGATCGGGGCATTCACCGTGCCGTTGTGGTTGAGGTGGACCGGCTCGGGATCAAGTCGGATCACCGCACGTCCTTCGCCCGCGTCAAGCGGTTCGATCCCCAAGAACTTGATCCAGGCCATTTCCGTGAATTGATCCGTCGAATTATCTCCCGCTCTTGTCTCCGGATCAGCCATTACCGGCCGTAACTCCGTTAGCTGGGGGCATCGACTCAATGAGCTTCTTCAGTCGATGCAAAGTCTTGGTCATATGTTGCTTCAGCTGCTTGTTCCGGAAGGTCACCGCGTCCACCGCGTGCATCCACCAGGGGGCCCAGAGCGCTTCGTACGACTCGGTCAAGCTTGTCCCGCCAGCGGTTGGTTTCATCCGGTACGTCCACGCAGTCGAGTCGTGCCCACGCCACTCGGTCGTGAACGAGAACTCCTTTCCTGGCTCGGCCGTGACGACTCGTCCTTCTCGGGACCAGCGGATTGGGCCCCCTCGATTGTGGCCGACAAAGCGAGCGCCCGGAGTCGGCCCGCCTCCGCTGAGCCAGTCCACTTTGCGGCATTCAGGGCTAAACTCGCCCATCCGGGTCAGGTCGCTTACAACCGAATAGACCAGCTCCGGAGCCGCCAGGATCTCAATCGATACGTCGCCTTGCACGTCGAAACCCCGCTTTCGTAGCAACGAAGCGTAGGTCAGAACTGTCACCGGATCACGTGGCCGTTCCGTCACTGTCGCATGGTGTCGGACTGTCCCACCGTGGATAGGGACATGCAGCCCAACTGCCCGAGTTCTACTGGGCTACTCCTGGAGCCCATGTGCCGAGCTGACGAAGACCGCGACCTGACTCGCGCTCTCCGAAGTGAACGGCGATCGCTCCCAGTTCCCCCAACGATCCTGGAGTTCGAATCCAGTCATCTTCGCCATGAGGATCAGCTCGGCTGGCCAGATGTACCGGTACGGAGCGGAGTGACGAACCAGACGACCGTCGACCTCGATCCAGTGATGAGACCATGCGACCTGACCCACGATGTCGTCGTACGTCTCGATGCCGACGTGGTCGGGATCCAATCTGAAGACCCAGCCCACTTCAGACGGGGGAACTCGGCGAAGCTGAGGGACGATCAACTCGATCACGAAATGCCCACCAGGGACCAGGTGGGCGGCCGCACTTGAGAACACCGCGATCTGTTCCTCCTGGGTCGTCACGTTCATGATCGAGTTGGCGACCACGTACACGAGCTCGAAACGGTCGGACAGGCGCGTCGTCGTCATGTCGCCGATCGTCACCGTGACTGCATCGGCGCCTGGCTTGGCCCGGAGCTGCTCCACCATGTAAGGCGAGAGTTCGATGCCATGTACGGGGATCCCGCGTGCGCTCAGCGGCAGGGCAAGCCGGCCCGTGCCGACAGCGAACTCGAGGGCAGCACCGTCGCCGACCAGCTGGGCGAGGAGGTCCACCATAGGATCGACCACTGACGGCTCCTCCATCGCGGCGTAGGTCGCGTCATACACTTCTGCGATTTCTCTGCCCCAGACGATGGACCCCATGAGCCGAGTCTGCCATCGGGTCGCGATAGAGACTTAGACCTTGGGGTGACCCAATCGGTGCCGACAGGTGGCACCATGGGGCGGGGATCGGGGATGGCCTCGACCTGCGGAATGGCACCCGGACACACACTGGCCCAGGCCGCGGCGGTGTCGCCACCACCGGCCTTGCGTCTTGATCAGGTAGACAATCTGCTCGCAGATCGATCACGACGGCATGGGCACCGTTCCGAGAACGCCGAACCTCGGTCGATCTCAATCGAAGACTTCGTCGCGCGCTGGCCGAGGCATGGCTCCTGACCTGTACTTTCGAGTCGGGCTGCGGGGATTTGAACCCCGGGGCCTCTTGACCCCCCGGCTTCTTACGCCATTTTCGAAGTTGTCGCTGATCTGCGACTTTCGGTGAATCTCCTGGGTGAGCGCTATTTCTTGGTCGCCGCTGGCATCCGCAGTCATCCCCCCTGCTCCTCGGTGCCGCCGCAGGGACGGCGATCTGCGGAACACCTTCGATTTTCCACACCTCGCTGGTCGAGATCGTGTTGTCCACCGGTTCTCCGCCTGCCACCAGAATCCTCCAGGTCTCGTGACCGAGCCTTGGTGGGGAGAAGAGCGAGAGGTGTTCCGTCAGCCAGGTTCAGATGCGTCCCGGTCCGGCGTTCCTGGGACACCAGGTGATCAAGCCACTGGTGACACCCGAATGTCCCGTAGGCGGCTGTTGACGATGGCTCCGATGGTGGGAGAAAAGGATGGTGACTCGTCAGCCCATCCCTCACGCTGAGGAGACGGTTCTTCGTGACCGGGATGGGCATTGTGGTGGCCGGGGGCATCTGTGCGGCGGTGCTGGTGACGCGGAATGCCGGCAGACGCCAATTTCATGGACCGCGTCATAAACAAGGCGGAACATCTAACCCGAGCGATGAGGGATGATTTGCACGCTGCCGACGGACGATTCCGCAATCGAGAGATGAATGCTCGTGTCATCCAGCGTCGTCATCGACCCAGCGGCGGGCGTTTGCTCCAGAACCGTGCCCGGTATAACTCCGGGCTCTGCGATGCTCGCGCCGTAGACCACCTGGAACCCGAGCGAGAAGAACGCCTGGGAGGCCTGAGTAGCGGACTCCCCTCTGACATTCGGGATCGTTATCTCCGTTTGCCAGGCGGTGAGTCCACCGGGCGGGTTCGCCAAGCCGACGACCTCCACCTTGGGCGGATTTGTTCCGCTGCTGGTACTGAATAAGGCTGCCAGTCCTAATCCGAGGACGGCGACCGTGACCGCAACGACGGCGATTCGGGAACGCCACATCGATGGAAACGCTACTGTTTTTCTGCGAACGTAGAAGGACTTACTGTGGGTCTGGGGTATCCGAAGGGTGCCGAACTGCCCCATCGACCCGGCTGCGAGGATCGTTTAGGGGGCAGGTGCCGGATCGTGTGCCGAATTACATTGACCGAGTGACCACGGTTCGACTGGCAACGCTCAGCGATCTTCCTCAGATAGCCCAGGTCCAAATGCGGGCATTCCAATTCGATCCGTTGATTACCTGGATGCTTCCTCCCGACGACTTTGAGCGGCGCGCCACGCTGTTGTTCTACTGCTTGATCTGGGCTTCGATGATCCACGAAAGCATCTACACGACCGATGATGCTGCGTGCACTGCGACGTGGGCGCCGCCAGAAGCCTGGGCCCTCTCCGAGGAGCAGATCCGAATGATGGCCGAGCCTTTCGCTGAAGCTGCCGGCGAGAGAGCCGAGCTTGCCATGGGCGTCCTGATCGAGATGGCAGAAGTGCACCCATCTGAGCCTCACTGGTACCTCGAAGGTCTGGGGACACATCCCGACTGGCAAAGGCGCGGACTCGCCTCCAAAGTCCTGGCCCCGGTTCTGGGCCAGTGCGACACCGATGGTCTTCCCGCCTACCTTGAGACGCACCGGGAGAGCAACGTTCCGTTCTACCGTCGGCATGGATTTGAGGTCATCGACACGAAGCAACTTTCGAACGGCGCGCCGAAAATGTGGCTGATGTGGCGAGAGTGCAGACCTGTCGCGCCGCCCATCGACAACCCATGACAAAAGGGCGTGTCCGATATCGGCCGTTTCGTCCATAATTGGCAAAACCGCCGGCCCTCTCCGCAGTCCGACCGATTCGGCGTTCGGTGGCACCCACGTGAATCACCGCCATGGTTGCAAGGCGACGTAAGAATCTTGCCCCTCTGACCCAGCGCACCACAACCGGAACGGTGGCGCCCGCAACCGGCGAACGTGGACGCCCTTGCCAGGTTGGACTCCATAGGATCGGCTGTGCGTCAAGGATCAACGATCGAGGAATACGAAGGACCGAGAGACAGACCCCTTGAACCCAGACAGATCAGCCCAACTGCTGCGGCTACTGAAGTCGTACTTCAACGATCCCGAAGCGACGTTTTCGTCACGGCCGAAGCGACTCAGCGGCGGGGTCTTCTCGGAAGTGTATGGATTCAGTCTGACTAACGAGGGGTGCCGTCGGCGAATGGTCTTGCGCCTCTATGCCGCTGGCACCGACCCCATTCAGCCCCGGCTCGAACAAGCCGTCCAAGACGGCCTCGCCGATGCGCAGTTTCCGGCGCCACGCGTAATCTTGGCGGACAGCGATCCGGACCGGCTCGGCAGCATGTTTGTGTTGATGGAACGTCTTCCCGGTCGCGGATTTCTGCGTGGTGTTCGCCCGGACCAGTTCGTTCCCGACTTCCCCAAACTCTGCCTACGATGGCCAAAGGTTCTCTTGGAAGTCGCAGAACGACTTCACCAGGTCGATCCCGCGCCGGTACTTGCCGCAGCAGCGAAGGGTGGGATCCAAACGACACAGCTCACAGTGCGTAGGCACATCGAATTCGTCACTGCCAACTTCGAAGCGTTCGGTGGCCGCCGTACAAAAGATGCCTTGGCCTGGTTGAACAGCAACGAACCAACCCCCGTCGACCTCCCGTCGATCGTCCATGGTGACTTGTGGCCCGCCAATGTCTTGATGCAAGAGAGTCATCTCACCGGCCTGGTCGACTGGACGATGGCGGGAATTGGTGACCCAGCACTCGATCTGGGCTTCGCGTGCGCGGGTCTGGCGATGATGCCGGCCCCGCTGCCTCCGCCACCACCGATACGTCAGGGAATCCACGCGGCAGGTAAGAACCTGGCACGGCGAATCAGAGAGCAATACTGCGAAAGAACCCAAACCACCCCGGAGCGCATCGAAATCTACGAAGCTCTGCGCTGCCTTGTAGAACTCTCCGCCGTCCTTCCGTATCGTCACCTCTCGAAAGGCACCAGCGCGCCAGCGCAAAGGCCGCCGTGGGACAAGGGAATAAGAGCCCTCGTTGGACACTTCGAGAAAATAACTGGTGTGCCCATTGCAATGGGATGAACCGCATATCCGTGGAGTCCTGCGGAGCCGCAGCGCCCCGATGTTCGGGTCAGCCACTCAAGACCGGACTGGGGCAGTCGGTTTCAGCCTTCTGACAAGAACGCGATAGGACGGGATAAAGGTCGTCGGGTGCCACAAGGAACGGGAAATGACCCACTCCCGGCAGGCGAACCAGACGTGAGTTCTGCAACGACGCTGCCCATTCCAAGGAACCCTCGATCGGTATCCGATCAACGTCACCATGGACAACCAAGATCGGGGCCCACGCCGAGCGACGACCCACAGCGCCGTGGAGGATCTCGACGATGCCGTTTTGGACCACGACCTCGACGGACTCGCCGACATAGGTGGGGCCGACGCGAGAGCGCTGCGCTCCGAGGGAGATCACGCCGCTCCGGTCGACCCCAGCGCGTGATGTCCCCTGGACGCGCCACGACAGCAGGAACGGTCTGAGCCCTCGACTCGTCGGCTGGGTCTTCGGGATCGCGACGAATGCGGGCCAGGGCGACGTGTTCGATTGATACGGACGTTCGGTGTTGTACTCGTGCACCCAGGCGTCGAGGGCCTCTTGTGCCTTCTCGATGCTCTCGAAGCGATAGTCGTTGGGGGTGAAGAACGCCTGGCGGAGGGGTTTGTGGAAACGCTCGACCTTGCCCGTCGTCGTCGGCGAATAAGGGCTTGGTGAGCAGGCGAACGATGCCATTGAGCGTGCAGACTGCGGTCGATGAGAACCGGACTAGGCCCGGGGCCGAAGCGAGCGGTGAAGACCTTGCCGTTGTCGGTGAGGATCTGGTCGGGCACTCCATGGGCTTTGAGGGCGTGCTCGAGTGCGGCTACTTACCGGCTCGGCCGTGGCCCGCAAAATCAAGCTGGCGGGACACACGGAAGCGACTGTGGTCGTCGAGGTCCACTGACCATCTTGAGCTCGGTGCGGTCGGCCAGGTGAAAGCGCCCGACGATGTCGATCTGCCAGAGCTCCATCGAGCGTGATCGCTCCCAGCGCTTGCAATCAGAGCGCGTCCGCTTGCGCTTGGTGGGATCGATGCGGTGATGGCGCACCAAAGTGCGATAGATGGACCGAAGTCCGGGCAGCGGACTGTGTCCTTCTTTATCCAGCTCGGTGCGGATGGTGCGCTCGTCCCCAGCCTGGATGCAGGTCACACAGCTGGAGAACCCGGGCCTCGAGGTGGCGGATCCATCTGATGCGGACAGCTGAGAAGCTTGGTGCTCTTGTCGACCAGTGCCGCCATCCCCCCCAGATGCATAACGACGGACCCAAAGGTGCACGGTCTGGCGGCCACGCCATTGAGCCGAACCACCTCGGTCACATCCATACGGTCCATGGGCATCGATAACGGCCCGATAGCGCTGCTCGACCACCTTGAGCTCCACCAACATGACCGGCCTCCTTCGCGTCTGCCGAAGACGACTGTGTCAACAGCGAAGGAGGTGGCATCGACCCGGTGGTGGACCCCTTCTCGGGCACGAGTGTCAAGCTAGGTACCGGAGCCAGTGTCGCCCAGGTACCGGAACCGCGTCCGGAAAGTGTCAGGCAGGAGCCGGAGCCACGCTGTCAAGCATGAACCGGAATTTCACAGGGCTCCCGACTCCCTAGCCACGCGGATTTCGCGAGGATGGCGAGACTCCGTCGCAAGGAGGCCGAGAGGCATGGTCTCTGACCTGCATCTTTCGAGTCGGGCTGCCGGGATTTGAACCCGGGACCTCTTGACCCCCAGTCGCCGAAGGGCGGAAATTTGAAATAGTCGCTGATCTGCGAGTTTCGGTAAATCTCCTGGTTGGGCCATATTTCTCGGTCGCCGTTGGCATCCCCTGTCATCCCCTGTTCTTCGGTGCCGCGCGGGGATAGCGCGGGGATGGCGATCTGAGGCAACGCTCTTGACCCTTCGACACCCCGATGGTCGAGAGCGCATATTTGCCAGTTTGTCCATCCGCCAGAGACACCCTCCCAGTAGCCTGATTTCGTGAGTTCGTCGCCGCTGAGTCAGATCGAGCAGGCCCGCCGCCAAGCTGCGATCGACGAACTCGTGAACCGGATTGCGACCTCTTCGGGCGACTCGGACGAATGGTGGAACGCCAATACGCACGAAGAGCTCGGTGGTCGAACGCCCACGGAAGCTTGGCTGGCCGGAGATCACGACGGCGTGATGCGGGTGATTGCCGGCTGGTACCAGCAGACTGACGAGCGTGCCGAGCAGATCCGGAACGATCCAGCGATGCTCGAGATGATTGAGGACCGCCGGCGATCGGTCGCCGAGAAGGCTGACCACCGCCGATCTGCCTGAGTCGTGCCGCTCGGCGACGTCAGCGCTCTGTACGACTGGGGAGAGCGTGACGATCCCGGATTCCGGTTGTGGAAACAGGTTGCCGACTGGATCTCGTCCGAGTTGGCCGATAGGCCTTGGGCTGCTCCATCCACCCCGATGCTGCCAGCCGAGGGTCAACCGACGGAGATCAGAAGCGTGAAGGTCCCCGACACCGGAATCACGGTCGTCTACCAACATGATCATGATTCGGGTCGTGTCGACCTGCTTTACGTCGGGCCGTGAGGCATGACCCCCCCGCCCCGAACCGGCGAACGGGGGCAGGCAAGTGGAATATAGGGTCTGCTCCTGTGTCGCTGGGAAGTGTGGCGTTTTGGCATACGGAAGAGGGCTGGGGAGCCGTCTAGACTCGGGCTCGGCCGGGTCTTGGTTTTGTCCACTTCTCAAACGTAGGGGCGAGGGCTTCCGAGAACTGATTCAGGGCAGCTCGGTTGAGTTCGAATGGCGAGACGACTTCGAACAGGACGGATGCCAGTGGCGAGTGGCATGGGTCGAAGCGACCTGAACCTTCCCTCGTGATCCCTGTTCCACCATCCGGCGTTTGGGGGGACTCAGAAACGGATGAAGAGCGATTGGGGATCGGGCATCTGATGCACCCGTCTGTGGATTCAGCTCCACTACTCTCGCTGAGCTCGATACGACGGACTACTCAATCTTGTATAGCGGAGTTCGACGAGCAGACGGCCACCGTGGCAAAACCGAAATTCGTAAGGAGAGAGGGGTCGTTGAACACAGTGATTCGAGCAATCCGCTCGCCGAGAAACGTAAGCACGTGCACCCCATGGGCGGCGATGCAATCTCCCGGAAGTCGCTCGTACACGGCAAATGCGATTTGTCCATTCGCTCGCGTTGGAAGCATGGCCCATGATTGCGGCCTCAGCATGAACGCAACGCAAAGAAGCCTGAAACTGCATCGCTACCGGTAAACCAGGTTGGGATAGGGGGCATCTGCAACACAACGTCCGCTCGAAGAAGGTCAATAAGCGCGTCGATGTCTGCCCGTTCGAACGCTTCGACGTGTGGGTCGACGACGAGCGAAGAACCCTATCTCCGGCTCAGGCACCTCGTCCTGCGTCGCGCCACTCTGTGCCAGTTGAGAGCAACGCGGCGCAGGGCACTGTTCACTGCAATGGTTGTCGTATCCAGGATTTCGGCTACCTCGACCGCCTTGATAAACAAGACGTCACGAAGAATGAGCACGGGCCTCTGGCACGCTGAGAGAGTATGTAGCGCGGCGATGAAGGCAAGACGAATACCCGCCCTCGAGTTATGGCGAGCTGCCGGATCGTCTCCGGGGCCCGCTATCAATGAGTCAGGAAATGGTTGGAGCCAACGCACGCTCGACTCGGTTGCATCCGGCAGTTGGTTCGACTCATGTGAAGGTGGCTGGAGATCGGATGGCAGGTGCCGACGAGTTTTGCTCTCCAAGGCCGTTAGACAGACGTGAGTAGCGATCTTGTACATCACACACGCAAGCTGGATCGCCCCTCGAACTGGTCGAACGAGCGCCACGCCCGGATATACACCTCCTGGACCTGGTCTTCGGCGTCTGGAATCGAGCCGAGCATGTCGGTAGTAGTGGGCTAGGAGCTAGCGGCGGAATGAATCAGTAAGCGTTTCAAACTCATCTTGAGGTGCCACAACCATGAATTCACTCCGGATCGATCACTTGAGAACTCGGAGGCCAGCGCCACTGAGCATAAAGGCAAGGCCATCTGGCTCGACTCTGTCATCGCCGATGCACAGATCGACTACCACTTGACCAACAAATTCTGGAGTGAGCAGCGGCTCAAATCGACTGATGAACGCCTCAATCTCAACACCCTCGCTGTAACCGGCTAGGAGCTGCAACCCAGTCGGTCGGTGGCGTGATCTGCGGAAGTAGGCCGTGAATGAATGGCTTCGTTGGTGGGACTCCCTGATGCGTACTGGCTGATGAAGCGGAGGGCTGCCTTGGCGCCCGCGTATCCGCAGCTCAACGGCGAACCTCCGATTGCAGCGCCGCTGGATAGTGCGATGACCACGCTTCCCGGAAGAAGCGAGACGTTCAGCGCTTCTTCGTCCAGTTGAACACATGACGAGTGTCGACGTTCCAGTTCTCACTAAACGTCTCCCAGGTTTGGTCCTGCAAGGGGCTCGCCGTTGGTGTAGCTCCAGCATTGAGTACGAGGATGTCGGGAGCGAAATTTGAGGATCAGGCGCTCTGCAAGTTCGGGCTCGCAAGCATTCCCCGTGATCGGGATGAATCCATCTCCAAGTTCCTGCTGGAGACTTTCGAGCTGCTCCACATTTCTAGCTACACCGACCACCTTGGCGCCTCGATCGTGGAGGGCGCGGACAGCGGCCCGGCCGAACCCACGGCTAGCGCCGGTAACGAGCGCCGTCTTCGTGTTCAAATCAGGCTTGGACATTTCAACACACCTCTCTTGGACGTAGTCCGAGGACCTCAAACTCGGCGACCCATGAATCCGGGCCCTCTGACCGCCGGATTCCGAACCCGACCTGGGTTCTGTCAATTGGCGTCATGAGCCTCGACGCGCGCCTCCCGAACGAGCTCGGCCAGCTCCTCGTCAGCCGCCGATTGGGTTGGATAGGCCGGGAGAAAAGCAAAAACGAAGAGGCTGCCGACAAACGCAGTTCCGGCAGCGACAAGGCAACTGACCTGGAATCCGTCGAAGAACGCATGCGCACGTAGCAGCACTCAAAAGGCTCGCCGCAGACGGATTCGACGCTTCCAGTCTGTGCGCTCCAATCAGCGCGGCGCCGACGGACGCCTTTGACTGAGAAAGAAGACCGCTCGGAATGATGGTTGCAGCTCGAGACGTCGAGATCACGTGGACATAGATCGACACGAAGACACTTCCTATGATCGCGACACCCAGCGTCCCTCCAAACAATCGGTTGGCGTCGTTGACGGCCGCGCCGACTCCGGCTTTCGCCTTTGGAATGACACCCATAATGGCTTCCGTGGCGGGCGCCGTGGCCAGTCCGATCGCAATGGAGCCCATGAGCATTTGACCGACGGTTTGGAGGTAGGTCGTGTCTGCGCTTGCCGTGGATAGCCACACCAAGAAGCCGGCCAATAATCCAAGTCCCGCTCCTACCACGAGCTTGTTGCCGACCTTGACGGCCAGACCGGGGCCGAGACCTGAAGCTAAGCCCATACCAAATGCGACAGGGAGCAATCGGACGCCCGTAGAAAACGGGGTGTAACCGTGCATCAGCTGGAAATACGTGGTGATCAGGAAAATGAAACCGAAGAGCGCGAAGAAAGCGACGGAGATCGCACCACTGCCCGCTGAGAACCGGAGATTCTTGAAGAGCTCGACGTCGAGCATGGGCTCCACGACTCGGCGTTCCCAGAGCACAAAGGTGATAAGGGCTAGAGCAGTGCCAGCGAAGCCGGCCACGGTGCGGCACTGCCCCATCCCCACGTTGGCGCTTCAATGATCGTGTAGATGAGAAGACCCATTGCAATCGAAGAGAGCGTTAGACCGAAGACGTCAAGCTTTGGTGCCGACGGGTCCCGAGAAGGCGGGACAATGATGGCGACAAGCACCAAAGCAATAGCTGCAATTGGCGCCATGGCGAGGAAGATGCTTCCCCACCAAAAGTGTTCCAGCAGCCAACCGCCGATGATCGGTCCGAAAGCCACGGCGATGCCGGTCGTCGCTCCCCAAACCCCAATGGCCTTGGCGCGCTCCGTTCGGTCATGAAAGACGTTGGTGAGGATCGAAAGCGTGTTCGGAAAGATGATCGCAGCACCGATACCCATGGCGACTCGTGCCACGATCAGCTGGCCGGTTGTCGTTCCGAAGGCTCCAGCGGTCGTCGCGGCTCCGAAAATGATGAGTCCACACATCAGGGCGCCCTTGCGACCGAATCGGTCACTCAAGCTGCCCGCCGCCAGGACAAAAGCCGCAAAGGCCAAGTTGTAGGCGTCCACGACCCATTGGAGGCCGCTTGTCGAGGACCCCAGCTCCTTGCTGAGACTCGGCAGGGCCACGTTCACGATGGTTGTATCGACGTTGATCGCGAACACCGCGACACATAGGACAATGAGGACCTTCCACCGTCGCTCGTTCGTCGGGAGGACCTCAAGATTTTCGGCTAATAGGGCGTCCACTGTTCCTCCAGAATGGTTAAGGGAAACCACTTCGCCATGTCGATTTGGAATCCCTACGCATGCAGACCACCTGGCCCTCCGAAACTCACCGCCGCCGAGCGAAATTTCTCGGCTACCTCAACAAACGACCCTCTGCGCAGGGTGTGTGCGAGAGGTAGCGAAACGCGCTTGGGTTCTTGCAACGCTTGTTCTGGACCAGACGCGGGTGTCCCATAATTGCCGGAGTGGGGCACCCCTGGCCCGGCTTCGGGATGGCCTCGACCTGCCCCAAATGGCACCCGGACACACGCTGGCCGAGGCGGCGGCGGAGCCGCCGCCGACGGCCCTGCGTCTTGATCAGGTAGAGAAACTGCTCACAGATCGATCACGATGGCATTGGCACTCCGAGAGCGCCGCACTTCTGTCGACCCAGTCGCTGGCATGAAGCTGAACAGCGACCTTCGTCTTCACCTTCAGCTGGGCCGGAAATTTCTTGGAAAAATCTTTGACTGCCCCGTGTCATCCGCTGGTATCCGTGGGTACGCGCTGGCATCCTCTGGCACTCGCTCTTGCAGAAATGGGCCCTTGGAGCTGTCACACCGTGGATCCACCCTGGTCGCCATGGATCCGCAAGACCACGCCATGCTCGAAGCCTTGGTCCGTCACGGTCGGCGTGGCCAACTCAATGAGTTCCTGGCCCAAGGAGATGGCTGCGCCTGGTGTCGCCATCCGATCCGCCTGCGGGGCTATGTCGTTTCGAGCGACGCCGATGGGCGCCACATCACCTACACGAGCGCCTCGTTGCCCGACGGGGTCTTTCTCAAGGCTTGCGGCTCACGCAGCGAGGTGCGCTGCCCGGCCTGCGCCCAGGTCTACCGGGGCGATGCTCGCCATTTGGTGCGGGCGGGTCTCGAGGGTGGAAAAGGCGTCTCCGAAGCGGTTGCCGGAAATCCTGCCGTCTTTCTCACCCTGACCGCACCCAGCTTTGGTGCCGTGCACACCATCAGGACCGCTGGGGATTGTCACAGTGGGCAGGGGCGGCGTCGTTGCGTCCACGATCACCCCAACGTCTGCACGCAACGGCATCGGCCGAACGACGAGATGGTCGGCACGCCGCTGTGCCCGGATTGCTACGACTACGCCGGCGCCGTGCTGCACAATGCCTGTACGCCCGAGCTGTGGCGTCGCACCACGATCTATCTCGCCCGCCAGTTGGCTTCTGCGCTCGGGGTCAGCCAGGCCGTGGCGGCCAGGCGCATGCGTCTCTCCTTCTGTCGGGTGGCGGAGTTCCAGCGTCGGGGCGTCGTCCACCTCCACGCCGTCGTACGGGCGGACGGGCCCGAGGGCGCCTCCCCACCCATCGGAGTCGAGCAGCTGGCCGAGGCGTGTGCAGCGGCTGCCCGCTCGGTGTCGGTGTCCCACGCACGAGGGACGGCCCGCTGGGGCAAGGAGATGGACGTCCAGATACTCGGACACGGCGACGAGCGGGCCGCCAAGGTGGCGACCTATGTCGCCAAGTACGCCACGAAGTCCTCGAGCGAGGATCCTCGCCTCGACGGGCGCATCGCATCGCTCCGGGACCTCGAGGCCCGAGCCCTCCCGGCGCATCTGCACCGGATGGCCGCCACCGCCCTGGAGCTCGACGCCGAACCGGAACTCCGTCATCTGCACCTGGCCCGTCATGCCCACCGCCTGGGGTTCGGCGGGCACTTCCTCACCAAGTCCCGGGGCTATTCGACGACCTTTGCCGCCCTGCGGGAGGCCCGGGCGCAATGGAACGAGGCCCGACGCCACGGCGGCCAGGTCCCCGAAGACCGGGTTACCGAGGGCCACTGGCGGGCGATCGGTGCCGGCTGGGCCAACCAGGGCGAGAGCCTCTTCGCCTCCCATCAGCAGCGTCAGCGGGCCGAGGACCGGAGGGAGGTGCTCTCCGATTGGTACACCCGAAGCGAGTGAGCCCTTGTCCGGAGGCCAAACCGCCGCAGGCGGTGCGGCAGCCACCGCATGACCCGTGTGGTCGAGCGCAGCCATGGGAGACCTCGGCGATGAGGAGCGGTGTCCGAAGGTGGCTTTCTGCTCGCTCCCCCCTGGGTCGCAGCGATAGCGTCGCGGTCATCCAGGTGGCCTGGACCTCCTCCCCGAGGAGTTCCGCCGGCGTTCGCCTCCCAACGAAGACCGTTCATCGTGAGGGAGTCGCTGCCGTGAGCATCCACCGTCGAGTCGCCAAGTCGGGCGGGACCACCTGGGTCGTGCGCTACCGGGATCCCGTGCCTCGGGAACGCACCTTCGACCGCAAGGCCGACGCCGAACGCTTCGAACGTTCGGTGCGGCACCAGCTCGACACGGACCAGTACCTCGATCCCGAATCGGCTCGCATCACCGTGCGCGACTGGGCCGAACGGTGGTGGCCGACGGTCGAGCAGAGCGAACGGGCGCCCAGCACCATCAGCGGCTACGAGTCGGCCTTGCGGCTGCAGGTGCTGCCCCACCTCGGCGACCGCCGGCTGCGGACGCTACGACGCATCGACATGGAGGAGTGGCTGAGCGTTCTCCGGGCGGCCGGCTACTCGAACTCGACCATCCATGCCGCCCGCACCGTCCTCGGCATGGTGCTGACCTCGGCCACGGACGCCCGCATCATCGCCGGCAATCCCCTGACCGGCCTCCGGCTGCCGAAGGGTTCGAGTCGGACCCGCAACGCCCTGACGGTCGAGCAGGTCGAAGCCCTTGCTGCTGCCGTCGATCCGTGGTGGCGGCCCTTCCTCCTCGTGCTCGCCTACTGCGGCTTGCGTCCCGGCGAAGCCCTCGCCCTCCGCCGCAGGCATCTTGACGACCTGGGCCGGCTGACCGTGGAGCGGGGCATGACCGAGCACCGGGGCGTGCTGCTCGAGCGGGACACGAAGACACACCGGTCCCGGGTGGTCGAGGTGCCGGCCTCCGTCTTGGCCGAGTTGCGGACGCACGTCGAGCTCCGTGTCGGGAGCGATCCGAACGCTTTGGTGTTCACGACGCCATATCGGCGATCCGGTGCGGCTGTCGAACTGGCGGCACCGGGTCTGGGATCCCCTCGCAGAGGAGCTCGGCCTCCCCGGATGGGCGACGCCGTACGTGCTCCGTCACACGGCGGCGAGCCTGCTGGCCCAGAGCGGCGTGCCCGTGACAGCCGCAGCGGCCTCCCTCGGCCACGACCCGGCCATCTTCCTGCGGACGTACGCCCACCTGTACCCGGGAGACCTCGGTGCCGTTGCCGACGCCATGGACGCCGCCCGGTCCGCCGTCGTCGATGCGCAGCAGCAAGACGACGAAGGGATCCCGAGTGTGCGGGCTCCGAGCTCTGTGGCGCGCGTGGATTTCGCGGGGATGGCCAGACGCCGCCGCCAAGAGGCCGAGAGGCATGGCCTCTGACCTGCACTTTCGAGTCGGGCTGCCGGGATTTGAACCCGGGACCTCTTGACCCCCAGTCAAGCGCGCTAACCAAGCTGCGCCACAGCCCGCTTCCTGCTCAGACCCACAAACGACACACGGACCCGAGCTGAAAGATGGTCAATTGCCAACACCTTGTGAACCAGGCACCGGCCAATGGCCTGAGGAAAGGGTACTCAACTTCCCGACCGGGTCTCACGCCGTCGCCCCGCGGCAGCTCCCTGCGCTCCGCGGGCGCCGTCCCGTCCTCGACCGCCGGGGAGGGTCGCGGCCGGCCAATGAGTAGACCGCCGGGCCCATGGTGGGGAGGACATCCCGCACAGAAGGCCCTGGCTGCGGGGCGGTGTGATCTAAGGCGCACACCCGGACTTCGACCGCGCCGTCGCCTCGGGCCCAAAAGCCGCGGAACCCGTCGTTGCCCCAGACGGTGTGATCCAATATGCCGATGGTCCTCGATATCGCCAACGACATCCGCCTCGACCCTCGCCTCCGGGGCATCCTCGCCGCCATGCCCCAACGCAACCTCGGCGACGTGGCCAGCCGTGAGCAGCTCATTGCCGAGAGCACCACGCCCGAGGCGCTCGAGGCGCACGAGGCGTTCCAGACCATCCAGGACGTGTGCGACAGCGAGGAGTACGCGCCCTCGGCCGGGCTGACCGTGGACACCATGCAGTTCACGTCCGAACCGGACGGGAACACCATCAACCTGCGTATCACCAAGCCCGACACGACACAGGCGCTGGCGTGCGTCTATTACATCCATGGCGGCGGCATGGCCACGATGTCCTGTTTCGACGGCATGTACCGGGGCTGGGCCAAGCTGATCGCCGCCAACGGGGTCGCCGTTGTCATGGTCGACTTCCGCAACTGCGTCGTCGCCTCCTCCGCCCCCGAGGTGGCACCCTTCCCGGCCGGGTTGAACGACTGCGTGTCGGGTTTGCGCTGGGTGGTCGCCCACGCCGCCGAAATCGGGATCGATCCCGAGCGCATCGTCGTGGCGGGCGAGAGCGGAGGCGGCAACCTGACCCTGGCCACCGGGCTCAAACTCAAGCGTGACGGGGACATCGGGCAGATCAAAGGGCTCTACGCGCTCTGCCCCTATATCGCCGGGCAATGGCCCACCCCCGAGTCTCCGTCCTCGGTCGAGAACGAAGGCATCTTGCTGACCCTGCACAACAACCGGGGCGCCATGGGGTACGGCATCGAAGCCCTCGACGAGCGCAACCCGCTGGCCTGGCCGTCCTTCGCCGACGTCGACGACGTCACCGGCTTTCCGCCCACCGTGATCAACGTCAACGAGTGCGACCCGCTGCGCGACGAAGGCATCAACTTCTACCGCCTGCTCCTCCGGGCGGGGGTCCCGGCTCGCTGTCGCCAGATGATGGGGACCATGCACGGGACCGAGATCTTCAACGTCGCCTGCCCCGACATCAGTCGGGACACGGCCCGGGACATCGCCGGCTTCAGCCGCGACTGATCCGGGCCACTCGCCGCCCGGGGAGATCAACAACATCTTTCTTCGTCCTCGAGTTCGAGAACGCGAGCGACAGCCCTGACGTTAAGCCCGATACCGTCGGAGGGTGCGGATCAGTCGATCCGGCGCAGCGACTCCCGGTAGCGCTTGGCGTTCTCGACGTACTGATCGGCGGAAAAGCCGATCATGATCTGGTCGGAGCGGCCGTCGAGGATCTTGGCCGGGATCCCGAGCGCCAGGGCGCCCGGCGGGATGACCATGTTGTTCGGCACCACGGCGTTGGCGCCCACGGTGGCGCCGGTGCACACCACCGCGTGGTGCAGGATCACGCTGCACGAACCGGCCAACGACGTGTCATCGAGCCGGCAGCCCTCGAGGTGCGTGAGATGCCCCACCACGCACCCGTTGCCGATGATCGTGGGGAAGCCCGGTCCGGCGTGAACCACTGTCCCGTCCTGAATGGACGTGCGGGACCCGATGGTGATGGTGCCGTAGTCGCCGCGCAGCACGGCCTGGGGCCACACGCTCGACTCGGCACCGATGACGACGTCGCCGATGACCACGGCGTCCGGGTGGACATAGGCCTCGGGATCGATCTTGGGTGCGACGCCATTGAGCTCGTAGATGGGCACGAAACGACGCTACACGTGGCCGGCGATCCAGCTCACCCCCTGGTAGCCGCGGTAACCCAGGTAGATGATGCTGGCCACCAGCATGGCCTTGAAGTACCACGGGATGGGGGCGCGCTCCTGTTCGGCGAGGATGGTCCCGCAGGTGGGGCACTCACCTTCTTCGCCCAGGTCCTCCTCCTCGACGAGCGTGTCGCACTCTTCGCACCACGCCATCAGCGCACCCGCACGTCATTTCCCCCCGATGCGCACCCGTAGCTTCATCGGCGTGGCACCCAGGTCGAACTTCTCCCGTAGTCCGCGCTCGATGTAGCGCAGGTACGTCTGGGGGAGACGGGCGTTGACGAAGAGGGTGAAGGTGGGAGGGTCGATCGCCCCCTGGACGATGTAGCGGATGCGCGCCCGCGGCGCAGCCTGACGCGCCTGCAGCTCCTGGACGGCCCGGTTGAGCACCCCCGTCGGTACCCGCTGGTGGTAGGCCTCTTCGGAGTCACGCAGCGCGGGAAGGATCCGGTGCACGCCCTTGCCCGAGAGCGCCGAGACCTTCAGCACCGGCGCCGAGCCGAGGAAGGCCAGCCGGTCGCCCACGCCGGCCAGGACGTCGTCGCGATCGTCCGTCGGCACCTGGTCCCACTTGTTCAGCACGACGATGGCGGGGCAGCCCGACACGCCGATGCGCTCGGCCAACCGCTGGTCCTGGTGGGAGGCCCCCACGGTGGCGTCGATGACCAGAAGAGCGATGTGGGCCCGCTCGAGCGCCCGCAACGCCCGCAAGGTGGCGTGCTGCTCGGTGCCCCGATCGGTCTTGGACGGACGGCGCAACCCAGCGGTGTCGATGAAGCAGATCGGCCCGTTCGGGGTGTCCACCACCGTGTCGATGGTGTCGCGCGTCGTCCCGGGCATGTCGTGCACGATGGAACGCTCCTCACCCAGCAACCGGTTGAAGAGGGTCGACTTGCCGACGTTGGGTCGTCCGATGATGGCCACCCGGGGCGTGGCGGGATCCGCCTCGGCGCTGCCCGCCCCACCGCTCGCTCCGTGCCCCCACGACGCCGCCGACATCGTGGCCATCCCCGGGTCGTCGTCCTCACCGTCGAAACCGGGCCCAGCGCCCACCGATGGATCCGGCAGCAGCGAGACCACCTGGTCGAGCAGGTCCCCCGTCCCCCGCCCGTGCAGGGCGCTCACCGGATGGGGATCGCCCAGGCCCAGCGCCACGAACTCCCACCCCGCCGCCTCCCGGTTGGCGTCATCGACCTTGTTGACCACCAGGCGTACCGGCGGGCCGGCCCGGCGGATCACCTTGGCCGCATCGAGGTCCTCTTCGGTCACCCCGACGGCCACGTCGACCACCATCAGGATGACGTCGGCCTCGGCCAGGGCATGCTCGGCCTGCCGGCTCACCTTCTCGTCGAGCTCGTCGCCCGCAGCCAGCCAGCCCCCGGTGTCCATGATGGAGAAGGGCACACCCGCCCACTCCGCCGTGAGCACCTTGCGGTCGCGGGTCACGCCCGTCTCCTCCTCGACCACCGCGGCGCGCGTCCCCACGATGCGGTTCACCAAGGAGGACTTCCCCACGTTGGGGCGCCCGGCCACCACCACCATCGGGAGCCTCATGCGGCGCAGGTGGGGCGGAACGAGATGCCGTCGAGGGCCTGGCGCAGCGACCGCCCGTCGCAGGGCACCACCTCGACGGACGTCGGCAGGTCGGCCAGGGTCAGGCCGTCGAGGAAGCGGCCCTCGTTGAGGCAGGCGTCGGGCAGCAGCCAGCGCATGTCGTCGCCGGGCCCGCCGACAGAAGCCGAAGCGCCACCGGGAGCAGGACCAGCACCGTCGAGCGCCCGAGCCACGTCCTCCCCCGTCAACAGGCCGGCCACGCCGATGTTGCCGCCGAAGAAGTCGTTGTGGATGGCCCGCACCTCGATGTCGTCGCGCTCGTGCGACGCCACCAACGGCGCCAGCACGGTCGCCCCATACGTCCCCGTCAGAACCGTCACCGGGCGCTCGTCCCGGCCGGCCGGGGCCGTGGGCAGGCGCAGCGCCCGGTAGCCCTCGGCGGGGGCGGCATCGACCGAAGCGAAGAAACCGTGGCGAACCCCGCCGGGCGCGTCCGCGGCCGGCCGGGCGAACGCCTCGACGAAGGCGCGCGACATGCCGATGCCGTTCTCGTGCTGCGGGTAGCCCTCGTAGTGACGGGCCGGCGGCACGTCGCGCCCGGCCAGGAGGTAGTACTCGTCGGCTGCGAAGACCAGCCGGCGGCCCAGCACCCGCCGATAGAGACCCTGCCACTCCTCGACGGTCTCCACCACCCGCACCGCTTCGTCGTGTGTGTGCTCTCGCATGGTCGGCTCGTTCGAGTAACGACTCAGACCGAGCGGCACGGCGCCCACACTGGCCAAGGTGGGATAGCGGTCGAGGATGCCGGCCAGGGTGTCCTCGAGCGCATCGCCGTCGTTGATCCCGGGGCATACCACGATCTGTCCGTGCACCTCGATACCCCCGTCGAGCAACACCTCGAGCCAGCGCAAGCTGGTGGCTCCTTTGGGGTTGCGCAGCATCTCGGCGCGCAGGTCGGGGTCGGTCGTGTGGATGGAGACGAACAACGGGCCCAGACGCTCCGTCAGAATCCGTTCGGCATCGAGCTCGGTGAAGCGCGTCAACGTGGTGAAGTTGCCGTAGAGGAACGACAGCCGGTAGTCGTCGTCCTTGAGGTAGAGGCTGCGCCGCATGCCTTTGGGCAGTTGGTAGATGAAACAGAAGGCGCAGTGGTTGTCGCAGGTGCGGATGCGGTCGAAGACGGCCGAGGACACCTCGACCCCCAACGGCTCGCCGTCCGCCTTGTCGACCCGCACCACCCGGGGCAGCGGCGCGCCGGAGCGCCGCACGAGGACACTGAGGTCCCCGGCGTCGCTCAAGCGCTGGAAATCGATGACGTCGCGCGGCTCGTGACCGTTGAGGCTCAGGAGCTCGTCGCCCACGGCCAGGCCGGCCCGGGCTGCCGGCGACGCCTCGGTGACCGAAGTCACCGTGGGAGCTGACATGGGTACCAGAGTAGTGCCGATAACCTGGACTTTGTGCCCGCCGTGACCCGCGTGATGCTGGCGGAGCCCCGTGGCTTCTGCGCCGGCGTCGAGAAAGCCATCAAGGCCCTGGCCTGGATGGTGCGAGTCTTCGAGCCGCCGGTCTACTGCTACCACGAGATCGTCCACAACCGGCATGTGGTCGACCGCTTCCGCGAGCAAGGGGTCGTCTTCGTCGACGACGTGGCCGAGGTCCCCGACGGCGCCCCGCTCATGCTGAGTGCGCACGGCTCCGCCCCCGAGGTGGTCGAGGCGGCCCGGGCCCAGCGCGGCGTGGTGGTCGATGCCGTCTGCCCGCTCGTGACCAAGGTCCATCACGAGCTCAAGGTGCGCAGTCGCAAGGGCTACACCGTCCTCTACGTCGGCCACGCCGGCCACGAGGAAGCGGTCGGCACCATGGCGGTGGCCCCCCAGTCGGTGCGGCTTCTCGAACATATGGAGGACCTCGACGGATTGGGGGACATCGGGGCCGAGGGGTCACCCGTCGCCCTCCTGGCCCAAACCACCCTCAGCCACGACGAGTGGCGCGACCTCATGGAAGGGGCGCGTACCCGATTCCCCGACCTGTGGATGCCCAACCGCAGCGATCTCTGTTTCGCCACCACCAACCGCCAGGCTGCACTCAAGGCCATCGCCGCCGACGCCGACGCCGTGGTGGTCATCGGCTCGGCCAACTCCTCCAACACCGTGGCGCTCGAAAAGGTGGCCCGGGCCGGCGGGTGCCCCCGGGTGCTCCGGGTCAACGAGGCGGACGAGCTGCCCGACGACCTGGCCGGCACGATCGGGGTCACCGCGGGTGCCTCGGCGCCCGAGGCCTTGGTCGAGGCGGTGATCGCCCGGCTGGCCCCCTCCGAGGGTGTCACCGAGGTGACCGTCACCACCGAGGACGAGTACTTCCCGCCCCCGCCCGAGCTCCGCGAGCTCCTGCGCGCCGTGGGTGCCACCGTGGGCTTCCTGGCCGCCCGTCCCGGTGCCGGGCGGGCCGATCCGGCCGCCCAGGACCGGGCCGTCTCGGCCGCCGACGTGCTCGACGTGCTGGCCTCCTGAGGGCGACGGTGCGATGATTGGACCATGACGTTCACCCGCATGGACCAATCGACCGCCGAGCAGTGGCAGGTCATCATGGTCGACACGATCGAGAACCAGCCCCGCGTCGCCGAGCGGGTGCTGCGCATGCTCGAATCGCTCGAGGAGATCACCGACGGCTTCGCGGTGAACCAGCTCGTTCACTCCCTGCAGACGGCCACCCGGGCCGAGGAAGCCGGTGCCTCCGACGAGGTGGTCGTCGCCTCGCTGTGCCACGACATCGGCAAGGCCGTCTCGGTGATGAACCACCCCCGCATCGCAGCCGAGATCATCAAGCCCTACGTCGACGCCGACACCTACCACATGATCCGGGCCCATCAGGACTTCCAGGGCAAGCACTACTACGAGTACATGGGAGCCGACCCGAACGCGCGCGACCAGTACGTCGGCGAGCCCTGGTACGACCTGGCCGCCCGGTTCGCCGACGAGTGGGACCAGAACAGCTTCGACCCCGACTACCCCACCAAGCCGCTCTCGCACTTCGAGCCGCTGGTGCGCCAGGTCTTCGCCACCCCCCGGTCGCTTTGAGTCACGCTCGCGGCGCCACCTCCGGTGCCGCCGTCCACACCGACCCTGATCGCGCGCGCCGCATCATCGCGGAGTCGCGCCGGGAGTTCGACCAGCGCTACCCCGGACTGAAGCTCTCCCCCGCCGTCGGCCTCATCTGCGCCTACGAGGAGGAGGACAACGTCGGCGACGTCCTCGACAAAATGCCCCGTCAGGCCTGCGGCCTCCCTCTCACCACTCTGGTCGTCGTCGACGGCGGCGAGGACAAGACGGACCTGGTCTCCAAGGACCGCGGTGCCGTGACCTTCGTGCTGACCGAGAATCTCGGCCACGGCTACGCGTTGCGGGTGGGCTACGCGCTCTGTATCGAGCTGGGGGCGCAGTATTGCGTCACCCTCGACGCCGACGGGCAGAACGACCCGGCCGAGATCCCGACCATGCTCGAGCCACTGGTCAAGGACGAGGCCGATTTCGTCGTCGCCTCACGGGTGTTGGGTACCGACACGACGACCGACACCACGCGCAAGGCGGGCGTGCGGGTGTTCTCCTGGGTGCTCAGCACCATCGGTCACACCAAGCTGACGGACACGTCCAACGGCTACCGCGCCCTGCGGGTGTCGATGCTCGACGACATCGCCTACCGCCTCGTCCAGCCTCAGTACCAGACCGCCGAGCTGCTCATCATCGCCATGCGGCGCGGCTGGCGGGTGAGCGAGCGCCCCACGCTGTGGCTGCCCCGGGCTTCGGGCACGACCAAGAAGGGCAAGAACTGGCTGTTCGGCTTCCGCTACGGCCGGGTTGTGGCTGAGACGTGGTGGAAGATGCGCAAGGAGCCGGCGCACTCCTGAACACCCGAAGCGTTCAGTACCGGCCCGAGCGCCCCTGGGCCTCGTCGTAGACGGCCTGGATCCGCTGCTCGAGCTCCGCGGTGGCGGCGTGGACGGCTGAGCGGGAGACGCGCCCACCCCCGGTCCGAGGCGGCGGCGGCATCGCGGGGCCGATCACCACATGGATGGTGTAGGGCTTGGGGATGGCGCTGCCCTTTGGCATGGCCAGGTCGGACCCGCCGATGCCGATGGGCACGATCGGCGCGCCGGTGCGGGCCGAGAGGAAGGTGGCTCCCTCCATGAGGTCCTCGATCACCGGGCCGGCGCGGCGGGTGCCCTCGGGGAAAAGCACGAGTGCCTCACCCCGGCGCAGCACCTCCTCGGCGCGCTGGAGCGCCTCACGGTCGGCCGACTCGCGATGGACCGGGAAGGCGCCGACGCTGAGAAGCAGTTTGCCGAGCAGCTTGTTCTTCCACATCTCGTCCTTGGCCATGAAGAAGAGCTTGCGGTTCGTGCAGAAGGCGGCGAAGCCGAAGTCGGCGAACGAGCGGTGCACCGGGGCCAGGATCACCGGACCGGTGGCCGGCACGTGCTCGCGGCCGATCACTTTGGGGCGGAACCACGTCCACAGCACCGAGGTGAAGATGGCCCGCTCCACCCGGTACAGCGGGGTGCGGCGGGGGTCGATCTGGAAGGGCTGGTGGCGCCCGGGCGCCACCGTCTCGGGTGTCCCGCCTCCTGGCGTGGGCTCGGGTGTCCCGCCCCCTGGCGTGGGCTCGGGTGTCCCGCCCGCCGGCCTGGGCTCTGGCTCGGGTGCACTCACAGCCACGACAGCACCTCCTCGATGACATCATCCACGCTGCGGCCGGTCGTATCGAGCCGACGGGCGTCGTCCGCCTCACGCAGCGGCGAGGCGGCCCGGGTCGAGTCGAGGCGGTCCCGTCGGGCCACGCCCTCGGGCGCCTCGTCGTTCCGGCGCCGGGCCCGCTCCTCGGGCGACGCCGTCAGGAAGACCTTCAGCTCGGCCTCGGGGAAGACGACCGAGCCGATGTCACGGCCCTCGACCACCCCACCGCCGTGGGCCTCGGCCCAGGCCCGCTGGCGCTGCACCAGCTGGGCGCGCACGGCGGGGTTGGCCGCCACCAGCGACACGGCTCGCCCCGCCTCGGGCGTGCGGATGACCCCGGTCACGTCGTGGCCGTCGATCACGACACGACGACCGACTTCGATGGTGGCGGCCTCGGCCAGCGCGGCCACCGCGGCTGCGTCGCCGGGTGCGATGCCCCTGGAGAGGGCGAGGGCGGCGACGGCGCGGTACATGGCGCCCGTATCGAGCCGGTCGAGGCCGAGGCGGCGGGCCACCGCGGCGGACACGGTCGACTTGCCCGCGCCCGCCGGGCCGTCGATGGCCACGAGCAGGGCCCGCGGTTGATGGTCCCCCTCGGTCAGCCGGCGCAGGTCCTCGGCGAAGCCGGGGTAGCTGGTCTCCACCGCCCGGAACCCGGTGAGCACGCTGCGCTCGCCCGGTGCGGCCGCCAGCGCGGCCACGGCGGCGGCCATGGCCATCCGGTGGTCGCCCCGGCTGTCGAAGCGGGCGCCCCGCAGCGGTCCCCCGACGCCGGTGATGGACAGGGTGTCGCCCTCGACGCTGGCCCGGGCCCCGAAGGCCTCGACCATGTCGGCCACCGCGGCCAGGCGATCCACCTCCTTGACCCGCAATTCGGCCACATCGGTGAAGACGGTGGTGCCCTCGGCCACCGCTGCGGCCACGGCGAGGACGGGCACCTCATCGAGCGAGGGGATCTCGTGGGCGGCGATCTCGGTGGCCCGCAGCGGCCCTGGGCGGGCATGCAGGCTGGCCACGTGGGGCCCGGTGGGCTCGATGGACACGTCCGCCCCCATGCGAGCCAGCACACTGATGAAGCCGAGCCGGGCCGGGCCCTCGTAGACCTGTGCCACCTGGACGTCGCCGGCCACCGCCACGCAGCCCGCCACGACGAAGAAGGCCGCCGCCGAGGGATCACCGGGCACGGTGCGCTCGACCGGGCGTAACGTCGAGGCGCGGACCGTCACCACCCGTCCTTCGCCCCACGGCTCCACGGTCACCTCTGCGCCCGCCTCCGCCAGCATCTCCTCGGTGTGGGTCCGCGTGGTCACGGCCTCGCGCACGACGGTCGCGCCGCGCGCAGACAGCCCGGCCAGGAGGATGGCCGACTTCACCTGCGCGCTGGCCACCTTGGACGTCCAGTCGATGCCGTGCAGAACGCCCCCGGCGACGTGCAACGGCGGCAACGCGCGGTCGCCCCGGCCGCGCACGGCGGCCCCCATGAGGCCGAGCGGCTCGGCCACCCGGTCCATCGGCCGGGACGAGAGCGATTCGTCCCCGATCAATTCGGTTCCCCAGGGCAGTCCGGCGACGAACCCGGCCAGGAGGCGCATGGAGGTACCCGAGTTGCCGCAGTCGAGGGGGCCCTCGGGCGCGTGCAGCCGGCTGCGGCCCCCGTGGAGCACCAACGACCCGTCGCCGCCGCGCTCGACGGCGACGCCCATCGCCTCGACCGCGGCCAACGAGGCGGCCACGTCGGCGCCGTCGGACAGGCCGTGCACGACTGACGTACCCTCGGCGAGCGCGGCGAGCAGCACCGAGCGATGGGAGATCGACTTCTCCCCCGGTGTGCGCACGGTGCCCTGGCAGGGCACACCGCCGTCGACGACCAGCGCGGCCGGCGCCGTCATGACAGCGGTTCCATCCGGCAGCGGTACCCGCGGGCCTCGACGGCCGCGGCCAGCGCGGCGGCATCGGTGTCCTCGACCACGAGGATGAGCACGCCACGCGGGCCCTCGGCCGAGTGGGCGATCTCGATGTCGTAGATGCCGATGCCCGCATCGGCCGCCAGCGAGGTGAGCTCGGCCACCACACCCGGCTCGTCGGCCACGGGGATGCGCAACTCGGCCAGGTGATCGGGCCGGGCGATACGGGCGGGCAGGTTCCGCCGGGCCGCACTGGCCGACTCCAGCGTGTCGAGCAGCGCGGCGCGGTCATGGCCGGCCACGTGGTGGCGCATCGAGCTCAGGTCGCCGATCAGTGTGTCGAGCGCGTCGACGATGGCCCCGGCGTTCTCGGCGCAGATGTCGGGCCAGATGCCGGGGTGCCCGGCCGCCACCCGGGTCATGTCGCGAAAGCCGCCGGCGGCCAGGCGCAACAAGGTGCCGTCCTGCTCGGCCCCGGCACTTGCCGCGTTCATGAGCGTGGCCGCAACCAGGTGGGGCACGTGGGAGACCACGGCGACCAGGCGGTCGTGATCGGCGGCCGAGAGCACCAGCACGTCGGCCCCCAGGCTCATGACCACGCCCTTGAGCCGGTCGAAGGCGGCCAGGTCGGTGGCCGCGGTCGGCGTCAGTACCCAGACCGCGCCGGCGAAGAGGTCGGGGTCGGCCCCGCGTAGCCCGATCTGCTCGGACCCGGCCATGGGGTGGCCGCCGATGAAGCGGGCGTGGTCGGCCGCGCCCACGATGGCTGTCTTGACCCCGCTCACGTCGGTCACGACGGCGTCGCTCCGGCGGGCTCCGTCGGCCAAGACGTCTCGGGCGACCGTCGCCGTCGCCGCGGCCGGGATGGCCACGAAGACGACCTCCGCCTCGAGATCGTCACCGATGGCGTCGACCACCCCGCGTTGGAGCGCCTCGGCCGTGCGCGCCGCGTCGGCGTCGAGGCCGGAGACGTACCAGCCGCGCCGGCGCAGGCCCAGGGCGATGGAACCGCCGATGAGACCGGTGCCGACCACGAGCGCCCGCCGGCGCGTCGCCGGCTCAGCCCGGGAGGTCATCGCGGAGCGCGTGGGCCCCGTGCAGGTAGACGTGGTGCATCTCCTCCCGGGACCGCGCGGTGTAGACGTGGAGGAGGGCCCGGATGCACAGCGGCATGGCCCCGGGCACCGGGATCTCGGCGGCGCAGAGGAGCGGGACGGCGCCGAAGCCGATCTCGCGGATGGCGGTGGCCGGGAAGATGCTCGTCACGTCGCCGGTGGCCGTGAAGAGGATGCTGACGATGTCGTCCTCGACCAGCTCGTTGCGCTCCATGAGCTCGTGCATCAGCTCCTGCGAGCGCTCGGTGACCTGCTCCGCCGTGTCGGCGTCGACCGTGGTCGCCCCGCGCAGACCCCGGACCATCAGAGCGCTTGCCATGGCGGGCCACTCTACCGGGGCGACCGCGCACCCCCGGCGACCTGGCCTTAAGCGTGTGAGGCGGCGGCGGCCAGGGACCGCACCTCCGCGGGGCTGAGGTGGCGCCAGCGGCCGGGGGCGAGCGTGGTGTCGCGCACGGGACCGATGCGGGTGCGGACCAGGCGCTCGACGGGATGGCCCACCGATTCGCACATGCGCCGCACCTGGCGGTTGCGCCCCTCGTGGATCACGATGCGCAGGACACCCGGGGCCAGGACCCCGACCTCGGCCGGCGCCGTCGGGCCGTCGCTCAGCTCGACCCCTCGGCGCAGGGTGCGCAGGGCCCCGGGTGCTGGTGTGCCGCCCCGCACCTCGGCCACGTACTCCTTGGCCACGCCTCGCGAGGGGTGGGTCAGGAGTTGGGACAGCGCGCCGTCGTTGGTCAGGACGAGCAATCCTTCGGTGTGCCGGTCCAGCCGCCCGACGGCGAAGACCCGCGGCTCGTCCGGCACCAGGGACATCACCGTGCGCCGCCCCTGGGGATCGTCGGCCGTCGTGATGACGTCGTCGGGCTTGTTCAACAGGTAGTAGACGAGGTCGGGCGCCACCGGCACCAGCGAACCGTCCACCTCGACCCGCGCCGTGCCCACGTCGACCCGCAGCCCCAGCACGGCCGGCGAGCCGTCCACGCGGACGCGCCCCGCCGCGATGAGCTCCTCGCAGGCGCGCCGGGAACCGAACCCCGCTCGGGCCAGCACCTTCTGGAGGCGCTCACCCTCTTCGTCAGGTGTCGTCGGAGCCCGCCTCGACGCCCATACCGAGGGCGGACTGCAGCTCGCGCTCGAGGTCGGCCGCCACCTCGGGCCCGGGTAAGAAGTCCTCCACCGCGGGCAGCTGGTCCAGCGAGTTCAGCCCGAGGCGCTCGAGGAAGAGGTCGGTGGTGCCGAAGAGCGCAGGCTGGCCGGGCCCCCCGGCGTGGCCGACCACGGTGATGTAGCCGCGCTGCTCGAGCAGGCGGCTCACGCCGTCCACGTTCACGCCGCGCAGGGCCGAGATCTGGCCCCGCGACACGGGCTGGCGGTAGGCCACGATGGCCAGCGTCTCCAGCGCGGCCGTCGAGAGCCGGTGCGAGACGTCGCGGTTGGCGAAGCGCTCCACGTAGGGCGCCAGGTCGGGGTGGGTCTGGAAACGCACCCCGCCGGCGACGCGGGCCACCACGTAGCCGCGGCGCTCGGCCTCGTAGGCGCGGGCCAGCCGGTCGACGGCCTCGTCCACCCGCTCCACCGGCTCCTCGAGCAGCTCCGCCAGCAACTGAGGGGCCAGCGGCTCCACGGCCACCAGGAGGATGGCCTCGATCGTGCGGCCCAGCTCGGCCTCTTCCATCAGCGTCCCTCGCTCATCCGTCGTACTCGTCGACTTCGAAACCGCTCATCTCGGCCAGGCCCCGACCACTCGACACCCCGGCCAGCTCGTCCCGGGTCAGCCAGACGATCCGGAGATCGCCGAAGGTCTGCCCCTGACCGAGAGCGACCCGCCCCATCTTGCACAGCTCGAGGAGGGCCAGGAAGTGCACGATCACGTCCATGCGGGTCTCGCACCCGGAGACCAGCTGGCGGAACGAGCCGGGGCGGGCCGTCTCGGGCCGGGCCATGAGCGCGGCCACCATCTCGGAGACCGAGACCGTGTCCACCGTGACGTGGGAGAGGTCGAGGCGGGGCACGGGCCGCTCGGCCGAGCCCCTCAGGTAGGCCTGGGCCAGGTCCTCGGCGGTGACCCCGGCCAGCAGGTCGGGAGCGTGGACCACGAAGTCGTCGTCGAGCCCCGCCTCGCGGGGCACGCAGCGCGAAGCCTGTTCGGCCAGGGCAGCGAAGACGTCGGCCGCCGCCGAATAGGCCCGGCACTCGAGCAGGCGGCCCAGGAGCAGGTCGCGCTCCTCCCACCCGGCGAGCTCCTCGTCGTCCTCGACGTTCTCGGGACCGGGCAAAAGGCGCTGGGACTTGAGCTCGATGAGGATGGCGGCCACCAGCAGGAACTCGGAGAGCTGGTTGACGTCGATCAGGTCCCGCTCGTCGGAGAGGATGCGGACGAAGCCGTCGACCACGGGCATGAGCGGCACGTCGAGCACGTCCAGCTCGTGCGAGGACACCAGGTGCAGGAGCAGGTCGATGGGACCCTCGAACGCCGGGGTGGACACCGCGTAGGCCACCAGGTGACGTTACCGAACGCGGCCCGGCCGCACGCGCACCCCCGTCCGGCGTGGACCGCCGCCGCCAATACCATTGTGCGCCATGAACAGGGTCCTCTCCGGCATCGCGCCCTCGGGCAATTTCACCTTGGGGAACTACCTCGGGGCCCTGCGTCACTGGGTCAGCTTCCAGGACGACAACGAGGCCTTCTACTGCGTGGTCGACCTGCACACGCTGACCACTGAGATCGAGCCGGCCGCCCTCCGGGCCAACACCCTCGATGCGGCCCTGAACCTCCTGGCCATCGGCCTCGACCCCGAGCGCTGCAGCCTCTTCGTGCAGAGCCACGTCCCCGAGCACACCCGGCTGACCTGGCTCCTCGAGTGCACCACGGCCATGGGTGAGCTCCGCCGCATGACCCAGTTCAAGGACAAGGCGAAGGGCCAGGACACGGCGCGGGTCGGCCTTTTCACCTACCCGGTACTCATGGCGGCCGACATCCTGCTCTACGACGCCACCCACGTGCCGGTGGGCGACGACCAGCGCCAGCACCTCGAGCTCACGCGGGAGGTGGCCGTCCGCTTCAACAACCGTTACGGCGAGACCTTCGTCGTTCCCGAGGCGGCCATCCCCGGAACCGCAGCCCGGGTCATGGACCTCCAGCACCCCGAGCGCAAGATGTCCAAGTCGGTCGAGTCGCCGCTGGGCACCATCGGCCTGCTCGACTCGGACGAGGACATCACGCGCAAGGTGCGCAAGGCGGTCACCGACACCGACGGGGAGATGCGCTACGACCGGGCAGCCAAGCCCGGGCTGGCCAACCTGCTCGACCTGCTGGCGGCGGCGACCGACCGGACACCCCTCGAGGTGGCCCAGGGCTACCAGCGGTACGGCGATCTGAAGAACGACGTGGCCGGCGCGCTGGGCGAGTTGCTCCGTCCGGTGCGCCAACGGCGGAGCGCCCTCGAGGGCGACCTGACCTACGTCCACGCGGTGCTCGAGCGGGGCGCGGCCCGGGCCCACGAGGTGGCGGGCGCCGTCTACGCCCGGGCGGCCGATGCCATGGGCCTTCTGCCGCAGGCCTGAGCGGGACTACGCGACTCCGAGGACGCCCTCCCACCAGCTGTAGAGGCGGTCGAACATCCACGTCAACGGCCCGTGCGGGTAGAGGAAGAAATTCAGGAGCACGAGGCCGAGCAGGATCGGCATGGTGTACTGGCGGTAGCGCAGGTAGGTGGGCCACCACCGCCGCGGGAGCAGGCGCTCGAAGAGCACCGACCCGTCGAGCGGCGGCACCGGGATCATGTTGAAGGCGCACAGGCCGACGTTGACCAGGCTGGCGTAGAAGATGACCTGATCGAACGTCGTGAAGGTGCCCGTGGTCAGCAGGCTGCTCCGTACGAACTCGATGAAGACGACGGCGAACACGGCGGCGAGGACGGCGTTGGTGGCCGGTCCGGCCAGCGAGACGAGGACACCCTGGTTGCGCGGGCTGCGCAGGCGCGCCGTGTCGACCGGCACCGGCTTGGCCCAGCCGAAGAAGCCGACACCGCCCAGAGAGAGGAGGGCGGGGACGATGAGTGTTCCCACCGGGTCTACGTGCGGCGCCGGGTTGAGCGTCAGTCGCCCGGCCCGCTTCGCCGTGTCGTCACCGAACACGTTGGCCACCACCCCGTGCGAGACCTCGTGGAGGATGATGGAGGGGACCATCACACAGAAGATGATGATCTCGGTGCTCGTGATGTTGTGATGAGCGACCAGTGCGATGACGAAAATGACGCCGGCCGCGATCCAAAGGGCCTGCTTCGTCTTCTGGTCCATGGGCGGGCGCCTTCGCGAGGAGGCTCCTTGTGTCGCCACTCAGTGCTTGGCGGCGTGCTCGATGCAGAAGCGGGTCGCCGGCTTCGCCTCGAGCCGGGGCGCACCGATCGGTTTCCCGCACACCTCGCAGGTGCCGTAGGTCCCGCCATCGACGCGCTGCAATGCCGCATCGACCTCGTCGAGCGCCTCGCGCAACTCACCGGCCAACCGCTCGGCCTCGCCCCGCTCGGCCGTCACCTGGCTCGAGTCGGCGAAGTTGGAGTCGTAGCTGAGGCCGCTCCCCTGGTCAGCGAAGCCCAGCTCGGTCAGCTGCGCCCGGAGGCCGGCCTGCTCCTCACGGAGGAGGGCGGCGAAATCGATGTCGGCGGTCTCCGCCGTTGGGGCCTCGTTCGGCATCCCATCATGCTACGCGGTCCCTCCTCCCGCTGTACCCGCACGGGGATGGGCCTCCTCGTAGGCACGCCGAAGGTGCTCGGGCGAGACCCTGGTGTAGCGCTGGGTCGTGGCGATGGAGGCGTGGCCCAGGAGCTCTTGGACCACCCTGACGTCGGCCCCCCGCCCGAGCATGTGCGTGGCGCACGAATGGCGCAGGACGTGGGGGCTGACCTTGTCGGCCAGCCCGACCCGACCGGCGTACTTCTTCACCACTCCGAAGGCACCCACCCGGGTGAGACGGCCGCCCCGGGCGTTGAGGAACACGGCCTCGGCATCGCGGCGCCGGCGCCACCTGGTGGGCTCGAGCAGCGGGCGGCCCCGCGCCGAGAGCCAGTCGGCCAGGGCCTCGCGGGCGCAGCGCCCGAGCGGCACCACGCGTTCCTTGTCGCCCTTGCCCAGCACGCGCACCAGGGGCGGGCCGGTGGCCTCCACGGCGTCGGCCACGTCACCCAGGCTGAGGCCGACGACCTCGCTCACGCGGGCCCCGGTGCCGTAGAGCACCTCGAGCAGGGCGCGGTCGCGCAGCACCAGCGGACCGGTACCCACCACGGCGCCGAGCACGCGCTCGGTCTCCTCCTCGCTCAGCGCTTTGGGCAACAGGTCGGTCACCGAGATCGACGGCAGGTCTCCGGTCGGGTCGTCGTCGCGCCGCCCCTCCTCGACCAGGAAGCGGTGGAAGCCCCGCACGCTCGAGAGGGCGCGGGCGACCGACGCCGCCTGATGGGTGCGGCGCAGCGTCGCCAGGTAGCCGGCGACATCGGCCGCGCCGGCCTCGGCCATGGTCAGCCCCGACGCCGTCAGCGCCCCCTCGTAGGCGGCCAGGTCGCGCCGGTACGACGACAACGTGCGCGGGGAACGTCCCCGCTCGACCTCGAGCCAGGACAGGAACTCCTCGGCCGGCCGGGGCAGCGGCGTGCTCACGCCGGGTCCCCGCGGGCGGCCAGGCGGGCCCGGGTCAGGTAGAGACCGAGGACCGTCGTCTCGTCCTTGAGCGTGCCGTCGGCCACCAGCGCGTCGACGTCGGCCAGGGCGATGCGCTCCACCGTCATGAAGCCCTCTTCGATGCCGTCGGGCCGGGCCGGCACGGGCGAGAGGCCGGTGGCCAGGTAGATGGCGGTGTGCTGGTCGCTCACTCCCGGAGAGTTCCAGGTGCCGACGAGCAGCTCCCACCCGCTCGCCGCCAACCCGGCCTCCTCGGCCAGTTCACGCCGGGCCGTGTCCTCGGGCGACTCCCCCTCCTTGTCCCGCGTCCCGGCCGGGATCTCGAGCACCATGGCGTCGACGGCGGCCCGGTACTGACGCACCAGGGTCACGGTGCCGTCCTCGTGCAGCGGGACGACGGTCACCGCGCCGGGGTGGCGGACCACGAAGCGGTCGAAGGGCCGGCCCTCGGGGTCGAGCAGGTGGAAACGGTCGACCCGGAACAGCCAGGCTTGGAGGAGCTCCTCCTCCGAGACTCGGCGGAAGCCGGCCACGGGCCTGCGAACTCAGCTGACGGCGTCGAGATCGAGCAGGTGCGGCTCGCGTCCCTCCGCCCGCTCGAGGGCGGCTGCCACCAGCTCGCGGAAGAGCGGGTGGGCCCGGTCCGGGCGGCTCTTGAACTCGGGGTGGGCCTGGGTGGCCACCCAGTAGGGGTGGTCCTCCAGCTCGACGAACTCGACCAGGCGCCCGTCGGGCGAGCTGCCCGAGCAGAGCAGGCCGACCGCCTCGAGCCTCGACTTGTACTTGTTGTTGAACTCGAAGCGGTGCCGGTGGCGCTCGGTCACGGCCAGGGTCCCGTAGGCCCGGGCCACCTTGGACTCGGGCAGCAGCGCGGCCTGGTACGCGCCCAGCCGCATGGTGCCGCCCTTGTCGGTCACCACGGCCTGGTCGGGCATGAGGTCGATGACCATGTGGGGCGAGAGCGAATCGAACTCGCGCGAGTTGGCCCGCTCCAGGCCGGCCCGGTCGCGGGCCACCGAGATCACCATGACGTGCAGGCCCAGACACAGGCCGAGGCACGGGATGCCGTGGTCGCGGCTGTAGCCGGCCGCCGCCACCATGCCCTCGATGCCCCGCTCGCCGAAGCCGCCGGGGATGACGATGGCGTCGAGCCCGCGCAGGCGGTCCGTGCCGAGCAGGTCGGGCACGCTCTCGGCGTCGATCCAGTCGAGATCCACCGCGACGCCGTGGTGGAAGCCGGCGTGGCGCAGCGCCTCGACGACCGACATGTAGGCATCGGGCATGTTCACGTACTTGCCCACGATGCCCACGCGCACGACGCGACCGAGCGACTCGACCCGGGTGACGAGTGTCTCCCACTCGGAGATGTCGATCGGGTGCAACGCCTCGTCGATGCCCAGGGTCCGGCAGACATAGGCGTCGAGCCCCTGCTCGTGCAGGACCAGCGGGATCTCGTAGATCGACGCTGCGTCGACCGCCGAGACCACGGCGTCGATGGCCACGTCGCATTGCAGCGAGATTTTGCGCTTGAGGCTCTCGGGGATCGGCTTGTCGCTGCGGCACACGATCACGTCGGGCTGGATTCCCCGGCTGCGCAACTCGGTCACCGAGTGCTGGGTCGGTTTGGTCTTCTGCTCCCCCGAGACCAGGAAGGGCACCAGGGTCAGGTGGACGTAGCAGACGTTGTCCCGGCCGATGTCCCGGCGGAACTGGCGGATGGCCTCGACGAAGGGGACGATCTCGATGTCGCCCACCGTGCCGCCGATCTCCACGATGACGATGTCGACGTCCTCGTCGGCCAGACGGCGGATGCGGTCCTTGATCTCGTCGGTGACATGAGGGATGACCTGGACGGTGCGCCCGAGGAAGTCGCCCCGCCGTTCCTTCGCGATCACCGAGCTGTAGATGCCGCCGGTCGTCGTGTTGGAGCGCTTGGACAGGCTCTCGTCGATGAAGCGCTCGTAGTGACCGAGGTCGAGGTCGGTTTCGCCGCCGTCCTCGGTGACGAAGACCTCGCCGTGCTCGCCCGGGTTCATCGTCCCGGGGTCCACGTTGATGTACGGGTCGAGCTTGCACATGGTCACCCGTAGACCGCGGCACTTGAGGAGCCGGCCGAGCGAGGAGGCGGTGAGACCCTTCCCGAGCGAGCTCGAGACACCGCCGGTGACGAAGATGAACTTGCTCACGCCGCCTTCGGGGCGGCGAACATTGCCTCAGATGTTCGGTGCACCAGGCCACGATAATCGACGGGACCCACCGACGCGGTGGACTCAGAGCGGCGCAACGTCGAGCAACTCGCGCGCGTGCGCACGCGCCGCGTCACTGCCCGGGTGACCCGAGAGCATGCGCGAGAGCTCGGTCACCCGCCCCTCGCCGTCCACCGTCGCCGCCGTGGTCACCGTCCGGCCCTTCGACGCCCGTTTGACCACGCTGATCTGAGCGTCGGCCTGGGCCGCCACCTGGGCCAGGTGGGTCACCACGAGCACCTGGCGGTCCCGGCTCACCTCGTGCAGGGCCTCGCCCAGGGCCAGCGCAGCGGCCCCGCCCACGCCCGGCGTCGACCTCGTCGAAGACCATGGTCTGAGGCCCGCCCAGGGCGACCAGGCGGATGGCCAACATGGCCCGGGCCAGCTCGCCCCCCGAGGCGGACCGGGCCAACCCCTGCACGGGCTCGCCCACGTTGGCGCCGAGCAGCAGCTCCACCGGCTCACCCGTGCCCCCCGGGGCCACCTCGACCTCGAGGCGGGCGCCGCCCATGGCCAGCTCGCCCAGGCGCGCCTCCACCCGCTGCCCGAAGCGCCCGGCCGCGTCGGCCCGGGTCGCCCGCACCTCGGCCTCGGCCGCCGCCAGCTCGCGCCGGCGCTCACCCTGCTCGGCCCCGAGCCGCGCCGCCTCGCCCTCGGCGTCCTCGAGGGTGGCCAGCCGGACCGCGGCCGCCTCGCCGTAGGCGATCACGGCGGCCAGGTCCTCGCCGTACTTGCGGCGCAGATCGGCCAGCAGTCGCCGGCGCTCGTGCACCTCGGCCAGCCGGTCCGGATCGTCCTCCATGCTCTCGACGTCGTCGCGAAGCGTGCGCGAGACGTCGGAAAGCTCGACGGCGGCCGCCTCGATGCGCGCCCGCGCCGCCTCGAAGCCCTCCCGCCCGGCCAGCGCGCTGCGGGCCCGGCCCAGCAGGTCGAGCACGCCACCGTCGCCGCCGACGAGCTCGGTGGCCAGCAGCCCGCTCTCCCGGTAGGCGCCGGCATCGGCGAGGCGCTCCTCCTCGAGGCGCAGGGCCTGCTCCTCCCCGGGGTCGTCCAGGTGGGCCACGGCGATCTCCTGCGCCTGATGGCGCAGCACGTCGGCCTCGCGGGCGCGCTGCTGGTCGTCGCCGCCCAACGCGGCCAGGGCCTCGTCGAGCGCCCGCAGCCGGCTGCGCAGGGCGCGCACCCGGCTGAGGTCGGTGCCGGCGAACGCGTCGAGCACGTCTCGCTGGGCCGCCGGGGTCACCAGGGTCCGGTGCTCGTGCTGTCCGTGGATCTCCACCAGCTCGGCCGCCGCCTCACCGAGGGCGCGCACCGAGGCCATGCGCCCGTCGATCCAGGCCCGCGAGCGGCCCTCGGCCGGGACGGAGCGGGCCAGGATGACCTCGGCCTCGGGCTCGGCCGCCTCCCCCCCACCCCCTCCGGCGTCGGACACGAAACGCGCCTCGACCAGGGCCTCCGCCGCGCCGGCCCGCACCATCCCCACGTCGGCCCGGCCCCCGAGGACGAGCTGGAGCGCCTCGACCACCAGCGTCTTGCCGGCGCCCGTTTCGCCGGTCAGCGCCGTCATGCCCGAGCCGAACGAGAGTGTGAGGTCCTCGATCACGCCGAGATCCCGCACGCGCAGCTCGCTCAGCACGTCGTCACGGCCGCGGTCGCTCGGCCAGCAGGCGAAAGCGCAGGATGCTCCCGAACGTCTGCGGTTCGTTGCGCACCACCCGCACCGGCTTGGCGGCCACCCGGCAGGAGATGACCGAACCGGGCTGGAGCCGGCCCACGTCGGCCCCGTCGATCACCAGCGCCCCGGCCCGGTCGGGCACCACCTCGATGCGCACCTCCTGGTGCTCGCCGAGGACCAGGCTGCGGTCGAGCGAGAGGTGCGGGGCCACCGGCGTCACCACCATGGCGCGCAGGGTGGGGGCCAGGATGGGCCCGCCAGCCGAGAGGTTGTAGGCGGTCGACCCGGTCGAGGTGGCCACGATGAGCCCGTCGGCGGAGTAGGTCAGGGCCTCCTCGCCGTCGATCCGGGTGGCCAGGCGCACGGTGTGACCGAAGTCGATCTTCTCGATCACGACCTCGTTGAGGGCCAGCAGCGACGTGTCGACACTGACGGAACGGTCGGCGATCGACACCTCGAGCGCGCAGCGCGACTCGATGGTCGCCCCGCCCTCGAACACCTTGCGCAGCGCCCCGCGGATCTGGTCCGGGCCCAGGTCGGGCAGGTACCCGACCCGGCCGAAGTTCACGCCGAGCACCGGCACGTCGGTGCCGGTGGCCAGGCGCACGATGCGTAGGAAGGTCCCGTCGCCCCCGAGACTCACCGCCACCGTCGAGCCGGCCAGGTCGACCAGACCGAGGTCGCGCTCGACCCCGTCGTCGTCGACCCGGTCCGGACCGCTGAAGCGCAGGATGCGCGCCGTGTCACCCCGGCCCTTGAGCCAGGCCGCCGTGTCGTTGGCCAGGGCCAGCGCGTCGGGCCGGTCCGGGTGGACGAGGAAGGTCACGGTCGCCATGGAGGGCTCCGGGCTCAGCCGGACTGGCTCCCGTCGACCGCCACCAGTTGCTCCGCCTCGGCCAGCGCACCGGCCAGGACGTCGGTGACGTCCGTCTCATCCATCACGTCCGTCTCGTCCACGTCTTTGCGGGCGTGGACCAGGAACTCGACGTTGCCTGCGGCACCGGTCAACGGGGAGGCCATCGCTCCCACTATGCCGGTTCCGGCGGCGGTCAGCGCGGACGTGACCCCCTCGAGCGCGCCCAGCCACAGGACGGGGTCGCGCACCACCCCCTTGCCCTTGGACACGGCCGCCCGCCCCACCTCGAACTGGGGCTTGACCAGCAGGACAAGGTCGGCCCCGGGAGCGGCCACCGGGCCGCAGAGGGCCGGCAGCACCGAGCGCAGGGAAATAAAGGACAGGTCGGCCACGACCAGCGGGCAGGGCACGAACTCCGGGTCGGCCGTCTCCAGCTGGGCCACGGTGAGAGTCCGGACGTTCACCCGCTCGAGCACGACCACCCGGTCGTCGGCCCGCAGGCCGGCGTCGAGCTGCCCGTGCCCCACGTCCACGGCGTAGACCCGCTCGACGCCCCGCTGGAGCAGGCAGTGGGTGAAGCCGCCGGTCGAGGCGCCGGCGTCGAGGGCGCGGCGGCCCCCTGTGACCACGTCGAAGCGGGCCAGGGCGGCCTCGAGCTTCAGGCCGCCCCGACTCACGTAGGGCGCGGGCGGGCCCAGCAGCACCAGTGGCTCGTCCGGCCCGACCAGGCGGGCCGCCTTGTCGGCCGGGGCGCCGGCCACCAACACGTTCCCGGCGGCGATGGCGACCTGGGCCTCCTGGCGGCTGGCGGCCAGTCCCCGCCGCACGAGCTCGTTGTCGAGCCGTCGGCGGGGCGAAGGGGTCAGCTGGCCTTCTTCGGGGCGGTCTTGGTTTCGGACACCGCCTCGTCCGTGTGCTTGGCCTTCTCCGCCTTGTCCTTCGTGGGGCCGCCCTTGTGGCCGTCCTTCTTGGCGGTGTCCTTCTCCTTGGCGGTGTGCTTGTCCTTGGCGGTCTCCTTGGACTTCTCCTTGAACTTCTTGGCCTTGGCCCGCTTGGGCACGGCCCCTCCCGCCGCCCCCTTGGCCCGGCCGGCCGTCTTTTCGGCCTGCCGCCTGGCCTCCTTGGCCGCCTTGGTCGCCCCGGCCGTGGCCGTCTTGGCCGCGTTGGTCGCCTGCTTCGTGGCGCCGGCGGTGGCGTCCTTGGCCGCCTGGGTGGCCTGCTGCGTCGCCGCCTTGGTCGCGCCGGCCGCGCCCGCGGTGGCGTTGCGGCCGGCCTCGGCCGACTTCTTCAGCACCACGGCGACCCGGTTGGCGATCTCCTCGATCGACGCCGAGTCGATCTTGGAAAGCTGGGCGTGGACCTCGCGTCGCACCACCTCGAGCAGGTTCTCGCTCGTCTTCTTGCTTCGTTCGACCATGGCGTCCACTCGCTCCTGGGCCTGGCTCCGGGGGATCTCCCCGGCGTTCACCAGCTCCCGTACGATCTCCTCGGCCCTGCCCCGGGTGAGCTGCCCGAGGACGGAACCCGCATCGAGATACTTCCGAATCCGCTCATTGCTTGCCATTGAACAAGAGTATCGAAAGTGCTAGCTGCCAGCAAGCACTTTTCAGCGCCGTCGAGACACTCTGGCGCACCAGCGTCGGCAGGTCCACTGCCGTGGCCGCCGCGTCGAGCCCCGCCGGAATCCCGTCCGGCGGGGTCACCCCGGAGAGAACCAGGGCAAACGGGATGCCCAGCTGGACGGCCAGCGCACCGTCGGTGGACGGTCGGTCCCCTACCATGACCCGCAGCTCACCAGCCGGGACGAGGGCCGAGATGGCGTCCGCCGTCGGCCGCTGCGGCTTGCCGGCCACCTCGGGCTCGGCCTCGGCGCCCGTGGCCACCGCGGCCAGGATGGACCCGGCCCCCGGGATCACTCCGTCGGGCGTCGGGTAGGTGGCGTCCGCGTTGGTGGCCACGAAGCGGGCCCCGGCCCGCACCGCGGCCACGGCCCGAGCCAGATCGTCGTAGGTGAAGTGACGGGTCAAGCCCACGACGACGGCATCGGCCGGTCCCTCGGGGACCACGGTCACGCCGCGGTCGGCCAACGCCTCGAGCAGCCCGTCCTCACCCAGCACCACGGCCGTGGTCCCCGGAGCCAAGAGCCCCGCCGCCACATCGGCCGAGCGCAGCAGGTCGGCGTCGGCCGCCGTGATACCGCAGTGGCCCAGCTGCTTCTTGAGCTGGGCCCGAGTGGGCGCAGAGTTGTTGGTGGCGAAGAGCACGTGGACGCCGGCGCCTCGCAGGCGGGCCACCGCCTCGTCGACGCCTGGGATGGGCCGGCCGCTCAACCAGACCACGCCGTCCAGATCGAGCACCCAGGTCCCCCCGGGCGGCGGTGGCCACATGGGCGCCGAGGCTAACGCCCTTCGTCGCCTCGACGGCGTGGCGGGGCTCATCGTCGAGGCGACAGACTTCGTGCCGCAGCTGCGAGACGCGAGACGCGAGAGGGCGGACGGTTGCACCGCGACATCCCGCTCCCGCTCGGCGGCCGGGTGACCGCCGCGGGTGGCGCCGGGACGAATTCGCCTGCGCCTACGTCCAGGGCACCGCTGCAGCCGACGGCGCCGGGCTTAGAGGTCGCTCATCGAGGGTCGCAGGGCCAGGGTTCGGGCCATGTCGCGCCGGGTGACGAAGCCGACGACCCGGGCGTCCGCCGTGACCGGGAGCCGGGCCTGGCTGGTCCTCGTCATCACGGCCACTGCGTCCTCGACCGGGACGTCGACGTCGACGCCGAGGGTCACCGGCTCTCCGGGTCCGGCCAGGGCGGACAGCTGGACCTGTCGCGGATCGAGCCCCTGGGCCACCACCCTGGCGACGATGTCGCGGTTGGAGACGGTTCCGACCAGGCGTCCATCGGCCAGGCAGAAGGGGACGGATTCCTCTTCGTGGCTGGCCAGGTAACCGGCGGCGACGGCCACCGAGTCGGTGGTGTGCAAGACGTCGAGGACGGGGCACATGACGTCGCGGACGGTCTTCATGGGCGACCTCCCGGGGCGCCGACGGACGATGGCGCTCCCCTCCCACCCTCGCGCCGAGCGCGCGGCGAGGCAATGGGTGCATCGGCCACGCCGGCGCCCGCCCTCCGACCCCGGGCCATCAGCTCAGGGCGATCAGGTTGGTGGGATCCCCCAGCATCTCGCCCACCGCGCTGAGGAAGAGCGAGGCGGCCTGCCCGTCGACCAGGCGGTGGTCGAAGGACAGGCTCAGGGTGACGAGATGGCGCAAGGCGACTGCCCCCTCGAACTCCCAGGGTCGCAGGGCGATGGCCCCCATGGCCATGATCGCCGCCTCGCCCGGGTTGAGGATGGGCACCCCGGCGTCCACGCCGAAGGTGCCGACGTTGGTGAGCGTGACGCTGCCGCCCCGCAGGTCTTCGGGCGTGGAGCGCGCCTGCGCGGGCCGTGGCGGTCAGCTCGTCCAGGGCCCGCACCAGCTCGCGTAAGGACAGATCCTGCGCGTCCTTGACGTTGGGCACGACCAGGCCGTGCGGACCGGCCACCGCGATGCCGAGGTTCACGTAGTGCTTGGTCACGACCACGCCGGCGGCGTCGTCCCACGACGAGTTCAGGGCGGGGTGGAGCTCGAGCGCGAGCACCATGGCCCGGGCTGCGAGGGCGAGTGGCGTGACATGGAGTCCCTCGAAGTGACGGTTGGCCCGCAGCCGGCGCACCAGTTCCACCGTTGGTGTGACGTCGACGGTCAAGAACACGCAGGCCTGGGGCGCCTCGGCCACGCTGCGCACCATCGCTTCGGCCATGTGCTTCTGGACGCCGCGCACCGGCGTGCGGGTCTCCCGACCGGTCGAGCCCACGGCCGCCGGTACCAGTGATTCCAATTCCAGATGGGCGGCCAGATCCTCGCGGGTGACGATGCCGTCGGGCCCGTGGCCGGCCACCTCCGCCAGGTCCACCCCGGCCTGGCGGGCTGCGTAGCGCACCGGTGGGGGGGCGAGCGGGCGACCATTGGGCTCGGCTCCGGGTGGTGGGCCGCCGTGGTCACGGTGGTCTCCGCCCCGCCGACGCCGACGCCGGCTCGGAGTGGCGTCAGACGGGCCGTAGCCCACGAGCACCGACACCTTCTCCGGTTCGGCCTCTGCCCCTTCGGCGGTGTCGCCTCCCGTGTCGACGGCCACGAGCGGCGCACCGACGGCCACCGTGTCACCCGGCTGCGCCAACAGCTCGACCACGGTGCCGGCGAAGGGGCTGGGCAATTCCACCACGGCCTTCTCGGTCTCGACCTCGGCCAGCACCTGGTTCAAGGTGACCGTGTCGCCGGCGGCCACGTGCCAGGCCACCACCTCGGCCTCGGTCAGGCCCTCCCCCAGGTCGGGCAAGAGGAAGCGGCGCACGTCACTCATGGTGCATCCAGGCAGCGGTCGACCTCGTGGAGGATGCGGTCGGCGTCGGGGAGGAAGTAGCGCTCGAGTTTGGCCGGCGGGTACGGGGTGGCGAAGCCGCCCACCCGCCGCACGGGCGCCTCCAGGTGGTAGAAGCAGCGCTCCGAAATGCGGGCGGCGATCTCGGCCCCGAGGCCGCAGAAGACCGGCGCCTCGTGCACGACCACGAGCCGGCCCGTCTTGCGCACCGACCCCTCGAGGGTCTCGAAATCGACGGGAGAGAGCGAGCGCAGGTCGAGCACCTCGAGCGAGGTGCCCTCCTCGGCGGCCAGGCGGGCCGCCTCCAGCGCGGTGGCCACCATGGGGCCGTAGGCGGCGATGGTCACGTCGCTCCCCTCGATCGTGACCCGGGCCCGGTGCAACGGGATTCTGGCCGCTGCGGCCTCGTCCTGGTCGACCTCGCCCTTGTCCCAGTAACGCCGTTTGGGCTCGAAGAAGACCACCGGATCGTCCGACGCGATCGCCTGTTGAATCATGCGCATGCCCGTCAGCCGCGTTGCTCGGCGTGACGACGCGCAGGCCGGCGGTGTGGGCGAAGTAGGCCTCGGGCGATTCCGAGTGGTGCTCGACCGCGCCGATGCCACCGCCGTAGGGCACGCGGATGGTGAGGGGCATGGTCGACCCTGCCCTCGTTGCGAAAACGGGTCTTGGCCACTTGCGAGACGATCTGGTCGAAAGCGGGATAGATGAAGCCGTCGAACTGGATTTCGCAGACGGGGCGGAACCCCCGCATGGCCAGCCCGACCGCGGTGCCGATCACCCCGGACTCCGCCAGCGGCGTGTCGATGACGCGACGGTCTCCGAAATCGTGCTGGAGTCCCTCGGTGACACGGAAGACGCCGCCCAGCTTGCCGATGTCCTCCCCCATGAGGACCACTTTCGGGTCACGGGTCATGGCCTCGCGCAGGCCGGCATTGAGCGCCTTGCCCAAAGACATGGTGGCCGCCGTCATCAGGACTCCTCGGTCAGGCCCGCCAGGTACTCCTCGTAGTCGGCCCGCTCCTCCTCGAGGAGGGGATGCGGATCGGCGTAGACCTCGGAGAACAGTGCGTCGGATCCGGGGTCGGGCATCGACAGGCAACCCTGGCGCAGAGCCGCCGCGGCGGCGTCCGCCCGCGCCGTGACCTCTTCGTCGAAACGGTCGTCGAGCAGGCCCTCGACCCGGAGCAGCGCATGCAAGCGGGCCAGGGGGTCCTTGACCCGCCACTGCTCCTCCTCGGCATGGCTGCGGTACCGCGTGGGGTCGTCCGACGTGGTGTGTGGCCCCATGCGGTAGGTCACGGCCTCGATGAGCGTGGGGCCCTGCCCGCCGTAGGCGCGGGCCAGGGCGAGCCGGGTGGCGGCCAGGACGGCCAGCACGTCGTTGCCGTCCACCTGAATCCCGGGGATGCCGTAGCCCTCGCCCCGCTCGGCGATCGAGGCGTGTGATTGGAGGCGCACCGGCTCGGAGATGGCCCACTGGTTGTTCTGGCAGAAGAAGACGACCGGCACGACGTAACTGGCGGCGAAGCCGAAGGCCTCGGCCACGTCACCCTCGCTGCTCGCCCCGTCGCCGAAATACGACAGCACGGCCGATCCGGCACCTTCGAGGGTGAGCCCGAGCGCGTAGCCGGTGGCGTGCAGGGTCTGGGCGCCCACGACGATGGCTGGGGTCGCGATGCCGTACTCGGAAGGATCCCAGCCCGAGTGGGCGGTGCCCCGCCACATGCGCAACATGGCCACGGGATCGACACCCCTGCAGTACGCCACGCCGTGCTCCCGGTAACTCGGGAACACGAAGTCGTCGCTCCGCAGGGCCCGGGCCGAGCCCACCTGCGCCGCCTCCTGTCCCAGCAGGGGTGCCCACAGGCCCAGCTCCCCCTGGCGCTGCAGCGCCATCGCCTCGGCATCGATGACGGCGGACCACCGCCATGTCGGCGTAGAGGCCGCGCAGCTGTTCGGCGTCCACGTCGGCCACCAGGTCCCAGTACGGACAGCCCACAGTGCGCTGCCCGTCGACGGAGATCAGCTGGACGAGGCCGTCGAAGCCCATCCACTCGGCGATTCTCTCGCCTGGAACCAGGAGCTGCGCCGTGGCCATCGGGACTCCTTCCTCGAGCTGGGCCCGACGAAGGCATCAGAGCATGATCCGCTGCCTCGTGCGCGGGAATTCAGGTCAGATCACAGCATCCGTACACGTTCAGTGCAGCTGATACGCGCTTTCGCGCACTAAAAATGCGTGCGCCAAGCGGCAGAGAGATCAGGACGCCTTGCGGCGGGCCACCGTTTTGGTGCGGGCCGGCGCTTTGGCCGGCGCCTTCTTGGCCGGGCTCTTCTTGGCCGGTGCGGCCCGGCGCGTGGCGCCTTCTTGGCCGCCGGCTTCTTCTTGGTCGCCTTGGACCCACTTCCACCGGCTGCCGCGATGCTGGCGTTGAGCGCCTCCATGAGGTCGATGACCTTGGCCGGCTGCTCGGGCCCGGTCTCGATGACGATCTCGTGCCCGCTCCGCTTCTCTTCGATGAGGGCCTCGACCTTCTGCCGATGGGTGTCGTGGAAACGCTCGGGATCCCAGTCGCTCTCCATCGACTCGATCAGCAACTGGGCCATGGACAGCTCGCGGTCGGTCACCTCGTCTTCGCTGGGGAGTTCGGGGATCTCGCGTCCGGGTTGGCGCACCTCGTCGGAGAAATACATCGTGTGCAGGGCCAATGCTTCGCCGTCGGGCCGGATGGCGACGAGGTACTCCTTGTTGCGCATGACGAGGGTGGCGATACCGATCCGCCCGGCGTCGTTCATGGCCCGGCGCAGCAGGGCGTAGGCCTTGTCGGCGCCCTCGCCTTCGGGAGCCAGGTAGTAGCTGGACCGGAAGAACACCGGGTCGATATCGACCAGACCGACGAAATCGGAGATCTCGATCTGGCGCGACTTCTTCGGCTCGGCCGACTCGAGCTCCTCGTCGGTCAGGATGACGTACTCGCCGCCGCCCAGATCGAAACCGCGGGTAATGCGGTCGCCCGGCACCTCCTCGCCCGTCCGCTCGTTGACCTTCTTGTAGCGGATGCGATCGGAGGTCCCGTCCTCGAATTGGTTGAAGTGGATGCTCTTGTCGGAGGTCGCCGGGTACAGCCCGACCGGGATGTTCACCAGGCCGAAGCTGAGCGCCCCCTTCCATATGGTGCGTGGCACAAGCCGCAAATTACCAGCTGGGGGCCGGTCCACCACCTTGATACACCGATTCGCCACACTGATTTCATGTCCACGAGTGCTGACTGCGGCTTCGGCCCGACCGTTTTGGTCGGCCTGGCCGACCTGGGGCCGGTGGACCCGACCAGTGGAGACCTGTCCCTTGAGCTGGGTCTTTCCGTCTGGATGCGCCGAAACGGCCTCTCGCTCGAGGAGGCCCGGCGGGCCCTGCTCGCGCTACGCGAACACGTCATCGGGGCCTGCGGGCTCGACCCGGCGACCGAGCCGGTCCCCTTCGTCGGGCGCTCGCCCCGCCTCGACGTGGTGACCCTGATCTCCTACCTCGGCCAGTTGCTGCGTCGCGGCGCACTCTCCGCCGGCCTGAGCACTCGGGGCCTGGCCGAACGGGTCATGGCCGAGCTTCCGGTAGCCCGAGGCCTCCGCCATCGGCGCCTGAGCCCCCGCGGCTCGTGCCGACGCAAGCCGTGGCGACATGGCTGAAAGCTCGGTGCACCCGTACGAGACACTTTACCCATCGTAAGACGAGAGAATCGTGACACGATGTATCTGCTTCACGGGCGACGATCGACCGTCGGATCCGAGAGCGAGTGACGGCCTGGGCCGGCTGGTGGCGACCCGTTCCTCCCTTCACGGGCGATCACCCGACGCGCGGTCAGGCGTAGCCCCTACAGTCGCTGGCAGTGTCGCCGAGCGTCCCAGGAGTCAAGAGGCAAGTCGGCGATCTTCACGTCAGACGCGAATCGACAAGCAGGAGGACGTCGACCCTGATGCCGAAGGTTGACGTGTGGCTCTCGAACTCGGTCTTGGACGCCGCGCAGCGGGCTGCCGAACTGGAACAGACGGGCGTCGACGGCGTCTTCAGCTTCGAGAACGCTCACGACGTCTTCTTTCCCCTCGTCGCAGCCGCGCCAGCCTGCTCCCTGGACCTCATGACCAATGTCGCCATCGCGTTTCCCCGGAGTCCACTCCACCTCGCTCACGCCGCCTACGACCTTCACGGCCTTTCCGAAGGCCGTTTCCGCCTCGGGTTGGGCTCACAGATACGGACCCATGTGGAACGTCGCTACGGCGCGACGTGGGGCAAGCCCGTCGAGCACATGCGGGAGATCGTTGCCGCCACCAAGACCATTCTGAACGGTTGGCAGGGGGGCCAGACCATCGAGTTTCGAGGCGAGTACACGACGCATACCCTGATGACCCCGATCTTCGATCCGGGCCCGAATCCCTTCGGCGTTCCGAAGGTCCTTGTCGGTGCCCTCGGACCGCGGATGACTCAGATGGCAGCCGAGGTGGCTGACGGCGTTCTGGTCATGCCCTTCAACACCGAACGCCACATGCGTGAACGCACCACTCCGGCCATCGAGGCAGGCCTCGAGGCTGCCGGCCGCTCCCGCGAGGACATCGAGGTGGTGGCGGAAGTCATCGTGGCAACAGGTCGAAACGAGGAGGAGCTCAGGGCCTCTGACGCGGCGCGCTTCATCGTGGCCTTCTACGGATCCACCCCGGCCTACCGACCGGTCCTCGATGTCGAGGGTCGGGGCGAGTTGCAGCCGGAGCTCAACGCGCTCTCGAAGCGGGGCGAGTGGCAGACCATGGCCACTCTGGTCGACGACGACCTCTTCAGCAGGATCGCCGTGCGCGGCACACCCGAGGAGGCGGCCGCGAGATCGCCCGTCGCTTTCCCGACTGCGACCGGATCTGCGCCTATTTTCCCGGGTATTCGCCCTCGGACGAGCTCATCGCGGAGTTCACCGCAGCAGTGAAGGAGACGCGTGAGCGAGCCGGTGCTCTTCGTCTGCGAGGAAGGCGTCGCCACCCTGACCCCGCATGAACCGACGAAGCGCACCCTCCACAACGTTGAGATGGCGCAAGCCTTCAGTGGAGAGAAAGCGCTCTTCCCGGGCAACGCACGGTTGCCCGGGATGGCCGATCCAGAGCGAAGGCCCGGGCCGGCCCGGATGGCCGAGCCGGGCCGAGTTGGTCTTGGCGCGAGATAGGCCCAGGCCGTCACGTGCGCGTACAGTGGCGCCTGCATGAGTAAGCGTACGAAGCAACAGCGGAACGATCTGATGGAGCTCGTGAACGGCCGCCCGGGTTGGCGCCTCGAACCGCGCACAACCCCCGGAGCCAGCCCCGTGTGGTGCTTCGTGGCGAATGGAGAAGTCGAATTGTCCGCTTCGGCTGACGACGGCGCGCTGCACCTCTACGTCATGGCAACAGACCAGGAGTTCGTTCTGCAGACCGCCGAAGACCTGACGGCGTGGCTGAAGAGGCACCGGCCAGAGGCGCTCTCGGACCGTCAGATCGGCCCGGGAGGCAAGGCGCGGATGAAGGGGCTCTTCGATTGGAGTTGAGCGGGAAGAGCCTCAGGCACGTGCCGGGGCCGTGCGTCTCTCAACCGCCGGGCACGGTGAGAGACGGGACCGTCGTGCTGGGAACGGTTACCGGCCCCCCACCGCCCGAATTCCCGACGGGCCCGGTGGTGGTCGAGGCGGGATTGCCGGGACCCTGAGTCAGAATCAACAGGACCTCGAGCGTGCCCTGATCGTCCGTCGTGACGAATCCGCCAATGCTGGGGTTGGCGATGTTCCACTCGGCGAACGGGACCGTGATGTCAGCCAGGACGTCCACCTTGCTTCCCTGAAGTTGGATCTGCAGCGGGAACGTGACGGCGCGGCTGACGCCGTGGAGGTCGAGGGTCCCGCTGGCCATGGACTGCTTGGTGACTCCCGAAACTGGAAGGGAGGTCAGATCGATGGGCGAGGTGAGGGCGAACGTCGCCGTCGGGTACCGACTCACGTCCATGATGGGACCGTCGAACCGTGCATTGCGTTGGCTCTGATCGCTCTTGACGCTCGCCATGGCCACCATGAACTTCCCGCTCGTGACTCGCATGCCGCTTACCACGAGGGATCCCCAGATCTCGCTCGTCCGGCCGACTGCGGTGGTGTGTTGGCCGACGAGGTCCTCGTTGACGCGGTACCCGGCGAGCGATCCCGTCCCTACGTTCCAGGTCCCGTCGAACGAGGACGACGCGGTGGAGGAGCTCTTGGATCCCGCGGTCGTCGTGGTCGTCGGGGGCAAGGTGAGCTTGGCCGGTGCCGGGCCCTCAATGAAGTGGATGTAGACAAACGGCGCGGCGACCGCCGCGATCAGGACGACGCCCCCAATGGCGCCAGCCCACCAAAGAAGCCTCCGCCGACGATTGGCCACGACCACATCATGTCCGAGCCTGCTGACTGCCGACTGTGATCCACCTGCGGAGTAACCCAGAACGGACCCGGTACGCGGGACTGGATGCGCGAGGTCCCTACCAACCTCGGAGAGGAGTCCCAGCGTCCCCCAAATACCACTCGGTCTGATGTCCGTCGACGTCGGTGGCAAAGGGGAGCACTCACCCCTTCACCGTTGCCGCCAGGGGCGACGTGGTCTCCTACGGTGACGCCCCGTGCCTCGTCGGCCTGGCGACACGTCTCTCAACGGATCTAGCCTCGCGGCCGCAGGATTCCGGGCCGCGAGGGAGAGCACGCCAGTCCTCTGGTGAGCGATCATGACGGCTCGCCGAAGTCCGGCGACTGGCGCCCCATCTCAGATCGATGGCGAGCACGGATAAGCCCAAATGTCCACACCGACGGCGACACCGACGGAACTCCGCCCGCAGGACTGGATTTGTGCCGCTGTCCTGTACGGGTTGTTGATCATCGAAGGTTGGCGCGAGGGAGGATTCTGGTCTGCGGATGCCTTCACCGTTGCGGTGGCCTCCCTGATCATGTTGGTCGTCGCGTTGGCCCTCGATCGTCCGGACCCCCGTGGGTTGATCCTCGTCGGGAGCCTGCTGGCCCTCACCGCGTGGTGGCTGATCAGGGCCATCGCCTCGGGCATCCCTGAGCAGTTCCTCCCGCTGGGGGCGAGCATGTTGGGATTCGCTGCCGCCTATGCGGCCACACGCACGCTGGCTGGGACCGCCAGACAGATGGCCGGCCTCGGTTTCGCCCTCCTTGGTGGACTGTGTGCGCTGGCCGGCCTGGCCGGCCTGGTCTGGCGCTGGTACCCCATGGCCATTCCCTCCCAAGGTTTGTGGCGCGTCTCGAGCACCTTGACGTATGCGGATGCCGCCGGACTCGTCCTGGCCATGTGCCTCCTTGTTTCGTTGGGAGTCGATCTCGCCCCCGTCCTCGTCCGGATCGCCGTGTGCCTTTCGGCGGCCGGCCTTCTTGCGACCCAAAGCCGGGGGGCTTATGTCGCGTTCCTCGGCGCTTGCCTCGTCGTGCCCTGGCGTCGCTACGTCCGCTTCGCCGTACCCCTGGTTGCGGGCATCGTGGTGGGTGCCGGCGCGATCGCCTCATCGCCGGACCGCGGTGGAGTCCCGTGGCTCGGCCTCCTCCTCTTGCTGGCTATGGGTGTCTCGGCTGCGCCGTGGCCGGGCCAGGTGGCCCTGCCGACCCGGACGGCAACTCGGATCGCGGTCGCCCTGGGTCTTCTCGTTGCCCTCGTTGTCGCTGTCGCTGCGTTGCATCACGAGATCGGGCTGAGGGCGACGGCACCAAGCGATCAGGACCGATCAGTCGAGTGGTCGACTGCCCTGCACCAATGGGCGTCGGCACCCCTGGTCGGAGTAGGTCCGGATCGACTGCTGCAGTTCCACGCGGTCGACGGTTCGTTTGCACACTTCGTTCACAATGAATACCTCCAAATCGGAGCAGACGCGGGGGCGATCGGGGCGGCACTCCTGGCCCTCTCGGCCATCGCTGTTCTCCGTGTCGTGCGGCGAACCGACCTGCTCGCCTCCTGCGCCTCTGCAGCCCTGGTTTGTTTCGCCATTGCAGGAGCGTTCGACTTCGACTGGCATCTCAGCTTTGTCGGTCTACTCGGAGGAACGTGCGTGGGATTGGCGACGCGAAAGGCGGTCGACACATGAACGACCCCGTCAAAGCTTTGGTCGTCGTGAGCGTCGGCAACGTCTTCGGATGGACGTACCGATGATGAAGGGCGTGAAGTCCGGGCCTCGAGAGATTCGCGTCAGCGGCGCTCCCAGACGTCAAGGAGAAGGTCCTCCTCGCAACGATGCGCAACCTTGACCAAATCCTCGCTCTCCCCGATGACCTGGTGGCTGCGCTCGGCACTGAGGGGATGGTTCGCCAAACCGCGCCGATGCACGCCAACCACATTGGCACCCACTCTCGTGGAACCGAAGACACACGCCATGACACGTCCGATGTCCTTCTCGTCGAAATGGACCGCGATCTCGTTGAAGACAACGAGATCGAACTGACCGGACGGCCATTGCTCGCGAATCGGCCACACCTCAAATGGCGATGCACCGTGGCATCCAGATCGAGCCTGAACGGCGTGCCCGGAATTTGGTGTGAGGTCGCTCGATATCAGGCGGTCACATCGAACAGCAAGGAGTTCGGTGAGGACCCCAACTGAGCGTGCCGCTTCGAACCCTGAGCTATATCGAATATGGGGGAGGCACGCCATGGTCAGGGCCAACTTCCTCTTATCGACGGCACTGCCCTCGGACTCCCACGGATCAGGGTGGACTCCGTCCAGTCCATCGGAGTACGTGCGGTCCGAGACGGTCATCGCCCCTCCTCAATCGACGATCGGCGAGCCGCCAAGACGCTCCAGGGCAATTGGGCGGTCACGATCCGCCACTTCAATCGAGCTGCCGACAAAGAGGCGATTCCAGAGGCTGCACATCGGCACACCGGCACAAGCAAAGGACCGACTACCTCTTAACCCGATACCAGCGATTTTCGGCGCCCCCGACCACGAACCCGAGCAACCAGACGGCAAGCAAAACAACGGCGATGATCCACAACACGTGGAGAGCGAAGCCTGCTCCAGCAAAAATCAAAACAAACAACAAGACGAGCAATATCAGACCCACGTCACCATCCTCCAACGTTTCCTTGTGTGGAACCTCCGGCAGCAACGTTCGCGTAAACCCCGCCACTTCATGGTCACGCACCCGTCCATTTCCCAGCACGGTGATGGTCCAGATTCCCCTGAGCAGTCGTTGAAATCGGCTGGTCGCCTCGATTACATCGTCCGTGGCCGCTGTCCGATTGTGGTCCTTTCCATCTCATTCGTGCCGATCTCACTCGTCCCGAATGAATCGTCCGCCCGATGTCCGAGTCACTCTGCCGACGCGAGCTGCTCTGGACGGTGTGGCTGGGCCTCACCAGGTTCCCCGGCAGCCGACGGAGGGTCAATCACCCGATTGGGTGATTCTTCACACAAACCCCCGTCCTACACTGGAGCTGTGGCCGATCCGATCAGAGTTGCGCTGGTGAACGACTACACGATTGTGCTTGAGGGACTGCGCTCGCTTCTCCGATCCAACGAACCACAGATTCATGTCGTCGAGATGGCCGTGCGCAAGAAGCCAAAGCAACGGATTGACGTCACGTTGCTCGACACCTATGGGGAACTCGCCACGCTCAACGAGCGGGTGCATTCCCTCAGCTCCGATCCGAGCAACGGAGCCGTTATGGTCTTCAGCTTTTCTGATCATCCGCAGGCAGTGCGTCATGCCCTTCAGGGTGGCGCGGAGGGATTTATCTCTAAGTCCCTGCCACGGGAGCAAATTATTGAAGGCATCAAAGCTGCTGCTCGGGGCGAGCGAGTTGTCCTTACTCAGAGGTCGCACCACGCTGCGATTGATGCGGCGCTGCAGTGGCCCGGGCGTGACATCGGCCTCACCGAGCGAGAGAGTGAGCTCTTGTCATTGCTCTCGACTGGAATGACGAACCGTGAGTTGGGGAACCACCTCTATATCAGTGAGAATACCGTCAAAACACAGCTTCGCCACCTGTACGCCAAACTCGACGTGCGGAACCGTGCACAAGCCGTGGCGATAGCGGGCCAAGGCATCCTCGGCGACCATCGTCGTCAAACAAAAACGGTTGCTTGATGGCTCCTCACCCCTCCGCGGGCGTCGACTTGTTGCTCCGTTCGAAAGAGAAATCCCATGCCGATTGCGAAGTTATCGAATCAGCGAATGTCCTGAGAAAGAGAGTGAGCTTCCATGCCGAGTAGGTTGGATCACGCCGCGGAAATCGTCGGAGATGCGGTCGGCGCTGTCGGGGCAGCAACTGCTGCCGCTGGAAAGCGGATGCAGCAGGGCCTCAGCGAAGCAGCGGCGACTATCGGCAGTTCGGACACCGTAGAGCGTGTCGAAAAACGATTGACGCCTACCCGGAAGGCCATTGCAAAGAAGGCAGCGAAGGCGAAAAAGACCGCAAAGAGGAGTTCTGCGTCGGCCAAGCGCAGGGCTGCAAGCACCAAGAAAACCCCGGCACCGGCCAAACGGAAGGCTGCAGGGACCAAGAAGGCCGCAAAAAAGAAAACGGCGCCCGCCAAGCGGAAGGCGGTCGCCGTCAAGAAAGCAGCCAAGAAGACCACCGCCTCAGGGAAGCGCAAGGCTGCAGGTACCAAGAGGGCCGTTGAGAAACCCCCGGCATCGACCAAGCGTAAGTCTGCGGGTACCAAGAAGGCTGCGAAGAAGAGTGCTGCCTCAGCGAAGCGCAGTGCTGGCGCCGGCAAGAAGCGGGGAAGGTGAGCATCTCGACCGCGGAATCCCCACCCAGGTCTTGAATTCTGGGATCTTCACCTCGAGCCGCTGCATTCGATGGAATCCCGAAGCTCCCTCGACGCTTCGGGCCAGTCAGCGAGTGGCGCCGAATCTCGGCGGAGTGGGCTCTTCAACGCCATTCACGCCACCCAGGTGATCCGCCTCTTATCGGCGTGGGCCAGTCGAGCCGAGGCGCTCGTCCCCGGCAACGACGTGCGCGAGAGACAGCGAAGAGCGTCGGAAGCGATGACGATGGCGACCTGGGCTCCGACGGAATGGCAAGGGAAGTGGCGGCGACAACGAGTTTCATGGCCGGGGTCAGGTCCACAAAGGCGATGATAAGGCGACCGCCGAGCGAGTCTGACAAACCCGAAACGATCGTGCCCGTCCCCTCGTGGGTTCCTCGACCGGAACGGGATCTGCGCTCCGTCACAGGGTGCAAGGACTTATGGGCCCAATGGGCTTGCCCAGACCGCCCGGACGGGCAACGGTCGCACGCGCTTTTCGGCGTAGCCGACACTCGTTCCAAACGGCGAACCTCAATCGGGTTGACCAGGGGTCTCCTGGTCCTTCACGGCTTCGCCAACCTCGCGTAGATGAGCGAGTTGAGCGGTGCTCGCGAGCTGGACCATCTCCTCGAGAACCTCACGCTTGTCCACTTCCGGAAGCGCTTCGAGCCTATCGAGCAACTTCGCCTTTACGTCCTCGTCGGAAGCATCCGGGCCCAGCTCCTGAACAATTCCGGCGAGAATATCTTCTAGGTTCGTCACGACTTCCTCCTCCTGAATCCCGCCTCGTCGCCGGCCGCCCATGACCCTGACCTGCGGTCCGCAGGCCGCTATCAGGGCGCTCCTGAAGCAGATCAGCGGATGCCACTCCCCCGGGGCTGATGTCAACAACGAGCGAGAACGGTTATGTCCACGGACAAATCACCGCTTCGGATGCTACGTCCGCACTGCTCTGGTCTGGGTGACTCTCCCGCCGTCATTCGGGATTCGTCGCTGGGACCAGACGAGAGACGGTGAACACATATCGATTTTGTTCTCGCTTCCGAAGAGAGCACATCATTGCTGGGGTGATGCAGTTGGTGAACATTCCACACCAGGGTAAAGGGGGCAGCTCAGTTGTCCTATCGTCCCCGCAGTGACGACTCCCGCTGGGGCTCGGCCCATTTCCCGATGTTCACCTCGGTGAACCAGCGGCAGCCACGTCTGGCGGCCGGTACCGTGGGCAGGTGGCTTCCGAACCCTTGGTCAGCCGGCCCTTACCTCCTTCCGAGGGTCCACAGCGCCCACCTCACGACTTCGATGCCATCTACGCTGTCGGCTCCCCAGCGTGGGACATCGGGAGGCCCAAGCCGCCTTTCGACCGCCTGGCCACGGCCGGAGAGCTGGTCGGCCGTGTGCTCGATGTCGGTTGCGGCACCGGTGAGCACGCCCTTCTGGCGGCCTCACTGGGTTACGAGGCGGTGGGGGTCGACATGTCGGTGCGGGCCATCGAGCTCGCCAGGACGAAGGCGACCGAACGGGGCGTGGAAGCGCGCTTCGTCGTCGCGGATGCTCTTCGCCTCGTTGATCTGGGTGAGACGTTCGACACCGTGCTCGATTGCGGACTCTTTCACGTCCTCGACGACGCGGAGCGTCAGCGGTACGTCGCCAGCCTGGCTGAAGTGATCCCCCTGGGTGGTCGTTATCACCTGCTCTGCTTCAGCGACCGCCAGCCGGGTGACTGGGGGCCGCGTCGGGTGACACAAGCCGAGATTCGGGTCGCGTTTTCCGTAGGATGGGAAATCGAATCCTTCGAATCCTCCGTTATCGACCTTACCTGGGGCCCCACGGGAGCCCAGGCTTGGCGGGCAACGATCATCCGCAGGTAGACGCCTGCGGATCTGTCATCCCCGACCGAAAGACTTGTCAGAAATACGGCCGGCAGGACTGGAGGCTTCACAGAGCCGTTACTTCTCACCCAGCTTTGCTTCCAGTTCCTCGATTCGATCGGCCAGATCCTTGAGGCCGCCTTCAGTGTGAATATCGAGGCGGTCGAGTATCAGTACAGCATCGTCATAGGTGTGCTGCGAACGGATATCGCTTGCCACGCTCTCCACGTTCTGTCCGACCATAATTACGGACAGCAACACCAGCTGAAGAAACGTCTGTGCGATCCAGGCAATTATGCCCTCACCCCCGGGCCTCAACGCCGGACGTAATCCAATCAACGCAATGATCGCGAACACATATGCGCACCACATTGATCCGACGATGTTGGTGAGGAAGACTGCAATCTTGGCGTTGACTCCTTCGGCCCTTTTTACCTCTTGCCGGAGTCCTCGAATACTGATCGCTTGACCAATGTGACGATGTGTCTTGACTGGTGGCCTCAGAATGGGATTGTCAATCATGTACTCTCCTTGGTAGGGCGTATTGAGCTTGCCACGAGTCCGCCCGCTTGAGACTTCGTAATCGGGATCTTGCGTCTAAGGCGCGCTCATACAGCGATCGACGGACGACCGAGCATTAGCGCGAGACGGGTCTCCTTTCTGCCTTCGCGCTTCGATCCTTGAGGGATTGCGGCTCCGGACAGCGTGATCGGCAACGCGCCCACACCGAGCTCGTGTCCGGGTATGACAGTCTCTCGGTTCGGCACGAACTTCCTTTGGCCACTCGCCCGAGTTGCGCTCCGACCGGGGAGTTACCGGAGCTCGATGGGAGCATTTGCCAGGGTAGCGAGCGTTCTCGTCCTGTTTGCGATCGGAGAAGCCACGGGTCTCGCGGAGCGTTCCTGCTATACCAGCCGGGGCCAGCGGATCCTCCGATGGCTGCTGATTGTGCGGGGCAGGTGAGGATGAATCCACCACGGACCGAGGCCATCGCTGGACTTGCCACAGCCGTGTGTAACCAAGAGCTGGATCACCCAACACGGGTGGCGGTTGACGGCACAACAGCCTCCGGCAAATCAACTCTTGCTCGTGAACTGACTATTGCTCTGAAGACGAAGGGACGCCACGTTGTTCATCTGTCGATGGACGGCTACCACCACCCCCGTGAACATCGATGGATGAAAGGTCCACTGTCTGCAGAGGGTTACTACGAGGATGCCTACGACTTCCCAGCATTTGTCTCCAATGTGCTCATGCCCCTAGGACCTAACGGAGATGGCTACTTCAAGGCTCGGATTATCGATTTGGCGACCGACCAGCCCGTAGACGAACCACCGGTTCTCGCTCCTCTGGACGCAGTTCTCATCGTTGACGGCAGCTTTCTCCAACGAGCGGAACTCGCTGATCACTGGGACTATCGGATTTTTGTCAACACTAGCTTTGACGTGGCACTTGCTCGTGGCCTAGCTCGTGATGCCGCATCTCTGGGCGGAGAGGATGCCGCTCGGACTGCGTATCAGGCCCGATATCACGCCGCGGCGCGTCTGTACATCTCGGACAGACATCCCGCTGAGAACGCATCGGTAGTGGTGGACAACGATGAATTGGATACTCCGCGTCTGAGATTCGCCCGATGAAGAGATCGTTGCCAACTCCCGCCGTCCGCTAGTCAACACGTAGACTTCCTTCGCTTCGCTCTTTCGTCCATGTTGACGCGGAGGTCGAGCGCAGGCTGCCTGTGGCGGCCGTTTCAAGATCGACCCCAAACTCCGGGCTGCACGTGGCAACACCTTGGCCCAAACGCCCCAACGACGGGTGGGCGGGTCGAGGCAGAAAGGAGTCGGCTCGAAGAGGTCGCTCCGGTCTTCGACCCGCGACAAAGAGCAGCGCTCGCGATGGCGCTCTGGGTACCTGATTGTCATCATGAGCGCACCCCGGGCCTGGCCGTTTCGGAAGTGCTGCATGAGGCAGAAATTCCTCGGGCCCCATAACGATTGCCCCCGCAGCATTGCGCCAGCTCGAGCGTCCCCGCCCCAATCACCGCCCCGAGGGCCTCCTCTGTCCTGCCGCGCCTTTTGTCGCCGGCATTGTCGCTTCCTCTGCAACGGATTCTCAGATGGGAACAAGGCCCACGTGCGTGCGCTCTGGTACCTCGTTAGTGATGCCCGCAGGCGCTCTGAAAGCGGTTGTCGTGATTTAGCAACTGCCAAATTTGTGCACCCGCTTCACTGGAACGCTCGTCGGCTGCCCACGAGCTCCGAACGGCGAGGTGAAGCCAAGGGCGTGCTCCGCTGCGGCAAGACCCGTTTCGGTGAACGTCAACGCCCGTCCCGACCTCGTGCGGGAAATTCGAATGACCAGAGTACCTGTTGCGTGTACGACCACCCCGTTTGGCGCGCTTCCGTGAGCTGCAGCAACCCATCGGCAAGGGTCATCTCGATCTGTTCGCCGGTCGGTGTAGAGACGTTGATCAAGCCGTTCGGATGGACGGACGAGCGCGTCTGCGAAAAGGCCCATTGGAGCTTGTACGAGGGTCGAGGAGTATCGTTTGGGCCTCCCTGAGTCACATTGAGGTACCAGGATCCATTGGGACCCGTGCACGAAGCCCCGTAAAATATGGTGACTTGGGGACGGCTTATCACTGTGTTCACGACGGCGCACCCCGATTTTGCGCATGCTGTCTGTGAGAGAGTCGACTTCTTTGTGTCCGGGGCCACTGGGCCGGTCGACGGCGAGTCGTGCTGCGCCGAACTGGAATTGCCGCCAATGACTTTCAATGGGACGAGGATTGCCGCTGCGACGATTATCGCTACACCCAGACCCAATAGGAGCAGCCTGGTCGGCTTGAGCGATGAAATTCGGGCCATGATGCGAATCCAGCTCCATCCTTTGTGCCACCCAGACTGATCTCTCTGAAATGCTCTTGCGGCGAAAGACTGTAGCCAGACTCTTGGGTGTTGTACGGGTCGATAATCTGCGGAGTCGATTGGCTTCTTCTCCAAAGACGGAACGCCGCCTCTGTCCCGGGAAACCCAGTAACCGAGCGCCAGGATCAGCGCGGCCACGCCTTGACCGTCAGGCCATGATGTCGATGGGTGTGCCGGCTGGCACGTCGCGAAGTTGCGCAAGATCTGCGTCGTGAAGGCGCACGCAACCGTGGGACACTGCCGCTCCGGTGGTACCGATGGCTGCGTCGGACCCCAGCGATCCATGAATGGCGGCAATGGCGTCGCCGGACTCCTCCCAGTCGCTGATGGTGTTGCTGTGGGCCGATGTGACGATCACGAAGGCGCCGTAGCCGGGTGATGGTGCCTGAGCGAATAAGGCCACGAAAAACGCTCCGGTCGGTGTGGGATCGGCAGGGACGCCGATGCCGGCGGGGAAATCAGCCACCTCCTGCCCATGGTTGAACAGCTGCAGGTGCTTGGTGCTCAAGTCGATGAGGATGTGATACGAGTCAGTGGCCAGGCTGACATCCCTGTTTGGTACCCAGGCGATCGACCCGTTCGGTCGTTGAGCCAGGCGGACTTCGACCCAGCCGCGTTGTCGGGCGATCACCGGCAGTACCGATGCAGCCCCCAGCCACCCACCGGGAACCTTCAGCGTTGGCGGGCCGCCTGCCGTCGTACTGCCCGGGGCGCCCGCGGGTCGAATGGTGGCCACCAGCGACTTAGCTGGCACCGCGGAGACGGCACCGCCCGGCGAAATTGCGGGCTCGTGTTTGACGCTCGCACCGGCACCAACCGATCTGGCGATAGCGGTAGGTGACCCTCGGTTTGGCTCCGCGGATGGCCGATCGGAACCTCGGCCGGTTGCCACCAAGACCCCGACCAGGGCCACACCAACTGCTAGAACTCCGCACCCAAGGATGACTCGATGCCGAGCTCCCACTAACCCGTCACCGGCACGAAGACCGGGGTGATCGGAGCCGGCCCCGCTGGGGTGATCGGAGCCGGAGGGGCCGGAGTCGCCGGATCGACGGAGAACGGTTCGCAGGAGCTCGTCGAGGGCGAGTAGTTGGAGTCCCCTGAATACTTGGCCTGGAAGCTGTAGGAGCCGGCCTGTAGAGGACCCTGGGTATCAGAGTTGGGGACGGTCCCACTCCCGGTGAGGGTGACGGTACCGGCGTCAGTGGTCGTGCCCGAGCAGTTTCCGCCGCTGTAGAAGGTGTAGATGACCGTGCCCGTGGCGGTAAAGCCATCCGACTGGCTGACATTCGCCGTGTCATAGGCCTTGGCTCCGCTGACCTCGGTCCCCGCCCAGGCGGCGTTGGTGGTCGCGTTGAACACGGTGGTAGCCGTCTTCGCACTGCCCTTGTTGACCGTGAACGGCTCGCACGGACTGGTCGAACCGAGGAAGTCGACATCACCGGAGTAGGTCGCCCGGAAGCTGTGGGAACCCGCCGCCAGCGGCCCCTGGATGACGGAGTTGGGCACCGTGCCGCTCTGGTCCAGGGTGACCGTGCCCGCTCCGGCCCCGCTCCCAGTGCAATCACCATTGCCGTAGAACACGTAAGTGACCATGCCGGTGGGCGTGATTGCGTGCTCATGGGTGATTGTGGCCGTGTCATATACCGAGCTGCCCAGCGGGATCGGGCTGGTGATAGCCGTGTTTGTTCCCGCCATGTCGACCTGGGTCAGCACCGACGTGGTCGCCTGACCGATGATCACCGGCTCCCCGCAGCCGGAGCTGACCGCCGCGTTGTTGACGTCACCGTTGTAAGTGGCCACCCAGTGATAGGTGCCCACGACCGTGGTCGGGAAGGTGTCCGAGGTGGCGCTGCCCGCGCTCAACGTGTTGGTGGAGGTCGAGAGCGGGTCCCCGGTGCAGCCCGGGCTCGTCGGCGCGAACAGGTCGAAGGTGACCGTGCCCGTCGGGTTGAAAGCGCCGCTCAGCGTCGCCGTGTCCGAGACGGGGGTGCCGTCCTCCCCGCCCGCCGAGGGCGTGGTCGCGATGGTCGGGGTGGCCTGGGCGATGACAACGGACTCGTCCCCACACAGAGAGGTGACCGCCGCGTTGTTGACGTCACCGTTGTAAGTGGCCACCCAGTGATAGGTGCCCACGACCGTGGTCGGGAAGGTGTCCGAGGTGGCGCTGCCCGCGCTCAACGTGTTGGTGGAGGTCGAGAGCGGGTCCCCGGTGCAGCCCGGGCTCGTCGGCGCGAACAGGTCGAAGGTGACCGTGCCCGTCGGGTTGAAAGCGCCGCTCAGCGTAGCCGTGTCCGAGACGGAGATGCCGACCTGCCCCCCCGCCGAAGGCGTGGTCGCGATGGTCGGGGTGGCCTGGGCGATGACAACGGACTCGTCCCCACACACAGAGGTGACCGCCGCGTTGTTGACGTCACCGTTGTAAGTGGCCACCCAGTGATAGGTGCCCACGACCGTGGTCGGGAAGGTGTCCGAGGTGGCGCTGCCCGCGCTCAACGTGTTGGTGGAGGTCGAGAGCGGGTCCCCGGTGCAGCCCGGGCTCGTCGGCGCGAACAGGTCGAAGGTGACCGTGCCCGTCGGGTTGAAAGCGCCGCTCAGCGTAGCCGTGTCCGAGACGGAGATGCCGACCTGCCCCCCCGCCGAAGGCGTGGTCGCGATGGTCGGGGTGGCCTGGGCGATGACAACGGACTCGTCCCCACACACAGAGGTGACCGCCGCGTTGTTGACGTCACCGTTGTAGATGGCCATCCACTCGTAGGTGCCCGCCACAGTGGTCGGGAAGGTGTCCGAGGTGGCGCTCCCCGCGCTCAGCGTGTTGGTGGAGGTGAACACCGCGTCCCCGCCACAAGTGGCGTCGCCCGGCCCGAACAGGTCGAAGGTGACCGTGCCCGTCGGGTTGAAACCGCCGCTCAGCGTCGCCGTGTCCGAGACGGAGATGCCGACCTGCCCCCCCGCCGAAGGCGTGGTCGCGATGGTCGGGGTGGCCTGGGCGAGAACAACGGACTCATCCCCACACAGAGAGGTGACCGCCGCGTTGTTGACGTCACCGTTGTAGGTGGCCATCCACTCGTAGGTGCCCGCCACAGTGGTCGGGAAGGTGTCCGAGGTGGCGCTCCCCGCGCTCAGCGTGTTGGTGGAGGTGAACACCGCGTCCCCGCCACAAGTGGCGTCGCCCGGCCCGAACAGGTCGAAGGTGACCGTGCCCGTCGGGTTGAAACCGCCGCTCAGCGTCGCCGTGTCCGAGACGGAGATGCCGACCTGCCCCCCCGCCGAAGGCGTGGTCGCGATGGTCGGGGTGGCCTGGGCGAGAACAACGGACTCATCCCCACACAGAGAGGTGACCGCCGCGTTGTTGACGTCACCGTTGTAGGTGGCCATCCACTCGTAGGTGCCCGCCACAGTGGTCGGGAAGGTGTCCGAGGTGGCGCTCCTCGCGCGTCAGCGTGTTGGTGGAGGTGAACACCGCGTCCCCGCCACAAGTGGCGTCGCCCGGCCCGAACAGGTCGAAGGTGACCGTGCCCGTCGGGTTGAAACCGCCGCTCAGCGTCGCCGTGTCCGAGACGGAGATGCCGACCTGCCCCCCCGCCGAGGGCGTGGTCGCGATGGTCGGGGCAGCCTGAGTAATGGTCAGCGGCTCGCACGTGCTGGTCGAACCGGTGAAGTTGGCGTCACCGCTATAGACAGCCTGGAAACTGTAGGAACCCGCCGCCAGCGGGCCATGGGGGCTGGACGGTGGAACACTCCCATTCGCGTTCAGGGTGACCGTGAATGTGCTGTCCGGGCCGGAGCAGGTGGTGGCGTCAGTGAAGAACGTGTAGGTCACCGTCCCTGTCGGCGTGAACCCCGTCCCCGCCGGGGTGGGGGTCACCGTGGAGGTGTCAAATACCGAAGAGCCAGCGGGCAAGGGCCCCGTCACCGGGGCGCCGCCGGCCGCGTTGGTGATCACCGTGGCCGTGGCCGACGTGCCCGTCGAGATGGTCAACGGCTCGCACGTGCTGGTCGAGCCCGCATAGTTGGCGTCCCCGCTATAGGTGGCCTCGAAGCCGTAGGAGCCCGCCACCAGCGGCCCCTCGGGGCTCGAGTTGGGGGGCAACCCGCCGACCAGGGCTCCGCCCCCGGCCGCAGTGCCCGTGTCGGTACAACCAATGGTGTGGAAGAACGTGTAGGTCACCGAGCCGGTCGGGGTGAACCCCGTCGGGGTCGGCGTCACCGTGGAGGTGTCGATCACCGAGCTGTGCAAGGGCAAGGGCCCCGTCACCGGGGCGCCGCCGGCCGCGTTGGTGATCACCGTGGCCGTGGCCGACGTGCCCGTCGAGATGGTCAACGGCTCGCACGTGCTGGTCGAGCCCGCATAGTTGGCGTCCCCGCTATAGGTGGCCTCGAAGCCGTAGGAGCCCGCCACCAGCGGCCCCTCGGGGCTCGAGTTGGGGGGCAACCCGCCGACCAGGGCTCCGCCCCCGGCCGCAGTGCCCGTGTCGGTACAACCAATGGTGTGGAAGAACGTGTAGGTCACCGAGCCGGTCGGGGTGAACCCCGTCGGGGTCGGCGTCACCGTGGAGGTGTCGATCACCGAGCTGTGCAAGGGCAAGGGCCCCGTCACCGGGGCGCCGCCGGCCGCGTTGGTGATCACCGTGGCCGTGGCCGACGTGCCCGTCGAGATGGTCAACGGCTCGCACGTGCTGGTCGAGCCCGCATAGTTGGTGTCCCCGCTATAGGTGGCCTCGAAGCCGTAGGAGCCCGCCACCAGCGGCCCCTCGGGGCTCGAGTTGGGGGGCAACCCGCCGACCAGGGCTCCGCCCCCGGCCGCAGTGCCCGTGTCGGTACAACCAATGGTGTGGAAGAACGTGTAGGTCACCGAGCCGGTCGGGGTGAACCCCGTCGGGGTCGGCGTCACCGTGGAGGTGTCGATCACCGAGCTGTGCAAGGGCAAGGGCCCCGTCACCGGGGCGCCGCCGGCCGCGTTGGTGATCACCGTGGCCGTGGCCGACGTGCCCGTCGAGATGGTCAACGGCTCGCACGTGCTGGTCGAGCCCGCATAGTTGGTGTCCCCGCTATAGGTGGCCTCGAAGCCGTAGGAGCCCGCCACCAGCGGCCCCTCGGGGCTCGAGTTGGGGGGCAACCCGCCGACCAGGGCTCCGCCCCCGGCCGCAGTGCCCGTGTCGGTACAACCAATGGTGTGGAAGAACGTGTAGGTCACCGAGCCGGTCGGGGTGAACCCCGTCGGGGTCGGCGTCACCGTGGAGGTGTCGATCACCGAGCTGTGCAAGGGCAAGGGCCCCGTCACCGGGGCGCCGCCGGCCGCGTTGGTGATCACCGTGGCCGTGGCCGACGTGCCCGTCGAGATGGTCAACGGCTCGCACGTGCTGGTCGAGCCCGCATAGTTGGCGTCCCCGCTATAGGTGGCCTCGAAGCCGTAGGAGCCCGCCACCAGCGGCCCTTCGGGGCTCGAGTTGGGGGGCAACCCGCCGACCAGGGCTCCGCCCCCGGCCGCAGTGCCCGTGTCGGTACAACCAATGGTGTGGAAGAACGTGTAGGTCACCGAGCCGGTCGGGGTAGGCCCTCCTGCCGGGGAAGGCGTCACCGTGGAGGTGTCGATCACCGAGCTGTGCAAGGGCAAGGGCCCCGTCACCGGGGCGCCGCCGGCCGCGTTGGTGATCACCGTGGCCGTTGTGGTCGTCCGAGAGCGTCTATTTGTGAACGTGCACCCCAACGGCTGGCCTGGTGCGCCGGTAAAGGTCGCTTCGGTGCCGCTCACATTTGTCGGAACGTTTGATCCCCCCACAGTGCATTGCGCGCTCACGAAGGTGTATCCGGCCTGAGGCGTCTCGGTCACGGTCAGCGTCGGAGTCAGGTCCCGAATGGTCAGTGCGGCTTGTGCGACGCCATTGGCGCCGTTGATCGCAGCGGTCGTCACCGGCGAGACAATGGTGTCGCCGACGTCGCCAGAAATAGTGTTCGCGAAGGTCCAGCCGTTGGCGTCGGCTGGAGTCGGGCTGATCAGGACACCGCTGGAATTCTCGATCTGCTTGGTGATCGTGAGCTGGTTGTTGCAGGCGCCGGTCGCCAGCGCTCTGAGGATGGCCCCGAAGTCGTTGTTCGTACCGAGAAAATAGTCCTGGCCCTGTGTCGATCCGGAGACGGCCCTCAGATTGTCGGCCCCCCCAGATGGCGGCGTGCCAGTACCGATGCCGATGCCGACGCCGAGCACCCTCGTCGTCCCGCTGGCCTTGATCCCGTTGGCCGAGAAGATCCCCTGGTCAGTATCAGTGAATTCGCTCACCGCGAAGTTGTTCGTGCGGACTCTCGAACCGGTGGGCGCCCCGTCCGTCACGAAGATGACGTCATCAAAACCAGACGCGACTTGGGCAAGTCCTTGGTCCCAGTTGGTGCCGCCCGCGGGGGCCGGCAGATTGTTGATGAAGGTGTGAAGCGGCGCGGCGGTGTTCGCGTTGATGGTGGACGTCTTTGCGATACTCGGTCCCGTGGTCGGACCGAAGGTGTAGATCGCCACGTTGGAGGGGGTCCCGGTCAGGTCGGTGACCGCCTCGTTCGCCGCAGAAACCAACGCGGCCTGCTTCCCGTTCTGAGCCATCGAGCCCGACTGGTCGAGCACCAGGGCGATGTTCAAGCCACATTCAGAGACGACAGCTGGGTTGTTGAGTGATGTCGACAGCAGGCCGCTAAATACCTGGCCGTTCGCGTCGGGCGGGATCGGTTGCGAGGTGAAAGGACCATTCGGGGTGGCACCAGGTACGTCGACGGTCGTGGTGCCGTTCAACACTGCGGTGCGGAATGTATAGGGGAAGGAGCTGACTGAGGAACTGGTCCCTGAGTCGATCGTCGGATTCAAGTAGTAGCCGGGCGGTGGAGTGGTCTCGGTCACATCCCACTCGTGTCCAGCCGGCGTTACCCCGATGCTGCAGGTACCCGTTGTCCCACTCGTCGTACACGTAAAGGTTGCGCCGGTACCGCCCACTTCGGTGGCGGTGAAAACCGCTCCAGCTGGGAGACCAGCGACCGTCGTCGTATTGCCGACCCGGACGCCGCCGGCATGCACGATGATGGTGGGGTCGGCGGCGAGTGGTGCAACCACCGGACCAAACGTGGTGGGAGTGAGGTCTACCGATGGCGTCGTAGTGGTGGTCGTCGAAGTGGTCGAACTGGTGGTCGTCGAAGTGGTCGAACTGGTGGTCGTCGAAGTGGTGGAGGTGGTGGTGGTCGGGTCCGTAGAGGTTGTCGTCGACGGCGGCGACGTGGCCGGCGGCGCCGACGCGGCCACAGTGCTGAGGCTTCCGACCGTCACGAACATAATGGCGCCCAGGGTCTTTAGGGCGAACGAAGGGCGGAACGGCTGGCGACGCCGATGACGGCCGCCTCGGCGGGGCTTTGCGGCTCGGGAAGCCGCGTGCTTCGGGGCGCTGCGCATGGACTGGAAGAACACGGTCAACCCGCCGACGGCCAGAGGCGCACTAGTGGGCCAACAGCGCAGTCGTTTTCGTGGAGTCCGTTCGATGGCCGGAAATCGTGGTCCGCAAGGCGGTCCCGGTTCTCGATAGCACCGCTTCTTTGATCCGTCGGCAAATCATCGCTCGGCCGAATCCGCCTCTGAACTTTTGGCGAGGACGCGCTGTCGCTTGACATCTGATACCTCACGAATCCTGGCCATCGCCTAAGCCCAAGGCACGGGCACCTTTTAGTGATGCTAGCGGACCCGGTTTTCGCCGTCCAGGTTCGCGCCGTGCCTACGGGACAGAGCGGACCTCCTTCCTTCGTGTCCGCAATGTGCGTAGCGCCAAGAAATAGTTCCTGAACCGAACCATCTCGTTCGGGCCGATTTCGCCGGGCCTAGAGCGCGGAAATCTGTGTGCCACCCGAGAAGGATCGCGTTGAACGCACGAAAATGACCGGGCAAATACCGTCAAATGGCGTTCGCACGACTGACCACGTTGGACGCAAGCCGGAATATGACGTCGGGAGCGCACCCGCCTGGATCCCCTAACTCGATCATTCGTCCGACCTCTTGCGCCACGACTCGGACTTAAGTCAAACGAGGTGGAGCGTCGCTGAGCGACCTCTGAGTGCACCCGGGACGTGAACGGTCAAAGCTCTTCGTCTCGGTCTCGTGATGTCACGCCCTGCGCGATGGTCTTTGAGACGGGCGCCGGGCCCGCTTCGCTATGCGAACGCGGCGACGGCTACTCGCCTCGTCAACCGCTCGGCGACGCCCGCACCGCGCGCACCGACGCTCTGGCCATGGCGAGAGCGTTCGCCCACGCCTTCTCCACCTTCCAACTGCTCGCCTTCGCGCCCACTTGACGCTCGACCCCGCGGTCGGCGCTGTCCGCAGTCGACCGCGGTACGCGCCGACATCATGAGGACAACAAGAGCCTCTGACCAATACCGTCGACGCGGTCGGACCGCGACGAGCGTTCGATTACCATGCTCTGACCTGCTCGTTAGTTCGGCGGCAGGTCGGGCCGCGACTGTGCGGGTATCTAGGTTGAGTTCACCATGGTTTTCAGGCCGTCTTGCCAAACCTTCGCTGTCATAGAGGGTCTACCACTGCCTGAACCTGGGGTGTGGCCCTTCCGATCGAATGGACGACGAGTTCCGACGAAGCGGGCAACCCGCAACCTATGCACTACTTACCGGATAGGGGTGTGGCGGGTGGCGACGGACCGCTCGGCCGCCGCATTACTTTCGTTGAGCTCGGGCTTCATAATTCGTTGGGTGACTTGCTAGGTATAACACGGCCAGATAAGAGTGGGTGCTGGTAAACGAGACGCGAGGTCGGGAGTAAAAACCCGGGTCAAAGGGGGATCAGGGGGAATGGCGGGTGTCGAGAGTCCGGCTGCCGCACCTGCGATCGAGCCGAAGCTCAGACACCTCCCCGGGCTCAACGGGATTCGCGCATTGTCGGTACTGGCGATCATCGCCTTCCACTCCGGCTTGAGCTGGATTCCGGGCGGCTACTACGGAGTTGACGCATTCTTCGTACTATCGGGCTTTCTTATCACGGCCTTGCTCTTGGCGGAGTGGGGCGCCTCGGGCCGAATTGGCCTGCGGCGCTTTTGGGGTCGCCGAGCCAGGCGTCTCTTGCCAGCACTGTTCCTACTCGTCGCAGTGATCGGAATTGTGATGGCGACGATGCCGGGCGTCTTCAGCACACCCGACGCGTTCGAGAACGCATTCTGGACGGTCTTTTACGGGTCCAACTGGTACCTCGTCCACACCGGTGTGCCCTACTTTTCACTCTCGAGCCAGCCATCACCTTGGACCCATACCTGGTCACTGGCCATTGAGGAACAGTTCTATTTGCTCTGGCCGATCGTGCTTCTCGTCGTGCTCGGCTTGGGGACTCGGCGGGGAGGTGCCGGGCCGTCAAGGCTGAACAGAGCCTGTCATTTTCGCCGCAGATCGGCGTTCATCGATCGCGGACGAGCAAAGCGGCGGCGGCTTCATCTTCTTTTTGTGCTGGCTTGTTTCGGCGTCTTAGCGTCGGCCGCCGAGATGGCGCATCTCGCGCCTCACGGCTATGACGCTCGGGCCTACTACGGCACCGACACCCGCGCCCAGGCGCTTCTTGTTGGCGCAGCCATCGCGGTGGGAATCAAGCTCTGGGAGAAGCCAGTCTGGCTACCCCGGACAATGCGCCTTGCTTCGAGCCTAGCCATCGCGGGCGTGGCCGGAACGGCCGTGCTCTGGGCGACCACTGCCGAGACGTCGACCTTCGCCTTTCGGGGCGGGTTCCTGACGGCCAGCCTCGCTGCGGGCGCGGTTGTCCTCGGATGCGTCGTCGCACCCCGCTCACTCGTCGTGCGACTTTTGGAGCTGCCCCCGCTTCCGCAGTTGGGCCGTATTTCATACGGAATGTACCTCTGGTACTGGCCAACGCTGCTTGCGACTAGCGGCCAGCGGCTCGATTGGAACCCCTACGAATTGTTCGTGCTCCGGGTCGTCCTGACGGTGGCGATCGCCGCATTGAGTTACGAACTTGTAGAGAAACCAGTGCGTTATGGAGCGCTCAGGCGTTGGCGCATGGCCGCGGTGGCCCCTTTCGGTGCTGCTGTTGCCCTGGCTGCTGTTTTTGTCAGCACCCTGGTACCGGTCGGGGCGTCGGCGCTGCAAGGGGAGCAACTACGTGCACCGGTTGCCGCCCGGACGGCGGCGCCTACAGCCCAGCTGGGGTTTAGCCATCTCTTGGTCGCAGACTCTGCAGCGGCGAAAGCTTCCCAGAGTCGAACACCAGCGGAAGCGCAGACGACCCGCAGCCGGGCCCCGGCCCTGCACGCCTCAACGAGCAGACCAGTCAAGGTACTCCTAGTGGGCGACTCCCTCGCGGGCTCACTCGGTGTGGGCCTAGCGCTCGCGGGGCCGCAATACGGCGTAAAGCTCGTCAACGAGGGATCGCCTGCCTGCTCCGTATCTATGCAGGGCGAAGTCCAGGTGCTCTGGTACACAGTACCGCCTGGCCCCCCCTGCGACGTCGCCGGCAACGATGACTCGCTGTTGACCACGTGGCGCAAATGGGTGGACGCCTATAACCCTGACGTAGTCGTCTACCTTGCCCGAGGCGAGACGTACAACCAGCAGTTTGACGGGACCTGGCAGAACCTGGGTGATACCGCGTTCGACAGCTACGTGAGCAGTCGCTTCAACAGCGCAGCAGACGTACTCGGCTCCCGGGGAGCTGCCGTGGTGTTCCTGACCGTCCCGTACTTCGACAGCGGCCTCTCCGGCGCCGGCACGCCGTGGCCGGAGAACAATCCCTCACGGGTCGTTCTCGACAACGCGATCATGCGGGGTGTGGCGGAGGCGGCTGGCGGAAACGTGTCTGTGTTCAACCTCAACGCATTAGTTTCACCAGGTGGGCGCTACTCGCCTGCTGTGGGCTCTGTCAATGTGCGCTGTGGCGATGGGGTGCATTTCTCACAATCGGGAGGGATCTTCGTCGGTAGGGAGCTAGCACCGGACCTGGCCGCGTTGGGCCAGACGCACTCGCGTTCTTCCCCTGGGGGTACGTGGCCGGGACCACTACCGCCGTCGACTCCGCCTTGGTTCTCGAAGCTTCCCTGCCAATAGTCCCGCGACGTATCCATGCGGACTTCGGGCGGCCTGAGGGGATGGCCGAGGCCTACCTGTGCTCGACAAGTAGACCCGGACGGACCAGATTGGGCATGCGGATGGTGACGATCATTCCCAATTCGGGGTCGGCTGTCGGCCTTGCCCGAGCGTCGATCACGCCGGCTAGACCTACCACACGCGGAGGTGGTTTTGGCGGCGAGATGCCACCGCAGCCCTCGCTAGTGGGCCACCACGACGCGCTTCTTCGCCGAGCAACGATTTCTCGTCATCGACGAAGCGGCTACCTGCCGCTGCAAACCGAAGCCGCCGTGCTCTTCCAGGTCATCACCCAGCGCTATCTGAAGAGTTCCATCGTCATGACGACAAATCTCGGTGTCGGATCGTGGGGGAAGATCTTCGACGATTCGATGGTAGGCGCCGCCGCGCTCGACCACTTGTTGCATCGCAGCGTCGTGTTCAACATTGAGGGTGAGAGCTACCGGAAGCGCTCCCATTGCGCCCGCACGGAAGATCCGAATGGAGGTCCAAGGTCCAGGAGTAAAACGAAGAATCTTCACCGGTCGGTCAACTGGGGGATTTCGTTGGTCGCCCCTGACGAATCTCGGAAACCTGCGGCATTGGCAGCAGTGCCACGCCAATCAGGGTTTGCAAGGGCGGAGCAAGCGATAACCAACCAGACGCCGATGATCCACCACGCCATCAGATCGCTGAATTCGGTGACTCTGTGTACCGAGGTTTTTAACCACAAAAGCAGCGAGTACGCGTCCCCTGTCCATTCAAAGTAAGAAACGGTGACGATTACGGTACCTGCAGCGAGGGCTCCCCAGGCCCAGAAATCATTGCCAAGATTCAATCCCTTTCGGACGCCAGGCAAGCACAGAGATCCCGCCACAGCTATTCCGATTGCCAATGGAACGATGTGTAGGTGGACTTCGATCGCATCATAAATCGGCTGGAGTCGACTGGGCACCGAACGTATTTGTAGCGATACTGAGTAGAAGCCACCTGTCGACCCCAAGAGTTTCATAAGGACAGGCCAGCCACTCAGAACGACCGCACCGGCGACGCCAACCAGGGCAGCGTGTTGCTTTCGATGCCTGACGGATCGGGAGGCACCAACCCAGCGAGCAATAACCAAAACCATGATTGCTCCAGCGACGACCGTGCCTTCTACCTTGGTTTCACCTGCCACTAAAGTCAGAAATTGAAGAAACGCCCAACATCCAGCGCTCCTGGGGCAATATTAATCCAAAGGTCACCGCGCCCACCGCCGCTATCGACCAGAGTGGGTCCGCGTAACCGTTGGTAGCGAAGGGTCCTACGACACCGAACGTTGTCAGCGTCAACGCAACGGCGATGACCAAACTCGTCGCCCACGGGAAACTCAGCCGCACCCGCGAAGCAGAATAACGAGAGAGTCCCGTGTGAGCGTCTGACGGTTGCATGCGTGGTCGCACCGCAGATTTCCTTGAGGCCACAAACCCAACTTCGACGATCCCCCACGCTGCTGTGAAGAGTGCGCACCCGTTTACAACGCTGATGGCAACTTGCGCTGTCCGCTCTGAGTGGTTGCCCGCGATATACCACAACACAGCGACGGTCGAACTGACCAGAGGTGGGTACCCCCCGTGGGTGAAAAGACCGACATTGCGCAAATTGGTCAACGCCCGGTCGTGACTTTCAAGCAGCCAACCGGCACGGAGAAACCAGATCAGTCGAGCGTCGAAGCCGACCGAAGGCGACCTTAGGGCTCGAAGGCAGTACGTTATAGATAGCACTAGCACCGCGACGGAGACGAATCTTCCAACTCTCTGCACCTTGACGAATTCCGCGTCAGGTTGCGCTTCGTCGTATTTACCCGTTGATCCACCTTCCCGCGCCTTAGATGAATACTGAGCAGTGCTCGAAAGATGTGCAAAGCGGCGATACACGACCACCGAGCCCATGAGCGAAGCTCCAACGGAGATGAAGACGTACCACGCGATAAAACTCATTCCGATACCGAGGAAACATAGAGCGGCAATGGCCGATATGAGGCATCCTGTCAATACGCTCAGTGGAACAAGAATGAACCGTTTGCCAACGAGCGCCAGAGTGGGGATGAATCCGGTGAGGATCAACAATCCAAGGTCAAGGGTGGCCGCAGGTGCGGTGGTCATAACTGTTCCGGAGGCAGCGGACCATGACCCGGAAGTGACGCTCCGGTCCCGAACCGAGTTTCGAATCCTCCCCCCGGTAGATGAAGCCGCACCTCAATAGCCATTCCGCGACAACTTGGGCCGCTTGATCGAGGAACCAGGCTGACCGCAGGCACCGAGAGATCCGTGGGCGGTACGAATGTGAGCCAGTCGCCGTCAATCTGCAAAATAGTGCCCAAGATATAAAAGCTGCTTGCAGAGATACTCGCCGTTGCCCCAGGTCCGATCAGGCTCTGGGTCTGACGACGAAGACAGTTGAAATAGGCGTCTTGAAGCCGTGCCTCAACGATGTCAGTGTGCGAGTCGATGGTGTTTACCGTCTTTGCTCCGTGAAGTGATCCGAAGGACAGAGCAATACAGGCAACGGCGCCGATGAGAGCGGCCATCAAAAATTGCGAATTTCGCGATGTCCCGTGTGGCGGTCGTATCCAATCGAATGCCTTTGACCAGAAAGCGACTCTCCCGCTACTCTCATAGAGGAGTCGACTGTAACGCCCCGCTGGCTCCCAAGTAGGATGGCCTCGCACGATTGAATGCAGCCGGAGATCCTACAGACAAGACTGGACATATGTGTACGCCGCTTGCCGTTGGAACCCATCTCACCCTTGATGTACTCGCCGAACGTACACCGAGAGTCCATCAGCACCGATCTCACGGTTTGTGTAATGAACTTAGCTTCTACATCACGCGTGAGATCAACTCCATGACACGCGCAAACGATCAAACGTGAGATTACAAAGGCCGACCTGGATCACGTCCAGCGGCCACCTCTTGCCCCACAACTCATCCACGGCGCTTTCGTAGGTCTCCTTCTGCTTGGTGGAAAGCAACTCATTGAACCACCGGTGCACGCCCGCCAAAGCCTTCCCAGGCCCGCGCCACGGCTCGGCCGCCTGAGGCACCCTTCAAGGTGCCACCGCACTATCGGGTGCGCCAAGACAAGCTTTGCGGGGCAATGTGACGCTGCGCCACAAGAGCCGGCTGTTGCATATCGTGGTGAGTCGCAAATGGTCTTCCCCCGCTTTGACGGACATCCACGATCGGCCTGCGAAGCCCCGGAAGGATGTCCAAAATGGAGACCATGGAAGAGAAGCGGACGGGGCCACGGCGGTCGCTCTCCGATGAGTTCACGGCCGAACCGGTCGAGCTGTGTCGCTCCAGCGACAAAACGATCGCCAAGGTGGCCGGTTACCTTGGCCTGACAGTCAGCGCAGTGCGACGATGGGTAGACCAAGCCGACATCGACGCTGGTCGCCGGCCCGGAATGACCAGATTGGCGGCACTTAGCAGGTGAGTCCCCGTAGCAGACCCAAAGCGCAGGATGCAGAGAGAAAGAGAGGACTGGATCATGGCAGAGGAAAGCAAAACGGTCGAAGTGTCACGCAGAATCGGCGCAACGGCGCCCCTCATCTTCAAGATCCTGGCAAATCCGCAACGTCACGTGGATTTCGACGGATCCGACATGCTGCGGGGAGCCGTCCTCGACAGTCCGATCTCCGACGTGGGCGACACCTTCACCATGAAGATGCATCGGCTCGGAGACGACTACCTCATGCTCAACTATGTGGTGGAGTTCGAGCCAGATCGGCGCATCTTCTGGGAACCGGCTCCTGGAGACCCATCTCGGGCTGAGAATGGTGATCCATCCAAGGTTGGCATTCCGGCGGGCTACCGCTGGGGCTACATCCTCACTCCAGACGGTGACGACGCCACTGTCGTCACCGAGGTCTTTGACTACGGCCCCTTGCCCGAGGACCTCCTCCGTGATGGCGGGGCATGGATCAACGGGAACAATTCGATGCTCGAGTCCATGAAGTCCAGCCTGGAGAGGCTCGAGAAAATCAGTACCGCGTAGGGCCGCTGCCGGGACGGTTCCCGTCGTGTTGCCGGGCTAGCTTCGGCCGAGTGACTCGTGCCTTGGTCCTCGGTGGCGGTGGTCCCCTCGGGGTCGGGTGGCAGGCGGGCCTCCTGACTGCACTCATCAACGCGGGCGTGCCAGTCGCAGACGCTGACTTCGTCGTCGGCACCTCTGCGGGGTCCATCGTCGGCGCCCAACTGACGGCCGGACGGCGGTTGGGCGACCTCGTGCGGCCGATCAGCGAATCCGCGCCGTGGCGGACTGATGAACACGGCGAGTCCTCGGACCTCGAGGAAATGCTGGCCTCACGGGATCCTGCAGATGCCACACCCGAAGCGGACTGGGTTGCCCACTTTGACTTCTTGGGCGGTGCGAACTGGCCGAAGTCGTTTCACTGCACCGCTTTTAGCCTCGACTCGGGGAACTTCGCCGTTTGGGACGCATCGTCCGGCGTCGACCTACCGCGAGCGGTGGCGTCCAGTTGCACGCTGCCGGGCCTGGTGACGCCTGTGACCATCGAGGGGCAGACCTGGATCGATGGCGGCGCGCGGGACGCACTCAATGCCGATCTCGCCATCGGCCACGACACCGTGATCGCCGTAACCTGTATGGCTCTCGAGCCGCCGCAAGGAGCGACGCCCGACCTGCTGGCTGGCCTCCTCCCAGGGATCAGTCAGCGCATCGATGACCTCCGTGCAAGCGGGAGTGTGGTGGAGGTGGTGGAACCGTCCGAGGAGTTCGGCGAGCTGAGCGGCTGGGGTCGCCATCTCCTAGACGTCAGCCGGACTGCCGCGGCGTTCGACGCTGGCCTGCGTCAAGGCGAGGCCGAGATTGAGCGCACCCGGAGGCTATGGTTCGGGATCTAGCACTTCGAGCCCGTGTCACCGAACTCGTTGCCGATACGGGGCGGCGTCAGGGCTCGTCCTGGCGACGAGCTTGGGATTGACCGGAGCCGGTGTGGCGTCGGCGGCAGCACCGGCACTCAAGATCAAGCCCGGCGCCACCCTTTGGACACTCGAAGCCCCCGATCTCCTGGCCCCTCCGGCGTGTGTAGAAGTGGTCGACTTCAAGGCGACGACCCAGTAAATTCACTTCGGACATCGGCGACAAGGGTTTCTGGAACGGTGGCCGATCGACGATCAAGTTGTTCGGGACGAAGGGTCCGGACATCGGCGCGACCTTCAGCGGCACCTGGGATGTCGATTCGTGGGGGCCCAAGTATTACTCAGGCACCTTCGTCGGCACTGCCGCTAACTCCGATGGCAAGCTGATCACGGGAGTCTCTTCCGAGTGCTAGTTGACCTCCACGCTGAAGACAATGCCGAGGCCGATGACCGTTCACCCGGCTTCTTCATCGAGCAGTCGCGAGGGCGTAGGGGCTGTACCGCCTGGTCGTCCTCGAGGGCCTGGGGCGTCAAAGGGCCAACCTATCTCGGCGGTGTCTCCGGCCAGCGGATGTTGCCAGGAATCTTGAGAAAGCACTGAGGAAGACAGTCGGCCAATATTGAAGGTGTCAGGGTCGAGACCGAGGAGGTGGGGCATGAAGATGCGAAGGATGAAGGCCCGACGGACGGCCCTGGCAGCGGCGGGGATCGCAATGGCAGCGAGCGTCGGTCTTGTTGGAGCTGGAGCAGCGTCAGGCGCAGGACCGAATGTCAAGATCAAGCAAGGGGCGATCTGGACTGAGAAAGAGGTCCATGGCGGGTGCGAGCAGCTCGTGTTCGCCTCCAACGGCACCTTTGCCGCGGTGAACCCGACTCTCAACGGCGACACGGGCACGTGGAGCGGTGGCAAATCGACGATCACCGTGGACTGGACGGGCGGACTCGATGCCGGCCTGGTTTTCAGCGGCACTTTCGTTCCGGCGAAGGGTTACTACGAAGGAACGATCTCGGCTGGCATGGGCACCCTCAAATGCCGTCTTGTCGATCGCGCCATACCTCTGTGCTGACCTCGCATACCTGGAGTCAGGTTTGTCTTCGAGCGATGCCCAGCCCGGAGAGGTCGCCCGGGGAAGCACAGAGGGGAATCCGTCAACCATGATTGATGGCTCTGGGACTTGAGTGCATGGCGTCGATGTGAAGGGGCGAGGGATGGTGCGGCGGGCGGCAATGGTGGCATCAGGCCTTGCCTTGGCGACAAGCCTCGGACTGACGGGAGCCAGTATGGCCTCGGCGGCGGTGCCGGCACTCAAAATCAAGCCGGGCGCGATCTGGACGCTTGAAGTGCGGCATGGTGCGTGTGAACACGACACCTTCGACCTGACATTCCACCAGTTCACCTCGGACCGCTACGGTGACGGTGGCGTCTGGAGCAGCGGCGGGTCGACGATCAACATGATCTGGACGGTGGGAGCCAGCAGTGGCGTGACGTTCAGCGGCGACTTCGTTTCCACCACGACGCCGGTCGAGTACAAGGGATCAGTCAATGATGGGGGCGCCATCATTAAGACCAAGGTGGTCAAGGGAGCCGTCTCGAACTTCGACGGATTCACCTGCTGACGCCGCGATCCGCTAAGGCAGAGGCGCGCAAACCGGCACATACATGGGATACCCGACCGACACCTTTAGCTCGGTTCTGCGGCGTTGAGGTCGTAGTCTCGACTCACATGGAGTCGTTTGAAGTCCGTACCGCCGATTCCGCTGATGTCGGGCCGATTGCCAGACTCAATCAACATGTGCAGCAGATCCACGTGGCAGCCGAGCCGGGCGACTTCCGTCCGGTTATCCCGCAACAGGCAGAACCATTCTTCAGCGATCTTCTGGCCAGTCCTGTAAACGTCATCCTCATTGCCGAAGAGTTCGATAGACCTCTTGGGTACGTTTGGGCTCAGGACACCCAACGGGGATCCAATCCCTTGACAAGGCCTGTGCGAAGCTTCTACATCCATCACATTGCTGTCGATCCTGAGCGGCACATGGGAATTGGTCGAGCGTTGGTCCTCGGCGTTGAAGAGGAAGCATCCAAGCGACACATCGACCGCATCGCGCTCGATCATTGGGCCTTCAACGAGGAAGCGCAGGCATTTTTCCAATCAATGGGCTACGAAGTCTTCAATGTCCGAATGCGCAAGACATTAGGTGAGGGGCACTCAATAGGCGGGTCGGTTGGGCATTGCTTCGGAGACGACAATGGAAACAGAACTGCCGGCGTCTACGCGCGGGTCGACCGTTCCGGGGTAGCTCCATTCGCCGGTACGGGGATCGTACGACCTGTCCTGTCGCCTCGACCGAGTACTCCAGACAAGAATCGACGCGAAGATCGCAGCGACGATCACGAGAGTGATGAGAACTGACAGCCCACTCCCGCCAGAGATGTCAGCTGTCATATGGACTCACATCGAGGTCTGCTTGACCTCGCGGACGATCGACCCACCGTGCCCCGTACAGTCGCTGGGACTGGGCCTAGAAGAAGATTCTAGGATCGCGTGACGATGGCCGCTCCAATAGGGCATTCCAGGGTCCTTCTCTCCTGTGCAGTAATGGCACTCGTGCTGGCTGCGTGTGGGTCCAGCCGCACGGCCGTGCCGCAGGCAGTCAGAAGTCCCCCGGCCACGTCCACAACATCGACGACCAGCACGCTCCCGCTAACAACCACTACGGCGCCGCAGGCTTCCGCGCCGATTCCGAGTGCTTGCCCTCCGGGATGCAGCTTGCCGTCGGACTACGACGCAATCACCTGGCTGGCGTCTGCTTCCACCTCGGTGACGATCGCCACTGCATACGCAAACCCCCAAGCAACCGCTGAGGTTCCGACCCTCTTCAAGGTAGACCAAGCATTGGAGATCACCGGATCGCCGTGGCAGCCGATTCCAGAAGGTCCGTTCTCTTTCCCCGTCATGACGCCGGGCCAGCAGTTTCTGGTGTTCTCCTCCACATGGCGTAGCGGTCTATGTGTCTCGACGCTCTACTCGTTCGACCCGAAAGATCAGACGGCCACGCTGCTTGCGGCGGGTCGCCAGGAGATACCCCTTCCGGGTCGAGACCTGCCGGTTCCCCAGACCCTGACATTGGCTCAGGTCCAAGAGCGGATGTACCCAACAGGGCCATTCGTGCAGTCCACGGATACATCCGAGTCGATGTGTCCCGAGTGATATCCACAATCCCCCGGTCCATTGACCGATGGACTGGCCCCGTATGCCGAGTACGAGACAATCAGACCCGGTGCGACGCTGCGTACTCAAGTAGGTAGGGCTCCGTGCGGTGATGGACCGGAGTAACAAGCATCCAAACGACTCGCCCCAGCCCTCGCCTGTAACGAACAAAGGTACTCACGCGAACGCTACCGCTGGCCACCCGGATCACCTTGTGAGCGGTCAAAAGCCACGAACCCGCCTCAAGAGTGACGACCCCAGGTCGAACATCTCGGATCTTCCAGCCGGACACGTAGTCAGGTGACATTCGCGGACCCAAACGCAGCCCCAAGACGAACCGCCAACCGAACATCACGAACAACCGAATCCTAGTGGGGCTGCTCTCAAACACCGATCGCGACCATTGCTCAGGCGAGCGGTCATCCTCCTGTGAGATCGTCACCTCGAACGCGCCTGCGTAGTCGGACCCTCCGAGGTCATCTGAGTTTTCGGTTGGCTCACAGCGATGAGCACGAGCGACCATTGAGGAAGTCTGGCCGAGGAAGGAGCCTCTATCCCAGTTCGAGGGGAGGGTGTCACCGTGCGGCACCGCAGGGGCGGTCGATTGGAGCTTGTTCGGGGATCAGGCGTTTGGCAGCCGTTTGGAGGAGATGAGCGCCAGTACAGTTCGTGGAGCGTTCGTCTTACTCGTTCGGGGCGTGGGAGCTCGACGCTATGGGGAGTGGTTCTCGCCGGCGATGGCACGTAGTTGAGTGATGACTGCCGCGATTGCTTCTGCCGCAGCGTCAGCGGCGTCGACGAAGCTCAACCCCAGCATGTCGATTAACACGACCCCGCCTTCGGGGGACTCTAGAAGGATGATGGATGCCGTTGCTCGTTCCGTCTCGGGGCCGGACGCGCCGATCTCGTCGAGCAACTCGCGTATTCGTCGGCGCACCCGGCCGTGGCGGGCACGTCGGACATCGCTCGACAAGCCGGGCACCATCCCGATCCGCCAGAACGCCTCATGACGCTCGGCGCGGGCGTAGGCGGCGCGGGTGAACCCGGGGATGTCGTCCGCCGTGTCGAGCGGGTGGTCAACCGGCCCGAGTGCTTCCCTAGTCCACTCGGCCAAAGCCTCGACGCGGGCTGCGCGGTCCGGGAAGTAGTGGTAGACGGTCCGAACCGACACGCCAGCTTCCCTGGCAGCCTCGGTTACGTTGACGTCGACGGCGTCCGGCCCTCCGAGCTGGCGTGCCAGCACTTCGAGGATCCGCTGCCGCGTTGTTTCGGCCTGCCTCTCGCGGACCGGACTCGAATAGCGGCGCGCCTTTGCACTCGGTATCGACGCGCTCAAAACAGTGGACTGACCATGCGGTTGCGCTTCGCGACCGCAATCACGGTCTCGATGTCATCTGTGGCACCGGCGAGCGTCTCCTCCATGTCAGAGGTGAAGGCATGTGCGCCTCTGGTCGCGATCACCATGAACCGGCACCGCTGCTGCGCGCCTCGAAGCTTTGACGACGCCCCAGGGATGTGCGCCCAGCCAGCGGGACCGAGGATCTGCTCTGGGGGTTCTTCGATCCCACCGGACCAGTCGACGACCGCCAGTTTCCCTTCGAGAACGACGTAGCCCTCCGCCCAGGGCTGGCCGTGGGAGGCGGTCCACCGGCCTTCGCCGAACTCCACCTCGAACACCTCAAGGCGGCCGCGCCAAGCCCGGTCGACCTGGGGGTAATCCGCTCGCCCATCGCCCGCAGCGGCGCCGCGGTGTCACCGCGAAACGAGATCTCAGCGTGCGACTTGGTTATTGGTTGCAGGGTCATGTAACGAAGTTATCTGTTCTTTCCCGCTACTCCCGACAAATCCCCTTTGCACCAGCTTGGGCCCGGCTGGGACGAATCCACCAGGGCTTTCCGCTTGACGCGTACTTTTGCAAGCACCTTCCGCCCGGAGATAAGCTTGTGAATACACGCACAAGCGGGCAGTTTGGCACCCCTGGAAAGGAAGACGGACCAATGGCGACGATAGGCAACAAGGGCTGGATGCTGATGTGGGCTGGAGTCTCAGTCTTCGCTGTGCTCTGCGTCTACGCGGCGGTGTCGAACTGAGACCACCCGTCTCGCTGCGAGCCCGGTTGACCCGTGCCGAAGCACTGAGCCGACGGGTTCGTTGTCACCCGTAGCCCACTATCGAACGGGAGGGCGCCTCCTACCGCCGGTTATACGGGTAATCCAAATCCATTTCCCCGGGACTGTCCCCGACGAACGGATCACCTGTATAACGCCGGTTCAGTGCTCATTGGAGACCTCGCCTTCAATCTCGCTGATTGATTCCTGAACTTATTCCTGAACTCCCGGAATTGCGATTCTCAGGTCGTCCTCTGTCCACCCGAGGTTTGAGAATCTTACGTAGAGATTCGTCAGATTTGCCCACTCGACCATTCGCTTCTCGTTGAGTGTCCAGATGCCTCGGTGAGCCAACCGAGCGTGCGCGCCTTGGAGAAGTATTTTTGCGAGCGCCCCGGCGCAATTGATCGGGTTCGACGAGACTGCCCAATACTTCGCATAGTCGAGCTCCCGGTCCGCCCGGTCCAACCAGAAGGGCGGCGCCGAGCTTCGGAGCGCTTCGGGGTAGACCGGTCGTGGAATGTCGCCCCACAACGTCTGGCCGGTAGCCAACTCCCCCGCCAGCATGTAAGTCGGTATTCCGGCGAGGTGGAAACCCAGAATGTGGACTTCGAACCGGCCCTCGGTCGCCTCATGTGTCCATGGCTCAACGACATCGAGATTGCGATAGTGGATGTCGAAGTGCCGTCCGTCCAGGTCGAACCAGCGCCTCCGTACATGACTTGGCCCCACCCGAAGGGCAGGAACACCCGCCCGGGCCGACCCAACTCTTCGAGCGGGCGAGGATCAACCTCCCCCCGGTAATAGACAGCGAAGTCCCAGTCGCTGTCCGGTCTGTTGTCCCCGCGGACTCGTGACCCGCGGAGGTTGACCGCCTCGGCGTTCGGGAGCCGTTGGCATGCGCTGAGGACAGTCTCCAGAAACTCTTCGTCCGTCATCGGCACATCGAGTCAGGGCGAGACCGGTGACTGCACCAGTGTCCGCCGGGTAGGCGGGACAGTTCCGCACCAATGGCAGTCAGCGATCACTGCCGGCAGACGGATGTTCGGCAATCCTGGTCTGGTTCGCCGATTCGACGCCAAAGGGACAGCAGAGCAACGATGAGTGGCGTGGGCACACCACCGAGCGCCGAGAAAGTCGCGCGTGACTTCATGGCAGCATTCATGGCTGCATGGCCGACGGGCGACGCCGCCACGCTCAGCGGATTCTTCAGCGAGGACGCCGAGTATCGCAACGGCCCGCTTGAGCCAGTCCGTGGGCGAGATGCCATCGTGGCAGACCTGGCCCAGATGATGAGCCTGGGCGGCGAGGTGGACGCCGTCATTCGCCATCTACTGTCTGATAACACAGTTGTGATGACCGAAAGGGTCGACTACGTGAGGTTGGACGGAAAGTCGGCGGCCTTGAGGATCGCAGGTGTCTTCGAGGTTCACGACGGAGTCATCACCGGCTGGCGCGACTACTTCGATCCCAACGAGTTCGGGGCACAGCTATCCACCGACTGAGGGCCCGATATCGAACGGGTCTGGCGCCTCCGCTCGCCGGCACGGGGTGCGGGAGTACGGCACGTCGGGGGCACGGTATTTCACCCGACGAAGGTCACCCGAGCCCGCCCACGAATGCCTCCTGTGAGGGCTGCCACCACCGGAGTCGGCGCTCGTAGCGTTCCATCCCTCCAATCTCGTCGAGTTTCCAAATGAAGTTGGGGTCGCCAGTGTCAACCCGTCGCTGGACGAATGATCCTCAACCTGATGGCTACACAATCGGCTGGAACTGTTTCGCAGCCTCTGGGCAGGCCATCCCCCACGTTCATCTCCACGTCCTGTTGCGGTACGCGGATGAGCCGCTTGCTGGGTGGGAATTCGCTGGTTGGCACGAGAACCTTCGACCAGACCTCCTCAAAGGGTCAGGGCGGGACCAGCTTCCTAGGCCAGGTGCACTGATCTGCCTGCCCTCGCGCCGATTGTTGGCGCCCGTCCTGCGCCTCAACCCAGCGGTCCCCTTGCTGGCCGCGTGCCGGAATGCGACATTTCGACAACGACGGACCTTGGTCCGTGGGCGAGGATAGGAAGCGCTGCGGAGCCGTACTTGCGCTAGGTGGGTCGGATCCAAGTTGTGGTCCCAACCGAGGAAGGGAGAAGACAGATGGCAAAGGACAAGACAAAAAAGGCGAAGGGAGGCACGATCCCCCCGGATAGCGAATCGATCGGCTTGCATTGGCTCGACGACGTGGCCGCCCACGACTTCGACGCCGCATCGGCCTACCTGTCATTGAAATTCGATGAGAAACAGGCGGCGGCTGCCGTCGGACGCCTTCGCAAGGCTGAGGTCACCCGTCGCCGGGCCAACGACATCTTGCGCGCCTGCAGCCTTGTGGCCTTGCCTCTAGATGACCCCGGTGTCCGCCGTGATCTGCTCAACGCCGTCTCTGGCAAGCGCCTCAGCCCCGTGCTCGTCGTCTCCACGGGTGACGGTGGTGACATCGCCGACGGGTACCACCGGGTCTCCCTGGCGTACCACCTCGACCCCTTCGGTGACGTCCCCTTGCGCATCGGCGCCGCTCCTGCCTGATCCTTGAGCTGCCGACGCTGCCCACCCAGTGATTGGGACCGTCCGGCAAATGGGTTGGGGGATCCTGAACATTCCTGAACTCAGAGGCGGGACCATGTCCCAGATCACTGGGACCGGGTGCCACTCTCCGACACTTACATGGGCGACCCCATACCTGTTACATGCGATCGAGCAGCCCCCACACGTGAAGGTTCCACAAAGCGTCCGACCTTGGGTCGTGCGCGTGTTCGTTCGGAGGCACCTCGATGCATCGCTCGCGCACGACGCCATGGAGGTCGTGAAGCACTTGTGGCCACGCTTCGGGCCATGGATCCACAGCTCTCTTCAAGAGTTGGAAGTCCCAGTCCCAGTATCGGTCGTAGGCGCTGCCGGCCCGTTCCCCCAGTGCGAATACTTCGGCGAGCATCGTGGGCGTTGGACACCAAGCCCAAAACTCATCGACTTCGGCACAGAACTCCACGATTGCGGTCGACAGCTCCCTGCGTTCAAGTCGCGGTTCGTCGGCCGGGATCAACGGAACGACGAAGTCTCTGACGAATCCGCTGAGGTGTGCTTCTGTCGATACCTCTGCATTTACCGCGCTCCACGAGTGGCCGTCGTGGTCCGCCAGGCCCACCCAGAGAAGCTCCGAATGTCCCGACCAGGGCAGGTCGGTGAATTCGGTGTCCAAAAAGATGCGGCGCATCACGAGCATTGTTTCAGCTCTTGGCCCCTGTCCCACCGGCCGAGGATGCCCCAGTCGCCGGACATGTGGCGAGTGGCGACTCCCGCAGCGGCGAAAGGGACCACATCAGCACGGCGCCCAAAAAATCCGGACCTCGGCCGAGGAACAATGTCAAAGCAGGCCGCTGCGACGCCAAAAGGCGTCAAGCTGCGTCAGTCGACTTCAGAGTCTCCAGAGCTACGTCGTAGAGGCGGTTCAGACCCTCGGTCGTTGCGTCGTGTCGCATCTGGGGTTGCCATCTCTCGGCGTCCAAAAGATCGCTGATCACAAAAGCACTGGCGATCTGCACCGAACGGAAAGAGGCCACGGTGAACAGGGCGGCTGCCTCCATCTCGACACAAATGACGCCCTCTCGTGTGTACTGCGTCGCTTCGTCGACCGATTCGCGATACGGCGTGTCGATTGTCCAAGAGCAACCCGTCGAAAACGTGAGATCGGCGCGTCGGAGCTCCCGGGCAAGCTTGGCGGTCAGGGTCTCTGAGGCTTCGGCGTATTTCACTGAGGCCACGTAGTGGTGCGAGACGCCCTCGTCTCGTATTGCCGTGTCACAGAGCACAACGTCTCCCGCCCGGCAACCAGGCTGTAGACCACCTGCCGTCCCGATCGAGATGAACCTAGTGGTCCCCAGGGCAATGAAGTTCTCCAACAGGTAGCTGGCGACCGGAGCACCAAATCCGAACCCGCCGAGAACACCTACCTCATGGTTGGTGCTCGGCAGCGTCAGGATCCCCCGGAATCCTCGTTCCGAGGCTGCCGGATCGAGGCGCTCGGACGTATAGACGTGCTCGAGAAGGGAGGGCTGGTACGTGAACATGATGCCCCTGAGCGTCTGGAACTGGTCCAGATCACCGTGCGCTCGTGCGTAGTCAATGGAGTCTTTTGGATCGCGGAAGGCGCTCAACCGATGTTTTCCGGGAAAGTTCGGGTACGAGATCGCACCCGCATTCTGATCTGACATCACACAGCCATACTGCCTTCAAAGCGAGGTGAACCGACGAGATGGGCATGAGTGAGATACGTCTGGGTGTGATCACCTGATGTGGCCCCGCCGTGATCATCGGATTTGGCCCCACGTGGCTCTCGGCAATGGAGGGGTCCACCGGTTTGTGACCGGTGGGCTGGAGCCTGGGACCCATGGCGAAGAGGTCGAAGGTGGAACTGTTCGAGGTGATCCGCAAGGCGGCAGCCGGGAAGGACAGCCCGTCTGTTCGTAAGCTGTCCCGCGCGTTCGGGGTTCATCGCCGGATGGTGCGTCAGGCGTTGGATTCAGCGGTGCCCCCACCCCGAAAGGCGACACCGCGGCCGTCTCCGTCCCTCGGTCCCTGGAAGAACACCATTGATAGATGGTTGGTCGAGGACGAATTGGTGCCCAAGAAGCAACGGCACACGGCCCGGCGGATCTTCCAGCGCCTGGTGGAGGAGCACGACGCCGAGGTGAGCGAGTCGACCGTCCGCCGCTACGTGGGCTCGCGCAAGAAGGCGCGCTCAATGTCGCTTCCCGACGTGTGCGTCCCGCAGACTCATCTGCTGGGCGATGAGGCCGAAGTCGACTTCGGCCAGGTCCGCTTCTTGCTCGACAGCATTCTGATCGACGCGTGGATGTTCGTCATGCGGCTCTCGGCAAGTGGGAAGGGATTCCACCGCATCTACTTCAACCAGGCTCAAGAGGTATTCCTCGACGGTCACGTCAGAGCCTTCGCCCATTTCGGCGGGGTGCCCGAGACGCATCCGCTATGACAACCTCAAGCCGGCGGTGGTGCGCGTCATGAAAGGACGGGGCCGCATCGAGACCGAGCGGTTCATCGCCATGCGCAGCCACTACGGCTTCGAGTCCTTCTTCTGCCTGCCCGGGGTCAAGGGAGCCCATGAGAAGGGCGGTGTCGAAGGAGAGGTCGGCCGGTTCCGTCGCCGGCACATGGTCCCGGTCCCCAATGTCGGCTCCCTCGATGCGCTGAACGATCTGGTGGCCATCGGCGACGAGCGCGACGATCACCGACACATCGAAGCCAGGCGCATGACCGTCGCCCAGCACTTCGCCGCCGAACTGCCCCTCCTTTCCGTCCTGCCCGACGATCCCTTCGACGTGGCCCTCGCCCTCAACTGCCGGGTCGACACCAAGAGCCGGATCTGCGTGCGCCAGTGCTTCTATTCGGTCCCGGTCCGCTATGCCGGTCGACGGATCGACGTCCGCCTCGGTGCCGATCGCGTCAGCGCGCTCGACGGAGCTGGCGTTGTCGCCATGCATCCTCGGGCGCAGGGGAAAGGGGGCGAGATCCTCGAACTCGATCACTACCTCGAGGTCCTCTCCATCAAGCCCGGTGCCCTGGCCGGCGCCAGTGCCCTCGTGACCGCCCGGCGCAGCGGCGCGTTCAGTCCCACTCACCAACGGTTCTGGGACCTGGCCCGCCGCGTGCACGGAGATGCGGCCGGGACGCGGAGCCTGATCGCCGTCCTGCTCTTGCACCGCACCATGGCCCACGGAGCCGTCATCTCGGGCATGGAGCGGGCCTCGACGTCGGCTCGGTCGATCCCGAAGTGGTCGCCGTCGAGGGGCGCCGTTCGCTCGGACGTGCCGGCACCCGCACCGGTCGCGAGCGAGTCACTGGCAGCCTTCGACCGTCCGGCACCGACGCTGTGTGGCTATGACGATCTGCTGGACGTCGGGTGATGGCCAAGATGACCGACACCGCAGCCGAGGCGGCCATCGGAGCGGCGACGAGGGACCTGCACCTGCCGACGGTGCGCAGCGAGTGTGTGCGTCTGGCCGAGGTGGCGCAGCGTTCCCAGTCGACCTATCTCGGCTACCTGGCCGAGATGGTCTCGGCCGAGGTGGACGACCGGGCCGAACGCCGCCGCCAGCGACGGATTCACGAAGCCCGCTTCCCCCGGATCAAGCGGCTGAATGATTTTGACTTGGCTGCTGCACCGAGCGTGAACGCGGCCACCATCTCCATGCTGGCGTCGGGGAGCTACCTCAGCGCCGGCGATCCGATCGTCTTCTTGGGCGACAGCGGGACTGGCAAGAGCCATCTGTTGATCGGGCTCGGCATGGCGGCCTGTGAGCAAGGCAAAGCGGTGCGCTATGTCACGTGCGCCGCTCTGGTCAACGAACTGGCTGAAGCGGCCGACGAACGCCGGCTGTCCCGACTCGTCGCCCGCTATGGACGACTCGACCTGTTGTGCCTCGACGAACTCGGCTACGTCCAGCTCGACGCCAAGGGAGCCGAGCTACTGTTCCAGATCCTGACCGAACGTGAGGAGAAGGCCTCGATCGCCACGGCCTCGAACCTCCCGTTCTCAGAATGGGGCCAGGTGATCGGCGACCCTCGCCTGGTGGCCGCCATCGTCGACCGGCTCACCTTCAATGCGCACATCGTCGAAACCGGGACCGAGAGCTTCCGGCTGCGCTCGACCAAGGCCAAGCGGGCGAGCACGAAGAGGAGCTGACTCAGCGCACCCGCTGCAGGGCGGCGTTGACCATGGACAAATCGAAGGATTCGGGGTCGAAGTAGCGACCGATCCATCCGACGTAGTCGTCATGCTCCTCGTGGTCGGGGTCAGTGATGGCCTCGAGGAAGTCGCAAAAGCCATACGGTGCCCCCACAGTCCTCGGGCGGACAGGCGCGCTGACCGTCGACACAGACGGCGAACTTCAAGATCAGCGGCACCGGTTCTATCGACTCGACGACGACCTCGTGGCGCCAGCAGTCCCCGAAGTCGTACTCATAGACGAACCGCATCCGGCCGGCAACCAGGTCGGCGAGGAGGACTGACTCTTCGTCGATGTCGTCGTTGTCGTATTCCTGATGCGGTACCCCATAGCGACATTCGCCGATCTCGAAGACATGCAGGTGGTAGTCCTCCCAGCCCATCGCCGCCTGGAAGATCGAGTGCAGCTTGGAGAGCTTGATCTCGCCCGGCACCAGCAGCCGCCGCCAGATCGTCGGGGTGTGCTCCATGAGCGAGAGGCGCAACTGGACGACGGTCTTGCTCGATCTACGTCGCTCCTGGACCGCCATCTCCGCAGATTAGGAGAGGGATGAAGCACCAGCTCAGGGGTGGGGCCAAATCTGATGATCACAGTGGGGCCAAATCAAGTTGACATTCCCATACGTCGATATCCGGCAGTCTCTGCGTAGGCCCGGCTAGGCCCAATATAACGTCGGCTGCGGAGCATTGGCCACGGTTTGGAGGGACTCCAAAGGGGCGTTCGGGACCAAGGAACACGTGGACCCGGTGCGCTTCCTCATCGGGTCGGCTTCTGGCTTCGTCGGTCTCCCAAAAGACGAGCCTTCTACGCCATCAAGACGCACTCCGTGTCCCTCGGGCGCTACCGACTGACCGTCAAGAAACCTCCTTTGGACGGATTCTGGTCGGTCTCGATCTACAACAATGACGGCTACTTCGAGGAAAACAAGTACAACTCCAGCGTCACAGGTGACCGCCAAGCCCGACAGCGACGGCTCGGTCACGGTGACATTCGGACCGGAGCCGGACGGCTCAAGTAATTTCCTCTAGGTCATGGACGGCTGGAATTACGCCGCTCGGATGTACGTGCCTCGATCGGCGATTCTCGATAGCACCTAGACCTTCCCGGAGCCTGAGCCGATTAGTCCAGCCAGGCGAGGACTCGCCCCCCTTTGCCGGAATGGTGGAGCAGTTCGGCACATGTGGGCATGTGGATAACCGAGCAAGGGGCTTGGCTAAGGGGTACGCTCGCCGCGTGCGGAACCTCCGCCTACCCGGTGCTCTCATAAGCATCGGCTTCGTAGGCGTCCTCGTCTGGACGATCGCATTCCTGATCCCAGCTCCGTATGCGAACGAGGCGTGGGTCTACGACATTGCGACGACGGCGGGTTACGGGCTGGCTGGGTTTGCGACTTGGCGGTGGATCGTAGGGAACTGGAAGGCAGGCGGGGACGGCTTCCTTGTCCGAGGTCCGTCCAGATGGATGGCTGCTGCCTCGGTCGTCACGGCGGCGGGCGTCGCTGCGCTGACTTACCTCACACACCGAGTTCACGGCGGCCCCTACTACCGGCTCCATCTGGCTGGGAACGCCGTTGGAACCTTGGACTTTCTTCTGGCTGCGCTGGGTTTTGGATCGCGTCGAGTGCCCGTCCCGCTGAACAAGTCGAATCCTCACTTCTCGGAGGAAACGAGGCCAAGAAGCGCCAGCCCTCGGCCTGGGCGATCCGAGACGCCATGTTGAAGAACATCCTCTTCGTGCTCTGGAGCACCAACCGCAAGGTCTACGGGGCCCACAAGCTCTGGAAGGCAGCCCGCGGTGCGGGCCACGACATCGGCCGGGACCAGGTGGCCCGTCTCATGCGTGAGCTGGGGATTCGCGGGGTGAGCAAGTGCCGCAAGAAGGTATTCACCACCAGGTCTGACTCCGACGCGGCCGGCCGCCAGACCTGGTCGAGCGCGACTCAGCGTGGCGCATCCCAACGGCTTGTGGGTCACCGACCTCACCTATGTGCCGACGAGGACGGGGATGGCCTACGTCTGTTTCATCACCGATGCCTTCTCCCGCATGATCGTGGGCTGGCGGGTGGCGACCCACATGCGCACCGACATGGTGCTCGACGCGCTCGAGATGGCCCGCCACTCGCGCCGAGCCGGTCGCCTGGTCGGTCTCGTGACCCATTCGGACGCGGGGGCAATACCCCGGAGACCGAATCCCTGAGTCTGGCGACGGCGTAAAGATCTGATTGTCCGATCGCCGGGACGGGTGCCACCCTGCGGCACTTTTGGGCTAGTCGGTTCTCAGGCGATCCTGACGTCCCCCCACCTAACGAGCAAGGAACCACCCAGGTGGACCAGATTACAAAACTTGAACTCCAAAGGCTCCTTGACCGGGATCGAATCGTGGCGCTCATGAACCGCTACTTCGCTACGATCGACGACGCGAGTGGCCTCGACGCCGAGTGGGCACGCTCGATCTTCAGCGAGGATGTTCGCGTTGAGCACCGGGGATTCACGCTCGAAGGCATCCAGGACCTAGCCGTCGGCAACCGCTTCGTCCGGGATGGTTGGGATCGAACCTTCCACATCAGCACCAACGCTGAGGTCGAGCTCGATGGCGACAGAGCCCACCTCCGAGCTCAGCTATTGGCCATCCATGTACATCCGGAATCGACCCCGCCCGAGCCGTACATCATTGCCAACGTGTTCGAAGCCGATGTCCTCCGCACTTTCGATGGGTGGCGGTTTTAAACACTGAACCTCCGACCGGTGTGGTCGAGCGGGCAGTCCCACTTCTACATTGAAACGAGGGAGCAGTGACCGCCGCACTGCCCGAAGAACTCAGAGATCTGGTCGAATCGGGCCCGCTGACGTACGTCTCAACTATCAACGCCGACGGTAGCCCCCAGGTGACCGCGATCTGGATCGGGTTCGACGGAGACAGCCTCATCAGCACCCACATGCGATACAACGCGAAGCTGCGCAACATGCGGCGCGACCCTCGCGTCGTGCTCTCGTTCGCCCCACCCCAGCGGCCAGGTGACTGGATGAGCCCGTACGCCATCATCCACGCAACCGCCACGATCGGGCCCCTCGCCCCAACCGGGCCACTACTGACACGACTTGCCAAGGCCTACGTCGGACGCGATGTCGAGTACCCGGACCAGTCTCAGACCGGGTACATCGTGCGGTACTCGATCGACCGGATCGGCGGCGTCGGCCCATGGGCCGGCGGTGCCAACTGAACGCCGACCTCCGATGCTTCGAGCAGACCCAGGATGTCCCCTACCCCTTTGGAAGGCGGGACGATCTGAGTGATTTGCGGCAGCCCTGGAGGCTGGTTCGCTGACGATGGGTGGGTATACCCAGCCTGCGCTACTTGATTCTCAGCCGTCGACACTGACTGAGCATCCCATCGATTGGGGTAGCCCAGTTGCCAGTAAGGCGGGATTGGGGTCGTATCGACTAGGCATCCGCTCAATCTAAGGCCTTTGCTCTACGCGATCGGCGAGCGCCAGGTCATGGGAGGCACGGCGGTGCGCAGTTGCACGTAGCTCAGACCGTCGAGTGGCGCGACCATGCTTCCTCCGGTTTGACGAACATCCACCATCAAGGGCACGGCCCGCTTGAATCCGCCGTCGACCAAAGACACGATTCTGGCATCGGTCGACCTGGCCGTCACCGCGTACGCTGAGCTTTTGGACCGGGGTCGTCAGAGTCCGCCGGAGACATGTGGGGGATCATACGGTATGGCAACAAGTTCGGGCGGAGTCATTGACAGGCGGGTCGCGCTTGTCACCGGGGCCAGCCGCGGCATCGGAAAGGCGATCGCCATCCACCTGGCGCAGGCCGGGTTCGACGTGGCGGTGGGCGCCCGGACGATGCACGACGGAGAGCAGCGAGAGCACTCGTCGACGGTGACCAAATCCGACACAAGGGCACTCCCAGGATCATTGGCGTCCACCGCCGCGCTGGTCGAACAGAACGGACAGAAAGCTCTTCCCGTCTTCATCGATCTCCTCGATCGCTCATCACTGGCGTCTGCAACGGCAAAGGTTCTGGAGCATTGGGGACGCATAGATGTCCTGGTGAACAACGGTCGCTACGTAGGACCGGGCCACATGGATCTACTGCTTGATACCCCGATTGAGCTCATCGACCGCCACTTGGAGGCCAACGTGGTGGCTCCAATCATTTTGACCAAGCTCGTTCTTCCCCAGATGCTGGAACGTGGCGATGGCGTTGTCATCAATTTCGGCCTCCAGCTCCGGGACCATGGATCCGCCCACTCCCGCTGGCAAAGGAGGGTGGGGTCTGGGCTATGGCGCATCGAAGGCAGCGCTCCACCGAATGGCAGGCATCCTGGCCGTCGAGCTCAAGGATCAAGGCATTCTCGCCTTCAACCTCAGTCCCGGTTTCATCGCCACCGAGCGAATCGCCATCGACATGGGCGAATTCGGATTCGATGTGTCGAAGGGTGCACCCGCTGACGTCGTCGGTGCAGTGGCAGCCTGGCTGGTCACCTCCCCCGACGCTGCCGACCGCAACGGACAGTGGATTGAGGCACAGGCGGTTTGCCGTGAGCTAGCCCTGCTCCCAGGTTGGTCCTAATTTCTCACTTCCCCGCTACTGTCCCCCTTCAATGGTCGAATCACTTTCCACCCGCGACTTGCTAATTGACGCCGCGGCGCGACTCTTTGCCGAGCGAGGCGTCGACAATGTCTCCATCGCAGAGATCGTTCGGTCCGCTGACCAGCGCAACACATCGGCAGTCCACTATCACTTCGGCAATCGTGATGAGGTGCTGCGGGCGGTACTTGCTCGCCATGTGCCCGAACTGGCGGAGCGACGGGCCATCCTGCTCGAACGTGCTCGCGCCCACCGGACCCGACAGTCCAGAGCTGCTGCCGAAGCCATCGTTCGCCCCATCACGGAATTTGCCCAAGGTGGGTGGCGCCAACGGGCTTACCTCCAGATTGGTTCCGATCTGGGCGGCGCGATCGAACGCGTGCCACCGGCAATCCGTGACGTGTTGAAGGAGACGGCCGGTCACGAAGCCTGGGATCTCCTCCGCAGGTGCTATCCGAGGATCCCGAGAGACCTGTGGCGCACTCGTCAGGACATTTGCATTGTCTTCATCGGTCGTGCCGCCGCCGACCGGGCGCGCCAGCTGGACAGTGGTAATGGTCCACGCGTGCTATCCGATGATCAGTTCGTCGACAATCTGGTTGAGATGCTCTTGGGCGCGATGAAGGCGCCCCACCGCACCAGCTGACATGCTGAACCTATGGCACGGGAATACGAAGTACCCACCACGGAGACACTCAATCAAATGTACGAAGATCTCAAGAACTGGGATCGATGGGGCATAGATGACGAGCGGGGCGCCCTCAATTATCTGACCAGCGAGCACGTGAAATTGGCCAGCCAACTGGTCGTCAGTGGGGAATCAATCAGCCTGGCCCACGACCTCGGTACCGAACCCCTCCCCGAGCACCCCCATCCGGTGCAACACCACATGCTTGCGTCGGGCGACGCCCGCGACGCCAACGGGATCCCAGGATACGAGGCAGCCCGAGACCATCTCTCACTCGATATCCATGGGCTCACTACAACCCACGTCGACGCCCTCTCGCACATGTTCGTGCGAGGCGAAATGTATGGCGGCCGCCCGGCCAGTGAAGTGCGCAGTGACGGCGCTCAATCCAACACGGTTCTCTCCATGTCTGACGGCGTGGTGGGACGCGGTGTCCTCCTTGACATTCCACGAGCATTGGGTTGCCCGTTTCTCGACACCGGGGATGTGGTGACCGCAGCTGACCTGGAAACAGCGGAATCCGCCCAGCAGGTGCGTGTCAGGGAAGGGGACGTGCTCCTGATTGCGTGGGGTCGAGAGGCCCGAAGGACAGCAAAGCGAACCTTCGACGGCTTTTCGGGACTGCATGCCGACTGTATGCCCTGGCTCCACGAGCGCAAGGTGGCCCTCCTGGGCAGTGACGGGATTTCAGACCCCATGCCGTTTGTGGGCACCCCCTTATGGCCATTCCCCGTCCATCAAATCGGCATCACCGCCATAGGCCTGCACCTCATCGACAACATGGCACTCTTCCGATTGACCGAATGGTGCGCAGCGGCGGGCCGCTGGGAATTCCTGTTCACCATGGGGCCACTCCGCATTGCCCGGGGCACCGGATGCCCGGTGAATCCGGTTGCCGTCCTATGAACCCATTCGAGACGCTGCGGGCAATGATCCAGCGCTATGCGCGGGCAGCTGACGAACGGGACATTGATGCCCTGGTCGAGTTGTTTCACCCTGAGGCCGTCATCTTCGGCGCCCACGGAGAGCAGAACCTCGAGCAATGGCTCGAGACGATGCGGGCACCTCGCTCGTTTCCGCAAAGCATGCACGTGCTCGGCGACCCGCTGATCGAGCTGGGTGAGACCGCCGAAGAAGCGACACTTGACACCTATGCGGTTGTGTACCAACTCAACGAACCTGCGTCGGGAAAGGGTGATCTCACCCTGGGTATCCGGTACATCGACCGCGCCGTCCTTCTGGACGGGGCATGGGTGATCAGACGTCGCGAGGCTCACACCATGTGGATTCGCTGAGCGGCACTAGGACGGGCAGCTGCGCAGGAGACGACCAGGTGTGACTCCTGTCATTGCCCCATCGCGAATGGTGACCTGACCATTGACCATCGTGGCCAGAAACCCTTGTGATCGCTGCTCGAGGCGTCGGCCACCGCCCGGTAGGTCATCAACGAGTGTCGGGACGGCCGGCCCAACTGTCGCCGGGTCGAACACATTGAGATCCGCCACCATGCCGGGTCGGAGCAGCCCGCGGTCATTGAATCCCCAGGCCAACGCTGGAGCAAGTGTGATCATCCGGACCGCTTCCTCCAGAGTGAATTCCTCACGATCACGTACCCAGTACCCCAGGAGGTGGGTGTGGATCGAGGAGTCGGCAATCTGGCTCAGATGGGCACCCGAATCCGAGAATGTCATGACGGCGCGGGGGTGCCGCAGGGCTCGAAGCAGTACTTCCTCATCCTGCGAATAAAGGCTGGGTTGGATGAAGAGCTGGTCACCACCCGAGGCCACGCACAGGTCGATCATGGCCTCGGCGGGGTGCACGTTCCGGCTGCGCGCAACCTCAGCCACCGAGGGATTAGGCGGCAGACCCTGCTCGTACACCCGGATCCCTTCGAAGTCGGGTGGTCGGGCCTGGGCTCCCAATCCCTTCCACTGGCCGTAGTCGGCGTGGATGGCGGCATCGACGAAAGGTTTCCGGTGCTCAGGGTGCCCGAGCAACGCCAGCTGCTCGTTCAAAGCGCGCTCTCGGAGGCCCCGCCATTCCCCCAACAAGTCAAAGGGCAGGCGAGTCTTGAGCGACAGCAGCACCGAGATACCACGGCAGTGCGTCTGCGCGATGGCCCGCCCACCGGCGTCGGCCACGTCGTCCAGGAAATCAAGAAGGTGGCCGGCCCCGCTGGTGGCCACCAACCCGAACGTCAGCGGGATGCCGGTATCTGCGGCCAGCGTCTTCATCCGGTTCAGCGTTCGCTTTCTCAGTTCGGGATCGGGAGCTGACATCCCACTGTCCACCCCTTCGAATATCCCATACCCCACATCGCTCATGGCCTCAACGAGTGCCACCACCTCGTCCCAGGACGCCAGCCGTGAGGCAACCGGCCGGTCGTCGGAGGTGAGGTGGTGCTCTATACGTGACGTCGAGAATCCTGCCGCACCCGCTCGCAACGCATCCTTCAACTGTCCAACCATGAGACTGAGATCATCGGCCGTCGCTTTTTCGACAAAAGCCCGCTCGCCCATGGCCCAGGTCCGCAGAGCGGAATGCCCGATATTGGCTGCAAAATTAATGCCCTTGGCCAATCCGTCCACCGCGTCGAGGTACTCGGGGAACGTCTCGAAATTCCACTCGATGCCTTCTGCCAGGGCTTTGGGATTTATGTCCTCCGCTCGCTCGAGGTTTCGAACGACAAGCGCTCGCTCGTCCGAGCGGACCGGGGCCAACGTGAAGCCACAATTGCCCATCACCGCGGACGTCACACCATGCCAACACGAGCTACTGCCCGAAGCGTCCCAGAACACCTGCGCATCCATATGGGTGTGCCCGTCAATGAAACCAGGGGTGACGACGTGCCCTTCGGCATCGATCTCATCAGTGCCACGCTCGGAGATCCTGCCGACGTAGACAATCTGACCGTCAGCAACGCCCACGTCAGCCCGAAAAGACCCCAGCCCAGAGCCGTCAACCACGATTCCGCCCCGGATCACGACGTCAAAGCCCATCTGACCCCTCGCCTTCATAGGTAATGGGCATATATTAGACGTCATGGCCTTTTCCGCCGAGATACACGCACGCCTCAACCGGCCAGTTATCGATATTGATGGACATATGGCTGAGCACTTCCCCACCTTGGCCCCCTACATCGAACGAGAGGGACTTTCCCTCGAGCACCCTTCACTGCGGCGGCTGATACCCCCATACGGCGGGACCAACCGCACCTGGCATGAGCAGACCCCCGAGGAGCGAGCAGCCACCCGAACGCCCCGCGGCCCCTGGTGGAGCTCACCCGCCGGGCGCACCATCGACCTGGCCACCGCGCTCTTTCCCGAACTGCTCTACGAGCGACTTGACGAACTTGGCATTGATTTCGGAGTGGTCTATCCGAGCCTCGGGCTGGTCTTTCTCCACACACCGGACGAGACCTACCGCCGAGGCACCTGCCGAGCCCTAAACCGGGCCAATGCGGAGACATTCGCCTGCTACTCCGACCGTTTGACGCCGGTTGCCGCCATCCCGATGCACACGCCAGAGGAAGCGAACGCCGAGCTGGACTACGCAGTCACCGAACTGGGCTTCAAGGCGGTGCTCTGCGCCGGCTACGTGCAGCGTCCCTTCGACGCACTGGCTGGCCACGACCCGGAGGTGGCGCGTTACGCCTTCTGGTTGGATCAATTCGGCCTCGACTCTGCCCACGACTACGACCCGGTATGGGCCAGGGCACAGGAGCTCGGTGTCTCCATTGCCTTCCACTCGGGCTTCATTGGCATGACCCCGTATCGCTCCATTTCGAGCTACGTCTCCAACCACATCTCCATGCTGGCGGAGGGGCAGCAAGCACTGGCCAAGTCCCTCTTCCTGGGCGGCGTCACCCGGCGATTCCCGCAGATGAATTTCGCCTTCCTCGAAGGCGGGGTGTCATGGGCGGTTGCGTTGTATTGCGACCTCATCGGCCACTGGGAAAAGCGCAATCTCGGTGCCTTGCGCCGAAACCTCGATCCGGCGCTGATAGATCGCTCCATGATGGCCGAATTGATGGCCCGATACGCCCCCGACACCTCCGCCATCCACAATCCCTTGGGCCGGCGACCCGCTGAACCCGATGACATGCTGGACGAATGGGCACGCTGCGGAATCGAATCGGCCCGGGACATCAAGAAGCTATTTGTCGATCGCTTCTACTTTGGATGCGAAGCGGACGACCCTCTCACGTCCATGGCCTTCAACGCGGCCATCAACCCCTTTGGCGCAGAACTCCACGCGATGATGGGCTCGGATATCTCCCATTGGGACGTTCCTGACATGGCTGAGGTGCTCGAAGAGGCGTGGGAGATGGTGGACCACGGATGGATCGACGAGACTGCCTTTACCAAGTTCACCTTCGATAATCCGGTCCGGTTCTATACCGGCACCAATCCGGGGTTCTTCAAGGGCACGGTCGTCGAGTCGGCCGTCGACGACTTCTTGGCTGGAGCCTGACGTGCTCGACCTCATATTGCGCGGTGCCACCGTGGTGGACGGAACAGGCCATCCGTCCGGGGTAGCTGATGTCGGCATTGCTGAAGGACGAATTGCCGAGGTCGGCCAAGTTAACCAAGCGGCCCAAGAGACGTGGGACGTCAGCGGTTCGGTCATCTGTCCCGGTTTCATCGATGTCCACACTCACTACGATGCCCAGCTTCTTTGGGACACCACTGCCAGCCCATCAGTTCTCCACGGCGTCACCACCGTGTTGGGCGGTAACTGCGGATTCTCCATAGCGCCACTGGCGCCCGGCGACGCCGACTACATCCAGCGCATGATGGCCGTCGTCGAGGGCATTCCCCTGGCCGCCATGCAGGATTCGGGCACGTGGGACTGGACGTCCTTTTCGCAGTACCTGGCCCGCGTCGATCAGGGGCTGGCGGTCAACGCCGGATTCCTGGCCGGGCACTCCGCCATCCGGCGGGCCGTTATGGGCGATCAGGCCACCCGGGCCGCCGCCACGTCAGTCCAGCTTGGAGCAATGATCAAGTTGCTCCGAGCATCGCTCGCCGGAGGTGCTCTGGGCTTCTCATCATCGCTTGGAGAGGGCCATACGGATGGCGACGGTCGGCCCGTACCATCCCGTTCGGCCACCTTCGAGGAGCTGGTAGCCCTGGCCGGCTTGCTCCGTGACTACCCCGGCACCACGTTGGAGTTCATTCCGACCGTCGGACCGATCCCCCGACGATCGGATGCAACTCATGACCGACATGTCCCTGGCGGCGGATCGACCTCTGAACTGGAACCTGCTCGGCAGCCTGGCCTCCGAGGAGATCTACGCCCAACAGCTGGAAGCGTCGGATATCGCCACTGAGCAGGGCGCCCACGTGATCGCCCTGACCCTGCCCGACCTGATGCGGATGCGGGCATCTCACGTGATGCCGAGCATGCGGGGTTGGGGAGACGTCCTTGGCCTGGACCACGCCGGCCGTCAGGCGGCGGCGAGTGACCCCACCATCCGAGGTGCGCTACGCGCTGGTGCCGAGAAGTCGGCTCAACGATCCATCGGCGTGCTTGGGGACTTCGATCTCATGGAGATCGGCAGTCCCGATTCCCCTTGGCAGGGACAGTCCCTGGGAAAGATTGCCGAAACCCGAGGGGGGGATGCGATAGATGTGCTGATCGACGTCGTCCTGGTTGACGACCACACGTTATTTCTGGTCCTGCCTTCGCTCACGCCGTCATTGGGACGATCAGACGAGGGTTGGGAGGCCCGGGTCTCGGTGTGGAAGGACCCGCGTGTGATGTTGGGTGGTTCCGATGCCGGCGCCCATCTCGATCTCATGTGCCACGCCAATTACCCAACCGTCGTCCTGGGCGAAGTTGTCCGCGAGCGCCGCCTCCTCTCCATGGAGGAAGCGATCGAGATGATGACGGACCGACCAGCCCGCCACTACGGACTGCGCCACCGAGGGCGGGTCACAGAAGGCTGGTGGGCCGATCTGGTCATCTTCAATCCGGACGAGGTGGCGAGCCAGCCGACCCAGCTTCTCCGTGACCTTCCGGGCGGGGCCGAGCGCCTTCACGCCGGTTCAGTCGGCATCCGCCACGTCCTGGTGAGCGGCCGTCCGGTGGTAACCGACGGCGCAACGACCCGGGAACGACCCGGCCGGGTGTTGCGCTCCGGTGCGGACACAGACACCGTGACCTTGGCTGATATCAGGCGGAAGAAGCTCCATCGATAAGAAGCGTGGTCCCACTGACGGTGGCCGCGTCCTCCGACGCCAAGTACGCCACCGCCGCCGCCACTTCGGCGGCATCGATCAGACGACCCATGGGGGACATTGACCTCGAGAGCAGCGCCATGTCCGCCTCTTCGGGTAGACGAAATCCCCGCAGGAAAGGAGTGTCCACCGAGGCCGGGCACACGGCGTTCACCCGCACCCCATCGCTGGCCAACTCAAGGGCCATCGACTTCGTCAACATGATGACGCCCCCCTTGGAGGCGCAATAGGCCGCGTTATACGGAGTGGCCCGGATGCCCGCCACGGACGCCATATTCACAATGGAGCCCTTGGTCGCAACGAGCGGGCCGAGTGCAGCCTGGGAGAGCAGGAAGGTGCCGGTGAGGTTCACATCAATGATGCGTTTCCAATCTTCCAGCTTGACGTCACCGATCCGACTCCCCATGCCGATGCCGGCCACGTTGACCAACACGTGCAACCGCCCATGCTCGTCCAACACACACCCGACTGCAGCCCGACAAGAATCGGGGTCTGTCACGTCGCACTTGATCACACCCTCGGCGGCGACAATGTCGCTCCGGATGACGATCGCGCCCTCGTCACTCATTCGGAGGGCTACGGCAGCACCGATGCCGCTGGCTGCGCCAGAGACCAATACCACCCGCCCATCGAATCGTCCCATGCGCTCAAGGTAGCTCGTTTGATGGGGCTCCATTATTGTGATCAGCCACATATGCGACCCAACCCAGCCTCACCCGCAGTGCAACGCCTGACCGCGCAGGGGCACTTGATTGGGGATACCTGGATCACGAGCGATGCGGCCGGCACCTATCGACATTGCGATCCGGCCACCGGCCAGGAACAGGCGCGAGTGGGCTTGGCCGGGGCCGAGGACATCGATAGCGCCGTGCGGGCGGCCCAGGCCGCTCAACCCGCGTGGGCAGCCGCTCCGCCTGCCGCTCGTGCCGCCATCTTGTATCGGCTGGCCGACCTGCTCGACGAGCATGCGACTGAGGCAGCGCAACTGGCCGCACTCGACAACGGGACCCCCATCAGCGTCATGAATCCGGGCACCTACACGGCGGCATGGGTTCGCTACTACGCAAGCTGGTGCGACAAGCTCGACGAGGAAGTCGTACCTAGCAAACGCGGTCGCCATTCAATTCGCCTCGAGCCATACGGTGTCATCGCTGCCATTCCCCCATGGAACGGCTCCATGATGGGCATGGGACAAAAGTGTGGCCCGGCACTGGCCGCAGGTAATGCCGTGGTCGCCAAGCCACCAGAGCTGGCGCCATTCGGCATGCTGCGCTTCGCAGAATTGGCCCTCGAGGCAGGCCTCCCTCCTGGTGTGCTCAACGTCGTGGTCGGCGGACCGATCGCCGGTTCGGCCCTGGTCGGGCACCCGGGAGTACACAAAATCAGCTTCACCGGCGGGACCGCAACCGGGCGCAAGCTGATGGAGTTGGCTGCCCGTAATCTCACGCCGCTGGTGCTCGAGCTCGGCGGGAAATCACCCAACATCATCTTTCCGGACGCCGACCTTGAGGCAGCCGCCATGATGGCGGCATACACCGGTCCGGCAATACTCTCCGGTCAAGGCTGCGCGCTGCCCACGCGACTCTATGTTCATGTTGATGTCTATGAGCATGTCGTCGAGCGCGTCGTCGAGCTTGTATCCGCCATAAGGGTCGGTGATCCGATGGATCCGGAGACGATTGTGGGACCTGTCGTCAATGAAGTGGCCATGCGCCGCATTCTGGGGGTGGTCGAGCAAGCAACTAACGACGGGGCCACTTTGCTTACCGGCGGCACACGGCTCGGCGGAGAACTGGCGGGCGGCTGGTTCATTCCGCCCACTGTGTTCGGCGATGTTGATCATCAGACTGATCTCGCTGCGCGTGAAGTGTTCGGTCCGGTACTGGCTGTGCTCAAATTCCACTCCGAGGACGAAGTCCTGGCCCAGGCGAACGACAATGATTTCGGTCTCTCGGCCTACCTTCACACTGCCGATCCCTCCCGGATCGAACGCCTCGTCCGGTACCTCGAAGCGGGCACGGTCATCGTGAACGGAATGGGGCGAGCGAGCCCGGCCGTTCCATTCGGCGGCACCAAGCACAGTGGGTTCGGCCGCGAAGGCGGCCGGGCGGGCATCGATGAGATGTTGCGCACGAAGACCGTCTTCATCACGACGTAGAACAGCCCTCGTTGACGTACGCACGTGGCTCGTCTTTCAGGTCGTCCCCATGGTCGGGATTATCGAGGCCGCGGGATCGACCTTCGGGATTTCGTGTCGGAGGGCCGGATTCCGCGAATTCCGACTTGCGGATCCGGCCCTGGGATCTGCAAGGATAGGTCCCGAGGGTGCGATCCCTGGAACATGGCACTCTCAAACAGCATCCATATTCTGAGGCGTGCTTGCCATAGTTGCGTGCGCCCGGTTCGGGCCTACGGGAACAGTCCGCTCGCTTCAACTCACAGAGGATTTCCACATCGCTGAATGTCGTTGCGGGTCGATCGAAGGTCGCCGATTAACGGATGCGCATGTCAGACACAGCAACACCGCGACGCCGAACAAGTAGGAGAATCCGCCCTGCGGCACCTCGGAAACGTGTCCCCCGGGCTTATGGCGGGCGTCCAAGTGGGGACATTTCCAGAGCCCTAAGTGGAGGTCCTGCGGGCCCATCCTTCCACGAGCGCCTCCGAGTCATCCTTCGACCGCGGGTTCATACCTCTCCCCAGCTCGTTGGGGCTATCGTTGGAGCGGGTCGTTACTGGCGTCTGGGTGGAGTACCACCGGGGACCGACCCGCCGGCAGCCTGCCGGACATAGCCGTGCGCCTGGGCGAAGACTCGATGTCGTCCGAAGGACGCGTGATGCCCGAACCAGTCGTAGCGAGTGCCTATCGATCGGCGTTGGAGGTGATCTCTGCCGCCGAACCAGATGTGGCAGGAGCCATCGTCGGTGAGCTGGAGTCCCAACGGCGTCAACTGAAGCTCATCGCTTCGGAGAACTACGCCTCACCGGCCGTGCTGCTGGCCATGGGCAACTGGCTGTCGGACAAGTATGCCGAGGGAACTCCGGGCCATCGCTTCTATGCCGGATGCGAGATGGTTGACCGGATCGAGACATTGGCTGCGGACCACGCCAAAGCACTGTTCGGCGCCGATCACGCCTATGTCCAACCTCATTCGGGGATTGACGCCAACCTGGTTGCTTACTGGGCCATCCTTGCCCACCGAGTCGAGCAGCCTTTCCTCAACGAGGCAGGGGCGGGTCACGTGAACGACCTTGACTCCGGTAGCTGGGATCAACTGCGCAACGAACTGCACTCCCAGCGCATGATGGGCATGGCTCTCGATGCCGGTGGGCACCTGACTCATGGGTTCCGACCCAATATTTCCGGAAAGCTCTTTGATCAGGCTAGTTACGGGGTCGATTCCGCTTCCGGACTCCTCGACTACGGCGCCATCGCGGCCCAGGTGAGAGAGTTCCGTCCACTGGTGCTCGTGGCGGGGTACTCGGCCTACCCCCGGAACCCCAATTTCGCCATCTTGGCTGAGATCGCCCACGACGTCGGGGCTACTTTCATGGTCGACATGGCCCACTTCGCTGGGCTGGTGGCAGGGAAAGTGCTGGTCGGTGACCTCGATCCGGTGCCCCACGCCGATGTCGTGACCTCCACCACCCACAAATCACTGCGAGGACCTCGCGGTGGACTGGTGCTCTGCGCCGAGGAATACGCACCCTACGTAGACAAAGGATGCCCGATGGTCCTCGGCGGCCCGCTGTCCCACATGATGGCTGCCAAGGCCGTTGCCTTGTCTGAAGCTCGCCAGCCCTCGTTCGCTGCCTATGCCGTCCACATCGTCGAGAATGCACGCGCTCTAGCGGAAGGTCTGATGCGGCGGGGTGCACGACTCATCACTGGGGGGACTGACAACCACCTTGTGCTCTTGGACGTGGCTTCCAGCTTCGGACTCACCGGCCGTCAAGCGGAGGCTGCCCTGCTTGACGCAGGCGTGGTCACCAATCGCAACTTATTGCCAGGTGACGCCAACGGCGCCTGGTACACCTCGGGAATTCGACTTGGCACACCCGCGCTGACCACGCTGGGATTCAGGCCAGACGAGATCGACGAAGTCGCCGACGTCATAGTCACCGCACTGAGAGCCACGACACCGGCGACATCCACGGCCAAAGCGAAGTACGAGATCGATTCCCACATCGCCCAAGTCTGCGAAGACCGGTGTTTCAGTTTGCTCGACCGCCACCACCTCTATGCAGACATCGAGCTGTAAATGACTTGTTCGGAGAGTACGAACAATGCGGTGCTACCAATCAGCGATGGAGTCCGTCACGAATCGGCGACGTGGCCACGACCAACGCTTGACACAAGCCTCCGTGCATCGGGTCGCTGCTGATTCTCGCTAGCTCGCTGTTGCCCTGCTGGACCCGCCCCGGTTCGCCGGCTTGGAGCGAGACCGTACGGCACTTCGACGACACCTCTGACAAGTCCTCCGGTGGGCGGCTAGGCAGCACTATTCGTCGGAAGATCGGAGTGGGTAGCTCCGACAGCGGTACTCGAATACAGGCACAACCCGTCCATCTGGAAGCATTTGGGACCTCTGACATGCTGCGTAGAGGTGCCTTGCTCCGTCCGTCATCACAACGAGAAGCTCGTCGGTTTCAGGTTCAACCCGATGCTCTCTGCCGTCCAGTGGGCCACCGTCGAGCACTGCAGTACCGCCCGACTCCCTGCTGGTGACTTCCATCACCAATATGATGCCACCTCGAGATCGACCGCCGCCGATCACCAGTGATGTGGGGGAACCCGAGCAGGGAAATTGTGGTGATCAACACCGCCGCTTTGCTCATCAAACGTGGGTGGTTGCGCACAATCTGTGTTGTCGCTTGGTACCGACTGTGCAAAACCGATCGGCGCAATCCTTAAAAAGCTGGATCAGCCCGAGAAGGCAAGCACATTGAACGAGGATTTGAGTTCCATGTTCGAGCCATCCTCCTGGAAGACGGCCCAATCGTCGGTAGGACTCTGAAAGTATTCGACTCCGGTGGCCGCAGTGTCGAACGTGCCGACCTTTCCACCGGGATCGGCGTTGGAAGTCTCGAACACCACTGAGTTGGGATTGCCGTCGGTCTCAGGATTGTTCATGAAAACGAATGAGCCAGCACTATTGCCGCTTTTCGCCTTCGTCACGAACTCGGAGCCCCCGTTGCTCGCCTTTGAGCCAATCATGATATTGAAGTGGGCGCCAATGGCCATTGACGAGCCGTCCTCATTGAGGACACCCCATTTCTTGAGCGTTGGGTTGTAGTAGGCACCAACAGGATGATCACTCAGGAATGCGTTCATTCCACCCGGGGTCGTAGTTCGGAGTGATCAATATCATTGCGTTGGGATTGTCGTTCGTCAGGGGCGAGTTGATATAGGTCGCTCCGCCGAGGGTGTTGGCGGTTGTCGCTGTCTGGACGAACACCTTGCTGCTTGCTTGCTGAACTACGAGCACGTTGTAGCTCGATCCGGCTGCAATGTTCGTCGATCCGTCCAGGTTGTCGATTGCCCATTGGGCACCCCCGAAGAGGTTGTACACCACACCGATCGGCACGCTATCGGTGACGCAACCGCAGACACCTCCCGCCGAGTAGTTGGGAGTGACGAACAGCAAAGCGTTGCCCTCGCCGTTCGTGGCTGCGTTGTTGACAGGTGTTACGAAGAGCCCATTGCCCGGAGCAACCCAGATGAAATGCGATGTAACCGTCACCGCAGATGACGCAGGTACAGCCGGAACGATCGTAAGAAGAAGCGGAACTCCGATTGTGCACGCGGCCAGCAATGCAAGAGCTTGACGAAATCGCACGGGTCCACCTCCAGATACCTCTACGTTCGGATTTTGCCGAAGCCCAATGCCATCTGCGGGCGCTTGCCGGATCGAGCGAACCGGTCCAATGCAGCTGTCTGGCGAGTTCGGTCCACCCAACTTCGTGCCTTGAGCGGGCCTTGTGGCCAAGCACGGTGCTCTGGGCGACATCGTGCAGCCAGGGGAGATATTGCCGGCGCTCTTGCGCTGCCTTTCACCAATTGCAAGATGCTTACGACCCGTGTTTGGACATCCGTGTCGCCCATTGCGAGACACGTTCAAGTACTCCTCGACGTGGCGGACGGGAGCGCGGGGTACACGTCCCGCATGCGGTGGAACGATCGCAGCGAGTGGGTATGGACCACCGAGCCGACGAACAAGGCCATCGTGTCGCCCGAGACCTTCGCTGCGGCGTCCGCTCAGCGAACGGTGGTCCACAACTGTCAGGCCGTCATCAAGCCTCAGCGCCGCAACATGTACTGCCTCAGCTCATCGGTCCACTGCGGCATCTGAGGTCGTCGAATGTCGGGAGCGTGGAACCACGGCGAGCCGTACTACCGCTGCCGGTTCCCCTCCGAGTACGCCGGAGCGACCGGCCAGCACCCGAGCACGGTCTATCTGCGCGAATCCGACGTGACATCGCACCTCGACGCGTGGCTGTTGAGCGTGTTCGACCCTAAGAACCTCGACGGAGCTGTCGCCGCAATGGCCGCAGCCCAGGAGCCTGACGACGGAGCGCCCGCTCGGGCCGAGGCTGCCCGCCGGGCCGTCAAGGACTGCGGCACCCGGCTGGCGAAGTACCGCTCCGCACTGGAGGCCGGAGCGGATCCTGCTGTCGTCGCCGGTGGATCAAGGGGGTCGAGGGCGACCGCCTCGCTGCCGAGAGCGAGCGGGCCTCTACAGCGGGAACGGCTCAGCCCCTCACAGAGGCCGAGATTCGGGCGCTGGTGACCTCCCAGCTCAGGGTGCTGCGTTCGCTCCATGAGGCGACGCCCGAACGGCAGGCGATGATCTACGGCCAAACGATGGGCCCGCGGATCACGTACGACCCGGGCAGCGCGTCGATCGACGTCGAGGCACGTCCCGCGTGTACTCCGGCGTGTGTCGGAAGGCCTAAGACGCAAAACCCGACTGGCGGCTACACCCTGGGCCCAGGGAGAATGAGGGCCGGACCCTTCCTGAGGGTGCGATCCCTGTAACACAGCACCCTCAAACAGCATCCAAATTCTCGATGCCTGCTTGCTGGCGTTGCCTGCTGCAGTTCGGCACTTTTGGGGCTGGGCGGACTCCCGGTAGGAGCAGCTGCAAACATGGTTGCGTGCCAATCCCCGATGATCCGCTTCGGTCGGTGATCGGGGAATCGCCCAACGAACGAGAGCAGCATCGTCGATCACTCTGGGAGTACTACGACCGGCGAGTGACCGGGCGCTTGCCTGGCTTGGCCAACGCCCACGCCTACTGGACCGGTCTAGGGGCACCGTCGAAGTCGAAGACATCGCTGCTGAAGCCGTGCAGCTTGAACGCCTACTTCGTGAGCTGTCAGCAGTCCGCTTCGTCGAAGTAGGTGCCGGGCCAGGCACTTTCACCGGATACCTTGCGGGGAGGGGTATCGCCATCGACCAGAGTCGAAGGGCGTTGGACATTCTGCGCACCGTTGCTCCCGAAGTACCAGTGATCCAGGCAGATGCCACTGCCCTACCCGTGCCAGCCCACGCTTTGACCGCTTCTTCTCCGCCCACCTCCATGGCCTGCTTCTTCCGAATGAGCGTGAACCTTTTCTTGCCGAGGCGCACCGGGTTGCGTCCGAGGCCGTGATCCTCGACGCCGGTCGCCCCCTAGGAGTGAGCGCCGAGGAGTGGCAGGAGCGGACCCTGCCGGGGGGTGGTCGCTACAAAGTCTTCCGTCGCCACTTCGATGCGGACGCGTTGGCCGCCGAAGTCGGTGGTGTGGTCCTGTTCGCCGGGCAGTTCTACGTGCTGGTGGGCACTGCGGCCGTGCCCGGTCTCGCACACCCCGATGTACGGCCCCAATGACCCGATCGGGCCTCGGCTTCGTACGTGACCCAGTTCGCCGGTAGCCGGGGCTGTCCCAATCGGTCGGAACGGTGGGTCGGTGACTTCCGCGCCTCTGGGGACCTCACGCATTACATTGCCCCCGCATGAGCCGGGGAGTCGTCTTGTGGCCAGATGAGGAGACGAGAACGGCAATCGCTGCCGTATGGACAGCACTGGCTGAACGCGGAATCCCATCAATGGCGACTCACACACATGGGCTCCATTAACCGCATGTCTCCCTATATGTAGCGGAGGATCTCCCTGTTGATGAGGTTCTCGGAACCATCGGGTCCGTCCCGAAAACATCTATTGAACTCAGAATCGAAGCTGCCGGAGTGTTTCCCGGCGGCCTTCTCTACCTGGCTCCCGTTGCAAGCGACGAGCTGCTCAAGGAACAAGAGCGGGTGTGAGGGGATCCCGATAATTGGTCCAGCCCTTATGCGAGTTGGGGTTGGTGTCGGTTGGTCCAGGCACGGGCGAACTCGTTGGGGCTGAGCCAGCCGTGCGCACTGTGTGGACGGTTCATGTTGTAGTCGATCCGCCAGTCCTCGATCAGCACCTGGGCTTCGAGCAGGGAATCGAAGCGGTGACCGTTGAGGAACTCGTCGCGGAGCCGGCCGTTGAACGACTCGATCCAGGCGTTCTGCCAGGGTGATCCCGGATCGATGAACACGGTGCCGGTGCCGTTGAAGCGGCACCAGTCGGCCACCGCGTGGGCGATGAACTCGGGACCGTTGTCGAACCTGCAGGTAGATCGGCGCACCGCGTTCTGCAGCAATGCGCTCGAGGCAGGCCACGACGCCGTCGGCGTCGATGTTGCGGGCCACCACGATGGCCGGGCACTCCCGGGTGAACTCGTCGATGACGTTGAGGAGCTTGAGGGTCTTGCCGTTGGAGGTCTGATCGAACTGGAAGTCGAGGGCCCAGAGCACATTGGGCCGGATCGGGCGACATGGCCCCCATCGACCACGCCCTGGCCACGCAGCGGCTTCTTGCGCTTGCGATAGGGGACTTTGAGGCCTTCAGCACCGCCAAAGGCGCTGGATCCGCTTGTTGTTGACCCGCCAGCCTTCGCTCCGGGCGATGACGGCCGCCCGTCTCCAGCCCCAACGGGGCCGTGAGAGCGCGAAGGCGCGCAGCCAGGCCCGCAGCGCCATCTCGTCATCGGTCGGGGCGGCTGGTGCGTTGCGCTGGGTGGCCCGGTGCTGGCCGACCACCCGGCAGGCGTGACGTTGCGAGACCCCGAACCGATCGATGAGCGTGAGCACCGCTCGTCGACGACGGTCCGGGGTTAGAAGTTTCCCTCAGCCAACTCCTTGAGCATCGACTTGTCGAGCTCGGCCTCGGCCAGGAGCTTCTTGAGCCGGGCGTTCTCCTTCTCGAGCTCCTTGAGGCGCTTGGCGTCGTCGGCTTTCATGCCGCCGTACTGGTTTCGCCAGCGGTGCCAGGTCTGCTCGGAGATCTCGAGGTGCCTGGAGACCTCTTCGATCGTCTTGCCCTCGGCCAGGAGCTTCTCGCCTTCGGCGAGCTTGCGGATCACCTGCTCGGGCGTATGCCGGCGTTGCTTCATCTTGTGTTGTCCTCCTTGCCCCATTTTGGGGCATCGGACTCACACAAGGAGTGGACTACTTCAAGGGGACCCGGTCAGGTGCAAACGGCGGTCGAACCTCTCGCAAGCGCGCCCTGGCCACACTTCGAAAAGGGTGCATGGATTCTCCACATCACCACTGGTTGGTTTCTCAAGGAGCACGAGATGGCGGCAGCTCTCCCTTTGGTTCTCGATGCTCTCCCTTTGTTGGGCTGCCTCGATCGTGGCGGAGTAGAGGACGGCACAACAGGAGAGAACTGGCCAGTGGCACCCGCCAGCTGAAGCGGCTCAGAGGTGAGTTCCATACACCGGAATGGGCGCCGCATAGCAAATCCTCTTTGAGTCCGCCGACACCGCCTGCTATTCAACAGCTTGCGCCGGTTGTTGCTACATCCGGTTATCTCGCCTGAACGGCTCGACGGCTAGCATTGCTTGCCTTGCGCATCGACGGTCCGCTCCTGCATCGACTCCTCCACAGCTACACCACGGCCGGATTCCGAGGAGCCAGCAAGCTGTGGAACCGCTGCGATCGCATAATCCCCCTGCCCGCCACGTCGCAGCTCCACATCGGCTCCTACGCAATACCACTCATGCCAGGGACAGACGTGATCGATGCGCACCTTTATCGGGGCACCTATGAGGTCCCCGAGCTGGCTCTAGTCTCTCGGTGCATTAGCCAAGGCGCCACAGTCGTTGACGTGGGGGCGAACGGCGGACTCTATTCGGCCTTGGCACTATCCCGCGGCGCAACCCGAGTGATCGCTGTCGAACCCAACCCAGCGTTAGCAGAGCGGCTGAATCGGCTGGGTCTGATGGAGGCTCGTCGCTATTGGTTTCCAAGCCCCGGTAGGGCAGGCTGTTGGGCAGCGTAGAACGCTGCTTCGAACTCCGCAGGTGGAATGTCGCCGCAGTAGCCGTGCAGGCGCTCCTCGTTGAACCAGTGCACCCACGACAGCGTGGCGAGCTCGAGATGGCTCACGTCGTCCCAGCCGTTGGTGTCGGGACCGTAGACGCACTCGGTCTTGTAGAGGCCGTTGATCGCCTCGGCCAGGGCGTTGTCGAACGAATCGGCGACCGTGCCGATGCTCGGGTCGCTCCGATCTCGTCGAGGCGCTCGGTGAAGCGCACGGAGGTGAATTGCGATCCGGCGTCGCGAATGCGTCACCGAGGCCGGCAAAGCGACCGGCTTGGCGGGAAGTCGCTCGCCATCTCGAGCGCGTCGAGCACCATGTCGGTGCGCATGTGGGCGGCGACGCGCCAGCCCACGATCATGCGGCTGAAGGCGTCGGTGATGAAGCACACGTAGGCCATCCCCGTCCTCGTCGGCACATAGGTGAGGTCGGTGACCCACAAGCCGTTGGGATGCGCGGCCGAGAAGTCGCGCTTGACGAGGTCGGGCGGCCGGCCGGCGTCGGGGTCAGACCTGGTGGTAAACACCTTCTTGCGGCACTTGCTGCACCCCGCGAATGCCCAGCTCACGCATGAGGCGGGCCACCTGGTCCCGGCCGATGTCGTGGCCGGCCGCCGGGCCGCCAGCCAGAGCTTGTGGGCGCCGTAGACCTTGCGGTTGGTGCTCCAGAGCACGAAGAGGATCGTTCTTCAGCATGGCGTCTCGGAGCGCCCGGGCGGAGGGCTGGCGGGACTTGGCCGCGTAGTAGGTGCTCGGGGCCACCTGCAGCGCCTTGCAGATGGGCTCGACCCCGAGCGTCGTCGCGGTGCTCGTCGATGAACGACACCATCACCGCGGTGGGCGGTCGAGCTCCGCCTGGGCGAAATACGCCGAGGCCTTGCGCAGGATCTCGTTGGCCCGCCGGAGCTCTTTGACCTCCTGCTCGAGCTCCTTGATCCGCGCCGGCGTCCTCGGTGGTGGTCCCGTCCTTCAGCCCGCCGTCGATGTCGGCCTGGTTGACCCAGGCCCGCACCGACTCGACGCCGTAGCCGAGCTGCTTGGCCACGCGGGCGACGGTCCCCTGGTCGGTCCCGAGCTCGCTTGCGGAGCTGGCGGACCAGACGGACGGCCTGCTCTCTCTCAGCGGGTGTGTAGCGCCGTGTGGACGGCCTTCCCGGGATCTTCTCTTTTGGCATGACTCCATCTTCCTTTCAAAGGTATGGAGCCTCCAAGGAACCCAGGGCGATTCAGATCGAGGGCCTTGACGTGCGCGAAGTCGCCGTCTCCAGTTGCCCCGGCGAAGCGACATTGCACGTGTTCGGAGACTCCTCCTACTACAGTTCGATTCGGGATTATGACATCGAGGGAACCGAACCGATACTGGTCAAGGTCGCGACCCTCGACAGCTTGCTGTGCGACGTGCCCCAGATCGATTTCTTGAAGATCGATGTCGAATACTTAGAAGCAGGGGTGCTAGCTGGGGCGTCGAACATGTTCTCCGAGCGCCGCGTTCGGATGGCGCTCATCGAGGTACTGGTCGACCATGAGTGGATTGCGGGATACCTCGCTGAACGGGGCTACTCAAGCAATTTGTTCGGAATGACGATGGGTCGGTTTTGGCGGCGTCCCACCACCCTCCCGATCGCAGTGTCCAGTGGCCAAGCCGGCAACTATCTGGTCAGTCCCATCGTGTGACATAACCTTAAAGAACACGTGAGTAAAGCGGGCCAAGGCACAGGGCGCTTCGGCAATGAGCCGGAGACTTCTGTCGTTGATGTATTGAACATCGTTCGGGAGGTATACGACGGAACGCGGATTGGTCGGAGGCGGCCGAGCGCGGGAGCACTCAATTTTTAGTTCAGAGGACGCGCGGTCGGGCATTGCTTAGCCCGAATCCACCGATCGGCCCCGATGTGATGGCTTCTGACCGGAACGTGTAACTCGCCTGTCTTTGCACTGCGCCAAGGCGAGGCGACGACGTGCGCAAGCACGCGTTGAATCAGAGTGTCTTGGGATCGGCGATTGCATTGGCGGCCGCGACGTGCTCGGGCCACGTCCAGACGTGTGTTCAGGTCACGAGCACGATGTTGCGGTGAGCGGTGAGGGCTTCGAGGAACGGCTCGGCCCAGGGCCAGCGTGCCGGCAGGTGCACGGTGACGCGTCGCGCTGAACGCGTCAATCGTCCCGGGAGGCTGAGGTAACGGCGGCGAAAGGTCTCGGTCGAGATCGGCGTTCCCTCGAGTCCGAGCTGGGTGCTGAAGCAGCGAGGTTGTAGGCAATAACGCCCAGGCCGAGCCAGGCCGCGTTGGCGCCGAAGCGCCCCGAGGGCAGGTGGTTGAGGCCCACGCCGTATTTGAGGTCGCGGATGACGTTCTCGATCTCGGCGTGGCGGCGGTGGTCGGCTTCGAGCTCGAGCGTGGGGCCGGGGCGGTCGGTGATGAAGGCGTGGTAGGAGAACTCGCTGAACAAGGCCAGCTGGCTGCCCGGCGTGGGCCGCACCCGGCGGACGATGAGCCGACACGCCTCGCCCTTGGGGCCGAAAAGCTGATACGTGGTCTCGGCCACCGCGGCGCCCTCGCAGAAGTAGGCGATGGGCGTCCAGGCGGACTCGTCGATGGCCTCGATCACCTGTTTCAGGCCCGCAAAGAGCTTGGCCGTGATCGAATAGCGCACATCGGCGGCCCGACAGGCCTCGACGACCTTGTGGTTGTAGAAGCCCGAGTCGGCCCGCAGGGTGAGCGGCCCCGTGGCGCCCGCGCCACGGACCCGGTTGAAGCTCTCGGTGAGAAAGCTGGCCGCCCCGCGGCCCGAGTGAGCGTTGCCGCCGCGCAGGCGCGAGTGCACCACCTCGCCGGAGCCGGCCATGGCGGCCACCAGCGGGTGATAGCCCCGGACCTTGGTGTGGCCGAACACGCCACCTTGCTTGGCCAGGCCGTAGGTCTCACAGATGGTCGAGTCGACGTCGATCGTGGCCGCAGCGTGGCCCGGACCGGCTCCGGCGGCCCAGGCCCGCCCCAAGAGCTCGCCGGCCACCTTGTCGAGTTGGCGGGCGTGGCCCCAACTGAAGGAACGCAAGAACGTGCCGAGCGTCGAGGGGGCGAGCACCGCGTGGCCCAACACCGCCTCGGTGGCGCCCGAGCGCAGCACATCGGCGTCATCGATGGAGTCGCCGCCGGCCAGCGCCGAGTGGACGAGGGTCATCGCCTTGTGGCCGACATTGGCGCGTCCCGCCGCATGGCCGAGATCGACGTACTCGTCGAAGAGCTCACGCAGCCCGAGGTGCTGGGCCAATGTCGCCGGCAACAGCAAGCCCGCGTTGGCCACCAGACGCTCGTCGTCGAAGGTCACGTCGAGACGGTCGAGATTGTGGCAAACTACGCGCATCGAAACAGTGCCTTCCGGTTGGGGGTGTGGTCGTTGTGGTAACCACCATTTTCCCCTGCAGGAAGGCACGTTTCGCGGATGCGCGACCGTGATCAGACTCTATTTTTCGGTGGATCCGGGGTTAGTTAAGTTAGTGACTAGCCGGAACGGGTCGCCGATGGTCCCAGAAAATACCCATATCCCGCGAATAGTCAGTGGGGTTCAGTCGATCGAAGGGGTCACCGGTCAGACCTTCTGCGCGGTGATCTGCCTACGCAGGACTTGCCTCTCGTGGTAGCCCTATACGCCAATCGGTTATACGTGTGACCCGCTAGCCCCGACCGCCGGGAGGGCGGGACACTTCGGTCCGCCGATGGGATACTGATATTCCTACCAGTCTCGACTCATCTTGCTCGCTACGGCCATGACCCTCTTCCGTCGTCGGAGGAGCATCTGTATCGATAACGCCGAAGCGATTAGTAGGAAGATGCCCGCCAACGGGGACCACCGCAAAGCGCCGGCCGGCATGCTCGCAACCCTGGACATCGACAAGACGTGGAAGGCCGCGACAGAGGTCGAGCGACGCGTCTTGGTCGACGAGTTCATCGAGGAGGAAGTCGGGATGAAGGACTCGGGTTTTGATCGTGTCGGAGGGCCTAAAGACGCAAAACCCGACTGGCGGCTACAACCCTGGGGCCAGGGAGAATGAGGGCCGGGCCCATCCTGGGGGTGCGATCCCTGTAACACAGCACCCTCAAACAGCATCCAAATTCTCGATGCCTGCTTGCTGTCGTTGCCTGCTGCAGTTCGGCACTTATGGGCGTGTGGATAACTTTTCACCGATGTGTGTCTGGGTCGCAGTCCAACTTGCCAATAACCGCAGAGCGTCCTCGTCCGTCGAGCCGGGTTGCGTCGTGTAAACGATGAGCCTCATGTCATTGTCGCTTGGGACACCAAAGACCTCGTAGATGAGTTCGATGTCGCCAACGGCTGGGTGCCTGACACGCTTGGTACCGGTGTAGTGCTGTCGGACGTTGTGAGCGGCCCATCGGGTACGAAACTCGTCTCCCTGGGTGGACAGCTCCCCGACGAGGTCCGACAGCGCTTTGTCGTGAGGATCTCGACCGACCTGGGTGCGCAGTGCTGCAACGGTTTCATCGGCGACCTTGGACCAGTCCTTGTAAAAGGTCGTGGCCCTGGGGTCCAAGAAGACGAAGCGGGCGTTGTTGACGGGCCGCCGCGATGAATGGGCGAACATTTCGGAGAAGAGAGCGCGAGCAAGAGTGTTCGCTGCGACCATGTCGCCACGTCCGTTGTTGATCACGGCGGGCGTTGTGGTGATGGCGTCGAGGGTGGCCTGCAGGCTCTGACGGACGGATACAGTCTGCACCCGCTTTCGTTGGCGAGACCTCGGGGCGGCAGCTCGGGCGAGGTCGTGAAGGTGAGCTCGCTCCGCCTCGTCCAGCTCAAGTGCACGCGACAGCGCCTCAAGAACCTCTTCGGAGACGCCAGCCAGGTTCCCTCGCTCGAGCCGGGAGTAATACTCAACGCTCATCCCGGCCAAAGAGGCCACCTCGGTGCGGCGCAATCCGGGTACCCGTCGGTTCTTTCCAGCTGGGAGTCCGGCCCGCTGGGGAGTGATTTTTGCTCGACGGGACGTGAGGAACTCCTTGATGTCGCTGCGGAGCTCGGGAGTGTCCACGACAATCACGGTACAGGCCGCCTATCACGCGTGAGGTGCCCTGCCAGTACACCTTTCATCAGGGACTTCTCCAAGCCATCGGGAGGAGGTTTCATGGGATGCACCACATCAACAACGACTTTGGAGTAACCAATGAAGCACATCTCATTGGGGGGACTCGATGTCTCCCGAATCGGTCTGGGCGCCATGACCATGGCCGGTGTCTATACCTCTGGCGGAGGACTCGACGACGACGAGTCGATTCGTACCATCCACCGAGCGCTTGAGCTGGGCGTCACCCACATCGACACCGCCGAGGTCTATGGCCCGTTCCACAGCGAGGAGCTGGTGGGTCGGGCAATCAAGGGCCGACGCAACGAGGTGGTGGTGGCGACGAAGTTCGGCATCCTCTCTCACTCGGGACGAGAAGTTGGCGTCCCTGACAGCAGCCCCCAGAGCATCCGCATCGCAATCGAAGGTTCGCTCCAACGCCTCGGAACCGACTACATCGACCTCTACTATCAACACCGGGTGGACCCGAGTACTCCGATAGAGGAAACCGTTGGCGTTCTGGCTGAGCTGGTCACCGAAGGCAAGGTGCGCTTCATCGGTCTGTCCGAGGCAGGCCCCGAGACGATCCGGCGTGCACACGTCATGCACCCTATCGCTGCACTTCAGACCGAGTACTCCTTGTGGACCAGGGATCCTGAGGACCATCTGCTCCCGCTACTGCGTGAACTCGGCATCGGCTTCGTGCCCTACTCGCCGCTGGGACACGGGTTCCTCACCGGCCAGATCCGCACCTTGGACGACATACCTGACGACGACTGGCGCAAGACCAACCCTCGCTTCGTGGGCGAAAACTTCGAGCGCAACCTTAGAATCGTCGAAGAGGTCGAGGCTGTGGCCACCGAGGTCGGAGGTACTCCAGCGCAGATCGCGCTTGCCTGGCTGCTCGCCCAAGGGGATGACATTGCTCCCATCCCGGGCACCCGGAGAGTGGGCCGCGTCGAGGAGAACACGGCCGCTGATGGAGTCGAGCTCAGCCAGTCGCAGATCGACCGGTTGAACAGCCTGACGCCCGCCTCCGGTGACCGACACGACGAGGCAAACATGGCCACAATCGAGCGCTGAGGTTCGACCCTCACCTGCCCCCGAACGCCAATGATGTTGTGAAGCTCCCGTGAGGGTCCACCGCAAGGTTGGTCGTCAGTAGTTTCGGGAGCACCGGAGTTGCCGGTCTGACTTCAGATCAGGTGGACGATCAATGGCGTCCACGCCCCGTCGACCGGAGCTCCGCGCACATCAATCGCGGCGCGGCGCGCCCCGTTCCAGAGGGGTGAGTGGCCGGTCTGTTCGCAGCAGACCGACCTCACCGTCATCCTTCTCGGGACGGCCGTGCCACCCCTCAACCGACTTAAGGAAAGGAAGGGATGGCATGACCATCGTAGAAGCCCGCGCGCCGTCACTGGTGGCATCGACACCCACGGCGAGGTCCACGTAGCCGCCGCCCTCGACGAGGTCGGAGGCCTGCTCGGCACCCAGTCCTTCGGGGCCGACCCCGACGGGTACTCGGCTCTGCTGACCTGGCTTGAGTCCTTCGGCTACATCAGCAAGGTCGGCGTGGAGGGGACGGGCTCCTATGGGGCCGGCCTCGCCCGCTTCCTCACCCGAGCAGGAGTCCACGTCGTCGAGGTGGACCGCCAGAACCGCCAGGCCCGGCGCCAGGCCGGCAAGTCCGACCCCTCGACGCACTCGAGGCCGCCCGGGCGGCCCAGTCCGGCCGAGCCCATGGAACGGCGAAGAGTAGAGACGGTTCGGTCGAGGCCATCCGGGTTCTCGTCGTCGCCAAGCGCTCGGCCCGCGGGGCCCGCGTCAAGGCGCTCGGCCAGATGCGTCACCTCACCTTCAGCGCCCCTGACCAGCTCCAGAGCAAGCTCAAGGGCCTTCCCATCGCCGCCTTCGTCGCCGCCGCGCAAGGGCTGCGCCCGACTCGCTCGCCTGACGTCGTCACTGCGGCCACCAAGGCCGCGCTCTCATCGCTGGCGCATCGCGTGTCCGATCTCGAAGAGGAGATCTCCGACCTCGACGCCATGATCACCCCGTTGCTCAAAGACACCGCCCCCGCGCTGCTCGCCGTCTATGGCGTCGGCATCGACACTGCGGCCGCGTTGTTGGTGGCCGCCGGCGACAACCCCGAGCGCCTGCACTCAGAAGCCGCCTGGGCCCATCTGTGCGGGGTCTCACCGCTCGAGGCCTCCTCGGGCAAGGTGACGCGCCACCGCCTCAACCGCGGTGGGGACCGCCAGGCCAACCGGGCGCTGTGGCACATCGTGATCACCCGGCTCGCTTCCGATCCGAGGACCCAGGCCTACATGGAACGCCGGGTCAAAGACGGCCGCTCCAAGAGCGAGGCCATCCGCATGCTCAAGCGCTACGTCGCCCGCGAGGTCTACCGCTACTTGCCTCGCGCCTAGATCCCCGGACCATGGACCTGGCTCACCGTACGCCTGTCGTCGATGAGACTGACCTGTAACCGATATGCCGGTCCATGGTCCGGGTTACCAAATCTCAAAGACGCGTGACCTGATAAGAGCTTGCCCTCTCCAACGAGTGGCCCATCATTGGTCTGTCCGCCGTCCTCACTCCCGAAAATTCTCTCGAAAGGGGTTGACATCATCCATAGGAGCATCGGTTTGGAGTCACGTGCGTCCGCTCATCCAGCCGCGATGTTACAGGCGGCGGTCCAGGTATCCGAGGCTCGTCAGCGAAGCGATCGCCTGAGCTTTGTACATCAGACCAGCAAGCGGGCGAGCCGTACAGATGAGCTCTTCGGCCTCGGTTGGCGTGAAGCCCATTGCGAGCATGATTGCAAATACTGTGCTCGGGCCTCGGTTCACGCCCGCCGCACAGATTGCGCATACCTTCGTGTCCCGCCGCGCCAGGGCTGGCAATGCGAAAGAGAGCGACCTGGCGAACCACAGATCACCGTGGGTCACGGAATCGCCGTCATCGTGTACTCCGTTCCACATGTAGGAGATCTTTCGCTCGTCTGCCAATAGATGAGCACTAGTGAAGCCGTCGCGGCAGTCAATGACATGAGTGATGCCTGCTGCGACTAGGTCGTCAACCTCCGCAGGAGAAGTGACCTCGCCTCCCGTCGCCAGCCGAGGGGTAACAAAGTCGAAATCCATGGGTCACTTATATCCGACAGATTCCAACCCCTGCCCTCGTTCGCCTGGAGACACGAAAACTCTGTGTATCGGCACGCACGATCAGATCGCTTGAAGTCGATCCTCGATCCATGATGCGAGGTCCTCGAGAGGCACTGTTCGCATCGAGGTCGCTTCAACCATCTCTGCCGTTTCAGTTCCATCGGGATCATCACCTTCGGGTGGTACCCAGCGATACCCATTCAGAGCGGCGAAGAGGATGGCGCACAGCAACGTCGTCCGCTTGTTGCCGTCCGGCAACGCATGGTTGCTCGCCACGGCCTGCAACAAGACCGCCGTCTTCGTCGCAAACTCGGGATACTTCTCGAAGTCACCGAAGCCGGCGCTCGGTGCCGCCAACGCTGAGCCGGCAAGGGTGTCGTTGGTGACTGCTCGGACGGCTGCCAGTTAGGTCCCGAGCGCTTCGGCGGCCGCTCGCTAGAAATCCTCCAGGGCGACGTAAGCGATCTCCGCCCGTCGACCTGGGTCAGCAGAGTGCGCTACTTGGCGAGACGGTCCAGAGCAGCTTTGTTGGTCTTGCCGGCGAGCTCCAGGAGGGCCTGCACGTCTCGAGTGGTGTCCCGTCCCGCCCGCCGATCGGCAGCGATCCGGGCCACGAGGGCTTCCTCGGAGTCGTCGAGAGCGGCCTCCTCGGCCACCACATCCCGTTCGACAGCGCTGTCGGTCACCTCTCCATTGTGCCCGCGACGCGTCTGCGGCCGTGTCATCGGGCCAGAGCCCGAGCGGTCAGGGTCGGTCAAGGCCGGCGCAGCCGCCCGCTCAATTCTTTTGCTAGACCCTCAACCCGCTTCGTCAGTAGGCCGACGAGTTCGGCGAGATCTGGAACGTCGGGAATGGGACTCTGCACCCGAATCGTCTCGGCCACGTCTTGAATCTTGCGGCAGTCTTCGATGATCTTCTGCGTCGATGGCACACGCTGAAGCTACCTGGCCCCTACGCCACCGCCCGCCGCTTGGACCGCCGCTCCCGTTTCGTCGTCCCGCCCAAGAGCCCAACCAGCTCCGGGTCGGCCAAAGCGACCTCGAGGCACTCCACGCGTACCGAGCAGCCGTCGCACACCTCGCACTCATAGACGCCCACGTTGCCGACGATGAAGAGGTCCAGCAGCGTCATGAGTTCTGGGGCGTCTGGGACCATCAGCCATCAGACAAGCGCCTTTCTCCAGCTGGACCGAAAAGGGCCTTTTGCACTCAAAATGGCCCTTCGGAGGGGTTGACTGCGTATTGAGTCGATGACAAGGTGCGTGTGGTGGCGGGGGCGGGTGTGAGCCTCACAGCATCTCCGGCGGCCTTTTGCTGATAAGTGAACCAACTTTGCGAAGGGGTATTTGCTCATGATCAAGCGAATCTTGGCCGTCTCGGCCGTTGGCGCAGTCGGGTTGCTCGGACTAACAGCGCTTCCTGCTGGTGCGGCGACTGGACCCAGCATCAACCTCAAGATGAACGCCAGCGGCGCGTTGAAGTTCAGCTCGAAGACATTGCACGCCACTGCGAGCAAGAGCACAAAGTGCAACGCGAACCACAACACGTTCATTCTCACGAACAAGACGGGCTCGAGCGAGGAAATCGACTTCGGCGGCAATCCGTTCTTCACGTCGGCGCCGGGGCAAGTGAATTTCATCTGCCAGGGCGTCGGAACCGGGACATACACCGTTGAGGGGTCTTCGACCGCCTCGCTGACCGTGACCGTCACTTCGTAGGTCGCGAGGTACGCGTCGCGCCCTCTTTCGAGAACCTTGAAAGCGAGAATGCCCCAACCGTTCGGAGGCCATGACGGCGCCAAGAGCGAAGCCAATGGCTCACGCCCTTGGGGGGCGATCGAAACACTTCAGGAGTAACGTCCCAGGCGGAGGTTCCCGCACGGTCTCCGTGGAGTGGCCCCGCTTCGGCGGGGTCGCTTCGCGTGTTCACAGAGTGTTCATCCCGAATCCGTAGGGTCCAACGCCGTTCTGCTGGTAAGACAAGGTCAGCCAGACACGTCCTCCCCCGTCCCTTGCGGCGGGGTCGCTTCGCGCCATCGTCACGGAGCCGTAACGAAAAACCGCGACGGGTCAACAGAAGTCGTCCATAGGCTCGTGGATCGAGCGCGGACCGGCCGGACGCCAGCTTCCCCTAGACCCCCAGGAGGCGGCGCCGGCCGGTTCGCGGATCGCGGTATTCCGAGCTCGAGGAATACCAGCCGGATATCTGCGCAGCTAGTCAGACGCGGTGATGGTCAACGTTCCCGCGTAGGTCTTGGTGTCCTTCTTGTTGGACAAACCAATCGTCGCTTGGGAGCCCGTCGTACCGCCAAAGAGGCAGACCGTCACGGCTTGACCCGCGGGGATCGAGCCGAGTGCACCTCCATCGAAGGTCAAGAAAGCCGTCGACATTCCGGTGTTCTTGAGTTCGAACGAGGTAGGAGGGTTCGTCTCTGAGCAGTTTCCTCCACTCGTGTCCTCGCTCACGGTCAACGCCTTCGGCTTGAAGACCGCCGTCTTGCCCTGGCCTTTGATCTTCGACGTCGGCACTGTCGGCGAGAAGCGAAGCGATCCTGACGCCCCCGCGACCGTGGCGTGCGGACTCGTGGCGGCTCCGGCTGGGAGAGACATGACGGTCGCCAAAGCGACACCTCCCGCAGCGGCCAGCACGGCCCGGTTGTTCAGCTTTCTCATGAGTGACCTCCCGCTAGTCGAATCCACCTGCCCCCAAACGGGGACCACCTGGACGCTAGCTCTGGCACCACCCGTGTTGCAATGGGCCTTACGGCCCGAGGGCAACGGATCTGCTGTAAGGAGATTTTCCCTCTGTGACCGATCAACCGGCCTATTCGGCTAGTTCAACCGGCCCGGGGCGACGACTCCCCCAGGACCCGCCGCTACGACCGCTCGGCCTCGAGGGCGGTGAAGACCAGGGCGGACGATCACGTAGACCATCAGAACAAGTACTCCCGCTGGCCTCCGCGAACCTGGTAGCGAAAGCCACGCTGTCTGCTCTTGATGACGGCGTCACGCTGTTCTTGCGAGATCTTGGGCACGCCGGTGTTGGATCCGCTCTCACTCAGGAGCGCCGAGATCGCGCGGAGGTCTTCGTCGCTCAGAACTGCGTTGCCGGTCTCGGGCGCTGGTTGGCGACGGAGACCAGCAAGGAAGGGCCACCACCGTTTGTCCGGCGTCGTCATGCGAAGCTCGGGCTGGCTGGGTAGGCCGATCCCGAGATCGTCTGGACCGCTCCGCTGTGGCGGAGGATCACGCCGACGAGGCTGTACTCCTGCACGACCACGCTGAGGGTCGAGGCAAGTGCCTCGGGAATCGTACGCAGGATCGGCTCGGATCGCTGGACGAAGACCTCGTTCATGTTGGCCACAACGAACTGTGTACTGCTACCCGACGTAGGGATCTTCCCGTCGCTGAACAGCAGGGTTCCGGTGAGTAGTTCGCCGGTGAAGCCGGGCGGCGGCCCGCCGTCTGGAGCGAGCTGAATCGGCAAGGAGGCGTTGTCCGATGTCGGGAGTAGGGCCGGTCGGCCGTTGGGATCGGAGACGCTGAGCAGGTATTCACACCAGGCCGGCGCCATGAAGATGTGCGTTGCAGGGAGCACTGTGCCGGCGGCAGTCGCCAGTGCCGATTTCGCCTTCCCGACATCGCCGAAGAGATTCGCAACAGAGAGTGACCCAGCGGCAGTCGGCGTGCCGCCAACCGAGATCGCCTGCGACAGATCAAGGTGTCGGTCTCGGTTCGTAGGTCTTCCTGCAGCTGCTCGTGGCAAATCTTGTCGAAGGTGTACGTGTCCGGCCCGGTGCGATCCAGGAGCTGCTGAGAGATATCGACCTCGCCGACCGCGGTCAGCAACGTGAAGGTCAGATCCGAGCCGCCTGGCGAAGAGTTGTTGACCCCTGAGGTTTCGCTGACCTGCTGGCCGACGCTGAGCGGACCCGAAAACGACGGTAGGTGCATCGTCAGGCCGTCCCGATCCCGTCCAAGGTCGTGCCGATCCTCGAGGATCATCTGGCCGACTACGTCGAGGCGCCCCCGGACGCCTTGCTGTTCACCAGCCCCGAGGGCAACACCCTACTGAGGACCAAGTTTCGGCCGCGCTGGGCCGAGGCGTGTCGGAAGGCGGGAGTGACCGGACTTCACTTCCACGACCTGCGTGGGACGGCCGCCACACGAGCTGGCGAGCAGGGAGCTTCGTTCGCCGAGATCATGCAGCTGCTCCGACACAAGACCCCCACCGCAGCTCTTCGCTATCAGCACGCCACAACGGAGCGCCGCCGAATGATCGCGGACAGCATGGGCGACCTCTTGGATGGGACTCCAGAAGCTGGCGCCGAGGTTGTCCAAAACGGTCCTCGTTGAATCTCATTATTCAACGTAGGTTCAACGGAGACCTCAAGTGCAAAACGCCCGCCCGGAGTAGACGGGCGTTTCTGCTGGTCGAGCTGGGTGTCGGAGGGGGGACTTGAACCCCCACGCCCTTGCGGGCACCAGCCCCTCAAGCTGGCGCGTCTGCCTATTCCGCCACTCCGACGGGCGAATGACCTGAGATCAGGCGTCCGAAAATGCTAGCGCACCGAAGATGGAATCCCAGGCCACGCAGGGTCTGCGCCGCCACCCGGCTGAACCCGCCGATCCAAGGGTCTATTGCCCCGGCAAGGAAGGCGTGGTGTTGTTGGTCGACTCCGGCTGGCGAACCGCCCACTGCTGCGCGTACCAGAGCACGCTGGTGCCGAGCGGTGTCGGCGTGACTCCACCGATGGTCCTGCTCCAGACGAGTGCGCTCGGCTCCGGGTAGAGCGGAAGCGACACCATCTCGTCCCAGAGCTGGGTGTCGGCTTCCTGGTAGATCGTGGCGGCCGTGTCGGGATTGAGCTGCCGGGACGCCTTGAGCACGAGCTGGTCGAATTGCGGATTCTCGAAACCGGTCCAGTTCGCCGACCCGTTCTTTCCGGGGGGACCGAGATTCGAGGTGTACCAGGCCAGGAGCTGACTCGGGTACGGGCTGAAGGTCTGCGGCATCAGCGCAAGGTCGGCCTGGCCCGCCGCCAGCAGTTGACCCGCGCTCGTCGCGGTCGGCGCCATCGTCATGGTCGTGTCGAACCCGGCGTCCACGAGCTGGTCGTGGATCGTCTGTGCCGCTGCGGCCGCCCACGGGTCTGCCGGCATCCACCACCATGTGGACCTGGAAGGGCACGCCGAATGGGTAGTGGTAGAACGGCATGCTCGCCGTCTTGACCAGCCCGGCCTGCTGTACGAAGGCGGCGGCCTGGTCCGGCACCGGCGTCACCGGGAAGTTCACGCTGCCCCCCGCTCCGATGACGGTGGTCGAGGTCGAAGTGGTCGGGACGGGCACAGTCGTCGTCGGAGCCGACGAGGACGACGGCTTGTACGCCGCCTGCCCCTGGACGTAGACGTGGCTGTCGGCCGGCATCACCCCCGGCACGGCCCAGCTCACCTGCTGGTTCACGAGAGCCTGACGGTTGACGGTGAGGGCGATGGCCGCCCGCAGATCGGGCGACAGCTTGGAGGTCAGCGCGCTCGCCATGTTCAGCTGGAGCAGCGTGTTGGAGTTCTCGACGTCACTCGCCGCCCCGGGCAGTCCCGTCATCTCGGTGAGGAACGAAGGCGTCACCGTGGACGGCTGCGCCACGCTGGACGTAGCCCGAGCTCATCCACTGGGCCAACTCGTCCGTCGAGGTGGCGATGTGCACCGTGACCGACTTGGCGTTGGCCGGCGTGCCCCACCACTTCGGGTTCTGGACCAGACGGATGGTCGAACCCGAGACCGAGCCGATCTTGAAGGGGCCGCCCGAGAGGTCGATGGCCGGATCCACCGTCGAGCAGATGGGGTTCCAGCCCACCTTCTCCATCACGTGGGCCGGGACGAGGTTGTTGAAGAGCGACTTCCAGTCGGCGAAGCTCTTCTTGAACTTCACGGTCACCGTGTGGCCCCCGTTGGAACCCGTTCACCGAGGAAATGTCGCGATATCCGGCGATGCTCGCCACGTCGGGCGAGGAAACAACGGGATCGCCGCGCTGTTGCTCCCAGGCGTACTTGAAGTCGGCCGCGGAGATGGGCACGCCGTCGGACCACACGGCCTTGGGGTTCAAGGTGTAGACGACCGTCTGTGGATTGAGGTCGACCACTTCGGCCTCGGTCAGCTGCAAATTCGGCTGAGGCGTCCCGTTGGCGCCGACCACGAACGGGCTGGGCAGGACGGCACCGAGGACCGTCAGACGTCCCCGGGGTGTTCCCCTCCGTCGTGTTGGGGTTGCATCCCGACACGCTCTGCGGTCATGCCGAAGGAGATCGCGCCGCCGGCCACGCCGACGTAGGTGACGGTGGTCGTGCTGCCACCCGATGCCGCCGGAGCAGCCTGCAGCAAGGACGGCCAGGCCCAGCAGTGCCCGGTCAGCCCGCGCCAGATGCCGGGGGCGATGGCCCCGGCCTATCACTGCAGCCGGAGATCCAGCGTGATCGTGGCGAAGGCGAAGACGATGGCGACGGTGACCGTGATGCGGTCCAGGTTCCGCTCCACCACCGTCGAGCCCTGGGCGGCAGCCCCCACCGATCCACCGAACATGTCGGAGAGACCCCCACCCTTCCCGCTGTGCATCAGGATGAGGAAGATCAGGCCCAGTGCGCTCAGCACTTCTATGACGATGTACACCCAGGTGAGTGTGGACACGGGAGCCCTCCAGCTCGGGACGGTATTCGCCCTCTACGGCCTATGAACGGTAGCAGGCGCCGCTGGCCCGGATGATGTCGGTGAACGCCGCCGCCTCCAGGCTCGCCCCGCCGACCAGGAGCCCGTCGACGTTGGGCTCGCTCATCAGGTCGGTCGCGTTCTCCGCGTTGACCGACCCCCCGTACTGGATTCGGATGTTTTCGGCCGCCATCGTCGCCTCCGACCTTGGCCACCAGGCTCCGGATGAACCCGCAGGCGTCCTCGGCGTCCATTGCCGTGGCGGCCTGACCGGTCCCGATGGCCCAGAGTGGCTCGTAGGCCACGACGAGGGCCGCCAGGGTCTCGGCCGGCAACCCGCTGAGGGCGGCGAGCACCTGCTCCTCCAGCACGCTCTCGGTGTGGCCCTGCTCCCGCTGTTCGGCGCTCTCCCCCACGCAGAGGATCGGGCGTCATCTCGTTGCGCAGGACGGCCCGCAGGGTGGCCGCCACCGTGGCGTCGTCCATGCCGAAGAGGGTGCGCCGCTCCGAATGGCCCACGATCACGTAGGAGGTCCCGAGCCGGGCCAGCATGCGCGGGCTGACCTCGCCCGTGCGCGCCCCGGCGTCCTCGTCCGAGCAGTGCTGGGCTCCGAGGGCGATCGGGATGTGCTCCTTCTCCACCAGTGTCTGGACGGTGCGCAGGTCGGTGAAGGGCGGGTGCACCGAGACATCGACCTTGGCCACGTCCTCCGCCTTGAGGCGCAGTCCGAGATCGCGCACGGTGTGCAGCGCCTCGATGTGGTCATGGTGCATCTTCCAGTTCCCGCTGATCAGCGGGCGGCGCGTGCTCACCTCCGGGGGGCGTTCGGCGCGTGGCGGAGGGCATCGATGCCCGGGAGATGACCCTCGCTCTCTATGAACGACAACGACGCGCCGCCGCCGGTGGACAGGTAGCCGATACGGTCGGTCAACCCCAACTCCTCGAGGGCACTGGCGCTGTCGCCGCCGCCGACCACCGTGAATCCGGGTGACTCGGCCACGGACGTGGGCGACCACCTTGGTCCCCTGGGCGAAGCGCTTGTCCTCGAACGCTCCCAGCGGGCCGTTCCAGAGCACCGTTCCGGCTCGCTCCACGGCGGCCGAGAAGGCGGCCGCCGTGTCGGGTCCGATGTCGAGGCCGGTCCACCCGTCGGGCAGGTCGCCCTCGATGACCTTGACGCTCCCCCGCGGCCCGTGCGCCTCCGATGGAGGACCAAAGGTGCCACCGGGCTCCAGGGCGCGGGTGTCCGTGGGCAGCAGGATGTCGATGCCCGATTCGAGCAGCGCCTGGCACTCCTCGAGGTGCGACTCGTCCAGGAGCGAGCTCCCGACCTGCTGCCCGCGGGCGGCCATGAAGGTGAAGGCCATGCCGCCGCCGACGATCAAGGTGTCCACCTTGGTCGCCAGGACCTTGAGGACTTCGAGCTTGTCGGCCACCTTGGCCCCGCCCACGACGGCCACGAAGGGACGCGCCGGGTGGGCCAGCAGGCCACCGAGCACCTCGACCTCCCGGGCGAAGCGCAGTCCCGCCGCACTGGGCAGGAACTGGGGCGGCCCCACGATGGAGGCGTCCTTGCGGTGCGCCGCCCCGAAGGCCTCGTCGACGTAGGCGTCGAACCCGTCGATCAAGCGGGCCACGAAGGCAGGATCGTTCGTCTTCTCGCCCGGATCGAAGCGCAGGTTCTCGGTCAGGGTGACCCCGGGACACAGGACGTCGAGGCGCTCTCGGACCGGGTCCATCTCCCAGCGGGGGTCGGGCGCGCCCGACGGACGCCCCAGATGCGAAGCCGCCACCACCTCTGCGCCCTCGTCGAGCAGGCGCTTGAGGGTGGGAATGGCGGCCGAGATGCGAAAATCGTCGGCCACGGTGGCCCGTCCCCGGACGCCGATGTGCAGGGGCACGTTGAAATCCACCCGCACCAGCACGCGCTTGCCCTCGACATCGGGGAGATCCTCGAGGAGCGGGAGCCCGCGCAAGGGGTCCATGACGATCAGCGGGCGACCAGGACGCTCAAATCGACCAGCCGGTTCGAGTAGCCCCACTCGTTGTCGTACCAACCGAACGTCTTGACCAGCGACAGTTCGTCGTTGATCGGCATGACCATCGTCAGCTCGCTGTCGAAGGTGCACGAGGCCGGCGACCCCACGACGTCGCTCGAGACGATGGGGTCCTCGGTGTACTCGAGCACCCTGTCGAGCGGCGGCTTGGCGGCGGCTTCCGCGAAGGCGGCGTTGACCTCGGCCACCGAGGGGTTGCCCTGCACCACTGCGGTGAAGTCGGTGATGGAACCGGCCGGCACCGGGACCCGCAGCGAGTAGCCGTCGAGATGCCCCTTCATGGCCGCCAGCACCAGGCCGGTGGCCCGCGCCGCACCGGTCGAGGTGGGCACGATGTTGGTCGCCGCCGCACGCGCCCGACGCATGTCCTTGTGCGGAAGGTCGAGCAGGTTCTGGTCGTTGGTGTAGGCGTGCACGGTGGTCATGAGCCCGCTCACGATGTCGAAGGCGTCGTCGATCACCTTCACCATCGGGACGAAGCAGTTGGTCGTGCAGGAGGCGTTCGAGATGATGACGTCCTTCTCGGGATCGAACTCGTCGTCGTTCACGCCGATCACGAAGGTGGCGTCGGCATCGCCGGAAGGGGCCGAAATGATGACCCGCTTCACCGTGTCGCCCAGATGTCCTGCCGCGGCGGCCCGACTCGTGAAGAGACCGGTCGACTCGATCACGACCTGGACTCCGAGGTCGTCCCAGGGCAGCCGCTCGGGCTCGCGCTCGGCCATGACCCGGATGCGCTGCTCCCCCACCAGGAGATCACTGCCCTCGACCTGGACCGGGACGGAAAGGCGCCCGTGGGTCGAGTCGTAGCGCAGAAGGTGAGCCAGGGTGTCGGGCGACGTGAGGTCGTTCACACCCACCACTTCGACGTCGGCCCCCGTGGCGAGCACCGCCCGCAGATAGTTCCGACCGATGCGCCCGAAGCCATTGATCCCGACACGCAGCGTCATGTTGCGTCCCTCTTTCTCGCCAACCAGGCGGACTATGCCAGCAGACCCGACAGCGCCCGCGCCAGTTTGGCCGGGCTGTGCACCAGCCTGTTCTCCCCGGTCAGAGTGACGTCTTGGACCGCCAAATACGTTGTGCCGGTGGCCATGCCGCCGATGGTGTCACACAAGACCACGTCGACCGCGACATCGTGCCTGGCCAGGGCCTCGACATGGGCTGCCACGTCGTATCCCTCGGTCTCGGGGATCTGGGGCCGCAGGTTGCAGACGTAGACGACCTGAGCCTGGGCTGAGGCCACCGCCTCGGCGATGCCCCGCACCGCCACGGCGGCCAGCACGCTGGTGAACAGGGAACCCGGCCCGATCACGATCTGGTCCGCCTCGGCGATCCGCTCGAGAGCCAGGGGCGGTGGCGCGGCGTCGTCGGGCACCACCGAGACCTGTCGGATGTCGCACGTCCCCATGACCGCCACCTGGCCGGCCACCGTGCCCTGGGCCGATTCGGCCTTGAGCGTGACCGGCTCCGCGGTGGCTGGCAGGACCTCGCCGTGCGCCCCCAGGAGCTGGGCTGCCTCCCGCACACCGAGCACGAGGTCGCCGGTGGCGTCGATCAGCCCCGTCAGGATGAGGTTGCCCAGCGCGTGACCGGCCAGCTCACCCTCTTCGAAGCGGCGCTCGAAGGCGAGCGCCAGGGCCGAGTCCTCGTCCGCCAGGGCGACCAGGCACTTGCGAATGTCGCCCAGGGCCACCACGTTGAGCAGCTCGCGCAGGCGTCCACTGCTCCCGCCGTCGTCGGCCACCGACACCACTCCGGTCAGGGAACCCGCGTAGCGGCGGGCCGCCTTCAGGGTCACCGCGGTGCCGTGCCCCCCGCCGATGGCCACCACGGCCGGCCGGACTTCGCTCACTTGTCGATGTCCCGGTGGAAGACGGAGGCGGCCTGGCCGTGACCGGCCAGCCGGTCGGCCAGCGCCTGGGCCAGCGCGACCGAGCGGTGCCGCCCGCCGGTGCACCCCATGGCGATGGTCAGGTACGACTTCCCCTCCCGGACGAAGGCCGGGAGGATGCTGGTCAACAGGTCGTCGACCTTCTCGAGGAACGACAGCGACTCGGGCTGGGACAGGACGTACTCACGCACCGGCTCGTCGAGCCCGCTGAAGGGACGCAGCTCCTCGACCCAGAAGGGGTTGGGCAGGAAGCGGCAGTCGAAGACCAGGTCGACATCGAGCGGGATGCCGTGCTTGTAGCCGAACGAGACGACCGAGGTCTGCATGAGCTGCTCCTCGTCGTCACCGAACGCCTCGAGGATCCGCGAGCGCAGCTGATTCGAGTTCAGCTCGCCGGTGTCGATCATGAGGTCGGCCCGCTCGCGTACAGGCTCGAGCAAGCTTGCGTTCGTCGGCGATCGACTCCTCCACGCCCCGGGCGGCCAGGGGGTGGCGCCGGCGGGTGCCCTCGTAGCGGCGAATCAGCACCTCGTCGGGCGCGTCGAGAAAGATCACACGCACGCGCTTGCGGGTGGACCGCAACTCGTCGAGCACGTCAGGCAGGTCGTCGAAGTATTCGGGGCCGGTATTGGAGCCTCCCCGTCCGATCACCAGGGCGACACGCTCGATGCCGGACCCGGGCCGGTCCACCATCTCGACCATCTTCATGATGAGGCCTGCGGGAAGGTTGTCGATGACGAACCAACCCACATCCTCGAGCGCCGCCGCCGCGGTCGATCGCCCGGCACCCGACATCCCCGTCACCACGGCGAACTCGCTCATCGTCCTCCAGCCTTGCGCACGCCCTCGTAGACGGCGACACCGACGCTGTCGGGCAGCCAGGACGGGGCCAGCAGCTCCTCCAGGCTGGCTGCCCGGACCGCGTTGACCCCGCCGAACTCCTTGACCAATCGTGCCTTGCGCGTCGGCCCCAAACCGGGGATGTCGTCCAACAGGCTCTTGGTCATCCGCTTGGCCCGGCGCTCCCGATGGAACGTGATGGCGAAGCGGTGCGCCTCGTCCCGAAGCCGTTGGAGCAGGTAGAGGGCCTCAGAGCCCCGGCGCAGGCGGATGGGCTCGGGATCACCAGGGCGGTAGACCTCCTCGAACTGCTTGGCCAGGGAGGCCAGCTCCATCTCGTCTTCGAGCCCGAGCTCACGGACCACCCGCTCGGCCACGTGCAGCTGCCCCTTCCCCCCATCGACCAGCAGCAGGTTGGGGCGGTAGGCGAAGCGCCGCGGCCGCTCGCCGGCGGGCGTGTCCTTCGCCATCTTGAGGGCCGTGAGCCGCCGGGTGAGTACCTCCTCCATGGCTGCATAGTCGTCGTTCCCGGGCACGGACTTGACCTTGAACCGGCGGTAATCCGAGCGTTTGGCCAGGCCGTCCTCCATCACGACCATGGATCCGACATAGTCGGTCCCCTGGAGGTGGCTCATGTCGTAGCACTCGATCCGGAGGGGGGCCTCACGAAGACCCAGGGCACCCTGGAGCTCCGTCAGCGCCCGTGAGCGCGCGTTGTGGTCCGAGGCCCGCCGCAAACGGTGGCGGGCCAGGTCCTCGCTCGCTGAGCGGGTCACCGTCTCCTGGAGGGCCCGCTTGGCCCCCCGCTGCGGCACCGCGAAGTCGACCGGGCCCTCACGCACGGCGCGCAGCCAGCTCTCGAGCAGCTCTTGTTCAGCCGGCAGCTCGGGTACCAGCACCCGCCGGGGCACCTCGGCGCCTTCGTCGCCGTACACCTGCGACACGATCGTCCGCACGAACTCGGGGCTCGAGAGGTCCTCGACCTTCTCGGCCACGAAGCCTCGGTTGCCGACCACGCGGCCCCGGCGCACCCGGAAGATCTGCACCGCCGCTTCGAGGGGATCCTCCGCCACCCCGACGATGTCGAAGTCCTCGGCCCGATCCGAGACCATCTGCTGGGCTTCGGCCGCCTTGTGCACGGCGGTGATCCGGTCACGCAGTCGTGCTGCCCGCTCGAACTGCAGCTCGTCCGACGCGGCGCGCATGTCCGCTTCCAAACTGGCCAGCACGGGCTCGGTGTCGCCGGAGAGGAACCGCATCAGGTCGTTGACGTAGCCGTCGTAGGCGTCGTGATCCACTGCGCCCACGCACGGACCCGAGCAGCGGTCGATGTCGTAGAGCAGGCATGGACGCCCCAAGCGCTCGTGCCGCTTGAACTTCGTCTCCGAGCACGTGCGGACAGGGAAGCTCCGGATCAAGAGGTCGAGGGTCTGGCGGATGGCGTAGGCGTGACCGTAGGGACCGAAGTAGCGCACGCCCTTGCGCTTGCGCCCGCGTACGACGGCCGGGCGCGGCCACTCCTCGTTCAGGGTGATGGCCAGCCAGGGGTAACTCTTGTCGTCTTTGAGGCGGACGTTGTAACGAGGCAGGTGCGCCTGGATCAGCGAGTGCTCCAGAATCAGCGCGTCCACCTCGCTGTCGACCACGATCCACTCGACGTGGTCGGCCTGGGCGACCATCTGGGCCGTCCGGGGCATCAGCTTGGCCGACTCCTGCCAGTAATTGGGCAGGCGGTGGCGCAGCGACTTCGCCTTGCCGACGTAGAGGACTCGGCCTTCGGAGTCGTAGAACTGGTACGAGCCCGGTGCGTCCGGGATTGAGCCCGTGGGGGGCCGATACTGCATCACTCCCACTCTCGCGCACGCCTGCGACGTGGGCGTTACACTGGTGGTGCCGGCCTGGTATCCGGCACACAACCTCGCATCGAGGCCGACATACCCGCGGATGGGCGACCAGGCTGTCCCCGCCGGCCAGATCGATGCTCTCCCTCAAAGGGGGCAGACCACATGCTCAGGCTCCAGGCGCCGCTCTCCGAGCGTTATACCGCCGCGACCGACGACGAGTTGGCCGCCATGATCGGCCACGCCAAGGAGGCGCTCGGCTCACGGGTGTTCATCCTCGGCCACCACTACCAGCGCGACGACGTCATGCGCTGGGCCGATGCACGGGGCGACTCCTTCGGGCTCTCCCGTCTGGCCGCCGGCCAGGACGAGGCGGAGTTCATCGTCTTCTGCGGCGTCCACTTCATGGCCGAGTCGGCGGACGTCCTGACCGGGGACCACCAACAGGTCGTCCTGCCCGATCTGAACGCCGGCTGTTCCATGGCCGATATGGCCGACATCGACCAGGTCGAGGAGGCCTGGGACGACCTGGCCCGGGTGATCGACGTGGACGGGCTGATCCCGGTGACCTACATGAACTCGGCCGCCGCGCTGAAGGCCTTCGTCGGGAAGCACGGCGGCGCGGTCTGCACGTCCTCCAACGCCCGGGCCGTGCTGACGTGGGCCCTCGAACGGGGCGAGCGCGTCTTGTTCTTCCCCGACCAGCACCTCGGGCGCAATACCGGCTACCAACTCGGCTTCGGCGCCGACGACATGCGCGTGTGGAATCCGAGGCTCGCGCTTGGTGGACTGACCGACCGCGAGGTCAAGGAATCCACTTTGCTCCTGTGGAAGGGCCACTGCTCGGTGCATCAGCGCTTCCGCCCCGAGCACGTCGAGGCCTTCCGGGCCGAGCACCCCGAGGGGATCGTCATGATCCACCCCGAGTGCGCGCACGAGGTCGTCGAGCTCGGAGACGTCATCGGTTCGACCGATGCCATCATCCGAGCCGTCGAGGAGGCACCGCCCGGCTCGGTGATCGGTGTGGCCACCGAGATCCATCTGGTCAAGCGTCTCAACGACGAGTCACCCGACAAGACCGTCGTCTGTCTCGATCCGCTCGTCTGCCCGTGCTCGACCATGTCGCGCATCGACCCCCCGCACTTGGCCTGGATTCTCGAAGGCTTGGTCGACGGGCAGGTGCGCAATCCCATCAGGGTCGACGCCGAGACCGCCGAATGGGCCAAGGTGGCACTCGAGCGCATGCTCGCCATCACCTGAGGCTGGGCTTCCGGGCCGTGATCAGCGCGCTCAAGAACCGATTTCGATGTCCCCGCCGTGGATCAGCGGTTGTGCCGCCTTCCGCGTCACGTCGCACCCGGGAGAGGTCTGGGAGACCGACCTTCCCGTGGCCACCGTGAGCGCCGCCGGACTGGACCCCAGCACCGCGACGACGGTTTCCTTTGCCGATCCGTCCGTCACCTTCCCGGTGATCGTGGCCGTAGTGCCGGCGATCGAGACGCACGTCACTCGTGCGCTCAGCGCCGTCCAGCGGGGTGGGAAGGTCGGCCAATCCTTCTGATAGAAGAAGAATGCGCCCTGCGCCGTGTTCCCGGTGCCCTCCGTCTCGATACCGAAGAGGTTGTGATACTCGCCGGCGCCGAGGATCTGATCGGTCGACACCGAGGGAGCGTCGCCCAGTTCGAGGTCGATCGCGCCGCTCGCCAACGGCGTGAGCTCCGGCGAACTCGTGGGAGCCCAGCATCCTGACGAGACCGAGGCGATATCAGGCGCGTAGGAGAGCGCGAGCTCGTTTCCAGCGCCGATCTGGGCCACGACGTTTTCTGAACCAGTAGGACCTTGTACCTGCCCGGTGATGGTGGCGACCCCGTCGTCGAATGTGACGCAGCTCACGGTCGCTCCCCGAAGGGTAAGGGGGGTGCTCGGTGTGGGCCAGCCCGCCTGGTAGAAAGAAAACGTCCCGCGGGCGTCTCGACCGGTGGCGCTCGTGTCGATCCCGAACGACCCCGCGTTGCCGCTCAGGCTGCCGTAACCGATGATCTCGGCGGGGCTGTTGATCTGACCCACGGTGTTGCTGCCTGCGTTCGTGAACCACACGTTTCCGTTCGGCCCCGTCACGATGGAGTTCGGTTGATCAATCGACGGGTCGGTGTAGTCGGCGATTTCACCTGACGTCGTGATCCTCCCGATTGAGTTGTTGGCCGTGTTCGTGAACCACAGTTGTTCGTCGGGCCCGGTGGTGATGCCCTCGGGCTGGTCGATCGAAGGGTCGGTGTAGTTGGTCACCACACCGGACGTCGAGATGCGGCCGATGGAGTTGTTGCCGGCGTTGGTGAACCACAGCGCACCGTCAGACCCGGCGGTGACCCCTTCGGGCTGGTCGATCGAAGGGTCGGTGTAGTTGGTCACCACACCGGACGTCGAGATGCGGCCGATGGAGTTGTTGCCGGCGTTGGTGAACCACAGCGCACCGTCAGGCCCTGTGGTGATGCCTTCGGGCTGGTCGATTGACGCGTCGGCATAGTTCGTCACCGACCCTGTGGTGGTGATACGCCCGATGGAGTTGTTGCCGGCGTTGGTGAACCACAGCGCATCGTCAGGTCCGGTCGTGATGTTCTCGGGCTGGTCGATCGACGCGTCGGTGTAGTTGGTCACCGACCCAGTGGTGGTGATACGCCCGATGGAGTTGTTGCCGACGTTGGTGAACCACAGGGCGCCGTCGGGCCCGGGGGTGATGCCTCCGGGCTGGTCGATGGACGGGTCTGCCGCGTCCGCCAGCCCTGTCTGATTGCTATTGATTGTCACGTAGCTGAGCCGTCCGATGGTATTTCCGGTCGAGTTCGTGACCCAGAACGAACCGTCAGGTCCGAGCGCGATCCCGTGCGGTTCGTCGAAGCCGTCGGCGGTGAAGTTCGACACGAGACCGGAGGTCGTCACCCGAACGATGGAACTCGCGTAATGATTGTCGAACCATAGAGCGCCGTCGGACCCGATCGCGACGGAACCCAGGCCGAATGGCTTGCAATACGAGCACTCGAAGCGGCTCAGCGTGTTCGTGGTCGGGTCGAACTTTCCGATCTCGCCTCCTCGTGCTTGGAACCACATGGCGCCGTCTGGTCCCTCCGTGATGGCGCTGCCGTAGTCGCCCTTGACTGGGAACATGTTGACGATGCCTGTGGAGGTGATCTCACCCATCTTCCCGCCGTACAAGAACCAGATGGCTCCGTCCGGACCAGCCGCCAGGCCGCTCGGCCAATCCTGTCCCGGCACAGTGAAGCTGGAAACGGCGCCGGACGTCGTGATGCGTCCAATGGTGCGGCTTCCCGCGTTGACGAACCACAAGGCACCGTCGGGGCCGGCCGTGATATCCGTTGGAGTGTCCAACGTTGGATCGCTGTAGGTCGTCACCGCGCCGGACGTCGAGATACGACCTATCGAGTTGTTGAGCTGCGTGAACCAGAGGGCACCGTCGGAGCCGCTGACGATGCTGCCCGGTTCGTCGATGGACGGATCGGTGTAGTCGCTGACGACGCCCGATGTCGTGATCCTGCCGATGGCGCCGCCATTGAGCGCCCCCTCGGTAAACCACAGTGCACCGTCTGGGCCCGAGGTGATCCCTCCCAACCCCCACAGGCCGGAAGGATCGAACGTGCCGGCGATGTAGCTCGTGATGACTCCGTTGGGCGTGATGCGGCCGATCGAATATTCGGCGCCATTGGTGAACCACAAGTTGCCATCGGGGCCGGCAGTGATGTCGGACGGGCCCGAGACCAAGGCCCCCGGGTCGCTGCCCACCGTCACGGCCGGCGGGAAGGCAGAGGCCTGCGACGGTGAGAAGAGGACCATACCGGTCGCCAAAGTGCTCAGGACCAGCACAGTGGGCCCGATTCCTCGCGGCATTCGAGTCCACCAGCGTCGATCCATCTGGACCTTCCCGCACGCTCTTCGGGCGTGCAAGAAGGTTCCTACGACGCCCGGTACGTGCTGTCTCGCTCATCCAATCATGATCACTGGGCCCCCCACAACCCTCCGGCTGCCTCGAGTCGATCAGGGCGTCCGGTCCGGGGAACGCGCCGTTAGCCTCGAGGAACCGCTCCGTTCGACCCTGAGAGGCATCCTGCATGACCGATTACCCAGCTCCGCCCGTCCCGGCGAACCACGTGGAGCCGGTGCCACGGCGGATCCGGGCCGTCCTGGCCGGCAAGACGGTGGTGGACACGACCGCGGCCCGCTACGTGTGGGAGTGGCCCCCCTTTCCGCAGTACTACATCCCCCTGGCCGATGTGGCACCCGACGTGCTGGTCGACGAGCAGTCGACCGACGACACTCCCCGGGGTGAGGTCAAGCGATACGGGCTTCGCGTCGGCGACGTCGAGCGGCCGGGGGCGGCGAAGGTGCTCGGTGCGGCGAAGGTGGCCGGCCTCGACGACACGGTGCGTTTCGAGTGGTCTGCGCTCGACGCCTGGTACGAGGAGGACGAGCAGGTGTTCGTCCACCCGCGCAATCCGTACTCCCGGGTCGACGCCATCCGCTCGACCCGCACGGTGCGGGTGGAGTCCCACGGTGTCGTGCTGGCGGAGTCCTCGTCACCCGTCCTGTGCTTCGAGACCGGACTGCCGACCCGCTACTACCTCAACCGGACGGACGTCGACTTCACGCACCTGGAGCGCACCGAGACCCGGACCGCATGCCCCTACAAGGGCGTCACCACCGGCTACTGGTCATCGGTGATCGAAGGGCGCACCCACCCGGACATCGCCTGGGCCTACGACTTCCCGACCCGCGACCTGCTGCCCATCGCCGGCCTGGTGGCCTTCTACAACGAGAAGCTCGACATCTTCCTCGACGGTGTCGAACTCGAGCGACCGAAGACCCACTTCTCCTGAGCCCAGGCCACCGCCGGGCCGGTGCTCGGCTACTTGGTGGCGAGCACGGGCTTGAGCACCTCGCCGGTGTAGCTGCCCGCCGTCTTGGCCACCTGCTCGGGCGTGCCCTCGGCGATGACCAGGCCGCCCTTGTCGCCGCCTTCGGGGCCCAGGTCGATGATCCAATCGGCCGTCTTGATCACGTCGAGGTTGTGCTCGATGACGACCACCGTGTTGCCCTGCTCCACCAACCGCCCGAGCACCTCGAGCAGGTGCCGGGTGTCCTCGAAATGGAGGCCCGTGGTCGGCTCGTCGAGGATGTAGAAGGTGTGGCCCGTCGGCCGGCGGCTCAGTTCGCTGGCCAGCTTGACCCGCTGGGCCTCGCCGCCCGAGAGCGTGGGCGCCGGCTGGCCCAGGCGCACGTAGCCCAGCCCGACGTCCACCAGGGTCTGCATGTGGCGGGCAATGGGCGGTTGGCGCTCGAAGAACGTCAGGGCCTCCTCGCAGGACATGTCGAGCACGTCGGCGATCGTCTTGCCCCGGAACGTGATCTCGAGGGTGTCGCGGTTGTAGCGCGCCCCGTGGCAGATCTCACAGGGTACGTACACGTCGGGGAGGAAGTGCATTTCGATCTTGATGGTGCCGTCACCGGCGCAGGCCTCGCAGCGCCCACCACGCACGTTGAAGGAGAAGCGGCCCGGTTGGTATCCCCGTACCTTTGACTCGGGCGCGGCGGCGAAGAGCTTGCGGATGTGGTCGAACACTCCGGTGTAGGTGGCGGGGTTCGAACGGGGCGTGCGCCCGATGGGCGCCTGGTCGACGTCGACCACCTTGTCGACGTGGGCAAGGCCCTCCACCTTGCGGTGGCGCCCGGGTATCGCTTTGGCCCGGTGCAGCTCCTGGGCCAGTGAGCGCAGCAGGATGTCGTTGACCAAGGTCGACTTGCCCGACCCCGAGACCCCGGTGACGGCGATCAGACATCCCAAGGGGAACGACACGTCGATGTCGCGCAGGTTGTGCTCGCGGGCGCCCCGTACCGTGATGACGTCCCCGGTGCCGGGGCGGCGACGGGCGGGGATGGGGATGGAACGCTTGCCCGAGAGGTACTGCCCGGTGATGGAGGCCTTGTTCGACACCAATCCCCCGCGCCCGGTGACCGGGCCGGCGTGGACGATCTGGCCACCGTGCTCGCCCGCCCCCGGTCCGATGTCGACCACGTAGTCGGCCTTGCGGATGGTCTCCTCGTCGTGCTCGACCACGATGACCGTGTTGCCCAGGTTGCGCAGGCGCTCGAGGGTGGCGATGAGTCGCTGGTTGTCGCGCTGGTGCAGCCCGATGGAGGGCTCGTCGAGCACGTAGAGGACCCCGACCAGCCCACTGCCGATCTGGCTGGCCAGGCGGATGCGCTGCGCCTCGCCGCCGGAGAGCGTTCCGGCCGAGCGAGCCAGCGACAGATAGTCGAGTCCGACGTCGAGGAGGAACTGCATGCGCTCACGCACTTCCTTGAAGACCCGGTCGGCGATCATGTGCTCGCGCTCGGACAACTCGAGCGTGGCCATGGCCTCGACAGCGGCGGCGATGGAGAGGCTGCAGAGCTCGTAGATGTTGCGCCCCCCCACCGTCACGGCGAGCGACTCGGGCTTGAGGCGGGCCCCGCCGCACACCGGGCAGTCCACCTCGCGCATGTAGCCCTCGATCTGCTCGCGCGACCAGTCCGACTCCGCTTCGCCGTGACGGCGCTGGAGCCAGGGCACGATGCCCTCGTAGTGGGCCTCGTAGGAGCGGACCCGGTTGAAGCGGTTCTTGTACGTGACGTGGACGGGTTTGGTGCCCGTGCCGTAGAGGACGAGCTTCTTGTCCTTGGCCTTGAGCTTCTTCCAAGGGGTGTCGACGGAGAAGCCGGCGTACTCGGCCACCCCGGCCTGGAGGCCGCTGAAGTATTCGCTGCGGGCCCCGGCCCAGGGGGCCAGGGCGCCCTCGTCCAGCGAGAGCGAGTCGTCGGGCACGACCAACTCGGGGTCGACCTCGTAGCGGGTGCCCAGCCCGACACAGGACGGGCAGGCCCCGTAGGGGGAGTTGAAGGAGAAGTTGCGGGGTGCGGGCTCCTCGAAGCTGATGCCGCAGTGCGAACATGCCAGGTGCTGGGAGAAGGTGATGGCCTCGTCGGGCTCGGCCTCGCCTCCCCCGTTCATGACCAGGACCTCGGCGGTGCCGCCGGTCAGCTCCAGCGCGGCTTCGATCGACTCGGTCAGGCGCTGGCGGACGTTGCCGCGCCGGATGAGCCGGTCCACCACCACCTCGATGGTGTGGGTCTCGTAGCGGGCCAGGTTGGTCTCGGCCCGATCGGCCAGCTCCAGGGGGACGCCGTCGACCCGGACCCGGGCGAAGCCCTGTTTGGCCAGGTCGTCGAGAAGCGTGGAGTACTCGCCCTTGCGCCCTCGCACCACCGGGGCCATGACCTGGAAGCGGGTGCCCTCGGGTAGCTCGAGCACCCGGTCCACGATCTGCTGAGGGGTCTGGCGGGCCACCGGACGGCCGCACTGGGGGCAGTGGGGGTGCCCGATGCGGGCGTAGAGCAGGCGCAGGTAGTCGTAGACCTCGGTGATGGTCCCCACGGTCGAACGTGGGTTGCGCGAGGCCGACTTCTGGTCGATGGAGATGGCCGGGGACAGGCCCTCGATGAAGTCGACGTCGGGTTTGTCCATCTGCCCGAGGAACTGGCGGGCGTAGGCCGAGAGGGACTCCACGTAGCGGCGCTGGCCCTCGGCGTAGATGGTGTCGAAGGCCAGCGACGACTTGCCCGATCCGGAGAGGCCGGTGAAGACGATCAGCCGGTCCCGGGGCAGGTCGATGGAGACGTCGCGCAGATTGTGCTCGCGGGCCCCGCGAACGACCAGACGGTCGGCCATTGAGAGGAGATTACCGGTGGGCTGTGTCACCCCGGTCCGGCCGCCGCGTCGATGCAGGCAGGACGGGGCGGCGGCCTCAGCCGGGCTGCTGATGGTCGGCCGCCGAGGGTCGGCGACCTCCCCGGCGCCTACTCGAAGGTCACGTCCTCGTCGCCCCAGTAGGCGGTCGCTTCGGAGATCTGGCCCTCGTCGGTCACGGTGAACACCTCGACCCCGCGGATGTGCATGACCTGGTCGACTCCCGCCATCGTCATGGAGATGTCGAAGCTCACGGCGGCGACATCGCCCACCGGGTGCACGCTCACGGGGTCGAAGGCGATGGTCTCGCAGGCGTCGAACGAATTCGAGATGAAGTCCCGGATCTCGTCGCGCCCGACATGGCGGCCGGCCGGGTACGGGTCGATCTGGACGGCATCCTCTGTGAACAGGGCGGCGTAGGCGTCCGCGTCCTTGGTGCCGACCGTGCCGGCATAGCGTTCGGCGACCTCACGAAGCAGTACCGGCGTGGGCATCGGCTCACCATAGGCCGCCGGGCGCGAAGAGCGCCGGTGGCGCCGCGCCGGAGGGGCGCGGGGCGGCTCAACCGACCACCCGATAGAGCTGAATCGGGTCGGCGAAGCCCTTGAGCATCCGTCTGCCCGCGGGCTCGAGCTGCCCTGGTCGCCCCTCGGCCACGTCCGCTTCTGACGCCGCCACCAGGGCCTCCCCCGGGGCGGCCTCGCGCACGACCCGGGCGGCCAGGTTGACCACCGGACCGAAGACGTCGCCACCCTTGAGGGTGACGTCGCCGACGGCCAGGCCGCAGCGGGCCTCGGGCAGCCCCGGATCTGCGGCCAGGGCGGCGGCCAACGCCGTGGCGATGGTGCCGCCGCGTTCGACGGTCGGCGCGGTGAAGAGCACCTCGTCGCCGATGAGCTTGACCACCCGCCCGCCGCCATCGAGCACACGCTCGGTGGCCAACACCTCGAACGCACTCAGGAGGGCACCGAGCTCTGCGACGGTCGACGTCTGGGCCAGCGAGGTGGAGTCGACCAGGTCGACGAAGCCGACGCACAGGTGCTGGACCTCGTACCCCGACGCCACCTGCTCCGCGGCGATGCTGCGTCGGGCCCCGATCACGTGTTGGCGCAGCAGCACCTCGAGCAGCCGTATGACAGAGGGGATGAGCTCGACCGCCTGCTCGTTGGCCCGGGCGCTGGCCAGGCCCACGGCCTCCTCCTGCTCGGCTTGGGGTTGCACGTACACGAGAAAGGCCGACACGACCGCATCGGCCACTCGGGCCATGGCCGTTCCCATGACCCGGACCAGCTGGAGCACGGCGTCGCTCCCGAAAAGGTCGTCGGCCGCCGCCAGGCCGCGGCCGAGACCGGCGAAACCCTCCACGAAGAACCGGTCCCCGGGGCCGGGGATGGGGAGCCCGGCGGCCCGGACGATGGCGGCGACCTCGGCCTCACCCAACCCCGACTCGGCGACGACCTCGGGCAGGGTGAGCGCCCGGCCGCCCCGGAGGGCGAGCACGGCGGCGAGACCGGGGAGCCCGTCGCGGAAGTCGAGCAGGTCCTCGGCGTTGGCTCCCCGCGCCACGAGGAACTCGAGCAGCGCGAGCTGGTGGGGGGCGCCGGGATCGGCAGGGTCATAGAGCCCGAGGCGCTCCCATTCGGCGACGTCCACGGCGGCGACCGTACCGCCCACCGACGCCCGGAGCCGGCTCAGGCCCGGTTGCCCCTCAGCGCGACTCCTCCCCACGCAGCCGCTGGCTCGGGAAGCGGTCGCGCACCGTCTCGTTGAAGGTACCGGCCGAGCGACGGGGCCGAGAGCAGGGCCCGGTGCACCGAGCTGGGTACCTGGAAATAGCGGTAGACCGTGCCGTTGCGGAAGGACACGTAGAGCTCGTTGACCGTGCCGTCGAAGCCGATGGCGGCCAGGCTGCTGGACTCCACGGGTGTCATCGGGGGCAAGGGCATCGGCACGACTCCTGGAGGCGTTCCCCCGAGTGTTGCCCGTCGCCGGGGTGGTCAGGATGGTGGCCAGGCCGGAGGTCAGGCCGTGATGGAGGAACGCAACTCGGCGATCTCATCGCGCAGCAGCGCGGCCTCTTCGTAGCGCAACTCGGCGGCGGCCGCCTTCATCTCGGCCTCGAGCTGGGTCATGAGCTCCATGGCGGCGGCCGGCGTGGACGCATCTCCCTCGGCCAGGAGTGCCGGCCGCCGGTTGCCGCGCACGGCGGCGTTCTTGCGCACCTCGGCCCGGCTGCGCCCGGCCTTGGCCACGCCGCCACTCGTCCCGCGCAGGCGCTCGAGGATGTCGGTGACCGACTTGCGGATGGTCTGCGGGTCGATGCCGTGCTCGAGGTTGTAGGCGATCTGCACCTCGCGGCGGCGCTGGGTGACCGACACCGCTTCTCGCATGGAGTCGGTGACGGTATCGGCGTAGAGCACCACCAGGCCGTCGACGTTGCGGGCCGCCCGGCCCATCGTCTGGATGAGCGAGGAGGCCGACCGCAAGAAGCCCTCCTTGTCCGCGTCGAGGATGGCCACCAGCGCCACCTCGGGCAGATCGAGGCCCTCGCGCAGCAGGTTGATCCCGACCAGCACGTCCATCGTCCCGAGCCGCAGCTCGCGCAGGATCTCGATGCGGGTGATGGTGTCGATGTCCGAGTGGAGATACTGCACGCGCACGCCCGCCTCGGCCAGGTAGTCGGTGAGGTCCTCGGCCATCTTCTTGGTGAGCGTCGTGACCAGCACCCGTCCCCCGGCGGCGACCGTCTTGGCGATCCGGGCCTGCAGGTCGTCCACCTGGCCCTTGGTCGGCATGATGGTGACCTCGGGATCGATCAGCCCGGTGGGGCGGATGACCTGCTCGACGATCTGCTCGGAGTGCTCGAGCTCGAAAGGTCCGGGCGTGGCCGAGACGTAGACGGTCTGGTGCACCCGCTCAATGAACTCGTCGAAACGCAGCGGCCGGTTGTCCTTGGCCGACGGCAACCGGAAGCCGTGGTCGACCAACACGTCCTTGCGGGAGCGGTCGCCGGCGTACTGGCCGTGGAGCTGGGGTACGGCGACGTGGCTCTCGTCGATGACGCAGAGGTAGTCCTTGGGGAAGAAGTCGAGCAGCGTGTACGGGGTTTCGCCCGGGGAGCGGCCGTCGAGATGACGGCTGTAGTTCTCGATGCCCGAGCAGATGCCGGTCTCGGCCAGCATTTCGAGGTCGTGCTCGGTGCGGACCCGGAGGCGTTGGGCCTCGAGCAGCTTGCCCTCCTGCTCGAACTCGCCGAGGCGCTCGCGCAGTTCGACCTCGATGGTGCCCACGGCGCGCTGGATGATCTCGTCGCCGGTCACGTAGTGGGTGGCGGCATAGACCGCGATGTCCTCGAGCTCGTCTCCCATCTCCCCCGTCATGCACGTCGAAGGGAACGATGCGTTCGACGGTGTCGCCGAAGATCTCGACCCGCAGCGCCTCTTCTTCATAGGCGGGGTGGATCTCGACGGTGTCGCCCCGGGCCCGGAAGGCGCCCCGCACCAGGTTCACGTCGTTGCGGGCGTACTGCAGGTCGACCAGTTTGCGCAGCATGTTGCGCTGGTCCACCTGCTCCCCCACGGACAGCGCCAGGATGCGGTCGCGGTATTCGGCTGGCGAGCCCAGGCCGTAGATGCACGAGACCGAGGCGACGACGATGACGTCGCGCCGCATCAGGAGCGACGAGGTGGTGGCGTGGCGCAGGCGGTCGATCTCGTCGTTGATGGACGAGTCCTTCTCGATGTAGGTGTCCGATGCCGGCAGGTAGGCCTCAGGCTGGTAGTAGTCGTAATAGGAGACGAAGAACTCGACCCGGTTCTTGGGGAAGAGCTCGCGCAGCTCCGAGGAGAGCTGGGCGGCCAGCGACTTGTTGGGCTCGATGATGAGGGTGGGCCGCTGCACCTGCTCGATCATCCAGGCGATGGTGGCCGTCTTCCCCGAGCCCGTGATGCCCTGGAGGGTCTGGTACGCGTCGCCCCGCTTCACGCCTGTGGTCAGCGCGGTGATGGCAGTCGGCTGGTCCCCCGAGGGCTTGAAAGGCGAAACCACCTCGAAGTCGGGCATGACCAACCGAGGATAGCTGGGAGGTGTGACAGCTCAGGCGGGGGCCCGCCGCTGCTCCCGGGCGTCGAGCAGCCAGTCCCAGAGCTTCTCCACCTCGACCTCGAGGGCGGCCAGATCACCCGAGTTGTCGAGCACGTAGTCCGCTTCCTTGACCCGCTCCTCCCGCGAGATCTGGGCCCGGATGCGGGCCTCGGCGTCGGACCGGTCGAAGCCACGTTGCGAGATCAGGCGCTCGAGCGCGATCTCGGTCGGGCAGTCGACCACGACCACCTCGTCGCAGCTTCACCGTCTCGCGATGGACGGCGGTGAGGAGGGGGATGGCGAGGACCACGATGCTGTCCGTCCCCTCGAAGGAGTCCCGGGCCTGCATCATGGCGATCCCGATGGCCGGGTGGGTGATGGCGTTGAGGGCCAGCCGGCTCTCGTCGTCGGCGAAGGCGACGGCGGCCAGCGCGGGCCGGTCGATGGTGCCGTCCGCGGCGACGATCCCGGGACCGAAGCGGTCGACCAGGGGCTGGTAGGCCGGGCCGTCCGGCTGCCACGACGTCGCGGGCGACCTGGTCGGCATCGATGAGCGTGGCGCCGCGGGCCACGAGCAGGTCGGCGACGGCGGACTTGCCCGACCCGATGCCGCCGGTGAGCCCGACGGCGAGCATCAGCGGGCGGCCTCCCGCCGCGGCCGGCGGGCGACGGCGAACAACACGAGGGTCGTGTCGTCGAGCTGATCGGTCACGAACCAGTCGTCGGCGGTGATGCCGGTCTGACCACCGGCGTCCTCCTTGGCCACCAGACGGTAGGCCAGGGGCAGTAACCGGGTGTACGACCACACGTACCACGAACGCGGTATGCGGTGACGCAAGTCGAGGACGTCGAGGGCCAGCAGCCGGTTCGCCTTCACCCGCCGGGCCGTCATGTCGTCCTTCACGTGCGGCGCGGCGTCGACCCCGGCCAGCCAGACGTCGCCGAAGTGGCGCTCGAGCATGGACCGAAGCTCGTCCCGGTCGAAGAGATGCAAGTGGAACGGGTTCTCGAAGTCGGCCGGCTTGTTGGGGGTGAGCACGTAGAGCACCCCGTCGTCCTTCAGGACCCGGGCCAGCTCGGACACGTGCGGCTCCGGATCCGCGAAGTGCTCGATGAGGTGGGACGAGCAGGCGCCGTCGAAGCTGGACGAGAGGAAGCCCAGGCCGAGCGCGTCCATCTGGGCCACCCGGAGACCCTCGGGCCCGTAGCGGCGGGCGGCCGTCACGACGGCGTCACTCGAGTAGTCGGCCCCGACCACCTGGCGGCCGGGATCGAGGAAGCGGGCCGACTCGAAGCCCTGCCCACACCCCACATCGAGCATGCGCCCGCCTCCCATGCGCTCGAGCACGGCGCGGTAGCCGGCCTCGTGGAGGGCCAGGAGCGAGTCCGGCGTGACGCCCTGTTGGGGGCGTTCTCCCGTCAGCCGGGACTTGGTGCTGGTGGCCACAAGCGCTCCCTGGTTGTGTGACACGCCTGGGTGGCGCTGCCTGCTTACACTACCGGGCGACTTTCCGGCCGCCCTACATGACCTCACCCACCACGATCACCGCCTCACGAGAGCGGCACGCAGCCACGCGCAGGGCGAGAGAACCGGGCGGACGCTGGTGGTGGATCGGCGGCCTCGCCCTGCTGGCCGGGACTGGCCTACGTGCCCCTGCTGGCGGTGCGACCGGGCGTCATCACACCCGACACGAAGACGTACCTGTACCTCGACCCCCTGCGCTTCTTGAGCCAGGTGCCCTTCATGTGGAACCCGAGCGTCGCCCTGGGCACGGTCAGCCACGAGTACATCGGCTACCTGCTCCCGATGGGCCCCTTCTACGCGGTGTTCCACCTCTTGGGAGTGCCCATGTGGGTGGCCCAGCGTCTCTGGCTCGGCTCCATCCTCTTCGCCGCAGGGATCGGGATCCTCTACCTCTGCCGCATCCTCGGCCTGCGTGGTCCCGGCCCGATCGCCGGCGCGCTGCTCTACATGCTCTCGCCCTACTTCTTGCAGTATGCAGGCCGGATCTCGGTCATCCTGCTGCCCTGGGCAGGACTGCCATTCATGCTCGGTCTCACCATCGTCGCCCTTCGGCGCGGCGGCTGGCGCCAACCGGCCCTCTTCGCCATCGTGGTGGCCCTGGTGAGCGGAATCAACGCCACCTCCATCATCTACGTCGGCGTCGTGCCCGTCCTGTGGCTGCTCTACGCCGTCGTCGTGCTGCACGAGGCCACCTGGCGCCGTGCGCTGGGCACCGACGTGCGCATCGGGTTGCTCACCCTGGGCGCCAGCGTCTGGTGGATGGCCGGCCTCGAGATCGAGGCGGCCTACGGGGTAAACGTCCTCAAGTACACAGAAACCGTCCCGTCGACCTCGGCCACCTCCAACGCGGCCGACATCCTGCGCGGGCTCGGCTACTGGTACTTCTACGGGACGGACCACCTCGGCCCGTGGACCAACGCGGCAGTCCGCTACACGCAGAACATCGCGCTGTTGGCGACCTCGTTCGCCGTGCCCGCGCTGGCGGTGCTCGGCGCGGCCTTCGTGCGCTGGCGCGAACGGGCATTTTTCCTCGTCATCCTCTTCGTCGGGGTCGTGCTGGCCGTCGGGACCATTCCCCTACTCCAACCCGACGGCGCTGGGCGGCTGGCTGAAGTCGTTCATGACCAACACGACGGCGGGACTGGCCCTGCGCTCCACCGACCGGGCCACCCCGGTCGTGCTGCTGGCGCTGGCCATCCTCCTGGCCAGCGCGCTCACCGCGTTGTGGCGCCGCCTCAACGTCGTCGGCATCACCACCGCGGTGGTGATCGGTGCTCTGGTGATCGCCAACAACCCCTCGCTCTTCAACGGCGACACCATCGCCAACAATTTCACCCAGCCGGCGTCGCTCCCCTCCTACCAGCTGGACGCGATACGGCACCTCAACAACACGCATCCGGGCACACGGGTCTTCGCCATCCCGGGCAACGACTTCGCCTCGGACCGCTGGGGCGACACCATCGACACGCCTCAGCCGGCTCTGCTCGACCGCGACTTCGTCACCCGCGAGCAGCAGATCATGGGCTCCATCGCCACGGCCGACACGCTCTACGCCGTGGACTCGCCGATCCAGGACGGCATTGCCAACATGAACGCACTGGCCCCGATGGCTCGGCTCATGGGTGCGGGCGACCTCATGGTCGAATACGACCAGCGCTACGAGCACTACGGCGTGCCCCAACCCCAACTGCTCGCCCTCGCGCTCCTGCAGACGCCCCTCGGGCTCTCCGACCCGAAGTCGTTCGGCTCACCCCGTCCCAACGTCTCGACCGTGTCGACGCTCAACGAGCAGGACCTGTCCATCCCGGGCAACGTCGGCTGGCCTGCCCCGCTCGTCACCTACACGGTGAAGAACCCCCGCGCCATGTTGCGAGGCGAGTCGGACAGCGGCGCCATCGTGATGGAGGGAGACGCCACCGGGCTCAACAACCTGGCCGGGCTCGGCCTGCTCAACACGGACAGCGCCATCTACTACGCGGGCACCCTGGCCAAGGACTGCGTCGCGCCTGCACCAGCTCGCCACCTCGGGGGCCCAGCTGGTGGTGACCGACACCAACCGCAAACAGGCCTTCCGCTGGGACACCCTGACGGCCAACGCCGGCGTACACGGAAACCCCGGGCGAGAACCCGGCCAAGACGGACCAGAGCGACAGCCCGGTGGAACTGTTCCCGGGGTCGACCATCACCTCGAAGACCTACGCCACCTACGTGGGCGCCGTCAACGTGACGCGCCAGCAGCTACGGCAACTCGGTGTCGTACACGCCCGAAGACCAGGCCTACAGCGCCATCGACGGCAACTTCGACACGGCCTGGATCGCCGGGACGTTCGTCCCCAACCCGGCCGGGCAGTGGTGGCAGGCCCAGTTCCAAAAGCCGGTTACGACCGATCACATCACCGTGGTGCAGCCCCAGCGCGGTGACCGCTCGCGCTGGGTCTCCTCGGTCACTCTCACCTTCGACGGCAAGGACCCGATCCACTACGACCTGACCAAGGCCTCGCACGTGACGAGCGGCCAGACGCTCACCTTCCCCACGCGCACGTTCCACACCTTGCGGGTCACCCTCGACGGGACCACCGACAACCGGGCCACACCGCTGTCGGCCGCCGCCGTCGGATTCTCCGAGATCGAGATCCCGGGCCAGTCGGTCCAGCAGGTGCTCCAGATGCCGACGCAGATGCTGTCCTCGCTGGGCACCGCCTCGCAGAACAACCGGGTCACCGTGGTGATGGCGCGCGACCGCACCTCGCAGTTCCCACCCCGCAGCGACCCCGAAACGACGATCTCGCGCACCTTCACCTTGCCCACGGCGCGCACCTTCACCCTCTCGGGGAGCGCCAGCCTGTCCGCGCTCATCCCCGACGACGAGATCGACCGGCTGGTGGGCCGGACACCCGGTGCGGCGGTCGGGCTCGAGTCGGCCTACTCCACGGGGCGCCTCCCGGGCGACCTGCGGGCCACGGCGTCGGCCACGATCGACGGCAACCCCCAGACGGCCTGGCAACCGGGCCTGGGCACGGCGGCCCAGCTCGGCGTCTCGCTCACCTACAACCTGACGAAGCAGACGACACTGAACCAGCTCTCCATGCAGGTCATCGCGGACGGGCGCCACTCCGTGCCCACGTCGATGACCATCGCCTCGGGGACCGCAGGTACGCCACGTGACCCTGCCACCCATCGCGGACGGCACCGTGCCCAACGCCACCACGACCGTGCCCGTGAGCTTCCCCGCCCTGAGCGGAAGCCAGTTCGTGGTGACCTTCACCGGCATCCGGCCGGAGTACGCGGCCAACTACTACTCGGCCGGTCCGCTGGCCCTCCCCATCGGCATCGCGGAGATCGGCATCCCCGGCGTCCTCGCGGCGCCGACGCCGGCGACGGTGCCCGGCAACTGCGTGTCGAACCTGCTCAGCATCGACGGCAAGCCGATCGACGTCGCGGTCGTCGGCACCACCGGGCAGGCGCTCAACGGCGGAGAGCTCCAGGTCGTGCCCTGCGGCCCGGACGCCAAGGGCATCACGCTGCCGGCCGGGCCCCACATTGTGCAGACGGCCCTCGGGCACGGGCCGAACTGCGCCCCCAACCCGGCCACGTGCACCGGCTGGAACGTCGACCAGCTCGTCTTGGACTCGGCGGCCGGGGGCGCGGCGGGACCCGCGGTGACACCGACCTCGGCCGGCACCCCGACCCTCCAGGCCACCCAACCGGGTCCGGCGCCGCAGGTGACCCAGACGGCCCAGCACATCGACGGCCACGCCGGGCGACGTCAACGGCGCGCACGACTCAGCTTCGAGCTCGTCCTCGGGACAGAGCGTCAACAAGGGCTGGCACGCCGTGGCCCAGCCGGGCCCGGGCGCGCCCGCGGGGTCCCGCCCCGTCGACCTGGGACGGCCCCAGCTCGTCGACGGCTTCGCCAACGGCTGGCACGTCAGCGCGGCCGACCTCCAGACTCTGGGCGGGGCCGACTTCAAGGTGGCGCTCACCTGGACCCCTCAGCGCGTGGTGTGGGCGGCTCTGGCTGTGTCGGGGGCGACGCTCCTGCTCTGCCTGGTCCTCGGCTTCCTGCCCACCCGCTGGCGTCGGGCCATCCGGGGTCGCCTGCCCCGGAGGCTGCGCGGTCCGGCCGGACCGGATGCACCCGCGCGAGCCGCGGCTCCGTTCGATTCACCCGCCCTGACCCTGCCTTCGTTCCGCGACACGTCGGGTGTGGGTGAGCCCTACCGCTGGCGGCTGCGGATCCCGCGTGCCCTTCTCGTCGGCGCCGCGACGGGTGGGGTCGCCGCACTGGTGACGCCGTTGACCGCCGCGCTGGTCGTGGCGGGGCTGGTGGCGATCGGTCTGATCCTCCCCTGGCTGCGCGCCCTCGCCACCATCGCCGCCGTGGCCGCCATCGTCGCCGGCTGCCTCAACGTCGTGCGCGGACAGGCCGTGCACCATTTCCTGCCCGGCTCGAACTGGGACGGCTCGTTCCTGAACGCGGACAATCTCATCCTGCTCGGCCTCGTCCTTCTCCTGGCCGACGCCGCCATCAGCGCCTTCGGTCTGCGGGTGCCCAAGCCGCTCCGCCGTCGTGCGCTGCGGGCGAGGAAGGCGGAGCCGGCCGCTCCGCCAGAGGCGGTGCCACAGACCTGACCGGCGTGGACACCCCGGCACTCGCGCATGCAACACTCCGACCATGGTCCGGTGGCAGGCGATCGGGGCGGCCAACAACGCCCACTGGTGCGACCTGGTTGTCCGGTCGCACGGCGGCCACGGTGTCTTCGCTCACGACGCCTGGACGAGTCCCACTCGGACTCCCTCGCTGTTCCCCGATGCCGTCACGCTGATTCCGTCGTTGTGTGTTCCCGACCTGCTCTCCCGTATCGACACGTCCTCTGGATGCTCGATCAAGGACAGCTTCGCCTCCCTCGATCTGACCGCTGACGGCTTCCGTGTGCTTTTCGATGCCCGATGGATCTGGTCACCGGCTCAGCTCGAAGCGGCCTGTTCCATCTCCCGGGATTGGGACGCGATCACCGACCCGGGTGGCTTGGATCTCTGGGAGGAGGCCTGGCGTCGCGGCGACGAGCCGAGAGGCCTCTTCCGACCGGAACTGCTGTCCGAAGGGATCGTCGTCCTCGGCCGAATTGAGAAGGAGCGGGTCGTGGCGGGGGGCATCTTGAGCCGCGCCGCGGATGCCGTCGGGATCTCCAACGTGTTCACCAAAGTGGGGCCGGCCGCCGGGACGTGGTCGGCCCTGGCGCAGACGGCCCGGGCGTGGTGTCCCGGCCTGCCGCTGATCGGATACGAGCGGGGTGAGGAGCTGGCCCAGGCTCGGAGCAGTGGCTTCCACACCGCGGGGACACTCCGGGTGTGGATCGCCAACGCCTGATCGCGGCCGCCTCGGCCGTGCTGGTCAACGACGCGGCAAGCTCGAACACGACAAAAGGGGTCCGTGGGGCCCCAGGGGCGTTCGGGGATGTTTGGCGAGTCCGGTATTCAAGAACGGCCAGCGATGAACACGAACTCTCGGCCGGCCCGATCGGGCGCATCCCGGACCTCTTGAACGGTGAACCCCGCTTCTGACAAGGAGTCGGCGAGTTCTTCCCTCGTTCGGAACCGCAGCGTGGAGTCCGACGTGAGCACCGTTCGCTCGCGCTCGAACACGAACCTCGTGCGAAACGAGACCAGAGGTCCTTCTACGTCGGTCATCTCGACCCAGACATCCACGATGCCGACATCTTCGATGTCTGCTCGGACATGAGAATCCTCGGGGGTCCACCTGCGCCACGCCTGATCCTCGGGCACTCGGCTCTCGAAGACGAGGTTCCCTCCAGGACGGAGCGCCTGACGGATCGCCCGAAGCGTCACTCTCCAATCATCGTCGGACACGAAGACCTGGGCGACGTTTCCGGTCATCGTGGCCACGTCGACTTCGAGGGGCGGCAGCGCAGCCGCATCCCCATGGATCCAGTGGACGCGATCCGCCCCTGGCTTCATGCGAGCGACCTCGAGCGAAGCTGCGGCCGGATCGAGTCCAAGGACCACCAGACCTCCTTGGGCAAGCAGGCAAGCAAAGGTGCCGGTCCCGCACCCGACGTCGAGCGCCGAACGAGCATCGAGCTCGTTCACCAGCGCCGCGTAGACGTCGAGATCCGATCGATCAGCGTTCAACGCGTCGTAGATCCGTGCCAGCCGAGGATCCTCGTACTGTGCATCGGCCACGGCCAAACGCTACGTCGCAAACACCTGGACGGCCCGGAGCGTCAGCTGCGCAGTCGGACCAGCTGCTGACTACGGATCGACATCAGAAGACCGTCGACAGCGAACACGGTACCCACTCCGACGCAGACACCCCCGAGAGCGTCTGTCGGGTAGTGCCAACGCAGCACCACCACCGCAGCGCAGACCATCACGACGACCAGGCCACCCGCCAGGGCCACCAGGGGTTTCGCGAAGCGAGGCGCGACGAGGAATGCCGCGGCAGCGAGCGCAGCCACCGCGGTGACCGTTCCCGACGGGTACGACGAGGAGGCGCCCGCGAAATGCCGGCCGACGAGCGGCTTGGCCACGGTCTGCACGATCAACACCGCCGCGATCGGAGCGAGAAGACACGACAATGCCCGCGTCCAGTTCTGGGACATGGCCGCCACCACACAGAGCGCGGCTGCCCCGGCGATCAGGACCGTCAAGGAACCGAGATGAGCCACGTCGGCGGCCCATCGAGAGGACGGGTCTGCGGGCAGGAGCCGAAACCCGATGCCGTCCACCCGGTTGGGCCACTGTCGGTGAACGAATACCAGCCCGGCGAGTGTCGCTGCGCCGAGCAAGAGGCACCCCAGGAGCATCTCCATCAACGCCTCGGCGTGATGACCCGAGCGACGGCGCGCGTCGAGTCGGCTCTGAGGCGCGGTGGAGACGACCATGCAGACGAGGCTACGGGACCCGACGTCTGAACGGGCCTCGCCCCCACCCCCAAAATGGCCTTCCTACATCCTCCAGCGACGAAATCCGCCTTCTGAATTGACGACCTGGCCGGTGATCCAGGCGCTTTCGTCGGAAACGAGCCAGGAGACCAGGAGAGAGACGTCCTCAGGAGAACCCCACCGACCCGCCGGAAGTGCGGAGCGCACCCGATCAAAGAGGTCCGGATCGGCCCACCCCGTGTCGGTCGGCCCTGGATTGACGCAGTTCACGGTGATTCTTCGGTCGGCCAGGGCGTCAGCCAAGGTAAGGGTCATCTGATGGATCGCCCCCTTGCTGATCGCGTAGGGCACCTCTTGAGCCATGGGGGCGAGGTGTTGTCCCGAGGTGAAGAGGACCACTCTGCCACCAACTCGTTGATCGTCGTGCTGGGCGGCGAACGCCTGGGTCAGCAACACGCTGGCGCGGGCATTGACGGCCCAGCTCAGGTCCAAGTCCTCCGCCGTGAGATCACTCAGCGTCTGCGTCCCAGAGCTGGTGGCGTGGTTGGCCACCAGCACGTCGACATGCCCGAAGAGCTCCACCGCTCGGTCAACGACCTTGGCCGGAGCTTCCGGCAGGGCAAGGTCGGCCTCTACGTGTTCGAGGCACTCTCCGTATTGTCGGAGCGCCTCGCACACTCCCGGCATGCCCGCGGGGTCAACACCCCATGACTGTTCCGCATCATGGGCCGTCCACGACTGGATCAACACGTTCATTCCCGATTCGAGAAGATCGCGGGCAATGGCGAAGCCGATTCCCGCCCGCCGGCTGACTCCGGTCACGATGGCGACTCGGCCAGCTCTCGACGCGGTCACTTTTGAAGCTTAGGAAATCAGCTCACAGGCCGGGTTGCAACGTTGCCTGCCACGTCGTCAGCGACGTGACGATACCGGGGTAACCGGGTACGTCGAACTGGCTACACATAGGATCTGGCCGATGTCCGAGACTGACGTTGCCCGCAAATGGCGATGGATTGAAGTAGGGAACACCATCGCCGGAGTCGTCATCAGCGCCGTAGCCGTGATCTTCTACCCAGTGTGGCGGCAGCGTTGATCGTCGGATTCATGGTGTTGTGCATGGCTGACACGTGGTATCTGGGAAGCCGGCTGAAGCGAACTCGACATCTCTTTCGGGTGACACACCGCCGGTAGTGGCGCAGACAGAACCAGATTCTCTCCGAGCGAACGGCTGACCACGTTTGCTAGGACCCCACTCTCGGCACGCCGAGCCTCCTTGATCCCGTCTCATCCTCCTAAGCGAGCCGCCGATCGCCAAAATAAAGCACACGGTCGAGAACGCGGTTAACGACCAGGGCGATGAGCCAGCATGACGTCCGTGACTGAGGATGGCCATCACGGTGATCCATAAGGTGGAGAGGGCAGTTACGCCATACAGAACGGCAAGCAACAACCAATGGCTGGGGTTCGGCTCGCTCCGTGACTCTCGCTTCAGTTCCTGGTTCTCAAAGAAGGCTCGCAAGCCCCGCTCCTTCGGCACGATCTCAGTTTCGCACAAACAGCCTCGCTCCCCGAGGTGCCCCGTTCGGAGACACCGAAGAGGTGGGTTCCGTCCAGCTCGGCGCGTGTCGCGACGTGATCGGCGGCATGGAGCAGGTAAAGCATTCGGGTCGCAGAACTATGGTGTGGGTCATGTGGCGAGGTCCAGGACGTTTACTGCTGATTGGGGTGACGTCCGTAACGGCGTTTCTGTGCGGTTGTGCCGGTCCGTCAGCGCCGACTGCATCACCTCATTTTTGTCAACCGGTGAAGCGTCTGATGGGGACGGATGCCGTGAATGCGGTTCATGCTTCGCGTAGCTCGACCTCTGCTGTGCCATTCATGGGCGCGACGATTCAACTTGAACGAGACATTGACGTGTCGCTTCCGCATGCACCAACAGCTCAGCTCCGGCGTGAACTTATGCAATATCGGCGGAGTATCGCTGGGGCAGGGGGTTCTGACGCAGTCATTGGTGCAATGAGCCATTTCGACCGGCTGGCTGGAACGCAGTTGAGGGAGCTGCGGGATACATCCAATCGGAAGCTAGTGGCTTAGACCCGGAAGCCGCCCCGCTCGTTAAGAACCGATGAGTTGAGCCTCATGGCTGACGACGTTGGTCGGGATGCCGCACAGCTCCCGGTCTGAAGCGGGGAGAGACACCCGTCACCGGGTTCCCATTGGTTCCGGGTCATGTGCCAACTCCCTTTTCAGGTCCGTCGGGCGGTGGATCCAAGGATCGTTCCCGCAGTCCTCCGTGTCGCGTCGACGCCGCCCGACGGGCCACGGCCATCGCCTCCTTGCCAGCGGCATTCGAAACGCATGGAAGACCACCAACGAGACGTTGCACCTGCGGATGACCGGGTATGGAGAGTGGAGAGAGGGACACGAGGAGGAGCAACGTCATGGACCTCGACCTTTTGGACCTGTATGGGCAGGCGAGCGAATGGGCAGGCAGCAAGGTGCGTGGAGCCGTCTCCGACCTTGACGCGCCGACGACGTGTGACGGTTGGACGGTCCGCACGCTCATGAATCACATGCTCGAGACGCAGCGGTACTTCGTCGGATCGGCCCAGGGCGATGAGGTGACCCTTTCCCAAGAGCCACCGGATCTCCTGGGCCAAGACCCCTCCGCTGACTTCGATCGAGCGCGTGCCGAAACCCTCCGCACGTTTGGGGCGCCGGGCGCCATTGAACGCACGGGCCCAGCCCTGGGCATCGCGTTCAGCGACCAGTTGCTTCATGGCTGGGATCTGGCTGTCTCGACCGGACAAGACCCAACGATGCCCGAGAGCTTGCCTGAATCTGCCTACACGATGATTCATGGCCGTTTTACCGAAGACCAGCGAAAAGGAGTCTTCAAACCAGAAATTGCGATCAGCTCTGACTCATCACCCCAGGCGAAACTTCTTGCGTACACCGGGAGGAATCCGTCGGCAGGGACGTAGTTCTCGAGGTTCCGCGCTGCGTCACTGTCGACGTGGGATCCTCTCTGCGCTCAGATACGAGTCCTGGCATACTTGGCAGTTCTCACGTCACCAGACTCCGTCGCACGGGGTGTGTGACCCAACCACTGGGATGCCAGATGACCGAACTGCCCACACCTCCAGAAGGAATCGTGCTGGCCCACTTCATCGTCTCGGACGATGTCGAGCGCTCCCGGCGTTTCTACAGCGAGGTACTCGGCGGCAGGGTGGTCTTCTCCGGAGACGTGACCTACGTCGAACTCTCCAACAGTTGGATCATCATCAATGTCGGCGGAGGCCCGACCGACGACAAGCCGGAGGTCACCCTGGAGACGCCGCGCGATCCTGACCGGGTCAGCAGCTTTCTCAATATCCGGGTCAAAGACATCGAGGCCGTGTACACCGAGTGGAGCGCACGGGGTGCTCAATTCCTGACGCCGCCGAAACAGCACCAGTACGAGATCCGTTGCTACATCCGAGATCCTGACGGTCATCTGATCGAAGTGGGTCAAACCACGGACCCGGAGGGGGACTGGTCACCCGCTCACTGGCCGTCGACCCGGTCCGGCGGAGAGCCCGAGTGAATGCCGGCATCACCGGCGAGCATCGGCCCATAGACGTCCTTCCTGGGTCCCCCCGCAGGATCTACAGATTCGGGCGTACTCGCTAACCTCGTCAGATGGAGCACATGTCGGAGCGCTCACCAAGGGTTCTGGGCCACCGTTGGGGCGAACTCGACATTGAGGGACTGGGCAGATATGGCGATGCCAAGCTCTGGCCTGGCGGTGGAAGGGAATGGGACTGGGTGGAAACCGGAACCCACCATCAGCCAGGTATTCAGCCATCAGACCTGGAGGAACTTCTCACTTTCCAGCCCGAAGTCGTCGTTCTCACCCGCGGTCGAGAACTCAAGCTCGAAGCCTGCCCTGAAACTCTGACGTTGCTGAAGACTCATGACGTAGAGGTGATCGTCGAAGAGACGTCGGTCGCCATCTCGAGGTACAACGACCTGGTGGCGGACAATCGACGGGTAGCAGCGCTCATACACAGCACCTGCTGACACGGCTCAGCTTTGTGTACCACACCGTCCCCGCACTGTTCGGGTACCCGGTCTCCACGGGGCGCTGTCTGACCGGTGAACTGGGTCACCAGGAGCTCTACCCAGCAGGGGCCGTCCTGGTTACGGTCCGTCCGACAGTCAGGGCTCCGTGCTGGTGCCGCCTGGCCAGGAAGGAGACCGAAATGCTGGCAAAAGTGGGGTACCTCGCGATCGACACCGTCGACCCGAACGCCCTCTCCACGTTCTGGTGCGGACCGCTCGGGGTCGAAGTAGACGCCACAATCGGTGACGGCGACTTCCTGCTCCTTGCGCCGACAGCGGAAGGCCTGACGGTCGGCTTTCAGCGGGTGCCAGAAACCAAGACGGGAAAGAACCGGGTTCATCTTGACCTCGTGGTCGACGACTTGGATGCCGCGACGACCGAGGTGGAAACGCTGGGCGGGCGCTGGCTCGAACCCGGGCAGACCCGTGAGCTCGAGCGATTCCGGTGGCGCTGCATGGCGGACCCGGAAGGTAACGAGTTCGACTTGGACGTGCTCCCGGAAGACTCCACGCAATAGGGCGACCGGGCGCAAGGACGTTCTTGGGACGCACGGCCGGGCGAGGGACGACACCCCGACGGCGGGTCGCCCTTGTCAGCGGAGCCGAATGAGTCCCGCCGAGGTTGGCGTGAATCCACACGAGTGGAAATAGAACCTCCCGAGGTCTTCGTCGAAATCGGCGTGCAGCCATTCACAACCTGATGTCCGGCATTCGGACCGTACGATCTCGATCATCCGGGTGCCGATTCCCCGATTCCGGTCCGCATGGGAAACCATCGTGTCTTGAATCCAGGCATGCGTGAACCCATCCCATAGGACATTGACAAATCCAACGACACGTCCATCGTCTCGGGCAACGACCCAACCAAGGCTGTGCTTCGCGAGGAGGTCCTCCCAGTTCCACTCGTCGTCGGAATATGCCCGAGTTTCGAAGGCCTCGGCGTGGAGTGCGTTGACCTCAGTGTTCTCGAAGGACCCCCTCCATTCGTACCTGACCGTCATCCGCGGAGAATATCCGGATCGTCCCCACCGGGCGGCCCGCTCCCGGCAGCGACGGGAACCTCTCGGGGACGGGGTAGGTCGTGCGTTCAGTCCTCCCGGTCCATACCGGCGCCGGGTTTTGCGGCCCGGTTGGCCAGGGACTGCTGGGCAGCCAAGGCCGAATCCTCGATCTTGGCTCGGTGGACCGTCCAGAAGGCCGCATCCAAGCTGCCGCGGGCGGCGCTATCGGGGTCGGTTCCCACCGCTCCGTCAATCTGCTCCCGGAGAATGTCCGCGTGTCCTGCGTGGCGATTCGTCTCGGTGAGCACGTGGACGAGGATGTTGAACAGCTTCACGTTCGGCTTTGGCCACCATGGCACGAGGCCGGGGGCGTCGAGGTCCAGTGCGTCGATTGTGGCATCGGCGTGGGCCCAGGCGCGGCGGTAGCGGCCCACGATCTCGGCCCGCGTCTCGCCGGGGGTGACCCATTTGTCAGCCCCGAAGTCAGCGCCGTCGTCCCACCATGGCAGGCGCTCGGGGAACGGCCGGTCGAAGATGTCCCCGAAGTAACGGGCCTCCGTGTTGGACAGGTGTTTCACCAGGCCGAGAAGATTGGTGCCGGTGGAGGTGAGGGGGCGGCGGACGTCGTACTCGGACAGGCCGTCGAGTTTCCAGAGCAGGACCCCACGCACGTCACGCAGGTCGTTGTGGAGGTACTCCTTCGCGACGGCGTCGTCCATGGTTGAGCTTGCCACGTCGAAGCGGGAAGCCGGGTGGCCAACACACGAATCCACACCGCCCCGCTGTGCCCCCAGGTTGTCGGGCGGCGGCGTTCTCGCCGTTACTTCCACGCCAGGTCGAGGACCACCGGGCCCCCGTGTCCCACGAGCTGAACCGAGACCGCTTGTCCGGGGGTGACATCGCCGAAACACGAGTCCAACTCTGTGGGGAAGTCACAGGCCACCATTTGGTTCAAGGCTCGCCCGGCCTGCAGAACGTCGAGCGCGTACCCAGGTGCAGGTGTGACCATGTTGATCGGCGTATCGGTCGCCCCAGTGGTGGCTGAACGCGGTGTGTAGGACACCGTCAAAGAGGTTTGGCTCGATGTCGCGGGTGGGATCACCTCCACGAAGGAGTCAGTTGCGTCGTAGGTGACAGATACCGCCAGCGGACCCAACGGTCCTGAGGCAACATCCTTGATGGCGAACGCCACGTGGAACCCACCAGTGGTTGCCGGAAGCGTGGCGTTGCCGGACGGTCCCAGATTGATGCAGCTCTGGAACTTGAACTCCGGTGGCCAGGAGCTGTCGTCGAGTCCTCCGTCGAGGCCGGCCGGGCACAGTTCGAGCGGAGCGGGGCCCGAGGCGTGCAGCTGCACCGGCGTCGTGGTCGGGTGGAGTCCCACCGTGAGCCAGTTCCCGCTCGACAGCAGGACGCCGGACACGGTCAAGGTGCGGGTCCCAAAAACGGGAAAGGTGGTAGTGGTGGTGGCGGTGGTTGCGGGGATTGCCGTCGTGGTGGAGGTGGGGGTTCTGGCCTGGGTCGTCGTCGTGATGTGCGACCGAACGGAGTGCGAGGCATCGGTCCGCGTCACGGCCGTGGAACAGCTCGTGCACGCGAACACGACGACCAGCACAACGGCGCCGCGTACGATCCTCACCCTCGGATCTTAGGTACCAACCCTTCCGAAGACCGGCGAAAGACCGGGTCGCGCCCCGGCCCGAAAGTGCGTTCGTTCGTCGCAGACGCCGCGGACACTGCCTGACGGCGACACCGGCCCGAGTCCGGAGCGGGCGGCGGCGCCTCAGCTCGTCGCGGCCTCGGCCAGCGCTCCGAGCGCCAAACGCGCCGTGACGTCCCAGGTGAACCAGCGGGATTGGGCCAGCGCGCCCTTGGTGAGCCGGTTGCGCAACACGTCGTCGCCCAGCACGCGACCGAGGGCGACCGGCAGCTGCCCCAGGTCGTCGACCAGCAGGCCCGACTCTCCGTCGACCACCGCGTCGCGGTGCCCGGCGATGTCGGTCGCCACCACCGGCGTGCCACAGGCCGCCGCCTCGGTCAGCGTCATGCCCCAGCCTTCGCGCTGGGAGGTGCTGGCGACCACCCAGGCCTTGCGGTACCACGACACCAGCTCCTCGTCGGGCACCCGGCCCGGCAGGTGCACCCAGTCTTCTGCGCCGAGCTCGGCCCGCAACGCCTCGAGGGCCGGGCGCTCATAGCCCTCGCCGATGAGCACGGCCTCGAGGTCGGGTTGGTCGGTCTTCACCTTGGCCAGCGCGCGGAGCAGCTCGTCGAAGCGCTTCACCGGCACCAGCCGGCCCACCGCGACCACCAATGGCGTCGGAGAGCGGTGGCCACCCGGCGTGAAGCGATCGTCCACCCCCGGTGGGACCACCGAGACGTTCGCTTCGGGCAGGCCCGAGCAGGCCCACGATCTCGTCGCGCGAGGACTCCGAGAGGGTCACCACCCGGCTGTGCCGGTAGAAGCGCGGCGCCACGTGGCGCTCCATGGTGCTGCCCAGCTTGGCCAGCGTCGGGGGCAGGACCATTCCCCACATCTCCGCGTGCACGTGGTGCAGGAACACGATGCGCGGCCCGCGGTACCAGAGGGGTGAGAGGAACGGCATGCCGTTCCAGATCTCGACGAGGGCGTCCCCGGGGCGGTGCCCCATGCGGATGCCCTCCCAGGCTGCCCCCGGGAAGACGGCGTAGCGGCCGGAGCGGCGCAGCACCCGGTAGCCGTCGCGGGTCAGCGCCGCGGGCGCCCCCGTCACGGCCGAGGTGCGGAAGGTGACGTCGAGCCCGGCCGCGGCCCAGCGGGCGGCGACCATGTGGGCGTGCAGCTCGGAGCCGCCCGCTTCGGGGTCGTCCAGGTCGCGCCACGCCACCATGTGGATCCGGCGGATGCCTGCCCCTGCCGCCAGCGCGGCCAGGACCTCGGGATCCGAGGCCGCAGCGTTGGCGTCGGCTGAACCCGGGGTCGCGGCAGCGGCCACAGGCCGTCCGTCGTCACCCATCGGTCCAGGTTATCCCTGGTGACTCTCCCCAAGACGGATCCGGTGCACCACCACGAACCCGGTCACGATCACGGAGAGCACGACCGCCTGCACCCCCAGATCAACCAGCGCCGTCGCCCGCGGCGCGCCGTGCACGGCCAGCACGGCCAGCGGTCAGGACGGCCGCGCCACCCACGAGCACCCCGGCCACCCAGCGCCGGCCGACGGCGAGCAGGTACATGGTCAGGATCACCGAGACGCTGAGCAGGATCATGGCCACCACGAGCGGAGCCAACGCGTCCGAGGTTGACGTGTACTCGTGGTGGAAGACGAGTTGGAGCAGTTGCTCGGGCGCCAGCAGGGCCACGCCCAGAACGAGCACCGACGGGATGCCGAGCAGCACCAGGACCACGGCGAGCTGGCGCAGCGCATGGCCGCCTTGGCGCCAACGGATGGCCGCCTCGGGCAGCAGGTAGCCCCCGAGCACGACCGCCCCGAAGACGATGGCCTTGCTGGTCACCGAGACGGCGGCGTACGCGCCCGAGTGGCTCGGGTTGTCGCGGCCCATGACGAGCACGTCGACGTTCTGGAGCACGGCCACCATGGAGAGCGAGACGGAGGCCACGACGAGGTCGAGCGCCACCGTGCGCCGGGCCCCGCGGTGGTCGAGCAGGACAGGGTCGGGCCGCACCGCGGCCACCCACCCGGTGGCCCAGGGGCGCGGGAAGCGACCGCCCGACCAGGCCCGCACCGCCTCGAAGCGCGCGTGCCCGGCGGCGAACACCTCGCCGATGAGGATGCCGACGGCGGCCCCGGAGGCGCCGTAGCCGGCCTCCACCAACACGAGCACGGCGACCAGGCGCACGCCGATCTCGACCAGCAGGTTGGCGGCCAGCGGTCGGTAGGCCCGGTGGGCCTGGAGCAGCCCGCGGTCGAGTGAGAGAAGGACGAAGAAGGCGGCCGCAGCCAGGATGGCGGCGATCCCGATCCCGCTGGCCTGGTTGAGCACGACGGCCACGGCGTGGCGGCCGAGGAAGACCAGGACCGCCCAGGCCAGGACGAGCATGGTGCCCTGCCGGTGCACCCGGCCGGCCCAGCGGCGCACCAGGTGTCCCGTGCCGTCCTCGTGCATCAACGTCACCCGGCGCACCACGGCCACCACCACGGCGGACCCGGGCATGGAGAGGATCAGGTAGAGGCCGGTGAGCTGGTTGAGCACCCCGTAGCTGTGCGGGGTGAGGAGCCGGGCCAGGGCCACGGTGAGGACCACGCTCGCCCCGTTGGCCAGCACGCCGGCGATGGCCAACGGTCCGGCCTGGACCAGGCCGGACCGCATCGACTCCACCCCCGGCCGAGCCTCGTCGTCGAGGAGCAGATCCGCCCCGAGGTTGGGACCGACCGCATTGGGCGCGAACGACATCGCCGCCGACACGGATTCGACGACGACCTCGGCGGCGGGCGCCTCGCTGGCGTCGGGGCCTGTCTCACCGCTCAACACGCTGGACGTGCAGCCGTGCTGACGTGGAGGCCGTGGGGCGGGCGGTCACAAGGGTGGAGGTCGGCCATGGTCAACCGCACCACTCTGGCACCAAAGGCGTGGAAGGTGGCGCTGGTGACCGGCGCCCCGGTCGAAGAGGAGGCGTCACGAGCCGTCATGGAGGTTGGCCCGGTAGGAGGGGAGCCCGAGCTCGACCAGCTCAGGGAGGAGGGCGCTCCGGAGCAGCTCTCCCCCGGCGGTCGAGATGTGCTCGTCATCGAAAGACCGGACCCGGACCCCGTGGATGTAGGAGGTGTAGTGGCCTTGGGGATCGAGCAGCTGGTTGAGGTTGATGACGGAGGCCTGATGGGGGTGCTCGGCGACTGCCCGCCGCACGTCGGCGTTGTACGCGTTCGTGCGGGAGGGAAGGTTCATGTCCCACGGTGACCCGTCGGGTTGTTCGGTGGTCTGGGCGATGTAGGGAAGGGTCAGCATGGCCACCGTTGCCCCGTGCGCGGAGCCTATGTCGATGACCTGGCCGAGCTCGGCCACCAGGTGCCGGTCGAAGGCCGGTTCCCCGACGTGGGTCCAGTGTCCGTCGAAGAGCCGGTCGAGGCACTCCCACCGCCCGAGGAGCACGGCAAAGACGTCGGGTCGCTCCCGGCCGACAAGCCCGGCCCAGGCCGCCCGCCAGTCCGGGCACCCTTCGGCCGTCGGACCCACCGTGCCCATGATGTTGACCGTGGTGCCCGGGTCGAGGTCACAGCCGATGGTGCTCTTGTTGGTGACTGTGATGCCCCAGTCACGCGCCTTGTCGCTCAACCCGATGCCGAGCGTCAGTCCCAGCGAGTCCCCGACCAAAAGGGCGTGCTCGGGGTGGGCGGCGTCCACGCCGGAAGGGCCGACGAAGTGAGTGGGCGGACGGCTCCCGATCGGGAGGGTTGCCTCTCCTGGGGTGACCGTTGCCGTGAGGACGGCCGCCACGGTCAGCCCGACGGTCGCTGCCGCCAGGCCGGCCCAGACCAGGGGCATTCGGCGGCGCGAGCCCGACCGGCCCCACGTTCGGACGGGCTGTTCAACGAAACGGTAGGACAGGGCGGCGATCCCGAAGGTCGCGCCCACCCTCACTCCGAGGAGCGCGGCGCCCGTCAGCCCGGTCCGCGCCCCGTCGAGGACGAGGAACAGGGGCCAGTGGTAGAGATACAACCCGTAGGAGATCCGACCCGTGTAGCGCAGGGGGCGAAAGCAGAGTGCCCTGGTCAGCGCGGCGCGTGGCAGTTCGACGGTCGAGGCGATCACCGCCGCCGTGCAGAGAGCGACGAGGAGAAAGCCACCTTCGTACAGCAGAGGGCCGTCGCCCTGCACGGCGTGGAGGGCCCAGAGGAGAGCGCACGCTCCGATCAGGCCGAGCACGGCGATGGAGCGCCTGCGAGTCGGATACCACCACGTGGGCGGGCTCGGCTCAGCCCCGGGAGAAGGGTCGGATGAGCCCGGACGCGTCGTCCGCTCTGTCAGGGGGACGACGACCGCGAGCAGAGCCCCGACCATGATCGACTGGGCACGGGTGTCGGTCCCGTAGTAGAGGCGGTCGATGGAGGCGCCGGCGAGGAACAGCTCCGCGCAGAGGGCGGCGGACGCTGCACCGATGAGGGCCGCCGCCCATCCGAGCCCGCGGCGTCCGAACCGGCGCAGCACGAGGAGGGTGACCACGGGCCACACGAGGTAGAACTGCTCCTCCACCGCCAGCGACCAGGTGTGCAGGAGTGGTGAGAGGGCCCCGAAGCGGACGAAATAGTTCTGGCCCGAGGCGATGAAGTGCCAGTTGGCGGAGTACGCGAGAGTGAAGAGGGCGTCACCGCGGAGCTGGGCGGGCGGGACGCCTCCCCCGACCCACCGTGCGTACGCACCGATCCCGATGAGCAGGACGAGCAGCGCAGGGACCAGGCGGCGGGCCCGTCTGCCCCAGAACGCGAGCAGCTTGATGGTGCCCGTGCGGGCGTGTTCGGCGAGGAGCAACGAGGTGACCAGGAACCCCGAGAGCACGAAGAACATGTCGACGCCGAGGAGGCCCCCGTTCACCGCGCCGAGTCCCGCATGGAAGCCCATCACGGCGAGGACGGCCACACCGCGCAACCCGTCGAGCCCGGGAACGAAGCGCAGTGTTGTTCCCTGGGGGTTCTCCGCGGGTCGCTCCTGCTCGCCCGGAGCCGGACGCGGTTCGTCGCTCGTGACGATGTGCCCGCTTATTGTCTCCACCTCCGTGCCGCAACCCCCCGGCGTTCGTCTCGGGTCTGCCCTGCCCCATCGTCTCACACGCCCTCATCGGGCCACCGCCCTGGTGAAAGGGGCCGAGCAGCCCTCCTCAGGTTCCCAGGAGGCCGACGTAGAGTAGCCACCCATGATCGGCAGGGCGAGGCACGCCGGCGCCCGCTGGTGGCCGTGGCTCGCACTGTGGACCGCGGTGGGCCTCGGGATACGCCTGGGCACGGTCTTCGGCCGGCCCAACCGGGTCGCGGGCGGTGACGCGTACTACAACCACAACGCGGCGAACCTGCTGGTGGCCGGCAAGGGATTCATCAATCCGTTCCTCTACTACCCCCATGACCTGCACCACCATGTGCAGACGGCCTCGTGGCCGCCGCTGTTCGTCTTCGTGCTCGCCGCCGCCTCCCTGGTCGGGGCCAAGAGCTTCCTCGCCCAACGCATCTGGTGCTGCATCATTGGGGCCGGTGGGGTCGTGCTGTGCGGCTACGTCGGCCGCGAGATCGGGGGCCGGCGCGTCGGTCTCATCGCCGCTCTGCTCGTGGCGGTCTATCCGAACATCTGGATGAGTGACGAGCTCGTGCTCTCAGAGACGCTCTCTCCCGTGCTGGTGGCCCTCGTGTTGCTCACCGCGTACCGGTTCTGGAAGCGACCCGGCACCTGGAACGTCGTCTGGCTGGGCGCTGTCCATCGGTTTGGCCGCCCTCGGCCGAGACGAGCTCTCTCTGCTCGCGGTGTTCATCCTCGTCCCGCTCGCCCTACTGGCCAAGACTCTGACATGGTGGCGCCGGATCGCGCTCGTCGGGATCGGCGGCCTCGTGGCGCTGCTCCTCGTCGTCCCCTGGGTCGGCTACAACATGAGCCGTTTCAGTGATCCGGTTTACATCAGTTCCGGCCTCGGCATCACCTTGGCTTCGGCCAATTGCAACTCCACCTTCAACGGCCGGTACGAGGGCTACTGGTCCTTGCAATGCGCGGTCGTCGCGGCGAAACACGCGGAGACGAAGCCCGATGCGGACGAGTCGGTCCAGAGCTCCGAGGTCGAGGCGTACGCCCTCCACTACATCCGCACCCACGAGAACCGGCTCGTCCCGGTGGAGCTGGCTCGGCTCGGCCGCGCCTTCGGCTTCTTCCATCCCTTCCAGCAGGTCCATCTCGACTCCCTGGTGGAGACCCGTCCCTACCACTGGGCTCTCGTGGGCCTGTACATGTACTGGACCCTCCTCCTCCTGTCCGTGGGAGGTGTCATCATCCTGCGCCGGCGCCGGATCCCGGTCTTCCCCCTTCTGGCCATCGGGCTCGATGTGGCGCTCTCGGTGGCCGTGACGTTCGGGCAGACCCGGTATCGCAGCACGTTCGAGGTCTCGCTCGTGCTCCTGGCCGCGGTCCAGCTCGACTGGTTCTGGAGTCGTCTGCGCCCCCAGCCGAGAGAGGTCCTCCACGGCGCTGAGACCGAGGGCGACAGAGTCGGAGAACTCGCCGCCCGGGCCGATGACGAGGCGGGTGAGGACTCCGACATCGACCCCCCCGCCCGCGCCGACGCGGACGTCGACCTGCCCACGCCGGCAGGATAGGGCCGGCAGTCCCTTCATGGAGCTCGGGCCTGAGGTGCTCGTGGTGCTGCCCGCATTCAACGAGGCCCAGTCCGTGGCCGCGGTGATCGCGGAAGTCTTCGCGGTCGCTCCGAAGGTCCACGTGCTCGTGGTCGACGACGCTTCGGCGGACGGGACAGCGGTTCTGGCCCGTGCGGCGGGCGCCGATGTCATCTCCAATGTGTTCAATCTCGGGGTCGGCGGGGCCATGCGGGTCGGTTTCCGCTACGGCGCGGCTCGGGGCTTCCGGGCTCTCGTACAGGTGGACGCCGACGGGCAGCACGATCCGCGCGACCTGCCACGCCTCGTCGCTCCCCTGGAGGACGTCCCCGCGCCGCAGGTGGTCATCGGTGCCCGGTTCGCCGGAGCGGGCGACTTCGCCGTCCCGCGGGCCCGACGCTGGGCCATGCGCATGCTGTCGGCGCACCTCTCGCGTCGGACCCACGTCCACCTGACCGATGTGACGTCGGGCTACCGGGCACACAACCGAGCGGCGATGGAGCTCTTTACGCGGACGTATCCGGTCGACTACCTGGCCGACACGGTGGAGTCCCTGGTCATCGCGGCCGAGGCGGGAGGCCAGATCCTCCAAGTGCCGGTCGCCATGCGACCTCGCCACGGCGGTGTCCCCAGCCAGTCGCCGGCGCGGGCGGCGCTCTACCTCGTGCAGGTCACGTTGATGTTGGCGCTGAGCATCCTCCGGCGCCGGAGCACCCGAACCAGAACCACCAAGGAGGCAGAAACCAAATGAGCGGAGTCCACCTGATCGCGCTCCTCAGCGCGTTGGCCACACTCATCGTCATCGTCGAGCTGTCACGGCGACGCCAGCTCCCTGAGAAGTACGCCGTGGTCTGGCTCGGGGTCGGCGTGGTCGTTGCCGTCTTCGCCATTGCCCCGGGCCTGTTCAACCGGATCGCCCACGCGATGGGCGTCATCAACCCGCCGGATCTCCTGGCGGTGCTGGCCTCGCTGTTCCTCCTCGTCGTCTGCGTCCAGCTCAGCTGGGAGATCGGCCGTCTCGAGGACAAGTCGCGCTCGCTCGCCGAGGAGGTGGCGCTGCTGCGCAAGGACGTCGACGACCTGGGCGCCCTCGACCGCCCCGCGCGCGACGGCGTCTGAACCCAGTCAGCTCCGCATCGGCCGTGCGCGCCCGAAACTCGGGCATCGCGCGCTCCCCCGGGCGGTTCTCCTCAGCCCGGCGGGAGCGCGCCGAGGTCACCCGCGTCGCCGGAAGCGGCGAGGCTGACACAGTCGCTCACCCGGAGCGTGGCCACCGGGTGGTCGGGCTGGCCCGGGGCCAGTCCGGCGCACTGGTCCAGCGCAACGCCCTGCACTCGGTAGGCCGCTTGGCGCGCCAGACCCGCCCCGACGTGTTCCCAGACCCAGGCCCCGGCCTGGAGAGTCGGTGGGCGGCCCAGAGCTGCCGTCATGAAGGCGGCGGCGAAGGCGGGGTCGCGGCCGCGTAAAGTCGGCGGCGCCGCCGTTTCGGGCGCGATGACCACGGTGGTGACGTGCCACACCCCCAGCGCCCGGCGCACGGCGGCGTACTGGGCCGGCGTCCCGCCAGGCTCCGGCAGGCCCACCCCGAAGTGGAGGTGCTTGAGCACCGCGACGCCCGCCTCGGCTGCGCCGGCCCGATTCTCCTGGTCCTGGGGCCCGCCACCGCCCGCCTGGCTGTAGTGCATCTCGTTGACGGCCTGCCAGGACAGGGCGGACTCCAACCCCGAGTAGGGCGTCGGGAAGGACAACAGGACCCGGTCCGGGGGCAGGGTCGGGGCGACGTCGCGATACCACGCGGGCAGGGTCACCTGTTCCATGGTGAAGGGCAGGCGCGCCCCGAAAAGGATCGCCATGGGCGCGAGGGCGACCCCGGTCACCGCGAGCGCGCCGACCGCGCCCCGCCAGTCCGGCGCGACCCGGTGCACGTGGTCCAGGATGACCGCCAACATGACGGCGGCGGCGAGGAAACCGAAGGCCATGAAGCGTTGCTCGATCACGTTCTCGATCACGGGGATCTTCTCGAAGACCTGGGCGGGTTCCCATTGCCCCGGGCGCGGCAGCAGCGAACAGGCGACGCACACCGCGAGCGTGAAGCCGAAGAACCACAGGCGCCTGTCCCGCCAATAGGCCACGGAGCCGGCGACGAGGACGGCCAGAAAGCTCCAGCCCAGGTAGGTCGACGAGGCCAGCGGGGCACCCTGGTAGCCGCTGAGCGCCAGGAAGACGATCTTCGCGGACGGGTCGGCCGTCGTCACGAAGCTCGACGGGAGGAAACCGCCGAGCTTCGCCAGGTTGGGCCAGACCAATCCCGAGAGGTGAGCCGGGCCGGCGAGTGCGAACCACATCGGCCAGGCGAGCAACACGGCAGCGACGGCGAGGCCGATGCCCAGTGCCCTGGCGGCATGGGGGGCCCTCTGCCGCACTCCGTCCCGGTCGGTCACCAGGGTGGCGGCCACCAGGGCGACGATGCACACGACGATGACGACGACCGCGACCGCCAACAGTTCGGTGGAAATGAAGAATTGCGCGAACACGAGAAGGCCCAAGAGGACTCCCGCCCAGAGCGAGCTGTGGCGCTGGCGGATCAGGATCTCGTCGAGGACGGCCAGGATGAGGGGCAACAGCATGAGCGCCGCCGTCATGAGGTGGGCGAACTGGAGATTCGACAGGACGAACGGGGAGAAGCCGAAGAGCAGCCCACCGACGAAGGCAGCCGGAGTCCACGGAGCCCAGCGCCGGATCACGACGAAGGCGGTGAAGGCGGTCAGCGCCGGCGCCACCGTGGAGGCGACGTTGAGCGACGCGACCGGGCCCCAGATCCACGTGACGGGCACGAGCGGGATGCTGAGCCCCGTCACCGAGGTCTGGGCCAGCAGGTTGATGCCGCCCGGGTGGAAGAGTGCTGTGGAGAAGAACGGGTTCTGCCCGTGGGCCAGGGCCGTGGCGGGCCACTGGAAGAACCAGAGGAACAGGGCCGGGTCCCCGCAACCGCACAGGGTGTGCGTGGACGCTCCCTGGGTCCAGGCGTGCACCCACAGCACGAACCCGACTGCGAGATAGATCGCGCCCGCGCCGGCGAGGGTCATCCACGGGCGCCACCGCCACGCCCGGCTCGCCGCGTGTTCAGCCAGCGTCGAGTGTGCCCGCAGTGGCGGCGGCACGCCGCGGCAGCACCGGGGCGTCGCGTCCGGTCGACCCCGCCTCGTGGTACTCCTCCTCGACGTTCACCGTCCACACGTCGTGGTCGGCTCCGAAGATGTTCTCGACCGTCAGCATCGCGGTGTACATCGAGTGATCCTGGTTGTTGTACTTGTGCATGCCGTTGCGGCCCACCGGGTGGATGTTGGGGGCCTCGGCCTCGATCCACTTGCGGATCGTGTTGACGTTGTCCTTGTAGGCGAAGTCGTAGTACGGGTACGCCTTGGGCACGCGCACGACGTAGCCGTGCTCCACGTCGCCGGGGGCGGCCAGGCCGAGCGAGATCAGCTCCTTGGTGGCCAGCGCGATGAGGTCGTCGTCGGGCGTGTTCCACATGGCATCGCCCTCGAAGACGAAGTACTCGAGGCCGAGGCAGGTGCGCCCGTCCTTGACCAGGTAGGGCGACCAGGAGCCGTAGTTCTGGATGCGCCCGACCTCGACGTCGGTGGCGTGGATGTAGATCCAGTTGTCGGGGAAGCTGCGCGACTCGGGCACGACGAGCGCGACGGTGAGGTAGTCGCGGTAGTGCAGGTCGTCGGCCGCCGCCGTCACCTCGAGCGGAGGGGGCGGCGTGATGGTGTGCACCAGCTCGCGCATGGGCATGGTCGAGATCACGTGCGAGGCCGGCGACGGTGTGCGTCGGTCCCGTCCTGCGTGTAGGTGACCGAGCGGGCCCGCCCACCGACCACGTTGATGCCGGTCAGCCGGGCCGACATCTCCAGGGTCCCCCCGGCGGCCTGCACCTTCTCGGCGCAGACCTCCCACATCATCCCGGGCCCGAACTTGGGGTACTGGAACTCCTCGATGAGGGTCGTGATCTCGGTCTGGCCCCGCTTGGGCAGGATGCGCATTGAGCACCGCCTTGCCCAGATCGAGGTTCTTGACCCGCTGGGCGGCCCAGTCGGCGGGCATCTCCGAGACGGGCACACCCCACACCTTCTCGGTGTAGGTCTTGAAGAAGGTCCGGTAGAGGCGCCAGCCGAAGCGTTTGACCAGCCAGTTCTCGTAGTTGGACTCGTCCTCGGGCGGGCGGATCCGGGCCCAGAGGTAGGAGAAGCCGCAGAGGATGGCCTCCCAGAGGCCCAGGTTGCGCAGGGCGTTGAGCGCCTTGAGCGGGTAGTCGTAGAACTTGCCCTGGTAGAAGATCCGGCTCATGCGGGGCCGCAGCATGAAGTCGCCCTCGGGCAGGATCTCGTGCCAGAGCGCCTCCACCTCGGGCACCTTGGTGAAGAAGCGGTGGCCGCCCAGGTCGAAGCGCCAGCCGTCCTTGAGCACGGTGCGGCTGATCCCGCCGACGACGTCGTCCGCCTCGAGCACGACGGGGTGCGCTCCCCGCTTGGTGAGCAGGTAGGCGGCGGTCAGGCCACCGGGGCCCGCGCCGGCGATGACGACCGGTTCGCCCTCTGCTGCAGCCACGATCGGGCCAGGTTAGCGGACCCCCTGGTTAGCCCTCTGGGAGCCTCCGGGCCTGCTCGGGGTGGCCGGGCGCCGGCCCGGCCCCGCGGGCGCGGGAATCAGGGCACCGAGATGTTGAGGAAGGCCAGCAGGGAGTAGCCGGCCAGGCCGGCCGCCAGCAGGGTGAGCACGGTCCGCTCGAGCTGCGGCTCGCCCAGGACGAAGGCGGCCGCCCATGGAGAGCGGGAAGGCGCTCATGGCGTAGCGCTCGAAGGAATCGAGGTTGGAGCCGGACAGGGCGACGGCCAGCACCCCGGCCGCGAAGAGGGTGTAGGGGGCCGGGAGGCGGCGCCAGCAGACGACCAGCATGGCCAGGGCCAGCAGCACCCAGGGCACGTGCAGGGCGGTGCCGACATGGTGGTGCAGCAGCCCGCGGGCGTCGTGGAACAGCTCGGTGACCGGGTCGGTCAACCCCGCCGTGATGGGCGTTCTCGGCCTGCACCCGCAACGGGGCCAGCCAGTCCCCCACCTCGCGGTCGGCCCAGGCCCCGAAGGCGAGCAGGCCGACGAAGGGCGCGGCCGACGGCGCCGATGCCCGGCGACGCGCTCGGAGCGTCCGAGGCGGGTCCACCAGCGCACCAGCTCGGCCAGGACGGCCAGGACGAGGAGCAACCCGATGGGCCGGGTCAGCGCGGCCAGGAAGACCAGGCCGGCGGCCAGGGCGAAGTGGGGCCGGGCCCTCGACGCGGTCGGGTCGGCGGGCGCAGGGCCAGGAAGCAGCCGACGGCGAGGAGCAGGAGGACCGACTCGGCGTACCCCATGACGAGCACGAAGGAGGCGGGCAGCAGGCTGAGGATCCAGACGGTGCGCCGGGCCCGGGCCGGCTCGCCGAGCTCGCGCCGGACCAGGACGTAGAGCAGGGCGGTGGCGGCCAGCGCGGCCGCGTTGGCCAGCAGCACGAGCGCCGGGCCGTCGCCGAGACCCGGGATCCAGGCCAGCCCGTGGGTGAGCAGCGGGCACGAGCGGGAAGAAGCGCAGCGACTGAGGTGCCCAGCGGCTGGTAGCCGACGCCGGGCGATGCTCTCGTACCAGCCGGCGTCCCAGCCGAGCAGGCCCTGGTGCACCCGGAGCACGGTGGCCCCGTTGGCCGGATGGGTCCGGTCCACCACGAAGTGGGCCAGGCCGAGCGCACCCAGGACGACGACCCGGGCCACGACGAAGGGGAGGAGTGCCTCGCGCAGCGACTCGGGCAGGCGGTCCCAGAGCCGCACGAGCGACGCCGCGGGCACGGGCCGGACCGGGGCCTCGGCGCCGGCCTCGGCCGGACCGACCTGGGCTGGCCCAGCGCTCCCCGTCATGGCCTCACGATGTCACGAACCGACGAAGACGAACTCGGTCAGGTTCATGGGCTCGTAGAAGAGCGCCGGCCGGTTGACGCACGAAGTTGCGGGCGCCGCCGCCGCTCTGGGTGGCCAGCGTGCTCAGGTTCGGCGGCGATCTGTCTCGCACCTGATGCCGTAGGTCTGGTAGCCGGGCTGCCAGACCAACCACACCGTGTGCGAGCCGCGCCTTGTGGGCCACGAAGTCGGCGAAGGCCGCCGGGCTGGCCCCGTGGACCGTCTTGGCGTAGTCGACCCAGTCGACGATGGCCGGACCGGTGCGGCGGGGATAGGTGAGCATGTCGTAACTGCGAGCTGTGTCGTCCACCTGGCGGTAGACCGACGGGCCGAGCTGGTCGGGGCAGAAGGCGACGACGTCGCCCGCCTTGGCGTGCGTGTTGATGGCCGCCGCCACCTGGCCGGCCTGGGTGCGCTGGGTCGTGACGTTCTGCGCCGAGGACACGAGCCCGGCGATCACGGCCACGCCCACCACGGCCGCCCGCACCTTGGGGTCGAGCAGCGTGGTGGTGCCCAGCGCGATGACGAGCAGCAGCGGCAGGAAGACCACGGCGGCGTAGCGCGACGAGAACGCGCTGCGGGTGAGGATGCCGCCGGCGATGGCGGCGAAGAGGGTGCCGACCACGATGAAGGTGGCGCCGCGCGAGCGCGGTCGGGTGTGCAGGTCGAGTTCGATGATGCGATCGGATCTTGCCCAACCCGAAGAGGGCAAGGGCGAGCATGGCGAAGTAGACGACGGCGAGCAGACGACCCTGGTCGGTGCCGCTCGGCTGAGGTCGAACCCTGGTTGTCGGTGAAGCCGGTGACCGCGTTGATGACGGCGGAGAAGTTCGGCGGCGCGGCCCAGGGCGTCGCCGTGTGCTGCGACTGGTAGATGAACGTGGGCACCCAGGGCAGGAAGAGGACGCCGCCCACCGACGAGAGCGAGGAAGGCGGGCACCGGCGCGGTCGAGGCAGCTGCCCGTGGCGCCGGTCGCGCACAATGGGGACGAGCAGCCACAGCCCGGTCACGCCGACCAGGTAGAGCGACCAGTACTGGGTGTAGAGAAGCGCAGCAGCCACGACGGCCACCGCGATCAGGTTGCCCGGCCGCGGCGCCTCGATGGCCCGCTGCAAGGCCAGGAAGCCGAGGCCGGTCACGAGGATGACCAGCGCGTACATGCGGGCCTCGGTGCCGTAGTAGACGGCGAAGGGTGCGCTGGCCAGCAGCACGAGGGTGGTCCAGGCCACGGCCCGGCCGCCGAAGCGCTTCCCGCAGAGCCAGGCGACGGGCAGGGTCAGGACGGCGATGATGCCCGAGAGGGCGCGGACGGCGTCGTTGGACTGGCCGAAGAGGGCGATCCAGAAGTGGAGGAGGTAGTAGTAGAGCGGCGGCGCCCCGTCGTGCTTGAGCGCCTCGGGAATGGCGTGCAGGGGCAGGCGGGCGATGTCGACGGTGAGCGCCTCGTCGAGCCAGAGGCCGGAGCGGGTCCAGAAACGGAGCACCAACCCGACCGCCACCACGAGCACCACGCCCACCGCCGGCGACGCAGGCGCGTGCGACCGGTGAGAGCGGGAACCTCCTCTGGCATGGGGCGCATGGTAGGACAAGGGGGTCGCGGTCTAGGATCATCCGCCGCCGAGGCGGGGCTGCGACCCCGGGGGGACCGGGCGGGACCGAGGGGGGGAAAGAAGCAGACGTGGGCCGTTACATCGCCAAGAGAGTCGTGCTCCTCGTCATCATCATCATCTTCGTCTCCATCGCCACGTTCTTCCTCGTCCATCTGCTCCCCGGCAACCCCGCCATCACCATCCTCGGCCCCAACGCCACGCCGCAGAACCTGGCCACGGTCAACGCGCAGCTCGGACTGGACAAGCCGCTCTGGCAGCAGTACTTCATCTGGCTCGGTCACGTCTTCCAGGGCAACCTGGGCCAGTCGTACACGACGCACCAGTCGACGACGACCATCATCGCCCAGTCCTTCCCCATCGACCTCGAGCTGATCATCTTCTCGCAGATCCTGGCCTTCGCCATCGCCTTCCCCATGGCGATGCACGCGGCGCGCAAGCCCAACCGGCTCTTCGACCAGGCCGCCAACAGCACGACGTTCGCCATGCTGGCGCTACCCCCGTTCGTCATCGCGCCGGTGCTCGTGCTCCTCTTCGCCGTGCACTGGCACGTCTTCCCGGGCCCGGCGTCGTACGTTCCGCTGACCCAGGACTTCTGGTCCAACATCCATACGATGTTGTTACCGTCGATCGTGCTCGCGCTGGGTGGGATCGTCGTCTACTTCCGATTGCTGCGCAACGACCTCATCTCGACCTTGCAAGAGGACTTCATCACCATGGCCCGCTCGAAGGGCTTGAGCGACCGCCGCATCATGTGGCGCCACGCCCTGCGACCGTCGTCCATTTCGCTGCTGGCCTCGGCCGGCGTCACCATCGGCAGCCTGATCGCCGGCACCTTCATCGTCGAGCTGCTGCTGCAGATGCCCGGGCTCGGGTACCAGCTCATCTCCGCCGTGAACCAGGACGACTACACGGTGGTGCAGGGCATCACCCTCTTCGTGGCCGTGGCCATCGTGCTGATCAACTTCATCTTCGACTTCCTGTTCACCATCGTCGACCCGAGGATCGCCCGTGAGTAGCGTCGCCATCGAATCCGAGGCCTTCGCCGACCTCAAGGAGGAGGTCGTCGCCGACGAGGCGGCGGAGCCCACCAAGAAGAAGCTCGGGGATCCTCTTCTGGATCTGCGTGGGCTTCATCGTCCTCGTCGCCGTCCTGGCCACCTTCGCCAACCTGCTGCCGCTGCCCAACCCCGACCTGGGGAACTACAACAGCGTGCAGAACGGCGGCCCGGGCTGGGGCCACCTGCTCGGCACCGACGACCTCTACCGCGACATCTTGAGCCGCCTCGATCTACGGGGCCCGGGTGTCGCTGGTCGTCGGCTTCGGCGGCGCGCTGCTCGGCCTGATCATCGGGGGCATCCCGGCCATGATCTCGGCCTACCGGCGGGGACGGATCGACACCGTCCTCAACACCACCTCCTACGTGGTGCTGGCCTTCCCGGCCATCGTGGCCGTCATCGCCATCGTCTCCTTCTGGGGCCACAGCCTCTGGAAGATCACGCTCATCATCGGCGTCTTCGGCGCCCCGCTCATCTTCCGGGTGGTGCGGGCCTCCACCTCTCAGCTACGCCACCCGCGACTTCGTGCTGGCGGCCAAGGCGCTCGGGGCCAGCGACACCCGCATCCTGACCCGGGAGATCCTGCCCAACATCATGCCGACGGTCGTCTCCTTCGGCCTGATCGCGGTGGCCACGATCATCGTCCTGGAGGGCTCGCTGGCCTTCCTCGGGCTCTCGGTGCAGCCGCCCACGCCGAGTTGGGGGAACATGCTCAACGAGGGAGCCAGCCTGCTGACCGGGGCCAAGGGGCAGACCAACCCGTGGCTGGTCATCTTCCCGGCCACCGCGATGTTCCTCCTCCTCATCAGCCTCAACATCGTGGCGGACAAGCTCAGGGCCTACTTCGACGTGACCGAGATCAAGCTGTGAGCACCGAGCAGGACGTCACGGCCGAACCCGCTGCTGGCGGTCGAGGACCTGCACGTCTCCTTCGCCACCTCGCGTGGCCCGCTGCGGGCCGTCCAGGGCGTGTCCTTCACGCTCGACCAGGGCAAGACGCTCGGCATCGTCGGCGAGTCGGGCTCGGGCAAGACGGTGCTGTCGCGCGGCGATCATGGGCCTCCTCCCCATGGCGTCGACCACCCAGACCGGATCGGTGCGCTACGCCGGCCAGGAGATCCTCAACGCCCCGGCCAACCAGCTTCGCAAGCTCTGGAGCACCCACATCGCCATGGTCTTCCAGGACCCCATGACGTCGCTCAACCCGGTGCAGCGCATCGGCAACCAGATCATGGAACCGCTGCGCATCCACCTCAAGCTGCCCAAGTCCGAGGCCAAGGAGACCGCCCTCTCCCTGCTCATGCAGGTGGGCATCCCCTCCCCCGTCGAGCGCTTCGAGGCCTACCCGGCCCAGCTCTCGGGAGGCATGCGCCAGCGCGTCATGATCGCCATCGCGCTGGCCTGCGCCCCCCGCCTCCTCATGGCCGACGAGCCGACCACCGGCCTCGACGTCACCGTGCAGGCCCAGATCCTCGACCTGCTGGGCAAGCTCCAGCACGAGCGCAACATGTCCATGATCCTGGTCACCCACGACCTGGGCGTCGTGGCCACGCGCACCGACGAGATCATCGTGATGTACGCGGGCAACGTGGTGGAGAAGGCGCCCACCAACGTCCTCTTCAAGAGCATGGCCATGCCCTACACCGAAGCGCTGCTCCACTCGACACCGCGCCTGAGCAACCCGAGCCACACCCGGCTCAGCGCCATCGACGGGCGGCCGCCCGACCTGCTGCGCCCGCCGGTCGGCTGCCCCTTCGCCCCCCGCTGCCCCTACGCCCAGGACAAGTGCCGGGCCGAGAAGCCGCCGCTGGTCGAAGCCGAGCCCGGCCACAGCTACGCCTGCTGGTTCCCGCTCAACGAGGCGGCCCGCACCGCACGAGGTGGCGACGGCGTGACCGACACCGCACTCGAGCACGTCCGGACGATCTCGACCGAGCCCCTGCTGCGGGTCGAGGACCTCCACGTCACCTTCCGCCGGGGCAACACCGCCGTGCAGGCGGTGGCCGGCATCAGCTTCTCCCTGCGCAAGGGCGAGACACTCGGGCTCGTCGGTGAGTCGGGCTGCGGCAAGTCGACCACCGGCCGGGCCATCGTCCAGGTCGAGCGGGCCACCTCGGGCACCATCCGCTTCGGCGACACCGAGCTGACCACGATGAGCCGGGGCGACCTGCGCACGCTGCGCACCCAGGTGCAGATGATCTTCCAGGACCCGATCTCGTCGCTCAACCCGCGGCGCAGGGTGCGCGACATCGTGTCCGAGCCGCTCGTCATCTGGAAGATGGGGAACAAGGAGGAGCGGGCGGCCAAGGCCGACGCCATGCTCGACCAGGTCGGCATCGATCCCGCCGCTCAACGGCAGCCGCCGGCCCCGCGAGTTCTCGGGCGGCCAGTGCCAGCGCATCAGCATCGCCCGGGCCCTGGTGCTGCAGCCCAAGCTCCTGGTCTGCGACGAGATCGTCTCGGCCCTCGACGTGTCGGTGCAGGCCCAGATCCTCAACCTGCTCGAGGACCTCAAGCAGGAGCTCGGGCCTGACCATCCTCTTCATCGCCCACGACCTGGCCGTGGTGAAGAACGTGAGCGACCGGGTGGCCGTCATGTACCTGGGCCGGCTCTGCGAGATCGCCCCGTCGGACCTGCTCTACCAGGCACCGGCCCACCACTACACGGCCGCGCTCCTGGCCTCGGCGGTCGAGCCCGACCCGCGAGGCGACGCGGACGTCCGTGGTGGCCCTGTCCGGCGAACCGCCGAGCCCGATCAACCCGCCCTCGGGCTGCCGCTTCCGCACCCGCTGCCCGCGGGCCGAGGCGCGCTGCGCCGAGGAGGTGCCCGAAATGCGCGACCTGGCGCCGGGCCACCAGGTGGCCTGCCACTTCCCCATCGGCTCTTGAGCCCGCCGCCGGTCGCCGGGCCGGGTGGCGCTGGCCGCGTCGGCCGCCTTCCCCGACCTCTTCGAGGAGGGGCCGCTGCTGATCGGCGGCGCTGGCCGAGCTCGGCCTCGAGGCGGAAACGGCGGTGTGGAACGACCCCGCCGTGCGCTGGACGGACTACGACCTGGTCGCTGGCCAACGGGGTCTGGGACAACATCCGCCACGTCGACGACTTCGTGCGCTGGACCGAGACGCTCGAGCACGACGGGGTGCGCGGTGGTCAACTCCCCCGCCACCCTGCGCTGGAACCTGGACAAGCGCTACCTGCGCCAGCTCGAAGCGGCGGGCGTCCCGGTGGTGCCGACGATCGTGGGTGGAACGGACCGCGCGGCCGGTCGACCTCGACGGCGAGGTCGTGGTCAAGCCGACGATCTCGGGCGGCGGGCACCAGACGGCGCGCTACGAACCCCACGAGCACGACGACGGCGCCGCCGCCACATCGACGATCTGCTGGCCTCGGGGCGGGTGGCCATGGTGCAGCCCTACCAGCCGGCCGTCGACGAGGAGGGCGAGGTCGGGCTTGATCTTCCTCGGGGGCAGCCTACAGCCACGCCATCCACAAGGACCCGATGATCCGGCGGGGCGCCGGCCCGCTCGACGACCTCATCGACAACCAGGTGGTGGTCGCCGGCGACGCCGGCCGGCGACCAGCTGGCCCTGGGCCGCCGGGCGGTGGCGGCGGCCGAGCAGATTGCTCGGGCCGACCACCTACGCCCGGGTCGACACGGTCCGCGGGGCCGGGGGCGAGCCGCTCCTGCTCGAGCTCGAGCTGCTCGACCCGCTGCTCTTCTTCGCCTGGCACCCCGACAAGGTGGCCGGCTTCGCCCGGGTGCTGGCGGACCGGCTCGAGGTGGGGCGTCCTACGCTCCGATCATGACGATCGCCGAGGGCGCCGACACGGCGCAGGTCCGGTGGCCGGAGCTGACGCTGGCCGACTGGTCCGGGACGAAGGACGCCCTGCACCTCTGGACCCAGGTGGTGGGCAAGGTGCGCCTGAGGCTCGAACCCATGGTCAACCACTGGTGGCAGGTTCCGCTCTACGTGTCCGCCCGCGGTCTCACCACCTCGTTGATGGACGCCGACGGTCTCGGCCTGGAGATGGAGTTCGACTTCCTCACTCATCGCCTGGAGGTACGCACGGCACACGGCAACTACGCGCACGTCGCACTCCAACCGCAGTCGGTCGCCGACTTCTACGCCGCCACCATGGACGCCCTGGTCGCGGTCGGCGCACCGGTCACCATCAATCCGTGGCCGCAGGAGCTCGCCGACGTGGTGGCCTTTCCCCAGGACACGGCGACGCGCCCCTACGACGCCGACGCGGTGCAGCGCTTCTGGTTGGCCCTGGTCCAGATGCACCGGGTGATGCAAGTCTTCCGCGCCCGCTTCCAGGGCAAGGTCAGTCCGGTGCACTTCTTCTGGGGTGCGATCGACCTGGCCGTGACCCGGTTCTCGGGCCGCGAGGCGCCGCGTCATCCCGGTGGGATACCCCATTGCCCCGACTGGGTGCAGCAGATGGCCTACAGCCACGAGGTGAGCAGCTGCGGCTACTGGCCCGGAGGCTCGGGCGAAGGATCCTTCTACGCCTACGCCTATCCGGCTCCCGACGGCTTCGCCGCCTGGCCGGTGAAGCCGGAGGCCGCCTTCTTCGACGACACCCTGGGCGAGTTCGTGCTGCCCTACACCGCGGTGCGGCACGCCGAGGACCCGGACGCCTTGCTCTTGGCCTTCTTCCAGAGCACGTACGAGGCCGCGGCCGAGCCGGCCCACTGGGACCGCCAGGCGCTCGAGGTGGGGCCCGATGGCCCGGCCCGGGGACACGTCGGGAGGCACTGAGGCGGGCAGGCCTTCTGATCAGGCGTTGCCGATCCGGCGAATCTGCCCCTGATCCTCTTCGAATCGGACACTTTCGACGATGGGCCGAGGAGCGAAGTCCACCACTTCGCCCGGCTCGGCGTCCGAAACCTCAGACTTGATCGCGACGATGGATCCGGACGTCCGGCCGGACCAATACCGAAGGGCGAGGGGGACGCAGGCGGCCAAGGTGGCCACCCCGCCCACCATAATGGCGATCCGCGGATTGGTGACATCGGCGATCCAGCCCACCAGGGGCGCTCCGATGGGTGTGCTGCCGAGGAAGGCGATGGCGTAGAGCGCCATCACCCGACCACGCATGGCCGGGTCGGCTTGCATCTGAATGGTCGCGTTCGCGGTGGAGATGAACGAGATGCTGCAGAGGCCCATGAGGACCAAGGCCACCAGCGCCACGACCTCGGTGGGGGCGGCAGCAACGAGGAGGAGCATGACGCCGAAGGCGAGGCCGATCGCGCTGAGCATGGCGATGCTGGGCCTGCTCCGGTGAGCCACCATCAACCCGCCGACCACCGCGCCTGCTCCCATGGCCGCCATGAGGGCGCTGTAGGTGCCGGCGCCGCCGTGGAACGTGCGGGTGGCCAGCAGCGGAAGCGTCGTCGTGAAGTTGAAGGCGAAGATGCCCACCACCGCCATGGCCAGCAAGGGATCGCGCAGTTCGCCGGTCGACCACACATAGCGAAAGCCTTCGCGTACCTGACCCTTCGCCCGGACCACCACCGGACGCCGGTGGAGCTCGGTCGGACGCATCATGAACAGCGCGACCAGGACGGCCACGTAGGACGCCGCGTTGAACAGGAAGCAGGCCGCCAGGCCGACGGTGAAGATGAGAATTCCTCCGAGCGCCGGGCCGATGACCCGGGCCGAGTTCATGACCACGCTGTTGAGGCTGATGGCGTTGGGCATCAGCTCGCGGCCGACCATCTCGGAGACGAAGGTTTGACGAGCCGGGTTGTCGAAGAGGTTGACCACGCCGAAGAGCGTGGAGATCAGGTAGACCTCCCACATGGTGATGGTCCCGAGCGCCACCAGCAGACCGAGAGCGAGGGCCAGCACGAGCGACGCCGTCTGGGTGAGATAGAGGAGCCGCCGCTTGTCGACCCGGTCGACAACCAGCCCGCCCCAGCTGCCGAGCAGCAACATCGGCACGAACTGGAGGGCCGTGACGATGCCGACATTGAACCCGTTCCCGTGGAGCTGGTCCGAGAGGACGAGCAGGCCCAGGGCGACGGCGTGCATCCAGGTGCCCGAGGCCGAGATCACCTGGCCGATGAAGTACAGGCGGAAATTCCGGACCTGCAGCGCCATGAAGGTCTGTCGGGCCGCTCGGGCGATGGGACTCATCCGTCGGCCACCAGGAGCTCGAGCAGGCGGGTCAGGTCCTCCGCGTGCGCCCGCTCAGCCGGGGCGAGAGCGGCCAGCCGTCGGGTGAGAAACGCGTTCTTGAGGGTCCGGATGCGCTGCAGGTTGCGGCGACCTTCGGCCGTCATCCTCACCCGGACCACCCGGCGGTCGACCTCGTCCGTCTCCCTGGCCACCAGACCGGCGGCCTCCAGTGTGGTCACCAATCGGGTGACCGTCGGTGGCTGCACCTGCTCGGCCGAGGCGAGTTCGCCCAAGGTGGGATTGCCCAGCCGGTTGACGGTACCGAGGGCCGAGGCCTGAGCCGGTGACAGTCCGGCCAGAGCCTGCTGACGAAGCTTGCGGTTGAGGCGGGTCACCGCCACGCGAAGCCGGGTGGCCAGCTCCTCGTCGATCTCCGGCCTCCCACCCGCCGCCTGCGGGTCTGCCAAAGACGATGGTTGGGAGGAACTCATGCCACCAGTATAGTTACTTATGCTAACTAATGGACCGCCGGATCGCGGCAATGCCTCAGAACTTCAGTCCCCCTCGCGTGGCCGCCGGACTACGACCAGAGTTCAGCCCGGCGCGACCACCAGGCCTCGGCAGCGGTCATCGCGCCTTCGGCCTCGCCGATCCCATCGCCCACGAGCCCTGCGGTGGCTGCCCAGTGCAGGGGTACAAGGGCGAGAGCCCCGGGGAGCCATCGGTACTCGTCGCGAGTCAACGGTTCCGGAGCCGTGCTTTCGTAGGCGTCGAGCAGTCGTCGCGGCTCGAGCAAATCGCCGCTCGGTGCGACCTGGTGCAGGCTGGCCGCGAGGTCGTACAGCCGCTCCCTGACCCTCGCGAAATCCAGGTCGAAGGTGGCCCATGAGCCGTCTGACAGTTCTCCCGCGTTGCCCAATTTGTAGTCCCCATGAATCGGAGCGCATGGCAGTTCGACCTCCTTCCGGAGCGTGGAGAGCTCGCCAGTCAGTTGGCGCATCCGATGCACGACCGGCTCGCTGCGGGGTCCGAGCCTGCGGCGTGTGAAGCCGACCGAGTAACGCAGTTGGCCGAAGGTTCTGTGGTCGTCGAGGGGTTCGGGCGGACTGGGCTCCCAGACTGCTTTGAGCGCAGTGTGAAGGCGTCCGAGCTCCTCGAATAGGCGGACGTAGGAGTCCTCGTCCGTCCGTGGCTGCACGTGATCGATGAACTCCTCAAGCTCAGCCCAACGATCAGCGACCCTCAGGAGGTCGCAGCCAAAAATCGGAATCGGCCGAGCGACGCGGACTTGCGTCCGCTGGAGCCGTTCCCGCAAGCGCCGCAGTCCCGCGACTCGCCCGCGGCGGACCCAGGGCCTGTGAACCCGGAGGACAGCCGGCGGCTCAGCGTCTATCCGCAGGTTGAGGTTGAATCCACCGCCGATGTCTGCCCATCCGGCCCCGCGCGCGACGCGGTCGATCAGGGCCGAGACGGCCGGATCATCTGGGCTGGCTCTAGGTCCAAACCAGCGCGGCAAGGCGGGGGGAGAGGTCGAAGCTTCGATTCCGGTCATGGCAATGGCCCGCCGGCACACCCGACGGAGGGTCCGCCGGCGAACCTATCCTCCGCGACGCGGGTCGATCGTGCCACGCATGTGCCGGTAGGCGACAGGGCGAACGTTGGATGACGCGGCATTATCAGGCACGACCGACAGCGCCGCTCCGGGCACCTCTGCCCGAACCGTCCTGTCCTCGATCAGGGATGGTCCGGTTCGCCCGACCTCACGTCACCATGAACCGAGTGGCGCTCTTGACCGTCCCCCCGGGCGTGAGGACTTTGATCTTCCCGCTCCTGGCTCCGCTCGGGACCTTGACCTTCAACCTGGTTGCCGTATCGGAGACGATGGTGGTGGCCTTCGTTCCACCGAACGTGACCTTGGTCGCACCGGACAGGTTCGTGCCCTTGATGGTGACGGTCGCCCCCACTCGCCCACTCGCCGGGATATGTGAGATGGTCGGTGCCGGGACGATGCAGTCGGATGCGCTGGTCGAACCCGTCCCGACGGTCGAGGTCCCGGCCGGACAGGGTGTCGCGGCAGTCGCCCCGGTGGTGTCCACGTAGGTGTCGAGTGGTGCTTGGAGGCAGCTCGCCGCACCGGCATCGGGGTTGTACGTGCCAAGGGCACAGGGCGTCGCCGCCTGCGCTCCGGTGGTGTCCACGAAGGTTCCCGGTGGCGCCTCGGCACGAGGACTGACCCGTGCTCGCACTGAAGGTGCCCACGGCGCAGTCGGTCGCTGCTTGAGCCCCGGTGGTGTCCACGAAGGTCCCGGCCGGCGCCTGCGTGCACGCCGCCTGCCCGGAATCGGCGCTGAAGGTACCCAGTCCGCACGGCGTCGGAGCCGTCGCACCGCTCGTCGCCACGAAGGTTCCGGGGGGAGCCTCGGTACACGAGGACTGACCCGTGCTCGCACTGAAGGTGCCCACGGCGCAGTCGGTCGCTGCTTGAGCCCCGGTGGTGTCCACGAAGGTCCCGGCCGGCGCCTGCGTGCACGCCGCCTGCCCGGAATCGGCGCTGAAGGTACCCAGTCCGCACGGCGTCGGAGCCGTCGCACCGCTCGTCGCCACGAAGGTTCCGGGGGGAGCCTCCAGGCACGCGGCCTGCCCGAAGGACGGGTTATAGGTGCCGGGGACGCACGAGAACGCCGACGACGATCCCGCCATGCTCACAAAGGTGCCCGGAGGAGCCTCGGTACAGGACGTGGACCCCTCCGAGGAGCTGAACGTGCCCACGGGGCACTCGGTGAAGGACGTCGAACCAGCCGAACTCACAAACGACCCGGGCGGTGCCTCCAGGCAACTCGACTGTCCCGACAGCGGGTTGTAGGTGCCGGCCGGGCAGTCGATGAAGGACGTGGCCCCTGAAAACGGGACATACGTCCCGGGAGGTGCATCCGTGCACGGTGTGTTCCCTGTGGAGCTGAAGGTCCCGGGGGCGCACAGCGTGTCCCCTGCGGACACGGGGACCGTGGCCGCCGAGGCCGGACCCGCCACGAACAGAGCCGAGGCGGTCGCCGTGCTGCCGCACAGCACCAACCCCGCCAGGACCACACCGAAACCGCGAAGACGTGCACCCATGGGTTCGCCTGACCTTCCACGTTCGAGGGCCTACTCGCCAAGAGACCCAGAAGGTTTGTCTACTACCGGTGCGGGGTGTTCGCCACTGCTATTGCGGCCGTCCCGGTCAGAGCGCGGAAATCCGTCGCCGACCCGGGGCGAGCGACGCTCGATCGGTGACGCCGGCAGGCACACCGCGCCATGCGACGTGGGCTACTCGGCGGCGGGGGCCTCCGCCGCCACCTCGGCACCGGGTGCCTCAGCGGCCGGTGCCTCCGCGGTAGCTGACTCCGCGGCCGCTGACTCTGGCGCGGGGGGTTCGGCACCATCGCCACCACCCTCTTCGCCCTCACCCGGCTGCACGACGTGGGTGCCGACGTCCTGGGCGAAGTCGGCCCAGGCCGCCTGCGCCTCGGTCTCGGGGGTGAACTCGCCCTCGGCGTAGTCGAAGCCGCCGATGTAGTTCCCCTCGTCGTCGTAGGCGTGCTCACCGAAGGCCTCGCGGTACTCCTCGGAGACCTCGCCACCCTCGGCCGCCTGCTTGATCGACAGCGAGATGCGACGACGCTGCAGGTCGATGTCGATGATCTTGACCCAGAGCTCTTCGCCGGGCGTGACGACCTGCTCGGGCAGCTCCACGTGGTGGACCGCCATCTCCGAAATGTGCACCAGACCCTCGATCCCGTCGCCCACCTGCACGAAGGCGCCGAAGGGCACCAGCTTGGTGATGCGTCCGTAGACGAGCTGGCCCACGGCGTGGGAGTCGGCGAACTCCTGCCACGGGTCCGACTGCGTTGCCTTGAGCGAGAGCGAGATGCGCTCCTTGTCCAAGTCGACGTCGAGCACCTCGACCTCGATCTCGTCGCCCACCGCGACCACCGAGGAGGGGTGGTCGACGTGCTTCCACGAAAGCTCGGAGACGTGCACCAGTCCGTCCATGCCGCCCAGGTCCACGAAGGCGCCGAAGTTGACGACGGACGAGACGATGCCCTTGCGGCGCTCGCCCGGCTTGAGGTTCTGCAGGAAGTCGCCCCGCTGCTCCTTCTGGGCCTCTTCGAGCCAGGCCCGGCGCGACAGCACCACGTTGTTGCGGTTGCGGTCGAGCTCGATGATCTTGGCCTCGATCTCCTTGCCCACGTAGGGCTGGAGCTCGCGCACCCGGCGCAGCTCGACCAGCGACGCCGGCAGGAAGCCGCGCAGGCCGATGTCGACGATCAGGCCACCCTTGACGACCTCGATGACCGGTCCGGACACCATCTCGCCGTTGTTCTTCTTCTCCTCGATCGTCGTCCAGGCCCGCTCGTACTGGGCACGCTTCTTGGACAGGACGAGGCGGCCCTCCTTGTCCTCCTTCTGGAGCACGAGGGCCTCGACGTGCTCGCCGAGCTTGACGATCTCGGCCGGGTCGACGTCGTTGCGGATGGACAGCTCTCGGGCGGGGATCACGCCCTCGGACTTGAAGCCGATGTCGAGCAGGACCTCGTCCCGGTCGATCTTGACGACCGTGCCCTCGATCACGTCTCCATCGTCGAACTCGATGATGGAGTCACCCATCGCCTGCTCGAGATCGGCGTCCGCCAGGTCGTCGTCGACGATCGGTCGGGGGTGGTAGTTCCCCTCGGCGTCGAAGGTGCCCATTTGCTCGGGCGAGAGGAGGGTGCTGCGTACGTCTGTCATGTGGTGATGCTCCTTGCTGGGCTGCACCGTGCAACCGCAGGACCGCGCCGGGGTCAGGTCTCGATGGATATGTGGCCCGCTGCCGGTGCCAGCGGGCCTTCCATCGTACCAGGTCAGCCGGGCCCTCGACCCCCGGGATCCGGTCGCTCGGGGTTCCCACCGAGCGCCGGCGGCTCGTCCTCAGCCCTTGGCCGCCGCCCAGCTCGGTCCCGTCGACACCGAGACGGTCAGGGGGACCTTGAGGTCGGCCGCCCCGGTCAGGGCGGACTCGGTGAGGCGGTGGACCTCCTGCTCCTCCCCCGCCGCCACCTCGACGATGACCTCGTCGTGCACCTGGAGCACGAGCCTGCTCTCGAGGGCGTGCGACTCGAGGTCGCGGTCGAGCCGGACCAGGGCCATCTTGAAGATGTCGGCGGCCAGACCCTGAATGCCGGCGTTCATGGCCTGGCGTTCGGCCGCCTGGCGCAGCCGGTAGTTCGACGCATTGAGGTCGGGCAGCGGTCGGATGCGGCCGAACTGGGTCTGGGTGAAGCCGCGGATCTTGGCCTGGACCACCGTCTCGTCCATGTACTGCCTTCACCCCCGGGAAGGCGCCGAAGTAGCTCTCCATGATGGCGGCGGCCTCCTCGACGGCGACGTTGAGGCGCTGGCTGAGCCCGTAGGCCTCCATGCCGTAGGCCAGCCCGTAGGACACCATCTTGGAGAACTCACGTTGGGTGTGGGTCACCTCTTCGGGCGCAATCCCGTAGACGGCCGCGGCCACGGTCCGGTGCACGTCGGCCCCCGTCGTCATGGCATCGATGAGGCCGGGGTCCTCGGAGAGATGGGCGATGCAGCGCAGCTCGACCTGGTCGTAGTCGGCCACCAGGAAGGTCATGCCCTTGGCCGGGACGAAGGCCCGCCGGAACTGCTTGCCCATCTCGCTGCGCACCGGGATGTTGTGCAGGTTGGGCCGGTCCGACGAGAGCCGACCGGTGCGGGCCACCGTCTGGCCGAACGAGGCGTGGATGCGCCCGTCCGGCTGCACCTCGGCCAGCAGGCTCTCGCCATAGGTGGAGCGGAGCTTCTCGACCTCTCGATAGGACAGCAGGGTCTCGACGATCGGGGTGCGCGCCGCGCAAGCTCTCGAGCGTCTGGGCGTCGGTCGAGTAGCCGGTCTTCGTCTTCTTGCCCGGGGTGAGGCCGATCTCGTCGTAGAGCACCGTGCGCAGCTGGGGCGTCGAGTTCACGTTGAACTCGTGGCCGGCCAGCTTCTGCACCTCGTCCTGCGAGGTTGGCGGCCGACGCGGCCAACGAGTCGGCGATCTCCTGCAGCTCGGTCCGGTCGATGCCGATGCCGGCGACTTCCATCTTGGCCAGCACACGGACGAGCGGCGTCTCGATGTCGTCGTGCAGCGTGGTCATGTGCCTCGGTCTCGATGCGCTTGCGGAAGCCGGCCTCCATGCTGGCGACGTCGATCGCCTCGGCCGCGGCCTCTTCGGCCACGTCGCGGGCCGCCTCGCCCGGCTCGACGATGTCGAGCGACAGCTGTCCCGTCTGCTCGCGCAGCTGCTGGAGCTCGTACTCGCCCGTGGAGGCGTCGAGGAGGTAGGCCGCCACCGCGGTGTCCATGGCCAGGCCGGTCAGGTCGATGCCCAACGGGAGGAGCGAGCGCATCGCCTCCTTCACGTTGTGGCCGATCACCGGCTGGCCGAGCACCGCGTTGAGCTTCTTGACCACCGACGCCGGCGCCCAGGAGGTCGCCCGGCACCAAGACGCCGGCTCCCGCCTCGTCGCCCTCGGTCGCCACCAGGACCAGGGCGGCCAGCTCGCTGCGCCCGGGGACGCCGATCCAGCGGGCGGCCAGCGCCAGCTCGCCCGGTTCCCAGCGTGCCCAGTGCCTTGGTGACCTCGCTCGCCGTCGTCGGCAGGGCGACCTCGCCCAGCTCAATGGCGGGAACGGCCGGTTCTGCGATCGGCGCCACTGGCGCCGCGGCGAGCCACGCTGCCCTCGGCCGGTTCACCCAGCGCGCCGGCGTCGAGCAGCTCCTCCATGCGTTGCCAGACCGTCTTCATCTCGTAGCGGTCGAACGTCTCTTGCGCCGTCGTGCGGTCCCAGCCCCCCAGCGAGAGCTGGTCGACCGAGACTCGCCAGGGGCACGTCGCGCACCAGCGGGATGACCCGGGCATTGGAGCGGGCCAGCTCCTGGTGCTCGGTCAGGTTCTCGCGCAGCTTGGGCGTCTGCTCGTCGAGGTGCGAGAAGACGCCGTCGAGGTCGCCGTACTTGGTCAGCAGCTTCGCGGCCGTCTTCTCCCCCACTCCGGGTATGCCCGGCAGGTTGTCCGAGGGATCGCCCCGCAGGGAGGCCAGCAGTACGTACTTGGACGGAGGCACGCCGCAGCGCTCCATGATCCCGGCCTCGTCGTAGAGCGCGTAGTCGCTCACGCCCCGCTTGTTGTAGAGGACGCGGATGTAGGGGTCGGCTGATCAGCTGGAAGCTGTCCCGATCGCCCGTCACGATCACGACCTCGTGCTCCCGTCCGGCCGCCTCCGTGGCCAGCGTGGCGATCACGTCGTCCGCCTCGAAGCCGGGCGCCTCCACCACGGGGATGGCCAGCGAGCGCCATGACCTCGCGGATCATGTCGAACTGGGGCGGCAGGAGCCACGGGGTCTGGGCCCGACCCGCCTTGTAGTCCTCGAGCATCTCGTCGCGGAACGTGGGTCCCGGGTGCGTCGAAGGCGACGGCCAGCGCCGAAGGCTGCTGCTCGCGGATGAGGTACACCACCATGGAGGTGAATCCGTGCACCGCATTGGTGACCAGGCCCGTCGAGGTGGCCAACGTGTCCGGCAGCGCGAAGTAGGCCCGGAAGGCCAGGGACATGCCGTCGAGGAGGAGTAGTGGTCCTGATTCCACCCGGCCCGTCGCCATGACCCCCGAGACTATGGCGTCAGTGTGCCGTCGATGACCTTCTGGGCCACGTCGCGCATGCGGGCTCGTGTCTGCATGGCCGTGCGCTGGATGAACCCGAAGGCGTCGGCCTCGTCCATGGCGTCGCGATCCATGAGGATCTGCTTGGCCTCGTCGACCACCTTGCGGGTGGCGATCTTGTCCTCGGCCCCGTCGCTGGAGTCCTCGGCCTCGATGGCCCACTCCTGGCGGGCCTTGGCCAGGACGTCCGCGACGGCCGGCAGCAGCTCCCGGGGTTGGAACGGCTTGACCAGATAGGCCGACACCCCGGCGTCGCGCGCCTCCTCGATCAGGTCGCGCTGGCTGAAGGCGGTGAGCAGGAGCACGGCCACCTGGTGGCGCGAGGTGATCTCCCGGGCGGCCCGGATGCCGTCCATCCCGGGCATCTTGATGTCGAGGATGGCCAGGTCGGGCCGGTGCTCCTCCACCAGCTGCACCGCCTCGTCGCCGCGTCCGGCCTCGCCGACGACCTCGTAGCCGGCAGAGAGCAGGATCTCCTTGAGGTCCAGGCGGACGATTGCCTCGTCTTCGGCGATGACCACACGGGCCAACGTTGTGCCGCCGCTCATGCAGTACCGGTCGACACGGCCGCCAGGAGCTCGTCCTGACGGTGCTCGAGGTCGGCGACGGCCTTTTGGAGGGTGTCGCGCGCCTTCACCATGGCATCAGCATGACGGGCAGCCTCATTGTGCTCGTGGGTGGCCAGGGGTGTCTCCGAAACCAGGGCGCGCACCCTCGCCTCGTCAGCCGACTCGAGGACGACTGCGAGCTGCTCTTCGAGGACGGCCAGTTGTTCCCGCGCCTGCACCAGGCGAGCGTGGACTTCTCTGATCCGACGTTCCAGCTGGGCGCGACGCATGGAGCGTCAAGTGTACGTGGCGGGGAACCAGCGACGTTGCGCATTCAGCCTGGCCAGGACGCCAGCATCGGGCCATCTCCCCACGCCGGGCTGGTCGGGCACTCGGACCCATCCGTCGGACACGGGCGGGTAGCCGCAGGGGTCCTCGGCCAGGTACGTGGTGGGGTCGCCGACGTCACTGACCAGGCCCGTCGCGTCCTGGGCCAGGCGAGCCGCCAGCGTGAGGTTCGAGGCGCGCCCGAGGCCGGCCTCGAAGAACCCCCCGACGAAACTGGGAACCCCGGCCTCCCGGCAGGCTGCGTGCGCGGCCCGAGTGGCCCGGACGCCCCCCAGTCGACCTGGCTTCAGGCACGCCATGGCACACGACTCGTTGCGCAGCGCGTCCTGGACCCGGCGCGGCGACGTCAACGACTCGTCGAGGCAAATGGGTACCGGGAGCCTCTTGGCCAGCTCGGCATGCGCGATGAGATCGGCCGGGGGCAGTGGCTGCTCGACACAGAGCACGTCGTAAGTCGGCCAGGCGGCTCAAGCGCGTCGATGTCGTCCTGAGTGGTGTCGAACGAACCGTTCGCATCCACCTGGAGGAGGAGATCCCCGTGATCCGCCCTGATCGCCGCGACCGGCGCCGCGGCCCAGCCCGGTTCGATCTTGATCCGCACCCGGCGTGATGCCACTCGACACCGCGGCGTCGGCCTGGCGCCGCACCACGTCGACGTCCCGGTCGGCCGGGATGCCGACGACCGCGCCGACGGGCATCGTCTCGAACCCGGGTCCGATGTCGAGCGCCTGCGCCATGGAGAGGTCCGCCGCGCGCAGTTCGGCGTCCCAGACCGCCATCTCGAAGGCGGCCGCGAGCTGGCGATCGTCCCGGCCGTTGCCGAAGAGCGGGGCCACCTCTGCCCCCGACGGCAGGTCTCCCCCACGAGCCCGGCTGGCTCCGATCAGACGGGGCACTCCCCGGTCCTTTGCGGCCTTCTCGACGACGTCCACGGACGGGTCGACCGAGGTGCCCTCGGACAGGGCGGCGCACTCGCCCCAACCCTCGCCGTCGTCCGTCGCCACCCGGACGAACAGCATGGAGCGCGTCCGGTGCACCCCCGCGGCCGTTCCGATGTCGTGCACGAACGGAATCTCGACTCGAACGAGCTCGATGCCTTCGAGCTTCATCGTCCTCCCGAACCCACTCCGTCACCGTAGATCGCAACTTGTACGCTGGGGCGTTCTCGCCCGGATGGCGGAATGGCAGACGCGGCGGCCTCAAAAGCCGCTGTCCGAAAGGGCGTGTGGGTTCGAGTCCCACTCCGGGCACGCGAGATTTGAAGGCCATGATGCGTCCCTCCGGAATCAGCCGCGGGCGGCGGCCCACGCCGAACGCCGAATCGGTGTTGGGAGGTCTTTTGTCACCCACGCGGGCTGGGAGCACACGACGGATCGTTCTGTGTCGGTGAGCCTTGTGCGAGGGAACTGGTTGGTTGTTGCTGGTTGCTGGTTGCTCGTTGCTGGGTGGCCGTCAGAGCTGACTGGTTGGTCGCGTGGTAGCCGCGGATTGTGATCAATCCGTGAGCAGGACGGTGGGTTGGTGGCGAGCGTAAGCTGGACATTGTCTTCTGATTTGGGGGATTCGGAGCGATGATCTGATGCCTTGTCGTACGGCTGCGAGGGCGGCCTTGGCCGTGTTGGCAGCCGTGGTCGGGGCGGGGTTGGTTCCGGTCGCCCCTTCTGCAACCGCCAACGCCGCCGCGCCCGTGGTGACCACGTATCCCCGGTCCGGTATCGACCAGCCGGCCAGCATCACGACCGGACCCGACGGGGCGTTGTGGTTCACCAATCCTGGGAACGAGTCGATAGGGCGGATCACGACTGCGGGGGTGATCTCCAACTATTCGGGTCCGGGTATCGACCCGACCAACTTCGCGTTCAACCCTGCAGACGCGCCCGACTCGGGTCTCACGACCGGACCTGACGGAGCGTTGTGGTTCACCAACCGGGACAACTCGATCGGGCGGATGACCACGACGGGGGCGGTGTCGACGTTCCCTAACGTTTCCGGTAACGGTATTCCCGAAGACATCACGGTCGGGCCCGACGGCAACTTGTGGTACGCCGACTTCTCCGGGGGAGTGGGCCGGATCACGACGGCGGGAACGGGTACCGATATCGCCGTGACAGGGCTTTTACCTCTGGGAATCGTCACCGGCCCTGACGGCAATGTGTGGATAACCTCTAACGGCGGCCCGAGCGGAGGCTCCTTTGGGTTCGGCAAGATCACCCCCAAGGGCACCTTCAAGGACGTACCGCTGAACGAGAATTTCACTACCAGTTACGGGCCTAGTGGCATCACGGTCGGCCCCGACGGGGCGCTGTGGGTGGCCGACGACGACAACATCGTCCGAGTCACCACGGCCGGCGTGTCCACCAGTTATCCCAGCAGTTTCGACCCCGCCCTCCATGCCATGGCCATCACCGCCGGCTCCGACGGTGCGTTGTGGTTTACCAACGACACGAACACGATCGGACGGATCACCACCGCCGGGGTCATCACCCACTACACCGACCCGTCGATCGATGGTGCCGATTCGATCACGGCGGGACCGGACGGGGCTTTGTGGTTCACCAACAAAGCGAACAACTCGATTGGGCGCATCACCACCTCAGGGGTGGTGTCGAACTTCGGCTTCAGCGGGATCAGCGAATCGAGTGACATCACCACGGGGCCCGACGGGTCGCTGTGGTACACCAACCAGGCCGACGGGATCTTCGGCCACGACTCGATCGGGCGCATCACCACTTCAGGCGTCACCGCCAACTACACGGACCGCTTGATCGACGAGCCCGTAGGCATCGCCGCGGGCTCCGACGGGGCCCTGTGGTTCACCAACCGTCGTCGCAACTCGATCGGGCGGATCACCACCGCGGGGGTCATCACCGACTACCCCGACGCGTCCATAAATGGACCCAGCAAAATCGTCGCCGGCCCCGACGGGGCCCTGTGGTTCACCAACGCGGGCCCACGCGGCAGCGGAGGCTCGATCGGGCGGATCACCACCACCGGGGTCGTCACCAACTACACCAACAGCTCGGTCGACCAGCCCCATGGGATCACCGTGGGCTCCGACGGGGCCCTGTGGTTCACCAACCACGGGAGCAACTCGATCGGACGGATCACCACCGCCGGGGTTATCACCAGCTATTCCGGCCCTTCCATTCACGCCCCCCAGGGCATCACCGCCGGGCCCGATGGAGCGTTGTGGTTCACCAACCAGCAGACCGAGACCATCGGGCGGATCACCACCACCGGGGTTATCTCCAAGTTCACCGGCATGACCGCGTCCGGCGCGATCTCCGCCGGAGCCGACGGGGCCTTGTGGTTCGCCGACGGTCCCCACACCATCGGACGCATGACCGTCCGCGGGATGGTGACGTCCACCACCGACACGGCCATCGCCGAGCTGGTGCGCGCGATCGTCGCGGGCCCCGATGGGGCGATGTGGTTCACGAACGCAAACCTGGATTCCGTCGGACAGATCACCACCCCCGACTCGGTCACCCCCACACCCGACCAAGGGCCCGCCGCCACCGCGCTGAACATCTCTGGGACCGGGTTTGCGCCCGGCGAGACGGTCAACGTCACCTACGGGACCACTTCCAAGGCCTCCGACGCTGACCCCATGTGCTCGGCCACGGCAGCCGGCGACGGCACCTTCACCTGCACGGGCAACGTTCCGTCAGGCGGCCAGACCGGGATGCATCCCATAAGAGCCAGGGGCACAGCCACTGGAACCCACGCCACCTCCCTGTTCCTCCTCACCTGACCCTGTGTCGGGGCCAAGATTCGTGTCAGGTCTGGACCCGACGCCGAATCGAGAGCTTCACACTCCACGGGGCGGGAGAGCACTGGGTGCCCACGCGGAGCGGCCCCTCGTTTGGTGGAGGAGGGGCCGCTGCACCTTCGTCTCGTGACTGACGTAGATGCACTCCTCGTTATACCTGGGCCGACGGCTCGGCGGATCGCGCCCTCTGCCGCCATGGCTTCCTTTTACACAGCGCTCTGACCGTCTTTCTCGTTGCACTCGGTGTCGGCCCGACCTCCTGTAGCTCGGTACTGCGTCCGCTGCTGCGCCCTACACCGCTCGCCAGTTGCCTGGCCGAAACGGGCTTCGGCGAAGGCCAGTTTCACCGCAGAGAGGACCCTCGAACGGGTGAATCCGCTCGTGGTCACACCGGTCGTCACACCATGTTTCCGAGTGGTAACCAGCACCGGAACCGCCGTGACGCCACCGTTCCCACTGCGGGTGCGACCCGCAGGGCCGAACGTGGGTCGGCTCACCCCCGGCATGCCACACTGTGCGTTCGATCTGTCCCGTCGATTGGAGTCCTCGGACACGTGTTGGTTTTCACCTTCCCCGGACAGGGTTCACAGCGCGCCGGCATGGGCGAGCCCTGGGTCGACCACCCATCGTGGGAAGTCGTCGAAGAAGCCTCGGCCGCAGCCGACCGGGATCTGGCCCAGTTGCTCCTCGAGGCCCCGATCGAAGAGCTCACGAGGACCGAAAACGCTCAGCTCGCCACGACCGTGCTCAGCCTGGTGGTCCTCGACGCCGTCGAGCGGATCGGCTTGACCCCCGCCGCTTGTGCCGGGCACAGCCTGGGTGAGTACACCGCGCTCGGTGGCCAGTGGCGCCCTCGGCTTCGAACACGGGATCCAACTGGTCGTGGCCCGGGGTGAAGCGATGGCCCGTGCCGGTGAAGAAGCCCCCGGGACCATGGCCGCCCTCCTCGGCATCGCCGACGACGACGCCGAGGCGGCCTGCATGCGGGCCGAGGGTGATGTCTGGGTGGCCAACTACAACGCGCCCGGACAGGTCGTCATCGCCGGCACCGCAGAGGCAGTCGGGCGGGCGGGCGAACTGGCCAAGGGTCTCGGCGCCAAGCGGGTCATGCCCATTCAGGTGTCGGGCGCCTTCCACACGCCCCTGATGCAGGGCGCCCGGGCGCCCTTGCGCAAGGCCCTCGCCGAGGTCACCTTCCTCACACCCGAGGTGCGCGTGGTGGCCAACGTCGACGCGCACGTCCACGACGACCCGGCCGAATGGCCCGGCCTTCTCTCGGCCCAGCTGTGCAGCCCGGTGCGCTGGCGCCAGACCCTCGAGACCTTCGCCGGCCTCGGCCTGACCTCGCTCGTCGAACTGGGACCGGGTGGCGTGCTCAGCGGCCTGGCCAAGCGGAGCCTGCCCGAGATCCAATCGCTCTCCGTCTCCAAGCCCGAGGACCTCGACACCCTGATGGACCAGGTGGCCCAGGCCGAGACCTGGGGGGCCGAACCCGCCCTCCACCAGGGCGAGCACCTCTACATGTCCGAAAGGGTCGTCGTCAGCCCGTCCAGCGGCATCTTCAATCCGGAGGCCTCACTGCAGGCGCCAGGTACCGGCCTGTTGCCCGGTACGGGCGACGGCGGCGCCTCATCCGTTATCGACGTGGGCGACCTGGTGGGACGGGTCGGGGTGTCCGAGGTCCGCACGCCCTTTGCCGGACAGGTCATCCGGTGGCTGGCCGCCGATGGTGAGCGCGTCCAGGACGGGCAGCCCCTCGTCTGGCTACGAGTGCCCGACGCCGTCTGATGGCCGTCGTGCTCGTGACAGGCGGGACCCGGGGGATCGGCGCCGCCTGCGTCGACTGGTTCCTGGCCAACGGTGACCAGGTGGCGACCACCTACCGGTCGGAACAGCCTCCGCCGCTGCCAGAAGGTGCGGAGGACCGCTTCCTGCCGGTGCGCTGCGACGTCCGCAACAGCGAGGACGTCGAGGCGGCGTACGCCGCCATCGAGGAGCGCTGGAGTCCCGTCGAGGTGCTCGTGGCCAACGCCGGGATCACCAAAGACGCACTGATGCTGCGCATGAACGAGCAAGCGTTCCTCGACGTGATCGACGCCAACCTGACCGGGTCGTTCCGGGTGGCCAAGCGCGCCGTGGCCAGGATGCTCCGGCTGCACAAGGGTCGCATCATCTTCCTGTCGTCCGTGGGCGCCTTCGTCGGCTTGCCGGGGCAAGCCAACTACGCCGCATCCAAGGCAGGACTGGTCGGGATGGCCCGCGCCATCGCCCGCGAGGTGGGCAGCCGACAGATCACGGTCAACGTCGTCGCGCCCGGCCTCATCGACACCGACATGACCACGGCTTTGGGCGAGGAACGCGTCGCCTTCATGACCGGCCAAGTTCCCCTCGGGCGGGCCGGGAACGCCGCCGATGTGGCGGCCGTGGTGGGCTTCCTGGCCTCCGATGCCGCCGCCTACGTCACCGGCGCTGTGCTCCCGGTCGACGGCGGACTGGGCATGGGCCTGTAGCGTTCTAGGAACACGAAGACAGAAGGAGCCAAACAGTGGACAGCGACGCAGCGTTCGAAAAGTTTCGCGAGTGCGCCGTGGAGGTATTGCAAGTGCCGGCGGACAAAATCACCAAGGAAGCCAAGTTTGCCGACGATCTCGATGCCGACAGCCTGGACCTGGTCGAGCTGGTCATGGCCCTCGAAGAGGCCTTCGACGTCACCGTCGAGGAGACCGAGCTCGAGGACATCGCCACCGTGGGACAGGCCTACGACCTGATCTCGTCCAAGCTCTGATGCAGCTCGGCATCGGTCCCGACGGCCCCATTCGAGGGAAGCGCGTCGCCGTCACCGGCCTCGGTGCGGTCAGCTGCTGCGGCGTGGGTGTGGACGCACTGTGGCAAGGACTCCTGCATCCCTCGGTCACCGGAGGCGAAGCCCGCGACTTCGAACCCGAACATTGGTTCGGCCCGAAGGAGGTCCGCCAGGTCGATCGGTTCACCCAATTCGCCGTGGCCTCCGCGACAATGGCCTTCGAGGACGCAGGAGAGATCGACGTCGATCCGGCGAAGGCCGGCGTCATCTTCGCCACTGGTGTCGGAGGCTTCGAGACGTTGGCCGACCAGGTCGGCGTGTACAACGAACGAGGGGCGCGTCGGGTCTCGCCCCGCCTCGTGCCGATGATGATGGCCAACGCGGGATGCGCTGGGATCTCCATGCGGCTCGGTTGGCGCGGACCCTCTGAAGTCATCTGCACCGCCTGTGCCGCGGGTACGCATTCGGTGGGAGCGGCGGCGCGGCTCGTCGCCACGGGTCGTTGCGAGGTGGCGATCGGTGGGGGCTCCGAGGCCAGCATTCACCCGGTGGCGATGGCCGCCTTCTCGAACATGACCGCACTCTCGACCAGCGGCCGTTCCATGCCTTTCGACGTCCGTCGCGACGGATTCGTCATGACCGAGGGCGCCGGTGCGCTCGTGCTCGAGGACTGGGACCGCGCCGTGGCCCGGGGTGCCACCATCTACGCCGAGGTCGCGGGGGCGGCCAGCACGTCGGACGCCCACCACATCACGGCACCAGCCCCAGACGGCTCAGGCGCAGTCGCCTGCATGGAACTGGCCCTGGCCGACGCCGAGATCACGGCCGCCGACGTGGGCCACATCAATGCGCACGGCACCTCGACCCCGCTGAACGACCTGGCCGAGGCCCGGGCCATCAACAAGGTCTTCGGTGAGCCCGGTCCGCTCGTCACCTCCACCAAGGGAGTCACCGGCCACGGCTTGGCTGCGGCCGGCGCCATCGAAGCCGTGGCCGCGGTGCTCACCATCCACCACGCCACCATCCCGCCGACCGCCGGATACGAAGAGCCAGATCCCGAGATCAACCTTTCTCTCGTGCACGGGGAGCCGTTGGCCTGGGAGCCCTCGGCCGTGCTCTCGAACTCCTTCGGCTTCGGCGGCCACAACGGCTGTCTGGTCCTGCTGCCTCCTCGCTGAGCCCAACCACTATCGTCGCTCATCCCGGTACCGCCGACGCGGTCCGCGGGGTTCGACCATGGCAAAAGACGGGAGCACCAGCGCGCGCAATCGACGACCCGCACTGTGGGTCGGGGTTGCCGTGGTCCTGGTGGCGGCGGGCGTCACCGCAGGGGTGCTTGCCACCCGCGGTTCCACCCCACCTCCTCGCCCGGCATCGCCCATCACCCGCGCCGTCGCCCTGGGCGATTCGGTCCCCTACGGCCACGGCCTGGCCAACCCTTACCCGACGCCTCAGCTGGGCCTGCTGAGCACGGCGGTGTCCCAAGGCCCCTCGACCCAGGCCTATCCGAGCCTGGTGGCGCACGCGCTCGGCCTGACCATGTCCGTCCGCCCGACGAACTGCCACCTGGTCGGGGACCAGCTGGCCATCAGCGGCGCCGTGGCCGATGCCTCCGACAACACGGCGCGGGACACCCAGTGCCTGCGACCGCCCCACCAGACACGCAACCTGGCCGACGAGGTGGCGGCCGCCAGCCTGGCCACACACCCGGCCCGGCTCGTCCTGGTCCAGGCCGGGGCGGACGACATCGATTTCGCCGCCTGCCTCGAGAACGAACTGGTCCGCGTCCTGGGCTTCGACATGGGGTTCGGCAACACCTGCGTCACCAACGGGGCGGTGACGCCGGACGTGGCCAAGAAGCTGGTCGCCGTGCGGGCCAGCCTGGCCGCGACGATCGAGGCGTTGTCACCGCACACCAAGTCGGTGGTCGTCCTTGACTACTACCAGCCCATCCCCCAGCCGGCCCAGGTCGTCGACGGCTCCGTGCACTCGCACGCCGGCACCAATCTCGTCTGCACTGCCCTCAAGGCCAATGCCGGCGTCACCGCCGCTGCCGCGCAGGTCGTGCTGAGCGCGCTGAACGGCGCCATTGCCGGGGCGGTGACGGACGCCGAGGCGCAGCACGTAGACAACGTCCGGCTGATCGACGTGAGTCAAGCCATGAACGGGCACGGCCTGTGCACGGCCGATCCCTGGGTCTTCTCCGCTCAGGGCATTCCGGTCACGACGTTCAGCGGCGACATCGCCAAGATCCTGGCCGCCCGCGCCTGTACGGCCACCGACGCGATCCATCCCAGCTCGTTCTGCCGCACGCTCCAAACCGATGCGCTCGGAGCCGTGAACAATTTCAAGCGCTACGTGTGGCGGGTCGCGCATCCCACGGCGGAGGGGCAGCGCGCGCTCGCCCTCCTCACGGAGCGGGCGCTGCGCGCTCGCGGCTAGGACCGCGGCCGGCGACGTCTTCTGGGTTTCCGGCGGAGTCCGAGCCGGACCGAGTCATCGGTCTGCGTCCTGCCCTCCTCGAGGCGGCCCCGGTCTCGACCATCCCAGCAATGGAGATCTCGGCGGACATCGGCTTGAGGCAGCGCTCGGCAACCCTTCGTCGACGAGCGCGGAGAATGCCGCCTAGGCGCGGCCGTAACGATCTTCGAGACGCACAACGTCGTCGAGCTCGGTGGTGCTTGCCTCAAGGATGACCGTGTCCTCCAAGGCGGTCATGCGGTGCCGAGTACCAGGGCGGAGATGGACAGCCTCGCCGGGAAGCAGCTCGAACGACTCAAGCGGGGTGTCGGGATCTCCCACCTCGAAGAGAAGTCGGCCCGACTGCACCGCGACCGTCTCCTCCTTCTGTTCGTGATACTGCAGCGAGAGCGCCTGACCCTCATTGACGTAGAGCACCTTGCCGCAGAAGCGACCGTCGACGAGCGCGAAATGTTCTTCGTGGCCCCATGGTTTTTCCACTCGCGGGATGGCTGATACCCACGAAGACTTGGTCATTCCGACTCCCTCAAAAGCAATAAACACGGTTGATCGTTCACAAATGGGCCATAATCCTTCGGAGCGTGGGAGCTTCACGGCTGTGCAGACGCTTCCGGTGGCGGTTCTAGTCGATCGCTTCGCGCAACGAGGTGACGAACCCGGCCGCCGCGTCGGGACCACCGCCCTCGAGCAGACGGCGCACCAGGGCCGAACCCACCACCACGCCATCGGCCACCCGGCAGACTTCGGCCGCTTGTTCCGGCGTCGAGACGCCCACCCCGACACAGACCGGCATGTCGCTGACGCGTCGGATGCGCTCGACCACGCTCGCCGCGTCGCCCCCGAGATCAGTCCGTTCACCGGTGACGCCCATCCGGGCCACCGCATAGACGAAGCCGCGGGCCCGGGCGCAGATACGCTCGACCCGCTCGGGCGGACTCGAGGGTGCCACGAGGAGCACCGTGTCGACTCCGGCCGCGTCCGCCTCGACCGCCCACGGCTCGATCTCCTCGATGGGCAGATCCGGCAGGATGGCGCCGCCGGCACCGGCGGCGGCCAGGGACCGGGCCATGCGCTTGTGACCCGCTCGGAAGACGATGTTGTAATACGTCATGACGGCGATGGGGACGGGGGCTTCGGCCCGCCCGATGCCGTCGATCACCGCGTCGGGCACGACGCCGCGCCTGAGCGCGCACAGCGCCGCCTCCTGGATCACCGGACCGTCCATCATCGGGTCCGAGAAGGGGATTCCCACCTCCACCGCGTCGGCGCCGGCCGCCACGACGGCGGCCAGGGTCTGCTCCCAGTCGTCGGTCATGCCGCCCATGAGGTAGGGGATCAGGAGCTTGCGCCCTTGGTCGCGGCTCGAGCGGAGCTCCTTCTCGAGGTCAGCCATCGCGTCGGCGGCCGAAGATCTCGCGTACCTGTGCCACGTCCTTGTCCCCCCGACCCGAGAGGGTGATCATCACGGTCGATCCCGCCGGCAGCGCGTCCGTTCCGGCCGACCGCGCCACCCAAGCCACCGCGTGGGCCGACTCGAGCGCAGGGATGATCCCCTCGGTGTGGCTGAGCAGCCGGAAGGCCTCGAGCACTTCCTCGTCCCCGGCGGTCGAGTACTCGGCCCGTCCGATCGCCGCCAGATGCGCGTGCTCGGGCCCGAGCCCGGGGTAGTCGAGGCCCGCCGAGATGGACTCGGCCTCCTCGATCTGCCCCGCCTCGTCCTGGAGGAGCTGGGAGTACATGCCGTGGAGTACCCCGGGAATCCCGTTGGTGATGGCGGCTCCACCCTCGGCCTCGACTCCGACCAAGCGCGCCTCGGTCTCGACGAAACCGGCAAAGGTTCCGGCCGCGTTCGAGCCACCACCGACACAGGCCACCACCACGTCGGGCTCGGCTCCTCCCAGCAGGGCACGGCACTGCGCAGCCGCCTCCTCCCCCACGATGCGCTGGAACTGGCGCACCATGTAGGGGAAGGGATGGGGCCCCATCACCGACCCGAGGCAATAGTGCGTCGTGTCGACCGTGGCCACCCACTCACGCATCGCCTCGTTCACCGCGTCCTTCAGGGTCCGGCTTCCCGAGGTCACCGTGCGCACCTCGGCGCCCAGGAGCTCCATTCGAAAGACGTTCAATTCCTGACGTTTGGTGTCCACCTCGCCCATGAAGACGGTGCACTCGAGCCCGAAGAGTGCGGCCGCCGTGGCCGACGCCACCCCGTGCTGCCCCGCTCCTGTCTCGGCGATCATCCGCGTCTTGCCCATGCGCCTGGTGAGCAGCGCCTGCCCGACAACGTTGTTGAGCTTGTGCGATCCCGTGTGCGCCAGGTCCTCGCGCTTGAGGAGGACACGCACCCCGAGCCGCTCGGACAGCCGCTTGCACTCGGTCACGGGCGTCGGACGGCCGCCGTAGTCGCGCAGCAGGCCCGCAAGCTCGTCGCGGAACGCAGGATCAGCCCAGGCGTCGTCGAACCACTTCTCGAGCTCGAGACAGGCCGTCATGAGCGACTCGGGGACGAAACGGCCCCCGAACTCGCCGAAACGACCATCCTCTCCGGGGCGTTCCGTGCGGTCTGCCGCGCTCATCCGTCCCGCCAGTCGTAGGGCTCTCCGGCCACCGGCACCTCCGGCACATTGCGCAGCGCGGCGTCGGCCGCCGCTCGGCGCGCCTTGACGATGAAGTCACGCAGGAGGAGCGGATCCTTTCGCCCCGGCGACGATTCGACCCCGGTGGCCACGTCCACCCCGGCCGGCCGCAGGTTGGCGACGGCCTGGGCGACGTTGTCGGGGCTCAGGCCTCCCGAGACGATGAGGCGGTGGGGGTCGACCACGCCCTCGGCCAGCCGCCAGTCGAAGACCTCACCCGAGCCCGGGTTGTCGCCGTCGACCAGGAGGTAGTCGGCGCCGAACTCGTCGAAACGGCCGATGGCGCGCTCACCGGCCCGGAAGGCCTTGATCACGGTCGGCACCCGTCTGCGCACCCAGGTGGTCTCCTCGGCGGTCTCGTGACCATGCAGTTGTGCGGCGCCCAGTCCGGAGACGTAGATGGCCTCCACCACCCGCTGCGGCGCTTCGTCCCGGAAGACGCCGACGGTCAGGACGTGCTCGGGGAGGCGCTTGGCGATGTCGCCGGCCAACTGCACCGACACCTGCCGGGGCGAGGGGGCGAAGATGAAGCCGATGGCGGACGCACCCAGGCTCACCGCCAGCAGCGCGTCGGCCTCGGAGGTGACACCGCAGATCTTCACGAAGAAGTCCTCCCTCATCGCGCGCCCACCGGATGCGCGATCAGCCGGCGCAGCTCGGCCGCCCGGTCGTCCGCCCGCACGAGGGTCTCGCCGACGAGGATGGCGTCGTAGCCGGCCTCAGCCAGCCGCCGGGCGTCCTCGCCGTTTCGGATCCCCGATTCCGCCACCGCCACGACATCGGGCGGAATGCGTGCCGCCAACGAGCACGCCCGCTCGTGGTCGACACTGAACGTCTTGAGGTCGCGCTGGTTCACCCCGATGACCCGGGCTTCGGCCCGCAGGGCCCGGTCGAGCTCGGCACCGTCGTGCACTTCGACGAGGGCGGTCAGCGAGAGGGTTCGGGCCAGCTCAGAGAACCGGCGGAGCTCGTCGTCGTCGAGCGCCGCCACGATCAGGAGGACGGCGTCCGCCCCCATGAGCCGGGCATCGGCGATGTCGGCCCCGCTCACGGTGAAGTCCTTGCGCAAGGCCGGGAGCCCGGATGCGTCCCGAGCGGCCACCAGGTCGGCTGGGGCGCCGCCGAAGTAGTCGGCGTCGGTCAGCACGGACAGGCACGCTGCTCCCCCGGCCACGTACTCCTTGGCCACCAGGTCGGGGTGCAGGGTCGGGTCGAGATCGCCCTTCGAGGGCGAGCGCCGCTTGATCTCGGCGATGCAGGCCAGCCCCTCGCCGCGGAGCGCGGCGGCAAAGTTGCGGGGAGTTGTGGTCCTCGCGGCCCGTTCCACCAGCTCAGCCACGTCGCGGTGGTCGTCCGCAGCCTGGGCTCGATGGGTGGCGACGATCTCGCCCAGGTAGGTCGGCATGACACTTCAGCGTAGCGGCGGGCTCTTTCACCGCCGGTGCGCTCAGGCTCACGGGCATTGACGGTAGGGATCGACGGAGGCGTTCGACTCCCCCATGAGCCCCACGGCCGGTCAGGATCCTCCTGCACCGTCGCCCTCCCTGGCGCCGCGGGCGCCGGCGTTCAACGGGCGAAGAAGTGCCAGCCGAGGAACATCACGACGACGACCAGCACGATGCGCGCGAACGGTCCGGTCGCCAAACGACGGATGACGTCGGACGGCCGGGCCTGCCCAGAATCACGACGGTACGAAAGCGCCCACAACACGAGCAGCGGCCGCCCCGAGCGCCGCCCACACCGCATAGAAGATGCCCGAGCTCACGCGTCGCTCCGCGCCGTGCCCGCAAGGACGACGAATGCGCACACGCAGAGCCATCCGAAGAAGAGCACGAATTTGAGCACGTAGTAGCGGTCCACCGCATCGACCATGGAGCTCAGGGTCGGATGGTCGGCTCGGCTCCCCCGCGCCGCGTACACCGCGACCTCCCATACGACCATCGCCACTCCGAGGATGATCCAGTCACGGAAGGGGTGGCGTCCCGATGGGCGAACCGGCCGAGGATGCAGGGGCCAGCGGGCCACGGCCAGCGCACCGAGGAGGACGATGGGGATCGCCGTCATCACGTTGGCCGCCAGGGAGAACGGCGTGGTGGCCGCCGCGCCCAGCGCGTAAGCCACCCCGGCTACCACCAGCGCCGCTCTCCCCAAACCGGCAGGCGCTCGCGTGGTCATGCTTCTTCAGGCCAGCGGCAATTGGGCGACGCGGGCCCGCCGCGACTTGCCGATGCCGTCACCGGTCCGCAGACGGATCGGGCCGGGCGCCTCGACGCTGCGGTGGAGGTAGCCGAGTCCGACCCACCCGCCGAGCTCGCTGCTCCGGGCCGCGGAGGTCACCGTGCCCACCACTTTGTCGTCCGCGGCACCGTCGCCGTCGGGGGGTTCCCCGGGGTGCAGGGTCATGCCGCGGACCAACGGCTCGTCATCGGCCGGCGTGACCAGTCCGACCAGGCGGCGGGGCACGTTCGAGCCCCGCGCCTCGATCCGCGCCACCAGCTCCTGGCCGGTGTAACACCCCTTGGTGAAGCTGACCGTGCGTTCCACCAGGCCGGTTTCGGCCGGGATGGTCTTGGCCGTGAGCTCGGCGCCCATGGCCGGCACCCCCGCCACGATCCGGCACGCTTCGACCGCGTCGGCCCCGCAGCGCACCAGGCCGGCAGGGAGCTCGTCCGGGCCGAGCACGACGTCGGCCGGGCCGAGCAGGTCCACGCCCGTCCATCCGTTCCACTCGAAAGGCAGCGCCAAGACACCATGCTCGGTGAGGGCGCCCAACAGCGTTGCGGCCGCCTCGGGTACCGCCGGCCCGCGGAGCGAGAGGCAGCGCCAGTCGAGCGACTCGAGCTCGACCTTGGACCTGAGCAGGAAGCGGCGCAGGCGCGCCGCCACCGTCTCGCCGAAGCCTCCGTCCACGTCGAGCACAAATCCGTGACCGTCGGTCCGGGTGACCCGGAGCAAGGCCGTGAGCTTCCCGTCGGGTTCGAGGAGCAGCGAGTCAGCCGACGCCCCCACGGCCAGCGGATCGAGGTCCTGGCTGAGCTGTCCCTGCAGGTACGTCTCGGCGTCCGGCCCCCGCACGGCCAGCACGTCGCGCACGGTCCGGTAGGCGCCGGCGCCGCGGCGCAGTGCCTCGGTCTCGACGTCGTTCATTGCGTCACCCGGGCCGCACGCATGCGGCGCGCTGCCGTGACGGCCACCAGCAACGCCCCGGCCTTGTGGGCGCACTCTTCATCTTCGGATTGGGGGTCGCTGTCGGCCACGATGCCCGCGCCGGCCTGCACGCTGGCCCGGCCGTCCGGGGTCACGACCATGGTCCGGATGGCGATCGCCGTGTCCAAGTTTCCAGAGAAGTCGATGTAGCCGACGACACCGCCGTACACGCAGCGCTTGGTCGGCTCGAGCTCGTCGATGATCTCCATGGCGCGCACCTTGGGTGCACCGGAGAGGGTCCCGGCCGGGAGGGTGGCCCGCAGCACGTCGATGGGGCCCTTACCCTCCGAGAGTTCGCCCGACACCTGCGACGTGATGTGCATGATGTGGCTGTAGCGCTCGATCGTCATGAGCTCGTCGACCTTCTCGGTCCCGAAGCGCACGACCCGCCCGACATCGTTGCGGGCCAGGTCGACCAGCATGATGTGCTCGGCCAGCTCTTTGGGATCTTCGGCCAGCTCGCCCTCGAGCAAGCGATCGTGTTGTTCGTTCTCCCCGCGGGGACGCGAGCCGGCGATCGGACGCGAGATCACGACCTTGTCCCGCAGGCGCACCATCGGCTCGGGCGACGCCCCGACCACCGTCACCTCCGGGAAGCGGAGGAAGTAGAGGTAGGGGCTCGGGTTGAGCAGGCGCAGGGCGCGGTAGACGTCGAACGGATCGGCCTCGAGCGTCAGGTCGTAGCGCTGCGACAGCACCACCTGGAAGATGTCACCGACCCGGATGTGTTCCTTGGCCGCCTCGATCGACCCCATGTACTCAGCGGATGTCATCGTCCGCTGCCGCCGCCGCCTTCTCGAGTCCGGCCGGGGGGGCCCCCACCATCTCACCGGGCTGCGAGCGCGCGCAGTCGGCCGCCAGCTGGCGCAGGCGGGCGCACGCACCCTCGTATGCCTCGGACACCTGGACCGGATCCGGCACGCCACCGGACCCTGGGGGCACCACCACGTTGTCCACCAGGACGATGCGCTGGCGCCAATGGTCGAAGGCGCAGAACTGCCCGATCACGACGAGCGCCGCGTCAGGATGACCCAGGTCGTCGGCCGGCGGGTGGGGAGACGCTCCACCTCGCGCACGACGTCGTAACCCAGGTAGCCGACGAGGCCCCCGTGCAGGGGTGGCAGGCCGTTCAGGCTCGGCGATTCGAAGCGGGTCACCAGCGCCTCGACCGCGGCGAGGATACCGTCGTCGGACGGGGACAGGCCCAGCTGGCCGGTGGTCTCGACCCGGCGACCCCGGGCGGTCAGGGTGGCCAGCGGCTGGCGCCCCACGAACGAGTAACGACCCCACCGCTCGCCGCCTTCCACCGATTCGAAGAGGAAACCTTCGCCCTCCCCCACGACGTTGGCGAAGCAGGCGACCGGCGTGAGCGTGTCCGCCACCACCTCACACCAGACGGGCACGATCTCGTGCTCCTTGGCCAGCGCGGCGAACTCGGCCGGATCAGGCCTGAAGTCGAGGACGGCCGCGGCCGGTCATCGGCACCTCACGGCACCGGCACGCCCGGACCGCTGCCGACGGTGCGGTAGAAGCAGGTGCGCTCGCCCGTGTGGCAGGCGCCGCGCCCGTGCTGGTCCACCAGCACGACGAGCGCGTCGCCGTCGCAGTCCATGCGCACCTCGCGCACGTACTGGCGGTCACCCGAGGTCTCGCCCTTCTGCCAGTACTCCTGGCGGCTCCGGCTGTAGAACCACGAACGACCCGTGGCCAGGGTCCGGCGCAGCGCCTCCGCGTCCATGTACGCCATGGTCAGGACGGTGCCGTCGCCGGCGTCCTGGACGATGGCGGGTACCAGGCCGTCACCCTTGGCGAAGTCGACCTCGGCCACGAGCGCCTCGTCGGTGCGGAGCGGCACCCCCTCGGGTACGGCGCTCAAAGGTAGAGCCCTGTGCCACTGTCGTTGCGGGGCGAGGCGATGGCGTGGATGTCGCGCTCTCGCAGAATCACGTACTCCTCGCCGTGCACCTCGACCTCGAACCGGTCCTCAGGGTTGAACAGGACGGTGTCACCGATCTTGACGGTGCGCACGTGAGGACCCACGGCGACCGCCTCGGCCCAGGTCAGGCGGCGGCTGATCTGGGCGGTGGCCGGGATGAGGATGCCCGCTCGGGACCGGCGCTCGCCGTCCGTGGGGGAAATCTGCACCATGACCCGGTCGAAGAGCACCGAGATCGGCTGCTTGTCAGCCGCCGCGGCCTCGGTTGCTCCGTTCTTCCTTGTCGACGTGGGCACCCTCTCACGGTACCGCACCAAGGTGTCGTTCCAGGTCAGACGGGACGTACCGTGACGCCGTGCTCGACCATGTAGGCCTTGGCCTCGCCAATGGTGAACTCCCGCCGGTGGAAGATCGACGCGGCCAGGACCGCGTCGGCGCCGCCGTCGACCGCCCCGTCCACCAGGTCCTGCAGCCGGCCGACTCCCCCCGAGGCGATGACGGGCACGTCCACGGCGTCGACGACCGCCCGGATCAGGGCCAGGTCGAAGCCGTCCTTGGTCCCGTCACGGTCCATGGAGGTCAAGAGGATCTCCCCGGCCCCGTTGGCCCCGCACTCGACCGCCCAGCCCACCACGTCCTTGCCCGTCGGGGTCCGCCCGCCGTGCGTGTGCACCTCCCATCCGGACGCGCCCGTTCGCCGGCGGGCATCGATGGCCACCACCGCGCACTGGCCCCCGAACTCGTCCGCGATGTCGCGCACCAGGAGCGGGCGGTCGACGGCCGCGGTGTTCACGCCCACCTTGTCCGCACCCGCCCGCAGGAGCAGGCGGGCGTCGTCCGCGCTGCGCACACCACCGCCCACCGTCAAGGGGATGAAGACTTGCTCGGCCGTGCGGGCGACGACCGAGACCATGGTGTCCCGGCCGTCCGAGGACGCCGTGATGTCGAGAAAGGTCACCTCGTCCGCCCCTTCGGCGTCGTAGCGCGACGCCAACTCGACCGGGTCGCCCTCGTCGGTCAGGTCGACGAAGCGCACGCCCTTGACCACCCGTCCCCCGGTCACGTCGAGGCAGGGGATCAGTCGGATGCTGCGCATGCGGCCAGTCCTTCCTCGACGCTGAAGCGGCCCTCGACGATGGCCTTGCCGACGATGGCCCCGGCCACCCGGCGCCCGTACGCGGCCAGATCCGCCAGTGCGGCCAGGTCCGACAGTGAGGCCACGCCACCGGAAGCCACAACGGGGAGCGCCGTCTCGGCCAGGAGCGCGGCCAGCCCGGAGAGGTCTGGGCCTTCGAGCATGCCGTCGCGGGCCACCGCCGTGGCCACGACGGCCCCGATGGGTTCGTCGCCCCACAGCGCGAGCAGTTCGGTCACCGCTCGGCCCGAACCCTGGCTCCAACCGTGCCCCAGCGCCTCGGCCGCGCCGTCGTCGCCCGTCCGGTAGTCCAAGCCCACGGCCACCCGCCCGGGCCAGCGCCTGGCGCAGCGCGCGGCCAGGTCGGGCTCCTCGAGCGCGGCAGTGCCCAACACGACCCTGGTCACCCCAGTGGTGAGGAGGTCGGCCGCCGTCTCCTCCGAACGGATGCCGCCACCCGTCTGCACCCGCACGCCGGCTGCCGAGGCCAGCTCCACGATCCGGCTCAGCGCGCCGCGCTCGTGGGACAGGCCGGTGCGCGCCGCGTCGAGGTCGACCACGTGAATCCAGGTGGCGCCGGCGTCGATGTAGCGGGCGGCCAGCGCCAGCGGGTCGCCATAGCGCGCCTCGCGTGCGAAGTCGCCCTGGGTCAGGCGCACGGCCTCGCCGCCGCGGAGGTCGATCGCCGGCATGAGTTCCATCACGCCGCCTGGGCCACGAAGTTCGCCAACAACGCCAGACCCGCCGTGCCCGACTTCTCGGGGTGGAACTGGGCACCCCACAGCGCGCCCCGGTTCGCCAGGGCCGCCACCCGGCCCCCGTAGTCGCACACGGCGACCGTCTCCGCGCCGACCGGTGGCGCGAACGAGTGGACGAAGTAGACCCAGGGCCGTGGGCCCAGTCCCTCGAGCAGGGCGGGCACGTCGGTCCCGCTGGGCTCCAGCATGTTCCACTGCATCTGCGGGTGTTTCACCCCCACCGGCAACGACTTCACCGCGCCGGGGAACACCCCGAGACCCGTGGCACCCGGGCTCTCCACCGAGGACTCGTAGAGCAACTGAAAGCCGACGCACACACCGAAGAACGGAACGCCGGCCGCGATGGCCTCGCGGGCCGGTGCTTCGAGCCCGCTCTCCCGCAGCGCCTGGGCGCAGGAACCGAAGGCACCCACTCCCGGTAGCACCACGGCGTCGGCCGCCTCGACATCGCTAACCTCGGTGACGAGCCGGGCCGCCGCGCCCACATGCTGGAGCGCCTTCTCCGCCGAGCGCAGGTTGCCGATGCCGTAGTCGAGGACGGCCACGCGCGGTCCGCTCACAGGCTCCCCTTGGTCGAGGGAATGCCACCTCCCTCGACGCGCACCGCGTCGCGCAGGCAGCGGGCCACCCCCTTGAAGCTGGCCTCGAGCATGTGGTGGGTGTTCTTGCCCTCGACCCGCCGAATGTGCAGCGTGATGTTGGCCGCCGTCACGAAGGCTCGCCAGAACTCCTCGGCCAGCTGGGGGTCGAACGGTGGCGTGCCCAGACCCGGCGTATCCGGAGCGAAGTCCAGACCGTAGGCCAGGTAGGGCCGGCCCGAGATGTCCAGGGCCACGGCCACGAGCGCCTCGTCGAGCGGCAGCAGCATGGAGGCGAAGCGACGGATCCCCGCCTTGTCGCCGAGTGCCTCGGCCAGGCAACCGCCGAGCACGATGCCGACGTCCTCCACCGTGTGGTGGGCGTCGATGTGCAGGTCGCCGTCGGCCTTGACCGCGAGATCGAAGGAGCCGTGCTTGCCCAGTTGCTCGAGCATGTGGTCGAAGAATGGCAACCCCGTCGAGACCGCGGTCTGGCCCGACCCCGTCGAGATCGAGCGCGAGGGCGATCGTCGTCTCCTTGGTGGCGCGGTCCTTGCTGGCACGGCGGCTGGTCACAGGCTCTCCTTCAACGCGTGCAGGAAGCGGTCATTCTCCTCCGGCGTGCCGATGGTGACGCGCAGGCAGCCCTTGAGCCCGTCCCAGCTCGCACAGTTGCGGATGAGGACCGAACGATCGAGCACGGCACGCCAGACGTCGTCCGCGTCGCAGCCGGCGCGGCCGGAACAGGATGAAGTTCGCGTCCGAGGGCCAGCTGTCCACGGGTAGGTCGGCCAGGGCCGCAGCCACCCGTCCCCGCTCTTCGGAGATGCGGGCCACCCGCGCCTCCATCTCGGGCTTGTGGCGCAGCGCCAGCAGTCCGGCCAGTTGGGTCTGCACGGAAAGGTGGTACGGCAGGACCACAGCCTCGCAGGCCACGACGACGGCCGGGTCGGCCACGAGGTAACCCAGGCGGGCGCCGGCCAGCGCCCACGTCTTTGAGAAGGTGCGCGTCACCACCAGCCCGGGCTGGCCTGGACCCCGCAGGGCCAGCGCGCTCCAAGGCGAGAACTGCCCGTAGGCCTCGTCCACGACCACCAGACCGGGAGCGGCCGCCACCACCGCCTCCACCGTCGCCGGGGGCTCCGCCCGCCCGGTGGGGTTGTTCGGCGAGCAGAGGAAGGTCACGTCGGGTGCACTCGAGGCGATCAACGCCTGCGCCTCGCTCGGATCGATCTGGAAGTCGTCGTCGCGCCCGCCCTCGACCACCGCGGTGCCGGTGAGGCGGGCGATGTGCGAGTGCAGCGCGTAGGTGGGCTCGAAGACGAGAGCCCGCCGGCCCGGCCCGCCAAAGGCGAGCAGGAGGCTCTGGAGCACCTCGTTCGAACCGTTGGCGCAGAAGATCTCCTCCGGCGTCACCCCGTGCAGGTCGGCCAAGGCCTGGCGCAGCTCGGTCGCCGGTCGGTCGGGATACCGGTGGAAGGAGACGTCGGCCAGCGCGTCCAGCAGCTCTTGGCGCCACTCGTCGGGAGGAGCGAAGGGGGACTCGTTCGTGTTGAGCCGCACCTCGGCCTCCACCTGGGGCGAGTGGTAGCCCTCACCCAGGTCGAGATCGGGCCGGACCGGCGGCACCGCGCTCACGGCCGGTCCTCCGGATCGAGGGCATCCAGGCGCCGCTGCACCGAGTCGGCGTGGGCCGGGAGCCCCTCGGTCTCGGCCAGCACACGCACCAGCGGGCCGAGCGCACGCATCGCTTCGGGCGTCGCCGTCACCGCGTGCACGTGCTTGCGGAAGTCGTCGGCGCGCAGCGCCGAGGAGAAGCGCGCCGTGCGATTGGTGGGCAGCACGTGGTTCGGACCCGCGATGTAGTCGCCCAGGCTGGCCGGCGCCCAGTCGCCGATGAAGACCGCGCCGGCGTTCTGCACCCCGTCGAGCATGTCGAGGCCGGTCTCCTCGGGCACCATCAACTGCAGGTGCTCCGGCGCGATCGTGTTGGCCACGGCCAGGGCCTCGTCGGGGCCGTCGACCAGGCAGGCGATGCCCGAGGTGGCCAGCGTGGATTCCAGGTCGGCCCTGCGGGTCGAGGCGTCGACGATGCGGCCGATCTCGGTCACGACCGCCTCGAGCAGGTCGGCGTTCCACGTGACCAGCCAGGCCAGCCCGTCGGGACCGTGCTCGGCCTGGACCACGACGTCGATGGCGGCGAAGGCCGGGGAGGCCGACGGTCCGGCGACCACCACGATCTCTGAAGGACCGGCGAAGGCCGAGGCCACGCCGACGACGCCCGAGACCTGCCGTTTGGCCTCCGCCACGTAGGCGTTGCCGGGCCCGGCGATGACGTCGACCGCGGGGACCGACGCCGTGCCGTAGGCCAGCGCGCCGATGGCCTGGGCCCCGCCGATGCGGTACACCTCGTCGATCCCGGCCACGTGTGCCGCGCACAGCGTGGCGTCGTCCACCCGGCCGTCCGCAGCCGGCGGGACGCACAGGGCCAGGGCACCGACCCCCGCCACCCGCGCCGGGGCCGCGCACATGAGCACCGTGGAGGGGTAGCGGGCCCGACCGCCCGGCGCGTAGATCCCGGCCCGGATCACCGGCCGGATGAGGTGGCGCACGCGGACGCCACCGTCGACGTGGTCCCCGGGCGGTGTGCCCTCGTGACCGTGATAAGCGACGATGCGCTCGAAGGCCGTCTCCAGCGCGCCGCGCAGGGCCGGGGTCACCCGTTCGGCCGCCTCCTTGATCTCCTCGGGTCCGACCCGCAGGCCGGCGGCCACGTCGACCCCGTCGAAGGTGGCCGTGTGCCTGATGACGGCGGCATCCCCCTCGTCCCGGACCTGGGCCAGGATCCCGGCCACGGCGACGTGGACGTCCGCGCCCGGCGCGTCGGGACGCGGCAGCACGTCCTCGTAGGGCGGCGGGGTGCCGCGGAGGTCCAGGACGCGCAGGGGCATGAGGACCCAAGGCTACCGGCGCGTCATGGCGTTCCCGGAGCCTCCGGCGCGGACGGGCTCGGCCCGTATCGGCCATGATCAGGGCATGTCGTCGGCCGCCGAGCTCTCGTCCCTCTCCTCGAGCATGGAGGAGCTGCACCGCCGGGTCACCGCCATGGCCGAGGGTGCGCTGAACCAGGGTGACGAGGACATGGCGCACGAGCTGATCGCGGTGGAGCGGGCCCTGGGCGGGGCCCTCCGTCGCCTGCAGCGCTACGCCTCGCGCTGAGCAACGACCGACGGCCGCTCAGCCGGGTGGGCCGAGCACCACCTCAGACGGCGTAGAGCACGAGCTCGTGGCCCACCAGCGCGGCAGCCGTCCGCAGCACGGTCTGGCGCTGGGCCACCACCGCACAGTTGCGGCGCTCGGCCACCTCGACCACGGCGACGACGCTCAGGTCCGAGGTGTCACAGCGGGCGGCGATCTCCCCCGAACGGCGGGCCGCCTCGCCGTCGAACGGCTCGACCTCGGTGCCGGCCAGCAACTCGGCGATGCGGTCGCTGCGCGCCTCGGTGCGGTAGCCCTCGGCCACCGTCACCGCGGGGACGACCGGCACGATCCCGTTGGAGAGGGCGGCCCGGTGCAGCGACCACATCATGCGGTCGCCCCGTGCCGCCGCGTGCAGGGCGCCCAGCCCGTAGACCAGACCCTCGCGCCGGGTGGTGCTCATCGCCGGCGGACCCGCGACGCGACGCCCGAGACCCCGGAGCGCAGCCGGGCCAGCAGTGCCTCGCCGGCGGCCACCTCCTCTGCGCTGAGCGAGCCGGTCTCGCCCTCCCAGGCGGCGACGCCGCGCAGGCCCTGGCGCACTCTCAGCTGCATCTCGGCTGCGCTCGACAGCCAGGCGCTGAAGGAGACGCCATCCTGCTTGGCCGCCTCCTCGACGGCCGCCGCAACCTCGTCATCGAGGGAGACCGACCGCTTGCTCACCATGGACCCGAGGGTAACACCCTGAGTAATACCACGAGCGCCGTCTGGGTGTGACCAGGGGTTGTAAACACCAATGCCGGCCCGAAGGCCGGCATTGGGCGAGTCGGCCGGGAGGCGGATCCCAGCAACGACTCATTTGGAACCAGGTGGCGGGAACCGGTTCCAGTCAAGAATCGTAGCCTCTGGCTTTGTGAATTTCAGCACAGGTGAACGCGAATTGCCCGAAATAGGGGAAAAATCTCCGAGTTGGCGCGGATTACTGGGCAGAGGGGCAGAAGTCGTTCAACGGGCAGTCGGCACACCGGGGTTGCCGGGCCACGCAGGTCTCCCGCCCGTGCAGGATCGTCCGCAGGCTGAACGTCCCCCGCTCGGCCGGCGGGATCATCGAATTGAGCGCCAGTTCCACCTTGACCGCGTCCCCCTGCTGGGTCGGTGGCAGCGCTTCGGTCAGGGCGAGTCGCTTGCTCACCCGCAGGACGTGGGTGTCCACCGGGAGGCCGGGCAGGTCGAAGTCGACGCTGCGAACCACGTTGCCCGTCTTGCGCCCCACCCCGGGGATGGTCACCAGGTCCTCCAACCTCGAGGGCACCTCCCCGTCGAACCGCTCGACCACGGCCGCGGCCATGCCGATCAGGCTCTTGGTCTTGGAGCGGAAGAACCCGGTCGAATGGATGATCTCCTCCACCTTCTCGGGGTTGGCCGCGGCCAGCGACTGGGGGTCCGGGTACGTGGCGAAGAGCAGCGGGGTCACCATGTTCACCCGGGCGTCGGTGCTCTGGGCCGACAGGATGGTGGCGGCCAGGAGTTGGAACGGCCCGTCGTGCTCGAGGGCACAGAGCTCCTTGGCCGTGCCCGGGATAGCGCTCCGCCAGGCGTTCGACGGTGAGCCGGGCCCGACCCTTGGGTGTCCTCGGCCGCGCCACGGGTTCAACGTACCGGGTTACCTTCTCCGGCGTGGACGTGGTCGAGCTGGACCGATTGGGCGAATCCGAGCGCGCCGCGCTGGCGGCGCTCGTGGCGCGGGTGACGGCGGCGGCGGACCATCCGCCCCTGCCCGATCCCGAGCTGCTCGCCGTGACCCAGGGCACCCCGTCGGGGGGCCGCGTCGTACTCGCCGGACACGACGGCGGCCTGAGCGGCGCCGCCACGGTGTTCCCCGAGCGCGACGGGTCCGTCTCTCTTCACCTGGTGGTCGACCGCGCCGGTCGGGCCGAGCTGGCCGGCGCCCTGGTCGAGAAGGCCGTCGGCCTGGCTCCCTCCGGCGCTCCGGTGCACCTGTGGGCCATGGCAGCCGGCCCCGAAGACGACGCGCTCGGCGGCCCGACACGGCTTCAGCCCCGAACGAGACCTGCTCCAGATGCGCCTGCCCCTCCCTCTCGATCCCGCCGTCGTGGCCGCCAGCCGCCCTCTGACCACCCGACCCTTCGAGCCCGGGCGCGACGAGGAGGTCTGGGTCGAGACCAACAACCGGGCCTTCGCGGGCCATCCCGAACAGAGCGGCTGGACGGTCGCCATGCTGCGCGAGCGCATGGCCGCCGACTGGGTCGACCTCGAGGGCTTCCTGATGGCCGACGATCCCTCCGGTCGGGGCCTCATCGGCTCCTGCTGGACCAAGGTGCACCGGGACCACGCGCCCGTGCTCGGCGAGATCTACGTGATCTCCGTCGACCCGCGCCACCACGGTCAGGGCTGGGGTCGCTCGCTCACCGTGGCCGGGCTGGAGTCTTTGGCCCGGCGCGGGGTGCCGGTCGGCATGCTCTACGTGGATGCCACCAACCAGTCCGCGGTCGGGCTGTACCGTGTCCTCGGGTTCGAGGTCGACCACGTCGATCGCTCCTACCGGCGGGACACGGCGTGAGCGGTGACGATCAGCTGAGGCCCGTGCCGATGGCCCGGCCCACCCCGTAGGTCACCGCCGCCGCCACGGCCGTCACGGCCAGCTGGCGCAGCGCGGAGACGGCGGGCGACCGCTCGGTGAAGCGGGCCAGGACCACGCCCACGGCCAGGGCGGCCAGCCCGCCGAGCGCCACCGAGAGCACAATCGCCAGGGTGCCCGAGGTGAAGAGCCAGGGAGCGAGCGGAACGAAGGCACCGAGGGCGAAGGTCACGAAGGAGGCGGCAGCCGCCTGCCAGGGCGACCCCAGGTTCTGCGGCGAGATGCCGAGCTCCTCGCGGGCGTGCGTCTCGAGGGCGAGGTCGGGATCCTGCATGACCTCGTTCACCATCTCGTGGGCCACACCCGGCTCGATCCCGCGCCGCACGTACATGCCCCGCAACTCCGCCGCCTCGCCGCGCGGGTTGTCGCTCAAGGCGCGGCGCTCCACCTCGAGCTCGCGCTCTTGGAGCTCGCGTTGGGCCGTCATGGACAGGTACTCGCCGGCCGCCATGGAGAAGGACCCGGCGACGAGGCCGGCCACCCCGGCCAGGCGCACGATCGAGGCGCCCGGGTTGGCGCCGGCCATGCCGAGGACGAGCGAGACGTTGGTGACGAGACCGTCGCTGATGCCGAACACCGCCGCCCGGGCACCACCACCACCGATGTCCCGGTGATGGTGGGGTGCGATGTGGTCGTGCTCGTGCGCCGGGGACACCGGCGCTCAGCGTAGTGACGTCCTCTGGGCAAGTAGCGTCCCGGGTCGGAACTGATCCTGACCAGCGAGGAGCACACCAATGACGACGGTCATCGATGGCGTCGACGCCTTCCACGAGTGGGCCGGCAAGGAGCTCGGCCACTCCGAGTGGCAGACCATCACCCAGGAGCGCGTCAACCTCTTCGCCGACGCCACCGACGACCACCAGTGGATCCACGTCGACCCCGAGCGGGCCAAATCCGGGCCTTTCGGCGTCGCCATCGCCCACGGCTACCTCACGCTGTCGCTGGCCCCGGTGCTCCTCAACAAGATCATCCAGGTCGAAAACATGAAGTTCGGGGTCAACTACGGCTGCGGCAAGGTGCGCTTCCCCACTCCGGTGCCCGTGGGGGCGGAGCTGCGCATGGGCGCTTCGGTGTCCGGCGTCGAGGAGGTCGAGGGCGGCGTCCAGGTCACCTACGACCTCGTCTTCGAGGTCAAGGACACACCCAAGCCCGCCTGCGTGGCCCAGGTGATCTACCGGTACTACCGCTGACCGCGGCACCGGCCATGGGCCGCCGTCCGGCCCCCGACGGGCACCCGGCCGACCCCGCCCTGCCCACCGGCGCCGAGAAGACGGCGCGGGTGCGCGCCATGTTCGACACCATCGCCCCCCGCTACGACCTGGTGAACCGGCTCATGACGTTCGGGCTGGACCAGAGCTGGCGGCGCACCACCGTGGCCGCCCTCGGGCTGGCCCGCCGGGGCGCTGGTCCTCGATCTGGCCTGCGGGACCGGCGATCTCTCCCGCCTCGGGCGTCACCAGGGCTACCGGATGATCGGGGCCGATCTGAGTGCGGGCATGCTGGCGGCCAACGATCAGCCGGCGCCGCTCGTCGAGTCCGACGGCGCCTGCCTGCCCTTCCCCGACGGCACCTTCGACGGCCTGGTCTGCGGGTATGCGCTGCGCAACTTCACCGACCTGGGCGCCACCCTGGCCGAGTCCGCCCGCGTCCTGCGCCCCGGAGGGCGCCTGGCCGTCCTCGAGGTGGACGCCCCACGCTCGCGCCTGCTGCGCGCCGGGTACGACCTGTGGTTCACCAAGGCGGTGCCCGTGCTCGGCGGCGCCCTCTCCGATCGCGAGGCGTACCGCTATCTGCCTCGCTCCGTCGCCTACCTGCCCGACGCCCCGACCCTGCGCCGGCTCCTGCTTCGTTCGGGCTATTCCGCCGTGGGCATCCGACCCCTGGCCGGCGGTCTGAGCCAGCTCGTGCTGGCCACCCGGACCGGTGCGCCGTGACCGAGGAGCTGCACGCCCGGACGGTCCCACTGGAGTACGGACCCGACCCGCTGCAGTTCGACGGCAGCCCCACCGTGCTCTTCGACCGCCCGGGCCTCACCCTGGTCGGCTGGGGCACCGCCACCCTGGTGCGGGCCGACCGAGGCCGCCGCCGTCCTGGCCGCCATCCCGTCGGAGGATCCGGTGCGCCGTGTGGGGTCCGGACCGGTCGCCCTCGGGGCCCTGCCCTTCACCGGCGCCGGGCGGGGGCAGCTCGTCATTCCCCGCTTCACCATGGGCATCACCCGCGACGAGGATGGCGTGCCGCGCCGCTGGGTCACCGCGGTCGGTCCCGTCGGCGCACCGCTCCCCGGCACCGACGAGCTGCTCGAGGCCGTGCTCTGGCAGTACGACACCGGAGTCGACGCGCCGGGCGATCCCGGCGTCGCCCACGTCTCCTCCGCCATGGACTCGACCGGCTACGCCGCCATGGTGGCCGAGGCCGTCGCCGCCCTGCGGGCCCCCGGGGCCACGCTGCGCAAGGTCGTGCTGAGCCGACCCCTCGCGGTCGACCTCACCGGCCCGCTGCACCTGGCCTCCGTGCTGCGCCGCCTGCGCGCCGCCGAGCCCGACTGCACCGTCTTCTCCATGCCCGTCGCCGACGGTGTGTTCTTCGGGGCCAGCCCGGAGCTGCTCGTGGCCCGGCACGGTCGGCGCGTCACCTGCTATCCGTTGGCCGGCACCGTGCGCCGGGGCGACACCGCCCGCAGCGACGCCGATGCCCAGCGCGACCTGGCCCGATCGGCCAAGAGCCGGGAGGAACACCGGCTCGTCGTCGACGCCATCGCCGCCCAGCTCGGCCCCTTCTGTTCCAGCCTGGCCGTGCCCGAAGCCCCGTCCCTCGTGGCCTTCCGTTCCGTGGCCCACCTGGGCACCCGGCTCGAGGGAACCCTGGCCGGCGAGGACTCCGTCATGACGCTGCTGGCCGAGCTCCACCCCACCCCTGCCGTGGGCGGCACCCCGCGTGACGAGGCGCTGGGCCGCATCGCGGCCGGCGAGGCGGGCGACCGCGGCTACTGGGCCGGACCGGTGGGTTGGGTCGACGGGAGCGGTGAGGGGGAATGGATAATCGGATTGCGCAGCGCCCAGCTCAATGCGACGAGCGACCGCCTCTCGCTCCGAGCCGGGGCGGGCATCGTGGCCGGTTCGGATCCCGAGGCCGAGGCGGCCGAGACCAACGTGAAGCTCGAGACGGTGCTCGAGACCGTCGTGCCCGGGTCCTCAGTGCAGCTGGGCTGACCGGGCCGGCGGCGACGCCGGCGTGCGGGGCGGCGACCTGGGAGGCGGCCAGCGGAATGCGCACGACGACCGAGACCCCGCCTCCGGGGACGGCCCGGAACTCGGCCGTCCCCCCGAGCGCCTCGGCGATGGCGTGCACGATGGCCAGACCCAAACCGGTGCCGCTGCCCGAGCGAGACTTGTCGCCCTGGTAGAACCGGTCGAAGACCCGGGCCGCCTCTTCGGGCGGGAGGCCGGGGCCGTTGTCCGAGACCTCGATCACGCCCATGCCGGACTCGGGCCCGGGTGGACGCCTCGACCCTGGTGCCGGCGGGCGTGTGGGCCAGCGCGTTGCGCACGAGGTTGTGGGCCACCTGGGCCAGGCGCTCGGCGTCACCGATCACGACGACCGACCCCCCGGGCATCAGGACGAGGTGGTGGCTCTGGGCCACGGCGACCGAGTCGCCCACCGCGTCGGCGCAGATGCGGTGCAGATCCACCGGCTCCAGGCGCAGGGGGCGGCCCCGGTCCAGCTCGGCCAGCAGGAGCAGGTCCTCGACCAGGCCGCCCATGCGGGCCGCCTCCTCCTCGATGCGCTTGAGCGCCTTGTTCCGCCCTTGCTCGTCCGAGAAGCCGCCCCGGCCCATCAGCTCGGCGTAGCCCCGGATGGAGGTCAACGGCGTCCGCAACTCGTGCGAGGCGTCGGCCACGAACTGGCGCAGCCGTTCCTCCGAAGCCGACTTCTCGGCAAAGGCCGACTCGATCTGGGTCAGCATCTTGTTCAGGGCCACCCCGAGCCGGCCGACCTCGTCCTTGCTCTCCGTCTGGGCCTGGGGCACGCGTCGGCTCAGGTCACCCGAGGCGATGGTGTCCGCCGTCCCCGCCATCTCGCGCAGGGGCCGCAGGCCGCGCCGGACGAACACGGTGGTGAGCACGCACAGGGTCAGCAGGACGGCCAGGCTGGCCAGAATCTCGATCTTGCGCAGCGAGCCCAACGTGTCGTTGGTCGGGTTGAGCGACAGCGAGGTGATGAGGGTGCCCTGGGGCACGCTGACCGCGATGGCCCGGTACTGCCCGTCGGGGTCGTCGGTGCTGCCCAAGACGACCGCGTCGGGATCGGGCCGGAAGGTGCCGGCGTAGCGCCCAGACCCCAGGCCCGGGTTATCGACGCGGGGCACGTGCTGGACCGGGATGTCCTTGGTGAGGAGGGGCGATGGGTCGGGATTGGTGGCCGGGCCCGACGGGCGGCGCATGACGACCTGGCCCTCGACTGTTGCGCAGGATCACGTAGACGTCGGTCGAGACCCGGCGCGACAGGTTGCTCTTGTCCACGGGCAGGCCGCGCGCTGGCCGAGAAGTCCAGGTAGTTGAAGGCCAATGCCTCGTCCTGGGCCAGCGTGGCGTCGGCCCGTCCGTAGAGGAACGAGCGCACCGAGACGTACGTGACGAAGTCGGCGACCACCAGGCCGATCACCAGCATCAATGCCAGGACGGCCACCAGGCGCCGCTGGAGGGTCATCCGTCCCTGGGGAGTCGCAGCGTGTACCCGACCCGCCGGATGGTGTGGATGAGGGCAGGGTCAGTCACATCGATCTTCTTGCGCAGGTAGCTGATGTAGGTCTCGACGATGTTGGGGTCGCCGTGGAAGTCGAAGCCCCACACGTTGTCGAGCAGCTCGGACTTCGAGATCACCCGACGCGCGTTCTCGAGCAGATAGCGCAACAGGTTGAACTCGGTTGCCGTGAGGTCGACCGGTTGCTCGTCGCGCCAGACCTCGTGCGTGTCGATGTTCATCGTCAGGTTGGCGAACTGCAGGGTCGACGGTATCGGCCGCCGCCACTTCGCCGGCGCGGCGCAGGATGGCGCCGACCCGGGCCATCAGCTCCTCGATGCTGAAGGGCTTGGTCACGTAGTCGTCGCCCATGCTGAGACCCTCGACCTTGTCCTGGGTCGTGTCGCGTGCCGTCAGGAAGACGATGGGCATCTGCTCGCCCTGGTTGCGCAGTCGCCGGCACACCTCGTTGCCGTCGAAGTCCGGCAGCATCACGTCGAGCATCACCAGGTTGGGTCGGAAGGTCCGCACCTGTTCGAGCGCCTCGGCTCCGGTGGCTGCGATACCGACCTGGTAGCCCTCGAAGGTGAGCGCGGCCGACAGCAGGTCGGCGATGTTCGGTTCGTCGTCGACGACCAGGATGCGTGTCTGCGGGGCGTCGATGGTCATGTTCGAATTCTCCGTTCCTCGTTCATGCGCAGTGCACGGCATCCTCGGCTCCCGAACCCCTGTGGTCCGGATGGGCCCCATTGGCCGACGACGGCCCCGACGCCACTTCGGCGCTCCCCTGTCCCGGCTTCTTCCGGCTCCGGCCAGTCACCATGTCCGCGCGCGCCACGCACGAACCGGCCCAGGCCCCACCACGAGACCAGCATCAGCGCCTCCAGGACGATGAACGACGACATCTTGGACTCGCCCGCGGTGCGGTCCACGAAACTGATCGGCACCTCGATGATGCCCGCACCGTGCTGCTTGGCCCGGTATGTCATCTCGATCTGGAAGCCGTAGCCCTCGGCCCGGATCCGGTCCAGCTCGAGCTGGCGCAGGATGCGGGCCGAGTAACAGCGGTAGCCGGCGGTGCAGTCGCGCACTCCCAGTCCCAACACAGCTGACGCGTACACGTTCCCGCCGCGTGAGAGCAGCTCGCGGTGCCACGCCCACTTCGGGATCGAACCGCCTTCGACGTAGCGCGACCCGATGGCCACGTCGAAGCCCTCCTCGATCGGTGCCACCACGCTCGGCAACGCCTCGGGGTCGTGCGAGAAGTCTGCGTCGATCTCGATGAAGGCGTCATACCCCCGCTCGAGTCCCCAGGCGAAGCCGGCCCGGTACGCGCTGCCCAACCCCGACTTCTCGGTGCGCGCCAGCAGGTGGGCGTCGGGCAACTCGGCCACGACCGCCTTGACGATGTCCGCCGTGCCGTCGGGACTGCCGTCGTCCACGACGAGCACGCCGGCCGCGGGAAGGCACTCGGTGATCCGGTGCAGCATGCGCTCGATGTTCTCCGACTCGTTGTAGGTCGGAATGACAACCAGCGGCCGCATGGGGCTGCAGTCTAGGGGCTGACGCCGCCCTGACCTGGGCGCCAGCCGTCCCGGCGGCCGGACCGTCTGCCGCCTCCGGCCTCGGTCTTCGTCCTCCCGCGCCTGGCCGGGCCGACGTGGGCTCGGCCACGGGCGGGGTGTCGGCCCGGCAGACCGACACGTTCGACCAGGGCCGCCCACGCCGGCTCAGATCTCGGCGGGCTCCTCGTCCCGGACATCGCTCGAGCGGGTCGATGTCGTCGGGTCCACGCCGGAGCTCGCGCACGATCACCTGGAGCGCCCCGCCGACCGGAATGCCGATCAGCGCACCGACGAAGGATCCCAGCCCGCCGCCCACCTTGCCGCCCAGGGTGGCGCCGACCAGGACGGCGATGAGCACCCAGAAGGGGTTCAGCCGCACCGTCTTGCTCATGATCACCGGATTGAGGATGTGGTTCTCCACCTGCTGATAGGCCAGGAAGATCACCAGCATGATGATCCCCGCCGGCACCGAGTGAATGGCGGCGATGATGACCGTCGGCACGCCGGCCAGCAGCCCGCCGACGAGGGGCAACAGGTCGACCAGGGCCACGAAGATCCCCAAGAGTCCGGCGAAGGGCACGCCGAGGATGGTCAGCGAGACGAAAACGACGACCCCGGCGATCACCGACGTGAGGAAGTTCCCCAGCATGTAGCCGGTGACCGAGCGGATCGTCTCGTCGACCACCCGTCCAAGCCGGTCGGCCGTCGTCTGGTGGAACATGCCCAGGAAGCCCCGCCACATACGCGGGGCCTCGAGCATGGTGAAGAAGGTCAACACGGCGATGGTGGCCAGGGCGACGATCGTCGACGCGGCGGCCGCGCCCACCGAGAGAGCGGTGGCGGGCTTGAGCACCTGGGTGATCTGCGAGGCGAACTTGGAGGAGTTCTCTGAGAGGTACTTCTGCAGATGCAGCCGGAAGACGAGCCTGCCGATCGGGCCCTTGCCCTTCTTGGCTTCGTCGATCAGGCTCGGGAGCTGCCGCCCGAAGTGGCTGGCGCTCGTCACCAGCGGCTCGGCGAACAGGTAGACCAGGCCGACGAAGGCGATGAGCCCGAGGAGAAACACCAGCAAGACGGCCCCACCATGGCTCAAGTGCAAGCGCCGCTTCATGAAGCGGGTGGCTGGTGTGAACAGCAGTGTGATGAAAAAGGCGATCACGACGTAGAGGACGATGGTGCGCAGGACCCATAGGCCGAGGATCAGTGCCGCGTTGAGGTCCAACAGCAGAATGACCACGGCAACCGCGGTGACGATCGTGGCCAGCGGCACGCCCCGACTCTCTGCACTTCCCGTGAGTCGGGACCGCCACGTGTGGCTGGAGCGGTCGGCCATGGCGTCACAGCTTGGCAGCTTTGACCCCGCAAGAGGCGCTTCTCGGACGGCCGACGTGCAAGCATGGGAACCCAATGGAGCAGGCACCAGGGGAACCAGATGCGGCACCTCCGCCGCGGGTGAAACGGAGGCTTCTCCCGCGCAACGTGAAGATCACGTTGATGATCCTCTTCCTCTTCTTCGTCGGCGAGTACATCCTCCTGCCTGAGCTGGCCAGTGCCCGCAAGGAGTTCCACCAGCTGAGCCATGTCAATTTCTTGTGGCTCGTCCTGGGCGTCCTGCTCGAGATCGGCGCGCTCGTGGCCTATGCCGAACTGACCCGCACCGTGCTCTCGCCGGGCGCGCCCTCCCGCTTCCGCATCTTCCGCATCAACATGTGGGCGCTGACCATCAGCCACACGCTGCCCGGCGGGACGGTCCCGGGCTCGGCCGCCAGCTACCGGTTGCTCACCGAGCCGGGCGCGGCCGGGGGCACCGTGTCGGGCAGCACGGCGGCCTTCGGGCTGGCCACACAGGGCATCGGATCGGCCGTCGTGTTGAACGTCATCTTCTGGCTGGCGCTCCTGATCTCCATCCCGCTCCAGGGCTACAACCCGCTCTACGGTTTCGCCGCCATCCTCGGCGTGCTGCTGATCGCCATTTTCGCCGGGGTCGTCTACATGCTGACCCGTGGGGAGAAGCGCGCGCAGGCCTTCGTCAAACGGGTGGCCGACCGCCTGCCCTTCGTACGGGCCGAGACGGTGACCTCGCTCGTGCAGAAAGTGGCCGACCGCATGAAGATCCTCTTCTCCAGCCCGGATCTGCTCTGGCGGGCGGGCAGCTGGGCCGCGGCCAACTGGCTCCTCGACGCCTTCTCGCTCTGGGTGTTCCTGCTCGCCTTCGGCGCCCACATCGACCCGATCGACGTCCTGGTGGCCTATGGGCTGGCCAATATCCTCGCGGTCATCCCGCTGACCCCGAGCGGCCTGGGCGTCGTCGAACTGACCATCGTCGCTGTGCTCACCCGCTTTCACGTCCCCGGCGGGGTGGCCGCGGCCGGCGTTCTCAGCTGGCGCCTGGTCAACTTCTGGTTGCCCATCCCCTTCGGCGGCGTCTCCTACCTGTCGCTCCGGCTCGGGCGCCCACGCGCCACCGCGAGGGCGAACGCCGCCGCATCCTGAGGCAGCCCACCCATGCGCGGCCGACCATCACTCTCCGCGCGTTGGGCCGCGGCCAACCGAGCCCGCCTGGAGCGGACCCGCCCCTCGACGCCGGCGGGCGACGTGGCCGCCGAGCGTGCCCTCGAACAGAGCGTGCGCGGGCCCGTCGCCTTGCCCGCGGGCCGCACGGTCGCGCTGGCAGAACGCACCCGCTTCGTCGACCACGAAGTGGCGGACGCCCTCGGACGCGGAGTGGATCAGGTGGTGCTCCTGGGCGCGGGCTACGACGGGCGCGCCCTGCGTTTCGGGGGCGGACCGGTCCGCTGGTTCGAAGTCGACCTCCCCGAGACCCTGGCCGACAAGCGCCGGCGCCTCGAGTCCCTGGGCGTGGCCACCGACACGGTGCGCTCTCTCGGCCTCGACGTGCGCAGCGACGACGTGGGCACGGCCTTGGCCTCGGCCGGCCACGACACGGGCCGGCCTTCGCTGTTCGTGGCCGAGAGCCTCTTCGCCACCTTGACCCTCGAGTCCGTGGCCGCGCTGTGTGAAGCGCTTCGTGCCCGTGCCGCCCCCGGGAGCGTCCTGGCCGCCACCTTCTCGGTGTGGCCCGAGCGCGGGGGCCGCGCCCAGGTCGCCCGCGACGCGTTCGACCAGCTGCGCCGGGCGGTCGGTCATGGGCCCAGCGAGTTCCAGCTCGGTGATCCCCAGAAGCTCTTCGTGGTCACCGGCTGGCGCGTGATCCGCACCTCGTCATCGCCCCCGGGATGGCTGGGACAGGGGTCATTCCTGGTGGCCCTGGCCGGCGAACCGGCTTCCGGTTGAGGTGATGGCGCATCGGATGGGCGAAGAACGCTCGTCCGGCCCGCGCACCGACGACCTAGGGTCGCCATGCATCCTTGCTGCGCGTACGCCCCGGCAGCGACGCGGTGCCATTACCCCGCCGTCTTGACCTCGTCGCCATCGCCGACGCGCAGATCCGAGTCGATGCGCCGGCGGGCCCGCTCGCGCGCCAGGTCCTTGAGCCGTTCCTGCGAACTGACCCCGTGGCGGTTCTGCACCCGTCGCCAACGGCGGTCCGGCCCGAGCTCCCACGCGTTCGTCTCGTCGGCGAACACGAGATCGAGCACCTCGAAGAGCCGAGCCTGAAGGTCGGGGTCGTGGACCGGAACGACGACCTCAATGCGGCGATCGAGGTTGCGGCCCATGAGGTCGGCCGAGCCGATGTAGATCTTGAGCGGCAGACCCGGCCCGGCCGCCGGGTCGGCCGGCGGCCCACCGAAGCGGTAGATCCGTGAGTGCTCGAGGAAGCTGCCGACGATGGAGCGGACCCGGATGTTCTCCGACAGCTCGGGAATGCCCGGACGCAGCCGGCACAGACCGCGTACGGCAAGGTCGATCTGCACTCCGGCACCCGAGGCGCGATAGAGGGCGTCGATCATGGCCGCGTCGGTCAGGCCGTTGAGCTTGATCACGATGCGCCCCGATGGGCCGGCGTCGGCCTGCTCCTCGATCATGCCCATGATGCGCTTGCGCACGGTCACCGGGGACACGAGGATCTGGCGGTAGTCGGAGTGGCGCGAGAAGCCGGTCAGGTAGTTGAAGAGCTCGCCGACGTCGGCGCCGATCTCGGGGTCCGACGTGAGCAGGCCGAGGTCCTCGTAGATGCGGGCCGTCTTGGAGTTGTAGTTGCCGGTACCGACGTGGCAGTAGTGGCGCACGCCGTCCTCTTCGCGCCGCAGCACGAGCGCGGTCTTCGAATGGGTCTTCAGCCCGACGATGCCGTAGACCACATGGACGCCCACCTCTTCGAGCGCGCGGGCCCAGCTGATGTTCGCCTCTTCGTCGAATCGTGCCTTGAGCTCGACGATGGCGGCGACCTGCTTGCCGTTTTCGGCGGCTTGAATGAGCGCCTGGACGATCGGGCTGTCGTAGCCGGTGCGGTAGAGCGTCTGCTTGATCCCGAGCACGGCGGGGTCGTTCGCCGCCTGCTCCACGAAGGCCTCCACCGACGTGGCGAAGGAGTCGTACGGGTGGTGGACCAGCACGTCACGCTCGCGCAGAATGGCGAAGAACTCACCGGGGTCGTGAGCATGCCTGGGCCAGCCGAGGTGGCGTCAAGGGCGTCCACATCTCGGCGTGCAGGTCCGGCCGGTCGAGGGCGTAGACACCCCACAGGCCGGACAGATCGAGCGGCGCCGCCACCCGGAAGACACCATCGCGGCCGATCTCGAGCTCGGTGGCCAGCAGGTCGACGATCTCCTCACTCGTGTCCGCCTCGACTTCGAGACGGAGCGCCTTGCCGAACCGCCGGCGGCGTAGTTCCATCTCGATGGCCACCAACAGGTCGTCCGCCTCGTCCTCCTCGAGGGCCAGGTCGGCATTGCGGGTGACCCGGAAGACGTGGTGATGTCCGATCGTCATGCCCGGGAAGAGGGACCCGAGGTGGGCCGCAATGACCTGCTCGAGCGGGACGAAGCGTTCGCCGTCGGGCATCACGATGAAACGGGGCAGCGCCGGCGGCACCTTGACCCGGGCGATGCGCCGCTCCCCCGACGTGGGGTCCTGCACCTCGACCAGCAGGTTGAGTGAGAGGTTCGAGATGTACGGGAACGGGTGGCCAGGGTCGACGGCGAGCGGGGTGAGGACCGGGTAGATCTGACGCTGGTAGACGTCGACGAGGTGCTCTCGATCGTCGTCGTCGAGCGACGACCAGTCCGAGAGGCGGATGCCCGCCTCGGCCAGGGCCGGGACGATCTTGTCCAAGAAAATGGCGTCCTGGCGCCGCACCAGCTCTTCGACCCAGCCGCGGATGAGCGAGAGCTGCTCGCCCGGGCGTAGGCCGTCGACCGAGCGCGTGCGCACCCCGGCCGCCACCTGGTCCTCCAGTGCGGCCACCCTGATCTGGTAGAACTCGTCGAGGAGTTCGGAGAAGATGGCGAGGAACTTCGCCCGCTCCAGGAGCGGCTGGCCGTCGTCCTCGGCCAGATCGAGCAGACGAGCCCCGAAGTCCAGGCGGGACTGCTCCCGGTTGGTGAATCGTTGGTACCCGAATGCCTCGATCTGCTGGTAGGTGGGGACGCACCGGCCGCGCCGGTTCCGGGCCGCCACCCTCCGCGACCTGCACTTCCCTCTTCGGCTCCAACTCCGGTGCGGCTTCTGGCGAGGGCTGTGGTTGGGGTTGCGTCTGGGTCATGTCAAGAGGTGGGCACGAGGCGCGGACTCCCCGGGTGTCACCACCGATCGTACCCCCCACCACTACGATTCGCCCGTGGCGTCACGGACCCGTCGTGCACCTCTTTTGAGTTACCAATTCGGCCCGAAGCCGAAGCGCCGTACAGAGCTGGGATTGCTCCTCTTCGGCTCGCTGCTGGTCGTCGCGCTCTACATCATCGCCGCGCTCGGTCAGAAGTCGAAGATCCCCGACAACATCGGTGCCTTCCTCGGGGTCGTCCTTGGGCTTGGCGCTGATCGCCCACATGGCGAACCGCTGGCTGGCGCCCAACGCCAACGCGGTCATCCTGCCGCTGGCCGCGCTGCTCAACGGCATCGGCTACGTCGATCATCGCCCGCTGGGATCCCGGGCAGGCCCGGGGCCAGGCCGCCTGGGCCGCCCTCGGCGTGATGCTCTACGTGGTCACGCTGCTGGTCGTGCGCTACTCGCGAGACCTCGAGCGCTACCGCTACCTGCTCCTGCTGCTGGCCGGCATTGCTGCTCGTCGCCCCGCTCTTCTTCTCGCCCATCGGCGGCGCCCGGCTCTGGGTGCACTACGGGAGCCTGTCCTTCCAACCAGTCGAGTTCTCCAAGATCCTCCTGTGCATCTTCTTCGCGTCCTACTTCGCGGAGAACAAGGAGATGCTCACCATCCCGACGGCCCAGATCGGGAACCGGCTCTATCCTCGACCCCCGGCCCTTGCTGCCGATCCTGGTCGCCTGGGGTGCCGCCATGGCCATCATCGGCCTCGAGGACGACATCGGGTTTGCCGCGCTTCTCTTCGTGCTCTTCATCGGCTTGCTCTGGGTGGCCACCGGGCGGGTGGGCTACCTGGTCCTCGGCCTGGTGCTCTTCGGTGTCGGTGCGTACATCGCGGCCCGCTACTTCGGCCAGGTGCACCTTCGGGTCGAGCAGTGGCAGAACCCCTGGCCGACCGCCGCCAAACCCGGCGACAGCCAGCTGGCCCAGGCGCAATACAGCTTGGGTACCGGCGGGGTCGGTGGGACCGGTCTCGGCTTCGACCACTATGCCGGGCTACATCTTCGGGCTGACGAGCGACATGGTCTTCGCCGCCATCGGGACCGAGATGGGCCTGGTCGGCTGCGCCGCGGTCGTGATGGCCTTCATCTTGCTGGTGGGCTCGGGCTTCCGCATCGCCCAGACGGCCCGCACCGACTTCTCCCGCCTCATGGCGACGGGGTTCACTCTCATTCTGGGATTTCAGGCCTTCTTCATCATGGCGGGCGTGGTGCGGCTATTGCCCTTCACGGGCATCACCCTGCCCTTCGTGGCCTACGGCGGCTCCTCGCTGCTGGCCAACTACATCCTCATCGCCCTCCTGTTGCGGATTTCCGACGAGGGGGCCCAGGCCCAGGCGCTGATGCTGGCCGCCGGTGAGGCTGCGGCCCCCGGCGAGTCCCCGATGGTGCCGGCCCGCTGACCAGGACACCCGCCCTCCGACCGGCAATCCGGGTTGGGATCGGGGAGCTTGCACGAAATTCGAACACCGGCGTGTTTCACGGGACGAACGATGCCGCATAAGGTCGCTGAGGGAGACGCAGCGACGACGACCTCGGGCGATTCGAGAAGGGGGGCGGCATGTTTCGACCGGTCCGGCTCTCTCTCTTGGGGTGTGCGCTCGTCCTCCTGGCCGTCGCGCTTCCCGCCGGTGGCGGGAGCGACCCCGGTGGTCCGGGACAGCCCAGACCTTCGCGCCCGGTGCGCAGGTGGCGGCGGCCAACTGGACCGATATGCCGAACCTCACGACGACCAGCGCGCCGCCCGGCTCCGACGCGGTCGACAACGCTGTCTCCTGCGTCAACGCCGACTTCTGCATGGCGGTCGGGGCTCCGGCTGCCCTGACCCTGCCGCCCTTCGCCGAATTCTGGAATGGCGCCACCTGGGCGGAGCTCCCCCTGCCTCCCGTGAACGGTCAAACGGGACCCAAGGTGCAGCTGGCCGGTGTTTCGTGCGTCACCACGCAGTTCTGCATCGCGGTGGGCAACGTCGTCAGCTCCGGGGTTGAGTCGCCGCTCATCGAGCAGTGGGACGGTTCGGCCTGGACCGTGGTTCAGGACAGCGGGTCCGACACCACGGCACTCGACGATGTCTCCTGCCTCACCGTCAATTTCTGCATGGCGGTGGGCGGAATCGGCTTCAGCACCAGCTCGGTCTTCGTCGAGCAATGGAACGGGACCACCTGGGCTCCGACCACGCTGCACGAACCCGGAGACCACGATCGATGCGCTCGGCACTGGAATCTCATGCACCACCACCACCTTCTGCATGATCGTCGGCGCCGCCGGGACCACGCAGTCGGGAGGCGCCTACGCAGCCTCCTGGGACGGCACGACCTGGACGCCGACCACCACGGCGAACAGTTTCAAGGACGTCATCCTGCATTCCGTGTCGTGCGTGGGAGTGTCGCTCTGCAAGGCCGTCGGCACAGGCGGACTGGCCGGGAGCGCATCCGATCGTCGACACGTGGAACGGAGCCGGCTGGACACAAGACACGGTTCCGACCCTTCCGGCGCTGGGCAGGCTCTTCGGGATCAGCTGCATCAGCACCTCGGCGTGCACCGCGGTAGGAGAGTTCGTCCCGGCCGGGGGTGCCACCGCAACGCTGGTCTTCACCTGGAACGGCCTGGCCTGGAGTCAACCACCCGATACCCCCGACGAGGCGGGCTCGCCCCAGACCTACTTCACGGACGTGGCTTGCCTCACGAATTGGGCCTGCGTCGCGGTCGGGACGTTCGAGGCCAGCGACGGCGATCTTCTGCCCTTCAATGCCTCGGCTCCCATCGCCCGGACCGGGCTACCGCACCGTGGCCGCCGATGGCGGGGTCTTCAGCTTCGGCGCGCCGTTCTTCGGATCGCTCGGCGGGACCCGGCTCAACGCGCCGATCGTCGGCATGGCGACGATCGCCGGCGGGCGACGGCTATTACCTCGTGGCGTCCGACGGTGGGATCTTCGGCTTCGGGAACGCGCCAGTTCTTCGGGTCCATGGGCGGCATGCCTCTGAACGAGCCGATCGTCGGCATGGCCGTGACCCCGGACGGCGCCGGGTATTGGCTCGTGGCCGCCGACGGGGGCATCTTCGCCTTCGGCGACGCGCCGTTCTTCGGCTCCATGGGCGGTCAGGCGCTCGAACAAGCCGATTGTCGGCATCGGGGCGACGCCCAACGGCGACGGCTACTACGAGGTGGCCTCGGACGGCGGCATCTTCACCTTCCCGACCCGGGCGGGCCCCCCTTCCAGGGCTCGACCGGTTCGATTCAGCTCAACAAGCCGGTCGTAGGCATGTCACTCAACGTGGCGGGGCAGTACTACCTGGTGGCGTCCGACGGCGGCATCTTCGCCTTCCCGACGGCGGGCGGTGCCCCCTTCTTCGGCTCGACCGGCTCCATCGAGCTGGCCGAGCCGGTCGTAGGCATGGCTGCGGTCAGCGGTGGCTACTACCTGACCGCATCGGACGGCGGCATCTTCGCCTTCCCGACGGCGGACGGACCTCCCTTCCTCGGTTCCACGGGTGGGAAGCGACTGGCCCAACCCGTCGTCGCCATGTCCAACTGAACGCAGACCCGAGGACTCCGGCTCGAGGTCAGGGTGTGGAGCCGAGCGCCACCTCGTAGGACCACAGCTCCGACCCGACCGACACCGGGCCGCCGTGGGGCGACGGACGATCGGCGCCGGCATGGCCATGGGCGAATGCTGGTGAAGAGACCCAGGCCTTGAAGGAATCCTCGTCGCGCCAGCGGGTCACGACCAGCCATTGTCGACGGTCGTCGGTGGGCCGGAGCAGTTCGAAACCCTCGAAGCCCTCTTGGTCGTCGACCGCGCCGGCACGGGCGGCGAAGCGCTGCGCCAGCTCGTCGCCTGCCTCCTCTGGCACGGTGATGGCGTTGATCTTGATCACAGTCGGTCTTTCACCAGAAGTCATGGCACCTCATCGGGAACTCGGATACAAGACCTCATCATCTCAGGTCCCTCGCTGCGCCTGCCTTCAACAGCGGTCGGTCCCGGAACGGACGACGTCGTGGGTGGTCCGAGCAAGTGCTCAACATCCCCGACCGGATCGGGGGCCCGGCCTCGCCGCCGGTGCAGGGGCTCGAGTGGCGTGGGCGACTCATCCCGCACGGCCGACCCTGATGACGGTCAGGGATCGATCTGACCGGATTCGGCCGGGGGCTGCTCGTAAGGGACGACGTCGCCTGACTGCTCGAGCAGGCGCTCGTCGACCAGGATCGGGGCTGGCACCGGCATCCGAAGCGCCAGCACGATCCCGTCGGAGGGCCGGCAGTCCACCTTCTCGCGCGCCGACGTCGTCATGAGGTCGAGCTCCGCCATCAGATTCCCTTCCTCGCGCCCGACCAGACGGACGGCGACGACATCGATACGCGCCCGCTGCAACACCTGCGTGAAGAGCTCGTGTGTCATCGGCCGGCGCGACTCCATCCGCCGGAGGGCCTGGGCCATGGCCGTGCCTTCGGGCAGACCCACCGGGAAGACCAGCATCCGGCCCGGGTGCTCGGCCTCCACCAGGGTGACGGCCGGATACTGGGCGGGCAGGTCCAGTGTCACGTCCTCGACATCCATGACCCGAAAGGCCGGGACTGGCGGTGGCACTTCAGCGGCCATCCCCGATCGCAGGTCGGTCATCTGAACCGCCGGTGGCCGCCCACGCTCAGGGCCAACCCCACGGCGGCGAAGAAGACCAGTACGGCGGTTCCCCCGTAGCTCATGAACGGAAGCGGGATGCCCGTGATGGGCATGATGCCCATCGTCATCCCGGCGTTCTGGAACACGCTGAAGGCGATGAAGGTGAAGAGCCCGGTGCAGATCAGGCGGCCGAAGACGTCCCGGGCCACGACGCCGGCGTGCAGGACCCGCCAGGCGATGACGCCCAGGAGGGCGAGCACGGCCGTGCCCCCCACGAAGCCGAGCTGCTCTCCCACCGCGGTGAAGATGAAGTCAGTCTGCTGCTCGGGCACGTACCCGAGGTTGGTCTGGGCCCCGTGCCCGATGCCCGAACCGAAGATGCCGCCAGATCCGATGGCGTTCTTGGCCTGCTGCGTGTTGTAGACGGCCGACTGCACGTAGGGGTTGGTGCTCTTCTCGTTGGGATTCAGGAATGTGGTCAGGCGAGCAATCTGATAGTGGTGCAACAGGCCACCCTCGACCGCAATCAACGCGAAGAGCACGGTGCCGACCAGGAGCATGACGAGGATCCTGATGGGCAGGCCGGCGACGGCCAGCATGACCAGCAGCACGATGATCATGATCATGGCGGTGCCCAGGTCGGGCTGGAGCAATACCAGGACGATCGGGATCCCGGCCATGATCAGCAGCCGGAAGACGTCGCGCCAGGCCAGGCCCTCCTCCTCGCGGCGCGCGCAATAGGAGGCCATGGCCAGGATCAGGGCGAGCACGGCGAACTCGGAGGGCTGCAACTGCAAGGGGCCGACGCTGAACCATCGCGCCGCGCCCTGGGCGCTGCTCCCCACGACGAAGACACCGATCAGCGAGAGGACGATGAGCCAGTAGAGAACCACGGCCAGAGGTTCGAGCCGCCGGTAGTCGAACAAGGCCAGCACGATCATGGTGATCACACCCAGCACGACGAAGAGACCCTGCTTCTTCAGGAAGGTCTTGGGGTCGTCCCCCTGGGCGAGCAGCGTGCCCCGGGTCGCGGTGTACACCATGACGACGCCCACGACGGAAACGATCAGCGTCGCGGCGACCAGCACGAAGTCGAAACGGGGGGCGCGGCGTCGAGCCGCAACTCTGGTGGGGGCGATTGTGGTCATGTCGGCGATTCGGGGACAGAATACCGGCCGTGACCCCACCCACCCTGGCGCCGCCCTCTGCCCTGGTGAGCACGTCGCTCCAGGTCGATCAGGGCGGTGGCTGGCTCTACCACCTGCTGGTCAAGCTCGGAGTGAACCCCGACGAACGCCTCGACGGTCACGGATCTCATCGTGCGGCCGGTCGAGATCCTGCTCGTGGTCGTGGTCGCGCTCCTGGTCGCCCGCTACGGCTCCAAGGTGATCCGTCGCTTCCTCGAGCGGGTGGCCGACCAGGCGGCCACCAAGCGCGGCTCGGTGCGGGCCGGGGCCCGGGTCAACACCATGTCGGGTCTCGTGGCCAACGTGTGGCGGCTGTTCGTCTTCGTCGTGGCCGGCGGGCATCGTGCTCGGGATGTTGGGCATCAACCTCACCCCCTTGCTGGCCAGCGCCACCATCATCGGCGCCACCATCGGCTTCGGTGCACAGCAGATCGTGCGCGACTACTTCTCGGGCGTCCTCATGACGATGGAGGACCAGTACAACGTCGGCGACTCCGTCACCGTCGGTGGTGTCACCGGCGTCGTCGAGGAGGTGACGATGCGCCTCACGCGCTTCCGGGGCGTCGACGGCACCATCTACATCATTCCCAACGGCGACATCCGACTGGTCGGCAACCTCTCGCGCGGCTGGGCCCGTGCCGTGGTGGACCTGGTTCTGCCCGGGTCATCGGCGGCGGAGCTCGATCAGGTCCGTCAGGTCATCGACGAGGCGGCGCACCGGGTGGCGGCACTCCCCGAGTTCGTCGGGCACAGCACCGAGCCTCCGCAGCTCGTCGGTCTGCTGAGCGCGGACGCCACCACCATCACCCTGCGCGTGATGCTGCACACCATCCCGTCCCAGCGCGACGCGCTCACCCGTGCCCTGCGCGAGGAGTCGGTGGCCGCGCTGGCCGGGGCCCAGTTGTGGCCCGCCGAGGTTGCGCCCCCGGCGGCGCCCCCGGCCTCGGGCTGATCAGCCTTCGTCGGGAAACGCCGTCTCGGCCGCCTGCCACATCTGCTCGACCGGGGCCTCGAGGCCGGTCCAGAGCACCAGTTGCGCCGCCGCCTGGTGCACCAGCATGCCGAGGCCGTCGAGCGGCGTGGCGCCCTGGGCCGCTGCCCGCTCCAGCCACGCCGTCGGGCGCGGCGCATACACCAGGTCGACCGCCACCTGGCCGGCCCGCAGCAGCTCGGGCAGCACGGGCCACGTATGGGTATCGTGCCCGCCGGTCATGCCCAGCGGGGTCGCGTTCACGACCAGGTCGGCTCGCCGCACCGCGTCGGCCACGTCCCCCCCGACCACAGCGCCGGCGGCACCCGCCAGAGCGGCCGCCTCCCGCGCCCGGACCGCTGTGCGGTTGAGCACGGCGACCTCGGCCGCCCCGGCGTCGGCCAGGGCGAGGACGACCGCCCTCGCCGCGCCACCGGCGCCGACCACCAGGCAGCGCCGGGCGGCCGGATCGAAGCCCACGCCACGGGCCAGCGAGTCCACGAACCCCTGCCCGTCGGTGTTGGTGCCCGTGAGCGCGCCGTCGCGGTTCAGGACGCAGTTCACCGCGCCCAGGCGACTGCGCCACCGCACTCGTGGCGTCCACGAGAGTCGCCACGTCCGCCTTGTGCGGCATGGTGACCGACAATCCGCGCACGTCGTACCGGCGCACGTCCTCGAGGGCGCGACCGGCCTCGCCCGCGGGGACCTCGAAGGCGAACGACCGCCACCCGGCCAGGTCCAGCGCCGCGAATGCTGCGTTGTGCAGCACCGGCGAGAGGGAATGGGCGATCGGGCTCCCGATGACACCGACCACGGTGGCCTCGGGGCCAGCCCGGCCCGAGCCTCCCTCATGGTCAACAGGGGCTCAGGCAACCGGGGCTCAGTCAACAGGGCTCAGTCGACAGGGGCTCACGGGAGTCCACGGGATTTGGCCAGCCGTTCGTTGGCCAGCTGCTCGGCGAACGTGTCGGAGAAGGCCATCACCCCGTTCTTCTGCACGAGGACGAAGTAGAGCCACCCGCCCGCCGGGGGGTCGACCGCGGCCTTCAACGCGGTCTCCGACGGCATGCAGATCGGGGTCGGCGGCAAGCCCGGTGTTGAGGTAGGTGTTGTACGGCGACTCGATTTTGAGATCCTGGGCGGTCACCGGCCCTCCGTCCTGGCCGATGGCGTACAGCACGGTCGAGTCCATCTGCAACGGCATGCCGTTGGCCAAGCGGTTGTAGATGACCCGGGCCACCTTCGGCATGTTGATGGCGTAGTAGCCCTCCTTCTCGACGATCGAGGCGGAGATGATCACCTCGTAGGGCGTCAATCCGTGCTTCGCCGCCGAGGCCGTGCTCAGACCGGCCTCGGTTGCGTCGGCGTCGAAGCGTGTGACCATCTGGCGGACCAGCGTGAGCGTCACTCTCGCCGGGCAGGACCAGGTAGTTCCCCGTCCCCAGCATGCCTTCGAGGTTGTTCGAACCGGGAGGCGAGAACTCCGAATGCACCGCCCCGCTGTTGGCCGCGGCTGGCGAAGCCACCCTGGGCGTGCCCGGGAATGGCGTCCACCTGGCTCGCCACCTCGGACAGGGTGAACCCGGGCCGGACGTCGACCGGATAGATGTTCGGGCCGGCGGCCAGGATGGCTCGGACCTGCGAGAAGCTCTGGTTCTCGTGCAGGGCGTAGCTGCCCGGAACGGGGTTCGGTCGCACCATGGATGAAGTCCGAGATGCGGAAGGCCAGCGAACTGCCGATGACGTGGGCCTGGCTCAGCGCATCGACGACGGAGTCCGATCCTTCGCCTTCGTGCACGGTCACGACCACCTGCGCGCCCTTCGGGGCCGAGGGCGTGTGACTCCAGCTGGTACCAGAGCACGAAGGCCAAGACGAGCACGATGATGACGCCACCGACGCCGGCCACGATGCGCCGGCGACGGCGGACCCGGGCCGACCGTGCCGCCTCTGCGCTCGCGCCCGGGTCTGCGGAGCGGCCGGCTCGCCCTCCACGGAGGGCGGTGGAGACATCGGCCGTCGAGCCTCGGCCTCGCCGGCGTCGCCGGGCGCGGTGCGGCGGCTCCTCGTCGCCGTCGAAGGGTCCCGTCACGAACGGTCCAACCAGGATTGGAGCAGCACCATGGCCGCCGCGCTGTCGACCACCTTGCGGGCGGCCTTGCCGGTGCGGCCCGCGGCGCGCATGCCGCGCTCCGCCTCCACCGTGGTGAAGCGCTCGTCCGCCGTCTCCACGGTCACCCCGAGCGGCTGCAGCAGGACACGCAGGGCGTCGGCCTCCTCGAGCGCGGCCTGGGCGGCCGGCCCGGTCTGCCCGGAGAGGCTCAGGGGGAGCCCGACGACGACCGTGCCCGCCTCGCACTCGCGGACGGCGGCCACGATGGCCTGGCGGTCGCGCTCGACGTCACCGCTGCGCTCGATCGTGCCCCACGGGCTGGCCAGGGTCCGACCGCTGTCGCTGTAGGCGACGCCGATGCGCCGGGCTCCGAGGTCGATGGCCGCCACCCGCCCGCGCGGCTTGCCGGACTCGTCCGCGCTCCCGCTCACGCAGTGAGCAGTCGCCGCGCCTCGGCCAGCGCGGCCTCGATCTGCGAGGCGTCCCTGCCGCCGGCCAGCGCGGACCTCGGCCGTGCCACCGCCCCCGCCGCCCACGAGCTGGCCCAGCGCCTTGACCAGCTGGGTGGCGTCCGGCTCGCCCCCGGTGGCGGCGGCGATCGAGCCACCTTGGTGCCGTCGGGGGAACCCGCCAGCACCACCGCCCGGACGCCCTCGTGGCGCAGGACGGCCTGGGCCAGGCTCTTGAGGTCGTTGCCCTCGACGTTGTCGCGCCGGGCCACGACGACGCCGTCCGCTGCGGCCTCGGCGGCCAGGGTGCCGGCCTCGGCCTCGCTCGACTGCTGGCGCAGCTTGGCCAGCTCGCGCTCGCCGTCGCGCTGGCGCTCGAGGGTGCGGCCGATGGCGGCCAGCAGCTCGTCGGGTTCGGCGCGCAGCAGCTCCGAGGCGGCGCGCACCAGCCGCTCGCGTTCCTTGGCCCGTTCGATGGCCACCTTCCCGGTGACCGCGAAGATGCGTCGGGTATTGGATCCGATGGAACCCTCGGAGAGCAGGGTGATCGGCCCGATCTGACCGAGCGAGTCGACGTGGGTGCCGCCGCAGAACTCGAGCGAGGTCGGGCCGGCCCGGACCACCCGCACCGAGTCGCCGTACTTGTCGCCGAAGAAGGCGACGGCCCCCATCTTCTCCGCCTCGTCGCGGGTGGCCTCCACCGTCTCGACCCCGATGTCGGTCAGCACGGCGGCGTTGGCCAGCGTCGAAGACCTCGTCGAGCTCTTCGGGTGTCGGCTGGCTGTGGTGCGAGAAGTCGAAGCGCAGGTAGTCGGGCGAGACGAGCGATCCCTGCTGGCGCACGTGGTCGCCCAGCACGCCGCGCAGCGCCGAGTGCAGCAGGTGGGTCGCGGTGTGGTTGCGCCGGATGGCCTCGCGGCGCTCGCCGTCGATGGTGGCCAGCGCGTCCTGGCCGACCTGCAGCTCGCCGTCGATCCGGGCCTTGTGCACGATCAGGCCCGGCACGGCGTACACGGTGTCGTAGACGTCGGCGATACCCGACTCGGTGACGATGGTTCCGGTGTCGCCGATCTGGCCACCGCCTTCGGCATAGAAGGGTGTGCGGTCCAAGAAGATCTCGACCGAGCCGGCGTCGTCGCCCTCCATGCCCTCGAGCACGGCCAGGACCCGGGCGGGCGACTCGTAGTTCTCCAGACCGCGACCGACGAAGGCGGTCTGGCCCTCGCGGTCGAGCAGGGAGCGATAGGCCGCTTCGTCACCGGCGCGGGTCGACTTCGCCGCAGCCCGGGCCCGCTCGCGCTGCTCGCGCATGGCGGCGTCGAAGCCGGCCCGGTCGACCTCGACCCCGGCGTCGCGGGCCAGCTCCTCGGTGAGCTCGACCGGAAAGCCGTGGGTGTCGTGCAGCGTGAAGGCCACGTCGCCCGGCAGCACCTTGGCCCCCGTCGAGAAGGCCTCTTCCAGCCGGCCCAGGCCGGCGCGCAGCGTGCGGTCGAAGCCCGCCTCCTCGCGGGCCACTGCGTTGACGATCAGGTCGTGCTGGGTGACGAGCGTGGGCCACGCCGCGCCCAGAACCTCGGTGGCCGCCTGGACCAGCGTGGGGCCGATGGGCTTCTCCACGCCGAGGCGGCGGGCGGCCATCACGGCGCGGCGGACGATGCGGCGCAGGACGTACCCGCGGCCCTCGTTGGCCGGCAGGACGCCGTCCGCCACCAGCATGGTCATGGCCCGCCCGTGGTCGGCCAGGACGCGCAGCGACACGTCGGTGCGCTCGTCGGTGCCGTACCCGGTGCCGATGACGGAGGCCGCCGCGTCGATGATGGGCAGGAAGAGCTCGGTGTCGAACATGGAGTCGTGCCCCTGGAGGATGGGCAGCATCCGCTCGAAGCCGGCGCCGGTGTCGATGTTCTTGCGGGGCAGCTCGCTGAGCGTGCCCTCGGCGTCCCGGTTGAACTGCATGAAGACCAGGTTCCAGAGCTCGACGAAACGCTGTCCACCGCCGTGCTTGGGACCGCCGTCCTCCCCGTAGCCGGGCCCCTTGTCGATGAAGATCTCCGAGTCGGGGCCGCAGGGGCCGGTCTCGCCCATGGCCCAGAAGTTGTCCTCGTCGCCCATGCGTTGGATGCGCTCGGGGCGGACGCCCACCGAGTCGATCCAGATCTGCTCGGCCTCGTCGTCGCCCTCGTGCACCGTGACCCAGAGGCGATCGCCGTCGAAGCCGAAGACCTCGGTCAGCAGCTCCCACGCCATGGGGATGGCGTCGGCCTTGAAGTAGTCGCCGAAGCTGAAGTTCCCCAACATCTCGAAGAAGGTGCAGTGGTAGGTGTCGGTGCCGATGATGTCGATGTCCGGGGTGCGGAAGCACTTCTGGATGGAGGTGGCCCGGGGCCAGGGCGCCTGCTCCTCGCCCAGGAAGTAGGGCTTGAAGGGCACCATGCCCGCGATGGTGAAGAGCACCGAGGGGTCGTGCGGGATCAGGCTGGCCGACGGGACCACGGTGTGACCCCGGTCGGCAAAGAAGCGCGTGAAGGCCGCCCTCAGTCCGTTGGCGTCCATCGCATCAGCTTACCGGGGCCAAAAACGGCGTCGGAGCCCGGTCACGCCGAGGACATGCCCACGATCGGCGCGTTCAGGTGCAGGGATCCGGTCGAGCCGAAGAACTGCGCGTCGCCGTAGGAGAAGATGCCGCCGTCGGAGGCCACCAGCCAGTAACCGCCGCCGTCGGGCGTGGGCGCCATGCCCACCACGGGCTGGTTGAGCGCGATGCTCCCGGCCGAGCCGAAGAAGCCCGGCCGACCGAAGTCGAAGATGCCGCCGTCAGAGGCCACCATCCAGTAGCCACCGCCGTTGGGATTGGCGGCGATGCCCACGATCGGCTTGTTCAGCGGCTGGCCGCCCATGGAGCCGAAGAAGCCGGCGTCACCGAAGGCGAAGATGCCGCCGTCGGAGGCCACCTCCCAGTAGCCCTGGCCCCCGGGCGCCGAGGCGATGCCCACGACGGGCTTGTTCAGCGGCTGGCCGCCCATGGAGCCGAAGAAGCCGGCGTCGCCGAAGGCGAAGATGCCGCCGTCGGAGGCCACCTCCCAGTACCCCTTGCCGTCGGGCGTCGAGGCGATGCCCACGATGGGCCTGTTCAGCGGCTGGCCGCCCATGGAGCCGAAGAAGCCGGCGTCGCCGAAGGCGAAGATGCCGCCGTCGGAGGCCACCTCCCAGTAGCCGTTGGTGGTCGGAGTGGTGGCCATCCCCACCACCGGCTGGTTGAGCGGCTGACCGCCCATGGAGCCGAAGAAGCCGGCCGAGCCGTAGTCGAAGATGCCGCCGTCGGAGGCCACGAACGAGTAGCCCTGGCCGCAGTTGAGGTCGCCTCCGTAGCCGTAGTGGGCGACGGACGAGGTGGCCGAGACGCCCTGTGGATTGCTCACGGTGACGTCGACGCAGCGAGCCCCGAGTGCGTTGGCGGCGGGATCACCGTGATGCGTCGTCGCCGTGCGGGCCACGATCGTCCCGTAGCCGGCCGAGCCGAAGGTCACCGAGGTGGCGTTGGCGAAGCCGCCACCGAAGACGGTGACGGAACCCGAGCCGCTGATCGGCCCGGTGGCCGGGTTGAGGGCCGCCACCGACGGGCAGCCGGCCCCGCCCTGGAGGGCCTGGGCCAGTTTCGGGTCGACGGGAGAGCCCATCCCGGTCGTCGGGTCATAGCCGCTGGTCGCCAGCGAAGAGCCCGCCGTTGGTATCGGTGAAATCGTTGTTCCCCGACGTGATGTCGGTGAAGTCCGAGCCATTGGTCGACTCGTAGAGCGCGGGGCCGACAGGACCCAGCGCGGTGGCGCAGCCCTGGTTGGTGTCGCTCAGGTAGCCGGCCGTGGTCGGGGCGTCGATGCTGGTGCCGCCGAAACCCGTCCAACCGCCGTGCCAATAGGCGACGACCGCTCCGGCCTCGGGATCGCCCGGGAACGCGATGTCGGGCACGGAACGGCAGCCGTTCGACGCCGCCGCAGGGGTTGGTGCCTGTCCCGCTGGCCGCCGGCTGGCCGGGGTTGCGGGGCCAGACGACGGAGTAGCCACCGCCGGTGGCTCCGACGTCTGACTGGTTGAGCGCACAGCTGTGGGGCTTGCCCTGGCAGTTGTTCCAGACGGTCTGCGTGCCGGCCGACGCGCTGGCCAACGACGTCCCGCCCACGCTGACCACGTTGGGCTGGGAGCCCGGGTCGTCGACGGCCAGCCCGGTGTTCTGGGAGTTGTCCGGGAAGCAGTCCTCGGATCCCGAGTCGCCCGAGGCGGCGAGCACCGTCTGCCCCTGGGCCGCCATCTGGGAGAAAATGCCGTTCTCGGCGATGATGTCCGACGTCCCGACGACCTGCTCGCAGTTGCCCCAGCTGGTCGTGACGACCTGCGCGCTGTCGTCGCTGGCGATGCGCTGGAACAGGTCGAGCGCGTCGGCGTCGTCGACGTTCGGCGCCTCGTAGACGACGAGCGAGGCCGAGGGCGCGTTCACGGCGGCGAACTCGACGTCGAGCGCCGCCTCGCCGTCGAACCCGGCCCCCGGGCCACCGGCGCCGCCGTTGACGGCGACGTTGCGGATCGGGTTGGTCAGGCCGTAACAGCCCTGGAAGGTGGTGACGTCGCTGCTGAGGTACTGCTCGAACTCGACCACCGCGATGGTCTGCCCGAGCCCGGTGCGGCCCTGCCCGAACATCTGGTTCAGGCCGAAGACGTTGGCCATGGTGGTCGAGGTGAAGGCGCCGGGGTGCGCGGCGGCCGTGGCGTTGGCGGAGTCACAGGCCTGGGGCGTCTGGGCGTCGGCCCGCTCGGCCTGGCCCTGCTCGCCCCCGGCGGACGGGGTGGTGACGGCCGGGGTCCGGTTGCCCGGCGAGCCCGGAGGTGCCGCGAGCGGCTGGCCCGGAGCGACCTTGAGCATGTTGCGCTGCTGGTCCAGCCCGTTCAGACCGGCGACGCCGGTGACCAGTCCGGACAGCGAGGCCGGGATGGACGGTGGCGGACGTGTTCACCAGCGCCGGTTCCTCGCCCGGCGCCTGCACCGACTGCGATCGTGGTGCCGAAGGCCGATTCCACGGCGGCGACCGAGCCGCTGACCGGCAGGAGGACACTGCCCTCGAGCGGTTGCCCAACGGTGAGACCCTGGGCCCGCAGCACCGAGGAGACCTGGGCCACCTCGGCCGCCGAAGGCCCGAACTCGGACGCGAACTGGGCCGGGGTCAGGTAGTGGCGGTAGTCGGGCGAGCCCGGGGTCGAGACCGCCGCCACCGCTTGGGCCAGGCCCGAGGGGTTCTGGCCGGCGAGGCTGACATCGAGCTGCAGCATCTGGGCGCCCGACGCTGCGCCCAACTGCGTCGTGCCATGGGGCAGCGACGGCACCGCCTGGGGGAGGACGACGCGGTTCGACCCGGGGGCGCCCGCCGCCGGGAGGGCCAGGGCCGGCGGCACCGAGCACCAGGACGAAACCGCCCAGCACGGCCGCGACCGTGCCACCCCCTCGCTGTCTTCGGTTCACGAATCGGCCTCCCTGTTCCGGTCCGTGCCGCCGCCTTCGGCACCGTGCGGTCGTCGGCTCGTAGTACACCCGTCCCTCGAGCGCGTCAGGACGATACTGCTGCTCAACCACCCCGGAGGGGTCGTCGTGGGGATAGACGTACCCCTTCCCGTGCCCCAGGTCGGCCGCCCCCTTGTAGTGGGCATCGCGCAGGTGGGTCGGCACCTCCTGTGTCAGCCCAGAGCGCACGTCGGCCTGAGCCCGCCCCAGCGCCACCACCACGGCGTTCGATTTCGGCGCTCTGGCCAGGTAGATCACGGCTTCGGCCAGGTTCAAGGCGGCCTCGGGCAGGCCCACGTACTCGACCGCCCGGGCCGCCGCCTCGGCCACCAGGAGGGCCTGGGGATCGGCCAGCCCGATGTCCTCGCTGGCCAGGATGACCATGCGCCGAGCCAGGAAGCGGGGATCCTCCCCCGCCTCGATCATGCGGGCCATCCAGTAGAGGCCGGCGTCGGGGTCCGAGCCGCGGACGCTCTTGATGAGGGCGCTGATCTGGTCGTAGTGCTCGTCGGCGCCCTGGTGGAAGAGGCGGCCGTCCCGGGCCCGGGCCATGTCGCCCATGGTCAGGGTGACCCGGGCCGAGGGGTCGGGCGCCGCGGCCTGGGCCAGGGCCACGGCCACCTCGACGGTGGTCAGCGCGGCACGGGCGTCGCCCTCGCAGGCGGCCACGAGGGCGGCCACGGCGTCCGTCGTCGGCATCGGCGTCTTCGAGCCCGAGGCCGCGCCGGATGAGGGTGTCGAGGTCTTCGGCGGACAGGGCGTGGAGCCGCCAGAGCGAGGCCCGGCTCAACAGGGGCGGGTTCACCTCGAAGTAGGGGTTCTCGGTGGTGGCCCCGATGAGGACCACCAGCCCGTTCTCGACGGCCGGGAGGAGCACGTCCTGCTGGGACTTGGAGAAGCGATGCACCTCGTCGATGAAGAGCATGGTGCCCTGGCCCTGCTCGCCCAGGCGGCAGCTCGGCACCGGCCAGGGCCTCGCGCACGTCCTTCACCCCCGCCGCGGTGGCCGACAGGGTCACCAGGTGCTTGGCCGTGCTGTCGGCCAGCAGGCGGGCCAGCGTGGTCTTGCCCGTGCCGGCGGGGCCCCACAGGATGGACGAGCCGACGCGGTCGGATTCGGCCAGGGCGCGCAACGGGGCGCCGGGCCCGACCAGGTGCTGCTGGCCCACCACCTCGTCGAAGGTGCGCGGGCGCAGCCGGGCGGCCAGGGGGGCGCGCTGGCGGAGCCGTCGGTCGGCGGCGTCGTCGAACAGGCTCACGACGTCGCGGCCGGCTCAGCTCGGTGACGGGCTGGGAGCGCCGCCCGGGTCCGGGTGGCCCGGCGCGGCGGCGGGACGACGACCCGGATGCCGAGCTCGGCCAGGCTGGCCGGGGGCAGCGGGGTCGGGGCGCCGGTCAGCAGGTCGGCCCCGGACTGGGTCTTGGGGTAGGCGATGACCTCGCGGATGTTCTCCTCGCCGGCCAGCACGGCGGCCAGGCGGTCCACACCGACGGCGAAGCCGGCGTGGGGCGGGGCGCCGTAGCGGAAGGCGCCGAGCAGGAAGCCGAAGCGGGCCTCGGCCTCCTCGTCGCTGATGCCGAGCGCGGCGAACACCTGGGACTGGATGTCGCTGCGGTGGATACGGACGCTGCCCGAACCGAGCTCCCAGCCGTTGAGCACGAGGTCGTAGGCCTGCGAACGCACGGCCATCGGGTCGCTGGCCAGCTTGGGCAGGTCCTCGGGGTAGGGCATGGTGAACGGGTGGTGCGCCGCCTGGGGGTTCCCGTCCGCGCCGACGCCGTCGAACATCGGGAAGTCGATCACCCAGACGTAGCGGTGCGGGCCCTGGCTGACCGGCGGCGAACCGATGGTCGTGCGCAGCAGGCCCGAGCACCTCGCAGGCGGTGCGGTACTCGTCGGAGACGGCGAGGACGAGGTCGCCGGTCGACGCCGTCGGTCGCCTCGAGCACCCCGGTCGCCTCGGCCTCGGAGAGGTGACGGGCCAGGGGGCCGTCGAGTCCGGGGCCGTCGGTGACCCGGAACCAGGCCAGGCCGGCGGCGCCCGCCTTCTTGGCCTGCTCGGTCAGCTCATCGAGCTGCGTGCGGGGGAAGGCGGCGCCCTCGGGCACCGACGATGGCCTTGACCGTCGGCGAGCTGAAGGCCTTGACCCCGGTGGCGGCGAAGGTCGCGGTCAGGTCGACCAGCTCCATGCCGAAGCGCAGGTCGGGCTTGTCGGTGCCGTAGCGGTCGAGGGCGTCGGCCCACGTCATGCGCTCGATCGGCGGCGGCCGCTCGCCCGTGGCCGCCTCGGCCGCATCGAGCACGGCCTCGGACACGAAGGCCATGACGTCGTCCTGGCTGGCGAAGGAGCACTCCAGGTCGAGCTGGCTGAACTCGAACTGGCGGTCGGCCCGCAGGTCCTCGTCGCGCAGGCAGCGGGCGATCTGGAAGTACCGGTCGAAGCCACCGACCATGAGGAGCTGCTTGGCCAGCTGCGGGCTCTGCGGCAAGGCGTAGAACGAGCCGTGGTGCAGCCGGGCCGGGACCGAGAACTCGCGGGAGCCCTCGGGGGTCGGGGCCCAGAGCAGCGGCGTCTCGACCTCGACGAAGCCCTGGCGCACCATGGCGGCGCGCAGCGCGGTGTTGACCCGGGCCCGCAGGCGCAGGTTGCGCTGCATGCGCGGGCGCCGCAGGTCGACGTAGCGGTGGCGCAGGCGCACGGGCTCGTCGGACTCGGCCCGGTCGTCGACCGAGAACGGTGGCGGCTCGGCCTCGTTGAGCACCTCGACGCGGCAGTCCCCCACCTCGACCTCGCCGGTGGCCAGGTCGGGGTTGACGGTGCCCTCGGGGCGCAGCCGGACCGTGCCCGTCACCGCGATGACCCACTCGCTGCGCACATCGGTGGCGTGGTCGATGACGCACTGCACGATGCCCGAGTGGTCGCGCAGGTCGACGAAGGCCAGGTGCTCGCCGTGCTCGCGCCGCCGGGCCACCCAGCCGCAGAGCCGCACCTCGGTGCCGACGTCGTCGGGCCCGAGCACGCCACAGAGATGGCTGCGCATGGCGGTGGGCTGGTTCTCCTGGGGTGCGGTGGTCGTCAGTCATGGTGTGGGCCCGCATTCTCCACGAACTGCTTCACTTCGGCCACCACGGCGTCGCGGGGGACGGCCCGCTGTTCCTGGTCGCTGCGCAGCGGGCGGAACCCGACCGGTGCCGGACTCGAGCTCCTTGGGCCCGAGGACCAGGGCGACCAGCGCGCCCGAGCGGTCGGCCGATTTGATCTGGGACTTCATGGAGCGGCCCTCGAAGGCCCGGTCGGCCCGCAACCCGGCCCGGCGCAGCTCGGCGGTCAGGACCACCGCCTCGGTGCCGCCCGCGGTGTCGATCACGTAGGCGTGCAGGGGCCGGGCGGCCACCGCGGCCTCGGTCGGAGAAGACACCCTCGGCGTCACAGGCCAGGAGGACCCGCTCGATGCCGATGCCGAACCCGATGCCCGGGCGTCGGATCGCCCCCGAGCACCTCGACCAGGCCGTCGTAGCGGCCGCCGCCGCCAATCCCGTTCTGGGCGGCGTCGAGCGCCTCGGCGGCGAACTCGAACGTGGTGCGGGTGTAGTAGTCGAAGCCGCGGACCAGGCGGTGGTCGATGGTGTAGGCGACGCCCGAGCGCGTCGAGCCCCTGGCGCACCCGGGCGAAGTGGGCGGCGCAGGCGTCGCAGAGGTGGTCGAGGAAGTGCGGCGCGTCCTCGGTGGCCGCCCGGCACTCGGGTGTCTTGCAGTCGAGGACGCGCAGCGGGTTCTCCAGGTGGCGGGCCTGGTGGGCCGGGCAGAGCTGGTCGACCCGGGCGCGCCAGGAACTCTCCGAGCAGGGCGACGTAGCCCGGCTTGCAGACGCCGTCACCCATGGAGTGCAGCTTGAGGGTGACCTGGCGCAGGCCGAGGCCGGCGAAGAAGTCGTGGGCGAGCGCGACCACCTCGACGTCGAGGTCGGCGTCGGCCACCCCGAGCGCCTCGACGCCCAGCTGGTAGTGCTGGCGGTAACGGCCCTGCTGGGGCCGCTCGTGGCGGAACAGTGGCGCCACGTACCAGGCCTTCCAGGGCGGGACGGGGTGGTGCTGCACGAAGGCGCGGGCCACCGAGGCGGTGCCCTCGGGGCGCAGGGCCATCAGCTGGCCGTCGCGATCCTCGAAGACGTACATCTCCTTGCCGACGACCTCGCTCTTCTCGCCGATGCCGCGGTTGAAGACGGCTTCGTGCTCGACGATCGGGGTGAGGGCGAGGCCATAGCCGGCGCCTTCGGCCAGGGCGGCGAAGCGGACGACGGTGTCCTCCCAGCGGACCGACTCGGGCCACAGGACGTCGTGCATGCCGGTGGGCGTGCGGCTGGGCGTGGTGCGGCTGGCGTGGGCGCGGCGGTGTGGGCGCGGCCGAACCCGCGGTCACGACATGCTCCTCACGGATTGGTGCTCAGACTTTCTTGCCAGGCAGCTGACGATAGGCGTCGAAGACCCCGTCGAGGTGCTTCAGCGCGTTGATGAGCGAGTGCAGATGGGTCGGGTCGGCCAGCTCGACGTCGAAGGCCATGCGGCTGACCCGGTCGGGCGTCGTGGCCGTGCGGGCGGCCACGATGTTGAGGTGGTGCTCGGAGACGACGCGCGACACGTCGGCCAGCAGGCGCGAGCGGTCGAAGGCCTGCACCTCGATCGTGGCCACGAAGACGCCGTCGTTGCCGCGGTCCCACTCCACGTCGATGAGCCGCTCGCGAGAGCGGTTGGCCAGCGCGGTGGCGTTGGCGCAGTCGGCCCGGTGCACCGAGACGCCGCGGCCCTGGGTCACGAAGCCGATGATCTGGTCGCCCGGCACCGGCGTGCAGCAACGGGCCAGGTGGATCATGACGTCGTCGAGGCCCTCGACGTAGACGCCGGCGCCCGTGCGCGGCCCGGGGCGCCTCCGGGTCGGACTGGTGAGGGCCGTGGTGGGCAGTTGCTCGTCGTGCTCGCCGCCGCCCCGGATGATCTTGGCCAGGCGCTGCACGATCGACTGGGCCGAGACCTGGTTCTCGCCGATGGAGGCGTAGAGCGCGTCGAGGTCGGCCAGGTTCATGGCCTCGGCCACCTCGCCCAGCGCGCTCGAGCCCATCAGCTTGTGCAGGGGCAGGCCCTCCCGGCGCAGGGCGCGGGCCAGCTCCTCGCGGCCGTTCTCGATGGCGTCCTCCCGCCGCTCCCGGCTGAACCACTGGCGGATCTTCGACCGGGCCCGGGTGGAGGCCACGATCTGGAGCCAGTCGCGCGAGGGCGCGGCGGTCGGCGACTTCGAGGTGAAGATCTCGACCGTGTCCGCGCTGGTGAGCTGCGTCTCGAGCGGCACCAGGCGACCGTTGACCCGGGCGCCGATGCAGCGGTGGCCGACCTCGGTGTGGATGGCGTAGGCGAAGTCGACCGGGGTCGAGCGGGCCGGGAGGGCGATGACCTTGCCCTTGGGCGTGAAGACGTAGACCTCGTCCTGCTCCAGGTCGAGCTTCAGCGCCTCGAGGAACTCGATGGGGTCGTCGGTCTGCCGGTCGAAGTCGGCGATCCGCTGCAGCCAGGCCATCTCCGAGGAGCTGTCCTCCTTGGACTTGTAGCCCCAGTGGGCGGCGATGCCGTACTCGGCCCGGTGGTGCATCTCCGAGGTCCGGATCTGCACCTCGACGGGCTTGCCCTCGAGCCCGATGACCGTCGTGTGCAGCGACTGGTACATGTTGAACTTGGGCGTGTTGATGTAGTCCTTGAAACGCCCGTGCACCGGGGCCCAGATGGCGTGGATGGCCCCGAGGGCGGCCCAGCAGTCCTTCTCGGAGTCCACCACGACCCGGATGGCCACCAGGTCGTTGATGTCGTCGAACTCCTTGCCCCGGACCACCATCTTCTCGTAGATGGACCACAGGTGCTTGGGGCGCCCGGTGACGTCCGCCTCGATCCCCATCTCGTCGAGACGCTGGCGCACGTGCACCAGCACCTGCTCGAGGTACTCCTCGCGCTGGGGCGCCCGGGCCGCGACCATCTGCTCGATCTCGGCGTAGCGCTTCGGGTGCAGGGTGGCGAAGGCCAGATCCTCGAGTTGCCAGCGCACCTGTTGCACGCCCGAGGCGGTGGGCCAGCGGCGCGTAGACGTCGAAGGTCTCCTGGGCGGTGCGCCGCTGCTTCCACTCGGGCATGACGGCGAGCGTGCGCATGTTGTGCAGCCGGTCGGCCAGCTTGATGAGCAGGACCCGCCAGTCGTCCGCCATGGCGACGAGCATTTTGCGGATGGTCGCCGCCTGCTGCGCCTCCTTCGAGTTGAACTGGAGGCGGTCGAGCTTGGTGACGCCGTCGACCACCCGGGCCACCCCTTCGCCGAAGGTGGATTCGATGGCGTCGAGGGTGAGCCCGGTGTCCTCGACGGCGTCGTGGAGTAGGGCGGCGGCCACGGTCTGGGCGTCGAGCCCGAGCTCGGCCACGATGGTGGCCACGGCCACGGGGTGGGTGATGTAGGGCTCACCGGAACGCCGGAACTGGCCGTCGTGGGCCTTCTGGGCCGTGCGCCCGGCCTCGACGATCATGGCGGTGTCGTCCTCGGGACGGTGCCGGGCAAACTCGGTCAGGAGCGGGGAGAGCAACTCGCCGACGGGCGCGTCCGGGCGTCTCCTCGTGGGCGCGTCGAGCGCCCCCTCGTCGGCGGGGACCTCAGCGACCGTCACCCGGGTCAGGGCCACCATCTGTCCAGGATATGCGCCTGGGCGAGCGGGTGGAGGCGCTCCTCCACCCCAGAACCGTCGCCGACGGCGGCGGGGAGGCCGCCGTGGCGCGAGGGCCTAACGCTTGCGCTTGCCCTTGGACTTGCGCGGCTTGGGGCCCGGAGCGGCTCCGTTGCCCCGGCCGGGCGGTCCATCACGGCGGTCCTCCGTCCCGCCGGGCGTGCCGCTGGGCTCGTTGGCCGAACCGGGCCGGATGGGCCCGCTCGCGCTTGGTCGGACCCTTGGGTGCCGGGGCGGTGCGGCCGGCCCGTCCGACCTGGCCCGCGGCGGCGATGCTCATCTGGGTGCTCATGGTGGCCGCGTCCACGGCGGAGTACCACGACTGCGAGTCACCGCGCTTGGCCTGACGCTCGGCCACCAGCTTCCAGCGGCCCTCGCGCTCCTTCATCATGCAGAGCACCGGTGAGGCGATGAAGATCGACGAGTAGGCCCCGGACAAGCAGCCCGACGAAGAGGGCCAGGCCGTAGGACTGGAGCGTGGTGGCGCCCAGGATCTGCGCGCCGATCACCAGGATGGCCAAGACCGGGATGATGGCCACGGCGGACGTGTTGATGGAGCGGGCCAGCGTCTGGTTCATGGAGAGGTTGATCAGCTGCGGGTAGGTGAGGCGTCCGCTGCTTCCGATGCCCTTGGTGTTGTCGCGCACACGGTCGAACACGACGACCGTGTCGTAGAGCGAGTAGCCGAGGATGGTCAGGATGGCCACCACCGTGTCCGGCGTCACCTGGAAATTGAAGATCGAATAGATTCCGACGGCGACCAGGACGTCGTGGATCATGGCGATGAACGCGGCCAGCGCCATCTTCGGCTCGAACCGGAATGCTGATGTAGATGGCCACGACGATGAAGAAGATGATCAGCGCCTGAATGGCCTTGTCCGTGATGGACGAGCCCCAGGTCGGCCCGACCGTCGTGATGCTGATCATGTCGGCGTGCGTGGCCGGCACCGCGTTGTTGGGCGCGGTCGTCGGGGTGCTCGTGCTCGCCGCGGTGGTGCTCGTGTTGGTGGACGTCGTGCTCGTGTTGGTGGCCGTCGTGCTCGTGGTCGTCGGGGCGGCCGTGGTCGAGGTGGTGCTGGCGGAGCTCGGCGGCTTGTTCCCCGTGAGCTTGTACATGGCGTCCTGCACGTTCTGGCTGATCTGATCCTGCTGGGCCTGCGGACAGCTTGTTGATGTCGGACTGGACGTTGAGCGTCTGCTTGCCGCCGGCGCCGAGCAGCTCGACGGTGGGGTCGATCAGCCCGGTGCCCTTCAGGGCGTTGGTGGCCTGGGTCTGGGTGACGTGGGGCGCAGCAATGGTCCACTCCGTCCCGCCCTTGAACTCGATACCGAGGTTGAGGCCGCCGCGCAGGATGATGGAGACGACGCCGAGGAGGATGATGAGGGTGGAGATGCCGAACCAGATGCGGCGCCTGCCCACGAAGTCGAAACGGGTCTCACCCCGGTAGAGCCGGGCGATCGGGCCGTGGCCCTTGCGGGCGCTTGGCCAGGAGGGCTCGGGCGGCGTCGTCGACCGAGACCAGCTCGTCCTCGTCGAGATCCTCTGTGTCGATGCCCTCCTCGAACTGCTCGACCTCCTCTTCGGGCACGTCGTCGAGGGAGCTGCCGTCCTCGTCGCGGGTCCCGTTGTCGCGCGGGCTCACGAGCCACCACCCCCGGCGACGGCACCCGTCGGCACGCCGGGCCGTGGTCTCCCGGGCCTGCGGACCGGCGTTCAAACCGGTCGAGATGCTGAACGACGCCCGAACCCTGGAGGCGCTCACTCTGACCCAGGAGGATGACCAGTGGTCGGGTGTAGAACCAGGTGATCGCCATGTCCATGATGGTCGAGAGGCCGAGGAAGAAGGCAAAGCCCTTCACGTTTCCGACGGCCACGAAGTAGAGAACGAGGGCGGCGAGCAGCGAGACGAAGTCGGCCGCCCAGACCGTGCGCCAGGCGCTCTTGAAGCCACGGTCGACCGAGGTGCGCACGGAGCGCCCGGATCTGGTCTCGTCCTTGAGTCGTTCGAAATACACGATGTAGGAGTCGACGGTGATGCCGATGGAGACGATCAGGCCGGTGATGCCGGCCAGGTCGAAGCTCGGGGCGACCGAGGTATGGCCGAGGGCCGAGATGATGGCCCAGAGCAGCGCGGCGGTGAGCAGGAGACCCGAGATGACGACCAGGCCCAGGGCCCGGTAGTAGAGCAGGACGTAGAGGAGCACGAAGATCAGGCCGGCGATGCCGGCGCCGAGGCCGGCGACGAGCGCCGAGTGGCCCAGGGTGGCCGAGACGGTCTCGGAGGTGGCCGCCTTGAGGGTGATGGGCAGGGCGCCGAAGTTCATGGCCTGGGCCAGGTTCTGCGCGTCGGTCTGGGTCAGGTTGCCCGAGATCTCACCCTTGCCGTCGAACGAGCTGAAGGTGCTCTGGCCTGGCTGGATGATCGGGGCCGAGTACACGACGCCGTCCAGCTCGATGCCGAGGAGCTGGTGGAAGTTCTCCGAGGCCACCTTGTCCCACAGGTCGGAGTTGGCCTGGCCGGCCAGCGTGTAGTCGACCACCCACTGACCGGTCTGGTTGAGCGTGGCCGTGGCACTGCCGATGGCGTGGCCCGGTCATTTGGCTCGGGCCGAGCACGTAGCGATGGCCCCCGTTGGCGCTGCCAGCTCGACGCCAGCCCCGGCAGGAGCACGGTGCTGGTCTCGTAGTTCGGCTTCTCGACGCGCGGTCGACGGAGAGGTCGCGTACTGGGGTCGGGCGCCGATGTTGTTCGTCGGACTGTTGGGTGGCGGTGTTGATGGTCCGAGGTTCGCCGCGGTGAGCTCGCTAGTTCGACTGGCAGGCCGGGATGTTCTCGACCCCTGGCGGCAGAACGCTTGGCCTTCGAGCCCTTGGGCACGGCCTCGGGATAGCCGCGTAGCAGAGCACCGGCCGGAAGAACATGCGGGCCGTCTGCCCGATCTGGTCCAGCACCTGCTGGGCATTGGTCACGCCGGGGATGGAGACCGAGATCTGGTTCTTGCCGGTCGTCTGCACCTGGGCGCCCGAAACGCCGAGGCCGTTGACGCGCAGGTTGAGGATGTTGACCGTCTCGTCGAGGTCGGACTGGCTGACGTGGTGGCCTTCGGCCGTGTAGACCACCGACACGCCGCCGGCCAGGTCGAGGCCGAGCCGCGGTGACCACTTGGCGGCGAACACCGCGGCAAAGGAACCGATGGAGATCGCCACCACCACCAGCACGCTGATCAGCAGGTTGCGCCGCTGCCGCTTCTGCGCATCGTCCCCCCGACTTGGGGCTCACCCCTCTTCGGCCTCCTCGCGATGCTCACCGACTGCGCCGTTGTCGCCGCCGACGTCGTCGATGTCGCTCCCGTCCGTCGACGTGCTCCGCTTGCCGTTGGTCGAGTTCTCGACGGGCTCGTCCTCGACCCGCACGTCCTCCACCCGCACGTCCTCGATCGGCTCGATCTTGCGGGCGATGGCCTGGCGCACGAAGACGATGCGGGTCGGCTGCGGTCCGTCGAGGTTCCCGTCCTCACCCAGGGCGCCGGTGAGCAGCGTGTAGCGGTCCCCGTGGATCTCGAGCACGGTGCCGATGACCCCGCCCACGGTCTGCACCTCGTCACCCACGTCGATCCCCGAGCTCTGCGGCGGCGCGGGCGGCCTGCGCCTTGCGCTGCTGGGGACGGATGAAGAAGAAATAGCCGAGGACCCCGATGGCCAGGAGCGGCGAGCAGGGTGAGGAGCGGGCTCGAGCGCGATTTCGACGAGGAAGCTGCGGCGAGCACGAAGTGGGCGATCGCCATGGTTGCTGTCATTGAGAGATCCTTGAACCTGGAGGGTTGCGACGCGCCACCCTAGTGCGTGCGCTGCCGGTCTCCTCGGGCGGCTCGCCCTCTCGATGGCCGCTCCTCGCCGGTCGCTGTCGTTTCGGGCACGGCCCAGTGGGCGCCTGACCTGCTCGGATCGCCGGCTTGGTCGGCATGCATCCCGTGCCCGACGCAGTCGCCTCCCGGCGGGAGCAACGGGCGCGAACCCCGCTCCCTGGGCGCGCCCTCACTGCGAAAACGATCGGGTGCAACCTGACTGCAACCCAAAGCGGAACCCTGGCTGCGACACCTCGTGAGCAAAGTACGGACCATCAGTACAGCAACCTCACGGTGCGGGTCGTTCGGAGGGGGGCGACCAGGTGAGAGTCCGATGAAGGGGAACGGATTCTCGCACAGGGGGAACACCGGGGGGAGGAGCAGGGAGGAAGGTGCGCCGGCCTTGGCCGTCGTCGGCCGGAGTGATCCGGGGGGAGCCGATGACTCGAGGCCGGCGCACCTTTCGCTCCAAGTGCGGGCTCGATTCGCGCTGGTCTTCGTGACCGATGCACTGCCGCGAGGGTCGATGGATTGCGCCCGAACCAGATTCGGCGCCGAATCGAGTCGCCGAGCAATCCGGCACGTCGCGATGCCGCCGCCGCGCGCCCGGCTGATTTCAGACGATCACTGAAAGCAAATTTCTGGAGCCACCAGGTGTTTTCTACAGCGGGTTCTGGGTATCCTCATCTCGCTCGGATAACCAGCTAATTCGCTATTTGCCCAGGTACAGTTGCGATCAATGCGAGATGGCCATATCTCCGTACTCGTCATCGAGGACGAGTCCGATATTCGTCAGTTGCTGAGGACCCTGCTCGAGCGGGAGGGGTTTTCGGTGGCGGAGGCGACGGAGGGGCGCGACGGGGTCCGCCAATTCCACCAGAGCCACCCCGACATCGTCGTCCTCGACGTCGGCCTGCCTGACCTCGACGGATGGCAGGTCCTCGAACGCATCCGGGACATGAGCGACGTGCCCGTGCTCATGCTGACGGCTCTCGGTACCGAAAGAGACAAGGTGCGCGGCCTCAACGCGGGAGCGGACGACTACCTGACCAAGCCCTTCAGCCGGGTCGAGCTCCTGGCCCGGCTCCAGGCCATCAGCCGCCGCCAGGTCTCCCGGAACGACCCGGTGACCACCTTCGACGACGGGATCCTCCACGTGGACTACGCCCACCAGGAGGTCACCATCGACGGGTCGGCGGTGCCGCCCTCACTCCGACCGAATACCGCCTGATGGCCACCCTGACCCGCCACCAGGGCCAGGTGCTCTCGTCCGAGCAGCTGATCGAGCTGGCCTGGGACGACCCGAGCGGACTGGCTCCCTCCCGGGTGAAGTACGCCGTCCTCCGCCTGCGCCGGAAGCTGGGCTGGGACGAAGGCGACGACTCGCCGATCGAGACGGTGCGGGGCTTCGGCTATCGCTACCGATCTCGAGGCCGGTGAGCGAGAGCCCCTCCACCCGAACCACCCAACCCGGGCGTCGCGATCTGCAGATGCCCGGCACGGCTCTGCCCATCGGCTTTTCGGGATCGATGCGGGTCCGCCTGCCGTCTTCGCCCTGGTCGCCGTCGGGCACCGTCCTGGTCGCCCTGGTCCCGTTCCCCCACCACGCCCGCCGGGAGGTCGGGGTGGCCGGCGTCATCTTCTTCGTGCTCGTGGCCGCCGCCTTCCTGTTGCCCTGGGAGCGGCTGCCCGACTGGGCCTGGCTGGTCATCCCCATCGGCTACATCGCGGTCATCGCCATCATCCGGGACGCCCAGGGTGGCAGCGATTCGGGGCTGATCGTCATGTACCTGCTCCCCATTGTGTGGCTGGCCCTCTACGGGCGCCGGCTTCCATCTCCTCGTCGGGCTCTTCTGCATGGACCTGGCCCTGCTCGTCCCACTCCTGATGGTGGGACCGCCCAAGTACCCGACTCATCGAGTGGCGCCAGGTGGCGGTCATGGCCACCGTCACCACCTTGGTCGCCTCGACCGTCTACACGATGGTCTCGCGGGACCGGGCCGTCCTGGGCGATCTGGCCCAGCAGTCCCGCATGGCCCGGCGCAACGCCCGGGAGGCCGACTACGCCCGTGACCGCCTCGAGACCCTCCTGCGGGCCGCCACCGGGAGCGCCATCATGGGCGTCGACCCGGCCGGCACCGTGACCTTCTTCTCGGCCGGGGCCGAGCAGCTCCTCGGCTACCGGGCCGCCGAGGTCGTCGGCATCCACTCCATCGCCGACTTCATCGACCCGGCTCAGATCGACGAGCGTCGCCAGACCATCGACTCCATGCGCACCGCGCTTGGCCCCGGTCGACGCCGAGGCGGCGGCAGAGGTGCCCTGGACGGCCACCCGCAAGGACGGGCAACAGCGGCGCTGCGTGGTCCGGGTGCGCGCCCTGCCCGCTGCCGACGCCGGATCCCCCATTCGACCAGGAGGCGCTCGACGAGGTCGAGCGGGACGTCGAGGAGCGGCCGGCCGAGCCTGAGACCGAGTTCGGCGAGGTGCTCTCCCCCTCGACCGGGGGCTACGTCGTGGTGGCCATCGACGTGACCGAACGCGAGGAGCTCGCCGCCGACCGCGAGCGCCTCTTCGCCATCCAGAAGGAAGTGACGCAGTCCCTCATTGAGCAGAACAACCGGCTCCGCGAGCTGACCCAGATGAAGGACGACGTCGTGGCCACGGTCTCGCACGAGCTGCGGACGCCGATCACGTCGATCCGGGGCTTCATCGAGCTCCTGCTCGACGCGCAGTCCGAGCTCACCGAGAGCCAGGTGCGCATGCTCGCCACCATCGACCGCAACGCAGAGCAGCTCCAGCGGGTGGCCGAGGACCTGCTGACCGACCCCGGTGCCGGGCGCGGGCTCAAGGTCGCCTTCGCCGAGCTGGACCTCTACCAGCCTGGCCGACGAGGCGGTGCACGCCATCCAGACCTCAGCCCGGGTGGCCGGCGTCGTGCTGTCCATCGAACCGGGCGAGGAGACGCCGATCTTCGGTGACGCCAACCGGCTGCACCAGCTGCTGGGCAACCTCCTCTCGAATGCCATCAAGTTCTCACCCCGCGGCGGGCGGGTGCGCGTCATCGTGGACAACGTCGACTCCTACGGACGGGTCCAGGTCCTCGACGAGGGTCCGGGCATTCCCGAGACCGAGCGCGACCAACTCTTCGAGCGCTTCTACCGCTTGGCCTCCTCGCTCGAGATGGGCGTGCCCGGCACGGGCCTCGGCCTGGCCATCGCCAAGTCGGTGGCCGAAGCCCACGAGGGATTCGTCGACATCGCGACACGCCGGGCTGGGCGACCACCTTCCGCGTCTTCATCCCGCTCCGCTCCTTCGGGTCGCGCCCGGACCGCCTGACCGCGGTGCCGTGACCGGGCCGGCGGCCCTACGGTGGCGCGGCCTGCCTGGGCTCGGCATCTGGGGCTCGTCGCCATGGTGCTCGTCCTCACGCTCCAGGTGAACCCGCCGACCTGCGCACCATGCAGGACAGCCGGTGACCCACACGTGTTCTCGGACCCCGTCCTCTGGGTGGTCAACTTCGTCGGATCGCCCTCGTCCTGGCATCGCCGCGCTCGAGCTCGTCTCCCGGGCCCGCCTCGACGGACGGCGGCCGGCCATCTCCTGTGCTCGGCAGCTCCTCTGCTCTACTCGCTCTTCGGCTGGCTACGGCTCGCGCCATCGCCCCATCGGGGCCATGGTCATCGCGTCGGGCACCGCGTGTCCCGACGGGCGGCGGCCTCCCGACCCGCCTGACGACCGTCCGGAGAGGCCGCACCCGACGGGTCAGGCGGCCAGGAAGCCGCCCGACTGGTGCTCCCACAACCGGCAGTAGACACCGCCGCGCGCCAACAGCTGGGCATGGGTGCCCTGCTCGACCGACGCGCCCCTGGTCGAGGACCACGATGCGGTCGAGCCGGGCGATGGTGGCCAGCCGGTGCGCCACCACCAGGGCCGTGGTCCCGTCCATGAGCCGCCACAGGGCTTCTTGGACGAGCGACTCGGACTCCGAGTCCAACGCCGAGGTGGCCTCGTCGAGCACGAGCACCGAGGCGCCCTTGGCCATGGCCTGGGCGATGGCCACACGCTGGCGCTGGCCCCCCGACAGCTTGAGCCCGCGCTCGCCGACCACCGTCTGGTAGCCCTCGGGGAGTCGCTCGACGAACTCGTCCACGTAGGCGGCTTTGCCCACCTCGCGCACGAGCTCCATGTCGACGCCGTCTCGCTGTCCTGGCCGTAACAGATGTTCTCCGCGATGGTCCGGTGCAGCATCTGGGGCTCCTGGGGGACGTAGGCGATGTGGCGCCGCAGCGAGTGCTGGGTCACCTGCGCGATGTCCTGCCCGTCGATGGCGATCACTCCCCCGTCGCGGTCGGCGAAGCGCAGCAGCAGCTTGGTCAGCGTCGTCTTGCCCGAACCCGACGGTCCCACCAGGCCGACGTGTTCGCCCGGCTCAATGGACAGGTCGAGACCGTCGAAGAGGGGCGCGCCGTCGCCGTAGGCAAAGCGAAGGTGGTCGAACTCGACCCGCCCCCTCGGCACCGACGAGCTCCGGGGCCTGGGGCACATCGACGATGTCGGGCTTGGTGAGGGCGATGCCGGCGAACTTGGCGCAGCGTCCGATGGCCCGCGACATGAGACGGATGAACTCGAAGGACTCCTCGAGGCTCGTCCCCACGAAGGTGGCGTAGAAGAGGATCAGGTACACCACCCCGGCCGCGGCGACGTGATGGAGCGCCAGGACCACGCCCACGGCCACGGCCGCCCAGTTGAAGAAGGCCATGGCCGACTCCATCTGGATGCGGGTGGTCGTGAAAACGCGCCGGGCCCGAAGGTCGGCCCGCATCGAGTCGCCCACCAGCCGGTCCACGTGCAGCTTCTCGCGGTCCTCGGCGGCCTGAGATCGCACCGTGGTCAGGTTGGCGATGGTGTCGGCCACCACGCCGGTCGCCCGCGAGTGGGCGTCGGAGAAGCCTTTCTCGGCCGCCACCACCCGGTCCAAGCGCCGGAACGAGGACGAGCGCGAACACGCCCACCAGTGCCGTCATGACCAGCGGCCACGGGCCAGGCCACGATGCCGAGCACGACGATGGCACCGATGGTCGTGACCGAGATCCGAAGGATCCCCCACACCATGGCGTCGATCAGCTCCACGAAGGCCCAGGTCGACGTCTCGAGGGTCGGCGATGACCTCACCCGAGGGCCGGTCGGTGTGCCAGGCGTGGCTCAGTCCGATCAGGTGGTCGTAGCCGTGGTTGATGGCACGGCCGAAGGAACGCAGCGTGGCGCCCCAGTTCAGCCAGCCACCGATGCGGCCGAAGACCGTGGCCGCCACGAGGGTGCAACGCGTAGGCGACGATGAGCGGCGTGAAGGACGACAGATCCGAATGGTTGGCGCCCAGATCGGAGATGCCGCCCGAGCAGAGCGGCAAAGATCAATGGCGCGGCCACGGCGTTGGCCAGCGTGCCGAGCGCGATGGCGCCGCAGCAGCCGGCGAAGGCGGCGCGGTCGGGCCGCATCTGGCTCCAGCAATAGGCCAGGGTGGCTTTGGTCGATGCGTTCGGAAAGAGGGTGCGATCACCCATGGGGCTCTCCTGGTTGGAGGGTCGTAACTGATGGACATACGGGGCGCACCGCGAGGGTGCGACGGAAGCAGCGCAGCGGCGGGCCGCGAGGCCGGCGCCGGCGTTCAGCTGAAGTGAGGGTGGCGGGCCGGCGTCAGTGGCCCGTGAGGCGAAGGTCGGGCCCGGCGATGCGGGTCCTCCCTCCTGCGGCAGCACCAGAGACCATCGGCAGGACCGGACCGCGCGCGATCAGCGGCGAACGCTGGCTCATCGGGCTTGCCATCAGGTCACCTCGCTTCGTCTCGTGGTGCAACGCCACCACGGTACCCCATGGGAGATCGATCGGTGAACCGCGCTGACCGCGCTGACCGGGTGGCCCCGAGCAGTCTCTAGAAGAGCGGGGCGGTCGACGGTGACGCTGGGGCGTTGCTGCCCGAGGTGGGCCCAGGCCCGGTCGGTGGGCACCCGGCCCCGGGAGGTGCGCTGGATCAGTCCGCTCTGGAGCAGGAAAGGCTCGTAGGCGTCCTCGATGGTGTCGGGTTCCTCGCCGACGCACTGGGCCAGCGTGGTCAGGCCGACCGGTTGGCCGCCGAAACGCGTGCACAGGGTGACGAGGATGGCCCGGTCCACCTTGTCGAGCCCGAGCCCGTCCACCCCGAAGAGCTCGAGCCCCTCGCTGGCCGTGCGCCCGTCGATGAACCCGTCCCCGCGCACCTCGGAGAAGTCGCGTACCCGTCGCAGCAGCCGGTTGGCCACCCGGGGCGTACCCCGGGACCGCTCGGAGATCCGCGTGGCGCCCTCCTCGTCGATGCGCACACGCAGAATCCGGGCCGAGCGTTCCACGATGGCTCGCAGGTCCTCGGGCGCGTAGAGGTCGAGGCGGCCGACGAAACCGAAGCGATCACGTAGCGGTCCCGAGACGAGACCGGTCCTCGTGGTCGCGCCGACCAAGGTGAACTTGGGCAACTCCAAGCGGATCGAGCGTGCCGTGGGCCCCTTGCCGATCAGGATGTCGAGGCGCCCGTCCTCCATGGCGGAATAGAGCATCTCCTCGACCGAACGGTGCAGCCGGTGGATCTCGTCGATGAACAGGACGTCGCCGTCCTGGAGGTCCGTGAGCAGCGCGGCGAGATCGCCGGCCCGGGTCAGGACGGGACCGGCGGTGATGCGCAAACCGGCCGCCATCTCGGTGGCCACGATGCTGGCCAGGGAGGTCTTGCCCAATCCTGGCGGGCCGGCGAAGAGGATGTGGTCCACCGCCTGGTGACGCTGGCGGGCCGCCTGCAAGACGATGCCGAGGTGCTCGACCAGCTGGGCCTGGCCGACGAACTCCTCGAGCGAGCGCGGGCGCAGGCCGACCTCCTCGATCTCCTCCTCGCGGTCCGAAGAGGTCGGGTCGATGACGCGCCGGTCGACCACATCGCCGTCGTCGGTGCCCTCGGGCGCCTCGTCGTCGGTGGCCAGCACCTCCCGGCGCGCCCGCGGGCTCACCGGCTGGCCAGCTCGCGCAGGGCCAGCCGAAGCATCTCTTCCACGCCCACATCGTCGCGCAGCCCGTCGAGAGCACCACGGATCTCGTCGGGGGCGTAGCCGAGCTCGTTCAGTGCGGCGCGGGCCTCCGAGCGCGCCGTGCGCGACGCCGGGCGCGCCGCGTCGGTGCCGTTCGAGACGACGCCCGTCGTGGCCGAACGAGAGGTCCGGCAGCTCGAGCCGGCTCTTCAACTCGATGAGCAGCCGCGCCGCCGTCTTGCGGCCGACGCCGGGAACGGTGCACAGCGTCTCGATGTCGTCCTCGAGGATGGCGGTCGACAGGGCGGCCGGCGAGAGCAGGGCCATGATGGCGAGGGCCAGCGCCGGTCCGACCCCGTGCGAACCGACCAGCACCTCGAAACACCGGCGCTCGTCGTCGTGCGCGAAGCCGTAGAGCACGATGGCGTCCTCGCGCACGTGGGTGTGCACGTAGATCGTCTGGTCCACCTTGGGGCCCGCGGTGACCAGCATGGCCGCCGTTGCCGGGGTCACGGTGACCCGATAGCCCACCCCGCCCACATCGACGATGACTTCGCCCTCTCCCGTCCGCAGGACGGCCGGTCCGCGCAACAACCCGATCACCTCACGCTCCTTTCCTCGACCGACAACGCGGCGTCGACAGCCCGGCGCAGGGGGACGGTGGTCAGGTGGCACACGGCCAGCGCCAGGGCGTCCGCCACGTCGGGCGGACCGCTCAGGGCGCCGAGTCCGAGCACCTTGGCCACCATGCGCTGCACCTGCTCCTTCGTCGCCGCGCCGTAGCCGACCAGACCCTGCTTCACCTCGTTCGAGGTGTACTGGGCCACCTCGCAGCCACCCGCGGCCGCCACCACCAGGGCCAGCCCGCTGGCCTGGCCGACAGACATGGCCGTCTTGGCGTTCACCTGGAAGAACACGCGCTCGACCACCACGACGTCTGGTTCGTAATCGGTCACCAGGCTGGTCAGCTCGTTGTACAGGGTCAGCAGGCGCTCGGCCAACGCCCCGGCAGGATCGGTCTCGAGCACCCCGGCCGCCTTGGCCACCAAGGCACCGTTCTCCTCGGCGCGGCCGACCAATCCATAACCACAGCGCGACAGACCAGGGTCAATGCCCAATACGAACATCTGTTCGCAGGATAGCCGGGGGTACCGACGAGAAGGTGGACCCGGCCCGGTGGCCGAGGTCGCCCGGTTCAGCCCTCGAAGGAGGCGATGACCTCGTCGGGGATGTCGGCGTTGGAGTGGACGGCCTGCACGTCGTCGTGATCGTCGATGGCTTCGAGCAGGCGCAGCACCTTCTTGGCCTCGGGTTCGTCAGCGACCGGAACCAGCGTGGTGGGCTCGAGCGAGAGGTCCACCGACTCGGGGGCGATGCCGGCGCCGTCGAGCGCCAGGCGCACCGATTCGAGGTCACCCGGCGCGCTGGTGACGACCCAGGCCGCACCGTTGCTCGAAAGATCCTCGGCGCCACCCTCCATGGCGACCTCCATGACCTTGTCCTCGTCATTGTCGAGACCGACCGTCACGATGCCCTTGCGCTCGAACTGCCAGCCCACCGCGCCCGGTTCGGCCATGCTCCCGCCGTTGCGGGAGAAGAGGTTGCGCATCTCGGCGCCGGTGCGGTTGCGATTGTCGCTCAGGGTCTCCACCATGATGGCCACGCCACCGGGGCCGTATCCCTCGTAGTTGATGGACTCGTAGCGCACGCCTTCGAGGTCCCCGGTCCCCCGCTTGATCGCCTTCTCGATGGTGTCGATGGGAACCGAAGCGGCGCGGGCCTTCTGGAACGCCGTGCGCAGGCCCGCGTTGGCGTCGAGATCTCCCCCGCCGTCGCGCGCCGCCACCTCGATGGCGCGAATGCACTTGGCAAACACCTTGGCCCGGGCCTTGTCCTGGGCGCCCTTGCGGTACTTGGTGGTCGCCCACTTCGAGTGACCCGACATAGCTCCTGCCTCGTTCCTTCCCCAGCCGATGGGAGTGGCCGGCAGGCCTCCTGCCTGGGCTTCGGCCGCGCTCGGCGGACCCCCGAGTGTATCCGGGGGCGCGCCGGACCAAGGCCTGAGCTCGTCGCCGGCCGAGCCCGCCGCCATGACGGGCCCTCAGGCGGGAATCTCGCCGCCGGGGCGGGGGCGAGATTCTCGGTGCGTTGCCCGTCCGCGCCGTGACTCACGCGGGCGCGACAGAGTCCTTGGTGGTCAAGGCGGCCAGTGGGAGGGCGTTGGTGAGGGTGAAGGGCACGCTGACGACCCCACCCACCACGAGGCGGTAGCGACCGGGCGGTGCCGGGGTCGGGATCCGAGCCGGACGGAGACCTCCCTCGACTCGGTCCCACGTCCCGGTCATGCGCACGGTCGCATGGCCGAAGAGAGGGGGTCCGAGGAGCAAGGGGCAAGAAATGCCGCCGGTGTTGGGGAACACGCGCTCGCCGCGAGCATTCGTGACCCCGAGGGGTAACGAGCCACAGGGTCCGAGCACGAACGACAGCGACCCACGCAGGGAGGGGCTGGGCAGGGCCGGGCTGCGCGGGCCGGGCTGGAGGCCGGACTGCGCTGCGCCGAGGCACTCCCTGGCGCTGAGGTTGTGCAGGCGCACCGTGTACCGAACGTCCTGACCGAGCCCGAAGGCGCGGGCGGGGACCGTCACGGTGAGTTCGACGGACCTGGCGGGACAACCCTGGTACGAGACGTGACCCGACCGGCTGAGACTCATCGGGGTTTGGCGCGACGCACCACCGGCGAGGCTGCGGGTCGGGGCGACAGCGAGCGCGCCGACGCTCAACACGACGGCGCCGACAACGACACGCAAGACCCTCACGGAGAAAGAGACGCTATGTCCCCCCGATCGGTTCGCGACGTCGGGTCAGCGCAGGGCGGATGGCTCGCCGGTGACGGGTGGGCGGTGACAGGTGGGGGTAACGGGTGGGCGGTGACGGGGGTCTGAGCAGCGCCCCCGGCCCGGCGGAGGGTACTCAGGTGAAGACGACGGTCTTGTTCCCGTTGAGCAGCACCCGGTCCTGGAGGTGCCAGCGCACGCCGCGGGCCAGCACCGTGCGCTCGATGTCGCGCCCGACGCGGCGCAGCTCAGTGGGCGAGTCGGCGTGGTCGATGCGCCGGGTGTCCTGCTCGATGATCGGTCCCTCGTCGAGGTCCTCCGTCACGTAGTGACAGGTGGCGCCGATGAGCTTGACCCCGCGGTCGAACGCCTGCTGGTACGGGCGGGCCCCGGCGAACGAGGGCAGGAACGAATGGTGGATGTTGATGATGCCGCCCGGGCGCGCCGCGCACATGGCCGGCGGGATGATCTGCATGTAGCGGGCCAGGACGACGACGTCGGTGCCGCTCCTCGTCGACGATGCGGGACAGCTCGTCGAACGCCGCTTCTTTGGCAGCCGGCTCCGTCCCCACCGGCACCCATCGGAACGGGATGCCGTACCACTCCACCAACTCACGCAGATCCTCGTGGTTGGCGATGACGGACGGGATGTCGCATTCGAGCTCTCCGGACCGCCAGCGGTAGAGCAGGTCGGCCACGCAGTGGTCCTCCTTGCTGGCGAACAGCACGACCCGCTTGGGCACGTCGGTGTCGCTCAGCTTCCACTCCATGGCGAATTCGGTTGCCGTCGGCCCGAACGCCGCCCGCAGCTCGTCGGGGCCGATCCCGCTCGGCAGACTGTCGGCTGCGATCTCGATGCGCAGGAAGAACATCCCCGTGGCCAGGTCGCCATGCTGGGCCGCCTCGAGCACGGAACCGCCGAGCCGGGCCAGCAGGCCGGTGACCGCGGCCACGATGCCCACCCGGTCCGGGCAGATGACCGTGAGGACGTAGCGGCGCATACCCATCGCTCGGCTCAAGCCTCGGCAGACCGCACATTTGTGCGAAGAGCCGATGGATACGGCGGTCCGGCGTCAGTTCGGGGTGGAAGACCGAGGCCAGGACCGTGCCCTGGCGCACCAGGACAGGCGCACCCTCGTGCTACGGCCAGCACCTCGACCTCCGGCCCGGTCGAAACCACCAGGGGCGCCCGGATGAACACGGCCGGCAGGGCAGGACCCTCGCCCGAACCCAGCACCAGGTCGGTCTCGAAGGACTGGAACTGGCGGCCATAGCCGTTGCGCCGGACGACGGCGTCGAGGACACCGAAGGTCCGCTGATCGGGCCGCCCGTCGAGGATTTCGTCGGCCACCAGCACCAGGCCGGCGCAGGTCCCCAGCACGGGCAGCGCGGCCTCGGCCAAGCGTTCGGCCAGCGCGTCGAAGAGGCCCGGTCGACTCGAGCAGCATGGAGAGCGTCGTCGATTCGCCGCCCGGCAGAATCAGGCCGTCCACCCCTTCCAGGTCGACCGGCCGCTTGACAGGCGGGCCTCCGCCCCCACGTCGGCGAGCGCCCGCACGTGCTCGCGCACGTCACCCTGGAGATCGAGGACACCGATCACGACCCGCGGCTCCGGGTCTTGTCGGCGGTGCGCCTGGGTGCCCGCTACCACCCCCGGTCGGCGAGATGCTCGCCGTACTGTGATGCCTCGAGCCCGCGCATCGCCTCGCCCAGGCCGCGCGAGACCTTGGCCACGTGCTCGGCATCCTCGAAGTGCGCCGTCGCCTCGACGACGGCCGACGCCATGCGCGCCGGGTCCGACGACTTGAAGATGCCCGAACCCACGAACACGGCCTCTGCCCCGAGCTGCATGACCAGCGCGGCGTCGGCCGGGGTGGCGATACCGCCGGCACAGAACAAGGGCACGGGCAGTTTGCCCGTCGACGCGATCTCTTGCACCAGTTGCACCGGAGCCTGCAGCTCCTTGGCCCAGCCGTAGAGCTCGGCGGAATCGGCCTGGGTGATGGCGCGGAGGTCACCCAGAATCGAACGCAGGTGGCGCACGGCTTCCACGATGTTGCCGGTGCCGGCCTCGCCCTTGGAGCGGATCATGGCCGCGCCCTCGCTGATGCGGCGCAGCGCCTCGCCCAGGTTGGTGGCCCCGCAGACGAACGGCACGGTGAACGTCCACTTGTCGATGTGGTGCGCCTCGTCGGCCGGCGTGAGCACTTCGGACTCGTCGACGAAGTCGACGCCGAGCGACTGCAGCACCTGGGCCTCGGCGAAGTGCCCGATACGAGCCTTGGCCATCACCGGGATGGTCACGGCGTCGATGATTCCCTCGATCAGCGCGGGGTCGCTCATGCGGGCGACGCCACCGTCGCGTCGGATATCCGCCGGGACCCGCTCGAGGGCCATGACCGACACCGCCCCGGCGTCCTCGGCGATCTTCGCCTGCTCCGCGGTGACGACGTCCATGATGACGCCGCCGCGGAGCATGTCCGCCAGCCCCCGCTTCACGGTGAAGGTTCCGGTCGTCATGTGGCCCAGTCTACGAGGGAGGACGGCCCCTCCTCACCACTCGTGCGAGCGCGGCGGCCCGGACCGAGGTGCGGTCGAGATCGCCCGGCACGATGGAATCGTCCCGATGCCCGACGAACGGATCGATCCAGACCCACCGGGTCGCCCCGAACCGGGCCGGGGAGGCGAAGAGCGACCCCGCGGCCGGGGCAGGCCCCGCCATCATGATCTCGAGGGCCTCGAGGAGCCCCTGCGGATAGCGCACCGCCGAGGCACCGACGACGTCCGCCCGGTACTCCCGGTTCTCCCCCACGCAACGCCTGAGCGTGCGCTCGCCGCCGAGGAACGTCCCGAGCGTGATGCCGACGCAGGACACGCCGTTGTCGCCTCGCTTCACGTGGGCCAGCTCGTGGGCAATGACACCCTCGAGCTGAATCGGATCGAGCCGGCGGAGCAGACCCGAGGTCACCACGAGCTCCGAACGACGGGCATCGCGGCCCAGCGCGCAGGCGTTGGGTACGTCGTCGTCGAGCACGTAGAGCGCCGGCATGGCCAGACCGAAGGTGGCGCAGAGGCCGTCGGTGACGTTGAAGAGGCGCGGGTAGTCGTCCTCCTCGACGGGTACCGCCCGATCCGCTTCATCGCCATCGACGGCGCGATGCGCCACAGGCCGTACATGAGGGCGGCCCCGACGATCACAAAGGCGACGATGCCGAGCACGATGTGCAGCGACGACCGCCAGGAGCACCCCGACCAGGATCGCCGGAAAGACCGCCGTCAGGGCGCAGATGCGCACGGCCCGGCGTCGGTTCGACGCCACCTCGCCCGGCGAGACCCGGGCCGCACCCAGGCCGGGGTGCTCGTCGACGGGCAGGGCGGGCAAGGGAGCCGGGGCGACGGCGACCGCGGCGCGTGACGGCCCACCTCGCTGACCCCCGCCCTGACCCGACGGCGGACGCGAGCGGGACCGGTTCGCGCCGCTGCGGTTCGCGCCACCGCCTTGGCGCTGGCTCCCGCTCGGCGCCTTCCTCTGGCCTCCACCCGAGCCCTTCGCACCGCCGGCCGGCGCCGCTGGCGCCGCCCGACTTGGCTGCGCCGGACCGATTGCGGTTGCGGTTGCGATTGCGGTTCCGGTTGCGATTGCTGCCGCCTCCACCCGAAGGGGCGCCGCCTCCACCCGACTACCGGGGACGCCGCCTCCGCCGCCCCGGTTGCCACCGCCCGCACCATTTTCGCCCGCGGGGCGAGCCGGTGTCTGCGCATTGTCGCTCTGCTCGGCCATGGAAAGGCCAGCCTACGGCAGACCGTGGCGCCGATCAGACCCGGCGACCCGGTCGTCGACCAGGTCGGGGACGACGGCGGACTCTCCTCAGGCGGCGGTGATCGCCCGCCGGTAGAGCTCGACATAGCGCTCGGCCAGCATGTCCATCGACCAGGCCCGGGCATGCTGGCGCGCCGCCTCTTTCGCCGCGGGAGCGGACCGTCCCGTCCCGGTTGCGGCGTCGGCCAGGGCCTGGCGCAGCGCCTCGGCCAGGGCGTGGGCGTCTCCGGGCGCAACGAGTTCGGCCCGCCCACCGGCCGCTTGGCGGTAGCCGTCGATGTCGGAGGCCACGACGACGCACCCGGCCGACATGCCCTCGAGCAGCACCAGCCCGAACGACTCCCCGTGCAAGGAGGGAGCGCTCTGCACGTCGGCACCGGCCAGACGGGCCGCCACCTCCTCGTCGGACAGCGGGCCCAGCCACTCGACGCGGTCAGAGGGTGCGGCGCGCCGGCGCAGGGCCTCGGTGTCCGGGCCCTCGCCGATCACCCACAGCACCGCGGGCTCCTCGACCATGGTGAAGGCATCGAGCAGGACGGACAGGCCCTTGCGTTGCTCGTGGCGACCCACGAAGACGACGACGGGACGGCCCTGTGGATCATGCACCGGCGACGCCGATTCGAAGCGCGCCACCTCGATGCCGTTGAAGAGCACCTCGAAGGGGCCGCCCCCCGCCTGCAGTCCGGTCTGCCGGGCCGCTTCGGAGACGGCCACCCGGATCTGCATGCGACGGCCGACCAGCGAGGCCAACGGGCGCAGTGGGGCCAGGGCGCGGCTGACCCCGGCCCGGTGGTAGGTGGCCACCATCGGCGCGGGCGGCGGTCGCAGCACCAGGCCGTAGGCGATCAGTGGGGCCAGCGGCTCGTGCACGTGCACCACGTCGAAGCCGCCGGTGCGGATGAAGCGCTCGGCCCGCAGCGGCGCGGCGGGCGACAGAGCGACCGGAGCCACCGAGCCGTTGGTGGGCACGCCTGTCGGGTGCCCCACGACGAAGTGGTCGCCGATGGCGTCGCCCAAGGCGGGGTCCGGATCGGCCGGGCCGACGACGACGACCTCGTGCCCGAGCCGGCGCAACGAACGGGCCAGGCCGACCGCTTGCCCCTGCACGCCACCATGGCGGTTCAGTGCATAGGGCGAGACCATGGCGATCCTCATGACCGGGTTAGCGCGGATCGCTGGGCCACTCGGCTTGGTACAGAGGGGGCACCATGGTCCACCGGGGACCGCGGATCGGAACTGCCTTCTGACCAGCCATCTCTCTACTGTGCCTTACTCCCGACTACGCCGCATATCCCTGCATTCTGAGGACTGATTTGAGGACTGATTGAGGACTGGAGAGCTACCTGCCCACGGAGCATCATGGTGGTCAGGTGGTCACCCCCTCAGCCGCCGTACGCAACAACATGCCGGCGGCCGGGCGTCGACCGCGAATCAGAGGTTGGTTTGGCGGCTCTTGTCACGCTTTTCGCGAGGATTTCGCTTGAAAAAGTGTCGGGCACCCCGGGGCCGGTGTGACCACGAAGGTCTGGGTCGGGCGACGAAGTGCGAGGGTGGGGGGCGGGACGCGCCAACGTACGGATGCCACGGCAGGACACAGCACTCGACAACCAGACTGTGGTAGGCCTCCGGGGGATTTCCTGTGAGTCTCCTGATTGGAGCGCCGATGCGAAACCGCTGGTGGCTGATCCCGATGGCGTTGTTGAGCGTCCTGCTGACGATGACGGGCCAAGCGCTGCTGTCGCCCCTCGTGGCGACGGCGGGCGGGAGTGGCGGAGTGGTGTCGATCGCGGCGTACGGGATGGACTCACCGCAAGATGTGACCACCGGCCCGGACGGGGCGTTGTGGTTCACCAACTTTTACAACAACACCATTGGACGGATCACCACCGCCGGGGTGGTCACCACCTACCCCGGCCCCGGCATCGAAAATCCGGCATCGATCACCACCGGTCCCGACGGGGCGCTGTGGTTCACCAACTACTACGGCAGATCGATCGGGCGGATCACGACCGCCGGAGTGGTGACCACCTACTCCGGCACCGGAATCAACGAACCATATGGGATCACCGCGGGACCCGATGGTGCCCTGTGGTTCGCGAACTTCGTCAACAACTCAATCGGCCGGATCACCACCGCCGGAGTGGTCACGAACTACACCGATCCGAGCATCGACGAGCCGGCGTCGATCACCGCCGGGCCCGACGGGGCGCTTTGGTTCACCAATCAGGGGAACAACTCGGTCGGACGGATCACCACCGCCGGGGTGGTCACCAACGACACCGATCCGAGCATCGACCATCCGACGTCGATCACCGCCGGGCCCGACGGGGCGCTCTGGTTCACCAATGAGGGAAACAACTCGGTCGGACGGATCACCACCGCCGGGGTGGTCACCAACTACACGGATCCGAGCATCGACGGTCCGGTGTCGATCACCGCCGGGCCCGACGGGGCGCTCTGGTTCACCAATGACTACGGCACCAGCAACAACTCGGTCGGGCGAATCACCACCGCCGGGGTCGTCACCAACTACACCGATCCGAGCATCGACGATCCGGTGTCGATCACCGCCGGGCCCGACGGAGCGCTCTGGTTCACCAATTTCTCGGGTGATTCGATCGGCCGGATCACCACGACCGGGGCGGTGTCCAACTTCACAGGCACCGGCATCGACTATCCATATGGGATCACCGCGGGACCCGATGGTGCCCTGTGGTTCGCGAACCTCGACAACAACTCGATCGGACGGATCACCACCGCCGGGGTGGTCACCAACTACACCGGTCCGAGCATCTACTGCGCCTTGGGACATCACCGCCGGGCCCGACGGGGCGCTCTGGTTCACCAATGAGGGGAACAACTCGGTCGGGCGAATCACCACCGCCGGGGTGGTCACCAACTACACCGGCACCGGCATCGAGGAGCCGCAGTGGATCACCGCCGGAACCGACGGGGCGCTCTGGTTCACCAACTGGGGCAACAACTCGATCGGCCGGATCACCACCGCCGGGGTGGTGACGAACTACACCTCGCCGAATATCTCTGCGCCTTCGGACATCACCGCCGGGCCCGATGGGGCATTGTGGTTCACCAACTTCTATGGACCCTCAGAGCATGGTCAAGGATCGATCGGGAGGATCACCACGTCGGGAACGGTCACTGCCTTCACGGGGCCAGGTGTCAAACACCCGGAGGGCATCACCGCTGGGCCTGACGGAGCGCTCTGGTTCACCAATGACTACGGCGCCGGCAACAGCTCGATCGGGCGAATCACCACGACCGGGACCATCTCCCGCTTCACCAGTAGCGCCATCTACTATCCCGGATCGATCACCGCTGGGCCTGACGGCGCGCTGTGGTTCGAGAACGACAACGGCGAAGTCGGAAGGATCACCACGTCCGGCACCGTCTCCACCTACTCTGGCGCCGGGAACGTCGTTGGCATCACCACTGGCCCTGATGGGGCACTTTGGTTCACCACCGACGACAACACCATAAGAAGGGTGACCGTGCCGGCACCCGAGCTGGCGAGTTTCAGCCCCACCTCGGGTGCGGTGGGGACAAGCGTCACCATTACCGGGAATGCGCTGGAGGACGCCAGCTCGGTGACGATCGACGGGGTGGCGTCAGCCATCAGCAAGGACACCGCCACCAAGCTCAAATTTACCGTCCCGTCTGGAGCCAACAGCGGCAAGATCAAGGTCACGACACCGAGCGGTACCGGCGTGAGCGCCACGAAATTCACGGTCCTGAACTGAAGCGTGGGCGGTGACCCTCTGCAGCGAGAATCCTGAGGAAACCATGGGCGAGGTGGCCGTGGGCCGAGAGCCCGCATGAACCGTGGGGGACGCCACCAGCCGATGATCTCGAGCTTGCCGCCCTTCTTCTTCGGGCCAGATCCGGTAGCGAAGTTGAACAGGACTTGGTCACACCCTTCGGAGTCGAGGATGATTTCTTGAGAACTGCTGAGACCAGTCCGCCGCCTCCTAGGCCTTTGACCTGGACTTCTGTTCGTACTCCCGGTCGCTGGGCCAGTTGGGCTTGGTAGAGGTGCCACTGCTCGGGATGGGCGCGGATGTCGCCCTCGAAGATGCGGGCCAGCTCCTGGGTGACCCGGGTCACGTCGTCGCGTAACGAGCCGTGGCGCGTCGTGTCGACCGGCGGGTGCACCACGCCCGTGTGCCAATCTCCCGGTCCCGAATAGACGACCACCGGCAGCAGCGGGGCGCCCGTGCGCAGGGCCAGGGTGGCGGCGCCGCCGGGCAGGGTCGTCTTCTCGCCGAAGAACTCGACCTCCACCCCGTTGCCGACCAGGTCGCGGTCGCTCACCAGCCCGGCCACGCTGCCCGTCCTTGAGCGGCGCGCAGGAGGCCCGAGCTCGAGCCCTCGCCGAGCGGGATGCCGGTGAGCCCCATGCCCGCGCGTTGGCCCAGGAACCACTCGAAGAGCTCCTCGGGCTCGAGCCGCTCGACGATCGCCGTCATGGGCATGCCCTCGAGGGCCAACCAGGCGCCACCCCACTCCCAGCTGCCCACGTGGGGCAGCGCCATCACGATGCCGCGCCCGAGGGCAAAGGCGGCCCGCAGATGGTCATCGCCGGACTCGAGGCGGAACTTGGCCCGTACGGTCGCGCTCGCTCAGATAGGGCAGGCGCGACCCGTCGGCCCAGTAGCGCGCGTACTCGGCAAAGGTGCGCCGGCTCAACCGGCGGACCAGCGCGGCATCGGGCTCGACGCCGTCCACGCACTCGCTGGCCAGGACGCGCCGCATGTGGCGCTCGTTCATGGCCAGGGCGGCGACCGCCGCGCAGGGCCATCACGCGCGACACGGCAGAGGCCGCGCCATAGGCGATCGGCGCCGGGCAGACGGCCCATGGCCTCGCCCAGCCCCCGGTAGGTCAGGTACTTGGCGGTCGGAGCGCCAGCGCAAGCTCATCGGTCGAGGAACATCATCGAGGCGCGGCGAGAAGGGGCGGCCGCGGCGGGATCAGGAAGGCGACCCGGGCGTGGTCCGGGTGCGGCGACCGCTGCTCGGTCGGCCCGTGCCGCCGCTCTGCCCGTGACCCCGGGCGGCGCGGCGGCGCTCCCGCAGCGTACGACCGGACCGGCTGCTCGGAGTCTCCTGGCGCCGGGCCCGCCAGCGGCCGACCGGCGCGCCAGCGGTGCTGGTGCGCCGGGTGGCCACGTCACGCCGGGGCACGCCGGCTGGTGTTGCGCGCCCTTCGCGCCAGGTCCGCCAGCGCGAATCGACCCGGCCCTCACGCCATGCCTCGATGCGGCGGCGGATGACCTCGTCCTTGCCCGAGGCGGCGTTCCAGACTTTGACGAACCGGGCGCCGCGGTCACCGACACCAGCACCAGGAGGACCCAGAGCACGGGGACGAAGATGGAGGCGCTCAGCAGGGCGACGCCGAGCAGGATCATGCGCTCGGCTCGCTCCATCAGCCCGCCCCGGGCCGAGAGGCCCGAGGGACTCCGCCTTGGCCCGCTCGTAGGAGATGAGGGCGGTCACGCGCCAGGATGCCCATGGGCAGGAGAGCCAGGTGACCCTCGCCCCGGTCGACCAGGTACCAGGCACAGCCGAACATGAGGACGGCGTCGGCCACCCGGTCGGTGACCGAATCGAAGAAGGCGCCGCGCACCGAGGCCGTGCCGGCCGCCTTGGCCACCGGGCCGTCGAGGAGGTCGTGCAGCCCGGTCACGATCAGCATCACGATGGCCCAGTGCAGGTGGCCCGTCGCGATGAGGACGGCGGTGATGGTGGCGGACAGGAGGCCGGTCGCCGTGAGTACGTCAGCGGTGACACCCCGGCGATGCAGTGCCGTCCCGACCGGACCGGTGGACCGATCGACCGCAGCTCGCCAACGACCGTCGAACATGGAGCTCCTCGTCGTGCGCCGGCCCTGGGACAGGGGCCGCTGCTGTTTGCAAGAGTTTACCATCGCGCCGCGGAAACTTCGGGTCTTCCGGCCCCTCAGGTCCCGACCCCGGCGGCGGTCCGGCGGCAGCTGTGCGGCAATTCACCAGGTCAGAGAGGGTGACGTGCCCCGATCGGCGCGACCTCTCGGCGCGGTCAGCCCACGCCCTCAACCGCCCAGAGCCCCGAACGTCGAGCGCCCGACTCACCGCAACGGCCGCTTGCGGATTCGGATTCGGCGGCTCCGAGGTACCGATCCCTGGCCACGCTGGGCGGAACCGGCTCCGCACGGGGGTCGGATAGCGTTCCACGGCGTTGCGGCCTGAGGCGTGACCTGACGTGAGGTGATGGTGCCGGTGTCCGAGCCGAGGAGCGCGGCGAGAAGCGCGGGACGCGTCGACGTGCCCGTCCTGCCGGACCCCACCCTCGACGTCACCATCGTCGTCCCCTACTACAACCCGGGCGAGCGCCTGCGCTCCACCGTGGCCCAGATGGTGCGGGTGCTCGACGCCTCGGGAATGCGCTTCGAGATCATCGCCGTCTCGGACGGCTCCACCGACGGCAGCCCCTTCACCCTCGAGGGCTTTCCCGAGAGCATCGTGCGCCGCCTCGAGTTCGATCACGTCGGCAAGGGGCACGCGCTGCGCGAGGGACTGGCGATGGGGCGGGGGCGGTATCTCGGCTTCATCGACGCCGACGGCGACATCTCCCCCGAGTTCCTGGCCCCCTTCGTCTCGGTCATGCAGGCCGAGCGGCCCGACATCATCATCGGGAGCAAGCGCCACCCCGGAGTCGTCGGTCCACTATCCCCCGCTGCGCCGGCTCTACTCCTGGGGCTACCAGCACCTGATCCATCTGCTCTTCCGGCTCAATGTGAAGGACACGCAGGTGGGGATCAAGCTGGTCGACCGCGCCGTGATCGCCGACGTGCTGCCGCTGCTCCGCGAGAGCCGCTTCGCCCTGGACCTCGAGCTGCTCGTCGTGGCCCGCCGGCTCGGCTACTCGAAGATCGTCGAGGCGCCGGTGCGCATCGAGGAGCGCTTCACCAGCACCATCTCGGTGCGGGCGGTGTGGTCGCTGCTGATCGACACGCTGGCCGTGTTCTGGCGGCTGTCGGTGGTGCGGGCCTACGACCCGGGCATCGCCGCCCTGCGGTCGGCGCCGGGGTCGGGCCGGCCGGGACCGACGGGGTCCGGCGGGGACTGAGGCCGGCCCCGGCGCAGTGGTCCGGCGCGTCGGTCGGGGCTGTGGCCCGTCAGGGCAGGCGGACAGGCTCGACGAGCGGCACATGAGTGCCCGAGCGAGCCCGGCGGGGCCGGCCGTACACTCTTTTGTCACACGCCGTACATTGGGAGGGAACAGGTGCCACACGACCCGACCGCCATCCGCAACGTCGCCCTGGTGGGGCATCACGGTGCGGGGAAGACCACGCTGGCCGAGGCCCTGCTGGCGGCGACCGGGTCCCTGCCCCGCCGGGGGTCGGTGGAGAAGGGCACCACCGTGATGGACTTCGAGCCCGAGGAGATGGCGCGCCAGCTGTCGATCTCGACCGGGCTGGCCTCCTTCGAGGTGAACGGGGTCAAGGTCAACCTGCTGGACACACCCGGGTACGCCGACTTCGCCGGCGAGATGCTGACCGCCCTGGCCAACGTCGACCTGGCCGTCGTCGTGGTGAGCGCCACCGACGGCGTGCAGGCCCAGACCGAGGACGCCTGGCGGGCGGCGGCCCGCCTCGGGCTGCCCCGGGTCATCGTGATCAACAAGCTCGACCGCGAGCGGGCCGACTTCGACCGCACCCTGGCCGACATCCGGGCCACCTTCGGGGCCGGGGTGGCCCCGGTCGAGCTGCCCATCGGGCACGAGGCCGACTTCCACGGCGTGATCGACCTGCTCGACGACACCGCCACCCACTACGACACGCCGGCGGCCGGCAGCGCCGTCGACGGCACGGTACCGCCGACCGGTCACGAGGGACCCGATCCCCGACGACCTGGTCGACGAGGAGCACACCGTGCACGAGCAGCTGGTCGAGGGCATCGTGGTGGGCGACGACGACCTGATGGAGCGCTACCTCAACGGCGAGACCATCGACTACGCCGAGCTGGAGAAGTCGCTGGCCGGCGGGGTGGCGTCGGGCGCCGTGTTCCCGGTGCTGTGCTGCTCGGCCGCACAGTGGGGTGGGGGTGGACCGGCTGGCGCGGCTGATCGAGGAGCTGTGCCCGCCGCCGGCGTCCCGGCCCCCCGTGCATGGCGACGGCCGGCTCCTCCGACGCAGATGGTCGAGGTGGCCTGCGACGTCTCGGGGCCGACGGTGCTGACGGTCACCAAGACCTACAACGACGGGCACACCGGGAAGATGTCGCTCTGCAAGGTGGTCTCGGGGACGCTGGCGGCCGACGCCGTGCTGGTGAACACGCGGACCCGCGAGGAGGAGCGGCTGCACGCGCTGCAGTCGCTGGCCGGCCACGCCGGGTCGGCGGTGTCGGCCGCGGTGGCGGGCGACTTCGTCGCCGTGCCCCGGCTCAACGGCACGCACACGGGCGACACCCTGGCCGTGAAGGGCCAGCCGATCAGCGTGGTGCCGCCGTCGCTGCCGGCCGGCCGCGCTCTCGGTGGCGGTGAAGCCGGCGACCCGGGCCGACGACGACAAGCTGATGTCGGCGCTGCAGCGGCTGTGCGACGAGGACCCTTCGTTGCGGCGTCACCCGGGACGACGAGACGCACCAGACCATCCTGGGCGTCTCGGGCGAGGTCCACCTGGCCGTGACGCTCGAGCGCCTCGAGCGCAAGTGCAACGTGCACGTCGAGCGCGAGGACCTGCGCATCCCCTACCGCGAGACCATCACGGCGGCGGCGGCGGCGGAGGGCAAGCACAAGAAGCAGTCGGGCGGGCACGGGCAGTTCGGCGTGTGCCACCTGCGCCTCGAGCCGCTGCCCCGGGGGTCGGGCTTCGAGTTCAAGGACGAGGTGGTGGGCGGGGCCATCCCCCGCCAGTACATCCCGGCCGTCGAGAAGGGCGTGCTCGAGACGTTCGCCGGGGGCGGGCTCTACGGCTACCCGGTGGTCGACGTGGCCGTCACGGTGGACGACGGCAAGGCGCACTCGGTCGACTCCAACGAGGTGTCCTTCAAGATGGCCGCCGCGCTGGCCATCCGGACCGCCATGGCCGAGGCGGGGCCGGTGGTGCTCGAACCGATCTCGCGGCTGGAGGTCACCATCCCCGACGAGTGCCAGGGCGACGTGCTCGGCGACCTCTCGTCGCGGCGGGCCCGCATCGTCGGGACCGACGCGGCCGACGTGGAGGGCTACCAGAAGGTGACGGCGACGGCGCCGACGGCCGAGCTGACCCGCTACGCCGTGGACCTGCGGGCGCTGACCGGCGGGCGGGGGTCCTTCTCCGTGGTCTACGACCACTACGACCCGGTGCCCGAGCACCTGATGGCGTCGATCCCGAAGGTGGACGGAGGCGCTAACTCCGACCGGCTCGGTCGGGCTCAGAACGGGTGCGTGTGGTCGAAGTTCACCGGGAGGTGGGCGAGGATCAGCGTCCCGATGAGCTCGTTGCCCGGCGTCTTGACGGCGACGACGGCCAGTGAACCGGTCGACCGGCCGAAGGGCTTGGACGACGTTGGCCGCGCTCGAAGTGGCCGGTGTAGGCGACCAGGCACACCGCCTGCTTGGCCCGGTAGCTCGTCCTTGAGCTTGGCGTAGAGGTGCGGCGCCGGACCCTTGAGGCCGGCCACGGTGAACTTGCGGACGCCCTCGAGGTGCGGGTGGGTGTGGGCCGGCGCGCCGACGGCGTCCTCGGCCGTCGGGAGGGCGAGGTAGCACGATTCGTCCGACGTCCCCGGGTGGCTCCGGGCCGAGGAGCAGGCGGCGAGGAGCGACCCCGCCAGGAGGAGGGCGGGCAGGAGCCGGGCGGCGCGGCGCAGCCGCCTGCATCGGGAGCGACGCGTCATCGGGCGCGACCTTTTCCTGCGGACGCGTGCCGGCGCGGGTCGGCGCGGGTGGCTGGCGGCGGCCCCCCGCGGAAGCGGCGGCGGCGGGTGGCGGCGTAGGCCTCGGGCCCGGCCTCGACCGTCGATTCGAGGGCGGCCCGGTTCCAGCGGCCCCGCCGGACCTCGAGGGCCATCTCGCCGATGAAGAGCCCAGCCGAGGACGAGGATGAACCAGAACGAGATGAGCCGGTAGAGCAGCACGGCGTAGGCGGTGCTGGTCTCGGCGCCGCCGAAGGCGACGAGGGCGACGGTGATGGAGCCCTCGACCACGCCGAGGCCGCCGGGCGTGATGGGCAGGGTGGCCGCCAGCTGCCCGGCGCCGTAGGCCAGCAGCAGCCCGGTCCACGGGATGGGGGCGCCGATCGCCTTGAACATCATGGCGAAGCAGGCGCAGTCGAGCAGCCAGTTGGTCGGTCCCCCACCCGACGACCCGTCCGATCTGGCTCCAGTTGAGGCGGACGGCGGTCATCCAGGCCATGGCCCGCTCGACCTCGTCGTGCGTGTCGCCGCGGGGGCGACCGGTCAGCTTCACCGAGACCTTGAGGCCGAACGAGAGCACGGCGTGCAGCGGGCGCTCGTAGACGAAGAGGGAACCGATGGCCACGGCGACGGCGAAGGCGCCGATCAGCACGGGCACCAGGTCGTAGGAGGCGCCCTGGCTGGTGGCCAGGGCCAGACCGATGACGGCGACCAGCGACAGGCTGACCACCGCGGCGACCAGGGTCCCGGCCAGGGCCCAGACGGCGAGCGTGTTGTCGGCCCCGAAGCGGCGGAACCAGCGGAAGCCGTAGACCGTGGCCACGGCGTTGCCGATGGGCAGCGAGTTGGTGAGCGCCTGCGAGCCGAAGGTCAGCTTGAGCAGGGTCCACCAGGGCGGGCGCAGGTGCCCGGCCATGAGCAGGTTCCACTGCATGGCGGCGAAGGCGACGTAGGAGCCGATCTCCACCGCGAAGGCGGGGGGGACCCACCACCAGTTGAGATGATCGAGCACGCCGGTGAAGCCGGAGAGCTCGGAGTCCTTGGAGGACAGGACCCACAGGGCGAGGACGACCAGGCCGAAGCCGACCAGGATGCGGATGGTGGGCCAGGCCTTGCGCAGGAGGCGGCGCCAGGCGGGGCGGGGGGCGGTGGCGGCTGGTGGCGGTGTCGGTGGGCGGCGGTCGGGATGGCGTCGTCGGCGGGGTCGGGCCGTGCCGTCGGCCGTCGGCGCCGGGACGTCATCGTCTCCCCCGCCCCCGCCCGCCGGCGGGCGGGTGCCTACGGCACCGAGCCCGACGCCCGCGTCGTCTGCGCCGTCGCGCCGTCATCCGGGCCAGGCGTCGGTGAGCCTCTTCCAGGACAGCTGCAGGGTCTCGGGCAACACCCGCGTCTCGGACACCGCGGTCATGAAGTTGGTGTCGCCCGACCAGCGGGGCAGGACGTGGAGGTGGACGTGCGAGGGGATGCCGGCGCCGGCGGCCCGGCCCAGGTTGGCCCCCATGTTCAGGCCGTCGGGGTCGTACGCCTGCTCAATCGTGGCCACCGACCGCTGCGCCGCCCACCACAGCTCGGCGGACTCGGCCTCGGTCAGCTCCCCGAGCGTCGCCGCATGGCGCAGCGGCAGCACGAGCACGTGCGCGCTGGCGTAGGGGTAGGCGTTCATCACCACGAAGGTGAGCTCGCCCCGCCACACCACCAGGTTGTCCTCCGACGGTGGCCCGCTGGCGGCCAGGCGGCAGAAGACGCAGTCGGCCGGGTCGTGGGTCGAGGCCCTGCGCCCGTTCCCGCTCGGTGGCCTCGACGATGTAGTCGCGCCGCCAGCCGGCCCACAGGTGATCCAGGCTCACCGGGCGTGCCCGCTCCGTTCAGGCCTCGGCCTGCGTTGCCGGCGGCGACGGCGTGGCGTCGGCCGGCGTCGGGCGCCCGGTCCTCGGGCAGGCCCTTGCGCGCCACCTCGTCGTCGACCTCGGCCACGAAGGTCGTCGAGGGCCACGCCCTGCTCGGGCTTGGTCGGCCAGCCGCGCCGGTTCACCCCGACCGTCCCCGCCGCCACGTCGTCGCCCCCGACCACCAGCACGTAGGGGATCTTGGCCAGCTTGGCCTTGCGGATCAGCGCGCCCAGCTTCTCGCCGCTCTCGTCGATCTCGGCCCGCAGGCCGGCCGTCGTTGGCGGCCGCCACCACCGACCGGGCGTAGTCGACGTGGGCGTCGGTCACCGGGATCACCCGGACCTGCTCGGGGCAGAGCCAGGTCGGCAGCGCGCCGGCGTAATGCTCGATGAGCACGGCCATGAACCGCTCCACCGAGCCGAACAGGGCCCGGTGGATCATGATCGGGCGGTGGCGGGCGTTGTCCGCCCCCACGTACTCGAGCCCGAAGCGTTGCGGCAGCTGGAAGTCGAGCTGCACCGTCGACATCTGCCAGGTCCGGCCGATGGCGTCGCGGGCCTGCACCGAGATCTTCGGGCCGTAGAACGCACCGCCGCCCTCGTCCATGACGAGCTCGAGGCCCATTTCGAGCGCGGTGGTCCGCAGCGCCTCGGTCGCCACCTCCCAGTCCTCGTCCGAGCCGACCGCCTTGCCCTCGCGGCTTGGTCGACAGCTCGAGGTAGAACTCGTTGAGCCCGTAGTCACGCAGGAGGTCGAGCACGAAGCGCAGGGTGCGCACCAGCTCGGCGTCCATCTGCTCGCGGGTGCAGAAGATGTGGGCGTCGTCCTGGGTCATGCCGCGCACCCGGGTCAGCCCCTGGAGCACGCCGGACTTCTCGTAGCGGTAGACCGTGCCGAACTCGAAGAGCCGCATGGGCAGCTCCCGGTAGGACCGCTGATGGCTGCGGTACACCAGGATGTGGAACGGGCAGTTCATCGGCTTGAGGTAGTACTGCGTGCCGCCGTCGAGCTCCATCGGCGGGTACATCCCGTCGGCGAACCAGTCCAGGTGGCCCGACACCTCGAAGAGGTGGGCCTTGGTGATGTGGGGCGAGTTGACGAAGTCGTAGCCCGCCTCGACGTGGCGCTGGCGCGAGTAGTCCTCCATGAGGCGGCGGATGGTGCCGCCCTTGGGGTGGAAGACGGCCAGGCCCGAGCCGATCTCCTCGGGGAAGCTGAAGAGGTCGAGCTCGGCCCCGAGCTTGCGGTGGTCGCGCCGCTCCGCCTCCTCGAGCTGGTGCAGGTAGGCGGCCAGCGCCTTCTCCGACTCCCAGGCCGTGCCGTAGATCCGCTGGAGCTGCTCGCGCTGCTCGTCGCCCCGCCAGTAGGCGCCGGCGACCCGCATCAGCTTGAAGTGGCCCAGGCGCCGGGTCGAGGGCACGTGCGGGCCCCGGCACAGGTCGACGAAGTCGTCGGAGTTCCGGTAGGTGCTGACCACCGAACCGCGTCGGCGTCGACCTCCTCGGCGCCCTCGCCCACCGCGGTGATGATCTCCTGCTTGAAGGGCTGGTCGGCGAAGATCTCGAGGCCGGCGGCCAGGTCGTGCTCGGAGCGCACGAAGGGCTGGTCCTCCTTGACGATGGCTCGCATCTCCGCCTCGATCCGCTCCAGGTCGTCGTCGCTGAAGTGCGCCCCGTGCGGCAGCTCGAAGTCGTAGTAGAAGCCGTTCTCGATCACCGGGCCGATGGCGTACTTGGCCCCGGGCCACAGGCGGCGCACCGCCTGGGCCATCACGTGCGCGGTCGAGTGGCGCAGCACCTCGCGCCCGGCCTCGGTCTCGTCGGTGACGATGGCCACCAGGTCGCCCTCGTGCAGCTCGGTGCTGAGATCGACCTCGCGGCCGTTGACGGTCGGCCACGACCGCCGCCTTGGCCAGGCGGGAGCCGATGGAATGGGCCAGCTCGGCCGCCGTCGTGCCCTCGGTGAGCTCCCGCTGTGAACCGTCGGGGAGGTCAACCGAGATGACGCCTGGCATCGTGCACCCTTCCTTCTGCTCAGCCGGAGGATTGCTCCTGGTCCGGACACCGTTGTGGTCTCACAAGGGTACTGGACCGACCTTGCCGCCCTGCGCCGGCGCGGGCCGCCGCACCGACGCCTCAGAGCTCGATCGCCGAGGAGCCGGGCCCCGTCGCGCGACGGGCCGGCCGGCGGTCGCCTCCTCGTCGAGGGCACGCAGCGCGGCCGGCGTGTCGAGATCATCGTCGAGCGCCGCGCGGACCCGCGCCAGCGCGACGCTGCCCGCGCCGCTCGCCGTCGCCGGCGTCCGTCGCCGGCGCCGTCCGTCGCCGTCGGCCGTCCGGGGCGCTCCGCCACAGGGCCAGCCGGGCCGCGGCCGCCGGCATGTCCTCGCCCGTGCGCCAGTCCCAGTCGTGGCGGTAGTGGTGGGCCAGCAGGGCCAGGCGCACGGCCGCGGGGTCCCACTCCTTGCAGAGGTCGCCGACGAAGACGAGGTTGCCGAGCGACTTCGACATCTTGGTGCCGTCGAGACCGACCAGCCCGACGTGGAACCACAGCCGCACGAACTGCTGACCCGGTCACCGACTCGGACTGGGCCGTCTCGCACTCGTGGTGCGGGAACACGAGATCCCGGCCGCCCCCGTGGATGTCGATCGTCTCGCCCGAGCTCACGCAGCACCAGGGCCGAACACTCGATGTGCCAGCCCGGCCGCCCCGGACCCCAGCGCGACTCCCAGGCCGGCTCGTCGGGCAGGGAGGGCTGCCAGAGGACGAAGTCGAGCGGGTCGCGTTTGTTGGGATCTTCTGGATGGCCGCCTTGTTCTGCCGCCAGTTCCAACATGCGGGGTCGCCCGTAGCCGCTGAGCCGCCCGAACTCCTCGAAGGAGGCCACGCTGAAGTAGACGGACCCGCCCGATTCGTAGGCGTGGCCGCCCTCGAGCGCGGCACCGATGAGGGAGAGGATCTCGGGGATGGCCGACGTCGCCCGCGGCTCGGAGTAGACGGGCAGCAGGTTCGAGCAGGCCCATCTCGGCGTCGAAACGGGCCATCTCCTCGGCCGCCAGGTCGAGGTAGTGCACGCCCAGCTCCCGGGCCTTGCGCAGGATGTCGTCGTCGACGTCGGTGACGTTGCGCACGCAGCGCGTGTCGTGCCCGGCGTCGCGCAGCCGGCGCTGCAGCATGTCGAAGTAGAGGTAGACGGCGGCGTGCCCGAGGTGGGCCGCGTCGTAGGGCGTGATGCCGCACGAGTACATGGTCACCAGGGGGCCGGGCTCGAAGGCCACGACCTCCCCGCGTGCCGTGTCGTACAGCCGCACGGTCAGATTCCGGCCAGCCTGAGCGTCGAGTGGGCCTTGTGCCGGATGTTGAGGGTGATGCAGACGGCGGTGAACGCCTCGATGGCCGCGGCCTGGTTGAGCTGCCCGCATCGAGGGGCCGCAGCCCGCGCATCTGCTCGATCAGCCCGACGGTGGCCGCCGTCGCCTCTTGGTGGTCCGAACACACGAGCACGTCAGCTTCCAACCCCGAGTCGAGGTTCTCCATTTCACTGGCCGGGAGATGGTGGAACGCGGCCGAGACCAGAGAATCGGGGATGGCGGCCTGGATGGTGGCCGCCACCGAGCCCCGGGGCGGGATCAGGGCCAGCATCTCGCGGCCCTCCTTGACCAGGGCGTTGGCCATGGAGATGACCACCTTGCCGGCCAGGGGCTCCCGCAAGGCCTTCACGGTCGGAATGGCGCTGTCCCACGGGGTGGCCACGACCACGACCTCCGCCGCGGCGGCGCCCTCGTTGTCGGCGCCCTCGAGCATGGCGGCGATCGTCCGGCCACTTCCCCCGACCTCGCCGGCCACGCGTCGCCGCCCGTTCCGCGTCGCGCGAGCCGATGGTGACCCGGACGCCGGCTTCGGCCAGCCGGACGGCCACGCCGCGACCGGCCGGCCCGGTTCCCCCGAGGATTCCTACGTGCACGGCCATACCTTCGCATAACCTCAGGAACCCAGTGGGACTCCTCGACGGCAAGCGGCTCCTGATCACCGGCGTCCTCACCGACGCCTCACTGGCCTTCGCGGTGGCCCGGCGGGCCCAGGAAGAGGGCGCCGAAATCGTGCTGTCGGGCGCCGGGCGTGCCCTGTCGCTCACCCAGCGCACGGCCCGCAAGCTGCCCGATCCGCCCGAGGTGCTCGAGATCGACGTGACCTCGCCCGAGCAGCTGGCCGCGGCCGGCGAGACGCTGGCCGCCCGCTGGGACCGCCTCGACGGGTTGCTCCACGCCATCGGCTTCGCGCCGCCCGATTGCCTGGGCAGCGGCATGTTCGCCGCCGGGTGGGACGACGTGTCGGCGGCCTTCCACATCTCCACCTATTCGCTCAAGGCACTGGTCGACGCCTTCTTGCCCCTTCTGTCCAAGGCGGGCGCCGACGGCGGGGCCTCGGTGGTCGGCCTCGACTTCGACGCCAGCGTGGCCTGGCCCGTCTACGACTGGATGGGCGTGGCCAAGGCCGCCCTCGAGTCGCTCTCGCGCTACCTGGCCAAGGAGCTCGGCCCTCGCGGCATCCGCGTCAACCTGGTGGCGGCGGGTCCGGTGCGCACCATGGCGGCCAAGTCCATCCCGGGGTTCGCCGCCTTCGAGGACACGTGGGCCGAGCGGGCGCCGCTCGGTTGGGACGTGCACGACGCCGATGTCGTCGGCAAGGCCTGCATCGCCCTCTTCAGCGACCTCTTCCCCATGACGACGGGCGAGATCGTGCATGTCGACGGCGGCGTGCATGCCATGGGGGGCGGGACGACCGGGACGCCCGGGACGCCCGGGACGAGCACTGAACGCGGCCCGAATCGCCCCTGGCTCGGGCCGGCTCGACTCACCCCCGGACTGACCCGGCCCGCGAGCACTGCGGGACCCGCCCGTTGAACCGCCGACTGACCATGGCGAATCCACCTGAACCGCTCGCCATCCGTCCGAAAGTCGCGTCCGCGACTGAAGCTTTCGAAAGCGTCGACCACGCGCGGCGAAACGGTCCCAAGACCAAACCGGTTCGCACAGGGCGGTTCGAGACCAGACGGTCTCCTTGGACAACCCATGCTCGAATTCTCCCTCCACGGGGTACGCCGACAGCGCCTGAATCTATGAATTAGCAGTACTTCGATGACCTCGGCGTGCTCTTCGTTAGTCAATGTCGAGCCATCAAAAGGGCAGGCAGGAAAGTCGCGGGAGGACCTGGGTGGAATTCAAGGTCATTGGTCGCACGGCCAGCACGGTCGAGTCGACTGCGGCGAATGCACACACTGACGATGCAAACTTCAGCATCCACGCGCCACCTCGACCGTCCTGGGGAGAGCCGGCGCCGGCATCGGGCCACCTCGCCCTACCGCAGTGTCTCGGATCGCGAGCTCTCGCTCATGCAGGTCTGCAGCGACTTCGTCTGTGCCTGCATCGCCCTGCCGCTTGCGCTGATCATCTTCTCCCACATCTCCACCCTTGGAGGTGAACGATCAGGGCGAACTTGATCCACAACTTCACTGTGGACTCGTTCTTCCCGGTGGCGGTCGTGATCTCCTTGGCCATCGGCGGCATCTACCGGGCCACGAGCCGTCGCCTCCAGCCGAGCGCCTTCCTCGAGATGCGCGAGCTCGGCTTCGGCGTCGGCTGTGGCTGCGTCCTGACCCTGGCCCTCGGCGCGCTCCTCCACGGTTTCCTCGGCGTGGCCGAGCCCTACCCCACCCAGCTCGTGGCGGCGGTCATCGTCGGCGTCGTGGTCATCACCATCGGGCGCATGTTCCTGCGCTACTTCCTGCACGCGCTCACGACGACTCGGGTGCTCGTGGTCGGATCCGGCACGGCGGTGGACCGGATCATGCATGAGCGTGGGCCAGGACCCCGCAATGACGCTGGTCGGCCGGGTCGTCGAGGTCGATATGCCGCTCAACGGCGCACTCGGACGGTTGGACGACCTACCGCAGATCTGCTCCGAGCTGGACATCCATCGGGTCCTGGTCGCCGCCAGCGGCCAGTTCACGCCCGAGGTGCTCGACATCTACCGCGCCCTCTCCGAGACCGTGCACATCGCACATGGTCCCCCGCTACTTCGAGCTGATCAGCTGGCGATCCAAGCTCAGCGACCTCTCGGGCATGCCCTTCCTCGAGATCGCCCAGCCGCACCTGAGCACGTGGGACCAGCTCATGAAGCGGATATTCGACATTTTCGTGAGCGGCCTCGTCCTGCTCATCACATCCCCGCTGCTCCTGGCGGTGGCCATCGGGGTCAAGTTGAGCTCTCCCGGCCCGGTGTTCTTTCGCCAGGTGCGGCTCGGTCGACACGGACAACGCTTCACGGTGAACAAGTTCCGCTCGATGACCGTCGAGCCCGACGGCCGGACGCGGACGAGAAGGCCGGGGAGCCGGCGGCGGCCGTGGCCAGTGGACCGTGCAGACGCCAACGGTCACGGCAACGGCAACGGCAACGGCAACGGCAACGGCAACGGCAACGGGCTAACCAATGGACATGCTCTCGACGGCGGCGAGCTCGAAATCGCACCGCGGTCCGTGGCCACCGATGGCCCCCTGCACGAGCTGCGGGGCAAGGCGGCCCTGACCAACCGCATCACCCGGTTCGGCGCCTTCCTGCGCAAGACCGGCATCGACGAGATCCCACAGTTCGTCAACGTCTTCAAGGGGGACATGTCGGTGGTCGGACCACGACCGTTCATCCCGGAAGAATCCCAGGTCGAGGGCTGGGCGACCCGGCGCTTCGAGGTCCGTCCCGGCATCACCGGGCTCTGGCAGGTCTCTGGTCGCAACGACCTTTCCCGCACCGACCTGATCCAACTCGACTACCTCTACGTCAGCTCGTGGTCACTCTGGTGGGATCTCAAGATCATGTTCGAGACCCCCAAGACCATGATCCGCGGTACCGGCGCGTATTGATGCCCGGCAGAAGAGATGTTGACATTATGGAGTGAAGGCGTCCTTGTGCTCGGCAACGTTAGCTGTTACATAGGGTTGGTTGAACTCACCCCTGGCAAGGGAAGCGCTTTTGAGCGCATCGAGTTGAGCGAAACCAGTACTTGGCGAAACACAGCAATTCCTTGCTCTAGTTGGGAGGCGGTAGGACTTGCGACTAAATAAATTCAAGAGCCGCGCTGTTGGCGACAGCGGCCGGGAGCATCATCGGATATGTCCTCTTGGGCGGCGCGTCCCTTGCGTCGGCCTCGGTGCGGCACTCGCTCGGGCGCGGTCCACACAGCAATTGGCGGGCCACATCCCTACGGGACGCGCATCCGACGTCGTCATGACGGGCGCCGACATCATGGGCGCCATCGTTTTGCTGATGGCGGTCATCGCGATCCTGTTCCTGGTCACTACGTTCATCAGGCGTCGCGGCACCGTGCACGTCACCAGCGTGCCCGCCACCAGCAGCTAGCACCACCGAACCGCCGCCTCGAGTTGTCGAGGGCGACGGCTCACCCTCGGCGCGCGCCGTGTCCCGGACGGCAGGCACGATGTGGCGCGCCGTGCTTCGGGTCAACTGGCGGACAGACGAGCCGTGACGATGGCCTCGACCAGCGACTCGTGAGGACCTCGTCGGACTCCCTCCAGCGTTGTGGGCTCGGCGGCAGCGGTGCACGGCCCGCCGCAGGTCCTGGTCGGCCTCCGGGTCGCGGCCCGGGCCACCAGCGGAAGCACCTCGTCCCTCTGCTGCTCCGTGTGCGGATGACCATTGCGAGTCCGCCGCCAGCCGAGCGGCAGACCAGCGTGCGCTTCGGGCACGTTCCTCGGCTCCTCGCGGGAGCGTGAAAACAACACTCCAACCACCTCAGTCCCTACGCCCACCCACACTTGGTCCCCGGGGAGTCCCCCGGGCCAACCGATGTTGGACCCGGAGTTGGACGGACGATGAAGCTCCGACCTGCGACAGAGCCGTCGCAAGGTCGACGGTAGGTTGCAGCCATGGCTATGCGCGGACACGGCATGGGGGCTGGGCGGGGGGGCGGCTGGAGCGGCATGCGCTCCATGCGCCAGGACCGGGCCGTCCTGGCGCACCGGGTCAAGAAGGGCACGGCCCGGCGCATGCTCACGTTCGCCGTCCCGTACAGGAAGATCCTGGCCGTCTTCATCCCCGTCGTCATCCTCGACGCGGCGGTCGGCGCTGTCACCCCCCTCATCCTGCGGGGCATCATCAACAACGGCATCCTCAAGCACGACTGCCGACCTGGTCATTTGGCTGTCCGTCCTGGTGGCCGTCCTCGCCGTTATCGACGCCGGCCTCGTCCTCACCGAGCGGCGGATCTCGGCCTACATCGGCGAGAGCCTCATCTACGACATGCGCTCCAAGGTGTTCCGCCACATCCAGCGCATGCCCCTGGCCTTCTTCACCCGAACCCAGACCGGCGCCCTGGTCAGCCGACTGAACAACGACGTCATCGGCGCCCAACAGGCCTTCACCGACCTTCTCTCCAACGTGGTCGGCAACTTCGTCACCGTGGTCATCGTCCTCGGCGCCATGTTCTTCCTCAACTGGAAGATCACCCTGGCCGCCCTGGTCCTGGTGCCGCTCTTCCTCATCCCGGCCCGCTTCGTCGGCCAGCGCATCGGATCGCTGACCAAGGAGGGCTACAACCTCAACAGCGAGATGAACATGGTCATGCAGGAGCGCTTCCAGGTGGGCGGCGCCATGCTGGTCAAGCTGCTGGGGCACCCCGAGGCCGAGGCCACCACGTTCGAGGCGAAGGCGGGGCGGGTCCGCGACATCGGCATCTCGCAGGCGACCTACTCCCGGGTGTTCTTCGTCTCGCTCACGCTGACGGGAGCCCTGGCCACCGCCCTCGTCTACGGCTTCGGCGGCGTGGCGACGGTAGCACGGCGCCATGTCGCTCGGCACCCTGGTCGCCCTGACCGCCTACCTGACCCGCCTGTACGGGCCGCTGACCCAGCTCTCGAACGTCAACCTCGACGTGATGACCGCCCTGGTCTCCTTTGAGCGCCTCTTCGAAGTCCTCGACATCGTCCCCATGATCCAAGAGGACCCCGACGCCGTCCCCATCGGGCGCGGCAACGCCTCGGTGGAGTTCGACAACGTCAGCTTCACCTACCCGAGCGCCGACGACGTCTCGCTGGCCTCGCTCGAGTCGGTGGCCGTCCTGGAGTCGGGCCTGCGCCACGAGGTCCTGCACAACGTCTCGTTCTCGGTGGAGCCCGGACACATGGTGGCGCTGGTCGGACCCTCGGGCGCGGGCAAGACGACGATCTCGAATCTGGTGCCCCGGCTCTACGACGTGACGGGCGGCGCGGTCCGCATCGAGCGGCATCGACGTGCGCCACGCCACCATGGCGTCGCTCCGCGACGTGGTGGGCGTGGTCACCCAGGACCCCCACCTCTTCCACGACACCCTGCGGGCCAACCTCATCTACGCCCGACCCGAGGCCAGCGAGGCCGAGGTGCTCCGGGCCATGGAGCAGGCCCAGATCGGTCACATCGTGGCCGATCTGCCCGACGGGCTCGACACGGTGATCGGCGAGCGCGGCTACCGGCTCTCGGGAGGCGAGAAGCAGCGGGTGGCCCTGGCCCGCCTGATGCTCAAGGCACCCGACATCGTCGTGCTCGACGAGGCCACCGCCCACCTCGACTCCGAGTCGGAGGCAGCGGTCCAGCGTGCTCTGCGTGAGACGCTGAGTGGCCGGACCTCCCTCGTCATCGCCCACCGGCTCTCCACCGTGCGCGAGGCCGACGAGCTGTTGGTGGTCGACGACGGCCGCATCGTCGAGCGGGGCAGCCCACGCGGATCTGCTGGCCGAGAACGGGCTCTACGCCGAGCTCTACCGCACCCAATTCGCCGATCAGGAGGACGAGGCGAGCGGACGCCGAGCGGCCCTCCCTCTGACCGGACCGGCCTAGCCGAGGCAGGCCCAGGCCGAACCGGGCAGGCTCGGCTCCGGCCTCCGGAACGATCCTCAGACCTGCAGGGGCGCCCGTCAAAAAGTAGAATCTGTTCTAGTTGCCAGGGGCGGGCCCCGGGCAACCGGCCGGCCGGAAGGCCTCGGCCGCCGCCCGACGTACGCCCCTGGCCGCCCAACCGGGCTGCCCAGTCAGGAGGTCTCACCGGTGCACAACGAACTTTGCGATCGTCTCGGGATCGAGTTCCCCATCTTCGCCTTCACCCACTGCCGCGACGTGGCCGCGGCCGTCAGCAACGCAGGCGGTCTGGGCGTGCTCGGCGCCGTCGGCTTCTCGGCGGACGAGCTCGAGGTCGAGCTGTCCTGGCTCGATGAGCACGTGGGCGACAACCCCTACGGCGTCGACATCGTGATCCCCGGCAAGTACGAGGGCATGGACGAGATCGACCCGGTCAAGCTCGAGGCCGAGCTGAAGGCCATGATCCCCGAGGAGCACCGCACCTTCGCCAAGAAGATCCTGGCCGACCACGGCGTGCCCGAGATCGACGGCGGGCCCCGGCGCGAGCTGCTGGGCTGGACGGCGGCGACGGCGGCACCGTTGGTCGAGGTGATTCTGCAGCACCCCAAGGTGAAGCTGGTGGCCAACGCGCTCGGTACGCCTCCTGACGACGTCATCGCGCAGGTGCACGAGCACGGGATGCTGATGGCCGCATTGGCGGGGTCGGTGAAGCACGCGCTGAACCACAAGGCGGCCGGGGTCGACATCGTGATCTGCCAGGGCTCCGAGGGCGGGGGCCACACCGGTGACGTGGGCTCCATCGTCTTGTGGCCCGAGGTGATCGACGCAGTGGCGCCGCTGCCCGTGCTGGCCGCCGGTGGCGTGGGGTCGGGGCGCCAGATGGCGGCCGCCATGGTGATGGGCGCGTCCGGCGTGTGGACCGGCTCGCTCTGGCTCACCGTCGAGGAGGCCGACGTGCCGCCCAAGCAGATGGAGTCGTATTTGAAGGCGACATCGCGCGACACGGTGCGCTCGCGCTCTTTTACGGGCAAGCCGTGCCGCTTGTTGAAGAACGACTGGACCGACGCCTGGGAGGCGCCGGGCAACCCGAAGCCGCTGGGGATGCCGTTGCAGATGATGGTGGCCATCGACTGCGTGTCACGGGGGCACGCCTACCCCGAGGAAGCGCGGGACGTGAACTTCAACCCGGCCGGTCAGGTGATCGGGCAGGCGACGAGCGTGCGCCGCACCCGGGACGTGGTGCTCGGGATGGTCGAGGACTACATCGAGGCGATCGATCGTCTGCAATTGCTCAACGAGGGTGCAACCGCCTGAGCTTTGCGCCGTCACCCTCGAGGTGACCGCCCGCTCCGGCGCCATTTCGCACGCCGGCGTCGCCGGGCCATCCACGTCGCCGTCGGCTGGCCCGGCGCAGACCTTCACGCCCACGCTCCACGACGCCGCCTCCGAGGGCGACCTAATGTCGCCGGGCATGGAACTCCACGAGGCGCTGTACACGACGCCGCGCCATGCGCAGGGTCCGCCCGGACCCCATCCCCCACGACGTCCAGGCCCGCATCCTCGATGCGGCCGTCCGGGCCCCCTCGGGCGGCAACCAGCAGAACTGGCGCTTCCTTCTCCTGGACGATCCCGCCAAGAAAGCCGCCCTGGCGCCCCTCTACCAGCACGCCATGGGCGAGCTGTGGAAGTCGATCTACAAGGACCAGATCGCCGCCGCCCACGCCAACCCCGACGCGCCCGAGTCGATCCAGGTGCTCAAGGTCCAGCGTTCCGCTCAGTGGCTGGCCGACCACTTCGAAGACGTACCCCTCTACTTGTTCCCGTTCAGCCAGCACGACCCGACCGGCGGCTCCATCTATCCGGCCGTGTGGAGCGCCATGCTGGCCGCCCGGGCGGAGGGCGTGGGCAGCTGCCTGACCGCGCTGCTCCAGTTCTTCCATCCGACCGAGACGTTCGAGATCCTCGAGGTGCCCACCGACCAGGGCTGGGTCCTCTCGGGGACCGTCAGCTTCGGCTACCCGACGGGCACGTGGGGCGTGGCGGCACGGCGCCCGGTGCACGAGGTCTCGTACCGCAACGCCTGGGGCGCCGGGATCGGCTTCGACATCCCCGAACCCCTCTGGACCGGGCCGACCGGCTGATCCGCTGATCGGCCCGATGGTCCAACGGGTCGACGGGTCGACGGGTCGCGTGACGGGTCGACGGGTCGACGGACACAGCGGCTCCGGCCCTTCGGGCTGCCCGCCCGTCACCATCTCGTCGCCCTTCCGTCACGAGTTGTTCCGGCCTCGTCGTGTCGCGTCGGTCGGCGCCAGCAAGCTGAACGGCACCGGGCACCAGCAGCGCCAGCCGCACCAGCGCCCAACCTCGACTGAGCCGGCACGTCGGCGTCCTCTCGGTGGGGCGTGGTAACAACGGAGCGGAGGTAGGAGATGCCCGAGACGCCTGACCAATCGCCGACGACGCCGACAAACCCGACCGCGTCCGATTCGTCCCAGATCGACGACCTGCTGGAACGTCTGACCCTCGATGAGAAGGCGTCCCTCACCGCCGGCTCCAGCCTGTGGTTCGTACCGCCCGTCGAGCGCCTCGGCATCCCGTCACTCAAGGTCTCCGACGGCCCTTCGGGGGTACGCGGCGAGAGCCTCACCGGGCGCCGCTCGCTCTCGCTCCCCTGCGGCATGGCCATCGGCTCCACCTGGAACCCCGAGCTCGTCGAGCGCATGGGCGAGGTGCTGGCCGCCGAAGCCCGGTCCAAGGGCGTCAATGTCCTGCTCGGGCCCACGGTCTGCATTCCCCGCACGCCGCTGGCCGGCCGCACCTTCGAGTCCTACTCGGAGGACCCGCGCCTGACCGCCCGCATCGCCGTCGCCTACGTGCGAGGCGTGCAGCGCCACGGGGTGGCCTGCTGCATCAAGCACTACGCCTGCAACGACCAGGAGCACGAGCGGATGACGATCAGCGCCCAGGTGGACGAGCGCGCCCTTCGGGAGATCCACCTCGTCGCCTTCGAAGCCGCCGTACAGGAGGCGCACGTCTGGTCCGTGATGACCGCCTACAACAAGGTCAACGAGGTCTACTGCTGCGAGCAGCCCGACCTGCTCGGTCGCATCCTGCGCCGACGAGTGGGGCTTCGACGGGCTGGTCATGTCCGACTGGTTCGGCACGCACTCGACCGGGCCTGCCGCCGAAGCCGGCCTCGACCTCGAGATGCCGGGACCCTCGGCCTGGCTCGGCGCCACCCTGGGCGCGGCCGTGCGCGAGGGCACGTTGGCCGAGTCCGTCCTGGACGGCCAGGTGCGCCACATGCTGCAGCTGATGCAGCGGGTCGGGATGCTCGACGGCACCTACCAGCGCGGACCCGAGCGCGAAGAGGACTGGCCCGAGCACCGGGCCGTCGCCCGAGCCGTGGCCGCCGAGGGCACCGTCCTCCTGGTCAACGACGGCCTCCTGCCCATCCTTGGTTCCACCGCGGCCGCCGGCATTTCCAGGACACCCGGCGTCTCGAGCATCGCCGTCATCGGCCCCAACGCCGGAGGGATGGCCATGGGGGGCGGCAGTTCGGAAGTGACGCCCCATCGCCGGCGCAATCTGCTCGAGGCCCTTTCTGAGCGCCTGCCCGACGTTGATCTGTCCTACGAGGTCGGCTGCCGCATCGACCGGGGTCTGCCCTCGATGGACATGGCGCTCATGACGTCTGGGGACGAGACGGCGAGCTTCACCCTGGAGTACTTCGACAGCACCGATCTCTCGGGCGATCCGGTCCACGTCGAGGCGGCCCGCCTCTCCCGCGTCATGTGGCTGGGACAGCCCCGCGATGACCTGACCATCGGGTCGTACTCGATCCGACTCAGTGGCACCTTTACTCCCGACCTTTCGGGCCCGTGGCGTCTCGGGCTCGAGAGTGCCGGTCGCTCGGTGTTGCGCCTCGACGGCGCGATCGTCGTCGACAATTCCGACCCGCTCCCCGGCGACGGCTTCTACGGTGCGGGAAGCACACTGGTACAGGTCGAACGCACCCTCGAACGCGGTCGGCCCTACGCTCTGCAGGTCGACATCTGGCCCCGCTCGGCACGCAGCGCCCTCATGGGCGTGCGCATTGCCGCCGGCCGCCCCGACGCGGAGGACGAATTCGAGCGTGCGGTGACGGCCGCCCGAGCGGCCGATGTTGCCGTCGTGGTGGTCGGTTCCAACAGCCAGTGGGAGTCCGAGGGGCGGGACAGGCCGGATCTCTCCCTGCCCGGCCGCCAGCGCGACCTGGTTGAAGCCGTCATCGAGGCGAATCCACGAACCGTGGTCGTGGTCAACGCGGGCTCCCCCGTCGAGATGCCCTGGGCGGCTCGTGCCGGCGCCGTCCTTCTTCCCTGGTACGGCGGCGAAGAAGCGGCCGACGCCCTGGCCGACATCATCGTGGGGGCGGCCGAGCCGAGTGGCCGGCTGCCCATCACCCTCCCGGCACGGGCGCAGGACGGGCCGACCGGGGTCAGTCCGGCGCGCTATCCGGGGACCGATGGGCAAGTGCATCTATGAGGAGGGTGTCTTCGTCGGGTATCGCTTCTATGACACCAACGATGTCACTCCGTTGTTCGCGTTCGGGCACGGACTCTCCTATGGAGACATCGTGTTCGACGACATTGCGGTGTCGCCCGACGCTGTCGTCGTCGAGCTCGTCAACAAGGGCACGCGGGCGGGAACCGAAGTCGTCCAGGTCTACGTCCGGGCTCTGGACCCGCGGGTCGAGCGACCCGACCGCGAGCTGGCGGCCTTCGCCAAAGTGACCGTCGACGCCGGCGGGCACGAGACGGTAACGGTGCCGCTCGGTGCCGACACCTATCGCTACTGGGACGTCGACACCCACCGCTGGCGCTCCGACGAAGGTCACTACGAAATCCTGGTCGGCGCCTCATCGCGCGACATCCGCGGATCGGCCACGGTGACCTGGGGCGGTGCGGCGGGCAGGTGACCGACGACGAGGTGGGCGCCGTGTCGACGGCGTCCAAACCGTGGACGTGGACATGGGACCGACTCCTGGTCGAGCCACGACGACCCCAGATGATCAGGGAGCACCCCAATGCGCCGTGGCTCGCGGTCGCCGCCGTCTGCGTCGGCGCCTTCATGGGCCAGCTCGACGCCTCCATCGTCACCGTGGCCTTGCCGACGCTCCAGCAGACGTTCGACGCGTCGGTCGGCGCCGTGACCTGGGTCGGCCTCTCGTATCTCTTGGTGCTCGTCGCGACGGTGACCGCGGTCGGTCGGTTCGCCGACATGTGGGGCCGCAAGCTCCTCTACGTCTACGGATTCGTCATCTTCACCGTTGCGTCGGTCCTCTGCGGCCTGGCCCCGGACCTGGCCGCGTTGTGCGTCTTCCGAGCCTTCCAAGCCGTCGGCGCGGCGATGCTGCAGGCGAACAGCCTGGCCATCATCGTGCTCGTGGTCGAGGAGAGGGCCCTCGGAAAGGCGATCGGCCTGCAGGGCGCAGCCCAGGCGCTCGGCTTGGCTGTCGGGCCCACTGTCGGGGGCTTGCTCCTGGCGGCAGGAGGGTGGCGTTTGATCTTCTTCGTCAACGTCCCCTTCGGCGTATTCGGTGCCCTGGCGGCGATCCTGTTGGTGCCGCGGAGTCGCAACCTGTTGGCCCGGGTTGGCTTCGACTGGACGGGGCTCGCCATCTTCTTCCCGGCGGTCGTGGCCCTCCTCTCGGCCATCTCCTTCGGGGCCGCGGTGGGATGGAGTTCGGTCATCATCGTGGCCCTGTTCATCGCGGCGGCGGTCCTCCTGGTCGCCTTCATCTGGCACGAACGCATCGACAAGGACCCGATGCTCGACCTAGGCCTGTTCCGCTCCGGCCAATTCTCGACTGGGATCGTCTCGGGCGTCCTTTCCTACCTCGTGATGTTCGGCGTGCTGCTCCTCGTGCCCTTCTACTTCGAACGCGGGCTCGGTCTGGGCACGGTCCGCTCGGGACTCGAGCTCATGGCGATGCCGTTGGCCTTCGGGATCGTGGCTCCGCTGGCGGGGCGCCTCGCCGACAGCGTGGGTGCTCGTCCGCTCACCGTTGCGGGCATGATTCTCGTGACGATGGCGCTCGGTGTCATGGCAGCGACCCGACCGACAACAGTTCCGTTCCTCCTTCTCCTGGCCGTCATCGGCGTGGGCCTGGGACTGTTCACCTCGCCCAACAATGCCTCCATCATGGGAGCCGCTCCGGCGCAGCACGCGGGGATGGCCTCGGGCGTCCTCAACATGTCGCGAGGAATTGGGACCGCACTCGGCCTTGCCCTGACGGGATCGATCTTCACGGTTGCCGGGGGGGATTCCGGCCCGATGGAGCGGGCGGCCCATGCGTTCTCGGTCACCGCGTTTGTGCTGGCCCTCATCGCCGCCGCGGCGGGCGTGGTCTCGGGCCTCCGGTCGAACGGCGTCCTGGCCCAAGCGAGCTTGGCCTCGGTGGAGTAGTCGGCGGACGCGTCCATCCGCCAGAAAGATTCGGTGCACTCGGAGTTCTGACCGACCGTTCTCTCATGATGGCGACGAACGCGGATGATCCGATCCCGGAGACGGTCTGGGCGCTCCTGAAGGAGTTCGAGCGTTCGCCCGTCGAACTGGCGTCGGTGGCTCGGATGTCCGCCAAAGGCCTTGCCGTGAACCTCGACGCCTGGCATCGGCTCCGGGCCGTCGTCGACGGAGCGATCGTGCAGCTCCAAGGAGAAGTCAATCGTCGTGAGCTCTTTCGCGAGGATGGCGCAGCGTCCTCGCGCGACTGGCAGGTTGCCCGCTTCGGCGTGTCGAACGCCACCGCCCGGACCTACGACCAGGTCGCCGACAAGGCAATGGATCTCCCGGAGCTCACGCGGGCCCTGGGTACCGGTGAGATCGGCCTCGACAAAATGCGCCTGGCCGCCGCCGTGGCGACGCCCGAGACCGATCGGGAATGGGCCGACACAGCTCGTCGCTGTACCGTCCACGAACTTGGTCAGCTGCTGCGGACACGCCAGCGACCCACGGAGAAGAACGACCAGGATGCTTTCGAGGGCCGGTCGTTGCGGTTCAACGATCCGTGCCGCACGATGACGGTCCGGCTTCCCGCAGAGGACTACGCGGCCACGAAGGCTTGCATCCAAGCCCAGGCGAAGGCGATCCCGAGCGACGGTGAGATTGCGTGGGACCAGCGATGCTGTGACGCCTTCCTCGGACTCATACGTTCAGCGGGCGGAGTGGGCGGACCGGCCCGAGCACGCACTGCCACCCCGCCTGGCCAAGGGACTCAGGAACAGCAGGACGAGGCTCGTGCGTGGAGCGACCGAACCGGAGGCGGAGTGCCGCCTTTCAGCCCCTATTTCGCGGTGCTCCACGCACCGCTGCCGGACCTGATCGACCCGAAGGGCACACCGACCAATGTTGCCGGCGACCTCGAACAGGGTGGACTCCTCAGTCTCGAGACCGTGCGCCGGCTGCTCTGCGACTGCACCTTCGTCGATCGCGGTGGACGACGATTCAGGACACACGATGTACGAGGGGCGGACACGTCGTGGCCCCACCGGGGCCCAGCGGCGGGAGATCTGGCGGCGGGATCGATGTTGTCGGTTCCCCGGTTGTCAGAACAAAACCTTCACCCAACCGCATCACCTCAATTGGTGGATCAAAGGCGGGACCACGGACCTGCCGAACCTCGCCTTGCTCTGCAGCTACCATCACAATCTCGTCCATCGCAGCGGATGGACGGTGCGTGGGAACGCGAACGCCGAACTGACATTTGTCGGGCCGAACGGGCGGGCGATGACGTCGCACCCTTCATCGGCGTGGACCGCCATGACGGGTCCGGTGGGGAGTCCCACGGTGGGCCGCCCAGCGGGCGGCTCCGCTGGCCGCAGAGGCGGTCGCTCGCCTGGGTCGCAACAGGGCAGCGCTCCGTAGGACCGAAGGACGCGAAGGACGGTTCCGGGATCGGCGGTCTCCGAGGACACGCTCGATCGGGCTCGCCGCGCCGGACGGCCCGATCGACCCTTGGACGCTGGTTAGTTGAGCGGGCAGCTGACTTGCGGGACGGCTGACGTGCGGGGCGGCTGAGGGGCGGGGCGGGCGAGTGGCGGGCGGGCGAGTGGCGGGCGGCCGAGGGACGGGGCGGATGACCGGCGAGGTAGCGCTCCCGTACCATGGGGCCGTGCCCGCTGAACCAGCTGAGAGTGACGCGCCCGGGATCGGGTCCGGCGGGCTCAGCGGGGCGATCTCCATAGAGGAGATCGAAGACGCCGTTGTCGACGGCGACTCGCCAGTTCCGGCCCGCACCGGGACGGCCCGGGCGGCCCTCGGCCACCGCACGTTCCGCATCGTCTTCCTCGGGGCGTTCGCCTCGAACATCGGGACGTGGATGCAGAACGTCGTACTCGGCGCCTACGCCTACAACCTGACGCACTCGAGCACGTTCGTCGGCATCATCATCTTCGCCCAGCTCGGCCCGACTCTCATCCTGCCCATGTTCGGCGGCCTGCTGGCGGACAAGGTGGATCGCAAGGGGTTCTTGATCGTGTTGTCGATCGAGCAGCTGGTGTTCTCGCTGGGGGTGGCGCTGGTCGTACTGTCGCCCAACCCTTCCCACGTGTTGTTGGTCGTGATGGTGCTGGGGGTCGGTGCGGGCAGCGCCATGTTCGGCCCGGCCTATTCGGCGATCTTGCCGGGGCTGGTGGGCCGGGCCGACCTGCCGGGCGCGATCTCGCTCAACTCGGCCCAGATGAACGCCTCACGCGTCATCGGTCCGGTGATCGGCGGCGTCCTCTACTCGCTCATCGGGCCGGCCTGGGTCTTCGTCGGCAACGCGGCGACCTATTTGTCCGTCGTCATCGCACTGATGATGGTGACCCTGCCCGGGGTGCCCCAGGCGCCTGCGCACTCGAGTCGTTGGCGCGAGCTGACCGCCGGCATCACCGTGGCCCGGCAGGACCCGGTGGTCGGGCGCTGCCTGGTGACCGTCTTCGTGTTCTCACTGCTGGCGCTGGCCTTCATCGGGCAGATGCCCGTGGTGGCGGCGCACAACCTGGGGATCAACCTCTCGGACTCGCCCGACTACGGGATCCTCTACGCCTGCTTCGGGGCGGGTGCGCTGGCCGGTGCCATTTCCATCGGAACAGTCTTCGCCCGCACCTCGAAGCCGATGCTGGTGCGGGTCTGCCTGGTCGGTTACTCGTTGGGGCTGGCCACGTTCGCCCTCGAGCGGAGCCCGGTGCCGGCGTACGCGAATGTCGCGGTCACCGGGGCGTTCTACTTCGCCTTCATCACGGCGCTGAACACCACGCTGCAGGCCCGGGTGAAGGAGAACGTGCGGGGCCGGGTCATGGCGTTATGGATGATGGGCTTCGGGGGGACCGTCGGGATCGGCAACCTGCTGGTGGGGCCGGTGGTGTCCGCCGTCGGCATCACCCCCGTCCTGCTCTTCGGGGCGGCCGTGGCGATGTTGTTGGCGTGGTACGCCGACGTACGGCCGCGGCCCGGTGCTCAAGTGGCGCTGGGCGTGGAGCTGGCCCAGTAGGTCTCGCGCAGGCCCTTCTTGTACAGCTTGCCGTTCTCGCCCCGGGGTAGCCGGTCGGTGAAGTCGACCGACTTCGGGCACTTGTAGCGCGACAGGTTCTCCCGGCTGAAGGCCAGGATCTCCTCGGCCAGTTCGGGCCCGGCGGTATACCCGGCGGCGGGCTGGACGACCGCCTTGACCTCTTCGCCCATCTCGGGCTCGGGGACGCCGAACACGGCGACGTCGTCGACGGCTGGGTGCATGACCAGGACGTTCTCGATCTCCTGCGGGTAGATGTTGACCCCTCCGGAGACGATCATGAACAGTTTGCGGTCGGTGAGATAGAGGTAACCCTCCTCATCGAGGTGGCCGACGTCCCACAGGGTGCCCCAGCCCTTCTCGTGAAAGCTCTCCCGGGTCTTCTCGGGATCGTTGTTGTACTCGAAGGTGACACCGGCGCGGCCGCCGAAGTACACGACGCCGTCCTGGCCGGGCGGCAGCTCCTCTCCGTCGTCCCCGCAGACATGAGCCTCGCCCCAGATCGCCTTGCCGACCGAGCCGGGATGCGTCAGGGCCTCGGCGGAGGTGATCCAGGTCATGCCCATTCCCTCCGTGCCCGAGTAGTACTCGTGGATGATCGGGCCCCACCACTCGATCATGCGGCGCTTGACCTCAGGTGCACACGGGGCGGCCGCGTGCACGACCGAGCGGAGCGAGGAGACGTCGTAGGCATTGCGCACCTCTTCGGGCAACTTGAGGAGGCGTACGAACATGGTGGGGACGAATTGCGCGTGGGTGACCTTGTGCTCGGCGATGAGCTGGAGGCAGCGCTCGGGGTCGAAGTGATCCATGACCACCGCGCTGCCGCCCATGCGCTGCACCGTCATGGACCAGACGAGGGGTGCCGAGTGGTACAGCGGCGCCGGGCTCAGGTACACGTCCCCCTCTCCGAAGCCCATGATTTTGCTGAGCATCGGGACCAAGGTGGCCGACGTGCCGAAGGGGTCGCCGGTCAGGGCGCGTCGCACCCCTTTGGGGTGACCGGTGGTGCCCGACGAGTACAGCATGGCGAAGCCCTCGACCTCCTCGGGGAGTGGGTCGGCCGGGAACGGGACGACGAATTCGTCGTAGGAGGCGTAGCCGTCCACCAGGTCGTCGCCGATCATGAGTCGCAGCTCGACGTCGGGGGTGAGCGCGACCAGCTCGGCGGCGAGCGACCCCAGTGCCGAGGACGTAATGAGAGTGCGCGCCCCGCAATCGTTGACGATGTAGGCGGCCTCCTCGGCGGTCAGGTGGGTGTTGACCATGGTGTAGAAGAGCCCCGAGCGCTGGAGACCGAAGGCCACCTCGTGCGTGCGATGGTCGTTCGGCAACACGACGGCGACGTGGTCCCCGGTCTTGAGCCCGGAGGCGGCGAGCGCCTGGGCCAGACGACACGAGCGGGCCTCGAGTTGGGCGAACGTGACGACCTGTCCGGACGACGTGATCACGGCGGGCCGGTCCGGATGGTCGGCCACATAGGTCGCCGGACGAAACGATGAGGGGGGAGAATCGGTCACCGCTCTCTTCTAGTCGACGGAGCGATGCTGTCGCATCAAAGCCCTGCACGGCGTTCCCCTTTGAGCCTGACTGACCAGGCAGGGCGTCCCCGCGACCACGCCAGCGGCACAAAGGCCAGGAGCCCGTGGCATGATCTCTCAGGTGACGCGCAGCGATGCCTCGGCCCAGCGCCTCCGCGACCTCGTCCAGCTGCGCCGGGCGCGCGACCGGATGGACCGAGACTACGTCCAGCCACTCGACGTCGAGGCTCTGGCCCGCGATGCGCACATGTCGGCCGGACATTTCAGCCGTCAGTTTCGGCTCGCCTACGGCGAATCGCCCTACAGCTACCTCATGACCAGGCGTATCGAGCGCGCCATGGCCCTCCTGCGACGTGGTGATCTCAGCGTCACCGACGTTTGTTTCGCCGTGGGCTGCTCGTCGCTCGGCACCTTCAGCTCCCGCTTCGCCGACCTGGTCTCCATGTCGCCCAGCACCTACCGTCGCCAGCGCGGCCAACGGGAGAGCCGGGATCCCGTCGTGCGTGTCCAAACAAGTGACGAGACCGATCAGGAATCGAGAAGCAACGCTCCCTGAGCCCCACTTAGGGTGATCGGCATGGACCTCACCATTCACTCGACGTTCCTCCCCCATGACGACCCCGAGACCTCGCTGGCCTTCTACCGCGACGATCTCGGTTTTGAGGTCCGCCTCGACGTCGGGTCCGGCAAGATGCGCTGGATCACCGTTGGTCCTCCCGGTCAGCCGGGCACGTCCATCGTGCTCCATCCGCCCGCCGTCGACCCCGGCGTCACCGACGACGAACGACGCACGATCACCGAGATGATGGCGAAGGGGACCTACGCCATCCTTCTCCTGGCCACGGCCGACCTCGACGGCACCTTCGCCCAGCTGCAGGCCGGCGACATCGAAGTGGTCCAGGAGCCGACCGACCAACCGTATGGAATCCGTGACTGCGCGCTGCGTGATCCCGCAGGCAACCTGATTCGCATCCAAGAAGTCCGCTGACCCGCTACCTCTGCCTCGGCCGTCGCGGACTCGTTCAGCCCCGCCTCGGTGACCAGTCCCAACGCCGGATGGCGACGAAGGTCCCGACCACGCCCCAGATCGCAATCACGAGCAGGTCGTTCCAGATCGAGGTACCCGGAATCGCATTGAAGGTGTCCACCGACGCGGTGATCAAATGGCGAATCGGGAAGAAGTTGGTGAAGGTGGCCAGGCCCGAACCGGGCTTCACCGGGAAGTACAGCCCCGACAATGCGATGAGGATGAAGAAGACCAAGCTCACGATAGGGCCGGCCGCGTCGGCATTCGGCACCAGTGTGCTGATGCCCACACCCAACGCAGTGAAGCTCAGCATTCCGACCACGAGCACCAGCACGAACCCCAAGATGTCATGTGGCCCGCTGACTCCATAGCCAACCCATCCAACGAGGAGGACGAGGACGATCTGAATCGTCGCCACGATCATGGAGCTGACGAAGATGGCGGCCAGCAGCATCCAGGTCGGCAGCGGGCTCAGGCGCAGTCGTTTGAGCAGGCCCACCTCACGCCGGTTGACCAGCGTGATGGCGAGGATGTTGAAGCAGGCGGCCATGACGCCGTAGGTGGCGAATGCCGGCAGGTAGTACTGGCCCAGGTTGATGTGCGCGAGGAAACTGACCGTCGAGTGACCCGACGTGGAGAGGAAGATGACGACGAAGACCACCGAGAATCCGATGGTCAGGGCGGCTCCGATCGGATTCAGCCAGAAGGACAGTTGCTCGAAACGCACCTGGCGCGCCACCAGCGGCAGATCGCTGACCCCTCGGAACGACCCCTTGATCGGCACGTCCGACGTGCCATTCGCACCCGAGCGTCGGGCTTGCCGGAGCAGGCGACGGCCGAGTCGCGCTCATTGGACAGCTCCACCAACGGCTCCACGGCGCCAACGGCTCCGGCGCCCGGGTCGGGAACCTCGGTGCTCGAGCTCTGCGTCAACCCGAGATAGACGTCCTCGAGCGAGACCCGCAACACGGACAGGCCCGCCAACGCATGGCCTCCCTCGAGAGCCCATCCGGTCAGGTCATGGAGCACCTGTAACTCGTCCTCGGTATGCACCTCGACGTGGTTGTCGTCGACCAGCTCGGCCGACGACGCGCTCGGCCCGAGTGGCAGGTCTCTCAGCGCCAGGCCCTCGGGCAACGTGAAACGGATGGTCACCGCTCCGAGATCGCGGCCGCCGATCGACGAGGGTGTGCCCGCCGCGACGACCTCTTGACCGAAAAGGACAGCCACCCGATCGGCCAGGGCCTCGACCTCGTCCATGTAGTGCGTGGTCAGCAAGACCGTCGTCCCCGCCGCGGCCAGCCGCCGAATGAGTTCCCAGGTGTCGCGACGCCCGGACGGGTCGAGCCCGGTGGTCGGCTCGTCGAGGAAAAGAAGGTCCGGGTTGCCGATGATCCCGAGGCCAACGTCGAGCCGGCGCTGCTGGCCTCCCGAGAGCCGTTTTATGCGATCGTCCGCCTTCTCCCCGAGCCCAATGAGCTCAATGACCTCGTCCACCGGTCGGGGATGCGGGTAATAGCCGGCGTTGCGGGTCAGTACCTGGCGCACGCTGTAGTACGGCTCGATCGCCAACTCCTGCAGCACGACGCCGATGCGAGTGCGCAGCCAGCGCTGGGTGCTCTGGTCTGCCGGATCGACCCCGAGCGTCTCCACGCGCCCGCTGGTGCGGTTGCGGAAACCTTCGAGGATCTCGACGGTGGTCGTCTTGCCGGCACCGTTGGGTCCCAGCAACGCGAAGACCTCGCCGGGCTGCACCTCGAAGGACACGTCGCGCACCGCGATGTTGTCGCCGTAGGACTTCGCAAGATGTTCGACGGCTACCGCCGGCACGTCCCCAACCCACACATCATCCGCCCGACGTTACCTTCACGACCGAGTCAGCGATGTCGCTCGCACCGTGTCGGTATCCGCAAGTCAGGATGCGGCGGCGGCGTTCACCTTCGTTGCAGAGGGACGGCCTGCGTCCGGCGTTGCCTCCAGAATCTTGTCCAGCAGATCCCGCAGCTCTCGTAGCTCGGCCTGTGACAATGTCTTGAAGGCGGCCGGAGGTACAGAGAGGATCGCGTCGATCTCTTGGCCGAGCCTGCGGCCTTCGTCGGTCAGCACGATGATCTTGACCCGACGGTCATACGGTGCAGGCTCCCGGCGAGCGAATCCCCGTTGATCCAAATCGTCGACCAGAGCCGTGACGTAGGACGGGTCCACGCCAATGGCGCGGGCCACGTCGCCCATGGAGACGCCGTCCTCCTTGGAAAGGCGCATCAACATCTTGATCACGCCAGGCGACAACTTCATCCGGGCGTTGAGGGCGGCCATGCGCTCGACGTGCTCACCCTCGGAGGTGATCCGGCGTATGCGCTCGAACACGTCCTCGGCCATTCCCATCGGGCAGATTGTCCCATCCGCTGAACTCTTTGACAATACCTGAACTTTGAGTAATATGAAGTATTCCCATGGCAGTCGACCGATACCAAGTCCTTCACGCTCGGCCCCGAGCTCCAGCGCACCTCGACCGTCGTGGTGCTGGGGTCGATCATGTCCATCCTCGACACGACCATCGTCGCCGTCGCCCTGGCCACCTTGGGTCGCGACTTCCGCGTCTCGGTCACCACGATCCAATGGGTGGCCACGGGCTACCTGTTGGCCCTGGCCCTCGTCACGCCGGTCAGCGGGTGGGCCGTGGATCGTTTCGGGGCCAAGCGGATCTGGATGACCTCGATCACGCTGTTCGTGATCGGCTCGAGCCTCTGCGGGTTGGCCTGGTCGGCCAACTCGCTCATCTTGTTCCGCGTGCTTCAGGGCATCGGCGGCGGCATGCTGCTGCCGGTCGGGCAATCGATCCTGGCCCGGGCGGCCGGACCGCAACGCATGGGCCGGGTCATGAGCATCATCGGGGTGCCCATGGTCATGGGACCGGTCCTCGGGCCGGTGCTCGGCGGCCTCATCGTGTCCAACTACAGCTGGCGCTGGATCTTCTACATCAATGTGCCGATCGGCATCATCTCGCTCATCCTCTCGAACAGGTGGCTGCCCAAGTTCGACACCGAAGAGCGGTTCTCGACCCCGTTCGACACGCTCGGCTTCTGTCTGCTTTCCCCCGGACTGGCCCTTCTCCTGTATTCGCTGTCCGAGGTGGGCACGACGGGGAGCTACACCAGCACGTCGGTCCTGCTCAGCTTCATCCTGGGTCTCGCCCTGACGCTGGGCTTCGTCCTCCACGCGCTCCGGGCCAAATTCCCGCTCCTCGATCTCCATCCGTTCCGAAACCGGAACTTCGCCATCGCCAACATCTGCATCTTCGTCATCGGCGCCACCCTGTTTGGCTCCATGTTCCTCTTGCCGATCTACTACCAGGTGGCCCGAGGGCAGGAGGCCTGGCAGGCGGGCCTGCTCATGGCCCCCCAAGGTCTCGGCGCCGCCTGCATCATGCGCTGGGCCGGGGGCATCACCGATCGGTACGGGCCGCGCCGTGTCGTACCTTTCGGCATCCTGCTGATGGCAGCGGCGACGATCCCCTTCGCTTTCGTCACCACGTCGACGAGCGAGGTGCTGCTCGCCGTCACCCTCTTCGTACGGGGCCTGGGTCTGGGCCTGTCGATGATGCCCGTGAGTGCCGCCGCCTACTACGACCTCAACCACGCCGAGATCCCCAAGGCCTCGACGGTCATGAACATCATGCGGCTCATGGGTGGCTCGGTGGCCACTGCGCTCTTCGCGGTGGTGCTCGAACGACAGATCATCGAGAACCTGGGCCCGCTGGCGGCGAAGGCCGGGGGCAGCGCGGGCATCATCTCGACGACGCACAAAACTGCCGCCCCAAATAGCCGACCCGGTTGCCGCGGCCTTCGCCCACACCTTTTGGTGGTCGGTTGGCGCCATCCTGATTGCCTTCGTCCCCACGCTCTTCCTGCCCAACCGTCCCGCCGTCCCGGCGCCCGAGGCCTCGTCCGGCGCAGAGGGCCAGGGTGGGTCCCGGGTGGCGGGGGCCATGCTCGACTGACGGAAAGCCGCTCGTCACGCCCGCGCCCCGAATTCGTCGTGACCCCGGCTCTCTTCCTGACGTCGAGAGGGTCGGCGAGGACACGCCCACACTGAGGACCTGGCTAACCACAACCCTGGCCGCCGCGGGCTTCGTCGCCGCCGAAGAAGAGGCCGAGGAGTTGTTACGGGCCTCGGGGAGCGACGCGCTGGCGCTGGCGGCCCTGGTGCCTCGGCGCCTCGCCGGCGAGCCGTTGGCCTGGTTGGTCGGCCAGGCCCCTTTTGCCGGGCTCGAGGTGCCGGTCAGGCCCGGCGTCTACGTGCCGCGATGGCAGAGCACCGAATTGGCGTTGCGGGCGGTCGGCCGCCTTCCCGAATCCGGTGCGGCGGCCGACGTATGCACCGGTTCGGGAGCAATCGCCCTCGCCCTGCGCCGAGGAAGACCGCTGGCGCGCACCGTCGCGACCGACATCGACCCCAAGGCGGTGGAGAATGCCCGGACCAACGGCATCGAGGTCTACGAGGGTGACCTCTTGTCGCCGCTCCCCAGCGACCTTGAAGGGTCAACTCGACGTCGTCGTCGCCGTGGTGCCCTACGTCCCGACCGCCGCGCTGGCCCTACTCCCCCACGACACGCTGACGTTCGAAGACGTCGCTCACTACGATGGCGGTCCCGATGGAACCGCGCTGCTCGAGCGCCTCGCCACGGATGCCCCGGCCTACCTCCGCCGCGGGGGACGACTCATCATGGAACTCGGAGGCGACCAGGCCGAACGGCTGGCGCCGCTGCTGGACCGATTGGGCTATGGCTCGCTCGACAGCTGGACCGACGAGGAAGGCGACATCCGGGGCATCGAGGCCGTCTTCGATTGAGTGACGCCAGTACAGGGGCGGGCCAGGCTGGGCCGGACGGGACGGGACGGGGCGGGACGGGCCGGGGCGGGCGTTGCTGGGCCGGGCGGGGTGGGACGGGACGGGACGGGACGGGACGGGCAGAATGGACTGGGCGGGGCGTCGCTGAAAGGTGGCGGTTGCGTCGCTTCGGGTTCAGCAGGTGGTTTGCAACACCAGGGCCTTGAACATCGCCCCCCACTCGTACGCGATGCTGTGCATCCAGTCCCCCACACTTTGGGGCTCCACCCCCACCTCGAGCACCTGCCCGGAGTAACAACGTCCGATGCGGAGCCGGGCCCGGCTCGCCTGTGGGATCGGCATCACGACGATGACCCGCTTCCAGTGGTGCGTCGACGCGAGTTGCCGAATTGAACGCGCCTCGCCCTGGGTGGTCTGTGGCTCGGCGGTGAAACACACGACGTTCGCCGTCGCGTCCACCCGTTTCACCTGGGGTCCGACGCAAGGAGACCCGGGGGGCAGGGAAAACGCCACCGTGGGTGCGTACCCCTGCTGGACCAGCCGTACCGCTTCTCGGGGCACCCCGTTGTTGGGCCCGCCGAGCGCCACGATGGCGTCGGCTCGCTCCGGAGCATTGAGGTCGGGCTTGACGAAGAGAACGACCGTCGAGACCACGAAGCCGATGACGAGTACCGCCACCACGACTGCAATGATTCGAGACCGTTTCGCGCGCGCAGCACTCTCATAGAACGGAGCGACATTGTGGCAGGACGACGTCGCCTCCTGGCATCGGCCCACGCTGTCGTTAGACCATCAGGTGGTCAACGGATCACGTGGCAACCCGAGAATGCGTTCGGCGATCTGATTGCGCGTGATCTCGGAAGTCCCGCCGGCGATCGACATGGCTCGCGTCGCCAGCTCGGAGTATCCGGCGACAGCGTCGTCACCCTCGAGGAACGCGAGTGACGGGCCGACCAGCTCGGCCTGCAGGCGGGTCCGATCATGCCCGTGCTCGGCCAACACCAGTTTGGTCACGTTGCCCTCCGGCCCCGGTCCCGCTCCGACGACGGCGCGCTGGGCTCGCCGGAGGTTCAACACCTTGAGGACGTGCTCCTTCGTGAGGATGCCACCCACCCGGGCGGAAGCACCCGGGACGTGGTCGGCACCCCGCCTCGAACAGGGCCAGCAGATCCATGTTGCGGAAGATGCCCCCGACACCGCCTCCGATCGAGACGCGCTCGTTCCCGAGCGTCGACCGGGCCACAGTCCATCCGTCGTTCACGGCGCCAACCACGTCGTCGTCGGGCACGAACACGTCGTTGAAGAACACCTCGTTGAAGTCCGCGTCGCCCGTGACCTGACGCAGTGGCCGCACCTCGACACCGGGCGCGTGCATGTCGATCACCATCGTCGTGATGCCGGCGTGCTTGGGAACATCCGGATCTGTGCGCACCGTGGCCAGACCCAGATGGCAATACTGCGCACCGCTGGTCCACACCTTCTGCCCGCTGACCCGCCACCCGCCATCGACCCTGGTCCCACGAGTCTTGACCGCCGCCGCATCGGAGCCCGCATCGGGCTCGCTGAAGAGCTGGCACCAGACGAATTCGCCCATCAGCGTCTTGCGAACCCAGCGCTCGACCTGGTCCTCGGTGGCGTACTGGTTCACCGTCATGATGTTCCAGCCCGTGATGCCGAGCGGCGGCACCCTCACCCCGGCAGCGCGCAGCTCCTCGTCGATAACGATCTGCTCGATCGCTCCCGCCTCGCGGCCCCAGGGCCTGGGCCAGTGCGGCACCATCAGCCCGCTGTCGATGAGTTCCTTCCGCTGCTCGAGGCCGGAGAGCAGGGCGAGACGGGCTGCCTCGTCCCGCACCTCGGCCCTGATCGCCCCTGCCTCGGGCGGCAGGTCCAGCGACACCTCCCGGGTCGTCCCCCTGGACGACTGGGCGGTCACGTCGGATGCGTCGTCGGGTGAGCCCAACAGGGCGTCGAGGACCAGAGCCCGCCGGAGGAAGAGGTGCGCGTCGTGCTCCCAGGTGAACCCGATGCCTCCGTGAACCTGAATGTTCAGCTGTGCGTTGTGTACGGCCGGACCGAACGCCAGATGGGCCGCCATGGCCGAGACCAGGTCGAACTCGTCGAGCGAGTCACCGGCCGCACGAGCCGCGTCCCACACGGCGGCGGTAGCCAGCTCGGCGGCCACGAGCATGTCGGCACAATGGTGCTTCACCGCTTGGAAGGTGCCGATGGTGCGGCCGAACTGCACGCGTTCTTTCGCATAAGCGACGGCCGACTCGGTGCACGCCGTCAGGACGCCCACCGCCTCCGCGGCGCCCAGAGTGCGGATCAGCGCGCGAGCCCAGCGGGCGGCACCGGCCATCACGTCGGAGTCGTCCACGCTCACCGAGGACACGGTCACTGCGGCCGACCGGCGCGATGGATCGAGGTCCCTGCTCGTCGCCACCAGCACGCCCGCAGATCCTGAGCGCACCAGCACCACGTCGTCACCCACTCCGAGGAGCAGGAGGTCGGCCGAAGCACCTCCGAGGACCACGCCCGCCTCCCCGTCGAGCAGGCCGTCGGACAGGCTCAACGATCCGCCCAGTCCGACCGCGCCGGTGATCGAACCATCCGCCAGTCCGGGAAGCAGCGCCGCCTGCAGCTGGGAAGCTCCGCACCGGGCCACCAGCGCGGAGGCCAGCACCGTGGGCAGGAAGGGTCCGGGCGCCACCTGGCGGCCGATCTCCTCGAGCACGACCATCAGCTCGCTGAGGCCGGCGCCCGCTCCTCCGTGCTCCTCGGGGAGGTGGATGCCCAGCCAACCGAGGTCAGCCATCTCCTTCCAAAAGGTCGGCCGGGGCTCGTCGTCCGCCTCGAGCAGGGCCCGGTTGGCCGCCAGCGCGCCGTGGGCCACCAGGACGCCCCGCACGGTGGAGCCCAGCTCCCGGTGCTCGTCGGTGATGGCGATCGGCATGCGATGTGAAGCCCCCTTGGCCCTGTCCCGGCCCTGGCTTGGCCCTGACAGGCGACAGGACCACCGGCAGACTCGCCACCGGACGCGGCGACACTAGTGAACGCCCCGGAATCGCCCCAACCCGGCGCGGTACACTCAAACTGTGCTGTAGAGCTCGACGTGTCCGGTGTCGCACAACCGCAGTCCCGTCAACCCGTTCCCGTGTCCAGGAGCTCTCCATGCCTCCCCCCTCCGCTTTCTTGGCGTCGCTGACCGCCCGCCGACTCAACGTCGAACGAGGAGGACGACCCGTCCTCGACGACATCTCGCTCACCGTTGGTCCGGACACGCGTCTGGGCGTGGTCGGCCCCAACGGGGTGGGCAAGTCGACCCTGCTCCAAGTCTTGGCCGGGCTCCTCACCCCCAGCTCGGGCGAGGTCCGGGTCGATCCACCGACAGCGACCGTGGGCTACCTGCAGCAGGAGCACACGCCGGTCCCGGGTGAGACCGTGCGCGACGCCCTCTTGCGACAGACCGGCGTGGCCTCCGCCGAAGACGAGTTGGCCCGCGCCGCCGCCGAGTTGGCCGCTGCGGCCGGTGGGGACACCGAACAAACCCACAGAAGCGAGTCCGGCGGGACCGCCGGTGGACCGGCCGTCGCCGCAGAGCGCTACGCCACCGCCTTGGCCCGCTACGAATCGATGTCGGCCGGCGACTTCGAGTCCCGCCTGGTCACCACGTTCGAAGAGGTCGGGCTGCCCGAGCACGTTGCCGGGCAGGACTCCGGCACGCTCTCGGGCGGGCAGGCGGCCCGGGTTGCGCTGGCGACCATCTTGCTGTCGCGCTTCGACATCACGATGCTCGACGAGCCCACCAATGACCTCGACTTCGACGGGCTCGCCCGCCTGGAACACTTGGTGCAAGGGCGTTCCGGCGCCTTGATCGTCGTCTCACACGACCGCGCCTTCCTCGACCGCGCCGTCACCGACGTGTTCGAACTGGACGAGCACACCAGGAGCGGTCGCGTGTACGGCGGAGGGTGGTCCGGCTACCTCTCCGAGCGTGCCGCCGAACAGGCTCACGCCGCGGAGGCCTATGCGGTCTACACCGCACAGCGCGCCGACTTGCGCCAGCGGGCCCAGCGCGAACGCCAGTGGGCCACCAAGGGCGTCGCCCGTGAGAAGAAGTCTCCGCGCGACAACGACAAGGCGCAGCGTGATTTCCGCATCAACCGCACCGAGAAGCAAGCGTCGCGAGCTCGGCGCACCGAGCGCGCCCTCGCCACGCTCGAGGTGGTGGACAAACCGTGGGAGGGATGGGATCTCCAATTCAGCATCAACGAGGCAACCCGGTCGGGTGCCATCGTCGTCCGTCTCGAGGAGGCGGTGATCGAGCGGGAGGACTTCCGTCTCGGTCCCTTCACGCTCGACATCGAGTGGGCCGACCGCGTCGCCCTGGTCGGGCCCAACGGCACCGGCAAGACGACCCTGGTCGAGGCCATCCTCGGGCGGCTCCCCCTGACCGCCGGTACTCGGCGCATGGGACCGAGCGTGGTCGTGGGCGAGCTGGGCCAAGACAGGCGCCTCTTGCGCGACGCGAGCACCCTCCTCGATGCCTTCCGCGTGGCCGCCCCCGGCCTCCGGCCCGATCTGGCCCGGGCCCAACTGGCCAAGTTCGGTCTGGGCGCTGAGGCCGTGACCCGCCCGCCGTCCTCGCTTTCCCCGGGTGAGCGCACGAGGGCCGAGCTGGCCGCCTTCGCCGCCAGCGGCGTGAACCTCTTGGTGTTGGACGAACCCACGAACCACCTCGACCTGCCCGCCATCGAGCAATTGGAATCGGCCCTCGACTCCTATGGCGGCACGCTCGTGTTGGTGTCGCACGACCGCCGACTCCTCGAGGAGGTGCGCGTTACCCGGACGATCACGCTGCCCCTGGCCGACGACGTGCTCCGGGGCCTGCGCGAGGAGCATCAGGCGCGCCACCGGGCCTGTGCTGGTCGCCGGAGGTCTGCGGCGACCCGGAACGTCGGGTCCCGCGTCAGCGACGAGATCACCGCCTGGTACCTGCTCGATCACGTACCTGTTCGATACCGTGACTTGTTCGGTCAGGCGCGCCGCCTGAGCGATGGCACCTCGGGCAAGCCGCTGCGTCGGGCCGCCCCGAATCGTTCCCGCAGCACCACGTCGGCGGCCGACACGCCGCACATCCCGTGCACGCCACCCCCGGGCGGCGTCGAGGCGGAGCACAGGTAGACCCCATCGACCGGCGTCCGGTACGGATTCCAGCGCACCACCGGGCGGAAGGCCGTCTGGCGCAGCGTCTGCGCCCCGCCGTTCACGTCACCCCCGAGCAGGTTCGGGTTGTCGGCCTCCGCCTCGGTCGGCCCGGCGCACCACCCGGGCCAGGACGACGTCGCGGAAGCCCGGGGCGAAGCGCTCGATCTGGTCCTCGATGCGCTCGGTCATGTCCACCGCCGAACCGTTGGGCACGTGACAGTAGGCCCACAGGGTGTGCCGCCCCTCGGGGGCCCGGCTCGGGTCGACCACGCACGGTTGAGCCACCAGGACGAATGGGCGATCGGCGTGCCGCCCCGCCCGCACGTCGGCCTCGGACCGGGCCACCTCCTCGAAGGTGCCCCCGACGTGGACCGTGACCGTGCGCCGGGCGGCCTCGGCCGTCCAAGGCACCGGACCACTCAGCGCCCAGTCGACCTTGCAGGTGCCCGCACCGGGTTTGAAGCGGGCCCAGGGGCGTCCGGCGTGCCGGGTGAGGCGGTCGCCGGCGAGCTGGAGGAACTGGCGAGGCGAGGTATCGAGCAGGACGGCCCGGGCCGGTGGAAGCTCGTCGAGCGCGCCGATCGGGTGGCCGGTATGGACGGTGCCGCCCAGGCGGCGCAGCTCGGCGGCCAGGCCGTGCGTGATGGCGGCACTCCCGCCCTCGACCACCGGCCAGCCGGCACCGTGGCCGAAAGCGGTGAGCAGCAAAGCGAAGGCCGCAGTCAGTGGGGCCGTCAGTGGCTCCATCGAGTGGGCCGCCGTGCCGGCCAGGAGGGCCCGGGCCGCGTCCGTCGTGAAACCCTTGGCCACGTGGCGGACCGACGGTGCGCCGTCCCAGGCGAAGCGGGCCAGGGCCAGGGGGTCGCTCGGGATGCTGCGCATCGGGGAGAGCACGTAGGGCACGATCCGGTCGAGCCATTGCACCAGCGGACCGACCAGCCCGCGGTAGTGGGCCGCGTCGCCGCCCAGGTGAGAGGCCGTCTCGTCGACGTCACGGAAGAGCGCGGCGGCGCGGCCGCCATCGAGGGGGTGGGCGAAGGCCACCTCGGGCTGGCGCAGGCGTATGCCGAGTCCGGGAAGGTCCAGTGAGCGGAAGAACGGAGACGAAACGAGCGAGGGGTGCACGGCCGAGCACACGTCATGGGCGAAGCCGGGCAGAGTGAGCGCCTCGGTGCGGGTGCCGCCGCCGACGGTGGGCGCACCCTCGAACACCTCGACGCCGACGCCCGCCCGGGCCAAGGTGATCGCCGCCGCCAAGCCGTTGGGACCCGCACCCACCACGACGGCATCGACGGGCTCCATGCACCGACGTTACGGGACGGGTGGATCAGGTCGGCGCGATGCAGGGCGGCGCAGTATGGAACAGGGGTCGGGCGCAGTATGGAACAGACGACGGGGCAATCAGTCCGACGGGGCGAGCTCGGCCTCGGCTTCGACCTCGACCACCCAGCGCGGGTCGAGCAACCCGGCGACGATGACCATGGTGGCGGCGGGGCGGATGTCGCCGAAGAGCTCGCCGTGCACCGCGCCGACGGCGTCCGCGTGCTCGACCGCCGTCACGTACATGCGCGTCCGCACGACGTCGGCCCGCGACGCGCCGGCCTCGCGCAGGGCGCTCTCGACGATCTCGAAGCAGCGGCGAGCCTGCGCACCGGCCTCGGCCGGGCACTCCCCGTCGGGGAGGACTGGCCCCGAACCCGAGACCAGGACCCGGTTCCCGACGCGGACGGCCCGGCTGAAACCGATGGTCGGCTCGAAGGGCGACCCGGAACTGACCAGCTGACGAGTGACCATGCACCGATCCTGACATCTCACTCGCAAGGAACGCACCTGCAGACGTGCTGGGTGAAGGAACTGGCTGAGGCGCTGGGCTGAGGTGCTGGGTGAAGGAACTGGCTGAGGCGCTGGGCGGGGGTGCTGGCGGAGGTGCATGGGTACGTGCTGGGGACGTGCTGGGGGGACATGCTGGGCGGAGGTCACGAGCGCGGAGTCCGACGCCCGAGACCGAGGTGGGCCCGAACCGCGGGGCGGCCACAGCCAAATAGCATTGTGGGTGTAATGGAGCGGCCGCGAGCGAGGAGTCTGCGCAAGGGGTGCCGCCGCGGTGGCATTCCTGGCCGTCGGGATCGCCTTGGCCGGGTGTGGCTCCGGTTCGCCGTCTGCGTCGTCGAGCGCGGCGCGCCACCACCAGACACACCGGACCAAGAGCGCTTCGCCGGCGCAGCTCAGCGCGATCCCCGCTGCAGTCGCACCCTCCATCGGTGGGCCGGCGAGCGCGGCGGTGCCGCCGGTGGGCACTTCGTTCGTCGCCACCTGCCCGCGTCCGTCGCCGGCTACCCGGCACCGGGCCAGCCCTCGAACATGATCGTGCCGGGCAGCTGGTACGGGTATCCGTCGGTGCTCCCCGTGATCGCCACCGAGCCGGGCTGGCTCGACGTGCGCGCTGGCCCAGCGACCCAACGAGTCGACGACCTGGGTGCAGCAGAGTCAGGTGACGCTCTCGACGACGCCGTACGAGATCGACGTGGATCTCGCGACCATGCACCTCTCGGTCTACGAGTACGGCAACGAGATCCTCGACTTCCCCGCCGGTATCGGTGCACCCGACGACCCCACGCCCACCGGGGAACTTCTTCATGGCCATGAAGGTGCCGCCGCCCGACCCGGGATACGGGCCCTTCGTCCTCGCGACCTCCAACCACTCCGACACCATCACGGACTGGGAGGATTCGGGGGACGCCATCATCGCCATCCACGGGCCCATCACGTCGGACGCAGACCAGCAGATCGGGACGACGGGTGCGGCGATCTCGCACGGCTGCATCCGGTTGCACGACGCCGACCTGGCCCTACTCGCCGGGATCCCGGCCGGCACACCGATCAACGTCGTCGCCAGCTGATCGACCTCGCCGTCAGCTCGGCGGCACCTGGTCGTCGAGGTAGGCCCGGGCCCGTACGAACCAGGCCTCCGCCTCGGGCACGCCGGCGCTGACCAGGCCCTGCCAGCCGTGCACCGTGCCGGGCCAGGACTCGGCGGTGACGTCGACCCCGGCGGCCAGGGCGGCGGCGGCCAGGATCCACACGCCCTGGCGGACGGTGTCGTACTGCGCCACCGGGAGGTAGAGCGGGGGCAGGCCGGTCGGGTCGGCGTAGGCGGGTGACACGTGGGGGTCGTCGAGGTCGCAACGGCCGGCGACATAGTCACGGCCGCGGTGACGCACCCACTCCGCCGTGAGGAACGGGTCGGAAGCGGGCGGGTCGGGGGGGTCGGGCTGGCCGGGTGGGTCGGGCGGGCCGGGTGGGTCGGGCGGGCCGGGCGGGCGGGTGGCGGGCGGTGGCGCGTGGCGATCGGGGGCGCCCGCCACCGAGAGGTCGAACCACCCGAGATGGACACGAAGCAGGCCGGGTTGGGCAGGCCCTCGGTCGTGGGCGGCCAGGACGGTGGCCAGCCCGAGCAGCCCACCGCAGGAGTCGCCGCTCACCACGAGACGCCCGGGGTCGGCGCCGCTCTGGACAGAGGGCGCGGTAGGCGGCGAGGCAGTCGTCGTGGGCCGCCGGGTAGACGTGTTCGGGAGCGAGGCGGTAGTCGACCATCAGGACTCTGGACGCGAAGCGCTCGGCCAGCAGCGCACCGTAGAAGTGATAGTCATCGAGCGGGCACGACACGAAGCCGCCGCCGTGGCAATGGAAGATCGTGCGGTCGGCCACGGGTCGGCGGGTGTCGTCGTACCAGGCGCAGCGCACGCCGCCGAGCTCGACCTCGGTCACCTGCACGTGGGGCGGCACCGGATGCCCGTGGAAGGGCGCCATCATGGCGCGCACCGCCGCCACGTCGGCCTCGGGGTCGGCGAAGTCGGGCGGGACGAGGGCCAGGATGTCGGTCAGGGCTTGGCTGGGCATCAAGTCGGGGACCGGGGACCGGGGCGGGGGCCGGGGCCGGGGCCGGGGCCGCTCAGGCCAACTCGTAGTCGGACAGGTCGGGCTCGAGCGTGCGGGACCAGTAGCTGTGGAGGTCGAAGGGCCAGTTCTGGGTGACCCGCCCGTGCTTGTTGCGGTACCAGGTGGGGACGTCGGCCACGCCCCAGACCATGCGGGCGTTGCCCTCCTGCATCTCGTCGGCGTAGGCCTCGTGGACGGGGCGGCGGCACGACATCGTGCGCTTCCCCGCGCGCCAGCAGGCGGCCCAGGCCCTCGACGATGTAGCGCACCTGGCACTCGACCATCACCAGGATGCTGCCGTTGATGACGAGGTTGGTGTTCGGTCCGTAGAGCATGAAGAAGTTGGGGAAGTCGGGCACGGTGATGCCGAGGTAGGCCCGGGCGTCGCCGCCCCACTCCTCGTTGAGCTCGAGACCGCCGTGGCCGAAGACGCGCATCGGGGTGACGAAGTCCGAGGCGGTGAAGCCCGTGCCGTAGATGAGGACGTCGGCCGGGTGCTCGACTCCGTCGGCCGTGCGCACGCCGCCCGGTGTCACGGCGGCGAGCGGCGTCGTGATGAGCTCGACGTGGTCGTGGGCGAACGAGGCCGCCCAGCGCCCGTCGTCGCGCAAGGCACGTTTGGCGAAGGGCGGGAAGTGCGGGACCATCTTCTCGTAGAGCTCGTCGTCGGCCACCTGGGCCCGCAGGACACCGAGCAACATGGAGCGCACCAGGTCGTTGCCGCGCTGACCGCCTCGGTCTCCCGGTCCCAGTCGGGATCGACCCGGGCCGCGCCGAGCAGGCCCTCGTGCAGGAGCCAGAACTGCCAGAGGCGCTCCCAGCGCCCGTAGTCGGGCAGCAGGGCCAGGAGGTCGTGGAACTCGGCCGGGAAGGGGTCGCCGTAGTTGTCCGTGGGGAGGAGCCAGGGCGGGGTGCGCTGGAACACATCGAGGTGCGCGACCTCGTCGACGAGGAGCGGGACGAACTGGGCCGCACTCGCCCCCGAGCCGATCACGGCGACCCGCCGGCCGGCCGAGGTCGACGGTGTGGTCCCAGGCGGCCGAGTGGAACGGCGGGGCCGGCGAAGTCCTGGCGGCCCTCGACGGCCGGGAACGACGGACGGTTCAGCTGGCCGACGGCGCAGACGACGGCGTCGAAGGTCTCGGTCGTGGACGCAGTCGTGGCCGCCGCCCGACGGGGTGACCTGCAGGCGCCACTCCCCCGCCCCGTCGTCGAAGCGGGCCTCGGTCACCTCGGTGGCGAAGCGGATGACGTCGCCCAGGCTGGAGCTCCTTGGCCACGCCCTGGAGGTAGGCGAGCAGGTCGGGCTGGGCCGAGAAGCGCGAGCCCCATTCATTGGTCTGGGCGAAGGAGAAGCTGTAGAGCTGGTTGGGCACGTCGACCCGGCAGCCCGGGTACACGTTCTCGAGCCAGGTGCCGCCGACGTCGGGGTTCTTCTCGAACACCGTGACCTCGACCCCGGCCTGGCGCAGCCGGTGCGCCGCGGCCAGACCCGAGGCACCGGCGCCGATGACCGCACACCGGAAGCGAGCTCGGCCGTTGGGGCACCTGGACCTGGTCGACATGCCAGGACGGGGCCCGGGGGTCGCCGTCGAGGGCCAGCTCCTCGAGCAGGAAGCGCTCCCACTTCTCGGTCGAACCCGCACCGACGAGGAAGGCGAAGGCCCGCCGGAGCTCGTCGGGGGTGAGCCGGTGGCCCGGCCTGCCGGCCGCTGCGTGGGCCACCAGGGCCTCGACGGCGAGCTGACGGGCCTCGGCCTCCTGCTCGGGGGCCAGGCCGCGGGCGGGGGTGATGAGCTGGGTCTGGTCGGGGGCCAGGTCGGGTCGCAGGAGGTCCAGGTCGCCGGTCAGGCTGGCCACGGCGCAGAGGAGCGGGTGCACGTCGGCGCTGGCCACGGCCGCTTCGACCCGCGCCCGGCTGACCGTTGTCCCGTCGTCCCCCGCTGCGGCCTCCCCTGCCATGCGCTGCAGCCTAAGAGAGCATCAGCCCCTCATGTGTTTGGCCAACTGGGTGATCTGGCTGTTGACCTCGACCGTGCGGGGCAACGTGTCCATGGCGGCGGCCAGGGTCTCGGGCGTCCAGCGGTCGTCGGTGTCGACCGACTCGGCGATCGACCAGCCGCCGTAGATGCCGACGGAGCCGCCGTACACGCTGAACACCTGACCGTTGAAGGGACAGGTCTCCGAGGCCAGGACGGCGACGAGGGGCGACACGTTCTCGGGGTCGAACACGGTGTTCTGCATCGGCTCGCCCATGCCCGGGGTCTGCATGGTCAGGCGGGTGCGGGCCACCGGGGCGATGCAGTTGGCCCGCACGCCGTAGCGGTTCAGCTCCATGGCGTTGACCACCGTCATGGCGGCGATGCCCGCCTTGGCGGCCGAATAGTTCGTCTGGCCGATGTTGCCGTGCAGCCCGGCGCCCGAGCTCGTGTTGACGATGGCGCGGTCGAGTCACCGTCCCGGCCTTGGCCTGCTCGCGCCAGTAGTCGGCTGCGTGCCGGGTCACGTTGAACGTGCCCTTCAGGTGGACGCCGATGACCGCGTCGAACTCGTCCTCGCTCATCGAGACGAGCATGCGGTCACGCAGGATGCCCGCGTTGTTCACGACGACGTGGAGGTCGCCGAAGCTCGACACGGCCTGGTCGACCATGGCCTTGGCCCCGGCGAAGGAGCTCACGCTGTCGGTGTTGGCCACGGCCTGGCCGCCCGCGGCGGTGATCTCGTCGGCCACGGACTGGGCCGCCGAGACGTCCGCGCCCGATCCGTCGACCGCGCCGCCCAGGTCGTTGACCACGACCTTGGCCCCGAGCGAGGCGAAGAGCAGCGCGTGCTCGCGGCCGATGCCACGTCCGCCCCCGGTGATGATCGCGACCCTGTCCTGCAACATCCCTGCCATCGAGCTCTGCCTCGTTCCGTGTTCTCCCACGGCGTGACGCCGTGTCGCGCCCGCCGAAGGACGGAGACGATGGGCCCGGGTGCCGCGACCTGTCAAGCCGGCGCGCCGGTCTCGGCGAGGCGTCGTTCGAGGTAGCGGCGCTCGGCGTCCGTGCCCGCCAGGTCGTGGGCCTGGCGGTAGGCCCGGGCCGCCTCCTCCGGGCGCCCGAGCCGGCGCAGCATGTCGGCCCGGGCCGCCGGGAGCAGGTGATACGCACTCAGCTCCCCGTCGGCCTCGATCCGCTCGACCAGGGCCAGACCCGGCTTCGGGACCCTCGCTCAGCGAGACGGCCACAGCCCGATTGAGGGCGACGACGGCCGACGGTGCCAGGGCGTAGAGCTCGTCATAGAGCCGGGCCACCTCGGCCCAGTCCGTCCCTTCGGCGGCGACGTGAGCGGACGCGATGGCCGCCTGGACCTGGAAGGGACCGGTGCGGGCCAGGCGCCCGGCGGCGGCCAGACGGACCCGGCCCTCGGCGATCTCGCCGGCGTCGTAGAGGGACCGGTCCTGGTCGCTCAGCAGGATCAGGTCACCGGCGGCGTCGACCCGGGCCGCACGGCGGGCGTCGTGGAACAGCATGAGCGCAAGCAACCCGAGGGCCTCGGGCTCGTCGGGCATCAACGTGCAGAGGGTGCGGCCCAAGCGGATGGCCTCGTCGCTGAGCGACCGCCGCACCAGGTCGCTGCCCGAGCTGGCCGTGTACCCCTCGTTGAAGAGCAGATAGATGACGGCCAGCACCGCCGCGGTGCGCTCGAGCAGCTGGTGGGCGGGCGGGACGACGAAGGGGATGCCGGCGTTGCGGATCTTGCGCTTGGCCCGGACGAGCCGTTGGGCCATGGTCGGTTCGGGAACGAGGAAGGCGCGGGCGATCTCGGCCGTCGTCATGCCGACCAGCGTGCGCAAGGTCAGCGCGACACGTGCCTCGAAGGCCAACGCGGGATGGCAGCAGGTGAAGATGAGGCGGAGGCGATCGTCGGGGACCTCCTCGGTCCCGTCGCCATCGGCCGCCGCTGACTCGTCCCCGGCGCGGATCGGCCTGCAGCACGGCTACCTCTCGCTCCTTGGACGGCGCCGACCCGGTCCCGGCGCAGCCGATCGAAGGCCCGGTTCCGGGCCACCGTCGTGAGCCAGGCGCCGGGGCGCCGCGGGACGCCGTCGCCGGACCAGCGCTCCAGCGCGGTGGCGAAGGCATCCTGCGCGCACTCCTCGGCCAGGTCCCAGTCGCCGGTAAGGCGGACCAGGGTGGCCACGACCCGTCCCCACTCAGCGTGGAAGGCGTCGGCCACGGCGGCCTCGACCTCGGCACGAGCCGTCACATCTCCCAGATCGGCCTCACTTCGACGGAGCCCGACTTGGCGCCGGGGATCAGCGCGGCCACCTCGATCGCCTCGTCCAGGTCCTTGCAGTCCACCAGGAAGTAACCGGCCAGCTGCTCCTTGGACTCGGCGAAGGGACCGTCGGTCGAGAGGACCTCGCCCTCGCGCACCCGCACGGTGGTGGCGTCAGCGGTCGGGCGCAGGCGCTCGCCGCCCTGGAGGACGCCGCGCTCGGCCGCCGTCTTGACGAACTCGGCGTACTCGGGCGACATCCCCTCGTCGCCCTCGTTGGCGGTGTTGACGACACTTTCGTCTCCGGCGAGCAACAGCAGGTATCGCATGATGGGTTCTCCTCTTCTTCGGGGGTTGTTGGTGCCCGCACGACGAACAGCATTGCCCCAGATCGACAGCCGCCCTCAGAATTTCTCCGCTCATTGTCGGTCCTGGTACCGCCGTTCGCTCGAACGGCGCCGGGGCGACCCCCGCATGGAGGGCCTCCCCGCTGCCCTACGATCGCCCGCCATGAGGAGCCGGGGCCGGCCCGAGGTCGCGGAGGCGGCGGCCGGGGACGAGCTGGAGCTCCTGGTCGGCGCGGTGGCGACCGGCGGCGGCTGCGTGGCCCGGGCGCCGGACGGGCGGGTCGTCTTCGTCCGGCACACGCTGCCCGGTGAGCGGGTCCGGGCCCGGGTGACCGAGATCAGCCGCTCCTACCTGCGGGCAGATGCCGTGGCCATCGTGGAGGCCGCGGCCGACCGGGTCGACCCCCCGTGCCCGCACGCCGGGCCGGGCCGCTGTGGTGGCTGCGACTACCAGCACATCGCGCTCGGAACCCAGCGCCGGCTCAAGGCGGCGCGGGTCGAGGAACAGCTGGCCCGGGTGGCCGGCCTGGAGCGTCAGGTGGTGGTCGAGGAGGTCGCCGGGGACGCCGCGGGCCTCGGCTGGCGCAGCCGGGTGCGGGTGGCGGTGGGTCGGGGTGGCCAGGTCGGGTTCCGGCGCCACCGCTCCCACGAGCTCGAGCACGTCGATCACTGCCCCGTGGCCACCCCCGCCGTCGAGGCCACGGGCGCGCTCACTTCGTCGTGGCCGGGGGCGTCGGAGCTCGAGGTGGTCACGGGCGCGTCGCCGGGTGGCGGCGATCGAGTCACTCGTCGTCGTCGCCCCGCACGGGCGTGCGTCACCCCGTATTCCGGCCCTCCCGGCCGACGTCGGCCTGGTGCTCCGCCGCCGTGTCCAGCATGAGCCCGGCGCAGTGCACGTCGCGGTGCACGACCACGTCTTCCGTGTCACGGCCGGCGTCTTCTGGCAGGTCCACGTCGGCGCGGCCGAGGCGCTCCTCGACGCGGTCCTCGACGTCATCGCACCCCGTCCCGATGAGCACGTCGTCGACCTCTATGCCGGGGCCGGGCTGTTCTCGGTCCCCCTGGCGGCGGCGGTCGGGCCGAACGGGTCAGTGTTGGCCGTCGAACGTGATCAGGCGGCCTGCGCGGACGCCCGCCACAACGGCGCTTCGCTACCGGGGCTCCGGGTCCTGCAGGCGGCGGTGACGGCCGAGCTCGTCGCCACGCAGATCGGCACGCCCCGGGTGATCGTGCTCGACCCGGCCCGCCAGGGCGCCGGCTACCGACGTGACCAGGGCCCTGGCCGAGCACCACGCCGCCACCGCGCGCCTGCTCGTCTACGTCGCCTGCGACCCGGCCTCCTTCGCCCGCGACGCCGGTGTCCTCTCCGGCGCCGGATGGCGCCTCGACACCCTGCGCGCCTTCGACATCTTCCCCATGACCGAACACGTCGAGCTGGTGGCCGCCTTCACCCCGCCGGCCTGACGCGCCAGGCCGGAAAGCCGTCACCCACGATCACGGGTGGCCTCCCAGCTCGTGCTCGATGTGCTCCGCCGTCTCGAACTGCAGCGTCGAGTGAGCCACGTCGAAGTGGCCGGCCAGGCAGTCCTGGAGATGATCGAGCACGCGCCCGGCCTGGCCGGTGTTGAGGCACTCGTCGGTCACCACGACGTGCGCCGTGAGGATGGGAAGCGACGAGGTCAGGGTCCAGGCGTGCAGGTCGTGAACCGACTGCACCTCGGGGAGCTCCAGAAGGTGCTGGCGTACCTCTTCGAGATCGATGTCGTCGGGCGTCGCTTCGAGGAGGATGCGGAGCGCAGGCCGGAGGAGCTGGACTGCGGCCTTGAGCATGAGGACGACGACGACCAACGAGGCGATGGCGTCAGCCCGCTCGAACCCGCTGGTCACGATGACGATGCCGGCGATCACCGTGCCGATGAAACCGTAGAGGTCGGTGAGGATGTGCCGGTAGGCGCCCTCCACGTTCAACGACTCCCGGTTGGCCCGCGACATGACCATCGTGGCCAGCAGGTTGACCGCCACCCCCACCGAGGCGACGACGATGAGGACGGCTCCGTCGACGGGCGAGGGGTTGAGGAGGCGGACGATCGCCTCGAACGTCACCAACGCGGCCACCACCACCAGCGAGATCCCGTTGAACGTCGCCGCCAGGATCTCCGCCCGCTTGAGGCCGTAGGTGTGCGACCCGGTCTCGGGGCGTGCCGCCAGGCGCAAGGCCACCAGCGAGCCGACGATGGCGCCGACGTCGATGAGCATGTGGCCGGCGTCGGCCAGGAGGGCCAGGGAGTTGGAGTAGATGGCCGACCCCACCTCGAAGGCCATGAAGGCCACGAGCAGAGCCAGCGCGCCGCTCAGGGCACGACGGTCGGTCTCCGCTCTTGCCCCGTGCCCATGGGCGTGCCCCGCACCGTGCTCGTGCTCGTGCTCGTGGCCGTCCTCGTGCTCGTGCTCGTGGCCGGCAACGCCGTGATCAGTCATCGGTCGTCACGTGGTCGGCGTGCGTCAGCACCTCTTCCACCAGACTCCTCACGTGCGCGTCGTCGACCACGTAGTAGATCCGGGTCCCTTCCCGCCGGCTGCGCACGAGGCGGGCCAGGCGCAACTTGGCCAGGTGCTGCGACACCGCGGCGGGCTGGGCGCCCACCACGTCGGCCAGCTCGTTGACCGAGTGCTCGCCCTCGAGGAGGGCCCAGATGACCCGGAGCCGGGTCTCGTCGCCCAAGAGCTTGAGCATCCCGACCGCAGAGCGGAACTCCTCGGAGGCCGGAGCCTTAACTATCTGCGTAGACACGCAGATAAGAATATCGCAAAGATACTCCCCTGATCACAGTTCTCTTACACGTTGGGCCCAGCATGACCAACATGGTCTTTGCCCCGACAGCGGCACCCGGACCGGACCTCGACGCTCCGGACGAAGTTCGATCTCGTCGATTCACGGGATCTCTTCGGCGACGAGCAAGCCCTCCGGGCCGTCCTGCGCCGAGACGGCTACATCTTCATGCGCGGTCTCCTTTATCCCGATTGGGTCGAGGACGTCGGTCGCCACGCCTTCACCGCTCTGCAGGACGCCGGCTGGACCGAACCGGGCGTCGACCCGGTCTACGCGGCGCCCCGACTCCCTGTCCGGGCCGTTGCCATGCGCGACGCCTTCTCGGACCCGGGCTACCGCGACATCCTGCTCGATCACGGCTTCAACGCCATCCCCTACGACTCGCCCCTCACCTGGCTGATGCGCCAGATCATGGGTCCCGACGGCTTCTGCTACCCGTTGAAGGTCCCTCGCGTCGTGTACCCGGCGAGCGTGGTGCCCCGCCACCCCGGCAACCTCGTGCACAAGGACTTCGCCTCGGTACAGGACATGCTCACCTGCTGGATCCCCCTCCAGCCCGTTCCGATCAGCCTGGGCGGTCTCGCCGTCCAGCCCGGGAGCCAGACGAGCATCCGCGTCCGCCACCGGCCGCTCGAACGCCTCGAGCGGGGCTGGCGCACCACCGACTACGAGCCGGGGGACGTGCTCATCTTCCACTGCCTGACCTCGCACGCGGCGTTGCCCAACAGAGAGGAGCGCCTGCGCATCTCGGCCGAGTACCGCTGGCAGATGGCCGACCTGCCCGCACCGCGCCGGATGGTGCTGGGATCCTCGGGGCAGGAGATTGGATCGCGCCGGTTCCGGGGCACCGACTGGTGGCGCCCGGTTCCTGCGGGCCTCAGCCACTTCGACGAGTCCGGCGCAGCAGGAATCGGCGCACCGACGCCGTTTCCGTGAAGTCGTCCCGCCGTCGCGCTTCGTCGACTTCGCCTGAGCCCCAGCTCGAGGTCGGTGCCCAGACCGGCACCGCCGATCCGGGGGCCCGGCGCTACGTCCCGCCGGTGAAGGCCGACACGGTGACCGGTGCCACGTTGCACGGCTGAGAGACCGAGGCCACGACGGCCAGGGCGACCTGCGGGTGGTTGGCCGGGGCGAAACCGAACACCAGTCCTCGGTCTGTGAATTCGCCTTGTGGTCTGCGCGGTGCCGGTCTCGACGGCGGCGCACCACCACGAGGGAAACCCCGGCACGGCCTTGGCCAACACCGTCCCGTCCGCGGCGATGATCTCGCCACACGCGTTGCTCGAACGCGTCGCGGCAACCCGCGGGTTGTTGGACGAGCTCTGCAAGGTCTTGCCCTTCACCGGCTGCAGCGCTCCCCGAAGGCCTTCGTGCCCGCGATCAGATCGGCAAGCGCTGAGGGGAGGGCAATCCCATCCGGCAACGATCGCTCCAGCACAGCACTGGCACAGCACTGGCACAGCACTGGCATAGGCGGGTTCGCGACATACTCGTTGGACCGATGGAGGCCATTTCCGGTTCGGCACTGTCCGCCTCGAAGCAGTCCTCAGGTGCATCACCACCAGTCCTGTGCGCGCCGTTCCGCGAATCGGCATTCCCGCCGGAGTCGGTAGCATCAACGTGATCAACGTGACGCGACGCTCACTCACCCGCTACGTGCCGAGCACCGTGGTGGCTGGCGCCGCCGCCCTGGTCCTGACCACCGTCTTTCCGGCGGCCCTCGTCGCCCAGGCCACCGAGCTGCCCCACGCCGGCAGCTTCGTTGCCACATCCGAATGGACGCAGACGCTCAACGACCCGAACCAGCAGATCGCGCTCTCGTCGCCCAACGTGGCCAACCTCGACGGGCAGCCCTCGGTCGTCGTCGGCGACCAGCGTGGTTTGGTCTACGCCTTCCACCTCGCCGGCGGCGGCTCCCCGTCCGGCTGGCCCTACAACGCCGGCGCGCCGATCAACTCGTCACCATCGGTCGCACCCATCAACGCCAACGGGCTCGACACCGTGTACATCGGCAGTGGGGACGCCGCCACACCCGCCGCAGGTGGCTATCAGGCCATCAGCCCCGGTGGTGGCGACCAGTGGTTCGTGCAGGAGACCAACCCGGGAACCGATCCGACGCCGCATTCAGCCGTGGCCGCATCCCTGACGGTCGGGAACTACGCCGGCGGCTTCGGAGTCGAGGCTGGTTCACTCGGACAGAACACGGACGCACTCAACGCCGCCAACGGAGCCATGCTGGGAGGGTTCCCGTGGTTCTCCGCCGACTCGGTCTTCTCGACCGCCGCCGTCGCCGACCTCTACGCCGACGGAAACAACGAGATCATCTCCGGTGGGGACTCGTCGGCCGGAGTCGCCTTCGGGCAGACCTACTCCAACGGTGGCCACCTGCGCATCATCTCGAGCGCGGGCAACGCCGGCACCTTCAACCCCGCCGGCGGACTCGTCTGCCAGTTCAACACGAACCAGAACATCGACCGCTCCTCCCCTGCCGTGGGGCAGTTCCTTGCCGGAGGGGGCGTGGGCATCGCCATCGGCGACGGGAGCTTCTACCCGGGCGCCTCGGACTCCCACAAGATCTTCGCCCTCAACACCAGCTGTGGTCTCGCCTGGAGCGACACGCTGAACGGCGTCACCGCGGACTCCCCCGCCCTGGCCGACGTCTTGGGCAACGGGCAGCTCGACGTGGTGGAGGGCACGGATGCGAACACCGTCTATGTGCTCAACGGCACCAACGGGGCGCCCGTGTGGTCGGCCACGACGTCGGGTCAGGTCATCGGTTCCCCGGTCACCGCCGATCTGACCGGAGGCGGCTACCAGGACGTCATCGTCCCCACGACGGGCGGCATCGAGATCTTCGACGGCCGCTCAGGCGCCCCAGTGGCCGTGCTCGGCACCAATGACGCGTTCCAGAGCTCGCCCCTCGTCACCGACGACCCCGATGGTCACATCGGCATCACTGGGGCGGGCTACGCAGACATCGGTGGCAACGGGGTAGGCCTCGTTGAGCACTGGGAGATCGACGACACCGCCGGTTCGGGCTCGAGCGTCAACGAGCCGGGAGCGTGGCCTCAGTTCCACCATGACCCGCAGCTGAGCGGTAATGCCGGGACTCCGTCGCCCACCGTCGAGGTGCCGTGCAACGCGCCTGCTGGCGGCGCCAACGGGTACATCCTTTCCGCGTCCGACGGCGGGGTCTTCGACTACGGGAACATCCCGTTCTGCGGATCCACCGGCAGCATCCACCTGGTCAAGCCGGTTGTCGGCACGGCGCTCACCCGAGACGGCGGGGGCTACTGGGAGGTGGCCTCCGACGGCGGCTTGTTCTCATTCGGCGACGCCGGCTTCTTCGGCTCCATGGGCGGCAAGCCGTTGAACCAGCCGGTTGTCGGCATGGCCGCCACCTCCGACGGCAAGGGGTACTGGGAGGTGGCGGCCGACGGCGGCATCTTCAGCTTCGGCGACGCCGCCTTCTACGGCAGCACCGGCGGCCTACGCCTCAACCAGCCCGTTGTCGGCATGGCCGCCACCTCCGACGGCAAGGGGTACTGGGAGGTGGCCGCCGACGGCGGCATTTTCAGCTTCGGCGACGCCTCGTTTCAGGGTTCGATGGGGGGCCGGCCACTCAACAGGCCGATCGTTGGTATGGCCACCGACTCGCCAACACATGGGTACTGGGAAGTGGCCTCCGACGGCGGCATCTTCTCCTTCGGCGCTCCGTTCTACGGCTCGACCGGCAGCCTCCGGTTGAACGCTCCGATTGTCGGCATGGAGGCCAACGGCAACGGCTCGGGCTATCGATTCGCTGCTTCCGACGGCGGCGTCTTCACCTACAACGATCCGTTCTTCGGCTCCATGGGTGGCAAGCCGCTGAACAAGCCGGTCGTGGGCGTGGCTGGGAGCTGAGGAACTTGAGCCACTCGGCCGCCGCGTCGGATGAGCCCCTGCCGTATGAGATCAGAGGTGCAGAGCTCCTACTCGACGCTCCAGGCCAGAATCACCGTCGTTGGGGAGGGAGGCCTCCACCAGGGGTCGAGGACGATGCGGCGATCCGGCACCCAGGAGGTGCCCACGGACCGGACCGGAAGAGGTGGCACCACCCGATTCTCTGCCTCGGATGTGCCTGAGACGTAACTCATCGCCGAGCGCTTGCGCTTGGAGTACCCCCACGATCCGATGATGCAGGTGAGCCACGAGACCATCTACCAGTCCCTCTTCGTCCAAGGCCGCGGTGAACTGCGCCGTGAGCTGGCCCGCTGCCTGCGCTCGGGGCGTACGGCGCGACGTCATCAGGGCCGGGCGGAGAAGCGAGGCAAGAACCCCAACATGGTCATGATCAGCGAGCGGCCCGCCGAGGTCGATGATCGGGCCGTGCCCGGGCACTGGGAAGGTGATCTCATCATCGGGGCCGGCGGCAAGTCAGCGGTGGGCACCTTGGTCGAGCGCTCGACCCGCTTCGTGCTGCTCTTGCACCTTCCGGGGGACCACGGGGCCGAGAGCGTCGAGAGGGCCATGCGCAAGGCCATCATGAAGTTGCCCGACGAGCTCGCCCGCTCCATCACCTGGGATCAGGGTAAAGAGATGGCGGGCCACGTGGACTTCACCGTGGCCACCGGCATCCCTATCTACTTCTGCGATCCCCACTCGCCTTGGCAACGCGGATCGAACGAGAACACGAACGGACTGCTGCGCCAATACATGCCCCCGGGATAATTCACCGGCCGGGTAAGTTGACTCCATGCCGTGCCATCTGGTCCCAGCGTGACCGACTCCTCCCCCACGCTGGTGCGGCGCCGTCAGGACGGGCACGTCCTCGTGATCGCGCTCGATCGGCCGGAAAAGCGCAATGCCGTCGACCGCGCCTTGGCCGACCAGCTCGACGGGGCCCTCAACGAGCTCGACGACAATCTCGAGCTCTGGGCGGGTGTCCTGACCGGCACACGCCAGATGTTCAGCGCCGGCAGTGACCTCACCAGCGGTGGCGACTATGTGACGGAGCGCGGCGGCGAGTACGGGATCATCCGGCGGTCGCGGCGCAAACCGCTCATCGCGGCCGTCGAAGGGTTCGCACTCGGCGGTGGGCTCGAGATCGTGCTCTCGTGCGACATGGTGGTCGCCTCGACCGAGGCGCGCTTCGGCCTCCCAGAGGTGAGCATCGGCGTGATTCCGACCTGCGCCGGCCTGTTTCGAGGCCCACAGGCACTCCCGCCCAACGTCGCCCGCCAACTCATCTTGACCGGCCGCCCGCTCGACGCCCGCGCGCGCCTACGAGCTCGGTCTGGTCAACGTGCTGAGCGAACCTGGGCGGGCCGAGGAGCAGGCGATCGAGTTGGCCCAGGAGGTCTGCACCAACGCGCCGGTATCGGTGCAGGCCTGTCTCGCCGCGTTCAACGAGCTGGCGGCCGAGGACGAGTCTCACGGCTGGGAGGCGACGAAGGAGGCGATGGCCACCGTGATGCGATCCGCCGACAGCCGGGAGGGCGTCAGCGCCTTCTTTGAGAAGCGGCCTCCGGTCTGGACCGGGCGCTAAAGACCCGGGGACCCATCCGCCCCGGCTGGGGGCTGACGGCTGACGGCTGGCGGCTGACCACGTGCCATGCTCTGCGCACTGTCGAGTGCTTGGGGGTTGAACGGTGGGCAGGATCGAGTTCCAGGGCAAGATCGGCGATGATTGGCGCGACTCGGAGCCATGGTGGCCACCCACGCCGACTCCCCCTGAGAACGCACCCAATGTCGTCCTCGTCGTGCTCGACGACGTCGGTTTCGCCCAGCTCGGGTGTTACGGATCCGACATCGACACTCCCGCCATCGACCGCGTTGCCGGCGAGGGCATCCGCCTGACCAACTTCCACACCACGGCACTCTGCTCCCCCACCCGGGCCTGCCTCCTGACCGGGCGCAACCATCACCGCAGCGGTATGGGCCGGGTGGCGGACTTGGCCACGGGGTTTCCCGGGTACTGGGGCCGTCCACCACGAGAGAACGGATTCATTTCGGAGATCCTCAGAGCAAACGGCTATGCCACCTACGCCGTGGGAAAGTGGCACCTCAGCCCCGAGGAAGAGACCAACATGGCCGCCTCCAGGGCGAACTTGGCCGCTCGGCCGCGGTTTCGACCGCTGGTACGGCTTCCATGGTGGCGAGACCCACCAGTTCGTACCGGGGCTTTACCACGACAACCACTGCGTGCGCCCGCCGCGATCGATCGACGAGGGCTATCACCTCAGCGCCGACCTGGCCGACCGCGCCATCGAATTTCTCGGTGACGTCAGGGCGGTCGACGACACGCTGCCCTTCTTCTTGTATTTCGCGACCGGCGCCTGCCACTCGCCCCACCACGCGCCGGCCGATTGGATCGAACGTTACAAAGGGCACTTCGCCGGGGGTTGGGACGAGTGGCGTGAGGCGACCTTCGCCCGCCAGGTGGCCTCGGGCGTCATTCCCGAAGGAACGGTCCTCACACCCCGGCCGGCCTGGGTCCCGAGCTGGAACTCGCTGGATGACGCGGGAGCGTGAGCTGGCCGAACGTTTCATGGAGTGCTTCGCCGCCTTCCTCTCTTACACGGATCATCAGGTCGGGCGGGTGCTCGACTTCATCGAAGACCTCGGGGAGACCGACAACACGGTCGTGATCGTGGTGTCCGACAACGGCGCCAGCTCCGAGGGTGGCAAGGAGGGCACCATCAACGAAGGTCGCATCTCGAACTTCGAGTTCGCGGGCGTCAACGAGATGCACCGGCGGATCGGTGAAATCGGTGGCCCCACGCAGCCACAACAACTACCCATGGGGATGGACGATGGCCGGAAACACCCCCTTCAAGCGCTGGAAGCGCGAGGTCCACGAGGGCGGTGTCGCCGACCCCTGCATCGTGCGTGCCCCCGCACGTCTCCAGAGTGGCGGCGCTCTTCGCCACCAATATCGCCCACGCCATCGACGTCCTGCCCACGATCCTCGAGCTGGTCGGCGTCGACGTGCCCGAGGAGATCGAGGGCGTCGAGCAGTCTCACCTGGACGGGACAAGTTTCGCCTACGTGATCACTGACGGCGCCGATGACGTGCCCGGACGGCACCGCACCCAGCACTTCGAAATGTTGGGGTCCAGGGCGATCTACCACGACGGCTGGAAGGCAGTGACCTACCATCCGGTCGGTCCGGTGTACGACGACGGCTTGCGCTCGAATGCACCCTGGGACGAGGACGTCTGGGAGCTCTACCACGTCACCGAGGACGTCTCGGAGGCCCATGACCTTGCGTTCGAGCTCCCCGACAAGGTCGCCGAGCTCGTCGAGCTCTGGTGGGAGGAGGCCCGGCGCAACGACGTGCTTCCTCTCGACAATCGCGTGCTCGACGCCATCGCCCACAAGCACGATCGCCGCAAACCACAGGAGACCTACCGGTACTTCCAGGATGGGGCGCAGGTACCCGAATGGGTGGCGGTCGACGTCCGCAACCGATCACACATCATTTCAGTGACGGTGGACGTGCCCGAAGGCGTTGTGCCCCAGGGCACGCTCCTCGCTCTCGGCTGCGTCTTGGGAGGCTGGTCACTCCACGTACTGGACGGCCGTCTCCGCTATGTCCACAACCTGCACGGGCAGCGGTGGTACGACGTAACGAGCGAATCGACGATTGGTTCGGGCCGCCATCTCCTCCAGTTGAAGTTCGAGAAGGACGAACTGCTCGGTGGCGAGGCCACCTTGATCCAGGACGACAACGAAGTCGGTTCGGGCACCATCGACCGGTTTACACCCGTGGCGTTCAACGAGGTTGGGATCGGGCTGACTTGTGGTTACGAGTGGGGACCCGCCGTTGGGTCCGGCTACACGGCACCCTTCGGTTTCAACGGCACCATCGTGCGGGCCGAGGTCGCCGCGACAGGCCCGGTGGTTCGTGACCCGGTCGCCGAGGTCGCCGCCATTCTCTCCATGCAGTGAGCACCACCGGCCCCAGCGGTCCACTTGGTGCTTCACGGCGGCCCGCAACCACGCCTCGCAACTCCGGACTGCACCGGAGGACCTGGTGCGCGAGCACGGAATTGGTGAGTTCCCCGACCCGTGATCGGGCAGTCCCGGGGGCGCTGGCGTCGAGTCCGGCTTCACCTGGTCGGTGCTTGGTGTCGAAGTGGAAGCCAACGAGAAGACCTGACTCGATGATGCTCACACCTCGACCGTTCTGGAGGTACGAACGGTCTGACTTGTCTGGCCTATACAGGCGCCTGCCGCCACTGGCGACAGGTGGCGACCGGTCGATACGACTGGCTGTGAGCCGACGGGGAGGGTTGAACCGTTCAAGTCACGGCAGCCGTTTCATCAAGAAGTGTTCTCCGTGACCGAGTGGCGTGTCTTCGGCGTACCCGATTTCTTCGTAACCGAGCTGCCGATAGAAGTCGGGAGCCTGAAAGGTATGCGTGTTCACGCGGATGACCCGAGAACCTCGTTTCTTCGCCTCGGTCTCGAATGAGCGTAAGAGCCCGGTCCCAAGCCGCCTCCCTCGAATCGACGCTGCGACCCACAGCCACTCGACCATCGCGTAGCCACCCCAACTGAAGCCATCGATTCCGGCGCCGAGCTCGCCTTCATCATTTCGAAGAAAGCAGCTCATGGATCGGTATCCGTCGTACCCCGTTGCAGCAATATTGAATGCCACCAATCGCTCTCGAAGTTCAGCTACGGCCGCCTCGTCATGGACATCTGTGATCTCGAATACAGCCATCACCACCATGTTGACGGCACCTGACCTCGCCCGAATGATGGCCGGCGTAGCCGTCCCGTGCTGATCCTCAAGCGGCCAACCGTGCAGTCCGGCACTCGTCGATGAGGGCTCTTCCTGAGCCCGGCCACTACCCGTGAGTCGGGCGCTATGTTTCGCCGGTGACCGACTTCGGCATCGACTTCGTCCTGTTCGACCTTGGGGGCGTGCTCATCGAGCTCGGAGGAGTCGCCAGCCTTCAGGAACTGGCGGCGTCCGTCGGCAGCGTCGAAACATGGCATGAATGGTTGTCCAGTCCGTCTGTGCGCACATTCGAGAAGGGCGAGTGCTCGGCAACAGAATTCTCTGCCCAGGTGGTCTCCGAATGGGGCCTCGATGTCGCCCCGGAGCGATTCTTGGAGATCTTTCGGGATTGGCCAATCGGCCCCTATCCGGGTGCTTCTGAGCTACTGGCGGAGGTCCAGCGATCGGTGCAGATCGGATGTCTCAGCAACACGAACTCCATGCATTGGGAGCACCAGACCTCGTCGTGGCCCGTGCTCGACCAGTTCGACTTCCGATTCCTGTCGTTCGAGCTTGGACTGGCCAAACCAGATCGCGCCATCTTTCAAGCGGTCGCCGATCTACTCCCATTTCGGAGGGAGCGGATCCTGTACCTCGACGATGCCGCCGTGAACTCGGATGCGGCGAGATCCTTCGGTTTTCGATCGGAGCGGGTGCGAGGCCTTGCCGGGGTGAGAAAGGTACTGGGCGAGGTCGGAGTCCTATCCACCTAGCGACCCGTCCTGTCCCGGCCACCTCGATGGCCGGACGGTCCTGCGGCACATCGGCCGACGGCGTTAGTCCTTTGGCTGGTCCCAGGTCGGATTCGCGAGCTCCCGGCGGAAGACCAGGTGCGAGCGACTGACGTCGTCGGCTCCGAGTTCCGCCACGGTCACGAGTTCCCAGCCTTCTCCGCCCTCATCGTTGAGAAATCGAGAGAGGGTGCTCGCCTCGGGATCGAGCTCCTCCACTTTGTACTCCCATTGGGTGGCCATAGACCGCGAACCTAGGTCTTGTACCGGCGACGTGTAATCACCCGATCGGGTGATTTGAGCCCCGTGCCCAACGTCGCCGCGGTGCCGGAGGATGGTGTGCAGCCGGAAGCTGCAGGCGACGCAGTGTCACGACAAGGGCATCCAGCAAAGGCGCCTGTTTGTGATGATGAGCTCGGCTGCCCGCCCGCGTCTCTCGTGATCATGAAGGCTCGGGAGGCCCGTCGAGGGTCAAGCGGTGCATGGCCCGTGGAGGAGCTCGAACATGTTGCCGTAGAAGAACCTCGAACGATCTTCTTCGCAGGAATCGGCGAGCGCTTCGTCGAACTTCTGCAACGGATTCCTGCCACCTTCCGGATGCGGGAAGTCGGTGGAGAACATGAAGAGCTCGGCACCCGACTGCTCAATCATCCAATCCACTGATTCCCCTGGGTACGGTGTGAACTTGAGATGGCGGCGCACGTAGTCGGACGGAGTCAACGCGAGTCGCTGGAGTGGCTCTTCCGTACGGCGAAACGCCCGGATCCCGTAGTCGAGGTGGTGCATCCACGACACCACCCAACCCGCCCCCTGCTCGATGCAGCCTCCACGCAGCTTTGGAAAGCGGTCGAAGAGACCGTCGTAGATCAGCGTTCCGAGGAACACCTCTGGAGAGTGTGGGATCGCCAGGAAGTCCTTCGATCGGACATTCTCACCACCGCCCAGATGATCTGGAACTGGCATCCCGTTGTTGTGAAAGGCACGGTCAAGGAGCCTCCCGCCGCCACCCACGTGCAGCACGAAGGGCACGTTCGCTTCGCTGAGCACGTCCCAGAAGCCATCGAGGTCCGGATGGGTCGGACCACGCGTGCCCGCGGCCGTCGAGGGAACCATGACTGCCGCGCAGCCGGCCTCGACCGCTTCGACGGCCAGAGTGATGGCGCGACCCGGATCGACCAAGGGGACGTAGGCCACAGGGAGCAGCCGCTTGTCCTGCGAACAGAAATGGACCATCGCCCTGTTCTGAGCCGAGCTGCCGGCGTAGAGACGGTCCTCGTTTTTGCCGGCGAACCTCGCCGTGGCGAAGGTGGCGAACACGAGCTGGCCCTCGACTCCGAGTAGATCCAGGACACGGCTCCGCTCCGTCGGATCGAACGCACCCATGGCGTGCCACCCCTTGTCCTGCATGAGACGGTCCTCAGCCAGCTTGGCTGCTCCTGCGTCCGTCCGCCGCGCTGCGGCTTTCGTGACCGCATCGGTGAGCAGCGCCGCGAGGCGATCACTCGTCACATCGCGCAGCAGGTCCTTGAACGCCGGGTCGACGAAGTCGTCGAGGAAGTCAGCGAGTTCCATGACATGACTGTCGGCGTCGAGAACGCTCCGCCCTCGCACATACGTGGTCGTCTCCACGGCGCTCACCAACCTTTCCCGTTCCGGTGACAAAGTGTCACCAATGTGAAAGAATGACACCATGAGCCCCAAGAGCGCAAGGGCACGCTCTTCGTCCGACCGAACCGCAGTCGCGGCTGGAGGTCGCCTAGGGAGTTCCGCACGCCGCGATGCCCTGCTTGACGCAGCCGTGGCGCTGGTCAGAGCGAACGGTGTGCACGAGGTTTCGATGGAAGCGGTGGCCGAGCATGCCGGGGTCAGCCGACCGCTCGTCTACAAGCATTTCGCCAACCGCGACGAGCTCATGACAACTGTGTACCGGCGGGAGGCATCGAAGTTGCACGCGGAGCTCGCATCGGAGGTGGCCGCGGCGGGCAGCGTAGAGGAGATGTACCGCGCCCTCCTGCGCGGCTCGATTCGGGCCTCCGTGGAGCGAGGCCAGGTCTTCACCGCCCTACGGGCCGCCGGAGGATGGAACCGGGATATCCGCAGGGAGCAACGATCGAGAGACCGCGACACCGTTCGGGCCTTTGCCGGCGTGGCCGCCCGGCAGTACGGCTTGGACCGCGAACGCTCCATGTCAGTCACGGCAGTGCTGTTGGGCGCGCTCGATGCCGTCCTGGCGCAATGGCGCTTCGATCGACACGAGAAGAAGGGAATGATCCTCGAGGAGACGTACCTGGCCATGGTCGTCGGCGCCTATTCGGTGGCATCGACGAATCTCTCCGGATCCACTGTCGTCTGAGCGACGACAGAGTGACCCCCGGCTAAGTTCGAGGAGAAAGGATGGGCGTGTCCCTCAGGCGACCAGACCGTTTCCACCGGGCCAACCGTGCCGATATGCTCTTCGTCCAGACCCGCGCCACTGACGTTTGAGGTGGGACGCACTTGGATCCGACGCCAAGTCGAGAGCCGGGGAACAGGACCACGTGGAGCGAGGTCGGCGGTACGCTTCGGGGCCACGTCGACCCGGGGGCAGGGATCATGAACATAGTCGAGGAAGTCTGCGAGCGCGGTGTTATCGAGCGACGAGTGGGCCTCAAGGTGGAGTCCGGAGAGGTCGTCCCGGGCATCGTCTGGCTTCCGGAGGCCGCGACAGGGCCCCGACCGACGGTGATCCTCGGTCACGGAGGTACGGTCCACAAGCGCGCCCCAGAGGTGCTCGGGCTCGCCCGACGCCTTGTGCGGCACCGGCACTACGCGGCCGTCGCCCTTGACGCCCCGGAGCACGGCGAGCGCATCACCGACAAGGAGGCGGCCCGGGCCAGGCGCCGTTCCGTCCAGGCTCGCATCGACCAGGGGGGCGACGCCGGCCTGCCCATGGCGATGGACGCCAATCAGGCGGCTGGGTTCGCCAGCCGGATGGCCACCCACGTCGAAGAGTTGAGCGCCTTGGTCGACGACCTCGTCTCGAGCGGGTTCAGCGACGACCGCCTGGGCTATTGGGGGCTGTCCATGGGTACCGGTATCGGCCTCCGATTCGTGGCCTCCCAACCCCGCATCAAGGCCGCCGTGCTCGGTCTGGCCGGCTTGGGTCCCGCTATGGGCGGAGGACAGTTCGAAACCGCGGCCCGCTCTCTACGTGTGCCGATCCTGTTTCTCCTCCAGTGGGACGACGAGTTGATCGCCCGCGACGCAGGTCTCGCTCTCTTCGATGCCATCGGCTCGACTGACAAGACCCTTCACGTCAACCCAGGGGGTCACGTCCAGGTGCCCGTCTTCGAGAACGACTCCGCCGAGTCGTTCTTCGTACGGCACCTCGGTGAGGGCGGGTAGCCCCGGTAGGGTTGGTCCCCGCCGAGCGAGCGCCAGACCGGCGATTTCGTCATTCGTTGACCACCACCCGGACCCGACCGAGGTTCAACGATCGGGCAAATGGCGTGCCGGAATCGCCCTCACGTTGGGAGGCGACACGTAGCGCCGGGAAGTAGGTACCCGGTTTGGAGAAGGCGTGGGTTGCGGTCAAATGGACCGTCTCCGGGGTCGGATCACCAAGCTCGGCGGCGTCCAGATACGTGCCGACGCCCTCGAAGTCCCATTCGGCCGACACCACCCGCCCCGGGGCGGACGGTACCTCGATCCGTGCGGTGAAGGTGACGGCTTCGCCCGCCGCCACCTCGGCGCGCTCGCCTCCGTTCACCTCGAGCTCGACCACGGGTTGGATCCCTTTGCGTTCCGCGGCCGACGCCGGCACCTGCACCTGGCCGTCGTGCACCCGGTATTCGCTGGTGGGCGGCGGGGCGATGCCCTGCTCGACCCATGCGCTCAGTTCGCGCAGCGCGTACTGCAAAGTGCCCGAGTAGGCGATGGCGTGAGTCTCGAGCGACTCAGTCGTCGGGTCGGTGTGATTCGCGTTGTCGACGTACCAGAGCCGGTACTTCTCGTCGACGGTGGATCCTTCGACGACCTCGACCTTCTTTCGGTACCAGTCGGCCTGCCAGGGCAGAGCGTCCCCATCGTGGAGCGCTTCCACCACGATCATCTTCCCGTTGAAGCGACCGGTCGGGATCTGACCCGTGGCGCCGAGAGTGCCGGCCGCACCGATGTCCACCCTCCGCTGGGGGTACTTGGGCGATCCGTCGGGGTTCCGGAAGTAGTCGTAGACATCGGGGTAGTCGAAGTCGGGATTGGCCGGCGGGAATTGGTGACGGTGGTAGGTCTGCAGCGCGAGGAACCTGGAGTTGTCGATCCGGACCTCGTCACCGGTCTGGATGCCCTCGATGACGGCGGGATCGGCCATGATGTCGACCGTGTCGCCTACCGGTTCGAACACGAGGCCGATGTGACCCTTGCCGTCCGAGTCGATGCGGCCGAGTGAGACGGTCTTGCCCGCTGCCGCGCCGCTGATGATGATCACGTCAGCAGCCGTGAGATCGCCCGTGGGGACGCTCGACAGCTTGAGTTGCTGGCGTTGGCCGGCAATGACGTCGACTACGGTCGCCTCGTGTTGGACGCGCGCCGGCACGGACCGACGACGTCGGGTCGGTGCCGAGATAGCCCGGCTTGTTCCAGAAGTCGTCGAGATAGGTCGGGTCCAACACCGGCACGTAACTGGCGACCAGCACGAGCGGCCCTCCGCCCTGGGGTACGTAGTTGAACCACGCCTTGGGCGGGAACCCGGTCCGGGTGGCCTCTTCCAGCGCGGTGCGCTCCTCGTCGTTCAGCCCGGCGGAGGGGTCACCGCTTCCGCCCGGCTCGATCGCGTCGATGATCGACGGCCACTTGTCCTTCAGCACTCGGAGGGCGTTCACGCGCACCGTGAAACAATTGGGGATGGATTGCGGCGATCCCATGACGTAGGGAACGAACCCGTCCCACACGCCCGTCGTCATTTCCGCACTCGTGACCGTCTGGTAGGCGCCACCGCTCCCGCCGTAGAGATAGCCGTACGTGCGGTGCGGGCCGTAGATCTCGGCCGCCACGACGCGGGAGAACTTCGCGGCCTCAGCGTTGACCCGGTAGCCCCGAATCGTCGTGTCGGACTGTCCGCGGGCCGACCCCTCCGCTGTGCGAGGGTTGTCGTTGCCGCCCATGTTCGTCTGCACCGAGTAGCCGCCACTCGAAAGGGCGAACGCGATGTTGCGCGGCGTGGCCTCCTCGCCGGCGAGCAACTGATGGGTCGCCTGGAAGAAGCGGCCCTGGTACTCCTCTTCCGGCGGGAAGCAGAACGAGAACTTGGCGTCGGTGCCGGTGAAGCCGCCGTGGACGTAGAGGTGGCGCGCCTTGAAGGGCGCCGCGCCGCCGTGCTGCGTGGTGATGCCGCCGGCGAACACCGGGGCGTCCGCCGGCTCGTCGCGCCACTCCCGGACATCGATGTACGGCTGATTGAAGCGCGGGTCGACAGAATCCGCGGTGACGAACAAGGCGCCACGTTCGTCGGTCTTCGATGCGGTCATGGTCACCACTCCCCCCTCGTGGGTGCGAGCGAACGCCCGTGCGATGGTCAAGCCGCCCCGAAGAGCGGGGGCAGGGTGGTCGGCCACTGGCCCAGCGTGTAGCGCTTGCCGCCCAGGACGGCCACGAAGGTCCCTTGCACGCCGTTGAGCGGCGACGTCTTGGTGCCGTCCCAGTAGACGAAGCGGGCATCGTCAGCCGCCGTGTGGTCGCCTGTCCCGGGCGTCCCCGTCGGCCCCACGTTGTAGGTCCACTGACCATATTGATAGGCCGGCGCGCCGAGCGTGGGCATCGCATGGATCCCCCGGGCCATAGTGCTGGGCGTCAGGTCGGGCCCGGCCGCCTGCAGGTCGTTGAAGATCTCCACCAGGTCGCCGTAGTTGCCGTCGGTGCCCTTGGGGATGGCGTGCCCGGTCAGCTTCTGGTACAGCTGGCCGGCCAGGGAGTGTGGGCCGGTCGTGCCGGTCGAGGGGGCGCTCTCGGACATGCCGAACATGTGGCCCTGGATCTCCGGCAGGTCGTATTCCCCCTGGGCCACCTGGTCCAGGTCGGTCAGGGCCGAGCCGGTCATGAACCACTCGGGGTGGTAGTTCTGGGCCGCCGCCGCCTTGGTCAGCAGGCCGAGCGAGAAGGGGTCGGCCGAGCAGATGACCGTGGTCACCCCGGCCGCCTTGAACTGGATGACGGCTTGCTGCGCCGACTGCTGGAAGGTGGAGATGTCCAGGTTGTAGTCGAAGCTCGGCGACAGCTCGCTCTTGTTGAGGTGGTACTTGTTCTCGGCCAGTTTGTTGAACTCCTTGGCGCAGCCCAGGTACTGGGGCACGTTGGGGACGAAGGCGGCGAACTTGCGCACCTGGTCCTTCAGGGTCGGGTCACCGGCGTACATGGCCTTCTTCCCACCCAGCATGGTGGCCACCACCTCGGCCTCGGAGGCCGTGATCGTGTCGCAGTTCTGGGAGGTCGACCACACGTAGGGATTGAGCGCCTCGAACGCTGCCTCGTCGTAGTACGGGTCACCGTTGAACTCCACCAGGTGCTCCTGGGCGGCACAGGTGGAGAACGGGGCGGTGCCTCCGAAGGAATCCCCGTTCGTCATGCCCGTTTCCCCGAAGGCGTGGATCTGATTGGCGATCGTGTCGGCGTCGGCACAGGCCTGCGGCTGGCCCTGCCCCAGCTCCTCGGTGGTGAAGCTGGCCTGGGTGGTGTACGGCTTGATGACGACCTTGCGCCCGTAGAGGTCGTAGACGCTGTTGAAGTAGTTGAGGAAGACCTGCTGCACCTGGCTGATGACCTGGGGGATGGCACCCCCGGACGCCTTGGCCTGCGCCTCGATCTCCTGGGTGTCGGCGGCACTCGGGAACTCGCGCTCGGCCAGGGTGATGGTGCTGGCCGTCACGCCGTTGTACGTGGCCCCACCGTTGTTGCCGGCGAACTTCGGGATGCACGGCGCGGCGTACGGCGAGGCGAACTGCGGAGCCGACGGCGTGCACTTGGCGCCCGTGCTGGTGGTGCCGGTGCCCGCCTTGATGCCGCCCGAGGCCGGGTAGGCCCACGGGTAGGGCCCCTCACCGGCCGGTCCCGAGCTCTTCAGCACCGGGGACGCGCTGGACCGCCCCCGCCACCGGGACCATCACCAGTGCAGTGAGCAGCGCCACCCCCAGCGAAGACGCAGGAGCGTGCCCCCCGCACCCTCCGATGCCCTGCGACAGTGTCGCGACGAGACGTTGACCGACCTTTGGCCTGACAATGTCATGGCCCCCCTTTTGAGTCTGATGGACCTACGGCGGTATGCCCCCCACCCTTCCATCTGCTTGGCGGGAAATGTTAGTGAGGGCACGGTACGTTTGCCCCGTCAGGGCGCGACCACTTGGGGGTGGCATGGACGTCGTGCAGTGATCGGCCGCAGCATCGTGCGGCCTCCGGGGGCAGAGTTGACGAGGCAACGTGACGATTCCTGAGGGGGGCGCGCCGCCGGGGGGTCAGGTGGCCCACGGCCTGCGTCAGCGTGGGGCCTCGCTGTGGCGGTCGACCCGAGCCGCCCTGGGCTGGTTCTTCGGGGCGATCGGGGTGTGGATCCTCCTGGCCGCCATCCTGCCCAAGGGCCTGCCCCTCGGCATTGTGCTCCTCGGCATCGTCTACGGCGCTATTTACGCCATCCTGGCCGTGGGCATCGTCCTCATCTACCGCGGGGACCGCATCATCAACTTCGCCCAGGCCCAGATCGGCGTGCTGCCGGCCGTGCTGGCCATCGAGCTGGTGGTCACCTTCGGGGTTCCCTTCGTGCTGGCGGCGGCGGCCGGCATCGCCGCCGCCATCATCCTCGGCGCGTTGGCCAGCCTGTTGCCCCGCCACTTCCGCAACAGCTCCCGGTTGATCCTGACCGTGGCCACCATCGGGCTGGCCCAGCTCCTGACCGGGGTGGCCACCCTGGCTCCCATCCTCTTCTGCAACCCGGCCACCAACCAGTCGTGCATCAACGCCTCGAACAGCCAGTCGGTCAACACGCCCCTCCATGTGTCGTTCACCATCGGTCCGGTGCTCTTCACCGGCAACGACATCGTGGCCGTGGCGGGGGCCATGATCGTGGCCTCCGCCCTGGCCCTGTTCATGCGCTACTCCAAGTACGGGCTGGGTATCCGGGCAGCCGCCGAGAACAGCGACCGCGCCACCCTGCTGGGGATCTCGGTGGCCCGCCTCGACACCATCATCTGGGTGTTGGCCGCCATCCTGTCGACGCTGGCCATTTTGTTGCAGGTGCCGGTCCTCGGGTTCGGGGGGTTCCAGACCGTCACCGCGGGAGGTGACGAGATCCTCCTGCGCATTCTGGCCGCGGCCGTGATCGGGCGGATGGAGAGCATGCCCCGGACCGTCGTGGCGGCCCTGGCCATCGGCGTGTTCGACGCCGCAGCCACCTGGACGTACTCCAACACGACCTACGTCGACGCCTCGCTGGTGGTCGTCATCGTCGTGGCGCTCCTCCTGCAGCGGCGCTCCCGCGCCCGGGTCACCGAGGGCGAGCAGTCGAGCTGGCGCTACGTGGCCTCGGCCCGGCCCATCCCCCGCCAGCTGGCCGGACTGCCCGAGGTGCGTTGGACCCTGCGAGTCCTGAAGGTCGCTCTTCGTGGCCGTGGTGGCGTTGCTCCCGCTGCTGATCAGCGGCAGCGAGACCTATCTGGCCTCGCTCATCGTCGTCTACGCCATCGTCGGGCTCTCGCTGCTGGTGCTGACGGGATGGACGGGACAGATCTCCCTCGGGCAATTCGGGCTGGCCGGCATGGGCGGCGCCACCACGGTGGTCCTCTACTCGCGCCACGGGTGGGACTTCTTCGCCGCGCTGGCGGTCGGAGTCCTCGTCGGCGCCCTGGTCTCGCTGTTCATCGGGCTCCCGGCCCTGCGCATGTCCGGGCCGTTCCTGGCCGTGACCACTCTGGCCTTCGGCGTCACCGCCTCGTCGTACTTCCTCCAACCCAACTTCCTGCCCTGGTTCGTCACCACCGAGGCCAACCGGCCCACGCTGTTCGGGGCGAATGTCTTGAACTCCGACACCCAGGTCTATTACTTCTGCCTGGCCGGCTTCTTCCTCGTTCTCCTCGCGGTGCGCTCGCTTCGCCAGAGCAGGACGGGCCGGGACCTCATCGCCACCCGCGACAACGAGCCGGCGGCGCGGGCGGCCGCCGTCAACACCACCCGTTACAAGTTGCTGGCCTTCGCCATCTCGGGCGGCATCGCCGGGTTCGCCGGCTCGCTCTTCGCCGTCCAGCAGCAGGGCATCAACAGCGGGTCCTTCACCGCGGACATCAACATCACCATGTTCTCCATGGTGGTCATCGGCGGCCTGGGCTCCATGCCGGGCGTGATCCTGGGCGCCGTCGCGGTGTGGGGGGCCCAGTACTACCTCCCGGCCGGCTACGCGCAGCTGGTCAACGGGTTGGGCATCCTGCTGCTCTTGCTCTTCCTGCCCGAAGGCATCGGCGGACTCCTCAACCGCGGCCGGGACCAGCTCTTGCGCGTCGTGGCCCGCCGCCGCGGGATCACCGCGGCCGGGATCTGGCGCCGGCCCGACGAGGACACCGGCAGCGCCGGCCCATCGCCCGACCAGGGAACGCAGCAGCCCGGCGCGGTCGTCCGCCCGACCGCCGATGTGCTCACCCTCGGCCTCGATACGGGCGCCCATGGCTGACCTCGCCCACCCCCCACTGCGCCCACGACGTCCCTCGCTCCTCACCGGGGCCTATTCGCCGCGGCCACTGATCGCCGTCATGGGCCTGGGCGCCGTCCTGCCCATGAGCGCCCTGATCTTCGTCCTCCAGCTGCCCGAGATGCAGGACGCCTACCACCAGGATCTCTCCATCCTGGCCCTGGTGGCCGTCCAGCAGTTGCAGACGGGCCTTGGCCCCGACCTCGTCCTGGCCCTGGCGGCCAACCAGACCTCGCGGACAAGGGTGTTCGTCGGGGCGGGAGGATTCTTCACCGCGGCCGCCGCCGTCCTTTGGCTGGCCGGTGTGTTCCCCAACCAGATCCTGCTCTACGCCGGCGCCATCGGCGTGGTACTCGGCGGCGGCGCGCTGACCTCGACCCAGAACTCCCTCCTGTGCGACTACTACCCGGTCGGCCTGCGACCACGGGTGATCCTGGCCCAGCGGACGGCCCTCGTGTTCGGCCTTTCCCTTTGCCCGCTCATCGTGGGGATCCTGGCCTACGTCTCCGGTTGGCAGGCGTCTTTCTTCGTGCTGGGTGGCGCCGCCCTCGTCTTTGTGGTGCTGGCCGCCCGGCTCCCGGATCCGGTCACTGCCGGCGGCCTCCCGGGAGGCGACTCGGACCGCGCCGAACCTCCGGCCGAGCCGGCCACGCTGCCCGAGGCCGCGCGGGTCATCGCCACGACCAGATCCCTTCGCCTGATCTATTACTCGCTCCCGTTCCTCTTGGGGACCGTGCTCGGCCTCACCTTCTACGCCACGGCGTACTACGAGAACGTCTTCCACCAGGACGCGGGGCACCGCGCCCTGCTCTTCGGTCTGGCCGAGCCCGGAGCCGTCATCGGCCTGGTCATCGGCTTCGTGGTCCTGCCCCCGCGCATCGCGGCCGACCCGGGGAAGGCGATGCGTACAATCGCCTGGCTGGCCGTGGCCGCCGCCATCGGGGCAGCCTGCCTGGCCCTGGCGCCGGATGTGGCTGTGGCCTATGCCGCACAGCTGGTCTTCGCTGGCGCCTCTGCCGTCGTGATCGCAGGTGTGTACGCCATGCTCTCGGTGGCACTGCCGACCCGCATGCTCACCTTGGGCTTCGCGCTCTCCACGGTCTGGTTGACCTTCGGCGCCGCCCTCATCGGCCCCCCCGGCGGCGTCCCCACCGTCAATTCCCTCATCACCGATGCCTTCGGTTACCGCGCCTCGTTCTGGCTCTTCGTGCCGCTGTTCGTCATCGGCGCGTTGCTGCTCCGTTCGGCCTCCCGCTTCGTGGCCGAGGACATCGCAAAGCGCAAGATCACCGAGATGGCGGATGCCGCCGTGCGTCGGCAACGGGCCGACGGGACCGGCAATCTCCTCATGGTCCGTTCGCTCGATGCCGGTTATGACGGCGTCCAGGTCGTCTTCGGCGTCGACCTCGACGTTGCCGACGGCGAGATGGTGGCGGTGCTCGGCACCAACGGCGCCGGCAAGTCCACGCTCATGCGGGCCATCTCCGGCCTGGTGGTGCCGACCGCCGGGGAAGTCATGTTCGACGGCACGGCCATCACCACCTACGAAGCCCACCGGATCACCGAGGCCGGCATCCTGCAGGTGCCCGGAGGTCGCGGCATCTTTCCCGGGCTCACGGTCGCCGAATGCCTGCGGGTCGCCGGTTGGCTCTACGACAGCGATGACGAGGACCTGGCCCGGGCAACCCAGACGGTGCTCGAGTATTTCCCCGTGCTTTCCAGGCGCTGGCAGACCCCGGCGGGTTCACTCTCGGGAGGCGAGCAGCAGATGCTCAGTCTCTCGATGGCCTTCATCGCGAAACCAAAGCTGCTCATCATCGACGAGCTGTCCTTGGGGCTCGCCCCGACCGTGATCGAGAGCCTGCTGGGCATCGTCGAGGGCATCCACGATCGCGGCAGCGCCGTCATCCTGGTCGAACAGTCCATCAACCTCGCCCTTCGGCTCTGCGATCGGGCCGTCTTCATGGAGAAGGGTCAAGTGGTCTTCTCCGGATCGACGGCCGAACTGCTCGACCGCCAGGACATCGTCCGGGCCGTGCTGCTGGGCGGAACCAACGACTCGCCGACCGACCAGGCCCCGGCGGTCGCCGTCGACACGGCAGACCACGCGCCGCCGGCTGTCGCCGTTCCGGATTCTCATCACGCCGTGTTGTCGGCTCGTGGCCTCTACCAGAGCTTTGGCGGCGTCGTGGCGGTCGACGACGTCGATCTCGACCTCTATCAGGGCGAGATCCTGGGGCTGCTCGGGCCGAACGGTGCCGGCAAGACCACCATCTTCGAACTGCTCTCGGGCGAGCGGCGCTCCCAACGAGGGCGGATCACCATGGGAGAAGACGACATCACGTCCTGGCCCGCCTATCGAAGAGCGGAGCACGGGCTCGGTCGTTCCTTCCAGGCCGCCCGGCTGTGGCCGGGCCTCACGGTGGACGAGTCCGTCATCATGGCTCTCTCACACCACACCTCGTCACCCGGGGCGACAGCCGCCATGTTGTGCCTGCCGAACGTGCGCCGGTCCGAGCGCCGCCTGCGCCAGGCCGCCGATGAGATCCTCGAGCCGCTCGGGCTGGTGCAATACTCGGATCAACTGACCTCCGATCTCTCGACCGGTGTGCGACGACTTCTCGAGCTGGCGGTGATCATCGCCATGGGCCCGAGCATCGTCCTGCTCGACGAGCCGTCTGCGGGCCTGGCCCAAGCCGAGACCGAAGCCATGGCACCGGTCCTGCTCGAAACCAAGCGCCGCCTCGATTGTTCGATGATCCTCATTGAGCACGACATGGGTCTGTTGCGCCAGTTGGCGGATCGGGCCATCGCCCTCGATATCGGCGCCGTCGTCACGACGGGGATTCCAGAGGACGTCCTCAATCATCCGCATGTGATCGAGTCATACCTCGGAGTCGCCGCCCGGTGAGCCGACAGCCCCGCCATGCCGTGGTCGGGCTCGTCGGTGTGGCGATGGCGGCCGCGGTCCTGACGGGCTGCCATACCGCACCCCGCCCCGGTGTGCCCACGACCGTCTACCCCGTCGAAGGCCACTGCGACAGCTCGGCCGTCGTCGAGGTGGGAGCCTCCCTTCCTCTGAGCGGATCCGACCGCGTGGCCGGGCGTGCCCAATTGCTCGGCCTCGAATTGGGCATCAATCGGGTCAACGCCGCTGGAGGCGTCCTGACGGCCCATCGGTGTCTGGAATTGCTCTACAAGGACGACCGCTCCGATCCCGCCGTCGACAATCAGGCCCTGTTGGACCTCGTGAACCGGGAAAAGGTCTCGTTTCTCGTGGGGCCCTTCCTGTCCCTGGAGAATCCGGCCAACCGCGACCACATAGGAGCGCTCGGAACCGCCGCCGCCAGCTACTCCGCGCTCGCCGTGACATTCAAACCCAGTGAGTTCCCCAACACCTTCCCCATCGCATCATCGATGGCCGACCAGGCGAGCGTGCTCGTGGCGGCGGCCAAGCGACAGCACCTCCACCACATTGCGCTCGTTCGCTCCAACTCGGAGGTGGCCACCGAAGGGGCCACCGCATTCCGGAGAGCCGCCCGCTCGGCCGGTCTCACCGTCACCCCAACCACCTTCGTCGTCGACACCCGGGGAGAAGCATCATCAGCCTGGAGCGACCTCAGGGCGGGGCACCCGAGCGCAGTGGTGGTCTTCGACAGCGGGTCGACCCTGACCCCGCTGCTCGCGGCCCGTCGGAGCGACGGCTCGACACTGCCCATCCTCGCCTCCACGCAGGGTGCTCCGGTGCTGCCGACCGCGGCCGTCAACGGAGTCCAGGTGATCGTGGCGAAGTCGTTGGTGGTGTCACGCCACGTTCCGACGAAGCTGGAGTCGTTCCGTACCCGGGTGCTCCGCGCACTCCATCAGGTACGGCTCGGCGGCCCCATCACGCCCTATGCGCAGGGGGACGATGCCCTTCAGCTCTTCGCCAGCGCCGCCAATGGAGTCAACGCGTCTGACTCGGCCAGCATCCGCACCTTCATCGAGAATGCCAACTTCGAGGGACTGCTCGGCACCTACGCCTACACCTCGAGCGACCACGAGGGACTGGCTGCCTCACAGCTCGCCGTCGCTCCGCTCGATTCGCTGTCCAATGGGCTCTTCGTCGTGGCAGCTTCCCGGTAGCCGAAGACTGAACACGACTTCCGATCCTGACGATCATGGAGGCTCTCGGGGCTGGGTGGACCGTTTGGGATGGGTTTCAATCCCTCCCGGGCCTCGAATGCGGGCTGACCAGAGAAGGCCCATGATGGGATCAGTGCCGATCAAGCGCGGACTGCAAAGCCTGCTGGGACGACTGCGGGGCGTGCCCCCTGGGCCGCTTTCAGTGCCGCCCGGACGCGGTAGGGAACTCGACCGAGAGATCCGTTTGCCGGTGGCGGGGATCTACGTCCGCTGGGATCTCGAGGCCGCCGTCGCCACCCTGGAGTGGGACCTGAACGTGCTCGCCGACCCGACAAGCTCGGTCGGGATCTACCTTGCCCTGGCCCAGGGACGCATCGACGGTTCGGCGTTCTACCTCGGCCTCCAGACCGACATCTGGGACCCGGGGCGCGTCCGAGGTGTCGGCAAGGGGCTTATCTTCTCCACGTGGTGGACCTTTGACGCCGGCGCCACTCGGCTCGCCCCAGGAGGCTTCCGGGAACTCGGCACCCACGAGGGTCGCTTCGTCGGGGTTCGTCGGCCCTATCCCTGGGTCGTCGGGGAATACCGAGTCACGCTCGTCCGTTCCGAACCCGCGGTTCAACTAAACGTCCTCGCCGACTGGTTCGACCTCTACATCCAGCCGACGGCCCCTCGAGGCACCGGACCGGATCGCTCCGAGCTGATCGGAGATCGGACATGGATGGGGGGCCTGGCCTTTCCCCGCCGAGATGCCGCTGCGCCGGCAATGATCGAGGAGACCTCCACGGCCTTCATGGAGGTCTACAGCCGTGCCCGACGCTGGGCGGACATACCCCCCTGGGACGTCGATCTCATGGCCTACGGCGACGGGCAGATCTGTCCCCGCGGAGCGACCGAGTACCCCGTCTTCCCCTTCGGGAACAACCGCCCGATGCCCAACGCCAACGCCCGGCACGATCTGGAAAGCGGCCTCGTAGAGCTGCGATACGGCGGCTCGACGAACCGAGTCGACCCGGCGGGGCGGTGGCCGTAGCGATTGCGGGACACTTTGCGAGCTCCATCCGCACCCAAAAAAATCCTCCACCCCTGCCGTGCCGCCACCGCCAAACCCGGCCGTGGAATCACTCAAGGCCAGAAACCACGTCGCCCCTTGTGGGGCACCCATCGCCCGATTGACGGACGACGGACCATCGTACTGAGGACACCCGTGCTTAGGTTCGCAGCACGAAGCCGGCCATGGCGTCGATGGCGGCGGTGAACTGCTCGCCCATGCTCCCGCCGAAGTGACCAGCATCGTCGACGACGACCAGGCGGCTGACTGGCCAAGCCTTGTGCAGCTCCCATGCGGTGTCGAGCGGGCTGGACACGTCATAGAGCCCGTGGATCAGCGTGGCCGGAATGTCAGCAATGCTCGCCATGTTCGCGAGCACTTCGTTGTCAGCCAAGAAACAGCCGTGTCCCCAGTAATGAGTGACCAACTGGACGAAGGCCATCTGCCAGGACAGTTCGCGGACACTGAGGTGCGGCTCGTAGTCGGGCGCGAGAGACATGTGCGTGTCCTCCCACTCGCACCATCGTCGAGCAGCTTCCTCGCGCACCGCCTGCTCTGGGCGGGCCAGAAGTCGGCTGTATGCGGCAGCCAGATCGCCTCCCCGTTCGGACTCGGGCACCAGTTCCACGAAACGATCCCACTGGCGGGGGAACACTCGGCCCATGTCGCGGGTGATCCATTGGGTCTCCCTCCACCGCCCCGTCGTGACTGCCCCGAGCACCATACCCAGGACCCGCTCGGGGTGACGCTGAGCGTAGACGAGGGCGAGTGTCACGCCCCAAGAGCCGCCGACGACAACCCATCTGTCGATGCCGAGGTAGGTACGGAGTCGTTCTATGTCAGCAACCAGATGATCGGTCGTGTTCGTCGAAAGGTCTGCTGCAGGGTCACTGGCCAGAGGCCGGCTGCGGCCACACCCCCGCTGGTCGAAGATCACGGCCCTGTAGCGGGTGGGATCGAAGTTTCGCCGACTATCCGGGGAGGCCGGAGCACCCGGACCTCCGTGCAACCAGACCGCCGGGAGACCGTGGGGCGAGCCGACGACTTCCCAATACACGGCACAACCGTCGCCCACGTCGAGGTGACCGGAGTCGAGTGGGTCTATGGGGGGGTACATGTCAGCGATCCTCGCAGATGCGACGGTCGGCGCAGAGCGACTACGGGACGCACCGAAATGGCGGGACCAATCCGCGCTTGGGTAGGTGGTTCATGTCGTGCGCCCCGTCGCAGCTCCGGGAGCTAATCGGACTTCTTCAGCACGATCGCGGCCACGTGACCCGCCACGATTTGCTCTACCCATTCATAACCCTCGGCAGCGTGCTTATTGAGTTCCACTTCGAGATCGTCGACGGCCTGTGGCACTCGAATTACGCGATACTGGTCGGTCATGTTCGTAGCCTACGGCTCCGATATCTCGCGGCTCGGCGGTATCCGTGCCGAAAGTCCTTCGTGCGTGAGGGTGTCCATGGTGCCTCAGGGGTGGCCATACCAGGGCCTGCGGGGCACGTTCCGCGCTCGACCTCACCCCCAATCCCGCTGAATCGCGCTGGAAACTCCCTGGACTCGCTCGGTTCACTGCCATCCGACCTCATTCTCGGCACAATGGATCTATGGAGCTCAAGAGCGCGACGGAGGAGCTGTATCGGGTACCTCCAGCTGAATTCATTGCCGCTCGAGACTCAATGGCGGCTGAGGCCCGCCGCGCGGGTAACCCAGAGCTCGCGTCCTCACTGAAGAAACTGCGCAAACCTTCGGTCGGAGCATGGCTCGCAAATGTTCTTGTGCTCGAACAATCAAGCGATGTCGAGCGTCTGGTCGACTTGGGCGCCGATCTTCGAGCGCCAACTCGCAAGCTCGAAGGACAACAGATTCGAAGGGTCTCGAAGGAAAAGAGCGACGCAATTTCCATGCTGGTCCGAGATGCAAGGTCAAGGGCTTCTCGGGCAGGCCAGTCGGTATCCGCGGCTGCGGCGGAGGAGCTCGAAACGACCCTTGAGGCCGCGTTTGCGGATCCTCGCGCCGCAGAGAGCCTTCTTGAGGCTCGTTTGATCGGTGGTCTCCACTATTCGGGACTCGGTTTCGGTGAGCAGACTGCTACCGGGTCGCCGACCGCCACCAAAGGCTCTGCAACCGCACGTCACCGTCGGTCAGAGGCAGACCAGCTTGCCGCTGAGCGCAACCTGGAGGAGGCGCACCGCGACGCAGACCAGGCTGATGCTGATGTGGCGAAGACGAGGCAGGCCCTAGCAGAGACCACCCGTGAACTGACCCGACTCAAGTCCGCCGTAGCGCTGGCGGAACGACGGTCCAAAGCGGCTCACGCGAGAGTTTCGGCGGCCAAGGCGAAGCTCAGCAAGTTACGTTGAATGAGGACGGGGTTGGCGTCTGCCGTCGGTAGTACGCATCGAATATCAACCCTCTCGCTGCTTGGCGACTCTGCACATCTACAACACACCGCCCCATCGTCCTAACTGGGCTGCCATGTCCTTCACGACGATGCGAGTGGTTGCCGAGTGAAGCCGTAACGGAGACTCATCGAACGCACGACGGAGTATCGCACCCGTACCGCCAGTCAGGTCTGTAGATTCTCGACGTGGACCTGCAACGTCCGTCCCGCGCATCAGCAGTGCACGACAGAAGGACACCCTGGGAGTATCGTCAAGAGCTGTGCCGATCCGAATGGCCTCATCTCGTTGACTGCTGCCAGCACGACCGCCGCGTGGCCTTGGCCCGACGACCTCGACGCAATGATCGCTGCGCCGGGCTTTCACACTGTCTTGTTCGAGGACGATCGGGTCAGAGTTCTCGATGGACGTGTTCCACCCGGTGTGACGGTGCCTGTGCACACCCATCGGTGGGGTGGTGTGCTCTACATCCTTGCGACGAGCGACTTCGTCCGCCGAGATCCCGATGGGAATGTGCTCGCCGATACCAGGGCCTCGAAATCTAGGCCGATCCTGGGAACAGCCGTCTGGGGCGCACCGCTGACGCCGCACTCCTTGGAGAACGTCGGCGGCGACGAGTTCCGCACCCTCACTGTAGAGATGAAGGACGGGAGTTAGAACGTTCTCGACGGGCAGGCTGCGCTCGGCGTGCACGTCCTCGGGTGCTGACTTGCTCTGGATACTCGACCTGCTCAGCACGTAGCGCCAATTTGGCGGCGGGTAGGCCCGACGGCGACCACGCCGGGTACTCCGTCGCAAGCCGTCGCCCTTCGGCAACCGCCTTGTCGGCGTGCCTCACGGCTGCCTCACTCATCGTGTCGCCTACGACGAAATGATTGCTTGGGCTCACCCTCCACAGAACGGACTTGCTCTGGCCGCTTGACACGTAAAACCGGGGGATGTCTAACCCTGAACCTTCGTCACTTCGGGCATGATGAAGTCCTGCCCGCCGGTGGAGCGGTGTAAGCGGCATCCTTCACACGGCGGCGGAAGAGAGGAGCAGTTATGTTTACGAAGCAAGCACTCGGAGCATTCGTTGCTGGCGGTGTGCTCGTCGGTGGGCTCACCTTCGCCGGTGTGGCACACGGAGTCAGCACAGCGGCTTCGACCTCGACTGGGCAGTCAGATGCTCAGTACATCGCCAAACATGCATGGGTGCAGTCGATCCCTGCGAGCACATCGACCACCTTGACCGTTCCGGCAGGAGACAGGCTGACGATCACGGATGCTCTCTACCGAAATGTAGGGGATTGCAGTCTCAACATCGTTCTGAGCGGAACGAGTCATGGATATCCGCTCGTAACCGCCCCTGACGGAACGCTCTTCCCAGGGAGCAGTACCTCAGAAGTCGCCGATCAGTTCGTGCCCGTGTCGCTCGATTCGGGGTCAGCGGTTTGCGACTTCGCCACCACCATCGTCGGTTACCTCACCGCAATCTCATGACCGTCATGGCCTCGTGGCGGAATGTGACCGCTCCCCAGGCCTCATGGCTGAGGCTGGTCGCTGGACGATGGTCCACGACCACAACCTGCAAGCAACGCACTGCCGTGAGGTGCCGAGATGGACGGGGTGGTTCAGTCCTCGGGGAGACCAGAGGTGGCGGGCATGGGCCTGTTCCGAAAATCTCGATGGATTGACAGGGATGCGGGAATTCGGGGTGCGTGGGTGAAGCGTCCATTCCGGCGACTGACCATTGCGACCCTCCTCGTTGGTGCGACCCTTCTCGCGGCGTGCGGGAGTGACGACACAATCGGATCGTCGGCTCTCCTGGCTCCAAAGACCTATGGGAGTGGACCCGGGCGGTTCACCGTCTCGTTCACCAAGCCGCCCACGACGACACTCCCGACGGCGTTGGGTCATGCGGGTACCACGAGTCCGATGGTCGTTCATCTCCCGCCAGGACGCGCCGTCTGGTATGGCGGAAACGTCATTGTCTATGCGACGGATCGCGTTCCGCCAAGGCCCCGGCGCATCGAAAGTGTGCTCCGGTCTTCATTGCCAGTCGCAACGGGTGGACGGATGTACCTGCTCGATGGGATGCCAGCGATACGGGAGATTGTGGACTGTCATAACGGTGCGGGTCCGTGTCCTGGCAAGATCGGCGCTATTGAGGTGTTGAACGGGCCGGTGCTCATCAGCATGTTCACCCAAGGTCTCGACGAGCAAGCAACGACACAAACCCTCGACAGCTTTCGTGTCGAGAACCCAAGCCGACAGTCGGGGGGGTGCCGCTACACCGTCGATCGAAAGGGTTACGACGTCTCCTGTCAGCGGTCGTGACTTGCGTTCATCAGGGCGTGTGGGGCTGCGCGGATCATCTCGACGGCCAGACGAGGCTGCGGGAGTTCGGTCGCGCCCGCAACGAGAAGACGAAAAATACGACTCATGTGCCCGCATCGGTTGTCCAAACTAAGATCAAAGGTTGACCCTTTTCCAGACGACACACCGTGCCCACGAGACCGCGTACATGCGCGCCAACAAGGTCGAACTGTGCGGTCCTCCAACGATCGATGGAATACGGTTTGCACATGGCATATGTCGACATTTACGGGCACCCCACATGGATATCCGTAGGGATCGAGAATGATGAGACGGTGTTGCTGTTGCACGGCGGCATTGTAGACAGCCGTTCTCTTCTGGACTCGATTGGTCCGGCGCTCAGTGATCGCTACTGCGTTGCGGCATTCGATCGTCGTGGCCATGGGCGCACTGCCGATACCCCAGGCGCGCTTCATTACGACTCGATGGCCGATGAAACAATCGGTGTTCTTGAGCATCTAGATCGGCCCGCGCACTTGGTCGGCCATAGCGACGGGGGCGATGTGGGACTCCTGGTCGCGATACGGCGACCTGACCTTGTCCAGCGGCTCGTCATGATTGGATCGAACTTCCACCACGAAGGCCTGCTATCGATCGACGAACTAACAACCCCAGACGTCTATGAGATGTTCGCGACGATGTACGGTGAGTGTTCACCTGACGGACGGGAGCACTTCGATGAGTTTCTCGCCAAGACCTACGCCATGTGGGCTTCGGAACCCACACTGACGCCGGCGGACCTCGCCAGGGTCACAGTACCCGTCCTGGTTCTCGTAGCTGACGACGACGCGATCGCCTTGTCTCATACCTGTTTGCTCTACGAGTCGATTCCGGGCGCACAGCTCGCGGTCGTCCCAGGTGCATCACATTTGCTGCCTATTGAACAGCCCGAAGAGACGGTACGCATCGTCTGCAAGTTCCTTGAATCGAGCGTGCCGCCCGCAACCTTGATGCCGATCAGACGGACCTGAGTCCTGGTTCGCGGATATCGGGCGAACTTCTGCGCCTGGCCGCCGCCGGAGTGTGAGTATCTACGAAGGGGATAGGTTTTCCAGACCTCAGAACCGCCAGTCGACAAGACCCCTCACGACCAGAGCTGTCATCACGAAAAGAGCGATACCGAGGCTCACCCCAACCCAGGCCACCGCTCGCCCATTGCCAACTCGTCGGGCTTTGACCAATCCGTCAACGCCATAGCCGACTGCGGCGAGGCTCACGGCCACAGTGCCAAAACGGAGTGCCGTTCCGCGGAAGTGGAGAAGCAATAGAAAGGGTACAAAGGCCCCAACAGCCAACCACAATGAGACCAGGGCCTGAAAATTCCGATTTCGCCTACCTTGGTCGGTCCCCCAGTCGGCAGAAGGAATCGGTTCGACATCCGCCATTGATCGATTATCGCATCCACTACAGAATGCGCTCACCTGGTACAGACCCAACGCAGGACAAAGATATTTCGCAGAAGTGGCGTGCCACTAGGCCGGTACGGGGGCAAGCGCCATACGAGTAGCCGGGCAGTACGTCAACGATTGTCGATAAAGTGGCAGGGCCGGTTTCCGGACCACCTACGCACTCCAGAGATCGGCAGGGCCCCGCCCATGGGAGGCGCTACCGGAGGAGGCGCCACCCCACGCGATCGTCCGCCGACGAGCACGGAGGAACGACATGTCACACGTACGCCGTTTCGACCACGTCGGCATCACTGTCGCGGACCTTGATGCGGCGACGCAGTTCTTTGTCGCGTTGGGGCTGGACATCGAGGGAAGAACTTTCGTGGAGGGCGAGTTCATCGACACCGTCATCGGCATCCCGGGCTCAAGAACCGAAATCGTGATGCTTCGGCCGCCGGACAACGGCACAGGCGTCGAGCTCTCTCGCTTCGTCCGGCCTAGCTGCGTACCGGGCTCACCGGCCGCAATGGCCAACGAGGTCGGCTTGCGAAGCGTCGCGTTCGAGGTTCGCAACCTGGACGCCGCCGTCGACCAGGCGATGTCCGCCGGGTACGGGTTGGTGGGCGGGATCGGCGAGTATGAGGGCTCTTGGCGGATGGCCTACGTCCGAGGCCCCGAGGGGATCATCGTGGCGCTCGCCCAGCCCATCGCCTGACCGTCCCCGCTAGGTGGGGCAGATCCGCTTCAGTCGCGAGATAGGTCGAGAAACAACAGGCTTCCCTCTCCCGAAAAGCCCAGCCGGCGATAGAAGGGAAATGAACGAGGGCTCGGATGGACGAACAGGTAGTCCACCCCCTCCCTTGTCGCTCCTTCGATCAACTGTCCAATCAGCAGGCTTCCCAGGCCTCCGTCTCGGTGCTCTGCCGTCACGTACACGCTTTGGATGTGTCCCGACAACCTCTTCCAGATCTCTGGGCCCGGGATCCGTTCAACAATTGCGAGCCAAGCCATTCCGACGGCATAGCCGTCGACTTCCACGAGATACGGCACATGAGTGCGCTCGTGCTGGGAGATCCAGGTTGCAAACTCCGCTCGGAACCGATCCGGATCTCCCACTTCGTTCCGCTCGACAACCCGCCAAATCCACCGCAACCGAGTAAGCGCATCGGCATCAGATGGCCTCCCACGTCGAGCGGAGGCGTCGCCATGGCGATTTGCGGTCACATTCACAGCTTCATCATTCTCTGGCTCGTGGGCTGACTGCGAGAACCAGCGAGAACGGCGAGCCCGACTTCGGTCTCACCCTGCCGGCGAATGATAGGGATCGTCAGCCAATCGCCTGGCTCCCGTCGGCGATCCCGGACCACTGCGCCTCCGGTAATACTGACTCTACGTTCGAGCCCTGGCTAGTGGGATCTCGATTGGAAAGAGATGATCGCCCTGGCTGCGCTTGGGCTCAGTCATTGAGAAGGCGGGTTGTGCCATGACGCGAGGGTGGGTCCCGTGATTTGGATTCGACGAGTGGAAGAGCAGAGGGTGGATCAACACCACGTCGCCCTCCTCGGCGGCCACTTCGACCACTCCGGGCCAACCTTCCCGCTCAAGGATGGCAGTGAGCGGTTCATCGAAGTCGTCGGCGTCCAGCCCGTCCGGCTCCGCGTTCCAAAGGAGGCGGGCGGCCAGAAGGTGAGAGCCCTCGACGAGCAATGTTCCACCCTCACCAACGTCCACCGTCGAAAAACAAAAAAGATTCACGAGAGCCTGCTCGGGCGAGTACAGGTGGTGGCGGAACCACCCGCCGTCGATGTGCCAGTCGTCCCCGTAGGGAGGGGCATCGAATCCCGGGAAGGTGATCGGCCACCAGCCCATCTCTTTCGTGATCCTCCATCGGCCCGGACCCACGAGCCGGTCCACGGCCGAGCGGAATCGTTCGGTCAAGGCATGGGTGTAGGGCGGTCGCGTCATCATCTCCTGCAGCCAGACCCTTGGTTGGGTCCAGTGTTGTGGCTTTTCCAGTTCGATCCCGATGCGCTCACCGAGGTCCCGTCGTACGGCCTTCGCCACCTGTGCGGGGAAAGCGTGCTGAAGAAGCGTCCATCCTCGCTCGATGAACTCATCGATCTGGTCGCTCGACAAGGGTCCGGAGACCATGAAGAGAGGCTATGTCAAGCCGGCGGTCGCTCAGGGTGATCGACCGCGGTCAGGTAAGCCACAAGAAGGTCGTCGCAGGCGGAGCGAGCGCCTTGGGTCTGGTCGATAGTCAAATCGGTCCTCCTGGATGCGGTACGTGCTGAACTGGTGGGACAACGCTGCACCACGGCGTACCTCCAGCTGCCAAGAACTCCGGCCTTAGCTTGACGTACTTCGTCCGTACCCTTACTCATGAACCACGGATAGCAGACGTCATCGCCCGACCGGTTTTACTGGGGCAAAGGAGAAACATGACCAACCCCCCGAGCACATGACCAACTTGGCCGAATGGGGTACCACCGTAGGAACGCTGGTCCTCGCCGGGGCGACCTTTGTATCGATCCGGTCTTCCAACCGTTCGGCACGGATTGCCGAGCGTGCGCTGCTTGCGGGACAGCGGCCGTTGCTCGTTGTCGCTCGGCGCGAAGACCCAGCACAGGAGATTCAATTCGCCGACGGCCGGGTATTGGAGTGCTTGTCCAGTCATGCGTTGTTTCTCTACGAGAACGAGGTCATCTACCTGGCGACCCCACTGCGAAATGCCGGCAGCGGCCTGGCCCAACTACAGGCCTACCGACTCGACCCCGAGCAAGCTGACCGCGTGCAAACTGACCCGCTTGGCACGGCCCGGCATCGCCGCGGAGGCCCGGCTCCAGACCCGGCAAGCTTCGTCCAGCAACAGCGCGACCTCTACATTGCCTCGGGTGAGATCGGCTTCTGGCAGGCAGCCCTGCCGCGACCCTTCGAGTCCGAGGTTTAAGGCAGTACAGCAGGCGCTCGATTCCCGCGGTCGCCTTACCGTCGACCTCCTGTATGGCGACCTCGAAGAGGGACAGCGGACCATCACCCGCTTTGTGCTGCTCCCAAACACCGACGGGTCATGGCGCTGCGACGTTGCTCATCACTGGCGAACAACCGCGAGCAATGGGTCCTAACTGACCCTGCTCCGTTTTGATCAGGTTGTTGAGCGCTTCGGTCGGGCCGTTGGACACGCGGGCCAGGTGGAAGTTGGTGATCTTGTCGAACAACTTCTTGATCGTGCCGAGCCGCTGGATCTCGGGCGGCATGGCGTTCTTGAGGCAATGCGCCTGGAGCTCGGTCAGCATCTCGCGGGCGACGTGGGGATCAGAGGTGCGATAGAAGTCACGCAGGCGCTCTTTGACCCGGTAGGCAATGGCCACCTCGGCGCCGGGATCGCCCAGCTCGAGGAGTGAGGCCAGGCGTTCTGAGGCGTCGACCTTGAGTTTCTCCTCGCCCATGAGCAAGAGACGCCGGGCCCGAAAGAGCGGATCGTCGCGTCGACCCCGATGTCCAAGCTGTTCGATCTGGACCCGGCGTCTGATGGCATCGAGAGAGCGATTGGCCAAAGAGATCAGGTGGAAGGGGTCGACCACCTGGGCCGCGTTGGGCAAGAGCACACTGCAGACGGCGGCATAGGTGTTGCTCATGTCGAGGGCCCCGAAGCGAATGCGTTCTTTCCAGGCCGCCGGTTGGCGGTCGATCCAGCCCGCCACGTCGGTGTATTTGCGAGTGGGCAGGATCTCGATGAGCTGGTGGTTCTCCACGTCGGCCACCGTGGTGGCGTACTCGGTGTGGCGCGAATTGAGACGCACGAAGGAGGTCTCGTCGAGTCCGATGGCCGTCGTCTGGTTCAAGCGCTTCCGATCGGCCTCGAGCAGGGCCTTGCCATAGGTGGTCACGGCGTCGTTGACCGTGTGCCAGTCACAGGCCAACTCGTCGGCCACCTCTTTGACCGTCCGTCCCGTGCCGACCTGGGTGGTCGCCCACTTGGCCGCTCGCGTCGTCAACAAGCAGTTCTTGGCCGCGATGCGGTGATCTCTGAGCACCCAGGAACGCTTCGTGCAGCGCGGGTTCGTACAGAGCATCCGGTGCTTCTTCCACCCCAGACGCATCGGGCTGCCATAGACGGGCAGGTCGACGTAGGTGACGACCGGACGTTCCTTGACCTGGGCCGGCTCCGCACAGCTCGGGCAGCGCACCGGTTGGCGGATCAGCTGCTCGATCGCCAGTTCGACGTCGGGCCCTCGGCGTTCGTAGTGCAGGACCACGTTCGTAGTGCAGGACCACCACGTCTTTGAGGCCGACGAGGGCTCCGAGGATCTCACTAAGGTCGCGAAGAACGAAGGTGCTTCTTGGTTGTTGGCTCACACCTCAACCTCAAGCTTGAGGCACCTTCGTAGCGTTCGGGGTGATCCTGGTCAGGACGGGCTCCACGCCAGAATCCGAAGAGCCGCGAAAGATCCTGGTCTACGATGTCTTGACACACTGGTCAGTCTCCGATGTCTCGCGACATCACAATGGTGGGCGCTGCGGGACTCGAACCCACGACCTCAGCCGTGTGAATCCGTCCTGGGTGGTTTCAGTGACCTGGGGGTCTTACAGAAAGTCCAGCTCAGAGGGCAAATGAGCTATCCGCTGGTATCCGCCATCGCCCCCTCTTTCGCGCTGCTTCGCGCACGTAGCGCGCACGCCGAGCCGCCGGTCAGCGGCCCCTCCTGACCACTCGGGTACGATCATAGACAATCCGCTATAGGCTGTGACCCATGGAGGAGTCCGCACCCCACTCTCCAGGTTCGCTGCTTCGCGAGGCCCGCACCCGCTCCAACCTGTCGCAAACCGACCTCGCCCGGCGAGCTCATGTTGCTCAGAGTGTCGTGAGTGCATACGAGTCCGGGCGTCGAGAGCCCGCATTCGCCACGCTCGAGCGACTAATTGCCGCCACCGGACATCGCTTGGACGTGCGGCTCGAGCCATCAGCCGACGCTCGTCCAGGCTTGCCCGACACGCCACTCGGCCGCCGTCTCAGGCAACGACGTCGGCAGGTGCTTGCTGCTGCTGAGCAATACGGCGCATCGAACGTGAGGGTGTTCGGAAGCGTCGCCCGAGGAGAGGACACTTCCGAGAGTGACATCGACATCCTCGTTGACCTTTCACCACGGTCGAGCCTGGTCACGCTGGGACGATTGGAGCGGGACATCAGTGATGTCCTTGGTGTCCCCGTCGATGTCGTGCCGGCTGAAGGTCTACGACCGGCTGTGCGAGCGGAGGCGGAGCAAGAAGCAATCCTCCTGTGAGGCGGCACGACCACGAATGGCTGGCCGACATCAACGAAGCCATCCAAGCGATTCGTGATTATCGGGAGCGAGGCAGCCTCAGTGATGGATTGATCTTCGATGCTGTACGTCTGCGATTGATCGAGATTGGTGAGGCCGTGAAGCGACTGAGTCCAGCCTTGTTGACCTCCGAACCTGACCTTCCCTGGGAGGAGATCGCCGGCATGCGCGATCGGCTCGCCCATCGGTACTTCGATACCTCGCATGCCATGGTCCAAGCCACCATTGACAATGACATACCGGAGCTCGAGCTCGCCGTGCAGCGCCTGCTCTTGCAAGCGTCATGACCACTCGGCGTCCGAGTGAGGGGCCCACAATGCTTTTCGGTCGATGGCACATTGAGGAGATGGATCTCTGGGATCGAGACGCACTCGATCTCGTCGCTTCTGCCTTTATCGAGTTTCGCTCCGACATGACGGGAAGGTTTGGTTTCATCGCGGTTGAGAGCTGGATGGATTGTCGGGAGGCGGCAATCGGCGACCCGGCTCGGGCTGGAGTTCTCCTGGGACGGCAACGACGAATGCGATCCGGCCAGCGGTCGTCGGTGGGGCTGCTCTCCAGTCGGACCGCTCCCTTGCGGAACACATCTACTTTCATATGGGCGACGCCTCGGCATCTCTGGCCAAGCGGGAGTGATCGGGGGTGTCTCCAGGCCGGCGGAGGGGGACACCCACGATCAACAGCGTTCCTGACGACGACCTTCGTGGGCTTACGAGGGTCGCAGTGACGCCTCCGGAAGTTTTGGTTCAAATAGTTCGATCGGATTGCCTGACGGATCTTCGAGCAGTATTTGCTTTCCTCCCACCCCGGTCACGATGTCATTGCGAAACCGGGCACCATTGCTGCGAAGCTCCTGCACCGTGGACGAGAGATCAGAGACCTCGATCGTAAATCTGTTCCATCCTCCGGGCTGTGGCATCGATCCATCGGGCATCGCTTGACCACCGCCGGGCCCGCCGCCGGTAGCGCTGAGGACGAGGCGAAGATCACCGCGGGAGAGCATGGCGAAAGTGGGTGCGGGATGCATCACCTCTTCAAAAGCGAGCCGTTCACAATAGAAGGCAATGGCCTCGTCGACATCGTTGACGATGTAGCGAACACTCACGGTGGCCATGGGTCCCCTCGATTCGGCTCGATTTACCATGAACGTACCCGTTGTGGAGCGATGCGCTCACCAGGAGGGACTAAAGCCCGTGATTTCCAGCTGGAACCATTACTGCGCCGCTCGGTGCACCCCCTCGAAGCCTTCGGGGGCAATCTGCGAATTTGCGATTTCAGCAGCGCAGGGGCCTTGGAATGCCAGAGCCTACTTAGTTGTAGCGTCGCATAACGGTGGACTGGGATTTGCGGCACCGGAAGTCATCGCTGACGATTCGGTTGGTGCTGGCGGTTTGGATCGCCGTGATCGTCGTCGTGCTTTGCTATGCGGGACGATGGTGGGGCCTGGTATTCATTGCTCCCCTGGTCCTTGACTTGTACCTGCTCCGTCGGATCTTGGTGGCCGGCTCCAGTCGGTAGACGAACAAGACACAAGTGCCCCAAACGCGTGGGCGACTTCGAGTCGACAGTTAGCTCCGATGTGCCTGCTTGAGACTTAGCCCCGAGCGCTAGCGCGATTTCCTAGCGTTAAGGGGTCTCGGTGGGGTCGCTCTCGTAGTGCCTGCCCCCGGCTTCTGTCGGGTGGCTTTCGTTCGAAGAGCGTCCCATCGGGGCTTCGCCCACGGAGTGGCTCAAAAGAGGATCGAGCACGAACATCCGCAAGCAGGAGTGCCCCCGTGGTTCACATCAACCAAGGAGGTAGTCATGAATGTGGTGATCGGGGTCGACCCCCACAAGGCATCGCACACGGCGGTGGCCATCGACGAGGCTGAAGATGAGGTCTCCAGCGTCAAGGTGCGTGCCACCCGTCGTCAGGTCGAACAGCTGGTGCGCTGGGCCGAGCCATTCGAGAAACGGAAATGGGCCATCGAGTCGGCCTGCGGGATGGGCTACCTGTTGGCCCAACAGCTCGTGGCGCAGGGCGAAGAGGTGCTCGATGTCCCGGCCACCTTGGCCTCTCGCATCCGAATGCTCGCCACCGGTCGTTCCAACAAGAACGACCCCAATGACGCGTACTCGATCGCTGTCGCCGCCTTTCGGGCCCCGAGCCTGCGCAGCGTCGAGGTGGCTGACCACTCCCAGGTCCTCCGGCTCCTGGCCAAGCGCAATGTCGATCTCGGCAGCCATCGGACTCGTGTCGTGTGTCGACTCCACGCCCTCTTCGCCGAACTGGTTCCGGGCGGAATCGCCAAGGAATTGTACGTTTCTGACGCCGAGAGGTTCTTGGCCAACATCACGCCTTCGACCCCTGTAGAACAGGTCCGTTACGACATGGCCCTCGAGCTCCTCGACGACGTCCGCCGCCTCGACGAGCAGACCAAAGAGTCGCACCGCCGGATCCGCCTCGCAGTCAAGGCCTCGGGAACCTCGCTCACCGACATCTACGGAGTCGGTCCGATCGTCGCCGCGCAACTCATCGGCTATGCCGGCGACGTCCGCCGTTTCGCCAACCGCGACGCCTTCGCATCCTACAACGGGACGGCACCGGTCGAGTTCGCCTCGGGCGGCCGAGTTGTCCACCGCGTCTCCCAACGCGGGACCGTCGGCTCAACCATGGGCTGCACATGGTTGCCGTCACCCAGATCCGCAATCCTGGAACAGAGGGACGCATCTATTTCGAGCGCAAGGTCGCCGAGGGCAAGACCAAGAAGGAGGCGCTCCGCTCACTCAAGCGCCAGATCAGTAACGCCGTCTTCCGCCAGCTCTTCCTCGACGCGCGATAGGGGGTCCGGGAGGACACTCAGGGACGACTCAGTGCCTGCGTGACCGGCTCTTCACCCTGCGCGGCCGGCTCTTCGGCGAAGTCACTCCCGAACCCATAGAAACCCTAACGCCGTCGTGCCCTTCAACGAGGGCTCGATTCTTCGCGCCTGGAAGTCCCCGGAATTGGGGTCTTGATGCAATGAAGGAGCGCAGCGCAGCTCCCGTGTGACGGGCACCGGTTTAGCGCATGGGTCCGCACGCCGAGCACGAGGACCTGTCCCGTGAGCGCGAGGAAAGTCGCCACTACGACCCAACCCAAGTCGAAGAGCCCGCGGGAGTCCTCCCGCCGCCCCGGACCAGGTGTGCAGAGCACACTTGGGGTTCCCAAACCAACCCGGAGGCGACAGAAGGAGGCTCCCGTGGAACAGCAACAACAGTATGTCGGCATCGACCTGCACCGACGGCGCAGCGTGATCGTGCGCCGCAACGAGGCAGGCCAGACGCTTGACACGGTCCGCATCGACAACGACCCCGTTGCCTTGGCGGCCGAGCTGGCCAAGGCCGGTGAGCACCCCGAGGTGATACTGGAAGCAACCTATGGGTGGTACTGGGCCGCCGACGTGCTCGAAGAGTGCGGGGCCACGGTCCATCTGGCCCATCCGCTGGGCAACAACTGGGGGCATCGGCGCGTGAAAAACGATGAGCGCGATGCCACCGACCTGGTCGACCTGCTCCGCATGGGACGTCTGGCCGAGGCCTGGATCGCCCCACCACCGCTGCGCGAACTGCGTGAGCTCATCCGCTATCGGGGCAAGCTCGTCCATCTGCGCACCAGCCTCAAGTCTCAAGTCCACGCCGTCTTGGCGAAGGAGGGCGTGACGGTGCCCATGAGCGACCTGTTCGGGGTGGCCGGCCAGGTCCTCCTCGACAAGGTCCACCTGGCCGAGGCCTACCGGGTGCGTGTCGAATCGTTGCGCGACCTGATCGAGTCGGTCAACCGCGAGATCGCCATGCTCGAAGAGCAGAGCGCCGCGTACTTCGCCGGCGACCTCGGCTACCACGCCGTGCAGGCCATTCCCGGCGTCGGACCGGTGCTAGCCGCGATATTCGTGGCCGAGATCGGCGACATCTTGAGGTTCACCTCGGCGCGGCACCTGTGCAGCTGGGCTGGCCTGACCCCAACGCACAAAGAATCCGACGTCACGGTCCGCCGGGGCCACATCACCAAGCAAGGCTCTCGCCTCGTGCGCTGGGCCGCCGTCGAGGCCGTGGCCCACCAGCGCACCGATACGCCCATCCGACGCCACCACCGCAACGTCGGCGATCGCCGGGGCACCAAGATCGGCCGCGTGGCCGCGGCGCGCAAACTTCTCATCCTCGTCTACTACGGCCTGCGCGACGGCGAGATCCGTTGCCTGGCCCAGACCGGGTGAGAACCGGGACGGACGCAACCCGGTGCGAGCTCGCCTTGAGTCATGGTCCCCGCACAGCGGCGCGACCGAGGTCTTGATTGAGCCCACCGGGTTGCGGCCGAACCACTCCATGTCGCTTCTCGCGACGAACAGATGACCGGCACCCGGGTTCTCGGGTTGCTCTGCCAGCATCGCCTGGCTCTGGAGATAGGTCGCAACGTGTCCCCCACTCGGCATCACAGGGAGACGACCACGAAGCCCTCACGGGCTTCGCATCACATGATGTGACGAACAACTGACCGAGCCGTCAAGGCTTCCCCTCCGGGCGGGCCTCCGGCCGACCTTGACTGCCCTCTTCGGTTCCCGGCTATCCGAGGGCCCTCATTAGCGCGCCCATCGGTCGAGACTTCAGCGTCATCTGGACACGACGAAAGGCCAAAGGAGCCTTCGGCGCCCCTTGACAAACTGCGCTCCTTCATAGATGACTCAAAGAGGATTCTGCCGGAGTGGACCACCGTCACCGGCAAACGGGGGCACGCCCTTCGAGACGTTCTACGTGTCGTGAAACGCCGGGGTGTAACAAACAGCAACGAGCAACCCTTCTGGGCTCAACAGCCGGGCGGTGATCTGGCCCCACGGCTCGGTGCGGGCGCCATGGATCAGGCGATTGCCCTTGGCTATCAGTTCATCCTCTGCGGCAGCAACGTCAGCCACCTCAAACTCGATGCTGGCCTGCGGGACAGGAACCTCGGCAGGCCATTCTGAACTTCCGAAGCACGCATTGGCCGCCTCCGAAAGGGGCCAGAGTCCGAAGTGTTTCACCCCCTCGAGTTCGTGGGTGTACCGGTACTCGCCGCCTTGGCCCTCGAAACCTAGGCCCAAGGCGTCCGCGTAGAAGGACCGAGAGGCCTCGGAGTCTCGAACGATCGGCGCGATGCTCGTTAGGAACTGGACGTCCATCAGCGCTACCTCCAAGTATTGTTCGATTCCTTTATACCCAGCGATGCGACAAGACGGAAGCAAAGACGACTCACCTCGACGCTGCGAAGCCGTTCCCCTGATTGACTCCGTCTCGCCATCACCGACGTACTGGGATACCCCCGCGATGACTATCCCAGTAGTGATTTCTGACGGTTAGCTTCGTCTCGCACGGATCGAGAGGAACGCCTTGTTGAAGGTCGTCGTGACGGAAATACTCCCGCTGGCATTAGTCGTGACCATCTCGCCGATCAACATCATCCCCGTCATTCTCCTGCTCTTTACGAAGAGGCCCCTGGTCAATGCGTCACTGTTCGTCGCCGGGTTCGTTGCAGGCGTGGCTGCCGTACTGGTTGCGTGCATCGCAATCGCAGACGTCGTCGACCTTTCCCCAAACTCTGGACATTCGACCCGGGTGGCGTGGCCAAAGCTGGTGCTCGGCGTGTACTCGGTCCGAGCGGCAGTGCAAAAGTTCCGTGGTCGGCCCAGAGATGGGAGCGAAGGAACCATGCCGAAGTGGATGGACGGGATCGCCGCGTTTCGGCCGGGGAAGTCATTCGCCGCTGGTCTCGCGCTCGGTGCCGCTAATCCTAAGAACGTGGTCGTGGGGCTCACCGCCGCCGCGACCATTGCATCATTAACGCTCTCACATGGTCAACTGGTTGCAGCGATCGCCATTTACGTTTTGGTCGCTGTATTGGGGATCACAGCTCCGATTCTGGTGACGGTCTTCCTCGGAGATCGGTCGCGTGAGGTCCTTGACGGGTGGAAGGCCTGGCGCGGCCAGAACAACGCAACCGTCATGTCCGTTCTTTTTCTAATCTTTGGGGTGGTCCTGATGGCCCAGGCCAACGGAGTTTCGTAGCTCTAGAGAACCTCTGTTCCGACCGTCTTCAAATTTGAGGCAAGTTTTGATTGATCGGTCTTTGATGAAGGCGCAAAATGGGAGATGGTCTGACCTGCTCCTATCGGGAAGATGACCCTTTGAGGCACCCGGGCTGCGCAGTGGGCGACTGGCTTGACATAGTTGGCCGCAAAGAGGGCTTGGTGAAACCTCTCCAGGCACCGTCGGCGGCGGAACAGTCGCGTCTGATTCGAGGTCAGGCTCGGACGCAACGTCCAATCAGACCAAATGTAAGTCACTCGCCGATGGGTTGTCCTCGGCGGTCCGAGGCTGGCCTCATTGGGAGACTGTTGAACAAACGGTTCCTCAGGCGTAAATTTGCAGGTGCAAGCCTGGGTATGTCCGACCGAAGCGCTGGCGTGAACTGGGTTAGAGCCGGCCACCCTGGATGGGCAGAGCCCAAAGGTGAGGTCCCATTTTGACGACCCGGGCTTGCGCGCCCGTGATCAGGTGGCTTTGAGCTGCCATCCTCGCTCGTGCATCAGATCGAGATTGACCAGCCGACGCAGGTTGAGGGCGGCCACGCGATGCGAGAGCCCCTGCTGATTGCGCTCGACGCCGCGGAAGCGGACCCGCCGGTTGCCGTGGGTGACGAGCCAGGCAATGGAGCGCTCGACCATGGGGCGCCATCGGCGGTACTCCTCGAGCCCGACCCCTTCTCTCCATTGACGACGGGCGGCCACAAGCTCGTCGTCATGGGGATGGACGATCGTCTTGAGACTGCGCGGTGATGTGGTGCAGCGCTCTCGGAGCGTCGCAGCCCGTGCACTTGGCGCCAAAGGTCGCCTGACCCTTTGGGGCGATGGCAACAGTGATGCCGGCCGGACAGGTCATTGTGCGCGCGTGGTGATCGACGAGGAAATCGTCACGGCAGAACCCCCCGGGGATACCACGTCGCAAGGGAATCGGCTTGATCAACTGGCGATGCCCATGGCGCGCAAGGCCGGACTCGAACACCTGCGCCCGCACGATCTGCGCCACACGGCAGTCGCTCTGTGGATGGCCGCAGGGCGAATCCGAAGGAAGTGGCGGCACGGGCCGGGCACACGTCGGTGAGCTTCACGCTCGACCGCTACGGCCACCTCTTGCCGGGGTCCGAACAGCGTCTGAACGACGCCATCGACGCCCTGGCTGAAGGCGCACCGGCCACGGCTGAGGTCACGGACACCCACGACTCGGCCCGTGCGCGAGAAAAACGATTTCGTTCGCGCACGTAGCGCGCACGCCGGAGGACTCAGAGGACGAAGGCCTCGACTCGCAAGTCTCTGACCAGGAAAAGACGGTGGGCGCTGCGGGACTCGAACCCACGACCTCAGCCGTGTGAAGGCTGCGCTCTAACCAGCTGAGCTAAGCGCCCTGGGAGGAAACGTCCAGGTCATGCGACGCAGTAACTCTATCCGGCTTCCGGCTTCTCGGGAATCGTTCGGAACCTCTCGGAAATCGCGGCAGGTGGGGCGGGCTGCCGAAGGCAGACGGGCGTCCCTCTGCCCGCATATCTGGGTCGACGCGGCCGAGGCAGCCTTGACGGTCCGATCCGCTGGTCAGCCTGCTCCGAGTCGGCCGTATGCCCGTCGCCGCTGCGTCCATCGATCCCCCACGAGCCGTCCCGCGCAAAGGCGAGCGCAGCGCGCGCGTTGCCTACTTCTTCGGCGCCATGTTGACGGTCAGCGTCGCGCTCGTACCCTCTACCGTGAAGGTGCTCGTTCCGACTCCAACACAGACGTCACTCACCCCGCCCGGCGAAAGGGCAAGGAATGGGGCGCCGTTGACGTCGACCATCTCGACGAGGCTCGTCTTGTTCGTGATGCTGAAGGCAAAGTTCTTCGACGAACAGATCTTTCCTTTGCTGAGTGTGAGGTTCAAGGTCTTCGGAGCAAATTTGGTTACGCCAGCTTTGTCCTTGAGGTTGACGTTCGGACCGATGTTCGCCGCACCTGCCGGCAGTGCAGAGAGTCCAAGTACACCGACCGAGCCGAGAGTCCCGACCGCCAAGATCCGCTTAATCATGAGTATGTCTTCCCATTTCCGATTGTGGTTCATTGCTCGCCAGCAAACGGTTGCCAAGGAGATGTTGCAGATCACACGCCCGTTCCCGCCGCCGAGGTGCACTCTTCCATGAGCACGACAGGCAGTCAACAGCTGTGAAAACCCTTTTCAAGCCGGAATGGCACATTCCACGTTCGCAAGTCCCTTATCCGTGTCGACCGGCAGAGTCACTGGAACCGTCCTCGGCGATTTGGGGCGTCCCGGATGCGCCGGTACCCTGAGTCTGGTGACACTGCTTCCTGGCGACCCCGACGGCGGCTTCCGATCCTGGACGGGTCGAGTGTCCGCGCTCTTCGGGGGATCCGATCTCGTAGACCGCGACCCCCAACAGGTGATCCCGCCCGAGGATCGCAAGGCCGCCATGTCCGGCCTCGACCGCACCGAGCACAAATTCGCCCTGGGCGGTCTGAGCCTGGCAACGCTGGCTGGGATCGCCGTGCCGCTCTGGGTCGTTTCGCAGAACCGGGTGGACAAACACGGGCACAATTCCATTGCGGTGGCGCCCGACGCCTGGCTCCTGATGGCCGCCATCCTCGTGTTCTGCGTCATCGGGTTCGTCGCCCTCAGGAAGCAGAAGCGGACGCTCGTCACCTTCGCCCTCTTCCTGATCGGCTTCGGATTCACCCTTTTCATCGGGGTCATCGGATTCGCCTTCATCCTCCTCGGAGGCTGGCTCATGCTGCGAGCCTGGCGGCTGAACAAGTACGGCTCCACCAGCGCCAAGGTCGTGGCACGTGAAGCCGCCGCGTCGCGCTCCGAGCGTCGCGAACGCGGAAGTAGCGGCAGTCGCGGAAGTCGTGGCGCCAGGGAACCGGCCCGGGCGACCAAGACGACCTCGAGTACCGGTGACCGCAAGCCTCCGACCGCAAACAAGCGCTACACGCCGAAGGCCCCACCCCGCAAGAAGATCCCCAAGCCCACCGAGTAGCCGTCACACGCAGCCGACGAGCCGCAACGGTGGGTCAGGTGGGTCATGTGGTCAGGACACCCGTCGGGGGACGCAGTGCGAGCCCGGCACCCGTCGGACAGCCGGCAGTTCAGGCGCCCGGATCGACGACCAGAGCCGAACGCAGGAGCTGGAGCACGTCGGCCCGCCGGCGTACCAGTGAGCGAGCGGTCGGCTCTTCCCCCAGCGCCCGGAGCACCTCGACCTCGGTCACCATGCCGATCACGGTCGAATAGATGGCCAGGAGGAGCAGTCGCGGGTCGTGGCGCCGCATGGCGCCGGCATCCATCTCGGCCTCGAGGAAAGAGGAGGCCCGCTCGACCAGCGGCTCGAGGGCCAACGTCATCTGGGTCGCCGCCGGGGGTCCGAGCCGTCCCACCTCGCGCAGCAGGCCGAGGAGGTCGGGCTGGCGGGCGGCCAGGCGGAAGACCGAACGCACCACCGCCTCCACCCGGTCCCAGCCCTCCCCGGCCTCCCGCAGGGCGGACTCGAGCGCGGTCGACAGGTCGGCGGCGCTCCGGGCGATCACGGCCTCCAAGAGCACGTCCTTGGAGGGAAACCAGTAGAGGATCGACTGCTTGGTGAGCTCGAGCATCTGGGCCACGGCGTCGAGCGAGGTGGCCTCGTAGCCCCGTCCCGCGAAGGAGCTCAGGGCGGCATCGAGGATGCGCTCCTTGGTCGTCGGGCTGGGCACTTACCAAATGGTAGACAGAATCGGGTCCCCGGTGGTAGACATCTCTGATGCCCATCGAGCGGGATCTCCGTGGGAAGCGATTCTTCGTCACCGGGGCCACCGGCTTCCTCGGGACGGCCCTGGTCGAGCGGATCCTGCGCTGCCTCCCCGAGGCCGAGATCACCGTGCTGATCCGACCCGGTCGGCGGGCGGACGCCTCGGCGCGGCTGGCCCGGGAGGTCATCAAGAACGACTGCTTCGACCGCCTCCGTGGCGAACTCGGTGACGACTTCCCCGCCGAGGTCGAGCGGCGGGTTGCGGGCCGTTGCCGGCGACGTCGGCCGCGACGGGCTCGGGCTCGACGACGACGGCCGGGAGGCCCTGCGCCGAGCCGACGTGGTCATCCACTCCGCGGCCACCGTCTCCTTCGACGCACCCCTGACCCAGGCGGTCGAGATCAACATGCTCGGCCCCTCCCGGGTGGCCGCAGCCATGGCCGAGGCCGGCTCGGCCGGACACCTCGTCGCCGTCTCCACCGCCTACGTGGCCAGTACCCACCAGGGTGAGGCCAAAGAGGAGCTCCTCAGCGAGAACCGCTACACGCTCGACGTGTCCTGGCAGGACGAGGTGACCGCGGCCCGCCGCCTGCGCGACGACCTGCAGTCCGAGTCACGCAAACCCGAACGGCTGCGCGAGTGCACGAAACAAGCCCGCAGCGAAATCGGAGCCGCCGGCGACCACCTGATCGCCGCCCGCTCGGAGAAGGTGCGCGAGGAATGGGTGAGCGGCGAATTGGTCACCGCCGGTACGGCGCGGGCGCTCTCCCTCGGCTGGCCCGATGCGTACCCCTTCACCAAGGCGCTGGGCGAGCGGGCCTTGGTGGAGCAGTGGGAGGGCAAGGTGCCCATCACCTTCGTACGCCCGTCCATCATCGAATCGGCGTTGTCCGAGCCACGCCCGGGGTGGATCCGCGGCTTTCGCATGGCCGAGCCGATCATCATCTCGTACGCCCGTGGCTTGCTGCGCGAGTTCCCCGGCGTGCCCGAAGGGATCGTCGACGTCATCCCGGTCGACCTGGTGGTGGCCGCCATCCTGGCCGTCGCCGCCCGTGGCCCCGAGCCGGGCCGGCCGAAGGTGTACCACGTGGCCTCGGGCGTGCGGAACCCGCTGCGCTACGGGCGCCTGGTCGAGCTGTCGACCGGTTTCTTCCAGCGTCACCCGCTCTACGACGAGCGCGGCCAACCCATCAACGTCCCCGAGTGGTCCTTCCCCGGGCGCGGCCGGGTGCAGCGACAGCTCAAGCGGGCCGACGCCGTCATGACGTTCGCCGAAAAGTTGCTCACTGCCTTGCCGATCCGAGGCAGGCAGGCGCAGCTGGCCGCCCGCATCGAAGACCGCCACGCCATGGCCAAGCGCGCCCTGGGCTACGTCGAGCTCTACGGCGCCTACACCGAGACGGACGCGCGCTACCGGGTCGACAACCTGCTCGAGCTGTGGGCCGGCTGCGACAGTGACGATCACGCGTCGTTCGGGTTCGACCCGGCCGCCATCGACTGGGACCGCTACGTGCTCGAGATCCACCTGCCGTCGGTGCTCGAGCACACCCGCGTGCGCACGACGCCGGGGCAAGCTCGGTCGTCGACAAACGGCCCGAGCGCCAGCGCAAGGCGATCCTCTCGCCCGAACGGCACCTGGCCGTCTTCGATCTCGAGCACACGCTGATGTCCTCCAACGTCGTCGACACCTACGCCTGGCTGGCCAGCCGCCACCTGCCCCCGGCCCGGCGCGCCCGCTTCGTGGCCGACCTGGTGCGCCAGGGTCCGGGGCTCCTTGCGCTGGACCGGCGTGACCGGGGCGACTTCCTCAGCGCTTTCTACCGTCGCTTCGAGGACGCACCGCTGTCCCAGCTGCGCGAGGACTCCTGGGAGCTCTTCCACCGCCAGCTGCTCACCCGGTCGTTCCCCGAGGGCTTCGCCCGGGTGCGGGCCCACCGGGCGCTCGGCCATCGGACCCTGCTGATCACTGGGGCGCTGGACTTCGTGATCGAGCCGATCCGCCCGCTCTTCGACGACATCGTCTGCGCGGTCATGGGCGAGCGCGACGGACGCCTGACCGGACAGCTGAGCACCCTGCCGCCCATCGGCGAGGCCCGGGCCATCGTGCTCTCCGAGTACGCCGACCAGCACGCGCTCTCGCTCGAGCAGTCGGTGGCCTACGCCGACTCGGCCAGCGACCTGGCCATGCTCGAGGCGGTCGGGTTCCCCGTCGCGGTCAACCCCGAGTCCCGCCTCGCCACCATCGCCCGGCGCCGAGGCTGGCACGTCGAGCACTGGGCCAAGGCCGAGGGCGGCTCGCACCGGCCGCTCCCTCTCGGCCCGTTCGACGTGCGCTCGCCCAAGGCGGTGATCGGGCGGTGAGCACGCTGCTCTTCGAGCGCTCGCTCCCCCGCTTCGCCGCGGCACGTGTCGTGTCGTCCCTCGGCTCGGGACGTGGCGCCGGGGTCGGGCCCCTGCGCCTGGTCGATCGGGACGCACCCGAGGCGCCGGCCCCGGGCTGGGTCCACGTGGACCCCGTGCTCTCGGGCATCTGCGGCTCCGACCTGGCCACCCTGGACGGGCGCAGCTCGCGCTACTTCGAGGACATCGTGTCCTTCCCCTTCGTGCCCGGGCACGAGGTGGTGGGCACCGTGTCGGAGGACACCGTGGCCGCCGACGGCGCCGCGCTGGCCGCGGGCAGCCGGGTCGTGCTCCAGCCCGTCCTGGGCTGCGCGGCCCGTGGTATCGAGCCGCCGTGCCCGGCGTGCCAGGCCGGGCAGGTGGGGAATTGCGGGTATCTCGCCTTCGGCCACATCCGCCCCGGCTTACAGACCGGCTTCTGCGCCGACACCGGCGGCGGCTGGTCCAGCGCCGGGCTGGTGGCCCACCAGAGCCAGCTCTACGCGGTGCCCGACACGCTCGGTGACGCGGACGCGGTCACGGTGGAACCGGTGGCCTGCGCCGTGCACGCGGTGCTGGGCGCGCCCATCGCCGCCGGCGACGTGGTGGCGATTCTCGGCGCCGGGACGCTCGGTCTGCTGGTGACCGCCGCCCTCTCGCACCTCTCGACGACCGGTCACTGCGCCACGCCGTCCGTCGTGCTGGTCGGCGCCCGCTACGCGCACCAGCAAAACCTGGCCCGCGAGTTGGGTGGCACCGAGGCGCTCCCGGCCGACCAACTGGCCCGGGCCGTCCGTCGCCACGCCCGCTCGATGTCCTTCGGCGGCCCGTCCGGGACGACGGCCACGCTCTCGGGCGGCGCGGACGTCGTGCTCGACTGCGTGGGCAGCGCGGAGTCGATTGCCCAGTCGCTCGCCATGGTGCGCCCGCGCGGCACCGTCTCCCTGGTCGGGATGCCCGGGAGGGTCCACCTCGACCTGGCGCCCCTCTGGCACCGGGAGATCCGCCTGGCCGGCGCCTACGCCTACGGCACCGAGCGGGGCGCCGAGGGCGACCACGACCAGGGCGGCACGACGCCGACCTTCGCACTCGCCCTCGAGCTGGCGGCGGCCCAGCGCACCGGCCGGCTGGTGTCGGCCACCTACCCGCTCACCCGCTTCGAGGACGCCGTGGTCCACGCCGGTGCGGCGGGACGGCGGGGCTCGGTGAAGATCGCCTTCGATGTACGCGAAAGGACACGCCCGATGAGCCGCCGACCCGGCTTCGTGCTCGAGGTGGACAAGTCGACCCCACCGACCCTGTTCTGGAACGGCGAGGGTTTCACCCTCGAGACCCTGCCCGAGGGGAGCCGGGTGGTCTACGCGCCCGAGCCGATCAAGGCGATCGAGGATCCGTACCAGGCCATCCGCCACGCGCTGCTGCACCCGGTGGGTGACCGCGACCCGTTGCCGGCGCTGCTTTCGTCCGGCATGAAGCTGACCATCTGCTTCGACGACATCTCCCTTCCGCTGCCGCAGATGGAGGCGCCCGACGTGCGCCAAATGGTCATCGAGACGGTGCTGGACATGGCGGCCGAGGCGGGGGTCGACGACGTCGTGCTGGTGGCCGCCCTGGCCCTGCACCGCCGCATGACCGAGGCGGAGTTGCGCCACGCCCTGGGCGACCGGGTCTACGACGCCTTCGCCCCGCACGGCCTGCTCACCCAGCACGACGCGGAGGACCCCGACAACCTCATCCACCTGGGCCAGACCGACCAGGGTGAGGATATTGAGATCAACAAGCGGGCCGCCACCTCGGACCTGCTGGTCTACGTCAACATCAACCTCGTCTCCATGGACGGGGGGCACAAGAGCGTGGCGACCGGTCTGGCCAGCTACCGCAGCCTGCGCCACCATCACAACCCGCACACCATGGTGCACTCCAAGTCCTTCATGGACCAGCCGGCGTCCGAGCTGCACTCGTCCAACTGGCGCATGGGTCGGTTCATCGCCGACGCCGGCGTCAAGGTGTTCCAGATCGAGACGACGCTCAACAACGACACCTTCCCGTCCAACTTCAAGTTCCTGCAGAAGCGCGAGTGGGAATGGACCCTGCGCGACCGGGCCACCTACGCCACGACGTCGGCCGCCCTCGCCAAGGTCCCGCCGCGGTTGAGCCGCCAGATCTTCCATGGCATCCGGGCCCCGCACGCCCTGACCTCGGTGCAGGCGGGCGAGGTGGAGGCGGTGCACGCGCTGACCACACAGCACGTGTGGGAGCAGCAGGGCGTCGACGTGGAGGGACAGACCGACATCTTGACCATGGGCCTGCCCTACATCTGCCCCTACAACGTGAACTCCATCATGAACCCGATCCTGGTGGCCTGTCTCGGACTCGGGTACTTCTTCAACATGTACCGGGGCCGTCCCCTGGTGCGGGAAGGCGGCGTCCTCATCATGCGCCACCCGACGCGGCCCGAGTTCCACCCGGCTCACCATCCGAGCTACATCGACTTCTACGAGCAGGTGCTGACCCAGACGAAGGACCCGACCGAGATGCACAAGGGGTTCGAGGAGTCCTTCGCCACCGACCCCTGGTACATCCACCTCTACCGGACCGGTCACGCCTACCACGGCGTCCACCCCTTCTACATGTGGTACTGGTGCGCGCACGCCCTCGAGCACCTGGGCCGGGTGATCGTGGTGGGCGGCGACCCCAAGGCGGTGCGCCGGCTGGGCTTCTCGCCGGCCAGCTCGCTCGACGACGCGCTCGAGATGGCGGCGGACGTCGTCGGGCCCTCGCCGACCCTCACCCACATGCACAACCCGCCCATCTTCATGTCGGACGTGCACTGATGGCGCTCTCGGCCCTGAAGGGCAAGGTGCGCACGACCCGCTTCCCCTTCGCCGACCCCGTCGTGGCCGACCTCGCTCGAGCGGCCCGACCCCGAACGCAAGGTGGGGCTCGACTACGACCACGAGTGGTCGCGGCGCTACCCGGTGCGCCTGGCCCGGGCCGTGGTCATGGACAACGTGGCCCGGCCGGCGGCTCGGCTGCTGGCCCCGGCCACCGTACGCGGGGTCGAACACCTCGGCCACATCGAGGGGCCGGTCATCTTCGCGGCCAACCACGCCAGCCACATCGACACGCCCCTGCTCCTGACCACGCTGCCCGTGGAGTTCCGGCACCGCACCGTGGTGGCGGCCGCCTCCGACTACTTCTTCGATCGCACCTGGAAGTCGGTCCTGTGGGCGTTCTCGCTGGCCGCCATTCCGATTCAGCGCAGCCGGGTCAACCGAAAGTCGGCCGACACCGCGGCCGAGCTGCTCGAGGACGGCTGGAACCTCGTCATCTTCCCCGAGGGCGGCCGGTCGCCCGACGGGTGGACCCAACCCTTCCGGGGCGGCGCCGCCTACCTGGCCCGACGCACCGGACGCCCGGTCGTCCCGGTGTACCTGCACGGCACCCGCCATGTCCTGCCGAAGAAGGCCGACGACGTCGGCCTGCCGCCGGGAGGTTCGGGTTCCGAGGCGCGCCAGGGGGGCCGGCTGCGCCGCTCCCCCATCGCCGTCCTCTTCGGCGCCCCCATGAGCCCGGACGAGGGCGAGAACGCGCACCGGTTCTCGGACCGGGTGGAGGCCGCGGTGGCCACCTTGGCCCGCGAGGTGCAGACCGACTGGTGGCAGGCCCGACGCTCGGTCAGCCCCGTCGCGCCGATGGCCGGCGCGGCCAGCGCCCACCGCGGTCCCGAAGCCGCAGCCTGGCGGCGGGCCTGGGCCCTTGACGCCCCGCCCGCACGCGAGCGGGAGTGGCCCGACTGATCGAGATGCGCCGTCGGCTCCTCAGTCCTGCTGCAGCTCGATCGTGTTCCCGGCCGGATCGTTGATCCAAATCTGGACGGTGCCCTGCCCCTGGACGGCCCGCTCGTACGGGATCTTCCGGTCTTCGAGCTCGCCGATGGCCTTGTCGAGGTCCGCCACGGCGATGCAGAAGTGGTTCCCGGTCGAGTCGATCTCTGTCCCCCGGGGTGGAGCACCGACGACGTGCAGCTCTTGGTCGGAAACTTCGAACCAGTGGCCCGGGATGCCTGGGATCTCGGGGCGTTCCTTCGAGCCCAGCCCGAACAGGTCTCCGTAGAACGAAACCATCTCAGCCAACGCGGCGTCGTTGCAATTCACCGACACGTGGTGAAACCTCGTGGCCTTCACTCGTCACCTCCGACGGTAGCTGCCTTCACGATCGCCCGGTGCTCACGAACCGTACCGCAGACGTCGATCAATCCAGGCCGAGTCATCCGGCTCGACCGAGCGGATTTCCCCGGGGCTCAGCGAAGCACACGCTCGGTACGACACATCGACGCAAAGCACAGTGACCGGACCGAGCCTCGCCACCGTGGCGATCCCGGTTCCACCGTTCCGGCGACCACATCGCTATACGACGTCGTCGGGGCCAACCTCGCCTCTGAAACCCAGCAACCTGAGCACGAACTTGCCAATCCGATTTGGCTTCTTGCGCCGTTGAACCTCCATGGCCTCACGTTCGTGGCCCTTTGTCACATGGACAGGGAAGTTGTAGCCCTTCGGGTTGGCCTCCACCGCTGGGAATCGTAGCTCTCACGAGAGAGGCGGGAAGGAAATGCGGCTTGCTGATCACCCACGTGCGGGAACAGGGACACGACGCCGGGAACTGGCCGACTGGCGGCCGACTGCCACCTCAGCCGTCGCGCCAGGAGCCACACTCGCTTGCTCGAAGGTTGGCCCGCGGGACTCCAAACGGGCGACGCCCAACTCCTCGGCCGCCATGAGGTCGCTCGGCACGTTGACTCGGCGCGTCGAAGCGCACAGAGCATCGCTGATGACCTCGAGGGCCGTGTGGACACGGCGCATGTACCGGTCCGTACCTACGGGCCACGAAAGGGAACGCGGGCAGACGCCGACTTCAGACCTGGTATCGGACCACTTGGTGAATTCCAGGCTCAGAGGAACCGGACGTGGACCGACCCACGCGACACCGCGTACCGCGTACACCCGACTCCCCTCTGCGCTGCCGGCAACCGGATCCGCGGCGAGCCACAGACCGTGGCTCACGCGAACCGTCCGAGGGACCCATGGGACCGGGACCAGACCGCGATGCCATTCGGCGGCGACTTCGGCCAAGTTGTCGGGGTGATAGTCGAAGCGCTTCGAAACAAAGGCGGATTCGAACATGACTCCTCCTGGTGAATTCCCTGGGACGCCCGTTCTCCAACGGGGGCTTTGGTCATGGTGCGCTCCCAGACCGGATCCGTCTGTCGGCGAGGCGACACCCGTAGCGCAACCGACACGACGGTGAGGAATAGGGCTCGTGAGACGCTCGTCGTCGAGCCAGTCGTTCGGCCCCAGGTCTCCGTCTTGGTGGACCGCCCGGCCGGGGCGCCTGGGTCGGCCATTGGCGCTGGAACGGCAGATCCGCGGCCTCGAGCCGGAGGCCGGCGAGGACGAGCGGCCGAGTGCCGAACAGACGGGACCGATGGGAGTGGAGAACTGTGTTTCCACCTGAAGCAACTCACTCTGCCAGGGCGTCAATGTGGCCTTGCGCAGGTATTCGACACGGTGCCAATGGTCCCGGAGGGTGCCCGAGTCGCCCGGGAGGGACGGGCGACTCGGGCTCACCCCTTGCGAGCACCTGCGTTCGGTTGCCATGGTCTAATGGATCATGTTCTACGTCTTGATCTTCAGTCTCCTCGCCGTTGTTCTCGTCGTGGGAGGCATCACAACGATGAGCCGTCGACGAAGGAACCTCGCCGCGAGCGAAGTGCACACGTCCCGGAGTGATGCAAGTCGTCGGAATCGGAAGTCTCAGCGGGCCCAATCACAACATGACCGTCGTAAGCGCCATTAGTTCAAAGAGATCTCGCACAGAGGCAGCTCGCCCGATGCGGTCTGGTGCGAGACAGATCCCAGAGTGAACTGGCCTCCAGAGCGACGATGAGAACGCACCGGAAAATGACGTCGTGCGCGGGCGGTCGACAGAGCTGAGTCAGGCGGCCCGGCGACGCCGGAAACGCCGGGGGCGCGTCGCCTCGAGCCGTTCGGCCCGCAGGCGCTCGGCCGCCCCGTCGTCGAGCGGCTCCAGCGCTGCGCCGTCCAAGGCCCACGAGAGGAGGAGGTCGGCCAGAGCGGGATTGCGGGCCAGCACCGGACCGTGCAGGTACGTCCCGACCACCCGGCCTGCGAGCGCGCCCTCACTCCCGTCGCCGTTACCCACGCCCGCGCTGACCCGGGCCAGCGGCGCGGTCCCCTCGTCCAGCGTGGTGCGGCCACCATGGTTCTCGAAGCCGGTCAGAACGGGCAGGCCCAGGGTCTCGTCCGGTTCGGCCATCACCTCGCCGACGGCCCGGGGCAATGCCACCTTGGCCGTGGTCATCGGCAGCAGGCCCAGCCCCTCGTGGGGTTCGCCTTCCGCACCGGGAAAGCTGTGACCGGCCACCTGGAAGCCGGCGCACACGGCCAGCACCACGGCGCCCTCGGCCACCCGCCGGACCAGCCCACCGTCATCGAGCAGCGTGCGTGCGGCCCGCACCTGGGGACCGTCCTCTCCACCGCCGAGGCAGTAGATGTCCGCCCCGGGCAGCGGGCCGTCAGAGGCGGCCTGGAGCAGCTCGACCTCCAGGCCGCGCCACTCGGCCCGCCGGGCCAGGACGAGCCCGTTGCCCCCGTCGCCGTACGTGCCCAGGAGGTCGGGATGGACCACGGCCACCCGGAGCGGGCCGGTCCGGCCGCTCACGCCGGTGCCCCGAGCAGGTCGTAGAAGGCGGTGTAGTTCCCGATGACGTCGACCACGGCCCCACCGTCGCCATCGCCATCGCCATCGCCGTCGCCGTCGCCCACCGCCGCCGCCACCGCCGCCACCGGGTCGGCCTCGGTCTCATGGACCACCCCGGCGTACTGCAGCCGCACCGAGAGATCGCGGTAGCGGTCGCCCGTGGCCACGACCCGGCGACCGGCCAGGCGCTCGTAGGGCACGTCCCAGAGCCAGCTCGGATCCGCACCGTCCGCCACCCGCGCATTGATGCTCACGACCAAGGGCGCGTCGTCCTGCACCACCAAGTCGAGCAGCTCGTCCCAGCCGGCCGGATTCTTGGCCAACATCAGCCGGGCCCGCACGTCACCGAAACTGCGCACGGTGAAGCGTCCCGCCACCTGCTCCACCGACCCGATGGCTTCGAGCGCGGCCAGAGGGTCGACCCCGCACGCCTCCGCGGCCACCGTCGCCATCAGCGCGTTGGCCTGGTTGAAGCGGCCGGGCAGTGAGAGGTGGAGGGGAAGCACCTGCCCGTCGGACCACACGGCCAGCGTCGAACCGTCCGGAGCCGTCGCCAGCGAGACCTTGGGCTCGGGGCGGGCCAGGTCGCACTCCGTGCAGGCCCACGTGCCTTCGCCGTAGCGGATGCGACCCTCGCACGACGGGCAGCCGACAGCATCGAGCTGCCAGCGCATCCCGGCACCCACCCAGTGCACGTCGCGGGCGGCGCCGGCCGCCCAGGCCACCAGCGGGTCGTCGGCGTTGGCCACGACGTGGGTGCGCGGCGCAGCGGCCAGGGCGGCCCGCCAGCGGGCCGCGATCATGCGCACCTCGTTGGTGCGGTCGAGCTGGTCCCGCGACAGGTTGAGCAGCACGACGGCGGCGGCGCTGGTGGCCGTCAACACTCGCGGCAGGTAGGACTCGTCCACCTCGAGCACGGCCCGCGGCGCGTCCGTGCCGGCCAGCGCGGCCACGTGCCCCGGTGGCATGTTGGATCCGGTCTCGTTGCTCACCACGTCGTCGCCGAGAGCGCCGAGCGCCACCGTGAGCAGGCGCGTCGTGGTGGTCTTCCCGTTCGTCCCGGTCACGAGCGCCACCTGACGGCCCACGCTGAGGTGTTCGAGCAGCGTCGGGTCGAGCCGGAGCCCGGCCCGGCCGCCGGCCACCGTCCCCTGGCCCCGCCCGAGCCGGCGCGAGGCGGCGTTCACCGCCCGCGTGGTTGCGCTGGCCAGCCGGGCTCTCATCGAGGGGGCTTGGTGCGGGCCAGTTCCTCGGGGGTCGGCTCGTGGCGCACCCGCGACTCCGCCGGCAGCAATGCGCTGATCGCCTTCATGATCATGGTGGTGTCGCCCTTGGCGTCGGCGAAGGAGAGCGAGAGCGGCGCCCCCACGCGTACGGTGACCTTGGGCGGCTTGCGCACCAGGGTGAAGTCGGGCAGCCGCGCCGAGCGCGGCCACACCTTCTCGGTCCCCCACAGCCCCACCGGCACGACGGTGGCCCCGGTCGACGCGGCCAGGCGCGCCGTGCCCGTCTTGCCGTGCAGCACCGGATCGAAGAAGTCGTAGCCCCGCGGGATCGTGCCCTGAGGCAGCACGATGACCACCTCGCCCGCCTTGAGCGCCGACTCGGCGGCCCGCAGCGGCTGATCCGATCCGCTTCCACGGTCGACCGGAATGCCTCCGATGGCCCGGGCAATCTGGCCGACCACCGGCGCCTCAAAGATCTCCTTCTTCCCGAGGAAGCGCACGGGCCGTCCGATCTCCCGGGCGACGAGGGCGAGCGTGGCGACGTCGAAGTAGCTGCGATGGTTCGAGGCCAGGAGCACGGGGCCGCGGGCCGGCACGTGCTCGACGCCCCGGATGTCGAAGCGTGCGTAAGGGAACGACAGGGAGCGTACGAACGGCCGCAGCACGTGATACGGCTCGAGCCCCAAGAAGCTGGGCACGCCCGGCGGGCGATCCCAGTGTTCGACCGACCAGCGCCGCGCCGTCGCCACCAGGGTGAGCGAGGGGTCAGGATTGACGGCGTGGGGAGTGCCCACGCTCGAGAGGAGCGGGACGTCGAAGATGCTGTCGCTGCACGCGTGACAGTCGGCAAGGTCGACCTGATGGTCCCGGGCCCAGTCCCGCACGGCCCGCAGCTTGCCCGTCCCCCAGACGAAGCCCTCGTAGAGACGCCCCGTGTAGCGGCCGTCCCGGACCTCGTAGGACGTGGCGATGAGGTCGTCGAAGCCAAGGGCCTCGGCGAAGGGCGCGATCATGTCGGCGGGCGTGGTCGTCGAGAGGACCAGCTTGTGACCCTCGGCCCGAAAGGCGCTCAGGTGCTGGGGTGCGAAGGGGGCGACCAGCTCGCTCAGCCCGGCCACGGCGCGGCGGCCCGCCGCCTGCACCTGATCCTGGCGCCAGCCGCGGGCCAGGGCGGCCGCCGCCCGCACCAGGCCCATGGAGAACAAGTTCTCGCCCAGACGGTCGTTGACGGCGTAGAGGAGCCGGTCCCCCGGCAGCGACCGTCCCCTGGGGAGCACCCCCTCTTCCACCATGGCCCTGCTCAGGACCTGTCCCGACGCCTGGCAGAGCAGTGTGCGGTCGAGGTCGATGAAGACGGCGCTCGATACCACGATCCAGAGCCTAAAGCAGTTGGGCCGCCGGGCGGGGTCTGAGAAAGCCCAGCCCACCAGGGGCGTAAATTAGGAGAAGGGATCGCCGGGGGGGTGGGCGATCCCTTCTCAAGACTCATCAGGCTCGGAGCGGGGGCTTCCGGTTCCCTGTGGTCTGAAGACATTCTTGCCCGGGGTTGTAGAATCTGTCAATCCGTTTAGACAGATAGTTAGTATCAGTTATACTGATGGGTAATGCCATCGGCGCACGCACGTCCGACGGGAGAATCCGGGTGGAATTGAAACACCTGCACGCACTGCTGGGCATCGCCGACACCGGCAGCTTCTCGGCCGCGGCCGCCACCATCGGAACGGTCCAGTCCAACGTGTCGGCCCACGTGGCGCGCCTCGAGCGCGAGCTCGATGTGCAGCTGGTGGACCGGGCCTCGGGCCGCCTCACCGAGGAGGGTGAGGTCGTCGTCGAGCGAGCCCGCCGGGTCACCTACGAACTCGAGGCCATGGTGGCCGACGTCACCGCCCTGCGCAAAGAGGTCGTCGGCACCGTCCGCCTGGGCATGATCGGCACCACCGGCCGCTGGCTCGTGCCCCAGCTCTTCGATCTCCTGCGGGTGCGCCATCCCCACATCCACCTCAACGTGGCCGACGGGGCAAGCGCCCCGCTGGAGCAGCAGCTGGCTTCGGGCCAGCTCGATCTGGCCGTGGTGACCTTTCCCCTCAGCGGCGACGAGGTCCTCGCCGCCCACCTCTTCGACGAGGATCTCGTCCTCCTCCTGCCGCGTACCCACCCCCTGGCCGGCGAGAGTTCGCTCCCCCTCGAGCGCCTCTCCGAACTGGAGCTGCTGCTCCCGGCGCCGGGCACCGCGCTGCGGGCCGAGATCGACGGCGCCGTCGTGCCCGCCCGGGTCGAGCTGCGGCCGGCCATGGAGCTCGACGGAGTGCGCCTCATCGCCTCGCTGGCCTTCGACGGCTACGGGCCGGCCATCCTCCCGGCCACCGCGGTGCCCGGCCACCTGCGCGACAGCTTCGCCGTCGTCAGCGTGGAAGGGCTCCCCCGCCGTCGGGTGGGTGTGGCCCAGCGCCGTCGAGGCCTGCTCTCGGCCCCGGCCCGGGCGGTCATCGACGTGCTCGACGTCGTGGTGCACGACGCCCTCTCCATGCCCGGGGGCATCCACCCGGCCTGAGCGTCCCCGGACCTCTCCCCCTTCACGGGGACATCCCCGAAACACTCAGGCCGCCGCGGCCACCTCCTGAGGCTCGCGCCACATGGTCCAGATGGAGGGGCCATCTCCGGGCAATGCCAACTCTTCGACCACCTCGAACCCGTGGCGCCGGTAGAAGGGCACGTTGCGCTCCTTGGACGACTCCAGGTACGCCGGCAAACCCTCGGCGTCGCAGTGGTCGAGAACCGGGCGCATCAGCGCCGAACCCACCCCTTGGCCCTGCCGGTCCACCGCGGTGCCGAGCGAGGCCAGGTACCAATGGGGTTGATGGGGGTGCTTGCCCTCGATGAGCGCGAGCATGCGCACGGTCGTCGGCAGGTTGCGCGCCACGTAGGGCAGCACGGGCAGCATGGTGAGGAGGCCGGTCGCCCCCGTCAGCAGCGGCTTGCCGGCCGGGGCCCAGATGGCCGAGCCCGTGTACCCCTCGGTGGTGTAGCAGCCCCCGAAAGGGATGTAGTCCGCCCTCATCTGGGTGCGGAAGTAGGCCCGAAGTCCAGCCTGACGGCGGCCGGGGTTCCGCATCAGGTGGCCGGCCACCGGGTCGTCCCAGAACGTCTTGGCCAGCTGGTCCGCCATGGCGTCGATGTCCGCCGCCACGGCGCGGCGAACCAATGGTTCCCCCCATCGGTCCGGCCCGAGTCAGGTTCGGCGTGCCCCATACACGCTTTGCGTACCACGCCGGGGTGAGGGCGGCAATGGCCCGCGCCCAGGTGCCACCCCACTCCTCGACCGCCCTGGTGTGATGTGAACCCCGACAGCCGAAAAAGGCGTCGAAGAAGGCGCCGGGTACCGAATCGAGGCCGGTATGGAACGTGACGACGCAGAGGACCGCGATGGCCCGATGCCCTCGAGCCCTTGCGAGGGACAAGCGTGGCTCGGCGCCAGGTGCGTTAGCGTCCGTGCTCATGCTCAGCCGCCAGCAACTGCGGGCACCCAGCGCACCCGGGACATCCCCGGTTGCGCCCAGGGTCTCCCGCACGACCCGTCGCCTGGTCCAGGGCCATGGCACCGAGTATCGATGACCGCCACGTGCTGAGGATCGGCATCCTCGGGGCGGCCCGCATCGCCCCCACCGCAGTCGTCAAACCCAGCCGGCGCACCAAGAAGGCGACGGTGGTCGCCGTGGCCGCACGGGACCGCGAGCGCGCCGTTGCCTTCGCGGCCAAGCACCACGTGGACCGGGTCCTCGACAGCTACGAGGAGCTGGTCAACGACCCTGACATCGACGCCGTCTACAACCCGTTGCCCAACGGTCTGCACGGCCACTGGACCATCGCCGCCCTCAAGGCGGGCAAGCACGTCCTCTGCGAGAAGCCCTTCACGGCCAACGCCGACGAGGCCCGGTCGGTGGCCGAGGTGACCGGCGCCCACCCGGGCCTGGTGGTGATGGAGGCCTTCCATTACCAGTATCACCCGCTCACTCGGCGCCTGGTCGAGATCATCAGCTCAGGCGAGCTCGGACCGGTCTCCAACATCGACGTCGCCTTCTCCGCGCCGCTCTGGAAGAAGGGTGACATTCGCTACCGGCTGGACCTGGCGGGCGGGGCCATCATGGACATGGGGTGCTACCCGGTGAGCCTGCTCCGGCTCCTGGCCCCCGGGCCACGGGTCATCGACGCCCGGGCCAAACTGTCCTCGCCCGGCGTGGACCGGGCCATGGACGCCAACTTCTCCCTCTCCGACGGGGGCAGCGCCCACATCGGTTGCTCGATGTTCTCCTCCTCCGTGCTGCGTATGCATGCGGAGATCACGGGTGAGAACGGCAAGATCTCGGTTTTCAACCCCTTCAGCCCGCAATACGGACACCGGGTCAAGGTCACGACCTCGCTCGGTTCTCGCAAGGAGCGTTTCAGCCGCAAGGCGACGTACGACTACCAGCTCGAGGCCTTCTCCGCCGCCGTCGAGGAGGGGGCCCCGATCCCCACGACAGCGGTCGACGCGATCCGTACGATGGAGCTCATCGACTCCATCTACACCGCCTCTGGCCTGCCGCTCCGTCAGCCCACCCCGGTGCCCTGATGGCGCTTTCCGCCGACGAGCTCGCCGCTCTGGCCGACGCCGCGCTCGACACCGCCACCGGTTGCCAGGCCGCCGAGCTGCGGGTCGAGCGCATCCGTAGCCAGACAGTCCGCCTGCGCGACGCCCTGCCCGAGACCACGGCCGACGACACCGACTTCGGCATGGGTGTGCGCGTCGTGGTCGATGGTGCGGTGGGTTTCGCCGCGTCGGTCGACGTCCGGCCGGAGGAGGCGGCGAACCTCGTCCGCCAGGCCCGGCAGATGGCCGCCCTCACCAACCAGGCCGGTGGCGGTCGGGTGGAGCTCGCCCCCGAACCCTCGCACGGTCCGGTCGGCTGGTCGAGCGCGTTCGAGGTCGACCCGGCCACCGTGTCGATGGCCGACAAGACGGGCCTGCTGGCCGAGTGGAGCGCCCGCCTGGGTCGCCACAACGCTGTCTCGCACACCTCGGCCGCGCTGCTTTCGGTCTCGGAACACACCTTCTTGGCCGACCTGAACGGGACCCGGGCCACCCAACACCGGGTGCGCTTGCAGTGCCAGCTCGAGGCGCTCGCACTCTCCGACAGCGGCTTCGAGACGATGCGGACCCTGGCGCCCCCGGTCGGCCGAGGCTGGGAGTTCCTCACCGGCCCGGCCGGGAACGGCACGTGGGACTGGGACGCCGAGCTGGCCGAGCTGCCCGAGCTGCTGGCGGAGAAGCTGGCTTCACCCTCGGTCGAGGCGGGTCGCTACGACCTGGTGGTCGATCCCTCCAACCTCTGGCTCACCATTCACGAGTCGATCGGACACGCCACCGAGCTCGACCGCGCCGTCGGATACGAGGCGGCCTACGCCGGCACCTCGTTCGCCACCTTCGACAAGGTCGGCACGCTCGCCTACGGCTCCCCTGTCATGCACGTGACCGGTGACCGCACGGTGGAGCACGGCTTGGCCACCGTGGCCATCGACGACGAGGGGGTCGAGGGCCAGTCCTTCGACCTGGTGCGCGACGGCATTCTGGTCGGCTACCAACTCGACCGGGGCATCGCCGCCACCATGGGCTATCGAGCGCTCCAACGGCTGCGCCTTCGCCGACTCCCCGATGCACGTGCCGATTCAACGCATGGCCAACGTCTCGCTCGCCCACGCCGGCCCGAGCGGCCCGAGCACGGACGACCTCATCGCCGGGGTCGAGCGGGGGATCTACATCGTGGGCGACAAGAGCTGGTCGATCGACATGCAGCGCTACAACTTCCAGTTCACGGGGCAACGCTTCTATCGCATCGAGGGAGGACAGCTGGTCGGCCAGCTGCGCGACGTGGCCTACCAGGCCACCACGACCGACTTCTGGGGCGCCATGGAGGCGGTCGGGGGCGAGTCGACCTGGGTGCTCGGCGGCGCCTTCAACTGTGGGAAAGGCCAGCCCGGCCAGGTTGCGCCGGTCTCGCACGGGTGTCCGTCGGTCCTGGTACGCGGGGTCAACGTGCTCAACACCCGCGAGGAGGCAGGCCGGTGACGGCCACGGGTCGGACCGATCGGGAGGTCGACCGGTGATCCCGGCGCAGGAGGTCGTCGAAGGCGGCCTTGCCGCGGCGTCGGGCGCCGGGGCCGACGGATGTGTCGTGCTCGTCGAGGAGGGGAGCCACGCCGACGTGCGCTATGCCCTCAACAGCACCACGACCAACGGGGTCCAGCGCAGTCGCGACGTCAGCGTCGTCGTCTTCGCCGGCGACGCCGTGGGCTCGGCACGCCGTTCGGGCGTCGTGGGCTCGGACGGGGTGAGCGACATGGTGGCCGCTGCGCTCGCCGACGCCCGGGCGGCGCCGGCGGCCGAGGATGCTTTCGCGCTCGTCACGCCGGACCAGGCGGCCGGCGTAGGCCGCGCCTTCGACAAGGAACCCGAGCTCACCGACGTCGGCGCGCTCGACCCGGTGCTGTCCTCACTCGGAGGAGCCTTCGGACGGGCACGCGGCCGCGACGCCGTCCTGGCCGGCTTCGCCGAGATCGACATCGAGACGCTGTACCTCGGCAGCTCCACCGGGCTGCGCCTCTCCCACGCCCAGCCGACCTCGGCGGTCAGCCTGGTCGGCCGCACCGCCGACGGGAAGGGATCGGCCTGGGTCGGGATGCCGGCCGTCGACACCTCCCTCGAGGCGATGGAACAGGAGATCTGGCGCCGGCTCGACTGGGGCGGGCGGCAGATCGCGCTCGAGGCCGGGCGTTACGAAGTGATCCTGCCCCCCTCCGGCGTCGCCGACATGATGGGCATGATCGGCTTCGACGCCATCGGAGGCCAGGACACCGAGGACGGGCGCACCGTCTTCTCCAAAGAGGGCGGGGGGACCCGCTTGGGCGAGACCATCACTTCCTTGCCCTTCACCCTCTCCAGCGACCCCTTCGCCGCCGGTGTCGAGTGCACGCCGTTCGTGGCAGCGGCCGCCTCGCGTTCAGAGGTCTCGGTCTTCGACAACGGCTTGCCCACGGAGCGTACCGACTGGCTGCACGACGGCGTGCTTGCCCACCTGCGCTACCACCGGGCCGGTGCGGCCCGGTCCGGCGTACCCATGGCGCCCTACATCGACAACCTGTTGTTGCGCTGCGACGGACACGACGGTGGATCGGTCGACGACATGGTGGCCCGCACCGAACGCGGGCTGTTGCTCACCTGCCTCTGGTACATCCGCACGGTCGACCCGGCCACGCTGCTGATGACCGGGCTCACCCGTGACGGGGTCTACCTGGTCGAGGACGGCAAGGTGGTGGGCGCCGTCAACAACTTCCGCTTCAACGAGAGCCCGGTCGACCTCCTGGTGCGGGCCACCGAGGTGGGTACGCCGGTGCGGGCCCTCGGGCGCGAGTTCGGCGAATACCTCAACCGGACGGTGATGCCACCGCTGCGCATCCCCGACTACAACATGAGCACGGTGAGCCAGGCCAGCTGAACACCCCGCGGCCGCAGGTCAGCGGCGCGTCCTGTCCCGGGCCTGCCCAGCGCCCACCGCTCCGGTGCACACACACTCGATGCTCGCAACCATCAGGGCGACGTTCGTTTCTTGAATCGAAAGAGGCACGCGTCCATGTCCGTGGCGGCCACTCCGAAGACGAGCACGAAGTCCGTCGCAATTGCCCCTGAGCCATTCACGACGTTCCGCGCCGCACATCGCGACAGAGCCGGCCACGGGGCAGCCTCAGTCGAGCTCCGGGGCCTCGGCGACACCAGATCTGACCACGAGACGATCCGGATCGGGCCAGTAATAGCAGTGGCCAAGCGCTCGACCACCACCGGGGAACGGTCCGCGAAGCTGGGTCTTGACTCGACTCCCACCTCGAGCGCCGTAGAAGGCCTGAGCTGCAGTGTTCTGATCGAGTACCCAGAGGTGCAGCGATCCCGCCGGTCGAAGTCGAAGGAGTCTCTGAGCGGTCTCCGAGAGCAGGGCTGAACCGATTCCGTTCCTCTTCAGATCACTCGCGACATGGAGGTTCTCGAGAAGTGAGCCCCATTGTGGGTCTTCGTCCAGAATGGTGTGGGCGAAGCCGACAATCTCATTTCCCTGATGGGCAAGCACGGTGAACTGGCCCGTCCGAGGTCCCGCCAATCGGCCTCGCCATACCTGTCGGCGTTCGGTGATGACGTCCCCGTCGAGATAGGAGTCGAGGTAGGCGCCCCGGTAGTGGCGCCTCCAACTCTCGGCGTGCAGGGCGGCAACGAAATCCGCGTCTCGCTCCGTAGCGTCGCGGTACCGCACGACCACGTCCTGACCTGACATGGTGATCTCCTCATCGAACCTGACATGGCACCCTGCACGGCCGGCTGACCGTCAAAAGGGCCGCGTCCCTCAGGTCGCTCTCGATGAACGAGATCAGACTAATCCCAATGAGTTCAATGCGTCCCGCAGGCTGCCGTCATAGTCCCGGCGCAGGGTTGAGGGGCAGTCGAGAGACATCAGCAACTCGGCTGCGACAGCTCTGATTTCCAGGGAGTGGAAGGCTGAGCGCATGCACGCAGTCGAACTCGTCTTCGCCATCGGATGGGCTGCGTTCTGGATCTACTGGCTCGTGGCGGCGTTTTCCATGAAGAAGGGCCGCGTTCCTTGGTCCAGCGAGTTGCGTATCAGGGCAGTGATCGTGGTCTTGGCGATTCTGTTGATCCGTTTGGGAGCCTTCCGAGACGGCGACATCAACTCGGATGCATGGCGCGCTGGTCTCGGGCTCTTTCTCTTCGCCCTCGGGTTGGGGTTCGCGATCTGGGCCCGCCTCCACATCGGGCGCAACTGGGGCACACCCATGTCGCAGAAGGATGAACCCGAGCTTGTGACCAGCGGCCCATACCGCCTGGTCCGCCACCCCATCTACTCCGGGATCCTGCTCGCAGGCGTCGGCACCGCGGTCGCGCTGAGCTGGCTGTGGCTGATCGCGGTGGTTCTGGCTGGGCTTTACTTCACGTACAGCGCGACCGTCGAGGAGCGCTACTTGGGCCAGGAGTTTCCCACCACCTATCCGGCGTACAAGCGCTCCACCAAGATGCTTGTTCCGTTCGTGTTCTGAGACTTCGGCAGCGCGCCGACCAGATGGTCCCGGGGCAGCGTCGGCTACTGCTGTCCGATCGCCAGGCCGATTGGAGAGATGGACAGATTGCCGTTCGGGGGACCAGGACACTCACCCACCGCCGAGGTAGACAGGAACAGAGCGGCGGTCTGATTGGGTGGATACACCCGCAATCCCAAAGCAGCGATCGGATTCTGGCATTGGACCATCGGGTCGGTGTAGGTGAAGATCGCTTGAGTCGTCTGCTGGGGTTCGAGCGCGACAAGTGGTCCGGGCGAGGTTCCCCGTCGGGTGGCCGCCGCTCCGAGCTGTACTCCGTTGGCAACGACGGCTGAAACGCCCGGATAGCCCTGCAAGGTGCACAGTGTGTTTCCGGTATTCGTGAACACGATGGGGAGGATCTCGGTACCTGCGGCTCCCTGGCTCTCACCAGCCGAGACCGACAACTGAGCCGATGAACACGGTCCGGCGCCTGAGGGAGCAGTGGCGGCCGTCGTTGGTGCGCTCGTCGACGACGTGGACGAACGTGGCGGCCCGATCGACGAACTCGTCGTGGTCGCCCGTTCGGAAGTCGACGTCGGCGCCGCCGTCTTCTTCGTAGTTGATCCCGTTCCACATCCGGCGACAAGACCAACCAAGGCAATGGCAATGACCGCCTTCACCCGAAGCGATTTCATGCGGGCCTGTTCTTTTGCATCGGCGCTTTCTCACAAACGCTGGACCTGATCGACTCGAGTATCTTTCCATCGAGCAAGCCTCAGTCGTGAGGGGTGGCCGGCGGGCCACGTCGAGCGCCCACCGCGAGTCCAAACGATGGCATGTGACCGCCACGGAGAACACCCTCGAACCGCCCACCAGCGAGCATTCGGGGTCCACCCGCACTCCCGGCGGGGCACCAAGCGGGTGGCCACACGATTGTCGATCCCGGCCAAGAACACGACGCCACAGGCTACGACAGGATGGAGTCGTCAACCCTCGTTCTGTGAGGACCGAGACGCTTCCACGAAGAACCCTCGGATCAAGGGCTCATAGTGGTCGAGTGGCGGTGTCGGGTACTCCTCGTCGAAGGCCAGCATGTCGTATTTGCGCACGAACTCTTCGGCCACGGCGTAGTACTCGTGCTCTTTCAACGCGTCACGGGCATTGCGGTCAGCTCCGAGGTGGTGCCAGAAGTAGTAGCCCTGAAAAACGCCGTGTTTCTCTACCATCCATTGGTAGGCGGCTGGGACCCATGGTCGCAAGATGGCCGCTGCAACGTCCGCGTGGTTGAGGGGCGCAAGCACGTCGCCAATGTCATGCAGCAGGGCGCAGACGAGGTACGCGTCGTCCCGCCCGTCCCTCTCGGCTCGATGGGCCGTCTGCAGGCTGTGCGTGAGACGGTCAACTGCGAACCCACCAGCATCGGAATCGAGCATGCGGAGCTGATCGAGGATCCGATCCGGAACAGCGTCGATCAGACCATCGTTTTGTGCCTCCATCAGCGCCCATTCCTCGGCGGTGGACTCGTCCATCCGCTTGAACTTGGCTCGAAATTGCGTACTCGGCGTACTCATGACAGCGCTCGACATTCCATCTCTCGGCCATCCCGGTTCGGCTGGCCGCGGTTTTCTCCACTTTAGGCCGGAACGGTGAGCGCCTCAATGAGGAACCGATGTGCGGTCGAGACGAACGACCCGTGTCGCGTGATGTGCTCGTGCATATGGCGCAGCTCGGTGTCATAGGCCTCGGGCGTGAAGCCCGGCACCGTCCAGAGGACCTTCCGCAAGAAGTACACGACGGAGGCCACATCGAAGAACTCCACTCGCAGTGCACAGGGCTCGAGCCGCACCACTTCGAGGCCGGCCGCCTGGGCCGCCTCGGCCACTCGTTCGGGGCGCCGGTGCTCGGCGACCGGCACGGGACCGAGGAAGAACTCGGTCAGCTCTCGGTTCGTCCCCGGCCCGATCTGCTGGGACAGGTAGGTGCCCCCAGGCCGCAGGACCCGGGCAATCTCGTCCCACAGAGTGACGACGGGATGCCGGCTCACCACGAGATCGAACGACGCGGCTGCAAAGGGAAGCGTGGGCTGATCGGCCACCGCCACCACGTGGCCTCCGAGCGCGCGCAGGGTGTCCCGGGCCAGGGCGACGTTGGGCGGCCATGACTCGGTGGCCACCAGCAGTCGAGGCGGGTGCCCGACGCCGCCCAACACTTCTCCACCGCCCGTCTCGATGTCGAGGACGGCGGCGGCGCCTGCCATCTGTTCGCGCAGCAACCGGGCGTAGCCCCAGGGCGGCCGTTCCTCGGTGGCCCGGCCCTCGAACCACGAGAAGTCCCAGCCCTCCACGGGGACGGCCGCGCCTTCGGCGACCTGGTCCTCGAAGGTCATGGTTCGAGCGACTCGTAGACGGCGTCGATGAGCGCCCGGTTACGCGTGCTCTGCCAGCGCGGGATCACGTGGTTCATGACGTAGCCGAAGGCCAGGTTGGCGTCCGGATCGGCGAAGCCGACCGCGCCTCCGGTGCCGAAGTGCCCGAAGCTGCGGGGGTTGGGACCGAACGGGCGTCGGGGCACCGTTGGCTTGAAGCCGAGGCCGAACGTCACCTCCTCGTGGAGGATCGGGCAGTAGCCCTCGGACTGGGTGCGAGTGGCCTCGGCCAGCAGATCGACCGAAAGCACCCGTCCCGGTTCGAGCAGCGCGCCGTAGAGTCGAGCCAGTCCGTGCGCCGTACCGTGACCGTTCGTCGAGGGCACCTCGGCGGAGTGCCACGCAGCCGTGTTGACCACGCCCATGGAGGAGTAGCCGGGCGGGTTGAAGTAGCTCAGCATCTCCATGCGGACGTCACCGGTCAGTGCGTCGAAGTCGACGGCGGGCACGCCTGGCGCAGCGAAGACGATCTCGGCACAGCGGTGACGCTCGGCCACCGGGACGCCGACGTGAATGTCGGCCTCGAGCGACGCCGCCACCTCTGCCAGGCGCTGCCGACACGACTCACGACTCACCCGGCGCGCCACCTCGCCGATCAGATGGCCATAGGTATTGGTGTGGTAGGCGTGGCGCGTACCCGGTTCCCACCACGCAGGGGTGGCGGCCAGAGCCGCCGTCATCCTCCCCCAGTCCCACAGGTCCTCGTTGGCCAGCGGCTCGCCGATGGCCGGTACAGCGGCCCGGTGGCACAGGGCCTGGCGCAGGGTGACCGATTCCTTGCCACCGGCGCCGAACTCGGGCCACATCGCGACAAGGGGATCATCCAAGCGGATCAACCCTTGGTCGACCAACTGCAGAACGAGCAACGCCAGGACTGGCTTGCCGGCCGAGTAGTAGTCCACCAGGGTGTCGCGTCTCCACGGGGCCGAGCGGCGAGCATCGACGAAGCCGCCGGCCAGGTCGACCACCGGCACCCCGTCGATCAGGACGCAGACCGCTGCCCCGAGTTCGCCTCGCTCGGAGAAGTTCCGCGTGAATTCTTCCTCGACGGAGCGGAAGCGAGGGTCGCAGGTTCCCACGATGGGTGTGGACACCGCGGCAGTCTCCCACCGGAGTGTGGACTGGCCTGTAGGCCCGCACGCCGCACGGCCCGGGCGTGCCCCGGCGGCGGTCCCTCGCGCCCAGGTCAGTCAGTCCGCCACGAGTTCGGCCGCCCGCAGCATGCGGGTCGCCACCGGCTGCAATCCCAACTTGGTTCCCAGCAGCCCGGTGGACACTCGCTCGACCACGCCCCATTCCCAGATCACCTCGGCGTCGAGCCCGGTCCGTGCCGCCAGCAGCTCGGCCCGGGACCACGGATCGCCCTCCACCAGCTCGCTCGGGTCCTCCCGCATGATGATGCCGAGGTCGTATTCGGGTTCGGCCAGCAGGCCATCGGGGTCGACCAGCTTGAACCCGCTCCCCGCCGACAATGTGTTCCATTCGTGCACGTCGCCGTGGACGAGCACGGCTCGGTCGCGGTCGAAGGCGACCCGCCGGCGCTCGGCACAGGCCAGGGCGTGGTCCACTGCCCGGCGCGTACAAGGCCGTCCCAACTGGTCCCACCACTCGGTGATCCACTCCGCCAACATCCGCGCCTTCTCTGCCCCGGTGGTGAGGTCCAGGTCGCCCGCGGGGCGCCAGACGCTGCGGGCGGTGTCACACATGATCTCGTGGCGCCGTTCGACCGCGATGCCGAGGTCATGGAGCGAAGGGCCAAGTCGCTCGAGCAGCAAGGCACCCTGAGCGATGTCGGACCGCAGCAGCTCGACGCATCCCTCGCCGGCACACCGCGTCAAGACCGCGGCCTCCTGGCGTGCCGCATCGTCGTCACGGGGCACGAGCAGCTTGAGTACGGCGCGGCGTACCACCCTCCATCACTGCCTCGGCAACGTACGCCTCGGTGGCGTCGCCAAAGGGCTGGCCCACCCGGACCGACCAGGCCCGCTCCAACTCCTTCACCAGGCTGGGCAGTGCTTCGAGCCACCACGATGCACCTGCCGCCTCGGCACGGGCGCTGACCACGGCGGGAACGTCAGACACACACACTCCTTCCTCATCCATCGTGGCGCGGCGGGCGGCCGTCTCCTTCACGGTGGACTTCATCGGCTCGAGAAGACCTTCTGTGGGGAACGGCCACGTATGGCTCTCAGGAAGGATGAGTCGAGGCATCGTCGAGCAGTTCGATGACGGCCTCCTCCACGGCGCGGGATTCGCCAACCCGATGCTTGCGACGCGGGTCCAGTTTGTCGACATCGGGCCGATGCCCCAGCCGGCCGCTGATGGTGTCGTCTTCCTCAAAACGCTCGATCACCCGCGGGTCGACATATGCGGAGCGGCTCACCGCGGGGGTGTTGCCCAGGTACTCCGCGACGGTGGCCACGGCCTTGACCTCGGCCCGATGACGGCCCGCACGTGACTCGGGCACAGGCTCATTCTCGGCGAGCGCGGCGGCCGCCAACACGGTGGCCGACCACGTCCTGAAATCCTTCGCCGAAAACTGATCTCCGGTGGCGGCCTTGATGTAGAGGTTCACGTCGTGAGCGTGCACGTCGACCCATCGTTGTCCCTGCTTGTACGCGAAGAGCTCAGGTCCGCCAGCTCGGCGGCGGCGCAGAGCGGTGACGACCTTGCATGCCGGATCATCGCGGATCTGAAGGGTCCGCTGTATGGAGCCCTTTGCCGGATAGTCGAAGACCATCAGGCCATCGTGAACATGGACGTGCTCCTTTCGGAGGCTTGCGACGCCGAAGGTCTCGTGTTCCAGCGCGTAGTCCTCACCCCCCACCCGGAAATAGCCGACGTCAAGCAGGCGCACGATCGCCGCCAGCACACGCTCCCGGCTGAGGTCGTCTTTGGCCAGGTCACGCCGCACCCTCGCCCGAAGTTTCGGCAGGACCGCCCCGAAATCCTGAACTCGGACGAACTTCTGGCGGTCCCGGTCCTTCCGCCATTGGTCGTGGTAGCGGTATTGGCGGCGGCCGGCCGCATCGGTTCCGACGGCTTGAATATGGCCGTTCGGCCAAGGGCAGATCCAGACGTCCGACCAGGCCGGTGGCACAACCAGACTTCGAATGCGTTGGAGAGTGTCCTCATCGGTGACCCGCACCCCGTCGGCATCGGCATAGCTGAAGCCGCGGCCGCGGCGCCGCCTCGAAATGCCGGGTCCTGAGGGGTCAGATCGTCGCAGTCGGGCCACGGCGCATCACGGTGATATCCACCACTCTCTAGTCGAGCCAGCGAATGGCCAAGATCGCAGTGTCGTCATCGGAGCCATGGTCGCTCAACAGGGAGCCCGCGATGTTCGTGAGGAGTTCATCAGCCGACGGAGCTCCGAACGAGGCCGCCTTGCGTAACCGATCGAGGCCGGCGTCCAGATTCTCGTTTCTCTTCTCAACGAGCCCGTCCGTGTAGGCGATCAAGGTCGAATTCGGCCGAATTGGCAGCGTGGTCGACTCATAGACAGGAGAGCCGACCCCGAGCGGGACACCCACCGGTACTTCGACGAACTCGCTCCGCCCGTCGCTCAGAACCAGCGCCGGGAGATGACCCGCGTTGGCCATGGTGATTTCGCGGCGGTCATTGTCGACGACACCGACGAGGACCGTCGCAAAGTGCCGATCCGTGTCGATGTTGATCTCTTTTGCGGCCATTTGAAGTATCCGCTCTGGGCTGTAGCCAATAGCCGCATACGCTCGAATGGTGTAACGCAGTCCCGCCATGATGGTTGCTGCGGCGAGTCCTCGGCCCGACACGTCGCCGACCACGAACGCGAAGCGGCGATCATCGATTGCTATCGCGCTGTACCAATCACCCCCGACTTCGATGCCGGACTCTCCCGGGATGTAGCGTGCCGCGAACTCGACGCCTTTGATCGACGGCAGCGCCTTCGGCAACAGCGATCGCTGGAGCGTCAGCGAGACGTTTCGCTGCTCGCCGTACAAGTGTCGGTTCTCATCGGCAAGTTGTTCGGCAATTTCACGGCGCCGGATCAGACGCTCGGTCATGACGGTCACAGCGACTGTGAAAAGTAGCCCGACAACGAGAATCCCCCAGGGCAGACGTTCCGACCATTGCCCGGCCAACGGGGTCATCGGTGACATGACGAGCGTCAACTGGCTGGACCCGAAAGGCACGGTGGCAGTAGAGACGGTGCCCCCGAGTGGCAAATGCGAGACATTGGTCTCGATGAGTGCAGCTGGACGTACGGTCTTACCGAAGTAGATCGCGAGGTTGAGCCCAGCATCTGGCGAGTTGGCCGGAATGCGGATCCTTCGATTACTTGGCAGCGCCTGTCCTGCGGCAGCGACGTAGGTTCCGCCCGGACCGACAACCGGCATCAGATAGGCGAGCCGCTGCAGTCCGTTGCCCTCGACTCTGGTCGTGACGAGCGAGCCCGACTTTGCCGTTCGTGCGTAGAGGTCCAAAGTGGCCTTGCTCGTCGGGTTTCTGATCGGTTTGGCTCCGACACGAGCCAGCACTTGAACCTGCCCGCCGTGTACAAGAGCAAGCGATGCGGACGTGAATGGTCCAGCAGGAGCCATCGAAGGCCCGATGACTCGTTGGAACGTCGAGGCGGGATCCGAGGCTTCGCCTGCTTCCCCCGCCGCCTCACCGAGCCGACGCTCCAAGTCGACTGGCGCGACGCCGAACGCAGAAGCGGTGAGGTTCGCCTGAAGGTCCGAAAGATGCTGCTCGTTGTGCACATAGTTCAACCGCGAAATAGCGGTGACCACCCCGGTCACAAGGAGACCTACGACAAGCACAAGGACGCTGACCCGATGAAGCACCGGGCGCTTTCGCGTTGATTGGCCCGTCTCCGGGGAGCGGTCGTGGTCGAATGCCGGTTGACTGACGGTCGGCGTCGGGACCGACTCTTCCGTGTCAGTCGAAACCGGCGTATCAATTTGTTCGAGGGTCATGACTTTCTTGGCAAACAGGTCGTCAACCAGGTCACTTCGCGCGTCGCTCCTTTTCGCCACCATTCCCACGGGCGGCGCACCGCCGTTTTGGCCCGGACTGTAGAACTATCCCGACCTTCCTACCACTTATGCAGAACTATTTCCTTGATATTCCGTCGTCCCAGCGCTAGACGCTGGATTTCTTCTGCATTATCTACGCAATATCTGACACCTTGCTATACTTCGCTGTGAATGGCGCGAGCTGAAGAAGACGGCGTTTATAGCATCGGCGCCGTCGTCAAGATGCTCGGGGTCCCCGCACAGACCCTCCGTAGCTGGGAAGAGCGGTATCGGCAGATCGTCCCTGCCCGTAGCGCTGGAGGCCAACGGCTCTACAGCCGCGACCAGGTCGACCAGCTCCGGTTCATCCTCGACGAGCTCCAGAACGGATTGCAACCCGCCGATGCGCACCGGCTCCTCGAAGAGCGAAGCCGCTACCCCGTCGAGCCCAGGACGGACACTGACGATCTCGTGACGATCCTGCTCGCCGAGCGCGATCCCTTCTCGGCGGAACTCTCGGAGTATCTCCTCCGCACCGAGGGTTATGCGACCCGGGTCGTACTCAACGCGAACGAGGTGCGAGAGATCCTCGAGAACGAATCCCCCAGCATGGCGGTCGTCGATCTGCTCATCTCGGGCGGGGCTGGACACGAGCTCTGCAAACTGGCGCACGAGCAGGCGTTGATTCCCGTGATCGCCGTGTCGGCGATCGACTCGCAGGACGAAGCTCTTCAGTCAGGTGCAGATGCCTTCTTGCTCAAGCCACTCGATCCCCTCCAATTCGTCTCGACCGTCCGGGACCTGCTCGGCACGAGTGCCTACCTGCGTCGCTCGGTTCGGACTCCGTGACCAACCGGCTCGCGAGCGGCTCCGCCCGCCTGGACAGCCTCCTTGGTGGAGGCCTCCTTCTCAATGGGATCAACCTCATCATGGGGCGTCCGGGCTCGGGCAAGACGATCCTTGCGCAGCAGTACCTCTTTCACAACGCCACGGCCGAGCGTCCGGCGCTCTACCTCTCGACGGTGTCCGAGCCGCTCGAGAAGATCCTTCGCTACGGCCAGTCCCTCAGCTTCTTCGACAAATCCGTTGTCGGGACAGGCGTCATCTACGAAGACCTGGGCCAGCTCCTCAACGACGGCGGTCTTTCCGCCGTGCTGGCCAAGATCGTCGAGCTCCTGCGTGAACGGCGTCCCGGGTTGATGGTGATTGACAGCTTCAAGGCGCTCAGGGCGTATGCGCCTGACGATGGAACCTTTCGACGATTCCTCCATGACTTGGCCGGCCACCTGTCGGCGGCCCAGACCACATCGTTCTGGGTTGGTGAGTACGACGGCACGGAAGCAACCAAGGCACCTGAATTCGCCGTCGCAGACGCGATCGTCTCGCTCGGCATCGAGCACACCGCCGACCGAGAATCTCGCGTCTTTCAGGTCCTGAAGCTTCGCGGTTCGGGGTTCGTCTCCGGCAAGCACGCGTATCGGGTCTCCAACCACGGCATCGACATCTTCCCGAGGCTCGCCGATCACGATGACGGCGCGGCCTACAATTTCGCACCTGAGCGCATCTCGTCGGGAGTTTCCATCCTGGACGAGATGCTCGCCGACGGCTACTGGAGGGGAGCCTCAACACTGGTCGCCGGGCCATCGGGAGCAGGAAAGACGCTCATCGCCCTGCATTTCGTATTCTGCGGTGCCGAGCTCGGGGAGCAGGGCATCTACGCGACCTTCCAAGAGAATCCCATCCAGCTCGAGCGGATCGTGCGGGGATTCTCCTGGTCGCTCGACGAGCCGAAGGTGGAGGTGATGTTCCGGCCGCCCGTTGACCTCTACCTTGACGAATGGGTCTATGAGTTGCTGGACCTGACTGAGCGGACAGGCGCAAAGCGAATAGCCATCGACAGTCTCGGCGACTTGCGTGCGGCCTGCGGCGACGAGATCCGGTTTCGCGAATACATCTATTCGCTCCTGCAGCGCTGTGCTCGGCACAACGTCAGTGTGATCATGACGCAAGAAGTTCCTGAGCTGTTCGGCATCACCCGTCTGTCTGAGTTCGGGATCTCACACGTGTCCGACAATGTCGTCCTCTTGCAGTTCCTCCGGGGGAACTCGGAGGTGAAACGAGCGATCACTCTTCTCAAGACTCGAGGCAGCGCACACGATCCTCGAATTCGGCAGTTCGAGATCACGTCGGAGGGACTTTCGCTGGGCGATCAATTCCTTCCGGACCAGAGTTTGCGGTAGAAGCGGTTACCCCAACTCGGCGCGGACCGCACTTCAGGCCTTGCAGGCCTCACACCTCGCGAGACGGTTCTCCATGCTCGGCATTGGGGAGGCCGCGTCTCCAATACGCCTTGCCAGAGATCTGATTCTCCGCGAACCCACGCTCAGCCAGGCTTTGTTGAACGGTCCTCACCACTCGCGCCTCCCCTGCAATATACGCATGTCCGATGCCGATCGGCAGCACGACATTGGTCAGCGCTTCGAGGAGTAGCGAACTTTCGCCCGGCACCGAATGGTCCAGACGGTAGAGCCAATGCAGTTCCACCCGCCGCCCCTGGCTCACGTCCGGTTCCAGCTGATCGGCAGGAGTATCTATCTCGATCACTGCGATCGCCGTAGATGCGGATGGGAGGGCTTCTACCATTGCCAACACGCCTGGCATCCCGGTCTCGTCGGCGACAAAGAGATGCCAGTCGGCATCTGAGCGCAATGTGACCTTGCCACGTGGACCAATGGCGTCGATTCGATCACCGATTCTGGCTTCGCGTATCCAATCGGTTCCCGGGCCTGCAGCACGGAGTGAGACATCGATGGTGACAGTCCCTCTTACTACATCGAATGAGCGGATCGTGTAGCGGCGGTTCACCACTCTCTTCTCTGCCAGCGGTATCCGGAACATCAGGTCCTGTCCCGCCGCGTGGCGAAGGCCCTCAAGTCCAGGAGCGGTGAGGACCATCCGATGCAGATTGGATGAGAGTGGCCCAGTGTCCACCACCTCCATATGCCACAGCGTGGCGTCAGCCAAGGGGCCTCCGGCGACGCCGACCATCTCAAGCATTCGATCAGGAGACATGGACATCGGTCTACCAGGAGACGCTCCGATTTGCGGCTTGGCTCTTCCTAGACGCTCGCCGGTCCATCTCATCCCCCTCTTCCGTGCGGGCTTCGGTCCTATTGGAAACCCGGGGTAATCGTCGTGCGACGAATGGGTTTTGGCGCCGATTTGCGCAGGCCGGGCGGTACGTTCGCACCATGCCCGAACCCCGAGCAATGCCACCCTTCACCGAACACCACGAGGAATGGTCGGTGCACCTCAGAGGCAACGTCGTAGGTCGCCGCACCCTGTTCAAGGGGGCTATCAGTGGAGTGACCGTCGATGCCCTGATCGGCACCCGAGCTCGGTCCGATCCGGGCATCGCTTCTACCACCACCGGCCTCGGGACGGTCGCCGGCGGGTTCCTGGTGAACGTCGGCACCTCTCGTTCGGAGACGATCCGACAACGGAGATGTGGGTGGGAGGTCAGCTACGGGACCGCGGCACGCGAAGGCACGGACGGCCGCCAAGCAACTCGGAACACTCTGTCGAAAGCTCGGCCTGGGTCCACCGTCATCTCACGAAGAGGTCTCGGCTGTCGCATTCTGGACCTCTTCTCCGGATGGCCCCGACTCACTCGGCTCCGACGTGTTGAGGGCTTTCATCGTTGCGACGGCCTGCTTGCCGAGGTACACGCCCAGTCGTTTGTACGCATCGAAGCGGTTGCAGTCGAACCACTGGTCGGCTGTCCCGTCATTTGGAAAGCCGGAATTGTCCTGGGTGTACTCGAGAATGTCGTACGGAAGATCTGGCGTCAGATCCGCTTGCGCGAAGATCAAACGGCCCGATGATTTCTCCGTGGTCCCCGTTTTCGGGTAGCAAATGGTCCCGGTTATCACGGCGGACTGCGAGAGCCGGGGGTTGAGTCCAGAAAACGCGTCCGCCGGATCGAACCCCTTCCCACTGCCAGGAACCAGGTCCTCCCAACGATCGAGCGTGATCTCCACTCCAAGTTCTTCACGGGCGAGCATCAACGCGCCGGCCAGCGTGTCAGCCATCGGTTTGGTCGCGCCGCTCGCATCGAAGCAGTACACCAGTTCTGGTCTGTGCCGCAAGGTCTCGACGAGTCCGAGGTTCTCATAGTGCCCGCCGTCGGTGCACAAAAGGAGTCGGCTGTGATCCGAATGAATCCCCAGGATCTCCCGGGCGAAATACGAAAGACCTCTGATCCTGGGCAGATCGGGCACGGTCCAATCGTCAGGGTTGGCGCATTTGAGAGCAAGGAAGCGGGGGTTCGGCAGCCACGCACCGAGCCGAACGTTGGTCAGGGCCAGAAACACCTCGTAATCACGGGTCGAGGCGCCCATGGCCGACGCGATGGCAGCCCCAGAGATGGCAACAGCCGCTTCCACGGTGAGGTCTTTGCGGATGGCGTTGCTGACGAGTTCTTCGAGGACGTCGGTCCGGACCCACCCCACCTGGGGTCCGCCCACATGGTCAGCCCCTAACGCATACGAGACGGACGGACGCCCCGGAGGGGTGCGCGCCTGCCCGGAGAGATTGGCGGATGCCGCAAAGGTCACCGCGGGCCACCACGAGAGTCTGCCATCACGGGTACCCGAGCGTCTGGAACCATAGCGACTCAGATCAGTTGGCTCGTCGTAGGAATACGGGACTGCTTCAGCGATCCCTTCTTCGCTCGGCTGCCCGGTTGGATCGATCGTCTGGCGCCGGACGGCAAATGCACTTGCCAACCGGCGCCGGTAGAAGGGGTGAAGGCTCATTGAGGTCTGGTCGAGAAATATGGCCAGGAACAGCAGAGGGCCGACCACCAGAAACGCCCACCACGAGTCATCGAGCCCACTCGTGGCGACCCAACTGGCAATGACCAGTCCCGTGACGAAGAGGGCCAACAGGGCGAACCAGATGATGAACCTCTGCACCAGGCTGTTGGGAAAGACGCCGGCCATGGCCGATTCGCCTTTCTTCACGTCAGACAGCGCCGTGGAGACGATCTGCCTCTTGCGCCAGAGCGCGGCGGCCAGCACGGCGATATACGACAGGGTCACGGAGACGCTGGTTACGGCCACCATCGGTTTGGACGAGATCCCGAGGTGCCAGGTGAGCCACGAGCTCACCCAGACCACCGCAGGGATCACGACACCGACGACCGCGAGCAGAAGGGCGGCGATGGCAATCCCCGCCGTGAAGCGAGCCATGACGGCCGGACGGGATCCCCGCAGTGACCACCAGACCAGCTCAGCCACATAGACGAGCACCACGAGTCCGAACATCGCAGCGATGCCGAGCGTGACGCCCCACGGAACGGCGGGGAAGCCGGGCGCGTTGGAGTCCGCACCGGCGAGCAATCGAGTGTGCAGGGCGGTTTGCAGGCCACCGGAGACGATCGGAATGTTCCGGTAGAAGAACCCGATGGCCAAACCGATGGTGGCAATCGCCAGCCCGATAATCAGAAGCGAGGTGAGCAGATTGCGCAGGAGGACACCGAGGGCCGCAAGCCACTGCCCTGGCCCATCAGAGAGATAGCTGCTGTGACGTCGGAGATGATCCTCCTCGGGGGATCCCGAAGAGAAGACGTCCTCTGGTTGGGCCTCACCGCGTCCGGGGTTTCCTCCACTGTCGTTTGTGAGCGCGAGCTGAATGCCGCCGTTGACATAGCCCCCACCCGAAACAGAGACGATCCGATCGATCTCGTCAAACCCGTCCAATTCGGTCCGCATCGATTGCAACGCACCGAGAGCGACCGAGGCCGATCGGATGCCACCGCCTGAGAGGCAGATCGCCGTGACCCCCGATGGGCCGTGAGGTGACTGGCTGTCCTGGGTGAAGTGCACAGGGGCAGAGCTTCGGTTGTCCTCACTCCACCATTTGCGTCCAATTGAGGTGTCCAGTCTGATCTTGCGCTGCAGACCCCAGTTCTCCGACGCGGACTCCTTGAGTCCAGCAGATTCAAGCGGTGGCGGCGGGATGATCCAAGGGTCTTCCTCGCTGTCCGGGAAATTTTCCTTGGCCTTCTTCCACCGCTCGAGGAAGCCGCGGTGCGTGGCGAGCCGCGAGAACGCGTTCCACAACGCGAGAAGTCCGATCGGTATTGCGACCAAGAGGGCCGTGAATTTGATGAACGAGGCCGCTGCGGTGATCCGGAAGATCCAATCGCCCGTCATGGGGCTCGACCTGAGCGCGACGAGGAGGAGCACGTCGTGCAGGACGTTGGCCAGCGCAGCCACGACAACCGCGAAGTATCCGACGAGCGCCCATCGGAGAAGTCCCTTCGTCCAGAAGACCTTGCGCCCCAGGTAGCACGCCAGCAAGATGCCGCCGGTGTACCCGACGATGAGAGCGAAGTCCCAATAGAGACCTGTCCGATACGCCCCCGCCAGATGACCCACGACCCCGTTTGCGGTGCTCGCGGAGCCGGCCCACTGGAGCGTGACGAGGTAGACGTGGCTGGGCACACCGAGGGCGAAGGCCGTGATGCCGCCGACAACGAGAATCAGCGACAACACGAGACATGCGATGCCCCGACCCTTGGAAAAGCGTTCTTGACCCGACCCCGCCATATCTGGCCCTCCGAGACGCTCGTTCGGAATTCAGCTGCAGCAGCCTTACACGGGGGTCGGTGGGGATCAACCGATTTCGGTCACGAGCTCCTGAGACAAAAGTCGAGGGAGGACGGACCGAGGAACGACCTGAACACCGACTCGAAAGGCGCCCCGTTCAGGAGTCCACGATCCCGCCGAGCGATCAGGCGTTCTTGAGATCGGCTTGAAGCGTCGTCAGGCTGATACCGCGCGCGTCGCCGCCGCGGGCGACGAACTCCTGGGAGATGGTGGCCCAGGCCTCGTCGGCGTACTGGGCCCACCACTGGTAGGTGATGCCGACGATGGCACCCCACGTCACCGCGTAGAGGTGATCGGCATCGTAGGCGACGAGAACGATGCAGTGGCCGCCCTCGATCTGCTGGTCGGCCTTGGTTTCGGTCAGCTGCCACACGCCGGTGCCCTGCTGGTTGAACTGGCTCTCGGCCGGCTCAGGCAGGTTCACGCCGCAGTACGCCGCTCCGAACCAATCGATGCACTGCTGTAGCTCGGTTGTATTCGTCGCATGCACGGGGGCATAGGCGGCGAGCTTGTTGCCGAACATTCCGACGTTTTGCCATGACGCGAGCACCTTGCTCATCACCAGGCCGCTGTCTGGGCCGCCGGTCAGCCCGAAGTACTCGTGCTCGACCGCCGTGAGGGATGGCGCGGTGTATGGCGCGGAGCAGATGGCGGAGTCGGCCATGATGAGGTGGTCGGCGCCGGCGATCGTGCAATCGCCCCACTGGTCATTGCCCAACATGCCCCAGGCCGTTTTGGCGTTTCCCACGATCGACGGGACCTCAACCGAAGCTGCCGGGGGTGGCAGCGGCTTCGTGGCGTACGTCACGAGATCGGGCACAGGCGGGGGTCGGTGATCGTGGATCCGACCCAACTTGAATTGATTCATGACTCGTGTCCTCCTCGGATCATTCGGAACATCTTGAACGAGCACCCGCCGTGGTTAAGACATTTGGAAATGGTGACAACGAGCGCCTGTGGTATTCGCAAAATACAGGCTTCAGGCCACGTTTACGGCATTCGACCGTGCAAGCCACCTCTTCGAAGATCGACTGGTTGCTTTAGTATTGACCATCCTCTTCCGCTTGTCGACCGCCAAACGATTCGGTGATCCACACGACGGCAGTCCCGATGGTGAGAAGTCAAGACACCGACGGACGGGAACGAGAACGACACGCACCGTCGACAGGCACAGTCGACACCCACGGTCGACACGCACGGTCGACACCCGGCCTCGATACGCACGGTCGACATCAGAGCTGGCGTCGTCGCCGGCTATCCCCCTCGTTCGGCCCGATCCGAGAGTGCGTGCAGCCGCGGGACCCACCACTCCAGCGGGCGCACCACCAGCCCCTCGGCCTTGCCGTGGTCGTCGGCCCGCCGCAGCGTCACCGCGTCAGCGGCCAGGGCCAACCGGGCGAACGCGTCGGCCTCCGCCGCCCCGAGCATCCCGCCCTGCCGGCGCAGCGAGACGACCGAATCGGCACTCAGTTCGCCGTCGTAGTCGGCCTCGACCCCGACGAGATACCGCTTGGCCTCCACGTGCAGGCCCACGATCCCGGCCACCCGCGCCCCCAGGGCCCGGCGCACCGCGTCGGCGCCGTCGACGGCATGTGCCTCGTCGCTGCCGCCCGGTAGAAGGTGGCCGACGTCGTGTACCAGCCCGGCCACCGCCAGCTCGATGTCGTCGGGGTGCGAGCGCTCGAGCAGCGCCGCGGTCTGCAGCGCGTGGTCGAGCTGGCTGAGCGGCACCTGCGGGCTGAGCTGGCGGCTCGGACCGACCGTGGCCAGCAGGTCGAGCAGCTCGTCCACGCGGAGCTCGTGGCCCGGGGCGGTGTGCATCCCGCCATTCTCCCTCGTGCCGCTACCGTGGCCGACCGTGCCCTGGACCGCCCCGCCCCGCAGTCCCTGGATGGAGAAGATGGTCGCCCTCGGGCGCGGCCTCGGCGACGACGGGCGCTCGATGATCTCCCTCGACCCCGAAGCGCTCACGGCGGCCGCCCGGGCCACCACCGGGCTCGACGACTTCGGCGATTCTTGGTGGCAGGAGCCCTTCGCGCGCCTGTGCGCCTCGCTCGACGACGAGGCCAACCTGCATCTGCCCGGCCGCCTCCGGATCCGCGGCGAGCTCCAGCTGATTCTGCAGAACCGTCTGCGCATCGTCGACCTGTGGGTCCGCGAGCCCCAGGTGCTCGAGCAACCCGTGCCGGCGCCGATCGTGGTCACCGGCCTCAGCCGCTCGGGCACGACCTTCTTGCACGAGTTGCTGGCCTGCGACCCCGACAACCGGCCACCCCTCCTCTGGGAGCTGTTGCACACCGTCCCTTACGACGAGGCCTCGGGCGACCTGTGCGACGCCGAGATCAGGTTGATGGACGAGATGGTCCCCTCGTTCACCGCCATGCACGAGAACGGCGGCCGCCTCCCGACCGAGTGCATCTTCGCCTTCGCCCACCAGTTCTCGACCGACATGTACACCGGGACCGTCAATGTGCCCGGGTACACGGTCTGGAGAAGCGGGGTCGACCAGGCCCCGATCTACGATTGGCACAGGCGCCATCTGCAGACGCTGCAGTGGGTAGCCGAGCGGCCGACGACGCGGTGGGTCGTCAAGGCGCCCTCCCATCTCTCTGCTCTGCCTCTTCTCTTTGCGACCTACCCGGACGCCCGGGTCGTCATCACCCACCGCGACCCGCTGCGTGTCGTCGGGTCGCTGGCCGACCTCATGGCCACGCTCCACTTCATGCATTCGGACCAGGTCGACCACGCGGTCCTGGTCGAGTTCATGACCATGGGCCTCGAGCTGCAGATGGACTCGGTCACCGCCGAACGCGACGCCGGCGCCATACCCAACGACCAGATCACCGACGTCGTCTACCGGGACCTGATCACCGACCCTCTGTCTGTGATCGAGCAGCTCTACACCGGCTGGGGCCTCGCGCTGAGCGAGGAGTTCCGGGGCCGCCTCGAGGCCTACCTGGCGGCGCGCCACGACACCCGGGCCCTCGGCCACGACTACTCCTTCGCCGACACCGGGCTCGACCTGGCCACCCACCGGGCGCTGGTCGCGCCCTACCAGCAACGTTTCGGGGTGCCCTCCGAGGTCTGATCGTCGATCGGCTCCCCCCGGATGAAGGAGATCACCGAGCCCAAGGGGTACCCGAGGATGCTCGTGGCGACGAGGTCTGGAGCGAGGGACGATGACTCCGTGTCCCTACGGACGGGCAGACACGGGAGACCGAGACAGCGGAACACGCTTCAGGTGCTCACGCGGCCACGGCACCGGCGGCGCCGACTCAGACCGAGATCCGGGTTCAGGAACGGGGTTGTTCGATCACCGCATCGGCCGGGCCTCCGTTCGCATCCGAGGGCCCGACGCCGACGCACGCGGAGATCTTGGGGCACGCGATGGCCTTGGCGTCCATCAATCCCGAAGGTGCAGGTATCTCGGTGGCTGCCCACGTACCGTGCGACTCCGTCTCGATCAGGAGCCGAGGCTTGTGGTGGTGCGGCTGGGGGTCATGCCACCCACCGATGGCCACGCAGGACGAAACAGATTTTGGACACGAGACGCCGGCCATACCGTTGCCGTTGCCGGGGCCAGGGCCAGGGCGCGGCAGGCTACCGCCCGTCCACGTCGTTCCGCTCAACGTCTCGGTGTAGCCGCCGCTGTCCACCATGGTCCCGACGGCCAGGCACGAACTCGACGAGACGCACGACAGGGAATCCAAGATGCCGGTGCCCCGAGGGCCGACCCCGCCCACCCATTCCCCGACAAGGTCTCGAGGAGGCCGTTCGACGACGAGAGGCCGCCGTAGAAGCCCACCGCGTCACACGAGGTGGGCGTGAAGCATTGCACCGACCTGATGCCTGATTGGGTCGACGGGGAAGGGGTGGGACCGACTTCGGGCGGTCCACGTGCCGTTCGAGAGCACTTCGAGGAGGCCGAAGTTGTTGTCCTGGCTGTCCCCCATGAATCCGGCGGCCACGCACCACTCCGCCGTGACGCAGCTGATGGCGTCCAAAGAACCCGTGATGCCCGTGGCCGGCAGCGGAGGGCTCGTCGGCGTCCAGGTCCCGTCCGAGAGGGTCTCGACCAGTGGTTGTCGCGCCGTTCGACTCGAGTGCCCCGGCATCTCCAACGGCGACGCACGACGTCATGCTGGCGCACCACACGGCGCCGACGGTCGGGAAGGTCAATCCTTGCTGGAAAGCCGTCGGTGTCCACTTGCCACCGGCGTAGGTCTCGACCAGGTTGCCGGCGGGCTTCGTCGTGGCGTACCCGACGGCGACGCAGCCGGCGACCATGGGACACGAGATGCCGAAGAGGCCCGCGTTTTTGGCACCGGGCGGGTTGGGCACCGCCTCTACGTGGTAGGAGCGACCCGCAGCCATTGCACCGCTGCCCAGGCCGAGCACACCTGTCATGACGGCGAGCACTGCAAGCATTGCCGGCACCCGCCTCGGCCGCACAGGGCGGAACCTCGACATGGATGACCACCCTCCTGTCTCCCCGTCGCCTGCCGGCGCACGCCCGGAACAGATGGACCTGCGTTCGATGGTACTCCCCGTCCGTCCGGAGCGGGCGGGGTCATCGCCAGTACGGGCCCATCGCACACACTCACCCTCGGGCGGGGCACGAGCGACGTCGACGGCAGGGTCGGGATCTGACTGGGACCGGGAGTGCGCTGGGCCGTCGTCACCTGGCGCTGCCCGGGCCACCGTCACCTGGCACTACCTGAGAGGAGTCCCAGAGCCGGGTCGTCGCAGCGTTTTCGGCGTACCGTCCGAGGAGAAGTAGATCATCATCGGGGTGGAAGAGAGCATGGAGGAGGACATATGGACTGGAAACTCGAGACACTGGTCGTCCCGGTCGCCGATGTCGACCGGGCGAAGGCGTTCTACGCCGATGCCGTTGGCTTCCAGGTCGACGTCGACCACCGCGCCGGAGAGGACTTCCGGGTCGTCCAGCTGACACCGAGGGGATCGGGGTGCTCGATCTCGCTGATGAAGAACGAGGAGGCAGCGGGGTCGCTGCAGGGTGTGCACCTGGTGGTCACCGACATCGACGAGGCCCAGCGGGTGCTCGGTGCCGGCGCGGTGACAGCCAGCGACGTGTTCCACTTCGAAGAGGGTGTGCAGGTCGCCGGACCGGACCCGGACCGCGCCGACTACGGGTCGTTCCTCTCCTTCAACGATCCCGACGGTAACGGCTGGCTCATCCAGGAGGTGCCGAGCCGGGCCGGGTGAGACGCGCCCCCGGCCTTGCCGGCTTAAGTCCGGGCCAGGTCCTCGATCGCCACCACCTCGGCGCTCGGGTGTGGCGGTCCGTCGGCCAGCACCCAGCGCACGAGCATGTAGCCCTCGCGACGCCCGCCGGTGTCGAGCCAGTTCTCGACGCCTGGGTCGGTCGGCGCAATGACCAGCTTCCACGTGCCGTCGTCCGAACGCGTGGCCGTCTTGTTGTTCAGCGCCGTCGTGGTGTAGCGGTAGTCGAAGCTTTCGCCCCAGGGCGAGGTGAGTGTGAGGCCCCAGTAGAGGAACGGCTTGTCGGGCTCGTGCACGGTCACGACGAGCGCCTCGCCCTCGTCGAGCTTGAACCGGCCGCCGTGGTAGGTCATCTCGGCGTTGGTGTGCGTGCGCATCTCGTCCTCTTGCGCCTCCACGTGCGCCGCACCGGACGTCCCACCGAAGGTGTTCATGTTCGCCCCGGCGTCGTTCCACATGGCCATGGCGTTCTGGCCGATGAAAGCGAGGAACATGGCGGCGAACTCGAGCTTGGGGGCCAACTCCTCGCTCGAGAGGATCGGGGGCGGCACCACCTCGCCCGGCTGGGGCACCAACTCGACGCGCAGGCGGGCGAACTTCTCGGGCGACTTCTCGAAGTAGGTCTCCCGGATGGCCAGCTGCGCCGTGCCCGGCTCGAGGAGGACGGAGTTGCGCGGCCGGGGATTCGGCATCTGTGCCTCCGGCGCGATGAGGATGTCGACCTCGCCGTTGGGCCCGAGCTCGAACTCGTCGATGTGGGTCTGGGTCTGCGTGCCCGTGCGGCCGCCGACCGGGCCCTGCCCGAAGGCGGTGCCGAACGTCATGCCGAGGTAGGCGCACTCCCCGCGGAAGCCGACCAGGCGGTAGGAATGCGTGTCGTCGAGGACACAGAACGTGTAGTGCACGTCGGGGTTGTCGACCAGCAGCTTCTTGTACTCGTCCTGGAGGTCGAAGAGGACCGGGTGCAGGGGGTCGGAGCGCTCGACGATCCAGTCCAGGATCAGCCGGTTGAGCCTGGTCACCCAACGGTAGCCCTCGGCCAGATCGACCTCGGTCTCGGGGACCCCCGTCGCCTCCCGGACCACGTCGAGCGCCGTCGTCTGCGCCTGTATCCAGGCCTCGAACGCCTGGTCGAGTCGCTCGTCTCGCATGCCTCTCCTCTGTCCGTGCCGGGGGGACGCTACCGGGCCGGTCACCGGGACGCCGAGTCGCCGCGTCCGCTTTCCAGCCGGTAACTTCGGAGGACGTGACTGACACCGCAATCGAGACGACCGGCACGGACGAGCAACTGAGTGAGCTCCGGTCCTGGCTGGAGAGCAACTGGGACCCGGACCTCACGGTCGCTGAGTGGTGGGAGCGCCTGGGGCTCTCCGGGTGGGCGGCACCAGGGCTACCGACCCACGCCTACGGGCGGGCCATGGCCCGCTCCGACGTGGTCCTGGTCCAGCAGGAGCTCGCCACATTCGGCGCCCTGGGGGCCCCGGCCGGCCTTGGGCTGCTGCTGGCCGCGCCGACCATCGCCACCCACGGCACCCAGGAGCAGATCGACCTCTACGTGCGCGACATCGTGACCGGCCAGAAGGCCTGGTGTCAGCTCTTCAGCGAGCCCCAGGCCGGTTCGGACCTGGCCGGCCTGCAGACCCGCGCCGTCAAGGACGGCGACGAGTGGATCGTCAACGGCCAGAAGGTGTGGACCTCGGGTGGCCAGTACGCCGACCTCGGGATGCTGCTGGCCCGCACCGACCCCGACGTGCCCAAGCATCAGGGCATCTCGTACTTCGCCTTCGACATGCTCCAGGAGGGCGTCGACGTGCGCCCGCTCAAGGAGATGACGGGGCACTCCCTCTTCAACGAGGTCTTCATCACCGATGCCCGCGTGGCCGACTCCGCCCTGATCGGCGGCCTCAACAAGGGGTGGGCCGCGGCCAACACGACGCTGGCCAACGAGCGGGCCGGGCTCGGCTCGGGCGGCGGCAACGCGGCGGGCGGGGGTATGGCCCAGCCGGGCACCGTCATGGGCTTGCTCTCAAAGCGGGTGGGCGACATGGTGGCGCCGCCCGAAACGGGCGGAAGGAGACAATCCGGCGGTGCGCTCGGGGCCATGCAGGGCGGGGCCCGCTTCCTCATCAGCGTGGCCAAGTCCCGGGGCGTGTCGGACGACGCCACCATCCGCCAGGACCTGGCCCGGCTCTTCACCCTGGGCGAGCTCGGCCGGATGAACGGGCTGCGCATGAAGGCCGTCAAGGAGCAGGGCGGCGACATCCCGGGCATGCCCAACGTCTCCAAGCTCTCCATGAGCCAGATCGTGCGCCTCACCCGCGATCTCGGGCTGCGCATCATGGGCCCGGCCGGCATGCTGCACGCGTACGACGGCGACGACAAGGCTGCCCTCAAGCACGCCACCGGTGATCCCTTTGCCGGCGGCATCACGGAGATGGCGCTCTTCGCGCAGGCGCCTCCCATTTACGGGGGCACCGACCAGGTCCAGCGCAACATCATCGGAGAGCGTGTGCTGGGCCTGCCCAAGGAGCCCAGCAACGACCGGACGACGCCGTTCTCCGAACTCCCCAAGAACGCGTAGCCCGGTCGGCAGCGAGTTCGGGTCGGAAGGGGGATGATCGCGTGATGAGCCGCGTCGATCGCACCCTGCGCGGCGCGGCCGCCATCGTCGGCGTGGCCGACGACGTCTCCCCCACCGGCGTGCTCGAGCGCACCGGCCGCGCGCTCGAAGTGGCCATGGTGCTCGAGGCACTCGAGGACGCCGGCCTGTCGCTGACCGACGTCGACGGCGTGTGCCACCCGGACTCGGCCCCGTCCTTCGCCGAGTATCTCGGCGTCCACCCCGTCTTCACCGAGTCGACCATGACCGGGGGCTCGAGCTACGAGGTGCACGTCGAGCACGCCGCGGCCGCCATCGCGGCCGGCGTATGCGACGTGGTGGTCAGTGTCTACGCGGCCACGCCGCGCGGTGACCGCACACGTGCCCGCGCCGGCGGCGATTCGGGCGGCGGCGGCAGACGGGGAGCGTTCGGCGGCCCCAATCCGCTCGTCGAGTGGGACCTGCCCTATGGCCTGCGCACCCCGATGGGTCCCTACGCACTGGCCGCCTCACGCCACATGCACGAGTACGGCACCAGCGCCGAACAGCTGGCCCAGATCGCCGTGAGCACCCGGGAGTGGGCTTCGCGCAACCCGCGGGCGCGCTATCGCGACCCGCTCACGGTCGAGGACGTCCTGTCGTCGCCCTACCAGGTGGCGCCACTCCACCTGCTCGACTGCTGCCTGGTCACCGATGGCGCAGGCGCCTTCGTGATGACGAGCGCCGAGCGGGCCCGCTCACTGCGGAAGCCGCCGGTCTACGTGCTCGGGGCCGCCACCGCCACGGACCACATGGTGATCAGCCAGATGCCGGACCTGACCACCACCCCGGGCGTCGTGTCGGGATCCCGCGCCTTCGCCATGGCCGGCCTCGGACCGGGCGACGTCGACGTCCTGATGGGCTACGACAGCTTCACCATCACCGCCCTGCTCCACCTCGAGGACCTGGGCTTCTGTCCCAAGGGCGAGGGCGGGCCCTACGCCGCCGACGGGCATCTCGGGCCAGGGGGCACGCTGGCCATGAACACCAACGGTGGCGGACTGTCGTTCACCCACCCGGGCATGTACGGCATGTTCCTCCTCACCGAGGCCACCCGGCAGTTGCGCGGCGAGGGCGAGGATCGCCAGGTCGAGGGGGCCCAGGTCGCCGTCGCGCACGGCTCGGGCATCTTCCTCTCGGTCATGTCGACCGCGGTCCTCGGCACCGAGGCCGTGCTGTGACCGAGGCCGTGCTGTGACCGAGGCCGTGCTGTGACCGGGGCCGTGCTGTGACCGGGGCCGTGCTGTGACCGAGGCCGTGCTGTGACCGAGGCCGTGCTGTGACCGAGGCAGTGCTGTGACCGAGGCAGTGCGCGATCCCGCGTACGACGCACCCGCCCGGACCCGCCTCGAACCTCCCGTGGGTCCCGACAGCGGGCCGTTCTGGGAGGCCTCCCGCGAAGGTCGCTTCCTCCTCCAGTGGTGCACGGCGTGCGAGCGGGCCATCTTCTACCCGCGTGCGTTCTGTCCCCATTGCCCCGACGGGCTCGGCGGCCTCGAGTGGCGCGAGGCCAGCGGCCGGGGCACCGTCTACGCCGCCGGGGTGGAGCACCGACCCGAGGCCGCCGGCGCCGCCTTCAGCGGGGGCCAGCCGTTCTGCGTCGCCCTGATCGAGCTGGACGAAGGTGTGCGCCTGGTGAGCAACGTCGTAGGTTGTCCGCCAGAGGAGGTGCGCTGTGGCATGGCGGTGGTCCTGACGTGGGAGCCGCTGAGCGACGGGCGGCAGTTACCGCTGTTCACTGCGGCCGGAGAAAGGGGGGAAGGAAGGGCATGAGCGTTCCCGAGACCAGGGCGGAGGCCATGGCCCAGGGCCTGCTGCACGCCTGGTGGGCCCAGCGCGTGCCCGACCGCCTGGCCATCAGCACACCGGACGGGGACCGGTCCTATGCGGACTTCAACGCCAACATCAACCGGCTGGGCCGGGCCCTGCGGGCCCGGGGCCTGGGCCCTGGTGACGCCCTGGCCTTGATGTGCACCAACCGGCCCGAGTACCTCGAGGTGCTCTACGCCGCCCAACGCATCGGCCTGCGCCTGACCCCGATCAACTGGCACCTCACCGGCGAGGAAGCCGGCTACATCGTGGCCAACTGCGAGGCGAAGGCCTTCGTCTGCTCGGCCGAGCTGGGCGAGGTGGTGGCGCGAGCGGCCGAGGCAGGAGGCCCGAGCATGGTGCGCATCGCCGTCGGTGGCTACATCCCCGGCTTCGAGATGTGCAACGCCGTCATCGGCGAGCAGGACGGTGAGGACATCGAGGACCCGGTGCTGGGCACCCAGATGCTCTACACGTCAGGCACGACCGGGCGGCCCAAGGGGGTGCATCGGGACACGGCGGCGGTGAGCGCGCTGGCCGCGGTGAACTTCTGCGGTTACGACGAGGACTGGGAGCACTCGGTCGACGCCCACCTGGTCACCGGGCCGCTGTACCACGCGGCGCCGCTCGCCTTCTCGGTGGCGGTGCCCTTCGCCTACGGCGTGCCCCTGGTGGTCATGGAGCATTGGAAGCCGGCGGAGACGCTGCGCCTCATCGAGCGCCACGGGGTGACCCACACCCACATGGTGCCGACGATGTTCCACCGACTGCTGGCCCTGCCCGAGCAGGTCCGGGAACGCTACGACCACTCGTCGCTGCGCTTCATCATCCACGGTGCTGCGCCGTGCCCGGTGCCGGTGAAACAGCGCCTCATCGAATGGCTCGGCCCGGTGGTGGTCGAGTACTACGCCGCCACCGAGGGACTCGGCACTCTGGTCGATTCGAAGACCTGGCTCGAGCACCCGGGCACGGTGGGCCGGCCCATGGTGAAGGGTCTGGTCAAGGTGGCCGACGAGGACGGCACGGAGCTGGCGCCCGGCGAGATCGGCCTCGTCTTCCTCCAGGCCCCGGCGACCACCAGGTTCGACTACTACGGCGACGCCGACAAGACGGCGGACGCCTTCCGCGGCGACTACTTCACCCTGGGCGACTTGGGCTACATGGACGAGGACGGGTTCTTGTTCCTGACCGATCGCACGGCCAACCTCATCATCTCCGGCGGGGTGAACATCTACCCGGCCGAGGTGGACGCGGTCCTGCTCGAGCACCCCGCAGTGGGCGACGTGGCGACCATCGGCGTGCCCGACGACGAGTGGGGCGAGGCGGTCAAGGCGGTCGTCCAGCCGGCCGAGGGGGTCAGCGGGAGCGAGGAGCTGGCGGTCGAGCTCATGGAGTTCTGCCGGGCCCACCTGGCCCACTTCAAGTGCCCGCGCACCGTCGATTTCGTCGAGGAGCTGCCCCGGGAAGATACTGGGAAGATCTTCAAGAGGAAGCTGAGAGAGCAATACCGGGCGGCGGCAGCCGGCCGCTGACAAGACCAAAGGAGCACATCAACGTGGGAATCTGCGACGGACGAGTCGTCGTCATCACCGGGGCCGGGCGCGGCATCGGGCGCGAGCACGCCATCGCCTTCGCCCGGGAGGGCGCCAAGATCGTCGTCAACGACCTGGGCGGCGAAATGGACGGGTCGGGGTCGTCGACCGGACCGGCGGGTGAGGTGGTCGACGAAATCCGCGGCATGGGCGGCGAGGCCATCGCCAACGGCGACGACGTCTCCGACTACGACGGTGCCGGCCGGCTCGTTCAGGCCGCGATCGACCACTTCGGCACCATCGACGTCCTGGTCAACAACGCGGGCATTCTGCGCGACCGCATGCTGGTCAACATGACCATCGACGAATGGGACGCCGTCATCAAGGTGCACCTGCGCGGGACCTTCTGCCCGACCCGCCACGCCGTGGAGTACTGGCGCAACCGGACCAAGGCCGGCGACCGCAACGACGCCCGCATCATCAACACCACGTCGCCCTCGGGCATCTACGGCAACGTGGGACAGACGAACTACGGGGCCGCCAAGGCGGGCATCGCCAGCTTCACCGTCATCGCCGGCATGGAGCTCGAGCGCTACGGGGTCACCGTCAACGCCATCGCACCCGCCGCGCTGACCCGCATGACCGAGAACCTCGGGATGGCCGACGCGTCGGCCGACCTGAAGCCGGACCAGTTCGACTCGCTCGACCCGGCCAACATCGCGCCGCTCGTCGTGTGGCTGGGCAGCCCCGAGTCGAAGGGCATCACCGGCCGCGTCTTCAACGTCATGGGCGGCAACATCAGCGTCGCCGAGGGTTGGGTGGCCGGGCCGGGCCAGGACAAGCACGACCGCTGGGAGCCGGCCGAGCTGGGCAAGCTGATCCCGGACCTCGTGGCCAAGGCCGCGCCCAATGCCAACATGGGCGGACGTCGGTCCTAGGCCGATGACCACCGAGGTGACCCCTCCACTGCCGAGCCGCCACGACATGGACGAGGCGGTCCAAGTCATCCACGACAACGCGGAACGCCTGTTCCTGTGGGACTACGAGCGGGACCGGGGACAGCTGGTCACGCTCTACAACAAGGCCATGGCGTCGCAGTGGAACAGCGTCAAGGACCTGGACTGGTCCATCGAGGTCGACCCCGAGCGGTTGGTGGCTGCGCAGGACAGCCCGCTGCTCGGGGTGGCCCGGGTGGCCGCGACGCTTCCCGGCTCGCCGCTGGCCTCGTGGACCGACCGTGAGTTCACCGAGCTGGGCATCGAGATGTTCAAGGCGAACCTGTCGCAGTTCATGCACGGGGAGCAAGGCGCCATGATGACGGCGGCCAAGATCGTCGAGACGGTGCCGTGGATCGACGCCAAGTACTACGCCTCGACGCAGACCATGGACGAGGCCCGACACACCGAGGTGTTCGCCAAGTACCTGCGCACGAAGCTGGGCGACGCCTACCCGATGAGCCCGTTCCTCAAGGCGCAGATCTGGTCGTTGCTCGAGGATTCCCGCTGGGACATCGCCTATCTGGGCATGCAGATCGTCATCGAGTCGCTGGCCCTGGCCGCGTTCGGCGACATGCTGCGGCGAACCGAGGAGCCACTCCTGACCAAGCTGTTGCGCTACGTCATGTCCGACGAGGCCCGCCACGTGGCCTTCGGCGTGCTGACCCTGTCCGAGTTCTACGCCGGTCTGAGTGAACCCGAGCTGCGCGAGCGCCAGGAGTTCCTGGTCGACGCCACCCTGAATTCGCGGGCGCGGGCCACGACACCCGAGGTGTGGGAGCGCATGGGTACGACGGCCGAGGCGGTCATGCCCTTCATCGTGGAGGCGGCCCAGAAGACGAAGCTCAACCCGATGCGGGGATTCGCCCGCGGTTTCTTCGCCAAGCTGGTGCCCAACGTGCGCAAGCTCGGCCTGCTCGACGCCAACAACGGTTACCTGCGCGAGAAATGGGGCGAGGCGGGCCTGCTCGAGTTCGAGTATGCCGACGACACCGGTTCGGACTACGAGTCCTACGACGCCGTGGCTCAGGACAGAGCGGCGCAGGAGGCCACGACGACGTGAGTCCCGGCCGCGGGTCCATCGCCCGCGTCCGTGCCATCTGCCTCGCCCTGCCCGAGGCCGTCGAGAAGCCGTTCGGCGATCACACCGCGCCCGCTTTCCGCGTGCGCAACAAGTTCTTCGCCATGCTGGCCGAGGACGGGTCGACCATGAACGTCAAGGCGCCCAAGGGCGTGCAGGGCATTCTGCGGCGGGCCAACCCCGAGCGCTTCTTCGTGCCGAAGTACGTGGGGCACATCGGGTGGGTCGGGGTGCGGCTCGACCTGCGCAGCGAACCCGACTGGGAGGAGATGACCGAGATGATCACCGAGAGCTATTGCCTGGTGGCGCCCAAACGGTTGGCCGCCCGGGTCGCACCGGAGGGCTGAACAGGGCGGGCGGCCCAGCGGGGGGCGCCGGGCGCGGCGCCCCGTTCAGCTGACGGGCGACAGCGAGCGGAGCACGGTCTCCATGGACTCGTTGTAGCGGACGCCCCCGGAGTTCACGGCGACCAATTCCTTCTCGCGCACGATGAGGCCGGTGCTCGGGACGATCCAGTAGTCGGTCGGATTGGTGCCCTGCTGGGCGCCCTTGAACGTGAGGGTCAACCGAACGTGCACGACGCCCACGGTCCGGCCCCCGACGTCGAGGGTCGCCGGTCCGACGACCTGTCCGGCCAGATCCACTTTCTCGGCCGGAGTGGCCAGCGAGCAGGTGGCCGACCAGCGTTGCCCCGTCGCGGCGCCGGGCGGCAACAGGTACGCGGTGGCCGGGCACGTGATGGTCGAGGTCGTGGTGGTCCCGGCGATGGACTCGTCGGTCACCAGGAGCGGCACCACGTAGGCGCTGGTCGGGGCCGGGCAGATCGTGGTGTCCTCGGTGTGCTGCTCAATGGGCACCCAGCTGACCTTGGCGCACGACCCGTCGTCCACCACCATGGACGTGGACGCCGGGAAGGACCGCTGGACGCCCACCAGGCTCAGACCCTCGCCACCGGCGGTGGCATAGGTGTACACCCCGGGGTTGGGGAGGTGGTTGCGCAGCGAGGTCAGCATCTTGGCGACGTGCTCGCGGCGGTACATGCGAAGCGCCTCCGCCAGCCCGACCGGGGACGACACCGTACGGAAGACGAGCGCCCAGGCCGTCCCGCCGGCGGTGGCCACGATGAACAGTGCCAGCACGACGACCGAGAGGACCCGGTGTTGCTGGACCCAGTGCCAGAGGAACACGTGGCTCATCGTAACGCCGGCGGGCCGCCCGCCCAAGCGATCGTTCGTCAAACCAGGTCAGGAACCCAATCGCCGGAAAAAGCCGGTGGGGACCCATTGCCGGAGTTCGAGGATGGCCGGGGAGATCGCTCTCCCGGCACGGCAGGGCGACCGAACGGGCCCACGAGGGAGGTACCCGACGCTCGAGGTCGCGGCCGCACCACGTCGAGCACCACGGCCACGCCGTCGTCGCAGGCATCCATGACGAGGGAAGAGGCTCCCGCCCCGACCGCCTCCCTGGGGAAGATGAGGCAGATCGAGCCGGACGACGAAGCGCCCACGACTCGGTGAACACTTCGTGACCGGCTCGAGGCCCTCCGGCCCGAAACGCGCTTGCGCCGGAGTGCCGCGCTATGGTTTCTCCCCGAGGGCACCACCACAACAGTTTGGAAATCCCTCTGGCTCGAAAGAGCCACCGGCCTTGACCCCCGAAAGAGCACGGGGTCAAATCTGGCCAGGAGAGGAGTGGATTTTCAATGGCAACTGGTTCCGTGAAGTGGTTTAACGGTGAAAAGGGCTTCGGCTTCATCACTCAGGACGGTGGCGGCCCCGACGTTTTCGTGCATTTCAGCGCGATTAGTGGTACGGGCTACCGCAATCTCGAAGAAGGACAGAAGGTCGAATTCGAGACCAACCAGGGTCCGAAGGGCCTGCAGGCCGCCAACGTGCGCGCCATCTGACATCGACCAGCCGGTCCATACGGCCGGCCGGGACGCGTCTGCAGAACCCCGTCTCCACGCGAGGCGGGGTTCTGTCGTTCCCGGACCGAGGAATGCGGGCGGACGTAGGTCCGATTCGCCGAGGCCGTGCTGAACATTCGGCCTCCGGACCGCCTACCAGTACGGACGGCGCTGGGTGGTCGTGACGTCCAGGACGGCTGGCGCGTACTCCTGGCGGCACACGATCAGATCGGGCAACCAGGCGTCGGGCTCGCCGTAGCGCAGCGGCTGCCCGTCCAGCCGGCTGGCGTGGAGCCCGCTGGCCAAGGCGACCGCAGCCGGCGCGCACGAGTCCCACTCGTACTGTCCACCGGCGTGGACATAGACGTCGGCCTCACCGAGAATGACGGCGGCGATCTTGGCGCCGGCCGACCCCATGGGGATCATGACCCCGCCCAGTGCCTCCGCGACCTCATAGGCCACGTCCGGCGGGCGCGTGCGCGAGACCACCACCCGTGGCGGCTCACCGTCGGGATGGGGAGGAAGCACCGGCGGCTCTCCGGTCGAGAGCACCATCTCGCGGGCGGGCAGGGCCACGGCGCCGACGACCGGTGCGCCCCCCACCGACAGCGCCACGTGGACGGCCCAGTCGGACCGGCCGAGCTCGCGGAACTCCCGGGTGCCGTCGAGCGGATCCACGATCCACAGGCGGCCCGCGCTCGAGATGTGTTCGAGCCCCTCCTCCGAACGAACAGGGTCGTCGGGGTACATCGTGTTCAGCTCGGCCACGAGCAGCTGGTGGGCGGTGCGGTCACCCGCCGCCCCGAGATCACGCGAGCCCGACGGGGTGCTGCGCAGCTCGAGCAGCGCCTTTCCCGCCAGTTGGGCCAGGTGTGCGGCGTCGCGATGCTCAGGGGCGAGGTCGTCAGGCATGGCCCCTGTCTAGACCAAGCGACGGTCGTTGGCCCATCTGGTGAGTTCGTGGCGGGTGGAGAGCTGGAGTTTGCGCAGGACGGACGACACGTGGGACTCGACCGTCTTGGCCGAGATGGTGAGGTCGCGCCCGACCTCCTTGTAGGTGTAGCCCCGGGCGATCAGACGCAGCACCTCGCGCTCGCGGGGCGACAGCTGGTCGAGCTCGGGGTCCAGTTCCGCGGTGGGGACGGCGCCGCCCGGCTGGGCGAAGGCGTCGAGCACGAAGCCGGCCAGTCGCGGTGAGAAGACGGCGTCGCCGGCGGCCACCCGGTAGATCGCCCGGAGCAGTTCGGGTCCCGATATCGTCTTGGTGACGTAGCCCCGGGCCCCGGCCCGGATGACGTCGATGACGTCCTCGGGGGCATCCGAGACCGAGAGGGCGAGGAACTGAACGCCGGCGTGGTCGGGCAGCACGCCGCGCAGGACGGCATGTCCCCCCCACCCGGCAGGTGCACATCGAGGAGGACCACGTCGGGCAGGCGCTCGCGGATCAGCTCGACGGCGGCACCCGCCTCGTCCGCCTCACCCACCACCTCGACGGCGTCACCGAGCTCGGCCTTCACTCCGGCCCGGAACATCGCGTGGTCCTCGACCAGGAAGACGCGGGGGCGACCCTCAGGACTCACTTGACGCGCTCGCGCCGCGGCATGGACAGCTGGACCTCCGCCCCTTCGCCCGGCGCCGAGCGGATGACCGCCGTGCCGCCGAAGCGGGCCACCCGGGCCCGGATCGACTGGGCGATGCCCTGGCGCCCGTCGGGCACCGCCTCGGGGTCGAACCCCTGGCCCCGGTCGCGCACGTAGAGCATGACCTGGTCCGCCTCGACCTCGGCGTAGAGCGAGACCTGTTCGGCACCGGACCACTTGGCCGCATTGACGGTGGCCTCCCGGGCGGCGTCGAGCAGGGCGCGCAGGGCTTCGTCGAGCGGGCATTCGCCCACCAGCACCACCTGGACGGTGATCCCGTGGTCAGCCTCGACCTGGCGCTGGAGGAGCCCGATGCCCTCGGCCAGGTTCGAGGCTTCGTCGCCGATGGTGCCGGGGGCCCTGCCCTCGAAGAGCCAGGCGCGCAGCTCTCGCTCCTGGGAACGGGCCAGGCGTACGACGTTCTGCGGGTCGTCGGCCGACCGCTGGATCAGCGCCAGCGTCTGGAGCACCGAATCGTGCACGTGGGCCGCCATCTGCGCCCGTTCCTCGGCCAGGGCACGAGCCTGGCGCTCGGCAATGAGGTCGCGCACCAAGCTCAGCCACCAAGGGCCGAAGATGATCACCACCGCGGCCATGACGAGCAGCGCCCCGCCGACCGGTCGCACGGTGGCGGCGGTCGTGTAGCGGTGGTCCATGACGATCAGGGCCAGCCCGCCGAGCCCGACGAGCACACCGACGGCGACCCGGATCACGACGACGCGGCGGCCGCGCCCCTCGGTGTCCTGGGCGACGAGCGGGACGATGTCGTCGTGCAGGAAGGTGCGCTCGGACTCCCCGGCATTGCGCCAGATGAGAACGCCGATGCCGACGGCCAGGATGCTGGGCCACCCGATCAACCCGAGGAAGCCGAGGTGCAGGGAGCTCACGACGAACTGGACCACGATGAGCACCGGGACGAGCGCGATGAGCAGGCGGATACCGGCACGGTCGTTCACGGCGCGGCGGAAGATGCTCGTGTCCTCACCGCGCATGGGGATCAGCAGCCAGGCCATGGCGTAAGGCAGAACCGCCACCCCGGTGAAAAGGGAGAGCACGACGACGCCGATGCGCACCCAGGTCACGTCGACCCCGAAGGACTCGGACAGGGCGCCGCAGACGCCGCCGAGGACCCGGTTGTCGGGATCGCGTCGCAAGCCCTTCAGCCGGCGGGCGAGGTGATGACCGCCAGGATGGTGATGACGGTGCCGGCGGCCGACCCAGGAGTAGTCCTCGGACCAGTCGGCCCGGCCGTAGTCCCGCCAGGTGTTCCCGGGCGCGCCCGACCACGGCGGGGTGGGGCGACCACCCTCCTCGAGCGGTCGCGTGCGGGGATCGGGCGCCTCAGCGATACCCCCATGGTCCCACGGAGCCCCCCTCAGGGCTATCAGGGTCATCCCTGAGGGCTCGGGATCCGGTTCAGGGACGGACCAGGGTGATGCCGGATTTCCCCAGCTCGGCCGGAGGGTCACGCTGGATGCATGGACACGACTCCCCACGAGACCACTGAAGCCCCAGACTCCCACCAGATCCCCCCCAACGGGCAGGAACCCCGCCTGCACCGTGTCGGGCGCGGCCGCATGGTCGCCGGCGTCGCCTCCGGGCTGGCCGACTACTTCGACGTCGACCCGACGATCGTCCGTATCGGCCTCGTCGCGCTGGCCTTCGTCGGCGGCCTGGCCGTGCCCCTCTACGTGGCCGGCTGGCTCCTGATCCCCGACGAGGACACCGACCTCTCGGTCGCCGAGGAGCTGCTGGCCCGGGAGCGGGCCCGCGGGGCGTACTGAGACCTCCCTCCCCGCTCGACCACATGACCACACGACGAACCCACCCATGACGAACCCACCCATGACGATCAAGGAGCTGTGATGCGCTACCGCTGGGACCCCGCCTACCCGATGGGGCGACGGGACTTCTCCGACACCTCGCTACGGGCCTCGGACGACGAGCGCAATGCCGTCGCCGACAAGCTGTCCCGCCATTACGCAGAGGGCCGCCTCGACGAAGCGGAGTTCAAGAACCGGCTCGACACCGCCATGTCCGCCACGACGCGGGGCGACCTCAACGGGCTGTTCCACGACCTCCCCCACCTGCCGAGCGATCCACCACCACCGCCGCCGCGGCGTCGGCGCATCGTGCCGGTGCTCTTCCTGGTGGCCTTCCTTGCCCTCCTCGCCGGAGCCGCCGTGCCCTTCTATCCCCTTTACCATGTGCCGTGGTTCCTCTTCGCCATCGTCGGCTTCTTCCTGTGGCGGAACTTCAACGGGCACCACCACCATCATCATCTTCAGCGCATGGGCGGTGGGCCGCCGCACAGCTCGGTGATGGACCACTGACCATGGCCACGCACACTCCCCGACGCAGCACAGACGAGGACCCCACCTTCCGCCTGCGCAGGCTCGCCCTCTTCGCGGATCTGCCGGTCGACGAACTGGACCAGATCGCGGCCGCCTGCGACGTGTGCACGGCCCACCCGGGACAGGTGATCCAGGCGCAGGACGTGCCGGTCCGTCGGTGGCACCTCCTCGTGGGCGGCCACGCCATCGTCCAGCGTGACGGCACGCCCATCGGGCTCCTGGGCCGGGGCGACTCGTGGTCCGAGCACTCGCTGCTCAACCGGCAACATTCTCCGATCGCAGTGGTGGCGCTGTCGCCGGTGACCCTGCTCAGCTTGCCTGAACGTGAATTCTTCGCGATCCCCGAGCAACACCCGATCCTGGCCGGCCGCCTGGTCGCCCGTTCGGCCACCTCGGCGGACCGCCTGGCCGTGCCGGTGCTCAACGCGTTGGCCCACTTCAGCAGGGTGTGGTGATTCAAAGGGTTGCCCCTGGTGGCGGTAGGATCGCTCAATCCCGTGACGCCGATCCCCGGCGGCGTCCGCCCCATCCGAGGAGATTTTTTTAATGCGCACCCTCGCAGGGTGGTGTGTCCGTCACCGCCGCCTCGTCGTCTTGCTTTGGATCGCCGTGCTCGTCGTGTCCGTCTTCGCCGTGAAATCGGTCGGGACGGCGTACTCGGACAACTTCAACTTTCCGCACACCCAGTCGTTCGACGCCATCAATCTGCTGAAGTCGGTGGCACCGGCGCACTCCGGCGACACCGAGCAGGTCGTCTTCGGAACCTCGGAGGGGCGCAGCCTGAACGATCCCGCGGTGGGCCAGCGCATCAACACCATGGCGCAAAAGATTGCGGCGTTACCCAACGTGTCGGCGGCACAGAGTCCCTACGACTCGTCGGGGAATCTGGTCAATACGGCCAACATCAACCACGACAAGACTGTCGGCTGGTTCCAGGTCGACTTTGACAAGACACCGAACGAATTGTCGAATGCCGAGGCGAAGAAATTCGTCAACACGGTGACCAACGCGTCGGGCGACGGGCTCACCGTGGCCGTGACCGGCCCATTGGCCGAGAACGCCAACAACCCTTCGTTCAGCAGCACGCTGCTGGGCGTCGTCCTGGCCCTGATCGTCCTCCTGCTGGTCTTCGGTTCGGGCTACGCCGCCATCCTGCCCATTCTCTCGGCCCTGCTCGCGCTCGGCACCGCAGTCGGCGTGATCGGCCTCCTGAGCCATGCCCTCGGCATGCCCTCCATCTCGCCGGAGGTCATGCTGCTCATCGGCCTGGGCGTCGGCGTGGACTACGCGCTCTTCATCGTGACGAGACATCGCCAGGGCCTGGTGGCCGGAAGAGACGTCGAGTCCTCCATCATCAACGCGGTCAACACGTCCGGCCGGGCCGTCCTGTTCGCCGGCATCATCGTCTGCATCGCCCTCCTGGGCATGTTCGCCATCGGGGTGAGCTTCCTCTACGGGTTGGCCCTGGCCGCGGCGGTCGGGGTGGCCCTCACCATGGTGGCGGCCCTCACGCTGCTCCCGGCCATGCTCGGCTTCATCGGGCCCAAGGTCATGAGCCGCAAGCAGAAGAAGAACCTGGCTCTCAACGGTCCCCGCATCGTGGGCGCCGACAGCAAGGGGTTCTGGCCGAAGTGGGCCGACCGGGTCCAGCATCGGCCCTGGTTGTCGGCCGCCGTCGCCCTGGCCGCGATCATCGCCCTGGCCCTGCCGTTCTTCTCCCTACAGCTCGGCTCGGCCGACCAGGGCACCGACCCGGCGGGCACGCCGACCCGGGTCGCCTTCGACATGCTCTCGAACGGTTTCGGACCTGGGTACACGGGTCCCCTCATGGTGGTCGGCGTGGTCCAGCCCGACCAGCACGAGGTGATCGACCAGGTGGCGGCGGACATCGCCCGGCAACCGGGCGTGGCGGCGGCGCCGGTGCCCACCTACATCCCGAGCAAGACCGGCGGCGGCGACGTCATGTTGATGAACGTCTTCCCGACCACGTCGCCGCAGGACGCGGCGACCACCGACCTGGTCAATCACCTGCGCTCCGACACCATCCCCGCCGCGGTCGGGAATTCCGGACTCAACCTGCTCGTGGGCGGGAACACGGCGATCTTCATCGACTTCGCCAACGTCCTCAGCTCGAAATTACCGCTCTTCATCGGCTTGGTGGTGCTGCTCTCGTTCCTCTTGTTGATGATGGTGTTCCGCTCGCTCCTCATCCCGCTCACGGCGGCCGTGATGAACCTTCTCTCCATCGGCGCGGCCTTCGGCATCCTGGTCGCCGTGTTCCAGTGGGGCGACGGCGGGTCGATCATCGGGCTCAGCGGCACGAGCCCCGTCGAGGCGTTCTTACCGGTCATGCTCTTCGCCATCCTCTTCGGGCTGTCCATGGACTATCAGGTGTTCCTCGTCTCACGAATCCACGAGGAATACATCAAGTCCGGCGGCGACAACACGAAGGCGGTGCGCAACGGCCTGGCGGCAACGGGCAAGACGATCACGGCCGCCGCGCTCATCATGATCCTCGTCTTCGCCTCCTTCATCCTCGGGGGCGAGCGGGTGATCAAGGAGTTCGGGATCGGTCTGGCCGCCGGCGTGCTGGTGGACGCCGTCCTCATCCGGATGGCGGTCGTGCCCTCGCTCATGATGATGTTCGGCAAGGCCAACTGGTGGCTTCCGGGCTGGCTCGACCGGATCCTGCCGCACGTCTCGGTGGACGCGGACGACCTGGCGGCCAATGCGGCCGTCGGTCCGGGGCCAGAACCCGAACCGGAGTTGGCCGGATCGGTCCGGCCCTGACCACTTCTACCAGGCGTAGTCCTCGGGCGCCGTCTTGTGGCCCGGGAAGAGCTCGTCGAGCCGCGTGAGCACCTTCTCGTCGAGGGTGACGTCGACGGCGCGCACGGCCGAGTCGAGGTGCTCGGGCGTGCGCGGTCCGACGATGGGCCCGGTCACCGCAGGCCGGGTGAGGAGCCAGGCCAACCCGACGGTGCCGGGATCCTCCCCGATTTCGGCACACAGGTCCTCGTAGGCCTCGAGCTGGGGGCGCCTCTTCTCGATGGTCTCGGCGGCCCGTCCGGCGTAGCGGCGACTGCCGTCGCGTTCCTTGCGCACGACCCCACCGAGCAGCCCGCCCTGGAGCGGCGACCACGGGATCACCCCGAGCCCGTAACTCTCGGCGGCCGGCAACACCTCGGCTTCGATGTTGCGCACGATGAGGTTGTAGATCGACTGCTCGCTGACCAGGCCCATGAAGTTGCGCCGGGCGGCCGCCTCCTGGGCCTGGGCGATGTGCCACCCGGCGAAGTTGGACGAGCCCGCGTAGAGGATCTTCCCCTGGTTGCGCAGAACCTCCATGGCCTCCCAGATCTCGTCCCATCCGCTGTGACGATCGATGTGGTGCATCTGGTAAAGGTCGAGGTAGTCGGTCTGAAGTCGCTTCAGGCTGGCGTCGCAGGCCCGCCGGATGTTGAGCGCGGAGAGCCTGCCCTCGTTGGGCCACTCCCCCATGTCACCGTAGAGCTTGGTGGCCATGACCACCTTCTCGCGCCGGCCACCGCCCTGGGCGAACCAGCGCCCGACGATCTCCTCGGTGGCGCCACGGCCGACCGAGCGCCCGTAGACGTTGGCCGAGTCGAAGAAGTTGATCCCGGCGTCGAGCGCCGAATCCATGATGGCGAACGAGGTCGCCTCGTCGGTCTCGGGTCCGAAGTTCATCGTCCCGAGGCAGAGGCGACTGACGCGGAGGCCGGTGCGGCCCAGGTGTGTGTAGCGCATGGAGAAAAACCTATCGGGCCGACCTCCCCATTGCACCGGTACCCCGGGCGGCGCCCGCCACCGGCTTGCTTCGGGCCAGGTCAGGCCCCACAGCCTGAAATCCGAGGTCGCACCCCTACTCTGGAGCCCGGTAGCGATTGGCCCGCGCTCGGAGGGCGCCGATAGGTTGACTACCCTCTTTCGACCCGACTTTGGGGGACAGATGGCGCAACAGATTCCGCTGGTGGACTACCTGGTGTTGGGGGACAACCCTCACCTGGTGGCCAACGAATGCACGTCCTGCGGGGCGCGCTTCTTCGACCGCCGCAATGCCTGCGCGTCCTGCGAGGGCACGGAGTTCAAGAAGGTCGAGGTTCCGACCACGGGTGAGGTGCGCACCTTCACCATCGTGAGCTTCGCCGCCCCGGGCATCCCGGTGCCTTTCGTGGCCGCCGTGGTCGACTGTGAGGGCACGAGCGTCCGGGCCAATCTGATCAACGTCACGCCCGATCCCGAGCACGTGACGACGGGCATGAAGGTGCGACTGGCCACCGAAGCGGTCGGCACCGACGACGAAGGAACCGAGGCCGTCGGCTTCGGCTTCGAACCACTGGGAGGTTGAGCACCATGGCATCGGCATCCGAGGAGTTGTGGGTCCTGGGTATCCACATGACGAAGTTCGGCAAGCACCCCGACAAGGACCTGGTCGACCTGGGCGCCGAGGCGGCGCGCGGTGCGCTGGCCGACGGCGGCGTGACCATGAAGGACATCGGCATCATCGGCGCCGGCAACCTCATGATGGCCATGGCTCCGACCGGGCAGATGATCCAGAAGCAGCTGGGCCAGACCGGGATCCCCGTCTACAACGTGTCGAACGCGTGCGCGACCGGTGCGACGGCCCTCCGGGTGGCCTGCATGGCAATCAAAGCGGGCGAGGTCGACATGGGTCTGGCCGTCGGCGTCGAGAAGCTGGCCGGTGCAGGGCTGCTGGCCGGCGGGAGTCGCGGATCGGACTCGAACACCTACGCCCCACACGGTCGCTTCGGCGCGGTGGCCCCGGTGGACGGTCGGATCGGCACGGAGACGATGCCCGGCGTCTTCGCCCAGATCGGCCTCGAGTACGGGCATCGCTACGGCGGCACCAGCTTCGAGCTCTTCGCCAAGATCAGCGAGAAGAACCACGCCCACTCCACGCTGAATCCTTTGGCGGCCTACACCAAGAAGATGTCCCTGGACGAGATCATGAACGACGTGATGATCGCCTACCCGAACACGCGGCCGATGTGCTCGGCCAACTGCGACGGTGCGGCAGCGGCCGTCGTGGTGTCGGGCTCCAAGCTCAAGACGCTGTCGCTCGAGCAGCAGAAGCGTGCGGTGAAGATCTCGGCCTCCATTCTGACCACGGATCCGTGGGAAGAGGCGTGCCAGGTGCTGCCCAACGTGAACGACCTGACTCGCAACGCGGCGGCTCAGGCCTACGAGCAGGCGGGCGTGAGCCCCGAGGACCTGAATCTGGTGGAGCTGCACGACTGCTTCGCAACGGCCGAACTGGTGCACTACGACAACCTGGGGCTGTGCGAGCGCGGTGGCGCGGCCGACTTCTTCACGTCGGGGGCCACGTGGCGCGACGGCAAGACCCCGGTCAACGTGTCGGGCGGCCTCGAGTCCAAGGGCCACCCCATCGCGGCCACCGGCATCGCCAACGTGTGGGAAGTGGCCACGCACCTGCGGGGCGAGGCGGGCGACCGCCAGATCCCAGGGGCCAAGGTGGGCCTGACCCACGTCATCGGCCTCGGTTCGGCCTGCGGCATCCACATCTTGGAGAAGTCGGCCGCCTGAGCGGACAGCGATGACCACCTCGCCCGTGTACGACACCATCGGGCAGGGCTACGTCGCCCACCGGCGCGCCGACCCGCGCTGGGAGGCGGTCATCTTCGAGCGCATCGGCCCGGCCGACCTGATCGTCAACATCGGCGCGGGCACCGGGTCCTACGAGCCACCGGGCCGGTCGGTCCTGGCCGTGGACCCGTCCAGCGTCATGGTCAGCCAGCGCCCGGTGGGCGCCGCCCCGGCCGTACGGGCCAGCGGGGCGGCTCTGCCCCTCGCCTCTGGCTGTGCGGACCTGACCATGGCCATCCTCACCGTGCACCACTGGGACGACTGGGCCGGCGGCCTGGCCGAGATGTGCCGCGTGGCACCCCGACAACTCGTCCTCGGAATCGACTTCGATCTCCACGCCTCCTTCTGGCTGCTCCAGGACTACCTGCCCGAGGTGGGCGACGTCACCCGGAGCATCGGACCGGACGCCACCGAGATCGCGAGGGCCATCGGGGCCACGACGACGGTGCCACTCTCGGTGCCGTCCGACATGGTCGACGGCGTGCTCGGGGCCTACTGGCGCCGCCCCGAGGCCTACCTGGACCCGGCCGTACGGGCGAACTGCTCGGGATTGGCCCTCGCCGATCCGTCGGTGGTCGCCCGCGGCGTGGCTGCCCTGGCGGCGGACCTCGAAAGCGGCGCGTGGAAAGAACGCCACGCCGATCTTCTTTCCCGCGACCACCTCGACCTGGGTTACCGCCTCGTCGTCTCGGGGTGAAGCTCGCGGAGGGCCCCGGTCACGAGGTCCGGCGGACGACCTTCAGTTCTGGCGCCACTTCTCCCCACTCCGGCGGACCAACACCGGAGAGGGATCGATCGGCCAGTCGTCACCCAACTTGAGCTTGGTGCGGCCCCGGGCCCGGCCGAACTCGTCGACGACCTCGGTCCGGGTCAGCACGTCCCAGGGCGCGGCCCGCGGTTGGCGCAACAGGCCGTCGGGAGCCGATGCACCCATGACGAAGGCGAGGGCGAGGAGACTGCACACGACGAGGGTGGGCAGGAGAAGCACGAGGACGCAGAGCTCACGGAGCGCCGACCGCCACAGGCCGATCGGCCGGCCGTCGGACCGGCGCACGACGCGCAGCCCGGTGCGCCGGTAGCTCGGGGTGCTCCCGTGACGCCATTCCGCCACGCTCCAGACCAGCCAGCCGATTCCCAGCGTGACCACGACAAGGATCGGTGTGAGCAGCAACGCCCGCGCCCGTGTATCCAGCCTGGCCGCCTTGGGCGTCGGCGCGTTGCCCGTCGGCCTCCCTTTGCCTGGTGGCGCTTGACCCCGCAGCAGGTGCTTGTGAATCACGATGCCCCCGGTCGTCGTTGGTTCGGTCTCCAGGCACCATTCTGTCGCTTGTTGCGGCGGTCGCCACCGGTCAGCCGACGCAAGCCCGCGACCAGGGGCGGCGCGAGCTCTGACCCGCGACCGCACACCGGGGTCACTCGCGGGTGGTCGAATCCGGCCGCTCTACCCACCGGCGGCGGAGAGGTTCTTGAAGTGACGGTTCCCGTTGGCCGACACGTGTCCCTCGAGGACGATGAAACCCACGTTGTTGATGACGCCGCTCTGGTAGTCACCGCCGACGCTCACCTTGAGCACCGCGCCCCCATGAGTGAAACCGTCGCCCTCGTTGAGCCGGGGTTCAAGACTGCTGGGGATAGTGGTTGTCCACGTCACCGTCTTCGACGTGATGGCACGGCCGGACGAGCACCAATCGACGCTGAGAGTGACGGTGTCGTTCGGTTGCCAGTGAAAGGTGCCCTGATCGAAGAATCCGCCGTCCCCCGTGTAGGTGGTGTGCCGGCACACACTGGTCCCGCCACGCGTCAGCGGCGCCGACCTACCCGGCGGCCACCAGCGGCACCGGACGGGCCAGACTCCAGCTGAACGTGTCCTCGATGTCGGAGAGCGCCAGGGGCTCGGCCACGTCGGCGACCGTCGGTCCGACCCGGTCCGCCACTTCCTGAAGCTTCGTTGCGTCGAAGCCCCAGAGATCGACGGCATTCGCGCCCAGCATCTTGCGCACGTCGTCCTCGGGCATGCCGCCGAAGATGTAGCGCAGGATCTGGCGGTGCACCGGGGCGGCGCCCTCGAGGTGGGGATAGTCGGCACCCCACATGAGCTTGTCGATACCGATCTCGTGGCGCATCTCCGCCTCGTAGCGCTTCATGAGCGAGCCGCCCAGCCAGACGTGCTTCTCGAAGTAGTCCGCGGGCCGCATCTTCAGGTAGTTGCGCACCGGCGCGCCACCGTGGGTGTCGAAGAACGACTCCATGTCGCGGATGAGGGACGGTAGCCACTGGACGCCGTTCTCGGTCACGACCACCTTGAGGTCGGGATGGCGGTCGAAAACGCCGCCGAGGATCATGAACCACAAGGGCCGGCGGGTGAAGACGAACACCTCGAACAACCCGAGCATCCCGCCATGCGCGCTGTCGTAGAGGAACTTCGAGTCGGTGGCCGAACCGGACGCCCCGGTGTGGAGGTTGACGACCATGCCGTGCTCTTCGCAGGCACTCCAGAACGGCTCGTAGTACTCGTCGGCGTAGCCGGGGAGCCTCGACGTCACCTGCATGGCGGGCAACATGACGCCGCCGAAGATGCCGTTCTCCCGGGCCCAGGCCACCTCCTGCACGGCCCGGTCCATGTCGTGGAAGTCGATCGGCATGCAACCGGCCCGCCGGCCCGGCGCGGCCGCGCAGAACTCGGCCAGCCAACGCACGTAGCCGTGCAAGGCGGGCCAGACCACCTCGAGGCCCTTGTCGCTGTGACCGCCGAGGTACATGGCGGGCGAGAGCCCACCAGCCAAGATGGGTCCGGGCAGGGTGACCTCGGCATGGACGCCCTGCTCCTCGAGGACCTCGAGGCGGCGGCCGTCACCATCGCCCGGCACCACCCAGTCCGCCCCGTAATGGGCCAGCCATCCCTCGGCCGCGTCGGTGTCGACACCCATGCCGGCCAACCGCCGGGCCGCGGTGGCCCTGACCGGATCGGACTCGTCCACCTCACCGGGATCGAACCCGCCGAACATGGAGATGGCGAGGTTGGACATGTCGCCGAACGCGGCCACCGCCTCGCGCTGTGCCGGGTCGACGTAGGAGAGGAAGTGCTCCAGGCTGTCGGGCGACGCGTGGGTATCGGCGGAGACCACGAGGTAGTTGCGACCCCGAAGATCCTCCACCTGTCTTCCTACACCCATTTCGACCACCCTCCCTCGCAGAATCCCCTGGTCACGCAGGCGAAGACTAGCCTTGCCCTGCCGGGCGGACCCCATCGGTGACACCCGGTAATTTCAGGTCTCGATCGTCATGCACACCTCGTCGACCGTCGTCCTCGTCATCGCCGTCTTCGGAGCCAGCCTGGTCGAGATGGTCGAGGCCCTCACCATCGTGGTGGCGGCCGGGGTCAGCCGGGGCTGGCGCTCGGCCTTCCTCGGCGCCGGGGCTGCCGCCCTCGTCCTCGGAGTGCTCGTGCTGGCCGTCGGCGTCCCGCTGGTGCGCTACGTCCCCATCGATACGCTCCGGGTCGTCGTCGGTGCGCTCCTCTTGGTGCTCGGCCTGGGGTGGCTCCGCAAGGCCATCCTGCGCGCCAGTGGGCACAAGGCCCTGCACGACGAAGACGAGATCTACGCCGCGACCGTGTCCGAGCTGGGCGACGACCCCGTCGCGGCGCGTCGAGGGTACGACGGTGTGGGTTTTGCCGTGGCCTTCAAGGGTGTCTTCCTCGAAGGGACAGAGGTGGTGCTCATCGTGATCAGCCTGGGGGCCGCCCAAAACCGGCTGGGGCTGGCCGCCCTGGCCGCGGCCGCGGCGCTCGTGCTGGTCGCCGCCGTCGGCCTGGTGGTGGCCCGCCAGCTCAGCGAAGTCCCCGAGAACACGATCAAGACCGTGGTCGGCGTCATGCTCTGCAGCTTCGGGCTGTTCTGGACGGGTGAGGGTGCAGGCGTGGGCTGGCCGGGTGGCGACTTCTTCATTCCGGTGCTGGTGGCGTACTTCGTGGTCGTCTACTTCGTCCTTACGAGGTTCATGCGCGCGAGACTCCCCAAAGAGCTCGCCGAAGAGATCGCGGCGTGACCGTCGTCTGGCGTCTCCTGCGGGCCTTTGGCCTGTTCTGGTGGGACTTCCTCGTGGGCGACACCCCGGAGCTGGCGGTGGCCACGGCGGCCCTGGTCGGACTGGCGTTCTTGTTGGCCGGGAACCGGATCGTCGCGGCGATCCTGTTGCCCCTGGTGGCGGCCGGGTTCCTCTTCGCCAGCACCTACCGGGGCCGCAAGCGGGCACCGGAGCCCTGAACGGCCGAGGAGACGATCAGGCCGCGGCCCAGGCGATGGCCGCCTCGACGTCGGAAGGCTCGAAGCACTCGACCTCGCCGGGCATCATGAAACGGAACATGCCGATGGCGTGGCGTAGCCACGACTCGTCGGTGACCACCGCGCAGCGCGTCCACTTGGACAGTTCGTGGTGGAACAACTCGCTCACGTAGAGCTTGGCGTCGGCAAGATTCCCGCCGATGGTGAGACCCTCGTAGCGGTCACCGAAGACGAACACGATGCGGATCTCGCCCGTTCCGTCGATCTGCTGGCGGAGCGCCGGCAGCAGGACCGTGTCGTAGTCGGCTTTCTCGAGCTTGCCCACCACCTCGACGGCGCAGACATTGGCGGGGCTCTCGAGCCTCTGAAGCATGACGCCTCGCCTCCTCTCCCGGTGCGACTCGCGGCACCGGAGGCCAGGGTAGGTCCTCGGGACGACTTCTCGGCCCGTTGCACCGTGCGCTGGGTCGCGCGCTCGTGGTGCGGTCGCGATTCGGCTCCCAGTCGACCACCGACGATCCGGCGCAGGTGCTCGAGGACCGCAGTGTCCGCTGCGCCCGCCGTCGCCCGACGACACAGGCGTGAATCACGCCGAGAGAGCCGGCTCGGACACCGGGCTCTCCATTGTCCGCTCGGGCAGGAGAAGGAGGGCGCCGGCCAGGAAGCAGAGCGCACCGACGAACGTACCCAGGTTGGTGAGGGCCAGGCTGACCAGCTGCCCGTTCGGCTTGACGTAAGAGGCGATGGCCGAGACCCCGAAGGCCACGGATCCGACAAGGTTCAACAGAGTGATCCACCAGGGGATGTGCGACGGGCGCCAGGCGAAGGAGCCGTGGCACTCCTCGACCCAGGCCAGCCAGCTGGCCACGAGGAAGCAGACCGAGCCGAGCGCGTCGGGCCGCCAGATCTGGTGGTGATCGCCCGACGCGCCGAGCCCGACCACGAGCGCGGCGAACGTGGTCCGGTTGAACCAGAGCGTCCCGGCGAACTGAACGAGGCTGGCCCACCAGTCGATGCGGCGGTGTTGCACGCCGAAGAGCGAGCGAAACCCGCGACGGGACGTGTGGTCGACCTCCGACGATGTCGAGGCCGCCTCGTAGTACTGGAGGAACGCGGCCGTGGTGAAGAAGATGGAACCGATGAAGTAGGTGAGGTCGTCCGCGTCGGTCCCCACCGTCGTGGTGAAGGGCGGGAACGATCCGATGGCGAAGCAGATCGACCCGATGGCGAAGAGGACACCGATCCACCACGCAATGGCCCGTGGCGCCCACCAGGTCGAACCGGACGGCGTGCGCCGGGGGTGCTTGCGGTGCCAACGGGACTCCCACGTGAGCCGGGTCCCGTCGGGCCGGCCGAGAACTTCGCGTGTCACGAACGGCCCGAAACCGCGCCCACCCAGGCGCCGCCAGCCGTCGGGAACCTCCACGTACGCCTGGGACACCCCGGTCACCCTAAGCGGCGCCCGCCGACCGGGCCCGACGTGACAGGACCGTGGTTTCATATCCCCCATGACCACCGAGCAGACCTTTCCCACCCTGCGCAGCGTCGCCATCGACTCGACCAACGCGCGCGCCGCGGCGGAGTTCTACCGCCAGCTTTTGGGGTTCACCTACCACGCCGGCTCCGAGCCGCCTCCCGAGGGGTCGGACGATCCGGCGGGCGAGGACTGGCTCGTTCTCGAGAACCCGGGGGGTGGCCCCCGCCTCGCCTTCCAGCAGGTGGAGTCCCTGCCTCCCTCGACCTGGCCCGGGACGGAACGGCCCCAGCAATTGCACCTCGACGTCTACGTGTCCGATCCGGACGCCCTGACGGCGCATCACGCGCGCGCCCTCGCGCTCGGCGCCCGGGTGCTCGAGGACCGTTCGGACGACCCCGAAGAGCCGCTCTACGTCTACGCCGACCTCGACGGGCATCCCTTCTGCATGTTCAGCCAGCCCGCCTGAGTCCGATCAGGCATCATGTGGGCTCGTCGAGCGGGAGGAGCCGGCATGGGACAGGAAGTGCGCGGGGTGGTGGCCAAGGCCAAGGGCGCGCCGGTCGGCCTCGAGACGATTGTCGTACCGGACCCCGGGCCCGGTGAGGCCGTCGTCGCGGTCCAAGCTTGCGGCGTCTGCCACACCGACCTGCACTACCGCGAGGGTGGCATCAACGACGGCTTCCCCTTCCTGCTCGGCCACGAAGCGGCGGGCGTCGTCGAATCGGTGGGTCCTCAAGCGGGTGACCTGCAGCCCGGCGACTTCGTCGTCCTCAACTGGCGCGCCGTGTGCGGCGAGTGCCGGGCCTGCCGACGCGGGCACCCCTGGTACTGCTTCAACACGCACAACGCGACCCAGAAGATGACGCTGGCCGACGGGACGCCGCTCTCCCCCGCCCTCGGCATCGGCGCCTTCGCCGACAAGACGCTGGTCGCCTCCGGGCAGTGCACCAAGGTGAACCCGGCGGCCAAGCCCGAAGCGGCGGGCCTGCTCGGGTGCGGCGTGATGGCCGGTCTCGGCGCGGCGATGTTCACCGGGAACGTGGGCCTCGGCGATTCGGTCGCCGTCTTCGGCTGCGGCGGCGTCGGGTGTGCCGCCATCGCCGGGGCGAAGTTGGCCGGGGCGGCGGTCGTCATCGCCGTCGACCTCGACCCGAAGAAGCTCGAGCTGGCCCGCGGGTTCGGGGCCACCCATACCGTCGACGCCGGCACGTCGGATCCGGTCGAGGCGGTGCGCGCGGTCACGGGCGGCCACGGCGCCGACGTGTGCATCGAGGCGGTGGGAAATCCGCAGGTGATGGAGCAGGCGTTCTTCGCCCGCGACCTGGCCGGGACCCTGGTCCAGGTCGGTGTGCCGACACCCGACATGAAGATCGACCTGCCCATGATCGAGTTCTTCGGCCGCGGCGGGGCGCTGAAACCGAGCTGGTACGGCGACTGCCTCCCGTCACGCGACTTCCCGGTGCTCGTCGACCTGTACCTCGACGGGCGCCTCGACCTCGACCGGTTCGTGACCGAGACGATCGGCATCGACGACGTCGAGGGGGCCTTCAGCCGCATGGAGCGGGGCGAGGTCCTGCGCTCCGTGGTGGTCCTGTGAGATGAGCCTTCCGCTCGCTCCCTTCGCCCCGCGCACGGGCGCCCGTGGTCTGGTCTCCGCCGCCGATCAGCTCGCCGTGTCGGCCGGGATCACGGTCCTGGCCCAGGGCGGCTCGGGCGCCGATGCCGCCGTCGCCACCGCCGCCGCCATGGCGGTCGTGGGGCCGCACCTCTGCGGCCTCGGGGGGGACATGCTGGCCATGGTCAGCGCACCCGGGTCGGCGCCCGAGGCGCTGCTCGGCGTGGGTCGAGCCGGCTCGGGATCCGACCCGGCGCGCCTGCGGGCCGAGGGGCTGGCCACCATGCCGCTGCGGGGCGACATCCGCAGCGTGGAGGTGCCCGGCGCCGTCGACGGCTGGCTGGCCCTGCACGAGCGCTACGGCCGGCGCCCCTGGGCCGAGGTGCTGGCCCCGGCCATCGAGCTGGCGGAGGACGGCTTCCCGGCCTCGATCATGCTGGCCCTGGCCAGCCACCTGGTGCACGACCTCCCCGGCGCGGGGGAGCTCTGTCCCCACGGTCCCCTCGACATCGGCCAATGGGTGCGCCTGCCGGGCATCGCCCGCACGCTCCGCGCCCTGGCGGCGGAGGGGCGCTCCGGCTTCTACGGGGGCGAGTTCGGACGGGGACTCTTGGATCTGGGCGCCGGGCACTTCGCGCCGGGTGACTTCGAGACGTCGGTGGGCGAGTGGTGCGATCCCCTGCGCACCGGCGCCTGGGGCCATGAGCTGTGGACGGTGCCCCCGCCCTCGCAGGGCTACCTGACCCTGGCCGGCGCCGCCGTGGCCGAGGCGGCCGGACTGGGCACCGATCCCGACGACCCGGCCTGGGCCCACGTGATGGTCGAATCCTGGCGCGCCGTCGGGCACGACCGTCCCGACGTGCTCTTCGACGGCGCGGACGGGACCGCCCTCCTCGACCCGGCCCGGCTCGAGGCCGCCGCCGCCCGCATCTCGGCGGTCCGTGCCGCCGCGCCGGACGTGACCACGGGCGCCGGCTCGGTCGGGCCTTCGATCGCCCGGGTCGGGGAGGGGAAGACCACGCACCTGTGCGCCATTGACGGGGACGGCCTCGGGGTGTCGCTCACCCAATCGAACGCGCTGGGCTTCGGCTCGCACCTGTTGGAACCGTCGACCGGCATCTTCCTGCACAACCGGGGTGTCGGCTTCTCGCTCGTCGAGGGCCACCCGGCCGAGGTCGGCCCGCGTCGGCGGCCGCCCCACACCCTCTCCCCGATGCTGGTGACCTCGGGGGACGGGTCGCTCAGCCACCTCCTCGGCGCCATGGGCGGCGACGCCCAGCCCCAGATCCTCGTGCAGCTGCTGGCCCGGATGCTCCGGGCCGGCGAGGACCCGGCGCGGGCCGTCTCGGCCCCCCGCATGTCCCTCGACGCGCCGGCTGCCGGCCCGTTCCGCCTGTGGTGGGGTGACGACCTGACCGTGCTGGCCGAGGCGGACGCGCCCCCGGGGTGGATGGACGGCCTACGCGAACGCGGGCACCAGGTCCGGGCCATCCGGGCCTTCGACCCGACCGCCGTGGGGTGTGCGCAGATCATCGCGGTGACCTCGGTCGACGGGACGTCGCACGTCCTCGGTGCCTCCGACCCGCGTAGTCCGGAGGGCGCGGCGCTGGGTCGCTGAAGCGCGAGTCGGGGCCGGTCCTCCCGCGATAGTTTGGTCTTATCAAACGCCTCGCCCCCTCGCCGCGGCATGTCCCGACACCGGTCAGCCGCGGCCTGCCCGACCTCCGGGCTGGTGCGGGGGTGATGGCCCGACCCGCCTGGTTGCGCCGCCCCGACCCGACCGGTCCGCTGCCCGACAATTACAAGTGGGTGGCCCTGTTCATCTCCACCCTGGGCATGCTCATGGCCACGATCGACGGGTCCATCGTCTTGATCTCGTTGCCCGACATCTTCCGGGGCATCGGCATCGACCCTCTGCAACCGGGCCAGAGCTTCTATCTGCTCTGGATGATCCTGGGCTTCCTCGTCACCACCAGCGTGCTCGTGGTGACGCTCGGCCGGCTGGGCGACATGTACGGACGGGTCCGCATGTACAACCTGGGCTTCGCCGTCTTCACCTTCTTCTCGCTCGCCCTCAGTGTGTGCTGGCTGACCGGCGACGCCGCCGGGATGTACCTGATCATCATGCGCATCTTCCAGGGCGTGGGGGCGGCCATGCTCATGGCCAACTCGGCCGCCATCCTCACCGACGCCTTCCCCGAGAACCAACGGGGCATGGCCCTGGGCGTCAACCAGGCGGCGGCCTTCAGCGGCTCGTTCCTCGGGTTGATCCTGGGTGGAATCCTGGCCCCGATCAACTGGCGCCTCATCTTCTTGGTGTCGGTGCCCATCGGGCTCTTCGCCACCATCTGGGGCTACCTGCAGCTGCGCGAGCTGGGCCAGCGCCGCTCGGCCCACATCGACTGGTGGGGGAACGCCACCTTCGCCCTCGGACTGGTCAGCATCATGGTGGGCATCACCTACGGGATCGAGCCCTACGGCGGGCACGCCATGGGCTGGACCAGCCCGCGGGTCATCTTCACCCTGACGCTGGGCGTCGTCCTTCTCGTCGCCTTCTGCATCATCGAGCTGCGGGTGCGCGAGCCGATGTTCACGCTCGGCCTGTTCAAGATCCGCGCCTTCACCGCCGGCATCTTCGCCAGCTTCCTGGCCGCCATCAGCCGGGGCGGCCTCATGTTCATGCTGATCATCTGGCTCCAGGGGATCTGGCTGCCGCTGCACGGGTACTCGTTCTCCTCCACCCCGCTGTGGGCCGGCATCGCCATGATCCCGCTCACCGTCGGCATGTTCATCGCCGGTCCCATCTCTGGTGTGCTGTCCGACCGTTACGGACCGCGACCGTTCGCCACCGGCGGCATGATCGCCACCGCCATCTGCTTCCTCCTGCTCGAGGCGCTCCCGATCAACTTCTCCTACCCGGGCTTCGCGGTCATCCTCTTCTTCACCGGCTTCAGCATGGCGTCGTTCGGTGCGCCCAATCGCACCGGGGTCATGAACTCGCTGCCGCCCGAGCACCGTGGTGCCGGGTCGGGCATGAACACCACGTTCCAGAACTCGGCCCAGGTGATCTCCATCGGCATCTTCTTCTCGCTGATGATCCTCGGCCTGTCGGCCGCGCTCCCCCACAACGTCTCCGCCGGGCTGCTGGCCCACGGCGTGCCCGCGCCCGTGGCGGACCGGGCGTCGAACCTGCCGCCGATCTCGACGCTGTTCTCCGCCTTCTTGGGCTACAACCCGGTGCAGCACCTGGTCGGGGCGCAGACCATCGCCCACCTGAGCGCGAGCCAGCAGGCGGCACTGGCCCAGCGCGGCTTCTTCCCGGGCCTGATCGCCAGTCCCTTCCAAAAGGGTCTCCACGCCGCCTTCGACTTCGCCATCGTGATGAGCCTGGCCGCGGCCGCCGCCTCGTGGACCCGGGGCAAGCGCTACGTGTACACACCCGCCGTCGACGAGCCCGTGGACGAGCGGGTGCTGACCCGGGCCGGCGGCCCCGGCGTGTGAACGCGGCGGACCGCGCCGTCGGCCGTCCGCTGCGGGTCGCGGCCCTGGCCAAGCAGATCCCGCTGGCCGAGTCGATGCGCCTCGAGGAGGGCCGCTTGGTACGTCACGGTCTCGAGCTCGAGATGAACGCCTACTGCCGCCGGGCCGTGGCCCACGGGGTCACGCTGGCCCGTGAGACGGGTGGGACCTGCACGGCGCTGACGCTCGGTCCGCCCAGCGCCGAGGACGTGTTGCGCGAGGCGGTGGCCTGGGGGGCCGACGGCGGGCTCCACGTCTGCGACGAGGCCTTCGCCGGCTCCGACACGCTGGCCACGGCCCGGGCCCTGGCCGCCGCGCTCGAAGGCAGCGGCCCCTACGACCTCGTGCTGGTGGGTCGCAACTCGCTCGATGGCGAGACCGGCCAGGTCGGACCGGAACTGGCCGAGCTCCTCGGCTTGCCCTTCGCCGGCGGGGTCAAGCAACTCGAGGACCGAGGTGGGTGGGTCCGCCTGGAGCTCGAGTTGGACGACGGCGAGTCGGAAGTCGAGGTGCAGCTGCCCGCCGTCCTGTCGGTGGCCGAGCGGCTGTGCGACCCGTGCAAGGTGAACCCCGAGGGCCGGGCCGCCGTGCCCGCCGAGCGGATCACCCGCATCGGTGCCGCCGAGCTGGGCGCCGGCCCCTGGGGCGAGCCCGGCAGCCCGACCGTGGTCGGCCCGACCCACCCGATGGAGCACAGCCGCGCGCGGCGGGTGCTCGATGGCCCGGTGGACGAGCAGGTCCAGCTGGCTGTCCGGACCCTGGCCGAGCGCGGCGCGCTCACCGTCTCGGCGGCACGCGCCGGTTCGCCCGAGCGAATCCGCGCCGAGCGCGCCCCCGGCGACCGGGTGCTGGCCGTCCTGCTCGAACCGGGCCGACCCGGGGTGGGCGCCGAGCTGGTCGGTGCGGCGGTGTGGCTGGCCGGGCTCGTCGGCGGCACGGTCGAGGCCCTCGCGCCGGGCGCGGCCGCCTCGGAAGACAGCGGAAGCGCCGCCGCCGGCGTCGACGTCCTCTGCACGCTGGTCGGCTCGGCGCTGGCGGGCGACGTGGCCCGGGCCGTGACCGAGTACGTCCTCGAGCGCAAACCCTGGGCCCTCCTCGCCCCGAGCACCTCGTTCGGCCGGGAGGTGGCAGCCCGGGCCGCGGCGGCCACCGGTTCGGGCCTGGTGGGCGACGCGGTCGCCCTGTCGAGCCCGGGCGACGGCACGCTCGTGGCGGCCAAGCCGGCCTTCGCCGGCGCGCTCGTCGCCGACATCACCTGCCGCAGCACGACCTCGATGGTGACGGTCCGTCCGGGCGTTCTCCCCCTGACGGCGCCGGTGAGCGTTACGGCCGCCACGACCACCACCCGCCAGGTGCCTGCCCTCGATCAGGTCCGGCTCCTCGAGGAGCGCCGCAACGACGACGTCGAGACCCTGGCCCGGGCCGACGTGGTCATCGGCGTGGGCGTCGGCGTGGCCCCCGACGAGTACGAGCAGCTCGCACCTCTCGCTGCGGTGCTCGGAGCCGAACTGGCCGCCACCCGCAAGGTGACCGACAAGGGATGGGCGCCCCGGGCCCGCCAGGTCGGCATCACCGGGCGCTCGATTGCGCCGCGCCTCTACGTGGCCGTCGGCCTGAGCGGGAAGTTCAACCACGTGGTCGGCGTACGCAGTGCGGGCACCATCCTCGCCGTGAACCGGGACCGCAGCGCGCCGGTCTTCGACCACTGCGACGTCGGCATCGTGGCCGACTGGCACGAGGTCGTGCCGCTCCTCCAGCAGGCGCTGCTCCAGACGACCGCCGGCTAGTTCGCCGAGGACGCCGCGGCCCGCACGGTGGCCACCACTTCCTCGTTCGAGGCGCCGGGCCCGAGCACCGCCGCCACCCCGTCGGCGAGCAGGACCGCCACGTCGCCCGCCGGCACGATCCCGCCGACCACCACCGGCGTCTCCAGCCCGGCCTGGCGCAGGGCGCCGACGACTGCGGGCGCCAGGGTGAGGTGGGCCCCGTTGTGCATCGACACGCCCACCACGTCGACGTCTTCCTGCACCGTCATGGCCGCGATGCTCTCGGGTGACTGGCGCAGGCCGGCATAGACCACCTCGCAGCCGGCGTCGCGCAGGATACGGGCCACGACGCGCAGACCGCGGTCGTGTCCGTCCAGACCCACCTTGGCCATGAGGACGCGCAGTGGACGGTCGTCGGCCCCCGCATCGAAGTTCGTTCGGCTCGTGGCGCTGCCGTCAACCATTGGGTCAGAGCGTACTGCGAGGTGGTGAGGCGATCGCCCCGGCCCCTATCCGGCGGCGACCTCCCGGCCCCGCACGACGCGCAGGTCGGGTGGGCCCGCCGTGGTGTTCGGGCTCGCACTCGCCGTCAGCAGCCGCTCGAACGCGGCGGCCGACACCGGGCGGGCGAAGTAGAAGCCCTGAGCCACGTCGCAGCCCAGTCTCCGCAACTCCTCGAGCTGTGCCGCCGTCTCCACCCCTTCGACCACCGTGGTCGAGTCGATGGCCTGGGACAGCGCCACCACGGCGGAGACGATCGCCGACTTCACCGGGTCCTTGTCGATGTCGCGCACGAAGCTCTGGTCGATTTTGACGACGTCGATCGGGAACCGGGCCAGGTAGCCGAGCGAGGAGTGCCCCGTGCCGAAGTCGTCGATCGCCAGGCGGACCCCGACGGTGTGCAGCCGCCTCAGAATGCTGGTCGTGAGCTCGACGTCGTCCATGGCCAGGCTCTCGGTGATCTCGAGGCACAGCTGTGAAGGTTCGATGCCGGTGGTCCGCAGCACTTCAGCGATGTCGTCGGCCAGGGTCACCTGCTGGAACTGGCGGGCGGAGAGATTGACCCCGATCTGCAGACTGGTCCCGAATCGCTGCGACCATTGCCTGACCTGGCGGCAGGCCTGCTCCAAGACGAGCTGTCCGATGGGCAGGATGGTGCCGTTGTCCTCGGCCAGCTGAATGAACTGGGAGGGCAGGAGCATTCCGTGGTCCGGGTGGTTCCAGCGCACCAGCGCTTCGGCCCCCAGGATGCGTCGGTCGGCGAGCGCGACCAGCGGCTGGTAGTGGACCTCGACCTCGCCCCGCTCGACCACATGGTGCAGCGCGGTGTCCAGATCGAGGCGGCCGACCGAACGGCCGCCCATGCGGGCGATGTCGAACATGGCGACCTGCCCCCCACGGCCCCGGTCCTTGGCTCGATACATGGCCACGTCCGCGTCGTGGAGCAGGTCGTCGCGCGACTTTCCGTACTCGCTCAGCGCGATGCCGATGCTCATCGTCGTCACGATCTCGTGGCCCGCGCTGAGCACGATCGGGTCGTGCAGCGCGCCGAGGACCGAGTTGGCCACGTCTCTGGCGTCATCGGGCGACATGATGCCCTCGAGCAGGATGACGAACTCGTCCCCCCCGAAGCGCGAGAGCGTGTCGCCGGGCCGCACGGCGCGACGCAGGCGCTCGCCGATCACCCGCAGAAGCTCGTCGCCCACCTGGTGGCCCAGGTTGTCGTTGACGACCTTGAAGCGGTCGACGTCGCAGAACAGCACACCCACCTGGTTGCCGTTGCGATCAGCCTGCAAGAGCGCGTGGTCGAGGTGGTCGAGCAGGAGGCGCCGGTTGGCCAGGCCGGTCAGCGCGTCCTGGAAGGCGTGGCGGGCCAGCTGCTCCTCGAAGGCCTTGCGCTCCGAGGTGTCCCGGAACACGATGACCGCCCCCGACGGCACCGAGCCGCCGACGACCGGCGAGGCCGTCATCGTCACCGGGAAGTGCGAGCCGTCGGGCCGGTCGAAGCGGGTGTCGTAACTGGTGACGTTGCGGCGCAGCGCGATGGCCCGCATGGCCGGGTCGAGGAGGAAGCGCGGCGTCTCGTGGGCGGGCAGTATCGGGCCGTCGTCCTCACCGGCGCCGACGGTGTACCAGCCCAGCATGCTGGCGCCGGCCGGGTTCAAGAAGCTGATCTCCCCGGTCTCGCTGATGGCGCACACGCCCTCGCCGAGGCTGCTCGTGATGATCGCGAGCTTGTCCTTCTGCTGCTGCACCTCGGCGTAGAGGCTCGTGTTGGCCAGGGCAACGGAACCCACCGAGGCCAGCGCCTCGATCAGGGTCTGGTCGGCCTCGTCGAAGGGCTCGGTCTGGCTGCGCCCGGCCACGCGCAGCCACAGGGCCTCGTCCCCCACGGCCATCGGGGCGGCCAGCTCGTCGTCCTCGGGCTCGCCGACACCCAGCGAGGCGTCAGGCGAACGGAGCAGGCTGGACGCCGCGTTGAGGACCGCCGCCTTGGTCTCGTCGATCCCCCTGCTGCGGTTGACGTCGAGCGTGGCCTCGAAGAGCCCGTGCAGGCGGGCCCGGTCGTGCCGGGCGTAGAAGTGGCCGGCGCCCACGAAGCGCAAGATGACGGCGGGCAACAAGGCCACGGGCAGGTAGCGCGGGTGCTGGGCCAGCAGCAAGCCGGCCGGGATGGCGAGACAGATGCCGCCGGCGGCGATGAGGAGTTTGCCCTCGATGCCGGCGAACACCACCTTGCGCCAGGGTGTCCCCAGCGTGACCATGATCGTCACCATGGATCCGGTGTTCACGACGAAGTAGCAGAGCGCGGCAACGATGGCCGCACCAACCTTGGCGTAGCCGACCGTGTCGCTGGATCCGTGGAGGAGCACGAAGACCAGGGCACCCACGCCCGCCGAGGTCACGACCTGGCCCACGTTGAAGATCGACTTGGCCAACGGCCGCCGCTTGATGGCCTGGGCCGCGACGGTCACCGCCGCGAAGACCAGCACCGACATGGACGCCGGGACGAGGAGGAGGAACAGGACCAGGAACCCCTCGTCGAAGTCGATGGCGTCCGACTCGCCGCCGATGTAGAGCGTGATGGGCCAGATCCAGCTGACCGCCATGAGCACGCCGAAGACCGCGGTGAACCAGATCGCCGTGGACCCGGGCCAACCGCCGGCCAGGGTCCGGTCCAGCCCGATGCCGAACGCGACCAGGCCGGCCAGGGCCCAGGCCGCGATGACCACCCGCGATGCCTTCGGAAGTTTCACGAGACTCGAGTGTCCATTGTGCCTGCCGTCTCCGTGGCGTTCGTCCGAACCCGTCGGCGGGTGTCCTGGTCGAGCCCTCCTCGATCAGTCCAGGCCGATCAGTTCCAGGCCGACCCGTTCCAGGCCGACCCGTTCCAGGCCGATCCGTTCCAGGCCGATCCGTTCCAGGCCGATCCGTTCCAGGCCGATCCGCTCCAAGTCGACCCGTTCCAGGCCGATCCGTTCCAGGCCGATCCGTTCCAGGCCGACCCGTTCCAGGCCGATCCGTTCCAGGCCGATCCGTTCCAGGCCGATCCGTTCGAGTCCGGCCCGCTCCAGTTGGCCGGGTTCCACGATGAGCCCTCCCCGCTCACGGCGAGCGAGACGGCGCCGCCCATGGCCGTGGCCTGGGGCGGCGGCGACTGGGACAAGGTCATGGCCGGAGAGGCGACCGCGTTGGCCACGTCGAGATCGCCGTGCCCGTCCACGAACGGGTTGCCCACCGGGCCAGGGTCGGTCGTGCCGAGCAGCGTGCCCTTCACGGTGTCGGGGTCGTACCCGGGGTCGGCCGAGAGCAGCAAGGCGGCGGCGCCGGCCGTGATCGCCGAGCTGAACGAGGTGCCCGAGCCGACGAAGTTCGCCGCGCCGACCACGGCGGACGGGTTCTGCACGTCGATGGTGGAACCTGGGTCGCGCAGGCTCACGACCGAACGGCCCGACGTCACCAGGTCGGGCTTGAACCAGCCGTCGGGGTTGGTCGGGCCGGCGCTGCTGAAAGTCGCCATGGTGTCCTGGGTCGGGTCCACCTGACCCCCGTCGTCGACGGCTCCCGCGGTGATGACCAAGGGGTCGTCACCCGGGGCGAGGATCGTCCCGTTGCCCGGGCCCGAGTTGCCGGCGGACACCACGACCGTGATGCCGGCCTCCCACGCCTTCTCGACCGCCTGATCGAGGGGGTCGAGGACGGTCGAGGTGAGCGGGAGGTAGCCCAACGACATGTTGAGGACCCCGATGTTGTCCTTCGCCGCATGGGCAATGGTCCACCCGACACCCTCGATCACCGAGAGGAGGTTGGTCTTCCCGGTCGCCCCCGCGACCTTGACCGAGACGAGGCCGGCTCCGGGAGCTTCTCCCATGTACTGACCGTTCGAGGACGCCCCGTCACCGGCGATGAGACCCGCCACGAACGTGCCGTGACCGTATTGGTCGTTCCAGGGGTTATGGCCGCCGCTCAGGTCGACGCCGTCGACCAGGCGCCCCGCGAAGTCCGGCAACGGCGAGATGCCCGTGTCGAGCACGGCCACATTGACGCCCTGACCCGTGTCGCCTTGGGTCCACAGCTGCGACGCCCCGGTCTGTTCGGGGAAGACCGCCGCCGGCGCTCGTCCCGGATCGCCGACGGTGTCCTGGACCTGCACCGGAACGTTCGGAGTCACGACCACGTCGGGCACGGCGGCGACCGACGACACTTGAGACGGGTCGAGCTGCGCCGTGGCGGCGTCGACGGGCGAGAGATCGGCGTTGACCGACGGGTCCACACCGGCCGCGGCACTCGTCACCGTTGAGAGCGACCCCGAGGACAACATCCCCGAGACCGACGAGACGATGTACTTGGCGCTCTTGCCGCCGGCCTGCCCGGCTCCAGCCTGGGCGGGCCCTTGCAGCACCAGCAGCGGAACAAACAGGGCGACCGCACCGGTCAGGGTCGCACCCCATCGGACCCCACGCCGACGTGAAGACCGAGTTCTGCCGCGCAGCAATTCCATACCGCCTTTTCCCCCCGATCGTTCGGGGGAACGTATCACCGGGGCAATTCTTGATCAATGTCCGTGGTTCCCTCGTCTGAGTCATTTGGCCTTTTTCGTGGTGGAATTCCTGCCCTTCTTTCGCCACTGACCAGGTCTTTGCTGCGTTCTGTCGCATTCTGGTTGCAGGTGACTTGGATACCCGCCCCGCACCACCGCCGGCCTGGATCCCGGGGTCTCCGGCCTGGCCTCGACCCGAGGGTCCGTGCCGGACCAGCCGCGGTCATTGTCAGCCCTGGGACGCGTGTCCCGCATCAAAGGGACGAGGTCCCGCATCAAAGGGACGAGGACGACAAGAGGCCCCGTCATCGTGACCTTCGATCCGGGTATTGAGTCCGGGCTCAGCCCGGGGCGGAGCCACCTGTCATCGACGTACTTGTGTCATCGACCTACGGGCGTCATCGACGTACGGGTGCAATCGACGTACGTGTGTCATCGACGTACGTGTGTCATCGACGTACAGGCCCGGATGCCTGCTCGGCCGTCTGCTTGCGATACTCCCGGAAGCGGTACACCAGCGCCACGATCACCGCGAGAACGAAGAGGCCACCCAACACGTAGCCCGCGCTGTTGAACGCCTTGAGGACGTGCTCGTAGCTGGCTCCCAGGCTATAGCCCAAAAAGGCCTGACCAGTGGCCCAGATGGCCGAACCGATGAACGTGTAGAGCATGAATTTGCCGAACGCCATCTCGCCGAGCCCGCAGGCGAAGGACACGAAGGAGCGCAGCAGGGGAATGAAACGCCCGAAGAGAGCGAAGGGTTCGCCACGCCGAGCGAACCAGGCCTCGGCCCGATCGAGATCCTTGTGGGTGAGCAGGAGGAATTTGCCGAAGCGGTCGACCAGGGGTCTCCCGCCAAACTTGCCGATCGAGTACCCGGCGATGTCGCCGAGCAGCTCAGCGACGACGGCCACCACGATCACGGCGACGATATTGAGTGGCTCCTCGCCCGGGATCTGACCGCTGGCCAGGACACCGCCATAGATCACCGCCACCTCGGCGCCGACCGGGAGTCCCATGGCCGAGATGAAGCTCAGGACGAAGATTCCCGCATAGCCCCATTGGCCCAAGAAGTGCTCGAAGCTCGCGCCGAGAACCGTCGCGTGGCTCAGGGGCCCGAGAATATGCTCCACGTCCTACCTTGCTTCCGAATCGGGGCGGCTGGGTACCGCAGAACACCGCAGAACTTAGCCGGAGCGCCCGCCGCGGTTGGGTCACGAACGCCGACCGACGTTGATCCGCCCAGGCCGGCGGGGCCCCCGGTTCGCACCGACGTCGGACGTGGGCGGCCAATCGATCTCGGGGGACTGTGCCGGGTGACGGGCAATTCATAGGTCACCGCCAATGGCACGGGCCGAACCTGAAGGAACGCAGACACCAGCTGCCTGGACCTCATCTGCTGGCGACTGGTGCGAGAGGTGGCGACCAATGCCGTTCATCGGATACGAACTCGACGCGCCGGCACAGATTCAACTGGTCGCCCCGATCAATGCGGTCGAGGGGCCGGGCCGTCGACGGCCCATCCTGGTTCGCCTGGAGCGGGTCTGAGTTCGACGACAGGGACCTCGGCCGCGTCGGCGTGCCGCCCGACGAGTACGACGAGATGCAGGCGAGCCGCGTCCCGAGCAGCTCCGAACCATGGTGGAGCAGATCATCCCAGCCGACCGGACGCTCCGGCGAACGATCACGGCGCCGCGCTCGAGGCGCATCGATGCCGCGAGCCGTGGCAACCTCGGCGCAAGCAGAAAATTGACGATACCGCAGTGCTCACCCGAGAGAGCCCGCGTGAGCGTGAGAGCGCCTCAGCACCGCCGCTCCCATCCCGTCCCTGACGGCACAGACATGCACGGCCCGCTCAGGTCGGTCTGCAACGTCAGCGTACGGCTCAGCCATCGGGTGGCTGAAGCGTTCGAAGACCCGTGCAACCAAGCCACACCCACAGGACTGGGAGAGCCCTTGTTGACCCAACGCAGACGACCGACGATCCTCGGTATCACTCCTCGAGCATTTGCACGGCTGAAATACTGAACAGTCGTCGTCAACGGTTTCACTCGAGAAGGAGGTGCGGATGGTTAGCAAGCGGGTCCCGGCCAAGAAGGCCGCCAAGCGGGCACCGGCCAAGAAGGCCGCCAAGCGGGCACCGGCCAAGAAGGCCGCCAAGCGGGCACCGGCCAAGAAGGCCGCCAAGCGGGCACCGGCCAAGAAGGCCGCCAAGCGGGCACCGGCCAAGAAGGCCGCCAAGCAGACAAGCGCCGCACGGCAAGGCGGGAATGCGTCAAGGCTGATCGAATCCAAGATCAAGGAGCTCGGAGATTGGCGAGGCGAGACGCTCTCTCGAATCCGCTCTCTGATAAAGCAAGTTGATCCCGACGCGATCGAGGAGTGGAAGTGGAGAGGGACTCCTGTTTGGTCGCACGACGGAATCATCTGCACGGGTGAGACCTACAAGAGCGTGGTGAAATTCACCTTTGCGAAGGGCGCGTCCCTTGCGGATCCAGCCCGCCTTTTCAACTCCAGTCTGGAGGGCAATGTCAGACGTGCCATTGACATTCACAAAGGCGAACGAATCAACCAAAAGGCGTTGGGCGCCCTACTCCAGGACGCAATCGCTCTCAACACTTCGTCGCGCCGTCGATAGTCGAGCGCCGTCCAGCCTGCAGGACTGTTTGCAGGGACCATTTTTCGATCAATGACACACGATTTCGTCCCACCTCGTTTGGTCCCGACCAGGTGATGCCTACCGCCGGCATCCGTTGCGGTGGGTCCGGTTACGGCACGCACAACGTTGCAGTTTCTTGGTCTGGAAACCTCTATCGGGCGATAACCCGGTCGAGGAGCATGCCACTCGGTTCCGTGCGCGTTGCCTGGTTCGCTGTTGACCAAGATGACGATGACCCCCACTGCTCTCGCACCGCCCAAAAGCTGGGACATCGTTCAGGTCTGGACCTCGTCCAGAGTGCCCTTGGACTTCACGGGTCGAGGCAGGCATTCGTACCGACCTAGCGCAACGCTCGAGGAATGGTTCTCTAACAGCGGGTTAAGTAGATTCGCGGTAGAGAATTGAAAGGGGCCACGAATCAATGGAGGACGCCAAGGCAAAGGAATTGCTGCGCGCCGAGCGTGCCCGCACAGAGCAGCTGTTGGCAGAAATTGTGGAAGCAGGCACAGCCGACCGCGAGGCGGCAAATCAGCCCGGCGACATGTTCGACTCAGCCGAACCTCTCACCACCGAGGGCGTCGACAGTTCTGTCAGGTTTGAGCTTCAAGATCGACTGGCTGCAATCGCTCGGGCCGAAGAGCGACTGAGGGCCGGCACATATGGCTCCTCCATTCGCTCCGGTAAGCCTATTCCTGATGAGCGCCTCGAGTCCGATCCGGCCGCGGAGCTGACAGTCGAAGAAGCGTCAGAACTCACATAAGGGCCGGCCACCGGACTGCCCTTCCAGGACGGTGGCGGCGGCAACCGTTTGCGGAACACGAATCCTCGGACTTATGAGGTCCACGGTCCGTCCTTTGAAGTGGACCATGAGCGAGCTCGCAAAGCGCACGAAGCACGTCAGTCATGGGCGACAGGTTCATCGGCTCAGTCCATGAGAGGGCGACAGCTCACGGTTGGTTGGGGACGATTACAAATCACCCGATCGGGTGATTGACCCTTCGGTTCTCCTCGACCAGGCTGAAAGCCGCCGTTGATGAGACCGAATCGAGCAACCGCATCGCAGAGCCCACGACACAGCCCATCTCCCGCCGCACATGGAGCCAAACAAGAAGAGCCACCGTCGTGGACCAGCCATTCGTTAACTCCGACGAAGAAATGGAGCGGTTCCGAGAACTGATCCGGACGCACCGCGTCGAGCTGCGGGACGCCATTGTCGAGAGTCACCTGGGCCTCGCTCACCATCTCGCCCGCCGATTCGCTCATCGTGGTGAGCCTTACGACGATCTCTATCAGGTCACCTGCATGGCGTTGGTGAATGCGGTTGAGCGTTTTGATCCAGATCGGGGCGCCAAGTTCACATCCTTTGCCGTACCGTCGATGGTTGGCGAGCTAAAACGTCACTTTCGGGACAAAGGCTGGTCTGTACGCGCTCCGCGCCGAGTTCAAGAGCTCTATTTAGAAATAGGACATCAGGTCGAAGCGCTGACACACGAACTTGGACGGAGCCCAACTGTTGCGGAGATCGCGGAATCCATCGGAGAACCGCACGCATCGGTGCTCGAGGCAATCGAAGCCGGCCGTATGTATCGGTCCGATTCGCTTGACAACGGCAGCGATGAATTCATCGAAACCGCGCCGTTGGACCAGGATGAGGACGAGATGAATCGCGTCGACACCCGCTCGGTTCTCGCAGAGGCTCTCCAGGGGCTCTCCTCGTTCGAACAGGATCTTCTTCGTATGCGGTTTGTCGACGAAATGAGCCAATCAGCGATTGCGAAACGTATTGGCGTAAGTCAGATGCAGGTGAGCCGTCTTCTCACGCAGAGCCTACGGCGGATACGCGCAGAGTTCTGACCACGGTGGGTCGGCTAACGAGGCGCCCAGAGGGTACCCAGCGCCCAGGTGGCTACGAGCGGTCCGAGGTCAACCTCTCAAAGAGAGGCAGAGCAAACCAGAGAAACCAAAAGCTCGCGATCACGATTGCAAGGAGGACGGAGAAGACCCACCCGCTGCCGACGAAGCTGAAGATGAGCACGATGGCACACGCCAACGATGTCGCCACCATGGCCAGGCCGAGCAGAGCTTCGACGTTGGCCAGACGGAGCAACTTTGATTTCTGATGCCGCCGGAACACCCAACGGTGATATGCGACTGGGCCGACGAGCAGCGCGGTCGCCGCCGCAGCACTCAGCACACTCACCCGGTACAGCACCCGCTGGGCTTCATTGAGCTGTGCGAAACGCGTGGTGAACGGCAAGGCAAGCAAGAAACCAAAGAGCATCTGCACGCCCAAGCCGGCTACCCGCAATTCTTGAAGCAGGTCGGTCAGATTGCGATTGTCACGCTGGGCCACGGACTCCTGCTCGGAGCCGGTGGCCGGAGACACGACCACTGCGTGCCTCAGAGCCCCAGGCGGGGAGCGATCTCTCGGGCATACGACGAGAAGAGCCCCTCCTGTTCACGCCCGATCTGCAGCAATGCACGTTCATCGTGCTCCTCACTCGAAAGAAACACGCCAATTTCAGGCATGACACGCTCGCTCATTTCCGGTCCACATGTTCCGCCGTGGCACCATGCGGCGTGCCTCAACGGCAGCCGCGACTTGAGAAGCCACGCGATCTCGGCCGAGTGAACTCAGCGGCACCCGCGCTGATGTCTTCCCACTGCTGCGAACTGCCGCCGTTTGTTGGGCGCTGGTCCCGCCTTGGTATGAACTCCCGTGTGTCCTGGGATTCTCACTCCCATGGCTGGAAGCCCGCGGCGAGGCGGCGAATCGAGCCGTCCGTTCCCAGAACGTCCACTTTTCTTTCAGTGCTTGAGACTGGCGCTCGCTCTTCACGTGGGCACTCTCGACGGGCATTACGTCTCCTCTCCCCCGACGGCTTATCGTTGGTCATACCCGGTGACAGGCCATCAAATCCGGCACCGCGCTCGATTTGCTTTGAGTCCCCAAGAACCGGGGTTCGAGACATGGACGGCCGAATCCCCGGCTGTGCGCACACACCGAAATGGCGAATCTTTTCTCAGATTTGGGGTGAGCCACGCGCTACCGGGGTAGCAATTCCAATGATGGTTGATTCTGGTGGACACGTACTGGACTTGTCGCCAAGCAGCAGCCCTCTGGCACCTTCCTCCGCTCGCTCTGGCAAGGGCGAGGTTCTCAGTGACGAGAATCACGACAAAGCCTTCGGCTGGACATGCCGCCTCGACGCCGCGGCCATGACGACAGCTGCGAGCCCCGTTTATCGTGTCGGCTCATGAACGCGTCGACCCACTCACAAAATGAAGGCGGCGGCCTTCAGAACCCGATGAGCTCCGTGGGATCAGTTCCGTGGGATCACGGTGCACTTCGCAGTATGAGACTTCAACATGGAGAGCCAATCCGAGACCACACCTTGCGAATCAATGGCGAACCATTGAGCCAGAGGGGGTATAACTGACTCGTGACTATTTCTCGGAGAATTGCCCGGCCTCTGTTGGCGTCGATCTTCATTGCCGAAGGGTGGGGTTCAATCCGAAATCCTGTCGAAGACACCGAAGCGGCCGAGGTGGGTCAGTCGGGCCTCACGGCAGGTGGGATGAACGCCTCGACGGTGGTCAGATTGAATGGGGCGGTTCAGATCGGCGGCGGTGTCTTGCTGGCGTTGGGAAAGTTCCCACGCCTCGCGGCCCTCGCCTTGATGGGGACCATTGTGCCCACCACCTACACCGGACATCGATTTTGGGAAGAACCCGATGCCGAAAAACGGGCCGAGCAAAGGATGCAGCTCCTCAAGAATTTGGGGCTCCTCGGTGGGCTGATCTTTGCGGCCGTGGACACGGATGGCGCTCCTTCAGTCGCCTGGAGGACTCGGCGTCGGGTCCGTCAGGTGGCAAGTTCGGTGACGGAAGCACACGCCCACTCGGATGCCCACGCGCATCAAACGGCATCCAAGGCGGCCGATGTAAGTCGAAAGGCCGGCCGCCGTGCGAGAAGGACGGCCAAGGTGGCAACGCGGCGAGCCAACGCAGCCGCAGTCCACGCGGCTCGAGAGGCGAATGAGAGAGCGATCAGTGCGGCCAAGGCCGGGGTAGTGCTTGCTGCGCCATACCTCCGTCAAGCGAACGAGAGCGCCCTCGACGTAGCAGAAGGAGCGCTCGATACCGCCGGCCCCTACATCTCTGCGGGGCTCGAGCGAGCCGGGGAGCTGTTGGAAGAAGCACTCGACACTGCCGGCCCGTACATCTCTGCGGGAATAGAACGGGCCAGCGATTTGCTCGCCCGAGTACCGGAACGCCCATCGACTGACTGACACGCCGATATTCGGTGGTCCGGTCTTTCTCCACGGGTTGATGCCTCAGGACCTCGCGCTCGAGTAGCCCAGCTCTCTGCCGCCAAGCAAGCGTTGAGGCGCGCTTTTCTGTCACGGTGGGTTCGCGATGCCACTCTCGCCAAAGGGGCTAGCTGAGTACGTGCGTTCGTACCTCGAACACGGTCGTCGTGACGCACGTTCAGTAGTCGCTTCGTCGTCAACCTCCGACCGCCCCCAGACGCTGGCGTACCGCGGATCCACGCACACCGGATTGAGGAGCTAGACCGAGGCGGCGCAACGCGAACCCGGGGCAGGCAGCGCACCCCGAAGGAAATAGTTGCTCACGACGACCTGCATACAGACATCGGCTGATCCGTTGAGGAGCCAGCTGTGCCCGTATCCGACGTAGGTCACCAGCCGCCCACCGATGGCCGGAGCCAACTTCTGGGCCACGGCATAGGGAGTGTTGGGATCGTAGGTGTTGCCAATAATCAAGGGCGGCGGCTGGCTTCGGATGGCAGCGAGACGTGCCACGGCCCCACCCGATCCTTTCCATTCCGGACAGCCGATGAGGTTGTTCGCTACGGCCTCAGCGCCGCCGAGGGGGTAGCGCTTGCCCAGCGATCGAGCCAGGGAAGCAGTGGGGGTGCCGTTCGGATGGGATTCAGCGTCATTGCAGGTGATGCTCCAGAGGGAACCAACCAGCGAGTTTCCGTTCAAATCGGTCTCGAGGCCCAGCGCGACAGCACGCAGCGGAGCTCCGTTTCCTGCCACCGCCGCCGACAGGGCGGGAAAGAATCCAGAGGTGAACGTTGGGGCAGAGAGATACAGCAAGGTTGCGGTCATCAAGTCACCGACAGTGACCGGCGCGTTGTCTCCGTCACCAGGCGCCGGCAACGGACTGCGCCTGAGCTGCGCAGCTAGTTGCTCATAGGAGTTGACGGGGTCGGATCCGAGAGTGCACCCGGGCGTGGCAGGGCAATTCGAGAGCGCATGCTCGAGCGCCGTCTGGATCGCCGGCGCCTCCAAGGTTGCGTCCGTGGGGAGACTCAGATTGGCATCGACTGCACCGTCCAACACCATCGAGCGCACGTGGCTCGGGAACAGCTGCCTATAGACGGATCCGAGGACCGTGCCGTAGGACACACCGTAGTAGTTGATTCGGTCAAACCCAAGAGCCACGCGAAGATCGTTCATGTCCCGAGCCGACGTCGTGGTGTTGACGGTCGGGAAGAGGGTGGGATATCGGGCACGACATGATCGGTCTATGCCGGCAAACGTCTTGGTCGCCGCCGAGGTCCCAGCGACGGCACTCCCTGCGGCCGCAGGGGACGGCCCACAGAGAAGAGGATCGCTCGCCCCGGTGCCACGTTCATCGAAGCTGACCAACGTGAACTGGCTGACGACCGATTTCGGGACGAGCGACGCCAGGATGGGAAGGATGAGGACGCCGCTCTCTCCCGGCCCCCCGGGGTTGAACACGATCACCCCCTTGCTGTCCGACACCGGATGCTCGATCACCGCCAGAGGCAACATTCCGCGCGAAGGTTGCCCGTAGTCCGCCGGTACTTGCAGCGATCCGCAGAGATAGCCCGTCGCCTTTGGACAAGGCGACCAGGCAATCCGGGAAGACTCCGAGGAGGACGTCGCCACACCGGCAACGGGCCCGACAGAAAGCATCAAGACAGAACAGACGACAAGTGATGAGACCTGGAGCAGCCGCTGGTGACCTTTCAGCCACCAGCGATGCGACCTCGACTGCCGGTTCTTCCTCACCCCGGCGGTGATGTTAGTGAGATCGGCTGCGCTCTTTCAGCTCCATTGGCTACTCGCCTCGAATTGCTCCTCTGCCGCGGTGTCCAACACACTCGCGAACCCTCCAGGGGCTCGCCCCTTTCTTCGAGAACTTGTCGTTACCGCTGCTCTGAGATCGTGCTTGATGCGGAAGCCTGCCGACGCAGCCCGATGATGGAGGTCGCGATCTTCACCACTCCGCAGGTTGCGAAAGCCCCCGAGCTGCTCATACAGGGCGGCGCTGAAACCGAGACTTGCGCCATGGATCGGCCCGAGTTCGGACGCGTAGCGCTTTGTCCAACGACGTACCGTTGCGCTCTGCTCGGCAACGCGGACCCTCCCCGCCCACAGATCTGCACCGGACGTGTAGGCGTCGACCTGGACCGTCAGCCAGTCCCGTGGTACCTGCGAATCGGCGTCCGTGGTCGCCAGCCAGACCTGTGCAGGATCCATGTCCGGCCAGAGAGACAAGAGAGCCAGGCTTCCGGTGTGCCTGGCCAGGCCAACGCTTCTGTACATTCGACCTATTACCAGCCCGCCGTGCCGGGCTCGCCAGGAACACGCGATGGCGGAACTGGCGTCGTCGCAATCGTCGAGGACAACAGCGACTCGACACGAGATGGTCGGCGCGAGCGCGTTGACAGCGACCTCGAGCGCCTCGAGAGCGCCAGGAAGGAGCTCCTCCTCGTCGTGAACGGGCAGCACGACACCGACCGCGCCTACTGCTCTCCGAGGATCCTCTCGACTCACTGCCGCTCCCATACGTCGAGCACGAACTGCTCTTCGCGGTGATGGACGACGGTGACAAGGTCCGGAATCTCAGCGATGATCCGGTGAGTGAGCTCGCCGCTGAGGGGGTAATCCGTTTCGCCGAGCCAGTGGACGCCGACGACATGGGCACGAGGGACGGTGGATTCAATGACGCGGTCCATGACGGCACCGAGGTCGGTTCGATCGAAGTAGTAGGCGATCTCACTGAGCACGACCAGGTCGAACGGACCAGGTGGCCACTGGTCGGGGATGGAACGCCCCTCGAAGCAGACATTCGACCAGCCGCGGAGCCGGCCCTCGGCTCGCCGTAGCGCGGAGGGAATGATGTCGCTCGAGAGCAACCGGTCACAACGGGGAGCAAGCTGCTCGGTGAGCACTCCCACCGAGCAACCCGGCTCGAAGGCGGAGCGATAGCGAGCCCTGGGCAGGCTGGCCACAGTGACGGCGTATTTCCGTTGTTCGTACAGACTTTTTTCAAAATCCCACGGGTCGGCCTGACCGCGGTACATCTCCTCGAAATATGACCGGTTGGTCGACGTCACGATTCCGTCTCGATGAAGACTTCGAAGGGTCGCCAGAACCGTCGCAGCACGGAGTCAGTCAAGACCGGGAGCCCGGCGTCGTCATTGTCGAGAGTCCTGATCTGCGAGGTGAAGGCATACGTCGCCCAGCGCTTGCGTGCGATTTGCCGGCGCGGCAGGTCCAGACGACGACATCGTCCCCAGGGTATGAATGCATCGTCTGGTGTGGCCCAGTGCCAAGCCCAGACCAGGTACTCGAGAAGGCGCGCCCGGGTCAGTCGGGCAGCTGCGATCGCTGCGCGCCCGGTCGCATCGTGATCCGGGTGACCGTCGGAGTGCCACGGAGCCACACAAAGGTCGTCGGGCCTCAGCAGGCGGCTCAGGACGCCGGTCAAGTACTGACTCTGCTCAGTCACGGACCCGTCGGGAAGGCAAAGACGCTCCACGCGCACAGATCCACATCCCAGGCGACGAAGAGCGACCTGCCTCTCTTCGACGCGTCTCGCCATCAGGTCGTGACCCTGAATCCCAGCCCCGGGATGCGAAGCCCCACCATCGGTCACGGCCACCAGCACGGTTTCGACGTCGGCCTGCTGCATCTGCTGGAGCAGTCCTCCGGCAGCGAGGACCTCATCGTCGGGGTGCGGAGCGACAACGATGAGCCGCCCGGGCCGCCGTTGCTGGAACGGGAGGAGCGCGCCCAGGCGGCTTCCACCGAGCCACGTCTGCTCGTCCGTCCCGGGGTGCAGGTCGTCGACGACTAGCTCCACGGCCACCCCGCACATGCCATATGGCCGAGGATGTTCGCGTCCTTCACATCGTGATGCTGAGCCAAGTACACGTAGAGATCTGCCGACCGTCGCGCCTGTTGCGGGTCATGACAGAGAGGCCCGGCTCCCCCGGCGGCGGCGGTATGTACCAGCACCTGCTGCGATCCATGGTGCACGAGATGGCGGACGACGAGCGCTCGACGCATGGCCGTATCCGTGCGATCCTCGGGATCGGCATCGATCTCCTCTGCAGCCTGCTCAATGGCGCGGCGCATCACCTCGATGTGGGCGACCGCATGTCCGAGCTCGACCATGAGCAGCTCCGATGGATGCGGGCCGACACTTCGCAGCACGTGTTCGACGAGGCCACGAGCGCCGCCGTACCAACAGGCAGCGACCCCGATTCCCCCGAACCAGAACCCGGGACGGTCGAAGTAGAAGTTGGGTGGGCCGACGGCATGGTTCGTCGGCACGGGCGGTCCTCCGAAATCAAGGGTGTCGCTCAGCGAATCAGCCATACCGACGGCGGGCCACGACCCGGGATGGACCCTCACGACGTTCTCAGCCACCGAAATATCGAAGAGCCGGTATCCATCGGGACATTCCGCCGTCATGAGGGCTCGGTCGATCCGGGTACTGCCTGAACAGAACGGCTTTGCTCCTGCGATGTGCCATCCGTCTGCGGTCAGGTGAGCGGTAGTTCCGTTGGCAGGTGGGCGGGCGGCCCAAACCCCATACGTTGCGCCCGGGGACGGTACAAGGCCTGCCTCGGCCAGGATGGCCAACGCGTCGACGTGGCCCTCGGCCAATCGAGCAAGCGACAGGTCCTGTGCGGCCCAATCGGCCAGCGCGGCAAACCGGACACGGGTGCCGCCCGAACCCGGCTTTGGGAGCGTCGTTCCACATTCCGCTGCGATTTCCTTCAGCTCTATCCAAGGTGTCAACAACGGCCTCTTTCATTCAGTTGTCCGGGCGACGGATCGCTGACCGTCGCTCTTCGACGCGGAGCCACGGATGATCGGCGCGAGCGCGTCCCTCGAACGGTCATTGCCGAGGAGTTCGATGCCCCGCCGAACGCGCTCACCGGTCTCCTCGTCGATGGACGGTGTCGTGCCTCTCTGGGCGCAGCGCTCGAAGACCCAGGGTATCGGCCCATTTGGGTTGTTGATGCATTCCACATGGGAAATCACCCGTTCGGGTCGGCTGGACCCTCGGAGCGGTGGCTCTTCGGCGTGCGTTCCCATCGGACACGTCGAGGGCGCCCCTCGTCGGTCCGGGTTGCCTGTACGGCACCCCGGTGTCGCCGCTTCCCGCCGGAGAGGGTCCGGCGTCCCCGAGGCGGTGGGCACTCCAAGGGCAACGGTGTGGTCCGAGAACGGCTCGTACGGGCGGCGTAGAAGTCCCGTCCGGGCTGAACCGGGAGCGATGCCGGTCCCCGGCCCCATGGATCGACTCTTCGGCGGCCCGGTTGATTCTGCGTCGTCGGCGCGAGACAGCCCCCCGGTAGCGTGGTCCAATGGCAATGCCCGGGGCGCCGGAACTTGGCCGCGGCGTTGTCGTGTCGCCCGGAATGAGTCCGCCCGAGCCGTGGATCCAGAGCCCCCGGCTCTCCATCCGCCCGGAGACACTCGCCGACCCAAGCGCCGCGGTGGCGAGGCTGCAACGAGCCTGGTTCGCGCGCGAGCCGCTCGTGGTGGAGATGGGGGTCGACTCCTCTGAATTGCAGGTTCGAGAGACCTGCCTGAGGCCGGTCCACGACCTCGACCCCCACTTCGAGTTCTCGCGCGAGCGGCTCCACTTCCTGGTCTGGGCCAACTCGTACGACGCCCGGAGCGGAGACTCGATTTGGTGGCACGGTCGCAAGGCGGCCAGAAAGTTCGCCGACCAAGGCGTGCAGGAAACGGGTGCCGCCGACATCGAGTTGGCCGACGGGACCGCTCTGTACATCGACGGAGGGCCATTTGCCTCCTCCCCTTTGTCGAACGGGGTCGGAGTCGTGCACCGCTGGAACAGCGAGGCGGGATCGCTCTCGATGGTGGGCCACCTGCCGCCGGACGCCGATCTGGCCCCGGACCAGCTGGCCGCGGTCAGTCATTCGACGGGGGGTGCCCGAGTGATCGCCCCGGCGGGTTCGGGCAAGACCAGGGTCCTGACCGAGCGCCTCCGCCACCTGGTGGCGGGCCGCGGGGCGGACCCCACCACGGTGACTGCCCTGGCCTACAACCGGCGAGCGGCCGAAGAGCTGATCGAGCGATCGGTCAGCCCGGGGACCCTGCGTCGTCCCCATATCCGAACCCTCAACAGCCTGGGCCAGTGGATCTGCGACACCTTCGGCGGCCAAGGGCGACTGCATGTCCTCGAGGAGCCCCTCGTCCGTGAACTCGTCCAGCAGGTCTTCCCCGTCCGTCGCCAGGCCAACACCGACACCGTTCTCCCCTACATCGACGCGCTGTCGGCCGTCCGGCTGGGCCTGACCTCACCGGGCAGAGTCGAAGAGCTCATCCCAGACGCCCAGGGCTTGGCCAACGGCTTCAAGACGTATCGGAAAACACTGGCCGAGGCCGGCGCCATCGACTTCGACGAGCAGATCTACCGGTCGATCGAGATCCTTCTCCGCGACCCCGACGCCCGCAGCGTCGTGCAGAGCCGCTGCCGACATCTCCTGGTCGACGAGTTCCAGGATCTCAACGCCGCCCACATGCTGTTGATCCGGCTGCTCTGCGCCCCGGCCTACAGCTGCTTCGGCGTCGGCGACGACGATCAGGTCATCTATGGCTACACCGGGGCCACACCCGAGTACCTGATCGATTTCGGCGACTACTTCCCCGGCGCCCACCATTACGCGCTCGAAATCAACTACCGGTGTCCGCCGGCCCTCGTCGGGGCGGCCACGTCCGTCCTGTCCTACAACGTGGATCGGATCGCCAAGACGATCAGAACACCACCGGGTTGCAACGATGACCTCCACGACTTCGGCCCCCTCCTCAGGGGCCGCGGTCCGGTCGCCGTGGTGAGGGCGCGCAGCGAGGAGCTCCCGACGACCGCGCTCGACGCGATCTCGGGCTGGTTGCAAGGTGGTGTGCCACCGGAGGAGATCGCGGTGCTGACCCGCGTGAACTCGTCGTTGCTCCCGATCCAGATCGCCGTGGTCGAAGCCGGGATCCCCTGCAACGCTCCGCTGGATCGGAAGACGCTGGAACGAACGGGTGTCCGGACCGCCCTTGCCTATCTCCGTATGGGTCTGAATCCGGGAGCGTTGGGCCGAGACGACGTCCAGCTGACGATCCGACGACCGTCCCGGGGAATCGCCCCCAACGTCGTGGCCATGGCCACCGAACGCGGAACCACGTCGGTCACGGACATCGAACGCCTGGCCAATCGTCTTTCCGGGCGCGACGGACCCAAGCTGCTGGCGTACGCCGACGGCCTTCACGCCGTGGTGGCGGCCGCTTCGAGCACGACCGCAGCCGTCGTGCGGGCCATTCGGGTGCAGGTCGGCCTGGGCGAGACGATGGACGTCTTGGACTCGTCGCGCCGGGAGGCCGACCGATCGACCCACACCGACGACCTGGTCGCACTCGAGGCCGTGGCGGCCCTCCATCCCGAGCCGGCCTCTTTCGAGGCGTGGCTGCGCGACCTGTTGGCGCAGCCGCCAGCCGATGGGCCCGGTGTCCTGCTCTCGACCATCCACAAGATCAAAGGCCGGGAATGGGAACACGTCATCGTCTACGGCGCCTCGCAGGGACTGCTCCCCCACCGTTTGAGCGACGACGAAGAGGGTGAACGAAGGGTCTTCCACGTCGCACTGACCCGAGCCATCCGCCAGGTCGTGGTGCTGGCCGATGCCGACGCGCCGTCTCCCTTCGTGGCCGAGCTCGACGGCAGCCGGCCCCACCAGCCGATCGCGCTGACCGCCGGTGCCCGCAGATCCCAGCGGGAGGTGAGGGTGCAGGGAGCCGCGACGGTCCTGACGGCGCCGGGCGAAGCAGACGCGGCGAGCTCCGCCGAGCCTTACGAGGGGGCGCTACGGGAGTGGAGATCGGGTGTGGCCAAGCGCGACTCACTCCCGGCCTATGTCGTCTTGAACGACCGCGAACTGGTGGGCATCGCGGCCACACGGCCCGGGACGCTCGCCGAACTGGCCCGCTGCAAGGGCATCGGGCCAGTTCGGTTGGAGCGCTGGGGGGACGAACTCCTCGCCGTCTTGGGCGGGGTCGACGGGGCGTAGATCGCCGACCGAAGGGTTGCCGGGATCCCTACGCTAGAAGCTTCGCCTTCTCCGCCTCGAACTCAGCTTCGGTGAGGGCGCCCGAATCCTTCAGGGCCGCGAGCTGGGTCAGCTGCGCGATGGGGTCGGGGGCGGCCTCCGCAGGCGCGGGCGCGGGAGCTGGCGCTGGAGCCGGACCAGGGTCCTGGGCGGCCTGGGCCTGAGCCTGCTTGTTGGCCATGTGGCCCCCGACCACAGCGGCGGTACCGACCACGGCCGTGGTGCGTACGGCCGCTCTGGCAATCGGTCGTCGTCTCATCATCATGGTGCTGACTCCTCTGTCTCTGGCTCAGACTGCCTGTGGCAGCGCGGTGATTGCGGGTTCGATCAGTTCGTGAGGGATGCGGGCACCCTCGAGGAGCACGCCACCTGAATTCCTCACTGCTTGGGCGAAGGGAGCCGCCCACAGGTCCTCCCAGAGGAGCAGCGCAGCCGAGTTCCCGGGCTCGAGCTTCGACGCGACGAATTCGATGTCCTCGGGACTGATGAGGCCGCCGAACTCACCGGCGAGGTTGTCGAAGGCGTCGCCTCCATCCAGCTCATCGATCTCGAAGGCGAGCACGTCTCCGTCGTCGTCCTTGCCGATGAAGATGAGGTCGAGTACCCGCACCGTCCCGGCTTCGACGAGCGCGATGAGCTCTGGGGCGATCTCCCCGGTGAACTTGTTCCCCGGGAACCCCACAACGATGTATTCAACTGGCCCAACGGTCATGTTCCTGTCCTCATTTCGATGGTTTGCGACACGGTCAGGTGCGCTGGTTTGATTGCTTGACAGTTCTCACGAGATCGACGAGTGCCTCGGGCCGTCCTCATCGCGCCAGCAGCAGCAGGTCATCGCCCTCGGCCGCCCTCGCTCCTCCTTGTCCGGCAGGCCGCGCACGAGACCAATGATAAGCGCCACGATCGAGGCTCCGACAACCGGTCCGAAGGCGTAGACCTCCCGTTCCGTGAAGTTGAGGCTGACATGTCGGACCAAGGGAGCGGGCCGGAGGGGTAAGTCATGGTCATCACCACCGTACCGGGAGCGACCACGGCGGCCCTGCGGCTGATGGTGCCGGCAAGGTGCCCAAGTAGAGCAGCCCTTCGACACCGCGGTCCAGCAGGCCGCAGGCAGCTTGTCGTCGGCCGACGATCTGGCGAACTGGCTGACCTGAAGACTCACGATGACCTGACCCACGCCGAATCGAGGCCCAGAAGGTCAAGATTCTCGCCTGAGCGAAACCGTTCCCCACGCGTGGCGCTGTGAATGGAGACGCACCGCCCTCGGCTCTCCCCGTCGCCTTCCGCACATCGATTCGAATCAGATGAAAGACTGCCGACCCTCATGGTCATCGACCTGATCATCATCGGACTGGCGATCACCCTCGAGCCCATTCCGCTCACTGCGTTCATCCTGATCCTGCTGGCGAAGGGTGGGACCAGGAAAGGCGCCGCCTTCATCTTCGGATGGCTCCTTTCGCTCGCCATCGTGGTCGCCGTCACCTTGCTGATCACGGGCAACAAGCCGCCGAAGCCGAGCACGGCGCCCTCGCTGGCCGCGCTGGCCGTCAAGATCGCCATCGGTGTCGTGCTGATCCTGATCGCGGTGCGACAGCGCCGCCGAATGGGCAAACCCAGGCCGCCGAAGAAACAGCCGAAGTGGCAAACCGGCCTCGACAACATGTCGCCCTGGTACGCCATCGGTCTGGCCCCCCTCACCCAACCCTGGGGCCTGGTGGCGGCGGGCGTCGCCACCATCGTCGGAGCGAAGCTCTCCTCGTGGGAGAGCTACATCGCCCTGTTCCTGTTCTGCCTGGTCGCCACGGCCCTCTACATCGCGTTGGAGCTCTACGCCGGCTTCCGGCCGGAGCGCGCCCAAGAGTTTCTGGGCAAGATCCGGACGTGGATCGATACCAATACCGACCAGGTCATCATCATCGTCTCACTGGTGCTCGGTTTCTGGTTGGTCGGCAAGAGCATCTATCTCATCGTCCAGTGATGGCAACGTGGGCAGCGATGACCGGGTCGCCCGCCTAAATCGATCACATCGGGTCCGAGTGACGGACCCCGTGACCTACGGTGAGCCCATGAACGGCGAGCCGGTCGCTCCTGCAGGGGAGAAGCGGTGGCCGATGGCTCTCACCTTGGTCATTGCCATGGTGTTGCCATTCCTGCTCCCTGCCTCGTACAGCCTGGCCCCGCGCTGGATCATCCCGGTCGTCGAGGCCCTGCTCCTGATCGCGCTCATCGTGGCCGATCCCGGGCTCATCGATCGACGATCAGCTGCCGTTCGAGGACTCTCGCTTGGTCTTGTCGTCCTCCTGGTTCTCGGAGCAGCGGCCGCGACCACAAGATTGATCGTCGATCTCATTCGGGGTGGACCAGAGACGAACTCACCGGGGCAACTGATCCAGATCGGTTCGGTGGTGTTGGTGTACAACATCATCACCTTTGCGTTCTTCTATTGGGAACTCGATAGTGGAGGGCCGGAGTCCCGAGCACGTGTGAACCCCGAGTTCCCGGATTTCGCATTTCCCGAACACCTCAACCCCCAGGTGGCCAAACCGGGATGGCGGCCCGCTTTCTTCGACTACCTGTACTTGGCCTTCACCAACGCCGTTGCCTTCAGTCCCACCGATGTCATGCCGCTTGCTCGTTGGGCCAAACTGGCGATGGCTCTACAGGCCACGTCCTGTCTCGCTGTCGTGGGTCTCGTCATTGCCCGGGCCGTGAACATTTTGAAATAACCCGGTGAGGAGAAGAGCGGATTCGGTCAATGAAGCGTCTTGGCTTGCCGGCGCAACGCCTTCCAGGATCGCAACCAGCCCACTCGGAGCTCTCGCTGAATCTGTTGCTCACCGGCGGCGAGACACCCCGCGGCGTAAGCCGAGGACACAGAGACGTCGATCGATTCCTGCGAACGACCGAAAACCTGGGCTCGAAGCCACTCCTCGGCGGCCACCGCATCGTGATGCTCGCCAAGAACGGTCTGCACCTCCTCCGCCGCTTTCGCAATTCGATGCGCTGACGTACCGATGACCGGCTCAGCCAATTCGGCGGCATAGCGCAGGCGCTTCGCTGCGATACGGATCCGGTGCAGCTGACGATTCGTGGGCTGCGAACCTGATTTGCGCACCCGACGGCCGAGCGCACGCCACTCGGCGCCGACGAGGTCCTTCAGCTCGCCTCGGGCTCCACTGGCTGCGTCCACCTCGGGGGCCGACTCGAGCGGCGGGTTGCCTATCGCAGCGTGAAGCCGGTCCAACAGGTTGAGGTAGCGCTCACTGGACAACGTCGGCACGAGCCGCTCGACTGCTGCCTCCCTCCCACGAGAGAGACGTACCTGGAGGTCAGGTGGAGCCGTGGCCAAGAGGCTGGTCAGCACGTCGACATCGCGGATATCCCCGAGGGCGGAGCCGATCCATTTGAGGTCGTCCAGGACGTGGCGGGTCCAGACCGGATCGAGCACGGACCGCAATGTCCTCAGGTTGGAGCGGAGTCGTCGTGCGGCGACCCTGGCCTTGTGGACATCCTCGCGTGTCACGTCGGGAACGACCAGGCGCAGCCGCCAGTCGTGATCGAGAAGTTGTTCGAGGCCGTCGAAGACGGCGGCTCTGAAGACGTCTCCGAGTGCTGAAGTCCGGTCGAGCGCCAGCGCTACCCCAGGCGTCGCCTCGGCCAGGCCGAGGGCGACGGCCACCTTCGGCCCAGCCCCAACAGATAGACGCGCCGCAACAAAGCGATCGACGACCTGGTCGATGACGGAGCCTTCATCGGCGGCCAGCTCGAATTCGACTTGCCGAAATCGGTCGCCCCGTCGAGGTCCGTCGAGGATGCGCACGACATCGTCGTCGATCTCTCCCAGCGCTCGATCGCGGTCATCGCGGAGCGTCAGACGCTGGCGGATCGTCTCGAGGGCAACGATTTCTCGCAGCGCCTCACGCCTGATGACGCCTCGGACGATGTCCGTAACACCGCCGGGTACGGTGTCGCGGCTGCCCGACCAGGACATCTCGGTCCGCTCGAGAGCTGCCCCTCGGCTGTCCGACGGTAGTTTCAGCGTCCAACTCCCGGTGGACTCCCCCCTCTCGACTCGATGGCGAAGCGTCAGACCGCGCTTCCACAACCGCTTTCCCTCGGTGTCGAAATAGACGGTGGAAAACAGGCGCTGTGGGAGGCGCTCGGTACGCCCTACGAGATCCCGGAGGTCGGGCAATGCCGTATCGAGGGGGGCCTCGAATTTGAGCTCTCGCTCAAGTTCGGTCGTTCGACCAGAATCCACGTCCTATGACTACCCCGCAGGGCCCAGATGAAGCACTCCTGGCCGGACCCTCAAAAGGCCGAGTTGCCCCCGTCGATTCCGCCCCGATGGGGGCAACGACCGATACCCCCAGAGGGGGTGGCTCCCGCGCGAACCTCTAGACCTTGGCCAGGTCTCCGCTGGCGGCGCACGCATCGACAGCCGTCTCGGTCAGCCGGATCACATCTTCGGGGTGCGAGACCATCGCCACATGACTGCTCGCGACTTCGACGGTCGTCGCCCCCATCCGCTTGGCGAAGAGCCGCTCGGCTTCGGGCGGGATCGCCTGATCGTTGGCTGCGACCATGTACCAGGACGGCAGCGACTTCCAGGCCGGTACACCCATGACATCTCCGAGTGTGGACGCCGACAAAGCCTGTTGGGTGGCGAACATGACCCTCGCCTTGGCCGGAACGACATCGGCGGCGAAGTACTTCACGTAGTCGTCCTCGGTCAACCAGGCGAAGCCCTGCTCGTCGATGTCGAGATGGGCCAGGGCGGGGGTCGGTGGCCCCTCCGCCAGGAGTTTCCCAATCGTCTCACCCTCGTCCAGGCCGAAGGCTGCGATGTAGACCAGTCCCACCACATTGGGAGCGTCGGTGCTGAGCGAGGTCATGATCTGGCCGCCGTAGGAGTGGCCCACGACGACGGTGGGACCGCCCTGCCGATTGAGCACCTCACGGAGCCTGGCCACATCGTCGGCCAACGAGCTCTCCGGAAACTGAGGCGCAGTGACGTTGTAGCCCTTGGCCTGGAGTCCCTCGACAACCGCACTCCAACACGACCCATCGGCCCATGCTCCGTGGACGAGGACGACGTTCGGCTTCGAAGTTTCCATGTGTTCTCTCCTCAGTTGGTGTTGAGCAACGCAGGTCTGCGCACTCGACAATTGGTGACGCGTGTGCAGCCTCGATCGCGCCGGGACGGTGCGAAATACGGCGTGGTGGACACGAGTCGATCGCTCCGAGCAGCCCTGTCGCACCGTTCCCGGGCGAGTGGCTGCTCCGGGAGCCGGTCAGGGTTGGAGGTCGGCCGGTTTGCCGGGACAAGTCGATCCAGCGGTCCGGCGGATATCTGCTGCTTGCAGAACACAGTCTGCACTTGCAGGTTCGGGGCTCTGTGGAACCCCCCTATCCTCCCCCGTCGAGCAGGAGCGCGTTCGTTCGAGTTGAACTGCACCCACCGTACCACCTTTGGAGTCAAGGTGACGGGTCGGCTTTCCACAGCACCTGTGGCGGGCAGCGTGGTGACCGAACTCAGAGATGCCGGCAGCGACACATCGCGCGCTGCTGAGGCTCCACGCCATTCGAGCAGCGACGCACAAGCTGTCTTCGACGTCATACGAGTCCGTCGACCACTGCAGACGCTGAAGATCGCTCTCTGCTTCACTGCATCGGTCGCCGTCACAGAATCGATGATCGGTTGGCGCGACATCGTCTTGCATGGCGTTCGGGTGGAACCGTCGATCAAGTCCCGCGGTATGATGGAGGTCTCATCCCTTGGGAGAGTCGCTATGCTTGGGCAGGACGGCTGATCGGCCGGCGTCGCCTCGAACAGGTTCGACGCCTCGACCGAGCCTCTCTGAGGAGCTCCCGTGCGTGTCACGACTTTGCCTATCGAACGCCCTGGGCGTCGCGCGCGCTCTTTCGGGATCCTCAGCTCCTATCCTCCAACGCCGTGCGGTCTCGCCACATTTAGCGCCGCACTGGCGTCTGGCTTGTCGAAGCACGACAGCGAGATTGGTGTGGTGCAAGTCCTCGACGCCGGAACACAGAGGTCCAAACGCCATCCCGTCGTAGGCCATTTGACCAATGGGTCACGCAGTTCTGTGTTGGCGAGCGCGGAGGCCTTGAACCAACACGACGTTGCCCTGATCCAACACGAATACGGCCTCTACGGAGGCGTCGACGGAGACGAGCTCCTCGAGATCCTGGCCAGTCTCCGCGTTCCGTCCATCGTGATCGCCCACACAATCCTGGCCGACCCCACTCCGCACCAGCGGTCCGTGCTCAACGATGTGGTGGCTCTGGCCGACCAAGTCGTCGTCATGACCGCCGCGGCCCACACTCGCTTGCGCGAGGGCTTCGACGTCGACCCCTCCAAGGTGGCCACCGTCGCGCACGGGGCCGCACTGCCCCGAACCCTGGTGGTACCCGATCCGGCAGCCCGACCCGTCATATTGACCTGGGGTCTGATCGGGCCGGGAAAAGGGATCGAGCGCGTCATTGACGCCATACACATGCTGCACGATCTGCCGACCCAACCACGCTATCTCGTGGCCGGCCAGACGCACCCCAAGGTCCTCGCCGCGCACGGAGAGTCCTACCGTCAGGAACGCATGGCGCAAGCAGAGCGCCACGGAATCTCGTCGTCCGTCGTCTTTGACGCAAATTATCGCGATGTGGAATCTCTGACTGCTCTGATCCAAACCAGCACCGTCGTCGCTCTTCCCTATGACTCCAGGGACCAGGTGACGTCCGGTGTCCTCGTTGACGCCATTGCGGCCGGGCGGCCTGTGGTGGCGACGGCATTTCCTCACGCGGTCGAACTTCTCTCGAGTGGCGCCGGGATCGTCGTCGATCACGATGACCCCGATGCGATGGCCCGTGCGCTGCGGGGCATTCTCACCAGCCCAGATCTGGCGGCCAGCATGGCGGCAGAGGCGACCCGTTTGGCTCCGAGCCTCGGATGGTCAGTGGTGGCAGGCGAGTACGTCCGCTTGGCCGATCACCTCCTTTCGGATCGATTGTCGCTCGTGTGACCTCGCCCCTGGAGGCTTCCGCGTCGAATCTCGGCCACCTCATGTCCATGGCCGATGAGCACGGCGTCTTCGAACACGCACTCTTCAGCGCACCCAGGCCCGAACACGGCTACTGCAGCGACGACATGGCGCGCGTGCTCGTGCTGGCGTCTCGGGAAGAGGGCACTCCCGAGGCCGATCACCTTGCCAAGCTGAGTGTGAAATTCCTTGACGATGCGATGAATTCGGTTGGTCGATGCCGAAACCGGATGAACCGGAGTGGCGGGTGGGAGGACGCCCCGACGCTTGACGATTGTTGGGGAAGGTCCATCTGGGGGCTGGGCACGGCAGCATCCCGCAGTGACGACCACCAGGTACGTGGCTTGGCACTGAAGGCGATCGAACGAGCGATGCGTCAGCGCTCACCCTGGCCGCGGTCCATGGCTTTTGCCACCCTCGGCGCCTCCGAGATCCTCGAGGCCGACCCCGACAATGTGTCCGCCCGCAGCCTCTTGTCCGACGCTGCCGACACCATGGCCAAGCCCAGTATTCACGCAGGCTGGCCCTGGCCCGAACCCCGGCTCACCTACGCGAACGCCGCTCTCCCCGAGGCGGTGATGGCGGTCGGATCGGCTCTCGATCGTCCGGCGCTCGTGCAGCGCGGGTTGGATCTATTGGAGTGGCTGCTCGGTCATGAGACCCACCATGGGCATCTCTCGGTCACTCCCGTGGGAGGAGCGGTTCCCGGGGACCGACCCCCGGCGTTCGATCAGCAACCGATTGAGATCTCGGCACTGGCCGATGCGTGCGCACGCGCCCTCGACCTTGACGGCAACCGGCGGTGGGCCGAGGGCATCACGTCCGCCGCGAATTGGTTCCTCGGTGACAATGACGGCGAGGTCCTCATGTGGGACCCGAAAACGAGCGGAGGCTTCGACGGCCTGCAGGAGTTTGGCGCCAATCTCAACCAGGGAACCGAGTCGACGCTGGCTTTCCTTTCCACCATGCAGCACGCCCGGCGTCTTACGGGCGTCCCCCGATGACCCTGCGAGAGTCGACTCTCCTTCGCCGCCACCCCATCCGCATTTCGGCGGATACGTCGCGTGTGGTCACACGTCTCTTCGTCCCAGGTCTCGAGGGATTCGATCAACAGGAATCCCGGTCGAATCCCGTCTTGCAACGCGTGCTGGAGTTGTCGGACCTAGAAGTCAAAGAGGCTCTCGATGATGTCTTGGATCGCTTCAGCTCACGTCATCATGGATTGACCGACACGTTCCGCCAGCACGCCGACGAGCTCTCGGATCGTCTCAGTCCCGAACGCCGGTTGTCACCGGCCCGCCGTCTGCTCCTCGGCGCCACCTTTACGAGTGAATACGCCATCGAGGGTGCTGCCCTGTGTAATCCGAGCATGGTCATTCATCCCGACCAGGCCGGGCTAAGTGCCGGAGACATCCGCTTCGTCATGAGCGTCCGTGCGGTTGGTGAGGGCCACACCTCCTCGATTGGCTTTCGGACCGGAACAGTGACCTCGTCAGCCGAGGTCGAATTTGACGCACCTCCGACCTTCGCCACTACGGGACAACGAGAAGAAGCGACCCTCGAGGCCGAAGTATTCAAAGCGGAGCTGCGTCGACTTCGGGCGAGCGTGGATGACGTTGACTACGTGCTCTGTCGCCTCGGGCCGCAGTTCACCCTGGCCGGATTGGAGGTGCAGCTGAACCGCCTCGAGAAGCAAGGAGCCACCCGGAAGCAAGCTCGGAGAACGATCGGACAGATCCGCAGAATCGCCGAGCGGAGCTACGCCGTCACCTTCGGGTCCGACACGCCACTGAGCGAACGGGTACTGCTGCCGGCCATGAGCGCCGAAGCCAAGGGCGTCGAGGACGCCCGCTTCGTGCGATTCTGCGACGACGATGGCAGCGTCACCTATTACGCCTCCTACACGGCCTACAACGGCACGGACATCGGCCAACAACTCCTTGAAACAAAGGACTTCGTGCAATTCACTTCCAGACCGATGGCCGGCGCAGCGGCGGCCAACAAGGGTCTGGCGCTCTTCCCTCGTCGAATCAGCGGACGATTCGCGGCGCTCTCCCGATCTGATCGGGAATCGAACACCATCACCTACTCGAGCAACACCCATCTGTGGGAACGGAGCTTGGCGTGCCAGACACCCCAGCATTCCTGGGAGGTCGTTCAACTCGGCAACTGTGGATCGCCCATTGAAACGGCGCTCGGATGGCTTGTGCTCACCCACGGCGTTGGGCCGATGCGGACCTACAACATCGGGGCCATACTGCTCGACCTCGAAGACCCCACTCGGGTTATCGGTCGACTCCGCGAGCCACTCCTCAGCCCGGCCCGCGATGAGCAGAACGGCTACGTGCCCAATGTCCTCTACTCCTGCGGCGCTCTCGTCCATGCGGACACGCTGATCCTCCCCTACGGAATCGGCGACTCCGCGATCGGAGTGGGCAGCGTGCCACTCGGCAAGCTGCTCGGAGCCTTGCTGGCAAATTCCGACTGACCTTTCGACCCCACACGATTGGAGAACACGATGCCCGACAGATCCCCGCAGAAGCCATCGGGAAAGAAACAAGGAAGGTCCCTCAAGGAGAAGCGAGGGGCAAAGAAAGAGAAGCGAGAAGAGCGAGACAAGAAGGCCGACCGCTTGGGACAGGGGCGTTGAGGGCGTCGTGCGCATCGCGGTGCTCGCCCCCATCTCGTGGCGTGTGCCCCCGGTCCACTACGGACCATGGGAACTCTTCGCCTCGCTCCTGACCGAAGGCCTGGTAGCCCGAGGTCACGATGTGACGCTCTTCGCCACCGGCGACTCCGTGACCTCGGCTCGTTTACACAGCGTGGTTGGCCGGAGCTGGTCCGAAGACCCGAGCATCGACCCAAAAGTTGCCGAGTGCCTGCACATCTCCGAGGTGTTCGAGCGGGCGCCGGAATACGACGTGATCCACAACAGCTTCGATTTTCTGCCGCTCACGTACTCCAGATTGACCGCGACCCCAGTGATCACCACGATCCACGGATTCTCGTCCCCCGATATCGTGCCGGTGTACGTCAAGTACAACTCCGGAACCTCCTACGTCGCGATCAGCGATGCTGACAGGCATCCTGACCTCGACTACATGACCACGATCCACCACGGGATCGATATCGGAGCATTTCGTTTCAACGCGGCGCCGGAGTCGTATGTGGCCTTCTTCGGACGGATTCACAGGGACAAGGGAGTCGTTGCCGCAATCGAAGCCGCAGGGAGAGCGCGGGTCCCGCTGCGGATAGCCGGAATCGTTCAGGACGAGGAGTATTTCGAGAAGGAGGTCGTGCCACTTCTTGACGGGGACCGCGTGCAATTCGTGGGATCAGTTCGTGCCGAGGATCGCTCATCGTTCCTCGGCGAGGCGCAAGCACTTCTCCACCTCGTGAACTTCGACGAGCCGTTCGGTCTCTCGGTCGTCGAGGCGATGGCCTGTGGTACGCCGGTGATCGCCTTCGATCGCGGATCGATGAGGGAACTCATCATCGAGGGAACGACGGGCACTCTCGTTGCCGACGTTGCCTCGGCGGCCGAGGCGATCACGACCGTCAGCCGCTTTGACCGCGCCACGGTTCGCGCACTCGCGGTCAAGCGATTCAGCAGCGGGCGAATGGTCGACCAGTACGTCGCGGCCTATCAACAGGTGATCACCGAGGCATCCCGACGGCCGGACCTCAGGTCTGGATGAAAGCCAGAAGGTCGGCGTTGATCGTTTCGGCTTGGGTGGTCGGCATCCCGTGGGGGAACCCAGGGTAGGTCTTGAGCGTCCCGTTCTGGACGAGTTTCGCCGAGAGTGGGCCGGAGTCGGCGTAGGGGACGATCTGATCGTCATCGCCGTGCATGACCAAGACCGGCACCGATATCTTCTTGAGGTCTTCGGTGAAGTCGGTCTGGGAGAAGGCGACGATACCGTCGTAATGTGCCTTCGCTCCACCCATCATCCCCTGGCGCCACCAGTTCTGGATAATCGCCTCGGAAGGCTCGACGCCGGGCCGGTTGAAGCCGTAGAAGGGTCCCGACGGCAACGCCCGGTAGAACTCCGACCGGTTCGCAGCCAGCTGGGCCTGGAGGTCGTCGAAGACGCTCTTCGGTAGGCCGCCGGGATTGGCGTCGGTCTTCACCATGAGCGGAGGCACCGAACTGATCAGCACCGCCTTGGCGACCCGGCCTTCGCCGTGACGGGAAATGTAGCGGGTCACCTCGCCGCCTCCGGTCGAGTGACCGACGTGAACGGCTTCCTGAAGATCCAGTTGGGCGGTCACCGCGGCCAAATCATCGGCGTAATGGTCCATGTCGTGACCGTCGCTCGTCTGCGAAGACCGGCCGTGCCCCCGCCGGTCAGCGGCGATCACGCGGTAGCCCTTCTTCAGGAAGAAAAGCATCTGCGTGTCCCAGTCGTCCGCCGAGAGCGGCCAGCCGTGGCTGAACACGATCGGTTGGCCCGAGCCCCAATCCTTGTAGAAGATCTCCGTGCCGTCGCTGGTGGTAATGGTGCTCACTCCGGGTTCCTCCTCTGTCGTGCACAGGGGTCGGCTCGGCCTTTCCCTGAGTCGGTGGGGCTCCATTTCTCAAGCCGCATGCACGGCCGGGTAGATGGTCTCACAACCGGGACGGCGTCGGCTTCCGAGAGCCGGGGACGGCCGGACCGTCTGCGATCCTCACGCGTGATGCAAAAGGATCCGGCATGCTGGTGCCGGATCAATGCCGAGGAGCACGTCATGGAATTCCTGGTCGAGTTCGAGATCGAAGTTCCCGAAGGAACCCCGGCTGCCCAGGTGGCCGATGGCGAGCGTGCGGAGGCAGTTGCCGCCGCCACACTCGCAGAAGATGGGCACGTCCTCCGCATCTGGAACCGACCCGCTGGAGCCGGTCCGTCCCGAGTTCTCGGGCTCTATCAGGCTGAGAGCCACGTCGAGCTGGACGGTTTGTTGAACGATTTACCTCTGCGTCAATGGATGAAGGTCAAGGTCACTGCACTCGAACCTCATCCCAACGACCCCGCGGCAACAGCTTCGACTGCACAAGGGCACCGATGGCAGAACCAACTGCCTGCGCCCAGGTTCACCATGGTCTATCGCCTCGTCGCGACCCTGGGCGAACCACTCGACCTCGGGCAAACCGCCCAGGGTCACCGTCGCATCGTGGCCCTGACCGGTGGAACCTTCGAAGGCCCTGACATCCGGGGCAGGTTGGTATCGGGGACCAGCGCTGATTGGCAGACCGTGCTCCCGGATGGGACCGCTCTGGCGGATCTTCGTTACACACTCGAAACCGACCAGGGGGCCCTGCTCTCTGTGCAGGGTCAGGGGGTGCGCCACGGCAGCGCCGAGGTGCTTGCCCGTCTCGCTCGGGGCGAGAACGTGGATGCCAGCGAGTACACGTTCCGAGTGGGCGTGCGAATCGAGACGGGAGACCCGGAGTTGCGTTGGCTCAACAAAGGGGTCTTCGCGTGCGTGGGCGGCCGTCAGCCGTCAGAGGTGATCTACGAGACGTACCTCGTGGAATGAGCCGACGACCGAACTCCTCTGAACTCCAGCCATGATCCACTACCCCGATAGCTTGGGTGACCCTGCTCAGCTGCGTCGACCACCTTGGAGGTCACGATGCCCTGGTTTCCGGATTTCGTCGGTGCGGCCGAGCTGGCACGCCGTGACACACAGGACGCCGGACGTCACGACCCGGTCGCGCAATACCTCCAAGCCATCGAACAGGGCGACAGTCACCGTCTCGAGACGGTGTGGCCTGGGCAGGTGATTGTCAATGACCCCCTCGTCGGCGAGGTTCGGGGCCACAGGGAGTTGCGACACTTTGTCAGCCGCAACCAATCCTGGCTGGCGGAACACCATGCACGAACAGAGACCGTTGCCGACACGCACGCCGGCCGAAGAGCCGTCGTGGAGCTCCTGGCAATCCTCGAACAGGGTGGACAGACCGTCTCGTGGCCGATCGCCGTAGTCGCCGAGTCCCCCGACGACCGTTCGGTCGTGTTCCGCACCTACTGCAGCACGTGGCCACACGAAGGACATCGTCATTTGCGGCCTCCCATCCTCAATCCTGGCGTTCACCAGCCCGATGACGTCGTCGGCCGTTACCAGACGGCCCTGGAGGATGGCGACGTCGACGGGATATTGCAGACATTCCAGCCGGATGCATACTTTCGCGAACCCATCGGACCGCAAGCCTGGCACTGTGGAACGGGCGAACTCCGAGCGTTCTTCCTCGAATACGTTCGCAGCGGCGGTCTCAAGCTCGAGCTCTGTGAAATCACCGACAATGGCGAGAGATGTGCCGTCGAATACAACTGCGTCCGCTGGGGGTCACACGACATTCCGCCCCAGGCGGGCATCGCCGTCTTCGAACGGGGGGCGGATGGGCTCCTGGCTGCGGTTCGCGTCTATGACGATATTGAGCCACCCGCCGTGCCATCCGACTCGCATCCGACGATGCCGACTCCCACTTCCTGACACCGTTCCCCGTCCTCCGGTCTAGAACTTTCTCTGGCTGCATCTCCCCCCGTGTGCTCCAATGGGGCCCGGTGCGACAATCCGGACTGGACGACCGAAGGAGGCGTTGATGAGTACGGTTGATGGGCAGCATCGTGAGAGCACGAGCACGGGCCACGAAAATGTCGACCTGAAGCTCGAAGCGGTGGTCGTCCCGGTCGCCGACCCCGACCGCTCCAAGGCGTTCTACGCCGGCCTCGGATGGAGGCTCGACGCCGACTTCTCCTTCGACAACGGCTTCCGTGTCGTACAGTTCACGCCACCCGGGTCGCCCTGCTCCATCCAATTCGGCACCAAGATCACCGGGGCAACGCCCGGGTCGGCGCACGGCCTCTACCTGATCGTCTCGGACATCGACGCCGGGCGCGCCGAGCTCACCGAGGGGGGCGCAAAGGTCAGCGAGGTGTTCCATGCAGGAGCAGCGGGGGCGCAACTCCAGCCCGACGATACGAGCGACCGCGTCAACGGTCCTAATCCGGACCACAGGAGCTACAACACCTTTGCGACGTTCGAAGATCCGGACGGCAATGGCTGGCTGCTCCAGGAGGTCACCGATCGCCTCCCCGGCCGGGTCGATCCGGACCTCACGTCGTTCAGTTCAGTCAGCGATCTGGCGGGTGCGATGCGGCGAGCTTCGGCTGCCCACGGCGAACACGAGAAGCGCATCGGCAAGGCCGACCCGGACTGGCCCGACTGGTACGCCACGTTCATGGTGGCAGAACAAGCAGGAGCAGATCTTCCCTCATGAGCGACTACGACGTGATCGTGCTGGGCGGAGGCGCGCCGGGCGAACACTGCGCGGCCGCTCTCGCAGCGCGTGGAAAGCACGTGGCCATTGTGGAGCGAGAACTGGTCGGCGGCGAGTGCTCGTACTGGGCCTGTATCCCGTCGAAGTCGCTTCTGCGTCCGGGGGAAGCCGTCCAGGGTGCGCGGGCGGTCGGTGCGCATGCTGACGTGGATGTCGAGGCCGCCTTGGCCTGGCGGGACTTCATGGTCTCCAACTACTCCGACGCCAGTCAGGAGCAGTGGTTGGCTGGCCGGGGCATCGATCTGCTGCGGGGCTCCGGCCGTCTCGCCGGGACCGGCGTGGTCGAGGTGAACAGCGTCAGACACACGGCGGAACACATCGTCGTGGCCACCGGCGCGGATCCGTTCGTCCCACCCGTCCCTGGTTTGCGTGAGCTCGACGGGATCTGGGGTACTCGTGAGGCCACCAGCATGAAGGAGGTCCCGCACCGTCTGCTCGTCCTGGGCGGTGGAGCGGCAGGCGTCGAACTGGCGCAGGTCGTACAGCGCCTCGGCGGTGAGGCCGCTGATCGTCGAGGGCGCTGACCGCCTGATCCCACGCGAACCCCCGCGCGCTCGGCAAAGCGCTCGGAGAAGCGCTCAGCCGTGACGGCATCGAGCTTGCACTCAACCGGCGGGCCGCGGCAGCGCGGCGGGAAGGAAACGAGTTCGTTCTGGCGTTCGACGGACGGAGAAGAAGTGCGGGGTGATCGGATTCTCGTGGCAACGGGGCGGCGTCCACGCGTCGAGGGCATCGGCCTCGAAACGGTCGGCATCGCCGTTGATCCCAAGGGAATCCCGGTCGACGAATATCTGCGTGCCGGTGACCGTCTCTGGGCGATCGGTGATGTCAACGGCATCTGGCCACTGACCCATGTCGGCGAGTACGAGGGGGATATCGTCGCCGCGAACGTCGCCGGCGATGCGCGCCCAGCGAACTACGAGGCGGTTCCACGGGTGACCTACACCGATCCCCAGGCGGCCGCGGTGGGGGCAACGGAGTCGGCATACGACGTCACCGTGGCGCTGTCAGAGGTGCCCAAGACAGCGACCTACACCCACGCCTACGCCGAGTCCAACGGGTTCCTGACCCTGCTCAGCGACGGGACGCGCCTCACCGGCGCCTATGCGCTCGGCCCCGAAGCCGGTGAGTGGCTGCAGCAGGCGACGCTGGCGATCCGGGCACGGATCCCGCTCGAAGTTCTGCTGGACACCATTCAACCCTTCCCCAGTTTCTCGGGAATCTACGACGCGGCCCTCAAGGAGCTCAGCATGGCGGTCGCCAACTTGCCGCCACCGGCGAGACCGATGGCCGCACAAATGTCCAGCCTTTCGCACCAGTGAGGGCAGACGTCTTCCCAGGTCAACCAAACAGGCCGGGCAGGCTCCATTCTTCGCCGGTTCCGAGACGGTACAGAAGCCGCGATCTTCATCTTTCGCCGGGGAGCCCACACGATCGAATCACGAGGAGTGAATGGCTGAGCGCGCTTCATCAGATACCTGTCTGCTCGGCTCGGATCGGATCAGGATCAGGCGTGTGCGGCATCGAGCGCGTTCGGAGGAATCGCCCCGAAGCGCCCCGCCTCGAAGTCCTCTACCGCCTGACCGATTTCCGCTCGGGTATTCATCACGAACGGACCGTAGTGCTCAACCGGCTCCCCGATCGGTTGGCCTCCGAGAAGCAGGACTTCGAGGTGGTCAGTCCCAGAGTCGAGGCGGTCGTCTGCTCGGACGGCCATCCAGTCGCCGGGTCCGAACGCCGCGAGCTGACCGGCTCGCACCGACCGCCCCTCACTCCCAACACGGCCTGATCCGGCAAGTATGTAGAGCAGTGCATTGAAACTGGGGTCCCACGGCAACTCGAGCAGTGCCCCTGGTGAGAGGCTCGCATGCATCAGCGTCATCGGGGTGTGGGTGGAGCCAGGACCTCGGTGCTCGCCCAGCTGGCCGGCAATGACCCGCACCAGGCTTCCTCCATCCGTCGTCGAGACGAGGGTCACCTGGTCCGCTTCGAGCCCCTGGTACGCCGGAGGGATCATCTTTTCCCTGGCCGGCAGATTCACCCAGAGCTGAATCCCGTGAAAGAGACCGCCCGAGACGACCAGCTCCTCGGGGGGCGTTTCAATGTGCAAGATCCCTCCGCCCGCAGTCATCCACTGGGTCGCTCCGTCGGTAATGAGTCCACCGCCACCGTGGGAGTCCTGGTGGGCAAAGGTCCCATCGATCATGTACGTCACCGTCTCGAAACCCCGATGGGGATGCCATGGGGTTCCCTTGGGTTCACCGGGGGCGTAGTTCACCTCGCCCATCTGGTCCATGTGAACGAACGGATCAAGGTCGGCCAGGCTGAGCCCGGCGAAGGCCCGGCGTACCGGAAACCCTTCCCCTTCGAGGCCGGTCGGCGCCGTGGTCACGGACCTGACGGTACGCTCTCTCGCCGCCTCCCGGTCCTGAGCTGGCACCTTCGGCAACCTCGACAGGTCATCCACAGTTACAGCTGGCATGTCGCCCTCCTCTCGCCTCCATGAGGCTCACCGACCACGGGAACTGACGGCGTTCTCATGATCCCATCATGACGGAATCGCACCAACGACACCGAACCAAGATCCCTTGGGCCTGCTCCCAGAGACTCCCCATGGCCTGGAACACATCCGTGGCCGGCGACGTGTTGCTACCAGGAGACGGTGCCCGGTTCGGCCACGTGACCTTTGGCAATTGGCTCGCAGACAGCGCCTTCTCATGATCAGCTGGCTTCGCCTTCGTGAAAACCTTGCGTAGAGCGAACCCGTCTCGGCCGTTCACGTCCGAGAGCTTGGCCAGTTCGGCGAACCTCAGCTCGCGAGGGTCGAGAGTGACAAGGCCACCGCGACCTGGGCTCATTCACCTAAGACCCAGGCATGTGGGTGTGCCAATTCGACGGCCTCGGGCGGACCCCACGAACCCGGCGAGTACCGAATGGGCTGTGGCTTGTTCTTCAAGATGCCATCAGCCACCGTCCAGACGTGCTCGAGTCCGTCCGGTCTGGTGAAAAGCGAGCGGTCGCCAGCGAGAACATCGTGAAGAAGGAGCGAGTACGCCGGGAGCGGTGGGCCGTTGCTTGCCGATCCAAGGGGCAGCACGGTTGTTCCCACGCCGAGGTCCATCTCAGGCCCCGGCGTCTTGATGACGAGTCCCAACTCGATCTCCCCATCACCGGACAGCTCAAAGCCGAGGATGCTTCCACCGCCCGGCTGACCGGGAAGACCCGGAACTGCGTCTTTGAACACAACGCTGACCCTCTGTCGACTCTCAACCAGGCATTTGCCCGTTCGCAGGAGAAAGGGCACTCCGGCCCAGCGTTCGTTGTCGACCCACAATCGAGCGGCAACGTACGTCTCGGTGCGCGAATCCGCTGGAACATCGCCCGTGCCCCGGTATCCGTCATATTGCCCCACCACTACGTCTGCGGCGCCCAGAGGCCGAAAACAGCCGATGACCGCCTCGCGTGCCTCCGCCAGGCAGTCGGGCTCGAGGCAGTGCGGTGGCTCCATTGCGAGTTCGCCGGCAATCTGGAACAGGTGGGTCACCAACATGTCCAGGATGGCCCCGGTCGCGTCGTAAAAGCTCGCCCGCATGGCGACGTCGAGAGTCTCTGGCACGTCGATCTGTACGTTCTCGATATGGGAACGATCCCAGGCACCGGCAAAGAGGCCATTTGCGAACCGGATGACATGAATGTTCTGTGTCGCCTCCTTTCCGAGGAAGTGATCGATTCGGTAGATCTGCGATTCCTCGAACGTGGCATGAGCGATGCTGTCGAGTTCCCGGAACGATTCCAGAGATGTCCCGAACGGTTTCTCGTACACGACTCTGGAGCCGGCGGCGAGACCGTGTACACCGATCGCCTCGGTTAAAGGCCCGAACGCGGAAGGCGGCACAGCCATGTAGTGAATCAACTGAGGGCTTCCACCCATTTCTGTTCTCGCTCGCGCCAAAACGTCAAGGAGGCTTCCGGGATCGTCCACTCGGAAACCGCCTCCGGCAAAGAGCAGGCGACTGCGTACCTCTTCCCAGGGCCCCTCCGACGGTCGTGGTCCGAATTCTTCGAGGGCGCTCCGTACTTCCTCTTGAAATTCCTCGTCGGTGTCCTCGCCGCGACCCTCGGCAATTATGCGCCAATCCTCGGGAAGCAGGCCCGCAATGGCCAGACGGTAAAAGGCGGGCAGAACCAACCGCCGAGCGAGATCCCCCGTCGCTCCGAACAGTACGAAGATCGTGGACCGTGGAGCGGTTCCGGTATTCGCCATGACTCCATGCCTTTCAAGTTGAAGGGACTGTCGCGACACCCGAGCTGATGAGACGTTCTGCGGGAGCCTCGATCCGTACTGGCGAAGGGCCAATGTCGGTCAGACGTGAACTCTCATCGGTTGCCGGCGGCGTGTTCTGGAGCAATCAAAATTGAGCGTTGGGCATGGGATGCCAAGGTGTGCGACACAGCTGCCAAGCAACGTACTGCGCAGGGCACCCCGACCGCGTTGGCCGCAGACAATCAGGCGAGCCGAGAGGTCATCTGCAGTCTCCAAGATGGCCTTGGGAATCCCCTCGAAGGACTCCTTGATCATCGGTGTCGCCTTGTACCCGTGCTCGCTCGCGTGGAGCGCCCCTCCTCCGCCACAGACCTCGCATAGGACTCTTCCTCTGCATCAAGGTCTGCACCCCCGGTTGTGGAGCCCGCCGCGAATGCGCCAGCGAGAGCCAGCCGCGTCGCGACGGTTTCCCAGACCGTAAGCACGACGGCGTCCACAGGTCGGTGGATCACGACCGCCGCGGCTCTCATCGCGAATCGTGATCCGTCAGAACCGTCGAAGCAGAAGAGTACGGGACCATTCTCGTCTCCTCCTGTCATGACATGTGCCTCCTTCTCTCGGCAAGCTCTCGAAGGTGATCGAGGGGGTGGCTCCAGGGCTCATACCCTTGATCTCCGGCACCATGGTCCGTCATCAAGAGTCCCTAACTTCGGTTATTCGCCGATTCCATAGAGGAAGTCGTCAAGTGTTCGCCAGCTATCCTCCGTAATTCCGCCGTGGACGAACGTCACGACCAAGGCCACTTCGTCGGGATCGCGGCCGACCACTGCAGTCCATTCGCCATGGTCACGCCGGCTGACGAGGGATCTCCGAGATGTCAAATCACTTGCTATCCGCTCCAGTTGTTCGGCTGACTCGACCTCCAATACGAACGCACGCAGGCCAATGTGGCGAGCTCCTCCGGCGGGACTGCTCCCGATCGCGCGCAAGACGATGACTTGCGATCGCTCGCTCCCTGGAGCCCTAACGGCCGCTAACTGATCCTTTTGGGACAACAGCGTAAATCCAAGGACCTCGCGATAGAAGTCGATCGAACGATTGAGGTCAGCCACGTTCACTATGACACCTTGAACATTCACTCTCTGCTCCAAGTCCTCAATTCGGCGGAGGCATCATACGGAGCCCCCGAACCCAAGTAGCACCTGACTTCACCTCCCGTCGCTCGACCCTACAGAGTTATCGGCTGAGCAGCATGCCGGCTACAGGCCGGAGACAAGCTCGGCCACGATCTCTGCTGCTGGTTGTGGCTGTCGAACGAGCCCGACACTCTGTCCGGCCCACAATGACAGCGCCTCGACGTCACCGGTGGTCCCGACCAGTGGCGCCCCCGGCTCGTAGCGCAGGATCGATTCGCCGGACGGGAAGTGCGCGATGACATCGCCCTCTCCTGGTCGACGCCCCGGCGCAGGCCGACCGGCTGCCTCCCACACCTCGGCCGTCGAGTTGCGGAGGGCGCGGTGGGGCGCATCTGGCCATCCGACTTCATAGAGGTTGGCGTACCACTGGGCACCGGTCTCGGCCGCATCTATGAGACGCCGCCGGTATTCCTCGTGGATGGGCATCTCCTGCGCGAGCAGGAAACGCGTTCCCAGCCACGCCGCTTGAGCGCCCAGAGCGAACACGGCCGCCACCCCGCGGGCGTCTCCGATCCCGCCAGCTGCGATGACAGGCACCGGTGCCACTGCGTCCACGACAGCCGGCACCAGAGGGAGCGTCGCGACCTGACTCCATACATGCCCGCCAGCTTCCCAACCCTGTGCCACGACGACATCGACCCCGTTGGCGACCGCCCGCCGTGCTTCTTCAGCACTGCCCACTGTGTGCAAAACGACTCCGTTGGCCTCGTGGACCTGCTCGACGTATCCGGCGGGATCTCCCCACATGAACGACACGATCCGCATTCCCGCTTCAAGGGCCTCATCGACACGACGGTGCTGGTCGGAGTTCAGAATCAGATTGCCCCCAAACGGACGATCGGTGAGCGCCGCTGTCTCACGAACAGGGTCTCCAGCGGGGCTGGACCACGTCAGCGCCAACATGCCGAGGGCGCCGGCATTCGAGACGGCTGCCGCCAGTTGAGACACTGCCGACATCGGCGCCTGCACGATCGGCTCTTCAATCCCGAGCAACTCGCAGACTGGCGTTCGCACCACTACCACCTACCTGTTCGTTCGTCCGAAGCACCTACAACACACATCGGATAGACCATTCGGCCGGCCCAGGCCTTGTCGTATTCGCCTATGATTCGTACGACGAAGGCATTGCCTGCGGACCCTGCTTGTTCCATCCGTGAAAGCTCGAGTAATCGCGAGCGTCCCAGGCCTCGCGCAGACCCGACTTGCTCAGGTCCCAGTCGGGGCGGACGTCGCTCGAGGAAGCCCGCAAATCGGACCACAGGTCGTAGAACGACGGGCGTCCCCAGAACCAATAGCCATTGTAGATACGGTGAATCACCAATCCGGGCTTGAGCACCAATGTGTGAGGAATCATTGGATCGTGCTCAGGATCAGTGTATTCCTGGATGTCGAGATCCTTCTGAATGGTCCGAGCGGGATCGGAGAGAAAGGTCCATTGTGCACCGACTGAGGCGCGGAACTCTTGTGTCGTGTGGTGGTCGTCGGTCGAGATCGTCACGATCTGCGTGTAAGAGACGGCAACCTTCGGATAGTTCGCCGCGAGCTCCAAGTGCTGCTGGTGCTCCTTCGGGCAGTAGTTACCCCGCGCCAGTGTCAGGACCAGCGGGTCGTCGCCTTGGAGCTCACTCAGCCGGCGCACCGTGTCGGTGTGATCCGGCAGGGCATAGTCGGGGAATTTGGCACCTGGTTTGATATCGGATCGCATGGATCATCGCCTCTCTCGTCGCCTTGCGCGGACTGTTGCGTTGAAAGCGAACCTGGCCTGCCCCGCTGATGGGTGACCATGTCGTCGCAAGATTATCGTTCGTCGCTGACACGTCACCCCCCGCCCCTCGCCCGCGTCATCAACCGGGCCCGGCGGTATCCTCATTTGTTCCGCGGATCATCGGCCGGGTCGAGGTAGTCAAGGCCGAGCGGCCCGACGGCAGATACCTGGGTGATATACGTACCCGACTTCGCCCAATGGAAATGAGGGGTACCGCCAGGGAGCACGACAACCGCGCCTGGCGGGTATGCCTCCAGCTGTTCGCCGTCAAACCGGCCCCCCAGCCCGATGTAAAAGACACCGGACATGACCGTGTAGACGCGATCCTCCGGATGTTGGTGCGGCATGAGTTTGACGCCCTTGGGCACCATGACCCTGATCACGTAAGGTCCCGGCTCGGAAGGTTCGCCGACAAGGATTGCCAGGCGCGCCGACGGCGGGAACGCTGGGAATGGCTTCCAGTCAAGGTCCTCGGGCAGGACCGATCTGAAGATCGCCTGGTCTGGTTGGTGGATCGGCATGGTCAGCGGGCCTCCGACTCGGTAACAATTTCGCCTAACGCCGCGGTAACTCGAAGCGCGACTCTCCCGGCACTTGCGCGCACCCCCGGGGGGTGAGGAAGGCTGCTTTGAGCACGGTAGTGCAGGGAAGGGTCATGCGCCACGAGGCGACCTGCCCGGCGCAGACACTGACCACGCTTCTGGCGCGAGGAATCTGCTCGACATGCAGTCGTGGATCACGCTGCGACGTCGTTCGGGTTGGCAAGTCAGGGTGTGCGAACAGTGGCTGCCGCCACCTCCTATCCCTTCGGTGCCGGGTACGCTCCAATAGCCCGGCTGATCGTTCGGGTCCCCGACCACAATGGGAGGGGCCGGGCACGCATTCGAGCAGCCAGACACCTATCCCGTGGACGTACGGACGGAGAGCTCCGTGAGCACGACCCCAATAGCCGACTATGCGCTCCTTTCAGATCGGCACAGCGCTGCGCTTGTCAGCCGGGACGGATCGATCGACTGGTTGTGCTTCCCGCGCTTCGATAGCCCATCGGTTTTCGCCCGCCTCCTGGGTGACGAAGCGGGCCACTGGTCGATTCGGGCGACGGACGCCACACACGTAACCCGCCGCTACCTGGATCGCACCATGGTGTTGGAGACCACGTTTCGCACGCCGACGGGAGCGGTCACCATCATCGACGCCCTGGCGGTCGGCGACGGCAACAGGGGGCATCAGCTCGGGAAGGACGCACCACACGTGCTGGTGCGACGTGCAACCTGCATTGAGGGAGAGGTCGAATTGCGCCTGGAGTACGCCCCACGACCCGACTACGGGGTTGTCTCCCCTCTGCTCGACGTCATCGATGGCGGTCTCACCGCTGTCGGCGGCCCCGACTTTCTGGTGCTCTCGTCCCCAATGACCTTGACCGTCGACCAGTCGTCTGCCTCCGGACGGCTTGGTCTTCGTCGAGGCGAGAGCGCAGCCTTTGCCCTGCATCACGGGGAGCGGACCGAGATCGCCACGGCCAGCGTCTGGAACCAAGCGGAGATCGGCGCGCGGTTGGACGACACAGTATCGGCGTGGGAGTCATGGTCGGACCTCCACCAGGCCTATGTCGGTCCGTGGCACGATCTCGTACATCACAGTGGGCGGGTACTCCAGGCGCTCTCTTTTGCGCCCACCGGCGCGATCTGCGCGGCGGCCACCACGTCGCTGCCCGAGACCGTTGGCGGCACTCGAAACTGGGACTACCGCTACGCCTGGGTCCGGGACGCGTCCTTCACGATCCAGGCACTGTGGGTGGCGGCCTGCCCGGACGAGGCCAACCAGTTCTTCGACTACGTCACAAACTCCGCGGCCGGCTCACTTGACCGCGGCGACGACTTGCAGATCATGTTTGGCATTGGTGGTGAGCGAGACCTGACAGAGAGGGAACTGCCTCATCTCGAGGGTTGGAGAAACTCGGTACCGGTCCGGGTCGGAAACGGTGCCTGGAGCCAGCGCCAGCTTGATGTCTACGGCGAATTGCTCGGTGCCGTGCATCGCCTCTCGGATCACCTGTTCGACACCTCCTCCGGACGGGTTGGGCCCAGGGCCGATCCGGACAAATGGGGTGCGCCTCCCGAGCTGGCGCCAGCCACACGACGGTTTTTCGTCCAGCTGGCGGACACGGCAGCTCGACGCTGGCAGGAAAAGGACCAGGGGATCTGGGAAGTTCGTGGCGAGCACCGCCACTTCTTGTACTCCAAGCTGATGTGTTGGGTGGCCCTTGATCGGGCCGTGGCCTTGGCCGACCGTCTCGACGCATCCGACCGTGTCGAACCGTGGAAACATACTCAGGACCTGATCCGTGAGGCGATACTGACCAAAGGTTGGAGCGATCGGGCCAACGCCTTCAGCCAGTCTTTCGGGTCGGACGACCTTGACGCTTCCAATCTGATGTTGTCACTGGTCGGATTCCTTCCCGGCGATGAGCCCAGAGTGCTGTCCACGATCAACGCGACCGAAGAGCGTCTCACCGATGCGCGGGGACTTGTGTACCGCTACCGGTCCCAAGACGGACTCGAGGGCGAGGAAGGCACGTTTCTTCTGTGCACGTTCTGGCTGGCCCAAGCCCTGGCTAGGGCGGGACACACGACTCGGGCCCGCACCGCCTTCGAACGAGCCGCAGACTTTGTCAATGACGTTGGCCTCCTCTCTGAAGAGGTCGATCCTGTCAGCGGAGACCTCCTGGGTAACTTCCCCCAAGCTTTCAGCCACATAGGACTCGTCAACGCAGCCTGGGCCATATCTGAGAGCGAACTCGGAGAGAAACAACTTGCCAAGGATGTCCCCCGCACCTCGGGATAGCTCGAATAGGGACTCTCAGGAGGCCCGTCAGAACGTTCACAACTGTCCTCATCGTTCATTCGCAGGAGGAAAGAAAAGCCATGAACTCAGACAACCAGAAGAGGGCCGCGCTCGAGGAACACTGGCAGGCATCCGAACTCGGAGAGAGCAAGGTCGAGCACGCCATCTACAGTGCCGACGCCATCCTCGACTATCCGCAGTCTGGTGAACGATTTCGGGGCCGGGATGCGATCTCCGCGCAACGCGGCGCACACCCCGCCAGTCGACACTTCACTGTCCTCCGTATCATTGGCAGCGGGGACTTCTGGGTAAGCGAGTCCATCATCACGTACGACGGTGTCCCCAGCTACTCCGTGAGCATTATGGAGTTCGAGAATGGATCGGTAATCCACGAAACGCAGTACTTTGCCGACTCCTTCGGTGCGCCAGAATGGCGGATCCCACTCGCGGAGCCAATACCGGGTAGGGAGATCACCAGAGCCTGACCTGGGCCAAGATGAGCCTGGTCTGTGTCGACGGTATCCCTTCGAGCTCCTGACACTCTCCAGATGCCAAGTAACCCTTCCGCCTCACCGAGTGCTTTCCGACCCATTGGTCAAGAACTGTGCGACCAACCGACCCGGTGCTCCCGCACGATCGGATAGGCAGCATTCCTTGTTGGATCAGCCAGACATAGGCATTTCGTACCAAAAACCACCATTCAAATTGATGTTGTTGCCCGTGGACTGGCCCGGGGCAGAGTCCCCGATGTAGGTGTAGAGCGGATGTCCGTCGTAGGTGACTTGGGTCGGTCCACCCGTCCGTTCGATCGTTCCGAGCTTGCCGGTCACGCCCGGCCCTGCGACAGGTCGGCCCGTCAGCGGCGGCCAATAGGCGGCGCAGGTGCCAAAGCAGGTCGACTTGCTCGGCGTATCGGGTGCGAACCAGTACAGCGTATAACCACGAGCATTCGTCAACACCGAGACACCATGGATCTGCCTGACTTCGACTTGAGCTTTCGATGACGTGGTGCTCATTGAGTTAGGTCCACTTGCCGCCAGCGAAAGGCCCAACAGCACCAGGATCAGCACGGTGATACCCGTGACCGCCCACCGACCGGCCTGTACATGTTGGCGAAGTCGATCCACCATTCCGTCTCGAGTCGCCTGCGCAGAAGGTTCACTCTCTGGGAATGGACGAAGTGCAAATGCGCGCGAGTACCGCAAACGTCGCAACCTCGATGATCCCGGCCACGATCCCGGCGGTGGTTCGGATCTCTCGGAACCCAAAGAGACTGATACGCAACGACAACAAGTATCCACCGAGCGTCGCGATCGCGAACACGGCTCCGGCTGCCGCTACGAGGCGACTGCTCGACACCAGGATGATCGCGCCAAGGCCAAAGGCAGCGATCACCTGGAGTAGGAACAGCCACCCGATCGTCGGGATCGTCCTGTAACCGGTCAGGTACAAGTCGAGATGGATCGCGCCAGTCGCGAAGAGCAACCCGGACCCTATGAGGCGCAATGCAAGCCACTGACGGGGCGAGCCAGACTGCACATCATTTGTTCTCGTAAGTGAAGTCGACGCCATGAGCTACCAGACCCTCGGAATCAATCTCCACCGCACCTTGTTGCGGTATGCGCAATAGTCATCGTTCGTCGCGAGCACACGTTCCTCAACGACCGCGCGTCCGACGTTGCAACCCGACGCGAGCAACACCACGACTATGTTCCGCAGCGAGATGCTCTGCAGTACGTACCCGAGCTGAAGGAGGAGGTAGGAGGCGTAAATCGGATGGCGGACGACGGCGTAGGGGCCTCGGCGCACCAACCCGCGGTCCGCGGCAACGAAACCGAAGGATCGGCCCAGCGCGAGGAATGAAGCCACACAGATCGTCAGACCGACGACCTGAAGAACCAGCCCGGTGGTGACCCCCCATTGAGGATGGGCCCCGACAGGGCGAAACAAGACGCCCCCGAAGGTTCCACCGAAGGCAAGTGCCCAATCGCCCCAGCGCCGGCTGACTGTTCGGGCGGGACGCCTGATCAGGTACGCAACGACCACCCACATTTGCTCGACGACGAGGAGTGCTCCCAGTGGGCGGTGCGTCTGCAGGTAGGCCCGGAGAGTGGCTTCAGCGAAGAAGGCGGCGCCGGCGGCGCCGACGAGGTTGAGCGATATCCTGAGGAGCCGGCCCGACCGCGGCGAACTGTATGCCGTCAATTCCCAGCGCCAGCCTGAAGGCGGCGGCCCGGTCGATCCTCTCTCGAGGCGGGTCAGCTCTCTATCGGGAGTATCCGGGAGCGCGTGCGTGCCCGCTGTCACGACTACGCCGTGACGACGCGTCGCTCGATAAGTGCGTCGAGGCTGAATCGTCCGGAACCAAGAAGCGCAACGACAAGCGCCAAGACCCCGAGCGCCAGGTTCAGTTGGTAGCCGGGCGGATTCGAACTGTTGTTGATCCCCGTTGCCCAGGTCACAGTGATCATCGCCATCACCATGTCCCCGAACAAGGCCAAACCTGCCAGGCGTGAACAGAGACCGACTGCCATCGCAATTCCGCTTCCGAATTCGATCAGCCCGCCAAGCACGGCGAACAATCCACCCGGATGGAGGTGGGCGGTCTGCGAGAAGTACAGAGCGGTCCCATGGATGCCCGGACCGTTGAACGAGCCGAAAAGCTTTCCGGCACCATAGTAGATGAAGATCCAGGCCAAAGCGATGCGGGCGACGAGCAACGCCCAGTCGAAGACAGGAGGTGCCGAGCGAGTGTTGACCACCGTCGCGAGCAAGGTCCGACCTGAGTGCCGGTGCGTCCCAACCGTCGCTGTCACCATGACGCCAATTCCTCCACTGGCACATCGAGTGGCTCCCGAGGGCGCTCGAGTCCTCGAGAGGTGGGAGCTTCCGAACCTTCGCGTGGACGAGAGATCCAATGAAGTGACGCGGGCTCGGCCGGCTGACGCATCGGGCGGAAGGGTGCGACCAACTGGGCCGCAAGGACAGCGAAGTGTTGCGGGCACGTCGTCGACTGCTCGACGATCAGCGGTCGACCCGGCAGCCCCGTGTCGATCCTCACGGTGGCTTCGCTGGGGAAAACCGCGCAATGGAAGATCTGATCCCAAATCGAAAGAGCAAAACCCAGATTGACGTCCTGTGGTCCGTCCAACTGGTGGTGGATGCGGTGATAATTGGGACTCACAAAGACCCGTCCAAGTGGTCCGAAACCAAGTCGGGTATTGGAGTGCGCGAACGCCACGATGCCGCCGTACACAACGAGAACGGTGATCGATGCCGCACCGTTGGCCAGAAGTACCACACCGGGGATGAGAGCGAGAAGATACGAGACATGGATTAGTGGGTGAGTACGAAACACCGTGAGGACACTCATGTCCTCTTGCGAATGGTGCAGCTCATGGAACCGCCAGAGCATTCGCACGCGATGGTTCGCAAGATGGACAAACCAATTCAGACCGTCCATTGCCACAACGATGATGGCGATCACACCCCAGCGTGGAATTGCCCCGATCTTCGGCAAGACGATCCACGGCAGACCGGCGCGAACCACCGCCATGAATGACAGCGTGAGCGCAGTCACCAGCGGCGCAATAACGATTGCGTTTATGACCGTAAGGATGAGGTCGTGACGGTAGCCGCGAGCAAAGGGCGGTCGCGGCTGCGCAGGCCATAGCCGTTCCACGACGAGAAAGACCCCGATAATGAGCAGAGCAAACGGACCTACCAGGACCACGCGAAGGCTTATGAGGGACCCGCTGAAACTCTCTCCACCCCAGTGGTCGAACCAACCAATCCCAACCAGGACTGCAGCCAAAGCCGCAATCCCGGCAGCGGGAAAATAGATACGTGACGACCACGCGATCTGGGCCGGCTCGCCTCCCGAGACCCTCGCGCCGCGGCTGGCGCCACGGGAGGCGGAGACGGCCCAATTAGAACAGAAGACACGATCTCTTCTCGATCGCAGATCCGGGCACTAGAAGGATGCGCCACCTGAACCGGCAGTTGACCCGCCGGAGCCGGAGTTGGAACTGGAGCCAGAGCCAGAACCAGAGCTCGACGAAGCGGGCTTCGCCGTCACGACGGCGGACCACTTACCCCACGTGTCCGTAATGTTTCCATGCACCTGACCGGCGGCGGAGTCACCGGCGAACCAGTAGAGCGGCTTACCGGCGTAGGTCACCTGGACCGCGCCATTGCTCCGCTTCTTGGTTCCAAGCTTCGAGGCGCTCACACCCTTGCCAGCCGTGGCCTTTTTCACACCTGACGGCAGCGTCAGGGCGGGCCAGATCTTCAGGCAGGCCGTTGAGCAGGCTGTCTTACTCGGCTTCAAGGTGTAGACGGTCTTACCACTTACCAAGATCGTGCCTAGTTTCGGGTTTTTAGCCGTCGATACGACCACCGTGGCGGCACTGGCCGTTCCCTCGGCGAGGACCAATCCGGACAGGCCGCCGAGGGCCACCGCGGCACCGGCGATTCGTCCGAGTGAGACCTTGTGTGTCGAGTTCCGCTCCCGAGTTCCCTGCATCATCGAGTCTCCTCATCCGTTTTCGAACTTCTCAGTCAGGTTTACGACGGTGGCCGCTGGAAGGATCGTTGTGGAGGACTTTTTTGACGCCGGCCAACGCCATCCCGGTGAACCTCCATTGCTCGGCAGCTCAAACCCAGATCCGAAGGATCTCCCCGCAATTGTACCGACTGCGCCCGATCAAGTCGCTCTGCGGCTACGTCCTCCGGCAGCCCCCGGCCCTGGACTTGCCCATCAATCTCCCGACCCCGTCGAAGGAGATCCTTGTTCGGCCATAGCCCTGTCGGCCTCTATGAAACGGCACGATTGAATCGCCCTGAACTGGATATTCGCTCAAGATGCCGCCGGGCGCCAGCTTGGGAGCGAGGGCCCAACTTCCAGCACCCAATCCGCATCGCCGTCGGATCGGTGGCCCTCGATCGGTGGTCCAGCTGGACTTTTCCGGCCCTCAGGGGACCAACCGGTTTGTGACACATGGCATTGAATCCGTATCCGTGTTGACCGACGTGGACCTTCTTCTAAAACTCGAGCTTGAAGGAGCCAGCGTGTGCTGCGACGCGTTCGTCCTCGAACTGGACTCAAGCTTTCAAGGTCTCCAACGGCTACTGGCATCGGGGCGCACCACGTGACAGAGCTCCACATGGATCTGCGGGCTCTTTCAGAACAGTCGCTGACCGCCCGCTTCGAGGCGTCGCCTGCTCGTCTCAGGAAACAGGCGGTGGTTTGCCCTCAATACTGGCAGGCAATACCGGATCCCAGCCGCAAATAAGACAGGCATGACGGAACGCTGATTGGGCGAACTCAACTCCAGCACCATGTGGGTCGGAACTCTGACAGACATCGGCCCAGTCGAGGACGTACTCGCCCAGCGCTGAGTCCCAGCGGGCGGCTTCGGGTGAGAGCGTCATCGCCCCAAAACCCTCTGGCGCCGGATGGGCGTAGGCGTAGAACGCGGCCCGGTTGTAGTTCCTATCACCGGGCCACCAGCCAACGGCAACCTCTTGAGCATCCATCGCATTGCGCATGATGAAATCACTGGAGGGCGGATCTGCCGGCAGACCGGAGAAAAGGCTCACCGCCAGATCGAATGAGCCCCACCACGCGTTCACCGGCGTCGAGCGTCCCCGATAGGGAGCACGGAAGTCAGCAAGGACGAGCGCTGCCTGCGTCGCAGCAGCGAAATACAGGGCAACCTGATCTGGGTCATAACGTGTGTGTTCATCGTCCTCGTCGAGGGGAACGCTCCACGGTACTTCTTGGGGATTTGGATTGATCTCGATTGAGCCGACGAGATCGCTGATCGCTGCGAGAACTTCGCGCGTCACTGTGCCGACCGAACGGTTCGGCGTCAGCGCCACGTGCTGGACTCCTCCGCTGCTCGCCTCCACCACCACCTCATGACTGCGGAGATCAAGCAGAGTGACAAATGCGCCCGAGCGGTCTGGGGCCGGCAGAGGCGCTGTCTCCCAACCTCGAGCCGTCAGGCGAAGTGCTGCGTGTTGGAGTTGAGGCTCGGGCGGCGCGACTGCCACTGCGAGCTTGCCCAGGAATTGCGTATGGGCATGCAGCGTGTCGCAGGTCTCATGCCACCGCTCATAGGAAAGGGCAGACCACTTAGAGGACACTCCTTCACGCTAACAGAACGGGTCTTTGGTCCCTCCGGACTCCAGCACAGGAATCATTTCGAACGGTGCTTCTCAACTGCGCTTCCCAGCGAAGTGATCGGCACCGACACATGCGCGTAACTCGAACGAACCAACTCTTGACGGGGTCCGAGCAGACTCTCGCTCCCACATCGAAGTTCGTTTTGTAGGGTCTCGCCCGGTCGCGGGTACGCCTACGAAGACAGCAGTGACGCTCCGCTCGCTATACCGGCGTGCCTTGCTCGACCCAGTGCTCGAACAACTCGACCCATTCTGGGGGCCAGGTCCCGTCGCACGGCATGGAACCATTCTTTACACGCTCGGCGATGGCGGCAGCGTGGGTCTGGACGTCAGCGTAGGACCACAGATCGAACGCGTTGCGCATTGAATCGCGATCCTTTTCCCGGAACAGAGGCTTGATGTCTGCCTCGAAGCTGGCGTCTGGTGCTGCCATCTCACATCCTCTCGGTCTGGTGATGTTGGTCGATCCATGTGACGATGCCAGAACTTATCCGCCCTCATGCGTGGAGGACCGACGCCGAAGCATCTGCCCGATCCCTCGGAGCGGTACGGTCGTCACCCGTTATTCAGGAGCGGCGCGGACATCCACGTCGGAATCGGTCTGCATCGGCTGCTTGAACCAACGGTCGGGCGTGTCCTCGATGAAGGCCAGCATGTTTGGCATGCCGAAGAATGGCGCCTCGACGCGAGTGACCTTCAGCACCTCACCGGACTGTGTGCGCACCGTATCGCCCGGCGTGACGTCATCGGCCTTGATTGTCTTCCAGATATCTGCCATTAGGAAACCCCCCTTCAGCTTGGCAGGATGGCCTCGAGCGCACTGACGAGCTCTTCGGCGTCAGGCGCAACAGTCGGACGAAAGCGCCCGACGACCTCACCAGCGGGGGACAGTAGGAACTTCTCAAAGTTCCACTGGATGTCGCCTGCATCGCCATTCGTGTCTGCCTTCGCCTCCAACTCGGTGAAGAGGGGGTGCTTGTGCCGACCGTTGACATCGACCTTCTCGGTGATGGGGAACGTCACGCCGTAGGTGGATGAGCAGAACGTGGAGATCTCCTCGGCCGTCCCAGGTTCCTGGCCGCCAAACTGGTTGCACGGCACACCCAGGACGGTGAAGCCCCGCCCGAAGTACTTATGCTGCAGCTCCTCGAGCCCGGTGTACTGCGGAGTGAGACCACACTTGGAGGCCACATTGACGACGAGGACGGCCTTCCCCCGCAGACTCTCGAGATCCAGCGGCTGACCATCGAGCGTTGCAATCGTATGAGCGTAAATCGACATAGAGCTGACGATAGTGCGACACCAAACCCCGCGCCGATCGGTTTCGTGAGTGAGGTGCCAGAGCCCCTGGTGGCACTGTCGACGCTTCACCCGTCCGTCGAGGTCCGGACCTCGAACGTGGCAGCTGCCGTGACAGATGGTCATTGCGGTACTCCAACTGGCAGCGACGCAATCTTGCGGCAAAACATGTCAGCCGCCAGACGGTCCCGACCGGGTACGGCATGAGCGCTCACCGAGCACACTTCGCTCGCGGCAACCATCATCTGAACACGTCAACGGGTCTGGCCGATCTCTCGCATTCGGCGTCTGACACTCGCGCTGGCGCAGGACCGATGGTCATCGCTGGTTTGATGAAGCTCATGCCGTACATATCACCGTTGAACAACGACTCTGAGCTGGCACGATGGAGTGGAAGACAAGATTCGAACCCGCGACGCCCACCTTGGCAATGCGAGTGTTTTCATCCGGGCGGTGATCCCAATTTCCGGCTTTGGACGTGGCCGAGAGCGCAATTCGGGTAGTGCTCGTGCGCCGAAACCCAGCATCCGATTGGGTTGACGGTTGGGGGCTCACACTTCAACCAAGTATTGAGGTCTCTTCGAGTACGCGAACCGGTTCGAACAGAAGGCATGATGGTGACGACGAAATGGATGTCCTTCTCGTACTCAACGCGGCCCCTGTCCCCGAACGAGTCTCCGCGTCTTCACGCCGGATTGTGGACGTTCCTTATGGCCCTATTTCTCCGGAGACAATCGCCGACCTTCGCGCCCATATCCCCCGCTCGGTCGGGCTGATTGCGCCCGACAGCGGTGAGGGTCGGAAGTGGTTGAAGAACGTCGCCGAGCAACTCCATAGCGCCGGTCTGCCAGTGGAGGTGCTGAGCGATATCCCCATCGCCGTCGATCCGGCGATCGAGGTCCGCGAGATCAATGATCAAGGACCGACGATCCAAGCAGCCGATTCATTGCTGGATTTGGTCGGCAACACCCCCTTGGTCCGACTCGACCGAATCGCACGCGATCTTCCCTGCCAGTTATTGGCCAAGCTGGAATTCCTCAACCCCGGTGGCAGCATCAAGGACCGGCCTGCGCTCGCCATGATTGAAGCGGCCGAACGCGAGGGACGGCTGAGGCCGGGCGGCACCATCGTCGAGCCGACCTCGGGCAATACCGGCGTCGGTCTGGCCATAATCGCCGCTCGCCGGGGCTATCGCTGCGTCTTCACTATGCCCGACAAAATCGCGAGCGAGAAGATAGCGCTCCTCCGTGCCTATGGCGCAGACGTGGTGGTCTGCCCTACGGCCGTCGACCCGGACCACCCCGAGTCCTACTATTCGGTCGCGCGACGGCTAGTCGAGAGCACGCCGGGTGCCTTCCAGCCGGACCAGTACTCCAACCCCCACAACGCGGAAGCGCATTTCCAGAGCACCGGACCGGAGATCTGGCGCCAGACTGCTGGCCGCATAACCCACCTCGTCGCCAGCATCGGAACGGGGGGCACCATCTCTGGCATTGGCCACTACCTCAAGGGTCTAAACCCCGCCATCCAGATCATCGGCGCGGACCCCGAAGGGTCGATCTACTCGGGTGGGAGCGGCCGCCCTTATCTCGTCGAAGGCATCGGAGAAGACTTCTGGCCTGCCGCCTACGACCGCGAGATCGCTGACCAGGTCGTCATGGTCTCCGATCGCGACAGTTTTCTCATGGCCCGCCGGGTTAGCAGAGAAGAGGGGATGCTCGTCGGCGGGTCCGCGGGCACCGCGATATGGGCTGCCCTCCAGGTCGGGAGGGAGACGGGGCGTGAAGCCGTAATCGTCGTGATCATCCCGGACTCCGGCAGGGGCTATCTCTCGAAGCTGTACGACGACGGCTGGATGGCGGACCATGGGTTCCTGCGTTCCCGTGGATCGGCTGCGGACACCGTCAGTGAGTTGCTCGCTCACAAGGATCGCAACGCAAGCTCGTCGCTCCCACCTCTGGTCCACGTCCACCCGGACGAGACCACCCGCCAGGCCATCGCGATCATGCGCGAATACGGCGTCTCCCAAGTGCCGGTGGTGAAGGCAGAGCCGCCGTTGGCTCTGGCAGAAGTCGTGGGTACCGTGACCGAGCGCGACCTCCTTGCCCGACTCGTCAGTGCCCCTGAGTCCATGGAAGCCATGGTTGAGGTGGTCATGGCGCCTCCGCTGCCTATGGTCGGCGCCGGCGAAGCGGTTGACGTAGCCGCCGAACGCCTAGCAGACAACGGCGCCGTTCTCGTCGTCGATGGCGGCCATCCGACCGGGATCGTGACTCGGAGCGACCTGCTGGACTTCCTCTCCGGGTCGAGCAAATGAGCAAGAGCGAACCTACCCGGCTCGACCAGACTGGGTTTGAGACCCGAGCGATCCATGCCGGGCAGCCGCCGGATCCGACTACAGGGGCAGTGGTTCCGCCCGTGTCGTTCGCGACCACCTTTGCCCAGGATTCGGTGGGCGAGCCCCACGGCTATGAATATGCGCGAAGCGGCAACCCGACCCGATCTGCGCTTGAGCGGTGCATTGCCTCCTTGGAACAGGCGGAACACGGACTGGGTTTCGCAAGCGGTCTTGCCGCCGAGGATGCCGTTTTGCGACTCCTTCGTCCCGGCGATCACGTCGTCGTCCCGAACGACGCGTATGGCGGCACGTTCCGGCTCTTCGAGAAGGTGTGGGGACCCTTCGGACTTGGGTACACGCCGATCGATCTCACGACCCTCGACCGACTCGACTCTGCCTGGCCGAACCAGACGAAGATGGTGTGGATAGAGACACCGTCCAACCCATTGCTGTCAATCGTCGACATTGAAGCTGTGTCCGCCTTTGCCCACGACCGCGGAGCGCTCGTCGTGGTCGACAACACATTCGCCACGCCCTACCTCCAGCAGCCGCTGCAGAATGGAGCGGATGCTGTGGTGCACTCGTCGACGAAGTATTTGGGTGGCCACAGTGACGTCGTTGGGGGTTTCGTCGCAACCAACGACGACGAACTGGCGACAAAGATCCGGTTCGTCCAGAACGCTGCAGGAGGCGTACCCGGACCGTTGGACTGCTACCTCGTTCTGCGGGGAGTCAAGACGTTGGCCCTCAGGATGGACCGCCACTGCGCCAACGCGGCTGCTGTCGCTGAGCTCCTGTCCGGACACCCCGCGGTCGCCTCGGTCCACTATCCGGGCCTGGCGCAACACCCCGGCCACAACGTGGCGCGCCGCCAGATGAACGGCTTCGGCGGGATGGTTTCGTTCGTTCTCGCCGGAGGCGAGCCTGCTGCTCTGGAGGTCGCCCGCTCCACATCGCTCTTCACGTTGGCCGAATCCCTAGGCGCGGTCGAGTCGCTGATTGAGCATCCTCACCGGATGACCCACTCGTCAGTGGCGGACTCACCGCTGGCGGTCGACCCGGGGCTCATCCGCCTGTCTGTCGGCCTCGAAACCCTCGAGGATCTTCTCGCAGACTTGTCAGCCGCACTCGAGAAAGCGGAGAAGCCTCGTTCATAATCTCAGGAGGAGGAATCCGCATTTTTCTTGACGGGTTCGCTCAGCAACTGCCAACTCCGCGCTGACGGCGTGGGCGGCGACTTGGCGGTCAGTGCCGACTGTGGTCACGGTCGAATTCTCTCTCGAGGCGTCGGTGGCGTGGTTTTGCGCATCGTCCCATTATTTTCCGTTATTGTCTATGTACTTAATCGGGTTTTGCCGCGAGACCGGGCTGACTTACAGGAGGAGATGCAAATATGAGCGCGACTGACGAACTGCTCACGAACAACGCCGAGTATGCGGCGAACTTCGAAAAAGGAAGTCTGCCGCTCCCCCCGGCGAAGCGTGTCGCCATCTTGGCCTGCATGGACGCCCGTCTTGACCCAGCCAAGGCTCTCGGATTGAACGAAGGTGATGCGCACGTGATCCGGAACGCGGGAGGCGTGGCCTCAGAGGACGCGCTGCGAAGCCTGGTGATCTCTCAACGCCTCCTCGGAACTGAGGAGATCATTCTCATCCACCACACCGACTGTGGCATGGAGACCTTCAAGGACGATGCGGTTAAGGAACAGATATTCGAAGATACCGGCCTGAGGCCTTCCTTTTCACTTGAGGCATTCCCCAAGGCCGAGGAGGACGTCAAGCAAACCGCGGCAAGGATCAAGGCCAGCCCCTTCGTGCCAAAGAAGACCATCCGTGGATTCGTCTATGAGGTTGAGTCAGGCAAGCTTCGCGAGGTCGAACTCCAGTAGTCGGGCTATCGAGGTCGCAGTCCGACCTTTGGCCTTCCCCCCGTCAGCTGGACACAGGCTTATGCGGCCACCAGGTCGCGGTTTGCGTAGCGTAGTTCCCACTCGATCGGCGGGACGTTGCCGAGCGTCGAGTGCAGCCGCACCGCGTTATAGCGGTTGACCCAGTCGATGATCGCCCGTCGGGCCTCGGACCGTGTGGCGAAGCGGTAGCGCGAGACGAGCTCTCGTTTCAGGCTCGCCCAGAAGCTCTCGGCCACGGCGTTGTCCTGGCTCGACCCGATCCGGCCCACGGACTGGGAGACCTGGTGCTTGAGGCACAGGGCCCGGAAGTCCCGGCCCATGTACTGCGCCCCGCGGTCGTGATGGAACACCATGCCGGCGACGTCGCCGCCCCGGGTGGCGACAGCCATGTCGAGGGCTCGCTCGACGAGCTCGCTGCGCATGTGGTCGCACAGCGCGTAGCCGATGACCCGGCGGCTGCCGAGGTCGAGGACGTCGGCCATGTAGAGCCAGCCCTCGCCCGTGGGGATGTAGGTGATGTCTCCACAGGTGCGCGTGCCTGGTTCCCCCGGGGCGAAATCGCGCTGAACCAGGTCAGGAAGCGGTGGGGCACTGACGTCGGGGATGGTGGTGCGGACCTTCTTGCGCCGGCCGTCCTTGGCGTAGATGCCGTGCTCGGCCTGCAGGCGCTCGACCCGCTTGTGGTTGACGTCGTAGCCCCGTCGCTTCAGCTCGTCGGTCATCCGCGGACTGCCGTAGGTGTCGTCGTGGTGGTGGTGGATGTCGTACATCTCGTTCACCAAGAGGGCCTCGTCCCACTCGGCCTCGCTCGGCGCCTTGGAGCGCTCCAGCCAGTCGTAGTAGGCCGAGGTGGAGACCTCGGCCGCCTCGCAGGCCGCTTGGACGGCAAACCCTTGGGCCTTCATGGCGGAGATGTGCCGGTAGCGGCTCACCGGTCCAACTCCTTCACCCAGAAGGCCACACTTCGTTTGAGCAGGTCGCGCTCGGTGGTCAGGCGCTTCACCTCCCGGCGCAGCCTGGCCATCTCCTCTCGCTCTTCGGTGCTGAGCCCCTCGCGCTCACCCCGGTCGACGCGTTCTTGGCGCACCCAGTTGCCGAGCGTCTGCTCGACCAGGCCGAGCTCGCGGGCCACGTCCGCCACCGTGCGGTGCTGGTCGATCACCAGGGCCGCCGCGTCTCGGCGGAACTCCTTTGGGTATCTACCTTTTCGCCGAGCTGGCTCAGCAGCAGGATTCTTCTCGGTCACCGTTGGCATGACTACCTCCTATTCGAGGTGTCCGGCTAACGGGGGGATGGTCACTTCGATCATCGAGCCACGACGGATCGTCATGAAAGAGCCAGAATGAATCTTCGACGAAGATGCACTCGACCGAAGAGGAACCTGAGTCGAATGACAAAAGAACGGGCCCGTGGATTCAAGGACTGACCCACTGCCCTCGATGTCACGGGAATCGTTCCCGTGCACTTCCACAACGAACGACCGGCGGCTAGCTGCCTTTCGTGCGGACCTTACCCAGGAAAGGTATGAGTCGCTTGAAGAAAGCGTTGTTGGGGTACGCGCCAGCCGGGTCGTTATGGGAGTACGTACTCTGATAGTTCGCCAGGGTGAGGTTGCTCATGGGTATGCCCGATTGCTGAGCCAATATCTGCGCATCCTCCGGCACTCCTGCTCCGCCCAGACGTGCGCCAAAAGCGTAGATCAGCAGGTTCTTTGACAGGCTATGACCCATGGTGGCGTCGACGCCGAGCACGCTCTGGGCCGGGTTTGCGTTCCCGTTGTCCACCGCACTCATGTCGTCCGTCAAGCGTTGGGGGAAGTACCACTCGGTGCCGTTGCTGTTTTTGATCCCCGCACCCGAAAACATGGTCGCGAAGCGGGCAATCGGCGTGAGAGCTCCGGCCCCCTTCCATCCGTGAATCGGGCCTTTTGAGGCGACCCCCTGGCCGAGGTGAGCTTGGGCGGCGAGCAAACTTGACGGCGAAGTCGACGCGTTCGAGCGCGTAACCGTACTGGCCCACGTTGGTGACCCGCACCAAGGGAACAATGTCTGAGGGCAACAGCCCTGAAGTCTGGCCCAACGAAGTCCCATTTGGGTCCAACAATGCAGAGGCAGCTCCTGTCGCCTCGAACAATCCCGCGTACGGCGCCGCAATACCACCGAAGTCCAACCAGGGGCTGGCGCTCGGAGCGTCGAGTTCCTGTAGCGTCTGGGTCGCTGCCAGGGCGCTCACCGGGGTCGTGCTGCTCCCGCCATCGATGTAGACCAAACCCGCGAGTGCGTCAGCTCCGGCGTGGCCGCCGAAGTCCCAGGTGGCGTACGCCGTTACCACCGACCCGCCGAGAGAGTGCCCACCGAGCACGACCTTGCCTCCGAGCTTCTTGGCGGCGCCGATGACCACGTGCAAGTCCTGGACCGCGACGTTCATTCCCCATTGCTTGGCGAATTCGACCATCGAATTGGCGACCGGCCGATAGTGATGAGTGATGCTCGGATCCTTGATGTAACCGAGGTAGTAATCGAATAGTTGCCTAGTCGTGACCTTGTGGTTCTTGTACAGGTTCAGCTCCGATTGGTCCTCGAGCAGGTTCTCTCGCCGCTCGACTGACCAGACCTGCCAACCATTGGTCTTCGAGACGATCCACTTGGCCAGGGGAACGAAATAGGCTGCGGCCGCCGAGGTGCCCGGCTCAAGGACCAGAACGTTCTTCGCGACGCTCGGCCCGACCTTTATGACGCCAACCTGGTTGTACTTGGTTGGCGTACCCGGAGCCGCATAGCCCTTCATCCACGTGACTTTCAAGGGTGACGTTGATGACCTCGCCGCTTGACTCGCAGATGAACTGGCTCCCTCAGTCAGGAGTAGCGGCGCCATACAACAAAGAGTGGCCGACACCAGCAGAGTTCGTTTCGACATGAAAGAGCGAACATTTCCGAACATGGTTCGTCAGAGTACCCCGGTGTTCCCTGTCGTCATGGGTGCTCTTCTTTTGCTCTGGCGGTCCCGGAACAAATGGGAGTTCAGGCCTATGCGGATTCCGGCAAGTCCGGCGACGGCCCGACTCCGGAGGCTCGGAACCGGCGACTTCAGGCACGATGGCGACAGCTTCATCGCGGATTACGAGATCAAAGGGACCCAGGGCAGTCAAGGCCACCCTGAAGTGAACGAAGCAGCCAGTTCAATCTCAACGGTCTGACAATGCAGAACATGTTCCGCGCTCAAGGTCCGTTACTTTCGAAATTTTGCCTGACCCTTCACCTTCGCACCGGTGGAACGTAATCGGGCTGAAGGTGGGAGCCCTTTTCGCATTGTGTGGTCGTGTACGACCACGACGCTGCAAATCTTCGATCAGAAGAGTCTGAAATCGACCACTGAGCTGCTCATTTAGCCCGGATAACGGGATTCAACCCGCGCCCTCACCTCGGCAGGTGGTTTGTTCTCTCTACCTGGTTCGTTGCTGTCCGTTGACGTGCGGCTCTGTCCATGGTTTGTCAAGCACGCTCTGTGCCCACCGGCCGGTCGATTTGAACTCTGACGCCATCGGCCTTGACTCCGCACGAGAATCACTCGCAGACCCACTATCTTCTGGCCATGCGCCCAGCGGGACCAAGTGGATCTGGCAACGCTATTCGCCGAGCTCAAGCGGTGTCTCGCCAAGCCCGCGCCACTGGAATGTCTGTTCTCGAAGGCGACCAGATGCTTGCTGCCCGCGTCTCTCGCCGTGATCTTCTCGGGTACGGCGCCGCGGTCGCTGTCGCAATACCGACTCTGAATTCCAAAGTAGCCCGGCGCGCGGCCACAATCTCACGTTCGGAGCCTCGGATTGTGGTCGTCGGCGCAGGCATCGCCGGTCTTGGTTGCGCCTACCGCCTCTGGACCCAGTACGGAAAACACGCCGACGTATACGAGTACAACTCGGTGCCGGGTGGCCGGATCCGGACTCTGCGCAATTATTTCGCCGACGATCAAGTGGTCGAGGAACACGCGGAGTTCATCAATCCCGAACACACGGCCACCCTTGCGCTTGCCCGGAGCTTCGGGCTCACTCTCGACAATACGGATGCCTATCCGCCGGGCACCCACCCTCACCGAGAGCAACTGAGCTTTTTCGGGCAACCTTGGTCGCAAGCGTCCCTCAATCAGGACTGGCATGAGTGGGGATGGGAGCTCTTTCATAAGGCCGCTTTCGAAACCGCGCCCTGGCCTCAGCTCTACAACAATCACACGCCCGGCGGGCAGCAGTTCGACCGGATGTCCGTATCGGAATGGATCGAGACGTATATCCCAGGCGGCTTGGCGTCGGACTTCGGCGCCCTCTGCGTCTCCGCGGTCCTCGACGAATTCGGCGGCGATCCAGACCTTCAGTCGGCGCTCAATCTCGTATACCTGCTTGGCCAGGACGACAGCTCGAAAAGTGGTGCCCAACCCAAGGACCGTCCCGAACTGGGTGGGGCAAATGAGAAGTGGCATATCCACGGTGGCAACGACCAGCTGATCTACGGGATCCTTCACGGTCTACCTTCAGGAATTCTTCATCTCGATCAAAGATTGGTCGCGGTGAGCGCGTCAGGCAACCATTTCAAATGCACGTTCGAGTACGGACTCTCCACCCACGATGTACTGGCCGACCACGTCGTGCTCGCCCTCCCGTTCACCACCTTGCGCCAAGTGGACCTGGAGGGCGTCTCGATCAGCCCGCTGCACCTCCAGGCCATACAACAAGAGCCACTAGGCACGAATTCGAAGTTTTTCCTCCAGTTTGACGAGCGCGTGTGGAACGATCCCGACAGCGCCACCGGGAATTGCTATTGCGGGGGGGTTGTCGAGGGCGGGTGGGATGCGACGAACTACCAGTCCGGCACCGCAGGAATCCTTGCCGCGCTACCTGGCGGCAATTCTGCCCAGGACTGGGGCACCACTTACGGCTTGAGCAACTATGCCGGCCAACCCCCTCCCGCAATGACGGAGGCATTTCTCAATCAGTTCAACACATTGTTTCCCGGCGTGAACGCCGCATTTAACGGCAGGTCATACTTCGTTTGGTCTCCGGGCGATCCACATATTCTCGGCGCTTACTCTTACCTCAAGGTCGGGCAGTACACGGCGTTCAATGGCATACAGGGGCAACGCGAAGCAAACCTCCATTTCGCGGGCGAGCAAACCTCAATCAACTTTCAGGGTTACATCGAAGGTGGACTTCGGAGTGGCTATCGGTGCGCAGATGAGATCGCGAGCGGATGAGTATCGGCTGAAGCCAACGACCTGCCGTACTGTTCATTGCCAGTTTCCAGCACGTCAACTGAGTCCGCCCATGTAGTCGAGCGCTCTCCTGTCGCCAGGTCGAACTCAACTCGGCGTCGCCCGAGCGGAGGGCGACGCCGCCATTCAACCTCGCTCCTCGTGACATCCTGCCATGGCACCCGACGCGTCCACCTCGCGCGATTCGGTGATCGGTGAGCGCCCCCGAGGACAAACCGTTCAGCCGAGGTCAAAGGCAAGTGTGACCAGTTCGAAGGGCCGGAGCTCAAGCTCGATGATGCCATCATTGCTGGCCAGCGGGCATAGCGCACGCTCGAGCAGATCGGTGCGGACCGCCGACACGAAGGGACGGTGCAGCGTCACGCGCACTGGACCTCGGGAGCCCCACACCTCGCAGAGGCGGACCACCACGGCATCGGAACGGTCGGCCCACTTAACCGCCTCCAGACTCACCCCCGGCCGATCGACTGACACCACCCGGCCCTCACCCCGACCAGGGAGTAGCGTGAGGGGGAGGTTGAAGTGCTCGGCCTCGGCGATAACCCCGGCATCCCGCAGGTCGCCCTCGTGCGGGAGCAGCGCGTAGGCAAAGTGGTGGGAGCCCTGGTCCGCCTCTGGGTCGGGAAAGCCCGGAGCGCGAAGGAGCGAGAGCCGGATGGTATGTCCGAGGATGTCGTAGCCGTACTTCGACTCGTTGAGCAAGGCCACTCCGTAGCCCGGCTCACTCAGATCTGCCCACCGGTGGCCGCACACCTCGAAGCGCGCTTCGTCCCAGCTGGTGTTGGCGACGGTCGGCCGTTCGAGATGGCCGTGCTGGATCTCGAAAGTCGCGCGCGCGGAGCGGACGGAGACGGGGAAGGCAACCTTCAAGAAGCGGTGCCGCTCGTGCCACTCCACGTCGGTATGGAACTCAAGCCGCCGCGTCCCGGCGGCCAGGCGCATGGTCTGGGTGATGGTCGAGGCCCCGAAGGAGCGGGTGAATCGAACCCCGCCCCGAAGCGGATGGCGCTCCACCACCTCGATCGAGTCCACGGCTACCAGGTTGGTGACCCGGTCGAAATAAGTGCGGTCGACGTCCCAAGCGTCGAAGGCACGCGGATGGTCGTCGTGGAGCTGGAACAAGTTGCCGCGCTCATCGTCGGCCAGGACCTGACGGCCAGCAACGATGTCCCGCACCGAGGTCAGCAGGCCGTCGCCGTCCCACTCCACCCGAAGGTGTCCGTTGTCCAGATAGCCCTCGCCAACAGTCACCGCGTCTCTGCCGTCGGGCGAACGGTCAGGCAAAACCGTCGACCAGCCGCACGCTGGTGCCGACACGAGGGCCAGCGAACGGTCGGGCAGTTCGACCACCTCGGTCCGGTCGGTGGACGACGGATTGAATGCCACCACGTTCCCGGCACCGTCTCCCCCGCATACGACAGCCTGAGCCTCCGATATGACCGAGCCGGCGATGGCGAGCACCTCTGCGTGCTCACGCGCCGTGTCCTCGTAGACCCAATGGATGCTGGACCCGGGGAGGATGTCGTGGAACTGGTGGAGCAGGAGAAGCTTCCAGGCCCGTTCGAGATCGGGGCGCCGGTCAAGGTTCGCAGCTACCGACCACAGCTCGGCGGCTCGGAGGGCTTCCTCGGCGCGACGGTTGGCCAGCTTGACCTCAGCGTGCGTGGTCAACGTGGCCCGATGGGCTTCGAGGTAGAGCTCACCGACCCAGACGGGGAGATCGTCGGCCTCCTGCAACAACCGATCGAGAAAACCCGCGACGGTGCCGATCTCCGTACGAGGCAGCCCATCGAGATCCTTCATCCGGCGGAAGCGCTCGACCATGATGTGGTTCGGGCCACCCCCGCCGTCGCCATAGCCGAAGGGGTAGAGGTTGAGGGCGGTGCCGTCGGGTCCCAAGGCCCGTTCCTGACCGGCGGACACCTCACCCACAGAGAAGTCGCCGTTGTAAGTGTTGGCTGGGGGGAAGTGGGCCAGCAGGCGGCTCCCGTCATGGCCCTCCCACCAGAAGGAGGTGTGTGGAAAAGGATTCGTGTCGTTCCAGCTCATCTTCTGGGTGATGAATGAGGTGACGCCGGCCTCACGAGCGATCTGGGGAAGAGCGGCCGAGTAGCCGAAGACGTCTGGAATCCATAATTCGTGAGTCTCGACCCCGAACTCCTCGGCGAAGAATCGCTTGCCGTACACCAACTGGCGCACCAGGGACTCGCCCGATGGGATATTCGTATCGGGCTCAACCCACATGCCTCCGACCGGCTCCCACCGCTCCGATCGGACTTGGTCCACAATCTGCTCGTACAAATCGGGGTATCCGTCCTTCATCCACTGGTACTGCACTGCCTGGCTGCACACGAAGTGGTGCTCGGGGTAGCGTTCAAGCAGGCGCAGCTGGTTGGAGAAGGTCCTTGCGCATTTGCGCCTGGTCTCTCGTAGTGGCCACAGCCAGGCGCAGTCGATGTGGGCATGACCTACTCCGACGACCTTGTTGGACGAGGACGTGGGTCGGTCCAGGAGCGGAGACAGCACCTCACGGGCCGGAATGACACAGGCGGAGACGTTGTCGGGGTCGATGATGCCCCATGCCTTGTCCAGCGCCCGCATGATCTGATCAGATCGGTCAGGGTTGAGAGCGGCCAGTTCCACCAGGATCCGCATGTCCAGAAAGAGTCCTTCGACGGACCGGTCAACAATCGCCAGTTCGGCCGTCTCGAGGGTATAGAGCGGTGCACCCGAGTAGTCAGGCACGAGCATGGGCCAGTCGGCCAGGTGCCACGGCGGGATCGGATTCGCGGCCGCCTCGACGAAGAACTCGACCGGCTCGTCCCCCCGAGCCTCGGGAGTGAGCACGTACTCGCGGTGCTGGTGGTGGAGTCCCTGGACAGGCCGGAGTCCGGTGTCCCAGATCTGGCCCTCGGCCGTGAAGCCGACAATCTGGTCGCCGCCAAGGTGGATAAGGGCCACCGCTTCAGCCCCGACCCAAGAGTTCGGGATCGATCCCCGGAACCGGAACCAGGTGGTATCCCACGGACCTCCCCAGGTGTCGCCCACTTCGAACGGGGTAAACGTTCGCCGAACGGCGTGGACGGCCGGAATCGGCTCGCCATGGAGGTGGTGGGCCGACACCTCCAGCGGTGTACGCCGCCCGTAGATTGCAGGGCGGACCACCGTCTTCAAGAATCGGCGGAGAGAGTCGGGACTGTAAGCCACCGGCCCAAGTCTGGCAGCCCAGAGGGATCCGAACCCAAGACGGAATTCGAACCCGATTCCGGGACCTGGACTCCTTCTCCGCCGAAAATCTCAGAGATAAGAGATGAACTACCCATGCCCTGCGAGGAACGAAATCAGCGCCTCGTTAACCTCATCGGGAAACGTCCAGGCGATGTTGTGAGGACCGTCCTCTACCGGGATAAGCGTGCAGTCATCGATCAAAGCCGGGAGGCGTGCCGCTGTCACCTCAAATGGAAGGATGCGATCCTCCGTGCCGTGTAGGACGAGCACGGGTACGTCGATCTTCGGCAGGTCGGTACGGAAGTCGGTGAGCCACGTGTCCACACAGGCATACGTCGCGTGCGGCGAAGAACCGGACGCCACGTTGAAGCTCGCCTGCCAGGCCCGATCGCTGATCCGGGTACCGCCAAGTACATCGACGTTGTAGAAGTTGTTGAAGAAGCCCTCGAAAAAGGCATACCGGTCGGTAACGATTGCCGCCTCAATGTCAGCGAACACCTTGCCATCCACGCCTTCGGGGTTATCGTCTGTCTTGAGCACGAAGGGTGGGATCGTGCCGAGGAGCGCGGCTTTCCGCACCCGGTCCGACCCATAGGTCCCGAGGTAGCGCACGACCTCTCCGGTGCCCATCGAAAAGCCGACCAATACGAGGTCGCGTAGGTCGAGGTGTTCAATCAACACATGAAGATCGCCGGCGAACGAGTCGTAGTCATACCCGAAGCTCGGTTGACTTGAGCGCCCGAAGCCTCGGCGGTCGTAGGTGATCACTCGATGGCCATTGAGGAGCAACTCTCGCTCCTGGCGCTCCCACGAGTTGCCATCGAGTGGATATCGATGAATCAAGAGGACCGGACGGCCGCTCCCGTGGTCTTCGTAGTGGATCTCGATGGGGGCACCGTTCTCGTTGCCGACGATGACAAAAGGCATTGCGTCTCTCCATTTCCGGGAGTACGGGAAGATACGAGGGTCAAATATGTGGATGCACCCGCCCCAGCCGTCGGGCTGGCACCGGCCGGGGGTGGGCGCAAGATCAGACAGGACAACAGATCAGTCCCGACCAGGGCGACGCACGGTGACTTCTTGGACCAGCCACAGATTCCCGTCGGGGTCGCTGAACGAGCAGAACGACCCATAGCTGGCGTGCTCGGGGTCTGGACCGGGTTCACGCGCCTCGACGGGGAACGGAGGACCGTGCCAGATGTCGCTCACGTCGATGCCAAGGCTGGCGAGTCCACTGTGAGCATCTTTGATGTCGTCGACGACGAGGATGGCTTGGATTCCGCCAGGAGAGCCCGTCGGGAGTCCCAAACCGAACGTGATCGAAGTCGGCGAACCCGGGGGTGTGAGCTGGACGAAGCGAAGTCCATCCATCGGTGCAACGTCGTCATCGAGTCGCCAACCCAACTTTTGATAGAACGCCTTGGCCCGATCGACGTCAGTCACGGCGACAATCTGGTTTTCAAGCCTCAAGTTCGGTGCTTCGGCAGTGCTCATAACCTCTCTCGCTTTCATCAATGCGTGGTCTCCGACGTATCGCCACAAAAGACGACATCGTTTGCACCGGAGCAGAATCACCGTCGTCAAAACGATGATCTCCCGTGCAGTCAACCCGTCTCGGCGTCTGGCGTCCACGACTTATGCCCTAACTGTGTTATGCCCCACCTATCACCGACAATCAGCCCGTCGCGCGAGGCGATGTACCACCGAGAACGTGGAACTTCGGCAGTTGAACTACTTCGTCGCCGTCGCCGAGGAACTGCATTTTGGTCGAGCCGCCGAGCGGCTTCACCTTGCCTCTCCGTCGCTGTCCCAACAGATCAGCAATCTCGAACGTGAGCTCGGGACGCAACTCCTCGTCCGAGACCGCCGCCACGTCGAACTGACCCCCGCCGGTGGTCAGTTCCTTACAGATGCTCGCGAGGTGTTGGCCCTTGCGACCCGTGCGTTCGATCGGGCACGCCAAGGCGCTGGGGAGGTCCCACTACGGCTGGGCTACGTCAGCTGGCTTCCTCCGGAGGCATTGGCAATTCCGGATCCTCGGGTCCGTGTAGACGAATGGGTCCTGCCATCACACACGCAAACGGAGCGGGTGGCCGAAGGCAGCCTCGACTTGGCCATAGCCTGGGTTGAGGCTGCCGATGTCGAGAGGTACAGGCTGGCTGCCCACCTCTTGCAATACGAGAGGCTCGAGGTCGTGCTGCCACGTGCCCTTCCATCAGCTCGTCTCGAAAGTGTGCCGGCGGCCGAGGTGACAGTACTCGTCGATGTTGATGAAGCCTCGTGGAGGTCGTGGAACGTCTATGCCTTCGCGTTTGGCGAAGCCAGTCAGGCGTCAGTGATCAATATCGACGACGGCGGCATCGCGGGGCCAGCGTTTTTCGACCACGTGGCTCGCCTGCGGAGACCTGTGCTCGAGTCGCCGAAGCGCCACGCCGCGCCGATGCCGCCGACGATGATTCGGCGGCCCGTGCAATCTCCCGTACCGCTCTGGGCCCGGGCACTGATCCATAGAGCAGACGACACTCGGCCAAGAGTTGCCCGGGTGGTCCAGACGTTGATCGACCACGCATCGACTGTGGTTGGCGAACACCCCCACCCGAACCACACTGGCCTGACGCCAACGAGGATTTGGCGGTGTTACGGAAGGAAACCAACGACGGTAGAGATGGATCGAAACTTTGAAAAGGCCGAATCAACTCCTGCTGGATCGCAAATGCGGGATCACGTCGCACGCACACACTTGCTCAGTCAGCTGACGGTCATCTTCTGGACAGACACGGCCGACGCTCCCGTTTCTCACACAGCGGGCTCGAATCCCGGCACCCGAGCCTCCGGGCCCGATAGCTGCTTTTCGCCAGCCCCGGAGGTAGGAGCAACCCATCGACCAATGGAGAGGCCTCAGTGCATCAGCCGCGCGCAGCCTTCATCAATTCGGCGACCGCCGCAGGTTGCGAGACGTAGACCGAGTGACTACAAGGAACTTCGGCCACAGTAGAGCCAGCGCTTGGCCATTGTGTGCTGAACGGGCGGTGGGATCATCTGATCATCAGATGCCACCAGATACCAGCTCGACTTCGTCGGCCGGGATGTCAGCAGCGAAGGAAAAGGCGAACTTATGCCGACTACAAAGGAATTCCGAGCCGAGAACAGATCTGCATCACTTCATCGAAGATGGAGCTCGGAACGATGAATGGCTCAGTAGCCGCCACCTCTGCCAAATGGCCCTCGATCGCCTCCGCAGTGGGCGGCGAGTCCTCGGGAGCCACCCAGCCTTCGGCGAGGCCAACGAAGACCCGGGCGAAGCGCCCAGCACAAGCTGAGTAGTTCTGATGCGTGAAGGTGCACGCCCGGCTGGCCAGGTAGACGACCATGGGTATCACGAACTCGGGCTCTATCGCACGAAGGAACGGCACATCGTCGCCGAGCATGTCTCGATCGCCCACAGTCTCGGTCACCATTCGTGAATAGCCGAACGGTAGAACGGTGTTCGCCAAAATGCCGTAGGGACTGCCGTCGATAGCGATGGCGTTGGCCAGGCCGACGATGCCCGCCTTGGCCGCGGCGTAGTGCGCCGAGTTTGGTTGACCGAACAGTCCAGCCGAGGAAGCGATGAAGACGAACCGGCCCCCACCTTGAGCCTTCATGACCCGGTAGGCAGGCTGGCTCAGGTAAAAGCTGCCGTTCAAGTGTACGTTGAGCATTCGGCGCCAATCCTCGGCGGCCAGCTCGTCGAAGGGAAGGGTGTCGAAGATCCCGGCGTTGCTTACCACCGCGTCGATCCGTCCAAACTCCTCGAGCGCCTGATCCACGATTGCCGCCCCGCCCCTCTCGCTGTCCACCGAGTCGTGCGAAGCCACGGCAATACCTCCGAGGCTGGTGATCTCCGTCACGACTCGGTCCGCCACGCTCGAATCAGCGCCCTCTCCGTGCATCGTGACGCCGACGTCGTTGACGAGAACCGACGCACCTCGTTGTGCCAGATCTAAGGCATACAGACGGCCGAGTCCACGACCGGCTCCGGTCACGATGACCGCTTGCCCGTTGAACTCGATCATTGTTGGAAATCCTTCCTCGACTGCGTCGCGAGATCCTCCTGCGATCCGCAAACAGAGAGCGGAACGGGTACCGTCAACAGATATTCCACTCCACGGGAGCGAAGCCCTCCGTCGGCACTCGCTGTCAACCTCGTTGCCCTATGACGAGCTGGCGGATGACGTTCCCTTGATATCCGTCCCACAGACAGGCTGGGAGGACGTTGGAACGAATCCTTTCTGTCCCGCTCGCAGCACCCAGACGCACTGCTCCGCCGGATCGTGACCAAAGTTGGTCGAGTAATCGATTGGCTTGGGCAGCAATCCATTGGCCGTGTAGTTCTTGATACTGCGAAGATCCTTTATCACTGCCGCCCGCGTGGGATTTGCTCCCGCCATCTGCAACCCCTTGATCATCAGATCGGCACCCGCCCAGCTCTCGTACTGGAACAGAGTTGGGAACTGCGATTTCGAGAAGTGCTGGAACTTCTGGAGCGCAGTCGCCATTTGCTCCGTACCCGCGTCGGGAAGGGAGAAGGGTCGGTAAATGGACAAGAACTCGTCGCCCTGCAAGTAACTCCACGAAGGAGAGTTGACGACGCCCGGCGCATAGCCGGTAGCGAAGACGGCTGACTTAAGCTGGACACCGGCCTGCTTGAGGGCCGTGGCCAAGGCAAAGTCGGAGGCGTCGATCATCGTTGGGAACAAAGCGTCCACGTGCTTTTGCTTCGCCTGGAGGGCGGCGGCGGTAAAGTCCATTCCGCCGAACGGCACCGAAGTATCGAGCACACCCAATTTGCCGCCGGCGTGCTCGAATGACTTGACCTCCTGGCCCGCCTCTCGCGACGAGCTCGGAGAAATACTGTAGCCATACGAGCCGAGGACGGTGCCGCCGAATCTCCTGAGGATCTTCCCTTCCAGGGTGTTGACGGGATATGAAGGATCGACGCTGCCAAGGTCCGACGAAAACATGTTGGTGTAGGGCTGCTGCCCCCACTCGGGACCGTCCGTATAAGACCCGGTGACGGGCACCCCTTGTTGCTGGGGGTACTTGGCCGCCAGGAAGAAGAGCGGGCTGGCTGACACGATGCCGAACGCACCTCTGGCCAGTGCACTCTGCACGCCGGTCACGATTTCCGATGGGCTCGTCTGGTCGTCGATCACCAGCGGCACGAGTTTGTGTCCATTTACGCCTCCTTCGGAATTCTGGAGCGCAATGCGCGCCAAGAAGCCAGCGGGATCGGAAGACGTCTCCGGGGCACTGGGCCCGGTGAGCGACGTCACGAGCGCCAGCGTGATGGGTGCGGGGGACGCAGAGGCTGACGGCGCGCTGAGACTGACTGTCGCAAAAGCGAGTCCCAGAGTGGCCGCTACAACGGCAGAACTCCGGATCCTACGTCGCATCGACCAGCCCCCCAGACGTCAAAAAGTCGCACCAGTTCGAGTGCAACCTGATATTTGTTCCACAGCCTAGGAGCGCCCCAACCGGACCGTCAACAGCGCCCCGGCTCTCAAGACGGATCACTTCTGTCAAGGAATCAGTTGGCCGGTCGGGCGAACGACCAGTTCGTTCACGCAGATGCCGTCCGGCAGACACATGATGAAGGCGATGCACTCGGCCAGCGCTTCGGGAGGCGCAGGTCCCGTGCCCTCGGTGAACATGGGCGCTTCCGTGACGGGAACCTTCCCGTCGATGATGACTCCTTCCAGGGTCAAACCCTCGGTTTCGAACATCCCGGGCATGACGAGGCTGACGTTGGCGCCTTGCTGCGCCAGTTCGAGGCGAAGGCTATCGAAGGCTGCTTCCAATCCGCGCTTGGACGCTGCGTAGATGCCAGTACCGGGCATTGGCGTGAGTGCGCCGGTCGAGCCCACGATGACGACATCGCGCCGTCCCGTTCCCGGAAAACGGGCCGTCGCGTAGCGCACCGTGGCGAGTGGACCGAGGAGATTCAGGTCGAACAACTCGCGCCATCGCTCCGGGGTTCCCGAGGTGATCTCGCCGGCCATCATCCGGCCCGCCACGGCGACGACGCCGTCCAATCCGCCGAGAAGATCGGCGGCTTCGTTCACACTTGCCTCGAGTGAGCTGAGGTCAGTGACGTCGCAGCACACAAGGGTCGCGCTCGGACCCAGCTCCTCGGCCAGATTTTCCAGTCGCTCCTTTCTCCGAGCCAACATGGCCACCGTGCCGCCGCGGTCAACGATGGCTCGACACGCCGCGGCGCCGATACCACTCGATGCCCCGGTCACGAGCACGCGTCGACCACTCAGGTCACGAGCTGCTGCGCCCATTGATTCCCTCCCTCTGCCACCGCATTGACGTTCCGCTCCCTTGATGGCTACCGTGTGAACAAATCTTAGGTTAATGGGGAGACGTCGTGGAATTGAGGACAGAGGCCTCGGGAATACCTGTGGCGGGGACAGGAAGACCCGGCGACGATGGCGACGAGTTCGGCCTCTTCGACGACTCCGTTGCTGGAGACGCCAGAAACCCGTACCCTGAACTCGCCCAAGCGAGGCGCGAGCACCCGGTACAAAAGCTCGACTCTTCGATGATGCCGCACGACGAGGCGCTCCCGGTGTTCTTCGTCTATCGGTTCGAGGACATCACGCGAGTGTTGCGGGACTCCGACACCTTTTCGTCGGGTCACATCATCGACATGATCATGGGCCCGGTCATGGGTGAACACATCATCTTGGGCATGGACGGTGAGCGACACCGCCGATACCGGGCTCTGGTTTCGTCTGCCTTCCGACAGAAGGTGCTCACCGAATCTGAAGACGAACTCGTGGCCAAGGTCGCGAACGAACTGATCGACCGGTTCACCGATCGGGGCCACGCAGAGCTGGTCCGAGAGTTCACGTTCCCCTATCCGACCCAGGTCATCGCGGGAATTCTGGGCTTGCCACGAGAGGACTACAAGCAGTTCCAACGGTGGTCGATTGCCATCTTGAGCTTTCTCGCCAAGCAGGAGGAGGCCATCGCCGCCTCCCGCGAGGTCGAGGAGTACATGAGCGGCATCCTGGCCGACCGGAGGCGAACGCCACAGGAGGACCTGATCAGCGGCTTGGCTCACGCCGAGCTTGACGGCGAACGGCTGAGTGACGACGAGATTTTCTCTTTCCTGCGACTGCTGCTGCCCGCTGGGGTCGAGACGACGTTCAGATCCACCGGCAACCTCCTGTACCTCTTGCTCGCACAGCCGAAGCAGTTGGAGTCGGTGCGCGCCGACCGGTCGTTGATCCCGCAGGCGATCGAGGAGGCGCTGCGCCTTGAAACGCCTCTGCTGAACATCACGCGACTGGCGACAAGAGACACGGAGATCGGCGGTATTTCGGTTCCTGAGGGTTCGACCATCATGTTGATGCTCGCCGCGGCGAACCGCGAGGAGACTCGCTACAAAGAGCCCGACGGCTTCGACATCACACGAGACTTCAAGCCTCACATGTCATTCGGACACGGTCCGCACGTCTGCCTCGGAATGCATCTGGCCCGCGTGGAGATGCGCGTCGCTCTCAATCTCCTCTTGGATCGCCTGCCGGATCTGCGACTCGACCCGAATGCGGACGACCCCCATATCCGGGGACAAGTGTTTCGGTCTCCGACGTCCATCCCCGTACTCTTTTGCCGGTTAAAGGACCGGAGTTGACCATGGACATAGAACAGCTCCTGACCTCGACTCGGTCCGCTCGCCGGTCACTCGATTTGGCCTCCCCGGTCGACCCGGAGGAGATCCGTGAGTGCCTACAGGTCGCTCTCCAAGCCGCCAACGGCTCGAACCACCAGTCGTGGCGATGGGTCATCGTCAGTAAACCCCAGCTTCGCCGTGAGATCGGAGGCCTGTACCGGGACTCCTATCTGCGCATGACGGGTGGAGCCATGGTCTCGGACCGCCTCCCGCACGATGACTTCGGGCGATTGATGTCGTCGACGGAGTGGCTCGTGGACCACCTGGCGGAAGTGCCCCTGCTCGTCATTCCGTGCTACGAGCCTTACCTGCCCGACTTCGGGAACGGCGATGACGCCTTCCAGGCGGCGACCTTGTACGGATCGATCTTTCCCGCCGTGTGGAACTTCCAGCTGGCCCTCCACACCCGTGGGTTCGGCACATGTATCACAACGATGCACCTACTTCACCAGGTCGAAGTTGCAACGCTGCTTGGCATCCCGGACACCTATGTCCAGGGCTGCCTGCTGCCGGTGGCCAAACTGCGGTCCGAGACCGCGTTCGTGCCGGCGCCGCGGCGGTCGCTCGAGGAGGTCGTCGTCGTCGACCATTGGGACGGACCGTCGATCTCGACGCCGGGCGCGGAGGAGAACTGATGGACCGACACACGGAACAGAGACTCCTCGAGCAGCTGGATCGAGCGGAGATCCTGGACTGCCTCACCCGTTACGCGCGAGGAATGGACCGACTCGACAGGGCCCTGGCCCGTTCGGCGTACCACGAGGGCGCGATCGACGATCATGTTGGATTCGTCGGCGAAGTCGATGACTTCCTCGACTGGGCTTTTGCCTACCACAGTGGACAGGTTCGCCATCAGCACTACGTCACGAATCACCATATCGAGCTCGACGGTGAGGAGGCGCACGCCGAGACCTATTACATGTTCATAGGAACCGAGAACGACCCCGCTGCCTCGCTCACCGTCTTCGGAGGCCGCTACGTCGACCGCTTTGAGCGCCGACTGGGAAAATGGGGCATCGCGGTGCGGCTTTGCCTCGTGGAGTGGGCAACCGACCCGAAATCGCTACTACCGGCAGATGCGTCCGATTTCCTGGCGGCGACAGGGATCGTTGCGCGCAACCCCACGGACAGCTCCTACGAGCGGCCATTGCAAGCGCGTCGTCGGACCATGACCGACTAAGCCCCCACAGCCGAAGACGTGAGTTTACCGTGGGAAGGCGATCCGATGGGGACAAGGCGAGTGATCGCCGACAGGATCAGGCCCGGCGGCTCAGTTCCGCTTGGCTGCGCCTCGAAGCATTGTGTCGCGCACGTGGATGAGTGCGACCCGTTTGCCGTAGCTGCGCAGGATTCCTTCTGGTACCCAGGTGAGATCCACGATCGAACGGGCCGTGAGCTCGGTTGACGGGTCCTTGATCTTAAGTTCCCCAGCCCGAGCACCCTCCTTCAACATCACCTTCAAACGCTGCAACAGATTCGGAAACGACCAGGCCATGTCAGGCGTGTCAGGCGGTGACTGCCGCAACCACGCGAGTTGGATCTTGAACTCGTCATGAAACCGCTCGAGCACGTTGATTTGCAGCCAGGCCACCGCGTCGAGCTTCTGGACACTGGTGGCTGGCGAAGTCAATGCGGCATCCCATCCGGCGACAACCTTCTCGGAGAAGGAACGCATGATTGATACCAGCAACTCCTCTTTCGAGCCGATCTCGCGGTACACACTGCCGGTGCTCATCTGCGCCGCCCCGGCGATGTCCCGGACTGTGGTGGCTTCGTAACCCCTCCGACCGAATTCGGTTCGCGCGACGGCGCGGATGAGCGCGGAGCGGTCTGACTCCGTGGCGGGGTCGTCGTCCCAGGACCGCATGACCGCTTCAACGGCCTGCATCGCCTTGGATCCGTCCAGCTGATTGTCCCGTGGGGCCCGGGCGGCCACACCATGAAGGACCATTCCACACAGATGACCGGCAACGCGATCCACGGACCGGTAGCGGTGGAACAGCCCCAGCCCGATGTGCAACATCGTCTGCGTGAGCCGATGGGACAGCATCCGCAACTCGACGTCATCTCGGAGGAACCCGGCGGCGTGTCCCGCCTCGAGGGTCTTGAGCATCGCCTTCTCGGTCGCCGTCGGTGCATGGGCGACCGCGCGGACCAGTTCGTGACCGGCGCTGACCGGCGGGTCGTAAAAGGAGAATTGCACCGCCGCACTATGGCGCGCTGCGCATTGGGCGATCGCCGTGCTGAAGGCCGTGATCCGATCGGGAAGGTCGCCCGGAGCGCTCTCGCGGAGCTCCTTGAGGGCGATCTCTGCTTGGCGGTCGAGGTCGGCGTGATAGCGCCTGACCAGCTCGACGATGATCGCCTCTTTGGATTCGAAGTGGTGATACAGGCTCCCGGGCTGGATGCCGCATGCCTCAGCGATCTCCTGGAGTGTCGTTCGAAGTCCCGAGGAGGCGAACACGTTGGATGCGGTCTCGAGAATCTCGTCTCGACGACGGGTATCCAAGGCTTCCATCGAATCGGGCGGTTCCGAACCGGTTCCGCGGTTCGCGGCGCTCATCCTGGAACCTGCTCTGTGATCGCGCTCGAGCTCGTGGTGGGAGGACCTTGGTGGAAGCCACTCGGCATTGTGATCCTCGACAATTCCTTCCGCTTCGACCTTGGAGAGGAGATTACCGCGGCCATTTGACCTAGAACTTCGTTCCGACCACAGTGCGGCTAGCCACTCTCGCCGACATTCTTCGGACTGCACCGCCCGTCTGGATTCGTCGCGACAGTGGGCCTTCCCGACTGAGCCGATTCCCATCCGTCCCAGATGCCCGCCATATAAGGACCCGGCTGTCCGGCTTCGGCATAGAAACCCTGAGGGTCGTAGACCTTCGCCTCAGGAAAAGGCCAGGGACAAGCGACCGATGTCGCCGCACCCGTTGCTCTGATCACGCCGAAGCTGGCGCCATAACAGAAGTAAGCAACGTTGAGAATCGCGAACATGACCGCGAACGTCGCCAATGCCGGCCGCGCGCGAAATGGGCGGAATGTCCGAATACCCTGCGCCAACTTCTCCGCCTGGGTACGGCCGGTGTCGTCTCGATACAGGAGGACCCCGGCTGGAATCATCACCCAACACACGAAGGTTGACTCCCACAGCAGCGGGAACTGATAGGGCTTCCCCGTGAAGAGCGACCCGAATGGTATTACCTGGGAGTAGATGTAGAGCTGCGTGCGAACGAGAATCGTCTCCAGGATTGCGTCGTAGACGAATCCGATGACGAGGATGAGGAATCCCAGGCTGATGAGTGGATGCCGCCAGGCGAACGAGTCCACCGGACGGCGGGCTTGGATCCGCCGCAAAACCCAGATGGCGGGGAAATAGGCACCCAGGTAGAAGGTTGCGTATCCCAATCCGATGAACGGTTCGACTGTCGGTGAGAGCGATGCCAGTGGCCACGTCTCGGGGAAATGCGTGAGCTGGGGGTTGTATGCCGCGTACGGCGCCCAGTTCATGATCGGATCCATCCACACGATGGCGGTGGTCACGATGACCATGAGCAACACCGGGTGCTTCGGATAGCGCTGCCACATAATGACGAAAACGACGACGAGTACCAGGAGGCCGAGGACGGTGCCCAGTTCGAGTGTGGGAATCCAGTCGTGATGGAGGAGTGGAGCGACCGGCCTCGGCGCTCCATGCACGGCAGGATTGGCAATCCGAGAGGCCACGGCACCCCGACGTGCGTTGTACTGGACGGCGACGATCGCCACATTGGCCAACAGGATGAGGACTATCACCCACGACGCCGGCCGTGGCACAAAAGGAGCCGATCGCGACGTGCGTGGATCGATCGTGGGTCGATCGTCGATCTTGGTCATCTTGGCTAGACCTCGCCGAATCGGTCGAAAAGATGTGAGTGCGAACCATCGGGATCGAGCGTTCGTGCGACGAGATACCCAGCACCCATCCACCCCCGTCTCGTCCAGTTTCCGAACGACAGATACGTTCCGGCAGATCCGGCAGCCGCCGGCACCATCTTGACCCGCTCGAGCGCATCCTTTACCCCCCGAGGGCTTAGCGGATGGGCATCAGCGAAGGCGTGGAGAAGGACCGTGGCAAAATCTCGGTTCACGAGAGGCAGTACCCATTCGGGCCGACGACCGTAGGTCGTTTCGAACTGGTCGAGGAATTTCTGGCCCACTGGATTGCTCTCGTCGTACTGGTCGACGCCGATCCAACCAAGCATCGCGTTCCACATGGCCTCGTGGAACCAGGCGTTCTGGAAAGCCGTGCCCATGATTCGAGTCGGATTCCATTGCATCGACTCAAGCGCTCCGTTGACGTAGAACACACCGAAACCGAATCCGCAGTGGACCAGGGCCGTCGCCTTCGCCTCGTGGAGGCTCTGCAGTGCGGCCTCCACCGCTCCGGCCGTCTGCGCCACCCACTCCTCGGCGACGATGCTGATCCCTCGGTCACGACACGCCTTGCGGAAATTCCGGATATACGACTCACCGACCAACGACTGCTCGATGAGAGCTCCGACCTGGGTGTGCCCACCTTTGGCAAGGATTTGCGCCCAGAGGATCGGTTCGTCGGTCATCGATCCTTGAGGAAGTGCGAACGTCCATTCACCGAGCCACTCGTCGGAACCTGAGCAGCTGATCGCCGGGACGTGAAACCGGTCCTCGATCGCCTCGCGCATCGGAATGCAGTTGTCGGAAATGCTCGGGCCGAATACCGCAACGCATCCCTCCTCGACCAGTTCTGCGTAGCCATCGATGACCGCCTTGACTGATCCCTTCGGAAGGCCCCAGGACTGACGGACAACAAGTTCAACGGGACGATCGATGAGACCGGCCTTCAGACCTTCGGCAAACACGAGCTCGAACGGCAGAAAGAAATCGTCCACGCGCTCGCGTGGATGGTCCTCGGGAACCACCCAGTCCATCAAGACGCCGAGCTTTATCGGCTCGGCCTGAGATTCATAGGACATCTCACCCTCCTTGACGACATCCGATGTGTGAACCTGAGATTTGTTCCAAACGTAGTGACAGGCTTCCACCCTGTCAAGGCGTTTGAACACATACCCCAGCTCAGCCCGAAACCGGCGCGACGTAGGCGTCGATCATTTCGAACAAACCGGCGGTGACCAAGGGGTCATCAGTCAGAGGTCCGGCGATGGCGGCTCGTGCGGCATCACGGATCTCAAGTCCCGCCGTGACAAGCTGCGCCGCCGCGACGAGCACCCGTGTCGACGCGACCTCGCGCAGCCCCGTGGTTTCGAGCCGTCGGATGGCCCCACCGAGCCGCACCAGCTGTGACGCCACTTCTTGGTCGACTGCTGCTTCGTGCATCAGGATCTTCTTCTCGACGTCGGCTGGAGGAAAATCGAGCTCGATGGCCACCATTCGTTGGCGGGTTGAATCCTTGAGATCCTTCAGGATGCTCTGATAGCCAGGGTTATAAGAGACAACGAGGCAGAAACCGGGCGCTGCGTCCAGAGTGATACCCAACCGCTCCATGGGAAGTTGACGGCGATAGTCCGCCAGAGGGTGGAGTACGACGGTGGTGTCCTGACGGGCCTCAACGATCTCATCGAGATAGCAGATAGAACCTTCCCGAACCGCTCGGGTCAGTGGACCATCGACCCAGACTGTTTCTCCTCCTCGCAGGAGGAACCGCCCCACGAGATCTGCGGTGGTCAGGTCGTCGTGACAGGCCACTGTGATCAGCGGGCGACCCAGATCATGTGCTATGGCTTCTACAAAGCGGGTCTTGCCGCACCCCGTCGGCCCTTTCAGCATGATTGAAAGATGCTGTTGGAACGCGGCCCGGAAGACCTGCTTCTCACTTCCGACCGGTACGTAGAACGGCGAAACCTCGCTGGTCATGTGATGCTCCCCTCCAACGACAAGCGCTCCGTCGACCGCGTAACTCGCTCGGATCGCCGCCGCTGAAGATCCGCCGATGCCAGGGCAACACGGAACAATGGTGAGATCGCATCAGCCATCTGATCGACCCTACCGAGCGTTGCGTGGGCGGCTGTCCCGAAAACTCTGCTGAGTGCCTCGGCATCGGTGGTGGCGGCAATACTCAGGCAAAGGCACCCGATGCCGCAATGGCGCGCCTCGGAGAGTGACCGGCGCGCGTCGGCCTCACCGTAGGACCCTTCGTAGCCGTGGTCGTAAGCGAATCCGTCGGACAGGACGACCAAGAGGCGCCGGCCGGTTCCCCCTTCTCGATCGAGTACCGCCGCCCCATGACGGATGGCGGCTCCGAGGCGCGTGAATCCTCCGGGACGGAGTCCACCCAAGCGACTTTCCGCCAATGCGGAGAGACCCTCGTCGAATCGCTTCACGGGAAACATGTGCACAGCAGAGCGTCCCTGGGAGCGAAATCCGTAAAGGGCCACTCGATCCCCCACCTCGCACAGCGCCCCCATGAGACCCGCCGCACCGGATCGCTGATGCTCGTGGACGACACCGCCGGAGCTGCTCGGCTCGCCTGCAGAACCGGAGATGTCCAAGAGGATGAGCACAGAGAGGTCCCGCCGGCTTCGTTGATTCTCTATGTAGACATCGTCATCTGGGAGTGAGCCGGCACTGACTTCGACGTAACAGTCCACAAGAGCGTCCAGATCGAGATCCTCGCCCTGCGGTTGACGACGATGCGGCTCCAGTTCTGTCCCAAGGCGAGCCAGCGCCCGCCGAAGTGACCTGGTGGCCACGACCGGAATTCGTGAGAGATCCGTTTCCTCGGGCCGCAGCTCAACGACCGTACACCAGCGAGGCCGATACCTGCGGTACCGAACGTCCCACTCCGGATAAACGAACTCCGGAGCTGCGACTAGTTCTCCGCCGTCGAATATGGTCACCCGGCTCGTCGTGAGTGAATTCTTACGGGAGACTCGATTGCCGCTCTGACCGAAACGGGTCGGAGCGTCCGCCCCTGGGGCACCGGTCCCCGACGATCTCGCGTCCTTGAGAAGTCGCTTAAGAAGGCGTCCGATGGGGCCGCCTCCGCCGACGGGACTCGAGAGGATGTCGATCGCCGAGCCTTCCCCGACCTCGTCCTCCAGCTCGCGGAGAAGCACCTGCCTGTCCTGTCCCGATTGGTGAGCCCGCGCCTGCTTCCCAATACCTCCATCACGAGACGGTCCAACGAGACCTGGCCGAATCACACCAAAGGAGGCCGGAGGGTCCGGAATCAGCTCCGAGCCGAGAGCCAAGGTCAATGACGAATCCGGAGAGTCAGTCCGCCCAGCCGTGAGGGGATCGGCTGCCAGAAACGCCGTGACTGGTAGAAGCTCGCGGAGGGATGTCAGTGCACGGTGTCCCTCGAGGCTCAGGTAGCGCCGCGCTACAGCGCGCTTTCGAGTCAATTTGTGCAGAATGGCTGGTTTGAGGCTCCCCACGCACAAAAGAGACGCCTGGACGAGGACGCACTGCAATTGGGTTTGGTGATCTGCCTCGACTGGAACGAAGACGGTCCGGCCGTCGGTCCATGAAAGCACTCCAGGATCTCCGACCGCTACGTCCAATCGTTGACCGGAGATAGCGGAAGCCAGGAGCCCCAATCGCTCACAAGCGTCGACCTCAGGATGCACCGGATCCTTCAGAAGCGCCTGTCACGTACTGCCTCCACACTGGACTGATGTCTCTCCTGTCATCTGCTGCTGGCCCGACGGCGTGCGCCGAGCGAGGTGAGCCTACGGTGGAACAACTATTTGGTCAATCCTCCAGGGGGACGGCATTACTCCATTCGTACTTCAGCTTCCATGAGAGTGGCGTCCGTCATGTCCATGACGACGTCGAGGTTGGCTGCGAGCTCCTCAAGCGTCAGTGTCGGTGATGTGAAGCCCTGGGTCTGCAAAATCGCCATCCTGAGTACCTGACCGCCCCCGGCCACCAGAACCTCACCATTGAGTTGGCAGGACTCGTGGGCCAGATACGCCGCAGCAGGCGCCACAAACTCTGGCGCAAATCCTTCCATGACTTCTCCGAATGTCTCCTCCGGTGCGTCGTAAACATGCGCCAAGACCTTCGTGTCCGACAACCTGGTGCTCGCTCGTGGCGCGACGGCGTTGACAAGAATCCCGTGTCTTCTGGCGTCGAGCGCCAAACTCCGCGTGAAGCCAAAGACGCCTCCTTTGGCGCCCCCGTAGCTCGTGTTCTTCGGAACCATGCCGAACGCCGCCTCGGAACACGTGTTCACGATCCGCCCGTAACCGTTCGTGCTCAGATGGGGCCACGCCGCCCTGGTGACGTTGACCGTTCCCAGGTAGTGAACGTCGATCATCCGCTGGAACTGATCCGACGACAGGTCCTCGAACCAGTCGGGGTTCGAAATACCAGCATTGTTGACCACGACATCCAACCTCCCGAAGGTGTCAATGGCCGTGTCGACGATGGCGGCAGCACCGTCTTCGCTCGCCACCGAGGCGCCGCAGGCAACTCCCGTCCCACCCGCCGCTTCAATCTCGTTGACGACGAGGTCAGCCGGATCGGCTGAGGACCCGGACCCATCCAGCTCGCCCCCGAAGTCGGCCACCACGACGTGAGCCCCTCGGGCGGCGAGCAGCCGCGCGTGCGCCCGGCCGACCCCTCGCCCTGCACCTGTCACGATGGCCGTCCGGCCGTCGAATCGCAGCTGTTCCACTGTTGAGCTCCTTACGTCGCACCGGCCTGCACCCTCCCCTCGAAGACTGTTCGGCATGGCAGGTCCGCAACCCGTCTGAAGCGAGCTTCCGATTGTGGCAATCTAACACTGACCTAAGATTTGTTTCCACGTACTACGGAGGAAGACCTTTGCCGGAACGCGCCGATCGCTCCTTCGAGGGCGTCGACTTCTTCTCTGACGACAACCTGATCGACGACCCGTACCCGTATTTCGAATTCCTGCGCGAATCCAAAGGCCCGGTCTGGATCGAGCCGCAGTACGGCGTTGCGATGGTGACCGGCCATGCCGAAGCCATGGCGGTTCTCCGCGACTACGACACATACTCGTCCTGCAACGCACCCACTGGCCCCTTTCCCGGGCTCCCCGTTGCGGTGGACGGAGATGACGCCGCTCCGGCCATCGACCATTACCGGGATCAACTGCCGATGCACGAGTTCATGGTCACCATGGACCCGCCCGCACACAACCAATACCGCGGCCTTATGCGGGGACTCTTCACGCCACGACGGCTCAGGGAGAACGAGGAATTCATGTGGCGCCTCGCAGACCAGCAGCTCGATGAGTTCTTGTTCAGGGGGAGCTGCGAGTTCGTCGGAGACTATGCGACGCCGTACACGAGCCTTGTCATCGCCGACCTTCTCGGCGTCCCCGAAGAGGATCGCGCTCGGATCCGACAGATGTTCGACAACCAGACGATGGCCGAAGTGGGCAAAGATCAAGCGATCCTGGCAGAGAACCCACTCTCGTACATCGAAGAGTCCTTCAGGGGCTATGTGCTGGATCGTCGCGCAAACCCTCGAAACGACGTCCTGACGCATCTCGCCTTGGCCAAGTTCTCCGACGGCTCGGTCCCTGAGGTCGACGCAGTCGCACGAGAGGCGTCGTTCGTCTTTGCCGCCGGGCAGGAGACCACCGTCCGCTTGCTCGCAATTGCCATGAGGCAATTGGCGGAGAACTCTGAGCTGCAGGAACGCCTCTGTGAGCAACGAGAATTGATTCCCGATTTTGTTGAAGAGATGTTGCGGCTCGAAAGCCCCATCAAGGCTTACTTCCGCATGGCGCGGCGGACCACTGCACTGGGGGGAGTTCGGATCCCCGCGGGGACCTCCGTCATGCTTCTTCCGGGGGCTGCGAACCGAGATCCCGAACAGTTCGAATATCCCGACGAAGTCAACCTCGGGCGAGTCAACGTACGCGAGCAAATGGCGTTCAGTCGTGGAGTGCACAGCTGCCTCGGCCAGCCGCTCGCGCGATCAGAGGGTCGCATCACGCTCGAACGTGTGCTTGACCGGATGTCCGACATCGAGGTGATGGAGTCGCAGCACGGTCCGGCAGGCTTGCGGCAGTGGGACTACGCGCCGAACTGGATCTTTCGGGCTCTCAATTCGATCTACGTCACTTTCCAGGGCCGCGGGAGCAGGATTCCGACCAGCGCCCTCTTGAATGATCCCAGCTAAATCCTCATTCAGGCGCGCCGCTACTGACCGCCATTAGCCACCCTTTACCGATGCTTCGCGCGCGGATCGCCGCGCGAAGATTGACTTTCACAAAGCTTCCGCGTTGGCCCGCAGGATGCGTCAAGGGCCGCCGTCAGGCGATCGAGGACAAGGAGCGCAGCGGAGTCCCGGAGTGACCCTTGACGTGTTGGGCTGCCCATCAAGACCAAACTGAAATGGGCCGGACCGCCAGGGCCCGCCTCTCTGCTCCTTGGTCTGCTGACCGCGGCTGATCCTCATTCGGAAAAGGTGCGACGATCCCTCCACCACCTCCTATCCAGTCAGCTGAACTGCTCCCCTTTCTACGGATCGCCAGACGATCCGCCCAGATTCGCCCCCGTCGTAGAGAGCATTCGATGTGGCTTTGAGATGGCCGGTATCAAACCGTGGATTCAGCCGGGTGGAATTTCGAGTCACCACGATCTGGCACTGCGAATTCCGTGAACAGCTCGGGAGGCCGATCATTCAAGATCGCGCCACGCTGTCATCCTTGACGAGAAAACACACTGACGCTTCCTTCGGAAGGACACACCACGAGTTCATCACACTTGGCCAAAGGCCGACTCTCGCGTCGGAGTGTCAGGCGAAGGTCAACGACCGGGCGTTTTCCACCATGATCTTGCGCTGGTCGTCGATCGAGAATGACGACACGTTCGAGAAAAAGTCGCGCGGCTGCGAGAGGCCCTCGGCGTGTGGCCAGTCCGAGCCGAAGAGAATCCGCTCAATGGGCAGGAAGCGCGCCAGATCCTCGACACTGTCCTCCACAAATGGCGCCACCCAGCAGTGATCGATGAACTGCTCGACCGGGTCCGACGCAAACAAGCCCGGATTCTGCCCACCGAGCATGTGCAAGGAGTGGAGGCATCGTGGCACCCAGTCCGCACCGTTCTCGATATAGGCCACTCTCAGGCGGGGAAAGCGCTCGAAGAGTTTGTGAGCCACCAGCACGGTGGCGAAGTCCTCGATGAGGCGGTGCTTCATGAGCTGGGCCACCAACGAGGCCGATTGGACCGCCGATGCGTCGGGACGGAGTTCGCCTGCGGGCGCACCGGAGAGACCCCAGGTCCGTGCGATGTCGGAGGCGACATCTGTGTACCCATCCTCGAAGCCGGCATGAGTGGTGACGACGATGCCTGATTCTTCGACTCGAGCCCAGAACGCGTCGAACGCCGGATCGGCCGGGGAGCGCAGTCCCTCAGGGGTGAACACTGGGCCGTTACGGATCGTGACGACACGGGCACCCCGATCGAGGCACCAATCGAGCTCGCCAACGGCACGGTCGAGGTCGGAAAGGGTCAGGAACGGGACACCGAAGATCCGATCCTGATAGGCAAATCCCCAATCCTCGTCGAGCCAGCGGTTGAACGCCCGGAGCACTTCGATGGAGGCCTCGACGTCGGGTTGCATGGGTCCCTCCATGCAGACGCCCTGCGAGGGGAACAACCAAGCCGCTTCGACGCCCTGAGCATCCATACAGGCCAGGCGGGCATCACGCTCGAACCACTCAGGGTGCGCTCCGGGGTCCTCGCAGGCCAGCTCGTTGCCGACCCGTTCCTTGCTGCTCTTCCCTGAGAAGTAGTCGTAGAGGGCGCCGGGACGGGGTCGGGGATGCACGTCGCCCGGGCCCGGGATGATCGGATGCTGCCGCTCGCCGAAGAAGTAGTGAGGCCTACCGTTGACCTCCTTCAGGACAACACCCCGGTCAGCGAACCTCGGGTCGCGGTATCGGGTGAAGGTGTCGCTGACCTCCCAATAGTGGTTGTCGGCGTCGAAGAGGTTCTGTATCTCTGATTCAGCGTTGCGCATGGCTCTCTCCTTAATCCGTGCCGTGGCGAAGCAACTTGCCTGGCGTTTCCGCGGTGCATTCCCCGTCGATGAAGGTCGTCACGCCGTTCACAATGATCCGGTCGTAGCCGACGGCCTTTTGGACAAGTCGCCACTCCCCGGCCGGATAGTCCCAGACCCGTTCTTGTGGTGTGCTGTCGACAGTCTCGGGGTCGTAGATCACGACGTCGGCCGGCGCTCCTTCGGCCAGGAATCCTCGGCCCTGCAGACCCGCCGCCACGGCCGGGTAATAGGAGAGCCGCCAGTGGGCCTCTTCGAGCGACATGATCTCGTGCTCGCGAACCCAATAACCGAGCAGTTCGGTTGGATACCGCGCCGTGGTCACGAACTTGGTATGGGCGCCACCGTCACTGACTCCGGGAAGGGCCACCGGCGAGGTGGCGATCTCTTTCATCGCTTCGGGTGGGGTCACCAGCATCGGGGTCGCAAAGCCAACCCGTAGTTGACCGGCCACCGCCACGTCCAAGAAGGCGTCGATTTCGTGCTTGCTCTCTCGAGCCGCGATTTCACCCACAGTGAATCCCTCGTAGGTATCCTTCAGTTCCCGAGCGTTGGGAACATCGCTGGAGATCCAGTGGATCTTGATGTTGGTCAGGTCGTAACCCGCCCCGAAGAGGCCGCCACGCTCTTCATGAATGTCCTTCATTGCGGCGCGGCGTTCCGGGTCGGCGAATTTCACCGCCTTCTCCTCGACCGTGCCAAGACAGGCTTCCCGCCAGCACGGAATTGTGTCGGCGAGGTTGTAGTCCTCGAGGGTGAATTCCGAGACGAAATTCGTCGTCAACGCCTGAGCAAAGACGCGGAGGCCTTCCTCCTCGTTGAAGTAGGCCAACTGCTTGAGCGCGTCGCGGTGGCTGTACTTGGCTCCACCGTGCTGGTTGAGTGCGCCGTCGGCCAATAGCGCATTCCAGATGATGGGCCGGCCACTCTCGCGCGCCATCAGAGCCGCCGTCTCGAGGGTGCCGGTCAACTGGGCGGTGCCACGACCCGTCGAGCCCATGGCGCGGGAGAAGGCGATCACCTCTTCCTCTGTCATGCAATCGGTCACCATGGGCGTCCCGTCGTAGTCGAGCTGGACGTTGCCGACCTCCCCCGAGACCTGTGCGCTGAAGCCACAACCTCCGGCCTCCATCCCCTCGACGAGAAGCCGGCACATCTCCTCGAGTTGCTCCGTGGTCACCCGGTACGCCTTGGCATTGTCAACGCCTGCGACGTAGGCGTACAGCGGCGCCAGAGGCACGAACGACATGACGTTCACACCCTTTGGTGTGCGCTCCACGCTGTCGAGGAACTCCGGATACGTGACCCAGTCCCAAGGCATGCCAACTCGCATCGTCTCGAGCGGAACCGCTTCGTTGCGCGACAGGCTCAGCATGGCTCGCTCGCGGCCCGCTGGTTCACAGGGGGCGAAGCCGAATCCGCAATTACCGATCACGACGCTGGTCACGCCGTGCCACCCCGACATCGTGCACCACGGGTCCCAGAACACCTGGCTGTCGTAGTGCGTGTGGAGGTCGACGAATCCAGGCGCCACAACCCGGTGCGAGGCGTCGACAACCTCACGACCTTCGGATGCATCCACCCGGCCGATCCGCGCGACGCTGCCGCCCGAGATACCGATGTCAGCCTTGTAACGGGGTGTGCGAAGGCCATCGATCACGGTCCCGCCCTTGATCACCAGATCGAACTTCGACATGTCCCTCCCATTACCCAATGCGTGACCCCGGCTCGTTCCTCTGCTCGGGGTATGGCTGGCTCCGACGCTCTCCACCAACATACTTGCTTGTTGGTCGACAAACAAGTATGTTATCGCTGGTGACGGAGGTATTCGAGCGACGAAGCCAAGCCGAACGGCGGAGCCGCTCCGAAGATGCGCTCCTGGAGGCGGCAGCCGAGGTGGTCGCCGAACGCGGGGTCCGAGGAGCGTCGCTCGCCAGCATCGGTGGGCGTGCCGGAGTCAGCCGAGGCCTCCCGACGCACCACTTCGGCTCGAAGGACGCTCTTGTGACCAAGCTGGCCGAGCGGGCTCAGAACAGGATCGGACTGGTGATGTTCGAGGCGCAGCGGGACCAAGCGGAGGTATCCGGTGACCAGCTCGTTCTCGACGAAATCCTGGTGGGCGTGGACGCCTATCTCGAGCTCTTCGAGGATCCGGGACCCGACGAACGGGCGCTTCTGGTCATGTGGGGCTCGACCTTCCCCTCGAACGCAGCGGTTGAAGGCATGGCCGACGCGGAACAACGCAGTTACGAGGGCCTCTCCCAGCAGATCGCGTCAGGTCAGAACGACGGTTCAGTTCGAACGGATGTCGACCCAATGGCCAGCGCAGTACTCCTCCACGGCCTCATGCGGGGGGTCGCCGCCCTTTTCCTCTCCGAGAGCCGTCCGGCGGACATGCACGCCGTTCGCCGGACTTGTTACGACTGGATCGCTTCGGCCCTGGCGCCGCGTTGAGTGAGCTCCCCTGAGGGGTCAGCTCATCCAATCAATCATCGGTGCAAGAGAGCGCTCTACCTTCCGTCTGAGCTGTCGCTCGCTTGAGGACCTTGACGTCCTCGCGGAAGGAGCGGTTCATTGCCCGAATATCGGGCCATCCTCGCCCGGGAGGATATTGACCCATTCAGGCGACTCACCCGTCGGTCTGAACCAACTCGCGATGTCCAACCCATTGACGGTCGCGACGATCTCCTTTTTCACGCGCTCACACTCCGCATCGAGCTCGTCGGCAAGGTGTTTTGTGAGGGCCGCGAACTCGAAAGCATTGTGGGTACGCGCTCCGAGGGTGAAGAGCCGGGCCTGCACGTTCCGCACTCGCGGAGGTGGTCCGTGTTCGATCTCGAACCATACTTCGACCTCGGGGCGATCACTGACACGATGCGCGACGTGTCTGTCTGCCATGTCCAACGCGTCGAGGTGCAGCTCGCGCTGGCCAGGATCGAGGGCATCGATGAAGCGTTGCGGGACCAACCTGCGCCTTCGACCCTCCTCGAGGCCTTTGCCACTGGCGAAGCATCGCCGGTAGGTGATCACTCCGGAGATCCAGAGAGCCGAGCTCAGCCTGAAATCGCCGATGGGATCGGGCATCTCGGCGAGTCGCTCGAAGAGAGCTCGAGCGTAGTCCATGTCCAGCCGGAGCCGCTTGAGCTCGGCGAACTCTATGGCGAGCTCCCGTGTCGTGGCCTCGATCTCGCTCATGACGTGGAGCGCTTTCGGCACGATCGCGGAGACCGAAGGCGGAGCTCGACCGAATCGCTCAGTGCGAAGCTCACCATGAACTGCCTCGGGTGGTTCTGATCGGCTGAGTATTCACGGACTCAGCATCTCAACAACCCGCCACGGGCGTGATTTTCGACCTGATTCGTAGACCGAAGCCGATACCGACGAACGAAGCCCGACACGCGAGGAAATCCTCTGTGACCTGGGGATTCTCGAGAGCGGAAGACGGGATACGAACCCGCGACTCTCACCTTGGCCAGGTGGTGGTTTCCTGGCTGAAGTCTGCTTCACTCCCCCGCCGTAACTATCCGTCCACCAGGTTTCCACTCGGCACTGAGTTCGATCCTGTCGTAGAGCGCCCTACTAGGCAGTTCGGCCATCCCAGACGTCGAACCACTGGTCGCCTCGGTCCCAGAACGAGACTTTGAGGTCGACACCAATGTTGTCGCGGATCGTCCCCGGCTTGTCATACTCGTGACCATGCAGTGGCCTGAAGGTTTCTGGTGGGGAACCGGCGCATCCTCGACACAGTGCGAAGGAGCGGCACGTGCCTCGGACTGGTGGGACTGGGAGCGTTCGGGCCACGCACCACTGTCGGGTGAGGGCAACGGCTTCGGAACCCGTTTTGCCGAGGACTTTGCGCTTCTCGCCGGCCTGGGGTTGACCCACCATCGATTGTCGGTCGAGTGGGCACGCCTGGAGCCCGAGCCCGGTGTTCACGACCCGGCCGCCGTCCAGCACTACCGCGAGGTCTTGACCGCCGCCCAGGACGCTGGCATCTCTGCCTGGGTAAGCCTGCACCACTTCACGCTTCCCCGCTGGTTCTTGGCGTCCGGGGGATTCCTGGTCGAGTCCAACCGAACTGACATCTGGCGCCGACACGTCGATTTCATCGCCGACACGTTCGGCGATCTCGTCTTCGGGTGGCAGCCGGTCAACGAGACGAACTACTACGCCCGAGCCGCGTATGGCGGACGCGGTTGGCCGCCCGGTCATAACAACCCGGCCGAGATCGCCATGGTCAACGAGGCGATCCACCTGGCCAACGCCGAGGCCGCCGTGCGGCTGGCACAGACGGGAGCGCCTGTTTCCTCCATCTTCGGGCTATCGCCGATCGTGCCCCAAGACGACGAGGCCTCTACGGCGTCCACCGCCCGAGCGCTGTTCGACTACCTCTGGGCCCCCTGGGTCGGACTCTTCCGGGACGGAATTCTGCGGGTGCCCCAACGGGAGCCGGTCGAGCGGCCGGATCTCGTCGGCTTCGTCGACATGATCGGATTCTCGTACTACGGGACCATGGGAGTCCGAGAGGGTCGCCTGAACATTCACCCTCCCGATGCTCCGATCTCGCCACTTGGCTACGGGATCTGGGCCGGCGGGCTCGATCTCGTGCTGGAGCAAATCCACCAGGAACTGCCCGGCACTCCGGTTCTGGTCGCCGAGTACGGGATAGGCACTGACGACGATGATCTCCGAGCGGACTACCTGACCCAGGGTCTCGCCATTGTGAGTGGCGCGATCGGGCGCGGTATCGACGTGCGGGGACTATTCCACTGGACGGCCGTGGACAACTATGAGTGGCTTCACGGCTACGAAGTCTCCTTCGGGATCATCGACCGCGATCGTTCGATACGGCCGAGCGCACGTGTCCTCAGCAGGGAGGCGACGGCTTAAAGGAACGCTCCATTCGACCGGTGTCATCACTGCCAAGTGAAGAGTGCCGCTGTTGGGGTTGTGCAAGGTCTCGAGGTATTCGAAGAGTGAGTGGCGAGCTGCCCGTGTTCCTGTCGCTGACGGTTGAGGAGCTCGACCTGGACTCGGCTGTAGAACAACTTCATCATGGAGTCGCCGCAATCACGAACCGAATCTTTCGACGGCACGAGACTGGCATCGATGACCCAACGCGTGAAGGACCGAAGCAGCCCTCACGCTCTTCGTTGAGGTTGCGCCACTTTATGGCGGAACCAACCATCAGTAAGTAACCGTCGGTCGCGCATCGCAATCGGGAACCGCTTATGCGGTCACCGCGCATTGGCTGCAGCTGCACATGAAGGGCATTCTCAACCGATATCGACAACGCGCAGCCTCACCACCCGACGATCCATCCGATCGTTTCGCACGAAATGGTTGCGACTACGTCCACAGCAAAAATCCCCGCGGCGCACAGTGAGGATTCAGGCTTTCTAATAGGTTGCGCGAACCATTGACTACAACACCGATTTATTGGTACAACCAAACCAGAGACAATTGATCAGTTCGGTCAACTGTCTCGGGCGAAAGACATACGTTCGGCGCGACGCCCTTCTTGCGGTGTGCGTTTTCATCAATCAGTTTTCAGAACGTCCACCTAGGTCGGTCGCTGTCGTAGAGCGCTCTTGCTCACTCCATAGAGCCCTATCGGACAATTTCGGCGGATGAAAAACCGCCGACGAGCCAGGAGGCCACGACCATGACCCGCATCCGATTGGCGATTCGCCGTATCCACGCCCCGGCTGCCGCGAAAGTGGGTGCCGGTGCTATCGCTGCATGTGTCGCGATACTCGCCGGAGGGGGTCTGGCTGCCTCGTCCGGCGCTTTCGCAGACACGGGAACGCCCTCGGCGACTGCGACGTCATTCTCCTTCGGGCTCGAGCCGTCGTCTGCGGCCATCTCGGCCTGCCTGCCCAAGGCCCGCGGGGACGTCACCATCACCCCGGGGGCGCTCAACGACACCATGACGGTCAGCCTGCACGGTATGCCGGCCCATACGGGCTTCGACCTGTTCGTGCATCCAACAGCCCACCGCTCCGTTCGGCGTCTCCTGGTACCAAAGCGACATCGAGGTCAATGGCAAAGGGCTCCGGCAGCGCCACCGTCGTGGGCGTCTTCGACGCCGAGACCTTCTCGGTGTCCCCGGGCGGTACCACCACGTTCGCACCGACCCACCAGTATCACCTCGGGGTCTGGTTCGACGACCCCAAAGTCCCGTTCAAGCTGGGCTGCGAGCCCGGGGCGACATCGAAGGCCGTGACGCCCTTCAACGGAGAACAGCACGCCGGGATCCAGGTCGTGAATACCGCGCAGTTCCCGGCCGACGCCGGGCCGCTGTCCAACGTCCACCGCTGACTTCCGGGACGAAATCGCCAGCGCTGCCCACCTCATGCGGGCCGACAGCCATCCCTCCCTCGCCCGGAAAGCCACACAACTTGTGCCCTGTCAGGGAACGTTTGCACTGCTCTTGGCATCTGAGTGGCGCCACGCACTCGTCCCAGCAAAACAGAAGGCCGGGTCAGTCACGGCCGCACCCGCTCAGAAACACTCGGGCCGCTCGCTTTGACCTCAGCACGTGCAGCGCCGCGTGCTGCCCGTGCTCAGAGATGATCGCGCGTTCACGTTCAGGCTGCTCACGACGATCTCGCCAGTTGACCCACACCGACCGCCACTCGTCGCGAACTCGTTGGATCGCAGAGTCATCGCAACCGTCGGGCATCACCGTGCCAGCTGGCCTTCGCACTCCGCGGACAAAAGCCCGACATGAGCAGAGCCACCACGGCGTAGCGAGCACGACAACTGTGTCTGCTCGCTCAAGGCGAAGATCGAGCGTTTCGTGGTAGTTGCCGTCGGCGATCCAGGCGTCACCCGCCAGCAGGCTGCGCTGTTTCAACCGCCACTCGTCATCCGACGGCCTCACCCAGGCTGGCTTCCAATATTGAAGGTCGAGATGGATCAGCGGTAGACCGGTCCTCGTTGACAGGGCCTTCGAGAACGTGCTCTTCCCGGACCCGGGCATCCCGGTGACGATGACGCGATGGCCGACGGCCCCCGATGCACTGCCCACCTAGACCAGCATCCCAAAGTGTGCCGGAGGAGGCCAACGTTGCCTGCCGTGGCACTCGTTGCTGCCGTGACCTTGAAGCGGGCGCCGGGGCGGGTGCGGCGGGGGGTGGCGATGGTCACCCGATTTCTACGTTTAGGTCCCTCGGGTCCTCCGGGGTACGACTCCGTACGCTCAATCTCCACCCGATCCATCCAATCCATCGCTGTCGTAGAGCGCTCTACTATCGAGATTGGCGCGGTCGTGATTCATGCCCGTCACCTGAGCATGCCCTTTCACGAATTCAGGAGGTTACACATGCGGAGCGATATACATGAAGGCGGGACGTTTCCCGACTATGAGCTGGCCGATCAGGCCGGCAAGCGGCGATCTCTCTCAGAGCTTCAAGGCGGCAATGCGATGGTGCTCCATCTATCCAGGGGCGGCTTCGACCCGAAGGAGCATCGGTTTGTCCGGCACTTGGTCGGTGCATATCCCGACTTTCGCAGCGCGTACACGCGCCTGGTCCTCGTCTCGACCGACAATCAACTGAACATCAATGAGTTCCGCGATGCCCTCGGTGCCACGTGGCCGTTCCTGTCGGACCCGGAACGAATGGTCCAGAAGGACCTCGACATCAAAGAGTTCACGGATGAGCCTCACGATCCGATGATCCCCCACACTTTCGTCCTCGAACCCGGACTCAAGATCTTCAAGGTCTACAACGGCTACTGGTACTGGGGCCGACCGACGATGACAGAATTGCATGTGGACCTGCGGGCAGTCTTTCAGAAGATTCGACCTGACTTCGACCTGGCGGCCCCGGGATTGAAGGAGGCCTGGGATCGAGGAGATCGTGATCAGTTCCTCGTCGACACACTCGAGGAGCCGATCCGATACACCGAAGGCAGGAGCATCGGCATCAAACGCTGATCCCTCAGCGTTGTGCGTCGTGGATCACGACAAGCACAGAATCCATCTCTTTTCACATCACAGCAAGAGGCCGCGACGTTTGATCATCAGAACGATCAGATTCCGATCAGACCGGAAATATGCGACGTGTCAGGGGTTGAAACGCCTCTGGCCTGCTCCGATGGAATCGGAAGAGGGCCGTGTCATTGGCCATCCCGCTGACGCGCATGCGGACTTTCGTCACCTCGCTGGGCCGGAACGATTCTGCCCACGCGGCAAGGCCGACCTCGACCGCGACGATGTCCCGGCGCCCTCACGCACCAGAATTGCGGAGGCGCGAGCGGCTACCTCAGTAGCTGCGGTCTGGTGACTTACCCACGACGAACTGGTGATCGCTGCGGGTGCGATAGACCCCTCGCGAATCCCGACACGGTTCGAGAGCGGCGAGCACGGCTTCACGGAGGATTTTCGGGTTGTTCGAGCGCAACGCCGGAACTGCCGGTCCCACGCTGGATATCGCCCGCCACGCGATGTCCGCGTCAGGCCATTCGATCGTCGAGACGCGACCACCGCGCTCGAGTACTGAGAAGCCACTTCTCTCCAACATCTCCTCGGCAACACCCGGCACGGCGATGTCGTTGAGGCGTCGCATCGAGCCGCGGTGCTGTTCGGGTGCGTGAAGGGCAAAGATCTTGAACATTTCACGGATGTCGAGCGGTTGACCCTGCCCCCAGAAGCTCATGGCAACCAATCCGCCGGGTCTCAACACTCGATGAATTTCGTCGAGCGCCTCGCCGCAACCGCCCCAGATTCCGTTTACCGACACGACAGCGTCGAAGCGCCCATCGATCCAGGGAAGCGCAAACATCGACCCCACTCGCAGATCGGCGGACGGCGTGCGATCGGACGCCACTGCCACGAGCTCGGCAGCTGCGTCGATGCCGGCGACGTCGGCGCCCATGCCGGCAGCGACGCGAACCGCAAGTCCGGAGCCGCAGGCCACGTCGAGGAGCGAGGTCCCCGGACCAACCCCGAGCCGGGGGAGCAGCGCGATGAGCATGTCCAGCGAGTAGTGCTCATAAAGGCACGACCAGTCGACGGCCCTGCTACCCCACGCCTCCCCCGCCTCCTCCCAGCGCTGGGACGGGATATCGCTCGCACTATCTTCGCAGACGGAAGCCATGGACCCATCGTGCGCCGGTGACCCGAATTGGTCTTGAAGTTCTTGTGGAGATTTCCTGAAGACCATCCTCAATGGAAAACCACTCAGACTTCAAGACTTGACGGCGATTATCCCAGAGAGTGGGGCCAGCGGCGGCATCCCGCAGTCGCAGACGGACCGAAAGGACCCAACATGACTCAGACTGAAGCCCCCACCGTCGACAACGGTGTCAACATCGAGGCGCTCCGCGGGGCCCGGCAGGCGCTGACCGATGCGCCTGAGGCAGCACAATTCCAGTGGCGTGCTCGCTGCGTGTGGGTGAACGGGACGCACAGCCGCTCGACCATTACTGACTTCTCCGGCCTCGGGGCCCAGCACTCCCATCGGCAGGCCTACACCATCGAAGCGGACCATCCCGAAGTGTTCGCATCGGACGACAACGGCCTTACCCCTCCAGAGATCGTGCTCGGGGCTCTGGCTTCCTGCCTCACTGCCGGTGTGGCCACTGTGGCCACCAATCGCGGCGTCCAGCTGCGCTCGGTGACCGCGACCGTGCAGGGTGACATGGACCTCCAAGGCATCCTCGGGATCGATTCTGACGTCCGCAACGGCTTCGACCGCGTCGACGTCCGGTTCGACATCGACGCGGACGCGAGCCCAGCTGACATCGAGGCGATCGTGGCTCAGTCCCAGAAGCGTTCCGCTGTCTTTGACATCGTCACCAACCCAACGACCGTACAAGTCACAGTGGCTTGAACCACGCTGCGCGTCGGAGAGCCCGAAGTGCATACGTCGGCCGTCGTCGTCGGAGCCGGCCCCGGTGGTCTCGCCATGAGCCATCACCTCACCGGGGCCGGCGTCGACCACGTGGTGCTCGAGAGGGGAAAGGTGGCCCACTCGTGGCGAACCGAGCGCTGGGATTCGCTTCGGCTCCTGACCCCAAACTGGATGACGGCGTTGCCCGGCGCACGCTATGAGGGCGACGACCCGGACGGGTACATGACCGCGGCGGAGATCGTGACGGCGATGGAGGCTTACTGCTCCTCATTCGACCCGCCTCTGCACACCGGAATCGAGGTGGAGGCGGCTTGTCGCCGGGGAGACGGCTTTGAGGTTCACACGACAGGCGGAACCTGGCGATGCGACGCGGTCGTCGCTGCCACAGGCGGGTCGAGCGAGCCCCGGGTGCCCGAATTTGCCTCCGGCTTTCCACCGGCAGTCCAGCAGCTGACTTCCCTGTCCTACCGGCGACCGGCCCAGATCGACATCCGCGGCCGCGTGTTGGTGGTGGGTGCGTCAGCGTCAGGGGTGCAGATCGCAGACGAGCTGCAACGAGCTGGCCGCGACGTCACCCTCGCGGTCGGCGAGCACGTCCGGTTGCCTCGTTCGTATCGAGGATGCGACATCTACCGGTGGCTCGACAGGATCGGCCAACTCGACGAGCGGTGGGATCAGGTGGAGGATGTCCAGCGCGCCCGCCGGCACGCATCGGTACAGGTAGTCGGAAGCAACGACGGGCGAGAGGTCGACCTTCAAACTTTGCAGGCCCTCGGCGTCCAGCTCATTGGGCGCCTCATGGCAGTCCGCGGCTCGACCGCGTTGTGCTCGGGCGGTTTGGGGAGCCTCGTTGCCAATGCTGATTTGAAGGAGGCCAGGCTCCTCCGCCGCATCGACAAGTGGGCCGACGAGCACGACATAGCCGATCTCGTCGGCCCCGCAGTCAAGCCGCGTCCGACCGTCCTCTCTCAGGTGCCGACCGAGCTCGACCTGGCCAGCTTCGGAACGGTGATCTGGGCGACGGGGTTCCGTCCCACCTACAACTGGTTGGATCCGAAAGCGCTCGACCGCCGCGGTCGAGTTGACCATGACGGCGGTGTCGCGAGCATGCAAGGCCTCTACCTGCTGGGTCTCCCCTTCCTGCGGCGGCGTCGTTCCAACCTGCTCGCGGGGTTGGGCCTTGACGCGTCCGAACTCGGCCAACACCTCGTGGAGTATTTGGGAGCGGTCGGCCGGATGCGCACCTCGACGTTTGGCTGAGGGCAGCATCAGGTCGCCCCGCCAAGCGCTCGTCGGGTCCGCAGAACGATGTCCCCTACCGGACACAGGGCACCGGCCTCGAGAAGTTCGCCGGCTCGCTCATCACCCAAGGAGTCTATGAGCCGGTCCCTCGTGTTGAAGGCGAGGTCATGCAGGGTGCTCGACATTGGCGCCACGCCGAGCGTCGCGTGCCTCTCGATAGCACCGAACAGCTCGACGGCGAGTTCTGCTTGGTCGATCCGATCGAGGGCGATCGCACAGCGGGACAGGGTGTGCCACTGCTGTGACCAGTCTCCGGCGCGGTCCCAGACCCCGACCATATCGGCGAGACCAGCACAGCCGGACTCCAGCTCGCCCAGGGAGACGAGGATTCCGCTCGCTTCGGTGACAGCGAACCCATGCATCCAGCGGTTTCCGACGGATCGTGCGATCCGGCCGCTGGTAGTGAACGCCTCCAGAGCCTCGTCCTCGGTGCGGCTGGCAAACCCGCGCGCGACCTCTACTGACGCGAGGTCAGTCGGTGACATCGTCATTTTCGCCACGTCGCTGGCTCGGGCAATCAGTACATCGGCCTCGTCGTAGGCACCGTTCGAGCTGTGTCCCACCGCCCCCAGATAGCACGCGTGGACAAGCCGCGACCGGTCGCCAGACTCCTCTGCCAGCTCGATCTGGCGGAGCGCCTCGGCGTGGCCCTTCGTCGGCTCGCCCACGAGGTAGAGCACGTTCGCGAAGGTTCGTTCCGCCAGGCCGCTGGGAAAGACCGACAGTTGACGCTCCAGTTGTCGCGTTTCCTCCGCGAGATGCACCGCAAGGTCGAACTCGCCACGGACCCAGGCACCGTACGCCCGAATCCCAGTCAGCATCGGGGCCAACGGGTGGGCGAGCGCGCCCGGCGCATGACAGGCGGCGTCGGCCCACGTGAAGACTTCGTAGCGCATGGCCCGCATGGCGTACTCGCGGATCGAGGTGATAAGGCCGAAGGTGACATCGAGAGCCCCGAGCTCCAGCGCAAAGCGCTGCGCGGCTCGTAGGTCAGCCAGCGAAGACTCTGCTCTGGCAATCGCGTCGCCTTCGCCGGGACCACACAGCTCAGTCTTGACCGCTTCAGCCTCAAAAGCGAAATGTCTCGCATGCGCGGCAAATAACTCGGCGGCCCGGGCGTCGCTCAGCCGGGTGCGCCCATATTCCCGGAGCGTCTCGAGCAGTTCGTAACGGGTAGACCCACCCGGCTGTGGCCGCACGGCAAGCATCGAGCGCTCGGTGAGCCGGGTCAGCAGGTCCAGAGTGTCGCCCCTTGGGGCCATTGCCTCTGCCGAACGCAGATCGAAGGAACCGGCCAGCACCGATAGCGCGGTAAAGAGGGTCCGCTCGTCAGGTTCGAGCATGTCGTAGGACCAGCTGATGGCGTCGTGCATGGTCCGGTGCCGAGGATCGCTCCCCCGTCGGATCGCTTTGAGCACCGCAAAGCGCTGGTCAAGGCGGTGCGCAACTTCGGCAACGCCGATCGAACGCGCCCGCGCCACGGCCAGTTCAATCGCCAGGGGGATTCCGTCGAGGCGTCGACAGATCTCGACAACCAGCGGCCCACTGACCTCGTCCAGGGCGAAGGAGGGGTCAGCGGCCTTCGCCCGAGCAACGAAGAGCGCGACCGCGGGGATCTCGGCCAGTTCATTGAGGGCGAGATCGGACGCAAACAGGTCATTGGGTCCAGTTGGTAGCGGATCGATCGTCCAGAGTCGCTCACCGGCCACGGCCAGCGGCTCCCGGCTGGTAGCAACGATCGCGATGGTGGGAGCCTCCCGCAAAATCCGCGCCACAAGTTCGGCTACTGGCTCGATCAAGTGCTCGCAATTGTCGAGCACGAGCAAGGTGTGCCGAGGGCGCAGCAGATCCATAATGGCATCGTCGATTGAGCTCGACTTCCGTAGGTTGACGTCGATGGCCGTGGCAAGCGCCGCAGCCGTGGCGTCCTGATCAACGACTCCAACGAATTCCACGACATGGACACCATCCTCGAACTGACCAGCCACCGTGCGGGCCAGCTCCATCGCCAGCGAGGTCTTTCCCACGCCCCCTGGGCCGATCAACGTGACGAGCCGGTGATCGACGATCACGTCGGCGAGCTGCCCCAGCAACGCTTCGCGTCCGATCAACGGCTGTACCCGGACGCCAATCGACGCTCTCGGGGCAACCGGCAACAATGTGACCTCGGTCCGACCCTCCTCGACCTCCTCGACCGTCGCCACGAATTCGTAGCCCTTGCCATGCACGGTCCGGATGATCAACTGCTGACTGCCATCGTCACCGATGGCCTGGCGGACCGCCTTGATTCGCGTCGTTAGGGCTGACTCGCTCACAAATCGGTCACCCCAGATTGCGTCGAGCAACTCCTCCTTACGCACCACCGCGCCGCGGTGCTCGATGAGGTAAGCGAGCACGTCGAACACCTGAGGCTCCACCCTGACCTCCTTGCCACCCCGTCGCAGAACGACACGGTCCAGGTTCAACTCGCAGTCGGCGAATCGGATCACCTCTCTGACCGTAGCCGCGGCGATGGTACGGGCTCAGCGGAGGGATGGGCAGGTGCGGAGGTCTACGGAGTCGGGGCCAAGACGTTCATCTACCCGCCACGGCCGTGACGAGCATGATTAGGGGACCGAGAAGGCAACGTCGAGCCTCCGGCCATTTGACAGTCATGATTTACGGTCTTCACGGTGTCGATTCGGCATGAGTCTGGTTATCGAATCCGTCATCGCTTTGCGGCAAACACCTGCAATTGTCCCCCGGCAGTCGCCGTCCTTCGCTACGTGCTTGATGACACACAGAACGCGGGGCGGCTGCGGGACTTGTCACTGGAAGCGGTGCAGCTTCGGGAGATGCTCACCTCCCACTCGCCGCGGTACCTATGCCATTTGAGTGGGCCGGCCCCGCGCTTCACACGGTCTGGAAGATCGGCCAACCAATCTCCGTGCACCATTTTGACTCGTCGCTGGTCTCGTGGTGTCCGACGAGGTAGTACTCGCGGATCGGTCCATCGATGGCGAGCGCGTGTTGGGTGACGTAGGTGGCAAGCGCTCCATAGGCGCGATCGATGTCTGTGTGAGGTCCGGTGTGCACGATCGTTGCTAGCTCGACGCCCGGGACGACGAGCGAGGTCACGCGGCCCAATGGTCGTAGCGTGCCCTGGTGCGGGACGAAGATCGTGGCCACGCCACGCTCGTGGGAGAAGAGATCGTTGGCGTAGATGCCGCCTCCAGGTCCTGCGATCGGGAGATTCTGGGCGGCCAGGGTGGCGTAGATCTCTCCAAGCGCCCCCTGATACCAGGAGAGGGCGTCTTCGACGTCGATGACCTCGGACACGGCGACGGCTGACACCGCTTCGGTTCTGCGATGTTCGATTTTGGCCGGGGCTGACCCTGGAGGGGGCTGGAGGAGGTTGCGCAGCGACGCTGCGGCTTCTTGGGTCTTGGCGAGGTTCTCCTCGAGCCGGTCCAGATGCGCTGCGATCAACTCGTTGCGAGTATCAAGATCAGGTGCGGCGATGACGGCCTGGATCTCCTCGAGCGGCATCTCCATGGCCCGAAAGCGCCGGATGATCTGGGCCGTGGGATCTGCTCGGTGGTGTAGCGGCGATGACCGGTGTCGGGGTCGACGTCGGCCGGCTCCAGGAGGCCGATGCGGTGGTAATTGCGAAGCATCTTCACGCTGAGGTGGGTGGCACGGGAGAAGTCACCGATGGTGAGCGACGGGCGCATAACCCCAGTATGGGACCTCCCCCTAGGGGAGATACAAGCGCCAAGAAGGCTCTTGACCCTCCCACCAGGACAGGGCTGAACCTGGACCCAGCCAGCAAAACGGCTGGGCACACAGAGGAGCCGAACACCATGACCAACCAGCTGACCGACGTCGTCGCCGACTTCATCGCCGCTGTGAACACCTTCGACACCGACGCCATCGTGGCGACCTTCGCCGAGGACGCCTACGTGAACGACAACCGTCGCGAGATCAACGGTGTCGACGCTATTCGCCAGTTCGTCGCCAGGGAGTTCGTCGGCGACCACGTGACCATGGAGGTGCGCGAGGTCATCGACCACTACGGCGACGTGATCGTGAGGGCCCGCTTCGACGGCACCTACGACAAAACCAACCTGTCCGAGGAGTTGATCATGTCCTGCTACTTCAGCGTCCGGGACAACAAGATTGTCAGCCTCGCCGTCATCTTCAACCAGCCCTTCGACTACTGAGGGCGCACCTTCGCACCGACCGCGAACCCGGTGAATGTGGCGGATCACATCGATACGTCGCATTGTCGCCCGAGCCAGCCAGTGAGGCGCCGTCCCACCGTCATGCCAGGATCTCTAGATTTTTTGATTCTTTAGACATCGTGAGAAATTGGGAACATTGCCCTTGAAAGAGACATCGCCGAACGAGATTTCCAGCGTCGTCGAAGTGGCCGCGGTCAACGAGGCGATCCACCCGACCAGCGCCGAGGCCGCCGTACATCTGGCGCACGCTGGGCGTTGTCTCCTCGATCTTCGGGCTGTCGCCCCTCGTTCCCCAGGACGACGACCCGGCTGTGGCGCCCATGGCCCAGGCCTTCGACTAATGGGCCCCGTAGGCCCGGCTCTTCCGGGACGGCGTGCTCCAGGTGCCGGGGCTGGACGCGGTCGAGCGACCGGACCTCGTGGGCCTTGTCGACATGATCGGGTACTCGTACTACGGAATCATGGGAGTCCGTCGAGCGAAATTGAACATCCGCCCTCCCGATGCCCCTCTCGCCTCTGGGGTGCGGGCTCTGGGCCGGCGGTCTCGGCCCGGTATTCGACGGGATCCACGATGAACAGTCCGGCACACCGGTCCTCGTCGCGGAGTACGGGATCGGGACTGCCGACGATGACGCCCGGGCGGACTACCTGGCTCAGGGGCTTGCCATCGTGCACACGCCATCGCCCACGGCATCGACGTGCGTTGGCTGTTTTACTGGACGGCCATGAACAGCGACGAGTGGCTCCACGGTTTCGACGTCTCCTTCGCGATGATCGACTGCGATCGCTCGGTACGGGTCAGCGCACAGGTCTTCGCCGGAGAGGCGACGGCGTGATCGAGAGCTGGCGCATCGGGCCGTTCATCCCGGTCGAGCGGGAGATCCTGGCCGACCTGCCGAACGTCCGCTTCACCTGCCCCGTTTCCGGCATCGATGTGGCGTGGGCCGCGAAGGATGCCTTCAACCCGGGCGCCGTCGTCCACGAGGGACGCGTCCACATGCTGTTCCGGGCAGAAGACACGGTCGGTCGCTTCGCTGGCACCTCCCGGATCGGTCTGGCTGTGAGCGACGACGGGCTGACATTCGAAGTCCACCCTCATCCCGTTCTGTTCCCGGGCGACGACCCTTGGCAAGCCTGGGAGTGGCCGGGTGGCTGCGAGGACCCCCGGGTGGTCGAGTCTCCCGACGGTGGTTTCGTCGCTACCTACACGGCCTTCGACGGCAAGGTGGGCACGCTGTTCGTGGCGACATCGGAGGACCTCTGCAACTGGACCAAGCACGGCCCCGCCTTTGCATCGACGCCGTATGCGCTGCGTTCGTCGAAGAGCGGTTCGATCGTGACCGAAGTGAGCGGCGGTCGCCTGGTAGCGGCACGCACACACGGCCGATTCTGGATGTATTGGGGCGAAGGAACGTGCTTTGCCGCCACGTCCGAGGACCTCGTCCGATGGACGCCGATCGACTTCGATGCCACACGGGACCGCTATCTCTCTTACGATCCGTCAGCCAACCGGCCCTGGGACATCCACGTCGTATCGGGACAGCGCGCGCTTCGGCCGATTCTGTTTCCACGACGGCGACGGTTCGATTCACTCTTGGTCGAACCCGGGCCGCCGGCCCTGTCCACCGCGGAGGGGATCATCTTGATCTACAACGGTGCCAACCACTACATCGACGGAGATCCCTCCCTGCAGCCACTCTCCTACCAGCCAGGTCAGTCGTTGTTCGACCCCGAAGACCCTGCGTCGTGCATCGCCCGGGATATCGAGCCCTTCCTGCGGGCTGACGACGTCGGTGCACGTGAGGGACAGGTGTCGAACGTGTGCTTCGCCCAGTCGCTGGTGCGGTTCGAGGACCGGTGGCATCTCTATTTCGGCATGGCCGACTCTCGCATCGGATGCGCAGTTGCACCCCCCATCGGCCACTGACCGATGCAGGATGGACTCCGCTGGCCGCGACAGACGCGTCGTTGGCTTCGACGCGAGCCAGTCGGCCTCGGTGCCCCTGCGACAGATTGCCAGATTCCACTCGCTTCAGACGTGTGAACGCTCGACAAATCGCCGACGTGAGCGACCGAGCAGACCATTAGCTCACTTGTCAACGGCTGGTGGCAGATGGGGCGGCAAGCAATAGCGTGTCAACCAATCGCACCACTCGCCCATGCCTTCGCCGGTACGAGCACTGGCCATGATTATCTCAGTCGTGGGGTTCACCGCGCCGACATTGGTTAGAAACGCGTCCAGGTCAAAATCCAGGTGCGGCAGCAGATCGATCTTGTTCACCACGACGACATCCGCCGCACGAAACATGACGGGGTATTTCAAGGGCTTCTCTTCGCCTTCAGTCACAGCGAACACCATCGCCCTGACGTCTTCCCCAACCCTGAACTCCGCGGGACAAACCAAGTTCCCGACATTCTCGATGATCAACAGATCGAGATCGGCCAACGGAAGTCGAGCCAGACCCGACTTGACCATCACGGCATCGAGATGGCACTCGCCTCCAAATCCGGCGCTGGTGTTCACTACTGATATGGCGGTCGCACCTGCTCCCTCAAGCTTGTCCGCGTCAAGGCTGGTGGCAATATCGCCTTCCAGCACACCAATCCGAATGGCGTCGCCAAGCGTCTCCAGCGTCTTTCGTAAGAGGGTGGTCTTTCCAGCACCGGGAGACGACATCAGATTCACTGCGCGCACGCCGGACTCCGCGAACCGCCTGCCGTTGTCGTCCGCTATTCGGTCGTTCTCCGAGAGGAGATTTTCCAGGATGGTCACCCTCGTTTGGCCAGTTTCTGCGTACCCGGAATGGTCCCCGACGTCCAAGGCCCCATCTGCGCGGCCGGAGTGATGATGCTCAGGATCGTGATCCAGCACATGACTTGTCCCATCCGCGTGGATATGGAACCTTCCCACTACACGTCCACCAGATCGATCGACACGACCAGGAGCTCTTCGCCGCTGAGCAACTTGACGTCGAATCCCTCGCATTTCTCACAGACCAGAATCGGGAGGTCGAGTGTCGTCCTTGTTCCGCAATTCGAGCACTCGACTACCGCTGGTATCTCTTCGATCACGAGGGCGGCATCTTTGAGGTCAGTGGCGCTCGAGACGACCTCCCAGCTGAACTGGAGGGCATGGGGAACGACTTGGCGCAGATGGCCGATCTGGACCGTCACCTGGGACACCGAACGTCCGCCCGCATGTTTGGCCGCTGTGGTTGCAATTGCGCTACAGATCGACAGTTCGTGCATGACCGGTACCTCGACTTGAGCATAACTTGCCATCCAACGAGGAGCGTTTCGGCTATGAGGAGAGCGGACACGTCGTGCCGTTCCTCTCTGGTTGACCGCTACCGAGAAACCGGAGTCGATTGACTTCGTGATGCGCCTCCGCATCACAACCCGACCCAGCGACAGCCAGACGGGAGCGCAAGCGTCGTCGGGCTGGAGAGGCCTAGGATGACGTCGGAGGCCGGCTCGGCTGGGAGCCAGTTCCCTGAGATCCATATGGCAGGCCGTCTCGAGGGGCCGCTACAGCAGCCGGAGAGTCCATGGGCGAAACGGATGAAACGGGCGACACTGGACGGGATGCACTCGATCACGCGGCCCCAGCGCGCCACCTCCTCCGTGCGGTGATCGAGTTGACCGATGACGCAGTGATCGCCTGTGGTCCTAGGGCCGAGGTCAGCTACTTCAGCGATAACGCAGAGAGGCTATTCGGCCGGACGCCACGCGACGCGGAAGGCGGACCCATCGGCACCCTGTTTGCGCCACATCTGCAGGAGGAGCTTGACGAGGTGATCGCAAGGGTGGGTGCGGGTGAACACATCCGGCATTTCGAGACAGAGATCGTGCGCCCCGATGGGCTCCCCATACCCGTGTCCCTCTCCCTCGCGCCGTTGGTCGATCATGACGGTCTGATCTTCGGGCAGGTAGTTGTCGCTCGCGACGTGACCGAGCAACATCTCGCTCAGGCAACGCTGGCGGAGACTGACGCCCGACTCGAGGAAGCGGAGGCGCTTGCTCACATCGGAAGTTGGCTCTGGGACCTGAGGACGGGCGCCGTGCAGTGGAGCACCGAGTTCCACCGCATCCATGGAATCGACCCCTTGGACTTCGCCGGCACGTTTGAGTTTTACATGGAGCGCATCCTTCGGGCCGACAGCGGCCGGGTGCGGGACGCCATGATTGGGTCGGTGGGTACATCCCGGCCGGTTGACCTGGAGTATCGGGTCATCCACCCCGATCAGAAGACACATGTCGTCTGGGTTCATGCAAACCCGACCCTTGGTTCGGATGGCAAGGCCGTCGGCCTAAGGGGTATAGGCCAGGACGTCACGGATCAAGCGGGTCCCCTGGAGGACGTGGCCTTACCTCACTGAGCGCTGCGGTCCAGCGACCCACCCAAGAGTTTATCCTGGTCGGCTGACCGGGCCGCGGGCGCGAGCCGCCGTTGGACCAGGGACCACTGACGGGTCGAGGTGGAACTCAGCCGTCCTCGGACCGCTCCGCCTCGGCATAGAGGCGCACGCGGACATCCGGGAAGATCCGGAGCATCAGCATGGTGGGCGAGGGAAGCGCGAAATCCCGGATGTCGAATGCCTGTTCGCCACTGATCACGATGCGATCGTCCGATGCGGATTCCATGCGCACGGTTCCCTCCGTTCGGCGGGTGATGCCGTGGAACGTCAACTCACCCCGGAGGCGGTACCGCCGCCCGGGCGCACTCGGCGTGCATTCCTTGAGTTCCACCTTGGCGCTCGGGAAGCGACGGGAGTTGATACGGCGGTGGAGTTCGGCGTCATAGAGCTTGTTGCCCGAGCTCAATCGCGTCATGTCGATGGTGAGCCAGCCCGTCGGAGGGATCTCGGTGTTCACACCGGCTGCTCCCATGGCGGCCGTACATTGCGCCTTGCACTCCCGTCGTACCGAAACAGATGGGTCCGACCGTCGACCGGGCATCGATCAGCACCGCCGACCTCTCTGGATCGAGGACGAAACGGCCCATCGTGGGAATCCTCGGGAGATCTTGCGGCCGAACGAGTTCCGCATCAGGCTGCGACCCGAAATCCCCTGACAAACCGTTCGAGGAGTTCGTTCGGTCCGAAACGCAGCGACCTTCCCACCAGGTCGGCCGAGTGGGAAGCGGCATCGTCGCCCTCATTGTCCGGTGGAATCAGCCGCCGACGCCACAGGGATGTCGTCGACACGGGTGACCAGGCCAGGTCCAGTTCGGGCACCCATCCACCCTCGACCTCTGACAGAACCGAGTCGATCGTGGCCGTCGCCTGATAGCGCCGTATGACCTCGCCCAGGTGCGCGTGCTCCTCTCGGACGATTCCCATCCACACCCGCAACACGCGCTCCCCTCGCGGCGTCACCGAGTAGACGCGGCGCCCCTGCCCCTGCTGGGAATCATTTGAGGAGACCTGCACCAGTCCATCGCGTTCAAGCTGGGCCAGAGCCCGGTAGACGGCGGGACGATCGACGTGCCCGAACCGGAATTCGACGAGCCGCGGCACGAGGCCGTACCCGTATCCGGGCTGCTCAGACAGGAGGAGGAGGATCGCAGGCAGCATGAACCTGCGTGGTGGCGCCAGCTCGAAGCGCGCCACACCGTCCGTTGCCGACGGCTCCCCGACACGCTGTTCCGTGCGCCATGCACGGCTCGATCCTCGTCCCAGCAAATCCGGAGGTGTCAATGGCCATAACGGGAAGTTTCAATCGGTCGGACGGTGCAAAACACACTCATTTACAGCGGACGGCACGAGGCTGACACTGCATGAAGCCGCACAACCCCGCGCGGCCACGAACCGGGGAGGGCACATTGACGGCGACTGACACTGCGACCGAAGAAGCGGTGGTCCATGTCCTCTGGATCAACGCCGGACTCAGCTGTGACGGTGACTCGGTCGCGCTCACCGCTGCGACCCAGCCCAGCATCGAAGAGATCGCCCTCGGCGCCCTCCCGGGGTTCCCCAAGATCTGCTGTGCACTGGCCACTGATCGACTTCGAGAATGGTCCGGTGGGCGGCGCCGACGACTTCATCGAGTGGTTCTTCAAGGCCGATCGAGGAGAGCTCGATCCCTTCGTCCTCGTCGTCGAGGGGTCCATCCCGAACGAGGCGATCAAGAAGGAGGGCTACTGGTGTGGTTTCGGGAACAACCCCGACACCGACCAGCCCATGACCACCAGTGAATGGCTCGACCGCCTCGCGCCAAAGGCACTCGTCGTGCTCGCGGCCGGGACGTGTGCCTGCTACGGCGGCATCCATGCCATGGCCGGGAATCCCACCGGAGCCATGGGAGTGCCCGACTACCTCGGTTGGGGTTGGACCTCTAAAGCCGGCATCCCGATCGTGTGCGTGCCTGGTTGCCCGACCCATCCGGACAACCTGTCGGAAACGATCCTCTATCTGCTGTACCAGGCCACCGGCCAGGCGCCGATGATCCCGCTGGATGACTCACTGCGTCCCCAGTGGCTGTTCGGCGCCACCGTCCACGAAGGCTGCGACCGGGCCGGGTACTACGAGCAGGGCGAGTTCGCGACCGAGTACGGCTCGCCCAAGTGCATCGTCAAGCTCGGCTGCTGGGGACCGGTGGTCAAATGCAACGTCCCCAAACGGGGGTGGATCAACGGAGTGGGAGGGTGCCCGAATGTCGGCGGCATCTGCATCGGCTGCACCATGCCCGGTTTCCCGGACAAGTTCATGCCGTTCATGGACGAACCGCCGGGAGCGACGGTGTCGACGATGGCGTCGGGACTGTACGGAAAGGCCATCCGCGGGCTGCGCAAGATAACGCTCCACACGCTCGACGACGAGCCCAGGTGGCGTACTCCGGGAAGCGAATTGTCGACCGGCTACAAAAAGATCTGGAGGTAGGGCGCATGGCGACCAAGAAGTTCACCGAGGACGCCAACGGGTTGGTGGAGATGGCGTGGGATCCAATCACCCGCATCGTGGGGAGCCTGGGCATCTACACCAAGATTGACTTCGGCAAGGGGAAGGTGGCGGAGTGCCACAGCACCTCCTCGATCTTCCGGGGCTACAGCGTCTTCATGAAGGGGAAGGACCCCAGGGACGCGCACTTCATCACGAGCCGGATCTGCGGCATCTGTGGCGACAACCACGCCACATGCTCCTGTTACGCGCAGAACATGGCCTACGGGGTACATCCACCCGCCCTCGGTGAGCAAATCGTGAATCTCGGTGAGGCGGCCGAGTACATGTTCGACCACAACATCTTCCAGGAGAACCTCGTAGGGGTGGACTTCTGCGAGAAGATGGTGGCCGAGACCAACCCGGGCGTGCTCGAGCAGGCCAACAGGACCGAGGCGCCGCATGCGGGGGCCCACGGCTACAAGACGATCGGCGACATCATGCGGTCGCTCAACCCCTTCTCGGGCGAGTTCTACCGCGAGGCGCTCCAGGTCAGTCGCTACACCCGGGAGATGTTCTGCCTGATGGAGGGGCGCCACGTCCACCCGTCGACTCTCTACCCCGGCGGCGTCGGGACGACGGCGACCATTCAGCTCTTTACCGACTATTACACCCGCCTGCAGCGCTACGTCGAGTTCATGAAGCGGGTCGTCCCGATGCACGACGACCTTTTCGACTTCTTCTACGAGGCTATGCCGGGATACGAGGAGGTCGGCCGGAGACGGATCCTGCTCAACTGTTGGGGGGCGTTCCAGGACCCCGAGGTCTGCAACTTCGACTACAAGGACATGACGAAGTGGGGCCGAGCCATGGGCGTGACCCCTGGCATCGTCGTCGACGGCAAGCTGGTCACGAACGACCTCGTCGAAATCAATCTCGGCATCCGGATCCTGCTCGGTCACTCCTTCTACGACGACTGGGAGGACCAGGAGATGTTCGTCACCCGCGATCCCCTCGGGAACCCGGTCGACCGGCGGCATCCCTGGAATCAGCACACCAACCCACAGCCGCAGAAACGGGACTTCGACGGGAACTACAGCTGGGTGATGGCGCCCCGCTGGTTCGACGGCAAGGACCACCTGGCCCTCGACACTGGAGGCGGACCATTGGCCCGGCTCTGGTCGACCGCCCTTTCGGGTCTGGTGCACACGGACCACCTTGACGCGACGGGCACGAGCGTGAAGATCCATCTGCCCAAGACCGCTCTCGAGGGGCCGGTCGACCTGGAGTGGAAGATCCCCCAGTGGTCCAACACGATCGAACGCGACAGGGCACGGACGTACTTCCAGGCCTACGCCGCCGCCGCGGCGCTGGACTTCATCGAACTGGCGCTCAAGGACGTACGGGACGGCAAAACAAAAACCTGGGAGCCCTTCGAGGTGCCCGATGAAGCGATCGGGTGCGGGTTCACGGAGGCGGTGCGCGGCGTCCTGTCCCACCACATGGTGATCAAGGGCGGCAAGATCGCCAACTATCACCCCTACCCGCCGACGCCGTGGAACGCCAACCCACGGGACAGCTATGGCACACCAGGACCCTACGAGGACGCGGTGATCGACACCCCGATCTTCGAGGAGAACACGAGGGAGAACTTCAAGGGCATCGACATCATGCGATCCGTACGCAGCTTCGACCCCTGCCTGCCCTGCGGAGTCCACATGTACCTGGGCAAGGGCAGGGTGCTGAAGAAAGTCCACTCCCCCACCCAGATGGCCCACGCGGACGAACTGTTCTGATCGCACGGAGCAATGCCTGAACCCCAGAACCTCCGAGCGAGTGGTGAGCGGATCGAGCAGGCACTGAACGAGCTGCAGGCGACGGCGGACCATCGTTCGCTTCACCTGGCAGAGGAGCTGCTGCGCCTGGTGTCGGACCTCTACGGCGCCGGGCTGGCCCGGATGACTGAGATCGCCCGTGCTCGGTCGCCCGAGTTGGTCGCCGACTTCGCCGCCGACGAGCTGGTCGCCAGCCTCCTGCTGGTACAGGGCCTGCACCCCGACCCGCTCGACGTCCGGGTGGAGGGAGCGCTGGAGTCCGTCCGACCCTTCCTCGGACGCCACGGCGGAGACGTGCAGTTGCTTGCGGTGGACGACGACTTGGGAGCGGTCAAGCTGCGGCTTCTGGGCAACTGCGACGGGTGTCCGTCCTCGGCCGCCACCCTGCAGGGCGCCGTCGAGGCCGCCATCTTGGAGGCGGCGCCCGAGGTGACCCGGATCGTCGTCGAGGAACCCCAGCGTGGACGACAACGCCGGCCGTGCCGATCGCCCTCGGAGTGAAGCCGCTCTACGACGCTTGCCCGACCGAGGTGGCGATTCGATGACCGACCCGATCGCGGTGTTGCAACGCATCCGGGCCGGCGCACCTCCAATTCAGGAGCCTGCTCGGGTCGAGGAGGTGTGCGAGTTGTGCTCCGAGCCCATCTCGGCCGAGCATCCGACACCTCGCGGACCTGCGCTCCAGGACACTCCTCTGCGCCTGCCGTGGGTGCTTCCTCCTCTTCGAGTCGCAAGGGGCGGGCGGCGACCACTTCCGCAGCGTGCCTGAGCGCTACCTGGCGTTCGCCGACTTCGAGCTCACACCGGCCCAATGGGACAGCCTGCAGATACCGGTCAGCGTGGCCTTCTTCTTCCTCAATTCGGAGCTCCAGCGGATCGCCGCCTTCTACCCCGGCCCGGCGGGCGCCACCGAGTCGGAGCTCCCACTCGACACCTGGGCCGATCTGGTCGCGGCCAACCCGCAGCTGGCCACCATGCAACCGGACGTCGAGGCCTTCCTCGTCCGTGCCGCCAGCGACCGGGACGACCGGGAGGCCGAGTGCTACATCGTGCCGATCGACGCGTGCTACGAGCTCGTCGGCCACCTCCGGACGCTCTGGCGCGGCTTCGACGGCGGTAGCGAGGCCAATCGGAAGCTCGACGAGTTCTTTGCCGACATCGGAGCGCGCGCACAGTGACCGACCTGCTATTCGAGGTGGTCGACGCCAGGACCGAACTGCACGCCGCCGTGCCGACGATCATGTTCCGGACTCGGGCAGAGAAGGCGGACGGGAAGCGCGTGCATGCAGCCGCCCTGCGCTGCCAGATCCGGATCGAGCCGCAACGCCGTCGCTACAGCGAGCACGAGGAGGAGAACCTCTACGAGCTGTTCGGCGAGACGCCCCAGTGGGGGAACTCCCTCCGGCCCTTCCTGTGGACGCACGTGTCGTCGATGGTGGGCCGGTTCGACGGAACCACGGAGTTCGACCTCCCGGTGGAGTGCACCTATGACTTCGAGGTGGCTGGGGCCAAGTACATGCACGCGTTGGGGGCTGGCGACATCCCTCTGATCTTCCTCTTCTCTGGGACCGTCTTCACCCAGGGCGCGTCTGGGTTCTCGGCGGAGCCGCTCTCGTGGTCGACCGAGTCCTCGTACCGTTTGCCTGTCGCCGTCTGGCGCAGCACGATGGACGCGTACTTTCCCGGGAGTGGCTTCATCCGTGTCCGGCGCGACACCATGGACGATCTTCAGCGTTATCGGGCGGTCCGAGGCCTTCCGACCTGGGATCAGGCTTTCGCACAGCTCCTCAAAGAGGTCGAGGAGGGCGGCCCATGAGCGCCGACCGATGCGAGAGTCCCCCGACTTCCCGCCCGAGCGGGTGGAGGACCGCTTCGAGACGGCGAGAACCGTGGCCGACGCGATCCTCTACGAGGGCTACGTCCTCTACCCGTACCGGGCGTCCTCCCGCAAGAACCAGGTCCGCTTCCAGTGGGGCGTGCTGACCCCGCGGGCCTACAGCGAGACGGACGAATCCGAGCGCTGGTCGGCCCGGACGGAATGTCTCGTCGACCTCGGTGGCCCACCCAGGTGCGCCATTCTCCACGTGCGCGTCCGGTGCCTGCAGACCCAGCGCCGCCGAGTCGAAGCCCACTTGCGCGGGAAGGGGGTCGCCTCCGCCGAGCCTGCGTTCGGGCCGGTCGACGCCCTCGAGGTGGACGGGACGTCCCACGTCGAGTGGGACGAGGCGATCGATCACCTGGTCGACGTGCCTCCCCTCGTCATCCCCCCTGGCGGCACCGCCACCGACCAACTGCTCGTTCCGCCTCGAAGGCGGTTCCGAGACGGAGCCCATCCACCAAGCTGACGGCACACTGGCCGGTCGCTTCGTCCGCGAGCGCATCCCCATCGACGGCGTCGTCCTGGTTACCACGGCCCCCGAAGCGTGCGGCTCGCCGTACGTAAAGGTGACGGTGACGGTCGAGAACGCCACCACGTGGAGCGACGGTCGCGCACTGAGACCGGACATCGTGGCTCAGAGCCTGGTGGCCGTGCACACGATGTTGGCCGTCGACGGTGCGACGTTCGTCTCACTCCTCGATCCTCCCGACGATGCCGCCAAGGCAGCCCGGGCCTGCCGGAGCGATGGCACCTACCCGGTTCTCATCGGCCGCGACGACGTGGTGCTCTCCTCGCCGATCATCCTCTACGACCACCCCGAGGTGGCGAACCAGAGTCCGGGGGATCTCTACGACGCATTGGAGATCGACGAGATCCTGGCGCTGCGGGTGATGACGCTCACCGACACGGAGAAGGCCGAGGCCCGGGGGACCGACGCTCGCGCCGCCGCCATCATCGACCGTTGCGATTCACTGTCACCGGAAACCATGACCCGCCTTCACGGGCAGATGCGCCCGGTCGAACCCGAGTGGTCCACGTTGACCACCCCTGAGCCCGAGGCTCCTTCGTGGTGGGACCCGTCGTCCGACGAGTCCGTCGACCCGTGGACGGACTCGGTCTGGGTGGAGGGCATCGAGCTGGCGCAGGGGTCGGCCGTCCGGCTCCACCCGTCGGGACAGGCGGACGCGCAGGACATGTTCCTCGATGGCCGGTGCGGGACCGTAGCCGGTGTGTTCGCGGACGTCGACGGCGGGGTCCATCTCGCCGTCACCCTCGACCACGATCCGGCGGCATCCGAGCTCGTGTGGCAGGGCCGCTACCTCTACTTCCGGCCCGGCGAGGTGGAGCCGATGCCCGACCCGCAGGGCGCGGAGGCCCGGCCGTGAGCGGCCGCGTCCTCGTCGCAGGCATCGGGAACGTCTTCCTCTCGGACGACGCCTTCGGCGTCGAGGTCGCTCGCCTGCTCTCGAGCCGGGTGCTCCCCGAAGGGGTCCGGGTCGAGGACTATGGGATCAGGGGCATCCACCTCGCCTACGACCTTCTCGAGGGCTACGACGCGTTGGTCGTGATCGACGCCGTCCCCATGGGTGAGCCTCCAGGGACCCTCGCGGTGATCGAACCCGAGCCGGCCGTCGGTCCGGCGACGCGGTGCTCCTCCCACTCCGACGGTGACGGCGGCTCGCCGGTCGACGCCCACACCATGAGCCCGGACATCGTCCTGGCCACGCTGGCCCGCCTCGGCGGCTCCGTCGAACGCATCGTCATCGTCGGATGCCAGCCCGGCCAACTCCACGAGGGCATGGGGCTGTCCCCTCCCGTCCTGGAGACGGTCCCGCAGCGGTGGATCTGTGCCTCGAAGTCGTTGCCGACATTGCCCAACCCGTCGAAAGGGGACTCCACCGATGATCCGTCGATTCCTTGCTTCGTTGCTCCTGGCCGCAGTCGCCGGACTGGTGATCAAGTCGCTGCCCGACATTGCCCGCTACCTCAAGATGCGGGAGATGTGAGATGAACGTCATTGGGCACGTCTTCGTCGCATTGATCGCCCTGGTGTTCCTTGGTGCCCTGGCGGTCATCGTCCGGTCGCTTCCCGACATCCGCCGCTACGAGAGAATGCGGCGGATGTAGCGGCCGTGGCCCGCTACTCCATCGTCCCGAACCGCTCGCAGGTGTGGATCGAGGCCCGCTCCAACGTGCACCCGATCCACTCGAGCACCAGCGGCCTCGAGGGCTACGTCGAGCTCGACTTGGCGCCATCGGGGACGGTCGACCCCGCCGGGACGCCGGCGGGATCGCTCTCCCTGGCTGTCGACCGCCTGAAGTCGGGCAACCGCATGGAGGACCGGGAGCTGCAAAAGCGGATCGATGCGAGGAAGTTCCCCCGGATCGAGGGCCACCTCGACCAGATCGCGCCCAACGGATCTGAGGCCAGCTACCGGGTGAGCGGTGAAGTGACGTTTCGCGGTGTGTCACGCCGGTATGAGGATCGTATGGACATCACCCCGGTGGAGGACCGGACCATCCGCCTGACGGGTGAATCGAGCTTCGACATCAGGGATTTCGGGATGCAGCCACCCAAGGTCCTCCTCCTCAAGGTGGAGCCGAAGGTCCAAGTGCGAGTGGAGATCTACGCAGTGAGGGACGAGTAGGAGACGCGACAGCCATGTGTCTTGGGATTACCGGGTCAGTTGAAGGAGATTTCGAATGTCAACATGCATCTGGCGCGGGTGGACGTGTCGGGCGTGACCAGGATCGTCAACATCGGCCTGCTCGAGGACGAGGCCTTGGTGCCTGGCGACTGGGTGCTGATCCACGTGGGGTTCGCCATGTCGAAGATCGACGAAACCGAGGCCGAACTGGCTTTGGCCTCCCTGCAGCTCATGGGACAGGCCTACGACGACGAATTGGACGCCTTCTGGCGTTCGAAGATCTCGAGTGAAACCGGAGGTACGTGATGGGAGTGGTCATCGGCGTCATGGTCGGCTACGCGCTCGGCTGCAGGGCGGGCCCGAACGCCTGGTCCGAGTTCGAAGAGGCCTGGCACACCATCTCCACGTCGAAGGAGGTCAGGGACTTCGCTGACGGGGCGCTCGCCATTGCCCGCGATCTCCTCGAGAGGAGGATCGAGGTGATCACGGGCATCCTCGGAGCACCGGACGACTCCACACGTCTGCGCCCGGTGGCATAGGAGGGCAAAGGGCCGACAGAAGGGCACGCTCACTCATGAGGTTCGTCGACGAATACAGGGACCCGACGACAGCCGGTGCTTTGGTGGCACAGATCACCGCGCTAGCCGGTGACGACGCGTTCAAGTTCATGGAGGTGTGCGGCGGCCACACCCACACCATCTACCGGCACGGGATCGAGCACGTCCTTCCGGCCAACGTCGAGCTCGTGCACGGCCCCGGCTGCCCGGTCTGCGTCATCCCGATGGGGCGGGTCGACGACGCCATTGCGGTGGCCAATGAACACGGCGTCATCTTCACCTCGTTCGGCGACATGATGCGCGTGCCCGGTAGCAAAGGCAGCCTGCTCGACGCCAAGGCCGGCGGGGCGGACATCCGCTTCGTGTACTCGCCTCTCGATGCGCTCCGCATCGCCGTGGAGAACCCGCAGCGCAGTGTGGTCTTCTTCGCAGTCGGCTTCGAGACGACGGCCCCGTCGACCGCGCTCACGCTGCTCGAGGCCCGGGCTCAGGAGGTCGCGAACTTCTCCGTTTTCTGCAACCACGTCACCATCGTCCCGCCCCTCCGGGCCATCCTCGAGTCCCCGGACCTGCGCCTCGACGGCTTTCTCGGACCGGGGCACGTCTCCACGGTGGTCGGGCAACGGCCGTACAGGTTCGTGCCCGCCGAGTACGGGCTGCCCCTCGTCACAGCCGGATTCGAGCCGCTCGACATCCTGCACGCTATCGCCATGCTGCTCACCCAGATCCGCGAGGGCCGCTGTGAGGTCGAGAATCAGTACTCGAGGGTCGTGCGCGACGGGGGCAACCCGCGCGCGCTGGCCGTACTGGCCGAGGTGTTCGAGCTGCGCCCCCACTTCGAGTGGCGGGGGCTGGGATTCATCGCGCAGAGCGGCCTCAAGCTGCGACCGGAGTTCGCGGCCTTCGACGCCGAGCTGCGCTACTCCATTCCGAATGTCAGGGTGGCGGATCCCAAGGCGTGTCAGTGCGGGGAGGTACTCAAGGGCGTGATCAAGCCCTGGGAATGCAAGGTGTTCGGCACAGCCTGCACGCCCGAGACCCCCATCGGGACCTGCATGGTCTCCTCGGAGGGCGCGTGCGCGGCGTACTACAACTTCGGGCGGATGCATCGCGAGGCCGCGGTGACGCTGGGACGACGCAACGGGTCGCCGGCATGAGCCGCGTGGCCACGTCGGAGGCGGCACGACTCCGCCTCCGCGTGGCCGGCCTCGTCCAGGGAGTCGGGTTCAGGCCCTACGTGCACCGGCTGGCCACCGAGCTCGGGCTCACCGGCCACGTCGGCAACGACACGCAGGGGGTGTTCGTCGAGGTCGAGGGTAGGAAGGAAACGACAGAGGAGTTTGTTCGCCGGCTGGTCGCGGAGTCGCCCGGTCCGGCCCGTATCGACGAGGTGCTCACCAGAGCGATGGCACCAAGCGGATCGACAGGCTTCGCCATCGTCGAGAGCCGACGCCGCGGCACGGTCCGGACGTTCGTGTCACCCGACATCGCGACATGTGACGACTGCCTCGAAGAGCTGTTCGACCCCACCAACCGACGTAGGCGCTACCCGTTCATCAACTGCACCAACTGCGGGCCCCGCTTCACGATCACCCTCAGCCTTCCCTACGACCGACCAAACACAACCATGCGCGGGTTCGCCCTGTGCGAGGCCTGCGCATCCGAGTACCACGACCCCGCTGACCGGCGCTTCCACGCGCAACCGATCGCCTGCGCCGACTGTGGCCCGCGCCTACGGCTGGAGGACGCAGCCGGGTCGGATCCGGTCGTCGACTCGGACACGGCCATGGCCGCGGCCCAGGCGGCGCTGGCGCGGGGAGAGATCGTCGCAATCAAGGGTCTCGGCGGGTACCACCTGGCCTGCGACGCAGCATCCGACGACGCCGTGCAGCGACTCCGGGCACGGAAGCACCGCTTCACGAAGCCGTTCGCTGTCATGGCCCGGGATCTGCACACAGCCCGCACCCTCGCACTCATCGATGCGTCCGAAGCCGAGCTTCTCGCGTCGGCACAGCGGCCCATCGTCCTCCTTGGCCGGCGCCCAGGCCCCGCCGAAGTGACCATCTCGGCGTGGGTGGCCCCGGGGAACCCGCGGCTGGGCGTCGTGCTCCCCTACACGCCACTGCATCACCTCCTCTTCGCTCCGGTCCCAGGGGCCGACGACCCGGCGCCGGTACCCGACGTGCTGGTCATGACCAGTGGCAACCTGACGGACGAGCCGATCTGCTACGAGGATGACGACGCCCGGCGACGTTTGGGTGCCATCGCCGACGTGTGGCTGCTCCACGACCGTCCGATCCACGTCCCGTGCGACGACTCAGTGCTCGAGATCGACCCAAGCAACGGGAGCGAGCTGCCGCTGCGGCGGTCACGGGGCTACGCTCCCCTGCCCCTTCGGCTCCCGTTCTCGGCCGGGCCGACGCTCGCCGTTGGTGGCGAGCTGAAGAACGCGTTCTGCCTCGCGGCGGGCCGGGACGCGTTCATGAGCCAACACATCGGCGACATGGGGAGCCTCGAGACGTGGGCCGCCTTCGAACGTTCGACCCGTCAACTGGCCGGCCTGTACGACATCCGGACACCGGGGCTCGCCGCCGACGCGCACCCCGGCTACCAGACGAAGAGATGGGCCGAGGGAGCCTCCTCGCGGCCGGTGGCCGAAGTTCAGCACCACCACGCCCACATCGCGTCAGTGATGGCCGAGCACGGGGTCCCCGCAGGCCGGTGCGTCATCGGCTTCGCGTTCGACGGGACGGGGTTCGGCACGGACGGCACAATCTGGGGTGGGGAGGTCCTCGTCGCCGGCTACGGGGAGTTCGAGCGCGTCGGACACCTCAAGTCGGTGGCGCTGCCCGGTGGCGATGCCGCCATCCGCCGACCCTGCCACACGGCACTTGCCCACCTCTGGGCGGCCGGGATCGATTGGGCAGAGGACCTACCGCCGGCCAGCGCCGTCTCGACCCAGGAGCGGGCAGTGTTGGCACGCCGGCTCGAACGCACGACCGGTTGCGTGGCGACGTCGAGCATGGGACGTCTCTTCGACGCGGTGAGCTCGCTGCTCGGCCTGTGCCACAAGGCGACGTACGAGGCGGAGGCAGCCCTGTGCCTGCAATGGGCCGCCGAGGAGGCGCGAGACACCGGCGTTTCCGCCCTCCCCTACCGGTTCGACCTGACCGGCGCCGATTTGAACCCCTCCCCCGTCCTCCGCGCGCTCGCTGGGGACCTGCGCCGCGGTGCCGACACGGGCGCCATGGCCGCCGGCTTCCACGCCGCCGTTGCTCACATGATCGGCGATGCGGCGGAACGCCAGAGGGCGAGCGCGGGCATCGACGTAGTCGCTCTAAGTGGCGGGGTCTTCCAGAATGCACTGCTGCTCGGCCTCGCCCGCCGCGAGCTCGAGGTTCGCCAGTTCCGGGTCCTGACGCACCGGGTCGTGCCACCGAACGACGGCGGCCTTGCGCTGGGACAGGCGGCGATCGCGGGCTACCGCGCCGCCGCCGCGGCGAGGACGGGGGCACGGTGACGGGCGTGAACACCACCGGGAACCCGCTGGGGGGAGCCGGACCGGCCGAGGACCTGGCGCCAGCTGGCCTGGCCTTGGCTCGCCGCTTCGCCGCCGGGGCCACCCTGTGGTGCGTGGCACCGCAATAGCCCGCCCACGCCCGCCACGTCGCCGTGGAGTTCGTGCACCCGGTCATCGTCGGCAAGCGTGCGCTTGCCCGCGGTGAGCATCGACGAGCCCGGGGCTGTCGAGTCCGTGAGGCTGCTCTCCCGCCCTGGCGACCTCCTTTTGTGTATCGGCACCGCGGCTGACCCTGTGTTCCGCGACCTGGTAACCCGGGCGGACGCCTGGGGCCTGACCTCCCTCTGGCTGGGTAGCGGCCCGAGACCCGGGCGGGCGGGTCGTGACGCCAGTTGCCGATCATGTGGTGTGGCTGGAAGGTGCGGAACCGGCACTTGCCGCGCATTCAGGCGACCTCGTGCTGCTGTACCACTTGCTGTGGGAACTGACCCATATCGTCTTTGAGCATCCGGGCTTGCTCGGCCAGGAGGCCGAGTGCATCGACGAGATCTGCGTGACCTGCTCGGACGAGGGCCGAGTGGCCGAGGTTCGCGCCGTTCTGGCCGAAGGCCGTATCGAGGTGGTGGCTGGCGGCCAGGCCGAGCAGATCGACGGCCGACTGATCGACGGCCTACGACCAGGTGACCTCGTCCTGGTGCACGCCGGGATCGCCGTCACCAGCCTCATGGCGGAGCGGCGGCCATGAGCGCTGGCGAGCCGACAGGATTCCTCTATCCCTTCATCGAGGCGGAGGAACAGGATGCGGGGACCCTCATGACTGAGTTGGTGATCTCCGCCCAAGCCAAGATGCAGGAGTCGGCCTCCCTCCGCGCCGCCACACTCGAACGTTGCGGGCATCAAGTGGAGCGCGCCGCGGTCGCGATGGTCGAACGCTTCGTCCGCGGTGGACGCCTCTTCAGCTTCGGCAACGGTGGCAGCGCCACCGATGCCCAGGGGACGGCGGAGTTGTTCCGTCACCCACCGCACGGGACGCCGCTACCCGCCATGTCGCTGGTTGACGACCAGGCGGTCCTCACGGCGCTCTCCAACGATGTGGGATTCGAGCTCGTGTTCTCGCGGCAGGTCATCGCCCACGTTGGCGAACTCGACATGGCCATCGGCTTCTCCACGAGCGGCGACTCGGTGAACATGCTGCGCGCTTTCGAGGAAGCGGCGCGCCGCGACGCCCTCACGGTCGGACTGTGCGGCTACGAGGGATCCGGCATGGCGGTGAGCGATGTTGTCCACCACTGTCTGGTCGTGCAGTCCGACAGCGTCCACCGGATTCAGGAAGTCCAGGATGCCCTGACATTGGCACTGTGGGAGTGCGTCCAACGACACCTCCCCGTGACCACGGCCGCCAGTGCACGGGGGAACCAATCGTGACCGGCGCGACGCCCGAACCAGTCGCGAGCAACGGCAACGCGCGCGCCCGGCGACAGGGAGGCCGCAGTCTTCGGGCGCATCGAGGCGTTCCGGCGCCGGCGTCCTCGGCTGCGCGACGACGTCGTGACCTTGGCCCACGGCGCGGGTGGCAAGGCGTCGGCCGCCCTGCTCGAGGCCGTCTTCCTGCCCGCCTTCGCGCCCGAGGACGAGGAGGGCCTTCGGCCCCCCCAGACCGACGCCGCCCTGGTCGAGCTCCCTTCGGGTGATCGGCTGGCCTTCAGCACCGATTCCTATGTCGTGAAGCCCCTACGATTCCCCGGTGGCTCCGCCGGCCACCTGGCCGTGCACGGGACCATCAACGACCTGGCCATGATGGGGGCGCGGCCGATCGCCATCTCCGCCGCCTTCGTGCTCGAGGAAGGCATGGCGATCGACGTCCTGCGCGAGGTGGTGGCCGACATGGCGGAGGCGGCGGCCTTCGCCGGGGTTCCCATCGTCACCGGTGACACCAAGGTGGTCGACCGTGGCGCGGCAGACGGCATGTACATCACGACTGCTGGCCTGGGAGTAGTACCCGCCGGCCGGGAGCTGACTGCGGCGAAGGTCGCCGTCGGCGATGTGGTGCTCGTCTCGGGCACCATGGGCGACCACGGGACTGCGGTCATGCTGGCCCGAGGAGACCTGGCCCTGGAGGCGGATATCGCCTCGGACACGGCCCCGCTGCACGACCTGGTCGAGGAGCTCCTCGCCGCCGCTCCCGACACCCGTTGGCTGCGCGACTCGACCCGTGGGGGCGTAGGCACCGTGTGCAACGAGCTGGCGCGTGACGCCGAGCTCACAGTGGTCCTCGACGAGGGGTCCATGCCAATTCTGGGCGCCGTCGCTGCTGCCTGCGAGCTCCTGGGGATCGACCCGCTTTACGTGGCCAACGAGGGGAAACTCGTAGCAGTCGTTCCATCGGACCAGGCGGATGCGGCTTTGAACGCGCTCCGCAGGCATCCACTTGGCTCGAGTGCAGCGCGCGTCGGCGAGATCCACGCGGAGCCGCCGGGGATTGTGGTCTTGCGGACTTCCATGGGCGGGACACGAATCGTCGACATGCTCGTCGGCGACCCTTTGCCGCGCATTTGCTGACGGATTCGGTCCTTGGTTTCGGACAGGCGAGACTGAACCTGGTGCCGCAGTACGCCGGCACGCTCAGCTTGCGCGTTTCGAGTTCGAACGTCGTCCGATGAGGTGCCAAACCCAGGCCGATTCAGAAAAGTCCCTGAAGAACTCAAGGGTTGAAACCACCGCTGACCTGAGCCGATCGAGCGGAAGACGGGATTCGAAGCCTCAGCTTGGCAAGGTGTTGGAATTGGTCCTTCTGGTCTCCCCCAGTCCCTCGACGTGCCGTTGCGTCCACCCAGTTCCACCCCATCCAACCAGTCCGTCGCTGTTGTAGAGCGATCTACTACGAAGCTTGCGATGGTGGGCTGGCCGGCGCAGTGGGCATCGCGCTATTACGGTCTTGCAGCGCCAAACACTGCCCCAGCATGCTCGATTCCCCAACAAACCCACGCTCACGTACTGGTCTCCTTGTAGTCCGTTCCAGAGAAGGGCCTGGACGACACCGAAACGAAGCCTGATTGCTTCGCTTTGAGTATCTCGCCACACCGCCAAAGGTCGTGCGCAAAGACGGTCCAATAGTCGATCGTAACGGGGAGCAATTCGATCCCGTTGTAAGACTTTGTTTGGCAACGCTCTGACCACGCTGGCACGCGTAGGACTTGATCCAGCCAGTTCTGTTCGGCCGCATACTCCGACGAATGGGCGTTTTGCAAGCGCTCGCAGGCCCGAAGTCGCTGCCAGCGGCCACGATGGGCCGACCAAGCAGCTTTCGACTCCAGATCGACGATCGACGCAGGAAGCAAGGAGGGCGGAAAACCGAAGTCATCACAAAACGTCGTCGTAGCCAGAGCGGTCAGCCAGTCACTGGGCTGAAGCGGGTGCCCGTCACATCACGACCTCGAATACCTCTGGTTGGATCTGAACTTCATGTTTCAGGCGAGCGATCTACAACATTGACGTCGAGGTATCAGCGTTTGAAGCACGGATCATGTCGGCAACGATGTCTTCGGCCTCACCCCGCTCAACGCCCATGTCTACGCGCAAGAGCTTCCACATAAGAACGTCAGTGGCCGCAATGATTCCGATCAGGCGCCGTTCTCTCTTTCGCCCTCTCAGGCCATGCAGGAATGGTTCGAAAGTCCTTTCCGCCCACTTCCGGTGATAGTCGCGACCAGCGTCCATCAGGTTCCGAACGGCAGGCAATCGATCTTCTTGAGACAACATCCGGAGAATGGCAAGACCGTGTGCTTCGTAGTGTGCGAAGAGAATTGCGACCGCCTCGGGAACGTTCCCCACTTGAGCAGCATCGCGGGCAGCAATCTCCTGGGTGCCCCACCACCGATACGCCTCGGTTAGGAGATCGTCCTTGCTCCCAAATCGCAGATAAAGGGTTTGCGCTGTGACTCCGGCGTCACTGGCGATGTCCTGCAGGCGTACCTCTTCGTACGGCCGTGAACCGAAATGTTCCCAAGCCGCTGCAAGCAGACGTTCGCCGGTTGCCGCGGCTGCGTTGGCCCGTGTGGTCATTTGATAAGGGCGCTTTTGGCGTTTGTTCGTCGACGATGGTTCGAAGATCCTCTTGACATTTTGACTTGATAATAACTAAAGTGAATATCCGATGCGAGTGTTTCAAATCACTTCTAGCTTTCAGCGGGAACGCTCCGCCTCAACTCGCAGTGACCCGCTCCCTGGTGGAGAGGGGTCATGAAGTCCGCGTAGTGGCCCACCGGGCAGGCCGGGAGCGAGTGGAGCGAACCGGCGCCACGGTGATCGAAGTCGAGGGATCCACCGCCGAACTCGACCTGACTCGGGCAGAGACCGATTCGGTGCGAGATTGGGCTGCCAAGACAGTTTGGGTGCCGCAGTCCGGTTACGGGACGGGGCAATGATTGAACCACTCCCCGAAGCTACGCAGCAGTGCGCCGCAATCTTGCGCGCCTGGCCTGCCGATGTGGTGGTGTTCGACTGGCTCTTTCTCGGCGCGGCAGTGGCCGCCGAAAGTGCGGGCAATGCCCGCTGCGGCGCTGGTGCATTGCCCGTATCCATTGCCCATTTCCGGCGCACCGCCCTTGTTCAGCGGTATGAAGCCGATGGCCGGTGCCGTGGGTTCCCTACGTGATCGGGCCCTCAATGGCTTCTTCGACGCGGTTCTCAGCCGCCGGGCTGCCCCAGCTCAACCGGGTCCGGGTCGAACATGGACTCGCACCGCTGAGCGCCTGGGAGGACCAGCTACGTTCCGTTGCCGGCATCTATGTCTTGACGGCACCAGAGCTCGACTTTGCCGGCGCCCTGTCGTTGCCCGCGAACGTGCACTACGTCGGCCCGGCTTTCGAACATTTCAGCGACGAATGGTGCTCTCCCTGGCCGCCAGAGAACTCCGATCCATTGATTCTGGTGAGCTTTTCGACCAGTTATATGAATCAGACCGCCCTCGTCCAGCGCGTTCTCGATGCTGTCGAGTGGACTGGAAGCCAGAGTCCTCTTCACTGCCGGTCCCGCCATTGACGCAGCGCAACTTCGCCTCCCTGCGAATACCAAAGCCGGAAAAATTTGTGCCACACAGGGCTGTTCTGCCCAGGCCTCGCTTGTCATTACCCACGCCGGTTGGCAGACCGTCAACGCGGCTCTCTCATGTGGCGTACCGCTCGTATGCATCCCTGATGGTCGTGATCAGCCGGATAACGCCGTTCGAGTCGTCGCCGTCGGTGCCGGTGTTCGCGTCGGTAAGAAGGCACCCATTGGCAAGATCCGGCGAGTTGTCGAGCATGCACTCCGGGACCCGAGCCTGAAACGCAGTGCCGAGCTGATGGCAACTGCCCTCTCACGCCAGGATGGAGCCCTCACGACCGTCGAGGCACTCGAGAACCTCGTGAAGACGAACGGTATGCTTGCTCCGTCGCATCAACCATGACCTCAATGCGCAACAAAGTGCTGAACTTGCTGTTACACGCGTCGAGCGGTAGCGGCAGCCGCTGTATTCGTCAATTGTGTAGCCGCGGTGGCCCTGACTTCTCTCTGGCGTCACTTGGAAACGCCGCTCAGTCGAACGGACAAGTGGCGTCACCCGTCCAACGGCGTCACGTCGGCGACGGCGGATAAACCGTCAGCCTCATGTCAATGGGCGCTCAAGGTAGCACTCGGGGCTGATCGAGCGCGAAGAGCTCGGTGCCGGGAGAGACAACGGCGCCCGGTCCGTTCTTCAGTGGTCATCTGGTCTTTTGAAGGCCGTGAGGCCAGTCAAGCAAGCAAGTGGGCAATCTGCGGAGGCGGTCGTTCTCACCTGCGACACGTCGTTATCCCCGTGAAAGGAGAAACCATGACTATCAAGCACCACGAGGACATCCAGGACTGTCAGTCTGAACCCCTCACGAGGAAAGGTGGGAAGTCCATGCCCATTCGCCGCGACCGCTGGCGGTACACCCTGCCGCTCGCGACGCTGACCTTGGCCTCGAGTGCCGTACCACTCTTCTCGGTGGCGGCCTCGGCGGCTCAAGATCCGATCAGCCCACAGTCGACGGCTCCGGTCGTATCCTATGGGGACGGCCTCGCAAGTGTCGTCGTCGACTCCATCCACGACGTGGTGTTGTTCACCGAACCCAGTGGAGCTACAAGCTGGACCATGAGCACGGTTGCGAAGACCAAGGCCGGCGCGAAGTACATCAATCCCGAAATCGCCTCGGACGGTGATGGCCATCTGGTGATCGCGGCCACCGACACCAATGGCCACCTCTGGTCCTGGAGCGGCAGCATCGGCGCCAAGTTCCATCGTACGTTGGTTTCTGAGACCAGCACGTACTCGACCCCGTCGATCGCCTACTCGCCGGCTGGCGCGAACTTCGTCGTCAGCGCCACCGATTCGGATGGCAACGTCGATTTTTGGTTCCTAAGCGCTGGCGCCTGGGCGCCCGAGGTGGTCGAAACGGGCCAGTTCGTGCACTTTGTCTCCGCCGTCACCACTGTGACCGACACCGGGGTCGTCGTCGTAGCTACTGACCCCAACGAGGAGCTTGACGCCTTCTACCAGCCGTTCTTCGCCTCGGGATGGACCCTCAGCTCGACGATCCCCGGCGGCTTCATCGACCCCTCGGCGGTGTGGAGTGGGACCGACGTCTTGCTAGCGATCGACCAGGCAGGAACCGAGGCCGGAGACCAGTCGCTGGGGATGATCAGCTACACGGACAAGGGCGTCTTCGTCTCGAACACCGCCCTCGGCGAGTCGACCACCAGCGGTCTTTTGACCGGAACTGCCATTGTCTGGTCCGGCTTTAACGTCGGGGTGGTGTCCCAAGATGCCCAGGGCGATGGTGCACTCAACTTCTTCTTCTCTGACTCGGACTTCGTCTTCCACGAGGAGACCGTTGCAACCGGCACGCCGCATCGTGATTACGGTTTCTTCCCGGGGATCGCGGTGGCAAACAACAGCATCGAGATCACCGACGTCTCGAACGCAGACCTCTACGGGTTCTCCCAGGCAGTCGGGGGAACCGGGTGGCCTCGCCAAGTCATCGCCAAATAGACACTGTTCTGACCTGCCACGATGGAACGGAAGACTGGATTCGAACTCGCGACTCTCAGCTTGGCAAGGTGGTGTTTTTTGTTTCCAGGGTCCGCTTCTCTCCCCCGGCGTGCCGTTCTGTCCACCCAGTTTCCACTACATCCACTCAAATTTTCGCAGTAGTAGAGCGCTCTACCATCGTCTGGGTGCCCAGTGTCATATCGCGCTGCCGAGGAGAGTCACGACATCCGGCCTTTCAGGTTCCCCGTGTCCGACTGGCTGCGAACTGCTGCCTCCGGATAGCGGGATCCCGATGACGGTGCGCATTGCTACCAGAGGTATACCGCTCGGCGGCTCACGTGGCAGATGCCGTCCTCTTACCGGGTCAGAACGACCTTGACGGCACCGGTATCGGCCGCCCGCGCGAAGACGTCGTACGCCTCGATCATGTCGTCGAGGCGAAAATGATGAGTGCCGAATTGGCGGGCATCGATCTGCTGGGAGGCGACCAAACGGAGCAGCGTGGGCGTTGAATAGGTGTCGACCAACCCGGTTGTGATGGTGACGTCCCGCGTCCACAATTTTTCAAGGTGGAGAGTGACGGGCTTTCCGTGGACCCCGATGTTCGCCACGTGACCTCCCGGACGAACGAGTTCAGTGCACAGTTCGAAGCTCGCCGGAACGCCCACTGCCTCAATGGCCACGTCAGCGCCCAGACCGCCGGTGAGTTCTCTCACAAATGCGATGGGATCGTCGCGGCCATTGTTGACGATCAGATCGGCCCCGAAGCGCTTGGCGGCCTCCAGCCTGGCGTCAGCGAGGTCGATGGCGACGATGTGGCTCGGAGAGTAGAGCTGGGCGCCAAGCATGGCCGAGAGTCCGATCGGGCCGGCACCGACCACGGCGACGGTGTCACCGGGCTGGACGTGACCGTTGAGGACCCCGACCTCATATGCCGTGGGCAAGATGTCAGCGAGCATGAGGACCTCCTCGTCGCTCACCCTCTCGGGCACCAGGTAGGTCGAGGTGACGGCAAAAGGGACTCGAACGTATTCAGCTTGGGTCCCATCGATGAGATTGCCGAGGATCCAACCGCCGCCGCCCAGGCACTGGCCGTAGTGTCCGTCTCGACAGTACGAGCAGCGCCCACACGCGCTGACACACGAGACAAGAACTCGGTCTCCCGCTGCGATGTTGGTCACCGCTGATCCGACCGCCTCGACCGTGCCAACGGCCTCGTGTCCGAGGACTCGGCCCTCTGTCACCTCGGGTAGATCCCCCTTCAAAATGTGGAGGTCGGTACCGCAGATGGTCGTGCAGTCCACACGCACAATGGCGTCGGTGTCGTCTTGGATCGTGGGGATTGGGACTTCCACCCATGCTTTGCGTCCTGGTCCGTTGTACACAAGTGCTTTCATGGTGTCCTCGGTTCTCTCTGCATACGTTCCTGCGAGTGGAATTGATCAGGCGTCATGCGAGACCTTGGGCCGCACGCTGGACGATGACCCGTCCGGTGATCTCGAAGGGTTCGATGCTGATCACGTTGAGGCGAGCTCCGCCCGCCCATGGTTCAACATCGAGGTGTGCGGCAATGCGCTCTTCGGGGTTTTCGATGAGGCGAGCGTGACCGCGTACCAGCACACTCCAGCCACCGCTCATGGCCTCATCGAGGTGATCAACCTCGAAGGCCACGACACCAGAGACCCTGGCGGTCATGGCATCGGAGGTCCGAAGGATGACGGCCCCGCCGGTGAAAACGAAGTTCACCGGGAAGGCGACCGGACCTGATCCGGTCGTGAGGACGATACGCCCAATGCCCCCAGCAGCGAGATGCTGGTGGCATTGCTCCGCGGTGAGGCTCTCGAGCACAGGGTGTGGGCCGGCGCGGCCGGGACCAGGCGGGCGGTCGATCTGACCACCTTCAAGGGCGAAAGGTGTGGTGTCGAGGGCGACGGCGAGCCTCAGGAGTGCCCCACCGCTGAGGCTGGTGTCCGCACTTTGCTCGAAGTACGCGAGAAACCAGGCATCGATCCCAGCCCGTTTCGCCAGCTCTTGAGTGCTGAGGCCGACCTCGGTCCGGCGATGGGCGACGCGGCGGGCCAAGTCGCCCACCCCGATCCCTCGAGGCTGCGCAGGCATCTCGGCGCCTCGGAGGCTTGCGGCTGCGGACGCGGTGTCCGAGCGCCCATGGGCTGGAGTCGTTGATCTCATGGGACAAGTCTGAGCCTGATGAACGCCAGACCCATAGGGACCTAAGTCCTGGCGCCCGTGACCTTGGTCTCTTTTAGGTGCTCGCAAGAGGCACGGCCTTCCTCTCCACAATCACACCGGGTACAGGACGAGCCCCGCCCGGCCTGCACTGTGGCAGGCCGGGCGGGGTAGCTCGATCCGGGATTGGGGAGGCTGTGTCAGCTCGTGACCAGCACCCGCTCCGCTTCTGTCTGCACGGCGAGTTGCTCGGTAGCAGTGGTCCGGCGAGCGTGCCAGAAGCCGAAGGCCACCAAGAGCGCCATGATCGCGGCAAGGACGAAGGCCGAGATCGCCGCAATGAGGGCGATCGTGGCGAGAGTCCCAAACGCGTAGGCCTCAAGCAGCAGGCCCCGCAGGGTGGTGCCCTGGAAGACGGTCGTTGCCTTGGCCTCGGCCGCGGTGTAAGCGGCCGATCCCTTGGGGAGGGCCTGCGCCTGGGCCGAGAGCTGGGCGTAGGTCAACCCGCCACCGATCTCCTTGAGGTGGACCGCAATGAAGTCATCTGCGTACACCTCTGCCTGTTGGCCCGTCACCAGTGGTTGCCCTGCATACTTCGACACTGTGCCAACCATCGATGGGGTGATCTCAGTGCCGGCGACGGGGTGGGCAAACGCTGTCTTGGCCGGGAAGACGATCTGCTGTTCGGCCAGCTGGTTGTGCACGTTGGAGTTGGCGAAGCTGTAACCCCACATGAGGAGAACGCCCGCCACCACCAAGACGATGACCATCACGGCACCTCCAGCGCTGGCGATCAAATCGAATACCTTTCGTTGCATCGTCGCATCTCCTGTTCACAATGACCCCTCCTCGCGAGGAGATCTGTTCTTCATTGTGCGGATGAAGGAGCCCGAAGGAGTGGGTGCAAAGGTCCCGACGAGTAGGACCTTGGTCCCACTCTGCAGTGGCGCGCAAAGACCGCTGGCGGGTCTGGCCGAGTTGCTGGTGACGCTGAGCGTGCTCGACAAACTGTCGTTTCCGGAGAAGCAGACCAGGCCCTCAGTCTGTGGCGAGTGCCTCGAATCCTCGCCCCACAGCACGGTGGGAGGCTTAGCGGATCGTCGGTGGCTCACCGGCCTTGAGCTTGGTGGCGTAGATCGCCGCCTCAGTGCGGCTGTTCATCTTGAGCTTCGTCAGCAGACCCGTCATGTAGTTCTTGACCGTCTTCTCCGAGAGGAACATCGCTTCAGCAATCTGACGATTTGTCATTCCCTCGGCGATGAGATCCAAAAGGCGCACCTCTTGGGGAGAGAGCGCCTCGAGTTCGGACTTGGCCATCGGAGGGTTGGCGATGCGCTCCACAACTCGGGCCACGGCCCTCGGATCCATGAGTGATTCTCCGTCGGCGACCTTCTTGACATCTTCAATTAGGTCCCGGGCCTTGATCTGCTTGAGCACATAACCGGTGGCTCCGGCCATGATGCTGGCAAAGAGCGCCTCGTCGTCCGCGAAGCTGGTCAGCATCAAGCAGACCAGGCCCGGCATGAGCGAACGGACATCACGACAGACCTCAATGCCGCTTCCGTCCTCCAATCGAACGTCGAGGATGGCCACATCAGGCTTGGCCAGTGGGATCCGGGACAGGGCTTCCTCCGCGGTGGCTGCCTCACCGACGACCTCGATGTCCTCGTCGCTCTCGAGCAGGCTCCGGATGCCCTCGCGGACCAACTCGTGATCGTCGAGGAGGAATACACGGATGGTCATGGCACTCCATTGTGCCAGCGTTTCGACACAGATCCGATCCGACCACCACCAACTGCCGATGAGTCGAGACGCCGCTAGCTACGATTCGAGTCATGCCGTATCACGATGTTGAGGATCCGGCCAAGCTCCTGCGCCTCATCGACGCCGTCCTCATGATCGAGGCGGCCGTCGAACTGCCTGTCCTGCTCCGCCACCTGATCGAAGAGGCATGTTCTCTCGTCGACGCTCGCTATGGCGCCCTCGGCGTGCTCAATGAGGCACGCACTGGCCTCGAGCCGTTTATCACCGTCGGACTGGGCGATGCCGAGGAAGAGACCATCGGTGCTCGACCGACCGGACGAGGGGTGCTGGGCGTGCTGATCACCGATGCCACACCACTGCGCCTCAAGGACCTCAGCACCCATCCCGACAGCTACGGATTCCCGCCTCACCATCCGCCCATGAAATCCTTCCTCGGCGTCCCCGTCCGAGTCCGTTCGGTGGTCTACGGGAACCTCTATCTCACCGACAAAATCGGGGCTGACAAATTCAGCGACCAAGACCAGGCACTTGCTGAGGCCCTGGCGGTCGCAGCGGGCATCGCCATTGAGAACACCCGCCTCAGCGAACGGGTCCGAGTGCTCAGCGTCCTCGACGACCGAGACAGAATCGCCCGGGACCTCCATGACCGTGTCATTCAACGCGTCTTCGCCGTTGGCATGGCGCTGCAGGGAGCGGTGCGCCTAGCTGAGCGAGATCAGATCGTCGAGCGGGTCAACAAGGCCGTCGATGACCTTGACACGACGGTGACCGAGATCCGCACTGCCATCTTCGAGCTCGGGAACAAAGCCATTGCGGGTGGTCTACGCCATAGCGTGCTTCAGCTCACTGAAGAGATGGGTTCTTCGCTCGGGACTCCTCCCGAGGTCACCTTCTACGGCGCCATCGACAGCGCAATCTCCCAGCGCGTCGCCGACAATCTCCTCGCGGTGCTCCGAGAAGCACTGACCAATGCCGGCAAACACGCGAAGGCGACCAGTTGTGTCGTCACGCTAAGTGTGGCCGACGACGTGACCCTCGAGGTTCGAGACAACGGTATCGGTATCGAACTTCCCCAGGCCTTTGGAGCTGGCCTCGGACTCGTCAACCTGCGGAGTCGAGCCCAAAGATTGGGTGGCACCTTTGAGATTCTGACGGGCGAAGACGGGACTCGGGTTCTCTGGCGCGTGCCCGTCTAATCGGTCGCTGCGGTTGCAATATCCGGAGCGATGGTCATGGTGAGCATCATGGTGCAGGATTCGGTCTTGGTCTCAATGGGGAACCCGACGTGATGAAACACCGAGAGCATCGCCCTGTTTTCGGCCAGGACCTCGGCAATGAATCGCTCGATCCCGGCTGATCGTGCCACGTCGGCGAGGCGGTGCAACAGCATGGTGGCAAGGCCATGGTGCTGGTAGGCGTCAGCCACGATGAGGGCCACCTCAGCCACTCTGTGGTCGTCAAGCCGGTCGTAGCGACCTACAGCGATGAGCTCGCTCGCGCACTCGACGACGATGGCCACACGGGCCTCGCCGTCAACCTGGGTGAAATATGCGACTTCGCTGGGGCTCAAGTCCTTGTGTGGATAGAAATAGCGCAGCTGAATGGACCTCGCCGAGAGGTGGGGGTGGAAGCGCAACAAGGCTCCCGAGTCGGCTGAAGCGATTGGTCGCACGACGGCATGAGTGCCGTCATCGAAGCTGATCAAATCCGCGGCACCGATCGGCGAATTGTGCATTGCATCCACAGCATCCACCCTGCCAGGTGCCTTCGGTGGCGCGGTAGGGGCCTCGGTCACAATCCATGGGACCATGGGCCCGTCTAATAACTCGCGTTTCCTAGTGCCGACCGCGCACTGACGGCGGCAATGGGGGAATGTTCGAAAGGCGAACGCGCCATAGTGCCTAGGTTGGCTCGTCTCAGGCCGTCGCAGGTGAACCACGTTGGAGTCTGCGGTGTTGAAACATTCTGGAGGACCCTGGCTACCCAGCAGCTCCCGCAGAAACCGGAAGAGCCAAGAAATTGCCTCTGACCTGCTACGATGGAGAGGAAGACGGGTTCGAACCCGCGACCCTCACCTTGGCAATGTGTTTGAGCTCGTCGACGGTGTCCAGGCAAGTCCTCTGAGCAAACCCAAGTTCACAGAATGTCCACCCGGATCACCTGAATGCGACGCTGTTGTAGAGCGGTCTACCAATCGAACTCAAGGTCAGCCAGGGTGCCCATGTCACGGAGGTCGACTGCAGAGCTGATCCCGGCTTGGTAGTCCCAATCGAACCAAGGCCTTCGGCCCGACTCTGGTTGGTGCAGAACCGGCAATCAACAAAGTTCTCGGAGTGTTCGGAAGAGCAGAGGCCGAGATTTTGTCGCTTTCAAGGGTGTACGTTGGACGCAGTTCAAGTTGAGCTGGGTCCCTTCGCTAACGGAGGGAGATCGGGGGTCCTGAAATGGGGCCAACCCCGCAATACTCCGCCAACAGTCGCGGAAAGCTCGAAGGAATTGCAGAGGCGGTTCTCCCGGTCCAGATCCTCGATGTGCGGACCAGGACCAGGGATGCGCTAAGGGAAATTGCCGCCGGAATCACCTCTGGGATGTCCGAGGAAACCGGGCAGACGCTTGCAGCCACAGTGCTACGCGATGCTGGGCTCCGCAAGGGATGGCATAAAATCTTGGTGCGCTTCGGCCAAAACACCACTAAGAACTTCGAAGATCCATCCACACCCGGGGTGGTACTGGGTGATGACGACATCTTCTTCCTCGATGTCGGCCCAATCTATGAGGGATGCGAAGGCGATGCCGGAGATACGTTCGTTGTGGGTGACGATCCAGAGATGACGAAGGCAGCCGAGGATGTCAAATCGATCTGGGCAGCGACGCGTCATCGTTGGTTGCATGACGGTTTGACCGGCATGGCTTTGTATCAGTTTGCCGAGGAGACCGCGCAACAGCTTGGCTGGCAACTGAACCTCGAGTTGACCGGACACCGCCTTTCAGAGTTCCCACACGATGCCCACTACGACGGCACCCTTGACAGAGTGGATTTCCGCCCCTCCGACTTACGCTGGATGCTAGAGATCCAAATCAGACATCCAACACGCGACTTCGGCGCGTTCTTCGAGGACCTGTTGATCGAGGACGATCGTCTGCAGGCACAGTCGTTGTCCTTGTCGACGAACTGAGGCAATCGACCAATTGGACTGCCGCCAGCAGGCGATCTAAGAACGGAAAACGGGATTCGAACCCGTGACCCTCACCTTGGCAAGGGGTTTGAGTTTGCCCACAGCGTCCAGGCGGGCCCTTGAAGCCATCCAGAACGTCGGAGAGGGCGAGTTCGTCCGAAGTGTTGTCGACACCGCACGGGCGTATGTGCGTGCTGGGCTTGCATTGCGAGCTGATATCAAGGTTGCTGGATTCATCGCACACAAGCGGGAACTGGAGGAGGAGTAACGATGAGCACTGTCGGATTTTTGGAGCTTCCTCCGACTACTTCGGAGGCCCAGGCGCTCTTTGACGAAGACATCGCCGAAGACGGCCATGTCATGAACGTCACAAAGTTGTAGTCTCATAACGCCCCGGCTGTCACCGGTCTCTTCGATTTGATGGGTCAAGCACTTGTTGATGAAAACCTGAGTTTTCGTCAACGGGGCATTCTCGTTGCCGCTTGTGCATCGACTCTCGGCGACTCATACTGCTCTCTTGCCTGGGTCCCAAGTTGGCGGGAGCCTCCGATCCCGAATGGGCGGCGGGGGTCATCCGTGGAAGCGACGAGGGCCTGACCGATGGCGAGCGTAAGTTGGCGTCCTGGGCGCGCCAGGTGGCGAGTGATCCAACCCGCGCTACCGCTCAGGACGTCGAGAGACTTCGCGCCGCTGGTTTTAACGACTCCCAAGTGTTCGCTATGAGCGCCTTCGTGGCGTTGCGGCTTGCGTTCTCCACTGTCAATGATGCTCTTGGCGTTGGTCCTGATTTCGCCCTTCAGGCGGCTGCTCCGAGGGCAGTCGTCGAAGCAATTGGATTCGGACGCTCGCCGCAGAGCTGAAACCCCGGGGGTGCCACCTACCGCCCGGACGGGGTGCCAACTCCGCCGATCGGTCCCGGCCTCACATCAGCCACTACCCTGACCGGGCGTGATGGATCCCGGTCCCTTGTTGGCATCCGGTCGAGACGCCGACATCTTCGAATATGGCCCAGGCCTCGTGCTGCGACGCTCCCGGGAAGGACGTTCGATGGTGCAAGAGGCCCGGATTATGGAGTATGTCCGAGCCCAGGGATTCTGCGTGCCTGCGATTGAAGCACTGAGTGACGACGGTCACGACATGGTTCTCGAACGCGTAATGGGCCCTGACATGGTGGCAACGATGGGCAATCGCCCTTGGACAATCCCTCGTCTGGGAAGGATCTTGGCCGACCTCCACCGCGGACTCCACGAGCTGACGGCTCCGACGTGGTTGTCCGACGCACCTGTTGGTCGCGGAGTTGCTCTTCTCCATTTGGATCTCCATCCACTAAACGTAATGATGGGGCCAAGAGGTCCGGTTGTCATTGACTGGGCTCGTGCGTGCCGAGGTGATCCCTCGGTCGATGTGGCGCTCGCATGGGTCCTCATGGCGGCCGGGGAAGTCGCGGCTGGCCGACTCATGGGGCTGATCCTCGGTCGCGCTCGATCGGCCTTGGTGAGGAGCTTTCTTGACGCTGTCGACCTCGACGGAGCCAGGCAAAATCTTCGTGACGTAGTCGCATGGAAGGTGTTGGATCCCCACATTTCCCCGGCCGAGCAAGCCCGAATGTGGCAGGTGGTGAACGAAGCTGGCGGCGGTACTCCTGGTTAGATCGCCGGGATCTGTAGCAGCCCAGGTGATATCAGAGCTCAAACCGTGGTTCAGATGTCCCTCTCCGCCGGTTCCGAGAGGCGGTGTCCAGCGATGGACCATCGGGAATCGCTGAGCCACAATCGAGAAGTCGTCGCATTCTCGGCGAAACAAAAGTGGGGTTTAAGGTGAGCGCAAAGAGATCGGCGAACTTTTCTATGGTTTCATATATCCAAGTGTCTTGCGAGGACGCCCGTTGAGGCTTCGTTGAATGCGGGCCAGATCGGCGGCACTGTGCTGCGAGAGGTCAGTGCTCTTGGGCATGTATTGGCGCAGCAGTCCGTTCGTGTTCTCGTTCGATCCGCGTTGCCAAGGCGAGTGGGGATCGCAGAAGTAGATAGGGATGCCGGTGGCCACGGTGAAGTCCACGTGGCCCGCCATCTCTTTACCCTGATCCCAGGTGATGGAGCGGGCGAGCTCGTCGGGCAACTTCATGATGGCCTTGCGCATGGCCCTCTCGACGCTCTCGGCCCCGTGGTCCCCCGGAGAGGTGCAAGAGCAGCACGAAGCGGGTCGAGCGCTCGACCAAGGTGCCCACCGCTGACTTGCCGCCGGCCCCGATGATGAGATCACCTTCCCAGTGCCCGGGCACGGCCCGATCATCGACCTCGGCGGGCCGCTCGCTGATCATGACCATGTTGGGGTTCTTGCCTCGCTTCTCCGCCCGGCCCTGATGACGTCGCGCCGTACGCCCCGAGCGCAGGCAGCGGGCCAGCTCACGGCGCAGTTCACCGCGGCCTTGGACGAAGAGGGACTGGTAGATGGTCTCGTGGCTCACCTGCATCATCGGATCGTGGGGGTACTCCAAGCGCAAGCGCTCGGCGATCTCCTGGGGTGACCACAGCTGCTCGAGCCAGATGCTCACCTGGCGCATCAGAGGGCGGTACGCAGCTTGGCGGGCTTGGGTCGCCGCGCCGATCTCTCGGCTCGGCAGTGTGCCTTCCAGGCCCCGTAACGCCGGATCCCCCCGTTGGCGGCGACTTCTCGGGTGATGGTGGAGGGGGCATGCCCAAGGCTGCGGGCGATGGCCGACATCGACTCACCGCGGGCCAGCCCCAACAAGATCTCCTCACGATCCTCGGCGTTGAGGCGCCCTGGTGCGGGCGTCCAGCGGTCAGGTAGGCCTGATTCGGGCTGCTGGACGTACACGCTGGCCGTCACCAGCGGCAAGGAACAGCTGACCTCTTTGGCGATCGCCTTCAGCGTCATTCCCTTGGCCTTGAGTCGACGGGCCATGTGCTTTTGCTCTCGGGTCATGTGACGGACGCCCATCTACGGCTCCTCCTTGGTTGGGGCAACGAAGCGTTGCCTACTCACCAAGCCGTTGCAGTGATCCCTTGAATCCGCCCTGAGGAAACGACATGCGTATCGGGGTGGTACGGGTCGGAATCATCGGGGCCAGCGTCGGTTGGCATCTGGCGAGCCACGGTGTCGAGGTTGTGATGATCGATGCCGAAAGGCGAGGGGGGGTCACCAACTGGACCTAGACTGGAGAGCTGCTGCAAGAGCCGAGGGCGCTTCGAAAAATGGCTCTCTACCAGGGACTTCTTTGGAGCGGAGACGGGATTCAAACCCGCAACCCTCACCTTGGCAAGGTGCCGGTTCTCGTCAGTTCACGTTCTGGCGGGTCACCCCGAATTGCCATTCGGTCCACCCGGTTTCCAGCCCAGCCACTCGATGCGCCCCTGTCAGTAGAGCCCTCTACCTTCCCCGCCATCCCACGATAACGAGAAGAGGTTGCTCGTTGCTCGATTGCGATAAGCGGGGTCGTTTGAAGCTGCTGAGCAGCAGGGTAGATCTGTCGCAGCACGGCCACGCATGGCCGCTCTGAGCGTTTGGAAACCGGGGCGACCTCATCTCGCAAGACCCCACGGGCCGGTGCCTGAGAGATGCAACGGCGAGATGCGCGTGACGAATCCTTCTGGCCAATCGTCGCGGGGTGGCGGAAATTGGCCTTTGGTGATGCGACGAAGAACGGCCACAGCTCTACCCTCCTCGACGCGAGCCATCCCCTGGATGACAACGTAGGGACTGAAACCTTCGAATGGAACGTCGGACTCGACGGACAGCGTGACCCTCGGATCGCGCCGGATGTTACGCAGCTTCACGTGATCGGCAAGATGGCCGGCAACGATCTCCTCCCTATCCCAGCCGATGTAGACGCACGTCACCTGTGGGGTGCCATCCGGGTTGATGGTGGCCAGATGGGCAAGGCGCCCAGAGGCCACCGCGTCCCGTGTCGTCTCGTCGAGTCGGATCATGCCCTCAACCATGCTGCCTCCTCATCCGCCACCCCAGTATCTCCTGTATTGCCCGTGGGTCCGACGGAGTTTCCCAAGATTTCGTTGACATGCTGCTCCGACTGTGGACTGTTGACGTGATCCGGTCGAATTCACTTGCGCAGGGGTCATCTCTCCGTTCGAAGGGGCCCGATAGCCTGACCCACTGCGTTCTCCGCAGCCGTGATCTGCCCTCTGCCTCCGCCTCGACCTGGTGATATCTTGCCCGGATCCGATCCAGCGGGCGCCGATCGGTCCTAGAGGAGCGGTGAGAATGAACAACTACCGCATGGTCGCAGTCATTGGAACAACGATCGTTGGGTGCATGGGTTTACTGACGCTGCCGGCAAGCGCCGGCAGTCCAGCGGCGAAGGTGAACTTGTCGCGACCCCTGATCCCGATTAACGGTGCTGGACCGGTGGAAGGACCCAACGGCATCAGCGTGACCTACAGCAGCAATTGGTCTGGGTACGCCGCGCTGCCCAAGACGGCAGGAGAGACCTTTACCTCCATCGTGGCCAACTACAACGTGCCCTCGGTGACGTGCTCCGCGACCCTGACACATTTTCATTCCACTGGATCGGCCTGGATGGGTGGGCCGACCAGACGGTCGAGCAGGACGGTATTTCTGCTAACTGCAAGGGCGATTCGGCGCGCTACGGCGCGTGGTACGAGATGTACCCGGCCAACTCCAAGTCGCAATTCCAGATCGACCCCGGTGACGCTATCGAGTCCGCGATTCGCTCTCTGAACCACTCCAAGTACGAGCTCTCCCTGAAAGATGTGACCAGCGGCCAAGGATTCGACGTGGTGCAGACTTGCCCAGTCTCCACGTGCGAGAACGCCTCGGCCGAGGCCATCACCGAGGCCTACTTCTACAACAGGCACTTTGCCGGTACGAGCGATTTCGGCGATGAGCACTACGAGGACGCGATCGTGACGGACAGCGCCGGCGATGTGGGCGGCCTCTTCAAACCCAAGTTGTGGAAGACCGGCGAGGGGATCGCCCTCGGGGAGTACGGGGACGTGGACACGACGCCTGGCCCGCTCGCCACCGCACACGGATTGGGTGCGTCTTCCGCATTCTCTGTGTTCTGGAGCCGCGAGAACTGACCTCCTGGCGTTCTGGTGATGGCTTGTCCTGCAATTTCGTGGGTCTCGTCTTCGAGCATGATGCGGAGGAGGAGCGCGACCCACGTGCGGTAGGGCTTCCAGACCTCGCTGATTTCGGCGATGTCGGCGGCGCTGGGCGGTGCCTTCATGTCGTAGGCGATCGCCATCGCTCGAGCGAGGCGCGGCTCTGCAGAGGGCGTGAAGTCCGGATCCCCTGCGCCGCGGAGAAGGATCAGTTCTGCCGAGAACGGGCCGATTCCGGGAATGGAGATCAACTCCTCGAGGGCTTGGGAACGAGGGAGTGACCTCAGCCGGGCGGCGCCCAGAGTCCCACCCAGAGCGGCTTCGGCGATACCTCGAAGGCGCTGGAGTTTGGTCTCGCTCAGCCCATTGATCGTGGACAGCTGGGCCAGCTTGGCTGGGTTCGGAAAGGCGCGGACCATTCGACCGCCAACGTCGATGGCCTCCCCGTGTTCGGAGGTGATGCGAGCCTTGATTGCGGCTGCCTGCACGATTCGGATTCGCTGTCCGATCACCGACCAGGCGGCGGCTTCGTAGGGCGACCAGAAGCAGACGGGGCGAAGGCCGGGATACCTCGACTGGAGTTGAGCGACTACTGAGTCGTGACGAGCTATGTCCGGAAAACCTCGACCATCGATGTCGAGCGAGAGGATCCGCTCTACCTGCTCGGCTGCCGCCGCGATGACCGCTGGGTCAAGCGTGTCGACCCCATAGACCGTGCCGCGAACGGCACCGGCTTCTTCGTGGACGCCCACTGCCACTGGGTCCCAGTAGCCGTCGACGCAGAAGGCCATCTCCAAGCTCGCGGCTGACTCGCTGTCGTAGGCGGCTGGAGCGAATCCCTCGAGGTACCGGATCGATGCCGCCAACGAATAGGGCCCCTTCGGGAAGAGAGCGAAGCTTGAGGCGGGGGTCATCTCAGCCATGAAGAGTCACGGCGTAGCCGTCGGGATCAGCGAAAGTGAAGGTCAGACCGAACGGTCCCTCGAAAGGTGCGACCAGGATCGGGACTTCGGCGAGAACCATTGCATCGTGCAGATTCTGCGGATCGTCCGCCTTCAGCCAGATGGCCACACCCCACCCGAGGTGCTCGACAGCGTCGAGATCCACGAGTGGCTCCCGGACAGCGAATGGGATGGTCTCGGTGGCGAAGACCACGGCGTGCTCGGGGCTCATCGGAGCACGGGCGAGGCCAACGTGCTCGGTGTAGAAGGCTGCCGAAGCCTCCAGATCGCGAACCTGGAGAGAGATGAAGTCTGGGCCGAGTGCGGTCATAGGGTGTCCATTTCTGTACGTGGGATCAGGTAGCTTGTATCAGGTATCCTGAGATAATATCAGGTAAACTGATACTGAGGTGGGTGTGGACCAGGTCACGATGGCCAGGGTGGGCTACTTGATAAAGAGAGCGCAGTCGGTCCTGCACGACGCGATGGCCGATGCTCTCGGGTCTTACCAGCTCACGGTGACCCAGTTCGCCGTCCTCACCGGTTTGGATGATGAGCCCGGGCTCTCGAATGCCGACCTCGCTCGTCGGACATTCGTGACGCCACAGAGCATGCACGCCGTCCTACTAGAACTGGAGAGACTCCAGTTCGTTGTGAGGCGTCCTCATCCGCAGCACCAACGCGTCCTCCAAGCTGAGCTCACGCAGGCTGGTCGACGCACTCTGAAATTTGCCAACAATTCAGTGAACGCGGTGGAGGAACAGATGCTCCGCAATCTCTCCAACCCGGCGAGATCGAGACTTGCAAGCGCGCTCTCGTCTTGCATCGATTCGCTGGCCGGCACTTCAGCATCTGCGGACACCATCGGGGTGAATCGTTGATCCCTCTGGCAGGTCCCTATCGCGTCAGGCGATGGTGGTGTCGTAGCTTTTCCGGGCCGCGAGAACGTCGCTCACGTGGCTTTCGGCCCACTCTTGGATTGCCGCGATTGGCGTGACAAGTGAAAGAACAAGATCGGTCAACTGATACTCAACTCGCGGAGGTACCTGTGTATAGACGGTACGGGTCGGGACGCCGTCTCGTTCCAGTGCTCGCAGAGTGTGGGTAAGGACTTTGGAACGGAGTGGTCAGCGCTCACTTCGAGGGGATGTCAATGCGACCACCGGATCCCAAGTGAGTGTGCTGGATGCGATCGGAGTACTCGAGGCCGAATGAGCTGAATCACAGGCCTCTTGCCTGAAATGGGCGCTGAACTTTCATTTCGACGCTTAGGAATGCATCTCGATCCGCCACGAACCTGGCTCCATGACCAATCGTCGATGGGGACCGGCCTGATCTACATCCCCGCCCTCATAGGCGACGTCACCTTGCCACAGCGCCACTATGACACTGCCCTGCCTACGGATGCGGGTGGCAAACTGTTCAGGTACTCGTGACCGGGCTGCCGCGATGGCTGCTCGCGCGTCGGTTTGGTCCCTGAGCCACCACAAGCTTGCAAACGTGGGAGGCGCCATGTCCATTTGCGCGGCGTTGACGCGGTCTATTGCAGTGACCGGCGCAAGCCACTGGGACTGGTAGATCTCCATCTGGTCGACCACGACGGCGTCGCCGTTGCCCGACACCTCGGTTAGAAAGAACCACGTTGAAAACCGCTTCGTGGCGCCAGGCGGGGGAACCCAGAATGAGAAGGGAACGAGTTCAGAGGGATCAAGGTCGAGCGAGGCCTCTTCAGCCGCTTCGCGGACGGCCGCGACACGGGCTGCTTCCATCTCGACATCAGCGCCATTGCCGACGACCGCTCCGGTATCAATAGAGTCAACCCGACCGCCGGGAAAAACCCACATGTTCCCGAACTGGCCTCGTGAGTTGCGCTTTAACAGCAGTACCTCCACGCTGGTCGGGCTCTGCCGGAGAGGAATCACCGTGGCCGCCGGGATAAGTTCCGCTCCCGACACGGCACCTTGAACGCCTCCAGCCGACTTGCCTCCGCCCCCACCGCTGCCATCGCTCAACATTCGGAGACAGTACTTCTAAGCGAACCTTTGGCCGCATGCCATCGCTCCAGTCGTGTCCGGTGATGGGCAGTGATGGACAGAAACAGTGGATTGAACCTTCGAGCGGACCGACATCGGCCCAGCTAGAGGAAGCCGTCTCGAGACGAGAGCGGAAGACGGGATTCGAACCCGCGACCCTCACCTTGGCAAGGTGAGAGATTTCGTCCGTTTAGGTCCGGCGGATCCACTGCAATGCGATTCCGTCCACCCAGTTTCCAGCCCGTCCACCGAGTTCGCCCCTGTAGTAGAGCGCTCTACTATCAACGCAAGCCCGTCGGCGCCGCCTCGCTCCGAAGGCGAGACGAAATCGCGCCCGGCGAGGTCGGCGCCGCGCTCAGCGGCCGGACGTACCTCGTTGTGTGTCGCTCCTTCCAGTAGGGGCTATCTCCTGACTCGCCGCCGCAGGGGTCCACTGACCGACTGCATAGGGCGGGGCGAATGATCGAGTGCGGGCCCCACTTCGGGGCTGATGTGGTTGGCAGCGTGCGCCTGCACGGATTACGTCCAGGACGCTCACGGCCAGACCTTCATGACGGTCGATCCCGAAAACGGGAATCGGGTCACAAAGCACTCCTAACGGAACCGGATTCGAACAAGAACGGGTTCTAGCTCGCTCACCTGGTCTCCGCTTCCAATGACCGGGACCTCGTGCAATCTTCAGGTGGCCGGGGGCGACGGGCGAGCAACGTTCTCTGATCCGTGAGAGGCTCGGCGTATTCCGCCAGTAGATTCGATAAGCGCTGGTTTCCCGCGTTCATCGTAGAACGGAGTGGATGGTGGGACACAAGATCCTCTCAACAGGGCTAGTCGTCGTAGCGGTTTGCGTGGTGTCGTCCGGAATCTTCGGGACCCGGGGAGTGCAGGCAGCGACCCCTTTAACCGCTCCCCCGAATTTCAGCCCGAAGTCAGGAGTGGTCGGGACCATAGTGAGGATCAAGGGAACCAACCTCGCCAATGCCACCAGCGTGAGTTTCGATAGGACGATCGCAACGATCTTGTCGGACAGCTCCCGCAAAATTACGGTGGAAGTGCCGGTTGGAGCAATGACCGGACGCATCAAGGTGAAAACTCCCGCAGGTACCGCCCGAAGTACGGCCAACTTCACCGTCGAGCCGCCGCTCAGCGGGTCAACGGCGGTCGTCGGAGATGGCAGCAGGGGTTATTGCGCCGTGCTCAGCTCCGGTGGCGTCGACTGCTGGGGTTATGGGCAAAACGGTCAGCTCGGAAATGGCGTCATCTATACCAACGGCAGCGCCACGCCTGTCGAGGTAGTAGGAGAAAGCGGGATTGGGACGCTGTCAGGAGTGGCAAGCCTGGCCAGCGCCGACGGCGACGGCGACGAGTTCGGCTCGTACTGCGCGGTGCTCGTCTCCGGTGACATGGACTGTTGGGGTTACGGCCGCTTCGGCGAACTCGGCAACGGATTCTTTTACAACGGTGCTCCTCCCAACGGCAGCGCCACACCGGTTGCCGTCGAGGGTATCGGGGGCACCGGGACACTCACTGGGGTGGAGAATGTCGTTGGGCTCGGGACGTCCTATTGCGCGCTCTTGATCTCCGGCAGCGTGGACTGCTGGGGTCAGGGCGGGCTGGGCGACGGTACGTTCGACGACAGCGCCACGCCAGTGGCTGTCGAGGGCGTTGGCGGCACCGGGATCCTCGAAGACGTGAGGGCTCTCTTCGGTGGTGGAAACGGCGCCTACTGTGCTTTGCTCACGTCGGGTGCAGTGGACTGTTGGGGTGACGGGTACTACGGCCAGTTGGGCGACGGTACCTTCTACACGACCGGCAACGATGGCAGCGCCACGCCGGTCGTGGTCGAAGGTATCGGCGGGTCCGGGGCCCTCGAAGGCGTAACCAGTCTGTTGGGTAGCTCTGTGGGGTTCTGCGCCGTCCTCACATCTGGTGAGGTCGACTGTTGGGGTAACGGGTACTTCGGCGAGTTGGGCGACGGGACCTTCTACACGACCGGAAACGAGGGCAGCGCGAGCCCAGTGGCAGTCGATGGTGTCGGCGGCGCCGGCGTCCTCGAAGGCGTCACGACTCTGTGGGACGATGGCGATGGCTTCTACGGCGCCTACTGTGCTTCACTCACGTCGGGTGCAGTGGACTGTTGGGGTAACGGGAACTCCGGCGCGTTGGGCGACGGTACCTTCTACACGACCGGCAACGATGGCAGCGCCACGCCGGTCGTGGTCGAAGGTATCGGCGGGTCCGGGAACCTCTCAGGAGTGACGGCCTCGTTGGGTTTAGGTAACGGATCCTTCTGCGCCGTTCTCGCCTCCAGTGGTGTCGACTGCTGGGGAAGCGGTCAGTACGGTGACCTCGGAGACGGCACGAACGACCAGAGCGCCACGCCGGTAGAAGTCGAAGGTCTCGACGGTATCGGGGCCCTCACCGGTGCGACGAGTGTAAACAACAACGGCTCGTCCTCGTACTGCACCCTGCTCACGTCGAGTGGAGTGGACTGCTGGGGTCTCGGTATAAACGGCCAGCTCGGGGACGGCACCTTCTACACGTCCGGAATCGACGGAAACGCCTCTCCCGTGGAGGTGGCAGGCGTCTCGTGAACGTTGGACCTAGTGATCCGTCGCTGATATAGCTTGTATAGCTAAGGTGGCACCATGAGCACAGTGACCACTGCACCTCCGCTGGCCATGACCGACGAGCAGCGGGCGGCCCTCGAAAAGGTGGCGCGCTCGACGACGTTGGGGCATCGAAAGGTGATCCAGGCCAAGGCGCTGTTGCTGGCGGCCGATGGAGTCGGCACGAATGAAGTGGCCCGGCGTTGTCATACCTCCAACGAGTCGGTTCGGGCCTGGCGACGGCGCTTCGAAGCACAAGGTGTCGAGGGCGTCGGTCGCATCGCCAAGGGCCGTGGGAGGCGTTCGTGGCTGCCCGAGGGCACGGTGAGCAGGGTCGTGCACGACACTCTGCACGAGTTGCCTGACGACGGTTCGACCCACTGGACGACGCGGCTCATGGCCAAGCGCTTCGGCATCGGCAAGGACACCGTCGCCCGCATCTGGAAGGACCACAACCTCAAGCCCTGGAAGCTCGAGACCTTCAAGATCTCGAGCGACCCCCATTTCGAAGAGAAGCTGGTCGACGTGGTCGGGCTCTACCTGGACCCTCCAGAACGGGCGGTCGTGTTCAGTTTCGACGAAAAGACCCAGGTGCAAGCGCTCGATCGCACCCAGCCGTCGCTGCCGCTCAAGCCGGGCCGAGGCGGCACCATGACGCACGACTACAAGCGTCACGGCACCACCGATCTCTTTGCCGCCATGAACGTCGCCACCGGCGAAGTCCTCTACGACACGAAGAAGGCCCATAAGGCGACCGACGTGCTGGCCTTCTTCAAATGGATCGACCTCCACGTCCCCGCCGACCTCGAGGTCCACGTCATCTTGGACAACCTCTCGGCTCACAAAGCGCCGCCGGTGGCCAAGTGGCTGGCTGATCCCAAGCGAGCCCGTTGGCATCTGCACTTCACCCCGACGTCCTCCTCGTGGCTCAACCTCATCGAGCGCTGGTTCAACGAGCTCACCGAACGGCGCCTGCGCCGCGGCGTGTTCACTTCGGTGCCCCAGCTGATCGAAGCCATCGAGATCTGGGCCGAGCACTGGAACGACGATCCGAAGCGCTTTATCTGGCACAAGCCAGCCGAAGAGATCATCGCCAAGGTGCGTCGCGGACGGTCCGCCCTTGCCCAAGCCAAATCCGCGACGCGCCACGAGATGGGAAGAAGTTCAAGATTGACTAAACAGGGCGGGCATACAGGCTGGATGGGTCGCATCTGTTGGCGAGCAGCAGTAGCAGCGAGCATGGCGCTGCGAGCGCCCCAACAAGGCACCCGTGAGAGGATTGGTACCCGGTGGCGCCGAGCCGAGCACGGTCTGAGAAGTGGCTCTCTACCAGGGACTTCTTTTTGGATAGAGCGGAAGACGGGATTCGAACCCGCGACCCTTACCTTGGCAAGGTGAGGGTCTTCGTCCTTTGGATCTCGCACATCCCTTCAAGTGGGGCTCCGTCCACCCAGTTTCCAATACGTCCACCCCGTCTATCGCCGTAGTAGAGGTCTCTACTATCATCAAGTCCCCGAAGACGGCGTAAGCCGGCTCTCTGCCGTTCCAAGCACTCCGGCTTGGGAGTTGATCGGCGGTTTCACGGATCCGCACCGATGCGTCGCGAGGGTCGCGGCTCAGGAATCTCTCTCCTTTCTCCGACAGATCAAGCCACCACCGATCAGTTCGATCGCTGCACGGGAAGCCCCGGCGTAAAGGTGGTGGGCACCGTCATCGACACGGCGAGCGGACCGTGGGTCGACGCTTGTCCTCAGGGACGCCAGCTACGTGCTGGTCGGGCGAACATCGGCGCGCCGACGGACTCGTCCCGCTCAGCCGGTGCTGCGACCGGCTAGTTGGTACTTCGTACGCCTGCGATCGCGGGGGATGCCTTTAGTTCAGTTCGCCGGTGGGGCGGATACGTTCGACGCCCGGTGGTCGTCGGAAGCGAGGCAGAGCGAGGGCACCGAAGGACGGGCAATCGCCGCGCAGGGGCCGATTGTTGGCCGACACGGCGACGGCGGCCACGCATACGGTGAGCACGATCCACCACACGGTGTCAGACGAAAGCCCGCTCCCAGTCGTCGGGAAGGTACTCAGCCGGCGGGTGACCCCTGGTAGGAGAATGGGCGCCATCAGGATCAGCACGACGGTGGCGGAGGCCGGCCCGCCCGGCTCGCCGGTGCGCGTGCGGGCCACACACGTCACCGCGAACCCCAGCATGACATTTCCGGCGAGCGCCAACCCGATCGCCGGCCACGGCAGCGCCAACCCGCGCAACGCACCGGCCAGCATCAGCACCGCGCCGGCGGCGAGCGGGGCCAGCAAGGCCAGGGACCGGATCGCGGTGCGACGGAAGGGCCCGGTCGGTGTCACGTCGACGATCAGGCTGGCCGGTTCGTCGAGGACGAACGCCGCCGCGGCGGCGAGCACCGTGAAAGCGATCGGGAACAGCACGTGGGCGGCCGCGGGGAGGGCGACGCCGCAGCAACCCACCACGACCGCCGCGGCGCTGAACCCAGTGAACGCAGGCCAGGACCCGGCTCGGAGCGTCGACCGGATCATCATGCGTGGACAGCCTGGGAGAACCCGCCGACGACGGCTAGCACGAGCATGATCACGGCCACCACCAGTACGATTTGAAGGGTACGGATGACCCGGAAGCGCACCCCACCTTCTGCCCCACGAAGCAGGGCCACCAGCACTGCGATCGCGCACAGCGCGAGCTGCCAGCCGATGAAGAACCACGGGGATCCGCGCCAGGTCGTAGGTTCGGAACCGTTTTCGGTGTACGTGAAGAACGCGAACGGCGAGAACAGCCGCAGTGCCGTGAAGGCCGTCGAGTCCGGATGCGACAGGGATGGGATCGTCGCCAAGTTCTCCCAGCCGAAGATCACCAGAAACAGCACGAACCCGGCGCCCGGGAAGCGGACCCAGCGACCCAACGCCACGCCGAGCAGCGGGCCGCCAAGCGACGGGACGACGATCTGCGAGACGAGGATGGCGACTTGCCCGGGCGGGCTGAACGCCCCGTACACCCGGGCGTCGATGGGGTGGAAATGCAAGAACGCCAACATGGCCACCACACCGCAGAGGAACGGCACGACCGCAACCGAGCAGAGGGCGGCGGTGCGAACCGGCAACGTGGTCGGGACGACACCGACGACCGGTTCGCTGTCGCGCATCGACCGGGTCAGCGAGTACGCGGCTATCATGCCAAACCCGCCAAGGAAGATCGCCGGGTACGGAATGACAGTGTCGATCTCGGTGATCACCGCGCTCCGGCCGCCCCACGTCACCCACGTGGTCATGACCACCGCGAACAGGAAGACCGGGTTGACGACGAAACGGCGCAGTTCACGGGCCACGAGCGCGACGAGCATGGTCCGGCCGAAGACCGCCTCGGGGCGGGCAGGTGCGAGCGTCGCAGTCACTCCGCCACCTCTTGGCCCGGCTCGCTGTCCAACAGCTCGCCGCGCAGCAGCAGGTACGCGTCTTCGAGTGTCGGTTCGACGTGCTCGACGCCGCCACGTGGGTGTGCCGCGATGTTGCGGTACCGTCCGGTACCAGTCCGCCAGGAGACAGTCGCCGCTGGGTCCGGCTGGTCGGCGAGCCAGACCCGACCGGCTGCCCGGCTGACAAGTTCGGTGACTTGGCCGTCGTACCGGACTCGGCCACCGTCCAGCACGATGACGCGCTCGCACAGGGCCTCGACGTCCTCGGTCTGATGGGTGGACAGGACCACGATCGACGTTCGCGCGATCTCCGCGAGTACGGTCCGCAGCGTGACGCGCTGTTCCGGATCGACTCCGGCGGTCGGCTCGTCCAGGATGAGCACCGGCGGCGACCCGAGCAGGGCCTGCGCCAGCGCAGACCCGTCGCCGCTGACCGCCAGACATGGCCCGGACCCGTTTCGTCGTGACGTCGGACAGTCCGACCTGGTCGAGCACCCGGCGCACTTCCGCGTGCCGTGTGTCCGGTTGGTCACTCCTTGAGCAGCGCGATGTAGTAGACGAACGCGAACGCAGTGAAGCCGCCGGGAACCCGACCTCCTGCGGCAGGTAGCCCAGCCGTCGGCGGATGTCGGTGCGTTCGATCGGAACCTCGGGGTCCCGGCCCAGCACGCGTGCCTCTCCCTGACTGAACGGAAGCGCAGTGGCCATCAGCCGCAACAGGGTGGTCTTCCCCGCGCCGTTCGGACCGAGCAGCCCGATCACGCCGGGCTCAAGTAGGTCGACGTCGGCGAGAGCCCGGGTAGGCCGGAATGTTCGCCCGACGCCACGCAAGTTGATCGATGCTGTCATCGCCGTTACCTCCAGGGCCGAAGTTGGCGCAGGTGGCGTCGGCGTACCAGAAAGATTCCGAACGCTGCCGTGGCCAGCACCAGGAACGCCACTTGGATCCGGGTCTGGAGCACTGGGGTCGGCGAAGCCAACCTTGTGGCGAGTAGCCAGACCGTCATGAGCCAGGCGGCGCTGACGACCATGGCTGCGTTCAGCGGGCTGACCCATGTGGACGCTGCCAGCACCACCGCGACGAAGCCGACTGCCGGCAGCAGCCAGGCGAACGGCGCCTCGCCCGGCACGACCAGCCCAAGCAGCAGCACAGCCGGAAGTGCGAGGGCGAGTACCGCAATCGTGCGCAGCAGAACAAGACGCAGCGCGGGATAGGGCGTGACCGTCTCCGGTTCGAGGGCAGGGTCATCCGCCGGTCGTAGCTGAACGCGACCAACAGGCACGGCGCGAGCGGTGCCACGGCCAAGAAGTACCAGAGTCGGTGGGCGTGCCCGATCTCCGCTGCGAGAGCGGCGAAGCGAGGATCGCGGCCACGCCGAAGAGCCATACGGCGCGGGAGCGCGCTGGCCAACGCGACCAGCCGAGCTTCGTGGGCCGGGAGCCCGGCAGCGTGCAGCAGCCGCTCGAACACGGACGGGCGAGGTACCTCGACGGCATCACGCGTGCGGTCCCACACCGCGGCAAGATACCACGGCGACGGGTGCGACCGCGATAGCCGTGGCGTTGACCCGGGCCCAGCACAACGCGCAGGTCAGCAGGTGCTGCTCGACCGAGGCACCTCGGCCACCGAGTCGGTCCGTTCGACGTAGCGTCGCAGTGTCACGTCGTCGACGTGCCAACCGATCATGAAAGTCCCTCCGCTAATGTCGTTCCGAGGTGTGCCTTGGCCCGGTAGAGGCGTGTCTTGACGCTGCTCACCGGCACGCGCAGCAGCCGCGCTGCTTCCTTGGCGGTCAGGCCGTCCAGCACAACGGCCTGGATGACGGCGCGCATCTCCGGTGACAGCCTGGCCAGAGCCTGGCCCATGTCGCCGTACTCGACCGACAGCAGGACCTGGTCCTCCGCCGCCGGCGTGGTCCCGGTACTCGCGAACATGGTCACGACGTCGGTCCGTTGGCGGAGGCGGCCAATCAGCCGGCGGAACGCTATGCCCCACAGCCACGCCGCGATGTCGCCGTCACCGCGGAAGCCCCGCGGTTTCTGCCAGACCACGACAAAGGTGTCCTGGACGGCGTCCGCACGAGGTCACGGTCGTTGCAGCGGCGGGCGAGCCGAAGCGCGAGCCAGCCCGCGTGGCGTTCGTAAAGCGCGCGGAAGGCGCCGATGTCGCGTTCGGCGACGGCGACCAGCAGCGATTCATCGCTCCGGAGACCCTCCATACCTCAACTGTCGCGTGCCAGGGCCCAAAAGGTTTCAACCTGGCCCAGAAACTTTCCCGGCCAGGTGACGGGCCCGTGGTCATCACTTCTGACGCAACGACGTGTTCTTGTCGGGAAGCGGGGCGCCGAGGCGACAGTCCAAGCTCCGCCAACGGAGACCCTCGAACCCCGAGAACGCAGTTCTCCGCGGCCCGGTTTTGGCAGGAGACTTCTGAGCTAGGACTTTCTTTTCACCTTCGGTCCCCCCCGCCAGTCCCGAAAGGGCCTGGAGGCGACGACGATTCCTGACCATTCGATGAGTCATTGTCAATAGTTGTGGATGAGGTTTCTCGATCAGGCGGCGACGGACCCGGTGCTGCTGTCGCTGTCGGTGGTCACAATCCTCTCTTGTAGCTTGCCGTCGATGAACGTGGCGCCGGCGCGGACCAGCGGGACGAGCTCGTGGCCGTTGATGCGGCGCCAACGGTCCTGAGCGGCGTCGAGCAGCTTGTAGGCCATGGCCAGTCCGGCCTTCCGCGAACCAGCGCCGCGGGTGACCTTGGTCCGGAGTCGTACTGTCGAGAAGGTCGACTCGATGGGATTGGTGGTCCGCAGGTGGATCCAATGCTCGGCCGGGAAGTCGTAGAAGGCGAGCAGGACGTCGAGCTGACCGGTGATCTTCTTCACGGCCTTGTCGAACGCCGCGAACTCGTCGGCGAAGGCCTTGACCGCTTCGAGCGCAGCGGCCCGCGACCCGCCGAGTAGATCTTGGCGATGGCGTCTTTGGCCTGGGTGTGGAGGCGCTTGGGCAGGGCGTCGAGGCAGTTGGCCGTGACGTGGACCCAGCAACGCTGCTCACGGGTGGAGGGGAACACGTCACGCAGCGCCGCCCAGAACCCGAGCGCCCCGTCGCCGACAGCGAGCACCGGGGCGGACAGCCCGCGCTCTTTCAGCGAGCGAAGTACGTCGGCCCAGCTGTCGGTGGACTCGCGATAGCCGTCGGCCAGCGCCACCAGCTCCTTGGTGCCGTCGGGGCGCACGCCCACGATGACGAGGCAGCACAGGCGGTCCTCTTCGAGGCGGATGTTGAAGTGCACGCCGTCGACCCAGAAGTAGACGTAGTCGACACCAGAGAGGTCCCGGCCGCTCCATTCGGCGTGCTCGGCCTGGAAGGCCACGGTGAGCCGGTTGATGCTCGACGCTGACAAGCCGGCCTCGGCCCCGAAGAACTCGCCGAGTGCGGGGGCGAAGTCGCCGGTCGAGAGCCCGCGCAGGTACAGGATCGGTAGCACCTCGGTGACCTTGGGCGACTTGCGCATGTAGGCGGGCAAGATGGCCGAGCTGAAGTGCTCGCCCTCTCGGCGGTCGTCGACGCGCGGGGCACTCACCTCGACCATCCCGGCCCCGGTCGTCACCTCCCGGGCCCGGGCGTAGCCATTGCCGACCACCAGGCGCTTGCCGGTGGCATCGAGGTCGTCGGCATTTGCCTCGAGGTAAGCCCTTCGCTCGGCCAAAAGAGCCACAGCCAGCATCTCTTGGGCTGCTACCCGGCACAGCTCGTCGAGGTCGATCGTCAGCGCCTCGGGGTCACCCACCGTGGTCGCGGTGGCGTCATGGACTAGTTTCAACATTGGCGTATCCTCCCGCCGGCTTCATCCGGCGGAATCGTTGTTTGCTCAACTTGGAGGGTACGTCGCGCCCTTCAGGAGATAGCGCATCCACAACTTCTGGTTATAACTCCCATTCGATCCGTCCCATGCGGTTCGATGACCGGAAGAGTAATACCGATATGCCGAATCCTCGGGATTGATGATGATGTTTGGCCATCCGGAGCGTCAGGCACTAGAGCGCCGGATTAGGGGATTAATGCAGGACGCGAGCATCGTTGAGACCCACGAGCGCTTCGAGGAGCTCACTAGGCTCGAACAGAACGAAGGTGCTTCCCGTTTTTTGGCTCACACCTCAAGCTTGAATCACCTTCGTCGCGCCTGGGGTGATCCTGGCCTTGCCTGGCTCCCCGCCAGAGTCCGAAGAGCCCTGAGCGGTCGGAAACAACTCACGACCTGCACGTTCTCTGAGAGCGGAAGACGGGATTCGAACCCACGACCCTCACCTTGGCAAGGTGAGGGATTTTGTCTTCGAGGTCCACTCCAATCTCCCGACGTGCGGTTGCGTCCACCCGGTTTCCAGTACGTCCACCCAATCCGCCCCTGTAGTAGAGCGCTCTACTATCGTCCGGAGGCTCCAAGGGAGGTCTCCTTTAACCAACAACCCCCCACGGATTCGGTTTACCTAGGTAGCTCGATTGGGAACCGGGTGCTGAGATCGTCCAGCCCCCTGCTTCTGAGTGCATGTGCTTCCCCGTCTTCGCCATGTGTGAGCGCGGTGCGGGTCTCCGCTTCAGAGATCGAGGGTGGGGAGATTCAAAACTCCTGGGCACCGTGACTTGTCATCGACATCGTGAGCCGAACAAAGCAGCGAGCAGTCGGACCATCAGCCGCTGGCAGAGGTCTTGTTCGTTGAGACACTTGCACCGTACTGCACGGCGATAGAGCTTTTCAGTACCGAGTTGCTCCTCCGCCTGGCGGACCGTGCCCCCCGGCTTCATCGGTGAGCCCGTCGGTACGGGCGGATTCAAGCTCCAAGGCACCACTTCCAAGAAGAGCCCGGTTACACCGGCCGGTTCGTGCCCTCGGACGATTGCACGTTTCGCATGTGGTCCGACCCCAGCAACTCCGCATGTTTGACAGGGAACCACCTGAACAATCGCTTCCGCGATCAGAGCTGGGCCCACACGGTCTTATTCTTGAGGTATCCCTCGAGACCGTCCTGACCGTTTTCGTAGCCCCAACCGGACTGCTTGAAGCCGCCGAATGGCATCGCGGGGTCCCACATCATCTGGCAGTTGATCGAGACGGTACCCGCATCGAGCCGCTTGGCGAGTCGGTGTGCATGGGAAACGTCTCTCGTCCAGGCTGAGGCAGCGAGACCGTAGGTGGTGTCGTTGGCCATAGCCACGACTTCGTCGTCATCGTCGAACGGTGCCACCGCAACCACGGGCCCGAAGATCTCTTCCCGACAGAGTCGCATTTCCTGCCTGACCTGGGCCAAAACTGTCGGCTGCACGAAGTACCCGGTTCGATCGAGGCGGTGACCACCGATGACGACCTCAGCTCCGTCGCGCTTGCCGTCGTCGATAAAGCCCATGACCCGATGCAGTTGGCGCTCACTGATGATAGGTCCGCTGTGGACTGTTCCTTCATTCGGACCGCCCAGTCGAATCTTGCCGGCGAGCGTTGCAATACCTTCGACCACCTGGTCATAGACACCGCGCTGCACAAAGACGCGGGAGCCGGCGACACAGGCCTGTCCGGAGTGGATGAAGATGCCCATCGCTGCGGCAGGGACGGCCTTGTCGAGGTCAGCATCGTCGTAGATAAGGACCGGTGACTTGCCACCCAGTTCGAGCATGACCCGCTTGAGATTGCCAGCCGCAGCCTGGACGATGAGCTTGCCGACCTCTGTGGATCCTGTGAAGGCAATCTTGTCGACGTCGGGGTGTTCGATGAGTGCTTGGCCGGTGGTATGGCCATAGCCGTTCACCAAATTGACGACACCGTCGGGTACGCCGGCCTCGGCCAGGATCTCCTCAAAGACCAATGCCGACAGCGGTGTCTCCTCTGCCGGCTTGAGCACGCTGCTGCAGCCGGCCGCCAGCGATGGCGCAAGCTTGGCGGCGGCGTTGAATGCAGGGCCGTTCCACGGGATGATCAGCCCGACGACACCGACAGGTTCTTTGATCGTGTACACGTGGACCGAGGCATCGATGCCTGACAGTCCCCCCGACATCCGCACGTCGTGGGAGATCCCGTTGATCTTCGTGGACCAGCCGGAGAAGTAGCGGAAGAACTCGACCGCCGCAGCGATGTTGCGCCGGGCCTGTGGCAGCGGCATGCCCGTGTTCAGTGAGTCGAGCTGGGCCAGGTCGTCGACCCGCAACTCGAGCAGCTCCGCGATCCGCCACAAGACCTGGGCCTGTTCGCTTTGCGGCTTCTGGTGCCACACCCCGGACTCGAAGGTCTCGCGAGCTCGAGCGACACCTTCGTCGATGGCTGCGGCGCCGCCATCGACAAATTCGGCGATGGGCTGTTCAGTAACCGGGTCGATGATCCGGATGGTCTTGCCCTCGCCGGGGCGCACACGAAGCTTTTCGATCATTGCATCTACCGTCATCTTGCTTCCCTTCAGCGATCTATCGTCGGTTGATGTTGCCTGCGTCGACTGGGATTACCGAGCCCGTCACATAGCGGGCCTCATCTGAGACGAGCAAGGCAATTGCATTCGAAACATCGATCGGATCGACAGCTTCGACTGGAAGGGCGTTGAGCAGCGATCCGGCGAGCTGTGGGACGTTTTCGATGATCTCAGCGACGTTGCCGCCGCCCGCCATCGGGGTGCGGACGGTCGTTGGAGCGACGCTGTTGACCTGAATGAAGTGGGGTGCCAACGAGTTGGCCCCTGACCGAGTCAGGCCTATTACACCGTGCTTCGCAGCCGTGTAGGCCAACATGCCCGCCGCGTCGATCGGCGCTCCAGTGAGCCCACCGGTGGAGCTCGTCAAAACGATGGCGCCTCCATTTCCAGCCGCAACCATGGAAGGGATGGCAGCCCGACCGGTATTCCACACTCCGGTTAGGTTCACGCCGATGACCTCGGCCCACTGCTGCTCGGAAGAGGCAATCCCACCAGGTCCGATCCCGGCATTCGCAACGACGATCTGCACTGGCCCGAGTTCCGGGATTCCCTCCATGAGTGCAGCCTGGAGGGACCCGTAGTCACGGACGTCGGCCTCTCTGGCGACAATCTTTCGACCGAGAGCTTCCACTTCCTTGACCGTTCGCTCGAGATCGGCGGGCGTCGACATCTCATAGCCCACGGACTGCAGCTGCGCGCAAATGTCGACCGCGATGACGTCGGCACCATCCTCGGCGAGACGTACGGCGTGACTCCTCCCTTGTCCACGAGCGGCGCCAGTGATGAACGCCACCTTGCCATCGAGCTTTCCCACTTATTCTCCTTTCGACTCAGGTCAAGTACCTGGCGGTCGTTCTCATGAAGATTGTGAACTCATCGCAACGCTCGGTCGTTCGCCGCCGTCAAAGTGTGGAAACACCTCTCCGTCCAGATATGGATTCGGACGACCGCCTCGGACACGGCTGCCTACTCGTCCGGGCGGTCCAGTTGTTTTGAGAAACAAGAGGAGATGCGCCTCTGACTCGTAGTGACCTAGGGTCTGGACGTTCGGATGATGCATATATGCCCCGACATCTTCGGCAACATGCACGAACTTGCCCGTTCGAAGCCCGTCAGGTCTCGGTCTTCCTAGAGTTCAGCTCAACGCGAACGTATTCGGGATCGTCGGGCGTGCGCATGCTCAGCTGCCACTTGCAGCACACGTGGGTGTCGTCCACTCGAGGCGGGATGGCGAGCACGTCCATCTTCATATTCGGATTATAGAGTTTTGCGGTATCTTCGATGGACGCCGGACAAGTCATGTGGCAGCCCTTCTCGAGAATATCCTCTCGCCCCAAGGCTTCCCACATCGCCGGCGCGGCGCAGCGGTTGAATGTCATAACACCTACGTCGGGCTCGGGCATCTCGAAAGTCAGGTCGAACTTCTTGCCCGGGAACGCCGAGGCGTCGACCTGGAGATCCTTCATGAACCCAGCCACATCGTTCCCGCTCATATGCATATGGCGAGCTTTGAGATCCATGACCGCAGGAAGCACCTTGGCGCTCCAGATGTCCCACGAGATGCTGTACATCTCGTCGAGACTGTGTCGGAGCACTACCTGCATAGCTACGGCTTGGTTGCACGCCAGTATGTACTCGTGGCTTCCGAGGAGCATCGTGACGAGCTCTTCTTTCGGCAGGTCCACGAACTGGGGCTGAGGAGCGAATGCAATGGAGTAATTGATTCTGAGGTCTTCTTCTCCGCTGGGTCGATCACCGACGAACCGCCCGAGGTCGACCGCGGCGGTTCGCGTGTCAACGAGCCATTCAGGCAGGTATTCGTGCAGCATCGGCTCCAAGCTCGGCGCCAGCACGTCCCGCCAGGAGATCCACTCGATGTCGAGTCGCTCTTGCCGGCCGAAGTAGTTCTCGACCTCGTCTAGCCACGCGCCAACCCAGACCGCACGGTACTCGTCGCACATATCCAACATCCGGACGAGCTGCTCGCGCGAAAAGTCTGTGAATCGGAGGTCGGGCTTGAACGATCCGCTGTAGTCGGGAAGGTCGATCGCTGGATCGACTCTGAGCTCCTGTCGGATGTCCAGTTTTCCGCGTTTGTACTGGGCGTCGGGGTCGAGCACTGGCCACTTTTTGTAGTTCGGATCGATCTCGAAGCCGACCAACGCCTCTCCGACCGCCGCCGCCTTCTCGGCCGTTACGTGCGTCAAATCGTTCGGTGGTTCGGTACTGGCATTCGCCCCCGAGATGCGATCCGTCATGTCATGATCCCCCTGCTCTCGACCTCGACAAAGGTCATTCAGGATGTACGAGAACCGCGGTGACCAAACCAGCCATACGGCAAGTTGTGGTCAAGCCGTTTAGCAAGGATCGAGTTCGAGAGTTCAGCTAGCCTTCTCTGATGGTGGAGCATGCGGCAACAAGCCTCGGGGAGAGGGCCCGGCAGTACAGCCAAGCGAAGCGGCGGACGATCGATGTGGCGTTGACGCTGTTCGTCGAACGTGGGGTCGGGGAAACGTCGCTGCAGATGATCGCAGATGCTGCGGGCGTGTCGAAGGCCGCGATCTACTCTCAATTCAAGACCAAGGAAGCGATCGTGCTCGCCGTGGCCGAGGTCGAGCTGCGCGGGCTGGAGGAAGCTGTCGACGTCGCGTTGGGCGAAGGCGGCGGTACCGAGGCTCGTCGACGGCTCCTGTCGCAAGTCATAGACATGGCGGTGGCGCGGCGCAGGGCGGTCGGCACACTCCTCAGCGACCCCGTGCTCGTCCGCTATCTCAACGAGCAAGAGCTCTACCAGCGGTTGATGGCCCGACTGCTACGCGGCGCTGTTCGGCCACGGAGTCGATGACAAGTCACGGTCCGGGCTGCGGTGCTGGCGACGGCAGTCAGCGCAGTTGCCAACCACTTCGTCGTCGACGTCGATGACGATACGCTTCGGCGAGAACTATTCGAGGTGCATGGTGCCCCTGCGCCCACTGCCCGCTGACAGAACCTGAAGAGCAGATCGACCGGGCGGATGCGTCGAGTCACTGGTATCGCAGGGGTCGCGACTTAGCAACGGCGGGCAGGGATGAATGTTCTCACTGCCTCGATCATGCGAGAGTGGCCGCCTGCTGATTGTCCCTGAATAGTGAACGGGTTTCTGTGATAGATACCCTGAGCCGGATCCAGGGGGATCAGTCGTAGGGGTGAACGAGTGCATGTGAGACGAACAACTGGCGAACGGATCATCTTCTGGGCGCTTCCCGCGGTAGCGACCATCTGGATCGCGGCGTTCTTCCTCTTCCCAGGTTTCCTGCCGCCCATGTCTCCGAGATGGTCGGCGCAGAGGGTCGCGACGTTCTACGCCGACCACACCTCACGCGTCCGTTACAGCATGATCTTGTTCAACTGGTTCTGCGTGGCGCTGATCCCGATTCTGATGCTGATCGTGGAGCGCATGCGGGGCATGGCACACCGCACTCCCATTCTGCGGTACTGCGTGATCGGGGTCTCCGGTGCCGCCCCGATCGCCTTTCTCACCGCGACGATCTTCTGGCTGGTGGCGGCGTTCCGGCCCCATCGGGCCCCCGCGCTCACCCAGCTCTACAACGACCTGGCGTGGATCACGTTCACCTGTGGCGTGCCCTTCCTCGTTGCTCTCTGCTTGTTCTTGGCGGTGGCGATCTATCTCGATGAGCAGGCCCGACCCGTGTTTGCGCGGTGGGTCGGCCACTTCAACCTGCTCATCGCCATCGCGTTGGTGCCGGCGGGTTTTGCCGGGCTGACGCTCACTGGACCCTTCGCTTGGAACGGTCTCCTTTCGTTCTGGGTCAAGAATGTCGCCATCGCCCTCTGGCTCGTCGTCATGGCAGTGGTGTTGGGACAGGCGATCGGGCGCGATCGCTTGGCGGAGCCAGCCTCAGCGTGAAGCGACCTGCGCTGCTCGACGATCCGAAGCGAGAGCTGTGGTTGGCTTGGTACGCCACCGTCGGCTTCTACTCCCTCTATACCGTCGTCTTCTTCATCATCACGCGCACCCAGCCGCCAGGGAAGCCGTGGTACACCCCACACCAGGTGGTTGGGTGGTTCGCCAGTCGGCACGAGGGCCTGCTCATCGGTTTTGGGCTGATCTTCATTTTGGGCGGGCTCTCCGCCACATCGATCGCACTGATCACCTACTCCATCCGGCGGATGTCGGTCAGCCGTGCCTTCGCCTACTCGTACCTGATCCTCTACGCCGTCAGTGCGGTCCCCGGGTTCTTGTTCATCTGCGTGGCTATGACGGTGGGCGCCTTCCGGCCGGAGCGCAACCCGGAGATCCTCCGGTGGCTCTACGACCTCGGTTTCCTGTCCTTCTCCGGCACCATGGGCGTCTTCCTCATCGGCTCGCTGATCTGGATGCTGGCCATCCTCCTCGACAACAACCGTGTCTTTCCGGTGTGGTTCGGCTATCTCAACCTGTGCAACGGACTGACCGAGGTCGTGGTCGCGCCCTCGTGGATCTTCCATGCCGGAGTCTTCGCGTGGAACGGTGTAATCGCCTGGTGGATCAACGTGGCCGTCTTCGGCCTCTACACCGGTGCGTTCATCTTCTTGTTGCGCAACATGATCCTTCGCGAGGATTTCGGTACGGGACCGTTGCCTGACCTGCCGCCGCAGGAAGGCCGAGGCCGATTGTTGGCGGAGTTCATGTCGCCGTGACGACGACCGAACGCGATGTGTCGGGGGTGTCGGAGGAGGGCTCGCCGCAGCACGTTCCCGGCGGGCGCGACATCTGGTTCTTCGTGCTGTTCGAATCCCTCGTCTTTACCTCGTATTTCTGCGTCTATCTCTTCAACCGGACACAGCACGAGCAGGCATTCCTGCTCGGACAATCTCACCTGCTGCTATGGCTGGGCGTGCTCGACACGATCATCCTGCTCTCGAGCTCCTGGGCCGTGGCCCGATGTGTCCAGCACGCCCGGGCCGGGCGTTACGAGCGTGCCCGACGAGAGTCGTTCCTGACCGCCGGTTTCGGGTTGGTATTCCTCATCCTCAAGATCGTGGAGTGGGTCCGACTGATCCACATGGGGGACACGTTCACGAGTAGCCAGTTTTTCCAGTACTACTACTTCCTGACGGCGATCCACTGCGTGCACCTCTTGGTGGGCTTCGTCGTACTCGGGGTGCTCGTGTATCAGCTGTCGAACGAGAAGCGGCGTTCGCAACTGACAGTGGAGACCTGTGCCACCTATTGGCACTCGGTCGACTTCTTCTGGGTATTGATCTTCGCCCTGCTCTACGTGGTGAGATGATGGTGGAGACCGGGTTCAACAGGCGGCTCTTTGTGGTGTGGCTGATTCTGGTCGCTATTTCGCTGGGCTACCTCTTGATCGATCACGAGTCCACGCATAAGGGCATTCCCACCGCGAGCGCTGTTGTGACAGTGGGCGCCATCTGCCTCGCCTTGATCAAAGTCCGGATCATCATGCGCGAGTTCATGGAGGTGCGAGGTGCACCCAGATTTTTGCGTCGCATCACCGACTTGTGGGTGGTACTCATCGGCGTCGCCATGCTCGGGGTATACCTCGCTGGAAGAGCTGTGGTCTAGCCGCGTCTGTTGAATTCGTGACTGTTTGCTATTCCCGAGTGGCGGGTGAGTGATTTCCCTCGCCAGAATTCGGCGACGCGCACTCTCGTATCCTGAGACAAGCAAGTGTTCCGGCTTGAAAAAGCGCTTTCCACCTGGTGTTTTAGAGCGGAAGAAGGGATTCGAACCCGCGACCCTCACCGTGGGGCAAGGTGTTTAAGTTCGTCTACTGCGTCCTGACGAGTCGTCTGAGCTGGTCTCCCGTCTACGGAATGTCCACCGAATCCGCCTGAATTCAACCCTGTTGTAGAGCGGGCTACTACGAGTCGCGACTCACCGGGATCCTCCGTGCTGAAGGAGCCGCATACCGAGAACCGCCGCAGCCCGGTGTTTTGGGGCAGTCTGCCGTCGAGCTTTCGGCTGGGTGGCGAAGGGGGACCTGTTGGCGCTTGAAGGGTTGGGGCTTTGGCTCCGCCCGCCGCCTGCATGTGGGCAGGCTGACTCGCCGGAGATCGAAATCGATAGGTGGGTCAGTCTCGAAGCGACTGACCGTCGACGGTCACCTCGGTGCGGTCGGGGTAGAAAGACAACATCCCTCTCACTTCGGCAGCCTGAGCCGTCGGCGTCTCGTAGCTCCACACGATGCCGTCGTGAATCTCTCCGTCGATGTCAAGAGACCAGTATGACGCCTCACCCTTGAATGGACAGTTGGTATGGAACGTCGTGGGTCTCAGGAGATCCGTCTGCACGTCGTCTGGCGGCAGGTAGTAGCGGGAGGGCAGGCCGGTCTCGTCGAGCTTCATCGCCCGGTCGGTGGTGGCAAGCAGCAGGCCGCCAAACCGGACTTCCACATGAGCGGCGGTTGGGACGATGTTGATCGTGTGGCCATGCGTCATGACGCGACAGGCTACCGGTGGGTCGCCGCTCCAGGTGACGCCCACAGCCGGCGCTCTGGGACAGGTCGGAGGGAGAGGTTTGGCCCAGCGAGTATCTCACTGTTGTAAGCGAGTGTTGACTGATGGTTTCGATTCGTTCAGAGTTGTGACGGTGAAGCCCTCGGAGTCGTTCTGGGAAGCATGGGAGCGCATGAGGACAAGTGAAGACCCCGACCCGCTCGAAGTCCTTCAAGTGGCGGTTGCGTTTAGTCGTTACTTTGATGCGGCCCAGAAGGAAGCAATCTCGTTTGCGCGCTCGGCTGGGCTGTCGTGGGAGCAGATTGCCGAGTCCCTCGGCCAGAGTCGACAAGCCTTGTGGCAGCGTGCGAGCAGAGATGCGTCACTGCAGGCGCTTTTGGCCGCATCCGGAAAGCGACGGTGGGAGGTGGTCAAGCGTGACCCCATCTCCTGGTACGGAGAAACCAAAGCCTTCCCTGCCCAAAGCTGAATGCGGAACGAGGACTCGTATTGCGCTACCCGGCGAACGGAGACACCCTTGCCCGGTAGGACTCCATAGGATCGGCTGTGCGTCAAGGACCAACGATCGAGGAATACGAAGGACCGAGGGACAGACCCCCTTGAACCCAGACAGGTGGGCCCAACTGCTGCGGCTACTGAAGTTGCACTTCAACGACCCCGAAGCGACGTTTTTGTCACGGCCGAAGCGACTCAGCGGCGGGGTCTTCTCAGAAGTGTACGGATTCAGTCTGAGTAGCGAGCGGTGCCGTCGGCCACTGGTCTTGCGCCTCTATGCCGCTGGCACCGACCCCATTCAGCCCAGGCTCGAACAGGCCATTCAAGACGGCCTCGCCGATGCGCAGTTTCCGGCGCCACGCGTAATCTTGTCGGACAGCGATCCGGACCGGCTCGGCAACATGTTTGTGGTGATGGAACGCCTTCCCGGTCGCGGATTTCTGCGTGGTGTTCGCCCCGATCAGTTCGTTCCCGACTTCCCCAAACTCTGCCTGCGATGGCCAAAGGTTCTCCTAGAAGTCGCAGACCGACTTAACCAAGTCGATCCGGCGCCGGTATTTGCCGCAGCAGCGAAGGGTGGGATCCAAAGGAGACAGCTCACGGTGCGTAGGCACATCGAGTTCGTCACTGCCAACCTCGAAGCGTTCGGTGGCCATCGTACAAAGGATGCTTCGGCCTGGTTGAGCGACAACGAACCAACCCCCGTCGACCTCCCGTCGATCATCCACGGTGACTTGTGGCCCGCCAATGTATTGATGCAAGGGAGTCGTCTCAGCGGCCTGGTCGACTGGACGATGGCGGGAATTGGTGACCCAGCACTCGATCTGGGCTTCGCGTGCGCGGGTCTGGCGATGATGCCGGACCCGCTGCCTCCGCCACCACCGATACGTCAGGGAATCCACGCGGCAGGCAGGAACCTGGCACGGCGAATCAGAGAGCAATACTGCGAAAGAACCCAAACGACCGCGGAGCGCATCGAATTCTACGAGGCTCTGCGCTGCCTTGTAGAACTCTCCGCCGTCCTTGCGTATCGTCACCTCTCGAAAGGCACCAGCGCGCCAGCGCAAAGGCCGCCGTGGGACAAGGGAGTGAGAGCCCTCGTTAGACACTTCGAGAAAATAACTGGTGTGCCCATTGCAATCGGATGAACCGCCTGTCCGTGGAGTCCTGCGGAGTCGCAGCGCCCCGATGTTCGGGTCAGCCGCCCAAGACCGGCGACGCTGAATTGGGGCAGGGCCAGACGGTTCGTCGAATCGACTCGATCCAGACGCCCCAACCTGGCGATGACCGACTGGTCTGCGCGACCCTCTAAGAATGATTTCGGCCGTCCAGGCAGCCCTTGATGTGGCTGGACGGTTCGGGATCACGAGCACCGACCCTGTTCTATTGCAAGAGACAAACAATACGGTCGTCTGGCTGCGCCCCGAGCCAGTCGTCGCGAAGGTTGCGGTCCGTGCCGACTCGCAAGACGAGGTTCGTCGTGAATACGAAGTGGCGTCGGAGCTGGGGCCACTCGGAGCTGAAGTTGCGCGGACCTTTCCGGGAACCTGGCCAATCTCACACTCCGGCACCGGATTCGTCGTCACACTCTGGGAGCGACTGAAAGGATCGGACCGAGTACCCGTGGCACCTGAGGTGCTCGCTGGGTCCCTCCGCAGACTCCACGCGGCGTTGAGACAGACCAAGACCGAGTTGCCATCGTTCCGAGCGATGGTTGTGAAGGCCAGGCAGGCGTTCGAGGACGATTCGTTCATTATGAATTTGCACCACGAAGACAGCGAACTGTTACAGGCGACGTATAAGCGAGGTTTTGTTGCCCTTGAGTCTGCCCAATTCGATGAGTGTCGGCTTCACGGTGAACCGCACGATGGAAATCGAATCGTGACCAGCGAGAGAATCCGCTGGATCGACTTCGAAAGCTGCTGTATTGGACCCCTCGAATGGGACCTCGCCTTTCAGCCGGATGAGGTCGTCCACCTGTTTCCCGAGACAGATTTGGGCCTTCTCGCTTTGTTACGGAGACTCAACAGCGCACGCGTCGCAACGTGGTGCTTGGGATCGCGCCATCCGGAGATGCACGAATACGGCGAAATCCACCTCTCCTTGCTGCGCCAACCGTTTGACGATTCTGGGCGACCTCCAGAGATCTCCTGAATTTGATCTGGCGCACCTTCCCGGCGCCTGGGATGGCGTATAAGCAGTCGGATACTCCGCCGGTCTTAGCCCCGGGGTGCGAAGAACTCAAGCGCGATGTTGTCGGGATCTCGAAACGACAATGCCGAGTAGTAGGGCGTGTCCACGATGCCACCGTTGGGGATGCCGAGTTCGTTCAGACGGATTTCCCATGCCTTTCACTCATCGCGGTCGGCACAGCCGAAAGCCAGATGATCGAGCCCCGGCCGCCGCTCGTTGAACGGCTCAGTGCTGTCCAAGTCAGGGAACTGAGTTACGCCAACGATTGTGCCGCCGGTAAGCCAAGCGACGCGCTGGAACGGACCTGTGTCCTCGTCAAGGATTGGGTCCGAGCCGAACAGATCCTTGTACCAAGGCACACTCCGTTCAAGGCTCGTAACCGTTAGCGCCACGTGAGTAATCGCAGGGAACTCAGGCATTTCTTTTCTCCCCTTCGCACCTCGTGGACGCAGCGAATGCTACCTCTTTGACTGGCAACTCTCAGGGAGCAAAAGGCTATCTGGCAGCACCAGTCGCCACGCTAACTGAGGCCCAGTCCCACCGGACGGGGCACACTGGCGGGAGCCTGTCGATAGCGTTGGAGCGTGCCTGAGCGGCCCACCATCACCGGGTTCCAATACCAAGAGGAACCTGTCGCCTCCGAACTCGATCTGACCAACTGGTTTGGAGAACCAGTGTGGGTGCCCGCACAATGGCCGGCGGACCTCAACCCTCCTGAGTGCCTGTTGATGCTTCCTCCAGCCGGTCGGGACGCCCATGACCTTCGCGCTCACTACCAGCTTCGGTCGATAACAAATGGTCGCCTATTGGTGGTGTCTGGTCACAGGCGGCGGCCGGGGCACTTGGAAAGCGGTCTGATTCCATTGGAAGGAGAGCAGTTCGTGACCCTGACCAGAGCCGCGGACCAACCGCCGCACATCGTTGTCCGTGCACCGGTGTGGGACGTCCATGTGATGGGCTCGGTCACTCCGGACATGGCCCTATTTGTCGCGAGAAGCCTCCGACAGGTGAGTGTGACTGGCCACTAACCAGCAGTCTATTTTTCATCGTTCGGCGAGAACGCTGTAGGGCTCGCTGCGCACCAACCCGGCGATCTGGGCGACCCCACGCTCCAACGGAGCCCGATTTCAGGGGGCGGGGTGATGACACCGGGGGGCCGGAGCGATATGGGCGGACCAAATAGGACCAACCGGTCATCCCGGGGGACCCGCGATCCGGCATTAGCGGACAGTGTCAGCCGTCGTAACACCTGGTGGAGTGCGGACGACACCCCCGTCGATCCGATTCGGCTACGTTCGCCGGAATGGCCCCGGTGCTGCCGGCGACGCGCCGTCGCCAGCACGTCTACGATGACAGCCAGCGGTGGGAGCGATTCACTCCGCGTCCGGACGACATCTTCATCACGACTCCGCCGAAGTCGGGGACGACATGGATGCAGGGCATCGTGGCTTCGCTGTTGTGGCCCCACGGCGACGCGCCTGCTCCCGCTTTCGACCTGAGCCCCTGGGTGGACGCCCGGATTGTTCCGTTGGACGACATGATCGCGAGGGTCGACGCGATCCCACACCGACGGTTCATCAAGACGCACAGCCCAGCCGACTGCACGCCGATCTTCACTGAGTGCCGCTACCTCGCCGTCTATCGAGACGGGCGCGACGCTCTCGTCTCATTTGCAAACCACCGGCGCAAGATGCGGCCGGACGTGATTAGGGCCCTCAACGCCATCGCAGCCCGGGACGGCGTCGCACCATGGCCACCGGTGTGGGATGGCGACATGGAGCAACTGTTCGACGAATGGGTCGACTGGGGGACGCCCATGGAACACCTGGCGTCGTGGTGGCCGAATCGCCACGAGCCGTTCGTGCTGCTCGTCCACTACGCCGACCTCATCCGCGACCTCGGCGGCGAGATGCGGCGCATCGCCGACTTTCTCGACGTCGACATCCCCGCTGCGCTCTGGAGTGAGGTCGTAGAGCGATGCAGGTTCGAGGCGATGAAGTCACAACATGAAGCATCGGCGATCCTAAAACAAGCCTTCCCCGAAGGCGCGACTGCATTCTTCAACCAGGGGACTAACGGGAGGTGGCGCACCCAGCTAAGTGAGACGCAACTTCGTCGACACGAGCAACTCGCCGCCGAGCGCCTTCCCAACGATGCCGCCCTGTGGCTCGAGCATGGTTCCCTCGCCCTGGGTGTGCTGCTCTGAGTTCGCCCCAACCTCTGGCGGGTAGTGATGGTCTGATTTGGGTCCACCCCGGGGGCGGCACCCGAGGGGTCCACCAGGAGCCGCAGCAATCTGGAGGACAAGACCCACCCATTGATCTGAGTCTGCGGATCGACGACCTACGCGCACTGGGGAGCCGTCCCGGGCGGTCGCCCTGGGTCTGCCCGACGGGTGAAGACACTCGCTCCGATAACGCTGGACTCACCGTCCCCGAAAACCGGCCTGCCCCTAGCCCACTCTTCCCGATCTGAGATGGTCAGAGGCGGCGCCAAGTGTCTTAGATCTGCCCTGACTACAGTCCTGATTTCGTATATAACATACCGATCGACGAAGTGTACAGAGGGCCAACAACAGTGAATTGTCGAGGAATGGGCCGGGCCCACCGGGGTGCTTGAACCTGCGGTCGCACGAGACCTTGGGGGGTCAGTGGAGCCACGATGGAGGCGCCGCAGTCTGGTAGTTCGAAACGGTCTCGTGTCCATCGCAAGCCTTGCGGTCGCTTTGGGTGCGATCCTCGCAGTTGATCCAGCGAGTGCCGGAGCTGCAAGTCCAGCCGACCAGGGCGTCACGTCGACGACCATCCGGATCGGTTTTCCAGTCATCGATTTCCCTGCGCTGGCGGTCGTGGGGGTCCATTTGAATGACGGAAATTTCCAGGACGCCATCAGCGCGTGCTGACCGCCAACATGAATGCGCATGGGGGCATCGACGGGCGACGGATCGTGCCCTACATCGCCCTCGACGATCCGGCAATCACGGCATCGAGTCAAACGGTCTGCACCCAACTCACTGAGGACGACCACGTCTTCGTCGCCATCGCGCCGGTCTATCCGGACTGCTACCAAGCGACCCACGACACGCCAGTCATCGATGGCACGCTGCCGGGCACACTGCCGGCGAATGCTGCAGTTGACTTTGATCTGACACCACCGGACGAAGCGTACGATCCGATTCAGTTCGCTGCCTTCAAGCAGGCCGGAGCATTCAAAGGCAAGAAGGTTGGCATCTACTACGGTTCGGGCGTTGATGGTCCTGAAGCAATGTCGGTCCAGTCGGACCTCAAGAAACTGCACGTCGACGTGGTGCAGATCGCAGGAGACGATGCACCGGCAACAGATACCGCCGCCGTCGATCAGGACACCCAAACAATCGCCCTCCGCTTCAAGAGCGAAGGTGTCAACGAAGTGGTTGCCGTCGGTGGTTCCGGTGCGACAGTTTGGCCCCGAGCGCTCGATGGTATTCAGAGTACGTACAAGCCGCCGTGGATCGCGACGAATTACGCGTCGATCAGTTCCGACATTGCCGCGGCCAAGGGAGGGAATCCCTACTACGACAACGTGATGACTTCCGATCCCAGCCCTTCGATCTACCAAGCGTGGCAAGAGCCTGCGATCCAAAAGTGCTACAAGATCGTTCACAAGGCGTACCCGTCCGACCCCATTTCCCCGCCCCCCAGCCCAAATATCCCTGCCGCTGCAGCGGACAGCTCGAATGCCACGTATGCAGCAGTGGTATCGGTATGCCGCGACCTTGGCCATCGTTGCTGCCATCGCGGATCACGCTGGAAAGGATTTGACGGTGGCCAGTTTCACCAAGGCGGGTTATGGGCTCCGCAACGTCACCCTTCCCGGATCGAGTGAACCAGTGTCGTTCGGGCCCAATCAACCCTATCCCCTAGGGCACCCAAATCTCCTTGTGTACAGCGTCAAACTCGGGACCTTAGTGCCCGCTCCTACGCGAGACGGGGAATAGGGGCCAGGCCCTCTGGCGTTGGGGCCGGGCGCCGACGTTCGGAATGAGGCAGATCCTGGGAGCGGCATCGTCACCGAACCGATTGGCGTATATGGGGGCAGACCCGTCACTGGAGTAGTGGGGACAATGCTCTCATCGCTATGGGCTTTGACGAGACAATCGGTGACCAGTTACTCGAAGCCACCGACCCCGACCTGGCGGCTCAGATGTGGGACACCTTCATGACCTCCTTTCTCCAGATCTCAGGGGATGTGTTTGACCCAAACCATCGAGAACCCCGAATCGTGATCTATCGTCGGCGCAGCATGCACGAGTTGCAGATCGATGGCCCAGGAGAAGGCCAAGAGTGGTTGGGGACTCCGTGGACGTGGGATGCCGGTGAAGCACTTACGTTTGCCGACGACGCTGGTGTTGCTGCAGCATTTGGACGTCCCGCCACGGCCTGAGACGTGGAAGTCCTGGAGTATGGTCCTGCCACCATGGTGCACTTAGGGGCGACTCTCATCTTCCTGCCCACGCCCCCAAGCCCCGCCCCTCGCCTCCGCGTGCCCCGCGCCCCGCTTCTCGGGTGGGGTGCGGTCCGGCGCCGTTGCGGCTCTGCCAGCGTGGTGCCCGGTCGGCGTGCGCGCCGGCGGCCCGTCCCGGTCGGTCGGTGCCGGTCGGTCGGGAGCTGCGCGGCGGTTTGGTGCCGCTTCGCGTGCGCCGCCTTGCCTTCTCCCTGCACGTTCTATGAGAGCGGAAGACGGGATTCGAACCCGCGACACTCACCTTGGCAAGGTGGTGGTATTCGTCGATCCAGTTCCCTTGGATCTGCTGACGTGCGGGTCGGTCCACAATTTGTCCACCCGAACCGACTCAAATCGCCCCTGTAGTAGAGCGGTCTACTACCGCACGCACAAGACTCAAGGTGCGAGGAGGAAGCCAAGATGACCGGACAACGACTGTGGGAGATGGTCGCCGGAGAGCGCAACGCAACTCTCGAACATCTATTACCTCTCGGACCCTTCGACACAGCGAGTCCGATTCTCGACTACGACCGATCGGATCAAGGGCCGCAACCTCCTGCGTGACCCCCGGGCATCGCTCCATGTATCTGGTCCCGACTTCTTCAATTTCGCCGTCGTGGCCGGACCCGTTTCGTTGGCTGTGGCTCGAGAGACGGACGATGACGCGATCGAGAAGCTGTTCGAGATCCATAACGGACTCGGGGCTGCAATACAATGGCACGGTTTCGGCAAAGACATGCTGGCCGACCATCGGATGGCAGTCGAGCTCGGGGTCGAACGTATCTACGGTCAGGTTCTCGACCGATGACAACGGGGACTGGGGCACTTCGGGATCTGCATCTGGCCAACGACGCCGAACGATAGATTACAGCGATGGACTGGAAACTTGAGCTTGTGTCAATTCCCGTAACCGACGTTGATCGGGCTAAGGACTTTTACGTCAACCAGGTTGGTTTCTCTGCCGACCATGACCACCAGGTCAACGACGCGTTGCGCTTCGTACAGCTCACCCCTCCCGGGTCCGCCTGCTCAGTGGTGCTCGGAACAGGTGTCACGGATATGACGCCGGGCTCTCAGAGAGGAGTGCAGGTTGTAGTCGAAGATGTCGAGGCAGCCAGACAACACCTCATAGCCAACGGCATCACAGCGAGCGAGGTGGACGTTCAGCCGTGGGGTTCCTTCGTCACCTTCAGTGATCCAGATGGCAATACCTGGGCGCTGCAGCAGTTACCAGCGCGATAGCTGGCCAAAGTCGCCACAGCCCGGTGATCCGGGCACGATTCGCTCAGTTGGTCAGTTCGAGCCAAGTATGGTTCTGCTCGACCCGGAGAGACGCGTGATCACCCGGAAGCTCCCGCTGAACGACGGCTCGGTAGTACGTTCGGCCCTCGGGATCGTCTGTCAGAACTACGACACCGTCGCCGGTCGAAGGGCAACCGATGACGAAGTTGCTTGCGTCATTGTTCAGCCCCCATTGCCACCCATGGGTAGGCGGACCGAGTTCGATGCCCCAGCCTGCGCCCCAAGCGAGTTCGTCATCGATGCGCCAGAGCGGCTGCCAACGCGCATCGTCGAGCCGGAGAACGTAGGCCAAGAAGGTCCCGTAGTCAGCGGCTGTGGTCAAAAGCGGCCGGTAGCCGTGAAAGCCGGGTTCAGGGTCGGCGAGACAGCTTTGATCCATGCGGAGGGGTCCGAAGACCCGCTCGCTGGCAAGCGTGGCGATCGACACACCGGTGCGTCCTTGGAGGTGCTCTTGGAGCAAGACGAAGCCCTCGCCGGAGTAGCCCCAGCGCTGGCCAGGTGGGCGCAGTGGCTCGAGAGGTTGTCCTTCTGGGCGCCAGTTCGGAAGCCCCGTGGTGTGAGTAAGCACGTGACGTACAGTGATGTCGCCGAGGACGGGCTCGTCGAGGTCCGCGATCATCTCGAGCGCCAAGTGTGCGATGACCTGTTTCACGAGCGACGCCGCGTTCATTACCGCCGCATCGTCATCGACCCGAACGAGCCGCCAGTTGTGCACAACGCCGACCGATCTGCGCATGCCAGTTTACGCTACGCCCATGACAGTCCCCGGGCCGGCATGACGGGGCAGCGGCACTCCGGAAGGTCCAAAACACCGCCTTTCTGTCAGCTCCCGATAACCAACTGGGATGTGAACTGACCCGAGCTCAGCGAAGTGTGATGCTCCGTGCCCGGCGCCCCCTTCTGTGCGGTCGGTGCGCCGAGTGCGTCTCCCAGCGGACCGGTAACAGTGCTCACACCAGGTCGCACACGTCGAACACTGTGTCCTCCATCTTGACATCCAGTCGTTCTCCGATGGCAGCTACCCCGTGATCGTCCAAGGAGATGAAGAGACTAGACGGGAGCATGTAGGAGACATGCACGCCGCGTTGGTCCGCGTAGACAGATGCTTGAAACGGAGCAAAGAGGGATCCCTCGCGCACGCTGCCGATGACCTCAGTGGCGATCAACGGGTTCCCGACCAGGTACTGGGTCGCCTGCAATGCGGGACCGCGCAGGCTCATGAGTGCCCCCTGGTCGAGCCGGGAGACAGCCAGAAAACCTGACGGACCGAGCGTCGAGGTGATCGTGGCTTCCACCTCTGACCACGCAGGCTGAGAGATCACAAGGTTTGCAGTGACGCTCGGGTCAAGGAGTGGCACTCGCTCGTCGAAGCGGGCTCTTGTCGATTCGAAGTCCGATCGGCTGTCGAAGGTCACCACCGCAAGATCAATGTGTTTGCAGACTCTCAGAGTCATTGTGGTCCCTTTGGTGTCCGGAACAGGTCAGGCGTGGTCATTGTTTGGTCGAAACTGCTGGGTGGGCTGAAGAGATCACCTGGCCTCTGCGACGGCTTGCACGGCATGGAGCCGACCGTTGGACAGGCCACACACGAGGTTGTTCGCCTTTTGAACGAAGTTGTCAACGAACACATGCAACCCGAGTGGGCCAGGAGGAGCCCCCAGGAAGATCTCCATGAACGCGACTGCTTCGTCCGTCCTGTCACTCCAGCGGGTGACTGCGAGGCCGACAGATTCGATCGTGGCGCGCAACTGGCCGGCGGAGACCAAATGGCTCCGCGACGGCTGATCAGCCCACGGCAGGGGGAAGTCTAGCTCGCCCGGTGTGCCGGCGACTATGTCCCAGATGGCGAGCCGCCCTCGTGGCCGCAGCACGCGGTGGGCCTCATGGTAGAGAAGGGTTTTGTCGGCCACGTTCATCTGCACGTGTTGGCTGATCACGGCGGTGAAGCTGGCCGAGGGAAACGGCAGGTTCGTCACATCTCCCCGATGCACCGAGATGTGGCCGTTCAAGCCGACCAGCTGGTTGAGCCACCGGGAGGTGTCGCAGTACTCCCCGGTGAGATCGACTGCCGTGACGCAGCAGCCGAACCGGTCGGCGACATAGCGGGCCGTGCCGCCAACACCGCTGCCGGCCTCGAGGACCTCGTCACTGCTTTCGATCTCAGCGAGCTCGGCGAGTTGGCTGGTCGCGATGCGACCCATGGTGTGGAAATCCTCAAGTGGTGCGAGATCCCCGCGCTGTAGGTGATCGAGGTCCAGGCCGGCCGCCACAAGGGCTTCCTCTATGTGGCGCCTGGAGAGGCCGGTTGCGTACTGTTGGTCGAGGCTCATCGCTGGCTCAGTTGCTCGCAATGTCGGCCAGGAGATCAGCCACGACCTGAGGCTGATCGTGCTGAGGCCAGTGCGAAGCGCCTGGCACCAGGTGAAGAGACGGGTCGCTGAACAGTAGGGCGATCTCGCGTGCCAGGGATGGGTTCAGATAGCGATCCGATTCGCCGAAGATGATCGAGACCGGGACCTTCAGATCACGAAGTGCGCCGCTGTCGACGAGTTTGTCCTCCTCGTGCAGAGAATCGAACAAATAGGCCGTCCAGGTGCGAATGGCGGCAAGGGCGTCAGGCTGATCGGCGCTGCCGAAGAACTGCGGCAGGATCGACTGCACGGCCACGCCCTGCGGGTCGAGGGCATCCATACCCCAGTGATCGGCGGTGACCTGGAGTAACCAGAGACGCTGCGCCTCGTCATTGACCATCGCGTCGGCAAGCGGGATCAGGTCCGGGTCGGCAAGCAGTCGGATCATCTCAGGAAGCACCAAGGAAGGCAGGTGACCGAAGATCGTGTTGAGGAGCACAAGATGGGCGACCCGTTGTGGATGTGCGACGGCGAACGCGACGGCATCGGGTCCAGAGGCGTCGTGACCGACGAGCACCGCTCGCTCGATGTCGAGCGCGTCGAGCAAGGACTCCAACTCGGAAACGTGCTCTTTCATGGAGAAACCCCCGAGCTCTGAGCGCCCGGATCGACCGTAGCCATGCCAATCGAACGCGACCGCCCGTCTCGGGCCTAGCAACGGCAGGAGCCGCTCGTAGATCGTGTGATCGTCGGGGAAGCCATGCATGAGCACGATCGGCGGATTGTCACCGGAGACCTCGCGTACGAAGAGAGTGCTGTTCGCCGTCTCGACGAGGCGATCATGAATGGTCAGCGTCGGTTCAGTCATGGGAGTGTCCTTTCTGCTATTGGAGGTTTGAATCACGGGATCAAGTTGGACGTTCGCTAACGCTTGGGGAGGTCTCCGTCCGGCGGCGAGGGCGGTCCTCGGCAGGCGGAGTGAGCCAGTCGTCTCGACGCAATCGCTCGACATCGGCGAAATCACCGAGGATGCTCACGCCTTGGCTGAGGGCGGCGTCCTTGTCGAGGGCGCCCGACATCAGTCCGACAATGAGCTCTGGCGAGCCGGTGACGACGACGTCGGGCGACGGCGCCGGACCAGTGCGCACCTCCACGCTGCCGGCCGCTGACTGCAGAGTTAGCATCTCGTCGGCCGTCCGGACTTCGATCTGGATGTCGGGCCGTCCTGGGTCGATGCCACCGAACATCAACTCGAGGGGAAGCTCGAGCCACCGAGCTCGAAACGCGTCGGTGCTCTGACCTGCGAGCATCAACGGCGCGCCCCAACGGACCAGCTCGTGCACGGCCGTTCCCAGCTTTCGACCCCGATCGGTGAGCTCGTAGCGGCTCTCTGCGTCACGACGGATGACCCCCGCACCCTCGAGCTGGCGCAACCGCTCGGCGAGGAGGTTGGTGGCGATGCCTGTCAGGCCGTCCTGGAGCTCGCTGTAGCGCGAGGGGCGAACCAGCAGCTCGCGCACGATGAGGAGAGTCCACCGGTCTCCGACCACATCGAGGGCTTTGGCGAGGGCGCAGTACTGGTCGTAGGAACGCATGGCCAAAAGCATACACTTGAAAAAATCTATTAGCAAGCCTTGACTTTCTAGAGCTTCTTCCTTTATAAAATAAAGCCACCGCCGTCGACCCAACCCGGAGGAGGTGGCAGATGCACCCAGATGTGTTGCGAGCTTTGGCTGCTCAGCGCTCTCGCGGTCTGCGGGAACAGGCAGCCAACCAACGGAGATCGAGAGGCGCGAGATCGCTCAAGGTCCAGGCGTCCTCGTCTACGGGCCGGTATCGGATCTTCGCGGTCCGCCGAGCAGCTGATCCACCTCCGGTGCGGAACAACCCCCCCGCCGTGGCAACGGCACCCGAACCCGCATCGATAGGCATCCCGGCTACGGCGCCAACGGCCGTCCGGATCCGACATGACCGAGTGGAAAGGCACGCATCGTGAGCACGTCGGCCGACGCACAGCGAGGGCGCAACCGACTTGGGATCCTCGTCGCCTTGAGCCTGGCGGCATTCATCATCAGCCTCGACGTCACGATCGTCAACGTCGCCCTCCCCACCTTGGTCCGCACACTTGGCGCGACCACCACCCAGCTGCAGTGGGTGGTCGACTCGTACAGCCTGGTGTTCGCGGCGTTTGTTCTCGCGGCGGGCAGTCTGAGCGACCGGCAGGGCCGGAAGGGCACATTGCTCGTCGGTTTGGCCGTCTTCGCATCGGGCAGTCTGGCGGGGGCGCTGGTCGACACCACCACCGAGCTCATCGCAGCTCGCGCCGTGATGGGTCTTGGCGCGGCCCTCATGTTCCCGTCCACCCTCTCGCTGCTCGTGAACGTCTTCACCGAGCGCGGCGAGCGGGCCAAGGCCATCGGGCTCTGGGGTGCCACCACAGGAGTGGGGATCGCCATGGGTCCGATCGTGGGTGGCTGGCTGTTGGAGCGCTTCTGGTGGGGAAGCATCTTCGCGTTCATGGCTGGAGTCGCCCTCGCCATTGGACTCCTCGTCGCCTGGGCAGTTCCCACCTCGCGGGATCCGCTGACTCCACCAGTCGACTGGCGAGGCTTTTGGCTTTCGTCGGTCGCAATGGTGGTCCTGATCCTTGGGGTCATCGAGGCTCCGGACTGGGGATGGGGGTCGACCGCTGCCATCTCGACCATGACCGCAGGCGTGATTCTGCTAGCCCTCTTTGTCCTCTTCGAGCGCCGGACCGATCACCCGATGCTTGACGTGTCGCTGTTCCGCAATCCCCGATTTACCGCGGCAAGTGGATCGGTAGCGATCTCGTTCTTCGTACTCCAGGGGTTCATCTTCTTGGTCACTCAGTACTTTCAGTTCATCAAGGCCTTTAGTCCCCTCAGCACTGGGTTGCGCCTCCTGCCGGTGGCGAGTGCTGTCGCAGTCACATCAGTCGTCGGCACAAAGCTGGCGGTTCGAATCGGCAATAAGGTGATCGTGGCCGCTGGCCTGCTGTCCTTCGCGGCGGGGCTCTTGTGGACGGCCACGGTATCGGCGTCGACCTCCTACACCACGATCGTCTTCCAGATGCTCTTGCTCGGCGCGGGCATGGGACTGACGAGCGCTCCCGCAACCGAGGCGATCATGGGTGCGGTTCCCAAGGCCAAGGCTGGCGTCGGCTCGGCGGTCAACGACGCGACTCGCCTGTTCGGAGGGACCCTCGGTGTCGCTGTGATCGGGAGCATCGCCGCCTCTCTCTACTCGAGCCGACTCGCCTCGACGGCGCCGGCCCATCTTCCGGTGCGGGCCATCTCTACTGCTAAGGAGTCGGTCGGTGGTGCGCTCATCGCGTCACGCAGCTTGACCAGTGCTGGCCTTCCCCACGCCGGAAGCGCACTGGCGAGCAGCGCAAGCGGAGCGTTCTTGCACAGCCTCGCCGTCGGCTGCGTGGTGGCAGCTGGAGTGGCTGTGATCGGAGCGCTGATGGCAGCGCTCTTCCTGCCAGCCCGACCACTGAAGGAGAACCCAGAACAGGCACCGTCATCTTCCGATGTCGCTTTGCGCAGAGCCGAAACTGCCCGGCCGCTCGCCATCCCTCTCGTGCCGGCACAAGGAGAGGCCCGATGACCTCCAACCTGCACGAACGGTCAACTAGGCCAACACTCCGAAAGGACACCAAGACTGTGACATTCACCTGTGCTCGAGACGAGAGGTCACATCTCTCCAGTAGCCGCTGGTGCCGAGGTCACGGCCGCGACCGGCTTCGGGCCGCTGCAGCGATGGCACTGATTTCCATCACCGCGATGGTCGCGGCAACGATCAGCCTCCCAGCACCGGCATCGTCAGCACCGGCTTCTTCTACAGCACCGGCATTGTCAGCACCGGCGTCAATGAAGCTGGTATGGATCCCACGCGCCGGTTACCGGATCGCCGCTTACGTTCAGCCCGGTCGCGGACCCGCGATCGTGCTCTGCCACGGCTTCCCGGACAACCACCACCTATACGACAGCGTCGTGCCGCTGCTCAGAGGGCGTGAGGTCGTGACCTTTGATTTCCTCGGGTGGGGACGGTCGAGCAAACCGGCTCACTACTCCTACACCTTCGCTGGCCAGGAACAGGATCTCAACGCGGTGATCCAAGACCTCCACCTCGGCCCCGTCGTCTTGGTGGCGCACGACGCGAGCGTCCCGGCGGTGCTCAACTGGACACTTGATCACCCCGGTCGCGTCGCTTCGATCGTCCTCTCAAACGGCTTCTACGCCCCTGTGGCGGGATCGGGGCCGCCGACACTTGCGGGCATCTTCGCGCTAGGTCAGTGGCCGATAACGGCTTCGCTCGGACCGCTTCCCCCGGCACCGCATACGGGCTCAACAGTCTGATGAACGGGCTGTCAAACGATCCTCGCCTCCTAGATGATCTGCTCACTTGGCAGGAGTCGACCTTCATTGCCAACCGCTCAACTGCTCGGAAGTTCGTTCCCCTCTTCACCCGACAGTTCCTCGCCAAACCCAGCACTCTGGGGCCGCTTCGCTCCTTCGCGGGCAATCTATTCTCGGCCGTGACGAACGATGCTGCCCGCGTGCCCAGCCTCACGTCCCTCGACGTTCCTGTTCACATCGTCTGGGGTGCCCGGGATGCCAACCTCAATCTGAGCGTTGCCGACGCACTACATCAGGAGATTCCGCATAGCACGCTCACCGTCTTCCCCAACGCGCATCACAACTTGATGTTGGACGATCGGACGCAATTTGCAGCAATAGTCAGATCCGCAGGATCCAGATAAGAGTGGCACAACGGACAACAGTCGGTCGTGAGAACTTCTGTTCTTGGCGGGACACACACCGGGCGGCACCCCACCGGAAGGCAGATACCAAAGCAGTAGAGCCCTCATCTCGGGAACCCGCGGCCCCCGATGTCCGTTATCAGCTCGGATGGTGGGCGGCGACAGCCGCGTTGGTTGTCGGCCTGACGTACACGGTGGTCAGCGCTTATTGGGTACTCGGCGGCCGGTGGCTCCTCGCCACCGTCGGTACCTCGCTGGATACTGACCGCCAGAGCGCCCGAATGGTACTGGCCGTCTGCGCCGCGGTGGTCCTCAAGGTTGTGTGCGTACTTATCCCGCTGCAAGCCTGCCGCCCCGCTCGGCGCTCGAAATGGCACCGCCGGTTCAGGAGGTTGGCATGGGCGGAGGGAGCAGCGCTCATGATCTACGGGTTCGTCCTCACTTCGGTGGGCCTGCTGGTCCAAGCCGGTGTCATCCATCCAGGAAGGACGGCCGACAGGCTGGCGTTGGCTTGGCACGCATACCTCTGGGATCCGTGGTTCCTTGTATGGGGTCTCCTCGTGGTCATCACTCTCATAGTGAACCCGACCGACGGCGGCAACGTCGGGCGTCTTTCGTGCAGCGTGGGTTCGGCCAGCGCATCCGGTGCTTCTTCCACCCGAGGCGCATCGGGGTGCCATAGACGGGCAGGTCGACGTAGGTGACGACCGGACGTTCCTTGACCTGGGCCGGCTCCGCACAGCTCCGGCAGCGCACCGGTTGGCGGATCAGCTGCTCGATCGCCAGTTCGACGTCGGGCCCACGGCGTTCGTAGTGCAGGACGACCACGTCTTTGAGGCCGACAAGGGCTCCGAGAATCTCACTAGGGTCGCGAAGAACGAAGGTGCTTCTTGGTTGTTGGCTCACACCTCAAGCTTGAGGCACCTTCGTCGCGCTCGGGGTGATCCTGGTCAGGACGGGCTCCCCGCCCGAATCCGAAGAGCCCCTTGGCCAGCGAGCTCACCTCTCTTCACCTGCCAGGAGCCGCACACAGACGGCTCGACGGAATTCCCTCGCATATTGCTTGGGCATGGACTACCTCCTGGTAGCTCACGACCAAACTCTCATAACCATGGTCCCCGAAACGGGGTCTAGGCCATGTGGAGCGGAAGACGGGATTCGAACCCGCGACCCTCACCTTGGCAAGGTGGTGTTTTTCGTCTCGGTAGTCGACCACACTCCCCTGTCGTGCTGTTCCGTCCACCCAGTTTCCAGCCCATCCACCCCGTACGCCGCTGTAGTAGAGCGCTCTACTATCGCCGAAAGACGACACCTGCCGTTATGATTTCCCGACGTTGGCGACTGCGATTGACTACAACGAACCGCGTCCCGGGCCGCTGAGGTCCCATTCAGAGATGGATGACGGCCTTGCCGCGCAGGCCGCCACGGCCGAGGTCGTCCAGCACCCGCGCGGCGGCGGCTAGTGACAATGGAACGGCCGGCTCGATTCCGCATATACGTGGATTGCCCACGATGACGTGGACCGAGCCAACATACGGAAGGAGCCGACCGTGTCCAAAGCCAATTCTGCCTCCTCGAAGACGACCTGGGTAGGCCTCGACGTCCACCGGGACTCGATCACCTCAGCTGTGCTCACCCCGGATAAAGAGACCCCCGTCGTCGATCGCTGGTTCCACGACGAGCCGAGCGTGCGGCGCTTTGTCGGGACGCTCGGTGAACCGGCGCTCGTACGCCTCTGCTACGAGGCGGGCCCGACCGGCTATGACCTGGCCCGATTCCTCGGGCGTCTGGGTGTGGCGACCGAGGTGATCGCTCCGTCGCTGATCCCGAGCGCACCGGGCGCCAAGATCAAGACCGACGCTCGAGACGCCCGGCGCCTCGCCCACCTCTACCGGGCCGGCGAGCTGACCGCGGTGCACATCCCGACGCCTGGCGAAGAGGCCATCCGCGACCTGGCGCGCACCCGGGCCGACCTGGTCATCGATCGCACCCGCTGTCGGCACCGGCTCAGTAAGTTCTTGCTCCGCCATGGTCAGGTCTATCGAGGCGGCGTGGCCTGGACGCTCGCCCATGAGGCGTGGCTGCGCCAGGCGCACTTCGACGACGCCGCGCTCAGGTCGACCTACTCGCACTACCGGGCCATCGTGGCCGGACTCGACGCCCACCTCGGCGCCGTCGAGTCCGACCTCAAGATCTACCTCGAGCAGGGGCCCTTCGCCGAAGCGGTCTCCCGACTGAGCGCCTACCGGGGGATCAGCGAGCTCGGCGCGCTCACCCTCTCGGCCGAGGTGTGTGACTGGCGGCGCTTCCCCCGTGCCACCTCGCTCATGGGTTTTTGCGGACTCGTCCCTTCTGAGTACTCCAGTGGCGAGCGCAAAGTGCGGGGCCGGATCACCAAGTCGGGCAACATCCACCTGCGCACCCAGCTCGTCGAGTCCGCCTGGTCCTACCAGCACCGTCCCGCCGTCGGGGCCACGATCAAGAAGCGCCAGGGGCGCTGCCGGCCACGACACCGTCACCCGGGCCTGGGCCGCCCAACTCCATCTCTGCGCCAAGTTCCGCCGCCTGGCCGAGCGCAAGAGCTCGCGCAACATCGTGGTCACCGCCATCGCCCGAGAGCTCAGCGGGTTCCTCTGGGCCGAGATGGCCGCGTGAGGTGACCAAGACCAACCAGCTCGCCACCTCCGCGGCGCGGAGATGAGCGAGAGTTCCACCATGCGCCGGGGCAACCGCCGCGGCAGGGAAGATCCCCGTTTGATCTATGCGACCCGGAGTGATCCGGGACGCGTTCCTAGTGAGGGGCACCATCCTGCGCATCGCCGACCTGCGGTGAGAACCCGCGTACATCAGAGTGGCGGTCCGCCGACCCACTTTGTCCCGGCGCATGGTCGAGTTCTCATTCGTCCCCCGCCACGATCACGCGGGGCTGAGGCGTAGCAGCCGCCACCCCATCATCAAGGTCGTTCGTCCTCGCTGCGCTGCGGGCGCTGCACCTTGACGTCGGGACCCCGTCGCCTGCCAGAAAGCATCCATGCGCCGAACCTCTGGTTCGGCGCGCCCACAAAGAACCTGGTTGTACCCACTTGACAAGCCGTTCCACATCAGTTCAACAGTGGAGCTGATTCGAGAGGTGATCGTGCCATCTGCCAGCAACTGTGCGACCGTGGCCAGCCCTTGAGGCGATATCAGGGGGTTCTTATTGGAGGAATGGTTGTGGGCGGTGATATGGCGCTCAGCAAACCAACCCTCGTCCGCAGCGAAGATGGTCGAGACCAGGTGCCCTCCGGGCCGGATGACTTCGGCGTCGCGGCGGATGGCGGCAGAGCCGCTGACTAGGTCAAGGACGGCATCGACGCCGTCGACGTGATCGGCGTGGAGAGCATCGATCACGTCGACGAACTGGCTGTCGTACACCTCTTCGGCTCCGAGATGACTCGCCTCGTCGGCGTCGCCACGGACGGTCGCGATGACATGTGCGCCGCGAGAGAGGGCTATCTGCACCGCGCAGCCGCCGACCCCGCCGGTCGCGCCCATCACCACGACGTGTTGGCCCGCGTTGACCTCGAGCGACCGGATTGAACTTCCCGTCGCATGCTGACGGCGCACGGGTCCATGAGGACCTCTTGAGAATGATCGCGGCCGGGACGATTCGTCCGATTGCAGGTTCGACTTCCTCATTTTCGGCGCTACCCGAGATCGTCGGCGCGATGGAGTCGCGTGCGGCGATGGGTCGAAACGTGGTGATCGTCGATTGACGGTACCCGAGGTCGCCGGGACGAAGAATGTCGATCGCTCCGCGGCTCGAAACCAGCCGTCTTGGCGAACGCCATGCGGCGTCGCGAATCGGATGACGGTCAGCTCCCTGTAGGGTTGAATACCACCCTCCACCTGGTCGTATCGAGCGGAAGACGGGATTCGAACTCACGACCCTCGCCTTGGCAAGGTGTGGCGATTCGTCCTTGGGGTCCAGTCAAGTCCCTGGGCTGCTACTCCGTCCACGAAATTTCCATCCAGTCCGCCTGAAGACGAGTTCGTAGTAGAGCGGTCCACTACCGAGCTGTAGGCCAAGGATCTAGCCACGTAAGCGCCTGGATGTTCCAGAACCACTTGCGGCGACCGTACGATAGAAACGTGCATACTCAGACCAGCCACAACCGTCAGCGCGATGGCTGGTCGCGGCCTGTGGCCCTGCCGGATGATTTTGGACGCTCCGATCAGGCTCCAGAACATGGCGTCGTGACGTTGCCAGTCAACGTGTTCTGGAGCGGACCGGATCGAAAGTGGGATCTCGCAAATCGGCGTCAGCGAATCCAGGTCTACGAGATGGTCCTCACCGAAGGCACCGAGGACGACGTTCGACGGTTCATTGACATCGATGAACTCGTACGTCTCTGGCCGGACCTGTGGCTGCCACCTCACGTACGTGCTGCTTGGTCCGGACACCTTCGGAGACTCCGCGGCGTCGATCTGGCGTGTTAACGGATCTGCAGCAGAGAATTGCCCTTGCAGTATCGGAAGTGGTTAAGGGTGAAGGCTTTGCCTTGGCGGGTGGGGCAGCACTCATCTCCCAAGGACTCGTTGATCGGCGAACACGAGATCTCGATTTTTTCACTGTCGATGCCACTTCGGTAAACCGGGTGGCTCCTGAGGTCGAAAGTGCGCTTCAATCGAAGGGGATGAATGTCATTCGGCGTGTTGACGCTCCAGGATTCGTTCGACTCGAAGTGTCTGAGGGCAGCGAGATCTGCGAGGTTGACCTTGGCAGCGATGCACGACTTCGACCAGAGATCGAAACTCCGCTAGGGCGGATGATCGCTTCGGAAGAACTTGCCGCAGACAAGACCCTGGCACTTTTCGGACGGGCTGCGGCAAGGGACTTTGTCGACGTTTTCGCTCTATCTCAGATCTTTGGTTACGATCGGCTATTGGCGCTCGCGGCTGAGAAAGACCGCGGATTTGATCAGCGACATTTCGCTGAGGCTTTAGCCGCCTTCAATCGCCTGGATCGTGATCTCTTCGACGTGCCCGACGAAATCTACGCCACCATCCGGGAGTGGTCGACGTCATGGCGCTACCAAATTCTCGATCGCACCATCGAGCGACAGACGAAAGACCACGGCGACGACCTTGGACTCGGCTTGTAGACACCAACGGCCCGCCGTTCGACGATCGGGTCGCGATCCTGGTCTGTGTGATCCAGCCTCGGCGCGATCCAGTTCCGAGAGCGGAAGACGGGATTCGAACCCACGACCCTCACCTTGGCAAGGTGGTGTTTTTCATCCATGGGGCCCCCACCTCTCCCGGTCGTGCCGCTCTGTCCATCCAGCTTCCACTGTGTCCATCGAGTCCACCCTGTCGTAACGCGGTCTACTAACACTGCGAGAGAAACTTCAACGCAGCTTCAGGAGGTTCGCCCCCCTCGAGGATGCTTTGCCATAACTGCCCGATACCAGCGGCTGTGACGACTCACCTCCCGCCACGGAGAGGCCATATGAATCGAATCCCCGGCTACGGCAACCCTCCCGCGCGACATTCGAGCACGCAAAAGTCCACCAACGGCGTAGCCCCCTGGCCCGGGTGATCCCAGGTCCGCCTGGACCAGCTGCTCGTGTACTCTGCTTTAGAGAGCAGTCTTCCCCGCTGGGACAAGGCCCACTGGAGGGGGGGCGTGCTCGGGGGAGGGTAGGCATCATGGCCAAGACGGCAATCATCTCGGTCGACGGTCACGTGAAGGCCTCGCGGGCCGGGTACCGGGAGTACATACAGAAGAAACATCTCGAGGACTATGACGCGTCGGTAAAGGCAGCCGAGCTGGACGGGATCCCCGACGCCGGCAACCTGAACCCTGAATACGGCTTCGATGCACAGTGGGACTCCAAGGCACGCTGGGAGACCTTGGAGGGCCAGGGTGTCGTCGCCGAGGTCCTGTTCCCCAATGGCCAGCCATTCCAAGTCAACCGCTTCGAGGACGTCGGCCGTGCCGCCAACCCCGAGCTTGAGGCTGAGGGTCGACGGGCCTACAACAGATGGCTGGCCGACTTTTGCGCCGAGGCCCCCGGTCGACGCGCCGGTCAGGCGGTGGTGTCGTTTGACGACATCGATCAGGCGGTGGCCGACGTTCGTTGGGCCAAAGAGCACGGTCTCGGCGGGATCATGATGCCTGCGTTGCAGCCAGGCGGCACCAACTTCTTCGACCCGCTTCTCGACCCGATCTGGGCCGCCATCGAAGAGGTCGGTCTACCTATCAGCCAACACGGTGGTGCCGGCCTTCCCGGCTACAGCGCCCCTGGGTTCGCAATGATCCTCACGGTGTCGGTAGAGAACGGGTTCTACTCTGCCCGGTCACTTTGGCAGATGATCGCCGGTGGGGTGTTCGACCGTTTTCTTGACCTCAAGGTGGCGTTCGTCGAGACCCAGGTCATGTTCTTGGTTCCAGCCATTGCCCACCTCGACATGACCTTGAGTATGAGCGACGACTGGATGGCTTTCGCTCAGTTCATGAAGCGGGAGCGTACGGTCGCCAAGCAGCCCAGCGAATACTTCGGGCTTAACTGCTTCGTCGGCGTGTCCCCCTTCGACGCGCGCCAGCTCCCAATCGATCAGCTCGTCGGCAAGGACGCCCTCCAGAATCCGCTTCCCGGATTCCACATAGGAGCGGATGCCGCCATGTTCGGGGTGGACTATCCCCACTTCGAGTCCTTCGTACCGCGTACCTTTGAAAAGGTCGCCTCGCTCGTGGGGAACGCCAGCGTGACCCGAGCGGATGCGAACAAGGTCCTTTTCGAGAATGCCGCCAAACTTTATGGCTTCGACCTCGTGGCGCTCCAACCCGACATTGATCGGGTCGGCTTCGAGATTGAGGATGTCCTCGCTCCAACCTCCGCCTAACAACTGGTGGACTGGGCCACCCACTCCTGTCACCCGGCGCTCGTGATCCCTTTCGCCAGGCAGGCCGGACAGACCCTCCACCCGACGAGCATCTCCGGGGCACCTGTGCCAAAAATTCGCGCGGCAAAGGGCTTGGACGACAGTGTGTGCCCACAGGTCCGGCGGATCGTTCGTCCACGGAGTGTGATCGCTTGCACCGGCGAGCCGGGGGGTGTTTCACAATGGTAAAGCGCAACCTGCTCGGCGCTGCGGCGCTGATCGTAACCTTGTCGTGCGCAAGCGCGGTCAATCCGGTGTCGGCGGACCTAAGCGACACCCCGGGGGTCACCGCGACGACCATCCGCGTCGGGATCCCTTACGTCGACCTGGCGGCACTCACTGACGTTGGGGTTCACATGTCGTGGGGCAGTGTCCCCGACGCCTTCCACGCGATCATCGACAACATCAACGCGCACGGGGGAATCAACGGCCGCAAGATCGTCCCCTACCTCGTGGCGGTGAACCCGACGGGTACAGCGCCCGCAGCCACCGCGTGTACGCAGCTGACCGAGGACGACACCGTCTTTGCGGCCATCGGGCCGCTTGAGGCCACCTGCTACCTCGAGCACCACACGCCCGTCGTCGCATCGATCTACGCCGCGGGCACGTCTTCGAGCGTGGCCCAGGACTTCACCACCACGCCGCCGAACTCGGCCTATGACCCCCTGCAGCTGCGCGTCTACGACAAGCAAGGGCTCTTCAAACACAAGAAGGTGGCGCTCTTCGGAGGCGATGCGGGCGACGCCTCCGAACTTGACCTCGTGCAGTCGGCGCTGGCCAAGCTCCACGTCCCCGTCGTGACCACGGCGGTCGACTCCGCTCCTGAAGGGGACATCGCCTCCGCGAACGCGCAGATCGCGGTCATTGCACAGCGATTCAAGTCGCGAGGGGTTAACGAGGTCATCGCCGTTGGCGACGGCTCGGCCAACTGGCCCGAAGGTCTCTCGGCCATCCAGAGCACCTACAACCCTCCGTGGGTGGCGACCAGCGAGGCTGACTTCACAGGCGCCATAGGCAGTGACGATAGCCCGGCCTACCTCTCAAACATGGTGACCTCGAGCCCGCTCCCTGCCCCCGCCGCCATCTGGGACAACCCCGGGACCCAGCGGTGCGTCCACATCGTCAAGAAGGCCTATCCGTCGGATCAGATCCGGGCGTACAGTGCCACCGTGCCCGAGTCCGAGGACACCTGGTTGAGTGTGGAGCTCGCCTGCACGGACATGGCGCTGTTTGCCGACATCGCCAAGGCGGCCGGCAAGGACCTGACGGTCTCGAGCTTCGTCCACGCCGGCTATGGACTCAAGAACCTGGTACTGCCCGGGGCCGGCGCCCCCATCTCCTTCGGACCGCGCCGCCCCTACGCGCTCGGTCCGGTCTACATGGTGCACTACGACGCGGCGACCAAGAACGTCGTGTACTCCAACACGTCGGTCACCCGATTACGAGGAGCTCTGCCCGAGGCTGCTGGACCGTGATCGCCTGGGGCGCAACCTGGAACGAGAACCCGCGTCCGTTCGTGTGGACCAAGACCGCCCGAGCAAATCTTGAGCGACTGGGTGACTAATGCATCGCCATCAACACCCGGGCATGATCCGACCCTGGGCCTTGTGATCCACTTGTGGCGTAATCAAGCAGCCGCTGTAGTAGAGCGGTCTACTAACGACGAACCCCTGGACCCGCAGGGAAAAGATCGGTCATTCCCCCCAGGCGGCGACGAAAGCGCGCAGTTCATCATCGAGAGTTACGTGGCTGCCGTACAGGGGCCCACAGGGTACTTTCGCCAATTCGAGCGAGAGCTCAACAGAGTCGTAAAACCGGCCGTCGTCACTGAACGTCTTGCCGAGATACACGAATTCGTTCATGCTCCCCAAAAGACTTCGACTTTTCGTCTTCGCCAGCCGGCAGTCGGACATCTCGGCGATCTCTGAGTCGATAAATGATCGGTCGAGACCCAACCCCGCAAACACTGCGGATACGTGACCGGGAAATCGGTCGATCACGCAGGCAGCAGGGGTCAGTGGCACAATTATCGGTATCAGCGTCCGTTCGTTGACGAAAACCGCCGCGTGAGGTTTCCAAAACACTGCCGTCGCATACCAATTGCCCAAGGCGGTAGTGGGATGTTGGTCCGTGTCTCCGACGGGTCGCTTTGTCCGCTCTAGGAATTTCTTTGTTCCGTGAACGATGACCATGATTCTGACGGTTCAGCTGGCATGGCGGATCACTGCGTGACCGTCCCGCACAAGTTTGGCGATACTGCGATTCTCGGAGAGATTCTCACCGACACAGACCACGAGTTCTCCCCCTACGGCCACCGCGAGCTTTTCGAGTGTCTCGAGTGTTGGACGTGTCCCCCCACCCTCCATCCGAGCGATCGCTGACTGGGTGGTACCCATACGATGTGCCAGATCGGCCTGAGTCAGCCCTGCCTCCATGCGCAGTCGGTACACGAGAGTCCGAAATGCACTGATCCGTGCCTCATCTTCGTAGGCGGCACGACCCTCTTCGCCAAGAGGCCGCTCGGCCTTAACATCGTCCCAGTTCATTCGTTTGGCCATATGTCCTATTCCTCGTCAGGAGTATGCCCTTCGGCGGCACACCGTTCCATCGCCTGCTTCGCTCGTCGAATCTCTTTGCGCTCCTGCCGTTGGTCTTCATGAACACTGTAAGGAGGATGATCCTTCGCCCCGGCGCAATCCCGTATGTGATCCGTGTTGGCCGGCACGACAGATGGAACCGAAGTTCTCGAAGTTTGCCGTCCAGTTGTCGAGTGTGAGGTTCATCGAGCGTGGCACCGAACTCAGCGAGTCTGTCGATGGAACTGCACGCGACCTGCGTCCTCGACGGACAATCCCAAGAACCACTCACCCACTTCTGGTTCAAGTTCAACCTGACCCCACATAGCGTCGACGCTATATTAACAGATGACTGCCTCGCCCACGGCGGGAGCGCACTTTGCAAACCGCCGAGAGAAGCAGCCGGTTCTGGCGAACACGATGCGACGCGCCAGACCGGCGAGAGTCAGCTTCCGTCAGGGTTCAAACACCGCCTCTGACCTGCCATGATGGAGCGGAAGACGGGATTCGAACCCGCGACCCTCACCTTGGCAAGGTGATTCGATTCGTCTAACTACTTCCCCCTGAAAAAGTCGCCCTAGATGCTCGCGATTTGAGCCTCAATCGATAAGGATGACCCCGAACCGTAGGACTAGTACGGATCGAGGCCATCGTGTTGAGAACTGTAAACGCGCAGCCCACATTGTGGGAAGCGATCCTCCCCGAGATGTGCCTCGGGATGCCGGCCGAGCTCGAGGCGGTCGACCGCCTGCTCGACGATCCGGCCTTCTTCGAACCGTTCCGGGCGCACTTTCACGCCGCCCTCGGACGTCCGTCGGTTCCGATCGAGACCTATCTCCGTCTGATGTTCTTGAAGTACCGCTATCGCCTGGGCTTCGAGCCCTTGTGCCGGGAGGTCGCCGATTCGATCTCGTGGCAGCGCTTTTGTCGGATCCCGTTGGGCACGGCCGTGCCGCACCCGAGCACGTTGATGAAGATTACCACCCGGTGCGGGTCGTCCGCCGTCGATGGCCTGAACGAGGCATTGTTGGCCAAGGCCCAGGCGGCCAAGGTCTTAAAGACCAACAAGGTCCGCGCCGACACCACCGTGGTCCCCGCCAACGTCGCCTATCCGACTGACTCGGGTCTGCTGGCAAAGGGTGTCGCCAAGATGGCCAAGAGCATCGAGAAGCTCAAGGGTGCCGGATTGGCTTCGAGGACCAGGTCGCGGGACCGCACTCGGATGATGCGGGCCCGGGCCCGCTCCATCGGTGCCAACCTGCGACGGCGCAGCGGCGAGGCAAAAGACGAGGTCCTGGCCATCAACGCCGACATGGTCCGCATCGCTCGTTTCGCTGTCGACGAGGCCCGGCAGGTGGCCACGAACGCTCTGCGGGCGCTCAAGCAGCTCGGTGACGCCGCCCCCAGAAGGCTCTGCTCGATCGTTGGCGACTTGGAGATCACTGCCGGTCGGGTCGCCCGGATCGCCGAACAGACCGAGAAGCGTCTCGGTGGCGAGGTTCCCGACGGAGCGACCCGGTTGGTGTCGCTGCACGACCCCGATGCCCGTCCCATCCGCAAGGGTCGGCTCGGCAAGCCCGTCGAGTTCGGCTACAAGGCCCAGGTCGTCGACAACGAGGACGGCGTGGTGCTCGACCACAACGTCGAGGTCGGCAACCCAGCGGATGCACCGATGCTCGTCCCGGCGGTTGAACGCGTCGCCAAACGCGCAAGAATGCCGACGGCGGTCACCGCAGATCGCGGTTACGGCGAGAACGCAGTGAGAGAGCAGCTCGAGCGCGCTCGGAGTGAGCACGGTGGTACTTCCGACAAAGGGCAAACCGAGCGCGCCCGAGCGCGCCGTCGAGAACCGAGCGCAGTTCCAGCGCCTGGTGAAGTGGAGAACCGGAAGCGAAGGCCGGATCAGCTGCCTCAAACGGGACTTCGGTTGGAGCCGGACACAGATCGACGGGATCGAAGGCGCCCGCACCTGGTGCGGTTACGGGGTCTTCAACCACAACCTGGTGAAGATCGGAGCACTGACAACCTCCGAATAGGACGAATCAGACCCACCGCCACCAGGATCGAAGTCGAAATACGGCGGGGACGACCACCAAACGTGGTTCGCAGTCATTCCGACTTTTTCAGGGGGAAGTAACTAGTTCTTTGTAAACCGCTGACGTACGGCTCCGTCCACGAATCGTCCACTTGATGCTGCGGAATACGTCCCTGTAGTAGCGCGGTCTACTACGAAGCCTGAGCGGCCTGTGGCGCTGGCCCCCGCAGCGAACATCGAGTTCGCTGCCCTGCCACACCCAACACCGTCACAATCCTCACTCCCCTACGAGCCTGTCCGCGTGCTGGTGCCCTTGTAGTCGGTCCCACAGAAGGGTTTGGACGACACCGGAACGAAACCTGATTTGTGCGCCTTGAGTATCCAGCCACACTGCGGAAGGTCGTGCCCAAAGACGGTCGAATAGTCGATCGTGACGGGGAGCAGACCGTTCCCGTTGTACGACTTCACGCCTCGCAGTGCTTTGATCACGCCGGTACGCGTGGGATTGGGTCCGGCCAACTCAAGGCCTTTGATCATGAGATCACAACCCAACCACGACAGATCTTGGCCAAACGCAGGGAACTCTGTCTTCGTGAAGTGAGCGTATTTCATGAGAGCCACCTGCATCTGTTCGGTTCCCGCGTTTGGGAGCGAGAGGGGTCGGACAAGCGACAGGAAGTAGTCACCCTGAAGGCTCGGCCATGCAGGTGAATTGATGACGTCGGGTTGATAGCCCACCGTGAACAGAACGGACTTAAGTTTCACGCCGGCTTGTCGCATTGCAGCCACGAGAGCGAAGTTCGAGTCGTTGTCCATCGTCGGGAGCACGGCGTCCACGTGGTGATCCTTGGCGACAAGCGCCTCGGTGCCGAAATTGACACTGCCAAAGGGGACGCTTGAGTCGAGCACTCCAAGTTTGCCCCCGGCCCGTTGAAACGAGCTGGCGGCACCAACCGCTGCGTCCGCCGACAACGGTGATACCCCATAGCCGTAGGCGCCGATAGTGGTTCCCCCTTCCTTTTTAAGGAAGTCACCAAAGAGACTGTTGACCGGGATCTTTGGATTTTCGCTCCCGCGGAAGGCGTCGAACATGTTCGTATACGGCCGCTCGCCCCACTCGGGCCCGTCAGACGAATTGCCTGTCACCGGAATGCCTGCCTGCTGGGCGTACTTCGCAGCCAGAAAGAACAAGGGCGAGTTGGCGACGATGCCGATCGCGCCCTTTGAGACAGCTCCTTGCACCGCCGTGGAGGTCAGGGTCGGATTCGTCTGATCGTCGACGACAGAGAGGTCGATCATTCGCCCGTTGACTCCGCCCTTGGCATTCTGCAGATCCACGCGGGCCTCGCAGCCCTGCTGGGAGTTGCCGTATTCAGAAGCTCCGGGTCCAGTCAGTGACGAGATGTAGGTGACATCAAGGGGAGCGCCCGCCGCTGACGCTGGCTGCGATGACTGCACCACAAGACTGGTGGTCAAAGCAGTCACAATCACGGCCGTTACGGCATTTGCTATGCGGAACAATCTCTCCTCCAATCAATCCGATACCAGGCCTGTTGTTGTCCCGTCCGCATGAACTCCTCGCTCGACCACTGGCTTGTGGCTGGGACGTCGTCAGGCGAGACGGAGCTCACAGCTGTCCGAATCGATCGACCAGGTGTGCCGAGATGCCGTCGGGGTCGAGCTGCCGAGCAACGAGGTACCCGGCTCCCATCCATCCGCTCCGAGTCCATTTGCCGAAGGAGAGATACGTTCCCGGAGCGCCACTGGCCGCAGGAACTATCTTCACGCGCTCGAGCGCCTCTTTGACTCCGCGAGGCGTCAGCGGATGTGCATCGGCGAAGGCCTGCGTGAGGACGGTGGCTAGGTCGCGGTTGACCACGGGGACGCAATACTCGGGACGCCTGTCATAAGCGGCCTCGAACTCGTCCAGGAACTGCTGTCCGACCGGATTATCCGGATCGTATTGGTCGATGCCGGTCCAATGCAGAACGGCATTCCAGATGCGTTCATTGATCCAAGCGTTTTGGAATGCCGTTCCCATGAACCTCGGTGGATCCCATCCGATGGCCGCCAGGGCGGGGTTGACAAGGAGGACGCCGAAGCCGAAACCGCAATGGACGATCGCGTCGGGCCTCGCTTCGTGGAGTTTTCGGACGGCTCCGGTCACGTCCTGAGCGGTCTGGGCGATCCACTCTTCTGCGACGACCCTGATGTCTTGGGCGGCACACGCCTTGCGGAAGTTGCGAATGTACGACTCGCCGATCAGAGACTGTTCGACCAGGCAACCCACTGTCACATGGCCGCCTTTTGCCAGCAGTTGTGCCCAGAAGATGGGCTCGTCGGTCATCGAACCCTGTGGGAGGCAAAAAGTCCATTCCCCCAGCCACTCTTCCGAACCCGTGACCGAGATAGCGGGAACATGAAACCTCGACTCAATAGCCTCCCGTGTGGGCACGGCGTTGTCTGTGATCGCTGGCCCAAAGACGGCAAGACAGCCCTCGTCGACGAGTTCGCCATACGCGTCGATGACAGCTTTGGCGCTCCCCTTTGGTAATCCCTCGACTTCGCGGAAGGTGATCTCTACGGGTCGATCGAGGAGCCCGCTCTCGTGGGCCTTGCGAAAGACCAGCTCGAAAGGCCGCGTAAGGTCCATCCGCTTCTCTTCGGGATAGCCATCGGGAAGCAGGAAATCGAAGAGGTAACCCAATTTGATCGGCTCCGCGCTGCTTTCGTAGGACACAACTATCTCCCTCTTCGACCTGAGACCGCCGAGTTTGCGGGTCGAACTCTGTCGTTCAGTTGCGGACGCATCGTCGTCGCCTCGACTCTTGCAAGTGTTCGAAACTCACGAAGTGTTTGCTGTCGGCCATGCGCCGTCCCGTAAAGGGGTTGATTCGGTACGCCCTGAAACAAGTTCGCGGTGGGACCAGCGGTCTCCCAACCCTCCAACTTTGCTGTCAGGTGGGGAGCGAAGACAGCGCCGTAAAGAAGATTGGCGATGACGATCACTCCGAAGACGGACAAGACGTTCGAGAGAAGTCGGCTAGGTGATTTCGATTCGGCCCACCGCTCTATAACGGTTCGTCCATCGGCATCCGTTCTTCCGAGGATGTAGGCAAAGACCATCACCATCACCCCCATGGCGAGGGCGTCGTAGAGCGGGTACTGGTGCTTGGTCCCCTGTCTCAGAGCAAGCCCGGGGATAACGCGGCCGTAGTAGAAGATTCCGGTCCACGCGCCCAGGAAGCCATTGAAGAAGACGGCCCACACGAACCCTACGACCAGCCCAACGCAAAGAAGGGTCGTTGGCAGACGCCACTGAAACTTCGAGCTCAACCAACGGCCGAGCGCAGCGCCGGCAACGGCGGGCGTCGCAAAGTAGGAGACGTAGCCGACGGGCACCGAAGCCGGCAAGCCACCCCATGTCATGTCCAAAGGCCACCACGACGGCATGCGAGGGATGCCGGGTGCGAACTGCGCGTACACGGCCCAGTCGTAGGGAGCCTCGATCCACGAGATCGAGATAGCAGCGATGCAGACAAGCAGCAGCGGGTGCAGTCGGCGACGGCGAATGGTCAGATAGATGGCAACAAGGAGGAACGCAGACCCTCCAATCCAGGCGAAGGCGATGGATGCCTTCATCTGAGGCGTGAGGCCGCTGGTCATTGGTCGCGGTCCCTCGAGGCGCGGCGAGCATCGGGATCCCAGATGAGCACCACGGCGAAGACGATTGCAATGAGTCCGAATAGCGTGCCCAGCATGACCACTGCACCCATTTCGGCCCCCCGGTCGATCGATGCGCCACCGTTTAGGTAGTGGACACTACCTTATACCGAGACGCTCAACAGAGCACGAGGAAGGGTTGAGGATGCTCCAACAGCCTGCCCCGAAGAAGAAGGCAGGTGCTTCGGCACCAGTGACGCGGCGGCCTCGAGGCACGCCGCGTCGGCTCCTTCTCGAGGCAGCGCCGCGACCTGTTCGCCCGCCAGGACTACCGCAGCACCACGACGCTCGAGATCGCCAGAGCAGCTGGCGTCACCGAACAATTGCTGTTCCGCAATTTCGGCTCCAAAGCAGCCCTGTTTCGCGAAGCCCTTGTTGCTCCCTTTACCGGCTTCGTCGATGCTTTCGCTCAAACGTGGGAGACGGTTGTTCCCCAGGACACCGACGAGGAGGACCTGGCCCGACAATTCGTCGGACAGCTCTACGACGTCTTTTTGGACCATCGGGGCCTTCTGGTGACACTCCTGTCGGCTGAATCTCTGAGCGAGACGGAGATGGCTGACACCGGCATCCTTGAAGTCAGCGCTGCCCTCGCCGTACTTGGACGAATAAGCGCTGAAGGCCGCCAACTCCGAGGAATGCAGTCAGGCCGTCCTGAACTCGCCGCCCATTCAATCGTGGCGATGATCGCCGGCATGGCTGCTTTGCGTTCCACCTACTTCGGATCAAAGCCGCCATCGTGGAAGATGATCGTCGAGGAACTCACCCAGGCGAGCCTCCACGGCTTCCTGCATCGCCAGGATTGACAGGCCAGCCAATTCGAGAGTGCTCATCGGTGTTCGTGAGCGGTCTGGCCAAGGTGGGCCATCCGCCAGAATCCGGACAGCCCGACAGGCGAGAAACTGCCTCTGACCTGCTACAATGGAGCGGAAGACGGGATTCGAACCCGCGACCCTCACCTTGGCAAGGTGTTGGATTTCGTCTGTCCAGGTCTGGCGGATCTTCTGAGGTGCGGTTCTGTCCACCCAGTTTCCAGCTCGTCCACCCAACTCGCCCTTGTAGTAGAGCGGTCTACTACCGCACGCAGCAGACTCAAGGTGTACGGAGGAACCCAAGATGACCAGACAACGACTTTGGGAGATCGTCGCCGGCGAACGCAACGGCATCCTGGCCACCATCGGCGAGGATGGCGTACCCCAGCTCTCGAATATCTATTACCTCTCGGATCCTTCGACGCAGCGAGTCCGGTTCTCGACCACGACCGATCGGATCAAGGGCCGCAATCTCCTGCGCGACCCCCGGGCGTCGCTCCATGTATCTGGTCCTGACTTCTTCAATTTCGCCGTCGTGGCAGGATCTGTTTCGTTGGCTGTGGCTCGAGAGACCGACGATGACGCCGTCGAGAAGCTTTTCGAGATCCATGACGGACTCGGGGCGGCCATAGAGCGGAACGGCTTCGGCGAAGACATGCTGTCCAACCATCGGATGGCGGTCGAGCTCAGCGTCGAACGTATCTACGGTCAGACTCTCGACCGATGACCACTGGGATGTCTAGTCACCAGGAGGAATGCCACCATCGTGAACAAGAATGACGAATTCGATGGGCTTTTGCCGCGGAATTTCAAAATCTCATGGCTACGTACTGGTCGTAAGATGACCGAACCCAATAGAGAGAGGGTCGGGATGAGTGATCAGGTGTTGATTCTGAGGCGGGATCATCCGCTGGACTTCGTTGCCGACATGTGCGCTGCGCTGGCGGACTCTCTAAACGAGATCCATGTCACACGGGAAAGCGAAGCACTCCTTGCGGACTCGTACGCCGAAATGCTGTGCGCATACTCCAATCTTCTACGCCCGGGAATGGCCACCGATCCTGGTTCTGCCACTCAGCTCAACGTCGTCGACCATCTCGTGGAGCGGCTCCGGCAAGCCCGAGCCGGAGAGATCAGCATCCCGCTGCTTGACATCGCTGACCGCCTCCATGCGGAACTGGTCCGACACCCTCTACCGGTTTGATTTTGGTGGCGTCGTTGGCACACCGCTTGATTCCAGGTGCTTAGAAGTCCAGGCCGGGTCGACAGCTCCGAGTGCTGATTGTCCTCGGTCAGGTGTTTCCGCCGCCACCCCAGCTGGGGAAAGAACCCTGGATTTCGGGTAGAAATCCCGGTACTTAGGTACTATTATACTATGGGTACTAGGAGGCTAGTTGAAAACGACCCAAGCACCCATCAAGGTCAACGAACAGACCAAGGAACGCATCCGCTACCTCGCGGCCTTCCTTGACACCACCCAAGCTGACGTCGTCGATCGAGCGGTGCAGGAATACACGGTCCGCCATGCCGATGTCATCGAAAAGGGCATCGCCAATGCTCGATCGGCTCTAACCGGCGGCGATTCCGCCATTGCCGCCCTGCTCCTCGGCGAGCCTGCCGAGGAGGTCGAGCGAATTTCTGGCGGCCGCCGTCATCGCTGACGCAACCCGAGGCGCACTACCTCGAACCACTGAAGTTTGCCCGTAGGCCAATCGTTCCGCGCCTCGAAGATTGCCGGAGCCACATGCCTCTCCAATTCTGCAAATAGAAGATCGCGGATCGGTTCTCGAACGAAATCGCCGTCCACGTCCAGAATGCTCAAGGCACACCAGATCTCTTCGACGTCGTTGCTTTGCACAGTGAGGGCACGACATGGAAGCCAGTCACACAATTCAACGAGACGCTGGTTTCCCTTTTCCGACATCGCTGAATCAATCAGTCGGCACAAATCCGACGTCAGCGCCCTGTGAAGGCGAATGGCCGCTTCGGCGCGATCACGTAAATGGTCGTCGTCAGTTGGGGGAAGCTCACCGAGTGCGTGAAGCTGGGAGAACCACTTGAACGGGTCATCCTCTGAACCCTCCTCACGACGGCGCGCCGCGCAGAGCCAGACGATGTCATCTTCAATCCAGGTAGCACCCCTCTCAGACCCGACCCGCAGTCGGTAGACGAGGGGATGATCGATAGAGAGGATACGCTTCTGCCCTCTCGGAGAAGCGGGTGTGATACGACGCAGTTCGTCCATCCATGGGTGGTCGAGCTCGCCGAGGTCGACGTCCAGCGCCGGCAACTCGAGCCCAAGGTCGGCGGTGAGACAACGAATCGTCGGTCGGGAACGTCGACGCGGCATGTGGCTCGGATGGTAATGGAGCCCCGTTAGTGTTCCCCCTACCAACCCTGACCATCGAACAGCTTCATGAGGTTCCTCTTGGCTTTGTGAACAGCTCGCACCTGGGCGGCGTAGGCGGGGAAATCTCCCGTCTGGCCTGCTCTTGCCATCAGCGTTCGCACCTTGATCATTGTGTCAACGGCCTCTTGATAGCCGCGATTGTTCTTGGCAGCAACAGCTCGCTCGACCTCCTCTTGGTAGATCGGAATGACCTCAGCAGGATGTTGATCCTGGCGAAGTTCAGCCAAATGCATCCAAAGACTCGGCGAGCACCCTCCGGCCTTTGCCTGTCCCCACGCTGCCTCAGCGTCGTTTTCCTCGAGGAAGACGTTCACCAGCTCAGAGCTTTCAGGGTGCTCGTCGTAGCCACGCGGGGCTCTCCAAGTGCCCAAGCCTGTGGGTGACGGCGTGGTCGTGGCGGCCGAGCCAGCTGATCGTGCCCGGGCCTCCTTCTGGAGCATCAGCTCCAGGGCCCGGACCCGCCATTCGTTCCACGTGCCGGCCGCTATTGCGTGTCGGTGCAGAAGCTCGTACGACTTGGCCGTCGGCCTGCCTTCGAATTCGGCCCATATGAGGCTCATGGCCTCATTGTCGCGACCAACCCGGTGAAGTTCGTGTGCGGCGACGTCGCGCAAACGGACATCTGTGCCGTCTGGGAACTCTGCGATCCCTCGTTCGGCCCATGCGAGCGCCTCGTCGGTGCGCTCGGAATCCGCCAATAGTTCGACGATTTCGACATAATGATAGGCGTAGGTGAGGTCGCGTGCCTTGATGGCGACCAGCTCTTCGACCGATCCCGACACCTTTGCCAGAGTCTCCATGATGTAGGTGATCCGGAAATTCGAGCTCGAGTGAACGCCACGTTGAGCAATCTGGCGGGCCGGCACCTGATCCCACACCTGCTCGGCGAGGGAGCGGTAACGATCAAGGCCCGCAGTACCAAGCACGTCGGCGTAGCGATCGGCCCCATCAAGGAACGTCTCCCACTCGGAGTGCACGGCCCAGTCGAAGAGGCGGACGGCCAGGGCTTCGGGATCTGGCCTAGCCAGTTGACACGCTCGATGGTGGAGCTCGACGAGCTCCTCTCTGATCTCGCCCATGTAGCCGTCCGAGTCATCGACGCGTCCGGTCGTGTCCTCCACGCATTCGAGCGCGTACTCGCAGAGATCGATCACCTCGGACGCAAGACCCCCTCCGAGGATCTCCTCAATGGAGCGGATAGCGGCCGTGACGTTGCGCGAGTAGTCGTACATGGAGCGGTAATGCACGAAGTCGTCCACGACGATTGCCGCTTCGATCGCCTGTCTATAGGGCTCGAGGTCGGCGGGTAATGCCGCGGCCCTGGCCGCTTGTAGGGCAAGCCGTCCGCCGAACAGCTCGTCTTCGGCCGCTCTCTCCAGGAGTAGTGCAACAAGCGTCTCCTTGGAATGGGTTGACAGGTAGCCGCGCAGATCCACATCCTGTTGGCCAAGTTGTGACCGTCCTGTCACACCTTCTGTCGCTCTCTCCGCGCCCAACCAGACGAGCCCGGTCGCCACGCAATGCTTGCAGAACGCCTCGGCCTCGCCCATCGGACACGTGCACGAAAAGTTGAGATCACCCTCGTCAGTCCAGATGCGAACTTGATTTCGACTTGTACCCATTACCGTGGCGGAGAGCTCGCTTCCTGTCGCCTTCAACTTCTTCACTCTCTGGGTGGTGGCGTACCGTTTACCTCGCGAAAGGAAGTGGGTCCAGCCATGATGCGCAAGGCGGTCTCGGTCAACAGCACCCCCAGCACTGCGTTGGATTCCGACGATCGAGGCACGGTCTCCTTCTATCAGACCGACACTTCTGGGGAGTACTCCACGAAGTGAGTCCGTAAGCCAGCGGAATAGGGCGCCGACCGCGTTCACGGCCTGAGGCTCGGAGGGGAGTTCGAATGAGCCGGCGAACTTGCACCTTCACTCCTTGCTCGCTCGACCTTTCCCCACAATGTCTCAGCGGTGAGTCGATCGCCGCCAGGTACGGCGTGGGCGTAGGCGTTGAGCGTGGTCGAGGCCCGGGCGTGAGCAAGGCGTGCCGCCACAATGGGGACAGGCACGCCGGCGTCGAGCATTTCGGTGGCCATGAAATGACGCAAGTCGTGAAGGCGGAAATGACCGAGACCGGCGGCTTGGCGGACGCGGATGAAGCGTTTGGTCACGAAGTTGGGCAGCCAGGGGCGGGTTCCTGCTGCGTCGGCCGCGAATAGGAAACGCTGATCGAAGACGTCCTGTCCATTCTCGGAGAGCCCGCGTTGATGATAGGACCGCAGGAGATCGAGGCTCGCGTGGTCGAGCGCCACCCTGTACGAGCGCCGGGTTTTGGTGGGAACCAGGACGGGACCGTGAGGTCCCTCCACCACGGAGCGTTGGATAGAAAGGTTCCCGCCGACGAGGTCGACGTCGATCCAGCGCAGGGCAAGAAGTTGTCCACGTCGGGCGCCGGTGGTGGCGGCGAGTGTGAGATAAAGATGGAGGGGCGTGTTGTCAGCGACGGATTCGAGCAGTCGGGCCACCTCGATCGGCGTGGGCGGCCGCATCTCGATCGGCTCGCCCCTCGGCGGGCTGGCATGGTCGGCCACGTTGTCGAAGACCCATGACCAACGCTGCGCCTTAGCGAGTGCGGCGTGGAGTGTCGAGTGGATCCCCCGCACGGTGCCGACGGCCAGAGGCTTGCGGTCGATGCGCCCACTGGTCCGCAGGTGTTCGTAGAACTGATCGACCCTGGCTGCGGTGAGATCGCCGACCAAGAGATCGCCGAGTTCGGGTTTGATGTGCCGTTCGATGATGGAGCCGAGATTGCGTACGGTGGTCGGGGACCAGCTTGTCCGGGCCCGAGCGGACCAAAGATCGAGGAGCTCTCCGACGGTCGTATGGGCTCCCACCGCCGGGGCGATGTTGGCGTGCGCGACTAGGGCCCTCAGCTCGCATAGCGCGTCAGCTCGGGTCCCGCGAACCGTGCGCGTGACCCAACGGCGCCTTCCCGTGTCCGGGTCGGTGCCGGCATAAACCCGCAACTCGAAGGAATCCCTCCCTCGCTGACGAATCGAACCTCTGGCAGTGTCCACCGCGACAGCGTGCCCCGATCAACGTCGTGATGGGCAAGTGATGGGCGGTGATGGGCAAGATCGATGGCCCCGCTACCGGTCCAGCTCCCGTCATCCCATTTCAGGAGTAGATTTTTTGGAGCGGAAGACGGGAT
>CAVVUB010000002.1:0-238352 GCA_963751335.1 uncultured Acidimicrobiaceae bacterium
CGAGAGCGCTTCTAGCCGCCAGGATTCGTCGCCCTCTGTGAGTGAACCCGGGATTGCGGCAGCGTTGGAGCCGAGCGCAACTCCCAGCATGGGCGCAAGTACGCGCCGACCTCAAGTTGTCCTACGCTGCGCTCGGAGTGTCGACCGCGATTCAGAGCTGAGCAGAGTCAACGGATCTCTCCTTCGATGATGGGCGCCCTGGAGGGTGCAGGACAAGGCGCAGCCTGTCGATTACCTGACGGGGGCGTTTTCGATCGCCGTCGTCACGACCGGGGTTGAATCGGGGCGTAGGTCGGCAGCGGCTCCGAAGCGCCGCGCCGACATCGCTTGCGGGGGCAGCCACGAAAATGCCGCGGTGATCGTCCCGGGCGCAGCGGCGGCCCCGATCATCTCGTAGATGGCCGATTCGACTGTTTAGGCCTCGCGAGCACGCTCGTAAGTTAGGTGGGCGATGCCGTTCCCCACGGTCTTCGTGTGGATCAGGCGCAGAGGTCGCTTGTCGCTGGTCTCGCCGAACAGGCGCTCGCCCGCGCCCAGCGCAACCGGGAAGACGGTCAGGCGCAGCTCGTCGACCAGGTCGTGCTCCATCAGCGTGCGCACGAGCGGGCGGCGGCGTACACGACGATCTCCCCCTGTACGTGTTGCCTGAGCCTCGAGACCTCGCCGACTACCTCGCCCGCCAGGACGGTCGCGTTCGTCATTCAGGCGACTCTCCACCGAGACCAGGGTGGGCGCAGGGTTTGATCAATCACCGTGCCCTCATCGCCGAAGGTCGTGGTGGGCGGTTGCTGGGCCGGCTCCGACCCAGCGAGTTGTGCTGCACTCCATCCGGCTCATGGAAGGGATATTGTTATGGACGGTTCTTACACGTGTCAAAACGTACGATATCTGGGATCTTCATCACCTCCCTCACCGAAAGGAAGCAGGGCATGCGCAAGAAGCTGATCGTGGTCATGGCTACCATGATGGCGATCACCGGCCTCATTGTCGTGCTGCCTGGGATCGCGAACGGCGCCGCCGACAACCAATCTGGCCAAGGGGTCACTCCAACGAGCATCAAGCTCGGGATCACGTACCTCGATGCGTCCGCGATAAAGAACATTGTCAATATCGATCCAGGCAACTATCAGGTCGCCTACACCGCGTTGATCCGTCAGATCAACGCGAAGGGAGGCATCAACGGCCGAAAGATCGTGCCAGTGTTCGAACCAATCGATCCGATCGGGACCGCATCGGCTGCCACCGCGTGCACTGCGCTCACCGAGGATGACAAGGTGTTTGCTGTCATCGGGTTCTTCCAGCCTGCTGATACGGCCTGCTACGTCACCGCGCACGCGATACCGATGATCGGCGCCACGCTGACCGATGCGGAGTCGGCATCGGCCAAGGCTCCTTGGTTCAATCCTGTCGACTCGGACAATGACCTCATCCCCAAGGAGATGGCGGCCTTCAAGAAGGAGGGCGTCTTCGCGGACAACAAGGTGGCCGTCGTGGGAGATACCTCGGATAAAGCTGAAATGGATCTTGTACTTTCAGAACTCAAAAAGCTCAAGGTGGATGTGGTGCAGATGGCCATCAACGGTGTTCCGGACGACGATCAGGCGGCCACCAACTCGGAGTTCAACCTCATCGCCCAAAGGTTCAAAGGTGCCGGTGCCAAGGTCGTCATTGCGGTCGGGGATGCCGGAGTCAGCTGGCCCAAGGCTCTCAACAGCAACCAGAGCACCTATCTACCGAGGTTGATCGTCCCGGATTCCAGCGACCTTGGAACCGTCGTTTCCAGCCCGGCCAACTACAACGGGGCCGAGCTCAAGGGCGCTCTCACCGCTGGTGGCACTCCAGCGCCGGCGGTGGAGTGGAACGACCCGGCGATGAAGCGTTGCGTTGCCATCGTCCAAGCTGCGGAGCCGAAGGCGGTCATCAACAATCCGGTAACAGCAACCGCGTCCACTCCCGTCACGTGGAATGCACCCGAAGGTGCTTGCCAGCAGATGGCTCTCTTCGAGGCCATCGTCAAGGCGGCCGGAAAGAACCTCAACAACGCCACCTTCAAGCGTGGCGGGGAATCCCTGACGCACCTCACGATTCCCGGTGGAGGCGGTGTTTACGAATTTTGGACCGGGCCACAATGATGGCGACGGCCCGGTCACCATCTTCGATTGGAACTCGGCCGCCCAGAAACTCGAGCCGAAGACCACGGTCGGCTAAACCTTCAGGTGGAGCGGTGATTGATGTGGCCCGATTCATCTGTCAAGCGTGACACAGTGCCGTGCTGGCCAGCCTGACTGAGCGCTGCTCGGCGCTCTTCCGGACCCATCGGGTGGAAGCTTTCGGCGGGGCATTCCATGTGCCCGACATTGCTCGCTACCCAGCACTCTTCGCCTGGGACAGCGGGTACCACACCTTGGCGCTTCTCCATCTTGACCCCGACGCCGCTGTCAAGGAGTTGACGACTCTCTACGGTGCGAACCGCCTGGAGGGCGGGATGTTGTCCCATCAACGCTACGTCCCTGGGGCGGAGGAACACCGGCGCTTCATCGAGGACCTTTTCGGACCCCTCTTCGACGGGGATCGGACACCGCTCATCGATCCGCCCACGGCCGCATACGCGGCGGCACGACTATCGCTGGCACTCGGAGCCCCAGCCGACCCACTCCTCGACGAGGCTGTTTCCCATTTGCGGGCGCTGGCACATTCTCGCTTGGTTGGCGGTCGGTCGCTACCGGTCGTCCTGCACCCGTTCGAGACGGGAACCGAAGGAAGTGCACTTATGGAGAGCCTGCTCCCGAACAGCCTGAGCGCTTCGATCACCTCGCTCAAGAAGCTGACCATTTCGTGTCGCTCTTCTGGCATGGCGCCGGAAGCCGCCCTCGCCGCGGGCCACGGGTTCGTGGTCTACGACCCGACGATGTGCGGCTGGTACCTGCTGGCCCTCGAAGAGGTCGCCGCCGCCTGCTGGGCCCGAGGTCGCCAGCTCGAAGCCCATGAGGCTGAAGTGATGGCCGAGATGGTGGCCCAGGACGTGGCCGAACTCCTGTGGTGGGAACAAGGGCAGATCTTCGCTGCCTATGACCTCACCCTGTCCCGCCGGTTGGACGGCATCGGGGCCATGGGTCTGATCCCAGCTGCGAGCCGCAACCTCGCCGAGTCGGGACTCTCCGGGAGAGCGGCCGCGCGCCACCTCCGTCGAGAAGGGCCGATGTGGGGGCAACACGGCTTTGCTGCGGGTTCCCTCTCGCCAGGCAGCGGTGTCGGTGCGTTCGTCCAATGGAACGGCAACGCGGTCTGGGGCGCGACCGCCTACTGGGCCTACCTGCTAGCGGCCCGTCTTGGGCGGTGGCCCGAGGCCCGACGGGTCCGCGACCAGCTGGCCAGCCTGATCGACGCACACGGGTTCCGGGAGTTCTACGACGCTGAAACGAGCGAGCCCGGTGGAGCGGGAGCGGAGTCGGGGTTCACCTGGCCGACCCTGATCTTGGACATGACCATCTTGTCGGACTAGTTATTCTCGACTCAGGGACGCTCCAGACATTGCTTTGTCCCTGCATGGAAGGGCCCCAGAGCCGGGCTCGCAGCCTAAGGAGTTCCGGCCCCGCGCTTGAGTCCTTTGGGAGCAAGTTCGTGATTCAAGGCACCCTGCAAGCTCACGTGAAGAGAGCTCATACCTCGACAATGTTGGTCCCGGTTTTAACTGCAATCGGATCCTCGACTGTCCTCTTCAACTCATGGGGGGTAGTCGTCACTCAACATCAGACTCCACTGCGGCGTGCGATGTTCAAGGTACGAAGTGACACCCTCAATAGCGTCTGATCGGCCCATAAGGTGCTGGTGGAGAACGGTTTCTCGGTGCCCTACTTCCTCCCGGGTCAGTTCCATCGCGTCCCACAGAAGCCGCTTGGAAACGGCCACGGAGACTGGCGCCGTATTCCTGGCGATGTCTTGGGCAATCTCAAGAGCGGCCGGGAGGACCCGGTCGGACTGGAGGCATCGGCTGGCCAGACCGAGCCTCACAGCTTCAACGCCGTCGAAGGTTCGACCAGTCAGCAACAGGTCAGCTGCGTTCGCCAGGCCTGCGATCCGGGACAGCGTCCAATGCGAGAAGGCATCGGGGATCACTCCACGCCGCACCTGCACAATGCCGAGATTTGCGTCCTCAGCTACCACCCTCATGTCGCACTGCAAGGCCAGAGTCAGGCCTATTCCGATGGCGTGCCCATTAATAGCCGCCAGAACCGGCTTGCGGACCTTCCACGCCGGCGGATCCACGCCGGCCGCGCTGAACGTCCCCTCCTCATCGGGGTGATCAAAGGTGTCACCGCCGCTCGACATATCCGCCCCCGCACAGAAGGCTGGTGGTGCTCCGGTCAAGATCACGACTCGAACCGATTCGTCAGCGTCACAACTTCGGTAGGCCTCACCCAAGGCGAGTCCCATGGCACCGTTGTAGGCGTTGCGTCGCTCAGGACGATCGAGGGTGATGACAGCGACGCCTTCGTCGATCTCGAGCCGTACTGGTTCCTGTCCCGTCATGTTGGCGCTCAGTCTCGTTGTGTTCAGCTATGCCGGAATGTGGACCGTGGGATGCGCAAGGGATCGTTGACAACTGCGCTCTCACGGTCGAAGACCATCGTTGGGCGGGTTTTGGGATCAAAAGTAGGCCACCCAGGATCGCCGTCGGTAATGAACTCGACCCATGCCCCGTGCATACGATCAGCCAACGCCTGAGGGGGATCGGACCCCAAGGCGACCTCCACACCCGAAGCATCGAGGTTGTCGAAGGCGAACGGCACGTCGACGCAGTGGGCTGCGCCCAAGACCCCGCCCATTCCCGACGAGCGCCAGGCCGATTGGTAGAGGTACGTGCGACCCTCGGCGCTGCTGCGCACCGCGCACAGCTCTTCGGTGGGCACCCGGAACATCCGGTCGGTCATGGCCTGACCCAATATTTTGGCACCGGTACTACCCGGCAAAGACTCTCGATAGGCCCTCGCGCCATCAGCGGACAGCCCGGCCGCCCGTAGTGCCTGATCGGCTGCGGCTTCGTCGATGTCGCCACCCATGAGGGCGTACACCACGTTGAACTCCTCCGTCGTCGTGCCGGCCAAGAGATCCTTTGACGCCCCCGCACCAGTGCGCACTGCATCGAGCGGATCGCGGGGCACGATGTCCCCGTCGACGCTGGGGGCGAACGGCAGCATGGCCCGACCACCTTTCCCGAACGCCCCGAGGTCGGGGGTGGCACCTGGCCCGAACGGCATGAGGCGCGCCTGGGCTTCGAGCAGGCGTTCGGTCGGGACCTTGCTGAGTTCGTGCCGGGTGAGCCGGATTCCGAGGTCTTCGGCTGCGGTGTTGGCCGTGTCTTGCGCCTGCTCGGCGGTCCCGACGTGAGCCACCGGTCCGCTCATGCAGATGGCGCGACGCAGGAGTCCACTTGCCCGGGGAATGGAGAGAAGGGTCGCGGCTGCCATTCCGCCAGCAGACTGCCCAGCCACGGTGACTGCGGCGGGGTCACCCCCGAACGCCTCGATGTTGTGCTGGACCCACTCGAGTGCAGCCAGCCAGTCGAGGACGCCGCGGTTGACGCCGCCGTCCTCGACGGCGAGGAATCCCTCGATACCGAGGCGGTAGTTGATGCTGACCAGGACTACACCGTCGCGGGCAAAGCGCTCCCCTCGATACCACGGACTGGCGCTGCAACCGGCAAAGAACCCCCCACCGTGAATCCACACCAGTACGGGCAGGCCCGATGTGCCAGCGTCAGGGGTGAAGACGTTGAGATTGAGGCAGTTGTCTCCATCCACCGTGGGCTCGGGGATCAGAGTGAACTCTTGTTCGGGCTGGAGTGCCGTGGCGCCATACGCGAGGGCGTCTCGGACCCCCTCCCAGCGCTGCGGGGGTGTTGGCGGAGCGAACCGGGCCTCGCCGACTGGGGTCGCAGCGTAGGGGATCCCGAGGAACGCGGCCGTGTCATGCTCGACAGTGCCTCGGACGCTGCCCTGCTCGGTCTTCGCAATCGCCTCCATGGCATCTTCCCTCACTACTTGTTCAGGTATTTCGAATCCCTGGTGACTAGCTACTTCCCCCTGAAAAAGTCGCCCTAGATGCTCGCGATTTGAGCCTCAATCGATAAGGATGACCCCGAACCGTAGGACTAGTACGGATCGAGGCCATCGTGTTGAGAACTGTAAACGCGCAGCCCACATTGTGGGAAGCGATCCTCCCCGAGATGTGCCTCGGGATGCCGGCCGAGCTCGAGGCGGTCGACCGCCTGCTCGACGATCCGGCCTTCTTCGAACCGTTCCGGGCGCACTTTCACGCCGCCCTCGGACGTCCGTCGGTTCCGATCGAGACCTATCTCCGTCTGATGTTCTTGAAGTACCGCTATCGCCTGGGCTTCGAGCCCTTGTGCCGGGAGGTCGCCGATTCGATCTCGTGGCAGCGCTTTTGTCGGATCCCGTTGGGCACGGCCGTGCCGCACCCGAGCACGTTGATGAAGATCACCACCCGGTGCGGGTCGTCCGCCGTCGATGGCCTGAACGAGGCATTGTTGGCCAAGGCCCAGGCGGCCAAGGTCTTAAAGACCAACAAGGTCCGCGCCGACACCACCGTGGTCCCCGCCAACGTCGCCTATCCGACTGACTCGGGTCTGCTGGCAAAGGGTGTCGCCAAGATGGCCAAGAGCATCGAGAAGCTCAAGGGTGCCGGATTGGCTTCGAGGACCAGGTCGCGGGACCGCACTCGGATGATGCGGGCCCGGGCCCGCTCCATCGGTGCCAACCTGCGACGGCGCAGCGGCGAGGCAAAAGACGAGGTCCTGGCCATCAACGCCGACATGGTCCGCATCGCTCGTTTCGCTGTCGACGAGGCCCGGCAGGTGGCCACGAACGCTCTGCGGGCGCTCAAGCAGCTCGGTGACGCCGCCCCCAGAAGGCTCTGCTCGATCGTTGGCGACTTGGAGATCACTGCCGGTCGGGTCGCCCGGATCGCCGAACAGACCGAGAAGCGTCTCGGTGGCGAGGTTCCCGACGGAGCGACCCGGTTGGTGTCGCTGCACGACCCCGATGCCCGTCCCATCCGCAAGGGTCGGCTCGGCAAGCCCGTCGAGTTCGGCTACAAGGCCCAGGTCGTCGACAACGAGGACGGCGTGGTGCTCGACCACAACGTCGAGGTCGGCAACCCAGCGGATGCACCGATGCTCGTCCCGGCGGTTGAACGCGTCGCCAAACGCGCAAGAATGCCGACGGCGGTCACCGCAGATCGCGGTTACGGCGAGAACGCAGTGAGAGAGCAGCTCAGCGCGCTCGGAGTGAGCACGGTGGTACTTCCGACAAAGGGCAAACCGAGCGCGCCCCGAGCGCGCCGTCGAGAACCGAGCGCAGTTCCAGCGCCTGGTGAAGTGGAGAACCGGAAGCGAAGGCCGGATCAGCTGCCTCAAACGGGACTTCGGTTGGAGCCGGACACAGATCGACGGGATCGAAGGCGCCCGCACCTGGTGCGGTTACGGGGTCTTCAACCACAACCTGGTGAAGATCGGAGCACTGACAACCTCCGAATAGGACGAATCAGACCCACCGCCACCAGGATCGAAGTCGAAATACGGCGGGGACGACCACCAAACGTGGTTCGCAGTCATTCCGACTTTTTCAGGGGGAAGTAGCTAAAGCGTCGTTGTGCCCCGCAGGTGAATCTCGCGGGAAGAGGAGCCGACGAGGACCTCGACCTCGCCAGGCTCGATCTGCCACTGGCTTTCGGAAGCGTCCCAGTGTCGAAAGGCGCGTTCGCCAAGGTGCAGTTGTATCCGAATGCTCTGCCCAGGATCCAGCCATATCTTCTCGAATGCCTTGAGCTCCTTCTCTGGCCGCTCAATCTGAGATCCGGGCCGGCGCACATACACCTGGACCACGTCCGCACCGCGCCGCGAGCCGGTGTTTGTGACGTCGACCTTCACCCCTACGTCACTTTCATCGCGAGTGAGCGTAAGTGCCCTGTAATCGAAGGTCGAGTACGAAAGCCCGTGGCCGAAACAGAAGCGCGGAACCACGTCGTTCGTGTCGTAGTGTCGGTAGCCGACCATCAGTCCCTCGCCGTAGTGCAGCGTCTCCCCGTCCCCTGGGTAGAAGGGCTGGGCCGGGGTGTCCTCGAGGCGGACGGGGAAGGTGGTGGGGAGGCGACCAGAGGCGTCGACGTCGCCGAAGAGGACATCGGCGAGGGCAGAACCCCCCTCTTGCCCGGGATACCAAAGCTGGACGATCCCATTCACTTCGTCCGCCCACGGCATCTCGACCGGAGCCCCGCTGTTAATCACCACGACGGTACGCGGATTGGCCGCTGCCACCAAGCTGACCAGGGCGTCCTGATCGCCCGGCAGCCGCAGCGTGGTCCGGTCTTTTCCTTCGGTCTCCCAACGGCCGTCATTGCCCACGACCACCAGCGCCACGTCCGCTTCTCGTGCGGCTTCGGCTGCGGCCGTCAAAGCATCTTCGGGTGGCCGGAATGTCCCGCCAAAAGACACGGCAGCGACGGGAATCTCTCCGCTCTCGACACGGAAGTCCACAATCAGCCTGCAGGCAATGCCTTCGACGAGCTCGACCGCCGCCGTCACCTCCTCGCTGCCCAGCCCGAAGAAACCCTCTCCCGGCGGAGCATCGGTCGTGTCCAAAAGCAGGGCGCCGTCGAGGGAGAGGCGGGCGGTGCCAGTGGCGACCAGGCCGAAGTCCCAGGTGCCGGTCCGATCAGGGGTGAAGATGGTCGTGGCCCGGGCGCTGAACTGGCCCTGGGTGAGGCTTGGATGCGGTGAACCGAGCCACACCAAACGCGACACAGTGAACACGTCGCGATGAACCGGCTCGGCATCGGGCTTGTCTCCGGCGTAGTACTCAACCTCGATGCCCTCAACACCACTCGGCGTGCGCAGCCCCGACGGCCCGAGTGGGAGCACGGGGCCCGGGATGATGCACCCAGGCTCGTAGGTGACAGTCATCTCACCGGCCCGATCCAGGATGGCCGGCAGCGGTGAACGCACGTAGGGAGGTGTGACCTCGGCCGCGCCAGCGCCTTGAGGACACAGTCGAGCCGCCGCGGGTCCGATGACGGCCAGACTCGCAATGACGCCCGGGTCGAGCGGGAGAACCGCGGACTCGTTCTGCAACAGGACGATGCCCGAGGCTGCCGCCTGGCGTGCCAGTACGGCCCGTTCGCCGGCGGAACGCGGCTCTCGAGCAGGCGGCGCACAGTGCCGTCGTAGGAGTCCCAGCACGCGATCGGCGGCGGTGTGCACAGCATCGGCGCTCACGTCTCCGCTGGACACCGCGTCGACCAGATGTGGGCCGAGGAAGGAAGCCGGACCCGGCATCTCGAGGTCCAGACCGGCACCGAGCGCAGCGGTGCTGCGCGTCCCGAACCAATCCGAGACCACGACTCCCTCGAAGCGCCACTCCCCCTTCAGCACATTAACGAGGAGGTCTCGGTTCTCGCTGCAGAACTGTCCGCGCAGCTGGTTGTAGGCCGACATCACCATGGAGACGTCGGCATCCCTGACCGCCGCCTCGAAGGGTGGCAGGTAGATCTCGCGCAACGACCGCTCGTCGATCTCGACGTCGATCGACATTCGCTCGAATTCTTGATCGTTGCACACGAAATGCTTGATGGCGCAACCCACACCCTGACTCTGCACGCCCTGGACATAGGCGACCGCCATAGCACTGCTGAGGAGGGGGTCCTCTGAGAAGCACTCGAAACTGCGGCCCCCAAGAGGATTGCGATGGATGTTGACTGTGGGAGCAAGGAGGACGCGAGCTCCCTTGTCGAGCGCCTCATCGCCGAGTACTTCGCCGATGAGCTGCACCAGTTGCGGATCCCATGTCGCGGCGAGCGAGGTCGCCGATGGCAAGCAGGCAGAGATCTCCCCCCACCGAGCCCCTCGCGCACCGTTGGGTCCGTCGGTGACATGCACGCCCTCTAGTCCCAAGGCTGGTGCGCCAGCCGTATGCCACCAGCCCACGCCGACGGTCAGAGCCGCCTGATCGTCGAGGCTCAGTCCCTCGACGCCATCATCGGCAACGTCGGCAACGTCCGAGACGTTCTCGTCCTTCAGCTTCCTTTCGGACATAGATTGCCCTCCCGCGCCCTGATTGGCGTCCTGTCTCAGACGGCCGATGGACGGGCGATGTTAAGAGTAGATTCTTACACGTGTCAACGTCAGGGAATCTCGGAAGCCACGCCCTGTCGCCGTGCCAAGTTGCATAGAGCTAGGTGGACTCACGCTCTATGACGGTCGGTAGACCCACCGTTGCCGTCGGGCGTGGGGTCCCCTCGAGCATGGCCAACAGATGGTCAGCCATCTGCCCTCCTACGTCCCCGAGATCCATCGTCGTCAACGGCGGCTGCGTCAGCGCCGCAAAGTTCAGGTTGTCGCACCCGATGACGGAGAGATCATTTGGCACCTTGATCCCGGCCTCTCGCAGTATCTGGAGCACGATAAAGGCAAGCTCGTCGTTGTAGGCGAACACGGCGTCAACTAACGGTTTCTTGCGCACGGCAGCCAAAATCAGATCCCTCGCTCCATCGAGTTCCATCGGCACCGTGAAGGTCCGCAAGTGACGGTCGTCGAGCACACGCCTCACTCCCTGGAGACGCTCGTGCGAGATGTCCGCCAATCTCGGGTCGTCGGGACCGAAGAACAGAACGCGCTTGCGTCCCAAGCCGACCAGGAAATTAGCAGCGGCCTCTCCGATCGGTTCTTGTGAGAAGCGAAGACGGGCGATCGACTTTCCCGGGCCATCGCCGAAAGCCAACAGACACCGAGTGCCGTTGAGCTTCAGGGCCTTGGCTATCCGGGGCGACAACAACGCGCCGGGTGCGATCACCGCGACCGGCTGGATCCGCTCGCAAGCGCGACGTAAAGGCGGTTGGGGACGGTACGCCCGTGTAGTCCACCAGCGGCGTGTAGCCCGCCGAAGCAATGCGGCGTGTAAGGGTATCGGTCAGTTGGGTCAACACGGGTCCGGGCGTCGCCCCGATCATCACGATGAGAACGATGTCGCTCTCCTTGACCTTCAACATCCGAGCGTGGTGGTGAGGCGTGTACTGCAGCTCTTCGACGGCCTTGAGAACGCGAGCTTGTACCTCGGGTGAGATTCGTTGACGAGTGACGTCGTTGAGGACATAGCTCACCGTCGCCCGCGAGACCCCCGCCACACGGGCCACATCGTGACTAGTCGGACGACGCTTCGGAGCCATTTTTCTTGCTCTCCTGCGCACGGTCATGCAACTCACCCAGGACGCCGTTGACACGAGTCAGCACCAGAGTTACCTTGATCGCTGGTGACCACCGGACCGGTCGCCAGCCGGGGGACGAGGGCGGTGCCGACAACCACAAGGAAGGGCATGAGGACGCGTCATCGAGTGTCACGGCGCTCGATACGGGGCTTTCAGTCTCACTCGGTGCCGAGCACTGAGCTGACATGACGTTCCTACTCCGCCGCGTCGGTTTCTACCTGTTGACCGCGTGGATCGTCGCCACCATCAACTTCTTTCTGCACGATTGATGCCCGGCAACACTCTCGACCTCATGCTCACACGCTATCGCAGCGAGGCCGCGCCGACGCAGTGCACTCCCTCGAGGCGACCTTCGGTCTAGACACGAATCAGGGCTTGTTCGTCCGGTACCCGCACTATTTGAACCGGCTTTTGTGCGGAAACCAATCGGGATTTGGACCGATCAAATGGACACCCTGACCGCTCCTCCGTTGCGAGAGACAATCGCGCAACGTGAATCCAAAGGACTGCCTGCTCTCTGGTTTGGAGAGACTGTTGGCCGCGAGGCATTCACCCTCGCGTCGCTTGGCTGTGGTTGGACTCCACGACACTGAACCCAGTACACCGTATTGAACGATTGCGCGATCAACCTCATGTCGACCACATCGAGGTTGTAGGACTCGATGGCCTCCAAGGGGTCGTTCCTAATCCATCGATATCGATACGTCACGGGTCGTGTCGACGAGAAGCCATCACTGGGTCGTAGCGCTCCGATGGCGAAAGAGCCACGCGGCTCCGCCAAAGGACAGGGCGAGTATGCCTGCGCAATAACCGATGGCTATCCACGCCTCGTGACTCACGGCGACACCGGTTGAGGTGTGGCCCATCCACAAGCCGCGCATTGTCTCAATGATCGGTGTGAAGGGTTGGAATCGGGCAAAGTCTGCCAACACCGCGGGCATTGTGTGAGCAGGCACGAACGCCGTGCTCACATACGGGATGAACATCAGCACCATCGTCAACGAAGTCGCCGCCTCTGCGCTACGAGCCAGGAGGCCGACGCCTGCGGCCAACCAGGAGAGAGCAGTGACGAACAACACGATCATCCCGACGGTTGCCAGCCATCTGAGTGGCGACCCTGTTGGTCGCCAGCCGATACCGAGACCAACGGCGATGACGAGGCCGGTTGCGACCAGATTGCGGGCCAGGCTGGCGACGACGTGACCCACGAGGAGCGACGGCCCGAACGCCGGCATCGACCGGATCCGGTCCACGATGCCATTGGTCATGTCCGTGGCGACAGCGACGGCCGTCGTACCGGCACCGAAGCCGGCGCACAACACAATGAGGCCGGGTACGACGTAGTCGACATACCGGCCGCCCGTGTTGAGGTCTCCGCCAAACACGTAGACGAACAGGAGCATCAGGACGATTGGCAGCATCAGCGCAGTGAAGAACGCTTCAGGGTTGCGAAGCGAACGGCGAAGGCACCGGGTGATCATGATCCATGAGTCGGAGAGAGCGGAAGTGACAGTCATTAGGCGACCTCTTTCGAATCGATCTGGGTTCGTTGGGTATCCGTAAGCGTCAGAAACACGTCATCGAGGCTGGGTCGGCTGATCGAAACCTTGTGGGCCGGAGTCCCCGCACGATCTAATCGAGCCAGTGTTTCGTAGACGTGATGCGCCGTTCCGTCGGTAACGACGTCCAGAGTGCAGAGACGCTCGTCCGTCCGGGCCGACTCCACCGACTCAACAGCGCGTCGGAAACTGAGCGCGTCGGAAAACTCGAGTCGGAGAACTTCCGCGCCAAGACGCCCTTTCAGCTCATCGGGACTCCCTTGGGCGACGACACGGCCGCCATCGAGCAGTGCGATCGTGTCCGCAAGTTGGTCCGCCTCTTCCAAGTACTGCGTTGTCAAGAGAATCGTGACTCCTTCGTTCACCAGCTGACGGACGGTTTGCCAAAGGTGTTCTCGACTGCGAGGGTCGAGCCCCGTCGTCGGCTCGTCCAAAAAGAGAAGGAGAGGTCTCTCGATCATGCTGACGGCGAGGTCGAGTCGGCGCTTCATGCCGCCCGAGTAGGTGCCGGCACGCCTGTGACGGGCGTCAGCAAGATCGAAGGTGGCGAGCAACTCCGCCGCACGAGCCCGTGCCGCCCTCTTTGGAAGACGGCGGAGCCGAGCCATCATTTCGAGGTTCTCCTCCCCGCTGAGCAGATCGTCGATTGCCGAGAATTGGCCGGTGAGACCTATTGCGCGCTTCACGCCGATCGGGTCCGCCAGCAAGTCGTGCCCGGCGATGCTCGCTGCGCCCCCATCTGGCCGCATCAAGGTCGCAAGGATCCGCACCATGGTCGTCTTGCCGGCCCCATTCGGACCGAGCAAAGCGAAAACCGATCCGGTCGGGATGGTCAGATCGACCTGGTCCAGCACAAGGTTGGAGCCGAAAGATTTTGTGATCCCAGAGGCAACAACTGTGTATTTCATACGCAGAATGGTATATGAGGCACACAGTTATAGTCAAGGGGTGATCTCCACACCGGATCAGGTGCCCGAGAACCAAAGGCCGCCCACCCTGCCGCCAGGGCTCGATCTGCTTTGGGGTCGACGGGAGCCGGGACGCCGCGGGCCCAAGCCAGGCCTGACCGTCGACGGCATCGTCACTGCCGCGGTCCGGCTCGCAGACGCCGAGGGCCTTGACGCAGTCTCGATGGCGCGGGTGGCGAAAGAGCTCGGTTTCACCACCATGTCGCTCTACCGCTACGTCTCGAGCAAAGAAGAGCTCCTCCAGCTGATGTGGAACGCCAGTGCTCAGGGCGCCGAGGATCTCGAGTTGAGCGGAGCGAATTGGCGCGAGCGGTTGCAGCAGTGGGCGATGGTGCAGCGTGAGATGCTCGATCGTCACCCTTGGATCACTCAAATGCCGATGGCGGCACCGCCCCTCGCCCCCAACTCTTTGACCTTCGTTGAGCGCGGATTGCAGGCTCTCGATGACACAGGGGTCTCAGAAGCAGACCGGCTTCGTGTAATCGGCCTCATTAGCTCCTATACCCTCAGCGAGGCTCGCATGGCCCATGATGCGGCTCGCGCTGACGCAAAGTCAGAGGCAATAGCCGACATTGACGGCAAATCGCCCAGATGGACCTTCGAGGCTCTTCTCCGTGAGCTCGTCGACGAGCAGAACTACCCACGACTTCATCGGATTGCCTGGTCTGAGGAGATCGGGAATGATCCGTCCGGCTTCGATGAGCGACTGGAATTTCTCTTCGGACTCGACCGGATTCTCGACGGTGTTCAGGTGCTTGTCGACCAAGCCTGAGCTGACGTCAGACCGGCTGATACACAACAGAGACTCGAGCGATTTCGACCCAAGGGGAGTCTTGCGCGATCGGATCACATGGGCGCCTCACTTTGACGGACATCGCGGTGGGCTAACCCGAAAGGCCCCTGATTGGAACACCGGGGCCCGGCATCTGCTACCCGTGACGATTCCTGATGCTGTCAGGCGCGATGTGCGGACGTGGAACGCACCCAGGAGGCAAATGCTTCGACAGCGTCGACGACAGCGAAGAACCGGCAAGTGACTGCCGGCATCGAGAAGGTCAGTTCACCGGCGGCACGGCGTCCGCCATGTCGCGCAACCGGTTCTTCAGGAGCTTGTCGAAGTTGCCGGTCGGGAACTCGTCGACGAAGTACACGGCCCGGGGGACCTTGAAGGTGGCCAGTCGGCCGGCACACGCTTCGATGACCTGCTCGGTCGAGCACCAGATCTTCCGGGGCATCGGACGGACTGACGAAAGCGCCACAGCCACCTGGTCGAGGAAGTCGTGCTTCTTGCCGACGACGGCCACCTTGGCCACGCCGGCGACAGTGGCGACCACCTCCTCGACCTCGCGGGCCGAGACGTTCTCGCCGCCCACCTTCAATAGGTCGGCGTCGCGCTCGACGTAGGCCACGTTGCCGCCGGCGGTCATCTTGACCATGTCGCCCGTCTTGAACCACCCGTCCTCGAAGCTCTTGGCGTTGGCTTCGGGGTTGTCGAAGTACTCGAGGAAGAGCTGGATGCCCCGCGTCCCGCGGAGCCATAGCTCGCCGGTGTGTCCGACCTCACAGAGGTCGCCAGTTGCGCGGGTCGACGACCGCCAGCTCGTAGCCCGGCGTCGACCCGACCCATGGACATGAGCGTCAGGATGCTCCGAGGGCTTGCCGGTGATGGCGTGGATCACCGTCTCGGTCATGCCATACGCGGCGTAGACCTCGCAGCCGAATACGTCCCGGGCGTTGGGCACGATGAGCCCGAAGACCCCGACCCGCAGGGTCGTCTGCGGCCGGTCGGGCGCCATCAGGGTCGCCATGCGTGAACGGCATGAGCGAGAAATGGGTGATCCGGTGGCGCTGCACCGACTCCCAGAAGCGACTGGAGGACCACTTGGGCACCAGGACGGCGGTGGCACCCATGCCGAAGACCGGCAGGACCGACCAGGTTTGGGCGTTCACGTGGAAGAACGGGGTGTAGACGAGGTAGCGGTCGTCGGGGCCGAGGTCGATGTTGCGGGCCCCGGTCCGGCTGGCCCAGATGGCGTTGGCATGCGTGTGGACCACGGCCTTGGGCTTCGAGGTCGTGCCGGAGGTGAACATGATGCACGTAGGGCAACAGCGGGTCCGGATCTCCCGTCCCGGCCACGTCGTCCACCTCTCCGAACGACCGTCGAAGGAGATGAACCGCTGATCGGCCAAGCCGACCGACTCCTCGCCCGCCTCCGGCTCCGTCTGAGCCACCCACTTGACGGCCGAACCGACCTCGGCAACGACCTCGGCGTAGCGGGGTTGGGTGATCGCGGCCACGCACTGCGCCTTCTCGGCGAACCAGGCCACCTCCTCGGCCACTGACTTGGTGTTCGTGGTGACCCCGACTGCCCCGACGGTGGCACACGCCAGCCAGGCCAGGAGCAGTTCGGGCGAGTTGTCCGGCGTGGAGGAGGACCTTGTCGCCTACCTCTACTCCACGGACGTGGAGTCCTGCAGCGAGCCGGCGTACGTCGTCCCAGAGCTCCCGGTAGGTCCAGGTGCGAACGTCCCCTGTCGGTGGGTCCCAGATCAGGGCCGGATGCTCCGCTCGGTGCTCGGCCCGAAGGGCCAGCAACCACGGGACGTCCTGCCCCTCCATCTGGTATCGCTGCAGCGCGGCCGCTGTTGCATCCATTGCTCAATCCTTCTCTGCCGTTTGGAGCCGTTGCCCCCGTCAGCCCGGGTTCGGTGCTCCGACTGGGGTAATAGGTACCGCACCTTCTGCTGCCTGGCAAAAGTGATCTCGCCAGCCTGAACCGATTTCCCGCCACCATCCCCGACGACCAGAAAGCAATTATGGCGGCCAACGGGGCAGCCTTGGCCGTCTACGCCGGCTCTCCAGCCATGGCCGACCCCACGTTGCTCGGGCGCCTCAACCGCATCACTATCCCGACCCTCGTGTTGTGGGGCGAGAGCGATCAGATTGTCGAGCCCGCCCGCCTATGGACAGGTCCATGCCGCTGCCATTCCCGCGGCGCGCTTCGAGGTACCTCGTAGGCGAGTCCACCGTGATACTGGCATCAGGCATGCCTGCTCGTCTTCGTGCCGCGCACGGGCAAGGCGCGAAGCGATCCGAGGAAACGCTCAGGCGCCGCGTCACCGATGAGCTCGAGGTCAGGGAGACGGTCGAGTATGCAGCTCAACATCGCCTTGATCTCGACCCGGGCCAGGGCGGCGCCGAGGCAGTGGTGGGCCCCGATGCCGAAGGCGAGGTGGTCGTTCGGGGTTCGGGTGATGTCGAAGCGGAACGGATCCGTGAAGTGCGCTTCGTCCTGGTTCGCTGACTCGTAGAGCAGTACGGCTTCGTACCCAGGCAGCAACGTCGTGCCACTGATCTCGACCGCACTGGTCACCGTGCGTGCCATGTTCTTTATGGGGGACACGAAGCGGAGCATCTCCTCGACCGCGCCATCGAGCAAGGAGCGGTCGGCGAGGAGGCGAGCGTGTTCGCCGGCGTTGCAGAGCAGCAGTTCGACGCCACCACTGATCACATTGCGGGTGGTCTCGTCGCCGCCGAGCAGGATCAAGAGCGATTCCATGACCAGCTCGTCTTCGGTCAGGCGCTCACCGTCGACTTCGGCACCGACCAGGACGCTGATCAGGTCGTCGCGAGGCCGGGACCGGCGGTCCTCGATCGTCCGTCGAGCGTACGCGTCGAACTCGACAAATGCGGCCGCAGCCGCTTCCATGCGATCGGCGGTGCCGGCGATGGAGCCGATGAGGTCGTCCGACCACCGCAGCAGCATGTCGTGGTCGTTGCGCTCGAGGCCGAGCATGTCGCCGATGACAATCATGGGTAGCGGCGCAGCGAGGTCGGCAACGATGTCAAACTCGTCGCGGTCTGCGACCACGTCAACCAGTTCGTCGCACAAGACGGCAATGGCGGGGAACGTGGCCTTGACGCGCCCTGGCGTGAAAGCCTTACTTATGACTCTGCGTCGACGAGTGTGGTCGGTTCCGTCCATGTCGAGCATCCACGGAATCGGCGGGATCCTCGGACGCGACCCGCCGGCGTTCGAAAACGTGGCGCTGTCACGGGACGCTGCGGACACGTCGTCCCAGGTGGCGATGGCCCAGAGGTCGTTGACCTCGTCGTGGTGGACGGGCGACTCCCGGCGCATCCAGGCATACGCCTCGGCCGCGACCTCGCCGTAGAGGTGTTCGGACATCAGGTCGATAGATCCCGTCGAAGCCCAGGGCGCCCCCTCGTTGGTTGGTCCGGGGTCTGCCGACGGGCTGGGATGCGACGACGCGCTCACGTTCTCGACCGAGGATCGTCGAGGCTGCGTGTGCTGGCGTCAGCGGTGGCCTTGGCGGTGGCCTTGTTGCGGCGGACTTCGCGACACTCGAATGGTCCGTGCCGACCGTGAGCATGGCCGGGAGCAGGCGGGGACGGTTCACGATGGACTTGATCGACGCCCGCGCCTTCGGCCGTCGAGTTGGCACCGCCGAGACGTCCCAGAGACGCTGTGTGGCCGGCTCTCCATCAGCGATAAGGCTACGGGTTGCGTCGTTCAACGGGAGCTGGATTCGGGTGTTCGACCGCCCCTGCCGATCCAGTGTGCTCAACCTGTGACCGACCGACTCCGGACTGCAAACCGAACTCGACCACCTCATCGCCGCGATCCAGGCCGGCATGACTGCTTCACACAGCCGACCGAGTCGAGCGGGGGCGCATCTACCAGCAGCTCGGGCTCATCCTTAGATACGAAAAGAAGCTGCGACTGGGCGGAAACTCGTCCACGCCCAGTCACAGCTATGTGGTGGCGGGGGGAGGATTTGAACCTCCGACCTTCGGGTTATGAGCCCCATCTCATCGGTCTACTGGATGCGAGCCGGTCCCGTCTGATCCACTAATAGCGTTGTGAGCTGGGCGCAGACCCATTCCGTGCCACGCACCGGAATCAGGACGACACGCTGGATCGGAGATTTATAGGGATTTTGTAGGGATGCCCCGATCGAACGTGTCAGGAATGCCGGCCGCCCCGCTAGGGGTCCCGTTGGAGGACCAGACCCCTTTTGCCTCAAAGGACGAACCAGCCCACTTTGAGAGAGCGGGTCGACAGGTCCACCGAGTCCTAGGGCGCAGCGTTCTACCAGCTCACAGAGTTGGGGTCGTCCAGAGCCTTTCCTGAGTCAGCACGAATATGACTCGATAGTTGGGCAATTGGATGGGCAATTAGGTGGCAGAGCCTGTTCTCTCCGTGAATGCGATCGGCATCAGAGAACGCTATGCCGGTGCCGTTCAGAGGGATGGCTAGCGAGACTCGGGCTCCTAGCGAACGCAGTTCAATTCAAGGAGTTGGCCTGACCCGTCACTCGCCTGGGAACTTGAGCCCGATCTGATCACGGATGGAATCAAGCGTGGAGGTCAGCACGATCGACTCATCGAGCGGCATTGTTTCGCTTTCTGTCAGTCCGGCTCCGAGACAGCATTGCACCTCTTCTATTTCGAACCTGAGCCCACTGCCCTCATACGAGCACTCGAACTCCTTGATCCGAATGCCGGACGTGACCGATATGGCATTTGGACAGTGCATCCACGCCGGAATGTTGATCACGCCCTCTGTGCCCGAGATCCTGGCCGTACAGGCCATGTTGACTCGGATTCCAGCCTTGATGGCACCCAACTTCGATCCGCCGTGACGGGTGACCGCGACGATCTGCTCGTCCACTCCTGTCTCCCCGATGACGCCAAAGGCAAGCGCCTCCAATGGGCGACCAAGGACCAACGAACACAGTTGCAGTGGATAGATCCCGAGGTCGAGTAACCCGCCACCCCCCAGGTCGGGACGAAACAGTCGATTCTCAAGACTGACGGGGCTGCGAAAGCCGAAGTCAGCCTCGACCAGAAGCGGGTCTCCGATGCGACCACTGCCGAGCTGGTCGACCAGAATCCTGTAGGCAGGAAGAAAGCGACTCCAGATCGCCTCCATCAAGAAGAGACCCCGCTGCCGGGCCTCTTCCACCATCTTGTGTACCTCCGCGGAGTTGAGTGCGAATGGCTTCTCGCAGAGGACGTGCTTGCCGGCCTGCAGGAGTTCAAGGGTGTCGAGGGCATGTCGCGACTGGGGCGTCGCGACATAAACCACGTCGATCTCTGGGTCGTCAGCGATATAGCGGTAATCGTCGTAGTACCGCGGGATATCAAACGGATGTGCGAACGCCTGCGCACGTTCAGCGGATCGAGAGGCCACGGCCACGATCGATCCCCCGGATACGAGCTCCATCGCTTGCGCAAAGTCCGTCGCAATGGACCCCGGACCCACAATGCCCCATCTGGTCATTTGGGTAGCTCAACGGGTTTGCGGTCGGGAAGTTGGAGCACCCCGCTCACTCCCTCCGGTAGTGAAGCTTTGACTACCACTTCAGAGCCGTCGAGCGACCACTCCACCGAAACGTGGCCTTGCGGTGTCTCCAGGCTTGAATTGGCCCACGAGATGCCACCGCCCGGCCGTGGCGCAATCAGAACCCGCTCGTACCCTGGAGCCAGCGGCGCGATGCCGCCGATTGCGCGATGCATCCAGTCGGCGATCGCACCTAGGGCATAATGGTTGAAGCTGGTCATCCCATCGGGGTTGATCGTGCCATCAGGACGCATGGAATCCCACCGTTCCCAAATCGTCGTGGCTCCCATGGTCACCGGGTAGAGCCAGGAGGGACACGACGTCTCGAGCAGCATCTTGTAGGCATCGTCGAGATGGCCTGTGTTGGTCAGAGCGTCGAGGATGTACGGGGTGCCGGCGAAGCCGGTGCCGACGTTGTAGCCGTTCTCACGCACAAGGTCGCTCAATCTGCTGCCAGCGCGAGCGCGATCCCCATCCTCGAGCAAGCCAAACTCAATGGCGAGCGCGTACACGGTTGGTGCATCGCTCTTGATGGTTCCGTCCCCAAGCAGGTAGTGCTGCTGGAAGGCGGCCCGGGTCTGCGAGGCCAGCCCGTCGTACCTTTCGGCCTCCTCCGGTCGCCCAAGGATCCGCGCAACGTCGGCGACGGTGCGAGCGGAGCGGTACAAACACGCGGTCGCGACGACTCCCTTATGAGCCTTGGCGGCCCATGCCCGGTCGGGCGGTGCGTCCGGATCCAACCAATCCCCGAACTGGAATCCCTGGTTCCAGAGGCCGTTCGGTGACAACTTCTTCTGGATCAGCTCGAGATGTGCCGTCATGGAGGAGAACTGGGACTCGAGGACACCGCGGTCCCCGTACGCCTGCCAGAGCGCCCACGGGACCCAGATGCAGGCGTCCCCCCAGATCGCGTAGGGGCCGCCTTCGTTCATGAAACCCTGGCCCTGGATCGTCAGTGGATCCGGAACGACCAAAGGCACGCGGCCCTTCGCGGCACGCTGTTCGACGCTCAAGTCTCTGAGCCAGTCGGTCAGCCATTCCCGCACGTCGTAGAGGTAAGCCGCAGTCGGGGCGAAAACGGCGAGATCCCCCGTCCAACCAAGGCGTTCGTCGCGCTGGGGACAATCAGTTGGAACGTCAAGCGCATTCCCGCGAAAGCCCCAGACAACGTTGCTGTGCAGCTGGTTCAGCAGCTCGTTGGAGCATTCGAATGTACCGATTCGACGAAGATCCGTATGGACGACGACGGCCTCGATGTCGTCTGGTGAGAGCGCCCCGGGCCAACCGTCGACCTGGGCGTAGCGAAACCCGTGGAACGTCATCGTGGGCTCAAAGGTGTCGTCGTGGCCGCTCAGGATGTACCGGTCAGTTGCCTTCGCAGTCCGCAGCGGTTCGGTTCCAAGCTCACCATGATCGAGAACCTCGGCATGACGTACAGCAATCTCACTCCCCGCAGGTCCATGCACACGGATCCGCGTCCATCCCGTGAGGTTCTGGCCGAAGTCGAGCAGGGTGTGGCCCGACGGAGAGGTCGAGATCTCGACGGGACGCAGATGCTCATGGCGGGTTACGGGAGGGCAGGCGTAAGGCACGAGCCTTGAGCGATCAAATGAGAGATCCTCGACAGGCATCCATCCAGAGTCGTCGAAGTTGGGCATCTTCCAGGCGTCATCGCGGAGCCGCGCGTCGATGGTCTCTCCGTCGTAGAGATCGTTCGCAAGAACTGCTGACGGCGCCGAACGCCAGTTGTTGTCTGTGGTGATGATTTGTTGGTGCCCATCTTCGAAAGACAGCTCCAACTGGGCGATCAGGCCCAGACGATCCCCGTAGACGTTGCCGGGTGTGTCGTCCCATCCGAGCCGGCCCCGGTACCAACCGTTTCCGAGCGCCACACCCAACACAGAACGAGCATCCAGGAGGGACGCGACCTCGTAGCTCCGATGCCGGAGTCGCCACTGATAGCTAGTCCAGCCGGGGCTCAGGACATCGCCGCTCACCGGCCGACCGTTTATGAATGCCTCAAACACACCGAGGCTCGAAATGTGGAGCACAGCATCGACGAGATCACCGTGACGCGGGTCTAAGTCGAACGCACAACGCATCAAGGGCGCGCCTCCGATGTCCGTGCTTGGCGTAATCATCGAGGCGACCCATGCCACCGATGGCCCATCCTGTGCGCTGTGCTTCGAGATCTGAGTCATGGTCTCACGGAGCCACGATCATCGGCCGAGCCCGGCCTCATAGCGTCGAGGACTGGCCTCATTGTCCGCAGCCTCGATCCGCGACTGGACGTCACTCAGCGCAGCACGCTCCGTCCGGGCGGAACTGACGTCTCTCCTCACGTCGTCCTGAGGCCTGGGCAGGCCGAAACCCGTGTACACCACCTTGCGGGGCCTGTCGATCGGCGGATGGGCTCGGTGGAGGGTGTCAGAGCAGTGGACAGTGACGTCCCCAGGAAGGGTCTCCAGAACAAGCGGCTCGAGGTCACGGCACCCGTCCCGACCTGAAGCCGTCGTATTCGCTCGGTGACTCCCCGGCACCACCCCGAGCGATCCACTCCTCCGATCGGCGCTTGTCACCGAGATGCCGCAGGTCAGCCCGTTGCATGAATAGGAGTGCCCGCCTTGACCACAGTCTTTGTGCCACGGAAGGTCGGAAAGGCCACGGACAATTCCCAGTGGCTTGACAAGCCCCTCGGCACTCCCACCCGTGATGTGGCCGTCGTCGGGCAGTTCGCCAATCCAACGGAATCGGGCGTCGGTTACGAGCTGTCCTACGAGCTCGGCCTTCTCGTGGAAGGAGAGGACCCTCACCGCGTGGCTGGTGCCGCTGCTGTCGGTCGCCCACCATGACTGACCGTCATCGGGTGTTGCCCGGTCTATCCAGTAATCGATGTCGGCACCGAGCTCGGTCATCTCGGCTTCCGAGAAGATCTGTCTCAGGAGGAGGAAGCCGGCTTGCTCCAAGAAGTTCGCCATCTCCGCGTGATCGTCGTCAGCAGTGAAACTGCATGTGAGATCGAGCGGCTCCCCCGAGAGATCGACGAATGTGACATCGCCCGGTTCGTAAACCTTGCGTCCGTCAAACAGGGCGCGCAGAATCGGCTCCCAGCGGATCCAATCGGTGATGTCTCCCTCGACGATTTTCACTCGACTCGTCATCGTCAAGCCCATGGTTGAGACCACGTCCTGGACCAGATCCGAGAGCGCACCAGAGTCCAGGACGGCAACAACACCGGATCCAGCCAGGTCAGGACGCAGGCGAAGAACGTCCCCGGCCGTCTCCAGGACCACAGTTCGACCGTCGACCTCGAGGCCCAACGCTGGAAGGTCGTAGTACCTGAGGCCCCTTGCGGCAAGACCCCCATGAACTCGGACGGCCTCTGGGAGCACCGTGTCGAGAATTTCATCACGCTCAAGAGCACGAATCTCACTGAAGCGCCTCGTGCGGACATCCAATGACATGGCGCACCTCTCCTTTCCGTGTTGCAGACCGCTGCAACGTCATGATCCATTTCGGCTCGCCTGTCGCGGTTCGCTCCAGTACGAGATTTGTTTCCTCAGCCAACCGTTCTCCCAGAAGTTGTCGCTCCCTCCTAGCTCAAGTAGCAATTGGTGAGCGCTGACCATCAACTCACTGATCCCTGGACTGTTGGGGTCAAATCGGTCGACAGCTTCACCAAGTTGGATCGCCACGAGGGGTTCTCCCCGCTCCAAGGCCCTTTGAGCACGTTCGAGAGCTACCTCGGCACCGAGGGCCTCGACCAGCTCGGCTAACGCAACGAGAGACGACTCAGGATAGAGCTCCGTGGTCGACTTCAGTTTGAACCATCCCAGGTACTCCTCCCAGAGGGTGCGCACCGCCCAGGAGACCTTGCCGTAGCCCTGCCCGACACGCAGCTGGGGCGGGAGCTGGATCGTCTCCATGAGCGTCCACATGTCGACCCCGGCGTTGAACCCCTCGAGAGTGCGCTCGTGGACGTAGGCGACCGCATCGTGCAATCGATCAAGTGAGGCTTCGATCAATTCTGCGCCCACGATGGGGTCGTGACGGCCAGTCACGAGCACCTCGGGACGAAGTTTGCGGATCATACGGTTCGTGACCAATTGAGGCTCAATGAATCGGTACTTGTCACCCCGGATCGTATTGAGGTTGGGAAAGTGAGGAAACAGCGGACCGAAGAGGTTGCTGACCATCGCAACGCGGGCTTCAGGCAGCCACACCACGCAGCAGTCAATCGTCTCACCCACGGCTGCGAAGAGCTCGATCTCAAGACCATCGACCGAAAGACCTAGTTGTTGGTCGAACGTCACGTCGGGAACCGGTTCCGACTGCCGCATGGACACGCCCGGATTCTCCCGAGCTATTCGGCGAGCATCTGTGCCGAGACGATCGAACCAAATTCCCGCCGTTCGCATCCGGATATCTCGAATCCGTGCGTCATCAGCTTGGCAAGCAGCATTGTTCGCCTGGGCGATGTACTTGGTCTCTTCCTCCCGGAAGAGATCGACCCCTCCGAGGTGATCGACATGGCCTTGGGTCGTGACGATGTAGTACGTCGGGCCTGTTCGGATTGCGCCGAAGACCCTCCTGTGATGCGGAGCCTCGTAGCCCATTCCGGTGTTGACAATGACTCGCCCGGTGTCCGTAAGCACCATGTACGCCGCAGTGGTGCCGCCTGATCGGTAGATGAGCCCATCCACCACTGGATGAGCCGGATCGTCGTAGGCGGGAATCAGCAGCTCTTTGCCTGGGCGGGTTTCGATGAGGTGGTCGACCTGCGCTTCAACGTTCACTGCACCTCAATCTCAACCGGAAACCGTTCGAGATACTCCTCATAACGTGAACGGAGGGCCTCCGGTGTTGTAGAGAAGTCGCAGCGGAGGTCATAGACGACGCGGCCCTCACTACCCCTCGCGTGAGCAGCCCTGTACGCATCTATCGTTGACAACGCCTGATCGGTCAGCTCGATGCCGGCGACTTCGTACACCTTGCGCAGAGTGGCCGATTCATCGGCCATGTATTCGTGGAACAGCACGTCGTACGTCCGATTGGGCGGCAGGAGCGCACGATCTCGAATGGAGGCGTCGAGCAACCCACCGATGCGGTCTGTCCAATAGTCGCGGTACCACTCAGGCCGAACCGATTGATACGCCGTTCGAGCTCCGTAGGCCAGCATCGTAATCGTGGACTGGACGACGGCGACCGGATCCCGGTGCGTGACGATAATGGTGGCGTCAGGAAAGGTTGCGAGCAAGGGGCCAAGTTGTTCCAAGTGCTGAGGTGACTTCAAGACCCACCGCTCCCTGGGTGCGTACCACTGGAGGATCTGCAGCACTGTCTTCATGTACGAATAGTGCGGGGTCTGGTCGTGCGTGAGGTAGTAGTCCTTCCACCTCGGGGCCCTCGCCACCCACTCGACGTTGTAATTCGAGAAGTCAGGGGCCATGAGCTCGTTTTCCTCGTGGACATGGTCGGGCTCCATGGGGTGCATGGCGGCCAAAAGCGGGGCCGCCGACTTCATCGCAAGCCACGCCTGTTCGCAGCGCGCCCAGCGCGGGTCGATCCCCTCCGCGTCGATCGTTTCTTTCGGGTCAGGCACCGGCTCATACGACTCCCACAGCGGCATTGACCGAAACCGGTTATCGGCTGCCAACAAGTTCACGAGATGGGTGGTGCCCGAACGAGGTAGTCCAACGACGATGACGGGCTTGACGATCGGAAGGTCACGGATCTCAGGATGGCGCGTCAGGAGGTCCTGGATGCGGAGCCGATTCGCCGCATAGCGGACACAATCGTTGAAGAACATGAGACGACCAAGCCCCGTCCGGTCAAGGTCAGCGTCCATCTCACCGAGCTGAACGGCGAGCCGATCATGGAAATCCAGCGGTCCGAAGTCATCCAGACCTGTACGTTTGATCGCTTTGTCGCAGACGGCGTCGACCGTTAAGTCGGTCTGTCTGGCCTCCCCATACTCCACGCCCAACCGCTGCATGTCATTGAGGACAGGGGCAGCAAGGTCATCGATCCTGATTTCAGAGGCCATGCTGCTCACTTCGCTAGATATCCACCGTCCACGGCTAGAACCGTGCCGGTGGTGAAGGCCGATACGCCCGACGACAGGAAGAGCACAGCCGCAGCGACCTCGTCGGCTGTACCCATCCGTCGGATTGCACAACGATCGAGCTCTGCACCCAGAAGTTCGGGAAAGGCCTTCATCGGCGCTGTCATAGGCGTCTCGATGATGCCGGGTGCCACAGCATTGACTCGCACTCCCTGGCCGGCCCAATGAACGGCCAGGTTTCGGGTCAATGAAAGAAGGGCCGCTTTTGCAGCAGAATAACCCGGAACGATTGTTGTGGACCGATAGGCCGTCATCGACACCATGTTCACGACCGAGCCACCGCCATCCATCGGACTGCTACCGAGAACGTCGAACAGACTCATCGTCAGCCGCATGGCGCCTTCGACGTTGAGCTCGAGCGCGGCGGAGAACCCGTCTGGGTCCCACTCATCCTTGCCGTCAGGGAAGTTGGCTCCGGCGTTGTTCACCAGTACATCCAGACGATCGATCTGCTCAGCGAGCCCGTGAACCGACTTGGGATCGCGCACTTGCAATTGGCGATAAGTGAATCTGGTCAGGTCGACCTCATAGTCCTCGGCCGATGCCTTGGTTCCAGTAACCGTCACTGAAGCGCATGCTTGGGCAAACGCTGAGGCCACCGCAAAACCGATGCCGCTTGTACCGCCAGTGACGAGCACCGATGTCTCAGAGAAGTCGAACGTCACGCCGTTGTTCATGCAACCCCTTCCATCGTGATCATGACCTTCCCGCATTCAGTGGATCCCTCGAGCACGGCGAGGCCCTCGCCAAACTCCTCGAGACCAAAGCTGTGTGTGATGACGCCGGACAGGTCACGGCGGCTCAGAAGTTCTATGGCGTCTTCAAACCGTGTCGGATATTCGATCGAACCACGAATCGTGAACTGCTTCATGACCAGTGCGACATAGTTCGTCTTGACCGGACGGTAATGCAGCGCTACAACGATTAACCGTCCGCCGACCGGGCCATTGTTCAGGACGTCAGCGATGACATCGTCAGACCCAGAGGCTTCGATATAGACGTTGGTCGCCGTCGTGGGGCCGAAGGCGAAAGGTGTGGTGCCGTGAAGCTCCTTCAGCCTTCCCCATACCTCCTGCTCTGAGGGGTTGATCCCGTTGCTCGCACCCATGTTCATGGCGAGCTCGAGACGAGCATCACTGAGGTCAACGGCAACCACGTCCTCGATGCCACGATCCGTCAGGGTGGCGATCGCCATGAGGCCGATGGGCCCGCAACCGAATACTGCGACCTTGTCCCCAGGGTGGATCTCAGCCTGGTTCACCGCCTGCATCCCCACGGCCAATGGCTCGGCTAGTGCTGCAGTCGTCAGCGACATCCCCTCTGGCACGGGGAACAGGCGTCTCGACTTGGCGACGTCTCGCACTAAGAGCATTGGGGTGAGCCCCCCTGCTTCGTCACCATTACCGATGGAGCCACCACCGACATCGGACGGACATACGATCACGCGGTCGCCTACGTCGACGCCTGTCACATCGCGACCGATCCATTCGACAACGCCCGCCATTTCGTGGCCCAGTGGCATGGGCTCCTTGGTTAGACCTCCCATGTGGATATACGAGACGTCACTGCCGCAGATGCCACATGCGGCGATGCGCACCACGGCGTCGGAGTCCCCTGGCGTCGGACTGGAGACTTCGTCCAACCGCCAGTCATTTGGGGCATGCACCCGGATTTGCTTCATTGATTACGCGTCCCAGTGCCAGAACTAAACTGCGACGGTTGTTGACTTGTGCCCGCCTGTCCTCGCCCAGCTTCAGTGTCCGGCTCCGTCCCGAGATAGCTCGCGATCACGACCGGATTGCGGCGGATCTCCTCAGGAAGTCCCTCCGCTAGGAGCGCGCCGGCCTCCAGGCAGTACACCCGGTCGCTCATAGCCAGCAATAGAGCCATGTCGTGCTCGATCACCAGCACGGACCCACCCAATTCTCGGCGCAGTTGCAGGATGAGCGGACCGAACTTCTCCGCCTCGCGTTGTGCGACACCGGAGGTCGGCTCGTCCATACAGAGCATTCGTGCACCCATCCCGAGGAGGCTCGCCATTTCGACGATGCGGCGGGTACCGGTCGAGAGCTGGGAGACGTAGTGGTCAGCGTATCGCCCGAGACCCATGAAGTCGATGAGATCGGTGGCTTCCGAGCGCTTCTGTTTCTCGCGGTGGAGTGAGTGGGGAGCGCAGACGGCAGTCGCTAGTAGGCCCGATGGATGTCGACGCTCACACGCCAATTCAACCGTCTCTCGTACGGTGAGTTCTGGGAAGAGAACTGCCCCTTGAAATGTCCGTCCGAGGCCATTGGCAGCTCGATGTGCTGAGCTCCAGCGACTGACATCGGCACCACGGAGCAGCACCTTGCCCTGAGAGGGGACGTAGCCGCCGATCGCATTCATGAGGGTCGACTTGCCCGCACCGTTGGCACCGATCAAACCCACAACTTCGCCCTGTTTTACCTGCAGCGACACGTGATCCACCGCGATGTTGCCCCCGAACGCCACTGAGATGTCTCGAGCTTCTAGGGCTGGGGTCATGACTTCCTGAGTCTGACCACTAATGATCGGTGGCTGCGATTCCTGAGCTGCTTCCGCGCTCTCGTGCACGAATTCGGGTACCGCCGTCTTTCGCTTCTTCCCGGGAGGATCGATACGGCGCTCGGCCATCGCGACAAGAGCACTCCTGACCGACGTGCCGATCTGGGCTAGGCCGCCGGGGAAATACAACAGAACGACCAGCAATCCAATACTGGATGTGAGCAATGCCACCAGGTTGTTGTTGGGGAAGAAGGCCGGCAGCCCGATGACCCACACGGCGCCGATCACGGCTCCACTGATCGAGCCCAAGCCGCCGATGACGACGATCGCGACGAGGGTGAGCGAGTCGTTGACCAAGAAAAATTCTTGGTTGTAGGGCACGGTTTCTATGGCGCCAGCTAGCAACGCGCCGCCGAATCCAGCGATCGCGCCCGCGAGTGCGAACGCTTTGACTCGGACACGGGCGGCCGCGACCCCGTAGCTTGCTGCAGTGGTCGGATTGTCTCGTACTCCGAGAAGCTCCCTTCCTACTCCATTGCTCCGGAGTCGCCACAACAAGAAGAGCACGATAAGGAGGCCTACGAGGACGAGGTAGTAGTAGGTCCGTTGCGAACTCAGGTCTAACCCGAAGAGTCCGCCTCGAATGAAATTGACACTGCCTGCCTGACCGCCACCGAAGACCGGGAGTTGATAGAGGTAATTCTCAGCGGCAAGCGCGAAGACAAAGGTGATGACCGCAAGCAACATGCCGTTTACTCGAATGGCACCGATGCCCATGATGGCGGCCAATAGCGCCATCAAGGCGGTGGTGATTGCGATCGATACCCAGAATGGGAGCGGCGGGATCGACCAGTGAATGATGTTTACGCCACCAAGCGCCCAATCAACGTGCATACCCATGGTCAGACTGGCGGCAGTCAAGGCTCCGAGCCCGGCGAAGGCCATCTGCCCCAGAGACAAAAGCCCAGACCACCCGGTCAAGACGGTCAGTGATGAGGCGCAAATGGCATACGCCAAGATCACGGCGTAGAGAAGATTCTTCGATGGCTGCGTGACGAGGATCGGCAGGACGACCGCAACTAACAGGGCCGCAGCAATCAGCGCCTTGTCGAGATGGCGGATCCACCAGACACTGCGTAGGTATTCGGGTACGGGCTGGATCTTGGGTGTTGTCGGGTACACGTGCGGTTCCGGCACCCGACGGCGGCTTTGGACGGCCACCGCGATCAGCACGATCAAGAACAGAACGAACTGGACGAAGCCAGGTTGATTGATGAAATTGAACTGCAAGACGGACTCCACCACCCCGACAAGGACGCCAGCCGCCATCGCCCATGGAAACGAGCGCAGCCCCGCGATCACGGCCGCAATGAGCGCCATAGCGAGAGTGTCTGGACCCAACTGGCTGAGGGTTGACGCTTGCAGCCCCTGCCCCGCGACGAGAATCAGGGCCAAGGTTCCGATCAGCCCCGACAGTGCCCAGACGATCGTGGACACCGTCTTGGGGTTGATGCCCGAGAGACGAGCGAGCTCGGGATTGTCTGCCGATGCTGCGATCGACTTGCCCACGACCGTGCGGTTCAGGAACCAGGACAACAGCCCAGCCACGATGGGAACGCAGACGAGAATTGAGAGGTCAGCACCAGTGATCTGGATTCCCCCAAATGGAGACCATTGACCGGCTATGGGCACCGGATAAGCCGCGCTGGACGAGCCAAGGCTCGGCAGAGCGGTGGACAAGGCCAGGGCCAATTGGGCGATTCCGATTGTCGCGACCAGGAGGATCACACGAGGGGCAGTGAATAGTCGGCGGATCACGGAGAGCTCGACCGCGGCAGCGAACGCCGTCCCAACGACTAACGCCGTGAGAAGGGATGGCCAGAATGGGATGTGGTACTTCACTACCATCACCGAAAGGAGCGTCGCGCCGACCACCCCGATGTTCCCAACCGCGAAGTTGAGCACTTTCGTCGCGCGATACACGAGCACGATCCCCATGGCGAGTAGGCCGATCACGAGGCCAGACACGGCTCCGTTTACGAGCAGCTGGGAGCTGAACCATGTGGTCGCAAGCATCATGTCAGGGTCAGCCTCCCTCGGCTCCGAGGAACACCGCCCTGGCAAGGTCGTCTCGATTGAGGAGGTCGTCACATGACCCTTCGAACCGCACCTCTCCCTTCTCAAGGAACACAGCACGATCAGCGATCTGTGCTGCCACCGAAAGCGACTGTTCCACCACGATCATCGTGATCCCACTCGCCTTCAGTTCTCGCAACACCCTGATCAACTCTTGAACGACGAGCGGAGCAAGCCCCAGCGAAAGCTCGTCAATGAGCAGCACCTCGGGCTCATGCAGCAATGCTCGAGCAAGTCCGAGCATTTGCTGCTGTCCCCCCGAAAGGGATCCTGCCAGGTCCGAGCGGCGCTCAGCCAGTAATGGGAAGAGCTCCAGAGCGTCGCGGATCCGACGATCTCGCTGCTCGGGGTCGCGACGGTACGTGTAGGCCGCCATCTCCAAGTTTTCGGCAACCGTCATCGTGCCAAAGGTGGCCTTGCCACCGGGCACCATCTGAATGCCGAGACGCACCCGCTGTTCCGGGGCTACGTACGTGATCGTCTGTCCCGCGAGCCGGACTACCCCCCTCGACGGTGTCCCGAGTCCGGAGATGACTCGCAGCGCCGACGATTTCCCCGCTCCATTCGTACCGACCAGTGCCAGTACTTCGCCCCGCTGGACTTCAAGTGAAACTCCAAAGAGCACTTGGACTGGGCCGTAGGAGTAGTCGATGTTCTTGAGCTGAAGATGGGGAACCGCGTCCGGATCAGCCTGACGCCGTTCATACTCATCCAATTCCTCTTTGACTTCGGCTGCGGCGACGGCAAGATCGGACTTCACGAATGCGGCGCTTCGGAAGAACAGAAAGCCACCGACCAGCGTGGACGGGATGAGAAGAACGAGTACGGCTACACGCACACCGAACTCATTCGTCAGGAACGCTGCCAACAAGGCGCCTCCGGCTGCCCCGATGAAGAAGATGTAAAGGCCGCCCAATGCACTTCCGAGTCCCCGAAGTCGGTAGGGCAGGACGCTTTGAAAGACCGGGCCGGCCATCGTGTAGGCCGCGGTGACGAGCATGATCTGGGGAATACCGACGATCATGAACAGCACCCAGGTGGGCATGAAGTACTGGATCGGCGTGAGCAGGGCCGCCGGCATGAGCAATGCACCAAGCATGGCAACCGCCCGGGGCGGGCTGGCCCGATAGAGCTTGTCGTAGCGCTTACCCACAAATGGGATGATGATCAAGACGAATGGCGCCGTGATCGTTCCAACCAGCCCGCGTCCCAGCGTGCTCAGTCCATACTGCTGCTGAAGAAATAGGTTTGCGAGGACCGGCGCTGTGAACAATCCGAACCCGAGGGCGGCGAAGCCGAACATGGCGATACGCAATGTCTTGACGCTACGTATCCGAGCGAATGCAGCCTCTATGGAAACCGGGGCCGACTTTTCATCAGCGAATACCTGGCCAACGACGTCTTCCTTCTCGTTTTGGCCTCGCACGGGCTCGGGGAGCCTGAAGGCCAGAAGTCCGACAACGGCAGCCGGAATCGCCAACACGATGAAGGACCACCGCCACCCACCCGAACCTCCGACGGCGGTCGCGATGCCTGCCATGAGGAGTGGGCTGGCGGCTCCTGCCAGCTGCGTGCCAAATCCCAAGACAGAAAAGACACGTCCCCGGACCCTGATCGGGTACTGGTCGGCCAGCAGGGACCACTGGACCGAGAATGTATTCGCCTTGGAGATTCCGGCACCGAGCTGAGTCCAGAAGAGCATGAAGGCGTTGATGGCGAGCCCGGACAGCGCGAGCATCGCCGAAAACACCAGGCTCGCCCACCCGATAATCGGCGCTCGACGGTAGCGGTCGGCGAGCCAGCCCATCGGCAGTGCGCCGAGCACCAAGAACCCGCCCGCAGCGGCGCTGATGAAGACGATTGTGCCGCTGCTTACGTGCAGGCTGTCCCGGATATTCGGAGCCAGGACGCTGAGACCGGCGTTCGCCAACTGGTCCAGGGCGGTCAACAGACCCAGAATCACGAGCGTCGACATTCCGGCACTGCGAACGCCGTCGCGGAGTGACATCTCCTCACCGCCCACCCCAGGGAGGAGGTCGTCAGGAAGGACTATGGCCGAGTCAGGATCTGCGGATTGCTCCTGCGTGACGTCCGCCTCCACCAACGAAGACGCCAGATCGCCCGATGCGAGCTCGGACGAACCGTTCAAGGACGTCACGGCCGCATGCCACTTGCTTCGCTGGGACAGTAACTCATCAGCTTTGGGTGTCCTGCCTTAGCAAGAAGCGAGAACGTCTCCGACCACGGCGTCGACATTCATGCTTGAACGGAAAATAGTGAGTCATCGACCTCGATACTGATCCGGTGGCGTTCGTCGAGGGCGGAAGCAGCGACCACCAAGTCGTAGACCCCGGGATCGACCGTCAATGTGCGGCGCGCCACGTCGAATCGGCTGAAGCTCCGCTCGGCCAGCTGCACTCGAGCCACGGCCTGCCGCCCGGGCTGCAGTCGGAGCTTGGCCCAGCCGGCCAGCTGCTTGACGGGGCGCAGGACAACCGGATTACGGGGGGCCACGTACACCTGGACCACCTCGGTACCTTGGCGGTCCCCCGCATTGGTCACTGGCACCTCCACCGTCAGGTCCAGCCCGTGACCGCTCACCGCCGGCGAGCCCCATTGGAATGTGGTGTAGGACCCTCCGTGACCGAACGGGACCATCGGGACCACACCTCGGGCGTCGTACCAGCGGTAGCCAACGTGCAGCTCCTCGCCGTAGCGCACGACGTCAGCCTCCCCTGGGTAGTGAAGGAAAGCCGGCGTGTCTCGTTCTTGCCAGGCCCAGGTGGTGGGCATCCGGCCTCCTGGGTCCGCGTCGCCGAGCAGGACATCGACAATGGCGTCGCCCGCCTCCTGGCCGGGATACCACGCGAGAAGCGTGGCCGGAACTTCTTCGAGCCATGGCAGAAGCATCGGGGCACCGCAGTTGAGAACCACGACGGTCCGTGGGTTCGCCGCCCGAACTCGTTGCACGAGCTCGTCTTGGCGCGACGGAAGCTCCAGACTCGTACGGTCCCAACCTTCGGACTCCGCCTGCTCATTGGCGCCGACAACGACCACTGCCACGTCGGCCGAGGCAGCGGCGCGTTCGGCCTCTGCCAGCAATTCGGTATCCCGCTCGGTCTGACGTTCCAGCCCGACGTCGGTGATGGCTACCTGGGGTCCGCCAGCTTCGGGGTGCTGTTCCAAAACGAACGCGTATGTTCGGCCGGCCGCAAGCTCCAACGTCGCCTCACCAACTTGCGTGGCATTAGGTCCTCGGAAGCCGTTCACAGCGGAGTCCGAGACGACGACTCCATCGATCATGAGCCGTGTTCTCCCGAATCCTGACCCGGTCACCCGGTACGGACCGGCCACCTCCGGAGTCACGGTGAAGCGCAGACGGACAGCCAGTTGCTCGAAGCTCTCTGGCCAGTTCCGGTCATGCCAAACATTGAAGGCGGCCCAACGGCGCTTTGTCAGCTGTGGGGCACCCTCGAATCCGTCAGCGTCGAAGAGCTCGGCTTGCACGCCGCCGGGCCCGATCCACTCCGTGGGCACCGTCGTCGCAGCACGGTTCAGATTTGCACCCTCGGCGTAAATGACCTCCCCGCCCCAGCGAGCCTTGGCGGCCCCTAGTACTGAAGTCTGGCGGTAAGGAGCGAGCATCGCGGAGCCGCCCCCCAGCACCGCTGTCGACGCCACTCCGGGCCCGATGAGGGCGACGGACTGGTTCGGACTCAACGGCAACAGACCGTCGTTGCGGAGAAGGACCATGGCGTCCGCCGCCGCCCGGCGGACCAGGGCCCGGTGGGCCGGCTTCTCCTGGGACTGCTCGGGCTCAATGTCGCTCGCTCCAGGAAGGCGCCCGCGCCACGCGAGGAACGCGAGGACGCGCGCGACCTTGTCGTCGAGCTGGTCCAGGTCCACCTCTCCTACCTCAACCGAGGCCGCCAGCTGGCCGGCGCCCCAGTATCGACCGGGACCCGGCATTTCGACGTCCAGGCCTGCCTGCGCCGGAGCGACCGTCTCCTTCATGGCGTTCCAGTCGGAAAGCACGAGACCGTCAAAACCCCATTCCTCCTTGAGAACGTCCCGGAGCAGAGCTTGGTTCGAGCAGGCGTGCTCGCCGTTGACGTAGTTGTATGCCGCCATGACGCTGCGGGCCTTTGCTTCGGTGACAACTGCCTCAAACGGCCGTAGGTACACCTCACGAAGGGTGCGCTCGTCGATTCGGGTATCGGTGGTGGTGCGAGCGAATTCTTGCTCGTTCGCGACAAAGTGCTTGACGCAAGCTCCGATGCCCTGGGACTGGACGCCCACCACATACGCCACCGCCAGTCCAGCGGTCAACTCAGGATCTTCGCTGAAGGCCTCGAAGTGCCGGCCCGACCGCGGTGATCGGTGCAGGTTGACAGTCGGCCCCAACAACAGGTCGACTCTTCGATCGAGACATTCCTGGCCGAGCGCCTGGCCGAGCTCCTCCACGAGCTGGACGTCCCAAGTGGCTCCAAGTGCACTCGGACATGGCAAAAGAAGGGCGGGAACTTGCCCAGGCGGGGTCGTTCGTCCCCGCACGCCGACGGGCCCGTCGCTTACCCGCCATCCTGGAATGGAAAGGCGCTCACATCCGCTGATCGCCCACTCGTCGAGGCCTGTGACTAGGCGGCACTTCTCCTCGAGGGTCAGCGCTGCAACCAGTTCCTTGATCTGTCCGAGTGGCTCAATCACGAGGCTCTATCCGACAGTGCCGGCCGGCGTCGGACTGGCGACCAGCTCCTTGGACGAAGCGTCGTAGTGGTACAGGTAAAGCGCGAAGACGCCTGCGGGCGTGGCTTTGGAAAAGACCCCGGTGCCCTGACCTGGGATGTTCACTGGCCCAAGCGTGTTGCCGGATCGCAGGAACGTCGCATCGTTGAGGTTCTTGCCCGCATGCTTCGCGATGGCAGTGAACAGCGCCAGGTTCTGACACGCCGCGACTACGGCGACATACGTCAGATGGGCCGCGTCCGGGTTGGTCAAGGGCGATGACACTGGTTGGCCGCCCGCCTTCACGAGCCGTACGCAGCGCTGCAAAGCGGGGTCCGACCATCCGATCGAGCGGCTGCCGACGTTCGCTGGCTTGGTATATCCGGTGAACGCACCATCGATCCCTTTGCCGGAGGTGTCGGCGTACGTCGAAAGCGCCGAGTACGAGGTTGCCACCAGTTTCGGTTGATAGCTCTGGTTCGCCATGGCAGTCGGCCAGCTTTGACCTGCGTTGCCAACCGCTACGACCGTGTTCGCACCCGCGCTTTGGAATTTCGGCCCAATGACGTTCACGATCGACTGCTGTGACGCGTTGAGGTCACTCGCATTGACCAGAATGGTCGCTGTCGCGACGGGCTTAACCCCGTTCTTTTTGAGGGCTGTCAGGACGGAGGACATTACGCCGGGCGGAGCATCGGACTGGGCGACAACGGCGACTTTCTTGCCCTTGAAGAGACCCTGCTTCGCTGCAGCTGTCGCGACAGCGGGCTCCAACACATTCTGGATCGGTGTCGGCGTGAACCACGCGACCTTGGCCTGGGCCAGTTGCTGTGTGGTCATGCTGCCGCCGATAACCGGCGTGGAGTGCAGGGAGACGTAACAGAGCGGATCGTTGCCTTGGAAGAAACCCGTCACGGCAAACACTTGGTCGTCTTGAGTGAGGGCAGTGCATGCCGCTTGCGGCGCAGCGCTCCCCACGGGGACGACCCCTTCGAAGTATGGCTGGATCTTGCGGCCATTGATGCCGCCGTGCTTGTTGATGTCGTTGATCACTGCCTGGTAGGCAGCCGTGTAATTGCCCTCATTGAGCCCGTGCACGAACTGCTGAACTGTGGAGAGGTCAACCCAGGTGATCCCGAGCTTGATGGTGGTGCTCGTGACGCCGACCGAGGAGGAGGTTGCGCCGTTCGCCGGCGATGCACCGCCGAGTACTACTCCCGGCACCAGGAGGCTGAGCGCTCCAACAATCAGCCCGATCCGCACCAGTCCCAATTCGGCACGCCGTCTCGTTCTCATGACCCTCCCCTTTGCTGGTCGCACCAGAACTCCCTGCGATTCGTGAAGAATAATAACATTGTTCGTTTTTTGCCACTAGGGACCTTCTCCCCCGTTTTTGGCCCTGACCTGGGAATTCCTGGTCCAACCTGAGCGGCCACCCGGCCAAACCGCGATTCTTGAGCGGAAGGCAGACGCCTTCGCCGCTCGGGTTGCCGGAATCGGGTCAGGCCGTTTCGCTGATCCAGTCCTGGGTTGGCGCGACGTCGTATGTGTTGGTCAAGGCCTGAATGAACTCCGCGTCGTGGAGCGGATCCGATGGTTCTCGCACGCTGACTCCTCGGGCACGGAGGTCGGAGAGGAAGGTGTCAATGACGCGGTCGTGGGTGAGGTCGTCGGAATGATCCATGACCTTCTCGACCTCTTCACGATCGGAATACATTTCAGCGTTCCAATGGACGAGCAGTCGGATCTGATCCGGCCTATAGCGCTTGATGACCTGTCGATCGGTTGTGATCATCCAGTCGTCATTGATCGAGTCATACCCGAATAGCGATCGGTTCTTCAGTCCTTCGATAGCCCGGTCTTCGGGCGGTCCGACTGGGTCACCGCGGTGGAACATCAGCTCGTTCTGCACCACGACGCCCCGATTCCACATCGGCATAGCGAGATTCGCGGGCGCCCCGTAGGGGCCGTCGGGCCAATATGTGAATCCGCCGGGCTCGCCGCGATACCACCAGGTGATGATCTGAGCCATCTTTACGACGTAGTCGGTGAACAGACCCGACTTTCCCATCATGTTTTGCAGCCAGATGGGAGAGTTCTCGATACCGATGCCACGAAAGGTCACAGCATCGAGATGAGGGGCCACGCCCGTGTTGTGCGGTCCACAGATGTTGAAGAGCATGAGCGTGGGCTTGGCGAATTCAGCTTTCCAGTACGACTTAGCGAGCTCAAGGAACCGACTGTTGTAAAAGATGTCCTCGAGTTCCGGAAAGAAGCACACCGAGTTCTTCGCGAAGAACCCCCGGAAGTGCGCTGATGCCACGTCATCGAGCGTCAGTCCATGATCTGGCACAATGTTGCCGGTGGTCGTCGCGATCATTTCGTCGACCGACTGAAAGTGCTGAGCAACGATTCCCGGCCAGGGTCCCTGCGTCCGGATCACGTCGACGATTCGGTCGAATTCATCTTGGCTGTAGACGTTCTCGATGACCTTCGGAGGCGCAACGGGTTTGAGCACTTCGGCCATGTCATTTGCCGACGTCATGGGCTCCCCTTTCTTGGCGGCGCGTGCGCCGATGCCTTTGCTCACCGCGGTAGCGCGTTACTTTTGGCCACGGACGAAAGCCAGTCGGCGCTGGGCTTCGGAGAGCGGAAGAAGGTGCTGCGGTCCACGCCGACCAGTCCGAACTTTGGTCGGTATCCGAAGATCCATTCAAAATTGTCGAGCAGGGACCAATACGAGTACCCGCGTACATCGACCCCCTCGTCGATCGTGTCGAGGACACCGGATAGCGCTTGTCGTATGTAGTCGATCCGCAATTCGTCATCCGGAGTGCCTATACCGTTCTCCGTGACAAACAAAGGGATGGACCCTGCTGTGTAACTCCACGCTCTCCGTAGACAGTTGCCAAGCGAAGCGGGATAGAGCTCGTAGCCCATGTCGAGCACCGGGATGCCGGGTTCCGGTCCGATCCAACCTGTGGGCCCGATCAGCATTCGCGAATAGGCCTGAACACCGAGAAAGTCGTCGTCCTCGATGGCATCGAGAAAGATGTCTTCTGAGTCGTGGCGGATTCTTTGAAGGGTCTCCTCCCCGTCGGGCGCTGGCTGGTAGTCCATCATTGACAGAGCGAGGCCCACTGGGACCCCCGGCGCCGCCGAACGGATAGCGTCAACTGCGACACGATGGGCCTCTACGAGGCGCATCGCAACGGATCGAGACAATTGCTCGTTCTGTTTGCCCGGCGGAAACAGGCCTGCATGCCATCCCATTGCGGCCATGTTGTTGGGCTCATTTATGGTGCAGGCACGGGCCATAACGTCTCCCAAGGCCTCCCCAACGATTCGGCAGTAACGGCCGAATCGTTCAATTGCATACTCCGTCTCCCAGCCTCCTTGTTCGGTAAGCCAGATCGGGTTTGTGAAGTGGTGGAACGTGACGACAGGTGCCACACCTCGCTCCCATAAAGCGAGACATTGCCGGCGGTAGTGCGCCAGCGCTGACGCTGAGATTTCCCCTTCGGCTGGTTCAATTCGGCTCCACTCCACCGAGAATCGGTAGTGGTCAAGGCCCATGTCGGAGACCAGCTGGGCATCTTCCTCCCAGCGCTCCCACGAGTCACATGCATCACCCGAGGACTCCTTGCAGCCCGACCCCGGTGTATGTTCGAACGCCCACCAATCGTTGTTGATGTTGCCGCCCTCAATCTGATGTGCGGCAGTCGCCGTTCCCCACTTGAAGCCCTCGGGAAACGGGCAACTCTCATGACCGGCATCGAGGAGTCTCTCGCTGCGCTCTGTAATCAATAGACCGCTCCCCGGTTGATTTGTCGAGTTGATATGATAACGTTATTACTGTATCCCGGGCGGAAGCGCAAGGAGAAATCTTTGATGGCGACATCTCGGACGTCGGCCGAGCACCGGGACGGCCTCATCAACGCCACGCTTAAAGAGTGCGAGAGCCGGGAATCCCAAGCGTCCGTACGCACGGGCGCGTTCGGGTCAACTCCCGGGATTCACCGGTATCGACTCGACCTATGAGGTTCCCGAACGTCCCGACCTCGTTCTCGGGTTCGGCTCCGGAAGCATCAGGGAGCAGGTCTCGCTCGTGCTTGAGCTCGCGGAGACATTGTTGCCCTAGTACGTGCGATTGTTACCTTCTCGCTTGCATTCACGACTGGGTTCTCGACGCCCGCGGAGCGCTCACCTGCTCGCGGTAGTGCGCCATATAGGCGCGTACTTCCTCCGTTTGCCCAGCCAAGTCCTGATTCCGATTTTCCAGAGCGAGGCACGAAGCGAGATCCGGGGTGTCGAGATTCGCCCACATCGCCTCTTTGGTCATGCGGAGACCGACGGCCGTGTAGGAGGAGACGGTGCGGGCCAGCCCGAGAGTGTGAACTTCAAGATGTTCATCGTCGACCAGCTGCGAGATCATTCCCATCCGTTCCGCCTCTTCAGCCCCGACGGCCCGGCCCGTGACCATGAGGTCAAAGGCGCGAGAGGCGCCGATCAATCGAGGCAAGAAATAGCTCACGCCCATATCTGTCCCGGTCAGACCGGTTCGAATGAAAGCAGCGCAAAAGGAAGCCGAGCGCGCCGCAACCCGGAGGTCACTGGCAAGACTGAGCGCGAGGCCGCCGCCGTATGCTGCACCGTTGATCGAGGCAATCACGATCTGCGGTGTCCGCCTCAGATGCGCCATCAGGGACGACATGAACGATTGACCGGTGGATCCGGCAATTCGGTGTGGGTGCTCGCCCACAGCCGGGAGCGGGCCCCAGTCCTTCAGATCAAGACCGCTGCAAAATGCTCGTCCGCTGCCGGTGAGAACCACGACCTTGCACGCACCATCGAGCGCTACCCGATCCAAAGCCGTATGAAGTTCCGCGACCAAATCAAAGTTGATTGCATTCAGACGATCGGGACGGTTGAGGACGATTCTTGCGATGCCCTCTTCTGGGTGCTCCACTTCGACCACGGCCACCGACCGTCCTCCATTCATGTCCATTCGATAACGTTTTTAGCTACCTTGATCAGTATGTCCGCTCCAGCCGGCTTGGCACACCGCTTTCGCAGCCAGATGACGACGGACTAGACCCTGTGGACTTTCGTGACACCCCCGAAGAAACGGCATTTCGCGCCGAGGCCAGAAGCTGGCTCGAGTCGCATGCCACCGTGCGATCCCCTGAGGCCACGCGACGACGACCGCGGTGGCGCGACCCCTCACCAGAAGCTCAAGCCGCGCACGTCGCTGCCTGTCGAGCCTGGCAAGCAACCCTCCACGAAGGTGGTTGGGCTGGCATCACCTGGCCGACCGCATTCGGCGGGCGTGGTGGCACCCCGATGCAACAGATCATCTTCAATCAGGAGCAGGCTCGGTTTGAGGTCTCCTCTGGAGCCCTCACCATCGGCCTCGCCATGGTGGGGCCGACGCTCATCACCTGGGGCACTGAGTACCAGCAGTCCCGCTACCTCCGGCCGATGCTTCGCGGCGAGGAGATGTGGTGCCAGCTCTTTAGTGAGCCCGGCGCGGGATCCGACCTGGCTGGCCTCATCACCCGGGCCGAGCTCGACGGAGACGCTTGGGTCGTCAACGGACAGAAGGTCTGGACTTCAATGGCGCAGCACAGCGAATGGGGCATTCTGCTCGCCCGTACAGACCGAGCTGCGCCGAAGCATCGGGGCATCAGCTATTTCCTTGTTGATATGAAGAGTGAAGGTGTCGAGGTCAGACCACTACGCCAAATCGACGGCGTAGCCCACTTCAACGAGGTCTTCCTCACGGATGTGCGGATTCCCGCAAATCAGATTGTGGGCGACGTCGACAACGGGTGGCGGGTCGCACAAACCACACTGCAAAGCGAACGGGTTGCCATCGGCAGCGGCGAGGGTCTCCGCTTCGCCGACGTCCGAGCCCTTCTGGCAGGCATCGGAACGGGACAAAGCAGCCGATACCGCCAACAAATCGCATCCGCCTTCATTCGCTTCGAACTGCTGCGCTACCTCGGGCTCCGTGTACAGACGGCCATCAGTCAGGGTCGTCCTCCTGGAGCGGAAAGTTCAGTGATGAAGCTTGCGTTCTCCGAACACATTGCGGCATTGACCGATCTGTTGCTTGGCTTGGAGGGAGCCGCCGGGATGCTGGGTAGCGAGGCAGCGCCAGACAACGGCTTCTGGCAGCAGCATTTTCTGTCCCAATGGTCCATACGCATCGGTGGCGGCACGGACCAGATCCAGCGCAACATCATCTCGGAGCGTGTCCTGGGTCTACCCCGGGAGCCAACTCCCGAGCGGGTTGCCAACCCAACAGGCACATCATGAGCGGTCGGATGTTCGATCTCGAGGGGCGCGTCGCCTTGGTGACGGGCGCTGGTCAGAACGTCGGTTCAGGGATCGCCGACGCGTTGGCGGCCCATGGCGCAACCGTCCTCGTGAACGACATCGTTGCAGAGCGAGCTATGGCCGTCACAGGCCGGATCGAAGCCGCGGGAGGATCGGCATTCCCACTCCCCTTCGACGTCACGGAGCTTTCTAGTGTCGTGGACGCAGTGGGTCGAGTGGGGCAGGTGGACATCCTCGTCAACAACGCTAAAAACGGTGGCGCCCACGCAATGACGGTCCAGCCGTTCGTCGAGATGAAGCCGACGATGTGGTACGCCCCGATAGAAGTAAATCTCTATGGGGTACTTCATTGCTGCCATGCCGTCGTACCTGGCATGGTCCAGCGTGTTTGGGGTCGAGTGATCACAATCTCGTCGGGAGCCGGGACCGCAGGGGTGAACATCGGCGTCACTCCCTATAGCGCCGCAAAAGGGGGCGGCATCGCCTTTACCCGAAGTCTTGCGCTCGAAGTCGCAAGAGCCGGCGTGACCGCCAATACGTTGGCTCTGGGCCTGATGGAGATGCCCGATCCTCAGCTGACGGAGCGTCTGTCGCGCTCGATTCCCGTTGGAAGGACAGGAACGCCACCTGATGTGGCGGCGGCCTGCGTTTGGCTCGCGTCAGAGGAAGCGGCGTGGGTGACGGCGCAGACTATCCAGGTGAATGGAGGGTCGATCACCATTTGACCCTTCGTCAAACAATCGAGGTCAGGCGGTTGCCGGAATGGAATGACGTTGTTATAGTTCGTCCTGCCGTGGTTGGAATGCAACCCGGCCGAGCACGGTAAAGCCCGCGTGGTCCTTCCTCCCACCCCGAAAACCTCCCCGCGGGTCCGCCGTGCCAACCTGGGAACGGCGGCGCGCGGAGATCGGATGGAGGATAAGCATGGGTGACAGCGACCTCTTCGACTTGAGCGGCCGCGTGGCGATCGTGACCGGATCGACCAAAGGAATCGGGCGGGCAATGGCGCACGGCCTGGCCGGTGCCGGTGCCACCGTGGTGGTGAGCAGCCGCAAGCAGGAAGCCTGCGAGAAGGTTGCCAGAGAGATCGAAGAATCCACCGGCTCCCGAACGCTGGGCATTGCATGCCACGTCGGCGACTGGGACGCAGTTGAGCGGTTCGTCGGCGACGTCACCAACCGTCTCGGTCGCATTGATGTACTCGTCAACAATGCCGGAATCAACCCGGCACGAATCGGTCCGGCCGACATGACCCTCGAGTACTGGCGCAAGATCTTCGCTGTAAACGTGGAAGGCCCGCTACGAACGAGTCAGCTCATTGCACCACTCATGCGGGACCAAGGAGGAGGAAGCATCATCAACATCGCTTCCATGGGCGGCTACTCGGGCGGAGCAAACATCTGCGCCTATGCGGCTTCGAAGGCAGCGCTGATTAACCTCACCAAGAGCATGGCTCAGGACTGGGCAGCATGGAAGGTACGGGTCAATGCGGTGGCACCTGGACCCTTCAACAGCGAAATGATGGAAGGCGGCGAGCGGAGCGCGCCGGGCTTCAAGGACATGGTGGCTGCTGGAACACTGATGAAGCGGGTGGCCGATCCTCAGGAGATCGTTGGACCGATCCTCTATCTGGCCAGCGATGCCTCCACCTTCGTCACAGGCGACGACATCTCGGTGAGCGGCGGGATGCAGAAGTAACCATCACCGCAAGCGGGATCGATCCTCTCAGGTGTGACCGTGCGTACGATGGAACGGAGCATGAGTACGAAGAACGAACGGACGAGGGGTAGCGGCGAAAACCGAGCACGTCTGCTGCACCTTGCCGCGGACGCCTTTGCCAAGGAGGGCTACGCCTCCATCTCGGTTCGGGACTTGGCCAGTCGCCTTGGCCTGACCACCGGAGTCGTGTACTCCAACTTTCGCAGCAAAGGAGACCTGTTGGCCGAGGTCCTCGATCTTCACATCCGCGAGGACATGGAGCGAGGGATTCCAGAGACGGAGCTACCGGACTTTTCCGGTCAGAGTTTGCCGGACTTCGTCCGTCAAAGCTTCCTCCGCCTGCGTGAGCGGGCTGTGATGCGTGCCTTGCTCGTTGAAGCGGCCACTGCGGCCCGGACTGATGCCGACCTCCGGCAGCGCTTGTACCCGTCTCTTTGTGCTCTTCTGGATCGTTGGATTGCCGACTATCGCGTCTGGCAGCAGGCTCTGAAGGTAGATCGGCGTGTCGACATGGACGCCCTAGTGCGATCGCTCTGGTCGATCGAGCTTGGTCTGGGAGTCCTCGATGCTCAAGGCGCCCTCCGGATCAAATCCACGCATTTAGCATCGTTCGTCGCAGGCTTCTTGGAATCGCTTGAGAACACTGACGGGACCCAGGGAGACGGTGGGGCGGTACTGCGTCCCGCTCTAGTCCCCGTGTCGATCGATGAATCGCAATCGGGCTCCCCCAGACAACTCAGAGCTGTGGCCGCACTGCGCCATTCGCCAAAAGCCGCTGCGACTCAAGCCCGACTGATGGAAGCGGCACAGGAGCTCTTCGCCACCAAGGGCTATTCCTCCGTCACAGTCCGGGATCTGGCATGGGCGACCTCGACGACTGTAGGGTCGATCTACGGAAACTTTGCCAACAAGGCGGTACTGCTTGTCGAAGTAACGGAGGCGCGAATCCGAGAGGACCTGGAGCAACTCCCGGCAAATCTCGTCGAGTCGGCGTCGCCGGCCGAACTCGTCGAATTCAACCTCCTGACATTTGACTCGCGCGCCCAGATGAGGGCATTACTGCTTGAGGGCGCGGCGGCTTCTCGTGCGGATCCGGACGTCAAATCACGCCTGCGGGCCCTCCAACGAGCACACTTGAATCAATGGGCCAAGGGCTTCAGTGAATGGGCGGACCGTCACGAAGTTCGTTCCGGTGTGGACACGCTGACCGCCGTGACTGCCGTTTGGTGCGCAGAACTCGGGCAGGGCCTGCTGGAGGCATTCGGCCTCGACACCACTCCCGCACCTGACTTTGCCAGCATTTTCGGAACCATGTTCCAAGTTGCAGGCTTAGACAATCCGGACATGGCGCCACAGAGCTCTGCGAAACGACGCCGAGGTGCTTCCTAACGCGTCAGATCCGTGGCTGCGGCCATTCGGAGAGCGGCTCAGACCACCAGCGCTTCACCATCGAGCCCGTGTACGGTCAGACCGAACTCCTCCAAAAGGTCAAGGCTCACATAGTTCAACCCAGACCGATCAGGGGCGCAATCGCACAGTGCGATGACAGCCTCGACCATCTGTTCCATGGTTTCCACCTCGTCCCCCCGCAAAGGCCTTCCGATCAACACTTCGGCCCCTTCGCTCATAACCGCCGATCGTGGTTCGACGGTGTTCACTCGGACACCGTTCTCGGCGACCTCGGCGGCCAAGGCATTCGTGATCCGGTTGAGCGCCGCCTTGGAGGCTCCATAAACCCCTGTCGTCGTTCCCAGCGAGCCGAGTCTGAAGGGCGCTTCCCAGTTCTGAGCGGTTGCGCTTGAGACGTTGACGATCCATCCCTCCCCTCTCTCGATCATCGACGGCAGGACCGCCTGGGCCAGATCCATCGGAGCGTGGACGTTGACCTCGAAGATCAGCCTGCGTCTTTTGAGAGGGAAGTCAAGGAGCGGTTGATAGATGGCGGCGGCGGCATTGTTGACCAGGATGTCGATCGGACCCCAGAGGCCGTCAACGGCACGCTGAACGATAGTGGCTCGGTCTTCAGGATCGGTGAGGTCCGCGACGACCTCGCACACTTGGACTCCATACTCCCGAATACGCTCGGCTGTCTCGTGTAGCGAACCGGGCAAGCTCGAATGGCGATCCGATGTGCGAGCTGTAATGGCGACGTCGGCTCCTTCCGCTGCGAGGCGTTGGGCGGTCGCAGCTCCAATACCGCGACTGGCCCCAGTGACGAGAGCCCGGCGCCCCACCAGATGCTTTGAACCTGCGGTCATGCTCGCGTGAAGGCAGGAGACCGATTGCCCTCAGGGATCCCCTTGAAGGGCACTGACAACTCCTCGTAAGTCGGCCCAACCCGGGCTGCAATCGGTTCCAACGCAGCCATATCGAAGCCGTACAACTCCGCAGCGTTACCACCGAGCAGTCGCTGCATTTCGTCGTGTGCCGTACCGGCGAAGGCGAGCCGGAGGCCCTCGCGGGTGTTCGGATAAGTGGACTCGTCGTGGGGGTAGTCGCTCCCCCACATGAAACGGTCCACTCCGATGTCATTGCGTGCCGCCGCCTCCCCAGGAGACGGAAAGCTGACACCCACCCAGACGTTCCGGGCCAAGTACTCGCTCGGCTTCAGAGGAAGGACCCGGTCGGAGTCGTACTTGAGCTCTCCGATTCGTCCCACCGTCTTCATCTGCCCGTGGTACGAGTCGAGCTGAGTCAGCAGCGGGCCGATCCACGACGCCCCCTGCTCTGTGAGGGCGAAGCGAAGACCTGGGAACCGCTCGAACACACCGCTGACGAGCATTTGGGTCAGAGGCCGCCTGGAAAAGAAGGTCGTTTCAGTAATCCACAGCAAACCTGCAGCTTCGTACGGACCGTAGTCCGGCATCCCCCGCGCCTCCGGAGTGGGTGTTGACGACGATGCCTAGTTCTTCGCACACGGCCCAAAGCGGGTCGTAATCGGGTGCATAGAGCGGCTTGATGTGCTTCATGTCGTCGGGCACCGGCTGAACCAACACTCCTCCGCGAAGGCCATTCTCGTGACACCAACGCACATCGGCGATTGCGTCATCAACGTCGTTGAGGAAGATCTGGCCGATCCCTGCTCGTCGTTTGGCCTGACCACTACACCAATCAGCCAGCCATCGGTTGTGAGCTCTGATACCGGCCAGGCGAAGCTCGTAGTCCTCGGGCGCCGGAGGTCGAGCCACCACCGCCCCGGTAGGGAAGAAGGGCGGGATGGTGTTCGGAAACAGAACTTCGGCAACCACGCCGTCGGCCTCGAGTTCCGAAATACGCCTTTGATCGTCCCAGTTGCGGTTGCGTGTGCCGCCCGTCAGGTCTTTGAAGGGATTTGAGTACTTCCCTCGCCACGCGTCGAAGTCGTCGAGGTACTTTGCTTCGAGGTAGCCCCGATACTGCTCGTGATTGCCACCCGCATGGCCATCCGCCGAGATCAAAATCAGGCGGTGTTCGTTCGGCCATTCACTCATGACAAAACGCCTCCACGGTTTCCCAGATGTAATCGACGTCATCGTCGTCAAGGCCATGGTTCGAGGGCAGCACGAGGCCCTGTTCCATGACCTCGTCAGCACATGGCAGTCCCCCGGAGGGAGCGCGGGTAATTGACCTTGGCGAAGGCTGGCTGGCGCGTGGCGTTGCCGGTCCAGACCATTCGCGTGTCGATTCCGTGTCGTTCCATGTGCTGTTGGAACTCGGATCGCCGAATCCCCGAATCCGGCCGGATCCGCACCGGAAACATGTGCCACGCGGTTTCGAGCCCAGGCGTCGTCCTGGGTAGCGCAAACACGTCGGATCGCCGCGAGAAGTACTCGTGTAGGCGCGTGAAGTTTCGCTTCCGTGTCTCGAGATTCAGCTTCAGTTTGTCCAGCTGCACCAAACCGAAAGCAGCCGACAACTCTGAGGGCTCGAAGTTCCAGCCGGCTTCGTCGAAGATGAAGAGGTTGTCGTATTCCAGCCCATCGTCGAGTGACGAAAAGAAGCGATTACCCGCTCCCTTGGTCGAGCCGAAGAGCTGAACCTCGGACCGGCGGCCCCAGCGCCGCAGGGTCAAACACCGGTCAACCAAGCCGGGATCGTCGAGACAGAGCATCCCACCCGTCCCTGCAGCCGTGATGATGTGGCTCAGTGCAAACGACGTCACTGAGATGTCTGAGCGAGTACCGGTCGGCGTACCGCGCAGAGTCGTCCCGAGTGCGTCGCAGGAGTCCTCGACGACCGCTAGTCCATGCTCGTCTGCGAGTTGCCTGATGGCATCCCAGTCGGGAGCGTTGCCGATCAGGTTCGGGACAAGGATCGCTTTCGTCCGCGGTCCGATCATCTCGGCGATACCAGCGACGTCGACGTTGTACGTATCGGGTTCGACGTCCACGAAAGCTGGCGTCAGCCCGGCTCTCACCAGGGGCGCAAGGTCCGTCGAAAAGGTGACTGCAGAGGTCACGACTTCATCGCCGGGGGCCAAGTCGAGTAGCTCAACTGCCAGGTACAGCGCTGATGACCCGGAGTTACACATGATCCCTCGACGCTTGGCGAACAGGTCTGCAATTCTGCGCTCGAACTCGCGCACATTCTTGCCGATTCGTAGTGCCTGCGGGCCCCCAGCAAGCACCTCGCACACGGCGGCCACTTCCCGCTCGTCATGGACACTTCCGGAGTATGGAATGCGACGGATAGTGGTCATCGGCGATCGGCCAACTTGAACACCCTCATCGCGTTCTCGCGCAGGAACCGCGGCCATACGTGACCACGGAACGGAACGTTCGGGAGTTCGGCAAAGATCCGATCGAGGTCGAGGCCCATCGGGTAGTAGCCGGCGTACATGATCTTCTCCGCGCCCCGCGTATTGGCGAACTCGATGATCGCCTTGGGGTAGTACTTCGGGGCGAAGGCCGACGTCATGTAGTAAAGGCACGGCCACTTCAGCATCAACTTGACCGCCAGGTCCTCCCAGGGCTCCGCCCCGTGCCGCATGACGATCCGCAGGTCGGGAAAGTCGTAACAAACCTGATCGAAGTGCATCACATTCTGGCAGTCCGACGGCACGCGCGGTCCAGCGATTCCGGCGTTGACGATGATCGGAATGTCGAGATCGATACACGTCTGGTAAATTGGGTAGTACCGCCGATCGCTCACCGGTACCTGAGGGTTGCATCCTGCTGGAAACGTCGAAACGGCGACTATTCCGTGCTCAAGGTGCGCTTCACGGATCCCGCGCACTGCGCCGCCGATGTCATTGGGGTCGACCTCCAAGCCGGCGACGAAGCGATCGGAATACTGCTTGAGGGAGTGCGCCGTGGCGGGGTTCCGTAGACCTACCAGGCCGATTTCGATGCCGTGCTTGTCCATTGCCGCCAACGTCACGGTGACCGGATCCTCTTCGGGCTCTAGGTGATCAGGTATTTCCTTGAACATGTATTCGGCAGGCATCTGCATGCCCTGGCTCTCAGCATCCTTGGCAAGTTCGCGCAGCGAGTCGTACTTCCCACGAGCGTCGGCGCTTGGGAAGCCGATCATGAGGTCGACAACTCCAACGTCGGTCGGCATCATGCCGAACGAGCCTCCTCGGTTGCCGCGCGATCCGCCTCTGAGCGGTAGGCCACACTGCGCATGCCCTCGACGAGCCGAGGGAGCAACACCGCCAGACGACTCCTGTCAGCAACTGACCAGCCGGTGAGGACGTCAGACATGTGCCGCTCCCCGACCAGGCTGAGACTGCGGCGGACCTCGGCACCCTTGGGCGTGACGCGAACCTTCACCACGCGACCGTCGTCGGATGCCCTCTCACGAATGACCAACCCATCTTCCTCGAGCTGAGCCACCTGCCTGCCGGTTGCAGCCGGATCCATCTCGGTTAGACGCGCCAGCTCCCCAATCTGGAGGCCGTCCTCTTCCTGAATGCGACGCAGGAGTTGGAAGCCCGGCTGTGAGATCACCACACCAGCCGCCGCCGCTCTCCGGCTGTACACCTTGCGGCTCGCGTTCAAACGGAAGAGTTGCTCGAGGGCACGCTCGATGGTGCCGAGCTGCTCTTCTTTGCGATCGGCCGAGACGGCCGTCTCTATCTCCATTTGTCCACCGTAAAGTATTTGTATGAGTCTGTCAAATACAATGGTGGGCGCCGGAACTTTCTGATCGAGAGACGGCGCGCCCGGTCGGCCCCACCAGCATCGACCACCACTTGGGGCTTTGCCACCGGCGTCGGTGTCAGGCCGTTGCGGTCGTCGCTGGCTACCTTGGCGGCTGACATGCCCGAACTCCCTCCGCACTACCACGTCGGCATCGTCGTGACCGACCTCGAATCCGCGCGAGATCGACTTGGCCAGCTGCTCGGAATCACATGGGGACCCGTGATGCACCTGGACGACGTGAGCTACCGCGACGGGTTTGGGACGGACCTCATGCTGCCCACAACGATGTGCTACTCGACCGGCGACCCATGCATCGAGCTCATCGAGGAACAGCCAGGCACCGTCTGGATCCGAAACGAGCACTCCAACCTGCATCACCTTGGTTTCTGGTCCGAGGACCTCGCCGGCGACAGCGCTCTTTTGGCCACCGCAGGGTGCCCGCTGCAGCTGTGTGGCCGGATCATGCGGCCGCTCCTGTGTCCTTCTCCTACCACCGCGACGAGGCTCTGGGCGTTCGCATCGAGCTGGTCGATGCCTCGATGCCTCGATGCGCGAAGCGATGTCGTTTCTCTTTCAAGCCGATTCTCAATCCAGCTGACCCAACCCGCCGGGTCCCCGCTCTGCTCAGTCGAAGGCGAAACGCGTCGCGGAGAGAAACACCTCGGAGTCCGTGAAGTCGAGCATCAGACGAAGGTCCGAGAGGCGGAGGTCATCACTCTCCTGGTGCGCGGTACCGAGGCAGATGCCGCTGGCCAGCGGGGCGACGGCTCCAGCCACGATCTGCGTCACGAAGATGTACGACCGAAATCTCGCTGACCCATTTTCGTCTGAAACGAGATGCACATTCGTTCCGTTATGCCGAAGGGGGTAAGGACTCTGCGAACGATGCTCAGTGTTCCAGGCGAGGACTGCGTCTCGACCCTTGAGGTCAACCGTGACAAATTCCTCGAAGGATGTCGCTTGAGAGTCAGTGCGACACGCAAAATGCGCATCGTCCGTAAAGTAACGCGGCCACACGTCAAAGTTGCCCTGGTCATAGTCGAACCACCAACCTGCCAAAAGATTCTGCACATCTGAAAGTGTGGGCACAGGTTTCATCTCCTCCATCTCACCTACTACTACGACGACAACTTGCGGAAGTCCCAACTGGTCATTTTCTCCAGTGTGATCCTGAGCCACGCATGCCGTCCGTCATGGCGCAGCTCTCCCCCCGCGTATTTATCTGCGAACAGCCGCTCGGGCATCTCGAGTTCGGCGCTTGGCTCGCCTGTCCGCGGCACCTCACCTACGACGTCTGCTCGCCCTCGGAACTCGAACCCCCCGAAGCTCGAGGAAATCACGGCCGGCGTCGACGACTACGGCGACTCGGTTGTCGCGTTGGAGGTCCGTCCAGCGCTGACTTTTGACTATTGAGGTGAGCCACAAGGATTGGCCGTCCCAGACGAACCAGAGTGGGGTGACGTGCGGCGAACCGTCGGTTCCCGCGCTGGCTACCCGACAGGTGCGTTCGTCGGTGAGGAACGCATCGCTCTCCTCGGGGGTCATGGCCGTGCGGCGGCCCCGTCGCTGTTCCCTCACGCCGGGATCGGCCTACGAGTGGCCGGCCCGCCGTACCGATGCACGTGGCTTACCCCATCAAGTGGCATGGATCGGATCACCCATGCGAGCAAAGCAGCTCGTCAGGTTGTCGCCAAAGAAGGACGTCTTCAGGTCAGCAGGAACGGGATCCAGTTCCTTCTGGTAGTGACCCATAGGATCGCCGCTGCCTTCGAAGTGCGGATAGTCCGACGAGAACACCGGAATCTCGGGTAGAAGATCCAGGGTCGTATTTGGCAGTTCATGCGCCACTGGCAACGGGGTCACTCTGATGTTCCGTCGTATGTACTCAAGTGGTGTCAGCGGCCACCTGTACTCACCGATCAGCAGCGGGCTCACGCCCGGTTGCGCAAAGCCGTCCAGACGAAACGCTGCCGGAATAATCCAGTCGATACCATGTTCTGCAAAGACGATCGTGAGTGTCGGGTGTCGCTCGAACACGCCGCCGAGAACCATCGCGTTGAGGAAGACCAGTGCCTGCTGGTAGGGCTCGAGCACGGAGATTACCCTGATGATGGCTGGGTCGTCTGTATTCGCCCAGGCCGGGTGGTAAATCGCTGGGCTCAGCCCGACGTGAACGATGGGTACCATGCCGAGATCGGTCACGGCTGACCAGAGGCGGTCGTAATCGGGATGATTCGGAGGGATCTCCCCCGTCGGTTCTGACGGCAACAGGAACGTCCGGCTTCCCTTTTCGCGCAAGCGGGTGAGTTCGGTGATGGCACGATCAAGGTCCTCAAACCGGACGGTCGTCGCAAGCATCAATCGGCCAGATGCGGCCTCCAGCCTGTCGGACATCCAGGTGTTGACTGCCTCAAGGGCATCCATGGCTAAACCGGGGTCGGTGATCGCCCGCGCCAGTGTGTAGGCAGTGCCGCTGATCACGTTCTGAACGTCGATGCCTTGCTCGTCCATCCAGCCGAGACGGGCGGACACATCTGTGAGTTCGAGGTGTTGGTTAGAACCGGGATACCCCACCTCTGGCCCACGGTTCGGGTTGTAGAGGGCTCGCATGCCGTCGGTCACCAGACGATCCATCGGCATCCGGCGAGCCTTCGGGACGCCACGCAGCAGGTCATCAGTCACGAACCAGGCGAACATTTCGGGCGTCGCCATGGCGAAGCGCGGATCGTTTGACGGATAGCGATCCGGGAGTCGCTCTTTGAGCTGGGGGAATTCGTCGAGCCAGTCGTGTGCCGGCTCGAAATGAGAGTCGATGTCGATGACGGGAATGGTGGCCCCCTCTGATCAGGACCCCTCTATAGTATCGGGTAAATAACGTTGTTACAAATAATGAGACGCAGCCATCGATGAGCCTTGTGACGTACAAAGCCCCTGGTCCTACGGTGGAGGGGGGTTGACTCGTATGACCAACATCCGCGATCTGATCACGCGTATGGACGTCGACCAGAAGATCGGTCAAGTCCAGGGGGTCGTCCCGATGGACCTCGTCGACTTCGTCAAGGTCTTCGATCCTTCGGCGCCTCGTCCTGATCTCTCCAAGGGCTTTCCTTACGACATCGACCGACTTGCGGAGGTCCGCCCGCACGGAGTCGGACATCTCTCGCTGGGCTGGCAGCTCGATCAAGACCTTGACGGACTTCGTCGTGCTCTTGCGCGCTTCCAAGACGTCGCGCGCGAGCTGAACCCATTTGGGATCGCCACGCTCATTCATGCTGAGGGAGTCAATGGCCTCGTACATGCCCAGGGCTTTCAGTTCGTGACGCCATGGGGTCAGGCGGCGACCTGGGATCCGAATGTGTCCCGCACAGTAGGCGAGACCGCGGCACGCCAAGCCCGCTCGGTGGGTATCCACTTCCTGTTGTCCCCCTTATTGGACTTGGCGCGAGACATCCGTTGGGGCCGCGTCCATGAGTCCTACGGGGAAGATCCTGAACTCGTTGCCCGCATGGCGACTGGGTTTATCAAGGGAGTCCAGGACGACGCCGGCGAACCGAGCATCTTGGCAACCGGCAAGCACTTCCTTGGCTACGGCCAGTCGCTGGGTGGGCTCAATCAAGCTGCCACGCAGCTCGGAATCCGTGAGCTCACCGACGTCTATGCCGAACCCTTCCGGCGCGCAATCAATGAAGCCGGGCTTGCGATCGTCATGAACTCGTACAACGAAATCGACGGCATCCCAGCCAGTGCGAACCGTTGGCTACTCACGGACCTCCTGCGAGGTGAGCTCGGTTTCAGTGGGCTCGTGATCAGCGACTACGAGTCTGTGACGATGCTGTACCGCACCTATCACACGGCGCCGACGCCTGGACACGCGGCTGCGCAAGCTCTCGACGCCGGCATCGACGTCGAGCTTCCGAGTGCAGCCATGACCAGTGGCCTGCGCCCGCTGATCGAAGATGGCACGTTGCCTGAAGAGGTGCTCGATCGCGCGGTCGAGAGAGTCCTTGAGGTTAAAGCGCGTTTGGGTTTGGTCCCGAATCTCAACCCCCCGCGGCGTTCTCAAGATGCCGACACTCCGACCGCCGCGGACGCGAGGGCTGATGCCCGCCGAACCGCTGCCTCGGCGGTGACTCTCTTGGCCAATGACGGCATCCTGCCTATTACACCCGGCAACGCGAAGATCGCTGTTGTAGGCCCTGGTGCGGACGAGCTCCGAATCCATTTCGGATCGTATTCATCGGTGGCTGACGTCGAACTGCCAATCGCAATCGCTCGGATTGCGACCGGACAAGTCCCCGACGCTCGCCCCTCGCCAGACGTATTTCCCGATCTCTTCCAAACCCGACTGCCCGGAATTGAACCGATATTCGAGGAGGGCGCCCGTCGGCTCAATCCAGGGGCGATGACGGTGCGGGAAGCCGTGCAGGCCATCGATCCGAACGCCGCATACCACGCGTTCGGCAGCCTGGATTCGGAAACTCTTGACGTGACGGCGCTGAGGAAGGCGGTCGCGGACTCCGACCTCGTAGTCGCCGTCGTCGGCGAACGGACCGGCTGGGTCGGAAACCACACGGCCGGGGAGGGTCGAACGGTTGCGAACCCATCGTTGCCTGGAAATCAAGAGGCTCTCATTAATGCGCTCCGAAGTGCTGGGAAAGCCGTGGTTTCTGTCGTCATCTCGGGCCGGCCCCTGTTGCTAGAGGCCGTGCACGACGCGTCATCCGCAGTAGTCCTCGCACCCCTGCTTGGCGCTCTCGCCGGTGTGGTCATCGCTGATGTGCTCTTTGGACGGGTCGAGCCTGGTGGGCGTGTTCCATCGACCTTTCCTCGACAGGTTGGTCAGCTTCCCATGTATCACGGGTTCCCGATCGGGAGCGGCTACGAGCATCCCGTTCTGCAGCGCTATGGCTATATCGACCTACCCGACAGTTCACCCTTGTACCCCTTCGGGCACGGCCTCACCTACACCTCATTCGAACTCGAGATCAATCGGTCCGGGCTTCGGGACGACCTGCTCTGCATCAGCGCCCAGGTGGCCAATCGTGGAACGCGGCATGGGACGGCTGTTGTGCAGCTCTATGCGCGTGACGAGATGGGGACGGTCGTTCGCCCTATTCGTCAGCTGGTCGATTTCGCCCGCGTCTCAGTTGCGCCCGACGCGGCTGAGACCGTGGAGTTCGCCGTGCCCCTAGAGCGACTCGCATACACATGGCCGGACGGTCGGCGCGGGGTGGAGGCGGGCGACGTGACTCTTCTGCTCGGTTTGTCGAGCGGTGATATCCACGCCACCGCGACTCTCGACGTGCCCGAGCTCATTCTCCACTAAACCCCGCCACTCTCAGCAAGCAGAAAGGACACAACTACATGGCTCGCCGCTTTCCTGAAGGATTTCTCTGGGGCGCAGCAACGGCTGCTCACCAGGTCGAGGGAAACAACATCAATAACAACTGGTGGAAGCTCGAGCATGACGCTGCCAAGTTCGGCCTCCAATTCAGCGGTGACGCCGACGACAGCTACCACCGGTACGGAGAAGACATGCGACTGCTCGCGGACGCCGGTTTGAACGCATATCGCTTTTCACTCGAATGGTCTCGTATAGAGCCGAGCAAGGGTCAGTTTTCTCGAGCCGAACTTGCGCATTATCGACGTATGATCGAAACCGCCCTCGAGCTCGGCCTCACCCCCTTGGTCACGCTGCATCACTTCACACATCCCCTCTGGTTCGACCTGGAGGGGCACTGGCTCAGCGCGAATGCCGTTGAACTTTTCGCCCGTTTCGTCGAACAGGCCTGCGCGATTCTCGACGGTGTGCAGTGGGTATGCACGATCAACGAGCCAAACGTCCACTCGCAAGGGCTGGGCGCGCTGCGCGTCGTGGCGGAGGGGAAGCCCTATCCGTTTGACGCGCTTCCTGACTTGGAGATCGCCGAAGCACTCATCGCCGCCCATCGGGCTGCAGTGCTGATCGTGCGGGAGCTGACGAATGCAAAGGTGGGCTGGTCCGTCGCCAACCAGGCTCTGGCTGCGGCTCCGGGCGCCGAAACAAAACATGCGGCGGTCCAACATCACTTCGAGGACATGTTCCTCGAGCCGGCCCGCGGTGACGATTTTGTAGGGGTTCAGTCCTACACCAGTCAGCTTGTGAATGACGAGGGAATCGTCCCTCACCCCGACCACCCCGACAACACAATCATGGGATGGGCGTATCGACCGGATGCGCTCGGCATTGCGGTGCGGCACACACGCGAAGTGCTCCCGGACGTGCCGATCGTAATCACGGAGAACGGCATCGCCACTCCTGAGGACGATCGTCGGATTGCCTATACCAAAGAAGCGCTGAAGCACCTACAGGATGCCATTGACGATGGAGCAGACGTCCGTGGGTACTTCCACTGGAGCTTGCTCGACAACTTCGAGTGGGGCCGCTGGGACCCGACGTTCGGCCTAGTCGCAGTTGATCGGGAAACGTTCGAACGGCGGCCTAAGCCCAGCCTGGCGTGGCTGGGTGCGATTGCGCGCGCAAACGCTTTATAGGCGCTTGAGAAATCCGCGGAGAGGTGTAGCAGTCAATCGCACTTTGCTCGGTGCCCCAGTCGTGCCTGCTTGAGACGGGGAGCCGTTATCGGCCGAAAGTTGCCGGGGGGAGGAGGGCCGAAGGCCCGACCGCCTGCCGAGGCGGCGGCGCAGCCGCCGCTGACGGCGTGGGCGGCTTGAAGCAGTAGAGAAGAACTCTCATGATCCGATTGGGATCGCAGGTGGATTGGGGTATCTGACGTTTCGTTCGGTCTTGATTTCTATTGCTGATTCGACTTTTCGTTGTTGCTCGTTGTTCCTCTCTGTTGCGCTCTGTTGCTCCTTCGTCAACCTTCCTTTTCGTTGGTCTCCGCTCATGCACATGTGCGTCAGCTCCATGGTTCGATCGAAGCCTCGTCTCTGATGGGGAACTGACGATTTGTGGGTGTGGCTCTGACCTGGGTGTTGTTCGGTTTCGTGTTGCTCGATGTCCCTTTATAGGTAGGGAAGGAGATTCCTTCTGGCAAGGAGGGTCGCCATGGACACCGAGAACTCGTCGGCGCACAGCTCGGAGCGCCTCGTCTACAGCGTGAGCGAAGCAGGTGCGCTGCTCGGTATCAGCCGGGCGTTCGCCTACGAGCTGGTCGCCCGAGGCGAGCTTCCGGTCATCCGCCTCGGCCGGCGCCGCCTGGTCCCGAAAGTGGCCCTTCTCGGCCTCGTTGCGCCGGACGCTGCCGGTCCAGGCGTCGATGTCGACTGACCGTCCCTTCGCTCGAAGGTTCGCCGACCGGCTCCGTCGATTCGATTCCGACTTCCGCATTGTGTCCACGAAAACATCCAACCCTGGTCAGAAACCTGTCAACTCGGCGGAGGGTCAGGCCGGCGCAGGCAACACCAGAGCGGTCAAGGCCGGCGGAGCCGAGGCGTCCGACGTGTCGGGCGCCGGACCTTGAGGGCTCGGACGGATCCAGAGCAACACAATGAAGTGGGCTGGCCGTTCCACGGCCGGCCTGGTAGCCGCCTCTTTTGCGAAAGAGCTGCTTTCGGTTCCTGCCGAGCCGATTTCCACCGGAGCAAGGCGGCTGGCACAAGAAAATGTAGCCAGCTAGTTGACTTTCTGGAAGAGTCGGTTGGCAGCCCTGAGGAGAGTCTCCCTGGTGACTCCGGAGGATGCAGGTAATCCAAGGGGGTGTTCGCCACTCTTGGCATTTCTTTGAGAGACTGGATCCGCACGTGCCTCGAGCACCTGACGTAGTGGTGTTTCTCGCCCGTCGGCGTCCGCCTGTCATTGAGGCAAAGCTAGGCAGAGTCGCTCTGGGATCAATTCACCCGAAAGGGTGATTTTGCAGATTGCTCTTGGCGGCCACTCGACGTAACCCTAAGGTTCACTTGACGTTAGGGGGCGGCGATGGTGCGAGTCCGAAGGACATCTGCGATCTTATCGGCGCTGGCGGTGTCTTCACTCTTGGTCACCGCTTTGAACGCGGGAATGGGCGTCGTTACAAGTGGCGCGTCACAGCCCATGGCGTCGGGTGGCGGGACTACCGGCTTCCTCATGGACGCCGCCCACGACGGTTACCAGCCCGCCGGGCATCTCGGGCCATCTCTAACCGAGAGGTGGAAGGTCAAGCTGGGCGGACCCGCGTCCTACGCTGTCGTCGTCAACGACACCCTTTTTACCGGCGCCGGCGGTCGGGTCTGGGCGTTGTCGACGTCGACCGGTGACACCCGGTGGTCGGTTGCGGCCTCTGGACCGGACCCAGCTGTGGCTTACGACAACGGAACTTTGTTTGCCCAGGCGGGCGGCACACTCGAAGCCCTCAAGCCTGCCGATGGCCACCTACTTTGGTCCGACCCAGGATTTGGCTCTTCGGGACCGCCGGTCGCCGGAAACGGATCGGTTTTCGAGGAGAGCGCGAATGGACCGATTGCCGTTGATGAAGCGACGGGCAAGCTGCTCTGGGCAAGCGACTACGGGGGGACCGATACGGCTCACTCCGCCCCTGCGTTGAGCAACGGACAGCTCTTGGTCGACGGCGCGAGCGAGACCGGAAGCTGGGATCCGGCTTCAGGTTCAATCCTGTGGCACTGGGAGTATCCGTCGGAGCCGCAAGATGGAACGGCGCCGGCGGTTTCCAACAGCGTGTCGTGGTCTTCGACCAGCCTGCAGTTCGATTCGTCGACGGGCGCGCTAGACGGTGGCGCTGTATCGGACTTCACACCAGCTGTTGACACCTACCGATCGATGCTCGAGAGTTTCGAACCTGGCAAACCGGCCCTGCTCGATGCCATCGACAGCAATGGTGATCGTCTTTGGCAGTCCTCAAGCACCGAGCAGTGGGCGGTCTCGCCGGTGATCACGAACGGATATGTGATCACGGCGACGACAGATGGGCGGGTGACCATGCGCTCGGAATTGGACGGCTCGGTGGCGTGGTCGGCGAGCGTCGGGAGCTCCATCCCGCAACTGGGCCCGAACAACTACCCCAGTGACGCTGCTTCTCCCCTGGCTCCAGCACTCGCAGTCGCGGACAATATGCTTTTCGTTCCCACAACAAGCGGCATGGTTGCCTATGCCGGCACGGGTCCGAACGGCTGTGGTACGAACGGGTGCGGCGCTCCCGGCGCCTCTCAGGGTTCACCAGATTCAGCTGGCCTTCCAACGGACTTCGACACCGGCTATCTGATCAACCAGGCACACACTGGATCCCAACCCTCCGATCCCATCGGCGTGCCGTCTTCGGAGGCCTGGTCCAAGCAGTTGACATCGCCTGTCTTCTATCCGATTATCGCTGACGGCAAGGTCTTCGTTCGAAGCGGAGACTGGCTCTACGCGTACAATCTGACCGACGGATCACGAGCTTGGGGCCCCGTCGACGTGGGTCCGGCGGGAAGCCTCGTGTACGACAAGGGAACGCTCTTCGACGTCGAAGTCTTCGGATATGCCTTGGCCTTCAACGCAACGACGGGATTGCGTCAGTGGATTCAGCCCACCCCGAGCAACAATGTGGAGGACGGTTACGGGTACCCGCCCGACGCCGGCGGTGGTTACCTCTACGCTTCCGGTGGCAGTCCGTATTCGGAAATTCTGGCTATGAGCGAGTCGACCGGAGCCGCACTGTGGGTTGCGTCGTTGGGCGGCGGCGGCACCGGTGCATCGCCGGTACTCTTCGACGGCGATGTAATCCAAGCGTATTCCAACCTGGCTGCCCAATCGATCGACCCCGCCTCCGCACAGATTGAATGGCGGGACCCCGGCAACGGCGACAGCGGAGGTGGCTCTCAAGTGAGCCCGGTCGTGTACAAGGGTGAGATCTGGGCCGACGGCTATGTGCTCAATGCCAGCAATGGCAGTCAAATCAGGACGGTCCGTGATGCGTTCAGCCCCGCGTTCCTTGGCGACACGGGATATTTCGTCACATCGAAAGGGACGCTGAAAGCGCGGTCACTCAACGGAAGGGCGCTTTGGACCTTCAGCGGTAACGGGAACCTGCAGGGCAGCCCAGCCGCTTCGGCGTCAGTTGTGTTCGTGGGTTCTCGCGGCGGCGACATCTATGGTCTCGACCCCGCTACTGGTTCCGTGGTATGGCACACCACGGCAAAGCCGCCAAAAAATCAGGGCGGACAGGCCATCGGGGTCGGTCAGGGATACCTGGTCGTGAGCTCAGGAAAGACGCTCAACGTCTTCCATTGAACTCTCGAGACGCGCCACCAGACCGTCGGGCCGCCGTCACCGACCATTGCTCGTCACATCTCACCTCGTCATCTTCCTCGGTCGAGGATGGAGTCGCCACTGGCAGGCGAAGCGACCGATCTCTGGTCGCTTTCAGGTGCCATCAGAACTTGACCCATTATTTCGGCGGCAGCGCGATCTCGCTCTTCGATGACGTGGCTGTACACACGCAGCGTGACAGACGGATCCGAGTGTCCGAGGCGCCCAGCGACTGTCCGAATGTCGACATTGGCACCAATCAGCTGTGTGGCCGTGAAGTGCCGCAGGTCGTGCAGTCGTACGTGCCGTAGACCAAGACTGTCCCGGACTCGCATGAAAAACCCGGTGACGTTGTCGGGACGAAAGGGTTTTGAACCGTCGACGTAAGGTGAAAAGACGAAGGAGTCCGCCGGCAGCGCGGCCTTTGCCTCCGTCGCCCACCGTTCGACATTCGCTCGATGTTGCCGCAGCACGAGCACCGCCACTTCGTCAAGGGCGATCCGTCGCTCGCGATCAGTCTTCGTCGACTTCTCGGCGAGACCACCGGGCACGACGACGACTGAGCGGGCAACGTCCAATGTGCCGACATCGAGGTTCATATCGGGCCACCGGAGGGCGCACAGCTCGCCGCGACGAAGTCCCGTCAGTGCACCCAGCATGAGTAGAGGCGCCAGACGAGGATCGCGCTCTTCCGCGGCCTCGATGATCGAACGGACGACCTCCACCGTGGGTGCCTTCACCCGCGACTGGGTGGCACGCGGCGGTTTGGCCCTCTCCGCCACATTCGCCTTGATCCATCCCCATCGAACTGCCTGGTGCAGGGCGGCCGAAATAATGGCGTGATGGTTCCGAATCGTCTTCGGCGAGGCTCCTCTTTCCTTCATAGAGCCATAGAGATCGTCGAGCTGTTTGGGCGTGAGACGGGCCAGCGCGATCCGGCCGAGCGCCGGGCGGATGGTCTGCTCGATCTGCGCCCGATAGGTGCGCATCGTCGTCGGCGACAGGTCGAGCCGATCGCACTCCTCGAGCCACCGGTCGAGGAGCTGGCCGAAGGTGGTACCAAAGCCGTCGGGGTTGTCATCGCCGTAGCGCTCGACGAGGCCACGCAAAGCATCGTCAGCCGCTCGAGAGCCGCCGTGGAAGGTCCTCGATATCTGACGGGGGTTGCCGGTGAGGGGATCGCGACCGACATAGACCCGCAGTTCCCAGACCCCGTCCCGGCGCTTGCGTTTCGTACCCCGCACAGGGCCACGGTAGCGGTTGTAGGGACGGGGCTAGGGATCGGTGTCCGGGCAGCAGAAGGGCCGGTCCCCAAGAACCGGCCCTGAACTGCACTTTCATTGGTGGCGGGGGGAGGATTTGAACCTCCGACCTTCGGGTTATGAGCCCGACGAGCTACCAGACTGCTCCACCCCGCGGCGAAGAAACCATTCTACACGCGACCCGGCCGGCCGCCCACGGCGGCCGGAGAGCGGCGACTCCCCGGCCGGCGCACGCACACCTACGGCGTCGGCGCGGTCGACGGCGGGGGCGGAGACGGAGGTGACGTCGGGTCGGCTGCCGCCGGGGGCGGGGCAGGGGCCGAGCCGTCGGACGGCACCGCGGACGGGTTGGCCGCCGCCGATTCGGGGGCCAGCGTGATCTGACCATGCTCGGCCTCGTGGGCCTTGAGGGCGGCGATCAGGCGGTCGATGTCGGCCTCCGTCGTCGTGGTGGCCCGCCCCGACTTGGTGGCGTAGTACGCCGCCCCCAGGTCGCGCAGGAGACCGTCGGCCGTTCGCTTGGCCTGCGCCTCGTCCAGCTTGGCGTGGCCCTTGGCCGCCGCATCCTTGGCCACCACCGTGGCGCTCTGCGCCGCATCCTTGACCTTGTCGAGCAGTCCCATCGCCTCGTCCCTTCCTCGACTGGCGCGCACTCCGACGCGTCCGGCCACCCATCATGGGACGCCGCGGACCGGGCCGCAAACGGCGTCCGAACGCCTACCCCCCGGCTGACCGCACCGCCGAGACCAGAGGCTGCGTGGTCGTCGTCGTGCCCCCGCCGATCGGCTCTGTGATCGTCGGCGTCGGACTGGACGTCGCCGTCGTGCCCGCCGTCCCCGCCGGCGCGGTGTTCGAGGTCGTTCCGGTGGCGCCCGACGTGGTCGGCGTGGTGCTGGTGGATTTCGTCGACTTCTTGGCCTTCTTCGCCGGGGCCGGACTCGTCGTCGTGGTCGTTGCGCCCGAACCCGAAGTCGAATTCGGCAGCAAAGCCTGCGCCGCCGTGAGCTGCTGGGACATCGCCTGGATGGCGGACTGGTAGCCGGCCAGATCCTGCGCCTTCAACGCCGCCAGCGCATTCTGGTAGTCGGTCTGGGCCTGCTGCAGGTCGGCCGCCACCTGCGCCGGCACCGTGCCGCCCGAGGAGCCCGAGCCCGAGCCCGAGGAGCCCGGGTTCGAGCCCGCACCACCGGTCGGGGGGAGTTGGACGCTGCCCGACTCCAGCAGGTCACTCAGGACGGCGTCGAGCGAGGTGTCCACCTTGACGTCCTTGCCCAGCACCGCCACCACGTATTTGAGCTGAGGCTGAGGGTTGGTCACCGGCGACACGTACATCGGACGCAGGTACACCATCGAGTTGCCGATCGGTACCATCAGCGTCTCGCCGAGGAGCACCTCGGACCCGTTCTGGTCCAGCAGCGAAATGTCCGACGACACGGTCGTGTTGGCCGAGATCTCGGCGTCCGCGTTGGCCGGGCCGTACGTTCCCTGGGGCGTCTGGTAGACGTCGAGCTGGCCGTAATGGCTCGGGTCGGACTGGGCGACCATCCACGCCGTCAGGTTGAAGTTCTGGTTGTTGTCGGTCAGGCTGCCCTGCGACGCCGGCACGAACGCGTCGGACACGGTGAATACCTGCTGGCCCGTGTGCGGCAACGCATACACCTGGTACTGGGGCGACATGCGGGCCGGAGTCGTCGACACCAGTTGGCCCTGCGAGTTGTACGTGTTCTCCGCCAAGAGGGCCTGGGACTTGGGCCCGGCCCCGGCCGTCGGGGACAGCTGCCAGGCGCTGCTCGCCGCGTAGAAGGTGCCGGGGCTCTTCAGGTGGTAGCGCCCGTAGATGGCCGACTGAATGGAGAAGATGTCCGGGGGGTAGCGCAGGTGCGCCTGGAGCTCGGCCGGCATCTTGGAGATCGGCGTGAACATGTGCGGGAAGGCCGACTCGTAAGCCTGGAGGATCGGGTCCTTCGGGTCGGCGTCGTAGAAGGTCATCTTCCCCGAATAGGCGTCGATGACGACCTTGACCGAGTTGCGCACGTAGTTGTAGCTCGCCGGCAGGTTGCTCCCGACCGCCACCTGCTGGGTGTCGGCGTTCTGCGAGTAGGCATAGTTGGACGTCGTCGTGTAGCCGTCGACGATGTAGTCGATGTCCCCCTTGTTGGTGATGACGGCGTACGGGCTCTGGTTGAAGGTGATGAAGGGCGCCGCCTTCTGGGCCATGGCCACCGGGTCCCGCACGAACATGAGCCGGGACTGATCCGTGATCTGGCTCGAGATCAGCAGGTTGAAATCGCCCAGGCGCAGCGCGAAGGCCGCCCGTTTGAAGAGCGACGAAAGCTGGACGCCGCCGCTCCCGTGGTAGTGGCTCTCCACATTGTTGCCGTCGGCCTTCTGGTAGTCCACCTCGAGCTGCTTGGTGTTGGCCACCACGAAACCGGTCAGGTTCTGGCCGAAGTACACGTTCGGCTGTTTGATCTGGGGCAACCCCGGCGACGACTGCGGTGGGATCTGCCCCACCCCGTAGACCGGGTTCCCCGACGTGGTCTGGTTCGACTCGGCCAGCGCCGCGCCGGTGCCGTGGGTGTACTGGAGGTGCGTGTTCACCCAGGACGTCGAGGGCAACGGGCCCGAGATATCACGCACGCCGACGACCACGGGGGTGAGCCGCCCGTTCACCGAGTAGCGGTCCACACCGAGCGAGGGGAAGGTGTAGTACGACTTGAAGGCCTGCTCGCGCTGGAAGGACTGCAGCGAAATGCTCGGGTCCGGGTCCCACTGCCGGATGTTCCCGATCGTGCCCGAGGCCGCGGTGAGCTGGCCCGCGGAGATCGAGGTGTTGGCCGGGAACGAGTGCACGGTCACGTGGTTCAACCCGTACGCATCGCGGGTGGCCGTGATGTTCCGCTGGATGTACGGCGCCTCGAGCGAGCTCTGGGCCGGCGTGACCTTGAGTGCTTGGAGCAGCGCCGGGTAGATGATCCCGACCACGAGCGCCACGAAGGCCCAGATGCCGATGGCCAGCACCGGCAAGGTCCAGCCCTGGCGGCGGATGTTGAAGAGCAGGATGGCCGCGGCGAAGACCGATACCCAGATCAGCAGGGTCTCGGCCGGGAGCCGGGCATGGACGTCCGTGTAGCCGGCGCCGTTCACGTAGCCGTCCTGCGAGTTGACCAACGACCAGCGTTGAAGCACGTAGCCCGCCGCCTTGTCCAGCGCGATCAGCGCCAGTAGCACCGAGACGTGCGCCTTCACCGGAGGTCGCACCCGGGGCACCCCCCGCTGGGGCTGGATCCCCCCGTTCAGATAGTGGAAGACCACGACCACGGCCAGGGTCACGATGAGGATGGCCAGGGTCCAGTCCACGACGAAGGTGAGGAAGGGCAACTTGAAGACGTAGAAGCCGATGTCCTTGTGGAACTGCGGGTCGGTCACCCCGAAGTTCCCGCCGTGGAGGAACAGGATCCAGTTGTTCCACTGCCCGATCGTCCCCGAGGCGCCGATGAGGGCGAGGACGAAGGCGATCGCCACGTAGATGCGCCCGGCGTAGGGGCGCACGAACTGCTGGTAGCGCCGCACCAGCTCGTCGTCCTGGGCCAGGACGACGTCGTGGCCCGCGATGCGGTCGCAGACCACCAGGTTGATCCACAGGACGGCGAAGAAGATGGCTCCGAAGACGCCGAAGAGCCCGAGCTTGACCAGCAGCAGCGTGGAGAAGACGTCGTGGTAGTTGACGGAGTCGAACCAGAGGCTGTCGGTGTAGATCCCCGCCAGCGAGCGCAGTGAGACCAGCAGGACGATCAGGACCACGACCAAGCCGAGCAGCCACCAGCGGGCGCGCCGGCGCCGGCGCGGCGAAGGTTCAGCAGTCAGGTCGCGGGGGACACGCACGGGGGGAGCCTAACGTCCGCCTCCCCGGCCCCTACGGGCAGGGTCGGGGCGGGACGACCGAGAATTCCTGCTCAGTTCCCCGCCGGCGCGACCAGGCAGCGGCAGCCCGAGTGCGCCGGCGGGAAGGCGTGGCCGGTGGGGAACACCTCGGAGGAGGCCAACGCTCCGGCCAGGGCGTTGTCCTCACAGTCGGAGCAGCCGCCGGCCGAGGTCACCACCCAGCGCACCTTGCCGTCCGCCCCGTGCGCCGCCGCCGTCGCCACTCCGGCCGAGAACGCGTGCGTCGCCGCGTCGCCGGCCAGCCGCTCCACCCGCTGGCCGCGCCATTCGCGGAAGGCCGCGCCGACCCGCGCCCCGGGCTCCTCGCTCCCGTCCCCGATGCGCCGGCGCAGCATGGCCACCACGGCCCGGGCCAATCCCGACGCGGCCTGGTCCACCGCCGGGCCTCTCGGTGTGCCCGCCGCCTCTACCCCGGCGAAGATCGCCCCGGCGGCGTACGCCTCGCCGAGCTGGTCCTGCACCGCGTCGGCGAAGAGCGCCAGGTGGGCGTCTTCGGGGCCGAGCAGGGACTCGGCGTCGATGCTGGGCGTACTGCGCAGCAGGTCGAGCATCCGGTTCTGGTCGTCGCCGAGCGTGCGCTTCACCGTCCGGTTCAACTTCGCGGCGATCGGCGTCAGCAGCTCGTCGCGCCGGCCGATGATCTCGGCGTCGGGACCGGCCGGCACCGCCACTTCCTCGCCGAGCACCGCGTCGGATGCTTCGGGCGCCTCCGCCGCTCCCCCGTCTCCCGGCGTCCCGTCCCGCGGCATCTCGGTCGTCGTCGCCTCGGCCGGGGTCGCCTCGGCCGGGATCGCTTCGGCCGGGGTCGTCGCGGTTGCCCCGGCGACCCCGTCGCCCGGGGTCTCGGTGTCCGACCCGGCGCGGATCCGGGCGAAGAGCTCGTCGACCGAGGGCGCAGTACCCGACGCCTCCGGATCGGTCGGTGCCTCGCCGGCGTCCCCTCCCGTCTGTCCCACGGCCGCAGAGGCCTCTGCCCCCACCTCGCTGGGCTCGCCCCCCGCCCCGTCGAGGCCGTGCAGGCGGATCTGGTCACCCACCGCCAGCGCGGCCGCCCGGGCCTGGTCCTCGCTGCGGTCGAGCTGGCCGAGGATCGCGTCCACCTTGTCGCGCACGCCGTGCACCGATGCCGCCATCTCGTCGCGCGCCGCGCGCGAATTGTTCGATCTGCGTGCCCAGCGATCGCCGCCGTGCCGCCAGGTCGCTCAGCACGCGCCGCCGCGCTTCTTGCACCTGCTCGAGGAGGGCGCGTCCTTCCTCCTTGGACCGGGTCACCAGCTCGTCGCTCTGCGCGCTGGCTTCGGAACGGATCCGGTCCTCGTCGGCCGTGGCCTCGGCCAGGATGCGCTCCTGCTCGGCCCGGGCCTCCTGCTCGGCGCTGGCCACCAACCGCTCCACTTCGATCACCCGCTCGGCCGACGCCGTCTCCGTGCGCATCTGGAGCTCCTCGGCCTGATGCTGGGTCTCGCGCATGAGGGAGGCCGCCGACTCCTGGGCCTCGGCCACGATGCGGGCCGCCTCCTCGTGGGCGTGGTGGAGGATCTGCGCGCTGTGCTGGCCCAGCGACGAGATCAGGGTGGCCTCGTCGACCACGGGGTGGGCCGCCCGCTCCTCGGCCTCCGTCATGGCCGCCCGGAGCTCCTGCTCCTGCTCCTCCATGGCGGCGAGGGCCCGGGACACCGTCTGGAGGTAGGCCCGCACCTCGTCGGTGTCGAAGCCCCGGCGGACGACGGCAAACGAGTGCCGGGCGATGTCCCCTGCGGCGAGGCGGGACGATGAGATGGGGGCGAGGCCTTCTGCCATGCCCAGAGCCTACGGCGCCGCCTGGGCACGGAGGGGATGGCTGGGCACGCCGCCCCCCAGGCGCTCGAGGACGCGCAGCACCTGGTCGAGGGTGTTGACCCCGTAGACGTGCAGCTGGGGCGTCGCCTTGGCCTCGGCCGTCTTGTATTCGACCGACGGCACGAAGAAGACGGTGGCGCCTGCCTGCTCCACCGCGACGGTCTTCTCGGCCACCCCGCCGACGTCGCCGATGTTGCCGTTCGGGTCCATGGTGCCGGTGGCCGCGATCACGTGGCCGCCGGTGAGCTTGCCACTGGTCATCTTGTCGATGATGCCCAGCGTCATGGCCACCCCGGCCGAAGGGCCGCCGATCTGGGGCGTGTTGATGGTCACGTCCACCGGGAAGTGCCAGTCCTGCTGGGTCTGGGACAGGACGCCGAGGTAGGCGGTGGGCGTCCCACCGCAGTCGGGGTCGGCAACGCCCTTGGGCGGCGTGCCCAGCGCCACCGCTTTATCTACCGTCTTGCCCGGGACGAACGTCCCCTGGTTGTCGATCGTGTTCTCCTCGACGCGCAGCGTCACCGTCGTGCCCGGCTCATAGCCGTGCAGCGCCTCGGTCAGCGCGCACACCGTCGGCGTGGGCTTCTCGTTGACCGCCTCGATCACGTCGGCCACCTTGAGGGTCCCCGCCGCCGGTGACTTGGCCGGGATGCCGTAGACCAGCGCGCCGCTGTTGGTGGAGCTCACGTGATAGCCGAGGTGGGTCAGTGCCGTCGCCGTCGCGAAGTTCTGCGCCTGGGCCATCTGGAGATAGCCCTGGTTGAGGTACTGGCCCTCGGTCGGGGCGCCGTCCAACAGCTCGCTGCCCGGATAGATCTGGCTGTTGGACCCGAAGAAGCGGTATTGGAGGTAGTTGAGCGCGTTCAGCTGGGAGACGTAGACGTCGGTCAGCAGGATCTTGCCGGTGAGCGGGTGCCGGTACTGGGGCGGCACCTTGATGTACTGGGAGACCGGCGAGGCCTGCCCGGGCGTGATGACGAAGTAGTTGATCTGGGTGTGGGCGGCCACGAAGGCGCCCACCAGGACGATGAGGAGGAAGGCGAGGGCGACGCCTCCGGCCACTCGGCGCCCTCGCCGCCGGCGCCCGGGCGCGGCGGAAGAGGGCCACGATCCGGTCCCGGCGGGGTCCGTGTGGGTGGAAGAGGGCAGGGCCTGCGCCGGCTCGGCGCTCGCGTGGGAGTCAGACATACTCGAAGTCGGTGAGCACCGATCCTCCCACGGATCATGACCAAGACCAGGGCGCCCGTCTGCGCCGGCGTCGTGTCGCCGCAGCCGGTCACCGCGGGGACGAGACCGCGGCCCGGCGTGGGCTCGAGGACGCCGACCCCGCCGTGCAGGTGGCCGCCCTGGGTGCCCTCCAGCGCCTGGGCCGCCTCGAGGTGTCCGACGTCGTGCGTGCCCTCGCGCACGACGACCAGGGGGTGCGCCGGCGCGCCGTCGACGCCGCCCCCGCCGTCGGTGGCCCCGGTTCGCGCTCGTTGCTCCCGGCCGCCCTGACCGACGCCCTCGAGGACCGTGATCCGCTGGTCGTGGTGGGGGCCGCCTGGTTCCTGGGTGAGCGTCGCCACCGTCGGGCCGTGGCCGCACTGGCCGAGGCCGCGGCCACCCATGGCGACACCCGCTGCCGCGAGGCGGCCGTCGCCGCGCTGGGCGCCATCGGTGACCCGGCCGGGCTCCCGGCCGTGCTCGGCGCGCTCGACGACAAGCCGACGGTGCGCCGGCGGGCCACCGTCGCCCTGGCCGGCTTCGACGATCCTCGTGTCGAGCCCGCGCTGCGACGCGCCGCCGGCGATCGCGACTGGCAGGTCCGCCAAGCCGCCGAGGAGCTGCTCGACGAGCCCGGCCCGACGGGTGCCTGTTAGTCGAGATTCAGTGTGAGTCGAGATTCAGTGTGAGTCGAGACTCAGTCGTCCTCGGTGAAGAGCCGGCGCAGCTTGTCGAAGGACTCGAGGCAGATGCCGGCCCCTTGGACGACGCACTCGAGCGGCGTGTCGACCAGGTGCACCGGTACCGCGGTGGCGTCGGCCAGCCGTTGGGTCATGCCCCGCAGCAACGCTCCGCCTCCGGTCAGGTGGACCCCCTCGAACATGATGTCTTGCGCCAGTTCGGGCGGTGCTCCCGAGAGGCAGGTGGCCGCCGCCTCAATCACCGAGGCCACGTTGTCCTCGAGCGCGCCGCGCACCTCGAGCGGCGAGAGCACCACCGTCTTGGGCCGGCCCGAGGCCACCTCGCGCCCGCGGATCTCCGCCTGCTGCTCGCCCTCGTAGGCATGGCCCGAACCGATGGCCATCTTCACCGCCTCCGCCGTGCGCTCGCCGATGGCGATGCCGTACGTGGCCCGCACGTAGTTCTGGATGGAGGCGTCGAAGTCGAAGCCGCCGCAACGCAGCGCCTCCACCGCCACCACCCCGCCCAGCGAGATCACCGCCATCTCCGCCGTGCCCCCGCCGACGTCGACCACCATGTTCCCCACCGGCTCGTGGATGGGCAGTCCCGCCCCGATGGCCGCCGCCATCGGCTGCTCGATGAGGAAGGAGGCCGACGCCCCGGCGCGCCGGGCCGCTTCCCTGACGGCGCGCCGCTCGACCGCCGTGATGGCCGAGGGCACGCAGATGAGGACCTTGGGCCGGTTCAACCGGCCCACCCCGACCCGGCGCAGCAACACGGAGAGCATGCGCTCGGTCACCTCGAAGTCGGTGATGGCCCCGCCGCGCAGCGGACGTTCCGCCACGATGTAGCCCGGCGTCCGCCCGATCATCTGCCAGGCGTCGGTGCCGATGGCCAGCACCTCGCGGCTGCGCGAGTCCAACGCGACCACGGTGGGCTCGTTGAGCACGAGACCCTTTCCTTTTGCGTAGACGAGCGTGTTGGCCGTCCCGAGATCGATGGCCAGGTCGCGCGACATGGGGCCTCATGGTACGGCCCGCCCCGCGCGCGACGGCACAACCAGGGCCGATCTCGGTAGCCTCGCCCAGGTGAGCGACACGCCCGAGGAGCCGGCCGAAGGCGAACCGGGCCCTGAAGAGGGCAGCGGCAGCGATGACGCGGACAGCCGCCTCCGGGGCTGGATCGATCCCGATGACCGGCTCTGGCGCCACCCGAGCGAGGTGCCGACCGCCCCCGACCCGGCGGGGCCCGTGGTCCTGCAGCCGCCGGAGGGCACGCGCCACCGCACGGCGCTCATGGCCCTCGTCGCCGCGGCCGCCGTGGTCGGCGTCGTCGCCTTCGTCGTGCTGCTGCTTTCGCCCTCCTCCGACCACCCGTCGACCGGGGGCACGGCCGACACCGTCGCGGCCGCCCCCGTGTCCACCCTGCCCGGGTTGCAGAACGCGGTGCCCGCCGTCGCCCTGGCCGCCGGTCGCTCCATGGTCGAGCTGCAGGCCACGACCTCCCACGGCATCGTGGCGCTGATCGGCATCGCCGTGGCCGAGGGTGGTCTCGTCGTCACCACGGCCGATGCCCTCGGGGGGCTCGAGCACCTCTCGCTCGTCGGGCCCGGCGGCAGGCTCGAGAGCGCCAGCCTCCTCGGCCGGGACCGGGATTCGGACGTGGCCCTGGTCCAGGTGCCCGAGGACGTGCCCGTCGCCCCCTTCTCCGACGGCTCCGGGCTGAGCACCGCCGCCGCCGATTCCACCCTCACCCTGCGTCCCTACGGCGACGATCTCGTGCTCGGTTCGGTGCCCGGCGCCGTCTCGGGGATCGGCTCCACCATCACCGGTGGTCCGGCCGACGGCATGCCCGCCATCACCTCCACCGTGGCCCCGGTCGGCGCCGGGGCCCGGGGCATGCCGGCCACGCCGGGCGCACCGCTGCTCGACTCGGCCGGGCAGGTCATCGGGATCCTCTACGACCCCGAAGCCGGATCTGCCGCGACCACCACCTCGTTCGGGACGCCGTCGACCGCATCGTCGTCCGCCTACGGCGCCACCGTGACCACGACCGCCACAGTGCTGACCGCGGCCTCCTACCTGCCCACCCAGCTGGTCCTCGGGGTGGCCGGCGACATCCGCGCCGGCACCGACGCCCGCCACGGCTGGTTGGGCGTGACCGGGACGGACGGGCCCGGGGGCACGGGCGCCACGGTGGCCGAGGTCGACCCGGCCAGCCCGGCCAGCGGGCGCCTGGCCCGGGGCGAGGTCGTCGCCGCGGTCGACGGGCGGGCGGTGCGCACCATGGCCGAGCTGCGGGCCCGCCTCTACGTCCTGACCCCGGGCACGTCGGTTGCCCTCACCGTGGCGGGCGTACCAGGCGCCAACGGGAACAAGGTCGTGAACGTGAGGCTCGGCCGCTCCTCGTAGGCTGCCTGGGTGAGCATGTTCGGTTCCATCGACCCTGATAATCCAATGGGTGGCCTGCTCGGCGACCTGCTCAAGGTCATCGGGTCGGGAACGCCCGGCGGCGACGGCTGGTTCGAGGCCGCCCGCACCCTCGCCTTCGGGGTGGCGACCGACGACGGGCAGGACGAAACCCCCGACCCGCTGGTGCGTATCGCCTTCGAGGACCTCTCCCGGGTGGCCGAGCTCCACGTGGCCGAGGCCACCGGCATCACCGCCGCCTCGAGTGGCGGAGCCGGGGTGTCCTTCGAGGCCGTCGGGCCGGGGCAGTGGTCGTTCCGCCTGCTCCAGGCTTACCGTCCCGTCCTCCAGTCGATGGTCGAGGCCCAGCAGAAGGGCGCCTCGGCCGCCCCCACCATGGACCTGACCCAGCTCGACCTCGAGGGCGGGGCAGGTCTTCAGGGGCTGTTGAGCCAGTTCGCCCTGACCCTCGGTCCGGTCTTCCTCGGCATGCAGTTCGGTTCGGCCGCCGGGCACCTGGCCCGCCGCGCCTTCGGCCAGTATGCGCTGCCCCTGCCCTGGCCGCCCGAGACCCCGGCCCTGCTGCTCGTGCCCGGCAACGTGGCCCGCTTCGCCGAGGACTGGAGCCTGCCCCTCCAAGAGGTCCAACTCTGGATCTGCCTGCGCGAGCTCACCATGCACGCCGTCATGACCCGGCCCGGGGTGCGCTCGTCGCTCACCACGCTCCTGGCCGATGCCTCCACCCACGCCGCCGCGGCCCAGCGCAACATCGTCGAGCGCCTCGGCGAGGGCATGGGCGACGCCACCTCCATCGAAGAGGCATTGGGCGACCCCGAAGCGCTGCTGGCCGATCTGATCAGCCCCGAGCAGCGCAACATCTCGAGCACGCTGACCGCCCAGACCACCGCGCTCGGCGCGTACGTCGACCACGTCACGTCGTCGGTGGCCGAGACCCTCACGTCGTCGCCGGCCGCGCTGCGCGAGGCCTGGTACCGCTACCGGATCGAAGAGGGAAAGGGTGAGATGGCCTTTGCCGGCCTCTTCGGGCTCGACGTCGGCCAGGACGAGGTGGACCGGGGTCGCGCCTTCGTCTCGGGTGTGATCGAGCGGGCCGGCGAGGACGCGCTCACCCGGCTCTGGACGGACGAAATCGACCTGCCAACACCGGCCGAGGTCGATGCACCCGGCCTGTGGCTGGCCCGGATCGGGCTGCTCGACTGATCGAGCCCGAGGCTCAGGTCGACTGATCGAGCCCGAGGCTCAGGTCGACTGATCGAGCCCGAGGCTCAGGTCGACTGATCGAGCCCGAGGCTCAGGTCGACTGATCGAGCCCGGGGCTCAGGTCGACTGATCGAGCCCGAGGCTCAGCCTTCGGCTTCGTCGCCCCAGTCGAGCACCCACTCGAGGGCGAGCTGCTCGCGCTCGGCGTCGCGCACCACCCGCTCGGAGTTACGCCGGAACTGGGGATCGTGGGGAGGCAGCAGGACCAGGCGGGCCAGGACCCGGTCCCTGAATTGGTCGATCACCTCGGGCGGCCCGTAATCGGACTGGACCTCCCAGTGCGGGGCCACGGGTCCGAGATACACCACCCGCACGTGCCCGATGGGCTCGATCGGCTCACCCTCTTCCTCGACGACTTCTTCGGTCTCGGGGGACATGGCACCTCCTACGGCCCGCTCGGACGGTCTGGACACAACGGTGGCGCACGTTGCGAACGCGTGACGAGCCCGCGCGCCCGTCGGCACCGGGCGCCAGCGTAGCCCTGAACGCTCTTCCGGATGGTCCCTGGTCGGAGCGTTGTCCCCTGTTGGATTCTTACGATCTTCCTAACCAAAAACGCAGGTGAGGGGCGTAAAATGTGCACAGAAAGGGAGTCGGGTGAGATGAATAGCGATTGGATGTCAGAGGGCAAGTGCAAAGAAGTTCCACCGGGCGTCTTCTTCCCGAGCGACGGGATGGGCGTTCTGGTGGCACAGCGGATCTGCGCGGAGTGCCCGGTAGTGGAGGCCTGCCTCGAGTACGCCCTCGAGCACCACATCGACCACGGCGTCTGGGGTGGAGCCTCCGAGCGTGAGCGCCGCCGCATCCTGCGCCGCCGCCGCCTTTCCCACGCGGTGACCTCCTCCGCGCACTGATCGTCTTTTTTCCGGGCCCTCTTTCGGCCCGGGCCGGCGTCCTCTCGAACCCTCTCGGGGCGCCGGCAGGCTCGGACCCGATCAGGACCATCGTCCCCCGGTCCTGATCGGCGATTCCCCGGGCCTCGGGGCTCCGAGGGGACCCCGAGGCCCGCGGTGTCCCGCACTGTGGCGCGGGTGTCACGCTTGAGCGGTGCCGGTCGACCTCGTGGAGTGCGTGGCCAATGTCTCCGAAGGCCGGGACGACACGGTGCTCCGCCGGCTCTCCGAGGCCGCCGCCTCCACCCTGGTCGACCTCCACCGTGACGCCGACCACAACCGTTCGGTCTTCACCCTGGCCGGCCGGCCCGACGTCGTGGCCGAGGCCACCCGCGCGCTGGCCCGCGCCGCGGTCGACCTGATCGACCTGCGCCGCCACGAGGGCGTCCACCCCCGCCTCGGTGCGCTCGACGTGGTGCCCTTCGTCCCCTACGTGCCGGGCGAAGGGTCACCACACGACCTCACTTCCGCCCTCGAGTTGCGCGACACGTTCGCCGACTGGCTGGCCGCCGAATTGGATGTGCCGAGCTTTCTCTACGGACCTCTGGACGGCGGGGGCACCCGCAGCCTGCCGGACCTGCGCCGCCTGGCCTTCGCCCCGTCCGAGGAGGGCGGCCTCGAGCCCGACTTCGGTCCCCGCTCGCCCCACCGCAGCGCCGGCGCCACGGCGGTCGGGGCCCGCACGGTGCTGGTGGCCTACAACGTCTGGGTCTCCTCGCTCGAAACGGCCCGCGCCGTCGCCCCCCACGTGCGCAACGACCGGGTACGGGTCCTGGCGCTGGCCGTCGGCGAACGGGCCCAGGTCTCGTGCAACCTGGTCGATCCGGCCGTCTACGGCCCGGCCCGGCTCTACGACGCCGTGGCCGCCCTGGTGGAGGATGCGGGCGGGACCGTCGAAGGGGGAGAGCTGGTCGGGCTCATCCCCGCTGGCGTCCTGGCCACGATCCCGCCCGGCCGCTACGAAGAGCTCGGGCTCTCCCCCGACCGCACCATCGAGAGCCGCGTCACCCCGAACTGAGACAGAGCTCGCGGGCGGACCTCTGGGAACGTGGGACGGCCGGGGTCGGCCGCCGCGGGTCAGGAAGCGCTGACGACGCCGCCCCGGCGCACCATGGCGCGGGCCCGGCGCAGGCGCCGGCGTTCCCGCTCGCTCATGCCGCCCCAGATGCCGAACTTCTCGCCGTTGGCCAGCGCGTACTCGAGGCAATCCTCACGCACCACGCAGCCGCGGCACACCTCCTTGGCCTCGCGGGTCGACGCTCCGCGCTCCGGGAAGAACAGATCCGGATCGACGCCCATGCAGTTCGCCTGCAACTGCCAACTTCGTTCTTGGCGACCGTAAAGCGTGGTCACGATGTCCACCGCCATTCGATTCGCCCCCCTTCTTCGCCACAGGTGGCATTGATGTAACTACAACGATGTAACCAACATCTTTGACCAAGGCTCCGGGCGGGCGCAAGACCAAATTCGCGAACCTGGGCGAAAAACGTGTGGTACCTGCGCCTGAGCCGGTGTGGATGGATGCGTGAAACCGCAGATCGACCCCGGTTTCGCCGCGCTGGACCAAGGCGGGTCGATATTTCCTGCGTCCACCGGCCCGCGGATCGGCGCAGAAAAGGCCGCGACCGCCGCTCTTCGCTCCGGCGGTACCGGGGCGGCGGCGCCCAGGGGGCCACCGGACGGCGCGGGCAGGTCGTGTCAAGCAACCTTTGCCACGTTCGGTCCGGCACCACGCGACATGTCCGGCCGGACCGGGACGCGAATTCTGCCCGGGACAATCGTTCTGCGGGCGCGGGACGCACGTTCGGATACGCGGCTGGCTCACGTTCGTGCCCAGCGCCGGGCGGCATGAGAGGCACGGCATCGGACTCCCGGGTACACCGATCGTGCCTGGACAGGCTTGCGGTGCAGGTGCCTTGGGGCGCGACGAACACGGCTGCGCGACCGGCAAGGGACGGCGTGGAACGGTCCTCGAGGGCACACCGGAGTTGAGTGATCACAGGCATTGAGTCTGGCAACAACCGAGGGAGTCCCCGGTAAGCGACGGCGGGTCTGGATATGGAAGGCTTGAATCTGCGAGGTGCCTGTCGACGAGGCGAGCACGACTGCTCGACCGACCTCGACCCGGTGGGAACCCTGCCCGCGCCGCGTGCGGACTCGAGTCGGCCGAGGCTAGCTGTGGCAGCTACGGCGGCATTATCTGGCGACCGATGTGTGGGTCTGGACTCGCTGCGGAGGCCCGAGAAGAAGTGTGCCGGGCAGGCACGTCGCCGTCGATCTGCGGGTCCTCCCGGGCACGTGTGGACTTTGCTGCACGACGCACTCCTGTCGTGCCGGTACCTGACGATTCTGTCGACGCTGTGCTGGCCGTGGAGGTCCTGGAGCACGTCTCACGGCCACACTCCGTACTCGAGGAAATGGCTCGAGTACTCAAGCACGGCGGACGAGTCGTGATCTCGGACCTGTCTGTCCGTGCCCGGCCATGATGAATTTCGAACTACTGACTGATTCAGCGCCAAGGTCCTGGACCAACTGTGTTCGGAGGTCTTTGAGATCGATGAGGTTCGTATGTTAGGAGGAACCTTTGAGGCGCTGGGATCTGTGGCCGAGTACTACAGCGCTGGCGTCCTCCACCGGGCCCACCTTCCGAAAACGCGGCCTGGGAGAGGATCTTCATGACTGAATCGGTGAGTGCTCGGTGACGCCGACCAACACAACTTCGTAGCCAGGTGCGGAACAGGTCGATAGGTCGGTCCAGGAGCTGGCCAGGCGCATCGGCTGCAGAACCGCGACGTGCGAGTGTCCTGTCTCGTAGCATCACCTTCCCTCCAACCATCTTCCATTGCCACGACTAGTGACATTGCCGGGCATTGAAGTAGTCCGATCGAAGCGAGAACATCAACTCCCAATCGCGTAAGAACTGCTCAGCGAGTGCGAGCTGGTGGCGAGATGTTCGCCAGCATGCCCCCCACGAAGGCTTGGGACGAAGAATGCCGACGGACCGAGAACATTCCTCGCTCAACCAAGATTGTTTGGCGCTTCGACCCCGGGGCGCTAGCCGGCCGGGCGCAGGACGCGGCGGTGCTGGAGGAAGTCGACCAGCACGTAGCCGCCGAGGGCGTCGGGGGTGGTGTAGAAGGTGCGGCCGCCGTTGACCCGGGCGATCTGCTCCACGAAGGGGTAGTGGGTGCGCTGGAGGTCGAGGGCAAAGGTGTTGATCACGATGCCGGCCCGGGTGCAGCGGATGACCTCGGCCATGGTGCGGCGCAGGGTCTCGGGGACCGGCGGGTAGTTGAAGAAGACCTCGCCGTAGTCGTCGACGTGGGCCGTGGGCTCACCGTCGGTGACCACGATGATCTGCTTGGTCCCGTGCTCGTGGGCCAGCAGGCGCCGGGACAGGGCCAGCGCGTGCTGGAGGTTGGTGCCGTAGACGTAGTCCCACATGGCGGCCGGGATCTCGTCGGGGCGGATCTCGCGGGCGACCTCGGAGAAGCCGATGATGCCGAGGTAGTCGCGGGGGAACTTCGAGGAGATGAGGGTCTGGAGCGCCATGGCCATGCGCTTGGCCGGCACGAAGTTGTCCCGCATGGGCATGGACATCGACAGGTCGAGGCAGAGCACGGTGGCCGAGCGCGAGAGCGCCTCGACCTCGACCACCTCGAAGTCCTCGGGGGTCAGGCGCACGGGGACGCCGGAGCCCCCGCGGCGCACCGCGTTGTGCACGGTGGTCGAGAGGTGCAGGTTGAGCGGGTCGCCGTACTCGTAGGCCTTGGTCGTCTCCTCGCGATCGTGCCCGGCGCCGGTGCGCAGGGCGGCGTGGTCGCCGATGCGGTCCTTGTTGATCTGGCCGAAGAGGTCGGCCAGCGCCTTCTGGCCGAGACGGCGAACGCCGCGCGGCGTCAGCTCGATCTGCCCGCCCGACTGCTCGATGAGCCCGGCGTCGGCCAGTGACTTGGTCAGGTTGGCCAGCTTGTCGAGGGCACGCGCCGCGTCCTCGCCCATGTGTTGCTTCACCTGGTCGAGGTCGATCTCGCCCAGGGCGGCCGGGCTGGAGGCGGACTGGATGACCTCCTCCATCCGATCCAACTGGCCCATCTGCGTGGCCAGGTCGGTGGCCCGGTTCATGCTCATCGGGCCCTCGCCGTTGAAGTCGTAGGAGCGCTGCCAGCCCGCATCGGGCACGGCCCGCTGCAGGTTGCGGCTCAGGCGTTCGACCTGCCAGCGCAGGTCCATGTCCTCGAGCACGGCGTCGGCCAGCTGGCGCAGCTGGGCCTGCTGCTCGGGGCTGAGCGAATTCCACACGGCCTGGGCCGCGGCCATGCGCTCGGCCAGCTGCTCGAGCAACTCGTCGAGCGTCTCGGGGTTCCCCGGGAACATGTCGCCGTACTGGGCCATGAACTCTTCGAAGCTCGGGTCGAGCTCCTCGCCCGCCTCGCGCTGCTCGAGCATCTTGTTGAGCGCGTCGTAGGCGTCGCGCATGCGCGCCATCTGCTCGGGGCTCATGCTGGAGAGGGCGTCGGAGGCCCCTTCGAAGAAGGTGTCGGCCATCTCGCGGCGCAGCTCCTCGACCAGCTCCTCGAAGCGCTCTCGGGCCTCGGAGGAGACGAAGTCGTAGTTCTGGAGCGAGTTGATCCGGCCGGCCGGGTCGTCGGGCTGGAGGTCGAGAGCCATGCGGCGCTCGGTGGCCACGTCGCCGGTGACCTCCTCGCGGCGCTCGTCGCCCGAGGCCTTGGCCTCGTCGAGCAGCTCGTCGATGGCGGCCCGCTCGTCCTGCTCGATGTCGTCGAGCTGGCGGGTCAGCTCGGCCATGCGGCCGTCGGGGTCGCCCTCGGCCAGCATCTCGGCCCGGCGCCTCCGCAACTGGTCGAGCAGGTCGCGCAGCCCGGGCACCTGCTCCCCGTCGGCCGTCTTGAAGCCCGAGCGCAGCAGGCGCCGCAGCGCGTCGTCGAGGTCACCGCCGGCCAGCAGGTCGTCGGTCAGCCCGGCCAGGAGGTCATCGGGGTCGAGATCGGCGAACTCCTGGGTGCCGTCCCAGTGGGAGTAGTCGTAGTTGACGCTCATGTGCGTGCCGTCCTCGTCTGGTCGGTGCCGGGCCCGTGACCGGGCGCGTGTCCGTCTCTGCGTCCGTTTCCTGGTTGGCCCCGTGTCGTGTTACTTGCGCCCCCGGTACAGGGCGCGGGCGCCCGAGGCGTCCTTGTTCAGCCGTTTGGTCAGATGCAGGCCCTCGAGCAGGAACTCCATGGCCGAGGCCATCAACGCGGGCGACTCGGAGTCGACCGCCTCGGGCCCGGCCAGCTTGCGTGTGGCGGGCTCGAGCTCGGGGATGTCGGCCAGGACGGCCAGATAGGCCGAGCTGGGCAGGTCGTCGCCCACGTGCACGACGACCTGGTCGTGGAAGGCGGCCACGATGGCCTGGGGGTCGTCGAGGGTGACCCGGCGCCGAAAGACCGAGAGGGTGGCGGCAGCCACCAGCTGGGCCACCACCTCGTCCTCGTGGCCCTCCTCCATGGCCTCGACCTCGATCTTCCCCTGGGTGGAGGGGACGAGCGCCGCCAGGTCGCTGACGCGGGGCACGGCGACGGGCTCGCCGGTGCGCAGGGCCCGGCGCACGGCCGAGGCGACGAGGGTCTCGTAGTTGGCGATCGAGAGGCGCACCGAGACACCGCTGCGCTGGTTGAGGTGGGTGCTGCGCCGGGCCAGCTGGCTGACCTCGGCCACCACCTCCTTCATGAAGGGCGGCACGCTGACCGGCACGCCGGCCGTCGGGAGGTCGGCCTCGTGCTCCATGATGCGCACTTCGGTCACGGTCTCGTAGGGGTAGTGGGTGCGGATCTGCGCGCCGAAGCGGTCCTTGAGCGGCGTGATGATGCGGCCGCGGTTGGTGTAGTCCTCCGGGTTGGCCGTGGCCACGAGCATGATGTCGAGGGGCAGGCGGATCCGGTGACCCCGGATCTGCACGTCGCGCTCCTCGAGGATGTTGAGCAGGCCGACCTGGATGCGCTCGGAGAGGTCGGGCAACTCGTTGATGGCGAAGATGCCGCGGTTGACCCGCGGGATCAGGCCGTAGTGGAGGGCCATCTCGTCGCTGAGGTAGCGGCCCTCGGCGATCTTGATCGGGTCGACCTCGCCGATGAGGTCGGCGATGGACGTGTCGGGGGTGGCCAGCTTCTCGCCGTAGCGCTGCGAGCGGTGGGTCCAGGTGACCGGCAGGGCGTCGCCCAGCTCCTCGAAGCGGTCGAGGGCGAAGCGCGAGACCGGGTGGTAGGGATCGTCGTTGATCTCGGAGCCGGCCACGATGGGCATCCACTCGTCGAGCAGGCCGACGAGAGAACGGATGACCCGGGTCTTGGCCTGGCCCCGCTCGCCCAGGAGGATGATGTCGTGGCCGGCCAGGATGGAGTTCTCCAGCTGGGGCACGACGGTCTCGTCGAAGCCGAGCACGCCGGGCACGAGGGTCTTGCCCCCGGCAATCAGCTTGGCCGTGTTCCGGCGCATCTCCTCGGCCACCGACAATGACTCCCACCCGCTGGCGCGGAGGTCGGCCAACGAAGTCGGGAGGTCGGCCGGGGCCTTGAGGCCGCCGGGATCGGGGGTGGCGGAAGGGTCGAAGTGGTCAGGCGAGCCGCTCATGGACCGAGCCTACGCCTCGGGCCTGGGTGCCAGCGCGGCGACGGCGGGTTCAGTCAGGCCATGCGACCTGGACGGGGACGGCGGAACCGAACGGATTCTGCGAGTAGAACTGGCCGTTCCCGAGGTCTCCCGTGGCACCGGCGCCCCAGCAATTCACGTCGCCCGCGGTGAGCATGGCGCAGTAGCCGTCCTGGTCGCCGGTGAGGCCGCCCACCCCCGAGAGGGCGCCCTTCCCGCGGAGACCCTTCACCAGAACGGGGAGGGCAGAGCCGTCGGGGAACTTGCCGTCGCCCAGGTCTCCCTGCCCACCCGCCCCCCAACAATTGACCCGACCGGTGAGGAGCAGGGCGCAGACGGCACTGCCGTCGCCCGTCGTGGTGGCGACGCCCGAGAGCCTCCCGGCTCCGCTCACACCAGCCACGGGGACCGGGATGGCCGAGTCCGAGAACTGCCCGTTCCCGAGTTGGCCGAGCGTGCCGTTGCCCCAGCACGCGACCCGGCCCGCGGCGAGGGCGCAGTAGCCATCGGCGTCGCCCGTCAGGCTGGTGACGCCGGAGAGCGTGCCGCTCCCGTCCGTGTCGACCACCGAGACGGGGACGGCCGAGTTGGCGCCGGACGAGGAGTGTGGCCCGTTCCCGAGCTCGCCGTTCTGGCCGTAGCCCCAACAGGCCACCCCACCCGAGGTGAGCACCGCGCAGTAGGCGCCGGTGGTATCACCGGTCACGCTCGAGACACCAGAGAGTGCGCCGCTGCCGTCGGTGTCGACAACGGGGACCGGGGTGGCGGAGCCGTCGGGGGTGCCTTGGTAGAACTGCCCGTTCCCGAGCTCGCCGTTGGCGCCGGCGCCCCAACAGTCCAGCGCGCCCGAGGTGAGCACGGCGCAGTAGCCATTGCCGTCGCCGGTCAGGTCGGTCACACCGGCGAGGAGGCCGCTGCCGTCGGTGTCGATCACCTGGACTGGGAGGGCGGAGCCGTTGGGGCTCGAGGAGTAGTACTGGCCGTTGCCGAGCTCACCGTCGGGCCCGTACCCCCAGCAATCCACGCGGCCCGAGGTCAGGACGGCGCAATAGCCCTCGCCGCCGCTGGCCAGGCTCGCGACGCCCGAGAGCGTGCCGCTGCCGTCGGTGTCCGCCACGGGCACCGGGGTGGCGGAGCCGTTGGGAACGGCGGTGTAGAACTGGCCGTTTCCGAGCTCGCCGAACTCGCCGAAGCCCCAGCAGTCGACGCCCCCCGAGTCGAGCAGGGCGCAGTAGCCGTACCCGTTGCCGTCGCTGGTCAGGCTCGCGACGTTCGAGAGTGCGCCGTTCCCGCCCACACCTTGCACCTGGACGGGGCTGGCGGAGCCGCCGGGGCCCGAGGGGTTGTAGAACTGCCCGTTGCCGAGCTCGCCGAACTCGCCCAGGCCCCAGCACTGGACCGTGCCCGAATCGAAGACGGCGCAGTAGCCGTCGCCGTCGCTCACCATGGAGCGCACGCCGTCGGGTGAGCCACCGACACCTTGGACCTTGACCTTGACGGACATCGACGCGCTGCCGCCGGGCCCCTTGGCCGTGACTTTGATGTCGTAGCGGACGGCCGTCGGCAGGGGGTTGGCCGCCAAGAGGAGCGCGTCCGTCATGGTGCCGCTGTCACACGGGACCGCGCCCGCGCCGAAGAGCGGCGCCGGCGACGAGGTGACCTTGCAGGTCTTGGCCCCGGCGACCACGGCCGTCACGGTGACGGTCCCGCCCGCGGCGGCCACCTTCGCCGGCTTCGCCATCAAGGCGGAGATGACCGGCGGCGGCGAGCCCGCAGTCGGTGCCGCAGTCGGTGCCGCAGCGGTCGTCGTGGTCGTTGCCGCCGCTCCACTCGACGTGGCGAGCGCACCGATCCCGACGCCCGCAAGGGCGAGCGGCATCGCCAAACAGACCAACCAGTGCAACACCCTCACGATGGACCCCCCCGGGTAGTGGGCGGAACGGTAGCAGTGGTGCTCGAGCAGGTGCTGGAAGGCGTGCGGTGACGGTGCAACTTTCATCGGCGGTTCGATGTGTGTTCGCGACCGTCACGGCGACAACTTCTTTGCGTGTGGTCGAGAACGGCCTCAACCGGTAGGGAAATTCAGGGCGAGGTGACGACCGGTTGCACCACGGCGCACAGCAGTTGGTCGGCCAGGGCGCGGGCCGGCCGGGCCGGCGCGCGCCCTGCCGCGCTGCGCCAGGGCGATCGTGCGGCTGAGCGTCGGACCGGTGAAGGGTACGGCGACCAACGAGCCGTCATCGGGCAGGGCGATGGCCGGGACCACGGCGGCGCCAAGACCGGCGGCCACGAAGGAGAGGACGCCGGCCATCTCTCCACCCTCGCTCACCAGGTGCGGCTCGACACCGGCGGCCAGGCAGGCGGCCAGGGTGACCTCGCGGAGGTCGTAGCCCTCGCGGAACATGACCAGGTCGAGGCGGTCGAGGTCGCGCACCTTGACCCGGCGCCGCCGGGCCAGAGGGTGACCGGGTGCGAGGGCCAGGACCAGAGGATCGTCGAAGAGCGGCGTCGTCTCGACCAGCGGATCGGTGACCGGCATGACGACGAGCGCCAGGTCGACCTCGCCCGAGGCCACCTGGGGTACGAGCTGGTGGGACCCGGCTTCGACCACGGACAGGTCGATGCCCGGATGGCTGTGGTGGAACGCGACGAGCGCGGGGGCCAGCACGCTGGTGATGAGGCTGGGGGTGGCCCCCACGGCGAGCCGGCCCCGGGCCATGCCCGAGAGGGCCCGGGCCTCGGCGCCGGTCGCCTCCACGTCGGCCAGGACACGCTGGAGGAAGGGCAGGAGCGCGCTGCCGTCGGGGGTGAGGGTGACCAGCCCCTGCCCCGGGCTGCGGTTGAAGAGGACGACGCCGAGCTCCTGTTCGAGCAGGCGGACCTGGCGCGACAGCGAGGGCTGGGCCAGGTGGAGCCGGGCCGCGGCATGGGTGAAGCTCTGCTCCTCGGCCACTGCCAGGACGTAGGCCAACTGGTGCAGCTGCATAATTCAGAGCTTAACGCTCTGAATTTCATACTCTTTATGTCTTTGACGTGTGGTCGGGGTGGCCGTATCGTCGCAGGGTCGCCACGGCTTGCGCCTGCGCAAGAGTGGTCTGGAATGATTTGGCGGCCGCGGTGTTGAGCCGGGCCCGAGGAGGTCGGAGTGACGGCGACGGTGGACAACGCAACCGCGACTCCGGTTGCCATCGGAGGTGCGAGGGGCGGTCCCGACCAGGCCACCCTGCGCAAGGACACCTGGTGGGTCGAGCCCGTGGTGACCGTGGCGGTGCTCACCTCGTTCGTCATCTACTCGACCTGGGCCGCCTTCGTCGGCAGGGACTACTACGCCGGGGTCGGGTTCAACCGGGACCTGATCTCGCCCTTCTACTCCCCCTGTATCGCCCAGAGCTGCGTGACGGGCAGCCACACCTTCGGGACCCTGCCCTTCTGGAGCTGGTCGCCCGCGCTGCTCATCCTGATCTTCCCGCTCGGCTTCCGCCTCACCTGCTACTACTACCGCAAGGCCTACTACCGGTCCTTCTGGTGGTCGCCCCCGGCCTGCGCGGTGGCCGACGCCCACGGCAGCTACAGCGGCGAGTCCCGCTTCCCGCTGATCCTCCAGAACATCCACCGCTACTTCTTCTGGCTGCTGCTGATCTTCAACTGCATCCTGACCTACGACGCCATCCTGGCCTTCCGCCAGCCCTACCTGGTCAACGGCGTGGAGCACGTGCACATCGGGTTCAGCCTCGGGACGGCGGTGCTGCTGGCCAACGCGGTGTTCCTCTGGCTCTACTCCCTCTCGTGCCACGCCTGCCGTCACTTCTGCGGCGGCCAGGTGAAGTCCTTCGCCAAGCACCCCACGCGCCACAAGCTCTGGAAGTTCGTCACGCCGCTCAACGCGCGCCACATGCGCTTCGCCTGGATCAGCCTCTTCGGCGTCGCCCTGTGCGACCTCTACGTGCGCCTGGTGGCCAGCGGCACCATCCACGACCCCGGCTTCCACTTCTAGGGGGCGACACATGGACGACTACGAGATCTTCGACTACGACGTCATCGTCATCGGGGCCGGCGGCGCCGGGCTGCGGGCCACCATCGAGGCCAAGGAGCGCGGCCTGCGCACCGCCGTCATCTGCAAGTCGCTCCTCGGCAAGGCCCACACGGTCATGGCCGAGGGCGGCATGGCCGCCGCCATGGGCAACGTCTGGAAAGAGGACAACTGGCAGGTCCACTTCCGCGACACCATGCGCGGCGGCAAGATGCTCAACAACTGGCGCATGGCGCAGATCCACGCCATGGAGGCGCCGGACCGGGTCTACGAGCTCGAGCGCTGGGGGGCGCTGTTCGACCGCACCAAGGACGGGCGCATCTCCCAGCGCGACTTCGGCGGTCACCGCTACGCCCGCCTGGCCCACGTGGGTGACCGGACCGGCCTCGAGCTGATTCGCACGCTCCAGCAGAAGGTGGTCTCCATGGGGACCGACGTCTTCATGGAGACCAAGATCGTCCGGCTCCTCCACGATGCCGACGGACGGGTCTCGGGCGCGGTCGGCTACAAGCGGGCGACGGGCGAGATGGTCGCCTTCACGGCCAAGGCCGTGATCCTGGCCACGGGGTCGATCGGGAAGTCGTGGATGTACACCTCGAACTCGTGGGAGTCGGTGGGCGACGGCCACGCCATGGCCATCTGGGCCGGCGCCGACGTCATCGACATGGAATGCGTGCAGTTCCACCCGACCGGCATGGTCTGGCCCCTCTCGGTGCGCGGCATCCTCGTCACCGAGGGTGTGCGCGGCGACGGCGGCGTGCTGCGCAACTCCGAAGGCACCCGCTTCATGTTCAACTACGTGGCCGACATGTTCCGGGCCGAGACGGCGGAAACCGAAGAGGAAGCCGACGCCTGGTACGACGACCACATCAACAACCGGCGCACGCCCGACCTGCTGCCCCGTGACGAGGTGGCGCGGGCCATCAACTCCGAGGTCAAAGCGGGCCGGGGCACCCCGCACGGCGGCGTCTACCTCGACATCGCCACGCGGCGCTCGGCCGAGTACATCCGGCGCCGCCTGCCCTCCATGTACCACCAGTTCATGGAACTGGCCGGCGTCGACATCACGGCCCAGCCCATGGAGGTCGGGCCGACCTGCCACTACATGATGGGCGGGGTGCGCGTCGACGCCGAGACCCAGGCGGCCACCGTCCCGGGGCTCTTCGCCATCGGGGAAGTGTCGGGGGGCATGCACGGCGCCAACCGGCTCGGCGGCAACTCGCTGTCGGACCTCATCGTCTTCGGGCGCCGGGCCGGCATCGGGGCGAGTGACTTCGCCGAGGGCCGCGCCGGCGCGGTGAAGGTCGACCCCAAAAGCATCGAGTCGGCCATCGACGACGCCTTCGCCCCCTTCGGACGCGAGGACGGCCACAACCCCTACGACGTCCAGCACGAGCTGCAGGAGACCATGCAGGCGCTGGTCGGAATCATCCGCACCGGGCCCGAGCTGGAAGAAGCCCTGACCAAGCTCGAGGACCTCAAGCAGCAGACGGCCAAGGTGCAGGTGAAAGGCGGCCGGGCCTACAACCCGGGCTGGAACCTGGCCACCGACCTGCCCTCGATGATCACGACGTCGATCGCCGTGGCCCAAGGGGCGCTGCACCGCAAGGAGTCCCGGGGCGGGCACACCCGCGAGGACTACCCGGGGCCGGACCCCGAGATGGGCAAGGTCAACTTCGTGCAACACCAGACCGGCGAGCACGGCTACCTGGCGCCGATCGCCATCGCACCCGAACCCCTGCCGGAGATGCCGGCCGAGCTGCAGGTGCTCTTCGAGGAGGGACACTGATGGCCGACACGGTGACGATGCGGGTGTGGCGGGGCGACGACCAGGGCGGCCGGTTCACGGACTACGTGGTGCCGGCGGTCGAGGGTGAGGTGGTGCTCGACGTGATCCACCGCATCCAGGCCGGGGACGCGCCCGACCTGGCCTGCCGCTGGAACTGCAAGGCGGGCAAGTGCGGCTCGTGCTCGGCCGAGATCAACGGCCTGCCCCGCCTGATGTGCATGACCCGTATGGACACGCTGCCCGAGGGCGAGCCGGTGACCCTGGCCCCGATGAAGGCGTTCCCGATCATCCGCGACCTGGTGACCGACGTCTCCTTCAACTACGAGGTGGCCAAGACCATCCCCGCCTTCAAGCCCGGACCCGAGCCCGAGGGCGGCTACCGCATGATGCAGGTCGACGTGGAGCGGGGCCAGGAGTTCCGCAAGTGCATCGAGTGCTTCATGTGCCAGGACGTCTGCCACGTGATCCGCGACCACGAGGACAACAAGCCCAAGTACGCCGGCCCCCGCTTCTTCATCCGCTTCGCCGAGCTCGAGATGCACCCGCTCGACGTGAACGACCGGCGCGAGCTGGCCCACGACAAGGGCCTCGGCATGTGCAACATCACCAAGTGCTGCACCGAGGTCTGCCCCGAGCACATCAAGATCACCGACAACGGCATCATCCCGATGAAGGAACGTGTGGTCGACGCCCGCTACGACCCGGTGGCCTGGCTCGGCCGCAAGATCACGGGACGCAAGAAGAAGACCGCCGAAGAGGCCGCCGCCGGCTGAGCCGGCACGCCCCGGCCTCCCGTGGTCGGGCGCCGGCGCCCAGCCGCACGATCGCATGGCCCGTTACCTCTCGCCCGAATGGGTGCAGTCCTTCGACGCCGCTCTGGGCGCCCTGGACCTGCACGACGCCATCACGCGGGCCGGCGCCGGGTCGCTCGCCGCGGCCGACGGCACCTTCAGCGTCCTCCAGGTGGTGACCGGCGCTCCCGAGGGCGGCGGCGACCGCCGCCTGCTGCTGCGGGTGGCCGAGGGGCGGGCCCGTCTCAGCCTGGATACGGAGGGCACGGCGTCGGGCTCGGCCACGATCGTGCTCGGCTACGAGGACGCACTGGCCCTGGCCCACGGAGAGCTCGCGCCGGCCGACGCGCTGGCCGAGGGCCGCATCCGCGTCCGCGGCGACCTGGCGGCGCTGGTGGCGGCCCAAGAGGTGCTGGCCGCGGCGGCGGCCCTGCTCGGCCCCGCCCTGGCGGAACTGACCGACCCGCGCCGACCCGGCCTGAGCCGGACGTGGCTCGGGCATCGTCCTCGCGCCCACCCCGCGTTCGGCGACCGCTACGCCGGACGGGTGGCGGTCGTCACCGGGGCCTCGCGGGGCCTGGGCCAGCAACTCTGTCGCGACCTGGCCCGGTCCGGTGCGGTCGTCGTCGGCCTGGCCCGCGACGGAAGCCCGGCTGGGGGCGTTGGCGCCCCAGTTGGCCGCGGTCTCGCCGGGTTCGCGCACCGAGGTGTGTGATGTGGCCGACACCGCGCGCGCTGCGCGCCGTGCTCGAGCGGACCGAGCACGACCTCGGCCCGGTGGACATCCTGGTGAACAACGCGGCCATGGATCCGGGCCTCCGGCTGGTCGAGATCACGGAGGGGGATTTCCGCCACACCTTCGACGTGAACTTCTTCGCGCCGGTGGCGGCGACGCTGGCCGTCCAAGGCGGCCATGGCGGAGCGGGGCCGCGGCATCATCGTCAACGTGTCGTCCGACGGCGGGCGGCTGCCCTCACCCGGGCCGGGTGCCTACCCCTCCTCCAAGGCCGCGCTCTCGGCCTTCAGTGAGTCCATCTCGTTCCGGCTCGGGCCCAAGGGCGTGCACGTCCACGTGGTGTACCCGGCGTTCATGGCGACCGAGCTCGGCCTCGATGCCCTCGGGCGGGGATTGCGCCGGCCGCCGCGCCTGATGACACGCTCGGTCGAGACGGTCTCGCGCCGGATCCTGGCCCGGGCCGGCGGGCCGTCCCTCGAGATCAGCGTGTCGGGGCTGATCGACGCCGCCATGGTCTTCCGCGACCTGCTCCCCCGCCCGTACCACCGCCTGCGCCGGAACTGGTAGCCGCCCGCTGAGCTGGACCGATGGCTGCAGTGTTGCAGATTGGCTCGACGATCTGCAACCCAGTTGGGGGGCTTTTGACCTGGCTCCCAAGCGAACAAAAGGTGACGGGAGTAGCGTTGTCCGCACCGGCTCGCAGAGGTCGGGCCGGTGGTAGGAGGACGACGTGCATCAGCCGATCGACGACCACTTCCTTTTGAAGTACCGCAGCCTTCTGGACGCCGAAGACCTGGCGTTCGACGAGCTCGAGCACGCGTGCGAGGAAGGCGACCGCACGCAGTTCGACAAGGACATGGTCGATTGGCAGCACGCCCTCGAGCACAAGCTGGCCTTCCTGGCCCACAACGGGATCGAAGTGAAGCTGCCCGTCCTGGGCTGATCGCTCCCCGGTCCGGCGCACCCATCGGGCCGGACTCCTCCCGCCGGGCGGCGGGACCTGTTGCCAGGCACGGCGTGCGGTGCCCACAATGGCGCGGGTGTCGACCTCCAGTCACCGACTCGCCCGGGCCTGAGGATCCGAGAAGCCCGGCAAGCCGGCAAGTCGGGGAAGAAGGACAAGGCCAAGCACCAGACGCCGGCACTCCGAGCGGAGAGGCCCCGGGGCCGACCAGCCGGGTCACCATCGCGCTGCCCTTCTCGCAGATCCGGATGCCGGAGCCCAGCCAGGAGCTGGCCGACTGGTCGCCCTGATCGGGGACCTGGTCGACGGCGCTGAAGGACACGCTCGGCGCCACCCAGTTCGAGGAGCTCGGGCTCCAGGCGGATTCGCTACGGGCCCGCCTGCGCTGAGCCGGTCCCGGGCGAGCCGGCCGAGGCCGACCGAGTGCGGCGAGGTCGGCGATGGTGCGCTCGAAGTACAGATCGGGGTCGAGGATGGTGTTGCGCCAGTGCCCGAAGACCTCGAGGCTGACGGCGCCGATCATGGTGGTCCAGGCCTCGACGGCGGACACCACGTTCTCGGGCGGCATGCCGGGGAAGAGGCCCTCGGTCACCGGGGCCACGGCCTCGGCCAGCTCGGCGGACACGGCCGCGCCGTGTCCGGCCGACGCAGGCGCCCGGCCGCCTCGGCCTCGACGACCGGGCGCACCATGGCCGCAGCGATCCGGGCGTAGGGGACGACCGTGTCCTCGGGCGCCTCGTAGCCCGGAACGGGCGTCCCGAAGATGAGGCCCCACTCGTGCGGGCGGGCCAAGCGCCCAGCGCCGGATGGCCCGGGGCACGCCAGCGAAGCGCTCGGCGTCGCGACTCCTCGTCGCGTGCGGCCTGGTCGGCGGCCTGCTTCGGCGCACTGTCGGCCAGGGACTCGTAGGCGGCGAGGATCAGGGCGCTCAGAAGGGCGTCGCGCCCGTCGAAGTACCGGTAGAGGGCCGAGGGGGCCATGCCCAGGTCGCGGGCGATGGAGCGCAAGGAGAGGGCGGCGGCACCGTCCCGGGCCAGGTGCTCCCGGGCCACGGCGAGGATCTCCCCGGTCATCTCCTCCCGGACCCGCTCCCGGGCCGTGCGTGGTGCGGACGGCGCTGGCATGGGCCCCAGTCTGACCGTTCCGATCCGAGAACACAAGTACTTGACAAGAACACTGTTCACTCTTAAGATCAATGTTCATGAAGAGCCGACACCGAGGAGGACACCATGAGCACCGATCACCATCACCCCCGACGCCCGGCCGGCCGCCCACTACAAGCGCCCGGACTGGTTCACCACCCACGTCTTCAACAAGTCGGTCGCCGGGCCTGACCCGCCTGGGCGTCAGCGTCTGGGGCTCCCGGGTGCTCGAGCACCGGGGCCGCAGCAGCGGCGAGCTCCACCACACCCCGGTCAACCTGCTGACCCTGACGGAACCCAGTACCTGGTGTCGCCCCGGGGGGAGACCCAGTGGGTGCGCAACGTGCGCCACGCCGACGGCCACATGGTGCTGATCCTGGGCCGGCGCCGCCAGATCTGCCGGGCCACCGAGATCCCGCCGGCCGAGGCCGTGCCGATCCTGCGGGCCTACCTGCGCCGCTGGAAGTTCGAGGACGGGCAAGTTCTTCGACGGCATCAGCCCCGACGCCACGGACGAGGAGTGGGCGGCGGTCGCACCGAAGCACCCGGTCTTCGAGATCCGCTGAACCGGCCGCCGCAAGAGACACAGCCGTGTTCGTGCCAGCGGCCCGTCGCGGCACGAGGCGCCACTGTGCTCGGACAGCGGCATCTCGAAGCACCCTTGGCATCGCCGAATGTGACGGCGAAATTGTTTGCTCATGGCGATGGCCCGGGTGGGACTCCTCGACAACTTCGAATGCGTTCGCGCTCGAGACACCGAACTGGAGTCTCAAGGGCGCCAGCGAGCATCTGCGACACACTCGCGGACATGTCTCTGACTACGGCTCGTTGCTCGAGGTCCCCAACTGGAAACCGGGCCGGCGTGGATGACGACTCGTGCGGCGCTCGACGTCCTCGCACGGAGTTCCGCTGACGCGTCCGATCGCCGAGCACGTTGCCACATGCCGCCCCAGACTGCTCCGGCGAACAGTGCATTCTGATTGACGGTGTTCTTTGCGGATGCCGCCAGATTGGTGGGGATGGGGCCGACACGTCACACTGGCTGCGATGACTGATGGGCCCGATGTCCACTCGGGAAACCACGTGGACCTGGTCCACCGCACGCTGGTCGCCTACAGCCGGGCGCTCACGCGCTTCAGCACCCGGGGCGCGCTCGAGGACCGCGACGGCATTGTGCTGTGCGCGGGTGGAACGTGGATCCCGATGATCGCCAACACGGCGTTTCGTCGAGAAGCCGGACGTCTCACCGACCGAGCTGGTGAAGCGGGCGGATGCCTTCTTCGGTGCACTGGGTCGGGGCTACACGGTGCCGGTACGTGACAACGGCGAGGACGAGGACCTGCGTGCCGCCTGCCTGGCGGCAGGACTCGAGCTCTTCGGATCGGAGACGCCCGACATGGTGTGCGCCGACCGACTCCCCGAACGGCCGGCACCTCCGGGCATCGTGCTGCGCGCAGGTCGACGACCAGGAGGGCGTGAGGCAGTTCGCGGCGGTGAACTCGGCCGCCTACGCCACCTACGGCATGCCGCCCGAGGTGCACCCTGACCTGTTCGACAATCCGGACGCCGTCCTCGAGGACCCGCCGCCCACATCGTGCTCGCCTCGGACGAGGGCGAGGCCGGTCGCCACCGCACTGGTCTACGAGAGCGACGGTGCCGCCACCGTGCAGTGGGTCGGCACGCGGCCCGGGGCCCGCGGTTCCGGACTCGGCGCCCTGGTCACGGTCTGGGTCACGAACCTGGCCTTCCGCCGGGGCGCCTCGTCCGTGTCGCTCCAAGCGTCGCCGATGGGTGCGCCGGTCTACCTCGAAGCTGGGATACAAGACGGTCCATCAGCCACGTCGAGTACGTGCGCATGCCCACACGACCAGCCTGAACCGCCGTACAGGTCCGCCGCCGGCGCCGGGGAGGCCGGGCTCCTCGTGCCGCCGGGGACGCCGCCCGGTCGTTACAGTCGGCGAGTTCCACCTATGCACTCCGGCTCACGATCGCTGCTCCGTACCGCGCCGTGGACCCGTGCGCCGACGCTGGCGTTCCGCGAGCCGGCCGTGGCGCTCGTCATCATCGGGGTGGCGTTCGTCATCGGCGTCGTGGCCGCGTCCGGACCGCTCTTCGACGCCTCGACCGGGTCGGCCGCGCTCGCGCTCGAAATGTCGCAGCAATGCGCGCCGGACCTGGGCCCTGTGGCCATCGGATACGGTCCGCTCGACAGACGTCGACCAGACGAACGCCACGCTCTCGGCCCTCTCGTCCCGGCTCCTCCGGACTTCGGGTGCACCGGCTGACTCCCTGGGGCCTCCGGTCGTGACGGTGAATGCGCCGATCACGGTGGGCCGCACGCCGAGGGCGTCCGCACCCGCGCAGCTGGTGACACACCCAGGCGGCCTGGACCAGATCGACCGCGTGGCGAGCGCCGGCGGCCGAGGAGTCTGGATCTCGACCGACCTCGCTGCCGAGGTGCACGTCCGTCCCGGGTGGCCACCTGTTCGTCGCCGGTGATGCACGACGTCGGTGAGTCCGGGAAACCTCCGGCTGAGGTGCGAGTGGCCGGCACGTACCGCTCGCTGGTCGGAACGGTGCTGCCCCCGTTCTGGTGCTCGCTCAAGGGCATCTTCGGGACGCCCGACGAGAACGCCCCGCCACCGCCGGTCATCCTGACGACCACGCCCGATGTTCACCCGCATCCTGCGCGACGCCGGCGTGACCACCCTGAGCTCGTACCGCTGGGAGCAGCCCCCGTCGTCGGGGATCGACCTGGAGCACGCGGCGAACACGGCCACGGCGATCGCCGGCTTCCGGCACAGCGTGGGCACGGCCGTCTCGCGGGCCGGCGTGCCCGGCCACCGGATCCCCGACGGCTACCGCCTCGTGGACGAGGACCCTGACCAGTACGGGTTCCTGGTTGCCCACGCGCAAGCGGTGCAGACGTGCGGTCAGCCAGGGTATCGAACCCGAGGTCGTGGCCGGGGTGGTGGTCGGGCTGCTCCTCCTGGGCTCGGCCAGCGTGTTCTGGGCCTACCGGCGCCGGACCGAGGTCACGCTGCTGCTCTCGCGGGGCGCGGCCCCTGGTTCCATCGGCATCAAGGCCGGCCTCGAGGCCGTTCCCCTCATGGGCATCGGCGCCGTCCTCGGCTGGATCGGGAGCGTCGCCTGCTCGCACTCGTCGGTCCGAGCTCGGCGTTCGGGTCGCGTGCGCTGCGTCCGGAGCGCCGTGCTTCGCCCTCGGCGGCCGAAGCACTGGCGCTCGTCCTCCTGGCCGCGATGGCGGCACTCATGACCGCTCGGGAGAGACGGGCGTCGCGACCTCCCCTGCCGAACGCTGTCGAAGGTGCCCTTCGAGCTCATCGGGATCGGTCTGTCCCTCTGGCTCTGGCTGTCCCTGCAGAACGTCTCGCTCGAAGCCGGCGGGACCTCCGCTCCGGCCGTCCAGAGCGGCTTCCTGATCATGCCGCTGCTGCTCCTCCTCAGCGTGTCGATCCTCTTCGCCCGGCTGGCCAGCATCGGCCTGCGGCGGGCCCGCCGGCTCACGCGGCAACGCGGCCGTTTCCCCTCGCCGGGTGGCTGGCGGTCCGCCGGTTGGCCGCAGCCCCAAGCCTGGGCATGCTCATGGTGGGCTCGGTGGCGCTGGCCGTGGGCGCCTTCACCTACGCCGGCGCCATCGCCCGCTCGCAGGAGTACACCCTCAGCGCGAAGGCCCAGACCCTGGTGGGATCGAACACCGCGGTCACCGTCCCTCACCTCGTCCGTTTGCCGCCCTCCCTCGCAGCCAACGCGACGGAGGTCCTCGCCGAGACGAGCGGCACGGTCGGATCCGCCCCGGTCATCGTGATCGGGGTCAACCCGTCGAGCTTCGAGAACGGCGCATTCTGGGACTCGAGCTATTCGGGCCAGTCGCTCGGACAGCTGATGCAGGGGCTCGCCGCGGCGCCCGTCGCCCGAACGCCCATCCCGGTGATCGCCGGAGGACCGGCCGGCTTCAGCCTGCGGCCCGGCGTCCTCCTCCCCTACAGCACGCCGGCCGTCGCCCGGCCGGGTGCGCGTCGTCGGGACGGCCTCGACCTTCCCAGGACAGAACGGGAGCGACCCGATCCTGATCATGACAGCGGTCCGAGTTGGCGCGTCTCGACCCGGCCGCTTTCGACGAGATCTGGTCGAAGGACGCGGCGACCAACGTCACGGCAGCGCTCAGGAGCGCGGCATCGGCTTCACCTCGGTGCAGTCGGCCACCACCGTGCTCGGGCCAGATTCAGTTCGCGCCGTTGCACTGGACGTTCGAGGCCTTGGGGGCCCTGGGCGTGCTGGTCGGGCATTCTCGCCTTTGCCGGACTCTTCCTCTTCCTCACCGCGAGGAGCCGGGCCCGAGCGTTGTCCTATGCGCTGGGACTCAAGATGGGAGTGAGCCGCCGGACCCATCTGGCGTCGCTGGGCATTGAGATCGGAATGCTCTTCGGAGCCGCCTTGGTGATCGGCATGGCCACCGCCTGGCTCGCCACGACACTGGTCAACGGCGGTACTGAACCCCTTTCCCGACGTGCCACCGGGGTCATTGACCGTCGTTCCCTGGGTCGACATCGCCATCACGCTGATCGTGGCGACACTGGTGCTGGGTCTCGTCGGCTCTGTGGGCCCAGCACGTGACGGAGAGGCGATCGGTGGCCGGAGTGTTCAGGTATGACGTCGACTAGCGCCGGGGCGACGCGCGACGCGATCTCCTGCCGGGGGATCACCAAGACCTATCGATCTGACGCGTCCAGCGTGCCGGCGCTGGTCGACGTGGACTTCGACTCGTCGGGCGGCATCACAGCCCTCTTCGGCCCATCGGGCTCGGGCAAGAGCACGCTGCTGCGGATCCTCGCCGGCATGGAGCATCCGGACCAGGGCGAAGTCCACCTCGGCCCGACGAGGATCAGCAGGCTGTCGAGGAGGCGGTTCAGGCGACTGCAACGCTTCGATCTGGCGCTCGTCTTCCAGCAGCCAAGCCACAACCTGCTGGAGTACCTCACGGCCCGCCAGCACCTGGAGCTGGCGGCCCAGTTCCGCCAGCGGGGCGGCGACCAGATCGACGACCTGCTCGAACGCATCGGCCTGACCCGCAGGGCCGCCAACCGGCCGACCCAACTCTCGGGCGGCGAGCAGCAACGGCTGGCCTTCGCCGCCGCGGTCGTCGGCAATCCGCGCTGGGTGTTGGCCGACGAACCGACGGCCGAGCTCGATGCGACGTCGGCCGGTCTCGTGCTCGAGGTGGTGTCGGGGCTGGCCGAGACCTCGCAGCACCACGTTCGTGTTGGCGTCGCACGACCCCGCGGTCCGGACGATCGCCTCGAGCGTCGTCACCCTGCACCACGGGCGGGTCGTATGACCGCTGCGATGGGAACGGTCGTGCTCGAGGCGCGTGAGCTCTGCCTCAGCTACCGCAACGGGCCGCTCACCGTCACGCCGATCGACCACTTCAGCCTTACCCTCGAGGCCGGCGAACTGGTTGCCGTCGTCGGCCGTTCGGGTTCGGGCAAGACGACACTGCTCAACCTCTTCGGCGGCTGGGAGCGGGTCCAGGCCGGAGAGATCGCCTGGCAGGGACGGACCTGCGACCCGGCCGAGCTTCGCTGGACCCAGGTGGCCACCGTGCCCCAGGTCCCCGGGCTGCTCGAGGAGCTGACGGTCCGCGAGAACATCGCCCTGCCCCTGCTGGTGGGCTCGGACACGAGCTGGGACGACGCGCTCTACGGGAAGCGCCTCGCTCGCGCTGCTCGAGCGGCTCAACCTGGCCCAGTTGGCAGACCGACTTCCCAAGGAGACGTCGCTCGGGGAGCAACAACGGTGCTCCATCGCCCGGGCGCTGGTGTGCTCACCCCAGCTGATCCTGGCTGACGAGCCCACCGCACACCAGGACGCCCGGATGCTGCACCAGGTGGTTGATGCGCTGGCCGGAGCCGCGGCGGAAGGATCGTGCTGCGTGGTGGCCACGCACAGCCCCGAGGTCATCGCACGGGCCAGCCGGGTAATCGAGATGGGGGAGACGACCCCTCGCGACGATCCGGAGCGACTGGAGGCAGCCCGGACCTTAGAACGGAGCTGTTCGATCCCCACGTGTTCTACGGGGAATGGTTTCCGAAGGCCAAGGGCAGTTACGGGCAGATGCAATCTGGCCGAGGTTGGATATCCACTCGATTGCAGCACCGACACGTGAGTGGTGGTCGCGCTCTTCCACTTGCAATCGCGTGTGCGCGATAAAGGTTGGCTACGACGCCGGCAACCTACTGGTACCAAGCCGATTCCGAATAGACAGCCGAAGTTTTCCGAGCCTGAGGCGGGCCATTCGGGCAGTGAGTACTGAGCTCGTGGCGAAGGCAGATCCGACATCCACCGGCCAGCGGTTCGAATCATTGGGAATCGCGACGACGTCGAGAAGTGGCAGGGGGAGGATGAGTCGGGAGGCGAGGCTCCGACGACTCAGGCTCGGGAGGCGGCCCGGCTCGAAAATGTCGTCCTGCCCACTTCGCTGGTGGAGATTCACAAGGAACGAGTAAGCAAGTCCGGCAAATTGGCTCACGACCTCCCGCACATCGCTTCCGGTACCCGTCTCGAAGATGACGATAGGCCGGTCACGGTGGAGTAGCTCTCGCGCAGACCGGAGAACCTCTGCCTCCATGCCCTCGACGTCGATCTTCACGAGCGCCACTCCGGATGTCGTCACGTCGTCAAGTTTTACTCCGGGGAACTTGACCTTGAGATCCCCGCCCTTTGTACCAAATCGGGCCGAACCGGTGTTCCCGGCCTGCGCACCCAGGAATTTGGCCTCCCCGCCAGCCAACGCTTGGATGGTTTGGACTCGATCCGTGAGCTGGTTCCGCGCGAGGTTGCGCTGGAGTAGGGCGAAGTGCTTCTGCAATGGCTCAATGGCAATGACCTGTCCGGCTGGGCAAACTGCCCGGGCAATAGGAATCGTGTATGTCCCGATGTGGGCCCCTACGTCGATGACAGTGTCGCCTGGCCGCAATAGCGACAGGAGGAGCGCAAGGTCAGATCGCTGATGGGCACCGTACTCATCCAATTGATCGGTGATCAGATCCCCAGCGAAGGTTTCTAACGAGCCCCATGGGGTCGGGACGATTAACAGTCTCCACCGCTGGGCTTCCCCTCCCGTTGTGCACGTTCGACCTTACCGCACCCGAGGCTCGGCCACTTGCCCAACGAAACCTGACAGACCGACACGACCTCCGGGAACTCGATGGCCACATCGCTCCCGAAATCATCAATGTCATCGGCGACTACTCGTCAGCGGTTGTCAGTGATGCGCTCGTCCGATTGCTATTCGAACTGGAACACTTGCACTGCGACCGCCTCGAGTGGCCGCGAGACCTCATCGATGCACGCTCGGTACGTGCCCGGCAACGGTGAGCAAGGGGCTTGAGGCTGGGAAGAAGATCACCGGCGGCGAGACCCTTGGGGATCGTCGACACCCTCGGGCGCCTCATGGCAATGGTCGTCATGGCGGCGAGCTTGTCGGAGAACGTCGACGGGATCACCATTGCCTCCAGACCGACGACGCGCGCGATCCGATGGCGCCGCGGGCTTCATCTGGGCCGCCCGTTTACCGCTCTCTCCTGTGCCGACTCACCACTTCGCCGATCGCGTGGATCGCGCGGGGAAATCGCCGACAGTCGCTAGACGGTGGCCACCGCGATGAGCGTGTCCATGGCCAGGCGCGGCGGCAGGACGTGCTGCGCCGAATAGGTCGCGATCTTGCGCAACCGCGTCGGGCTGGTATGCCCGGCGAAGGAGATCTCGACCTGTGCGAAGTGGGAGCGCTCGATGACTGCGCGCAACGTGTCCTCGCAGAACCAGCAAGTGTGCTCGGGGTTCACTTGACCGTGGCCGCCCCAGCGATAGACGAAGTTCCCCACGTAGAAGGCGTTCGGAGTCGTGAGGACCAGCCGCCCGTCCGCTCCGAGGTGGCGGCGGGCGCGGGCCAGGAACCCCTCGATATTGCCCAGGTGCTCGATGAGCTCGCCGGCGAACACCGTGTCGAACCTACGCCCGAGATCGAAGTTCTGGGCGTCGGCCAGGCGCACATTGAAGTCCTCCGATTGCAACTGGCGGATGGCGTCCTCGTTGAGGTCGATCCCGACCAGTTCCGGGACCTGCTCGCGCAGGAGACCGTGAATCCAGTCCGGCTTCCCATAGCGCGACGCGCACCCCACGTCGAGCACCGACTTGCCGGTGATCAGTGGGCTGACGACGTAGAAGCGGTCCTGGAGCGACCCCGTGCCCCAGGAGGCATTGCCCCATTTGGGCTGGAGGAAGTGCCCGGTGGCGCCACCATCCGAAGGGATCCTCACAGCCGTCGCCTCCGCTTGTCTCGTCACTGGGCACCCACTTTCACCCTCACCTCGCGGTTCGGGTGGACCCGAGGGGCCGGCACCGACGGTGCATCAAACGGCGCCCCCGGGGAAGAAGTTAGCTGCTCGGGGACCTCTCGTCGCCCCGGCTCGGAGGATGGGCTGGGCCCTCAGTTTTCCCGGTCGAGCAGGCCACGGACATAAGCCGCCTGTCCGACGTGCTGGAGGCAATCGTCGGCCACGCTCACCAGCCGAACGCCCAAGGTCACCGGTGGCGTCCAGCGTCGGTCCACCACGCGGTCCAGTCCGGCTGCGGTCAAACCCTCGAGAAACCCCGAGGTCCGGGCATCGACGGCGCGCAGATAGTCGACCAACACCTCGGGCCCCTCGGGCCGCACGGAGCGGACGTCGTCGGCGGTGTGCCCGTACCCGGTATTCGTCGGATCGGCTTCGAGGCCGCACCGGGGTGCCCATTCCCCGCCCACCCAGAGCTGATCAGACTCGAGGACCTCGGCAATGTGATGGTCTTGGACACGGGTCAGATGCCAGATCAGCCACCCGACCGAGTTGGATCCGGGCGAGGGCGCCCACGACAGTTGGACGGCGTCGAGTCCCGCCACCGCATCAGCGGCGAGCGGGGGCACTCGTCCGTAGAGGTCTTTCAGCAGGGCGACGATGTCCATGGGTCCAGACCCTACGCAATGAAAAGGTGGAGAGCGCGCAGCCGGTATGGGCCTTCGCCCGCTCAGATGTCGCGGCGGAACGGTGGAGCTTCAGATGACTTCGGCATCGGGCTGGATGTCGTAACGGGTCTTCGCCGTATACGCCACCAGGATGGCCACGATCCCGGCGAGGACGGCGGCAGTCTGGATGTCCCCGAACCCGGCGCCGCTCAGTTCCCTGGACTTGCTCAAGTAGTCAGCGAAGGACGCACCCAGAGGCCGGGTGATCACGTAGGCAAACCAGAAGGCGAAGATGGCGTTGAAGCGGAGGAACCTCCAGCCGACCCACGGGATCAGGATCACGCCACAAAAGAGGAGCGCCGAGCCGAGGTACCCGAGTGCGAATGTGGTGGCAAAGAGATCCCCCACCGCCGTGCCAAGGGCGAACGTGGCGAACACCGTGGCCCAGTAGAACCACTCGCGCCGGTTGGTCGTGATGCTGTGGATGTCGAGCGTCTGCTCGGTGCGATTCCAGGCGTAAAAGACAACGGCAAGGACCAGGAGCCAGAACACCGTGGTCGCCACGTAGGGCAGCGCGAGGACGAGGTGCATGGTGTCCGCCACCCCGGTTCCCGCGGTGGCGATGGCCAGCGCCAGGTACCAGTAGCTGACGGCGCTGTAGCGCCGGGACCGGAACTGGAGGTAGAGGGCGGTGCAAAGCAGGGCTACCTCGACGAAGAAGCCCAAAACGCGGCTGACATTGGCCAGCCAGTCGGAGATCCCTTCGCCCGCAGCGGTGGTCGAGATCTTGATGACCCAGAAGAGGACGGTGACCTCGGGCACTTTCGCCGCGAGCGGCTGTTGGGTGAATACCCGGAGCAGTGAACGCACGGTTGAATCCTCGAGGAAGCTTGCGGGCGAGAGATCGAGCGGGATCCGCCAGGCCCGTCGCACCCGAAACTGTAGGTCACCTGCGCGATGCCGAGAGCGCACCTGACCCGCCGGTTGCCTAGCGAGGCGACGGCTGCGTCAGCGGAGCGACACCGGTACTCCGCCCGCGGCCGAGCGGTAGGCGGCGTCCACCAGGCGATGTGCCTCCACGGCCTCGATGAGGCTCGGCTCCGGTGCGATGCCTGCCGCGACGGCGTCGACGAAGGCCCGGTCGGCCTCCACGTAGGCCCGCACGGCCAGCCCCACCTCGTCGTCGCCCAGGGGCAGGGCATCGACCCACTCGGGCGAGGGGCACTGGCGCACCTCGGTGTCATCTCCAGTCTGTATGTGGAGTGGTCCCCGGAACTCGTTGTCGAGCCACACCATCGCGTCGCGAAAGAACACCTCGATACGCCGAGTGGAGCCCCGGCTCAAGATGTTGTGCCAGACGCTGGTGAGCTGGGCCTCGAACCCGGACTCGAAGCTCAAGGTGACGGCGGCCAGGTCCTCGATCCCCTCGTGCCCGGCGAAGTTCGCGGTCCGGGCCGAGACCTGTCGGACTTCGCCGAAGCAGAAGCGCAAGATGTCGACGTCGTGAATGGAGTGCTCGATGAGGCACCCCCCGCCCGCCTGCTCCACGTCAGAACGCCATTTGGAGGCATAGTGGCCTTGGATGGGGAAGAACTGATCGTCTCGGAAGATCGCTGCCATGGGAGCGCCAAGCACTCCGCGGGTGACAAGGTCGCGCAGGGCACGAAACACGGGAGCACTGCGTAGGACCAGGCCGCACTGGGTGGCCGGCCCCGAGGCTGCCGCAAACTCGGCCATCGACCGAGCACCCGCCAAGTCGCGATCGAGCGGTTTTTCACAGAACACCGCGCGCCCCTTGGAGAGGGCGGCATCGACGGCCTGGCGATGGGCCGAGGTCGGGGTACATACCCAGACCACATCGGCCCGCTCGGCCACCTCGGTCGCATCGGCCGCCAACGCGGCACCGTCTGCACCCACCACGTCGAGGAAGCCTTGGGCTCGGCGTTGCCGCGGATCGTGGACCGTCACGATGGAGGCGTCGATCACGCCCCCGTCGATCATCGCCTTGAGTCCGAGCCCGTGGGCCCAAGCGATGAGGCCGGACCCCACGAAGCCGATGCGCATCATCGGTCGGGAGACGAGAAAGTGTGCACCGGCGTCGTCAGAGCGTGCTCTGGCCCTCTCGCTCCAGGGAGAGGACTCCCCCCAAGAGCCAGGACGAAGCGGGCCGCCACCATCACCAGCATGGCGATCTCGCGGCGCTCCCTGCGCCGAATGGCCACCGGCCGGCCACCACAGACGATCAGGCCGGCGTCGGGAACGGGTTCGACGAACACGCCTGATCCGGTCGTGTCGTTGGCCGGGTCGGCCCCGCTGCGTGACCCCTCGGCGAACGCCGCCACCCATTGCACCGACGGGACGTCCTCACCATATGCCTCCACGAAGCCGTGCCACTCGTCGTCGGCCAGAGCCAGCCAGGACAGGTCGAAGAGCGCAAACAGACGGCCGGTGAGCGCAGCCAACGCGGCGTCGGGTGTGGCGGCGGCCACGATGGCGGTGGCCGCACTCAGGACCGTGTCCTCCCGGTCGGGTGCCTCGGTGAGGAGCTCGGTGACCTCCTCCACACCGACGCCGGGCACGTTGCGCACCCCGCGGCACACGGCGTCGACCGCGCCCACCTCGTCGGGCAGTTCCACCACGAGTTCGTCGATGGCCACACCCGCCTCGCGCTCGAGCACCTCGAGACCGATCACGTTCCCTTTCACCGCACCGATCTCAGCCGCGACGGCGCCCAGGACGCCCGGCCCGTCGGGCAGCCAGATGCGCATACGGGTCAACACCGTCAGTGCGTCCTTGTCATCCGCACCACCACCCGCATGGCGTTCTCCGCGTTGCCGGCGTAAATACCCTTGACCGGCGGCACGTCGGAGTAGTCGCGCCCGCGCCCGACCGCGACGTGACGCTCACCGACTTCGAGATCGTTGGTGGGGTCGTACCCCCACCATTTGCCGGTCCAGACCTCGACCCAGGCGTGGCTCTCGCCCGTAATCTCCTCGCCGATGGCGGCGTCACCGTCAGGGTGAAAATACCCCGATACGTACCGGCTGGGGAGGCCGACCGATCGGGACAGAGCCAGCGACAGGTGGGCAAAATCCTGACACACCCCTGCACCGTCGGTATAGGCCTCGTTGGCCGAGGTATGCACGCCGGTGACGCCACGCATATAACGCAACGAGTCGTGCGTGTACTCGAACACAGCCCGGGCCGTGTCCAGTGGTCGCGACCTGCGCAGCTCGGCCGCGATGGCGGCCAGCTCGGCATTGGGCCGGGTATAGAGCTTGTGCGCACGGTGATCCGCCATGGTGAGGGCGGCGTCACTCACGTCGTCCCAACTGCAGTCGTCCGGCGGGTGGGACGTCTGGGTGTCGACCAGCGCGTTGCCCGTAATGGACAGGACCTCGTGGCCACGGTCGACGTTGAAGGCAACGACATGGGTTCCCCAGTAATCCACGTAGGAGTACTGCTGGGCTCCGGGCATCGTGACGATCCTCGTCTCGAGCGCCGTCTGACGCAGCTCGGTGCGTGGAGTGAGGCGAAGCTCGTTGTAGGAGGCCCGGGCCGGAGAGTCGTAGTCGAAGCGCGTCTCGTGCACCACCTTGAGGCGCCAACCTTCCGAACGGATCATGCCAACCCTCCACCGCTCCGCCATTGCGTCGGCAGGTCCTGGGCGAAGTAGCGCGCCGTCACCGCGTCGGACACGGACGAGATGGAAGATTGCAGACGTTCGAGACGAGTCTCGAGCCCGCGGGCCAGGGTGGCCGGGGCGGAGTACTCCAACTCGGCTCGGGCCAGACCCACCAGGCCACGGGCGTCGTCCCATGTGCCGTCGCGCCCGGCGTTGATCTGGTCGAGGCATTCCTCGGCCAGGGTGAGCGACGCGAAGGCCGAGCGCGGGAACAATCGGTCGCGCAGGAGGAAGTCCAGCACCCGGCCCGGCTCGACCACGCCCTGGGACAGGCGCAAGTAGGGCTCATAGCCGCCGCAGGAACGCAACAGCATGACAAGCCCGCTGTCGTGAACCTCGTCAAAGGCGACTGTGGTCAGCTGGCGAGCCACCACGTCGGTCCGCTCGAGACACCGGCCCAACGTGAAGAACAGCCAGGTCTGGTCCCGGCTCATCATGGTGTCGGCCAAACCCATCATCCCGGCACACTGCGTCTTGACGAACGACAGGTAGAGGGCGGGTCCGGCCACCCGGCTCACCTCCCACTGCTGGGCCAGCTGGGACCATGTGGCATTGATGTGCTCCCAGAATTCGACCGGCACGACATGGCGTACGGCTCGGGTGTTCTCGCGTGCCGCGGCCAGCGCGCCGGCGATGGACGTGCGCTGGTTCGGGTCGGTGGCCAGGCGCTCGGTGGCCTGCCAGAGCGTCTCGGTCCCGCTGTCGGGCAGGCCCATCACGGCGAGGAGCCGTCGGGCCGCGTGCGAACCCTCGACGTCGCTCTGCTCGAGCGCCTGATACACCGAGACGTCGAGGATGCGGGCGGTTCCCTCGGCCCGCTCGACGTAACGACCGACCCAGAAGATGTTTTCGGCCACCCGACTCAGCAGGGCGCGGGTCATGGCTCGGCCGCGTGCCGGGGCAGACGAGGCTCGGGGTCCTGTTCCACTTGTCGTTGCTGCTGTTGTTGCTGCTGCTGCACCCCGAAATCGGATTCGGGCAGCGGGCCGACGTCCATCGGTGGGCCGGCCATGAGCGGTGTGCTCTGGCGGGGTGGAAGCACGGGCATGGTGAGCCCTCCGCCCACGACCCAAGTGTCCTTGGATCCTCCGCCCTGGCTCGAGTTGACGACGAGCCCGCCCTCGCTGAGGGCCACCCTGGTCAGACCACCGGGCAGGACCCAGATGTCCTCACCGTCGTTGACCGCGAAGGGCCGCAGGTCGACGTGGCGCCGCACCATGGTGCGATCGACCCAGGTGGGTGAGGTCGAGAGCGCCACCACCCGCTGGGCGATCCAGTGACGAGGGTCGGCCTCGACCTCGAGCGCCAGCTCGTCGAGTTCGGCCCCGGTGGCCGCCGGACCGATGACCAGACCCTTGCCGCCCGAGCCGTCGACCCGCTTGAAGACGAGCTCATCGCGGCGACCCAGCGCGTCCTTGCGCACCGAGACGTCCTGGAGGTGCATGGTCTCGACGTTGCGGAGGATCGGGTCCTCCCCCAGGTAGTAGCGGATCATCGCCGGCACGTAGGTGTAGACGAGCTTGTCGTCGGCTACTCCGTTGCCGACACCGTTGGCGATGGACACTCGACCCGCCCGGGCTGCGTTGATGATGCCCGGGCAGCCGACCAGGGAATCGGGGCGGAATTGGAGGGGGTCGAGATAGTGGTCATCGATGCGCCGGTAGATGACGTGGACCGGCACCTCGCCCTCGGTCGTGCGGAGGAAGACGTCCGTGCCGTGACAAACCAGGTCCCGCCCCTCGACCAGGTGGACGCCCATGAGGCGGGCCAGCAGCGCATGCTCGTAGAACGCCGAGTTGTGCACGCCCGGGGTCAGGACCACGACGGTGGGGTCGGCTACCGAAGAGGGCGCAGCCCGGCGGAGAGCGTTGATCAGCCGGGCCGGGTAATCGGTGACCATCTGTATGGGCTGGCCCCAGAACAGCTCAGGCAGAACGCGCGCCATGGCGGCCCGATTTGCCAGCACATAGCTTACGCCCGAGGGGCTGCGAAGGTTGTCCTCGAGCACGCGGAATTCGCCGTCCTCGTCGCGAATCACGTCGATCCCCGCCACGTGGATACGCACCCCGTTGGGCGGCGAAAACCCGTGGGCGGCGCGGACGAAGCCGGGCGAGCTGGTCACGACCTCATGCGGTATCAGGCCGTCGCTGACGATCCGGGCCGCGCCGTAGACGTCGGCCAGGAAGAGCTCGAGGGCCCGGACCCGCTGGACCACGCCGTCGGAGACCGTCGACCACTCCGATGCCGTAAAGATCCGGGGTGCCACGTCGAGGGGGAAGGGCCGCTCCTCGCCGTCGAGATCGAAGGTGACCCCCTGGTCCATGAAGGCCCGGGCCAGCCGCGAGGCCCGGGCCGAGACGTCGTCGGGACCCATCTGGGCCAGCGAGGTGGCCACCCCGGCGTAGGGCTCGCGGGTGCGCCCGGATCCGTCGACCATTTCGTCGAAGGCAGCCTGGGTCAGACCCCGGGCCGCTTCGCCGTAGCCCTCGAAGAGGTCTCCCACGGGCCTCACAGTGCCAGGTATGTGTTTCGCCGTCGTTTCACGGCCGCGAACAGCCGGTGACGGCGGCGCCTCGGATAGTGCGAAAAGCGCGACTCCTCAACTTCCGCAGCGTACCGGGCTCTTACCCGATCAGCCCAAGCCCCTTCACATCGTTGCGCTCGGCCTCGAGCTCGTCGCTCGTGATCTTGATGCGGTCCTGGGCAAAGGCGCTGTGCGAGAAGCCCTCGACCACGGACCAACCGCCCTTGCCGTCGGCGCTGACCGGGAAGCCGAACTGGAGGCCCTCTGGAGCCCCGTACTGGCCTGAGCTGGCGACAGCGACGGAGAAGGAGTCACCAGGGGCGGTGGCCGTGCGCAGGCTGACCACCGTGTCGATCGCGGCCGAGGCGGCCGAGGCGGCCGAGGACGAGCCGCGGGCGTCGATGATGGCAGCACCCCGCTTCTGGACGGTCGTGATGAAGTCACCCTCGAGCCACTCCGAGTCGGTGATGACGTCGGTCGCAGCTTTGCCGCCGATCTTCGCGTTGGCGAAGTCGGGATACTGAGTGGCCGAGTGGTTGCCCCAGATGGCCACATTGCTCACGTCGGCCACCGGTGCATTGGCCTTGGCGGCCAACTGCGCCTTGGCCCGGTTCTCGTCGAGCCGGGTCATGGCGAACCAGCGCTCGGCCGGTACCTCGGGCGCGTTCGAGCGGGCGATGAGACAATTTGTGTTGCAGGGGTTTCCCACGACGAGGATGCGCACGTCGGAGGCGGCGTTCTCGGCGATGGCCCGGCCTTGCGGCTTGAAGATGCCGCCGTTCACGCTGAGCAGGTCGCCGCGCTCCATGCCGGCCTTGCGCGGGATGGATCCGACGAGGAGGGCCCACGACGTACCGTCGAAGGCGGTCTTGAGGTCAGAGGTCTGCACGATGTCGTGCACCAAGGGGAACGCGCAGTCATCGATCTCCATGACCACGCCTTCGAGCACCTTCAGAGCTGGCTCGATTTCCAGCAGACGCAAGACGATCGGCTGGTCCGCGCCGAGCAGCTGGCCCGAGGCGATACGGAACAGGAGTGAGTAACCGATCTGACCGGCAGCGCCGGTGACGGTGACGTGGACGGGTGACTTGGCCATTGGGGCTGACCTTCCTCTCTCGCGTGATGCGTCAAACGGGTGGGGTCTGTGGGGAAGCGGTGCTGCAGGCTCAGAGCCGCTCGACAACGGCCGAAGCGAACTCCGACGTCTTCACTTCGGTCGCGCCCTCCATGAGACGTGCGAAGTCGTACGTCACGATTTTGTCCGCGATGGTCGCCTCGAGCCCGTGCACGATGTCGGCTGCGGCGTTGCTCCACCCGATGTGCTCGAACATGAGGACACCTGAGAGGAGCACGGAGCCGGGGTTCACCTTGTCCTGGCCGGCGTACTTGGGTGCCGTGCCGTGCGTGGCCTCGAAGATGCCGTGGCCGGTGACATAGTTGATGTTGGCCCCGGGGGCGATGCCGATGCCGCCGACCTGCGCGGCCAGTGCATCAGAGAGGTAGTCCCCGTTGAGGTTGGTGGTCGCGATGACGTCGAAGTCCGACGGGCGGGTCAGCACCTGCTGCAGCGTGATGTCGGCGATGGCGTCCTTGACCAACAGCTTGTCGCCGGGGTTGCCGTCGCAGTCGTCCCAACCGACGGCCACGTCGGCGAACTCCTCACGGACCAGGTCATAGCCCCACTCGCGGAATGCGCCCTCGGTGAACTTCTGGATGTTGCCCTTGTGCACGAGAGTGACCGACTTGCGTTTGCGCTCCAGGGCGTAGTTGATGGCGGCCCGGATGAGGCGCTTCGAGCCCATTTCCGAGATCGGCTTGATCCCGATGCCCGAGCCGTCGCGGATGGGCCAGCCCATCTCGGCCCGCAGGAAGGCCGCCAGCTTGTCAGCCTCGGGCGTGCCCTCTTTCACCTCGTAGCCGGCGTAGACGTCCTCGGTGTTCTCGCGGAAGATGACCATGTCGACCAGCTCGGGGTGCAACACGGGAGAGGGAACGCCGGTGAACCAGCGCACGGGGCGCAGGCAGACATAGAGGTCGAGGATCTGGCGGAGGGCCACGTTGAGCGAGCGGATGCCTCCACCCACCGGCGTTGTGAGCGGGCCCTTGATTCCGATCAGGTGCGACCGGAACGTGTCCACGGTCTCGTCGGGCAGCCAGCTGCCCGTCTCGTCGAAGGCCTTCTGCCCCGCCAGCACCTCCTTCCACGCCACGGTGTGGCCGTGCTTGGACGCTGCGGCGTCGAGGACCAGCTTGGCGGCCGGCCAGATGTCGATGCCGGTGCCGTCCCCCTCGATGAACGGGATGATGGGTTCGTCGGGGACGACCAAGTTGCCGTCGTCGCCCATGCGGATGAGATCTGCCATGATCCGGATGCTATGGGCAGGAGCCGGAACTGACTAATTGCCGTGCTCAGGACCATTTTTGTGTGCTCAGTGCCAGTGGCGCCGGGAGGAGGGCAAGGGCAGGATCATGAACCCAGCCGGGCTGAGGCAGGGCACTGGTCCCCCAGGTTCGAAGACGACGAGCCAAATCCCTTCTCGACTACTTGTTCCTCGCACTTCGGTTCAGCGAGGGACCACGAGCACTCTTCGTCACTTCGTAGCGCCAACAATGAAATCTCTGAGGGGTTCCTTCGGTGTGCGACTTCGCACAATCCGATGCTCAGGGTAAACCCAGCTACTTGGATAGGGAAGGCTTCTACCATCGATTCTCGAGAAGATTCGACCGGTCGAGTCTTTCGCATCGCTCCACCGGATCGACGATGCCGGCTACAAGAGCCCGGTCCAAACCGGCGCCCAAGGCGCGCCAGTTGCACCCTCGATAGGATCTGCCGTCGCTAACACCGTTCCGGAAGCGGTGACTCGAGGTCGGAGATTGATGGTCGCAGCAGAGGTGGGATCAAATTCAACCTTCGTTGATCCATGCGTCGCCGTCATCGGGACAGATCGAAGTGGTACCTCAGCGACCGCGGGACTGTTGGTTGCCCTCGGGCTAACCGGACCTCCCGCGAATGACCTAGTCCCAGCGGGAGACTCCAACACGCAAGGCCATTGGGAGAGCCGTTCAGTCGTCAAGTGCAACAGAAGTCTATTGCGCGCCGTTGGTTGCACTGGATTCTCTCCTCCGCCCGTTACGCTCGATTGGGATCACGTCCCTGACCGAGCGATGAGGATGTCCGACGCGAGGCGGTGGTTCGAAGCCACGTATGCGGATCGACCCATGATGGTGAAGGATCCTCGTATGTGCCTGACGTTGCCATTCTGGCGCGAGGCGTTGCCGGCACCAATGGCCGCTGTCCTTGTCCTTCGTAATCCGCTGAAGGTCGCCCGATCCCTGGAAGCACGAGATGGTCTGCCAATGTCGCTCGGCCTCGCTCTGTGGGATCGGCATATGCGGTCAGCCGCTCTTGGGTTGACTGGAATGCCAACCTTCGTAATCGAATACGACCGAATGTTGTCGGACCCGCTTACTGGAACGGCAGAAGTCGTTGAATTCCTCGGGCAGCTCCGTATCGCCGTCTCTTCCGAAGCAAAAAGCCGTGCATCGACATGGTTCGATGCACGGCTGCGTCATCAGCGATCTGAGATCGATGAGTATGCCGACTTAGCCGGCGTTCAGCAGGAGATGTTTTTACAACTGACTTCACTCTTCGGCTTCCACGATCCATGGGCGCCTCAGGTCTTTCCCGAACCACAGCTTTGGATCGACGACGTCATTCGACTGCAGCGCCAAATTGGCTTCAAGAGTCGCGAGTTGAAACGATTCCGGAAGTCGCGGACGTCTCAACTTGCTTCGACAGTGGCAAAGGTTCGGATGCATCGCAGTGGATCAGGGCGCCCACGAGGGCAGAAATCCGACTGAATCACGGGACCGCTATCGCCGTGGTGTAGGAGCGGTCCGGCCGCTGATCAGTATCGTCGGGGTCCCGATCGGGGCCCGCAGATGGCGGACCTTATCCGTCCTGCCGTTCGTCTCTACCCCGCTCGTCTTCAGCCAGGAGCCGGGCCGATCGGGCTCAGCAGAGCTGGTCCCTCGCCTGACAGGAGTTCCCCAGCAAAGTCGTTTCGGCTCAACACGATGTTCTGGTAGGCCGATCCAGCCAGGACGTCGTCCCGTTCGCCGAAATCCGCGAGCTCCCCGTTACTCAGGACCAGGAGCAGGTCGCACTGCGCCGTCGTCTCAATCCGATGCGAGATGATCACGATGGTGACGTGTCCTCTGAGCTCGGAGAGTGTCCGGCGGATGAGTTTCTCCGTGCGTCCGTCGACCGCGCTTGTCGGCTCGTCCAGCACGATGAGTTTCGGCGAACCGACGAGCGCACGTGCGATCGCGAGGCGCTGCTTCTGCCCGCCCGAAATGGCACCACCACCCTCACCCACGAGAGTCTCGTAACCGTCGGGCATCCGGACGACGTCATCGTGCAGGTGGGCCGCTTTCGCTGCCGCGATGACCTCCTTGTCTTCATAGTTCCGGAAGAACCTGATGTTTTCCATGACCGAACCCTGGAGGAGCACGGGTTCTTGGGGCACGAGGGCCACGATGTTGTTCTCACCGTCCTTGGAGATCACGGCGGCGTCGACGCCGCCGATCGTCGTCCGGCCGGCTGTGGGCTCCCGTAGGCCCAGGAGGAGTTGGCTGATGGTCGTCTTGCCGCTGCCCGAGGGTCCGAGCATCCCGACGATCATTCCCTCCGGAATGTGCATCGTGACGCCGCGGAGCGCGAGGGTGGTCCCGTCGTAGGAGTACTCCACGGAATCGAAGTCCAGCTCGAAGGACTCGGGTACGGGTCCTCCGGTAGTGATTCGAGCGTCATCGAAGCGATTCAGATCGAACATCAAGTCTTCCAGCATGCCTTGAGAGCCCCGGAGGCCTTGGAACGAGCCCTGGACCGAAGCGCCGTAGCCGATGCCTCGCATTACGAGGATGAGGGCGAATCCGTTCTTGGCGAACTCCGCGTGACCGGATCCTGTGAGGACGATGGCGATTATGATTCCCAGCGAAAAGATCTGGTACAGAGTGGGCGCGATGCTGCCGTTGATCGAAGACCTGCGGTAGATGCGACCGGTGTCCCGGATCATCCCGCGGAGAGTGTCCAAGATCTTGGGCTCCACACCGAACAATCGGAAGTCCCGGGCCAGCCGGGTGAACTCGGTCACCCGTGTGGCCATTGCTCTCGTGGACTGGGAGAGCTGTTTGTTGAGCCGTTTGCTACGTGCGTTGAGTGGCCGCAGACACTGCAAGAGCACGAAGCCAATGACAATGACGGTGACCGCTGCGGCGGGATCGACTGCCAGGGCCACCCCCAAGAGCCCGCACGCCATCAGAAGCGATTGAACGCCGCCCGACACGCTCCCGATGATTCCGGAGGTCGCCGAGCTGTTCTGTACGAGGAGGTGTTGGAGGTGCCCGAGCCGCTCATTTGATTGAAGGGACCACTTGGCCCGGAAGAACCCTTCGACGACGTGTGTGCGGGTCGCTCTCAGTGCCTTCTCTGAGACAGACGTATTGATCAACGTCGTCGAGATGCTGATGATGAAAGAAAGGGGAAATGCGACGCAGATGACGATGATCGCGTCGTGTTGGGTGAGTGTGGGACCGAGGCCATGGAACGAGCGCTTGCCCTCGACATCGGCCAACGCGACCTCTGAGATGACCAACAAGAGGATTGCTTGGGTCAGCGCACCCACGATGGAGAGGAAGATGAAGAGGGCTATCTTCAGACGTAGCGAACGCAGGCCAAGTGTTCTGAAGACCTCGAGTACCGACACGGTCGGCGCGTTCACGGTGGTGGACGATCGGGTCCTTGAGAAAGGTCTCTTCATTGGTTCCATTGCGGCGACAGGGGAGACTCCACGCTCTTGGTCATGTTCATTCGCTCCCTTGGACGATCTCTGAACACCCGGGCCGGTCGACTGGACCGATCCCGAGCCGCGGCCCCACCTCACCCTCAGGACGAACCTAGGGGTAGCCCGGAGTGCGCTCTCGGCCACCAAAATACTCGGATCGGACCCGGTCGTGCGATCCGGGCCGCCGGATTGCGAATTGTGACACCCCCACGTCACTTTCCGACCTGCAAAGGTTCACGTCAGATGCAAGGAAACCGTGTTCTGCCCGTTCCGTCATGGCGTACTCTCCAGTCGGCGCTGCGGAGGGGCTGAAAACGTGCACCGAGGAGATCCACATTTCGAGCCTGGGGCCGACACCGGCCCCGCTGCGCCGGGTGGGCGGCGCCGAGTGCTCGTCCTCATCAAGAGCCCGGGTCTCGGCGGCGCCGAACAGTTGTTGGTCCACATGGTCCGCCATCGAGACCGCGAGCGCTTCGACTACGAGGTGGCCTACATCCTCCAAAGCGAGAATTCTCTCGTGCCCCAGTTGGAGGAAGCGGGCGTCACCGTGCATTGGCTCGGCGGGACCTCGGGTCGCGATTCTGGGATGGACACTCCGCCTGCGCGACCTGCTCCGGAGGCGCAACTTCGACATCATGCATTCCCACATGCCCTATGCGGCGACTCTCGGGCGGATGGTGGCCGCTGCCAGCATGATGCCGAGCCGGCGGCCCGCCCTCGTCTATACCCAACACTCCATGTGGGACAAGATCGCCGTCGCCCTCAGAGCGCTCAACCGCGCCAGCATCGGACTGGACGACCGCCTCCTCATCGTGTCCGCATGCAGCCAAGGAATCGCTGCCGCCGCGACTTCGCCGCCACGCCACCGTCGTGATCCATGGGATCGAGATGGACCAGGTGCAGCAGGCCCGGGCCGAACGCGAGACATCGCGCCGCGGTGTGCGCCAGGAGTTCGGTTTGGCCGAAGACGAGTTGATGGTCTTGACGGTGGCGAATCTTCGTCCTGAAAAGGGCCACGACGTCCTCCTCCGGTCGGCCCGGATCGTCACCCAGCGCGAACTGCCCGTGCGCTTCATCGTTGCCGGCTGGGGACCGCTCCAGGCGAAGCTCGAGGCCGAGCACGCCAGCCTGGGCTTGGGTGACCGCTTCAGATTCGTGGGCCCTCGGTCCGACGTTTTGCGCCTGCTCGGCGCAGCGGATCTCTTCGTCCTGCCCTCGCGCCACGAAGGGCTCCCCGTGACCCTCATGGAGGCGGCGGCCATGGGCGTACCGATCGTGGCCAGCTGCCGTGGGGGAAATCCCGAATCTCTGGACCGATGGCCTCGACGCGGTGCTGGTCACGCCCGAGCAACCCGCCGCCCTGGCCGATGCCATCACCATGCTGGTCCGGGACGCCGCGCTCCGAAATCGGCTGGCGAGCGGCTCGCTCGCGAGGGGGGCCCTCTTCGATGTCACCCGGTGCGTCCGCCAGGTCGAGGGCATCTACGACGAACTCGTGCCCGCGCCCCAGGGCTGATCGGACCACGATGACGCCCCTGAGCCCGGCCGCACCCCTGGCCGGACGCCGATTGCTGCATCTGGCGACGACCGACATGAGCCTGGCCCTCCTCCTGGGCCCCCAGCTGCGGGCCTTTGCCGACGCCGGCATGGAGGTGATCGGAGCTTCGGCCGAGGGCGCCTACGCAGGAGAGCTGGCCGCTTGGGGTATCCGGCACGAGCCGGTCACGCACGCGACCCGTTCGAACTCGGTCGGCCAGGACGTGCAAGCACTGGCGGAGCTCGTGCGCATGTTCCGCCGGCTGCGGCCGGACATCGTGCACACGCATAACCCCAAACCGGGGGTCTACGGGCGACTGGCCGCCAAGCTGGCCGGCGTGCCCGTCGTGGTCAACACGGTGCACGGCCTCTATGCCACGCCCACCGACCCGCTTCTGCGCCGGACGTTGGTCTACGGACTCGAACGCACCGTCTCGATCTGTTCCCAGGCCGAGCTCGTGCAGAACGTGGAGGACATGGAGGCACTCGCCCGATGGCGGGTGCCGGCGCGCAAGCTGGTCCTGCTGGGCAACGGAATCGACCTTCAGCGTTTTCGAGCCGCGGCCCCCCGAGGTCGTGGCGGCGGCCCGCCGGTCGATGGGCGTGGCGGACGGGCACGTGCTCGTCGGGTTGGTGGGCCGCCTGGTTTGGGAGAAGGGGTTCGCCGAACTCTTCGAGGCGGCCCGCCTCCTGCGGCATCAGCTGCCCCGACATCGCCATCGTGGTGATCGGGCCGGGCGACCCGGCCAAGAGCAACGCGCTGTCCGAGGCCGACGTGCGGCTGGCCGAGGAGATCGGCAACGTGCGATTCCTCGGGGAACGCAAGGACGTCGAGGACCTCTATCCGGGGATGGACCTCTTCGTGCTGCCCTCCTATCGAGAAGGGTTCCCGCGCTCGGCCATGGAGGCAGCAGCGTGCGGCGTGCCGGTGGTGGCCACCGACATCCGGGGCTGCCGCCAGGTCGTTGACCACGGCACGACGGGCCTCCTGGTGCCCGTTCGCGACGGCGCCGCCCTGGCCGGCGCGATCGGGGCCCTGGCCGGTGACCCGGCGCGGCGGCGAGAGATGGGTCAGGCCTCGGTGGCCCGGGCCCGAGCCGAGTTCGATGACCGCAGGGTGATCGGCATCACCCTCGAGGTCTACGAGCGCCTCCTTCGGCCACGCGAGGAAGACCCGGCGGCGGTCGACCTCGGCGGCATGAGGGTGCGGGCCATGCCCTCCGGGCCGAGTGACCGGAGCGGGCCCGGTGAGGCGATCAGTTGCCGACGCGCCGTGAACACCACGCGCGGCACGGCCTACGTGTCAGGTATCCACTCGGCCGGAGACCAGTCGGCCGCTTCGGTCTCGATGACCGGGTCGGCACCCCACTGCGCCATGTCTTCGCCCGGCCGCCCACTCCCCTTCATCACTCAGTGCAGCGGGGGTGGCGCGACCCGACTCCGAGACGGGGCGCCGTAGCCGTCGTGCCAGCTGCCACGGATAGGGATACTCACCTTCGGGAGCCAAGGGAATGGCCGGCAGGACGAAGAGAAACGGAAGGAGCAAGGTTCGCTCCCGCGTGATCAGACCGAGGTTGCCCAGCGCGGCGAAGGCATAGAGGAACACCAGGCTGTAGATGGCGCACACCAAGACGTAGGGACGTTGGATCGAAGCCCGGAACAGACATCGCAGCTGGCGGAGCGAAAGGAGGAATACGGCCAGGATCAAGATATTCTCGGCTGCCGCCGCGAGCTGGGTCAGGCTGCGGGCGGCGATGGGCAGCGGGTCGAAGAGCACGGTGTAGACGTCGCGGGGGTAGTCGAGGGCGTTGCTCGAGTACGGGACATTGCTGCTGCCGAAGCCGGCGCCCGTGCCCTGGTTGTTGGCGCCCACCTTGTTGAGCGTCCCCGACAGCCCATTGCCGCCGGTCAGGTGCACGAAATGGGAGGCCGCGGTGCCGGTCAGGATGACGAAGGCTCCGACGACGAGCACTGCGGCAACGATGCGTATCGGGCGGATGGCCCGGCCCTGCCGGAACAGACCCCGGACCACCATGGCCAACGCGAACGCCACGACGAGGATGACCAATTCGTCGGGCCGGATCACAAGGGCGAACGCACCGCCGACGATGCCAATCGGGTAGCCGAGTGCCCGACCCTGCAAGATCAGCGCCATCCCGTAGGCGACCAGGCTGAGGGCGAGCAGCATGCCCGCTTCCTTGCTGACGTCCGCCGTCCAGAACAAGAGCGAGGGGAACAGGAGCACCAGCCATGCATACCGTTTGCGGTTGGCCTCGGGGAACGTGATCCGGAACGCGAGATAGAAAATGGCTGTGCCCACGAAGGAGGTGAAGGCAGCGACGAAGAAAGCAGGCCAGAAGGTTCGGCCCGACCAGCGTCATGATGACCCCGCCGAAGATGGAGGTGGCCCCTTTGCCGACGATGCCCTGGAGTTCCGGCGCCCTGGGTGGTGAAGTGGAAGTTGCGCCAGTTGTCCGCCAGCACGGCGCCCTGGTGCGTATAGCGGAGCCAGTCGGAGACGCCGTGGTAGAAGTGATTCACCACGAAGATCTGGAGCGGAGCGCACGCCAGGTGCAGGATGAGGCTGGCCAGCAAGACTCTGCGCAGCGTGACGTAGGAGTCACCACGGGCGACGCGATCGACGATCAGGTACCCCAAGTAGCCCAGGACCACCACGGTGAGGAGGGCCACCGGCAAGTCGGTACCCACGTGCACTGAGCTATTTGGGCTGGAGGAAGCGGCGAGCCGCTTGGTGGCGAGCATGAGGTGGATCATCGGCTCACCACGCCATCGAAATTGGGCCAGCGGTCCAGCTCGAGCCCGGGGTGGTTCTTGGCCAGGGCGATGACGTCAGCCGCGTAGAGGTCGACCAGGCGCCGCCTCACATCCTCGGGCAGCGAGAGTTTGTCCCGGCTTGCGCTCACCCGGCGGGACAGGCCGTCGGGCACGAATGGGTCGAGGTCGAGGAAACGGAAGGTGCGCGACAGCTCGCCCACCGGGTCGGCGACGCACCGCTCGTACTGGAGCACGAGGAACCGGTCGGGTGGGAACCAGGACGCCCAGGCGGCCAGTTGACGGTCGTAGAAGCCGCGATCGACGGCATCCGCCCACACCTCGGCCGTGAACCGACCACGCTGGGCCTGGTGGTGCGACAGCCCTGAGCACAAGCGCTCGACCGGGTCGCGGAGCAGAACGAGCAGGCGGGCCTCGGGTGCCGCCTGGGCGAGCAGACCCGGCACCCAGGGCAGGTGGATGTAGTCGGGGGTCCACTCGCCCGCCACCGTGCCAGGTCGTCGAGGGAACCAGCCGTGGTACTCGCGCGGCGTCGGCGGAGCCGAAGGGCTTCACCGCGAAACGATCGAAGTAGTGGCGTTCCTTGTGCAGGCCCGGCCGGGCTGACACCTGCGGGTGGGCCGCGATCAACCCCTCCCACCAGGTCGTTCCGGCCTTCTGGACCCCGATGCCGACGAACTCAGGCGGCCCCGCGACCTCACCGGGCTCGAGCGCGGGCGGGGTGAAATCGAACCCCTCCTCCCACGGTGCGTAACGGCCACCCGCATGAAGGACGGCCAGGCGGGCCGACAACGGGAGCTTCGAGAAGATCTGCGCCCCGGTCTTCCGGAGTTGGTTCGCTACGTTCGAGGCGGGACTGCGTGCTGCCACCCCACCAGCCTCCCTACGAGTCGGTGAACGGCGCGCCAAGGTCGCCGACATCGCACTGAAAGGTAGATGAAATCGCGCGTCGTTGGCTATTCAGCCCCGGATCCGAGCAGAATGCCCTCACCATGGGGCCCCAGCCGAATTCCTTCGCCGGCGCGCCGACAGACCCGGGACCCCGAGTCCTCCACGTCATTCCCACCGCCCTGGGGCGGGGCGCCCAGGTCTTCGCCCGGGCCCTCGTGGACCAGCTCGGAGGAAGTGCTGGTGGGCACACCCTGGTGAGCCTCTTCGACGGGGACCACGGGGTCCGCGTCGACCGGGCTCTGGGCCTGCCGGGCGGGGTGGGGGCGGCCACAGGGCTCCACCCACAGGCCCTGGCCCGCCTGGCCCGGGTGCTGCGAGACCTCCGGCCCGACCTCGTGCTGGCCCACGGCGGCGACGCGTTCAAGTATTTGGCCCTCGCCACTCGCTCCCCCATCGCCTACTGCGTCATCGGCACGTGGCCCGCGACCGCCCGGCGAAGCCCCCACAGTCTGATTTGGCGGGCCCTGGTCCGACGGGCCTGGGTCTCCGCCGCCGTCTCCGACGACGTCGCGGCCGATCTGCACCAGGTGCTGGCGGTGCCTGACAAGCGCATCGTCGTCATCCCCAATGGGCGCGATGCGGAGCGCTTCCGGCCGGCCACCGACTCAAAGACGAGGCGAGCAGGTCTCGCTCCTCTTCGTGGGTGCCTTCACCGAGGGCAAGCGACCCGATCGCTTCGTCGACCTCGTGCGATGCCTCAGCGAGAAGGGGCTCGCCGTCCGCGCCACCATGGTGGGCGACGGTCCACTGCGCCGCACGCTCGAACCAGCCGCCTTGTCAGCGGGAATTGAGCTCGCTGGGTTCTGCGACGACGTTGTGCCCTTTCTTCAGACCGCGGACGTGCTCGTCTTCCCGAGCGCACCGGATGGCGAGGGCATGCCCGGGGTGCTCATCGAGGCCGGACTGTGTAGCCTCCCTGTGGTGGCGACGCGGGTCGCCGGCACCTCGACGGTGCTCGAGGAGGGGCGGACCGGCATGCTGGTGGACGTCGACGACGCCGCCGCGTTGGCGGCTGCCGTGACCGCACTCGTGCAAGACCCGCTCCGACGTCACGCTATGGGGCAGGCAGCGCGGGATCGCTGTGTGACGCGCTTTGCGCTCCCTGTCGTGGCCGACCGCTGGGACGCGCTCTTCACCTTGATGGTCTCGGCCCGGGACATGCGCCTCCCGAAGGCCGCCGCGCTCGAAGCGATGCGGGTTCACTGATGTGCGGGATCGCCGGGCTGCTCGACACCACACGAGCCACCGGCCCGGACGTACTGCATCAACGGGCACGGGACATGGCTTCGACCCTGATCCACCGTGGCCCGGATGACGCTGGGACATGGGTCGACGCAGATGTGGGCGTGGGCTTGGGCCACCGCCGGCTCGAAGTGGTCGGGCGGGGCGCCCAAGGTCAGCAACCCATGGGATCGCCCAGCGGCCGGTGGATCGTCAGTTACAACGGCGAGCTCTACAACACGCCTGCCTTGCGCGCCGAGCTGGAGGGCACCGGGCTGGACATCCGGGGTACGTCGGACACCGAGGTGCTGGTCGGTGGGCTCGACCGCTGGGGTCTCTTCGGCACGCTCGAGCGAATCGAAGGCATGTTCGCCTTCGCCGCCTGGGATCGCCGCGAGCGCCGACTCCACTTGGCCCGTGACCGCTTCGGGGAGAAGCCATTGTTCTACGGCTGGGCGGGGCCGGTCTTTGCCTTTGCCTCCGAACTCAAGGCCTTCCACACCATGCCGACCTTCGAGGCCCGGGTCAACCGCGACGCGGTGGCTGAGTACCTCCGCCTCAGCTGCGTGCCCGCTCCGGCGTGTATCTACCACGGCCTTGCCAAGCTGGGTCCGGGCGCCCGCGTCTGCGTCGAGACGGGTACCGTAGCGGGCCGCCTGCCCCAACAGGTGCCGTACTGGTCGGCCGGCGAGGCCATCGACGCAGCCTGTCGGCTTCGTCCCCTGGCCGACGACCGCGAAGCGATCGAGGTGGTGGAGGGCGCACTCTCTGACTCGGTGGGCGCCCGCAGCCTGGCCGAGGTCCCCGTCGGTGCACTGCTCTCCGGGGGCATCGATTCCAGCCTGACCGTGGCCCTGATGCAGCGCCACAGCGGGCACCCGGTACGGACGTTCACGGTCTCCTTCGAGGATGAGGCCTTCGATGAGGCGCCAGCGGCTGCCGCGGTGGCCACGCACCTCGGGACGGAACACACGACCGTCGCCATGTCGGCACAGGACGTCTTCGATCTCGTCCCCCGGGTGCCCGACATCTGGGACGAGCCGTTCTCCGACAGCTCACAGCTCCCCACCTACCTGGTGGCCAAGGTGGCCCGACAGGCAGTGACCGTCGCTCTGTCGGGGGATGGTGGCGACGAGCTCTTCGCCGGGTACAACCGCCATGCCTGGTTGGATCGGGTCTGGCGTGCCGCGGACCCCTTCCCACCTTCGCTCCGACGTGGTGTCGGGGGGACGTTGCGTCGCATCCCACCGGGAGCCGTCGACTCGGTGGCAGGCCCGGCTCCCGTCACGCTGGCAGGTGCGCCTGCCCTCGACGAAGGTGGCCAAACTGGGTCGCGTCCTCGAGGCCTCGAGCGTCGATGCCGCCTACCGGGCGCTCGTCTCGCACTGGGAGGATCCGGCCTTACTGGTACGCGGCGCCTCCCCGACGCCGGCCGTCATCGGTAACGGCCACACCACGCCAGGCTCGCCGGACGTGATGGCGCAGCTGCTGCGGACCGACCTGGTGACCTACCTTCCCGACGACATCATGACCAAGGTGGACCGGGCGGCCATGGCCGTGTCGCTCGAGACGCGCACACCCTTTCTCGATCGCGGCGTGCTCGAGGCAGCTTGGCGACTACCGCCGACCTCGAAGCGCCGCGACGGCACGGCCAAGTGGGTCCTGCGGCAGATCCTCTATCGCCACGTGCCGGCGTCTTTGGTCGACCGGCCCAAAATGGGGTTCGGCGTGCCCATCGGCAACTGGCTGCGCGGCCCGCTCCGGCCCTGGGCCGAGGATCTCCTGTCGGAATCGGCGCTGGCGCGCCACGGCTTTCTCAGACCGGAGCCGATACGCCAAGCCTGGAATCTCCACCAGGCCAAGCGGCGGGACCTCAGCGCAGAGCTGTGGGGCGTGCTGATGCTCCAGGCCTGGCTGGATCGCTGGCCCGCGAGCTGACGCGCCGGCTTCGACTCAGATGCGAGCCTCGGGGTGCGCGGCACCCTCGAGCGCGCCATCTGACATCCGCTGGTTCAGCGACCCGAGGTCGTCGGTGCCGGATTGGTCCCCCGCCCGGATGAGATCGGCCCCGTCGTTGGCCTCCATCGTGGACTCGATGCGCTCGGGCGCAACCGTGGGCTCCTCGTCGGGTGGCTCGTCATAGGACTCGGCCGCGCCGTCACGTACGAGCTTGGTCGGCTTGCCGAAGGACAACCAGCGAGCCTCGTGCCGCCCGAACGGGTCGGTGAACCAGCCCTCTTCCTCCTCGTGAGGTTCCATGGCGTCTCCTTTCGGTGCCGGTTCTCGAACGGTACCGGATCTCGTCCGTCGGTGTGCACGACCCTTGGGGAAAGCTTGAACGGCACGTGTCGGCTTCGGGATCGGAGGGTGAACCGGGCCGCAAGCCCACCTCGACGGCTGCACTAGCCTGCCTTCTCCCTTCCTCAACGAGAACGGAACCGTGGCCCGGTGCGGATACTGACCACTGCAAATCACCTGGATTCGGCTGGTGGCCTGGAGCGAACCCATCTGACGAACGCCCAGGGCCTGGCCCGCCGTGGGCACCGGTTGGACCTGGTGTATGTCGAGGAGGGGGCATTCACCGACAGCTGGCGCGACCTTACGGTCACCATGACACGGGTTTCTTCGACGCTGCCCCGACGGGCCGACCCGTTGCATTCGACACTCAACGTCGCCGAGGCGGTCCGGAACGCCCGGCAACTCGAACCCGACATCGTGTACGCCTATCGCTACTGGGACCTGCCTTTCGCAGTCGCTGTCGCCGCCGGTCGGCCCACCGCCGTCGTGTACCACCTCTGCCTCCCGCCTCCTGGTCGGTTGCCTCGTTGGCTCCGAGCTGCACTCTCCAGGGTCGACGCCACCGTCTCGGTGTCCGAACACACCCTGGGCCTCTGGCGCGGCACCGGCCTGCACGTCGACCGAGCCGTCGTCGCACTCACCTCAGTCGATCTCGAGGCCTATGTGCCCGGCACGCCCATGGGCCGGGAGCAGACGAGACATGAGCTGGGGATCGGATCCGGGGACCGCATGATCTTCTTCGGCGGTCGCATCGCCCCCGAGAAAGGGGTCGACGTCCTCGTTCGGGCCTTCCGGCAGGTGATCGAGAAAGTAGGCCGGTGCCACCTCGTCGTGCTCGGTTCGCCCAGCGCCAGCGCCGACCCCGTCGATGCGGCGCGCTACGTCGAGGAGCTCCACGCGCTCGGTGAGGGACTTCAGGTGACGTGGCTCCCCCGACGCGACGACGTGGTGTCGCTCCTCCAGGCGGCTGACGTGGCCAGCGTTCCCAGCGTCTGGCCCGAGCCGCTCTCGCGTTCGATCATGGAGGCGCTCGCCTGCGGCGTCCCTGTCGTGGCGACTGCTGTAGGCGGTTCCCCCGAAATCCTGACGGACTGGATGTCGCGTCTGCTGGCCGAACCCGGCAACGCCGACGACCTGGCCCGGCATCTGCTCGACGTGCTCGACTGGCGCGACGGGGAGGTCGACTAGGACGGCGCTGCCGCCAGGCCGCCGAGAACCGACTGTCTCTCGACGACGAGGTCGATCAGATCGAGAGCGCCATGCTGTCCGCCCTCGAGCGGCGTCGGGCATGAGGGAGGCGGGCCAACTTTCGGTGGTGTTGTCGGGAGACCGCATGCGTTCGCTGTCAGATGGGCGAGGTGAACGACAGGGCGGGCCAGACCGGCGAGCTGCCTGAGCACGCCTGGGGACGATGCGGCCCGGCCGATCAGGACGAAACGAGCGAGGTGATGGGCACAGCACCAGTTGGCGCCTTCGGGTCGACCTTCTGGTTGTACTTGCCGTAGACCGAAGCCACCCGCTCGATATTGTGCCCACCGTCGTTATTGACCTGAACGGTGGCACCCAGGGGAAGGTAGGGAGCCGTCGTCGAGACGAAGAACGTGACGGTGGCGGTAGTACCTGCCCCGGGAGCGGTGGCCGGGCTGCCAGTCACCGCAACGGCACTCTGGCCCCCGAACGTGGTGGCGCCGGCCACGCGAAGATGGGGTTCCTCTGGCACGAACTGGAGAATTGCCTCTGCTGCGCTGAGGGACTGCGTGATGCTGGAGTAGCCGGGATTCCCCTTCTGGAACGAGATCCACTCCCCGGCGTGCGCCGCCGCCTGAGCGGTCGACAGGCTGAGCTGCTGCTCGAGGAATTGCGTGCCGGCGCGCAGGTAGGCCGACCCGTCGACGAGGATGGCTTGGAGGACGGGCAGCGTCGACGACCGCACCGACTCGGACGCCGCCTTCTCGCTGGTCGCCCCGACCTGCACCGTGCTGGCCTTCCCGGCGACGGTCTTGGTGACGAAGCTCACCGAGTGCTGGCGGTGGTAGGCCTTGATGGAGAGCGACAGCACGGCGGTGGCCGACTTCCCGGCCAATGCTCCTTCGGAGGGACCGCTGCTGCCGCAGGCCGATGCCGCGACACCGAGCACCGCCGTCAACGCAGCGAAGGTCAGGCCGACCCGGTGGCGGCGCCGGGCAGGCGCGCGCGTGCCCCATACGTTCCGCCGCAGGCGTGTCACTGGTGAGTCACCGCAGAGGTCGTGCTGCCGGTGTTCCCAGCGTCACCTGTGCCAGCGGTCGTCGTTGTCGACGATGTCGGGGTCGACGTGGTCGTCGTCGCGCGGGGCGCTCGGCGTGGTGGTCATCGAGGTGCTGGTCGTCGTCGAGCCGTTCCCGGGGTGAGCGTCGCCCCCGTTCACGTCGACCGAGGTCGTCGTCGATGATGCACCGACCCCTCCATTCCCAGCGAGACTTGATCTTCACCCTCTTGATGATGTTGGCTGCCGCGGTCGAGGTGGTCGGACCTCCTGGGGGCGTGCGCAGAGAGACCGCACGCCCACTGAGCAGATCGAGCAGCGGGATATCGTTGCCCTCCATCCCGAGGGCCCAGATGCCGACCCCCAAGAGGCCCGACGTGGCGGCCAAATGCACTTTCTCCTCCAGGCTGTTCGCATTGTCGAAGAAGACCTGGTGCCACTGACCTTTCGACTGGTAGGACGTCCAGGCCGTGTCGGTGGCCGCGTCCCAGTACGTCGGCCCCGAGGCGACCGCCTGGGCATACGTCACGGGCACCGCCGCTCCGGTCGCCTTGTTTCCGAGTTCCGGCCCTCGGGTCGGTTCGTCGTAGCCGAACAGGGGCACACCGAGGATCACCTTTGACGCACCAACCTTGGCGACGTACTCGTCCACGTAGGCCGCGTCGCCACCACCGCCATTCTCCCCCTGGGCCCCGGTCGGTCCCAGGCTGACGCCGTAGGCCATGACGAAGAAAGCATTGACCCACTGGGCCAGGCCGGGGATGTCGTAGAAGCCGTTCGGATCACCAGCCGAGGATGCGTAGGTGGCCATGGTGAGCTGATAGTGGGGGTCGGCACTGTGCAAAATGAAGTCGACCTGGCTGACCAGATGATCGAGTCCGGCCCGGTCACCTCGACCGGTCCCCTCGAGATCGAGGTTCACGCCATCGAGTCCTTTCGTCTGCACCAACTCGAGCAACTCTGTGCCGAGGACGACGCCGGCGTTCGGAGAATGGGTGAGCGTGTAGAGGGACGCCTCCGTGAAATCGTTTGCCGTGAGCACGACCCGGTCGCCCGCCTGGTGCGCCGCGTTGATCAGATTGACGAAGTCCTCGCTGTTGTAGCCGTTCCACCCCAGCCCCGAATGCTGGATCGATCCGTTCGGGTTCACGTTGACGCTGAAGTAGGCAACGGTCGAGAAGTCCTTGTAGGGAAAGCTCGGCCAGTCCGGCAGCGACCAATAGGGGGCGTACCCGAACACTTCATGAGCAGAGGTCGGGCTCGAGAGCGCGACCAACGGCTTGGCCGGGATCGGGGTGGTGCTGGCCTGGGCCAAGTCGAAATTGCTCGGACTCATGACGAGACGGTGAGCCACCGCGCCGAGTCCCCCATGTGGCGTGTTCGACGGCGTGGCGCTCGTCGACGTGATCATGGTGCCGGCCACGAGACCGCCGATGAGGAGCACGAGGCTGCCGACCACCAGTCCCAGTTTGCGCACAGGGACGTCCTCGCGCGCAGGAAGCCGCTCGCGCATGACGTCCCAGGGCCGGCGCGGACCGGTGAGCCAGCCCACTCGCTGCTTGAACTCCCCGTCGGTCCGCACGACACCCAGTAACTCGTCGGCCCCGCCGTGTTCGGGTGGGGCTGACCGCGGCGTGGGATCCGTCATGACCGCGGTCAACTGCATGGTGTCGAGCATCGACACCGACCCTCGCGATCTGGTCCGGCGGCGGGACCACGCAAACGGCCAGCGCTGTCCCGTGTCTCGCTGTGTCGTCATGCTGTGACTGCCCTCCGCCCGGTATCGCCCTTTCGGCCGCGATCCGCTCGCCGGGCGATCCGGGGTGCACGGCCCCGATTGGCGGCCGACTTGTTGGTGCGACCGTCTGCATGTCAGCCGGTGAGGCTAGGTGGAGCAGATGAACCATCTGCAACATCGGCGTAACAGGTGGATGAACTATAGAGCCCCAGGTGGGCGGTTCAGACCGCGGGCAGGATCAGTGCGCTGGGATCCACTCCGAGAGCTCTTTGAGGAGGGCACCGAAGGCGGCCTGGTCGACATCGAGCGGGGGACGGAGGGCACCGGCAGCACGGGCCAGGCTCAGGGCTGACCCGGTGTCACCGGACGCCGCCGTGAGCAACGCCAGGGTGAGCACGGCCAGGCTGGCGATCCCTTGGCTCTGACCGGTCCGCTCGTGGTCGGGCAGCACGGCGAACGCGTCCACGGCGGTCTGCGCCATGGCGAGGGCGCCCTGGGGCCCCTCCCGGCGGAAGATGACGAGGGCCCCGGTGGCCAGGACCTGGGCCCGCTGGACGTCCTTGGTGGCCACGCGCCGGGCCTGCTCGACGTGGCGCTGGGCGTCGGCCAGGACGATGGGGTCGTCACGCCGGCCTCCGTGCCCGAGGTCCGAGTGCACGACGAGACACCAGGCCCGTCCGTTGGCCAGCAGAAAGCGCTCGTCGTCGCTCAGGTCGACTCGCAGGTCGCCGCTGGCGGGCGCCTCGAGCGCCTGGCGGGCCAGTCCCATGCCGTCGATCCGCTGCCACGCATGCTCCCCCAGCATCAACATGGCGGCCAGCGGGACCTCCTGGCGCGCCGCATACACGTCCTCGCCCAGTGCCGACGGAGCAAACCAATCAGGTTCGGGCACACCTGGCTCCGGCGAGGGCTCGACGGCGCGCAGATCGGTCTCGAAGCGGCTCTCGTCGCTCCAGGCGCGCTCACCTCGGGCCTGAGACTTGCGGCGACGCTTGGCGTGCCTGGCCACCCGGGCGACTGTACTGCCTCTGTCCTGGACTGCCTCTGTCCTGGCGGAATGGCACCCCCGAGGAGCGGAATGGCACCCCCGAAGAAGGGAGCAGGTCCACTCTTGGCCCCCAGAAGCGGAGCCGAAGAAACGGAGGAACCCCGGCCTCCCGACCGGGGCTCCTCCGCACGTCAGATCACTCGGCTCCGAAGGCCGGCTCCGGGCCGCGGGGACGAACCCCGCAGCCCGGGTTACCGGCCTCGAGTGCCGTGCTACGTGGACGACTAGTCAGTCCCGTTGCCGTCCGTGCTCTCGGTCAGGCAATACCCGATGGGGTCCGAGGCCGTGGCCGTCTTCGTGGCGTTGGTGTTGCCGTCGAAGTAGACGCCGGTGTAGGTGCCCGAGATCGCCGAGTTGTCGGTGTCCTGGTCGCCGGTCGGGAAGTTCCAAGGGCTGCCTGACTCGTGCGCCGCGTTGTAGGCCGAGGACTGCAGACCGCCGGTGGAGCTCCAGGCGGAGTTCGGGATGCCGCTTCCGGTGGTGCCGTAGGCACCGGTGGTCTGACCCTGGCCGTCCTCAACCATCAACGGCAGCGGGAAGAAGCCCTGCGCCGAAATGATGTTGTTGATCTCGGTCCGGTAGGTCGCCCCGGTGTTGGGGTCAACATCCGTGCTGCTCGACGGCTTGCAGAGGAACCCGTCCTCACTGACCACGTTCAGCGACGCCGGCGAGGAGATCGGGATGTCCGGATTCGACCCGTCGGAGTACACGTTGAAGAGCAGGCGGTCACCGGGGAAGGGCGTCCCCGTCGAACCAGGTAGCTGGGCCGCGATGCTGCCCTTGCTGACCTTGGTCCCACCGATCTGACCCAGCGCGATCTTGCTGGTCGACGCACCCGAACAGAAGGCCGGGTTCGGGGCGCAGATGGTCTCGAACTTGCCGTACGAGAAGAAGAAGATGGCGTTGGCCTGGTCCTTGTTGGCCAAGATCGACGACGTCTCGTTCTCGAAGATGACATGGTTCGGGTCCTCGTTGCCGAAGGGGAAGGCACTGGAGGGACTCAGGCCAAGCAGCCCGGCCCAGGTCGACTCGGTACCCGAGCCTGACTGCGCCATGTAGATGGCGATCGGCGCAGCCGTGCCGCCGAAGCAGGCCCAGTTCGGCGTCGTGAACGTTTGGGCACCAGCAGTGCAACCTTGATCCTTGTAGATCGAGGTCAGCTGCGGAACCGTCAGGTTCGTAACGGCGGACGACGGGGTGGTCTTACCGCTCACCGAGGTCCAGTGGATCCACGTCACGGCGTCCTCGGCGTAGGCCACGAAGTTCAGGCCCTTGTCGTCACCGGTCACGCCGGTAGCGGTCAGCGTCGGGGCGCGCGAGGAGCGGGCCACGTCGAGCGGCGACACGTTGACCGGGGCGGTGCCGGCGTGTGAGCCCTGGTCCTCGAGCTCTAGGATGCCGTTACTCGAACCGAGCGCCGGCTCTTCGATGAGCACGTCGTTGAAAGGGTTCTCCTGGGCGAAGGTGGTGAAGCCGTTCTCACCGACCGCCGGGGTCGTCGTCACCGTGATGTTGTCGGACGAGGCGGAGGTCTTCGGCTTCTTGCTGATCACGAAGGCCGTGCTGCTGGTCACGCTGGTGATGACAGAACCGGTCGGAATGGCACCGGCCGAGTCGCTCACGGCGTCGTTGGCGAAGAAGCCAGTGGTGCTGCTCACCGTGACCGTCTTGCTCCCCTTCGTCACCGTGCCGGTGACCGTCGTCGTCTGCGGGGTCGACAGCGTGGTCCCGGGTTCGCCGTTCAGGCCCGCGCAGCCGTAGTCGAGGGGCTGAACGGTGCCGCTCGACGCAGCCAGGTCGCAGCCGGGTGCCTGGTTGAACACGTCCGCCAGCTGCTGCATCATCAGGTAGGTCGTGTTCGAACCACCCTGATAGATGTTGTAGTTGGCCGAGTGCGCATTGCCGCCACTCGATTGGGCGGCGAGAGCCGGACTGGCGAAGCCTACGGCCAACGCCGACGCTCCGAGCAACCCTGCGCCGAGCCTCAGCGCGCGGTGGCGCGCCATCAGCTTATTCAGCATGTGTTGGGTCTCCTTTTGGTTGGTTGATCTCCGCGCCGGCACTCCACACCGGCCAATGGCGCACGGTCCCGGAGAGAGGACAGGATCCCTGGCGCATCTGCGATTTGCAGCGGCGTTTCGGGGCCCATCGCCGTGGAGCACGTTAAGCAGGCAACGTAAACGTTTCGCGAATTCCACCCACCAGGGCGAAGAAATGTTGGTGATCGGTTGCTTATCCCGCGTTGTCTCTTCAGAATCCGCAGTTACGCCACATAAAGACCCAGCTGAGGAGCCCGCACCACGCGCCGTTGCACTTAAGTGTCAGCTTTGACGGCGCGCTCGGTGCGGGCACCTCACGGGGCGTCGGTGGACACCAGATGATGCAGGGGTGAACGATGCGCGAACGTCGCCATGAAAAGGATCAGGGCTGCGCTGCGTTCATCAACAACTTGCAGACCTTTCCGGAGGGCTGGAGTTTGTAGGCCATCGCGACGGCGTCGTTCGTCGACCACGTGAACGTCCCTCCGGCCGGGATCGTCCCGGAGTCAACGGGAAAGTTGGTGAAGATCACCCGCTGAGCGTGGCCAGACAAATTGGTCCACACGACCGGCGCGGTCACGCTGGCTTCGAGCGTCTGTGGCTCGCAGCCCGCGGAAGAAATGATGATGTTCTGACCCGGAGCCAGGATTGGGGGAATGGGATTGCCCCGTTCGTTCGGCAGGGTCGTGGTCGGATCGGGTTGGCCGATGGAACCCGTGCCGAACTGGACCTTCATGGGTGCATCGGTGGCGGATTCGTGAGCAGAGCTGGTCGAGGTCTGCCCGTGTTCTTGGCCGGTCGCGGTGGCACTGGGCGACGAGCTGCACGCGGCCAGCGCCAACCCTGCGGCAGAGACGGCCAGGAACGCCGTTCCACGGTTCAGCCGGCGATGGAATGTCCTCATGAGCACTCAGACGGTCGCAGGTAGTGCGCCGACGAAGCTCTCGCAGGCGAAAAGCGCAATGAGCAGCAGGATCGGTACGGCCAAGAGGAGGACCACCATCGGCTGCGACCAGGTACGCAGGAGCCAGACCGCCGACACGAGAACCACGAAGAACAAGAGACTCCAGAGGACGAAGAGGAGGCCTGAAGCAGCATTGCCGGCGAGCCCGAGCTCCGATGCAGGAGCGGCAAAATGGGTCGCCCTCAGCCTCGGGAAGGGTTTTCCTACGAGTGTGGCGATCACGGCCAGGCGGCCGCTCGGCCAGTAGCCGGATCCCGCCGTAACGAGAGTGAGTCGGTTGTCGGCCGACTGGGTGACCACATCGTGCCGGCCGCTCTCCGCGTAGACCACACTGGTGACCTTGTAATGGAACTTGCCGAGGCCGTCGACGACCGTGATCGTCTGCCCTTTGTGCATCGATCCGATCGATCCGAACGTGGCCCCGTAGGTGGCACGACGACCGGCGATCACGGCGTTGCCCCGCTGCCCGGGAAGCGAGGACGTCGGCATGTGGCCCGGGCCCATTTTGAGGTCGTTGACGTCAGTTCCCTGCACGACGACCTGATTCACGTGGATGGAAGGTATGTCGAGCACGGCCAGTGGGCTGCCTTCGGGCGGGATCTTGCCCACGGCGAGGTTGTAGGTGTCCGCTGGTTGGGCCTGGATCTGCTGGAGGAGCGCGTGCTGCGACCGGGCGGCACTGAGCGGCGTGAACACGTAGATGTAGCCCAGGAGCAGGATGATCAGGACACCGAGTCCGCCGATCAGGACTCCAGCCACCCGTGGTCGCGACAGCACCGCGAGGGCGCGGCCTACTGCATGCAGCAGGGCCACGAACGAGTCGGCCACACCTGGTGCTTCGCCCTCGGTGGTGTCGGCCCCAGGCGCGTCGTCCCCGGCGTGATCCGGTGCAGCAGGAAGCGCTGCTTCGGTCTCGGTCACGCTTTCGGTGATGTCGGTGGGCAGCTGACTGGCGTCGTCTGCCGAGGTGGTGGTTTCCATCATTCTGCGGACGGTGGACTCTCGGCCTCATCACCCGCGCCTTCACCGCCTCCGTCCGCGGCGGTCGCTGGTTTTCGCAACGAGGGAGACAGGTAGAGAAGCGGCCCGGCAACCAAACAGAGGAGGGCGAGCAGGAGCAATCCGGGCACCAGATAGCGGTTGTCACCGAGCGTCACGGCGATGAAGCGTCCAATGGGATTCAGGGGACTCCCGCCGCCACCCGATGAATTCGAGCCGCTCTTTGCCGCGCTGGTGCTGCCCGAGGACTTTGCGAGCCCGTTCACTCCGAAGGGCGCTCCCAAGGCACTCGAGAACGAAAACGGACCACCACTCGACGAGTTGGAAGGAGTTGCGGCTCCCGAGCTGGAAGCCGAGTTCGCCGCCAGACTCGCCGCAGCAGCGGCCTCGGGTCCCACGGGCTGCCCGTTCGGGGCGATGACATCCTTGGAGATTTCCGTCAGCGCCTGTTGGGCGAGGTCGTCGGGAAGCGGCACGTAGCCCGGAGGCAGCGGTGCGCTCGATCCTGCGCCGCCCGTGTGCGAGTAGTCGACCAAATTGGTGAGCATTTCGGTGAGCTGGTCAGCCTGATCCGTGCTCGCCTGGGGGCTGGTGGAGATCAGCGCATAGGTGACCATGGGCATCGGGTAGGCAGCGGGATCAGTCGTGGTGAACGACGGGATCAGCGTTCCGTTCGGGGCGGCCGTGGCGTCCTTCAGCGCCGCCGTGATGGAGGCCGACGAGGGCGCGACAAAGGCCCCCGAGGCATTCTGGAGATTGGCGGGAAGGAGTCCGTAGAAGTCCGCCTCCGAAGCGTCCATGGCGCTGAAGGCGAACCCGAGGGTGCCGCCGTTCACAAATCCCTGGATGGCGTGTGCGGCCGTCAGGGGCTGACTGGAGGGAAAGTATGAACCCGAGTTGGGTAGCCCGAGGTTGGTCGGCAAACTCGACACGGCCTCGCACCCCTTCGGGTCGGATTGGATCCCCTGCGTAACCCAAGAGTCCTCGGTCCACGATCCATCTTCGTTCTGAGTCATTTCGATCGGGTCTTGTTCGGCATCGGCCAGGATCTGGGGCCCGCTCTGCAGGTCGGACAACATGGCCGTGCCTCCAAACGGAAGAGCAACGGTGTAAGGGAGGTCGGGTGCGGCGCAGATCCAGCCTGTGGTCTCATACGAGGTGCCACTCCCGGTCGAAGGGAACATTGCATCGAGGTTGTTCTCGATCGTTGGCGTTCCACCAGAGTTGAAGGGCCACGGGTTGAGCAGGGCGTAGCCGGTATATTCCGCGTAGTTGTTCTCACCGTTCTTCTTGGAGGGTGGATCGTAGAAATGAGGCAGAGCTGTCGAGTCGACATCGAAGAAGTTGAATGGCATTTGTGTCGGTGTCCCGCTGCCCTCGTTGCTAACGACAACGTTCGCATATTGGCCGTTCACCGTATAGACGGTCGGCGTCGGCGTGATCTGGGTCGGGTCCAGCGTCAAGTTGCATTGGGCCGGTCCGGGAAACGGCGGTTGTGAACACAGGTCGTCGTTTGGCGCACCAAATTGCGCGACGGGCGACCTCCAAAGCTGGGTCATGATGCCGGCTGTCTGCGCAGGAGTCAGGTTGTAACTGCTCAGGGGATAGGTGATGGACCCCACTCCGGTCCGCCCAGTCTGACCCTCGAATGCGATCTCGGTCGACGACACGGCGATGGGGATATAGGCGAATTTCCCTCCAGCCTTCTGAAGCTCGGCGAGCGTGGTGGGATCGTTGGGGTCATCGGTGAATGTCGCCGGTGAGGTCCCGTTGATGACGTCGGTGATCGGGCAGTGGGACAGCCCAGTCGACTCGCAGCCGGCATCGTCGACCGAAGGCAGTGAGGTGGGCAGCACAGCCACACCGTCGGGGCCACCGCACGTGGCCCCACCGGCAGCCGGAAGGAACTGCTCCACGCTGTAGGACGCGTCGACCGACATGATCGGAGCCGATTGACAGCCGGAGCCGGTCGAAGCCCAGTTGAGCGGGATCACGACGGTATTCGACGCAGTCGAGCCGCCCGCTCCGAGAAATTTTCCCCCTTGGCCGGCCGGGGGGAAGCCGTCTCCGATCACGTCACCCGTGTTTACCCCGAGGTCAATGACTTCGAGACCGCAGGGATTCGCCGGACCGTTGTCACAGAAGAAGGAGCCAAAGATCGACGTCGGCAATATGTACTGCCCCACGGACTGCGAAACGATGGGCTTGGCATCGGTGATATCCGGATCGAACTCCGTTCCGATCGAGAGCACCGTTTCCGCGCTCGGCACCGGTTTGGCCCGTGCCGGTCGCATATTGCCATTCGAGGGGACTGGACGTAGGGCTGCAAGGTTGCGTGCAATCGGGGGGCGCAGGTAAATACGACGCACAGGTCGGATCGGGAGTGGGTGCGGTACCCGCCGTGAGGGAGCAGAAACCCAAGGCCACCTGCTCGCCGCTCTCGAGCCCGCTGATGTCGACATAGGCCGACTGCCCTTGTCCGAGCTGGCTCACCGGGCCCGCGGTGACCGAACATGCGCCGGAAACACACGGAAAGTTCGTGACCGGCGTGCAGGAGTTCGCCTCGGGAGGACACGATGTGCCCATGTCCTGAGGGAGCGACGTCGCCGCCGTCCTGAAGGTCGACGCCGAGGCGTTTCCATGTCCGGGCGTGAACGCGAGGAGGCACAGCGCGCCGATTGCGAAGGCGGCGCCCAGCCTGATCAGGACTCGGATTCGGGTCGCTTTCACGTGATGCCTCCAGAGGCTTTTCGTTTGCGCTGCCAGAACCAGGCAGCCAACGGCACTCCGACGAGGACGGCGGCAAATACGACGGACCACAGAGCCACGACGGTCGGAGACCACGGCGAGTGGGCGGCGGCCGCGACCAGTTCGTCCTGGCGGGCGTAGGCCTTCTCGGGATCGGTGAGCGCGTCCTGCTGCTTCTTCTTGGCCAATGCCGCCGCGCCGCCCTTGGCCGCCGCGGCGCTAGAACCCGGACCCGACACACTCTGAGTCGCGACGAGACCGCCACCGCCCGCGCCACTGGCATGCGCGGCTGCGGCACCCGGACCCGAGCCGGCAGCCCCTGCTGCGCCGGCTGCCCCGAGGTCAGAACCGGGGTTGGCTGATCCGACAACGGTCGGACCTCCAACCGGTTGAAGCGCTCCGGTGATATACGGGTTGGCACAGTTTTGTGGCGTGGGAGAGGGCGGAGTCGTACCTCCGGGAAGCCGTCCCGCCGCCTGGAAGTCGTCTTCGACCAGGTTCGGCGGAATGGGTGAATAGCCCAGCTGCGCCATTTTTGCTTGCCCCTGACAGGCCACGAACGTGATGAACTGGGCCATTTCCGCGCCCTGCGAGGTCCCCATTGTCACATTGCCCGAGCTGTCGCAGGCGAAGTTCTGCGCCGCGGCGGCGGCCGTCACACACTGGGCGATGAAGTAGCTGTATGCGGAGAGCGGATAGGCGTACGGGTTGGTGTTCGTGTAGACCCCAGCCAGGTTCTGAGTGAGATCCTGATACAAGATTGCTCCGGTGAGAGCCACGGCCACGTTGTAGGAGCTGGGCTGGACGGCATTTCCGGCCGCGTTCACGATGGACGCCACCGGCATGTTGACATTCTTCGCGTATGCCGTCTCGACGAAGGCGATCCCACCAGGGTTGTGCACCGGCTCCTGCGACATGGCGTCCGCTCCATTGACGCTCACGAGGCCCGCCAAGTTCGGCGGCGTTCCAGACGGGAAGACGGCCCAGGTGGCCGAAGGTTGACCGGCAGTCGACGGCACGGAGGCCTTCCCTTGGAATGCGGTCAGTATCGCCGGATTGGTGGTGTGGAAGAAGTAGTCGCCCAGGAGGTAGTTCTCACCGGACGGGTCGCCGCGGTAGTAGGCGGTGATCGCTTCGTTCGGTAGTCGCAGGTCGGGATTGAGGGCGGCGATGGCGGGGTCGTTCCAGTTGGTGATACCCCCTGTGAAGATGCCGAGCAGGGTGGAGGGATCGAGCACAAGGTTCGTCACCTGTTGCCCGTTCTGCCCGGTCACGTTGTACTCGAAGGCCAGCCCGCCGGCGACGGTCGGCATGTACTGGAACGGATAGGGAACCTGGTTCGTGGTGCAGACCGACTGGCCGGTGCTGTAAGCGATGTCGGTGGCGCCGAAGTCCACGGTCGCCTGGCAGAAGTCGTTCATTCCGATCACGGAACTTGACACATTGAAGTTGATGTTCCCGCCGTCGAGCTCGTTGAACTGGCCCTGCCACTGAGAGATCGCTACGCCGGCGAAGCTCGAGCCGGTCGAGGTCATCTGGGGTTGTGACGCGCCGACTTCGCCGCCGAGCGACAGCAAGCTGAACGAAGCGACCGAGACCCCGATGGTCAAGGCGGCGAGCAGACAGGGAAGCCCTCGACCGAAACGCTTCATCCGAACCTTCCGTGGACATAGTCACTCGTACGTGGGTCGGACGGATTGCCGAACATCGTCTCGGTGTCACCGAACTCGATGACCCGACCTGGTTGGCCCTCCACGGCGAGGAAGAAGGCGCACGTGTGGGAGACCCGCTGGGCCTGCTGCATGTTGTGCGTGACGATGACCACCGTGACCTCGTCGGCGATCTCACGGATGGTCTCCTCGATCCGATTGGTCGACGTGGGGTCGAGCGCGGAGCAGGGCTCGTCCATGAGGAGGACCCGTGGCCGCACGGCCAGAGCCCGGGCGATGCAGAGCCGCTGCTGCTGGCCACCCGAGAGGCTGCCGCCCAACTCGTCGAGCCGGTCCTTGACCTCGTTCCACAAGCCGGCCTTGGTCAGCATCTCTTCGACCAGCAGCCGCTTGCCGCCCGAACTCAGCTTCGTGCGCGAGAACTTGAGTCCGGAAAGGACGTTCTCCTCGATGGTCATCGCCGGAAAAGGGTTCGGCTTCTGGAACACCATCCCGATGTGCTTGCGCGCCTCCGTGGCCCGGAGGCTGCCGCCGTAGATGTCCGTCCCGTCCAGCTCGACCTGACCGGCCAATTGTGCCCCCGGAACCAGCTCGTGCATCCGGTTGAGGATGCGAAGATACGTCGACTTTCCACAACCTGAAGGGCCGATCAGCGCCGTGACCCGCGAGCGCTCCATGAGGAGGCTGACGGAGTCCAGCACCAGTCGTCCACTGAACCAGGCGCACACGCCGTAGGTCTGCAACTGGGCCGAGCCGATGACGGGTGCGACCACGCGCACATCGGCCTCGTGAACCTCGTGTACGCCGGTGAACATACCCATCAAACGCTCCTGACCCAGCGAACGGGCGCTGTGACGATGTTGCGGACTCGGTGTTTCCCAACCGATCGCCGGCCGAACAGGCGTGCGACGACGAAGAGGATCAGCACGAGGGCCAACAGCACGAATGCGGCGGTGAAGGCCAGCTGCACCACCGCGGTCTGTGCGGCCAAGATGTCCTCGTAGAGCACCAAGGGCAGGGCGCCCTGAGGTCCGTGGAAGGCGTTCCAGTTCATATTGGTGTTTCCGAACGCGGTGAAGAGCAGTGGAGCCGTCTCTCCGGCCGCGATGGCGATGCCCAGCACGACCGCAGTGATGAGCCCGGAGCGTGCGGTCGGCAGGACGACCTGGCGCACCGTGCGCCACTCTGAGGCACCGAGAGCGAGGGATGCCTCGCGCAGTCCCCCGGGGACCACCCGGAGGACCTCTTCGGTCGTCCGGGTCACAGAAGGGAGCATCAGCACGAAGAGGGCCATCGACGCCGCGAAGCCGGAGTAGCCGAGGACATGCGACTCGATGAAGACGGCGTAGATGAAGACGCCGGCCACCACGGAAGGAACGCCGCTCATGGCAGTGACGATGGTCCGTACGAAGCGGGTGCCCCAACCACCGACCTCGTTCAAAAAGATGGCCGTCATGAATGCCAGCGGCACCGCCATGAGTGCGGCCAGGGCGACCTGCTCGATGGTGCCCACGATCGCCTGACCCACGCCGACGTCGCTGAAGAGGTGTGGGTCGGCCGGTTGGTAGAAGGCCATCGTCTTGTAGAGGAATCCGACCGTGAAATGCTGAACACCCTTTACGACCACCCAGATCACGATGTAGAGGAGGAGGCCGATGATGAGGGCGGCACACGAAGCAACGATGGTGGTGATGACCCGATCGGCGGCGGCCGGCCGATCGACGGTCGCACTCGTCACAATCCAGTAAATGAGGATGAAGAGGGCGTACCAGCAGAGGATGTAGCCGAACACGCCGGACAGCAGCGTCAGTTGGTAGAAGAAGACCCAAACGATCGCAAACGACGACAGTGCGGATGCGAGCAGCAGCGCCAAACCCTGTGCCCCGAAATCGCGCGTTCTGCGTCGCGGTGGAGTGTTGGGAGTAGGCACGCTTCTGACGACCATCGTCCGGCCGAGATCGCCGTTTCCGCTTCCGCTCCCCGTCCCGTTCCTGTCCGTCGAGACGAGGGTCACAGCTCCACCCCCGAGCCGCTCCGCGAGCGGTTCACGATCATCGAAGCGAGCACGTTGACGATGAGTGTGAACACGAAGAGGACGAAGCCGAGCATGAGCAGATCGGAAGTCCCCAGCTTCCCTCCCGATCCGAAGACACCGGCAATGAACGAGGCCACGGTCGTTCCACCGTGCGCCATGATGTGCGGCGAGATCACGAAGTCGAGGCCCAGGATCAGCAGGACGGCGACCGTCTCGCCGAGAGCTCGGCCGAGACCCAGCATCGACGCGCCGATCATGCCGCCCCGACCGAAGGGCAGGACGACGGTCCTGATCATCTGAGACCGAGTGGCTCCCAGGGCCAGCGCACCCTCTCTTTCTCCGGGCGGGGCGAGGCTGAAGACCTCCCGGCAGACCGACGCCACGATGGGCACGATCATCATCCCAACGATCAATCCCGCGACGAAGAACGACCCGTTGAACGGTGGCCGCGACGCTCTGAAGAACGGGATGAACGCCAGGTGATTCACGATCCACGTGTTCGTTCCTGTGATCTGGGGCTGGAACTCCTTGAGCGCCCAGAGTCCGAAGATGATGCTGGGGATCGCAGCGCCCAGGTCGACGAGAGCGATGAGGAACCGACGAGCCTTTGGCGGGGCGTATTCGGTCAAGAACAACGCCGTCCCGATGGCGACCGGAACGCCGAGGATCACCGCAATCAGGGAGACCACGATGGTGCCGTACATCTGCGCCGCCGCACCGTAGTGGTAGGGCTTGTGCAGGGTGTCATACCCCGAGGTGGTGAAGTACCTCCAGCCCACTTCCCGCAGCGCGGGGAGGCCTCTGATCAAGAGGAAGAAGCCGATGAGGAAGAGAATCAGGAAGGCCGTGAAACCTGCCCCTCGTGCCACGCCACGGAAGATCTTGTCCTCCGTCGACCGATCCTTGGGGACGGTGATGGGCCGCGGTGCGTCCATGCTTGGGCGAACCAGGGTGGAAGAGGTCACGGGCCGTTATGTGATCTGGGTGGACTCTGGCTCGAGCACCAGATCACGGTATCGGCCGTGAGTTACAGGAATCTGAGTTTCGCAGTTAACTTTAGGTTACCTATTAATCACATGTTCCCGTGTAATTGCATGTTATTTGTCAGTTTAACCGCCTTGCCACGGCGCGTAAACCCGTCTGACGCCGGCAACCGATGAAGGCGAATGACCGGGTGGCCAATAAGGCGCCACATAAAGAAGAGTGCACCGGCCGAGGCCGGTGCACTCTTCGGTAATCACAGCCAGCTAGCTCAAGAGGAAGCGCTGGCCGAAAACGATGAGAAGGAGACCTGCGTCGCTCTCCTCAACGTCTCGGTGCCAAGTCGAACTCAGTGGGGCCCGACGTGCACATCCTGGCTTGCGTTGGCCGAATCATAGATATTGTCGCCTGAATAGTTCGCCTGGACCTCATAGGGCCCATCGGCCTGACTGATGACGCCGAACGGAATCGTGCAGCTGGCGAAGCCCTGATTCTGGGCGTTCGTGCTGATCGTCATCACGTTCGATCCAGTGTCGCAGGTCAGGCTGTCACTCGACGCTCCGACTATGGAGAATGTCACCGTGCCCGTGGGCGCCCCGATGCTGGGCGACGCCAGCGTGCTCCCGATGATCCCAACCCGAATAACGAGGCGGTCGCCGCTGCGGACCGGGTTGCTGCTCATGAAGAGCGACATGCTGGTCGGCACCTTTTTGACCAGCATGTTGCTGTCGGTTGACGTGCTGCTCTGGAAGTCGGCCGCACCCCAGAAGGTAGCGCTGACGCTGTAGAGCCCCGGAGGAGCGATGCCACCCGGTACCGAGAACTTGAGCAGCTGCTCATTGTTCTTAATGTCCTTCTTGGTCGGTGTCGGCAACTGGAATGTACCGCCAGCCGGTGCGTTGCTCCCGGAGCACGAGGGGGCATTGACGCTACAGACCGCCCATTCGATGTTCCCTTGAGGAACACCGGAAGCTGGAGCCTGGGTCTGAATGGTGATGGTGAAGCCGAAGGTCTGCCCCGCAATGACACTGCTCGGAACTCCGCTCACCGACGTCGACGTGGGTGACTTTTGCATTTGCTGGACCAGCGAGCCAGACACGGGTGTGTTGTAGTTCGGGTCCTTGAGCGTCGCGGTCACCGTGTAGAAATCAGGCCGTGCGGTCAATCCGGCAGCGAAGCTGCAGGTGGCCGAAGAGCCGGAGAGCGGCTGCGTGTCGCCTCCGTCGCACGTTGCCGTCGTTCCTCCCGAGCCGACGACGCTAAAGACGACAGAGCCGGTCGGAGGAGGTGGTCCCGAAGGCGTCACGGTGGCCGTGAAGGTCACCGCTTGTCCGCCGAGAAGAAGACCTGGGACCGAACTGACGACCGAAATCGTTGCGCTCTGCTTTGCCACCGTCTGATTCACGCTTCCAGTGCTCGTGGCGAAATTCGAGTCGCCCGAGTACGTGCCGCTGACTGTGTACGGGGAGAACTGCGCCAGGAGTCCCGCCCCAATGCTGCACGACGCAGTGTTTCCGCTGAGCGCAACCGTGTCACCCGTCGTGTCGCACGCCACAGAGCCTCCACCAGTTCCATTGATGGAGAACGTGACAGACCCTGTCGGGGTGCCGGTTGCCGGGCTCTGCGGTGCAACGGTTGCGGTGAAGGTCACCGGTTGCCCCGTCACGCTCGGATTGCTCGCCGAGTTCAGCGTGGTGGTCGTGTTCCCCAGATGGATCGTCGCATTCAGGTTTCCCACACTTCCAGTGAAATTGGGGTCGCCCGAGTACGTCGCGGAGACCGCGTACGGAGAGTCGCTCGCCTGCAGGCCTGCGGCAAAGGTACATGTCGCCACCGCGCCTGGACCGCTTCCGTTCGGCTGAAGAGTGGAAACATTCCCTGAATCGCAGGTGTAAGCCGTGGTGCTGGTGCCCGTCACCGTGAACGTGACCGTTCCGGTTGGCACAAAGGCTCCGTGGGCAACCGTCGCGGTGAATGTCACGGGTGCGCCCGTCCGTGCCCCCGATGACTCGGTGACGGTTGTCGTCGTCGACCTGACCGCAGCCGACGCAGGATTCGCCAATAACGCCAGCCCAGCAAGCGCAAGTGCCGCTCCGACCGCCACGCGCACAGGTGCAATAAACCTTCTCGCCATCTTTTTTGCCTCCGTGGTCCCGGAAACAGCAGCTGGTTAGGCCGCGTTCCCACGATATTTGGACATTTCCTTGTCGCCGAAGGCGGACTGCCAGTCGCCTATATACCGCCTCGCTGCAACTATTGTTCGCAGCAGCGCGAGTGCCAAGGGGCCTATCGTCACTTTGTGGCGATATCGACAACATTTTACCAATTGTTCACCTTCATTTAACCTTTTGTTCGACTTGTGCCATCCTCACCTCGGTCAGCGGGGCGCTCGAATAGCTTGCACCAGGCAATTTGGGAGATACCCGTCGTCGGTTCGGGAGACGTCTCGACCCCGAGAATGGCCTTCCAGCCCAGGACTATCGTCGCGGTGTCCGGCAATCTCCGCGGGGTCGAGGGTCCATGTTCGATGGCAATGGTGTGCCCCCGAGGGAGATCGCGGTGCGGGCCGCCGCGAAAGAGGACGCCGCACGAGTTGCTCAGCTCCACGCGGCCGGAATCAATGAGGGCTTCCTGGCCACTCTGGGACCTCGATTTCTCCGCCGGCTCTATGAGCGCATGGTGGCATCCCGCCGCGCTTTCCTCATCGTCGCCTACGACCCTCAAGACGGCGGAGGAACTGACGCCCGAAAGACGATCGGATTCGTGGCCGGTACCGATTCGGTGCCTCGTCTCTACCGTGAGTTCCTGCTCAAGGACGGCGTCATCGCAGGAATCGCCTCGGCCCCCCAGCTCATACGGTCGATCCCTCGAATTTTCGAGACCGTCCGATATGGCGCCCGGGCTGCAACGCCAGAACAGCCGGCGGGCGGCTCAGAGACCGAGCTGCTCTCCCTCGCCGTTGCACCGGAAGCCAGAAGGCGTGGCGCCGGCGCCCTGTTGGTCGATTCATTTCGATCGGCAGCCGTGCGCTCCGGCTCGTCCTCAGTTCGCGTCGTGGTGGGAGCGTCGAATGACACGGCCATTGCGCTTTATCGGAGTGCCGGCTTCGTCGAAGCAGAGCGGTTCGAACTCCATCCGGGGACCGAATCGCTCCTCCTCCGAGCCGACCTCACAGATCAATGCCCTCTCTAGACACCACCGTCGCGCTCGGTGTCGCGGCCACGGCAGTTTCGCTTCTTGCGACGCCAGTGATGGCGCGGTGTGCCACCCGCCTCCGATGGACAGATCGTCCAGGACCGCTCAAGCCGCAGTCGTCGGCGACGCCGTACCTGGGCGGACTGGCTGTGGCCCTTGGTGTCGCCGTCGGTGTCGCGGCTTACCGCCCGGTGCTGCTCGTACCACTCCTCATGGCCCTGACGATCGGGACTGTCGATGACGTCCGTCCATTGTCTCCAACGACACGCATCGCTGCAGAAGTGATCACGGCAGGGGTCGTCGCCGCGCTGGTCTCGACCACGGTTCCCCACCGGGCTCAGCCTCGTCCTCGTGATCGTCTCGACCATCGTGCTGATCAACGGGTTCAACCTGATCGACGGACTGGACGCACTCTGCGGATCGGTCACTTTCGTCTGCGCGATCGGCTTCGCAATCGTCATGGCAGGTGACGGCCGGCTCATTGCCGTTGCCTTAGCGGGTGCGATCGCAGCCTTTCTCGTCTTCAACCGACCACCAGCGCGTATATATCTCGGCGACGGCGGCTCCTACCTGATCGGAACAACTGCGGTCATACTTCTGGCGCTGTGCTGGAGCCATCCGCAGAAGTTATCGACAGGAATTGCGTCGTTGCTCCTCGTGGCCATGCCCTGCGCCGAGCTGGCGCTGGCAATCATTCGACGAGCGCGAGCGGGCAGCTCGCTCCTCGCCGGCGACCGCGATCATCCGTACGACCAGTTGTTGCGCAGGGGCTGGACCCAGATGGGGGCAGTCCTGGGCTACGGAGCGGTGGCGTCTTTCCTCGCGGTCGCCGCCGTTGTGGCAAGCCGGCTAGGAACTGCATTCGCACTGGTGACGCTGGCGGTTTGCGGCCTTCTCCTTCTTGTTTTGGGATTCGAGCTGGGCTTCATGTCGCCCGAATACCGAGAGGGAGACAACCGACAGGGATGACCATGGAACGCATATACCTTTCCCCACCGGATACGACCGACGCTGAGCGTGAGCTCCTCTTGGATGCGTTTGACTCGAATTGGATCGCCCCGCTCGGTCCGCACGTCAACGCGTTCGAGCGTGAGCTCGCAGACAGGGTCGGCGTCGATCACGCGGCGGCATTGTCGAGTGGAACCGCCGCACTGCACCTAGGACTTCTCCTCGTGGGTGTGAGACCTGGGGACGAGGTAATCGTGCCCACTCTTACCTTTGTCGCGACCGCAAACGCGGCCCTCTACGTCGGAGCGGAACCTGTTTTCGTCGACTCTGATCCAACAAGCTGGAACGTGGACGCCAACCTCGTCGCGTCGGAGCTCTACGACCGGGCCAGCCACGGGCGTCGACCAGCAGCGGTCATCACCGTCGACTTGCTCGGCGGGTGTCCGGACTACGACATCCTGGAGGCGGCCTGCCAGGACCTCGAGATTCCCCTTGTCGAAGACGCAGCCGAGGCGCTCGGGGCTTTGTACCGGGGACGACCGGCCGGATCATTCGGTACCTGCGCGACCTTCTCGTTCAACGGGAACAAGATCATCACGACAAGTGGTGGGGGAATGCTTGTCTCGAACTCCCCCGAGTTTGTCGATCACGCACGGCATCTCGCGACCCAGGCGCGCGAACCTGTCGCACATTACGAACACGTAGAACTCGGCTACAACTACCGTTTGAGCAACCTGCTCGCCGCACTTGGACGAGGACAACTTCAAGGGCTCGATCGCCGTATCGCCAGTCGAAAAGCGATTCACGAGCGGTACGCAAAGGCGTTCATGGCGACGGCGGGGATCGAGATGATGCCCTTCGGAGAAGGAGTCGAGCCAAACTATTGGCTCAGCTGCGTTCGCATCGACCCTGAGCAGTTCGGAACGGAGCCCGAGTCGATCCGCCTCGCCCTCGAACGAATTGCAGTGGAGTCCAGGCCCATTTGGAAGCCCCTGCATCTGCAGCCGCTCTTCAAGGGAGCGAAGACCTTGGGGGGTTCCGTCGCCGAGAAGGTGTTCGCACAGGGGCTCTGCCTCCCGAGCGGCTCACGTTTGCAGCCCGCGGATCAGGACCGGATCATCGAGACGATCCTGGACACCCCTGTCCGTCTGAATCGTTGAGGTAAAATGCATCCTTCCAATGAAGACAGCGGGTCCTCGACGCCCAGCTTCGCTTACCTGCTCCTCACACACGCACGTCCGCGACAAGTCGAGGAACTTGGAACTCGCCTTCTCGAGTTGAGCCCGAGTGCCGATATTGTCGTCCACCATGACCTGGCCTCACCGGACCTGCCTTGGGGTGGTCAGACTAATGGTCCGATCCACTTCGTCCCTCGGGGCAACGTGCTCTGGGGCGACTGGTCGATGGTCGAGGCCACCTTGCGCCTCCTCCGGTTCTCTGTAGACAACTTGTCCAGTGACTGGTTCGTCCTCGTGTCGGGCGACCACCGACCGGCGACCGACCTGCAAACATGGGAGCGCAAGGTGATCGAATCGCGCTTCGATGCCTACCTTCCTGCCGAGAAGTTGGAGGGACGGCTTCGGTTCGGCCCCGCCCACGTTGAGAGCAACCTCTACATGACTCGGAGCCGCCATCGCTGGGCGTCTTTTTCGCGACCACGCTCTCCCCTGCTGCACCTCGGCGTTGGTGGACTGATGAAACTCAGCCAATGGGTGCAGCCGATAATCGCCATGGAATTTGCACACCGTCGCGACGCCTGGGTAATTGGCTGGCGGCGAAGTACTCGTGCCCTTCAGGACCTCCGTTTCTACCGTGGGTCCCAGTGGATCGTGCTGAGTCGCAAAGCAGCGCTGAAGGCGCTCACGGTCGAGCCACTGCTCACTGAGTGGTTCCAGCGAAGCTGGATTCCGGACGAAACGTTCTTCCAGACCGTCCTGCGCACGTCGGATCTCGTGGTGAGCGACGCACCATCGACCTTTGTGCTCGAGACACCCGACCAACCATTTACAGGGTGGATGCAACTGACCCTCGAAGACCTTCCAGCGGTATGGGACTCAGGCACTCCGTTTGCCCGCAAGGTAGACGCGCTCAGCCGGCCCGAAGTCGCTGCGGCCATCGACGGGGTCGTCGATCAGGCAAGATTTTCGGAACAGATCGCCGCTCGCCACGAGGATCTCGGAGAGCCCCCTCCGCGTTGATCGAGCCTATCCGGCCGCGTCTACACTCCCTGCCTTTGGGGGTCGGTAACGACTTGAGATCAGGGTCCGTCCGTTCATGACAACTTCAAGCCTGTCACCTTCTTGACAGGGATATTCGAGAGGGCATGGAGTGCATACAGGCACAACCGTCGGGACGAACCGGGGCGGACCAGCGGAGTCAGCGGGGGTTGCCTACCTGATTTTGAGCCACAAGGACCATCGCCAGGTGATGGCACTCGCGGACCGTATCCATGAACTTGAGCCCCACGAGTCAGATCGTGGTCCATCATGACCGAAAGGCGGACACCCTCCCTTGGGACGGCACCGTGCCGCAGTGGGTCCACATGGTCGAACGAATCCAGGTGGAATGGGGCGACTGGTCGATCGTCGAGGCAACGCTGGCGATGTTCCAATTCGCTCACGAGGAGCTGAAAGCCAAGTGGTGCGCGGTGATCTCCGGCGAGCACTGGCCCGTCGTCAACCTCGAATCGTGGGAACGACACCTGGCTGCTGGCGGGGTGGACGCGTACCTCCCCGCACTGCGGCTGCCACGCCGATTGCACTTCGGTCCATCCGACCTAGACGGCAACCGCTTCCTGGCGCGTTGCGTTCACCGATGGTTCCGCATCACCCGGCCAAAATCCGAATTCGTTCACAAGGCGCTTTCTGGGCTCTCGAAGATCAGCCTCTGGACTCATCCTCTTGCAAAGCTCGAATTCTCGCTGCGAAGTGACGCCTGGTTCCTCGGCGTCCCCCGCAATAGAGGACCGCTTCGGGGATGGGATCTCTACAAGGGATCCGAATGGCTGGCCTGCAACGCACGTGCCACTGCAGCATTGCTCGAAACCGACGCGACGGTGACGGATTGGTTCCGACGCAGTCATATTCCCGACGAGTCGTACGTTCAGACTGTTCTGCGACACGCTCCTGGTCTGGTCATCGACCAGGCCGACGTGACGTGGGTGCCCCCCGAACCCGACCGGTCTGAGGTCGGCTGGATGATGCTCAAGACCGAACAACTCGCACTCGTCCGGAAAGCGGGAGTGGCCTTCGCCCGAAAGGTCGACCCGTCGAGAAACCCTGAGGTTATCGACGCCATCAACGCTCAAGTTGATGCCGAATCGCCGCAATTCAACCAGCCAGATCGGTCGATTTCGGTCGATCCAATCGATTCGCCGACACGGCCGTCCTGAACAGATGGCTACTGAGCAGATCCTCGACGGCCAGACGGACACACTCCATCGGCATCGGTTCGCCTACATGCTCCTCACCCACAAGGATCCGCACCACGTCGAGGAGCTTGCACTGCGCATCCTTGATCTGAGTCCATCGGGGCACGTCGTCATCCATCACGATCTGGCCTCAGCACCACTCCCCTGGGGGGGGCGGCCGCCCGATAGAGTTCATCTGGTCGATCGACAGCACGTTTTGTGGGGAGACTGGTCGATCGTGGACGCGACCTTGCGCATGATCCGCTTCGCATACGACCACCTCGAGGCCGACTGGTTCGTCATGCTCTCGGGGGAACATCGCCCCGTCGTTGACCTTCAACGATGGGAGGCGATCACGGCAGCTTCAGATGCAGATGCGTTCGTCGACGCCAATCCGCTGCCCACCAAACTGCACTATGGCCGCTCCGATGAGGACGACAACCGATTCCTGGCCCGCTGTCTCCACCGGTGGGTCACCATCAATGAGCCGCGCCTGAAGATGGCCCACAAGGGAATGGGTGGGCTCTGGAAACTCTCACGCCACGCGCTACCTCTTGGCGCCATTGAGTACTCGCACCGGCGGCGAGCTTGGTTCATCGGGTCTCCGCGCCGGGGCCGTCCCACCGGCCTCACCTTCTACAAGGGCAGTCAGTGGCTCGGCTTCAACAGTAGGTCTGCGAAGACCATCCTGAACACGCAACCGTCCGTGACCGAATGGTTCATGCAGGGACACATCCCGGACGAGACCTATCTTCAGAGTGTGCTCTACAACGCCCCGGAACTCAGCGTGAGGAATGAACTCGTTACCTATGTACCCGAAGGACCGGAACGGCCAACTCCTAAGCGCTGGATGGTGCTCGATCAGGAAGACCTGGAGACTGTCTGGCAGTCGGGAGCGGCGTTCGCCCGAAAGGTGGATCCCGATGAGAGGCCTCATATCCTCAAGGCGATCGATGACAGGGTGGACAGAGAACGAGGGATCGGAACCACAGCGAGCAGTGAAGGACCGGTGGCGTGACCGTCGGAGTCGATAACGGAGATCTCGAACCGTGTATCGCCGTCGTCGGTATGCACAGAAGCGGAACCTCAGCCACGGCCGGCCTCTTGATCGGGCTTGGTCTCGCCGGCCCTCAGCACGATGACTTGGTGCCGGGTGACAGCTCAAATGAACACGGACACTGGGAAAGTCACGAGGTGCAACTCTGCAATGCGCGTCTTCTCGCCGCTCGTGGCGCAACGAGTTACGCTCCACCACCGTTTACGGAATCTTGGAACGACATCGCTGAGTACGAGGCAATAAAACTGAGAGCTGAGAAGTGGTTTGCCGCCACATACACGGGGCAACCCATCGTTATGAAGGACCCTCGCCTCTGCCTGACCATGCCATTCTGGCGCGCCACGCTTCCCGCGCCGATGGGGGCCATGCTCGTGCTGCGCGATCCGATGCACGTGGCCAAATCATTAGAGGCTCGCGACGAGATCCCCGTGGTTCTCGGCTTGGCCCTCTGGGATCGTTACATACGATCGGCCAGCGAGGGCTTGTCCGGCCTGGCGACCCTGGTGGTCCGGTACGACTCCATGATCGAGGATCGGGCCAAGGCATCGAGGAATGCGGCCGAGTTCCTCGAACAAATGGGTGTTCGGCCAGGACTCGGAACATCACATGACGCGGCGCTGAAGCTCGACCCTGGGTTACGCCACCAGAGCGACGTGAACTACGAGTACAACGATCTCGACGCTGCTCAACGAGAGGTCCTGGCGATATTGACTGAGCATCTCGGAGTACATTCATCGTGGCAGCCTCCGGTGCTGCCACCTCCACCCGCCTGGGTGGATGACGTCCTGCGCCTCCGTCGAGACTACGCGGGAGCGGCCCACGAGCTTTACTGGGTCAAGGCCTCACGCTCATACAAAATGGCTTCATCGCTCTGGAGAATGACGGGTCGGCACCCGTCGACCCTTCGAGAGGCGAGCCTCATGAAGGAGAACGTTCTGTGATGGCGGTGACCGGTCAGCGTCATGTTGTCGTGGTCGGGATGCACCGGAGTGGCACCTCCGCGATGGCAAGTGCATTGGCTCGACTGGGACTTGCACTCCCCGATGAGACTGACTTGATCACGGCCGGGCCCGCAAACGAACGCGGCTACTGGGAGCTGCGGAGGTTCGTCACGTTCAACGATGGGGTTCTCAAGTATCTCAATGGGAGCTGGTCCACACCTCCCAAACCCGCTCCGGGATGGGAGCTCTCACGCGATCAAGCCCTCGTTGAGCTCCGCAGCGGCGCACGTGATTTCATTCTTCGAGAGTTTCGGGATCCGCACATGGTCCTCAAGGATCCTCGGCTCTGCATCACGCTTCCGTTCTGGCGTCAGGTGTTCGACCACGACCCTGTTGCCGTGCTCGTACTTCGGGATCCTCTCGACGTTGCTCGCTCACTTCGTGCGCGGAATAACTTTCCACTCTCGCTGGGATTGGCGCTTTGGCGGCGCTACGTGCAGGAATCGATCCGCTCGGTTGACGGACTTCCCGTTTTCGTCGCCCAGTACGAAAAGTTTCTTGCCGATCCGAGGACCCAGATCGACGAGCTGACTGCGTTTCTCCGGGCAAACGACGTTGTTGCCGCGTCCGCAGAGCGCGTCGAGCACGCTGTGGAGGCATTCGAACCCGAACTGAGACATCACCGATCCGAGCCCCAAGAGGGCCGCACTGCGGCAGCGATGTCGTCGCTGGCTCTCGAACAGGACGAGTTTCTGACCCTGTTGCAGCAGCAGCCTCCCGCGCAACAACGCTGGTCGATCCCTGCCGTGCCGGAGGAGCCTCCCTGGGTCGATGACGTGATCGAGCTGGTCGTCGACGCACAGATGGTGGTCTTTGCTCATGCCGTCGCAAAAGCCGACCTCAAATGGATCATGCGTTCCCGATTGTTCGGAGCAACTCGGCTCTTCTGGCGGGTGACATCGAGTGGCCCTCGACTGAGTCCTGATGACGTCGACGGCGAAACTACCGTCAAGAACGGCGGCACCACGACCGTGAACGGCGACACCACGACCGAGAACGGCCCTGTGGCCGCTCTTTCGTCCGCTGAGCGCCTCGGGGCCTGGAGAGACTCAGCGAAGCGGATCATCGACAAACGGAGGGTGTCGGCCAGCAACAACGACCACTTCGAACAGCAAGGGAACCCGATCCAACCTCAGCAGCTCGATGATTTCCGCGTTTTCGCTGTCATCAAGTCCTGGATGGACGAAGACATCATCGAAGCAACGGTTCGCAACGCACTGATACAGGGAGCCGAGCGAGTATTCCTGGTCGACAATGCCAGCAGTGACGCCACTGTTGCCAATGCCGAGGCCGCTGGGGCCACGGTAGCCGAGATCTATCAGAGCGAGGCGTTCGATGGACGACTGGTTCAGCCGCTGGTCAACGCGGTCGTGGCACGCGAATCTCTCCGGTCGGGTTCCGAGCACGTGTGGTGGATGCTGCTAGACAGCGACGAATTCCCCGAAGGCCCGGACGGACTCACGGTGCGGGAGTACCTCGCTGGCTTGGACAAGCGCTTCCGCATCGCGGGGGCTTCGTTCATGAATCATGTGCCCGATCGCAAGCCCGAATACGTGCCTGGCTTCCACCCACTCGACTTTCAACCGCTCTACTATCCCTTCGAACCCCTCAACCACCCCCCCTGTCCCCTCGGACACTGGAAGCATCCCTTGCAGCGCTTCGATCGCCACGGCCAATTCATCGCGAGCAACGACGGGTCGCATCTTGCCTTTGCCTCCGAACGACTGATCGAGCCTTCTGTCGGAATCGTGATCCATCACTTTCAGTACCGCGACGAGGCACGCACCAGGGCACGACTCCAACTGATCCACGAGACGCGGCGAGACGAATTGCATTCGTCAGCCGGCTGGAACTCCTTTGAACGGCGTAGGCGGTCACTCGAAGGGGTCTACACGCAGCACTGGGACGAGGTCGAGGTTCCGCCGAACCGGCGCTCCGAAGCGAGCCGGCACCCGCAACCTTGGCCCAGAGCGGCTTCGGCGAAGCGGTGGTACCCGAAGGAAGACGACACCACGCCGGAGATCGGCAGTAGCGCCCAGGTTCACGACCTGACTGAATGATTCTTATCGATGACGACTCTCCTGCCACGCAAGCGACCGACTCCTCGTTTCGATGCCGCACAAGGGCCGATCGTCACTGGTGGTGTGGGTGGGAGCGGAACTCGGGCAGTTGTCGAGGTACTGCGCCGTCTCAACATCTATACCGGAACGGAGCTGAACAAGGCAGGTGACAATGAGTGGTTCACGCTGCTCTGCAAGCTTCCTCGTTGGAATGGTCACGAGACGAGCTCCATCATGCGTTCGTTCGAGCTCCTCGAGCAGGCGATGCGAGGCATGCTCGTTCCTACCCGAAAGGACCGTAAGGTCATCGCCGAGATTGTTGACCGTTGCCTGGCTTGGACCCGACAGGGAGACCTCTCCGACGACATGTCCGAGGCTTGGTTGCGAAAGGTCTCGGCGAGCCTGCTCCGGTCAAAGCGTATGGTTCCTGAAGGAACCCGACAATGGGGTTGGAAAGAACCGAACAGCCACCTCTTTCTTGCCCAGCTGCAGACTCATTTCGGAGACCGCCTGCGCTACGTCCACGTGATCCGCAACGGCGTGTACATGGCCTACAGCGCGAATCAGTCCCAGGTGCGCCGGTGGGGCAGGCAATTCGACATTGAAGCCGACATCGACCCACCGGTGGCGTCGCTCGACTACTGGATCCGGTCGAACGAGTTGGCGATCGATCGGGGTCGAGCGATGAAACCAGGGTCATTCTTGCTCGTCAACCACGACCTTCTGTGCGAATCGCCTCGAGAACAGGTGACGAGATTGGTTGATTTCCTTGGGATACACGCGTCGCAGGAGGCACTCGAGGAGCTCATTGCCCTTCCACAACCGCCCAAGCCGGTGGGGATCTCCCACCAGCGGATGATCACAGAATTCGGAGAAGAGCGCTTAGCTCGCGTTCGAGCCCTCGGCTTTGCTCTCGGAGATGAAGCCTCACCACTTGGGAGCTGATTCTGCTAGCTCGCGGCAAGCGAATCCGAATCTTCGGACTCGAACCTGCGAAAGAATCCCGGGTCCGAACAGATCTGATCGTAGATCTCATCGGAACGGCGGGTCTCCCTACGTATATATGCGTTGAGCCTTCTCGAGCGCGCCGAGTCGAGGGCGAGACGAGCAAGGCGCTTTGCATGACGGGGTCGTATTTCGCGTATCGACCTGCCGTGCGCACGTGTCTTCCAGTAAAGGTACTCCTCGTTCTCTGAGACGGGAACATTTCCTTCGTCAGCCCGCGCGATCGGGGGACGGAACCCGGATCCGTGGTGGTAGATGTGGCCGTCATAGAGTCCGTAGAACACCGGGTGGAGATTGACTCCATTCGAACGCAGAATCGGTCGCCAATCAACGGAGCGGGTGGCGAGGATGGCCAGCAATGTGCCGCCGACATCGCTGGCTGTATTGCCCTCGGCAGTCACCCACGAACCATTGCGCCAGTCGCCTCCGATCTCATTCCAAAGTCCGACGGTGGTCACGCAGAAACATGGATGGGGTTGAATGTCACCTGCATTCTCGTCCCGCCTGACCGCCGCCAACGCAGCGTCAGCGAGCAAAGCCGGGAGCCACGTGTCCAGGTTGCGCACTGGAAAGGCGTCGCCATCGAGGAAGACTATGAGGTCCGCCGGATCGGCGACCTCACTGATGACGCTGGCCAACTCATTCAACTTTTGCGGATGCGGACCTCCACTGCGAGTCGTCCAGTCGAAGTATTCGTCGTAACGACTCTCGATACCCTCGAGGTTCGCGAAGACACGAAATGGCTGTTGGATCTCGGCATCCAGCGCCCGCCGTTGGGGCACAATCCATTTAGGATCGACCCAGTGCACCGTTGCGATGTAGATCACTGCCCGAAGCACCACCCCGTCATACCCGTCACCGGACCGACGTCCTCACGCTGCTGGCATCGGGGTCGACGGTGATCTCTTGGAACCAGTCCAAAGTGGATCGAAGGCCCTCGTGCAAGGGCGTCTGTACCAGTGACGGAAAGAGGACTCGCAATCTCGAGGGATCCGCGCGAGTCGTGGACGTCGCCACCTCTGGGTGGACCGTGCTCCCGGGAGACCGGTCGACCCAACAACGACTCGAGTTCCGCGATCAAATCGAGCAGCGAGGTGTTCGTGCTGAACGCGAGATTGATCGGTGAATCCGACGTCACTTCGCGAATCAAGGCGTCCTGAATCACCGCCGCCACGTCGCCAATGTAGGTGAAGTCGCGAGTCTGGGTTCCGTCGCCGTGAACCGTGAGCGGCTTGTCCTCGAGCGCAGCTGCAATGAAGGCGGGAATTACTGCGGCGTAGGCGTGGCCAGCCCGCTGATAGGGTCCGAAAACATTGAAGAACCTGAACGCAAGCACCTTCATGCCGAAGGAGCGCGCATAGGCCAGCGTGTAGGACTCGGCAGCCAACTTGCTTGCGGCATATGGGCTGGCTGGTCGGGTTGGATGGTCTTCTGAGGTGGGGAGGGACGCGTTCCGTCCGTAGACCGAAGAAGACGAGGCGACGATCACATACCGCGAGTGCCGGCGCGCCGCTTCGAGAACCACGACCGTGCCCGTGGCGTTGGCATCGTGACTTCCTCGTGGATTCTGCAGGGACCGCGCCACCGCGGGCACCGCGGCAAGGTGCACAACTGCTCCGACCTCGCCCACCAGGCTCGTCACCAGCGTCTCGTCGAGCACGCTCCCTCGCTGGACCTCGACCTCTGCGATTCCGGCCAGGTTGGACTCGAGCCCGGTCGAGAAGTCGTCGAGCACGAGGATGCGCCCGGCCAGACCGTTGCTGCGAAGTGAACGGCAGACGTGCGAGCCGATGAAGCCCGCCCCGCCCGTGACAAGGATGTCCACCTAGAGCCGCTCCACGTTCGGACCGGAGATCCGGCCCCGGGTGTCCAGCACATAGCCGGCACGGGCGGCCACGCGCTCGAGATCGAAGGCATCGTGGTCCGTCACGAGGACGACGGCGTCGGCCGCATCGAGCTCGGCATCGTTCAGCGGCACGAGAGCGGCCGGCGTCCCATCCTCGAGCTCGTCGTCCAGCAAACCCAGTCCCCCGACGTGGGGGTCGGCCACCCGGACGACGGCACCGGTGCGGCGGAGCAACTGCACGATGGTCCGACCCGGGCTCTCACGGGCGTCCCCGGTGTTCCGCTTGTAGGCGAACCCCAATACCAGAACCCGGCTCCCGTTGAGCGGTTTACGCGCCCGGTTCAGCCCTTCGGCCAATCGTTTGACCACATAGTCCGGCATGTGCTCATTCACGTCGTTCGCCAGTTCGACGAAGCGGAAGGTTTGTCCGAGTGAGCGCCGGACCCGCCAAGACAGGTAGCTCGGGTCGATCGGCAGGCAATGTCCACCGACACCCGGACCAGGCTTGAACGAGAGGAATCCGAATGGCTTGGTGGCTGCGGCGTCCAACGAGGCCCAGACATCGATCCCGAGATCACTGGCGTAGACCGCCAGCTCGTTCACCAGCGCGATATTGACGTGACGGAACGTGTTCTCCAGCAGCTTCGTCATCTCGGCCTCGCGGGTTCCGGCCACCGGCACCGTCGTCTCGACCAGCGAGTCGAAGAAGTCGCCGACCGCGGCCAGGGAGGCCTTGCTCACTCCCGAGACGACCTTTGGCGTATTGAGGAAGGTCCACGTCTCGTTCCCCGGGTCGATCCGTTCGGGGCTGTACCCGAGATGGAAGTCGGTGCCGGCCACCAGGCCGGACTGGGCTTCGAGAATCGGACCAACCAGCTCTTCCGTGGTCCCGGGATAGGTCGTTGATTCCAGGATCACCACCGCACCGACCCTGAGGTGCCGTCCAAGCATCCGGGTCGCCGCCTCGACGTGCGAGAGATCGGGCACGCCCTCACGCAGCGGCGTCGGGACGTCGATCACCGCAACGTCAAAGCCGCTGAGTTCGTCCTCGTCGCTCGTGGCCCGGTATCGGCCGGTCGCCAGCGCGTCCGCCACCTCCTCCGACGAGACATCAGTCACGAACGACTCGCCGTCGGCCAGGGCCTTGACCCTGGCCTCGTCCAGATCGAAGCCGACGACGTCGTAGCCCACTTCGACCGATCGCATGGCCACAGGCAGGCCAACGTAGCCCTGACCAAGAATGACCACCTTGCGTGGGCGTTCGGTGACACCGCTGTGCCCGGCGCGGGGGGGTATCCCGTTCGTCATCGGCCTTTGTTCCTACGTCTCGAGCCGCTGGGAAGCGGCATCGGCTGAGCTGTAGTCCAAACTGGCCTCCCGGCGATGTGTCGCTGGGAGTGGATGTGCCTCGAGCTTGCGCTGGTCACGCCGATAGGGTTGGTAGAAGCCGCTCCAGGCGGAGATCGGCACCACGTCGGGCACGGAGAAGGTCTCCCAGGCCCGGCGGACGGCGTCGGCCAGAATTGCCTCGACCCGCCACGCGCTGCGCAGGCGCTCGACTTTGCGCATGGAGAGATCGTCCCTCAGGACCAGCTGCACGACGTCTCGCTGGACCAGCAGATTTGAGATCGAGCGGTCGAAGCGGGCGTGGATGCAGGCGACGATCATCCGCTCCTCCGTACCCAGGGAGCTGAGCGGGGTTCCGTCAGGACCAGTCCGGGGAGTGAACCGGACCCTGTTCGCCAGCAGGTCCTTGGACTCGATGGGCCCGCCGAACCGGCCGGGCGTGACTGCCCGGTAGAGGCCGATCTCCACGCCGCTGCTCGTCCGATGCCAGACGTCTCGGCGACGGCGGGACCGGGAGTGGACACTGGGTTGGCGGATCACTCCGGCAGCCCGGAGGACATCGACGGCCTCGTCGTGGTGTGCAGGGTTCACGAATACATGTACCGACTCATACAGCCGGAGATGGGTCTCGGGGTAGTCGAGCGCCGAGGTGGCCGCACCGTGGAGGACGCAGGCGTCCATGCCATGGCGGTCAAGGGTCGTGACGACCTCTTCGAGGCTGCTCGCCGCCGTCCGGCAGCGTTCGGTGGCCTGGGCGGCACGAATTCGCAGTTCCTCGAGCTGCGATTCTGTGACCGCCACGGTTCCTTGTTCGCATGCCGCAAGGGCGAAGGTCGACAGCATCAGCTGATCGAGTTTCGTCACGAACGCCTGCCAGGAGTCGGCGTCCAGAGGCTGCTCGAGCAGTGGCCGGAGCGACGGATTCAGCCCATGGCCCGCGATCCCGACAAGGATCTCTGTCAGCGTCACGCCGAGATTTCATTTTCGACCGCGAACGCGATCGGCTCCCGCCCTCTGACGTCGTTCAGTTCGAGGCTCCCATCGGCGGTGTGCTCAGCCACCAACTCGAAGAGAATCCGCCGCGCTCGGACCTCGTTTCGATCTGCCGCAGCGAGTCCCAACTCGGACACCCCGGCGTTGAAGTCCTCCGAGGTGTGGAACTGCGGCGAGAGGAGTCGCAGGATCGACGGGTGCAACGTCGGCGACAGGTCCTCGGTCGAACTGTGCAACTGCTCGTGAAGCTTCTCTCCGATTCGAGGTCCCGTGATCCGGATACGTATGTCGAGGCCAGGCTGGAGTCCGGAAAGTCGGATCATCCGGTGAGCCAGATCGAGAATCGAAACGGGTTCACCCATCTCGAGCATGTAGATCTCACCACCCTCGGCCAGTACGGACGACTGCAGGACCAGCTGCACCGCTTCTTCCACGCTCATGAAGTAGCGGGTCATATGTGGGTCGGTCACCGTCACCGGACCGCCGGCTGCGATCTGGCGGTGGAAGGTGGGGATGACGCTGCCCCGACTACCGAGCACGTTGCCGAAGCGGACGGCAGAGAACGCGGCACCGTCAGGAGCACGGTCGAGCAGGAGGCGCTCCCCCATCCGCTTCGTCGCACCCATCACACTCGAGGGCCGCACAGCCTTGTCCGTCGATATGAAGACGAAGCGTTGTGTTCCGATCTCGGTCGCGGCATCGAGGATGTTTCTGGTGCCCAGCACGTTTGTCGTGACCGCCTCAACGACATGTGTCTCGAGGATCGGGACGTGCTTGTGGGCGGCCGCATGGAACACGACATCGGGTTGCCAGCGTTTGAACGCGTCCATTACCGCGTGGCGATTGGAGACGTCGATCAGAACCTGCTCCACCTTGCAGTTGGGAGAGGTGGTCGCCGACGCCTCGTGCAGGTGCGTCTCGTCGTGGTCGAGCATGACCAGGACGTCGGGACCGAAGCCTGAGACCTGCCGGCAGATCTCGGATCCGATCGATCCGCCCGCCCCGGTGACCAGAACCCGCCGGCCGTCGAGCGCGTTCTTGACGGCAGCCAGATCGGTGATGACCTCGCGCCGGCCGAGGAGATCCTCGATCCGCGGCTCACGGGCCGATCTGATGGAAATCGACGGCTCTGAAGGAGAGCCGGAAAGGGTACTGGCGATGTCCGTCAGGTCCGGGACAATCTTCATCACGATCTCGGCGTCCTCGCTCGCCCGGACACAACGCTCGACGGTCGACGTCGACGGGTTGGGAATTGCCAGGAGCACCTGCTGGATCTGCAACTTCTCGATCGCCGCGGGTAAGTCGTCGATCGATCCGACAACCGGCACTCCCATGAGCGACAGCCCGTGCGTGCGCTCGTCGTCGTCGATCACCGCAACCGGGAACATGCCGCCGCCAGGGTTTCGGAGCATGCCGCGAACAACGGCGGCTCCGGCATCCTTGCTCCCGACCACTGCCACCCGGATCCCCATGCCGCGATTGGCCCGCTGCCAGCCGAGCAGGCGCGAATGGAACCGCAGGAGGCCGATTCCGAGCAAGGTCAGGGCGCAGCCGAGCGGGATCACCTGTAGTGGCACCCGGGTCAGGTGCATTTCAAAGCCGATGGGATAGAGGACCAGCAGGATGGTCAGGGACACGAGGCAGGCCATGGCGACGTTTCGGGCCTCTTCGATGCCGGCGTGGCGCCAGATCCTTCCGTACAAACCGAAGACCCGATTGGCACTCAGCTGCACGACCAATGTAATTAAGAGGAATAGGAGGAATTTGGGCCAGTAGCCGGCGGGTGCCCTGTCCCGCAGTGAGACCACCTCGGCGATCCCGAAGGCGGCCACGATGACCGCGGCGTCCATAAGGACGAACACCATCCGCGACCGAACCTTGGTGGCCAAGAGGCTGAGGCGCAAGGTCCCCGAGCCGGGGGTGTGGCTGCTGTCAGGACCCATCAAAACCCCTGGTGAGGCCGGTCCTGGGCGCGCGATTCGTCGTCGGGTCGGAACTAGCTGGCAATTGCCACCTCATCCGGCACCACCTCCACCCCTCCCTATTGGTCCGCACGCGACCCTCACATTGCATGGAAGTAGCAGCGATGGTCAAGTGTCATTGAAGTAGTCTATGCAGGGGAAATGTGCGGGACATCAAATGTTAACTTCGCGGTTTCGTCGTGTTCACGGCCGGTTTGCACAACAAGACCCTCCCGTACCCGCACAATCCAAGGGAATTCACCGGAATCACGCAAACGTCACCGACAAGCTTTGTCGAAAGAAAAGCACAGAAAGAGTTCGCCATGTTCCGCCACGTTCAGGTGCGCCGGGGGCGAACTCTCCCAGGGAATTCGGGCGATTAGTATCCGCGGCCGTGCCCTTCACATTCGTGGGGGCTCTCGAACTCAAGGGGTGGCTCTCCCCACACCCAGTTTCCGGAGGCTGAGCGTTGGAGCCGATTTCCTATCTACGAGCGCCGATACGTCGCTGGCCGGTCCTGATCCCCATTGTGCTCGTCTGCATGCTGGTTGCCTTCCTCATTCCCGCTCACACGTCCTCTGCGTTCGCCACCAAGACCTACAAGGCGGATGCGGAGGTGGGCCTGAGCCCCGGCGCCAAGGGGAACAATCTGGGGGCCAAGCTGGGGAAGAATCAGCTCGAGTACTACGCCCACCTGCCAGTGGTCATCGACGCCGCGGCCAGGGCCCAGGGGGTGCCGGTCACCAAGAAGCTCCAGGACGAGGTCGTAATCGGGAAAGCCAAGGCGAGCAAAGCGCAGAAAGCCGCCGCGAAGGGGGCCGGGGGGAAGACGAAGGCTTCCGGCAACATTTTCGACATCGCAGTTCTGCAACCGACCAAGGCCCGGGCCGTCGGCATGACCAACGCCTTCGTGAAATCGCTCGGGGCTTACGCCCAGATCCAGATCTCGAGTTCGGCCAAGAGCTGCGGAGTACGAGAACCAGGTCTACATCTCCAACCTCCAGGACGCGCTCGCCGCTCTGACGCCCGCGAAGCCGACGACGCCGACGACAATCAAGCCGGGCACAACAGTGCCGACAACCAAGCGGCACAAGGTCAAGCGAACCGTCATTCGGCCTGGCCCGACGACGACGAGCACGACCGCAAAATCCGCCCTGGTCGCACCAGGCCGTTCCTCCCAGCTCACGGCGTTCCGCCTCGACAACCCAGCTGCGACGCCCAACGCCCCCACCTCGTCGACCCCAGGCTCCGTGGTCACCCCCTCGTCCGTACCGGGTCTCGCCCCGACAACTCTCCCGGGAACGCCTCTGCCTCCCGGTGTGACCACGACCACCGCGCCCAAGTTGTCGCCGGTGGAAAAAGCAGAGCGAAACATCCTCACCAGCGAGCTCGCTCACGCGCTCGCCAATCAGCAGCAGTTGATGTCCCAGACACCTCCACAGACCGGCCTCAAGGTCATCACCCCCGCCCAGAGCGCCTCGTTGATCCATCGGCAAGAAGGTGTCCCTCCTCTCCCGTCACTCGGTTCGGCTCGTCATCGGATTCCTCGTCGGCCTCGTTCTCGGCATCCTCGCCACCTGGCTGCTCGACGGCCTGGATCGACGGTTACGCACCACGAAGCGGGCCGAGGAGGTCTTCAGGTTGCCCATCGTCTCTGAGATCCCGGTTGGGTCGAACTCCGTCTCGGCAATCCCGGTCGTCGATATTGTGGTCGACCCGTATTCACCGATCTCAGAGGCGTACCGCAAGCTGTACGTGGCAATTCTCACCGCCCCGGCGGTGACCTGGGTCAAGCGAGGCGGATCGGGTCTCGAACCGGCTGAACTCGCCCCGGCTCGGCCTTTGGTCTCCGCGGCCGCCGGAGGCGGAGCCGCCATGGCCGGCACCCCGGACCACAGTCCCGTCACTGAGGGGCGCTACCCGACGCCCGTCGGGACCACGGACCTCGTCACCCCGCGTCGCCACCGCTTCGCCATCCTGATCACGTCCCCGAACGACGAACCATCGCGGTCGCTCGCAGTCGTCAACCTGGCGACGGTGTTCGCCGAGGCCGGTGACCGGGTCCTCGTCGCCACGACGGGTGGCATGCGGACGGAGTTCGAAGGCAACGGCAAGGGATTCCACGGCTGGGAGGGCGAAATCCCCGATACCGATGCCGCCGAGCTGGTGGCCAACGCCCGACCCTCCCAGATTCCCGGGGTGTCGAGCCTCGCGTTGGGGTCCCTGTTCTCCAATCCGGCCCGCCTCGCGCTGAAGGCCGGAAGTTTGATCGAGGCGGCCCGCGACGTCGTCGATGTGCTTCTCATCGAAGCACCCCTCCTTTCGACACAGGATGGTGCTGCGATCCTGCCGGTCGTCGACCTTGTCGTCGTTGTGTGCGAGAGCTGGCATACCACGGTGCAGGACGGACTCCGGACCCAAAGGCTGTTCACACAACGCCGGCCCCCGGTGCTGGGACTGGTCATGACGAACATGCAGAAGGATCAGCTGGCCAAACCCGCCGGCTGATTGCGCACGGCTGACAGGAGATCGCGCAAGCTCGGCGGCCTCACTCGGTCCGGTCGAACTCACCCTTCTGGCGCTGGTAACGAGGGTTCGCCCCCAGACGGCCCCGCATCCCGTCGAACAGTCCGTGGATGGTGGCCAGCCGTTCTTGGGTGCTCGAAGCCAACTGGATTCGGCGCGCTGAGTATGCGAAGTGCCAGGCCGTCCACGAGGGTGACCCATGGACCCGGGCCAGGTGCACGAAATTGCGGGCGACGTAATATGCGCGCCAGGGCTCATCCGAGTCGTTCGGACGGGCACCGGCCATCGCGCCTTCCCGCCCCTCCGTGGTCTGCACCTGGGCGGCCACACGTGCCGAAGTGGTATCGACGAGCACCTTGAGCCCTGAAGCCCTGACCCGGCAAAAGAAGTCAAAGTCCTCGTAGCCGAAAAACCATTCGGGGTCGGGGAGCACCCCCCGCTCCACGACCTGCCGGCTGAGAAGCGTGGCACCCCATGCGGCCACGTCCACCGGCAGGAGCGCGCCGTCATCGGTTCCCGGAACCACGTTTTCCGAGTGGCCTCGACCCACGAACCGGCGACCGTAGGCCACCACTGCCCCTGTGTCGGCCAAGCCCGGTTCACTCGTCAGGCGCCGCACGAGACCAGCGACACGAGGAGCGGGAAGCCCGAAGAGGGCGATGTCATCCTCACAGAGATAGGCCCAGTGGGTGCTCGGGTCGGCGAAGGCATGCAGCATGCCGGCACCGAACCCGGCAGCGGGCCCCAGGTTCTCCTCCAGTCGGACCATCTGCACGGAGGACTCGAGGTCGGCATCGTCCAACCCTCCGCTGCCGTTGACAACCACAACGACCCGGTGCGGGGGAAAGCCCTCGTTCTCGAGAAGGCCGCGGACGACATCCCCGGCCAGACGGGGCCGACGATGGGTCAGGACGACTGCGGTCACGCCCAGGGCGTCAAGATTGCCCGCTTCGTCCGACACGCAGACGAACCCTAATTCGTCAACCGCTCGCTGCGACGCAACCGCAGTGACGTCACGCACCGAGACGCAGAGCGCGTTCCTTCTTCTGGGCTCGCACGGCTCGCTGGGGAGGAGTTGTCGGCGGGGCAGCAGGCTGTTCGTGGTCCATGTGTGCCGGGTCCTCAGACCGGAACCGGAACCACCTGGCGGGATGCGTCACGACTGGCCGGGCACGAGGCCCAGTGCGGCGTAGATCTCCCGCGTCGCATTCGATGCATTGAAGGTGTAAAAGTGCAGCCCAGGAACGCCCACGCGCAAAAGGTCCGCACAGAGTTCGGTAGCCAGCCCGATGCCTTCTTTGCGTACCGCGTCGGCACCACCTCGTTCGTCGGCGGCGCGCAACCGCTCCTCCATCCACGTCGGCGCCGCCGCGCCCATAGCCCCGAGGCGGCCCAAGGTGGAGAGCGAGGTGACCGGCAAGATGCCCGGGAGCACCGGCTTGTGGACTCCTCGTTCTTCGAGATCCGAGACGAGACCCTCGTACTCGTCGACCTCGAAGAAAAACTGCGTGACGCCGAAATCGGCGAGTTCCAGCTTGGCGGCCAGGTAATCCCGATCGCTCTGGAGGTGAGGCGAGCGCGGATGGCCCGCAGGGTGCGCGGCCACGCCGACTGAGAAGCCGCCGATGGCCCGGGCCAACTCGACCAACTCGGTGGCATAGGCCAGCTCTCCGGCGCCGGCGGTCGGGTCGTCGGGTGGATCGCCGCCCAACGCCATCAGGTTCTCGATGCCCGCCTTGCGCAGCGAGACCAGGATGTCGGCCAGCTCCAAGCGGGTGTGGGCCACGCAGATGAGATGCGCCATGGGATTGAGCTTGGTCGTGTGCAGCATGCCGGCGACCAGGTCGAAGGTTCGCTGCCGCGATTCCGCGCCACCCCGGTACGTGACCGAGACGAACGAGGGCTCCAGTGGCTGCAATTCACCGATGGTACGGGCGAGCGTGGCCAGCTCCTTGTCGTTCTTGGGCGGGAAGAACTCAAAGGAGTAGGTCGGCCCGGCCGTCAGGAGGTCGGCAATCCGTGTCACAGAGTGGGCACCCGGCCGTAGTCGTCCTCCAGGCGGACGATATCGTCCTCGCCGAAATAGGTGCCGTGCTGCACCTCAATGAGGACCACGTCGGAGTCACCCTCGTTCGCCATCCGGTGCGCGCCGTCCAGCGGGATATCGATGGAGTCTCCCGGCTGGAGCTCCGTCACCACGCCGTCGAGGGTCACCGTGGCCGTGCCGGAGACGATGAACCAATGCTCGGCCCGCTTGGTGTGCCGTTGGTAGCTCAGTCGCTTCCCCGGGTGGACGACGAGACGCTTGACCTTGTGGTCCGGTGCCTCGTCATCGAGCACCGTATAGCTGCCCCAGGGGCGCTCCGAGTACTCCCTGTTCTTCACCTGCACCTGCACCTGCCTTCCCCGGCTTCCGCCGGCCGGGTCTTCACGGCGCCGCCAACTCGGCAGCGCGCAAAGCGTTACGCAACAGCATGGCACGCGTCATCGGGCCCACCCCGCCCAGTCGCGGCGTGATGAAACCCGCCACCTCGGCCACACCGGGGTGTGCGTCGGGGATCAGCTTGCGACCCTCGAACGTCGTGCCCGCCGAGACGACGGCTGCTCCGGGCTTGACCATGTCAGGAGTCAACATGTGAGGTCGACCAGCGGCAGCCACGACGATGTCAGCCGTGCGCGTGAGGGCCGCCATGTCATCGGGCTGGACGCCTGTGTGCACCACGGAGACGGCGGCGTTGAATCCGGGACGCTTCAGGGTGAGCATGTTCGCCAGTGGCCGCCCGATGGTGACACCGCGACCGATGATCACGACGTGACGGCCTTCGACCGGGACGTCGTAGGCGTGCAGCAATTCGACGATGCCGAAGGGCGTGCAGGGCATCGGGCCAGGCGTCCCGAGGACCAAGCGACCCAGGTTGATCGGGTGAAGCCCGTCGACGTCCTTGTTGGGATCGACAGCCAGGAGGGCGCCTTCCTCGTCGAGCCCGTCGGGCAGGGGGAGCTGGACCAGGAAAGCGCTGACTTTCGGATCCGCGTTCATGGCGGCGATGGCCCGAAGTACCTCGGCTTGGGTGGCACCCGCGGGCAGGTGCTCACCGGCCGAGTAGATTCCGACGCTGGCGCAGTCCTCGTGCTTCATGGCCACGTACCGCTCGCTCGGAGCGTCGTCACCTACGAGGATGGTGCCGAGGCCCACGTGCACACCTTCGGTGGCCAGCACGGCCACCTGGTCGGCCACCTCGGCGCGGATGCGGGCGGCCACCGGCTCGCCGTCGAGAAGGACGGCGCTCATCAGTGCTTGAAGTGCCGTTCGCCTGTGGTGACCATGGCCAGACCGGCCTCATCGGCCGCCGCGATGACTTCGCCGTCCCTGACCGACCCTCCGGGCTGCACGACGGCCGTCACACCGGCCTCGGCCAGGACGAGCAGCCCGTCAGGAAATGGGAAGAAGGCGTCGCTGGCGCCGGCGCCACCCTTGGCCCGCGCACCGGCCTTCTGCACGGCGATCTCGGCGGCCACCACCCGGGACTGCTGGCCCGCACCGACGCCAACGGCTTGCCCATCGGTCACGATGGCGATTGCATTGGAGGTCGTGCGGCCGCACACTCGCCAGGCCAGCACCAGGTCTCGCCACTCTTCGTCGGTCGGCTGGCGCTTGGTCACGATCTCCCAGTCGCGGCGCGGTGAGACGAACGCGTCGACATCCTGGACGAGCACACTCGACCCCAGGCTGCGGAGCTGTCGCACGACCCGCTCGGGCGCCGGTCCAGAGAGGAGGCGTGTCGCCTTTCGGCGGGCGATCAGGGCCTTGCGTGCCTCGTCGCTGTACGAGGCCGCAATGATCACGTCGGCCTGAGGACCGGCCGCGATGGCCTCGGCCTCCCGCGCCGTCACGTCGCCGCCGATAGCCACGACGCCGCCGAAAGCCGAGAGCGGGTCGCATTCGAGCGCACGCTCGTACGCGGTGACCAGGTCGCCGGCCACGGCGGCACCGCACGGGTTGGCGTGCTTGATGATGGCCACCGCTCGCTCGCCCGAGTCCGACGCCAGCTCGTGCACCAGACGCCAGGCCGCGTCCCCGTCGAAGAGATTGAGATACGACAGGGGACTTCCGGCGTGCTGGACCATGTCGTCCCACCAGCTGCGAGTACCGGCAGTCCGATAGCGAGAGCCACGCTGGTGCGGATTCTCGCCGTAACGGAGGACCTCAGTGCGCTCGAGGGTGAGGTGCAGGGTCCGAGGCAGGACGGCCGCCAGTGCAGCCTCCTCCCGGTCGGCCTCGATGGCGCCTTCGAGCTGCGCCACCGGGCTGGGGCCGCCCTCATCGAGCCAAGCCACGATGGCGGCGTCGTAGGCGGCAGTGTGGGCGAAGGCCGCCCGGGCCAGTCGACGCCGCGTTGCGGCGCTCAAGGTTCCGGAGCGACGGATCTCCTCCAGGGCGACGGGGTAGTCCGAAGGCGAGGTGAGCACACCCACGTGCTGATGGTTCTTGGCCGCGGCCCGTACCATCGTCGGGCCGCCGATATCGATGAGCTCGATGGAGGGGTCCGAGGAGAACGGGTAGAGGTTGGCGACGACCAGGTCGATACCCTCGATGCCGTTCGCCTCCAGATCGGCCAGATGCTCGGGCTTGGAGCGATCAGCCAGGATGCCGCCGTGGATCTTGGGGTGGAGGGTCTTGACCCGGCCACCCAGCATTTCGGGCGAGCCGGTCACCTCGGCCACCTCGCGGTGCACGATGCCGGCCTCGTTCAGCTTGGCCGAGGTATTGCCACTGGCCACCAACTCCCAACCGAGGTCGGAGAGCCCTTGAGCGAGCTCGATCAGACCGTCTTTGTCATAGACCGAAAGGAGCGCCCTCACCACACCATGTCCTCGTCAGCTCCCTTTCTGGTTCGGCAATCGCACCGGCGCCCAGTCACGAGGCCCGACGACGCCTCGCTGGGCCGACCTGACCCCAGAACTCGGTTCGAGGCCGGGGCGCTCAGCTCAATCTAGTGGCTGAACACACCCTCGGCGGCGCCGGCTGCGTCACGTCAGGCCTGGTCAACGCGCCCAGAAGCGGCGACCGAGGAGGTCGAAGAGCGCCTCGTTGTCGGCGTCGAACGATCCCCGCAACCGATCCCGGGTCGCGGCGTCATCTGGACTGGGACCAGCCGTCGCGTTGAGCGCCGGGAACGGTGTCGTCATGGGTGAGAGATCGAGCGAGTTCAGCAGCTCGCCCTGTGCCGACAGGTCGCCGAACAACCGTTCGCTCTCCATGATCAGGATCCGCTCACGGCCGACGGCAGCGAACCAGCGGGTGAGCTGTTCTGCATAGAGCCCGCGTGACCGGTAGGAAAACAAACGGTGCGCTCGGCTGCGCTCGCCTCGAGCCACCGTCTCCTCGGCCCCTTCGAGCCTCGACTCCTCGAGCTCGAGGGCGCGAGCGAAGGTCTCACTCTCGCGACCCTTCTTGCGCTGGAACTGGTAGTGCGAGAGGGCCCTCTCCGCCGGCTCACGGAGGAGTACCACAAAACGAGTGGCCTGAGGGAGATCGCGGCCTGCCCGGACTGCGGCCAGTGGGTGATAGAGCATGTAGGGCGAAGCTTCGACCTGGGTTCGTGAGTGGGAGTTGACGAAGAAGTGGGAGCGGTACCACCGCTCTCCCTTTGCGTAGGCGCCGTCGAAGTAGTGAACCTCCTTGACGATCCCTGGCGCCACTTCTGGGTGAGAACAGAGCCACGTGTGCAACGAGGTCGTCCCGCCGCGCTGGGCCCCGATGATCACGATGCCCGGCATGGGCCGTAGGTCCGCCGTGGCCACGCGCCAGGCCCGCGCGGTTGCTTTCCCGGCCAGCTTCGCTTCGCTGGCGACCCTGCGCGGGAACCCGCCGCTCACCGCTCGACGAGCCGTGACTCGGCCGGCGAGCGGTCGATCGCACCAAAGGCACGGTCAGTTTGCACCGTGCGTACAGGAGCTCCTGCGACACACATTGCTTTCAGAAGAGTCCCAAGAAGGACGGGCACGGGCACGCCGGACAATCTAGACCGCACGGGTCTTCCTTCTGGCCCCGTCGATTCGTTTTTCGCCAGATGTTCCAGCTCGCAATGGGCAGAACAGACGCCGGCCGCTCACGACCACCTATGCGACCCAGAGACGCCACCCCAGGAGGTCAAAGAGCTTCTCGTTGTAAGGCTCGTACCACCCGCGCAACTCCTCGAGCGCCTCCATGTCCTCGGCGGTGGGCTCGGGCGAAGCGTTGAGCGAAGGGAACGGCTCGGTTTCGACCGGAAGATTGAGCCACTGAAGGAGGTCGCGGGCAACCGACTCCTCCGCGTACAAGCGCTCACTCTCCACCACCTTGACCCGGTCGCGGCCCACGGCCCTGTACCAGCGGTCGATCTGCTCGGCGTACAAACCGCGGGCACGATACGACTGGAACTGATGAGGGAGGCTCAGTTCGTCGCGCGACACTCTTTCCGTCTCGCCCCGGAGGCGCTCTTCCTCAGAAGCCAGCGCGTCAGCGAAGGTCATGCGCTCGCGTCCTTTGGCACGCTCTCGCCGGTACTGGGAGAGGGCCCGGTCGGCCGGCTCGCGGAGAAGCGCGACGAACTGGGTGCTCGAGGGAAGGTCTCGCGCCGCTCTGAGCGGCGCGAGAGGATGGAACAGCATGTAGGGGGACGACTCGACGCGGCGCTGTCGCCTCAGTCCTGTCGGGAACTGGGCGCGATACCAGCGCTCCCCGCGGCCGTAGTAGTTGTCGAAGAAGTGGGCTTCACCGAGCTGGAAGACCCTCTCGCCCGGGTGGGCGCCGAGCCACTTCCGCATGGAGGTGGTCCCGCCTCGCTGCGCGCCGATGATCATGATGTCGGGCCAGGGCCGGACGTCGGCCGTGGCGCGGCGCCAGGATGTGTCCGCCCTGGTTCGGGCTCGACTCAGGAGGGAGGGACCGGCGGCTTGCGCGAATTCGGCAGATTCCGCTTGCGTCTCAGGCGACGCCATGCGGGGCGATTCGATCTCTCGGCCCGCCTCGAGCTCACCGAGGGCCCAGGCGATGGTGGCCGGGTAAAGCCTGCGCTCGACGACCTTGATCCGCTCGTGGAGCGACTCCTCCGTGTCGCGGTAGACGATCTGCACCTTCTCCTGGGCCAGGATCGGGCCGGCGTCCATCTCGAGAGTGGCCAGGTGCACGGTGCAGCCCGTCTCGCTGACCCCGGCCGCCAGGGCGTCGTGTACGGCGTGCCAACCGGGAAAGGCAGGGAGGAGCGACGGGTGGGTGTTGAGGATGCGCCCAGGGAAGGCGACGTGCATGGGCTGGGCCAGCAGCGTTCCGAAGCCAGCCATCGCCAAGAGGTCGATCCGGTGGGGGCCGAGCGTGCGGGCGACCGCCGCGCTGTAGGCGTCTCGATCGAAGTCGGCGCCGAAGCCCCCGTACGCCGAGCGGCCGACCAGTTCCGCGGGCACACCATGAGCCGTGGCGATCTCCAGGCCGGCGCACTCTCTGTCGGCGAGCACGACGGAGATCGGAAGGCCGACGTCGAACATGGCCTGGAGAATCGTCCCCGATCCTGAGACGAGAACGGCAAGACGCACGGGTTCAATCTAGTGAACCGGGCAGCGGGACTCGGCCGACAGGGACCCCGCCCGGCGCCGGGACGTCGACGCTTGGGGGCTGCCCATCGGATGCATTCGCCGGGGTCTCTGGCAAAATCGACCGTCCTGCCCTCCTATAGTGAAACTGCTCGAGCAGCATCGGATTCGAGGGACCCTCTTCTTGGCATGTGACACGTTCTTCGCACCACCGACCCGTGGGACCCGGCCCGGCGAGCCGACCGATCGGGCAGTCACACCGCGGTCGGACGGACGCGGATCGCCTTTCCGGTGAGCGAAGCCGCCATACCGTCCGGGCGGGAAGAGATCGCCGGCGAGCCGGGCATCGACGTCCAGCTTTCGAAACCGACGACCTGGCTCGATTTCGGGAGGTTCGTGGCGGCGGCAACCGTCGACGGTGTCAAGTACCGTCGGGATTTCCGTGATGTCGAGCGCGTCTTTTTCCTGGTCGGCTACCCGCGCAGTGGCAGCACACTCATTGGTTCCATGCTCAACGCCCATCCCGAGATGGTCATCGCTCACGAGAGCGATCTCTTTCGGTATGTCCGTCCCGGCATCACGCGCAATCAGCTGTTTGGAATCCTCCTGCGTCGGGATCGGCAGTTCGCTGCGGTGGATCGACGATGGAATGGGTTCGACTACGCCCTCGACTCGGGGGATCAAGGTCGCTTCGTGCATTTGCGGGTAATCGGGGACAAGCATTCGGGACGGGCGGCACGGCGCATCCACCGGGATCCCGCATTGCTCGATCGTCTACGCCGAGTCGTCAAAGTGCCGATCCGTGTGCTCCACATCATTCGCAATCCGTTCGACAACATCGCATCGATCGCTCACAATCGCGATCTCCCGGTCGCCCGCGCCATCGAGATCTACCGGAGCCTTGGCGTTGCCGTGACGGACGTTTGCGGGCGGTTGCACTCCGACGAGCTCTTCGAGGTGCGCTACGAGGAGTTCACGAAGAACGCTGCTGAATCCCTGACCGACCTCTGCCGCTTCATCGGGGTGGACGCGCCCTCTGGGTACGTCAAGGCATGCGCGGCCCTGGCCGACCCAGGAGGACGCCGGAGCCGTACCCGGTTCGAGTGGTCGGGGTCGGAGCGTCAGCAGGTCGACAAGATCATCGAGTCGCGACCTGTGCTCGAGGGATACACCTTCGAGAACTGAGAGAATCTAGGAGCCTCGCACGGTCGCCCTAAGCCTGCGCCAGCCCCGCGGGGTCAGGACTCGAGGAGTCTTCTCGCTCGGCGCCGTAGCTTCCTGGCTTTACGGATGACCCATTTTCGCCGCCTCCGCCTCCGTGGAGGGTGCGACCCTGCGGGGTTCGAATGCGGGAAGTTCACGTCGGGCTCGGGGACGCCGAGAAGCCCGCAGAGTTGCGGCCACCCGTCGCCGTCCTCCCAGCAGAGTTCGACGAATCGATCCGAGCCGGCGAAGAACTCGCGAACCTCAGACAGATGCCGGTCGTAGTAGGCCAGGTAAAGCTCAGGGTCCCGTCCCGCACTGGTCGATCCATAGATCTTGGCGTGCATCCCGTATTCGCCGGCACCCGCAGTGTGCTTTACGATGCTGGCAAGCCATTCGTCAGCCGATGACCGCCGTGTGAGTGCAAATTTCCGCGTCGGGAAAGGCTTCGGCCATCTCTCGGTACACCAGCGGCCACGGGAGGTCCTCGAGCACGTCGTAGCTTGTCGCTGTCTCGATCAGGCCATCGAGATTGCCCTTTTCCCAGAACCGCATGAGGCGGTGACTCGGAAACTCGGCCTGACTGTAGGTCCAGCCCATCCGCGTAAAGCCGAGCAATTCGCAGGCGTCGCCGAATGTGGTCGTGCCGGTCCGGTTCAGGCCGATGCAGAAGGCAACAGGCACGAGCCTCATGTTAGCCACGAGACAATTCGCGGGCGAAAGTCGAGCGGAGGCCGACATCGCCGGCGTCCCTCCGCCCAAAAATTCCTTCGTTTGTCGAATCGGCGCCGAGTCTGTAGGCAGGGGCGGTCCGTACCTCGGCTCACCGCGGCCGCTGTCATCACTGACGGCTCTGACATCCCTTCTCCGACTTGCTCAAGGCGATTCCGGTCCATCTGTGGACGAAACGGCGTTCGGCATCACCCGATTACGCGCGGCATCCAAGAGCAACCGCACCACGGCGCCGATGATGACCAGGTTCAACAACATCTGCGCGGCCACGACGAGGCGGGCCGGGTCAGTACGGGGCGTGATGTCCCCGAACCCGACTGTCGAGAAGACGGAGATGGTGAAGTACAGGGCTTGAACGTGATCGAGATCCCGGGAGAAGGTCCCAGAAGCTTCGTGGGACATTGCCAGGTAGATCGAAGAGAACGCGACCAGGAACACACCGACCACGATGCCCAACGCCTCGATCGCCCGGAGCTCCGGCAACAATGCCGTGGAGATTCGGCGGATCTGCCAGAGCACAACCGCACTCACGAGCGCCAGATCGACGGCGAGCCTCAGCCCAGCCCGGAGTCCCGACTCGCGCCCGATCGGCAGAGCGAAATAGGCACCAAAAATGAGGGTCCAGGACAGCAACACGGTTACCCCGAACCGGAGAAGAGCACGTCGTTGGTCCGGCTTCTCGAGGTCCGTCAGCCGGAGCGGCGCGCCCGACCGGTCTCGGCGGCGGGCGGCGAGGAAGCCGCGGACGCCGCTCCCTTCGCTCTCGCCGTTTGCTGTGCCGTCGACAGCCATTGCTCGTCAGGAGCGCGGTGCTCGTGGCAGTCCGCTTCCCCGTCCCCCTTTCGAACGGCACGTGCGGTATTCCCGCAGGCGACCCACGGACCGTGTGCTCGAGACAGTAGCGCCGCGGCCAGACTCTCCGGCGGGTACCCGGCCTTTCGTCCGGCTCCGAGTTCGCAACATGCCCAGACGCTAGCGATCCCGCGACGCCGGGAAATTCCGGGGAGCTTTCTCTCCCGGGCGTCGCTGAGGAATCAGACCACGTCCGGTCGCTGCGGGTCGACCCGATTGGCCGCCCGGAAGAGCAACTTCGATGCTCGGAGCGCGGCCTTCCTGGCACCCAGCCGCAATTTGGCGGTCGGCCCGGTGACGCGTGATTTCTCCGGGTCGTACCAGTAGGTACGTCGGTCACCGCCGAAGACCGTCGCCCGTTCGACCGTGTAGTAGTAGAGCGCGACCGACTTGCGCTGGCCGTCCGGCGCGGACACGGGCATCACGCTATGAACCGAGCGGTGGTCCGTGGCGAAAATCACGCAGGTGCCGAACATTGGCGGGACGATCACCGCCGGCTCGTGGCTGCCCAGGTTGAACAATGCGACCTCTCCGCCATCGGCGGGCTTCCAGCCTCTGTTGAGATAGAGGAGCACATTCACCCGCCGATAGAGGTGCAGGTACGGGTGGTCGTGGAAGTCGGTGTGGGGTACGAGCTTGCCGCCTGGTTCCACGTAGTTCAGTCCGCCACCCTCCAGGAACGGATCGGGAAGCAGGGAATTGATTCCGGTGATGGTCGAAAAGGCGCGGAGGGCACGCGGCCCCGAAAGCTCCCCGATGATCTCCTGCATGATCTGCGGCATGATGTCGATGTCGCGACAGCTCCACTTGCCGGGCTGGAACTCCGAACTGCGATCGGCCCAACCTTCCCAGGAACAATCGGGGAAAGCTCGATCCGCCTCCAGTGCCTCGTCTTTGACGAGATCCGTGACGACGATGTGAGGGAACGGATCGGCCAGTCGGAATCTCGCTGCGAGCTCGTTGCCCGCCTTTCCCTCCAACTTGGAGATGTCGATCCACCGCACCCAACGACTATGGCATAGGACCTCTGAAACTCAACAGCGTCAAATGTCAGCTTTCTCCTGGATTAACCCTAGTTGCAGTGGGGACGAAAAAACACGAGCCACAAAAACGATTGATCAAAGTCTTTCAAAGAGCCGGAGCCCCAGCGCGGGCCTGCTGCCTCAGTCCAGCCCCCGGACGATCGCCACCATCTTCTCGCCGCACTCCGTTGGGTTCTGCGTGACCTCGACACCTGCGGCCGACAGGGCCTTCATCTTCGCCTGGGCCGTGCCCGAGGAGCCGGAGATGATGGCGCCGGCGTGGCCCATCTTGCGCCCGGGCGGAGCGGTGACGCCGGCGATATACGCCGCGATGGGCTTGGTCACGTTCTCCTCAATGAACTCGGCCGCCCGTTCCTCCTCGGACCCGCCGATCTCGCCGATCATCATGATGGCCTTGGTGTCAGGGTCCTCCTGGAAGGCACGCAGGCAGTCGATGAAGTTGGTGCCCGGGACCGGGTCACCACCAATGCCAACGCAGGTCGTCTGCCCTATGCCTTGCTGCGAGAGCTCGTGCAGGGCCTGGTACGTCAGCGTTCCCGAGCGCGACACAATGCCAACCGGCCCGCCGGGCATGGCGATGTCACCCGAGGTGATTCCGATGTTGCACTTTCCCGGACTGATGATCCCCGGGCAGTTGGGCCCGAGCAGCCGGGTGTTCGGAAACTCCTCGACCAGGCGGTTGTAGGCCACCGCCTCGTCCTGGGCCGGGATGCCCTCGGTGATGCACACGATGAAGGAGATACCCGCCTCCGCCGCCTCCATGATCGCGTCGGCGGCGCCCCGAGGTGGCACCGAGATGAAGGAGGCCGTCGCGCCGGTCTCCTTGACCGCTTCGGCCACGGAGGCGAACACGGGAATGCCCTCGATTTCCTCGCCGCCGCGCTTGGGGTTGGTGCCTCCGACGATCTGGGTGCCGTAGGCCTTGTTGCGCTTCCCGTGGTACAGGCCCTGGCTGGTGGGGCTGATGCCCTGGATCACGACTTTGGTGGTCTCGTCGACGAAGATGCTCACGTTCTCTCGGTTCTCTCGGTTCTCTCGGTGGAAGGGTCGGTCGGCTCAGGCGTTGGCCAGGGCCACGGCCCGGCGGGCGGCATCGAGCATCGTGGGTTCGGCGATCAGCGAGTCGGACAAGTGGTCGGCCAGCAGAGCCCGGCCCTCTTCGGCGTTGGTGCCGTCCAGCCGCATCACCACCGGCGAGCTCAGCGTGACCCGGCTGATGGCCTCGATGATGCCCTTGGCCACCTCGTCCACTCGGGTGATACCTCCGAAGATGTTGACAAAGATCGCTTTGACGGCCGGGTCGGCGTTGATCACCTCGAGCGCAGCCGCCATCACATCGGCATTGGCCCCGCCCCCGATGTCAAGGAAGTTGGCCGCCGTGCCGCCCACCTGGGTGACGACGTCGAGGGTCGACATGGCCAGACCGGCGCCGTTGGCGATGATGCCCACGCTGCCAGAGAGCCCGATGTAGTTGAGACCCTTCTCATTGGCCATCTTCTCGCGTGGATCGATGCCTGAGTCGTCTTCGTACTCCTCCCACTCGGGGTGGCGGAAGGCAGCGTTCTCGTCCAGCGTCACCTTGGCATCGAGCGCGTGCACCTTGCCTTCGGGCGTGAGGATCAAGGGGTTGATCTCGGCCAGATCGCAGTCACCCTCGACGTAGCAGTGGTAGAGCCGCACCAGCAGCGTCGCCGCTTGTTCCCGCGCTTCTGGGTCGAGCTCGGCCCGGTCGACCCACTCCCGTGCCGCCGCCTCGCTCAATCCCTCCACCGGGTCGACGTGGATGCGGGCGATGGCATCTGGGTTGTTCTCCGCCACCTCTTCGATTTCCACCCCGCCCTCGGCACTCAGCATCCCGAGGTGCAGCTTGGCGGGACGGTCGAGGGTGAAGCTCGCGTAGTACTCCTTGGCGATGTCCGATGCGTGCTCGACCCAGAGACGCGTGACGACATGGCCCTTGATGTCGAGGCCGAGGATGTTGCCGGCGTGCAGGCGGACCTCGTCCGCATCAGCGGCCAGTTTCACTCCGCCCGCCTTGCCACGCCCACCCACCTTGACCTGAGCCTTGACCACCACCGGGTAACCGGCGGCCTCGGCCTGCTCGACCGCCTCGTCGACCGTGTCAGCCACGCCGCCCGGTGAGACCGGGATGCCGAAGCGGGCGAAGTACTGCTTGCCCTGGTACTCGTAGAGGTCCACTGTGGGTGCTGTCTCCTTCGTTGCGTAAATGGTTCGGTGTCGCGCTCGGGGCCGGACGGACCCGTGTCGTGTCGTGAGGGAAAACGGCGGGACCCGAGTGGACCCCGCCGGTGGCTGGGGTTAGGCCTGGAGGGCCTCCTCGCGCGCATCGAGCGCATCGGCCAACCACGATCCGATGGAGTCGAGCGGAGCGCCGGGGGTGAAGACCGCGGCTACGCCCTGCTCCTCGAGCGTCGGGATGTCGCCCTCGGGAATGATGCCCCCGACGATCACCAGCACGTCCCCTCGGCCGCTCTCTCCGAGCAGCTTCATCACCTTGGGCACCAGGGTGAGGTGGGCGCCCGAGAGCAGCGAGAGGCCGACGGCGTCGGCGTCCTCCTGAACGACCGCCTGGACCACCTGCTCGGGGGTCTGGTGCAAGCCCGTGTAGACGACCTCAAAACCGCTGTCGCGCAGTGCTCGGGCGATCACCTTTGCCCCCCGATCGTGGCCGTCCAGGCCGGGCTTGGCCACAACCACCCTGTAGGGACGTTTCATGACAGCCCAAGGATACGGAAGGCCTGGTCCGGACGCCAGACCGGCTGCTCGGACGTCCTCGATCCGCTCCCGGCCCTCCGGCCGATCAGGAGCGACCCCGTCGAATTCAGCCGGTACCGGCCGACGCCCGTCGCGCCGCCTCGAGCTCAGCGGGGGCATACCAGCGCCGCGTCCCTCCTACGCCGGCCCAGGTCTCGATGGCGCTGTCGGCGATCGTCAGGCCGCCCGTCGTCTCGACCTCGTCCCAGCGCTGGCCGTAGACGGCGTCGAGCGAACGCATCCGAACGTTGAAACTGGTCAAAGGACGGGTCGGGAGTGCTCTCGAGGCACCCGGGTCGAGGACACGTCGCAGCTTCTCCCGCGAGACCCCCTCCTCCCGGTACTGGAAGTGATGGACGACGATGGCCCGATCCGGCTCGGCACGCTCGCCGGGGAGCCCGCCGATTGCGTGGTGGGCACCCCCTTCGCACCGGATGAAGGGCGCCTCGGCGTCGAAGAGCTGCAATGGGTGCTTCCAGTGGGTCGCGTTGCCACAGGGAGGAGTCCACGTCGGGCGGTAGGCGTAGTAGAGGGGTTGAAAGTCGAGCGGATGGAATCCGCTGAGGTATTCGGGCTTGCCGCTCGGCAGATGGTTCAAGAAGTCCGCTCCGACGATCCGGAACCGACGATCCAGGCCGGCCAGGTAGTCCCTGACGGTGAGTCCGTCCGGACCCTCGGGGAATTCGTCACTGTCGAGGTGGAGCCACCAGATGTACTGCTCGCCGCAACGCAGTGATTCGCGGGCGACCACGCCGTTGATGAGGACCTGGGCCAGGCGCGGGTTGAACTGCTTCGTGTGGTACACCTCGGCGATCACCGCACCCGCCGCTTCGGCTCGGGCGACGGTGCCGTCTTCGCTGCCGTTGTCGATCACGAAGACCTGCTCGACCCCCTGCAGGAATGCATTGCGGACCGTCGCCTCGATGATGTCCCCGTCCATCCAGGACTTCACGACAGCGAAGAGGCGAAACTTCCCGAGAACCTCGGGATTTGGAGGGTTCGGTGCGACACCGTCGGGCATGGACTCCGAGCCGGCGGACGTCGGCGATTCGTCTGCCGGAGGCGTGACCGCGCGCTGCGCCGATCGGAGGACGGATTTGATCCTCATCGCGGTGAGCCAACGCTCGCGACCAATCGCTGCCGACCGCGCACGACCCGAATATCGCACACCACAGCCATGCTCGTCTATCCCTGAAGAGGAGCGCGACGTTGAATCCGTCTCGACATTGCGAAACCGCTCGGAGCGATCAGGCCCGACGCAACGGGGTGGCCGACAGCAGCAGGTTCTTCTTTCCCACCGTGTCGAAGTCGACCGTCGCCTGGGCCCGGGCCCCTTCGCCTTTCGTCGCCACCACGATCCCTCGGCCCCAGTGGTCGTGCATGACCTCATCGCCCCGGGCCAGAGCCAGCTCCTCGGCGCCGGTGCTGCCCCTCGGGCCTGTTCGGGCTGCGCCCGAGGGGCCGCCGGTGCTCGAGGCCACCCGCCTGCGGTCGGCCAGCGGGATGGCCGGCGAGAAGGTGGCGCCCTCGAGGCGATCGTCGTCGTAGCCGGTCCCCCGCCGGGGAGAGCCCAGCCCGACGTCGTCGACCAGGTGTGAGGGCACCTCGGTGACGAAGCGGCTGGGCATGGCCGGTTGGGTGCGTCCCCAGGTGGTCCTTGACCAGGCGTGCGAAATGGCCAGGTGCTGGCGGGCGCGGGTGATCCCCACATAGAAGAGCCGGCGCTCCTCCTCGAGCTCACTCGGCTCCGACAACGAGCGAAAGTGCGGGAAGATCCCCTCCTCCAGCCCCACCACGAATACGGCCGGGTACTCCAACCCCTTTGCCGTATGCAGCGTCATGAGCGAGACCCGGGTGCCATCGGTGTCGAGCTCGTCCGAGTCGGCCACGAGGGCGACCGTCTCGAGGAAACCCAACACGTCGTCGAAGTCCCCCGCCTGCGTGGCGAGCTCGGCGAGATTCTCTATCCGGCCGTCCGCCTCGTGCGTGTGCTCGGCCACCAGCTCGCCCAAGTAGCCGGTGCGGTCGGCCACCAGCTGGACGAAGTCGGCCGGGTTGACCGTCTGCACCAGCGGACGCAGCTCCGCCAGCGTCTTGGCCAGCGCCTCGGCCCCCTTGAGGGCCTTGCCGGTGAGCCCGGCCTCCTCGGCCCGGTCGATCGCCGCGCCGAAGGTCATCCCTTCGGTCTGGGCCCAGGCCGCCATGCGGGCCACCGAGGTGTCACCGATGCCGCGTTTGGGCACGTTGACGACGCGCCGGGCCGACACCTCGTCGTCGGGGTTGGCCAGGACGCGCACGTAGGCGAGGATGTCCTTGATCTCCTTGCGGTCGTAGAACTTGGCTCCGCCCACCACCTTGTAGGGGATGCCGCTGAACTTCATGGAGGTCTCGAGCGGAAGCGATTGCGCGTTGGTCCGGTAGAAGACAGCCATGTCACCCCAGGTCAGACCCCCGGACGCGTGCAGGCGCAGGATCTCGCCGGACACCCAGGCCGCCTCGTCGCGCTCGTCCTCGGCCCGGTAGCGCTTGACCGGCTCACCGGTGTCGCCCACGGTGAAGAGCTCCTTGGGCTGGCGGCCGATGTTGTTGGCGATCACCGCGTTGGCCGCATCGAGGATCGTCTGGGTCGAGCGGAAGTTCTGCTCCAACAGAATCGTCGTCACGTTGGGAAAGGCCCGCTCGAACTCCAAGATGTTGCGGATGTCCGCACCCCGCCAGCGGTAGACCGACTGATCGGAGTCACCCACCACGCACACGTTGCCGTGGGCCTCGCCCAGCAGTTTGACGATCTCGTTCTGGGCGTGGTTGGTGTCCTGGAACTCGTCCACCAGGACGTGGCGGAAGCGCTCCTGGTAGGAGGCCCGCACGTCGTCGAAGGCCTGCAGCAGGTTGGCCGTCACCATCAGAAGATCGTCGAAATCGAGCGCGTTGGCCGCATGCAGCCGGTGCTGATATTGCGCGTAAATCTCGGCGATGCGCTTGCGGAACGGATCCGGCCCGCGGAGCGCCTCCTCCCGGAAGGACTCGAAGTCGATCAGCTCCGACTTGGCCTGGCTGATGACGCCTTGCACCGCCCGCGAGGGCAGCCGCTTCTGGTCGTAGCCGAGTTCGGACGTGATCATCTCGACCAGCCGGCGCGAGTCGGTGTCGTCGTAGACGGTGAACGCGCTCCGGTATCCGAGGCGGTCAGCGTTGGTGCGCAGAATGCGCAAGCAGGCCGAGTGGAAGGTCGAGACCCACATCTTGTCGGCCGCCGGGCCCACCAGCTCCGCCACCCGGCGCCGCATCTCGTCCGCTGCTTTGTTGGTGAAGGTGATGGCCAGGATGCCCCAGGGTGGGGCGTCGCCCGTCGCCATGAGGTGGGCGATGCGCCTGGTCAACACCCGCGTCTTGCCCGAGCCGGCACCCGCCACGATCAGCAACGGACCGCCGCGGTGCTCCACCGCGGCGCGCTGGGGCAGCGTCAGATCGTCGACCAGGGCCGCCGGATTGCCGGCGAAGGCTCCCTGCTTCGTGGCCGAACGATGCCGGCGCCGGCGCCCGTCGTCAGCCCCGTCGACCGCTTCCGAGCCATCCGGAGCGTCGGCGGCGGTGGCCTCCGGCGCCATGGCGTCTTCTCCGGAGTCGGGCCCGTCGGCCGCAGCCGCTGCAGCCGCCGCCGCGCCGAAGCCTTCGTCCGAGGTGTCGAACAGCTGCCGGGTCCCGCCACCGCCCGACTTCGAAGCCGACGCTGTGCTCACTCCCACTCAATGGTCCCGGGCGGCTTCGACGTGACGTCGAGGGCCACCCGGTTCACGCCCTCCACCTCGTTGATGATGCGCGAGGCGATGCGTTCGACCAGGTCGTAGGGCAGGCGGGCCCAGTCCGCCGTCATCGCGTCGTCGCTGGTGACGGCCCGGATGACGATGGGATAGGCGTAGGTTCGACCGTCGCCCATCACGCCGACGGTGCGCACGGCCGGCATGACGGCGAAGCTCTGCCACAGCTCGCGGTAGAGGCCGGCCCGGCGGATCTCCTCGACCACGACGGCGTCGGCGTCGCGCAGGATCTCGGCCCGCTCGGGCGTCACCTCGCCGATGATGCGCACACCGAGTCCCGGACCGGGGAAGGGCTGGCGCCACACGATCTCGTGGGGCAGGCCGAGCTCCTCGCCCACGGCCCGCACTTCGTCCTTGAAGAGGAGACGCAGCGGTTCGACGAGCTCGAAGGAGAGGTCCTCGGGCAGGCCACCCACGTTGTGGTGCGACTTGATGTTGGCCGCGGTGTCGCTCCCGGACTCGATGACGTCGGGGTAGAGCGTCCCTTGCACCAAGAAGCGCGGCCCGTCTCCGTGTCCGGTCACACCGGCTTCGCCCCCTCCCTGGCCGGCGCCCAGGTCCCGGGCCACCTCCTCGAAGATGCGGATGAAGAGCTCGCCGATGATCTTGCGCTTGCGCTCGGGGTCGGTCACCCCGGCCAATGCGGTGAAGTAGCGGTCGGCCGCCTTCACGTGCAGCAGATCGACCTTGAACTGGCGCCGGAACGTGTCCTCGACCTGGTCCGCCTCGCCGGCCCGCATGAGCCCGGTGTCGACGAAGACACAGGTCAGCTGATCGCCCACCGCCTTGTGCACCAGCGCCGCCGCCACGGCGGAGTCCACCCCGCCACTGAGTGCGCAGAGCACCCGGTCCGATCCCACCTGGACACGCACCGCGGCCACCTGCTGCTCGATGATCGACACGTGCGTCCATCCCGGCAGGCAGCCGCACACGTCCATGAGGAAGTGGTCGAAGACCTCGCTGCCCCGGTCGGTGTGCACCACCTCGGGGTGGAACTGCAGGCCGAAGAGCCGGCGCTCGGGGTCGTGCATGGCCGCCACCGGCGCGCCGGGCGTCATCGCCGTGGCCACGAAGCCGGCGGGCGTCGCCGTGATGGCGTCACCGTGGCTCATCCATACCGACGAGCGTGACGGCCAATCCGGGCACAGCGGCGACTTCTCGGCCTGGGTCAGCTCGGTGCGCCCGTACTCGCCCTGTCCGGTGCGCGACACCGTGCCCCCGAGCTGGAGCGCCATCGACTGGGCGCCGTAGCAGAGCCCGAGGATCGGGATGCCGAGCCCGTAGACGGCCGGGTCGATGGAGGGAGCCGGCGTCTCGTACACGGACTTGGGCCCGCCGCTCAAGATGATCCCCTTGGGCGCTCGGGCCACGATCTCTTCGACCGAGATGCTGGCCGGGACGATCTCGGAGTAGACGTGAGCCTCGCGCACGCGCCGGGCGATCAGGCGGGCGTACTGGGCCCCGAAGTCGACGACGAGGACGGTGTCGGTATCGGTCGTGCTCACCGAGTCGAGCCCATCGGGCTCAGTGGCCCATCCCGACGCCCTGTGAGCGCTGGAAGAACTTGCCCTCGGTCTGGAGCGACGGCGCCACCATGACCTCGGCCTTCTGGAATTCCTTCACCGTCTCGTAGCCGCAGGTCGCCATGGCGGTGCGCAGGGCACCGAAGAGGTTCATGCGGCCGTCGTTCTCGTGGGCGGGGCCGAGCAGGATCTCGCGCAGGCTGCCCCGCACCGACGTGCGCACCCGGGCCCCCCGGGGCAACGTCGGGTGGAAGGTGGCCATGCCCCAGTGGAAGCCCCGGGCCGGCGCCTCGAAGGCGGACGAGAGGGGCGAGCCCAGCATGACGGCGTCGGCGCCGCAGGCGATGGCCTTGGCGATGTCGCCGCCCTTGGACATGCCGCCGTCGGCGATGACGTGGACGTAGACACCCGTCTCGTCGAGGTGGCGCATGCGGGCACCCGCCACATCCGCGATGGCGGTGGCCTGGGGCACGCCGAGACCCAGAACGCCCCGGGTGGTGCAGGCGTTGCCAGGGCCCACGCCCACGAGCACGCCGACGGCTCCCGTGCGCATCAGGTGCAGTCCCGCCTGGTAGGAGGCGCACCCGCCCACGATCACGGGGAGGTCGAATTCACGAATGAAGCGCTTGAGGTTCAGGGGCTCGGATGTCTTGGACACGTGTTCGGCCGAGACCACCGTGCCCTGGATGACCAGGATGTCGAGCTCGGCAGCCAGGCAGGCCTGCGCCAGCGACTCCGTCCTCTGGGGTGTGACCGAGGCGGCCGTGGTGATCCCAGCCTCCTTCATCTGTCTGATACGGGCCGTCACCAGCTCGGGGATGATGGGCTCCTGGTACATCTGCTGCATCCGGGCCGTGGCCTTCTCGTCGTCGAGCTCGCGGATCTCGTCGAAGAGGGCTGTGGGGTCCTCATAGCGGGTCCAGAGACCCTCGAGGTTGAGCACGCCCAGGCCGCCCAGTCGCCCCAGCTCAATGGCCGTGGCCGGGCTCATCACGCCGTCCATGGCGGCGCCGAGCACCGGCAGCCCGAATTTGTAGGCGTCGATCTCCCAGGAGACGTCCACGTCCTCGGGATCCCGGGTCCGCCGACTGGGGACGATGGCGATGTCGTCCAAGCCGTAGGCCTGGCGACCCGACTTGAAGATCCCGATCTCGATGTCTGCCATGTGCGCCTCCGGCATTCGTGGGGTCCGGTACGGCTACCCACCACACCGGCACGTCTCAGCGACTGATTGCGAACGCCGGGCCGACACGCCGACGATCGCTCATTCTACTCCGGCCGGCTGCCTTCTCAGGCGCATGTCACCCGTTCTCGTACAGGTCGTCGAGGTGGTCCAGGACCTCGTTGAATGCCGCCCTTTCCCCCGGGAGATCATGTTGAGCCGCGACCTCCGACCCTGCCGCGAGGAGATCCGCCCGCTCCGCGCCACCCAGGCGCAGGGCGGTCTCGGTGGCACCGTAGATCGCCTCCTCTTCGAATTCAGGACGGAGGCAGTTGACACCGTCGGCACAGAAGGACCTGTTCCCGACCACGTCGGGACAGACGACGACCGACCGCAACGCCATCGCCTCGAGCGCGGGCAGGAAGAACCCTTCTGTGGGATTGGGAAGAAAGAGCGTGACCCGGGCCTGGTTGATCGCCTCGAGGAACTCCCCGCGGGACACCAGACCGTCCAGAACCCGGATGCGACGTCCGGAGCGCTCCAGGCGCCCGCCGAACGACCGAGCCAGGCCAGGCGCCTTCTTGCCGGCGATCAGGAGATCGAATTGGCGTGCCTCGTCGGGGACGGGATCGGGGAGCGACTGGAGGTCGATGGCGTTGGGGATCGTGATAAGGGGACCGTTGCAAATGCCAGTTGCAGCGACGGCGTCGGTCACCTCGGGACTCACGCAGAGCCGGATCGCCCGATACCGAAGGCACCCGAGTCGCGGCTCTTCGGCGTGGCGCACGTGCTGGATGATGTTGATGATCGGGATCGGGCTGTCCTGTCGCTGGCGCTCGGGGAGCAGCGTCCACGACATACCGCCGAGGAACAGGGCATCGGCGGCGAATCGATCGCGCTCGGGGACCACGAGCTCGGGACAACCGAACCACGGATTCGTCTCGTCCCACTTCGAGCGGTCCGTCAGTTGCACCATCGCGTCGAAGCGCGGATGCGCACGGACGTGTTCGAAGTAGTCCCACGTTTTCAGGTGTCCTCCGGTGAAGTCCAAGAAGTCACGGATGAACAAGACGGTGCGCGCATTGTTGACCGCACCTCGACCGCGTCGGCGCCCTATCACGATGCGGGGCTTCTGGGACGGCCGCCTCGCGGTGAGCGATCTCATGTCCCGCCGGGTTCCATGCCCATCGCTGCACGGTATCGCGGCGCCGCCCGGCAGAGCACCGGGCCCTTGAACCGAACGGCGCGCGAGACTGCGAACATGGCTACCCAGGATTCGTCCGCCGGGGTGACCCGTGGGATGCGGGTCCTTCTGGCCCAAAGGGATGCAGCAGTGGCTGAGGGCGCCGGCCAGGTGGGCTGGAAGATCGGCTTCAACACTCCGGCCATTCAGCAGCACCTCGGGCTGCATACCCCGGTGGTGGGCTATCTGGTGGACCGCTCCGTCCACCCCGACGGTGCGACCGTCTCGCTGACCGGCTGGTCCGCTCCGGCCGTCGAGGTCGAGGTCGCCCTGCGGATCGGGCCGCTCGGCGGGACCGGTCCACCGACGGTGGTCGGTCTGGCACCCGCACTCGAACTGGTCGATCTCGGCATCGCCTTCGATGACATCGAGCCGGTCCTCGCCGTCAACATCTGTCAGCGCGGGGTGGTCTTCGGCGACGACATGAGCGGCGTCGACCCCTTCGCCGTCACCGTGTGCGTGACCAAGAACGGTGAGCCCGCAGGCCGCGGTTCGCTGACCGAGCAACCTGCCGTGACCGCCGCCTTCGTGCGGGACTTCCTCCATGACCATGGTGCCGCGCTCGAGTCCGGCCAGCGCATCATCGCCGGTTCGCTCACTCCGCCGCTGGCGGTGGCGCCGGGTGACGCGCTCGACGTTGCCTTCGGCCCGCTCGGAGCCCTGTCGGTCCGCTTCTCCTGAGACGCAGACCCTGGTCCGAGAGGACCCGGCTCAGAGGGATGCGTCTGCGAGCCGTCGAATCTCTACGAGATCTTGGCCAGCAGATCCGTCACGCCGTCGCGGTCGTAGAACTTCCACCACGGACCATCGGTCGAGAGGAGTCGCTCCGCGAGTTGATGGAGAAGGTCGTGATCCTCGCCCTGGGGTCGCTTGCTGTTGCGATCCGAGAGCTGGCTGCCGAACGACGCCGCCTCAGGGATCACCACCTCGAGCGCCGTGCCTCCGGAGGCGACGATGTCCTCGTAGCGAATCACAGACGCTGGTGGAAGCCAGCGTTCGAACTCACCGAAGAACCACGTCAGCAAGTAGAACTGTCGGTCGATGCGGTCGTCGGTCCGGTCGAGGGCCCGGGCCAGCTCGGGTCTCAGGCTCTCGCCCACGGGAATACGACCCTCCCTGATGGGCATCGGCACGGCCTGCCAGGAGAGGAGCAGGGACAACGGGTTCCGTACGAGGGCAAAGACCGGGAAGCGTCCGCTGAGGGCCTCGAGCGCCGCCGTGAAGCCGCCGCACTGCTTGATGGTCAGGGTGAAATCATCCGTCAGCGGTTTGCCGACAGGGATCTCGCCGACCTGGCTGAGGCGGACCCGGAGCCCGTTCTCGTCCTTCTCGTCGCTGACCTTGCTGCCCGTGACGGCACCGTCCACCGATTTGGTGCGCACGACGCCTCGGGTGAGTGCCGACACGCGGGTCTCGGACGCGAATCGCTGCACGCGATCTGCCACCCCTTCGAGGCTGATGGGAGGCGGCGACGGTGCGCTGGACCTGCGCACACCGATCCGCGCCAAGGCGCGCGCAGAGAGACTGGGGTTGGCAGGCGGCGTGTCGGACTTCCCGATCAGGTATTTCCGACCCATGGGCTCGTCGAGGGTGACGGTGTTCGGCATGCTGCCCAGGAGCTCGCAGGTCAAGGTGGTGCCCGACCGTGGTGGACCGGTGAGCAAAATGGTCGACCGATCCACGGCCCGGAACTATACAGGGCTTCGCCGTTCTGCCGTCATTGCTGCAACGACGGGTCGGTTCACGGTGCAGTCGTGGATGCGCAACGGTCTTTGCAGAAGCAGCAGAGTCAGCCCCGAAGCGGTCCGACCAAGACGACACTCAGCAGCTCGTAGAGCATCCGGGCAGTGGCACCCCAGATCAGCTCGCCCGACACCTCGAAGAACCACAGCGGGAACGAGTTGTCGTCAGAACCGGGAATCTCGCGTCCTGGGATGCTCCAGCGCTCCTCGTGGAAGATATCCGGATCGCTCAGCTCCGCCAGCGACACATCGAATACCCGCTCCACCTCGGCAGGGTTGGCCGTCAGGTCGGGCCGTTCCGCGACGGTGGCCAGCACGGGCTGGATGAGCGAGTCCGAGACCATCGTCATGACGGGATGGAGCCATCCGACCACGGTGACCGTCGCGGGATCGAGATGTACCTCCTCGAAGGCCTCGCGCAACGCGCCCGCCACCGCGTCCTCACCCGGCTCGATTCGCCCGCCTGGGAAGCTCACCTCGCCGCGGTGGGTACGTAATGCGCTCGAGCGCCGGGTGAACACGAGGCGGGCCTCCCCGATCTCCTCGAAGCACACCGCCAGTACGGCGGAGTTCGGCTGGCGCACGTCGAACACGGTCGACTCATTGAGCATGACCGTCGCCCCGAAGATCCCGTCCGGTCCGAGCTCTGAGGGCACCGGCCCGAGTTGGCCGGTGACCTCGAGGGCTTCGAGTACCCGCTCGATGCCAAGACCTGCACGCTGGGCTTTCGTGACCTCGGCCCAGGGGGCCGGGAGACCAGGACGCCACGATTCCGGTCGTGGGATCACCTGTGGTGGGACCGGGCGCGCCATCGCCCTCACGCTACTGGCGTGCACCCGAAGCGACGGCAGGAGCCCACCCGAGATCCCCTGCGGCCCCCACTACGCTGTCCGGCCGTGACGACTCCCCAAGAGCTCCAAGCACAGGCCGACGCGTTCGGTTGGTACCACACCATCGACCTGGGCCACGGAGTGGTGACGAAGGGCATCAGCGTCCAGGAGACCTCTCCCGGGGTCATTCCCGACGTCTCCGGCCGCAGTGTTCTCGACATCGGCGCCTGGGACGGGAAGTTCTCCTTCGCCGCCGAGAAGGCGGGCGCCGTCCCGCGTCGTGGCTCTGGACCACTACGCCTGGGGCGTCGACTTTGTGGCCCGTGGGGCCTACTGGGAGGAGTGCATCCGCAACGGCACCCTGCCGGACCAGTCGCGCGACGAGACCGATTTCTGGCGACCGGACCTGCCCGGACGCCGCGGCTTCGATCTCGCCAAGGAAGCGCTCGACTCCAAGGTCGAGCCCGTGGTGGCCGACTTCCAGAAGGTGAACCTCGACGAGCTCGGCCAGTTCGACGTCGTTCTCTACCTCGGAGTGCTCTACCACATGAAGGAACCCCTGACCTGCCTTGAACGCCTCCGGGCGGTCACCAAGGACGTTGCCGTCATCGAGACGGAGGCGGTACATCTCCAGCACCTCGACGACGAGGTGCTGCTCCAGTTCCACGCCGGCAGCTCACTCCGCACCGACTTCGGTAACTGGTACGTGCCGACCATCGCTGCCCTACACAATCTTTGCCGGGCAGCCGGCTTCGCCCGCATCGAGACGATCGTGGGTCCCCCGCCACGCCCGGCCGGAGAGGGGCCGTCGACGCTGCAGAAGGCAGTGCGCCGCGCCGCCGGTGCGGGAACGCCCGCGCCGTCTGCCCCCAGCCAGAACTATCGGGCCGTCGTCCACGCCTTCGCGTACTGAGGACAATCTCCCGGGAGGAGAGTTGTCTCCCTATCGGCGTCCAAAGCTCTTCTTCGACTATTTTCCCGGCAGTCGATCCTTCACCTTCTGAACAGCCGATGACACACGGTAGAGGCGCGTTGATCGAAGTCGGTTCACAAGGCGGCGATGTTCATCCAGCGCCCGCCGTACCCGAATTATGTCATCGACCCATAACGGCGGAGGTGGAAGTGTCGTCGGGACTTGCCACGACTCGTGAATGCCCACCCGCTCGGATAGTTGCGTGAAGACTTCACGCTGGACCGCTGCCGCGTCAGTGTATTCGTCAACGCGATCTTTTTGATGGCGCAGCGACGAGTCCAACCAAGTTGAAGCAGCTTCTTCGGTTTCCGGCAGTACCTCGATGCCGACCTGGCGGAGGAATTTGACGACCTCTGCACTCGTTTGGCTGGGATTCGCAAACATGGAGTCGAACTCCAAAACCAGCGTCGGCAACCCCTCCAACCCGGCCACAGCCGAGCGTTGGTAGCGGTCCCAGATTGCCAGACCCATCGTCATGGGAACCCCGTCTCGGGCCTCGCGAGAACGAGCGTTTTGTATCGGGTCTCGCAATACCAGAATTGCTGCCATCGGGGCCGGCAACACATCACGCCAGAAAGGCAACGTAAGACACATGCGCGGGTCCTTCAACGCCAAGGGATTGCCGGTGTAGGTCGGACGAGAACCATCTCTCTGCGATGACCTTCGTGTCCTGGTATCCGTTCGCCTCCTTCCAACTGGACATGGGCTCTGGCGGCGCATAGGTGCTACACCCGATCTTGCGGAGCAGCCGCGTATCGCATCGCACAACCGTCTTACTCTCCCAGTGGCCCTGCTCGTTCGAGCTGGCCGCCGGAACGAGATCGTCTGGCGACGGAGGCGTGAGTCCGAGCTTCACCAACAAGCCCGATGTCGCAGATGTCCCACTCCGCCCCACTCCTATGACCGCGACGCACGTGGGAACAGGGGTCTCCATCAGGTCCGACCCCGCTGTGTCCTCACCAGCCGCGTCCGACGAATCGAGAGATTTGGTCGACCGGCGGTGCCCCGCTTCGACGTCACCGATAGACCCACGAGGCCGGAGAGTTCCACGGCGGTCATACTAACGACGGCCTTCGCGCAATGACAATGAGGCACGGCAGGTGACGGCACGTTCCTCGGAAAGCAGCGGATTCGGGGCTCTATGCCGTCGACTTGAGCAAAGAGAGTGCAAACATCTCGGGTCTGCGCTGCGCCACTGGCTGCCACGGGCGCGACGCGTCGTTCGAGAAGATGCGAGCCTTCCGAGAGGACTCTCAGTGACGTGAGAACATCGCACCACCGTCCTGAACCTCTTCGTGACCACGAGGTAGCGGTCGACTTTGGCGATCGAAAAAGACGCTCGGCCGCTCGGCGAAGGACAGGGCCGTCAACGCAACGTCACGGGCTCATCAGAATCGCTCGTGGCGCCCAATTGTCCGGCTGCGAAATGTACTCAGCTAGAGTGCGCCTAATTGTGCACACGGTGAGAACGCGGGGGCATCCCGTTCGTCGAGTTCCGGGGGCCTCGTCCCCCCGGTCCCGTCCTGGGAGAGGTCGCGCGCATCCGGTGGAATGGCGCGTCGACGCCACGTGCCGACCCAAATGCCAAAAAGGTCTTCGACAGCACATCCTTGGCGCGGATGGCTGCGCCGTGTTTCTGTCCGGCGAGGCCGCGATGAGCGCGGCCACGGAGATCCGGGGGATCAAGGCTAGGGACGTAGCCACCTCAGCCCGAAGACTCGGCTCGACCGGGCGTTCCGCCGGCCGGACGGTCCTCGACGAGGTCCGCCTTCGCAGAGCGTTCGCTCATATCGAGTCCTATTGCTTCTTCATCGGTTACAGACGCAGTGGCTCGACGCTCCTCGGCGCGATGCTGAACGCGCACCCTGAGATGGTCATCAGCAACGAGCTCGACGCTCTCTACTTGTTCAAACTCGAACTCTCCCGGACCACCATCTTCTCTCAGATCATGAAGCAGGAGCAGCGGTTTGCCAAGAGGGGCTACAAGTGGACGGGCTATGACTACACCGTCCCCGGGCAATATCAGGGAAGGTTCGAGCGCCTGCGCGTCATCGGAGACAAGAAAGCCGGTCTGTCGACACGTCGCCTCGAGACAAAACCCGAGCTTCTCGATATGGTGCGACGCAAGTCAGGCGTTCCGATTCGGGTCGTGCACGTTGTCCGGAACCCCTTTGACAACATTGCCACGATGGCGAGGCGACAAAACCAAAAGCTTGTCGAGGTGGACGATCTCGGTCCGCAAATCGAGGGCTACGGCACGATCGGCACAGCGGCCGACGACATCAGGGCTCGTCTCAATCCCGACGAACTGATCGATATCCGCTATGAGAGCTTTCTCCACTCTCCAGGGCCGACTCTCGTCGAGCTCTGTAAATTCCTGGGGGTCGACGCATCTCCCGACTACGTCGAAGCGTGTGCATCGGTCGCCGGCAGCGCCTCCCGGGCGCGCGATCGGGTTCAGTGGTCGGACGCGGAACGGCATGCCGTGGAAGAACTCATCGCAGCCCGTCCTATCCTTGCCGGGTACGACTTCGAGCACTAAGGGAAGCAGCGCGACTCCTGTGTCGCGTCCCTTCCTGCACCGGTTCCCGACGTTCGAGAATCGCCAAGTGGTCGACCCCCGTCAAGACGCTGGGTGCAATGGTGGTGCGCTCGTGTCGCTGTGGATTTGTAACATCACTGAGATGGACCTGAGAAGCGCTCCCGGCATCGCGGCAAGAGCGTCTCGTCGTGGTCAGGCGGTCCGGGTCGTGGTGCGTGGTCGCTGACGAGCAGTCAGAGCGGCATCAACTTGTTGGCCCGGCTCATCTCTGGAAGCAGAAGCGGGACTGGCAAATGGGCTTCCTGCTCGGGCACGGCCTCATCTCATCTGATCGTTTCTTGGATGTCGGGTGTGGCACTCTTCGGGGTGGCATTCCCATCATCGAATACCTGGACGAGGGTAACTACACGGGCATCGACGTCAGGAAAATCGCCATCGATGAAGCGAGGAAGGAACTCGCTTCATATCCGCAGCTTGCGGCAAAGAACCCTCGCCTTCTTCTTTCCACCGGATTCGACTCGTTGCCTGATCTCGGGCCGATCGATCGGGCATGGTCGTTCTCTGTATTGATCCACATGGAGGACGAAATCAGCGCCGGGTGCCTTCTCTATCTGGGCCAGGCTCTTCGCGCTGGGGGCGTCTACCACGCGAACGCCATTGTCGGAGACGATCACACGTCCCGACTCGGCAAAGCGGGCTTTCCAGTTGTGACGAGGCCAATCGAGTTCTACGAACGGCTGGCCGTGAACGCGGGTCTTCAAATGCGAAACCTTGGCACTCTGCGTTCGCTCGGTCACGATCTCGATGTGAAGGGTGACGACCACTCCATGTTGGAGTTCCGTCGTCCCGAGCGTTCCCGCTGATTTGCTACACGACCCCTGAGGCCGAAGGCCACAGCGACAGGTCGAGCTGGGGCCAATCCTTGGCCAGCAGCCGGAGCTCCTCTTGGTAGATCTCGAAGGAAGTGTCCAAGAGCTCCCCTTCGATCTTCATCGGATCGCCCCGACCGACTCCTCTGGGCTGGTGAAGTTCTTCAGGCACGAAGGCGGGGTCGAGACCCACAAACTCGTAGGTCCGAGCGAGCTCACGTTCGGGTTCCCGGCTGCAGCTCTCGAGTTGGAGGACGAGCACCTGTTGGGCCGGAAAGTGCTGCAGGAGGCGACGGAGCTGTGTCGCGTAGCGCCCCCGCTCAATCGACTCGATCACGAAGCGGGGATGGAGAGGGCCGAAACGGACCACGTTGTGGCGGATGCTCGACACGAGACGGGCCATGGGGTCGCGCAGGAGAACCAAGAGCTTCGCCTCCGGGGCGGCCGCTCGCATCCGGGGCGGAGTCCACGGATCCATCATGTAGCGAGGTGTCCACTCACCGGTGACGATGCCGGGACGTCGGGGAAAGTAGTGGTGATATCCGCCGGCGGCCTCTTCGTCGAAGACGGCTTCCCAGCCGTGCTGGAAGTAGTGCAATTCCTTGCGGACCGGCCTGACCGCATCGGGATGGCTGAAGAGCTGATGGCTCCACCATTGCGTGCCCGACTTCTGCGTTCCGACGCCGATGAAGGTCGGCGGGCCGATCTCCCAGCCCGGCGGACACGACGGCGGGTCGGGCGGACCGAGCAGCATTTGCCGCTGGCGCTCCTCGACCAGCTTTCGGAAGGCCTCATCGTCGGATTCCTTCTCCGATTCCTTGGGTGTCCCGACCAAGCGCCGGGCCACGCCCCGCACCGTTCGGCCGCTCATACCCGAGAGCCCGGGCGATCGCGCCGCGACCCGAGGAGGCACGTGCACGGACGGTCTCGGGGAATCGACGTTGACGCTGACGCCCGGACCCCGAAAGGGACGAACTTCGTCGAGACCACCGGCACGCCCGTAGTACAGCACAGCGTGCGGCACCCGTTGAGAGGGTCGGGTGCGCTAAGGGGGCGAGGCCAACTTTCCTCTCACCAGGGACTCTCATCTAACTCCCAGGTTTCCCTCATGTTCACCCCAGGTCTGACTCATATGGGACTCTGGAAACCGCCTAAAACTCAGGCTGGACACCGGTCGTTTACAGGTAAAACTCAGCTCATTGTCTGGTATCTCTCATGTCTAAATCCAGGTCTTTGTACCGCCCCATTTCGATGAAACAATCCCGACCTCATGGCAAGCTCCGCTCCGAAGACCGTCTGAGTCTTTAAGATGCCGAAGAAGCGTTCCATCCTCGATCGAGCCGTCGCGAAGGCTCGAATACGCCTGGACCGGCGACCCGTTGCCCACTTCCTGCACATTGGAAAGACGGGCGGTACGGCGGTGAAGAGCGCCCTCCATCGTGGCCCCAAGACGACGCGGTACCGGGTCGTGTTGCGGAAGCACCCGGAATTTCTGACCGTAATACCAGAGCAGGACTATTTCTTCTTCTGCGTACGGGATCCGATCGAGCGCTACCTCAGTGGGTTTCTCAGCCGGCAGCGCGAAGGACGGCCACGGTATTACATCCCCTGGAGAGAGTACGAAGCTGAGGCGTTCGCACGTTTTCAATCACCAGAGGCGCTGGCCGTGTCGTTGACCGCCGGCGGAACGGATCAGCGCGACGGCGAAGCGGCGATGCATGCCATTCACCATGTGCAGACGTCGTACTGGGACTGGTTCCGCGATCCGGACTACTTCAGGAGACGAGCGGACCACGTCCTTTGGATCGGGCACCTCGAGTCTTTGGACCTCGGCCCACTGGCCTCCGTGCTCGGCGCCGAGTCGCTCGAGCTGCCCACCGACCCCCGCAAAGCGAACAAGGGGCCCGACGCCAAGCCGCAACTCTCGGACCTGGCCCGGGAGAACCTTCGGCAGTGGTATGCCAAGGACTACGCCTTTCTCGACCTGTGCCACGAGATCCTCCCGCACTGGAGCGACGCCACGTAGGGTCCCGACCTGACCCGCCGCTTGGCCCCGGAACGCGCCGCAGCCGGGTCGCAAAACCCGGCCACAGCACCCGACACGACCGTTTCCCGGTTGTATCCCCAGGTCACGCAGCCATACGCCTCGCTCGACGCGAGGAGTTACATCATTCCGCCCATGCCACCCATCCCGCCCATTCCACCAGCCATGGCGGCGGCTGCGGCGGCGGCGTCGACCTTCTCGGGCTTGTCGGCCACCAGGGCCTCGGTGGTGAGCAGGAGCGCCGCGATGGACGCCGCGTTCTGCAGGGCCGAGCGGGTGACCTTGGCCGGGTCGATGATGCCGGCCTTGACCAGGTCCTCCATTTCGCCGGTAGCCGCGTTGAGGCCGTTGTTGCCCTTGGCCGACTCGACCTGGGACACCAGCACCGCACCCTCGAGGCCGGCGTTGAAGGCGATCCAGCGCAGCGGCTCCTCGAGCGAGCGTGCCACGATGCGCGCCCCCGTGGCCTCGTCGCCCTCGAGCGAGTCCGCCAGCTCGTTGACCGACTTGCGGGCCCGGATGAGTGCCGTCCCGCCACCGGCCACGATGCCTTCCTCGACCGCGGCCCGAGTGGCGCTCAGGGCGTCCTCGATGCGGTGCTTCTTCTCCTTGAGCTCGACCTCGGTGGCTGCTCCGACCTTGACCACGGCCACGCCGCCGGCCAGCTTGGCCAGGCGCTCCTGCAGCTTCTCGCGGTCCCAGTCCGAGTCGGTGTCGTCGATGGCCCGCTTGATCTGGGCCACGCGGCCCTTGACGTCCTCGGACGAACCGGCACCCTCGACGATCGTGGTGTCGTCCTTGGTCACGATGACCCGGCGGGCGCTGCCCAGCAGGTCGATCGTCGCGCTCTCGAGCTTGAGACCGATCTCCTCGCTGATCACCTGGGCGCCCGTGAGCACGGCCATGTCCTGGAGCATCTCCTTGCGGCGCTCGCCGAAGCCCGGGGCCTTGACGGCCACCGAGGTGAAGGTGCCACGGATCTTGTTGACGACCAGCGTCGCCAGGGCCTCGCCCTCGACGTCCTCGGCGATGATCAGCAGCGGCTTGCCGGTCTGCATGACCTTCTCGAGCACGGGCACGAGGTCGTGCACGGCCGAGATCTTCGAGTTGTAGAAGAGGATGATGGGCTCGTCGAGCACCGCTTCCTGGCGCTCGGGGTCGGTCACGAAGTAGGGCGAGAGGAAGCCCTTGTCGAACTGCATGCCCTCGGTGAGCTCGAGCTCGATGCCGAAGGTGTTCGACTCCTCGACGGTGACCGTGCCGTCCTTGCCCACCTTGTCGATGGCCTCGGCCAGCACGTCGCCGATGGCGTTGTCGGCGGCCGAGATGGAGGCGACCTGCGCGATCTCCGTCTTGCCCCCGACGTCCTTGGACTGCTTGGCGATGTTGTCGACCGCGGCCTTGACACCCTTCTCGATGCCCCGCTTCAGCCCGGTCGGGCTGGCGCCGGCGGCCACGTTGCGCAGGCCCTCGCTGATGAGCGCCTGCGCCAGCACGGTGGCCGTGGTGGTGCCGTCGCCGGCCACGTCGTTGGTCTTGGTGGCCACTTCCTTCACCAGCTGGGCACCCATGTTCTCGAACGGGTCGTCCAGCTCGACCTCACGGGCGATGGACACGCCGTCGTTGGTAATGGTCGGTGCACCGAACTTCTTCTCGATCACGACGTTGCGGCCTTTGGGGCCGAGCGTGACCTTGACGGTGTCGGCCAGCTTGTTCACGCCGGCCTCGAGCCCACGCCGGGCGGACTCGTCGAACTTCAGGATCTTGGGCATAGGGAAAATGAACTCCTCTCGAGCTCTCGGACAGTTCTCGAGCTCTGGTCAGGGAAACATGGTGGAGGCCGCCGCGCCGATCCGGACAGAACCGGGGCGGCGGGCTGACCTCGGCGCGGCCGGGCCGGCAGGCGCCGGCTGACCGCGGTCGACTCGACTCAGGCCAACTTGGCCAGGATGTCGCGGCTCGAAAGGATGAGGACATCCTCACCCTCGAGGACGTACTCGGTGCCCCCGTACTTGGAGTAGACGACGGTGTCGCCGACCTTGACGTCCATCGGGATGAGCTCACCGGTGTCCTCGGAGCGACGGCCCGGGCCAACGGCGATCACCTCGCCGGACTGGGGCTTCTCCTTGGCCGTGTCGGGGATGACCAGGCCAGAGGCAGTGGTCTCCTCGGACTCGCCGGGACGGACGACGATCCGGTCATCGAGCGGCTGCAGCTTCGACATCGTGAAGGGGCCTCCTTGGCACATTCGTTAGCACTCTCGGGTTGTGAGTGCCAGAGTAGCGGGACTGGGCCGGGTTGGCAACCGGAACCCGCGAGTGCTGACGGCGGGGGGTGTGCCGGGTCCCGCCGGAACCTGGAGCCGTGGCCCTGCGCCTGGGAGCCGTGGCCCTGCGCCCTGGAACCGTGGCCCTGCGCCCTGGAGCCGTGGCCCTGCGCCCTGGAGCCGTGGCCCTGCGCCTGGATCTGTCCGGGCAGACCGGAGGCGGCGGCCGTAAACCTTCACCATCTGTGAAGCGGCCGAGGTTGACACTGGTCCGGGTGTCGTGGCGGCGGCAGGATCGGTACGCTCCCCGCACGATTGCACCGCAGCAGCGACTGCACGACCACGCAGCACCACCAGCCACTCGGCACGGCCACCTCACGATGATGGTGATGTGGTCGTGTCCCCCACGAGCACACGAAGGAGAGGCCGCCGATGGCGCCCGCAAGTCCGAAGAGCCCGGCCTCGCCGGGGACCACCCGGCGGCCACGGACCTCGCCCCGCTCGCGGACGAGCACGCCCAGATCGCTCGGCGCCGGCACCGGCGCCTCCCGACGGGCACCGCGGCCGGTGCGTCGGCGCACGCACTCCGGCGGGGCGGCCTCCCCCGGCTCGGGCGTGGTGGTCACCGGAGGCGGCTCGGGCATCGGTGAGGCCACGGCGTTCGCCCTGGCCGAGGCCGGGCGCGGCGTGGCGGTGTGGGACCGCGACGGTGCGGCGGCGCGGCGGGTGGCCCGGAGCTGTGCAGAGGAGCACGGGGTGCGCTCATTGGGCATGAAGGTGGATGTGACCAAGACCTCGTCCCTGCGTACAGCGGTGAAGCGGTCCCGCAACGAGGTGGGGCCGCTGGGCGGATTGGTCCACTCGGCCGGTATCGGCGGTCCCGCACCGATCACCATGATCGAAGACGACACCTGGGACGAGGTCCTCGACGTCAATCTCCGGGCGGCAGCGACGCTCGTGCGGGCCCTGCACGACTGTTTGCTCGAGGCCAATCCCGGTTCGGCGGTCGTCTACATCTCCTCCATCGAGGCACTGGTGGGCAGTCCGTTCCTACCGGCCTACTGCGCGTCGAAGGCCGGACTGCTCGGCCTGACCCGGGCCGCCTGCGCACAGCTCGGGTCCGAGGGCATCCGGGTCAACTCGGTGTGCCCGGGCGCGGTGGACACCCCGCTCCTCGCCCCCCTCCTGGCCATGCCGGGCGCCCAGGAGCGGCTGGAGACCAGGACCCCGCTGGGCCGGTTGGCCCGGCCCGAGGACGTGGCGGCCGTCGTGCGCTTCTTGCTGTCCGACGAGGCCGCCTATGTGACGGGCACCAGCGTCGTGGTCGACGGCGGCCTCACCGCGGTGGGGGCGGTCTGATGGCGCGCGGAACCCCGGACCCGGACCGCTGGTGGCAGAGCGGCGTCTTCTACCAGATCTACCCCCGCTCCTACGCCGACTCGAACGGCGACGGCATCGGGGACCTGCCGGGCATCATCTCGAAGCTGGACCACCTGGCCCGCTTGGGCATCACGGGTATCTGGCTCTCACCGGTCACCTGCTCCCCCAACCGTGACTGGGGCTACGACGTCTCGAACTACCGCGACATCGACCCCTCCTTCGGCACGCTCGACGACCTCGACCACTTGGTGCGCGAGGGGGCGGCCCGGGGCATCCGCATCCTCATGGACCTGGTGCCCAACCACACCAGCAACCAACACGCCTGGTTCGTCGACGCACAGAGCGGGCGCGATTCGGCCCACCGCGACTACTACGTCTGGGCCGACCCCAAGCCCGACGGGAGCCCGCCCAACAACTGGGTCAGCATCTTCGGCGGCCCGGCCTGGGAGCTCGACGAGGCCAGCGGCCAGTTCTACCTGCACAACTTCGAGGCCCAGCAGCCGGACCTCAACTGGTGGAGCGACGACGTGCGCCGAGAGTTCGACGACATCGTGCGCTTCTGGTGGGACCGCGGCGTGGCCGGTTTCCGCATCGACGTCTGCAACATGATGATCAAGGACAAGGAGCTGCGCGACAACCCGCCGGCCACCGAGGACGATCCCATCGAGCAGCAGTTCATGGGCGTGCGCTACGTCTACAACTCCGACCGTCCCGAGGCGCACGACATCCTGCGCCACTGGCGGACCATCGCCGACACCTACGAGCCGCCACGGCTGCTCATCGGCGAGACCAACGTGGAGACGCTCGAGCGCCTGTCCCTCTTCTACGGGGGCGGCCACGACGAGCTGCACGGCGGCTTCAACTTCCAGTTCATGCACGCACCGTTCGAGGCGGCCAAGATGCGCGAGGTGGTCGAGGGCACCGAAGCCCTCCTCCCGGAGGGCTCCTGGCCCACTTGGCACGGCTCGAACCACGACTTCTCGCGCCTGACCACCCGCTGGGCGGGGGGCGACCCGGCCAAGGTCAAGGTGGCGCTGCTGATCCTGCTCACCCTGCGCGGGACGGCGTTCCTCTACGCCGGCGACGAGATCGGCCTGCCCGACGCCGACGTGCCCAAAGAGGCGCTGCTCGACCCGGTGGGGGTGCGCTTCTACCCCTATGCGGGCCGCGACGGCGAGCGCACCCCGATGGTGTGGGACGGCGGTCCCAACGGTGGCTTCAGCGAGCCGGGGGTGCGCACGTGGCTGCCCATGACCGACCCGGGCGCCTGCAACGTGGCCGACCAGGAGGGCGATCCGACCTCGGTGCTCGAGTGCTGCCGGCGCTTCATCGCGGCGCGCGCGGCCTCCGACGACCTGGCCATCGGTGCCTACACCTCGCTGCCCTCGCCCGCCGACACCTGGGTCTACCGGAGGGGCGAGGCCACGACGGTGCTCCTCAACATGTCCGACGGCCCGGCATCGTTCTCGGGGGTGCGCGGCTCGGTGCGCGTCGCCACCGACCACGCCCTGGAGCTCCAGCCGGTCGTCGACGGGCTGGAGCTTCCGGCCTGGAGCGGCGCGGTGGTGGCGGGCTGACCGTGACGCAGGGGGCAGGGGCTGAGCGTCACCGGCGCTACCTGCTCTGCACCACCCCGGCCCTCGGGCACACGGTGCCGCTCCTGGCCGTGTCCCGCCGGCTGGTCGAACAGGGTCACGAGGTCGCCTTCTACACGACCCCGCACTACGAGGAGCGGGTGAAGTCGACAGGGGCCACGTTTCTGCCCATCGAGGCGGCCTTCGACGCCCACGACCTCATGGTGGTCAACCCCGAGCGCGAGGCTTCCTCCAAGCGTGGCGTCGGTGGGCTCAAAGACGACCTGCGCCGCATCTTCGTCGGTCCGGTGCCGGGACAGGCGCGGGACATCCAGACGATCCTCGAGTCGTACGACGCCGACTGCATCGTGGTCGACAGCATGTTCCTCGGGGCGTTGCCCCTCGGAGTCAGGCCACGGGCGGAGCGCCCGGCTCTGGCTTGTGTCGGGGTCATGCCCTACAGCCAGCCGAGCCGGGACACGGCGCCCTTCGGCATCGGCCTGCAACCGGGCCGGGACGTGCTGAGCCGGTGGCGCAACCGTTCCTTGAACTGGCTGACGGTGCACGGGGTGCTGGCCGACATCGAGCGTTTCACCCGGGCCCGATTGGCCGAGGCCGGCGCCCCGGGTGTCACGACCTCCCTGCTCGACCTCCAGCCCTCTTTGGTCGATGCCTACTTCCAGGCGACGGTGGCCGGTTTCGAGTACCCGCGGTCGGACCTGGCGCCGACGGTGCGCTTCGTGGGGCCGATCCTGGCGCCGCCTTCGACGGCGACGGCGACGGCGACGGCGACGGAGACGGAGACGGAGACGGAGACGGAGACGGAGACGGAGACGCCCGGATGGTGGCCCGAGCTGTCGGAGGGCCGCCCAGTGGTGCACGTGACCCAGGGCACGCTCGACAACGCCGATCTGGGGCGGCTGCTGCTGCTGACGGTGGCCGCGCTGGCCCGTGACGACGTCCTGGTCGTGGCCACGACGGGAGGGCCCGACCCCGAGCCGCTGCGGGCGGGGCTGCCCGAGAACGTCCGCCTCGAGCGCTTCGTCCCCCATGACCTCCTGCTGCCCCACGTCGACGCCATGGTGACCAATGGTGGCTACGGCGGGGTGCAGCAGGCGCTGGCCCACGGCGTCCCTCTGGTCGTGGCCGGCGACAGCGAGGACAAGCCCGAGGTGGCGGCGCGCGTGCAGTGGTCCGGCGCCGGCATCAACCTGCACACCGGCAAGCCGTCCCAGGCCATGGTGGCCGAGGCCGTGCAACGGGTCCTGACCCGGCCCTCCTACCGGGCCCGGGCCCGGGCGCTCCAGGACGAGATCGCCGCGTGCGACCCGTTGCGCGACATCACGGCGGGGCTCGCCGAACTGTGCGCGGCGGCACCACTGGCTGCCCGCTGAGGGCGATCGGCCGGTGGGTCACGCCGAGCGGGAGCAGTCGATTCTTCCTTTCTTCCTCATGAGGCGGCGTGGACGGCCGCTCCAGGTCGCGCCCACGCCTGAGATGGTCGGACCCTGGTGGACCTGGCGCTCCGTCGACCTACGGTTGTGCAAAACCCCCCGAACGGCCTCGGGCCGACCGCCGCGTGTCTTCAATCCTGGGGCGGAGCAGTCCAGCCGTCCTTCCACCATCGCCAGAGAAGAGGGGAGCCACCAGTGACAACGAAGGTGCAAGTGACATTCGACTGTGAGGATCCTCACCGCATGGCCCGGTTCTGGGCCGAAGCTCTTGGCTACGAGAAGGAGAACCACGTCGAGTTCGTCAAGGAGCTCCTCGATGCTGGGCGAATCCGTAAGGACGCAACAGTGAACGTGGATGGCGGGACTCAGTTCGCCGACGTTTCGGCAAGTCGTGACCCCGAGGGCGCCGGTCCACGCCTCTTCTTTCAGAGAGTCCCCGAAGGCAAGGTCGCGAAAAATCGAGTTCACCTCGATCTCCACGTGGGCGCAGATCGCTGTGAAGAAGAGGCCGAACGTCTGCAGGCGCTCGGCGCCCGAAAGCTCTGGTTTAGTGACGACCGCGGGAGTTCGTCTTGGACCATGGCCGATGTCGAGGGAAATGAGTTCTGCGTCGATTGACCCTCGGGATGCGAAGGATTACTCGTTTCGAGGTGTCCCCGTGCGCGGCCGTGCGCCGGTCTCATGACCCGGAGTGTCGGGCTGCCTCCGGGTCTGTCGAGCGCAGCATCGACCACGAAGTGCCGGCCCGACGACGCAGACCCGGTTGAAACCGTTCGGGTGCGCCCCCGCCACGGATGAGCCTTTGCCCTGCCTGCCCCCACGAGTGTGAACGGAGGGAGGTGAAGGACGGCGGCCGACTCACCGACTGCTGATCCCTCGTCCTGAACGGCACTCCGCCGGGCAGGCCGCCCCGTTGGGGCGGTCCCAGAACGCTCGAGGCAGCGAGGCTCAGCGGTTGAGCGGCGACATGTCGGCGTAACGGTCGCCCCGGGCCGGCGCCACCGCGTCGAGTGCGGCCCGGTCCTCTTCGCTGAGCTCGACGCCGAGGGCCGCCACGTTCTCCTCGAGATAGCGCCGGCGCTTGGTCCCAGGGATCGGGGCGACGTCACGGCCCGCCGCGTGGACGAAGGCGAGGGCGATCTGGCCCGGCTTGCAGCCCTTGGCCGCGGCGAGCCGGTCGATCGCTTCCACGATGGCGATGTTGTCCGCCAGGTTGTCGCCCTGGAACCGGGGCTGGTAGCGCCGGAAGTCTGCCTCGTCGAGGTCGTCGAGCGAGCGCAGCGTGCCGGTGAGGAAGCCCCGCCCGAGCGGGCTGTAGGGGACGAAGCCGATGCCCAGCTCACGCAGCGTGGGCAGGATCTCGGCCTCGGGGTCACGCGACCAGACCGAGTACTCCGTCTGGAGCGCCGAGATCGGGTGCACGGCGTGGGCCCGCCGGATGGTGGCCGGCGCCGCCTCGGACAGACCCAGGTAACGCACCTTGCCCTGCACGACCAGCTCGGCCATGGCGCCCACCGTCTCCTCGATGGGCGTGTCCGGATCGACCCGGTGCTGGTAGTAGAGGTCGATGTGGTCGACCCCGAGCCGGGAGAGCGACCCGTCGCAGGCCTGGCGCACGTATTCGGGCCGGCCGTTGACCACTCGCTTGGTCGGGTCCTCGAGATCGCGCACGATGCCGAACTTGGTGGCGATGACGGCCTCGTCGCGCCGCCCTCCGAGCGCCTGGCCGAGGAGCACCTCGTTGGTGTGCGGGCCGTACATGTCGGACGTGTCGAAGAAGGTCACGCCCAGGTCGAGGGCCTGCTGGATCGTGGCGGTCGACTCGGCGTCGTCGATCGGTCCGTAGAAGTCCGACATGCCCATGCAGCCGAGCCCCTGGCGCGACACGGTGAGTCCCTGGCGGCCGAGTTCGATCATCTCCATGACGTGGCTCCTCGCACTTGGTGTGGGAAATCGGTGTGGCCACCCCGCAAGGGCGGCGGCCATCGCCACCCTACGGGTCGGTCCCCGCAGCGGACGCGTGCACACCGCGTCCTGGTCGACGCCGGTCAGCCGATGGGGTTGGTCGTGATCTTGGCCGAGCCCACGAACACGGCACAGCGACGTTCCGCCGCCATGACGCGGTCGAACTCGCGCCAGTCGTCGTGGGTGCCCCCGGCCGCCCGGAAGACCGACCGGATGACCTCGGGCACATCGAGTCCGAAGTCCGTCCCGTCGTCGGGTCCGATGAGCCTCACCGGTCCGGCCACCGCGACCCATTCGAAACCGCTCTTGAAGACCACGCTGGCCGTCCCGGACTGGCGGAGCAGGCTCAGCTTGCGGCTGGCCCCGGACACCACCGCACCGACGCCCGGTTGCCCGTCGATCGGATCGTCGATGACGCCGGCGTTCACGAGCGAGGCGTGCACCGTGGCGTCGGGCCGCGTTGTGTTGAAGACGGCCAGGTGGTGATCGGCGGCGGCCAGCCGGTTGACGAGTTCCAGATCTGCCACGAGAGGTTCCTTCCCTAAGGTTGACGGAGTCGTTCTACCCGTGAGCGGACCGATCCAGACGCGGGAATGCGCCGATGCAGATCGATCAACCTCGGTTCGGGTTCGGTCCCAGCCCGGTCCTAACCCTGGTTGTTCGTACTGTCGGTCCGATTTTCCGGCGCCAGCTCGTCGAGCCGCCGGGCGTACTCCTCGGTGTCGATGTCATAGACCCACATGACCAGGGCGTCCTGTCCGGTGACCGGGTAGTAGTTCTTGCGCACCCCGACCGGAGCAAAACCGAACCGGCGGTAGAGCGTTTGCGCCGGTTCGTTGTTGGCCGCCACCTCGAGCGAGAGGTGTTTGACCCCTTGGGTCAGCAGCGTGCGGATGCAGTCGATGATGAGCGTGCTCGCCACGCCGGCCCGCTGGTGAGAGGGCGCGGTGGCGATGGTGGTCATGTGGGCCTCCTCGTCGACGATCATGAAACCGATGTAGCCGGCCAAGTCCGAGCCGTCCCAGGCGGCCCGGTACAACCGGCCCTTCCGAAGGGCCAGCTCGGAGGTGAAGACCTCCACCGACCAGGGCTCTGGGAAGACCTTGGCCTCGATGCGGAGGATGGAGCGCAGGTCGCGGCGGCGCAGCTTCTCGATGCGCAACGAGCGGGCCGGCATCTCAAGCCCGATCCGCACGTGCAAAGTTGCTCTTGGCATCCGCCTCACGCAGATAGAGGGGAACGACGCACCCCGGGTCGACCGGCGGTCGCACCCCGTCCATCTGCTCGAGGGCCAGGGCGATCAGCGTCGCCGGCGGGGGGAACGACAGGGAGGGCGCTCCCACGTCGAGGCCGTCGACATCTGCTCAGGATCTCGGCATAGCGCAGCGCCCCGTCCCCGACTGCGTGCACCGGGCGGCCCCCGAGTGACCCGAGGACCTCGGCCAACTGGGACGGGGTGAAGAGCCCGGGAGTCACGAGCTCCGCCGTCACCGTGCCCGAGGCGTTCAACTCGCTGGCCGACGCGAACACCTCGCCGCGGCGCGCGTCGACACATGACAGCACGATCCCTCGCAGGGCGGCGCGTCCGGCCGCCGCTGTCAGAATCTCGAGGCTGGTCATCGCGATCACGCCCAGGCCGAGCGACTGGGCCAGACCCTTGGCCGCGGCGACGCCGACCCGCAGGCCGGTGAAGAGCCCGGGACCGATGTCGACGGCGACGACATGGATGTCTCGCGGCGCCAGGCCGACCTGCTCGAGCAGATGCTCGAGGGCCGGCGTCAGCGTCTCGACGTGGCGGCGACGGCCGGTGAGGGTGAAGTCCGCTTCGACACCGGCAGCCGTACGGACGGCCACCCCCACCGTCTCGGTGGCCGTTTCAATGGCCACGACGTTCTGGTGGCTGGCGCTCATCGGATCTCGTCACCCGCCACACGCTCGAGGGCGGCGGCCACCTCGTCGGCCCGGACCGCCCAGTCGCCGCGGCCGATGATCTCCACCACGCGTGCGGCGGGGGCGCCCACCGGATCGGGCGTGACGAGGGTGATCACCAGCGCGCTCTCGTCGAAGGCGGCCGCGGCGCGGTCACCCCATTCGACGAGGGCCACGGCGTCCTCCTCCACCAGCTCGGCCAGGGCCAGGTCGGCCACCTCAGCCAGCGACTCGGTGCGGTACAGGTCGGCGTGGATGAGCGTGCGCACCGCGCCGGCCTCGGCGCAGCGGTAGTGCCGGACCAGGGCGAAGGTGGGACTGGTCACCGGCCCCTCCACTCCGAGTGCCGCCGCGAAGCCCTGGGCGAACACCGTCTTTCCCACTCCGAGGTCGCCGACGAGCAGCACCACGTCGCCGGGTCGGCTCAGACCGGCCAGCCGTCCGGCCAGGGCGCGCGTGTCCTCGACCGAGCGTGACGTCAGCCGAAGAGGCCAGCTCACGCCGGTGCCGCCATCAGGCGCTTGGCCCGCACCAGATCGGCCCGCATCTCCGCCATGGCCTCACCACCGGCGCGCAACACGTAGGCGGGGTGGTACGTCGGCACGACCCGAGCCCGTCCCCGCTCGAAGACCTGGCCGCGCAAGGCGCGGATGCCTTGCGTGCTCTCGAGCAGCAGCTTGGTGGAGAAATTGCCGAGAGTGACGATGACCGAGGGACCGATCAGCTCGATCTGCTCGTCCAGATAGGGCCGGCAGGCGGCGATCTCCTTCGGTGCCGGGTCCCGGTTGTTGGGAGGTCGGCACTTCACCACGTTGGCGATGTAGCACTCGGCCCGGGTCATTCCGATCTCTTCGGCCATCAGGCGGTCCAGCAGCTTGCCCGAGCGTCCGACGAAGGGCTCGCCGGCCAAGTCCTCCTCGCGGCCCGGACCCTCACCGACGAAGAGCAGGTCGGCCCGCGGACTGCCCACGCCGAAGACGACCTGCGTGCGCCCCGCGGCCAGGGGGCACTTGGTGCAGGTCGACGCGATGATCCTCAGCCGCTCGAGCGCGGCGGCGTCAGTCACCGGGTGTGTCAGGGCGGTTGACCAGAATGCGGGGCATACGCGGCCCGACGCCGCAGACCACCTCGTAGCTGATCGTGCCCAACAGTGCCGCCCAGTCGTCCGCCGTGATCGTCTCGTGCCCCTGCCGGCCCAGCAGGACGACTTCGTCACCGGGTCGCACCGAGTGGTCGGCCCCGCAGTCGACGACGATCTGGTCCATCGTGACCATCCCGGCCAGCGGCCGGCGTACCCCTCCGATCAGAACGTCATAGCCCGCGCCGAAGAGCGCGCGGGGTACACCGTCGGCGTAGCCGATGGGCACGGTGGCCACGACGGAGCGCTCGGGCAACGGGCGCAGCCGGCCGTACGAAGGCCGTTCGCCCGCGTCGAGCGTGCGGACCGCGACGACCTGGGCCTTCAGCGCCATCACGGGGACCAGGGTCTCGCCGCTCGCCTGCTCGGCAAACGTGGCCTGCACCGACGACCCGGGCAGGTAGCCGTAGAGGCCGAGCCCGCACCGGACCATGCCCAGGCGGGCCTGGGGAAAGGCGATGGTCCCGGCCGTGTTGGCGGCGTGGAGCAGCGGCACGGTGACGCCCTGGGCCTCGAGGACGGCCACCAGGCGCCCGAACAGATCGAGCTGGGCCGACGTGAAGTCGCGGTCGACGCGGTGGTCACCGTCGGCCACGGGCAGGTGCGTCCACACGCCCTCGAGCTCGAGCACCGGCTCGCCCACGACCGCAGCCACCACGCCCGCCAGACGTTCGGGCGCCACCCCGACCCGGTGCATGCCCGTGTCGACCTTGACGTGCACGGCCAGTCGTTGACCTGCTGCCCGTGCGGCGGACGCAAAGGCCGCGACGGACTCCTCCGAGTACACCGTTGGCGTGAGGCCGTAGGCGATCGTCGTCTCGACGGCATCGAGGCCGCACTCGCTGAGCAGCAGCACCGGTGCGGTGACCCCGTGCTGACGGAGCTCCACCCCCTCGTCGACCAATGCCACGGCCAGGCGGGTGGCGCCGCCGGCCAGCGCAGCCCGGGCCACGGCGGGCCCGCCGTGACCGTACCCGTGCGCCTTGACCACCGCGCAGAGCTCGGCCGGTGCGGCCAGGCGGGCCAACACCCCGGCGTTGTGGGCCACCGCACCCAGGTCGATCTCGGCCCAGGCCGGACGCGAGCGACCCTGGGCCATGGTGACCTCGTCCTCGTCGGGGATGACGAGCCGCACCGGGGCGCCGTCAGCCATCGACCGGTGTGCCGGCCGCCATCTCGGCCCTGGAGAGTTCGTCGGCCACCAGGGCCGGAAGGTCGCCGGCCACCAGCCCCTCGGGACGTCCCCGGGCCGCGGCCCGCCCGTGGACGTGTGCACCCAGCGCCGCCGCCCGGTGCGGAGGGACGCCCCGGGCGCAGAAGGCTCCGATGATTCCCGAGAGGATGTCACCGCTGCCCGCCGTCGCCAGGGCGGGGACGCCGGCCGCCGAGAGCAGGACGTCGGGCGGCCCACCTTCTGGTGTGGCCACCGCAGTCAGCGCTCCCTTCAGCAGCACGATGGCTCCCGTCGCCGCGGCGAGGCTCCGGGCCGCGGCAAGGCGGTCCTGCTGTGGTGCCGCGCCGGCCAGCCGGGCGTACTCCCCGTCGTGGGGGGTGAGGATGCTCGGGGCGCTCCGCTTTTGCAACAGGGTGCGGGCGGCGTCGCTCGGGCCGAGCGCAGTCAGCCCGTCGGCGTCGATCACCAGCGGGACGGTGACGGCGGCGATCACCGCCCTGATCTCCTCGGCCGTGGCAGCAGACGTGCCGAGACCCGGGCCGATCACCACGGCCTTGCACTTGGCCGTCGCATCGAGGAAGGTGCCCGACCAACCCTCGGCCGGCAGGCTCATGCGGACGGCTTCGGTGGGCCAGGCTGCCGAGGGGTCACCGGGGGAGCCCAGGCGGATCATCCCGGCGCCGGCCGCCATGGCGCCCCGGGTGCAGAGGACGGCCGAACCTTCCATGCCCGGTGAACCGGCCGCCACCCCCACCGCGTGCACCCACTTGTTGCCGTCGCGGGATCGCCGGGGCAGCATCGCCGTGATGTCGGCGTCCTCCATCACCATGGCCTGAGGGGTCGGGAAGCCGATACCGATGTCCGCCACCTCGACCCGGCCGCACCGCGTCGCACCGCCGCCCTGGAGCAGACCCGGCTTGAGGGCGGCGAAGGTCACCGTGTGGTCGGCCCGCACCGCACCTGGCCCGGCCTCCCCGCTGTCGGCGTCGACACCTGAAGGGATGTCGATGGCCAGGACGGCGGCGTCGGCGGGCACGGCCGGCGCCTCGTAGGACCCGCGGAACCCGGTGCCGTAGGCGCCGTCGATCACCAGATCACAGCTCGGCAAGGTCGGCGCCCCTTCGGCTGCTTCGACCACGACCACCCGTGCACCTCGCCGGGCCAGCGCGGCGGCGGCGACCCGGCCGTCGGCCCCGTTGGAGCCCTTGCCCGCCACGACGACGACGCGGCGGCCGTAGGCGCCGCCGAGCATGTGCAGGGCGCGCTGCGCCACGGCCGTCCCCGCCCGGCGCACCAGCGCCTCGTGCGACACCTCGGCCAGGGCGGCGCCGTCGGCCGCCCGCATCTCTCCGCCGGTCAGGACGGCGCGCACGACGCGCTCTGCTCCGCGACGACGAAGGCGATGGCGACGCCGTCCGTGTGGGTGAGCGAGAGATGGAGGGTGGCCGCCCCGCGGGTGCCGGCCAGCTCGGAGGCGGCGCCGTGGAGCACCAGGTACGGCGCGTTGCGCGCCGCACCCGTCCCCGTCGTGCGTCGCACCTCGACGTCCGTCCAAGCGAACGCCCCGAGGCCGCTCCCGAGCGCTTTCATGACCGCCTCCTTGGCCGCGAAACGGGCGGCCAGGGACTGCATCGCGTCGGTCGACCCCGAGGCATCAGATTGCTCGGTCGCGGTGAAGCATCGGGAGGCCATGCTCGGCCGGCGGTCGAGCACGCGCCGGAACCGGGCCACGTCGACCGCGTCGACGCCGACGCCGACGACCGGGCTCACTCGACGGTCACCGTCTTGGCCAGGTTGCGCGGCCGGTCCGGGTCGTGCCCGTGCAGGCGGGCCAGACGGTAGGCCAGCAACTGCAGCGGCACCACGCCCACGACCGGCGACAGCAGTGGGTCGGTGGGCGGGACCCAGAGCACGTGGTCGGCCATCGCCTCCGATTCCGAGTCACCGTCGTCCGCCACGAGGACGACCGTGGCGCCCCGGCTGCGTACCTCGGCGATGTTGGAGAGCATCTTTTCCCACAAGGGATTGCGGGTGGCGATCCCCACCACGACCGTGCCCGGCTCGATCAGCGCGATCGGACCGTGCTTGAGCTCGCCGGCCGGATAGCCCTCGGCCCGCAGGTAGGCGATCTCCTTGAGCTTGAGCGCGCCCTCCATGGCGACGGGGTGCCCGACGTGGCGCCCCAGGTAGAAAAAGTCGCGAGCGTCGGTCAGCTTCTCGGCCACCTCGTCGATGTCCGACGCCCGCTCGAGCGCGTTCTCCACCAGGCCCGGCAGGTCCTCCATCGCGTTGAGGATCTTGTTGATCTCGATCCTGGGCAGAGTGCCCAGGAGTTGGGCCAGGTACAGGCCGAGGACCTCGAGCGCCACGATCTGGGCCAGATGGCACTTGGTCGAGGCCACGCCGATTTCGGGACCGGCCCGGGTGTAGAGGACCCCATCGGCCGCCCGGGCCATCGACGAGTCGACCACGTTGGAGACGACGAGCACCTTGGCCCCGAGCCGGGCCGCTTCGCGCATGGCCTCGGACGTGTCGAGGGTCTCGCCCGACTGTGACACGCCCACGCAGAGCGTGTGCTCGTTGAGCACGGGGTCGCGGTAGCGGAACTCGCTGGCGATGTCGACCTCGGTCGGCAGCTTGACCCACCGTTCGATGGCGTACTTGGCCACCAGGGCGGCGTGATAGCTCGATCCGCAGGCCACGATGAACACCTTGTCGACGCCGCGCAGCTCGTCCGGTCCGAGTCGCATCTGGTCCAGAATCAGCTCGCCCTCGCGCCCACGGCGGTCGAGCAGCGTGGCCGCCACCGCGTCGGGCTGCTCATGGATCTCCTTGGACATGAAGTCCTCGAAGCCGCCCTTCTGGGCTGCCGCGAGATCCCAGGTGATGGTGAGCTCCTCGGGGATGACGGGCGTGCCGTCGAGCGAGGTCACCTCCAACGCGCCCGGGCTGAGGACAGCGACCTCGTCGTCGGAGAGGGCGAAGATCTTGCGGGTGTGGCCGAGGAGGGCCGGAATGTCGGAGGCCAGGAGCGCCATGCCCTCGTGAAGACCCAGCACGAGGGGGATCGAGCCGTGCTTGGCCGCCACGATGGTGTCGGGCTCGTCGGACGTGATGACGCCGATGGAGAAGGAGCCTCGCAGCTCGCGCAGCATGGAGCGGACGGCCTGGACCAGTGATGCGCCCGCATCCATGTGGTGCTCGATGAGATGGGCCATCACCTCGGTGTCGGTCTCCGAACTCATGCGGTGGCCGTCGGCCACCAGCCGGGCCGAGAGCTCGGCGTGATTCTCGATGATCCCGTTGTGGATGATGGCGATGCGCCCGGTGCAGTCGACGTGCGGGTGCGCGTTCTCCGTCGTGGCGCTGCCGTGGGTGGCCCAGCGGGTGTGCCCGATGGCCGCGGCGTGGCCGGCCGGAGCCGATTCGGTCAGCTTGGCCAGCCTGGCCACCGAGTCGGTCCCGCCGGCCGCCCGGGACCGCCAGACGCCCCCGTCGGCCACCATGGCGATCCCGGCCGAGTCATAGCCGCGGTATTCGAGTTGCTCGAGCCCGTCGATGATGATGGAGACGGCATCGGCCTCTCCGGTGACGCCGATGATGCCGCACATGAGGCTCCAGGCTACCTGGGCGCCTCGGGGGTAACCGGCGGACCCACCGTGCCCAGTGTCGCCTCGACCACGGCGGCCAGCTGGGCGGCGATGGCGTCGGCCTGGGCCTCCTGGCGGGCCTCGACCATGACCCTCACGATCGGCTCGGTTCCGCTGGAACGCAGCAGGATCCGGCCCTCGTGTCCGAGCTCGGCCTCGGCTTTGACCACGGCCTCCCAGACCGCGGTCGCGCCCGAAAGCCGCTCGGGCTGCGGGATGGGCACGTTGACCAGACGCTGGGGCACCCGCTCGACCAGGCCGGCCGAGAGGTCGACCAGGGATCGGCCCGAGCGCAACAGCAGGTCGGCCAGAGCGATGCCGGTCAGCACGCCGTCTCCGGTCGTGGAGAGTGCGCGGAAGATGATGTGTCCCGACTGCTCACCGCCGAGGCTGAGCCCGCCGGCGTCGAGCGCGGCCAGGACATGACGGTCACCGACGTCCGTCTCGCGCACCTCGATCCCCCGGGCCTCCATGGCGAGGCGGAAACCGAGGTTGGTCATGACCGTGACCGCCACGGTGTTGCCCGACAGCCGGTCCCGCCCGGCCAGGTCGAGCGCGAAGAGGGCCAGGAGGACGTCGCCGTCGACGATGGTCCCGCTGTGGTCGACTGCGATCACCCGGTCCGCGTCGCCGTCGAAGGCCAGACCCAGATCGGCCTGGTGCTCGACCACCGAGAGGGCCAGCTGTGCCGGGTCGGTCGAGCCGCACTCGTCGTTGATGTTGGCCCCGTCGGGCAGGTCGTGGAGGGCGGTGACGCGGGCGCCCAACTCGGCGAACACCCGGGGCGCCACGTCGCTGGCTGCGCCGTTGGCGCAATCGAGCACGATGCGCAAACCGTCGAGCCGCCGTCCTTCGATGGTCGAGACCAGATGCTTGCTGTAGAGGTGCGAAGCCGACGAGTCCACCGACAAGTGTCCCACCCCGTGCCCGGTGGGTCGGCGCGGCGCACGGTCGGGGTCGGCCAAGAGCGCCTCGAGCTCGACTTCGACCTCTGCCTCGACCTCCACCGGAAGCTTGGTGCCGAGCAGGCTGAACAGTTTGATGCCGTTGTCGCCGAAGGGATTGTGCGAGGCGGAGATCATGGCCCCCGGCACACCCCACGACTCGGCCACCGCGGCCACGCCGGGGGTGGGCAGAACGCCCAGGTCCACCACGTCGGCACCCTCTGCAGCCAAGCCGGCCGAGAATGCGGCCTGGAGCAGCGGGCCCGAACGCCGGGTGTCGCGACCGACCACGAAGGTCGGTGCGGGAAGGATCCGTGCCGAGGCGCGCCCGAGAGCCAGTGCCAGTTCGGCGGTCAGCTCTTCGTTGGCGACCCCGCGCACCCCATCGGTGCCGAAGCGGCCTGAACCCACTGAACCGGTTGCTACCGCTTGGAGTACTGCGGTGCTTTGCGAGCCTTCTTCAGCCCGTACTTCTTCGACTCCTTCTCCCGCGCGTCGCGCGTGAGGAGGCCCGACCGTTTGAGCGGGGGACGGTGCTCGGGGTCGACCTCGCAGAGGCTGCGGGCGATGCCCAGGCGCATGGCGCCGGCCTGTCCCGAGATCCCGCCCCCGTCGATGGTGGCGTCGATGTCGTAGGACTCCGCCGTATTGGTGACCCGCAGCGGCTCGGTCACGAGCATGCGGTGGGTGGCCGAGGTGAAGTACTTCTCGAAGGGCAGCTTGTTGACGGTGATCGCGCCCTGGCCGGGACGGAAACGGACAGCGCGCGACGGCCTGCTTGCGGCGTCCGGTGCTCTGGGTCAAGGGAGCGGGCATGGGTTGGTGATGTCCTTCCTGGCGTCCGTCAGCCGGCGCGCCGGGCGTCGGGCAACTCGAGCGTCTCGGGCTTCTGGGCCGCGTGGGGGTGTTCGGGGCCGGCGTAGACCTGCAGCTTGCTCAGCTGCTGGCGGCCCAGGGTGTTCTTGGGGAGCATGCCGCGCACCGACCGGCGCACGAGCTCCGCCGGCTTGTTCTCGAGCAGGTTGGCGTACGAGGTCGAGCGGAGTCCACCGGGGTAGCCACTGTGGCGGTAGGCCAACTTGTCGTCGGCCTTGTTCGACGTCAGCACGACCTTGTCCGCGTTCACCACGATCACGTGGTCACCGGTGTCGACGTGGGGGGCGAAGTAGGGGCGGTGCTTGCCGCGCAGGATGGCCGCGACGGACGAGGCCAGGCGGCCGAGGACCAGGCCGTCGGCGTCGACGACGTACCAGCTGCGCTGGATCTCGGTGACCTTCGGTGAAAATGTGCGCACAAGACCGATCTTTCGCATCCGCGGTGGGCGGGAATCTTGCTCCGGGGAGCGTCCCGAGGCTCTCAGCAGTGCCGAGAGCCGACGCAACAGGATAGGGCTTCCGGGCCGGCCCGGCAAGCCGCCGTTCGCCTTTGGGCAGGTGACCGGGCGATTCTGCTTCCCGTCCTCTCCCGTGGCCGAGCCCGAGGTCAGGCGGGCCAGCAAGCCGACCGCCTCGAGAATCGGCCCCGGACAAGGAAGGCCGGACGAGCAGAGGACTCGACGGCCCTCCAATGGGGGTTGAAGTACCGCTCTCATTTTGCTTAGGTAGAGCTGAGGGGGCGTTGCAGGGCAATTCGACCTCCCAGAACGAGGACGCATGGCACAGCGAATGGGACAGGGGCCGCCCGAGCACGCGGGTGAAGAGCCTCTCGGCCGAATGGGTCGGTTACGCGACGCGCTACGGCTGGCCAAGGAACATCCGTCGAACGTCGGCCACGGCGCCAGAACGACGGTCCGGGTGACGGCGTTCCACCTGCGCGCCTACTTCTTGCACCAGCGGGTCCGCTGCCCGCTCGGCGAGCACTCGTCGATCTGGGCCGACCGCAGCTTTCCCAGCACCACGAAGGCAGTCAGAGGCAACCCACCGGACTTCCCCAACCTGGTCGCCTGGCGCCGGTTCCTCAGGCCGGGCACGCTTTTCGTCGACGTCGGAGCGAATGCAGGGTTGTACTCGGTTTGGGCGGCGGATCTCGGTGCCCAGGTGATCTCGATCGAACCCGACGTCGGCGCCCTGGCGGCATTGCAGGCCAATGCAGCGCTGAACGGCTACGAGTTCGAGGTGGTTGCTGCCGCCCTCTTCGCCGACAAGGGCGTGATTGCCTTCACCCAGGGCCTGGGTCCAAGGAACCACGTCCTCCGGGGCGACCACGCCACGGAGTGGTCGGGAATCACCGTCGAGACCACGACCCTCGACGAGGTCCTCGGCGATCGGCTGGCCCATGGGGTGAAAATCGACGTGGAAGGGGCGGAGCGATTCGTGCTCGAGGGGGCCCGCCGGGCTCTGTCGGAGGGCCGCCTCCCGGTCATCCAGGTCGAGTACAACAACATCGGCCGCACGTACTTCGGAGAATCGAGACAACCCTTGCGCGAGTTGCTGGCGGCGTACGGGTACACGTTCTTGCGACCTGACGATGCCGGAAACCTCTTGCCGTCGAACGTCGGCGGAGGTGGCGGCCACGACGTCTTCGCCGTCCTCGGCTGAGCACTTGTGGACCCGGGTCCCGCCGGGCACCGTCTCTCAGTCCGGACGAGATGTTGCGTTCGACGTGACGCCATAGGAGACCGAGACCAGGCACAGACCCAGGGCCGGCGCCGGGTCGGGCATCCTGTGGCGGGAGGCGGCACGCAGGCGTTCCATGAGGCCGGCTGCGTTCAGACGACCCCGGCCCACCTCGACCAGGGCGCCGACGAGCGAACGCACCATCTGGTGGCAGAACGACGCGGCGGCGATATCGAAGCGCAGGAGGTGGCCATCCGCACCTCCGTTGCGGGCGTCGCGCACCTCGGGCGAGTCGTCCACGCTCCACTGGGCGCGGGTGACCCGGCGCACGAGTGGCTCCGAAGCATCGGAACCTATTGGACGACGGCAGAAGGAGCGGAAATCGTGGGTACCGAGCAGGACATCGGACGCCGTGCGCATCGAGACCAGATCGAGTGGGTCCCTCACGTGCCAGGCAATGGCGGAGAGCAACGGGTCAGGTGCTGGGCCGTTCCAGACCAGGTACCGATAAGCCCGGCCCGTGGCCGAACGCCGGGCATCGAACTCGGTTCCCGCCTTCTCGGCCCGAACGACGACGACCTTCGGGGCCAGCTGACGGTTGATCGCCCGGGCCAGACCGGCCCCGTCGTAGGCGATGGGAGGCAGGTCGACGTGGACGACCTGGCCCCGGGCGTGCACACCCGCGTCGGTCCGGCCGGCACAGGTGATCACGGGCGGCTCACTCATGCGGGCAGTGCGTTCGAGGGCCTGGCGCAGCGCGCCGGCCACCGTCGGCACCTCGGGCTGGAGGGCGAAACCCCGGAAGGCCGCCCCGTCGTAGGCAAGCAGGAGCCTCCAGCGCTGCAGATCAGCGCCGGCGGATCGCTCCACCCCTAGACGAACTCGATGCGCGCCATCGGCGCGTTGTCACCCGGGCGCGGGCCGAGCTTGAGGATGCGGGTGTAGCCGCCGGGACGGTCGGTGTAGCGCGGGCCGATCTCCTCGAAGAGCTTGTGCGTCATGTCCTTGTCGCGGATGAGGGCCACCACGTTGCGGTGGTTGGCCACACCGCCCTGGCGGGCCGCAGTGACGCATTTCTCGGCGACGGGCCGCAGGGCCTTCGCCCTGGCCTCGGTGGTGACGAGCGACTCGGCGGCGATCAGCGACGCCACCAGGTTGCCGAGCATGGCCTTCTGGTGCGACGACGAACCGCCCATCCGGCGGCCGCGCTTGGGGGTTGCCTGCATCGTTGTGTCCCTAGTCCCTCGTGCGCAGCGACAGGCCACGCTCGTCCAGGCGTTGGACCACCTCGTCGGCCGACTTCTGGCCGAAGTTGGTGATGGCCAGGAGGTCCTCCATGGTGCGCTCGACCAACTCGCCGATCGTGTTGATCTGAGCCCGCTTGAGGCAGTTGCGGGGTCGTTCGGAGAGGTCGAGCTCCTCGATGCGCAGATCGAGGTCGGGCGAGCCACTCGTGGTGGTCCCGGTGTCGCCCAGCTCCAGGCCCTGGGGGGCCTCTTCGAGATCGGCCACCAGCGAAACCAGGTTGCGCAGCGTGTCGCCCGCCGAGGCCAGGGACTCACGGGGCGAGATGGTGCCGTCGGTCTCGATGTCGAGCACCAGGCGGTCGTAGTTGGTGGACTGCTCCACCCGGACCGGCTCGATGTCGAAGGTCACCCGGTGCACGGGCGAGAAGATGGAGTCGATCGGGATGACACCGATGGTCGAGGACCGCTTGTTCTTGTCGGCCGAGGCGTAACCGCGCCCCCGCTCCACGGTCACGTCGACGGCCAGACGGCCCTTGGCGTTGATCGAGGCGATGTGCAGGTCGGGATTCAGCACTTCGACGTCGGACGTCAGCTGCAGGTCGGCCGCCGTGGCGTCGGCCGGGCCCCGCACGTCCAGGCGCAGCGTGACCTGCTCGTCGGAGTGCACCCGCACCAGGAGGTCCTTGAGGTTGAGGATGATGTCGGTGACGTCCTCTTTGACACCAGGGAGCGTCGTGAACTCGTGCAGCGCCTCGTCGAAGCGCAGTTGCGTGACGGCGCCGCCGGGGATGGAAGAGAGCAGAGTACGGCGCAACGAGTTGCCCAGCGTGGTGCCGAAGCCCGGGTCGAGCGGGCCAATGGCGAAACGCTGGCGGTTGTTCTGCTCCTCGTCGACGACTTCGACGGTCGGTCGTTGGATGATCAGCATGATGGGTGCTCCTGTTGCAGGGGTGAGGGTGAGGACTACTTCGAGTAGAGCTCGACGATGAGTTGTTCCTGGACGGGCTCGTCGATGTGCTCGCGCAGCGGCGGGTTCAGCACGGCCACCGAGAAGCCGGCGTCACCGGTCTCCAGCCAGGCCGGGGTCTGGCGCTCCAGGGTGTCCATGTTACGGCGGACGAAGAAGTTCCCCCGGGTCGCCTCGCGCAGCTCGACCTTGTCGCCCTTGCGGACGCGGTAGCTCGGGATGGTGACCCGCTTGCCGTTCACCGTCACGTGACCGTGACGGACGAACTGGCGGGACTGGCGCCGGCTGGCCCCCCACCCGGCCCGGAACACGACGTTGTCGAGGCGGAGCTCCAGGTTGCGCAGGAGGTTCTCACCGGTGATCCCGGGCTGGCGGTTCGCCTCCTCGTACATGTTGCGGAATTGCTTCTCCAAGATCCCGTAGATCCGGCGCGCCTTCTGCTTCTCACGCAGCTGGGCCAGGTATTCCGAGCCCTGCCGCATACGGTCGCGGCCGTGCTCACCGGGCGGGTAGGCGCGGCTGTGCCGGTCGGTCACCGCCTCGGAGACCGGGCACTTCAGCGAATAGCAGCGCTCGCCCTTCAAGAACAGTTTGGTCCGCTCGCGCCGACAGAGTCGGCAGACGGGACCGGTGTATCGAGCCATACCTAATTCCTTCTTCGAGACCTAGACACGACGCCGCTTTTTCGGGCGGCAGCCGTTGTGGGGGATCGGGGTGACGTCCTTGATGCCGACCACTTCGATACCCACCGCAGCCAGTGAGCGGATGGCGGTCTCGCGGCCCGAGCCCGGACCACGCACCAACACGTCGACCTTGCGCACCCCGTGCTCCATGGCGCGCTTGGCGCAGGCCTCGGCGGCCAGCTGGGCGGCGAAGGGCGTCGACTTGCGCGAGCCCTTGAAGCCGACGTTGCCCGCCGAGGCCCAGGCGAGGACATTGCCCTCGGGGTCGGCGATGGAAACGATCGTGTTGTTGAACGAGCTCTTGATGTGGGCCACGCCGTAGGCGATGTTCTTGCGCTCCTTCTTGCGGGGGCGCCGCTGACCGGGCTTGGTGGTCTTGGCCACTACTTCTTCACCTTCTTCTTCCCGGCCACCGTCTTCTTGGGGCCCTTACGGGTGCGGGCGTTGGTGTGGGTGCGCTGGCCGTGGACCGGCAGGCCCTTGCGGTGGCGCACGCCCTCGTAGCAGTTGATCTCCATCTTGCGCTTGATGTCCTGTGAGACGTCACGGCGCAGGTCACCCTCGACCCGGAAGCTGGTGTCGATGTAGGTGCGGAGCTGGGCCACCTCCTCGTCCGTCAGGTCGCGGACGCGGGTCGAGGGATTGATGTCGGTGGCTTCGGTGATCTGCTTCGAAAGCGTCGGACCGATGCCGTAGATGTAGGTCAACGCGATCTCGAGGCGCTTCTCGCGCGGGATGTCCACTCCGGAAATACGGGCCATGTGCCTTCCTCTCCTAACCCTGCCGCTGCTTGTGGCGCGGGTTGTCGCAGATCACCCGAACCACGCCGCGGCGACGGATGACCTTGCACTTCTCACAGATCGGCTTCACGCTCGGCCGAACCTTCACTGGCGTCCTGTCCTCTACTACTTGTTCCGGTACTACTTGTACCGGTAGGTGATGCGACCTCGGTTGAGGTCGTAGGGAGTGAGCTCCACTTGCACCTTGTCGCCCGGGAGGATGCGGATGCGGTGCATGCGCATCTTTCCGGAGCTGTGGGCCAGCACCTTGTGCCCGTTCTCGAGTTCGACCCGGAACATGGCATTTGGCAATGGCTCGACGACCGTGCCTTCGAGCACGATCGCGTCTTCCTTGGGCTTGGGCAGGTGACTCTCTCCTAGTGTTCGAACTCGTCCTGGGTCCGCAAGCTCCGATGGCGCGAGGCCTGGACGGGGCAAATTCGGACGTCGCACCCGGACGCAGGTGCAGACCCTGCCCGGAGCAGCCCAAAAGTTTACCGCATCCGGCGGAAAAATCCACCCCGACGTCCGGTTCTCCCTGGTGGCGGAACCGGGCCACCCTCCCGGGAGGGATGCGACCGCAGTGGCGGGGCCGGACAGCCGCCGCCAGGAGGAGCTTCACCAGTCTAAAGGACTCCCCCCGATAGCGGGTTCCCGGGCCCGGTCAGGGCGTGCCGGAGTCGCGTCCACCCTGCTCAGAGGGCTGTCGAGGTAGTGGGCACACGATTCTCGGGCGGAGGAACCCACCTGCGGGAGGGCGGGCGACCACCGGTACGGTGGCGGGTGAACCGTTGGATGAGGGCCGGTCGTTCGGGTCACAGTTCCCGTCGTTGGAAGCTGAAGACGCCGGCGGCCAGCACGAGAGCGAACCAGGCCAGAGACCAGACCAGATAGCTCCATGTGGGCGGGGACGAGGCAAAGAAGGGATCGCCCTTGTCCCCGATGCCCGCCCCGAGCCGTTGGACGACGAGCGACCCGGGTTCGAGGTAGTAGATCGCGCCGTGCCAGAGGCCGTCGGTCGGGACCAGGATCCTTGCCACCCCTCCGATGTCGCTCAGCGCGGTGATGTGGAACCCCGCACCCAACGCACCCACCACGCCGCCCAACCACGCCGCGCCGAATACGGCGATCGCGGTGACGCCCGCCGCCAGCGTCGACAGGCGGGTGCTCAGCGCCAGGGCCAGCGTCAGCAGCACGACCCCCTCCCCCAGGAGGTAGGCGCCAACGAGGAACGGGTTCGGGGGGGCGAATCCGCTCACCCAGTTCACGACGAGGAACTCCAGGGCGCAGACGACGATGACGTAGAGGGCCAGGACGGACACCAGGCCCACCCATTTGCCCAGCACGATCTCCGTCCGGCGGATCGGTCTCGTGGCGACGGCCAGGAGCACGCCCGACTCCACGTCCGAGGCAATGGCCGGAGACGACATGGCAGACGCGCTGAGTGCGACGACGAAGCTGAACATGAACATGAAGAGGATCAGCGACTGGGGGACCGACACCTGGATCTCGCCGGATGTGAGGCTCGAACTGTGGCTGAGGCGGTCGAATCCCCATGCGCTGACGCTGACCAGCACGATCGAGATGCCGGCGAAAGCGGCCACCAGGCGGCGACGCAGCGCCTCACGCACGGTGATGCCGGCCATGACCAGGACTTGGCGCGACGATGACACCTCAGCCGGCCTCCTGCGTGTCGTGGCCACTGTCGGGGTCCGGGCCGCCCAGGAGCTCGAGGAACCGCCCCTCGAGGCTCTGGTGCTCGGGGACGACCGCCTCGATTCGGCCTCCTCTAGCCACGATGGCGGCGACCACGTCGGGCACCGTGCCGGGGTGGGCGCAATCGAGCCGGAGCCATTCGCCTTCGCTGGTCCAGTGGCCGAACGACGAGAACGTCGTCCACCATGCTCCGGGCAGATCCCCGACCTTGAGTCTGAGGCTGGTGCGGCTGTCGAGCATTTCGGAGAGCGAGCCCGTGGCCACGCTGCGCCCGTGATCGATGACGCAGACGCGGTCGCACACCTGCTCTGCTTCGCCCAGCAGGTGGGTGTTCAGAAACACCGTGGCGCCGCGCGCCTTGATGGAGCGGATGATCTCACGCACATCGTGGCGGCCGACCGGGTCCAGTGCGCTTGTGGGTTCGTCGAGCACGACCAGGTCCGGATCACCGAGGAGCGCTACTGCCAGCCCGAGGCGTTGCTGCATGCCCTTGGAGAAGTTCGCCACTTTGTCGTTCGCCCGGTCGGCGAGGCCGACGACTTCGATGGCCTGCCGCACGAATTCGTGGTGCGTGTGCGTCGGCAGCTGCAGAAGCCGGCAATGGAAGGTGAGCACCTCGGCCCCCGTGAGCCAGGCCTGGAAGCGGAAGAGCTCGGGAAGATAACCGATTCGGCGACGTGTCTCGACGTCGCCGGCGGGTGCTCCGAGCACCATGGCCTCGCCACCGGTGGGCCTGGCCAGGCCCAGGAGCAGCTTGACCGTGGTCGTCTTCCCGGCGCCATTGGGACCGAGGAACCCGAAGATCTCGCCGCGCTCCACGGTCATGGAGAGGCCGTGCAGCGCACGGGTCCGCCGGTAGCTCTTGGAGAGATCGATCACGTGGATGGCGGGCGAGGCCACGCTGGTGGGCTCGCCCGGCCGCGCCGCGACCAGTTGCGAGTCCCCCCGCATGGCACCCGCAATCGGATCCGGACGAGCCGGCGTACGCTCATCCCAGCTGTCGAGCGACACCCAGGACGTCCCCACTGTTCAGGACCCCGGCCACGGTGTGGACGAGACCGGTCGAGTCCTCCCACACCACAGCAGACGCCGCCCCACCGCCCTCCGTCTCGAGCACGGCGGGGTCGCCTCGGATCGTCGTCGATACTTCCGACGCGCCGGGGAGCGTGGGCACGGGCAGGACGGTCTGGAGGTCTCCGAGCAGGCGCACCTGCTGCGCCAGGTCAGGCGGGAATCCGTTGCGGCTCAAGAGAAAGGACTCGAGTTGCGCCAGCGTCGCCCCGTTGGAGGTGGCGGTCGGGCGCCCCATCACGATGACGGTGAGCGCCGGAACGTCGCCCAGACCAGACGCTGAACTGCCCCCGTAGCTGGCGGTCACGATCGGTCCAAGGTTCAGGTTGAGCGTGCTGCCGGCGAGCGCCCCCCCGGCTGCCGACGAAAAGTGGACAACCGCGGAGGTCGCCCCCCGGACGAGGAAGGTCGGTGAGCCGCCGACCCCGGCCGGAAGGGTGGTCGGAAGTCCGACCTGAAATCCGGAGGCCGATTGCGCCGCGGACAGCGACTCCGTCTGAAGCCGGGAGGACCCCGCCGACTCGTCGATGGTGCCGTAAGCCCAGCTCACGGCGTGGGAGGATGTGTCCGACGGAGCGGACGCGCCCCCTTCGCCCTTGGCCCTGCTGGCCTCGTGGCCAGAGAGACCGAGGGCTCCGGCGAACACTCGCAGCTGACTGGGGTCGAGAGACGGGCCTGCAGTCACATGGTCCGGCGAGTAGACGGTCGTGAGCGCGGCGGCGGCGGCGCCACCGGCGACCAGCGCCGTGCCCACGACAATGGCCACACCGCCGCTGACGCGCCGACGGTGCGATCCCGGCCTGCCCAGGTGGCGCCGCACGCGCGCCGGGTCGGGGACGGGTGCTCCCTGGAAGCGCCGCCACCCCTCGTCAGTATCGGGCAGAGGCCGCGGTCGGGCGACGAGCCGGTGGGCGACCATCCTGTCCTCGGCCACCCGGTCGCGATGGTTCTGGCAGCGGACACACGCATTCACGTGCCCGACCTGCGCGTCGGGGACGGCCAATGGCTCGTCGATCAACCGGCGCAGCATTCCGTCAGTGACGTGCTTCACGCTTCACCTCCTTGCGTAGTGCGGCTTCGGCGCGCCGAAGGATCGACCCGACATGACCTACCGGCGCGCCGACGGCGTCAGCGATCTCGGCGTAGCTCAACCCGCTGTGGCGCAGGACCAGCACCGTGGCCGAACGCCGCGAGAGTTTGGTCAGGGCGGCTCGGATTTCGTCGCTCGACTCTCGGTCGATCGTGACGTCTTCGGGTGTCGGGACTGACAATGTCGCATCCGACTCCGAGCGACGGTTCCGATGCTCACGGCGCCGGGTGCCGCGTACGGCGTTGAGTGCGAGGTGCACCGCCGCCGTCCGGACCCACGCCCGCGCGTGCACATCGTCGGCCAACTCGGCCCAGTGCTGCTGCGCCGAGATCATCACGTCCTGGGCGACGTCTTCCGACAGGTGTCGATCCTGCACGATGCTGGCGGCGAGCTGCGCCACGGTGGCGTAGTGCGTTCGGAAGAACTCTTCGAAGGCGACGTCGGCCGCCTGCCTCTCGGTGGATCCTCCCATCGGTGCCAGCATTCCCATCACCTTCAAAAGCACCGCGGCCGGCCGAAAAGTGACATCTTGCCGAACATTCGTGCTCCAACCGCAGTCTCCCAGGGCTCGACGGGGCGTTTTCCCTCCGATTTACGGGCCGGCGTCGCCTGACTACTCAGGAGTAGCGGGCTGCCCTCGTCCCGGGCGGATGGAAGACACCTGGCTGGGCGTCGGGGTTCTCCACGCAGACCTCGCACTCCAGCCCGTCGGGGTCGCGGAAGAACATGGAGAGCACCGGGCCGAAGTCGGTCACGAAGTCGTCCGCCGCGCCCCGCTCCATGAGCCGGCGCCTGGCCTCCTCGAAGTCCGCCAGGGAGGCTGCCTGGAGGGCCAGGTGGTCGAGGCGTCCCCGCCCGAGCATCGGCGTCTGGCGCTCCGCCTCGGTGTTCCCGTTGACCTCGAAGACGTTGAACTCGGCCTGCTCCCCTACCTTGACGAAGGTCAGCCGGCCCTCCCCGCCCATCTCCTGCTGACCGAGCATCTCGGCGCCGAAGACGTCGCGGTAGAAGCCGACGAAGCGTTCGGTGTCCGAGGTCAGCACCGCCACGTGGTTGAACCCGTTGGTCAGCACCCTGTCCTCCCTTCAGCGACGAGCAGTTCCAGCATCGCGCAGCCTGGGGCAACAGGAGGATCCGTCGGGCGCCCCCTCTGGGACGGGATCAGCGACTGAGATACTCTCGGGTCCCATGGGGGAACCGATCGTCTTCATTACCGGACTGCCTCGCTCTGGCACCACGTTGACGACCGAGTTGCTGGGCGGCCTCCCGGACTGTGTGGCGATCGACGAACCGATACATCTGGACGGTTTCATCCACGGTGCGACCCCGGCACCCAGGCGCGGCGCCACGATCTCAGCCGCGGATCCTGAGGCGGCCCACCAGCCCGCCAAACCCTGATCCTGGACGCGTCGCGGACAACATCGTCGACTTTTGCCTCGAGGCACGACGATCAGCGAAGACTCGGGGTTTCGTGACATCGAAGAATGTCGAGGGCAGCGTGACCGGCGCGAAGGTGGCCGACGAACTCCAGGCCGACGGATCCCGAACGAAGTTGGCACACCGAAGCGAGATACGGGTGGACAAGAAATTGAGCGAGGACTTCACCCTCTTCGTCAAGCACAACTCGGCATTCGTCGGCGTCCTGCCCGAGCTGGTCCGGCGGGCGCCCGTCCTGGGCGTGATTCGCAACCCGCTGGCCATCCTCGCTTCGTGGAACACCGTTCCGTTCAACGTGAGTCGCGGACACGCATCACTCGCCGAGCGCTTCGACCCTTCGCTGGCCCGAGACCTGGGTCGTCTCGACGACGTGAGCGATCGCCAGTTTCATCTTCTCAACTGGTTTTTCATGCGCTTCCGGGAGTCCCTGCCACCCGAACTCACGGTGCGTTACGAAGACATCGTGTCGTCCGGCGGCTCCGCGCTGGGCGTCATCAACCCGGCCGCCGCATCGCTGAAGCTCCCTCTGGCGAGCCGCAACCAGGCCAAGGTCTATGACGAAGCGGCCATGCGCGCCATCGGCGAGCGACTTCTGGCGACGGACGGCGCCTATTGGTCGTACTACGACCGGTCGGAGGTCCTCGCCCTCATCCCTGGGTGAGTCGAGCCTGGCCTGCTTCGGAATCTCTCGCCGCGGCACGTCCCGACGGGCCACCCGGCCGGGACCCGGGACCGTCAGGGCAGGGTGAAGACCTCGGGCCCGTCGGCCGTCACCGCGATGGTGTGCTCGAAGTGGGCCGAGAGGGCCCCGTCGGCCGTCACCACGCTCCAGTTGTCGTCGAGAGTGACCGTCTCGGGTGAGCCGACGTTGACCATGGGCTCGACAGCGAAGACGTTGCCCGTCTTCATGATGGGACCCCTCGTGCCCGGCCAGTAGTTGGGCACCTGGGGCTGCTCGTGCATGGCCGTCCCGATGGCGTGCCCGACGTATTCGCGCACCACGCTGAATCCCGCCGCCTCGGCGACGTCCTGGACGGCCCGCCCGATCTCGTGCAGGCCGTTGCCCTTGACCATCTGCTCGATCCCGGCCCAAAGGCTGCGCTCGGTCACCTCGATCAGCTTCTGGGCCTCCTTCGAGATGGTCCCGATGCCCATGGTGAACGCGGCGTCCCCGTGGTATCCCTCGATGATGGCCCCGCAGTCGATGGAGAGGATGTCGCCCTCCTCGAGCACGTAGCCGCCTGGGATGCCATGCACGATCATGTTGTTGGGCGAGGTGCAGATGACGGCCGGGAAGCCGTGGTAGTGCAGGAAGTTCGAGGTCGCGTCGCGCCGGTCGAGTACGTCGCGGGCCACCTGGTCCAGCTCCAACGTCGTCACTCCCGGTTTGGCCGCCTCCCGGGTCTTCTCGTGCATCTCGGCCACGACCTTGCCGGCCCGGCGCATCTTGTTCAGCTCGTCCTCGTTGCGCCTCATGGCTTCTTCCTCGATCCCTGCTCTCAGTCCTTGCCCTTGCGCCGCAGCGCGTCGATGGCGCCCACGACCCGGCGGGTCACGGCGTCGGGCGACCCCGTGCCGTTGACCTCGACCAGCAGCTCGCGCTTCTTGTACCAGTGGAGCAGCGGGGCCGTCTCCTCCTCGTAGAGGTTCAGCCGCCGCTCGATCGCCTCCTCGGTGTCGTCCTGGCGCTGCACGACCTCACCGCCGCACACGTCACAGGTCCAGTTGACCAGCGGCGGGGCGGCCGTCGAGTAGTTGGCCCCACAGTCGACACAGACCCGCCGGCTGGCCAGGCGCTTCATGACCAGGCTGGTCGGCACCTGCAGATCGACCACCAGGTCGAGGCCCGACGGCTGGACGATCTTCTCGAGGTGCTCGGCCTGGTTGGTCGTGCGGGGGCAGCCGTCGAGCACGAAGCCGCGGCCGCTGGTGTCACGTTCTGTCAGGCGCGACCCCACCATCTCCATGACCATGTCGTCGGGGATGAGGTCCCCCTGGTCCATGAGCTCGCGGGCACGCCGGCCCAGTTCGGTGCGCAGCTTGACCTCGCTGCGCAACATGTCCCCCGTGGAGACGTGCGGCACCACGTAGTGATGCGAAAGGCGCACGCACTGCGTGCCCTTCCCCGCCCCCTGCTTGCCGAGGACCACGAGTCTGACCCCGGGAATCACCGGGCTATTTGAGGAAGCCCTCGTAGTTGCGCATCATCAACTGGCTGTCGATCTGGCGCATCGTCTCGAGGGCGACGCCCACCGAGATCAGGAGGGTCGTCCCGTAGAAGGGAAAGCGGTTGAGATGCCAATAGGCCATCAGGAGTGAGGGGACCACCGCCACGCTACCCAGGAAGATGGCGCCGACAACCGTGATGCGGCTCAGGATGTGCGCGAAGTAGCGCTCGGTCGGCGGCCCGGGCCGGATGCCGGGCACGAAGCCACCCTGCTTGCGGATCAGGTCGGCCTGCTGGTGCGGGTCGAAGGCGACGTAGACGTAGAAGAACGTGAACATCACGATGAGCAGGAAGTACGCGGCGATGTAGAAGAAACTCGTCGGGGTGAGGCTGTTACGCACGAAGTTCTGGAACCAGTCCCACGGCACGATGTTCGAGAGCAGCACCGGGATGTAGAGGACCGAGCTGGCAAAGATGATCGGGATCACACCGGACTGGTTGACCTTCAGCGGGATATAGGTCGAGCTGCCGCCGTACATTCGCCGGCCCACCACCCGGCGGGCGAAAGTGACCGGGATGCGCCGCTGCCCCTGGTCCATGAACACGATGACCACGAGCAGGATCAACGAGACGAGAAGGATGATCGTGAACTTGGACAGGCCGCCCTCCGCGTAGATGGCCCGGAACCCGGTCGGGATGGCGGCCACCACGTTGGCGAAGATCAGGATGGACATGCCCTGGCCGATGCCCCGCTGGGTGATCAGCTCGGCCAGCCACATGACCATGGCCGTGCCCGCGGTCAGGATCAGCACCATGAAGAGGGCGAGCGGCCACGTGAACGTCGGGATCAGGTCCACGCTCACCCCGAGCAGGGCCGAGTCGTGCCCGTGGAAGGCGTAGACCAGGCCGGCCGACTGCATCACGGCCAGGGCCACGGTCAGGTACCGGGTGGTCTGGGTGATCTTCTTCTGGCCCACCGCGCCCTGGTCACGCCACTCTTCGAGCTTGGGGATGACTGTCGACAGCAGCTGGATGATGATCGAACTGGTGATGTAGGGCATGACGCCCAGGCCGAACACGGCCAGGCGCACCAGAGCGCCCCCACTGAAGAGGTTGAGGAAGCCGAGCACGCCCGAGGCCGAGGCCTGCGACTCCAGGCTCTGCAGCTTGCCCCAGTTGACCCCGGGCACAGGGATGTTCGCCCCGACTTGGTACAGGGCGATGATGGCGAGCGTGAAGATGACCTTGTTGCGAAGGTCGGGGACCCTGAAGATGTTGGCGAGCCGGGAGAGCATGGCCCTTCCTGTTCTAGTTGACGGTGGACCTAGCGGTTCATCAGGGCGTTGCCCGATGCCGGAGGCCGCCCGTTGGCGTACGGCAATGCCAACTTCTCCACGCTACCGCCGGCCGCGGTGATCGCCCCTTCAGCCGCCTTCGAGAAGGCGTGCGCCGTGACCTTGACCGGACGGGTCAGGCTGCCCTGGCCCAGGATCTTGACCAGGGCCTTCGGCCGGGCCAGACCGGCTTCCACCAGGACTGCGGGGGTCACCTCGTCCTTGCCCAGGGCTTCCAGCGCGGCCAGGTTGACCGGGGTGTACTCGATACGGAACGGGTTTTTGAAACCCTTGAGCTTTGGGATGCGCTGCATCAGGGGCAGCTGGCCACCCTCGAAACCGACCGGCACGGTGTTGCGGGCGTTCTGCCCCTTGGTGCCGCGGCCGGCCGTCTTGTGTCCCTTGCCGCCGGTGCCGCGTCCGACGCGGCGCTTGGCCTTGGTGGCACCCGCGGGGGGTGCCAGCTCGTGCAGCTTCGTCACTTCGCCACCTCTTCGACGCTGACCAGGTGTGGGACCCGGGCGATCATGCCGCGGATCTCGGGGCGGTCAGGCAGCTCGTTGGTCTGCCCGATGCCGCGCAGGCCCAGGGCCCGCAGGGTGCCCCGGTGCTTGGGCTTGGTACCGATGGCCGACCTGGTCTGGGTGACGACCAGCGTGGGCCCGGCGTACTGCTTCGCTTGGGCGGCCACGGCTTACCTGGCCTCCGTCTGCGCGTACAGGTCGGTCTCGCGCTTGCGCTCCCGGTAGGCCCGGAGCACCCCGCCCGGGGTGACCTCGTCGGCCGACTTGCCCCGCAGCGCGGCCACGTCGTCGGGGCGGCGTAGCTGCTTGAGCCCGGCGATGGTGGCGTGGGCCACGTTGATCCCGTTGGAGGAGCCGAGCGACTTGGCCAGGATGTCCCGGATGCCCGCCATCTCGAGGATGTGGCGGGCGGCGCCGCCGGCGATGACGCCGGTACCGGGCGCGGCCGGCTTGAGCAGGACCCGGCCGGCCCCGCTCTCCCCGATGACGGGGTGCACGATGGTGCTGCCGGCCAGCGGCACCTCGAAGAGGTTCTTGCGCGCCTCTTCGATGCCCTTCTGCACGGCCAACCCGGCCTCCTTGGCCTTGCCGTAGCCCAGGCCGACCTTGCCGTTGCCGTCACCGACCACCATGAGGGCGGCAAAGGAGAAGCGGCGGCCACCCTTGACCACCTTGGCCACCCGGTTCACCTTGATGGTGCGCTCTTCGTACTGTGTGTCGACCATTTAGAACTCCAGTCCCTCGGCTCGCGCCGCATCAGCCATGGCGGCGATCCGCCCGTGGTACACGAAGCCCCCGCGGTCGAAGACCACTTGGGTGATGCCTGCCGCCTTGGCCCGCGAGCCCAGGAGGTGTCCAACCGACTCGGCGCCCGTGACGTTACCGCCGCCGCTCTGTCCCAATTTCGCCCGGAGGTCGGGCTCGACACTCGAGGCCGCGGCAAGCGTGCGGCCGGTCGTGTCGTCGATGAGCTGGGCCGAGATGTGCCGGTTGGACCGGTGCACGGCCAGCCGTGGGCGCTCGGGGGTGCCCGTCACCTTGGCCCGCACCCGGTCATGTCGCCGGATGCGCAGGCGCGTGCGATCGCTCGTGCGTGCCATTACTTCGCTGCCTTTCCAGCCTTGCGCAGCACACGCTCATTGGCGTAGCGGACGCCCTTGCCCTTGTAGGGCTCGGGCTTGCGCAGCTTGCGGATATCGGCGGCCACCTGGCCGACTCTTTCCTTGTCGATGCCCTTGACCACGATCCGGGTGGGCACCGGCACCTCGAAGGTGATGCCCTCGGGGGCGTCGACCTGGACGGGGTGCGAGAAGCCGAGAGCCAGTTCGAGCGCGCTCGGCCCCTTGGCCGTGGCCCGGTAGCCCACGCCGACGATCTCGAGCTCCTTGGAGAAGCCCTCGGTCACGCCCGAGACCATGTTGGCCACCAGCGAGCGCGAGAGCCCGTGCAGGGCCCGGTGCCGGCGCTCGTCGTCGGGCCGGCTCACCACGAGGGTGTCGCCGTCCTGGGCGATGGTGATGCCCTCGGGCAGGGTGCGCGCCAGGGTGCCCTGGGGCCCCTTCACGCTGACCGTCGGACCCTCGAGGGTCACGGTCACACCCGAGGGAACGGTGATGGGATTGCGTCCGACGCGTGACATCAGGCCTCCCTCCGCACTGCCGTCGACCTACCAGACATGGCAGAGCACCTCCCCGCCCAGGTGCTTCTTGCGCGCCTCGGCGTCGGTCAGGAGCCCCTGGCTGGTCGAGACCACGGCCACGCCCATGCCTCCGAGCACGCGGGGCATGCCGTCGGCCCGGGCGTAGATGCGCAGGCCGGGCTTGGAGACGCGCTTGATGCCGGCGATGGTCCGGGTGCGGTCACCCGAGTACTTCATGGTGATCTCGAGGGTTGTGCCGGGCTTGCCCACGTTCGGCTCGACCTTGTAGCCGGCGATGAAACCCTCGCGCTCGAGGATCGAGGCCAACGCCTGCTTCACCTTGGAGCCGGGCATGCGCACGGTGTCGAACATGGCCGAGTTGGCGTTGCGGATACGGGTGAGCATGTCCGCGATGGGGTCAGTCATCGTCATGGCGACCTACCAGCTTGCCTTCGTGACGCCGGGCACCTCACCGGCGTGCACCATGACGCGCAGGCAGATACGGCACAGCCCGAACTTGCGGTAGACGGCCTTGGGCCGGCCACACCGCTGGCAGCGGGTGTACCCGCGGACCTTGAACTTCGGGGTGCGTTGCTGCTTTTCGATCAAAGCCTTCTTCGCCATGGTGTTAGCGGTTCTCCTGTCGGAAGGGAAAGCCGAACGCTGCGAGGAACGCCCGTCCTTCCTCGTTGGTGCGTGCGGTGGTCACGATGGTGATGTCCATGCCGCGGGTCGTGTCGATCTTGTCGTAGTCGATCTCCGGGAAGATCAGCTGCTCGGTCACGCCGAACGTGTAGTTGCCGCGCCCGTCGAAGGAGCGGGGCGAGAGGCCGCGGAAGTCGCGGATGCGGGGAATGGCCAGGCTGAGCAGCCGGTCGAAGAACTCCCAGCCCCGGTCGCCCCGCAGGGTGGCTTTCACGCCGATGCTCTGGCCCTCGCGGAGCTTGAAGCCGGCGATCGACTGCTTGGCCCGGGTGACCACCGGCTTCTGCCCGGTGATGGTCTCGAGGTCCCGCTGGGCCCCTTCGATGAGGGAGGCCTGCTGGGTGGCCCGGCCGACGCCCATGTTGATCACGATCTTCTCGAGGCGCGGCACCTCCATGACGTTGCCCAGGCCGAGCTCGGTCTTGAGCTGGTCGCGGATCTCGGTGAGGTAACGCTCCTTGAGCCGGGGGCGCGTCGGCGCGCTCGTCGCCGTCACAGGTCCGCTCCGCACTTCTTGCAGACGCGGACCTTCTCGCCGTCGTCCTCGATCCGGTAGCCGACCCGGCTGGGCTTGTCGCAGGCCTTGCAGACCACGGCCACCGTCGAGACGTGCACCGGCATGAACTTGTCGATCACGCCGCCCTGCTGGGTGGCCCGAGTCGGCTTGGCGTGGCGCTTGGCCACGTTCACGCCCTCGAGAATGAGCTTGTCGCGGTCGGGCAGGGCCCGCACGACCTGGGCCTTCTTGCCCCTGTCCTTGCCTTGGAGGACGACCACGCTGTCGCCCTTGTGAATACGCATGGCTAGAGCACCTCCGGAGCGAGCGAGACGATGCGCATGAACCGCTTGTCGCGCAGCTCCCGGCCCACCGGGCCGAAGATGCGCGTGCCGCGGGGCTGCTGCTGGTCGTTGATGAGGACGGCGGCGTTCTCGTCGAAGCGGATGTAGCTGCCGTCGGGACGGCGCTTCTCCTTCTTCGTGCGCACGACGACGCACTTGACGACGTCGCCCTTCTTGACGGCGGCGCCGGGGATGGCGTCCTTGACGGTCGCCACGAAGACGTCGCCGATGCTGGCGTAACGACGCCGCGACCCACCGAGCACGCGGATGCAGAGCACCTCGCGCGCGCCGGAATTGTCGGCCACCCGGAGCCGGGATTCCTGCTGGATCATCGGGCCCTCTCCACCACTTCGGTCAGACGCCAGCGCTTGAGCTTGGACAACGGCCGGCACTCCTGGACCCGGACCCGGTCGCCCACCTTGGCGCTGTCCTTGGCGTCGTGCACGTAGAGCCGCTTGGTCCGCTGCACCGTCTTGCCGTACCTGGGGTGACGCACGCGCTCCACCACGGCCACGATGACGGTCGAGGTCATGGCGTCGGACACCACGATGCCCTCACGCACCTTGCGTCGGTTCGGGCGCGGGCCGTCCTCGGCCGGCTCCTCCGCCTTGGCGGCGGGAGCGGCGGGAACGCCGGGATCGGTCGCCGGCGCCGACTCGGGCTCTTCGGTGCTCTCGCCCGCCGGCAGCTCGGTGGCCGCCTCGGCCTCGATGGTCTCGAGCGCCTGCTCGGCGTCGGCCGCCGCGGCCCTGGCCGCGCCGTTCTCTGTGGTCTCGTCCTCGGCCATCAGGCCTCATCCTCTACGTGATCGTGATCGTCCTCGAAGTCCGTGTCTTCGAAGTCCATGTCCTCGTCGCCATCCTCGGTCTCGGCCGCCGCCTTGCGCGCCGCGGCCTTCTCCTCGCGCTCGGCGTCCTCGGCCGCCAGCTTGCTCCGGGCCGCCTCGTGATCGGCCGCGCTCGGCGCCACGTAGGCGCCCTCGGCCTCGAGGATCTCGCGCTCGCGCAGCACGGTCAGCATGCGGGCCACGTCGTGGCGGACCTGCTTGATGCGCGACGGGTTGTCCAGCTGACCGGTGGCCAACTGGAAGCGCAGGTTGAACAGCTCACGGCGCGACTCGCCGAGACGGGTCGTCAGCTCGTCGCCGTCGAGCATGGAGAGGTCGTGCGCGGCGGGCATCAGATGGCCACTTCCGCGTGTCCGTGGGTCCCCGGGCGCACCACGAAGCGGGCCTTGAACGGCAGCTTCTGGATGGCGCGGTCCATGGCCGCCCTGGCCAGAGGCTCGTCCACACCGGCCAGCTCGAAGAGCACGCGGCCGGGGTGCACGACGGCGACCCAAAGCTCGGGGTTGCCCTTGCCCGAGCCCATGCGGGTCTCGGCCGGCTTCTGGGTGATCGGCTTGTCGGGGAAGACCCTGATCCACACCTTTCCACCACGCTTGACGTGACGGGTCATGGCGATACGGGCCGCCTCGATCTGACGAGCGGTCAGCCAGCCCGGCTCCATGGCCTGGATGCCGAAGTCGCCGAAGGCGACGGAGGTGCCGCCCTTGGCCGCCCCGTTGAGGCGACCACGCTGGGTCTTGCGGTGCTTGACCTTCTTGGGCATCAACATGTCAGTCGGACTCCCTGCGGAAGTGCGGCGTCTCGTGGTGCTCGTGGTGCTGGCGCTCCATGTCCTCGTCCCGCTTGAGCTGGCGCTCGAGCTCGTCGTCGGCCGCCGGGGTCGGCAGCAGGTCGGCCACCGCAGGCTCCGCCTCCTCGTCGGTCTCGGTCTCGGCGACCTGGACCTCGGCGACCTCGGGGGCCGCGTCGGGGACGGCGGGGGCCTCAGGGGCCTCGCCGACCTCGGGGGCCACGGCCACTTCGGCGGTTTCGACCACGACCTCTTCGGCCGCGGCCGGAACGCTCTCGATCAACTCCTCGACCTCTGCGCCGCCCTCGTCGTCGCCCCCGAGCGCATCCGCAGCCCGGCGGCGTCCACCGCCGGCCGTGATGAGCCGGCGCGGGCCACTCTGACCCGACGTCTCGCCCACCGCCATGGCGGCTTCACGGCTGATCTTCTCGTCCACCGAGACCTTGTAGGGGAGAATGTCGCCCTTGTAGATCCAGACCTTCACGCCGACCCGGCCCGAAGTCGTGCGGGCCTCGCGGAAGCCGTAGTCGATGTCGGCCCGCAACGTGTGCAGGGGAACCCGGCCCTCGCGGTACTGCTCCTTGCGCGACATCTCAGAACCGCCGAGACGGCCCGAGCACTGCACCTTGATCCCCTGGGCCCCGGCCTTCTGCACGGTCTGGATGGCCCGCTTCATCGCCCGTCGGAAGGCCACCCGGCGCACCAGCTGGTCGCAGATGCCCTGAGCGATGAGGGCGGCGTCCAGCTCGGGTTGCTTGATCTCCTGGATGTTCAGCTGAATCCGGTTCTGCAGCCCGGTGATCTCCTCGAGCTTCTTCTTGAGCCGGTCGGCCTCGGCACCGCGCCGGCCGATGACGATGCCCGGACGCGCCGTGTGGATGTCGACGCGCAGGCGGTCACGGGTGCGCTCGACCTCGATGCGGCTCACCGCAGCCGCCTCGAGCTGCTTCATGAGGTAGTCGCGGATCTTCCAGTCCTCGACTACGAACTCCTTGTAGTGGCGCTCTTCGAACCAGCGCGACTTCCAGTCGGTCGTGATGCCGAGCCGGAAGCCATAGGGATTTACCTTCTGGCCCATCTACTCGCCCTCACCCTCGTCGTCGTCTGCACTCGCGTCCTCCACGTTCTCGTCGGCCTGGGCCGCGGTGTTCTCGTCGGCCTCGGCCGCGGTGTTCTCGTCGGCCTCGGCCGTCCCGAGCTGATCGAGCTGATCGATCGTCTCCTCTTCCGCCTCCGCCGCCGCGGCCTCCTCGGCTGCAGCAGCCGCCTCCGCCTCGGCCCGGGCGGCCCGCCGGCGTGAGATGCGACCCGACTGGTCGGCCCGCTGTCGTGAGGCGGCCACCCGCTGCGAGCGGTTTGAACTGATTGCCTCCATCCGCCGGCGGCGCAACTCGAGCCGCTCGGCCGGGAGCCGGCTCACGATGATGGTGATGTGGCATGTCCGCTTGCGGATGCGGGTGGCCCGGCCCCGGGCCCGGGGACGCCAGCGCTTCATGGTGGCACCCTCGTCGGCGTAGCAGGCCGACACGTAGAGGTCCTCGGGGTTCTGCTGGTCGTTGTGGGCCGCGTTGGCCACGGCCGACGTCAGCACCTTTCCGATGACCTCGGCCGCCTCGCGCTCGGTGCCCGAGAGGATCTCGGCCGCCCGCTGCACCTCCTGGCCCCGGATCAGATCGAGCACCTGGCGGGCCTTGGAGGCCGACATGCCGCTGAAGCGGTGCACGGCCCGGGTGCCCGGACGCTCGTTCGTCTTGGTGGCGGTCACCGCCGTGCTCCCCGCTCCTGGCCGGCGTGGTACCGGAAGGTGCGCGTCGGTGCGAACTCGCCCAGCTTGTGGCCGACCATGGACTCGGTGACGTAGACGGGCACGTGGCGCCGGCCGTCGTGGACGGCGATGGTGTGGCCGACCATGTCCGGGATGATGGTGGAGCGGCGGGACCAGGTCTTGATGACCTTCTTGTCCCCGCTCGAGTTGAGGACGTCCACCTTCTTGAGCAGGTGGTCGTCGACGAAGGGACCCTTCTTCAGGCTACGCGGCATGACTCCTCAACCCCCGCCCTATCGCCGCGCGCCGCGGGTGCGGCGCCGGCGGACGATCATCGAATTGGACTTCTTGTTGCGAGAACGGGTGCGACCCTCGGGCTTGCCCCAGGGCGACACCGGGTGACGGCCACCCGAGGACTTGCCCTCGCCACCACCGAGCGGGTGGTCGACCGGGTTCATGGCCACGCCCCGGGTCTGCGGGCGCTTTCCCTTCCAGCGGTTGCGGCCGGCCTTGCCGATCTTGATCAGCTCGGCCTCCGAGTTGCCGACCACGCCGAGGGTGCCCCGGCAGTCGATGGAGACCCGGCGCATCTCGGTCGAGGGCAGGCGCAGCGTGGCGAAGGCGCCTTCCTTCGCCACCAGCTGGATGCTCATGCCGGCGCCCCGGGCCATTTTGCCGCCGCCACCGGGACGCAACTCGACGTTGTGGATGACCGAACCGACCGGGATGTAGCGCAGAGGCAGCGCGTTGCCGGGCCGGATGTCCGCGCCCTGGCCGCTCTGGAGCACGTCGCCCACCTTCACCCCGCCCGGGGCCAGGATGTAGCGCTTCTCCCCGTCGGCGTAGTGCAGCAGCGCGATGCGGGCGTTGCGGTTGGGGTCGTATTCGATCTGGGCCACCTTGGCCGGGATGCCGTCCTTGGTGCGCCGGAAGTCGATGATCCGGTACTGCTGCTTGTGGCCGCCACCACGGTGGCGCGCCGTCTTGCGGCCGTAACTGTTGCGGCCGCCGCTCGACGGCTTGGGGTCGAGCAGCGACTTCTCGGGGCGGCTCCGGGTGATCTCGGAGAAATCCGAGACGGTCTGGAACCGGCGTCCGGGGCTGGTGGGCTTGCGAGAGCGAAGTGGCATGGCAGATCCCCTGATCAGCGCTCGAAGAGGTTGATGGAGTCGTCGGGGTGCAGCGTGACGATGGCGCGCTTGGTGTCGGGCCGCTTTCCCCGCACGTTGGTGCGGCGGTTGCGGGTCGACTTCCCCTTGCGGGTGAGCGTGTTCACGGCGGTGACGCGCACGCCGAAGGCCTGCTCGACGGCGAGGCGTACGTCGATCTTGGTGGCCCGGGGATCGACGATGAAGGTGTAGACGCTGCGGTCCATGAGGGCGTAGCTCTTCTCGGAGACCACCGGGCGGATCAGCACGGACATGGCGTCACGCATCGGTTCCGGCCTCCTCGGTCGCAGTGTCGGTGACAGTGTCGGTGTCGGTCACGTCGGCGGCCGGCAGCTCGGCTTCCGCCTCGGCCTCGATCGCCTCGAGCGCCTGCTCGGCGTCCTGCGCCGCAGCCTTCGCCTGCCTGGTCGCCGCGTCATTCTCGGCGTCCCCGGACGGCGTCGCCTCGACCACGTGGGTGCCCGAGAAGTCCGCCGGACCAGCCGGCAGGGTGCGGTCGGAGAAGACCAGCCAGTCGGCCCGGATCACGTCGTGAGCCGAAAGCTCTCCGAAGGTGGTCGTCTGCACGTGGGGCAGGTTGGCGAACGAGCGCTCCACGGCCAGCTCGTCCTGGGCCACCACGACCAGCACGGTGCCGCGGAGGCGGAGCTTGCGGATGACCGTGGCGGCGTCCTTGGTCTTGGGCGCCTCGATCTTCCAGTCGTCGATCACGGCGATGCGCCCGATCTCGGCCCGGTCGCTCAGGGCGGAGAGCAGGGCCTGGCGGACCATCTTCTTGGGCGTGCGCTGGGCGTAGCTGCGGGGCTTGGGCCCCAGCGCCACGCCGCCGCCGATCATGGACGGCGAACGGCTGCTGCCCTGGCGGGCCCGGCCGGTCCCCTTCTGGCGGAACGGCTTGGCGCCACCACCGCGCACCTCGGAACGGGTCTTGGTCGACTGGGTGCCCGAGCGGGCGGCGGCCAGCTGGGCCGTGATCACCTGGTGCAGCAGCGCCCGGTTGGGCTCGAGCCCGAAGACCGTCGGCTCGAGGTCGACCGTGCCCAGGTCGTGTCCCGCCGCGTTGCGGTGCAGGGCGGTGCGGGTCGCCGGCGCCGGGCGTTCCTTCTTCTTCGTGTCGGCCAGCACCGTGCCGGTGCGGGCGGTGCCGGTCTCGCTCACGCTCATCGCCCAGCCGCCTTGGTCGGGGTCTTCACCGAGTCACGCAACACGACCACGCTGCCCCGGGCGCCGGGCACGGCCCCCTTGACCAGCACCAGCTCGCGCTCGGGGTCGGCCGAGACCACCACGAGGTTCAACGCCGTCACCTGGTTGCCGCCGAGCTGGCCGGCCATCTTGGTGCCCTTGAAGACGCGGGAGGGGGTGGCGCAGGCGCCGATGGAACCAGGGGCCCGGTGGTGGCCGTGGTTGCCGTGCGATCCGCCCTGGCCCTTGAAGTTGTGGCGCTTCATGCCGCCGGCGAAGCCCTTGCCCTTGCTGACCGCGATGGCGTCGACCCGCTCGCCGGCCGCCCAGAGATCGGCCGCCAGCTCCTGGCCGACGGCGTACTCGCTCACGTCGTCGAGGCGGAGCTCCACCAGCTTGCGGCCGGGGTTCACCCCCGCCTTGGCGTAGTGCCCGATCTGGGGCTTGGTCAGGGTGGAGTTACGCCGGAAGCCCCAGGTCACCTGCAGGGCGGAGTAGCCGTCGCTCTCGGGCGTCTTCACCTGGACCACGCGAACGGGCGCGACCTTCAGCACCGTCACCGGTATGGCGCGGTTCTGGTCGTCCCAGACCTGGGTCATGCCGACTTTCTCGCCGACGATGGCCTTGGTAGCCACGTGTCCTCTTTCTGCTCTCCGCGTCACAGGTTTCCTGTGCACGCCAACGCTCCGCCCGGGAATCCCGAGCGGAGCGCTCGAATGGTTCGGCGTGAGGTACCGGCGGAGCCGACGTTCACGCACGTCTGTTGTCGCTGCAGCACCGGAGCGCTGCGGAAAAACCCTCCTGGGCTGCCGAAATCGGCGGCCCGCGAGGTTACACCATGGTTCCGGCCCCTGCCAGGCGTCCGGCAGGGAGGCGGGGTGGCCCGCCGTCAGGCGGTCTGGATCTTGATCTCGATGTCCACGCCGGCGGGCAGGTCGAGGCGCTGGAGCGAGTCGACCGTCTTGGGCGTGTGGTCGACGATGTCGACCAGGCGCTTGTGCACCCGCATCTCGAAGTGCTCGCGCGAGTCCTTGTACTTGTGGGGCGAGCGGATGACCGTGTAGCGGTGCTTGTCGGTCGGCAGCGGGACCGGCCCCAGGACCTTGGCCTGGGTGCGCAGCACCGTCTGCACGATCTTCTCCGTCGACTGGTCGAGGATCTCGTGGTCGTAGGCCTTCAGCCTGATGCGGATCTTCTGCTTCGGGCCGTCGGCCATGTGTGCCTTCTCGTCTCGGGTCGGGTTCGGGGGTCGGTCGGGACTACTTGAGGATCTTGGTGACGTAACCCGAGGCGACGGTGCGGCCACCCTCGCGGATGGCGAAGCGCAGGCCTTCCTCCATGGCGATCGGCTTGCCCAGCTCGACCGTCATGTCGGTGTTGTCGCCGGGCATGACCATCTCGGTGCCCTCGGGCAGCGAGATGGTGCCGGTCACGTCGGTGGTCCGGAAGTAGAACTGGGGCCGGTAGTTGGTGAAGAACGGCTTGTGGCGGCCGCCCTCGTCCTTGCCCAGGACGTAGACCGTGGCCTCGAAGTCGGTGTGCGGCGTGATGGAGCCGGGCTTGGCCAGGACCTGGCCCCGCTCGACGTCTTCCTTCTTCGTGCCACGCAGCAGGGCGCCGATGTTGTCGCCCGCCCGGCCCTCGTCGAGGAGCTTGCGGAACATCTCGACGCCGGTCACCGTCGTCTTCTGGGTGTCCATGAGGCCGACGATCTCGACTTCCTCCCCCACCTTGATCTGGCCCTGCTCGACCTTGCCGGTCACGACCGTGCCCCGGCCGGTGATGGACATGACGTCCTCGACGGGCATGAGGAAGGGCTTGTCGATGTCACGCTCGGGCTCGGGGATGTAGTCGTCCACCGCGTCCATGAGCTCGACGATCTTCTCGCTCCACTCGGGGTCGCCCTCGAGCGCCTTGAGGGCGGAGACCCGCACCACCGGCGTGTCGTCACCGGGGAAGTCGTACTGGGTGAGGAGCTCGCGCACCTCCATCTCGACCAGCTCGAGCAGCTCCTCGTCGTCGACCATGTCGGCCTTGTTGAGGGCGACCACGATGTAGGGCACGCCCACCTGGCGGGCCAGCAGCACGTGCTCACGGGTCTGGGGCATCGGGCCGTCGGCGGCGGAGACCACCAGGATGGCGCCGTCGATCTGGGCGGCGCCGGTGATCATGTTCTTGATGTAGTCGGCGTGGCCCGGCATGTCGACGTGCGCGTAGTGGCGCTTGTCGGTCTCGTACTCCACGTGGGCGATGGTGATCGTGATGCCGCGCTGCTTCTCTTCGGGCGCCTTGTCGATCTCGTCGAACTTGGTGAACGACGTGTTCGGGTTCTTCTCCGAGAGCACCTTGGTGATGGCAGCCGTGAGCGTCGTCTTGCCATGGTCGATATGGCCCATCGTCCCGACGTTCACGTGTGGCTTGTTGCGCTCGAACTTCTGCTTGGCCATCGCCTCGCTACTCCCTGCTTCTCGAAGGGATCACGGTGATCCCCATTCTTCTCTGTCCTGCTGATTACGACTCTGTCCTGTGTCCTGTGTCCGTGATGCGACCTGATGGGACCCGGGACCGGCCCGGTGGCCCCCCGTCGCCGGCTGCCGGTGGCCCCCCGTCCGGTCCTATTCCCCGGTGGCCCGGGCGATGATCTCCTTGGAGATCGACTCCGGCACCTGGTTGTACGAATGGAACTGCATCGTGTACGTGGCGCGGCCCTGGGTGCGCGAACGCAGGTCAGTAGAGTAGCCGAACATATCGGCGAGGGGGACAAGCGCCTTCACCACGTGGCTGGTCCCCTGCTGATCCATGCCTTCCATCCTGCCGCGCCGCGAGGAGAGGTCGCCGGTGACCGCGCCCAGGAAATCGTCGGGCACCGTGACCGTCACCTCCATGACCGGCTCGAGCAGCACCGGGCTGGCCGCCCGGATCGCCTTCTTGACCGCCATGGAGCCGGCGATCTTGAAGGCCATCTCCGAGGAGTCCACGTCGTGGTACGACCCGTAGGTCAGGGTGACCCGCACGTCGACCGTCGGGTACCCGGCCAGCACGCCCGAGGTGAGCGCCTCTTGGATCCCGGCGTCGACCGAGGGGATGTACTCCTTGGGGATGACGCCCCCACTGATCTTGTCGATGAACTCGTAGCCGCCGCCCGGGCCGGTCGGCTCGGCGCTGATGACCACGTGGCCGTACTGGCCCCGGCCACCGGTCTGGCGGACGTACTTCTCCTCGATCTTCTCCACGGCCTTGCGGATGGTCTCGCGGTAGGCCACCTGGGGCTTGCCCACGTTGGCGTCCACGCTGAACTCGCGCAGCATGCGGTCGACCAGCACCTCGAGGTGCAGCTCGCCCATGCCCGAGATCACGGTCTGGCCCGTCTCCTCGTCGCTGCGGACGCGGAAGGTCGGGTCCTCCTCGCTCAGGGCGTAGAGGGCCCGCGACAGCTTGTCCTGGTCGGCCTTGGTCTTGGGCTCGACGGCGACGTGGATCACCGGCTCGGGGAACGTGAGTGACTCGAGCTGGATCGGGTGACCGGGTTCCGAGAGGGTGTCGCCCGTCGTCGTGTTCTTGAGGCCGACGACCGCCACGATGTCGCCGGCGTAGACGGCGTCCTTGTCCTCGCGGTGGTTGGCGTGCATCTGGAGGATGCGGCCCACACGCTCCTTCTTGTCCTTGGTCGTGTTGGTCAGGGAGCCGCCCTTGGCCAGGGTGCCCGAGTAGACCCGGATGTAGGTGAGCTTGCCGACGAAGGGGTCGGTCATGATCTTGAAGGCCAGGGCCGAGAAGGGCTCGCTGTCGTCGGCCTTGCGCTCCATCAGGTCCTCGGTGTGCCCGGGCCGGTGCCCCTCGGTGGGAGGCAGGTCGAGCGGAGAGGGCAGGTAGTCGACCACGGCGTCGAGCATGGGCTGGACGCCCTTGTTCTTGAAGGCGGACCCGCACAGGACGGGCACCACGGCGGCGGCCAGGGTGGCCGTGCGCAGGGCGCGCTTGAGGTCGTCGGCCGTGATGGGCTCCTCGGCCAGGTACTTCTCCATGATGACGTCGTCGAAGTTGGAGACCACGTCGATGAGCTGGTGGCGGGCGTCCTCGGTCTCGGCCGCCATGGCGGCGGGGACGTCGAGGGTCTCCCACTCCTCGCCCATGTCCGAGGACCAGACGAGCGCCTTCTCCTCGAGGAGGTCGATGACGCCCTGGAACCCGGACTCGGCGCCGATGGGCAGCTGGATCACGGCGGGCAGCGCGTCGAGGCGGTCGCGGATCATCTCCACCGTGCGCTCGAAGTCGGCCCCGATGCGGTCCATCTTGTTGACGAAGCAGATGCGCGGGACGTTGTACTTGTTGGCCTGGCGCCACACCGTCTCGGTCTGGGGCTCCACGCCGGCCACGGCGTCGAAGACGGCCACGGCGCCGTCGAGGACGCGCAGCGAGCGCTCCACCTCGACCGTGAAGTCGACGTGGCCCGGGGTGTCGATGATGTTGATCCAGTTGTCGCGCCAGCTGCAGGTGGTGGCGGCGGACGTGATCGTGATGCCGCGCTCCTGCTCCTGGACCATCCAGTCCATGGTGGCGGCGCCTTCGTGCACCTCACCGATCTTGTAGTTGCGGCCGGTGTAATAGAGGATGCGCTCGGTCGTCGTGGTCTTGCCCGCGTCGATATGGGCCATGATGCCGATGTTGCGGGTCTTGGCCAGCGGGAAGTCGCGTGTGGGGAGGGCTTCAGCCATCGTCTGATCCTGTGACTGCTGTGGGGGTTGGTACGGGAACTACGGGAACGGGCGTGTCGACTACCAGCGGTAGTGGGCGAAGGCGCGGTTGGACTCCGCCATCTTGTGCATGTCCTCGCGCCGCTTCACCGAGGCGCCGACGTTGTTGGCGGCGTCGAGGATCTCGTTGGCCAGGCGCTCCGCCATCGTCTTCTCGCGGCGCTGGCGCGAGTAGGTGGTGAGCCAGCGGATGGCCAGGGTGGTGGCCCGGCGGGGGCGCACCTCGACCGGCACCTGGTAGGTGGCGCCACCGACGCGGCGCGACTTGACCTCGACCTCGGGCCGGGTGTTCTCGACGGCCCGCTTGAGCTGGGCCACCGGGTCGCCGCCGGACTTCTCCTGCACCTGCTCGAGGGCGTTGTAGACGATGCGCTCGGCCAGGGTGCGCTTGCCCCTCGAGAGGATCTTGTTGACGAACTGGGTCACCAGGACGGAGCGGTAGACGGGGTCCGGGGCGAGCTCGCGCCGGGTGGCGGGACCGTTACGGGGCATCGGCTATGACTCCTTCTTGGCGCCGTAGCGGCTGCGGGCCTGGCTGCGCTCGCGCACGCCCGAGGTGTCGAGGGCGCCGCGCACGACCTTGTAGCGGACGCCGGGAAGGTCCTTCACACGGCCGCCGCGGACGAGCACGATGGAGTGCTCCTGGAGGTTGTGCCCGACACCGGGGATGTAGGCGGTGATCTCGACGCCCGAGCTGAGGCGGACACGGGCCACCTTGCGCAGGGCCGAGTTCGGCTTCTTGGGGGTGGTGGTGTAGACGCGCGTGCAGACGCCCCGCCGCTGGGGCGCGCCCTTCAGGGCGGGCGTCTTGGTCTTGGTCACCTTGGCCTCCCGTCCCTTGCGGACGAGCTGGGCAATTGTGGGCACGCGCTACCTCTCGATACGAAAATGTGAACGCCACGTGACGCAGTCGCGCTGGGCCGAAGCCCGCACATGGCAGGTAGAAGATTCTAGCGGCTGCCTGGGCCTCTCACAATCGCGCCGAGGTGGCCGCCCGCCTGACGGCGCCTCGCCGCCCCGCTCCGGGCCGCCCCGGTCCCGGCGAGCCTCCCGGCCCCTTCCTCGGAACCCCGGGAGGGACCCCCGGAGCCAGCGACGAGTGGACTCCCTTCTCCCGGGGCCGGGCCTCGGTCCGACCGCCGGTTGCACCCGCTCTGGAGGCTCCTTTGCGCCGCTCTTGGCGGCATGGGACACTCCCCAGCGTGACGAGCCCCCAGGCCCACGGTGCGCCCGGGAGTGGCGCTCAGGTCCTGGCCATGGTGCTCACCCACAATGCGCCCGACTCTCTGGGCCGCTGCCTGAACGCCATCGCCGGGCAGAGCGACCGGCCGGCCGAGGTCCTCGTGGTCGACATGGCGAGTTCGCCGCCCGTGGACGCCGCGTTGGGGCAGGACATCGGGATCCCCGTCCGGGTCCTGCGCTCCGACGAGAACCTGGGCCCGGCCGGAGGCTGGGCGCTGGCCTTCGCCGAGTTCCTCGAGACTCAGCACTCCTACGCCTGGGTCATGGACGACGACATGGTGCCCGAGCTCGATTGCCTCGAACAGCTGTGGCTCAAGGCGGCCAAGCACGATGAGCCGCCCTTCGTCTTCCCTCTGGCCGAGCAACGGGACGGCTCCCTGCAGCGCTGGGGGTCGTGGTGCGCCTTTCTCGTCGCCAAGGAGATCGTCCAGGTCGTCGGCCTGCCCAATGCCGACCTGTTCTGGTGGGCCGAGGACAGCGAGTACTGCCAGTGGCGCATCCCCGAGGCCGGCTATCCACGCCGGATCGCCCAGAAGGCGCTCGTGCACCACGACGGGATCCGTCAGCGCGCCTCGACCCCGACCTGGAAGTACTACTACGAGACCCGCAACATCATCTACCTCCACTTCCACGTCATGCACCGGGTGGGCCGGTTCCCCCGCAGCTTCTCCCGGCTGGTCGGCCGGGGCTTCTTGAGGGAGCGCTCGGGCTACGTCAAGCGGGCCGGCGCCATCGCCCGCGGCACGGCCGACGGCGTCCGGGGGCGGCTCGGCATCCGTTACCCGGTCACGCCCATGCAGGAACGCTCTTCCCGCACATAGCGGCAACGTTCAACCGCCCCCGTCGACCTTCGCTCCGGCGGCCGCTCCCTTGGACGGCTCCGCGCCGAGAGCGCCCGACACGGACACCCAGCGGCCTCCGCTGACCTGGAGCGTCGAGTTCTGGGCGACGTGACCGGTCGATCCGAACCCGTCGACCGCGTCATTGGTGAAGACCGCGCTCGACCGATTCACCACGTCGTACACGGACTCATCGATCGCCCCGGGCGAGAAGTGCAACACCGAGTTCTCGATGGTCGCAGATCGCCCCCGAGAGCTGCACGCAGGCGCGATGGGCGCTGTGGCCGCACTGCGAACTCGTCGGCCACGAAGTCGAAAGGGCCGCGCGGATGGGTCGTGCTCCTTGCGATGTCGTGGACGAGGACGGGATCGCCGGCCGTGGGCTCGGCCATGGCGCAGTGCGCAACGGTGATGTCGTGGGTGAAGGTCCCGGTCCCCGAGCCGGCGTTGGCGAAGAAGAGCGCGCCGCCCGAAGCGGTGCAGCCGTCGATGGTGACGTCGTCGGCCCCCTCGTCCCGCTGGTCCGCCTCCAGATCGAACGTGTCGCGGGCAGGATTCACGACCACGAGGTCGGTGATCCGCGCGCCCGAAACCGAGGCGATGGCGATCGCCTGACGGCCCGCCCCTGTGATGCTCACGTCCTGAACGACCACGTTGGTCGGAGGGGCGAGGATCTGGTTCGAGTGGTGGTCGCTGCCGCCCCGCAACGGGGACAGCGTGATGCCGTCTCCGAACGGGCTCGTGATGGTGACGCCGTCGATGCTGGCACCCTCGGTCCCCTCCACGTTGATGGCGCCGGCGAGAGGCCAGTGCCGAATGGGAACCGCCCGGGTTGCGGCCGTTGATCCTCATGTTCTCGAGGGCGACGTCGGATCCGCCCTGGACGGTGAAGGTGGCCGAGCCGGAGGGCATCGCCTTGGGGTTGGCGGGCAGGACGGCATCGTCGGTGAACGTCCCGCCGTAGATGGTGAGGCCCTGCGGCTTCCTCAATGTCACGCCCTGGGTCACCTGGTAGCAGGCCTGGGCACCCACCAGCACCGTCGAGTTGGCCGGGAGCTGGTCGAAGAAGCGCTCGAGCTTCTCACTCACATCCTTGGAGCAGTCGGCCGCGATGGTCGCCGGCACCGGCACCGTCGGGCCGGTGGGGGCCGGAACGGCCGCCGCCCCGCCCTGGAGCGGCCCGAGCGGCCCGACGGTCGTGTCGTTGGGCACGTTC
>CAVVUB010000003.1:0-9943 GCA_963751335.1 uncultured Acidimicrobiaceae bacterium
CCCCGCCGGCCGGGTCGCAGCGTCGCCCGCGGTGTTCGCGAGTGGCCGACGATTCCACCTCGTCCAGGGGAGCGCCCCCAGCCCTCAGCGACTCGAATCTCGTTCCGCCTCGGACCCACCGAGGAGGCTGTCTCTTTTTGCGAAGGACGTGCTCGGTCGTTACCTTGTGCCTGGCGTAGGAGGGCCTTCCTGCTGCGGACTCAATCGTTGCGTTGCTGGTGCCGTTTGTCCGTACACACAGACAGGATTGGCGGGTTACCGTGGTTGCTGGAGAGTGTCGCGGCCGAGAGACGGGTCGGTGCAGTGCAACAGGGGACATGGATGATGAGCCGATCGCTCGGTCATGAGGCATCGCAGTGACTGATCTGGAGCTTGCCCCTTCGGCGAGACCGGGCCTCGAGCCGCTTCGTCTCGAACTCCGAACATTGGGTCACGCCACCCTCGTCCTGTTCGAAGACGGCCGGCCTCTCCTCGCCACCGACCCATGGCTCGTCGGTTCCGTGTACTGGCGCAGTTGGTGGCTCGAGCGCTATCCGACGGCCGAAGAGCTCGACCTCATCGCCTCCACGCGTTACCTCTATGTCACGCACAGCCATCCCGACCATTTTCATCCACCTTCACTGCGCCGCTTAGGACGACCTCACACGCTGCATCCAACCCTTCCCTATTATCCGGTGCCCGACTATCTGCGTCGTGAAGGCTTCCCGGCTGACCTTTTGGAACCCTTCCGCCGCTATTCGCTGACAGATCAGGTCGTCGTGACAAGCATCCCCAGCTTCCTCGATGATTCGATACTGATCATCGAAACTCCCAATGCGACCGTGATCGATGTGAACGATGCAAACCCCTCCGGACAGCTGCTTCGTTTTCTTCGCGACACTCTCGAGCGCAAGCCGACCGTGATCGTCTTGAAGAGTTATTCGCCGGCCTCAGCGGCGGTGGGGACGTATCGCAACGGCTTTCGCGCTCCGTTGCGGGAAAAGCGTGACTACGTTCAGAGGGCTCAAGAGATTTCCACGATGCTGGGAGCGACGCACTACATTCCCTTCGCCTCGCAAGCCTTCTTCTCGCGACAGGATTCACTCTGGGCCAATGAGCACAAGGTCACTTATGACGACCTTGTCGAGCACTGGGACAGCCCCTCGATCAAGCTTTGCCGACCCTTTGCCCGCGTCGACCTCGAGACAGGGACATTTGGTCCGGACGAGACGTCGAACACGCTCTCGCTCGAATCCGAGCAGCGCGAGAAGGTTCGACTGCGAGAAAAAGAAGAGGCAAATTTCTCCGTGCCGGATGACTTTCCGGAACGCCTGGCCGACTACCTCGATGACATCCGATTCCTACGGCTTGTCTGCCGACGTGGAATTGGTTTCCAGCTGACGACAAGTGGCGAGCACTGGTTCTACAACGTCTGGACTCGAACGGTCGACCAGAGGTCGCCGGGCAATGCCGACTTTGTCATCTCTCTCCCCGACAAGGTCCTCTACGAGGCGCTCGTCAACGGAATCCTTACGGATCTGGGAATAACGATGTTCATTCGCGTCGACACGCAAGTAGACGTGCGTCGCGCCGTATGCAATCTTTTCGCTGATGGGTCTTCGAGACTACGGGTACTTTCGGCCTCTTCGGAACCTGTTCAAGGGCGCAATGTTCTATATCCCCGTCGTCTTCCCCAAACTGCGCCAAAATCGAATCGTCGCTCGACTACGCGAGCCTGCCGCCGGGTTGCCGAAATGGAGAGGCGAGCCCTCCCCGAGTCACTCGGGGCCCGCTTGAGAAAAAGGGTCAAGGTTGCCTGCAACCTCTGCGGGAGCACATCGTCGCGGGCGATACGGGTCGACAACGGGTATCGAATCTGTCGCTGTGCTGAATGTGGTCTCATCTACGTGAACCCACAACCGGACTTACAGACCGACGAGGATGTCCACTATCTTCCAGACGCAAGTGACGGCATGTCTCCGGGCCACGCCGAAGGCAATGACCAACTGATAGACGACCGCGCTCGCCGACTTGGCCAAGATCGTCGGAGACCATGGACAGCTCCTCGACGTCGGGTGCGGGTACGGTCTGTTCCTCGCCGCGGCCCAGCGGCAGGGCTGGGAATGCTTCGGCATCGACGTGTCCGAAGCCGGCGTTCGCTACGCGACCGACCAGTTGGGCCTCAGCAACATCCGCCGTGGTCATCTTTTGTCGGCGTCGTACACTCCGGCTTCGTTCGATGTCATCACCATGTTCAATCTGCTCGAGCACGTTTCGGATCCAAAAGCTCTCTTGACCGAGACCTTCCGGTTGCTACGGCCAAACGGGGTTTTGCTCGCAAGAGTTCCAAACATGGCCTTCCACGACCTGTTGTGGAAAATGCCGGGAATCACCCGCGTTGGTAAACAGAAGGGCCTGCACTACCTGGGCGGCCTGGCGCCGCCTCAACACCTGTTCGGTTTTACGCCTCGAACGTTGTCGGCGCTGCTCGAGTCGGTCGGCTACCCGAGCCCGCAGATTCGCCCTGCAGTCCCGCACAACGCAGAGAAGAAAGCGCGCAAAGCCGTGACCTATGGAACGGAAGCTCTCCACCGGCTGACGTTGGAGAAGCTTTTGCTGAGCCCAACCATTGTGGCGTACGCACGAAAACATGAGTTCTCGTGATCGGAGCCGCGACGGTCACCGGTTCCGGCGCTGCGCCACGTGCAGGTCGTCTCGCCGACCGGCGTGGACGCCGAGCTCGGCCTCGGTGCGCTCAAGCCGGTCCCGCTCACCGCGCCTGATCCCGTTCCTGCTGACCGGGCCGCCACCGCCTGCGCAGAAGCTCTTTCCCCGTCCGCTGAGCTGGGCCGATGCTCGCCGTGTTGCAATTGGCTGACGATTTCACCCCAGTTGGGCGGCTTTTGACCTCGCCCCCAGGCGAACAAAAGGTGACGGGAGTAAGTTGTCCGCACCGGCTCGCAGAGGTCGGGCCGGTGGTAGGAGGACGACGTGCATCAGCCGATCGACGATCACTTCCTTTTGAAGTACCGCAGCCTCCTGGACGCCGAAGACGTGGCGTTCGACGAGCTCGAGCACGCGTGCGAGGAAGGCGACCGCACGCAGTTCGACAAGGACCTGGTCGATTGGCAGCACGCCCTCGAACACAAGCTGGCCTTCCTGGCCCACAACGGGATCGAAGTGAAGCTGCCCGTCCTGGGCTGATCGGCTACCCCGGTCCGGCCCACCAATCGGCCGGACTCCCCTCGCCGTGGCGGCGGGACCTGTCGCCCCGCATGACGCGCGGCACGCTCACAATGGCGGCGTGTCGACCTTGATGTCGACCGCGTCCGTGCCTGAGGGCGATCCGGGAAGTCAGGGAAGTCATGGAAGTCATGGAAACCAGGGAAAGTCATGCTGGAGCCCAGCCGGGAGCTGGGCCGAGGAGCTCGGTGTCCAGGCGGATTCGCCAAGGACCCGGCTGCGTTGAGCAGGATCAGGCGAGCCGGCTGAGGCCGACCGAGTCGGCGAGGTCGGCGATGGTGCGCTCGAAGTACAGATCGGGGTCGAGGATGGTGTTGCGCCAGTGCCCGAAGACCTCGAGGCTGATGGCGCCGATCATGGTGGTCCAGGCCTCGATGGCGGACACCACGGTCTCGGGCGGCGCGCCGGGGAAAAGGGCCTCGCTCACCGGGGTCACGGCGTCGGCCAGCTCGGCGGACACGGCCGCGGTGCCGCGGACCGATCTGAGACGTCCGGCTTGTTCGGCCTCGACGACCACTCGCACCGTGGCCCCAGCGGTCCGGGCATAGGGACCGACGGTGTCCTCGGGCGCCTCATAGCCCGGAACCGGCGTCCCGAAGATGAGGCCCCACTCGTACGGACGGGCCAACGCCCAGCGCCTGATGGCCCGGGGTACCCGCGCAAAGCGTTCGGAGTCGGATTCCTCGTGACGTGCAGCCTGGTCGGCAGCCTCTTCGGCGCACTGGGCCAGGGATTCGTAGGCGGCAAGGATGAGGGCGCTCAGCAGGGCGTTGCGTCCGTCGAAGTACCGGTAGAGGGCCGAGGGGGCCATGCCCAGGTCACGGGCGACCGAGCGCAAGGAGAGGGAAGCGGCTCCGTCCCGGGCCAGATGATCTCGGGCCACGGAGAGGATCTCCCCGGTCATCTCCTCGCGGACCCGTTCCCGGGCGGTGCGTGATGTTGATGTCGCCGTCATGACCTCAGTGTGATCGTTCCGATCCGTGAACACAAGTACTTGACACGAACATCGTTCTTCTTTATGATCACTGTTCATAGTTACCCGACGAAGGAGGACACCATGAGCTCCATCACCATCACTCCCCAAGCACCGGCGACGGCCGCCCACTACGAGCGCCCCGGCTGGTTCACCACCCACGTCTTCAACAGGTCGATCGCCGGGCTGACCCGCCTCGGCGTGAGCGTCTGGGGCTCCCGGGTGCTCGAGCACCGCGGCCGCATCAGTGGAGACCTCCACCACACCCCGGTCAACCTGCTGAGCCTGGACGGAACCCAGTACCTGGTGTCGCCCCGGGGCGTGACCCAGTGGGTGCGCAACGTGCGCCACTCGGACGGCCACTTGGTGCTGATCCTGGGCCGGCGCCGTCAGATCTGCCAGGCCACCGAGATCCGGCCGGCCGACGCCGTGCCGATCCTGCGGGCCTACCTGCGCCGATGGAAGTTCGAGACGGGCCAGTTCTTCGACGGCATCAGCCCCGACGCCACGGACGAGGAGTGGGCGGCGGTCGCGGCGAAGCACCCGGTCTTCGAAGTCCGCTGAGCCGACCGGCCGTTGGTGCAACACCGCGCATCATGTTCGAACGGCGCCGCGCCAGCCCGGCAATCGGGCCGGAACTCGTGCCGAGCTCAAGGTCACGTGGATTGGTCGCGACGGGCCCGACGCGCCACTATTGCGGTGATGACCGACGGGCCCGACGTCCACTCGGGAAATCACGTGGCCCTCGTCCACCGCACACTGGTCGACTACAGCCGGGCGCTCAGCTGCTTCAGCACCCGGGGCTCGTTCGAGGACCGCGACGGCATTGTGCTCTGCGCCGGCGGGACGTGGATCCCGATGATCGCGAATACGGCGTTCCGTCGGAAGCCCGACGTGTCAGCGGACGAGTTGATGAAGCGGGCGGACGCCTTCTTCGGTGCCCTGGGGCGGGGCTACACCGTGCCGGTTCGTGACAACGGCGAGGACGAGGACCTCCGGGCCGCCTGCCTGGCGGGAGGACTCGAGCTCTTCGGGTCCGAGACGCCTGACATGGTGTGCGAAGGACCACTCCCGGAACGACCGGTACCACCGGGCATTGTGCTGCACCAGGTCGACGACGCGGAGGGCGTGCGGCAGGTTCGCCGAGGTGAACTCTGCCGCCTACGCCACGTACGGCATGCCGCCCGAGGTGCACCCTGACCTGTTCGACAACCCCGGCGCCGTCCTCGATGACCCCGCCGCCCACATCGTGCTCGCCTCGGACGAGAGCGGGCCGGTCGCCACCGCACTGGTCTACGAGAGCGACGGTGCCGCCACCGTGCAGTGGGTCGGCACGCGGCCCGGGTCCCGCGGTTCTGGACTCGGCGCCCTGGTCACGGTCTGGACCACGAACCTGGCCTTCCGCCGTGGCGCTTCGTCCGTGTCGCTCCAAGCCTCTCCGATGGGTGCGCCCGTGTACCTCAATCTGGGGTACGAAACGGTCCATCGGCACGTCGAGTACGTGCGTATGTCCACACGACCCACCTGAGCCCGACGTACCGGTCCGCCCCCGGATCGGCCGGGCTCGGGCCGTCGTGTCGCCAGCGGGCACCCCCCAGTCGTTACAGTCGGCGAGTTCCACCTATGCGTCCAGGCTCACGATCGCTGCTCCGTACCGCGCCGTGGACCCGTGCGCCGACACTGGCGTTCCGCGAGCCGGCCGTGGCGCTCGTCATCGTCGGGGTGGCGTTCGTCATCGGCCTCGTGGCTGCGTCCGGACCGCTCTTCGACGCCTCGACCGGGTCGGCTGCGTTCGCGCTCGAAATGTCCCAGCAGTGCGGAACGGACCTTGGCCCTGTGGCCAACGGGTATGGCCCACTCGACAAGCTCACTCAGACGAACGCCACGCTCTCGGCCCTCTCGTCCCGGCTCCTCCGAATGTCGGGTGCTCCGGCTGACTCCCTGGAGCCTCCGGTCGTGACGTTGAACGCCCCGATCACGGTGGGCCGAACGCCGAGAGCGTCCGCACCCGCGCAACTGGTGGCACACCCAGGTGGACTGGCGCAGATCGAGCGCGTAGCGGGCGGCGGCGGCCCAGGAGTCTGGATCTCGACCGACCTCGCTGCGGAGGTGCACGTCCGTCCGGGCGGCCACCTCTTCGTCGACGGCGTTCAGGATGTCCATGGGTCCGGGAAAGCTCCGGCTGAGGTGCGAGTGGCCGGCACCTACCGCTCGCTGGTCGGAACGGTGCTGCCCCCGTTCTGGTGCTCACTCAAGGGCATCTTCGGGTCGCCCGACGAGAACGCGCCGCCACCGCCGGTCATCCTGACGACCAGCCCGATGTTCACCCGCATCGTGCGCGACGCCGACGTACACGCCCTGATCTCGTACCGTTGGGAGCAGCGACCGTCCTCGGGGGTCGACCTGGAGCACGCGGCGAACACGGCCAGGGCGATCGCCGGCTTCCGACACAGCGTGGGCACGGCCGTCTCGCGGTCGGGCGTGCCCGGCCACCGGATCCCCGACGGGTACCGGCTCGTGGACGAGGACCCTGACCAGTACGGGTTCCTGGTCACCCACGCGCAAGCGGTGCAGCGTGCGGTCAGCCAAGGTATCGAACCCGAGATCGTGGCCGGGGTGGTGGTCGGCCTGCTCCTCTTGGGCTCGGTCAGTGTGTTCTGGGCCTACCGGCGCCGGACCGAGGTCACGTTGCTTCTCTCGCGGGGCGTGGCTCCGGGTTCCATCGGCGCCAAGGCCGGCCTCGAGGCCGTTCCCCTCATGGGCATCGGCGCCACCCTGGGCTGGATCGGTTGCGTCGGCCTGCTCGCATTCGTGGGCCCGAGCTCGGCGTTCGGTTCGAGTGCGCCGGTGCGGGGTGCCGTGTTCGCCGTCGCCGCGGAGGCAATGGCGCTCGTTCTCCTGGTCGCGATGGTTGCACTCATGACCACTCGGGAGAGACGCGCGGTCGCGCCTCCCCGTGGCGAAGCTGTCGAAGGTGCCCTTCGAGCTCATCGGGATCGGTCTGTCCCTCTGGCTCTGGCTGTCGCTGCAGAACATCTCGCTCGAAGCCGGGGGGACCTCCGCTCCGGCCGTCCAGAGCGGCTTCCTGATCATGCCGCTCCTGCTCCTCCTCAGCGTGTCCATCCTTTTCGCCCGGCTGGCCAGCATCGGCCTGCGGCGGGCCCGCCGGCTCACGCGGCGACGCGGACTTCCCGTCGCCTGCTGGCTTGCGGTCCGCCGGTTGGCCGCAGCCCCGAGTCTGGGCATGCTCATGGTGGGCTCGGTGGCCCTGGCCGTGGGCGCCTTCACCTATGCCGGTGCCATCGCCCGGTCGCAGGAGTACACCCTCAGCGCGAAGGCCCAGACCCTGGTGGGATCGAACACCGCGGTCACCGTCCCTCACCTCGTGCGTTTGCCGCCCTCTCTCGCGGCCAACGCGACGGAGGTCCTCGCCGAGACGAGTGGCACGGTCGGATCCGCCCCGGTCATCGTGATCGGGGTCAATCCGTCGAGCTTCGAGAAAGGCGCATTCTGGGACTCGAGCTATTCGGACCGGTCGCTCGGACAGCTGATGCAGGGGCTCGCCGCGGCGCCCGCGTTCGGGCGCCCCCCCATCCCGGTCATTGCCGGAGGGCCGGTCGGCTTCAGCCTGCGGCCCGGCGTCCTTCTCCCTTACAGCACGCCGGCCGTCGCCAGACAGGTGCGCGTCGTCGGGGCGGCCTCGACCGCCCCAGGACAGAACGGGAGCGATCCGATCCTGATCATGAAGCGGTCCGAGTTGGCCCGTCTCGACCCGGCCGCTTTCGACGAGATCTGGTCGAAGGACGCGGCGACCAACGTCACGGCAGCGCTCAGGAGCGCCGGCATCGGCTTCACCTCGGTGCAGTCGGCCACCACCGTGCTGGGCCAGATTCAGTTCGCGCCGTTGCACTGGACGTTCGAGGCTTTGGGGGCGCTGGGCGTCCTGGTCGGCCTTCTCGCCTTTGCCGGACTCTTCCTCTTCCTCACCGCGAGGAGCCGGGCCCGAGCGTTGTCCTATGCCCTCGGGCTCAAGATGGGACTGAGCCGCCGGACCCATCTGGCTTCGCTCGCTCTTGAGATCGGAATGCTCTTCGGCGCCGCCTTGGTGATCGGCATGGCCACCGCCTGGCTCGCCACGATACTGGTCAACGGCGTACTGAACCCCTTTCCCGACGTGCCACCGGGATCCTTGACCGTCGTTCCCTGGGTCGACATCGCCATCACGCTGATCGTGGCGACACTGGTGTGGGTCTCGTCGGCCCTGTGGGCCCAGCACGTGACGGAGAGGCGATCGATGGCCGGGATGTTGAGGTATGACGTCGACTAGCGCCGGGACGGCGCGCCACGCGGTCTCCTGTCGTGGGATCACCAAGACCTATCGATCTGACACGTCCAGCGTGCCGGCGCTGGTCGACGTGGACTTCGACTCGGAGAACGGCATCACAGCCCTCTTTGGCCCATCGGGCTCGGGCAAGAGCACGCTGCTGCGGATCCTCGCCGGCGTGGAGCATCCTGACCAGGGCGAAATCCACCTCGGCCCGACAAGGGTCAGCAGACTGTCGAGGCGGGAGTTCAGGCGACTGCAACGCTTCGATCTGGCGCTCGTCTTCCAGCAGCCAAGCCATAACCTGCTGGAGTACCTCACGGCCCGCCAGCACCTGGAGCTGGCGGCCCAGTTCCGTCGGCGGGGGGGCGACCAGATCGACGACCTGCTCGAACGCATCGGCCTGAACCGTAGGGCCGCCAACCGGCCGACCCAACTCTCGGGCGGCGAGCAGCAACGGCTGGCCTTCGCCGCCGCGGTCGTCGGCAATCCGCGCTGGGTGTTGGCCGACGAACCGACGGCCGAGCTCGATGCGACGTCGGCCGGTCTCGTGCTCGAGGTGGTATCCGGGCTGGCCGAGACCTCGCACACCACGTTCGTGTTGGCGTCGCACGACCCCGCGGTCCGGATGATCGCCTCGAGCGTCGTCACCCTTTACCACGGGCGGGTCGTATGACCGATGCGATGGGAATGGTCGTACTCGAGGCACGCGAGCTCTGCCTCAGCTACCGCAACGGTCCGCTCACCGTCACGCCGGTCGACCACTTCAGCCTTACCCTCGAGGCCGGCGAGCTGGTTGCCGTCGTCGGCCGTTCGGGTTCGGGCAAGACGACACTGCTCAACCTCTTCGGCGGCTGGGAGCGGGTCCAAGCCGGAGAGATCGCCTGGCAGGGTCGGACCTGCGACCCGGCCGAGCTTCGCTGGACCCAGGTGGCCACGGTGCCGCAGGTTCCCGGACTGCTCGAGGAACTGACGGTCCGCGAGAACATCGCCCTGCCCCTGCTGGTGGGCTCGGACACGAGATCGGACGACGCGCTCTACGGGAGGCGCCTGCTCGAGCTGCTCGAGCGGCTCAACCTGGCCCAGTTGGCAGACCGATTTCCCGGCGAGACGTCGCTCGGCGAGCAACAACGGTGCTCCATCGCCCGGGCACTGGTGGGCTCACCACAACTGATCCTGGCTGACGAGCCCACCGCACACCAGGACGCCCGGATGCTGCACCGGGTGGTTGATGCGCTGGCCCGAGCCGCGGCGGAAGGATCGTGCTGCGTGGTGGCCACGCACAGCCCCGAGGTCATCGCACGGGCCAGCCGGGTAATCGAGATGGACCGCTAGACGGTGGCCACCGCGATGAGCGTGTCCATGGCCAGGCGCGGCGGCAGGACGTGCTGCGCCGAATAGGTCGCGGTGTTGCCCAACCGTGT
>CAVVUB010000004.1:0-615630 GCA_963751335.1 uncultured Acidimicrobiaceae bacterium
GCTCAGCTGATGACGAATGTTCCGTGGGTGCCGAAGGCGGGACAGACCCAGTTGCCCGGCTTGGCGGTGGTTCCGACCGCGGTGCCGGTGGTATTGACCTTGCCCACCTCCAGACAGTCGCCCTGCTCGTCGGTGCCTTCCGAAATGCTGAACGCAAAGGCGCTCCCCCCTTGGGTCCAGGTGCCCGAGTCGTCGACGCTCATCGTGATGGTGTAGGTGTTGCCCGAGGCGATGCTCATGGAGCCGTTGAAGTCACCGTCCTCGGTCCAGGTGTAGGTGCCCGGAACGATGTGTCCAGCGGTCCTGGGCCGGATGCCCACAGGCGCCAACGCACCGGTATGTTCGCCTGCAGCGGGTGCACCCTTGGTGATGTAGAAGGTTCCGCTCGAGTGAAAGCCTGGGCAGGCCCAGTCGCCCGGCTTGGCGGCGAGTGAGATCGCCTTGCCGGTGTTACTGACATGTCCGGCGAAGACGCAGACTCCGCCCGCGTCGTTGCCGCCGGTGATGCTCAACCCCGATGTCCTGCCGGCCTGGACCCAGGTGCCAGAGTCGCCTCCAAAAGTGCTGGTGTAGGTATTGTTCGAAGCGAACGTAATCGTCCCGCGGTCGAGACCGTCGATGAACCAGTTGAACGTGCCGGGCTTCAACGGGGTCGCTCCGAGTGACGCCTCGGGTACCGAACGCTTCATCGTGTCGTTGGATTGTGCGCCGGCAGGACCGGCCTCGACGCAGATGACACCGGCGAGGCACACCGTCGCCCCTGCCACGGTGACGGCGGACCATCTCTTGAGATTTGTCATGCTCCATCCCTTATTCGTTCGGGGACCGAGCGCTACGTCGCGTGGCGCTACCGCCCTGGCCGAAGGATCGAACGCTACCCGGGCGCCAGTTGGAGAGCCAGGGATTTGTGCCGGGCCTCAACGACCATACGGCCTTACCGCAACACCGGCAGGGATGATCATCAGGAGCACGAGTTCATTCTCCATGACACGTGCGCCGTCACGCTTGTGAGTCCCTTGCGCCCCTCGGGATGGACGTTCGGTGTTTCGGAATCAACTTGCATGTTCTGTCGGCCACGGCGCCCCGCGGTGCAGCCCGCATGGATTAGGTTGCCTCAAAGCGAGGGGTGTTGGTCGATGACATGGCCGTTTGTTCGCCGGCACAGGGAAGGAGCCAAACCGGGACGAGCGGACCGGCTCGCCGCGCTCGCCACTCTCCTGTTGGCTCCACTGGGTCCGATGGCGCTGGCGGGCACCGCCGGAGCCACATCGAGCGGGCTGACCACCTATCCCTCCACGGGTATTTTTGCACCGGCGAGTATCACCACCGGACCCGACGGGGCGCTGTGGTTCACCAACGGCGGGAACGGGACGATCGGACGCATCACCACCGACGGGGTGATCTCGAACTACTCCGGTCCCGGCATCCATACGTCCGACGCGCTCGAGGGGGGGATCACCACCGGCCCCGACGGGGCGCTGTGGTTAACCAACGGGGGCAGCAACGGGTCCGCGTCCATCGGGCGGATCACCACCGCCGGGACGGTGACGACGTTTTCCAACAACGTCTACGACCCCCAGGCCATCACCACCGGTCCCGACGGCAACGTGTGGGAGGCGGACTACCTCGGGACCACGGACCAGACCACGACCAGCGGGACGACCACCCGCTACGACGGAAACTACCCGGAGGAGGGATCACCACCGGTCCCGACGGCAACCTGTGGGTCACCAGTCCCGGGCAGGGCGGTGGCGCCGGCGCGGTGGGCAAGGTGACCCCGGGAGGGACCCTCACCGAGTACGGCGTCGGCGCCATTGGTTCCCCGCATGGGATCACGATCGGCCCCGACGGGGCGCTCTGGGTGGCCGCCCAGGACCTGATCGGCCGGGTCACCACCGCAGGCACCGTCACCACTTACAGTGACCCGCGCCTCGACTACGCCACCGCCATCACCGCCGGGCCTGACGGGGCGTTGTGGTTCACCGACAGATTCACCAATTCGATCGGGCGGATCACTACCACCGGGGTCATCTCGATCTACACCAACCCGTCGATCTCCGAACCAAATGGCATCACCGCCGGCCCCGACGGGGCGCTGTGGTTCACCAACACGGGCAACAACTCCATCGGGCGCATCACCACGTCGGGAGTCATCTCGAGCTTCGGCTTCACCGGCGTCCACCTACCGGCCGGCATCACCGCCGGCCCCGACGGGGCGGTGTGGTTCACCAATCTTCGGGGCAACTCGATCGGGCGCATCACCACCGCCGGGGTGGTCTCGAGCTTTACCGACCCGTCGATCGACAGACCGCTGGGGATTACCGCCGGCCCTGATGGGGCGCTGTGGTTTACCAACTCCGGCTCTCACGGCCGTGGGGGCTCGATCGGGCGCATCACCACCGCCGGGGTGATCTCCCATTTCACCGGTCCGTCTATCGTCGACCCGCACCAGATCACCGCCGGCCCGGATGGGGCGTTGTGGTTTACGGACCCCGGGACCAATGCGCTCGAGCGCATCACCACCGCCGGTGCCTTGACCAGTTACACCGCTGCCTCCATGGACGACCCACTCGGGATTGCGACCGGCCCGGACGGGGCGTTGTGGTTCACCAATAAGTCGCACACGATCGGGCGGATCACCACCCTCGGGGTCGTCTCGAGCTTCACCGGCATGACGACATCCGGCTTCATCACGGCGGGCCCCGACAACGCCTTGTGGTTTGCCGACGGCAAGCACATGGTCGGGCGCATCACGGCCCAAGGGGGCGGTGACGATCATCACCGATCCGACCATCGCAAGCAAGGTCGCCGGGATCACGGCCGGCCCCGACGGCGGGGTCTGGTTCGCCGACTTCTCTCTCGACTCGATCGGACGGATCACCCCCATCGACTCTGTCACGGCGGCCCCCGGTCAGGGGCGGGTCGGGACGGTGCTGAAGGTCTCTGGGGCTGGGTTCACCGCTGGCGAGGCGGTCAACGTGACCTACGGCACGTTTGGTCATCCGACCACGCAGACCCCCTTCTGCTTGGCGGTGGCGGCTCCCGATGGCAGCTTCTCTTGCACGGGCGCCGTTCCCTCGGACGGCAGCCGCGGGCTGCATCCCATCAGTGCCATCGGCGCTTCCTCGAGGACCGACGCCAGCTCGCTGTTCCTGCGCAACTAGAACCATCGGGACCTCAGGCTCGCCCAGCCGTCCACTCCCGATATCACCCGTCAACGCTTGGCCGCGAACCTGCATGGGCCCGTGATCACGGCGATCTTCCCGACCAAGGACGCGCCCCTCGCTCGTCGAGTTTCCGGACGTTGCTGCACTGATAGAGAAACTTCTCGTTTCTGTCCGTCGCAATCGCATTGGCGTCGGCGCACTCGTACATGTGCTGCGCTAACCTCCTCCGCCCACAACCGAAATCTCGACATCGCACGGCCCATTCAGGAGACACATGGACATGAGCAACAAACTGGGAATCGCCTCGATCATCTCGGTCTTCTCGATTGTCACCTCTCTCGGTCTGGCGGAGTCGGCCGGAGCGGTGTCGCCGGCGACAAGTGTTCCCGGTCCACCACAGAACGTGGCGTTGTCGCCCATGGATTCGGCACTCGGTGTCTCGTGGACCGCGCCGAAGCATGACGGGGGTTCGTCGATCGCGGGGTACGTCGCGACAGCGATCCCGAGAGGATCGACCACCGGGAGGAAGTGCACAACGACGGGGGCGACGACGTGCGTGATCTCGAGCCTCACCAACGGTAAGAAGTACTCGGTGAGCGTCCGGGCCCGCAACGCCTCCGGACTGGGGAAACCGTCCGAGGTTGTCAAGGGGAAGCCCGTCGGCGGAGGCTCCATCGGCTTCAACGACCCGTTCGACATCGTCTTCGACGGGACCCACCTTTGGGTGACCAACGACGGCAACAATTCGGTCGTCGAGTTCACGCGTAGCGGGAACCTGGTCCAATCTCTGTCCGGTGGCTCCTACGGATTCGACGGTCCGAGCGATCTCGCTGTCGCCGGAGGCCATCTCTGGGTGACGAACGAGTTGGGGAACTCTGTCACGGAGCTCAACATCAGCGACGGGACCTTGGTGCAGACGATCTCGGGCGGCTCGTTTGGGTTCGCGTTCCCGAACGGGATCGCGTCCGACGGCACGCATCTCTGGGTCGCGAACACCGAGGGAGACTCGGTGACCGAAATCAACGCGAGCGACGGTTCGTGGGTTCGTACCGTGTCGGGTGGCTCCTATGGGTTCGACGTGCCCACGGGACTGACGGTGGACGGGTCCGACGTCTGGGTCGCGAACTACCACGGCAACTCGCTGACGGAGCTGACCACGGGCTCCGGGGCCTGGGTGAGGACGTTGAGCGGAGGCTCTTACACGTTCAACGGACCAAGCAACATCGCCGTCGCGGGCTCGGTCCTTTGGGTCACGAATCAGGGCACCTCTGAGAGCGTGGGGAACTCGGTCACCGAGGTGAGCGCGAGCAACGGGTCCTTGGTGCAGACGATCTCCGGGGGAGCGTACGGTTTCGACGCGCCGTACGACATCACCTCTGACGGTACAAACTTGTGGGTGACCAACGCCTTCGGGAACTCTGTGACCGAGGTCGCCGAGAGCGGTGCGTTGGTCCGCACCCTTTCGGGTGGCTCCTACGGGTTCGACGAGCCGACCTTCGCCGCTTTCGACGGGACCGACCTCTGGGTGACGAACCAAAGCGGCAAGTCGGTCACGGAAGTCCAGGCAGGCGACGGATCCTGGGTCGCTACCTTCAGCTGAGACAGGCGAACTGACGGCGCTCTACTGTCGCTGGGTGGTACCTGGCAGGATTCACCCCGGAGATCCCTAATCGACAACATTTCCATTTACGTTGGAGCGGAGAGGGTCTGGTCAAAAGGCTGAGAACCGTACGTTCGCAATGTAGAGTCCGAGGGTTCGAGTCCCTTCACCTCCACCGGTGGCCCTGGTCGGGATCCTGTAAGTGATTCTCCGGAAACTCAAGAATTATCCATGAGCGCCCCGCACCCAATTCGTAGAGATCAGGAAGTGGACTCCCTCGCAGGCGATGGGCACGTCATCTCAACGCGTTGACGGTCAGGTCTACGCCGGGGCACATCGCCGAGCTCCAGATGGCGGATTTGTGTAGTCCTCTGTATCGGTGAATGTTTTTGAGACCGAGAAGGCGACGGACGCGCCGAGGTCAAAGTGTTCGAGTCATCCTCCGCCGAGAGCGTCGTTCGCCAGCTCGGTGCGGAGGCGCTGGTCGTCTCGGCGGGTGAAGTGGGGGGCGACGTAGCGGGCAAACAGCTCGAGGGACCGGTTCCACCGGTCGCTGGTGACCCACTCGCGGGAGTTGAAGAGGAGCGTCCCGAAGCCGCCGACGTCGTCGTTCATGTCGTGGATCTGGGCTCTACACTCCGCCGGCGAGCCAATGATCCAGGGAATGTTCTCGACCATCCAGTCGAAGGTGACTTCGGCGTCGGGCATATCCGCGTCGCGCTTCATGAGCGGGGCAAGGCCGATCTTGAACAGGTAGTCGTAGGACTGGAGCAAGCTTTCCCTGATCTCGCTCATCGCCGCGTTCTTGGAGTCCGAAACGTAGACCTCGCGACAGATTCGCCAATCCAGGCGGGCCCGCTCCGGGTCCCGTCCCGATCGTTCCGCTGCCTCGGCCAGCGCCGCCCCTTGACTACGTAGGTCGGGCATGCCCGGATTGGACTCGATCCGGACGGGCGTGAAATAGATGCTCAGCGCGCCGTAGCCGCGGCTGCCGCACAAGTCGAAGTTGTGTACTCCGGACATACCGGCGATGGCGAACTGCGGGAACTCCTGGTACGGGCGCACTTGGATGCGCTTGTGGTCGAGTTCCCAGAACTTGCCGTCGAAGTTGACGTAATCAGTGGACGCGTAGAGGGCTTCGATGATGTCCAGGGCTTCTCGAAGGCGGGGGGTTCCCTCGTTCGGATCGAGCTGGAAGAAGCGTTTGTCGCTGACCAGGCCGCCGCCGCCGAAACCGTATATGAGCCGCCCGTGGGTCAGGTGGTCGAGGAAGGCGAGCCGCTCGGCGACCATGAAGGGGTCGTGATAGGGCAGGTTGATCGTCCCGGTACCGAGGCCGATCCGATGGGTTACCGCCGACGCCTTGGCGATGAAGATATCGGGGGCGGGGATGTTCTCGTAGGCGCCGGTGTGGTGCTCGCCCACCCAAACCTCGTCGTAGCCGAGTCGATCGGCCAGCGCCATCTCTTCGAGCTTCAGGTCATACGACAGCGTCCAGTTGGACCAAGGGAACGGTTCGGGCATCAAGAACAGACCAAATCGCACGACCACCCCCTAACCAGGTCTTGACAGCGTGTCCCTACGTGACTCTATCGAAATTGGAATTGGAGGGGCCATGGTGGAGGTTGAGGTCGACCATGAACTGGGCGTACGAGAACGTCAATGTCGCTGCTTTGCCCGGCCTGGCATCAGCGTGCGCGGGACACGCCCGTCGATATCGGTAAAGCCGTAGGCCTCGGCCAGGTCTGCCACGTGGAAGGCCATACCCGAACGCTCCAGGATGTCGGGCGCGCCGAAGAGCGCTGCCACGGCGCGTCCGGCGAAGCGCGGTGAATCGGCGTCTGCCAGATCGAAATCGCCTTCTCCGGGGAGGGTCAGGATCTGGCGGCCCTCAGCGTTGCGGGGAACTCCCAGCGCCACCATCTCCGTAGCCACAATGCCCGGCCACAACGAGACCACCCCGATTCCGTGCGGGCGCAACTCGACGGCCATGTCGTGGCTGAGACGATCGACCGCCGCCTTGCCCACGCCGTAGGGAACGTTGTGGGAGTAAGCAACGGCGCCGGGCGACGAGATATTGGCGATCAACCCGGGCCCGGTTTCCAGCATGAGAGGCGCACCGAACGCGGCGGCGACGTAATGCGAACGCACGCCAATATCGATGCACTGATCCCAGGCTTCGATCGGCAACTCCCAGAACTGTTTCCCCAACCATGGCGCCAGATCGGGAGAGGAGAAGACGTTGTTGACGAGGATGTCGAGGCGTCCCTGCTCGGCGCGCACCTGCTCGAAAACCTTGGCCACGGCGTCGTCGTCGTGGTGGTCGCACGCCACCGCGATGCCCTGCCCTCCGAGCTCGTCGATCTCCTTCGCCGTCTGGCCCACCGTGCCAGGCAGGATGCCTCCGCCGGCGGTCGTGCGTCCGGTCACATAGACGGTTGCCCCATTTGCTCCTAGCTCAAGGGCGACGCCCTTGCCAATTCCCCGGCTGGCTCCGGTAACCACCGCGACGCGACCCTCTAGTTGTTGACCCATCACATCTCCGGGCGACTTGTCACGCGACCGGCTCGGCCGCCGCGCGGGACGCTACCAGCAGCTTTACCGACCTGGGTCTCGTCCGGACGCCGGCAGTCTGATCAGGCCCTCCCCAACGCCTTGTACCTGCATGACAGGGCGAACGCTCGCAAGTTTCAGAGCTTCATCAAGCGCTCGAGGGCGAGGCACCCTGAGGTACAGCCCAACTCTTTCTTGGCGGGAGTCACCCGACTCCCAGCGAAGGCGCCCGAGAGTCGGCTGACCACAGGCCGTCCCATGCGTCCGCGATAACGGCCAGGGGGTCGTCGCGGACCTCGCACGTGGTGTCGAGAATCATCGTGGCCCGCCGGTGGTTGTCGTAGCGGGGCCACGGACCAGGCTCCCCGGTCGGACCGTGTGCGAACGGAGCGCCGGGATCGCCGATACGGGCGAAGCTCGACCATGCGGCCATGTGCCACTGCGCCAGCCGCTCGGCGTCCGGCCCCGCCCCCAGGAACTCGGCCCAACCGGCCCGGTCGAGTGTGCCGAAGGTGAACGGGAGGTCGATAGCGTGGAAGGCACCCCGCTCCCAGGTTTCGCCCTCCACGTGGGCACCCCAGGAGAACTGGGCGACATAGGTCGCCCCCTGGCCGTTCGCCGCGTGGGCGTCGGCAATCCGGCGAGCGGGGAGCCGCATCATCCCATCGGTCTGGATCGCCGCGTAGATGTCCGCGGGGGTCGAGGATCCGCAACCGGCCATGAGGTCTTCGTAGAAAGCCACCAGTTGTCGGGCTCGGTCCCGGCCGGGGTCGGCGCTGCTGCGGCCGGTGAGGTAGTGCTGCACCCACCCGGTGATCCCTTCGATACCGGCCTCGTCGGCCGACGGGTTGGGGTAGAGGCGCATTTCGTCTGCCGTCCAGCTGACCAGGAGATCGATGGCGGCGGCGGCGCCGTTGGCAAACGCCGCCGATGGGGTGACGCTCAGAAAATGCCCGTCGACGACAGGGTGAAACGGCATGGAGCTCACGGTGAAAAGCGTTTCCAACAGCGTCGTTTCCTGGGCGTCGACGATCGCTTCCGCCGGCAGGTCCCACAGCCGTTCCAGCTCTCCGCGGTCCACGCCTACGTGGCTCAAGAAGATGTCGGTCACTCTCGATGCGTCGTCGGGGCGCAGGGTGAGGTCGATACCCGGGCTCTGCAGGATGCAGCGATGCAGCATGTCGGCAGCTCCCGGAGCGGTGACCAGGTGCAGGAGAGAACCGGCCCCGGCCGACTCGCCGAACACGGTGACATTCGAGGGATCTCCCCCGAAGGCCGCCGCATTGTCTCGTACCCACTGCAGGCCGGCGAGCTGATCCCTCAGGCCACAGTTGGCCTCGGCGCGCTCGTCGTCAAGCCACAGGAAGCCCATCGCTCCCAATCGGTAGTTCACCGACACCACCACGACACCATGGTCGGCAGCAAACCTGGACCCGTCGTAGGTGACCAGCGTGCTTCCGCCGGTGAGGTAAGCACCACCGTAAACCCAGACCAGAACCGGCAGGTTTTCACCAGGTGTCGCCGGGCTCCAAACGTCAACGGTCAGGCAGTCCTCAGAAACCGCTCCCACCAGGTTGCCCGGGATTACGCCGCTGAAGGGGTTGTTGGTCGATTGCATCGGCGAGGGGGCAGCCTGGGTGGCCTCACGGATCCCGGACCACGGCTCAGGGGGCTCGGGGGCCTTGAAACGTAGCGTGCCAAGGGGCGGCGCCGCGTAGGGAACCCCGCGAAACACGCTGATGGTCCTCCCGGATTCTCCGGCTTGTTCTCTGCTGCCTCGCACCGTGCCCGCGGTCGTGACCACGTCAGCGCTGTCGGTCATCGCGTTCCCTCCCTGCACCTCGTCGGCGCGAGCTGTTTGCCGAAAATAACCAGACGCAGGGCTTCTCGAATCTCATCCTCGGAGGGGACATCGTCACATTCCAGCGTGTACGCGCCATCCAGGGTGCCGAAGCAGTTGAGAGACATCGCACTACTCCGTGCTCTCGCTCCCGTACCTCTTGACCTCATGATGATCCCCGGTCCGGCGGGTGTCACCTACTCCGAATGAATGATCTCAGAATGCGTTGGGGTCCCGTTGCACGGCCCCGGGGACCGGGTGCCGGTACAGCGCGGAGGCATTCTCCCAAGTCATTTTGCGAATATCGTCCGCCGGCAAGTCACCCAGTTCTTCTTCGATAACGGCCTGTGTGCGGGGCCATGTGGAATCGCAATGAGGGTAGTCAGACTCGAGGAGAATGTGGTCGACCCCGATACGGTCTCGGAGCGGAAACGTCGATTGGTCCTCCACTGCGCAGAACCAAAAGTTCCGTTGCAGTACTTCCGAAGGCGTCGCATCCCCCCGCCACGTTCCGTACATGTCATTGTACGAGTCCATGTGGTCGAGCCGGTCGAGCAGCGCAGGCACCCAGCCGATCCCGCCCTCGGACAGGCAGATCTTGAGATCTGGATAGCGCACCGGGGCCAATGAGAACAGCCAGTCGACAGCAGCGAAGATGGCATAGGCAAAAAACAGCACTCCGGCCACGTCGGGTGGGGCGTCCACTGATGTCCCAGGTGAAGACCCCGAGGAGCCGATGTGGAGATTGATCACCGTCTCGGTTTCTGCGCAGGCTTGGATGAATGGTTCCCAGTGTCCCGAGTGAATCGACGGGAAACCGAGCCGGCTCGGGTCCTCACTGAATGAGACAGCCCGAAACCCGAGTTCTGCATTCGAGCGGATCATCGCCGCACCGACGTTGGGGTCCAATAACCACGGGATCTGGCAGGGAATGATGCGCTCTGGGTGGGTGCCAGCCCATTCCTCGAGGTGCCACTGATTCCACGCCCGCACCGAGGCCATGGCCAGCTCCGGATCCTTGGTCACTTGCTGGAGGCGCTGCCCGGCAAATCCGGGGAGGAACGAAGGAAAATTGACGGAGGCATAGATGCCGTTGATGTTCATGTCGTGGATCCGCTCGTCGATATCCCAGGCGCCCGGCCGCATCTCATCGAAGCGGGCCGGCTCCATTCGCCACTCCTCGACCGGGCGACCGACGACTGCGTTGAATCCGACGTTGGGGAGTTCGGCACCGTCGTAGAGCCACGTCTGGCTTCCGTCCTCTTTCTCGATTACTCGTGGAGCTCGATCGGTGAACCTCCGGGGTACCCGGTTCTCGAAAACATGCGGTGGTTCGACAATGTGGTCATCAGCGGAGATGACGGTGTACTTCCGTTCCGCTTTTGGGGGTTCGGGTAGGAAGGTGACGGTATGTTGACCGTCGCGGCCCCCCTTGGTGAAGTTGCGATTCGACGTCAGATCATCAAGTGAGATCACGAGCGTCCTCCGAGCAAAGCGGTGCCACCCACGACCGGGAGAGAGAACCACGCCGGGAGAGAGAGTCTGCGGTCACAGCAGTACCTCTGGCTCGCGACGGAGCAGCTGGCGAACAGCACCGGCAAAGTACACGTCCGAGCCGCGCTCGATCAGTGAGGCTTTGATGCCTGGGATCACGTTGCGAGGGATGGACAATGGCGACAACCCTGTTACGAGCACGTCGTAGGCCAAGCGGCAGGCACGGTCCAACGCAGCGGCCCGAAAGGTGGCCTCTTCGATCGTCGATCCGGTCACGATGGCGCCGTGGTTCCCCAGGATGATCACGCTTGCGGTGCCGATCCGGTCCGCCAAATCCGCGCCCAGTGCCGGGGAGTCGATCTCCCCTCCGTACTCACTGATGAGCACCATTTCCTCGTCGTACATGGTGCCGGTCTGGTGCAAGAGCTCCGGCAGGCGTCCAAGCGACGCCATGACGCAGACGGAGTAGGGATGGTTGTGGATTACCACCCGGGCGTCAAGGCGCCGGCGGTGCAACTCGGTATGGATGTGGATGGCTGGCGTTACATCCCACTTGCCCGCTACAACGTTGGCGTCCATGTCCACGGTGCACAGGTCGGAGGCCGCGATCTCGTTCCACCAGAGACCCCACGGATTGACCAGCAGGGTGTCTTGGCCGTCACGTTGCCAGGTGATATGACCAGCAATGTGCTCGGAGAATCCCTCGTAAGCGAGGATGCGGAACATGCAAGCCATCTTCTGCTCGTCGCTCAACTCGGTGCCAATCGGCGGCACGATCGATGGCGCCCAGACAGCCAAGCCACCTTGGCGCTCGTTCTCAGTCGGCAGAACATTTTGGGCTCCCCGCACGCCCTCATTATCAGGAGAATCTCTAGGGGAGTCAATCCGGGCGACGGTCGGAGACGACCAGACGCCACCAGAGCACTGAGGGTGGCAGAATCGAGATCCACCTAACCCACCCGTCTACGGCGACGTGTGAGGTGACCCGGTTTCTGGATTGGGGTCGCGAAACATCCGCGCGAACGTTATGGCGTTGATGGGATCCGCTGGCCCGAGGCGCTCGCGCCTCATCGCAGCCAAGCCCTTGACCACGTCAGTCTCGGAAGGTGAATTTCCGCGGGCCGACACGTCGGCGATGATCTGGTAGACCCGTTCACCCCGAACCAGTCATCTGAACCGCGGACGTCGGTCAGGCGAGGTCGAAGCGATCGAGGCTCATGACCTTGTCCCAAGCAGCGATGAAGTCACGGATGAACTTCTCCTCTGCGTCGTCACATGCGTAGACCTCCGAGATGCCTCGCAGCTGGGAGTGGGAACCGAAGACGAGGTCGACGGCCGTGGCGGTCCACTTGATGTCTCCGGTGGCACGATCGCGTCCTTCGAACACGTTCTCGGCCGAGGCGGATGCTTTCCACTCCGTGCTCATATCGAGCAGCTTGGCGAAGAAGTCGTTGGTGAGGGTCTCGGGCCGGTCGGTGAAGACGCCGTGTCGGGATTGCCCGAAATTGGCGTTGAGCGCCCGCAGGCCGCCGACGAGAACCGTCATCTCGGGAGGCGTCAGGTTCAGCATGAACGCCCGCTCGACCAGAAGTTCCTCCGCGGGCCGCTTCTCTCCGGCTCGGAGGTAGTTGCGGAACCCGTCGAAGATCGGTTCGAGCACCGCGAACGACTCCACATCGGTCTGCTCCTGCGAGGCATCCGTGCGCCCGGGCGAGAACGGGACGGTGATGTCGTGTCCGGCGTTCTTGGCTGCTTGCTCGACGGCGGCGCACCCGCCGAGGACGATGACGTCGGCCAGCGAAACCTTCTTGCCGCCGGACTGCGAGCCGTTGAAGTCCTGCTGGACCTGCTCGAGGGTCTGCAGCACCTTGGCCAACTCGGCCGGATCGTTCACCTCCCAGTCCTTTTGGGGCGCCAGGCGAACCCGTGCCCCGTTGGCGCCGCCCCGCTTGTCAGTGCCGCGGAACGTAGCCGCTGACGACCAAGCGGTGGAGACCAGCTGGGACACGGACAGTCCGGCTGCGAGGATCCTGCCCTTGAGGGCCGCGATGTCGTCATCCCCGATCAACGCGTGATCGACCGCGGGAACGGGGTCTTGCCACAGCTGCGCTTCGGGAACCCACGGGCCCATGAAGCGCGAGACGGGGCCCATGTCGCGGTGCAACAGCTTGTACCACGCCCTGGCGAACGCGTCGGCCAGCTGGTCAGGGTTCTCATGGAAACGCTCCGCGATCGGCCCGTAGATTGGATCGAGCCTCATCGAGAGGTCGGTCGTCAGCATCATCGGAGCGTGCCGTATCGACGGATCATGGGCATCGGGCACGGTGCCCTCCGCCTCGGGATTCTTGGGCTTCCACTGTTTTGCGCCGGCGGGACTCTCGGTGAGCTCCCAGTCGTACTGGTACAGGTTGTCCAAGAACCCGTTGTCCCACTTCGTCGGCTCGTTGGTCCAGGCGCCCTCCAGCCCGCTGGTGAGGGTGTCGACGCCCTTGCCGCTCCCGAAAGTGTTCCTCCAGCCGAAGCCCTGCTCCTCTATGGATGCACCTTCGGGTTCGGGACCGCCGTATTCCTCACCAACTGCGCCATGGGCTTTACCGAACGTGTGGCCACCGACGATGAGCGCCAGCGTCTCCTCGTCGTTCATGGCCATACGGCGGAAGGTCTCCCGGATGTTTTTCGCCGCAGCGAGCGGGTCGGGGTTGCCGCCTGGCCCTTGTGGGTTCACGTAGATCAGACCCATATGATCGGCGCCCAACGGCCCCTCGATCTCCGATTCGCTGGCGTGGCGTTCGTCGCCCAGCCAGGTGTCCTCAGGGCCCCAGAAGATCTCGTCGGGCTCCCAGATGTCCGGGCGCCCGAACGCGAAGCCGAACGTCTTGAACCCCATCGATTCGTAGGCACAGTTGCCGGCGAAGATGATCAGGTCGGCCCAGGAGATCTTCCGGCCGTACTTCTGCTTGACTGGCCACAGCAACCGACGTGCCTTGTCGAGGTTCGCGTTGTCCGGCCAACTGTTCAAGGGGGCGAAACGTTGCGCGCCCTCACCGCCACCGCCTCGGCCATCGGCGATACGGTACGTGCCGGCGGCGTGCCAAGTCATCCGGATGAAGAGCGGACCGTAGTGACCGTAGTCAGCCGGCCACCACTCCTGCGACGCGGTCATCACCTCGAAGATGTCCTGCTTGAGTGCTTCGACGTCGAGTGTCTCGAACTCGTCCTTGTAGTCAAAGCCCTCACCCAACGGGTTGGACAGGTTCGAGTGCCTGTGCAGAATGGAGAGATCCAGCTGGTTCGGCCACCAGTCCCGATTCGAGAGGGGCCGGTGTCCCTTGGGAGTCGGGGAGGGGATGGCTGGGCTCTCGCTCTCGCTTTCGCTGCCGCGGTCAGGCACGTCGGTTCTCCTGTCTCAGTGTTTGCATGTTTTCATCTGTCGGGTGTTGGCATGTTTCTGTTCAAATCTGATGGCCGGTTGCACACGACTTAAATCTGATGGTCGGTTGCACACGACGTTGCTCTCTTGACGCCACGCTGCGCCGCCGGAGTCATACGTCAGCTATCGCACGTGATCGCTTGTCGCTCCACTTAGGGTCGGCACAGCAGTCGACGATGTTGGCCTCCTCGACCATCGGGTCGGTGTCGGGGCGCCACTTGATGCGGATTCTGGCGTCCGGCGTGGTCTGTGGCCTGCACTCGTGCCGGCTTGAGGTTCACTGTGGGCGCGCTGGTGCTTCACCACGACGTCGAACATGCGGCGGTACGCCTCCACCGTGCCGGCCGACGGCCCTCCCCATCGATCGCTCGCTGCTGCCTCCGATGGCGTGGCCCCACGCCCTGGTCCCGGGAAGACCTGGGCGTCGATCTCCTCGAACGCGCGCGTGCACGCAGTCACCTTCTCAGAGCCCGCCTCGTCCTCGTCGCTCATGGTTCTTGACGCCCTCCCTGGCCCCGATTGGGGCTCGGGCCCCTCGGCGTGCTGTCGTCGTGGTTCACGACTCGCGATTCACCTTAAATCTGTACCTAGAACGATTCAAGGGTTATTTTGGATTGATTCTTAGAGGGATATTTTTTGCCTGGTATACATGGATCCATGTCCTCGACGCCGCTTCTCGACCGCCTGCGGGCGGTGGGCTGGCGCTTGACGCCTCAGCGGCGGGTCATAGCCGAGGCGATGGGGGGTGACCACGTCCACCTCACAGCGGAAGAGGTGCTCGAGCGGGCACGGGGACGTCTCCCAGAGGTAAGCCTGGCGACGGTGTACAACACCCTCAACGAGCTGGTTTCGATGGGCGAGGTTCAGCAGGTGGACGCGGGTGGTGGCCCTACCCGCTACGACCCCAACACCAAGGACGGTCATCATCACCTCGTGTGCCTCAAATGCGGTGACCTACGCGACGTGCATCCGCAAGGGCTGGACGCGCTCGAGTTGCCACGCTCGGACCGCTTCGGCTATCGGATCGTCAACCGAGAAGTGCTCTTCCAGGGCTACTGCCTCAACTGCGGCGGCCCGTAGACGTCGCTTGCTTCGACGGCAGGCCACTGGGCCGAACAACATGGCGCCGGGTGGCCGGGCCTCGACCGAGCTAAACCACTGCCGCAGCGAGACGCAAACAGTGATGCACGACCGGAGAACCAGTCGCGTACGCATCAGTTCGGTACGGCAGTCCAATCGAGTCGGTCGCAGGCCCGACCCTCAAACGATGAGGACGCCGGCGGGGGCCACGTCTCATAGCGCCGGCCCGTTCCGGTGGAAATGACCCGCAGCGAAAGGATTTGCGGCGGCCCTGGGCGATCCTATGCCCGACGGTTGATCGCCCTTGTTACGACGCGAGCTGGACCTGCTGGGCCTGGGCCAGGAGCGTGGCCCGATCGTTTGGCAGGACATACCCCTCCTTGATGGCTTTGTCCAAGCTGGCCGTGTACGCGGCCAGGTACTTGTCCTTCGTCTGGTACAGGCTGGTCAAGGTGCTCGGGCTGAAGGGAACCGCAGACCCGAACAGTGCACAGAGCTTGCTGGCCCCGGCCGGTGCCGCGCCACTGAGGGTAGACACCGGGACATCGACGGCCGGTGTTCGTACCCCGCCGATCACGTTGCCGTGGCTGTCCAGGGCCAGGGTGGGCGGCTTGGTGCTGCTCAGTGTGAAGGGGGCCGGGCTGGGCGGTGGTGTCCCGTTGTCCACCCACTTCGTAAAGGCGGCAAAGGCCGCTTGCACCACAGTGTGCTGGGGTCCGTCATTGACCGGCGTGGTGCAGCCGAGGATGCTCGCATCTCCACCGACCTCATAGGCATCCGCATGGGATGTGCCGGCCACCTGCCACGTGCGGATGCGAGAGGTGTTGGGCTGCTGTGCCGGGGCGTAGCCGAGCTCGATGAGGTCGGTCTGGGTTTCGAACATGAACACCGGCACGCTGAGGTCGGTGCGGATGCGCAGGTTGTTCGGGCCCTGCTGCTTGCTGGTAATGCTGGTTCCGCTCAATGGGGCACCGCTGCCGCCCCGACTGTGGATGAAGATGCCGGCGAACGTGTGGGTCAGTGGCTGCAGCGCGTCGGCGTAGGTCGTCAGATAGAAAGCCGACTGCGATTCACCCACCGCCAAGACGTGCTTGGGATGGAGGGTGCCGAGGACGCCGTTCTTGGGGTTGTGTAAGGCCTGACCAATCTGGGCGTAGATGTCCAGGGCGTACTGATCGCCAGGTTGATGGAGGGTTCCGTAGCGAGCCGGTTCGGACCCGACCAGGCCGCCGCTCGAGGTGGCGTTGGCGCTGCCGCCGGGGGTTCCGAGGATCGGCGCACCACCGTTCACGCCGAGATGCTGGACCGACACCGCCACGTAGGCAAAGCCGGCCCGCATCAGTTCAGGATTGAGGTAGTCCCAATCCGGAGCCGACTCGCCGGCCGAGACGTTCATCCACTCGACCACCACGTTGCCGTTGAAATGAGCCGGATTCTTCGGCCGCCGGACCAGGATCCGTGTCCGGTAGGAGGCCGTGGTTCCGGGCACGATGCTCCACCGCCCATTGCTTGGTTCGGACTTGGCCGTGAACGCAGTGGCTTTCCCCGCCGCGAAAAACTCTTGTTGGACGTAGCCGTTGGCGACCAGCTGCAGGGGATTCGCACTGAGCGGTTCAATGACGCTTCCGGTGGTGATCGGGCCGGTAAAGGTGGCGGCGGCCTGGTAGGTCGAGGCCGTGGCGACGGCTCCCGCCGCCGTTGTGCCCGAGGACCCGCCCCCTGTGCCTAGTACCACGGTGGCGATCAGCCCGGTCAGCCCCGTGATCGTTCGTCTCAAGCGCCCATGCATGTTTTCCATCTCCCCCAGGCCCGATGTTCCCGGTTTGCTCGTGCCCCGGGATCCGTGGTTGCCGGCAAGACCCTACATGCGACATGTTGTCCCCTTACCTCCCCTCGGGGACGACCCCCCGGGGCCAACTTTTGCGAACGATGTCGAGCGAGATCGATGCCTGGGTATATGGCGAAAGTGGGCATCGAGCGTAGGTAGCTCCTCGCTGTTCGGCGGCGGGCCCGGGCCGCCCGAGGCGACGACGAAGCCGTCGCCGACCCGGACCCCGCCGTAGTGAGGCTCGAAGCCCGACTCGCTCCCTTCGCCGACGCGGCGGTGCTTGAGTCGCTGGACCTCGCCAATCGTCATCTCACCTTTTTGACGTCAGGTACCCATCCGGCAACGCCGTCTGTGCCAGCCAAGGATCGAAGGCTCTGTTTGGTCAGCGCCGTGAGGTGATTCCCAGGTGTACCTCATGTGGACCACCCTTAGCTGAGCCGGCGCGTGGAGCAGAATCCGGAGCGCGGTTCCATGCGCCTCCAGGTATTCCGTGAATGCGACGTGCTCCTCTCTCTGTACAATCATCCTCCCGCGAAGGATCCCGGGTATTGATTCACGTATTGGGTGACGGGCTGACTGTCCTCTCGCCATTCGACCGTCGTACCCGCAGGGCGATCTCGGTCCGCCAGGTTCGACAGTGTGCAACTTCGTTCCCGATGCGGGACCTCTTGCCGTTTCGGGTAATGCCGTCTACCGCCGGACAGTGACCTACCCGATCGGCGGGACGACTCAGCTCTGCGGCCGCCAAGGCTTAATCCACCCCGCGTCTGGCCATCCTTCCACCGCTGCCATCAGGGGCCCGCTCAGGGCTCCGTCGAGAGCCTCGCGAATGACGTCGGCATGCCCAGCATGTCGCGCTGTCTCCTCGACAAGGTGAAGCAGGATCCACCGGACAGTGCAGCCCTCTGGATCGGGAAACCACGGAGCCCGCGGAAGCGGAACGCGGCGACCTAGATCGTCGACGTTCTGAACAACAGAATCTGTGTGCGTGCTCGCCTCTTCGTATTGCTCGAGGACGCCAGCCAGCGTTTCATCCTCGGAGAGGGCAAAACCCGCCATGTAGACCTCGAAAGATCCGGCCCTTGACGGTGCGCCCGCTATGTGATCGCTCCAATCGCGTTCTCCCTGGGTGAGATGCTTGACGAGTCCGCCGAGGGTGAGTGCACTCGAAGTCGGTTGGAAGCGGACTTGATCCTCCCGCAGTCCGTACGTGGCATTGCGAACTGCCTCCCGTTGGTGTTCGAGAAACGCGAGCAGGCCATCTCGCTCGTTCTGGATCAGAGGTGCGTTCATTGGCATGTCCGCATTCTCCCATCGAGGTGTGACCCAATCTGGGGTGCGCGAACAGACGATGCCGGTCGGGACGACGACGAGCAGCCTCTTTGGGAATCCGAACCTTCTGAGGCGATGGCAAGGGCGCCCCCAGTACATTGCCGCCAGGAACCTGGGAGAGTCTCAAGCAGGCACTTCGGGGCACTCGTATCTAAGGCAGGCCACCCCACATCAGGGACGATGCGGACTCTGAGCCCCGGCCGCCGGATCCTGCTGAAATGGACACGTGAGTGGAGTACCCGAGACCCATTACGCCAAGGCCGACGATGGCGTCCATATCGCGTATCAAGTCTTCGGTGACGGACCCTTTGACCTCGTGGTGATTCCAGGCTTCATCTCCCACGTGGAGCTCGCGTGGGAGGACCGTTCCCTAGCTCGTGCTTTCAGCAGGCTTGGGTCAATCTCCCGTGTGATCATGTTCGACAAGCGCGGTACAGGGATGTCCGACCGGACCGAACGATTGCCCGATATCGACCGCCGAATGCTCGACATAGAAGCGGTCATGCACGCAGTCGCCTCGAAGCAAGCGGCTCTCTTCGCAGTGTCTGAAGGTGGACCCATGGCCATACTGTTCGCGGCAGCCCACCCCGAGCGGACACGGGGTTTGGTTCTGGTGGCCACCTACGCCCGGATAACGGCGTGTCCCGACTACCCGATCGGGATACGCACTGAAGAACTTTACGAATCAGTGCGCTATCTGGAGTCCGGATGGGGAACGGGTGTCGGACTAGGAGGCTGGGCTCCGAGCGTCGCTAAGGACCCCGCCGCGCGCGAGTTCTTTTCTCGTCTGCAGCGTCTCGGCGCCAGCCCAGGAGCGGCCATGGCGCTCATGAGTTCCTATATGGACATTGACGTCCGACCGGCACTTCCTTTGGTGCACGCTCCAACCATCGTTCTGCATCGAACCGGTGATCGTATGGTGCCGGTGTCCCACGGCCGATACTTGGCTGAGCACATAGAGGACGCTCGCCTGGTTGAACTGCAGGGTACCGACCATTTCTGGTGGACCGAAGACGCCGACCAGATCCTTGGAGAGGCCGAAGAGTTCCTCACCGGCACCCGCTCGGCCCTCGAAGCAGACCGCGTGCTGGCGAGCGTGCTTTTCACCGACATCGTCGACTCCACCCGCCGAGCCGTCGATCTGGGCGACCGGGAGTGGAAGTTGCTGCTGGATCAACATGATTCGTTGGCCAAGCGTGAGGTCACGCGGTACGGGGGTCGACTGATTAAGACAACCGGCGATGGCGTACTCGCAACGTTCGATGGACCTGCCCGTTCTGTTCGATGCGCCCAAGCCCTCAACAATGGTGCCCAAGCGTTGGGCATCGTGCTGCGGGCGGGAGTGCACACGGGAGAGGTTGAGCTGCGCGGGGATGACATCGCCGGACTCGGGGTCAATATCGCCTCGCGGATCGAGGCGTTGGCTCAGCCCGGCGAGATCCTCGTCTCCAGGACGGTGAGGGACATAGTCGCTGGCTCGGGACTGGACTTTGATGATCGGGGAGAACATGACCTAAAGGGTGTTCCGGGTCGCTGGCAGCTATACGCCGCGATGTCCTGACCACCGAACCAAATCCGAAACTGACCGGGCCTGAGTGTCCCCGACCAGGTCACTCCACGGTGATTGTGCAGGTTTTCTTGGCCTTCTCGGCGTTGGTGCTGTTGTCCTTGACCTTGACCTTGAAGGTCGAGGTCGTAGCAGTGGACGACGGTGTGCCCGAGATCGTCCCGCTGCTGCTCAACGTGAGCCCGGCCGGAAGACTCCCGGTGACGACTTTCCACTTGAATGGGGGCGTGCCGCCGGTGGCTGCCAGCGTCGCCGAATAGGGCACTCCCACTGTGGCGTCGGGGAGCGACGACGTTGTGATCTGCAGGGGCACCGCGGTGACTTTGAAACAGCCGTCGGTGCTCTTGTCCGAGGCAACCGCGTAGTTCGAGTCGCCGGTGTAGGTGCTTTGGATGCACCAATAGCCGGGTGCGTCGGGGGTCAAGGGGGCCGAGGAGGCGGTGGAACTGTCACCGGAGCCAGCGGACACCTCGACGGTGCTCCCGAGCGGATCGGCCGACGCCGAACATGCCGTTGGGGTCGGGAATGGGCCGCATTCGGTGAAGCTGACGTTTCCGGTGGGAGGCCCGCTGGTGGCGTTGCCGGTCAAGGTGGCCGTCACCGTGTTGCTGGTGTCTTCGGCGACCTTCGCGCTGGCAGGGCCGGCCGTGATGGCGGGTGTATACGTGCCCGCCGGTTCGGACAGCTGACCGAAACCATCGCCCGATGCGTCGATCGGCCCGGTGTAGATCTCGAGCTGGCCCGTCGAGCTGACCCGGCTGATGGGCTTCGCGCCAGATGCCGCCAAAGACATGCCGTCGATGCTCGAATCGCTGAAATTGAGGCCCCCGAAGCTGGGCGGAGGATAGGCCTCGTTCGTACTGTAGTCACGCAACGCGTCGATGCCGACGGACATGTAGGTGCCCACCATGCCTCCCGACGCGGTGGTCGTGTTGGAGTAGCTCTGGGTGGGATCGTCGACGGTCACCGATGTGCTGCCTCCGGTTCCTCCCGTGGAGGTGACTTCGACGTCCGTGCTGACGGTGTCCCCGGGGGCCGGGGTCAACGCAAGCGAGGTCATGACGTTGTTGATGATTGCCTGGGAGCTGTAGGTGACGACGCCGCCCGAGCACTCCACGACGACCCCACCGGCTGACACCCAGTTGCTGACGGAGCTGAAGACTCCCGTCCCGTCAATCATGCCCGACGTCGCCTCTCCGCAGCTCACGCTCGGAACAGTGAAGGTCGTGGCCGCCGAGTACGTCGTGGGGGTGTCGGGGATCACGTTCGCATTGGCGCTGTTTTGGCTCGTGATGAGCGCGACGCCGGCGTAGTCAACGGCTCCAGGCAAGGGCGCCACGTCGACGCACTCCCCCTTGCCCGTAGTACCCGAGCTCGAGTAGTAGTTGCTGTCGCCCGAGTACGAGTCCTCGAAACACCACCAGCCTGGGGATGTGGGCGTGAACTGCGGCGAGACGGCCTTGGACGTGTTGCTACCTGTCGGCGTGAGGGAGATGGGACCGCTCGACTCGTCCGTGAGTGCCGTGCAGGGGACAGGGGGCGACTCGTTGGCCAGGGGTCCACACAGGCTGAAGGTCACCGTTCCGGTCGGAGCAGGCCCCGAACCGGGCCCCGTCACTGTTGCACTGTCAGTAGTGCTATTACCCTCTTTCAATTTGTAGGGGTTCACTTTGGTCATCATGGTGGTGTTGCTGCCGGAGGTTTGGATGGTCTCCGTCTCGGATCCGCAGGCCGTCTGCGACGGAGCGTTGTTCGAATCGCCGCTGTAGCTCGCCAGCACGAAGTAGGTCCCCGGCGTGTTGATGGTGACGGATCCCGACGGAGGCAAGGTGCCGGGCGTGGTGATCGGTACCGTGTCGGGAGACCCGACGAGAACCGTGCAGGCACTGTCCGAGAAGTCGGAATAGGTGACCGATCCGGTGGCACCGGCTCCGGTCCCGCCACTGAATGTGGCGGTGTCGCTCACTGAGGTGCCCGGGGGATCGGTCAGGTTCGGTCCGACGTTCGTCCCGTCGAACAGCGCCGTCGAGATCGTCGTCGGCAACGGCTGTGCCGCAGCCGGGGAGGCTGACAAGGCGCATGCAGCCCCACCCAAAAGGGCAGTGACGGCCAACATCCGATAGGCACGTGACGTGCGTAGGTAAGAGAATTGGTGCAGGCTCATCGAAGTCCCCGCTTTCCACTCGATGTTCCGACCGGGAGGCATCTGAGTCCGCCCGGATATGCGACTGTCACACTAGGTGTGCATGTTTCTCTTTGCAACCGCGATTTAGGAGGACAACGCGATTAGGAGGACAATTGGACGCTTCGCCCGTCCTCTATCAATTGAGTTCAGTTCAGCAATTCGGCCAGGGGAAAGGATCGGTGCAGACGTGGGGGGACTAGGAAATTCTGCCGATGTGTGGTCTGGAGGACTTGGTTGAACGGGCCACGCACGGTTCCCGGCCCGAGCGGGGGATTCGAGCCGTACTGGCCGTCCATGGCCTGCCTCATGCTGTTGAAGAAACTGCTTGTGGGCATGAACACCACGAAGTGCACCCCAGCGGCAGGGTTGGAGGCCATGTGGTCGATCGCCGGATCTGAGCTGTAGGCGAAAGGGTTGTCAAGCGTGTTGAAGTCAGCGCGCTGGGAGCGGGCGGTGCCGGCCGGAAACGTTGCGCCGTAGTTGTCGGTCACCGGGCCGGAGAGACGCGACACGGGCTGCATGGAGGACGAATGACCGATGAACCCGTAGCGGCTGAACTCTGACTCGACCCGGGACAGCGACGCCACGTGCGTGCGCCCCTCCGGCAGGGTGATGGTCTTGTCCGTCACCCTCGCCTCGACCTCAGGTCGGAAGGCGAAGCCCCCTCGTTGCTGTGGGGTGGCACCGTACCAGGCATCGAGGTCCTCGAAGAGGTGGGAGAGGTGCATCGTCGTCCCCTTCGAGAAGTACCCGTTCGGCCATTGGTCGGTGACTCCGGGCAATGCCTCGAAGTTGGCGATCACCGAAGGCCCGAGAGCGGCGCGCTGGGTCGAGGTAAAGCCCAAGAACAGTTCGGCGGACTCGGGTATGGCCTTGGCACCGGGGATCCCGGCTTCGAGTGCCATGGTCTTGGTCAGGCTGCGACGACCGGAGCCCACGGCAGCGCCGTCGACGAAGCCTTGGCGAATGCTCGTGACGGTCATGAATTCTCCTGCCGGGCCGTTGAACACGGTGTCGAACGCCGTTTTGACGTGCTCGAGGTGATCGCTCGCCAACACGAAGGCCACGTCGTTCTGCTCGAGGATCGTGCCCGGTGGATCGCTTGCGAACGTGATGGCGTTCAAGAGGGCGAGCGTTGGCTGTCCGCTCGCTTGGCTCGTAACCAGATCGACTGGGAGCCACGCCTCGGACAGAGCCGGCGGAAGGGAGTCGAAGTAGGGCAAGCCCCAGGCCACTGCCAATCCGAGGCCCGACGGCGTGAACGTGAGCAAACCCGAGTCTTCGAGACCCTGCAGGGTCGACTCGAGAGTCGACTGCGCTTCCTGAAGGGCCGAGATGGGGACCGTGAGGGTGGCCGTGACAACCATGTGATGGAGGGGGGGAATCGTCACGACGGTGTCGTTGTCGACCACACGAGACAAATCTGAGAAGAGATGTTGTTCGAGGGGGAGGGCGCGCTGGGGGGATTGCGGCGAACCCGGCGGCGGCGTGCGGCGCCGCGCCGCGTCGACCAGGTGATCGATGCGTTCGTAGGGCGAGCCGGCAATCAGGCCTGCCGCCGCAGCGCGCATGATGAAATCGCGACGATTCAGGCCCATGCCCGCTCCCAGGTCGCTGACAGCCTATGTCGTGAACGTCCCAGGGCCGCGATCATGCCCAAGCTCCCTCCCGACGCCCGACGGTTTCCGATATTGGCCAACGTACATTGGTCGGACAACCATGCATCACTCATCTCCTTGGTCACCAAGCAGAAAGCGAAGCTCATCGCCGCCGTTCAGATCTCCCCGCGACCAAAGTAGGTCGTCGACCGAGTGCTCGCGGACGGACCATCGGCGTTCCGTCGCTTCCCCCCAACAAGCCGTCTCCCCGAAACAGGCACAGCCGATTCAGGTTCGAATATGGTCCCGTTGCTCGCTAGGGAACCTGATCGTTGTCAATTGGGAACGGGCGCCATCCGCCGCTGGTTAGACATGCTGATCGGACCTGGGCACCGCTCAACGCCACCCTCTCACTCCGTTCGGGCGTGTCTCTACGTGTCTTTACGTGTCGTTTCCAGCGCGGGAACTAAGGACCTGAGCTGAAGTGGAATCCCCGGATCACTTCCTTCGTCGACGGGAGCTTTTCTGACCTAATCGGCCACTGACGAGAGAAACGGGCCGTTTGAGCTGGGCGAAGCACCAATGAGTTTGCGGGCCCCAGAACGTGGCGAACTCAGAACTCCACTCGGAAACTTGGGCTGGAAGGCTGCCGACGTTGGACGGATGCCCGCAACGCGGTCGACCCGGTAGCTCCGAACTGTCCGAGGCGTTGGACAGACGAAGAGGATCAGGTTGTCGTCTTGGGTGTCACGGAGTGAGTACGGCTCGACACGCCCTGACTCCCCATCGTCCATTCGCTCGGTTCGGGCCCTTGTCGCGCCGGACGCTGACCATCGCCATCCGGGGGTCTCGGAATCAGCCGTCTCGACGAGATCGGTATGACCGGCGGACGGGATGCTTTGCCGAGTCCCACCACCGCGAGAGAATCAAGGGTAGTTTTTGGGTTGTGCCCCGCGAGGAGCGAAGGTAAGCGCCGTGGGATTCAGTCACAACGTCGAGGACATCGTCCAAGTGGTCGAGAGCATCGGCGTGGCGATCCTGGTACTGGGTGGACTGCTGGTCTTGATTCACTCCGGCGCGCTCTACCTCATTCCAGCTCGCCGGGCTCGGGCATATCACTATTTCAGGAAGCATCTCGGACGAGTCATCCTGCTCGGTCTGGAAATCCTCATCATCGCTGACATAATCAGGACAGTCATCGTCGACCAGAGTCCAGAAAGCGTGGCGGTGCTCGCCACGATCGTCCTGGTCCGGATTGTGCTCAGTTGGTCACTCGCCGTTGAAATTGATGGCGTCTGGCCCTGGAGAAGGCGGGCTCTGGCAACCGAAACAGAAGAGACCAAGGATGGCGATGCTGGCGAGTCTTGTGCCTTCTAATGTCAGCCTGTCACTCTCCAGCCATCTGTTGCCCTTGATGTGCTCTTCGGTTGTCGGGTCCATGTTGCATTCGTGAATGAGCGACGTCAGCGGTGGTGAACAGCGAGAGCGCCGGAACTGTCAGTCGCTGGTCTCGCCACTGATCCGTCTTGTCGAGTACCCGAGCCTGACCCTCGCAGACAGCTTCAGCTGCTTCCTCCCTCGCCTCGGGCCGCGATCCAGATCAGAGCATCTCGATTCGCTTGTTCCGACACAGCACCGACCCGCTCGGTGGACTCATACATGTTCTCGACTCCGATCAGGTCGATCAAGCCTGTTACTCGAAACTGCTCGGCGAGGCGGTCGTTCAAAGAGACGAGAACTAGCTTCGAGCCGACACGGGTCAGTTTTTCCGCGTACCCGCGGAGAACATCGATAAAGGTCGAGCCAACATCGCTACGCTCTCGCAATCTCAGAATTACCACGGCGTTACGAGACTCGGGCGTCGGATCTGGTAGTGCGGCGGCGAAAAGCGGGGCGGCGGCGAAGAAGAGGCTGCCGTACGGTTGGAGTATGACGACCTCGCCGGCGGGGAGTTGGGAGGGCGGGTCCGATTCGATGACGTGCCCGTCCTCGGTAATCACGCGTCGTCTGAGGAAAACCTTGTTCGACTGACCAACGACGTAGAGCATCATGGATATCGCGACCCCCGCGAGGACCGCATACTGCAACGGGATGAGGATTGTGAGCAGGAACGTGGTCACCAATACCACTCGTTGCGCCACACCGGTTCTCCAGACCGAGGCCAGGTCCGCCGGCTTTATCGTGCGAACGCCAACAACCACTAAGAGTCCGGCAAGCGCGGGCATAGCAATATTGCCAATGGGCCGACCAAGCAGGAGGATACTCACGGCCATGACCGCCCCAGCGATCACAAGCGACAGGCGTGTGCGCGCGCCGGCCGCCTTATTGAGCGATGAGGCTGACACCGACCCACCTACTGGCATGCCCTGAAAAACTCCAGACGCCACATTGGCCACACCTTGTCCTGTGAAGTCCCGCGACGCGTCGGGGAAACTGCCATCGGGGTTTGGGAAGTTGGCCGAGATACCGGCCCCTTGGACGACGCCAACGACCGCCAGCGAGAGTGCGGGTACCAACAGGGACGGCACCAGGTTCAACTGAGGGAATTGGGGTCGGGGCAGGGTCCCTAGCTCGGCACCGAGGTCGTGCACCTTCGCCACGTCCCACCCCAGTCCCATGGCGATGGCGGAAGTCCCGATGACCGCGACTACAAGGCCGAGAGAGCCGAGTGGAGTTCTTTCGAGAGCCACGATGAGCACCATCGTTGCCACCCCGATGGTCACGGATTGCCAATGGAGCCGACCCGGATGCAACAGAGTGTCGAGGGCACGGGTGATACGGGAGTCGAGCGGTGAGCTGTAACCGGTGAGGTTCGCGAGTTGCCCGAGGACGATGTTCACGCCGACCGCGTTGATAAAACCCACCATGACAGCGTTTGACACGAAACGCAACAGACCGCCCAGCTTGAGCAATCCAGCCGCCATCATGACCACGCCGGTCATCATGCTCAGAGTGAACAGAGCGCGACCGGGGTCAGTTGCGTTGTGTACTGCACCGACGTCGGCGACGAGGATCGCCATGGCCCCCGTGCCCTGGACCGCCATGAACACGGAGGAGGTCGCAGCGGCTCCCCCCACCACCCCCACCATGTAGGCGTAGACGCCAGCAAGCGGATTCACCCCCGCCAGCAACCCGGTGGCAAGACCGTCGGGCACGCTTTCTATCCCCAGCACCGTGCCGGCAACCAGGTCGTAACGTACATCGACGAAACGCTTGCGACGGGCCATAACGGGCGTCACTGAATCCGGTCTGGCGGCGGCTCCGTACCTTCCTCCGGTCTGGCTTGCGTGGCCAGTTCGTCTAGGGCGACATCAAGTTCTCGGAGCCGAGCCCGCTGTGCTTGATCGGCCTGAGCGAGTTCGTCGCCAGTAGGTGAATCATCGCGTGAACGAAGGAGTCGATCTGCTTCGTCTGCGAACATCAAACCCCGCAGGGCCGCCGCCGACGACGACGCAGCGCGTCGGGATGCGTCATCTGGCGCACTCGTCACGAGTCCATCAAGTGCCTGCGCCGCCGCCTCGATTTGAGTCCGTACGTCTTCTCGCCGTTCCGGGTCAACGTCTGTCCCATCCCCAGAGATGAGGTCTCGGGCGACCGCCGCCTGCTCCAACGCCGGTCTGGCGCTCTGCCTCCAAGCCGTCAAGGCTGCTCGCCGCGACCGTGAACGGAGCAACAGGACGAGAGCAACGACGAGGCCCACTACAACGAGGATCCCAGCCACGATCCACCCCCAAGGTGTCGATGACGTGGCGGCTTCCGCGCTCGGGGTCGTCGAGAGCGGGGCGGTCGTCGGCGCCTCGGTGGTGGGCGTTGTCGAGGGCGGCACCGTCGTCGGCGCCTCGGTGGTGGGCGGCGCCGTCGGCGGCGCCTCGGTGGTGGGCGTTGTCGAGGGCGGCAGGGTCGTCGGCGCCCCGGTGGTGGGCGTTGTCGAGGGCGGCACGGTCGTCGGCGCCCCGGTGGTGGGCGTCGTCACGGGCGGGACGGTCGTCGGGGCCTCGGGGGTGGGCGTTGTCGTGGACGGCAGAGCGACGGAGGGTTTGCTAGTCGGCGTTGACGGCGACCCGAGCGTCGTACTCGGGCGGCTTGCCGGGGGATTTGTTGACCCTGAACCACCACAGGCACTGAGAGTCAGCGCCGCGAGGGCGAAGCCGAGAACAGCCAGGTACAGGTAGTAGCGCTTTGATGAGTGCAGCCCGGGTCCTACGTGGGATGCGGGCGCGCACGGCGCGATATCAGCAGCTTCCATCGGGTTCTGCGCCATCTGTTCTCCTATGCGGTGAGTCCGGCCAAGAACTCCATCAGCGGTTCTTTGACCTCTCTCGGTCGTTCCGTCTGGGTCCAGAGTCCGCAACCCTCGAGGAAGACGACGTTGGTCGAGTCGGGCATCGAAAATCGTCGTAGATTTCCGACGAGGTCATGCATTCGGATGCCGTTCGTGTCAACGAAGCGATGAGAAGGGCTCACGGAGCCCTCTCTTTCGCTCCATCCTCTTCGAGGGAAAGTGACCGGCCAACCGTTTTTCGTCCAGATGGCATCAGCCAGTGATAAGCCCGCGAGAACGACAGATCACGTTCCCGCCAGACCAGTCCAACCACCGCACCCAGGATGATGACGACACCGATGGCGATCAGCCAGGACATGAGGGCGAACACAACCCCAATAGGACCGTACTTCTTGTCGTCCGAAATGACCGTTCCAGAGAAGATAAATGAGAAAACGACCTCCATCCCCACCCAGAACAGCGCAGTTGCCACCGCGGATGGCAACAGGGCGCGCCATGGCACCCTCCCCGAGAGCAGGAACCACATCGTCCCCCACCAAAAAAGGGTCAGCCCGACGAACGCCAAAATGCCTACCAGCCAGAGACCGACCGCATTGCGCAACCAGGGCCCAGCCACTGCGGCCAGTGAGACCCAGGCAACAGTCACCACGAGCCATACGAACCGACGGCCGATGTCCTTCAGACCTCCGGCCTGCAACTCGAACGAGCGCTCATAGAGGTCTTGGACTCCGCTCGCTGCCGCGATGCCCCCAAGAATGAAGAACAAATAGGCGGTACCGGTCACCGCATTGGAAGTCGACGAAGATGACGCGAAGAGCCCACTGACGTCGCGCGCCGCTTCTTGGTTCAGAGCGAGATGACGCACCAAGCCCGTCACTGCGGATTGCCCCGCCAGCGCGTTCGCCACGATGATGAATGGAAAGAAGCACAAGAGGAGCACAGCAGCAAAGAGCATTCCTTTGTTGATGAAATCCATGGCGGTGAGGCGATTCCACAGATGCTCAGCCGAGGAACCCGAGTACGTGCGTTCGAGCGACTCGGCGCCGCGCCGCACCCTCTTCGGAAGCGGGATGTGGTCAAGACCCCAGTCGGATCCGTCTGTTGGGCTCACAATCTGCGATCCCTGCTCACACAGCATCCCAGGAGACAGTCCATGGCGTGGGCTGGTGGCTTGATGGGTGGCGGTCTCACTCTTCCTCACTCATCGTCAGGAGGAGCCTCGCCAGCCGTCGAGTCCGACCCCTCGACGGCAAGTCCTTGCCTCCTCGTCGGTTGGTACGAATTGATGACCTTGGCGACGGCGGTCACGAGGAACAGTTGGCCGATGAGCATCTCCGCAAGAGCGAAGCTCTGGCCCGGGTTCTCCGCCGGCACGAGGTTTCCATATCCCGTCGTCGTGAGCGTCGTGAAGGAAAAGAACAGGTCCTGCGCAAAGGTCCCATCACCCTGAGCGCCGAAGAACGCCGTTGCCTCATTGGCGGCGGCGGCACGATAGACGAACGCGAAGAACATTCCGACCAATAGATAGGCCGAGACCGCACCCAAGACGGTCTCTTGGTCCACTACCGTTCTGCGGATGAGATGACGCAAGATCGATACAGGTGCGATCAGATAGAGAAGAGCACTGACCGCGGGCAACAACTTGTCCGCGACCTCACGATGAAGGATAAGACCCAGGATGGCCGCTGCGACAGCAATGAGAAGACTGACGGCGGCAACGACTCGAATCTGATGGGGCGCTCGCGAGATTCGCAGGATGATGGAGACGGTGGTGATCTGCACGACGAGAATGACTGATAAGCCCCAGGACTTGGATAGGTTGATCGAGAGCACATAGGTGACCAGGATGAGGATGATTACGCCGCCATAACTGTCGAACTCATAGACGGACTTGAGCGTCGGGAGGCGGAAGGAACCGATGGCGGAGGGAGGCATCGACTAGTCGCTCGGGCGTTGATCGGCCATAAAGGCGCGAGGACGGATGGGACGTTGCAACGACGTTGTCATTGTTGGACCTCGTCTGTGACGACCTTGAGTGACGTACGGTTGCCGTCATCGCTGGGTGCTCCGGCAATCAAGAGTTTGGGGGGTTCCGAGGTGCGCGAGGCCGACAGGGCCAAGACCACCAGATAGGCCACGACCACCGCCACGATGATCAGTGGTGTCGTCGAGGCCCCGGCCTGGGAGACGACCATTGCGATGATGATCGAGGCCAACGGAAGTCGGAGGATCGAGACCGTGGCCGCTCCCATCAACGCCGCCACCGCAGGCTCCTCGGAGAAGCCAGGCAGATGGGCGCACAGCAGTCCGGCAACGATGCCGAGGAACATGGCAGGAAAGGTGGGTCCCCCTCGGGCGCTGCCCAGCGAGACGCTGTAGGCAAGGCCTTTGAAGACAAGGAACAGGGCAAAGGCCTTTTGCGAGAAGCTGGCGGCCTGATTGACCACTGCCCCCATCGTGTCCTGGCCTGAGAAAAGGACTAGGTCCTCGGGCTTGCCGCTCAGGTGCCCGAAGAGGATCGCCAACGCTCCAACGGTCAGGGCGGCAAGCGGAACGACGACGTACGGGCGGCCTAGCGTCGCCGCGTTAACCGTCAACCCAATTCGGGCGATGACGAAGATGACCACTGCGACCACGGCGGCGAGGAGAATCGTCCACGCGAAGGCCGAGATCGTTGGCGTGTGGTACTTGGGTAACGACAACGGTGGGATGGCATAGGCGCTCGAGCTCAAACCAGTCAGCGACCCCATGCCGATGAAGACGAGGGAGCCGATACCCGCGGACAACAGTCCCGGCAACAGAATGACAGGAAGGGTCGCCCCTCCCAAGCCGGCCGCCTCGATGATGATTACCGCTCCCACGATGGGGGAACCGAAGAGGGAGGACATGGCGGCAAAGCTCGCCGCCGCGGCGATGAGAGCGAACACCTGGTCCGGAGCGTCTTTGCGAGCCGATCGCATTGCGAGAATTCCTAAACCGCCGGCGAGCGCGATCAGTGGGGCCTCCGGGCCTAGGACCATGCCGAATCCGATCGAGGCGAGTGAGGCGAGCAGAACTCCGGGAAGTTCACGCGGCTGGGTGGGAGGACCCGCCTTGAGCCCTTCGGCTGGCTTGTGGCCGCCGCTTCCCGGCAGGCGAGCTATCGCGATGGCGATCGGCACCGAGGCGACGGCAAGGATTGGCAACGGCCACCACGTCGGCACCGGAGACAGGGAGAGCCCGCTCGGGAGATCCTTGTAGAGCCACTCTTGGAGGTAGTGGATCAGCTCGAGATAGCCCCATGAAGCCAGGGACACCAAGACACCGATCACCGCGGCAAACGCCAGGAGCGCCCGGTACTCCTTGCTGCGCAGCAAGGAGTCGGGATCGGGAGGTGAGGAGTTGTCTGTCGCAGTCTGATCGTCCATCAGTTGGCAACGGTTCCGTTTCGGTGGCTCGGCCGCATCTGTGCCTGCTTCGACCAACCTCGCTTCTGGATGATCCAGGCGGTCAAGTCACACACCGCTTTCAGCGGTCAGAATGCCTGAGGCAATCGCATCTCGCATGGCCTGGTAGTCACGCTCATTCTGTTTGGCGTAGGAACGCGCGAAATCGGCCAGCGCCTGGTCGAAGACGTCACTCGCGCCGAGATAGGCCCCAATGGCGGTGGCACTCCCCGACCGAGCGTGAGCCCGAGCGAGCGTCCAGGCACAAATACTGGCGTAGATGCTCAAGATGTCCGGGCTCATTGTCTCGAATGCGGCAGACGCCTTCCAGTCCCAGAGCTGGCGGACATAAAAGTCTCGATGGCCTCCATCTGGCAGCTCAACGCGTTGCCACCCCAGGAAGATGTCGCTGGCGGCCTGCATGAGTCGCTGCCCCTCTACGACCCTTTGTCCATGGTTTGCGATCTTGCTCTTCGTGGTGAACCGTTCCAGCACTGATTCCTCAGCTTCTTTCACCTGGAGGAAGAGCACATCCTCCGACTCCTGCCCGACAAAGAGTGCCACCCAGCAACGGGTGCCGACGCTGCCTACACCGACGACCTTGCGGGCCAATGCGACATAGCGATATTGAGCCAACAGATGTCGGCGGTCGGGCGAGAGAGTTGACCTGTATGAGCGGAGCGCGCCTTCGACTACTTGCTCGACCTGTTCCGCCTCGCCCGACTCGCTATAAACGTCCTCCACGGGGATGAGAAGCGGAGGATCGCTCAAGAACCTGAGCGTGCCATCGACCACGGTTGTCAACTTGTCCCGCGCTCGCAATCGGTCTTTTGATTCAGCCTTAAGGATGGCGCGTTGAAGGTTCTTGACCGCGTTCGACCCTGCTTTCGAGCCCCACCGTTCCATAATGGTTTGCACGTCGAGACGCGCGCGTACCATGTGTCAAGCTTGCTGGTACCAGCGAATAACCGGATTGTGTGCCGATAGGTGTGAACGCATCGCAGGACGATGTCACGCAAGGGTCGGCCGCCGTATCCCAGCTCTCGTCCGGCCACCTCCAAACTTGCGGCGAGCCTCTTCACGTCCCACTCGAAAGGGCCGGCAGCGGTTTCATCGAAGTCATTGATGTCGAAAACCAAATCACGCTCGGGCGAGGCAAATCCTCCGAAGTTCGACAGATGGGCATCGCCGCACAGTTGAACATTGAGGTCAGTACTCGGACCGATTGACAAGTCCGCGGCCATGGGCAGTGCGGCTCCTCGGTAAAACGCGAAGGCCGAAGCGGCCATACGGCCGTGTCGGATCGGTACGAGCTCAGGCACACGCGTCGCCTCTTGGCCGACTAAAAGGCTCAGCGGATCAGACGTGCGCGAAGCAATGTTCCACTCCGCCTGGGACGCCCTGGGGATTCGGCGGCGAGCACCTTTCCCCAGTTCGATCAGCTGCTCTCGGCTCAGCGGCCGAGACCTTCCACTTGCCAGTTTGTTCATCCTTGATCGTCCTCGCGTTCATATCCGCCCCAAGGATCGGCCCACCCTGCGACGCTGACGCTCGGGCGAGGCTTTCCGCTCATCGGAGGAGGAGCCGAGACTGCGCCTCACATCGAGTCTCTCCTTTGAGCGACTGGCGCAGCGTTTGGTCGTCAGCTCAACGCCTTGGCCTTCTGGGCCTGGAATTCTTCCTCGGTAACGACTCCGTGGTCGCGGAGTTGGGCCAACTTGGCCAGCTCGTCCGCTGAGCTGGTTCCAGATCCGGCAACATCACGGACGTATGTGTCAAATTCCTGCTGTTGCTGGCGCGCATCCCCTGCGGCCCTTTCCTGCATCTCGCCTCCGCGGGCGATCAGGTAGATGAGAACGCCGATCAGTGGCAAGAAGATGACGAGCAACACCCACATGGCCTTTGCGAATCCCCCGATGTCGTGGCTCCGGAATATGTCGCCAAAGACGATGATGAGGAGCCAAATCCAGACCACGAAGCCGAAGAACAAGAGCATTGTCCAGAAAAGGCTGAGAAGTGGATACGTGTAGGCGACCATCTATCCTCCAAGGGACGAAGCGTTTGCAGGGCAAATGTCAGTATGTGGGTCCAATGCCGGTGGGTCATCACCCCATGAGGGGTGATTCATCGAGCAGTCGATCGTGGGTTGAGGTGAAGTGCGTACAATCGGCATCGTTTCTTCCGTCGCCGGAGAGAGCGGGCGCTGGCTCTGTGGATGGACTCGAGTCCATGTCCGTCGAGAAGAGTTCCTCGGTCGCCTTTTGTCCCGGATGGTCCCGGATGGAGGCGAGCGGTGGCATGGTGGCCACGTACCGCCCAGGGCGGCGTTGAGAAAGACGCCCAGACAACCTTGAACCGACGAGAGGTCCGCTCTGATTCTCGGCGTCGCGAAGGCCATTTGTTTCCGGGCGCCGCATTCGAGCACGCGGGCAGTGGGCTGACGGGCAGAACCTTGGCTGCACCGGACGAGCTTGCACCGATACTCCCTTGGCATCGTGAGTGAGACCGAAGATGAGTATGCGGTTCCCGGCTTACTGGGACATCACCCAGTTGGGAGCCGATTGCCCTGCTGTCTAACCCGGCGCAGCGTCAGAGAAGACCACTCGCCCTGGCTCTGGCCACCGCGTCTGACCGTGACGACGCATCGAGTTTGCGATAGATGCTTTTGAGGTGGGTTTTGAGTGTGTTCATCGAGATGAAAAGCTCACCCGCGATCTCCCGAGTGCTGAGTCGTGTCTGGAGGAAGCGAAGGACGCCCTGCTCACGAGCACTCAGTCGACTGTCCCTATTTGGAGGACTGATGGCACCATGGGCTGCAATGCGGTCGGCCACCGTCACGAGCGTATCTGCGTAGTCGTCGCTGAGCGAGTGCCTCAGGAGGGCGACCAAATCGTTACCGAGTTCAGGTGACACATCCAACACAGAGAGAACGAAGCCCTGCGGACGCCCGAGCTCGACGAGTCGCCGGAGATCGTCGTCGTAAGGGAGGCCCATGTGTCGCCGGACGTCCGCCCGGAGGCAGGTCAACTGGATCGCAAGGGATACACCAAACGAACCAGCGTCAAGTTCGTTCATGGCGACGTCGGCTCGGTCCGCTTGGCCCCGGACCAGCCAGGCCCGGGTCTCAAGCAAACAACGGGTCGGCGACGGTGGGAGCGTCCGGACGAGGTCGGCCGCTGGTCCCGGGTCGCCGAGGTCCATGCGGATTCTGGCCTCCAGAACGTCTGCGCGCTGTATCAGGGGGGAGCGGACTCCAGCCGGCAGGACCGTTTTTGCCCGCTCAAGGATGCCAAGACCCTCGACCAGCTCGCCCCGAGAGCGAAACAGCCGTGCCCTCTCGATCAAGCCAAGTAGTTCGAACGGAGGTCGAATCTTCTCACTGGACCGAACCGCATCCTCGATCAAACGTTCAGCCTCGTCCAATTGGCCAGCTTCTAGGCTGAGCGCGCCGAGCGTCAGTGTGGCGTCAAAAAGGCCGACGTGGTTGGAGACGCCTCGCGCACGTGCCGCGTCAAGAGCGGCGTTCGCCGCCGTTCTTGCCTGTCGTAGCTGACCCAGTTCGAAGAGGCCGCCGGATCTGATCCCCAGCAGCACTGTGGCTGTAACAGGATCGGCATGGCCAAGGGCGATATCGCAGGTCGTGATGCACGAGTCCGGGTCTTGGTTATAGAGGTGAGCTCGCGCCGAAAGGACGGGAAACTGGTCCATGACGAAGTCTGTGCCCGGCGTCAGGCGTGAAAAGACGTCCCGCTCAAAGACAATGATTGGATCTGGCTCGCCGCGCATGCCGTGCCACTGCGCATTGACGGCCGCCAACCTGATATCGAATTCGCTGTCACCGTCACCGTCGTTGTCACTGTCGCTGGCTGCGCCCGACGCTTGGACGAGCCACCAACCCTGCTCCTCGATTCTGCCCGCGAGGCCGAGCGCAAGGGCGTAGTCGACCATGCGAGCGCGGTGAGCCCTGATGTCCTCGTCAGAAAGCCTTCCCAACCATGCGCCAGCGCTTGAACTTGGGCCGGGAAACCATTCGTGTGCCAGGTGATCGTGCAAGAGTTCAAAGGCTCGGTCGAGGTCACCGGCTTGCACGAAGTGATCCACGGCTGACGCGTAGGAGCCAGTCTTCTCGTACCAAGTACCAGCACGCGCGTGCAGGGCTTTGGCTCGAGCCGGATCTTCGGCCTCCAGCTGGGCGTGTAGAAGTTCTCGAAAGAGCTGGTGGTACCGGTAGTGGGGCGGATCCCCCCCCAGCGCGACGATAAAGAGTCCAGAGTTGATCGCTCGTCGCAGCAGGTTGGCGCCGTGCTCGTCACCGAGTAGAGCATTTGCCAATTCCACGTCGAACTCATCAACGACGGATGTTGCGTACAAGAACTGCGCCATTTCTGCGGACTGCCCATCGAGCACCTCTTCGATGAGGAAGTCGGCAACCACATCATCCGTTCCATCAAGGCGTCTGATGAACGAGATCGGGTCGTTGGAGTCGTGAAGCAATGAGAGCACTGCCAACTGCACTCCGGCCATCCATCCCTCGGTCCTTGTGGCCAGAGTATGCACGTCACCGCGGGAAAGATTGAGGCCATGCTGGTGCATGAAGGAGTTGACCTGCTCTTCTTCCAGGCGGAGGTCAACATCCCTGATCTCAGCCAGTTGCCCCCGGGCCCGCCATCGGTGGATCGGCAGCATCGGATCGACTCGGGTCCCGAAGACAACATGCGTAGTCGCAGGTAGTCGTTCGACGAAAGTGACCAGGCCCCCGAGATCCGAGGGAGCGACATCGTGCAGGTCATCGAGGATGAGCCACGTGGGGCCATTCCACAGAGCCATCTCGTTGACCAGCGCGGCGACAACGTCTTCGATGTCGTCTGGACCCTCGGTGAGCAGGTCGAGCGCATCGGAGGCGCCACCTGGCTCGACCGTGGCGAGGGCAGACGCAATGGACGTCCAGAACCGGAGCTCGTCATGATCCCACCGATCGCACGAGAGCCAGGCGCAACGAACTTGAGGTCGCTCGGCGGCCCAGGCCGACAGCAGCACGGTTTTTCCCATGCCCGGGCTGGCTGCCACCAAGGTGCAGGGGAACTGGATGGCCGTGTCGAGCCGACTAAGCAGTTCGGGCCGTCGGATCAGGGTATGAGGCAAGGGAGGCCGGATGAACTTCGTCACGGCCGGGCTGGTGCCGATCACCAACCTCAGGCTACCAAATCGATCTCCGAATCACCCGGATGAGGGTGACGACGGGCCCGGTGGCGCAGATCAACAATATCCAGGACCAATGGAACCAATCGCCTACGTGATCACGTTCAGGGGCGAGGCTGGCAGGACCGTGTCCGCAGCGTTCGCGGATCTCGAAGTCTCGACCAAGGAAGGGTTGACGACGCTGCGGGCCACTTTCCCAGACCAAGCCGCGCTGCACGGGGTGATTGAGCGAATCCGGGCTCTCGGGCTCGAATTGGTCGCCGTGCGGGTGGCGACGGATGACGAGGCTTGACCCAAAGCCTCCTCAGGGAACGCCTGCCTGCCTGGTCTGTTGTGACCTCGACCTCGGGACGACCGGGTTGCTCCTCGATGTGATCGATGCGAATGGGTAGCCGTGGCTGACACAGCGAGCCAGATGCGCCCTGCAGCAGTCCCGCGATAGCCACCGATTTGATCGATGAGGCCAAGTTCGTGGCGTCATGGCGCACCAAGAATTGCGACAGCGTTAGACCAGCCGACGTCGCATCCGACCATCCGCGTTGCGAGGCTCGTCATAGCTGGGACGATCCTGCTAGGTACTTCGATGAACACGGTGTGAGTCGGATGGGAGTTCATGGCTCCTTGCCCCAAGGAACCCATTCTCACGCGGCGATGCTACGACAGCAAAGAGATGAGTGCTCGCTGAAGCCCCGGACATTGAACGAGCAATCACCCTTTGGAGGGTGATGACCTGACCAGAACGGGATCGCATACTGGCGGAGCGGTTCCGAGTCCTGTTGCACGACCGGACGCGGGACGAGTAGGGGCCGTGAGAAGTTCGTACAAGATACGCGCGAATACGGTCCGAATAAGCGCCGAGGCGCCGGACCGAAGGGGCGCATCATCTCGGCATACCAGTCCTGCAGCGAGAACGGAGGCAGACATGGCTGACAACGATCTGGACGAACTGGGGCCGGTCGACTACCTGGTAGTCGAGTTCCCACCCGGCCAGTCCCACTTCACCGGAGATATGGCGACGGAGTTGGCCAAGTTGATCGACGCAGGAACTGTGCGCCTACTGGACCTCCTGATCGTGGCGAAGGACGAGAACGGGGAAATCGAAGGCATGGAGATCGAGGATCTCGATAAGCTAGACGAGCTGCGCAGAGCCGAAACACAGTTGGCCGACCTACTGGCGGCAGACGACATCGTTCATCTCGCGGCCGCCATGAAGCCGGGGACGGTAGCGGGTGTGCTCGTCTGGGAGAACAGTTGGGCCGCGCCGTTTGCCTCGGCGGCCCGACGCTCCGGCGGTCAGCTCATCGCCAACGGGCGCATTCCGATTCAAGCCATCCTTGCCGCACTGGAGGCGGACGAGGAAATCCAAGGAGGTTGACATGCCACTACGACCAGCCCGGGCCGCCCGCAGAGGCGTCATTGGCGCTCCCGTTGCCCGCACGGCGGCAGTGGTAGGGACTGCAGCCGTCGTCGCCCACGGCGTCGAGCGCAGGCACGACCGCCGCGAGGACCGACGGGACGACCGCGGCGACCGGAGGGAAGACCGTCGAGATCGCTAACGAACAGATCCAACGAAAGAGTAGGAGGTATCAACATGGGCATGGTGCGCCGGAGAACCCGCCGCCGAACCATGATGGTCGCCGGAGGGATGGCTTACGCGGGTGGGAGAAACCGCGCTCAACAAGACGCGGCCTATCAGGATGAGGGAGCCTACGCCGAGCCTCCGCCGCCCGCTCCTCCGCCGCCGGCACCGAGCGTTGGCGATGCGGCCGGCGAACTGGAGCGCCTTGCGTCCTTGCATGGGTCGGGTGCTCTCTCAGACGAAGAATTCGCCGCCGCCAAGCAGAAGGTCCTCGGCGCCTAGCGCCGCCCAAAGCAGAGGAGCATTCATGGTCGAGCACCCCCGCGCCGCCACGTTTCGGCGCGCAATCGAGATCTTCATCTCACCCAATGACGACACCATCGCGAATTTCGATCAATTGCTCACTGATGACGCCACGGTTTGGACGCCAAACATGCTGGCAGTAGGTCTGTCGGATCTTCAGAAGAACCTTTCCTACCGCGAATCGGCCTTCTCGGGTGTCGACATCCAGTTCGACACCCTGGACGTATTCGGGAGCCGCGGACTCGCAGAGTTCCGCATTACAGGGACCTTCTCCGGGCCCTTCGTCATCGAAGAGGCGGTGGTGATTGAGCCCAATCACCACAAGCTTCTGCTCGGTGGGGCGGCGGTTGCCGACTTCGAGCAGGCCAAGATCAGGGCGGTGCGCGCGTACTTCGACGACTCCAGCCTTCTCGAACAGATGCTCGCGACCTAGGGCGGCATGCCAGTCGGAGTAGCTGTGGACGACTTGTGCCAGTTCGAGTTCGAGGACGAGCCGGCCCCGATGGATCTCGCGTTCCTGGAAGATCGCATGGCGCGGGCCGCTGTTGAGGCGGCCGGCAATGGAGACGAGGAGGAATTCGCGGTTTTTGTACGCAAAAGTGGAGCAATCGTCGCCGGAGCGTCAGGTGCCATGTGGGGCGGGGGCTGTCAGCTTCATGTCGTGTGGGTCGACGAGACACTCAGGAACGCCGGTATCGGCCGAGCGCTGATGGCGGAGGTGGAGCGTGAAGCGAGGCACCGAGGGTGCCGCCTTGTCATGGGTCTGACCTATGACGTCTTGATCGGCGACTTCTACGACCGTCTAGGTTACCGAACGATCGGTTTCCTAGATGACTGTCCGGCTGGGACGACAACGCGTTGGTACTGCAAGTATCTCTAACTGGGTCAGCGCTGTCCCGTCCTCCCGAAGTGTCTCGTCGTTGAGAGAGCACGCTCTTCATTGATTTCGGTCCAGGAGCTCGTAGGTGAGTCCGTCGGGAACTCCGGGAACGCGACGGTGATAGTCAACCCGCAGAACGGATCCGACAGAGACTTCGATCGGATCCGCTAGGACCCACACCGAGGTCGCCCAGCTCGACGCCGGCCACGTCCATGGGTCGAGGGTATGGGAGATGCCCTCGTACAACTCGAGCGCGAAACGTGAGGGCGATCCCGTTCACTTGGCCGGGCGGCTCCACGACGAGGTCGGCCGACGCGTGAACTGATGGCTCCTCGAAGGCAGTGAGGTCTACCCTGGCAAGCTCGACGGGAGGACCAACTGGCGGCCAGGTCGCGACAACCTCTCCCTCGGTGATCGTGTGGGTCGGGCCGGGAATCGCGGCCTCGAGCAGGGGAGTGAAATCGATGTCGTAGAGCGCTCTCCACCTTCGCACCGCTGACATGCCGAACGCGCGCTGTCTTATCTCGACTTCAGGCAACAAAAGGGGCCGTACCAACAGCGTGAGCGCATGCGGGATCAAGCGGGCTTCTGGCTTCAGCAATCGACGGCGGGCATCGAGCATGGTCTCGAGGATCTCCTCTTCGAGCGGCTCATTGCCGATGACCTCGGCGACGAGCAGATCAGCCGGCTCGGGCAACTCGATAACACGCGACCAGCCTGGGATCACCGTGACTTGGTTCGCTACCCCGTTGGCCGCGAACACCCGTTCAGCCACTTCCGCAATGTCGCTTGCTTCGACCGCGTACACGCACCGGGCACCCGCCCGCGCAGCCGCCAGAGCGAGAACTCCACTTCCGGTCCCTATGTCGAGCACTACTTCCTCGGGACGGACTGCCGCCCTCAACGCGGCGAGGTAGTCATTGGTCCTGCGCTCGTCGTGGAGCATTCGAGCGTGTTCGACGGGATCGGCCCATCCGCTCGTCGGGGCTCGCTCAGCGTCGGACGAAACCAGTGCGTTCTCCTCGATGAGCATGTTGAGAACGCTCAAAATGGGTGCAAAGTCGGTCGAATGCGCAAGCTCTTGCTCCAACCGGCCAATGGCGTCACCAAGTCGTATCGGCTCCGAGAACAGGGCCAAGACGCCGAAGCCCCTCGGGCCGATGTCGATGACGGTACCCACCGGCGAGTCGACGATGACGTGTCCCGCCTGATCGCGTCGAGTCCGGATCCCGGGTGCAAGCTGAAGGACCAAATCGGGTGACAGCTCCATTTGACGTCGTTACTGTAATCGAACGCGGCCCGAGTTCTCTTGTGCAATGTGCTTCGATTGTGGATGTCGGGAAACGAAACGACTGCCACAAGGTTCGGCAGGTTTTGAATACGGTCTGCCCGTCACTGGCTCAACCTAAGCCACCGTATGAGCAGTCGTGGCACAGGGATGCTCCGATCCAATGGTTTCGCGCAGACCCGAACGCTCTCAGGTGCCGTCTCCAGCTTTGTGAGACGAAGAGTCAATCTCTGTCTCAAAAGAGGGACGAACGGAGCCCTCGTTCCAGCGCAACTGCCCTCGCCCCGGTTGAAGGAAGGAGCGTGGCATATCTTCGATCCGGAATGGGAAGTCCGTCGAGCCAAGGAATGAAGATTCCAATTATCACCCCAACGCGGGTGATGACGGATGACCCCCGCCTCGCAATACTCGACGGAGGGGCCCGAGCGGCCAGTCGATTCGGAGGACAAATGTTCGCGTACACCTATCCGCTCCTGAGTCTGTTCTGGACCATGCTCATCCTTGCGGGCGTGTTCCTGATGATCTTCTTTATCGTCTGGTGCTTCGTCGACAACTTTCGTCGTGGTGATCATCACGGCTGGGCGAAATGTGGTTGGACCGTTCTGATCCTCTTTCTTCCCATCGTTGGTGCCCTCATCTACATCATCGCCCGCCCCGCAGACGCCTGAAATACCACGGAGGAACGAATGACAAGCTGCGAAGCCAAGGTGCTTGAACCGGGCGGTGCTCCCCATTGTCGGGGCCGCAGGTTAGGGCTCCCGAATGCTGCGAGAGGGAGGCGGTGCCCCACTGTCCTAGCTATGGTCACCGCAGCTCGGCACCGGGACGGAGGACAGTAGACATGAGCGACGTTGATCGCAGCCATCTCCCAATCCGCCGGCCGTCCTTCTCCGGGACGGCTCGCAGGACCTTGGACGGGTCACAACCGGACTGGAACCTCATCGGCCATCCGGTACCACCGGTTGGTGCTCCGAATGTGCTGCTCGTTCTTATCGACGATGCTGGATTCGGAAACCCGAGCACATTCGGCGGACCTATCCAGACGCCCAATCTGACTCGCGTCGCCGGCAGCGGTCTCCGCTACAACCGTTTCCACGTGACCGCTCTGTGTTCCCCAACGTGCGCGTCGCTGTTGACCGGGCGCAATAATCACACGGTGGGGTTCGGCTCCATTGGGGAATTCCCGGGTGGTTTCCCGGGATACTCGGCGACCCTACCCCGTGACTGTGCCCCCCTCCCTCGGATTCTTCGAGACAACGGCTACAGCACGGCAATCTTCGGGAAGTGGCACCTCACGCCCGACGCGCAACAGGGTGCAGCGGGTCCGTTCGACCGTTGGCCGAACGGGTGGGGGTTCGACTACTTCTACGGGATTCTCGGTGGAGGATCGAGCCAGTGGGATCCCTGCCTGGCCGAGAATCAAAAGATCATCGGCACACCGGAGAAGTACTACGACGAGGACGATCCGTTCTACTTTCCCGACGCCATGGCCGATCGGACGATCGAGTGGCTCCACGGTGTCCGCGCCCAGGACGCTGCAAAGCCATTCTTCGTCTATTACTCCACCGGTTGCAGCCACGCCCCACACCACGTCACGAAGATGTGGGCCGACAAGTACAAGGGGATGTTCGACCAGGGCTGGGACAAGCTTCGCGAGGAAACGTTCGCTCGTCAGAAGCAGCTCGGAGTGATCCCGGCCGGTACGGAGCTCACGCCGCGCAACGCGGCATTCCCGGGGTGGAGCGACCTCTCCGACGATCTGAAGACATTCTACGCGCGCCAAATGGAGGTCTACTCGGGGTTCTCGGAGAACGCCGACTACAACGTCGGGCGCGTCATCGATGCCATCGAGGATCTCGGCGAGATCGACAACACGCTCATCGTGTGGATCTGGGGCGACAACGGGGCCAGCATGGAGGGAACGATCACGGGATCCTTCAACGAGCTCACGACGCAAAATGGGATCCCGTTGACCCCTGAGATGCAACTGCAGCTTTCGGAGCAGTACGGCGGGCTGGACCAGTGGGGTGCTCCGATAATGGATCCCCACTATTCGGCGGCCTGGGCCTGGGCTGGGGCCACGCCCTTTCAGTGGGGAAAGCAGGTTGGTTCCCACCTCGGCGGAACCCGCAATCCAATGGTGGTGCAGTGGCCGGCCCACATCAAGGACGCCGGCGGACTGCGCCCACAATTCGCTCACGTCATCGATGTGGCTCCCACCATTCTCGAGGTTGCCGGCATTCCCGAGCCCGCTACGGTCGACGGGATCGAGCAAGACCCGATGCACGGTTCCTCGTTCAGCGCCACGTTCACCGACGGCGCGGCACCCGAGTACCGGACACAGCAGTACTTCGAGACGGTCGGCAACCGCGCCATGTACAAGGACGGCTGGTGGCTGGCCATGAAGACCGACCGCATACCCTGGGAAATGACGCCTGATGCCCTTGCACCGTACGCACCGGGAGTCTGGGACCCCGATGCCGGCCCCGCAGAGCTCTACTACCTACCCGACGACTTCTCGCAGGCGAAGGATCTTGCGGCGAACCACCCCGAGAAGGTGCAAGAGCTGAAGGATCTGTTTTGGGAGGAGGCCGAGCGTTACAAGGTGTTGCCGCTGCTCGCGGCGCTCTCGACCTTCTTCGGTATCGTGCCTCCGATCACGGGAGAGACCACCTTCGAGTTCCGCGGCGACGTGCAGAACGTACTTTCCGGCATGATCCCGAGGATCTACAACCGGTCCTACACCATAAGTGCGGACCTGGTCATACCGGAGACGGGCGCTGAAGGTGTCATCGTCGCTGAGGCCGATCACCTCGGCGGATTCACCCTCTATGTCAAGGACGGCAAGCTCACCCATACGTATTCCATGATGGGCGTGTTCATCTACACGCAGGTCGCCGAAGAGGATCTGCCCGTGGGTGAAATCACGGTGCGCATGGAGTTCTTGGCGGACGGGGCGAAACCGGCAACCGGTGGGGACGTCACTCTTTTCGTCGATGACCGGCAGATTGGCAAAGGGCGAATGGACTACACGGTGCCGATCCGCTTTTCCGGATATGCGGGCATGGACATTGGACGTGATAACGGAGGCGTTGTCGACCGCGTGTACGAGGACCAGAAGCCATTTCCATTTACAGGGACGATCAACAGGGTGGTGTTCGACATCACGCCGCACGTCACCGAGGACGACGAATTGCACGTGCACACTGCTCACCACCATGGTCTCGCCGCACACGCGTTGTCGGAATGATCGAGAGTGGATTGGCCGCTGGAACGCATTGGTTGCGGGCACCTCTTGCTAACCGTGAGCCTCTGAGGAGGGCGCATGACTCAAGATCACCTGGTTCTTGACTTCCCGATCAATGGCCCAGCCAACGCGAAGGCGCTCGCCGATGAACTGCCGCCCTTAATGCCCGCTTTTGGCAAAGGTTCAGGACAACCAGGTACCGTGCACTTCTCCCGCTTCATGATCAAGGGAGACGAGAAAAACTCCTCTTCCTTTCGGACATTGACGGCACGGCGGCTCAGCATGTTGAGCGGCTTGTGGAAAGCGCCGCCCCAGTGCTTAACGTGATTTCAATTGTGTGGACGACCCTCTGCCTACGCCCGTCCAGGACAACCGTGTTGTTGTGGTCGAATGGCTGAAGCATCACGTTCGCGAGCCTCTAGACATGTATTTCGCGTATGGGGACGCGTCGGTTCAGGACATCAAGGCGTGCGTGCGTGCGGCGGGACTCACGGGCACCACCTCCCAGAGCCCTCTGTTGATACGAGGACTATAAAAAGTCCGAGGCAAGGAAGCGTCGGACTCTATTGGAACCCTGCACTTCTCTTATTGGGTGCCGTTTGAGCAGAACCACATCGGCTTCTTCGCTATCTTCGAAGGTCGGTTGCGGGGCCAACCGCGACGGCGCTTGGCCAACCGCTTCGGGGGAGCCGTCGATTTGCTCGGGGCGCCACAAGGGGTCGAGTGGGCGTATTTCGCAGCCTCTGCCGATCGGCAAATGTGACCTTGCCGAAAATGCAATCCTAGTGTAGACATAATTGACCCTTGGCGTTCGATTGGAAGAAGGCGGAACCAATGATCTCGACGGGAAACCAGATCAGGCGGCTGTTGTTCGCCGGAGTGGCCGCGGTTGCGCTCGGTGGCGCCGGGCTGGCCGAAGCTTCTGCTGCATCTGCCGGCACGCTCCCCACTTTGTACGCGTCGCCGAGCGCCACGCCGAGCGCCGCGGGCACCTCATGTGCGACGGCGAATTTCTCGACGATCAGCGACGCGGTGGCAAATGCGGCCAGTGGTGACACGGTTGTGGCATGTCCCGGCACTTATGCCGAAGATGTCGTCATCACGATCCCGCTGACACTTGTCGGCCAGTCCGCCACCATCAACGCCAAGGGGCTGCCGGGCGCCCCGATCGGCGCCATCCTCGGGCAGGCTCCTTACAACGGGATCACCATCGAATCCTCGAACGTGACCGTGGAGGGGTTCAAGGTCATGGGCGCAAAGGGCGAGGGGATTCTGGCGGTCAATCCAAACCCGGTCGCAGGTCCGGTGGTAGGGGGAAAACAGCTCTTCACGGGAACCCCGTTGAGCGGCATCGCGATTGAGAACAACGTGGTCAAGGACAATGACCGAGGCTTCAACAAGGTGAATTCCCCCTATTTCCCCTGCACGCCGAACGGTGGATCGGATTGCGGCGAAGGCATCCACCTCCTGAGCGTCGAAGACTCATTGGTGCGTGGCAACCACTCCGTCGGAAACGCGGGTGGGATTCTGCTGACCGACGAGTATGGCCCGAACCACGGCAACGTGGTGCGTCGCAACTACGTGGTCGGGAACACCAAGGACTGTGGCATCACCCTGCCGGGGCACAATCTGGCACTCGATCCTGCGACGGGTCAGCTGGATCCGACCTTCGGGGGCGTATACGACAATACGATTGTCCACAACGTGGTCAACGAAAACGGAGTCGAGGGCTTCGGAGCTGGCGTCGGGATTTTCGCTCCGGAGAGCTTCACCGGCTCTTACGATAATACGGTCTCGTACAATCTGATCGAAGGCAACGGCCTCGCCGGCATATCGGTGCACAGCCACCAGGCGAACGCCTACGTCAACGGCAACGTCTTCACCGACAACACGATCGGCCAGAACAACGTCGATCTGGAAGATGGAGCGGACCCGCCCGGCCCGGCTGACAACGAGACGACCGGTATCTTGGTGTGGTCGGATGCCACGGTGTACAACGTGACCATCAAGGGCAATACCATCTTTGATGACACGTACGGGGTTTGGTACACGCCGAATACCGTGACGCTAAAAGCCAACTCCAACTTGTTCTCCGTGACCACGAAGTTCTTCGCGGCCTGACCGCACCCCAGCGAACCGGGTCCCGGCGCTGGCACCAGCTCCCAGCGACCGGGCGCCCACCGCAGCCGGCTTCAGGGTCGCTGCTGCCTCGTTGCTCGCCGAGGAACCCTGATCCGCCGCCGACGGCGGCCCAAAAACCGAGGGTCTCACGCCACACCATTTGCCGCACAGGGCTGCCGCGCTGCGGTGGGCCGCAGGAGCGAGTGGCATCGAAGTGCAACCCATTCTTGGCCATGCTGGCATAGAGACTTCCAAGCGCCGTTACGCCGATCCTCTTGACGGGTCTCGGGACTGTGGAGCTGCCCGAGTGGAGCAGCTCCGTGAGGCTTGCCGGGCAAGCGGAAGACTTCGGTCACTCTCCGTGGCACCATGTGGTGATGAGTGGCAACCATCGGCTCGCGAGAGGACCGTGGCCATTCCTCGACAACAAGGGCGTTGAGCTTGTGGCCCGCTAATTCGACCAGACTGGTGGGTTCTCGGGCGGTCAACACGAGCGCGGTTCTCTGGGGGTGGTGACGCTTCAGAGCGCCGGAATACCTTTACCCCAGCTGACCTCTTGTCGGGTGCCTGTGCTCGAGGTCACTGTCCGAGGACGCCTCATCGCCGGCAGAGATATCTGACGGGTCAACCACGACGTCAATTCACGTGGGGGATCACTCATCGGCACCTCATCATGGCCGCAGGGAAGGAAGTGGCCTCACACCAGTTGCGCTGAGAAGTTTGCACCAATAGTCTTTTTGGTGATGGCGGCGGTCGACGGCGGCATCTACAGGATGGATCGGTTTGGCGACCTCGACGAGCATCGGGAAAGAGGCGGAAATGACGCTGTGGCGCATGATTTGCACGCTGGGAACGATCGTCATTGCACTGACGGTCGTCGGCAGCGGTTCGGCCTTTGCTGCCAACGCTCCAACAAGCCCCCTCGCTCAAACGCAATGGCAGGGCGAGATTGCGAATGTTCCTACACCCGGGCACGGCTGCTACCACGCGTCGTATCCTGCGCTGCAATGGAAGGCCACCGCTTGTTTGGTCGCGCCCAACGTTCCCTTTGCCCCCAACCTGGCAACCCAGGGCGGCCCTGCGATCGTTGGCAACGGCAGCGACTACGCGGCGAAGGTCACCGGGACGACCTCCAAGGCAACAGGGACGTTCGCCCGCGTGACGACCGGGATCACTGAAAAGGGCAAAGTAGACAACACGGGAGTCAATCTGGCGAACGCTTTCTCTCTCCAGCTCAACACCCAGTTTTTCTCCGGCACCCCGGCGTGCTCAGGGGCCGCTGTCCCATCGAGCTGCTTAGGTTGGCAGCAGTTCGTCTATGCGTTCCACGCCTCAGGTAATACGAACGCTGTGTTCATGCAGTATTGGCTGCTGTTCTATGACACCACGTGCCCGGCCGGCTGGACCGCATTCGCGTCGGGTGGCCATACGGACTGCTTCACGAACAGCCTCGGGTCGGCGTACGGCTCTCTCCCAGCCAATGCCCTGGGCCAGACGACGTTCGCGGGACAAGCGGTATCAGGCGGCGACGACACCGTGAGCCTTTCGAGCCCATCGGGCGCTTCGAGCGTCTCCAACGGTGACAGCATGCTCGACCTTTCGGCGTTCTGGAACGCGACCGAGTGGGGAGTCTTCGGTGACGCTGGCGGAGCCCAAGCGAAATTCGGTACGAATTCGAGACTCGAGCCGGTGACAATGCTGCACGGCACCAGTTCGTCCGCCCCGACATGCGTGGCGGAGGGGTTCACGGGTGAGACCAACAACCTCAGCTTCACCAAGACGAAGGCACTCGGATCTGAGTCTTCGCCCACCATGGCCATCACTGAGACCAACGGAAGCCTCAAGAAGCCCAGTTGCCAGGTGGCGAGCTAGAGAATCGAGTCGAACCGGACCTCTTTGTCCGGCTTCCAGATTGCTCTGGGGTCGAGACGGTCCAGGTCTCCCAGTGAGGCGTCGTGGGACTGAGTGAATCTGACGGATGGAGCTGAACTCCTGCTGTGAATCGTGATCAAACGGGCATAGTCCGCCAACGGATCTGGTCCTCCAATCGGTGGGAACAGCCCGGAACGCTGTGGCTTTGCCAGCTTCGCCGTGAGGGTCGAAAACCTCGGTAACGTTCTCGTCCGTCCGGTGCCCGACCGTTGCCGTGGTTCGGCGCTCGACGACGCACAGCGAGCGCCGGCAGGCTTGGCCGTTCAGGAGTAGTGCCCCGTCCGGAGTCGTCGCTACGGATCTCGTCTGGGTGCAGAACCAAGGAATAATGCGCAACTGCAGCGTCGCTAGACTGCGGCGCGAGAGGTGGGTCATGAGGATCGACGAGGCATTCGAGTCGTGGGGGTCTTTCAACATCGATAATCCCTTCCCCCTCTTTGCACAGGTGCGCGAATTGGGCGCAGTGCATCCGGTGACGCTGGCCGATGGGCACGAGGCTTGGCTGGTCGTTCGTTTCGAAGAAGCCATGGCTGCACTCAACGATCCACGCCTCTCGAAGGACATGCACGCCGCTTTGGCGAGTGGTTCGGAGGTCGTTGCAGAGGGGCTACCGGGTCCGGAGTTCGCCAGGCACATGCTCACCGTTGACCCGCCCGACCACACCCGGCTTCGCAAGCTCGTCTCCGCCGCGTTTTCTCCGAGGCGCGTCGAGGCCCTACGCCCTCGCGTCCAAATCATCACCGATGATCTGCTCGACGGCATTGCAAGTATGGACTCTGATAGGAGTGTCGATCTGGTCTCATCGTTCGCCTTCCCGCTGCCCTTCACGGTCATCTGTGAGCTCCTCGGAGTGCCGGAAGCGGACAGGGAACGCCTCGGTCTGGAGTTCATCAAGCTCCTGGTACCCACGACGAACGCGGCCGAGTACGCCGAGGCCAAGAAGGCTTCGGACGAAGTTGTCGCGATGCTGCGAGATCTCGTCGCCGCGAAGGAGGCGGCGCCCGGTGATGATCTCGTCAGCGCGCTGATCAGCGCCCGAGACGGAGACGAACGGCTCGACAGCCGGGAACTGCTGTCGACGATCTTCCAGCTCATGGTCGCGGGTCACGACACCACGGCCAGCCTGATCGGGAACAGCGTGGTCGCGCTCTTCCGCAACCCGGATCAACTGGGCAAGCTCCAAAACGACCCCGGCAAGATCCCCGCTGCTCTTGAAGAGCTCCTTCGTTTCGATGCACCGGTGCCCCACTCGACCTTTCGCTATGCGGCGGAGACAATGACCATGGGCGGACACGAGATTCCGGCAGGGGCACAGGTCATCATCTGCATGGCGGCCGCGAACCGTGACCACGGCAGATACGCGAGCGCGGAGGCACTCGACGTCAATCGTGGTGCGACCCGCCACCTGGCCTTCGGGCATGGCGTGCATCACTGCCTCGGCGCACCTCTGGCTCGGATGGAAGGCCATCTCGCCCTCGGTTCCTTGCTCCGTCGCTTCCCTCAACTCAGTCCGGCCGCTAGCTGGGAGGACCTTCACTGGGGTCACGGTGACGGCCTGGTACTGCGAGGGCTTTCCCAGTTGCCCGTCATTCCTGGTCCGGCGCTTCCCAGGGCTGACGCCGGCGGGTCTACCCAAGCGGACGCGCGGCCGTGACGGACCCGACGATGGCCAACTCGGATGAGGAGCAGTGGCAAGTGGTCGACGAGGGCTGGGGCCGAAAGGCCGTCGAGTTCGCCACCCTCAGCGAACCGACCAATTGCCGAGAATACGTCACCATGCATCACCGCCTGGATGTCGGAGCCGGTGACCGACTGCTCGACGTCGCCTGCGGAGCGGGGCTCGCCGTGGAGTTGGCAACGCTGAGGGGTGCACGCGGCGCCGGCATCGATGCGTCCCCACGTCTTCTCGCGATTGCCCGGGATCGGAATCCCGAGGCCGACTTGCGGGTCGGGGATATGAACGCGCTGCCCTGGGACGATGGATCCTTCGATGTCGTCACAAGTTTTCGCGGGATCTGGGGCACAACGCCGAGTGCCGTAGCAGAAGCCCATCGAGTCCTCGCCCCGGGTGGACGATTGGGACTCACGGTCTGGGGACACATCAAGGTGTCCCCCGGCGCTTGGGTTTTCGCGCCGTTTTCGCTGGCGGCCGAGCCGAAAGTGCAGAATCAAGCGGCCATGGTTGCACTGGGCCGGCCGGGTGCCGGAGAGGCCCTTCTCTCGGAAATGGGCTTTACGGGAGTCGAGCGGATCGAAGTGCCCTTCGTGTTCGAGTTCAGTGATCCGGACGGCTACGCCCGCGCACTTGCGTCCACCGGTCCAGCCTTCGAAGCGATCCAGGCGGTCGGAGAGCAGTCATTCCTGGAGTCGGCAGTCCAGACGGCACGGCAGCGGATGCGTGAGGGGCTGCCTCTGCGTGCGCCCATTGCGCTCGTCGGCTATCTCGCAGTCAAGCCCGCTGAGAACGGTCTTCGAGGGAAGCACCTTTCGACGCACGTAGCCGGGCAGTCCGTCTCGGGGTTCCTCGCCGCGCCGCCGCAGACGCCGGAGGCACAGCGACTCTTCGAGGACGACCTTGAAGGCGGAGGGTATGTGACGAACGTGTCACGCCTATGGGCCAACCTTCCACCCGCGCTGCACGGTCTGTCCGATCTGATGGCAGAGACGACCAGCGCAGGTTCACTTACGCCTCGCCAGCAGGCCGTGCTCGTGACGGCGACTGCGGCAGCCGTGGGAGACGCCTACTGCTCGATGGCGTGGGGCAAGAGACTTGCCGAGGAGGTGAGTCCTGCGGTCGCTGCCGCCGTCATCCACGGAGGCGAAGAGGGTCTCGATGACGGCGACACGGCGCTGGCCCACTGGGCCCGACTGGTCGCAAGAGACCCCAATGCAATTACGGACGACGACGTCCAGGCGCTCAGGCGAGTCGGCTTTGATGACGTCCAGATCTTCGCAATAACGGCGTTCGTAGCGCTGCGGTTGGCCTTCGCAACAGTCAATGACGCGCTGGGGGCAGTTCCTGATCGTGCGCTGAGCGACGCTCTCCCCGAGCCGGTTCGCTCGGCGGTCGCGTTCGGCCGTCTCCCTGATATCGGCCAGGACGAGAGGTAGTCGACCTTACGAGCGAGTTGCGGGCGAAAGCCAAACTGCACCTTTCCAATGTGTGATGAGAGGAGTAGCCTCAAGCTCGGTTCCGCACAAGCGGTTCCAAGCCATCTAGTCGTTTTTCGTGCACCTAAAAGGACAAACTGAACAAGGAGCTGATCAGATGACGGCGACGGATACCCCCGTAAACAACGGCGTGAACGTCGAGGCCCTACTCGGCGCGCGGACAGCCTTGACCGAGGCGCCAGAGGCTGCGAAGTTCCAATGGCGGGCCACGTGTGAATGGCAGAACGGGACGCACAGTCGCTCCACGGTCGAGAGTTTTTTTGGACTCGGTGAGGAGCAGAACCACCGCACCACCTATTCGTTCGATGCCGACCACCCTGAGATCTTTGCGTCCGAGGACAACGGCGCCACGCCTGTCGAATACGTGCTCGTTGCCCTTGCCAGCTGCCTGACAGCCGGAGTGGCCGCCGTCGCACAGAACCGCGATATTCAGCTCCGCAGTGTCGCAGCGACGATCGAGGGCGGGATGGACGTCCGCGGTATCTTGGGCGCGGACAGCGATGTCCGTAACGGTTTCAGCGACATCAAAGTGACCTACAAGATCGACGCCGATGCGTCACCCGATGACATCAAGGCACTGATTGCGCAATCTCAGAAGCGTTCGGCCGTCTACGACATCATCACGAACCCGACGAACGTCAGCGTCGAGGTCAGCTGAAATCTCGGGTGCCACCGATTTAGCAACGGAGATTAGGTGCGCACCACCACAGTCGTAATCGGCGCCGGACACAGCGGGCTTGCTGTGAGTCGCTGTCTCTCCGAACGGTCGATTGACCACATCGTCCTAGAACGGAACGAAATCGCCAACGCGTGGCGCCACGAGCGGTGGGACTCACTGCGGTTGCTCACCCCCAATTGGCAATGTCGGCTCCCGGGCCACGCGTACCAGGGGGACGATCCAGACGGCTACATGAGCGCATCGGGAGTCATCGAGTTCATCACCAAATACGCCAAGTTGATCGCGGCGCCGGTGATGGACGGCACAACCGTCACGTCTGTGCGCCGCGTCGACGACGGCTACGTAGTGACGACTGACCAGGGCGAGTGGAGTTGCGCCACCGTTGTCCTGGCATCTGGTGCGTTCAACGTTCCTCGCGTGCCCGCGTGTGCAGCGGCCGTGCCCCCCAGAGTCGCGACGTTGACGCCGATGAGATATCGCAACCCAAATCAACTCCGCGATGGCGCAGTGATGGTCGTCGGGGCCTCGGCGACCGGAGTGCAGATCGCTGCGGAGATACGCAGCTCGGGGCGTGAGGTCACCCTCGCCGTAGGGGAGCACGTACGTGGCCCGCGTCTGTACCGGGGCAGAGACATCCACTGGTGGATGGAAGCGGCGGGCGTGCTCGATGAGCGTTACGACGAAGTGGACGACATCGTCAGAGCACGGCGCGTCCCTTCCATGCAGCTTGCGGGCTCGGACGAACGAGCCGACTTCGACCTCAATGCTCTTACGAGCGTCGGCATCAGACTGGTTGGTCGACTTGCCGGCGTCAACGACGGCCAGGCGCAGTTTTCCGGTTCCTTGCGAAACAAATGTGAGCTGGCCGATCTCAAGCTCGGACGCCTCCTCGACACCATCGACGTCTGGGCCACGGCCAATCGCATGGATGACTCAATTCCGCCGCCGCACAGGTTCGAGCCCACAATCGTGGATTCCTCGCCGCGCCTGGGACTCGACCTGAAGGGCGGGGAAATCGAGACGATCGTCTGGGCAACGGGCTTTCGACCTGATTACTCCTGGCTCGACGTCCCTGTGGTCGATGAGAAGGGCATGATCCGTCACGATGGAGGCGTCGTCGAGTCACCGGGCATGTACCTGATCGGTAGCCCGTTCCTTCGGCGGCGCAAGTCGAGCTTCATGGACGGAGCGGGTGTCGATGCGGAAGAGCTGATCGGCGAACTGAAGTCGTACCTCGACCGCCACGTAGCTCAGAGTCGGTGAACGGGTGCCGATGAGTAGGCCTTCGTTCCGCCTCGAACTGGCGCCCTGTTCTCATGTACTCCCAAGTACGAGCGGCTGGGTCAAGGGAGCTCCACCCGGGCTAGAGAACGAAACCCGGCTAACCTGCGGGCACTACTCATAGATGGGAGGTTCTTCCTTGTCCGAGTTTCCTGCGATCACGCACGTCGCTCTCACGGTGAGCGACCTCGGGCGCAGCCGCCCGTGGTACCAGCGGTTGTTCGGTGCCGATCCGGTCATCGATGAGGACACCGGTCCCTTCCATCACGTCGTCTGGCTTATGGGAGGGACGCTCGTCGGTATTCACCAGTTCCCGGACCTCAGGAGCGCAGAGCCGTTCGACGAGCGTCGTCCAGGTCTGGACCATCTCGCCTTTGCCTGTGCCAACCGGTCGGATCTCGAAGAGTGGGAGCGCCGCCTCAACGAGCTTGGCGTCAGCAACGGAGGCATCATCGATGCCCCGTATGGATCAGGGTTGTCGTTCCGTGATCCGGACAACATCGCTCTGGAGTTCTTTGCTCCTCCTGAATAGCTGAAGGAGATCCTCCGCGCGCACAAGTGCCGACGGCGCGAGGACCCGTGCATGTCTGAGCGTGGCCTACGAGTCTTTCCAAGTCTTCGTGCGGGAGGGATCGTGAGGGAATCAGAGGGATCGAAAACGCCAATGAGCAGTGGAGTGGCGCACCAGGCTTCGTCAAGCCGAGGACCGGGTTCTTCGGCCATTCACGACCCTTAGGGTTGGTGCTGCGTGAGCGAGCGCTCCTGACCACGGCGAACGGTGTCCATGGGCTCACGAAGGCCTCTTGCGAAGGCCCGGAGGGATGACCATGGGGAGCGACACGGGGTGTGCCTTCGGGCGCTGGCGCGATCAGGCGGCTACGGGGGCCTCGAAACCCAGGAGGCCACCCAATGTTCCGCCAAGTATCGCGGCCCGCTCCTCTGCCGGAAGGCCGGCGAACTGCCTCGCGATGAGCTCCCGGCTGCCGCGGAACGTCCCTTCGGCGTGCGGATAGTCGTTGCCCCACACGAGGGTCGACACCCCTGTGATGTGCCGGCAGGCGAGGGCCACCGGATCGTCCTGGAACTGGACGTGGAACTGCCGCTTCACGTACTCGCTTGGCAGCAGCGGGTACGGCCACTTCTCGTTCAGGCGGAAGAGCTGAGCCATGTAGGCCTGGTCGTCGGGCGGTCGAGTGTCGTCCCACGTCCCGATCCACCAGTCGGGATCCTGGCCGATGCCGGTGACCCAGCACTTGTCCATGCCGCCGACCAACGACGCCAGCCAGTGGGCGTTGAACTCGATCAGCGAGAAGTGGAGGTCGGGGTAGCGCTCTGCGACGCCGCCGCCGATCAGCTGGGCGATCAGCTTCCCGGGGACGAGTCCGGCGTACACCGCCTGGGTGACCATGCGCTTCGACGCCGATCTCTCGGTCATCGGCTTGTTCACCTCCGCCGCCGACTCCATGACCACCTTGAGCGTCGAGGAGGCCGGGTCGTTGACCTTGACACCGCCGGTCTGGGTGTGGAAGAAGACCTGCAGGTCGTTGGACTGGGCCGCCGCCCAGATCGGGTCGAAGTCCCGTGAGTAGTAGGACTTGGGCGGCGTCGCCGGTAGAAGGATGGCGCGGAACCCTGCCGCGGCGACGCGCTCGATCTGGACCACAGCGTCGTCGACGTCGGTGATCGGAATGGGGGCCGTCGGCGCCAGACGCGAGAAGTACGGCGCGAACCGCTCGATTACGTAGTCGGTGTAGACCTGGGCGTGGGCCATCGAGAGCTCGTGGTCGTCGGAGTACAGCCCGAAAAGCGACAGGTTCGGGTGCAACACCTGGGCGTCGACCCCGTCGAGATCCATGTCCTCGAGGATCATGACCGGATCACCCTCCGGCATGCGCCCTCGAGTCTGGCGATACCGTGAGATCGTCCAGCCCTCGAAACCGGGCGTGTGCAGCCGACGGAAGATCTTGGCGCCGCCCTCGACAAGGGGCTCGACCTCGAAGTCCTCTTCCCACACGGCCCGGTCGCGCAAGTGCTTCGGGAGACGTGTCCGGAAGAGGTCGGTGGGCTCGAGGAGGTGCCCGTCACCCGAAACGACGAAATCCTCTTTGGTCATGGTGCACCCTCCCTCTACGCCAGGCAGAATTGTACCGACCGGTTAGTATACGCTTCGCGCGAAACGGCACAGTTCGACAATGAAGGAGGCTCGCTGTGGCGATCGTGGACCAGAAGCGGTCGGCACTGCCGGTGCCCTACGCGATGGACCCGACGTTCCCGGATCGGGTTCCCAAGGAGCGCTACTTCGACCCCGACTTCTACAGGTGGGAGGTCGATCGGCTGTGGCCGAGGGTCTGGCAGATGGCGTGCCGGCTCGAGGAGATCCCGCGCCCTGGGGACTTCGTCGAGTACGAGATCCTCGACCAGTCCGTCGTCGTGCTCAGAACCGACGACATGGGGGTGCGAGCGTTCGAGAACGCCTGCCGCCACCGGGGCGTCAGGTTGGTCCAGGGTCGAGGGAGGTGCGAGAGCGGGTTCACCTGTCCGTTCCACGGATGGTGCTACGGCCTCGACGGCGCGAACACCGGCATCCCGAGGCGCAAGTCGTTCGCCCCGCACAACGTCGAGCGGAACGACGTCGACCTCGTTCCCGTGCGATGTGAGGCGTGGGGCGGGTGCGCGTGGATCAACTTCGACAACGACGCGCCGCCCGTACGGGAGTGCATGGAGCCGGCCGCCACCATCCTGGACGCGTGGAAGGTCGAATCACTGCGGGCCGAGAAGTGGTACGCAGCCCGACTCCCGGTGAATTGGAAGCTCGCGATCGAGGCGTTCGTCGAGATGTACCACGTGGTGGTGACGCATCCCCAGCTCGACATTCCCGGCATGCGGTACTCGCTGCGCCCAGGCTCGCCCTTCGATCCGAATGCCTTTATCCAGGCGGAGATCGAATACCTCCGAGCGATGAGCGATGGTATGGACGGGATGGTCCACGCGAACGACGTTCGCGTGGCGGAGGGTCTGCGCGGTATCGAGCTACCCGCCGACCCGGAGCTCGCGATCTCGACGTGGAACCGGTCCCTCAACGACGCCGTGATGCGCTGGCACCAGGAGCGGCATGCGGACATCCCCGACATCAACGAGCTCGATGAGCACGGCTTCAACGACACGTTCTATCAGTGCTTTCCGCACTACTTCGTATTGCCGATGTACAGCAGCGCCTCCTCGTACCGCTTCCGACCCTTGGGGCCCGAGGAGACCCTGATGGAGATCTGGTCGCTGACGCGCTTCCCCGAAGGCGAGGAGCCGACGACACCTGTCCCCCCAGAAGTCTGGGATTGTGACGACGATCGATGGCCTCCGATCCCGGCGCAGGACTTCTCGAACATCCCGAGACAGCAGAAGGGCCTCCACGCGAAGGGCTTCAAGTACATGCGCCTGAACGAGCGGCTCGAAGGCCAAATCTCCAACCTCCAGCGGACGATCGACGGCTTCCTTGCGGGCCTGCCCTACGAGCAGCTCCTCCCTGCCTTGCACACAGTCAACGTGGCGCCGTTCGACAAGCCGGTGCTCGACCTCGGCTTCTGAGCGAAGACGCCGGCCGTGCAGGGGCAGAGGGTGTTGTTCGTCGGCGGCCAAGGGCCTGTGAGTGCGCCCGCTCTGCGGTTGCTCACGCCCCATAACGACGTGTTCGCCATGGCCCGCTTCTCGGAGCCGGGGGCGAGGAAAAAGCTGGAGTCGAGCGGCGTCACGTGCATCCGGCACGACCTGTTCGACTCCTTCGAGGATCTGCCCGACGATTTCGACTACGTGTTCCACAGCGCACTGCCCTTGACCCGGAATGAGACGGGCCGAATCGATGTCCCATCGAGGGATCGATGGCCGAACTCGTTCGACGCCTACGCCGAAGCAACCGGACGGTTGATGGCGCACTGCCGATCGGCCAAGGGCTTCCTCTTTGCCTCCACCATCTCGCTGTACGACCCGCCTGGTGGCGACACGCCGGTCCCCGAATCCCATCCGTTCGGTATCCACACCACGAGTGCGTACTCGTTCACCAAGGTGGCCAACGAAGCGGTCGTCAGCTATCTCTCGCGCAGCCTCGACATCCCGGCGACGATCATCCGCGTCGGTGGCGCGTCAGGCGTGGACGGCGGCCCGATGCGGGACCGCCTCGACCGCATCGTCCAGGGGAAGCCGATCCGACTCCATCCTGACGCGCCCACGTATACACGACCGATCTTCGAACGCGATTGTGCCCGGCTGGGCGTGGCCGCGCTCGAAGCCGGCCGTGTGCCCCCGCTGGTGGTGAATTGGTGCGGAGACGACGTTGTCACCGCGGAGGAGTCCTGCACGTACTTGGGCGAGCTGATCGGCAAGGAGCCCAGCTTCGAGTACAGGGACTGGGCATGGAGCTCACTGGTGGCCGACACCACGTTCAGGTACCAGGTGCTCGGAGCATGCGAGATCACCTGGCGCGAAGGTTGCCGCATGCTCGTGGCGCAGTGCTACCCCGAGCTCGTCAACTCGCAACCGACAAAGGAGCAGAAGCCGTGACAAAGCTGTGGAAGCAACGCCCGCCCGGCTCGACCTGGGGCGATTGGGGCGACGACGACGAGCTCGGCCGGATCAATCTGCTCACGCCCGAGAAGGTCCTCCAGGGTATACGGGAGGTTGAGGCCGGCATCACTTTCTGTCTCAGCCTGCCACTCGACTACCCGGGTGGCACGGCCCTGAACCAGCGGCGCTCCCCTCCGGTCCTTGCGCCGACCGAGGACATGGATGGCAACCTGGACACCTTCTACGGCATCCATCAGAGCCAGATGAAGGATTGGGGGAACCCCAAGTACGTCGACGTGTGGAACGACGACATGGTGACGCTCTTCCTCCAGTACTCGACACAATGGGACTCTTTGGCCCACGCCGGCGCCGAATTCGATGCGGACGGTGACGGAATCGAGGAGGCCGTCTTCTACAATGGGTATCGCGCCGGGGTCGACCTGGTCGGACCCAAGGTGGACGCGGCCGGGGACGGCGGTAAGCACCTCTGCTTTGCGCACCATCTCGGCTTGGAGCACATGGCCTTCCACGGCGTGCAGGGCCGCGGCGTCCTCATCGACCTGGCCCACCACCTGGGCCATGATTGGCGCGGCGTCGATCGGAAGACGCTCGAGGAGGTCATGGCGGCCGACGACGTCGTCATCGAGCCAGGCGACATGGTCCTGCTCCACACGGGCTTCGCCACCAAGATCCTCGAATGGGGCCGCAACCCTGATCCCAAGCAGCTCTTCACGACGTGCACGTACCTCGACGCCCGCGACGAGTCGCTGCTGGAGTGGATCTCCGAGTCGCAGATCGCCGCGCTGGTCGCGGACAACTACGCGGTCGAGGGGTTGGTCGGAAGGGACCGCGACGAGAGTCGGCATTCCCTGCTTCCGATCCACCACCTCTGCCTCTTCAAGCTCGGCGTGCCGCTCGGAGAACTGTGGTACCTGCACGAGTTGGCGACGTGGCTGCGCGAGCACAAGCGCAGCCGGTTTCTCCTTACCGCTCCTCCGTTGCGGCTGCCAGGCGTGGTGGGCTCACCCGCGACACCGATCGCCACTGTCTGAACTCTGGTCCGACGGCAGCTGGGACGCCTATATGGAAGATTTTGCCTCGAAGCCACTGGCACTTTTCGATGCCGTTTTCCGTCATGTGGAGGGTTACGACGGTGCTCCTGATGTGGCGACCTTGAAGGAGCTTCATCCTGGAGGCTCAGGTCACGGCGGCGGCCTATGCCCGGAATTATCCCGGGCACGGTAAAGGAGATCCGCAAGGCGGAACGGAACGAACCGGGCGTTCCAGCAGGTGCTGGACAATCCTGACGCGGCTGAAGCGCTGCAGCATCCAGGCTTTGAAGCCGTTGCTGGATGAGGCCGCCGACTAGGTCCCAGCGCTCGATCGGCGTCAGGAGTGAAGCACGGTGTCGGATCACATCTCAGGGCCACGGGCGCTGGCCGAGCCAGCGGCAGACATCACCGACTTGTACGCATTCGCGAGTCCGGAGCGTCCTGGGCATCTGTCGCTGGTGTTGAACACTCGGCCTTTCGCTGAGACCAGCGACGTGTTGTCGGACGCGCTCATCTACCGATTCCGACTTCGTCCCCTGACCATCGTCGAGAGCCGACGAACCAAGTTTCGTTCGTCGGTGAGTGAAGAGGAGTTCATCGTTGATTGCACGTTCGAGGCGCCGACCATGCGCGGTGACCTGAGATCTGGACCAGAAGGGCGAGTGTCGCATTCTTGGGGGCGAGACGTTCCCGATCAAGGTGGGAGAGGTAATCGAGCGAGACGGGATGCGCGTCTTCGCGGGAGCGCGTTGGGATCCATTCATCATGGATGCCCCGGCGGCGCTCAGAACGATCGAAACTGGCCAACTCTGCCTTTCAGGAGACGAGCTCGATATACCTGGATGGCAAGAACGTGCTGAGCATCGTCGTCGAGATCGACTGCGTCCGAACTCTTCGGAGGTGTGCAGCCTCTTGGCTGTGGTGGGGGAAACGCTGGCCGAGAGGAACTTGGCAGTTCCGCTTTGAGCGCACCGGGCGGCCGGAGGTCAAGAACATGCTGCTGGCTCCGAAGCAGTTCGATCGTGTGAATCGGGACCTGGAAATACGCGATCTCTACAATTCCGAAGATGCATTTCGACTGGCCGACACCTACGTTGGGGCTTACCGGGCACGGCTGAACGCCAATCTCGGATTCTGGGATAGACTGGACGGGAAAGTGGATTGGCCCGCCGACGAGCATGGCGACCATCCCCTGACCGAATCTGGTATTGGCCGACTTTCTGACCGTCGACACGTCCCGACCCTACGCCGAGCAAGGCTCATTTCTCGATATCGAGATGGCCAGCCGAGCGGGACGTCCCTACCAGACGTGCGGGGGCCGCAGCCTCAACGACGATGTGATGGACACGCTGTTCACGTTGTGGGTGAACGGCGGCAACGGGCCACCGGTCCGAGATGGTGTCGACCGGGCAACGAAGCCCGCGACGACGGTGTTTCCTTACCTGGCCTCTCCGAATCCGGATCCTCCCACGTGCTCCCGCACGCGCACTGAGAGTGGAGAGCACATGAGTCAAGACATGTCCGACGACTGCCGTCGAACTGGAGCTTGATGACATTCAGTACGGGGCTATCCGTGAACGCCCGTCGCCCTACGTGGCGACCTATCTGTTGGTGCGCATTGACGACCGTTGGGCAGGACGGGAGTTGATGCGACGGCTTGCTTCCGCTGGTCGGAACCGCGCAGCCGTCGCCGATGGGCGCACCTGCGAGACAGGGAGTCACCGTGGCGCTGACCTATCAGGGACTGCAAGGCGCTCGGCGTTCCCCTCGACTCGCTCGAGAGTTTCGCGCCGGAGTTCAGGGAGGGCATGGCTGCTCGCGGCCGCGAGCTTGGGCGATGTGGGAGAGAGCAGCCCGGACCGGTGGGAGTCGACCTCTGGGCACCCAGGACGTCCATGTAGCCATCGCGATCCTCTGTCGGGGATGCCGAGCAGCTCGCGAGAATCGCTCGAAAAGGCTCGTCGCGCCTACGAGCAGCTGAACGGCATCGAGGTGATCTGGCGCCAGGATTGCTACCAACTGCCGACCGGCCGCACGTCGTTCGGGTTCAAGGACGGCATCGGCCAGCCAGCAATCGAGGGCAGTGGCATTCCGGGCACCAACCCTCTGGAGATCGCCCATAAGAGCGGGCGAGTTCATCCTCGGCTACCCCGACGAGACCGGCAGCCTTGCCGCCGATGCCTGTTCCGGAAATTCTTGGCAGGAACGGGACGTATATGGCGTTTCGGAAGCTGCATACCCGGGTGGCCGTCTACCGTCAGTACTTGCGGGCGAACGCCTCAAACCGGGAAGAGGAGAGGCGTTTGGGCGCCAAGATGGTGGGTCGCTGGCAAAGCGGAGCCCCTCTGGTCCTGAGCCCCGACGATGACGACCCTGAGCTCGGGGCCGACCCGCAGCGAAACAATCGGTTCCTCTACGCGGACGACCCAGGCGGCTTCCGCTGCCCGGCCGGCGCGCACGCCCGGCGCGCCAATCCGAGGGATGCCCTGGATCGCGACGGAAACGTCAACGTCCGCCTTCACCGGATGATCCGTCGTGGTACAAGCTACGGGCCGCCCTTCCCGAAGGCGTGCTGGAGGATGACGGAGCCGATCGGGGCATCGTTTTCGTCTTCGCCGGCACCCATCTGAACCGTCAGTTCGAGTTCGTCAAGACGCAATGGATCAACGACGGCATCTTCATCGGCACCCCTGAGGAGAGGGATCCGCTGGTCGGTTCAGCCGACGGCGGTGGACGCTTCACGATCCCCCAGCGACCGATTCGCCGCCGTCTGCAGGGCCTGCCCCCGTCTGGTCGTCACCCGCGGCGGCGAGTACTGCTTCGTTCCTGGATTGCGGGCCCTCGAATGGCTGGCCGCCCTGGAGACCTAGCCGCCGAAGTAGCCAAGGAGTAGGACGTGACCACAGCAGCCGACCAGCACCGATCGGTGGGCCGCGTTGGGCTTCCGCCCGCCCGACACGGCAACCTTGACCGAGCCGGACCAACCGGTGACGGTTGAGTATCTCGAGGATGGGCGGATCGCCGTCATCACGCTCAACCGCCCGGCCGCGGACAACGCCATCACAACTGAGATGGGCGCGCTCCTGACCGAGATCGTCGAGAGCATCGCCATTCGTACCGAAGTGCGGGTCGCCATCCTCACCGGAGCCGGAGACCGGGCCTTCTCCGTCGGCAGCGACCTGCGGCAGCGCAAAGCGATGACCAAGCAGGATTGGTTGCGGCAACGACAGGACTTTGACCGCACCCTCTACACCATCCGTCAGTTGCGAAAGCCGATCTTCGCGGCCGTCAATGGCGCTGCGTTCGGCGGCGGCTCCGAACTGGCTCAGAGCACCGACTTCATCATCGCCTCCGACAACGCCGACCTTCGGCCAGCCAGAAGCCGATGATCGGCCTGGCCGCCGGTGGGGGCTCCCCGGCGCTCCTGCCGCGCTCCTGCCGCCCGGGCAGGGCCATGCAGATGCTGCTCACGGGTGATCCGATCACCGCGCAGGAGGCCCATCGGCTGGGCATGGTGAACGAGATCCATCCCCAAGCCGGCGCTCATGGACGCCGCTCGTGCGAATAGCCGGAAAAGATCGCCAGCAATTCACCAACCGCTGTGCAGGCGGTCAAATGGGCTGCCCGCACCGGACAAGGCGAGCCGCTCGAGCAAGCCATCAGCATCATGATGGAGGCCCACTGGCGCTCCGCCATTCACCCAGACCGGGCTCGAAGGTATCGGTGCTTTCAACGAAGGCCGCGAACCCACCTTCCAGGATTCGGACTACTGAACAGTGACAACATCAGACTCCGCATGGCCGATCTGGCGCGGCGAGTGCATGAGCCATCGCCTCACGGAGGTAGGCACCATGATGGCCGCCTGGGTCAGATCCTGTCTCGGGCACAGTCCGACCGTGCGCCAGATCGGTCGCTCCAGCTGCTCGGTATCGCCGCCACCGTAACACGTCGACAGGGCATGAGCGAGCGATATTGATCTGCTCGGTCGTCGGTGGTGGCCCTGCGGGCGTCACCGCTGCCATACAGGCGCGCCAACTGGGCGCCAAGGTGACTCTGCTCGAGGCCGACCAGGTCGGTGGCACCAACCTCAACCGGGGACCGGGACCAGTGCGCACGCTCGCCCGCTCGGCCAGACTGGCCCGCGACTGGACTTCGTGGGCAACCTTCGGACTCGAAGGGCCTCCTCCGCGGCCCAACCTCGCGGCGATCCTGGCCAACAGCGATCGAGTGGCCCGCCATGCCTTCGAGAAGAAGCATCTGGCCGACCAGCTGCGCCGCAACGGCATCGACCTCGTCGAGCATCTCGGCCCTGTCCATTTCACCGATCCACACACGGTGACCGGTCGTGACGGTCGGGCGTGGCGAGCCGAGCGCATCATCCTGGCCGTCGGTGGACATGCGGGACGCCTGGACATCCCGGGAAGCGAACTGGCTCTGACCTATGGCGACCTACGGGCTCTGACGGCGCTGCCTGCGGCCGTGGCCGTCGTCGGCGCGGCCGACACCGGATGTCAGATCGCTTCGATCCTGGCCGATCTCGGCACTCGCGTCAGCCTGTTCGAAGCAGTCCAGTCGATCGTGCCGCACGCTGACCCGAGCATCTCGTTTGACTGGAGCGGGCATTCGAGCGCCAGGGCATCGAGACCCACACCAGACACAGTCGTGAACGTCCATACGATCTCAAGGGATCCGCTCGTGTGGAACACACCGGTCCTTCCGGGATTGAAGGAACGGTCGTGGATGTCGTGTTCTTCGCCGTCGGCTGGCCGCCCAACACCGAGCAGTTGGGGCTCGAGGCCGCCGGCATCCAGGGCCAACGACAGGGGATTCCAGTCGACGCCTATCTCCGCACCGAAGTCGATCACATCTACGCCCCAGGCGACGTCAACGGCCGGTCCATGCTGGTCCCGGTCGCCCGCCTTGAAGGGCGCGTCGCTGCCCAGAACGCGCTCAGGGGCCCGAGCCGCGTCGTCACTTACGACGTGGTGCCGGGTGCCAGCTTCACCGACCCAGGGTACGGCGGGGTCGGCCTCACCGAGCCGGCTGCGGCCCGCGACCACGACATCGTCGTGGGGATTGCTCACGATGACGACCTTCTGCGCCCGGTCGCGGACGGCCACGAGGAGGGATTCTGCAAACTCATTGCCGACCGAAACAACAGGAGGATCCTCGGCGCACACGTGCCTGGGGGAGTACTCCGCCGAAATCATCCAGGTTGTCGTGGCATGCATGGCGTCCGGAATGACGGTCGAGCAAGTGGCCGAACTGCCCTTTGCGTTTCCTACCTTCACGGAAGGGATCACCATGGCAGCGCAGAAGATTTGCACGGAGCTCAGGATCGGCAACTTCCTACCCGTGTGGAGCTACCTCGGACCGGATGATTAGGGCGAGGCGCAGGCAGCGCTCAGAACGGAATGGGCCACGCGAAATGCCCGGGCCATTGCGTCACGCTGCTCAGCCGTCGTCGCGGGCGGCCGAGCGCTCTGCGCCACGGGTGCGAGGAGAGAAAGGTCGTCGTTCAGTAGCAGGAAAGGACCTGGTTCAGGCATAGTGGGGACTGGTTACCGAGAATGACGACAAAGGAGTTCATGATGGCTTTCGACACCTTCTTCGCCTATTGCGGTGTCTACGGCGACACCGACGCCGCGTTGGCAGACTATGAGGCCATCCACGAGCTGCACACCCAAATCGGGCTCATCGACGCGTACGACGCAGCGGTGGTGGAGCGGAAGGCCGACGGCAAGGTCAAGATCGTCAAGAAGCATGAGACCCCGACGCGAGTCGGCGGCGTACTCGGTGGTGGCGTCGGCCTGGCCACGGGCTTGGTGGTCGCCCTGTTTCCCGCGGCGGCGATCGGCGGCGGGCTCTTGCTCGCGACCACGGGTGGCGGCGCCATCCTCGGCTCAGTAGCCGGGCATGCCGCGGCCGGCATGAGCCGCAGTGACCTCAAAGAGCTCGGGGAGGACCTCGACAGCGGTCAGGCGGGCCTCGTCGTCGTGGCCGTCTCGGACATGCAGGCCAAAGTCGAATCAGCGATGAAGCGCGCTCAGAAGATTCAGGCGAAGGAGTTGAAGGCCGACCAGAAGGACATCGAAGCTGACGCGAAGGCCGATTCCAAGTAGCGAATCGCCGGACACGCGTCAGCCGTCGCCCGCGGCAGTGTTGCGGTTGGATGCGACGATGACGCAGGAAGGGGGAGTCGATTTCCCTGCGCGAAGACGTCGGTGTGTTCGGGCGTCCAGGATTGCGCATGAAGTCGCTTAGCGTGCGAAGAGGTGATATCCCACGAAGGTCCAGGCTGCGACGAGGAGCATCCGGGCCGGAAGAGCAGTCGACGTGAAGCGGACAAAGTCCCCAGATGTCGCGAATCTGCCCCGGGATCGCCGGGCTGCTTGGTCGATCACTATGCCCGCGATGCACACGGCTCCCCAGAACAGCAGGCCGACCGGTCTGTTGGAGGGCAGGAGCAACGCCGGCATCTCCGGGCGCCCCCTCGGGGTCACCATGGAGGCGACGAGCAGGGGCGGCCGGGCCGACGTGGCCGACCGCTCCGTGCGCGGTGCCCGCGCCCGAGCCAAGCCGTAGCCCATGCCAGCCAGCATCCAAACGAGCAGCAACGCGGTGTTGACCGGTCGGAAGGCCTGTGCCAGCGCGCTGATCGTGAGGTGGGCCTGACGCGCTCCCGTGTCGATGCCCAGCACATCCCATACTGCGGCCACCGCGATCAGGATCAGCCAGGGCGACAGGCCGTGCACCGCCGGTCCAGTTCCGCCGCGTCCCGGTCGTGGCCATGGCTCCGCCGACGAGAGTCGCGATCCCTCGGTGTCCTTCCTCCGTCCTCTTGACCACAGCATGACGTCGACGCTCACGACGAAGCCGACCGAGACACACCAGGTGGCAACGGCGGCTGCGGTGTCTCTGTGGAATCCGCTGACCCAGCCGCACCACGCGCAGAGGGTCAAACCACCGACGACGACGAGGATGCGAAGGGTCGGCACGGCACCGGTATAGCGCCGGCCAAGGTCGCTCCACGGGACAGTAGGGTCCGCAGCGATGGTCAAGGGGAAGTTGCGCGGGCATCGAGACTTCCGGTTGCTGTGGGCGGGTGAGACCGTCAGCGAACTCGGATCACAGGTGAGCCTGCTGGCCATTCCGCTGCTCGCGGTGCGCACGCTCCACGCCACCACCTTCCAGGTGGGACTGTTGACCGCCGCCTCGACGGCCGCGTTCCTCATCGTCGGCCTGCCGGCGGGCGTGTGGGTCGACCGGACCCGCCGACACTGGGTCATGATCGCGGCCGATCTCGGGCGGGTCCTCGCTCTCGGCTCCATCCCGGTTGCGTATGCGCTCGACGCGCTGACCATGGTTCAGCTCATCGTCGTGACTCTCGTCACCGGGATTCTGACCGTTTTCTTCGATGTCGCCTACCAGTCGTACCTTCCTTCGCTGGTAGGGCGAGAGCATCTAGTCGAAGGAAACGCCAAGCTGACCGGCAGCGAGCAGGTGGCCGCCGTCGCCGGGCCCAGCATCGCGGGTGGACTGGTCCAGGCCATCGGGAGCTCGTACGCCGTGGCGGTCGACGCGATCAGTTTCTTGGTTTCGGCGCTGGCGGTCGGCGGCATTCGCACGCCGGAACCGGAGCCGGAAGTGCCCGAGGGCGGACATCCGAGTCTCCGCCACGGCATGGCCGAAGGACTCCGCTTCGTGTTCTCCGACCCACTCCTTCGTGCCATTGCCTGCACCACAGCGAGCTCCAACCTGGCGAGCGGGGTCGCAGCTGCGGTCGAGGTGGTCTTCCTCGTTCGCACGGTGCACGCATCCCCAGCGGTGATCGGGCTCCTCTTCACACTGGGCGGACTCGGGGGCCTGCTCGGGGCCCTTGTGGCCGGACCATTGGCCCGGCGGATTGGAGGCGCCCGAGCCACGATCGTGGGCATCCTCATGAATGTCGGGGCGCTGCTCATTCCTTTGACTCAGCCCAAGGCCGGGCTCGTGCTGTTCGGGATCGGAATGCTTTTCGTCTCGTTCGGAGCCACGGTGTACAACATCAACCAGGTGAGTTTTCGTCAGAGGCTCTGCCCGGACCGCCTGCTGGGCCGGATGAACGCCACCATGCGGTTCATTGTGTGGGGGGTCCTGCCGATCGGAGCGCTGATCGGCGGCGTGCTCGGGACCGCCATCGGGCTGCGCCCGACGCTGTGGATCGGTGCCGTCGGCGAGTCGCTGGCCGGCGTGTGGTTGCTGGCCTCACCCATGCGCACGATGCGCGAGTTTCCTGAAGTCGAGCACTCGGCCTCGTGAGCGTCGGGGCGTAGTCTCGGCTTCGTCATGCTGGCGGTCGGGATCGTGGAGTTCGGTGGGCCCGAGGTTCTTCGCCTCGTGGAGCTGCCCGACCCGGATACGGGTCCCGGCGAGATCCGTGTGCGCGTGCATGCGGCCACGGTCAATCCGACGGACACCGTCCTACGAAGCGGAGGCCGGGCGGATCGACTGAAGGACATCCGGCCGCCCCACATTCCCGGAATGGACGCCGCCGGCGTGGTCGAGCAGATCGGCGAGGGCGTCGATACCGAACTCCGGGTCGGGGAGCGGGTCATGGCCATCGTGGTTCCTCTTGGTCAGCACGGGGCCTACGCGGAACGAGTGGTCGTGCCGGCCGCATCCGTGGCGCGGAGCCCGTCCATGGCAAGCGATGCCCAGGCCGCGACCATTCCCATGAACGGATTGACCGTCCGTCAGGCACTGGACGCGCTGGCACTCGAGCCCGGACAGATTCTGGCCGTGACGGGAGCCGCAGGGGCGGTCGGTGGCTACGCCGTGCAGATGGGAAAGGCCGCGGGTCTTCGGGTCATTGCGGATGCCGCGCCCAGCGACGAAGACCTTGTCCTCACTCTGGGTGCGGACGAGATCGTGGCTCGGGGCGACGATTTTGCGGCCCGCGTGCGCCGGATCGCCGTCGACGGGGTCGACGGCCTCATCGATGGCGCCGTCATGAACGCGGTGGTCGTGCCCGCGGTGCGTGATGGGGGGCGGATAGCCACGCTGCGGGGCTATGACGGCGGAGACGTGGAGAGTCGAGGCATCACGTTCTCCCCGGTCTTCGTGCGGAACTACGCGAGGAAGCACGACAAGCTCGACGACCTCGGTGATCTCGCCGAGCAGGGCGCGCTGACGCTCCGGGTGGCCCGGTCCCTTCCGGCCGCCGAGGCACCCGAAGCGCACCGACTGCTCGAGGCCGGGGGAGTGCGGGGCCGCCTCGTCCTCGAGTTCTGAGCTACCAGCCGCGCAGGTCGATCTCCCACTGATCGAGCACGTCTTCGCCGTTGAGGACGTAGAGGTGTTGGTGGTACGCGACCGTCGGATCGACGTGGGCCGGGAGGACCCGGATCCGGTCCCCGACCCGCAGCGGTTGCCCCGGCGCGAAGGTGAGGTGCTCATCGGAACAGAACCACACGTCCGCACCCTCGACGGAGGGGTTGCCGTGATCCATGCCGAGAGCCTTGAGGCCACAGTCGGCCACCGCCCAGTTCTTGGAGACCGAGATGACCGTCGAGAGCACGCTCAAGGCCTGGACGAAGGGGAGCCCGAGTTTGGCGTAGGCGGTGTCCATGAGTGCGTAGGAACCGGCCTGAATCTCTGTGGCCCAGGTGTTGAGGTCATAGGTGCCGGTGCCCCCGGCGGAGATGATCTCGCCCCCGACCTGCGTGTGGGCATCGACGAGCATGGCCATTGACTCCTCGAGCATCGACTGGCGCCTGGTCCGGTCTTCCAGCCCGACGATGTGGCCCTCGTACCCCATCACCCCTCGCACCATCAGACCTGACCTCCGGGCCAGGTCGGCCAGACCAGCCGCGTCCCCGGGTGAACAACCGCAACGAGGCAAGCCCACGTTCACGTCGATGAGCACCTCCGGCACGCCGGCACGCACCGCAGCCGAGATCGTCGCCTCTGAGTCCACGGCGAGCGTGACCCGGGCGCCCGCTCGGGCCAGCTGACCGAGCCGGGTGCCGTCGGCCACCTCGTTGGCCAGGACGAGGTCGTCACCCAGTCCGGCCTGGGCCATGCCCTCCATCTCGGCGATGGTGGCGCAGGTAAACCCAGGATGCCCCTGTGCGGCCTGGCGGCGGGCCAAGGCGGTGCACTTGTGTGCCTTCACGTGGGGCCGTAGCCGTGGCCCGGGCAATGCCTCGCTCATCACCCGGAGGTTGGCCTCGAGGCCGGGGCCGTCGACAACCAGGGCCGGAGTCGTCAGGTCGGCCGTCTTCATCGCGGGCAGGCTACCGGCGCGAGGGCGAGCCAGGCGGTACTGTCCGCGGCGATGAGTCTGCCTTGGTTGGGAGATGCCTGCGGCCTCGTCGATGCGTTTCGAGCCAAGGACCTGTCCCCGCTCGACGCGCTCGAGGCCTGCATCGACGCCATCGAGACATCGCCCCTCAACGCCTTCAGCCACACGGACTTCGATCGGGCACGCGAGGCGGCACTGTTGGCCGACGTGACCTTGCCGTTCGGCGGCGTTCCCTTCGGGGTGAAAGAGCTCGAACGGGTGGAGGGTTGGCCCGACACGGAAGCCTCGGTCATCTTCGAGGGTCGTGTGGCCGACGAGGACGACACATCGGTGTGCCGGTTGCGTACTTCGGGCGCGGTGTTGGCTGCACAGACGGCGGCGCCCGAATTCGGTGGCATCAACTGCACCTCTACGGAACTGCACGGTACGACACGGAACCCATGGAACCAGGCGCGCACGCCGGGTGGATCATCGGGAGGCACCGCGGCTGCCGTGGCTGGCGGCTTGCTTCCCATTGCCACCGGAAGCGATGGTGGCGGCTCCATCCGAGGACCGGCTGGGTTCAGCGGGCTGTTCGGGCTGAAAGCCACCTATGGCCGCATTCCGAAGGGGCCCAAGGCGAGCATCGAACCGATGACGACCGTCCTCGGCTGTTTGAGCCGCTCGGTGCGCGACACGGCGCGGTATTTCGATGTGTGCAACGGCTTCGACCGTCGTGACCCGCTGAGTTTGCCCGTGGTCGGGGGCTGGGAGGCCGGTTTGGGCGAGTACGACCTGACCGGCATGACCGCGGCGATCGTGGTCGATCTCGGGATCGCACAGGTCCGAACCGAAGTGGCCCAACTGGTCGAGGATGCTGCACTGAGACTGGCGCAGGTGGCGGGACTGCGAGTGGTCGGCGTCGAGCCGGCGCTCCCTCCGCTACGCGGGGCCTGGGCCATGGCCAACCAGCCGTCGCTGGTGGTCGATCTCGGAGATCGATACCCCGACGCCATCCCTCAGCTGTCCCCCGAGGTCGCGGCGGGCCTGGAGAGCGCCCGGGAGCGCTACGACTTGGAACGAGCGGCTTCGGTCGAGCGGTATCGCCGCCAGCTCAACGGAGCCATGGCGGACCTCTTCGAGCAGGCCGACTTCGTGTTCTGCTCCACCCACCCCGACGTGGCCTTCGCCGCTGAAGGGCCGCCACCATCGACCCTTCCCGGTCGCGACCTCATCGAGGAGGTCGGTTTTGTCCGCGCCATCATGAACAACGCGGCATTGACCGCACCCTCGAATCTCAACGGCAGCCCCGCCATGAGTCTTCCCGCCGGTCTGCGGGACGGTCTTCCGGTCGGGCTGCAAGTCCTGGCCGGGCACCACCGTGAGGAGCTGCTCCTCGACCTGGCCCTCGCCGCGGAGCGAGAGATGCCGTGGCCGCTCGTCGCGCCCGGTTCACCCCACCGCGGTTGATCGCACCGTTGCGCCCACCGCCTTCCGCAATGGTGCCAAGTCGAGCCCGGGGGGTGTTGCCGAGCTCCGTCCGGGATTAGCTGGTTTCCACAGGCTGTCCAGGTCCGGGGAACGCCCATGAGCCCGAGCCGGCGGGGCGTGGCCGGCTGGAGGGATGTCTTTACCGACCCCGGGCGAGATCTCCCCGAGCGGGCGGGCCACGGCGAGCGGCTCGCACGCGATCCGGCGTGTCGCGGGGTCAGGTCACCCGTTCCAGCGCGCGGGGCGCGAACTGGGGATCGATCTTGTAGCGCTCCCCGGGCTCGGGAGGGCCGGGCGAGCGGCGCAGGAATCGGAATGCCCATCCGCCGCGGCGAGCCTCGCAGCGTTGTGAATCAACGCCTCCATCGGCACGAAGGAAGATCGGAACCGCACGTCGCGAAGGAACGTCATGATCGTCACGCCGGGTGGAGGCTTCCACGGGGAACTGCCTGATGGCTCCGTCGGTGCCTCTGGTCCGGGTGCTGACGATGCGGGCCAGCCGGCACAGGCCGCGGTCGACCAGGGAGCCACCAGTGGGGGAGCCGTCGCCATACCGTCCGTACATACTCACGGTAGGTAGTATTCTGGTGGTTTCCCACTATGTCAACTCCCGAAGCCGTCGACCCAGCACTCGGTACGCGCGCCATGGAGACGGCGCGGACCCGCCGGGAGGAGTACGCCGAGTCCACCTACGAAGCCCTCCTCGACAGCGCGGCTGCCTGTTTCCTGGAGAACGGTTTCCTCGCCACCTCGCTCGATGCCGTGGCGAAGAGGGCCCGGCTGACCAAGGGTGCGATCTACCACCATTTCGCCTCCAAACGTGACCTGTTCATGGCCGTCCTGGAGCGCCAGGAGCAACGCAGCGCACAGACCGTCGCCGAGGCCGGTGGAGCGGCACCGGATGCCTGGACCGGCATCGTCGCTGCCTTCGACACCTTTCTCGAGGCGATTTCGGACCCCATCTACCAGCGCCTCTGTTGGGTGGAGGGTCCGGCGGCCCTGGGGTTCGAGGACTGGTGGGCCTGCGGGGAGCGCTACGAGATCGAGGTCATCCGGGCCCAACTCGACCGCGCTGCCGCGGCCGGTGTCGTGGTCGTCCAGGACCTGGACATGATGGCCCACGTCCTCTTCGGTGCCGTGACCGCCGGCGTCCTGGCCATGGCCCGCTCCGAGGAGCCCAGCCGCGAGCGGGAGCGCTTCCGGGCCACGATGCTCGACGTCATCAAGGGAATCGTGAACACGGACGAAGCCGCTCAGTAGGTGTTCATCGTGGGTTCACACAACCGATACGGCTGCGAAATAGGGTCGAATGAGACTGCTTGCGTCCGAGGGCCGTCCCCGGCCGGGCGGAACGATCGCCAGCACAGAAGGGGAGCACAGGAGAGTCCATGAGCTATCAGGCCGAGTACATCTGGATCGACGGCACCGAACCGTCACCGCTGCTGCGCAGCAAGACCAAGATCGTGGAGGACGGCAAAGAGCCGCCAATCTGGGGCTTCGACGGCTCGAGCACCAACCAGGCCGAGGGGAACGACTCGGATTGCGTGCTCCAACCCGTGTTCGTCTGCCCCGACCCGCTGCGAGCGGAGAGCGACAAGCTCGTCATGTGCGAGGTCCTCCTGACGGACATGACGCCGCACTCGACCAACACGCGTCGGGCCTGCGCCGAGGCGGCCGAGAAGTACAAGTCGTTCGAGCCCTGGTTCGGCATCGAGCAGGAGTACACCTTCTTCCAGTACGGCCGTCCCCTGGGATGGCCCGAGGCCGGCTTCCCCGCGCCGCAGGGCCCGTACTACTGCGGCGTCGGCGGCGACAAGATGCCCGGCCGCGAGATCGTCGAGCGTCACACCGCCGCCTGCATGAAGGCGGGCCTGGGCATCGAGGGCACCAACGCCGAGGTGATGATGGGGCAGTGGGAGTTCCAGATTGGCGTCCTCCCGCCGCCGACCGTCGCGGACCAGCTGTGGGTCGCCCGCTGGCTGCTGTTCCGTATCGCCGAGGAATTCGGTGTCTACGCCACCCTCGAGCCCAAGCCCGTCCTGGGTGACTGGAACGGGGCGGGCGCACACACCAATTTCTCGACCAAGGACATGCGCGAGGACGGCGGGTGGGACGCCATCATCGCTGGCTGCGAGGCACTGGGGAAGCGGGTGGAGGAGCACGTTTCCAACTACGGCATCGGGATCGAGACCCGACTGACCGGTGCCCACGAGACGGCGCACTTCACTCAGTTCAGCTACGGCGCCTCCGACCGCGGTGCGTCCATCCGCATCCCGTGGCAGACGGCGAAGAACAAGAAGGGTTGGATCGAGGACCGCCGTCCGAACGCCAACATGGACCCCTACGTGGTCAGCCGCCTCATCGTCGAGACGGTGTGCGGAGACGCCGCCGGCGACTGAACCGCCTACGAACCAAATCGAGAACGCCGCTGGTTCCGGGCCGCACCACCCGGGGCTGGCGGCGTTTCTCTGTTCGGGGTCAGGTCGGTTCGGCAGTTCCGGTTGGTCGGACGGTGTGTGCGAGACCGGAGCCGGCTCGCCCGGCCCTTTCGCTCAACCGCCGAGCAGTCCGCCCAGGGTGTCCCCGACGTTCGGCAGCGTCGTGGTGGTCGACGTCTCGCCCGATGACCCTGAGCCTGACGACCCGCCACCGAGCAGCCCCGGCGCTGCCTGGCCGACACCGTTCAGCGTCCCGTCGACCGCACCGGTCACGCCGTTGACCGTGCCATGGACCGCACCGGTGACGCCGTTCACCGCGCCACCGAGCCCACCAGTGACGCCGTTGACGGCGCCGCCGACCCCATCCGTCACCCCGTTCAGGGTCGTGCCGAGATTGTTCACCGCGCCGCTCAGGCCGCCGGTGACCTGGTTGACCACGCCGCCGAGCTCGGCGGTACCGCCGCCCCCCGTCGGGTCGCCGCCGAGCGCACCGTTCAGCGTTCCTCCGAGGCCGCCGGCGACACCCGCCGGATTGGCCGCGCCGCCATGAGCGTCCGCGGCGCCCGACGCTGCCGAGCCCGGATCTCCGGGCGGCAGAGAACCTTCGTCTGAGCCGCCGGAACCTACCACCGATGGGGCGCGAGCACCTGACCCGACCGATCCCGGCGCCAGGGCCGTAGGCGGCGGTGCGATCCGCGCGCCGACGGCCGGTGCATCTGCCGCCGCGCTGTTGTCGTTGCTCCTGAGCGCGTGCGGCGCGACGAATGCGGCGGCCACCGCCGCACCCGCCACGGCGACACCGGCAAGCGCGCTGCGGATGCCCACTCCGCCCGAGGCGCCGGACTGCTGCTGCATGCCGGCTCCCCGGCGGGCGACGCGGAAGAGCACCCGGCGGAACAGGGAGCCCGTGGCCACCAAAAAACCGGCGAGTGCACCCTTCGACTCGGCCAGCGCGGCGAACTCGCGCTTGAGTGCCTGACGGGCCCGCCACAGCAGCGTCTCGACCGTGCCGATCTCCACGCCCTCGTGGTCGGCGATCTGTTGGTACGTCCAGCCCGATCCTTCGCGCATCGCCAGCACGTGGCGGTGCCGCAGCGAGAGGCGTCCGAGTGCCCGGTTGACGAGTTCACCCTCGACTGCGGCCAGGACCAGATCCTCGGAGGTGTCGCCGACCACCGCGCCCACCAGGTCCGCGTCGTCGGTGGGCGTACTGCGCGAGCGTCCTCGCAACACGTCGGTGCAGATGTTCCCGGCGATCACGGTGAGCCACGGGTAGAAGCGCTTGTCACCGGCGAAACGGGGCAGCGCCTTCCAGGCTCGGGCGAAAGCCTCCTGCGTCGCGTCCTCGGCCTCGTGGCGGTCGCCGAGGCGCCGCATGCAGAAGCGGAGCAACCGCTCGTAGTAGCGGGCGTAGAGATTGCCGAAGGCCGCGGCGTCACCCGCCTGCGAGCGCTCGACCAGCTCGCGGTCGCGCTCGAGGTCGACGTCGTCGCAAAGACCCGTTAGCCCCTCTTTGCGGAGCGCCACCTTCCTTCTCTTCCCCTCCAAGTAGTCCTCCCAGAAGTCTCGTCAGTCCGCCTGCGCGCAAATTCTCCTCGGAAGTTCCATACCCAGTACGGGGGCGATGGGCGACGAAATAGATGGCAATAGGGGTTTCATCGGGCAGCACATGGGGGCCGGACGGGCGCGCCAACGCGGCCACGCTCACCGACGGGCCGGTGGGGATCCGACTCCCGGGTCCCGGTCCGGCGGGCGGGCGGGGCGGCCTCACCTACCATGGAGGTGGGCTGCGTGCGGGTCTGTGGTTGAAAGTCGATGCCAGTCGCAGGCAAAACGACCCACGTAAGGCGACTTGTGGTCGCTGAGCATGGTGCGGCTTAGAGGTAAGCCCTGCCCGTCGAGTCCCCGGCTGTCGGGGGCGGACGGAGACGAGGCGATGCGCGCCACGACGGCGCCGTTGGGCACGGTGGCCGAGCCACCGGGCCGCCGGTGCTGGTGCGTCACCCTCGCGGCAGGCGAGTGTGGGGTCAAAGACCAGGTCAGCCGCACGCAGCCCTTCTCGCCTCCCGGCGGGCCCGTCGGCCGAGGCGGGTCCGGGACCGGTAGGATCGGTCCTCCATGAGCGTGTTCACCAAGGTTCTGCGCGCCGGCGAGGGCAAGAAGGTCAGGCGCCTCCACGAGCTGGTGGCGCCAATCAACAGCCTCGAGCCCGAGATGCAGGCGCTCAGCGACGACGAGCTGGCCCACATGACGATCGAGTTCCGGGAGCGTCTCGACCAGGGCGAGACGCTCGACGACCTGGCGATCGAGGCCTTCGCCGTGGTGCGCGAGGCGGCCTGGCGGGTGCTCGGGCAGCGCCACTTCGACGTCCAGCTGATGGGCGGCATGGCGCTGCACTTCGGCTGGATCGCCGAGATGAAGACCGGTGAGGGCAAGACCCTGGTCTCGACCCTGCCCAGCTACCTCAACGCGCTCGACGGGCGGGGCGTGCACCTGGTGACGGTGAACGAGTATCTGGCCACCCGTGACGCCGAGTGGATGGGGCGGGTCCACCGTTGGCTCGGGCTCACCGTGGGCCGCATCAGCGCCGACATCGACGATGACTTCGTCAAGCGGGCCGCCTACGCGGCGGACATCACCTACGGCACCAACAACGAGTTCGGCTTCGACTACCTGCGCGACAACATGAAGGGGTCCCGGGAAGTGATGGCCCAGCGCGGGCACGTCTTCGCCATCGTGGACGAGGTCGACTCCATCCTCATCGACGAGGCCCGTACCCCCTTGATCATCTCGGGGCCGGCGGACGAGGCGGCGCAGCTCTACTACCAGTTCGCCTCCATCGCCCGCACCCTGACGCGCGATGTCGACTACGAGGTCGACGAAGAGAAGAAGACGGTCATCCCGCTCGAGTCGGGGATCGAGAAGGTGGAGAAGGCCGTCGGGGTGGAGAACATCTACGACGACGTCTCCGTCAACTACGTGCACCAGCTGACCAAGGCGCTCACGGCGAAAGACCTCTACCACCGGGACAAGGACTACCTGGTGGCCCAGGGGGAGGTGAAGATCATCGACGAATTCACCGGCCGCACGTTGGAAGGGCGGCGCTGGTCCGACGGCCTGCACCAGGCGGTCGAGGCCAAGGAGCGGGTCTCCATCAAGGAGGAGAACCACACCTGGGCCACGGTGACGCTGCAGAACTACTTCCGCATGTACGAGAAGTTGGGCGGCATGACCGGTACGGCCGAGACGGAGGCGGGTGAGTTCGCCGGCACGTACGGCCTGCCCGTGGTGCCCATCCCGACCAACAAGGAGATGATCCGGGCGGACAATCCGGACCTCGTCTTCAAGACCGAAGAGGCCAAGTTCAACGCCGTGGTCGACGACGTGGCCGAGCGTCACGAGACGGGCCAGCCCATGCTCATCGGCACGGCGTCGGTGGCCAAGTCCGAGCTGCTGTCGCGGCTGCTCGAGAAGCGGGGCATCCCGCACAACGTGTTGAACGCCAAGCAGCACTTCCGGGAAGCCGAGATCGTGGCCCAGGCGGGCCGGCGGGGCGGCGTCACCGTGGCCACCAACATGGCCGGGCGGGGCGTCGACATCATCTTGGGCGGGAACGCCGAGTTGCTGGCCTCCCACGAGTTGGCGGCCGAGGGCACCGACGTGACCACCGAGGAGGGGGCGTTCGAGTTGTCACGGCGGCAGGCCTCCATGGAGGCGCGTCTGTCGGTCCGAGGGCGAGGAGGTGCGCAAGCTGGGCGGGCTCTACGTGCTCGGGTCAGAGCGCCACGAGAGCCGGCGCATCGACAACCAGCTGCGGGGCCGTTCCGGTCGCCAAGGCGACAAGGGAGAGAGCCGCTTCTACCTCAGCCTGGAGGACGAGCTGCTGCGGCTGTTCGCCACCGGGGCCATGTCCTGGGTGATGGGGCGGACCCTGCCCGACGACGTGCCGATCGAGTCCAAGACGGTGGCCAAGGCCATCGAGCGGGCGCAGAACACGGTGGAGGCCCGCAACGCGGAGATCCGCAAGGACAACCTCAAGTACGACGAGGTGATGGACCAGCAGCGCAAGGTCATCTACGAGCGGCGCCTGCAGATCATCGACGGCGACGACCTCGAGTCGCACACCGAGGATCTGCTGGCCGGGGCGGCCGAGAAGGTGGTGGCCGAGAACTGCCCGACCGAATTCGAGGAGGACTGGGACCTCAAGGGCCTGGTCGACGGTTTGGGGGTCTACTACCCGACGAAGTTCACGCCCGACGATCTCTCGCAGGCGGCGACGACCGACCAGCTGGTCGAGTCCATCGTGGAGGAGGCGCTGGACTACTACGAGGCTCACGCGCAGGCCATGCCGGGCGGGGCGGAGACCATGCGCCAGATCGAGCGGGACGTCTACCTCCAGCTCATGGACGCCCGCTGGCGCGACCACCTGACCGAGATGGACAACCTCAAGGACGGCATCCACCTGCGCTGGACCGTCCAGGCCGACCCGCTCAACGCGTGGCAGCAGGAGGGCTACTCCATGTTCGGCCAGCTCCTCGAGGTCATCGACAACGACTACCTGCGCTACATCCTCCACGTGGAGGCCGTGCAGCAGGCGGCGCCCGAGCCCGACCTGGACAGGGCGGTGTACGCGGCGGCCGACGACCCCGTGGCCGAGACCGGCTCGATGGCCGGTTTGCTGGCCGCCGATGCCGGGGTGGCCGTGCCGGCGCAGACGCCGATCCTGCCGACGCCCTCCGGCGACGAGGTCGGTTCGGGCAACGGGAATGGCAGCGGTCGGGCCCGAGGGCGGGGGACCCAGGTGAAGCAGCCGGCGACACCCGATCCCGACGCACTGACGCCGATCGTCAAGGCGGAGCACGAGAAGATCGGACGCAACGAGCCGTGCTGGTGCGGCAGCGGCAAGAAGTACAAGTTCTGTCATGGCGCCGCCTGACGGCCCCGCGGCCTCGCACTCGTCAGAACCCCGCGACTTCCACTCCGAGCTCGAGGCGCTGGCGGAACGGCTGAGCGAGGCCGAGCGCTACCTCGGGCTGGACAAGCTCGAGGCTCGTCGGGCCGAGCTCGAAACCGAAGCGGCGCGGCCGGACCTGTGGGACGACCCGGACAACGCACGGGCGGTGACCAAGGAGCTGGGCCGCGTCTCGGCCGACCTCGATCAGCTGGTCGGGCTGCGGGGGGCGCTCGACGACGCCCGGGCACTGCTCGAGCTGACCGAGGAGTCGGCGGCGGAGGGCTCCCGGGATGCCCCGCTGGAGACCGAACTCGTCGAGACGGTCGACGGGCTGGGCGTCCGGCTGGGCGCGCTCGAGCTGCAGTCGCTGTTCTCGGGTGAGTACGACGAGCTCGACGCCGTGTGCGAGGTGCACGCCGGGGCGGGCGGGACCGACGCCCAGGACTGGACCGAGATGATGCTGCGCATGTACCAGCGCTGGGCCGAGCGTCGAGGCTTCACGGTGGAGGTGGACGAGGCCACGGAGGGGCAGGAGGCGGGGCTGCTGTCGGTGACCTTCATCGTGCACGGGCGCTTTGCCTACGGGTTGCTGGCCACCGAGCGGGGCGTGCACCGTCTGGTCCGCATGTCGCCCTTCGACTCGCAGCACCGGCGCCAGACCAGCTTCGCCTCCGTGGACGTGACGCCGTTCCTCGAGGACGTGTCGGCCGAAGTGGACATTGATGAGAAGGACTTGCGCATCGATACCTATCGGTCGTCGGGGGCGGGCGGCCAGCACGTGAACAAGACGGACTCGGCCGTGCGACTGACCCACCTGCCGACGGGGATCGTGGTGTCGTGCCAGAACGAGCGCTCGCAGCACCAGAACAAGGCAAAGGCCATGCAGATCCTCGGCGCCAAGCTGGCCGAGCGGGCCCGGGCCGAACGAAGGGCCGAGATGGACGCGCTGAGCGGCGAGCGGGTGGACAACGCGTGGGGCAACCAGATCCGCTCGTACGTGATGGCGCCGTACCAGTTGGTCAAGGACCTGCGGACGAACTACGAGACGGGGAACGTGGAGGCCGTGCTCGACGGTGACCTCGAAGCCTTCATGGAGGCCGAGCTGCGGCGACAGCGTGAAGTGGGGGCGGCCTAACCCGGGCTCGCCCGGCCTAACCCGGCCTAACCCGGCCTGGCCCAACCCGGGGCCGAACCCCGCTTGCACTGTCCCGATACGGTCGAATCCCCCGCCGTGACCTGCACCGGAAGCGATGACCCAAATCCCTCACCTGCTGTTAGTAGCATTTAGCGGGTGTCCTGCCGTTGCGGCAAGGGCGACACTCCTTCCAACTGATGATTCGATTCGAGAACGTAACCAAGACGTACAAGGGCTCGACCGTCGCGTTGCGTGACGTCACCGTCGAGATCGACAAGGGCGAGTTCGTCTTCATCGTCGGCGCCTCCGGCTCGGGCAAGACGACGCTCATCCGCCTTCTGCTCCGAGAGGAGCTGCCTGACAGCGGTCAGATCCTCGAGGCCGGCCGCAACATCGTCGAGCTGCCCAAATGGCGGGTTCCCTACCTGCGTCGCAATATCGGCTGCGTCTTCCAGGACTTTCGGCTCCTGCCCAACAAGAGCGTGTTCGAGAACGTGGCCTTCGCCCTCGAAGTGATCGGGCGCCCCCGACACGTGGTGGCCAACCAGGTCCCCCAGGTACTGGACCTGGTCGGACTGGCCTCGAAGCGGGACAACCTGCCAGGTGAGCTCTCCGGTGGCGAGCAGCAGCGTGTCGCGGTTGCTCGAGCGTTCGTCAACCGGCCGCTCATTCTGCTGGCCGACGAGCCGACCGGAAACCTCGACCCGCAGACCAGCCAGGGCATCATGCAACTTCTCGACCGCATCAACCGGACCGGGACGACGGTCGTCGTGGCCACGCACGACGAGGTGCTGGTGGACAAGATGCGTCGGCGGGTGCTCGAGCTCAGCAATGGCGTCATGGTGCGCGACCAGGCCCGCGGTGTCTACGGCTTCGACGGATCATCGCAGCCGCCGTCCGACGTGGTCGCGGCGGGCTGAAGATGGCGGTATCCGTCGACTACGTCGTCCGCGAGACGGCATCGAACCTGTGGCGCAACCGGTTGATGACCGTGGCCGCCATCCTGACCGTGGCCGTCTCCCTCTCGCTGGTGGGCGCTGCGCTTCTGCTCCGCCAGGGCTCGGCCAACGCCACGGGAACGCTCGAACGGGGTACCAAGGTCACGGTCTGGATGGAGCCGGCGGCCAGCAAGGATGAGATCGCCGCAGTGAAGACCGAGCTGTCCCAGCTCAACTATGTGGTCCAGCCCTGCGCGTACTGGGACAAGCAACGGAACTTCAAAGAGGCCCGTCAGCTCCTCCCCTCGGACGTCTTCCAGGCCACCACCCAGAGCGAGATGCCCACGTCCTTCTGGTGCGCGCCGGTCGTCCTCTCCGACGCGGCCCAGGTGGTGCGGACGTTCAGCGGCACAGCCGGGGTTGCACAGGTGACGGAACCTCAACAGACCATTCGCAACGAGGAGACGGTGATCAACGTCTCGAAGTGGGTCTGCCTGACGATTGCCATCGTGCTGATCGTGTCGGCGGCCGTGCTGATCCTGAACACCATCCGGATGGCCATCTTTGCGCGGCGACGAGAAGTCTCAGTGATGAAACTCGTGGGCGCCACGAACTGGTTCATCCGAATACCTTTCATGTCCGAAGGGTTGTTGCAGGGCTTCGTCGGCTCGTTGGTGGCCGCGGGGGTGGTGTACGTCATGTATCTCTTCATCGACCACGCCGGTGGCGGGAAGACCAGCAACATCTTCACCACCATGCAAATGACCGGGACCGAGGTCCTGCTCACGAACGTGGTCATCGTGGTGGTGGGGATGGCCATCGGCTCCATCGGTTCGCTCGTCGCCATCCGGCGCTTCTTGGACGTCTAGCCGTTCCCCACCTCACTGGGCCAGGCGCGCGATGACGGTCGACGACGAGAACGGCCGGCGTCCCCGACCGGACCCCTCGCAGTCCCGCTTCCTGCGCAACGGCGCCCGGAAGGCCTCGTTGGTCTGCTTCGTGATCGCCTTCGCAGCCCTGGTCATCGGAGGCGGTTTTGCCGAGATCAGCTCGAACGGGTCTCCCACGTCGGTCGAGACTGCGGTGGTGCGCTGGATCATCTTGGGTGCGCTCGTGGTGGGATTCTTGGCCTACTACGTCGGTGGACGCAGCAGAGCCGGCTCGGCCTGACCTGGCGGCGGGGAACCTTCCCGGTTCTTGGTTCCCTCCTGCGCACCCTGGGGCTGAAGCCGAAGTCCTGACGAATTTCTTTTGAAACTTCCGCTCAGCAAGGGTTTGAGCAAGGTTTCCGGCAAGTGCGTCCCTGCACACTGCGCCGTGCCCTCCACGGAGGAGCACGACGAAAGCGAGGAACCACATGGCCAACACGACGACGATCACGGGCAACCTGACCCGTGAGCCGGAGATCCGCTACACCCGGGAGGGGCAGGCGACAACCCAGCTCGGGGTGGCGGTCAACCGGCGCTGGCAGGACCGCACGACCCAGGAGTGGCAGGAGTCGACGTCGTTCTTCGATGTGATCTGCTGGCGTGACCTGGCCGAGAACGTCGCCCTGTCCCTGAGCAAGGGGATGCGGGTCGTGGTGACCGGCCGCCTCGAGCAGCGGACGTGGGAGACCGAGGAAGGGGAGCACCGCTCCAAGGTCGAGATCACCGCGGACGAGGTTGGTCCGAGCCTGCGCTTCGCGACTGCGGACGTGCAGCGGGTGGAGCGACGGGGGGCGTCGACCGCGCTGGAGGGCGACGCGGAGTCGGCCGAACCTGTCGTGGTCGAGGCCTGAGTGACGCCTTGGCTCGTGGTGCGGTCGGGCTGGTCCGGAAACCTGCTCCGGTTGTCGACGGAGGTCGTCGTACGGCTCCGCACGGTGCCCATGACGGCGGCCTGGGCCGGCCTCTGCACGGTGGCCGTCGGGGCCGGGGCGCTGTGGCGCCTTCGAACCACCCGACGACGAACGACGTCCGCCCTCTCCGACTGACCGGATCCGGCCGGACGAAGTCGCCGACATCATGCGGGGCGCTTGCGCTCGGTGCCCCGCAGTTGCGGCGCACGGGCCTCGGGGCGGAGTCGACCCGCCTCGAGGCCCGCTTCGACCCTACTGGCCGCCTTCCTGCTCGTAGGTGAGGGACAGGGAGTTCACGCAGTAGCGCCTCCCCGTCTCGGTCGGCCCGTCGGGGAACACGTGTCCGAGATGGCCGCCACACTTGGCGCACACGATCTCGGTCCGAGCCATCCAGTGGCTGCGGTCGGAGCGCTCGATGACGGTCCCGTCCGCCTTCGCCCGGTCGAAACTGGGCCATCCCGACCCCGACTCGAACTTGGCATCGGTGTCGAACAGCTCGGCGCCACAACCGGCGCAATGAAAGACCCCATCGCCGTCCACGTGCAGCAGGTCGCCCGACCAGGCCGGCTCGGTGCCGGCCCGCCGGAGCACGGCATAGCGCTCAGCGGACAGCTGGTCCTTCCACTCTTCCTCGGTCTTGGCGACTTCGTAGACGGTGTCCTGTGACTCGGTCTCATGGTGGCGGGTGAACAATCCCATTGGTGCGAAGCCCTCTTTTCTCTTGACCCTGCTACAACCGCCGCAGCCTTAGAAGTATTTCGGCTCCGCCCCGATGGCCTGGTAGATCGACGAGACGATGCCGTGGGGTCGTGGGTCGAGGAGCTCGACCGACATCTTGTTCATGGCGTATCCCACGGCCAGTTTGCGTTCCGGGTCGACGAAGCCGTACGAGCCGCCGGCCCCTGAGTGCCCGAACGCCCCCTCGCCTCCGTAGAGGGCCTCGGGGCTGGCCACCCAGTACCCGAGACCGATCTTCTGGCTCATCGGCATGCCGACCGACGCGAAGACCTTGTCCTCGCCGAAGGTCAGGACGGTGCGGGCCTTCTCGATCTCCTCCCCGGTCAAGAGAGGCTCGGAGGGCCCTCCCTCGACCGTCCCGGTCAGGCCGGCGTACATGCGAGACAGCGAGACAGCGTTGGTGATCCCGTTGGCGGCGGGCATCTCGGCGGCATGCCATGCGGGGAGGTTCATCCAGTCACGGTCCCGGATGGCGCCGGCCAGGTTGAGGGCGCGTGCCAGGAGGGTCTTCGAGTAGTCGAAGCCGCCGCCGCCGCTGTTGCCGCCGCCACCACCGGCCACTGCGCTGAAGATCGATCCGGCGACAATGGGGGAGACCCGGGACTCGAGCTCACCCGGCAGGCCGATGTAGAAGTCGAGGCCCAGGGGCCGGGCGATCTCGTCGGCGAAGAAGGTCCCGAGGGACCGACCACTGATCCGCCGCACCACCTCGCCGACGAGATACCCGTACGAGACCGCGTGGTAGCCGTGCGCCGTCCCCGGCTCCCACAAGGGAGCTTGTTCGGCCAGGGCGGCCACGATCGGCTCCCACGAGAGGAACTCCTCGGTCGTCAGGGTCCGGTCGACGGCGGGCAGCCCGGCCTGGTGGGACAGCAGGTGGCGGACGGGCATGTCGCCCTTCCCGGCCTGGGCGAACTCCGGCCAGTACGTGGCGACCGGCTCGTCGAAGTCGAGCAACCCACGCTGGGCCAGGAGGTGGGCGCACGCCGCCGTTGCTCCTTTCGTCGACGAAAAGACGAACTGGAGCGTGTCGGGCCCGTACGGCGTGGTCCCCGCCTCGTCGAAGGCGCCCCCGTAGAGGTCGACCACCTTGTGCCCGTCGAGGTGGACGCAGAGGCCGGCGCCGACCTCGAGACCACGCTCGAAGTTCGCCGCGAATGCCTCTCGCACCCCTTCGAAGCCGGCCTCGACGTGGCCGTTCACCTCGGTCATCGGTGTCGTGCTCATTCCATCAACCTCTCCGTGCCCTCGCCGGGCCCCGTTCCCGTTCCGTATCCGAGCCCGTCCCGTGGTCTCACCCGTCGCCGACCGGTCACGCCGCCAGCGCGTCCGCCGCCCGCCCCATCAAGAACACGAAGTTGTCCGTGTAGAACGCCCGCCGTACGTCCTCGCCCGCGTCCCCGAGCGATGCCTCGAAGCGCTCCAGAGGCCTTCGGCCCCCCTCGACGTGGGGATAGTCAGACGAGAACATCACGAGATCCGGACCACCCTCCCGCACGATCCACCCCACGTCCTCGGTCGGATACGGCGTGAAGCGGACCTGCCGGTGCACGTACTCGCTCGGTCGTAGCGACAACGACCGTAAACGCTCTTCGTGACGCCCGAAGGCGTCGAAGGCCGACTCCATCTGGCGCAGCCACGACGGTACCCAGATCGCGCCCTGTTCGATCACCCCGATCCGCAACGCCGGAAACGCCTCGAGCACCCCGTCGAAGATCATCGTCGCCAGCGTCTGCGCCGGCGGCGCCGGGATCCCCATGTAGTCGACCGAGCGGAAGTTCTCCTCGCCCCCGTGGAAGTCCGGCGGGATCGGCCGCCCGTTGACGAAGTAGGTGTGGTCGATCAGGTCGCCCGTCCCGCCCACGTGGAAGACGACCGGCACACCGGCCTCCTCCGCCTGGGCCCACACGCCGTACAAGGACGTGTGGCTGGGCGAGTACCGGGGCGGACACCCCGAGGCCACCAGAAGCGCCGCCGCCCCCGCCCCCAATGCGTCCCCCGTCGCCGCCACGGCCCGCTCCGCGTCGCACAACGGCACATAGAGCGAAGGCAACAGCCGGGGATCGACCGAGCAGAACTCGATCATCCCGCGGTTGTGCGCCCGGGCCGCCGCATAGGCCAGCTCGACGTCGTCGCCATGCTCGAAGTCGTGCAACCGGGAGTTGTGGAAGGTGTTGAACACCAGCTGGCTCGAGAAGCCCAGCAGGTCCAGCGCCCGGGGCCGGTCCGCCGCGATGAACGACCCGGTCGCCGCGAAGTTCTTCCGGGCCATGATCTCGGACTCCTCGTCGGCTCGATACTCGACCGATGCGTGCTTGGCCGCCAACCGGTCGAACGACGCCACGAGGTCGGCCTGCTGCTCCGCCGGGTCACCCGTCTGGCGCAGCTCGTTTCCGCTCACGTACGCCAGCACGGGCAGGCGGTCCCGGAACGCTGCTTCGGCATGGTCCCGCAACCACGTCGGCGTCTCCATGATGTGGGCGTCCGCATCATGGACGACCCGGCCCTGCGAGTAGGGCATGGTGCCTCCCTTCCCCATCCGCGACGGCCCCGAGTATTCCAGCCCCACCCGGCCGCCACCATACGATGCGCCCTGGCCGTGGTGCCGCCGCCCCGATCCCACCCGTGCCCATGTCCGGCCGCCACCCCGACCCCTCCCGACCCCTCCCGACCCCTCCCGACCCCTCCCGACCCCTCCTGACCCCGATCTGACGCCCCGTCAGATGACGCCCACGGGCTTCGCTACGCTCCCCGGACGATGGATCTGCGAGATCGACCCGAGGACGTCGCGTTTCGCGACGAAATCCGGCGCTTCCTCGAGGAGAATCTCGTCGGCGAGTTCGCCGAGCTGGGAGGCCGTGGGGGCTCGGGCGACGAGACGTACGGCTTCGACGTCCGTCTGCGCTGGGAGAAGGTCCTGGCCGAAGCGAGGTGGACCTGCCTCGGCTGGCCCGTCGAGTACGGCGGACGGGGCGCCTCCATCACCGAGCAGGTCATCTTCAACGAGGAGTACGCCCGGGCCGCGGCCCCCGGCCGCGTCTCGGTCCTCGGCGAGGGGCTGCTGGGCCCGACGCTCATCCATTACGGCACGCCTGAGCAAAAGGAACGGTTCCTCCCGCCCATCCGTCAGGGCACCGAGCTCTGGTGCCAGGGTTACTCGGAGCCCGACGCCGGGAGCGACCTGGCCAACGTCAAGACGAAGGCCGTCCGTGACGGCGACGAGTGGGTCGTCACCGGTCAGAAGGTGTGGACGTCCCTGGCCCACCAGGCCGACTGGTGCTTCGTCGTCTGTCGCACCGACTCCGAGACCACCCGCCACAAGGGATTGTCCTACCTCCTCGTCCCGATGGAGCAGCCAGGGATCGAGGTCCGGCCCATCATGCAGTTGACCCGCACCAGCGAGTTCAACGAGGTGTTCTTCGACGGCGCCCGCACCTCCGTCGACAACGTCGTCGGCGAGGTCGGCGACGGTTGGCGCGTCGCCCTGGCCACATTGGCCTTCGAGCGCGGCGTCGCCCTCCTCGGCCATCAGCTCTCGTTCCGCCGTGAGCTCGACCGCCTCCTCGACCGAGCCCGCCACGATGGCCGCACCACCGACCCCGTCGTGCGCCAGAACCTCGCCCAAGCCCACATCGAGCTGACCATCATGCGCTACAACACGCTGCGCAGCCTCTCGGGTGTCGACGGCCCGGTCGCCCCGCCCGAGGCGTCGATCGCCAAGCTCTACTGGAGCAGCTGGCATCAGGGCCTGGGTGAACTCGCCATGAGCATCCTCGGGCCCGGCGCGACGGTTCTCGACGGCGACGAGCTCCCCGAGAACCACGGCTACGGCCTCGACGACCTCCAGCGCTCGTTCCTCTTCGCCCGCTCCGAGACCATCTACGGCGGCTCGAACGAGATACAGCGCAACATCATCGGGGAACGTGTCCTCGGCCTCCCCGCCGAACCGAAAGGGGCAGCGTGAGCACGAGCCTCGATACACCCTTCGACCCACCCCCGCCGCCATCAGCCCCCACCGGTCACGGGTTGCTGGAGGACAAGGTGGTGATCGTCACCGCAGCGGCAGGCACCGGGATTGGCTCCGCCACCGCCCGTCGCTGCCTCGAGGAGGGCGCGGCGGTCATCGTCTCCGACGCCCACGAACGGCGCCTGGCCGAGACGGCCGAGCAGCTGGCGGGCGAGGCAGGCACCGATCGGGTCCACGCCATCGCCTGCAACGTCACCGACGAGGCCCAGGTCGGGGCGCTCTACGAGGGTGCCGTGGCCCGGTTCGGCCGCATTGACGTGGCCGTGCACAACGCCGGGCTCGGTGGCACGGTGCCCCTGGTCGACATGACTGACGAGCAATGGTCCACCGTGCTCGACATCACGCTGACGGGCACGTTCCGCTGCACCCGGGCCGCCATGAGCCGTCTCCTGCCCCAGCGCAGCGGCGTCATCGTCAACAATGCGTCGGTCCTCGGATGGCGGGCCCAACCGGGCCAGGCTCACTATGCCGCGGCCAAGGCCGGCGTCATGGCCCTCACCCGCTGCGCCGCCGCCGAGGCGGCACCGTCGGGGGTCCGGGTGAACGCAGTGTCACCCAGTCTGGCCGAGCACCCGTTCCTCAACCGGGCCATCCCCGACGATGACCTGGCCGTGTTGCGCCGGCGCGAACTCTTCGGCCGGGGCGCCGAGACGTGGGAGGTCGCCAACGTCATCGTCTTCCTGGCCAGTGATTACTCGTCCTATATGAGCGGCGAGATCATCTCGGTCAGCAGCCAGCACCCGTGACCACCTCCGCCAGCCACCCCATTGGGGCGCCGTCGGGCGGTATCGGCGGTGCGCCCGCCGACCAGGAGGACCCGAGGGCGGACCTGATCTGGGGAACCGTGCCGCGCCTGGTGGAGGACGCCGCGGTCCGCCACGCCTCCCTCGAGGCCCTCGTCGAGGGTGAGGTCCGGCTGACCTTCGCCGAGTTGGCGTCGGAGGTCGACCGTTACGCCCGCGCCTTCGTCGCCGCCGGGGTTGATGCCGGCGACCGGGTGGCCATGTGGGCACCGAACTGTGCCGAATGGATGCTGGCCGCGCTCGGCGCGCTCCGCACCGGAGCCGTGCTCGTGCCGCTCAACACGCGCTTCAAGGGCGCGGAGGCCGCCTACATCCTGCGCTCGTCCGGCGCGACCCTGCTCGTGACCGTGCGGGGCTTCCTGGGCGTCGACTACCCCGCTCTCCTGGCCGGCGAGGACGTCGGAGACCTCGTGCGGATCGTCCTGCTCCGCGGCACCACCGACGCGACCCATCGCTCGGACGGCGACTCCGGTCCCGACGTGTCCCCGATCGGCCTGTCCGACTTCCTGGCCACCGGCAGCGACGTCGACCCCTCCGAGACGGCGCGCCGCGCCGACGCCGTCGGACCCGACGACACCTCCGACCTGATCTTCACGTCCGGCACGACGGGCTACCCGAAAGGGGCCGCCACCACGCACGCCCAGTCGTTGCGCACCTTCGGCACCTGGTCGTCGGTGGTCGGCCTGGGAGCGGGCGACCGCTACCTGATCGTGAACCCCTTCTTTCACACGTTCGGATACAAGGCGGGCATCCTGGCCTGCCTCATGGCGGGCGCCACCGTCGTGCCCGAGGCCGTCTTCGATGCCGGCGCCGTGATGGAGCGCATCGCCGCCGAGCGGATCAGCGTGCTGCCGGGACCGCCGACGCTGTACCAGACGCTGCTGCAGGACCCTCGCCGCTCGGAGTACGACCTCTCGTCGTTGCGTCTCGGTGTCACGGGCGCGGCCGTCGTGCCCGTCGAGCTGGTCAAGGCGATGGGCGACGAGCTGGGATTTACCACCGTCCTGACCGCGTACGGGCTCACGGAGTCGTGCGGCACCGTCACGATGTGCCGCCGGACCGATCCGCCCGAGATCGTCGCCAACACCTCGGGGCGGGCCATCCCCGGCCTCGAGGTGCGGACCGTCGTGGACGGCCGACCCGTTCCGACCGGTGAGCCCGGCGAGATCGTCGTCCGGGGCTACACCGTGATGTCCGGTTACTGGGGCAACGACGAGGCGACGGCCGAGGCCATCGACGCCGGAGGCTGGCTCCACACCGGCGACATCGCGGTCATGGACGAGGCCGGCAACGTGACCATCACCGACCGGCTCAAGGACATGTACGTCGTGGGCGGGTTCAACGCCTATCCCGCCGAGATCGAGGCCCTCCTCCGTAACCACGAGGGTGTGGCGGCGGTCGCCGTCGTCGGCGTTCCCGACGAGCGCATGGGCGAGGTCGGATGTGCCTACGTGGTGCCGGCGCAGCCCGGCTCCGACCCCGACGAGCTGGGGCGATCCGTTCTCAACTGGTCCCGGGGCACCATGGCCAACTACAAAGTCCCCCGCGGCGTCGTCCTGGTCGATGCCCTTCCCGTCAATGCGAGTGGGAAGGTGCTCAAACGGGAGCTCCGTGATCGCCATGCGGCCGGTCTCGACCGTGTGGTGACCGCGGCGAACGAGTCGTAGGACAACCGAGAGGAGCAACGAGATGCGAGGCATCGTCTACACCGGCGCAGGGGTCGAGGTCACCGACGAGCTCGAGGTGCGAGCGCCGGGTGCCAACGAGGTTCAGATCCGAATGCAGGCGGCCGGGGTCTGCCACTCGGACCTCTCGGTCATCGACGGCACCATCCCGTTCCCGGCGCCGGCGGTGCTCGGCCACGAGGGGGCGGGGATCGTCGAGGCCGTGGGTGACGCCGTGCGCTCCGTGAAACCCGGGGACCATGTGGTGATCGCCACGCTGGCCAGCTGCGGTGCGTGCCGGGCCTGCAGCACCGGACACCCGACCTGGTGCAAGAGCTCGCTCGGGAACATCACGACGCCGTTCACTTTCAAGGGAGAACCGGCGTCGAATTTTGCCGCCGCCTCGGTCTTCTCGGAGGTCACCATCGTCAACGAGGTGCAGGCGGTGCGCATCCCCAGGGACGTCCCACTGTCGTCCGCCTGCCTGATCGGTTGCGGTGTGCTCACCGGCGTCGGTGCCGTGCTCAACCGGGCCAAGGCTCGACCCGGTGACACCGCGGCGGTCTTCGGCGTGGGCGGCGTCGGGCTCAACGTCATCCAGGGCTTGCGCATCGCCGGGGCCACGCGCATCGTCGCCGTCGATACGATCGCCGCCAAGGAGGACCTGGCCCGTCGGTTCGGTGCCACCCACTTCGTGGACGCCAACCAGGGGGACGCAGCCGCGGCTGTGCGGGAGCTGGTGCCCGCCGACAAGGAGTCGGCCGCCGGCGCCCTCTTCCCGCTCGGTGGCGTCACCTGGGCCTTCGACTGCGTGGGGCACCCGGCCGTGCTGCGCAGCGCGCTCGACTGCCTCGATTGGGCCGGAAACGCCGTGGCCATCGGAATCCCGCCCCGGGGCACCGAGGTCGCGGTGGACGTCAATGCCCTCGCCTACGTGGACCGGGGATTGCTGGGCTGCCGGTACGGCTCCGCCCGGCCGCACCACGACATCCCGCTCATGGTGGACCTCTACAAGTCCGGGCGCCTGATGTTGGACGAGCTGGTCTCACTCACCCGGCCGCTCGACCGCTTCAACGATGTGGTCGACGAAATGCATGCCGGCCGGGTGGCGCGTGGCGTCCTGACTTTCGACTAGACACGCGGCGTCGACCGCGGAGAGGAGGTTTGGCCGTGAAGGGTGTCATTCTGGCGGGTGGGACGGGTTCGCGCCTCTACCCTCTGACGCGAATCACCAACAAGCACCTCCTGCCGATTTTCGATCGCCCCATGATCGAGTGGTCCATCGAGGCGGTTGTGTCGAGTGGGATCGACGAGATCATGCTGGTCACCGGGGGAACGCACGCCGGCGAGTTCCTCCGGCTGCTCGGGAACGGCCGCGAGTACGGCATTCACCAGCTGTCCTACGCCTACCAGGAGAAGGCCGGTGGCATCGCCGAGGCCCTTGGGTTGGCCGAACACTTCGCCGGTGGCGATCCGGTGCTCGTCATGCTGGCCGACAACGTCCTCGAGCAATCCATCAAGCCCATGGTCGACGCCTTCAGTGCGGATCCGACAGGAGCGCGCATCTTGCTGTCACGGGTCCCCGAGCCCGAGCATCTCCGTCACCTCGGTGTTCCGGTCTTCGGCGATGACGGCCGGGTCACCCACATCGAGGAGAAGCCCGAGAACCCGAAGTCCGACTATTGCGTGACAGGCATCTACTGCTACGAGGCCGGGGTGTTCGACATCATCGGTGACCTGGAGCCCTCGGGGCGCGGCGAGCTCGAGATCACCGACGTCAACAACCACTACGTCTCCAAAGCCGTCATGGCGCACGACGTGCAGGAGGGCTTCTGGGGAGACGCGGGCGAGTCGATCGAGGCGTATTACGCCGTCAACGATTTCGTACGACAGAGCGGCGCAAACCAGCCCGTCTGAATAAACCCCCTCGACGACCACCCCGAACCGCAGAGCGGGGGGAGGGTCAGCGGTCGAGCGGAACCCTCAGCCGGGCCCGGCGCACGCTTTCGGCGACACCGGCCCCGTCGAGGCCGAGGCTGGAAAGGATGTCGTCAGGCTTGCCCTGGTCGATGTACCGGCGGGGGATGCCCAGTCGGCGCGTTGCCGGAGCGAGCAGCCCAGCCGATTCGGCCTGGGTGTCCACGGCGTCGAGGAGAAACGCACCGGCGCCCCCGTGCCGCACCCCGTCTTCGGCCGTGACGACGAGCGCGTGCCGGGCGGCATCGGCCACCATTGCCGGATCGGGCGGTGACACGACCCGGGTGTCCCAGACCGTTACCTCGATCCCCTCGGCAGACAGCTCCGCCGCCGCGTCGAGGCACGCCGCGACGAGTTTGCCCACGCCGAGCAGGCAGACCGACCCGTCGCCTTCACGCAGCTGCTTCGCCTCGAGCCCCTGGCCGACCTCAGCCGGATCGATGTGGCGGGCCACGCCCTTGGGGTAGCGAATCGATGAAGGGCCCGGCAGCGCGAGCGCGCTCCGCAACATCGGCTCGATCTCTTCCGCCGCCGACGGTGCGAACACGGTCATGCCGGGAATCGACAGCGCCAGCGCGATGTCGAGCACCCCATGGTGGCTCGGCCCGTCGTCACCCGTGATGCCGGCCCGGTCGAGCATGTAGACGACGGGGCACCCGTGCAGGCCGACGTCCAAGTTGGCCTGGTCGAACGCCCGGCAGAAGAACGTGGAGTACACCGCCACCACGGGCCGCAACCCTGCCATTGCCATGCCGGCCGCAGAAGTCACTTCGTGCTGCTCGGCGATACCCACGTCGAAGAACCGCTCGGGGAATCGAGCCTGGAAGGAGAGCAGTCCGGTCGGGCCGGGCATGGCCGCCGTCAGTGCGACGATCCGGGAATCCTCCTCCGCCACGGCAAGCAAGGCGCGAGAGAAGGCATCGCCGAAGGTTGCCGCACTTTGCGGCGCCTCGTCCGCCGCCCTCTCGGGCATCGACCCGGGCGAGGCCACGCCACCGGCGTCCGAGCTGGCCGAGCCCCCGACGGCCATTCCGGCCGAGCTCCCGACGGCGTTCTCAATGACCACCGGGTTCGCCCTGACGTCGTGCAGGCGCTGGACCTCGTCATCTTCGGCCGGCCCGTAACCCCGACCTTTCTGAGTAAGGACGTGGACCACGATCGGGCCGTCCCACTCGGCGGCATGGATGAACGCCTGCTCCATGTGCTCCATGTCGTGGCCGTCGATGGGGCCGGCGTAGCGCACGCCCAGAGCCTCGAAGAAGGTGTGCGGTGTCACCATCTCGCGCAGCGCGCTCGTCACCGAGTGCACGCCCGAGTAGGCCAACCCACCCAGAGCCGGCAGCTCACGCAGGCGCAGACGCAGACGCTCCCGGGCCGCGGTGTAGGTCGGATTCAAACGGAGCGACGTCAAGCTCTGCGACAACTGCGACACCGTCGGTGCATAGGAGCGACCGTTGTCGTTGAGCACGATCACGACTCGTCGCCCCGAGTGACCGAGGTTGTTGAGCGCCTCGTAGGCCATGCCGCCGGTCAGCGCGCCGTCGCCGACGACCGCCACCACCCGACGCTCTCCGTCGATGCCCCGCAGGCTGAACACGTTGGCGATCCCGTGTGCATACGACAGCGCGGTCGAGGCGTGGCTGTTCTCGATCCAGTCGTGTTCGGACTCCGAACGGTTGGGATAGCCCGACATCCCGCCGGCTTGCTTCAAGGTCTTGAAGCCGAATCGCCGACCCGTCAGCAACTTGTGCACGTAGGCCTGGTGGCCAGTGTCCCAGAGGATGACGTCGCGTGGGGAGTCGAACACCCGGTGGACGGCCAACGTCAGCTCCACCGCTCCCAAGTTTGAGCCCAGGTGCCCGCCGGTGGTGGTCACGGCATCGACGATGAACGTCCTGATCTCTTCGCACAATTGGACGAGTTCCTCGGTGCTGAGACCCTTGATGTCGGCGGGCGTCTCGATACTGGGAAGGATCATGGCGGCCAGGACAGGCTACCCGTTGGTCCCGGTCGTGGCGTTTCCCGAGGGCGTGAACAGGGTGCAGATGGCCACCCCGAACGAGGCGACCGCAAGGACCTGCAAACCGTGCGCCGGACCCAGCGTTTGGGAGACCCAGCCCACGATCGGGGCGCCCGCCACCCAACCGATGTAGCCCGCAGCGGTGAACGTCCCCACTGCGCTGACCACCTTGGTGGCCAGCCGGCTGACCGTGCTCATGACCAGCGGCCAGAAGAGTGATGCGCCGCCCGCCCCGAGGGCCAGGCCCACGGCGGCCATCCATGACAACGAGGTCAACGACTCAAGAAGGATCCCCGAACCGGCCACGCAGCCACCCACGATCAGCGCATGCCGGGAGGAGAGGCGGCCGAGCAGCGGTCCCCCGGCACCCCGGGTTGTCACCGCCATGAGCTGACCCACCACGTAGGCGCCCGCCCCCAGCAACACCCCGGTCGCCAGGTGGTTCCGCAGGTAGAGAACGCCCCAGGTGTCGACGCCGCCCTCCGTCACCTCGGCCAGGGCGAAGACGGCCAAGAGGATCAGTAATCCGTCTTGTCGCAGCCGGCGCACTGGATGCGAGGATCGCTCGAATCCCGCCGCAAGCTCGTCGCCCGCTCCCGCTCCCGCTCCCGCTCCCGCTCGCGCCCCAGCCCCAGCCCCAGCCATCCCGGCCATCGCCGTACCCGAGTCCGTCATCAGCGCCCACACACCTACCGCGGCGCCGACGACGGCGATCCCGGGCCACACCCAGCGCCACGAAATGCCGGTGTGGATCAGCAACGCCGCCACCGCCGCCCCGCACAGGGCGCCCGTGTTGAACAGCGCGTGCAGCCGCACCAAAGAGGAGGGGTGATCCACCAGGCGGTGCGAGGCTTCGGCGTTCATCGCCGTGTCGATGCTGCCGCCGGCAACCATCAGCGGGACGAGCACCAGGGAGAAGGTCCATCGGGACTCGGTCAGGGGCAGGATGCACAAAAGCCCGGACCAGGCGAAGAGGGCCACCCACAGCAGCCGGCGGGCCCCGACCCGGTCGGCCAGATGCGCCGTGAACGCACTCGACGCACCCGCCACCGCGACGGCGACCGCCAGCAACACCCCCAACTGGGCGTCGTTCAACGAGTAGGTCCGCTGAATGGAGAAGAGCATCACCGCCCAGCTGCCCCAGAAGAGCCCGAAGGTGAGGAAGGAGGCCACCACCGGCCCCGCCCCGGCCAGGAGACGGGTCCGTCCCTCCGAACCGACCGGATCGCCACCAGCACCAGCACCGCACGCACCAGCACCAGCACCAGCACCAGCACCAGCACCGACGCCGCCCGTCCGCACGGGCGGCAAAGTCCGCCCCGAGTCCGGGGTCGCGCTCAGGACTTGCCGGCTGCGCTCGCCTTGGCCAGGAACGCCGCCCGGTCGAGGACGACCCGGGTGACCCGGCCCGCCCCGACGAGGCCGCCCCCGTCGCCCTCGAGGCGGGCGGCGGAGACGGTGAAGGTCAGCCGGCGGCCCTCCACCTTGACCAGGGTCGCCTCGGCCAGCACCACCGAACCGATGGCCACGGCCGCCAGGTGGTCGAACTGCACCCTGGTCGCCACGCTCGACTGGGACGCCGTCAGGTGGCTGTCCGTCGCCCGGCACGTCGCCTCCTCGCACAGGGCGATGAGGCGGGGCGTCGCCAGCACCGGCACGTCACCGGAACGGAAATGCAAGGCGGTGTCGGATTCCGACACCGTCAGCTCCAGTTGGGCACTCAGGCCGGCGTGCGGACCGTGTCCCGCGGCCGTCTCGGTCTCGGAAGGGCTGGCCGGCACGACGATTACGATACCGCCGTGACTGACACCGCCCTCATCGAACCCGACGTGCTCGAACGCGTCCTCTCCGCCGCTCTCACCAGTGGCGGCGACATGGCGGAGGTCTTCGCCGAAGACGCCGTCACCACGAGCGCCACCCTCGACGACCGCCGCATCGAGGAACTGTCGTCCGGTCGGAACCGGGGCGCCGGCATCCGCGTCGTCGACGGCGAGACCACGGGCTTTGCCCACACGGCCGACCTCTCCGAATCCGGCCTGGTCGCCGCGGCCAGGGCCGCCGCCTCCGTCGCCCGCCAAGGCGGGGGAGGGGCCCGCACCGTCGCCCTCGACCCGCCGGCCCTGCACGGCCACGGCACCAAGACCCTCCCGGAGTCCGTCGACAAGGCCCGGAAGATCGAGCTCCTGACCAGAGCCGACGAGGCCGCTCGAGCCAGCGGCGACGCCATCTCCCAGGTCCAGGTCGCCTGCGGTGACGGCCGGCGCCGGGTGCTCATCGCCAACTCCGAGGGCCTCGTGGCCCAAGACGACCAGATCAGGACCCGCTTCTCGGTCGTCTGTGTCGCCAACGGCGACACCGGCATGCAGACTGGATACGAATCCCTCGCCCGCACCGAGGGCTACGAGGTCTTCGAGCGCCATGCCGTCGAGGACGTCGCCCGCACGGCGGCCACCCGCGCCCTCACCAAGCTCTCCGCACGGCCCGCACCCTCCGGCGAGGTCCCCATCGTCCTGGCCGGCGGCAGCGGCGGCATCCTGTTCCACGAGGCCTGCGGGCACGGCCTCGAAGCCGACCACATCCTCAAGGACGCCTCGGTCTACGCCGGCAAGGTCGGCCAGCTCGTCGCCAGCCCGCTCGTCACCCTCGTCGACGACGGCACCGTCCTCGGTGAGTGGGGCAACTTCGCCGTCGACGACGAGGGCAACCTGCCCGCCCGCAACGTGCTGATCGAGAACGGCGTCCTCACCGAATACATGTGGGACTGGCTCCGGGCCCGCAAGGAGGGCCGCAAATCGTCCGGCAACGGAAGACGCCAGAGCTACCAGCACCTCCCGATGGTCCGGATGACCAATACGTACCTCCTCGCCGGTTCCGAGAACCCCGACGAGATAGTGGCCCAGACCCCACACGGAGTCTTCGTCAAGAAGCTGGGCGGCGGCCAGGTCAACACCGCCACGGGCGACTTCGTCTTCGGCACCACCGAGGCCTATCTCATCGAGAACGGGCGCATCACCGAGCCCCTCCGGGACGCCAACCTCATCGGCAACGGCCCCGAGGTCCTGCGCCGCATCGACGCCGTGGCCACCGACTTCGACATGACGCCGGGCACGTGCGGCAAGGACGGCCAGAGCGTCCCCGTCGGCTGCGGCCAGGCCACCCTGCGTATCACCGGCGTCACGCTGGGCGGCACGGCATGACGCCGACCTCCTCATCGCCCGAACTCCTCGACCTCGCCGCCGACGTCGTCGGTCGGGCCGGCCGCGGCGAAGGCCTCGAGGTCTACGTCGCCCGGGGCACCGACACCGAGGTCCGCGCCTACGAGGGCGAGGTCGAGTCCCTCACGTCCGCCGACTCGTCGGGCGTGGGCATCCGGGTCCTCGTCGACGATCCCGCCGGCACCCGTGTCGGCTTCGCCTGGGCCGGCAGCCTCGACCCCGACGTCATCGGGGCCACGCTGGCCGACGCCCGCGACAACGCCCGCTTCGCCACCCCCGACCCCGACGTGTTGCTGGCCTCGCCCGACGGCGTCGCCGCCCGGGAGATCGAGCTTTGGGACCCCGCGGTCGCCACCACCCCCATGGAGCAGAAGGTGGCGCTGGCCATCGACCTCGAGCGCGCCACCCGGGCCGCCGATCCCCGCGTCCGCCAGGTGTCCTCGGCCGATTACTCCGACAGTCGTGCCGAAGTGGCGCTCGCCTCGACCACCGGCATCTCTTCGTACCGGAGGCGCACCTCAGCCTTCCTCGCCGTGGACGCCATTGCGGGGGAAGCCGAGGAGACCCAGACCGGCGCCGGCTTCACCGTCGGTCGCGGTCCGGGTGATCTCGTCCCCAAGGAAGCCATGGACGACGCGGTGCTCCGCGCCGTGCGCATGCTCGGGGCCCAGAAGACACGCTCGACGCACTGCACGGTCGTGTTCGACCCCCGTGTCGTGTCGACGCTGCTCGGTGTGATCTCCTCTGCCCTGTCGGGCGAGGCCGTCGTCAAGGGTCGCTCGTTCTTCGCCGGCCGCATCGGCGAGACGGTCGCCGCGCCTTCCGTGACAATCGTCGACGACCCCACGAACCCCTTGGCCTACGGCGCCGCCTCCCACGACGGCGAGGGTCTCGCCTGCCGGCGTAACGTGCTCATCTCCGACGGCGTCCTCCGCATGTTCGTGTACGACACCGTCTCCGCCAAGCGGGCCGGCACGTCCTCGACCGGCTCGGCCACCCGGGGCGGTTTTGCCGGGACACCGTCCGCCGGTTGCCGCGCCCTCGTGCTCACACCGGGGTCGAAGGGGGCCGACGAGATACTCGCCTCGGTCGGCGAAGGGCTCTACGTGCAGTCGGTGACGGGCATCCACTCGGGCGTGAACCCGGTCAGTGGCGACTTCTCGGTCGGCGCCGAGGGCTTGCTGATCCGTGACGGCTCCCTGGCCGAGCCCGTCCGCGAGATCACCGTTGCCTCGACGCTGCAGCGGATGCTCCAGTCAGTCGTCGAGATCGGCGGGGATCTGCGCTGGCTGCCCGGCGCCGCCGCCGGTCAGACGCTGGCCATCGCCGACATGTCACTGAGCGGCGAGTAGCCGTAAGTCCGTCCCATCCAGCCGGCCATGTGCCCCACCCGACCGGACGGTCGGATCAGCTCGATGTCGCGGCTGCGGTCGACTTCGAGTCCTTCTTGGGCTTCCCGCCCGAGCCACCTGCACCACCCACGCCGCCCGCGCCCGAGCCGCCCGAATCCTTCGTCGGCGAGGGATCCTTCTTGGACGACGAGTCACCGGAGGACCCGGAGTCCGAGCCCGAGGAACCGGAGTCGGACGTCGGCGACGAGTCTGACTTGGTCGTGCTGTCGCTGCCGGACGGGTCGCTCGAAGCGCTCTTTCCGTTTCCGTTGCGGGAATCGGTCTTGTAGAAACCGCTGCCCTTGAAAACGATGCCGACGTTGCCATACACCTTGCGCAACGACCCCCCACAATCGTCGCAGGAGGTCAGCGGGTCGTCGGAGAAACTCTGGACGGCCTCGAGCTTGTGCCCGCACGCAGTGCAGGCGTATTCGTAGGTCGGCAATGGAATCCTCCGTCGGGCTCTCTTGGCACTCGCTTCCTGAGACTGCCAAGTCTACCCGTCCGGGCTGCGATCCGACGTCGGGCAGCCGTCCAGCCAGGTCGTAGACTCCTTCCTCGTGTCCGACCGCATGCTGGCCAATCTCGACCCGCTGGGCGGAGCCCGCATGGTCGATGTCACGCCTCGGGAACCGACGCATCGCCGGGCTCTGGCCCGCTGCCGGGTCTCGATGCTGCCCGAAACGACCACGAAGGTGGCCAATAACGCCATCACCAAAGGAGATGTGCTGGCGGCGGCCCGGATCGCCGGAATTCAGGCCGCCAAACGGACGGCCGAGCTGATCCCGATGTGCCACCCCGTCCTGGTGGGCTCCATCGGGGTCAATTTCTCCATCGGGGACGACTACGTCGAGGTCGAGGCCCAGGTCGAGACGGTCGACCGGACCGGCGTCGAAATGGAAGCCATGACCGCCTGCACCGTGGCCGCCCTCACCGTCTACGACATGTGCAAGTCGTCCGACCGCACGATGACGATCGAGCATCTGGCCCTCTGGGAGAAGTCCGGCGGACGGTCCGGCCCCTGGCGCCGCTCGGATTCGAACTCCAACCACCTCTGAGCAACCAGCGGCCAGCAACCCGCCAGCCGTCCAGGCGCGCCTCACCACCGGGCCATCGCTCGCCGTTTCGGACTCCAAGGCTGCGGGCCCGCTCGGGCTACGCCCCTAACCCCCTCGGTCCCCGCGTCCACCACCTTCTGACGCCGCGTCACCAGCCCCGCCAGCCCCCTCAGCCTCGCCCGCACCTTCGCCCCGCCCGGCCCCCGCCCGTCGTTCGGCCATCACCTCGGGGTCGCTGACCTGGGTCCAGAGCCTCGAGGGCCGCGTCGTCATCACCTGGGCGCTCGGTCCGACGAAGCGCACCTCGACGTTGGCGTCTCCGGTCATCGACCAGAGCCTGGTGTGGATCAGGTGGTGATGGTGGGTGCACAACAAGGCGAGGTTGCCCAGATCGGTCGGACCCCCCGCCTGCCACTCGTCGAGGTGGTGGCAGTCGGTGAAGAGCACATGGGCACAGCCCGGAAAGATGCAGTGGCGATCACGGCGCCACACCTCACGGCGCTGGGCCGGCGTCGGATCACGCCGGGCCCGGCCCTCGTACATGGTGTGGCCCGCCTCGTCGTCGAGGGCGACGATCACCTCTCCGTCACAGACCAGGCGCCGGACCACGTCCGCGCTGATGAGCCCGGCGCGCTCGAGCTCGCCCGCCAGCGTCGAGTCGGGGTCGGCCAAGACCTCGAAGGGCACGTGGGCCACCACCAGGGGAACCCGGGTGGATCCCGCCGTCCCATTCGCCGTCCCGCTCTTGGTGAGCAGGGACACCAGGGCGTCGGCCAGGCGCTGGTCGAGGGGCGTCTCGGGCTCTGAGCCCATCGCCTTGACCCGGGCCTCGAGCACGGCGCGCACCTCGGCGTAGGAGAGCGGGGGCAACTGGGCCACCAGGCTGCGCCGGGCGGGATTGAAGCGCAGCGAGCGCCTCTCCTCGTCGGCCCGATCCGACGCCCGGGTGGGCAACTCCTTTGCACGCACCAGCGCCTCGAGGTCTTTGAAGGAGAGCGCCCCGGCCGCCTCGGCCCACTGCGCGTCGCTCTCGGGGCGTGGCCACCGCCAGCACCGCACGGACCTGGTCGAGGTTGAGGCGGCCCTCGGCCAGCCCGGCGGCGAGGTGGGGGAGGTCGCTCACGTGGGCGGCCACCTCGGCGTAGGCCCGCGCCGTGGCAGCCGAGACCCCGAGCTGTTGGACCAGCCAGGACCCGAGCGACGTCGCCCCGCTCGCCCGCCAGTCCTGGCGCCGGTCCACTTCGGCCCCCACACTGGCCAGCACGGCGTCTTGGGAGCAGCGCACGGCGAAGGCCCGGGTCGCCAGCTCCCTCAGCTCCTCGGTCCCGAGCCGGGCCAGCGCCGCCGTGCTCAGGGGACCGACGGGCTCTGGACCCTGACCCCCTTCTCCGTGCGTCCGTGCCATCGTCGGGAGAATGGTCGGCCCGTCCGCCACAGAACCGCCGTCGTCTACATTCGTCCGGCAGTGACCACCACGGCCCACCCGCGGGAGGCGGAGGACGTCGGCAAGGGCATCGTCGGCGCCGTCACCTCGACGGTCGGGCGCATCAACGCCCGCGACGTCGTCATCTGCCGGGCCCTCGGCTCGATGCGACGAGGCGCCATCACCCACGCCGACGGCATTCGACTGGCCGAGGCGGCGGACCAGGCCCGCAACCTCGGGATCCCGTTCGTCTTCTACGTCGCTTCGAGCGGCTCGGACATCCACGACGGCGTCGGCGCCCTCCATGGTTGGGGCAAGGCGGCGGCCGCTCTCACCAGATGCAGCGGTCAGGTACCGACCATCGCCGCCGTCACCGGACCGGTCGTCTCCGGTCCCGCCCTCATGCTCGGCCTGTGCGACCTGGTCGTCATGACGTCCGAAGCCGTCGCCTTCGTCTCGGGCCCTCAGATGGTCGAGGAGTTCACCGGCATCCGGATCGGCCTCTCCCGGCTCGGGGGCACGGCCGTCCACGCGACGGCCAGCGGCCTGTGCGCCGTCGAGTCCGACGATGTCGACGGGGCCGTGGCCGAGTTGCTCGAATACCTGCCGTCCAACACCGACGAAGTCCCCCCGCTGGCCGCCGTCAGCGACCCCCCGCGGCGCGCCACCCCGGAGCTCAGGGACATCATCCCCGAACGCAAGGCGGCGTCCTACGACGTCCGCGACGTCATCAAGGCCGTCAGCGACGACGGCGAATTCCGGGAGCTCCATCCCCGCTGGGCCGGCCAACTCGTCACCGCCTTCGCCTTGCTCGACGGCCGACCCGTCGGCTTCGTCGCCAACCAGCCCCGCGTCCTGGCCGGCACCCTCGACATCGCCGCCTCCCAAAAGGCCGCCCGCTTCGTCCGCCTCTGCGACGCCTTCAACCTGCCCATCGTCAGCCTGGTCGACACGCCGGGCTTCCTGCCCGGCAAGGACCTCGAGTGGCGGGGCATGATCCGCCACGGGGCCGAGCTCGCCTTCGCCTACGCCGAGGCCACCGTCCCGCGCATCTGCCTCGTCCTGCGCAAGGCCTTCGGTGGCGCCTACATCGTCATGGACTCGAGGGGGGTGGGCAACGACCTGTGCCTCGCCTGGCCCGGGGCCGAGGTGGCGGTCATGGGTGCGACCGGCGCCGTCCAGATCCTCAACCGCCGCCTCGAGAACCCCGCCGAGCGCCTCGAAAAGGAGCAGGCGTACGAGGAGGCCTACCTGACTCCGTGGCCGGCTTCGGAGCGTGGACTGGTCGATGAGGTCATCGACCCCGCAGACACTCGGATTGCCCTCACCACAGCCCTGCGCCAACTGGCCACGAAACGGGAGTTGGTGATCGGCCGGAAGCACGAAGCGGGACCGCAATAGCAGTGTCAACAGCCATAATGCAGATTGTCATGGTTTCGTAACGAAGATGAGCCGGATTCGATGCACCAACATCGGCGTCCGGCTGGCATGATCGTTTCGTGGTCCCCCCCACAGAAGATTCTCTGTACATCCTCGAGTCATGCCACAGCACGTGGATCTTCGACACCGAGCGGCTCCGCTTCCGCCGTGTGCTGAAGGGCCTCGCGCTCGATGCGCACAACGCCACCACAGCATGGCGCCCCTATTACGGGCTCGAGATCGACCCCATCTCCGAGTCGTTCGTGGTGCTGCTCAACCCCGAGGGCACCCGCCTGCTGCGTTCCTGGCGCCACGTCGAGCACTGCCCACAGTGCGGCGGCAATCAGACCGCGGAGCTCTCGTTGGACGAGCTGCGGAGCGCGTCACTGGCCTGACGGCCGGCGGCCTCGACGGCCCGCCGGAATCGGATCAGAGGTGCAGGCACCACCCCCTCGCCGGGGAAGCGTTACCGCCACTCCCGACGCACGAAGTCGGCGAACCCGCCGGCCAGGCGTTCGGGCAGGATCGCCGGGGTGCGCCGGGTCACCCGCAGGACGGCGGCGTCGACCGCGGGCACCGGCCGGAAAGCTCGGGCCGGGATGCGCTGCACCACGTCGAAGGTCCACCACGGCGCCCAGATCGTCGAGAGCAATGTGGTGGGAGGCGTGCGCGCCCGTTTGCGAGCCACCTCCCACTGGACGATGAGGTCCGACCGCGTCGGCCCCCGGCCCGGGTCGTCGAAGAGGTGGCACAGGAAGGCAGTGGTGGCGCCGAAGGGCAGCGACCCCGCGACACGATAGGGCCGGTCGCCGGCCAGTTGGTCCAAACGCTGGGCCAACGCGTCCCCCTCCACCACCGACAGGTTGGGCAGTCGGCGTGCCTGGCGCCGGAGCGTCGCCGCCCAGTGCGGGTCCCGCTCGATCGCGATGACCTCGACGCCCCGCCGAGCCAGCGCGTAGGTGCAGGCGCCCTGGCCGGCACCGATCTCGATGACCAGCTCGCCGGGCGCGAAGGATCCCCCCGCGACGAAAGACTCGGCGACGTCAGGCCGGAGGAAGTTCTGCCCGAGACGACGACGTCGCTCGTCGCGGACCGTCCGTCGGCGACCGTCGGCCGCGGACACGGACCATCACCGCGTTGCCCATCGGTCCAGTGTGCCATCTTCGGCTGCCCGCGGGCTCACCAGCCGGCCGGCGGCCGCCACGACGTGCGCTTCCGATCCTTGCGGTCGGCTCGCTCCAGCTCCCGCTCGACGTCTGACCACAGCAGGGGATCGCCGTCCTCCCCCTTGCGCTCGGCCCCCTCGGCCCGGGTCATGATCACGAAGGCCACCGTCCAGAGCACGGCGATGGTGGAGAGCTTGGCCAGGAACCCGGCCAGCTGCTGGTCGAGCAACGGCGTCATCCCGAGGACCTTTCCTTCGTGTGAGCCCTCATGTGAGAAGGACGGGTAGAGCGAGTGCCGGGCGAAGATCCAGACGATCGACAAGAAGCTCGGCACGATCGACTGCACGATGAGATACCCGCCCCGCCCGAGCGCCGAGAGGTGCGGCGCCCCGGGCAGCTCGCTCAGCACCGGCGCCCACAGCACGAACCCCGACCCGAGCACCAGCAGCTCCACCGCCACCCGGAACAGGTCCGAGCGGGCGGCCAGGTCCACCGCCCCGGTGGTCAGCGTCCCCACGGCCACGACGGTGACGATGCCGATCGCCGGCAGCGGCCGGACCGCCACCCGGAGCACGGCGTCCACCACGACCGGTCGGGTCAGCCGGGCGATCAAGGGGCGCGGCGTCCCCAGCACCAGCAGAGGCGGTACGGCCAGCGTCAACAAGAGCCGCTGGAGGACCAGCGCCATCAAGAGCCAGTGCGCGGCCAGATCACCCAGCGGCCACGTGACCGCGGCCACCAGCACCACGGCGCCGAACACGAACAGCACCTGCTGGCGCCCGGTCGCCGCCCATTCGGGCCGCCGCCGCACCGCCCACAGGTATCCGCCGACCAGAACGGGCAGGGCCAGCAGCCACACCGCGTGCAGGTGCCAGTCGAAGGCGTGGCCGGCGGCGATCAGCACGCCGTCACCGCCGTAGGCTCTGCCCGATGGAGGCCCCCCCGAAGCTCGATCGGCTCGAGCGCGTCACCGACCTCGTCCTGGTGTTGCTCGAGACCCAACAGCCCCTCACGCTCGACGCCATCGCGCACCAGGTCCCGGGGTACCCGGCGGAGCACTCGGCCCGCCGCCAGGCCTTCGAGCGCGACAAGCGCCTCCTGCGCGACGAGGGCATTCCGGTGCGCACCGAACGACTGCCCGGCAACGAGCAGTACGGGTACCTGATCGACCGCGATTCCTTCTACCTGCCCGACCTCGATCTCGAAGCGGACGAGCAGGTCGCGCTCCATCTTGCCGTCGCCGGCGTCCACCTGGGCGACCCTAGCGGGCGCGATGCGCTCTTGAAGTTGGGCGCGGCTGGTTTGGGTGACGTCCGCCCGATCGCCGCCATGGTCCCCCCGGCGGCCCTCATCGAACTGTTCGAGGCCGTCCGCAGCCGCGCCGTGGCGTCCTTCTCCTACCGGGGCGAGCCCCGCCAGGTCGTGCCCGTCGGCTTGTGGTTCCGCTTCGGGCACTGGTACCTGGTCGCCTACGACCTGGACCGGGAGGCCCAGCGCACGTTCCGGGTGGACCGCATCGACGGCGAGGTGACCCGCCGCGAGTCGACCTCGACGACGGCCCTGCCCGACGACGTCGAGATCGACGTGGAGGCCGCCCTGCCCGACGAGCCCTGGGACACCGATGACGACGATCGGGTCGACGTGCGCATCCGGGTCGACGCCGTGGTGGCCCGCCGGGTGGCCGACGAGGTGGGGCAGGACAAGGTGGTGGCCCGTCACGACGACGGCTCCATCGACGTCGTGCTCGAGGTGTCGTCCTTCTTCTCCATCCGCTCCTGGTTGCTCGGCCTGCTCGATCACGCGGTCATGGTCGATCCCTCGGCCTTCCGCGACGAGATGGTGGCCTGGCTCGAGGCCCTGGTCTCCGCGGTCCCGGCCGCGGCCCCGCCGGCCGCGGCAGCCGTCGGCAACGCCGCGTCCGACGCCAACGCCGCGTCAGACGACGGGGCCACGTACAGCAAGATCGCCAGATCGACCGTCCCGTCGCCGGAGCCCGCTGCGGTGCGCTCGGCTCCTGGAGCGGAGACGAGCCGTCGCCTACGTCGCCTGCTCGCCGTGGTGGGCTGGCTGGCCCAGGTGGGCGAGGCGCCGGTGGCCGACATCGCCCAGCGCTTCGGCATGAGCGAGAAGGAATTGGTGGCCGAGCTCGAGCTGGCGGCCTGCTGCGGCACGCCGCCCTACACTCCCGACACGCTGATGGAGATCGAGGTCTCCGAGCACTCGGTGCGCGCCTTCCTGCCTCCCGAATACGCCCGGCCGCGCCGGCTGACCCCGGCGGAGGGCTTCGCCGTGGGAGCTTCGGCCCGGCTGCTGCTCGCCGTTCCCGGGTCCGACGACGACGCTCTGCGCCGGGCGCTGGCCAAACTCGAAAGTGCACTCGGCGCCCGCGAGGCGGTCGGGCTCGATGTCGACGCGCCGGCCGACCTGCCGCTGATCCGGGCCGCCACCGGGGCCGGCCGGAGCCTCGAGCTCGAGTACCTCTCGGCCTCGCGCGACGAGCTCACGACGCGCGTGGTGGAGCCGATGCAGGTGATTACGGTCGACGGGCACTGGTATCTCGATGCCTACTGCCACCGGGCGGGCGACATGCGGCGCTTCCGCGTGGACCGCATCGTGAAGGCCCGCCAGCTCGACCAGCCCGTCTCCGACGAGGTGCGCCGCCCCCGCCCGGCCGAGGACATGTTCGTTCCGGGGCCCGGTGCCTACGAGGTCCACCTCGCGCTCGGTCCGGGCGCCGGCTGGGTGGCCGAGTCGATTCCGGTGCGCCAGGTCCGTCGTGACGACGACGGCACGGTGACCGACCTCGTCATGGACGTGGCCGGGCTGGCCTGGTTCGAGCGCTTGTTGCTTCAGCTCGGCCCCGCGACCCGTGTCGTGAGTCCACCCGAGCTCACCGGCCTGGTCGGTGAGGCGGCCAGGCGCGTGCTCGAGCGCTACGACCGCTAGCGCAGATCCGAATTCTGGCGCGGACGATGTTCACGGGCTCACAACGCGGGGGTTCTCGCGCGAGCCGTCTGTCTGCAGGCGGGGACGCGGCGTTGTCCCGTGTCGCAGCGGCCAGTCGCTCCTTGCTCGATTACGCCTGATTGAGCCGGCGTCCGAGTCAAAGGCGAGACGTGGCACACAGCCCAGGACGTACCGGGCCGAACCTTGCGGGTTGACGCCTCGCTGGAGCCCAGAGCAATGGCGTTGCGCGCGGCTCTTGCTCATCTTCTGCCCGTCCATCCCGAGCAGCAGCGGCGTCTCACTGAGCAGCCCCTCGGGTTCAGGGAAGTACGCCGCCGTCGGGCTGTAGCGGTCGTTGAAGCTGCGGGCGATCGGTGCGGGTCAGCTCCAGGTGGGGAAGCTGGTCCTTGCCGACTGGGACCACGTTGGCCCGACAGAACAGGATATCGGCGGCCTGGTGGACGGGGTAGGCGAACATGAGCGCCTTCATCGACGCACCGCCACTGGCCGCGAATTCGTCCTTGACGGTCGGATTCCGGCCGACCTCGGCCACGCTCACCAGACTCAAGAACGGCACGCAAGAGGTGATTGAGCGCGTTGACCTGGCTGTGGGCAAAGATCGTGGCCCGTCCTGGGTCGATGCCGACCGCCAAGTAGTCGGCCACCAGGCCGAGTACGTCGGCCGGCAGCGGTGTCGGGCGCGTCCCGGTCGGTGAGGGTCTGGTACGGGACTAGTTTGCTTTGCATGGCCGAAATGAACGATTTCAACACGGGGATCATCGAAGAGTTCCGCGCCAACCACGGCAAGGTGGGCGGGGGCTTCGAGGGAGCGCCCATGGTGCTCCTCACGACGACGGGCGCCAAGTCCGGCAAGAAGCGTGTCAATCCGCTGGTCTCCCGTCCCGATGGCGACGTGATCTACGTGTTCGCCTCGAAGGGCGGGGCACCCACGAATCCCGACTGGTACTACAACCTGCTGGCCCACCCCGAGGTCGAGGTCGAGTTCGGCGACGACACGTTCGGCGCCGCGGCCATCCCGGTCGTGGGACCCGAGCGTGACCGCATCTACGCCGCCCAGGCCGAGAAGTTCCCGGGTTTCGCCGACTATCAGAAGGCGACCGACCGGGTGATCCCGGTCGTGGAGCTGCGGCGCACCACCTGACCACCGAGCGACCCACTCGGGAACGCCGGCCGCGGGGCCGACCGTTCTCTTGTGTCAAGTCGTCGGGAGGTCGAATTGGATGCTCGGGATCCGCCGGGTCGGGCGGGACGCTGCGGACTACTACCTGGCCGACGTGGCCCGGGAGCTGCCGGTGGCGCAGCCCGGTCACTGGGTCGGCGGTGCCGCCGCCGGGTTGGGGGTGCGCGGGCCGGTGGAGCCCGGGCAGTTCCGCGCCCTCCTCGAGGGCCGCCACCCCGTCACCGGCCGTCCGCTCGGCTCGGGCCGGACCACGGTGGCGGCATTCGACCTGACCTTCGGCGCGCCCAAGTCCGCCAGCGTGCTCTTCGCCTTGGGGGGTGACGATGTAGCCCGCCGGATCGTCGGGGTGCACACCGAGGCGGTGGCCGGTGCCCTGGCCTACATGGAACGACACGGCGTGAGCGCGGTACGGCGCTCGGGACCCGAACAGGCGGTGCTCACCACGTCGGGCGTGGCCGCCGCCGTGTTCACCCACGGGGTCAACCGCAACCTCGACCCGCACCTGCACAGCCACGTCGTGATGGCCAACCTCGTGCACGGGGCAGACGGGCGCTGGGGCGCGTGTGATCACCGCGGGTTGTGGGCGCATCGTGCGGCGGGCGGGGCGGTCTACGACGCGCACCTGCGGGCGGGTCTGGCCGCCGAATTGGGTGTGCGCTGGTCGGGGGCCGACATCGAGGGGATGGCGCCGCAGCTGCTGGGCGAGTTCTCGTCCCGCTCGGCCGACATCCGCCGGCACGCGTTCGAGCACGGCGCGCGCTCGGCTCTCGGTCGCCACGTGGCGTGGGCGGCCACCCGGCCGGACAAGGTGGCCGGGACGCCGTTCCGCGCGCTGGCGCCGGAATGGGGGCGGCGGGCCGAGGCGACCGGCGGGGTGGTGGACGTGGCGGCGCTGACCAGGCCCGGTCGAGTATCGGACGGGTCCGCTCGTGGTGCCGCCATGCGGGGCGGGGTGGTCGACGAGCACCGCTACGCCGGGGCGATTGCCCTCACGCCTCACGGTGGCGCGCACCGGCGTGACGTGGTGACCGCCTTCGGGGCTGGGACGGCCCAGGGAGCCGAGGCGTCGACCCTGGAGCGCTTGACCGACGAGTGGGCGCCCGAACCGGGCGTCGGCGTTGCCGAGACGCTGCACTCGAGGGCGGCCGTGGTGCCGGGAAATCATCTGCAACGCACGCTCGGTCCCCGGCCCGTCGACCCGGCGGCCCACGGGGTGTGGATGGATGCGGCGAAGGCGATCGACGGGTATCGAGCGCGCTGGGGCGTCGAGCGCTCGTCGGAGGAGCCGCTCGGTGCGAGCCCGTTGGCCGCGCTGCCGGCCGACCGCCTGGCGGACCATGTGCGGACGAGCCGTCGCATCGACGAGGCGCGCCTGCGTCTGGGCTGGCGTGAACCGCGGCAGGCGGAGATCGGGCTCGACCTCGGGCTCGACCTCGGCCGCTGAATGACCGGCGACACGTGGTCCGGTCAGCGGTCGATGGCTCGACCCTCGTTGTGCTCGCGGGCCCGGACCGTCTCCACCCGGGTCCGGGCGTTCTGTGGGACGGGCGTGAGCAGCTCGAGCCAGGGGGAGCGCTCGTGGGCCGGCGTGAGGCGCACCTCGGTGACGTCGTTGCGTGGCCCCAGGACGAGGGCGCGGTCCGGCGCGCCACGGGCCACGGCGTCGACCGGCAGGCGTGGCACCCGCGTGGTCCCCACGGAGGCCGACGCCCGCGTCATGCCCCAGCGACCGGGTGTGCGGGTGATCGACGTCGACGCCACCTCGTGCTCGCCGGCCAGCGCGCTCACATCGCGCAACGTCCTCGTGTCGGCGATGCCGGGGAGCACCACCGTGGTGCCGAAGAGCGACAAGAAGCCGTCCGCCGCCGCGCCCCAGCGGCTGCGGGCCTGGGAGAGGTCCTGCAGGCACGCCAGCACCAGCAGGCCCTGCCCACCGCCTTCGCTGACCATGGCCGGCAAATCGGGCACGGGGGCGATGTTGGCCACCTCGTCGAGGGCGAGCAGCGCGGGTGCCCCCTGCCGGCCCTCCTGCGAGCGCGTGTAGACCGGCATCGCGGACCTCGCCGAGCGTGGCCACGACGAGCGGAGCGAATTGCCGCTGCCGGCGTCCCGAGGAACAAATGTAGAGGGTGTTCGTGCCTGCGCAGAAGGAATCGAGGTCGAGCGGCGGCAAACGGGTCGACTCCATGGCACCGTCGGTGCGGTAGGCGGCCAGCACGCCTGACGCCGTCGACCAGATTCCTGACTGTTCCCGGCTGTCGGTGGCCACGATGCCGGTGAGCAAATCGGTCGGTGTGGAACCTTCGCGGTGCCGGGTGGACAAAATATCGAGTGCGGGAGCGCCATCGTGGCGATCAATCCACCGGAGCACATCCCGCATGGAGTGGTCCGCAACGGCCGCAGCATGGATGAGGGTCGAGAGGAGCGCACCGGCGCGTTCGTTCCAGTGGCTCTCACCCGTGTGAGCGCCACCCATACGGCTTGCACGGACCATCGCGTCCGCCGTGACGACCGCGGCGTCCCATTTCGACGCCGACGTCAAAGGTGACCAACCCACGCGTTCGACGCCGCGCGGGCACTCGACCTCTCCGCTCGGGTCGTAGAGGAACGTCCAGCCGTCGCGACCACGCGCGTGCGCGGTCGCTTCCATCACATCCGGCTTGGTCGAGGTCGAAACCACGGCCCCGGGAGCCAGCAAAATATTGGGTATGACCAGGGAAGATGTCTTCCCGGCACGGGGCGGACCCAGTACCAGCGTGGAGCGCTGCGCGCCCGACCACACCCAGCCTCCCCGACCGACACCAACGTAGATCGCATCACGCGCATTCTGGTGGATAGCGCGCAATGCGTCGCTCGAAATCGGACGCGTGTTCGCCTCCACGTCATGCCCATCAGCACCGCGTTCCATGTCTGCGATGTTTGCGTTGATGAACGGAGAATTCCAGAGCACATTTCATTGAAAGCGGCGACCGGATCGAGTCTGCATGCTCATTGCGCGCCAGCAAGCGCCGCAATTGCACGCGAACGAACGCGCGAATCGAAGTGCGTGCGTGACGCCAAAACAGGTGCGCGAACAAAGAATGCTTGACCTGAGCATGTTCACCACTGAGAATGTGTGTACCCAAAGCATGAGGGAGGGTTGAAATGTGCTGCGACACAACGATGTGCAGCGCGCACAGCGAAGCGTTGATTTCGCTCTTGTCGCGTCCCGCGTCACGTCGTGGCACCATCAGCACGACACCGTGCAGAGGGCGAAGCCGACGGCATGACGTCTCGAGGGGATGCGTCCCCGAGGTACGCCTGACGTCGGATGAGGAAGTAAATCCGGTGCGGTGGTGCGCGCGGCGTCGACTTGTCGGCATCGCCGTGGCGTGGGCTGCACCTCTATTCAGTGACGATGCTCCTAGGGAGGTGCACCTGTGGCAGTAGCCGCAAAGAGAAGGGCTCCGGCCAGAAAGGCCGCCAAAAAGCGGGCCCCAGCAAAGAAGGCAGTCAAGCGCAGCCCGGCCAAGAAGGCCGCCAAGCGGACAACGGCGAGGAAGGCCGTCAAGCGGGCTCCGGCCCGCAAGGCGACCAAGAAGCGGGCTCCAGCGAGGAAGGCGGCCAAGCGGTCGACAGCCAAGAACGGGCACGCCAAGCGGGCTCCGGCACGCAAGGCGGTCAAGAAGCGGGCGACAGCGGTCAAGAAGGGCCGCCAAGAAGCGGGCTACCGGCACGCAAGGCGACCAAGAAGCGCGCAACTGCAGCCAAGAAGAGGCCGTAAAGCGGGCTACCGGCGCGCAAGGCCGTCAAGAAGCGGGCAACCTGCCAAGAAGGCGGCGCGTCGGGCTCCGGCCCGCAAGGCGGCGAAGAAGCGTCGCTAGACGCCTCGTTCCGAACGGAACAGCGCGAGACGGGGGCCTTCGGGCCCCCGTCTCTGCGTCAGGGGAGCGGTGGCGCCGGTGGCGTCGTGGTCCTCATGAGCTCCGTCCACGTCGGCCGGCCAGTCGACGTCGTAGGCCAGGTCCGGATTGCGCACCACCCGCACGGCCAACCCGGTGCGCACGGCTTCGGCCCGATGCGCCCGGAACGACCCCGGACCGTAGGCAAAGCAGAAATCGGTGGCCCGGGCCGGCAACCGCAGCACGTTGGTGCCGTCGTCGCGCCGGTCGGGCACGAGTGTGATGCCGTCGAACGTGGGGAGCGCCCCCAACCCCTGGGCCCGGGGCAGGTCGCCGTGCGCCACCGTGACCCATTCGGTCCCGGCCTCGCCGAGGCGCCGCACACCGGCCCGCACCGCGCCGTTGAGCCCTTGTCCGGGCTCCCACATGACCGCCGCGCCGAGGTCTGACGCCCAGCGGGCCACCTCTTCGTCGTCACAGACCACGGCGACGGGCAGCGGTGCACAGGCGTTGAGGACATGGGTGGCCATGGAACGGACCAGTTGCACCCTGTCCTGTTCGGGGAGGGCGGTCCCGAGCCGCCGCTTGGCCTGATGGAAGGCCTTTACGGGGATCAGGACGATGGATGGCCCCAGCGCCGCCGTGGGCAGAGCCCATTCCGACGCCGGCGCGGTCGTCCGTGGCACCGCGTCAGTGTACGGGCCGTCGGCCGGGTGGAGCCGCCGTAGTCTTTCGGCATGCACGACCGGGTGGCGGTGATCGGAGCCGGATCGTGGGGCACGGCGATGGCATCCATCGTGGGGTCGGCCCACCCGACGTCCCTCTGGGTGCGCTCGCCCGACCTGGCCGCCACCATGTCGACGACCCGCCAGAACGAGACCTATCTCCCCGACCTCACGCTGCCCGACACGCTGGCGGTGACCGCATCGCTCGAGGAGGCGCTCGACGGCGTCTCGGTCGTCTTCATGGCCGTGCCCTCACACGGGTTCCGAGCCGTGCTCACCGACATGGCGCCGCTGGCCGAACGGGGTGGAGGCGGTGGTGAGCCTGGCCAAGGGCATCGAGATGGGGACGAACCTGCGCATGTCCCAAGTGGTCAACGAGGTCCTGCCCGGCGTGCCGGCCGGCGTGTTGACCGGACCCAACCTCGCCCGCGAGGTGGCACAGGGACATCCCGCCGCCTGCGTGGTGGCGATGCCCGACGGGGCGCTGGCCGCCCGGGTGCAGGAGCTGGTGCACACCCGCACCTTCCGCACCTACACGGGGACCGACGTCATCGGCTGCGAAGTCGCCGGCGCCTCCAAGAACGTCATGGCCATCGCGGCGGGAATCTGCGACGGCCTCGGACTGGGTGACAACACGAGGGCGGTGCTCATCACCCGCGGCCTGGCCGAGCTCGGGCGCCTCGGGTTCACCCTGGGCGGCAAGGTCCTCACCTTCGGCGGGTTGGCCGGCGTGGGCGACCTCGTGGCCACCTGTGCCAGTCCGAAGAGCCGAAACCGCACAGTGGGCTTTGCCCTGGGCGAGGGAAGGTCGCTCGACGACATCGTCAACGGCATGCACATGGTGGCCGAAGGGGTGAAGAGCGCCGGCCCGCTCGTCGCCCTGGCCCGGGCCCACGACGTCGAGATGCCCATCGCCGAACAGGTCGAGTCCATCGTCGTCGGCACCGTCTCGCCCAAAGAAGCGCTCATGAACCTGATGAACCGACCGTCGCGGCCCGAATGGGACGAGACCCTGCTGCGTGGGCTCCCCACATGACCGGACCGCCCCAGGACGACGCCGACGCTGACGCTGTCGCTGACGCCGCCGTCGCCGAGATGCGCCGCCGTGAGGCCGCCCTGGCCCGCATCCGCGAGACCCTGCTCATGCGCGGCGCCACCGACGAGGAGATCACCCAGGCCGTCGACGACGGCGTGATCGATCTGTTCGTGGCCGAGCGGATGCTCTTCCCCTCGCGTCGCCGCTACACCCGTGCCGAGGTATCCGAGCTCACCGGGGTCGAGCTGCCCAAGCTCGAGCACTTCTGGCGGGCGCTCGGCTTCGCCGGCGTGGACGACGACGACCGCACGTTCACCGACCTCGACCTCGAGGCCGTCCGCCTCTATCAGGGCCTGCAGTCGCTCGGGGCGACGGACGCCGACTCCGCCCTGCAGATGGCCCGGGTCATGGGCTCGTCGCTGTCCCGCATCGCCGACGCCCAGCTGGCGCCGGGCTACATCATCAGCAGCGAAATGGAGGCCGACCCCGTCATGTCGGCCGACGCCTTCGCCGGCGTGGCCGACGTCATCATCCCAGCCATGGCCAAGATCCTCGAGTTCGTGTGGCGGCGCCAGATGGCGGCAGGGATCCAGCGCTCCATGGTGGCTCGCAGCCACGGGCTCACCTCGGGGCAGAGCCCCATTCTCGCCGTCGGGTTCGCCGACATGGTCGGCTTCACCCTGCTCAGTCAACACCTGAGCAACGAGGAGCTGGCGGCGGTGGTGCGGCGCTTCGAGGAGATCTCCCACGACATCGTCACGACCGCCCGGGGCCGGGTGGTCAAGATGATCGGCGACGAGGTCATGTTCGTGACCGACTCCGTGGCCGCCGCCGCCCGCATCGGGCTCGACCTGGCCGACGCCTACGCCGACGACGACCTTCTCTCCGACGTGCGGGTGGGGATGGCCAGCGGGCCGGTCCTGGCCCGCGACGGCGACTACTTCGGGCCCACCGTGAACCTGGCCCACCGGATCGTGAACATCGGCAACCCGGGCACCGTGCTCATGTCCGACGAGTTCCACCGTGCCCTCGAGGCCGAGGCCCCCGGCGAGTTCACGGCGCAGGCGCTGCGGCCCCGCATGCTCAAGGACCTGGGACGGGTCCAGCTCTGGTGGTGCGGGCGAGCCGGTCAGGAGGCGGACGGCACCGGGGCCGCGGCCGACCGCCGGCGCAACGTGCGCTGGGAGCGCCTGTCCGAGGTCCTGCGCGACCTCGAGGAGTTGCGGGGCGTGGGGGAGCGGCTGCTCAGCGCGAGCGGCCCGGGCCGGCCGGGCTCAGTCGTGGAGGCGAACGGTGGCGATGGCGAAGGGGCCTAGCTCGAACGTCGCCTCGAACGGCTGTTGGGGGTAACCCCGCAGGTCGACCAGCCAGCCCGCACGCCCGGCGAAGGAGACCACGGCCGCCTCGGCCGTCGGGTTGAAGACCCGCACCTCGAGCACGCCGGCCACCCGGTGGAGGGCGCTCACCTGCGCCCCGTGCACGGCCAGCTCGTGGCCCGACGGGGGACGGGTCCCGCCGCCGAGGCTCGAGACGGTCTCGAGCGGGAGCAGGACGTCGTCGGCCAGTGCGTAGGGATCGTCGCAATCGACGGCCAGCGCGTAGCGCAAGGTGATGGTCTTGCCCCGCATTTGGAGGCCCTCGACCGGCGTCATCGGTCCGGCCGGGAACGGCCGGTAGGCCATGCCCAGGCGCGACAGCATGCCGGTCGAGCGCAGGACGGTGAGGGCGAGCGTGTGGGCGGCGCCGTCGGCCACGTCGATCAGTTCGTACTCGGTCACCCCCTCGTGGGCCACGCTCAGGCGACCGGCCGAGACGAAGCGGTGGGCCGGCGCCGTGGGCAGTCCGAACTCGTCGGCGCGGCCCTCTGCCGTCAGGCCGCGGGTGACCACGGCGTAGGCGCTCTCGGCCTCGGAGTGGTCGGTCGCCTCGGGCAGCGGCAGCAGCACGCGCACACGGTGGTCTCCACTCGGGTTTACGAAAGAGGTCGTGACCCGCACCACGCTCTCGTCGGCCCGCAGCTCGACGTCGGTGCTCACCGACACCGTGTGTTCGCCCACCCGGGCCTGCGAGCCGCCGTCGACGTGGTCGGGCCAGACGTAGTCGGCCGTGATGCGGGCCCGGGCCCGCACCGGCCCCTGTTCGTCCAGGCGCACCGTGACCGACGTCGGCGTGTCCGCCACGGAGTCCTGCCGGGGCGGCGAGTAGTTGTACGAGTCGCCCAGGTCACCTTCGTCAACCAGGCGCCCGTAGCCGGAGACACCGTCGAGGGAGAAGGTGCCCGTGTCCCGGTCGATCTCGACGGAGACGAGCCCGTTGGACAGCGAGACCGTCCCGTCTTCGGGCGACGTCACCGTCACCGGATGGCCCAGAGGGGCCGCCGAGAAGGCCGCCCACCCGTACCCGGCCACGTCGCCCGTACGGGCGACGATGCGTCGGGTCGAGGGCTGGTCCATGGCCACACGCACCACGGCGTCGGGCCTGGCCCCCAGCCGGGTGTACACGTCCTGCTTGGCCTCGGCGATGGGCACGTCGGCCTTCTCCTCGGTCCCGACGGCGATCGTGATGTCCATGCCCTCGTCGGTGTCCTCGATCTTGACGTCCTGGATCCAGGCGTCGTCGCTGATCTTTGGTCCCTGGAGCATCCCCAACACCGTCCGCACGGTGTCGGCGTCGAGCACCATGGACCCGGGCAAACCGGTCCGTTCCGACAGGACCTGTACGTCGTCGGACGCCGGCCCGTCCGCCGGCACCACCAGCTCGACCACACCCGAGCGGGTCCGAGCCGTTGGATTGAGCACCGTCACCCCGAGCACCGAAAGCGAGCGGGCGAAGCTCTTGAGCGCCCGCTCGGCCAGACCCGACCCGATGTCGCGCGCCTCGGCGTAGCGATGCAGCACGGCGTCGACCACGTCGTCCACCGAGCAGGCGCAGATGGAGTCGTGGGCCGAGTTGCGCACCATCTCGCGCCAGGCCAGCCCGAGCAGGGCCGTCGGGTACGACGACGCCGGAAGGTAGAGCGCGCAGTAGGGCTCGGCCCGCCGTTCCAGCTCGCGCTCGGCCGCCGCCCCGACCCGCTTGACGTCCACCCGGTTCGAGGTGACGCCCATCAGCATGTTGGAGCGGTAACCGGAGCGCAGCTCGCCCCGCACCCGGGTCAGCCCCTCGGTCGAGCCTCGCGACAGATACGAGGGCAGCGAGGTCACCTCGAAGACGAACTCGTCGGAGATGTCGTTGGCTTCGGCCACCACCCGACCCAGGAACGGCTGGGGCATCAGATGGTCCGAGCCGTTCATGCACAGCAGGTCGTCGAGGAGGAAGGACTCGATCTCGGCCACGTTGTCCCGGGTGCGCCGCACCAGGGCCTTGGCGTCGTCGGGCAGCGCGGCGCCGTTCCCGTACCCCACGGGCAGGTACTCGGCCCGCACCGACGAGCCGTCGGGCGCTTCCCACACGAAGGCGTTCTTGGTCACCGACGAAGGCACGCCGCGCCACACCACGCTGTCGCGGAAGCCGGCCGCCGCCAGGATCTGCGGCATCTGCGCGATATGGCCGAACATATCGGGCAGGTACCCGACGTCCATCGCGCCACCGAAGGCCGCCCCCCGCTCGATCCCCATCTGCAGGTTCCGCCAGATCGTCTCGCCCGAGGCGAGGAACTCGTCCATCAGGATGTACCACGGGCCGACGCTCACCCGACCGGCCGCGGCCAGGGCGCGCAGGCGCTCTTCGGCCTCGGGCCGCACCTCGAGATAGTCGTCGATCACCGCCATCTGTCCGTCGAGCATGAAGTGCGGGTAGCTGGCGTCGGACTCGAGCAGCGGGATCAGGGTGTCGACCAGTTCGACCAGCGACAGGCGGAAATCCTGGTAGGACTTGTACCATTCTCGGTCCCAATGGGTGTGCGGCACGATGGCGATGCGGCGGACGGTCATGACCGTCAGACTATGACCACGCCCGGCCTTTGGTGAGGGCCCTCGTTCCGCCGGGCCGCTGGCCGGCCGGTCCCGCCCTTCCTCCGGGCCTGACCCTGCCCGACGTCTGGTCGGCCCGCTGGACCGCTCGCCCCGGTGCCCCCGTGCTGGTCGACGGCTGGGACCGCCGGGTGCTCGACGGCGCCGCCATGGCCGAGGGCACGGCCCGGGCGGCTGCGGCCCTCGCCTCCGCCGGCGTGACCCCGGGCGAGCGTGTCCTGTGGTCTGCCCGGGCCACCCTCGAGTCGGTCCAGGCTCTGCTCGGCGTCCTGCGCGCCGGTGCCGTGCTCGTGACCGTCAACCCCTCGGCCACCGACGCCGAGCTCGTCCATGTCGTGGCGGACTGCGCGCCCACGGTGGTGATCACCGACGACGTGGAACGCCACGACGTCGCGTCGCCCCTCACCGTGCTCGCCGTCGACCAGGTGCTCGAGCGGACGACGTCCCCCTCCCTCGAGCTGCCCCGCCTCGCTCCGGAGGCCGACGCGCTCATCGTGTACACCTCGGGCACCACTGGCCGGCCCAAGGGCGCGGTCCACACCCACGCCTCATTGCTGGCCGGAGTCAGCGCCTTGATCCAGGCCTGGGACTGGCAGCCCGACGACCGGTTGTTGCTGGCCCTGCCCCTCTTTCACGTGCACGGGCTCGGCGCCGGCCTCTTCGGCACGCTGACCGCCGGCGCTTCGGCCATGGTGTTCGACCGCTTCGACGAGGAGGCCATCGTGACCGCCCGCGGGGCGACCATGTTCTTCGGCGTGCCCACGATGTACCACCGCTTGGCCGCCTCGGGTCGCGCCGGTCGCCTGGCTCCGCTGCGCCTCTGCGTATGCGGCTCCGCCCCCTTGGCCGCCGAGCTTTGGCACGACCTGCGCTGCCAGGGCGTCGAGGTGCTGGAGCGCTACGGAATGACCGAGACACTCCTCACGCTGTCGAACCCGCTGCGGGGTGAGCGCCGTCCCGGAGCCGTCGGCCGGCCGCTGCCCGGTGTCGAAGCGGCGCTCGAGGAGGTCGACGAGGACGGGGTCGGGGAATTGCTCGTCCGTGGCCGCCCGTTGTGCCGCGGCTACTGGGGCGGCGCGGACACCTTGGTGGACGCCGACGGTTGGTTCGCCACGGGCGACCTGGCCTCGGTGGCCGACGACGGCTACGTCGCCATCGAGGGTCGGCGGAGCGAACTGATCATCACCGGCGGCCACAACGTCTATCCCGCCGAGGTCGAGGCCGTCCTGGCCCGTCATCCCGGCGTCGACGAGGTGGCCGTGGTGGGTCTGCCCTCAGCCGAGTGGGGTGAGACCGTCGTGGCCTTCGTGGTCGGTGCGCCCGACCCGGCCGAGCTGGCTGACCTGGCCGAAGCCGAGCTGGCTCCGTTCAAACGACCCCGCGAGCTGCGCCTGGTCGACTCCCTGCCCCGCAACGCCCTGGGCAAGGTGGTGCGCAAAGAGCTCCGCTGAGGGACCCCGGGGGTGGCCGGGGGCCTGCGGTAGCGTGAGCGGATGCCAGCCTTCCTCATGCTGTCGACGGTGGGGCCAGACGGTGCGACGACCCTGACCGAGAACCCCGAACGCCTCAAGGCCGTGAACGCCGAGGTGGAGGCGATGGGGGTGAAGGTGGTGGCCCAGTGGGCGCTCCTCGGCCAGTACGACTTCGCCACCGTGCTCGAGGCGCCCGACGAAATGACCATGGCCCGGGTCTCACTGGTCCTCGGCTCACGGGGCACGCTCAAGACCCTGACCATGGCGGCCATCCCGATCGACGACTACGTCGATGGCGTGTTGCGTGCCCGCAAGGTTTGACGCCGCCGCCTCAGTGCCACCAGAAGCCCTGCCGCGTGCGTTCGCGTCGCACGTCGTCACGCACGAAGAGCTCGCCCAGCGTGCTGCCGTCCGACAGACGGCGGATGCGGTAGCCGTCCTCGGTCACCTCGGCGACTTCGAAGCCGCGCACCCAGGTGCCCTGATACCGGTTCCGTACGTCGACCTTGGTCCCCACGGCGAGCGGGGTGCGCTGACTGACGTCGGTCGATTCACCCCCGCCTTCGGTCACGGCCTCCATCGTACGGAGCGCCGTGCACCATGATTGTCTGCAACCCAGACCTGAGGGAGGAGCGGCGGCTGCGCCGCGAAGGGCACGAGTGGGTGGCCGGGCTCGACGAGGTCGGTCGCGGGGCCTGGGCCGGACCCCTGACCGTGGGCGTCGCCGTCCTGCGCCCCCGGGTGACCACGCGCTCCATACCGGCCTGGCTGCGCGACTCCAAGATGCTGAGCGAGGCCAAGCGCGAGCAGATCTTCGACAAGGTCGGGGCCTGGTGCGAGGCCTGGGCGGTCGGCCACAGCACGCACGACGAGTGCGACGACTGGGGCATGACCGAGGCGCTGCGCGTCGCCGCCCGGCGGGCCCTGTCCGGCTTGGGTCAGGCCCCTGAAGCCCTCATCATCGACGGTCCGCGGGATCTACTGAGTCACCCCCGGGACCCCTATAGCGGCGTCGTCCGTCCCATTGTGCACGGCGACGCCAAGTGCGCCTCGGTGGCCGCGGCCTCGGTCCTGGCCAAGGTGGTGCGCGACCGCATCATGCGCGAGGAGGCCGACCACTTCCCCGTCTACAGCTTCGAGCAGAACAAGGGTTACCCGTCACTCGTTCACCAGACGGCGCTCCGGGGCTATGGGCCTTCGACCATCCATCGCTGCAGCTGGGTCTTCGTACGCGACCTGCCCTGGCCCGGCCGGGCCCGCTGGTCAGACGACCGCCGCGACCTCGGCGAAGTGACAGGCGACGGGGTGGCCCTGGCCCCGGTCGATCAGGGCCGGCTCTTCGGTGGCGCAGATCTCCTGGGCCTTCCAGCAACGCGTTCGGAAGCGGCATCCTGACGGGGGATTCTGGGGGCTCGGCACGTCGCCTTCGAGCACGATGTGCTTGCGCGACCGCTCCGCCCTGGGGTCGGGGATGGGGACGGCGGACAGGAGGGCCTGGGTGTAGGGGTGTGCCGGACGGTCGTAGACGTCGACCCGGTCGCCGATCTCGACGATCTTGCCGAGGTACATGACGGCGACCCGGTCCGAGATGTGGCGCACGACGGACAGGTCGTGCGCAATGAAGAGGTAGGCCACCCCGAGCTCGTGCTGGATGTTGTCGAGAAGGTTGACCACCCCGGCCTGGATGGACACGTCGAGGGCGGAGACGGGCTCGTCGAGCACGAGCAATTTGGGCTGGAGCACCAGGGCGCGGGCGATACCGATCCGCTGGCGTTGGCCGCCCGAGAACTCGTTGGGGTAGCGGTTGGCGTGGTATGGCTCGAGCCCCACCAGCTTGAGCACGTCGGCCACCTTGGCGTTCACCGTGGCCCGGTTGCCCTCGCCGTGGATGGCCAGCGGCTCGGCGATGGCCTCGCCCACGGGCATGCGTGGATCGAGGGAGGCAAACGGGTCCTGGAAGACCACCTGGATATTGCGGCGCATCCGTCGCATCTCGGACTTGCTCAGCGCCGTGAGCTCGACACCGTCGAACTTGACCGAGCCCGAGGTCGGGACGAGCAGCTGCAGAATGGCGCGGCCCGTGGTCGATTTCCCGCATCCGGACTCGCCGACCAGGCCGAGCGTCTCACCCTCGGAGATACTGAACGAAACGCCGGACACCGCTTGGACCTCACCGACGTTGTGGCGGATCAAGGTGCCACCACGCAGAGGGAAGTGCTTGACCAGGTCGTTGACCTCGAGCAGTGTCGCCCCTTCGGCCACCGCCGAGCCCGTCCCGTTGCTCGTCTCGAGGTCGGAGATCGTCATGGCACCGTGCTGTCGACGATGCCGTCGGAGAACACCAGGCCGTGGTCCCCACGCCCGACCGCTTCGGCATAGTGGCAGGCGGCTACGTGCTCGCCCGTGGCCGAGGTGACCGACGCCACCACCGTCAGTTCCGGTTCGACGGACTCGCACAGCTCGGTCGAGAGGGGGCAGCGGGGTGCGAAGGGACAGCCGATGCGGTCGCCCATCATGGAGGGCGGCGCGCCCGGGATCTGGCGCAGCCGTTCGGTCCCGTCGCTGTCGAGGCGGGGGAGCGAGCCGAGGAGCCCGAGGGTGTAGGGCATCGACGGCTTGTAGAAGACGTCTTCCGCCGTGCCGATCTCCACCGGGCGCCCGGCGTACATGACCAGGACCCGGTCGGCCAGGCCGGCGATCACCCCCAGGTCGTGTGTGATCAGCAAGAGGGCCGCGTTGGTCGCGTCCATCGCCGTCTTGAGGGAGTTGAGCACCTGTGCCTGCACCGTCACGTCGAGCGCGGTCGTTGGCTCGTCGGCCAGAATCACCTCGGGGTCGTTGGCCATGGCGATGGCGATCACCGCACGCTGGCGCATGCCGCCCGAGAACTCGTGGGGGTAGTTGTTGACGCGCTCGGCGGGGTTGGGGATGCCCACCGTCTTGAGCAGCTCGATGGCACGCGCCTCGGCCTGCTCCTTGTTGAGGTCCTGGTGGGCCCGGATCGCCTCGACGATCTGCCAGCCGATCGTGTACACCGGGTTCAACGACGTCATCGGGTCCTGGAAGATCATGGAGATGCCGGTGCCCCGCACGCCCGTCAGCTGCTTCTCCTTCAGCCCGAGCACATCGCGGCCCTGGAACTTGATGGAGCCCCGGATCTGCGCGCCCTTGGGCAGGAGGCCCATCGCGGCCAGGGCGGTCACCGACTTGCCCGATCCGGACTCGCCCACGATGCCCAGGACTTCGCGCGAGACCAGCGAGAAGCTGATGCCGCGGACAGCGTGCACGACCCCGTCCTTCGTCGGGAAGTCGACCTCGAGCTGGTCGACCTGGAGTGCGGGGTCGGGCACTAAGCCCTGACCTGGCTCTTCTTCGGGTCGAACGCCTCGCGCAATCCGTCGCCGATCAGGAAGATCGACAGGATGAGAATGATGAGGAGCACCACCGGGAAGACGAAGAGCCACCACTCGGTGGTGGCCGAGTCCTGGCCCTGGTCGACCAGGAGGCCGAGCGACACCGCGGGCGGCTGCACGCCGAGGCCGAGGAAGGACAGGGTGGACTCGAAGATGATGCTGAGGGCCACCGTCAGCGTCGCGTTCACAATGATCGGTCCGACCGCGTTGGGCAGCATGTGCTTGACGATGATGCGCCGATTCGTGGCACCGAGCGCCCGCGAGGCCTCGACGAAGTCGCGTTCGCGCAGCGACAGGAAGTCTGCACGCACCAGGCGGGCCACGTAGGTCCACGACAAGAGGCCGATGATGATTGCCAGCCCCAGCCAGTTGTTGGATTCCTTCGAGAGCTTGTTCGCCAGGACGATCAGGACAGCCAGCACCGGCAGCACCAGCACCAGGTCGACGAAGCGCATCAGGAGCGAGTCGACCCAGCCCCGGTAGAAGCCGGCAATGGCCCCCACGGTCACGCCGATGATCGTTGCCATGGCGGCCACGGTGAGCGCAATCTGAATGTCCTTCTCCACGCCGGCCATGACCTGGGCGAACATGTCGTTGCCGATGGAATTGGTGCCGAACGGGTTCGTCCACGAGGGTGGGACGTTGAGGTTGTTCGTGATCTCGGTGTAACTGTAAGTCCAGAAGTGGCCGACCAGGACCGAGGCGATGCCGAGCCCGGCGAAGATGCAGAGCCCGAGAATGGCGAGCCGTTGGTGCAGGAATCGGCTGAGGACGATGCGGGCCTGACTCTTGGCCTCTCCACCGGCCAGACCGTACGCATCCTGGGACAACTCCAGCCCGGCACCGACGCTGGCCAGCGTGTGTGAGCCGGCCTCCGTGGTCGCCACGTTCTGGGGCGTCTGGACGACGAAGTTCTCCCGTTGGACCGGGTCAGCCATAACGAATCCTTGGGTCGAGGAAGCCGTAGAGGATGTCCGCCAGGAGGTTGAAGAGGATGACGAAGGTGGCGGTGATCAACAGGTAGGCCAGCATCACGTTGGTGTCGAGGGTGTTCACGCCGGCGAGGTACCACTGGCCGAGGCCCTGCCACCCGAAGACGACTTCGGTCAGGATGGCCCCACCCAGGACGGCGGCGAAGTCCAAGGCGATCACGGTGGTCACCGGGATGAGCGCGTTGCGGAGCACGTGGCGAATGAGCACGCGCCGTGAACTCAGACCCTTCGCCCGGGCCAGGCGCACGTGGTCGGCGTCCAGCGTCTCGATCATGGACGAGCGCTGATAGATGGCCCACGAGGTGTAGGAGACGAGGATGAGGGTGATGACGGGCAACGCCGTGTGCTCTGCGTAGTCCGGCAACCGGCTGATGAACGAGCCGCTCAACGTCGGACTCTGCTCGCCGTTCGTGTAGAAGATGGTCGTGTTCAGGTGCTGGTTGACCGGAATGGCCACGAACTCCTTGAGGGCCAGGCCGAGGACGAACACGGGCGTGGCCAGCAAGACGAAGTTGGTCACCGTGATGGACTTGTCGGTGAGCTTGTTCTGGCGGACTGCCGCCAGGACGCCCAGGGAGATGCCGATGAAGATGGCGATCACCGTGGCGATCACCACCATGCGGAGCGTGATCAGCAGGTGGGAGATGGCCTGCGACGCCACGTCCTGGCCGTTGATGGTTGTTCCCAGGTCTCCGTGCAGGGCCCCCGTGAACCAGATCCAGTATCGCTGCCAGAGCGGGTCGTTGAGGTGGAGCAGCTCCTCCCGGTGCACGATTGTGGCGTGGGGGATGTGGGGATTGGCCAGCAGCAGGGACAAGGGGTTGCCCGAGCTGGCCACCAGGACGAAGACCAGGATCGTCGCGAAAAAGAGGACGACGACGCTGATCAGCAGGCGCCTAATGACGTAGGCGAACATGGATGGATTCTAGGGAGGAAAAAGCGCTGGTACCAGGGGCAGAAAGAAGTTGAGGGAGGGGCCGACCTCTAATAGGCACGACCCCTCCCTCGCATTCAACTGAACCTGTCGACTAGCCCAGGTGCCAGTCTTCGGCGTTCCAGGTGATGCCAACGCTCGACGTGTTGGGCACGACACCCTTGAGGTTGCTGGACCAGGCGAAGAACTGCGGCTTCTGGTACAGCGGCAGGGTGACCATGTTCTTCCACAGGACGGCGTCGGCCTTGTTGAAGTCCTCGGCCTCCTGGGAGATGCTCGGCGCCGACGAGCCCGACTTCATCAGCTGGTCCACGGTGGCATTCGCCGAGTGGGTCCAGTTCTGACCGCAGTTGTTCGCGTCCGTGTAGGAGCAGTAGATGGACTGGTTGCCCGACACCGACGGGGTGCTGACCCAGGCGAACTCCGCGATCTGGTAGGTGCCGCCAGGCAGGTTCGTCCCGAAGAAGGTGTTGGCATCGAAGTTCTGAATGTTGATCTTGATGCCAATGGCCTTCATCTGCTGCTGGAACAGCTCCTCCGTCTGGGCCCGGATGGTGTTGCCGGACGTCGACTGAATGGTGAAGGTCAGGTCCTTACCCTGCTCGGGTCCGTAGTTGGGCTGGAAGTACCCGTCCGAGCCCTTCTTGAAGCCGAGTTCCTTCAGCAGGCTGGTGGCCTGACTCGTGCTGTAGGCGTACGGCGTGGCCTTGTAGTCGGACTGGGTGGACACGTACATGCGGCTGCCCAGCGGCTTGATGCCCTTGGAAATCTCGCCGACCGTGCGCTGGATGAGTTGCTGGCGGTTCACGCCGTGGGCGATCGCCTCGCGTACCTGGAGCTTGGCCAAATAGGGATCGGCCTGGTTGAAGTCGAAGTGCTCGAACTCCAGACCCGGCACGGTCGCCTTCGTCGTGGCAGGAACCTGACTTGCGTTCTGCACGATCGACAGGTTCACCGTCGAGGGGTTGATAACGTTGACTTCCTTGTTCTGGAGGGCCGGCACCAGCTGGCTGTCGTCCGAGAAGAACGTGAAGACGATCTTGTCGAGCTTGCCGGGCGTGCCCCAGTAGTTGGGATTGCGCACCAGCACGAGCGACTGGTTGGCGTTGTAGCTCTGGATCTTGTACCAGCTCCCCGAGATGGTCTGGTCGGGACCGGTGAACCCGGTGTTCCAGCCGACGACCCGGGAGATGTGGGCCGGGACCATGGTACCGAAGAGGCTGCGCCAGTCGGCGAAGGCCGGCTTGAAGGTCATGGTCACGGTCTTGCCGTTCGGGCACAGGCCCACGTTGCGATCGGCCGCGGTCCCAGGATCGCAGGCGGCGCCGCCGGCGGGTTTGGATCCTATGACCGACTGGATCTGGTTGTAGCCGGTGCTCGCCGCGTCGTCGTAGGGCTGGCCACCCACGTCGGTGTATTGCGGGTAGCCACTCTCAGCCTGCCAGTTATAGATGAAGTCGTCGGCGGTGATGGGCGTACCGTCGGACCACTCTGCCTTGGGGTTGATGGTGTAGACGATGGTCTGCGGGTTGGTGCTGGACTGCACCGCGCTCTCCAGAAGTTGGCTGTTCAAGACGTACTGCAGCTTGGCGTTGGTGATGAACGTCGCCGGCCACACCATGTTGAGGATCTCTTGGAGAACAAATTCGTTTGCCGCCGAGGTGTTGATGTTGAACCCGGCCAGGTTCTCGTCGAGCGCCATGGTGGCCGTCCCTCCCGACGAGGAGGAAGACGCCTTGGTCGATGCGCCGCTCGTGGCCGGTGTGACGACCATGAACGACATCGTCAGTGCACCCGCCGCCAGGGCGGCGTACGCCGACCGCTTCAGTAACCCCTTCAATCCCATTGCACTCCCCTTGCTCGTCGGTCGCCCCGGTGACGACCGCTTCGCACCGGCCCCAACTGCGTTGAGCAGAGCTTGCGCTCCCCTCAACTCCGGTCGGCAGAAGATTGGCTAAACGTAACCTAAATGCCACATTCTGTGTAGGTCACTGCATCTGAATTTCTGCGGAAACGCACGTCCTCGAGATCCGATCCGGCTTGGCGGGGCCCAGGGCACAGGATTCCTGCGTGACAGGCACTGTGACACGGCGGCTGCCTAAGACTGTGTGTCAGCTGTGAGCCGACTGATTGACCTGTGACGACGCCCCGTTAACATTTGTCACTGAGGCGATGGTCTATGTCCTTGCGGTAGCGGCAGCTTTGTCCAACGCGCTGACAAGCGTGTTCCAGCGCATGGGCGTCGAAGATGCCCCCGAAGAGACGACGATGCGATTGAGCCTGATGGCCCATGCCATCAAACGGGGCGTCTGGCTCCTCGGCTTCGCCTTCATGATTTGTTCCTTCCTGCTGCAATCTTTTGCGCTCCACCTCGGCCGGCTGTCGGTGGTCCAGCCCATCCTGACCATGGAGCTCCTCTTCCTGGTCGCCATCCTCGGGACGTACTTCCGCTTCCAGATCTCGTACCGGGAGTGGATCGGCGCCGGGGCCATTGCCTTCGGGCTCGCCGGTTTCCTCTACTTCGCCGCACCGGGCGGAGGCCAGGAGGTGCCGACCAACCTGGGTTGGATCGTGGTCGGCGGCACGACCTGCGGACTCATCGTCCTGACCGTGGTGGCCACCCGCTGGGGTCCCCGCTGGTGGAAGGCGGCCATGTTCGGCAGCGCGGCCGCCATCGCGTATGCGTTCACGGCTGCCCTCATCAAGACGGTGAGCGACTTCGCCGCGCAGGACTGGGTCACCTTGTTCGTGCACTGGCAGACCTACGGCGTCATCGTCTTCGGGCTGCTCGGCCTCTTCCTGACGCAGAACGCGTTCCACGCCGGTCCGCTCGCCGCCTCGCAGTCCACCCTGGTCCTGGTCGACCCGCTGGTCAGCATCTGTCTCGGGATCGCCCTCTTCGGAGACAGCCTTCGCACCTCGGGACCGTACGGGCCCCTCGAGGCCGTCTCCCTCCTGCTGATGTTCGTCGGGGCTGTCTTCCTGTCGCACTCGCCGCTCATCACGGGCATCAGGAGCGAGGGCCAAGGCGATGAGTACGAGGAGATGCTCTCGCGCCAGCTGAAGCATCCCCACGGACGCCTCCTCCATGCTCCCGAGCCCGAGCCCGAGCCGACCCACGACGCCTACCAGGACGGCCTGCCGCCTTTCTCGTCGGCCTAACCGTCGCCGGCCGCCTTTTCGACCACAAGCCGCGTCATGGCGGCGAAATGGTCCGGATGAGACAGGTGCGCTCCGTGGTGCGCCCCCTCGATGCGGAACACCGACGCCCCGGGCACGTTCTCGCCCAACCATTCGACGCTGCGCCGGTGGTGCGGGGCCGAACCCTCGCCGCCCCGACCGAACACGGCCGGGGCGGCCAGCGCGGTGACCTCGAAGACCGGCTCAGTGGAGTGAAGGCTTCGCAGATCGCCCATCAGCGCCGGCCCGTCGGCCACCCGGTCCGCCCGACTCTCGTCGGTCAGGCGGGCCCAGGCGCCCTGGCTGACCATGCGGGAGAAGAACCGTTCCACTTCGACGGCCGGGTCTTCGGACATCGGCGGCCAGCCCTGGGCCGGACCCCCGTTGGCCTGCTGGCGCCGAAAACCCAGCCAGGGCATCGGGGGTTCGAAGGCCCCGATGGCGTCGAAGGCCCGGGGCGAGGCCAGAGCCGCGCCGACCACGACGTCGCCCCCGAAACTGTGGCCGACGGCAACCAGAGGCCCGGCGCCGCGGGCCGGAGCGGTGGCCCGCAGTTCCTGACCGATGGCCAGCAGGTCCTCGATGTGCCCACCGAGGTCGGTGGCTCCGGCGCCTCGGGACCCTTGGTAGCCCCGACGGTCGTAGGCCAACGTCGTCAACTCGGGCAGGCGCCGCATCACCCGCCGGAAGCTCTCGCCTCGGTCGAGCGATCCGTGGACGAAAACGACCGTGGCGACGCCTGGCGCCGGGGCAGGCCGCGCCGAGACCTTGAGTGCGGCCGGATAGGGCATGGGCAGGGCAGACGCTACCCGGGCCGCCCACCAACCCAGACCTCCGCCGGTAGGGTTGCCTCATGACCCAGTTCGGCGGCACAGGAGGCTCGTTCGGCCCCAATGCCTGGCTCGTCGACGACATGTACGACCGCTTCCTGGCCGATCCGGACTCGGTCGGCGAGAGCTGGCGCGAATTCTTCGCCGACTACCGCCCGGCGCCTGTTCCCGTGCCCCAGAGCCAGCTCACCCCGACCGACAATGCTGCTCCGGCGGCCACCGCTCCAGCCCCGCCAGCCCCGCCGGCCCCTCCTGCTGCACCGGCGGCGCCCACGACGGCCTCCAAGGCGCCGACTGCCACCGTTCAAGCCCCTGCAGCGGCACCGGCGGCGGTCGGGCAACCAGGGACCGAGGGCGCCACCGTGCTCCGCGGGGCGGCCTCCCGCATCGTCGCGAACATGGAGGCCAGCCTCGGTGTGCCGACGGCGACGAGCGTGCGCTCGGTACCCGCCCGCTTGCTCGAGGTCAACCGGCTCATCCTCAACAACCAGTTGGCCCGGACGACGGGCGCCAAGGTCAGCTTCACCCACATCATCGGCTACGCCGTTGTGCGCGCCCTGCACGATGTGCCTGCACTCAACGCCGCCTTCGTGGCCGATGCCGACGGATCGGGCAAGCCTGGCGTCATCCATCACAAGCGCGTCGGCCTCGGCCTCGCGGTCGACCGGGAGAAGAGCGATGGGACGCGCACGCTGCTCGTGCCGTGCATCAAGGAGGCCGACACGCTCGACTTCCGTGGATTCGTCCTCGCCTATGAAGACCTCATCCGCAAGATCCACACGGGGAAGATCGCGCCGGACGACTTCGTCGGGACGACGGTCTCGCTGACCAACCCGGGCACGCTCGGCACCATCCAGTCGGTGCCTCGCCTCATGCCCGGCCAGGGCGCCATCGTCGGCGTGGGCGCGCTCGGGTACCCGGCCGGTTTTGAGGCAGCCGACCCGCGTGTCCTGGCCGAGCTCGGGCTGGGCAAGGTGGTGACACTCACCTCGACCTACGACCACCGCATCATCCAGGGTGCCGAGTCCGGTCTTTTCCTGGGCCGGGTCGCAGCCCTGCTGACTGGGGCCGACGGCTTCTACGACGATCTCTTCGAGTCGATGGGGGTGCCCTACGAACCGGTGCGCTGGCAGGTGGACTCAAACGCCGGCGAGGCCTCCGAAGAGGGTGAGCACCAACGCCTGACCAAGCAGGTTCACGTGCAGACGCTCATCAACATGTACCGGGTCCGCGGGCACCTCATCGCCCACCTGGACCCGCTCGACGCCGAGCCACCGCACATCCACCCCGAGCTCGACCCGCTCACGTACGGACTCACCATCTGGGATCTGCCCCGTCAGTTCGTCGCCGACGGCCTGGCCGGGCGCGATGTGGCCACCCTCGACGAGATCCTCCACGTCCTGCGCGACGCCTACTGCCGGACACTCGGCATCGAGTACATGCACATCCAGGACCCCGAGCAGAAGCGCTGGATCCAACAGCATGTCGAGGGTCAGCCGACCACGCTCAACATCGAGGAGCAGCGTCACATCCTCGACCGCCTCAACGCGGCCGAGGTCTTCGAACGGTTCCTCCACACCCGCTACGTCGGGCAGAAGCGCTTCGGTCTCGAGGGTGCCGAGTCGACCATCGTGCTGTTGGATGCGCTCCTCGACGCGGCGGCCGGCTCCGGGGTGGCCGAGGTCGTGATGGGCATGGCTCATCGCGGCCGTCTGAACGTGCTGGCCAACATTGTCGGCAAGTCGTACCGCGAGATCTTCGAGGAGTTCGAGGGGAATCTCGATCCTGAGTCGGTCCAGGGCTCTGGAGACGTGAAGTACCACAAGGGTGCGCGTGGTGTGTACATGGCCAGCGCCGGAGAGGAGCTGCCGATCACGCTGGCCTCGAATCCCTCGCACCTCGAGGCAGTCGACCCCGTGGTGGAGGGCATGACGCGGGCCAAACAGGATCGGATCTCCCCGCCGACCGACGGCACGCCGGCCGCTGCCGCCGAGGGCGTGGAGGGGTTCCCGTGCATGTCCGTGCTCATCCACGGCGACGCTGCCTTCGCCGGGCAGGGCGTCGTGGCCGAGACGCTCAATCTCTCGGGCCTTTCCGGTTACCGCACCGGTGGCACCGTTCACCTGGTCATCAACAACCAACTCGGCTTCACCACGGCGCCCGCGTCTGCGCGCACCTCGGTGTACCCGACCGACGTGGCCAAGATGGTGCAGGCGCCCGTCTTCCACGTGAACGGGGATGACCCCGAAGCCTGCGTGCGTGCCGCCCGCCTCGCCTTCTCGTTCCGCCAGACGTTCCACAAGGACGTCGTGATCGATCTGGTCTGCTACCGAAAGCACGGGCACAACGAGGGTGACGACCCGAGCTACACCCAGCCCCTCATGTACCAGCGCATCGACGCCAAGCGTTCTGTACGCAAGCTCTACACCGAGACGCTGGTGCGCCGGGGTGACATCACCCTCGATGAGGCAGAGCACGCCCTCGACGATTTCAACGCCAAGCTGCAGACCGTCCTCGACGAGGTGCGCCAGGAACCTTCACTGGCCCCGACCGGGTTGCCTCCCGCCGAGCCGTCGCCGAGGGTGATCGACCCGCCCGAGACCGGTATCGCTCCCGACGTCGTCCAAGCCCTCTCTGCTGTCGTGCGCACGGTGCCGGACGGATTCACCATCCACCCCAAGCTCGAGCGACAGTTCGCCCAGCGCGACGAACTGGTGGCCAGCGGCTCGGTGGATTGGGCCCTGGCCGAGGCCCTTGCGTTCGGTTCCTTGATGTACGAGGGCGTGAACGTGCGCCTGACCGGTCAGGACACCCGGCGGGGCACGTTCAGCCACCGTCACGCCGTCCTGGTCGACTACTCGAACGCCGAGGAATACGTCCCGTTGGCCCATATCCGGGACGGGTTGGCCCGGGTCGGGGCCGCCCAACTCAACCCGGCGGGTGAGATAGGCAATTTCACGGTCCGCGACTCGCTGCTCTCCGAGTACGCCGCCGTGGGATTCGAGTACGGCTATTCGGTCGAGGCGCCCGAGGCCCTCGTGGCCTGGGAGGCTCAGTTCGGGGACTTCGCCAACGGTGCGCAGATCATCATCGACAACTTCCTCGCTGCCGCGGAGATCAAATGGGGGCAGTACTCGGGCCTGGTGATGCTTTTGCCGCACGGATACGAGGGCCAGGGTCCTGAGCATTCCTCGTCGCGTTTTGAGCGCTTCCTGTCGCTCAGTGCCCGGGGCAACATGCGGGTCACCATCCCCTCGACATCGGCTCAGTATTTCCACCTGCTGCGCTCACAGGCCCGACTGAATCCCAAGCGTCCGCTGGTCGTCGTGACCCCCAAGTCCATGCTGCGGGCCCATGCCTCCCGCTCGACGCTGGACGAACTCGAGACGGGGTCCTTCCGTCTGCTCATCGACGATGCTGCCGTCGAAGACCCCAGATCGGTGCGCCGCGTCGTCCTGTGCAGTGGGAAGATCGCCCATGAGGCCCTGGCCTATCGGAGCGAGTTGGACGAGACCGAGGCGGATAAGGTAGCGATTGTCCGCGTGGAGCAGATCTATCCCTGGCCTGTCCTGCAGATCACCGCCACCCTTGAGCGCTATCCGGAGGCCAACGAGGTGGTCTGGCTCCAAGAGGAGCCCGAGAACATGGGTGGCTGGTCCTTCGTCCACGCGCGTCTGCATGCCTGCCTGCCCGACCGTTTTACGCTGCGCCACGTCAGCCGAACGGAATCGGCCAGCCCGGCCATCGGCAGTGCCGCCCTGCACGCTCTCGAGCAGGCCGATCTTCTGCGGCGGTCCGTTGGCTGAACCGCACCATGTCGTGGTCGACGGATCCAACCTGGCCACCGAGGGACGAACCTCACCAAGCCTGAAGCAGCTCGATGAGGCGGTACACGCCTACGCGGCCGAGGATCCAGATGCCAGCATCATCGTGGTCGTCGACGCCACCTTCGAGCACCGGGTTTCGGAGGAAGAGCGCGACGAGGTTCGTGCGGCCATGCTCAACGGTGAGGTGATCTCGCCGCCGGCGGGCGCCATCGGCCGGGGCGATGCGTTCGTTCTGCGCATCGCCGAGCGCACCGGTGCCATCGTGCTCTCGAACGACTCGTTCCAGGAGTTTCACGGCGAGCATCCCTGGCTCTTCGACGAAGGCCGGCTGATCGGCGGGAAACCCGTGCCCGGAGTGGGCTGGATCTTCACGCCCCGCATCCCCATTCGGGGACCCAAGAGCCGCGCCGCCACGGCAGAGGCCAAGTCCAAGAAGAGGGACCCCGATTCCGCACCCGCTAAGGCGGCTGAGCTGGCCCGGGCGGCCAAGAAAGCAGCGAAGCGGGGGCAAAAGGCGAAGAAGGCGACCACGAAGGCCGTCTCGACCGTCGACTCGTCGTGGCCCATCACCCCGACCGTCCCGCCACCTGGCCGGGTCAAGGTCGACCCGGTGCTCTCGAACGCTATAGAGGAGGCCGTCGAGGAAGCACTCCACCCGGCCAAGCCTTCCAAGTCGAAGGGCTCGACCAAGAAGGCGGCGCCGCCCAAGGGCTCCAAGGCCCGGAGGGCCGCGGCGTCGATGCCGGCCATGACGAGCGAGGCGAACAGGGCTGAACAGAAGCGCACGACCCCACCACCGGCCGTCAACGAGCCGCTGGCCTTCATCAACTTCGTCGCCAGCTTCGCCGTCGGGACCACGGTGGGCGGCGAGGTGGTTTCGTTCACCTCGCACGGAGCCATGGTCGATGTGGCCATACCCGAAGGGGGAGTGCTGCACTGCTACATCCCCTTGACCGCCATGGGTACACCGCCCCCGACGAAGGCGCGCCAAGTGCTGAAGAAGGGCGAAGTACGCGCCTTCGTCCTGGCCGGCTTGGACCCGCCTCGCCGGGTGGCCGAGCTCTCGCTCCCAGTTTCTCCTGAGGCAGCGACGGGCGACGCCCAGAAGCGCGCGCCCCGGTCCGAGGGGCGGGGACCGGCGGCTGTCGCGGTCAACGGAGCGCTGAGAGAGGCGTCAGAAGATGGCAAGACGCTGGAGACGCTTCCGGCCAAGAAGACCTCGGGCAAGAAGGCCGCCAAGAAATCGGCACCCGTGAAGGCGGCGTCGAAGAAAGCTGCCGGCACGAAGAAGGCGGCCGCCGCGACGGCAAAGTCTGCGCCACCGCTGGAGGAGGTCCCAGCCAAGAAGGCCCCTGCCAAGAAGGCCCCAGCCGAGAAGGCCGCAGCAAAGAAGGCGGCAGCCGAGAACGCCCCTGCCAAGAAGGCCCCTGCCAAGAAGGCCCCTGCCAAGAAGGCCCCTGCCAAGAAGGCCGCAGCCAAGAAGGCCGCAGCAAAGAAGGCGGCCAAGCCGAAGCAGGCCCCGGCCAAGGCGGCCGGCGTCTAGGTCTGAGTAACGTCCCGCAGATGGAGCTTCCCGACCCCGCCGACGTCCTGCCCCATCGACCGCCGTTCTTGTTCGTGACCGAACTCACCGCGGTGGAACCGGGCGTGTCGGCCCGAGGACATTGGCGCCTCACTGGGGACGAACCGTTCTTTGGCGGGCATTTTCCCGGGCGCCCCACCCTGCCGGGGGTGCTCATGGTCGAGTCCCTTGCCCAGCTCGGCGGCATCGCCGTCCTGCTCGACCAGCGCTACGCGGGCAAGCTGCCGCTCTTCGGCGGAATCGAGAAAGCGCGATTCCGGCGCCAGGTCGTCCCTGGCGAGACGCTCGAGCTCGACGTCTTCATGGATCGCCTCTCGGCCCGGGCCGGCAAGGGACGCGGGGTGGCCTCGGTCGGCGGGCAGACTGCCTGCGAGACCGATCTTCTCTTTGTCATCGCGGATGGAGCTGCCTGATGCGCCTTGCCACATGGAACGTGAATTCACTCACCGCTCGGCTGCCCCGAGTGACCGAATGGCTCGAGCAGCAGAAACCCGACGTTCTCTGTATGCAGGAGACGAAACTGGCGGACGACAAGTTCCCCGAGGATGCGTTCGCCGAGCTCGGCTACGAGTCGGCGCACTACGGCGACGGTCGGTGGAACGGCGTTGCCATCCTGAGCAAGGTTGGCCTCGAGGATGTGACTCGGGGTTTTGGCACTCCCGACGACGACAACGGACGTCGTGTCATCAGTGCCCGTTGCTCAGGGACGACGGTCTTCGCCGTGTACGTGCCCAACGGGCGCTCCCTCGACAACGAGATGTATCCGATCAAGTTGGCGTGGCTTGCGCAGCTGCGCAAGACCCTGGACGAGCGCTGCCCGCCTGGCTCGTCGGTCGCCGTGAGCGGCGACTTCAACGTCGCCCCTGATGACGGTGACGTCTGGGACCCGGCTGCCTTCGTCGGGGCGACGCACGTGAGCGAACCCGAGCGCAGGGCGCTGGCCCGGGTGGAGGAGTGGGGACTCGACGACATCTTCCGTCGGTTCAACGAGCCAGGCACGTTCACCTGGTGGGACTACAGGGCCGGCGACTTTCACCAGGGACGCGGCCTGCGCATCGACCTGGTGCTCGTCAGCGACGACCTGGTCGAGCGGGCGACCGGGGCGTTTCGTGACCGCGATGCCCGCAAGGGGAAGAAACCGTCTGATCACGCACCTGTGGTCGTTGACTTTGCGTAGAGCCGCCGCGGGACCAGCATCGGGGAGTGGAGGGGCGGGGCCGTTCATCTGCGTCCTGTCGCTCTCCGGAGGACTCTCGCGGCGTCGGAATGGTCCGGCACCGTCTCGATAGGTGCGTGAATGACAGAACCGTTCTAGGCGATGAACAATCGGCTCTCGTGGCCGGCAGTGTTGTCGGTGTTTTGCGTCGCCGCACAACGTTTGCTCTACAGGGGGACCTCGATGAGGCTGGGTCCGGGCTCGCGAAAGCCATCTTGCAAGGCGATGACCAGGTCGTCGGCATTCTCGACGCGACGGGCCGGCACCCCCATGCCACGCGCCAGGTCGCAGAAGTCGAGCTCGGGACCGGTGAGGTCGAGCAGGCGCCGGGCCTGCGCTCCGCCAGCATGTGCCCCGACGCGATGCAGTTCCATGTTGAGGATGGCATAGCTGCGATTGGACAGGATCACGGTCGTCACGTTCAACCCCTCGCGGGCGTGCGTCCACAGTGCCTGCAGCGTGTACATGGCACTCCCATCCGCCTGCAGGCAGAGCACGGGACGATCAGGGGCCGCCACGGCGGCGCCCGTGGCCATGGGCAACCCGATGCCGATGGCGCCACCGGTGAGCGTGAGCCAGTCGTGACGTGGCGCACCCGCCGTCGCCCCAGCGACGAAGAGTCCCGACGTGTTGCCTTCGTCGACCACCACCGCACCTTCGGGCAACGTCGCCCCCACGGCGGCCGCGAGTGTCTCGGTGCTGAGCCCGCCGGAGGGCGTGTCCGGGCGCATGGCCGGAGCCGGAGCACCCGCATCGGCCGGCGCGCCGACCGCTTCAGCCAGGGCGTCGAGCGCCCTCGCCGCATCCTCGCCCGGTCGGACCAGCGTATGCACGGTGCAGCCGACGGGGACGAGGTCGCTGGCTTTGCCGGGATAGGCGAAGAACGACACGGGCGACTTGGCGTCAACCAGAACGAGATGGCGCACCCCCTCGAGTTGGGCCTGCGCCATCTCGGCCAGATAGGCCAAGCGGTCCACCGCCGGGATTCCCGCGCCGCGTTCGAGGTTGGCCGGGAAGGTCTCGCCCAACAGCGCGGCACCGGTGGTCCCGGCCACGCGGCCGGCCGCGTGGAGGCCGTCGGCGCGCAGGGCCCGCCCGCCCAGGAGGAGGGCGGTCCGCTCGCCTGAGCGCAGGGCCTTGGCCACCTCGTCGACTGTGTCCGGGGGCACGACGGTGTGCCGGGCCGGGGATCGGGGCGGATGGGGTCCCGTGGACGACTCGGACCACGAGGCGTCTGCCGGCAGCACCAGCGTGGCCACGCACCCGGGTGGCCCGTAGGCCGCAGTCACCGCGTCGACCGCGTCGCCCGCCACGTCGTCGGCCCGCGCGCTCGAGCGGTACCAGCCGGAGACCGACCCGGCGATGGACGCGATGTCGGACTCGAGCGGGGCGTCGTAACGGGTGTGGTACGTGGCGTGGTCGCCCACGATGTTGACGATCGGAGTGCGGGCCCGGCGGGCGTTGTGCAGATTGGCCAGGCCGTTGCCCAGCCCCGGTCCGAGGTGGAGCAGGGTGGCGGCCGGTCGCCCCGCCACCCTGCCGTAACCGTCCGCGGCGCCGGTGACCACTCCCTCGAAGAGGCAGAGGACGCCCCGCATGGCGGGCACGTCGTCGAGCGCCGCCACGAAGTGCATCTCGGAGGTCCCGGGATTGGCAAAGCAGACGTCGACGCCGGCATCGACGAGCGTCGAGAGGAGCGCACGGGCACCGTTCATCTGGTTGCTCCTGGTTCCGGGGCCGCGTCGGCCTGAGTGGATGGTGCAGGACCCCCGAGCAATCGGCCGGGGCCAAGGATGCCCTTCGGGTCGAAGACGCCCTTTATGGCCCGCATGAGCGCGAGCGCTGACGGGTCCTCGAGCTCCAAAAAGAACGGCAGCTTGGCCGTGCCGATTCCGTGCTCGCCCGATACGGCCCCGCCGGCGTCGATCGCCGTCCGCAGGATCTCGCGTTCGAGGGCATGCCGCTTCTCCGGATCGGGCTGGAACACGGCGAGGTGCACGTTGCCGTCGCCGACGTGCCCGCAGCCCGAGACGAAGGTGCCGTGCTCGCCGGCCAGCTCGGCCACCCGGGCCAGGTAGTCGGCGATGGCGGCGCGAGGGATGACGGCATCGATGATGTCATCGGCCCCTGAGGCCTTCGTCACGAAGAACAGGCGCTCCCGGGCCACGATGAGGTCAGAGCCGGCGTGTGGCGGCAGGACGTAGACGTCGATCGCATCGAGGGAGTCGAGCAGTGTGCCCAGCTGCTCGACATCCTCCTCGAGCCGGACGGCCGACGTCTGCTCGAGGACGACGATGAGGTAGGCCTGCGCCGCCTCCTTGATCACGTCGGGGATGCCGAGGTCGAGGCCGGCCGCTTTGGTGATGGCGCTCAAGACGAGCGCATCGGCGTATTCGAGGATGGTCGGATTGATGCCCGAGGCCACGATCCGGGGCACGGCGTGCGTCACGTCGGCCAGGGTCCCGAACGGGACGAGAACGGTGGCGGAGTCCGTCGGCCGTGGCTGCACCTTCACCGTCACCTCGGTGGTCACGGCCAGGGTCCCCTCCGAACCGATGAGCAGCTGCGTCAGGTCGTAGCCGGAAGAGCTCTTGACGAACTTCCCCCCGGTGCGCAAGACGGTCCCGTCGGCCAACACCGCCTCGAGGCCCAGCACGTGGTGGCGGGTCACGCCGTAGCGGACGGCGCGCATGCCACCGGCATTGGTCCCGACGTTCCCGCCCAGCGATGCCGTCTGCTCGCCCGGCGACACCGGGTAGATGAGGCCGAGGGGCGCCAGCTCCTGGTTCAGCTGCTCGAGGGTCACTCCGGGCTCAACCACGGCGACCTGGTTCTCGGTGTCGATCTCTCGGATGTGGTTCATCCGGTCGAAGGCCACCAGGATGCCGTCGCCGACCGGGATGGCGGCGCCGGACAGACCGGTCCCGCTGCCCCGGGCGATCACGGGCACGCCTCGTTCATTGGCCCAGCGAAGGATCTCGACGACTTCCCCGGTCGATCCGGGCAGCACCAGGGCCAGCGGCGATTGGGGGGTCGCGCCGAGGGTCTCGTCGTGGGTGTAGTCGTCATGGATGGCGTCGCCATCCATGACGTTGCGCTCGCCGACCGTCTTGCGCAGTTGCTCGAGGAGATCCGACATGAAGAGCACTCCCACCTCACGACGTCCGGGTCTCGATGACCTTATAGGCCCTCCGCATCCGGCCCAGTACTCGGTCGCCGTGGCCCGCCGGCGCGGCCGGCCACCCATTTCGTCAGCCAGTCAGGCGGGGAGGTGGCCCGACTCCTCGTCCTCGGGGGGCAGATTCGTGGTGCTCTCGACCCCTTCGGCCAGCCGGCGGCGCAGCTCCTCAACCCGGGATGACACTTCGGAGGCAGCGACGGGCGCTGCCTCCTGGTCGAGCTCTTCGATCGCCCGCTCAATCGGGGCCAACCACGGGCTCGGCCCTCGCTCGACCTCGCCGCGCTCGCCGCTGGAGCGCTCGAACCAGCTGCACCAGAGCTCGTCCTCGGAGCGGGTCAGGGCCACATAGAGCAGGCGGCGTTCCTCTTCGACCGCAGCCGGCGTCTGGGCCGAGGCGAGCGGCATCAGTCCGCCGCTCAACCCCAGGACAAGCACGGTCTGCCACTGGAGGCCCTTGGCCCGGTGGAACGTAGAGAGCACCACGTGGTCGCGGGGTATCGATTCCGCCACCTCGTCGTCGTCCGGGTCGACACCACGGCCGCCAGCCCGGGCAGGGCTCGGCGCGGCACTCGGCGCGCCGGCCCCGGCGCCGCGGCGGAAGCCATCGCCCCGCAGGTCGCTCGCCGGCCCGAGGTCCGCTCCCGCCACCCCCGCGGGCACTCCGGCCGCCTGCACGGCGGCGAGCACCCTGGTCAGCTGTGCGTTGGTGCGCGTGAGCACCGCGATGGACGACCAGGGCCGTCCGGGCGCCCGCGACAGCTTGACCTGCCGGGCCGCCCAGATTGCTTCGTCTTCATCGGTGGCATGCGAGACCACTCGAGGCACCGGCCCGTCGACCCGGGACGAGCGTGGCGGGACCACCTCACTGGTCGCGGCGCCGCCGGCATCGCGCAGGACCTCGGTCGCGACCGCCACGACCTGAGGTGTGCAGCGATGGTTCTCGTCGAGCCGGATGACCCTGGTCCCGCGCAGGATCTCGGGCAGACGATTGAGCAGCGTCGGGTCCGCGCCATTGAAGCCGTAGACCGACTGGTTGGGGTCGCCCACCACGAAGAGGTCGGGATCATCGGAGAGCAGCGCACTGAGCAGGCGGAATTGCGCCGGGTTGACGTCCTGCATCTCGTCGACGAAGAGGTGACGGCTGCGCCAGCGTACGGAATCGGCGAATTCGCTGTCGCCGGCCAGGGCGTCGGCGCAGGCCACGATCAGGTCGTCGAAGTCGAGCAGGCGCCGCCGGGCTCGCTCCTCCTCGTAACGGGCGTAGATCTCCGCCACCTGGTCTTGGTTGACGCCGCTGCGCCGGCGATGCCGACGTGCCTCGCCCTCGTAGTGGTCCGGCGGAATCAGCCGGGCCTTCGCCCAACCGATCTCACCATCGAGGGCTCGGGTGCGCCGTGGGTCGCCCGTCGTGATGTCCGCCAGCAGCCGGCGGCGGTCGGGCATGAGCTGGGGTGCCGGACGGCCGCGCAGCTCTCGGTGCTCGCGCAGGAGGCCGAGCGCGGTGCGGTGGAAGGTCCCCGCCCGGACGCCGGACACGCCGAGCGACCATAGGCGGGTGCGCAGCTCGTCGGCCGCCTTGCGGCTGAACGTGGTGACCAGCGTGCGGTCGGCGTCGATGGAGCCATCGCGGACGCGGCGGGCCACCCGCATGGTGAGGACGCGGGTCTTGCCGGCTCCGGCGCCTGCGACCACGCAGAGCAACGGCTGGTCGGACTCGATCGCCTCCCTTTGAGCCAGGGTCAGACGTTTGGCCCCGGGCAGGGCCTCCCACGAGTCGCCCGGGTCGCTCTTGGTCGTCACTGTCTTTTCTTCCATGCCCTCGAAGGTCATGACCACCTCAGCAGGGTACCGAGGGGGTGCGCGCAAGAGGCACCCGTCGGGCCTGCGCCTATGGTGGCCCATCGGCGGGCCGAACAGAAGAGGCGATGGGGCGTCGTCTTGCTCGACGGACGGCCTCAGGTGGCCGGGCTGCCGGCGCCTGATCGGCGGCGGCGGCCAGGCGGGGCGGTCGTCAGAGCGGCGTCAGGCGAGGCGGTGGGTGCGCAGCCCAGCCCGGCGGTCGTGGCGGGCCCGGGCCAGGCCGACCAGATCCTCGATGACGTCGCCGAAGGTGCGGCCCTCGGCTTCCCAGAGCATGGGGAACATGGAGATCGGCGTGAACCCCGGCATGGTGTTGACCTCGTTCACGACGATCTCGTCGTCCTCGAGCAGGAACACGTCGACCCGGGCCAGACCCTCGACCCGCAGGGCGCGGTACGCGGCCTCGGCGAGCCGGCGGGCGTGGGCGAGCTGGGTCGGGGACAGGTCGGTGGGCGCGATGGTCTCGGCCTTTCCCAGCAGGTACTTGTCCTCGAAGTCGTAGAACTCGCGGCTGGCGATGATCTCGCCCGCTCGGGAGACCGCCACCTCTTCGTTGCCCATGACGGCGAGCTCCAGCTCTCGCCCGCGTACGAACTCCTCGAGGATGACGTGGTCGTCGAACTCGAAGGCGGAGGACGCGGCGTCGCCGACCGCAGCCACTTCGCCGGCCTTGGCCACACCGATGGACGAGCCAAGGTTGGCCGGCTTGACGAAGAGCGGCAGGCCGAGGGCCCCGATGGCCTCCTTCAATACCTCGGGTGACCAGGTGGACCGGTGCACCAGTCGCCAGGCGGCCACCGGGATGCCGCTGTCGTGCAGAACCGACTTGGTGATGCCCTTGTCCATGCAGAGGGCCGACGACAACACGCCGGCGCCCACGTAGGGCAGGCCCAAGGCTTCGAGGTGGCCCTGGATCACGCCGTCCTCACCGAAGGGCCCGTGCAGGACGGGAAAGACGACGGCGTCGGGCGGCATGTCGTCCCCGAGATGCGACAGCTCGGCGTCCGGCTGCTTGGTCAGGAGCTCGTCGGGCGACTCGAGCGCGTCGCCGAGATCAATGTCGACCAATTCGGATTGCGCGTCCACCCACTGCTTGGCGTGGGTGAGCCCGATGAGCCGGACGGGCCACGCACGGTCGAGCGCCGTCTGTGCGATGCGCCGCGCCGAGATGCACGAGATCTCGTGCTCGGCCGAGGGTCCCCCGTAGACCACCGCCAACGTCCCGGGTTCTGGCATCCAACGAGGCTATACAATCGACCGCCGAGGCCGATGCGTGCGATTCTCCACAGCTGAACTCGCTGCGCATCTTGGGGGAGCGCTGGTCGGACCCGACGTGCTCGTCGATGGGGCCGGCATCGATTCGCGCACCATTGTGCCCCATCAGCTCTTCGTCCCCGTCGTGGCCGAACGCGACGGCCACGCCTTCATCGGCGCTGCACTGGCCGCGGGGGCCGCGGCCTACCTCACCCAGGAGGGACCCGACGGGGCCACCGCCATCGTGGTGGAGGACACGGCTACCGCGCTCATGAACCTGGGCGTGCTGGCCCGGAGCCGGATCGCCGACGGCGTCGTGGGCATCACGGGCTCGGTGGGCAAGACGACGACCAAGGACTTGTTGCGCCACTGCATGGCCTCGACCTTCCGCACGGCAGCCAGCGAGCTGTCCTTCAACAACGAGCTCGGCCTCCCGCTCACGCTGATCAACGCGCCGGACGACGCCCAGTGGGTCATTCTCGAGATGGGGGCCCGGGGCGTGGGCCACATTGCGCGGTTGGCCCAGGTGGGCCGGCCCGACGTCGGGATCGTGACCAGCGTGGCCATGGCCCATGTCGAGTTCTTCGGTGGACTCGACGGGGTGGCCCGGGCCAAGGGCGAGCTGGTCCGGGCGTTGCCCGAGGGTGGCCTGGCCGTCTTGAACTTCGACGATCCCCGGGTGGCCGCCATGGCGTCGTTCAGCCCGTGCCCGGTGCTCGGGTACGCGCTCGACACTGACGCGGAGGTTCGGGCAGAGGCGGTGACGCTCGATGACGACCTACGGGCGCGCTTCACCCTGGTCACGCCCTGGGGCCGCGGTGAGGTCCGGCTCAGTCTCTACGGTCTGCAGCAGGTGCCCAATGCGCTCGCCGCTGCCGCCGCGGCGTTGTGGTGTGGCGTACCCTTCGAGGCCGTGCTGTCGTCGTTGGCCGAAGCCACCGGATCGCCCTTCCGCATGGAGGTGCATCGGACCCCCGGGGGTCCTCTCCTCGTGGCCGACTGCTACAACGCCAACCCGGCTTCGACCGAGGCGGCGTTGCGCACGCTGGCCGCGTTTCGTTCGGAACGGAAATTGGCCCTTCTCGGCCTCATGGCGGAACTCGGTGTGGAGACAGATTCCGAGCACCGTCGCATGGCGGCGCTGGCCGAGGAGTTGGGGATCGAGGTCGTTGGCTATCAGAGCAATCTCTACGGCGAAGCGCACGTCGACGATGTGGAGTCCGCGGTCCTGCTGCTGAAGACCCTCGGACCCGCTGATGCCGCGCTGGTCAAGGGGAGTCGCGTGGGCCGTCTCGAGGACGTCGTGGAGCGCTTCGAATCCGGGTCAGCTCAGACGTAGGCCACAACGGGGTGCCTGGACGGTCTCGGACCCGGACCGATCAGGGGGTCGGCGGCTCGAGGGCCAAACGGGGAGGGTCGGCCTCCCGGTGCTCTCGTCCCGGCATGGATCGTGTCGTGAGGCTCAACCTGGAGGTGCACGAGATCGACGACCGAGGGGACGATATCGATCGTGCCCCTCCCTCGTAATCTCGGACGGGCCTTCGTGCACTTCCGACCGGACTACGCATCACCGGTTGTGCGTGGCCTCTATCCGGCACTTGCACTCAGGGCTTGCGTGATCTCGTCGATCGCCATCTGCTCAGCTTCACTCACGTCGGACCCGTGCTCGCGGTGCGCAGCTGCGACTCGGTGAGAAAGCGTGACGATGAAGCGTCGATATTCTTCGACTTCTTCCGGCGCGACCTTCTTCTCCAGTAGGGCTATGGAATCACGCAGGTGTTGCAGTCCATGCTGCTTGACCTCTTCCATGGAGTGATAGTGCGTGTGGTCTCGTTCCGGTTTCGCCGCCACGATCTCATCCAAGAGTTCGCTCTTGCCGTGCTGTTGTCGCGCTTCGGCGTAGGCCTTGGCCATCGCGATGGTTTCCCTGAACGAGCCGCCATGTTGGGCGGTCACCACGATCATCCCAGCGCTCGGGGGCGCCTCGAGGATGAGCCGCCATTCATCAGCCGTAAAGTCCGATTTCGAAGTCATCACCGCTCCCGTCTCTTGCTCCACGCCAACCTCGTTCTTTCGTCGCACCGTAGCGCCTCGTGGAACGAGCGCGCGACCACCAGAGGCGCGAACCTCGCGACTACACCGCGACCAGATCGAGGAGCGCCTTGCACAGACCGACGGGGTTCGCCAGGGCGAGAAGATGGCCGCCGGCTATGACGGTTGCCTCCACGCCGACACGGTCGCGGAGCAGCTGCCGCTGAAATTCGAGAGGGAAGAAACGGTCGTCTCGTCCTATGATCGCCGCGGTAGGAACGTCCGGCCACGAAGCAACGGCGCAGGGTTGGGCGAACGCAAGATCTGCCTCAATGCCCGGATTGGAGAGAACGGCGACAGCGTCCTCTGCGTCGAGGTCGTGGAGAAAGTACGTCGTCAAGTCGAACTCAGTGTCGTATCCGCCGGCCTCGGCGGCGCCGATCCGGGCATCAATCGCCCCCGTGGCGGTCCACCAATCCCCGGGAGTCTCGTCCGGCGCGGGCACCATGGCGTTGACCAGGACGAGCTGGCGGACGGGTGCCCGATCGCAGGCCATGACCGCGCTGAATCCGCCCATCGATTGCGCCACCAGAGCCGGCTCAGTACAGCTCTCGATGGCATCGACGATGATGGCCGCGTAGTCGTCGAGTCCCACATCTGGGGCCTGACCTGGAAGGTCGACGGGAAACGTACGATGACCCGCTCGCTCGAGTTGAGCACCGACGAGGTGCCAATAGAGCGTGGCCAGGCCGCCCGCTCCAGGTACCAGGATGAAGTCTCTCAATCTTGCTCCTTTCTCCACCGGTCCGGCGAACGCGGTCGCGACACCGGCGCCGAGCACGAGGGTGTCGCTCACCATGCACTACAGGCATATTTACTCACGTAGCCAACGCCTCTTCCAAGCGTCGAGATCCATGTCCTCGGTATTGCTCGGCGACTCTCTCGATCGTGTCCCATGTCCAAGAGAGTGACCGGACCTTGGGAACCCCAAACATGACGAGTTGTTCAGAGGTTGCTGTTCAAGCAAACTCGTGCCACTGAGAGGATGTGTGTGGACTTGTGCCAGGGTGAGCGCGAACCAGAAGGAGGTCCAGCCAACTGACCAATTCAGTCTTGATCCTCGGTGGTGGCGTCGCCGGGATGTCGGCGGCGCAAGAACTCGCCGAACGAGGTTTCTCCGTGACGGTCCTGGAGGGTCGCGACCAGCCGGGCGGCAAGGCGCGCAGCTTTCCCGTTCCCCATTCGAGCACTCCCGGTCGAGACAGCCTTCCCGCTGAACACGGGTTCCGCTTCTTCCCGGGTTTCTATCGGCATCTTCCAGACACGATGCGTCGCATTCCTTACCGCAACCAGGCCAACGGAGTCCTGGACAACCTCCGCGACGCGACGGAGGCCGAGATCGCTCGGTCGGGTGGCCTGCCGCCGGTCACGCTCCCGGCACATTTCCCCAGATTCGGTCCGTGACCTCCAGCTGATACTTCACACCGTGCTCCATCCCATTGCCCAGCTCTCCCCTGGGGACTATGCGTACTTCGCGAGCAGACTTCTCGTCCTCCTGACCAGCTGCGAGGAGCGCCGCTACGACGAGTGGGACCGGGTGAGTTGGTGGGACTTCTCGGGAGCGTCTCACCGATCAGTCGCGTACCAGAAGTTCATGGCCGACGGACTCACTCGAACTTTAGTAGCCGCTCGCGCACGCGAGATGAGCGCGCGCACCGGGGGCTACACCTTGCTCCAGCTCCTCTTCGACCTGGGCACCCCGGGTCGCGAGGCCGACCGGGTACTCAATGGCCCAACCAGTGATGTGTGGATCTCGCCATGGCTGACACACCTCGAGCACCTTGGGGTCAACTTTGAACTTGGCGTCCGGGTCGAAGAGCTAGAGACGCGGGCCGGCCGCGTCAGCGGTGTGATCGTCGCTGATTCCAGAGGCCGGAGACGAGTCACGGCAGAATGGTACGTCGCTGCCGTGCCGGTAGAGCACATGAACCGTCTGGCAAACAAAGCGATTCAACAGGCTGATCCCGGGCTCGCCCAGCTGTCCCGCCTCGTCACCCGCTGGATGAACGGCATCGTATTCTTCCTGCGCCAAGACGTTCCCATCGTCCACGGACACGTTATCTACATCGACTCGCCGTGGTCTCTCACCTCGATCTCGCAGGCCCAATTCTGGAGCAGCTTCAAGGCTGCCGATGTCGGACATGGAGATGTCCGAGGCGTCTTCTCCGTCGACATCTCGGATTGGCAGACCCCGGGTCTTGTCTCAGGCAAGACGGCCATGGACTGTACGCGACAAGAAATCGCCAGCGACGTCCTCGCCCAACTCCGGGCGCACCTCGCGCCCACTGACCCGCAGGCCCTCGCCGAGGACAATGTCGTCTCCTGGTTTCTGGACGAGGACGTTCGGTTTCCCGAGGTAAGGGAGGCCGAAGGGATACGTACCGACATCAACCTTGAACCGTTGCTCGTCAACACGGCCGGATCGTGGCAGTACCGCCCAGACGCCTCTACTGCCGTACCGAACCTGTTCCTGGCTGCTGACTACGTCCGCACCTTCACCGATCTGGCGACCATGGAGGGCGCCAACGAGGCCGCTCGTCGGGCGGTCAACGGGATCCTCGCGGCATCGGGCTCGAAAGCGCGGGACTGCGAGGTGTGGCCACTTCACGAGCCAGCCATCTTCGGGCCCGCCCGGCTTCTTGACAAACTGCGTTTCACCCTAGGCCAACGTCATCGGGACTCTCAGACACCCGTGAAGTCCTGACCGATGATCCACGAGGGCTTGTGGTGATGGAGGAGTCCTCCCCAACCCGTGGGAGTGATTGCGCAGAATCGAGCGTTCCTCCCATCGGGTGATCCAGTTTTTTTGAGATCGAATCTGTTGGCGGGGTCGGGCCTCGGAGTTCCGGTGCAGTCTCGGCCCAGGGGGGCAGAACTCTACGGGATGGGAGGCGAGGTCAAAATCTGGATGACGGCAACAACCATCAACACTCCGCCCAGGATGACCAGCGCCAGCCGGATCCGAAAGAAGCGGAAGTGCCCACTGATGCCGATCAGGAAGAGAATTGTGGCGAGGTAGATGGTATCCCTGACGTAGCTGTCCGAGTTGGAGCCCGCCTGTACTCCGAGTGAATACTCCCCACTGGCCTTCGTGTCGAGAGCGTTCGCGGCGGCAAGCTCGGGTTGCTTGTACTGCGGCATATAGGTGGGACCAGGCGGCGCCTTCGCATTGGTGAATGGATCGGTTGCAAGCCACGCGTCGAAGGCAACCTTGAACGGCGGACGGAAGCGGCGCACCGCAAGGGCCTCGGCCGTGGAGTTTCCAGCGACGTAGGCGGTAAACCACGTGTTGAAGGTCGTTGAGTCGAAGTTCTTCAAATTTTGCGCATTGAGGGCCGCCCGGTTCGCCTCAGTCCGGGCGGCGGAAGCGCCGGCCAGCCGAACGGATGACTCCGTGCCCCATTTGGCCGAGGCAAATCCGGTGTAAGCGGCGAGCAGGGCCACGATGGCCAGCATCACTGCCTCGATGATGGAGAGGGTCCGGTCATGGCTTCGTGTGCCGTCGTCGGTGCCAGTGCCGTCACCGTCACCGTCACCGTCATCTTCGTCTTCGTGTTCGTGTTCGGCCGAATGCGCCCTGTGACGCGAGATTTCCCCGGCCACTTCGCTCGAGGAGAGTCCCTCAGCCACAGTTCTTTTCCTTTTTTGGTCTCTATGTTCGCCGTTTGTCGACGAAAGGGTACTGGTCCGGGTCCTCGATGGCGCCGGAGTGTCCGCTATCCCGGCGGTTGGAAATGACCCATCGGCAGTTGGGCTCATTCAGATCTCGGCATCCGTTCGGGTCTGCGACTCAGGAGCAACGACCGAACCGAGACCAGGGCGACATTGAGAGCAATGAGGCCGAAAGCCACGTTGTCCAAGAGCAGGTTCACTCCATCCAGCCTGGTCAGCGAATCCTCATGGGCCAACGAAAACGTATTCCCGTCAGGCCGCCTCGGTAGCCTCGAAGAGCGATTTGAACATTCCACTCATTTCAGGGAGCTGATAATGGGCCTGAAGGCCGCTGGGGTTCGGCAGGAGCCACAGAAGGGCACTCCCGAGGAGTTCAGGTTGGCGACCGACGACGGCTTCGGGTCGACGAAATGCGGTCCGGTACGCCTGCAAGCCGAGCACCGCGACGCAGTGGGGCCGCAGTATCGCCGCCTTGGCCCCGAGCTGCGTTGCGCCTTCACGTAGTTCAACGACGCTGAGTTCGCTGGCGGCGCCCGTCACCCGCGCCACCAGGTTCGTGATGCCTATGCCGAGCTCGGGCAGGGTGTGCTGCTCCGCGGGTAAGAGAACGGATTCGGTGAATCCGCCGGCACGAGCAATTTCCAGAACCGGTTCCCTGGCCGGGCGAAATGCAGGCCGAGGTCACCCGAGAGTGTCCCGGGATTGATGCCGCAGAAGAGCACGCGCAAATCCGGACCTACCAGATCGGCGAGAGTCTGCTCCATGGAGTGAGAACATACGCTCCAGCAGAGACCCGAACCTCTACCCCGCGGTCAATCGGTCGACGATCAGTGTCGCTGCGGCCGGGCAGGCCTTGGTGAAACCGAAAAAGGGACCAAAGTCACGGGACGCCGCGAAACCGGAAAAGTACAGGCCCGGAACGGACGACTCGAAGTTCTCGTCGAGCACTGGGAACCCATCGACAACGGCAATGTCCGAGATGACGGCACGCAGGTAGGGAACATTCGACAGTGTCGCCTTGTATCCCGTGGCAAAGATGACCCGGTCCACACTGAGGCGCTCACCGTTCGAAAGTGTCACCACTGTGGCGCCCCGTTCAGCGGTCACTCCGACGACGTGTGCGTTGGGCCACAGGTGGAAGCGGTCACCGATCAGGCGGGGAAGAAGCCACCACTCAAGCGTCAAGCGACCGACTTCCCAGAACCTTTGTGCGATTTGCTCCTGTTCGGCCGGCGAAAGTGACCGCCACCACCCAGGGATCCTGATTGTGGCGTCCACGTAGTCGTCAACGAACTGCCAGTTCACGCGCTCGAAGCGCGGGACGTCATGGCGGTGCACGATGTCCACGCGCCCGACGTCGTGTTCGCCGAGGAGTGCAGCCCACTCATAGGCACTCTGGCGTCCGCCAATGATCAAACTCGCTGTCCGGCCACCTCGTCAAATCGAACGAAGTCACTCGTGTGCGAACCCACGCCCACGGGTAGCGCTGCGGCCCATTCGGGAAGGCGAGCGAAGTATCCGTTACCCGGAGCTGCGACGACTCGTTCAGCGCCAATCTGCGATCCGTCTTCGAAAGTCGCCACGAACCGTGTATCGCTCTTTTCCAGGACCGACACGAACTGATCACGAATGGTGAGCTGCTTCTGATCCTGAAACCACGTTGCATAGTCGAGGAAGACACCAATGGGGATCGGATCCAATTCGCTGGGTAGGAGCCCTTGTTCTTCGACGAAGGCCTCGAAGGTGTGCACGCCCGCCGCATCGAGATGCCAATCGACTCCTGACCTGAGGAACATGCCAGCGGGCATATGGTCGGTCCAAAAGCCCAAGGGGTGGCCCACGACGACAGTGTCGATCCCGCGTTCTCGGGCTCGAGCCGCAACTGCCAAGCCGTATGGCCCCGCACCCACTACCAAGAGCGACGTCGTTTCCATGATTTTCATCCTCTGATGGCGCGGCCACCATGTTCATTGGGGGTTTCTGGTGGTGTCGAGAGCGAGACAACGAAAATAGGCCACCACCGGGGACACCTCTATTCCCGGAGTCAGAGACCCCAATAGGATCCTCTCCTCATGAAACTGAGTCCGCTCGAAGCACGGGTGATCGGCAGCCTGGCCGAGAAGCAGTTGACGACGCCCCAGCAGTACCCCCTGACGATGAATGCCCTCGTCCTGGCGTGCAACCAGACTTCGAACCGCGACCCGGTGGTGACCTACGACGACGGAACCGTAGAGCCGGCCCTGTCGTCGCTCAGGGGGGCCGGCCTGCTTCGCCTCGTTCACCCGTCTCACGGTCGCTCGGCCACCCGGTACCGCCAAGTGCTCGACGAACGTTTCGGCCTTGACGCTCGGAGTCTCTCCTCCTCACAGTCCTCTTGTTGAGAGGACCCCAGACGATTGGAGAGCTGCGGGCGCGCACCGAACGGATGGCCGACTTTGGCAGCCTCGAGGACGTCGAGACGGAGCTGGACCGAATGGCCGTGGGCGACGACCAACTGGTGGGCCGCCTGCCTCGGCTCCCTGGCCAGAAAGAGGAGCGCTGGGAAGAGACCCTGAGCGCGGCGACATCGGAGCCGAGGGTCACCACCGAGAGCAGGAGTGGGCCGGATCGGGCTCATCAAAGTCCGGTGAGTGGCGAGGTCGCATCGTTGCGTGCCGACGTTGACACACTTCAGCAGGAGGTCGGCAGAATCGCTGCTGCCGTGACGGAGCTACGTACAGCCCTTGGCCTTTAGCCACACAGGCACGACGACGTCGAGGGCAACTGGTTCACCCTTCCCTGACTCGGCCTGGTCGCGCAAAGCCACTCTGGATCGGCCTCGTAAGGCGCGTCTCCGATGTCGGCCCGATGGCGCGGTCATCAAGATCCCAGAATCGCGCCACAACATGTACGGCGACGAGCTGGCTACCGTACTCCTCATGACATCTCCAATCTTGCTGTGCACCGACGGATCTGACGAAGCCTTGCGAGCACTCTCTGCCGGCCTCGATCTTCTTGGCCGCCATCACGATCTTGTTCTGGTCTCGGTCATGGATGGACTGGACGCAGCAGCACTGGTGGGTTCTGGACACGCTGGACCCGACATGTCCGGTGAGGAGTACGTCGACCAGGTTGCCCTCGCTCGCGAGACGGCGAACCGTGCGATCGAAGAGGCGCAGAACGAACTGACGCTCGACGGCGCGGAGGTTCGCGTCTTGTCGGGTCACCCTGGCGAGGCGATCTGTCAACTTGCAACTGAACTGTCCGCCAAGGCAGTCGTCGTCGGCTCTCGGGGCAGAGGAGGACTGAGGCGCCTCTTCTTGGGCTCGATCTCGGATCACATCGTCCGTCATGCGCCCTGCAGCGTGGTGGTGACGAGAAGCTGACTGCCCTCAGGCCCGCCACAGAGCGGGCGTACTTGGGGCAAACCCCAGGGGGGCGTTCTTCCCGCCAGGGTCGGCGAGGCGACAGCCGTCCCCTCAGCTCGGCCCCGAGGCGAAAACCCGATTGCTCGGGTTCAGGCCGGGACGACGCCCCGCAGCTCCCAGCGGTTACCGGCGGGGTCCTGACAGAAAACAACGTGAAGGTCACCATTGTCGAAGGCTGAGTGTTCGAGTCCCGCCTGCTCGAGCCTCGCCACCAGTGCCGGGAGGTCGTCTTCGACCTCGAGCGCAACATGCGCCCGAGCCGCCGGGCGGTGGTCCGGATCCTCGCTCAGGTGGATTTGCTTACCGTCCTCACTCTCGAACCACCGGGCCTGACGCGCAAGCTCGTTTGCCATCTCTGGGGGCGTGGGCACCCGCCGGTAGCCGAGGACCTCCAGAAGGAATACCTCTTCAGCCTCCGCCCCCCCAAGGGGCACCCCGAGGTTGACATGATGCAAGCGCAGCACGTGGGCAGCTTACAGGCGGCCCGCGGGACCTCGGTGAAGCACCATCCAATGCGCAGCACTGCTCGTAACAGGGCGTCTCACTGCCCCGGCGACCCGGACACCCTGTGGGCCTAGTGATGTCGGTCTCGTGTTCTAGCGTGCATTTCGTGAACACGGGATCGCTCGACTACATCAAGGTCAACGCGGCTGCGTGGGATGAGCGTCACGAGAATCAGCTGAAGACAGCCCGTCGAGGGTGGTCGGCGAGTGAGCCAACATGGGGAATCTTCGGAGTGCCCGAACGAACGGTCCACCTCTTTCGCGACGAACTTCAGGGCAAGACCACGCTCGAGCTCGGATGCGGCACTGCATATGTCTCGGCGTGGCTGGCCCGGCTCGGAGCCGTACCGGTCGGCGTCGACCCTTCGGTCGGCCAACTCGCGATCGCCCGCCAGTTCCAAATGGAGTTCGGGCTGTCGTTTCCCCTGGTGCGGGCGTCGGGCGAGCATGTCCCCCTTGTCGACGACTCGTTCGATCTCGTGATCAGCGAATACGGTGCGGCCATTTGGGCCGACCCCTACTCCTGGATACCCGAGGCGTCGCGTCTGCTTCGACCCGGAGGAGAACTCGTGTTCCTCGGAAACAGCGAGCTGCTGATGCTCTGTGTCCCAGACGAGGACGAGGCGCCGGCCACGGCGGAACTTCGCCGTCCCCACTTCGATATGCATCGCTTCGAGTGGCCCGATGACCCGACGATCGAGTTTCACCTGGGCCACGGCGACTGGATCCGGCTGCTGAGAGAGAACAGTTTCGAAATCCTCGACCTGATCGAGCTTCGCCCCCCGCCAGGTGCAACGTCGTCGTATGGCTTCGTCGAGGCGTGGTGGGCCGACCGTTGGCCGTGTGAAGAAGTCTGGCGTGCGAGAAGGATGTAGCGCGGCCTGGATTTCGATTCGGCGCCGGAAGGGCGTGATGGATGCGTCGGCCACAGTGGCTCGGCGCCAGCAGGGGCCGGCCCTCGGAGGCCATGTCGATCGACCTGGTGGCTCCAAAGGCCTGGCTCTGCCTGTTCGACCTCGACTCCAAAGCCTTGGTGAAGGCATCAAGGCTCGTTCGCCGTTATTGCGTTTCGGGTCAGCGGCCGGGGACATTGAGTTGACATTGCTCGGCTACGGAGTGTCGCCGTACTGACGCTGCATCTGTCGCCTCGCTGACAGACGGATCCTTGTCGGGGGTCCAGAGTGGACCTACAGCACTCCCGCCCACGAGAAAGGACCGGAATCATGCTTAGGGACACCTTCCCCCTTGATGAGCTGCAGTTGTCTGCCGAGGAGCATTCGATTGCCATCCGGTTCGAGCAGCGCCTCTCTCTGGTCGACGGGTCCAGTGAGTTCCCCGTTGACGTCCTGCGGACGGTGTTGTAAATGGTTCTCCCGGCGGGAACTGCTGAGAGCGGGCGGTCCGCTCTCAGGGTGTCCAAACGTGCCCAGTCCACTTGGCGAACTGGGTAACGGGACACTTTCCACCGAGCCCCCCGACTCGCCGACCCCTAGGATCGGCGAGTCGGGGTGGTTTGGGTTGCTCTCCCTGACGTTGGTCGGTGGTCAGGTCCATTTGCTTCGCTTGCGGCTTCCTGGCGACCCCGGTCTCAGGGAGAAGCGAACATGGAGTGGAGCCTGCTACACCCATTGTCCGAATCCGACCGGCGCGCGCTCCTGGCTCGCTCCACCCGCCAACGCTTCTCGCGAGGCGGGTTCATCTTCCATGAAGGTGAGGCCGGAGACTGTGTGTACCTGATCGAGATGGGTACGGTGGCGGTTCGAGTTTCCTCTCCGGCGGGTGACGTCGTCACCCTCAACGTCCTCGGCCCCGGCGACGCCTTCGGAGAGCAGGCGCTGATCGGTGAGAGTTCTCTTCGGTCGGCGACCGTGGTGGCTCTCGAGCGAACCGAGACGAGACGCTTCACCCGGGCCGAATTCGAGACCCTTGTGGCCGACCACCCCTCGGCCGCGAGGATCGTGGCCCAAATGCTGGACCTTCGCCTCCGTGCCACCTCCCAGGCGCTTCTCGAGGCGCTCTATCTTCCCGTCGAGACCAGGGTGCTGCGAAGGCTGTCCCACCTGGCGGCGCTCTACGACTCTCCATCGATCCCCTTCACCCAGGATGACCTTGCATCCCTGGCTGGGACTACCCGACAGACGGTCAACCGGGTTCTCGGCCAGGCTCAAGAGGATGGGCTGGTCGAGCTGTCACGAGGTCGGATCACGGTCAAGGATGGCCCAGAGCTCTCCCGCCGTTCCCGCTGAACAGTCGGGGAGTGTCTCTTCCCGCTGCCGCCTGCGCCTGCCGCCTGCCGCCTGCCTCAACGGAAGTGCAGGCGTTCAACCTCGGGACGTGACGTCCGCCACTGATGTGTCGAAGATCTGGCCTTCTGCGTGATCCGAGGTACGGGGCATCACCGAACACAACGACGCCCCCATCTCCGGCCACAGTCCAATACCCGGTTCCGGCATCATTCGCTGCGATTCCCACCATGGGAGCGTTCAGGCTTCTGCCGCCCGTCCGGTCGGCCCGACAGCGAGGATGGCCACGATGCAAGGGATGGAGACGAGAATCGGGACCCAGCGCTTCACGGCCGACCCCCTTTCGTGCGGCCGATCGGACGGGCTTCGAGGGACCACGTGGGAGCAGCCATCCTCCTGTTGCCGTCGCCGCAGGGGTGACACCCCGACTGCGCTTCGAGCCAAGGCCCGAATACTCCTGGTCCTAGCCCACCCGCTGTTGCGCAGGACGCCGGTGGGCTGTCAGGACTCGGCGGCTCAACTCTCCGAAGAGCTCTTCGGTGCGGGGAGAAGGCGAGCTTCCTGGATCGAGCGCGTCGACCCGCCGCTGGCACTCGCGCCATTCGAGGCGCAGCCGGTCCGCGTCACCCTCCGCGGCCGCCACCTCCATGGCCGTCCGCGACAGCGCCTCGCTGTACGGCTCGACCAGGCGGGCCCGTTCCAGTCCCCACCGAGCGAGCTCGAACAGCCCCGCCTCCGTCGCCAGCGTGGCCATGGAACAGGCGGCGGTGACGAGCACGGCCGCGATGCGACCGCCGTGACCCTCTGTCTCCCACCAGGAGTAGCCCGAGAGCGCGTTGGCCAGCGGTTCACTCTCGACCAGGTCCAGTGCGGCCCGGTAGTGCGCGAGGGCGAGGTCGCGGTCGTCGTGCGCCCTGGCCTCGGCGACGAAGGCGATCGCCCGCTGCACGTCGACCGTCACCTCCGCCGAGACCTGGTAGATCCCGGCGCGCGTCCCCGCAGGAAAGAGCGGATTCCCCTCGGCGTCGGTGCCGAGCGCCTTGCGGGCCGCGTGGGCAACGTTGAACAGCGTCTTGGACGCGGCGTCGGCATCGGTCGAGCCGAGCACGCGGGTGCGCAGCCGATCGCTCGTGACCACGTCCGGCGAGTGCAGCGCCAGGTAGGCCACGAGCTCGACGGCCCGGCGCACCCGATTCGGAGGGAGGGGCTCGCGTAGCCCTTCGAGTCGTGGTGTCATGGTCAGCAGGCGCACGTCGACCGGCCCGGGGGTGACTGCGGCCCCGTCGTTTACGACGGACGGGAGCCCATGACCAGGCTCAACGCGGCGAGGCGGTCCGGGAGCACTCGGGGCGCAGACCTCCGCGACGTCCTCTTCGGTCTGCGACGAGAGAAGGTGCGGGCGGACGACCTTGCCAAGAGGGTGGAGCGACGCGCCGTGGCGGTCCACCAGGACCGTGAGGTCACTGGCCACGGCGGTCTCGGTCGTCAGGACGGCGGTGGTCGCGGCGATTTCGCCGCGGAGCAGGTGGGGACCCCCGAGGAAGAGCCGGTGCGCCAGGACGGGATCGACGAGACGAGGGTCGTCCGGGTCGGTCGTGACCACGAGCTGGTCGGACCAGTCCCACGACTCGACGGCGGCCCGAGCGGCCCGCTGCAGATCCGGCGCGACCTCGCCCAGCACCGAGACAACGTCGCCGGGTCCGAGTGCGACCAGCCAGGTCCCCTCGTCGTCGTCGCCCACGGGAAAGGACAGCGGGATGTAGGGATCGCCCACGTCGCTGGCACGCTCGAGGGTGTCGTGGTCCACGTGCCAGGCGCGGCCGTCGTCAACCGGCCGCATCGGCTCGGGTGCCCCGGCTTCTTGTCTGGCGAGGTGGAACGTGACGCCGGTCGGACTCACCTGGACGAGACGGACCTTCGGACCGGGCCGGCCGCCTTCCAGCACGGAGAGTCCGAGCAACCGGTTGGCCGCCTCGAAGGCCCTCAGTGCAGGTGTGCCGTCGAAGCGCCGCCACAGGGTGGCGCTGTCCACCGCCCGCTCGGACGGCACGAGGGAGGCGTCGAGCGGATCGACGAAGTGTGGAATGCGAAATCGACGCCGTGACCGACGGGCAAGGGCGGCGCAGGCCAGCGAACCGATGCCGAGGACGAGGAGCTCGGGGAGATGGTCCGGCCGGCCGGGCGGGCGCGGCTTCGGTGTGTGGCGCCGGTCGTACGTGTTCGGGTGGTGGGCATCGTGGGGCAGCTCGATCCGCCAGCCTTCGCGCAGGTGGTCCGGATCAACCAGGCGCTCCGAAGGCGACACGGCGCGCCCGAGGTTGAGGGCGGCGAGGGTCGTCCATTGCGCGCCGTCACCGAGTTGTGCTTGGGCGACGCTCCAGAGGCTGTCACCTGCGCGCACCACGTACGCGGCGCTCGCCGCCGGGCGTGATGCGTCCTGCCCCTCGATGGAGGTGTGTCTGAGAGTCGGCGTGGAGGCGTGCAGCTGCGGAGCAACCGCTCCCGCCACCGACGACAACGCGACAGGTACACCCACCGAGGTCACGGCGAGCACGCCCAGGGCGATGCGCCTGGCCAACCAGTCCACCAACGAGCTCGATCGCGGTCCGATCTCGTGGTGGCGCACCCGAGCCGTCACTGACCGCACCAGCTCGGCACAACAAGCGACCCAGGCGATCCACGCGGCCAGCGTCAGCCCGCAGAGCGCGTCACGGGCCAGGGCAGACCAGCCGTGTCCGACTCCTCCCGACAGTGGGTTGCCGACGACGAACAGGAGCACCGCGGGCACCGCGGTGAAGGCGAGGAGAGCGGCGACGAGTGCGCCGGCGACGTCGATGGCCCGCTTGGCCAGCACGGCGGGCGCGCGCTCAGCCACCGGCCGGCCCCATCGTGACCGTATAGGTCAGCGAGCTCGACTCGGAGGGCGGCTCGCTCACGGTCGCCTGGCACCCGCTCGCATCAGGCAACGACGTCGCCATGGCCGTCGTGCCGCTGACGGTCTGACTGCCGCCGGGGCAGGTCACCGTCATGGAGAGATAGACGGGTGTGGACCACACCACCGAGACCTCGGTGGGCCCGGACCCGTCGACCGCGAACACACCCGAGTCCTGCAAGGGTGGATCGAGATAGCCCTCGGTCTGGGTGCGGTCGGCCGGCAGCGCGGCCGGCGTCGCGGTGGTGGTCGTCGTGGTTGGTGGGGGCCCACTCGTCGTATTGGTCGTCGAGGCCGGGGGGACCGCGTTGGTACCAGTGGTGTGCACGTCGACCGCCGGAGTGTGCGCCGCGACGGGAGCGGTGGCCGGCGGCGCGGTCGTCGATGTTGTCGTCGTCGAGAACGTCATCGGAGCGTCGCCGGATCGGAGTGGTCGCACTGCACCGTGGCGGACGGCCCCGTGTGGGCTCGCCACCGACTGCGCGTGGAGCGGACGCCCGGCGCCGTCCCGACCCGAGGTTTCCACCAGTAGTGCAATCAAGGCGAGGGAGACAGCGAGGATCACCCACCAGTTGGGTCGCCATCGCGCTGACCGGCCCCGCAACGCGTCCGTCGGACCGGGTCCTGCACTCGCCACCGGCACACCATACGCACGCGTCACTCGACGCGCATCAGCCGGCGGAGGCGCAGAGCCGGCGCTGGCCACGGTCGCGCCGGGTGTAGAGCGCGCGTCGCTCCCGACCGGTGGTGCTCGCGAGTTCGGCGATGGTGTAGCCCAGGACGTGTTGCGCGTAGAGGAGCTGCACCTCCTCATGATCCATTCCCTCTGAGTGCAAGTTGATGAGGATGCGCGCCAGCTCCTCGAGGTCGGTCTCGACCCGAACATCGCGGTCGGAGCACGCGGACTCGAGTGCCACGTGGCGGGTGCCCAAGTCCTTGCTCCGGAGCAGCTGACGGCGCAACCGGCAGCGGATGGCGGACAGCAGATCGAGGACGGCGTAGGCGCGGTCTTGGCCGGTCCACTCCTGCACCACGAGCCACGCCGTCGCGATGAGTTCCGCGAAGAACTCTTCGCCGTCGCACCAGTCACCGCCGAGTCCCCACTGGAGCATCGAGGCCACCGAGATCAGCCCGGGGAGGAGGGCCTGCACCAGCATGCGCCCGATGAAGGGGTCGGACCCCGCCTCGCGCAGGAGCACCCGGATCAGCCGGGCCGCGTCCTCGCGCTGGCGCCGGCCCGAGGCCCGGCGCATGTGCTCGACCAGGTCGAGGGGGGTCGGGCAGGAGGCAGGGTGTCGCGACGTGCCGAGAACGAGCTGGGCCATGCCGGGATCTCGCCGGGCCACCCGGGCCAACGCCCGGATGCCCCCGGGGGAGCGGCCGATGGACTGCCATTCGGCGGTCATGTGGTCGATGAATTCGGTGTGGTGAGTCCGAGCGCGTGTGGGCATGGCCCCACGGTCGCGGGGTGTGCTCCCCCGATGGCTCCCCCAGGGCAGGCGATCGCGGAGCACTCGCGATATCCCAGCTCGGCGGTAGTGTGCGCCCGATGGACATCGACGAGTTCTACGAAGCCGACCCCAGGCGCCGATCCTCAGCGGAGCTCGAGCTGGGCACCGAATGGCTGGATGCGGACGGCATCCGCCACGAGCTCAATTACGTGGAGGACACCGGCGAGCTCTACGTGCTGCGCGAGCCGGCGCCGCACGTGACCGAGGACCCCTTCGGCGGTCTCTTCGTGAAGGCTCCGCCGGGGTACGAACACAAGATGACGGTGCACGTCATCGCCAGCATCCCGACCAAGGACGAGCTGCACGGGATCCTCGCCGGGTGGCAGGACCACATGTCCGCCAAGGACGGACCGCAATGGCTGGGCGACCGCCTGCGGGAGGCCGGGGTGGCGGTCGGTCCGCCGGGCGACATCATCGTGGACGACGGGCCCGACCCGCGGGCCTGAGTTTCGCCGGGCTTGAGCTTCGCGGCGGTCCGAAAACCTGACCCGTTCGGCCAGCCGATTCAGGCCGGCGGCTCCAGGTCGAGCATGGTGGCGAGGAGCTGGGTGGCGAGGTTGTTCGATCGCATGTCCGCCTCGGCCGGGAGAATCTTGCTCTCGAGCAGCAGGTCCGAGAGCCGCAGCATGACCACGGCGAAGCGGAAGCCCGAGAACACCTCGTAGAAGAAGAGGTCCCGCATCCGCCGGCCCATGAACTCGGAGTAGCGCTCGATCGTCTCCTCGTGGGACGGGAAGCCGGCCGGGCGGGCCACGCCGAGGGGATCGGTGAACTGTCGGTCGAAGTAGAGGAACCAGCCGAGGTCCATCTCGGGCTGGCCCAGTGAGGCCATCTCCCAGTCGAGAACGGCGGCGGCGCGGAAGTCGTCCCAGATGATGTTGCCGATGCGGCTGTCGCCCCAGCTGAGCACCAACTCGCCCTGCTCGTCGGGCCGGTTGGCCACCAGCCACTCCCACGTCGATTCGAGGACGGGCACGCTGAATCCCTTGGCCGACCAGTCCAGATAGTCGCGGTAGTAGGACATCTGCTGCACGATCCCGGGCTTGCCCCGTTGCGGCATGCCGAGCCAGTCCAGGCCGGCGGCCCGCCAGTCGGTCCGGTGCACTGCGGCCAGGGCGTCGATCCCGCTCCACCACAGGCGTTCCTGCTGCTCAGGCGTGGCCTCGACGACCCAGCCCTCCATCGTGTAGGGGATGTTGTCCGGCGGGACCAGGCCCTCGACGTGCTCCATGGTGAAGAAGGGCACGCCCAGGTACTGCGGGTCCGTCTCGAAGGGGCCCAGCGGAGGCAGCGGCACCGGCGACCCGGCGTCGGCCAGTGCCCTCATGACCCGGTATTGAGTGGAGAACTCGGCGTCCATGAACAAGAAGTGCTTGGTCGGGGCGACCCGGACGACCAGGCGCCGCTCCTCGCCGTCGGGGGTACGGGTGCGGCACAGGATGGTCTCGTTGGAGAAGCCGTTGGAGGCCGGCGTCTGGACGTCGAAGACCTGGGCCCCTGCCCCGTTGGCCGCCTTGGTCGAGAGCCACTTGGTCAGCGTGGCGGCAACCTCGTCGGGGTCTCGCTGGTCGATGTCGGGCACGGGGCGGCACTTTACCGAGAGTGCAGGCCACCGGGGTGGCCGTGACTGCCGGGAGGTAGCGTCCGTGAGCGTGCTGATCGTCATCGACCTCTCCGAATCCAGGGTCCACCTGCGTGATCCCGACGATTTCACCCGCTTCTCGGTGGCCGTCGAGGGTGCCGGTGACCAGGGCGACCTGGCCCGGATGGTGGGCCAGTCGGGGCTGGGCCGCCTCAAGGACGACGGCCGGCACGTGGTGGTCGACCCCGTGGCCCTGCGGGCCCTGGCCGGGACGGCGGCCACCGCGGAGTGGGACGAGGGCTTCGCCGGGATGCAGGCGTATGCCGCCGGGAAGGGCTGGGTGGAGGACGACGGCGTCGTCGCCCATATCGAGCCACTCGACCAGACCAGCTGACGCCTTCCGTACCCGCCGGTCGCCATCGGACAGGTTGTCCGATGCGGCGCTAGCCTGATGTGGCCGCCCGATACCCGGCGGTTGGGGGCGGCCGGCCCCCCGGAGTTCCTGGGAGGGACACATGGCAATTCGGGACTACGACCGCTTGTACATCGGCGGCGACTGGGTGGCCCCGGAGGGCACCAACACCATTTCGGTGATCTCTCCGTCCACCGAGGAGGTCGTGGCCCGGGTGCCCGAGGGCACCGAGGCCGACATCGACAAAGCGGTGGCCGCCGCCCGCACCGCGTTCGACCGCGGGCCCTGGCCCCGCATGACCCCGGCCGAGCGGGCCGTGATCCTGCGCAACGTGGCCAACCAGATCGCGGCCGAAGTGGACGACCTGGCCGCCATCATCACCGGCGAGATGGGCTCGCCCATCACCTTCTCGGGTATGGGCCAGGTGCTCGCCCCGATGATGATCTTCAACTACTACGCGGATCTGGCCGACACCTTCGCCTTCGACGAGGTGCGCACCGGCCTGCTCAACCCGCAGGTGCTCGTGACCAAGGAGCCGGTGGGCGTCGTCGGTGCCATCGCGCCGTGGAACGTGCCGCTCTTCATCGCCGCGGCCAAGCTGGCACCCTCGCTCGTCGCCGGCTGCACCGTGGTCTACAAGCCGGCCCCCGAGACACCCTTCGACGCCTTCCGGCTGGCCGAGATCTTCGAGGAGAACGGGTTGCCCAAGGGCGTGCTCTCCGTGATCCCCGCCGGCCGCGAGGTCTCCGAGCACCTGGTCACGCATCCGGGTGTCGACAAGATCTCCTTCACCGGCTCCGGTGTCGGGGGCAAGCGCATCGGCGGCCTGTGCGGTGAGCGCCTCAAGCGCTGCACGCTCGAGCTCGGCGGCAAGTCGGCCGCCATCATCCTCGACGACGCCGACCTGGCGACGACGATCCCGACCCTGCTGCCCAACTCCATCATGAACAACGGGCAGGCGTGTATCGCCCAGACCCGCATCTTGGCGCCGCGGGCCCGCTACGCCGAGGTGGTCGACGCCGTCGTGTCCGGCGTCGCCGCCATGAAGGTGGGCGACCCGATGGACCCGGCGACCGAGGTGGGCCCTGTGGTGGCCGAGCGGCAGCGGACGCGGATTCTCGGGTATCTCGACAGCGGTCGTGAGGAGGGTGCGACGGTCGCACTCGGCGGCGGGCGCCCCACCGGGAGTGACTTCGCCAAGGGCTGGTACGTGGAGCCGACCGTGTTCTCCGACGTCGACAACAAAATGAAGATCGCCCAAGAGGAGATCTTCGGTCCCGTCCTCGTCGTCATCCCCTACGACGGCGACGAGAACGCCGTCGACATCGCCAACGACTCGAGCTACGGCCTCTGCGGATCCGTCTGGACGGCCGACAACGACCGCGGCCTCGGCGTGGCCCGCCAGGTGCGCACCGGCACCTACATGCTCAACGCCCCCGTGCCGATCGACTTCTCGACGCCCTTCGGCGGCTACAAGGAGTCCGGCGTCGGCCGCGAGTTCGGGCCCGAAGGCCTCGAGACCTTCCTCGAGAAGAAGTCCATCGCACTCCCGGCGGGGTACACGCCCGGAGTGTGAGCGCCTGACGGCGGGTTCCTGACGGCGGGTTCCCGACGTCGGACGAAGACAGGGTGGAAGCGGCGGTTGCGCCGACGCCGAGGTCCGCTCCCCGGCTCGCCCCGGGTTCAGGAGGGGAGCGGATTCAGGAGGTGGCGCCAGCCGACGGCGGTGACAGCGGCGACACGTAGCCCGAGAGCGGTGCGCCCCTGCCCTTCACGTCGGCGAAGGCCTGGTGGTCACCCGTCTCGACCACGCTGAAGCCGGTGTGGTCACCGTCGCCGTTGATGACGTCGGGCGCGGCGTCGTCCCCGCTCGCCGCGGTGACGACGGCGACGTGCACCGCGGTCGTTGCCGAGGTGTCGAGGCCGTAGACGGCGACGTCGCCCGGCTGCGGTGTGTAGCCGGAGCCGACCGGGTGCCAGGTGTCGTGGTTGATGCCCCAGACGTAGAAGCTGGCCGAGTTGCCGTTGAGATAGCCGGGGGCGAGCCGGTAGTCCGCCACGGCGCCCGCCTCCTTCCAGGCCCACGCCGCGAAGTCGGCGCACCATTCCTCGTCGAGGTTGCCGTCGCCGCCGCAGTCGTCCACACCCGCGTTCCAGTAGGCGCTGAACTTGTTGCAGTAGGTGTCGGAGGGATCGGTGCGGTAGCCCACCTGACCTTGGGCCAAAGCCACGATGCGGGCCCGTAGCGCGCTCACCGCGGGACGCCGCGACGAGACATAGGCACCGACCCCGGCCGCCACCAGCACCAGGACCAGCACGAACGCGGCCAATCGGCGCCGGCGCGGTCGCTGCACCCGGTGTGTACGCCGGGGCAACGGGGTGCCCAGGGGGCGGGTGGTCGTGCGGCCGGCGGAACTGGCCACCAGGCGGGCGGAGGGGCGGGCCGTGCTCAGGGGAGTCCAGGGTAGTGAGCCGCCGCCGCCCCGAAGCGGCACCCCGCATCTGCGAGGATGGGTTCTCGTCGAGCACGCGTCGAGCGTGGCCGGCTCCCGACCCAGAACGCCGGAGGATGAGACGCGATGCGGGACGACGAGAGCGAAATCTCTCACACTCGTCTGGCGTATCTCCCGGCTCTCGACGGCGTGCGGGCCGCGGCCGTGGTCGCCGTCATGATGTTCCACGGCGGCATCCCGTTCATGGGTGGCGGGTTCATGGGCGTTGATGCGTTCTTCGTCCTGTCCGGGTTCCTGATCACCTCGCTCCTCGTGGGCGAGTGGCGCCAGTCCCTGACCATCAAGCTGGCCTCGTTCTGGGCGCGCCGGGCTCGTCGCCTGCTGCCGGCGCTGCTGTTGATGCTGCTCTTCGTGGCCTTCTTCGCCTCGGTGATCGTGCCGGAGGGGACCTACGGTGCGTTGCGCCTCGACGCGCTCTCCACTCTGCTCTACGTGAGCAATTGGCACTTCATCCTGGTCGGGTCGAACTACTTCAACGAGACGGCGTCGGCCTCGCCTCTGATCCACACCTGGTCCCTGGCGGTGGAGGAGCAGTTCTATCTGATCTGGCCGCTCGTGGTGCTGGGCGTGCTGCGTTTCACCAAGAGCCTCAAGGTGCTGCTCGGTGTCTGCGTCGTGGCGGCCCTTGCCTCCGCCATCGAAATGCGCCTGCTCTACGACCCCGGCAACGTCAACCGGGTCTACCTCGGTACCGACACCCGCGCCCAGTGCCTCTTCATCGGCTGCGCCCTGGCGGTGGCGCTGGTGATCATCTCCAAGCGCCACCACGAGGAGGGCCGGCTGGCGGCCGGGCAACTGTGGCGGCCGGCTTCGGCGGGCGGGCGCGCCCTCTGCGGCGTCGCTGGTGTGGTCGGCGCGGCGGGGGCCATCCTCATCTGGGTCCTCTTCGACGAGACCTCGGCCTTCCCCTACTCGGGCGGCTTCTTCCTCATCGGCCTGTGCACCGCCTCGGTCATCCTGGCCGCCGTCGGCGCGCCGCGCAGCGTGGTGCCGCGGATCCTCTCGCTCACCCCGGTGCGCTACATCGGCCGGATCTCCTACGGCATCTACATCTGGCACTGGCCCCTGTTCCTCTGGATCAACCACGAGCGGACCGGTCTCGAGGGCTACCCCCTCTTCGTCGTGCGGGTGCTGGTCACGCTCGCCGTCTCCGCGCTGTCCTTCCACCTCGTGGAGCGGCCGATCCGGATGGGCACCTTCCTGCACCAGTGGCGGGTCTGGGTGACCGTGCCCGTCGCCGTCGTCGTGGTGGTGGCCGCCCTGTTCGCGGCCACCGTCGACACCTCGGCGGTGGCCAACACGAACGTCTCCGGCTCCATCGGCAGCGCGAGCGGTGCGGCAAGAGGACATGGCGCGACGCCGACGGCGGCCGGCGCGACGGCGGCCGGACCGCCGGTGCGCGTCCTGCTCCTCGGCGACTCCGTGGCCCTCACCCTCGGTTTGGGCCTCGGGATCCAGCCCGAGCAGGACAAGTACGGCTACCGGCTCTTCGACGAGGGGATCCTGGGCTGTGGCGTGGTCGACGGGCCCGCCGTCGAGCTGCGGGGTGCGGTCGACCTGACACCGCCGCCCTGCAACGGCTCGACGCCCACCGCGGGAGAAGCCGCCAGCTCCCTACCCTGGCCGGACCAGTGGCGCACTGCCATGGCCACGGTCAAACCCAACGTGGTCGTCGTGCTGGCCGGGCGCTGGGAGGTGCTGGACCGCAAGTACAAGGGCGCCTGGACAAACATCCTCAACCCCGTCTACGCCGCCTATGTGAAGAGCCAGCTCGAAAGGGCCTCGACGCTGGTCACCACGACCGGCGCCAACCTCGTCTTCTTCACCGCGCCCTGCACGGACGAGGGGGAGCAGCCCGACGGGCAACCCTGGCCCGAGGACAACCCGGCCCGGCTCGCCGAGTACAACAAGCTGGTGCGCCAGGTGGCCGCGCTGTACCCGAAGACGGACTCGGTGGTCGATCTCGACGCCGCGGCCTGCCCGGGCGGCAAGTTCACCACCTCCCTCGACGGCGTCGCGGTGCGGGGCAGCGACGGGATCCACTTCACGGTCCAGGGTGGTGAGGTCCTGGCCCAGGACCTCATGCCTGCCGTCGTGGCGGCCGGCCGGGCCCAGATGGCGGTGAGCGCCACCACGACGACGGCGCCTGCACCGCGTCCCTCAGCCGGCGGGTGAGGGCGGGTTCGGGTTCACGTTCTGCGGGTTCGGGTTCACGTTCACATTGGCGTTCGCCACCACGCACTGCGCTTTGAGCGAAGGGAGCAGGTGGCCCTCGTCGACGTCGGCGCCCTCCGAAATGGTGGTCATGAGCGAGTTCCACGAGCCGTCGTCTGAGTTGGCCTGGGCGGCCAGCGGCAGGGCGTCGCGCAGCTGTTGGGTGGCCTCCTTCTTGAGCTCGGCCACGGTGCCCGTTGCCGTTCCGGCCGCGACGGAGCGTTCGTAGTCAGCCACCGAGCGGTGCACGTGGAGGCAGGCCTGCTCGGCCAGGCTCTTCCCATCGCCCCCGCTACCGCAGGCGGCGAGCACGACCCCACCGGCGACGAACAGGACCGCGAGGACCCGGCCCCCGCGGAGGCCGCCGGTCCGGCGCACGTCAGGGAAGCCAGCCTTCGGCGGACTCGAGCAGGAAGCGGCTGACGCCGAGGGCCCGGTCGAAGACGTCGCAGAGGAGCTCCTCGCCGCCGAGTACCCGCGCCAGCGAGACGGGATGGCGGGCCACGATGCTGAGGCGCCGCTCCGATCCGTCGGTGGCGTTGGCGAAGGAGTCGATGGCGGAGACCTCCAACGGCAGCTCGATGCCTCCGACGCCGGCCAGGTCGATGGCCAGGCGCAGCAGGTCAGGCCCGCTGGGCAGCGGGGGCAGGGCCCAGGTGAAGGTCAGCGGGAAGTGGAACTCGTCGGGTGGCTCCTCCTCCTCGGAGAGCAGCACCACCGCGTCCTCGAAGGAGAGGAGGACCCGGGGGTCGACGTCGAGAGCGAGATGGAGGTCGAGCGGACCGCCGCAGCCCTCCTCAGGGTGCAGGTCGACCTCCCAGACCTGGCGCAACGAATACGTCTCGACGAAGTGACGCTCGTCGTGGACGTGAAATCCGTGGTCGACCGAATGATCCTTCAGGTCGGCGACGTAACCGGCGACATCAATGGCTGCCACAACTCCCGGAGCCTATCGGGCGTGCGTCGCCGCGCCGGGCCGGTAGGGTGCGGTCCTCGTGGACGAGGTTCGGTTGCTCGAGGTACTCGATGAGGCCGTGGCCGCCGTGCGTCACGCGCTGGACGACCTGGAGGACTGGGGTCCGGCGGGCACCCGCCCGGGTCAGTATCGGCTCGACCTGGCCGCCGACGGCGCCGCGCTCCGCGTGCTGCATGGAGCGGGGCTCGCCGTGCTCTCGGAGGAATCGGGCACGACAGGCGCCAACGGCGATGGTCTCTTGGCGGTCATCGACCCCGTCGATGGCTCGACCAATGCCCACCGGGGTGTCCCGTTCTTCTCCACCAGTATCTGCGTCCTCGACGCGGAAGGGCCTCTGGTCGGCCTCGTCGTGAACCAGGCCAGTGGGGTGCGCTTTGCCGCCGTGCGCAACCAGGGGGCCGAGCGCGACGGGGCGCCGCTGCGTGCGTCGGGGTGCGAGGAGCTGGGCTCGGCCATCGTGGGCATCTCGGGCTTCCCCGGCCGTTCCCCGGGCTGGGGCCAGTTCCGTGCCCTGGGTGCGGCATCACTCGAGTGTTGCGCCGTGGCCGAGGGTGCGCTCGACGCCTATCTCGTGGTCGGAGAGAGCACGCTTTACATCTGGGACTATCTGGCGGGGCTGCTGATCTGCCGGGAGGCGGGTGCGGCGGAGGAGGAACGCGACGGGAAGGAGCTGGTCGTGCGCGACGCCACGCCGCGCCGCCCTGTGGTGGCGGCAACCAATGCGCTGGTCGAGCGCCTGAGGGAGGAGAGGACATTGTGAGTGACGACACTGCGGCCGCGTTGCTGGCCCGCAAGACTTGGCGGACGTTGGAGCCGCTGCACGGGGCCATCTACTTCGTACCCGAAGCTGCGGAGGCCTACGCCCGACTCGGCATCACCGGTCCCGCCGGCTACTTCGCGTCGCGGGCGGCGCCCATGGGCGCGGTGCCTGCGGACGTCGTCGTGTCGACGTTCTTCAACTTCAACCCTGAGCTCGTGCAGTCGGCCATCCCCGAGTCGTGGAACGTGGCCACGCCGCTGGAGCTGGTCGCCGCGCGTTTCGAGGCGGTCGACGCCTCCTGGCGTCGCGCCCTGGGCGAGCCGGTGCTGCGCTCGCCCGAGATGGCCCGAGCGGCCGAGCTGGCCCGGACGGCCGCCGAGCAAGTGGGGCAACGGCTCGAGGGCCGGCCGCTGGCGGCGGCGCACTGCGACGTGACGTGGCCCGAGGCGCCCCACCTCGTGCTTTGGCACGCGCAGTCGATCTTGCGCGAGTACCGGGGCGACGGGCACATTGCGCAGCTCGTCGTGCACGGGCTCTCGGGTCCCGAGGCGTTGGTCACCCACGCGGCGGCCGGCGATGTGCCGGTGCGCGCGTTGAAGGCGACCCGGGCCTGGCCCGACGAGGCCTGGGACGCCGCGGTCGACGCGCTCCGGGGACGGGGTTGGCTCGAGCCGGGGGAGGAGCTGCGCTTCACCGAGACGGGGGCGCGCTACCGCCAGGAGATCGAGGATGGGACCGACCGGCTGGCGGCGGCGCCCTACGCCGCCCTGGGCGACGAGGCATGCGCCGAGCTGCGCACCCTGGCCCGGCCCTGGAGCAAGGTGATGGCCGAGCTGCTGCGCTGATCCGGGATTGGGAGCGCATGTTGCGACAAGCTGGCCAGTTCGTCCCGGGCGTTGGCCGGCGAGCGCACGGGGCCCGTTCCTTTCTGTCGATCAACGTGATGTTCACCATCGACGACCCGAAGAAACGGGCCGTAGGGGGAAGCTCTCCGAAGGGATGGAGGTCTCCGCTGAGCTCGCCTCGCACTTCAAGCTCGCGAGGCAGAAATCGAAGTTAGATAGGAACCACTCGCGGTTCCTATCTCGCCTTCGAGAAGGAGCACTGCCCCTCGGGTCAGCTTGGCGAAGCTTCCATCGAAGCACCCATCACGACTCCCTTCAGTGTTCTCGCGGACTCACGGGATCTTGGATCCGCGACAACCCGGTCCAACCCGTTGGGGGCGGGGGATTACCTTGCGATCTCCGAGTCCACGACGAACGACCGCCGTCGAATGCGGTAGGAGCTCGCCGTGACCCTGGGTTCATCGTGACACGTCAGCTGGTCGGTGGGGATTCATCACCCTGGCGGAGGGAGTGAGTCGTGGCGACTTCGGCCACGCTTTGGAGGAGGGTTCGCCACCACTGCGCGAAGCGGAGCTGGAAGGGCGCCAGTGGGAAGCCGTGGCGGGCGGCGTGTTCGGCGGGGATCGTGTCCCAGCCGTAGTGTTCGACGGTCATGCGAGTTTGGCCGCGAACTCCTTCGATGTCATCGAATTGGACGTGCAGCTCGGTTTCCTGGTTGAGGGCGAAGTTGGCGTGGCGCCAGCTGAGTACCAGGCGGTGGGGTGGGTCCCAGACACGGATGTGGCCCACGACGAACGATTCGCCGTCGGGATAGATCTCGACGAGTCGCCCGTCGGGGCCGGGTTCGAAGGCGAGGGTCCCCGTGCGTCCCTCCGAGAACTGGAACAGCCCGTTGGGTTGCCACCACTCGCTGATCTGTTCGGTGAAGGCGGCAAAGGCTCGCTCGGAGGTGACGGGTACCCGAAGCGCCACCAGGACACGCGAGCCGTTGCTCATGGGTCACCTTCGAGGTGTGCGGCGAAGGCCGTGAGCTGTTCGGCCCAGCCGCGCTCGGCAATGTCGAGCCATCCGCGCAACTCGGTCATCGGCGCGGAGCGAAGCGAATAGATCCGGACCCGGGCGTCGAAGTCGGGATGGGTCTCGGTGACGAGGCCTTGCTGGCGCAACACACGCAGGTGTTTGCTCATCGTGGAGGGCGTGGTGCCTAGATCGCCGGCGAGCTCGCCGGCCCGGCGGGGTCGTTCGGCGAGCAGTTCGACTGTTCGCCGTCGGATGGGATCGGCCAGCGCGGCCAGGGTGTTGTCGAGACGAGCGGGAACCGACTCGCTCACTTCCAGTCAGTGGCCGTGATCGGTTGGCCGATGGCGGCCTCGGCTTCGGCGCGGCTGACGTCGCGGACGTGGGTCGAAAAGCTCCAGCGGTGCCCTTCGGGGTCGACGGCGCGATAGGTGCGGTCGCCGTAGAACTGGTCCTCCGGCTGGGCAGCGATCACGGCTCCCGCGGCTCGCGCCCGTTCGTAGTGTTCGTCCACCCCGTCGGCAAGTTGCACGTGGACGGACTGGGTGTTCACGTCACCGAGGTCGGCCGGGCTGCGGACCCAATCGGCCCACTCGGCGCTGATCATGATCCGTCCCCGGCCGGCGCAGCTCATCTCGTAGTGGCACATCTCGGGCGCGTCGGGCGGTCCTTCGATGGCCATCGTGACCTCGAACCCGAAGGCTCGTTCGAGCCAGGCCAGCGCGGCCTTCGGATCCCGGTAATGGACGCTCGAGGTGAAAATACTCTTTTCCATGGAGGAAATAGTTTCTTATTTTGGATACTATGTCAAGATCGGGCCAGGATGAGCCGGCGTCGCGAACCGGAGCGCTCCAAATTCCACCCGAGACATCCAGCAAAACGACGTCGAACGAGTTCACGCCATCCCATGTCGTCGTCTGATCCAACAGCGATCGCCGCGCCCTGGGCGCACGACCGTGTTGGGCGGGGGGCAGGAACGTGGGCAGGCCGTCGACGCAGGGTAAACGGTTCTGTCGCCGCCACCACGGTGTGATGTCGGGAGAGAGGGCCTGACCTTCACACGGTTGGGGGGGAAGTTCGTTGAGTACCCGTCGAGCTCGTCCGTTTCGCTCGGCCTCGGTGAAGACAACCTCACTCAGACAAGCGTCACTGTGATGACTGCGCGGGACATGTCGTGTCACTCAGGTGTCTCGTCCGTTTGGGATTTGATCCGTGCTCGAATTGTCCGGCATGAACGATGGCTTGAACCCGGGGCCCACCGACCCCTTCGATTCTCGAGCCTTGATGGTGGTGTCTCGCGGATTGTCATCGTTCGAGCCGTTGTACAACGCGGAACCCTCAGGATCGACGACGAGCAGTTGCGTTGGACAGCGGCGGTAGCGGAGAAAGCGTCCGAGGGTGGCGCTCGTCCCACCGCGACCGGCGCCTTGACGACCCAGCTTGGGATCGGATTTGGCTCCATCGACATCTGCTCGAAGAGAGATTCGGCGATGTTGTTGTTACCTCGCCCGTGCGTCGCTCGTTCCAGTAGGTCAACTGGTCCATGGAGTGACCGCCGGACTCCTCCGCCAGGCTTTCAGCCTCCACGGAGCGAGCGTCCGCATGATCAACAAGGTGGCCGCTCCCGCCCTCCTTCTCAATGAGGACTCTTTTCCCTCCGCTCGTTGGCTGCCGCGTAACTGCAATGAATGGCAGTCCCGGGCGCGGCGACTCGAGACATTCGATGGGCAGTCCGGCTACAGTTCGCTCTGCTTTGGTCGACTCGCCGGTAAGGGCTTGCGCATGACTGGTTCCGGGGCGAGCCGCCAGAGTGTGCGGACGTGATCAGGCGAGTATGAGGGGATGAACATGCGCATGACCGGAGGATCCATTGCGGCTTGCCTGGCCGCTTCACTCGTGCTTGTAACTGGAGGGATCACCACTGTCGCTCCAGCGTCACCGGCCGGTGCCTCGCCCTTGACGCTCTATGTCAGCACGACCGGTACGAACACGAGCAACAACTGCCAGACCTCTTCCAAACCCTGTGCCACCGTTTCCTACGCAGTATCGCAGGCGGCCTCGGGCGACACGATCCAGGTGGCCGCAGGAACGTACCACGACATTGTGGCCATAGCTCCTCCCTTGACCAACATCACAATCGAGGGAGCAGGCGACGCCAGCACGACGATCGATGGACTCTCGACGAGTGCTCAGATTGGGAGCGTATTCGCGATCGAGCAAAACTCGAATGCGACCATCGAGAACCTCACCATTGCGAATGGCGAGGGTGTGTTGTTCACGAGCCAGAACGTCAGCACGACGTACGGGAATGGCGTCTTCGTTTCGCTTGGTGGGTCAGCGACCCTGAGCAATGACATCATCACCGACAGCACCGACACGAGGCAGGTCGTCGACGATGGGGGAGCGGTCTACAACGGTGGCACCGTGACCATGACCAACGACACAGTCTCGAACAACGGAGGAACGTCCGGAATGTACGACGGCGGAGGCATCTTCACCGCTGTGGGCACCTCGACGACGCTGACGGACGTGACCCTTTCGGGCAATGTGGCGGCGGACGCTGGTGGTGCCATCTACAACGCCGGTTCGACAACCTTGAACGACGACACCCTCTCGGCGAACTTGGTCGAGTTCACGGAGCTCGGGAACAATGCAGGCGGCGGTGTGTATAACGACAACGGCACGGTCAACATGAACGCCGACACTCTCGTCAAGAACGAATCCGGCACGGGCAATGCCGTGTCCTCCAACAGCGGCACGACCACGAATCTGGCCGGAACAATTTTCAATGGCGAGGCTGGATTCGAATGCTCGATCACGAGTGGATCGACGTGGAACGACGACGGGCACAACCTGAGTGACGACAACACCTGTGGTTTCACGAAGGCTTCGAGTCTCGCCAACACGAATGCGAATCTGGGAGCGCTGAGCTCAAACGGCGGCCCAACGCAGACGTTTCTCCCCAATACCGGAAGTCCCGCAATCGACACAATTCCAAATCCCACCACGGCGGCCGATGGGTTTTCCCTGTGTCCGGGTACGGACCAGCGGGGAGTGGCCCGCCCCCAAGGAACTTCGTGCGACATCGGTTCGGTGGAGAGGCAGGAAGGCGCCGCCGGCTACAAGGCAGCCGTGAAGGCCTCGGATCCGCTGGCCTATTGGCAACTCAACGAGCCAACGGGGTCGAATAAAGCGGCCGACTCGAGCGGGAACGGGAACACCGGGACATATCTCAACGGCCCGAAGCTGGGCGGGAGCGGCCCCTTCAGCGGGGCGACGTCGGTAAAGTTCAACGGCAAGGACCACGCCGAGGTGGCTTTCACACCACCGAAGGGATCGAACCCCGTGACCGGTGCCTTCAGTGTGGAGGCCTGGGTGCAGGCGAGCGGCAAGGCTCTCGACGCGGCACGGACCATCGTCTCGTCTCGGACCCCCAAGGCCGAATTCAGCTTCGACTTCAGTTTGGCCCCGGGCGAACTCCATGCCGATGTGGGGGACGGAAATGCGTGGCTCACCAATGCCTCTATCTCGTACAATTGGGCGATCGGGACCTGGTACGACCTGGTGGTCACCGTCACCGGCAGCACGGTTACGTACTACGTCGACGGAAATCAGGTCGGCACGGCCGCTTTTACGGGCAGCCCCCTGTACATGGATCACAAGCACGTCTTCCAAATCGGTGATTCCACCCGCTATACAACCGGAGAGTTCGACGGCAGCATCGCCCAGGTCTCCATCTACAACCAGGCGCTGACATCGTCCCAGGTCGCCACCCACTGGGCGGCCGCCGGGTAAGAAGTTCACGCCCGCTTGAGCCCAATCAGCCGACAAAGACATTTCCTGAACCCAGTCATACCGTTGCCAGTCCAGGCGTAGGGGTCGATCTGGTGTCGCAGCACACCAACCGATCACCCTCGGGGCTCGGCGTTTCCATCCGCCTCGGGGACCGGGACCGCCATGCTCATGTCTCTGCAGGTATCGCAGCTGGTCGAGCAGATGGCTTACAACAAGGCGGGCTGATCGCCATGCCTGACCAGGTATTTCCTGGTTGTGGAGAGGCGTAGGTGACGAAGCTGTCTGATCTGAATTTTTGTTTCGGATGCCGCCCAGAGGGTGGGCGGACCCTGGAGGCTGGTTCGCCAACTCGGGTGGGACTCAGGTTCCGAGACGCTAGGGCTGATTGATGCAAGGGTCGCAGTTCTCTTGGTTGGGAGTCGCTGCCTGCACGTGTCTCAGAGGACAACATGAATCGTGACGTATCAAGAGGGACCGACTACAACTCCACAACTCGAATGGAAGTTGCCATGATCGGAATACGTGTTTGCCGGTGACCGCCTCCCTCGATAGGTCGCCGCGCCGAGCAAGTCTCCTTCCTCTTTGGCACCCTTGGCGTCCTCGGGTATCTCCCGCTCAGCGCTCCCGCGCTGAATGTCCGAGTCGTTGGCGATCTATTCAGCACGGTTGCTCTCGGTCCGTCGACTCCTCGTCGTGCCTTGGCGCGCCGCCCGCCGCTCGCCATCAGCGGACCGCACCAGGCGAAACCGCTAGGAAGCACGACCCGATCCGTTGACAATGCATACTTCGAGGCTGCAGACAACACGGTCGCTCTTCTTACGAGCGTTCATCCTCGGAGCTCTCATAACCTCACTCCTCGTGGTGGCGACGCCGCACAGAGCAGTCGCTGCCACCTCCGCCTCGGACAACTTCAACAGGGCAAATGGAAGCCTCGGGGCAGGTTGGACCGATATGACCGAGGGCGGAGAACAGGGACTGGCGATCTCCAATGACGCCGTGATCGGTACCGAGGTGAGCGGAACCTCCGGTGACATCCGCACCGGAGAGGTCTATACGAGCGATCAGTTCTCCCAGATCCAGGTCACCTCTACTCAATACACCGGCGGAGAGTGGATCGGTCCAGCGGTGAGAGCCCAGAACGGTGGTCAGGACCTCTATCTGGGCATCTATTGGTGGAACTACGGCAACCCAGAGCTGGGGCTGTACGTGGAGAGGGATGGCGGGTTCACGCAGCTCGGCTCCTTCTACGCATCCGGACCCTTGGCAGCCGGCACAGAGTTGACCCTGAGCGCGATAGGTTCCGCACTCTCGTTCTCTGAGAACGGTGTCGTGGAGATAACGGCCACTGATTCCAGCTTGACTGGTGGTGCTCCGGGCATCGTGGCGGCCTTCGGCGCGGCGAGCGCTGACAACTGGCTCGGCGGGAACGCTACCGTCGGCGGCGCCTATTCGATCGGAGGCAGCGTCTCGGGGCTTGCGGGGACGGTCGTCCTCGAGAACAACGGCGGGGACGATCTGAGCATCAGTGCCAACGGCGCGTTCAGTTTCAGTCCCCCCATAGCCCAGGGCGCCCCCTACGCCGTCACCGTCGCGACCGAACCTCCCGGTCAAACCTGCACTGTCGCCAACGGATCCGGCGTCGTGGGTTTCTCCGGAGTCAGCAACGTCGCTGTCACCTGTGGCAGCAGTGCATTTTTTGTTCAATACGTAAGCACCGACGCCAACAACGTGCAGACCTACTCGGTGACCTCCGCAGCCAACGGACCCGGTGCACAGACCTTTCGCGTCTTACAGCCCAGTCACCCCGCGGCTGGGATGGCGCACAACTTCATCTACGTCCTCCCGGTCGAGGCCGGGCTGGGCACCACCTTCGGCGACGGGCTCAATACGTTGCAGGGTCTCGATGCCGAGGACCAGTACAACCTGACCATCATCGAGCCCACCTTCGCCATCGACCCTTGGTACGCGGACAATCCGACCACCGCAGGTGAGCAGTACGAGACCTTCATGACGGAGTTGCAGCCCTGGGTGAACGCCAACCTCAGCACCTCCGGCACCGAGCAGAGTTGGTTGATCGGGTTTTCCAAATCGGGCCTCGGGGCCGAGGACCTCATCCTGAAGCATCCCGACCTGTTCACCCTGGCCGCCGCCTGGGACTTCCCCGCAGATATGTCGTCCTACGACTTGTACGGACCGACCTCCACCGCCAACTACGGGACCGACGCCAACTTCCAGGCCAACTACCGCCTGACCCAGGCGTTCGTCGACGCTCACAAGTCGCCATTCCAAACCAACAACAGGATCTGGGTCGGCGGGTACAATGCCTTCCAGACCGACATCTCGGATTATGACGCCCTCTTGACGTCGGAGGGGATCCTCCACACCACTGGCCCGTCAGTGCTGATGAATCACAGCTGGGACGGCGGATGGGTGCCCGAGGCGGTGGCAGCCCTCCACCAGGACAGCATCCAGATCGCGGGTGACGGTACCACCGACACGATCACATTCAACTCAGAGGGCGGCACCCCCACGCCCGGCAACCTGAGCGGCCCCGACGGCACCACCGTCTCCTTGCCGGCAGCTCCGACGCTGGCCGGCTATAGCTTCACCGGCTGGTTCGCCGCCCCGAGCGGGGGGACGGCGCTCAGTTCGCCCTACACGCTCAGCGGCTCGGTCACCCTCTACGCGCAGTGGATCCAAAACGCCACCGATGACTACTCCTACGCCGCCGGCACCGGCAGCGGCAGCGTCCCGGCCTCGGGCAACGGCCTCGATGGCACCACCATCACCTTGGGCAGCGCCAGCGGCCTGAGCGAGGCGGGCTACACCTTCGCCGGCTGGAACGACGGCACCACCACGTACCCGGCTGGTGCCACCTACACGCTCTCAAGCCACGGCGCGCCCATCATCTTCGCCGCCCAGTGGACGGCGAATGCCACCGACACCGTCACGTTCAACTCCGAAGGCGGCACCCCCACGCCCGGCAACCTGAGCGGCCTCGATGGCACCACGATCACCCTGCCGGCAGCTCCGACGCTGGCCGGCTATAGCTTCACCGGCTGGTTTGCCGCCCCGAGCGGGGGGACGGAGCTCAGTTCGCCCTACACGCTCAGCGGCTCGGTCACCCTCTACGCTCAGTGGGTCACCAACTACAGCTGTGCAGTCAACGGGAGCACCGTACCGGTTTCAGTACAAGTTTCGGGAACTGCCGTGATCGCCAGCGGGAAGATAAAGCTGACGAACGTGGTGTTCTCAATCACGAACTGGTTTGGAACGAAGGCAACGTTCAAGAACATCGAGGTCCACGTTGCCGATCCGAACAATACGAGTGCGCCCTACAAGGCCAACTCTGCGACGATCGCTACGACACCCAAGGGGTGGACTGTCGGCCATGGATCGAATTTGTACGCCCTACACGCTGGGAAGGTGACAGTTGCGAGCGGATCGAACCTCACAACCGCTGCGTTTGGAGCGAAATACTCAGATCTAGGACCGGTGAGCACGGTCATCTCGTTTCAACCGAGGTCGTTGACATTTACTCTCAAGTCACCGATCGTGGCGACGGCGTCGTGCATGCCAGCTGCACCGTTCCAAACCTTCGCTCAGGTCAAGGAGTAGCGGGCCGGATCTGAAGTTCGCGGGATGACGAGCTGATCGGAGCCCTTCGGATAAGTCAATCTGGGCGGCGCCGTGACGCCCATGAATCATTGGCTACAGGGGAGGGGTTTCCTTCAACTAGCCGAGCGCCGAGCACACTCCATGACAACGTCGAGACCATGGGACGTCTGTCTGAAGTACCAACTGATCGGCGCACCCCCACAAGAGGAACATCCCGGGCCATGCCACGCACAGCAAAGGATCTGGAACGGGTCGTTCCCGTTTACTGGAGGCCGACAAGACCGATGGCCAGGGCGCTCAGGGAAGCGGTGACGAACCGGTTTGTCATTGTCAGGGCACCGTCCGAGGGCATCGTGGAATTTCTGCAAATGCGGCGCAAATCATCAGCGAAGGTTCTGTTGTCGTCTGACTCCTGTATCCGTGATGCTCATCTCTTCTCCCGCGGTGCGACCTGGAACGGCCGTCCAGATGTAGCGGCCGGCATCAAGAAACAAGGCAAGCATCTGCTCTGATAGCGCCGTGCTCAGTCGATGTGGGACTAAGTCAGCCAAAAAGAGCAGGTAGGGTTACTTTTTCCGGGCGCTTAGCTCAGATGGCTAGAGCAGCTGGCTTACAACCAGCAGGTCGGGGGTTCGAGTCCCTCAGCGCCCACTCGGTGAAGGCGAGCGGACCGCAAGCGGGCGGACCCAAAGCGACGCGGCCATCGGGAACGGGGAGGGCGGGGCGCCGGGACGGGGCTTTAGCGAGGGTGCCGCACCCAGCCGGAACAAGATGCCCCCCCGGCACGACAGGGATTGCCCGGTTGAGCGTTTCACGCCGCGTGTCGCTTTCAGGTGCCCACTAAGAAAAGACCGATGTCGTCCATGAAGGCGTCGTTGTACGTCGTCCCGCTGATACGGTCGAAAATGAGTTGCACGTACGCGCTGCGAGCACCCTTCGGCACTGCAGCGGATTCCGATTGCTTCACGAGCTCGGTCACGCCGCCCCGCTCTGCCTCGGTGACAGGCCCGAGGGTCACAGAAGTCCCGATGAGGAAGCCCATCTTGTTCTTGAAGTCCACTTCCACGAAGGCCTCATCGGTCGACGTGCCCGACCCTCCGAGCCATCCTTGGAGTTTGGCTGTCACGTGGCCGCCCTTGATGGCGGAGACATAAGAGGAGAGGTTCACCGTCTGGGTCGCGACGATGGAGTCATTCGGATCGCCCGGTCCTCCTGCGAAGAAGTTGAGCTTATGGTTCTTGGGTAGACCTGGCGACGTTGCTTTGAGGAAGCCACCGCCGGTCGCTCCATATTTGACGGCGGTGAATGACGTTCCATTGGAATCGGTCCAATCGGGCACCGTGACCACGCCACCGTTACTGCTGCCGGTTCCCGCCTCAGCGGTGCCGTTCAGAATCAGAGTTTTTGTCGTTGCCGCACCCGCAGGGACGGCGCCGGCGGCGCCGACTCCCAGTGTTGCAACGAGTCCCGCCAGTGAAATGATCGCAAAACGCTTCATCGTCCACCTCCCGCCTTAGCCAACCGCACCATGCTATCCACGAGCGAAAATGTGACGCTCCTGAGTAGTCGAGGTTCAAGACCCATGCTCGCTGACCTGTACTTATGCCGTGGCTTACGCTTTGCGTCTCGGCCACTGTTGACCGGCTGTCCCTTTTTCGTCCAGATCGCCTGATTCGGGCGGGTTCGCGACTTTCGAGGTCGTCCGTCGGGGCGCGGGAGTGTTACGTTCTTCCTCGTCAGCCACACATTCGAGTGTCTCGGGTGGGTATGAAGGCCATCCCACAAGGCCCACTGGACCGGATGGAAAACCCCCTAGCCGCTTCCAATTGCCGCTGAGCCCGCTTCCGAGCCGGAAATTGCCGTACCCGTCTTCCGCGCAGCTCAGGCGTCTGATGGAAGTCGGCCGCTATGCACAGGTCACGCGAACGTGCCGGTGATTGGTGACCTACTCCCCACAGTCACGACAGTTCCAGACGGATCCGGACCTTTGCCGAAACCCGTTGGCGACCAATCGTGTACTTGCGTTGCGAGCGGCCGACTTGCGTGTCTTCACCACGTCCTTAGCGGCGTTCTCCGCGTGGGCACTCGTTGAGTTGAGTCGGGTCGACGGCGATACCCAGGTGGACTTGCCGCGCAGGCCCGCGATCAACTTGTCATCCCAGCGAACCATACTGGCGGTGATGTAGCGCTCTCGCGAGACCTCGGCTCCGTGGCAGCGTCGACGTAAAGATCGGCGACCTTGGAAATTGCTCGATTAGCCGACCGATGTCTTCTGACTCGTCGACGTACTCGTCAAGGTCGCTCCCAACGGAGGCGAAGAGCGAAGGTCCTGGTCCGCCGCCGACGTCCGCCGCGGCAGCACCGGGGCGTCGCGTCCGGTCGACCCCGCCTCGTGGTACTCCTCCTCGACGTTGACCGTCCACACGTCGTGGTCGGCTCCGAAGATGTTGTCGACCGTCAGCATCGCGGTGTACATGGAGTGATCCTGGTTGTTGTACTTGTGCATGCCGTTGCGGCCCACCGGGTGGATGTTGGGGGCCTCGGCCTCGATCCACTTGCGGATCGTGTTGACGTTGTCCTTGTAGGCGAAGTCGTAGTACGGGTACGCCTTGGGCACGCGCACGACGTAGCCGTGCTCCACGTCGCCGGGGGCGGCCAGGCCGAGCGAGATCAGCTCCTTGGTGGCCAGCGTGATGAGGTCGTCGTCGGGCGTGTTCCACATGGCATCGCCCTCGAAGACGAAGTACTCGAGGCCGAGGCAGGTGCGCCCGTCCTTGACCAGGTAGGGCGACCAGGAGCCGTAGTTCTGGATGCGCCCGACCTCGACGTCGGTGGCGTGGATGTAGATCCAGTTGTCGGGGAAGCTGCGCGACTCGGGCACGACGAGCGCGACGGTGAGGTAGTCGCGGTAGTGCAGGTCGTCGGCCGCCGCCGTCACCTCGAGCGGAGGAGGTGGCGTGATGGTGCGCACCAGCTCGCGCATGGGCATGGTCGAGATCACGTGCGAGGCGGCGACGGTCTGCTCGGTCCCGTCCTGCGTGTAGGTGACCGAGCGGGCGCGCCCACCGACCACGTTGATGCCGGTCAGCCGGGCCGACATCTCCAGGGTTCCCCCGGCGGCCTGCACCTTCTCGGCGCAGACCTCCCACATCATGCCGGGCCCGAACTTGGGGTACTGGAACTCCTCGATGAGGGTCGTGATCTCGGTCTGGCCCCGCTTGGGCAGGATGGCATTGAGCACCGCCTTGCCCAGATCGAGGTTCTTGACCCGCTGGGCGGCCCAGTCGGCCGGCATGTCGGCCACCTGGACGCCCCACACCTTCTCGGTGTAGGTCTTGAAGAAGGTGCGGTAGAGGCGCCACCCGAAGCGGGCAACGAGCCAGTTCTCGTAGTTGGACTCGTCCTCGGGCGGGCGGATCCGGGCCCACAGGTAGGAGAACCCGCACAGGATGGCCTCCCAGAGGCCCAGGTTCCTCAGGGCGTTGAGCGCCTTGAGGGGGTAGTCGTAGAACTTGCCCTGGTAGTAGATCCGGCTCATGCGGGGGCGCAGCATGAAGTCGCCCTCGGGCAGGATCTCGTGCCAGAGCGCTTCCACCTCGGGCACCTTGGTGAAGAAGCGGTGACCGCCCAGGTCGAAGCGCCAGCCGTTCCGCTCCACCGTGCGGCTGATCCCGCCGACGACGTCGTCCGCCTCGAGCACGAGGGGGTGCGCTCCCTGTTTGGTGAGCAGGTAGGCGGCGGTGAGGCCACCGGGGCCCGCGCCCGCGATGACGACGGGTGCCTGAGCGGGGTCGGACGTGGTATTGAGCACCGTAATTGACCTCCTTGACTTCTTGAGTCGCGACTTCGAGGGTTCTGTCCTGCCGACGCCTCACCAGGAGTGAGACCAGCGTCGACGCCGCGATGATGATCAACAGCTCATCGAACGGCACCCGGTAGCGCACGCGCGTCACGAAGAGGGCCGCGATGGGCGCATTGACCAAATAAATCCAGATCAAGAGCCGCTCGATCGAGTCAGGCTGGTCCGATCTCCATCTGAGCAGCCTGATCAACAACAGAATCAGGAGGGGGAGGAAGGAGACGATCGCCAACGCGTCCTCGGATTTCGATTGCTGGGACTTCGTGGCGACACTGTCGTACGGTGCGAAGTAGTCGGCGACGCGCTCGACGTACAATTGGACCGCTCGACTGGGATGGCTCCGGGCCCAGTCCAACGCCTGCGTCCGATAGAAACTCTCGAGCGCGACTTCCGAAGTGATGCCCTGGTGGGCCGCCTCGGACGTGTAGCCATTGGTGTTCGTGGCCACGCCGGCCCGGATGCTCGCGTGTTCACTGTTCGCCTGGAGCAGGTTGATACCGCTGGCGTCGGTCACCGGGATGAACCTGTGCATCGTGACCTCGTTCCTCACCACCCACACGGAGACGACGAGGAGGGCGACGATGAAGACACACGATGCGACACGCCAAAGCCGTCGTCGGCCGAGCGCGAGCCACGCCAACGCGGCCACGAGTGGAATCCACGCGTTCGGGATGGTCAAGATGAGGTATCCGAAGGACGCACCGGCCGCCGTGGCCCACCAGAACGGCTTTGCAGAGGACCTGGCCTTGATCGTCGCGGCGAGTCCGGCGAGGATCAACACGGATCCCAGCGTCTCCGGATAGAGCGTTCCCACGGTATAGACCGCGATTGGGTACAGCGCCAGCATGGGCGCCGCCAGGGCCGCGACGGCGTTCCCGCCGAGTGCTCGAGCGATCCACCAGCCGATGGCCACGACCAGGGCGGCCAGGGCGACGTTGGCCAGGCGGAAGACGAGGATGCCTCCACCCAGCAGGTGCATCAGGGCGAGCAACAACGGCCAGCCCGGTGCCTCATACGCAGTGGCGTGGACACCGGCCTGCAGGGTCACATTCCCCTTCTGAGCCACCGAGAACGTGCCGTGATGGACCAGGTTGTTGGCGATCGAGACGTACCTCTGCTCATCGACATAGTGCAACGTCGTCCCGAGATGGATCGCGTAGACGATGCCGATGAAGACCGACAATCCGACAGAGATCCACAGCGACCGGCGGTGCCAACGGTCAAGCCACGCGAGCGCCACGTCTCGCCAATCCACCTTCGGGCTGCGACCGCTCAGCACCGGATCAGGCGCGACGGGGATTACATCAGTCATGCGTCCAACCTCACTCATGTGTCCAAGCCCAATGGGACACCCGCCGCTCCTACCGTGACCATCGCTGCTAGGAGGTGAACAAACGCTCTGGTGATACAAGGTTGGAATGCTGCGCTGGGTTGCCGTCTGGTCAACCTGGCCATGAGCTGCCGACGATCACCGATATCCCCACCTTGCCCTGGTGAGCTGGACATTCCACCTGCGAGGGTGGGTCCCCTTCGAGGCTGACGAGCGACCGAGCAAAGCCGGCTCGAAGGGAACCCGCTCCGCATGCTCACAGATGGGGAAGATGTGGATGCACGTGCACTGAAAGGAACGCGGTTGGACGATCTCGGCGATCGCCCACGAGGGTCGGGACCGCAGAACAGTCCGGGTCCGCGCCCGCCGCCGATGCCAGGTTGTCCAAAGTGCCGCCGCGGCAGAGCCTTGCGTGTCAATTCTGGGAAATCCTTGCCCCCGTTGGGCACCTTCGCCGTGTGAAATCGCCTGTCAGGATCGGGGCAAGCCAAGCCGATCGATCTGGGTTCGATTCCTCTTTCACCCAGTCAGCGTTCTTGCCAAGAATCCTGGCTGGGTTCACCGCAATGACCGTCCGATCCGGCACATCCTTCGTAACGACGCCGCCCGCTCCGACGACTGCACCCGAACCAAGCGTCACGCCCGGTAAAAACAAGGCGCCTGCACGGATCCGGACGTTGCCGCAAACCTCGACCGGCGCCGACCACGGCCGGGTTACTCCGTCGATGGTGAGATCGTGGGAGTTCCCATCGAAAATGTTCGTGTTCCACGAAATGGCGCCGTCACTGCGGATGGCGATGTGCTCAAAGCAGGTCACTGTCGAGTTCCAATGGATGTAGGACTGATCACCGATTTCGAAGTGGGCACCCCGGGTGACCACGACCTTGGTCCCACGCATGAGCACGACCTTGCCCCGGACCGACAAGCGCGAATTGCCTCTGAGGAGGACCCGACATGGCACTCGTGACAAGCGGTCCTCACCGATGCTGAGCCGAGATCCTGGATCGAATTCGATGCGGGCGCCGCGCTCGATTCGCACGCGACTTCCTTGGCCAACGATGCATCGACCTCGGTGGCGAAAGCTGAGCCGCGCGGAGCGAGCGATTCGGTTCGATTGTGATAGGGAACGGATTGTCAATGCGGGCTCGGCCGTCGACACGGACGTCCCTGCCTCAAGTCCCTCCTTCGCAACTGGGTCGACAAGGCAACATGCTCGCTTGGGTGAGGACCTGCTGATCGAGTTCGCGCGCCCAGAGGGCGCCCGCATCTCGCTTCGGGGAGCGGTGTTGACGGGGTCAGTGGAGATCCCTTCCGCGTAAGATCCGCGTCGGTCTGTCGAGTGGAGAAGAGGTAACTCTGAACGCGCTCTCCATCCTGTCGCCTTCTCAGTCGAGTCCCAGCCCGGCCGGCGAGGGTGGCTCGACGCTCGTGGGCAATCGACACCGACACCTGTTACGTTGCTGAGGAGGGCATTCACACATTCCTACGACGCCTTTGAGGGTTGTGGGTGTCGAAGAACTCGTGACCTCATCGGTCATTTCTCGTTTTGATGTCATTCGACAGCGGTCGCAAGGACTCCGTCACTTGACCGACGTGTGTGGGCGCCCGCATGACGCCGAACATGGCGCGAGGAAAACACGTTGAGACAAGAGGAGATCCGTCATGATCGCTGTATATGTGAAGCCTGAGGCGTTGACCGTTGAGCAGTACAACAAGGCTTCCAAGGACTTGGAAGCTTCTGGCGCAAACATGGAGGGGCGCAAGCACCACTCCTGTTTTGGTGAAGATGGGCAGCTCATGGTCTTCGAGATCTGGGATTCCAAGGAGAGTTACGACGCCTTCGGCAAGTTCCTGATGCCCATTCTCCAAGAGGTCGGGATCGTGCCTGCGTCACACGACATCATGGATGTCGTGAACGTCGAGCAATAGGGTCGGATTAGGTCAGAAACCGATCATCACCAATGGGCTCCGGCCCGCCTCGCGCGACGCTCTGTGGTGGCGACTGACGCCAGAGGTGCCGGTCACACCCAGGAGCCGGTGAACGGCTCTCGGGAGTTCTCGTTTGACTCACCGACTGACTGTGCTGAGCACAATGCGACGACACCGCAACGGGAGCGTTCTGTTCTGTCGCTCAGTCCTCCGTCGTGAGCTGTGATGACACGGCAGTGGCAGGTTCCGTCAGCGTGCCATGAGAGCCCTCCGCGGCGCGTTCTCGCGGAAGTCGACCCGCCCACGCGAACACTTTGGCTCAGAAAAGCCCGGCAGCTGCCGGACACCTTCCTCCTCTGTACAGATTGCGCGACCTGGACTCTTCGACCCGGCAGGCACCTCTCTTGTTCAAGCGTGTCCGATTTCCGGCGTTACGGGGGCTGCACTCGGGGAAGCTTCGGACGTCATAAACCGACGATCCGAACTCAGACGGAAGGATGAGTCCCGGGAATATCCTCGTAACGTCAAGCTTGTGCGAACTGCGTGCCCATGCACGACAATGTGCCCGTCTAGGCATGCACGCCAGGCGCTACGTTCAACACGAGGTCCGCCGTTCGAGGACCTAACAGCTCGACGATGATTGGAGGACCAGCAAGAAGTGACCGTGACGCTCATCACTGGAGCCAACAAGGGTCTCGGCTACGAGACGGCCCGGCGATTGATCGAGCGAGGGCATAGCGTGTACCTCGGAGCACGGAACGCCGAGCGTGGAGAGGCGGCAGCATCTGAACTTTGTGGGAAGTCCGTGCAGCTCGACGTGACTGACGATTCGTCGGTCGAGACCGCTCTGGGTGTCATAGTCGAGAACGAGGCCATCTGGACGTACTCGTCAATAACGCCGGCATCAGCACCACGGAGGAGTTGTCTGGCCCGGTCGCTCTCAAGGTATTCGATACCAATGCAATTGGTCTCATTCGTGTCACCCAGGCAGCGATTCCGCTGCTGGAACAGTCCGAGAATCCGGTGGTGGTCAATGTGTCGAGCGCACTCGGCTCGTTTTGGGCCGTGACCAATCCAGAACGTCGACAATTTCACTTTCCGAGCATTGCGTATGGCTCGAGCAAAGCCGCGGTGTCGATGCTCACTGTTCAGTACGCGAAGACATTCCCAGGGATCAAGTTCAATGCCGTCGAACCCGGCTTCACGGCCACCGGCCTCACCCCTTTCAGGGGAGCCGACCAGCCGGTCGAGCAGGGTGCTGAGGTCATCGTGCGCATGGCCACCATTGGAAAGGATGGCCCTACTGGGACCTTTCAGGAGGGCGAAGGCGAGCTCGCCTGGTGAGCCTGAATGAATCGATTACCTCCCGCTCGGTGTAGGCCGTTGTCGTGAAACTCAAACTGGATCTCCACGAGATCTACAACAGAGGGGGCGACATCGATCGTGCCCTTCGAGGCATCGTCGACGAAGCGATTGAGAAGAAGGCTCGGTTAGTCGAGATCATCCCCGGCAAAGGAACCGGCCAGCTGAAGAAGCGGGTCCTGCGATTCCTCGACCAGAAGGAGATTAAGGCGCTCTATGACAGAGTCGAGAAGGACTCTCACAATTTTGGACGGATATTCGTTCACTTCCGACCGAAGTAAGCCGTCACCGGTCGCGTCCAGACGCCATGAGCGGACGCCAGCGCTGGGACGTACTCAGCCTTGAAAACACACAGCTCACCGCCAACCGAGCTCTGGGGCAACGTCGCTGAGGAGCGTATCGAGGACGTGAGCGCAGTACTCGACACCAAGCTGATTGGGAATCGTAATCAACAGGGTGTCGGCGGCGGAAACCGCCTCATCCTGGGCCAATTGTTCGATCAGCGTCTCGGGTGCAGCTGCGTAGGTCTTGCCGAAGCGCGCCTTGCCGCCGTCGAGGAAGCCGACCTGGTCTTGCGAGTCGCCCTCGCGGCCGAAATACGTGCGGTCGAGGTCGCTGACGATGGGGAAAATGCTACGACTCACCGACACGCGAGGCTCACGGGCGTGGCCAGCCTCGGCCCATGCCTTGCGGAATCGTTCGATCTGCTCGGCCTGCAGCTTATGGAAGGGCACCCCGGTGTCCTCGCTGAGAAGGGTCGAGCTCATCAGGTTCATCCCTTGTTCAGCCGTCCATTCGGCGGTCTTCCGGGTGCCGGCACCCCACCAGATCCGCTCGCGCAGACCATCGGAGTGCGGCTCGACGCGAAGCAATCCCGGCGGGTTGGGGAACATGGGCCTCGGATTCGGTTGGGCAAAGCCCTCGCCATTGAGGACATCGAGAAAGACCCGCGTGTGCTCGCGAGCCATGTCGGCAGAATCGGCACCGTCGGGCGGCAGGTAGCCGAAGTAGCGGTAGCCCTCGATGACCTGTTCGGGCGATCCACGGCTTATTCCGAGCTGCAGGCGCCCACCCGAGATGAGGTCGGCAGAGCCCGCATCCTCCGCCATGTAGAGCGGGTTCTCGTAACGCATATCGATCACGGCGGTCCCGATCTCGATCGTGTTGGTCCGAGAGCCAACTGCCGCGAGCAGCGGAAACGGCGAGGAAAGCTGATGGGCGAAGTGGTGCACCCTGAAGTACGCCCCGTCCGCACCAAGCTCTTCGGCGGCGACCGCAAGTTCAATGGATTGCAGCAGGGCGTCCGAGGCCGAGCGCGTCTGAGACTGTGGCGAGGGCGTCCAATGACCGAACGAGAGGAACCCAATGTGCTTCATGGCTGGTGCAACACCTCCGGGGCCGCCGTTGTTCCTCGTCAAGGACCCGTGCCCGCGAAGTGGGCACCTTGTGCGAGTTGAGTCGTCCAACGGTGAGCGGCAACGGCTTCCAGATCTCAAACTGGACGCGAGGGCGCGCAATCATCTAGCCGTCACTCACGGTGACCTCCCGCGTTCCGGCGTCGTTGAGAGTCCAATCCAGCGCCTCGCAAATCGACTGATAGCCGACTGGATCAAAGGCGTGACCCATCCCTGGGACGATCACCGAATGGGCCTCGGGCATCTCTGTGCTCGAGACACCGAGCGAAAAATGAAAAGGGATGAGTTGGTCATTTCGTCCGTGGACGATGGCGAGAGGAACAGTGCTGACCACTCTCTTCGCCACGGAGCGGGGCGGCTCAGTCGGATTCCATTCTTGATAGATCCGCACATGGGTATGGCGTTCAGAGAACAACCGACCCAATTTGGTACGGGCCAGAATGACCGTACCAAGTGCGCGGAGCCGAAACGGTATGCGCCAATCGGCTGGACTCGAAACCACGACGACTCCGGCCAATGTTGGGTCCGTCGCGGCGTAGGCCATTGCCGCTATCGCTCCCATCGAAGCACCGACGAGAGCGATACGACTATGGCTAAGGCGTGCATGGGCTACGGCCGCGGCAACGTCATTTCGCTCCAAGTCGCCGAGGGTGCAAAGCCCCCCGGACTCACCATGACCTCGGGCATCGTAAGAAAGAACATCGAGTGACCGAGCACGGATGCATTCGGCCAGTCCAACGACGTGCGGATGGTCCTTCGACGCGGACAACCCGTGCACGAGGATGACGATGGCTCGAGGTTCGCCTTCGCACGACCAGGAGCGGGTCGCGAGCTCCACACCGTCACTCGTCAACAGCCGCGAGCTCTCAACGGGTGTTTCGGGCATTTCGCTCCCTTGGGTCGACCACAGAGGCGTCGAGCCTGCACGCGGTGGTTACTTCACCAGCCGACCTACCCAAACCGGGCGTCTCCACTGATCACCTTAGGGTGATCAGGTCCCAATGGAATCGGGCATTCAGATTGAGGACTCACCGTCGCTCGACCCAGCGGCATCGCTTCGCGCCTGAAGTCTGCGAGCAGTTCAAGAGACCCGATCCCGAGGTAACGGAGTACCACTCTCTCTCCTGTGATGAGATTGCCGACGCGCGCCAGATCCAGCCGCTGAAGGCGAGGTTGCCGTCGTCTGCGTCGTTCCCCGGCTTCCAGGAGATGGCATGTCTCGGATCGAACGCCTCGACCCGATCGGCCATTTCGTCATCCCCGTCCGGATGGTTGGGGTGGTACATGGCCGTCCGGAAGATTTGCCCCGATGCCGTCACGAATTGGTGGCCGAGGGGATCGCGGACCCAACCCGTGCCGTCAATCGCGGCGTGCTTCGCCGTGTCGACGAGGACCGCGAGGATCGCCTAGGCCGAGGCCCTGGTGACAATGCTCGTGCTGACGTCCCATGGCCCGCACCATCGGGGCCGATGGTGCCCGGAAGCGCACGTGGGCCCGAGGAGGCGGGGCGGGGAAAGACGCGGTCGAGGTCGGGTTTGGGAAAGGTCCGAAGTGTCGATTGAGAATTTGTTACGAGAGGTCGCGCAGGGCGGTGGCCAGCGGCTCGAGTACCCCAGGATCCAGGGGGGGTCGGAGGTAGACAATGCCCAATCCGGCACCGACCTCGGCCAAGGCGGCGGCCTGTTCGGCCGTGGCCTTTGGTTCGCCGGTGAAGATGACATGACTCGAGAGAAGGATCTCACCGGGTTCACGGCCAAGGTCTTCACAGTGCTGGTGGAGGATCTCGCGCTTGCGAGCAAAATCCTGCGGCGTGCCACCCACGAAGTTCCAGTGCTGCGCGAATCGAGCTGCAGTGCGCAGCGTCCTCTTCTCACCGCTGCCGCCGATGCAGAGTGGGGGGTGGGGGCGCTGTATCGGCTTCGGCTCGTTGCGGGCGTCGTGAAGCTGGTAGTACTGACCGTTGAGAGAAGTCGTCTCCTGCGAAAGGAGTCCGACGATCACCTCACAGGCTTCTTCGAAGCGGTCGCTGCGCTGGGATGGAGTGCCCAGCTCAATCCCGTAGGCTCCCGACTCCTCCTCGTTCCACCCGGCCCCGATCCCGAGTTCGAGACGCCCTCCCGAAACGATGTCGAGGGTGCTCGCCATGTTGGCGAGAACTGCCGGATGGCGATAGTGGATGCCGGTCACCAGGGTGCCCATACGTAGACGGGTTGTTGCCTGGGCCAGCGCCGTCAAGGTGACCCAGCCCTCCATGCAAGGGCCGGTGCTGTCGGAAAAGATCGGGTAGAAGTGGTCGAAGGTCCAGCCCGACTCGAACAGCTCGATGTCGTCGGCGGCCTTCCACACCGCGAGCATGTCGGTCCAGGTCGTATCCTGCGGCGAGGTTTTGAAGGCGAAGCGCATGGTCCCACGCTACTTCCGGCCGACAGGCGACCGTAGAGATGTCCACCCCTCGAGTCGCGCCAGCAGGTTGAGCGGCCCCGGTCAATAGGGCACCCCACCGAGGATTGAGCGGACACGCCTCAAGCTTCGGGACGAGAACCGCTGCCCGAGACCGCTTCAACGATAGGCGGTGATCTCGAGCTCTTGCTTGAAGTGGTGAAACGGCGATCCGGGCCGGTAGTCCTCGGGGATATCGTCGATGGTGTCGTAGACAGCGACGTCGAAGACATTGGACGATCGGATGTCCTCTTCGATCGCGACGCCGCACAGTCTCAGTTCAGTCGCCGTATCGAAGCAGTTTACCAACAGAACGATTTCGTCGCGTAACTCTTCGTAGCGCTGGCGCGAGACACGGCCCAGCAACGTGTACTCGCAACCGTTGGGCGAGGCACCGATTTGGCGGCCGATCATGGCGTGATGCCGCCCGTCGTCAATGCAGTAGAGGGTGAGGTTGCCGGCTTCCAGGCACTCGCGTATCCGATCGTGTCGTTCGTGGACCGGCAGGAGGTGCCATTGGATGTGGCGACGTTCCTTCATGGCCCACAGCGCGCCGCGGGGGATGGTGTGCTCGGGTTCGTCCTCTTCGAGCGGAGTCGAGACGTCCTGTCCAACCAGGGGCTCCTGGGCCACGGCAAAGGTGGGGTCGATGATGATGTCGCCAGGCTTTGGGTGGCCGGCCGAGGCCGGCACGGCCTCTCCCCATTCGTGGACCTGTTCACCCTGTTCCCCGTCACCCTGACCCGTCATCGGTGCCCTCCCGTGCGTCGTTCGGCTCAAGCCTGGACCCTATCGGCAGTCGAGCCGGTCTGGGGCCTCGTCCGACCAATTAGGGACGCCGGGCGGGAGTGGGATCCGCTGCCGCAACGGCTGGGACGGTTCCAGCGAGCCACGGTGTGGCAACGACACCAGCGAGGGCGAGGCTCGAGCTGGCGAACCCTCCAGTCACTGGACGGATCGATTTCATTCTGCGTCCTCTCGGCTCTGTGGGGAAGATCTGCCCCACTTCTGGTCCTACGTACTCGGTGCCGCCGACCTGATCATGCGGCGCGGCATATGACTCGTCTTGTGTGATCGAACGTCAATCAATATGTCAACGCGACCGATTTGACGTTACGGTCATGCTGTCCACGATCGTGTCCTGTCGAGAGGAGTGGGATGGAGCCGATCCCGCCGCAAGAGGTCAGTGAAGTTCAGTTCGACGAGACCGTCGATGTCGTCGTGGTCGGGCTCGGCGTCGCCGGCGCATGCGCCGCGGTGTCGGCTCGGCAAGCCGGAGCGGACGTATTAGTCGTCGAACGGAGTTCGGAGCCCGGCGGGACGTCGGCGCACTCCGGCGGCTTGATCTACCTGGGAGGCGGCACCGCGCTCCAGATCGCCTGCGGGTACCAGGACTCGGTTGACAACATGGCCGCCTTCCTGCGATCTGCGCTCGGGCCTGGTGTGGACGACGACCGCGTCGACGCCTATTGCGAGGGTTCGCCGGAGCACTTTGATTGGCTGGTCGCGATCGGCGTTCCGTTCCGGGCGGCATTCTGCGACGAACCAAACCGGGAGTCGCCTGACGACTCGGGACTCGTCTTCAGTGGTGGGGAGGACACCTATCCGTTCGACGAGGTGTCGGTTCCCGTGCCCCGTGGTCACAAGCCACGGTGGATTGACTCCGCTGGCGGGTTCCTGATGAAACGCCTCGGAGCCGCCGTGTCGACGAGCGGCGCCGTCGTGGTTACCGACACCCAGGCCCAGTCGCTCATCGTCGATGGCGACGCTGTCGTCGGCATTCAGATGCTGAGCGACGCCGGCGCCAGCACCGTCCGGGTCCGCGGAGGGGTCATTCTGGCAACCGGTGGCTTCATCCACAACGAGGGGATGGTCGCCGAGTACTGCCCGCTCGCCCATGTGCCCGAAGCGGTGTGGCGGATCGGCACCCCGAATGATGACGGCCGCGGAATCCGCCTGGGCGTCGGCGTCGGTGCCGCGACGACTCGACTCGACGCATTCGAGTGCGCGTTGCCCCTGGCGCCCCCACACCGCCTTGCCCGGGGAATCCTCGTCGACCGCGAAGGCCGGAGATTCATCAACGAGGACACCTACACCGGCCGCATTGGGCTCCACGCCCTCCGCGACCATGATGGCTTCGTCCACATGATCACGGACGACGTGATTCACGAACCGAACCTTCTTGGGCTCCGTGTGAGCGCTGCCGCGGCCACACCCGAGGAGCTCGCGGCTGACATCGGAGTGTCGCCTGAAGGGCTCGCTCGCACGGTCCGGGAGTACAACGAGGCAGCAGCTCACGGGGTTGACCCGACTTTTCACAAGCGTTCGCCCTACCTCCAGCCGATCGGCGTGCCGCCAGCCACCGGCGTCGGTGCCGTCGACCTGCGGGTCGACCATGGCGCCATCTACGCGACCTTCACGCTTGGCGGTCTGAGCACCGATCGCGAAGGTGCCGCCCTGGACGGCAGTGGTCGGCCGATCCCCGGTCTCTACGCGGCGGGGAGGACCGCCGCCAGCCTGGCAGCGCATCACTACGCAAGCGGCATCAGCCTTGGGGACGGGTCGTTCTTCGGGCGGCGGGCAGGTCGCCGTGCGGCGCACCAAGCCAAAGAGGCGCGCTCGCCCTCCCACTAGCTCGATGAGTCAGGAGCGCAGGCTTCCGACCGTGGAACGGGTCACCTCCAGGCGACCACAGGAGCAGCAACGGATCGATGTCTCCAGGGGAGTCAGCGGAACGTCAGCTGTAACATTGCTGCCAGCTCACGGAGCGCGACATCGGGGTCCGTCACCTTGATGGTGTGCATACCGAGCGCCCGAGCCGGCTTGAGGTTGACCCCGAGATCGTCGAGGAATACGCATTCATCGGGCTTCACATCCAGTGCCGAGCAAGCCAGTTCATAGAAGCGCGGGTCGGGCTTGCGCACGCCGAGCGTCCGGGACTCGAGCACGGCATCGAAGAGTTCGTACACGGCGGCGACCTCGGCCGAAACCTCGGCCTCGGCTGATCCGAAGTTGTTCGTCAGGCACGCCGTCTTGTACGCCGCCCGGCAGATCCGGATTGCAGCCACCATCTCCGGTCTGATCTGGCCGGCCAGGCGTTCAAGCACCGAACGGCCGTCCACTTCATGTCCGAGCGCACGGGCCTCTTCCGACCACAGCACGGCGAAGGTGTCCAGATCGACCTCGCTCCGTTCCAAGCGGGCCCACGCATTCTTGTCCGGATTCGTTGCGTTCAGACTGCGAATGAATCCTGGTGGTAGGCCCTGCTCCTCCTCGAGTCGGCTGAATGCGTCGAACGGGCTCGAAGAAATAACCCCTCCGAAATCGAACAGCACCGCTCGTATTGCCACAGACCCTCCCTCGTCGAGACTGCTCCAAGTTTCGCAGGCGTGCGCCATCTCAGCGTCCAGGGGGGCGACCGGAATGGTTCGGGCGAGAGTGAACCGAGTGCGGGCCGGGATGAGACTCGACCTCCGCACCAGATGGAGGTTGCGCCGGTCGCTTCGCAGCAAGGCCGGTCGGGGCCTCGCCGGCGTGTTGGCCACCATCGCGGCCGGGGCTTGCCTCGCGAGTTTGCTCGTCAGATTTCCGAGGAACTCTTGCGTACGTGAAGTTATCGGCAGAGCCGCCGATCCGGTCAAGTTCTCGTGCGCGGGCATTGGAGGGCCGGGACGTGGTGCGTCAAAAGGCTCGGGCTCGGGTCACGTGGCGCCCTCCCTCAGCCGGCTTTCGACTTCCCGACGCCCTTCCTCTGCTCGACGACCGGCGCGAGGCGGGCCGCCACCGGGGACGTGAACAGGAACAGGATCCAGACGTACTTGGCCTCAGCGGGCACGGTCCAGGCCAGGAGAATGGAGAGCCCGATGATGCAGAGCACCAACGCGACGCGGATGTGGGCGGTGAGCTCGTCGTGCGCCGACCGGTGGCCGTCCTCCACCAGGTTGTGATGTGTGGCATAGAGAACGATCCACTGGCTGGACAGGCTGATCAGGGCGAGGTTCAGCCCGAACAAGGTGATGGCCACGGGGTTGCTCCCGTATCGGCCGATGAGGTCCGAGGTGAACGGCATGAGGGTCAGCGCCAGCAGGAAGCCGAAGTTGCGCCAGGCCAGACCCTCGCTGTGTCCCCGCATACCTCGCATCGCGCGGTGATGGACGAGCCAGAACTGGGCGATGATGAGAAACGACACGAGGTAGCTCGTGAGCTCCGAGCCGTCGATGTTGAGCGCTTGCCAGAGGTCCGAGGCCGAATTCTCGTCCGCCAGTTTCAGTGCCGGAACCTGGAGCTGCAGGACCAGCAGGGTCAGCGCAATAGCCACGACCCCGTCGGTCAGCGCGAGAAGGCGGTCGATGCCAGGGATACTCGTGTCATCCGGCTCGGCCACCGGCCAGAGCATGGCAGATGCTCCCATCCCAGACGGGGAATTGGGGGCAGCCGCCGGAACGTCTCCGGAGCCTGCGTCGGAGGCGGCCCCGCTCGGCGTGGTCGGTCTGGTGTTCACGGCCTCGTTCGCCTTTCGCTCGGACCGGCGGTGTGGCCTGTCATCAACGAGGTGGTGTTCCCGGCCCGCCTCCGCGGGGCTGAGTGGCCGTGGCCACCGCAATCAACCGGCTGGCCGTCTGCGTGGAGGCCGGACCTCCTCTCGCTGGTCAATGCCATCCCGAACGAAGGGACGTTCGCGTTCCTCGCCGGCTTCCGCATCGTGATCCTCGCTTACGTGCGCTCGCACGTGTCCGGGACCAAGGGCAAGACACTCGCGGAGCCTGAGATGTGGAACGATCCCGAGGAGCTCCGTCGGGCCGTCTCCACCCGGGAGTGACCGGCCTCCTCGGGCGGGCTCAGACGAAGTCGGATCCACCGTCCACGTTGACCGAGGCACCCGTCACGTAGCCGTTGCGCCGCGACACGAGGTACGCCGTGATCGTGGCCACCTCGTCGGGCAGTCCGGCCCGGCCCACGTCGGCCGGCTGGTGGAAGTGTTCGTCGATCCAGTTCATGACGTCGTGCGGATCGGTGGGGTCCTTGTTCTCGGCCGCGAAGATCTCCCGCAGGTTCTCGGTAAAGCTCGCCGTGACGATGGTGCCCGGACAGATGGTGTTCACCAGGATGCCCTCGGGGGCCAGCGACTTGGCCAGGTTCTTCGAGATACTCGAGACGGCGGATTTGGCCGCCGTGTAGGCGACGATCAGCGGGCTCTGGCGCTGAACGGAGTGCGCCGAGAAGATGGCGATGCGGCCCCATTCGGCTGCCCGGATCGCGGGCAGCGCCGCCCGGACGCTGCGCACGCACGACATGGTGCCGAGGGCGAACGCCTCGTCCCATCCGGCGTCGTCGAGCTGCTCGAAGCGGCCGGCGCCCGGGCCGATGGTGTGGACCAGGATGTTGAGCGTGGGCCAGCGACGCGCCACCTCGGCGAAGCCGTCCTCGATCGACGACGTGTCTCTCATGTCCACCGAGACGCCGAAGGCTTCGGGTGCGCCGGCGGCCAGGAGAGCCTCGACCGTCTCGTCGAGGGCCTCCCGGCCCCGGGCCATGACGGCGACCCGGGCGCCGTCCGCCGCCAGTACCTCAGCCACGGCCCGGCCCATACCCTTGCTCCCCCCGGTTACGACCGCGGTCGCGTCAACCAATCCCAAGTCCACGCCGGTCAGCCTCCTCGCATTGTCAGGTCAGGTCCTCAGGCGGCGGCATCGTAGGTCGCCAGGTAGCGCGCGAAGCGCTCACGCACCCGGTCGGCGTCGAGCCCGAAGTCGGTCAGCTCGTAGCTGTGACGCCCGTGGGCGCCCGGCTCGTGTCCACCGGCCCAGCGGCGCACGGCCTCTTCGGTGGCGTCGGTGAACTCCAACCCGATCTGCTCGTAGGCAGGGGCCAGCACGGCGATGGGGTCGCGTTGCAGATCGGCGAAGGCCACGTCGGCGAAACGGTCGTCGCCCATGCGGTCGCGGAAGTCCATGGCCCGGGACACGCCCTGGGCCCAGCGGTCCAGCTGCTCGGCCCCGAGCTCGGCCGCGTCGTCGCGATCGCTGCTCCAGCCCCGGATGTAGTGGATGAGGCTGCAGACCGAGCCCAGCACGGCCGCGGGGTCGCGGTGGCTCCACAGGAACTTGGCGCCGGGGTAGGTCTCGATCAGCGCATCGAGGGCGAACATGTGCACCGGTGTCTTGAGGTGCCACAGCCGGGGCGGGCAGTGCCACTGGAGAAGGCGCAGGACGCGCCGGTGGTACTCGTAGGTGACGCGCATGTCGCACTCGGTGACCCAGTCCATGTAGCTGGGGACTCGGGCCATGCCGTCGAAGTGGACGGTGCGGAAGGTCATGCCCATCAAGTCCTGGCACTCGGTCGGCGTCGTCGCCTCCTCGTGATGCATGCTCGCCATCAAGGGGTACAGCTCGTGCATCATGGCGAGGCCGGCCTCGGTCTCGGCGATGCGGGGGTCGGTGTGCTGCGTCGATTCCTCCGGCGGCGGGCAGGGCGAGCTCGACTCCCACAGGCGTAGCGAGCGGAATTGTGGATCGGCCGCCACCAGCTGGCTGAGCGCGGTGGTGCCAGTCCGGGGGAGTCCGATGACGAAGACCGGGCCCTCGACCTCCTCGTGTTCGATCTCGGGGTGGTTCCGGTAGGTCTCCTCGATACGCAGGCGCGACGAGAGCAGCATCACGAGGCGGACCTGCTGGACGATCTCGCCCACCTCGGTCAGGTCGGCCTCCTCGTTCATGGAGGCAGTCAATCGCTCGAGACCCTCGCGGTGTGCGCCGTCGCCGAAGTCGTCGAGGCCGGTTTGCCGGCGCGTCTCGTCCTCGAGTTCGTCGGGCCGCAGCGTCATCGGGTGAACCGCGTGCTCACAGCCAGGCGCCGCGCGGCCAGGACGGCCTTTCTCTCCTCCGGCCCGACCCGTCGGGTCTCCGGGGGCAGCGCGTGCACGACGTCGGCCAGTGGGAGCACCCGGGTCGAGGGCACGGGCGCGGTCGAGGTGCGCACGCAGCGCAGGATCATCGGCCCGGTGCTATGGCCGGCCGTGTCCAACCAGTTGGCCACGCCGGGGTCTTCGTCGGCCACGACGACCCGCACAATGCCATCGTCGTCCACGTCGGCTTGGAAACCGTTCAGGCTGCTTTGGTGTGCCGCGTAGTCAATGGTCTCCCACCACGGGTTCCCGAGGGAGTAGCTCCAATAGAGGCCGTCGGGCGGGGGCACCTCGAGCAGCAGCGCTTCGCCGGGGGCCAGCTGCCAGGACCCGATGACGGGGCGGTTCTCCGCCGCGGCACCCATGGCCGTACCGTCGAGTGGCGGCAGGAAGGTGTTCGGGGTGTCGGGGTGGGAGAACCCCAGGAAGAACTCGAGGTTGCCCTCAACGAAGTCACCGAGCGCCACGATCTGGCGAGCCACCACGGCGCGTGGGTCCTCGGCCGGCTTGGAGCCGCGCATCGCGGCCGGGCCCATGCGCTCGATCGAGAGCGAGGAGGCGACCTCGGTGTCCCAGTCGTAGAAGAAGTGCCGGATCACCAGGTTTGAGGCGTCCTCGGCCAGGGGGAGCCAATTCCCCTCGTGCTCCTGCGGCGAGAGGACCAGGTCCACCTCGCCGCCGGGACCGAGATCGAGCTCGTCGAGGAGCACGTTGGCCGAGGAGGCCATGCCGGCCATTGATTGGAGCCCGACGTAGCGCGCCGTGCCCCGGTTGCCCCGGAGCCGGTAGGACTCGCCCGGCCGTAGGGAGGCGCCGGTGTAGATGCAGTCGGGGCAGTCCATGCCCCACTTGTAGACGTTGTCCACGCCCGAAACCTTGAGCGCGACCACCGCGTCGGGGTCCGCCCGCAGGCCGGCGTCGAGGCCGAGGCCGAGCAGGACGAGCAGATGGCGGAAGCCCGAGGCCACGTCCACCGTGTTGTCGGGCATGCCATCGGCCACCACCCTCTCGGCCGACCGGCGCAGTGCGTCGAAGAGGTGCGACAGGGCCCGCCCCGAAACGAGATCGTCCGCCGTCGCGTCGCCGGCCCGCGCCGCCTCCCCGACGGAGAACGGCATCCATGAGGGGTTCTGGAACGAGGTGCTCACGCGCGTCCCCACCCGTTGGCCATCCACTGCTTCACGTTCACGTTCACGTTCGACCCCCGGCTCGGTTCGGCCGGGTCATGCTGACCCGACGCCGGCGGAACCGTCAACCCAACAGTCAAAGCGATCCCGGCAGCCGGCGGGTCCGGTCACTGACGGGCTCGGATGGCGGCGCGTCGCGTCTGAGCCCCGGGATATCTCGGTGATGACGCGAGACAGGAGAAGGGCGGGCAACGTGCGCGTCGACCTGGTTCAGGCCGGCGGAGCTTCCGGGCCGCCGGCCAGGCTGGTCACCGCCTCGTTGACCGTCGAGAACAACCGCTCCTCGCCTATGTGCTCGAGCAGGCCACCCCGCTGCAACGTCTCGCGCAGATGGTCGCTCGCCCGGGCGACGCCGAAGACGATGTGCTTGCGTGCGCAGGCGTCGAGGACCCGTCCGAGCGCACGCGATCCGGTGAAGTCCACGTCGGTCATGCCGATGGCGTCGAGCACGACGATCCTCGTCGTGCCGGGCGCCCGCGCCACGGCGTCGGCCATCTGCTCGCGGAAATTGGTCGCGTTGGCGTACCAGAGGGGAGTGGCGAAGAGGACGGCCAGCACACCAGTCTGCTGGGCTGCGTCATGGTCGGCCTGGAGGGGGGTCCAACTGGTCGTCCCGGCCACGCGGCCGAGCACGGCCAGCTGGGACTGGGCACTCCGGCGGATGCGGTCGAGCATGGCCAAGACGACGGCCACCGCGATCCCCTGCTCTACCCCGACCAACGCGACCGTGAGGAGCGTGATCAGGGCCAACGCAAACTCGAGCAGGGAGAAGCGGGCGATGGCCGAAAGGTCGTGCAGGTTGAAGAGCCGCCCGGCCACGAAGATCAAGATGGCGGCCAGGGTGGCCAAGGGGACGTCCTTGAAGATCCCGGCGAAGGGAATCAGGAAGATGATCACGAGGGCGGCGCCCAAGGGGCCCGCCTGGGTGCGGCCACCCGCGGCGGCCACCGCACCGGTGCGGGGTGGGCTGGCGTCGACCGGGAACGACCCGGACAGTCCGGCCAGCACGCTCCCGCCCCCGACGGCGAGGAAGTCGCGCCCGGCGTCGACGTCGTAGCCGCCCAGGTCGGCGAAGGCCCGGGTGGTGGCCGCCGTCTGGGTGACCACCACCAGGGCGACCACCGCCGCCAGCGGGACCAGGCTCTGAAGCGTCGCCCAGGACAGGCCGGACAGGCCGAGGTGCGGCGGCCCCGCCTTGATCGTGCCCAGCACGGGGACGCCGTGGGCCTCGAGGTCGAGGGCAGCGACCAGCGCGGTGGAGAGGACCATGCCGATGAGCGCGCCCGGGATGCGCCGGTCGATGCGTCCGGCCACCACGAGCAGGGCCAACACACCCAACCCGATGGCCAGGGCCCAGCCGTTGGCCTGGCCGAGATGGCCGAGGACGTAGGCCACCCGGTGCTGGTTGGTCCCGCCGGTGGGAGGGAGCCCGAAGAAGTCGGGTAGCTGGTGCGCCACGATGATCAAGGCGACCCCGCAGAGGAATCCGGTGATGATCGGCGCGGAGAGGAATTCGGCGATCCAGCCCAACCGCAAAAGGCTGACCAGCATCACGAAGATGCCCACCATGACGGCGAGGACGGCGACCTTCTGCGCGTACTCGGGGCTGCCGCTCAGGGCCAGGTGGGCCACGCCGGCCGCGAAGAGCGGCGCGATGGTCGAGTCGGCACCGACCGACATCTGCGGGTTGGAACCGAGCAGCGCGAAGACGACCGTGCCGGCCACGAACGCGTAGAAGCCCGTGATGGGTGGCATGCCGGCCAGTCGGGACGTCGCCAGCTGCTCGGGGACGGCGATGACGAGCAGGGTCAGCCCCGCCACCAGGTCGGCCCCGACCCACGAACGCCGGTAGCCACGGAGCGATGGGAAGAGCATGGGCCGCGACATCGGGGGCCATCTTCGCCCAGCCGGCCGTTCCGCCGGATGGACCCAATCACCCGATGGACCCAATCACCCGATGGACCCAAATGACCCGATGGACCAATTGACCCGATGGACCAATTGAGTTGTCTAGTGTCGAACCGACTGCCGGGGCGCCGGGGCGGCCGCCGTCCGCGACCGCTCCAAGGAGGCCCGACGATGAGCGACTATCCCTACGCCGACCGCTTCGCCATCAACCGCACGTTGCCCGAGCACGGCATGACGCGCCAACAGGTGCTCGACGAGCTGCGCACCATGGCCACGGAGGAAGACGCCTTCTGGGAGACGGGCAAGTGCTCCGGGACGATGTACTGCGGGGACCACGAGCACTACCACTTCATGAACGAGGCCTTCGGGCTCTTCGCCCACGTCAACGTCCTCCAGCGCGACATGTGTCCGAGTGCCACCAAGTTCGAGGCGGAGATCATCGCCATGACGCTCGGGCTCCAGTCGGGCGCTGCCGCCTCGGCGGCCGGCGATGAACCGTGCGGGCTGGTCACCACCGGCGGCACCGGGAGCATCCTGCATGCCGTTCTGGCCTACCGCGAGGACGCGGCGCAAAGCCGCGGCGTGACCCGGCCCAACCTGATCAAACCCGAAACGGCCCACCCCGCCTTCGACAAGGCCTGCCACCTCTTCGGGGTGGAGCTCCGGCGGGCCCCGGTCGATCCGCTCACCACCCAGGTGGATCTCGACTGGGTGCGCGCGCACGTCGACGACCAGACGGTGGCCCTGATCGGCTCGGCCTGCAACTACGGTTACGGCACCGTCGATCCCATCGCCGAGCTTTCGGACCTCGCCCTCGAGCGCGGCATCGGCCTGCACGTCGACGGCTGCCTGGGCGGGTTCATCCTGCCTTTCGGCCGCGAGCTCGGCTACGACATCGAGGCCTTCGACTACACGATCCCGGGGGTGACGTCGATCTCGGCCGACACCCACAAGTACGGCTACGCCTTCAAGGGCTCGTCCGTGCTCACCTTCCGCACCAAGGCGCTGCGCAACGCGCAGTACTTCTACCTGACCGACTGGAGCGGGGGGAAGTACACCTCGCCCGGCATGGAGGGCTCGCGTTCGGGCGGCCTCATCGCCGCCACCTGGGCCGCCATGGTCCAGATCGGCCACGCCGGCTACCTCGAGTACGCCCGGCAGATCTTCGAGACCTCCGTCGCCATGCAAGAGGCGGTCACCGCCCACCCCGAGCTGCGCCTGGTGGGCAAGCCCACCTTCCTCTTCTCCTTCACCTCCGACGAATTCGACATCTACCACGTAAACGACTTCATGCGGACGAGGGGCTGGCGCTTCAACGGCCAGCAGTACCCCAACGCGTTGCACATGGCGGTCACCCGGCCCCAGACCCAGGCCCAGGTGGTGCCCGAGTTCGTGACCGACCTGGCCGACGGCGTCGCCTACGCCAAGGCGCACGCCGGCGAGGCCCCCAGGTCGGGCGCCATCTACGGCGGCGTGGCCGGGGGGATGACCGAGGAGGCGGACGAGTTCATCCGGGCCGTGATGGCCGACATGCTCGACGGCCAGTCGGCTCTGCCCGCCTCGTGAGCCCGGCCGCGGTGCCGGGCGCCCCGGTCGAGTGGGTCGCCGGTTGCCTCGCCGCGCAGCATGCGCTGATCGACGATCTGGCCGGGCTGACCGACGACGCGGCCCGTCAACCCAGCCGGCTGCCGGGCTGGAGTGTCGGGCACCTGCTCACCCACATCGCCCGCAACGGCGACAGCGTGGTGTGGCGCCTCGAGGGTGCGGCCCGAGGTGAGCTGCGCGACCAGTATCCCGGTGGCCTCGAGCAGCGCCGCGCCGACATCGAGACCGGGGCCAACCGCCCCGCCGCGGCGCTGGTGGCCGACGTCGTCGCGAGTTCCGACGCGGTGGCGCAGGTCATGGCCGAGCTGCCCGACCCGGCCTGGGACGCGCCCTCGCGCACCTCGCGCGGCGTCGTGGAGGACTCGCGGGACTGCGTGTTCTCGCGCTGGCGGGAGGTGGCCGTGCACCACGGCGACCTCGGCGTCGGGGTGGTGCCGTTGCCGGCGCCGCTGGTGGAGGAGTGGTTGGCCCGCGAGCTGCCCCTCCTCGGCCGACGGACCGACCCGGCCCAGCTCCTGGCCTGGGTCATCGGGCGGGCCGACGCGCCCGAGCTCAGCCCGTGGTGACGCGCGAACCCGAGATGAAGGCGTTGCCGGCCCGGTCCACCGCGACGCAGTAGGTCGTGGTCGGGCAGGAGATCGCGCTCAGCCCATGGCCGTGGTCGATCGTGGCGCCCGGGCTCCAGGTGTTCCCGTTCCAGCCGAAGACCCGTCCGACGGAGTCCACAGCCCGGCACAAGGTGGTCGTCGGGCAGGACACGCCGGTGAGGCCTCCCGCATTGGTGCCGGTGACCACCGGTTCGCTGGCAATGGACTGGGGCGCCGAGAAGGCCGTCCCGTTCCAGGTCAGGACGGCGCCACTGCTGTCGACCAATACGCAGAAGGTGGTCGTGGCGCAGGAGACCGCATTGAGCTGCCCCCCACTGTCGGCGTCGCCCGGCTGGGTCCACCCGCTGCCGTCCCACACCGAGGGCCCGCCCTCGGCCGCCATGCAGAAGGTCGGCGAGACGCAGGAGATCTGGTTGGCCGCTCCCCAGGCGCCCAGGTTGCCGCTCCAGCTGCCGCCGCGCAGGGCGAACGAGTTCCCCTCGCCGTCGATGGTGATGCAGAAGTCGGGGCCGGTGCAGTCGACCGCGGTGAAACCCTGAGCCGACTCGATGGTGGTGGGCGCCCCCCAGCTGGTGCCGTTGAAGAGGGCCACCTGGTTGAGGCTCGGCGCGGCGGCGCAGAACGACGTGGTGGGGCACGAGAGGTACGAGACGCCCGCGGGGGCGGGGGAAGGCACGGCCGGACCGAGCGCCCTGACCCGGGTGAAGTCGAGCCCGTAGGTCAGACCTTTCGAGGAGCCCATGACGCAGTTCTGGGCGGAGGGACAGGACACCGCCGTGAGGATGGTCCCCGGCGCGACGCGGACGGCCGCCGACCAGATCCCCACCGCTGCGTTGCCGGCCGCCGTCGTGGTGGTGGTGGTGGAGCGCGTCGACGTGGTTGTCGTCGTGGTGGCCCCCGATGTGGAGGGGCGGGAACTGCACGCGCCGGCCAACAGCGCGGTGAGGACGAGCGTCAGCGCGACGGCGGGCGTCCGTCCCCGCACTTAGTGAACCGCGAGCCCGTTGGCCTCGAGAGCTCGGTGGCGCGACCAGGTATCGAGCACGATGAGCGTCTTGGTGCCGGTCACCCGGCCCCGTCGGCGCAGCTGCTCGATGACCTGTCCCAGTCGTTCGACGTCGGGCACCTGGAGCCAGACGAGCGCGTCGGGGTCGCCGGCGGTGGTGAACACCGCTTGGACCTCGGAGAGTTGCATGGCCGTTGCCTGAATCTCGTTCAGATCGGCGGTGCCGGCGAAGCGCACCTCGGTGAAGGCCTGGATCGGTCGCCCGGCCTTGCGGTGGTCGACCACGACGGTGTAGCCGGCGATCACTCCGGTGCGTTCCAAACGCTCGATACGCCGTGTCACGGCCGATGCTGAGAGCGAGACCTGCTCGCCGATGTCGGCCATGGTGCGTCGCGCGTTTTGCGACAGCAATTCGATGATCTGATGATCAATCGGGTCAAGCTCCTCGGTTCCCATGGCTCTAAGCCTAACGAAGCGACCCTCTCTCGCACATTCAGTGCATGCACTGATTGGTTGTTGTGGCTCCGTTCCGCGACTCAGCCGGTTCTCAGGACCCTTTGCGATGCACGGAAACTGCATAACTCGCAGGTTGCGTGAACGGGCGCCGGTCCCAGGTGGACCAGCGGTCTTCGAGAGTGAGCCCGACCTCCTCGGCCAGGCGGTCGTGTTCGGAGGACCCGAATCCCCCCGGTTGCAACGAGTAGCCGGCGATCAGGCGGCCGCCCGGTTCGAGCCAGCGGGCCGCGTTGGCCAGGACGCGCCCCTCGGTGCCCGGCTCCACGAAGATCAGCACGTTGCCCGCCATCACCACGAGGTCGAAGGTGCGCCCGAGGTCGAGCCCGGGGTCGGCCAGGTCTCCCTCGATCCAGCGCACGTCCGGCCCCTTGCCCCGCGCCGCGTCGAGCATGACCGGGTCGACGTCGAGTCCGATCACCTGCCGACCCCGCCGGTGCAACTCGAGCGCCACCCGCCCGGTGCCACAGCCGGCATCGAGCACGGACGAAGGATCGTAGGAATCGACCAGCGCGGCCTCACCGTGCACGTCGACGCCCGCGGCCTCGAGGCGGGTGAAGCGGGCGTCGTAGCCGGCACCCTTGGGCACGTCGCTGTCGTGCCAGCGGTCGGACACCGTCGTCGTTGGTCTCGAGCCCGGGTGGACTACGGCGTGTCGGGGCTGGCGAGGATGGTGACCGTGCCGGCGCCGGCCGGCAGGGCGAGGGGGCTGGGCGACGGGTGGGCGGAGTACTTCACCATCTCGACGTTGCTCTTCCCGATCCCGAACAGGACACCAACACCTGCTTGGTCACGCAGTACCTCCCGTCACCCAATACACGTGTCATCCACCTGGGACGACGCGGATGTGGCCGAGGCCGGCGCCGCCCCGAGCGAGAGGGCGCCCAGGCCGAGCACGGCGTCGGTGGCCGGGACGATGCTCGCCGAGGGAATCCGCACGGGACAGACGGTAGCCCCCTGCCACCCCGATTGAGCCCAATTGCGCCTGGTTAGGGTGGTTCTCGTGTGTCTCCTGGTCATGGCCTCGCGGCTGGCGCCGACCGAACCGCTGATCGTGGGGGCCAATCGCGACGAGCTGATGGAGCGGCCGGCCACGCCCATCACCGTCCTCGCGCCCAAAGCTCCAGCGCGTGCTGGGAGGACGCGACGAGCAGTCCGGGGGAACCTGGCTCGCCGTCAACGAGCACGGGGTGTGCGCCGGCCTCACCAACCAGCCCCTGGGCGACGCCAAGGATCCGTCCAAGCGCTCCCGCGGCGACCTTCCGCTCGCCCTGGCCCGGCACCGCAGCGCCACCGCCGCCGTCGAGGCCCTCGTCGCCGGCTACCGCCCCATGGACTACAACGGCTGCTGGCTCCTGGTCGGGGACCGCACCTCGCTGTGGTTCGTCGACTTCACCGACACCGACGGCGGCCCGGCTCGGGCCCGCCCGTTGGCACCGGGCGTCCACATCCTCGAGAACCGGGCCCTGGGCGAGCCCACTCCCAAGGTCGACCTCGTCCGCGCCGCCCTGGGGGAGCCATGCGGAGCGGACGCCATCGACACCGCCTTCCGTACGGTGCTGGCCGACCACCGCGTCCCCGAGGACGACGAGCGCCCCAACTCCGCCAACTGCGTGCACCTCGATACGTTCGGGACCCGGTCCTCCTGCCTGATCCGGGTGGGCGACGCCCCCTCCGTGCCGCGCATGTGGGTGGCTCCGGGCCCGCCGTGCACCACCCCCTACGAGGACGTCGAGCGCGCTGTGGGAACGGGTGGAGCCGGCGGGCTGATTCTCAGCCGCGCACGAGCGGCTTGTAACGGATGCGGTGGGGCTGGTCGGCGTCGACGCCCAGGCGGGCGTGCCGGTCGGCCTCGTACTCGCTGAAATTCCCCTCGTACCAACGGACCTCCGAGTCCCCCTCGAAGGCCAACACGTGGGTGGCGATGCGGTCGAGGAACCAGCGGTCGTGGCTGATGACCACCGCGCAGCCCGGGAAACCGACCAACGCGTCCTCCAGCGCCCGCAACGTGTCGACGTCGAGGTCGTTGGTCGGCTCATCGAGCAGGAGCACGTTGCCGCCGCTCGAGAGCACCTTGGCCAGCAGGACGCGGTTGCGCTCGCCGCCCGACAGCTCGCCCACCTTCTTCTGCTGGTCGCTGCCCTTGAACCCGAAGCCGGCCACGTAGGCCCGGCTGTGCAGCTCGCGGCCGCCCACCACCATGCGGTCCACCCCGCCGGTGATCTCCTCGAACACCGTGGCCCCGCCGGCCAGCGCGTCGCGGGACTGGTCCACGTAGGCCAGGCTGACCGTGGCCCCGACGGTCAACCGGCCGCCGTCTGGTGCCTCCTCGCCCACGATCATGCGGAAGAGGGTGGTCTTGCCGGCACCGTTCGGGCCGATCACGCCGACGATGCCACCGGGGGGCAAAATGAAATCGAGGTCGTCGATCAGCAGCCGCTCGCCGAACCCCTTCACCACGCCGGCCGCGTCGACCACCTGGTCGCCCAGGCGGGGACCGGCCGGAATGGAGAGCTCGACCTTGTCGGCCCGCCGCTCGGCCGATTCGGCCTCGGCCACCAGCTCGTTGTAGGCGGTGATGCGGGCCTTGCCCTTGCTCTGCCTGGCCCGCGGCGACATGCGGATCCAATCGAGCTCGCGCTCGAGCGAGGCCTGGCGGGACCGGTCCGCCTTCTCCTCGGCGGCCAGGCGGGCCTGCTTCTGTTCCAACCACGAGGAGTAATTGCCCTCCCAGGGGATGCCCGCCCCCCGGTCGAGCTCGAGGATCCAGCCGGCCACGTTGTCGAGGAAGTAGCGATCGTGGGTGACCGCCACCACGGTGCCCGGGTAGTCCTGCAGCGTGCGCTCGAGCCAGGCCACCGACTCGGCGTCGAGGTGGTTGGTCGGCTCGTCGAGCAGCAGGAGGTCAGGTTTCGAGAGCAGAAGGCGGCACAGCGCCACCCGGCGCCGCTCGCCGCCCGAGAGCGTGGTCACGTCGGCGTCGCCCGGGGGCAGGCGCAGCGCGTCCATGGCGATCTCGAAGGTGCGCTCGAGGTCCCAGGCGCCCGCCGCGTCGATCTTGGCCTGCAGGTCGGCCTGCTCGGCCAGGAGGGCGTCGATGTCGGCGTCGGGCGAGCCGAAGGCCGCGCAGACCTCGTTGTAGCGGTCCACCACCGCCTTCACCTCGCCCACGCCCTCGGCCACGTTCCCGGCCACGTCCTTGTCCGCGTTGAGCTGCGGCTCCTGGGGCAGGTAGCCGACGCTGAAGCCGGGCGTGAGCCGGGCTTCCCCGCTGAAGCCGTCGTCCTCGCCGGCCATGATGCGCAGCAGCGAGGATTTGCCCGATCCGTTGGAGCCGATCACGCCGATCTTCGCCCCGGGATAGAAGGACAGGTTGATGCCTTTGAGCACTTCGCGGTCGGGCGGGTAGAAGCGCCGGAGGCCGCGCATGGTGTAGATGAACTGGGGCGCCATGGCGACCAGTGTGCCCCACGAGCCGCGAGTGCGATGATCGTCCGACGCCACCGGGCTGCCGTCCGCAGGGCCGGGAAACGAAAGAAAGAACGAAATGGGGGCCGAGTGGCCAGCGCACCGAACATCCTCCTCGTCATGTCCGACCAGCACCGGGCCGACATGCTCGGCTGCGCGGGCGACGCCAGCATGCACACGCCGACGCTCGACCGGCTGGCCGGGGAAGGCGTGCGCTTCTCCCGCGTCTCGTGCCAGGGCCCGCTCTGCATGCCCTCTCGGGCGTCGTTCATGACGGAGCGCTACGTGCGCGACCACGGCGTCTACACCAACTGGGAAGAGATCTCCCCAGACTGCCCGACCTACACCAAGGCCCTACGCGAGGCGGGCTACCACACCTCGCTGCTGGGCAAGGCCCACCTCTACCGCGACGAGATCGTCACCGTCGACCACATCGACGACATGGCCCCCCGCCTGCAGGCGTTGGGATTCACCGAGGTCTTCGAGACGGGCGACAAGTTCATGGGCAAGAAGCCGTCGCGCTACACCGATTTTCTGGCCACGCAGGGCCTGCTCGAGACCTACCGGCGGCACATCGCCGACCGCAGCTACCAGGGGGAGAACGAGGACGGGCGCAACGCCACCAAAGTCGTGCCCATGTGGGACGCCACCCCGATGCCCCTGCCCCTCTCGGCCTACGTCGACACCTGGCACGGGACCGAGGCGGTGCGCTGGCTCGAACAGTACGACCGGCCCGAGCCCTTCTTTCTGTTCGTCGGGTTCCCCGGGCCGCACGACCCCTGGGACGCGCCGGCCGAGGCGGTGGCCCGCTACCGCGACGTCGACATCTCCATGCCCGCGTCGACCACCCGCCCGACCCTCGAGGGGACCGGCCGCTACGAGCATCTCCTCAACGCGTTCTTGGGCTTGGCGGACACGTCGACCATGACCGAGGACGTCATCCGCGACATGCGCCGGGCCTACGCCGCCGACATCTCGGTCATCGACCACGCGGTGGGCCTCATGCTCGATGCGCTCGAGCGCAGGGGCCTCCTGGACAACACCTGGGTCGTCTACACGACCGACCACGGCGAGATGGCCGGCAACCACGGGCTCATGTCCAAGTGCGTCCTCTACGAGCAGGCGGTGCGGGTGCCCCTCGATCATGCGCCCGCCCGGCGGTTGCGCGCCCCGGGTGGTCGACTCGCTGGTCGAGCAGCTCGACGTCCCCGCCACCGTCCGGGCCATGGCCGGCGCCCCAGACGTGCCCGGCGCCGAGGGCCGCTCCCTCCTCGAGTGCGTGCGCGACGGCGCCCCCGGCCCGGCCCGCCCGGTCGCCGTCAGCGAGAACTGGGGCTTCGCCTGTTTCGAGACCGAGCGTCACAAGCTGGTGGTCGACGAGGACGCCCTGGCGCCGTGCCAGCTCTTCGACCTGGCCGAGGACCCGGCCGAGGACCACAACCTGCTGGCCGACCCCGCCGCGGCCGCCGTGGTCGACGAGCTGATGGAGACGCACGTGCGCCCGTTCTTCGCCACGCCGCCGGCGCGCCCGCACCCGAGCATCTTCACCGGCGGTTACGACACCTGAACCTGAACCTGACCTGAACTTCCAGAAAACCTGAACCGGAACTGGAACCGAAACCGGAACCTGAGCCCGCCGCACCGGTCGGCGGCGGCCCGGGGCGGCCGCCCCCGCCAGGGGCGACATCTACGTCAGCTCGAGCGTGGTCCGGATGGGCCGGTGATCGGAGCCGGCGTCGGGCAGGACCTCGCCCGAGAGCGGACGGAGCGCGCCCCGCGTCACGATGTGATCGATCTGGCTGTGCGGGGACCACGAGGGCCAGGTGCGGCCCACCACGGCTCGATGCCAACCGGGTAGGAAGAAGCGGACGAGCGGTCCCCACGTGTTCATGTCGCCCGAGAGCACGGCGTCGGGCCGGGCCTCGGTGCGCAGGATGCGCCGCAGCTCGGCCCAGGTCCGGTGCGAGCCGTAGGGGATGTGCGGCATGTGCGTGCCCACCACCGAGAGTGGCCGGCCCCCCACCGTGAGGTCCACCACCAGCGCGGCCCGGCGCACCACGTCAGCCCGCAGTTGTTGCAACGGCAAGACCTTGGTCCCCTCGATCGCCAGTTCGGGCCGCACCAGCACGGCGATGCCCCACTTCCCCGGTTCGGCCTCCTGCCAGCGGGCCAGCGCCTGCACCTTGGCCGGCTGGGGCCGCTGGCCGTCCATGTAGAGAGCCCGCTTGGTATCGGAGAACGAGGGCTGGGCGATCCACGAGTCGCCGCGCCGTCGTCTGCGGCCGGATGCGCCTTCCCTGGCCGAGCTCGTGCGTGAACACGGTGTAGCCCAAGGCGGCCGCCGCCGCCTCGGCCTGTCCCGTCTCCTCACCCGAGGTGGTCCAGGTTTCCTCGAGCACGATGACGTCGGCGTCGAACGACGCCATGGCGCCGATGTAGTCGAAGGGCCGGCCCCACCCGTCCATCCCGCAGTGCATGTTGAAGTTGGCGACGCTGAGCACGGTCCACGCCGACGATAGATCGGCGGGATGGTCAAGGGCGAAATGCCCAGCGGTACGATCGTCGTGGTGGCACCGGGGGACGCGCAGCTGGCCCGGCGCCTGCGCCCCTTCACCACCACCATCTTCGCCACCATGTCCGAGCTGGCCCACGCCACCGGCTCGGTCAACCTCGGCCAGGGCTTCCCCGACACCGACGGTCCCGACGAGCTCAAAGAGGTGGCCGTCGAGGCCATCCGGCGCGGCGACAACCAGTACCCGCCGAGCGCCGGCATCCCCGAGCTGCGCCGGGCCGTGGCCGACCACCAGGCGGCCTGGTACGGCCTCGAGGTGGATCCCGAGACCGAGGTCCTCGTCACCGTGGGCGCCACCGAGGCCATCGCGGCGACCCTCCTCGCCCTGTGCGAGCCGGGCGACGAGGTCGTCATGTTCGAGCCCTCCTACGACTCCTACGCCGCCTGCGCGTCGATGGCCGGCGCCGTGCCCAAGCTGGTGCGCCTCCACCCGCCGGACTGGTCCTTCGACCGCGACGAGCTGGCCCGGGCCTGTGCCTCGCCCCGGGCCCGCCTGCTGCTGTTGAACACTCCGCACAATCCGGTGGGCAAGGTCTTCTCGCCCGACGAATTGGGTCAGGTGGCCGCCCTGGTCGCCGCCCACGACCTCCTGGCGGTGACCGACGAGGTCTACGAGCACCTCGTCTTCGAGGGGACCCACGTCCCGTTGGCCACCCTGCCGGCCATGGGCGGGCGCACGCTGACCATCTCGTCGGGCGGCAAGACGTTCTCCTTCACCGGGTGGAAAGTGGGTTGGGTCAGCGGGCCGGCCGAGCTCGTTGCCGCCGTGCGGGCGGCCAAGCAGTTCCTCACCTACACCAGCCCGGCCCCCCTCCAGCTCGCCATCGCCGCCGGGTTGGCCTTCCCGCCGGCTTCGCTGCAGCGCGTCGCCGCCGAGCTGGCCGCCAAGCGCGACCTCCTCTGCGACGGGCTGGCCGACCTGGGCTACGTGGTGCACCGCCCCGCCGCCACCTACTTCGCCACCACCGACATCGCGCCGGTGGCTCCGGGCCTGAGCGGGCAGGAGTTCTGCCTGGCGCTGCCCGGTCGTTGCGGCGTGGTGGCCATCCCGAGCTCCGTCTTCTACGACCCGGCGGACGACGCGGCCGGCGCCACGCTCGTGCGCTGGGCCTTCTGCAAGCGCGACGAGGTTCTGCGCGACGCCCTGGCCCGCTTAGCATCGTGGGGACGATGAGCATCCCGATCACCTGGGTCGACGCCTTCAGCGAGGGTCTCGGGGGCGGCAACCCGGCGGCCGTCTGCCTCCTGGACGAGCCGCTCGACGAGGCCCGCATGCGGGCGCTGGCCACCGAGCTCGGCATCTCCGAAACGGCGTATCTGACGCCGACCGGCGATCCGCTCCAGTTCGGCCTGCGCTGGTTCTCGCCCGCCACCGAGATCGACCTCTGCGGCCACGCCACGCTGGCCTCGGCCCACGCGCTGCGCCAGTCCGGCCGGATCGACGGCTCGCGGCCGCTCACCTTCCACACCCGCAGCGGAGCGCTGTCCGCCTCGTTCGAGGGGGACCGGGTCGAGCTCGACTTCCCGGCCGACCCGATCGCGTTCGGCCCCCTGCCCGCCCCGCTCGAGTCCCAGTGGCCGGACGGTGTGGTCGAGTCGGGGTTGACCACCAACTTCATCTTCGTCGTGTTGTCCGCGCCGGCGGCCGTCCGCGACTACGTGCCCGATCTCGGCGCCATCGCGGCCAGCGGCCCGAACTCGCTCCTGCTCACCGCGGCGGCCGACTCGGGCTCGGGCGCCGACTACGTGCTGCGCGTCTTCGGCCCCCTCGTCGGCATCGACGAGGATCCGGCCACCGGTTCGGCCCAGTGCGCGGCCGGGCCGTACTGGGCCGCGCGCCTGGGCCGCGCCGAGTTGGTGGCCCGCCAGCTCTCCGCTCGCGGCGCGACGCTCTACGTCCGTCCCGACGGCGACCGGGTGCACATCGGCGGACGCGCCACCACCGTCCTGACCGGTCACCTGTGCTAACCAGTGCCGGGATGGACCCCTCCACGGCGGAACTGCGGATGCTGGTCCAGGGCCACGAGCCGGGGTCGCCGCGCGAGGTGGCGGCCCAGGACCGCTTCCTGAGCGAGCTGGGCCGCCTGAGAGCGCCGTGCGACGAGCACGCCGGCCCGACGCACGTGACGGCCTCGGGCATCGTGGTCGGGCGGCGTGGCACGGTGCTCCACCGGCACCGGCGCCTCGGCATCTGGATGCAGCCCGGTGGCCACATCGACGCCGGCGAGACGCCGGAGGCGGCCGCACTCCGCGAGGCCACCGAGGAGCTCGGCCTGGACGTGGCGCACCCCGACGGTGGCCCGCAGCTGATTCACCTCGACGTGCACGACGCGGCGTACGGCCACCTCCATCTGGACCTGCGTTACCTCCTCATCGGGGCGGACGGGGACCCCCAGCCGCCGCCGGGCGAGAGCCCCGAGGCCCGCTGGTGCACCTGGGAGGAGGCGGCGGCCATGGCCGACGCCGCCTTGGCCGACGCCCTGCCCGTCGCCGCGCTCCGCCTACGAGGCGCTGGTGTGACCGACAACCTCGAGCACCTGCTCGCCGTCCAGGACTACGACACCACCATCACGCAGCTCCAGCACCGGCGCGACGCCCTGCCCGAGACGTCGGGCCTGCGCGGCGTGGAGGTCCAGCTGGCCACCTTCGACGCGGCGCGGGACGAGGCGACGGCCCGTCGCAGCGCGTTGGCGTCGGCCCAGAAGGACCTCGAGGCGCAGATCGCCGTCATCACCGAGCGGCGCCGGGGGATCGAGCAGCGGATGTACGCGGCCACGGGCTCGTCGACCCGTGACCTCCAGGCCATGAACGACGAGGTGGTGCACCTGACCGACCGGCGGGCCGAGCTCGAAGAGCTCGAGCTGGTGTCGATGCTGGACCAGGATCCGATCGACGCCGAGCTGACCGCCCTCGACGAGCGGGCCGCACCGCTGCGGGAACAGGCCGACGGGTTGGCGGCCGAGGTCCGCACCCAGCAGGAGAAGATCGACGCCGAGCTGGCCGCCGCCGCCTCGGCCCGGGCGGCCGTGGCGGCCCAGCTCCCGACGGCACTGTCGGACCGCTACGAAACGTTGCGGGCGCGGCTCAAGGGGACGGGGGCGGCCCGCCTGATCAAGAACCATTGCGACGGGTGCCATCTCGAGCTCTCCTCGGGCGAGGTGGAGCGGATCCGCCGGCTGTCCCACGACGAGGTGGCCACGTGCGAGCAGTGCGGGCGCATCCTCGTACCGGTCTGAGGCGCGGTCCCCTCGTGTTGATCTTGGTGCGTCACGGTGAGTCCGAGGCCAACGCCCGCGGCCTGCTCCTCGGACGGACCGACGCCGCCCTGACCGAGAAGGGGCGGGCCCAGGCCGGCGCCGCCCGCGCCCTGGTCTACGACCCGGTGGTCGAGGTGCGGACGAGCCCCTTGGCCCGGGCCCGTGACACCGCCGAGCTGCTCGCGCTCGGTCCCCCGCTGACCGTCGACGAGCGCTGGGTCGAAGTGGACTACGGCGAGTTCGAGTGCCAGCCCCTGGGCGACATCCCCGCCTCGGTCTGGCAACACTGGATGGACGACCGTCACTTCCGCCCCGAGGGGGGCGAGACGCTGGCCGAAGTGGACGAGCGCATCGGCGCCGTCTGCGCCGAGCTCTTCGCCGCGCCGGGGGCCGGCGCCCGGCGGACCGACGGCGACGTGGTCGTGGTGAGCCACGTCACGCCGATCAAGGCCGCCGTGGCCTGGGCGCTCGGGACGACCGACCTCTACTGGCGCCTCCACCTGCGCACGGCCTCGGTCACCCGGATCGGCTGGAGCCGCGATGCGCCGATCCTGCACGGCTTCAACGAGGTGGCGTTGGCGCCGGCCGGGGCCGCAGCGCCACAATCGCCCGGTGCCTGACCCCTCGCCGTCACCCACGTTGGCCGACCTGCGCCCCGCGCCGGGGTCCGACGAGTTCCCCGTCCACCGCCGCACCATCACCATGGAGGTGTTCGGGCGCGACGAGCATTTCGCCGTGGTGGGGACGCTGCACGACGAGCGCCCCTGGGCCGAGGGCAGCCCCAGCCCGCAGCATCTCCACGTCATGGAGCTCGGCATCGTGGTACGCCGGGCCGACCTGACCATCGTCGACGCTCAGGCGGACATGCAGACGTTTCCCCACGTGGAGTGCACGGCCATCGAGCCGCACTTCTCCGACCTCGTCGGCCTGTCGGTCGGCCGCGGCTATACCAGCGCCGTGCAAGAGCGCTTCGGGCGCGAGCGGGGCTGTAGCCACCTCGAGTTCCTGGCCCGCGCCTTGGGGCCGACCGTCATTCAGGCCACGACGTCGGCCGCGGCCCGGCAGACCGTGCTGGGCGGCGCCTACCCCGACGGCGAGCGGGGCCTGTCCTTCCTCACCAACACGTGCCACGTGTGGACACCCGACGGGCCCGGTGCCCAGAAGGTGGCGCTCGGGTGGCGACCCGGACGGCTGGGCTATCCCGCCCCTTCGGCCGCCGAGGTGGCCCGGCGCCTGGCCGCGGGTGAGGAGATCGCCTAGGAGAAGGCGCCGACCGTCTCGGCGTCGCTGTGACGCATTGAGCCGAGGGGCTCGGTGCACAGTGCGGCGAGCATGCGGGCCATGACCCGTTTGGCCACACGGACCTGGAGGCCCGACGTGCGCCGCATGCGCTCCCAGGCCTCCCACGACACCGCGGTGTCCATGGCGTCGAGGTACTCGTCGCGCGAGCTCTCGCTCATCTCGGTCAGCTCGGGGGCGAACGTGGCCCTGAGGTTCTGGAGGAGGAGGGCGTCGGACGCCAGCACGGCGTCGCGCACACCGGGGGACGTGATCATGTGGCGCACCATGGCCCGGCGCACCGGCGAGATCTCCTCGAACAGCTCGGCGCGGTGCGAGACGATGCGCTCGATGCGTTTCACGAGGGCGAGCCTGGGGGTGCGCTCGGGCAGGCCCGACCACAGCTCGCGCAGCTGCAGCGCGGCGACGTAGTGGTAGAGGTCGTCGAGATCCGAGAAGTGGTGGAAGACGAGCCGCAGGGAGACGCCGGCCCGTTCCGCCACGGCTCGTGCCGTCGGCTCGGTGTCGCTTTCGCGCAGGAGACCGATGAGTGCCTCTCCCACGATGCGGCGCGTGCGTTGACCGCGGGCGACGCGGCCGTCACTGGCCGCCTCGTCGGTGAGGGCGAACAGGCCCTGGAGGTCTTGAATGGTGATTTCCGGTTGTTCGGCAGGGGCGGCGCCGAGCTCGAAGCTCGGGCCGTCCGCTCGCCCGGCCGGGGCCGAGGAGCTGGGGTTCACTGGCATGGTCCTTTTTTGGAGGGGGGTCAACTCCCGTTCGCCAAACGGGGGTCCGCAAGACGGGCACAGTCTGACGCCCCCATTGCCGTTCCAAGGGTCCAAAGAGGCTGTTTTGTGCACCGGTTGTGTCAACGAGGACACAACAAAGCGCGCCACGAGGTTTGGTGCTTCCGAGCAGCGTCGGAGCGCCCGGTGGCCCGGTGCGCCGGCGTCCCGTCTGGTCGGTCAGAGGCCGTCACAGGCCGGTCTCCCCGTGGTTGGTTTCCCTGCGCTGAACGGAGGGGCCGGGGACCATCCGGCCCTCCTCGAGGGTCACGGTGGCGTCGCAGCGGGAGGCCTCGTCGGCCCGGTGGGTGATGACCAGCACGCTGCGGCCGTCACGGGCCGCCGAAGCCAGGACGCCGCCGAGAACGGCGTCGGAGAGCTCGACCTCGAGCCCGCTCGTGGGCTCGTCCAGCAGCAGCAAAGGGCCGGGCGCCAGCAGGGCGCGGGCCACGGCCAGGCGCCGGCGCTCTCCGCCCGAGAGCGCGACGCCGTCGCCGCCGACGGGTGTGTCGAGACCGGCGGGCAACGAGGCCACGAAGCGGTCGAGCTGGGCGACGCGCAGCGCGCCGTCGATGGCGTCGTCGCCGGCGTCGGGTCGGCCCAGGGTCAGGTTGGCCCGCAGCGTCCCGGCGAAGAGCTGCGCCCGTTGGTCCGCGAGCGCGCAGGCGCCGCGCACGTCCGCCTGCCGCAACTGCGACACGTCGGTGCCGTCGACGGAGAGCGTGCCGCGCTCGAGCGGCCAGAACCGGAGGAGCGCGTTGACGAGGCTGGACTTGCCGGCACCGCTCGAGCCGGTGACGGCGAGGCTGTGTCCGGCGGGCAGGGACAGGCTGATCCCGTCGAGGGCGCGCGGGAGGGTCTCGGTGTAGCGCAGGCACGCGGCGGCGAACGTGACGTCGGGCACGGCGGAGGTCAGCGTGGCCGGCACGGGCGGATCGTCCACGGGGATCGCCACCGTCTCGAGGGCGAACAGCCGATCGGCCGCGGCCCGCACGGCGAGGGAGCGGGCCACCGCGTGGGGCACGCCGGGCACGGTCTCGAAGGTGGCCAGCGCAGCCAGCGGCAGCACCGCCACCATCACCTGACCCAGGGTGTGGTCGTGCACGGCAACGACGCCGAGGGCGAGCACGGTGCAGAGGGCGGCCGCCTGGCAGAGGGCGATCACGAGCCCGGTCGCCGTGGCCAGCGCGGCGTGGCGTCGCTCCAGCGCGTCAGTGCGTCGCGCGGTGCGGGCGACCGCGGCGAGTGCAGCCTCGTCCGCCCCGAAGATGAGCAGCTCGGGCGCGCCTTCGAGCGCGTCCACCACCTGGGCCGAGAGGGTCCCGGCCAGCGCGGCGATCTCGTCGTCCCCCTTCCGGCGCCAGGTGAGCCAGGCCGGGACCACCAACGCGACGGCCAGTGGGAGGCCGAGCCCGAGTGCGGCCCACGGCAGGATGAGGCCGACGGCGACCGTGCCCAGGACACCGGCGCCGACCGCGATGGCGACCGGCAGCACCGTGCGCAGGTAGAGGTCCTGGAGCGTGTCGACGTCGTCGATGGCCCGGGTCAGGAGGTCGCCGCTGCGCCATCCGGCCAGCGCGGCGGGAACCCGCGGCGTCAGGCAGTCGTAGAGCCAGACCCGCCAACGGGTGAGGGCCCGCAACGCGGCGTCGTGCCCGACCAGGCGTTCGCCGTAGCGCAGCGGGCCGCGCAAGAAGGCCAGCACCTCGACGGCGGCCAGGATCCCGACGATGGCGCCGAGTCCCGGGCGGAGTGCGGCGCGGCCGACGACGTAGCCCGAACCGGCCAGGAGGCCGATGGTGGCGGCGGCCGAGGCCAGCCCGAGGAGGCCGGCCAGGGCGAGGCGCCCGTACGGGGTGCCCGGCTCCGACAGGATCCGGCGCAGGGAACCGCCCCTCACGAGGTCACCAGCCCGTAGGCGTGGGCCGGGAGGGCGACGACCTTGTCGAACGAGGGGAGCAAGGCGGGTTCGTGGGCGGCCACCACGATGGTCCGCTGTCCCAGCCACGGCTCGAGCGCCGGTGCCATCCGGGCCACCGTCGGCGGGTCCAGCGAGGAGGTGGGCTCGTCGAGCAGCACAATGGGCGCCGGGCGCAGCAGGGCGCGGGCCAGCGCCACCCGCTGGCGTTCGCCCGCGCTGAGCGTCAGGCCGTCGTGCCCGAGCTGGGTGGCCAGACCCTGGGGCAGGTTGGCCATGAGGGCAGACAAACCGACGGCGTCGAGCATGCGCACGAGGTCCTCGTCGGCCACCCCGGGGGCACCGAGGCGCAGGTTGTCAGCCAACGAGGCCGTGAAGAGATGGGGTCGTTGCGGCAGCCACGAGAAACACGCCCGCCACTCGGCCGCGCTCAGACCGGTCGAGGGCACGCCGTCGAGGCGCATGGAGCCGCCGTCGGGTTCGCGCAGGCGCAGCAGAGCGGCCACGACGGTCGACTTGCCGGCGCCCGAGCCGCCGGTCAGGGCGACCCGGGTGCCGGGCGCCAGATCGAGGGAGACGTCGTCGAGCGCGGGCTCGTCGCGGTGCGCATAGGTCACGCGGAGGCCCTCGACGCACAGCGCCGGCACCGAACTGCCGACCCGGGTCGGAGCCGGCGCGGGAGCCTCGCCGCCGCCGCCGGGCAACGGCGTGGCGAGCACCTCGAGCACCCGGGCCGCCGCCGCCTGCCCCTCGGCGCTGGCGTGGAACTCGGCCCCGGCCCGCCGCAGCGGGATGAAGATCTCGGGGGCCACGAGCAGGACGGCCATCGCCGTCTGCAGGTCGAGCTCCCCCCAGAGGAGCCGCAGTCCCAACACCATGGCGACGAGCCCGACGCCGAACCCGGCCAGCATGTCCATGGACAGGGCGGAGAGGAAGGCGCTGCGCAGCGTCCGCATGGTGGCCGAGCGCACCCCTTCGGTGGCCGCTTCGACCTCCCGCCGTCCCTGCTCCTGGCGGCCGAAAGCGCGCAGGGTGGGCAGCCCCTCGACGAGCTGGAGGAACCGGCCGGCCAACGAGCCGAGCCGGCGCCATTGTCGTTCCGATCGTTTCGCCGCCTCACGTCCGAAGAACACCATGGTGATCGGGACGGCGAGCACCAGCGCGATCACGACGAGGAAGGCGAGCCAGTTCTGGCTGCCCACCCAGATCAGGAGCAGGGCGGGGATGAGCGCGGCGGCTGCCGCTTGGGGCAGGTAGCGGGCGTAGTACGTGTGCAGGGACCGGAGCCCACGGGTGGCGGTCACCGAGAGCTCGCCCGGTCGCTCGCCGGCCAGCCAGGCCGGACCCAGGGTGAGCGCGTGCTCGAGCAGTTCCCCCCGCAGCTGAGTCACCACCCGTTCGGCCGCACCGTGGGCCGTGAGCTCGCCGGCCGCCTGCAGCCCGGAGCGCACCAGGACGGCCACGCCGACGAGCACGAGTGCGGGTGCCACCCCCGACAGCGACTCGTGGTGGAGAAGCGAGCGCTCGACCACGTGAGCGAGCGCGACGGCCTGGACCACGATGGTGACGGCGCTCAGCGCGGCCAGCACCAGAGAGAGGGCGGCCACCCGGCGCAGGCCCCGTACCCGGGCGGCCAGCTCGGGATCGACCAGGCGAGGCCCCGTTCTGGGTCGCCGGGTGGTGGTGCTCAGATCCGAAATCTCGTGTCCTTCAGCTCGACGGTCCGGCCGACCAGGCCCTCGGCGAGCGCGGCACGGGCGGTGGGTGCATCTTCGCAGGTGGCAGCGGTGCGGACCCCATCGGGCAGGTCGGCGACGATGACCGTTCGCTCCGGCTCGAGCCGGTCCGGACCGCCGTAGGTGACGGTGTAGGAAGCCACGGTGCCCCGGGTTGGATCGGTCGGTGGGACCCTGAGGACCGGCCGCGTCTCGGTGGCGGCGTCCGCCTCGGCGGCCAGGTCCGCGACCAGTCCGTCGTCATCGGGCGGCGTGGTGGACCACACGGCCAGCCCGGGCTTGGAGAGCATGCCCGACACCGTGGTGACCAGACCGGGTTCGCCCGCGTCCTCCCGGAGCCGCCGGCCGAGGGTGATGGTCGAGAGCAGGACGTAGTGGTTGAAGGGACCGCCGGCGAAGGCCATACCTCCGGTCAAGGTGGGCGTCCCGCCCAGAGGGAGGCCGAGCTCGCGCTGCTGGACCCGCACCGCCACCGGGAAGCAGGAGTACAGCTCCGCCGGCCCGATGGCGTGGAGTGGTCGCCCCAGTCGGCCGGCGGCCGCACGACCGAGGACACCCATGGCGGGCCAGGCGTGGAGGTGGCGCCGGGCCGTCAGGGTGACCGCGCTCGAACAGTGCAGGGCGACGTGGGGGAAGAGCCAGCGGTCGGGCGGTACGCCGGCGTCCGCGGCGTGCGCGGCCGAGCAGACGAGCAGCGCGGACGCCTGGTCCACGGTCCACTGGGTCGAGTGCCACAGGTTGTAGGGAAAGGCCAGCGGTCGGTTGGTCGGCCCCGGCCGCGCGATCTCGTCCGCGCTGCGTGGCGCCGGAAAGGCGGCGAAGGGATTACCCTGCGCCACCTGGTTGAAGCGGGCCCAGAGGGCAGCGATCTCCTGGCTCGGTGACGATGAGCGCCCCTCGGCGGCGACCAGCGCGTTCTCGATCAGTGCATACTCCTGGACGACGGGCCACGCCAGGCCGGCGGCCAACTCGATGGGCGCGACGAATTCGGGCGGCCGGGTCAGGACCCGGTCGGGTGGACGCGCCTCGTCGTCTGTCTCGACGCCGCCGGCCCGGGCCCAGGCTCGGGCCTCGCCGCCGACCACCGCCACGGCGTCGCTCTCGCCGTTGGTCACCAGGCTCAGGGCGTGGTTGATGACCTCTTGCTGGGAGACGCCGATTTCGCAGAGCACGGTGCGGGCGCCCGCCGCACCGATCCGGCGGGCGACCGTGCGCGCCGGGTCGGTGAGCGACCACGACCCTTGGGGGACCACGATGTGGTCGAGACCGCCCAGCAGGCCGGGTGCGCCGGCGTCGTGGCCTGCCGCCTGCACGGCCTGGGTCATGAGCTCGCTGACCGGCGCGCTGTCGTTCGCCGCCCCGAGGCCGACGAGCACGGGGCGGCGCGGGTCGCTCAGGTACGAGAGTCCGGGTCCGGTCACGGCGGCCGATGCTACGGTCCGGCGATGGCGACGGGCGATGTGGGCCGGTGGGAAGGCGCGCTCTCCGAATTCGACAAGGACAGCTTCGAGTCGGAGGGCAAGCGACGCGTCGTGTTCCGGCTCGGCACCGGCCCGGCCGTGATCATCATGAGCGAAGCCCCGGGCATCACCCCGGAGTTGGCCGTCTTCGCCCGCCGTGTGGCCGCGGCGGGGTGCAGCGCGGTCGTTCCGCACCTCTTCGGCGACGTGGGCCGGCCCACCACCGGCCTCTACGCGGTGGAGATGCTGGGTCCGGCCTGCATCTCGCGGGAGTTCTCGTGTTTCGCGCTGAAGCGGACGAGCCCCATCACCAGCTGGCTGCGTGCCCTGGCCAGGTCGGAACATGAGCGCTGCGGGGGGCCGGGTGTCGGTGCCGTCGGCATGTGTTTCACCGGCGGCTTCGCGCTGGCCATGACGGTTGACGACGTCATGCTGGCCCCGGTGCTCAGCCAGCCCTCGCAACCGTTTCCGATCGGTCGGTCGCGCAAGGCCGACATCGGCATCTCGGACGAGGACCTGGCTCGGGTCAAGCAGCGCACCGAGGCGGGGCAGTGCATCCTGGGGCTGCGCTTCAGCAACGACCCCTTCTGCGTCGAGCAGCGCTTCGAGACGCTGCGCCGCGAGCTCGGCGAGCGCTTCCTCGCGGTCGAGATCGACTCCGCACCGGGCAATCCCTACGGGCACCCCAAGAACGCGCACTCCGTCCTGACCCACCATCTGGTGGACCGGCCGGGGACGCCGACGCGCGACGCACTGGACCGGACGCTGACCTTCTTCCGTGAGAATCTCGGGGTGGGCGACGGCCCCGGACCGCGGCCCAGTGGGATGGGCGACTGACCGAGCGGCCTCAGCCGACCGCTTCGAGGATTTCCCGGGAGACGCGCTCGCCCGAACGCACCGCGCCATCCATCGATCCGTACGACATGGCGGCCGTCTCCGTCCCGGCCCAGTGCAGGCGCCCGACCGGCTCGCGGATGCGCCGCCCGTACTGGGTGAGCACTCCGGTGGGGAAGCGGCCGAAAGAGCATCCTCTGGTCCAGCGCTCCTCGGCCCAGTTCAGCTCGAGCAGCTCGAGCGGTCGCGCCGCCTGTGCTCCCAATCGTATGGACAGGGTCCGCAGCAGGATGTCCCGACGCTCCTTCTCGCCCAGCGCCCAGAGGGTTCGGGCCTGGGGCCCCGCAGCGTAGGTGGCGAGGACGCCGTACGGGTGGCCGGGCTGGGTGGTGTCCAGCGTCACCTCGGCCAGTTCGTCGGTGGCCACCGTGGCCCCGTTGGCGCCGTCGGCCCGCCAGAACGGCTCGTCATAGATCGTCACCATCTTGAGCTCGGTGCCGGCGGGCATCTGGTGGATGAGAAGCGCGTGATCGGCCGGCAGCGCGGGCTCGAAGCGGATGCCCGCGGCCAGGGCGCGGGGTAGCGCGAGCACGGCCCGGCGCGCCCGTACGCGCACGGCGTCGGACGTGACCTCGACCCGGTCGCCGCCCTGGGTGATCGCGGTGACCGGGGCGTCCAGCACGATCGCCTCTCCCAGCTCGGCCGCCATGGCGTCGGGGACCTGGCCGACCCCGCCTTGGAATTGGGAGTCCTGGTAGCCACCTTCGAGCGTCATGAGGGCCTCCACTCCACCCGAGGCGCGGACCAGGAAGAGCCAGTTGAGAAGGGACACTTCCGAGAGGTCGGCGGCGAAGCAGGCACGCACCGTCGAGTCGATCAGGTCCCGGGCCAGCCGGGTCGGCACGTTGGCCGGGTTGAGCCAGCTGCGCACCGTCTGGGCGTCCCACGAGGCGGCCCGCCCTGCCGTCCAAGGCGCCTCGAGCGGCACCTTCTTCGCCATGGCGTTCATGCGCGCGATGGCTTGGCCGGCGCTCAGCAGAGCCACCGGGTTGATCCGGGGAATGTTGCCCCGGTAGCGCCGGGCCTTCCCGCCGTTGGCCAGGACGTAGTCGCCCTCGACGAAGGTGGGGAACGTGGCGACGCCCATCTCCTTGGCCAGGGCCCGCAACTGGCCGTGCCCGGGGCCGATGAAGCAGGCCCCCATGTCGACCGGGACTCCCCCCGCCGAGGTCTGCGTCCAGATCCGGCCCCCGACCCGCTCTCTGGCCTCGAGGACCACAACCGATGAGCCGGCCTGGCTGAGCCGTCGGGCGGCCGTCAGGCCGGCCAGGCCCGCTCCCACGACGCAGACGTCGGCCTCTCTCGGTGTGCTCGCCGGCACGCAGCCACCCCCCGGTCCTCGGACTCGGTCTCGGGCTCGGAACCCCTGGTTCCAGGCCCGTCGACGACGGTAGTGCAGGGTGACCGATCGAGCACGGGTGGGCCAGGCGCGAGGGCTGGTCGCTGAGCGGAACCGTCCGCTCGGGGTGGTCGCGCCCCCGCGGTCACCGGCGCCCAGGCCGGATCCGGTCAGCTCGTGGTCGAGGTGGTGTCGCCCGCTCCGTGCTTCGTGGCGTGACGGGTAGCGGCATGGTGGACGCCCCCGGGGACGAGGACCTGGCGGATCTGGTGCGCGTCCTTGCGCGCCTGTTTCACGGCGCCAACCGCCTGCCCGGCTGAGGCCTGGGCGCCGGCGAGGAGGCTGTTGTCGGCGTTCCACTGAGCGGGCGTGTAACCGAGCACGGTGCCGGCCAGCCCCTTCGTGGCGTTGGAGGCGGTGGTGATCTCGTTCTTCAGGTTCCCGACCAGCGGGTCGAGCGTCGACTGGTTGGCCGAGGCGGCGTGTTGCTGGGCTCTGCCCGCGGCCTTCTGGAACGCCGGCACTTCGGTGCCGGTCACCCGGTACGCACCCGCGGCGATGTGGGCCGCCGGGAGGACCAGCCGATAGACGCGGAAGCCGCTGTAGATCGTGCCGTAGTCGGCCGTCGCCTGCTGCAGCGTGCCGTCGTCCTGGATCTTCGCGTCCAGTTGCTTGAGCGGTCCGATGTCGTGTCCCAGGTAGCTCTCGAGCCGATCTTGGCCCGCGCGGAGCCTCTTGGCCGATTTCACCTTGTTGACGGCCGCAGTGAGCGTCTCGACGCGGTGCGTGATCTGGGTGTGGGCCAGGTTCTTGATCCCGTCGAGCGTGGGCGGCAACGTCGAGGTCGTCGAGGCGCTGCCGCCGCCCGACACCGTGGAGGCTCCCGATGACGTCGCCGCGCCCGCGGCAACACTGGCGCCGCCGAGCGTCGCCGTCGAGGCCAGTGCGAACGCACCGAAACCGATCAGCGCCTTGTGTCCCTTCGACATGTCCGATCCTCTCGTCCGGGATTCCTTGGAATACCCTGAACTCAATGGTGAAGGCCCTGGGTGAAGCGGGTGTGTGCCAAAGATGATGGTTCTGTAAGGGCCGGTGCAATTCGGGCGTTTTGCCGGGCCGCCAGATGGAAGGCTGGTGACGTGGACGCCGAGAACGGAACGGTGGTTGTCATCGAGGACGATCCGCACATTGCGGACCTGGTCGACCTCTACCTCCGTCGGGAAGGCTTTCGGGTGCTTTTGGCCGGAGACGGTGAGAAGGGCCTCGAGCTGTTCAGACAGGCAGATCCGTGGATCGTGATCCTCGACGTCGGACTGCCGGGTCGGCGCGACGGATTCGACGTCTGTCGCGAGATTCGGGCCCGGGGATCGGTGCCGGTCCTCTTCCTGACCGCTCGCGACGACGAAGTGGACCGCATCCTCGGACTGGAGATGGGGGCGGACGACTATCTGACCAAACCGTTCTCGCCCCGCGAGCTGGTGGCCCGGGTCCGGGCCATCCTGCGGCGGACCCGGGAAGGTCCCACGCCCCAAGAGGTGGTGACGGTCGGCGAGCTCGCGGTGGATCTGCGCCGCCGCGAGGTGCGCCAGGGTGGGACTGCCGTGTCACTCACCACCCGTGAATTCGACCTGCTCGCCTTCTTGGCCAACAACATCGGGCTTGCTCTCTCCCGCCAACAATTGCTCGACGGTGTGTGGGGGACCGATTGGTACGGCGACGAGCGCACCGTCGACGTGCACGTGGCCCAGCTGCGCAAGAAGTTGGGGACCGAGCTGCCCCTCGCCACCGTATGGGGCGTCGGCTACCGGTTCGGCTGAGGCGGCTCGATGCGGCAACGACTGATGTTGGCCATGGTGGGCCTCGTTGCGGTCACGCTCGTCGTGGCCGGTGCGGGTGGCCTCCTCCTCACGCGCAAGGCGGCGCGGGATCAGGCCACGTCGCAGCTGGTGTCCGAGGCCGACTCGCTCACCTCGGGCCAGCTCGGCGTCGAGTCGAAGGCCGATCTCCAGATCATCAGGCGAACGCTCAAGCTCGGCGACGCTTCCTTCGTGCGCATCAAACCTTCGGGGAGGACCAAGTCGAAGCTGCCCGACGGGATCACTCAGGCGGACCTCGACGTTCCGGCGCTCCAGAACGGGAAGACCGTATCGGGAAACCGGGGCAACCGGGTCTACGCGGTGGCGCCGGCCCGGCTGACGGCTCAGGAGCGCAACCGGTTGCGCTTCGACGGCACCCTCGCCATCCTGCTCACGCGCGACGTGGGCGATCTGGGTCCGAGCTGGGTCTACTTCATCGTGTCCGGCGGGGTAGGACTGGCCGTCGCCGCGTTGGTGGCCTGGCAGATGAGCCGGCGCATGGCCCGTCCCCTGGTCGAAGCGGAGGAGGCCACCAGCCGTATCGCCTCGGGTGAACTGGCCAGCCGGGTGCCGGTCCGTCGGAACGACTACCCGGAGTTCGCCTCCCTGGCGGGGTCGATCAACGACATGGCCCAGAGCCTCGAGGACAGCCGGGCGCGCGAGCGTCACCTGCTGCTCGCCGTGTCCCATGACCTGCGCACGCCGTTGACGTCGATCCGGGGCTTCGCCGAGGCCATCCACGACGGTGCGATCGAGGACAGCGGTCAGGCCGCGGACGTGATCATCGCCGAGGCGAGGCGCCTCGAGCGACTGGTCGGAGACCTGCTCGACCTGACCAAACTCGAAGCGCGACAGATGTCCATCTCCATGCGCCCGACCGACGCGGCCGAGGTCGCGTCGACCACCGCCGAGGGGTTCCGTCCGGCCGCCGCCAAGAACCACCTGCAGATCCGGATCACGGTGAACGGTGAGGGGGACGACGGTCGGCCGCGGTCACCCGACGTGGCGGCCGACCCGGACCGTCTGGCCCAACTCCTGGCGAATCTCATTGAGAATGCCATCACCTATGCCTCGAACGTCGTGACGGTGGGCGTCACCAACCATCCCGAGGCCGGAGCGTGCGTCATCACGGTGGACGACGACGGTCCAGGAATCGGCGAGGCGAACCTCACCCGCGTGTTCGAGCGCTTCTACCGCGCCGACCGTGGTCCGAATCGGCGTCTGGGCTCGGGGTTGGGCCTGGCCATCGTGGCCGAGTTGGCGGCGGCCATGGGCGGTTCGGTGCGGGCCGAGTCGCCGCTCGGGCCGACCGGGGGCTCACGCTTCGTCGTGACCCTGGGGTACTGGCGCGGCAGCGTTCCCCAGCTGACCCGCATCTGACCCGCTCCGCTACGGGACGAGACGCAGATTCCTCGCACGTCTGATGCCCGCAGGGCCGTGGCGCGTGCGCGCACGGCAGGCGCGTGCTAAGACCGGCCGACGCAATTCGGATATGGATGTCGAGCATCGGGAGTTGAAAACATGGGTCGTGGGCGGAATTCAGGTTCCTGGAGATCGATCGGACTGGGATTGGTGGCAACGGCGACCGTCGTGGGCGTCAGCCTGACGGGGAGCGCCATGGCGTCGGCCGGCGCGCCCGCCTCGACCCACGCACAGCTGGCGCCGGTGTCGGGCGGCAACGATCCGGCCGCGCTGCCGGGGCGCGCGTCTTCGGCCACACGCCCAAGAACACGCCCGAAACCGTGTCGTTCGTCTTGACGGAGCAGAATCTCTCGGCACTCGAGACGAGCGTGCAGCACGGCGTGAGCTCGTTTCTCACGGTGAGCCAGTTTGCCAAGCAGTACGGGCAGAGCACGGCGCACATCCTCGCCCTCGAGCAATACCTTGAGAGTTTCGGCATCACCGCGCAGGCCTATGCCGACGACATCGACGTCGTGGCCAACGGGACCGCGGGTGAGTTCGACAAGGCGCTCGACGTCCAACAGCAGCAGGTGAGTGTGCCGGCGCAGGCGCAGACGGGTGGTCGCCAGGCCATCCCGGCGCAGGTCGTGCACGCCGCCACCACAGCCCCGATGCTGCCCAGCGACATCGCAAGCTACGTCACCGCCGTCCTCGGCCTGTCGAACTACTCGGCCTTCGCCAGCCAGGCTCAGCACATCAACGCGACCGGCGCAGCCCAGCCGAACAGCGGGAATTCGTGCGTCCAGCTGACGGGGCTGGCATCGGCATGCAACACGCCCGAGACCTTCGCCTCGAACTACGGGCTCAGCCCGCTGTACCAGGACTCGGACCAGGGTCAGGGACAGACGATCGGCATCGTCACCCTCGCTGCGCTCGACCCGGGCGCACCGCAGTTCTTCTGGAAGAACGTGCTGGGACTGACCAACTCCGGACGCACGGTCACCGTCGACAACGTCGATGGCGGCCCGGGCGCCCCCAGCAACTCGGCCGGCACAGGGGAAACCGACCTCGACACCGAGCAGTCCGGTGGGCTCGCACCGGGCGCCAACGTGGTGGTGTACCAGGCCCCCAACACCGATCCCGGTTTTGCGGACGCCTTCTTCACCGCCGCCAGCCAGAACCTGGCCGGTTCCGTGTCGGCCAGCTGGGGTGAGTCGGAGACATTCCTGACGGCTTCCATCGCCGCCGGCGTCGAGACCCCGGCGTACGCCACTGCCTTCGACGAGGCCTTCCTCGAGTTGGCGGTGCAGGGGCAATCGACCTTCGCCTCCTCTGGTGACTCCGGCGCCTACGACGCGTCCGGTGACCTCGGGACGACCAACCTGTCGGTCGACACGCCGGCGGACAGCCCGTACATCACGTCGAGCGGTGGGACGACGCTGCCCTGGTCCGGCACCCTCAGCGGTCCCGGCGGGACGGCGAATGTCAATGTCCCCACGCAGCGGGCCTGGGGCTGGGACTACCTGTGGCCGGCCTTCGCCACCATCGATGGCCTGACCGAGAAGCAGGAGACGCTCAATCCGCAGAACATCGGCGGCGGTGGTGGTGGATTCAGCGCTGACTACAACGCCCCCTCGTACCAGCAGGGCGTGTCAGGCACGAACGCGTTCACTGCGGTTCCGTATCTGGTTCCCAAGGACTTCGTGACGATCGACGGCAGCGCCTTGCCGACGCGTTGGAAGTTCAATCCCGATCCCGCCACCCTCGTGGGTCAGGGTTCGGGCCGGGAGGAGCCGGATCTCTCGGCGGACGCCGATCCCTTCACCGGGTACCTGCTGTACTCACCCGCCTTCGCCCAGGCCGGGGACCCGGTCCTCGAGGGCGGCTGGGGTGGCACGAGCTTCGTGGGACCGCAGCTGAACGGCTCGACCGCGGTCATGGAGTCATTCCTGGGTCACCGGGTCGGCTTCTGGAATCCCTGGATCTACAAGTTCGCGCAGCAGAAGAACACCCCGTTGATTCCGCTGCAGCAGACGGGAACGGGCAACGACAACCTGTACTACTCGGGGAATCCGGGCGCGCTCTACAACCCGAGCACGGGTCTGGGCACGCCCAACCTCTCGGCGCTCGCCGTCGACTTCGGCCGCGAGTAGTCGGCACGACGACCCGGGTCGGGCGTCTTCACGTCCGGCCCGGGCTCTCGGCGAGAGTGGCACGTAAAGACCAATGCGTTCTTCGTTGCGGGTGAACCTCGCCCTGAAGGCCATGGCACCGAGCGCGATCGAGCCGGCGACTTCTGTACGTCCTGACATCCTCGACACCGACGTGGGTGATGGTCCCGCCCTTTCCCGCCGCGCCGTCGGAATCTGGAAACTCCACCGCTGCCTCGTGCCGGGTGGCTCCGCTGAGCGGCCACAATGTCGGCCGGTGGCGCGGCCGCTCGGGCGGTTCGTCTGCAGCGTGGCGCAACGCGTCCCGTTGGCGGTCCCATATCTGGATGGAGGGGTTCATGGAGCGTCTGAGCGGCAGGGTTGCCATCGTCACCGGCGGTGGGGGCGGTATCGGGGGGGCGTCGGCCCGGGCCCTGGCCCGTGCGGGAGCCGCCGTCCTGGTCGCCGACATCGATGAGGAGGCCGCCGAGTCGGTGGCCGCAGACATCCGGTCGGCGGGCTCACAGGCGGCGGCCTTCGTGGTGGATCTCGCCGTCGAGCGCCAGGTGGAGGCGCTCGTGGCCCAGACCATCGCCCAGTTCGGCCGGCTCGATGTTCTGCACAACAACGCGGCCTTGACCGATTCGGAGTTCCTCAGCAGGGACACAGCCGTGACCGATCTGGAGGTCGACGTCTGGGAGACATCGATGGCGGTGAACCTGCGCAGCCAGATGCTCACCTGCAAGCACGCCGTCCCCGAAATGGTGCGCACGGGCGGTGGATCCATCATCAACATGTCGTCGGGCGCCTCGTTGAAGGGCGACCGCACGAGGACCGCCTACGGCGTGGCGAAGGCGGGGGTGAATGCCCTCACCATGTACGTGGCCACCAGTCACGGCAAGCTGGGCATCCGGGCGAACGCCATTCTCCCCGGGCTCGTGATCACCGACGCGGTCCGGGCCCACCTCGACGACACGATCATCAAGTCACTCGGTCGTGCCGTCCTGACCCCCTCGGTCGGCCAGCCCGACGACGTGGCAGACGTCGTCGTGTTTCTCGCCTCGGACGAGTCCCGCTACATCACGGGACAGTTGATCGCCGTCGACGGTGGCATGGGTGCCCACGCCGGGCCGGGCGGGGACGGCTGAGCGGAACGGCCGAGTCGGCCTGGCCGGCTCTACGTGGGTCCGAGTACGTACTCGCCGGTCCGGGGGTGGTGGTACCAGCCGCTGGCGGCCTGGGTGCCCCCGTCGACGTGGATGGTCTGTCCGGTGATGTAACTCGAGAGGCTCGAGGCAAGAAAGATGGCGGCACCCGCCATCTCGTCGACGTGGCCGGCCCGACCCATGGGCACGGTTTGGCCGAAGCGTTCCTGCATGCCCTCGGGGTTGGGGGCAACGGCGGCGAGCCCCTCGGTCCAGGTGATGTCGGGTGCCAGCGCGTTCACCCTGATCCCGTAGGGCGCCAGCTCCAGGGCGGCGGTCTTGGTGTACTCGATCACCCCGGCTTTGGCGGCGGCGTATGCCGCGTAGCCCGGCGCCGCCCGGACACCCTCAATGGAGGTGACGCTCATGATGCTGCCGGTCAACGATCGTTCGACCATCTGGCGAGCCACCCGCTGGGTGCAGAGGATCACGTGCTTGAGGTTGGAGCGGTAGAGGGCATCCCAGCCGTTCTCCGACGTCTCGAGCAGGGGCGAATTGAAGACGCCCCCCGCGTTGTTGACGAGGATGCTCACGGGGCCCAGCTCTGTCACCGTGCGCTCGAGCGCCGCGTCGACCTGAACCGACTCTCGGACGTCGACGTGAAGCCCGAGGCCACCTACCTCCGCACCGGCGGCAATTGCCGTGTCCTCGGTGCGCTCCCAGATGGCCACCTTGGCTCCGAAGGCGGCGAAATTTCGAGCGATGCCGCGTCCGATGCCCGAGCCGCCGCCGGTGACAACGGCCACGCGATCAGTGAGCAGGATTGAGCCGGGGTCGATTGGCATGGAGGGCGACGTTACATTGTTATGTGACAGCCGTGTCATACGAGAGTCCCGAGTGAAGACCCGGGGCGGACGGGGGGTTACGTGCCCAGGATCGAGCCGATTCCGTTGGACCAGATGGCGCCAGAGCCGCGCCGGATCATCGAGGAGGGGGTCGAGGAGGGCTTGTATGCGACGCCCATCCCGCTCCAGATCTTTGCGTACAAGACGCAGCAGATTTTGATGACCAACGCGGCGCGCCAGGTCATGGGAAAGGGATCCTTGCTCGGTGGCCGGATCCTCGAGCTGTTGCGGATCAGGAGCGCCCAGTTGGGCGAGTGCCAGCCCTGCATGCAGTCGAGGAAGCACGACTCCATCACCGACGAGGACGTGGCCTGCCTCATCGCTCCGGGCGGGGGCGACCTCAACGAGCAGGAGCGGCTGGCCGTCGAGTTCCTCGACCTCCTCTCGGCCGATCACCACGCCATCGATGACGAGGTCTACCGGAAGCTCGGCGAGCACTTCACGTCCGCGCAGATCATCGAGCTGGGCTTTGCCTGTGCCGGCTCCATGGGCCTGCACCGCTTCATCCATACGCTCGACGTATTCGGAAAGAGCGCCCCGGTCATCCCGTTCAGCCCGGATCAGATCGACTCGGCCATCGACGAGCCCGCCCTGCACGCATGACCCAGACCGTCTTGGTGACCGGAGCCACCGGGCTGGCCGGCGCCAACATTTGCCGCCAGCTGGTCGAGCGCGGTGACCGCGTGCGTGCTCTCGCCCGGGAGACGGCGGACACCGCACCGCTGAGGGAGCTCGGGGTCGAGGTCGTCAGCGGCGATGTCAGCGACGCCGAAGCGGTCCTGCGGGCCGCCCAGGGGAGCGATTCGGCCATCCACTGTGCCGCCCTCCTGGGCGGGGCCAGCCAGAACATGGCCGACTTCGAGGCGGTCAACGTCCAGGGCACGAAGAACGTCCTCGACGCCGCCGAGGCGCTCGACCTGGGCCGGGTGGTCGCGGTGAGCACCGGCACCTTCTTCGACACCGCGGGAGGGCTCGACCGGGAGGACGCGCCGGTCACCAAGGAGCCGAGCCAGGACCCTTACACCCTGACCAAGATGGCGGCGTTCCAGGACGCCATGGCCCGGGCCGCCAAGGGTCGGGACGTGGTCAGCACCCACCCGGGAGCGATCTTCGGACCGTCCCCGGTGGCCAGCAACGCCTTGGGTGCCACCAGCTTCAACCGGGTGCTCCTGTCCGCAGCCCGGGGGCGGATCGAGCGGTACCTGAAGTTTCCCGTGAGTTGGGTCTTTGGGGAGGACATCGCGGCGGGGTGCATCCTGGCCCTCGACAAGGGGGTGTCGGGCGAGCGCTACATGCTCGACGGCCGTCCCGACGACGTGGTCAGCATCGCCAATGCCTGTAACCGGGTCTGCCGTCTGGTCGGCCTCGACCATGAAGTGGTCGACGTCTTGCCTTCGGACGATCCCGAATTGGCCAAGGTGTTCGGGCCCACCCTCGTCGCCATCTCTGAGAAGGCGGCCAAGGAGAGGAGCCCCCGAAAGAAGCTGGAGGACTCGAAGACCTTCAAGCGTCTTGGCTACAGCCCGATCTCTCTCGACGACGGGTTGGTACGCACCGTCGACTGGTTCCGGGAACTTGGGAAAATCGGAGCGCAGTAGGCCTCACTCGCATCCGCCAAGGGTGGGGTCTCGGGCCCCGACTTTTCTTGATGCAGATCAGCAAGCGGGCTCGCAGCACGGGTCCGCCGGCGTCCTTTCCTTCGGCGCCGTCTTAAGGGTTTCACTGGGAAGCATGCCGTTGAACGCTCGGTGACCGGAGTGGTGGTGACCATCAGGCTGTCCCTTGGTGAGACCCAGCGCATGAGGAGGGCGAACTGGTGGCCGGGCGCACCGATGCGACGGGTGTCAAGCCCAGAATTTGCTTCGGGCGAAACCAATGGGGCGTAAGGTCAAGTCTTTGCCCGATGCAGCAGGGAAGGTGATGATGGACGCTGCGAGGGCCAGATCAAGAAGGTACGGCGAGACACTGCCCAAGCCGCTTTCGCTGATACCGGCGAACATGCAATACACGATCAGAAACAGTGCCAAGGCTCGAGTCGGCCCGCGTGCCCGGCAGAGGGCTATGAGCAGTAAGAGCACCAGGACCGCAGCGACCAGCAGGTCTCCGAAGATGCCCTGATCCTGATAGATCGATATCCAGCTGCTGTCAATAGAGAGCCCGTTCTGCGTGGGGTTCGACGAGATATTGACGGCGTCGTTCGATAGGCCGCTGCCGAAGATTTCGTTTGTGGCCGGTCGTTGACTTGAGAGCACTGCCGACCACGCAGTGGTACGACCGGTCAGACTCGTGAGTCCCTGTGCGCTCTCTCCTCGGGTCAACCAGTGTGCCAGTAACGGCGCTGCCGGCAGTGCCACCACCACAAGAACGATGAGACCCGCCGCGAAAAACCTGCGAACTCGTCGCCTCGCCAGCACGAGGCTGAGGCTCGCAACGAGCAGCCCAGCAATCATGGCCACCAGAGCGGTGCGTGTATGGGTCATCACGAGAACGATCAGCGCGGGTACTGCGACTACGAGAGCCCGACGGGGAGAAAGGAGACGGCACAGCCAGAGCAAGGTGACCAGACCAGCGAGTTCGCCCGCGAAGTGAGCAACCTGTGTCGCCCAGATCGGCCAGATCGTCCCACTCAGACGACCCTGCGCCAGGGCTTTTCCCGGCCAGATCAAGAGTCCCACAACGATCGAGCCCAAGACCAAGGAAAGGAACCACACCTGACTGCGTACTAAGAGCAGGTCTCGCCTGCCCCACCACGGCGTGAGGAGCCACAGGACGAAGAGAAAGGCGATCAGGCGGAAGGTTCGGAAATCGGTACCTATGCCGGCGAACCGAACGGTCATCATGAGGGAGCTGATTGCCAGCAGGGTGTAGAGCCCGAGGAACCAGTTGAGTCGGATGCGCAGCCGCGGATTGATGGTCAAGACCAGGATGACAGCGACGATCAGGGCGCCCTGGGTCATGAGCTGCGCGACCCTGTGTGGGATCGGCAGAACTGATGTCCCGGGAGTGAGGGCGTTGAAGAAGAGCAGACACCAGATGATCGTCACCCGTCGCTCACGCGAGGCGGGTCGGCGGCTCGGGATGAGATTCAGGTCGGCTGGAGCAGTTTCCACAAGCCTTACATCGACGATCCGGCTAATTCCACCGCCGTTGAAGTCAGCCGGAAATCACCAGGAATGAGAGCGCCAGAACTGTCGTCCTGGGGATCAGAATCAAGGAGAATGACAGAGCGCAGCGAAACGCCTGCCTCGCGCAGCATCTCTCGAGTGACGTCCATTCGGGTGAGCGTGACCCCACGTGGGGACATGATCATCACGGCGTCCGTCGGCCCATGGCGTCACTTGCTCCAGACCGAATGCCGCGTCGAGTGTCAACAGGACGAGAAGTGCATCGGCGTCTTCTGGGGGCGGCTTCTGGGTCATGGTCAGTGGGTCTTCAGGCGCTATGAGAACTCTCACCGGTGGGCCTTCTCCAGCGGGGAGCTCCACCATCTCCATGGACTCGGGCCTCGGAGAGAGGCCGAGGATCGAGGTCAGCGGTCGGTCGTCCGAGGCGTCGACCACAATCACCCGGTGACCCTCGGAAGACAGGGCGAATGCCAAGGCGGCGACCGCCAAGGCTGCCGGTTCGGGAGTCCCGACCGAGACGACCGCTAGCGCGGACGTCGGCACCGATTCAAGGTGGCCTCGCAGACGGCGCTCAATCATCCGCAATGCTGGGCTCGGCGTCTGGAGTTTTCGAGACAACCGTCTACTGCGCAACAGGTGTGGGCTGCGGTAGCGCTCGAGGCTCAACTCAACGGGTGCACCCAGGGTCGCTGCCACAGTCGAGCGATCAAGGGGACGCTCCGAAAGGAGCGCACCGAAGATCACCGCCGCAAACCCGATGGCGAGACCGGCGACCAGCCCCGAGAACGCGTCCACGACGACAACTTTTTTGGTCGACACTGGAGCGACGGCGGCAGGATCCAGAACGGTGTTGGAGTGGTCGGTGGAATGTTCGTTCAGAAGCGCTTGTTGGACCTGCGTCTGCAGCGTGAACAGCTGTGACTCGTCCTCGCTCCTCTGGTTGACCAGGTCGGTGAGTTGATTGCCCGATTGCGTGCCGGGAGCCGTGCCGGAGAGGCTGCTGATCTGGCTATTCAGACTGTCGATCTCGGTGTTGAGCGATCCGATCTGAGAGTGAAGACCGCGAACAAGTGCGTTGGTCTGCAAGCCCAACTCTGAAGCCTGAACGGCCAGGAATGCTTTGGCCACGGCTGTGGCTCCCGCTACGGCTTCCGCTTTGGTTGAGCCACTGAACTCTATCGACATAATGTTGTCGCTTACCGATAGACCGCTGTACTGCGAGAGCAACGCGTGGGGAGTCGCTTTCAGATGACCATCGGCAATCGCCTTCTGGGCAACGCTCTGCGTCTTCAACAGGGATACGTTGTTCGCCGCCACCGACATGGGATTCGAGCCGGCGGGTACCGTCAGGTACAGATCGGACACGGCGGTGAATTTGGGCGGAATCACAAAGTGGAGGCTTGCGCCGACGATCAGACCGACAAGGCCGGTGGTGAGCCAGATCCTTCGCTTGTGTCGTATCGTTGCCATCAACGCTCGAAGGCCGATCGTCGGGCCCACGGCTGCGTCGTCTTCGTCGTTCAGTGTTGTCGACATCATCAGTGTTGTTGGCGTGTGAGTCGCTCCGGCGAGCTGCCGGCATCGGTGCGTGCGGGGGAAGGAAGCAGACGGAGCGTGTCGTCCCTTATCGATCCGGTCGTGTTGTCGGTTTGGTCAGGGTTGACCACGACGACACCATCGAGGACAAATCCGCTGTCGGCGGCCGCCAAGACGAGTCGGGCGAGTTCGTCAGCCGTGACGAAGTTCGGAGAGATCGACAACAGGTTGATGGCATCGGACGAAGTCAGGTTTGCCGATGTACCGTCAAGGATCACGACCGTGACGATGAGGGTAAACGGACCTTGATCGGTGTCAGCAAGCCCCATGATGTTCGGCAATCCCATATTTGCGGGCTGGGCGCCGGTGAACGCCGCTCGCAGAGGCGCCAGTGAAGTGCCGCCGGACTCAACGGGGTCGTCAAGGAGGAGCGCGGTCGGCGTCCCGGATCCCGCCGCTTGGAGCGCGAGTCGGGGACCGGTGGTCATGGCTGGTGAGTCATCGGCGAATGAGATCACGCGGACCGCTTGCGGTCGGCCCCCTCCGCCTCCGGTTGGAATGGTGCGGAGTAGGTGCCGCAAGGCCCACTCGTCGGTGGCCCGCGGTCGTTCTTCGATAAGGGCTCGCCAATCGAAGAGGGTGATGCAGCGCGGTGATTCGAGCGAAGCGATGACTGGAGCGCCTGCGACACGAGCGATCTCATCTCGTAGACGCAACCGACGCCCGTTCTGGAGACGTATGAGCACGAACGCCGTGCTACCCAACAACCCGATCACAATCCCGATGACGCCTGCCGCTACGGGTTGTGCGTCCTTGGAGGCTGGTTGCGTGGTGGCTCTCTGCAGAATCCGAGTGGTGTTGACCGTTGACCCAGTCTCAAGTTGAGCGTTGGTGATCTGGCCGGTGACCCTGTTGAGTTCAAGCGAGACCTGGTTCTGTTCGCTCCGAAGCGTGCCCAAAAGGTCGGTGTCTTGTTGGCCGGCGCTCGATCCCGAACCTTCAGACGCAACCCGCGCAGTAACGGTGTCGATCTGACTCTGCAAGTCGTTTATCTGTTCGGTCAGCAGGTTGGATTCGTGCTGTAAGGCTGTCACAGCGGCATGCTCAGTGCTTCCCTGCAAATTGCCGATGTAAGTGACATAGCTCGCCGCAACAGCATTGGCCAGTTTCACGGCATATGTACTGGTGCGATCCTGAGCCTGGATCTGTAGAATCTGCCCACTGAGCGGCGTCACGGTCACGAGCTTCTTGACCCCTGATGCTTCGAGTGGCGGAGACACCTTGGCACCGGCCGCAGCCAGCACGGGTGTGCTCTTTGCAATGAGGGCGTTGGTATCGATGCTGCTCCCGGCAGCACCGGTGTTGCCAGTGTTGCCGGAGTTTCCCGCACTCGACGGGGTTGACGGCGGAAGGAGGACCAAGGCGACGGCCGATTGCTTTGCCGGAGAAAGTACTCCGTACGCGATCCCAGCGATTCCGCAGAGGGCCGCCACGACGACGATCAGGCGCCGCCGCCGGCGGATCTCCCGGAGCGATGCGCGCAGGTTGAGAGGCTGCTCGGTCACTGGCTGTGCACCGATGATTCGTTGTCGGTTGTCGAGTCCGTCCGCCCGGCATGCGCAGGCTCGGTGTGGTCCAAGAATACGGCGAGTTGCGCGCGATTGTTCAGGTCAAGTTTGCGGTAGAGGCGACTCACGTAGTTGCGAACCGTTTTCTGACCCAGTTGCAGCTGAGTGGCGATCTCCGCGTTATTGGCGCCTTGCGCGATCATCCTCAGGACATCTGACTCCCGTTGGGTCAAGTGCGTAGGGCGTTCTTCACCCAGAAACCATTGGGCCGCTTCGCTGCAAAGAACCTGATCACCCAGATGGACAGAGACCACCGCGGCCTGGATCGCCTCGGGAGAGGAGTCCTTCAGGAGAACGCCTGCGGCGCCCGCGATCATCGCTGGGCGAACGCGCCAATCGGGATTGGAGGTCAAAATCAATGTCTTGGTTGTTGGGCACTCCGAAGAGAGAAGCCGCACAAGATCGATGCCGTCTGCTCGTGCGAGCTCTAGGTCTATCAAGACAACGTCGACGGATTCCGCGATACAGAGGCCCAGCAGTTCCGGCTCACCTTGGGAGACCTCGATGACATGCATGCGATCGTCCTCGCCGAGAAGCCGAGCCAATCCCAGACCGAAGAGCCGTTCAGCGACCACGAGGACAACGGATATTTTTTTTCCAGCGACCGAAGGCCTATTTCGTTCTAAGGGCTGGGATAGGTCGCTGTTGAGCACTGAGTTCGGGCCCCTAGGCAGTAATCGAGACGAGTTGACGAGCCCGGTTTCGGCGACTGACGTGTCGCTCAACGGCGCTCTCTGAGTTGACGGTTAGACAGAGGCCGGAAGGTGGCGGGTGATACGCGGGGAGTGGGACGTTTGCCCATCGACGAGAGGACTGTCCCCGTGACCAGGAATTCGTCGTTCATGGGGCCGGCAGGCCGACCGGACGATTCGAATCAGTCGGTCGGCTGGCGTAGGCGTGACGAGAGCGACCTCCCGATCCGAACTTCAATCTCTGTATCTCTGGAAGGGCGACGGGCTCTAACCAATGCGGCGTTCCTCACCACGGCACGTCGCCCCAAAACCCCACCTCAATGACTTGTACCCAGGCTAGCGAGCGTCCTGCTCGCGACGACCGAGACAGGTAACCCGTATGTCTCTCAAGCTGCTCACAGGTCGGTTGCCTGTTCGCGGGAGCGCTGCGAATCGCGCCACCACCACGATGATGGATCAGGGCGTGGCATCGGCATCCAATTTCATTGTGGGAATCGTCGTCGCGCGAATCAGCGGCCCCACCGGTCTTGGTGCCTACGCTCTGGCTTTCACTGTCTGGGTCCTGTTGACGATGCAGTACCGGGCCATGATCACCGAACCGATGGTGATCCTGGGGGATATGCGTCGGGACGACAGTGACGAGATAGTTCGGCAGGGTGTCGCCGGCGTCGTAATTTTTGGCGTGGTGGCAGCGTGCGTGGTTGCCGCGGGCGGCATGACGTGTCTCCTCGTCGGCCAACACACATTCGGAGTGGGTCTCCTTGCATTGGCTCCGTGGGTGTTGGTGCTCGAATTGCAGGATTACTGGCGCCAGATCGGCTTCATGCAGGGAACGCCAAAGAAGTCTCTTCACAACGACCTCGTGTTCAACGCGTTCCAGGCAATGGCGTTCGGGGCAATCTTCCTCTTTCACCTGCATTCCGTGTTCGCCGTCATCTCAGCCTGGGGCGTCGGGGCTGCAGCCGCCGCACTCTTTGGGTTCTGGCAATTCAAGATACGCCCGACCTTCCGCGGGGGAGGTGCGTTTCTTCGTTCACGCTGGCCGACGAGCCGGTGGCTGGCCAGTGAACGCACGGCGAACTGGGGGGCGCAACAGCTCTATCTCATCGTGGCTGGTGCACTGCTGGGCCCAGCGGCGCTCGGCGGACTAAAGGCGGCGCAAGCACTGGTCTCCGGACCGACGAATGTGGTCTTGAATGGCAGTGGAAGCTTCGGTCTGCCTGAAGCAAGTCGACACTTCGCCGAGCGCGGCTGGGTCGGTATGGCGAGAGTGACCCGCATCGTGACCGGGGCGGTGGTGCTGGCTGCAGCCGTATGCGGCGTCGTAGTCCTGCTATTCGCACCAACGCTCATCAGATTGCTGTACGGCCCCGAGTTCGTGGCGTACGCAGGCTGTGCACGGATCTTCGCAGTCTCTGTCACGATCTACGCATTTTCCATGGCGCCGATTCTCAACCTGACCACCACACGCCAGGTCCGACCGCTCTTCATGCTGCAACTGGTCAGACTGGCCTTCTCGGTGTCTGCCGTCTGTGTGTTGGCCTCCGCATTTGGCGTGACAGGAGCTGCAGCCGCAGATCTGCTGACATCGAGCGTCACGCTGACGGCGATGCTGTTACTGCAGTCCCGGGTTCGCCGAACGTTTCATGAGACGCATTCTCAGCCTGTCGGTCGAGGCGGCGCCAGCCTTGAGGCTGTTCGGCGACGACTCGTGAGACCGGCCAGGACTCCCGAGTCTTCAACAACTCCGTAGGTGGCGTCGGCGTCGAGGCTCTTCGCGACAGCATCTTTGTGAATGGCTGGTCCATCGACAACCTTGCCTCGATGCAGTCGCGCACGATGCGGCGTTCCGGGTGAGGCACCACCTGGTGATCCTGTGGCGCAGGAGGGGACCCGAACGAGCGAGATGTGATGTCATCTCCCAGAGGAGAGGCCGACGTTGGATTCGAGCTCAGGCTCTCAGGAACGCGCTTTGGCAGCTCGCAGCGAATTCGGTGAAAGAGTCGTCCCCTTACATGGAACCCCAGTCGCGTGCTACAACTCGGTAGTGACAGGAGGCGTGATTATCGAAGGTTGGAGCTGTCTCCCGGTGATGCACGAGGGATCGCCCGATCTGAGGATCATCCCCAGACGCGACGACCACCGCATCAATCTTTGAGGTCCTACTAAACGAGAAGAGGCGGCGGACGCCACGAACACCACGGGCGCGGGCGGACTCGTGCGAAAGAACCTGGAGTCCGACGCTGGAAGAGACCCTGGTGTTCTGTCGCCCGCTCCGATGCCCGTTGCGGCAGGTTGACCCGGCTGTCCGTGCGCTCCCCGTAGGCCCGGCAGCGCAAGTCGACGTCGGCGTCCATCCGGCCTCCGCGGGTTTGACACTCGGCAACGACCGCCACCGAGCCAGTGAGATGCACCTTCTTGCGCGGCCTATCGGCCGGCTACACCACGAATCGCAGTTCGCGCGTGCACTTGATGCGTGAATGTTTCAGTAGCGGCGCTATCGTCTTGGTGGCCGATGTCTCAGGGGTTCTGCTCCGACAAATGGATAGACCGCATTGGTGCACCCTCCTCATGGGTTACGCGTGGCAAGACGCACATCGACTCCGGGTGATTACACCCCGGTTGACTCTGGTCGCCATTCGGATCAATGTGTTCGTTGAACTCAGCTGACTCTGAGTTTGCGGGTTTCGATGTCCGGTGGGTCGATCTCAGTGATGAACCCTGAGAGAAAACGGCCGCGGGCGATGCCGCCAGAGAAAGGTCGATCTCAACGAGGGAGAGTGATATCGAATGAACTCTGCGTTCAGAGTCCACGCGCGCGGACGTACGGGATTGATTCTGTCGCTTGCCCTGTTGGTGGCCGCACTCGCAGCGTCGGTGCTCGGGCTGGGTCCGGCTTCAGCTACTGGGGCGCCATCGATCGCCGGCGTAACACTTCGCGGGACGGTCTCAGCTCCGAGCATAACTGTGCGAGGAACGAACTTTGGGACGATTGCCGGACTCGGATCTCCCAGCTCGTCCTGCGGGACGGGCTCCGACTACGGCAACAATTTCCTATTCGCTGACAGCACCGACGGCTGGAATGCGGGAGAAGGGACCCCCGATTACGACTGCATCGGGGTAATTGTCCAGTCATACTCGGCCACAAAAGTCGTCTTTGGTTTCGGATCGCAGTACGGCACCTATCCCATCGGATCAGGAGTCGCGCTGCTCAGCTCGGGTGATCATTTCACCATGACTCTCCTAGGAGCGTCATTTTCTGGAACGGCCAAGTACAAGACTTCTTCGACTCCGTGCACTCCATCCATCACCTCTGTGGGCACGTTTCAGGCACAGGCCTCTCAATCGGTCGAGATCCTCGGATCGTGCTTTGGGACAGGCCCAGCGCTAAATGCTTCCGACACCTTCAACTTGATGATCTCGGATCGGTCGGCGACGGTTCCGTGGTCTGCATGCAATCTCGGGGTAAGCGACGGCATTACCTGCAGCGTTTCTTCCTGGACCAACGATGAGATCACGTTCACCGGATTCAACGGCGTGTACGGCACTGTTCGCCATCGGCTCAAGGCAGGAGACGAGCTCATTGTCGCGGTCTGGAATCCGCAAACGCTTGTCGGCCCGACGACCTTTCAGACGAGTGCCGTGGGCACCTCCTCACGCCCACACCCGCCACTGTGCGTCCCCGACATCACGTCTGTTGGAACCTTCCAGGCCGGTGCCACTCAGAATGTCGACATTGATGGAAGCTGTTTGGGGAGTCAATCGCCCTACAACGATTCGAATAACCTCGACCTCTACATTCAGGACAGTTCGACCTCCCCCGTCGCGTGGTCTGCCTGCAACGGCGGCGAGGTCGCCGATATCGTCAGCTGCACGGTCTCATCATGGACCGACAATCAGATCGTGCTGACCGGTTTCGGGCCGGAATACGGTGAGGACGGCTTCGTATTCACGCCTGGAGACCAGATTATCGTTGCGGTGTGGAACCCTCAGACAAGTGTTGGTCCCGGCACGTTCATCGGGGCCGTCGGGACGAGCTGAACGGCAAGCTTGGACCTACGAATGTTTCTCAGGTTTGAGTGAGGACGTGGTTCGGTGCCGCAGACGGACCATCGCCGCACGAGTCGAGGGCGAAGGCGCTTTGCGACCTCGGCTGTCTCGTCGTCGAGGAACAGATAACCGACATGTAGGCCGGAGTTGTCCCGGGTGGCGAAAGGGGGCTCGAGCGGCTCAACCGCACCCGACCAGGAGTCACCCACGCCAGGAGCGTCCAGCTGAACGGCCATGGATGCCCCGCCGCGTTCGATCAACAAGTAGACACCCTGGCCCACCACCAGAGCAGGACGTCGGCGCCGATCCCGTCAACCCTGTAGGCAGGTACGAGGCCCGGCCGACGTTGCGATGGGTGACGCTCAACTCGTTGAACCTCTCTATAGCGGAGATGCCCGCAAGGAAGTAGTTCTGGAGGTGGTCGGCTTCGTCGTCAGAATCCGATGAACCGTTCTCGTTCTCGTGGCGGGGGTTCAGGACTATCATGCACCCTTCGGCTTCCAGACCAGACGTTACTGCTGGTCACGGAGCCTGCACTCTGCAGCCGCCCAGGCGCTGCACTACTCAATTTCTCCTGGACCTTGCCGACGAAGAGCACCCCTTCGTCGCCATCGAAGTCGGCCAGGTAGGAGTGGGCGACGTCGTCTTTGATGCATCCGGTCGATGGATTCGACCTCGAGGGTGACGTGGCCGTCGAGAACGTCGGCCACCGAACGGGCTACGGTCATCTTCGGGTTCCGGTCGACATCGCCCTCACAGTCGGGCAACCAACCCCTTCGTGCGGTTCAAGGCCAAGCCCCAGTGGCCCCCACCTAGGCTCGGTCCGAGCCCCCACTCACGTCAACTGGCCGTCATTGAGTTCCCGGGGGCTTTGCCCCAGCCCTTCGCCTGCTGTGACCGAGGTGCGAGTGGCGCGAACGCCGATTCGTCGGGCTGGGGCGAAGCCCCGTTAGGTGTGGATTGGGGTGCCGGATCTCCTTCCGACGCTTATGGCAGACCACGCGATGAGCCGACGCCCGCCTCCTCTTGTTGACCACCCTGACTGCGGGGTGTGCGGGATTGTGTGTCGCGAGAAGCGGACAGAGATCGGACCGTCTTCTTGCTACGGAGCCGATGCATGACGCGGGGTGCCGTGAAATGCGTGCCCGCGACGAAGCGCATGAGTGGGCCCAGACTTGGAGCGGCCAAAGCGCCGGTGAAGAAAAGGCCGGACACGTTGGACTCAAGGTGGTGATCGAGAATGGGGGCACCAGCAAACACTTTGAGATCTGCGCGCAGAGAGGGCGTGAGATACTCAAGGCGGGTCAAGTCGAAGCGAAACCCCGTTCCGGCAATGACGTGATCTGCCGTCTCGGTAACTGCGGCACCCGTGGCATCGCTCAGGCGAAGCTGGACGCGATCGCCCGCGGCCGAGCTTTCAAGGACATGGTGGCCGAAGAGCAGCGGCACCTTGCCTTCGACTCGCTCGCGCAGCCACCAGGCGCCAGCGGGGCCAAGGAAGCCCAAGCTCTTCTCGACCCGCATGTCCTTCGGCAGGTGCCTGAATACATCGGGCAACCGGTCATAGGCCCAGCAGGTCCACCCTTCGCACAGCCGGACGACCGGCCTCCGGAACTGTTGCAGTCTGGTCGGACTGTCGGGGTTCGGGGTCGGCCAGGACACGCTGCTGTCACGGACGATCATCTTGACCGATGTTCCCTGCTCAAGGAGCAGGGCCGAGGTCTCGAGGGCTGACGAGCCCCCTCCGACGACCACGACCTCCTTGCCGCGGAATTGTTCCAGGTTCGAATGTGCCGACGAGTGGGAAAGGAGTCCCGGCGGTAGTCCCGACAGCTCTGGCGGCACGTAGGCGAACGGAATAATGCCAGTGGCGATAACGACCTTGTTCGCACGTATCGACTCGTCATTGGCGGTACGGATCAAGAAGCCACCGGTTGATTCTCTCGACAGCGAAACCACTTCGGTTTCGTCAATGTCAGGAACGAGTTTGTCTGCGAACCAGGTTCCGTAGTTGATGAATTGCTCCCGTGAAAGAGGGATAACCCGCTCGGGATAAACCTCGTCGGCCTGGCTGCAGTAGTCGCGGGCCAAGAAGCCGGAGCGCGGAGCCGAAAGGTCGGATGCGTATGGTTCGGATTTCAAACGCATTCCGGCAGGCATGTTGAATCGCCATGCACCCATCGGGCGACCGAACGCCCGGTATTCGACTCCCGCTTGCCGTAGATGGGCGGCCACTGAGAGTCCATTTGGTCCAACTCCGATTACTGCCACGTCAGTGCTGGTCAAGGTGTTGCTCCTTTCGGGATCAAGTTCGGGTCGACGCCGGTTCGGCGGGACGGTGTGATCTTGGTGAGCTTGTGTCGGGCGAGGTTCACATTGCTGGCAAGGGCGGTCACTGCAGGCCCGAGATCGTGTCTATCCATGTAGTCGTAGCTCTGGCGGTGGATGAAATCTCTCGCGAAGGTCGCGATGGCTGTCTGTGGCGGCACACCGTCGGGTTGCCGTCCGCGGCTTTCGATGTTTTCCCACAACCACTTCATGTCACCCTTCAAGTACCGCATCTTGACCCCGGCCTGGTAGCCCGACACGGCAGCGAGAGGTCGACGCGCCGCCCACTGCCAGAGCAGAGCGGGGAACGGTACGCCTGATCGAGTTGCCACTTCGACCGAACCGGACAAGCGGGCGTTGATCTCCATTAAAAGCGGGCGACCCTCGGCATCCCGGCGGAATTCGACCTCGCAACAACCCTCCAGATCGAGGTTGCGTACAAGAGCCAAAGCGGCTGACTCCAGGTCGGCCGGCATGGGTATGCTCTCACGCACAACCGACACCCCACCAAGAACCGGGGTGGTGCGGTATGCGACCTGCGCGAACGTAGCCCACACCTTTCCGTGAGCGTAAAAGACGGTTACCGCTTCGCGAGGTCCGTGGGCCATCTGCTGTATGACGGGTGAACCGCCCAGCATGATGAGTTCCTCCACGCAGCGGACGGCCTCGGACTCCTCGAGGACGGCTTTCGACACCACCCGAGTCCTACTGTCAGCGTTGGAAACCCAGGACCGGGTTGGCTTGATGACCGCCGGGTACCCCACCTCAGCGAGGGCCGCCCGAGCATCCTCGGCACACTCGATCGGGATGGTTCGCGGGCACGGAATTCCGAGCTCGGCGGCTGAAGCGAGTGTGTGCTTCTTGTCGTTCGCGGCGTCGAGTGCCGCCTCCGATGCGAGAGCGAGTGCGATGCCGTGTTGTTCAAAGCATGAGCGCCATGATCGGAGAGCGGCCACCGAGCCATCCATCGACGGAATGACCACGCGCGATGGGTGGGCACGGGCGAGATCGATTACTGCTTCGGCATATGCGTTGGGGTCGTCATGGTAGCTGGGAAGCCTGCTCTTCCGTAGAGACCAACGGGAGGCAAACGTCGGTACTCCCAAGCGTGAATCGCACAAGTCAGAACATTCAGCGGTGGCGACCCGCAGTCCGTCGCGACCCAGCGTGCGGGTGGTGACAAGCGCTTGTCTCGCATGCCCGTCGAGGACAAGGGCATCGAAATTCTCGCAAGAACGATCGTGGGTCGAGGTCACAACGGTGTCAGTTTCTCTGACCCTTGGAGGAGTCTGCGTCCTGGGCGACTCCTTGGCGCAGGGGCGCCGACGTAGGCACACGAGTCGAGAGCCGGTCAGCGTGATGTTCCGTTGGACCAACTTTGCTCAACACGCCGAACATCCATGGTCCGTCGGCCGAGCGAATCACAGCTGATGGAGGTCGGCCCGACTCTTGAACAAAGTCACGAAACGACTGGTTCTCCACGTCGTCCACGAGGACAAGACCTCCACGGCCTATCGCGGGCCACACGGTACGAAGTTCAAATCGCATGTTGCGGGCGGTATGAAGGCTGTCGTGCACGAACATGTCCACGTTCCCGAGACAGGAGACGAGCGCCGGGAGTCGAGAACGGCTCGACCCTCGAACATAGGTCCACCTGTCTCGGAGCGCTGACGAGACTGCGGAACCTGTCTCGGTGTGAAGCTCTGGGCGCAACGGATGCGGAAGATCCACGCTCCAGAGGTGTCCGTCACCGTTGAGGGACATGGCCTCGAGAATGAGCCGGCTCGTTACACCCCGGGCCACCCCCGTCTCGATCACCTTCTCCGGACGGAGGTGCCGTACGGCACACCACGTGACGGCGCCCAACGCGGGATCAGCGTCGCTGTATTGCCCGTAGGTCCAACGACCGACGGCGAGTCCGAGCGCGGCGAGCTCCCTCTCGATGTCCGCCCAAACGACATGGAAATGTTCGAGTTCGTCACACGGCCACGGAAGGCCGAGGAGCTCGTGGAAGGCAGGACCGAAATCCTCCTCCACCTGATACTCGACGGTGACATCGAACAGATGACTCGAGATGACCTCAGGGATGGACCGCAGGGTCTCGACGGGATCTGCTTTCAGGGAACGAGCGAAGCGACCAATGTAGGCGGGTGCGTTGCCGATCCGGGATGGAATCTTCCGAATCTTTCGGACCAGTCGGTACAGATGCGAAGAGTACGGCGGCACAGAGGTCAACCCCTGCCACCGGATGCACGTTGAGGAGGCACAACTGGAAAGCCCTGACGCGGGGACGGACATGTGGGCGACTGACCGATGGCTGTCATTTCGCGCCTCTCCGCCTCAATTCGCCCGCTCGGCGCTGCAGCGAAGTTGAAATTCCTTGCAACGCCCGTGGCGCCCCCAAAAAATCCACACCCTGCATAGAGCGACAGAACCTCGCCCCGATACGAACAACCACTCGACAGCTCCGGTTTCGAATGGGGGTTGTGGCCTTCAGCACGGGAACGGTCTGTCCCAGCAGGCCGGTGATCCGCGGGTATCTCCTAGATCCGGCATATTTTCGGCCAAATGAGCTCTTTACGCCCGCTCCGTCAGCCTCGCTGGTCAGGTCGAGCGTCGGAACGCATTGAGCAGCCCAGTGTGCTTCCGGCGCCACGGGGCCGTGGCCAACGTTTTCCACCTCTTTGCAACCGAAGTGCATGATTCCGAGTGCCGCCCACTTGGTCGATTCTCGTCATCGGACCGGGCAGCAACTCAACAGCTTCGGTTGATGAGGGCAGCATCGAACAGACCCCCCCATTCATGAACGATCTGGGAAAGAGGCGGGCGTGGTTCGTCTGCCGGGACGACCACCAGATCTCCAGGAAAGCATCGCTCTGTGAGGAGCCGGGCTCGTGTGGCCTGACCTCGACCCGGCACGAGCAAGAGACTGTGCCAGTGGTGGCGCTGGGCGTAGCGTCCGACCCACTCTGCTTCGCCTCGGGTGTTACCTGTGACGTCCACGAAGCAGACGACTGAAATCCGAGAGACTTTGGGGCAGGGAGTGTCGGCCAATGCGCTGCCCTTGGAAAAGAGAAGTACCGGGGCATATCCCTTCTTCGCCAGCGACACTGCGTCGGCCTCTCGGGTTCCTTCGTTGCTGCCATTGAAGCTCACGATGGCGTCGACGTGTCGCGGTTGATCCACCGTGGGAAACACAATGAACCGTAAGGTCCCGGCCACAAGCACCGCGATGGCCAAGACGAAGATCACGAGGCCTGCAAGCGCCCATTTTTGGGCAGGCCGGTTCGGCGTTTGCCGGACTCCGACCGGAGTTGCCGCCGTCTCGCCGGACAATTCAGGCGCGACCTCTTCCGAAGATTCGCGCCCACCTCTCGTACCCTGAACGGCAGTCAGCGGTATCTCCTGCGCGAACATCTCACTGAACAAATTGATTGATGAACCATCTGTGACATTACTTGCCGTGCCTATTCATGGTGTCGCGACGGATCCGCTTGTCCTTACAGGGCGTTCCTCTCGCCCGACAGGAAATGGCCGAGAAAGCGCCGGCCGGTCTGTTAGTGAGATCCACCTCGCTGCTTGCTCCGCTTCGCTGCAGCCTCCCGATATACGTCGAGAGTCCCCGCTGCGACCGCACCCCAGGTAAATTCCTGAGCTCGACGGATCCCCTCGGCTCGCATTCTGGACATATCGGAACCCGTGGCCTGAAGGATCGATTGAGCGATGGAACTCGGATCATGAGGGTCAGCGAGAATGGCTGCTCCACCGGCGATCTCGGGCATCGAGCTGATGTTGGACGTGACGACTGGACAGGCGCTCGCCATCGCTTCAAGGATTGGCAACCCGAAGGTCTCGTTGAAGGACGGGTACACCAGGAGGTCGGCGGCTCGGTAGAACTGAACGGTTTCCTCGTTTGGAACTCCACCGACGAAGACCACGTCCTCTGCGATGCCCAGCTCGATCGCCAATTCGTGCAATTCGACCCCGTATCGTTGATCACGCTCTGCCCCGAGGATGACGAGCTGACGCCCCCCGAGCTCGTGGCGAGCGAGTTTCCAGGCCCGCAACAAGCCGTCACAGTTCTTGTAGCGCCACAAGGACGAGACGAAGAGCACGAACGGCCGGGAGATACCGTGCTCGGCCACGTGGGCCCGTGCTGCATCGGTGTTACCTGGCTTGAAGATGTCGTGGTCGACTGCTTCGTAGATGAGGCTGACCTTCTGTGGATCGACCTCGAGATACTCGTCTATCTCGGCACGCAGACTGTTGGAGTTTACGATGACCGCGTCCGCCAGGCGGACCGAGCGCTGATAGTTCAACCGACGGTAGGTGCGCGGCGCGAGGGCGATGGATTCCGGAGCCGAGTATGCATGCATCGTCTTCATGTGGATCACAAGTGAACGCGTGGGGTTCACCAGCGGGGCAATGGCGGTGCTCAGCAGATCGACGTTGTGGCGGGGGAGCAGCACGGGTGACATCAGGTGTTCACTCGCTGTACGCAAGACCCGACGCTCATTCGACCACGGAAAGGTTATGTAGCGAACAGAATCTCCGCACTCTGGGAAATAGTGTCGGACAGCGGGGCTGACCATCAGGTTGAGCGATTCGCCCGGTCGAAGTCGACTAGCCATCTCGGGCACTATGCGTGTCCAGCACCAGTGAGCTCCGGACGGTTGACGCGGGTCTTCTGTGAGCAGGTTGAGAGCTATGTTCAGGCGCGTCTGGCTGCCTGCCGCCTCCGCGGGTAGGGAATGGTCGGAACTCCGAGGGGATGTCGTGCCCGCGCGAATTGCCATCAGGGGGTTCTCAACAGGTGCGTCACGCTCTATTAGAGCAGACCAGGGTGGGCCAGATACCCGAATTCTCGAGGGAAGAACGGCGGTTGGCGGCGACTGGAGGACGGCGGCCCAGCTCAGCCAACGAACTGGAGCACCGTCGTGAAGGAGTCCGAACCGAGCCCACTGCAGGATCCTTCTCCGACAACACTCCAGGCCGGCTGCTTCTCCCCAAACCGTGCGGAGTACCAACCGAGGACCGGGTCGGTCTGACCTCTCGTGAGCGACCACGAGAGTCCATTGGGTATGCAAACTTCGGCAGTTCGCGTGGTGGCCCCGTGGGCCCAAGAGAGGTCCACAGTCTCTCCGACCATGCGGGCATCGATGTCGGGGCCCAGGTGAAACGCAAGCCGGATTGCGTGACTTCCGGTCGTCTCGAGGCAGTCGACGATCTCCAGTCGCCGAAGACGACTGTCCAATCGAACCGACCTGCGGTGGAGGACCGGTGGATTGAGGGCCCCGTAGCCGTCGTGCTCGGCGGACCACGCGGTGACGTCCCCCCGTTCGTCCCTCTCCAATCCGACCAGCGTGCTTTGCGCGTGGCGAGTCCACAAGAACGGACCGCCCGAGCTGGATTGGTCTTGGCCACCCACCTCGATGGTGTTGTGGGCCAGAGTCGAGCGAAAATACCTGCGCCAACTGGGTTCGCCGTGGTAGCAGTAGGTCCCAGGATCGGCTAGCACATCGACCCCATCGTGTCGTACTTCGACCGAGAGGGCATCGGCATGAGCGTGCGCGGCAATCGACAGGAACCCGTGTCGGCCTGCGTCACATCGGCACCAGATCTCTCTTCCGTCCGATGGTGAACTGCGAAGAAGGGTCATGCCGGCATCGGCGTAATGACTCGGACGATGTTCTGAGGGAACCGAGATGTGACGACCTGCCATCGACGCCAGGACTGTACTGGTCGCCGTGGGTTCCACTGTCGGCCACCATCCCGGAGCGTCGAACAGCGCCTCGCCGATGGCGAGAAGGCCTGACCACCGCTCGGCGGCGGGAGGGTCGAGGACGAGGGCCATCCCGTTGTCCCCATCTCCCTGGCGCGGAGCGCGAACCTGCACATCCACCGTTGCAGCAACCACGTCGAACATGCGATACAGCGACGCCCAGAGTTCGGGTGAAAGAGGACAGCCCGCCCAATTCGCCTCGGCTGCGGCGACTACAGCGAGCTCGGTGACGAAACCGTGGTAGTCAAAGGCCATCTCTCGATTGACGCCACTAGGGAACGTGTTGTTCCTCAGCTCGTCCTCGATGACGCAAGTGGCTTCCTGGCGCCAGCGATCGCTCTCGGCGAACCAGTCAAACGCGAGTGCGCCGACCAGCTGGCCAGCGGCTTCGGCGATGACGTGGTTATTGGCCGACGATCCGCGACTGCGAAAGGAAGACAGGTAGTGCAAGTGCCACCACGTTTGGGCACGTGCTACCTCGTTGCGTTCGAAAAGATCAGCCACTCCAACCCACCCGTCCAGCAGACGGCGCACCCACACCCAGGTAATCAGCCGCAGCCCGGCTTCGATTCCGCTCGTCCAATTGATGCCCGAGAGGAAGGGGTTCTGAATCCACCAAGAACGGAGATGCGCGCCAGCGCGTTCTGCGTAGCGTTCATCATCTGAGATGCTGAATGCTGCCGCGAGCACCGTAAGGTGGTGCATCCGGGAGAGCTCCCAAATTTGCTTGACGTTCCCCGTAACGTCCTCTGAACGATGGTTGACCTTGAAGCAGTAGTCGACCTGAGGTGCTCGCTTTCTGGTGATCGGATCGAAAAACCAGTCTGGGTCCTTCATGTCCTGACGCGAGGTGCCAAGGAGCTGCCATCGACCGGCCAGGATCTCGTTCGCTGCCTCTATGACCTTCCGCTGTACCTCGGTCGGTACCTCTTGTCGCATCACTCCGGTCGGAGAGCTGTGAAAACGAGGATCCCGAATCAAGTTCCAGGGTGCGTCTTTGTGCGTCGCAGAGTGGGGCCACGACGATTGAGTTGGGACCTCGGGTACGACCTGCCGGGAGGCCCACCGTCTGCGACGTACATGTTCAGAGACGCGCCATCTGACTTCGGAGGCGGACATCTTGGACAGTCGCTGCAGGCGCCATTGGAGCTCGACCGAATTCATCGCGCGGTCCGCTCAAAGGCGGCCTCCAGGATGGGATTCACAGAGGCTGTAGCGTGTGAGCAGCGGCTACCGAAGCCGCAGCGAGGGTGGCGCGTGTCGTGGCCGAGAGCGACTCGAGAGAGATGGGCATGGGTCCACCTGTGCGCACTGCGTCGATGAAGGCCTTGATTTCCGCGGCCTGACCTTTGTCAGGAGAGCCGAAGTGCCGACTGACACGAGCGCGGGCACCTGACCAGACGGTGGCACGCTTGAAATTGTCGAGCCGAGCGGTTCGACCGCCTCTCGAGGCCTCAAAGGTCTCCTTGGGGAACTTCCGGTGCACGTTTGTCAAGTAGGTCACGGTGCCCAGCGACCCGTCTCGGTAGCGAATACATACCTGCACCTCGTCGGCACCGGCCGCCGGCATGGTCATGACCTCCACCGGATCACTTCCGATCCACCAACTCATGGTGTCAACGAAATGGCCACCTTCGCCCACGAAGCGAGAGCCTTCAAGGTCGGTGTCTCGGTACCAGCTGTCGGCCGCGAGCCGTCCTGCATTCACGAGGTACCTGGCGTTCGTCGGCTCGGAAGATCGCCCGAACCGTTCCCGCATCTCCACGAGGAGCGGAGCGAATCGCCGGTTGAATCCGACCATGACCTTGTCGTTGCCGGTGGAATCCACCGTGGTGAGAATGCGCTCAAGCTCATCAGATGTGAGAGCCAACGGCTTTTCCACGAACACCGCTTTTCCTGCCTCGAGGGCGCGGCAAGTCAACTCGGCATGGGCACTGTGTCGGGTGACAATGAAGACGGCGTCGATTGTCGGGTCCTCAAAGACAGATTCCGTGTTGGTTCCGGCATCCGCAAATCCGAACTTGCGCTGCGCGTTGATGGCGGACAGCGAGCGGCGTGTCGCGACATGGGAAAGCTCGATCCCCGGTTGATTCGCGAGGTGCGGAAGGAGCATCGACGAGGCGTAGTTTCCGGCTCCGATGAAACCGACCCTCACCGAACCTTTGTCGTGACCGTGACCCTGAGTCGGCGAGAAATGCGAAGGCAAAGATGTCGTTTGCTTACTGGGCCCCGCTTGGAAGCGAGTGTGACTCGGAACCTGGTGATCGGGCTCGTCCGGTGTGTCGTACTCGAAGAGGAAGCCGACACCCTTCAAGACGCCAGAGCCGAGCTGCTCGTACACGCTGGGCGCATCCTGGAGAGGGAAGATCCCGGCGATGAGGGGCTCGGGATCGACTTCTTTTCTTGCTACAGAATTGACAAAGCAGTGAAGATTGCGTCGCTCGGTCCACCGCACATAGCCAGCTGGGTAGTCGACTCCTTCGATTTCGTACTTAGGGTCATATCGGCCGGGACCGTACGAGCGGGAGAACCGGAGGTCGAGTTCCTTCTCGTAGTAATCATTCCACGGCAAATCCAGCTTCACCTTGCCAATGTCGACCACCGTTGCTCGATCCCGTGCGAGGCGTGCCGCAAGTTCCACCGGTTGATTGGAGGAACCTCCAGCAACGAGGAAAATGCGGTCGGCACCAAGTCCGCCCGAGGCTTTGAACAGCGTCTGTTCCACTGCCCTCGATCCGTCGTCGTCAGGCGCAGTGCACAGAAGAGCGCCGGCCTTCTCCGCCAAACGGCATCGTTCCTCGTCTGGGTCCAATCCGACCACTTGAACGCCGGAGGCCACGAGGAGTTGCACGACCAGCTGCCCGACCAAACCCAGGCCGATAACGCACGCGGTATCTCCAATTTGGACGTTTCCTTGGCGAACCCCTTGCAGAGCGATCGAGCCCACAGTGGCAAATGCCGCCAACTGAGGCGACACGCCATCGGGTACGGCCACACAGAGATTGGTCGGTACCCAGTTGATTTCGGCATGAAGGGCAAATTCATTGCCGGCGCATGCCACCAGTTGACCGACGGCGAACTCCTCAGCCCCTTTTCCCACCTCGAGCACCACACCCGCAAGCGAGTAACCCAAGGGTGAGTACGAGTCGAGGCGGTTCATGGCCTTCTTGTACGTCGTAAGCGCGCCCTGCTGCTGAACGGTCTCGAGCACCTTTTTCACCTGGTCGGGACGAGCGCGTGCCATGCCGACGAGTGACAACTTGGACTCTTCCACCTTCATCATCTCAGTCCCTGTGGAGATCAAGGAGTAGAGAGATCGCACAAGGATTCCGCCAGGGGCGCAGGACGGTGCGGGCGCGTCAATGACGGCGAGCTCCCCTGAGCGGTAGTTCTGGGCGACTTGCTTCACTGGTCTTCCGACTTCCTTTCTTGAAATGGAGTCACATCGTCACTCCGGCTTGGCGGTTGTGGCGATACCAGAACTCGAGGGTGAGCAGCTGCCAGATCTGCTTGGACCGGTCCTCTCGCCCTGAGCGGTCCTCTTCAACCAACGCGGTAACGGCTTGCCTGTTCAGGAACCCTGTACCCACAAGCTCTCCTCCGAGCAGCGAGTCATCGATCACTTGGCGTAGATCTCGTGTGACCCACGCCCTGAGCGGCGCGGAGAAGGAGGCTTTCGGTCGGTACACGATCTCTTTTGGGAGCCAGGCTTCGGCAGCACGCTTCAATGCGATCTTTCCGCTTCTCCCGGACACCTTGTCTTTCCCTGCCCGTGAGAACGCGGCCCTGAACACGTCGGGATCGACGAAGGGAACCCGGACTTCGGTTGATGCGGCCATGCTGGCTCGGTCGGTGTAGGCAAGGTTCAGGCCAGGAAGAAACATTCGGGTGTCGGCCAGGCACATGCGGTTGACCTGGTCTGAAAGTCGATTGTCCCGGTAGATGTTCGAGTGCTGTTCGAAGACATCGTGGATATCCCGCTGCAGATCGGGGCTGAGAAGCGCCGCCAACTCGGCAGGGGCGTACAGGCTGTAGCTCCTACGGAAGGCCGCCTCCTCGGGAAGCTCGGCAAACGTTGCGAATCGCTTAGCCCACCGCGCATAGCGAAGGCCTCGACCTGCGGCGGTGACGGGTAGTCGCTCTATGACGCCGTTCGTCGAGCGGTGGACGAAAGAAGGAAGCCCCCGGTATCGCCCAGCCAGCACACATGCCAAGTGTTTCCGATATCCCCCGAAGAGCTCATCAGCACCCGTCCCCGACAAAATGACCTTGACGCCCGCGGCTCGGGCGCCCTCTGACATGAGAAGTGTGTTGATCGCGGCTGGATCGCCAACGGGTTCGTCGAGGATGTCAGCCATCTTCGGCAACAAGTCCACCACGTCAGGCTGAAGCTCGATCTCGTGCAGCTCGATGCCGTGTTGCTGTGCGACCTTTCGGGCGTAGACGGCGTCATCGGGCATCGCTTCGAGCCGCTGGTCCTCAGCCCGGAATGTAATCGTGTAGGCGTCGATCTGAGGGTTGGACTGTTTCGCCAGTACGGTCACGATGCTCGAGTCGAGACCACCGGAGAGGAAGCTTGACACTGGGACATCCGCGACGAGGTGGGCTTTCACCGAGTCTTCCAGGACCTCTCTCAGGTCATAGCTGGTCTCCTGAGCATTTGCCGCTTCCTCCACGATGTTCCAGTACGACTCGACGCGACTCGTGCCATCAGGTCGGAACTCAGCCCAACTCCCCGGTGCGAGCTTTTCCACACCTTGTATTGAGCACATCTGATCCGGCACCCAGTAATAGAGCATGGACGCTGCGAGTGCCTGGGGACGCATATGCAATTCGGAACCGAAGACATTCACAAGTGCTTTCAGCTCGGAGGCGAACACCACTCCGTCCTTACGGCGAATGAAGTGCAACGGTTTGATGCCGAACTGGTCTCGAGCGAGAAAGAGGCAACCTGTGGATTGATCGAGTATGGAAAACGCAAACATCCCTCGAAAGCGCGGCAAGCATTTGGGGCCCCAGCGACGCCACGCCTCGAGGATGACTTCAGTGTCCGAGTTGGTGGTGAAGGTGGCCCCAGCCGAGGCGAGCTCGGCCCTGATCTGTCGGTAGTTGTAGAGTTCTCCGTTGTAACAGAGCACCAAAGGTTGCTTGACCAGCGGTTGTTGACCGTGCTGCAAGTCGATGATCGAAAGACGACGGTGGGCGAAATGCGCGTCGATACGCCCGTCCGCATGCGAGAAGAAACCCTCCTCGTCCGGACCCCGATGGTCGAGGCACCGGCCCATCTTCTGGGTCGCCATGAGCCCGTCGACTTGCTGGTAGGCGCCCGCTATGCCGCACACAGGTCAGCTCCCGGCCGTCACGGCAACACGAGAGGGAGAGCTCTCGGTCAGCGACTCGTACACGTCGACGAAGAGAGGAGATTGATGGTCCCAGGCCAGCTCCTGCTCGACCCGAACACGTCCCGCCCCTCCCATTTCGCGACGCCTGGGCTCGTCATCGAGAAGATCAACCAACAGCTGCGCCATCTCGCCGACGTCGTTCGGGGTTGCATAGACCGCTGCGTCGCCGGCCGAGAACCGCGTCTCACGGAGATCGAAAGCGACGACGGGAAGAGCGAAAGCCATGTACTCCATCGTCTTGTTCATCGTGGATACATCGTTCAGCGGATTCTTGGGATCGGGCGAGATGCCCACATCGGCGGTGGACAGGATCGTGGCCACGTCAGCATCGGGAATGCGGCCAGTAAAGGTGACGAACTCAGAGAGGTCGAGCCGATGACTCAATGCCACGAGGTCGTCGTAGCAATCGCCCGATCCGATGAGGGTGAAGCCGATATCACGGCGACCGAGGTTGTGAACGACGTGATTCGCCACTTCCAACACGAGATCGACCCCGTCCTGAGGCCCCATCACACCGAGGTAGGCAGCCATATAGGGCTTGTCTCGTCGAAGGCTCGGCTCGGCTGTGGTGCGACGGAGCTTGGTCAGGTCCGGCCCCGTGCGGACGACGGTCATGTTCGTCGGCGCGACCCCGTCGCGATCGGCGACAATCTGTCGATAGGAGTTGTTGGTGGAGATGACGTGATCCGCGGTCCTTGCGGTGCGGCGCTCCATGAGCCGGAGCGCTCGGTATATCAATCGGTTCCCGTCCGGAAACCGTGATTCGTACAGTTCAGGACAGAGGTCGTGGTGATCGAAGACGAACGATGATCCGTGAAGAATTCGAAACAGGAGCCCGATGGGCCAGAAGAGGTCTGGTGGATTGCAACTCTGAACGACGGCGAACCGGCCGCTCATGCTCGCTCTTAGGCTCAGGAACAGGGTGGCGAAGAATGAGTAGATGTACTCGAGGACGAACGACACACCCGATGTGCCAGGAGCATAGGACGGGTACTTGTAGAGATCGACTCCGTTGAGCCTGTAGTAAGTCGGGTCCCCGGGTGCCTTCGGGCACACGACGGCGACCCTGAACCCGGCCGCGATCAGCGACTGGCATTCGAGCCACACCCGGCGGTCGAACGGGACCGATAGGTTCTGCACGAGGATGAGAACTCGTTCTCGTCTGCGTCGAGACTTGCTCGGGGTAGAACCGTTCTCAGTCCCAGGCTCAGCCGAGGATTGTTCGGTCTGACTGGGACCAATCACCAGGCGAAGCCCTCGTAGCACTCCAGATTCTCGATCTCCGATCCGAGCCGACCGTCAAGGTCGATGATCCGCGACGGCATCGATTCGAGCAACGCCGCGACGACCGCGTCGGTCGAATGAGAGATGATCGCAATATCGGCGTCCGCAATCGCCTCCTCGGGACTGTCGGTGAGTATGCGCTTGAGGTGCGGAAGCTTCGATTCGACGTACTGACGGTTGGCACCGACGAGGGACGTGGGGTTGAGGATGGGATCGTGGATGCGAAGCTCGTAGCCCTTGCCCAGAAGGGTCTCCGCCAGCTCGACGTAAGGGCTCTCACGAAGGTCGTCGCTGCCAGGTTTGAAGCTCAGCCCGAGCAGGGCGATCCGACGGCCTTCACCGGCAACGACGCGGTCAATGGCCTCATCGATCGACAGTCGGTTGCTCACCAGGGTGCCCGAGAGCAATGGAATGTCGATGCTCTCGGTACGAGCCAGATAGAGGAGAGACCGAAGATCCTTCGGAAGGCAGGATCCGCCGAAGGCGAAGCCGGGTCGGAGGTACCGCGGTGAGATGTTGAGAGAGGTGTCTTCGCAGAAGAGATCCATTACCTCCCGGCTGTCGACACCAAGTCGACTGAAGATCCGACCGAGTTCGTTGGCGAAGGAGATCTTGGTGGCGTGGAACGCATTGCATGCGTACTTGAGCGCCTCGGCGGTACGCGGGTGGACTACCCGAACCGGAGCATCAAGAAACGAGAAGAGGCGCGAGATCGAATCGATGGCTCGTACGTCCTGGGCGCCGATCACGGTGTACGGGGGAGCGTAGAAGTCGGCAATCCCCGTACCTTCTCGGAGAAACTCGGGACACATTGCGACGGCGACGTCGGGACCTGAGTCCGAAAAGGCGTCCTGCAGAATCGCGGTGACGTCTTCGACCGTTCCGGGTGGCACCGTGCTTCGGATGACGACGGTATGGAACTCTGTGGCACCGAGTGACTCGATGATGTCCTCCACCACACGATAGATGTAGCCAAGATTTGACTCGCCACTCGCGGAGGATGGTGTCCCCACGCACAGGAGCGACACATCGGCATTCTCAAGCGCTTCTTCTGGCCGGGTGGTGGCGTGAAGTGCACCCGTGGCGACACCCTGTGCCACCAAGGACTGCAGACCCGGTTCAAGGACCGGACTGTGGCCGGCCGATACGGCAGCAACCTTCAATTCGTCCGGATCGACTCCCCAGACATCATGACCATTCGCGGCAAGACAGGCCGAGGAGACGGTGCCGACATAGCCGAGGCCGAAGACAGCGACTCTCATGCTGCCAAAGGGGATCGTGCGAGCAAACCGCAGTGGGATGACTTCATACGTCAGACGAGCGGCGGAACGGCCCTGAGATACACCGCGGCGTACCCCGAGGTGGTTGCTATCTGCCCGAGTGACGCAAGCCGACTAGGACAGAGCCGATTGAGCGTTGATCATGAGGCGCGACTTCGCCGGGCATTCGCTGGTTTGGTAGTGGCGTCTTCGTTGTCGGGCGACCATCCGACGCGGCGGGCCAATGCAACGGCCGCGAGCTGCGAATTGACTCCAAGTTTTTGGAGAATCGACTTGATTTGTGAGCGAATAGTCGAAATGGACAAGAACGCAGCCTTTGCAATCTCCTCCGCGCAGTGGCCTTCCATCAACTCCGCCAGGACGACCTTTTCGCGATTGGTCAGTGCTGCGAAAAGTTGTAGCCCGGGGTCTGGCCAGGGCCGGTCAGCAGGCGCTGAGGCGACGGACGCAGACCCTCCCTGGTCGGCCTGTGGTTGAAGACCTGCTCGGAGGAGGCCAGTAATCGTCTGGAACAGGTGATCGAACTCACGATCTGTCAGTGTCGCCAAAAGTTGTGAACGGGGGTCTGGCCCGGGCCGGTGAGCGGGCGTCGAGGTCAAGGACGCTGGTGTTTGCGGGTCTGCCCGTGGTGGAAGACCCATTCTGAGGAGGCGAGTGATCGTCAAGAACAGGTGCTCGAACGGTTCCCGTCCGTCGATGACCTCCAAGAGCCCGACTCGCAGCCATGCGGCCCTTCGAATGTCCTCGTCTGCTGCGTCGATGACGCAAACCGGTAGGCGTGCTCGGGAGAAATGCTCGACGAACGACCATCCGGTGGCGAGGTCGAACGATCGGACATCGAAGAGAACGAGATCTGGCTTCCACCCGATTCCACACTCGATCTCCGGCACGTTCGGAGCGATATGCATCGTGGTGAATCCCCTTGTTTCAAGGGCGCTGGCCAGGGCACCGGACAACAGATCGTTCCCCGTGACCAGGATCCGCGTAGGAATTCCCGCTGATCCATCGCTTCCTTGGACCTGATTGCTCATGACTTCTGCTCACGCCCGGGGGTTTCGTCGGACGCAGCGCTCTCGAGGTCCGGATCCGATGATCGGAAAGGAGCGGAATCAACGTTTGCACAACCCAAAACGCTCCAAGCCGACGACTCGGTGCGTCTCCGCGGCGATACCTGGACGCGAGTCGCTCCACGCACGTCGCCACAGATCGTTCCACGCATATTCGTCCTACCGCCCATCGCTGCAAATCGGTCTCACTCATGCTTCCGATGGACAACGCCAATTTTGTCCATCGGTCAAACTGCCGATCCGCTTCGCAAAATGCTAACGAGCGGCGACGACCTTCGCAACAGCGGTGGTGCGCCGAAAGGGTCGTGAGAATGATGACGGCGTGGCGCCCGTCGAGTCATCGGAGCCGTTCGGTAACACCTGAAACGCCACATGGCCCTCCGGTGCCGACGGATCGGTAAGGGACACGATTCGGCTTGTAGAGTCTTGATTGGCCTGGCGAACCAAGAGCGTCGCACATCGGACTGCAGCGAGCACATGGGCACGGGAAAGAGGGGGTAATTGCTCGAGCCCGCTTATACAGAGCCTGGGTATGACGACCAAACCAGCGAACTGGGGGCCGCGAAGAACAACGGCGTCTTCGTTGGCAGCTTCGGAAACGTAGGAGGCGCCTGCGACGGTGCTCAGGCCGGCGACGGACTCCACGATTGTGCAAGACCTGCATCCCTGAGCAGGGCCAATGCCCTGCGTGGGAAGTTGGAACAAGTCGTTCGCTCGATCCACGTCGCCTCCTCAATCATCCGATTTTGACAGCTTTAGCTCTGTCATTACCCGTTTCACCCTGCCGTTACACGAGGGGGAGAGGTACCTGTGCTGATACCAAATACCTAATTGCTTGCAGTACCTGTGTAGATACACGGTTCAGGAGCGCTGATACCAGATACCTGAATAATTGCAGTGCCTATGCTCGTATCGGTGCCGCGGACGATCGAAGACCGCGGCCGATGCGTGCGTCGCCTCGATCATGCGCGTGCCGCCGTGATGGGGTGCGGATACGAGAGCGATCCGGGCCAGGCCGGATCATCTTCTCTCACCTCGGGTGCAACAGGTGATGTGTAGGCGGGTCCGCTCGCACTGAGGCCTCACAAGCCCGCTTCATATTCCACGCGGTGCGCGCGAGTCCGTTTCGGCTGGGCTTCTGCGGGGATGACCCAGGGCGCCCTTCGCAGTTCAGGCGTAGTGCCGGCGGTGGTGCAGATGGGTGGCGCGAGACCATCCGTCATTGTGCGCGTGTCGCGAGCTCGACCTCGGTGACGTCGCAAACTCTCGACGAACTCGACCTCGTTTAACTCGACCTCGTCAGCCTCTTGGTGACAGCGCCGTGTAGAGGACCTATTGCACCGAGGATGCACTTGCTATCTCATACCGTTGCGCTGTCTGGGTCGCGACCAGCGGGCTGTCCACGTCTCGTGTTCCCGCCGGCGACTTCGCTCGCGCACATGGAACCGCTCTTCCCGACGCCGTGCCTTCACGCGATATCGGTGGACGACATGCAACCAGCGAGCATGATCAAGTCCCTGACAATTCACGATGGTTCCCCACTAAACGCGATCTGTTCCCCAATAAAGTGGATGACGCGTCCCAAGTATTTCGGGACCATGTCGGTGCGGCTGAAGCAAGTGGCGGCGGACAGTGTGCATAAGAGCCGAATAAGAACGGCGGGGTACCGAATGGGAGAACTTATGGTGATGACCGATCAGTTGGTTGAGACCGACAACGAGGTTGGGCGCGGATCCAACCAAAAGAGGTACGCCGACGCTGGCGATCTCGCGCAGGTTGTGATCGAGGCCCGTGCCGGATCGAGTGAGGCGTGGCATACCCTTATCCAGCGTTTCGGTGGGTTGGTTGCAGCGATCGCCAGGCGGTGCCGCCTGAATGACGCCGATGTAGCCGAAGTGTCTCAAACGACATGGCTTCGCCTGGTGGAGAACATCGACCGCATTCAACAGCCTGAGCGGCTCGGTGCGTGGCTGGCAACAACCTCGCGACGAGAGAGTCTCAGGATCGCTACCCGACGAGCCGTGGTCTCGGATACTGATGCGATGTACCTGATGGCCGACGACGAGTTGGACCCTCTCGATCACGATCTCTTGAAGGAAGAGCAGGTCAGAGCAATACGCCTGGCCGCCGAAAAGCTCCCGCCGCGCTGTCAGCGCCTCCTTGGCTTGCTGATGAGCGATCTTGAGCTCCCATACATGGAGATCGCCGAGCAACTCGATATGCCCATCGGCAGCATCGGACCCACCAGGGGGCGGTGCCTCGAACACCTCCGACAACTGTTGGAGGAGGTAGAGCTGAACCATTCAGCGGTGGCCCGCTAGCGATCACCCGGCGGACGGCGAACCAGAAACAACTGCTCGTCGCCCTTCCACCAGCATCTGGCTGTATCAGGACAGAGTGGTCAGTGCTCTTTTGCTACGGCCACAGTCGTCCGATATCCGCAATCCAGTTACGGAGCTGAGAGAGTCATGGTGAAGGATCACATACGCGTCGCGGGAGGCGGAGCCGTTTTACCGGTAGGCCCGTGAACGCGGGTCCTGCTCCAGCGGTGCAAGGGCATCGCGTGGGTCTCTTCGGTCTTCTCGGGTCCTGCAATATCGGAAACGACGCCTCGATGGAAGCGGTGCTGCGGTACCTGCGGATCCGGCATCCGTCAGCTGTCATCGATGCCATGTGCTCCGGACCGGAGACTTTGGCCCAGGACTACGGCATCGACGCGGTTCAAATGTTCTTCTTCGATCGTCACGGGAAACGTCTGACGGGTCCGCTGGCGAGCGTGCTGAGACTTCCGAGCCGGATACTCGATGTCTTCCGCATCGCGGCGTGGGTGCGCCGACACGACGTCGTGATCGTGCCCGGCGCCGGCGTCCTAGAGGCAAGCCTCCCATTGCGCCCGTGGAATACCCCGTACGGCCTTTTCCTGCTCAGTGCATCAGGAAAACTCTTCGGAACCAAGGTGGCCCTCGTAAGCGTGGGAGCGGACCTCATCGACAAACGAGCCACACGATGGCTCTCCAACTGGGCCGCGCGATTGGCCTTCTACCGATCGTATCGTGATACCGCCTCTCGGGAAGCGATGCGCCGGCGCGGCATCGAGGCCGAAGACTCGGTCTTCCCCGATCTCGCCTTCTCGCTACCCCTCCCCGTTGGTCACCGCAATGGGGCGGGGGACTGGTCCACAATCGGAGTAGGGGTCATGGCATACGGCGGATCGAATGACGACCGCGATCGCACTCGAGAGATCCACACCTCGTACCTCGACAGCATCAAGGAGATCGTCTGTTGGCTCATCGACAACGGACGCAGGGTCCGATTGTTCATCGGAGATACTGACGGATCTGACGAAGCAACAGTGCGCGAGTTGCTCGCTGATATCCGGTCCATCCGGCCTGAACTGGACGACTCCTGTGTCGTGGCCGAACCCGTTTCCACGTTCAGCGACATCATGAGAGCCCTGGAACCGCTCGGGGCCCTGGTCGCGACTCGCTTTCACAACCTCGTCGCCGCGGTAATGCTCTCCAAGCCGACGATCGCGGTCGGATACTCGCCCAAGCACAGTTCCCTGATGTCGGACATGGGCCTCGCCGAGTTCTCTTACTCAGTTCAGTCGCTGCAGGTAGGCGCCCTGACCGAGCAGTTCCTCGAAATGGAACGACGCTCTGAACAATTGCAGAAGTCTTTGTCCATCCGCACTGCCGAAAAGGCGGCATTGCTCGAAAGGCAGTTCGACGAGTTGGATGCCGTCGTGTTCGGTTGTAGCGACGGCGCGTCGTGACAGTGCATCGGTTCCCACTTCGTGAGACCTGGAGCGCCGGAGACCCAGGAGGAGTCCAAATCCCGATCGACCCGGATGCCCGCTTGAGGGACGCCGAGACAAGCGCCCCTACATGTCGTTCGTGCGCTGGGCGTTCCGGCAACCTCGTATTGGACCTGGGCAGCCAGCCCGCGTGCAATCAGTTTCCGGCATATAACGTCGTCACGGGCTCGGACCCTTCCTATCCCTTGAAGATGTGGTTGTGTTCGTCATGCGGCCTGGCGCAGCTGCTCGGTCACCCGACACTCGCCGAAGAGATTCAGGGCGCCGAACCCGAGGCCCTGGTTGCTCAAGCTGTTGACGCAGTGGAGCACCTCGCAGCGACAGGGTGGCTCTCGGAGAGATCCAGCGTCGGCGAATTTGCCAGTCCTCATGGCGGCTCTTGGCTGAAGCTACTGGAGGCTCGGGGCCTCGCGCCGGTGTCCGGAGGTGGCCCTGCGGATCTGGTCATTGACTCCTTCGGCATGATGCACGACGCGAATCAGTTTTCGGCGTTGGCTGATCGCGCGGCCCGGGTCACCCCGGGTGGCGTTCTGTTGTTGCAGTACCACTCATTGGCCACGATCATGCGACTGGGACAGTGGAATGCGCTCAGGCACGGGCACTTTGCGTACTACTCCACGAAGGCTCTGGTCGGCATGTTGGCTTCCATCGGTTTTCGTCCTCGGTCGGCGTGGCAATTCGATCTCTACGGCGGCACAATTTTGTTAGCGGCCACTCGAGAATCAGATGGCGGCGCGGCTGCGGATGCGTCCGTTGATGCGCTTCTTGACGAGGACGCCCGCCTGGGAGTGGACGACCCTTCACAGGTCGGGAATCTGCAGAAAGTGGCTGAATCACACGTTTGTGCTCTGCACGGCTGGCTCGTCGACCAGCGATCCAAAGGGGGGAGCGTGCTGGGCTACGGCGCCGCGTCTCGCTCGGTGGCGCTTCTATGTAGAGCTCGGGTGGATCAGAGCCTGCTACCTGCGATTGTTGATGTCTCACCATCGAAACATGGTCTTCGGATGCCGGGGACGGACATCCCCATTGTCAGCCCAGAATGGCTCGCGACAGACCCTCCGCACACAGTGCTCCTGTTCGTGCCGGATCTTCTTGCCGAAGTCCGTCACGCTTTTCCTCATGTCGAAGAGTCTGGGGGCAGCTGGGTGGATGCCGAGGCATTGTGACCCTCGGAATACATTTCTAGCCCGCCCGGGGCGATGGACAATCTCAGGAAAGTCCAAGCTCAGGGGGGCGTATCACGCAGCGGGCCCTTGCCTCTCTTCATTTGTGCACCGTTGTTGTCCTTTGTTCATTTTCGGTCGGATTGAGGTGTGATGTCGACCCAGTGCGTCTGCCGCTTGTGCGGTGCAGACCTCACAGAAACGTTCGTCGATCTTGGGATGTCTCCGCTTTGCGAGAGTTATGTCGCCGCCGATGCGCTCGACCAGCCCGAGGTCTTCTATCCGCTGAACGTCCGTCAATGCCCATCGTGCCTCCTCGTCCAACTCCCGGCATATGTTTCGGGTGAGGACATCTTCTCCGACTACGCCTATTTCTCGTCGTACTCGGACTCTTGGGTGGCCCACGCCAAACGATTTGCTGATTCCATGGTCGAGCAACTCGCCCTCACGGGGGACAGTCTCGTCACAGAAGTCGCGAGCAACGACGGGTACCTCTTGCAGCACTTCCATGCCCGGGGCATACCCATCCTGGGTGTCGAGCCGGCGAAGAACGTGGCCGAGGTTGCCGAGTCACGCGGGATTCGAACGGTGGCCGAGTTTCTCGGTTCAACAACAGGAGGCAATATCGCCGAGCGCTACGGGCAAGCCGATCTGGTCGTGGCGAACAACGTGTTCGCGCACGTCCCCGATATTCGGGACTTCGCCTCAGGGCTACGGGCACTGATGAAGGACACGGGTTTGGTCACCTTGGAATTCCCCCACCTGCTTCGCCTCATGCAGCGACGCCAGTACGACACCATTTATCACGAACACTATTCGTACCTCTCCCTTCTGACCGCCGGTCGGACTCTCGCCACGGCAGGGCTGCGCGTGGTCGACGTCGAGGAGCTCGACACCCATGGGGGTTCATTGCGTGTGCATGCGCGGCCCGAAAACATTGCAGACGAGCCCACTACCCGCGTGGGCGATGTTCTCGAAGAGGAACGTCTCGCCGGGTTGCACGCGCTCTCCGGTCACGCGGGATTCGCCGGAGAAGTGCTGAAGATCAAGAGCGACTTGCTCGACTTCCTCGTGAGCGCGGCGAGGGAGGGACGTTCGGTAGCGGGGTACGGGGCGCCTGGAAAGGGCAATACATTGTTGAACCACTGCGGCATCCGGGAGGACCTGTTGAAGTACACGGTCGACCGGAGCCCGACCAAGCAGGGGAAATATCTGCCCGGAACCCACATTCCCATTTACGCCCCCGAACGTCTTTCCGAGACCCAGCCGGACTACATCTTGGTCCTTCCGTGGAATCTCAGGGACGAAATCTCTGAGCAACTGGAATACGTCCGATCGTGGGGAGCGCGTCTTGTCTTTCCCATCCCAGAGCTCGAGGTTGTCTGATGGAGTCTGAATTATGAAAGTAGTCCTCTTTTGTGGCGGTCTCGGGATGCGTATGCGTGACGCAAACACGACTGCCCCTAAGCCCATGGCCCTCGTTGGGGAGCGCCCACTGCTTTGGCATGTCATGCGCTACTACGCGCACTACGGTCATACCGACTTCGTCCTTTGTCTTGGGTATGGCGCGGCCGCGGTGAAGGACTTCTTCCTCAACTATGACGAGACCCGTTCGAACGACTTCGTTCTGGAAAGAGGTTCCCATGAACCGAAATTGTTCCGAACGGACATCTCCGACTGGCGTATCACGTTGGTGGACACCGGTCTGCTATCCCCGATCGGCGAGAGACTGCGTCGGGTTCGCCATCTCCTTGCGGATGAGCCCATGTTCATGGCGAACTACGCTGACGTTCTCACCGACGCTCCGCTGCCCGACATGATTGAGCGCTTCGCTGCGAGCAAAGCAGTCGCCAGCCTCCTTGCCATCCCCCCGCAATCCTCGCATCATGCGGTGGACATCGCTGCTGACGGTGTAGTGACCGGAGTGACACCGATGCGCGACCTGAACCATTGGGAGAACGGCGGCTACTTTCTTTTCCGACCCGAGATCTTCGACGAGCTCAACGAGGACGAGGATCTTGTTGAGGACGCGCTTGTCCGGCTGGTTCGTCGCGGCCGTGTCATGGCCTACCAGTACAAGGGATACTGGTCGCCGGCCGACACCGTGAAAGAGCGGATTCACCTCGATGAGCGATACCACCGATCGGATTGTCCCTGGATGATCTGGGACCCAGAGCGATCCGGGCTGCCAGCTCCGAGGTTCGAGTTTCCAGCGGCCACTCCAGTCCAAGGGCTGCGCCAAACCTCGCTCGCGTCGGAGCGCTGACGAGCAACCATGCTTCCTCTGAATCTCGAGCTGCCCACGGACAGACCTTTGTCGGTCTTGGCGATCGGTGCCCATCCCGATGACATCGAGATCGGGGCGGGGGGTAGCCTGCTGACGCTTGCGGAGAGCAGGCCGGGGATGAGCGCTCGCTACGTCGTGTTGACCGGAGCCGAGGAACGCCACTCTGAGGCACGGAGTGCCGCCGCCGCTTTCCTCCCCGACACCGACCTCACCATCAACTTGTATCAGCTACCCGAAGGCCGGCTTCCCGCTTTGTGGGATGGCGTCAAGACCATCTTGGAGGATCTGGCCCGTCAATGTGCGCCTGATCTCATTTTCGCGCCGTCATGCCTCGACGCCCATCAGGACCATCGAGTCATTGGAGAGGTACTGCCCACCGCTTTCCGTAACCAGCTCATATTGTCGTATGAGATACCGAAGTGGGATGGTGATCTGGGGCGCCCTTCGATCTATTTTCCGCTCACGTCGGACACCGCACATCGCAAGGTAGAGCTCTTGCACAAGTGTTTCCCCTCGCAGGCCGGACGCGATTGGTGGGACGACGAGGTCTTTCTGGGTCTCGCCCGGCTCCGGGGCATGGAGTGCCGTGCACCGTACTCGGAGGCATTCACCTGCACGAAATCAGTACTGCAACCGCTTGTGCCGTCGCATGGAAGGATTGCAGAGCGTGAAATGTCGTCCAGTGGCATGAGTACGGGCGGACTCGAACGATGACCTTGTTCGTTGACCCCGACGGTTCGGCTCCGAGTCGGCGGCAAAGTATCTACAAGGGTGACGTGATCGTTCTGACCAAGCTGGCCTCGGTTTCGGCCTTCGTCGATTACACCCGGGGGCAACTCGCTGATCTCTTCAGTCCTTATGACCCCGAGCGGGTGCACGAGTACATCGACAAATCAGAAATGGCCAAAATGCTCGGTTCGTGGAAGCCGCGCTTCATGCACGCGTCCACATCGAAGAACCTCGTTGGCAGAATCGTACAGGAGGCAGGCTTCTGCGCCGAAGGGACGCACTACGACGTCCCTAAGCCTCGAACGTCCTTTCCGGTGGATCATCTCACCACCGGAATCGCGTATGCCTTCCCGTGGCACCGCGACGTCTGGTACGGCGCGCCCGCCCAACAGATCAATTGGTGGCTTCCGGTGTTCGAAGCCCGCGAGGACAACGCCATGCGGTTCGATCTTCGCAGCTTCGATCGAACAGTGGCGAACAGCTCCGAGGATTTCGATTACTACCAGAACAACACAGCTCGGCTGAGCACGGCGTCTCAAGTTTCGAGCGAACGGCAGATCCGGCCGGCAGCTCTGAACCACGTGCCTACCGACGACCTCATTGTCATTCCGCCACCTGGGGCCGTGATGTTGTTCTCCGGCGCCCAGCTGCACGCATCGATTCCAAACACATCTGGCAAAGCACGTTTTAGTGTCGATTTCCGGACGGTCGATGTAGCGGATCTGTTTGCGGGCGACGGTGCACCACTCGTGGATGCCAATTGCACGGGCACCGCCATCCGGGACTTCTGCAGGGTTTCCGACGGTGCGCCGTTCGAGGAGGAGTCCGTTGTCCGCTTGTTCGGGGACCCGCCTGCGGGTTCCACACTGGTCTTCGCTCCGGCACGGGAGGAGCTCAATGCCTGAAAGTCAGGCGAACTGGAGAGATCGCAAAAGGTGGAGCGTGAGAGGCGGACAGCGCGGGAAGGGCGGGTCTCGTATGAGGAGTCTCAGCTCACTGCCACGACTGAGCGTCGGGCTGCCAGTCTATAACGGCGAGAAGTTCCTCGGCGAAGCATTGGATTCGCTGCTCGGGCAAACGTTCCATGACTTTGAGCTCATTGTGTCTGACAACGCCTCGACGGATGGCACCGCGGACATTTGTCTTCGTTACGCGGAGAAGGACTCGCGGATTAGGTACGTCCGCCAGTCCCGCAATATCGGGCTCGTGGCGAACCACGACTTCGTCGTGGAAGAGGCAAGAGGTGAACTGTTCAAGTGCGCCGCTTACGACGATCTGTACGGACGCGAACTGCTCGAACGATGCGTGGAGGCACTCGACAGGGACCCTGACGCACTTTTGGCGCACTCGTGGTCCGCAATGATCGATGACTCTGGCACGGTATTGGGTACGTTCGGTCAGGGTGTCGCCATGGACTCGCTGCGGGCGCCGGACCGGTTTCGCAATGTGCTTTTTGACGGATGCCATGACTACGAATACGGCGTTATACGCACTCGATCCCTCCGGCGAATGATGCGGCGGGGCAGCTACCACCACGCTGATCGGACGTTCAATGCCGAGCTCGCACTGTACGGCCGCTTCCAGCTGGTACCGGAATGGCTGTACTTTCGCCGGGAACACGTAGGGCAGCTTCCACAGACCGTGCGGGACCGGTGTGCGACGTTCGATCCTCGACGGGCGAACCGGTTGCGGAACCCCGCGGTTCGACTGTATGGCGAGTACCTCTGGGCCTATGTCAAGGCAATAAAGCAGGCCCCGCTTTCGGCAACTGAACAACTGGCCTGCTATGGCCACTTCGCGGACTGGATGGCTTCCAGGACAGTGCCCGTGGCCGGTCGAAGTCTTCGACGCGAGCCGTTGCAGGAAGATCCGCTCTCGGCCGCGCCCTTCATCCCGATCGACGCGATCGTAGCTGGGCGGGACAAGAAGTCCGCATGATCGATCTGACCGGACCGGGTGGTCAGCTAAGGACGCGACGGTCCGGCAACGCTGGTCGTTGGATCCGTCAGAGGTCCCGTCGTGGTAGTTGTTTGTCATGAGAGCGGACGATGTGCCCCGTATTGCGGGTGCGATGTTGTTCACACCAACGCCTCATTCCGACAGTCGTGGGTTCTTCTGCCGCACCTTCGACGTGGATGTGGCCCGCGCTGCGGGCATTGATCCAGGGTGCTTTACTCAGGACAGCGTCTCGAGATCTTCGCAGGGTGTGGTGCGGGGGCTGCACATGCGGACGGGGTCTGGGGAATCGAAGCTGGTCCGGTGCTCGTACGGCGCCGTCTACGACGTCATCGTCGATCTGCGACCATCATCAACAACGTACGGCAATTGGGAGAGCTTTGAGCTCCGAGGCGATGAACAGTTAACGCTCTACGTCCCAGCCGGGTGTGCGCACGGGTTTCAAGCCCTTTCCGAGCCAGCGGACGTCTCGTATCGCATTGACCGTCCCCACGATCCCACGGAGGACCTGGCCATCGCCTTCGACGATCCCGATCTCGCGATTCCCTGGCCTCTCCCGGTCACCGTGATGTCACAGCGCGACCAATCGGCGCCATGGCTTTCCTCTGTGACGCAACTTCTCGTGTAGTCAGGAATTCGAGGTCAACTGCGCACTGGGCTGGAGGCGCAGCATGTCGTCGATGAGCCCCGCTGACGACAGCTCATGAATCCGCCTCAGTCGCACGTAGGAAGAGGAGACGAAATCGTCGTGGCTGAAGTTGAACCTCGTATAGGCCTGGACGAGCTCGTCGACCCCAGCGGGCACACTCCAACGTAGTTCCAGCCCCGGAAAAGTCCCGGCGAGCTTGGAGAAGTCGACCCGGTAGTTGCGTAGATCCGGTCCGGCCGTGGTGGCGAATGACAGCTTCGATTCTGGTACCGCCTCACGGACGATCTCGGCAATGTCGCGGACCTGAACATTGTCCGCGGAGCGACCGACATTGAAGGCCTCGTCGTGAACCAGCTCGCGCGGCGCCTCCAGCACTGCGAGGAACGAGCGACAAATGTCCTCCACGTGCACCAGCGGTCGCCAGGGCGATCCGTCGCTCTCGAGAGAGACTTCTCCAGTCGTCATGGCCACTGCGGTCAGATTGTTCACGACGATGTCGAGACGCAACCGCGGCGAGGATCCGTAGGCCGTGGCGTTGCGAAGGTAGGTCGGACTGAAGGAGTCGTCGGCCAGCAGAGAGAGCTCCCGCTCAGCCACGGCCTTTGTCTCTCCGTAGGGTGTGACCGGGAATAGCTCGGCTTCCTCCGTGACCGCTTGGGAGCCGGCGGCACCGTAGAGACTGCACGAGGAGGCGAACAGATAGCGGTCCACCCCGGCCTTCTTGGCCGCCCGGGCGAGGCGCAGGGTTCCATCGAGGTTGATTGAGTAGGTGGCAGCCGGGTTCAGGTGTCCGACGGGGTCGTTGGACAGGGCGGCCAGACATACGACGGCGTCATAACCTGAGCAGTGTCGAGGCTCGACGTCTCTGATGTCCAACCTCGGGCGAAGACCGACATCGTCTAGGCCCGAGCCAAAGTCGCAACCCGAATAGAGGTCGAGATCGAGGCCGTCCACGGTGTGTCCTGCCGCCCGCAAGAACGGGACCAAAACGGCTCCGATGTAGCCTCGATCACCTGCTACCAGGACCTTCACTGCAACCCTCCGTTAACTGAAGTCGGACACGCACGACATCGCGCTCTACCTAACGGAGCGCGATGGGACGTCCTAGATACCGCGCGGGTCCGGGTTGGGGCTATGAGACAGGCCCTGGGTTCCGCGCGGTTGGCCGCCGGTGGAGCGGGTCGAGCCCTTAGAACCCGGTCGCCGCGACGATCGCGCCGTTGAGGTGGCTGCCCGACATGTCGCCGTCGGCTGGTGCGTCGCCGAATGGGTAGACCTTTCCGAGCGCGGTGGAGATCCAATAGCCTCCTCCGTCAGCGGTGTCGAAAATAGCGGTCGTCGGATTGAGCCCGCTGGCCGCACCTGGGGACAGACCCCCGTGATACGTGGCGTCTCCGTAGGCGAAAACCTGTCCGTTGGCGTCGAGTATGTAGTAGCCGCCGCCGTCAGGCGTGCGAACCATCGAGGTGATGGGGGAGCTCTGGGAACCTGGCGCGCCGAGATACTGAGCATTCCCGAACGAATAGATGTGGCCCGTGGAGGTCACCAGCCAGTACCCGTTGCCGGAGGCGTCGGGGGCCACCGCCACGGCTGCTCCAGAACACCCGCCAATGCCGGGACACGAACCGGCGAAGGTTGAGTTGAAAACGAACACTCCGCCGTCGGCGGCCACCATGTAGTAGCCCTGGTCGTTGGCCGAGGGAACCATGCCCACGATGGGCTGGTTCAAGCTGTGGGGAAGGCCTGAACCCGCTGGATGCAGGCCGAGCCCCGGTAGCGACCCAACAAAGGGGGCGTTGAAGGCGAAGACTCCGCCATCGGACGCGACGAGCCAGTATCCGCTATTGCTGGAGGTCCGGCTAATACCCACGACGGGGCGTTGGAGCTTGAGCGACCCGGTGGAACCCTCGAACGGTGCTAACCCGAAGTTGAAGATACCGCCGTCGGAGCCCACCATCCAGTAGCCATCGGTTCGTGGTGACGACTGTTGTGATGGCGGCCGGGACGTGCTGGTCGTCGTCGTTGTTGTCGTCCCGCCGTCCGGCACCACGTTCACGCCGAAGTCCGTCGTGTTGAACGTCTCCGTGCCGCTCGTATAGGCGACCTCAGTGCCGTACTCAATTTGTGTCGGAATGTCCGACGCATTCGCGAAGCCGTGTGCGACTTCCCAGTGGTATGCCGCGAGGATGTCAACCGAACCCGATGCGACCTGTGTGTCACGGAAGAACATCAGCTCCGAGCCGTTGGCAAAAAAGTGATACGGCACGCCATCGAGGCTCAGCGCGAATCCGCCAGGACCGTTCGCCTGCGTGGGCCAGAAGGACTGCGATCCGGCCCACTGGTTCCAGATCATCGTTTCGTGCGCCCAGTCGTCGGTCCAGAGGTCGTAAGCGGCATCCCATCCGCCAGCAGACGGGTTGGACTCAGCGAACGTTGACGTGATCGAGTTGAATCCGCTGATGGGAGTCGTGCTGTTCACGCCCGGTCCCGTGAAGGATCGTCCACCCACGTCGTACTCGGTGTCGGGGTAGGTCTCGACCTCGCCGCCGTTGTTGGGCTGGTTGGACACTGCGTCCCAGGACGACGCGCTGCACACGTTGATCGTCTGCGGGCCGTGGGAACCACTCCACGCATCGTTGTTCACCCACCAGTGCTGGTCGGGTTCGTTGGTGTTGTCCGAGGCGCCGGGTTCACTCGAGGTGAACGTCGGGTTGGTGCAGAGGGAGGCCGCGCTGGCCGGCGTCGGTCGTCCCGAGAGCCCGATCACTGTGACGACGCCGGCGACGAGGGCGATGGCGAGAGCAGCGACGATCAGTCTGCGGCGGTCGATCACGCGGTACGCGGTACCGTTCATCTCGTTCGTTCCTCCTCGAGGACCCATACTTCCAACAACCGTACTTGAAGGTGCATTGGAGGAAACCCCCAATGCGTGTCTCTCGGTTGAAATATTGACATGTCGCGTCCAGCAGCTGTATTCGGGCTTCTACTCCATCCCATTCGACGACGACGAGTGAAATCTTCCCCTGACCTGGAGCAATAAAGCTCCATTTCAGCCAATCCCAACCGATCTCCATACGAGGCTCGACGCAGATCATGAGGAGTTGTGCGGTCGGAAGTGCCCGCCGGGTCGATTCTGAGATTACGTTGGCCTGACCATGTCCGCCTCGGGGCCGACCCCGTCGCGTGAAGGAGGGTGCGGAGCGGAGTCCAATCTCAGGGAGAATTCAGACGCAGTGAGGCTCCACCTGCGACCGTCGGTGGCGCGGATCTCAGGGCCCTTACTGAGACCCGTCAAGTGCTCCCAACTGATCATGGCGACCGAAATGAAGCTCCCCGACGACTTGCTTGTTTGTCGTCTCAATCGGCGCCCAACGTCAAAATCCGTCGCTTCAGATGTCCCGCTGCCGAGCGGGCTCCCCAAGGCGCACAGCAACCATGATCGCGACGGGCCGCGTGTCGGATACAAAGCAACGTCACCGGTTCCGCGAGGAGTGCGTCCCCATCGGATCAGCGATTCACGTCGATCGATCAACACGACGACGGTATTGACCCTGAGGGTCTCGCCGGGTCGAGCGGTCAGCTCAGAACCCGGTCGCCGCGACGATCGGGCCGTTGAGGTGGGTGCCCGACATGTCGCCGTCGGCTTGTGCGTTGCCGGAGGGGTAGGACCTTTCCAAGCGCGATGGAGATCCAAGAGCCTCCTCCGTCAAGTGATGGGGGACCTCCGGGCATCTGGCGTGCCGAGATACTGAGCATTCCCGAACGAAGAGATGTGGCCGGTGGCGGGCGTTGAAGGCGAAGACTCCGCCATCGGACGCGACGAGCCAGTATCCGCTATTGCTGGAGGTCCGGGTAATACCCACGACGCGGCGTTGGAGCTTGAGCGACCGGTCGAACCCTCGAACGGTGTTAACCCGAAGTTGAAGATACCGCCGTCGGAGCCCACCATCCAGTGGCCATCAGTTGCCCCGCCGTACGTTCACGCCGAAGTCCGTCGTGTTGAACTTCTCCTTGCCGCTCGTGTAGGCGACCTCAGTGCCGTACTCAATTTGTGTCGGAATGTCCGACGCCTTCGCGAAGCCGTGTGCGACCTCCCAGTTGTATGCCGCGAGGATGTCAACCGAACCCGATGTGACCTGTGTGTCGCGGAAGAACATGAGCTCCGAGCCGTTGGCAAAAAAGTGATATGGCACGCCATCGAGGTTCAGCGCGAATCCGCCACGACCGTTCGCCTTGGCGGGCCAGTAGGACTGCGATCCGGCCCACTGGTTCCAGATCATCGTTTCGTGCTTCCAGTCGTCGGTCCAGAGGTCGTAAGCGGCATCCCATCCGCCAGCAGACGGGTTGGACTCAGCGAACGTTGACGTGATCAAGTTGAATCCCTTGATCGGAGTCGTGCTGTTCACGCCTGGTCCCGTGAAGGATCGTCCACCAACGTCGAACTCGGTGTCGGGGTAGGTCTCGACCTGGCCGCCGTTGTTGGGCTGGTTGGACACTGCGTCCCAGGACGACGCGCTGCACACGTTGATCGTCTGCGGGCCGTGGGAACCACTCCAAGCATCGTTGTTCACCCACCAGTGCTGGCCGGGTTCGTTGGTGTTGTGTGAGGCGCCGGGTTCGCTCGACGTGAACGTCGGGTTAGTGCAGAGGGAGGCCGCGCTGGCCGGCGTCGGTCGTCCAGAGAGCCCGATCACTGTGACGACGCCGGCGACGAGGGCAATGGTGAAAACAGCGACGCGTCTGCGGTCGATCACTCGGCTCGGTTCATTTCGTTCATTCCCCCTAGAGGATCTCTGCACCCGCCCACCTCTACCCAATGGCGCCTTGGACGAAACCCCCAATGACAAATCATGAGGAGTTGTCCGGTCGGAATGCCACCACGTCGATCGTGAGATCACGGTGGCCTGACCATGTCCGCCTCGGAGCCAACCTCGTGGCGTGATGGAGGTTGCGGTGCGGTCCCCATTTTGAGGGAGAACGCAGACGCAGTGAGGATCCCCTTGCGGCCGTCGGTGGAGGGGATCTCACGGCCCTCGCTGAGAGCCGTTATCTGCTCCCGGCCGGGAGGTAACCCTTTCTCGCGAGGTAGTTGACCACGACGGGGCGAAGCTGCAGCTCCTCTCACTCTGCTCGCCCGCCTGGGTCGAGCCGAGCTTCCACGCCGCGCCTTCTGGCTGCCGTCGCCGTTCGTGACGCCGGGACGGCACAAGAACCACTTCTGCGCCACGACCCGTGACGGGCCGCCCAGTGACGTCGCACCACGGGCTCGGCGCGGTCTCAAACAGGGGGTTGGAAACTTGCAAGAAGCTCTCGTTGCCCGTGAGCGGGCCTGTCAGGCGGGATCCTGAAGGAGCCTGGCGTGGAGCTCGAGCTATTTCTCTACCTACGCCAAGTCGTCGCCCCGGGGATTGCTCCATGAGGCAGCGCCGGAGGACTCTTTCTTGCCCAAAGACTGCACTGTGGTATCAAACTCCAATGGTCGACCTCTCGTAACCGAGCAGTGATGAGCGACTATATTCAAATCTCTTGAGAATTCGAAGGCGGAAGGACCGTCGAGACCCAACGCTTCAGGCTGTGGCTGGGTCCCGGAACAGGACGAGTCGGCCTCATCGGAGGCCCCAGGAGCGACTCGTGGTAATGATGCGGAGTCCCTCCACCCGACGGTTGAGCTACAAGGGTCTCAAGCTCTTTGGAGTGGAAATTCCTACCTCGGTGGAGATCGGTGACAACCTCCAGCTCGCTCACGGGGCGGTCGGCTTGGTCATCCATAAGACGACGAAAATAGGAAACAACGTCAAGGTCTTCCAGGGGGTGACCATAGGCTTCGCCGACGAGCATCTACCGCTCGACAGATGCTCCGAACACCTTGATACGAGCGAAGCCTTTGGCCGGATCGTCATCGAGGACGATGTGGTGATCGGCGCTGGGGCAAAGGTCATTTTCAAGCTCGGCCAGATACTCACCGTCGGGAGAGGCGCCGTCATCGGAGCCAACGCGGTCGTCCTCTCATCAGTGCCTCCCGGCGAGATCTGGGCCGGAATACCCGCCCGTAAGGTGAGCGTCCGGGACTCCTGGTTCTCAGGGCGGCCGATCCCGGAATCCCGAGAACAGGATCTTGATTCAGCGTGGGTTTCGTAAGGTCTCCCGCATCCCGAGATGCTCGGCCGAGCAGAGTCGGACCTCAGGTCCACAAAGACAATCACATGAATGGCCGCAACGGTAATCTTTCTACCCCGAGCAGACCCATCCGGATAACCGTGAATACAGATCCAGAAATTGAAGTCGTCAGCCCTGGACGATCCGAATTATGTGACAGGCACCGATGACGTCCCGCCGGGTGGTGAGGAAGCGATCCTCGGTCTGGCGTGGTCGCCGTGTAGGACCGTCAGTTCACGTGGAGAGGTTTCAGCCTCAGAAGACGCCAGTGGGTCCTTGGTTTTGGGACTGATTGAGGACTGATTGAGGTAGGAGGAGGGGTGTCCAGTGATGGGCCCCCACAGCCGCTCGGCGCCCCTTCATTCAAGTACTCCTGTTGCGGGACCCTGAACTCGCGCGTACCCTCGGGTCACCTGCACCGGGGGTGAAGTGACGGGATTCACTCAGAACATCACCGTGGTCTTCACGGATCTGATCGGATCCATTTGGCGGGCCACACCGCCCGCGCCCGATTCAACTGACCTGGCGCGCCGTAGACACCCCGCGGCGCCTCTGTCTGGTCACGATCACGAATCCCGGGCGCGCATCCGGCTGGCTCGTGGCTAGGGCGTTCGATGTCTTCACGGATTGGCGCCATCGTCTCAGTGTTCCGTGCCGCGTTCGGCAACCCGGCGCTGCGCAGGATCGGTTGCGCCTATGCACTCTTTGTCTCCGCCGAGTTCGGGATATGGATCACGCTCTTGGTCTTTGCCTACGATCACGGGGGGGCGAGTGCCAGCACGTTGATCGTCCTGGTTCAGCTGATCCCATGCATCGTGCTCGCTCCCTTCGTCGGTGCGTTCGTGGACCGTCGGCGGCCGAGCAGGGTGCTCCGTGTCGGATACGGGTTGCAGGCAGCATCGTTGGCGGCTGTTGCTGCGGCGATCGGCCTCAACGCCCCGCCTTGGGTGGTGTTTGTGCTGGCACCGCTCACTGCGATCAGCCTCACCCTGACTCGATCGCCCCAGGCGGCGATCCTGCCGGCCATCGTCCGCACAGCAGATGAGCTCACCGCGGCCAACGCGTTGACGGGTTGGACGGACGGAGCCGCCAGCCTGGCCGGCCCTGCGCTTGTCGGCGTCCTGATCGCACTGAGCGGTCTGACCGCGGCAGTCGCGGCAACGTCTGCCATGAGCTTGGTCGCGTTGGTTCTCACGATTGGCGTGGCCGGGCCCGCCGCGGCGATACGCACGCCTCAAAGCAACGACGGTGAGCGGGGCCCCGGCGAAATAGGGGACCGAGGGTTACGGAACCGGGCTGCCGCCGTCAGGCGGAGCGTCGACTCGATCTGGGTCGGTGCTGGGTCCAATCTTGGGGAAGCGGCGCGCAACCCCCAGATCAGGGTCCTCCTTACGCTGCACGCGTTTTACTTCGTCGTTGTCGGGTCACTCGACTTGCTTTGTGTGGTCCTCGCCGTGGACTTCCTGCACCTTGGTCCGGGCGGGGCGGGCTTCCTGAACGCAGCGTTCGGGGCCGGCGCGCTCTTTGCAGCGTTTTTCACTGCCTTCCTCGTGGGGCGGCGCCACCTCTCCCACACCCTGACCTTCGCTCTGTTGTCCGCTGTGATCTCCCTGGCCATCATCGGAGTGATCCCCAAGGTCGTGCCGGCCTTTTTCCTCATTGCCGGCGTGGGTCTCGGCGGCGCCATCTTCGATACCACCGGCCGGACGTTGCTCCAACGATCGGCCCCACCCGAGGCGATAGCCGGAGTCTTCTCAGTTCTCGAGTCGCTCATGGATTTCGGTCTCGCCACGGGTGCAATCGTGGTCCGAGTGGCACTGACGATCGGTGGCATCCGCGCAGCTCTGGTGGCCCCTGCCGTCTGTGCGTTTGTTCTCATGGCGGTGCTCTGGCGACGGCTCCGGAACATCGACGCTTCGGCCACCATCCCTCAGGTGGAGATCCAACTCCTGCGCTCGATCCCGATCTTTGCGGTCCTTCCGGCCCCTTCGCTCGAGGGCGTCGCCAGACAACTTGTCCCGGTGGCGGTGCCCACGGGCACGGTCGTGATCCGCGAAGGCGACCGTGGCGACTGTTACTACGCCGTCGCGGATGGCGAACTAGCCGTTTCACGGAGAGGGACGCTTCAGCGGTTAGTTGCCCATGGAGACGGGTTCGGCGAGATCGCACTGATCCGGGACGTTCCTCGGCAGGCGACGGTGACGACGGTGAGCGACACCTTGCTCTACTCCCTCGAGAAGGAATCCTTCCTCGAGGCCGTCACCGGCCACGCCCCGGCCTTCTCGGCTGCACGGACAGTGATCACCCGGCACCTGGGCGAGGTCGATGCGCCGTTGTCCGAAGGCGAGACCGAGGTGGGGGAGCCGTGACCCATCCGATATCGGATGTTCGTTGCATCGCGGGCCCACTACAGAGCGCTTGCTTCGGCCTCTGGTTACCGCACCCGGCGAGCCAGAGATTGGTCATTGTGGGCCATCTCACCGACGATATGTTCCGCGATGGCCAGGGATGCGGTCGCCGCCGGTGATGGAGCGTTGCGTACCAAGGTCACTCGCGGTCGATGGTCGATTACGAAATCATCCACGAGGCGTCCGTCGCGGTGAAGCGCCTGAGCGCGCACGCCTGACCCAGAACGAACGAGGTCGGCCGCAGTCAGTTCAGGCACGTATTCCCGGGCGCGACGAAGGAAGAGTGACGAGCTCACTGAGCCGCAAAGCTCGCGAGCACCCATTCGCCAGTGTTGACGTGCCATTTTGCGCGTTCCTGGATATCGGGCTGTGCGCCACACGTCTCGAATCCGTATGTCGCTCCACCGATAACCCTCCTGCGAGAGCGCCAACACAGCGTTCGGTCCGACATGGACATCGCCGTCTAGGCCCCGAGTGAAATGCACTCCAAGGAAGGGATAGCGGGGATCTGGGACCGGATAGACGAGACCGCGAATGAGATCAGTACGTCCCGGTGCAATCTCGTAGTACTCCCCTCTGAAGGGCACTATCTCGGGATCTGAAGGCGCTCCAACCATTTGAGCCACGTGCGACGACTGGAGACCGGCGCAGACAACAAGATGGTCAAAGATCCGTTCGTCGACCTCGGTTGCGACGCGAACCGTGTTGCTCCCGACGTGGATCTCCGTGACTGGGTGCCCCAGGATCACGTCGCCGCCGGACCGAACGACGTCGGCGGCGAGCGCTTCGGCAACGCGACGAAAATCGACGACCGCCGTTTCGGGGATCAACAATGCGGAGAGTCCTCGAACGTGTGGCTCGCGGTCGCGAAGCTCTGCTGGGTCGATCACACGCGATCCGGCGATACCGTTGGCCTTCGCTCGGTTGGCCAGTTCGAACAGGTGTGGAAGTTCGTCTTCGCGAAGAGCGACGATGACCTTGCCGAGCACTTCGTAGGAGAGCTGCCGCTCGGCACAGAAGGCACGGAGGAGTTCCCCCCGCGTCGACACAACTTGGATTTGAGGGACCCGGGCGGGTAGTAGACGCCCGAGTGGACAACATTGCTGTTGTGACTGGTCTGATGGGCCGCGACCATGGATTCCTTGTCGATCACGGTCACCTCGACACTCATCGTCTGCAGCAGACGGCGGGCCACCGAGAGCCCAACGATGCCGGCACCGATCACCCCGATGCTTGCTGTCGACGGAGCTGTCTCTGTCATCGGGCGATGTGTGTGTGTTGGTCCACTCGAATCCTGCGATACGCCGCTCGATGAATGATCGGTACGTCCGTCCTGTCAAGAGCGTCCTTGAACCGCATTCCGTGACTCGGGGTCGAACAATTGCAGAACATCGGTCTGACCCTATCCACGGGCTGGCCCTGCCGGCAGCACGGTACGCAGCAGCGACCGGGGCCACGCGGTTGTTCGGGCGGCTGGCGAGACGCGGACGGACCCCAGGCCATCGGCCTGGGGTCCGTTCCGATCATTCGTATCGGGGCCGCCCTCGGGCCGGCCCGAAACTTCTAGGGATGGAAGGTGATGGTGATGGAGCCCGCGAGCCCGTTGCCACTGGTGTTCGGGAAGTAATGGACCCTCCGAGCCGTCGGGCCCGTCCAGTTCGCGCCGCCGCCGCCGCCGCCAGCAGCCTGGCAGTCGGTCCCGCCGCTGCCGCCGCCGCCGCCGGCGCCGTTGCCGGCTCCGCCACCACCACCGGCCGCGCTGTCACCGAAGCTCACACCTGTGTTGGCGCCGCCGCCGGTTTGACCGTTGGCCTGGCCCGTACCGGTCAGACCGCCGGCACCGCCGCCCTCGCCGCCGCCGCCGCCGGCGCCGCCCGGTGACCCGTTGGGCGCGGTCGTGCCCGAATTGCCACCGCCCCCAGCGTTGGTGCCCGCGCACATCGACTCGCCGCCGCCTCCCGCACCGCCAGCGATCAGCACGACAGTGCCCTTGATGGTGAGCCCGGTCGCACCACCACCACCACCGCCGCTGCCGTCGCTACCGTTCGAACCGGCACAGCCGAGCGATCCGTTGGCGCCGTCGCAGTGGTAGCCGACACCGCCATTGCCACCGGTCAGGAATCCCGCACCTCCGGCATTGTTCACCCCGACGACGCCCGAGCCGGCGGGCGCGTTGGCTCCACCACAGCCGACGTCATAGGTGACTTGGGTGCCGGACTTGAGGTTCGTGAACTTCGCCCTGACGCCACCTCCGGTACCACCACTCGAGTTGCCCGCCGACGCTGCTCCGCCGCCGGTCCCGCCGTTACCGCCGAAGGCGGCGACCTTCATGGTGTGCATCCCGTGCGGGACCTTGATCGTGGTCGGTACTCCGCATGTTGCCGCTGCGGACGCGGGGCCCGTCGAACCGACCGCCAGAGTGGTCGCTCCGATCGCTCCGCCTGCCGTTGCTCCGACGAGCACACCGATGACTGGGATCGCATTGCGAATTCGCACGGATCCACCCCCAATCTCTTTCTTTGTGGTCCGGAATTGGACCCGTTCTCTTCGTCGTCCGGAGTTGGTCGATCGAATTCCCCGCTCTTCCAACGACCGTAGCAGCTCAGGTAAATCTAAGGAAGGGCCGTTGTAAGACCCTTACCGCTGGCAGATTCAGGGTGCAATTGGGGTTGCGCGGCGGGTGGCGACGGTGGCGGCCGGAATCGCAATGACGACAGGCATCGGATTGGCGGGAGCTGGCGTGGCTTCGGCGGCGGCGCCAGCGCTCAGGATCAAGGAGGGCGCGATCTGGACTCTCAAGGAGAATGCCCCTGGAGGGTGTGAGCAAGTCGTCTTCGCTTCCAACGGCACATTCTCCGCGGCAAACGGTGATGCCGGCCAGTGGATCGGTGGCAAATCGACGATCACCATGCGCTGGTTGCAAGGGGCCGACCCTGGCGTGGGCTTCGGTGGCAATTTCATTTCGTCGAAGTCGATCTACAAAGGCAACGTCACGACTGCAGTGGGTTCCCTAGGTGCCAAGCTGGTCCACAAGGCCGTGGCTGGCTGCTGACCATTGAGGGCTGCCCGCGGCGCAATGAGCCGGTGATGCCCGAGCCCGGCGACCGTAGTCCGGGCTTTTTCATCGAGCCCTCCCGGTGCTGGGCCTTCGTGTTCGACCACAACTTGCAATCGACGCATTGCTGGGAGGCTCCGTCACATACGGGCCGGTGGCACTCACCCCGGGGTGATCGGTGGTGGCGGGTTTGGTCATGCTCGGACCACATCGTCGGATTGACGGCGGTCAGAGAGCACGGGCGTTCGCAGAGAGAGGGCGCGGTTTACCCTGGCGGTCGGACTACCAGGATGGTGATGGATGCCGTGTTGGCTCCGTCGATCTCCCCACCGATGCCGCTGGGCAACGTGGTGGACGCGCGAACCGCGGGCGAGCCGATCGGACTGATTTGGCCGAGCTACCGAGAGGTTCGCTGAGTCCGTAGGCGCGTCGCGTATCTCGGTGGAGATGGCGTGGACGGTGTCGCGCATCACCCCGTCACCTCCCGTCCCGTCGCCTTCACCCCATTCTGACGCTCGTCGATGGAGCCTTCCGGTCTTCTTTCCCCACGAGGGGATCTCGGAACGTCGCTCCACCCGCCGAGAGGCGAGACCACGTGTCTCCGTCCTGATCGGCTTCTGGAAACCCGCTGCCATGGCCGCCACACCAGCAAACCGACCTGACTCACCCCTCCGTCTCAGCGAAGCGGCCCTCGGCTCTCATCGGTCGAGGGCCGCGACGCGTGAGAACGCAGATCCGGGAGCTTCGCACTGAGCGCGCGAAGAATACCGGCCGAGATCTGCCCGACTAGTCAGACGCGGTGATGGTCAATGTCGCCGGGTACGTCTTGGTGTTCTTCTTGTTGGAGAGACCAAGTGTCGCAGTCGACCCCGCGGAGCCGCCGGAAACACAGATCAACTCGGTTTCGCTCTTGGGAAGCGAGAAGAACGGGCTTCCCCCGAATGTCACGAAGGCTGTCGCGGTTCCCGTGTTCTTGATTTCGAAGGAGGTGGGAGGGTTCGACTCTGTGCAGTTTCCTCCACTCGTGTCCTCGCTGATGGTCAACGCCTTTGGCTTGAAGACCGCCGTCTTGCCCTGGCCTTTGATCTTCGACGTGGGAATCGCCGGCGAGAAGCCGTGCGCTCCAGACGCCCCCGTGACAACGAAGTGCGGACTCGTGGCAGCTCCGGCCGGGAGAGACATCACGGTCGCCAAAGCGACACCTCCCGCAGCGGCCAGCACGGCCCGGTTGTTCAGCTTTCTCATCTGTGACCTCCCGCTCATCCATCCACCTGGTCCCCCACCGGGACCGCTCGAAGGGTAGCCTTCGCTTCACCGTCGCTGCAATTAGTTGCCGCGAGGAAGCGGTCAGTCCGCCCGGCATGGATGGGTGGACGTTTCGGGCTGGTTGACGTGTGAGCCGGCCTGCAAGTGGGATTCTGTGACCAATGACCGTCTGAACTGGTTGACTGCTGGGGGGACAACACGAGCGGGAACCTCGGAGACGGCACCCAGACGTCGAGTTCGTCTCCCGTCCAGGTGCTGTCCCCGCTCACCTAACGCTTCGTTCGGGCCGGACCAGAACACAGGTTTCTGCCGGCTTTCCTCTTGCGAGCCAGCGCATTCCACGTCAGCGTCGGGACCGATCGACAACTGTGACGGTGAGCCGGCCTGTAGGCGGGATTCTGTCCGGACCCCCCGAACCCGGGGGGTCGTGGGTGGCCATCCATCTGAGCGGCCTACCTGGGGAGCGCCCTCTTTCGAAGGCAGGACGAGCAGCCCGTCTCCCACGCTTGGCCTTGCTCCGGGTGGGGTTTACCGAGCCGGCGGAGTCACCCCCACCGCTGGTGCGCTCTTACCGCACCCTTTCACCCTTACCTGTGCGAGCCCGGAGGCCCACCATCGGCGGTTTCCTTTCTGTGGCACTGTCCTGCGGGTCACCCCGACTGGCCGTTAGCCAGCACCCTGCTCTGCGGAGTCCCGACCTTCCTCGATACGGTCAACGCCGCACCGCGGCCACCTGGCCGACTCACCGTCACCACCCAGTCTGGCACCGGGCCCGGGCCGGGCACAGCACCTCGGTAGGGTGGACCTCGATGTCCGGCGGCGCCAACCAGCTCTTCGACCCCGAGGCCCTCCCTGTGGCCGAGCCGGATCGACCGGCCCAGGGCCTGAACGAGGAAGCCCCGTTGCCGGATGAACAGCCGGCGGCGGCGACCGTGTCCGAGCGCCTGGCGGCGCGGGTGGCCGCGGCGGAACGCCGGGCCCGGTCCGGCGGCCCCCGGGCCGACTCCGGGGAGGAGCCCGGCGGGGGGTCGGAGTACGACCCGGAGCTCCATCGGGACACCCATCCCGATGTCCTCTCTATTGGGGGTCTCTACGAGCAGGTCGAGCACGCCTTGGCCCGGGCCTTCCCGCGCACCCGCCAGCTCTGGGTCCGCGGTGAGATCCACCATCTCTCCGATCACCGCTCGGGCCACCTCTACCTGGAGCTGACAGACCCCGACGACAGCGCTGGTCGCTCGGGGCCGCGGGGCCGGGGCGGCGTACCCACGTTGAACGTGAAGTGCTGGCGCACCACGTGGGCCCCCTTGCGTCACGCCCTGGGGAAAGAGGGCATCGAACTGGCCGAGGGCATGATCGTGGTCCTGCGCGGCTCGCTCGATCTCTACCGGGCCAAGGGTGAGCTCAGCCTCGTCCTGGCCGAGATCGACGTCACGGCGATCTTGGGTCGGATGGCGGCCCAGCGCGCCTCCCTGCTGCGCCGACTCGACACCGAGGGACTGTTGCGGGCCAACGTCGCCCTGCCCGTGCCCGACGTCACCATGCACATCGGGCTCGTGGCCAGCCCGGGCACCGAGGGCTACCACGACTTCCTCGGGCGCCTGACCGAGTCGGGCTTCGGCTTCCGTGTGTCCTTCGTCCCGGTGCCGGTGCAGGGAACCCACGCGCCGGCGGCCATCGCCCGCGCCCTGCGCTTCTTGAGCCGCAGCGACTGCGACATCATCGCCCTCGTGCGCGGCGGCGGATCGAGAGCGGACCTGGCCGCCTTCGAGACCGAGATCGTGGCCCGGGCCGTCGCCACTGCCACCAAGCCGGTCTTCACCGGCATCGGGCACACGGGAGACGAGACCGTGGCCGACGTCGTGGCGGCCCACGCCTGCATCACGCCGACCGAGTGCGGGCACGCCATCGCGGTGTCGACACGCCAGTGGTGGACCGCGCACGTGGCGGCGCCGGCCGACGTGCTGGCCCGGCGGGTGCCGGCCTTCCTGGCCGAGACCGAGGGGCGCGACGCGCAGGCGAGAGGCCGGCTGACGGCGGCGGCCCGGCACCAGCTGCGGGTGCATCGAGAGCGCCTGAGCCACAAGGCGACCGCAGTGTCCCGTCGGGCGCCTGCCGCGCTCGACTCGTGCGAGGCCACGCTGCGCAGCCGGGCCGGCCGCCTGGCCTCGGCCCCGGGCGGGCACCTCGACCGTTCCGAGGAGCGCGTGCATGCTTTGCGCCGGTTGCTCGACGCCTACGACGTGGAGCGTCAACTCGAGCGCGGCTACAGCCTGACGTTGCGGGCCGACGGTTCGCTGGTGCGCAGCGGCGCGGCGACGTCGCTGCCGGCGACGAGCTGGTGACCCGCTTCGCCGACGGCTCGGTGCACAGCCGGGTGGAGGACACGGTGGCCGGCCGGGGGGCCGAGGACGAGACGAAGAGAAGGAGACGCACCGTGAGTGCTGCAGCAGCCGAAGCAGGCGCCGTGGAGGCGCCCGCCGCCGTGCCGGTGGAGAAGCTCAGCTACACGGAGGCGAGTCGCGAGCTCGACACCATCGTCTCGTTCTTCGACCAGCGCGAGGTCGACGTCGACGTGCTGGTGGCGCGGCTCGAGCGGGCCACCGCGCTGATCGACGAGCTGGACAGGCGGTTGCGCCAGACCCGGGCGCAGGTCGAGGAGCTGGTGCCGCGGCTCGAGACCCTGGCCCACGAAGCGGCGGCAGGAGGAGACACCGATGAGTGACACGGACGCAGCCGACCGGGTCTACTTCAAACAGTTGCTGTCGGGGCGCGACTTCGCCTACGGCGACATGATGGCCCGGCAGATGGTCAACTTCGTCTACCTGATCGGCGACCGCGAGACGGGGGAGGCGGTGGTCGTCGACCCCGCCTACAACGTGCAGGACCTGCTCGACATCGTGGCGGCCGACGGCATGCGCCTCACCGGCGTGCTGGGCACGCACTTCCACCCCGACCATCTCGGTGGCGAGCTGGGCGGGTTCTCGCTCGAGGGCATCGAGCGCGCTGCTCGACCTGGCCCCGGTGCCGGTGCACGTGCAGAGCGACGAGTTGCCCTGGGTCGAGCGGACCACCGGGGTGGGGGCCGGCGATCTCGTCGGCCACGACAGTGGTGACGTGGTTCGCGTCGGGGACGTGTCCATCGAGCTCATCCACACGCCGGGGCACACGCCGGGCAGCCAGTGCTTCCTCGTCGACGGCCGGCTGGTGGCCGGCGACACCCTCTTTCTGGAGGGCTGCGGGCGCACCGACTTCCCAGGGTCGGATCCGCTCGCCATGTACGAGTCGATCCACAACCGTCTGGCCCGCGTGCCCGACGAGGCCATCCTGTTCCCGGGTCACCTCTACTCGGCCGATCCGTCGGCCTCCATGGGGGAGACCCGGAAGTGGAACTATGTCTTCAAGCCTCGCTCGGCCGAGGAATGGATGGCGATGTTCGGGTTCTGAAGGCTACGAAGTAGTCCGTGACGAACGAACATCTGCAGGCTGAGAGCACGATCATCGTCGTCGGAGCGTCCCTGGCCGGGTGGCGCGCCGTCGAGACGCTGCGCACCGAGGGCTACGAGGGGACCATCACCCTGGTGGGCGGGGAGCGCCATTTGCCCTACGACCGGCCCCCCCTTTCCAAACAGGTCCTCGCCGGTACATGGCCGGCGGAGAAGGCGGTGCTGGCCGACAAGCGACGCTCGAGCGAGCTGCGCGTGCACGAGGTGCTGGGGCAGCGCGCCACCGCGCTCGATGTGGCGGCGCGCCGGGTCACGCTCGACGACGGCAACGAGCTCCAGGGCGACGGGCTCGTCATCACCACCGGCGCCACGCCGCGCCCGCTCCCGGGCACCGAGGATCTGAGCCAGGCCGACGGCCTCTTCACCTTGCGCACGCTCGACGATGCGCTGGCGCTGCGGACCGCGGTGACGGCCACCGAGGGAGCGCAGGTGATCGTCGTCGGCGCCGGCTTCATCGGGGCCGAGGTGGCCTCGACCTGCTCCACCCTGGGCTGCAGGGTCACCGTGCTCGAGGCCCTGGCCGTCCCGCTGGAGCCCATCCTCGGTCCCGAGATCGGCGCGCACTGTGGCTCGCTGCACGGGGCGCACGGGGTCGAGCTGCGCACCGGCGTCGCCGTCGGTGCGGTGCGCCGGGCGGCTCCAGACGGCAGGTCCGCCGGGGCCCACCGCCTCGAGGTCGAGCTCGACGGTGGGGAGGTGCTGGCGGCCGACGTCGTCGTGGTCGGCATCGGCGTCGTCCCCGAGACGGGGTGGCTGCGCGACTCGGGACTCATGCTCGAGAACGGGGTGGCGTGCGACGACCGGTTGTTCGCGGCGGACGGAGTTGTGGCCGCGGGCGACGTGGCCCGCTGGAAATGGCGACACGACGGGTCCGAGGAGATGATCCGCATCGAGCACTGGAACGTGGCCGCAGAAGCCGGCGTCGCCGCGGCGCGCAACCTGCTGGCCGGGCGTTCCGACGCAACCTCGTTCACTCCCGTCCCCTACTTCTGGTCTGACCAGTACGGCATCCGCTTTCAGGTCATCGGGAGCCCGCGGGGCAGCGACGAGGTGAAGGTGGTCGACGGGTCGTTCGCGGAAGGCAAGTTCGTCGCCCTCTTCGGGCGCGACGATCGCCTGAGCGCAGTGATGGCCATCGGCCGGCCGCGCCAACTGATGCTGTACCGGCCTCTGCTCGAGCGTGGCAGTAGCTGGTCGGAGGCCTTGGCCCACGAGACCTGACCATCCTCGGCGCGCGTGCCGCCGAACTGAAAAGTGTGGTTTGTTGCATTTAGGGTACAATTAGGTCCGATTGGCGAGCACCCTTTAGGCGGGCCTCGTTTGGCGACGAAGGAAGGACACCCTCGGCATGCGTGCGAATTGGTTGACCCTGGAGTTCAGGCGCGGATGGACACCTCGCACCGCCCGTTGGTCGACGCGAGGACGTCGAATCTTCTATGGCGCCCTGGCCTCGACTCTCGCCCTGGTCGGGCTGGTCGCGTACGCGACACCGTCCTTCGCCCAACACAACATGGTCATGGGCAACCCCTCGTGCGCCACACCGCTCGGAACGGGGTACGTCGTCACGTGGGTCATCGCCAACGACGTCAACCTGACGGAGACAGGGAGTGTCACCGATGTCACCGGAGGCCTCGGGACGCTGAGCGCCACGACGTACACCGTCGCCGCCACGCCGAACGACAGTGTGCCCGTGTCACAGTGGTCGCACGTGGAGATCACCCAGACGCTGCCGGCCGGCTTCACCCCGAGCTCATTGACGCTGGACATTTCCAGCCAGTGGTCCCACGGAGACAAGGGCACGGACACGGCGACGACCAGCATCGCCGAGCTCGATTGCGCGGGAACGACCGTTCAGACGTTGGCCGGCCACATCTACCTGTGCCAGAACGACAACCCGACAACCACCGAGGAGTTGGGTGGCACCATCGGCGCCACCGGCCCCCAGACCGTGCCCACGCAGGGCAACCCGCTGAACCCCGACGACGTGGACGCCGGGGACTACACCATGACGGCCACCCCACCACCGGGCTTCAAGATGGTGAGGTGCAACGACGCGGTGTCCACCCAGACGGTCAACGGAAGTCACGCCATCGAAACGGACCCCCATCCGAACGGCGACGGGAGTTCCGCCACCGAATTCGATCCCGTGCCGGCCAGCGGCTCGGAGGTCGGGATCTTCTACGTGGTGGGGGCGGCCCCGGTCACGACGACCACCACCACGACGACGACCGTCACCCCCTCACCACCGGTGACCCCGTCATCCCCGACGACACCCGCTCCGGTCGCGTCCCCGGTCTCGACCGGCGCTCCGGCGACGACGACCTCACCCACGAGCACGCCCCCAGCCACCCTGGCCTTCACCGGTGCGCCGGTGGGCAAGGAGTGGATCTTCGGCCTGGGTGCGTTGATCCTCGGCAGCGGCCTCATCCTGGCTTCACGCATTCGCACGCGTCGCCCCCGGCTCGCCGCTTCGAAGCGCTCGTCAGGGACTGAGAAGCAGTAGTCGGGGACTAAAAGGACAGACCCGAGAGATCGGGAATGGTGGCCTCGGCCTTCGCCCGCGCCGCGAGCCAGCGTTGGCGAGCGGCGGCCCGGCCGAGGTCGTCGTTTGTCGGCTCCACCCTGTGGCGGGGCGAGAAGGTCTGAGCCAGCTCCCCGGTGGACGCGTAGGTGCCGATGGCCAGACCGGCGAGCAGCCCGGCGCCGAGCGTCGTCGCTTCGAGCACCGGCGAGATCTCCACCGGCCGGCCGATGGCGTCGGCCAGGGCCTGCACGAACACGGGGTTGGCCGACATGCCGCCGTCGACGCGCAAGGCGGCGATCGGATAGCCGCTGTCCTCCTCGGAGGCCTCGACCAGGTCGGCTCCCCGGTGGGCCACGCCCTCGAGCACCGCCCGCACGACCTCGGGCCGTCCCGAGCCGCGGGTCAGCCCGACCAGGGTGCCCCGGGCCCCGAAGTCCCAGACCGGCGTGCCCAAGCCGAGCAGGGCGGGCACGAACCAGACGTCCCCGGTGCTTTCGCACTGGGCGGCGACGGCGGCCGACTCGGCGGCGGAGGCGATCAGGCCGAGGTCGTCTCGCAGCCATTCCACGCAACTCCCGGCCGAGAGCATGACGGCCTCGGTGCCCCAGGTCGTCTCGCCGGCGACGCGGAAGGCCACGATGGGGAAGGTCCCGGCGTGGCCCCGGCTGGCCGAGGCCGGTGCCCCGCTGCTCCCGACGCACTGGTCGAGCATGCCCCCCGTCCCGAAGGTGGCCTTGGCCAGACCGGGCAGCGTGCACCCCTGCCCGACGAGGGAGGCCTGCTGGTCGCCCGCGATGCCGCAGATGGGGGGCGCCCCGTCGAGGGCGTCGGCCCGGCCGACCGGGCCCGAGGAGTCGACGATGCGGGGCAGGAGCGGCCGCGGGATGCGCAGGCGCTCGAGCAGCGGCTCGTCCCACTCCACCGTGGCCGGATGGACCAGGCCGGTGACGGCGGCGTTGCTGGCATCGGTGACGTGGAGCGCGCCGGTGCCGGCCCCGGCGCCGCCCGCGAGGACCCAGGCCACCCAGCTGTCGACCGTCCCGAAGCAGAGCTCGCCCCGCTCGGCGCGGGCCCGGTCGGGATCGACGTCGTCGAGGATGGCCATCACCTTGGTGGCCGACGCGTTAGGGGCCAGGCGGACGCCCTCGGCCTGGAGGGTGAGACAGGTCCCGACCGTGCGCAGGTCCTGCCAGCCGATGCCCGGCGCCAGCGGCGCACCGGTCGCCCGATCCCACACGATGGTCGAGGCGCGCTGGTTGGCGATGCCCACGCCGGCGACCGGTCCCCCGTCGGCCAGGGCGGCCCGGGCGACCGCCAGCACGGCGCCGGCCATGGCGGCGGCATCGAACTCGACCAGGCCGGGTGCGGGTGTGTCGGGCAGCACGGGTGCGTGGTGCACGTGCACGACCGAGGCATCGGGGCGGACGATGGCGCCCCGCACGCCCGACGTCCCGACGTCGACGACGAGGACGCTGCCGCCCGCGCCGCCGCTCACCGCCACGTCACCACGGGGGCGGCCCGAAGGGCGAGGAGAGGCCGAACTTGCCCGGGTTGAGGATCCCGGCGGGGTCGAAGGTCTGCTTCAGCCCGGCCAGGACGTCGAAGCCCGCGCCCAGCGCCCGGGGCAAGAAGCGGGAGCGGTTCAGCCCGATGCCGTGGTGATGGCTGATGGCGGCGCCCCGGACGATGGTGGCTTCGGTCACCGTGTCCCAGGCACGGCGGTAGTAGTCCTGGCGCCAGGTCTGGTCGTTGCCGTCCTCGGGACCGCGGCCGGCGAAGGTGAAGTACAGGCAGGCGCCGTCGGTGTAGGCGTGCGACTGGTGGGCCGACGCGACCAGGGTCCCCTCGACCGAGCTCAGCGCGCCGATCACTTCGTTGAAGAGCGTGGGCAGGGCGGCCCAGGGACCCGAGATCTCCACCGTGTCGACCACGATGCCGCCCCGCCACAGCGGGGCCAGTTGGGACACGTCGTTGCGGTGGCCGAGCCAACGCTCGACCAGCTCGGTCGGGAGCACACGGGCATCGGCGCCGCATTCTCCGTCGACCACCGCCATCGTGGCGGTGAGGAGGGCGGGGTCTGTTTCGTCGAGGACGACGAGCACGTTGGTGTCGGGCTGTTCGAAGTTCCGGGCCGACTCGGTGGTGTCGTAGAGGCGGAGCACGGCCGGCGTGGCACCGCGGCGCAGGATGCGCCGGCAGGCCTCGAGCCCGGCGGGGAACGAGGTGAAGCCGAAGGCGCGTCGTTCCTGGGCCGCCGGGAGCGGGTGCATGCGCAGCCGGGCCTCGGTGATGACACCGAGCGTGCCTTCGCTGCCCACGAAGAGCTGGGTCAGGTTGGGCCCGGTGGCGGCGCGGGGCCCGTGGCCCTCGGTGTGCAGGACGCGCCCGTCGGCCAGGACCACCTCGAGGCCGATCACCATGTCCTCGATCTTCCCGTAGCGGGTCGAGTATTGGCCCGCACCCCGGCAGGCCAGCCAGCCGCCGACGGTCGAGAGCTCCATCGATTGAGGCCAGTGGCCGAGTGTGTAACCGACGCCGATGCGGCCCAGCGCGTCCTCGAGGTCGGGGCCGAAGGTGCCGGCGCGGACGTCGGCGGTCAACGACACCTCGTCGAGGTGGACCAGCCCCTCGAGGGCGGTCAGATCGAGGGACACGCCGCCGTGCACCGGGATGGAGCCGCCGCACACCCCGCTGCGCCCGGCCATGGCGGTCACCGGCACGGACGCCTCGTTGCAGGCGGCCAGCACGGCCGACACCTGCGCCGTCGAGTGGGGCCGCACCACGACAGCCGGCCGTTGGGGCACGGCGCCGGTGGTGGCCCAGTCGATGGCCAGGGGCCACCAGTCCCGACCGGCCTCGGCCCGCGCCGCGTCGTCGGTCACCACGTCGGCCCCGCTCGACCCGATGCGCGCCAGCACGGCGGGGGGCACCTCGACCAGCTGTGCGGCCAGGCGGTCGGTGACCGCGTCGGCCGCGGCGTCGATGGGCGTGACCGGTGTGGGCGTGGTCACTGCAGCTCGAGGCCGGCGGTCAGCAATTCCTTGTGACGGGTGGCGGTGAAGCGGGCGATCTGGTCGGCCACCGTGGCGGCGTCCCAGCCCAGTTCGTCGGCCACGAGGGCGGCGACGGCCGGGGCGGCATCCATCGCTGCCGCGGCCCGCTGGATGTCGGCCCGGGTGCGCCGGCCCAGGAGGTCGTCGAGCGTGCAAGCCATCTCCTCGCGCACGGCGTAGAGGAACTCGGCGCCGGTGTAGGGCAACCCCGCCACCACCGGGTCGAGCAGCTCGGGGCGGTCCTCGGCCAAGGCGAGGACGTGCGCCGCCTCGGTGCCGTAGCGGCCGACGAGGCGGGCGTGGGGCTGGGCCGAGGAGACCGGGTCGCGGTTCTTGGTGGTGGCGCCGAGCAGCGGGAGCGACTTGGTCACGCAGCGCCGGCGCCGAGGCGACTCGCCGAGGCGGTGCACGACGGCGTCCACGGTGTCCTGGGCCATCTTGCGGTAGGTGGTGAGCTTGCCTCCCGTGACGGTGACCACACCGTGCGACGACGTCATCACGGTGTGGCGCCGAGAAAGGTCGGCCGTGCGCTCGGAGACATGGCCGCCGTGGGCCGCGGGCCGGAGGAGGGGGCGCAGGCCGGCCCAGACCCCGGTGACGTCGGCCCGGGTCAGTTCGGAGGTCGTGACGGCGTTGGCCGCCCCGAGCAGGTAGTCGACGTCCTCGGGCGTACAGGCGGGATCGTCGAGCGGGCCGTCGTAGTCGGTGTCCGTGGTGCCCAGGTACACGAGGTCGGTTCCCGGCCAGGACACGACGAAGATGGAGCGCCGGTCCTGGGGCACCGGGATCACCGCCGCGATGTCGCAAGGCAAGCGGTCGGCCGGCACCGTGACGTGCACACCCTTGGCCGGACGGATGGCGTTGGGGTGGGTGCCCTCGTCCATGGCCCGGACCCCGTCGGCCCAGACGCCGGTGGCGTTGACCACCACCTTGGCCCGGATGGCGAACTCCGAGGCGGGGTCGTCCTCGACCGGGCGCACCACGGCGCCATCGGCGACGCCGTCGGCGCCCATGGTCATGGAGACGACCGGGGTGTAGTTGGCCACCGCCGCGCCGAACTCGAGCGCCGCCGTGCGGGCCAGCGTCAGGGTCAGGCGGGCGTCGTCGGCCCGGGCGTCGAAGTAGAGGAACCCGGCCACCAGGTGATCGGTGTTGAGCGTGGGCAGATGGGCCAACGCCTCTTGCTTGTCGACCTCCCGGTGGCGCTGGCCGATGCGCCAACCTCCCGTGAGGTCGTAGAGCCACAGTGCGGTCGAGTAGGAGCGGGCGACGGTCTTGGAGACCACGCCGTCCTTGCCGAAGAGCGGGATCAGGAAGGGGAGGGGCGAGACCAGGTGCGGCGCGTTGTCGAGCAGGTGCTGGCGCTCGGCCAGGTTCTCGTAGACGAGCCGGAACTCCTTCTGTTGGAGGTAGCGGATGCCCCCGTGGACCATCTTGGAGGACTTCGACGAGGTGCCCGAGGCGAAGTCGTCCTTCTCGACCAGGGCCGTGCGCAGCCCCCGGCTCGCCGCATCCAGCGCGACGCCCGCCCCGGTGACGCCGCCCCCGATGACCAGCACGTCGAACGACTCGCCGGCCAGGCGGCGCAGGGCGTCGTCGCGGCGAAAGGGGTGCATCGCTTCCAGCCTGCCACATCCGATTCCGCATCGATCCGGGCTGCTCAGCGCCGATGGGCCCGGTGTCCGTGCTGGTCAGCTGCCGTCGGGGAAGCCCCCACGGTGCAGCACCATGGGGTAGTGGGGCAGCGTGACGGGCGCTCTCACCGAGGCCCGCCAATTGCCGGGTTCGGGGGTCAGACACGCGGCCAGGGGAGACGACTCGAGGGTGCCGTCGCCGACGAGCGTCTCGAGAGCGGCGCGCAGCGCGTCGATTTGACGCGGGCCGTAGGTGGTGCGCCAGCCCTGCTCGGTAGCGGCCAACAGCCGCACGTACTTGGCCCGGGCCGCCACGCCCTTGTCGGTGAGGCGGATGACCTTGCCCCGGGTGGCCGCCGGATCGGGTTCGACGACGGCGCAGGCCCGTCGTTCCAGGAACCCGGTGCACATGGCGTTGCCCTCCTTGGAGACCCCGGTCAGGCTCGGCAGGTCGCGCAGGCGTCGCGGGGCGCGGTCGAGCACGCGCAGCGTGTTGGCACTGATGGAAAGCGACAGCCTCGATTGGGCTTCGAAGTCGATCGTGAAGGAGAGCAGCACCCCGGCCAGCAGCGTGACCAGGTCGGCCGTGCCCTCGGCCACCGGGTGGCTGGGTGATCGGGGCGGCAGCGCCTCGGCCTTCCCGTTCTGGGTGGGAAAGACGACCGGGAGGAAGTCGGGCGGATCGATGGGCAGGCGGGTGAAGATGGCGGACAGCGCGCCGTGGAGGCGCTCGACGGAGTCGGCACCGAAGCGGCCGCGCCAGCGCTCGTCCATGACGGCGGGCAGGGCGCGCCAGATGTCCTGGGCCAGGCGGCCGTGGCGGGTGGTGCGCACCTGCGTCGCGGCAGGGAACGGCTTCGTGAGTGCCTTGCCCGCGGGCGGGATCAGGCGCAGGTAGCGCCAACGGCGCAGTCCCTCGAGGAGCAACCGGTCGGTGCGGGCCTGGGCGCGCAAGGCGGCCACGGTGAGGCCGTCGGGTCCGACGTACTCGAGCACGTTGGCCCAGCACACGTAGGACACCAACCACGGGGTGTCAGAACCTACGTCATGGTCATCGCTCGTGTGATGGGGGAGCCGGAGCTCGGCCAGGTTGTCGAACTCGATGGTGTGCGCCACGAGCACCTGCGAGAGGAGCGTCGGGAGCGCGAGGCGCGACGGTGCGGCGGGCACCGCCCCATGTTCGCGTGAGCCCGGCGTAGCGTGCCCGGCGGTGTCCCTCCTCCCTGCCGACGATCCTTGGGCCGCCTACGCCGACACCATCGTCCAGATCGTGCGTCCGGCCGAGGGGGACTTCCTCACGGTGCGGAGCGCTCCGGTGGGCGAGCCGAGGGTGGAGATTGGACGGTGGCCGTGGCCGGGTGAGGACCCGGTGTGCATCCTGACGGCTTGGGATCCCGGCGACGAGCGCCCGGGGACAGAGGTGAACCGGCGCCGCGGGGCGAAGCTCGAGGCGGCTCTTCGACGGCGGGCGAGCCGGCTGCTGCACGCCGTCGGGGTCGACCCTTCCTCGGGGCACCGCGAGGAGGGCGTCGCCGCGCTCGGATTGTCGGTGCACGACGCGGTCGTGCTGGGCGTGGAGTACCGGCAGGAGGCCATCTTCGTCTGGACGCCGCAGGCCTGGTCGATCGTCTCGTGCCGCGACGACCGCCGCGTCGACTTCGGTTGGTCAGTTGCCGTGTTACGTCCGATGTAGTCCTCGACCGCCGCCGGAGGAACCATGGCAGGACCCGGGAACCAGGCACAATGGGCCGGTGACGCTGGCCGCCCGGGTCTTCACCGCCTCCTACCTGACCGGCTCCTTCGTCCTGCGTTCGGGCCGCCTGGCCGACCACTACTTCGACAAGTACCGCTTCGAGTCGGACCCGGCGCTGCTGGCCGAGATCGTCGATGCGCTCGCACCCCTCGTTCCCGCGGGAGCGGAGGGATTGGCCGGGTTGGAGCTGGGCGGCGTCCCCCTGGCCACCATGCTCTCGGCCAAGACCGGGTTGCCCGCCTACTTCGTACGCAAGGAACCGAAGCGGTACGGCACGGAGAAGATCTGTGAAGGGGGCGAGGTGGACGGCCGCGCCCTCGTCATCATCGAGGACGTCGTCACCACCGGAGGACAGATGGTGCTGTCCGCCCAGGACCTGCGAGCCGAAGGCGCCGTGGTCGAGCACGCACTGTGCGTCATCGATCGCGAGGGTGGAGGGGCCGATGTCGTCGCCGCCGAGGGCATTGCATTGCGGGCGCTCTTCACCATGCGCGAGCTCGAGGTGTTCCGGGAGTCCGCCGGCGGTTGACGTCTGGCTCGGGGATGGCGAAGGTCAGCCGGCGCTGATCGTGTGGGATCCGTCGGAGAGGATCAGCGACCCGCCGTTGAAGGAGTTGATGGTGGTCGAGCCGGCGGCGGGATCGGCAATGGCGGCGCAAGAGCCACCCACCGAGCAGGTGACTTGGAGCACGGCACCGACCTGCGCGGGGAGGACCGCCTGCTGCCAGCTGGCGCCGCCGTCGGTGGTCACGGCGATCCCGCTCAGGCTGACGGCACACTCGGTGGCCGAGACGCAGCTGATGTCGGGGGAGAGTCCACCCCCGGCTCCGACCTGCGGTCTCGGCGGGAACGTCGGGAGGGGCACCGGAGTCCAGGACAGCCCGCCGTCATCGGACTTCATCAGCTCATCCACTCCTCCGTCCGCGAAGACCGGTCCGGTCCAGCACGTGTTGGCCGTCGGACAGGACAGGCTCGGGTTGACCTGGCGCGAGGTGGCGAGCGGTCGCACCTGCCACGTGGCGCCCCCGTCGCCGGTGCGCCAGGCGATGCCCATCTGAGGCGCCCACGGCTCGGCCAGGATGGTGCAGGCCGCTGCGGTGGCACACGACATGGTCTCGGACTGGTCCGGCGCGACCACCAACTGGTACGAGGTGGTTCCAGGCGGGTTCGGCAGGACCTGCGAGGTCCAGTGGAGACCTCCGTCGTCGGTGTGCAGGAACACAAGCTCCCAGCTTCCATTTCCGGTCGACACCTGGGCCTGCCCCAGCACGTTGCAGACATTGACCGCCGGGCACGAGACGTCGTCGACCTCACCCGGCCAGTAGGTGGTTTCGGCCGGGAATCCGGGCTGTGCCGGAATCTGCTGGACGGCGACGGGCAGCGGCACGGGGTGCGCGGTCCAGGACGCCCCGCCGTCGGACGAGACCATCAGCTCGGGATCGCGCATTGGCTTCTTCGCCTCCGGGTCCCCGGTGGCCGAGTCCAGCAGCCCGCCACCGGCCGCGCACCAGGTGTCGTCGGCACAGGAGGCCAGCGAGGTGATGGCCACGCCGGCCGGCATGGTCGAGGCGCTCCAGGTGTGGCCGGCGTCCTGAGAGAAGAACATGCTGCCGCCACCCCCGTAGTCGAGCCCGTAGCCGGTCGAGAGCAAACAGGTGGTTCCCTGGCTGCAGGCCAGGCCGACCACCGCGTCGGGGTTACCCGTGCCGATTTCGTACTGCGCCCCGACGAGTGAGGCCGTGAGCGCCCAGTGCGGCGCGGCCGCCGCGGGGCGCTGCGGGCGCGCACCAGCGCTGGAGACCGGGTGGCGGGGACCGATGGGCCGCGCCGTGAGCGAGCGGACACCCAACGTGGCGGCCAGCAGAATGGCCGCGGCGGCACAGGCCAGGAGGACCGCATGCCTCGGGGGTCGGGGTCGGGAACGGCGCCGGCGTGGGCGGCCGCCTTCGGTCTGGGGGCGCGGTGCCGCCGCCGCCGGCTCGACCGTGATGGCGAGGATCTGGCGCAGCAGCGCTTCGTCGACCGGCCTGGGGTGGAGGGTCGGGGCGGGATCGAGCGACCTGAGGACGTCGTAGGCCTGGCCTGTCATCATGACGCTTCCTCCTTGGCGGCGGTTGCCGGGGCCGTGGCCTGGACGGCACTTCGGGCCGTCGTTTCCTGGAGCAGGGTCGCCCGTTCGAGCCGGGTGCGGGCTCGGTGCAACCGGACCCGGAAGGCGGGGGCGGAGCAGCCGAGCACCTGACCGGCCGCCGCGGCCGAGAGGCCTTCCCAGGCGGCGAGGCGCAACACTTCCTGGTCGGCGGGTCGTAGGGTCTCAAGGGCACGGCGGACGGTCGTCGCAAGGCCTCCGAGGGGCGGGCCTTCGTGGTGGTTGGGCGTCGGGCCGAGGCCGGGCTCGTTGCCGAGCCTGTACAGCAGCCTGGTCTCGCGCCAGCGCTTCCGGGTGTGGTTGGCGATCTCATTTGCGGCCACCCGGTAGAGCCAGGGCAGCGGGGGATCGGGCACGTCGTCGAAACGGCGCCACGCAGTCAGGAAGACCTCGGCCACGACCTCTTGTGCCTGGTCGACGTCGACCCGGCGCCGGGCGTAGCTCAGCACGTCCTGGTAGTGGACGCGGAAGAGACACGAGTAGCGATCACGCCTGTCGCCGGCCTCCGCTGCCCCCACGCCCTTATATGTCATGTCTCCGCGAATCGTTACATCCCGCCGGATTTTGATCCCGACTTTGACAACGATTGTCGAAATAGGGTCGGCGCCCGCTAGGGTGGTTTCGTCATGCAGTCGCCCGATGCTCTTACCGATCTGTTCCGGGCCCACGGTCGCAAGATCACGGCCCAGCGTCAGTGCATCTTTCGCGCCCTGGAGGGGGACGTGACCCATCCGTCGGCCGAGCGGGTCCACGAGCGGGTGCGCGACGAGATGCCGAACGTCTCGCTCAAGACCGTCTACCAGACCCTCCACGACCTGGCCGACTTGGGCGCCATTTCGGTGATCGAGGTCGGGACGGGCCAGGCTCGCTTCGACCCCAACGTCGAGACCACCCATCACCACCTGGTGTGCCGCTCCTGCGGGAAGGTGCGTGACCTGGCCGCGGACTTCCCCGAACTTCGCGTGCCGCGTCGGGCGGCCCAGGGCTTCGCGGTCGACAGCGCGGAGGTCGTCTTCCGAGGGCTGTGCGACAACTGCACCGCACGTCAGGAGCAGCCGCGGTAAACGCAGGATCACACGCAGGACCACAGCAACAGAACCACGGAGCAATCGACACTTGAATCAATCGACACAGAGAAAGGTAAATCACCGACATGGCAGGACTGAAGGGGAGCAAGACGGAGGCCAACCTCAAGGAGGCCTTCGCCGGCGAGAGCCAGGCCAACCGCCGTTACCTGTACTTCGCCCAGAAGGCGGACGTCGAGGGCTACCCCGACGTGGCCGCGTTGTTCCGCTCGGTCGCCGAGGGCGAGACGGGCCATGCGTTCGGGCACTTCGACTACCTCAAGGAGGTGGGCGACCCGGTGACCGGCGTGCCCGTGGGCGCCACCGAGGACAACCTCAAGTCGGCCATCGAGGGCGAGACCTACGAGTACACCGAGATGTACCCGGGCTTCGCCAAGACGGCCCGTGACGAGGGCTTCGCCGAGATCGCCGAATGGCTGGAGACCCTGGCCAAGGCCGAGAAGTCCCACGCCGGCCGCTTCACCCAGGGGCTCGAGTCGGTCTCCTAGGCGCGGCGGCCGCGGTGACCGCCACCTACGACCCCACCGATCCCGGGTACTTCGACCCGGCCGCGCTCCGCCAGGAGCTCGACCGCGTCTTCGACCTGTGTCACGGGTGCCGGCTCTGTTTCAACCTGTGCCCCTCGTTCCCGTCGTTGTTCTCCTTCATCGACGAGAACGAGGGTGACGTCACGAAGCTGACCGAGGCCCAGCGCAATCAGGTCGTCGACGAGTGCTACCAGTGCAAGCTCTGCTATGTGAAGTGCCCCTACGTGCCCCCGCACGAGTGGGAGCTCGACTTCCCGCGACTCATGAGCCGGGTGCACGCCGTGCGCCAGAAGCAGCTGGTCGGCGTCCGGGAGCGGATGACCGACCAGTTCCTCGGGCGGACCGATGCCCTCGGGCGCGTCTCGGTGGTGGCCGAGCCGGTGGTCAACTGGGCCACCGGCACGCCGGGATCGTGGACGCGCAAGCTGATGGAGAAGACGGTCGGCATCGCCTCGGAGCGCCTGCTGCCGCCCTACGCCAAGCAGCGGTTCACCACGTGGTTCAAGGGCCGCCGGGGTAGGGCCGCCGCGTCCGGGGCCGGCGGCACGGTGGCGGTCTTTCCCACCTGCTTCGTGGAGTACATGGAGCCCGACGTGGGCAAGGCGATCGTCGAGGTCTACGAGCACAACGGGGTCACCTGCTCGATTCCGGGCGGCACCAAGTGCTGCGGGGCGCCCTGGCTGCATTCGGGCAAGGTGGAGGAATTCGAGAAGTCGGCCCGGCGCAACGTGGCCGCACTGGCGTCGGCGGTGCGCGCCGGCAAGGACGTGGTCGTGGCCCAGCCCACCTGCGCCTACGTGCTGAAGCGGGACTACCCGATCTACGTCGGGTCGGCCGACGCCGAGCTGGTGGCCGCGCACACCTACGACCCGGCCGAGTACCTGATGAAGCGCCACCGCGATCCCGACGACGCGTTCGAGTTGCGCGACGAGTTCCCCGGCGTGGCCGACGGGTCCGTGCCCGAGAACGTCACCTACCACGTGGCCTGCCACCTGCAAGCTCAGAACGCCGGGCTGCGCAGCCGTGACCTGCTGAAGAAGGCCGGGGTGAAATGCACCCTGGTCCAGCGCTGCTCGGGCATCGACGGGACCTGGGGCTACCGGTCGGAGAACTACGAGCTGGCCCGCACGGTGGCGGCGCCACTGGGCCGGGAGGTCGAGGCCGCCGGCAACGACGTCGTGTGCGGCGACTGCCACCTGGCCAACGGCTCCATCACCCAGGAGACCGGCCTGCGGCCGGTGCACCCGCTGCAGCTGCTGGCCCGGGCCTACGGCATCGGCGAGGCCGGAGCGGAGGAGGATCGGGTGTGAGCTCGTCGGGAGGTGGTGCACCGGCGGCCCTCACCCTTGACGACGTCCTCGACCTGCGGGCGTACGAGCGCGTGCGCGAGGAGTACCGGGCCAGGGTGATTCAGCGGAAGCGATTGCGCCGGGTCGCGCTGGGCCCGATCATGACCCTGGTCTTCGAGTGCCTCGACACCGTGCGCTTCCAGGTCCAGGAGATGGCCCGGGTGGAGAAGATCATCAGCGACGAGGCGATCCAGGTCGAGCTCGACATCTACAACCGGCTGTTGCCCGGCCCGGGGGAGCTTTCGGCCACCCTCCTCATCGAGCTCACGTCGGAGGCCGGGTTGCGGGAGTGGCTGCCCAAGCTGGTCGGCATCGAGCGGGCGATCGGGGTCTCGCTCGATGGCGACCTCGTGGCCAGCGAGGCCGAGGCTGAACACGCGGCGGCCCTGACCCGGGACACGGTGACCCCGGCCGTGCACTACCTGCGCTTCCGCTTTTCCGGAGCCCAGGTGGCCGCCTTCGCCACCGCCGCCGAGGTGGCCCTCGAGTCCTTGCACTCCGAATACCCGGCCCGGACCGTCCTCCCGGCCGAGGTGCGCCGAGAGCTGCTCGGGGACCTCGAGGGGACAACAAAGCCGTTAGACATGACCTGACCAGGGACAATTCTGTTGCGCAGATCTTTACAGACGCTCCGAGTGTGCGTCATACTCTTCGTTCGCTGAATTCGGATCCGGTGCCGCAGAAAGGGCCCCCGAACAGGGCGAAGTGTCCCAACCCGCTTTTCAATTCGATGAGGAAGTGTTTCCCATGATCGCCACCACGTGGCGCAAGCAAGCTGCCTGCCGGGGTCTCGACGTCGAGGCGTTCTACCCCGTCTCCGAGGACGAGGCCGACGCGGCCGAGGCCAAGGCAGTCTGCGCAGTCTGCCCGGTCCGCCAGCTCTGCCTCGAGCACGCACTGGCCCACCGCGAGCGTGAGGGCGTCTGGGGCGGCACGACGGAGCGGGAGCGCCGACGCATCGTGCGGCAGCGCCGCAAGTCGGCCTGAGCCTCCCGGCCCGGGGGGTCGGGGTCTACTTCTTCGACGCCTTCTTGACCGGCACCGTCGTCGTGGTGGTGGTGGTGGTCGGGGCGTCCAGTGTGCAGGGGAAGGGGTTCCAAGGCTCCAATTGGGTGTTCGTGTAGACGTTCGCGGGAATCGTCGTGGTCGTCGTCGTCTCGCCCGGGTAGGTCGTGGTGGTCGTCGAGGTCGACGTGGTCGAGGCCGAGGTCGATTCGGCGGTCACGCGGAGGGACGAGCCCGCGATGAGGAGCGAGACCGTGTTGCCGCTCAGGTCGGGGTCGGGCGAGTAGGTGAGGGGTCCGCTCGAGTGTCGCGCCCAGGGAGAGGGCCGCACCGTAGCCCGTCGGCCCGAAGCGGATCTCGGATGCGCTGTCCGCGCCCAACTGGGTGGCGTCGCCGATTTCGGCCACCTTGAAGCCCGCGTTCGTGAGCGCACCGGCGGTGGCGTGGGCGATCCCTTCCACCGTCGACGCGTTCAGGACGTTGACCGACACCTCGCTGTGGGGCAGCCCAGGCGCCGTGGTGGTCGTCGTCCCATTGCTCTTGTTCTTCGCCCCACCGGCTGCGATCGTCGTCGTCGTGGTGGTGGGGGCCCCGATGGCGTTGAACGCGTTGATCATGTTCTGCGCGTAGGGCTGGGCCAACTCGAGCACGTCCGCCCCGGCGCTGGTCACGTGGCCCGTGGTGGGCAGGGTCTCGGTGATCAAGTGGGAGGAGGGCAGCCCGCGGAAGAATTCGGCGATATGGAGGAGGTCGGCCTGGCTCAGGGTGTCGTCGATGGTGACGTTGCCCACCGCGGCGCCGATGAAGCTGTTGATGGCCAGTGGGTTGGTGATGGACGTGTTGATCTTCGCCAGCACGGCCCGGAAGAACGAGTCCTGGCGCTGGATGCGGCTGAAGTCCGACTCGCCGTCGTAGTGCCAGTAGCCGTTGGCCATGTAGTAGAGGTGCCGGCTGCGCACCAGCTGTAGCGCGGTGGTCCCGTTGACCACCTGGCAGCCCGTCTGGGTCACGTCGAGCCCGGTGTACTGGTCCTTGACGGGGGTCGGGAAGTCCATGGTGATGCCGCCCAGCGCGTTGACCATGCCCGAGAACCCGTCGAAGCCCACGGAGGCGTAGTGGTTCACCTGAACTCCGAGGACCTGCTCGATGGTCTGCACGAGGAGATCGGGTCCGGAGTTGTACGCCGCGTTGATGCGGTTCTCACCCGAGATGCCAGGAACGTCGCCCGGGATGTCGACCTCGAGATCGCGGGGGATCGACAGCAAGGTCACCGTCTTGTTGGCCGGGTCGAAGCGGGCGACCATGGTGACGTCGCTGCGCTGGCCTCCCGCGTCGCCCTCGTCGCCGAAGGCGCGCACCTGGGTCGAGTTGTCGACGAAGGCGCGCGAGTCGGACCCGACCAGCAACAGGTTGAAGGGCTTGAGCGGGTCGGCCGGTTGGGCGACGAGGTGCTTGGAGTGCACCTTCTTGATCTGGTCGAAGCGGTAGTTGGCGTACACGTAGAGGCCGCCGGCCCCGGCCGCGACGACGACGATGAGCGCCGCCAACGTGTAGAGGATGCGCCGGCGCCAGCGGTGGCGGCGCTTGCGTTCCTTCTTGCGGGACTTGCGCAACTGGGCCTGGAGGTCGGCCCGCGTCTTCGGCGGCTCGGTCATGACGATGGCGTCGTCCGGTGCCGCGTCGGGGGCCGAGGGTCCCGGGGCTGCCGGGGGTGCCGGGGGCGGCCCTTCCGTGGACGCGGTCGGCTCGAGAGACCCGGGTGACTCGGGTGACTCGGGTGTCTCGGGTGACTCGGGATTTTCTGGGTCGTCGGGGGTCAAGAGTCAGAAAATACCTGGCTGGAAGCTCCGATAGCCTGCACCGGTGCAATTCGACCTCCCTGACGAGCTTGTCGAGCTCCGCGATTCGGTGCGTCGCCTGGCCCAGGACAAGGTCAAGCCACGAGCCCGGGCCATCGACAAGGAAGGCACCTACCCGAGCGATGTCTTCGAGGCGTTCCGCGACGCCGGCCTGCTCGGGCTGTGCATTCCCGAGGCCTACGGGGGCTCGGGCGCCGGGATCCTGGGCCTGGCTCTGGCCATCGAAGAGGTGGCCAAGTACTCCAACACCGCCGCTCTGATGCTGCTGTTGACCCGTCTCCCCACCGGGCCCGTCATGATCGCCGGGACCGAGGAGCAGAGGGCGCGCTACCTGCCCGGGATCTGCGACGGCACCTTGAAAGCCGCGTTCGGTCTCTCCGAGCCCCAGGCCGGGAGCGACGTCATGGGCATGCGGACCCGGGCCGTGCCCGACGAGGGGTCGGACGGCGGCTGGGTGCTCAACGGCACCAAGTGCTGGATGTCGGGCGTGCGCGAGGCGAACTGGTACACCGTGTTCGCCAAGACGAGTGAGCCCACGAGCCGGGCCCACGACTCGGTCACCGCCTTCATCGTCGAGCGGGCCTGGGACGGGGTCGAGGTGGGGCGGACGGACCACAAGATGGGGGTGCGCGGCGTCGACACCGGCGAGCTCCTGCTCACCGACGTCCAGGTGCCCGCGGAGAACGTCATCGGGGAGGTGGGCGGCTTCCGGCTGGCCATGCTCGGGCTCAACGCCATGCGGCCGATCGTGGCGGCCCGGGGTATCGGCCTGGCCGAGGGAGCGCTCATGTACGCCACCGACTACGTCCAGCAACGGGCCGCGTTCGGCCGGACCATCGCCGACTTCCAGGGGATCCAGTGGGAGATCGCCAAGTGCGCCGTCGACATCGAGGCGGCCCGGCTGCTGACCTACCGGGCCGCCGTGCTGGCCGACCAGGGCAAGTTCACCAAGGAGTTCGTGCCCTACCTGTCCATGGCCAAGTACCACGCCACGGAGCTGGCCGTGCGGGCCTCCTCCCTGGCCGTCCAGCTGCTCGGCGCGGCCGGCTACATGGAGGACCACCCGACCGAGCAGTGGTACCGCGACGCCAAGCAGCTGACGATTGTCGAGGGGACGTCGCAAGTGCAGCTGGGCCTGATCGCCCGGGGCGTGCTCGACCGGGACCTCTGGTGGGACTGACCTGGCCCGAGGTGCTGGCCCGGCTGAGCCGGCGCGCCCCGCTGAGCGAGGCCGAGGCCGAGGAGATCATGGGCGTGGTCTTCCGGGGTGAGGCCACGCCGGCCCAGGTGGGCGCCTTCCTCACCCTGCTCCACGCCAAGGGCGAGACGGCCGAGGAGGTGACCGGGCTGGCCCGGGCCATGGTCGACGCGGCGGTGCCCTGCCCGCTCGGGACCGACGAGGTGGTGGTCGACCTGGTCGGCACCGGCGGCGACCGCCTGGCCAGCATCAACGTCACCACGCTGGCCTCCTTCATCACGGCGGGTGCCGGCGTACCCGTGTGCAAGCACGGCAACCGCGCTGCCTCGTCCTCCGTCGGGACGGCCGACGTGCTCGAGGCGCTGGGCGTCGCCCTCGAGATCGGTCCCGTTGGTGTGGCGCGCTGCGTCGCCGAAGCCGGCATGGGCTTCTGCTTCGCTCAGGCCTTCCACCCGGCTATGCGCTTCGTCGGTCCGGTGCGGGCCGAGATCGGCGTGCCCACGGTCTTCAACTTCCTCGGGCCCCTGACCAACCCGTCGCGCACCCGTTACCAGCTGGTGGGCGTAAGCGATCCGGCCATGGCGCCGATCATGGCCGACGTGTTCGGGGCCACGGGAAGCCGGCGCACCTTCATCGTCCGTGCGGACGACGGGCTCGACGAGCTGAGCGTCACCTCGCCCTCGACCGTGCTCGAGGTGCGGGGCGACGGCGCGGGCGCCTACGAGCTCAGCGAGTGGCGGGTGGACCCGGCCGCGCTCGGGCTCCCCCCGGCCACGCTGGCCGACCTGCGGGGTGGTGACGCCGCCTTCAACGCGGCAGCCATCCGCTCGGTGCTCGAGGGGGAGAAGAGCGCCCGGCGCGACATCGGCGTGCTGAACGCGGCGGCGGCCCTCGTCGTGGCAGGCCGGGTCGACGAGCTCGAGGGCGGGCTGGTCCTGGCCGCCGAGTCGATCGACAACGGGCGGGCCCTGGCCGTGCTCGACGCCCTGGTCGCTACCTCGCAAGCGGCAGCAGCGCAGCGCCAGCCGACGGGCTGACCCGCCAGGCCCGGCGGGGCGCATGGGTCTCGAGGTCGAGCGCAGGGGAGTCGGGCTCGCACAAAGCCACCACGCAACCGCCGAAGCCGGCCCCGGACATGCGGGCGCCCAGGACGCCCGGCTGGCCCAGCAGGTACTCGACCAGGTCGTCGACGGCGGGTACCGAGACCAGATAGTCGGCGGCCAGGCTGCGCTGGCCCTCGGTCATGACCTGGCCCAGCGCGTTCAGGTTCCCCCGCTCGAGGAGGCGTTCGGCCTCGAGGACGCGGGCGCACTCGGTCACCACGTGGCGGGCCCGGCGGCGCAGCACCGCGTCGGACAGCCCGCTCAGATCGCTCAGGGAGCACAGGCCGAGCGGGCGGCCGAGCTGGTGGGCGGCGCGCTCGCACTCGGCCCGGCGGGCGGCGTAGGGCGACTCGACGAGGAGCCGGGGCGCCTCGCTGTGCACGATGACGAAGGCCGCCTCCTCGGGGACCGCCACCTGGTGGGTGGCCAGCGTGTGGAAGTCGATGGACAGCGCGTGCTGGGCGGCGGCGCCGGCGATGGCCAGCGGATCGAGCAGGCCGACGTGCGCCCCCGTCGCCCGCTCCGCCTCCTGCTCGGTGCGGGCCAACGCCAGGGGATCGGGATCGTGGCCCAGGGCGAGCAGCAGGGCCACCGAGAAGGCGGCGCTCGACGACAGGCCGGCGCCGACCGGGACCGTGCTGGCGACCTCGATCAGGCCTCCGGCGCCGCCCGGTGGCGGCCACAGCCGGAGGAGCCCGGCGGCCAGGAGTGCGTTCGGCGGGAGGGGCGGCGCCGCGGCGCCCGGCGCGGTGTTTGCCTTCGGCGGCCGGTCCGGGTCGGTCAGGGCGACCTCGAAGGGCTCGTCGGGGAACTGGTCGGATTCGACGCCGACGAGGAAGCTGCCCGGCTTGGGGGTGAACCGCACCTCGGTGGCCAGGTCGATCGCCATGGGGAGCGAGAGGCCTGCGTTGTAGTCGGTGTGGTCGCCGATGATGGTGACGCGGCCGGGTGCGCGGGCGGAGGGCACGACCCCAGCTTGGCGCGGCGGGCCCGGTGCCGGCGGGGTATCGGGGGGCGTGGGTCGGGTTTGACCGGCGCCGGGATGCCGGGACACGATCCTGCGATGACCGAACGCAGCGGACCGCTCAAGGGAATCAAGATCATCGAGTTGGCGGGCATCGGTCCGGGCCCCTTCACCTGCATGATGCTGGCCGACGCCGGCGCCTCGGTCCTGCGCCTGGAGCGGGCGGCGCCCGGCGCGGTCGAGGCGGGGGAGCAGTTCGAGAAGTCGGGGCAGGGCCCGTACTGGGACCTGCTCAACCGGTCCCGGCCCTCGGTCGGGATCGACCTGAAGAACCCCGACGCCGTGGCGCTCGTGCTCGACCTGGTCGAGCGCTCCGACGGTTTGGTCGAGGGCTTCCGCCCCGGTGTGACCGAGCGACTGGGCATCGGGCCCGACGCGTGCCTGGCCCGCAACAGGCGGTTCGTCTACGGGCGCATGACCGGTTGGGGCCAGGACGGTCCGATGGCCGCCATGGCCGGGCACGACATCGACTACATCTCCATCGGCGGCGCGTTGTGGTCCATGGGCCGGGCCGACTCCGCCCCGGTGCCTCCGCTGAACATGGTGGGCGACTTCGGCGGCGGCGGGATGCTCCTGGCCTTCGGCATGGTGGCCGCGCTGCTCGAGGCGGCGCGCTCGGGCGAGGGTCAGGTGGTCGACGCCGCCATGACCGACGGGTCGGCCGTCCTCATGACGATGATCCACGCCTTCCGGCACCACGGGCTCTGGAACGACGAGCGCGGGGCCAACATGCTCGACACGGGCGCGCCCTTCTACGAGGTCTACGAGACGGCGGACGGGAAGTGGATGGGCGTGGGTGCAATAGAGACACAGTTCTACGCCGCGTTGCTCGAGGGTCTCGGGCTGGCGGACGACACGTCGCTGCCCGGCCAGATGTCCCGGGCGGACTGGCCGGCGCTCAAGGAGCGCTTCAACGCCGTCTTCCGCACCAAGAGCCGCGACGAGTGGTCGGCCATCTTCGAGGGCTCCGACGCCTGCGTCGCCCCCGTGCTCTCGCCCTGGGAGGCGCACCTGCATCCGCACAACGTGGCCCGCTCCACCTTCATCGAGGTGGAGGGAGTCGTGCAGCCGGCGCCGGCACCCCGCTTCTCCCGCACGCCTTCGACCGTGTCGTCGCCGCCCTCGCCTCCGGGGGCCGACACGGTCTCCGCACTCGTCGAGTGGGGTGTGGACGAAGGGGCGGTGGACAAGTTGCGCGAATCGGGGGCGTTGAGTTAGTCGGGTTCGTGAAGGAAGGGCCCCGAAGGGCCCCTCCTTCCTTTCGGCGGTTCCCACTCCGTTGTCAGAGTCCACGCGAGATGCCTGCCGCGTCGTCGACGCCGGTGCCGCCAAGGCTGCCGGCAAAGCCCGCCGACCCGTAGTCGAACACTCCACCGTCCGAGGCGACGAACCAGTAGCCGCCGCCGTCGGGCGCCGAAGCCATGCCGACGACCGGCTCGTTCAGCTGGATGCTTCCGGTCGAGCCGTAGAACTGGGCGTCACCGTAGGCGAACACTCCGCCGTCCGAGGCAGTGAACCAATAGCCGGCGCCGTCGGGCGTGACCGTCATGCCCACCACGGGCTTGTTCAGGTGGATGCTGCCCGTCGAGCCGAAGAACTGGGCGTCACCGAAGGAGAAGACCCCACCGTCAGCGGCCACCAGCCAGTACCCCTGGCCGTCGGGTGTGGCCGCCATGCCCACGACCGGCTGGTTCAGCGGCTCGGCCGCCCATGGAGCCGTAGAAGGCGGCGTCACCGTAGGCGAAGATCCCACCGTCGGAGGCCACGAACCAGTAGCCCTTCCCGTCGGGCGTGGCGGCCATGCCCACGACCGGCTTGTTCAGCGTCAGGCTGCCCGTCGACCCGTAGAAGCCGGCGTCGCCGCTGGCGAAGACACCACCGTCGGAACCGACCATCCAATACCCGGCGCCGTCGGTCGTCGGGGCCAGGCCGACGATCGGAGCAGTTGAGGTCGATGTACTGCGCGCCGTCGAGGTAGGCCAGGTAGTTGTCGTTGCCGAAGCCGGTGATCTCACCGGCCTGCCCGAAGATGTAGTAGCCGTCCGCGGGATCGGTTGGCACGATGTTGTAGGCGATGGTGCCGGAGATCTCGAACGCCGGGTTCGTGCAGTCGAACTGTGCCCCGAACGTGTCGTAGGGGACGGATTGGCCCGGGGCCGGCTGGTACTGGTCCAGCTCGACGTCGAAGTTCGACGCGGGTCCGGCGGTGCTGAACTCGCCGCACGAGGCGTTATTGGCGCTCACGGTCGCCGATCCCTCCGACGTCGGAGTACACCTGACCGGCCTGCAACGGCGAACCCACGGTGAGCGTGAAGCCGGCCCCGCTCCCCAGCGTGAAGCAGACGAAGGTCTGATCCTGCGAGCATCCGCTGCTGGGCACGACGGATGACGTCTGGAACACGGTCGAGTCGTTGGTGGACAGATCGGTCACCACGATGTTGGCCTGAGTGAGCGGTGTGACGTCGTGGGGGAGCGCTGCCCCGCTCCGCGGGTGAGGTCACGGCAGGCGAAATCGCTCCGCCATGAGGCTGCCAGCTCTCGGCCGCACTCGCGCCGACGCCGACGGTCATTGCGAGGACGAGCGCGCGACGAGCGTCGCTCCCGTCGCGCTCGAGCAGTGCACTCCTGGTCCGTCTGTGTGACCGCCGACCCGCACCTCGCGGGCGGCGAGGACACGCCGATGTTGTCGATAGTTCTCATGGTGCAATCCCTTCTCTCTTGGCTCTCGGCCTCACGGGAGTCGCCCGCGATGGTGGGAACGGTACGAACGTCGGGTAAGGGCGCAGTAAGGCGACCGGACCTTGTGACCGAACCGGCTAGCGCCTCACGCTTCGAATCTCGCGGATGGACTCGATGTACACCGCCGGGCTCCAGCATCCGACCCGCAAGTTGAGGATGTCCCTCAGCCGGACGCCCTCCGTCGCGGAGAGCAACGCGGGGCTGTCTTCGGTGTCTCTCGGCGAACGACCAGGAATCGGAAGCTCCGACGGTTTCTGTGACGATAGGCATTGGCATGTTCCTTTCCTCCCTTCGGGGCTGTCTGTCCCGTGTCGACGTTGTACCGAGGTCCGGTCGTCTGGAGGTAAAGGCCCGGGTTCGCCTGAGCTCGCCGCGGGCACGAAGAGTGAGGACGCCGGAAGAAGATGGAACGGATTTACCGTCGCTTTACCGCGGATCCGTACGGTGCCTCGGCGTGAGGAGCGTCATGGAACCTGGCGCGTCGGGGCCTGGAACTCTCGCTCCTGCGCTATCGTGCCCTCAACCCGGGTTGGAGCGGGGAAACGAGCCGCGGTTCGGAGTCGGAACCGCGGCTGGTGGGTACTGAGGGAGGGCTTGGGGTGACGACGGCGCCGACGCTCTTGGACTCACGCGAAACGGCTCGCCCGCACCGGACGGCACGCCGCGAGACGCCGGTCGTGCTCCGAATGATCGCCGTGTCCATTGTGCTGCTGGCGCTGCTGGCCGGCGTGGCCGGCACGCTGGCCACGGTGGTGCGCCAGTCTGCGACCTCGGCCTCCTGGCAGACCGCGGAACCGCTCATGGTGACCGCGCAAGCGATCGATACCTCGCTGTCCGACGCCGATACCACGGCCGCCGCCTCGTTCCTTCAGGGACGAGTGGAGCCGACAACGCTCCAACAACGCTACGACGCCGATCTCACGACGGCTTCGGCCGACGTCGCGCATGCCGCGCAGGAGGCAGGATCGGACCCGGCTGTCGGCGCCGCCGTCACCACGCTCTCGACAGACCTGCCCGCCTATTCCGGAGTGGTCCAGGAAGCGAACTTCAACGAGAGGGCGGGGAACTACCCCCTGGCGGCCGCCTACCTCGCAGAGGCGAACAACCTTATGCGGACGAGCATTCTGCCGGCGGCGGCGCAGGTGTACGGGACCGAGGTGAACCGACTGGCGGACGACCAGAGCAACGCCGCGTCCAGCGTCGTTGACCGTGCTGGCAGTGGTGGCCTTCTTCGCGCCTCCTCGCCGCACTCGTCTTGGCGCAGCGTTGGCTGAGTGGTCGGTTCCATCGTACGTGGAACATCGCCCTGGTCGGCGCCACGATTCTCGTGGTCGTAATGGGTCTCTGGGCCGGGGTGGCGCTCTTCGCGCGAGAATTCGAGTGTGGCGTCGGCCGAACGCAACGGCTCTGGACCGGTGTCGACCTTCACGGACGCTCGGATCCTCGCCCTGCGTGCCCGAGCGGATGACGAGTTGACCCTTCTCACCCGCGACTCGGACACGTCGTACCAGAAGGATTACACATCGACCGCGGCCGCCCTAAAGGGCCTGTTGGCTCGACAGCCAAGAGCCGGCCCGGGGAAGCGATCCGTCCGAAGAGCAGCAAGCGGCACGTGCGCTCTCCGCCTGGGACGCCTACTCGTCGGTCCACCAGCAGGTTCGCCACGCCGACTCGTCCGGAGATCTCACCGAGCGCGGTGGCGCTGGCCTCGGAGCGGGGCCCGCACGACTTGCCCGCTGTCTCCGCCGACCTGGACGGCGCGCTCGGCGACTGGGATCGTCGGTTCGCAGGACACGTTCGTGACCACGACGTCTGGGGCCGCGTCCGATCTCAACGGACTGATCTGGGGGCTCGCCCTCGGCGCGCTCGTGGTCGTTGCCCTGGTGCTGCTCGGCTTCGGCCCCCGTTTGGCGGAGTACCGATGAGGGCGGTCCGTGCCTTGCTGTACCGGGGCGGAAGCCGAGGACGCATGGTGGCCGGGGGGCTCGTTCTGCTCGCCGCCACGGTTCTGGGTGCCTGCGGCACGGCGACGCCCGGCGTCTCCGCCTCGCCGAAATCGCTGGAGGTCGTGCCCAAGGGAGCCCAGATCGTCCACCCCTCGCCGCCGCAGCAGGAGGCGTCCTGCAATGCCACGGCCAGCCTACCGCCTCCCGCCACGATGCCCACGCCGGGTCGGATGCCGGCGAACTCCTATATGGCGCAGATCCGTGCCCGTGGCTACCTCGCGCGTCGGCGTGGACCAGAACACCTACCTGTGGGGCTACCGCGATCCGGCGACCGGCCAGTTGACGGGCTTCGACATCGACATGCTGAAGCAGGTGGCGCAGGCCATCTTCGGATCGTCCGACCCCGGAGACATCCGCTATCGTCATTGTGCCGAACGCTGACCGCGTCCAGGCAGTGCAAGGACGGTGAAGTCGACATCGTCGCGGAGACCATGACAATCAACTGCGCGCGCGAGAAGTCGGTGGACTTCTCGACGGTGTACTACCAGGCGGGCCAGCAAATCCTGGTGCCGTCCGATTCGAGCATCACCGGGCCACAGGATCTCGGCGGGAAGCGGGTCTGCGCCACGAAGGGCTCGACGTCGCTGCAGAACTTGGTGGCGCCGAGTATGCCGAGACACATTCGGCTCTGGGAGGTGCAAATGACGAGACCGACTGCCTCGTCATGCTCCAGCAGGGCCAGGTCGATGCCATCAGCACGGACGATGCAATCCTGGTCGGCCTGGAGGCGCAGGACCCGAACACCAAGATCGTGGGCACGACGTTCAGCAGCGAGCCCTACGGGATGGCCATCAGCAAAGCGCACCCCGACTTCACGTCGTTCGTCAACGGGGTGCTCGCCCAAGTCAGAGCGAACGGGACCTGGACCCAGACCTACAACGAGTGGCTCGCCGAACTACACCCACATGGCGGCACCTCCCCCGCCGCCTAGCGACCTACCGGTGAGTGTCATGGCCAAAGCTAACGCTGCGGGAGATCGACCGGAGGATCGAAGATGTCCGGTCCGTGCTCGACGTGACCACGGGACGCCTGATCGAGCTCGACGCCGACGTCACTCGTCAACTTCTCGAGTCCTCAACGTCGCTTCGTGGCGTCACGGCAGTCACCTGGACGGACGCGTCAGCTCGACACGCAGCACTGCTGGAGAGCGCAGTTCGCACTCGAGCGGGCACTGACGACAGTGTTGGAGGCACGCGGCGAGCGCGTCGGTTCGGTAGAGCCAATCTGCCCTCCACGAACTCGACGACCTGCTTCAGCGGACTCCAGGTCGAGCTCCCCCTTCCGTCGACTCGACTGCGCCAGTGCGCCTGACGCAGGGAGCGGACCCGTTCGAGGCAGTGACCCTGGATGCGGCACTGGAACGAATGTCAGCCGACTACGACCTGGTCTCCGGTGTGGTGATGTCGGTGGCGGAGGTGTGGGGTCCGGTGTCCGAGACGCTCCACGGCATGCAGGAGACGCTTACGGATCATCGACGGAGGAAGGGCGGGGTGAGACCTGTGACCTCCCCCAACCGAGCTCCGGGCCGACGCGGCAGGAGGTGGACGAAGAGGTGCGTACGGCCCGGGATGACCCCCTTGGTCTGTCGCGCTCCTTCGGTCACCGACCTCGAGGCGCGAGTGGCGCGGCTGGCCGCGGCACACGAGGACGGCAGCACGCGCGCTCGGTCGGACCTGGACGCACGAGCTCCGTGAAGCTGGGCAGCTGATCGAGGCCGGCGCTCGACACGCTCAATGGGTGCCGGGACGAGTTGTGGCGCCTCGCGGAGAAAGTTACGGTACCCGACGGAGCGGAAGCTGACATGGCGCCGCCTGTCGCTGCAGCTCGCCGGCCTCCGGGATGGCGTGGACCCGCTTGGAACGGACGGGTGGGGGTGACGCCGGGCGCTCTGTACTCGCCGGGCCCAGGTCGTCCTGGCGCGGGTCGATGCGCACTGGCGGCCTCGGCTCGGTGGTCAGCTGGCTCGGCGGGATCAACTTCGTGGGCTTCTCGAGGCGTATCGGGCCAAGGTGGACGTCGCTGGGACTGGCGGAAGACCCCGAGCTCGAAGCGCGGTTCGCATCGGCGCAAGATCTGCTCTCGGTTGCGCCGTGCGATGTCGAAGTGGCGCAACAGTGAAGTGCAGGATTATATGGACGCGGTGCGCCGGTCGGGCGGGCGCACGACTGGGAGCAGGGTCGTGAACCGCTGCGACCGGCCTGGTTGCGACTGGCGATGATCATCGATGGCTACTGCGATGTCGCCGGCCACCGAGTGCCTGATCCTGGCGCTTCAGGCACTCTGATCCCTTGGCACCGGACCCTTTCGCCGTCGTGGTGAACCCGGAGCCCGAGTGTCGTCTCTCGCCCTGCACGGGCACGATCTCGGACGACGGCTACTGCAACGAATGCGGATCGGTACAATCCGTCGCAGCGCCTGGTCCGCCCACGGTGGGGCTCTCAGCGCCACCGCCCGTTCCACGGGGATCGCTGTCTCCCCTTCCGCCACGCCCTGCCACTTCCAGGCCCCGGTGCACTTCCCCCGGGACCGTGTAATCGAGCACTCAAGGAACGAGCACCGTCCGGCGGGTGGGCGGCGAGACGAGCTCGAGCGTCACCACGAGCGGACGTGCCGGCCAGGCCGGCAGCCGCGGGCATCTGGGTGCGGGTCTGGTGGACATGCCGTCGGTGCCCGAACGCGATCCGCAAGCCGCCGTCCTCCAGGACCCTCAGGTAGCGGAGAGCAAGCGCTTTTGTGGCGCATGCAATCACCCCGTCGGAAGAGCCCGAGGTCAGCGGCCGGCGCGGACGGAGGGCTCCTGCCCCATTGCGGGGCGGCCTATTCCTTCACGCCGAAGCTCTGGCTGGGCGATCTCGTCGGCGGCCAGTACTTGGTAGCCGGATGCCTCGCCCATGGTGGATTGGGATGGATCTATCTCGCCCAGGACAAGAACGTCGAAGACACCTGGGTGGTGCTCAAGGGCTTGCTGGACTCGGGCGACGCGTCTGCAATGGCAGCGGCCGCAGCAGAGAAGCGATTCCTGGCAGAAGTGAACCACGCCAACATCGTCGGGATCAAGAATTTCGTGCAGCATGACGGTGCGGGCTACATCGTCATGGGGTACGTCGGCGGCGAGTCGCTACGCGACCTTCGGGTGCGACACCGCGGAAGAAACCGGAGGCTCGCTGCCGGTGGCTCGATCGATAGCGTACATCTTGGGCATCCTGCCTGCGCTCGGCTATCTGCATCGCCGCGGTCTCATCTTCTGCGACTTCAAGCCCGACAATGTCATTCAGACGGAAGAGCAGCTCACCCTTATCGATTTGGGTGGAGTCCACCGACTGAACGAAGCCGATGGGGATCTGTACGGGACAGATCGGATACCAGGCGCCGGAAGTCCCCGAACGCGGGGTGAGCGTGAATCCGATCTGTACACGGTAGGCCGGACGCTGGCCGTGCTCTGCATCGAATTCACCGGCTACCAGGACGAGAAGCGCTATGCCACCAGGCTCCCGCCGGCAGAGGAGGTCCCGGTATTCCAACGCTACGAGTCGTTCCATCGGTTCCTGGAGAAGGCAACCGCGGCAGATCCACGGGCCGCGGTTCCACGATGCCGCCGACATGTCAGAGCAACTCTTTGGCGTATTGCGTCAGGTGGTGGCGCGCCGACGGGGGAAGCCCGCCACCGGTCCCCAGCACGCAGTTCACCGCCGAGCTAGGGCGCGTCTCGCGACGGCAATCCGTGGCCCTTCCTTCCGGCGCCTGCGGTCGATCCCACCGACGCGGCGGCTGGTGTGCTCACCACCGTGGCGCTCTTGGGGCGGGCCCAGCGGACCGCACTCCTCGAGTCAACGCCAAGGTCGACGGAGCTCAGTTTGAGCGTGGTCCGCTTCGCCATCGAGGACGGAGAGCTCGAAACGGCCGAAAGCGAGCTGGAGTCTCCGGAGGCCCGCGCGAGTGGCTGGCACGCCGCCTGGTGGTACGGCGTACTCCGGCTGGCCCAGGGCCGACCGGCCGAGAGCCAACCCTTCTTCGCCGCGGTGGCGGGCGAGCTCCCGGGTGAGCTGGCGCCGAAGCTGCGCCCTGGCGACGCCCTCGAGAACCAGGCGGCGTCCAACGGAAGCAGCTCGGCGCAGGCGGCCGTTACACGCCTGTGCTCAACGAGGCAGCCCGGTACTACAAGAGTCGTGGCCGAGACCGGAACCAGGTTACGCCAGCGCCGGTTTCGGGCTGGCCAGGGTATTTCTGGCGCTGAGCGACCGCGAAGGCGCCGTGGCGGCGTTGCAACGCATCCCCAAGGCCTCGAGCGCGTACGTGACCGCGCAGATCGCTTTGTGCCGAGTCCGGTGTGCCGTGGTCGAGCGCCGAGGCACCGGGCCTTGGCGACCTCGTGGCGACCTCGGCCGCGCTCGAGTACGTGACTATCGAAAACTCGGTGCGTCTCGCCTTGGCACGTGATCTGCATAGAACGCGCACTCGATCTTCTCCTCGCCCGCGAGGCAGATACGGATCCGGACCTCGTACTCGCCGCCGCGGAGCTGAGTGAGACTGGCCAGCGCGGACCGCGCTGGAGCGGAGACGTACCGGTCGTTAGCCAAGCTGGCGCCTTCGGAATCGGCGCGCTGTAGATCTGGTCGACCGGGCCAACGCAGTGCTGGCCCTCGGACACGTACGGTGAAGGGAGTCAGCCAGTGAGCGTAGACACCGAGCTCCATGAGGAAGTCTTCCCATGTGCGCGCCTGCGGGTCGCCCGTATTAGACGACGAGTTCTACTGCGAAGGCTGTGGTCTTCCGCGTCCGGGCCGGCGAGACGAGGAGGGTCGGGACTGCCCGGCGGCCGTGAGGAATGGGACCTCGAGGTCGTCGCCGCGGTGAGCGATCAGGGGCCTGCGCCGCCATCGCAACGAAGACACAGCCAGCATTGCCACGAGAGGACGGCCGTTGCCTGGCCATAGTCTGCGACGGAGTGGGCTCGACCGCACATCCGGACCTGGCGGCCCACACGGCGGCGGACGCCGCGCACTGGCCGTGCTGCGCGCCCAGTCTCTTCGTCCTCGCGCTGGCCCGGGGCAGAGGTCGCGGGAACGGTACTGGTCGGACGCCTTCGCGGCGGCACAACGGGCCACCCTGGAGGTCCCGGATCAGGAACTCGGCGGGAAGGAGCTGTCACCCTCGACGACCATGGTGGTGGCACTGACCGCGCGCGGGGCCGTGGCGTAGTGGCCAATATCGGCGACAGTCGGGCTTATCTGCTGAACCGGTCCGTGGGTGTCAGCCGGACGCCTCACGGTCGACGACTCCTGGGCTCAGGACAGGATTGCCGAGGGCGTGGCCTCCGACCTGGCCTACGCGCATCCGGACACGCACACCATCACACGCTGGCTGGGAGGCGACGCCGACTCGACGAGCGCCGGCGGTGACCATCGTGGAGGTTGTACGAGCCGGCGCTCCTAGTAGTTTGCAGCGACGGCCTCTGGAACTACTTCGAGAAACCCGACGACGCTCGGTGACCTTGTTCCTCGAGGGGTCAACGCCTCTCGAGATTGCCCAGCAGCCTGACGGAAGCTGCCCTCGGGGCGGGGGGCCGGGACAACATCACGGTCGCCGTCATCCCGATCACGCCCGCGCCACCGGGCGAGCAACACAGATCATTGAGGAAGAGAGCAACCCCATGACGACCTTTGCCATCGAGTGTTTCCAAAACGAGTTTCTCGCCACAGGGCGCCGACACCATGCATGCAGTCTTGACGGTCACGGCATCGGGCATCGAGGAGCGGAGGGCGCGGCGGCGTGGTCGACGGAGGACCGGATCCGAGCTGCTCATCGTGGACACATCGGGATCGATGAAGAGGGGCGAATCTCTGCGGCAGCGACGCAGGGCGAACGTCGGCCGCCGTGGACTGCCTCCCTGACGGCGTGTCCTTCGGGATCGTCAGTGGGAACCACGAGGCGGCGCTGATCTACCCGTTGGCCGGCTCGTTGGCCGTGTCTTCGGCGAAAGAGCGCGTCAGGAGGCCAAGGAGGCCACGAAGATCTCTCGAGGCCTATGGGCGGCACGGCCATCAGGAACGTGGTATCGGCCTGGCCACCGACGGTCCTCCACCGCGACCGACCGGGTATCCGTCACGCCATCCTCCTGACCGACGGCAAGAACGAGAGCGAGGGACCCGAGGATTTCGAAGCAGGCTCTCGGCGATGCCTTGGGTGTCTTCGAGTGCGATTGTCGCGGCGTCGGGACGAACTGGATCGTCTCGGAGCTGCGCACGGTGGCCACCGACTCTTCTTGGCAGCGTGTGACCTCGTGGCGGACCCTGAGAATCTCGAGCTGGACTTCTCGACCATGATGGCGCAGTCGCTGCGCAAGCAGGTGGCGGCAGTGGCCTTACGGATCTGGATGCCCAAGGGGGCGCAGCTTCTCGATCTGACGCAGCTCCAGGAGGAAGAGGCGCCGTTGCCGCTGACCGGTACCCGGGTCGTGGTCGACGACCTGACATCGGAGTACGGGACCGGTTCATGGGAGGACGAGAGCCGGGACTTCTACCTCGGCCTCAGGGTGCCGCTAGGCGAGATCGGCGAGGAAAGGCTCGGTGCGCGGGTCAGCCTGGTCGTCGACGGAGAGACGGCGGGACAGGCGCTCGTGCGGACGATCTGGACGGATGACACGGTGAAATCGACGCGGGTGAACCGCCGAGTGGCCCGAGCCATGAACGAGGAGGAGCTCGCCGTGCTGATCCAGGACGTGGTCGACTCGCACCGGGCCGGCGATCTGCGCCAGGCCACCGATCGAGCCGAAGATGCCTGGCGTATGGCGGACGCGGAAGGTAACGAAGGCGTCAAAGAACGGATCGCGACGATGTTCGACGAGGACCCGCTCACCGGGCGCCTCCGTCCCAAGTCCAAGGTCGACGAGGCCGTGTTGATGGACTTCGAGGTCGAATTCGACGAAGACGACGTGCGCGCCACGCGCGACCCGAGAGGAGTGACGATGCCTGCCACGTGCCCGAATGGGCACAGATCCTTGGCGACCGACTACTGCGACAGCTGTGGCGTGGCCATCGGAGCTCCGCCGGTTGAAGCGGCCGAAGAGGAGACGGCCTGTCCTAACTGCGGCTCGTAGACGGGTTCGGGTGAGTGCGTGCGCGGCCTGCGGGTTCGTGCTCGGCGCGGGCGACACGCTGGCCCTCTGGGTGTCCCAGCAATGGGAGGTGGTGGTCCGACCGGACCGCATCTACTTCGACATGCTGGAGCCCGACGGGATGGAGTTCCCGGCCGATCCGTACTCGGGACGGATCGGCCTCACCGGTGATCACGTCAGTATCGGCCGCTACAGCAAGGGCAAGGGCATCACGCCTGACATCGATCTTTCGTGTGACCTGGAGGACACCGGAGTGTCGCACCGGCACGCCGTTCTGATGCGCCAGCCGTCCGGGAGCTGGGCTCTGGTCGACCAGGACTCAACGAACGGGTCGTTCCTCAACGCGGAGGAGGACCCCATCCCGCCGAATCAGCCGGTCGCGCTGTCCCACGGTGATCAGATCCACGTGGGGGCCTGGACGACGCTCACGCTCGAGCGACTCGGTCCTGGTGCACACCGGCCACACCGACCAGGACAGTCGGCCGTCGAAGGACACCCGCAACATCGCCCACGGCCGTCGACAGGGTGGAGATCGACCTGCTCGGCCCGCTCCGCCTCCGGGTCAAGGGAGAAGACGCCGCTGTGACGGCCCACCTCGAACGTGCGGTCCTGGCCTACCTCGCACTCAATGTGGGCACATCGGTGTCGGTCGGCAACCTCGAGGCGGCTCTGTGGGGAGACCGCGAGCCCCAGAACTCGAACAAAGCGTTGCAGACGTACATCGTCAACCTGCGCAAGCGTATGCCCGAGGGAACGATCGAGACCGTCCCATCGGGTTATTGCCTGCAGGGCGCGCGGGATTCCGTGGACGTGGTTCGCTTCGAGCGCCGATGTGCCGCGAGGGCGGGCACTCCTGGCGTCGGGCTATCCCGGGGCATCCGTAGCGCTGCTCACGAGCGCGCTCGAGCTGTGGCGCGGTGAACCGATTCCCGACTTGTCAGAGTGGCCGGAGTGGACGGCCGTCACCGTGGGATTGCGCGAGCGCCACGCCTGCGCCGAGGAGGACCGCTTCGACGGGCGACTGCAACTCGGCGACCACGAGGCCCTGGTGCCCGATCTCTACCCCGCCGTCGAGGCCCAGCCCGCTGCGCCAGCGCCGCTGGGCCCAACTGATGCTGGCGCTCTATCGCTGCAACCGGCAGAAGGAAGCGAGCAACGAGTTTCGCCGTTTGGGTTCGGTCCTCGAAGAGTACGGCTTCGAGCAGTCGCCCGAGCTGGTGACGTTGGAGGAAGGGATCGTGTTGAACCGCCCCGAGTTGCAGTGGATACCGCCCCGCGAGCCGGGAGATGGGCCACCGCCGACGGCGGCCTGACGCGAGCGCGCGGCGGGGCATCTCGACGGAGGACCTGTGTGTCGGCCGTCGGAGTCACCTGGCCATGCGGCATGTGACAGGGACGTACGCATGGATGGCGGTGCAGACGTCGCAGGCTTCCCGGCGCCGGCCGACGTCGATTTTGCCCAGGGTGGCGCGACCGAGGTCGCGTCACTCGGACCAGGAGACTCGCCGCACTGAAGCCAAGAACGTACCGGCCGAGAAGAACCTGACGCGTACATTGGCATGGTGGCGATGCCCCCCAAGGTCGAGCAGTTCAAGGACATGGCGCGGCAAGCCGTCCACGACGTGTTCGACCAGGCGCATCCGATCGGCCGACTCTCGCTGGTGCAATCGGCGATGCTGGGCGGGGACACGCTGGTCACCATCTCACTGGCCGGATCGTTGTTCTTCTCGATCTCGCCGAGCGCGGCCGATCACCAGGTCTTGCTGTACCTCCTCTTCACGATCGCGCCCTTCGCCATCGTCTCGCCGCTCCTGGGCCCGCTCATCGACCGGAGCCGGGGAGCCCGCCGGCTCATGGTCGTGTCCTCGGGGGTGGGGCGGGCGATCTTGTGCCCGCTGATGGCCACCCACATCCACAGCTTCCTGCTGTTTCCGCTGGCCTTCCTCGTCCTCGTCTGCTCGAAGCTGTACCTGGTCACCAAGGGCGCGTTGGTCCCCGAGATGTCCGCACTCCAGGGCGCCGACGAATCAGGGGAGCAGACGGGTTACGCCACGCTGAACGCGCGGCTCACCCTGATCGGCACGGCGAGCGGGTTCATCGTGTCGGTGCCGGGCGTCATCCTCTACAAGCTGGGTGGCTCGGCCGCCGTGCTGATCTTCGCCACGCTCGTGTTCATCGCCGCCGCCGTCGCCGGCACCCGGCTCCCGGTCTTGAGCGGGGGTCGCGGAGAGACAGCATGGACCGACAAGACAACCGCGGTGCGCGAGTTCGGCCAGGCCAACCAGGAGCAGGCGGCCCGGGAGCAAGACCTCATTCGCCTGCAGCCGGTGGCCCATCCCGAGGTGATGCTCGGGTTGACCGCCATGTGCATCGTGCGCGGGCTGACCGGGTTCATGACCTTCATGCTCGCCTTCGGTCTGCGGCGCATGAAGGGGGTCGGCCTCGAGTGGTACGGCTTCGTCCTGGTCGGCACGGGGGCCGGCGCCATCATCGGCCTCGTCCTGGTCGGGCGGCTGCGCAAGCGGCTGAGCGAACAGCAGCTGCTGTTGTCCTCGCTCTGGCTCATCGCCATTTCGGCTGCCGGTTGCGCCGTCTGGGGCACCCTGTTCGCCCAGGTCGTCCTCGCCTTCACCGTCGGACTTTGCGGTGCGGTGGCCCAGCCCTCGTTCGACGCCATGACCCAGCGCTACATCCCGATCTCGGCGCAGGGCCGCGCCTTCGCCCGCTTCGGCATGCGCCAGCAGCTGGTGTGGGTGATCGGGTCGCTGATCCCGTTGATCATCGCCTTCACACTCCCGCAGGGCGACGCCACCATGGCGGTGCTGGCCGCGCTGGGCGGGCTCTCCTACGTGTCGGGACGACGGGCCATGCAGGCCCCGCGCTTCATCCACCGCGACTTCCGGGAGCTGCCCGGAAGCGAGTCGGCCTCCTAGCCCAGCCGCTTCTCGAGCGCGTCCACCTGCTCGCTCAGCGCTTCGGGAAGGCGATCGCCGAACTTCGAGTAGTACTCCCGGATGAGTGGCACCTCGGCCCGCCAACCCTCGGTGTCGACCCGGAGCAGCTCCTCCATGTCGTCCTTGGAGACGTCGATGCTCCCGATGTCGATGCCGCCCGGAGCAGGCACCGCGCCGATCGGTGTGTCGAGGGCCTCGCCCTCACCGATGACCCGGTTGAAGATCCACTCGAGCACCCGCGAGTTCTCGCCGTAGCCCGGCCAGAGGAACTTGCCGTCCTCGCCCTTGCGGAACCAGTTCACGTAGAAGATCTTCGGCAGCTTCCCGGGGTCGGGCGCCGTCGCCCCGATGCGCAGCCAATGTGAGAAGTAGTCGGCCATGTTGTACCCGCAGAACGGCAGCATGGCGAAGGGGTCCCGACGCAGGTTGCCGACGGCACCCGCCTGGGCCGCCGTCGTCTCCGACGCCATGATGGAGCCGAGGAACACCCCGTGCTCCCAGTCGTTGGACTGGAACACGAGCGGCACCACCGAGGCGCGGCGGCCGCCGAAGAGAATGGCGCTGATCGGGACGCCCCTGGGGTCTTCCCACTCGGGGGCGATGGCCGGGTCCTGGCTGGCCGGTGCCGTGAACCGCGCGTTCGGGTGCGCGGCGGGCGTGCCCGATTCGGGCGTCCAGTCGTTGCCCTTCCAGTCGGTCAGGTGGGCCGGTGCCTCGTCGGTCATGCCCTCCCACCAGATGTCGCCGTCGTCGGTGAGCGCGGTGTTGGTGAAGATGCAGTTGCCGTCGAGGGTGAGGATGGCGTTCGGGTTGGTGTGGGTGTTCGTTCCCGGTGCGACGCCGAAGAAGCCGGCCTCGGGGTTGATGGCGTAGAGGCGGCCGTCGTCGCCGAACTTCATCCAGCAGATGTCGTCGCCGACCGTCTCGACCTTCCACCCCTCGATCGAAGGGATGAGCATGGCGAGATTGGTCTTGCCACAGGCGGAGGGGAAGGCGCCCGTGACGTAACGGGTTTCGCCGTCGGGCGAGGTCAGCTTCAAGATGAGCATGTGCTCGGCCATCCAGCCGGCGTCGCGGGCCATGACCGACGCGATGCGCAGCGCGAAGCACTTCTTCCCCAAGAGGGCGTTGCCGCCGTAGCCCGACCCGAACGAGATGATCTCGCGGGTCTCGGGGAAGTGAACGATGTACTTGTTCTCGGCATCGCAGGGCCACGGGACATCGGCCTGTCCTGACTCGAGCGGCGCGCCAACGGAATGGAGGCAGGGCACGAACACGCCGTCCTCGCCGAGGACTTCGAGGGCGCCCGTGCCCATACGGGTCATGATCCGCATGGAGACGGCCACGTAGGCCGAGTCGGTCAACTGCACACCGATGTGGGCGATGTCCGAGCCGAGCGGGCCCATGGAGAACGGAACCACGTACATGGTCCGGCCCTTCATGCAGCCCTCGAAGAGGCCGTCGAGGAAATCGCGCATCTCCTCGGGATCGCGCCAGTTGTTGGTGGGTCCGGCGTCGATCTCCTTCTCGGAGCAGATGTAGGTGCGGTCCTCGACCCGGGCCACGTCGCCGGGGTCCGAGTGGGCCCAGTAGCTGTTGGGCCGCTTGGCGTCGGAGAGCTTGGTGAAGGTGCCCGCGTCGACGAGCTCTTGGCAGAGCCGGTCGTACTCGTCGGCCGAGCCGTCGCACCACTCGATTCGGTCGGGCGTGGTCAGTGCGGCCACCTTCTCGACCCAAGCCAGGAGATTCGCGTTCTTCGTCGGCGCCATCGTTGGGGGATCTGCTCCTTCTTCGGGCCAGTTTCGGTGGGCTCTAATGCTAGGCATGAGCCGTGGGATCCCCCAAACCAACGGACCTGCCACCAATCGCCGGAGAGGACGATCTGCTGCAGTTTATTCGAGGGATCCTGGGAAACGGGATCGAGGCGTTCGGCTTGCGGGACGACGCCGCGCTGGTCGAGGTCCCCGGCGGTGGACCGCTTGTCGTCTCGGTCGACAGCGTGGTCGAGGGGGTGCACGTCGATCTCTCGCTGTGTACCCCGGCTGACGTGGGATGGAAGGCCCTCATGGGTGCCGTGAGCGACCTGGCCGCCATGGGCGCGTCACCGGTCGCTGCACTCGTTGCACTCTGTGTGCCAGGGGGATCGGGAAACGGCGAGGTGGCCCTCGGAGTGACGCGAGGGGTGGCCGAGGCGTCGGCGGCCGCGGGATGCCCGGTCGTCGGCGGTGACGTGTCGGGTGCCGGCCAGTTGATGGTGGCCGTGACGGTGCTGGGCTGGGTTCGCGAGGGCGGGCGTCCGGTGACCCGGGCCGGGGCGGCACCGGGAGATGCCATCTTGGTCACCGGTCCGTGTGGCGGATCGGCGGCGGGGCTTCGCCAACTGCGCACCCATTCCGGTCTGGGCCAGGCGTACCGCCGTCCCGTGGCCCGCCTCCGCGAGGGCGACACGGCGCGGCGGTTCGGGGCCAAGGCCATGATCGACGTCTCCGACGGCCTTGCGCTCGACCTGCACCGCTTGGCCGACGCCTCGGGCCTGGGTTTCGAGCTGGGCGATGTCCCGGTGGCCCAAGGAGCGACCCTGGAGGAGGCCTTGGGCGGTGGGGAGGACTACGAGCTGTTGCTGACCGTGTCGGCGGCGGACCAGGAAACGCTGGCTGCGGCGTTCGATGCGCAGGGCCTCCGTCCACCGGTGCGCATCGGGGTCACGGTGGCGGACGCCGCGGTGCGCACACTCGAGGGTGATCCTCTGCCTCGTCTGGGTTGGCAGCACACGCTCGGCTGAAGGAGCCCGAACTGTTCGGGGCTAGCTCCCGGAGCTGGGCTGGTAGTTCCGGCGCACGGGCTTGGTCACCTTGCCGGCCCGGATGCACGACGTGCAGACGTGCACGCGCTTGGGTGCACCGTCAACCACGGCGCGCACCCGTTGCACGTTGGGATTCCAGCGCCGCTTGGTGCGCCGGTGCGAGTGGCTCACGTTCATGCCGAACGAGGGCTTCTTGCCACAGATGTCGCACACTGCTGCCATGGGGAGAACCTTCCTTGCAAGGCCGCGGTGCAACCACCAGCTGGACCTTCACGAACGGACCTAAAGGTTAGCATCCCCTGCCATGAGCTCCCCGGCGACCCTGGGCGCCGACGATCTACGAGCCGTCATGGGGGGCTACCGCGATGCGCTCCGCCTCCATCAGGCCGACATCAACCGTCTGAACGTCTACCCCGTCCCCGACGGCGATACGGGCACGAACATGGCCCTCACCCTCGAAGCGGTGGTCAGCGAGCTCGAGGGGGTCGACTCGGGATCCGGCCTCCCCGAGGTCTGCAAGGCCATCGGGCACGGGTCGCTCATGGGAGCACGGGGGAACTCGGGTGTCATCCTCTCGCAGCTCCTGCGGGGCATGAGCGAGTGCATGGCGGGGTCCGCCGGGGGCGCCGTGAGCCCCGAGACCCTGACCGAGGCGATCGCCCATGCCTCGGACCTGGCCCGCAAGGCGGTGGTGCGCCCGGTCGAGGGCACCATCCTGACCGTGGCCGCCGCGGCGGCGACCGGCGCGGCGCGGGGTTCCGGACTGGTCGAAGTGGTCGAGAGTGCACGCTCGGAGGCGGCCGACGCCCTGGCTCGCACACCCGAAATGCTCCCCGTCCTGGCCCAGGCCGGGGTGGTCGACGCCGGCGGCACCGGCTTTCTCTTGTTGCTCGATGCCTTCCTCCTGGTACTCGACGGTCGTCCGCTGCCCGAGCCGGCGGGAGGACCCGGCCCCGATCTCTCGAAGCTGAGCGCCGGCTCCGCCCCCGACCCGTCGGAGGGCGGCCTGCACGCGGTCGGCGATCTCCGCTACGAGGTCATGTACCTGCTGGCCGCGCCCGACGACTCCATCGAAGGGTTCAAGGACGTGTGGGCCGGTATCGGCGACTCGATCGTGGTCGTCGGGGGCGACGGCATGTGGAACTGCCACATCCACACCGATGACGTCGGTGGGGCCATCGAGGCCGCGATCGAAATCGGCCGGCCGCAGCGGATCCGGGTCACCGACCTCGAAGAGCAGGTCGAAGAGGAGCGCTGGGTGCGCGAGAACGTGGGCGCGCCGGGTGCGGGCCCCTCGGTCGAGGGCATGGGACCGGTGCCGGCCACCAGCGTCGTGGCCGTGGTGTCGGGCGACGGCATCGGACGCATCTTCCGCTCGCTCGGCGTCCACCACCTGGTGGTGGGGGGCCAGACCATGAACCCGGCCACGGCCGATCTGGTGAAGGCCGTGGAGTCGGTCGGGTCCGGTGAGGTCGTGATCCTGCCCAACAACAAGAACATCCGGCCGGTCGCCGACCAGGTCGACGCGCTCACCGACAAGACGGTGCGGGTCGTGGCGACCGGCTCGACCGTGGAGGGGTTCGCCGCGCTGTTGGCCTACGACCCGGCGGCCCGGGCGGACACCAATGCGGCTGCCATGGCCGAATCGGCCGCCCGGGTGGTGCCGGCCGAGGTGACCAGGGCCGTGCGCGACTCGACGACCGACGCCGGTGAGGTGCGGGAGGGCGACTTCATCGGGATCTCGCGTGACGGCGTGGTGGCCATCGCCGACAATGTGGTCGTGTGCACCCGCCTTCTGCTGAGCCGCCTGCTCGAGGACTCCCATGAGCTCGTGACCCTCATCGAGGGCGAGGGTGCCCGGGTGGCCGACACCCGACGCATCGAAGAATGGCTGTCCGAGGAGCACCCCGACGTCGCGCTCGAGGTGCACCAGGGTGGGCAGCCCCTCTACCCCTACCTGCTCGGGATTGAGTAGCCGCCGTTCTCTGCGCGACCTGAGCGAGCGGCCCGTTTCGGTCCTCGACCGGGTCTCGGAGCGCCGGGTCGAGAACTTGGCCCAGTTCGGGGTCGACACCGTCCTCGACCTCCTGACGACGTACCCGCGTCGCTACATCGATCGGACCCGCCAGGCGGACGTGACGGACCTGAACGTCGGCGACGAGGCGGCCGTACTGGCGACCGTGCAGTCGGCCCGTGCACGGCGTTCCAAGCAGGGACGGGCCGTGGTCGACGTGGTGGTGCGCGACGACACGGGACGGCTGGCCATCGTCTTCTTCAATCAGCCTTGGCGGGCCAAACAGCTCGAGGTGGGGACCGAGGCCATCTTCTTCGGCAAGGTGGGGGAGTACCGAGGGACCCGTCAGATGGTCAACCCGGTCGTCGATGTCGTGGCCGCCATGACGCCGGGGCGCCGGACGCTGAGGATCCTCCCGGTGTACCCGGCGTCGGCCAAGTCCGGGCTCACCAGCTGGGAGATCGGGAACTTCATCGAGGAGGCGCTGAGTCGGGCCGGGGAGTTCCTCGACCCGTTGCCCCCGACCTGGCGCGACGAGCTCGACCTGTGGGGGCGCACGGAGGCCTTCGGGGCCATCCACGTGCCCGAGTCGCTCGATGTGGTGGCCCCGGCCCGGCGGAGGCTGGTCTTCGACGAGTTGTTCCGGCTGCAGCTCGCTCTGGTGTTGCGCCGCCGGGCCTTCGAGGTCAACGCCCGGGCCCTGCACCATGACGTCTCGCCCCGGGAGGTCACCGGTACGGTCGCGGGGACTCTGGTGGCCCGGTTCCTCGCCGGGCTGCCCTACCAACTCACGACGGCGCAACGCCAGGCTCTGGCGGTCATCGTCGCCGACATGGCGGGCCCCTTCCCGATGCACCGCCTGCTCCAGGGCGACGTCGGCTCGGGCAAGACCGTGGTGGCCGTGGCCGCACTCCTGGCGGCCGCCCAGAGCGGGCATCAGGGCGCGTTGATGGTGCCGACCGAGGTGCTGGCGGAGCAGCACTTCGCCGCCGTGCGCGCCTTGCTGGGCGATCTCGAGGGCCCCGGTGGCATGGCCGGCGGGGACGTGCGGGTCGAGCTCCTCACGAGCAAGGTCAAGGGCAGGGCGCGCACGGCCGTCCTCGAGGGCCTCCGCTGGGGCGGCGTCGGCCTGGTCGTGGGTACTCATGCCTTGCTGACCGAGGAGGTGATCTTCCGCTCGCTCGGCTGCGTCGTGATCGACGAGCAACACCGCTTCGGCGTCGAGCAACGGGCCACCCTCCGCAGCAAGGGTGCGGACGGCGACCCTGACCTCCTGGTCATGACGGCGACGCCCATCCCACGCACCGCCGCCATGGTGATCTTCGGCGACCTCGATCTCACGACGCTCGACGAGTTGCCGCCGGGGCGCATCCCGGTGACGACGACCTGGCTGCCCGGGGACCGGGCGAGCACGGCCGAGGGGGCCTGGGAGCGGGTGCGCTCGGAGGTGGCGGCGGGACACCGGGCCTTCGTGGTCTGCCCGTTGGTCGAGGGATCGCCCCGGGTCGAGGCGAAGTCGGCCACCGAGGAGTTCGAACGCCTGGCCGCCGGTGAGCTGGGCGGCCTCAAGGTCGGCCTGATGCACGGGCAGATGGCGAGCGCCGCCCGAGAAGAGGTGATGGATCAGTTCCGCGCCGGCCGGCTCGAGGTGCTGGTGGCCACGACCGTCATCGAAGTCGGCGTCGACGTCCCCCAAGCCACCGTGATGGTCATCGAGAGCGCGGACCGCTTCGGGATCGCCCAGCTGCACCAGCTGCGGGGGCGGGTCGGCCGCGGCGCGGACGCCAGCTGGTGCTACCTCCTCGGTGGCGAAGAGGGGAACGAGCGCCTGGCCGCCGTGGCCGGTTCGAGCGACGGCTTCGAGCTGGCCGAGGACGACCTGCGCCTGCGCGGCGAAGGGACCCTGCTCGGTGCCCGCCAAAAGGGCGAGAGCGACCTCCGACTGGCTTCGCTGAGCGACCCCGGCGACCTGGCGTTGCTGGAAGAGGCGCGCCGGGTGGCCGAGGTGCTGGTCGGTGAGGATCCCGTGCTCGAGTCGCACCCCGATCTGGCCGACGAGGTCAAGTTGCTCTTGAGCGAGGACGAGGGCCAGTACTTGTTCAAGAGCTAGAGCCGGCCCGCTCATGACCCCTGCGCCGAACTTTACGGCGGGCTCGGGCGCCACTCACGTTCAACTTGTGCGTATCCTTAGCCCGCTGGGGCGGCGTCTCAGGCGGTACTGCCGCCGGAAGCGCCTACGAACGGAGGGGGATCCATGCAGACCAACCATGCGGGCCGCGTACGACCGAGCGCTGTTTTCCTGGCGGCGACCGGCGCGCTCGTATTCGGATTGGTAGGGCCCGGTCTCACGACGGCGCCGCCGGCGGGAGCGGTCACGCCCGCGCCCGCGGCGACGGCATACGTGGTCAACAACCAATCCGACAACGTGACCCCGATCGACACCGCCACCAACACCGCCGGCACCCCCATCTTCGTGGGGAGCCGTCCCTCGGCCATCGCCATCACCCCCGACGGCAAGACCGCCTACGTGACCAACAGCTCTTCCGACAACGTGAGCCCCCTCGCCACCGCCACCAACACCGTCGGCACCCCCATCGCGGTGGGGACGAAACCCGAAGCGATCGCCATCACCCCCGACGGCAAGACCGCCTACGTGGTCAACGCGGAATCCGACAACGTGACGCCCATCGCCACCGCCACCAACACCGCCGGCACCCCCATCCCGGTGGGGCCCGACCCATTGGGCATCGCCATCACCCCCGACGGCAAGACCGCCTACGTGACCAACAACGGTGGCCTCACGGTGACCCCCATCGTCATCGCCACCAACACCCCCGGCACCACCATCCAAGTGGGGGCCTTTCCCTTCGGCATCGCCATCACCCCCGACGGCAAGACCGCCTACGTGGCCAACCTGGGCGGCGCCTCGGTGACCCCCATCGCCATCGCCACCAACACCGCCGGCACATCCATCCCGGTGGGAACTGACCCCGAAAGCATCGCCATCACCCCCGACGGCACGACCGCCTATGTGGGCGACAACGCCTCCAACGCGGTGACGCCCATCGACATCGCCACCAACACCGCGGGCACGCCCATCTTCAAGCACAAGCCCACGGGCATCGCCATCAGCCCCGACGGCACAACCGCGTATGTGGCCAGCTCCGCCTTGGGCACCGTGACGCCCATCGCGACCGCGACCGGCGTCGCCGGGACCCCGGTCGACGTGGGGACCAGGCCCCTCGGCCTCGCCATCACCCCCGACCAGGCGCCCACGGCCTCGTTCACGGCCACGTCGGCGCCCCCTGGTTCGGCCACCTCTTTCGACGCCTCGACATCGATCGCCCACTTCGGGACCATCGCCAGCTACGCCTGGATCTTCGGTGACGGCGCCACCGCCACGACGACCACGGCGACAGTCACCCACACCTACATCGCCTCGGGCTCCTACCCCGTCACCTTGACGGTGACCGACTCGACCGGAACCTCCACCACCCAGGTCTTCACCGGTCAGACCATGAGCAGAAACGGGGGACCGTCAGCGACCACCACTCACGCCGTCACGATCGCGGGGGCCGGATACGACCTGGTGGCCGCCGACGGCGGCATCTTCAACTTCAACGTCCCGTTCTTCGGCTCGGCCGGCTCCATCCACCTGAACAAGCCGGTGGTCGGGATGGCGGCCACGCCTGACGGGAAGGGCTACTGGCTGGTGGCCTCCGACGGCGGCGTCTTCACCTACGGCGACGCCGGCTTCTTCGGCTCGGCCGGCTCCGTCCATCTGAACCAGCCCATCGTGGGCATGGCGGCCACGCCTGACGGGAAGGGCTACTGGCTGGTGGCCTCCGACGGCGGCATCTTCACCTACGGCGACGCCGGCTTCTTGGGCTCGGCCGGCTCCGTCCATCTGAACAAGCCGGTGGTCGGGATGGCGGCCACGCCCGACGGAAAGGGCTACTGGCTGGTGGCCTCCGACGGCGGCATCTTCACCTACGGCGACGCCGGCTTCTTGGGCTCGGGCGGCTCCGTCCATCTGAACAAGCCGGTGGTCGGGATGGCGGCCACGCCCGACGGAAAGGGCTACTGGCTGGTGGCCTCCGACGGTGGGATCTTCACCTACGGCGACGCCGGCTTCTTCGGTTCGGCCGGCTCCGTCCACCTGAACAAGCCCGTGGTCGGTATGGCGCCCGACGGCAGCACCGGCTACTGGCTGGTCGCCTCCGACGGTGGCATCTTCACCTACGGCGCCGCGCCCTTCCTGGGCTCCATGGGCGGGAAGCCCCTGAACGCCGCGGTGGTGGGGATGGCCGCGAGCTCCTGATCAGCGGCGCTCTTCGGGCGCCAACCCTGCCGCAAACCGGCTTCACGGAAAACCACTGGCGCACGTTCCTGCTCGAGAGGGGTTTCGCCGTAGGGTGAGCGGGATGCGGGTCATCGGAGGCCGGAGCCGGGGACGCCGGCTGGCGGCCAAGCTGCCCCGCAGCGTCCGGCCCACCTCGGACCGGGTGCGCGAGTCGATCTTCGACATCCTCGGCTCTCTCGGTGGCGTCGACGGCCTCGACGTGGTCGATCTCTTCTGCGGCAGCGGGGCCCTGGGTGTCGAGGCTCTGTCGCGGGGCGCCTCCTCGGTCACCTTCGTGGACACCGACCCCAATGCGCTCGCCGCCGTCCGGGAGAACCTGGCCGCCGTCGGCCTGGCCGACGAGTCGGCCACCCTCGTCCGGGCGACACTGCCGGGCTGGCTCGACGCGGCACCGGGACGATCGTTCGATCTCGCGCTCTGCGACCCGCCGTACGACTTCGAGGAATGGCCGCGCCTGCTCGTCGGGTTGCGGGCCGACCTCGCCGTCCTCGAATCGTCCGCCTCGATTCCCCTGAGCACGGGGTGGGTGGTCGCGAAGGAGCGCCGGTACGGCGGTACGCTCGTCACCGTGGTTCAGCGCACCAATTCCGACTCGTGAAGGTCGCCCTCTTCCCGGGATCTTTCGACCCCTTCCACAACGGGCATCTCGAGATCGTCGAGCGGGCCAGCCGGCTCTTCGACGAGGTGGTGGTGGCCGCGCTGCGCAACCCCCAGAAGAGCGCCCCGCTCTTCGACCTCGAAGAGCGCCAGACCATGCTGGAGAAGGTCACCGCGCACCTGCCCTCTGTGCGCATCGTCTCGGTGTCGACGCTGCTCGTCTACGTGGCCAGCGATGTCGGCGCCTCGGCCATCGTCCGCGGTCTGCGGGCCGTCTCCGACTTCGAGACCGAGATGCAGATGGCCCAGATGAACAATCACCTCTCGGGTGTCGAGACCATTTTCATCCCGACCAGCTCGAAGTACTCCTTCGTCGCCTCCAAGCTCGTGCGCGAGGTGGCCCGCTTCGGGGGTGACGTCTCGGCCTTCGTGCCCGAAGTCGTGGCGGAGGCGCTGCGAGCCAAGTACGACGAGCGGCAGCGGGAGGGTGAGGACTGATGAGCGACCAGTTCCTCGACGTCGAGGAGGAGCAGCCGATTGCCGAAGTCGGCGTCGAGTCCATCCTCAACCAGTTGCTCGACGTCATGGCGGCGGCCAAATCGATGCCCCTCTCCTCCTCCGCCATGGTGTCGCGTGAGGAAGTCACCTCTCTCGTCAACGCCGCGCTCGAGGCGTTGCCCGAAGAACTGCGCCAGGCCCGTTGGCTCCTGCGCGAGCGCGAGGAGTTCATGGCCGAGCGCAGTCGCGAGGCCGAAGCACTGATGGACGAGGTCCGGGCGCAGGCCGAGCACATGGTGCAGCGGACCGAGATCGTGCGCCAGGCCAACTCGGTGGCCCAGCGCATCCTCGACGACGCCAACGAGGAAGCCCGGGCGCTTCGGCACCAGGCCGAGGATTTCGTGGACACCAAGCTTGCCGGTATGGAGATCGTGCTGGACCGGCTGACCCGCACCGTGCAGGCGGGCCGGGCCAAGCTGGCCGCCCCCCTCGTGGTGGGCTCTGGTCAGGAGGAAGAGGAAGCTGGGATTGAGGAGGACGGCTTCTTCGATCAGGATCAATCCTGATGGCCGCCGATCCCTTCCTGGTTCACGTCGCCCGTCTGCGCCGGGCACCCGCCCGCCCCGAGCGCGTGGTGCGAAAAGGCGAGGTGGCGTTGGCCGGGCCCATGGACGGGGCCGGCATCGACCCGGGTCGCAGCGTGGTCCCGGTCGGGGCGAGCGCCGAGGTCGACCTCGAGCTGATCCCTTTCGAAGGCGGGATCGAGGCCCAGGGCACCGTCGGGGCCCCCTGGGTCGGCATCTGCCGTCGCTGCGCCGAGCCCGTCACGGGCCGGCTGGAGATCCGGGTGCACGAGCGCTTCGGTGACGACGCCGACGAGGACTTCTACCCGATCGTCGACGACACGATCGATCTCGGGCCGCTGGTGCGCGACGCCATCGTCCTCGAGTTGCCCATGGCCCCCCTGTGCCGGGAGGACTGCGCCGGCCTGTGCTCGCAGTGCGGAGCCAACCGCAACGAGGGCGATTGCGGGTGCGTCGCCCCGGTCGATCCCCGATGGGCTAATCTCGACGCGCTCCGGTAGTCGGCGGCGGCACCGGCGCACCCCACTCAACCGTTTTTGGAGACCCGTCATGGCCGTCCCGAAGAAGAAGAAGTCCAAGGCCAAGGGCCGCTCCCACCAGGCCGGCGCTTGGCGGCTGTCCCGTCCGGCCCGCAGCGTGTGCCCGCACTGCCAGGCGGCCAAGACCCCGCACGTCGTGTGCCCCAATTGCGGCTGGTACAAGGGTCGCCAGGCGGTCGAGGTCGACTGACTTGAGCCGCAGGGGCGAGCGTCCGACGCCCGAGACGCTGGCCACCCTGCCCGTCGCCGTCGATGCCATGGGCGGCGACCAGGCGCCCGGCCAGGTCGTCGAGGGTGCCAGGCGGGCCGTGGTGGAGCACGGTATCGGCGTCGTCCTCGTCGGGCCGCCCGACCAGGTGGGCGACACCCTCGGCCTCGAGCTCGTGCCGTGCACAGAGGTCATCGCCATGGACGAGGACCCGGCCGGCGGCGTGCGCCGCAAGAAGGACTCCTCCCTGGTTCGTGCCGCCGAACTGGTGCGCGACGGGAGGGCCTCGGCCATGGTCTCGGCGGGCAACACCGGGGCCACCATGGCCTCGGCGCTCCTGCGGATGGGCCGCCTACCCGGCGTGATCCGCCCCTGTATCGCCACCCCGCTGCCCCGCCTGGGACGACCGCCTGCGGTGCTGGTCGACGCCGGAGCCAATGCCGAGTGCACGCCCGCCATGTTGGTGCAGTTCGCCCAGATGGCGGCTGCCTACGTGGCGGCCCGCTTCGACACGGCAGTGCCCAGCGTGGGCCTGCTCTCCATCGGCGAGGAGCCGACCAAGGGCACACCCCTGGTCAAGGAGACGCACTCACTGCTGGCCGACGCCGCCGGCGCCGGGCGCTTCGAGTTCGTGGGCAATCTGGAAGGCCGGGACCTGCTCCCGGCGCCGGCCGATGTGGTGGTGACCGACGGCTTCACCGGCAACGTGGCCCTCAAGACCCTGGAGGGGTCGCTGCGGTTCCTCTTCGACACCCTGCTGAGCGTCTTCGGGACCGACGACGACACCAGGGAGGCGTCGGGCAAACTCCTGCCACACCTGTTGCCGTTGGCCGCCCAATTCGAACCCGAGAACACCGGGGGGGCCATGCTGCTCGGCACCGACGGGATCTGTGTCATCAGCCACGGTTCCTCGAACGCCACCGCCATGAAGAACGCCGTCGTGGTGGCCCACGAGTGTGCAACCCGGGGGTTGGCCGACCACGTCGCAGCGGCGCTTCAGCCATCGGAAACGTCTGAAAGCCCCAGTTCAGTGGCGGTAAACAGGCGGTAACGCTTCCGTCACACGTACACTGGTCGGGTGCCAGCGGAAACCCACACCAACCAGGGCCCCCTCGACCGGAACGGGGTGTTCGAGCTGATCCGGGACCAGCTGGCCGACATTTTGGAGACGGACCCCTCGTCGATCACCGAGGGAGCTTCGTTCGTCGAGGACCTCGACGCCGACTCGCTGGCGCTCATCGAGCTCGTCGAAGCCCTGGAAGAGGAGCTGGGGGAGCGGACCGTCGGGTTCCGCATCGACGACGAGGACCTCGAGGACCTGCGGACGGTCCGTGACGCTGTTGACTACGTCTACGCCAAACTCGAGGCGGGTTGAGCCCGGCGCTGAGGGTGCGGCCGTTCTGGCCGAACGACTTGGCCATACCTTCGCCGACCTGAGCCTGTTGCAACACGCCTTGGCCCATCGCAGCTGGTGCGGGGAGCGGGAGGGCGGCGCGCCCTCGAACGAACGCTTGGAGTTCCTCGGTGACGCCGTTCTGGGCCTCGTCGTGGCCCGGCACACCTACGAGCGCTTCCCCGACTTCCCCGAGGGCAAGCTGGCCAAGGTCCGCTCTGCGGTGGTCAACGCCCGCATGCTGGCCCAGGTGGCCGGGGGCCTCGGTGTGGGCGACGTCCTGCTGCTCGGCCGGGGCGAAGAGGGCTCCGGAGGCCGCTCCAAGGCATCCATCCTGGCCGACGCCTTCGAGGCGATCCTCGGATCGGTCTATCTCGACGCCGGCTGGGACGCGGCGGAGCGCCTGGTGTTGCGCGAACTGGGCGAGGCCATTGAGCGGGCGGGCCAGGAGCCCGACGACTTCGACCACAAGAGCCGGCTCCAGGAGAAGGCGGTGCGGGCCGGCGAGGGCACGCCACGCTACGTGGTCGAGGGATCGGGGCCGGACCACGACCGGGCCTACGTGGCCGAGGTCTTCCTGGCCGGGAAGTCGATGGGCCGGGGCGAGGGACGCTCCAAGAAGGACGCGGAACAGGAGGCGGCCCGCCGCGCCTGGGAGGAGCTCACCACCAGTGCCTGAGTTGCCCGAGGTCGAGACCCTCCGCCAGGACCTCTCCCGCGAGGTGGTCGGCCGAAAGATCAAGGCTGTCTCGGTGGCCAACGGACGCTCTGTGCGCCGGCACCCGTCGGCCAAGCAGTTCCGGGGCTTGCTCGAGGGCCGGACCATCAAGTCGGTGGGGCGCCTCGGCAAGTACCTGCTCATGACGCTCGACAACGGGGACACCCTCGTCGTCCATTTGGGCATGAGCGGGCAGCTTCTCCGGGTCAAGTCGGCCAAGGACCCGAAACCCAAGCACACCCACGTGGTGATCACCTTCACCCAGGGCGGCGAGCTGCGCTACGTCGACCCGCGGACCTTCGGGGAGCTCTTCGTCTCGACGCCCCCGTTGAAGGCGGACGGCACGCCGCTGTCTCCGGTCTCGGGGACGGCGGGCGGGGACGGGGCGGCCATCCGCAAGGCCGTGCCCGAGCTGGCCCATCTGGGCTTCGACCCGATCGAGGACCTCATGAGCTGGGACCGCTTCGGCCTGCTACTGCGCCAGCACCATGGGGCGATCAAGCCCCTGCTGATGGACCAGAACTTCACCGCAGGCATCGGGAACCTCTACTCCGACGAGATGCTCTATCAAGCCGGCCTGCGCCACGATCGCCCGGCCGACTCGCTGACCACGACCGAGGTGCGCCGGCTCTACCGGGCCATCGTCGAGACGCTGGCCGACGCGATCAAGCACCGGGGTTCGTCGCTGGCCGACGAGCAGTACCGCGATCTCTTCGGCGAGTTGGGCGACTTCCAGGGCTCGCACCAGGTGTACGACCGGGAGGGCCAGCCCTGCCGGCGCTGCCGCAACACCATCGTCCGGGTCAAGGCGGGCGGCCGCTCGACCTACTTCTGCGAGCACTGCCAGATCTAGACGCGTCGGGAGCCGCAATGAGTCCCCTCGAAGCGGTAAGCACCCGGTAGGGTCGCCCCGATGTTCTTGAAGTCGCTCAGCATGAAGGGGTTCAAGTCTTTCGCCGACCCCACCGTGTTGGAATTCGAGCCGGGAATGACCGTGGTGGTGGGCCCGAACGGGAGCGGCAAGTCCAACGTGGTCGACGCCGTCACCTGGGTGCTCGGGGCCCAGGGCCCGCGCTCGCTGCGCTCGGCCAAGATGGAGGACGTCATCTTTGCCGGGACCTCGTCGCGACCCCAGCTGGGTCGAGCGGAAGTCTCGCTCACCATCGACAACGCGTCGGGCAAGCTGCCCATCGAGCTGTCCGAGGTGACCATCACGCGCACGCTGTTCCGCTCCGGCGACAGCGAGTACGCCATCAACGGCGCGCCGTGCCGCCTGCTCGACATCCAAGAGTTGCTGAGCGACTCCGGCGTGGGGCGCCAACAGCACATGATCATCGGCCAGGGCCAGCTCGACACCGTGCTCAACGCCCGCCCCGAGGACCGGCGGGCCATCATCGAAGAGGCGGCGGGCGTGCTCAAGCACCGCCGCCGTCGCGAGCGGGCCGAGCGCCGGCTGGCCGCCACCGCCGAGAACCTCGAGCGTCTCGGGGACCTGGTACGCGAGGTGCGCCGCCAGATCCGTCCCCTGGAGCGCCAGGCGGCGGCCGCCCGTTCACACGACACGGTGGCGGCCGAGCTCCTCGCCGTGCGGCGCTACCTGGCCGGCCACGAGATGGCCGACCTCACGGCCCGACGCCAGCGCGCGGGGCAGAACCTGGCCGTGTGCCGGGACGAGGAGACCGAGCTGCACGCCGCCCTCGAACAGCTCGACGCCGAGGCGACGTCGACCACGGCCGAGCTGGCCTCGCGCCGTGAGGAGGACCTGGCGAATGCCCTGGGCCGGGTCCAAGGTCTGGTGGAGAGGGCCCGGGGCCTGACCGGCGTGCTGCGCGAACGGGGCCGCGGCGTCACGGCCGCACTGGACGCGGCGGCCGACGAGGACGTGGTCTCCACCCTCGAGGCCGAGGCGGCCCGGCTGGCCTCCGAGCTCGCGGCCGCCGAGGCCGAGGCGCTGGCCTCGGGCAGTGGAACGGAGCGGGCGGAGCTCGAGCGCGCCCTGGACGTGGTGGACGTCGAGGAGGTCGCATTGCGCGCACGGTGGGCGCCCGCTCTGGGCGACGCCGCGGAACCCGACGAGGCCATTGCCGCGGTGCGCACGCGGCGCGAGCTGGTGACCCGGGCCGCCGGCCGCGAGCAGCAGGACATCGACGGGCAGCGCTCCCGGGTCGAGGCGCTCGAGCGGCGCAACACGGCCGCTGCGGTACGGGCCGACCTGCAGGCGAGCGCCGTGACCGAGCTCGAGCAGGCCGGGGCCACCCTGCAGGCGGACCTGGCGGCCCGCAGCGCCGAGCTGGTGGCGGCCGCGTCGACGGCGGAGACCGCCCAGGCCGACGCCGACGCGGCCGAGGAGGCCCGGCACCGCACGGCGGCACGGGCGGAGGCGCTCGAACGTGCCCTGTCCGATCTGCAGGGTGCCGGCGGGCGCGAGCTCCTGCGTGAGGTCGACGGAGTCGTCGGCTCGCTGGTCGACCTGGTCGAGATCGACGAAGGATGGGAGTCCGCCTTCGAGGCGGCCGCCGGCGCGGGCGTGGCCGCCGTCGTCGTCGACGGGCGGCGCGCGGCCCAGGCCGCGCTGGCCACACTGCGCGAGCGCGGCGTCACCGGTGCGGTGCTGGCCCCTCGTTACTCGAACGCGACGGAGACAGCCGCGGCAGAGAACACGCCGGCCGGCAGCAGCGCCGAGCCCGTCCGGGCCCACGTGCGGGCCCGCCGCGGTGGCGAGGCGGCCGAATCGGTGCTCGACGCCCTGGTGGGTCGGGCCGTGCGGGTCGACGGGTGGGAGGAGGCAATCGACCTCTCGCTGGCCCGTGCCGACCTCGTCGTCGTCACGCCCGAAGGGGACCGTTTCGCGGCGACCGGTTGGCGCGTGCGCTCGGGATCGGGCGTGGTGACGGCCGCCGCGCTCGAGGAGGCTCGCCGTCACGCCGAGGACGCGTCGGCCACGGCCGAGCTGGCCCGCGCCACCCTGTCCGACGCCCGCATCGCGCTGGCCCGCTGCCGCGACGGGCGCGCCACGGCGGAGCGGGCGTCCGACCGGCACGCCTCGGCCCTCGAATCGGCCGGGATCGAACGGACCCGGGCCGCCGAGGAGCAGGGGCGCCTGACGGCCGAGCTCGAGGAGGCCCGCGCCGCGGTGGCCGAGGCGGAGCGTCGCCTCGCCGAGGTGACTGCCGAGGGCAACCGGCTGGCCGAGTCAGTGCCCGCCCTCGAGGAGGCGACACTGGCCTGGGCCGAACTGGCGGCCCGTCGCCAGGACGTGCGCCTGCGCCAGCAACAGCTCGAGGTCCGGGTGGCCGGCCTGGCCGAACGCCGCCGCGTCCTGGGCGAACGCCAGGCGGAGGTCGAGCGCCGCCTCGAGGGGCACGCCGAGGAGCGGGCCTCCGCCGCCGCCCGTCGTGAGCGCCTCGAAGCCGAGGGTGCCGCCCTGGCGCGACTGGAGGAAGTGGTCGAGCGCGAGTACGAGCGCCTCGACGGGATCTTCGACGCGCTGCGCCACGACTACCAGGATCAGGTCGACGCGGTGCGGGCCGGCGGCGAGAAGCTCGAGCGGCTGCGCCAGGACCGCCACACGACCGACCAGCGGCTCGAGGCGGTGCGGGGCCGCACGCGTACGCTCGAACTCGAGATCAACGAGGTCGACCTGCGCACCGAATCGCTCTCCGAGCACATCAGCCGAGACCTCGAGGCCACCCCCGAGCAACTCATGGGGTTGCCGGTGCCCGACGCGCCCGAGGGCCAGTCGCTCTCCCAGCACGCCGGCGAGCTCGAACGAAAGCTGGCCGCGCTGGGACCGGTGAACCCGCTCGCCCTCGAGGAGCTCTCCGTGCTCGAGGAGCGCCACAAGGAGCTCGAGGCGCAGGTCGACGACGTGCGCGGGGCGCGGCGCGAGCTGCACGAGGTGGTGCGCACGCTCGACCAGGAGATCATGTCCTCGTTTGCCTCCGCCGCGGCCGACGTGAACGAGCACTTCTCCACCCTGGTGGCCCTCCTCTTCCCGGGCGGTACCGGGCGGCTCGTCCTCCTGGAGCCCGACGACCTGTTGAACACGGGCGTCGAGATCGAGGTGCGTCCGGCCGGGCGCAACGTGCGCCGAATCTCGTTGCTCTCGGGCGGTGAGCGCTCGATGGCCGCGCTGGCCTTCCTCTTCGCCGTCTTCCGCAGCCGGCCCTCCCCCTTCTACATGATGGACGAGGTCGAGGCCGCGCTCGACGACGTGAACCTCAGTCGCTTCCTCACCCTCGTGCACGAGTTCCGCGAAGAGGCGCAGCTGCTCATCGTGAGCCATCAGAAGCGGACGATGGAGACGGGGGACGCGCTGTACGGCGTCACCATGGCTCCTGGAGGCTCTTCGCAGGTCGTGAGCCAAAGGGTGGCCAAAGAGAGGGAACCGGCCTGATGGGATCGCTCGTCGTCATCCTGGCCCTGGTGGCCCTGCTGGTGCTCGTGGCCGGCGGCACGGCCATGGCGCGCAGCCGGCGCCGTCTGCGTGAGTACGACGACGGCGGCTACGACGAGAGTCAGGACGCGTGACCGTCCTCATCATCGTCATCGTCGTCGCGCTGGTCCTCCTGGCCGCCGTCGGCTTCGTCGTCACCCGGGGCCGCCGTCGAGGGGGCGCCGGCACCGCTCCGCCCGCCGAGGTAGGCCGGCCGCCGGCTCCGCCGCCACCCCAGGCTCCGGCGGTCCCCGTTCCCGCCGTCGAACCGCAGACGGCAGACGAAATCGGGGCCGTCGAAGAGGCGGTCGTCCCGGTCGAGGAGGCCGCGCCGCCCGCCACCTACCGCAGCCGCCTGGGCAGCGTGCGCGGGCTCTTCAGCGGGGCCGTCGCCTCGCTGCGCGCCGGCCGTATCGACCAGGCGACCTGGGAGTCGCTCGAGGAAGCGCTCATCCGGGCCGACGTTGGGGTGTCCACCGCCGACGTCCTGCTCGAGGAGCTCAAGGCCAAGGTGGCCTCCAAGGAGGTCTCGGGCGGCGACGATCTGCTCAAGGCGCTCGGGGACTCCATCCGTGGCCTGTTGCACACGACGGGAGAGCGGACGCTTCGCTTCGACGGGAAGGCCGGCACGCCCGACGTCTGGCTCATCGTCGGGGTGAACGGTGTGGGCAAGACGACCACGATCGGCAAGCTGGCCCGGCGCGAGTCAGCGGTCGGTCGATCGGTGCTCCTGGCCGCCGGCGACACCTTCCGGGCCGCCGCGGCGGAACAGCTGGCCATGTGGGCCGAGCGCACGGGCACCGAGATCGTGCAGGGCGCCGAGGGCGGGGACCCGAGCGCCATCGTCTTCGACGCGGTGCAGCGGGCGGCCGCTCGAGGGAACGACCTCGTGCTGGCCGACACCGCCGGGCGCCTCCACACCAAGGTGAACCTGGTCGAGGAGCTCAAGAAGATCCGCCGCGTGGCCGACCGCGATCCGGGCAACGTGACCGAGGTCCTCCTCGTCCTCGACGCCACGACGGGACAGAACGCGCTGGCCCAGGCCCGCCAGTTCACCGAGGCGGTCGACGTGACCGGCATCGTCCTCACCAAGCTCGACGGCACGGCCAAGGGCGGCATCGTGATTGCCGTGCAGCGCCAGCTCGGCCTGCCCGTCAAACTGGTCGGGCTGGGCGAGGGACCGGACGACCTGGTCGACTTCGATCCCGACGAGTTCGTCGACGCGCTGCTGTCGAGCGACTGAAAAGAGGACGGCGCATGGACTTGAATCAGAAATGGACTTGAATCAGAAATGGACTTGAATCAGAAATGGACTTGAATCAGAAATGGACTTGAATCAGAAGCAGGTGCGTGTCCTGGCGGTCGTCCTGGTGGTCCACGTGATCCTCTTGGCGCTGACCCGGATGGACCTGCGCTCGCGGCCCGACAACGCGGTGCGTGGCAACAGGCGGATGTGGAAGGCGTGGTCCACCCTGAATACCACCGGGTCGGTGGCCTACTGGCTCGTCGGGCGAAAGCGGGTCGCCGAGGGCGGCGTCGAGGTGGGCCGCACCTGACGCTCGCCTCGAGCCGCCTCAGGACGCTGGCGCTAGCGCACCCGCACCGAGTCGAGGAGGTGCGCCAGGACGGCCTCGTCGCCCTCGACGGTGAGGTCCTCCTGGCGGCCGCGGTTCCACAGGGCGAGGTAGAGGTCGGCCGCGGTGCCCGACACGGTGCAGGCCGCCGGCGCAGCAGATGACGGGTCCTCGTCCTCCCGTGTCGCAACGACCCCGTCGCTGTCCATCCGCAGCAGCCAGGCGGCGTCGCCCTCGGTGCTGTGCACTCGCAGCGTGGTCGGGTTCTCCGCCCGCAACCCGGTGCTGCGCCGGGGCACGAAGCCACACAGCAACTCGTCCACCCCGTCGGCCGCGACCACGGCATCGATCGGGCTGAGGGTGAGACCGGCGGCCAGCTCCGTGTCGACCCGATGGATGGCGGTCTCGTGGGCCTGCCGGCGGGACCAGTGCGCCAAGGGCGAAGGGGCCCGCAGCATGGTCCAGCACTCGAGGTCGGCCGGGGCCGCCGAGAGCGCGGCCACCAGTCCGGCGTGACCATCCAGGAACCACTCGACCAGCTCCGCGTCCGAGGGCCAGGTGCCGACGACCTCTTCGAGCCCGACGTTCCACACCTCGGTATGGGGCGTGGCCACGACTCCGGTGGCCCAGCGGTGCACCCCGCCGGTGTGGCGCACCAGGTCGCGCACCACCCACTCGGGGCACGTGGGCACGGGTGCGTCCGGGCCCGCCGCACCTGCCGCCTCGGCCATGCGATCGCCCTCGAGCCGGAGCGCCTCGATGTGCTCGACCACTTCCACGGACCCGGTCCCCGCCCGCCCTACTCCGCCTGAACCTTCAGCAGGTCGATCACGAAGACCAGCGTGTCGTTGGGAGCGATGCCCGGTCCGGGCGACTGCGCGCCGTAGCCGTCCTGGGGCGGGATGATCAACTCGCGCCGCCCCCCTGCTTCATGTCGAGGATGCCCTTGTCCCAGCCGGGGATCACGTCGCCGAGTCCCACCGTGAAGGTGAAGGGTTGGCTGGTCCACGAGGATTGGACGACCTTGCCGCTCGAGTAGGTGGCCAACACGTACTGGACCGTGACGGTGTCGCCCGCCTGGACGCCCGGTCCGGCGCCGGTGATCAGGTCGGTGCTCTCGAGGGAGGTCGGCGGGGTGCCGCTCGGCACGGTCACCGTCGGCGGCGTGCCGTAGCTCCCGGCGGGGGACAGGTCGGCGGCGGCGATCGGTCCGATGGCCACGGGCGCGCCTCCGGCCGGGGATGCGGTCGGCGAGGCCGGGCTGGTCGTCGAGGTCGAGGTGGTGCCGGCGGAGGAGCTCGAGGGCGAGGAGCTGCAGGCGGCCAGGCCGAGCGCACCAGCCACACCGAGCGCCGCCAGCAGGCGCGCAGACCGCGCCGTTGGGAGGGGCAGAGGCATGGGCCGAGACGGTAGCCGCTGACCCGACCGCGTCATCAGCGGGTGATCCGGAACGGATCCCAGGCGACCGGCGCGCGGCGCAGGTGCGTCATGACCAGGGCGCGCACGACGGAGGGTTCGAGCGCGCTCTCGGCGCTCCCCGCCGGCCCGAGCGCCGGCGTGAGGCCCGAGACCCGATCCGCCGTCCAGGTCACCGACCCTCCTGCGTCGGCTTCGGCGGCGGAGAGCGCCTCGGCCAGCGGGGCCAGATCGACCCGGGGCCGCACCCGGCGCGAGCGGAACTGGACCCAGCTCTCGTAGCGATATTCGAACTGGTACCGCCGGCCCCGCACGGTGAGCAGGGCACCCCGCTCGGTCGCCCCGTTCACCGCCATCGGGTGCAGTCCGGGCAGCCACAGGCCGCCGAAGCGATGGCCCCCGGCGTCGGGGGCGTCCTCGGGCACCGAGATCACCGCCAGGTCGAGGTCGGGCACCTCGGAGATCGTCACCGAGCCCGAGGCCAGCGCCGCCTCCGAGGCGTCCAGGGTGGCGTCCTCCTCGCCCCACAGTGGCTCGAAGCGGTCCACGTGATCGCAGAGCTCGGGCAACAGTCCGAGCAGCTGGGCGTAGAGGGCGGCCGTCTGCCCCTCGTAATCGGACGGGTCCGGCAACCCGGCCAGCGGGCTGCGCTCGGGGTCGGCGTAGGCCGCGATCACCATGGAGACCCGGGCGGCCCGGCGGGAATCGGTGAGGCCGAAGTCCCCGGCCCGGGCCACCTCGACCAGCAAGGCCCGGCGTGCCTGCGCCTCCTCGGGGGAGCTCAGCGCGAACACCCCGACCAGCCCGTCCTGGTCGAAGTGGTTGTTCGACACCACCGAGGCCGGCCCGTGGCGCCCCCCGCCGGCGTCGACGTAGAGGAAGGCCATCTCGGCCGAGAGATCGGCCCAGAACTGTGCCGGGGACCCGATCCCGGGCCAGTGGGACAGGCAGAGCACCGTCCCCTCCGCCGGTGCCCCGTCCACGACCACGCTCGGCACCGCGGTCCCGAGTGACCCGTAGGGCACGTAGCGCAGCGCAGTGAAGCCCATCGACGAAGAGCGTATGGGCGCCCCCGCTAACCTGACATCCCATGTTCGACGCCCTCTCCGATCGCCTGGAGCGGATCTCGACCCGGCTCCGGGGCAAGGGGCGTATCAGCGACGCCGACCTGGACGAGGCGCTCCGGGAGATCCGCACCGCCCTGCTCGATGCCGATGTCGAGCTCAGCGTGGCCCGTCGCTTCTGCGACGGCATCCGTCTCCGGGTCAGTGCCGAGTCCCTCTCCAAGTCGCTCACGCCGGGCCAGCAGGTCGTCAAGGCGGTCCACGAGGAGCTGGTCGGCGTCCTCGGCGGCGAGACGCTCAGGCTGAGCTACGCCAGCCGGCCCCCGACCGTCGTGCTCATGGCCGGCTTGCAGGGTTCGGGCAAGACCACCAACTCGGCCAAGCTCGCCAAGTGGTGGAAGCAGCAGGGGCGCAACCCCCTGCTGGTGGGGGCCGACCTCCAGCGACCCGCCGCCGTCGAGCAGCTGCGCGTCCTGGGCGAGCAGGCGGGTGTGACCGTCTTCAGCGAGCCCACCGACCCGGTGTCCTGCGCCCGGGCCGGCCTCGAGGAGGCGCGCCGCCTCGGGCGCGACATCTGCATCATCGACACGGCGGGCCGCCTCACCATCGACGCCGATCTGATGCAGCAGATCAAGGACATCAGTGCGGCCACCCAGCCCCACTACACGTTCCTGGTCATCGACGCCATGATCGGCCAGGACGCCGTGGCCACGGCCAAGGCCTTCCACGACACGCTCGAGCTCAGCGGCGTGATCCTCACCAAGCTCGACGGTGACGCCCGTGGCGGCGCGGCACTCTCGGTCAAGGGCGTGGTGGGCCGGCCGATCGCCTTCGCCAGCACAGGCGAGCGCCTGGACGACTTCGACCTCTTCCACCCGGACCGCATGGCGGACCGCATCCTCGGCATGGGCGACGTGCTCAGCCTCATCGAGCAGGCCGAACGCACCATGGACACCGACGAGGTGGCCAAGAGCGCCAACCGCCTCATGTCGGGCCAGTTCACGCTGGACGACTTCCTCTCCCAGTTGCGCCAGGTCAAGAAGATGGGCTCGCTCGGCGGCCTCATGCGCCTCATGCCCGGCATGTCCAAGGACATGCGCGAGGCGGCCGGTTCCATCGACGACCGCGAGGTGGGTCGGGTCGAGGCCATCGTCTGCTCCATGACCCCGGCCGAGCGAGAGGACGTCTCGCTCATGGACGGCTCCCGTCGCTCCCGGGTGGCCCGGGGCTCGGGGACCACCATCCAGGACGTCAACACCCTCCTCAAGCAGTTCAAAGAGATGCAGAAGATGATGAAGGGGATGGCCTCGGGCAACATGCCGAACCTTCCCGGCATGCCCAATATGGCCGGGATGGGCGGCCGCGCCGCCCGGAAGCTGGCCCAACAGGCGTCCGGCGCCGGTGGTCCCGGACAGCCCGACCTCGACATGCTCTCCCAGCTCATGGGGGACTCGGGCCAGCTGCCGGTCGCCCTTCCGGGGCTCCCCTCGCCGGGGCCGGCCCAGCCGGTCATCGGTGGGAACAAGGGCACCAAGAAGAAGAAGAAGGGGGGCCGGGTCACTCCGCCGAAAGGCCGGTAGTCCCGCCACGCCCGCCATCTGCAACAATGGTCTCCCGGCGTGCCCAGGTCGCGCCCGGTTCGTGACCCCGGCGGTGCTCCATGCGCCGCCAGTGCAATGAGAGGAACCAATCCGTGGCAGTGAAGCTCCGCCTCGTGCGGATGGGAAAGAAGAAGCAGCCCACCTACCGGCTGGTGGCCGCCGACAGCCGGTCGCCCCGTGACGGGCGCTTCCTCGAGATCGTCGGCACCTACGCCCCCCGCGGCTCGTCGACGGCCGAGCCCGACGCCGTCATCAACATCGACAACTCCAAGGCCGTGAAGTGGTTGGTCAACGGGGCCCAGCCCACCGAGAGGGTCGAGCGCCTGCTCAAGACCTCGGGTGCGTGGGACGAGTTCGCCGCGGCGAAGGCGGCCCGGTGACCGACCTCTACGAGGCGGGCGACATCAACCAGACCGGGTCGGGCGACGTGCCGGGTGACGTGAACGACGACGTCAACGACGAGTTCGACGACGACGACTTCGATGACGTGGACCAGGCGGACCAGGCCGAGGAGGGCAACGAGAGCAGCGCTTTCGACGGCGGGACATCGCTGTCCGTGCTGACCTACCTGGCCAAGTCCCTCTCCAACGATCCCGAGTCGGTAGTGATCGACACCGAGGAGCGACGGGGCGGCCTGCGCATGAGCGTCCACGTGGCGCCCGACGACATGGGCCGGGTCATCGGCCGCCGCGGGCGGACGGCCCAGGCCATCCGCACGCTGGTGAACGTGGCCGGCGCCAAGGACGGCGTCCAAGCCAGCGTGGACATCGTCGACGACTGACCTGCTCAAGGTCGGCCGGGTCACCAAGGCCCATGGCCTGCGCGGTGAGGTCGTCGTCCAGCTCTGGACCGACCAGCTCTCCCGACTGGACCCGGGCACGGAGCTGGTCTCGGCCCGCGGCATCCTGACCGTCGCGTCCTCCAAGCCCTTCGGCGAGGACCGTCACATCGTGCAGTTCGACGGCGTGGAGGGCCGAACGGCGGCCGAGGCGCTGCGCGGGCTGGAGCTCGAGGCGGAGCCACTCGAGGTTCCCGGGCGCGCTCTGGGTGCACGAACTGGTCGGTGCCACTGTGCACGACGCAACGGGCACCGAACTCGGCCGAGTGGCTGCCGTCGAGGCCAATCCGGCCAGCGACCTCCTCGTGCTCGAGTCGGGCGGCCTCATCCCGGCCACCTTCATCACCTCGCACGACGGTCCCAACCGGACCCTGCACGTCGATATCCCCGACGGTCTCCTCGACGTGTGAGCGCACCGGGACGGATCGGCGTGCGCATCGACATCTTCACGATCTTCCCCGACACCGTGGCGGGGTACTGCAGCACTTCGGTGCTCGGGCGGGCCCAGGACGGCGGCGCCCTCGAGGTGCGGGTGCACGATCTGCGGGCCGGGGCCGACGATCCCCGCCGGTCGGTCGACGACAGTCCCTTCGGTGGCGGCGCCGGCATGATCCTCATGCCCGAGCCGCTCTTTCGCAGCGTCGAGTCCGTGCCCGACCTGCCCCGGCCGCTCTACCTGCTCAGCCCCGGTGGGCGCCGTTTCGATCAGTCGGTGGCGGGCGAGCTGGCCGGACTGGCCCAAGACGGGTCGGGCGGGTTCTCACTGCTGTGCGGACGCTACGAGGGTGTGGACCAGCGGGTGGCCGACCACCTGGTGGACGGCGAGCTGTCGGTGGGCGACTACGTCCTGGCCGGTGGGGAGCTGGCCGCCCTGGTGGTCCTCGAGGCGGTGGCCCGCTTGTTGCCGGGTGTCTTGGGCAACGAGGACTCGGCCTACGACGAGAGCTTCTCGGCCGGGCTGCTCGAATACCCCCAGTACACCCGGCCGGCCGAATTCCGGCAGTGGTCGGTGCCCGAGGTCCTGCGCTCGGGAGATCACGGGGCCGTGGCGGCCTGGCGGCGCACCCAGGCCCTCCTCCGCACGGCGGAGCGCCGGCCCGACCTGCTCGAGCGCCTGGTCACGGGCGTAGGACTCGGACCCGACGACGTGCGTGCCCTGGCCGACCACGGCTACGATGTTCCGTCCGGCCCCGGGCAGGGGGAGACCCGCCCGACCGAGCCGGAGTGACCGAAGGACACCTTTCATGCACCCCACCGAAACGATCGACCGCGACAGCCTGCGCGACGACATCCCCGAGTTCCGCCCCGGCGACACCGTCAAGGTGCACGTCCGGGTGGTCGAGGGCAGCCGGGAGCGGGTCCAGGTGTTCCAGGGTGCGGTCATGCGGCGCCAGGGCGGCGGGGTCCAAGAGACGTTCACCGTGCGCAAGGTCAGCTTCGGCGTCGGCGTCGAGCGCACCTTCCCGGTCCACTCGCCGACCATCGCCAAGATCGAGGTGACCACGCTGGGTGACGTGCGGCGCGCCAAGCTCTACTACCTGCGCGAGCGGCACGGGAAGGCGGCGAAGATCAAGGAGCGGCGCGTCCCGCGGGGCAAGGCGGCGTCTGCGGTTCCGCCGGTGGTCGAGGAAGTCGAAGAAGTCGAGGAGATCGACGACATCGAGGAGATCGACGTCGAGGCCATCGATGACGCCGTGGTCACGGGCGAGGCGGCGGAGGAGACCACCGACGAGACGGAAGAGACAGCCGAGGGGGCAGCCGACGAGTAGCGACGGCGCCGCATGAGCGAGGAAGACCTCGAGCGCTACGAGTCCGAGATCGAGCTCGGGCTGGTCCAGGAATATCGTGCGGTCCTCCCGGTCTTCACCTACGTGATCGAGACGGAGCGCCGCTTCTACCTGGCCAACGACGTCTCCTTGAAGGTGCGCTCGGACACGACCCCGGCCTGCATCGAGCTCGAGCTGCGCGACGCCTGGGTCTGGGACATGTACCGGCCGGCCCGCTTCGTGCCCGAGGTGCGAGTCGTCACCTTCCGCGACGTCAACATCGAGCGCCTACCCGAACAGGAACTCTGAGCCCGGAGGCGACCGTTCTCCGGCGTGAGCACACGTCGGATGATTCTCGGGCACATGGCCGAAGATGCCGCCGCCTCCTGGTACGCCGAGCACGGATACTCCGTCCTGGCCCGGAATTGGCGCTGCGTCCAGGGAGAGATCGACATCCTCTGCACGTGTCGGAACCCACCCGGCTGCGTCACGCTCGTCGTCTGCGAGGTCAAGGCGCGCTCGTCGAACTCGCACGGTCACCCGCTCGAGGCGGTCACCCCGGCGAAGCAGCGGCGTTTGCGACGGCTGGCTGCCATCTATCTGGAGGGCCAGAACGTGTACTACGACCACGTGCGCTTCGACGTGGCCGCGGCGGACCGGTTCGCCCTGCACATCTTCGAAAGTGCGTTCTGAAGGCGGTCGGCCTATCGTCGTCGGGCATGGAGACCCTCATTGTCGAGCGCAAGGACGGTGTCGTCACCGTCATCATGAACCGCCCCGAGCGGAAGAACGCGGCCAGCGGAAAGATGCTCAGCGAGCTCGAGCAGATCTTCGTGGAGATCGAGGCGGACCCCGACGACCGCGCCATGGTCCTCACAGGGGCCGGCGGTGCCTTCTGCTCCGGCGCCGACCTGTCCGACCCTGAGGGACCGGCGACGGACCCGAAGCGCTCGGGGCTGTCCCGCATGCGCCGCCTCGGTGACGTGGCCCTGGCCTTGCACCGGATCACCAAGCCGACGATCGCCAAGGTCGACGGGGTGGCGGTCGGGGCCGGTCTGTCGCTCGCCCTGGGCTGTGACCTCTGCGTCTGCAGCGAGACGGCGCGGCTGTCGATGATCTTCGCCAAGCGCGGGCTGTCCCTCGACAACGGAGCTTCCTGGCTCCTGCCCCGTCTGGTCGGCCTGGCCCGGGCCAAGGAGATCGCGCTGTTCGGCGGCATGTGGAGCGGCACGGAGGCCGCCGAGATCGGCCTGGTGAATCGCGCCTTGCCTGTGGAGCAACTCGATCTTTTCGTGGACGGCTGGGCGAGCGCCCTCGCCGGCGGGCCACCACTCGCCCTGTCCATGTCCAAGACGCTCCTGCACGCCGCGTCCATGAGCTCCATGGAGCAGGCGGTGGAGAACGAGGCTCGCTGCCAGGCGCTCAACTTCTCGACGCAGGACACCAACGAGGCCCTGGCTGCCTTTACGCAGAAGCGGGACCCCATATTCATTGGCCGCTGAATAGAGTGGAGTTGTGCTGAACGGCGTACAGGGGATGGTCGGTGAGACGGCCCTGGTGACCCGGGAGATCGACGGAGCCCACAAACCTGGCCGCATCCGTGCCCGCGGCGAGGAGTGGCAAGCTATCTCCCTCGACCCCGATGCGACCGTCCCGGTGGGGGCTGACGTCGTCGTGGCCGGGATCGAGCGCGGGCTGCTCGTCGTGTTTCCGACGGAGGTCTGACAAACAAGAAAGGGGGCTCACCATGATCATTGGCGGAGTCTTCGAAATAGCCCTGATCACCTTCCTGGCCGTGGTGGTCGGTGGGGGGTTGGCCTTGTGGCTCCTCTCTGGCTGCCTCAAGATCGTGCAGCAGGGGAGCGTCGGGGTGATCAAGCGGCTCGGCGAGTTCAAGTCCGTCCAACAGCCTGGCCTCCACATCCTGACCCCGTTCATCGACAGAATGGAAAAGATCGACGTCCGTGAATTCCCGATGACGGGCGACCAGCAGGCGGTCATCACGAAGGACAACGTCTCCCTCCAGGTGAGCGCGACCATCTTCTGTCAGGTCATCGACGTGAAGTCCGCGCTCTACGAGATCAACGATTTCCAGCTCGCCGTGGACCAACTCTCGCGTACGGCGCTGCGGGCCGTCTTCGGCGAGCTGTCCCTCGACCAGGCCCTGTCCGAACGCGAGATGATCAACAGCCGGATGCAGGACCACATGGCCGACGCCACGGCCAAATGGGGGGTCCGTCTTAACCGGATCGAGATCCTTGACATCACGCCGCCTTCGAACGTGGTCCAGGCCATGTCCGAGCAGAAGGAAGCCGAGCAGCACAAGCGTGCGCTCATCCTCAAGTCGGAGGGTGAGCAGACGGCCGCCGTCAACCAGGCCGGCGGCCGCAAGCAGGCTGCAGTCCTCGAAGCCGAGGGAGCCAAGTCGTCCGCCATCCTTCGGGCCGAGGCCGAGATGAAGGTGTTGGAGCTGCAGGCCGAGGGTGAGAAGAAGGCGCTCGAGCTGCGAGGTCTCGGTGAGGCGGCGCGTCTGAATTCGATCGACACGGCGACCATCAATCCGCACACGCTGGCGGTGCTGCAGCTGAAGGCCCTCCAGGACATCGCGGCGTCCAACAACGCCAAGGTCGTGGTGCCCTACGAGGCGACCAGCCTGATGGGTGCCGCCGAGGTCCTGCTCACCACCCTGCGCAACGAGGACCTGAGTAAGCCCGGAGCGAACGGCGCCGCCCCGGCGGCGCAGGAGCTGCCGCCGCCTCCGCCGCCGCCCAAGCGGTAGGCCGTTTCGGGCCCGCGGTCTGATGCGTGCCCTCTGCGGTGCGTCAGGTGAGGGTGGACAGGGGATCTCCTCAGACGCCGAGCGATGCGGACCGTAGCCGGGCCGCGAGTGCCGCGTCGCCGCTGATCTCGACACGGGCTGCTCCCTGGCGTCCGGCGCCGAACATGGTGAGCTCGCCCGGGTCGCCCGTCAAAGTCAGGCGCGGCCCGGTCCCGCGCTCTTTGTCTTCTCGTCCGGTCGAGGAGAGCACGATGGTCGCCGGAACCTTCTTCGCCATACCCCCAGGCCCGACGCGGGCCCAGAGGGCGTCCGCCAACGCCGGGTCGAGCGGGCGCGGCTCCCAGCCGTCCTGGGCGCGACGTACGTCCTCCACATGGATGAAGTACTCGATCGTGTTCATCGGCCCATCGAAGGGACGGAGCAGCATCGGCGGTCCACGCCGGACGGTCTCGACGAGCTCCTCCCACGACGTCCGACCTCGCACGGTGGTTCGCACCTTGTCGGTGTAGTCGGCGAGTCGGGGCCAGACGAGCCCGGGCCCGCTGTCGGGTCGACGTTCACGGACGACGAGATGGGCCGCTAAATCTGCGGTGGTCCAGCCTTCGCACAACGTTGGCGCATCGGGACCGAGCTCGACGAAGATGTCGCAGAGGTTCTTGCGTTCTTGTTGCGCCAGGCTGTCTTGGGGCATGGGGCGCATTCTAAGGAACGCCGCGGAATTCCGACAGGAGAGCGACCCACCGCTGGTCTTCAGTCGCCGGCCGGGGCCGCCCGTTGGTCGAGCCCGATCTGGAGCAGGACGAGGTCGAGCCACCGACCGAACTTGGTCCCGACCTCGGGCATACGGGCCACCTCGGTGAAGCCGAGGCGTTCGTGAAAACGGATCGACGCCTCGTTCGCACTGTCGATGGCGGCAATCATCGTGTGGAGTCCGGCCTCCTGTGCCTTGTCGATGAGGGCCCGCATGAGGACTTCGCCAACGCCAGAGCCCCAACGGTCCTGGCGCACATGGATGGTGTTCTCAACGGTGAAGCGGTAGCCCGGCCACTTGACGACGTCGCGGAACCACCCGAAAGCTGCGACGCCCACGACCTCACCCTGGTCCTCGGCCACGAGCACCACCTCATGGGCACGAAGCCACTTCAGAACGTCGTCCTCTGTCCGCGGCGTGAGCGTCCATTCGATCGTCGTGGTGGCGAGGAGCGCATCGAGCAGCGAAGTGATCTCAGCCCGATCGGCATCGCAAGCCGCCCTGATCAACACCTCCATTGTCCCGCAGTGAGGTGGGTCGGGTTCTTCAGGTGATCTTGAGAACCGCTTGGAGGAGTTCCTCCCATGGGACGTTCTCCCAACCGGCCTTTTCGGCGGCACTTTTGGCGACGTCTGTCGCTTCCTCGACCCAGAGAAGTTCGATGTCTTCACCCGGTCCGATCTTCTGATCGCCCTTCACCTCGTGCGAGGCCTGGCCCACGCCGGTCTCCACTTGAGAGCCGAATTCGGTGCCCAGCCAGATGTCTTGCCAGGCCTTGTGCGTTTCCTTGAGGCGGATCGCCACGCCTGAGAGGTGCGAGTGCTTCGGGCTCTCCGCGGTTTTGACCGCCCAATGCAGGCAATATCTGGCCCTCTTGAAGTCCCCCTTCGGGTTCGAGGCTTCTGCCTGCTGGGCGTAGTGCTCGAGCGTTGCTCGCTGAGCCTCGGGGAGGACTTCTCGGAGGTTGTTGATGAGACCCTTCACGATGGGGGACGAGCCCGTACTGGTTTCATGCGCCATGAGCGAAACCTTACAAGGCCCCCCTCGAGGGTCCTGGTGAGATGCGGTCGTTCAGCCAGCGCCGGGACGTGCCTGGCTCTCGTCAGGTCCTCCCTCGGAACCTCACCCCTACGGCTATGCGGGAACCTCGTCCTTCAAGTTTTGACGCAGCCACGCTCGAACCTCGTCGGTGTCGTCGTGTCCGTGCACGGCTACCGCGTGCTGGGTAGCCGCGAGGACCACCTCGTCCTCTTCACCCGAAATGGTCAGCGTGCAACCGCTTTCGCTGGGAAAGTCTCGGCAGTCAGCAATCTTTCGGCCCATGTTCCTCTCCTTCACACGTCTCGTGTGCCGTCACAACTTCTCGACGCTCCGTACGTCGAGATTTCGGAAGACCAGTGGCCCTTCGCACAGCGTGCGCAATTTCTCGGCAAAGGAGGCCGTCTCCGGGAGCTCAGAGTTGGCCATTGCATCTTCGTACGAAGGGAACTCCACGATCTGCACGTATGTGTCTGGACGATCTCTGTCCTTGGTGAAAGTCCCCCGTTGCGCTTTCCGCGCCCCTTCGGTCCTTGCTCGCCATTCGCCGACCAGTGCCTCGACCTCGTCAGGTTTGGTGGTCTCGATCTCGATGATCTGAACGAACGCCATGGTTGCTCCTTGGACGCGTCTCCTCGATCGCAAGGTAACGCCGCGAACCGCGGTTTGCAACGGGTGATGTCCTTTTTGGACGGCAAGACGTCTCTGCTGGTCGGGGCTTCGTCCAGGTCCAGGTCCAGGTCCGTCAATGCGTTGTCACACTGGAATCTCAGAAGGAGCAGAGCGACCCAGTTGCGTGCGGCGTCGCCGACCGTCACACGAGTGCCGAAGCATGCACACCGGCCCGGCGACTGGCACCCTTGTGACTTGCCTGGCAGCATCGGGATGACGCCGTTCGAACCTCCTCGCCGCCGCGAGCGTCAAGGAGAGGTGCGACTATTCAGACTCCCGTGTGCGTGGTTCTGGCCCTATCGCGCCCCGGCACGAGCCGTCGCAATCGTGTCTTGGGCTTGCGTGGTGATGTTCGCTCTCACGACCACCGCTTCTCGGGTGGCGGCGGACCCGAGGCCGACTCCGAATCCGTCGGACTCCACGTGTGAGCTTCCTGCGCTACCCCATGGTGTCACCGGGTCATCGAGCGGAGCGGACGAGCTCTCCGGTCCTGCGGTCTCCGCACTGACTGGAGGAGCGGCGCGTCACGGCTTCTCCCTCGACGGTGGCGACCTGGTCGTCAAGCCTCCACCACGCGGCGAATCGCCTGTTCTCAAGGCCGGGCAGGCCGTGTGCGGCGCGATGGCCTCGACCGGCGGACTGAGCGGTTCAGTGGCTCAGGGCGTGGCGGTTGGGTATGGCCAGGTGAGCATCGCCAGCAGGTTCTTCCCCGTCGTCACCGGCTTTCCCGCCCCAGGAGATGTTGCCGTCAAATACCCGACGGTCTCGTCGTTTCATGACCGGCTGGCCTGGTTGGTGGTGGTCCACGCAAATCTTGTTGCGTTCGGTTGCCCGCAAGAGAGAGCCCCAGTGCACGTCGTCCCGCGCCCGAGCGACCATGGCTACAAGGTGTTCATGGTCGACGCCCGCACCGGCTCCGATGCCCTCATCTATACCGAGGGTGGCGCCGGGGGATGCACGACCGGGGCTCGCGTGCCACCCACGGTCGGGGTGGCCGAAGAGTCGGTCTCCGTGCCTTGGACGCTCGTCTCGACCGATCCGGGCGGATACTCGGGAACGATCTCGGCGACAGTCCTTCCCTGCGACCAGGTCCCGGGCACCGTCCTGGTCGACCGGGCCGGCCCGAACGTCGTCGTGGAGGTCACCCGACCGTTCGGTCCTCCGTGCGGGGCGCCCGACACGGTGCCTCTCACTCTTCACGCAGCAGTGGTCACAGCCGATCTGCCTGCTGTGATCGGCCATGACCCCGTCGGATTGACCAACCTGCTGAGCCTGCAAGCCTCAAGACTGCCTCGGACACCATCGACGACCACGACCACGACGCCGGCCTTGGTCCCGTGGATGCATCCACGAACGGGCACACCCTCGAGGTCACAGTCGGCCAGGTGGTCACGGTTCAGCCTCTGCCCGGAGCTCAAGGGTTGTCCTTGACCAGTCCCGCCGTGTCGAGTGATCCCGCTGTCCTCGGTGCGCTGACGTCGAACCCGCAACCCGTCGTCGCCGAATTCCGTGCCTGGAAGGAGGGAACGGCTGAGATCATTGTGCCGAAGAGTGCGTGCATCCATCCCGGCTCGGATCAGCTGCCCTGTCGCAGCCCCTTCGTCGTGCATGTCGAAGTGCACTGAGGGCGGGGAGACGTTGAACACGGAGTCTGATGTATGCGACGAAGGTGCTCAACCTCACGTCAGGCGGACTCGGCTTTGGGTCAGAACAGGTAGTCGATGAAGTACATACCTGTCGGTTCCAGCCACCAGAGGGTGCCCGTGGGCATGAAGCCTTCAAATTTCTCAGCACACGCCGCGAGTGCCCCCGTGGTCTGTGGCTCGTCCACCACGCCGCACTGGCCGCCTCCATGCAGCTCTCTCCGTTTCCGCCATGGTGGAGCGTATTCATCGATAGTGAAGGCCGCGTGATGGCTCCCGAGAAGGTTACCCAGCAGGATCGACTCGGCGCGCACGAAGAAGTAAAGACGGCGGTCATCGCTGAAGTACGGTGCCGTGTTGGCGTGAGGGAGTCCGGTGAACGAAGACGTCGAGATGGTTACTGCGTGATTGTTGCGTAGATACCTATCCACCTCATCGTTGAACTCCGTGTCGGTGCGTGTCTGCATGCGTTCTTTGGGACCTCACCGGTAATTGTTCTTCGACGGAAGCTCAATCCTATTCCAGTGGGTGGACTCGAAGAGGAACGTTGCGAGTGGACCATGGCGGTGCGTTTCGAGATCGTGGCGAGCCACCCGCCTCACCTCGTCACCGCGAAGTTGTCGGGCCGAGGGACGTCAAAGTTGGGATCACCAAGGCAGTCTCCACTTGGCCAGGGTCAGGCCCGGTTGGTGTCGCGCCGGTAGACGAACACGGCGAGGGAGAGGAGGGCGGCGGACCAGACGGCGATGACGATCCACCCTTCGGCCGGCCAGCCCCCGCTACCCACCGCGGTCTTCCCGGCCTGGACAAGCCAATACGAGGGCAGTGCCTTCATGATCTGGAACAACGGCCCCGACTTGGCCAATAAGAAGGCATACGCGCCGCCGAGGAGGGCGAACAGCGTCACGATCCCGCCCACCGCCACCGCCACCGAGTCGGCGGGCAGGAGGTGCCCGAGCACGATGCCCAGAACGGTGAAGGGGATCAGGCCGACGAGGAGGAGTCCTATCAAGGTCAGCCATTCCTCGCACGAGAGCCGCACGCCCAGGGCGGTGCCGGCGAGGCACAGCACCGCGATCGTGAGCACCGCCCGGAGGTAGCCGGAGACCACCTTGGCGGCGAAATAGCTCCGCGTCGTGAGCGGGGTGATCCGCATCTGGCGGGTCCAGCCGACCGACCGTTCCGCAGCGATGACCGCGCCGCTGGAGATGACGGCGGACATGGTGCCGAGGGCCGCCATGCCGGTCATGAAGTAGAGAGGGAACGCCGCTCCGTCGAAGTGCTGGTGGCGATTTCCGCCGGCGATGACGAGATACAACACGAGCGGAAAGGTCAGGGAGAGGATCAAGAAGCGCCGGTTGCGGAAGCTCCGGAGCACCTCGAAGCGGAGATAGGTCGTGGCCATGATCAGACCTCCTGTCGCATGCTGTCGTTGATGGTCGTTGTGTCGGCGGTGAGGGCGACGAAGGCCTCTTCGATGCCGGCTCCGAACACCTCGATGTCGTGGGCGGCCGGGAACCTCTCGAGGAGGTCGCGGAGTGCGCGGTCCGAGTCGCCGCTGGTCAGGGTGACGGTGTCACCGTGCCGGTCAACGACGGCAATATCGGCCAGCTCGGCGAGCGCCGCCGCCTCGGCGCCCGGCAGCGTGGCGCGGATCGTGCGACCGCCTACCCTGGCCTTGATCTCCGTGGTCGAGCCGTCGGCGACGACACGGCCCCGAGCCAACAGGATGATCCGGTCAGCGTAGGCGTCGGCCTCCTCGAGGTAGTGGGTGGCGAAGATGACCGTCTTCCCACCGGCCGCGACAGTGCGCATCGACGCCCAGAATTTCGCGTCGGCTCTCGACGTCGAGGGCGGCCGTCGGCTCGTCGAGCACCAGGAGATCGGTGTTGGCCACGAGGGCGATGGCGAAACGAACCCGCTGGGTCTGTCCGCCGGACAGCTTGTTGGTGCGGCGATCGGCGAAGCCCGCAGTGCCGCTGAGTTCCAACGCCTCGCCCACGGCCAGCGGGCGCGGGTAGAGCGAGGCGACCATGGTGACCAGTTCGCGCACGCTCAGGTACTCGACCAACGAGCCGGTTTGCAGCATGCCGCCGACGAGGCCTGCGGCGATCGCCGCTGACGGCGGGCCGCCGAAGAGCGAGACCCGGCCTGCGTCGGGCCGGGCGAGCCCCAGCACCATGTCGATCGTCGTGGACTTGCCGGCCCCGTTGGGACCGAGGAGCGCGAGGAGCTGGCCCTGGGGGACCTCGAAACTCACGTCCTCGACCGCCACCAGCGGCCCGTACCGTTTCGTCACATGGTCGACGACGATGGCGTTCATCGAATCGTCTCTTGCGTTGGGAGGCATCGGCGTCCTTCCGGGTCGTGGGATCGGTGCTCCCAGCGTGCGACAGAGGGTGCCTTCGGCGCATCGGCGTGGGGGTTGAACCTCGCCCACACCCGCGGTTCAGCCCTGGTCAGAGCCGCCTCCACCCTCGGGCAGAGGCTGCGCACCACCCTGGGGCCGATGTGGGCGGGCGCCGCTTCGTCTTAGAATTCATCTGGTGAGCGTCGACCACGCGACCACGCCGACCCTGGACAGCCTCCGCCGCAGCCGGGCCCTGCACGAGACTTTGCAGCGCCGCATCCGGATCTTCGCTCCGCTCCTGCTGGGCGTGTTCGTCCTCGCCGCCTTTCAGGCCCAGCCCGGTCCGGGCCTCGCCGGCCGGGGCGTTGGCGTGTCGATCGGGGTGGCCGGCTATGTCGCCGCGGTCATCGGCGCGGTCGTGGCGTTCGGCGGCGCTCACGCACCCGATACCGCCCGGCCCGCGGCCGCCCCCCAACTCGCCATCGCCATCGTCATCTTCGCCAGTTCGGTGACGCTGCTGAGCCTGCAGCCGACGGGACCCGGTGCCGAAGGAGCGTTCCTGGGCGTCCTCGTCTTTGCCCGCCTGCTCCCAGGGCAGATCGCCCTCCCGCTGGCTGCCGTGGCCTTCGTTGCGCTCGAGGTGATCATCGGCTTCACCGGCCAAGGCCTTGCCGGCCTCGTGATCCTCGGCACCCTGGCGGGTTGCTATGGGCTGCTGTTTCTCGGCGTGCGGCTGCGTGAGTCCAACGAACAGGCCGAGACGCTGCTTGTTGCGCTGGAGCAGAGCCGGGCGGTTGAGGCTCGGGCTGCCGGCATGGCCGAACGCCAGCGACTCGCCCGCGAGATGCACGACGTGCTCGCCCACTCTCTCTCGGGCCTCCTGCTCCAGCTCGAAGGAGCCCGGATGTTGGCCGTGGAGCATCCGGGCGACCCCCGGCTCCCCCAGGTCATCGACCGGGCCCACCACCTGGGCAAGACCGGATTGGAGGAGGCCCGTCGGGCCATCGGGATGCTCCGCGACGACCAACTCCCCGGGCCCGAGGGTCTCGCAGACCTTGCCGCGCAGTTCGAGGACGACCGGGGGATCCCATGCCGGCTCACGGTTTCCGGTGAAGAACACCCACTGGGATCCGAGGCTCGTTTGGCGCTGTACCGGGTGGCACAGGAGGCCCTCACCAACATCACCAAGCATGCTCGTCCCGAGCGCGTCGAGCTCCATCTCGCCTACGACCCCGACGTCACCCGCCTCCGGGTTGAGGATTTCTCACCGCCGGGTGCCGCGGCGTTGTCGACGGACACGGGCACGCTGCAGCGGGGAGGACAACGGCTACGGCCTCACCGGCATGCGCGAGAGGGCCGAGCTCCTGGGCGGATCGCTCGTGACCGAGTCGACCTGCCGCGGCTTCCGCGTCGAACTGGATGTGCCGGTATGAACCGGCACATCCGGGTTCTTATCGCGGACGATCAGCGGGTCGTCCGCGAGGGGCTGGCCATGGTGCTCGGGCTCCTTCCCGACATCGACGTGGTGGGTGCAGCCTCGGACGGCACCGAGGCCGTCGCCATGGCGGGTGCGCTTCACCCCGACGTGGTGTTGATGGACTTGCGGATGCCCCGCTGTGACGGCGTCGAGGCCACTCGCCAGCTCCGTCAGCGAGAGCCCTTGATCAAGGTCGTGGTGCTGACCACCTACGCCGATGACCGGTCGGTACTCGATGCGCTCCGGGCGGGTGCGCGTGGGTATCTCACGAAGGACGCGGGAGGCGAGGAGATCCGCCGGGCGCTCCTCCAGGTTCTCGAGGACCAGGCGGTCATCGACCCCGCCGTCCAACATCACCTGGTCGATGCCATCGCCACTGGCGGCCCGCGCCGGGCTCCGACGGCGCCTGCGCACCTCCCAGACGGGATCACGGCGCGGGAGGCCGAAGTGCTGGAGCTGATCGCCTCAGGACTCTCGAACGGCGAGATCGCCGAGCGTCTCGTCGTCAGCGAAGGCACCGTCAAGAGCCACATCAACCATCTCTTCGCCAAGATCGGCGCCCGGGACCGCGCCCAGGCCGTCTCCTACGCCTACCGGCAGGGTCTCGCCGGTTGAGCGTCGCTGGGCTCCATCGTGACCACCCCGAGATGCGGCCCGGTCGTTACGATCCGAACCGACACAGTGGCCGGTTCAACTCACTCGGGTGCGTGCCGTAGCGGCATTGCCGACTACCGGGTTTCGCCATCGAGCGCCGAATGCATCTCGACATCCCAGTCTTCGGTCCCCAAGACCCGAAGTTGTCGCTCGGCGATGCGCCAACCTTCGGGAAGGCGGACAACGACGTCGTGGTAGTAACCCCACAAGCGAGGTGTCGTTCCGTCTGCTCGCTGGTGCCAGGCGTACACGGATGTGCGCACGGACGCACGATTGAGGTCCTCGAACGTCACGAGGACGTTCGCGTTGTGGTGGCTCGTTGCCGCATATCCAACATCGGGATGTCCGAACATCCGCCGGAGACCGGCCCTCGATTGCACGGGCGCCCAGCTGGGTCCGTAATCGACCACACAGTCCTCGGTGAAAAGTTCGACGACTTCGTCGTAGAGCCTGTGATCGACGCAGTACGAATAGCGGTGGACGAGGTCGACGATCTGGTCCTTGTCGAGAAGTCGCCGTAGTGCGGCAGCGTCGTCGTTGTCCATCGGTCCTCCTAGGCTGATGCGCCGCGTCCACGCAATCAGGTCCGACCAGTGCACATTGTCTCCCATCCGGGGTCCTTGCCTACACGTCTCACTGTGCGAGACGCAGACACCCTTCGGTCCAGCAGGAGCTGCCAGACTCGAGCCTGTGCCATCGATCTCCGGCCGTGTCGAGGTCAATCTGACCGTCCGTGATCCCGCAACGAGTGCAGCCTGGTATTCGGAGCTCCTGAACCTCGAGGTGCTCTACGACCACGCAGGTGAAGACGGTCGGTTGCGGTACATCGCTCTGGTGGAGCCCGAAAGCCGCTTTGTCCTCGCCCTCGTCGGTCACCAGGAGCACTCCGGCGAGCCCTTCAGCGAGTTCCGCGCGGGTCTCGATCATCTGGAGTTCTTGGTTGAGCGCCGAAAAGACCTCGACGAGTGGGCGGAGAGATTGAACCTGCTGAGGATCCCGCACTCAGGAGTCAAGGAGCCCGAGTACACCCGGAACGCCATGCTCACCTTTCGCGACCCCGACAACATCCAGCTGGAGTTCTTCTGGAGGGCACCGACCCGATAGGGGTCCGACCATCCCCGCAGAATGGCTGGGCCCACAGCTGCCGCCAAAGAAGTCCTGTGACCCTTCGGACTGAGCCGTCGACTTTTTTCGCCGGCGTGTCGATCGGGTCCGTCTGTGCCGATAGCCAGATCTGATGCTCTGGCTATTGCTCGAGAGCGCTGTGGCACAGAGGACACGCTCGAGCGCTTCGGGCCAGGCATCGCCGATCGGCTCGGGTCCTTGGGGCTCGCGCTGCACCCGGACAAGAACAAAGTCGTCCTTCCCGGCCATGGCGAGGCGACCGTTCTCCGGCATGCTCGCATCTCTTGCGTCGGCCACCCTCAGCGGCGCCGTCGGGACTCCTGTGGCCGTCGAGGTCCACGTGTCCAACGGCCTGCCCGGTTTCACCGTCGTCGGCTTGCCCGACGCCGCCGTCCGCGAGTCCCGTGACCGGGTGCGTGCAGCGATCCTGTCCAGCGGCCTGTCGTGGCCGCTGCGGCGGGTGACGATCAACCTGGCGCCATCGGGAATCCGGAAGGGTGGCGCCGGACTCGACCTCCCGATCGCCATCGGGCTCCTGGTAGCGATCGGTGAGCTCCCTCCTTCGTGCCTGGACGGTCGCGCCTTCTGTGGCGAATTGGGTCTGAACGGCTCGCTCCGTCATGTCCCCGGCATGGTCGCCCTGGCTGACGCCATGGCGCCGCTGAGCATGGTGGTGCCGCTCTGTGACGTGCGCGAGGCGATGCTCGTCCGCGGCGAATTCGTGAGCGGCGCTGGGACCCTGGCCGAGCTGGTCCAGGTGTTGCGAGGGCGCGGCCAATGGCCGGAGGCGCCCCCTCCAAGGAGGCACGCCGCACCACCTCAAGAGCCCGACTTGGCCGACGTCCGCGGACAGGCGCTCGGCCGCCGGGCCGTCGAGGTTGCGGCGGCCGGCCGCCACCACCTGCTCATGATCGGCCCACCCGGCTCGGGGAAGACCATGCTCGCCGAACGGCTGCCCGGTCTCCTGCCGCCGCTGACGACCGAGGAGGCACTCGACGTGACCCGGATCCACTCGGCGGCGGGCGGAGACGTCCCGTGTGGCGTGGTCTCGCATCGCCCACCATTTCGCGCGCCCCACCATCGGTCCTCCATCGTTTCCCTCGTGGGCGGTGGCAGCTGGTCCCTGCGTCCGGGGGAGGTCAGCCTGGCCAGTCACGGCGTGCTGTTTCTCGACGAACTCGGCGAATTCCCCGTGGCCGCCCTCGAGGCGCTTCGCCAGCCACTCGAGGAGGGCATCATCCGTGTCAGCCGCGCTGGTGGCACGGTGACCTTCCCGGCGAGATTCCTTCTCGTCGCTGCGATGAACCCGTGCCCCTGTGGTGAAGGGGTCTTCGAGGGCGCTTGCAACTGCAGCACGGTTGTCCGGGCCCGCTACACGAGGCGTCTCTCAGCGCCTCTCGTCGATCGATTCGATCTTGTGGTGCCGCTCAGTCGGCCCGATCCCGACGACCTTCTCTCTGGAGATCCCGCAGAGTCGTCTCGTTCCGTGAAGGAACGAGTCGCCGCGGCGCAGGCACGCGTCGACGCCCGAGCCGGCAATGAGGGCGCAGCCATCTCGTCGGAGGCGAGCGCGCTGCTGGGTGCGAAACTTCGTTCGGGAGATTTGAGCGCCCGAGGCCTCCACAAGGTGTCCCGGGTCGCTCGTACGGTGGCCGCCTTGGCCGGTGACGACGTCGTCTCCTTCATGCATGTCTCCGAGGCACTCTCCCTGCGGGCGGCCCGAGCGGCGCTGGTCCCATGAGCGTCGACTTGCCCGAACAGGCCTATGCCACCGCGCTGGCCGCCACCGCGAAGATTGGCCCGGCCACGTTGCGCCAGGCCCTGGGCCAGGACCGGCCCGCCGACGCGTGGCGCAAGCTCTGTGCCCCGCAAGGTGCGACCGAGCGCGAAGTCTTGGAGGTCTGGCAAATGCACGCCGAGCGCGGCATTGCCGTCGTGCTGGCCGACGACGACGCCTACCCCGAGCGCCTCCGGCGCGACCCACAGGCTCCGGCCGTGCTGTTCTGTGTGGGCGATCCTCTGGCCCTGCACGCGCCGGCCACCGTGGCGCTGGTCGGCACCCGGGCACCGACGCGGTACGGGATCGGCGTCGCCGCGCAATTCGGCGCCGATCTGGCAGCCGCCGGGGTCAGTGTCGTCTCGGGCCTCGCGCTCGGGATCGACGGCGCCGCCCACGAGGGCGCCTGCGGGGCCGGCGCTGCGCCCGTCGGCGTCGTGGCCGGAGGCCTGGACAAGCCGTACCCGGTACGGCACACCCGCCTGTGGCAGCGCGTGGCCGAGCACGGTGCCGTGGTGTCCGAGTCACCCGCTGGTGTTCGCACGGAGCGCTGGCGCTTTCCCGTCCGCAACCGGCTCCTGGCCGCCCTGAGTGATGTCGTCGTCGTGATCGAGAGCCGGCATCACGGGGGAGCCCGCCACACTGTCGACGCCGCGGCTGCCCTGGGCCTTCCGGTGGGCGCCGTGCCCGGATCGATCCGGAGCGCCACCTCGGAGGGCACCAACGCCCTCCTGGCCGACGGGGCCTTTCCGGCCTGTTCGACGGCCGACATCCTCGTCGCACTCTCCCTCGCCGGAGTTCGGGTCTCGCCGCCGGCCGGAATCGAGGCGTTCACGGCTGGCTCGAACCGACGGAGCCCCGACCCGGGCGAGGATCGGGACCTCTACGAAGCCCTGTCCAGCGATCCGGCCTCCCTGGACGACCTGGTCCGGGTGACGGGTCTCGACCTGCCCACCCTGTGCGGGGGACTGGAGCGCCTGGCCCAGGCTGGACTGGCGCATGACATCGGTGGATGGTGGCAGCGGGCCTAACCTGCCTCGCCGTGGAAGGGTGGTTCCTGCCGGGCGACGACGTGGTCGGGATGCGGGAGAGGGCCGTGGCGGCCGAGGACGAGGGAGTGGGTGCCCTGATCGTGCGTGAGGGGCCAGCCGGTGATCCCCTGGTCCTCGTCGGTGCACTGGCCTCCACCGTCTCCCAGGGGCTCCTGGGCGTCTGTGTCGGCCTCGACGGAACGGAGCGGCGCCATCCCACCGTGCTGGCCCGGGACATGACCTCGCTCGATCTCGTCTGCAGTGGCCGGTCTCTCCTCTGCTTCGCACCTCCCTTCGGACCGGCTCACCGCGAGGCCATCGCGCTGTGCCGGCAGATGTGGGAGGCCGGGACGGCGGCGAGCGAAGGACCGATCTACCCCGTGCCCGGTGCGGTGAACCGACCCCGGCCGGCGGCGCAGCACAGTCCCCGGCTCGCCCTCGACCTCACCACGGCGGGCGTCGAGGTACCTCCGGGGCTGACCGGGGCGGTCGACTACCTGCTCCGGCCCGGCCCGGGCCCCGACGTTTGCCTCTTGGAGCACCGGTGAGCCTCGATGCGGTCGAGCTCGCGCACGCTCCGGTCACGGCGACCGAGACGACGGCGGTCACCGGCAGGCACCTGCCCGCGCTGAACGGGTTGCGCGGTGTGGCCGTCCTCGGTGTCGTGGCCTACCACCTCCAACTCGGTTGGGCCTCGGGCGGCTACCTGGGCGTCGACCTGTTCTTCGTTCTCTCCGGTTTTCTCATCTCGACGCTGCTCCTCGAGGAGTGGGCCGGCTCCGGCCGGATCAATCTGGGAGCCTTCTGGGCCCGCCGGGCCAAGCGGTTGCTCCCCGCGCTGTTCTTGGTCGTCGCCGCGCTGGCCCTCTACCTGATCTTCAATGCGATCTTCGGCGCTCCGGGCGCCAACGGGCTGGTCGATCTCGCCGGGCTGCGGGGCGACGCCATCTGGACGCTGCTCTACGCCAACAACTGGCACCTGGTGTACGCCCATCAGTCCTACTTCGCGCAGTTCTCGACGCCCTCGCCCCTGCAGCACACGTGGTCGCTGGCCATCGAGGAGCAGTTCTACCTGGTGTGGCCCCTGGTGCTCCTGCTCCTGCTCCGCGTGGCCCGTGGCGTCTGGCGGCGGACGGGAATGATCATCACGGTCACGCTCGGGGTGCTCTCCTCGGTCCTCATGGCGGTGCTCTTCAACCCCGGCGTCGACCCCTCGAGGATCTACTACGGCACCGACACCCGTCTCTTCGATCTGATGGCCGGGGCCACGCTCGCCTTCGTGGCCGCCTCCCGACCGCAGCCCAGTCGGCGGTCCCGTCGCACGCTGCATTCGGTCGGACCGCTGGCGGCCATTGCTCTTGCGGTGTTCTGGGTGACCTCGGGGACGCCGGGAGGACTGCCGAGGAACTTCATGTTCGAGGGTGGTTTTCTGCTCTGTGCGGGTCTGGCCGCCCTCGTCGTGGCGGATGCCCGACTCGTCCAACCGGGCGGCTTTGCCCGTCTGCTGGCCGCCCGACCGCTGCATTTCTTGGGAACGATCTCCTACGGCATCTACCTGTGGCACTGGCCGGTGATCGTGTACCTCACGGGCCAGAGAACCGGTCTCTCACAATGGCCGCTCGACCTCTTGCGGATCGCGGTCACGCTGGCTCTCGCGACCGCCAGCTACTACCTGGTGGAGCGACCCGTCCGCCTGGCCCGTCTGCACGGCTGGGTGCGCTGGTCGGTGGCGCCCGCGGCCGGTGTCGCCACGGCCGTCCTCATCGTGGTGGCCACCTTCCCGGCCGTCGCCGACCCCTCCGCTGTCGCCCGTACGTCACATCTCGCCGCCCAGTCCGGCCAGACCGCACAGTCCGGCCAGTCCGGCCAGACCGGCCAGACCGTGCCCGGCGCCGGTGGGTACCAGGGCCAGACGCCGATCCATCTCACCACCGCACCGACCGCGGCCGACCCACTGCGCGTCATGCTCCTGGGCGACTCGGTGATGCACGACGCCGCGTTCGGGATCACCGCAGCCCTCAGCGCGACGGGCGAGGCGACGGTCGCCATTCGCACCATTGATGGTTTCGGGTTGACCACCTCGCTCAATTGGCCCACCTCCATTCCCAATCTCATCCAGGGGGCCCAGGCCCAGATCATCGTGGCCTCCTGGAGCTGGGACATGTTCGGACCGACCAGGCCCAACGCCCTCCACCAACCGGCCCAGTACACGCAACTCCTCCGGCGGGCCGTCGCCACGATGTTGACGCCGGGCAACGGGGTGGAAGGTGTGATCTTCACCCAATTCCCCGAACCGGTGAACGTGTCGGCCGCCGACATAGCCAATCCCGCGCTGAACAAGGAGCGCCGTGCCGGCGTCATCGCCTGGAACAACATCGCGAGGAAGATGACGACGTACTTCCCTGGGCGGGTGATGTACCTGCCGATCGCCGGTTCGCTCATGCTCGACGGCGATCGCTTCTCGACGTGGCTGCCTCCCGAAGGTGATCCCGACGCACCGAAAGATCAGTGGATCCGCGTCCGCAAGCTGGACGACGTGCACCTCTGCGCCGAAGGGAGCGCTCGCTACGCCAACGCGCTGCTGGCCGACATGACCGATGTGTTCAAGCTGGCGCCCGCCCAGGGTGACTGGACCCAGGGGTCGTGGGTGTCCGATCCCGACTACAACGATCCGCCGGGCTCGTGCCCCGACGACCACCCGCCCGGATAGCCGCCGCGACCGACCCGACAAGGCCTGCAACCCCGGACCCGCTGGGGGTCTCGGCCGGGACCGGGCAGACTGGCGCCGTGAGCGAGGCAGTCACCTTCCAACTCGATGGCCACGTGGCCACCATCACCTACAACCGACCCGATGCGCTCAACGCCATCAACTCGGAGGTGCGGCGTGACCTGAACGCCGCCTTCGCCCGCTTCCGCGACGACGAGGACGCCTGGGTGGCCATCGTGACGGGGGCGGGGCGGGCCTTCTGTGCCGGCGGCGATCTCCGCGACGGGGCGGGAGCGACCGGTGCGTTCGCAGGCACGTTCTGGGAGAAGCCGACCATGAATTCGTTCGAGAGTGGCTGGGAGGTGTTCAAGCCGGTCATCGCCGCGGTGAACGGCTACTGCCTCGGCTACGGCCTCACGCTGGCCACCTGGTGCGACTTCGTCCTGGCCAGCGACCGGGCCGAGTTCGGGCTGCCCGAGGTGAACCTCGGCGTCCCCGCCGTCGTGGCCTCCATACGTCTGCCCCAGCGCCTCAATTGGGCCGACGCCATGGAGCTGCTGCTCACCGGCGAGCGCATCGGCGCGGCGCGGGCTCTCGAAATGGGCCTGGTCTGGAGGGTCGTCCCGCACGAGCTGCTCCTCGAGGAGGCCCATGCGTTGGCCGCCCGCCTGCTCGGGGGAGCGCCCCTGGCCCAGCGGGTCATGAAGGAGATGGCGATGCGGACCCGCCATATGCCGATGCTCGAAGCCATTCGTTTCGGCGAGACCATGCGGCTCGTCGCCGGCAGGACCCGAGATGCCGCCGAGGGCGCCCGGGCCGCGGCGGAACGCCGCCCGCCCCGCTGGACCGGGACCTGAAAGCCGTACCCCGGTCCGTCAGGGCAGTCGACGCGGGAATCGACCGACGCCACCGGTCCTAAGCTGACTCGCCGTGACCGAGACACGGGTGGAAAGCGACAGCATGGGGGAGATCGACGTCCCCTCCGACCGGTACTGGGGCGCTCAGACGCAGCGCTCGCTGCACCATTTCGACATCAGCACCGAGACGATGCCCAAGCCCCTGATCCGGGCCTTCGGCATCCTCAAGGGTTCCGCCGCCAGGGTGAACCTGGCCATCGGCAAGATGCCCGACGACAAGGCGGCTCTTATCGAGCAGGCGGCGGCCGAGGTGGCCAAGGGTGCTCTCGACGACCAATTCCCGTTGCGCATCTGGCAGACGGGCAGCGGCACCCAAACCAACATGAACGCCAACGAGGTCATCTCCAACCGGGCCATCGAGCTGGCCGGCGGCGTGATGGGCTCCAAGAAGCCGATCCACCCGAACGACGACGTGAACATGTCCCAGTCGTCGAACGACACCTTTCCGACCGCCATGCACATCGCGGCCGCCGAGGAGATCGTGCACCGCCTTCTTCCCTCGGTCACCGAGCTCCGCAACGCATTGCACGAGAAGGAGGTTGCCTACGCCGACGTGACGAAGATCGGGCGGACCCACCTCATGGACGCCGTGCCCCTGACCCTCGGCCAGGAGTTCTCCGGATACGTGGCCCAGCTCAGCGCCGACATCGACCGCGTCGGGCTGACGTTGCCCGGCCTCTACGAACTGGCGCTCGGCGGCAGCGCCGTGGGCACCGGCCTCAACACCCACCCCGAGTTCGCCGACCGGGTGGCCCAGGCCATCGCCGAGGCCACCGCCCTGCCCTTCGTCTCGGCACCGAACAAGTTCGCCGCCCTGGCCGCCCACGATGCCCTGCTCTTCACCCACGGTGCCCTGCGCACACTGGCCGCCTCACTCATGAAGATCGCCGATGACCTGCGCTGGCTCGGCTCGGGCCCCCGCAGTGGCCTGGGCGAGTTGATGCTGCCCGAGAACGAGCCGGGATCGTCCATCATGCCGGGCAAGGTCAACCCCACCCAGAGCGAGGCTCTGATCATGGTGGGCATCCAGGTCATTGCGAACGACGTCGCCGTGACGACCGCCGGCAGCCGGGGCAATCTCGAGCTGAACGTGTGCAAGCCGGTCATCGCCTACAACGTCATGCAGTCGATCGCCCTCATGACCGACGCCAGCCGGGCCTTCCGCGAGTTCTGTGTCGAGGGTCTCCAGCCCGACTACGAGCAGATCGACCGGCACCTGCGCAACTCGCTCATGCTGGTCACCGCTCTCAACCCGATCATCGGCTACGACAACACGGCGAAGGTGGCCAAGAAGGCGCACAAGGAACGGACGACGCTGCGCGAGGCCGCCCTCGAGCTCGGCCTGCTCACGGGCCCGCAGTTCGACGAGGTCGTGCGCCCCGAGGACATGACCCACCCGTGAGCGAGCCCCTCCTCACCCACGACGACATCGACCAGGCCCTGGCCGACCAGCACATCAGCTGGACCCGGGAGGACGACGAGCTCAGGACCACGGTCAAGCTGCACGACTTCGCGGCCGCTCTCCACTTCGTCAACGCCGTCGGCGCGGCGGCCGAGGCGGCCAACCATCACCCCGACATCGACATCCGGTGGAACACGGTGCACCTCACCCTGAGCACACACGACTCGGGGGGCCTGACCCTGCTGGACCTGGCCCTCGCCTCCGCCATCGACCGTCTGCGACCCGACCTCCGGGAGGACGACGAAAGCTAGTGGGGGGCCGAAATCGGCTCCAGCAGTGCGGCCCGCAGCCCCGCCACCACGCTGGGCCCGGCACCGATGCTCGCTACGTAGCGCTCCACCGAGCCGTAGTGCTCGTGCACATACGAGAGGAGCGTGCGCATCTTGGCCGGGTCGGCCGAGAACACCCCCTCGATGCTGTTGAGCAGGTCTGCGCTGTCGGGGTACTTGCGGACGATCTTCTCCTTCAGGCCGCCCATGGCCTCCTGGCTGAGTGCGTAGTCGGCCACCACCGTCTCTTCGGGTATACCGAGAAGTGAGAGCACGATGGCCGAGAGAAGCCCGGTCCGGTCCTTGCCCGCCGTGCAGTGGAAGACCGCCGGCAGGGCGTGGGGGTCCGAGAGCACCTCGAGGGCCTGACGGATCTCGGTGCGGGCATTGTCCAACATGTCGAGGTACTGCCCCTCGAGCAGGTCGGGCCGCCGGTCGAACTCCTCGGGGTCCGGGATCGTCTCGATGAAGGGGATGTGGTGGTACTCGACCGGGTGCGCCACGATGTCGAACTGCCCCCGCTCCCGCTCGTCGTGGGCGCGCAGGTCGACGACGGTGCGGATACCCAGGTCCCGCAGGACGGTGTAGTCACCCACGGTCAGCTCGCCCAGACCGTCGGCCCGGAAGAGCGTGCGCCAGCGGGTGATCGACGCGCCAGATTCGGTGAGGTACCCGCCGAGGTCGCGGAAGTTCACCGCTCCGTCGAGGATGATCCGGCGTTCGAAGGTGTCAGTCACGAGGTAGAGGCAGTCAGGAGACGGGCGTGTCCCACATGGGAAACCAACGGGTCAGGTCTTGTTCTACCGGAAGGTCCGCCCCGACCATGCTCCGGATGCGCAGCTCCAGTTCAGTGTCGCGCCGCTCCTTGGCGGCGTCCACCGGTGCGAAGGGGTAGAAGGTGCCCCGCTTGAACAGGTAGACCAGCCGGAAGGGCTTGGCGTCGCTCCCCGCATCGGGTCCGGGCACGAAACCGAAGACCGAGGCCAGGAGCTGGGGACCCCAGCCGTTGTCCTGCAGCGTCGAGTTGGCCATGTGCACCTTGGTCACCAGCTCGTCGATCTCGGGGTCGTCGAGCAGCAGCCAGCCGTAGTCGAACGAGTCGACGGCCTGGCCGAAGCCGTCGCCGACCAGCTCGGCCACCTCCTTCTGGGCGTCCGCCGCCGCCTGCCCCGGCGGTGGCTTCCAGCAGACGCCGGCGTGACCCGACGACACCAGGCCGCCTGCGCTCTGCAGGGTCAGGGCGGCGGTGGGCAGGGAGAACAGCGCGTCCAGGTTGGCCCGCACGGGCTTGGACCGTCCCAGGATGGTGTCGAGGAGCCCCATGGCCGCCGTGCCGAGCGAGCCGGGTTCAGCTGGCCTGCCCGAGCTGGTGCTCGAGCGAGTCCAGCTGGGCCAAACGGCGCTCCAGGCTGGGGTGGGTGCGGAAGAGATTGGCGAAGGAGAACCCGCCGCCCGTGCCCTGGTCGCCGCCGGTCGCCACCGCCGGCGTGAAGAAGAAGGCGTTGAACGGCTCGGCCGCCCGCAGGTCCTTGGTCGGGATGCGCCCCATTTCCCCGGTGATCTTCACCAGGGCCGAGGCCAACAACGACGGTCGCCCGATGAGCAGCGCGCCCGAGCGGTCGGCCGCCAGCTCGCGATAGCGCGAGAGCGCCATGGTCAAGAGGAACGATACGAAGTAGACGACGACCGACACCAGCAACACGATCATCTCGATGAAGAAGGCGTTCTGCCCGTTCTGGTCGTTGCCGCGTCCGCCCCCGCCGAAGAGCTCGGAATAGAACAGCACACGGGTCATGAGGCCGGCGATCATTCCGAGGCCGCTGGCGATGGTCATGACGGCGACGTCGCGGTGGGCCACGTGGGACAGCTCGTGCGCCAGCACCGCTTCGATCTCGGGTTCGTCCAGGCGACGCAGAAGACCCGATGTCACGCACACCACGGACGTCTTGGGACTGCGCCCGGTGGCGAAGGCGTTGGGGATGTCGGTCTGCGCAATGGCCACCCGGGGCTTGGGCATGTCGGCCAGCGCGCACAGGCGGTCGACCACGCCGTGCAGCGCGGGCGCCTGCTCGGGCGTCACCTCCTTGGCGTGCATGGAGTACATGGCGATCTTGTCGCTGAACCAGTACTGACAGAAGATCAGCACGAGGGCGATCACCAGCACCAGGGCGTAGGAGAGGCCCACGGCGATGAGGATGCCGACGACGGCCCCGTAGAGCACGACCAGGAAGAACCCGGTCAAGAGCATCCGGTAGGTCAGGCCCCTGTCGGGCTTGATGTTGTGGGCGATGGCCATCAGGCTCCCTCGACTGCGCCGGCCGCACCGGCCTCGGTCGTCTCGTTTCCGGCGGACCCGGCCGACGGCAGGGCGGCCGCTTCGCTCCCGCTGCCCGACGAGCCCGTGCCGATCTCGGCCTTGAGCGCGGCCAACTCGTTGTCGACCTGGCTGGAGGACGACACCTTGTCGAGCTCCTTCTGGATGTCGTCCACCGGCGTCGACAGGTCGTCCAGCGCACCTGAGGCCAGCAGCTCGTCGATGGCGCCCGCCCGCGCCTGCATGGAGGCGATCTTGTCCTGGGCTCTCTGCATGGTGGCGCCGGCCGACTTGCTCGAGTCCGAAATGCCCGAGATGGCCTCGCCCACCTTGGTCTGGGCCTCGGCCGCCGTGTACGAGGCCTTCATCGTCTCCTTCTGGGTGCGGAACCGCTCGACCCGCACCTGGAGCTCCTGTGACGTCTGGACGAGCTTCTGCTCCTGCTCGACGATCTGATCGTGCTGGGTCTTGAGCTCGGTCAGCTGCTCGCCCAAGGCGGCCCGCCGGGACAGCGCCTCGCGGGCCAGGTCCTCGTTGCCCTGCGACAAGGCGGCCTTCGCCTGACCCTGCAACTTGTCCGCTTGCTTCTGCAGTCCCTGGGCCTGCAGCTCGATCCGCTTCCGGGCCGTGGCCACGTCCGCCACGCCCCGCCGCACCTTGGTCAGCTGCTCGATCTGCTTCTCGTAGGAGAGGTCGAGGGTGTCGCGGGGGTCCTCCATCTTGTCCAGGGCCTTGTTGGCCTTGGACCGGAAAATGTCCGCGATCCGGCTGAACATACCTGCCATGGCTTACGAGCATAAAGCCCAGCGGGCAGGGGGTGGCACCGGGAGCCCTCGGCCCGGCCGGTAGCCGCTGGTGGGCGCCTGGCCGGACGCCCGGAGGGGTGGTCCGCCGCCAGTAGTCTCGGCTCGTGCCCCAGCGCCTGTGCCTGCTCAGCGTCCACGCGCATCCCGACGATGAGGCGTCCAAAGGCGCGCCGACCGTGGCCAAGTACCACGCCGATGGGGTCCACAGCGTGCTGGTCTGTTGCACGGGCGGTGAAGAGGGCGACATCCTCAACCCGGCCATGGACACGCCCGAGGTGCGGGCCGACATCGGCAACGTCCGGATGGCCGAACTCAAGGCCTCGACCGAGATCATCGGCTACGACGACACGGTTCTCCTGGGCTACCGGGACTCGGGCATGCCCGACACGGAGGCCAACCAGAACCCGGCTTCGTTCGCTCGGGCGCCGCTCGACGAGGCGGTCGGTCGCCTGGTGGCGGTCATCCGGCGCGAGCGGCCCCAGGTCGTGATCACTTACGGCGACAACCAGACCGAGTATCCGCATCCGGACCATCTCCGTGTCCATGAGATTTCCGTTCTGGCCTTCGACCTCGCCGGTGATCCGGACCGCTTCACGGAGGCCGGGCCGCCCTTCGCCCCGGCCAAGCTGTACTACTCGGTCTGGTCCGGTGAACGCTTCCGGGCCATGCACGACAAGTACGCCGAGCTCGGTCTCAAGTCGCCCTTCGACGACAAGTGGTTGGCGCGCATGACCAAGACCGAGCCCTACACCACCACGATCGACGTGCGCGGGTTCACGCAGGTGCGGGGCGACGCACTCAAGGCGCACGCCACCCAGGTCGACCCCACGTCGCCGTTCTGGTTCGGGTTGCCGCCCGAGGTCCTGCGCGACATCCACCCCGTCGACGAGTACCGCTTGGCCCAGAGCCGGGTCGGACCGGTCGACGTGACCGAGGACGACCTCTTCGCCGGGGTGCGCCCGGCCTGACTCGGCGGATCACCCGACCGGCTCACCTGCCTGACTCGCCGGATCGCCCGGCCGGCCGGCCGGGGCGGTCGGGTTCCCGGCAGGGCAGGCCGGGTCAGACGTTGGGGCCGAGGAAGCTCCAGTTGATGACACCTGCGCTCTGGAGCAGCACGAGGGCCACCGCGGTGGCCAGCACACCCAGGAGCGCCACGGCCACCACGGCCTTCCACGACACGTGCCGGCGCGCCCGCCGAGAGGTGCCTCGGGCCCCCGGTTCCTCCCCGGTCTCGGTCGCCGCCCCCGGCGACGCCCCCAGAGGTTCGGCCACACCGGGACACGCCGCGTGGGGGGGTTGGGCGCCGGGAGCGTCGCCGGCGATCGTCTCCGCCGGGTTTTTCGTCCGAACCGGGTTCTTCCCCCGAACCGGCGTCGCGGCGGCCTTGGCCTGAGCCGGCCGCTCGGTCAGCTGGCGCAGCATGGCGGCCAGGTCCGCAGCCGACCAACCCGGGATGAGCAGCGGAGTCGCGGCGTCGCCTTGCTGCAGGGTGAGAAGGACGTCGCCCTCCTGCTCCTCGATCTCCCATTCCGAGACCTTGTCCCACGTGAGCCGAGCATGGGGCCGTTCGGTGTGACGGAAGTCGATGCCTGCGGCGGAGAGCACGATCTCGAACACTTCGGGCGCGGGCGCACCTTGCCGCGTGACGAGCGGCGTGATGAGCGACACCCCGCTGATCGTCGTGGGCGTCGCCGTGGTCACCGTTCAGCCGCCCGCCCGGGCCAGCTCGCGCAGCGGTCGGTAACCGATGAGGATTCCCCCGACCTCGTCGATGGTCCGACGGACCCACTGCTCGTCACAGATGATGCGGTGGTCGTCCACCCGCGACCCCCAGTCGTCGGTGGCCAGCGAGCGCAGCTCAGCGCTGTCGACCGCCGGGTGCAAGAAGAGCTCGGTCACCCCCGGTCGCAGGGTGCGCAGATCCTTCTCGAACACCTGGCGTGAGCCCACGCTGGGCACGTGGCGCAAAAAGTCGGTGAAGACCGCACCCTCTACGGCGGCGACCTGGCGGGCGGGGAAGCCGGCGTAGCGCTCCATGCCGGGGCTCAGCATGCGCAGGGGCAGGCCGAACTCCAGGGCCAGCTCGAGATAGACGTCGAAGAACTCGGGTCGCAGCTGCAGCGTTCCCATGTGGGCGTCGAGGTGGCTGACGTCGAAGCCCCACAGGATCGCCCGCTCGATCTGCGCCCGGCACTCGCGGCGGACCTCGTCGAGGTCGGCGTGGTCCCACACGTCCTCGACCGTACGCGGGAACCCGCCGTCGCCGCCGAGCAGCGAGGGCGCGTGGGTGATGGGACCCCAGCGGTAGAGCGGGTACTCCGCATTGACCGTGAGGTGGACGCCGATGTCCTCGCCCCGGTAGCGGCTGCTCGCCTCGCGGGCCCACGGGCACGGCACCATGAGGGTGGCGCTGGTCACCGTGCCGGTGGCCAGGCATTCGTAGACCCCGACGTTGGCCGAATGGCAAGAGCCGAGATCGTCGGCGTTGATGATGACGAGCTTGGCGTCGGCCCCGTAGCCGAGGCGCTGGGCCAGGGTCGGCTCAGCCATCGCTTCTCCCTCCGGACACGTCGTCGTCCTGCGCCGCCGCCTCCGCCGCGATCTCCAATTGGAACACCGCCATCTTGGTCGCCAGGTCCTCGTCGGCGACCGAGAGGATGCGTACGGCCAGCAACCCCGCGTTGCGCCCCCCGTTCACGGCCATGGTGGCCACGGGCACCCCCTTGGGCATCTGCACAATGGAGAGCAGGCTGTCGAGGCCGTCGAGCTGGGAGAGGGCGACCGGCACGCCGATGACCGGCAGCGTGGTCACCGAGGCCAGCATCCCGGGCAGGTGGGCCGCGCCACCGGCACCGGCGATGATGACCCGCAGGCCGCGTCCCGCCGCCTCGTGGCCAAAGGCGATCATGCGGTCGGGTGTCCGGTGGGCCGAGACGACGCGCACCTCGTGGGGCACCTCGAAGCGCTCGAGCAGGTCGACCGCGCCCTGCATCACGGGCAGGTCCGACGAGCTCCCCATGACCACCGCGACGAGGGGCGTCGAGGGGGTCATGGGCCCACCAGCGCGGGGAGTGTCAGGCCTTCGGGCACCGGCGTGCCCAAGGCGCGGGCGGCGGACCAAGCCCTACCCCGCACATCGTCGTCGGGTCCTCCGCACACCGTCACGTGCCCCAGTTTGCGTCCCGGCCTCGGACTCTTGCCATACAGGTGGACATGGGCGCCCGCCACGTCCAGGCCCTGGGGGAGAAGTGCCGCCGGATCCTCGCCCCCGGCGCCGCCGAAGAGATTGACGCTGGCCACCTCGGGGTGGGCCGGCGCGGTCGATCCCAGGGGGAGGTCGAGCACCGCACGCAGGTGGTTCTCGAACTGGGAGGTGACCGATCCCTCGATCGTCCAGTGGCCCGAGTTGTGGGGCCGGGTCGCCACCTCGTTGACCAGGAGCCGGCCGCCGGACCAGAAGAGCTCGACCGCCATCACTCCGACTGCGCCGGCGATGTCGGCCACCCGTCGGCCCAGCACGGAAGCCTCGGCCCCCACCTCGGGGGACAGGCGGCCCGGCACCAGTACCTCCCGGCATACGCCGTCGAGCTGCGCCGTCTCCACCGCAGGCCAGGACACCGCGTCACCCGAGGGACGCCGAGCCACCATGACGGCGAGCTCCGCTTCGAGCGGGAGCAACTCCTCGAGCACGGCGCGCCCGGCGATGCCGGTCAGCACGGTCTGGGCCTCCGCCTGGTCGCGTACGGGCCAGACGCCCTTGCCGTCGTAGCCGCCGCGGGCCGCTTTGACGACGAGCGGCCAGCCGTGGGCGGCGCCGAATTCGGCCACGGCAGCGGGCGCTCCCGGCGAGGCTGAGTCGACGACGGCATAGGCGGGCACCGGGACGCCCGCCCGGGCGAGCACGGTGCGCATGTGTGCCTTGTCCACCGCCATCTCCAGCGTCGTCGGACCGGGCCGGACGACCGCGCCCTCCTGGACCACTGCCTCGACCAGGGTCAGGTCGACCTGCTCGTGGTCGAAGGTCAGGACCTGGCAGCGCGCCGCGAAGTCGCGTAGCTCCGCCGCGACCAGCGGGGACCCCACGACGACCTCGGCCGCCACCTCGCAGGCGGCATCATCGGGACGTTCGGCCAACACGGCCATGGACAAGCCGAGGGAGCTTGCCGCCTCACCTGCCATCCGTGCCAGCTGCCCCGCCCCCACGAACCCGACGTGATGCGCAGTCAGCTCGCTCGCTCCTGTCGGCCGATTCGCATAGACAGTGGGGCGGACACGTATGCACACTAGGCGAGGAGCATCCTGACCATGGGCAAGCCCCTACGTATCGGCACCCTGATCGACGTCGACCGGCCGGTGCCCGACGTCGTGAACCAGCTCCGGCGCCTTCGAGAGGCTGGGTTCGATCACGCCTTCGCCGTCCAGATCTTCGGCCCCGACGCCCTCACCCTGCTGGCCGCCGCCGGCCCTCAGGTGCCGGGGATCGGCCTGGGTACCGGGGTGGTGCCGGTCTATCCCCGACACCCGATGATGCTGGCTCAGCAGGCCCTCACGGTGCAGGCGGCGACCGATAATCGTCTGCTCCTCGGCATCGGGCTCTCCCACCAGGTGGTGGTCGAAGGCGCCTGGGGCATGAGCTTCGCCAAGCCCGGTTCCTACATGCGCGAGTACCTGGCCTCGTTGATGCCGATGCTGCGCGGCGAAACGGTCAACAGCCAGGGGGAGCAGGTCACGACCAACGCCTTCATGCCCATCACGGTGGCCGGCGCCACCGCCCCGCCGGTCCTGGTCGCCGCGCTCGGTCCGGCGATGTTGAAGCTGGCCGGCACGGTGACCGACGGCACGGTGACGTGGATGACGGGAACCGAGACGATCGCCTCGCACGTCGCGCCGACGATCCGTGCCGCGGCAGAGGAGGCGGACCGGCCCGAGCCCCGGATCGCCGTCTCCCTGCCCGTGTCGGTGACCCGGGACGTGGACGGGGCCAAGGAACGGATTCGCCAGGAGTTCTCCATCTACCCCGGGCTGCCCTCCTACAAGGCGATGCTGGAGCGGGAGGGCGCGGCCGACGCCGCCGACATCGCGTTCATCGGTGACGAGGAGACCGTGGCCGCCGCCATCACCAAGCTGGCGGACGCCGGTGCCACCGACTTCGTCGCCTCGGTGGTGGGGGACCGGGACGAGCGCGCCCGGGCTTTTTCGCTCTTGAGCGAGATCGTCCGGTCCTGACGACCCGGGACGATGGTCCAAGGTCAGCGCTCGAGCTTGGTGAACTTGTACTCGTTCAGGTCGGGCTGGGAGTCGAAGAGTGACAGCACGCCCTCGATGGTGTGCCGGGCCAGGACGACGTCACCCTCCGGCCGGCTCATCAAGCGCACGAACGCGGCCCGGCCGTCGATGACGAAGGTGGGAACCCCGAAGACGTCCCATTCGGTGACCGCCTGTTCGTGGGCTTTGCGGATCACCTCGATGGGCGTTCCCGTGTGCACCTCGGCCAGCACCTTGTCGCCGGGGACACCGGCTCTCTCGAGTGCGTCGGCCACGACCCGCTCGTCTCGCAGGTCGAGCCCCTGGTCATGGCGAGCGGCGAACAGGGCCCGGTGCGCGTCGAGGAAGAGCTCGGGGTACTGGTCCCGCACGACCACCCCGGCGGCCAGAGCGGTGAGGTCGTGGGCCTTGGCCGGGTCCTCCCAGACGGGCACGCCGCCCTCGGGCACGTGGGTCTGGGTCAGCGAGAAGGGCAGGAAGGTCACGTCCCAGTCGGCGCCGTCGGCCAGCGCGTCGATCAGATGCTCGTGCGCGTTGCGGGCAAACGGACAGCGGTAGTCCCAGGTCACGGAGAAAGGTTTCATACCCTCTTCAACACGACGCCGTTTCGGGCCATTCCCTTTTCCTTCCTGGGTCGGCCGCGCCGGGTCCGCCTGGTCCCCGGCGTGATGGCGTTGACGATCGGCCGCAACCCCAGTCCGAGCACCGATCCGATGGCGGCGCCCCCGATGACATCGGTGGGGTGATGGGCCCGCAGGTGGACCCTGCTGGCGGCAACGGCGGTGGCGAATCCCACATTGGCCACCGTCTGCCGGTCGGAGTCCGCCAGCACGAAGGCCGTGCAGAAGGCGGCCAGCGTGTGGCCGCTCGGGAAGCTGGTGCTCGTCGGTGTGCGCACCGTGGCCTCCAGATGGTCCTCCGGGCGCTCGCGGGCGACCGCCGCCTTCACGATTCGGCTGACGATGAGGGACGAGAACCCCGCCGTGGCCAGAGCGAAGACGGCCCGACGGCGGTTCGGGCCGCGTCGGCGGGCCTTCAGCAGGGCCAGCGCCACCCAGATCAACCCGTAGTCGGCCAGATTTGAGACGACGGCCGCCGTGTTGTCGACCTGCGGATGGCCGCGCAGTGGCTCGAAGGCGGCGTCCACGGCGTCGTCGATGGCGCTCAGGTCGATCGTGCTCACCGAGGCCATGTCAGGCGGCGGCGAAGGCCGGGCACGAGGGCTTGAACGCGCAGTGGTCGCACAGAGGCCCCACTTGAGGACGGAAGTCCTCGGCGTCACAGGCCCGCGTGATGGCGGTCCAGACCGCGGCGGTCCGTCGCCGCTGCCCGCGGATGGTCTGTTCCGTGGCGGCACTCGAGATGGCCACGGGCTCGCGCAGGTGCAGGAGCCTGACCTCTGAGGGAGGCTTGCCCGAACGCGCTCTCACAGAGCAGGGCGTAGGTCTGCACGCCGGTCAGGCTGCCTCGCTCGTAGCGCTCGGACGGCGCCCGCCCGGTCTTGTAGTCGACGACGACCAGGCTGCCGTCGGGCGCCAGGTCGAGGCGGTCGATCTTGCCGCGCAGGCACATGCCGTCGACGTGCATCTCGACCCCCAGCTCCACTCCGACGGCGCGTACCTCGTTCGGGTCCTCGAGGGTCAGATAGTTCTCGACGAGCGTCCGGGCGTCGGCCAGGAAGGACTCGCTCTCCTCGGACCCGAGCCCGAGTTGCGCGAACTCCTCGTCGTCCTGGAACTCGAACCAGGCCTGCTTCAGTTCGCTCGCTGCGGCCGCCGCGGAACGGGCGCCGGCCGGATGGTTCCAGATCAGTCCCTCCAGTGCCGAGTGGACCAGCGTGCCCTTCACCGCGGAGGGCGACGGCGGCTCGGGCAGCCGCTCGATCTGCGAGAAACGGAAGGCCATCGGGCAGTTGGTGAAGGCGGTGACCTTCGATGGCGTCAGGGTGCGGGGGAGTTCGAGCGCCATGTCGTTTCAGCCTACGGCCGTCTCCACGGCCGACGGCACATGCTCCTGGTAGAACTGGAGCCGAATGGCACCCCGGGATCGTGGCTGACCTCCGCCGAACCGCGAAGTGGGCCGGATTGCAGCCCGGAGACCCGGTTCGGGTCGAGGGCACCCGGTTGCGCGGGGCGGCGTGGCGATTCGTGGCCCATGTGACCAACGGGGAGACCGGTGAGCAATGGGTCGAGGTAGTCGGTGGCCGTGCAGGTGACCGGGCGGTCCGCTCGTTCCGACCCGACCAGCTCTATGCCGTCGCGGCTCGTCCCGGCCGGGACCCTTCGTTGGCCGACGCCCCCGGCCTTCCCCTGGACTAGCCCGATGCCACCGTCCGTGATCCCCACGCTCACCACCGACCGCCTCGTCCTGCGCCCGTTCACCGACGGTGACCTCGAGGCGCTGATCCCCCTGCACGCCGAAGAGTCCTTCTGGTGGTACCCGCTGCGGCGGGGCATGACGGCCGAAGAGAGCGCAACCTTCCTCGAGCGGGTGATCTCTCGCTACGAGGCCGACGGGTTCGGGCTCGAGGCCGTGATCGAGCGCTCGACCGGCCACCTCATCGGGTGGGCCGGCCTGGCCGTTCCGCACTTCTTGCCCGAGGTGCTCCCGTCGGTCGAGGTGGGTTGGCGCCTCGGCTCGGCGGCCCGCGGCCGAGGGCTGGCCACCGAGGCCGGCGCGGCCGCCGTGCGCTACGGCTTCACCGACGGTGGGCTGAATCGGATCGTCAGCATCTATGAACCCGAGAACGTGCCTTCGGGCAAGGTCATGGAGCATCTGGGGTTCACGCGCTTCTTGACCACGCACGGGCCAGACGGCGAGCTGCTCGACGTCACCGAGCTCACCCGCGATCGATGGGAGGCGCTGGGCCCCCATGGGTGACCTCGCACTCCAGACGTCGGTTGAGCCGGCGGGCGAGGGGAGCTATCGCGCGATCGTGCACCAGGACTGGGAGATCTGGGGGCCATGCGGCGGGTACGTCGCTGCCATCGCGCTGCGGGCCGCTGGGGCCGAGAGCCCGTTCGCCCGTCCGGCCAGCTTCTTCTGCCACTACCTCTCGGTGGCCGCGTTCGCGCCGGTGGACCTCGTGGTCACGCCGCTCCGGTCCGGGCGCACGGTGCTGGCCCAGCGAGTCGAAATGAGACAGGACGGCCGGGCCGTGCTCGAGGCCATGGTGTGGTCCGTCGGGCAGGTCGAGGGCCTCGAGCACGTCGACCTCACGCCGCCGGCGGTGAGCGGTCCGGCGGACACGTCGCCGTGGACTGACCGCCGACCCGACGCGGACGCGGCCGAGAGCAGGGACGACGACCGGCGGCCCTATGCGTTCTGGGACAACTTCGAACAACGACCCATTGACTGGTCGGCGACCTGGCCACCGCCCGGACCGCTGCCGCCCACCTGGCGCACCTGGGTCCGCTACAAACAGGGCGACCGTGAAAAAGAGGATGCCTGGGTGGGCGCCGCCCGCCATCTCGTCGTGCTCGACGTCGGGAGCTGGCCGGCCGGCTCGCGGCCGCACGCTCATGCCGACCCGCCCTTCATCGCGCCCAGCCTCGATCTCTACGCCGCCTTCCAGGATCCGACGAGCGAATCCGAGTGGGTGCTGATCGACGCGCACTCTCCGGTGGCCCAGGCGGGACTGCTCTCCTGGACGGGGCGCGTCTGGTCGGAGGAGCGCACATTGTTGGCCGCCGGCGGCGGCCAGGCGATCTTCCGCCACACCTGACGCCGGGGCGTCGTGGGCCCGTCAGGCCGTGTAGCCGTCCAGCCGGGCCAGGATGCGCAGCATCACCTCGTCCGCTCCCGCACCGATGGAGTCGAGCCGGGTGTCTCGGAAGTAGCGGGAGGTCCAGTTTTCGTCCATGTAACCCACACCGCCGTGGAACTGCACCGCCACGTCGGCCACCTCGCGCTGGAGTCGCGAGCCGAGCAGCTTGCCAATGGTGGCGAAACGCGTCGCATCCTCGCCGCGCACGACGGCATCGGCCGTGGTGCGCGCGTACTGCTTGAGCACGTCGTGGCGGGCCGAGAGCTCCGCCAGCACGAACTGCAGGTGCTGGTTGGCCAGCAAGGGTGCTCCGAAGGCCCGGCGTTCTCGCAGGTACGTCTTGGTGCGCTCGAGGGCCAGCGCAATGGAGCCGACCTGCTTGTAGAAGGTGATGAGCCGCTCGGCCTGGAACTGCGCCATCTGGTGCTGGAAGCCCCGGCCGACTTCACCGATCGTGTTGGCTACCGGTACGCGGACGTCGCTGAAGGACAGTTCTGCCGTGTCGCTCGACCACATGCCGAGCTTCTCCAGCTTGCGCGACACGGCGACGCCGCCGAGCGACGTCGGCACCACGATGAGTGACATGCCCTGAGACCCGGGATCGTCGGAGGTGCGGGCCAAGAGGCAGAGCCAGTCCGCCTGGGTGCCGTTCGTGATGAAGAGCTTCGAACCGTTGATGACCCACTCGTCGCCGTCGCGCACGGCCCGGGTGCGGATGCCGGCCACGTCGCTGCCGGCGTCGGGCTCGGTCACGGCGATGGAGGTCACGGCCTCGCCCCTTATGGCCGGCGCGAGGTAGGCCTCCTTGAGCTCGGGCGAGCCGTACCGCGCCAGGGCGGGGGTGGCCATCGACATCTGCACGGCCATGGCCATGGGGACGCCGCCGCAGCTGATCCGTCCCATCTCCTCGCCGGCGATCAAGGTGTACGTGTGGTCGGCGCCCATACCGCCGTACGCCTCGTCGTACTCGAGGCCGAAGAGACCGACCGACGCCAGTTTGGGGAAGAGCTCGTGGGCCGGGAACGTGCGGGCCGCCTCCCACTCGTCGACGTGCGGCTCGATCTCATGGTCGAACAGGTCCCGCAGCGTCTTGCGGAAGAGCTCGTGCTCGTCGGTCTCGATCACCGACCGAACGCTATCCGCGAATTTTCATTCTCCGAGGAGCGGCGCACGTACACTGCGCAACCGTGACGGAGGCGCTGGTCGATGTGCAGCACGGCGACGGCATCCGGACCCTGACGCTGGACTCGCCCGCGAATCGCAACGCCCTCTCGATTCGCCTGCTCGGGCAGCTGGCCCAGGCGTTGCATGAAGCAACCGCAGACGCTGAGGTACGTGCCGTGGTGCTGACCGGGACAGGCACGGTCTTTTGTTCCGGCGCCGACCTGTCCGAGCGGGGCTCGGGTGCACCCAACCGCATGCCCGAGATCCTCACCACCATGGTGGACAGCCCGGTGCCGGTACTCGTGCGGGTCAACGGGCACACGCGTGCCGGCGGGATCGGGCTGATCGCCGCGGCGGACATCGCCGTGGCGGCGGAGGCGGCGACCTTCGCCTTCACCGAGGTTCGCGTCGGCGTGGCACCGGCGATGATCTTGGTGCCCGCCCTGCGCGTCATGGACCGGCGCTTCCTGTCCCGGATGGTCCTGACCGGCGAGCGCTTCGATGCGGGCCAGGCGGCAGCCGCCGGTTTGCTCTCGGCCGTGGTCGAGGATGACGCCGCGCTCGACGCCTGGGTGGCCGAACAGACCGTTGCCCTGCGCAAGTCGGCACCGGGCGCTGTTCGCGCCACCAAGGAGTTGCTCCGTGCGCTGCCGGCGCAGGGCTGGTCCGACGGGCTCGAGGCCGCCGCCTCCACCTCGGCCGAGCTTTTCGCCGGACCCGAAGCGACCGAGGGCATGGCGGCCTTCCTCGAGAAGCGCCGTCCGGCTTGGGACACCACGTCGTGAGCACGGCCATCCGGACGCGGCTCTCCGTCACGAGCGAGGAATTCCAGGCCAACGCGCGCGCCATGGCGACCCGGGCTCGCGAGGTGCGCGCTCTCCACGACGATGTGCTGGCCGGCGGCGGAGCGCAGTACGTCGAGCGCCACCGGGCTCGAGGCAAGATGATGGTGCGCGAGCGCGTCGAAGCGCTCGTCGACCCGGGCACGCCCGTGCTCGAGCTCTGCCCGCTGGCCGGGCTGCACACCGGAGATCCCGTCGGCGGCGGGGTCGTGGTCGCGCTGATCGAGATCGCCCGGACCCAGTGCCTCGTCATCGCCAACGACCCGACCGTGCGGGGAGGGACGACCAGCCCCACCACCATCCGCAAGCTGCTGCGTGCCATGGACGTGGCCGAGGAGAACCGTCTCCCGCTGCTGTTGCTCGTCGAATCGGGAGGGGCCGATTTGCCCCGCCAGGCCGACATCTTCGTCCCCGGCGGCGAGCAGTTCCGGCGGCTCACCCAGCTCTCGGCTCAGGGGATCCCGACCGTGTGCGTGGTGTTCGGATCGTCGACCGCCGGCGGGGCCTACCTGCCCGGGATGAGCGATTACACGGTCATGGTCGAGGACCGGGCTCGCGTCTTTCTCGGTGGACCGCCGCTGGTGAAGATGGCCATCGGCGAGGAGGCGGACGAGGAGGAGCTCGGCGGGGCTCGCATGCACGCGCGCGTCTCGGGGTTGTGCGACTACCTGGCCCGGGACGAAGCCGACGCGCTGCGGATCGCCCGTGGCATTGTCTCCCATCTGCATTGGCGGCGCGAAGGTCCGGGGTCACTCGGACCGGTGGAGGAGCCGCTCTACCCGCCAGAGGAATTGCTCGGCATTGCGTCGGTGGACGTGCGGGTCCCCTTCGAGGTGCGCGAGATCCTGGCCCGTGTGGTCGACGGATCCCGATTCGAGGAGTTCAAGGAGTCCTACGGAGCCCAGCTCGTCTGCGGCTGGGCCTCCATCGGTGGCTATCCGATCGGCGTCGTGGCCAACAACGGGATCCTCTTCTCACCCGAGGCGCAGAAGGGGGCCCAATTCATCGCCCTCTGCAATCGCACGGACACGCCGATCCTGTTCGTGCAGAACATCACCGGCTTCATGGTGGGGACGCGCTACGAGCAGGGCGGCATCATCAAGGACGGGGCCAAACTGATCAACGCCGTCTCGAACTCGACGGTGCCCCATCTCACCCTGATGGTCGGCGCGAGCTACGGAGCGGGGAACTACGCCATGGCTGGGCGGGCCTACGACCCTCGCTTCATCTTCACCTGGCCGAACCACCGCATCGCCGTCATGGGTCCCAAGCAGCTGGCCGGGGTGCTCTCCATCGTTCGGCGCAACGCCGCCGAGGCGGCGGGCCGGCCCTTCGACGAGGCGGCCGACGAGGAGCTGCGTGCCGCCACCGAGCAACAGATCGAAGAGGAGTCGACCGCGCAGTACGCCACCGGGCGACTGTGGGACGACGGCATCATCGACCCGCGACACACCCGGACCGTGTTGGCGATCGCCTTGACCGCAGTGCACTCGGCGCCCGTGCGCGGCACCGCCGTCTTCGGGGTGGTGCGTCACTGATGGCAGCTCTGCGCCGGATCCTGGTGGCCAACCGGGGCGAGATCGCCCGCCGTCTCATCCGTGGCGCGCACGAAGCGGGAACCGAAGCGATCGCCGTCTACGCCTGGGACGACGCGGCAAGCCCGCACGTGGGCGAGGCCGACGCCGCCGTTCTCTTGCCGGGAGCATCCCTGGCCGAGACCTACCTGAACCCGGAGGGGCTCGCGGCGGCGGCCGTGGCCTCGGGGTGCGATGCCTTGCATCCGGGCTACGGCTTCCTCTCCGAGAGCCCGTCGCTGCCCGAGGCCTGCGCGGCGGCGGGACTCGTCTGGGTCGGTCCACCGGTCGAGGCCATGCGGGTGATGGGTCACAAGGCGCGGGCCAAGCAGCTGGTCGCCACCGCGGGGGTGCCCGTGCTGCCGAGCGTGCTCGTCGAACCCGGAGCGGGCGGCGACGGCCTCGCCGCGGCCGCGGCCACTGTCGGCTTCCCGCTTCTCGTGAAGGCGTCGGCGGGTGGCGGCGGGCGCGGGATGCGCCTGGTCGAACAGGCCGGCGACGTGGCCCAGGCGGTGACGGAGGCCCAGCGGGAGGCCGCCGCGGCCTTCGGGTCCGACGAGGTGTTCCTCGAGCGCTACCTGGTGACTCCCCGGCACGTCGAGGTGCAGGTGATCGCGGATCACACCGGCACCGTGCTGCACCTCTTCGACCGCGAGTGCTCGGTACAGCGGCGCCATCAGAAGGTGGTGGAGGAGGCTCCGGCCTCGCTCGTGCCCGATGCCCTTCGCCGAGCCATGTGGGACGCCGCGGTCAAGGCGGCGGCAGCGGTCGGGTACGAAGGGGTGGGCACCGTCGAGTACCTGGTCGACGAGGAAGGGTTCTTCTTCCTCGAGATGAACACCCGTCTCCAGGTCGAGCACGGCGTGACCGAGCTGGTGACCGGGCTCGACCTGGTCGGGCTCCAGCTCCTGGTCGCCAGCGGGCAACCGCTTCCCCTGGCCCAGGGGGACGTCGCCTCGTCGGGTCATGCGGTCGAAGTCCGTCTGTGCGCCGAACGACCCCGGGAGGACTACCGGCCGACGCCAGGCCCGGTCGCCTACGCCCGCTGGCCCGAGGGTCCGGGGCTCAGGGTCGACCGGGCCATCGAGTCGGGGAGCACGGTGAGCGCCTCCTACGACTCCTTGGTGGCCAAGGTCATGGCGCATGGACAGGATCGGGACCAGGCCGTTGGCCGCCTGTCACTGGCTCTGCGCGCGCTCGAACTCGACGGGCTCGAGACCAATCGCGACCTGCTGCAGGCCGTGCTCGACGACGGGTCCTACCGTCAAGGCGCAGTGGACGTGCACTACCTGGAGCGCCGGACGGACCTCCGCGATGCCGCCCTGCCCGAGGCCGTCCGCCGGCGCCACGGTGCCGCCGTGGCCGCTGCCCTGTTGGCGGAGCGGGCCCACCAAAGCCTGGTGCCCGTCCCGGCCGCGGGATGGCGCAACGTAGGGGAGTCCCTGCACGCCGACCGGCTCAGCGATGCCCTGGGCACGCTCGAGATCCGAGCGTCCGAACCCCGGCAGCCGGTCCGGGTGCTGGTCGAGGGGAAGTGGCTGGTCGTGGGCACCGCCGACGTGACGGCGGGCAAAGACGGGGCCGCCGGCGTCACGGCGGGCAAAGACGGGGCCGCCGTCGATCTCACGACGGTCGGCGACGGTTTGCGCCGCCGCTACCGCGTGCGTCACACCGCACACGCAGCCTCGGTGAACGGTCCCGAGGGGCAGTCCACGTTCGTGTTCCGCACTCCCGACGACCCCGACGAGCGCGGCGGGGAGGCCGGCGAGTGTCGAGCTCCGCTGCCCGGTGCCGTCACCAAGGTGCTGGTGTCGCTCGGCGACGTCGTGGCGGAAGGGGATGGACTGGTCGTGTTGGAGGCGATGAAGATGGAGCACACGCTGCGCGCCGACGGTACCGGCACGGTCGGTCAGATCGCCTGCGCGCCGGGTCAACAGGTCGACGTCGGGGACCTGCTCATCACAGTAGAGCCCTCGTGAGCGACGCACCGGCGCCCATACGTATCGCCAACTGCAGCGGCTTCTTCGGCGACCGGGTCACCGCGGCGAAAGAGATGGTGGAAGGTGGGCCGATCGACGTCTTGACGGGGGATTGGCTGGCCGAGCTGACGATGTACATCTTGCACAAGACGCGCCAGCGCAGCGGCGGCTATGCCCGTACCTTCTTGCGCCAGCTCGAAGAGGTCCTGCCGACGTGCATCGAGCGCGGGATCACGGTGGTCTCGAACGCCGGTGGGCTGCATCCCGAGGCGTTGGCCGACGCCGTGCGTGAGCTGGCCAAGCGCCAGGGTGTCGAGGTGGCCGTGGCCTCGGTCTCGGGCGACGACATCACGGGACGGCTGGACGAGTTGCAGCAGGCCGGAGAACGCTTCGTCAATCTCGACACCGGGGAGGCCCTGCCCGCGGGAGCACCGGTCGTCACGGCCAACGCCTACCTGCCGGCCCGGCCCATATCGGACGCGCTTGGCGGCCGGAGCTCAGGTGGTCGTCACCGGTCGAGTGACCGACGCCGCGCTCGTGGTCGGTCCGGCGCTGCACGCGTTCGGTTGGCAGGACGGCGATCTCGACGCCATCGCCGGCGCCGTCGTGGCGGGCCACGTCATCGAGTGCGGCGCCCAGTGCTGCGGGGGCAACTACGCCTTTTTCGAGGAGATCCCTCATCGCGAGCACATCGGATTCCCCATCGCCGAGATGCGGGCCGACGGTTCCTCGGTCATCACCAAGCACCCCGGCTCCGGAGGCGCCGTCACCGTCGGCACGGTCACCGCGCAGCTGCTCTACGAGATCGGGGGACCGGGCTACCTGAGCCCGGATGCGGTGGCCCGCTTCGACACCATCGCGCTGACCCAAGTTGGACCGGATCGGGTACGCATCGAGGGCGTGCGCGGTGAGGCGCCGCCGTCCTCCCTCAAGGTGACGGCGAACCTCGATGCCGGGTGGCGCAACGCCATGACCCTCGCCATCACCGGCGCCCAGGTCGAGGAGAAGGCCCGCATGGCGGCTGCCGCGGTCTGGGCCGGCATCCCGGGCGGCAAGGAGGCCTATGCCGAGACGGCCGAGGATCTCTCGGGCGACCTGTCCGGCGGGGGTATGGCCTATCTGCGCCTCGCCGTGCGGGGTGAGGACGAGCCGGCCGTCGGCCGCGCCTTCTCGGGCGCCGTCATCGAGACCAGCCTCTCGAGCTACCCGGGAACGTTCTTCACCTCGGCGCCGTCGGGAGCGCAGGGTGTGGCCCGTTACTGGCCGACCACCGTCTCGGCGGCGGCCGTGCAGCCACACGTCGAGTGCGAGGGGCTCCAGGTGGCCAGCGCCATGCCGTCCGTCCCATCGCGCCCGTCCCGGCCCGACTCCAAGACCCGGCGGGGTCGCGGATCCGACGCACGCCGCGCCCCGCCGCCGGCAGACCTCGTGCGTGTCCCGCTCCATGTGCTCGTCGGTGCCCGCTCGGGCGACAAGGGCGGGGCCGCCAACGTCGGGCTGTGGGCGGACACGGACGCAGTGGCCGACTGGCTGCTCGACGAGCTCACCATCGAATCCTTCACGACGCTGCTACCCGAGGTCGTCGCCTTCGAGATCGAGCGCCACCCGTTGCCCAACCTGCGCGCCGTGAACTTCGTGGTCCATGGCATTCTTGGTTGGGGCGTGGCGTCGAATCTGCGTCTCGATACTCAGGCCAAAGGCCTCGGTGAGCTCCTGCGCTCACGGTCCGTCGACGTGTCGTCCCTCCTCGTGTCCGAGGGCCCGCCGGCGACCCGCTGGGCCGCGCTGGACCACCGGTAGGCGGGCGGGTGGATTCGGCCCTCCGCATCATCGCCTGCATCGTCGGGATCTTCCTTGTCCTCACCACGGTGTGGAGCGTGTTCACCGCTCTGGTCGTGCCCCGGGTGACTTCGTCCCGGGTGCAGCGGGGTCTGGCCCGCATGCTGGGCGCTGCGGCGCACTGGGTCGCGCCAAAGCTCCCGTCGTACGAGGTGCGCGACCGGATGCTCTCGTTCGTGGGCCCGGCCGCGATGGTGCTGCTCTTCGTCATCTGGCTCTCCCTGCTGGTGCTCGGGTTCGGCTTCATCATCTGGTGGCAGTCCGGCGTCGACTTCGCCGGCGCGCTCGGTATTGCGGGCTCGTCGGTGTTCACCCTGGGCATCGCCTCCACCCACCGCGCCGGACCCGAGACCCTCGAGATCCTCTCCGCCGGCATCGGCTTGCTGGTCATCGCGCTCGAGATCGCCTACCTGCCCGCGCTCTACAGCGCGTTCGCCTCCCGCGAGACGCAGGTCACGCTGTTGGCGGGGCGCTCGGGAACGCCCGCCTGGGGGCCCGAGATCCTGGCCCGCAGTCACTTCCTCGAGACCATGGACGAGCTGCCGCCGCTCTACTCGGAATGGGAGCGCTGGGCGGCCACCGTCTCCGAGAGCCACGCCAACTATCCGGCGCTGATGTGGTTCCGCTCACCCGTGTCGACGAGGAGCTGGTTGCTCAGCCTCACCGCCATGATGGATTCGGCGGCGTTGTACCACTCGGTCAGCCCCGAGTTGGCCCCACGCGAGGCGCGGCTCTGCCTCGCCATGGGTACGAACTGCCTCCGCTCCATGGCCGGAGCCCTCCACATTCCGTTCGACAGCGACCCATTGCCGACCGCGGAGATCCGGCTCAGCCGGACCGAGTTCGACGAAGGCTTTCGCCGCCTCGAGGATCGTTCGTTCCCTCTCGAGCGCGATGCCGACGAGGCGTGGCGGCACTTCAAGGGCTGGCGGGTCAACTACGAGCCCATCGTCGACGCCCTCACGGTGCTGGTCGTGCCGCCGCCGGCCCCCTGGTTCATTGCACGTCCGGAGCTCGGTCAAGCCGAGTGGCCGCTCGTGCTGAACCGCACGCCGGACGAACCCGAGGGATCTCAGTTCTTCGGGTCCAAGAGGATCTTCAAGACACCGTCGGCCCGGGAGTCGAAGAGCTCGTAGGCCTGGGCTGCATCGCTGAGACCGAGGCGGTGGGTGAAGGTTTCGGCCAACGTGAAGCGGCCGGACTGCACCAGGGGGACGAGGGCCGGCCACGTGCTCGGGATCGGAGCGAAGATCGTGCGCAGGGTCATGCTCTTGAGAAAGACGAGGCCCATGGGGAATGGCAGGTCCATGGTCAGGTTCACCCCGACGATGGAAATGGTGCCGCCGGTGGCGGCACAGTTGACGGCCTCGACGACGGTGGCGTCTGCGCCGACCGCCTCGATGACAGACTCCGCGCCGCGGCCCTTGGTGGCTTCCATGACCTGGACGTGTCCGGGCGCCGTGCGCGCGTCGATCGGTTCGGCTCCGAGCCGCTCAGCCCGGGCCAGCCGCTCGGGCACTACGTCGATGGCCAAAATGCGCGCCGGGCCGAAGAGGGCGGCACACTGCACCGCCATCACCCCGACCGGACCGAGGCCGACGACGACCACGGTCGAACCCGGCTTGATGGAGGCCCGGAGCGCACCGACGTAGCCTGTTGGAAGGATGTCGGTGAGCAGCACGGCCGCCTCGTCGGTGACTCCTTCGGGGATCGGCAGGATGAATTGATCGGCGAACGGCACGGCGACCGCTTCGGCCTGACCGCCGGGAAGGTCGGGCACCGTGCCGAACGCGGTGGCCTGATCGGCCAGGCAGAGGTTCGGGAACCCGGCTCGGCACGGCTCGCACCGACCGCAGCCGATCACCCCCGAGACCAAGACGCGGTCTCCGACTCTGACGCTGTGGACCTGCGGACCGGCTTCGGCCACCGTCCCGATCGCCTCGTGGCCCAGCCGGATGCCGACACCGGTCGGGGCGTCGTGGTACAGGTGCAGGTCCGAGCCGCAGATGGCGGTGTGCTCGACGGTCACGATCACACCATCGGGACCCGGAAGGACCGGATCGGGTACGTCGTGGACCGCGACCTGTCGCGGTCCCTCCAGAACGGTGGCTCTCATGACCGCAGGCTATACACCGGACTACACTGATCCGGGCTCAAATGCCCTTCTCTGCCCATGACCTCGACCCCTTCAACCATCGAAGCACCTGTCATCGTCGACCAGGACATCAGCGCCTTCTTCGAGCTTGAGGACTTGTGGGCTGTCATCGTCTGGAACGATGACGTCACGACTTTCCAAACCGTGATCGAGGCCTTCGTCGAGATCTTCGGCCACACGGTCGAGCGGGCTGATCAGCTGGCGTGGACGATCCACCGGACCGGCAAGGCGGTGGCCGCCGTCCGACCCAAGGACGAGGCCGAGGCGGCCGTGCATGCGCTGCACCTGCGCAAGATCTCGGCCACCCTCGCCCGGGCCTGAGGTCTCCGACCTGGACGACAGTGTTCGTCGTCGCCACCTTGGAGAGATGGCCGACGTCGCTGCAGCAGTCAACAAGGCGGAGACGAGCTGCTGGAGCCCCACAGAGCCAATCCGGTGCGGGCAAACGAGTACCGGGCGCTGTGGGTGGCTCACCGCGACGCCGCCGCCACGCAAGCTGGCGCGCCGAGGGGGGTAAAACGCCCCTTCTCGACGAGCTCGGTGCATCGCCCGACCGTGCCAGCCGGTACCCGATAAACCGGCACCGTTCGGTTCGCTCCAGTCCACACCCACGCATGATCGCGGTAGACCGGCAAACGCCCGAGCGCAGCAGTCATGAAGCCAGCCGCGTATTGGGGGTCGTTGCCCCGCACGATAGGTGGCAGGCTGCGCGGCAGGTTCGGGATGACCACGGTCGTCACCTCCCATCCTGCGATCGCCCGACGAACGGCCGACAGCTCCGCCGGAGTGCCTGCGGGGAGTGGTGCAAAACCAATGCTCAGGCCAGCCAACGCCTCAAAACCCGCTCGCTCAGCTCCGGCGCGCCGCGCCGAGCCCTGGGGACCACCGCCGCTCGCCATGGCGAAGTGCAGCTTGTCGCTCGCCTGCCACGCCAGGGTGGCCTGGCTGCCGGAGAACGGCGCCGGATAGGCGAGGACAACCGAGCCTGATGGCAAGCGCGGGCCGGCCCGTACGAACCATGCGGGTAGGTTGACGGACTGGGTGGCCAAAGGAACGGTGGGCGCGATCGCCGCCGCCATCGGGACGATTCCAGCTCCTATCGCGACGGCCACTGCCGCCCACGAGGTAAGGGCTCCACGGCGCGTCGAGGCATGCAGGCCGTGGACTCGATCGAGCGATCGGGCACGGTCGATCACGATGGCGAACATCATGGACAACGCCAGATAGCTGATCGCCATGAAGCGGCGTTCGGTCACGTTCTCGAACAGTGGTAGGTGGACGAGGAGCCTCCAAGGGACCCAGTACCGGCCATTCACTCCGAGCGCGAGCGCCCCAGTGGCGACGGCGAGGGCGCCAAAGAACCAAAGCCGACGGTCACGCCGCCAGATCGCCAGGCCGGCGGCGAGAACCGCGAAGAGACCGAATCCGACGAAAGCCGAAGAGGTCATGATGGGACCGAAGTAGCCGCCCAGCACGGTGGCGGGGTCACCGGTCGTCGTCGAGCCGTTGACGAAGTCCGCCAAGCTGTAACCGCCGGTGAGTTGGAGCTTTGGCCATATGCTTCCGGCCAGGTGAGCGGGGCCGTCCAGGGCGAACCACGAGGGGTAGCCCAGCAGGATCACCACGACGGCGAGCATCGCCCCAAGGCCGCGGAGCGCAGCGGGGACCCTGGCTGCCAACTCTTGCCGATGTCCGGCGACGGCGTACCCGAGGAGCAGGAGAATGCCAAGCAGTGCCGAGAGGGCGATAATGAGGACCATCTCGGTGCTCACGAAGAACTCGACCGCCACCAAGAACCCGGCAAGGATTCCCACCCGCACCGGCGGATGGCTCTGACGAACCAATAGCTCGTCGAGGGCGCCGAGGATCAACGGTGGGAACACCAGCGTGCCCGTCATGAGGTGAGCGAACGCCAGGCTGTTCAGCACGAGTGGGGAGAAGCCGTAGAGCAGTCCCGCCATCCAGGCCGCTGGAGCCCAAGTCACCCAGCGTCGGGCCAGCCAGAAGGCGGCCAGTGCCGAAAGAGGCGGGGCCAGTGTCGCGGCGACGTTGAGGGAGGCCACTGGTCCAAAGAGGAGGGTCACCGGGGCCAGCGGTATCCCGATGCCCAACACGCTCGTGTTGGAGAGCAGGTTGACCCCTCCAGGTTGGAAGAGGGCGGTCGAGTAGAAAAGATTGTGTCCGTGGGTCAGCGCGTAGGCCGGCCACTCGAGGAACCACATGAACAATGCCGGGTCGCCGCAGGCGCAGGTGGCGCTCGCCGTGGGGTGGCTCGACCAGACGTGCCACCAGATGCCGATCCCCAATACCAGGTAGGCCGAGCCGGCCAGCAGGTAGACCCTCGCCGTCGACCAACTTGCCGTCGGAGCATTTCGGGCGTGGCGCTTGATCCCAGGTAGTGAGCCTGCTTCCGGGGTGCGGCGCTTGCGTACCGGGAGAGGGGCGAGCACCTCGCCAACGTATGGGTCGGGGTCCATGGCGGGCTCTATGATTCCAGGACAGCAACGAGCCCGTGACCCTCCGTGGCTGGTTCGGCGAATGCCACGAAACCGAGTGCTCGCGAGGAAGGCGTATCGGAACTCGGAAGCAGCCGGGAGATGAAGTTCATCAGGCTCTCGAGAGGCTCGTACACCCTGGGGACGAGCTGCTCAGCCGTCAAGCGAAGCAACTCCAGCGCTGATTCCTCCCGAGGGCGATTCCCACCCACCAGCGACGCTCCTCTCACGTGTCAACCCCCTCTTCGGGTGCTCGGGAGTGAAAACAGCGGACCCACCATTGATGAGTCACTCGAGATGAGGACAGGCTCTTATTGAGTCACGAGTTTTCGAGTTCGTGGGCCCGGGCTGTCGGTCGGCGTGTCGCTGGGAAGTCAGCCCCGAGGGGCGACAGAACTGGGGTGAGCCGGACCGACAGCCCGAGGATCTCGGGCGCCGCCAGGCGTCAGCCCGAGCCCGTTCGGGCCTCCAGGCGTGCCGTCAGCTGTGCCTTCACGTCCGGCCACTCTTCGGCGACGATGGAGAACCGGGCCGACGTACGGACCGTGTCGTCGGAGCCGGGACGGTCGGCCCGCATGATCCCGTCCAGTTGGCCTCCGATGCGCTCGATGGCCGCCCAGGAGCGCCTGTTCCGCACGTCGGTCTGCAGGGCCACGCGGTGCACTTCCCAGACCTCGAACGCATGGGTCATCATCAGCAGCTTCGCTTCGGTGTTGACCGAAGTGCGCTGGGCCGATCCGGCCAGCCAGGTGAAGCCGATGTCGAGGACGTCGGGCACACCCTGACGCTGGTGCCGGGCGCCCGGGGGCCACTGCCAGTAGGCGATCTCGCAGAAGCGTGTCGCACCCACGACGCGGTCGTCGGAGCCCGAACCCTTGTGCACCGTGGCGAAGGCGACGTGCGCTCCCGAAGCCACTTTGGCCAAGGCGTCGACCACATAGTCGGTCATCTGGCTCACCCCCTCGGGGGTGTAGGTCCACTGATAGTTGGTGCGGTCCTCGCCCGCCGCCTCCACCAGACCCGGGATGTGCGACTCGTTCAGCGGTTCCAGCCGCACGCGTGGGCTCTCGAGCGTGAACGGCTCAAGCATGGACGGCGGGGACGCTGGCGTCGCCCGGGCCCGACCCGTCAGTGCCGGCGCCGGCGCCTGCTTCCAGCGGCCCGGCCGCCGGCGCGCCCGTCGGGACGATGAAGTCGCTCTGGCGCACCAGCGCGAACCCGCAGACCGCGCCCACGAGAGCGACCACCGCCCCGATGACCATCAGGTGGTTCAAGGTGGCGGAGAAGCCAACCTTGTAGGCGTCGAGCAGCGCCTGGCGGGCTGCCGCCGTCGGGATGGACGGAAGCGCCCCGCGCACACCGCCGGCCGACATCGCCCCTTGGAGTTGCGCGCCACCGCGCTGGAGGATCTCGGGGCCGAAGGCCGACTTGTTCAACGCGGACGTGGTGCGCGCCAGGATCTGGCTTTGGAAGACCGCGCCCAGGACGGCGATGCCGGTGGCGATACCGACCTGGCGGAACGTGTTGTTGGCGCCCGACGCCATGCCGCTGCGCTGGGGTTGGACCACCGAGACAGCACCCGAGGCCAATACCGGGTTGACGACCCCGACCCCGAAGCCGCAGACCAGGAAGCCGGGCAGGAGCACCGTCCACGTCGAGGTCGGGTGGGTCGTGCCCATGAGGAGGAGCCCCCCCGTCACGAACAGCATCCCGATGCCCAAAAGGAGACGCGAATGGATCCGCACGGTCAGGCGCCCAGCGAAGAAGGAGGTGAAGAAGATCAGGAGCGTCATCGGGAGGAAGCGGACGCCTGCCGCCAGCGGTCCGTAACCCAAGTCGTCCTGGATGTAGAGCGTCAGGTACAAGAACATGGCGAAGATCGACGCAGCCAGGCAGAAGGCCACCGTCGAGAGCCCGACGAAGGCCGGGATCTTGAACAGACCGAGGTCCAGCATCGGGTCTGTGGCGTAGTGCTCGTTCACGAAGAAGGCCACCATGAGGACGGCCGCGCCGGTGAGCAGAGCGATGGTGGTCGAGCTGCCCCAACCGAAGTCGTTGCCTCGTACCAGTGCGAAGACGAGCAGGAAGAGGCTGACCGAGAACGTGACGAAGCCAACCCAGTCGATCTGGCGCGACCGCAGGTCCTCGGACTTGGCGATCTGGGTGAACGTGATGAGGACGGCGATGACGCCGATGGGCACGTTCACGAAGAAGATCCAGCGCCAGCCGATGCCGCTCGTGATCGCGCCCCCGATGAGCGGCCCGATGGCGACGGCGCCACCGATCACGGCGCCATACACACCGAAGGCCGTCCCGCGGTCCCGCCCGGTGAACGCGGCGGCGATCAAGGCCAACGAGGTGGCGAACATGATGGCCCCCCCGACGCCCTGCACGGCGCGGGCCAGATTGAGCATGAGGGGCGTCGTCGACAACCCACAGACCAGTGAGGCGGCCGAGAAGACGATGAGTCCGATGGCGAAGATCTTGCGCCGACCGTAGATGTCGCCGGCCACGCCCGCGGTGAGGAGGAAGGCGGCCAGCGTCAACGAGTACGCGTCCACGACCCATTGCAGATCCGAGAAGCTCGCGTGGAGCGACCGCTGGATGTCCGGCAGCGCCACGTTCACGACCGTGATGTCGAGAAGGAGCATGAAGGTCGCCGTGCAGACGGCGATCAGAGTCCACCATTTTCGGTCGATCCCGGGCATTTTAGGAGTGTATCGAGCAGGGCTTCTCCCTCGTACAATGTGTCGTGATCGTCGGATCGGGACTCACCATCGAAATCGGCGACCGCACCCTTCTCTCGGATGCCTCCTTCGTCGTGGGCGCGGGGGAGAAGGTGGGCCTCGTCGGGCGGAACGGGACCGGGAAGTCGTCCTTCATCTCGGTGCTGGTGGGGGAGCCCTCGCGCCAGCTCCGGCACCAGGGCAACCTGCGGTTGCTCGGCTCTTTCGGGTACCTGCCCCAGGCACCCGTGCCCGGTGGGCTGGGCCTCGAGCCGACCGGGTTCTCCCACATCCTCTCCGCCCGCGGCCTGGACGTCCTCGACGATGCGCTGGGGGAGGCCCGCCGCCACATGGCCGATGACGCCTCGACGGAGAACATCGAGCTCTTCACCGACCTCCAGGAGCAGTTCCAGCAGAACGGGGGCTATGAGGCCGAGTCGGTCATGGCCCGCCTGGCCGACGGGCTCGGCCTGCGCCAGGAGCTCCTCCTCGAGGACATCGAGTCTCTCTCGGGAGGCCAGCGCCGGAGGGTCGACCTGATGCGCGTGCTCTTCCAGGAGCCCGAGCTGCTCATCCTCGACGAGCCGACCAACCATTTGGACCGCTCGGCCAAGCGCTGGCTGCTCGACGAGTTGGCCCGGTTCCCCGGCGCGCTCCTGGTGGTGAGCCACGACCTGAACCTCCTCGACCACGCCATCACCAAGGTGCTGCACATCGCGAACCAGCGCCTGACCGAATGGAAGGGCAACTACACGAAGTTCCAGGCTTTGCACGAGGCGGATCAGTCGCAGCGTGAGCGTGCGTCCGAACTCGAGCACCGCGAGATCGCCCGGCTCAGTCAGCTCGCCGACTCCATGCGCGCCAGCACAGAGAAGCGGGCCCGCAAGGCCAAGGCGTTGGACCGGCGGGTGGAGCGCATGGAATCCACCCGGACCCGGGTCGAGAAGCGCGAGAAGGCGAGCTCGTTCAAGCTCCCCACGCCGTCGCGCTCGGGCGCCATCCCGCTCGAGGTGGCCAAGCTCGGCGTCCGCTACGCCGACAACGAGGTGCTGACCGAGGTGAATTTCCACGCCCAGCGGGGCGATCACATCGTGATCATCGGGCGCAACGGAGCGGGAAAATCATCGCTCCTGCGTTGCCTGGCCGGCGTCCAGGAACCCAGCAACGGGGTGGTCGAGCTGGGGGCCAACGTGGTCGTGGGCTACTTCGCCCAGGAGCACGAGCAGATCGATCCCGGTCTTCGCTCCCTGGACAACGTGAGCGACGCGGTGCTCAAGCAGGAGAGGGACCGCCGGGCCCTGCTGGGATCATTCGGGCTGCCGTCGAAGGCAGCCGACCAGTTGCCCGCGACGCTGTCCGGCGGCGAGCGCGCCAAGCTGGGCCTGGCCATGCTCTCGGCCGGCGAGGCCAACCTGTTGCTCCTCGACGAGCCGACCAACAACCTCGATCCGTCGTCCATCACGGCCGTGGGTCGGATGCTGGGTCACTGGCCGGGCACCATCATCGCCGTCAGTCACGAACGTGCCTTCGTGGAGGCGCTGAACCCGACGTTCTGCCTCCGGCTACCCGAAGAGCGTTACACCCACTGGCGCGAGGACTATCTCGACGACGTCGAAATGCGCTGAAACGGGGCCGTCACACCCCATCTGGCGGCTCGTCGCTGATCCGGCTCAGGACTTCCAGATCTGCGTCGGCCAGAGTATGCCCTCGTCGAAGGCGATGGCCTTCGAACCCTGGATCGTAGTCGGATTGGCGAAGTTCTGTACCTTCGGGCTGGCCACGACGGCCCAGGTGTCCCGGGTCAGCCAGAGGTAGGGGATGTCCTGGCCCAGGTACTGGTTGACCTGTTGGTACGCCTTCACCCGGGCGTCCTTGTTGCTCGTCGAGCGCCCGGCCACGAGAGCGGTCTGGATGCGCTGGTCCACGTTGCGGGCCATGTTGAGGGCGAGCGATCCCGTGGCCAGCTGCGGCGTCCACCACACGTAGTTGAGGTCGGGGTCCACGGCGCCGAACTGGCGCCACGATGTGGCCTGATATTTGCCGGCCAGCGCGTTGTTGATCAGGGCCGACTGGGCGAGGGTCTGGATGGTCACTTTCATGCCGGCCTGTTGGAAGGCCTGCTGCAGGAACTGGGCCCCCCGTTGCACGTCCGCGTTGCTCGTCGCGGCCAGGGTGAACGACACCGGTTGGCCCGTCTTCTGCTGCACCTGCTTGACCAGCTTCGCCGCCTCGGTGGGGTTGTACTTCGGGTAGTCGGTCTTGGTGTAGTACGGGCTGCCTTGGAGGAAGAGGCCGTTCACCGGCGCGTCGACGCCCTGTTGGATCACCTTCGAGAACTGTGGTGCGTTCACGCACATGGCCGCGGCCTTGCGGACGGTGGCGTTGTTGAACGGGGCGGCCGCCGTGTTCAACATCACGCAATTCATGGTCGGCTGGCCGAGCACCTGGCCGCTGTTGTCGTAGTAGGCGTACTTCTTGTTGCCCCGGAACTCCATCAACCCGCCGGGCGAGTTGGTGTGCATGATGTCGATCTCGCCCGTCTGGAGTGCATCGGCCCGCGAGTTGGGGTCGATGATCGGCTTGTAGGTGATCGACTGCAGGTAGGGGTACCCCTTGCGCCAGTACTTGGGGTTGGCGGTGGCCGTCATGTGGCTGTTGGGCACCCAGTCCTGGAGGACGAAGGGCCCGGTCCCGACCGGGTTTGAGGTCCCGTTCGGACTGTTGAGCATGGACGGAGCGGCCACATACCCGGTCTGGGCCTGGGCCAAGTAGTAGGGGAAGGGCGCCCAAGAGCTCTTCATCGTGATGGTGACGGCCAGGGGACCAGTCACCGAGGCGCCTTTGATGTTGGTGGCAAAGGCCGGTCCGGTCAGAGCCGAGGTGGCCTGCTTCTCGATGTTGGTATACAGCGCGTTCCCGTCGAGTGGCGTGCCGTCGTGGAAGACGATGTTCGGCCGCAGCGTGATGGTGAACGCCGTGAAATCGTCGTTCGAAGTGATCGACTGAGCCAGGTAGGGCTGGACCTGACCCGTTGCCGTCACGATGGCAATGGGGTCGAACACGGTGCGCCCGTAGAGGAAGCCGCCCTCGTCCCAGCGGGCCGTGGAGGGGTCGAACCCGCTCTCCTCGGTGTCGATGCCCATGGTGAGCGAGCCGCCCCGCTTGGGCTTGGCCGTGCTGATCCCGTTGCGGCCCGGTCCGTTGGTCTGGACGGCGCCGGCCACGCCGGCGTCCCCGAGGGCCCCCGCCAGAGCCGCGCCGGCCCCCAGGGCCACCCCGCCCGCCAGGAACGACCGCCGATCAAATGACTGCGACATCTGAACCCCCAAGTTCTCGATCCTCAGAACCGCTTCGACTTGTCGCCAGGAGCGACGGCGGCACATTACAACTCCGTGACCGTTTTGGGGCGGCGGCGTCCGTGTGCCAACCTGGGCCCGCCGTCCGGGCGACGGGCCCGGCGAGCCCCCCGGAGGAGATCAGATGACGATCGCAGTCGGCGACCAGGTGCCCGACGTGAAGGTGTACACGTTCAGCGAGAAGGGCCCGGAGGCGACCACCTCGGCTGAGGTGCTCGGCCATGGCAAGGTCGTGCTCTTCGCGGTGCCGGGTGCGTTCACGCCGACCTGTTCGGACCACCACCTCCCGGGATTCGTCATGCGGGCCGAGGACCTCAAGGCGAAGGGTGCGGACAGCATCGTCTGCCTCGCGGTGAACGACCCCTTTGTCATGGGTGCCTGGGGCAAGGACCAGAACGTCGGCCGTGAGGTGGTCATGCTGGCGGACGGAAACGGCGAGTTCACCCAGGCCATGGGTCTGACCATGGACGGCAGCGGGTTCGGTCTCGGCGCCCTGCGCTCGCAGCGCTATGCCGCCATCATCGAGGACGGCGTGGTCGCGTGGCTGGCCGTGGAGCCGGGAGCGGGGCTCAACGTCAGCTCGGCCGAAGAGGTGCTGGCCGCGCTGTAGTTGCATCGGCCTCCGATGTCACGGCGCCGGTCGGCCCTGGCGGAGTCGCTGGATGGCCCTAGCGCCGCCTTCGCGCTGCGACGCCCACACACCTTGACATGCAGCTGTCTGGCTGCTTAAATGGAAAACGCAGCCAAAAGGTTGCATGAATCGGAGAGCACCAGCACGACAGACGTGATGCCAGACATGGATGCGGTCTTCAGGGCACTCGGCGACCCCGGCAGGCGACGCCTGCTCGATCGGTTGAACGAGCGCAACGGCCTGACCCTCACCGAGCTCTGCGAGGGCATGGGCATGACCCGCCAGTCGGTGACCAAGCATCTGACCGTCCTCGAGGCGGCCGGGTTGGTCACGACGCTGCGGCAGGGGAGGGAGAAGTTGCACTACCTCAACGCCGCTCCCATCAACGACATCGCCGACCGCTGGATGCACAGCTACGACCGGACCCGGGCCGCAGCCCTGTCCGATCTCAAGACGGCACTGGAGGCCACGACTCCCATGGACACCACCGAGCACACGACCCACGGCAGCACCTTCGTCTACAGCACCTACATCCAGGCGACGCCCGAGCGCGTCTGGCAGGGACTGACGGACCCGGAATTCACCACGCGCTACTGGCGCCATCCGAAGTCGGGCGGCATCACCATGACGAGCGACTGGAAGAAGGGGTCGGCCTACGACGTGGCCTACGGGGAGCACGCGCTGGTGATCCGCGACGCCGAGCAGGTCGTGCTGGAGTCCGACCCCTACCGCCGGCTGTCCTACACCTGGCACACGTACACGCCCGAGTGGGCCGCGGCGCACGGTGTCGAGCCGGAGCAGGCCGCCGGCTGGGCCGCCGAGGCTCGCTCGAAGGTCGCCTTCGACATCGAGGAGTTCAGCCCAGGTGTGGTCAAGCTGACCGTGGTCCATGACAGCGAGGTGCCCGGCAGCGTCGTCGTCGAGGGTGCGGCGCAGGGCTGGCCCGCCGTGTTGGCCAGCCTCAAGACGCTGCTCGAGACGGGCGCTCCGTTGCCCGCGTGAGCGGCGCTCACGGCCAAGGACACCCACGAAGGGGCGACGCCGGTGCAGCACGAGACGAGTTTCGAGTACACGATCTACCTCGCCGCCTCGCCTCGTCGGACCTGGCGTGCGCTCACCGATCCCGCGGACACGGCGCGCTACTGGCGCCATCGTGAAGCCGGTGGCAAGACGTTCCCCTCCGATTGGAAGGTGGGGTCGTGCTGGGAGCTGGTCCACGCCGACATCGGCCTGGTGGTCAGTGACCCCGCCATGGTCATTCTCGAGTCCGACCCTCCTCGGCGGCTGTCCTACACCTGGCACACCTTCACGCCCGAGTGGGCGGCCGCCGTCGGGCTCGACCCGGAGGCGGCCGCCAGCTGGCGGGCGGAGCCACGCTCCACGGTCGCCTTCGATCTGGAGGAGACGGCCGCGGGTGTCACCCGGCTGACGGTCGTTCACAACGGCTTCGCCCCGGGGAGCGTGGTGCTCCCGAACATCGCGCAGGGCTGGCCCGCCGTGTGCTCCAGCCTCAAATCCATGCTGGAGACCGGGTCCCCTTTGCCCTAGGTCGTTCCGGCGGTCGGACCGCTGCCGCCGGACCACACGGGCGCACTGCTACGGCGTGAACGCCTCCTCCTTGCCCGATGGCGCAGAGAGGATCGAATTGTGTCCTCGGTGTGACATCACGGACGTGCGTGAACGAGAGGACAAGAGCCCCAGGAAGGAACCGAAGGATCCGAGAGACAGGACCGAGAGGCAAGAACCGATCGAGCCGATCGACAACACCGAACCCACGGAGCCGATCGAGAGAACGGATCCCTTCGAGGCAATCGAGAGAAACGAGTTCTCCGAGGCCCAGGAAAATCGTGACCTCGTGTCTTTTGCCATCGCGCCATCCTAAGGAGCCGCCATCCGAATGACCACTGGCAGCACCGGCGTCACGCTTGAGCGGCTGTGGTCAGCTCTCGAGCGTGACCCCGAAGCGGTCGGTGTAGAAGGCGAGGGCGGACCGCCGCTCAGCCGGGTCGAGGCCGAACTCAGCCAGGTCGTACTCCACCGTTCCGTACTTGCCTCGGGGGTGGGTCGCCATGAACCCCGCCATGGCCGAGCGAGCCTGCTCGTCCAATGGCTGGCCGGCCAGGTCGTAGATCCGTTGGACCATGGCCATGTCGTCGCGCATGAACTCGTCGAAGTGGACATCGATGGTCTGGCCTTCGGGGAGGACCGATCGGTCGTCCGCACAGCGCCGCAGCATGCGTTCGAGGCGATCCGACCAGTAGGCGCCCGTGGCCTCGAGGTCGACCCGGTCCCGGGTGAGCCGGGATGAATAGGCGACCATCGTCGTCATCGACGCCGTCACTGATACGGGGTCGCGGTGCGTCACCACGAAGGTCGCGTCGGGGAAGGTGTCGACCAGGACGGGGAACTGCTCGAGGTGCTGCGGGGACTTGAGGACCCAGCGGGTCCCGCCCCGCAGCCACTGCATGACCTTGAGCACCTTGACCAGGTAGGCGTAGCTGGGCCGCTGGTCTCGGGCCAGGTAGTCGTCCCGCCACGCAGGCATAGGGGCGGTGGTTTCGAACAGCATGCTGGAGAAGTCCATCGCCAGGATCTGGATCTCCTCGTGCGTGTGCTCGACGGTCATCTCGTGCATGCGGTTGAAGTAGGGCATGGCGACGTCGAGGAACGACAGGGCGAGGGCGGTTCGCTCAACTCGGGGATCGGGGGATCCGGCCGCCGGCCGCTCGCGGTCGGCCAAGACCGGCTCGAGGCTTTCCCAGTAGGGGAGGGAGCGCAGTGCCGGGTCGGCTGTCATCAGGTTGTGCAGGTGCGTCGTCCCCGTCCGGGGCAGGCCGCAGATGACGATGGGCGCGGTGATGCGCTCGTCGAGGATCTCGGGATGGCGGGCCACCACGTCCTCGACGAGCAGTCGGTTCCTCAGGAGACCCAGGATGAGCGTGTGCTGCTGGAAGATGCCGGCCGCGTTGAAGCCGCCCTCCTCACGCATGGCTCGGCACAGGACGTCCAGCCGGTGCTCGAAGTCGGAGGGACCGAAGTCGTGCAGGTCGGTCTCGGCCTCGGCCTCGGCCATGAGGCCGGCGGGATCGAGCGAGAGCTGCGACCCCGCCTCACCCATGAAGTCGAGAATGACCCTGGCCTCGTCGGAATAGTTCGGCTCGGCCATGTCTTCGATCCGGACCGGCGCCGGGCGATCGCTCATACCGTGGCGACCGGGAGCACTTCGACCTGCGGCTGCTCCGGCGTCTCGGCCGGGAGGAACCAGCGGAACCAGATGCGGCCTTTGCGGTGCCCGGCCGTGGACACCCAGTTCGGGTGGTCCGGTCGCTGGCGGCGAGACGACGATGATCCACGACCCGTCCTGCTCGTACTGCACCTGGGCCCCGTTGATGGTGACGCGCTCGTAGTCGTAGTTGTAGGTGTGGAGGAACGGGTTCCACAGACACATGTTCCAGAAGACGCACTCGGGAGAGCGGCCCCGGATGACGATCGCCTCGTCGTCGGCCAGTTCGTAGGCGCCCATGGCGTAGGCGGCGTCCCCGGCCGCCCAGCCGAACGTCGTCGTCGGGACCGGGTACGGGGGGTCGATGGCGTTCGGCGTGCCGAGGGGGATGGGCACGATGCTCGCCTGCTCACGCACCCACGTCGTCGCCGCACGGATGCGTCGGGCCAGGTCCGCGTCGTCCTGCCGGAACGTTTCTGGCGGGCTCTCGGCTTCGATATGCCACGTGGCCCGCCGGCCCGTCACCGGGTCCTCGAGATAGTCGCGGGTGATGGCAGCGACGGCGTCGTCCTCCAGGCGGATCCAGGCCACTCCCGGATCCGACGGCTCGATTCGCGAGAGCACGATCTCGATCGAGCCGTCGGCTCGGTGTTGTGCGTCCCGGCTGTTGACGCTGCCCACGATGCGGGTCGAGTAGTGCCCGTCGTTGGGTCCTCCATAGACGGTCAGCGACATGTACACCGCATCACCGGGATGGAAGACGATTCGGTAGGTCCGTTCAGGGTCGACCGGGGAGAAGAGGTAGAAGGCGTCGGAGTTGTCGCCGCCCCATTTCTTGTAGGGACCGACGATCTCAGTGAAGCGGGGACGGGCGGTGTCGGCCCAGATGTTGACGTCGGCCGCCACCTGGAGAATGGAGAGGACCCACTTGTGCGCTTCGAGCAGGCTGTCGAGGTCGTCGGGGGCCGAGAGCTGTTCGACCACCCGCCGCTGGGTGGCCCCCACCTCCGCGAGCAACTCGGTGAATGCCTGTTCCGTCTCGGTCGTCATCGTCCCCCCGGGGGTCTCGGCGTGCGCCGATCATAGGAAGGTCTCCCGGGCACACGTGAGGGTGACCGCTTGAGTCCGCCGTCGCCCGACGATGACGCCGTTGGTGCTCGGAGTCACGATCCATCGACGAGAGCTTCGCCGGGCGTCGGTGGGGGCCTGGGCTGTGTACCCGGGCAGAGGCAGAACGACTCCGTGGAGAACTCCGCCACGGAGCCGCTGGGAGCCGGCCCACCGAATCCGCCGAACGACATTCTTCCAGGGTCGTTCGTCATCCCGAGGGCCCTGCTGGTGCATCTGCGAGGCCTGGCTCAGCGTCAATGGTTTGTACTCGAGCAAGCGAAGGATCAGACGTGCGCCTCGAACCGAGGCCGGGCGATCCACCCGTTCGCAGCGATCGGCGCTTCGAGCCGACGCCGAGAATTCGTGACTGGCGGGACTTCATGACCGCGACCGGGGCGGACCGACGATTCTCCAAAGTTGCTGATATGGGCTGCCCGGCCCACGTTCGTGAGGTCGTGGTCAGACCCTGCGGGCCAGATCGCCGGGGTTCCGTTGCGCTTTTCGTAGGGTGATGGCGAGCAGGCGAAATCAGGATTTCCTACGCAACACCGGCGACGCCGACGAGACTGCCTTCCGGGTCTCTGAAGTGGCCGACGACGAGTCCGTTCGGTGACGTGGCGGGACCCATGACGAGCGTGCCCCCGAGCTCCACGGCACGCTGCAGGGCAGCTTCGACGTCTTGGACGCCAACATAGAAAAGGGCGTGACTCTCATAGTCCGGGCCCCCGCCGACACCGCCCCGGATCCCCGCTCCATCCTCGGAGGTGATCAGGTCGACGAAGCCGTAGCTGTCGGGCGCCGAGACCTGTCTCGCCACCGGTGAAGGAAGATCAAAGTTCCAGCCGAAGAGTTCGCCGAAGAACTCTCTGAGTCGCTCGGGATTCTTGCCGGACACCTCGAAATGCACGACAGGTTGCGGCATCAGTGTCACCTCCTGCTGGGCCGGGAGCCCAGCCTCCTACGACCAACGTGTTTCTTCGTCCGACTCCAAGTTAGCGAGAGAGGCTGACTCGCAGCGTCGTTCGCTGACGCGGCGTTGCGTCCACTGCCATCATTGGAGTGGAGTCTCGTCCCGGAGGTACGTCCGATGTCCTACGCCGTTGTGATCCAGGTCGAGATCGACCCTGACTCGGATCACCGGCACCGACAGGCAATTCTCAACGATTTCGTACTTCCTCGGACAAGGACACTACCCGGGTTCGAGAAGGGCATATGGATGAACGATGGTGTAGGCACCGGCACGTGCGTCGTGCTTTTTGACTCGGAGGTCCATGCTCGAAATGCGGTCGACTCCCTGATCCCGCACGGAGGTCCACCGACGCTCACGAGCGGCGTGCACGAGGTCGAGGTCGAACTCGAGGTGTAGCTCGGGACGAGGCCTGCCCGGTGGGCGCGACTGAATCGGCGTGGCCGTTCGGTCCCGAAATTCTCCAGGGCCGCTGGCCCACAAACGCCGCCACGGTCATTCACGAGGCCACGACCCCCGCGATTCCAAGGTCGAGGGCGGCGTTGAAACTCCGGTGGCCGAAAAACGGGACGGCGGGTCGCTCGGGCGCCGCGGGATTGTCGGGGGCCTCGTAAAATGGGGGTGGAGGTGCATGGTGATTCCGGAGCAGGAGGGTTGGTATACCGATCCCTGGGGCAATCACGACGCACGTTGGATATCTGAGGGCGTTCCTTCGAAGTTGGTCCGTGACGGGACACTGGAATCGTACGACGAGCCGCCCGGTTCCCCGCCCAGCCAGGCATGGGTACCGATCGAGCCTCTTCCCGGCTCCCAGACGGCGTTGGATACCCTGCGTGCTGACGACCTCGAAGCGGAGACGATCCCGTCTCTTTCCGAACTCGACAAACGAGCAGACAGCGCTGCCCTTACGGCAAGGGCTCATCCCTGGTTCGTTGCCGGGGACTGGGTCCCGTCGTCACATCGACGTGTCCCCTCACAGAAGGCCGAGGCGGGCAACGCACAGCGAAGGACGGCGCTGATCGCTGGGCGGCGTCCTGGCCGGCGTCATTGTTCTGCTGGCGATCTCTCTGTGGGTCGTGCAGGTCATCGGACTGTTGACACCGCCGCCACCGCTGTGGGGTGGGGTGGTCATCGCTTCAGTGTTCGCCCTCGTCGCTCCAGTGGGGACCTATCTGACGTGGCAGAGCGATCGTCGGGCGAATCTGCCCCTGACCCGTCGTATCCGAAGAGCGGAACAGGTGGGTGGCCTCCTGGGCATCCTGACCCTTCTCCTCTTCGCCTTGTCGGTAACTGCGTAGGCACACCCTCCGAATCCATGGTCAGTTGGCAAACTCTTCTTGTCGAGAAGGGTCGTGCAAATTCGGGACACTGGTGAGCCTCGACGTCATTGCCGCACCACTCTGTCGGGGTGCGTCGAGTGCGGCCGAGTCGGCTCAGCGACTTTGGCGGGGGATTGCTGAGAGAACAGCAGAGCGTAAGAGTTCGCTGGCATCAGCCGGTAGGAGGAACCCGGCGGTCCGGTCTTTCTTGACGGCGCGGCCCCAAGCCGAGACGAATTTGGTGTGGTTCGGGTACAGGCTGACGAGCTGGGTCGTGCCGAACGGCACGGTGGATCCGAAGAGGAAGCAGAAGCCTCCGCTGTTTCCTTGACTGCCCAATGCGGCGATTGGGGCGTCGACCTGGGGCGTTCGCACTCCTCCGAGAGCATTGCCATGTGCGTCGAGCTTGAAGACAACCGGAGATGAGTGCATCGTGGCCAGGAGGGGTGCAGACGGAGGCGGCTTACCGTTGACGATCCACCTCTGGAGCCATCTGACGGCGGCATCGAGAGCCCAGTGCGTCCCTCCCGTGTTGATGGGGACCTTGCAGTTGAAACCGCCCACCGGCGTGCGTGTCGGATTCTGCATGGCGGCCAAATTCTTGACCGCACCTTGGCCATTGCCGGTGTCGTCCGGACCGATCGCCAAGCCGTAGTAGTCGTAGTGCGAGCTCCCGGCGATCTCCCAGAGGCGGAACCACTTTGGATTCCCGTAGTGCAGTCGGTCGGTCAAATTGCTGTTGTCGACGTCGGTCTCGGTCTCGAACTCGAAGACCGGGACACCGATGTCGCTACGAATCGTGGTGGGAGTCGGCGCCGCATGGTCGGCCTGAGGTGCTTGGGAGAGCGGCGCGCCAGTACCGAATTGACTATGAACCAAAAAACCTTGATACACATGGGTGATCGGCTGCACTGCATCGATGTAGGTCATGAGCCGGCCCGCCGACTGTGACTCGCCCGCCGCGATCAACGTGCGGGGCCGCAAACCCGTGAGAACCTGAGGAGCGTCGCTGCGGACGGCCTGCCCCGCCTGGGAGAAGATGTCGTACGAAAAGCTGTCGCCGGGGTGCGAGAGAACGGAGTACTCCGCAGGATCGGTCTCTTTTGCCGACTCGACACCGACTTGTTGTGCGGACACTCCGACCCATGCGAAGCCGTCACGGATCAATTCATTGTGGGACAACGTCCAATCTGGCGCGTCGTCGGTCCCCCCACTCACGTTGAGCCACTCGACCACGACCGTCCCGTTGAACCTTTTGGCGTTGATCGGTCGGTAGACGGCTATGCGCGTCGTGTAGGGCGCGCTCACGCCCGCGGTGACCTTCCATTTGCCGTCGCTCGAGAGGGCGTTCGTCGGTACGAAGGAGTGCGCTGTACCGGAAAGAATAAACTGGGATTTCTCGTAGCCAACCCTCGACAGGTCGAAGTTGGTTCCATACAGAGTCTTGTTGAAGGTCGGCGAGGTGACCGACATGGGCCCCGTCACGGTGACGCCAGCTGTGGCGTGCGTGACTCCGGCATGAAGTGCTTCCTCGCCTGATCGTGATGAGGCCGATGTCGACGACACTGCGCTCGTAACAAACAGCAGACTCAGACACAGAGAGCCAGCAAAACCTCGTGTGGTGAGCCCGTGGCCGCGCCTCCGAGCAGAATCGCCATGAGCCCTCATCGTGGACCTCTCATGGCATCCCCCTCGTTGGCGAGTTCGCAGGTGGATCGATTCGCACCAGGTCCGAGATGCTACGTCACGACCCTTCGGGAGGCGTCGTAAAAGTGTGATCGAGCGGTCCAGCTCCTCGGGTCTGGATCATGCCCTCATACCTCCTTTGGGAACGACCTTGATCATCTGCAGAGCCGGGTTCCCGGCGTCCCACAGGTCTTGGTACTCCTCGAGTGGTCGGAAGCCGTATGCGAGATAGAACGCGCGGGTCTTTGCGTACCCCTCGTCGGGCTTGCTCGCAGCGAGCGTCTTCACTTGGAGGAACTCCACGCCGTCCACAGCCAGTGTGGTTTCCGCGTGCGAGAGCAACGCCCGGCCTATCCCCCGACGATGGAACTCCGGCAGCACGGCCATCACGTAAGACCTCAGCGGCATAGCGGCTATGTCTCACGATCGTGAGAAGTCCCACCTCCTAGGATCCGTCGACAGGGAGCTCCTGCTCCGACGGCCAGAGTCCGAATCCGAAGTTCTTCGCTGGGAACCACTTCCTACAGCATGCCCGTAGGAGACATTCGTGTGCCACGCTGTCGGGAGTGGGCATGCGGTGATCATTCGGGGCTCACCCCTTCGCATCGAGTAGGTCCTCGGTCAGATACTCGTGCACCTGTCGATGAGCTCTAGCTCTGGATCTGGCCGAGTCATCTGACAGGAGGCGATCTTCATTGTCACTCGCTCGCTGCTTCGGGTGAAGGAGCGTGATCAGAGATCTCGCCATAGATCGAAGATCTGTACACCGATCTCGGTAAGCATCGATCGAAAATGGGGAAGGGACAAACCCAGCACGTTGGAAGGCGAACCCTCGATGCTCTCCACAAAGGGTCCACCACGGCCTTCGATGCTGAATGCGCCGGCGAGTTCAAGTGCATCACCGGTCGCGGCGTAGGCGCGGAGCTCCTCGCTGCTCGGGTGTCCAAACCCGATCAAAGTGCTGACCACCTCCCGTGCGCGTGCTCCCGAGCGCATGTCAATCAGACAATGGCCAGTCCAGAGCGGGGCCCGTCGGTCCGCAAGGCGCTCCCACACCTTCACAACGTCGGCCTGTGACCCTGGTTTTCCTACCGACGTCCCATCGAGCTCGAGCATTGAGTCACAGGCAAGGACGAGCGCCTCGGGAAACCGGGGCGCCACCGCATTTGCCTTGCGTTCGGCGAGGATCATCACCGCCTCTGCGGTCGTCACGTCACCAACCGACTCGTCCACTCCGCTCCCGGCTACTTCGGGGTCGAAACCTGCGTCTCGAAGAACTCGCAGTCGTGCCTTGGAATTCGATGCGAGGATCAACCGTGGTGCCAGGAGCTCCATGGACCCAGTATGGATGCTGCAAGTCTGCAGCCCCCGCGATATTTGGGTGAGCCCGTGAATCGCGGGCGAGTGAAATGGGCTGGCTCGGAAGGGAGTCTTCATTGAGCCACGAGTGCGTCCGGACTCCGCGTCGCGATCCTCCTGGGGGGATGAAGCCTGGACCCGAAGCAATTCAGCTCGTCCGATTGAGGCAGCCGACCCAGCTCATGGAGGGCGAGAACCCCCAAGATGTCGTTGCCAAACGAATGAAGCCGGCCGTTGTGTGTTCGACATCGAGAGCTCCCCGATCGCGCCGGCCTCTGCACGGTGGCGACGACGGCGACGGTCCCAGATTCCGCTGGTGTCAGCCGTTTGACGCAATGCCCACCTTGTGACCTTGAGCGTCCGCGAACACCCCAAACGTCGTGCCGGGAACCTCCTGAGCCGACTGAATGATCGTGCCCCCGAGTACCTCGGCCTTCTCGAGAGTGGCCGCCACATCCTCGACTGCCACGAAGAAAAGAACCTCGTCCTCAGGACCCTGACGAGGGCTGATGGCGACATGAGTGCCGCCCTCGACGCCCGTGTCGATAAAGGTAAAACCAGGAAACGCGCCCTCGGACGCGACCTTCCAGTCGAAGAGATCTGCGTAGAATTTCCGTGTGGTGTCAGGATCGCCAGAACGGATCTCAGCGTGAATCACGGGGTGGGGCATGTGGATAACCTCCATTTGTCGGGAACGCCTGTGTGGCGCTCGTCGAACAACACGACGAAGCGGCAGTCGACAATTCGACCGAGATGCGCAAGGAATCGGCGTCGTCACCGAATGTTCATCGAATGCCGGATCGACGCAGGGAAGGCCCCATCATGACCAACGTGAGCAACCCGAGAGTGCCCGGAGGGGTGGCGCACAAGCTCCCTCGAGACCTGCGAAGGGCGTTGATGGAGAATCCCACGGCGCTTCATGCCTGGTCGGACATCACGCCGCTGGCGCGCAACGAGTTCATCTGTTGGGTCGAGGATGCCAAGCAGGAGAAAACCCGAGAACGCCGCATTCGCCGGACCCAGGAGGAGCTGGAAGAAGGCCAGCGTCGGCCTTGCTGCTGGCCGGGATGCAAACACCGCGAGCGCAACGGCAGATAGCCCGCTCGGCTCGGCGCCCTCCACACCGCGCCGCGATCGCGCATGACGCTCAGTTCACGTGAGCGGTGCCAGACACATACCCATAACGTCAGAGGGAAGCGGCGGCTGCCCTTCGGGCGGCTGGCTCAGGATTCGGGACCGCCGTGTGTACGAGTTGGACGCGTCCGGAGATGGGAGAGTCAGATGAGCGACACTGGGTCACGAGCGGTGCGCTTCGACCGCTATGGCGGCAGGGATGTTCTCTACGTCGCCGATGTGTCAATGCCCATTGCAGGGGAGGGCGAGGTTGTCGTCGCAGTCAAGGCGGCCGGCATCAACCCGGGAGAGACCGCGATCCGGTCAGGCGCACTGCGCGAGCGATTCCCGGCGACCTTTCCTTCCGGGGAGGGGAGCGACCTCGCTGGACTTGTCACCGCCGTCGGCGAAGGAGTCAACGAGTTCGTCGTCGGAGATGCCGTTCTGGGATTCTCCTGGCAACGATCAAGCCACGCCACCCATGTCGCCGTTCCGACCTCACAGCTCATTCGCAAACCCCGCGAGCTGAGTTGGGAAGTCGCTGGCTCCCTGTACGTCGTCGGGTGCACTGCCTATGCCGCTGTCCGCGCCGTCGCGGCCAGAAGGGGGAGACCGTTGCGGTCTCAGCGGCGGCCGGTGGTGTCGGGACCATCGTGGTGCAGCTCTTGGGCTTGCGGGGAGCACATGTCCTTGGCATTGCCTCGTCGACGAACGCCGAATGGCTCCGATCCCACGGCGCCGTGCCCATCGAGTATGGCGACGGACTGACCGAACGTCTGCAGGCGGCGGCGGCCGATGGAATCGACGCCTTCATCGACCTCTTCGGGTCCGAGTACGTCGAACTCGCCGTGGACCTTGGGATATCACGTGAGCGCATCGAGACGATCACTGCGTTTGAAAAGGCCCAGGAACTCGGAGTCAAGGCCGATGGAAGTGGCACCGCATCGACCTCGGATGTCCTGACCGAAATGGCGGACCTTGTCGCGTCGGGAGAAATCGAGATCCCAGTTGCCGCCACGTACCCGCTCGATCAGGTGGCCGATGCATTCGAGGAACTCGAACGTCGCCACACCCGAGGAAAAATCGTGCTCATTCCCTGATCTGAGCAACGACACTCACGACCAATGATCGTGCCGGGTGCGCAGAGTTAGTTGAGGAGCTCGCGATGACCATCCTGAAAATATCGCTCGGCCCGAAAGACGGGTGTGAGGTCATCGAATCCGCCGAATACGGTCAGTTCGGCGGGCCGCTTGTCGGGGAATCGAAAGAGTGGAACGAAGGCATCCGTCGTCTTGAGAGGGCCGCTTCGGCGGGCGATCGTCCCTGTGTTCTGGCTTCCTAGCTCAAGTCGGATTCCTTCGGACTCCAGAAGCTTCAGCGGTGAGAGCCAAATCACATCCTGTGTGCCGTCCATCTGGACGTACCTCTCCAGATACTTCTCCATGGAACTTTGGTCGGTGAAGAAGTACACCCGTTGATTCAGGAGATGGATCCAATCGCGGAACTCGACTCCGTCTGGGTCCGATTTCAGGTCCTTGCGGGCTGACAACGGTCCCTGGTCTCTGAGGGTGACGTCTTCGCCGCCGACACGAAGGCGAACTGTGTCTTGTCGGGGTGTCGAAAGCAGGGTTTGTCGTTCCTCGTCGGTCAGATCGGCTTCCTGGATCAATTGTTCAGCCGTCCGGAAACCGTTTTTGGAGATCAGCTCCCAAACGCCAGCGGGACCAACGTGACAGATCATTTTGCAACGGGTAAGGAATTGTTCTGGCGTCATTGCCCCAAGAATCCCACATACTTGGCGGCCTTCGGGTCACGCAGGGTCAGTTTCACGCTCAGACTGAGCGTGGGCCGCTCTGAATCCCCCGGATTTTCGACGGATGAAGGGTGCACGAGACAGCTTGTGATCACCACTTCATCGCTGCCGGGCTCGGACCCTTGCGAGCCAATCGGTGCCGCCATGAACCCCCCAGCTACCAGGGCACGCCCAGGAGAATGTGCTCGCCCAGCTGGGGATTGGTCTCCCCAGGGTTCGGAAGTCTGGCCCGGAGTCGGCCTCTTCAGGGCTCGATGGCCGTCCATCCGCGACGTCGGAGCTCACCGGCGAGCTGTTCGGAAGACAAAATCTTCAATATCTGCTCCTGGGTGGATTGCCGCCATGCCGGCGCGGCGACCGGAACACTCCCGCCAGACTCCGCATCCTGGAGCTGCGTGATGTAGGCATCCGCCTCATCGCGGAGAATTTGCCTGCCGCCTGACGCTGACTGAACCCCAAGGGTCCTCGCGCATCGCGGAAGTCGGAGTGTCCAGCCTCCTTGAGGAGAGCCAAGAGCTCTCTTATCTGTGAGGCCGAAGCGGTTGGACCTGATTGTTGACCGAAAGCCATTGGCCAGCATTGTTGCCCACGTGGAACTGACGTGGTGTGATCGTCTCCGTGCACCGGATTGGGACACCGCTGATGAAGCGTTGGACTGGCGAAGGGGCTCCACCGAAGGATGCTCCTGGCGGGAGCGAGGCAGAGCCCGTCTTATTGTGAAACGACGCCGACGCGGGCGTAGACGAGCGTGGTGAGCCGGTCGTTGGAGGTGTCGAAAAGCTCGACCTGAATCGGCGCGTCTGGTCCCTGCCCGAGCAAGCGACATCGCGTCCGGACCGGACCGTCGCCGGTCTGCGCCAGGTAGCGGAGATCGAGATCCGTGACCACTGCGGGTATCTCGAACCGCGACGACGCCAGTTCTTCGGCGGCGGCCTCAGCCACGAGGGCGACCATTGCGCCCTGTAGGGTTCCGGCAGGATTGCGCAGGCCCGGTGTCAGCTCCATTTCGACGACGCCCTGCATGGGATCGAGCACGCGAATACCAGCCTCTTCGCGTAGGGCTTGGCAGAGCAAGCTGGACCCGTCGAACATGGCCATGATGCGTCCGACCGACGCCTGAGGTTTCGGTGGATCGAGTGCGCGACGTTGCACCTTGGCAAATCCGATAGCACCGGTGGCGACGGGTTCTCCTTGGCCACTGACCAGGTCAACGACGGCGGTGGCCGAGCGATTGCCTCGCCGGAGGATCGTGGTCCGCGTGGAGATGTCATCGGGGGCCGTGCGTGGCCGCATACGTACCGACATATCCGAAGTGAAGGTCCACACGTCGGGATCATCGTCGACCACGACCCCGGCCACGACGTCGATCATCAGCGCCAAGACGCTGGCCCGAACGGCTCCGTGGTGCAAGACCTCAGCCCGGGGACGGAGCTGCATCTGAAACTCACCCTCATGGAGTTCAGCGTTCAGACCCAGCCGGTTCGGGAGCGACGCATCGCCGTCAAGAAGGTCGGTCATTCTCTGGTCAGGCTCGACATCGGACGGTGACCATAGCGGTAGGCCCCTGACGACAACCAGTCATCGAGCGCCTTGGAGGCGTTGGGCGGAAATCGAGCATGCACCCGGCGCCCCGACGACCACGAGTTGGGGTCGTTGCGACTCGGTGAGGGAGTCAGCGCAGAGGGCGAGACGTCGCCACCTCGTAAAGCGTGATCTCAACACTGTGGGGTGCCGGCCTGGCTTCGCCATCCCGAGTGGCATTCCTCTGTTGGGCGAGGTGCTGCTGCAGGTGGTCCATTGATTCCCACCGTTCGGACAACACCGCGCGTTCGGGGTCGAGGGGGTCGGCCGCGATGACATATTCGAGGCAACCCTCCTCCTCCCGAGAGGAACGCATTGACTCGATGCTGGTTTCGACGAACCGATCCCGTTGATCCCGGTCGATCGAGAACACTCCTTGCACAATCACGATGGCCATGCGTCTTGTATAGGCGATGATGGGGATGAGCGCTCCTCGCCCGTGCGCGCCGGCAATTTCGCCGCATGAGATATCTGCTCATTGCGGACTGAGGGGATGGAGCGGAGTTGTGGATCCCCTGAAGGGCCGTGCCTGAAGACGATGGGCCCCAGTACCTACGCCAGCCGCTTGGCCCTGGCCAGCCCCTCGGCGCTGTAGGTCCCATCGGGAAAGACGGCGTCCCAGGCGTCTCGGACCCCACGGAAATCCTCGCTGGGCCCGTAGGCGGCCCGTGCGGCAGCCACCACCTCGTCTCGACGGGCGGCGACAGCAACACCCGAGGCGAACTCCAACTCGTTGTCGATCTGGGCGATCGACTCGGCGAACCGCTGTTTGTGTCCGATCAAGCGGACTTCGTTCTGGGGAGGCGTCATGAAGGGTCCTTGTCGTCGCTGGCACGGGGAGGGAAATTCTCCCGCCGCTCCCTCGAGTCGTAAGCGTGTTTTGAGATTCGCCCTTGGCGCTACAAAATAGCCTCGCACGAGCGCGAACGTGGAAGTCGCCCAGCTTCCCCTCGTCGGAAGGCCAACCTATCGGGGACTGGCCGGGCTCTTGGCAGCGTTGGCGCACCGCAGAGGGCCGCCAACAGTGAGAACGTATCGCCATGGATCCGATCGACGTCGACGCCTTCGAGGCCCTGGTCGCAGAGGCTCTGGCGACGATCCCCGATCAGCTCCGCTCCGAGATGGACAACGTTGCGATCATCATCGACGACGAGAGCCCCCCGGGCCCGCTCTACGGCCTCTATCAGGGAGTGCCGCTGACGAAGCGGGGTGCCTATGTCGGAGCGAATCCCGATCAGATCACGCTTTTTCTCGCCACCATCTGTGAGTCGGCAACGACGACCGAGGAGTTGGCCCACAGAGTGCGCGTCACCTTGCTTCACGAGGTCGGCCACCACTTCGGCATCGGCGAAGCCAGACTGCACGAGCTCGGTTGGTCGTAGCCCGCAAGATCGAGCGCGCGCCAAAAGCATCGGTGTTGTCACCAAACACCAGTCAGAACGGCCGAAACCGAGGTCCGAGGCTACGTTGGCATCGTGATTTCACCCCACGTTCGCAACCTCCGGGACAAGGTTGGGCATGATCTTCTGCTACTCCCCTCGACGGCAGTCCTGCCGCGAGACGGGGCCGGCCGGCTTCTCCTCGTCCGCCTCATCGACACGGGGAACTGGGCCACCATCGGCGGTGCGGTCGAGCCTGATGAGAGTCCCCGTGAGAGTGCTGTCCGGGAGGCCGAGGAGGAGTCCGGGGTCACGGTAAGGCTGGGCGGGGTTCTCGGAGTCCTCGGAGGTCCCGAGTATCGCGTGACCTATCCGAATGGCGATCAGACGGCCTACGTCGTCACGGTCTTCGACGCCACAGTGATTGCGGGTGCCCCTCGACCGGACGGAGATGAGACCTCCGAGGTGGGTTGGTTCAAACAAGAGGAGTTACCGTTGGACCGGATGGGCGGTCTGGCCAAGGCCCTCTTTCGGGATCTCGGGTTGACCGGCCCCAGAGGTCACCGTGCCAATGCGCCGATCCTCGTCGTCGTCACCGGCCTGCAGGGTTGCGGCAAGTCGACCGTCGCCGGGATCGTGGCCAGCGCGCTGGGTGCACCCCTCATCTCCCACGACTGGGCCATGAGCGGGCTCCGACCATTTCCTGAGGTTCAGGCGACGCTCGACGCCATGGAGCCCGGAGGCCATGCGCATGTCGGGTGGTCAATCCTTCGCTCGCTGGCGCAATCCCACCTCGAACGCGGATCCTCGGTGGTTCTCGATGGCGTTGCACGGGCCCCGCAGATCGAGTCGCTGCGACTGCTCGCAAAGGAGGCCGAAGCTCGGCTGTTCGTGATCATGGCCGAATGTTCCGACTTGGAGCTTCATCGATCTCGGATGCAGCGCCGGGAGCGAGGAATCCCCGGTTGGTACGAGCTCGACTGGAGCCATGTGGAGCGGTCGCTCAAGAGTTGGGATCCGAACATGGCCGTGGACCTGAAGGTGGATTCGGCGAAGCCCCTCTCGATGATCGAGAAGGGATTGGCCGACTCTGTCGCCTCGCTGAAGGAGGGCGTCAGCGGCTTGTCGAGGCTCTAACGATCTCTCGGCCGAGCTTGGGTGCCTCCGGATCCATGCGTGAGGTCTCAACTCCTGCAGCAACTCGAGCGATGTTTGACCCTCGTCTGTACGATTGCCTCATGGTTCACGTCCAAGCTCGAGACATACCAGTCCCCACGTCTGTCAGCCAAGAGGCTCAGGCGGTTCTGGCCATGGGCCGACTCGGTCCCCCGCCGAAGGAACTGCCAGCGCTTGACGACGTCGAGGGTTGGAAGGTCTATGTCACCGAGACCGATGCCTTCGTCCGCTCACTGGTGGGTGATGCCACCGCCGGATTCAAGGGCGACATCGAGGACCGCGACATCGGGCCGTGTCCCCTCTATGTCGTCACGCCAGAGGGCGTCGCCAACGATGATCGCCGTGTATTCTTCGACATCCACGGGGGCGCTTGGGTCCTCGGCGGCGGAGACCTGTGTAAGAGGACCACGATCGCGTCAGCTGACGCGATCAAGGTCCGTGTCTGGTCAGTGGACTACAGGATGCCGCCTGACCATCCGTTTCCCGCTCCTCTCGATGACTGCCTCACCGCGTACCGAGTACTCCTGGACGAACGCGAACCGACCGAGATCATTGTGGGCGGGACCTCTGCGGGAGGCAACCTGGCAGCGGCGCTCATCCTGCGAGCCCGCGACGAAGGACTGCCTCTGCCTGCGGCGGTCGTCTTCAACACGGGGGCCTTCGACCTCACGGGATCGGGCGACTCCTGGCAGATCAACGATGGCCTGGACAATGTCCTGTCGGGACCCGTCGAGCCGTGTACCGAGCTTTATGCCGGGAGCCATGACCGCAGGGAGCCCCACATCTCTCCGCTCTTCGGTGATCTGAGCGGGTTCCCGCCCACCATTCTCCTCAGCGGTACACGCGACCGGCTCCTCTCCGACAACGTTCGGATGCACAGAGCTCTGCGCGCCGCCGGAGTTGAGGCCGAGCTTCACGTATGGGAGGCGGCCGGCCACGGGGGGTTCCTGGGCATGGCTCCCGAGGATGCCGAGCGATTCGCTGAGGTGCGACGCTTTGCCAAAAGATACTGGGCTGATGCCGCGAAGTGACGGGGGACGAATTTCGATCGTGGGACAGGTCGGTACCGGGGTTCAGCCTGCCAGGGACTGGGACACTTGCCGGTTCAACACAATCAAGTGCCCGCCTGGCCATGCTCGACGCTGTAGGCCAGCGGGCCTGGTAGTTGGAGAAGAATCCGGCGGCAGGGATAACGCCGCTCCGTTCCGGGAACACGTGGTTTTCCTTGGTAATGACGCACCTTTGCCTGGTGGTCATGGCACTCGTCTCATCTACTCGGTAGGACCCACCAGGCCAGCCGCCGAACAACCGACAGCAGCAAACGACGGGCTGAGAAGCATCTGCCCCGGGTACTTCGTCTTATTCGGACGAGATGCTCTTCGATCCCATGATGGTGACCATCTCGATGACCAATGACCAGCTACCGACTTCGGGTTCTTGTTCCGATCGTCAATTTCCAGCAGAGCGCAGCTTCCGAACAGGAGGCACGCTGCCTTCTGAGGGACAGCAAGTGCGCAAGAAGTCGATCGTCATGCGAACCCATTGTCGGCGTTGACTTACAGCGATAGCGTGCCTGTGGATCACCCTCCTGTGCAGCGAGAAGATCGCGATTTCGTTTTCAATCGGGACGAGGAGACAGCGTGAACGCCTGGCTTCCGACGGACTTTGAGCCACCCCAAATCCTTGTCGTGCCGCCAGCGCATCATTTCCGTCCCATTCGAGCATCGGACGTCGGCATCGACTACCCAGCTGTCATGGGTTCGAGAGAGCGCCTCTGGGCGACCTTTGGGCGTCCATGGACTTGGCCACTCGAGTCGATGACTCTCGAGCAGGATCGAGCTGATTTGGCAAGGCATGAGTCCGAAATGGTCGAGAGGCGATCCTTCAACTACGCCCTGCTGGACGAAGAAGAGAGAAGCCTGTCCGGATGCGTCTACATCGACCCTCCGGAACGAAAGGGGGCCGATGCCGACATCAGCTGGTGGGTGGTGGACGATCTCGTCTCGACCCCCCTTGACGCCTTCCTGAGTGTGCTCATTCCTCGCTGGGTCGGGGAGTGCTGGCCCTTTGCTGAACCTCGGTTCATAGGACTTGACATCACCTGGGATGAGTGGCTTCGCCTTCCTCGTAAGTGAGGAGTGATTCATGGATCGAACACCCCTGATCAACCGAATTCAGTTGACTCTTCCAAGAAAGGGCTGAGACGCTCGCCCCGCGGCCGAGGGTCAACTCAACGATTCCAGCTGAATACCTCGGTTGGAGAACGTCGGCCACGAGACGGTCGCTCGACGGCAAGTCGGCATGTCGTCCCGCCGTTGCCCAACATTGCCCTCCCGACATCCGCATCTGTCGGCCCACGAACAGCGCGATCCGCTATGTTCGGCCTCATCCTGGAAGCCGGGGGGCATGGACGGAGAGACAGTCGAGACTTCCCCCGTGCGGGAGGTGGGAAATGCGCAGAATTATCCGCTGCGGGGCCAGAGGCATGACGGCCGGTGCCCTGGCTGGGGTCTTGATCGGGAGCCTCGCCGTCTGGGCCACCGGAGCGGGCGGCGCAACGTCGACCTTGCCAAGGGCCTACGTAACGAATAGCCAGTTGAAATCTCTGTCCGTCTATTCAGGAGCCACGTTCGCAGGCACCATCTCGAACGTCGGACGCGGTCCGACCGGTATCGCCATCGACCCCAGCACCGAAGAGGCCTATGTGGCGGACTACGGTTACGTCGACAAGCCGGCTCATACCGTCACCCCTGTGGACTTGCGCACCGGTACGCCCGGCCGCCCGATCGCGGTGGGGAGTGGACCGCTCGCCATCGCTCTCACGCCGGACGGCCGCGACGCTGTGGTAACCCTCCAGGGAACAGCCAGTAGCCCGGGGCATCAGATTCGCGAGGTTGACCTCGCCACGGAGGCGGTGGCTGCTCCTGTTGGGGTTGGCGTGAATCCCGAATCCTTGGCGATCACCCCCGACAGCACGATGGCGTACGTCGCTGGGTTCAGTTCCGACGAGATCACTCCTGTGAATCTCACCACGTGGCCACCGGTGGCCGAGACACCCATCGCTCTCCCCCCAGATGACTTTCCGAGAGCCATCGCCATCGCTCCCGACGGCAAGCGGGCCTATGTGCTTGACGCCGAACACGCGACGGTGATCCCGATCAATCTGGCGACCGAACACGTCGGGACCGCCGTCAGTTTGGTGTGCCAAGCGCAGGGCGATCCCGGCTGCACGCCCGATGCGATCACGATCTCGCCCAACGGGAAAACTGCCTACGTAGCTGCTGCAGGCTCCAGCGACGTATTGCTCTTGAGCCTGCCGTCTCTTTCCGTGGCCGCGGTGGCCCAGACGGGAGGCTATCCCGACGGTCTGGGGCTGAGTGGCAGTTGGCTCTACGTGGCCAACGGGGCGTCGAACACGATGACCGTGTTCAAAGGCCTGAGATCTCCGAGAACCCTAGGTGGTGTGACGTATCCCTTCGGGGTAGCGGTTCTTCCTGGGACAGACGACGCCATCTCTGGCGGAGATGGTCCGGCACTCGCGCCTGCCTCGGCGTCTGCAGGGCCCAGTGACGCGCAACCTGTTCCTCCTGCGCTCAGCCCCCAAGAACCATTCTACGGGCTTCCTGTACCTGGAAGGTAGACGTGATTCAGCGCTCCTCCTTGGCGGAGCGACCCGAGCCGATCATCGTCGGTAGACCGGCGTTCATTTCGTTGAGACTCCTGACTCGGTTCGCCGGAACCGGATTGCACTCTTCCGTACCTCGGGGGCACGTGCGAGGCTGGCCTCAGCGAGCTGCCAAGCATCGCCGTAGTGGCGCGCGCGAACGTGAATGATCGGAGAGCGGCATGCCTGAACCGGTTCCGGTGACCGAGCTGAGCGCCTTCAGCAGCCCGAATGCGACCCCAACGGAGTGGTCGCAGGCTCGCGATGAGCTGGCCGACGCTGAGGTGTACTGGCTTTCGACGGTTCGACCTGACGGTCGCCCGCATGTCACGCCCCTGTTGGGAATCTGGCTCGAAGGAGCTCTGTACTTCTGCACGGGACCGAACGAGCGAAAAGCGAAGAACCTCTCGGGAAACCGTCACTGCGTCCTCACGACGGGGCAGAGCACACTCGACGGTCTCGATCTCGTAATTGAAGGAACGGCCCAAAGCGTGAGCGACCAAACGGAGCTGGGACGTGTCGCCGACACCTACGAGACGAAATACGGATCGCACTTCGTCGCACCCGATGGAACCTGGTCCGGTCTGGGGGACGCCATTCGGCGAGCAGAGGTTCTCGTCTACCGCGTGGCACCCGAAACCGGTTTTGGATTTGGCAAGGGAGGAACGTTCAGTCAAACACGCTGGGGCTTTTGAGTAGCCCCCAATGCCGGCTAAGTGTTAGGTGGAACGCTTCGACGATCTTGGCGAAGCATCTCCGGCCAAGAGTCGAACATCGAACTCCCGCTCGTCCTCGACCCGAATGTTCAGGCCGGCAAAGACCCCCTTGGCCAACGGGAGGACTTGAGTGCTTTCAATCACCACGTCCCGAAGGTATTCGCTGCCCTTGATTCTGAAAGGACCGATCCGTGAAAGCGGGCTCCTGGAAGCTTCACCTGAGACACATCGGCTCCGCTCAGATCGCAGTCGAAAAAGCGTGCGGCCTTCAAGTGTGCTGAATAGAACTCGCCACGCTCGAGGTTCACATGATCGAAGACGACCCGTTCGCCCTCGATCATTCGGAAGTTCACTCCGTCAAGCCTTCCTTCCGAGAAGGTGACATCTTGCATGTAGGCACGAGGGAGGAGCGCGCCCGACATACGACAACCGATGAAAGTCGCGTGGGTGAAAGAGGCCTCTTCCATGTCTGCGCCCGAAAAGTCGCTTCCTTCCACCAGGACATCTATGAGGCGGAGACGATAGAGATTTGTGGCTGTGAATGACGAACGGACGATATGCGAGTCCTCCACGAGCAGGTCCGCGAGGTCGCCTTCTGAGAAGTCGCCCTGGATCCTGATGCGACTGATCTCGGAGCCGGCGGTGAGACGGAGATCGGGTTCCGAGGGCAGGTCGGGAGGAAGGCGAGGAGGGGCAACCGCTGCGACTGCGGGGCTCTGCACACTTGTGGTCGGCGTGGTCGTCGCGCCTAATCCCGGAAAGGACTGCTCAGCGCATTGGGGCGTGTTCTGAAATGGGATCGCGATCAATCCAGTCATCCAGCAGTGCCGCGCGTCGGCACACGACAGCGCCGAGTCCGACTCGACGCCGAGGCCGTCCGGAATCGTGCCAGGCGACCAGGTCGCACCGCCGTCGGTGGTTCGAGCTGACACCCCCGCAGCGAAGTTGCCGGGCCCCCCGAGGTTGTCGCTCCATCCGATGGCCGTGCAGTCCTGCTCCGAACTGCAACTGAGCGACTGCATCGAATCGCCGGTCACGAGCGGCTCGTCGGTGAACGTCATGCCACCGTCTGTGGTGAAGAGAAAGGTGGCATCGGTTGTCTCCTTGGACAAGTCGTTGCTGCTTGCAGCGAGGCCGGCACAAAAGTTCACCGAGGGACACGACAACGTGTCGAGATGGCCAACATTGCTCGGGAGTGGACCGAGCGCCCACGTCGCTCCGCCGTCGTTCGTCGCGGCAAGGACAGGTTGGCCGTTGTGGGTGCCTCCAGCAGCACAGTTGGACGCACTGCCGCATGCGATCTGGCTCGTGGGGGCGAAGCCATTGGGCATCGGGTGCGCAGTCCAGATCTGGCCCCCGTCGGAACTCGCATAGAGCGATACGCCGAGCAATGGTGCTCCCGCGTAGGGACTGTTGTAGTGGCCGCTCATGACATAGCAAACCGACGTGGTCGGGCAAGTCAGCGAACCACGCGGCGGTCCATGCGTGTATTGGCTCCATGTGCCCGAAAGTACGTCGTCAGCGAGCCTCCAGGTGCCCGAGTGAAGAGGCAGCCTGCCGGTCTGTGGTGTGTCGCCTCCGCCCCCGACGACCAGGACACCCGCCACGATCAGGACGGCAGCGCAGGCGATCAGCACCGCGGATCGCCGAAACTTGCGGGTCCGATCGTATGCCTTTGCCGAACCTTCGGATCGGCGGGGAGATTCCTCGGCAGAGGCACGGATGCGCTCCGTATCCTCGAGCTCGTGAAGGGACGGCGCTGGTGGCGCTGCGTCGACGAGCTCGATGACCAGGCTTCGGATCTGAATATCGAGCTTGTCATTCATTTGTCCTGAGTTCCTCCTTCAAGCGGGATCGAGCGCGGGCGAGGTGCCGCTTCACCGCCCCCTCGCTGATTCCCATTAGCTGCGCGACTGCAGACGGGCCGAGGTCCTCCCAATAGGTGAGCACGATGACGGCTCGCTGTTTCACGCTCAATCGCTGGACGGCCCCGAGCACCTCGGCGAATCTCTGGGGGTCGACTTGGTCCGGAAGCGCCAGCCTCTCCTCTCTCGCTCGGCGGCGGCCGGTGGCGCGGTGGACTTGGTGGCTCTGTTGAAGACGCTTCGGTAGAGATAAGAGCGTTTTCGTGAACGGTCGACCAGCCCGGAGATCCGAACAGCTGAGTAGGCATCTGACACCACATCTGCAGCGTTGCTGGGTCAGAGGTCGAAGGAGCCGCGTACTTCCGATAGACCTCGCCGTCCCACGCCTCCACCTCAATACGATGCCGCGGTGCCTCGGATCGGGTGACATAACTCGATCACGTAAGGGATACCTAACCACCTGGACCATACGCCGACTCGTTGCAACAGGATGCCCAGCCGCACTGATTCGTCTCGAGCCAGGGGTTCCCCGACAACGTGGTGCCCAAAACCTGTAGATCACGCAGCGAACTGCGCTTCTCGCCCACGCGTCCAGTCACCGCTGACGCCGGCCATCGGCAAGGTTGCCGTGGCAAGAGGCCTCGACCCCTCAAAGATGGGCGAACCCGAAGTGACGATCACCGAGGTCCATCGCCTCGTTGGCTGAACGGCGACCCCAGGTCGGACCTACACTCTTCGAACACGCAGATTCCTCGTTGGGCAGGCGAGGAGCCTTCCATTTTGAGCTCTGCGAAGATGTGATCCGTGGGGTGGGATGCACTCAAGCAGTGGGGTGACGACGCCGTTCGCATGGAGCCGCTCGCCGGCGGAGTCGCCAACGACGTGTGGGTCGTGCGCGTCAACGGGCACTGCGCGGTCGGTCGTCTCGGTACCAGGAGCGACGCTGATCTCGCGTGGGAGACCGACCTCCTCCAACACCTCAACCGTAAAAGTCTGACCGTGCCGCTGCCGATCCCGACGACGGATGGCCGGCTGTTCGCCGAAGGTCTGATGGTGATGACCTACGTGGAGGGCGCACCGCCCGAGACGCAAGCCGACTGGCGTCGCGTGGCCGATACGCTCCGCCAGCTGCACCGGTTGACGCAGGGCTGGCCGCAGCGCCCGGGCTGGCGGTCGTCGACAGACCTCCTGCACGCTGAGGCCGGGACAAAGATCGACCTTGGCGCGATGCCGACTGAGGGCGTTGCTCGATGTCGAACAGCTTGGGCGAGGTTTACGGGACATCAGACATGCGTCGTCCACGGCGACCCCAACAATCTTGGCAACGTCCGCATGACCGCGGATCGGGTCACGCTGATCGACTGGGACGAGTCGCACGTCGACGTCCCTGACCTCGACCTGGTGCTGCCCCACAATGCCGCCGGCCTTGACGCCGGCGCGTACGACATCGCCGCACAAGCATCGGCCGCATGGGAAGCCGCTGTCTGCTGGGACGACGAGTACGCAGTCAAACGGCTCGCCGAGGTACGAGCGGTCTGAGCAGCGACAGCGAAATCGAAGGACCGACCTGATGCCGAATCCTTGCCCTTCTCTTCATATGCATTACATGCTCCGGTGGCCGAATGGGGCTGGGGAGAGGCCCCGCGGTATCAGCCTGGTTGAGGATCAGGGGGGTGCACCGGCCATGACAGCGACCACGCCCAGCACCCCAGCCGTAACGAGCGCCGGAACGACTCCTCGCCGTAACCCGAGAAGCCAGATCGCCGCGAGAGCAAGAATGCCCAGTTGCCACACATGCGCCAGTTCCCGACCAAGTGGTATGGCGGACCCGGCGATTGCACCAATGACCGCGGCACCCGCTCCGGTAAGAAAGGCCTGAATCGCGCGCGTCAGCACGCAACCTGTCGAAATGCGATGCACCGATAAGGATGAAGAGGAATGACGGAGCGAACGCGATGAAAGCGGCGAGCAGACCGCCACCGAGACCGCCGGCGGCATAGCCGACGACCGCTACCGTCTGGACCACTGGGCCTGGTGTGATCTGACCCAACGCCACCGCGTTCAGGAACTGGGCGCCCGTCATCCAGTGATACGTGACTACGGCGTCGTGCTGCATGAGAGGGATGATGACGAAGCCTCCGCCGTAGGACAGCGCGCCGACCTTGAGCGCCACCCAGCAGAGCGCGGCCATGCCTCCAACGACCGGGACCGCCGCAGCCGGAAAAAGGAGGAGGACGGACTTGGGTGTGGTGAAGGTGAAGCCACCTTCGAAGGCGATTTCGATTACGCCGCAGACCACGAGGACGAGCACGAGGTAGGGACCGATGGTCGCCGCCGAAACACCTCCCGCCAGGAAATAGCAGAGCCAGCGGACCTTGCGTGCTCGCACGACGCCCGTCCTCCGCCAGCTTGCCGGTATGAGGCCGATGGCGGCGTGCAGGGCGACGGCGGCCACCGCTGCGCCGGCACCAGCAGCAGCGCCGAGAACCCACAGAGGCGGGTGCGCGGCCAAAAAGATTGCCGAGAGGGCCAGGATGATGACGAGCCCGGGAGCGATAAAGCAGATGCCGCCAATCAATGCGCCCAGGCGTCCGCGCAACCGCCAGGCGCAGAAGATGGCCAGCTGCGTCGAGGCGGGACCAGGAAGCAGGTTCGTAGCCGAGATCCCGTCTTCAAACTCGTGGGCGCTCAGCCACCCGCGATCCTCGACGCAGAGTCTCCGCAAGAGCGCGATGTGAGCGGGTGGACCTCCGAAGCCGATGATCCCGATCCGGCTCCACTCGCGCGCAATCGTCGAGAGCAGGACACTCCGTGCTACAGGGTCGGACATTGGTCAACGAGAACTTTTATTTGCGGCGAATGGAATGACGACGGGCGATGAGCGGCTTGCAGGTTGAGCCGCTTCATGGTTCAGGTGTCGATGGCAGCCCGAAGCTGGGCGAGGCGTCGATGGTTGAGCGAATACCAGACCCACTTGCCCCGCCTGTCTCCGTGGACCAGGCCCGCCTCACCGAGAATCTTCATGTGATGCGAGATGGTCGGCTGGCTCTTCCCGAGCGGGCCGACGAAATCGCAGACGCATATCTCGCCCTCGGCGGCGTCGGCCAACATGCTCAGCACGCGGAGACGAACTGGATCGGCCAGGGCGGTGAATCCGCTCGCCAGCTCAGCCGCCGCGGCAGCATCCAGAGGAGCGGACAGAACTGAGGGGCAACACTCGCCATCGGAGCGGACCCTGATCGCCGACTTTGCTCTGGGCATCTGACCATCCTCCCATTGACGGATGTGAATGGGTCGATCATACTCGACGTATCGACAAGTGTGAATGTACCGGAGGTATCCCAATGTCCAGAGTTCAGCTCGCCCTCAATGTCGCCGACATCGACTCTGCGGTCGAGTTCTACTCCAAGCTCTTCGGAGCAGAACCTGCCAAACGTCAGCCCGGATATGCGAATTTCGCCATCGCTGATCCGCCGCTGAAGCTGGTGCTGATGGAGAACGCTGAGGCCCGGGCACACGGCGTTGCGGGTGCGCTCAACCACCTGGGCGTGGAAGTGGAGACACCCGACGAGGTCGCGGCCGCTTCTGTTCGACTCAATGGCTCGGGCTTGGCCACAAAGACGCAAGACCAGACCACGTGTTGCTACGCCGTGCAGGACAAGGTCTGGGTGCAGGACCCGAATGGTGCTCCTTGGGAGGTCTACGCCGTGCTGGCCGATGCCCCCGCAGAAACAGGTATCGCCGGGGACAGTTCCTGCTGCGTCGCCAAGGTCGGCAGTCAGACCTGCTGCTGATGAGGCACACTCCTTTGTGGAGGAGCGTGCTGGCTGAAATGTTGGGGAGCACGTTCCTGGCCGCCGTCGTCATCGGCTCGGGGATCGCCGCCCAACAGCTCTCGCCCAGCAACACTGGCCTCGAGCTCCTGGAAAACGCAGCGGCAACCGCTGGTGGATTGTACGCCATCATCTTGATGTTCGGACCGGTGTCGGGCGGTCATTTCAACCCCGTGGTGTCCTTCGTGGACGCCGCCTTCGGGGGAGTGAACTGGCGGACGGCCAGCGCTTACGTGCCAGCTCAGGTGGTCGGGTGCATCGGCGGAGCAATGGTCGCCAACCTGATGTTCTCCAAAGCGGCAGTCAGCCTCTCAACCCACCATCGGGCGATACCTGCACATTTCCTATCGGAGGTTGTGGCAACGCTGGGCCTGATCCTGGTGATCTTCGCCTTGGCCCGGAGTGGCCGCTCCCAGAAGGCGCCTGCGGCAGTCGCCGCCTACATCGGTGCTGCCTACTTCTTCACCAGCTCCACAAGCTTCGCCAACCCGGCCATCACTGTTGGTCGAATGTTCTCCAATTCGTTCGCTGGGATCGCACCGTCGTCGGTCCCGAGCTTCATCGCCGCCCAACTCGCGGGTGGCGTTCTGGCCTACATCCTCATCAAGGTGCTCTACCCGGATATCACTGCGAAGGAGGCGGCAGACATCGTCCTCCCGCATGTGGCAACCATCCCATCGACCGTCGGGGAATCGACATGACCGATAAGCCCACCGTGCTGTTCCTCTGTATCCACAACGCTGGACGGAGTCTGGCTGCCCGCGTCCTGCTCGACCGCTACGCCGGGGGTCGGCTGCGAGTGGAATCGGCCGGCTCCGAACCTGGTGATCAACTCAATCCCGCAGTGGTCGCTGTATTAAAAGAGCGCGGCCTTGATACGTCCAAGGAGTTCCCGAAGCCGTTGACTGACGGCGCGGCGCGGATGGCAGACGTCATCGTGACCATGGGTTGTGGGGACAGTTGTCCGGTCTACCCAGGCAAGCGGTATCTGGATTGGCAACTTGACGACCCTGCTGGACTCCCAATCGAAGAGGTCCGACCCATCGTTGACGAGATCGAATGCAGGGTCCGAAGACTCCTTGACCAACTGATTTCGACTTCCCCATAGGTGCCCAAGTGAGTTCACCGTCCCACGATAGGGGACACGTCCAACCCGCTCAAGAGGGTTCGATCAGACCAGACCTTTGGCGGGATACTGATACGTTCCAGATCATCTCTACGCCTCAGGTTATCCAACGTCATCGGGCTCGTTAGTCGGTCGGCGTCGCCGCCGGCTGCAAGACCATTACCGGGATGCGGCGCTTGCCGGCTCGTTGTGCGTAGTGGTTACGTGGCGGGTACACCGACACGTCCAACTCCCATAGGCGCTGGCGTTCCTCGCCCTCGGCCTCATGGGCCTCCATCTCGTGACGCTGGCCGCGAAAGGTGGCGCTACACAGCGGATTGGCTTTGAGGTTGTAGTACCAGGCCGGATTCTGCGGCTTGCCATAGTTCGAAGCAACGAGCACAAGCCGATCACCATCGGGCACACCGACGAGGGGCAAAGTCCGCGGTTCGCCGGAACGGGCACCGACGGTCGTGAGCTCGATGATGGGTAGCCCGGTCAGCGCGGCCGAGACGGAGTGACGCCCGGCGCTGCGTCGCAGTACCGGGCCATCGAGGTGGTGCAGCACCCGTGCGAACAGCCACGCCATAGGCCGCGTTCCAGCCAGAAGCCGCATACCGCGCTGCACGACATTGGCTTGGTCGAAACGCGTCGCCCCAGCGATTTCCTCGACCATCGAGAGAACGTAGCCCACTGTGTTGTGTTCGGTGGACGACGGAGCCCAGGCCCTGATGTGCTGGTAGGTGGCGACCACTCCCGGCCTACACGGGCACCTGGAAGCAGCGTCAGTACTTTCTGTTGGAGATACGCCGAGCCAGCCACAGCTTGAATCGTTCCCATCGAGTCTGCGGGGCGCTCAACATCAGTTTGACGGTACATCAGACCGTCAGCACAAGCGACAACAAGGGAAACATTCGCCAATAATCTCGACTCGGTGGTCCGGGACACTCACCGGGAAAATGGTTTTACCCGGCAACCGGCGGCATGAGCCGCCCTCCCGTTCGATAGTGGGCTACGAGTGACTACGGACCTGTCGGCTTAGCGCTTCGGCAGAGTCGACAGCGCTCGTATCGAAGACGGGTGGTCTCAGTTCCACACCGCCGCGTGGACGCAGAGGACAGCGAAGACGGAGACGGCAGCCCACACCAGCATCCAGCCCTTGTTTCCTATCGTCGCCATTGGTCCGTCTTCCTTTCCAGGGGTGCCAAATCGCCCACTTGTGCGTGCATTCACAAGCTCATTCGTGCGGAAGGTGCTTGCAAAAGTACGCATCAGGCGAAAAGTCCTGGTGGACGAACCCCCACCCCGTCCAAACCAATGAAGGGAGGACTTGACGCGATGAGCGGGGAGATTAGGTACTGCGTCACATGACCATGCAACCAACAACCAAGTCGCACGCTGAGATCTCGTTTCGCAGTCAGCCCGCGCCGCTGCTGCGGGTGACGGGCGAGCGGGCCGCCGAGCGGATCGAGGGCCGCTGCCACATGGATGTCGAGATGAGTGTCGACACCGCCAGTCACACCCCGCGCAGCCTCTACCATGGTCATGGTCATCCCTCCTGTTAACGGAGTTAGGGATGGCACGGCCGTTCGGGATGGGAGCGACGGGCGGCCCAGGCTTGTTGCTGCAAGCCGGGCCAATCACCCCAACTCGGAGACGGGACGTGCCGCTGTCAATGTGCCGCTGGAAGAATTCGGTCGACGATGTCTTGCAACGTCACGGGACTCCAAGTCAGGCGAACCTGCCAGTACTCACGAAGCTTTTAGAACCAGCAATCAAGCGGTGGACCCTCAGAGAAGTATCAATGTACGGGGACACCTCTATTTCTCATTTTCAGCTTCAAGGAGACGTGCTCGAAGAATATCTAGCCTTTCGGTTGTCACGCCGAGGCCATGCAGGTAGTCCTCGATCGAGCCATACCTCGTCCGGAGGATTTCGAGGAACGCCTTCATCGCGGGTCCCGACGACTGCAGCAACCACCTGGGGCGCGCAGCGATCTCGGCTGCCTCTTTAGGGTCGTTGACCTTGGCCCAGGACAGGTGAGCTTCCAGAGAAAGGTTCGTGAGCTCATAGTCCTCCATGATCGCCTCGTCGGAGACACCCAACGCTGAGAGCAACAGGCTGGCGAGAATTCCCGTTCGGTCCTTTCCTGCTGCACAATGGAAAACTACGGGGTGTTCACCCTCAGCGATGACGCCCAGGGCAGTGGCCAACGCGCTTGCTCCGTTCTCTGCGATGGCCACGTAGTCCTGCCCGAGCGGAGGCTCTGGATCGTCGGGCTCCGCCCATTTGAAGGGCAGAGAGTCCTCCTCGAAGAGCGGTGCGTGATGGAACGCAACATCGATTCCCGAAACACGGCCAGAACGCTCGAGCTCGGCGCTGGAACGGAGATCTATCACCGTGCGAAAACCAATCCGATTGGCACACTCGAGGTCTGCGCTTGTGAGTCGATGCAACGAGCCAGATCTGTAGACAACACCCCATCGAATGGTTCGTCCATCATCCGTCCTGTACCCGCCCAGGTCTCGGCAGTTGAATCCGGCCTCAAAGATGAGATGGCGGTTCGGTTCCGTCACGGGTCAGATCGTAAACGCGCCTCCCCACGGAGCATCGGGGCTTCCTGCCACAACGCAATCCAGCGTTCGGGGCTCGGTCGGTAGCAGCATCGCTGGGTGAAGCGGGTTCCTGCGTCCAACGGATACGCCTATGTCCACATGGTCCTTGCTCGCTCAGCGGCGGGTCGACCGGCGTGTCCATCCACTGGGCGTCCGGCGTCACTGAGGTACAGGTGACCGGCTACGGTCCAGCTCTCCTCCAATTGAACGGAGGGCGAGAGTAGTTCGGCGTACACTTCCTGAGACAGACCACTTCATCAGCCAGGCGTCCCTTGGAGGTCACAGTATGTTCGTCCACCACTACACGGTGACGCAGTGTTAGCTAACGCCGGAGCCACTTTCGGGGGCGTCATTGGCTTCATCATCTGGATCTTGATCATGGTCTGGATCTACAACATCGCTAAGCGCAAGGGTCGGCACGCTATTGGCTGGCTTATCCTGGGATTTTTCTTTTCCATTATCACGTTGATCGTCTTGCTGCTGTTGCCTTCCAAGCGCACCACCAACGCCCGCTGAACTTTGTTGTCGGGGCGACACCTCTGATTCCCTAGCGGAGACATCGGCTCATGTTCCATCCGCTGTCCCACGATGATGGCCGTGCCATTGGACGCGCTGCCCTACTGCCGGCGTTCTGAGGCACGCCATGTACTCGAGGCAAATTGGGACGGAGATCAACGCTCGCCGTTAGTCCTGCGCTGTAACTAGGTCGAGCACGGTGCGAGAAGCACCGGCGATTACTACGAACTCCGAAAAGCTCCCAAGAACCTTGAGATCTGCATGAACGCGATGGAAGTTGGTCTGGTCTTCTTGAAGTCTGTAGACGCTGTCAGCGATCTCTAGCGTCGGGCCCAGGAGGTCGTCGAGGCTCAGATCTGCCAGCTTGCGACCTACGGGACGCCACTCGTCTACGAACTCCTAGAGGTGGGCCCACAGATCGTCCGGCGAGGAACGATCGAACGAGTCGGGATCAAGCTCGGAGAGGACGTAAGGCCCATGGACGGCTTGTGCCGTGGCGTCGAGGAAGGGCGACGGACGAGGAGCAACGTACGAGTGAGCAGCTCGATCGTCTCTCAAGAGGAAATCAAGAATGTCTCGGTCCGAGCAGTTCGGATCCTTGAGTCGATAACGACCGACGTCCACTCGACACCAAATCAAATCAGGGAAGGGCCGGACGATGGTTTCAAGTAGTTCCAAGCATTCCTCGTGCTCCAGACTGCAAGTATCCCAAATCGAGGATCCGAATTGGCTACGTCTGGCTGACGGCGGACACGCTGAAGATGCTCAGCCAGATGGCGTCACAGAGAAACGCTTTGGACCAAGTGGGGCGAGGACCAGCCTTGGCGGAGAGCCTTTCGACCATGGTGCCGCCCCTTGCGCTATTAGCCATCGGCCGATGGCGGCGTCGCGCAGCTCGGCATACGGGGTCTCGGGCTTCCAGAAAGATCTAGTGAGTTCGACCTCAACCCGCTGACCGTCGGGGAATTCGAGTTCAACGTTGTCCCAGCCAGGCACGAAGTAGCGGTCGCGGTCGGCCTTCGCGATCCTGATCCCGTACCCGGCACCGGAACTCCTTGGACTGCCGTTTTGCCACCCGCTTGCCTGCACTGGGCCAAGATACCGGCCGGCCTGACGGCAGTCACGCCGTCATCGAACGGGCGCTAGGGGTGTCCAAGTCGTGTCTAGATGTCCCACCTTCCCGGCCTTCGGGGGCAGGCGGAGGAATCGTCCACTTGAGCGCAACCTTTCCGGGAACTTGAACGTGTAAGCAGTGTGTCGATGGTCACGGATGGTCTGGGCGGGATTACTCGGGCTCTAGTGCCGGACCCACTATCCATCGAGGACGTGTATAGGGCCGAGTGGGGATCTCTCGTCCGCCTGGCCCTAGTAATGACGGGTGACCGCAGCAGAGCCGAAGACATCGTTCACGACGTCTTCCTTCGCCTTGCAACCCGTGCCCTCCCCACAGATCCCCATTCGTACCTACGAACAATGGTCGTCAACGCTGCACGAGATCATCACCGCCGGATCAAGGTCGAACGTCGGTTCGCACCGAGGCCGCCCGCACCTGTACTGATGCCCGAAGTGGACGAGGTCATCGCCATTGTCCGAAAGCTGCCCGCTCGCCAACGCCAGGCTCTGGGTCTGCGGTACTACGCGGACATGAGCATCGAACAGATCGCCCAACTCTTGGACTGTCCCATGGGCACGGTGAAATCTCTGATTCATCGGGGCATCGAAACACTTCGGAAGGAGCTGGATCCATGAACCGATCGGTCGCAGATGTCGAGGAGCGGTTGAGGCACTCTCTGCACTCGTTCGTGTCGGAGGTTCCAGACCACCCACCCGCTCCGTGGCTGAGTTTCGTTGCGGCGACCCCTCGGACGCGTCATCGTTGGCATGGACTTGTCGGGGTGGCCGCCTCCATCGTATTGATTGCGCTGGCAACGATTCTCTGGTCAACGCCTTCGGCCGGCGACGGGCCGCATGGCCGGGACGCGGTTGGAACTGCATTTGTCAGCCTTGTCCGGACAGATCTAAGACCTTTCGGCTGACGCACTCTTACGGTCAGAACGATGACGCGACGTGGGGCCAGTGTGGAGGCGACACCGATGGCGGACGGGGCCGATCCTTCACCGTCAAAGACGAAGCACTGGCTCGCTGAAAGCGTTGTCGTCGTCACCTTTGCAGTAGCCGTAGCCGTACTTCTGCGGTTGTTTGTCGTCCAGACCTACTTCATTCCGTCGGGTTCCATGATCCCTACGCTCCAAGTAGGTGACCGCATCGTCGTCAACAAACTGAGCTACCACCTCCACGGGGTCAACCGCGGGGACATTGTCGTTTTTTCGAGGCCACCCCACGAGAACTGTGGTGGGCCGCCAGTAGAAGATCTCGTGAAGAGAGTGATCGGACTACCGGGGGAGACAGTCTCTCTGAACGGGCGAGGACGGGTCGAGATAGACGGCAAATTGTTGGACGAATCCTGGCTCCCCGCTTCGGTCCAAGGAACCACGTATCCGGGTCCAGGCAATGCCGACTTCAATCTGGCGCATCCGTACCGCATCCCGGCAAACGACTACTTCGTCATGGGCGACGCCAGAGCCAACTCATGCGACAGTCGCTTTTGGGGTCCGATCACTCGATCTGAAATTGTGGGGAAGGTCGAAATGCGGATCTGGCCGCTAGGTTCGCTGGCGTTCCTCTGAGGATTCGGCCGTTCGGCTTGAGGAGCCGGACCGGAGCGGTTGCCTCGTCATTTCAGAGTTCGTCGTCCGAGCGACGGTCATCAAAGTGGCCGGGATGGCGATGCTGGGAACGCTGTCAATACCGAGTAAGTGCGACCTCACGATCACACCGGCAGACGAGGACGGCCCCACCTGAAGACGCGGCCGCCACTGTGTACATGACCTCTACCGTGGCTTGTCCGAGCATCCTCGACGTGTCAAGGTCGGGGACTGCCAATACTGACATCAAGGTCTCCTTGTTCAGATCCTTCGCAAGCAGTGGCAGACGCATCTCCTGAGCCATTCGTATTGCCATCGTTGTCTTGCCACTTCCAGGAGGACCCGAGACCATGACCTAGAGCGGCTGAATAGGGGTCACCGCTCCATGTTGTCGGAGGTTTGACCTGTGTGCATCCCGCCGGTAGGGGGCACGTCGATGCCAGGAAAAAGCGGCGGAGTCGAGGACGATTTACGCTGTGATACCCGACCTGCCTCGCTCCTCGTCCTCAACCTTGGTCGAACTCCGGAACGCCGAAGAAAGCGTCGAGCCCAGCCGTCAACCCGGCGAATTCCGCGGCCTGCGCGGGGGTCACCATGTTGGGGATCATCGCGAGCTGTTGAAGCTCGTCGATGGCCGCTGCATACCCAGATTTTTGCGGGCTATTGCTGTCTAATGTCTCACCCATTTGGAGGTACAACGTGGCTTGGTCGAGGAATAGATTGTGGAGGGCCGCCGAGTAGTCGTTGTTGCCCACGTAGTTCTGTCGGGCCAAGTCGAAGCCACTCATGCCCGTAGGTTTGCTTTTGTCATAAGCCGGAGGGCTCAAGAACAGCACGTAGCCGCCGTCCGGCGTGGCGGCTATTCCCCCGACAGGGTCTGGCCGGGGACCAGATTCCGAGGGACTCCCCCCGAAGAAGGGCGCGTCACCAAAGGCGAACACCCCGCCATCGGCCCCGCTCAACCAGTAACCATCGCCATTGGTTCTGGCGGCGATCCCGGTGATCGGCGCGTTCAATGCGAAGGGTTCAGCCGATCCGTAAAAGCGGGCGTCGCCGAAGCTGAACACCCCTCCGTCGGCGGCCGCCACCCAGTAGCCACCACCATCAGGGGCGCGAGCCATTCCGACCACAGGCTGAGCGAGCCCGAAGGGTTCGGCCGATCCGTAAAAGCGGGCGTCGCCGAAACTGAACACCCCTCCGTCGGCGGCGGCCAGCCAGTAGCCACCACCATCAGGGGTTGAGGTGATCGCAACAAACGGCGCGTGAAAGAACGTGGCCGCCGATCCGAAAAAGGCGGCGTCGCCGTAGGTGAACACCCCTCCGTCGGCGGCGGCCAACCAATAACCCCGTCCGTCCGGAGTCGCCGCCATCGCCACGATCGGCGCCACCAACGGCTCGGAACCTGCCGAACCATAGAAGCCGGCATCCCCGCACGTGAAGACCCCTCCGTCCGCCGCTGCCTGCCAGATGCCTTCGTTGTCCGGGGTGATGGCAGATGCCCTCACGGGTGCGTTGATTTGAGTCTCCGGATTAGGTGGAAAGCACTCGTTGGCGTCGCCTAAGTAGAACGACGGAAGTTCGATGTAGGTGCCGATGGTGGTCTGCCGCCGCGCTTGCGGGCACGGTGATCAGGCCCGCAGCGATTCCGACGACCATTAGCAAAACCGTGCCGATTCGTGACATGGGCGCACCCTAGAGTCGCTCCTCCTAGACGTTGCTTCAGCATTTGTTGGTTCAAAGTCCAAGGCGGATGTACGACATCGGTCTGGCCTCCTGGCCCCGAAGTGCGATCACATGGGTGATCCACGGGACCTCGGCTGAGGCACATGGAACCACATTCACGTCTCGCCGTCGATGTTCTCGATGAAGCCCTCGAGGAGCTCCGCCCGATCCTCTTGCCGTGCCGACGGCGTCGTCTCGCTGGCGGCGCAAGATGGTGAGGAACTGGGGACCGGTCTCGAAGAAGCCACAGCGCTCACAGATCGACCCGAAGATGTAGTCGGGGACGGTCTGTTGATGCGCAACCCATGCACCATTTGGGGGGCCGGTGTCGAGCGATCGCCGGAGGGTCCAGTGGCCGACATCTCCCAGGTCTACGGGCTGGCCGACATCATCGAGGATCGTTACCGCCTGATGGTGCTCCTGGACACCTTCTGCGGGTTCCGGCTCGGCGAACTCCTGTCCCTGCGGCGGGACCGGATCGACGTCTTGCACCGACGGGTGATCGTGAGCGACCAGATGCAAGAGCTGGCCGACGGGACCCGGCATTGCGGACCACCCAAGCCAACGGCCGGCGTTCGCACGGTGGCGCTCCCGCCGCATCTGTCGACGACGGTGGAGGACCACCTGCTGGGTTGGGTCAGCCCTGCGCCGAGCGACCTCATATTCACTGGAGCAAAGGCAACGGCACTCTACCGAGCAACGTTCAGTAGCGCCTGGGACCGAGCTCGTCGTACGGTCGGGCTGGACGATTTCCCTTTCCACGATCTGCGTAACACAGGGAACACACTGGCGACGGGGACGCGGGCCAGCACGAAGGAGTCGATGGCTCGCGCATCGGCCACGCCGGCGCTCGGGCGCTCTCATCTACGAGGGACGCATCGGAAGAGGGAGACGTCTGATCGCCGAGCGGCTCTCGGAGATGACCGAAGAAGCGCTGGGAAGGTCCGAGGGCGACACACGAGACGGCGGACCACGACGCGGCTCAGCCGGATCGGGAAGCAACGGCTGAGGACGGAGGCCTTGTGGTCTGCGATGCTGCGTCCGACCGACGAGTGACATGCAACGAAGCGGCGCCTCGCTGTTACCAGGTACTTCGAAGAGAGCGGCCGACCAGGATCGAACTGGCATCATCAGCTTGGAAGGCTGAGGTTCTACCATTGAACTACGGCCGCGAGCTGGAGGAATTTATCAGGTCAGTCGATTGCGTTCATGAAGTGCTCCGGAATGGCGTTGAGATCTGGACTGAGCGCCGGACTGTGCCGACAATACGGACTCATGATCCGAGGGTTGGTATGGCTCAGCTGCACCTGTGTCGTTTTGTCGTCCACGCCTCCTACGGCGAGAGGCTGGCGTTGAGGCGGCGAGCTCATGAATCTCCTCTCCGCTCGTCGGCCCGTGTCGCGGCCGCGAGGAGGGGCGGATCGGCCCATCTTCGCCACCGGGGACGTGGACGCGAGGACGTCATTTGCGCGGTCGCGACCCCTGCTGTCTGGAAGGCTTTCGTGGCCGACGGTTCGAACGACTTCATAGGGAGTGCGAGAACTTCGGAGAGTACGGTCTCGTCGCCCTGACCACCTGAGCGAACCCGGTAGGTGGCGGAGGCCAAAGGCGAACGGGTTCCGGTCGGCCAGGGCCAGCGGGCCAGAGTGCGGATGCACCAATTCTTGTGTGGTCTCCCGGAGCGAACTGCGGGTGATGGATTCCGAGGTCATTGGATGTGTCGGACGCCGCAAATACGGAATGCCGCATCGGAGGGAAATACCAAGTGTTCGCGGATCTTTGAATGCACTCGTCGACTTCGAGCTCAGTCCATGTCCGCCCTTTGCTCGGTGTCGGAACGATCCGTACACTTACCGAATGGCCGCAACCTCGCGCCGTTCAAAGATGTGGAAACCTGGGTCGGGCACCGAATTCGCTGCGTTCGTGGCACGAACGACCGTTCACGGCGTCCGCTACCGCCGGTCGTTTCAAGAGGTCGAGTGCTTTTGCCTCTTGATCGGTTACCCGCACAGTGGGAGCACGCTGGTGAGTTCAGTCCTCAACGCGCATCCTGAGATGGTGATGGGTCACGAAACGGACATATTGCGGTATGTACGTCCCGGCCTGTCTCGCAATCTTCTCTTCAGTGTGATCCTCGATCGAGATCGCCAATTCATGGCGCAAAATCGGCGATGGAATGGGAACGACTACGACATACCTGCCAGCGGGCAAGGCAGTTTCAGTCGACTGCGCGTCATCGGTGACAAGTGCATTGCCCGCCAAGCGATGCGGCTCCATCAAGATCCGCGATTGCTTGATCGCCTCCGCTCCACATTGGACATGCCACTTCGGGTCATCCATCTTGTTCGGAATCCATTCGACAACATCGCATCGATCCACGGCGTCTTCGCCTCCCGGATCGAGAAATATCGAGCATTGGGTGAAGGCATAGACGAGATCCGAAGCAGGCTCAGAGCCGAGGAACTCTGTGAGATCAGGTACGAGGATGTTGTTGCGGATCCCAGTAGATCTTTGTCCGATGTTTGTCATTTTCTGGGTCTCGAGGCATCCGAGGAGTATCTCCAAGGCTGTGCCCAACTGATTCGGCCCTCGATTGAGCTCAGTCGTTTCAATGTCGACTGGACCGGGTCGCAGAGAAGCGAAGTGGAAGCGATGATCGCGAAGCGTTCAGTCTTGACCGATTACACCTTCGGATCCAAGGATCGATAGTTGTCCCCTTGAGAGCCGTACAACTGAGAATTCAACGATCTTGACCAGGGAAGCCTGGGCCTTTCGGGGCTCGTTCTCGGTTGGGGATGCCAGAGGGGCCCGGATCGAATCCGGGCAGCCGCTCACCGTCAGCCCGGCGGTGGCTTCCCTCCACCACCGGGCTGACGGTGACGGAACCGAACGGGAGGACTCGCGACGGCAACGGGCCGTGTGATGATCAGCTCGAGTCACGCAGGAACGGCTCGCAAGGCGAGCCTGGAGACGGCTCGAACCGACGTCCTTATCCCGGGTCCCCCCAGCCTGGGCATGAGCGTCCGAGCAACCACCCCCACCCGCCCGGATGCGGCCGACCGCTCCATCACGCGGCGCATCCCGCGGACGCACTCATTCGGCGCCGGGATGACTCCAAAGCCTCTACTCTCGACTCCGTGGACGCACTGTTCGAACGGGTCGGTGGCGAGCAGTTCTTCATCGACCTGGTGGAGGCGTTCTACCTGGGTGTCGCAGGCGATCCCTTACTCCGGCCCCTCTACCCAAACGACCTCACCGAATCGTCCGCCCATCTGGCCCTCTTCCTGGTGCAGTACTGGGGCGGTCCTGGGACGTACAGCCAGCAGCGTGGGCACCCCAGGCTTCGCATGCGCCACGCGCCCTTCGTCATCGGTCCACCCGAACGTGACGCCTGGCTGCGCCACATGCTCGCCGCCCTCTCGGACTTGGAGGAGGCGGGCCGCATTCGGTCGGCCGATGCGGTCGAGCTGCGGGACTACCTGGCCATGGCGGCCAACTCGCTGGTCAACGCGCCCTGAGGACCCCGACGGACCTGAGGACCCCGGCGGATCAGTCCGTGAAGTGTGGCGTTCGCCCCTCCTTGCGGGCGGCAACGGATTCCTCGAAGTTCCGAGTCGTGATGCGGACGAAGAGCTGAGAAGCCCCCTCCGCATCCATGTGCGACTGCAGGCTGCTGGCGTCCAGGCTGTTCCACAGCTGGCGTTTGGTCAGTTCGACGCCGGCCCGGCTCCAGCCGTTGATGCGGTCGGCCAGCTCGAAGCAGGCGGTGAGGAGCTCGTCGGGTGCCACGACCCGTGAGACCAGGCCAATCCTGTCCGCTTCGGTGGCGTCGACGTCCCGGCCCGAGAGCATGATTTCGGCGGCCCGGGAGTGGCCGATGCTGCGAGGAAGCAGGAAGCTGAGTCCGAGCTCGGCGGCAGTCAGGCCGTTGTTGATACCGGCGGCGCGGAAGTAGGCCTCCTCCGAGGCGATCCGGACATCGGCGGCCAGGGCCAGGCAGAACCCGCCACCGATGGCGGCGCCGTTGACGGCCGCGATCACCGGCTGGTGGAGACGACGGATCGTCGTGATCACGTCGTCGAGCAGCTCCATCGACCGCAGAGCGATGGTGGGCAGGGTCAGCCCGTCGAGGTTCGGGATGGAACCGGGGTTCTCGTGGTCGGCCCCCGAGCAGAAGCCCCGTCCGGCGCCCGTGATGACCACGACCCGCACCGTGTTGTCGGTACCGATCTCCCGGAGTGACTCGCGGAAAGGGATCATGACGTCGAAGGCCATGGCGTTCATGCGCTCGGGCCGATTCAGCGTGACGACGGCCACCTGGGGGTGAGGTCGGGTGATCTCGGTGAAGGACATGGCGGCATCGTAGAGGCCGCCATGGACGCCTCAGTGGGGTCGCGGTGGCTGCGTCGCCGGACGCTGGGTGGGATCCTGGCGCGCCATCCAGCGCAGCCGCGCCGCGTGGGCATCCCATGAGTAGACGACGGCCGTCCCGGCCACGAAGTCGTTCAGTGCTCGACGCTCCCGCTGATACACAATGCCGAGAAAGCCGATGCCCAAGGTGAGCAAGGTGAGCCCGAGCCCAAGGGTGCGCAGCACCGCCTGACGCGGGGTGATGGGTCCACCCTGTCTGGTCACGACTTGGATCCCGAAGAGAGCCATGCCAACGGTCTTCCCGCTGACGGCCCATTGATAGGCGAAATAGATGAACTCCCACCCGGTCAGGATGATCACGGCCGCGATCCGATGGTTGGAGAGGGCGTAGGCCCGACCGGTGATCAGCTTCACGGCGGCGTTCACGAGCGCCACACCCAAGGTGTAGAGACCCCAGGAAGCGCCGACGTCGGCCGCAAAGGCGATCAACCTGCTGATGGCTCCGGCGTAGTGCCCCTGCCGCCCGACGGTGAGCTCTGCTGAGGGAACGGGGACCGTCGTCACGCGAGCTCCTGGTGCACGAGGAGAGGCGGACCGACCGGCCAATCTTGCGTCTTGGACCCGCGTAAGACGACGCGGTTCCCCCAACGGAAGACAAAGTCGTCCAGACCAACCCCCTGAGCGCGGATGACGTCGAGGATCTCGGTCAGCACACCCGTCGTCGAGCGGGCGATGATGGACCCGAGCTCGGTCTGTTCGACGATCTTGTCCACATCGATCTGGTCGATGATCGCATTGATGTCGATCCGCTCGAGCACCTTCTCGATGTCGATCTGCTCGACGACCTGCTCGATGTCGACCCGCTCGACGACCTTGTTGAGGTCCACGCGCTCGATGAGCCGCTCGATGTCCACCTTGTCGAGGATGGTGTTGATGTCGATGGCCTCGAGAACCAGGGACACAACTCGCTCGGCAATGCCCTGGGCCATCAGCTCCACCCGCGAGCTGATCGGATTGGAACTCATTGGGCCCTTCGGGAGTGTGACATCCCTGTGATCTTGTCATTCTGACCGGTGCAGATGGGCGACCGATCGGATACCGTCGATTCGACGGGGGAATCCGAACCAAGGAGGCACGCGATGGAGATTGAGCGCTACGACAACGGCATCCCCTCGTGGGTGGACCTGAGCTGCCCGGATTTGGCCGGTTCGAGAGCCTTCTACGGCGCCCTTCTCGGGTGGGATTGCCCTGAGGGGCCGCCGGAGGCGGGTGGCTACTCGGTCTGTGAACTGCGCGGCAAGACGGTCGCCGGCTTGGGCCCCCAGATGAATCCCGATTTCCCGCCGGCCTGGTTGTCCTACGTCAACGTGGACAGCGCCGACTCCGCCATCGCCAAGGTGAAAGCGAACGGAGGCGCCGTTTTCGTCGAGCCGATGGACGTGATGGAGGCTGGCCGCATGGCCGTATTCGCCGACCCGGCCGGAGCGGTGCTCGGCCTGTGGCAACCGGGCGCCCACACCGGCGCGCAGCTGGTCAACGAGCCTGGCACGTGGTGCTGGAGCGAGCTCATCACGACCGATCTCGACGGCGCGAAAGCCTTCTATGGCGCCGTGTTCGGCTGGGGTGCTCAGAAGCAGGGGCCCGATGGAGCCCCCACCTACACCGAGTGGAAGATCGGCGAGCGGTCGCTCGGCGGCATGATGTCCAAGACGCCGGAGATGCCGGCGGAGATGCCGCCCAACTGGGGCGTGTACTTCGCGGTCGACGATGCGGACGCGGCCGCCGCCAAGGCGCAGGAGTTGGGCGGGTCACTCTTCATGGGCCCGATGGACATCGAGCCGGGACGCATGGCCGTCCTGGCCGACCCGGTTGGGGTCGTGTTCAACATCCTCGAGCTCAAGGCCTAAGGGGAAGCGACATGGAACGTCGGCGTCTGGGCAGGACGGAGCACGAGAGCAGCGTGGCCATTCTGGGGGGCGCCGCCTGCTGGGCGGCCACCGAAGAGGAAGCGGGAACCTGGCTGAACCAGGCCCTCGCCCGCGGCGTGAACCACCTCGACATCGCGCCGCAGTACGGCGCCGCTGAGTCTGTGGTCGGGCCGCACTTGGCGGCGCACCGCGACGAGATCTTCATCGCCGGCAAGACGCTCCGGGCCAACCCCGACGGCGTGAGCGACCAGTTCGACACCACCCGCCGATTGCTCAACGCCGAGGTGCTCGATCTCTATCAGGCTCATGCCGTCACGTCGCTGGCCGAGCTCGACCGCCGCTCGGCCGCCTTGGAGCGGATCGTGGCGTTGCGCGACGCGGGCCATACCCGCTTCGCCGGCATCACAGGGCACGATCTCGAAGTGCCGCGCGCCCACCTCGAGGCACTGCGGCGCTTCGACCTCGACACGGTCATGTTTCCGGTCTATCCCGCCCTCTGGTCCCGGCCCGAGTACCGCGAAGCGGCGGAGGAGCTTCTGGCCCTGTGCGCCGAGCGCGACATCGGGGTCATGGTGATCAAGGCCGTGGCCTGGCGCCGTTGGGGCGACGACCGGTCCCTGACCGAAGCCCGGGGAGAGCGCTGGGCCGCATCGTGGTACGAGCCGGTCACCACCGACGCGGAGATCGACCGCGGCGTGCACTTCGCTCTTTCGACGCCGGGTGTCCATGCGTTCTGTACCCCGGGCGACATCCCGCTCCTTCCCCGCGTGCTCGACGCAGCAGACCGCTACGCCGGGATGGACCAGGAACAACGACGGGTGGCCGTGACGGCCATGGCGGACGAGGACGTCATCTTTCCCATGGCCGGCTGAGCCGACGATCAGCCGGCTTGCACCGCGGCCACGACCGATCGAAAGTCGTCGTCGTCGCTCGGGTCCTGAGGTGGCGCGACCAGGATGCCCTGCGCCAACTCGGCGAAACGTTCGAGCAGCAGGCCCGGCAGCTCGTCGAATGTCCCGGACGGGACCAGGGTGTCGAGGACCTCGTCGGAGAGCACGTCGCCGAGGTCGTCCCAGCGCTCGCGGCGGACCAGGTCGCGCAGCCGCGGTCCGAGCTCACCCCAGCCGTAGAGACGCAGCGTCGGCGCGTAGGCCGGCGTCGAATACAAGAAGGCGAGCAGGCGTCGCTGGCGCTCCCGCTCCGCCAGGAGCCCGGTTGTCGACGAGGACGAGATCACGCTGGTGCCGACGACCGTCTCGAAGCGGGCGGTGTCCAGGTCGCGCCCGGCCCCCTGCGCCCCCGCGGCCAGCGCGGGCAGGCAGGACTCGCGCAGATATCGCGGGTTCGAGTTGGTCGGATGGCTCACGAAGCCGTCCGCCACCGCGCCGGCCAGTTCGCACGCCCGTCGCTGCACGCCACCGAGGTACACCGGTGGGGCCATGGTCTCGCTGTCGGGACCCGGATTGAAGTACGGCTGCAGGCGGGTCACCCGGTAGTGCGGGCTCTCGTACGCAGGTGCGGTTCCGGAGGCGAAGGAGGCGAAGACCGCCCGGACCGCACCGACGTAGTCGCCCAGGCGGGCGATCGGGTCCTCACCGAAGGGCACGCCGTAGCGCTCCTCGATGTTCTGGCGGATCTGGGTGCCGAGACCGAGCTGGAACCGGCCGCCGCTGAATTTGGAGAGGTCCCAGGCGGCGTAGGCCAGCAGGGTCGGACTCCGGGTGAAGGCCAGCGTCACACTGGTGCGGACGGTGATGCGCTCGGTGTGCTCGGCCACGAGGAGTGCGACGGCCATGGAGTCGTGCACCGTCTCGGCCACATGCAATCCGTCGTAGCCGAGTCGCTCGACTCGCTGGGCGTGGGCCACCGCTTCGGTCAGACTGCAGCGCGGGTCCATGCCCGCGTAGACCTTCACGCCGAAGCGCCGTCGAGTCCCGAGGTCTGGGCCCGCCCCCGGGCCATGATCTTCTCGCGCTCGGCGGCCAAACGGGACTGGTCGAAACGTTCGGCCATCCAGCGGCGGGACCAGGCCGACTCGGCCTCCCAGGCCTCTTGTCCCGAGAGGGCGCCGATCTGGTCGTACATGCGCCGGATCTCGCGCACGTGCTCGCCGGGGATGGAGACGACCGCCGCTGCGATCTCGAGCGCCCGGGACAGCAACGACTCGTGGGGCACCACCTCGACCACGAGGCCCCAGTCGTAGGCCGTCTGGGCGTCGATGTAGTCGCCGGTGAAGCTCATGCGCCGGGCCCGGTCGGGCCCGATCAGCTGCGGCAGGCGCACGGTCAGGCCGCCCCCGGGCATCACGCCGACCCGGGCATGGGTGTCGGAGAAGCGAGCCCGCTCGGAGGCGATGAGGAAATCGCAGTTGAGCGCGATCTCGAAGCCTCCGGTCACGGCGGCACCGTTCACCGCAGCGATGATCGGCGTTTCGTGCGGCGGGATCATGCCGACGTGCGTGGCCGGGTTGGCAAGGCGATCCCTCTGAACGGAGCGGTCCTCGCGGGAGAGGTCCTTGAGGTCCACCCCGGCGCAAAAGGCCGGGTCGGCGCCGGTCAGGACCATGCAGTCGACGTCGTCGCGCCCATCGAGCTCGGTGACGGCGCGACCCAACTCACGGTTCAGCTCGGCCGAGATGGCGTTGCGCGCCTCCGGGCGGTTCAACGTCACCGTGGCCACTCGATCGGCCACCTCGACCACCACCACCGCCATCTGTGTCCCCTCTCAGTCGTGGCCGGCGCGCCCGGCCGGGCTCGAGTCCCTCGAAGACGACCAGGCAGCGGATCGCTCCAGCGTCGTCGAGGGCACCGATGGCCCAGCCTTCCACGGCGGTCACGCCCCGCTCCAGTTTCGCCGAGGTGAACCCGAACAAGCCGTGGTCCCGGTCGTCCACCAGCACGCCGACCTCGAGATGATCCACCCGCGCCGACAGGTCGTCAGTGTGCGCGTCGTGCCCGAACATCACTCAGCGCTCCCGGGGCGCCCGCCACTCTTGCGAGAGCAGGGCGTAGCAGTCGGCATCACGCTGCTCGCCGTCGATGCGCTCCCAGCCGCGCAGTGTGGCCTCCCGCACGAAGCCGGCCGCCTCGGCGGTGCGGGCCGACGCCACGTTCCACGGCTCGACGAAGAGATGGAGGCGGGGGATGCCCGGCCCGCTCAGGGCGAAATCGACCACGGCGCGCAAGGCGTCGGCGGCCAGGCGACGACCCCGGACGCGTTCGACGAGCCAATAGCCGACCGAGGCCCGCCCGCTGTCGATTTCGTGAAGCCACAGGCCGATCGAACCGATCCCCACATGCAGGCGCCGATTTCTCGGCGATCACGAACGAGATCCCGTCGCCCTCGGCGGCCCGCCGGTGCTGGCGCTCGATGAAGGCCCGTCCCGTGTCATCGGAGTAGCGGCGCGGCACCGACGAAATGGACGGAACGAGGGGGTCGGCCGAGCCGTGACGCACCAAGGACAGGTCCGAGATCGACCACGGTCGGAGGACGACGTCGCGTGCCGTCGAGCACCGGGACACGGATCGGGGGTGCCAGCGCGGCGGGATCGAAGACGGTCACCGCAGAGCGAAGTAGCCCGGCACGAGATGGTGCGGGGTGTCGAGGTAGCCCTTCGCCTCGGGTGGGCCGCCGAAGCGGCCGTGACTCCAGCGCACCTCGATGTGACCTTCCAGTTCGATGATGTCGGAGGTGGAGCGATCGCGCACCGCGGCACGCCAGCCGACCCGCGGCTGCCCGCCCTGCTGCGCGGTCAGGTCCACGCTCACGAGCACGAAGTGCTCGCGCCAGTCCCAGGGTGTGGCGATGCGCAAGCGCAGGGACCGGGTGGCCGACGAGCCGAGCACGAAGTAGGGGGCGCTCCCCATCCGGAGGAGCCGCCAGAGCATGGTTTCGCCGCGCCCGCCCCGCTCGTCCATAGCCCGTTGCCAGCGCTGGACCGACGCGAACGACACCCGCTCGGCCAGCCGGTGATAGGCGGCGCGGGCCTCGCCCGGCCAGCCCTGCTTGAGCCAGTGGCCGAGTGCGTCGCGCTGCCCGGCCGTGAGGTCGAGCGCACCGGCCGGCAGCGTGCGCAGAACCGGAGGGGGTCCTGGTCGCCGCGCCGCGGGACCGCCGGCGGTCCCGCCGGCCTCGGCGGCGTCCTCGAGGCCGGGAAACACGGACGGAGCGAAGGATGCTGCAGCGGGAGCCCGATCGGGGCCGGAGGGCCGGACCCGGGGCGGACAGGGCGGGCACGCCGGCCGTCGCCGGTGAAGCGTCGAGCACGGCTCGGCGCACCTCCTCGTAGAGGGCCTGATACTCGGCGGGTGCCACGTCGGCGTACCAGTCGCTACCGGGTCCGGCACCCCCCGGATCGGCACCGGCAGCGGGCTCCCGACTGCGGCCGCCGTCACGGGCGGCCCCCCGCGGCCGCGACGGCCGCCCCGCGAGCAGGTCGTCGAAGACGTGGGCGGGCGAGACGTTGAACAAGATGTTGGAGAGGTACTTGCAGCTGACGAGGTAGACGTGGTCCACGCGCAGATCGACGGGCGCCACCTCGTCGCCCGGGGCCCGGCCCGTGCCCTTCCACTCCACGATCCGGGGCAGGCGCTCGCGCAGCCCGTCGTCGGCGACGAGGAAGGCCCGCCCGTTCTCGAAGGCGGCGTGGAAGTCCGCGTCGTAGGCGCCGCCGGCCCGCAGCTGACCGAGACGCGCCCACATCTCGGGCGAGACGCTGTGCATGACCGGCGTGCGCGAGCGCAGGGCCTCGTCGACGTCGGAGGCACCCAACATGCCGAGGGCGGTCCCGAGCTCGGTCACCGTGGTCCGGTCACTCGGCATGTGGGCATCCTTCCACGGGCGGACGGCACGCCAGGGCATGCGCCGGTGGCTCGTCGCGGACGCGGTCAGTCGCTGAACAGGGGTGTGAGTTGGAGCTCGAGCGGACCGACCGCGGCGTCGGCCGCCCCGTGCAGCTCCGTGCTCTCGTAGACGTCGACCGCCACTCCGGTGCGGGCGATGAAGGCGAAGACGGCGTCGCCCCAGCGCTCCTCGCGCAGGGCCTGGCGCAACGTGGCGCGCTCGCCCGGCGGGAGCTCGGGACCGGGGGTGGTGGCCACCAGCTGGCAGGCCAGGACCCAGTGCAGTGTCTCCATGTTCTCTGCCACGAAGAGGCGCGGCGGGTCGTCGCGCACGACCGCGCAGGCGACGACCGAACCCACGGGATCAGACCGCGCCGGGCGCCAGGTCGGTCGTGGACCAGAACCCGGGCAACGGGGCGCGGCTGCCGTCCCTGGGCGTAGGCGGCCAGGCGCCGCTGCGCCTCGGGCGCGAGGAGGTCGACGGCGTCGAAGATGGTGCCCGGACCCGAGGCCCGCAGCGCCCGGTCGGGTTCGGTGCCGGCACGGGGGAGCTGAGTGGTGAGGACGACCAGGGGCGTCAGGTCGTGGGCCGCAATGACGTGGGCCCGCCCCAGCGTGCGCCAGACCGTCTCCGAGCGGGTCATGCCACCTCGATAGGCCGAATGCGTTCCCGCCAGGTCGAAGTACCACGTGCGTCCCGCCTGATCGACCGCGGTGAAACTGACGGCCAGGCCGAGCCGGCGTAGCCGGCGGTCGGCGCGGACGTCGACGAAGCCAGCCCCCTCGATGACCAGGCGGGCCAACGCGGCCGCCGACACCCCGTCGGTCTTGTCGGCGCCGTTCGTGGCGGCCCGCGATCTCCCCGGCCGGCGCCCGGGTCGTCCCCGGTCTCGGTGACCTCCTGGGCCAGCCGCGTCTCGGCCAGGGTCACGTAGGCAGGGTCCAGGTCGTAGCCCACGGCGTCACGGCCCGAGCGCGCCGCGGCGACCAGCGTCGAGCCGGAACCGCAGAACGGGTCGAGGACGAGATCACCCCTGAACGTATAGAGCTCTATGAGCTTCTGGGGCAGTTCGACGGGGAAGGGTGCGGGATGGCGCACCCGCACCGCGCTCTCGGGCGGGATGTCCCAGACGTCGAGGGTGAGCGCCATGAAGTCGTCCGCCCCGATGCTGCTCTCGTGCGGGAGCCCGGCGGCCCGGCGGGCCTTGGGGCTCAAGGCCCGGCCGAAGCGGCCCTTGCTGGCCACGATGACCCGCTCGGTCACGTCGCGCAGGACGGGATTGGCGGCCGAGCGGAAGGAGCCCCAGGCGCAGGAGCCGCTCGCCCCCTCGCCCTTCTGCCACACGATCTCGCCCCGCGGCAGCAGGTGCAGGTCGTCCTGGAGGATGGCCATGACGTCGGCGGCCAGGCTGCGGTAGGGCTTGCGCCCGAGGTTGGCCACGTTGACCGCGATGCGGCCGCCCGGCTCGAGCGTGCGCTTGCACTCGGCGAAGACGTCGCGCAGCAGGGCCAGGTACTCGATGTAGGACCCCGGCACACCCTCGCGGTCGAGCTCCTCCTCGTACTGCTTGCCGGCGAAGTAGGGGGGTGACGTGACGACGAGGGCCACCGAGTCGTCCTGGAGCGCAGCCATCCGGCGGGCATCGCCCTGCACGACGGAGACACCGGCACGGTGCGGATTCACGTGCTCGTCCGCGCTCAGCTCCGGTGCTTCGAAGCGGGAGTAGAAAGCGTCCGCCACGTGTGATTCGCGGCGGCCGACGCCAAAGTTCGAGGTGGAGGTGGCGGGACGACGGCGAGGGGTCATGGGATCGGGCGAAACGCTACCGGCAGGTCCGCCGGGCCGAAGTGATGGCCCCAGGAGTCACCCGAACGGTCGGGGTGAGGACGCCCGATTCCCTGCAGGACTGCCTGTTCGTCTGCACGAAAGGGACGGTAAAGGCGTGCTGTGACACGACCATTCCGGCGACGGCAGCGACAGAGCGAAACAAGAATCTGGTCGTCACATCTCGTAGACGACGAACGACGTCGGGCGGCCCACGACGTCGTAGAGGGACCGGGCCCGGCCGTTGTACTGCTGGGTGTGCCAGTAGACGTCCGGTGCGCCCCGCTCGGTCGCCGCCCGCTTCACGGCTTTGAGCAGTGCCCGACCGAGGTCGCCACCACGGGCGGCGGGGGACACGAAGAGGTCCTCGAGGTAGCACTTGGGCTGCCGGGACCAGGTCGTGGCATGGACGACGCAGTTGGCCAACCCAACGGCCGCTCCGGCATCGTCGCGGGCGAGCAGTCCGAACAGGCCTTCCGTGCCGGTGCAGAGCCGTTCGAAGGTGGCCGCGGTGGTCTCCGCCGACAGCTCCGCCCGGTAGAAGGCCAGGTAGCCGGCCCACAGAGCGCTCCAGCCCTCACGGTCGGCGGCTTCGAGCGGTCCGATGGAGTCCATGGGCATAGCCTCGCACCGAGGCGGGGGGCGTGCTCGGAACGGCGAGAACCGGCTCAGGATTGCCGGGCGCGTCCGTCGTCGCCGCGGCGCAAGCGGCGGCGCAGCCCGACCGCCCGGGGCCGCCTTCGCGGGCCTCGAACTTCTCGCGCACCTGGGCCCGGCGATCCTGGATGTCGCGGTGGGTGAGGCTCTGCTGTGACTCGTCGAGGCCGAAGCTGGCCCGGACCGAGGTGAGGTCGGGCGCCCAGTCGGCCTGGGCCTCCAGGCCGAGTTGGGCCATGATGCGCTCGCCGTGCTTGGCGGCGAAGTGCAGCGCGATGGATTCGAACTCGGCGAACAGGTCGAGGTCCGGGGCGAGGGTGGCGATGGCGCCGTCGAGGAACATCATGTTCTTCACGAAGAGCATGAGCTCCTTGGGCATATGGGCCCCGAGAGCGAGCAGCGTCTTGATGGAGCGCTGCATCTCGGCCACCAGCTCGTCGGAGGTCATGGTCGTGGGATCGACCGGGGGGCGGTCCAGGCCCAGTCGCTCGATCACCTCGTCGACGGTGAGGTCGTCGGGGAAGGCGCCCAGGTCGCGCATGGCGGCCACCTGCGTGGGGACGTCCCCGTTGGAGGCGCCCACGATCAGGGAGAGGAGGGCCAGGCGCTTGGGCTCGCTCAGGCGTCCGGTGATGCCGAAGTCGAGCAGGGCGGTCTTGCCCGAGGGGAGGACGAAGAGGTTGCCGGCGTGCAGGTCGCCGTGGAAGATGCCGTGCAGCATGGCGCCCTCGAGGAAGCCGATCATGCCGGAGCGCACGACCTCCTCGGTGTCGATGCCGGCCGCCCGCATGCCGGCGACGTCGGCGAAGTTGAAGCCGTCGACGCGCTCCATGACGAGCATGCGCCGGGTGACGAGCGTGGGGTGCGGCCGCGGCACGACGAAGGAGCGCTGCCCCAACTCGGCGTAGACCTTGGCCAGGCTGAGCATGTTGTCCGCCTCGAGGCGGAAGTCGAGCTCTTCGACGATGGTCTCGGCGAAGAGCTCGACCAGTGCCGGCGGGTTGGCCAGGGCGGCGACCGGAATGCGGCCGACCAGGTGCGGGGCGGCCCAGGCCATGACGGCGAGGTCCTGGCGCACGCGGCGGGCCACCGCCGGACGCTGCACCTTGATGACGACGGGGGTGCCGTCGCGCAGAGTGGCTGCGTGGACCTGAGCGATGGAGGCCGCGGCCAGCGGGGTGTGCTCGACCGAGGCGAACACCTGCGTCGGGGACCGGCCCAGCTCCTCGGTCAGGACCCGCTCGACGACCGGCCAGGGTTCGGGGGGCACCTGGTCGCGGCACCACTTGAACTCGGCCACCAGTGCGGGCGGGAAGACGCCGTCACCCGAGGCGATGATCTGGCCCAGCTTGATGTAGGTGGGGCCGAGCTTCTCGAAGGCGACGCGCAGGCGCCGCGACAGCCCGGCCACCGAGGCCTCGCCGCCCTGGCGGTGATCGGTGACGTACCAGAGGCCGAGGGCGCCCCCGAGGTGCCGCAGCGTGGTGCCGACCCGCGCCCCCGGCGGGACCCGGCGCCGGCGCACGAGCCGGGGGAGCGCCGCCGTGAGCGCCGCCCGGAGCACGGCCTGGTGGCGGCGCCAGGGCAGAGTGTCCGGGTCGACCACCCACGGCCCGACGTCGGTGAAGACGCCGAAAGCCGTGTCGGGGGACGCCACGACGCGTCAGTGTAGGGGCGGGTCGTCGTGGCCCCGCCGGGACGACGGTGTCAGCTGCTGACGCGGCGAACAGCCTCGCGGCAGGCATCGAGGTCGTCGAAGGCCTGGGCGACGTCGTCGACCGTGAAGGCGAAGAACAGGGCCGCCACCGCGTCGGCGCCCGCCTCGGCGTACTGCTCGACTCCTTCGGCGCTGAGCCCCTTGAAGTACGGGCAGACCGTGATGCGCAGGTCGGACCGGCTGCGCCCCGCCGTCTCGAGGTGCCCGTCGAGCTCGGCCAGCCCCGTTGCCAGCTCCTCGGGGGTGCGATTGAAGGTGTGCCAGCCCTGGGCCAGACGGGCGGCCCGGCGCAGGGCAGCCGGGGTCTCGCCGCCGACGTGCACGGGGACGGGTTGCTGGAGGGGCTTGGGGAACATCTCGCAGGGGTCGAGGTGGTACAGCTGGCCGTCGAAGGACGACTCGTCGTCGACCCAGAGCGTGTGCAGCACCTCGAGGTACTCGTCGGTGCGTCGGCCCCGGTTCTCCCAGGGGACGTTGAGCGCCTCGAACTCCTCCTTGAGCCAGCCCACGCCGACGCCGAGGTCGACCCGCCCGCCCGAGAGCCAGTCGAGCGTCGACACCTCCTTGGCCACATAGACGGGGTTGCGCTGGGGCAGGAGCAGCATGGCGGTGCCGAGACGGACGGTGCTGGTGCGCGCGGCCAGGTAGGTGAGGGTGACCAGCGGCTCGAGCAGGCCGCTGCCGGGAGGTGCGGGGATGCGGCCGTCCTCGGCGTAGGGGTAGTGGCTGGCATAGTCGCCGAAGAGCACGACGTGCTCGCCCACCCAGATGGTGCCGATGCCGCGCTCCTGGGCGCCTTGGGCCACGGCATCGAGCAGCTCGGGCGTCGTCATGGGGCTGGCCGTGGGCAGCCAGAGGTCGAGTTGCACGTCGGTCAGGCTCCAATTCCGCGCAGCACGAAGGCGCAAATGTCGTCGGCGGTCCGATCGGCCGCGATGGGGTCGGGCTCGCCCGCCCGCACGGACAGGGCACCGTAGACCTGCTGGCCGATGAGGGTCACGGTGCGCCCGGGGTCGAGGTCGGCCCGGAAGTCGCCCGAGGCGATGCCGGCGTGGAGCAGGTCTTCCATGAGGCGCATCATGTCGAGCCCGATCAGCATGAGGGCGCCGCCCACCGCGGCGGCGCCGGCGGCGCCGGCCGTGGCCTGGGTGGCCATGGCGAGGCGGAAGAAGGCGGAGTCCTCGTCGATGCGCTCGAGCAGGCCGAGGATGAGGGCGCGCAGGCGTTCGTTCGGCGTGGCGTCGGCCTCGATCACGGTGGCGACGGTGACCAACATGGCGTCGTACATCGCCTGGAGGCAGGCCCGGAGCAGCTCGTCGCGGTTGGCGAAGTAGACGTAGACGGTGGAGCGGGCGACGCCGGCCTCGGTGGCGATCTCGTCCATGGAGACCTCGGTCGTGCCACGCTCACCGAAGAGGCGGCGGGCCGTGTCGAGGATCTGGTCGCGCCGGAAGTCGCGGATGACGTCCTTCAGGGCATCGGGGGCGCGCCGGGCCACGGTCGGAGAGTCCTCCTCGCCCGCTCAGCTCGCCCGCTCAGCCTGCCGGCTCAGGAGCCGACGCGAGCAGCGGGGGTGAAGGCAACCGGTAGGTGCTTGACGCCATTGATGAACTGGGACTGTAGGCGCTGCACGTCGCCGGCCTGGGAGATGTCGGGCACCCGGTCGAGCAGGTGCTCGAACATGACCCGGATCTCCATGCGGGCCAGGTTGGCGCCGAGGCAGAAGTGGGGACCGCCGCCGCCGAAGGCGATGTGGGGGTTGGGGTCGCGCCCGATGTCGAAGGTGTCGGGGTCGTCGAAGACGGCCTCGTCCCGGTTGGCCGAGGTGTGGAAGAAGACGACCTTGTCCCCGGCCGCCACCGTGGTCCCGCTCATCTCGAGGTCGACCATGGCCGTGCGCCGGAAGTTCATCACGGGGGTGACGAAGCGGAGCATCTCGTCGACGGCGCCCGGCAGGAGTGTGCGGTCGGCCAGCAGGCGCTGCCACTGCTCGGGGTGCAAGAAGAAGGCGTGCATGGCACCCGACATCAGGTTGCGGGTGGTCTCGTTGCCGGCCACGGTGAGGAGGAGGAAGAAGAGCTCGAGCTCGAGCTCGCTCAGCTGCTCGCCGTCGACCTCGACGGTCGTGAGCACGCTCATGAGGTCGGCGTGGGGGTCGATGCGCTTCTTTCCGAAGAGCTCGGCGGCGTAGGCGTAGAGCTCCATGGCGGCGACCATCGCCTCTTCGGCCTGGGACTGGTACTCGGGGTCTTCGTTGCCGACCATGCGGTTGGACCACTCGAACATGCGGTGGCGGTCCTGCTGGGGGACGCCGAGGAGCTCGGCGATGACCTGGAGGGGGAGCTCAGCCGAGAGGTCGGTGACGAAGTCGGCTCGGCCCGTCTCGATGACCGAGTCGATGATGGCGTCGGTGGAGCGGTGGATGCTCTCCTCGAGGTCGCGCACCATGCGCGGCGTGAACCCCTTGTTGACGAGGCGCCGATAGCGGGTGTGGAGGGGTGGATCCATGTTGAGCATCATCAGCCCCTGCTGGGCTTTCTCGTCGTCGGCCATCTCGAAGGGCATGGTGCCCTGGGCGGCCGAGCTGAAGCGCTCGTAGTCCCGGTTGACGGTGACGCAGTCGTCGTAGCGGGTCACGGCCCAGAAACCGGGGCCTCCGGGCTCGTCCTGCCAGTGCACGGGGTCGTGGCGGCGCAGGTGGGCCAGCCAGGCGTGGGGGACACCGGACACGAAGTTCCGGGAGTCGGACAGGTCGACGGGGGCGACGTCGGCGACGGTGCTGGACATCGGACAACTCCTCTGGCGGATCGGACACGTTGTCCGATTCTTTGGATGGTACGTCAAAGGGGCGGGGGAGTCAACGGAACCGGGCGGCGGGGTCAGTCCTGGTCGGGGGCGGGGGCGGGGGTGGGGCCGGGGTCCACGTCCTCGGACGCCGGGTCCGGGCCGGCGCCGGGCCGGGGCCCGGGTGTGTGCTCGTGATCGGGGAAGATGGCCACCGACTTGGTGGGGTCGTCGGGGTCGAGGACGACCCGGAGCTTCTGATCGGCGTCGGGCGGGTCCCCGGGGACCGAGGCGACGATGACGACCTCTTGTTGGGTGGGGGCGAAGACGTTGCGCAGCCCCTTGGCGATGCTGGTGCCGACCTCGCCGATGGCCGACTCCTTGCGCCAGCGGTCGAAGCCGCCGGGCGGCTCGTCGTCGGGACCCTCGTCCTGTGGCTCGGCTGAACCGCCGCTGTCATGGTCGTCGGTGATCGGACCATGCTGCCACCTGGGGCTGCCACCTGGGGCTGCCACCTGGGGCTGGCACCTGGCTGGGGGACGTGACCCTCCCGGTGCCACGGTGCGCCGGCGGGGCGGATATGCCCCGGCCGATGGACTTGGGGCAGGCTGGACGCCATGACTGTTCTCGTGACCGGCGGCGCCGGCTACATCGGTTCGCACACGGTGAGACTCCTGCGCGAGCAGGGGCGCGACGTGGTCGCCTTCGATTCGCTGGAGTTCGGCCATGCGGCGGCGGTGCGGGACGTGCCGTTGGTCGTGGGCGACGTGGGTGACCGCGAAGCGGTGGTCGACACGGTCAAGCGGTACGGCATCGACGCCGTGGTCCACTTTGCCGCCTACAAGTCGCCGGCCGAGTCGATGTCGAAGCCGCAACGCTATTTCGAGAACAACACGGCGAAGAGCACCCGCCTGATCGAGACCCTCTCCGATGCCGGTGTCGAGCACGTCGTCTTCTCGTCGACCTGCGCCGTGTACGGGACGCCCGAGCGCGTGCCGGTGGCGGAGGACGCTCCGATCCAGCCCGAGAGCCCCTACGGCGAGAGCAAGGCCATGACGGAGAAGGTCCTTTCCTGGTACGGCCGGCTCCTCGACCTGCGCTCGGTCAGCCTGCGCTATTTCAACGCGGCGGGGGCGTGGCCCGATGGTTCCATCGGAGAGGACTGGACGATCACGATCAACCTCGTGCCGCTCCTCATGAAGGCCGTGTTGGGCCGACGGGATCCCCTGCAGCTGTTCGGGACGGACTACCCGACCCCGGACGGGACGGCCATCCGTGACTATGTCCACGTCATCGACCTGGCGGATGCTCACCTGAAGTCACTCGAGTATCTCGAGGCGGGCGGGGAGAGCACCGCGCTGAACCTGGGCACGGGCGTGGGTTCGTCGGTGTCGGAGGTCATCGCCGCGGCCGAGGCGGTGACGGGGAGGCCGGTGCCCTACGAGGTGGCCCCCCGCCGCCCCGGAGACCCGGTGGCGCTCTATTCCGACACCACCCGGTCGAAGCGCCTGTTGCGGTGGTCGCCCCGCTACAGCCTGACGGACATTCTCGGCTCGGCCTGGGCCTGGCATTCCACGCATCTGGACGGCTACGACGGCGTGTGACCGTGGCGTCGATCGGTCGGACGCGGTGTCGAGACGCCGCGGTGGCCGGCCCGGGAGGGGGAAGGGTCGTGCGCTGGGGAAACGCGGGTCAGCGCGACGACGGAGGGGGCGACGGGCGGTCTCGCGCTCGTCCGCCGTCGATATCCCAAAGGTGGTGCCGCACCTCGTGCGCATTTCGTTGCACGACGTCGAACGCGTCGATGGTGCCGGCCTCGGGGTGCGGCGTGTGCTCGTCCCGAGGCGATTCGACGGCGGCGTCCTTCCAGGCGTTGGCGGCTTCGATCAGCGCGATCAGCCCGACGACAGGCGAGAGCGAGTCATAGGACCGAACTCCGGCCATCACGTTCTCGTCCCAGATCGGCACCCCGAACGACGCATCCACGCTGATCGTCCACAGGCGTTCGGTTCCGAAGCGGAGCACGTCGACCGTGTGCCAGACATAGCGGCTGGCCGACCAGAGCCCCGGTGCGACGGGGAGTGCAGGATCTCTGGCCGCCATGGCTTCCCCGAAGGTGGCGACGTCCTGCATGCAGCGACCGACGAGGATTTCGTACGAAGCCTCTGACCAGTCGAAGTGACACTCGGTGCAGCGACCCGTCATCCGGGCCCACCCGGCCCCTGGAGGGCCCGAGGTGAGGTTCGATGCGCTCATGCTCGCCGCCGAGGCTCGGAGTTGCCCATGTGCCAGGCGGAGCAGTGGTCGCACCGGTAGACGTTGAGGACGACGCCGGCGTCCTGGCGACGCTCGTCAGCGACCGAGAGGGCCTCCGCCTGGCTGCGATAGGCCGTCTTGGGCGCACCGTCGGCTCTCCAGTGGGACCCGAGACCGGGCGCGCGCTCGACGAGCGGGCGGTTCCGGCGAGTGCCGCCGGATCGTCGCGATCGTGCCATGCCTCATTGTGCCGCCCGGAGGGCCCGCTTCAGGTCACGGGCCGTGGCCCGGCGGGGAGCGAGTAGAACCCCGGCGCGCCATGGGTTCGGCGGAGGGGGAATAAGGGCCGAACCCGGGCACGTCGGGGCGCTTCGAGCCTACTTCCGTGGATCACGTCTCGAGCGAAGACTCCCCGCGATCGGGCCCACCGGCGCAATGTTCAGGGCGTGAAGCAGGGTGGAAGCAGGGCAAACGTTGTCCGGATTCTGGCGCTCTGCAACGATGACCCCATGGCCAAGACCGTAATTGTGAAGCTGACCGACGACTTCGACGGGGGCGACGCCGACGAGACGATCTACTTCTCCGTCGACGGCCGGTCCTATGAGATCGACGTCAACGCCGCCAATGCCGCCCGCCTCCGGGACGCGCTGCGGCCGTTCATCGAGAAGGGTCGGGCCGTCGATGGCTCCGGTCGGCCAGCCCGCTCCAACCGTTCGTCCCGGGTGGGCGCCCCGGAGAAAACCCTCTACTCGGAGTTGAAGGACGAAGAGAAAACGCGCTTTCGCGCCTGGGCCAACATGGCGACCGCCCGGCGTATCAGCGACGCCCGGGTCAAGAGCTGGATCGCCGCCGGCCGCCCCTGAGGCGCACCGGACGCACCACGAGCCGGCCGGGAGATCCCGGCCGGCTCGTTCGGTGCGGAGATACCTCCCAAGGGAGGACTGTGGGGGCCCTACTGGGGTGGGCCCGAGCTCAGCTGCACGCTCGCGGTGTGGGTCTGACCCGAGGAATCGGTCCAGCCGAGGGTCACCTTGTCGCCCGGGTGGAACACACTCAGGTCGTTGGTGAGGTCGTTGACCGAGTTGATGGTCTTGCCGTTGACCGTGGTGATGACGTCACCCTCGGCGAGACCGCCCTCCTGGGCCGGACCATTGGTGACCACGCCGGCGATCTGGGCGCCGCCCGTGCTCGAGGAGCCGCCGCCGGTGTTCCCCGTGTTGCCGGTGCTCCCGCTGTTGCCTCCGAAGAGGCCGCCGAAGCCGCCGAAGCCGTTGTCACCGGAGCCCGAACCCGAACCGGAGCCCGAGCTCGAACTGCCCACCGGGCTGACCTCGACGCCGAGGAAGGCGGTGGTCCCGATGTGCACGGTGGACGAGCCGTTGCCGGCCACGATCTGGTGGGCGATGGAGAGTGCCGTGTTGATCGGGATGGCGAAGCCCTGGGTGCCCGAGGACTGGTCGTTGGACTGGAAGGAGAAGCCGGCCGAGGCCGCCGTGTCGACGCCCAGCACCTGACCGGACGTGTTGACCAGCGCGCCACCGGAGTCACCGGGCTGAATGTCGGCGTTCGTCTCGATGAGCCCCGAGAGCTGCTCGGACGTGCCGTCGCCCTCGTCGCTCGCCGTGATCGACTGGTTGAGGGCCGTCACCGTTCCACCGGCGGCGCTCGGCGTCCCGCCGGTCCCGCCGGCGTTGCCGACACCGACCACGTCCTGGCCCACCGAGGCGGTCGAGGAGTCGGCCAGGTTGGCCGTGGTCAGGCCGGAGGCGTTGTGGAGTTGGAGCACCGCGATGTCCTTCGTGCGGTCGTACCCCACCACGCTGGCGGTGTAGGTCTTCCCGTTCCCGATGTCCGTGACGCTGATGGTGGTGGCGCCGTCGATCACGTGGTTGTTGGTCAGGATCACGCCGCCCGAGGAGAGCACGATGCCGGTCCCGGCGGCCTGCTCCTGCTGGTAGCCGAGCGTCGTGTTGATGTCGACGAGTCCCGGGTCGACCTTCGACGCGATGGCGTTCGTGTCGCTCGGTCCCGACGAGCCCGAGGACCCTGAGCCACCCGAGCCGGTGCTGCCCGAGCCACCCGAGCCGGTGCTGCCCGAGCCACCCGAGGCGCCTCCGCTGAAGCCAGGGAAGTTCCCGAAGGGGCTGCCCGAGTTGGCGTTGCCCGAACCCGAGCCGCTGCCCGAGCCGGTGTGGCTGGGAACCTGGAACGAGTTGCCCGAGGAGAGCGCCGAGAGGTTGGAGTTGTCGCCGCTCCAGGCGGCGTGACCGATCCCGATGCCCGCGGCCAGGAGGACGGCCGCCGCGCCACCGATCAGCACGCCGGTGCGGACCTTGTGGTTCCCGGTCTTGGCGCCGGGCACGCCGGGCGCTCCGGGCGCTCCGGCCGGGGAGGTCTGCCACGTCCATGTGGCGGGGTCCGACGTTGCCGCGCCGGGTGCCGCGCCGAGCGCGGGGTTGCCGCCCAGGGCGCCCATGGCGTAGGCGCCGCTCTGCGGCATGCCCTGGGGTGGGGTCGTCTCGGGCTGTTGGGGTGCCGCGGCAAACGGCACGGCGGGCGCGGGGGCCGGCGGGGCCGGTGCCTCGTTGGCCGGCGGCGCCGGGGGGGTCACCATGGGCAGGGCGATGGCCTGGGCCGGGTCGTCGGGGACGGCGGCGTCGTGCCCCGTGTCCGACTCCCACGCCTTGGGCTGGCCCGCCGACTCGTCGTTCGTGTGCTCGCTCATCTGATCCTCCGTCCGGGCCCGCTACTGCGGCGGGCTGATCACGGACTCCATTGGACAACCACAGGCTGTCAGCCAGATTGGAGAAATGTATGAGCCAAGTAAATGTTCTCTGTGCAACCTGGAACGGCGGGTCTACGCTGGTCAGCGACCTGCACGACACCACCCGGGGGGCCCATGAGCACCGCGATCTTCGACGCCGATTCCCATCTTATGGAGACGCCCGACTGGCTGGGCGGCTTCGCCGACGCCTCCGTGCGCGAGCGCCTCGCCCCGATGGGCTTCGAGGGGGCGGGGGCCGGGGCGGCGAAGTTGATGGCGAGCCTGCCCGACCTGTGGGCCTCCCAGCGCGAGGCCGACATCGGTCCCGAGGTCCTGCAGGGCCCCAAGGGCTGGATGGCCCCGGGCGCCCTCGACGGCGACGTGCGCTCCCGGGTGCTCGACGCCCTCGGGATCGAGGCGCAGCTGGTCTTCCCGACCTTCTCCACCGGGCACTTCGCCTATAGCAAGGACCTCGACGTCCTCTACGGCGGGGCCGAGGCGCTCAACCGGGCCATGGTCTCGTTTTGCGCGTCCGACCCCCGGCTCAAGGCGGTCGGGTACCTGCCCCTCAACAGCCCCGAACGCGCCGTCGACACCCTGGAGGCCGCGCTCGACGCCGGTGTGGCCGCCCTCTGGGTACCCTCGGACGCTCCGGGCAGTTTCTCGCCCACCCACGTCGACCTCGACCCGGTGTGGGCCCGGCTGGCCGAGGCGGGCGTGCCCTTCGTGCTCCACGTGGGCGGCGGCAAGCTCCTCCCCAAGGCCTTCCACGACAACGGGCGGCCGCGCCCCAAGGACTGGTTGGGCGGGGGCGAGAACCTGCGCTCGAAGGATTTCCCGGTCCTGCACCACTCCCCGGAACGCTTCCTGGCCTGCATGGTGCTCGACGGCGTGTTCGAGCGTCATCCCCAACTGCGGGCCGGCGCCATCGAGCTCGGGGCCAGTTGGGTCCCCGGCCTGCTGCGCAACCTCGATCATGCCTTTCGTTCCTTCCACAAGTTCGAGCCCGCGCTGGGCGAGCTGTCGCTCCGGCCCTCCGACTACCTGCGCCGCCAGGTCCGCTTCACGCCGTTCCCCTTCGAGGACACGGCGTGGCTGGTGGAGCAGTGCGGGCCCGAGCTCTTCATGTTCTCGACCGACTACCCGCACCCCGAGGGCGGCAAGCGGCCCTTCGAGGCGTTCGGCGAGGCGGTGGCCGGCTTCGACCAGTCGACGCAGGAGCGCTTCTTCTGGCGCAACGGCGCCGAGCTGCTCGGCCTGGCCTGACGCGCACGGGTGGTGCCATGACGACGGTGGGCTCGCCGCGCCTGACGGTGGAGCCCGTCGCCGGCGCCCTGGGCGCCACGGTGAGCGGGCTCGACCTGGCGGCCGCGTCGGATCCGGCGCACCTCGTTGGCCTGCGCCGGGCCCTGGCCGATCACCTCGTCGTCTTCCTGCCCGACCAGCGGCTCGACCTCGATGCGCTCGAGCGGGTGACCGACCTGTTGGGCGGGCGCGACGTCACGCCCTTCGTCGACCCCATCGAGGACCGGCCCTACGTGATCCGGGTCATCAAGGAGCCGACCGACGTCGTCAACTTCGCCAACGCCTGGCACAGCGACCTGAGCTACCTGCCCGCGCCGCCGGCCTACACGCTGCTCCACGCCTGGGACGTCCCGCCCCACGGCGGCGACACGCTGTGGTCGAACCAGTACCTGGCCTACGAGACGCTCTCACCCGGCCTGCGCGCCACGCTCGACGGCCTCGAAGCGGTCCACTCCGCCGGCCTGGCCTACGGCCCCGGCGGGCTGTTGGACCGGGTCAAGGACCTGACGTCCATGGCCATTGCGCCGTCACCGGACGCGGAGGCCGAGCACGTCCACCCGGTCGTGGCCGTCCATCCGGTGACGGGTCGGCGGGCCCTCTACGTGAACCCGGTCTACACCGTGCGCTTCAAGGGGTGGACCAAGGAGGAGTCCCAGCCGCTGCTCGAGCACCTCTACCGGCGGAGCGTCAACGAGAACTTCACCTGCCGACTGCGTTGGTCGGTGCACATGCTGACCATCTGGGACAACCGCTGCACCATGCACAACGCGTTGAACGACTACTCGGGTGTCCGTCGCGAGATGTACCGCACCAGCGTCAAGGGGTCAGCACCCCGGAGCCCCGTCCGGGCCGCGGCAACCTGACGAGCGGGCCGACGAGGTCGAGGAGGCCGAAGAGGAAGCCGCTCAGAAGAGGTCCGGGCGCCAGAGCACCCTGTTGCGACTGCCACGCCGGCAGTGGCGGCGTCCCGCCCTGCCGCAGAGGCGGCGCATGTGGCTCTTGGGTTGCCCGGAGAGCTCCCGGTACAGGGCCACCCCGAGGTCGCCGGGCTGCAACTGCATGGAGCTCACTTCGAGCCTCCACTCGTAGTCGGCGTCCTCACGCGTCCCGTCGGCGCTGAGGATGGAGGCGTCGGGACAGACCTGCCGGGCCTTGGAAAGCAGTTCGAAGCGGGCGTCGAAGGAGTCGCCCCCGGCGTGACGGAGCCGTACCGCACTGCGAACGCGGGGCGATTCGAGGATCACGACCCAGCGTGTCCCCCGTCGGCACAGGTAGAGCGTGGCGCGGTCGATCACCAGGCTCGATCCCGAGCTGTCAGAGGAGCTGTTCGGTTCCATCACGAGAAAAACGCCACCCACCAATTTCTGACTGTTGTCGTGTCGCGTCAGTTTGCTCGCCGGCAACGGGTGCTGCCAGTGACGCAGGTACTCAAAGGGACAACGTGCGCCCAACTCTGCCCGAGTCAACGTTTGATTAAGGTGACGATGTGACCGGCGACGATGTCCGGGCGGCGGCAGAGCAGTGTCGACGACTGTTGGAGCCCGCGCTGGGTGCGGACTGGAGCGCACCGGTCCCCGACCTCGACTTCACCGTGTCGGGCGTGATCGGCCACGCCGCGCAAGCGGCGCTGTGGTACCCGGTCGACATGTGGAGCGGGACGGAGGACGCTTCGTTCGAGGTGAAGATTGTCGAGGACACGGGCAACCGGCGACTGCTGGCCAGTTTGTTCGGCGCTTCCCAGGTGATGGCCGCCGCCGTTGATGCCGCGCCGCCGTCACTGCGGGGCTTCCATCCCTTCGGCTCGCCCGACCCTTCGGGCTTCGCCGCCATGTCCTGTGACGAGCTGCTGGTGCACGGACGCGACGCGGCGCGTGGGTTGGGGCGGGAGTTCGGGGGAGATGCGGGGCTGGCCTCGAGCATCTTGGCCCGGCTCTTCCCGTGGCATTCCGTCGGTGAGGGCGAGGACCCGTGGCAGGTGTTGTTGTGGGCCAACGGGCGGGTGTCGCTGGCCGGTCGTGAGGACCAGAAGCGGTGGCGCTGGCACTGCGCCCCGCTGGCCGAGTGGGACGGGTCGGCGCCGGCGCGCCAGGCCCGCCGATAGGTCCGGTCTCAGCGCGCCCACTCCGATCAGTCGGCCGTTGGTGAAGCACCCCCAACAGTGCGCGTGTAGACAGTTTGGTGCTCCACACGTTGGGGTTGTAGACAAATCGCCAGGCGGGTCCGCATCGGCGGCCTTCGAGCGGAAGGACTCAACCCATGACGGCAGCATCGGCGCGCGTATTCAGGGCGCTGGCCACGATCGTGGCGGCCACCGGCCTCTGCGTCGTAACGGCGCTCTCGGTTGCTCCGAGTTCGGTGGCCGGTGCAAGCGTCGTCTGGGGGACGCCCACCGAAGTGCCCGGCGGAGGGGGAATCTTCTTCGGTGTGAGCTGCCCTGGGGCCGGGGAATGCACCGCCGTCGGCCTCGACGCCAGTCAGCCGACCGCGGCCACGGAGACCGGGGGTGTCTGGGGCACGGGAACCGAGGTCCCCGGCTCCATCAGCGGCGGGGCCGAGTTCAGCGCCGTGAGCTGCACCGGGGCCGGCGAATGCACCGCCGTCGGCAACGACAACGACAACAATGTCAACGACAGTCGGGCCATTGCCGCCACCGAGAGCGGGGGTGTCTGGGGCACGTCCAGCGAGGTCTCGGCCTCTTCCGGCGCCGTCGACTTCAGCGGCGTGAGCTGCACCGGGGCCGGGGAATGCACCGCCGTCGGCGACGACAGCGACCGCCAGCCAATCGCCGCCACCGAGAGCGGTGGTACCTGGGGAACGGCCACCGAGGTGCCCAGCCCCCTCGGTCCTGTCGACTTCCGCGGCGTGAGCTGCACCGATGCCGTGGACTGCACGGCCGTCGGCGTCGACATGGCTGGCCAAGCGATTTACGCCACTGAGTTGGTGGGCACCTGGGGGACGGTCACTGTGGTGCCCGGCGGTGGCTTCTTCTACGGCGTGAGCTGCTCCGGGGCCGGGGACTGCACCGCCGTCGGCAACGACAAGAAGCAGCCGATGTATGCCACCGAGTCCGGGGGTGTCTGGGGCCCGGTGACCACGGTGTCTGGCCCTCCCGGCGGTAGCGCCTTCTTGGGCGTGAGCTGCACCGGGGCCGGGGAATGCACCGCCGTTGGCAAAGAGGACAAGGTCAACCTGCCGGTCGCTGCCACCGAGACCGGGGGTGTCTGGGGGAAAGTCACGACGGTGTCCGGCTCGCCCGGCGGAGAGGGCGTCTTCGGCGCAGTGAGCTGCTCGGGGGCCGGGAGCTGCACGGCCGTCGGCTTTGACGGTAACGACAGGGCCTTCTATGCGTCGACCGGAGTCGCCCCGCCCAAGATCACCGGTTTCACCCCGACCTCGGGATCGGTGGGGACCGCGGTCACCATCACTGGATCCAACCTCGACGGTGCCAATGCGGTCAGCTTCAACGGCGTGAACGGGATCGTGACCAAGGACACAGCAACCAAGATCAAGCTCAAGGTTCCCGCTGGAGCCACCAAGGGCAAGATCACGGTGGTCACCCCGGGCGGGACGGCCAAGGCGGCCACCGCATTCAAGGTCACGTAGTCCTCGGGACACCGTTCGAAGAGCTGGCTGCGTCCGGACACTGTTCAATCCGGGTGTCGTGTCGAGGGGCCGAGTGGTCCGGCCGGGGTCAGCTCAGGGGAAGGTGACCACGATCGACGCGTGCGGCCGCAGCGTCACGTTGTCGATGCCGAATTGCTCCACCCCGATGAAGCAGGTCTGCGAGAGCCCGGGCGGCTGCGCCTTGGCCGGGCAGGCCTCGACCTTCATGGTGGTCTTGAAGTTGCCCTTGCCGTTGGCCGTCACGGTGACCGAGTTGTCGGAGTCGCACGGGTTCTTCGGCACGATCCAACTCGTCTTTCCGCACTCGACCAGGGTGACGGTCTGCCCGGCACTGAAGTGCTGACCCACCACATGGGTGTCGGTATTCACCATCACGTTGTCGGGGTGAACCCTGATGGTGGGTGGGACGGGAGACACGGCGCCGGCGACTGCTGCACCGGCCAGGCCGAGTCCTGTAAGGCCGAGGCCGACGCTGAGGCCACCCATGAGGGCGGCAGTCGTCGTAGCTCTGGCTCGGGAACTGTGTGCATGGCTCATGGAAACGATCGTACGAATGATCCGGCGTTTGTGAATGAAGATGGAGATAAGTCTTGGTAAAAACTCGGCGTGAGTCCAGTGGGACGTCACCGAAATTGGCGTGCCGTCACGCGCGCGTATCGTCGGGAAAGGCCTCGAGGATCGGCCCCGGTCGTTACGGCCGGAACACCACCTTGATGGCATGCGACGCGTTCCGGTCGATGGCCGTCCCGACCGCGTCTCGATACTCCTCGAGCCCGAACTCGTGGGTCACCACGACCGAGTCGGGCAACAGCCCCGCCGCCAGGACGTCGATCGCCCGGTCCACCGAATGGCGTCCGGCCCCGCCGGCCAGACCCGGCGCCGAGCCGGCGTCGACCGTGTGGTCGATCGAGCCGACCAGGGCGGCCTCCTTGTACCAGATGGGCGTCAGGTCGACCTCGCTGATCCCCGCCGCGCCCAACAAGAGGACGGTTCCGCGGTGGGCCACGGCGCGCAGCGCCTCGGTCACCGACTGCGGTGCGCCGACCGCCTCCACCACGTAGGGGAAGCCACCCATGAGCATCTGATGCTGCTTGCGCCCGACCACCCGTGACGCCGAGAGCTCGCTCAACTGCTCCCAGTGCGACCACGAGGTGGGGTCGTCGAGCACCACGTGGTCCGCCCCGCACGCCGCGGCGGCGTCCGCTTGATGCGCGTGCCGCGCCAGCACCGTGACAGCGCACGCCGGGAACAGTCCCTTGATCGCGGCCAGCGCGGCCAGTCCGATGATCCCCGCCCCCACGATCAGCACGGGGTCGCCGTCGACCGGCGCCGCCCGCAGCAGGGCGTGGCAGGCGATCGACACCGGCTCGTAGAGAGAACCGGCCCGGTCGGGCACGGCCTCGGGCAGCGGGTGGATCATGGAGGAGTGGGCCAGCACCTGGTCGGCCCAGCCGCCGCCGAGGTCCCACGTGTAGCCGAGCGAGCGCCCCGAGCTCACGATGCCGCTGTCCAGGTTGAGGCAGGAGGACGTCCAGCCGCGGGCGCAGTTGGCGCAGAGCGGCGTGATCCCGCGGGGCAGGCACGGGATGCACGGGTCGAGCACCACCCGTGTCCCCACCGCCACCGCGGACTCGGGCCCCGCCTCGACGACCCGCCCCGCCGTTTCGTGGCCGAGCACGAAGGGAAACGTACCCAGGCCCATCAACGTGGGCGAGGGCCCGGTGTTGTGGGCGAAGAGATGGAGGTCGCTCCCGCAGATCCCACCGGTCAGCACCTCGACCCGGGCCCACGAGGGCCCGGGCAGCGTCGGCTCGGGCACCTCGGAGAGCGTGGCGGGGAACGAGGGATCGGCAAAATCGAACACGACGGCGCGCATGCGCCGCAGCGTAGGGCGCGACGCGCGTCCACCGCGCCCCGAGCGTCACGCGGCGTACAGTGCCCAACGATGCGGGTCCCCGACTCCACCCTCGACGAGCTCCGCACCCGAGGGTTCTCGCTGCTGCGCGGTTTCCTGGCGCCCGGCGAGCTGGCCGCGGCCCAGGAGGCGCTGTGGCGTCACTTCCCGCGCCCCGACGACTACTTCGCCGATCCCCAGGCGGCGGCGCACCGCGCACTGGCCGGCGACCAGTTCGCCGGCGTGCTCGAGTTCCCGTACCGCTCGTGGGACCTCAACCGCCTGGCCGTGCACACCGACCTCGTCGACATGGCCGAGCGTTACCTCGACACGCCCGACCTCCACCTCTACAAGGTCGAGCTGTGGGGCAAGTACGCCGGCGCCGTCAACTACGACCAACCGCTGCACCGCGACTACGGAAGCCACAGCCTCGTGGTGCCCCGTCCCGAAACCCGCTACCAGCAGATCACGACGTTCATCTACCTCTCCGACGTCACCGAGGTCGACGCGCCGACCGTCATCGTGCCCTATGACGACGGCAAGGACGTCCCCTTCACTCCGTTGTTCCTTCCTTTTGGGGAGCTGGCCGACCGGGAAGTGCGTTGCGTCGGCCCGGCGGGCTCACTTCTCGTCTACCGGACCGATGTCCTGCACCGCGGCTCGGACTTTGGCGCCCCCCGTCGTTCACGCTTCTCCATCCTGGTGGACTTCCAAGTGCGCGGCACCACCTGGGGCGGCAAGATGGCGTGGCCCAAGGCGGCGCCGGATCGGTGGGCCAAGTTCATCCCCCAGTGCACGGTCCGCCAGCGCGATCTGTTCGGCTGGCCGCGGCCCGGCGATCCCTATTGGGACGAGGCGACCCTCGAAGGGGTGGCGGCGCGCTATCCCGGAATCGACCTGGAGCCCTACCGGGCCGCCGTCTCACCCTCCGCCTGACCCGCACCACTCTGCCCACCTCGACGTCACGTCGGGCCGGCCGCTTTCGCCGGCGTGACGCCACGGAGTGCACGGTCGGCGCCATCGTGACGAGACCGGCCGACCGGTGCACGGTGCCCCTGGTGGTCGCATCCTCGTGGACGAACGAAGGAAGGCCGAGGGGGAACGCGACCGCGCTCGAAGCGCACGGGACCGAGCTCGAAGGGCAGGGGACCCGGCGCCGCGGCGCGGCATGGTCAGGTGACGCGCCTACCCGATCTGGCCATCGTGAACCCGACGCGTCGTCCGCCGTGGGTGGGGAAGTCGGCCACCGAGATCGCTCGTGGCGTCGCCGACCACCGCCGGACGTACGCCCCGCGCGACGACCAGTGAACCCGAGGCGCTCTGCGAGACCGGCGAGTCGAGCGTCACCTTCTTCGAGCCGGCGAGACGAGAAGGTCGTGTCGATCATGGTCAGACGGGTCCGTCGACCGGCCCAACTGGACGGCTCGCGAGGCCGCGACGATCTGGGCCATCACGGCGTTGGTCGCGGCACGCAGGCGCGTGAATCTCCTGACCGGCCGGGTCGCCTCCATCGGTCCCGTGCGATCCGCCGCTCGGCGTGCGCGACGTGGCACGGCGCGATGAGCAATTGTGGGTTCAGACGCCTCTCACTGTGCCCGTCCACGAATTTGCCTGTCCCCGAATTGGTCTGGGCGCGCGTTTCATGAGTTGGTCTCGATGCAGTCCACACACATCTGGCAGCGCTGGTTCTCCGGTGTCTCGCTCCATCGCCGGCGCGGGCTGCCGTAGTTCACATCGATCCCGCACCACGTCCGCGCCCGCTCGGCGTCAGCCACGTGCCACAGCGACGAGTCGGGCTCGGATTCGTCTTCGGTCAGCGTGTCGTTGGTGAGAAGGTGGATGAGGATGCCCTCGGGCTCCATTTCCACAGCCATGCGGCCAGCGTAAACCTGCCGAAACCCCGACCCGAACCCCTGGAGACCGGATGATCCCGCCGGGATCGAGGCCGCTCCGAGCACCTCAGCTGCGGCAGCGCACGTGAGTTGCCGGCAGGAAGCAGTAACGTCGGGGTCAATCAGAGGTCGGTCGAGCGCCGCACCCGAAGGACACCGACAGCCAGAACCATGGCACGTCCAGTCGATGACCCAACGAGAGCGAACGTCTGAGACAGTGCCGAACTGGAAGAAGGTTCCATGGAGAAACTGGCGAAATTGTCGTGGCGAGCTCGAGGGTCGGGAGGTACCTGCACGGCCGAGGTCGACCTCCCGATCCGCGGCTATCGGATCAATCCACGGAGCCGGTCGAATCCGTTTGCGGCAGCAGGGTCTGAGGGGTCGATCCCGACGGTGTCATGGATTTCTTTCGACGGAGACATCTACTGGGTCCGGCTCACGACGTCCCAGGGCTGGCCGCGCACGATTCGCGTGACCCAAGGCGATGTCGACGGAGCGAAGGTGTGAAACTCGAGGCCGAGGTCATCGCGTAGGCGAAGGCGCTCGAACGCTCGGCCGGTCGAGCGTGGACCGGTGAGGTCCAGCGTGGTGTAGGAGAACGAGAAGTTTTCTCCGGTTGTGACGGGGAGAACCGCCCGTCGTGTGGTATTCTGAGAGTTACTGCTCGGCACGTTGCCGGCGTGGCCCGTTCGAATTCACACCCCGAGTTGGCCCTTTCCAACTCGAACGGAGTTTTCGACATTTCTTCCTTCCTCGACCTCGGGGTTGGCGCGCCCCTGTCGCAGCGCCTCGCTCACCTCGGAATTACGGACCCTCTTCCGATTCAGGTGGCGACCATTCCAGAAGCCCTGTCCGGGCGCGATATCTGTGGCCAGGCGCCGACAGGATCTGGGAAGACACTGGCCTTCGGCGTCCCGCTGGTCGCGAACGCCACCGGCGCCAAGCCCGGAAGGCCCACTGCGCTCGTCCTGGTGCCGACGCGCGAACTGGCGGAACAGGTGCGAGAGGTGCTGGCCGGCCTTTTGGGCTCGCACGCCAAGCGAGTAGTCGCGCTCTACGGAGGCACCAGCTACGGACCGCAGCGCCAGGCGCTGCGGCGTGGTGCAGACATCGTCGTGGCCTGCCCGGGCCGACTCGAGGACCTCGTTGCCAGGGGTGACGTGAATCTGAGCCAGGTGAGAATCGTCGTGCTCGACGAGGCGGACCGAATGGTGGACATGGGGTTCCTCAGGCCCGTGTGCCGCTTGGTCGACCAGACGGCGCAAGAGCGACAGATTCTGCTGTTTTCGGCGACAATGGGCAAAGAGGTGGAGTCGATCAGCCGGCGTTATCAGCACAACCCGGCGCGTTATGAGATCGAAGCAGAAGCCTCGCAATCCGAAGACGTCACGCACCACTTCTGGCGTGTGCCGCGCACCGATCGAGTGACGCTCACGGCCCAGCTGGTTGCGCAACACGGACAAGCCTTTGTCTTCTGCCGGACCAAGCATGCGGCCGACCGGGTGGCCCGCCAACTGGGAGCGGCCGGGGTCCGGTCGGCCCCCATCCACGGCGACCGCTCTCAGCACCAGCGAACCAGAGCCCTCGCCGCCTTCATCAGCGGACAGACCCATGCCCTCGTGGCCACCGACGTCGTCGCACGGGGTATCCACGTCGATGACGTCCCCTGTGTGGTGCATTTCGACCCACCGGGTGACGCGGAGAGTTACGTGCACAGGTCAGGTCGCACCGGCCGCGCCGGAAACACGGGCACCGTCGTCAGCCTGGTGCCGGTCGAGCAGCAGGGCGAGGTCCGGGCGCTACAGAAGGCGCTCGGATTCCCCACCGAGCTCACTGCGCCCTTCGAGGCGCCGCCGCCTTCTCGCCCATCGTCGCCTTCTCCGAAGAAGAGCGAGCGGGGGGCTCCGCCGGAAAATCCCGAGCGAGCCGCTCGTCACGAAGCGACCGCGTCGCGGCTGAACGGGACGGTCAAGTTCTTCGACCCTCGGCGCGGGTACGGCTTTCTCGCTGCGCCGGATGGCAGCGACGTGTTCGTGCATCACTCCAAGCTTCACGGACGCGGGCCGGGACGACCTTTCCTCCGGAAGGGTGACCGGGTCGTCTTCGAACTCGCCGCCGGTCGGCGTGGCCAGGAGGCCCGCAACGTCAAGGTGGCGTCGTGACGACCGGCGCCGTCCTGGCGCCCGAGGCGGAGTCCGAGCAGCCCCAGCAGCACGAGCGACCCGAACCGACGTCGCCGGCGCGCTGGTGGGATCAGCTCATCACTGCGCTGGTGGTGGTTCTCCCGCTGGTCGTGCTCGGGCTTTCCATCTGGCTGTTCTGGCATCACGGGATCGGATGGTTCGATCTCGGTCTGGGCGCCGCGCTCTATGTGATCACCGGACTCGGCCTTTCCCTTGGCTTCCATCGTCTCTTCACCCACCGGAGCTTCCGGGCCCGCCGGCCTCTACGGATCGCGCTCGGGGTGGCCGGTTCGATGGCCGTGGAGGGATCCCTGATCAGCTGGGTCTCCCATCACCGCCGCCACCACGTCTACGCCGACCAGGCCGGAGACCCTCACTCACCGTGGACGGTCGATCGGGGCGACTTTCGTCGGCTCCGGGGACTCTTCCACGCCCACGTGGGATGGCTCTTCTCGGGGGCGCAGTCCAGTCCGAAACGCTGGAGCCGAGATCTCCTCGGCGACCGCGACGTGGTCGCCATCTCGAATCTCGCGCCCCTGTGGATGGCCCTCTCGCTGGCCTTGCCGTTCGCCCTCGGGTACGCCATCACGCGCTCCCTCGTGGGTGCGACCCTCGCCCTGGTGTGGGCCGGCCTGGTGCGTATCGCGCTCCTGCACCATGTGACGTGGAGTGTCAACTCGCTTGGGCACATGTTCGGCAAGCACCCCTACCAGAGCGGCGATCACAGTGGGAACATCGCCTGGCTGAGTGTCGTCAGTTTCGGAGACTCCTGGCACAACTCGCACCACGCCTTCCCCGCGCTGGCGCGCCATGGCTGTGACCGCGGTCAGCTCGATCCTTCGGCGGGCGTCCTCCGGGTGTTCGAGAGCCTCGGTTGGGCCTCGCAGGTCAAGCGTCCTACCAAGGCGCTGTTGACCCGGCGGCGTTCGACGCCGCCAGATTCCACCCCATAGTGATCATCCCGTAGTGATCATCCTTGGGGCGAGCAAAAGAGTTCGCAGCCGTTCGACGAACGGCTCCACAAGAGCGCAACGGCGCATACAGCAAGAAATGAGAGCAAAGAGAAGTTATGGCTACTGGAACAGTGAAATTTTTCAACGGTGAAAAGGGATTCGGCTTCATCAGCCCGTCCGATGGCGAGAAGGACGTCTTCGTCCACTACTCGAACATCAGCGGCGGCGGGTACAAGTCCCTCGATGAAGGGCAGCAGGTCGAGTTCGACGTCGCAGAGGGGCGAAAGGGTCCTGAGGCACAGAACGTGAGGGTCGTGTAGTTCACGGCTGAGAGGCGCGGGAGTGTTGGAAGTTCAACACTCCCGCGTTTCGCGCCCGCGCGGAAGCCGGTACTCCTCAAGGATCAGCCGGTTTGGGAGACGGCGTCTGCGTCGGGCTCGGGCTGATCCAAATGGCGGTCACGTAGGAAACGACGACAGCCACGATCACCACCGGAATCAACTCGAGCGCGTCAGTAGGGAAGAGAAGGCTGGGGAGCAGGACCGCGGTCAGAGGCAGCTTGAGTGCTCCCGCCGTCATGGCCCCGACGCCCATGGCGGCGCCCGCGATCATCGGTAACCCGGAAAGGTGCGAGAGAGCGATTCCGCCGGTGGCGCCGATGAACATCGCGGGGAAGATGGGTCCGCCACGGAAGCTGCTGAGCGAGATGGCGTACGCGATGGATTTGCACGCCAGGAGAAGGACCAGGGCTCCTACGGTCCAGCTGGCGGCATGTTGGACCAGCGTCGGGAGTTCCGACTGTCCGGAGAAGAGGACGTCCGATGAGCTTCGCCCGGTTCCCTCGGCGAAGGCGATCGCCAGTCCACCCACCGCGAGACCCACGACCGGCGTGAGCAACAACCTCCGAGGCGCGACGATGGGCCGCAGGAGTCGGGCCACGCGGAAGATATACGTCGCCAGCACGGCGGCAGCCAGTCCGATACCGACGGCCCAAAGGAACTCGGCCCCGGTGGGCGATCCGGTGTGGGGGATCTGCGGAATGCTCAAGGTGAAAGTCCCGAACCCGGTGAGATGGTCCAGGCCGACGAAGACCAGCGATCCCACACCCGCCGCCAGCAGACCCGGCAACAGCACCATCTCCATGGTCGGTCCACCCAGTCCGACGACCTCCATGAGCAGGAAGGCGCCCACGAGGGGTGAGCCCAGGAGCGTGGCAATGGCCGCGAAGCTCCCGGCACCGCCGATGACGACGCTGGCCATCGCCGGCGCGTCCCGCTTCGCGAGGTGTACGGCCAATACCCCGAGCCCGCTGCCGATGGCGATCAACGGGGCCTCGGGGCCCAGCACCACTCCGAGGCTCAGGGTGGCAAATGACGCGGCGACGATGCCGAAGAGGTCGATCGGACTGACCGGCCCACCGGCCTGAAAGCCCTCCGAGGGCTCATGGCCGCCCGTGCCGGGCAGGTAGCGGATGGCCAAGGCCACGAGGAGGCCGCTGAGCGCAAGCCAGGGCAGCGGCCACCACACCGGTTCTCCGTGGAACCCGAGGCTGACAGGAAGGTCGCTGAAGATCTCCGTCTGCACCTTGCCGATGCCCTCGAGGAAGAAGTAGGCGATGGTCGCCACCGGAACGCCGATGACCGCTCCGAGCACCAGGAGCGTCAGATAGCTCCGGGACTTGAGGAGCTTGAATGGGTCTGCGGGAGCGGGCGCGGGTGTCGCGGTCGGTTCAGGTGGAGCTTCGGGGTTCGTCATGATCGCTTCGCGAAGGACTCAATGCGGAGATCGCCGTGCCGAGCGACGTCAGACCGGCGATTCGGCCGACGTGGTGGTCCGTGAAATGGCCTGTGTCGAAGTCCTTTCACGCGGATTCGCACTATAACGCCGCGGTACTGCTCAGGCACGGAGTGACCGCCAGTTGGGGTGACGGTGCTCGCGTCGGCGGCATCGTCGGGAGGTCGCGCTACTCCGAGTTCAGGATCAGGTTGGTCGGGGTGTTGGCGGCCCGTCGCCCCGGGATGGCGGCGACCACGTTGGCCAGGATCAGCGCGCCGAGCGCGACCAGTCCAATCGCCAGGAGTGGCACCGTGGGGTCGGCGATGGCGAAGAGTTCGTGCGCGAAGAGGTCCCACATGGCGTGGCCGAAGACGATGCCGAGCGGCACACCGATACAGACCCCGAGAGCCACGGTCGCCGTCGACTGCCACGCCACCACGGCGAAGAGTTGGCCGCGGGAGCAGCCGAGCGCCTTGAGGAGGGCCAGGTCCCGCCTTCGCCGTCGGACAGAGGTGAGAAGGGCCAGGGTGAGGGCGCCCACGGCACCAGCGGACAGCCCGATGGCCAAAATCAGAGGAGCCGCTCCGATGGCCTGATAGTCGGTGATCTCGGCCGGGCGGATGTCGGTGAAGCTGAGGATGCCGGCGGACCCCGACTCGAGCTGGTTCAACGACTTCACCATCGCGGCGAGCGAGTGCTGCGCCGCCGCCGCGCTCACCGACGGAGCGAAGCGCACGAGGATGGCGTTCGGGCCGGGGTCGGACAGACCGAGGAGCGCCGGCACGCTCGGGGGGAGCAAACTCTGGTCGACGTAGGCGCCCGAGCCGATGGAGAGGTGCAGGCCGTATCCGATGCCGACGGTGGGCATGGTGGCCACGCCCACGATGTGCAGCACGGACGACTTGGATCCGCCCGACACCCGGACGGTGTCGCCCAGCCGCTTGTGCAAGTCGGACAGGGTTTCGGGTCCAAGGACGACCTGATCGGGTGCATTGGCTTCGTGGCCGGACAAGAGGGCCGGACCGATTCGGGCCCGAGTGTGACCGGCGATGACCGGTACGGCCTGCCCGTCGAAGAGCAGCGAGTCGAAGTCAATCCCGGACCAGCCTGTGACGGAGTGGTTGTTGTCGAGCAGCCGAGCGGCCTGAGTCTGCGGAACATTGCCGTACCCCGCGTCCGACTCGAGCATGGCGCTCCAATTCCATCCGTAGAGGCGGGGAGTGCCGATGAGCGTGTTCAGGCTGCTGCCAAACGTGAGGCTGCCCACCACCACGACGATGGCGAGGGTGGCGGCGAGGATGGACGAGCGCACCGGGACCGACGTGCGACCGCGTCCTCCCTCGAGGGCGAAACGCAGGCCGAGCAGCGTCGGGACCGGCACGTCCACCCCGGCGGCAGCCGGGAGGAAGTGAGGTGCCCGGAGTGGCCGGTTGGCCAGGCGTGCCGCCCGCAGACCGGGGGCAGCGCGGAGGTTCAGTGCCGCCGCGACCGCGCCCAAGACGACCACGAGAGCCAGCGCACCGAGCCCGAGCACCGTCCGGTCGACCGTGAATCCCCGGGCCGGAACGACTGACTGCAACGGCCCGAAGACGAGCAGTGGAGACAACGCGACTGCAACGACTGCCGCCCCCCCGGCTCCGAGCAGCAGCGAGATCACGATCCCGAGCAGCGAGTCCGTGGCGGTGTTCCATGGCCGTGCCCCGACGAACCACATCACCTGGCGTTCCTCGCTGGCCACGAGGATCAGGCGCCCCATGAGTTGAATGGCGATGAGCAGCGTGGCGAGGCCGGCGATGAGTCCGAATACCGCCAACGCGATCGCCTCCGGCTTGACTGCCTGCTGCGCCTCGTTCTCGATCACCGACGTCACGTGGAAGTAGTACGGGTACCCGGGCGGCAGCAGGTGGAGGTAACCCGACTCGACCGCCGGGACGTCCGCCGCGCCGCGGCGCAGTGTGAGGCCGCTCCAGGCGTAGGAGATACAGCAAGAGACCAGCGGGCGCGTGAGAGCGGGCGTCAGGATCATGCTGGGGATCGTGTCGATCTGATCCTGTACGACCTCTGTGTTGGCGACGCCGATGCCCGTGATCCGCACATTGACGATGCGGGTGGCTGGACTCGTCGGAAAGCCGCTCTGACCAAGCTGCGCGTTGGAGAAGAACCCGAACCGAACGACCGAGCCGACGTGCCATTTGTACAATTTGGCGGCGAACTCGTTGACCATGGCCTCGTCGGGCCGGCGCGGATCGGGGCGTGTGCCCCGCACGATGGTCATCCGATCCTGGTCGAAGTAGAGACCGTTCAGGCTGGCGATGGGGTCGAAATCGGAATTGAACAACGGGCTGTGGGTATCGACGTGGCCCGACTTCGTCACTGGAGCGGCGTTTGGAGACACGTAGGTCTTTATCGAGGTCACCTGGGGCAGGTGAGCGATCTCTTTGAGGATCTTCGGGTTGTACGTTCCGACATCGATGGCGAGGTCGGAGGGGTTGGTGCCCTTCAGAAAGGTCGGGAAGGCGGACTCGCTGCGCCGGGCGCCGGCGATGCTGCCCAGCGAGAGTCCGCCGACCAGTGCGACGAGCACAATGATGCCCGCGTAGCTGGTCCAGCGCCTCGGCAGGTCCAGCCTGAGGCGATAGCGGGCGACACGCCAGAGCTCCGACATCACCTGGCCCGCCCCGCCCGCCGTTGGCCCGGGTGCGGGCGGGGACAGGCGCCGTGGGTCGGCCGCCATCTCCTTCGTCCTACGTGCGGCATGTTCCCTTTATCCCACACACTCAGGTCTTGGACCAGGGTGACAGCCGCACCGCGAGGGTGGTGCTACCCATCATCCGACGGCCCGATGAGGTGACGTGGTCATGGGGCCGGCGCCTTCAATCAGCTGGTTCGATCAGGCGTCGTCCTTATGTTTGTGTCAACCGATTGAAACGGGCATCGCCCGGCGGGAGGCCCGGGCAACAATGTCGGGGCGTGACCTCGATTCGTGCGCACCATGAACCAGCCCGCGGACGCCCAGTTCGATCCCCCGACGACAACGACCTGGGCCTCTGCTCTGGTCGTGCTCCTCATGAGGGCGCCGTCGTCTCGGAGATGATCGAAGCTCGAGCACTCTGAGACCCGCTGCCCGATTCGCACCCCCCGTCTAAGGTCGGGGCATCGCGAGTTGGCTCACACCGAGGGGTGAGAGACAGGTGACACTAAACCGAAGGCAGTTCCTCGGCGGGGCATTGGGCGGCGCATCATTGCTGCTCGGCGCAAGTGGCCAATTTGCGTCGACGGCCAACGCAGGCGCAGCCACCGTTTCCGAGCGCATGGGCGTCCTTGAAGCCGGCAGCCTGCCCTTTCCCAAGCGACCTCCCGGCACTGATCAAGTGCCGGAGATCGATCACTTCGTCGTACTGATGATGGAGAACCATTCGTTCGACAACATTCTCGGGCTGATAGGCAGGGGCAACGGGTTCACCCTGGGATCCGATGGTCGACCGACGGCAAAGAACCCTGATGGACATGGCAACGACGTCCACGCCTTCCACATGCCCACGGAGTGTCAGACCGATGGCGTGGGAAACGATTGGAAAGTGACGCACGAGGCCTACGACGGGGGCTCCTGCCAAGGGTTTGTCACCAGCACCACACCAGAAGCCATGGGCTACTTCACCAAGGATGACCTTCCGTACAGCTGTGGCATGGCCAGCGTCTTCCCCATCGCTGATCACTACTTCTGTTCGACCATGGCGCAAACCGATCCCAACCGTCGCTACCTCATAGCCGGGACCTCCCTCGGCCTGATCAACGACACGTTTCCGTCCGAGCTGCCACCGAACGGCGTGATCTTTGAGCAGTTCAACAAACACGGCATCAGTTGGAAGGACTACTACTCCAATTTGCCGACCCTCGGCGTTTTCCTCCCGCTCCTCTCCGACCCTGCACTCCGCAGTGGTGTGGTCAAGATCGACCAGTTCTTCGAAGACGCCGCTGCTGGGAAGCTTCCCGCCTTCAGCCTGGTGGAACCCGATTACGACCACCAGTCTGAAGAGAATCCGCAGGATATCCAGTACGGCGATCAGTTCGTGGGCAAGGTGGTCAACGCGGTCATGTCCAGCCCCAATTGGCCCAAGACCATGCTGATTTGGACCTATGACGAACACGGCGGTTATTACGACCACGTGCCACCCCCGGCCGCCGTGCCCCCGGACGACATACCGCCGGCATTGGGGCCTGGCGATCCTCCCGGAGGTTTCGACCGCTACGGATTCAGAGTCCCCTGCGCCGTGGTCAGTCCATACTCCAAGAAGAACTACGTGTCCCATACGGTCTACGACCACACCTCGATCCTCAAGACTGTCGAGGAGAAGTGGAACCTGCCCGCGCTCACCCGACGCGACGCGAACGCCAGGAGCATGTTCGACATGGTGGATTTCCACGAGAAGCCGGCCTTCTTGAAACCACCCAAGCTGCCCGCGGCTCCGAACCCGGCGGTCAAGGCAGGCTGCCTGACGACGGGAGCCGGTACCATCCCCCCGCCATCGGCAGTTACCAAAGCCTGACAGGGGATCCGCTTCCCCTGGGAGGAGACGACAGATTGGTACCTCGAGGCCACTCGGTTGGCACCAGCAGTGCTGGACGACCCATGACGAGCGCGAGACGTGTCGGTTGTCGCTGTGTGGTCGCCTCTTCCCCACTACCGTGTCCGACGGCGCGACCGCCTCAAAGAGGAGACAATGCACAATGGTGGATGACGAACGCGGGAGCACCGCCGGGCGGGAGGTGGCCAGGTTCATCCAGGTGCCGACTTCGGTCAGCCAGCAAGCCCAGCAGTTCCTCAACATGGACATGTTCGGTGCCGGCGCTGGGCGAGTCGTCCCGAAGGACGTCGCCGGATGGCGAGCCCTGATCAAAGAAACCGACGAGTTGCTGGTCGCCGTCATGGGCGCACAGGTCGAACACCTTCGCTCGTCGGTTCAATCCACATCGGTCGGTGGGGTACCGATATTCGTGGTCACCCCGGAGGGTGTGGACGAGGGTGCCACACCACCGATCTACTTGGACATCCACGGCGGTTCGCTCGTGATGGGCAGCGGAAAGGCGTGCGAAGTGATGGCACGAAGGATGGCGGCCCAAGTGCAGATGCAGACATGGTCCGTCGACTATCGGATGCCCCCCGACCATCCCTACCCCGCCGCGCTGGACGACGTCCTTGCCGTCTACCGAGGTCTGCTCGATGTCCGATCGGCCGAACAGATCGTGGTGGGCGGGGGTTCGGCAGGTGGCAACTTGGCCGCCGCTCTGATGCTGCGCGCCCGCGACGAGGGACTGCCCCTCCCGGGCGCACTCATCCTGCTGACGCCGGAAGCCGACCTGACTGAGTCCGGTGACTCGTTCCAAACAAATTTGGGCATCGACTGCGTCCTGACCGAGAGCCTGGCCGACTCCATCGCCCTGTATGCCGGTGACCACGATCTGCGACACCCCTATCTGTCTCCACTGTTCGGAGACCTGACCGCCCCCTTCCCACCGACCTTTCTGCAAGCGGGAACCCGAGACCTTTTTTTGTCCAACACCGTTCGGATGCACCGGAAGCTTCGGGCCGGCGGCGTCGATGCCCAACTCCACGTGTTCGAGGCGATGCCCCACGGCGGGTTCTTTGGTGCTCCTGAAGACGAAGAGCTGACTGCGGAGATCCGTCGATTCCTGGCTGCGCACGTCGCAACCCGATGACCGCTCGCTTGACCGAGCGACTTATGGACGAGAGTGGCAGCACGGGCGGGACACATCGAGTCGGCTTGCACAATTCAGCGGGACAGGATGGTCAAGGATTTGCTGCGGGTCTGCGCCTGTGCCCCGTGTCCTCGCCCAGTTGGTGACCACCTGGCTGTCCGCCGTGGACAGGCAACTCCGCGGAATGTCTTGCGTCGAATTCGTGTCAGCATCGCGAAACCGGCCTCTGCTCAGAGCAGTGCTGGCATTCTGATCATCACGCTGCTCCACCTGGGATCCAGTCCTGAATGCGGATGGAAGTACCCGTAAGGGCATTGGTGTTGCCACCACCGACCGATGTGGCCTACACCCTGCCGCTTCGGCCGGCCCGGGCGTCACCGTTGTGCAATGGGCGAGCGCTCCTGTATGCGGCCGACCAGGATCCGTCCCGCTCGGGCCTCTAGATTCGCCCCCCGTGACCACCGGGAGAACACGCCCATGAGGTTCGTCCCGTACTGGTCCCGGACCCGTCTGCGGACCACCTGGGGCTCGTCCTTGGCCCTGGTCCTGGTCATCGGGGTGGCGGGCGGAACGGTGCTCGCCCTCACTGCCGGCGGACTGCGCACCGACTCGGCGTACCCCCGCTTCTCGGCTCAGTACCGGGCGGCGGACGCCACGATGTTCCAGTACTCCAACGGCCCGGACATGGTTGCCGCCTTCGCCAAGGTGGTTCGCCTCCCCGAGGTCGCAGCCTACGGTCGGGTTCAGGCATACGACCAGGAGAACGGCACGACGGTCGGTGCGCCCCTCGGACGGGGGTTCGAGCACACGGTCGGCGTCCCTCGGCTCCTCTCGGGCCGGCTCCCCACGGCGCCCGACGAGATTGCCCTCGATTGGGCAGTGGCTGACCGGCTGCACGAACGGGTGGGGGACACCTACCGGGCCACCTTGCTCTCCAACGGTAACGGTCGGTCGGTGACCTATCCGTTCCGGGTGGTTGGCATTGCCGCCAACACGCTGAACTTCCCCCCGTACAGCGCGGAAGGGGAGAGGGGCGGGGTTTGCCTCGTCACTTCGTCGTTCATCACCACCCACGAAGCGGAACTCGGGCAGCCGAGCATCGGGATCATGGTGCGCCTGCACGGTGGCGAGACAGCGGTGCCGGCCTTCGCCCGGGCGGTGGTCGCGCAGTTCCGCGACGCGCCCATGATCGTGCAGGGGTCGGCGCTCCAGACAGCGGTGATCGAGAGTGCGATCCATCCCGCGGCCATTGCGCTGTGGCTCCTCGGCGGTTCGCTGGCATTGGTGGCCATGTTCGTGCTCTTTCAGCTTCTTGGACGACTGAGCGCCGCGGAGGAGGATCACTACACGACGGCACTCGCGCTGGGTGCCACCCGGCGCCAGCTCGCCGCGGTGGAGCTCGTCCGCACGGTGGCCATCGGGCTGGTCGCGGCCGCTCTGGCGCGTCGCGACTGCCGTGGCGCTCTCACCCATCTTCCCCCTGGGGACGGCACGGGTCGCCGAACCCGAACCCGGGATGGCGGTGAACGCGCTCGTCCTCGGCATCGGCGCCGCGGCCATCGTGCTCCTCACCGTGGCGCTGGCCGCTTGGCCGGCATGGCGGACCACCCGGGATGCGGCCCACCTTCGGAGCTGGCACTCGCGCCAGGCGTTCAGCTCGGAAGACTCGGCCTGGTCCCCCCGGTGGTTGTGGCTCCGGCCCGTGGTCTGGATGGGTGCCGTGCACGGCCTGCGGGCCGGAAGGGGCGCGTCTTCGGTGCCGGTCCGGGCATCGGTGGTCTCGCTGATGGTCGCAGCCAGCGGATTGGCGGCCGCCCTGACCTTCGGCGCCAGCCTCAACCACATGCTCGCCACGCCGGCTATGTATGGCTGGAGCTGGGACGCCCACATCTATGACGACGGCAACACCGGTACCGGGCACTTGAAATCCACGTTGGTCGCCGATCCCTGGCTGCGGGCCGTGGACCTGGCGGACACCGGCCTTCCGTTGCGCATCGCCGGTCACACCGTGGAAGGCGTGGACTTCGAGCAGGAGAAGGGTGCGGTCGGCTTCACCATCGCCGAGGGGCGGAAGCCCTCCGGCTCGGCCGAGATCGCACTCACGGCACCGCTCATGCGCCAATTGGGTGTGCACCTGGGCAGCCACGTGCCGGTGCAGGTCACCGCGATCGACGGACCGACCCGGACGCTCACGGTGGTTGGCCAGCAGGTGGGTCCCGCACTCGCCACCAACACGTCCGGATCGAACGCGGCCTTGATGAGTCGGAATGCGCTGCTGGCTTTCGTGCCCCAGCGTGAGCGAAGTCACATCCCTACGACCAGCGACGCGTTCGTCGACTTCACTCCCGGGGGTGAGACTCCGGACCACCTGGCCCAACTCCAGCACCAGATCGGAACCGAATACGGGATCTTCCGGGCGGAGCCGCCCGTCGACATCCTCAGCTTCGGCCGGGTGCAGAATCTCCCGGTCCTGCTGGCCCTGCTGCTCACCGGCCTCGCAGTGGCGACGCTCCTCCTCGCACTTGGTGAGCAGCGCACGTCGCCGGCGGAGGGATCTCGCCGTGCTCAAGTCGCTGGGTTACCGCCCGCGCCAACTGGCCGGTGTGGTGGCCTGCCAGTCGACCGCCATGACCGTCGTGGGCTTGGTGGTGGGGATCCCGCTCGGGATCGCACTCGGCCGATGGCTGTGGATACTGGTCGCCTCCCACCTTGGGATCCTGACCGACACGGTGATCCCCACGGATCAGATCGCCGTCATGGCGTTGGGCGCGCTCGTCGCGGCCAACGTGGCGGCGGCTTGGCCCGGGTGGGTGGCGGCTCGCACGCGCGCCGGATTGGTACTTCAGGTGTCCTGAACACACGCGACATACCGCTGGCGATCCAGCGACGTGTCCGGCGCGAGTCTTTGGACCGTCCGAGGCGAACCAGTCCGTGTCAGAGCCCGGACGTGTCATGAGAATCTTGTTCAAGGCGCCCGCGAGAGCCATCAGAATACTCGTGGGGTGACACGACCCCCATCGCCAGCCAAATGCTACCGACAGTTCGTCAGCAGCGGGCGGGTCCGAGGGCTTGGGCCGACCTGTCGGTGTGAGTTCCCTCAGGTCGTTGGAGTCCTCCAACTAGCCGAGACGGGCGATCGCGAGAGCCGCGGCGAGAAGGACGACACCCCACGACATGGCAAGCAGGGCTCGCTCCAGCGGAGCCAACAGCATCCGCTCGTCGATCGCTATCATCTCGCCGCTCGCCAGCGTGATCTGGCCTCCCACGCCCGTGCTACGTCGGCGGATGAGCCGTGCCCGCGTGCTCAGTTGACGCTGCGCGGCCGAAAGTGCGAAGGCCGCGGCTGCCGCGATCACCGGGCTGACCGCGAGACGATTCGTCTGGGCCACGTAAGCGACCAGTACCGGGAAACTCCCCCACGCCAAGGCGAAGCCGGCATCGTTGTGGATCACTCCGCCGAACAGCTCAAAGTTGTAGGCGACCACGAGCAGGGGCCCCAACACCAAGAAGGGGATCAGGGCCCAACCGACGCGGGACACGCCGGCGATACCGAGAGCAACCGCTGCCGCCAGACCCACCACCGTGGCGGCGACGAGCGCCCACGCCGGGATGTGGGTTCCAAGGGGACGGCCGTTCAGTTCGTCGAGCGAGTGCGCCGCCAGTCCCACGGCGAAGAAGAACGCCAACAGCGTGGCCACCAGACGCGTCGCGTTGACGGTTGGCGCAAGGCAGGCGCCGATCACGACATAGGCCAAATGCCATGCCGTGTAAGGAGGATGGAGCAGGGTCCACCAATCGCGCCAGCCGCCGGTCCGGGCGGCGTAGAAGGCCGGTCGCCCTTCTCGGGACCTCCCGGTGTACAACCCTCCGAGTGGAGGCCCGGCCGGCTCTGCGTCGCTGGCGTCTTGCGGAGGCTCTTCAATCACACCTGCGTGTCCCCCACATGACCAGGCCGCCGCCGAGACTCATCAGGCGAACGCCGACGTTCTCGAAACCCGCCTTTCGCCACGCTTCCTCTGTCCACGACAGGGGATACGCCCGGTAATGGTGTGAAATGTTGGGGCCGAGGAACCGTCCTACCCGGAACCACTCGCGGCCACCGGTGATCCAGCCGCCCAGCGGGAGGGCGATGCGGGTGTACAGCCACCACCAGAATCGCCAGAATCGACTCGGTGGCAGGAGAAATTCCAGGCTGGCCACCGCACCACCGGGTTTCACGACTCGGGCCAGCTCGACCAGCGTGGCCTGGGGATCGTCGACGTAGCGAAGCAGGTAGGTGAAGGTGAGCGCGTCGAATGTCCCGTCGGAAAAGGGCAATTGTTCGGCCCGGCCTGCAACCAGGCTGATTCGTTCGCTCATTCCGGCTTTGGCCACGTTCTCGTGTCCCCGAGCGAGCATGTTCCTGGTCAGATCCACACCGACGACGTGAGATGCGGTGCGCGTCGCGAGTTGGAGGGCAACCCCAGCCGTCCCCGATGCCACGTCCAGTATCAGCGTGGGCGAGGTGGGAGCAATGTGGTCGACCATGGCCGTTCGCCATCGCCCGTTCTGGCCCAGAGAGAGGACCTCGGCCAGCCGGTCGTAGCGTCTCGGGAGGGACGAGAACAACTGTTGCGCGAAGCGGTTCCGGTCACCGGCACTGTCCATCGGCTTGCGTTCCTCCAGGGATGAGAAGATGTCACTGTAGATCCGAGCAGGTGGAAGGAGCAGGATGAGCATGTCCCGCTTTGACGTGCTCGTCGTCGGGAGCGGACCGGCAGGCAGTATTGCCTCTCTTGTGCTCGCCCGGGGCGGGGTGGATGTCGCCTTGGTCGACAAATCGTACTTTCCGCGGGACAAGGCGTGCGGCGATCTGATCGGGCCTCGAGCCCTGCAGCTGTTGAGCGACCTCGAGCTGGCTCCGCCGGTCGGGCGTGACGTCGGCGACATGCTGGTCGTCGGTCCTACCGGTCGCCGGGTCCGACTCCCGAGTGCCGATGGCCTGACCTATCCCGGACACGGCACTGCGGTGGCGCGGACAGTGTTCGACGCCATGCTCCATGCGGCGGCGTGCGACGCCGGCGCCACACCGTTCGTCGGGCGGGCACAGGAACCCCTGGAACAGGATGGGCGTATTGTCGGCTACAAGCTGAGCTCGGGTGAGTCGCTGTACGCCGATTTCGTGATCGGCGCCGACGGAGCGACGAGTGAGGTTGGCGCGGCTGCCGGTCTCGTCGATCCCCACTCGGTCCTCTGGGGATTTGCTGTGCGTACCTACATCCCAGCGGTGATCGATATCCCGGCCATCGTCTTGTGGGAGCCGACGCCTTGGCGCGCGTTCCCCGGCTACGGGTGGGTCTTCCCCGGAGAGCAGGGCGGTGCCAACGTCGGGCTCGGCGTCGGGACCCGGTCAGATCGCAAGTCCGGCGCCCACGCCGTACGGTCCTTGGGCGACTTCCTCCGGCACCTGCGTACGCTTGGTCTCCTCCACGACGTTCCCTCGGTGCCGCCACGTCGCCTCGGTGGCTGGCTCAAAATGGGGATCGTCGGGACCACGCCGGCGAGGGGCCGGGTCCTTCTGGTTGGGGATGCCGCCGGTCTGGTGAACCCGATGCAGGGGGAGGGTATCGCCCAGGCCATGACCAGTGGCCGTGCTGCGGCGCTAGCGATCCTCGGCAAGCCCAGCCACGCAGCCGAAAGCTATCGATCCAGGCTTGCTGTCGAACACCTCCCGTATCATCAGATCGCTGCCGCGGTGCACGCCGCACTTGTCGGAAGACCTCAGGCAACTGCAGCGGTCGCTCGGCTTCTTACCGCGGCGGGCCACAGCGATGCGCTCTCCGGAGGCTGGGCCGTTTTCTGGAACGAACTCCTAAATGGAGCACCACCCGGTAAGCATCGTTCCGTGGCCAGCGCGATGACGCGTATCGGCCGAGTCATGACCGCAAAGGGTAGGACGGGCGCCTGGTTCAAGACGTCACTGAGATGAACCTCAGGGTTCGACCGGAATCAGCCCACATTGTCGTTGGACTACGACCATGTCTCGAAGGCTCCGGGCCCCATGCGGACAGAGGACGAGCAGTTTGAGTCGTCGACGACTGCTACTCGTGAAGTGATCGTCATTCGCCGCTCAAACGCAACGGACCGCCGGATTGCTCTTCGCCAGGGTCATCCGACTTCTCCTAAGCGCCTCCGGAACTCTGCCACGGTGTTCTCCACGACGAGGTCATGTCCCCGTTTCAGCACGGGATGCGCCATACGATCGGCGAGGCGCATCGGTCGCTGCATCATCTCGACCGTCCAAGCGACCTCGACGTGCGCGCCGACTCCTTGGGAGCAAAGCGCGATGCTCGCCTCGCCTTCGAGGTCGCGATGCACAAGCGCTTCGATGAGGCCTGGCTTCTCACACCGCGTCAGTTCAATTTGCACGCGCATCCGATACGGCAATGGCGGGGCCACCACGCCGTGCAACACCGCCCCACTCGCCAAGGATTCACCGTCGAGTCGAAAATCCTCCAGCCAGGGCCACCATAGAGGGAATTGGTCGACATCCTCCAAGGCGTCCCAAATTCCCTCGGGAGGCAGCGGGAACTCATAACTGTGCTGGTAGTTGATGATCGGCCGACGCGACATGTCAGGAGACGATCGAGCCTGGGGCGGCTGCGTCCGCCGGGTCGCCCCGCGGACGTGAGCCCCTGGGCCACCGCGGTCTGCTGAGTTCGCCTCCCATGTATGTCCTTACGGCGAAGGATGCCAAATGGTTCGTTTTCGCTTTCCGGCAAATTGGTCGACGGCTTGCCTCTCTCAGAGGGTCGGTGTCGTGGTCTGAAGGCTCAAATGCAGGCTCACGCCCTATCCCTCCCGTGTCGCTGTCTTAGGACCGAGGAGCGAGGAGCGAGGCGTATGGGCTCAGCCAGAGCTCGCATCTGACTGCTCTACATGGCCGCATCAGCGAACGGCTTCGATGCCGGAGGGCTCGCCGTTCACCAGGTCCTGGGGGTGAAGCCGTCACCCGGAGGCCGCAGCGGAATGCCATTGACTCGTCGAGGCTGGGGCTGACCACAATCCCGACAATTGCACGTTCTCCTTGGCGCCCCTTCTTGCACTCGCTCGTGCTACCCCGGGAAGGGCGCCATTCCGATTGGTCCGGCGGGTCAGTCAGGGATGGTGACGGTGTGGCCCAGCCTCTCCGAGGCCATCACTTCGGCAACCACCAGGGGCACCAAGTGGTCGTGGTCGGCCTGCTCGAGTAGCTCGGTTGTGCGCCTTCCGATCCCTGCGAGGGCCGTGGTCAACTGCGCTTCATTCCATCCGGCCCGTTCCGCATGGATGTGGATAACACCGCCGGCGTTCGAGAGGAAGTCTGGCACATAGACGATGCCTCGTTCTGCCAACAAGGTGCCATCCGCCCGGTCAGCCAGCACGTCGTTGGCCGCACCGACCACCAGAGCGCAGCGCAACTCGGCGATAGAGCGCGGGTTGAGGATCTGGGCCGAGGCACAGGGGGCGAACACGTCGCAGGCTTCGGCGTGGGCAACTTCGGGCTTGACCGTGGTGCCCCCGACCCGACGGGCGACCTCCGCTGCCCTCTTCGGGTCGATATCGGCGACGGCGACCAGGGCCCCGGCCTTGGCGAGTCGGTCGGCCAAAGCGGCTCCGACATGACCGGCGCCCTGGACTGTGACACGGACACCAGCAAGCGGACGGCCGAGCGAGTGAAGCACCGCTGCTTCGATCGCCAAAAATACGCCGTCAGCCGTTGCGGGTGAAGGGTCGTTTTGGGCGCAACTAGCCCACGGCGTCACCCTTGCGATGGTGGCCAGGTCGGCGACCGTGGTTCCCATGTCGACGCCGGGGACGTAAGCCCCACCGAGGCGATTGATGAAGCCGGCGAAAGCCAAAAGCTGCGCAGTGCGCTGCCGCGGGTTGCTGATGGCGCCCGCCTCTTCCTGGCGCAGGATGACGGACTTGGCTCCGCCGAAGGGGATATCGGCCAAGGCGTTCTTCAAGGTCATGACCCGGGAGAGCCGGCAGGCCTCTTCAGTTGCAACATCGAACGACGGGTACGCCAACCAGCGCACGCCACCGAGGCCCGGCCCGAGGGTGGTGTCATCCACGGAGATCGCCGCCGCGAGCCCACTGTCTCGGTCGTGGCAAAGCACGAGGTTCTCGCCGAGCAGGGAGTGGGTGCCGGGCACGAGCACCGGCCCGGGTCTCGCGCTCGGCTGCCGTACGACCGTCGGGTCGGTGTCTGTGCCCCAGTGGCGCGTTTCTCTCCGCAAAGTCTGGGTGCCGGTCACTTGTGACTTCTCCGAAGCTCTCACGCATCGAAATTACCCGGTCAGCGGATTCTCAGCCGAAAATCGAAGGTAATCCTTCTAGATGCGCAATAAAACGATATGAGAATCGTGTCTCATACACTGAATCGCATCTCGACCAGTTCGACGTTCTAGGCGCGAACGGCCCAATCGGATCAGATTCACTGGGGGGTCCCGCTGAGTCCCTGAGAGCGATCAGCCGCGTTCGACCCCGGACAGAACGGGATGTTGTCCGAACCAGTCGGGAATACGACCTGTCAGCTCCCGGGGACCGGTCAGGGTGATGCGACCCTCGGCCAAGGCATCGATGAAGCGAGCATCGCCCATCCAAACCTGCGTCAGGCTTCGAAGGTCGGCGTCGAGCACCACATCGACCGGGAACCCGGGGTCGGTCATGCACAGGTCAATCTCATCTCCGGCGACAACCACCCAGTAGTAGCGACGTTTCGCTGGCAGCGACGGGAAGGTCATCTGGATGACGACCCGACGTTCTCCGAACGCTCCCGGGGCGAGGAAGCGGCGGATGTCCCAGAGCAACAGTCCGGGGTCAAGGTCGTCGGGCCCGTAGTCGCTGCGCGCCCAGCGCTGCCCCCAAATCCCGAGCCCTTGGATGAGCGGGAACAGTTCGAACCCGGCCTCTGTCAAGGAATACACAGGCCCTTCGTCGGTGACGCTCCGCACGACGACGCCAGCCCGTTCGAGCTCCTTCAGGCGCTTTGACAACAGAGCGGGCGAGCATGTCGGCACACCGCGGCGGATCTCGTTGAAGCGTGAGCTGCCGGCGAGGAGCTCCCGCACGATCAGGGGTGTCCAACGCTGGCAGAGGACTTCGGTGGCCTTGGACACTGGGCAGAACTGGCCGTACCCGCTCATAGCGCCTCTGAGGTTATCCGCGCTTCAGATGTTGTACTAGCCCTGGCGACTCCCTGAAGTCATGCTGGCAGCAGCACTTCGATCCCCCACGGGAGGCAGACAATGAATCCGAACAAAGCGCTCTGGGAGAAGGGTGATTTCACCCGCATCGCCGAGAGCATGAGGGAGAGTGGCGAGGCCCTGGTCAAGGAGTTGGGCGTCACCAACGGGCTCGACGTCTTGGATCTCGGGTGTGGCGATGGAACAACGGCACTCCCAGCAGCCCTGTTGGGAGCCAACGTGGTGGGTGTGGACATCGCGAGCAATCTGGTCGAAGCCGGCAATGAACGGGTGCGCCGACTGGGCCTCACCAACTGCAGGTTCGAAGAAGGCGACGCCTCGGATCTAAACAAGATCGATGACGAGCAATTCGATCTCGTCGTGAGCATTTTCGGTGCGATGTTCGCCCCGAAGCCATTCGAAGTGGCCAAAGAGACACTCCGCGTGACGCGAACCGGTGGTCGAATCGTCATGGGGAACTGGATCCCCGGCGACCCCACGCTGGTGGCCCAGATCCTGAGGATCAGCTCCGATTACGCGCCACCGCCTCCGGACGGGTTCGTCAGTCCGATGAGCTGGGGCGTCGAGGACAACGTGATCGAGCGATTCGCCGCCGCTGGAGTGGTCGAAGATCAGATTTCGTTCGAACGGGCCACGTATACCTTCACTCATCCAGGCTCTCCGTCACAGCTTCTTGCCCAGTTCCGGAAGTACTACGGGCCGACGATGAACGCCTTCGAGTCTGCGACCGCCGATGGGCGCCAGCTCGAGCTGCAGGCCGAGCTGGAGGCGCTTTTCAATGCGCAGAACGAAAGCCCGGAGAACGACGTCACCTCGATCCCGGCCACGTTCCTGCTCGTGTCGGTGGCAAAGTGACTGCGGCTGGCGGATGGGCCTCGGTCCCGACCCATGCCAAAGAGTCATGTCGCGGATAAGGCGCGGTCGTTCCGTCGGTGACCAGGACGAGAGGGGGAGGCCGCGGCTCGTTTGAAAGTTTGGCAAAATGCTTCTTCTGATTCGTAGTCGAACTGGCTCATATCAGGGAATTGAGCGAGGCAGAGCGACGGCATTGGGATCGTCCGCTTGCAGAGGAGTTCCGACATGACAGTCGAACAGCGAATCCGGGAAGCCGAAGACGTGCTCTTCGCCCGCTACAGCATCAAGAGCAGCGAATCATTCACTGATCTGGCCTCTACCAAGCTTCGCCTCAGGGTTCTCACTGTCGGATCGGGACCCGATCTCGTCATGCTCCACGGGGTGAGTCTCTCGGCGGCGATTTGGGCGCCCCTGCTCAATGAGCTCAAGGGCTACCGCACCCACCTCGTCGAATTGCCTGGGCATGGACTGTCCGATCCGGTCACCTATCGGGTTGGGTCGGTGCGCGAACACAGTATTCGACTTCTTGATGATCTCTTCGACTCGCTCGGTCTTGAGGCTCCATCCGTCGTCGGCCACTCACTCGGTGGGATGTTCGCCCTCTGGCACGCGGCTGAACGACCCGGAAGGATCACCTCACTTGTCGCTATAGGCGATCCTGGTGCCGCCTTGCCGGGCGTCCAGGTGAAGATGCCGCTTTCGATCCTTACGGTGCCTGGGCTCGGACGAGCAGTGCTCTCCACTCCGATGCCACGTTCGATATACCGGCAGATACTGGGTCAAGGGACGAGTCCCGCCGTGGCGCGGACGATGCCAGATGAGCTGGTCGACATCTTGCGCATCGCCCGGGGAGGAAGGGAAACCCCAAGACGGTGGCGTCGCTCATGCACGCCATAGACGAGTTTCGACGCCCCCGGCCCGAGACCGTGATGAGCGATAGCGAGTTGGCCCGGATCGAAATACCCACGCTGTTCTACTGGGGACGTGACGATCCGTTCCTTTCGCCAGCGCAGGCGCGCCCGTCGGTATCGAAGATCCCCGCCGCTGTGTTACACGAGGTTCCCGGTGGGCATGCTCCATGGTTCGAGGACCCGGCTGACTGCGCGAAATTCATCCATGACCACCAAAAAGCGACGTGCTGATACTCACGTATCCTCTGAAGGTTGCGTTCGCGAGATAGCCCGTGACTGAGCCAGGTGTCGAGCGGCTTGAGGGCCGACCCTCGCCAATATGGCGGTGCTGCGTGCGATCGTTTTCATTCGTACCTTCTTAAGCTTCTCGTTGGAGGTCGAGATCACTGGAGACTGGCCATGGCAGAGATCCGCCCCAACTTCGATCTGATCGAACGCTTCCACGGCTCCGAACATTGACGGGACCGTGGGCGGTTGGGGGCCGACAGACAGACCACAGAGATCCCGGGCCGGCTCCCGTTCATGCGCGGGTTTGGGACGTGTCCACGATCAGCACACTGGCCGAACAGTTATGTGCGACCTTGTTTGGAACGCTGCCCAACACGAAGCGGCGCATACCGGTCATCCCCCGGTTACCGACCACCACCAAGTCGGCGGAGACGACGGTAGCGACTCGCACCAACTCGTCTCCCGCGTGCCCACCAACGCAGTGCGCTTCAGCTTGCACCCCCGCACGATCAGCACGGGCGATCGCCTGGTCGCAAATGCGCTGGGCCTCGGTATGAATCGCCTCATTTACTTCCGCGATGTCAACCGGTGGCACTCCAAGCTCGGAACCGGCCGCAGTCGTGGTCGCGACGCTGTGTGCATGCACAACATGCAAGCGAGCTCCCGTCAGACCCGCAAGCTCAAATTGCCGCATCGACCGCGACATTGGCGCCTGCCGATCCATCAGTCCCGACCACGATCTGTTGGTACATCTTCACCCCTTACTTCACCGCCTCCGCGGCCGCTTCCCTCGCTACAGAAATTGCTCCACCACCAAGGGCATCGCCACGTGCCCAGCTCCTGCGGTTGTTGCTAACAGAAGCAAGGTAAGGCATCATCTCCGAATATCCACACCGTAATCCTTGACTAGCGTGCCTCACAACAGTCGGCGGGGACCGAACGCACCACCTGGAACGATCGGCAACACAGATGTTGTGAGAGATGAGATATCCGAGGTGCGGTTGGCTGATGACGCCGACAAAATGACAAGAGCGACACGTGGTAATCGGCATCTGGGTTGTCCTTGCGGACGTTGGCCGCCCACGCCTTTATGACGTCGGTGAGGGCCGAAACGCAATCACGTGTTGCTTCGGTGACAGATTCTTGGCCAGGAGGTGGACGACGTACCTTCGACGCCTTTGTAGGCGATGTCGGACAGCGCCCAGCCATCGAAGTAGGACGCACGTGGCACTGCGGGATGCCCACTAGCCCCCGGGTCGTAGGTTGGGCGCTGACCCCGAAACCTGTTGGGCGTGATGCCCGGGCCGTCGCGGCCCGCTTGATCGGCGGCCCCGCTACCAGCGGCGATGGACCAGGCCGTCACCCTCTTCTCTGCTCGGGATTGGCGGCAACGGGGAACGGCGCGAGACTCGGCGTTCAAGGGTTCGCGAACTTTCGAAGCATGAGAGAGGGTCATCGCATGGCACAACTGGCTGAGGGTTTCAAAATCATTGACGCAGACACCCACTACACGGAGCCCTACGACCTCTGGACCAGCAGGGCCCCGAAAGGCTACGAGAACCGTGTGCTCCACATGGAGGAGCGTGACGGCCTCGCAACCTGGATCGTCGATGGAAACGAAATCGGGTTCGCCCGCGGAGGAGGTGTCGTCGCACGAGACAGCTCGAAGCTTCCCTTTCTCGATGCACTGGAGCTCGGCCTTGACTGGGTGCACGAAGGTGCTTTCGATCCTCAGGCCCGCTTGAGACTGATGGACGAATGCGGTGTCCACGCCCAGGTGTTGTTCCCCAACGTGGTGGGCCTCGGCGGATCCACGCTGAACAACGTCATCCCAGACGAGTCCCTCCGAATGCTGTGCCTGCAGATCTACAACGACGCCATGGCTGAGATGATGACGTCGTCGGGATGTCGCTTCATTCCGATGACCCTGATGCCGGCATGGAGCGTCGACCTCTGCATCGAAGAGACGCGGCGGGCGGCGGAGCTGGGGTTGCGCGGGATCAACATGACCTCCGATCCACAAGATGCCGGGTCCCCCGACCTCGCCGACCGAGCGTGGGACCCACTGTGGAAGGTGTGTTCGGAGCTCAACATGCCCGTGCACTTCCACATCGGCTCGAGCAACACCGCGATGGACTTTTACGGCAACTACTTTTGGGCGTCGCAAGACGAGTATGTAAAGCCGGCCATCGGTGGGGGCATGCTGTTCCTGAACAGCGCCCGTGTCGTGATGAACACGATCTTCTCCGGCGTGTTCGACCGCTACCCGGATCTCACCATGGTCGCAGTCGAGAGCGGCATCGGCTGGATACCATTCATCCTCGAGACGATGGACTACGAACTGGCCGAGAATGCGCCTAATCACTTCGAGGCCATGAAGCACAAGCCATCCGAATACTTCGCCAAGAATTGGTACGCCACCTTCTGGTTCGAAGAAGGCCATGGTAAGTTGCAGCACCTCATGGACATCGTCGGTGACGATCGGATCATGTTCGAAACCGATTTTCCGCACCCGACCTGCCTCTACCCTTCGCCGGTCGAAAGTGTTGCCGAGAAGATGGGCGCACTGCGTCCGGAGACACAGGCTCGGGTCATGGGAGACAACGCCCGCAAGCTTTACCGCCTGTAGGAAACGTACGTCCGGTTCCGCTACCTCGCGTTGCCGGTGTCAGGCAATGGACCGGGTTGATGGTGATCCAGGAGCGGCGGGGGCTGACGACCCATATGGCCCACACAGCCAACCGGTTCGCAGACGAGGGGGTACGATGCACTGGCTCGGATTGGGCGGAGCCACCACCCAAGCGGGAGGGGAAGCGCTGCCGCAGCTGCAACTACTTGTTGACCGGGCTTCGCAGGGCGGCTGACTATCTGCTCTCGCGGATCGAGGTGGTCCGGCGGGACAGTAGGAGTCGTTGGATTTTGCGTGGAGCGTGTTCGCCTTACAACTCTCGGTCCAATAGGGGGCAGGTCGCGGAGGCGGTGGCATTCCACCTGACCGGGTACTTGCCTAACGACTACCAAATTGTGTCAACAGGTCATGCCCGTCGCAGAAGGCCAAGACGGGTGAAGTCCTGCGGCTCCTATGAGGCACTCAGTCCGACGGCGTCTCGTGCTGGTGACGGGCCGACGAATCGAACGACGAGCAGTCCGAATGGACGTCGACGGACTACGGAAGTGTGACCTCGCATGGGCACCCAGCTGCACGCTCCAACCCACATACCGAAGAGGTGGATCACTCAGCGGCCAACTCAGTGTTCGCTATCGGCTGGTGATCCCTTCTGCAGCCCGCTCGCCGATCTGCCAGAGAACTGGCCTGAGACGATGGCCATGAAGTGGGGGTCGATCTGTATCCAAAACGGATGGGTAAGACCTAGATGACGAGGCCCAGAGGTCGCGCTTATCCTGACTCCGAGGAGGGAAAGCTATGGGATACGCGTACGTGTGTATCGGTAAGAAGTGCGCTCGAGCATGTGACCATGATCAATTTCGGTCCGGGCCCTGTGCAAGGTCGGCACGGTACAAGCCGTTCGTTGCCAAAAGATATGTCATGGCTCAGTCGTGGGCGCCGTCCTCGATGATGAGATTCGATGGTTTGAGCGCGTGGACTCCGCTCGTGTATGTGTCGCATTGAAGAAAGCTGTCAAGCGGGAGTCGCAGCGCGATCTTCCAAAGGGCTTGAAAAAGCGTCGGCTAAAGAAGCTGACCGGCCGCTCGCCTCGCTGAGTGGCGACAAGACTCGCGGTGGTTCGCATCCGTTAGACCGAAGCGCATCCCGGCGCTTGCTCGTCAAACGTGCAGCCGAAACCTGCGTCCCGCCGAGCGTGGACCCGCCCTCGGTTCCACGACCAGGGCCTGCATCAGCCGATAGCCACCGTCCGCTTCCCGATGCTGCGTAACCATATCCAGAAGTCCATCGAAAGCTCCTATGCCGGAAAGCCGCCTCTATGGAGGAAGGGGAAGAAGGCGCCCCGATTTTGGCCATTCATGACACCACCGGGCCGAGGCAGAACGGTCACTTTGACGAGGCAGTGACCGGGTCAATCAGATCGCGTTCGGTCCACGACGGCGTCGGCCACAGTGGCGAACGGGCCGAGAGATGAGCGTCAAGGTCGTCAGCGGCGGCGCGGGCAATGACCACGTCCTTGAGGACGAACCGCCCTGCAGCACGGAGCAAGGAACTCCGAATCGGCGCAACATTTGATTAGGCACGCCACAGGCAGTCTGTTCCCAAATCTCAGACTTGTTCAGAAGGGGCGCCGAGTTGGGCGGAAAACAGAACAGGGTCTAGAAATACCACCCAGAAGGGATCCAGGGGACCGGGACGGCCATCCCGTCAACGAACAAGGACCCGCGTATCTGCGCCGAGAGACGCGCCTGATGGAGTACGTCGAACGCCCATTGTTGGGCAGCGGTGAGTCCATCTATCAGGATTTGTCCCTCGGAACCCGCAAGGAACCGCCAGAGGAGGATGGCGGCTGTCCGCTCGTCAGTTGCCCCCAGCATGACCAGTCGGTCCGGGTGCCAAAGCACCCACCCTCGCCCTGGGTTGCTGTCCACCACGTCGATGCGACAGCGCCTGTCACTCAGCGCAAACGCCACGTCTTCGGTACGCGAACGGCCCAGCTGGACCTCCACCTGGGCCACCAATTCGAGGTCCCCCTCATCGCCGTCCCGACCGGGCAACGAGGGTGGGATGGCCCGGCGGTCGGGTTGGCCTCCCATCTCGGCCGTCGGGTGCATGGCCAGTCCGGCCAGGAAATAGCGGCGCATGGCCCGGGGGTCGGGCGAGGACTGAATCATGCGCCGGGTAGCGCCGACGGCGTAGCCCACCGCCGCCTCGAGGAGCCGCCCGCCCACTCCCCGGCTCTGGAAGTCTGGGTGTACGAACAGCATGGACAGCCCCCAGAAGCTCTCCCTTCGGACAGACTCGGCAACGCCCACCACGCGCCCTTCCGAGACCGCCACCCAGGCTCCGGGTCCGTCGCGCTGCACGAAACGGGCATGGCCCAGGCGGCTGGCCTCCAACTGGGCATCGCTCGGCGGGGTGCGCGGCGGGAGCTGACCCGTTTCTGCCTGCACGGCATCGGCGGCCTCGACCACGGCCATCGCCGCTTCGACGTCTTCGAGGGTCATGGGTCGCAGGTCCCACCCCGCAACGTCTCCGGCCGCGCCGCTCGGGGATGTCCCGCTATCCATGGCCCCATGCTTGCACGCCGTCCACCGAGGGTCCTAAAACATATGGGCGGCAGTCTGACGCTCACCGACAGACCGGCCGACCTCTTCCCGGCCGCTGGCTACCTACGACTTACCGGTCTGATAGGTCTCGGTGAAGATGTCGCCCTGTGCTGCCCCTGAGCCTGACTTGCCGCCGCCTGGACCACGTAAGACGAAGGCGATGATGACAGCAAGCACTGCTCCGGCCAAGGGCCCGGCGATGTACACCCAATAGCCGGTGAAGGTGGTCGAGACCAGGTCCGGCCCAAACGTGCGAGCCGGGTTCATCGATGCTCCCGAGATGGGGCTGCCCCATAGACCGGCCAGGGCGATGTAGCCACCGACGCCGAAGGCTCCGATGATGCCGACGTTTTGCGCTCCCGACGCCGTGCCCAAAATGACGCTGACAAGACCCATGGTGAGAATCAGCTCCATCCAAAAAGCGGCCATGTCCGAGTAGCCGTGAGCGGGGTAGTTGGATCCGTACATCGCCGACACGTTGATCACGGCATGCAGAAACAGGGCGGCCAGCGTGGCCCCGATGAGTTGCACGAAGATGTAGCCCGGTACGCGCTGCCAGGGGAAGTCTTTGCGTAGAGCAAAGGCAATGCTGACAGCAGGATTCAGGTGGGCACCGGACACCTTGCCCATGAACAAGATGATGGCCATGACGGTGAGAGCGGGTGCTACCACGGCCGCCTGATGGCTGATCACGCCGGGAAAGGCGTGGCCCATCATCCCGCCTCCGGCTGCCGCCAAAACCAAGAAGAACGTGCCCAGCAGCTCAGAGAAGAGGCGTCGCCATTCCTGCCGGGGATCGTTGAAGTCACTGATCCGCTCGATGATCCCCTGCTCGTAACGAGCGATTGGACCAAGCGTGGGAACCTGCTCTGCGGTGGTCACTTGGGATCTCCCTTCGGTTGCCCATCGTTGGCCACAACCCCGGGCAAAATATAGTGAGTGGCTGCTCGGGATGGCTGGATGTCCGAGTCGGTTGGTCCGAACGGGAGACGACGCATGGCTGAAACGCCAACACCGGAACACGCGCTCGACCATGTCGTGTTGTTGCTGTTCGAGAACCGCTCATTCGACAACGTGCTGGGCCGTCTCTATGGGCCAAGCGACCACAAGATCTTCGAAGGTGTGGTTGGCAAAGAGCTGACCAATCCGATCCCCGAGTGGGCCGAGCACGGTGCCGATCGCAAGGTGGTCCCCTACGGCGTCGCCACTGACATGGACTCGCCCAATCCCGACTCCGGCGAGGAGTTCTTCCACACCAACACGCAACTGTTCAACACCCTCGACGATCAGAACCGGTTCAAGATCGGTGAGGGCGTGAGCGCACCGTGGAACACACCGCCGCCGGGTGTGACACCCACCATGGACGGCTTCGTCACCGACTACATCTCGACCTTCACCGCAGAGGTGGGACGCCAGCCCACCTACGACGAGTACGCCCAGATCAATGACCGGTTACACCCCCGAGCAACTCCCGGTGCTGAGCCGCATTGCGCGGGACTTCGGTGTGTTCGACCACTGGTTCTCAGAAGTCCCCTCCCAGACCTTCATGAATCGGTCGTTCTGGACGGCGGCCACGTCCTCGGGGCTGGTGGTGAACAGCCCGGCGACGAAGTGGATGGAGAAGAACACCGCCGAGACGCTCTTCGAACGACTCGAAGCCCACGGCCGAACCTGGAAGGTCTACGTCTGCGAGCCGATGCCCCTCTCCTTCACCGGGGTAATCCACTTTCCCCGACTGCAGCAGCGCCTTGCCACGCACTTCGTGCCTTTCAGCGAGTTCGAGAAGGATGCCGCCGCAGGAACCTTGCCCGACTTCTCACTCATCGAGCCGGACATGGCGTCGGGGCACAACGACTACCACCCCGCTCTGAGCCGCTCGATGATCGGCAACAATGCCGACTTCGGGTTCGACCCTCCGTCGTCGCTGCTCGGAGGCGAGGCCTTCCTAAAGCGCATCTATAATGCCTACCGGTCGATGACCTCACCCTCGGGCACCAGTGTCTGGAATACCGCCCTGTTGATCGGATGGGACGAACCGGGTGGCACCTTTGACCACGTAGCACCCGGACCGGTCCCACCGCCCGAGGGTGCGGCGCCATCTGGTGAACTCGGCTTCACCTTCGACCGCTCCGGCTACCGAGTCCCAGCAATCATGGTGTCGCCGTGGGTGGAGCCGGGATCGGTGTACAACCAGGAGTACCGCCACACCTCTCTCATCGCCACGCTGAGGAAGGTGTGGGATCTCGGTGACGCGTTCACCCAACGTGACGCCTCCGCTCGGACCTTCGACGAGGTGTTCTCCCTCGATGAGCCACGTAGTCCCGGAAGCTGGGTCACTGTCGAGGCCCAACCGGTACCGGCGTGGATGCTGGACGTTCAGGCCGCCGGTGAAGCACTGAGCACGCTCGGCAAGGCCATAGGGCCCGGAATCCTTGACGCTGCCAAGAAGATGGCGGTGCCGTTGCCCGCAGAACTCGAAGGACCGGATGCAGCGTTCACCCCTGAACTCCTCATCACGTTCCTGAGGCAAATCTGCTGGCATCTCTTCCCTCAACTCAAGCCGAACAGTCGGACAGTGTGAGGACTGCTCCATAACTGTCCGACAGATCGGTCGTAGGTATGTCCGAACCGCCGCCGGCTCGACGGGCACTGCCCGCCAGGGCCACCACGCTCACGGAAATAGGCTAGGAGCGTGGGAAGACACTTGGCTATCGGGATCTACGTCGTCGCTCTTGTGGCCACTGTGGCGTGACTCGACATCCTGGTTTTTAGGCACAACGTCTGGGCCCGGCTGCTGGCAAACGTAGGCATCCTCCTGGGGTTCGCGGCCGACCGCTGCAGCCACATGGGGCGGCCCACTCTCGGAAGGTCTCTCGACGCAGGCTGTGTGACGTGCCCTGGCATCGGAGCCAGTTCGAGCTTTCTACCGGCGTACCTACGTGGGGTCCCGCAACAATCCCTCAGCCTGTCTATGAGAAATCGTCGTGGTGGAGGAGAAGCTCGCACTGCGCCGTCGCGAGCAAGCGAGCCCTCCGCGAACGGGCCGTCTGAGCGAAAGGGCCGATCGTCAATAGACATCATTCCGCGCCCGCCCGGCATGTCTGGGACCGAGCAGATGCAGGCCGCACTGGAGAAGCATGCACACTTCTCCAAGACCCAGTTTCCGAGCTACTCGGTATACGAAGCTTGGGCGGACGCTGATCTCATGATCAAAGGGCTGGAGATGGCCGGCAAGAACCCCACTCGATCGGATGTGATCAAGCTCAAGCGGGCGGACTCGGATGGGGCCGCCTGCCTCGTACCGGAGCCAGGTGCACGAGGGCGTTATAGGTCACGACGGCGATCGCGACATGCATGCACAGTAGGACCGCGACTGCCTTGGCGGGTTGATTTTGCTTCAAGATGTAGAAGTCGGGGAGGAACAGAACGAAGGTGACAGCGATTGCCAGCCTGAGAAAGAGCCATCTTGGGGCGGACGTGGTACGGGTCACGATCGGCCATGCAGTGCAGGCGACAATGACACCGATGATGGTCAATTTCGAATAGTCGCTGAACTGGAAGTGCGCGTAGCCCTTGGTCGTGGGAAAGACGGCTTCACCGAGCGCTACAAGGACGGCGTCTGCACCGAGCGATCCGACCAAGGCCACGATGGTGGCGAGAACGACCTTGACGGCCGAGGGCTGGCGGTGTTTGGGAGCAAAGTCGATCTTGACCACACCCAGGAGGCGGTCGACCATCGTGTCAGTTGCATTGCTCATCTTTTCACCCCAGTGAACGTTCCGTGTGTTCGAGGGAGGGGGGCTCTGGCGGTTCCGCTCGGATGGATCTCGTTTTGGCAGACGTGGTGGGAGCGATTGTCGGCGCAACGTCGGCTCCGGCTGATGCCCATGCCCATGCCCATGCCTCGGCCGTTCTTCCATCGACGTCGGATCAACAACGCTCCTTCACTCGCCTCAGCCGGCTCTGCCCAGTGCCGGCGAATCTGCTGCCCTTTTCCCGTTGCCGGGCACGGTAGAAAGCGATGCTGCCTAAGTCGGATGTCGATGCATGCCGACATTCCCAGAGGTAGGTCGAACCGCCCGATCTTGAAAAGGAGCCGATATGGCCATCGGACATGACAACTTCTAAAGAGTTTCAAACGAGTACCAGAATGTCTTCACCGGAGACCTTGATGGTCGCCGTCGGACGGGCGCAATGCGCTCTCGGGCCGCTGGATGTCCGGCCGAGCGAGCGTCAAATAGAGAACCAGTGAAGCGACGGCCACGGTGAATACCAGGGCGGTGGGTCCGTCTCCGAATCCGATCCCGCTCATATGCGCCGGTTTGCTGATGTAGTCGGCGAACGATGCGCCGAGAGGACGGGTCACGACGTATGCGCACCAGAAGGCGACGACCGTGTTCATCCCGAACTTCCACCACGCCAAGGCTGGTATCAGGATGACCACGCCAAAGAGGATCCCCGACGCCAGATAGCCCAAGTTGAGGGCGACTGCGGTGAAATCGCCGAGGGCCGTTCCCAGGGCAAATGTTGCAAACACTGTCGCCCAGTAGAAACACTCGCGCCGTTGAGTCGTGATGCTGTGGATCGACAGAGTTCCCTCCGCCAGGTACCAGACCAGGAAAATGATGGCCAGGATCGCTGCCCACAAGATGGTGGTTCCGGCATAGGGAATGTGGACATCGAGATGGAGAAAATCGGACACACCAGTCCCGAATATCGCGATGGCGTAGGCCAGGAACCAATACGAGACCGCCCGGTAGCGCCGCGTGCCGAACTGGAGCACCAGGCCGACGACGAACAGCAGGACTTCGGTGCCTCCGCCCCCGATATTCCCCCAGGTCTTGAGGTAGTCCGATACCGCCTCGCCACCGGCCGTCGTCAACACTTTCACCACCCAGAACAAGGCGATGACTTCGGGCACCTTGGCGGCCACTGGTGCGGGGAAGATACGCCGGAGCGCGGGTACGGTGCCGCGCTCGTGCCGATTGTCCCTAGGGGAATCCGTTCGAGGTAGGGGGCTACCCGTAGAGTCATCCATAGATGCGTTCATTTGCTCAGCGCATTCCAAGTAGGCAGCCGCTCAGAACGTACGAGCATGGCTCGGGCGGTTGCACCTTGGTTGTTTTGGGGGAGCGCAGCACTTAGGCCGTTACGTCCTTTCGTATGAATATGACGGTCGCCACCACCCCAGCGATTACGAGGTACACCGCGCTCAGGATGAGTGAGTGGGCGAATCCGTTCGGCGAGAGTCCTCCCGCGGCGACGGCTTGCAGGAGTTGGCCCGGAAGCCAGGTCGCGGTATGGGGGGCGATCCGAGTCACGACGGCTTCGACCGGAAGCAGGTAGGCAAAGCCCACGATGATGGCGGTGACCGAAGAGCGAAACAGCAGGCCGACGACCAGACCAAAGACGGTAAAGCCGATCGTGGCCAAGAGGAGGTCACCGAGCGCGCGGGTCAGATCTGCAACCCCAGCACTCGAGGTCCACGCCGCTGTAGGAACGTGGCGAGCGTGGGCCATCACGAAAACTGCGACGGTGGCTACAAGGGATGAGAACACGACCGCACCGAGCATGAAGGTGAGCACAGCCAGAAACTTGCCGGCCAGCAGGATCGAACGTCTCGGCTGCCGTACGAGGAGCTGACGAAGCGTTCCCAGGCTGTACTCACTCGCTATCTGCGTCGCGGCGATCCCGAACGCCACGATCCCGAGGAGGATTGCGGCTCGGTTGACTCCGTGGATGAGCCCGTTGGGCTGGGCCAACTGCGTGAGGCTCGGGAGGTCCCCGCCACCCCTGGCGGGAGCCTGGGCGAAGAGGAGAATGGCGAAAAGAGAAGCGGCGAGGGCCAACCCACCGTAGCTTCCGACTAGAAGATTCGGACGCCTCAGTTTCACCCATTCGCTCCGGAATGCGGCCACGATCATCGGATCACCCCCAAGGCCCCACGGTCTTCGACGTCGCCCGAATGGGTGCCGGTCAGGGCAAAGTACGCCTCTTCCAGGGTTCGCTCGCGTTCGGCCAAGTGATTGACGGTCACTCCCGATTCGAAGGCGAGACGATTGATCTCACCAGCTCTTGAGCTCCCGTCCGCCACAATCACCGAGTTCGATCCGATCTCGATCCCCGCCTCGAGTCCCCGATTCCCGATCAGTTGCGCCAGGAGGACGAGCTGCTCGGGATCTTCTGGTCGGAGGACCAGCTCCGCCGTCCGCATCCCGCGCAGGTCCGCAACCGAGCCCTGAAAGACGCTCCGTCCGTCCCGAATCATCAACACGTGATCACAGATGTGCTCGATTTCGACCAGCAAGTGGCTCGAGACGAGGAGAGTCATGCCCTCGTCGGCTAGCGACCGCATAAGACTTCGCATCTCGAGGATCCCCGCCGGATCCAAGCCATTTGTCGGTTCGTCCAAGATGAGCAATGAGGGTTCGGCCAGCAAGGCTGCAGCGATACCCAGCCGCTGCTTCATGCCCAATGAGTATTGGCTGAACCGATCTTTGGCGCGGTCGGCCAACCCGACCCTCTCCACTACTCCGTCAATCCTTGACTGGGGCAACTGTCCGAGACGCGTGAGGACGAGGAGATTGTCCCGCCCGCTCAGCGGCGGATAGAAGGCGGGGGATTCGATCAGCGCCCCGACATGCTTCAAATACGACGGTGGGTCATGGATGTCGCCGAGCAATATCCGACCCCCACCACTGGTGGGACGGATCAAGCCGAGCAGCATCCGAATAGTGGTCGTCTTGCCGGCGCCGTTGGGGCCGACGAAGCCACAGACCGATCCACTCGGGATTGTCAGGTCCAGGTTGTCGACGACCCTCCGATCACCGAATTCCTTAGTCAGGCCCCTCGTGACCACGGCCAATGTGGACGCATCGGTGGTCGTCTCGACCCGAGACGTCGTATCTGGGTGCATGGATGGAAATGTAGAAATTCCTCGGGTTCCTGTCGACTGGCTCAGGGATGATTTCCGCTGGACACGAGTCATCCTTTGGGCGACTACCAGCGTTCACGGTCCCACGCGACAATGTGACCATGACGATCGCGACGACGGATCGGCCCTTTTCCTCCGACTGGCAGCTGGAACGCATCCGGCTCTGGTGGGACCGCGTTCGGACGTGGGACACGAGGCACCAGATGTGGAGCGACGCCGGCATTGCCATCGTGCTCCTGGTCGCGTGTCTGACTCTTCCCGTTGACTACGTCCAGCAGGGCCACGCGGAAGTTTTGTTTCAAGCCGCACTCATCGTTCCTCTAATCTGGCGCCGACAAGCACCGAGCGTGGTGTTCTCGGTTGTCGCAGGCGTGGCCTTTGTCCAGTGGCTGACGTCGGTCCCGCTGCCTGCAGATATTGCGCTCCTCGTTGCGCTGTTCACCTTGGCAGTCCACGCCCCGCCCAGACGCGCACTCCTCGGTGCGGTCATCGTCTTCGCTGGCGTGATCATGGCATCCGTCCGCTGGGTTCCGGGCGGCGACATCGAAAAGTCCATCTTCTTTCTAACCGGCCTGCTCGTCGCGGCCCTGTTTGTTGGTATCGCACTTCGCACCTGGCGCTCCTACACGGATTCGCTGGTGGAGCGGACGAGGCGCCTCGAGTACGAAAGCGACCAACAAGCAAAGCTGGCCGCAGCGACCGAACGAGCACGTATTGCTCGGGAGATGCACGATGTCATCGCCCACAGCGTGTCGATCATGGTCACGCTGGCCGATGGCGCACTCGCCACAGTTGAAGGCCATCCCTCAAGAGCCAAGGAGGCGATGGCCGACGTCTCGACGACGGGACGCCTCGCGCTCACCGACATGCGGCATCTACTCGGCGTGCTCCGCTCCGACGGTCCGGCGGTGGATCTGGAGCCACAGCCCCAGCTCTCCGGTTTGCCTCAGCTGCTTCAGGGTGTCCGCGCCACCGGACTCGACGTCGAGTTCGACCAGGAAGGCGCACCATTCGACATCCCGCCGGGAGTGGAACTCACGGTCTACAGGATCGTGCAGGAGTCGCTGACCAACGTGCTGAAGCATGCGCAGAGGCCCGGGGGTGCCCATGTCACGCTCACCTTTGATGCACCATTCGTCGGGGTGAACGTACAGGACGACGGCAAGTCCGTGAGCTCGAGTCGTGAAGGCCACGGGTTGGGCGGCATGCGCGAGCGAGCGACCTTCAGTGGTGGTGTGCTCGTCGCCGGACCTCGACAGGAAGGTGGGTGGGAGGTTACGGCCCGGGTGAGGACCGACCGGTGACCATCCGTGTGCTGTTGGCCGATGACCAGGCTCTCTTGAGGAAGGGATTTCGAATGATCCTGGAGGAAGAGGTAGGGATTGAGGTCGTCGGTGAGGCGTCAGATGGCAAGGAGGCGGTCACGCTGACTCACGAGCTCCGCCCAGATGTCGTTCTCATGGATGTGCGTATGCCCGGCGTGGACGGCATCGAGGCCACAACACGAATCGTTAAGAGCGGTTCCACAACACGTGTCCTCATTCTCACCACTTTCGACCTTGACGAGTATGCCTTCGCCGGCCTACGGGCGGGTGCGAGCGGTTTTCTCCTCAAGGACGTTCCACCCGCAGGTTTGATCTCAGCCATTGAGGTGGTTGCCCGTGGTGACGCGGTCGTGTCACCACGTGTCACCCGGCGGTTATTGGATACCTTCGCGCAGCAGCTGCCAGCCGGTGATTCTGACGCAGACATCGATGAACGCCAGCTCGAGGAGCTGACTGAACGTGAGCGCGAGGTGCTCGTTCAGATGGCTGAGGGCCTCTCCAATGCTGAGATCGCTCAGCATCTCTTCGTTTCTGAAGCAACGGTGAAGTCTCACGTGGGCAAGATCTTGGCGAAGTTGGGGCTCAGGGACCGAGTACAGGCGGCGGTGTTTGCTTTCCAGGTCGGACTGGTCAAACCGTCTCGTTAGACAGCCAAATTCTCCGAGTCGAGGGTCGATCTCATCCCGCAGACTGATGCAATCAAGGGTTCGAATCCTTAGCCTCAGTTGCACTGATCGACGGCGTTGCATCATGGATGGCGATATCGGTAACGGCGGACGCAGACGATCTCGCCGCAGCCCGGCATCACGACAGTCAGGTTCCGGCGACGGTCCGGATGCGAGGAGCAATTCGTGGAGCATTTTCTGGAGACCTGGGGTTATCTTGCGGTCTTCGTCCTGAGCTTCATCTCATCGATGGGTCTTCCGGTCGGGGCCGAACTTGCCATCATCTATGGGGGAGTGTTGGCCAGCGGTCAGATCACGGGTGAACCTCACCACCTGAATGTGGTGGCGGTGATTCTTGTCGCAGCCCTGGGCGAGGTGTTGGGTTCGTTCGCCGGGTACGCCATTGGGTACTTCGGGGGCCGTCCCGCGGTCGATCGCTTCGGAAAATATGTGCTCCTCACGCACAAGGACCTCGATCGAGCCGAGAGCTGGTTCGCCAAACGGGGCGAACCAGTCGTCCTCTTCGGACGCTTTGTCCCCCTCCTTCGCTCCTTCGTATCATTCGTCGCTGGTCTCGCGGAGATGTCCATCGGCAAATTTTGATATTCACGACCATCGGCTGTGTTGTGTGGTGCGCCGTGCTCACCAGCGTGGGCTACTCGCTGGGATCCAGCTACAACCACGCGATCAAGGCCTTTAGCTACGCCGGGTATGTGGCCGCCGCACTCGCTGTCATCGCAGTGGCAATACTGTTCTGGCACCGCCTCCGAGCGGTGCGTTCCGAACGATCCAAGTAGCCCGACCTCCGAAGAAGAGAGTGGCGCTTTTTTCACCCCTTGGCTCTCACTGTCCCCGAATGGCACGGCGGAGGGACACGATGATGAGCGCGACGACTGCACCCGGTACGAGCCAGTACCAGTTCCGTCCGTGATGGGCGGCAAACCAGGTAGTTGCCAGCGCCGCTAGAACAACGAGCGCAACTGTCCAGGCGTCACCGACCACGAAGTCCGGCCAGAAATGGCAGAACGGCGCATATGCCGGTACGTCTCTTGAGCGGACGCCGCCGCCAAGCAAAGTTCGCCTCCCACGCGACGACGATCGTCCTCATCGAGGCACTGGCACTTTCCATGGCAGCGAATCAACCCGCCCGACCGCAGGCTTCGGTGGAGCAACTCAATGACCTCCGCGGCGCAATCGCAGGTGGACCGCTGGCTGTCGATCCCTGGTAGGCACACGACTGACGCCAGGTCTATGCCCCGTCATTTGGCGCGTTGCTCTAGACAGCTGTTGAGATATCACGTACGATACTGGGTATGCTACTTCGAAGAAACCACCCGTGAGCGTTCGTCACGCGCTCTTGGCGCTCCTCAGCGAAGGGCCCAAGTACGGGCTCCAGCTCCGCCAGGAGTTCGAGGCGCGAACCGGCGACGTCTGGCCCCTCAACGTCGGGCAGGTGTACACGACCCTGCAGCGCCTCGAGCGCGACGGGCTCGTCGAGGCTGACGATTCGACTGAGGAGGGACCCCAAAAGGGATTCCACATCACCGAAGAGGGCGCCGGGGAGCTGGCCGAATGGCTCCGCACGCCACCGGACTTCTCCTCCCCACCCCGAGACGAGCTGGTCATCAAGGTCCTCGTCGCAATCGGGCTCCCCGGCGTCGACATCCGCGAGGTGATGCAGGTGCACCGTCGCTACCTGGTCGAGCTCATGCAGCAGTGGACTCGCCTGAAGGAGGACGAGTCCCGTCTCGACCTCAATTTCGCCCTGGTCGTCGACGCCGAGCTCTTCCGGCTCGACTCACTGATCAGGTGGCTGGACACGGCCGAGGGCCGTTTGAAGCGAGTCGCTGCGGGCGTGGACGCGCCGGCGCCGCAGTCGTTCCCCCTCCCCAAAGCCCGGCGCAAGGTGGGAAATCGATCATGAGTTACCTCGAACTACGCGACATCTCGAAGGTCTACGGCGACGGCGTTGCCGAGGTGCACGCCCTCGACCGCGTAGATCTCTCCGTCGACGCCGGGTCGCTGGTGGCCGTCATGGGCGCCAGCGGCTCTGGCAAAAGCACTCTGTTGACCATCGCCGGCAGTCTCGAAGATGCCACCAGCGGTGAGGTCTACGTCGACGGTCGGCCTCTATCCTCGCTCTCGCGCAACGGCAAGGCCCGACTGCGCCGCCAATCCGTCGGCTACGTCTTCCAGGACTACAACCTGCTGGCCGGGCTGAGCGCATTGGAGAACGTGTCCCTTCCGCTCGAGCTGGACGGTGTGTCGGCCCGCAAGGCCCAGTCTTCGGCGCTTGAGGCGCTCGAGGATTTCGGTCTGTCGGACCGGGCGAGGCACTACCCGGACCAACTCTCGGGTGGCGAGCGCCAGCGCACTGCCATTGCTCGGGCCGTCGTCGGAGGCCGCAAGTTGCTCCTGGCCGACGAGCCCTCCGGCGCGCTCGACTCAACCAACGCCGAGGGGGTCATGCGTCTGATCCTGGCGGCCTGCCACCGCGGCATGGCCGCCGTCGTGGTCACCCATGACGCCCAGCTCGCCTCGTGGGCCGACCGCGTGGTCTTTCTGCGCGACGGCCGAATCGTCGACCAGACCTTGCCGGTCGAGAACCCCGAAGTGTTCCTCGCCGACATCCCGAACAGATGAGCGTCGGCATCATCCAGCGGCCCGCCACCGAGTCGGTCCCCGAGGCGACCACCGGCGGCGTCCCAGCCCGCCGGGCCATGGTCCGCTGGGCCTGGCGTCTCTTTCGGCGCGAGTGGCGCCAACAGCTGCTCATCCTGCTCCTCGTCGTCGTCGCCGTGGCCGCCGTCGTCGTCGGCGCGGCCGTGGCGACCAACACGCCGCCGCCGGCCAACGCCGGGTTCGGTACGGCCCACGACATGGCGACGTTCAACGTGACCCCGACGCCCAAGTCATCGTCACAGAGCCTGGCGAACGCCGAGACACACATCGCATCGCTCGAGCGGCACATTGGTCGGGTACAGGTCATGGAGAATGAGACGTTCAGTGTCCCCGGTTCCAGCCAGACGTACGAGCTCCGGTCGCAAGATCCGCACGGCCCCTTCGGAGCGCCGATGCTCCAGTTGCTCTCCGGTCACTACCCCAAGGGCCCGGACCAGATCGCGCTCACGCCCGGCTTGGCGTCTCAGCTCAACCTCCAGGTCGGTGACGCCTGGCCGCAGGGGGGCAAAGCCGTGGTCGGCCTCGTGCAAAATCCCCAGAGCCTCCTCGACGAGTTCGCCCTGGTTCCCTCGGGACAGCTGACCCACCCGACCCAGGTCATCGCGCTCTTCAATGCCCGCCCGAGCGCGCTGAAGGGCCCCCTGGCCACGAACGTCACGACGGTGGGCTCCGTCAGCAACAACAATCTGATCAGTCCCGACACCATCGTGCTGGCCTTGGCAACGCTCGGCATGCTGCTCATCGCCCTCGTGTCCATCGGTGGCTTCACCGTGTTGGCCCAACGCCGGATGCGCGCCCTCGGCATGCTCGAGTCGATGGGGGCGTCCGATCGCAAGGTTCGCCTCGTGTTGGAGGCCAATGGCGTCATTGTCGGAGTGGTGGGAGCCGTGGTTGGCTTCGCGCTGGGCCTGGTGGCGTGGTTGGCCTACCGACCGCACAACGAGCAGAGCGCACACCACCTCATCTCGATGTTCGCCCTACCGTGGAATGTGATCGTGCCCGCGATGGTGCTGGCCGTCATCGCAACGTTCTTCGCTGCCGGGTACCCTGCACGCGCGATCACACGAGTGCCGGTGGTCAGCGCGCTGGCCGGTCGCCCAGCGCCCCCTCGCCAGATTCACCGCTCGCTGGTTCCAGGGGTGATCGCGCTCGGCGTCGGGTTCGTGTTCTTCTGGCTTTCGGGCGCGGGGCACGGAGGCGGCAGCGTGAAATGGCTGATCCCCGGGTTCGTCGCACTAACGATCGGCATCATCTTGGTGTCGCCATTCTTCTTGGCCCTGCTGGCCCGGGTTGGAGGCAAGGCGCCGATCGCCATTCGGCTGCCCCTCCGAGACATGGCGCGCTACCGGGCTCGCTCGGGTTCTGCCGTCTCCGCCATAAGCCTCGGCGTCATGATCGCCGTGATCATCTGCGCGGTGGCTGTGGCGCGCTACTCGAATGTCTTCGACTACGTCGGACCGAATATGGCGGCGAACGAAATAAACGTGTACAGCCCGAGCGGTGAGAGCGCTCCGTTCGGCGGCGGTCCAGGTCCCGATGTCGCCAGCCCGACGGCAACGCCGAGCATCCAGTCTCAGGAGGCGACAGTCCATGCCGTCGCCTCCGCGGTCGGAGCCACCACGACCGTGGAACTGGAAAATCCCGCGGCCAACCTGCAGAGCCCCAGCGGATCGGGACGGCAATGGAGTGGTCCCATCTACGTGGCGACACCGGCACTGCTGCGGGCCTACGGCATCAACCCCTCGGCGATTTCCTCCAGCGTGGACATCCTCTCATCGCGGCCAGACCTCGCCGGGTCAGGGGTCCAGCTCGCCTCTAGCGAGAGCGCGGGCGGTAAAGGGCTCGGTGGCGTTCAGATCGGTCCCGGTTCGGGCGGCCCTGGCGGCGGGCTGGGCTCTGGTCCGGCAAGTGCGAACCCCTGCCCACCCAGCTCGTGTGTCGTCCATCCGGTCGTTCAGGAAGAGAGTGCGCTTCCCACGGGCACATCGGCCCCCAACACGGTGATCACCGAGAGTGGGCTGCACCGGTTGCACATCGCGAACCAGAACAGCGTTGACGGGTGGGCCTTGCAGGCCAACGCCCCGATCACGTCGGCGCAGATCTCGAACGCGCGTTCAATCGCGGCCACCACAAACCTGAGCCTGGAGTCCAAGAACGACGAGCCAGCTTCCTCAGAGATCGTGAACTGGGCCACCGTATTCGGCATCGCCCTCGCGCTCGGCATCCTGGCCATGAGCGTTGGCCTCATCCGGAGCGAAACCGCGAGCGAGTTGCGCACACTCACGGCCGCAGGCGCGAGCTCGCGAACGCGGCGCGGCCTGACGGCGGTCACCGCCGGGGGGCTTGCGTTCATTGGTGCGCTACTCGGGACTGTGGCGGCCTACGTCGGCCTGGTCGGCTTTTTCCAATCGAACTCGTTGGAGGGCGGAGTATCCGACATCGTCGATCACATCCCGTGGGGCAACCTGGCCCTGATCGTGATCGCCATGCCGGTCGCTGCTTTCGTCATCGGCTGGTTTCTGGCCGGACGGGATCCAAGAGGAATCGCCACTCGGCCGATGGAATAGGTGACCATTGGCCACCAGCTGCTTTGTGAGGCTGGTCATGAGCGGGGTGAAGAGGACGCATGGTGTTCGCCAGAAGCGGGCCCGTCCGCCTTCAGCGAGCGAACTCAAGCGAATCGTGAGCGCACTTCTTGAACAGCTGGCTGGCGCCTACGCGACCGAGACATCTCGCTGTTGCGTTTTGCTGGCGGCTTCAGGAGATCTGAGTTGGCTGCCTAGAGCGTCGAGGATCTCCAGTTCGTGGACGACAGTGTCATCGTGCTGATCAAGAATTACAAGATCGACCAAGAGGGTGCCGGACGTGAGGTCGCCATACCCACCGGTAGCTCTAAGACAACCGACCCGTAGCGACCCTCCAGGCATGGCTTTTAGGTCTCGGGAATCGAATCTGGTCCGCTGTTCCGCAAGATCGACCGACACTCCAACCTGGGCACTGAACCCCTTACGGTTACTCGATCGGCATGATCGCGAAGCGGAGTGCTGAACTGGTTGGCGTGGACCGTGATCTTCTCTGGTCACTCCTTGAGGAGTGGGTTGGTCGCGTCGCGGCAGCTCCAGTGTGGTGCGAAAGAGGTGAGCTTCATGGAGCAGACCGGTCACCGGTCATCTGCCATGGTCCACAAGTACCTCAGGCGTGTAGAGGCTTTCCTCAACAGCACCGCCCCTGCCGCGGGCTGTGATGCCTGCTCCGTTTGAGAACGGTCACGCACGCCCCTAGTGACAATGGAACGGCCGGCTCGATTCCGCATATACGTGGATTGCCCACGATGACGTGGACCGAGCCAACATACGGAAGGAGCCGACCGTGTCCAAAGCCAATTCTGCCTCCTCGAAGACGACCTGGGTAGGCCTCGACGTCCACCGGGACTCGATCACCTCAGCTGTGCTCACCCCGGATAAAGAGACCCCCGTCGTCGATCGCTGGTTCCACGACGAGCCGAGCGTGCGGCGCTTTGTCGGGACGCTCGGTGAACCGGCGCTCGTACGCCTCTGCTACGAGGCGGGCCCGACGGGCTATGACCTGGCCCGATTCCTCGGGCGTCTGGGTGTGGCGACCGAGGTGATCGCTCCGTCGCTGATCCCGAGCGCACCGGGCGCCAAGATCAAAACCGACGCTCGAGACGCCCGGCGCCTCGCCCACCTCTACCGGGCCGGCGAGCTGACCGCGGTGCACATCCCGACGCCTGGCGAAGAGGCCATCCGCGACTTGGCGCGCACCCGGGCCGACCTGGTCATCGATCGCACCCGCTGTCGGCACCGGCTCAGTAAGTTCTTGCTCCGCCATGGTCAGGTCTATCGAGGCGGCGTGGCCTGGACGCTCGCCCATGAGGCGTGGCTGCGCCAGGCGCACTTCGACGACGCCGCGCTCAGGTCGACCTACTCGCACTACCGGGCCATCGTGGCCGGACTCGACGCCCACCTCGGCGCCGTCGAGTCCGACCTCAAGATCTACCTCGAGCAGGGGCCCTTCGCCGAAGCGGTCTCCCGACTGAGCGCCTACCGGGGGATCAGCGAGCTGGGCGCGCTCACCCTCTCGGCCGAGGTGTGTGACTGGCGGCGCTTCCCCCGTGCCACCTCGCTCATGGGTTTTTGCGGACTCGTCCCTTCTGAGTACTCCAGTGGCGAGCGCAAAGTGCGGGGCCGGATCACCAAGTCGGGCAACCTGCACCTGCGCACCCAGCTCGTCGAGTCCGCCTGGTCCTACCAGCACCGTCCCGCCGTCGGGGCCACGATCAAGAAGCGCCAAGGGCGCGCCAGCCACGACACCGTCACCCGGGCCTGGGCCGCCCAACTCCATCTCTGCGCCAAGTTCCGCCGCCTGGCCGAGCGCAAGAGCTCGCGCAACGTCGTGGTCACCGCCATCGCCCGAGAGCTCAGCGGGTTCCTCTGGGCCGAGATGGCCGCGTGAGGTGACCAAGACCAACCAGCTCGCCACCTCCGCGGCGCGGAGATGAGCGAGAGTTCCACCATGCGCCGGGGCAACCGCCGCGGCAGGGAAGATCCCCGTTTGATCTATGCGACCCGGAGTGATCCGGGACGCGTTCCTAGTGAGGGGCACCATCCTGCGCATCGCCGACCTGCGGTGAGAACCCGCGTACATCAGAGTGGCGGTCCGCCGACCCACTTTGTCCCGGCGCATGGTCGAGTTCTCATTCGTCCCCCGCCACGATCACGCGGGGCTGAGGCGTAGCAGCCGCCACCCCATCGTCAAGGTCGTTCGTCCTCGCTGCGCTGCGGGCGCTGCACCTTGACGTCGGGACCCCGTCGCCTGCCAGAAAGCATCCATGCGCCGAACCTCTGGTTCGGCGCGCCCACAAAGAACCTGGTTGTATCCACTTGACAAGCCGTTCCACATCAGATCAATCAGTAATCCTGGATGAGGAACCCACATCCCGGTGTGAGGAGTGCCTGGCTGCGATCATCTTTGTTCAGGATGACGAGGCTGGCTCGTTGCCTCAACATGCCACCCACGTTAGAAACGACCCCCCTCGGCGGTCCAAGCCCGTGTGGCGACACGGGGTCACTCAGATACGTTCCAGGAAGTACCTATGCAGTCCTCAGATTCACGTAGTCCCCGCACCTGTCGCTGACAGTTTGGAAGCTCTCGTTGGACACGACGATTACGCTCCCTGCTCTCATATAGGAAAGGGGTTCAACATGAAGCGAATACTGTCAGCAGTCGCAGCCGGACTGGTTGCGGGCGGTGCGCTATTAGCGGCTGTCGTGATGCCAAGCTCGGCGACGATTCGGGCCGGTGGCACCGCGATGTCACCGGGTGAGACGGTCAAGCTGGCGTCGAACGTCAAAGTGGCCGACGGCGCGTTTCCAATCTTCGGGCCGCTCAACACCAAGTTGTGCCCCGGACTGGAGATCTACCTCGATGCGGCTGGTCTTCTGGACCACATTAACGTCACTCCGTTAGAGGACACCCTGCCGGGCCAGGTGAACGAGATCAGCACAGCCTTCACAGCCGGTGGTGACGGCGATTCATTCGAGCAGGTTCCCCCAGTCCCGTCCTTAGAGGTCCAGGTTTATAACGCAACCGGTGGGCCGGTCACGATCAGCAACCTGTACGTCTACTGCAAGCCGAGCGGCGGCTGACACGGTGGCCCCGAAAAGATTCGGGGAAACCTGACGCCGAGATTCTGAGCGAAGGTGGTCTCGACCACAGCCTCAAGGCGGTTGGTGTCATTCGCTGTCAACCTGAGGATCGAAAGGAGGCTAAAGCCGGTGTGGTTGATGAAGTCCTGCGGCTCATGATTGCGCTGTCCAAGAAACCCACGAACCCCATGCTTACCGGAGCAAAAAACAGCAACACCCCAGTAGAACCCCAGTAGAACTTCAGCCTAGAGATTTATTGTGTCCTGTGGCGGGAGATCGAAATCTTGTGTCCGACATCGTGGTTCGGTTCGTGTGGTGCCACGGCTCGAGGCGCGTGGCGGGCGATCGGTGCTCTGAACCACGACAAGGAGGATGCACTTCATGTTGCGACGTGCAGCAGTGATAGCGGCGGGTCTGGCAATGGCGACGAGTTTCGCCCTTTCGAGTGTCGGCAAGGCCTCGGCCTCAGTTCCGGCGCTCAAGATCAAACCATTCGCGACCTGGACCGTCGAATTCAAGCAGGGCAAGCTGGGTTCTTGTGAACTGGTCTCATTCAACACGTTCGTCAACACGTTCGTCGCGGACCATGACGGCGAGGCCGGAACTTGGAGCGGTGGTGGGTCGACGATCAGCATGACCTGGACGGTTGGTCCCGACGTCGGCTTGACCTTCGCCGGCCACTTCGTTTCCACCACGACTCCGGTCGAATTCCGGGGCATCGCCAGTAATGTTGGATACAGCGTGAAGACCATGCTGGTCAAAGGAGCCTTAACGCTCTACCGCGGAGTTCCCTGCTGACGTGATCTACGGGAGTTAGAGGAACCCAGCCGTCCGGCGGATCGACATGAGGGGCGCTGTCAAGAGGCCGTCGGGGAAGTCTTCGTGGGTTGTGGTTCTTTTGAGAGAAGTCCGAGCCTTGACGTGCTTTGCTTGTTCTTGCGGATGAAGGCCCCGGGACGCTGCATTGACATCGTGGGAGGAAGAAGAGGTTGTGAGGATAGTGAACACCGCGCGATTGTCGACATAGTCAACGATTCCGATGCAAAGTCCATTGGCTCTGGGTCAGCTTTGCCGTTTCGGGCGCACTTGCTCTCAATGATCTTCATCGTGGAAGCGCCAACAACACGAGCGTTGACCAGCAAAGATGGGTCACCGTGGGCGCCAAAATCGCAGCGGTGCGTTTGCGCTGAAGTGAAAACAGGGTCCCCATGGCACCGGCCGCGACCACGAGGGCGATGTTGCCGGTCGCCGCTGTCACCGCGACGTAGATGACTGTTGTGCAGGCGACCGGGTGGTGGGTCCCCAAGGCACTGAAGAGAGCGCCACGGAAGAAGAGCTCTTCTCCCAACCCGTTCACGAGCGCCACCATGAGCACCAGCCCGGTCGGCCCTGCATCGGCCTTGGTGAGGATGTTGTGAAGAGCCGGGGAGATGAATGGGAGATGCTGGCCAACGAGGTCGGCGGCGAGGAAGCCCAGGAATGCAACGGTGCCGAGCGCCAGCGCGCGGAGTACGACCCGCAGTCGCGATGATCGAAACGATTCGAGCGGGATCGGACCCGAAACCACCGACCCGACGATCCAGGTCCCGGACACCAGGAGTCCTATGACAACAAATCTCGTCGATCCCGCCGGCAAGCGCAGTGTGACTGCCAGCAGGGACGATCCGACGACGAGCGTACCGACCACGACGAGTCGTCGCCGTGAACAAGACTTACGGCTGGCCATCGGTTCGGAGAACGAACCCGAGTGACTACGCGCCAGCACGCGACAGTGAGTCGATTGCCGTGCGTCTGGCCTCAAGCGCGGCCCAGACGGCTTCTTCAAACGACATCGGTTGATGCGCCAACAACTCGTTGATACGAGAATCGTGGACGACAACCTGGTTGGACATCGAATCGACGAGTGCACGAGCGGTGGTGAGGTCAACATTGGTGATGAACCGCAACCAGTGCGACGACAATCGCGGCGACAGCAGAGGCACGGGCACTATCACCCGCCGATGGCCCATGATGCGGCTGACCGTCAACATCATGCGCCGATAGGTGAGAGGCTCTGGACCGCCGATTTCGTAGGTCTGGTCGATCATTTCCCGTTTGCCCAGCACCCCGATCAGATCAAAGAGAGCGTCGGCCAGCGCGATTGGCTGTGTGCGCGTTTCGACCCAACGTGGGGTGATCATGACGGGCAGCCGGGTCACGAGTTGTCGGAGGATTTCCCAACTGATGCTCCCGTTGCCAATCACAACGCCCGCTCGGAGGGCTGTCGTCGGCACCGAGTCCATGAGTATGCGTTCGACCTCCCGCCTGCTGCGAAGGTGCTCAGAGAGGATTTCGCCGTCGTCACCCAATCCGCCCAGGTAGATGACTTGGGTCAGTTGGGCCGCTCGGGCCGCATCAGCGAAAGCGTGTGCTCCGGCCCTGTCTTTTTCAGCGAAATCTGCGCCGGCCAGGGAATGGACCAGGTAGTAGGCCGCATCTTGATGCTCGAGTGCCGGAAACAGGCTTCGTGCGACGTTGATGTCAGCTCTCACGACTGAGCCGGCACCCCGGTATTCATCGGGTCTTCGGGTCAGCACGGTGACGTGGTGGCCTTGCTCGGTCAAGCGTGTGGTCAAGGCGGCACCGACGAATCCGGATCCTCCGGCAATCGCGATCTTCACCGGGTGGCATCTCGGGTGATGACACGCTCTTGGGAGCCGCCAAGGCTTTTTGCGGTCATGCTCATCGCCCAAATCCGGACCGCTCTGCACACCAGTCCCAGAGCGCACGGCCGTCTCGCTCATTCTCGGCCAAGGTCCGGCGCGTGGATGGGACGTAGTATTCCCCGCGCCGGTGTCGGTCGTGCCAAAGTCCGTCGATTTGTGCCGGACCCTGGTTCCGACGTGGCTCATCCGCTGCTAGCCAGGCCACCGTATCGGCGCCCTGCGCCGGAGTACGAAGGAGTGGTCCCAGTTTGGCGAAGGTCGGCAAGCCGGTGACCAGACCAGGTGTCGCCACCCAGCCCGGATGGACGGCGTAGCTGGCCAATCCTTGGCCGCCCCAGCGACGCGCCCATTCGTGCGACAGGACAACCTGCGCCCGTTTGGCCCGACCGTAGGCCACCGCACCGCGGTAGCCGTGTGGGACAGCCTCCATCTGGTCAATATCGAATCGCTGGGTGTACATCCCGCCTGACGTCACAGTCGTAATAACCGGCTGATCAGCCCTGAGCAGAAGCGGGGCCAGCAGCCAGCTGAGGCGGAACGGGGCCAGCACGTGGGTGGCCAATGTTCGTTCGGTCAGCCTTCCCGTGCCGTCGTCGGCGACGCCGTAATCGGGAAAGAGCGCACCGGCATTGTGGATCAGTGCATCGAGTTCCGTATGCATTGACGACACTCGATCGACGAAGGACGACACCGCACCAACGTCGAGGACATCGACCTGTGCCGCATGAACTCGACCGTTCCCGCCAGCGTCTTGGGCGGCCTTGCTGGCGACGCTCAGGCGTTCTTGGCTTCGTCCGAGGAGCCACACCTCAGCGCCCAGAGCAGCCAGCTCGACCGCCACCGCTTGTCCTATGCCCGAGGAGGCGCCAGTCACGATCATCGTCTTTCCTTCGAGGCCACCTGGGTCACCCCAGCCTTCGAGACGGCGGCGGAGGACGTACCCAGCCCGAGAGAAGCTTCCAGCCACAGAGATCTCGAGGAGACCGTCGACGGCTTTGGCGAGTCCTGTGCGGGCGGTCGCCTGAGTCATGCCGGGCCTACGCATCTGCGCCTGCACCCATCCGTCCAGCCTTTGTGAGTGTCTCGACCGCCTCGACAAGGTTCAACCCGTCGCGTCCGGTCCAGATGTCGGCGCCCATCGCCCGGGCGTGGACACCGTCGCGGATCGCGCCCCCTCCGAGAACGATGGCTGCATCCGGTGCCGTCGCCCGCACGGCTTCCACGGAGAGAGTGACTTCAGCATCTTGGCCCGTGGTCGTCGAGGCGATTCCGACGGCCACCAACCGTTCAGCCTGGTCGACGGCCTCGGCCAGAGCATCCGAGGGGGTGTTGGCGCCCAATTCGGCTACGTCGAAGCCACGCCAGCGTAAGAGGTCAGCCACGATGGCAACCGGCAGGGTATGCAGGTCGCCTTCTGGTGCAGCGAGGATGACGGTACCGCGACTCCGGCCTGGCCGTCCGAACTGGAGGCCCAATCGCCCGATGATGCGCTGTGCCATGGCGGTCGCACGGTGCTCGTCGGCGACGCTCAGCTCTCCCTCGGCCCAGCGATCGCCGATAGAGCGAAGAGCCGGGGATACGAGCGTGATGAGCACGCCGGAAGGATCGAGGCCACCACCGAGGCGGCCTTCCACCAACCACCAGGCGCCCGCGCTGTCGCCGGCCAACAAGCGCGCTTCGAGTGCCTGCCGGGTGTCCCTTGAGGAATCGGGGCGAGACCGAGGTCTTCCCGCGACCTTGCGTCGTTCCTCGAGCGCATGCACATCACGTGTCCTCACTCGCCAGACGATGCCGTCCTGGGTGGCGGGCAACTTCCCGGTGCGCACGTAGCGGTACACGGTCATGTAGTGCAACCCAAGTTGTAGCGCCGCCTCCTGCAGGGAGATCGTCCGGGGCGCACTGGGCATGGCCCTTTTTAGCACTAAAGTGAGTCGCCCGGCGTGGTTACGTCTCGACAACGAGGCGTTCAAGGAGGAGGACGGGTGTCACGAGCAAGGCGAGAGAGGGTCGCGGTCGTGGGGTCCGGCATCGCGGGCCTCACGGCGGCCTACGTCTTGCAGCAGCGCTACGACGTCACGCTCTATGAGTCAGCCGGTCGGCTCGGCGGCCATACCGACACGCATGACGTCGTGATCCCTGACGCCGGAATGGTTCCCGTCGACACCGGCTTCATCGTGCACAACGAGCGCACCTATCCATTGCTGTGTCGACTCTTTTCGGAACTGAACGTGGCGACCCGTCCCACCGATATGAGCCTGTCGATTCATTGCGAGGGTTGTGGATTGGAGTACGCCGGCGCCAAGGGTTTCGGTGGCGTTTTCGCCCAAACCCGTTCCCTCACAAACCCCGCGTTCCTACACCTACTCACCCAGGTCCGACGGTTCCACCGCCAAGCTCGTCGTGTCGTCGCCCAGGGAGATGATGTGATCTCCTTGGGGGAGTTTCTGGTCCGCGGGCGATACTCGGGCTACTTCTCCTCGCACTTTGTGATCCCGATCGTCTCGTGCGTCTGGTCGGTCCCCCCGGGCATGGTCCTGCAGTACCCGGCTCGATACCTGTTCACCTTCCTGGAGAATCACGGAATGTTGTCTGTCGCTGGGTCACCGACGTGGCGCACCGTCGTCGGCGGCTCTCGCACTTACGTCGACAGGGTGGTCAAGGATCTGAATGCCGTGGCCACATCAACCCCGGTGAGAGCAGTCATTGCGCAGACTGACGGGGTCGAAGTCAGGACGGACGACGACCAGGGTGTCTCTTTTGCGCGCGTCGTCGTGGCGGCACATGCTGACAGTGCATTGGCCCTCATGGTCAACCCGAACCCTCTCCAGCGTTCCGTACTCGGTGCATTCCGCTACTCGCGTAACGACACCTGGCTGCATACTGACGCCACGCTTCTGCCGGTAGCCCGGGGGGCACGGGCATCCTGGAATTTTCTCTTGCCCTCATGCGTCGCCCCAACCGGCCAGGCCCTGGTGTCCTACGACATGAACCGCCTGCAGGGGATTCCGTCGACCAGGCCTCACATCGTCACCCTCAACGCAACTGACCGCATCGACCCCGAACGGGTCTTGGCGCGCATGACCTATGAGCACCCCATCTCTACGGCGGCTTCGCTGGACGCCCAGCGCCACCTTGCCAAGCTGAATGGCACCAGGCTGGCCTTCGCCGGTGCCTACCACGGCTGGGGTTTCCATGAGGATGGCTGCCGATCGGGAATCGCGGCGGCTGAATCTCTTGGCGTGAAATGGTGAAGTCCGTCGTCAAGTCGAGGGACGACGGCACAACTTCCGCGCAACCTTGGAGCCACTTGCCGGCTCTCTATGCGACTGAGGTCGCGCACACGCGTCGGACCCCGATTGCGAACCACTTTCGCTATCGCGCCAGTTACTGGCTCGTTGACTTCGACCGGTTGCCCCGCCCCCGGGGGATTCAGGGGCGCCTGGCCCGATTCGAGCGCAGTGATCACTCCGATGTACGTGCATTCTTGTGCGAACGCGGGGTGGCGGCTGACCGCATTCTCATGTTGGCCATGCCGCGCACGCTTGGTTACGTCTTCAACCCGATCAGCGTGTTCTGGTGTTACGACGCGGACGGAGCGTGCATTGCTGCCGTGGCCGAGGTGCACAACACGTACGGCGGTCGACATACCTATCTTCTTCGACCCGATGAACACGGACATTCCGAAGTGAACAAGGCGATGTACGTGTCGCCGTTCTATCCCGTTGACGGCTACTACGACATTCGGGTGAGTGAACCAGGCGCATCCGTGTCGGTCACTGTGGCATTGCACAGAGACGACGACCCTCCCTTCGTGGCGACACTCAGAGGGGAGCGCGGCGACGCAAGCAACCTCAACGTCGTGAAGGCCTCCCTCGTCCACTCGGCCCTGCGAGTGACAATCTTGATCCACTGGCAGGCGGCCCGACTCTGGTGGCGCGGCCTGAAGGTGCAGCCGCGATGAGTGTCGTCACGGCCGAGCCCGCGCTGCAAAACCCGGTGGATCTCCAACGGTGGCCGGCCTTGGCCCTGCCAAAGTCCGCCCCTGTTCGGTCCGCGCTGGCCCGAGCGTTCCTTCGAGGGGTCGCCATTCGAACGGGAATTCGCATCGAAGCATCCGATGGGAGTCGATTCGGACCGCTCGGTGGGCCGATCGTGGCACTGCACGATCCAAAAGCGTTCTTCGCCAGGCTCGGAGTGAGCGGCAAGATCGGCTTTGGCGAGTCCTATATGGCCGGCGAATGGAGTTCGACGGATCTCGTCGACGTGCTCGAAGCCTTGGCCCGTCAAGCCGACTCCCTCGTCCCGCGTCCGTTGCAGGTGGTCCGGCGTTGGTTCGACGCACGACAGCCCAATTCTGAAGACAATGATCGCCTGGGATCGGCGCGAAACATTGTGCGCCACTACGACCTTTCGAACCAGTTGTTCGCGACATTTCTGGACCCATCGATGAGCTATTCGGCCGCTCTCTTCACCGACGAACACAGCACGTTGGTCCAGGCCCAGGCACACAAGATCGAACGGTTGTTGGACGCGACAGGGGTACGGCGGGGTACCCGATTGCTCGAAATCGGCACGGGATGGGGTGAACTGGCTCTACGGGCCGCCCGCAGGGGCGCCCACGTCACGAGCCTGACCCTCTCCAATGAACAGGCGGCCTTGGCTCGACAACGGGTGGCGGCCAAGGGATTCGGCGGTTCGGTCGAAATCCGGCTACAGGACTACCGAGATGCGACAGGCACCTACGACTCCATCATCAGCGTCGAAATGGTCGAGGCAGTCGGGGAGCGGTGGTGGCCGACCTACTTCCGCACACTGGACCAGTGTTTGGCACCGGGCGGCCGGATCGGCCTTCAGGCCATCACCATGGCGCACGAGCGACTCCTGGCCACCAAGTCATCGTGGACGTGGATCCACAAGTACATCTTCCCGGGCGGGCTGATTCCCTCTGAACAGGCCATCCGAGAAACCTTGTCGCACTGCACGTCACTGGACATCGTTGATCGAATGTCCTTCGGCCAAAGCTATGCCACCACATTGGCTTGCTGGCGAGAGCAATTCGTCGCGCGCGAGGTCGACGTGGACCGCCTCGGTTTCGATGAGACATTCAGGAGAATGTGGTCGTTCTACTTGGCGTACAGCGAGGCGGGTTTCCGCAGCGGCTATCTGGACGTTGTGCAGGTGGTGTTTGCTCGGCGGGGTCCTTGTTGAAAATTGGGGCGGCTGGGGGTTTGGTTTCTAGATTCTCGATGGTTTGTCCTCAACCAGTACGCCCGTGGAAGCAGCCGGCCCTTCACATTGTGATCTCGAATGCTCCGTGATGTCCTCGCTAAGAATTTAGGTACCTTCGGTCAATCTGGCGACTCGACGCTGGAGTGGCAGAAATGAAATCGAGACATAATTCACGACCGCTCGTTACTCTCGCTTCGTGTGGCATCGACGGTGCAAGGAGTGCTTGCGCGTGTTTCATCCATCGAGTCGACATCTTCGGTGTCCCTCATGTAGATCGCGAGAACTTTGCAAGTGCGGCCGGGTCAAGCAGTGAAGTCCGAGACTTGAGGCGAATGCAGGGACGACTTGGGAGAGGCGAACGGAAACTGGAAGGGTGGCCGAACTCGGCACAAAGCTGGCTATCTCATGGTGCGCGCACCTGGTCATCCTCGAGCCACCAGTGGGCCGTATGTGTTCGAGCACATTCTCGTGGCGGAGGACCTGCTTGGCAGATATCTGCGCGACGGCGAAACTGTTCACCATCGAACCGGTGTGCGGGTGGACTATCGTCCCGACAACCTCGAGCTCTGGACGAACCCGCAAGCGTCGGGTATCCGGGTGAGCGACGCCATTGAGTGGGCACGCACCATCCTGGGAGCGTGACGGTGGCCGGAATCGAACGGACCGAGGTGCCGACGCAAGAGTCGAGGCATCCGCTGTTTATACGCTCTGAACAGGCAAGACACGGAGCCGGTCATTCGCCGCGATTGACCGCCAGAGACCACAATTTTGTGTTTTTCCGTGTCTTGTGTCTTTTTCGTGTCGCGTCTCGATCTCTTCCAGACACCTGCGGGCAGCAAGGGCGATTCGTCCTGGCGGCTCTCAGGCGCTTCGGACAATTGCCCCAGTCCGGCATCGGAGAGGCCTGCATGTCGGGTCGGAGAATCGCTCTCGGTATCCGGCAGCATCGGACGAATGTGACCGCGCAGATCTTTGGTTCAATCGCTCGATATCTGGAGACATCGGTGGATCCCGATCTAGTGCTCCCGGGCGAACCTAGGGTGGTCAGATGCGAGTCACCATCCTGGGAATGGGCAATATGGGCCGAGCTTTCGCCGCCAGGTCGATTGAGACCGGTCACCAGACGACTGTTTGGAATCGCACGCCGGGTCGGGCCGCCGCTTTGGTGGCAAGTGGTGCTGTCGAGGCCAACACCGCAGCGGCTGCCGCGGCGGATGCCCACGCTGTCATCGTCGTGCTCTCCGACGACGCAGCCGTCCTCGACGTATGCCTCGGCGACGATGGTGTGTTGTCGTCGCTCGAACCTGATGCTGTCTTTGCCAACATCAGCACCGTGTCCCCGGAGACTGCTCGACGCCTTGCCGATTTGGGACCTGAAGGTCGGGTTCTCGACGCTCCGGTGATGGGATCGCCGACGATGATTGCTGGTGGACTGGGGAGATTCCTCGTTGGCGGCCCCGCCGCAGCGATTGCTGCCCTTGAACCTCTGTTAAATGACCTTGGGTCCGGCTATACGCCGTGTGGCCCGGTCGGAACTGGAGCCACCATGAAGATCTTGGCCAACTCGTTGTTGATTGCGGGTGTGGCTTCGCTGGCCGAGGCCATCGCGACGGCGCGACGGCAGGCAATCCCCGACGGGCTCCTTAGGACCCTCCTTGCCGACAGTCCGGTGCTGAGTCTCGCCAGCAGTCTCCGGCTCGACAGTCTGCTCGATCCGATGCACCCAGGTTGGTTCTCTCCCGAACTGGCCCGCAAGGACCTCCGCCTCGCCATCGACCTGGCGGAAGAGTCGGGAGTTGGTGTGCGCGTCGCGCCTGCAACCGACGCCCTCCTGACCGCTGTAATCGATGCTGGAGGGGAGTGGCCAGACTTCGCCGCCGTGATCGAAGCGCTTTCCTGAAGGGTTCAGCGGGACCAACGGCCCGTCCGTATCTGCCGAGACCGGTCGGAGCTCGACTGGCCGAGTCGAGGGGGACCTCTCAGCCGCTGCGCGTACGTTCACGGCAGGGGAGAGGGCCGGCGTGGACTGCGCGTTCGAATCCTAAGGCGAAGACGAGCTTCGGTCCGAGCCAGAACAGCTGATTGCCGCCACTCCCATCTCGTGTTTCTCCACAACGCTCTCGAGCATTCGGTCCCGAGCGGGTCGCCCATACCATCGGTACGGACCGAGGTAACCGTTACCCTTCGGTCGGTCGAAGGAGCGCCGACCATTACCAAGATCGCGCTCGTCGCCGTCGGTCGCGTGCCGGGATTGGACGAGTTGGCGTTCGCAGAGCACGCTCTGACAGCCAGGGTGGGTTGTCCAGTGAGTCGAGCGCTCGCCGGAGTGCGCGAGATCACCCTCGAAGCGGTCCTCGTCGTATGACCGATGTCTACTTTCCGGCTGCACCTCGAACGACTACAGCGCGAGCTGTGGATTGACGAGCACCTTGTCACCCGTCGCCTGCTTGACGTAGCGAGCGAAGACGCCGGGATGCAGCACGTCGGCCAGTGAGACTTCATTGGCGTAGCTGCTGGCGAATGTCGTCGTCAGTCCTGCCGCCACCCGCGCACGGAGTTGGCCGAACCGCTCGGGACCAATGCTCTGGAGAAAGGGCGTTAATAGCCACCCTCCCACGCTCCAGGCGAATCCGAAATTCCTGGTCAATAAGGTCGGGCTGGGGTCGAGTCCTCCGTAGATGTAGACCTGTTTGCGAACCGTCGACCCATACCTCGAGTAAGCAGACATCGAGGCCGATGCGGCCGCCTCCATGGTGCTGAGAATCTGACTCGCGAGCTTTCCCCCGCCCGTGGCGTCGAAACCAAGCGTGGCCGATGTGGCCGACGTGGCCTCTACCAGATCACGTCTGAACGAGGGTGCACTTGAGTCGCACACGTGCACAGCTCCAATAGACCTCAGAATCCGCTCTTGTTTGGGCTTCCGTACGATGTTGACAAGCGGAACATCCTCTTCCTGGCAAAGCTTGACAAGCATCTGGCCCAAGTTCGATGCCGCGGCGGTGTGGACCAGCGCCGTGTGGCCCTCCTGTCGCATTGTCTCGATCATTCCGAGCGTGGTGAGCGGATTGACGAAGGCGGACGCCCCAACCCGCGCTGGCGTGTCTTCGGGCAGGGCAAGGCATAACGACGCCTCACACGTCCTGAACTGCGTGTACATACCGCCAGCCGCGACCGAGACGGTCCGCCCCAGAAGTGCCCGTGCCTCTGGAGAGCTCCCGGCGGCCACGACGGTGCCTGCTCCCTCGTTGCCGACCGGCAGTGAGGTGCCGACCCGAGCCGTGAGGGCTCGGAGCGCGCCGTCGGGGAGTGGAGCTGTGACCACCGGGCGATCGGGAGTCCCACCGGTCGAGGCGGAGTCCATGTCGGCACCTGCGAGCAACAATCCAAGGTCGGACGGATTGATCGGCGCTGCTTCAACCTGGAGGAGGACCTGGCTGGGGCTGAGGACCGGCAGATCGACGTCAGCCAACGAGAGCTCCAACGTGCCCTGATCGGTCACCAGCGACCGGAGTTCGAGCGAGCTCTGGGGAGTCTCGGACGTCATGGGTGGTTCCTCACTTTCCAGTCGTCGCGCAGCTTGTTGCAGCCCGATGAGCGAGCAGAGAGTTCATTCGTCTCCAAGATCCGAAAGGTAGTGCCCGAAACGGAGCTCGAACTCGGGTCCGACTTCGATGGCCCGGCGCCGCAACCGTGCACCGCGCTCTCGAAGTGTTGGCCAGGAGAAGGCGGTGAGAAACGTGTCCTGGGTCTCGACGAGGTCCTCTGCACGAGGGAGAGTTCGTCGATTCACAAGGCGCTTTGCTTCGGCGAGGGCAGGTTTGTCGAATGAGGCAATCCTACGGGCCAGTGTGTCGACGAAGTTGTCCAAATCATCGTGGGGGAGGGCGCGGTTGATCCAGCCGTACTGCGCCGCGGTGTCAGCGTCGAAGTCATCGCTTCCAAGAATGATCTCCAATGCCCGGGCCCGTCCCACGAGAAGCGGGAGTCGCTCGAGCGCGCCACCTCCAGGGAACATGCCCGCGCCCACCTCGGGTTGTCCGAAAATGGCTTTCTCGCGGCTGGCGAACCGCAGGTCACAGGCGAGGGCTACCTCTGATCCACCTCCTCTGTTTCGACCTCGGATCTTTGCAATGGTCACGACTGAGGTCGTGGCCAGGCGGGTGGCCGTGTCGGGCCACGTTGGGAGGCCGGTGGGTCCAGGGGCGACGGGGGTCTCAGCGGCTCGAAACACGTCGTAGTGATTGATGAAGAAGTCCGGATCGGCGCTTTCGAGTATGACGACGCGGAGCGCATTGTCAGCCTCCATCAGACCGACCAACCCTTGGAGTTCGAGAAGGGTGTACGGGTCCTCGAGGTTGATGGGAGGATTGCTGAACATGACACACCAGTAGGCAGGAGTCACTTCGGTGATGGTGAACTGGGTCAGCGCGGATCTCGCTGTCACTTGTCTCCGCCGTCTTTGGCGGCTGCAATCTCTGCAATCTGTGCTCGCGCGGCGTCGACGAGTTCGGCATTGGTGTTCGCGTGGCCTGCGAGTCCCCAGCCACCCTCGATCGCCTCGGTGAGCAGGACCCACGTGCGCTCTGTCAGTGACGGATCGTTGGCCGCTTGGCTGATCAGATCCGTGAACTGACCCACTACGGCAAGCTGCTTGTCGCGGTCCAGCGCACCAGCGTTTGTGAGCACCTGTACCCGTACGTAGTTTTCGTCACTGTCCACGTTCGAGAGGCTGGCCGCCGGCAACTCGTGAATGAAGGCGGCGGTGTTCTGGCGGAACATCGGGATGTCGGGCACACCCTCAATGACCATCAGCGTTCGGGCCAGGTCAGCGGCCAGGCGGCCACCCTGCTCGAACGTGCCATCGGCGGCGTAGACGTCGATCATCGGCATGTCTGGGACCTTTCTATGTATGTAAGCAGACATAGTAGCGGGCGCTATGATGACTTGCATAGCCCCAGCACATCTCGACACCGGGGCTGATCAGGACTGGCGAGATGGCACAAGGCGACGTTCGGACGAAAATGGTGAAAGGAGCCGCCGGGCTGCTGGCCACCCAGGGGGTCGAGGGCACGTCGTTTGCTGAGGTGCTGGCCGCGACCGATTCGCCGAGGGGGTCGATTTACCACCACTTCCCGGGTGGAAAGTCCGAACTTGTCCACGCTGCGCTCGATCTGGTCAGCACACGGGCGCTGAAGGTTATGGAGTCAAGACGGGGCGACTCGGCTGTGGCAATCGTCCAACAGTTCCTCGATCTGTGGCGTCAGCTCCTGGACAACTCAGAGTTGACCGCGGGCTGTGCCGTACTCGCCGTCACCGTGGCTGGATCGGAGGTTGATCTCCTCGACCACGCCGGGGCCATTTTTCGAGACTGGACAGCCCATCTGGCTGGACTACTCGTTACTGGGGGAGTGGCCGAGACTTCTGCTCAGCAACTCGGTGTCATGATCATCGCGGCGACTGAGGGAGCAGTGGCGCTTTGCCGGGCCGAGCGAAGCCGTGAACCGTTCGATGTCGTCGAGAGGGCACTCATACAGTTGGTTTCATCAGAGTCCTGAATCTGCAACGTGAGGCTTACTGGGCGAGGCTGCGACTGAAACGCAACATGGTCAAGCTGAACGACGACACTGGAGGCCGCAATGCCGTTTTGAGTTCGATTCCTCAGCGATTCGAGCGGAGCTGAAGACAGAAGGGGACCACTGGGTGGTTGCGATCGAGAGGGCCACGGATAAGACCGTGCCTTTCTCCGTCGGCGACCTCCGCGGAGTCGGTGAAGTGAGGGGCATCAGCGCGGTCGGCGAAGGCTCAGCCGCAGTGAGAGCCCTTCATCAGCACTTAGCGTTCATTTCCTGAGCAAGGATCAAGAGAGGAGCAGACGATGATGACAGCGGCTCGGTTTGGAGAGTCGGTGCCGTTGCACACACTCGCTGACGGATCGGCTGCGCTTTAAGTCGCTTTGTGAGATAGGAGAGCGTACGACTTCGTGAACTAGCCGAACTCACTGTCCGGTGGGTGAACAACGTCACGACCATCATCGTCAGGCGAAACAGCTGACCGCCGAGTGTTCAGCAGGGATTCCGTTGAGGGATGGGACGGCTCCCTTGACCAAGAGGCTCTCGGCAATTCCTATTTTTTTCGACGATACCCGAATACTCCTGCGGCGACGATCCGACGACGAACGTGCCACTGAACTCCACTCCTATGTTTGGCCCGTGAGTCCAGGTCATGGTGATGACCTTCGACCCGCCACCAGTCCAGGTGCCTTTGTCAGACTCAGAGTTCACTGCCTTGAAATGGCGGGTGGTCGCGTTGAACCTCTCTTGTTCACATGCTCCTCCACCCACTTGGGCGGTCACTTCAAACGTCCAGATCGCGCCGCTCTTGATCTTGAGCGCTGGCGTTGCTGCGGATGCCACTCCAGCTCCCGATAGTCCGAGACTCGTCGCCATGGCGAGACCTGCTGCCAACACTGCTGCACGTCGCAACATGTCTGCATCCCCTTGTCGTGGTGCAGAACGCCGGTCGTCCGCCCCGCCTCGATCCGTGGACACAACCGCACCACGATGGCCGACAAGGTTTGGTCTCCCCCGCCACCGCCACCGTAGATGCCTGGGCTGGGGTTCTACTGGGGTTCTACTGTTTTTTGCTCCGGTAGGCATGAGGTCCGTTTCTTTTGGCCGTAGCACCCGTGAGGCGTAGATCTGCATCAACCACAACGGCCTCGCATCGGGTTTGTTGGTAGCACCTAGCGCCGTCGTCCGAACTCACGCAACCCCCCAGCACGGTGGGCCTACAGGTCAGGGTTCGGTTACGAGGCGTGCTTGAACGTGTCCGAGAAGCTTGAGCCAGTTGCGCTCGTCTTCAAGGCACTGGACTTGATGAGGAGGTCGCCCCCGTTCAACGTGTTGTATCGCGTCGGGCTATCGAAGCCCAGGTAGTCCCCATTGACGGTGGCGTTTGTGAAGTTGAGCTTCGTAAAAGTTGGAACAGGGACCTCGGGAGCTTCGGTCAAGGTGCCAAGGTCGACGATGGTGTCGCCCTGGTTGACGCTGTTGTCGTCAAACCAGTATTGGCCGTTGGTCAAGTCATGGATTTCGGCCCGGGTCGAGGTCCCCGACTGGAACAACGAGGCGACGACGACGTCGCCAGCCGCCGCACCGGGCTGGACGAAGCTACCCGCCGCCGTCGCGAGAACGTAGGAGTAGATCGGGCCGCTTGACTCGCAAAAGCCGTCGACGAAAGCCTCAGTCTCGAGTGTGTTCGTGTAGACCCCGGTCCACTCAATCGCGCCGTCGGCTTTGTCCGTTGCCGTGCACGAGACAGTGGGCACCGTGAAGGTGACGCTGGCGCTCGCCAGCCCACCGGTTGGGGTGGCCCGGTACCCGGCGAGATAGGTCGACGCGCTGGCACCGAAAGGCTTCACCAGATTCGATTCGGTTCCGCCTGCGGCAGAGGCGAAGCCGAGCGTCGCCACGGAGAGCGCGGCCATCGCCGCGACGAGAGCAGTCATTCTCCCGCCGTTTCGCCCGGCGATGCGCGTGTTGCTACGAGTGATCATGTGGAGCCTCCTGTCCTGCGTAGGGTTCTGCCTGAGGTCAAGTGCAAGCGTCGGGTAGCTGATCTCTTCCGCCACGCGCCCCAACTGCGGGTACCGCCATCCCGTGTTGCATGAGGTCGATTGTGAACCCATTTCATTTGTGCGTCTAGTGCCGCAAAACAAAGCCCCGTCCGCTGCGGGTTCACCCAGCCGCTCTTATCGTGCGGCGTTAGGTCCGGAGATCGTTTGGACATGTCTGCAAGTTTCTGCCACTGCCTAGGGGGTGCCCCAGTTCATCCTCACTCGAGTGGCTCATCAATGTTCTGTCCGTTGTTTTCACTCCCGGACCCCAAGGAGGAGTTGACAAGTGATAGGAGCGTCGCCGGGGTAGGCGGGACTCCCAGGCGTTCGCCGGGATAGCGTCAGAACAACTCAGCCGCATACTTGAGCGAGTGCGGATTCGCCCTGCGGTTGCTGCCAAGGTACTGCGGCATGCCAGAGTTGGAGCCATGTTTGGGGGAATAAAGGTGGCGGCAGCGGTGGCCCTCGTGGTGGCGATGGGATCGCTCGCCGGATTGGCGTCGGACCTGCCCGCGACGGCAGTGGCCGCGGCGGCCACGTCACTGCCCGCGCCCGGAAGCGGACCGGCGAGCAGGTACGACTGCGCATTGACCGTCCGCCCCGCCGACGCCGACTACACCGGCATCGACGGCACCGCGTCGGAGATCGGCTGGGAGGGGAACCAGCAAGGCGTCGTCACTTGCCTCGGCGGGGTGTTCTACATCCAGGACGTCCTCCTACAAGAACGACGCCATCGGCTTCGGCAAGAACTACGGCTTTGGCATCTACGACGGTGGCCCGACCACCTGGAGCGATGCCGACGGCTACCTCCCGGCTCAGATCACATCCTTCAGTCGGGACGGTGCCAAGGTCTCCATCACCGAGTTCTGCGACGAGGTGGTACTCGGTGGCGACGCCTTCGTAGCCGTCTACAGCCGGGTTGCCGTGACGAACCCGACCGACCATGTGGTCGAGGCTGACCCCGAGCCTTCACCCGGACTGGTGCCGCTCGATGCGGCGCCCGATGCGGTGGCAGCCCACACCTCGGTCGATCACGATTACGTGATCGCCTCGGACCGCTTCGGGGCGACCTACCCGTGGCCGAGCGCGGCCGCGCTGGCCGGCGCTGGTACCTTCGACAAGCACTTCGCCCACATGGCCAGCTTCTGGAATAACCAGTTGGCCGCCATCACCGGGATCAGTGTCCCCGATCGGTCCCTCGACGAGGCCTACCGCAGCGGATTCATCTACACGCAGATCGCCCGCAGTGGCGACGAGCTGGACGACGGGGTCAATGGCTACGAGGCCGAGTTCAACCACGACGTCATCGGCATCTTGTCCAACCTCTTCAACCAGGGCTACTTCACTGACGCCAAAGCACTCCTCCTCGAGGCGCGCAACGCCATGGAGCAACCGGGCGAGGGTTTCTACAACGACGGGGTCTGGACGTATTCGGTGCCCTGGGCCATCTACCTGATGAAGACCGGAGACCTGGCCTTCGTGAAGCAGAACTTCGACTCGGAGGGACCCCTCGGTGCTACGCAGCCGAGCATCGAGGACACCGCCCACGCGATTGCCGCCGGGAGGACCAGCCCCACGGGGATCATGTCGGCCACCAACGACATCGACACGCAGGGCTATTGGACGACGGATGACTACTCGGCCCTCATTGGCCTGGCCGCATACCGCTACCTTGCGCGGCGCGTGGGGGACGCCAGCGAAGTGGCCTGGGCGAGCGAGCAGTACACCAGCCTGCTATCGGCCACCAACAAGGCCCTGGAAGCGACCATCGCCCGTTACCGCCTCGACTACGTCCCCTGCTCGATATTCCGACCCAACACGGCCAACCGGTGCAAGGATCCCAAGGACGCCAACTGGATGTCCCCGGTCGGTGCCTGGGCCTGGGACGCGTCGCTCTTCGGAGCGACGGTCAGCGGCCCGGGCGCGACCATGATCGACGCCACCTACGACTACGGCTTCGCCCGCCTCAAGGGCAAGCTCCCACCCAATACCTTTGGTGGATTTCCTGGTGACTTTTACTCGACGGCTTACAACGCCGGCTACGGGACGGCTGGCCTTGCCAGCCGGCATCATCGAGACCAGGGGATCTTGAGCTACGAGTTCATGATCACTCACAGCCAGAGCGGCCCGTACTCATGGTGGGAGAGCTCATCTGCCCCCTCGACCCAAAACCCGTGGATCGGACTTCACCCGGCGACCGGGCAAGGCGCCTCCCCGCACGCCTGGGGAATGTCACAGGCCAACGGCGTGCTTCTCGCCTCGCTGGTGGCCCAACGCGCCGACGGCGCCCTCGTCGTGGGTCGGGGGATCGCCGCCCAGTGGCTCGGCAATGACCAGTCCATCTCGGTGACGAACTTCCCGACAACCAATGGCCGGAGGCTGAGCCTCAAGATCTCGTCGAGAAGCCAATCGGTATCCCTGACCTTGCGCGGACACCCGCCGTCGGGCCCGGTGCTCTTCCAGCTGCCGCAATTCATCGACAACATCGAGACCACCTCGGCCGGCCGGATCGACCAAGGGACCGGGACCGTGACATTGTCACCGGCCACGAGGAGCGTCACCGTCCAACTCCGCGCAGCGCCCGGGGGTTGACCACATAGGGTTTGATTTCTATAGCAATGATGATGAAGCCGTCGTCGTGATGGTTTCGAGTTCGTCTCCCCCTCCCGAAACCGGAATGTCCCCATATACTCATCGACCGCGGCTTTGACAGTCGCCCAGTATGACGGACGTGGGACGATGCGGAAACTGAGATAACGGTGAGACGGCCCAGGCTTGGCAGACTTAATGGTGATGACTGAAGGCTCCGAGTATCGGGACCAGCTCTGGGACTACTACGACCGCCGGGTCCAGTTTCGTGCCCAGAATGCCCTCGCCGGAGCCCAAGACGACGAAAGTCGAGACGTTCGCAATGCTCTCGAGTACTGGCACGGTCTCGGAGTCGCCGCTACTGCGTCGGACCTACAGGTGGAAGACGCGCAGGTTCGCGAGGTGCTCCACTCGCTTGAGCCCACCGCATACCTTGAGGTGGGCAGCGGCCCAGGTACCTACACCTCGATCCTGCCTGGTAAGGGGATCGCGCTAGATCAGAGTGCTGCTGCTCTCCGGGTCTTGCGTTCGCGTGAATCGGGGATCCCGGTGATTCGAGCCGATGCGCTCCGGCTGCCTCTGCGTGACCATTCCGTCGGGCGTGTGTTCGCCGCGCACATCTACGGAATCCTCGCCGAGCCCGACCGGGCGACACTCTTGCAGGAGGCTCGACGAGTCGGATCTCAGATCATCGTGCTCGACGCTGGACGGCCCGCTGGCGTGTCCGCTGAAGAATTGCAACAGCGCACTTCGGGGCTTGACCGGCAGCTCTATAGGGTTCTCCGACGTCATTTCGATGCCGATGATCTCGCTGACGAGATCGGTGGGAAGGTTCTGTTCGCCGGCCGCTTCTACGTCGTGGTTATCTCAGAGACCTGAGGGCGATCCCGCCTTGTGGCTCTGAGTTCCGCAGTGCTAAATGCCCATACCGCCGGCTCCGTGTTGGTAATCAACCGTGGCCAAACAGCACGACGGCGGAGCCCGCCCTGCCATGATCATGAGATGGATGAGGACGTGGTAGTCGTCGTCACAGGCATGCCCGCCTCGGGGAAGACGACCTTGGCGACTGCACTCAGCGCTCAACTGGGGTGGCCGCTCATCTCTAAGGATGTCGTCAAGGAAGCCCTCTTCGAGGCGCTTGGGACAGGTGATTTCCAGTGGTCTCAACGGCTGGGCCGGGCGGGCCACGTCGTTATGTACTCGTTGGCGGCAACGATCCCGAGTGTGATCCTTGAAGCCCACTTCCAGCGAGGCGTTGCCGAACCTGAACTGCTTGCTCTGAATCGGAGAATTGTTCAGATTTATTGCCGGTGTCCGGTTGTCCTTGCTGCGGAGCGGTATCGCAGGCGCATAGGTGATCCGAACAGGCACGCTGGCCATCTTCCCGAGCATCAGAGCGACCAGGTCATCGAGCGGTGGATGAAGGACACGCCGACTCCATTGGACTTACCGGATGCTCTCTTGGTCGAAGTTGACACCACGGGTCCCGTCGACACTGGAGCGGTTGCTATGTCGATTCATACCTACGCTGTGAATCGCTGAATCCTCCCCTACCGCATCAGTTCGGAGAGGCATCCACTCCAAGGGGTTCCTGCATCAAGGTAGCTCGAACTGCTTGACTGGCGGACCATGAAGTTGGCCGACCTGACGCCAGGGCCGATACCAGCCGACCAAACCCTTGTTCTATCGCCGAGTGTTTAATGGAGAATTCGTCGCCATCGTCGACGTGGCCCAAGTGCATTGAGATGCAGGCGGCTTCGTGACACTTTGCCTTACGGCGACTTGCGTGACCTTGCTCTAAAGGGCACGATGGTCCCATCCTTGGGTTCGGTCGCCGCCCGCAGATTGATTTGACTACACCGCTGCATTGCTGGAGCGCCGCCAACGAGAACCCCGTGCCTCGCGACTCAACCGGCCGATTGAATGCTACCGAGCTGTCACCACCGATCCGCAATCAGAACCGGTGGTCGTGGCTTAGACATAAGACATCGTGAAGGACTCACCGTTGTCGATCAGTTTGCTGGTCGTCAGTTCCTTCGTTTTGCCGTTGACGTAGTCGTAGCGGTGAGTGGGTCCAAAGCGGTTAGGTCTTGGCTTCTGGAAACTGAGCGCCCTCCCGTCGGCGGTTACTCCAGTAAACGTAATTGGGGTGACGTTTGGCACCCCGCCCGCTATGCCGCAATTCTGCGGAAGGCTGGTAGCTGACGAAGGAACGCTGAGATCCGGCACATTGACGGTCGGACACATCCCTGTTTCCACGGGGCCAGGGATTTCGGGAAAGGTTTCGACTTCAGAACAGCTGGCCTCATTGCCGTTCGTATGATCCCTGAATTCAGAAATGGCCCAGGATTCGCTGCTGAACGAATTGGTCTCGCTCAGCGTGATCGAATCGCCTGGGGACACTGGTTCTGGCATGGCACAGCCAGGGCCGAACATGGAGGGGTTACACCCGTCAATCCCGCACTGCACCGCTTCGGCGCTGTACGTGGCGGTGCCAGAATTACATTCGGCCACGACCTCGGCCTCAACGTATTCGCCACGGTCAAAGTTCAGGTCTTGGGTGATCAGGAGAGCTTGGTTCGATCCCTCGTCGCAGGTCACAGTCGGCACCGTGAAGTTCGCCTGCGCCCTCTCCTTCGCCCTTCGGAGACCCTTGACGTATCCGCCAAACACGGTAGAACTCTTCGCAGTGCCCGACGTCACCGCCAAGGCCGGAGACGGAACAGAGATCAACACCGACGACGACGCAATGACCACGATCGCCAGCAGGATGCCTGGCTTGTTCTTCCACTGATTACGGCGAGAACAACCTTGCAAAGGGGTCACAGCCTGTCCTTCCCAGCGGGCCCGACGCCCGTAAATGAAGGCGGAATCGTTGAAACGAAAACCTCCTGCACCCCAGAGCGTGGTTTACACCCGATGCGCTGCGCTGTCAATCATCGATCCCTGACTCTTTGCAGACGTTGACACTCATTACTCGGCGATACTCGTCGCGCGCCATGGCGGTCGTATGGGCCGCCCGATAGATGCCTGCCACATTGCCTAAGACATCGAGCCGGCCGAACCGGTCTAGGCGCGCATCCACGGCAGCGAAGCAAGCATCGGGGTCCGCAACGTCGGCGCGAAAGCGGCGGCGTTTCCCTCGACCAGGGCCAGGGTCTCGTCCAGGCGTGTCAGGTCGAGCTCAACGGCGAGAGCTTGAGCTCCTTCATGCAGCCACAAAGAAGCAGACTCCTAACAGGACCACCGTTCGGAAGCCAATGCGGACTGAAAGAACGCCAAGCAGGACCGTCAGTAATAGCGTCGACGGGGTCACAAATAGCAACGACCCCAGGAACCAGTGCCTGTCAGAGAAAAGGCGAAACCATCTGGCCATGGGCGTCTCAAGTCCTCTTGACGCCACCGTCCCCTGCAAGCGGTCAAGCGGTGCGTATACCCTCTCGAGCATCGACACACAGCGATTTTGGCAGAAATCACCGTGCCCCAATACGCCGTTCATGGGACGTCGCCGCGAACGTTGTTTGACGCGGCGGTAGGTAGACGGAAACTCCCACGGCGGACAGAAGGGCGAAGGATGGGAGGCCGGCGGGAAGCAGAGCGGCAGCCCCACCAAGGGGCGACCAGCCGGGACGGCCGGGGAGGATTAGCACCAAGGTCGATCACGTTGATGGGATTCCCAGAGTTCTTTCGACCTCTGACGGACTGACCTTTCTTCCCGGAATAATGGCAGTGACGGAATCAGCATGAACAACCCGGTAAGTGACACCCAGTGTCCTTAAGGCCTGTTCAAATGACGTTGATGTCAATCCATAGGGTCCAACGATCTCTTGGTTGGTAAATTGTTCGATGGTCGTTGGTGTGAGGGCGACGAAAAGCCAAGCGGGATCTGCCGAACGGACGACCACTCGGTTCTCTGAGAGCCATCTATCCGGATCCGTTGAAATGTCCGTGATGTGGATAGCACCATTGCCAAGAAAATCTGATCGATAAGCGACCCAATAGTCTGCATATGCATCATGAATACCATCGGACTCAAGCTGGGACAGCGCCGCCGAAGTGGGTGCGTCAGGTGATTGCCAATTGCGAGTGAATGAATTCTGTGCGTCGATGACGTGGTAGTAGCTAGAAAAACTGTGGATCGTCGTGAGTGTCGCGACTGCAAGCAGAACAACTGCTGTCAAAGCGGTGAGCCACGCCCGGACTGAGGTTCTGGAACTCCGCTGTCCGGCTCTATGCCTGAGTCGTTGGCCAATACTGCTGACGATGTCCTGCACCGCGGGAGCAACCCCTAAGGCCAAAAGATACGCGAACGCCACCGTGTACCGACCGTCTTCCCAGAACCACGAAGCCGGAAGTACGGCCAAGGCAAATGGGAAAATCAATACTCCCAAGGCAACGGCCAGCCAACGTCCACCCTTTCTCGCTGTCGCAATTACTAGACCCAGAAGCAGCAGGCCAAGAACTACAGCAACGGCGGCCGTTGTTTTTTGTCCGTGCCACCAGATGCCGGTTTGAGGTTCGCGCAGATTCATCTGCATGGGGAATGAAACCTCGAAAAAGTTGCGCAACCGGCCCCCATATCCGGGACTGCCGGGGGGTACTTGGAACGACCCAGTCTTGAGTGACACAAAACCTGATAACAGGTTCGCCCAGATCCAAGGCAGTGCCCCGATCAGGTAGCCACCCAACAGCGAAGCTGTTCGAAGCAACCAATAGTTGAGGGTCTTGTCGATCCGAGCTTGAAGGACGATTGATCCAACGAAACAGAGGCCGGACGGAACCAAGAAGTAGATGATCTCTGGTGACGCCCACCATCCCATACCGACAACTAGGCCAAGTAGTGCGAACTCAAAAACGGACCGCTTCCCGTCCAGCATCCGGAGCGTTATCAGGATCGTCGCAACGCCGCAGGCATTGAGGACGCCCCTGAAGCCGTACTCGATGGTTGAGTTCCAAAGTGCGACCTGGGGAAAGATCCAGACAACCGCAGCGAACGTCAGAGCCAAACCATTGCTGAGGTCAAGTCGAAGGAATACCCTCCAAAGCAGAATCACGGCAATGAGACACAACAACACGCTCGTCAAGTGAAGGACGATGGTGCTCTGACCAAAGATGGCAAACATCAGGGCCACGACGTACGGTTCGGCGCCTCCATATGTCTGCCCCCAATAGAAGGCAAAAAAGTGACCATGGAGAATCTGTCTTGCCATCAATCCGACAATCGCTACGTCAGACGTTGTCGGCTGGTGAGTTAGGTACCAACTCCGGAGAACCGCGCCGATGACAGAGACGACTCCAACTGCAGTCCACACAACCCACTTGGCTATGTCGTGCTGATGAGTGCGTACTTCACCCGAGTGCGGAGGTGTTGTGTCGTTATCATCTACAAGTGTCGACGACAATCACATTCCTTATGAACTCGAAGGGACAACAGACGTTCGGACTGGATGCCCCGCTTTCGGCTATGTTACAGAGCGACTCCTAGCGGCGGCGTTCAAAAACCAGCCTCGTTCAAAATCGCCGCTTGGCCCGCCCGGGCGCACGTTGGACCTCGATAGCAAGGGTAGCCATCGTTCGATTCGGCATCGTTGAAGTGCGCCACATCGTTGCCGCCGCCGCAGCCGGGCTCGCCTTCCTCGGTTTCCACACCGGACGGCGGCGTACCGGAGGGTCAACAGTGTCGTGAAGGACTCGCTGAGTTGCAGGACGCCCTCGCAGCCGGGCAGAGCGTCGTGGTGCATTGCCGGCTCCGTCATCTAGCTGTGACGTTTACGGATTTCACCGGCCGGCGGTGAGGCGATATGAAGACGGCCGCATCGAGTTTCTTGGCCCCAAGAGAGCAATCCGAGTGCTATTACAGAGGTTTTCCAGGTATCACGACGCCGAACCGTGAGGTGTCAGTACATCGCATCCCGACTTGCGCTCCGCAGAAACTGGCCATCGCGAGCGCCTCATGATGGTGTCGGAACGGTTCATCGCGGGAGCGCAGCGACGACGTCATCACTGGGTGAGCCCGCCTGACCGACGAGAGCGTCTTCTCAGCTAAGGGCCTTCGGGCACGATGTCGACGCTAATTCTTCGGTTGGGCCAAGCGCCCTTGATGTCGAGGACGATCGTTGAGCATGAATGCGACGCGGTTTCGAACGGAAGGCTGAGTAGCTAACGGTGAAGACTGGCGAGCGTCATGAGTGTGACAACCCCTCGATTTCGATCACGTAGCTTGGCATCGACGGTGCAGAGAGTGCCTTCGCGTCTTTCGTCCATCGAGTCGACATCTTCGGTGTCCCTCATGCAGATCACGAAATCTCTGCCGGTGTGGTGAGGTCAAGCAGCTGAAGTCCGAGACGTGCGGTGACTACCGGGACGACTCGGGAGAGGCGAACGGAAATTGGAAGGGTGGCCGAACTCGGCGCAAAGCTGGCTATCTCATGGTGCGCGCACCCGGTCATCCTCGAGCCACCAGTGGACCGTATTTCGAGCACATACTCGTGGCAGAGGACCTGCTTGGCAGGTATGTGCTCGACGATGAAACGGTTCACCATCGAAACGGCGTCCGTGACGACAATCGTCCCGAGAACCTCGAACTCTGGACGAACCCCCAACCATCGGGCATCCGAGTGTGCGACGCCATTGAGTGGGCGCGCACCACCCTGGAGCATTACGAGGGACCAGGCGCACCTCCAACGATTCTCACGGTTTCTCATGAGCACCCTTGGAGGTGGCGGGAATCGAACCGGCCGAGGCGCCATTGCGTTAACCGACGTCAGCAGGCGGTTCCAGCTCTGACCAGGGAGAAGACTCTGTCCTTAACTGTCAATTGACCGCGAGTGACCGGAATTCGGTGTCTTTTCTGTGTTCATGTGTTTTTCTTGTGTCGCGATCTAGCATTGGAATAACCCAAACAGCCGGCCTACAAGACTGCTTGGCCGACTCCGAATTCGGTCGGCGGACCGCCCCAGTACGGCACTTACATGGGGATTCCCTCCTGGTGTCCGAGATCGCCGGAAGACGAGTGTCCGGGTAGTCCATGCGAGCGACGAGACTGGCTCTTCACCCTCGCTCGGCTCTCTGAGCCCAGCGTTGTGGATGACGAAGTCGAGAGAGATCCGCTTAGCGATCGGACTGCAATCGACGAGGCTCAGAACGACGTTCGGTGATGAAGCGGTGGATTGCCTCGTTGGCGTGGTCCTGAAACGACGGATTGACCAGGTCGGGGAGGAAGTCTGCTTGGTTGACCATTGGACCTTTAAGCGTGTTGGCCGCGCTGGCGTAGAACACGCCGCTCGACAGGGTGGGGTCGGTGACGCCGTCGACCAGTCGCTTCGCGCCCACGTCAAGTTTGTGGGAGAGACCCAGGGTGGGCAAGACGTATTTGGCCGCTATACGCATCGGCAATGGGAGGTCACTGGCTGCTTGGGTGCCGGTGGTGTTGCCGGGGCTCACGGTGATGAAGCGGCGGTCGGGGTGTTGGCGGGCCAGGTAGGCCATCCATAGGGCGCCAATGTACTTGGCCTGCCCGAAGGCTAAGTTGAAGTCAGGTTTTCTGCTGGCGAAGTAGCTGCCGTCGATGACAGTGGCGAGCTCGTCGGCTGAGGTTGAGACGAACGATGGCCCCTTCATCCGCAACTTCGGGACCCCCCTGACTGCTTCACTTCCGGCCAAGACCGCAACCTCGCCAAGCCGATCCTCGGCCAGGAGCCCTTCGAGGAGGACGACGTGGCCAAGGACGTTCGTCGCGAACACGGTGGTGACCCCGTCAGCGGTCAAGTCCAACGTCTGCGGGCCAATGACACCAGCGTTCATGACCAGCGCGTCGATGGATCCGTTGATGGCCGCAAGGCTGGCGCGCACCGAACCCAGATCGGCGACGTCCATGAAAACGATGTCAAAGATGTGCCGGCCGGTCACGGCTTCGAGTTCGGACTTTGCCGCTGTTGCCCGATCTTGGTTTCGGCACGCCAGGTAGATTCGCGCCATCTCGGGACGTAGTGCCAGTTGCCGGGCCACGTCCTTGCCGATCCCGGCGTTGGCGCCCGTGATCAGCACGGTCTTTCCTGGGAGTGTGCTCATTGTCATTTCCTCTCGTTTCTGTGGGCCTAGTCAGGCAGGACAGCTCTTGCCGGGTTGCGTCCACCGGTTCTCCCGGGTTGCTATAGACCCGTAGCGGGTCGACGAGCACGTGGGCACCGGGTGGGATCTGGAGTTATGTCGCGACCCGGCCTCCATCGACCGCAAGAGTGACGCCGTGGACGAAGCTGGCATCATCACTGGCGAGGAAGACGATCGCCGCAGCAAGTTCCTCGGGCTCAGCGACGCGACCTGCTGGCGCGAGTGCTGCGAGCTGATTCACCATCTCGTCGGGGACTGCTTCCATCATGCGGGTGCGCGTCGGGCCGGGGGCAACAGCGTTGACCCGAACACCACTCGGGCCGTATTCGGCGGCCCAAGCCTTCGTCAACAGTTCGAGAGCCGCTCGGCTGGCGCCATACAGAGCCATGCCGGCCTGTCCAAAGCTGGCGACCATCGTGGAGACGTTGACGATCGAACCCCATCCGCGTTCGGCCATGGCGGGCGCCAATGACGCGACGAGGAAGAATGGAACCTTGACATTCACTGCAAAGGTCTCATCGAACTCTGCTTCGGTGGCTGCGTTGCTTGGTCCGAGCAAGGCGACGCCAGCGTTGTTGATGAGGATGTCGACGTGACCGTCGCCCGCCTCAGTGGCCCACTCGACCAGGTCCTGGGCCGATTCGAGGTCGCTCAGCGTCGTGAGCCGGAACGTCGCGCTGCCGCCGCTGCCTTCGATCTCGGCGACCACGTCTTTGGCTCGTTGTTCATCGCGCCCCACTATCAGTACGTAAGCGCCGCGGGGGGCCAACGCGATGGCCGTCGCCTTGCCGATCCCGCTCGTTGAGCCCGTCACCAGAGCTGTCTTGCCTTTTAGGTCAGTCATGCGATGTGTTGTCCTCTCGCTCTAAACTGGGTTGTGCAACTCACTTTGACAGTTCAGAACTGGGTTGTCAAACTCATAATCCTGTTAATCTGGGTGCATGGTCGACGAGACGAGTGACCGGCCGAGGCTCACCCCCAAGGGAGCACGCGTCCGGGCACGAATAGTGGAGGAGGCCGCCGCGCTGATCCATGAGCGCGGGGTCGCGGGCACCACCTTGGAAGACGTCAAGGTGGCGGCGGAAGTCAGCGGCTCTCAGATGTACCACTACTTTCCCGACAAGAACGAGCTCGTGCAGGCGGTCATCGACTACCAGGCCGAGACCATCGTCGATCGCCAGCGGCAGGCGCTCAGCAGCGCGAACGGAGTCGAAGCCTGGCGGAACATGGTGATCACCGCAGCGAGGCGCACCAAAGCAAAGGGGGGCTGCCAACTTGGCTCGCTCGTTGGTCAACTCGCCGAGAGTGACCCCGAGGCCCGAGCGCTCATCGGGGCCGGTTTCGATCAGTGGGCAAGCGCCATCGGCGATGGGCTGAGATCCCTTCATGCCGACGGGAAGCTCCCGTCGGACATCGACCCCGACGACCTCGCCACTACTCTGCTCGCCACGCTCCAAGGAGGACTTCTACTCGCCCAGGTCGATGGGAGTAGCCGTCCGTTCGAAACTGCGGTCAATACTCTTCTCGCCCTTGCCATCGGCAGATGAGCCCAAGCCAGGTTCGTTCACAGCCATCGCCGAGATCGGCTCACGGCTCTTGGATGATGCACATGTATCCACACGATTCGCTGGCGGACCCGCTGTCGTTCGTGACGCGGGACACCTCGCTGCGCCCAGTGGGTCGCTCAGGTCTGGCTTTCCGTGAACTGATTCAGCCGACCCTGACTGCTCGTATCTCTTGGACGTGGACCGGCCTCGTCAAGATGGACGGAACTCGATGACAGCTCCTCGCGTGGGGGAGACGTTCCAGCTCGACCTCGAGGGGACGGCATTTTCCGGCCGCTACATCGACTAGATCCCCCGCACCGCATGCTGCTTAGATGGGGCCGTCAAGGAAGCGACACAGCGACGCCGACACCCAGGCTGTCCCACTGTCCCGGCGAACGAGGTCAATCTCCAAGTGATTCTTCAAGTTGAGATGGCGGCGTCAACCCAGTGAAAGCGTCGCAGCTCCGACAATCGGTGCTGTCGAGATATTCCCGGCGGAACCCTGTATGAGCTGGGACACGTTACCGAAATCTTGAACGATGATGTTGGGTGTCGTTGTTGGCGGTGGCCCGCAAGGTGTCGAGGAAATGACGGGGCATGTGCTGGATCGGGCGATATTGGCAAAGAGCCAATAGCCGTCACCGGTCAGGTTTGTTGCTAGGGCGGTCCAGCCACTGGACCCTGGAACGGCAGCCGAACCGTAGAACATGGCATTGCCAAAATCGAAGACGCCCCCATCTGAGCCGATCAGGCGATAGCCGCCGAAGCCAGGCGTGCTGGACATCAAGGTGATGGGAGCGTTCAGCGGCGTCGCACCCATAGACCCGAGGAACGGGGCATTGAAGGCGAAGATGCCACCATCAGACGCTGCCAGCCAGTAGCCGCCGGTGGACCCATCGGTGGCAATGCCCACGATCGGCTTGTTGAGCACAATGGATCCCGTCGATCCGAAGAAATGAGCGTCACCGAAGGCGAACACCCCACCGTCGGAAGCAACGAGCCAGTACCCGCCGCCGTCTGGTGTGCTGGCAATGCCCACGATCGGCTTGTTGAGCACAATGGATCCCGTCGATCCGAAGAAATGGGAGTCGCCGAAGGTGAATACCCCACCGTCGGAAGCAACAAGCCAGTACCCGCCCCCGTCGGGTGTGGCTGCCATGCCCACGATCGGCCTGTTCAGAGTCGATCCGAACATTGAGTCATAGAAGACTTGGTTGGGACATGAGCCATCGCTGGTGGCGTATTGGGGATAGTCCGTCAGGCCCCCGTCGGAATGAGCGACAAGGACCTCGTATTCGGGTGAACACACGATCGTCACCGCGGGCCGGGAGTTCGCTCCGGCCGGGACAGGTAGTGCAACGATGAGTGGCGAGGCCAACACAGCCAGGAGTGTGGCCGCCGACCACGTCCGCCGTCTTTTTAGCATTCGGGCACTGTAGTGAATGGGCGAGATCCCTTCTGAAGCGACAAACTGTTTCCAGTGCAAGTGAAGAGAGAGCGCATCGGTTTGACGCCCCCGGATCAACGCCGTTTCTCCAGATCATCGTCCCGAAGGAGGTGCAAGTACATTTGCCGCGTGGCGCACCCGAAGCGGTATGGATTTGTCGCCCTGCTGTTCTCGGCGGCGGCGGCTCTCACAAGCTGCGGTAGTTCGTCACCTACAGCAACGGGCACCGTCAACGGAGTGGCACTGGGGACTTGCGGAACTACTGCGTACCTGGGGACAGCCCAGGTGAACGTGCGCCGAGACGGTCATCTGGTGAAGAGCGTCCCCGTTGAGTTTGGAGAAGGGTTTCGCTTCCGTGCTGCACCCGGTTCCTACCTGGTCCAGTACAAAGACGATCGGGGATTCCAGAAGATCTCAGGACCGCCCGTGCATGTGATGGTCATAGCGGGGAAGACGACTCGCGCAACCATCGCCCCACGTTGTGGAAGCGATCCAGTTCCTTCATTGGGATCATCGACTACGACGACATCGATCGGCACTACGACCACCACGGCGTGACGCCGATCGGACCACCCGACGAGCAGCTCACCCGCTGCGGACAGTCAAACGAGCGGCCACGCCGAAGCCCGTCAAGAAAGCTCGGCGTGCGGCGCATCCGGTCAGCAATGCAACCTATTCGGTCACGCGTTCTTTGAACACCAAACGCAAGCCGAGATCGCTGAACGGAACCTCACAGAAGGCGAGCCCCACCCGCTGCCGTGACTGATCCCCCACCGGTACAACTCCGAGTTGCGTCGCCTGGCGAGATCGTCGGCTCCCGTGATCTGACCTACGTCGTTTCGTCCCCATCATCGCCGAGCCGCTCTCCTCTGCGGTTGGCCGCAAACGCCAACTTCAGCTCTTCGATCACAAGATCCGTTAGGACTCCTGAATCCCACCTAGGTTCTGACGGTCCCAACCACTCTTCGGGAACCAGCAGCACCCCGCGCCCATGACCCTCTTTCGCCCAATGAACGATCGGATCACTTTTGACGCTCCGCCCGTTCTGCACGATCCGATTGCCAACAAGCGCAGAGACAATGTGAACCACCTCTCTGCGGTTCATCAACCCGTGCACTCCGATTCGATCAGCAATGACCCCTCCTATCGAGTTCGCACCTCTCTCAACTCCATAGACCTTTGCCAGTGCATCCCAGGAGTCACGAATCACTCAAATCTACAGTCATTGCCGGTCACGACTGTTTACAGGAGCGGTCGAAGCCCTTTCGGTCGACGGTTGTACGCACACCCCGACTGTCGGCTTGGATTCTTGAGACGAAAGCTGTCGAGGGCTTGCGTCGTTGCTTGCTCATCGAGACCCTGCGTGAACATACTGATGAGCATCGAGCCATTCAGCACTTCAATACCGCCGATCTTGCCAGAACACGGCCCCGCGCCAGTCTGGCAGTCGACGACCTCCCGTATCGCTGGCATGCCATCGAGCAGGTACATCCGTCCACTAGCCCAGGCTATTCACGGAGCCGCGTGAGCTGACCGGTTCGCGTCCGCGGAAAAGCCCTCCATGTAGGGGAAACTGTTGTTGTCTACGCAACAGCACCTCAAACCAGGAGGGCACTTCCAAAGTGAACGGTACCAGCACGCGTCGCGTCGTTGTGGAACCAGCTGGAGCGGGGGTGGTGGCCCACGTCGGACTGCATGCTCTTGGGGCTTTTGCCGACCGGATGGGGCTCGGCGACGCGCTCTCGACACGGATCCCTCCGCGTGGTGAACGCTTTCCGCTGCACGACCGGGGCAAGGTCCTCGTGCAGACGGCGCTCATGCTGGCCGGCGGCGGCGAGAGCTGCGCGGACATCGAGCACTTGCGGCTCCAAGAGGACCTCTTCGGTTCGGTGCCTTCCGACACCACGGTCTTTCGCACCTTCCACGAGATAACCCCCTCGACGAGGAGCGGGATCGCCGCCGCACTGGCTGAGGTGCGCCAAGCGGTCTGGAGCCGTGCCGGCGCGACGAGCGGGAGCGACCCGGTGCTCTTGGACATCGACGCCTCGTTGGTCGAGATCCACTCCGAGAACAAGGTGTCGGCGGCACCCACGTACAAGGGCGGCTATGGCTTCCACCCCATGTTCTGCTTCGCCGATGCCACCGGCGAGACGCTTTCTTCGCTCTTGCGAGCAGGCAACGCCGGGGCCAACACTGTGGCCGACCACGTCAGCGTCCTCGACGACGCCGTCGTGCAGCTGCCAAAGGAGATCGCGCTCGGTCACCACCGCGGCGACGACCCGTCCCTCGTGCAAAGAGCAGTCGTCGTGCGGGCCGACTCGGCGGGGTGCACCGAGGGCTTCCTCAGTGCTGCTCGGGAGCGCAACATCGGCTTCTTCGTCACGGTGCGCTCGAACGCCCAGCTCACCAGGGCCATCTTCGAGGTCGTCGGCCTCGAAGAGGTCTGGGAGCCGGCCATCGGTCAAGACGCCAAGCCGAGAGAGGGCGCGGCGGTGTGCGAGGTGACGTCGCTCATCTCGACGCCCACGCTTCCAGAGGGCACTCGCTGCATCATCCGGCGCGAACCGCTGCACCCCGGGGCCCAGCGCAGCCTGTTCCCCGCCCTCGACTACCGCTACTGGGGCTTCTACACCGACCAAGACGGTGACCCGATCGCCCTCGACGCCACCATGCGGGCCCACGCCCACGTCGAACAGCACATACAGCGCCTGAAGGATTCGGGCCTCTTGCGCTTCCCCTTCGTCAGCTTCGAGGCCAACGCCAACTGGATGATGACCGTGGCCATGGCGGCCGATCTGCTGCGCTGGTTCCAGCTGCTCTGCCTCGAGGGGCATTGGGTGAGCGCCCGACCCAAGGCGCTGCGTTGGGGCCTCTTGCACGCACCGGGACGCCTGATCCACCGCTCGAGACAGCGCGTCGTTCGCATCATCGACGGCTGGCCCGGCACCGACGTGCTGCTCGGTGCCTACCAGCGCATCGCCCTCATCAACTGATCGAACTCGCTTCCTCGCTCTGGGTCTCCCCCTTGACGACGGGCGTCCCGAAGTCCCTCGCTGATCAACTTTGACCCATCCGATCGGCCCAATGACCGCGATCTGCACTCACCAATTACGAAATGACCCTTCGCGGGCGCTCACCTGACGCAAAAATGGCGAAACCGCCGACATCAGAGGTTCTCGTGAATGGCTGGGGCTAGTTGCGATTGGCAATGAGGACCGAAGCACACTCTCGGTGCGCTGCGGCCTTGGGGGAACGCTGTCTGTGAGAGACATTGACGTGTCCGCCAGACCAGATGGTGTGTCCGGGCAGGAGATAAACCTGCGTCGGGTTAGTGGTGGCCGCAGGACCCAGTAGCGGTGTCGGGAGTGTCGTCGTGGGCGGCTTGGTGAACGAGGCGGTGAACCTTCCCGGTCCGATCCCATAGGTCTTCGGAGCGAGGATATCCGATGATCCGGTTGCGCCTTCACTCCCACACGCCGCGAGAAGGAACGCACCAACGAGGATGGTCGCAATGGTCAGTCGCCGGAATGGGCGGTTCATCTCGCTCGCCGTCCGAACTCCCGCACCGCTGTGAGCCCGTCGAGATGCTCGGGACAGGCCCAGACCCACCACCACTTCCCGTCTCGTTTTGGACTGTGCCACCGCCCCGTGAACGACGGGCTCTCGCGACAGTGGGTGCTCTGGAGGTTGTGGTCGTAGACGAACGCCCAGCACCTAGATGGCTCGATGAAGAAGCCAGGGGAACGGTCACCAGGTTGGGGCATCGCGCCAGGAGCCATGACGGTCACTGCTATTCGGTTTCCTCTTCCTCAAGGGTTGGCAAGTCGTTCGGGTCCGGTGGAGCCAGTTGGTAACTCACAGCAAGCGTGGCGTGGGCCGTCGCCATGGTCGCCATCTGGGTGTGAAACTCGATTCGCCCCGCCTTGCCCGCACGTTTAAGGAGATTCTCGGCTGCCTTCTGATGTAACGAGATCAGCACAGCGCCGCTGCCACGACCCAAAAATTCCTGCGCGACCCAATCCCACATATAGCGGAGGGCGTCAATGAAACCAGGTTCGACCGCTCGGATTTCGAGCCTGGAACAAGAACATTTGAGACGTACCAGTGTGAGGCGGAATGCAACCCATGTCACGGGTAGAGTCGAGCTAGATCCAATTCAAGGTGGATCACGATCGTAGAGGAGGGAGGCCGATGACCACTGCCATTAGTGCGCTTGGCACTTCCCGAGGTCCCAATAGCTTCTGAACCTCCGAAGGACAAGCGCTTTCTCAGGAGAGCTCCTTGACCACTATCAATAATGACCTGACAATGCGTCCTATCAGCGGACGCGTTGAGTTGGAAATGTTTTGTCAATTGCCGTACGTCCTCAACGAGGAGTTGTCGGACGACCTCGCAACCGGTCGGCGTCGCCCCGAATGGATGTGGGTGGCCCTTCGGGGTGAACGTGTGGCCGCCAGGGTCGCCTGGTGGGGAAACGCCGAGAAAGATATCCTCCAGGTTCTCGACGTCCTTGATGTTGACGATGCAAGCACCGGCGTCGACCGCGTCGACCTCATGACCGAACTGCTGAGCGCGGCAATGGCCCAGGTCGTCCCCGCGGGTTCCCGACCGCCCGAGTACAGCCGCTTCGTATCGCCCGACTGGCGGAATCACCCGACAACGGCGAGCGACATGGCGGACCGGATGGCAGCACTGGAGCGAACCGGGGCCCGCCCGCTCGTCGAACGACTCCGCTTCCAATGGAACCCAGGGACCCCGATCCCCGGGCCGACGAAAGGCGTGAAGTTCCGGCAACCTCTCGACGACGGCGAGATTCTCGAGTTGATGACCCTGGCCATGGACGGGACGCTGGACGCTCATAGCCAAGACGACTTGGCGCATATGCCCCCTCGAGAAGCGGCAGCTCGTCACTTTTATGACGAGCTCGCGTCCTACAAGAGCCCACGAACCTGGTGGCAAGTCGCAGTGCGGGGCGATGGCGAACCAGTGGGCTTTGTGATGCCCGCTCGCAATCACTACAACGCGATCATTGCCTATCTCGCTGTCCTTCCCAGGCACAGAGGCAACGGCTACGTCAACGACATACTGGCCAAAGGCACCGATATCCTCGCTCGAGAGAACGTTCCACGCATCCGCGCCTCAACGGACCTCGCGAACGTCCCGATGTCGGCGGCATTTGAGCGAGCCGGCTGGAACAACTTCGAGCGAACGATCAATATGACATGGTGATCCCAATAACCCCCCGGGGGTCCCAGCAGGGTCGTGGTAGTGGCTATGAAGACTTGGTGGCTGGAATACGTCGTTGAGTCCCTTGGGAATGGCATGGCCATCTACGCGCCGATCGGTAAGTGACTCCATAAATTCATCGGCCAGAAACTGTGAAGGTGCGCCTACCGCCGGTTCGGCAGGCGCACTGGCTCGGTCGTATTCGACAAGTCCGTCAGTCGCGAACGGGAAGAGATAGCAGCCCGACAGTCTGTACGTGATCAGAAACGGGCCGGCCGACCTCAGCACAAAGGGTCTGTGTTCTAGAAACTGCATCCGCATTGGTGGAGGCACCGGTCCGGCCCAGTCTTCAAGGCCAACATGAAGATGGCCCGACCCCCGGCGGACGATGGAGAGGAGCTTGCGTCCCTCCTCGTTGGTGATGTCCCGCACTGCCACGCGTTCTGCCATCGCCCTACTTTGCGCGACCCGGAGATCAAAGTGGTGGACGCGCCCCACCAACGTTGCCGGTTACGGCACTAATACCGTTAGGTCGTTGGTCCTTGACTGGGGACAGTGTGATCCCGTCCGGCGTCAGTCGGCGTCGGTGAGTCCCTCCTCGAGCCTCAACGAATCAAGTACCCCAGCCAACTGCAACACGCGCCGTACCCAGCCTTCGGACCTGACGGATACTGATCCTCCTGCGCCGCCTACTCGTTGGCACACGGAAGAGATGAAAGCGATTCCTCTCGAGTCGATCAGGTTCAGGCCACGCAAATCGAAAAGGACTCTACCCACGCTGAAGCGATCGAGATCATCAGACAGAAAGGTCTGAAGGGATTCAGCCGTCCCAATATCCAGTTCGCCGATCAATTCCACCCGCAGCGAATCCTGATCCTCGGAGATATTGATCTCGAGCGGAATCGGTTCGAATTGCGGGGCAGTCTCAGTTACCATCGCCACCACCTCCTGAAGCTTTCACGACCGAAGACAGCAACAACCTCGCGGGACAACTCCCGTGCCAGCAACCGAAATTCTTATCCCGTCGGGCGGGTCAATTCAACCCCGGCCTTCGATGCGAAATGGCCCCCCGCCGAGCCAAAGGGCCACTCCCTAGGCGCGCTCCAGGAAGTTACCGAAGTCCCCGAAGTCGAAGAAGTCCAGCGTCTCCTGGGCCACCTGCGAAGACTTCTCAAGGAGGCATTAGGACGAGGCTAGAGACGACGCCCTCGAGGCGCCCGGCGCCAGGACCCCGAGCACACGTAGCGGCCGCGATCCTGGGTCAATCGGTCGCGACGCACAACAGCCCCGCACGAGTCCGCCGCGGGGCTGTTGTGGCGCCATCCTCCTGGGGTGCCAGGTTGGGCGCTTCGCATCGACGGGTACCCGCCCCCTCCCTCGTCGAAACGTCGTTTCAACCAGCTCGAGTGGGTATCAAGATACGGAGCATCCGGTGTGCGATTTTCTTCCCCTCCTGCCCGTCGGATGCGCGATCAGTCCCCACCCCAGGCCCCGACGGGCGCTGTGTTCTCTACGCAGACGGGGCCGGGGTGAGGGCTGGCTCGAGCACTAGCACCTTGATTCTGGTAGCGGATTGAATCACTTCGGCGACCTTCCGAACTCCCGCAGCGCCGTGAGCCCGTCGAGATGATCGGGACAGGCCCAGACCCGCCACCACTTCCCGTCTCGCTTTGGACTGTGCCACGCCCCGTGAACGACGGACGCTCGTGGCAATGGGTGCTTTGGAGGTTGTGGTCATAGACGAAGGCCCAGCACCGCGACGGCTCGATGAAGAAGCTGGGAGAGCGGTCACCGGGATGAGGCATTGCGCCGGGAGCCGTGATGGTCTATCCAGCAGGGACCGGGGTCAGGTAACCAACGAGGGCGGTGAAGTTGCCGCAAGCAGCCGATCCGAAATCCAGCGAGACTGGTACGAACTCGGTGCCGACGTCCGAACTGCTGGTTCCGAGTGTCACCGTGCCGTCTGGAGCTGTCGCGAGCGTGTACGACACCGTGGTTCCGCTTAGGACGCCGCTGACACCACATGACGCTACGGCTCCGAGAGCATCTGTGATCGTCAACCTGTCACCAGCTGGAACTAACAAGGTGGTACCGATGCCGCCAGACGGAATCGTCTGCGCCCAGGCGTTCTTCGCCGTGTACTGCGCGTCGGAAAGTCCCTTGCCGGGTGTCCCAGTGCCAGCGCCGTGCGCCACGGACGTTCCGAAGGCGATGCCGCCGACGAGAACACCTCCCGCCAGGAACGCTCCGAATGCAGCCACCTTCGGGTTGTTGAACATGGTCTTTCCTCCCTGCCTCTGCGGCGAGGAGCCATCCGCCTCCGCCCCGCCGAACTTGTGGGCCGAATCATGCACGAGATCGGGGGCTTGCAGTGCCGGGGATCGCCATCGATGGTTCGGCCCTCCTATCCTCCTGCCGATGGCGAACCACTTGGGGACGATCGTTGCCAAAGCAAAGCATCTCGACGAAGCCTCGTTGACGTCGCGCCAATTGCAAGCAGCCCTGCTTCCCGAGGTCCCTGGTTTCCTGCCGGGAATCAGACTCTATGCGAGCTATTCCGCGGCCTCCGAATCGCTCGATGTCGGTGGTGATTTCTATGACGTCGTCCCGACACCGGATGGCCCGATTTGGCTGATCATCGGTGACATTGAAGGCCACGATCGACGAGCGGCCGCCCAGATGGGACAGTTGCGCAGTGCCATCCGCACTTTAATTCTTCAAGGGCTGGCTCCCGAAGACATTATCGACGAACTTCGACGAGTATGGTCATTCCTTGGCTTAACGAAGACCGCAACCCTGTTCCCCGGACAGCTGAACTCGTCTACTGGTCAGCTAGCAACGGCGTCAGCCGGTCATCCTCCACCACTCCTCGTCTCTGGGGCTTCCGCCGACTTCCTAGCGGTTGCTCCGAGCCCGCTTCTGGGAAGAAGGAGCGGACTGTCCGCCGAGCGTTTCGACTGTTGTATTCCAGATGGTGGCCTCCTCTTGCTCTATACCGACCGAGCACTCAGGGAACGGACACACGGTGTCGACGACGGGATGGCGAGATTGCGATCAGTCGCCCTAGCCTCGATAATTCGTCCGGCCTCTGAACGAGCGGTGCGCGCGTCCACGTAAAAAGCTCTCCTTCCTGGAAGAATGACTGTCGCCACAACAGCGTTCATCCACCAGGAGGAGAGCTCCTTGAAGGTGCACCGTAGTCGCTCGGTCCGTCGCGCCAAAGTGATACCCGACGGGAAGAATCTCGTGTCCCATGCCGGTGCCGCGCTCTTGGCCGAACTGGCCGATCGCGCCGGGTTGACCGAGGCCATGTCCGAAGCCATGGCCGAGTGCGGGATCAACTGGCACACCCACGATCCCGGTGTCGTGCTCACGCACCTGGCCGTCGCCATCGCGGACGGGGCGGACTGCCTGGCCGACATTGCGGGATTGAAGGAGCAAGAGGAGCTCTTCGGCCCGGTGGCCTCGGTGGCCACCGCCTGGCGGGCCCTGCACGCGACGGCCTCGGTGGAGCTGCGGGCGATTCCGAGCGCGCTGGCCGCCGCCCGTGCTGCGGTCTGGGCGGCGGAGCCGCCGGTTGGCCCGATGATCTGGGACTTCGACTCCACCTTGCTCAACGTGCACTCGGAGAAGGAGGACGCCGCGCCCACCTACAAGCACGGCTTCGGCTTCAACCCCTTGGGCGTGTGGTGCGACAATACCCACGAGCCGTTGGCCGCCATGTTGCGGCCGGGCAACGCCGCCCCCAACGACACCGACGACCACCTCGAACTGCTCGAGGCTGTGGTCCGTGCCGTGCCCGCCGAGTATGCCCTCGGCCACGAAGAGGGCGACGATCCCGCCCTGGTGCTCCACCCCATCTTGGTCCGGGGCGACTCGGCCGGAGCCACCCACCGCTTCGTCCAATCGCTCAGCGACGCCAACTTCGACTACTCGATCGGCTTTCCCATCAGCGGTTCTGTGCGTGACGCCCTGTTGTTGGCCCAAGAGGAGGACTGGGTGCGTGCTCGTGAGCTCGACGGGGGGATCAGAGACGGCGCCGAGGTGGTCGAGCTGAGCGAGCTCTACGAAGTCGAGGGCTGGCCCGATGACATGCGCGTGCTCTCTCGGCGCGAGCGCCCGCACCCCGGCGCCCAGCTCTCCCTCTTCGACACGCACGCCGGGTGGCGCCACACCTGCTTCATCACCAATACGAAAGCCGCCGATATCGCCGCCCTCGAGCTGCGCCACCGCGGCCACGCCAGAGTCGAGGACCGGGTGCGCACCTGGAAGGACTGCGGACTGGCCAACCTGCCCTTCGAGGGCTTCTGCGCCAACGAGGCCTGGGTGGCGGTCTCCTTGCTCGCCGGCGCACTGTTGGCCTGGAGCCAGATGACCTGTTTCGACGGTGCCCTGGCCAAGGCCGAGCCCAAGACCTTGCGTTACCGGGTCCTCCACATCGCTGCCGTCCTGGCCCACCGCGGACGCGATCTCATCGTGCACCTCGACGAAACATGGCCCTGGGCCAGTGAACTGGCCACCGCCTTCGTGCGTCTACGCGCCGCGTTCCCATAGCGAAGCGGGTCCCGGCGCCCGACCCCGAAGCCATCCAGCAGGGCGTGACATCACGAGACTGAAACGAGGAGCCTTGACCCTTCACGTCCCCGGTGCACTCAGAGGTCGCTCAGCGACCTTCCACCTCGTTTGACCAAGTCCGAGTCGTCGCGCAAGAGGTCGGACGAATGATCGAGGCTAGGCGCACCGTCCAATCCGCGAACTTTGTGCGAACAGGTCATTGCGTCCGTAGGAGCTGGCGATGACGACGTCGCTCTTCTTGCAATCCTGCGACGATCCGATGAGCGCTCCGACTGACCCACACGACGAATTGTCGCGGGGAAGAAGCCATTTGGGTCTGCGCCCAACGACCAAGGCCACCGCCCCTAGTCCATGCCAGACCTACGTCAGCGTCTAGGAGTGCGCTGACCCTCGAGCCCTCTCGAACCGCACAGCACTCCGAGATGACTGACCCGTCAGAGACGTCCAGCAGCGTCGCGCTTGGTAGCAGGTTGGTAAGCAACATCGCGCTTGCGAATCATTTTGCTGGCCTGTGGCCCTTTCGAATGCGGGCTGCGAGCTGATCGCCGGTCAACTCGGCGGCTTCGAGCGCCTCCGGCTCGTCGCAGCAACTCACCGCGCGGTTCCACCTGTTGTCGGACAGAGCCCTTGAACGAATGGGTCATGCCTGCCGCCTGGCTCGTAGCTCAGCAATGCCTTGGTGGAGAGGCTTTTGTCGCACGATGAGGCGCAAACCCAGGTAGAGGACGACAGCCGTAAGGAGCCAGATCGCGGTGGCAACGGCCAGCACGACCGGGGTCGAACCCTCGTCCACGTATTGCCACGCCACAATGGCGTAAGAAGCGAGTGCAGCCGCACTGAGGATGGAACCGACGTCGAAGTCTTCAGCTTGGCGTTCACTCTCTTCCTTTTCGATGAGGGTGAGCGTCGCCGGCAAGATGGCCGGGAAAGCAAGCAAGATCCCTCCCGGTTCGCTGCCGGCGAGTACCGAAACGACTCCAGCCAGTGCAGAGATGGCGGCGCCAAACCCGAACCGAATGAGCAGATCGCCCACCGGCAAGTCACGCAACGCTCCTCGGTGGATGCCGACGACGGGTTCGCGGCCTCGCTGAGGCATTCAGCCGACGACCAAGAGGTAGGTTCCCACCGCTACTAGGACCCAAATGACGCAGCTGAGCGAGCTTGCGGCCAGGGCATCGGTCCTGGTGAGCAGGGGACGGACGCACGCGCTAAAGGCGACGAATCCGGCGACTCCGAACAGCATGGCATAGGCGGCCAGCGCCGCGTCCTGGTGACCCTTGTCGACCACCGTCACGGCCAAGCTGGATCGGCCTGGGTCTGATGGAGACTCTCGCTATTGGTTTCCAAGCCCCGGTAGGGCAGGTTGGTGGCCAGCGTAGAACGCTGCTTCGAACTCCGCCGGTGGGACGTCGCCGCAGTAGCCGTGGAGGCGCTCTTCGTTGAACCAGTGCACCCACGAGAGCGTGGCCAGCTCGAGGTGGCTGACGTCCTCCCAGCCGTTGGTGTCGGGCCCGTAGACGCACTCGGTCTTATAGAGGCCGTTGATCGCCTCGGCCAGCGCGTTGTCGAACGAATCGGCGACCGTGCCGATGCTCGGTGTCGCTCCGATCTCGTCGAGGCGCTCGGTGAAACGCACCGAGGTGAATTGCGATCCCGCGTCCGAATGGGTCACGAGACCGACCAGGCGACCGGCTCGGCGCGAGTGGCGGGCCATCTCGAGCGCGTCGAGCACCATGTCGGTGCGCATGTGGGTCGCCACCCGCCAGCCCACGATCATGCGGGAGAAGGCATCGGTGATGAAACAGACGTAGGCCATCCCCGTCCTCGTCGGCACATAGGTGAGGTCGGTGACCCACAAGCCGTTGGGATGCGCCGCGTGAAGTCGCGCTTGACCAGGTCTGGCGGCCGGCCGGCGTCGGAGTCAGACCTGGTGGTGAATACCTTCTTGCGGCACTTGCTCACCCCGCGAATCCCCAGCTCACGCATGAGACGGGCCACCTGGTCCCGGCCGATGTCGTGGCCCGCACGGCGGGCTGCCTTCCAGAGCTTGTGGGCCCCGTAGACCTTGCGGTTGGTGCTCCAGAGCACGAAGAGGATGTTCTTCAACATGGCGTCTCGGATCGCCCGGGCCGAGGGCTGGCGCTTCTTGGCCGCGTAGTAGGTGCTCGGGGCCACCTGCAATGCCTTGCAGATGGGCTCGACCCCGAGGGTGTCGCGGTGTTCGTCGATGAACGACACCATCACCGCGGTGGGCGGTCGAGCTCCGCCTGGGCGAAATACGCGGAGGCCTTGCGCAAGATCTCATTGGCCCGCCTCAGCTCTTTGACCTCCTGCTCGAGCTCCTTGATCCGGCCGGCGTCCTCGGTGCTCGTGCCGTCCTTCAGCCCACCGTCGATATCGGCCTGATTGACCCAGGCCCGCACCGACTCGACGCCGTAGCCGAGCTGCTTCGCCACGCGGGCAACCGTCCCCTGTTCGGTCCCGAGCTCCTTGCGCAGCTGGCGGACCAGACGGACAGCCTGTTCTCTCTCAGCGGGTGTGTAGCGCCGTGTGGACGGCTTCCCCGGGATCCTCTCTTTTGGCATGACTCCATCTTCCTTTCCAAGGTATGGAGTCTCCAAGGAACCCAGGGCGATTCACACCGAGGGCGCGGCCCCGAAGAGCCCCAGCAAACCACTTAGGCCGGAGGAGGTGGCCGACGACCGCGAAGGCGGTCACCATGGTCCCTCCGAGGAGTGCCTTGATGGCAATGACCGCGGCGTCGTGCTCCACTCGGTTGCTCAGTGGGAGCGTTCTGGACGGGTGTACAGCGCGGCAGCGAGGGTCACGTTGGGCCGGGGCAGATCGGCGATCCGGGAGGGAGTATTGGCGCGATGGTCGAGCAGGTAGCTGGCACAGTTACGGTACCTGTCCGCGATGGCGAGCAACGCGCCGTGGTCGAATTTGCCTCCAAGGCTCAGAACCGGAGAGAGCAGCTCGGCCCGCTTGAGGTCCTTCGGATTGCGGGCGACTCCTGGAGTTTCGGCCGGCAAGTCCCCGAGGCGTTAGCTCCCAGCAGATCCTTGGCGCGACGAGACAGCATGGAGCCGTTGCGCAATCGCGGGACGCCTAGCTGGGCTCTCTCTGTCGGATGGACGACGTGGAGATAGTCCGTGGCCACCCGGTAATCGGCGGAATCAGGGGTTTGGGTCGAATTCCTCCTTAGAACCTTCGGCACCGGGTCCCGCTACTTCTTCGCTGCCGCGGCATGGCCTCCTTTGCGCCCGGCGGCCTTGTGCTGCGCGGTAGTCCCACCTTGCTTGGCGTTGCCCCCAGACCCCGACTTCTTGCCGCCGTTGCTCGAGGCTTTGGGCGAATTGGCAATGCGGGCGGCCCGCTGCTTGGACATCCCCTTATCCTTGAGGGCCTCGTACTGCTTCTCGTTCTTGACATTGGCTCGGGTGCCTGGCACAGGTGTTCTCCTCTCGTGATTTGATCATCTTCAGCGGCGGGTCAGGTCATATCTTGGCGGGCCTGCTTGGCCCTGGCGGCGCCGATGGCCGTCTTGACCTCCTTCTGCTCCTCGGGGGGCGGGAGTACCGCCGGCAGGCCCAGTCCTTCGATCCAGAGCTCACGCGCCCAGCCACTGTTGTGGTAGAGGTGCTTGTCCTCTTGCTCCTCGACCTCTTTGTGCGCGGCCCTCAATACCTTCGCAGCGTCGCCCGTCAGACGCTTGACGACCTCGCCGATGAGCTCCCAGTTGAGATGGTCCTTTGTCTCGGCCAGGGTCACGCATTCGGCGGCCACCACCTGAGCTTGCTCTGGGGTGCCGGCTCCTTGAGCGAGCGCGATGGTCTTCACCAGTGCTTCGCCGGTATTGCGGACGACCTGGCGGCCGGGCGTCTCGCGTTCAGGATCGAGTCCAAAGCACCGGAGTGACTCTTCGACCAGTTCGACGTGGTGGCGGGTCTGGTCGAGATAGTGCTCCCATTCTTTTCGTAGATCGTCGTTGCGGGCGCACGCCAATGCAGCCTCGTACACCTGGACGCCTCCAAGTTCTGTCTCATAGGCCTGGTAGAGCAGATCGTGCACTTGCTCCTCGTCGACCGGCATGCGTGTCTCCTCCGTGGTTGTGATGCTCACATTTCGATGTGACGAAGGAATACCCAGGTGTCACAGCCTCACGCAAGGTTCGTGTCCCAGGCGGGAATTAAGGACGGCGGCGCTTCGACCGCGTCGTTGTGGACACGAGGCTCCCACGTCTGTCGATGTTCCCGGGCCGACGAGCTCGAGCTCGAGTCCGTTTGGTCACCTCGTGAGGCCTTCTTAGGACAGCGCGAAGCAGCGGTTGCGGACAAGTCAGTCCGGCGGGTTGCAGAGCCGGTCACCCCTTACCCGCCTATTGCTCGATGGCGGGGTGAGTCTTGCTTCGTCCATCAAAATGTGTCGCAGGTCGAGAATGTCAAGGACGCTGGCCACTGGCCGCGAAACGCGCTCGAAATGCAGCCGGCGTTGCTGGGCAGCGGGACCACGTGATCGCGCAGCAGCTGCTCGGAGATGGCGGCGAATCGATGAAGGACAGCCCGCCGCGTCGATCTGGACGGCCTCGTCGGGCTCGAGCAAGGACTGGTCGAGAGGGACGCGCAGCGCGTCAAGTGCATTCACGTCGAGCTCGTCCGCCAAGGCCGCTCGGGCGCCCGGATGGACGACGGCGTGAAACATGGCACCGTGTGACCACCTCCGAGCGGAGGAAGAACGGGATGGTGCGGTGGGAGTCGTTGCCACTCCGACCAGTCGGCGACACAGCGGTTATACCCCCACCTCTGTGGATAATTTGGGGAGATCGGTCGACCGGTGGAGGTCCAAACCACCTATCGGGAGACAGCAACCCATTCCGCGGCGAATGCTTCGTGCTGCACGGGGTAGATACCAAATCATGACAACCGACGGAAGACCCTCCACATCAAAGCAACCCGCCTCCGGGGATAACGCCACGGCGGATCCACCGGTTTACCGAGAAGCAACGACCCCCGAGGAGATCGAAGACTCGCAGAAGCGCGAGGACACGGAATCCGACGGCTAGCTATCTCGAGGCCGACGAGGGTCCCGATACCGCCCCGATACGAGTTCACTGATGGCAAGGCGCGAGAGATCTAATTTTTATGTCACGCATCTCCTTGGGGCGTAGAGCAAGCCTTCTCGCTCCGCTAGACCCCCAACCGAGATCGAAGTTCCCGTTCGTAGAAGCGGAAGAATCCTTCCTGATTGGGGCCAATCTGGTTGATGTACACCTCGTCGAAACCCGCTTCGAGATACCTGTTGATCGCCTCCAGATGCCTCTCGGGGTCTGGACCACAGGCGACCTGCTTCGCCACCATGTCCTCGGTGACATTGGCCGCGGCGGCCTCGAAGTGGGAGGGCAGCGCCAACTCCTGGGCAAGCTGACCCTCGACTCCTTCCGTGGGCCACAGTTCGTGGGCCAGCTTGCGGGCCACGTGCTCGTCCTGGTCCCAGCAGACTTTTAGAGCAGCTATGGCGCGGCCGTTCCCGCCGTTCTTCCGGTATCGATCCAGGAGCTCCGCGTCGGGCTGCACCGTCACGAAACCGTTACCGATGCGGGCGGCCACGTCCGTCGCTTCGGGACCAAACGCCGACACGAGGATCGGCGGTGGCGCGGCGGGTATTGAGTAGATGCGGGCATTCTCCACCGTGTAGTAACGGCCGTGATGGGTGACCAGACCGCCTTCCCAGAGCTTGCGGATGACTTCGACGGCCTCCTCGAGCATCTCGAGTCTGGTCTCGATGGGAGGCCAGTGGTGGCCCAGGACGTGCTCGTTCAGAGCCTCGCCCGAACCGACTCCGAAGACAAACTTCCCTTCGAGCAGAAGCTGCGAGGTTGCTGCGGCTTGGGCCAGGATCGCCGGGTGAATCCTGACCGTGGGGCAGGTGACGCCCGTCGTAACCTTGTGTGACGTCGAGGCACTAATGGCGCCGATCACGCTCCACACGAACGGGCTTTCACCCTGACGATCGATCCATGGGTGAAAGTGGTCCGAGATGAAGATGGAATGCATTCCTGCTTCCTCAGCCAGCTTGGCCTGGGCCACCAAGGCGGCCGGTCCGTGTTCTTCACTCGACAGAAATGCTCCGATTTCGGCCATGCCGACCTCCCATAGTCTCTTTGTTTTTCCCGAGTTCGGTGTCGGCAAACCGATAAGATGCGTCGGGCAGCCGTATCAGCGTCGATACGGCGCGGCTGTCGATTCCTTGAGGGCCATACCGTGTCCCGGGGCATCGCGGTGCGGCAGAAGGCGCCCGCCGTGGGGATCGAGTGCACCGTCGAACAACATCGTTTCGATGCGGTGATGATCATGGAAGTACTCGATATGGCGCAGGTTGGGCACGCTGAGGCCCACATGCGCGTGCAAATTCGGGGCGCAGTGCGCCGATATCTCCAAGCCCTGCGCACCAGCGACTGCGGCTGCCCGGAGCCAACTGGTGTACCCGCCGCAGCGAGTCACGTCGATCTGCAGGCAATCCACCGCCTCGGCTGCGACCATGCGGGCGAAGTAGGCCTCGTCGTAGCCATACTCCCCAGCAGCGACATCGACGGCGAGGGCGTCTCGGACGACTCGTAGGCCCGTGAGATCATCCGACGACACAGGCTCTTCGAACCAGGAGATGTCGGCCGTGTCGGCTAACTCACGGCCCATCCGGACCGCCTGTTTGCGGCTGTAGCCGCCGTTGGCGTCGACGAACAGTGCGACGTTGTCACCGATGACCGCCCGGGCGAACGCGGTTCTGGCCAGGTCGCGCTCCGGTCGAGTCCCCCATGCTTCGCCGATCTTGATCTTCACCAGGGGGATCTCCCAGTCGCCCACCCATTGCTCGAGCTGGGCCCGTGCCGTCTCCTCGTCGTACGTGATGAAGCCGCCACTCCCATAAATGGCAACCCCGTCGGCGCACCGCCCGAACAGGTCGGCCAGAGGGACGCCCAGGTGACGGGCCTTGCAATCCCAGAGGGCAATGTCGACGGCCGAGACTGCGCAACTGACTACACCAGGCCGACCAATGTTCCGACAGGCTCGGACCATGCGCTCGTGGGAGGCCGCCGTGTCGAGGAGATCGGTGCCGACGACGGCCTCGGAAAGGAGATCTTCAATGACGGTCTGGGAGGCTCGGGAGGCGTACGTCCATCCAAGGCCCGTCGTCCCACCGGCGCGGACTTCGGCGGTCACCATGGTGGTGGCCTGCCACTCAAGCGTGCCATCAGACTCGGGTTGGTCAGTCGGCACCGTGTATGTACCGGTCGCGACCTTCTCCACCGGGACAGGCACGTCAAACCCTGCCGACGGCCGCGGCGGTATTTATCAACAGGGCATTCACGAAGGGTGGAGGCAGTTTTCGGCACAACGGCCGCTGCGCCTCCAGCTCGATTTGCCCTGATCGCGCGCTGGCCGGTCTCGATAGGTCCCCATCTCTCAACGTCAGGCCTCCGTCGAGCCGATCTCGTGCTGACATACCTCTCATGCCCGCCCACGACACGGCGAAACAGCCGATGCGCTCAGTTGGAGTGATTGGAGCGCTCTGGCCCGGGTACCGATTCGAAGAGCGACTGACCCAGGCTGCGGAAGGGGAGCGGGCACGAATGTCGAAGATCGCATCGGAGGTGCTTATCGAGCGACTGGCCGATTGGGGCGTCGTCACGATCTTCGGGCTGCCGGGCGATGGCATCAACGGGATCATGGAGGGTCTGCGGCGTCAGGACAGAATCCGCTTTGTCCTCGTCCATCACGAAGAGGCTGCCGCCTTTATGGCCACCGGGTACGCCAAGTCGACCGGACGCCTTGGTGTCTGTCTCGCCACGTCAGGACCAGGGGCGATCCATTTGCTGAACGGGCTCTACGACGCCAAACTCGACCACGCGCCTGTCCTCGCCATCACCGGGATGCAGGAGACCCAGATGTTGGGGACGGGCTATCAGCAGGAGGTCGCGCTCGAAAAGCTGTTCATCGACGTCGCCGAATACAACGAGATGATCCGGGTGCCGGCGCAGTTGCCGACGCTCGTCGACATCGCGATCCGCCATGCCCTTACCCGTCGGGGTGTCGCCCACCTGACCATTCCGACCGACATTCAGATCGCCGACGCCGGAGCCAACCCGTGGAGCGCCCCGGCACCGGCGGTCAACCAACCAACGGCACCGATCTATCTGCCTGTCTCGGGCCTGCCTCGTCAAGAGGATGTCTTGGCTGCGGCAGAGGTGCTCAACGCGGGTTCCAAAGTGGTCATGCTGGTCGGGGCGGGAGCGCTGGGGGCGAGAAACGAGGTACTCCAGACCGCTGAGCGTTTGGGCAGCCCCGTCGTCAAGACCCTGCCCGGCAAGGCAGTCATCCCCGACGACCATCCGCTCTGTATAGGCGGCATCGGACTGTTGGGGACCGCGCCGGCCATCGACGCAATGGAGGGCTGCGACACACTGTTCATGGTGGGTACGAACTTCCCTTATACCAAGTACCTGCCCGAACCAGGGCAATGCAAGGTGGTGCAGATCGAAGCCGACCCCATCCGGGCCGGCAACCGTATCGCGACCGAGGTGCCCATGATCGCCGACGCAGCATCCGGCCTCTCGGCTCTGTTGCCGCATCTCGCTGAGTCTTCCGAACATTCCTTTCTTGGTCATCTCCAAGAGAAGATGGGCAGCTGGCGCGACCGGATGCATGCTCTCGAGTCGATCGAAGAAGACCCGATTCAGCCGCAGTACCTGATGCATGTCATTGACCGACTGGCCGACGGCAATGCCATCCTCACATCGGACTCGGGAACGATCGCGACGTGGGCAGCCCGTCACTTCACTATCCGCGATGAGCGTGCCTTCTATCTGTCAGGGAATCTGGCCACTATGGCCCCCGGACTGCCCTACACGATCGCCAATCAGATCGCCCATCCAGGCCGCCAGTGCATCGCGTTTGTCGGCGACGGTGGGTTCGCGATGCTCATGGCAGAGTTTGGGACAGCCTGTCGCTACGACCTTCCGATCAAGGTGGTTGTCAACAACAACGCGTCGCTGGGCCAAATCATGTGGGAGCAGCTCGTGCTGGGCTACCCGGAGTACGGCATTCGATTCGGCCGACCGCCCGACTTTGCTCCCTGGGCCGAGGCCTGTGGCGGAAAGGGCATCCGGGTGGAGAAAGCGGGTGACGTGGAGGGGGCCATCAAGGAGGCGCTGTCGTTCCCAGGTCCGGCGTTGGTCGATGTGCTGGTCAATCCGGACGAGCCGCCGATGCCTGGCAAGGTGGAATACGAGCAGGCCAAGGGCTTCGTCAAGGCGTTCTTGGCTGGACAACCTCGGAAAGCCACAATCGCCAGCACGCTGTTCCGGGACAAGGTCACCGAGATGCGCGCATGACGTTTGGCTCAAAGGGTCGGTCCTCGACGAGTCGGCGGCTGAGCACCGGAGACGGGCTTATCGGTATCGATCGTCTCCTCCAGAACGTCCGTCACGGTCGCTTCGAGCAGAGCCTGGCTGGCCTTACCGGCGTGGGCGCCCTTATCACCGGTGTGGAGATCTGGCTCGAGCACGACCGTGCCAGCTTCGCCAACCGGATGATGTGGGTTCCGGTGGCCCTTACCCCGGCCATGGCCGCGGCCGGAATCGCCGGAATCTTCTCCAAGCGGGCGGCGAAGACATTTCTGCCGTTGATCTCGAGCGTCGTGCTCTTCAACAGTATGCAGGGTGAGTATCTACACCTGCGGGGCATCGCACAGCGTCCTGGCGGGTTCGGGCGCAACTTTGCGCTCTACAACGCCGAAATGGGTCCACCTACCTTTGCGCCGCTCCTCTTCGGATTGGTCGGGGGCATGGGGCTCGTTGCCTCCATCCTCCGCCGCGAAAAGTAACGAATGGGGCTCACTCCGGGCTCGGCCGAGCAGCGGTTTTCCGGCTACGACGTGATGCGGCAGCAGCCAGCGTGGGACGGGGTTACCAGGTCGGTGGTGACCGCACGCCTCGGCCCACTTGACCCGCCCAGGTTCTTCACTGCAGAGGAAGAGCCGACCGCCCGAGCTCTGCTGGACCGGCTCTTGGCCCAAGACGAAGATCCCCGTGTGCCCGTGTTTGAGGTCATTGACGGGCGTCTCGCCGACCGGAATGGCGACGGATTCCGTTACCAGGACATGCCCGAAGACCCGGAGGCATGGCGTCAGTCCATCGCCGCACTGAATGGGACGGCACAGAGCAAGTTCGGACGGTCCTTCTCGAATTTGGCACCAAGAGAGCAACGCGACATCGTCGAAGGGGTGCGGCTGTGCGAAGGAAGATGGCATGGGCTGCCGGCGGCGCGACTTTTCTCAATGTGGATGCGGTACGCCTGCAGTGCCTTCTACGCTCATCCATGGGCCTGGAATGAGATCGGCTTCGGCGGTCCGGCGTATCCGCGTGGCTACAAGTACCTTGCTCTGGGCGCCCGAGAGCCCTGGGAGGTCGAGGAGTGCGACGCCGAGGATCCGGTCCCGTGGGCGACGCGGGTCGAGGCCGCCAAGAAGAGGCACGCTGACGGACTGTCCTCGACAGATGCGTCTCGCCAAGAGTCGGACAGGGACGAACGAATGAGCTCTCCCCGATGAACGGCGTCCGTAGACGCAACGAGTCGGCCTGGCTGCTGCCGAATGATGGGTCGCGCACGAATCATCAGTTACGCCGCGATATGCGTCGCTACGGACATGACGACGAGGTCGACATTGTGATCGTGGGGTGCGGAGCCGGAGGCTCCGTGCTGGCGCAGCGACTGGCCCGGCAGGGGTGGGAGGCGGTGGTCCTCGACGCAGGGCCGTTCTGGGATCCTGACAAGGACTGGGTCAGTGACGAGGCCGGATCGCACCAGCTGTATTGGAACGAGCCTCGCGTAATCTCGGGATCGCATCCTGTCGAGCTCGGCAGCAACAACTCGGGGCGGGGGGTCGGAGGCTCCATGGTGCATTTCGCCGGCTATGCACCGCGCTTCCATCCTTCTGATTTCCGCACGCTCACAAATGATGGTGTGGGCGCTGACTGGCCCATCGAGTACGCCGATCTCAAGGCGTATTATGAGCTCCTGGAGGCTGAGCTGCCCGTGGCCGGCCAGTACTGGCCCTGGGGTGACCCGCACCGATACCCGCATTCGCCGCATCCGATGGGCGCCAACGGGCAAGCCTTTCAACGGGCCGCGCTGGCCGCTGGCATCAAGGTGCGTGTCGGGCCGGTCGCCATTGCGAACGGGCGCTTCGGCAATCGTTCACACTGCATCTACCGAGGCTTCTGCCTGCAAGGGTGCAAGGTCAATGCCAAGGCATCGCCCTTGATCACACACGTTCCGGACGTGTTGGCTCATGGCGCCGAGATCCGTTCGGACTGCATGGTCAGCCGCGTCGAGATCGACGATCACCGCCGGGCGACCGGGATCGTCTACTTCCATGAAGGACGCGAGTATCGCCAACGAGCTCGGCTGGTGGCGGTGGCGGGGTACTCCATCGAGACCCCGCGCCTGCTGCTCAATTCAACCTGCCCGCAGTTCCCTGACGGCGTGTGTAACGACTTTGACCAGGTCGGTCGCTACGTCATGGTGCAAGGTGCTCCTCAAACGACCGGGCGCTACGACGAAGAGATCAGGTCCTACAAAGCCCCACCGCCCGAGTGCTCCTCCGAGGCTTTTTATGAGACCGATCCGACGAAGAGCTACAAACGGGGCTTCTCGTTGCAGTGCATCTCGCCGCTGCCGATCGTCTTCGCCGAGCATGTGTGCGCACAGGGGCACTGGGGCGAAACATTGCGCGAATACATGCGGGACTCGGTCCACTGGGCCACGTTCGGCGCGCTCTGTGAATTCCTCCCATTACCCGAGAATCGCATCACCTTGGCGGACGAGACTGATGGGCATGGCCTGCCCGTGGCGAACTTCTCCTATTCGCTGTGTGACAACGACAAAGCTCTAGTCGACGCGGCCACGAAGGTCATGGAGGATATGCATCACGCCGCCGGCGCCGCCGAAGCCATCACGATCAAGCGCGAAGCGCACCTAATCGGAGGTTGCCGCATGTCGGTGGGAGAACAAGACGGCGTGGTCGACGCAAATCTACGTTCCTTCGCTGTGCCGAATCTCTTCATCGTCGATGGCAGCGTGTGTCCGACACAGGGGAGCGCCAATCCCGCGCTGACCATCATGGCTCTCGCCGCCCGTGCCGCCGACTACCTCAAGTCAGCGGCATCCGTAGCGTGAAGGCCGGAGAGGATATCGATTACCGCTCAATGGTCGGGTGGTGGGACTCGAGGTGGCGAGCCCCCGCATCCTCTGCTTCCGACCGGGTGTCGAAATGCCCCAGCAGATCGTGGGTCGCCTCAGTGCAGCGCGCCGTCCACAACATGGTGGTCGGATCGTCCGCGGCAGGGATCTCACCGATAACGATCTCGGCTTCCGCCGAGGAGACCTCAATCGCCTCCCCGGTCTCACCTGCCGAGAAGGTCTCGTTTTGCTCCGGAGTCATTCTGCGTCCGCCGATCTGCCTGTCGGGCCTTGGATTCGATACCCTGAGCGCTTAGACCCAAACGGACGAACAGGCATGCTGTCATCGGGCGTTTCATGGCGCACCACCCGGGTAACAATCGATCGTAGGGCCGACCTGTCGGCTGGGCCAAGAGTGTTTCCGGCTCGCTGACCGTCTGGCCCAGAGCGCCCAACCTGTGAAGGAGGATGGCGCCAGACTCGGCGCTGTTGCGGGCGTCGAGTCGCGCCCAGATGCAGTATTCGGGTATTGCCCGAGGGCGTGCGCCGTCCCAAAGTCCAGCCGCTGGGCCGGATCGGCGTCGGCGTCGATTCATTCACTGCTCTCAGGCTCAATCGCCGCCGACTTGACGTATGGCCCTTGAGACGGCTGCAGCCGGCGACGCCGAATTCTGGGACCGACGGGGTGCCTCGTCTCCGCCGAGTGACGCGCCCCTGACCTGCGTCGCAGAGCTGCACGCGGCTGATCTGATTAGTCATACAGGCGATGGGGTACCACGACGGCAACAGGTCAGCTGAACACTACAGATCGGAGCCTTGCAATGGCTATTACTTCGTACCGCGACCTTGAGTTCTCTGGGCCGGCGACGGGCTTCACCGCGGCCCTCCAGAACGGCCGTGTGGTGCTGACCGGCGAGCTCGACATCGCTAGCGTCGAGAGCCTCCGAATAGTGCTTGACCAAGCGCTGTTGGAGTCCGAAGAACAGATTCGCATCGACGCCGCTCAACTTTCCTTCATCGACTCGGTCGCCATCTCCGAGCTATTGCGATATCAGGTCGCCGCCGCCGTCCAACACCGTCAGCTCCGAATTCAGCGCGCCTCGCGGTCCGTTACCGAGGTACTCAACCTTCTCGATCTCTGTCCTGTTCTTATGCCTCCTGAATAGGGGTCACCACGCGTCCCTCGGAGAAGCACTTGGGTGTGAGACCCAGAGCGGGGCAGTGATCGCAGCCGCCTCGATTACCCCGTGGGAGACGCTTGCCGGGAGGATATCGGCGCGGGCCACCTGGTCTCGGCGATGTGAGCGCTCAGGGCCTGTGCTTTATGCTTTCCGAGTTCGGTGCGACCTCGACAGACGCGCGGTCCGCCCACCAGGCCGTCGAATCCGGCTCAGGCGTCACCATGGTGGGTGTGACGCATTCTGGCCACAGTACAGTTTGTGTCTCGGCCTCGGCCTCGAAGATCGCCTGTAGGTCTCGATGTCCCTCACTGTTGCAAAAAGCGGACCCGAAAGTCGGAGCCTCAGTCCCGAGGCGCACTCTGGGCACCTTGGTCGAGTGCAGTTGAGCCACCTAAGCCGGGAGAAACCCGGTTTTCTCTGTTACCGATTTCTCCTGAATCGACCGCTCCCGCCCCGCCCACATTTGCGTTGGAAGTGTGGGAGCTCTCTGCGGCGACTGGGGCCAACCTGTCGTTCTCAACGTCAAAGTCCGCTCCACGCTGCTCACTCTCCACAACGTCCCGAGGTTGCCGCCGGCGAGCTACGGCCGTTGATCGACTACGAACGATCCCTGCAATTAACAAGACGAGCCCAAATAGAATCACTGCACCTGTGATGGCTCCGAGAAGAAAGATCTGTTCGGCATGATGAAATCCAAGAGTGTTACCGAATACCTGAAGGTCGCGCACCGGGAAGCGATTTTTCACCGCGACATCAATCCCGAAAGCTGCTCCCACAACTATCAATAGAAGTCCGACGATGATCATGGAGTCCTCCCATTCATTGTGTTCACGAGGTGATCTCTGCAGGTTGACTACTGGCCGTTTGATGGCTCTCGGGTTTCGTCGGCCGGGGAGTCGTCCACCAGAACTCGCGATACGGGGTGCACTTCTTCTGTCACCACGTATTTCCTCAACCGGGCCTGCCCGCTTCTCGGGAGTTCTGAGTTCAGCCCGTCCTCATCTGTTGCACGCTCAGTGTTTCTATTCGCATCTTGGGTCTCTCCTCGGCCGTTTACATCGGCGTCGCTTGCCAAGCGCTGCTCCCTGGCGTAATACCGGTAGAGCTTCACTTCCTCTTCTGGCGTGAGGTGCCCATCGTCGTCGTCATCTACCTGCGGCGCGCCTTTTACCTGCTCCCGGTCCCATGGAATGAGAAGATCGTCGCCCTCCTCACTTACCCCTTCAATTGGGATAAAGGACGAACGCCTACCAAAGAGGCCCGTATCAACGGTGGCCCATTCAGGAGAATTGGTCTCGTCATCGACAAAGACATGCGAAACGGTCCCGACCTTGTGGCCAGACGGGTCCACGACGGCCCGGCCAATCCAGCCCCTCACTTCGTCCACTTGCACCATTGCATTCCCCTGACTCGTCGCCGATTCGCTCCAAGTGATTCTGCCCACCAAGACATTGTCCAAACACACAAGCCCAGTCACGCTCTCTGCACTTATGCCGGACCTTTTGGTACCCAAAAGGCCTTTGCGCGGTGACATTCTCGCGTAGCGAGGATCCACCGTTTCGCCGCCGTTCATGCGGGTATGGATCACGCACAACGACATGCTGAACGTCAGATAAGTGAGCACGTGTCGCAGATCAGATCCAAACCTCTCAACTACGAAAGGCCGTGACGTCAACGGTAGATAAAGCCAAGAACAAATGTTCAAGACCCAAAGGGCACTGCTGAAGAGATCGCCGGAAGGCGACGAAGGACCGGTGGCGGGAAGCGAAGGGCAAGAAGGACAAAGCGTCAGGCAACCTAAAGCAAGCGGGGAAAAGGTGAAGGACGCTGTCAGGAAGTAGCCCAGCAGTCCTCGTGGTCATAGCCACGAAAACTGTTCATCCGCATCAAAACCTGAAATTTATGAAGTGTGTCGATGCCAGGCCCGCAAACGGTGTGAGGTAACGAATGGTGGCCCTACTCGGGATGTGATCTTGGTCCAAGCTTCGGTTGGTACCCGCTGGACTGGCGTGTTGTGGCTGCCAACCCAGGTTTCAGGACTGCCCAGTTCGGCTCATTGCTGCCGCGGGCTGCCAGTGAGGAGATCGCACGATGGTTGGCACACCACGACAAGGTCGGGACTACGAACATCGATTTCCCGCTGCGCTGGCGATTGTGGTGGGAGTAGGACTGTACGCGGCGCTGCCGAGCGATCTCACCGTTGGGAGTAGGTTTGTCATCCCGGGGTTGGAGTTAGCTCTACTCGTACCGGTCCTTGCGTTCAATCCGCGTCGCCTTGAGCGCCAAACGAAGGTGTCACGCGCGCTGTCTCTCGCGTTAGTCGGAGTAATCGGACTTGCCAATCTCGTCTCGCTGATCTTGTTGGTTCGGGCGCTCGTCCAAGGTGCCGCCAACGACAGTCATAAGCTTCTTCTAGCCGCCCTGCAGGTTTGGATTACGAACATCATCGTCTTCGGTCTCGCCTATTGGGAACTCGATCGCGGCGGTCCAGTCCAACGAGCCGAACTCTCTCGCACCGAGATTCCTCCGGCGGACTTCAGGTTTTCTCAGGACGAAGATGCCGACGCAGTGGCCGAGGTCGCGGCTTCCTCCTCAGATCGAGTCGACTGGGCTCCCGTCTTTGCCGACTATCTCTATGTATCGGTAACCAACAGCTCGGCCTTCAGTCCCACCGACACAATGCCTCTGTCGAGCCGGGCCAAACTACTCATGGGCATCCAAGCCAGTTCGGCCCTCATCGTGTCCCTTCTCGTCATCGCCAGAGCTGTAGGTGGTCTCAAATAGTGTGAGTTGTCACTTCTACCGGCTGCTTCTCAACGCCCCCTTGGTCGCATGGGGAAATGACGCAGGCTGGTTCCCCGTGCTCTGTCCCTTCAAACGTCCGCTCATCATCAACGAGAACTGATGATCTCGCGGAAGGGGTCGGGCGTGTTGAGGTCGGATTGGATCGAACCACGCGACGGGAAGCTCACTTTGAACGTCCGCATGTACTTCAGCATTGAACGAGAAGGCTCGTGCAGTGGAATCAGGTTTCCCGGCGGAGCCGAGTGAGTTTGTAAGCGTCCGCAAATGTCTGGCACCAAGGGACTCGCGTCGGATCGAGAACGCGCTTTCGGCTGCTGCTTCCAAAGGTGTCTCGGAGCCCCGTCGCTTCATGAGAAGATTGGAGTCTCAACCTCCGACTTACGCAAGCAAGACGTCTCGGACGTTCGAAGTGATTCGCCCTGGGTTTGATGGAGGGCCGCCTCAGAGCCATGGACCCGACAGCCTTCGAACGAGCTGTTGTCCGATCGGCTTGAACCATTCCGGCACGGGGTAAGAATAGAGAAATACGACCCGTCGTTGACAACCCGTGGGCGAGGCGGCCGATCGGTCTGGACGGGGCATGGGAAATCCGAAATGCGGTTCGGCCTATGCCCTCGCCGAAAACGATCCGATCGACAAGCGAAATTTACAACTGAAGGTCGCAGTAGAGCGGCCAGAGCGGGTGGGAGTTTGTATGGAGCTGATGACACTGAGCCAGTTGCGCAGGCGACTGCAGAGCCGTTCGACAAGACAAGCGGTGACTGTTCTCACCATCCTCGCTTTGGGAATCGGTGGAGCGAGTTGCAGCACGGGACCGAACTCTCGAGGTGGAACCTCCAACAACACGCCAGCCAACATTCTTCGCCCTCACACCACGACGACCAACAATGCGAAAGCGCCAACACCATGACGAGGTGCACCCAGATTCCCACCACGGTGAGGCCGGGACAATCGCACCAAGCGCGGGTAGATTAAAGTGGCAGACCCTCCACGAGGGAGCCGTGTGCGTTGATCCCTCTTTCCGCAAATGGCAGTCGTCCTGCCGGCGATCCTTGGCCCCGTCTCGTGATCACAAGTGAATTCAGAGGATTCGAACTTCGTATGTTCTAAGCCCCCGGCGCGGGTACTGCATGGGTATGCGGTTGGCCCAGCCCCTTGTCATTGCGGCAGTCGCCCTGCTCCTCAGTTCGGCTCTGGCATTCTGCGGAACAGGCGGTCCCGGCAACTCGTCGCATACCAAACAGCTGTGGCGGCCGACCAGTCACATCCTGAACCCCCCTCCTCCGCAGGGCAGGAGAGGTAACAGCGGGACGACCGACAGTGGGGCGACGGGGAACAGTGGCACGACGAGCAATCCGAACAAGAGCGAAGCGATCGTCAAGTGAGGATCTTTGCTAGGAATATGCAGGTCACGCTGCTTTTGGGTTGGGTTCCGCTCGACTGACCTCTTGCCGAGGACTTTCAGGAAAGGGTTGTAAGCAACAGCCGGGTCCTAGGAGATCGCCTGGTTTCCGTCTAAGCGCTCGTGCTGCCAAGTCGTCCGGCTTCACGTGGATCTATTCAGCGCACGCGCTCCTTTGGGGCGGGTGTCGATTCAGGATCCTCGCGGCGGGTATCTCGCGTCTGTACGCATTTGCATTCGGTGGAGGCGACATGTCGTTAGTGGACCACGAGGACCAGAAATTCGGCCGCAAGGCCGCGGAAGATCAAGAGTTCGTCGATGCTCTCGATGAACAAGGCGTCGCCGCGGAAGATCTCCCTGAAGAGCCGCCGCGGAAACCGCAGCGGCCTGGTCGCAAGGCTGAGAAGTCCTGAACTCCAAGGTGTCAGGCGAAACTCACGGAATGATTCGGCGGCAGCTCCAGAATCGGAGTGTGCTCAAGCGCCGAGCCCGCTCATTTTTCTTGTTTGTCGCGCTCCCGGCATGGCTCGCCCCGGGCCTGATGGACTGGTGGATCCATCGACGCACGCATATCGAAGAACCCTGCAACGGTGGCACGAAAGAATCCCTCGTCCACTCTGCGATGTTTGCCGAAGCGGGTGTTCCCCTGTTGCTTGCGGCTGCTCTTGAGATGAATCCACTGCTTATTACGCTCATGACGAGTGCGGCAGCAGCCCACGAAGCCACTGCGATGCTCGATGTTCGAGTCGCCTTGGAGAGCGATCGTCACGTCAGCCAGTTCGAACAGCACGTCCACAGCTTCTTGGAGGTGATGCCATTTTGCGTTGTCCCGCTCATGCTTCTGCTCCACGAGCCCGCGACGAAAAGATGGTCTCTGACCCTGCGCTCCTCTGCACTGTCCAAGCGCGACTTCGCTCTCATCGGAGGCGGCGTGGCCATCCTGGGAGCGCTGCCCTACAGCGAAGAACTCGTTCGATGTCTGCGGCGATCTCGAGACCAGCATGGGACACAGAGTCAGTCCGAGGCGGACTCAGCGACGGGTTCGACGATGACACCGAGATCTGCTTAGAGGACCGTACCGAGGGTATGGCTAAGGCCTGAGCAAATCTCTACAGCTCGACCCTACTGAGGCACCATGACGACGACTGTTCTCCCCGCTCCATTGGCGGTGATCACTGGTGCCTCGAGCGGCATCGGCAAGGAGCTTCCAAGAGAGTTTGCCGAACATGGTTACGACCTCCTCATTGATAAGACCAAAACGGTGTTTCAGCGTAAGGAAACCGAGCCCCGATCGGAGGAGAAGTGAAGGCTCTCACGTGGCACGGCAAGCGCGACGTCCGGGTCGAGAGGGTGCCCGACCCGATCCTCAAAGAGCCCAACGACGCCATCATCAAGGTCACCTCGAGTGGCATCTGCGGCTCTGACCTGCACCTCTACGAGGTGCTCGGACCTTTCCTCGAACCGGGCGACATTCTCGGCCACGAACCCATGGGGATCGTCGAAGAGGTCGGCGCAGACATCACCAACATCGCTCCGGGGGACCGTGTCGTCATCCCTTTCAATATCTCGTGTGGCACGTGCTTCATGTGCGGCCACGGCTTGCAGTCTCAATGTGAGACCACCCAGGTGCACGAGTACGACAGCGGGGCAAGCCTCATCGGCTACACGAAGCTCTACGGTCAGGTGCCCGGCGGCCAGGCCGAGTACCTCCGGGTGCCCCAAGCCCACTACGGGCCGATCAAGGTGCCCGAAGGTCCTCCCGACGATCGTTTTGTCTATCTCTCGGACGTGCTTCCCACTGCATGGCAAGCTGTGGAATACGCGGCGGTCCCCGAAGGAGGATCCCTCCTCGTCCTCGGCCTCGGGCCCATCGGTGACATGGCGACGCGGGTCGCCCAGCACCGTGGCGTCGAGAGCGTCATTGCGGTCGATCTCGTCGCCGAGCGACTTGGCCGAGCCGAGACTCGTGGTGTCACGACGATCGATCTCAACTCCGTCGACGATCTTAGAAACGTTGTCCGCGGTCTGACACAAGGAAGGGGTCCTGACTCGGTGATCGACGCCGTGGGGATGGAGGCGCACGGTTCGCCCGTGGCCCGTGCCGCCCACCAAGCGACGGGCCTACTCCCAAATGCCCTGGCGGCCCGACTTATGCAGAAGGCAGGAGTCGACCGCCTCGCCAGTTTCCTGGCCGCCATCGATCTCGTTCGACGGGGTGGCACGATTTCAGTGTCAGGCGTCTACGGCGGAGCGAGCGACCCGCTGCCTATGTTGCGCATCTTCGACAAGCAGATCCAGCTGCGCATGGGGCAAGCGAACGTGCACCGGTGGGTCGACGATCTCCTGCCCCTGCTGGGCGATGACGACCCCCTTGACGTCGACGGGTTTGCCACGCATCATCTGCCTCTCGACGAAGGCGCCGACGCCTACCGCATGTTCCAAGAGAAGTCCGATGGCGCTGTCAAGGTGCTCTTGCGTCCTTGACCCACCGGCAGTTGTGCGCATTCGAACGAGCCTGCTGGCTCCGCGCCCTCAAGAGCAGTGAAACGGGTTTCGCTGAAAGGTGTGTATTTGCGCTGGACTTTGCAGTTTCGCCGGGCAAGCAATCACGCTCTCGCAACGTGGTTTGAGACAGCAGGAGGAGGAACTGTGCCCTTGAACCGAGTGAGTGTGGTGCGATCAGGACTCGTTCGCTCATTGGAGACATCCGAACAACTCGATGACGCGGTCGGCCGCGTCCGAACGGTCGCCCAACACTTGGTCTCGCCGGCGCCACTGCGCCGTTCCTTGAGCGGTACGGACCTGGGACATCCGATCCACCCCGTTCTCGTGCAACTTCCCCTTGGTCTGTGGATCAGTACGTGGATTTTGGACGTGATCGGGCTAGGCAGGACGAGAGCGGCCAGAAGGTTGCTCGGTTTCGGGGTGCTGGGCTCATTGCTCGGACTGGGTCGACACCGACGAAGCCGAGGCACGAGTCGGGCTGGTCCACGCCACCACCAACTGCCTTGCTGTGGCATGTTTGACCGCGTCCTGGTTGAGGCGACGAGGAGATCGACACGGTGGGGCAGCCTGGTCGACGCTCGGAGTCACTCTCGCCGCTGTGGGCGGTTTTCTCGGCGGCCACCTCGCCTACGCTCTGGGGGTCGGCGTGGATACGAATGCTTTCGACGTCGGTCCAGCGGACTGGACGGCCGTGCGTGGCAACGTGCCGACCGAGAATCTCGGCGCTCGCACCGTAGACGGCGTGAGGATTATGGTGGCCCAGGACGATTCAGGTCGATTCGCACTCGCCGACTGCTGCAGCCACCGAGGCGGACCACTCTCGGAGGGGACGTTAGAGGGAGCCTGCGTCACGTGCCCGTGGCATGGCAGCCGATTCGACCTAGCGAGCGGCGAACCTACGAAGGGTCCAGCGTTCATACCTCAGGCGGTCTACGAGACCCGACTCGTGCAGGCAAGTTGGAGCTGCGGCGTCGAGAATCTCGAGCTCTTCGACGGCGGCCGGTCTGATGGTTATAGCGAGCTGTCTCTGGCGTGTTCGGCATAAGGTTAGGTGGGTCAGCGTCGCCACCATTTCGGGCTATCGCTTCGGATGCCCCGTCACGGAAACAGCCGAAAGAGCTCGTGCGACCGGCTCAGCGTCTTACCACCGGTAGAACCGATGTGTTCCAGCACTCTCGCCTCGGCCCATTGCAAACCCGATGACCCAGAGAACAAGAAGCACCACGGCGACGATCCAGAGAAGATGAACCGCGAAACCGAGACCAAAGAAAATCAAGACCAACAGAAGTGCTAGGAGCAAAATCATCAACCTCTCCTCTGGGTGATCGAGCAATGAGCATCGCGCTGAGAGTTCTACCCGGGTCGGCCGGGTGCAAACGGACGGCTGCCATCAACATGAGCGACCCACGACCGAGGCTTGACCGCGCCGTGCAGCAGGTGGGCGATGGGCCAGAATTGACAAATGCGAGACATTGCACCTGAAGCCCAGGGTCTTGGTCGTTACCGGCCGCCAGAACCGGCGTCGAAGCGTCGCTTAGGTTTCGTCTTCTTGGACCAGAAGACGAAAGACGCGGCGATCAATGCTGACCTGTGTGGCGAAGCCGATGCAACGTGTTCGAATGTGACCTTGTGCCACTGTCCAGACGACATCGCGTAGTCCAAACGCCCCACGAGCACTTCAAACGCCTTGCTGGCTTCCGTGTCCCCAGCTTCACACATTGAGCGAACTTTCGGATTGCCGCGAGGTGTTCGAGGGAGCAGGGTGAAGATCGTTGAGGTGACGCTGCCACAGGTCCGTGACTCCCTCGTTTTCGGACATAGGGGTGTGGCGCTCGCGGATGTTGACACCGCCCCCCACGATCCAGTCGAGTTCCTGGGTATAGGTGTCATCATGACCGACAGTCGGGACGATCGCTCCGAGCAAACTGACGAGAGTGCTGAAAGCCCTCGCTCCAAGCCAGGGGATACGGGCGTAGAAAGCGAGCGCAAGGTGCGAACCGGCGAGGATCAGGCGGCGATGAACAGGGAAAACGACCCACCGGCGTGACGGAGCGACTTCGAGCGGGTGTGCTCTTTGACGTCGACGGCACTCTCGCCGACACCAACTACCTCCATGCCCTGGCCTGGTCCCGAGCATTCCGTGACGCCGGGGAGTGGGCACCCATGAACGCCATTCATCGGCTCATCGGCATGGGGGGAGACCGCCTCGTCCCTGAGCTCCTCGGCCATGAGTGCGTCGCCGCCGTCGAGGCACGACCTCATCACTACAAGGAATTGGCCGCTGACATCTGCGTGTTCCCGCAGGCGGCGGCCCTGCTACGCGCTCTGCACGAACTGGGGCTGGTGGTCGTGCTGGCCACGTCAGCGCCGACGGACGAGCTCGACCTGCTTCGTAAGGCGATCGACGCTGACGATGTCATCGACGGCCAGACGACATCGGACGATGTCGAGAAGTCCAAACCGTCACCCGAGGTCTTCGAGGCTGCGATGAAGACTTTCGCCATCGACCCCCGACACGCCCTGGCCGTCGGTGACAGCATTTGGGACGTTCGAGCCGCTCGAGCGGCAGGTCTCGGGTGCCTGAGCGTCGAGTCCGGAGGCTTTAGTCGACACGAACTGAGCGAGGCCGGGTCGCGACACGTCTACCGAGACGTCGCCGAGATCCTCGATCAGCTCCACACGGGGCCGCTCGGGCAGCTCCTCTCGGGGGTCTTGACTCATCACCGCATGATCCGGCGGGTGCCGATCGGTCGGTAATGGTGGTCCTCGGAGGCCTGCAAACTACTTCGTGTCATGACATCTCTGGTTCGGACCTCCGGTGAGTGGGTATCCGCTACCTATACCGACCAAAGGAGCAACGTGTCCGGCATCGACAAAGCGAAGAACAAGGTCCAAGAAGCGAAGGGCAAGGCCAAAGAAGCTGCCGGCAAGGCCAGCGACGACCGGTCGCTCGAGGCGAAGGGTAAGAAAGACCAGGCCGCCGGCAATCTGAAGCAGGCTGGCGAGAAGGTCAAGGACGCGTTCAAGAAGTAACCGCAGGGAGCCCTGACCTAAAGTCAAAGACAAGCGAGCTGCCGCCACCTCGAGGGTACTGAGTGATTGGCTGCACCGGTTCGATCGGAAGACTTCTCGCCCGCGGAGGTTCCCGCTACCACTTCCCTCATCGACAAAGCCGCCCAGCTGGCGCTCTACTGCTATTACGAGTTGCACTATCGGGAATTCGCCGGACGCTCTGACGAGTGGGAGTGGGAGCCAGCTCTGTTCGAGTGGGCACATGGCGGAAAGGCCGCAGTTGCGACGGCAGAGGAGAGGATCGCGGTATGCGTCCTCTGAGATGCTCGAGTACTCAAGGCGAAGCTGGTGGCGAGGCCGTTCCGACCATGTGCGGCGACGTTCGCACCGTCGACGCACGGAGTGCTGAGTCCTTTGACCTGGTGCTCTTGCTCGTCAACACTCTCGACGCCATCCCCACTTTAAGATCACCAGGTCGACGTGCTTCGCCAATGCAGCCTCGCACCTAGCCTCGATCATTCGTCCGACCTCTTGCGCGACGATTCGGACTTGGTCAAACGAGGTGGAAGGTCGCTGAGCGACCTCTGAGTGCACCGGGGACGTGAAGGGTCAAGGCTCCGCGTTTCAGTCTCGTGATGTCACGCCCTGCTGGATGGCTTCGGGGTCGGGCGCCGGTACCCGCTTCGCTATGGGAACGCGGCGCGTAGACGCACGAAGGCGGTGGCCAGTTCACTGGCCCAGGGCCATGTTTCGTCGAGGTGCACGATGAGATCGCGTCCGCGGTGGGCCAGGACGGCAGCGATGTGGAGGACCCGGTAACGCAAGGTCTTGGGCTCGGCCTTGGCCAGGGCACCGTCGAAACAGGTCATCTGGCTCCAGGCCAACAGTGCGCCGGCGAGCAAGGAGACCGCCACCCAGGCCTCGTTGGCGCAGAAGCCCTCGAAGGGCAGGTTGGCCAGTCCGCAGTCCTTCCAGGTGCGCACCCGGTCCTCGACTCTGGCGTGGCCGCGGTGGCGCAGCTCGAGGGCGGCGATATCGGCGGCTTTCGTATTGGTGATGAAGCAGGTGTGGCGCCACCCGGCGTGCGTGTCGAAGAGGGAGAGCTGGGCGCCGGGGTGCGGGCGCTCGCGCCGAGAGAGCACGCGCATGTCATCGGGCCAGCCCTCGACTTCGTAGAGCTCGCTCAGCTCGACCACCTCGGCGCCGTCTCTGATCCCCCCGTCGAGCTCACGAGCACGCACCCAGTCCTCCTCTTGGGCCAACAACAGGGCGTCACGCACAGAACCGCTGATGGGAAAGCCGATCGAGTAGTCGAAGTTGGCGTCGCTGAGCGATTGGACGAAGCGGTGGGTGGCTCCGGCCGAGTCGCCCCGGACCAAGATGGGGTGGAGCACCAGGGCGGGATCGTCGCCCTCTTCGTGGCCGAGGGCATACTCGGCGGGCACGGCACGGACCACAGCCTCGAGCAGTTCGAGGTGGTCGTCGGTGTCGTTGGGGGCGGCGTTGCCCGGCCGCAACATGGCGGCCAACGGCTCGTGGGTATTGTCGCACCACACGCCCAAGGGGTTGAAGCCGAAGCCGTGCTTGTAGGTGGGCGCGGCGTCCTCCTTCTCCGAGTGCACGTTGAGCAAGGTGGAGTCGAAGTCCCAGATCATCGGGCCAACCGGCGGCTCCGCCGCCCAGACCGCAGCACGGGCGGCGGCCAGCGCGCTCGGAATCGCCCGCAGCTCCACCGAGGCCGTCGCGTGCAGGGCCCGCCAGGCGGTGGCCACCGAGGCCACCGGGCCGAAGAGCTCCTCTTGCTCCTTCAATCCCGCAATGTCGGCCAGGCAGTCCGCCCCGTCCGCGATGGCGACGGCCAGGTGCGTGAGCACGACACCGGGATCGTGGGTGTGCCAGTTGATCCCGCACTCGGCCATGGCTTCGGACATGGCCTCGGTCAACCCGGCGCGATCGGCCAGTTCGGCCAAGAGCGCGGCACCGGCATGGGACACGAGATTCTTCCCGTCGGGTATCACTTTGGCGCGACGGACCGAGCGACTACGGTGCACCTTCAAGGAGCTCTCCTCCTGGTGGATGAACGCTGTTGTGGCGACAGTCATTCTTCCAGGAAGGAGAGCTTTTTACGTGGACGCGCGCACCGCTCGTTCAGAGGCCGGACGAATTATCGAGGCTAGATAGACCGACTCACATCCGATGCGTGAAGCACTAACCAACGTTTCGATATGGCGGCGTACGACGCTGCACCCTCGACGGTCACCGAAGAGAAGGTCCGCCAGCCAAGCTATGAGTGACCCAGGTGCTGGTCTGAGCAGGCTACGACCGCGTACTTGAGTCGTCGGCTCACGTCCCCAGCCTTGGTAGTAGTCGGAGAAACGCGACTCCGGATTACCTCTCAGAGGTCTGCTGGTGATCCGATGCCAGGCGGCGAGCCCCAGGACGATGTCCCGCTTCTTGTTGAAGTTCAGCGGTGGCCACAGCGTGTTCAGGCTGCTGCCTGATCGTACTCTTCGGGTGTAACAACGTTCGGTGTGACCTCGCGGCGAAGGGCAGCGACCAGCTTGGCCATGTCCTTGTGTCCGCGCACGCGCCGGAACGAGCGCTCGGCTTCGAGAATGCCGGCGGCGATCCAGCGCTTCTTCATCGAACCGTCCTTCCACTTCGTGACCCGACGCGTCGTCCGCTTGGCGATCGAGATCATCGACTCGATGCAATTCGTGGTGGTGAGGGTCGCGGCCAGGGTGCCCCCGACGCCGAGGCGCCGCACGGTGAACATGTCGTCGAGCCCTTCGCGCAACGACGCTGCCGCATCGGGATGGTCGGCCTCGAGCTCTTTGGCCAGCCCCTTGGCGGCCGCCAGCCCCTTGGCCGCGTCAGGCTGGGCGAAGACGAGGGCCAGACGCTTGTCGACGACCGCGGCCAGCTCGTTGGGTAGATACCCGTCCAAATTCCGCCGCTTATGCAAATTATGAAGAGTTCTTCATAATTTGCATTATGCAGAACCTCGGATTATGTGGACTGCCGGGGGAAGGCCCAGGCGGGAGCGCCGGGCGGCGTGAACTTCTCCACATAATCAGAGCGCCTCGAGGAAGGCCAGGAGCGAATCGGGTGGGCGGTAGCGGCCGGGTGGGCTGTCGATCGGGGTGATCCTGGCGAGGGCTTTCTCTTTCAACGTCAAGTCGGCATGGACGTACATCTGAGTGGTCTCGACGCTTTCGTGCCCGAGCCAGAGCGCGATGACCGTGGTGTCGACCCCCGCGTGCAGGAGCCGCATCGCTGCTGTGTGGCGGAGGACGTGCGGCGACACCGTCTTTGACCCGATCGACGGGCAGCCCATGGCGGCCGATATGACGTGACGGGCCACGAGGGCGGAGATGCCGTAGCGGCTGAGGGCTTTGCCTTGGCTGGTCGGGAACACCGGGTCTTTGGTTGTCCCGCCACGTTCGTCGAACCAAGAGCGCAGCACCTGGGTGGTCGGTGAGGTGAGCGGCGTCGCCCGTTCCTTTCGCCCCTTGCCCAAGCAGCGCACATGGGCCCCCGCATCGAGGACGACGTCGCCGATGCACAGGCCGACCAGCTCGCTCACCCGCAAGCCGGTCTGGACGGCCGTGAGCAACAGGGCGTGGTCGCGTCGACCGAGGAAGGTGGCGCGGTCGGGGGCAGCGAGCAGGGCGTCGACCTCGACGTCGGTGAGGAACGAGACGACCCGACGGTCGAAGCGCTTGGGTGGGATGGCGAGCACTCGTTCGATGACCCCGGCGTGCTCGGGATGCCGGAGGGCGGCGAAGCGGAACAGGGAGTGGACAGCCGCCAGTCGGGCGTTGCGGGTTCGCACTGTGTTCCCTCGTCTGCGTTCGAGGTGGTCCAAGAACGCCGAGATGACCGGGGCGTCGAGGTCCTCGAGCGCGAGCGTGGCCGGGGCCTTCTTGGTCTCGCGCTCGATGAAGTCGAGCAGGAGACAGAAGGTGTCGCGATAGGCGGCGACGGTGTGTGGGCTCGCCTGGCGCTGGGCCATCAGCCGCTCAGTGAAGAAAGCCTCGAGTGTGGGGGCCAGCGCGGTCATGGCCGGGCCTCCGTGGTGTGCTCGAGACGCTCGGCCGCGAGGACGAGCAGTTCGGGCGCGCCGGACAAGTACCAGTAGGTGCCGGCCGGATGGACGTGTCCGAGGTAGGTCGAGAGCTTCGGGAGCTTGGCCTCGACCTCGAGCCCGTCGCGATACCAGCCGATCAGCGTCCGCACGGCGAAGCTGTGTCTCAGATCGTGTGGCCGAGGCCGGCACGATGGCGAGCGAGGCTCGATGCCGGCTCGGCGCACGAGCTCTTGGAAGCCCAGGTGGAAGTTGCAGTAGAGCACCCGAGTCCCAGCTGCGGAAAGAAAGAAGGCCGAGGTGGTGGCGTCGGGACACAACTGGACCCGGCGTTTCGCATAGGCACGAAGCGCCCGCACCGTCGACTCGTGCACGGGCAACTGGCGGGACTTGTTGAACTTCGCCTCACGGACCGTCAACACCCCGTGGACGAGGTCGACGTCGCCGTTGTCGAGCGAGAGGGCTTCTCCGATACGCATCCCCGTCGCCCACAACAAGGCGACGATGGTCTCGAAGGTGGCGCGGCGGATCGGCGATGGGAAGGAGCCGGCCGCCGCCATCAACGCCGCGACCTGGTCCTCTGTGTAGAGAAACGGGGTCGCCCGGGTGGGGCGATGCGGCACGAGGGAGGCTGGGACGACCTCTGCGCGCCCATCGATGAGGGCAAGATGCCGGGAGAAGCCGCGCACCACGCCGAGCCGGTGGCACACCCAACTCCGGCTTGCCCCCTCGGGCAGGGTCGCCCATTTCAGAGCAAGATCCGCGGGTGAGCACCTCGGCGCCCACCATCTCGTAGTAGTCGACGAACTGGCGGAGCAGTTTCTCCGCGCGCTCGAGCTTGAACCCCATCGATCGCCGCAGCACCAGGTAGTCCTCGAGAGCATCGGAAAGCGCCGTCATGACCGCACCGTCGCGGAATCGGCGTTCGGCCACGCGCTGGCGAGCTCGCGCAGCCCGTCCCGGTCGACCTTGGCATAGATCGCTGTCGTGAGGATGCTCTGGTGTCGCAGCACCTGGCCGATCTCGGTCAGGCTCGTCCCGGCACGGAGCATCTCGGTGGCGACGGTGTGGCGAAGGCGATGCGGGTGCACCCTGGGCACTGCGGCGCGATCGCAGGCGGCGATCACGATGGCGTAGATCCCTCGGGAACTCAGCGCTCCGTGCGGCGCGCGGATCCGTGTGATGACCTCCCGGGCGGCGCAATTTGGTCTCCCTCGACGAAGCCAGGCGGCCAGTGCCTCGCCGACATCGGCCGGCAGCGGGAGCCGCTCGGCCTTGGGCCCCTTGCCCCGGACCACGAGCTCGCCGTTTCGCCAGTCGATGTCCTCGAGGCACAGTGAGGCGACCTCGCCGGAACGAAGACCCAAGCGGGAGAGGACCAGGAGCACGGCGAAGTCGCGCCGCCCAGCCCTCGTGCGTCGGTCACAGCTCGAGAGCAAGGCCCTGACCGTGGCGGGGTCGACGGCCTTGGGCAATCCCGCCAGGCGCCAGGAGGCGACCTTGGGAACGGCCTGGGCCAGCGGCCGTGGCGTTCGACCCGTGACATGGCAAAAGCGCAGGAAGGCGCGGAGTCCCGTGGTGACGTAGACGGCCGAGCGCTGCTGACCTTGCTCTTTGACGAAGGCAACGACCTCGGCGGGCGTGAGTGCTTCGAGCCCCAGGTCTTCGAGTAGCCGGCCGTCGAGGAACAATCGAGCCACGTGCAGGTCGCTCGCCACGGTTCCGGGCGCCAGGCCACGTTCATCGACCAGGTAGGTGCGGAACTGCGCCAGCAGGCATTCAGCAGGCGTCGTTGGGACGGGTGGCACAAGAATGGGGGCGGCGCCCACCTGGCGCAGATACGCGAGCAGTGGCGCCACGCCCTTCTCAGAGAGCCACAGCGTGTAGCCGGCCTGGCGCCGCGCGGCCAAGAACTCGAGCGAACGCTGCCGAGTGAGTTCCTGCGGGCCGAGACCCTTGCTCTCGAGCCATCGGCTGACATGGGCCAGCACGTAAAGCTGGCAGCTGACGGCGTTGGGACGATAACCCTGGGCTTCGAGTTCCGCACGGAACCCAGCGGCATAGGCAACGAGCGGGCCTGTCACCTGGACCTGCGATGGATTGGACATCACTGCCTCCTTCCAAAGTGGATAGGAGGCGAAGCCTTGCCCGATCAGGCCCGTCTGATTATGTGGAGAAGTTCACGCCGCCCGGCGCTCCCGCCTGGGCCTTCCCCCGGCAGTCCACATAATCCGAGGTTCTGCATAATGCAAAGTGCAACGCTGCACCGAGGCGGCGTCGCCGAACACCTTCTTGATGCCCGCGGCGAGGGCCTTGGACCCGTCGATGACGCAGAGCACGCCCGACTCGGTCGAGAGGCCCCGGGCGACGAGGTCGGCCAAGAGGGCGGTGACCACCGTCTTGTTCTCCGTGTCGCCGAGCCAGAGCCCGACGGGGACCTTCGTGCCGTCGGAGGTGATGACCAGGGCGACGACGACACACGAACCGGCCACGTCGAGCCCGTCGATCATGAGGACGGCCACGTCGAGGTCAGAGAGATTCCGGGCCATCAACTCGCCCATGGCCTTGGTGGTCGCCGCCACGAAGCGCCGGGAGATGGCCGACTTGGACATGGACTTGGAGCGCCCCTCGAGTTCGGCTCCGACCGGCTCGGCCACATCTTGGTGGCGCCGGGTGGCCACTCCAGCCAGCATGCGCTCGACGACGAGGGAGTTGAGCAGGTCGGCCGAGCTGAACGCCTTCCAGGTGTCGAGCCCGATCTCGGCCCCGGCGCTGTTGCGTCCGCGCGGGCGCTCGGCGGAGACCTGGCGCCCGCCGAGCACGACCGATCCCTTGGCGTTGCCGTGCCAGTTTCCGACCCGCTCTTGGGCGGGGATCCTGGCGTGCTTCGCCCCGATCGCTTCGGTCAGTTCGGCCTCCATCATCTGGTGCATCACGACGAGGCCGGTGGCCGAGGCGAAGGCCAACAATCCGTCTTTGATCGCCCCGGCCACGTCAGCCAGGGCGACTGTCGCCTTGAGCGGCAGGTCAGCCAATCGGGCTGCCTCCTCCGCCTCGGCCACGCTCACAACAGCTACCTTCTTCTTCACGGTGGTCCCCTTCCTAAGGGTTACTTGGTCGTGCCCGATCCCTACCATTTGGCAGGTCTCAGGCGGGGGACCACCGCCTCACTTCAACAATGTTCGGGACAACGTCGACTTTGAGGGTATGAGGTTGACATGGGTCGATTTCGTTTCAAAATCTCCGCGCTCCTATTGGCCGCCGCATTAGCGATCGGGTTATCTGCGTGTGGGAACGGGAACGGACCGGGAAACGGCAACCCGACTGCGACTCATCAGCCGCCATCAAAGCCCCTCAAGGGACCGGGCGCCCCCGGGGGATAGGCAAATTCCAGATTCAGTCCGGCTCGCGAGCCCAAACGCAGAACACGAAGCTGCGGCCGGCCGCTGCCATCCCGTTCCCAAAGCAGAGCAAGGTGATCCAACGGCGTACGCCGCTGATCCAATTCAGTGCTCCGTAATCAGAGGCTGGAGAAGACGATGCCCGAGGCCGAGAAGTGGTCGTAAAGAACCGGAGAGATTTCGACAATTCCCAGTAGGCCCGGGGTATCGAGAATGTGTTGATGCCGAGAGGATCCCAATGGTTGATTGTCAATGGCCAACCCCTCGCCCCAGTCCCACTGGGCCCACATGCCCGGTTCGGGGATCCAGGGTCGATAGACCCGGTGGTTGCCGTGGCGGTAGTGCGCCTTGGCTTCGCCGACCGCTCGGCGCACGGTGCGATCTGAGCCGGTGAAGCCCAACCGTCGCAGCCGGGCAAAGACCACGTCAGCACGGATTTTGCCCAGTGAGCGCTCCACCCACTCCTCGACCTTGGGCAAGAACGGATCGATCTTGCGCTCTCGGCGCTGGGCTTCGCCGGCAATGGGCAACTGGCCGGCGTCGCGTTTGGCCACCCAGGCCACCACCGTGTGATGCGAACACCCCGCCAGCTCCGCCGCGTCGCGGAAACTGTGCGTCAAATCAAAAGCTTCGAGTATCTCCATGATCTCCTCGCGAGACTTCATCTGTTCCTTCCGGTCGATTGGCTTCGGCTAGCACCGGCCAGTCGATTCGGAAGGGACACCCAACGCGCGGATGGCGCTGGGAAATGGACGTCAACGAGGGCAGATCACCTGTCCGCCACTGGGCAATTCTGTTGGCCACCAGCGGGCAGCTTCATGACCGCCTATGGGCAGGATCTCATGGCCGCCGACAGTTGATCCACCGGCAATGTCAGTGTGAGCTGCTGTCGGTGAAGTCAGGCCTCAACGAACTCGACTGGGATGAGCCAGTCCTGTGCGCTGTGGGGCTGACCAGCCAGGTCGCTTACTCGGCTTATCGGAGCATATCCAGCAGTCGATGAGCGGATACACGTGCTCACTGTGCTGCTGGCGGGGTTCGGTATCGCAAAGGAACTCGAAGGCTTTCTGATTGTAGGTTCAAGACTGGTTGATGAGTGTGTGGTGACCCCAGACGCATGAACTCGCAGACATATTTTTGCGATCAACGGCCGAAGGTAAGAACGTGGAGGACAGTGACCGACAGAGAAACCCGAGCTGACGCCGAGAGTCCCTATAACTCCGCGAGCAGCCTCATGGCTATCGACCGCTTGAACGAGCTCGTCCTGTCGCCCAACGGCACTCGACTCATTGCGTCCGTCTCGCAGCTCGACGAGGACGGCGCCGAGTACGTGTCGTCGCTCTCGGAGCTCGACTGCGCCGGAGTGGCTGCCGCTCGGCGGTTGACCCGCTCCAAGAAAGGCGAAACAGGCCCGGCCTTCCTGCCGGACGGATCGCTCCTCTTCCGCTCAGGACGCGAGAAGCCGCCCGGATCGAGTACGTCGGGCAACGATGACAAGGACCCGACGGCGCTGTGGATCCTGGACGCCCAGGGTGGCGAGGCCCGCCTCGTCGTCGGACTGCCTGGAGCCATACATGCCGTAGCCACGAGCCGAGGTTCCTCCGCGCTGGTGGTGGCCGCCGAGAGCGCACCCGGGGCGGTGTCGGCCGAGGAGAACCAGGCCTGGTGGAAGGACCGACGTACACGCAAGGTGAGCGCCGTGCTCTACGAAAACGCGATGGTTCGACACTGGGACCACCACATCGGGCCTCAGGAGATCCATCTCTACGCCGGAGAGATCGGAAGCGACGACTCGGAGAAGCCGATCGAGCTCACAGACCTTACCCCCGATGCCGGCCAGGCCCTCTATGACTCCCATGCGGAGCTCTCCCCTGACGGCTCTTTCGTCGTGGTGGATTGGAAGGTGCCGCTCCAACAGGGACGAATGCGCTCAGATGTCGTCATGATCGACTTGGCGGACGGCCAGCGCCGTACCCTGGCGAGCTCTGACGACGGCTCTTTCCACTATGAAGTCCCGATGTTGTCGCCTGACGGGCGCTGGGTGGTGTCGCTACGGACGTCACGGCCGACCTACACCGAGCCATGGCGGCGTGACCTGTGGCTGGTCGATGTCACCAGCGGCGAGGGTCAGGCGCTGAGCGTGGGCAACGGGGCGATGGAGCATGCTGTCGTCTTCACCGGGGACAGTTCGGCTCTCATCGTGAGCACGGACTGCGGCGGCCGGGCGCCGCTGTTCCGGGTCGACATCGATAGCGGCCGGTCCGCTCGCATGACAGACGAAGGAGCGTGGTCGTCGCCTCAACCCGCTCCGGAGGGTGACACGATCTTCGCCCTGCGTTCCACGCTCGACGAGCCACCTCGGGCAGTGCGCATCGATACGGCGACCGCCCAGGTCAACGGGACGGTGTCTCTCCTGCCGGCGCCGGGCGCAGCGCCTCCACCCCCCGGCCGCGTCGAAGAACTGACGGCTTGCGCTGGCGACGGCGCCATCGTCCGGTCCTGGCTGGCAGTCCCTGAGGGCGCCAGCGCCCAGAATCCTGCCCCCCTCGTGCTCTGGGTACATGGTGGTCCGGTCAGCTCGTGGAACGCCTGGCATTGGCGCTGGAACCCATGGCTATTGGTGGCGCAGGGCTGGGCGGTTCTCATGCCCGACCCGGCACTCTCGTCGGGCTACGGCCAAGACATGCTCGAGAGAGGCTGGGGCCAATGGGGCGGCACGCCCTACGACGACCTCATGGCGTGCACCGATGGAGCACTCGAGCGGCCGGATCTCGATTCGAGCCGCACCGCCGCCATGGGCGGCTCGTATGGCGGCTACATGGCCAACTGGATCGCCGGTCAGACCGACCGCTTCCGAGCCATCGTCAGCCATGCCAGCGTCTGGTCCTTGGAACAATTCGGAGCCACGACTGACTACCCGGCGGACTGGGCGGAGGAATGGGGGTACCCCGATACGAACCCCGAGCTGTACGAGAAATGGTCACCTGACCGCTACGTCGATCAGATCCGCACGCCAATGTTGCTCACCCACGGCGAACACGACTACCGATGCCCGGTCAGCGAATCGCTGCGGCTGTGGAACGATCTCGTTCGCCGCAATGTGCCGTCGCGGTTCTTGTGGTTTGGGGCGGAGAACCATTGGATCCTGCAACCCGGCGACGCCGCCGTCTGGTACGAGACTGTGTTGGCATTCCTCGACGAGCACGTGAACGCGTAGATTGTACGAAGCTTGATTGGCCCGTTCAACCCAATTGGACGGAGCGAATGGAGCAACAACCCGAAGGTCAGTGAAGAAGATTGGTTTCTCGGGACTTCGTGCTGGCGGGACTCATTTTGGGTGCGCAGAGCTGAAGCACTTGCAATAGGCGGGCCCGTGAGCAGCATGTTCGTCGGGTTTGTAACCCGAAGGGTGCGCTATCGGTTGGGACCCCGCCACTTAGCCTCGACGACCGCCAGAACGTGCTGGTCTCCAAGGTCACGAGCCACGGTGCGCACCAGGCTCTGCAGGCCGTCGCGGTCGGGCGGAGCGATCCGCTCCTCGACCGTCGAGCCCCCCTCGTCCAGCAGGCAGACATCGAGACGGCGTCTTGAAAGATCCAGTCCAGCGTGCAACATGGTGTCTGGGCCTCCTTCGTGTGGTTGCTTCCGGTGAGAAGCCACATTCCCATCCGGGGGAGGCCCCCCCTTTCATGGCATTCGATCGTATCGATTGGTCGTAGAACAGTTCAGGCTGGTGAGGGATGAGAGCGCCACCTTCGTAGGTCGTCCGGGTGGGATCGTTGAATCGCCCTGGGTTCCTTGGAGACTCCATACCTTGGAAAGGAAGATGGAGTCATGCCAAAAGAGAGGATCCCGGGGAAGCCGTCCACACGGCGCTACACACCCGCTGAGAGAGAACAGGCTGTCCGTCTGGTCCGCCAGCTGCGCAAGGAGCTCGGGACCGAACAGGGGACGGTTGCCCGCGTGGCGAAGCAGCTCGGCTACGGCGTCGAGTCGGTGCGGGCCTGGGTCAATCAGGCCGATATCGACGGTGGGCTGAAGGACGGCACGAGCACCGAGGACGCCGGCCGGATCAAGGAGCTCGAGCAGGAGGTCAAAGAGCTGAGGCGGGCCAATGAGATCTTGCGCAAGGCCTCCGCGTATTTCGCCCAGGCGGAGCTCGACCGCCCACCGCGGTGATGGTGTCGTTCATCGACGAACACCGCGACACCCTCGGGGTCGAGCCCATCTGCAAGGCATTGCAGGTGGCCCCGAGCACCTACTACGCGGCCAAGAAGCGCCAGCCCTCGGCCCGGGCGATCCGAGACGCCATGTTGAAGAACATCCTCTTCGTGCTCTGGAGCACCAACCGCAAGGTCTACGGGGCCCACAAGCTCTGGAAGGCAGCCCGCCGTGCGGGCCACGACATCGGCCGGGACCAGGTGGCCCGTCTCATGCGTGAGCTGGGGATTCGCGGGGTGAGCAAGTGCCGCAAGAAGGTATTCACCACCAGGTCTGACTCCGACGCCGGCCGGCCGCCAGACCTGGTCAAGCGCGACTTCAGCGCGGCGCATCCCAACGGCTTGTGGGTCACCGACCTCACCTATGTGCCGACGAGGACGGGGATGGCCTACGTCTGTTTCATCACCGATGCCTTCTCCCGCATGATCGTGGGCTGGCGGGTGGCGACCCACATGCGCACCGACATGGTGCTCGACGCGCTCGAGATGGCCCGCCACTCGCGCCGAGCCGGTCGCCTGGTCGGTCTCGTGACCCATTCGGACGCGGGATCGCAATTCACCTCGGTGCGTTTCACCGAGCGCCTCGACGAGATCGGAGCGACACCGAGCATCGGCACGGTCGCCGATTCGTTCGACAACGCGCTGGCCGAGGCGATCAACGGCCTCTATAAGACCGAGTGCGTCTACGGGCCCGACACCAACGGCTGGGGGGACGTCAGCCACCTCGAGCTGGCCACGCTCTCGTGGGTGCACTGGTTCAACGAAGAGCGCCTCCACGGCTACTGCGGCGACGTCCCACCGGCGGAGTTCGAAGCAGCGTTCTACGCTGGCCACCAACCTGCCCTACCGGGGCTTGGAAACCAATAGCGAGAGTCTCCATCAGACCCAGGGCGCGTTGATCCCAGGTGAACGTGGCGGCGCGGTGTTAAAGCAAACCGCTGCTCGAGCGATCGATGACGCATTGCGATGGGGATGCTTATTGGATCACTGTTGCACCAATTCGATCGTATGCACCTTCAGTTCGCAGGCTTGTTGGCGAAGACCAGCGTCTTTGTCTTGGGGTCGTAGTGGACCATATACACGGGACCAAGTGCGTACGGCCGGTTGGGCCCAAAGGAAATGGGAGCGTTCGTCCCCGGCAGTTGGACGTTCTTGAGTCCGTAGCCGGCTTTGACGAAGCTGCCAACGGTCAAGTTCTTGCCGGCCGCCTCGGCGATGTCGGTGAAGAGCGCCATGTTGGTGCAGGCCAGCTCAATCCCCAAGAAGGTGTTCTCGGACTCAGGGAGGGTCGCGCTGTAGGCGTTGATGTGATTGGACGGGTAGTCCTTGCGGTCAAGGGCGACGCACTTTTGGGTCCCGGGACTGCTCCAGATGGCAGCGGGCGGCGTCAGTGGGCTCGAGGTCACGACGTTCTTGAGGTAGATCGGATTGTAATCAGCACCAATGTCGCCGCTGAAGTCACTTTCGTTGGTGGCAACCCAGGGCGGGTTGTAGGTACTCTGGGTGTCCGAGAGCCCTTGGGCCCAGGTGGCTGAGCCGTACCCGACGGCGACGACCTCGTTCACCCCGTCCGACTGGAACTTCTCGGCGATCGCCTGAACTTGCGAGTTGGATGCGGGAATGTCGCCTTCCGGCGCCGAATCGATCGCTGTGGTGACGACGTGGACGTGCAGCTTGGCCAGAATCGACTGAACGAGCTGGGCTTCATGTTGATCGCTCGGGTTGCCGCCGAAGATGGCCACCTTCTTGTCCTTAAAGACGCCCTGCTTCTGGAAGACGGACAGCTCCAACGGGTCGTAGGCGTTGTCCGGGGGGGTCGCTGTGAAGTCCTGGGCCACGCCCGATCCACTACCCGAAGGGAGAACCGCCCCGACGACGGGCACGTTGTCCTGCAGGTAGCACGTGGCCATCAGCGGGGCGATAGCCACGAAGACGTGGTTGTCTTGAGTCAGCTCCGTGCACGCAGTGGCAGCAGGAGCCGTGCCGGTCGGGTCCACCGGCACAATGAAGGCGACGATCTTGCGCCCGTTGATCCCGCCGTGCGCGTTGATGTCTCGAATGACGGAGTTGAACGCGTCCGGCACGCTGCCCCAGTCGATGTTGACGCCGACCGCCTTGACCGCCGCCACGTCGACGTAGGGAATCCCGACGCGGATCGTCGTGGCCGTCACTCCCTGCGTAGTGCTCGATGCGGCAGATGCAGGACTGGCGCCCAGAACTCCGCATATGCTCATAGTGATCACCGCGGCGGCGACAGCCGCCTTGCCCTTCGCCATTCTGGTCACCCCCACGAGAGCCGGTGTCGCTTTCCCCCGTCGCTGAGTCGGGTGGCCTTACGAACCGGACTACTGACTGAAACTCTGACACACATGCTCTGATCTTGGTCGTCAGGGTCGGATCGGCTCCCCGGCGCCGGGTGGCAATTTGGTCGATCGCGGGCGGGCCCGGTGGACTCGGTGGTCGTCCGGGTGTAAGGAGAAGTGCGCGGGTGACGACCAGGCCCGCTTCCACGGTCAAGGAGGAATGCCATGACGGTTGTCCCGGCCACGCTTATCCGCCCGCCCGCCGTGGAGCCGCCCGCGCGGTTCGTCCCGACCGGCGCGTTCCGGGGGACGCTGGACCAATTCGACTACGTCGAAGAGGAGTGGTTTGCCAGCGGCCAGGTAGATGGCCACCCCTACGCCACGGCGCTAACGGTGCGGCGGCCCCGGGACAGCTCCCGTTTCAGCGGGACGGTCATGGTGGAGCCGGTGCACGCGGCGAGCGCTGCGCCCGTGTGGATTTACACGTCCACCTACCAGATGCGCGCCGGCCATGGATGGGCCGCCGTCTGCTCGCAAAAGACCGTCCTCGACGGTTTCGTGAAGCCCACCAACGCCGAGCGCTACGCGTCCGCGGACATCTGGTCCGACGCACCACCCCTCGAAACGTCGGGCATCGAAGGGATGGAGGTGCCCCGTGACCCCGCCGGGTTCCAGGCCCGCATGGAGCGGATGCATCAGGTCAACGTCCTGTCGACGCCCATCCTGGCCCAGGTCGGCGCCGCGCTCGGCGAGCGACGGGGGACCCTTCTCCGGGCTCGCCGTGCGCGACCTCGTCCTGACCGGCCACTCCCAAACTGGAGCCGTGGTGACCGACTACATCCTCAACGGCCACAACGCCCAGCGCCACGGAAACGGAGCGCCCGTCTACGGCGGCTTCTTCCCGAGCGGAGCGCCCTCCGTCCGCTTTGAACGCGTCGACGTCCCGATCGTCCAGGTGCTGAGCGAAGGTGACATCGCCGACCCCAACCGGGCCGGCCGGGAGGGCCGCCCGTACCGCCGCGATGACAGCGACGACCCAGCCGACCGCTACCGGCTCTACGAGCTCGCCGGAGTCGGCCACATGGGCACCCGCTACCCGCCTTACAGCGAGAACGCGATGTGGCAGAACGACCCACTGGGCACAGCCGGGAGCGTCCCGGCGAGCGCGGCCATGAACAGTCTGCCGCACGATGAGCTCTTCTCGATGGGGTTGCATCACCTGGCCCAGTGGGTGTCCTTAGGCACGGTCCCGCCCCGGGCCGACCGCATTGAGGCGGGGCCGAAAGGGCTCTTCGTCAAAGACAAATGCGGCAATAGCCGGGGCGGTGTGCGCTGCGCGCAGATGGACGTCCCGCGGCTGCGCTACTACTCCAATCCCGGCGAACGGGAAGACGGAACGCCAGCATTCGGCGTCGTGGGAATCGAAGAGCCGCTGCCGGCGAAGATGTTGGGTCGCCTCTACCGGGACCATTCCGACTACGTCGACCGATTCAACCTCCGGTTGGACGAGCTCGTCGAGGATGGTTGGTTCCTTGCCGAGAATTCCGAAGAGATGCGTGCCGAGGCGAGGGCTGCTGCGGTGCCCTGAGCCGTGGCCCTGCGCTCGAGGGCATTCAGCTGTTCGGCCTGAGGGCGCCTGGCGCAGTGGTCGTCGCTTCGACAAACAGGGACGCGAGGTCCGCCGGACGGCGCAGGAACGGTTGGTGGGACGCATCTCACACCGGGCCGCGCCCACACTCCTTGGTCAATCTGGCGACTCGACGCTGGAGCTGCAGAAATGAAATCGAGACACAAGTTACAACCGCTCGTTACGCTCGCTTCGTGCGGCATCGACGATGCAAAGAGTGCTTGCGCGTGTTTTGTCCATCGAGTCGACACCTTCGGTGTCCCTCATGCAGATCGCGAGAACGTTGCAAGTGTGGCCGGGTCAAACAGTTGAAATCTGGACGTGCATTGACTGTCGGGACGACTCGGCAGAGGCGAACCGAAATTCGAAGGGTTGCCGAACTCGGCACAAAGCTGGCTATCTCATGGTGCGCGCACCTGGTCATCCTCGAGCCACAAGTGGGCCGTATGTGTTCGAGCACATACTCGTGGCAGAGGACCTGCTTGGCAGGTATTTGCTCGACGGTGAAACAGTCCACCATCGAAACGGCTGCGGGACGACAATCGTCCCGAGAACCTCGAGCTCTGGACGAACCCGCAACCATCCGGCATCCGGGTGAGCGATGCCGTCGAGTGGGCGCGCAGCATCCTGGAGCGTTACGAGGGACCAGGCGCACCTCCAACGATGCTCACGGTTTCCCATGAGCATCCTTGGAGGTGGCGGGAATCGAACCGGCCGAGGCGCAGATCCGAAAGGCCTCGTCAGCGCTGTTTATGTGCCTGACCAGGTAAAACACACTATCCGCGACTTGCCCCAAGTGACCACAATTTGGTGTCTTTTTGGTGTTCGTGTGTCCTTTTCGTGTCGCGCCGGGGTTCTTCGGAGGATCGCAGACGACGAGCGATTCATCAGCCATTGGTAGGCGGATCCAATGTCCCACGACGAAGTCAGTCACGATCACGGCAAGCACCACCTCCTGTACCCCCAGATCCACCAGTGCTGTCGCTCGGGACCGTGCACGGGTAAACATCGTCCGTGGGGCGGCACCGCCTTTTAGCACGCCGGCGACCCAGCGTCGGCCGACCGCGAGGAAATACGTCGTCAAGATCACCGAGACGCTCAGCGGGATCCTGGCCAGCACCGCACCGACCTCCAGCCGCCGTCGGTGGCCAGTTGGCCACCTGCCGAACCAACGCTCATCCCGATGGTTCCAAGCGACCCGCTCTCGGAGCCCTAAGCGAGGCTGTCCGGCGCTGGGGGATGGCCCCAATCACTGAGGGGAGGCAACTGGTAAATGAGGTGCTTTCAGCGTCGTCGTGGACAATTGGACAAACCTCTGCCATAGGCCAGACGATTGCGCTATTCGCGCAGAGAGCTAGCTCACTAGGAGCTCGATCCCTTGGAGGTAATCGGTGCGCATTGTCTATTTTGATATCGACACACTGCGACCGGACCACCTCGGGTGTTACGGCTACCACCGGAATACCAGTCCACACATCGACGCCTTGGCCGAACGTGGCGTCCGCTTCACCGATGTCTACGCCTCAGATGTTCCTTGTCTTCCGAGCCGCACCGCCCTGATCACTGGCATGTTTGGCATTCGCAATGGTGTGGCTAACCACGGTGGAGTGGCGGCGGATCTGCGAGCGTGGGGTCCTGACCGGCAGTTGTTTTCACCATTGGGTGTCCAGTCCTTTGCGGCGGCTCTGATGGGAGCCGGCTACCACACCGCCTCGTTTTCGAGCTTCCCTCTCCGCCACAGCGCCTCGTGGTGGACGGCGGGTTTCCTCGAGTCGATGAATCTGGTTCGCGGATTCGGCACCGAACGCTCCGACCAGATGCTCCCCGGAGTACTTGATTGGTTACAGCGCCGAGGGAACTCTGACTCTTGGTTTCTCCACGTGCATCTCTGGGACCCGCATACCCAGTACAACGTGCCCGACGACTACGGCAATCCTTTTGCGGGCGACCCTGTGCCGGAGTGGCACACCGAGGATGTGCGCCGGCGGAACTGGGATCTCCCCGGACCGCACTCGGCCCAAGAGCCGTGGGGCTTTAAGCCGGACGAATGGGGACCACCGCCACCACGCCAGCCTTGGAACCTTCGTCAGAGGTCGAGGTCAAGCAGATCTTCGACGGCTACGACGTGGGCGATGCGCTATGCGGATGATGCGGTCGGGACCGTGTGTTCTGCTCTCGACGATCTCGGGTGTACTTGATGACACCGCCATCTGGGTCGCGAGCGACCATGGTGAGGCGTTCGGCGAGCTCGGGGTCTATGCCGACCACCAGGCGGCAGATGAGGTCACTGCCCATATTCCTGCTGTCATCGTCTGGCCGGGGATCCGTCAAAACGCACGATTGGGGGGCTCCACTACCACCTCGATGTGGCGGCGACTGTCGCGGACCTTGCCGGCGTACCCAGGTTGCCGAGCCATTGGGATGGGCTCTCCGTGCGCAGGGAACTCGAAGCAGGGAGTGAGGTCTGGGGGGCGAGAGCACCTCGTCCTCAGTCAAGGAGCATGGACGTGTCAGCGTGGGGTCCGCTTCAAAGACCATCTCTATCTGCGGACGCTGCACGATGGCTTTCATGCTGCGTGGCCCGACGAAATGCTATTTGACGTCGTCACCGATCCCCATGAGCAGAATGACCTCGCCACCGCTGGCACGTCCATTTTGGCCCAGGGGAGGACGATCCTCTCCAAGTGGACGTCGAGCCAACTCGATCGGGCGCTGCATCCCCAGCGTGATCCCCTGGAGATCGTCATCGAAGAAGGAGGCCCCTACCACGTGCGGGGTCATTTGCCCGAGTACCTGCGTCGGCTTGAAGACACCGGGAGAGTGCAATGGGTCGAACCGCTGCTGGCCCGGCACGGTCGCCATAATTGTGCCGCGGACTGCAAGGTGTTGATCGACGTTGCCTGCACGACCTGTCCATGTAGGGAAATTTTCGGCGGAACTGGCCTACTTCGGCAGAATCAAATCGATCGTACACTTTTCTGCGTGGTGAATGCCCCTCGCCGGCGATCGGCTTGTAGGCGAACCTCGATGCGCAAAAGCCTCACGTCCATCGCGGCCATTTCCGTTGCTCTTGCAAGCATCGCTGTTGTCGGCATTGCAGCTGCCTCGCCCTCAGGTGCTAGCTCGCCCAGCCAAGGTGTGACGGCAACGACGATTCGAGGTGGGGATCCCATACGTGGATCTCTCTGCGGTAAGACAGTTCGGCGTTACGCTCAATCAGGGGAACTTTCCGGACGCTTACAACGCCCTCATCGCCGACCTGAACGCGCACGGGGGTATCGATGGTAGACGGGTTGTGTTGTACGTCGTTGCTGTGGACCCCGTTGGAACGGCCCCTTCCGCCACTGCCCGCCCAACTGGCAGAGGATGACAACGTCCTTGTCGGTCATCGCCGCGCAGCAGCCCGATTGCTACGTACAGCAGTACGGCATTCCCACGATCGCCGGAAACTTCCAGAACGCCCAAGCGACGAACGGTGCTCCGAACTTCAATGTCCAGCCACCCGTGGCGGTGTACGACCCGCTCCAATTGGCCGCCCTGGCTCATCGTGGATCGTTCAAAGGCAAGATTGTCGGAGTTTTTGCCGGGTCCAGGACCGATGAGAATGAGATGCACATCGTCCAGAAGGCCCTGCAATCTGTGCTGGCATGTGCATAGTGATTCGAGCAGAGCGCCGTGGATGATGCTCCACCGGGCGATGAGACAGCATCCAACCAGCAGGTCGCAATCATCTCCCAGAAGTTTCAGTCAGCCGACGTGAATGATGTGGTTGCGGTGGGTACGGGAGGAACGATCTGGCCCGAGTCCCTCCAGAACAATCAGAGTTCCTACGACCCCGCGTGGATGGCGACCAACGAGGGGTCTCTCGTGGCCGCGGTATCGGGCTCCTCGATCGCACCGAAATACTTGAAAAACCTCGTGACCACCAGTCCGGTTCCCTCCAAGTACCAAATATGGCAGGAACCTGCGGTGCAGGAGTGTTACCGAATAATTCGAAAGGCATATCCCAGCGATGTGATCACACCGCCCAGTGAGTTCCAGAGTGGATCGGATCAAAGCGCCTAAGCGGTGGAGTCAGCGTGCACCAATGTGGCGCTCCTGAAGGCCATTGCCAAGGCCGCCGGAAAGGACCTGACTCGGGTGAGCTTGGCCCAGGCGGGATACAAGGTGCGCGGTGCGATCATTCCCGGAACAGGAACACCAGTTACCTTCGCTGTTGATCGACCTTATGCAATCGGTCCGGTCTACCTCGTGACGTACAACCCGGCAAAGCACGCACTTGAGTTTTCGAGCACTCCTGCAAACTGATCATGGACCGCTGGGGTAGTTCTGCATCGTCTGAGACTTGCGGTGGCTGCAGGGATGTCGAGGGACAGGCGAACGGAAATTGGAAAGGTGGCCGTACCAAGCACAAGGACGGGTACGTGATGGTGCGCGTTCCAGGCCATCCTCGAGCCACCAGTGGGCCGTATGTCTTTGAGCACATACTCGTGGCGGAGGACCTGCTTGGCCGGCATTTGCTCGAGTGGGAAACCGTTCACCATCGAAACGGCGTGCGGGACGACAACCGTCCTGAGAACCTCGAGCTCTGGACGAACCCGCAACCATCAGGCATCCGGGTGAGCGACGCCATCGAATGGGCGCGTACCATCCAGGAGCGTTACGAGGGACCAGGCGCACCTCCAACGATGCTCACTCGGTTTCCCTTGAGCATCGTTGGAGGTGGCGGGAATCGAACCGTCGATGCACCTTTTGTAGAAGTGCACGTCAAGTGCATGAAGTCCAATCTACGTGACCTTTTGATGTGACGGAGAGGTATTTGTTGACACTCGCTGGCATGCTCTGGCACTCGGTGGTTCGAGGCGCCCGTCTCCAATTCGTGTCCTATCGAGGTAGGACATTCGGCCCCGTCTGGTGGAGTGCGGGAAGACGGTCGTCGAAGGTGCCCCGCAGGCACTTTCGGGAGTCACTCAGCCTCTACGCGGCGGATTTCTTGGATCGAGGGCGGAGCATAAAAAGCACCCAGGCGAAGATCATGGTGGGCAGCTCGTACATGGCCAGGCCGACCTGGTTGTACTTGCCGGGGGCGATCTTGGTGCTGAAGGACAGATAGGAGTCGTCTCCCTCTGCGACCATGCCGCCGAGTCGGCAGAGGGAAAGGCCGCTCAGCGCGAGGACGAAGAAGCCGAGGGCCGAGTCACGGTGTTTCTTTTGCGTGGCGCCGACGAGAGCGGCGGTCCCGACCGCCATCTGGAGGCCGCCGTACATGGCTCGGACCTCGGTCCGGGCGACGGGGCTCGACAGGTCGTACACGTCCATTCCGGGTATGACCTCACCGGACCACGACTGGGGCTTGATGAGGTTGAGCAGGCCCCAGGGGAGCCAGAACAGGGAGTTCGCTACCAGGAATGCCTGGGTGAGCCTGCCGTGCCGTGTGGCGTTCATCGGACCTTCTTTCGGGAGATCGGCCGCGCCGGCTGGTGCGGGCGACGGGCAGGACTCGTGTGGGTGGACGTGAGGCCGGCGGCGTGCCGCAGTTCGGCGTAGAAGAGGGCGGGGTCGTCGTCGGGGATCGAGCGCGTGGCTCGAGCGCGATCCGGGTCACGACCGAGGCCACGACACGACCATCGGGGCTCGGGAAGTGGGCGAGGAGCCGGTCACGCATGATCGGCATGACCCGGGTCATCTGATGGACGACGTGCTCGGGCTCGACATCGACGATGCGCCGGAGAGAGTAGGTGTGCTGGAACTCCACGATGAAGCGCAGTACCGCCTCGAGCCGAGCGTCGCCTTCGAGCCCGGCGACGGCCTGGGCGATCCCCTCGTCATAGCGCTGCTGTTCGTAGCGGCCGAAGGCCTCGAGCAGGTCTTCCTTGGAGGGGAACCAGCGATAGAGGGTTGGTCGCGAGACCCCGGCGATGGCGGCGACGTCCGAGAGGGACAGCCGGCGCGCCCCGGATCGGGCCAGCACCTCGAGGGTGGCGTCGAGGATGCGCTCGCTCGTGGTGGTGGCGGGATCGGGCTGTTCCATCGCCTTTACATTCTGGCACAACATTGTAAAGCTGGACCGAATGACAGAGCTGACGGTCCGGCACATCCGCTTCCCGATCGACGACACCGTGGCCTTCCAGTGGCAGCCGGCCAACCCGAGCTTCGGGCTCTTCGGCAACACGTTCACCTTCCTCGCCATCGCCTTCGAGCGCTATCTCGTCTCGGCCACCCGCGCGGCATTGCCGCGCTTCACCGACGCCGATATGGCCGAGGAGGCCGACCTGTTCGTGCGCCAAGAGGCTCAGCACGCCCGGGCGCATCGTGCCCACGCCAAGGCGATGATCGAGCGCTACCCAGGGCTCCAGGAGACCTACGCGGCGGCCAACGCGGCCTATGACGAGCTCCTGGAACGCGAGAGCACGGAGTTCCACCTGGCCTACATCGCCAATCTCGAGGCCACCTTTACGCCTTTGTTCAAGATGGTGTTCGACAACCGCCACGAGCTCTTCGAGGGCAGTGACGAGCGGGTCGGCACCATGCTGCTGTGGCACTTCGTGGAAGAGATCGAGCATCGCAGTTCGGCCTTGCGCATCCACCACCATGTGACTCCCAACCCGTGGTACCGCATCCGCAAGGCTCCCAAGGTCTTCGACCACGTGGCCGGCATCTACAAGCTCGTGCTCGCCGGGTTCGAGGAGCACGTTCCACTCGAGGATCGGCACATCTCGACCAAAGTCGTCGGACCTGGAGGCCTGTACCTGTCGGAGATGCGCGATCGCTTCACCTCACGACGGCGTCCGAATCACCGTTCCATGTTGAGCGACGTCCCGGGCACGGACCTGCGGACGATGCTCTGGCACGAGGCCAAGGCCCAGACGACACGACATGACCCAGCTCGAGAACCCCTGCCCGTGTGGGCCGATGTCTGGCACTCGGCGTACGACTCTGGCGCCGACGTCACGACCTACGGCGGCGTCCGGTTGTAGCCCGACGAGGGGTTAAGGGGTTCCACCATTAGCCGATTTCACGGGTGATCGATCTCGGCGGCGAATCGGTATTGCGTCTTGCACAAAAGGTTTATGTCTGACATAATAGGCCGGTGAAGCCGCTCCGGTTACGCCGGGATCCCGCAACCGGGTCGGCAAGAAGTCCGCCCGTCACGTGATCGCCATGACCGCCGCCACCATCACCACCGATCCCGACACGGGTGAGCCGACGCTCAGATGGGTGGCTGACGACGAACGCGGTCGGGAGCTTGAGATCGTGGCGATCGAGAAGGCCGACTGTTACCTCGCCATCCATGTGAAAAAAGCGAAGGGAGGCGATGACACGACGCAAGATCAAGCCCGGCGCGATCGGAGCCGACGTCGATCTCGACACCGAGAAGGTCTACCTGGCCGACGGGCGGCTTCTGACCGAACAGCTCGCCGAGGAGATGGCGCAGCGTGCCCTCGCCCGGCCCCGGGGCCGGCCATCAGTGACGGGTGAGAATGCACGTACTCCCAGCCTCACCGTTCGTGTTGCACCAGAAACGAGGATCGCACTCGAGGAACTCGCCAGAGCTCAGGGCAGGCGATTGGCCGACGTGAGTCGTGAGGCCCTAGACGAATACGTCTCTCGACACGCCAGCTGATTGCACTGCTCCATCCAGCTCGCGGTAAGGCGGTGACCGCTTCGCTGATCGCTTCGGCATGGAGCCGGTCGACCACATCGGCGAGGGGAATCTCGATCTCACCTGCTCGCGTCTGGCGGAGGCGGTCAAACAAGTGGTCGATGATAGCCACTTGGACGTCGGCACCTGGGTGTCCAGCCAGCTGCGCTCGCCGAAGACGAGCGAGCAGCGGAAACGGCCTCGGCGTAGACGGTTAGGAGCTCGGGTATCGGTGGGTCGCCACGCATGAGGTTCGTTGACTGCGTCGGCCAGAGCAGAACAGACATCAACGAGAAGCTGCCGTGGCTGCTCGGAGTGCAGAACGATGATCCTCTCCGACATGATGCTGCCTCCTTCTGTTGCACCTCGTGGCGAGCGTAGCCCCGGTTCACTCCTCGATCCGGTGCCGGAGTTCAGCGGGCGCCCCAGATCGCACCGGGTTATGCGGGTCATGGCGACCCACCATACCTGATCAAGAACGGGTTCAAACCGATCAGACCACGATGACTGATCGGCTATCATGGAGACATGGTCAAGACTCCACCCACCACGGCAAGTGCGTTCCTGCAACTTGCCCGGCTCGAAGCTGGCCTCTCGCAACGCGAGCTGGCCGAGCGGGCGGGGGTTGCCCAATCCGAGATCGCCCGGATCGAGAGCGGCAGGCGCGAGCCGAGCATCCCGGTCTTGCAGAAGATCCTCGCCGGCACAGGGATGGAGCTTCGTTTTCGGCTCGAGAAGCTGGACGAACACGACCTGGTGCTGGCCGCCCGTCACGCCACACGCTCCAAAGACGAGAAGGCCGCGGTGGAGCGGCGCCATCGGCGCAACGTGGCCCAGTTCTCTGCGAACGCCAAGAAGAGGTGAACCGGCCGAATCTCTCGGCCGAGGACATCCTCAGAGTCCTCAACCACCACCGGGTCGACTACGTCGTTATCGGTGCATTCGCCGCCATCGCCCAAGGAGCTCCACTCGAGGCGACGCACGACGTCGATGTCACGCCGAGCCGAAACGACGAGAATCTGAGCCGGCTGTCCAAAGCACTCGACGAACTCGATGCTGGGATCCGGGTGGACGACAGCGAAGAGGGCCTCGCCTTCGATCACGATGGCCAGCCTCCTTGGCAACGATGGCGATGCTCAATCTGACCTGTGCTGCCGGAGACTTCGACATCGTCTTCTCGCCGGCCGCGGCTCCGGGCGGTTTCGACGAGTTGGTCGGCGCGTCGGTCAAGGTCAGAGTCGGCAATGAGGAGGTGGCGGTAGCGAGCCTCGAGGATGTGCTCCGGTCCAAGGAGGAGGTGGGGCGGGAGAAGGACGCCAGGGCGGCCCTGGTTATCAGGACCTACCTCCGGGATAGCGGGCTTAGAAGCCACCCTTCCCGTTTAGGGCGGGAAGGAGCCGAGCGCAGCGCCGCCACCGGATCTGTGTCTCTTGTTCGGGTGTCCTGCGAGCGGTATCGGCGCACCTCCAACAACGTTCCGACCTGCACGTCTGCAGCCGAACCGCTCTTGGAGGTGGCGGGAATCGAACCGACCGAGGCGCGAGTGCAAAAGTCGACGTCAGCGCCATTTGTGCGTTCTGACCAGGCGAAACACGGTATCCGGCACTTGCCACAATTGACCGTTAATGACCACAATTTCGTGTCTTTTCTGTGTTCTTGTGTCCTTTTCGTGTCGCGTTGGGGGGCGTCGGCCGCCAACATTCGCGGTACAACGACATCGCCGGATGGTGCCCGAATTCCGTTTTGAGATCACACGCCCCGACTAGAGGAGTGCCAGACTGCCGCGCGGCTAAAGCACTGGCTCGACAATCAGATCGAGATACGCCGCACCGCTGTCAGGAACTCGCGGCTGACTCCAACACTCGACGGGGAACGAGATCATGACCAGGGAATACAGAAGCTGCATGAGGTTGACGACCTCGGGCGGCATGTCGTCGAAGGGAAATCTGTCGCAATAGGCGATCGCCTCTTCGCCACGAGCCATAGTGACGTCGTAGAACTCCTGCATGTCGTCCATCGAACTTGCCAGTCGTTCCCTGTAACGCGCCGCCTCGGTGGCCAGGCACCACCTGGAAGCAAAGCGCTCGAGGTCCGAGAACTCTTGGGGCAACGCAGCGCCCATCAGACCATCCCCTCGATTTCTTTGCGGTAGTCGTCCACCCATTCGCCGGTGACTTTGTGCAGGTGGCGGCAAAGCACCTCTTGATCGCAGAGGGGATAGGTGCTGATGGCGCGGGACTCGAGCATGCTCTGGGTCGCCTCAAGGGTGTTGGCATCTTGCAGCCCGTATTCCTTGAAGGTGGTGGCCGCCATCTCGAGGGCCAGACGCTCGCGTGCCGTCGTGGGCGGAACGAAGTACAGCGTGCTCTCGAAGACGTGGCTGTTGTGGGAGGTTGGCCAGTAGTGATAGGTGAGATACCAGCCAAGACTCCAGATGAGGATGACGAAATTCGGGAACATCTGGAGCGAGTCAAGGCCCCAGGGGTCACAGTTCGCCGGGTTGAGGCCAGGAGGCATCTCACCGAGGTCGGGCGCATCCCAGGGCCCGAAGTTGCCGCTGCGCGTAAGCCCCTCGATCGGCTTGCGCATGTTCGCGGGCAGCTCGTAGAGGCGTATCCCCGCCGTGCTCACCAGTCGATGCGGTCCGTCGATCTGATAATGCGGCGCCTCGAAGCCGTTCTTGAGCGCAGGACCTGACCAGTCGGGCGGCGTCTGCTTCTGGTGCAGGACCGGTGCATGGTAAAACTCCTGGAAGGCGTCCATGTAGAGCTTCCAGTTACTCTTGATCTCGGCTCGATAGGTGAAGCGCTCGGTCATTTGGCCGAAGGGGTACCCGTCGAGGCCGGTTACCATTGGTCCGAGGAATTCGCGCAGAGGCTGGGCCGGCTCGTCGGCCAGGTTGACGAAGATAAAGCCTTCCCAGACGTCACAGTGGACCGGCACGAGCCCCGAGTCCAGCTTCTCGAGGTCGAAGAACTCGCCCTCTTGCTGGACGAAGGTCAACTGGCCGTCGAGCCCATAGCGCCACCCGTGGTACTTGCAGACGAACTGGCGGCAGACCCCACTCGTCTCCTCGCCCGGATAGTCGTTCCACACCAACTTGTTGCCGCGATGACGACAGACATTGTGGAACGCCCTGATATCCGAGGATCCGTCTCGCACCAGGACCACTGAGGTCCCGGCCACAGCGATCTCCTTGGTGAAGTAGCTGCCGTTGCGCGGCAGTTGCTCGACCCGCCCCACGTTCAGCCAGGCCCGCTTGAAGATCGCTTCACGCTCGAGTTCGTAGAAGTCCGGAGAGATCGAGTCCTCGTAGGACACCGGGTCGGTGCTCAGCCCGAAATGCTCAGTCCAGCTGCCCTCGGGTGGCTTGGGCCATCGCGTCATCGATTACCTCTCTTGCTCGATATTCGGCCACCGAGTTTCAGCGTCGAAGGTCGTCGTCGTTTGACTCGTTGAGACCGAATTACTTGGTCTCGACCTCGGTGGAAAGATCCACTGCTTGTTCGATTTCCGCTTTAGTGGGCACCCGTCCGCGCGCTCTTCGCGTCGCAATGGAGGCAGACTGCGAGACTCGGTGTCCGAGCTCGAGAACGCGGACAACAGGAACGGCTTCCTCTCCGGCCGTGACGCTGATGGAAAGAAGGACCCGACCGATCGGATCGAAGATCGGTGAGGCAACAGTCTTGAACCGGACTTCCTGGAGAGGATCGAGCTCGCCTGGTAGCAGTAAGAGCTCCTCAACATCTCTGAACGCCTCGGCGTAATGTCGTTCGGCCTCGTCGTTGGGCTCCTCGCGGAGCCGGGCGACAGCTTCAACAACGGTGGGGGCAGCAATCGCCGGCATCGGGACGCTGAATCCACGCTCTCGAATGTCGACGAGCACTCGCCGGTAGAAATCCATGAGGGGCGGACTCAACGATGCCGCGTTCAAGCCATTGGGTCACAGCTGCCCCATCGTCCGTCCAGGCCATGAAAACTGCGCCCACCGGGGCAAGCAGGGGAGTGCGATCTCCGGGATACCCGAGAGCTGTCCCCAGGGGCTCAGGGCCCCTTCGGGCGAGCAAGATCACGTCGCGGCCAGCGAGAGCGGAGACGCACACCTCAGCGTCGAGTTCCTCGGCGAGCAGCTCAGCCTGGTCAATTGCGAAACCGATGGCGGGGTGCTGCTGGAGTGAGGCGAATCCGGTGGCGGCGAGCGCAGGACCCAGCACGTAGGTGCGATGGACGGGATCCCGCGTCACGAACCCCGCGTCGCCAAGAACCGCCAACGTGGCGTGGGCTGAGGCGATATTCATCCCCAGCTGTTTGACGAGCTCTGTGATCGTGAACCCGCGCGAGGGGTGAGCGGTGAGAAACGAGACGATCAGCGCCGCTCGAGTCGCGGCTGGGGCAGGCCTGGCCATATCTTCAGTATAAGCGCGCTTGAAGCAAATACAATATTGTGATAACAATATTGAAGTGTTTAATTTACGGGGGTCGGGTGGTCCTGATCAGCGGGGGGAACGCTGGGATCGGGCTCGGATTTGCTCAAGGGATCGCCCGCGCCGGTGGCGACGTCGTCGTTTGGGGTCGTCGGGCCGAGAAGAACGGCGAGGCCGCCAAGGTGCTCACGGAACTCGGTGCTCGTGTGCTGACGCAAGAAGTGGACGTCAGCGACGAGGACCGGGTGATCGAGGCCATGGCCGAGGCCGTGGCCGAGATGGGCAGGGTCGACGGGGTTATCGCGAATGCCGGAATGATGCGCAACGAGCGGAGCTTCCTCGACATGACCTCGGACCAGTGGCATGGCCTGCTGGCGGTCAATCTCCACGGGGCGTATCTCACGGTTCGTGAGGGAGCCCGGCACATGAAGGCCCGGTACGACGCCGGCGACCCGGGTGGGTCACTGCTTTTCTGCGCCAGCTTGTCTGCCTTGACCGGCAGCCCTGGCATGCAGCACTACAACGCAGCCAAAGGCGGCCTCGTCGCCCTGTCGCGTGGCATCGCGGTCGAGGCCGGTCGCTATGGCATCCGTTCAAATGTGGTCTGTCCTGGTCACACGGAGAGCGAAACGGTGCAGCTTCCAGATGACCATCCCGTAATGGCTCGAGTCCGCTCCTACAACCCGATGGGTCGAATGGGCAGGGCCGATGAGTTCGAGGGCATCGGGGTGTACTTCATGAGCGATGAATCGCGGTTCCACACGGGCGACGTCGTGGTCATTGACGGCGGTTGGTTGGCCAACGCGGGCAAGTCGGACATCTCGGAGCTACCCGCATGGCCATGAAGACCATCCGGGTTGAAGGGCTGCGTGACAGCGTTCGCCCCGCTGAAGAACGAGCCTGGCTCGATGGTGCGGAGCGGGACTCCCTGGACCTGAGTGTCGAAGCGGTGCTGGCGTCGGCTCGTGAGGACACCGGCCTGGACGACTTCGGCGCTATGGACTTTACCGAGCGGTTGCAACTACTGCTGGCCGAGGTCGGAGCGGACGAGAATGTTTGGAAAGCACACAAGAAAATCTTCCGGGACCACTGCGTCAAAGCGGCTGCCAACCGACTCCTGATCGAGAACTATTGGACAGAGAATCCGGGTTCGCATGACGTCGCCATCGTCCGCCCAATCAATGTCATCGCCCTCCCTCGCTCCGGGAGCACTCATCTCGAGAACCTGCTCGCAGCGGATCGCCGTCTGCGTCACCTGCCGGTCTATCTCGCCGCACAGCCGGCGCCGCGTCCCGGCGAACAGCCCGGACCCGAGGGTGCCGATCCTCGGTGGACCCGGGCCAACGAGCGATGGCAACGATTGAGCGAGAACGCCGTCCTCGCCGTCATGCACGAGCAGTCGCCGGACCACGCGTGCGGTGAGAACGAACTGCAGGTTCCCGACTTCTCCAGCTATCAGTGGGAGTGGATGGCAAACGTTCCGAAATTTCGGGACGACTACTTCAGTCACGACCAGACGCCGCACTACCTCTATATGCGGAGCGTACTCAGCCTTCTGGCTTGGCAGTTTCCGAGCGACAAGCGCTGGATGCTCAAGTCGAATCAGCACAGTGAGCAGTTGGGACCGCTGCTGAAGACGTACCCAGACGCAACGGTTGTCATGATCCATCGTGATCCAGCCGCGACGCTGCGCTCGCTCCTCACAATGCGCGGCATGTTGGTGAAGAGCAGTCAGAAAGAACCGGACATCGACAGCTCACGTCGACTATTGGGTCGGACGCCTCGAGCTGATGCTTCGGAGCTATCTACGGGATCGGCATCTCGTGCCCGAAGGTCAGCTGGTCGAAGTCATGTTCAGCGAGATCGTGCAGGACGAGGTGAACACGGCGAGCAGCGTCTTGGAACGTGCCGGTTTGCCGGTCACTGCTGAGTCCCTCGGGGATCTGGAGGACTACATGGCTATCAGCTCGCAGAACCGGAGCGCACGGGTTGTCTACGACCTCGAAGGCGACTTCGGCCTGGACCCGAATGAATTGCGTGAACGCTTTTCCTTCTACATGGACGCGTTCGACATCCGGCCAGAGTTCGAAACCGGCCGAGCGACATGAAACAGCCCCTCAACGCCCTGAATCGTAAAGGAAGGGGAAGGCAAGCAGGACGCGGTTCGCCTCGGCGAAGGCATCTTCATGTCGAGGGGGATTTCGAACAGCTACTTGATCACCACAGATGAGGGTGATCTCCAGATCAATACCGGTATGTACTACGAGGCGTCAGCGATCAAGGAGCGGTTTTCAAGTGTGAGCAATGGTCCACTCCGAGTCATCGTCTTTACGCAGGGTCATCCGGACCACGTGGGGGGCTGGTCCCAGTTCGATGCGCCGGGTGTTGAGACCATCGTCCAGGAGAATCATGCTGAGGTACGTGAGTACTTCCGAAACCTTCAGCCCTGTTTCTCGCGCCGCTCGGGAAGGCTCTGGAGTCAAGACATCGCGAACGTGGACCGCTCCTTTCAGCCACCTGAAGCAGTGCAGACGACAATCTTCTCGGATAGTCATCTCGTTGCACTCGGTGGACGTCGTTTCGAGCTTCACTCGACCCCCGGCGGTGAGACGACTGATTCGCACGTAGTCTGGCTTCCCGAGGAGAGAACGGTCTTCACGGGCAATCTTACTGGTCCCTTGTTCGGACATATCCCGAATCTCTACACATTGCGCGGCGACAAGATCCGCAGCGCGCGTACGTTCATTGAGTCAATCGACCGCGTCATCGGTCTCGGGCCCGAGGTACTCGTGACGGGCCATGGAGAACCGATCCAGTGGGAACGACGAGATCGTTGCTCGGCTTGCTCAGATTCGCGACGCCACCCAGTACATCCGGGACAGAACCTTTGAGGGAATGAATGCGGGCGTCGACCTGTGGACGCTGATGGGTTCGATTTCGCTCCCACCAGAGCTTGATATTCCCCAGGGTCACGGGAAGGTGCCGTGGCTCGTTCGTGCCATCTGGGAGGAGTACCTGGGTTGGTTCCGCTACGAATCCACCACCGAGCTCTACGACGTCCCTGTCGGCGCCATCGCCAGGAGATCTCATCGATCTGGCTGGTGGCACCGCGCCCCTGCTTGAGCGCGCCCAAGCCCACCTCGAGAGCGGGCGGCCATTGGAGGCGCTGCACCTGCTCGACATCGTCCTCACCGAGTCTCCGAATGACGCATTGGCCCTGAGCGAAAAGCGGACGGCTCTCGGACTTCTTCTCGAGCGTAGTGGTCGGGAGAACTTCAGCGAGGTGCGCTGGCTCGAAGCAGAGATCCGCGAGACCGAGGGGCTAGCGCAATGACCCACCCGCGCTTGGCTGTAAGCGAAATGTGCACCTACAAGTCCCCATTTTCGGACGAGCTGCAGCTTTGGGACGAACTCGACATCCGTCTGGTTGGGCTTCTTCTCATGAAGGTAGAGGTGCACGGGCGTGATCGTGCTCTGGGGGCGCTGCGAGACCGGTCGATGACGGCGACCACCATCATTACCCGCAATTTTGATCTCTCCGCTCCAGATTCTTGGGACGTCACGCGCGCAGACATCAACCGGGCCGTCGACCTAGCTGTCGAAGTGGGCGGCGTTCCCTATTTCACGCCTGGGCGGCGAGACGGCCGCACGTTTGATGAACTGATGGCTTCCCTGGCCGAGGCGGTTGCGCCGTGTGTGACTTTTGCCGAGGCAAAGGGAGTTCGTTTGGCCATCGAGCCTTCACTGAGGACAGACCAATCATTCGTTCACACCCTGAGAGACGCCATTGACGTCGCCGATGCGGCCGGCATCGGACTCGTCGCTGACCTGGGGAACTGCTGGATGGAACGTGATGTCGAGGCGACGGTGCGACGCGCTGGACCGCGGATTGCGGCGGTGCAGTTTGCTGACGCGCTGTTCGGTACGACGGCGAAGCCATCACCAGGGGGCCGGGTCGTACCCGGCGACGGTGATCTGGACATCGAAGGATTCATTGAGGCCATCGTCGCCAGCGGCTATTCCGGTCCGTTTGAACTGGAGATGGTGGGACCAGCCATCGAGTCCGAAGGTCCGTGTGATGCCACCCGGCGCGCCGTTGGGAACGCTACAAAACTCCTGGAAAGGGTGCTGATATGAGTCGTGCTGTCGTGTTCAACGGAGACGAAACCTGGGAGATGCGCGACTTCCCAGTACCCGATCCGAAGCCAGGCGGTGCTGTGATGCGTGTCGAGGCCACCGGCATCTGCCACAGTGACGTCGATCACTTCCGTGGCCACGTCCACACCTCTTGGGGTGGTGCTTTCCCGTCCATCCCAGGCCACGAGATCGTCGGCCGGATTGAGAAGATCGATGCGGTGACTGCTGGGGAGTGGGGCGTCGCAGAAGGCGACCGCGTCGCAGTTCGAGAGCTGGTGATCACGCCAGACGGCTACCGAATCTATGGACACGACTTTGGTATCGCCGAGGGCTCAGGTCTCTACGGAGGGTTCGCGGAGCATCTCGAACTCCTTCCGGGATCCTCCGTGTATCGCTTGCGCGAAGACCTCTCCGCCGCAGAGCTCACCGTGTTCGAGCCTCTGAGCTGCGCCATCACCTGGGTCGACCCGGTGAAGGACGGAGACGTGGTGGTCATCGAGGGTCCCGGCCATATGGGCATGGCCTGCATCGTCGCCGCTCGGGCCGCGGGAGCGGACGGCATCATCGTTACCGGGACCTCTGGGGACCGATTCAGGCTCGAGCGCGCGCTGGCAATCGGGGCAGACCACGTCGTCGACGTCGACGCCGAGGATCCAGTCGAGAGCATCCGGAAAATCACCGACGGGCAGGGTGCCGACGTGGTCATCGACGCCGCTTCGGGAAGTCCGGTCACCGTCAATCTGGCAATGGAACTGGTTCGCAAGGGCGGCCACGTGGTCGTTGCTGGAATGAAGGACCGCCCGCTCGAGGGGTTTCACAGCGATTGGATCCCAACTCGGCGGATCACCCTTCACCCCGGCGCTGGGCTCGACACGGAGCGAGCCGTGGCTTTACTGAATCACGGGGATGTTCCCACTGCCGACCTACTCGGGGATGCCTTTCCACTCGAACAATTTGAGGAAGCGTTCGCGTTGCTCACGCACCGGACGGCCGAGCGAGATTCGGTCCGAGTTGCCTTGACGATGGGGTCATGACCGTCAAGCGGCCGCGGTTCGGTGATGTCGAAGGACACCGAAACGCGCAGAAACGGTTCCTTCGACCCCGCCGCGTAGTTCGGGCTTTTTTGTCGGGAACGAGGCGAAAGGCACTCCATGAGTGAGACGGATGCGGTGCAGACGTTCAGAGACGTGATGGGCGAGGAGCCGTCGCCTGCGACCACGCCGTTCGCGGCGGCAACCCAAGACTTCCTTTTCGGCACCGTCTGGGCTGGCACAGATCTAAGCCGCAGGGATCGGCGCTGGGTCACGCTGACGTGTGTCGCTGCAGCCGACGCACCCGGTCCGATCGATGCACATGTCTATGCCGCCATGAAGAGCCGGGACATCGAGCTCGAAGCGATGCTCGAGTTCGTCCTTCAGTTCGCGGTGTACTGCGGGTGGCCGAAGGCCTCGCACCTTGAAATGGTCATTGCCCGCCAATGGGCCCGAATCGAGCAGGAGGAAGGTCGCGAGGCCAGTGCGTGGCCAGAACTGCCCAATGACACGCTGGGACAGAGCGACTGGTCGGAACGCATGGAACGAGGCGTCGAGGAGTTCGTCAGTGTGAATCTGCTCCCTGCTCCCGCTCCGGAGACCCCCTACCGACATGCCGGCATCCTCAATTTCGTGTTCGGCCACGTCTGGCAGCGGCCGGGTCTCACCCGTCGTGAGCGCCGCATCATCACGGTCGCTTCGGTGGCTCTGGATGATTCGCCGATGCCATTGAAGACCCATGTTCGGTCGGCGATCCTCTCTGGTGACATAAGCAAGCAGGAGATGGACGAGATCGTCCTGCAGTTCGCCGCGTACTACGGCTTCGCCAAGGGTGACGCGCTCAGTGGAGCGGTTGAGGATGCCTGGGCAGAGAAGCAAGACGCTGATGGGTGACGACCGAGTCACTCCGTCTCGATCCGGCGCCCCAAGTCTGCGAGTGGGCTTCATCGGCCTCGGAAGCCAAGGCGCGCCGATGGCCCGCTGTATCAAAGAAGCGGGCTACCAACTGACCGTATGGGCCCGACGGTCCGAGTCGGCCAAGCCGTTCGCTGATGCACGCATCGCCGCCAGCCCAGCCGAGGTCGGCACGGCCAGCGACGTTGTCGGAATCTGTGTGGTCTCCGACGCCGATGTCGAAGCGGTGGTTCTCGGCGCCGAAGGCGTGCTGGCGGGTATGGGAGCGGGAGGCACGATTGCCGTCCATTCCACGATTCACCCCGAAACGTGCTTCAAACTGGCCGAACAGGCAGACGCAGCTGGCGTCGCCGTCGTCGATGCTCCGGTCAGCGGGGGAGGCGTTGCTGCTGCCGAGCACCGACTCCTCGTCATGGGCGGTGGTGAGAAATCTGACTTCGATCGCTGTCGGCCGGTGTTCGAGACATTTGGGAACCCAGTCATCCATCTGGGACCGTTGGGCTCAGGGGAGCTTGCCAAACTGCTCAACAATCTTGTCTTCGTCGCTCACGTCGGCGCAGCTCTGGAGACCTTCTCCTCTGCGCAGCAGCTCGGGGTAGATCCACTCGCCTTGGCAGAGGTGCTGGCCCACGGAAGTGGAGGAAGCAGGGCACAGGCGATTCTGGCAGCGAGCCATTGCGACCTCTCCGGATTGCGCCAGGCGCGGTCACTGCTCCACAAGGACGTCGATCTTGTCGTGGACGTTCTCCGCTCGCGAGATGCTCCGATGCCGTCCTGTCTGTTGCATCTGGCGCAGTTCACCTTCGAGACGCTGGAGGATGCCACTTGACTCTTCGACCGCGACTTTCAAAGAGCCAGCCGCGGCGTCGCGTTGTCCTGGAGCGATCATCTTGAGCGGTTCGGACAATGGGGGAGAACGATGAGCTGGTCTCGCAGACCTCAATATCGAAGTTTCGTCAACACTGAAAACAAGACCCATGCGTGGGATCAAGGGGAGGAAAGTTCACAAATGCACGTTTCTGTCAGAAAATCAGCGAGGGTCCCCGGGACTCGACCTCGAACGTACTCCGGCGTTGGCGTTGGCGATGTCGGTCTCGACGGATCTCGACTCGGTCATGCGATCAGAAAGGCGCTGCTGTCGTTGATCGTCGTCGTGCCGATTGCCATCGTCGGAGCAAATGCGACGACGGCAGCTGCGTCTCCCGCTCCCATCACGATCGCCTACATCACCGACCTCACGGGCGGTGGAGCGGCAGGAAACAGTGATTCTCCGGCAGGATTTGATGCTCGGATCGCCTTGCAGAACGCCGAAGGCGGCGTCAATGGACACAAGCTCATTCCGCTCGTTCTCGACGATCAGACCAGCCCTACCATGATTTCCACGCTCGTCCAGGAGGCCGACAGTAAGGCGTTGGGAATCGTGTCGCAGAGCCCACTCTTCTTCCTGGCCGACAAATATCCGCAAGAGGCGGGAGTTCCGGTTACCGGAACCTATGACGATGGGCCTGAATGGGGTACCCAACCATTCACAAACATGTTCGCCTCGGACAACGGAAGCGTCGACCCCGCATATCCCGTGAACACGCTGATCGGTGGATTCCTGCACTCTCACGGTGGGACGGTTCTTGGGACATACGCCAACGGTATTTCGCCGAGTTCGTCTCGGGCTGCCGAAGGGGCCGCAAAGGCCTTTGAGCATGCCGGAGGCAAGGTGGGAGTCCTCAATACGTCTGTTCCAATCGGTGCGGTGAACTTCACGGCCGATGCACTCGTCGCCAAGCAGGACGGAGTCAATGCGATGACTCCCGAACTCGCCGACGCCTCGAGCTATGCGCTCGCCACTGCCCTCGAGCAGGCTGGCGTGAAGCTGAAGTCCGTTCTGTATGCCGATGGGTACGAGCCCAGTGTGATCAAGTCGCCGGTGTGGAACACGGTCCAAGGTCAGTACTTCTTGTCCTTCTTCCGCCCATTCGACCTGCCGAACGCGGCGACGCAGCAGATGCAGTCTGCTCTCGAAAAATACGCACACTTCAGTAAGACCCAGTTTCCGAGCTACTCCCAATACGAAGCATGGGCGGGCGCTGACCTCATGATCAAGGGTTTGGAGTTGGCTGGCAAGAACCCGACACGAGCTGCAGTTATCAAGGATCTCCGCGGGCTGAAGTCGTACAACGTCAACGGACTGCTACCGACGTCCATCAACTACTCCACGATCTTCGGGCATGACCCAGCCAAGTTGTGTTCCTGGGTGATGAAAGCGGAGAAGAGTGGATTTGTCCCTGTCCAGTCTCAGCCGTTCTGCGGAACCGACCTGCCAGGTACATCGACTGCCAGTTCGTGATGGTGCACATGACCTGGCTGACATTTCCCCCGAACGAGTGGTCCGCGCCAACGTGGCCACGTGAGTGCTCTCAAAGGCCGCGGACTTCGTGAGCATCACGTACGAGATCTCTCATCTGCGTACACTCGAAGCTGAGGCCGTCCACATCGTTCGCGAGGTGGCGGCCAGCTTCGAGCGGCCCGTCTTGCTGTATTCGGGGGGCAAGGACTCAGTCGTCATGCTCCACGTTGCGACCAAGGCCTTCTGGCCTGCCCCGCTGCCCTTTCCCATCATGCACGTGGATACCGGACACAATCTGCCAGAGGTCATCGAGTTCCGGGACCGTTCGGTTGATCGTCTCGGGGTCCGCCTTGTGGTGGCGAACGTGCAGGAGGACATCGACGCCGGCAGAGTGGCGGAGGAGACTGGTCCGCGCGCCAGCCGGAATCGCCTCCAGACGGTCACCCTTCTCAGGGCGATCCTTGAAAACCGGTTCGATGCGGTGTTCGGCGGGGCCCGGCGTGACGAAGAGAAGGCAAGAGCCAAGGAGCGCGTCTTTAGCTTTCGAGATGAATTCGGTCAATGGGATCCCAAGAGCCAGCGACCGGAATTGTGGAGTCTCTACAACGGAGAGCATCGAAAAGGCGAACACATTCGTGTGTTCCCGCTCTCGAACTGGACCGAACTCGACATCTGGCAATACATCTCCGAGGAGGACATCGAGCTGCCGAGCCTGTACTACGCCCATCGACGTGAAGTCTTCGAGCGGGATGGGATGCTCTTGCCGGCGTCACCGTTCGTGACGGTCCTCGAAGGTGAAGAGGCATTTGAAACGACCGTCCGGTTCAGAACAATCGGTGATGCGACGTGCACGGGCTGTGTTGAGTCTTCGGCATCTGCGATTGACGCCGTGCTGGCGGAGGTGGCGGCGACTCGGCTTACCGAGCGCGGTGCGACGCGTGCCGACGATCGAGTGTCCGAGGCGGGCATGGAGGACCGAAAGAGGGAGGGTTACTTCTGATGTCGGAACTGCTTCGCTTGGCGACTGCGGGTTCCGTGGACGACGGGAAATCCACCTTGATCGGTCGCCTGCTTTACGATTCCAAGTCAATATTTGCCGACCAATTGGAAGCGGTCGAGCGCACATCTCGAGAACGCGGTGATGAGTACACCAACTTGGCTTTGTTGACCGATGGTCTACGGGCCGAACGTGAACAAGGCATCACGATCGACGTCGCCTATCGCTACTTCTCGACGCCACGACGGAAGTTCATCATTGCGGACACACCTGGACACATCCAGTACACCCGCAATATGGTTACCGGTGCGTCCACCGCGGACTTGGCATTGATCCTGATCGATGCGCGTCACGGCATTGTTGGAGCAATCACGTCGCCATGCGTTCATCGCCAGTTTGCTGGGCATTCCCCATTTGGTCGTGTGCATCAACAAGATGGACCTCGTCAATTGGTCGCAGGATCGCTTCGAAGAGATACAGGAGGAGTTTCGGAGCTTCGCCATGAAGCTTGACGTCCACGATCTGACCTTCATTCCCGTCTCCGCCCTGTTGGGGGACAACGTTGTCGATCAGAGCCCGAGCATGACCTGGTACGACGGCCGACCATTGCTGCAGCACCTCGAGAGCGTCCATATCGCATCGGACCGCAATCTCATAGATCCTCGATTCCCTGTTCAGTACGTGATCCGGCCCCAATCCGGAACCGACCTCGATCTCCATGATTACCGGGGTTATGCGGGCACCGTATGTAGCGGCGTCTTTCAGCCTGACGACGAGGTTGTTGTGCTGCCGTCTGGGTTTACGTCAAGGGTTGCCGAAGTGAGGGCACCAGGCGGCGAGGTGATCGATCGGGCCTTTCCTCCACAATCGGTGACGATCAGGCTTACTGATGACATCGATGTGAGCAGGGGCGACATGCTCTGCCGGCCCAACAACCGGCCGACGGTCAGTCAGGACATCGACGCCACGGTCTGCTGGTTTTCCGAGCAGTCATCACTCGCTGTAGGTAACCGATACCTGATCCGCCATACCTCCCGCTCAGTCACGGCATCGGTCGAGGTGCTCGAATATCGACTCGATATCAACACGCTGCACCGGGATGAATCGGCCAATCGGCTTGAGCTGAATGAGATCGGTCGGATACGCCTGCGAGCTCAGCAGCCATTGATGTTTGACCCGTACAGACGGAATCGCTCGACCGGCGGCTTTATTCTCGTTGACCCGACGACCAAGAGCACGGTGGCGGCGGGGATGATCCTGGGTGGAGATCAGCCATCGTTGGCCAGCAACGTGACCTGGCACGCCACTGCGGTGGAGCGAGACCAGAGAGGCGCATTGGGTGCCACGGTCTGGCTTACCGGCTTGCCCGGATCCGGCAAATCCACGGTCGCAGTCGAGGTTGAGCGCCGACTGGTCGAGGCCGGTCGAGCAGCGTATCTGCTCGACGGAGACAACCTCAGGCATGGGCTGAATGCCGATCTGGGATTCGAGGACGCTGAGAGGGCGGAAAACGTGCGGCGAGTTGGCGAGGTTGCCAGGCTCTTCGCCGATGCCGGACTCATTGCCGTGGTCTCGCTCGTCTCTCCTTTCCGGGCTGACCGCAATCGGGTACGCGACAACCATCGGTCGGCTGGGCTCCGTTTTCTTGAAGTTTTTGTCGACACCCCTCGGGAGATGTGTGAAGCGCGCGACCCCAAGGGACTCTTTGCCAAGGCTCGCTCTGGCCAACTACCCGGGCTTACGGGAGTGGATGGCCCCTATGAGCCGCCTAACTCACCAGACCTCGTGCTTCGTCCGGGCCACGGAAGCCCGGCCGCCATGGCGGACCTTGTCCTTGGACAGTTGGAGTTGAGATGACAGCGATCGCGACCGACAAACTGACACCCACCGTCGGCGCTCTCGTCGAAGGTGTGGACCGTGACCGGCTCGAGCATGACAAGACCCTGCCGGCCTGGACGCTCGAAGCGTTGGAGTCCTATGGGGTGCTGGTCTTCCGGGGCATCTTTTTCGATGACGAAAGCCAAGTGGCGTTCAGCCGCAAGCTCGGCACCGTTGAGAAACTCGGAAGTGGCGAGAACCCAGAGATCTTCCGGGTCACCCTGGATCCCAAGAAGAACCCCGTGGCCCAGTACTTGAAGGGTACTTTCGATTGGCACATCGACGGCTGCACCGATGACATACCGATCATGGCCACGATGCTCAGCGCGAGGGCTGTGGCTGATTGGGGTGGTGACACAGAGTTCGCCAGCTCCTACCAGGCGTACGAGGACTTGCCAGAAGCGGACAAAGCGCGCTGTGACTCGCTTCGCGTTGTCCATTCCATCGAAGCAACGCAGCGGCTCGTCAACCCCGACCCCACTCCCGAGGAGGTGACGATGTGGCGGCAGCGACCAGTCAAGGAACACCCGCTGGTCTGGACGCACCGCTCTGGACGTAAGTCGCTCGTGCTCGGGGCCACAACCGACCACGTCGTCGGGCCTTAACCCAGGGGATGGGCGGGCCTTGCTCGATGACCTCCTGGACCGCTCGACGGCTCCAGAGCGGGTCTATCGCCACCATTGGGAGGTCGGGGATGTCGTGATCTGGGACAACCGGGGCGTTTTGCACCGAGCACTTCGCTATGACCCAACGTCGCCGCGAGATATGCATCGCACGACCTTCGCCGGAGACGAACCAATTCAGTGAGATCAGAAAGAAACGAACTGGCGAATGAGCGTGTTCCGCCCGATAGGTCGGCGACCGGAGCCAGCAGCCCGGTCGGGTTTGCCCGCTGCGAAGCGTTCAGTTCACCACGTCCTGCATCTCGCTTTAATGCGGGTCTCCGACGGGGTCGGCACCAGAGACCATTGGCTGGTACCCAAGGACAACTGGAATCAATTGGGCCTTCCGACACTGGTGGTCGCGGTCGAGGACCTCCGCCAAGCGTTGAAGCGCACCGTCGGCACTGAAATCGAGACGGCTAGAGGAGTCGGAAAGGCGTACCCACCATCGAGACGTGGCTGCTTCTGTACGGGACAATCAGAAGGGGCGCACCGACTTTTTGGTGCCGCTCTATCAGTTGTTCGAGGAATTCAGCTCGCACCTCGTTAGCTGCATCGTGATAGCGGAGCTGTCTGGGCTCTCTGCCCACGAGAGCATCAACTCCGATTGCGGAGGACGTGAACGATGGGGCGATGCTCCACATATGAACCGCCAGCAGCTTGGCCTGTTTGCCCGTGCGGCTGACGGCGGCCAGCGCGTGCGTAAAGGCCAAAATGTCATTTAGGCGCGAGACGAAGCAAGGTAATCCGGTACTTCCATTTAGTCATGCTGGACGAGCAGGAGGCACGCTCCGCGCCGCAGCCGGTCCTCTACCAAATTCGAGACAAGCTCGACCGCCTAGGCGTCGAAGTCGACCCGGATGCCACGACCAACCTCCCCCGGGACCTCGGCTCTGCAAACGGTCAGCCGTAGGCCGCGATCCTGTAACCGTGGCTTCATCGAGGCGGCGCTCGATCGAATCAACGCCATGTTGCCCACTGTGGCCGGAGGCCCACATTCGCGGAGCGCAGGTAGATGAGGCGGCGTCCAGGCCGGCCGCGCATCGACCAGCTGGGCCAGTTACTACCTTTCGCTACCTTGGCCTCGTGCGGTGTCGACGCTGCAATGGGTGCCTGCGCGTGTTTTTCGTCCATCGAGTCGACACCTTCGGTGCCCCTCATGCCGATCGCGAGACCTTTGCAGGTGTGGCCGGGTCAAACAGCTGAAGTCTGAGACTTGCGTTCGCTGCAGGGATGTCGAGGGACAGGCGAACGGCAACTGGAAAGGTGGACGTACCAGGCACAAAGCCGGCTATGTGATGGTGCGCGTTCCTGGTCATCCTCGAGCCACAAGTGGACCGTATGTGTTCGAGCACATACTCGTGGCAGAGGACCTGCTTGGCCGGTACCTACTCGATGGTGAAACCGTGCACCATCGAAACGGCGTCCGTGACGACAATCGTCCTGAGAATCTCGAACTCTGGACGAACCCGCAACCATCGGGCATCCGGGTGAGCGACGCCATCGAGTGGGCGCGCACCATTCAGGAGCGTTACGAGGGACCAGGCGCACCTCCAACGATGCTCACGGTTTCCCATGAGCACCCTTGGAGGTGGCGGGAATCGAACCGACCGAAGCGCGGATGCGAAAGGCCTCGTCAGCGCTGTTTATGCGTTCTGACCAGGCGAAACACGGTATCCGGCACTTGCCAAATTGACCGTTAATGACCACAATTTCGTGTCTTTTCTGTGTTCTTGTGTCCTTTTCGTGTCGTGTGAAGCAGCCCGAGCTCCCCACATCCTCGAGCGATGCACGTTCGTCATCAGGCTTGCTCTGAGACCACGACGCTGAGAGGAGAGGGGTCCGCTCCGCGGATCCGAGAGTCATTGTCAATAGTTGTGGATGAGGTTTCTCGATCAGGCGGCGACGGACCCGGTGCTGCTGTCGCTGTCGGTGGTCACAATCCTCTCTTGTAGCTTGCCGTCGATGAACGTGGCGCCGGCGTGGACCAGCGGGACGAGCTCGTGGCCGTTGATGCGGCGCCAACGGTCCTGAGCGGCGTCGAGCAGCTTGTAGGCCATGGCCAGTCCGGCCTTGCGCGAACCAGCGCCGCGGGTGACCTTGGTCCGGAGTCGTACTGTCGAGAAGGTCGACTCGATGGGATTGGTGGTCCGCAGGTGGATCCAATGCTCGGCCGGGAAGTCGTAGAAGGCGAGCAGGACGTCGAGCTGACCGGTGATCTTCTTCACGGCCTTGTCGAACGCCGCGAACTCGTCGGCGAAGGCCTTGACCGCTTCGAGCGCAGCGGCGCGGAGCCCGCCGAGTAGATCTTGGCGATGGCGTCTTTGGCCTGGGTGTGGAGGCGCTTGGGCAGGGCGTCGAGGCAGTTGGCCGTGACGTGGACCCAGCAACGCTGCTCACGGGTGGAGGGGAACACGTCACGCAGCGCCGCCCGAACCCGAGCGCCCCGTCGCCGACAGCGAGCACCGGGGCGGACAGCCCGCGCTCTTTCAGCGAGCGAAGTACGTCGGCCCAGCTGTCGGTGGACTCGCGATACCGTCGGCCAGCGCCACCAGCTCCTTGGTGCCGTCGGGGCGCACGCCCACGATGACGAGGCAGCACAGGCGGTCCTCTTCGAGGCGGATGTTGAAGTGCACGCCGTCGACCCAGAAGTAGACGTAGTCGACACCAGAGAGGTCCCGGCCGCTCCATTCGGCGTGCTCGGCCTGGAAGGCCACGGTGAGCCGGTTGATGCTCGACGCTGACAAGCCGGCCTCGGCCCCGAAGAACTCGCCGAGTGCGGGGGCGAAGTCGCCGGTCGAGAGCCCGCGGAGGTACAGGATCGGTAGCACCTCGGTGACCTTGGGCGACTTGCGCATGTAGGCGGGCAAGATGGCCGAGCTGAAGTGCTCGCCCTCTCGGCGGTCGTCGACGTGCGGGGCACTCACCTCGACCATCCCGGCCCCGGTCGTCACCTCCCGGGCCCGGGCGTAGCCATTGCCGACCACCAGGCGCTTGCCGGTGGCATCGAGGTCGTCGGCATTTGCCTCGAGGTAAGCCCTTCGCTCGGCCAAAAGAGCCACAGCCAGCATCTCTTGGGCTGCTACCCGGCACAGCTCGTCGAGGTCGATCGTCAGCGCCTCGGGGTCACCGCCGGGGTCGCGGTGGCGTCATGGACTAGTTTCAACATTGGCGTATCCCTCCCCGCCGGCTTCATCCGGCGGAATCGTTGTTTGCTCAACTTGGAGGGTACGTCGCGCCCTTCAGGAGATCGCGCATCCACAACTTCTGGTTATAACTCCGGATCCGATGAGAGGAGCCGGAGTTCGCCGGCCTGCTCGACCGCCACATTGCGATTGGAGTTCCGAGATTTCGATAAATGTGAGTTCTGGTATGCCAGAACTCATCCCTGCTACCACCAACACCGTTCCTGCCGGTACCTCCGAGTCCCTCCAGCTTTCGATAAGTGCGAAGAAGTTCGCCGCCGCCTCTAGGGCCACATCAACCCGCCAGGCATACTCCGCGGACTGGCAGCAGTTCGTGGCCTGGTGCGAGCTGGAGGGTGTCGAGAGCCTCCGGCTTTACCCGCCACGCTATGTAACGGGGTCGCCGTGCTCGCAACCGACTACAAGGTCGCCTCGATCAGCCGCAAAGTTGCCGCTGTTGGCGCGCCACCGCACGGCGGCTACGACAGCCCCACCACGAGCGAGGCCGTCAAGCTGACCATGGCCGGGATTCGCCAACTCTGGCTCCAGGCAGAGGCAAGCCCGTCCCCTGGCCGTCTAGACCTCAAGCGGATCGTGAACGCTCTTCCCAAGGACCCGCTGGGTGACGCTACCGTGCTCTGCTGTTGACGGGGTTCGCCGGAGGCTTCAGGCGATCTGAGTTGGCTGCCCTTCAGGTCGAAAATGTCCAGTTCGTTGACGACGGTGTGCCACCGGCCCGTCCAGCGGGACAGACATTCGCTGCTCTCAACCCAGAACCCACCCGGGTACGGGGACCGTTACATTTCCGGGCCCCGCCCCCGAACCTGTGGAGCTGGGAGCGATTACGCCGGCTGATGAGAGGAAGTAGATGACGATGAAGCCCGGACTGCCAGGGCCGCCATTGCCCCCAGAGCCACCTGGCGCTCCACCACCGCCGCCACCTCCGCCACCGCCACCAGCCGCCCCACTATTCCCACTGAGGATTGGGTTCTCATGGATGTCCGTCGCGCTTCCGTTGATGGCGGGACTTACTGAAGCCCCGGCCGACCCGTTCCCCCCACCACCACCTTGGGTAGCGGTTGCCGTTCCTCCGCCACCTCCGCCCGCTTGCTGCACTCCGAGCCCAGACCCGCCACCGAGCCCATCGATCCCGAAGAGGCCCAGGTTCACGCCGCCAGGCCCACCGCCTCCGCTGGTGATCATTGTCGTTGCTGGGAAGGGGGAGTATCCACCACTCGGCGGGAAGGGTGTTTCCTGAGTTGAGTTGCCTAGCGAGCCGTATCCGCCCATACCACCATCGGCAGCGAGGCCCGGCTTTGACGCGTTGTCGAAGAAGAGCGCGGTCTGACCACCCTGCCCTCCTCGTTGCCCTGGGTTGCCGTTGGGTGCGCCGCCTGCGCCGCCTGCGCCGGGCTTACCGTTCTGGATGGTCAAAATAGTTCCCGCAGGTAATTCAAGGATGTGAAAGATGTAGGAACCTGCACCTCCACCACCACCTCCGACCTGATTGGGAATCCCCGAAGAACTTCCTCCGCCTCCGCCGCCTCCGCCAGCCCCGATGATATAGATCGCATAGGCGCCGGCGGCGGTGTCTTGAATGGTGTACGAGCCATTGGAGAAGAAGTGGAGGACGCCCACGTCCGCCTCCTGTGCTGCAGCCGGGCTGGCCGTACCAAGGAGACCGCCCCCGCTGCCCCCGCGCCACCCACTGCTGCCACACTCGCAAGCTTGAGCATCTCACGACGGGATGTGCCACCTTGAAGCCTTTCGGATATGAGCGGGTCCCGTTGACGGTGCCGCGATTCGGTTGCCCCGGCAGGAGTTGCACCTGCGACCAACGATGTGAGTCTTGCGAGTTGGGCCTTTAGGTCTGCCACCTCGCGTTCAAGGTCACTCATCTCGTCAAATACCCCCTCTTTGAGTAGCCCAAAGCTGACTGGGAGGCCAAACGTATAGCTGGCGATCTAGTCGAGCGCAACCGCTACCAGAGGCCGGGCATTTGGAGGAGGACGAACTCCATCGAGTGGGCGGTGCCGCCCGAACTTTCTGAGTCCAGTCAGCCCATCGAGATGATCGGGACACGCCCACACCCGCCACCACTTGTCGCCTCTCGGTGTGAGAACCACCGACCCGTGAAAGACGGGCTCTCTCGGCAGTGCGTTGCCTGCAGGTTGTCGGCGTAGACCATCGTCCAGCACCGGCCCGTCTCGGCCATGAAGCCGGGGCAGGGGTCGCCGGGTTGGGGCATCGTCATGGGGCTATCCAGCCGGAATCGGCGTGAGGTAGCCGACGACAGTCGCTTGCTGTCCCGGTGACCCATTGCAGCTGATAGTTCCCGTGTCCCCGTAGATCGGCTGGAAAGGTGTCGCAACCATGCCGCCTTCGTTCTGATTGGATCCGTCGCCCGTTGGGTAGACGCCGTGACCGACAGTCGCTGCGTTCACGGTTGCGTTGATGATGCACTGCCTGTCTTGCCCGCCGTTGACCGACGTGATGGTCAGGCGCTCACCGGAGGGAATCGTCAGCGTTGAGGTGGTTCCGGCTACGGTCGAGACGGTTTGCGCCAGGCGTGCTTCGCCGTGTACTGCGCGTCTGATTGACCTGTACTTGTCGTTGAGCTACCACCTGTACTGGCTCCATGGGCGACGTCCGTCGCAAGCGTGATTCCTCCGATGAGGACACCTCCCGCCAGGAATGCGCCAAGTGCTGCCACCTTCGGATGATTCGTGAACATGGTCTCCTCCGTCTGTAGTCGCCAGAAGAAGGAACAGTCGCTCCCGCCAGCGTTCTCGGGGCGGAATCATGCAGCCTCGTCGGCGCGATCGTCCGCCACAGTGGAGCGGTCCAGACGATCTCGGGATCGGCCTACCAGCCAGCCCCTCGTTCGCATGAGCGCCCCCGACTACTGCATGGTCTCCGACGGCCCTCGACGGCCGACGGGCAGCGTCTGAGCAGCGACGATCTCCAGGCCTGCTCTGCTCTCCTCGACGCCGCCTCGCCTCCGGTGGAGAATGAGCAGCTCGCAAGGCCAGGATACGAAGCGCAGCCGACCCGAGACACGCGTCGGATCGATCACACCAACGTTTCGTACCGCGAGTGGACACCACGTCTCGACATGGGTCCCCCGTGGCACCCACGGCTCCCAATCGCCCCCGCCCGATTCCCTTCTAGTCGGTCGGGGATGGCGTGGTCGTAGCGGCGGGGTCCTGGGCAGTCGTCGCCTTGGACCCCGCTGCCTACTCGTTGAGCAAACGTGCGCAGCGCTGGCGCGAAATGACCGTGTACCGATAGGTGACCTCACTGTTCGTCGTCAATAATCGCAACCAAGCAAAGAAGCGATCGTACGTTGCGCCAATGCGGCGACGAGATCGGTCATCCCGTACCGGCAGTACGGGACACCGCTGAGATCGTCATCATCTGCGGTCAATTCACTCGGTTTGCACAACGCCGATTGCTGCTTGATCTGAAGTCAGATAGACAACACCCGGAGCGGGTGGCGGGCACCTGAGAGATGGGGAATCCAATGCGTACAAAAGGTCTTCGTCGCAATCTGCGTACGGCTCTGGCCGGGTCGTTGGTGTTCGGAGGACTCACGACGATTTCCTTGGCCGCGACGAGCGCCTTGACGCAAGGCACCTCGTCAGCCAGCACCGAGTCGTTGTTCACGTCGACCGGCACCGGATTCGTTACCTACCCGACCGTGCCTGTCATCCCCTCTGACGTGTGTTTCGTGGAGATCACCGCGATCGGTGGCGCTGGCGGCGGCGCCGACGGCGCCGACGGCGGCGCCGGGGGGTCAACGACCGCCCGCATTCCAGTGACTCCGGCTGAATCGCTCGCCGTCGAGGTGGGTGGCGCCGGCGGCGCCGCGGAACGGCACCGACGGAGGCACTGGCGGGGTCGGAGGTGGCGGCGGCGGTGGCGGTTACGGCGGCGGCGGCGGTGCGTCGGTCGTGTCGTCTTCGGGCATACCTCTTGTTGTGGCCGGCGGGGGCGGCGGCGGCGGCTTTGTCACCCACATCCAAGGCGTCAGCATCTACGACATCGCCGGTGACGGCGGGGGCGGGAACAACGGCGGCGGCCAAGGCAGATTCACCTTCGATGAACTCTTCGCCGACGGCGGCGACGGCGGCGACGGCGGATACTCCGAGGTCGGCCAAGATACTCCCCCCAACAACGGCGACGGCGGCGGAGGGGGCGGGGGCTTCTCTGGAGGAGTCGACTTGGGGGGCAGCGGTGGCAACG
>CAVVUB010000005.1:0-137321 GCA_963751335.1 uncultured Acidimicrobiaceae bacterium
TCGGGGTCGTGGTCGTGCTGATGCCCGAGGTCGTGGTGGTGCTACTGGCCGAGGTCGTCGGCGGGGAGGAGGACGTCGTCGACGGTCCGCTGCTGCACGATGCCGCCACCAGCGCCAGCCCCCCGACCAGGGTGCCGAGCACCAGGGCGCGACCACGGCGTCGGGGCACGGCGGTCGACGCTAGCCCCGGGGCTCCCCCGACGGCCCCCGCCACACGCACGGGACACACCAGGCCTGGCGACGTCCGGGGGGTTCCGCCAGGAATCTCCGGGGCGACGCCGCCCGATCCCGGTCCGGCGGAATCCCGGCGGTGGCCGCCGCCAGGCGGACGGCGGAAGGCCAGCCACGGCGTGCGACCTTCCTGACGGTCCCGTCTCGAATTTCTGACGCCGGTCACGGGGCGTTAGCCTCAGCGGGATGGAACATTCGATGGCCGAACGGCTCGCCGAGCTGGAAGAACGCAAGAACGAGGCCCTCCACGCCGGCAGCCCGGCCGCCGTCGAGCGGCACCACGCCAAGGGCAAGCTGACGGCCCGGGAGCGGATCGACTACCTGCTCGACGAGGGATCCTTCCAGGAGCTCGACATGCTGGCCCGGCACCGGGCCCACGGCATGGGCCTCGAGGACAACCGGCCCTACACCGACGGCGTGGTCACCGGCTTCGGCACCATCGACGGGCGCCGGGTCTGCATCTTCAGCCAGGACTTCACCGTCTTCGGCGGCGCCCTGGGCGAGGTCTTCGCCGAGAAGATCCACAAGGTCATGGACCTGGCCGCCTCGACGGGCGTGCCCATGATCGGGCTCAACGACGGGGCCGGCGCCCGCATCCAGGAGGGCGTCGTCTCGCTGCACTCCTACGGGGGCATCTTCCACCGCAACGTGGCCGCCTCGGGGGTCATCCCCCAGATCAGCGTGATCCTCGGGCCCTGCGCCGGCGGTGCCGTCTACTCGCCGGCGATGACCGACTTCATCTTCATGGTGCAGGGCACCTCGCACATGTTCATCACCGGACCCGACGTGGTGAAGACGGTGACCGGCGAGGACGTGACGCTCGAGGAGCTGGGCGGCGCCATGAGCCACGCCACCAAGTCGGGCGTGGCCACGTTCGTGTCGCCCGACGAGAAGGCCTGCCTCGACGACGTGCGCCATCTGTTGTCGTTCCTGCCGTCGAACAACCTCGAAGAGCCGCCGATCGAGCTCTCGGGCGACGAGCCGGACCGCCAGGTGACCGAGCTGATCGACTTCCTGCCCGTCTCGCCCAACCAGCCCTACGACATGAAGCGCGTCATCGCGGCGGTGGTCGACGACGGCGAGTACTTCGAGGTGCACAGCCATTGGGCCATGTCGATCACCTGTGGCTACGCCCGCATGAACGGGCGCGTCGTCGGCATCGTGGGCAACCAGCCCGCCGTACTGGCCGGCGTGCTGGACATCGATTCGTCGGAGAAGGCATCTCGCTTCGTGCGGGTCTGCGATGCGTTCAACATCCCCTTGCTGACGTTCGTCGACGTGCCCGGATTCTTGCCCGGGACCGACCAGGAGTACGGCGGCATCATCCGCCACGGGGCCAAGCTCCTGTACGCCTACTGCGAGGCGACGGTGCCCCGGATCCAGATCATCACGCGCAAGGCCTACGGCGGGGCCTACGTGGTCATGAACTCCAAGTCGATCGGGGCGGATCTGGCCTTCGCCTGGCCCTCGGCCGAGCTGGCGGTCATGGGTCCGAACGGCGCGGTCGACATCGTGTACCGGCGTGAGCTGGCCGAGGCGACCGACCCCGCCGGCCGGCGGGCCGAGCTGATCGACGAGTACACCGAGCGCTACGCCAACCCGTACATCGCGGCGGAGCGGGGCTACATCGACGACGTGATCTCGCCCGCCGACACCCGGCGGGTCATCTGCCGGAGCCTCGACATCCTGGCTTCGAAGCGTGAGGAGCTGCCCCGGCGCAAGCACGGGAACGTGCCGCTGTGAGCGGCGACGCCTTGTACGGGCCGACGCCGCCCGACCCGGCCGTCCTGGCCGCCATCACCGCCGCCGTCCAGCTGGCCTGGCCCCGCCCGGCCCCGCCCGACGAGCAGAATCCGGTCCACGAGGCGTGGCGCTTCAGCGGCCGCTGGTGGCACAAGCCGGTGCCGGTGCGGCGCGACCGACCCTGGGCCGGCGGTCGCTGACCGTCTACGTCGACGACTGGCGCCAGCGGGCGACGGTCCGGGACCGGGACGACCGTTGGTCCCACCTGCTGGCGGACGAGCCCGGGGAGCTCCACGCCATGGCCGCTGCGCTCGGCATTCCCCGGCGGGGCTACCAGCGGCACCGGCGCTCGGCCGCCCTCAACCACTACGACGTGCCCGAGGGCCTGCGCCTGCGGGCCATCGAGCTGGGCGCCGTCGCCGTGACGTGGCGCCAGATGGCCCGCCTGGCTAGGGAGTGGCGCCGTCGCCCTGACCCTGGCCCTGGCCCTGGCCCTGGTCCCGGCGTTGCCGCTCCGCCAAGCCGACCAGGTCCTCCATGATCTGCTCGAAGGAGTAGTCCTTCGGCGTGTAGACCGCCGCCACGCCCTTGCCCCGGAGGATCTCGGCGTCGTCGGGCGGGATGATGCCACCCACCACGACGGCGGCCGTGCTGCCCTCGGCCCGGAGGCGGTCGAGCACCTCGGGCACCAGGTCGAGATGGGACCCCGACAGGATGGACAGCCCCACGAGGTCGACGTCCTCGTCCCGGGCGGCCGCCACGATCTGGTCCGGGGTCAACCGGATGCCTTGGTAGACGACCTCGAACCCGGCGTCGCGAGCCGCCACGGCGATCTGTTCGGCGCCGTTGGAGTGGCCGTCGAGACCCGGCTTGGCCACGAGGAGGCGGGGCGGCCCGCCGGTGCGCTCGGCCAGCGCCTTGACCCGCGTGATGACGGCATCCATGTCGTGCCCCCGCCGGCCCACGCCGCCCCCCACCCCGGTCGGGGCCCGGAACTCGCCGAAGACCTGGCGCAGCGCGTCGGCCCACTCGCCCGTCGTCCCGCCGGCATGGCCGAGCGCGATGGTGGCCTCCATCACGTTGCCACCGGGGCCGTCGTCCTCGGCCACCCGGCGCAGCTCGTCGAGCGCCCGGCGCACAGCGGCGGAGTCCCGCCCGGCCCGCCAGCGCTCCACGTCCTCGATCTGCTCCGCCTCGACCCTGGGGTCGACCTTGAGGATGTTGCCCGCCGCGTCGTCGCCGACCAAGGGTGAGGGTGCGGTGTCGGTGAAGCAGTTCACGCCGACCACCTTCTGCTCCCCCAGCTCGATCCGCCGCACCCGCTCCGCCTGGCTGCGCACCAGTCGCGCCTTGAGCTCGTCGATCGCCGCGAAGGCGCCCCCCATCTCCTGCACGTCGTCGAGCTCGGCCCAGGCCGTCTCCATCAGCTCGGCCGTCTTGGCCTCGATCACGTGCGAGCCCTCGAAGATGTCGTCGTACTCGAGCAGGTCGGTCTCGAAGGCCAGCACCTGCTGCATCCGCAGGGACCACTGCTGGTCCCACGGGCGGGGGAGGCCGAGGGCCTCGTTCCAGGCCGGCAACTGCAGGGCCCGGGCCCGTGCGTCCTTCGACAGCGTGACGCCGAGTTGCTCGAGCACGATGCGCTGCACGTTGTTCTCGGGCTGCTGCTCGGTCAGGCCGAGCGAGTTGACCTGCACGCCGTAGCGGAAGCGGCGCAGCTTGGGGTCGGCCACGTCGTAGCGCTCGCGACAGATGCGGTCCCAGAGTCGGGTGAAGGCCCGCATCTTGCACGTCTCCTCGACGAAGCGGACGCTCGAGTTCACGAAGAAGCTGATCCGCCCGACCACGGCGGGGATCTCCGACGGCTCGATCTTGCCCGAATCGCGCACGCCGTCGAGCACGCCGATGGCCGTCGCCAGCGCGTAGGCGATCTCCTGCACCGGCGTCGCCCCCGCCTCCTGCAGGTGGTAGCTGCAGACGTTGATCGGGTTCCACTTGGGCACCTGGCGCACGGTGTAGGCGATGGTGTCGACGGTGAGCCGGAGGCTCGGTCCCGGCGGGAAGATGTAGGTCCCCCGGCTGAGATACTCCTTCACGATGTCGTTCTGCGTCGTGCCCCCCAGCTCCGATGGGTTGACGCCGAGGTCCTGCGCGTTGGCCACGTAGAGGCCGAGCAGCCATGCCGCGGTGGCGTTGATCGTCATGGAGGTGTTCATGGACGAAACAGGGATCTGGTCCAACAGTTCGTGCATGTGCCCCAGGTGCGTCACCGGCACCCCGACCTTGCCGACCTCACCCGCCGCCTCCGGTGCGTCGGGGTCGTACCCGGTCTGCGTGGGCAGGTCGAAGGCGATGGAAAGCCCCGTCTGGCCCCGGGACATGTTCGTGCGGAACAACTCGTTCGAGGCCCGGGCGGTGGAGTGGCCCGAGTAGGTCCGCATCACCCAGGGCGCGTCAGGCATTCGGGTCACACCTCCTCTGGCTCTGAATCTGTGTTTGGCTCACTTGCTCGAGCGCTCGACCGCTCGACCGCTCGCCGGCCCGTCGTGGACCGGCCACCGGCCCCGGCGCTCGCCGGCCTCTCCTGGGCCGGGGGCTCCGGCCATCATTCTGCCCGCCTTTTTTGGTTCCACCCGGCCGCCCCGTTCTGCGTCGCCCGGTGCCCGGCGGTGCCCCGCCCGGACCACCGGACCACCGGACCGCTGTACCACGGCCCACGGCCCACGGCCCACGGCCCACGGCCCACGGACCACGGACCACCGGATCACGACGGCCGGATCACGACGGCCGGATCACGACGGCCGGGCGGGGGTTCGGGCCGCCGGGTCATTCCCGCGGTCGTCCGGACGAGACCAGCAGGGGGTCAGCGCTTGTAGTCGTAGAAGCCCCGCTTGGTCTTGCGACCCAGCTGACCGGCGGTGACCAGGCGGCGCAGGGCCGGCACGGCGGCGTAGTTGGGGTCTCGATATTCCTCGTAGAGCGCGTCCAGGATCGCCAGGGACGTGTCCAGCCCGACCAGGTCGAGCAGGGCGAAGGGTCCCATGGGGAATCCGCAACCGCCCTTCATGGCGGCGTCGATGCCCTCCTTGGTGGCCACGCCCTGCTCCAGGAGGCGCACCGCGTTGTTCAGGTACGGGAAGAGGAGCGCGTTGACGATGAACCCGGCTTGGTCCTTGACCTCGACCGGGTCCTTGCCACACGTGGCGGAGAAGGCGATGACCGACTCGATCGTGGCGTCGCTCGCCGTGATCGGACGCACCACCTCGACGAGCGACATGGCCGGTGCGGGGTTGAAGAAGTGGACGCCGCACACCAGGTTGGGCCGGCCCGTGGCCATCGCCATCTCGATCACCGGAAGCGTCGAGGTGTTCGTGGCCAGGATGGTGTCGGGCTTGCAGACACTGTCGAGCTCGGCGAAGAGGTCCTTCTTGACGGCCAGGTCCTCGACGACGGACTCGATCACGAGGTCGACGTCCACCAACTCGCCCAGGTGGGTGGTGGCGCGCACCCGACCGGAGATCTCGCCCGCCTCGGCTTCGGTCCGCTTGCCCTTCTCGACCTGCTTGGCCAGCGACGTGGCCAGGACGGCGAGCATGCCGTCGGCGCCGGCCTGGCTCCGACTGCGCAGGACAACCTCGTGTCCGGTCGCCGCCGCCACCTCGGCGATGCCCGAACCCATGATCCCCGAACCAACGATTCCAACCCGTGTGATCGACATGGCGGCGGAGTTTACCGGGCGGTAACCACGGGCGTCGAAGTCGCCGCAGCGGCACTGCAGCCACCCAGGTCACAGCGCTTGGCGACCGCTCCGCCCACGGTCCTGCCCGCGCCTCGGCATCATGAGGCGCCGGCCCGGCGTGCAAGAGTGGCGCCATGGACAGAATCGGCACGCTGGCCCTGGTCGGAGGCGACGAATGGACCGACGGCTGCACCTTCGATGCCTCGCTCCTCACCGCCTCCGGGGGCTCCGACGTGCTGGTCCTTCCGACGGCGGCGGCCTACCAGCACCCCGAGCGAGTCGTCCTACGCGCGGCCGAGTGGTTCGGTCCGCTCGGGGGCCAGGTCGAGGGGCTGATGGTGGTGGACCGGGCCTCTGCCAATGACCCCGGCATGGCCGCCACCGCCGCCAAGGCCCGCTTCATCTACCTGGCCGGTGGATCCCCGCTCCACCTCCGGGCCGCCATCAAGAAGTCGGCCGTCTTTGACGCAGTGCGTCAGGCCTATCTCAACGGCGCCGTGATCGCCGGTGCGGGTGCCGGGGCCATGGTCCTGACCGATCCCATGGTGGACCCCCGAGGTGGCGCGCTGACGCTGGGCCTCGGACTCGTCGACAACATGGCCGTGGTGCCGCACTTCGGCGACGAGCACGACGATGCCCACGGCCAGAAGCTCGAGCGAACCGTCGCCATGGCGCCGGCCTCCCTGCCCGTCGTCGCCCTGCCGGCCCGCACGGCGCTCATCCGCAGCGGCGACGGCGTGTGGAGCTACGAGGGCGCAGGCCTTCCCGTCGTCTTCGTGGCCGGCGCCCCGACCGAAGGCCTCGCTGCCCTCAAAGTCTGACCCGGCCCGCCTCGATCTTCCCTCGCCTCCCTCGCTCCCCCCTTTCTGGCCTCCCTCCCTCCCCTCCCTCTCTCCCTTCCCGCGCCGCCCTCCTGCCGGGCTCCGCTCCTCATCGGCGGCGTCAAAGTCGACAGCGGAGAACGGGCCAGTCTCGACACGATCTGACGGCGGACACGCGAAACGATCCGACTTGAAGAACGCGCACGCGCCCCGACGAGCCGACCATTCTCCCGACGATGGCACGGACGCACGGAGAAGGGGGTCAGGGTCCAGAGCCCGTCGGTCCCCTGAGCACGGCGGCGCTGGCCCGGCTCGGGACCGAGGAGCTGAGGGAGCTGGCGACCCGGGCCTTCGCCGTGCGCTGCTCCCAAGACGCCGTGCTGGCCAGTGTGGGGGCCGAAGTGGACCGGCGCCAGGACTGGCGGGCGAGCGGGGCGACGTCGCTCGGGTCCTGGCTGGTCCAACAGCTCGGGGTCTCGGCTGCCACGGCGCGGGCCTACGCCGAGGTGGCCGCCCACGTGAGCGACCTCCCCCACCTCGCCGCCGGGCTGGCCGAGGGCCGCCTCAACCTCGACCAGGTCCGTGCGGTGCTGGCGGTGGCCACGCCCGAGAGCGACGCGCAGTGGGCCGAGGCGGCCGGGGCGCTCTCCTTCAAAGACCTCGAGGCGCTGGTGCGTGCAAAGGAGTTGCCCACCCGGGCGTCGGATCGGGCCGACGAGGAGAGGCGCTCGCTGCGCTTCAATCCCGCCCGGCGCAGCCTGGTGGCCCAGTTGCCCCCGCTCTCCTACGCCGAGGTGCGCGCCGTGCTCGAGGCCCGGGTCAAGGCGATGGGCTCAGAGCCCGAGACGCCCCTCGACCAGCGCCTGGCCGACGCCCTGGTGTCCCTGCTCACCAAGAGCGGGACGGCGAATGGGACGGCGGGATCCGCCCGGGTTCCCCTGGTGGTGGCCCACGTGCCCTTCGAGGTCTTGGCCGACCCCGACTCGACGCTGGCGGGCGAACTCGAGCGCGCCGGGCTCATCAGCGCGGACGTGGTCCGGCGCCTGGTCTGTGACGGAGAGGTGATCGTCGCCCTCGACGACGAGGCGGGCCACACCATGTACGAGGGCCGGGCCCGGCGTGATCCGACGCCGGCCCAGCGCCGTGAGGTGTGGCGCCGTGATCGCCACTGCATCTTTCCGGGCTGTGCCCATGTGCTCTTCACCGACTGCCACCACCTCGACGAGTGGCAGGCGGGGGGTCCGACCGATCTGGGCAACCTCGCCTTGTTGTGCACCCACCATCACCATCTGATCCACACCAGGCTCTGGTCGATGACCGGAGACGCCAACGTCGAGGTGCGCTTCGTCGGACCGAGCGCCCAGGTGATGACGACGCGGCCCTCGAGGCTCTGGACCCAGGTCAGCGACCCCGAGGTGATGGCCGAACGACGGGCGGGGGCCGGGGCGGGCGAAGGTGCGGGCGGTTCACCCAGCCCGAGGGCCGATGTCTCGGACCCTGGTGGGGTGGACCGGGGCGGTTAGGGAACGGCGGCGCGCTCCTACGGGAGCAGGTCCTCGGTCCCCCCGTGCAGCGTGCTCAGTCCTTTTCCTCGATCGTGACACTCTCGATCACGACCTGCTCTTTCGGCGTACCCGAACGGCTGCCCAGCTTGTCGATCTTCTCGACCACGTCGAGGCCGCTCACGACTTCGCCGAAGTGCGCGTAGAGCGGGGGCAGGCGCACGCCGTCGGGACCGCTGATCACGAAGAACTGGCTCCCGTTGGTGTTGGGTCCGGCGTTGGCCATGGCCAACGAGCCCAATTGGTACTTGCCCGCGTCCGGCAGCTCGTCGGCGAAGCGGTAGCCCGGACCTCCGGACCCACTTCCCGTTGGGTCACCGCCCTGAAGCACGAACCCCGGGATGATGCGGTGGAAGACGATCCCGTCGTAGTAGTGGTAGCGGGCCAGGAACACGAAGCTGTTGACCGTCCGCGGGGCGGCGAGGGGGTCGAGCGCGATGACCATCGTCCCGTGTGACGTGACCATGGTGGCCACGTAGCGCTTGTTCGGGTCGATGTGCATGTCCGGCTCTTCGTCGAACTTCCGCTGCTGCGGGCTCGAGCCGTCGACGTTGGGCGGTGCGGGCTTGGCCATGATCAGGATCCTTACGACTCGTGGATGGTTACGGTGAGCATGCGCTGCGTGACGTCGGGCGGGATCCCCGAGGTGGACCCCTGCTTGTCGATGATCGCGATCACATTCTCGCCCGAAGTCACCTGTCCGAACAGCGAGTACGTGTTGGGCAGGCTCTCCCCCTGGGATCCGGACACAATGAAGAACTGGCTACCCCCGGTGTTTGGCGTACCGGTATTGGCCATGACCAACGACCCGAGCGGATACTGCTGAGCCGGGTTCGCCGCCTTGGGAGGAAGCTCGTCGGGGATCGTGTACCCGGGCTGCTTGCCCTGATTGGTCTGGGCGGGATTGCCCGTCTGCAGCACGAACCCGGGGATGACCCGGAAGAAGCTGCCGCAGTTGAAATAGCCCTTGTTGGCCAAGAAGACGAAGTTGTTGACCGTCTGCGGCGCGCTCTTGGCGTCCAGCGCCACTTCGAACGTCCCTGTCGTCGTCTTGATCGTCGCCGTGTAGGTCTTCGAGGTGTCGATCGTCAACGGGGGTGCCGATGTGTACGTCTGTTTCGCCGCGGCGGTCGGGGTGGTGGGGGACGCCGGGCACCCGGCCTTCACCGCCACGTCGTTGGCCTTGGTCTGGAGCGCGGCGTTCGACTTGCTCTGGGCCGTCGTGGTCGTGGTGACGCTCGACTGCGACTGGACCGTCTTGTTGTTGTGGTTGGACAGGAGGAAGGCGACGAGGACGACCACACCGGCGATGACCACGATGATCGCCCCGTTGCGGTACTGCTTGCGGCGCTTCTGCGCCTGACGCTCGGCCTCGAGCCTGGCCTCTCTGGCCGCGCGTTGGCGGGCTCTCTTCTCGCTGGGCACGGCGGGAAACCCTACCCAATCCACCAGGGGACCTCCGATCGGCCCTGAAGAGGCCCCGGGACCCCGGGGCCAGGGCCGATGGGGCCTGCTCCCAGTCAGTAGCCTCGGCCCGATGCCACTGGTGGTCCAGAAGTTCGGGGGTACCTCGGTGGGCGACGCCGACCGGATCCGGGCCGTGGCCGACCACATCGCGCGGAGCGTCCGCGAGGGGGCCCAGGTCGTCGCCGTCGTGAGCGCCATGGGCAAGACGACGGACGAGCTGATCCATCTGGCCAACTCGGTCAGCCGGACCCAACCACCTCGTGAGTACGACATGCTGGTCAGCACCGGCGAGCGCATCTCCATGTCCCTGCTGGTCATGGCCCTGGCCGACCTGGGGGTCCAGGGTCAGTCCTTCACCGGGAGCCAGGTCGGCCTCATCACCGACAACGATCACACCCGGGCCAAGATCCTCGAGGTCAAGGGCGACCGGCTGCGCGACGCTCTGGCCGCAGGGAAGGTCCCCGTGGTGGCCGGCTTCCAGGGCATGTCGACGGAACGGGAAATCACGACCCTGGGGCGGGGCGGATCCGATGCCACCGCCGTCGCCTTGGCCGCCGTGCTCAACGCCGACGTCTGCGAGATCTACACCGACGTGACGGGTGTCTTCACGGCCGATCCCCGGATTGTGCCTGAGGCGCACCGCATCAACCGGATCTCATTCGACGAGATGCTCGAGATGGCGGCCACCGGCGGCCGGGTCCTGATGCTCCGTGCCGTCGAGTTCGCCCGCAATCACAACGTTCCGCTGCACGTACGCAGCAGCTTCACCTGGGAGCCCGGTACCTGGGTGGTCGAGGAGGATGCACACATGGAAGATGCCGTCGTCACCGCGGTGACCCACGACACCTCGGAGTCCAAGGTCACGGTCAGCGGGGTCCCCAACAAGGTGGGCGTTGCCGGCCGGCTCTTCCGAGCACTGGCGGACGAGTCGATCAATGTCGACATGATCGTGCAGAACACGTCGCTCCATGGGACGACCGACATCTCGTTCACCGTGCCGACAGACGATCTGGCCGTTGCGGTGGAGACGTCCCAGGCGCATGCGAACGAGCTGGGTGCCACCGGCGTCACGGCCGACGCCGACGTGGCTCGCGTCTCGCTGGTCGGGGTGGGGATGAAGTCACATCCTGGCATCGCCGCCACGATGTTCGAGACCCTGGCCAACGAGGAGATCAACATCGACATGATCTCGACCTCGACCATCCGGACCTCGTGCATCGTCGCCGAGAGCGACGTCGATCGGGCCGTTCGCAGCCTCCATCGGGCCTTCGACTTGGCCTGATGCCAACCCGATCGACCACCGGCCGCACCGTCTGGCTGCTTCGCCACGCCAAGACGGTGGCCGATCCGCCGCCCGGCGGCACCGACTTCGACCGGGTGCTGGCGCCCCGAGGTCGTCGCGACGCGACCGCATTGGGCCGGCTCTTTGCCGGATCGGGCGAAGCGCTCCCAGCCGAGCTTCGGCGCACCTCCCGGCCCGAGGTCGCCCTCGTGTCTCCGGCCGCCCGCACGACAGGGACCGCGGAGCTGGTGCTCGCCGCGATCACCGATCCGCCCGAACTCCGTTTCGAGAAGGGCCTCTACCAGGCCGATCCTGACGATGTACTGGCCCAACTCCGGGATCTCTCCGACGAGTTTTCTGCCGCCATGGTGGTCGGCCATAACCCTACGGCCCACGCTCTCTCCCAGGGATTGATCCGTTCATCGGACAAGAAGGGACACCTGCTGGCCGTGCGCGCGGGCTTCCCCACCTGCGCGTTGGGTGTCTATTCGTTCAAAGTCGAGACCTGGTCCGAGGTCGAGGCGCATGGCGCCAAGTTGGTCGCGCTCCTCACCCCGCCCTTCGGCGGCGAGAAGTAGCTCCCGTCTCCAGGTCCGCCGTGGGCGGATGCCGTTCGCTTAGAGGGCGCGCAGGATGGCAGCGTCGCCCTGACCGCCCCCGCCACACAGGGCAACTGCCGCCGTCGAGTCCCCCCGGCGGCGAAGTTCGAGTAGCGCCGTCAGCGCGACCCGGGCCCCGGACATGCCGACCGGGTGGCCCAGGGCGATGGCGCCACCGTTGACGTTCACCTTCTCCTCGTCGATGCCGAGGTCGTCGACAGACGCCAGGCCGACGGCGGCGAATGCCTCGTTGATCTCGAACAGGTCGATCGAACCAAGGTCGATGCCGGCCTTGCCCGCCGCCTTGACGATGGCCCGTGAGGGCTGGGTCAGCAGCGAGTTGTCGGGACCGGCGACCATGCCGTAGCTGACGAGCTGCCCGAGCGGGGCCACGCCGAGCTCCTTGGCCTTGTCGGCCGACATGACGATGACGGCGCACCCGCCGTCGGAGATCTGCGACGCGTTTCCTGCCGTGATGGTGCCGTTCTTGTCGAAGGCCGGCTTCAGGGCGCCCAGCGACTCGGCCGTGGTGCCCGGACGCACGCCCTCGTCGGTGTCGACGAGGAGCGGGTCTCCCTTGCGCTGAGGCACCTGGACCGGGACGATCTCGTCGGCCAACCGGCCTTCCTTCGCCGCTGCGGCCGCCTTCTCGTGGCTGGCTGCCGCGAAGGCGTCCTGACGCTCTCGCGTGATGCCGATCTTGGCGTTGTGCTGCTCGGTCGAGAGGCCCATCGCGATGTGGTCGAAGGAGTCGGTGAGACCGTCGTACATCATCGAGTCGATCAGCTGGCCGTCGCCCAGGCGGTAGCCGGCCCGGGCGCCCGGAAGGAGGTACGGAGCCTGGGTCATCGACTCCATGCCACCGGCCACGACGATCTCGGCATCGCCGGCCCGGATCATCTGATCGGCCAGGTAGATCGTGTTGAGCCCCGAGAGGCAGACCTTGTTGATGGTGTTGGCGGGCACGGTCATGGGAATGCCGGCCTTGACGGCGGCCTGGCGGGCCGTGATCTGGCCCTGACCGGCCAGGAGTACCTGCCCCATGAGGACGTAGTCGACCTGGTCCGGGGCTACGCCGGCCCGCTTGAGGGCCTCGGCGATGGCGAATCCACCCAGGTCCATGCCCGAGAACGTGGCCAGTGCGCCCGACAGCTTCCCGATGGGGGTCCGAGCTCCTGCGACGATGACGGCCTCAGCCATTCCCACTACCTCCAGATTCACGCCGGTCTGGTTACCAGCCGGAAACTCCATCGTACCGGCCCACTATCGTCGGGTCACATGAGCGACATCCTCAGTGCCGTGGTGGCCGGCGCCTCTGCCGATGAGCTGGCCAAACTCAACATGCCCGAGCAATACCGGGCCGCCGTCGTCCGTCGGAGCGACGTGGACATGTTCGAGGGCCTGGAGTCCTCGGACAAGGACCCTCGCCAATCCCTCCACGTGCAGGAGGTGCCGGTGCCCGAGCTGGCTCCGGACGAGGCCTACGTGGCCGTGCTGGCGTCCTCCATCAACTTCAACACGGTCTGGACCTCGATCTTCGAGCCGCTGCCGACGTTCGGCTTCCTCGACCGTCTCGCCAAGGAAGGCATCTGGGGTGCTCGCCACGCCCTCGACTACCACGTGGTCGGGTCGGACGCCGCGGGCGTTGTCCTCCGGACAGGCTCGGCCGTACGGAACTGGAAGGTGGGGGACAAGGTCACCGTCCACTGCAACTACGTCGACGACCAGGACCCTTCGGCTCACGACGATTCCATGCTGGCGGCCAACCAGCGCATCTGGGGCTTCGAGTCGAACTTCGGTGGCCTGGCCGACATCGCGGTGGTCAAGGCGAACCAGCTGATGCCCAAACCGACGCACCTCACCTGGGAAGAAGCGGCCATCAACGCGCTGTGCAACTCGACCGCCTACCGCATGCTGGTGTCGCACAACGGCGCCCGCATGACCCAGGGTGACAAGGTTCTCGTCTGGGGGGCCAGCGGCGGCCTCGGAAGCTACGCCGTCCAGCACGTCCTCAACGGCGGAGGCACACCGATCGGTGTGGTCTCGTCGCCCGAGAAGGTCAAGCTGCTCAACGACCTGGGCGTCGAGGCCGTCATCGACCGCAAGGCGGCCAACTATCGCTTCTGGGCCGACGAGCACACGCAGGACGAGTCGGAGTGGCGGCGCTTCGGCAAGGACATTCGCTCTCTGGTCGGGGCCGAGCCCGAGATCGTGTTCGAGCACCCCGGGCGCCAGACCATGGGGGCTTCGGTGTTCGCATGCAAGCGGGCCGGGACGATCGTCACGTGCGCGGCGACGTCGGGCTACATGATCGAGTACGACAACCGCCACCTCTGGATGAAGCTCAAGACGATCAAGGGCTCCCACTTCGCCAACTATCGGGAGGCCTGGGACGCCAACCAACTCATCTGCGACGGCAAGGTCCTTCCGCCTCTCTCGGCCGTCTACCCGCTCGAACAGGTCGGCGAGGCCGCGTACCAGGTCCACCACAACCTGCACGAGGGGAAGATCGGGGTGCTCTGTCTGGCCCCTCGAGAGGGACTGGGCATCGACAACCCCGAGCTGCGGGCAAAGGTGGGCGAGGATCGCATCACCCTCTTCCGTAGGCATGGCGTATGACCACCGCCCCCCTGCTCACCGAGATCGACCACGTGGCCATCGCGGTCAACGACCTCGAGGCGGCCATCGCCTGGTACGCCGACGTGTTCGGCGCCACCGTCGACCACCGCGAGAAGGTGGAGTCCGACGGAGTCGAGGAGGCGCTGCTCAAGGTGGCCGACTCCTACGTACAGCTCCTCACGCCGATCAGCGACGACTCGCCGGTCGCGAAATACCTGGCCAACAAGGGTGAGGGCCTCCACCACATCGGCTACCGGGTCGACGACTGCGCGGTGGCACTTCAGGCCATCAAGGACGCCGGGGGTCGGGTGATAGACGAGGCCCCACGGCCCGGCTCACGCGGCACGACGGTGGCGTTCGTCCACCCCAAGACGTCGTTCGGGACGCTCATCGAACTCGTCCAGGAGTAGCCGCACCCGGGTTTGCCGGCCATCCCGACACCTGGCCCCCCGCTCCGCGCCACAGTCATGGCGACCGGGGCCGGCCCGCCAGGAGCTCCGTTCGGTACCGGACCGCCCACCGGGAGCCCCGTTCGGTACCGGGACCTGAGCACCGCTCCGCCGTGCGCCTCACCGCCCACTTTCTCGCTGTCGGGCGGCGCGCTCCCGCCCTGTCCTGACCTCGCCGCGGCCGGCGGCTCTCTCCTGCGGCCCCTCGAGCCGAGGCCGAGAGGTGGTACCGGCCGGCGGTGTTACGCGCCGGCCTCCGCCGCCCCGGGGGTCCCGTTGGTCTCCTCGACCGACGGAGCGTCACTGACGATCGGGTTCCCGAACGCGTCCTCCGCGGTCGGGGTGGCACCGAGCCAGCTGGCGTCGATCGACGACTCGAAGGGATCGTCGCTGATCCCCTCACCCATGTCCCGCAGCCAGTTGGCCAGGTCCTCGGTGTCGGACTCGCCCGAGCCCACGGCCCAGAAGGGCATCGCCTCGGCATCGGGCATCTCGAGATGGATGTTCCGATAGTGCTGCATGCCCGAACCAGCCGGGATCAGCTTGCCGATGATGATGTTCTCCTTGAGCCCGAAGAGCTGGTCGCTCCGGCCTTCGATCGCAGCCTCGGTCAACACCCGGGTCGTCTCCTGGAAGGAGGCGGCCGAGAGCCAACTCTCGGTGGCCAGCGAGGCCTTGGTGATGCCCATGAGCTCCGGGCGTCCCTCGGCCGGCGCCTTGCCGTCCTCGACCAGCATCCGGTTCACTTCGGCGTAGATCTGGTTGTCGACCCGCTCCCCGGGGAGGAACGGGGCCTCGCCGGGCTCGGCCACCAGGACACGGCGCAGCATCTGGCGAACGATGAGTTCGATGTGCTTGTCGTGGATCGACACACCCTGGTCCCGGTACACCTTCTGCACCTCTTCGACCAGGTACTGCTGTGTCTCCCGGATGCCCTTGACCTCGAGCAGCTCCTTGGGGTCCTTGGGACCCTCGACCAACGCGTCGCCGGCGGAGACCTCTTGCCCGTCGGTCACCTCGAGGTGAGCCCGAACGGCCACCAGGGTGGAGTCCTCGGCACCGTCGTCGGCGACCACCGTGATACGCCGACCGGTTTCGTCGTCCTCCACCCGGACCACGCCCGAGTGGTGCGCCAACACGGCCGCACCCTTGGGAGTGCGGGCTTCGAAGAGCTCGACGACACGGGGGAGACCGTGGGTGATGTCCTCACCGACCACACCACCGGTGTGGAAGGTCCGCATGGTCAGCTGCGTGCCGGGCTCACCGATGGACTGGGCCGCGATGACACCGACGGCCTCGCCCAGCTCGATCATCGACCCGGTGGCCAGCGACAGCCCGTAGCAGGCGGCGCAGACGCCTTGGGGCGACTCACAGGTCAGCACCGAGCGGACCCGGATGCGGTTGACCGTCGTGTCGTCGCGCATGGCGGCGATCGTCAGGTCGTCGAGCAGCGTGCCGATCGGGTACGTCGTCCCGTCCGAGAGCGTCACGTCCTCGGTCAGGAGCCGGCCGAAGGCACGGGTCTCGAGGTAGTTCCGGTGCCCCGGACCGTCGGGCTCGACGCCCTCGATCCAGATGCCACGGGTCGACCCGCAGTCGTCGATGCGGATGATGAGCTCCTGGGCCACGTCGACCAGACGCCGGGTCAGATACCCCGAGTCGGCCGTGCGCAGCGCGGTGTCGGCCAGTCCCTTGCGGGCGCCGTGGGTGGAGATGAAGTACTCCAGGACCGAGAGGCCCTCACGGAAGGAGGACTTGATCGGCCGGGGGATCATCTCACCCCGCGGGTTGGACACCAGGCCCTTCATGCCGGCGATCTGGCGGATCTGCTGAGAGTTCCCTCGGGCACCCGAATCCACCATCATGTCGAGCGGGTTGAAGGCGATCGTGGCCAGCTGGGCCTCCATGGCCCGCCCGACCTCGGAGTTGGCCGAGGTCCAGATCTCGATCTCCTTCTGGCGCCGCTCGTCGTCGGTGATGATGCCCCGCTTGAACTGCGTCTCCGCCTTCTCGGCCTCCTTCTCGTAGCGGTCGAGGATGGCCTGCTTGTCCGGCGGCGTCTGCACGTCGTTGATGGAGATGGTCAGACCCGACTGGGCGGCGAAGCGGAAGCCCAGCGCCTTGATCCGGTCCAGGCTCGAGGCCACCACGTGCTTGGGGTAGTTGGCCGACAGCTCCTCGACGATCAAGCCGATGGGCGTGTTGCGCTTGCCCACCACGTCGTTGACGTAGGCGAAGCCCTCGGGCAGCGCCTCGTTGAAGAACACCCGCCCCGGGGTGGTGTCGAACATGAGCACGCCGTCCTCGTTGGGGAGGACGCCGGCCGCCGACAGACGCCCGGCCAGGGACGACCCGGCGGACGGCCGCAGCGTGATCGGCACCTGCAGCCCCAGATCACCCGCGTCGAAGGCAGCCTCGATCTCGTGCAGGTGGCGGAACACCCGCCCCGCACCGGCGCCGTCGTCGACCCGCAGCGTCAGGTAATAGGCGCCGAAGACCATGTCCTGGGTGGGCACCGTGATCGGCCGACCCGTCGCCGGCGACAGGATGTTGTTGGCCGAGAGCATGAGCACCCTGGCCTCGGCCTGCGCCTCGGCGGACAGCGGGAGGTGGACGGCCATCTGGTCGCCGTCGAAGTCGGCGTTGAAGGCGGTGCACACCAACGGGTGCACCTGGATCGCCTTGCCCTCGACCAGGACGGGCTCGAAAGCCTGGATCCCGAGTCGGTGCAGTGTCGGGGCACGGTTCAGCAGCACCGGGTGCTCCCGGATGACGCCCTCGAGCACGTCCCACACCTGGGGACGGCGACGCTCGACCATGCGCTTGGCCGACTTGATGTTCTGGGCCAGCTCGGCGTCGACCAGCCGCTTCATCACGAAGGGCTTGAAGAGCTCGAGCGCCATCAGCTTGGGCAGGCCGCACTGGTGCAGCTTGAGGTTGGGGCCGATGACGATGACGGAGCGGCCCGAGTAGTCGACCCGCTTTCCGAGCAGGTTCTGGCGGAACCGACCCTGCTTGCCCTTCAACATGTCGGAGAGCGACTTGAGCGGGCGGTTCCCGGGACCGGTCACGGGCCGGCCACGACGCCCGTTGTCGAACAGGGCGTCGACCGCCTCTTGGAGCATCCGCTTCTCGTTGTTGATGATGATCTCGGGCGCGCCGAGGTCGAGCAGCCTCTTCAACCGGTTGTTGCGGTTGATGACGCGCCGGTAGAGGTCGTTGAGGTCCGAGGTGGCGAAGCGGCCACCGTCGAGCTGGACCATTGGACGCAGGTCCGGCGGGATCACCGGCACCGCCTCGAGGATCATCGCCCGGGGGTCGTTGATGCGTCGCCCGTGGTCGTCCCGCCGGTTGAAGGCGGTGACGATCTTCAGGCGCTTGATCGTCTTCTGGCGGCGCTGGGCCGACAGCGGACGGCGGCCGTCCTTGGCATCGATCATGTCGCGCAGCTTGATCTCTTCCGCGTCGAGGTCGATGCGGTCGATGAGCTTGAGGATGTACTCGGCACCCATGCCGCCCTCGAAGTACTCGTCGTAGCGCAGCCGCAGCTCGCGCCACAGCATCTCGTCCTCGATGATCTTGCGCCCGTGCAGGTTGCGGAACTCGTCCAGCGAGCGCTGGGCGATCTCCGCGTCCTCCTGGGAGCGCTCGCGGACCGTCTGGATCTCCTTCTCGACGGCGCGCTGGCGGGCCTTGATCTCGGCCTCGCGGGCACCCTCACCCTCGAGCTGCTTCAGCTCGTCCTCGAGCGCCTTGAAGCGGCGGTCGATGTCGAGGTCGCGCCGCTTCTCGATATCGGCGATCTCCTCGGCCATCTCGTTCTCGAGCGAGGGCAGGTCCTGGTGGCGCTTCTCCTCGTCGACCCAGGTGACCAGGTTCGCCGCGAAGTAGATGACCTTCTCGAGCTGCTTGGCCTTGAGCTCCTCACGGGGCTCGGTGCCCATGAGCAGGTAGGCCAGCCACGAGCGCGTCCCGCGCAGGTACCAGATGTGCACGACCGGGGCGGCCAACTCGATGTGGCCCATCCGGTCGCGACGGACCTTCGAACGGGTGACCTCGACGCCGCAGCGCTCGCAGATGATGCCCTTGAAGCGCACCCGCTTGTACTTGCCGCAGTAGCACTCCCAGTCCTTGGTCGGCCCGAAGATCTTCTCGCAGAAGAGGCCGTCCTTCTCGGGACGCAGGGTGCGGTAGTTGATGGTCTCGGGCTTCTTGACCTCGCCATTGGACCAACCCCGGATGGAGTCGCCCGTGGCCAGGCCGATGCGCAGCTGGTCGAACGTGTTGACGTCCAGTGCCATCAGTTGAAGCTCCTCTCTGCGGCGCGCCGCTCGTCTTCCTCGTCGGACCCCCGCTCGTTGCGGCTGATGTCGATGCCCAGTTCCTCAGCGGTCCGGAACACGTCCTCGTCCAACTCGTGCATTTCGATTTCCCGTCCGTCCACCGCCAGCACCTCGACATCGAGGCACAGCGACTGCATCTCCTTGATGAGCACCTTGAAGCTCTCGGGGATGCCCGGTTCGGGAATGTTCTCTCCCTTGACGATCGCCTCGTAGACCTTGACCCGGCCCAGGACGTCGTCCGACTTGATGGTCAACAGCTCCTGCAACGCGTAGGCGGCACCGAAGGCCTCGAGCGCCCACACCTCCATCTCACCGAAGCGCTGGCCACCGAACTGCGCCTTCCCACCCAGCGGCTGCTGGGTGATCATCGAGTACGGGCCGGTCGAACGGGCGTGGATCTTGTCGTCGACCAGGTGGGCCAGCTTCAAGATGTAGACGAAGCCGACCGAGATCGGATTGTCGTACGCCTCGCCGGTGCGGCCGTTGTACAGCGTGGCCTTGCCGTCGTCGTGGATCTGCACGTCCCCGTTGGCCGAATCGGAGTTCAGCGTCCCGAAGACCTGCTTGATCGTCGGGTGCGACCCGGCGTCCTCGACCTCGTCCCAGTGGGCCCCGTCGAAGACCGGGGTGGACACCCAGGCCGCCGGCTCGGTGCGCGGCCGCGTCTTGCGTTCCGCCCCGTCTCCCTTGGCCGACGTCCCGACGCCCTCGTTGACCGTCACGCCCTCCCAGCCGTGGCGGGCGGCGTAGCCCAGGTGCGATTCGAGCACCTGGCCCACGTTCATCCGGCTCGGCACGCCGAGGGGGTTCAAGATGATGTCGACCGGCGTCCCGTCGGCCAGGTACGGCATGTCCTCGACCGGCAGGATCTTGGAGATGACGCCCTTGTTGCCGTGGCGGCCGGCCAGCTTGTCTCCCTCGGAGATCTTGCGCTTCTGGGCCACGTAGACCCGGACCAGCTGGTTGACGCCGGGCGGCAGCTCGTGGGACTCCTCCCGCGAGAAGACGCGGACGTCGATCACCTTGCCGTACTCGCCGTGGGGCACCTTCAACGAGGTGTCGCGCACTTCACGCGCCTTCTCACCGAAGATGGCCCGCAGCAGCCGCTCTTCAGGCGTCTGCTCCGTCTCACCCTTCGGCGTGACCTTGCCCACCAGGACGTCGCCCGGCTCGACCTCGGCCCCGACCCGGATGATGCCCCGGTCGTCGAGGTCGGCCAGGATCTCCTCGGAGAGGTTCGGGATGTCCCGGGTGATCTCCTCGGCCCCCAGCTTGGTGTCGCGGGCGTCCACCTCGTGCTCCTCGATGTGGATCGAAGTCAGCACGTCGTCGCGCACCAGGCGCTCGGACAAGATGATGGCGTCCTCGTAGTTGTAGCCCTCCCAGGGCATGAAGGCGACCAGCAGGTTCTTGCCGAGCGCCAGCTCGCCGTTGTGCGTCGATGGGCCGTCGGCCAGGAGGTCGCCGAAGACGATGCTCTGGCCCTCGGCCACCAACGTGCGGTGGTTGATGCACGTGTTCTGGTTGGACCGGCGGAACTTCGAGAGCCGGTAGACCTTGCGCCCGAGCGGCGTGCCCAACCGGTCCTTCTGGCCGGACTGGTACTCCACCGTGATGGAGTCTCCCGAGATCTCGGTCACCGTCCCGTCGCCCTCGGCCAGGACCACGTCGCCGGCGTCGCGGGCCGCCCGGGCCTCGACACCGGTGCCGATGTAGGGCGCCTCGGGCACCACCAGCGGCACCGCCTGCTTCTGCATGTTGGCGCCCATGAGGGCCCGGTTGGCGTCGTCGTGCTCGACGAAGGGGATCAGCGCGGTCGAGACCGACACGATCTGCTTCGGCGACACGTCCATGAGGTCCACCTCGGACGGCGGCACGAAGTCGATCTCCGAGGTGGTGCCGTACGAACCGACCGCGGCGCCCATGCGCACGCCGGTCCCTTGCGGGCCGCGGCGCACCAGGACGCGCTCCTCGGTGAAGTTGCCGTCGGCGTCCGTCGAGGCGTTGGCCTGGGCGATGACGTGCTCTTCTTCCTCGTCCGCCGCCAGGTACGAGACCTGGTCGGTCACCCGGCCGTCGACCACGGCCCGGTACGGCGTCTCGATGAAGCCGTACTCGTTCACCCGGGCGTACGTCGCCAGGGACCCGATCAGGCCGATGTTCGGGCCCTCGGGTGTCTCGATCGGGCACATCCGGCCGTAGTGGGACGTGTGCACGTCTCGCACTTCGAATCCGGCCCGCTCACGGGACAGACCACCTGGCCCGAGAGCCGAGAGGCGCCGCTTGTGGGCCAGGCCCGACAGTGGGTTGTTCTGGTCCATGAACTGCGACAGCTGCGAGGTCCCGAAGAACTCCTTCACGGCGGCGACCACCGGGCGGATGTTGATCAACGTCTGGGGCGTGATGGCCTCGACGTCCTGGGTGGTCATGCGCTCGCGCACCACCCTCTCCATGCGCGACAGCCCGACCCGGACCTGGTTCTGGATCAGCTCGCCCACCGAACGGATGCGCCGGTTGGCGAAGTGGTCCTGGTCGTCGATGCGGTAGGTCGAGTCACCGTCGGCCATGTGCAGGGCCAGGTGGAGCATGTAGGTCGCCGAGGCCAGGATCTCCGAGGGCGACAGCACGGACTGGTCCGGCGCCGGCTTCTCGATGTCGATGCCGAACAGCTCCGACAAACGGTCGATCTCGGGTCCGAGCTTGCGGTTCAACTTGTAGCGGCCGACCCGCGTCAGGTCGTAGCGCTTCGGGTTGAAGAAGGCGTTCTCGAAGTAGACGCGGGCCGCCTCGGCCGACAGCGGCTCACCCGGACGGGCCCGCTTGTAGATCTCGAGCAGCGCCTCCTCACGCGACGGCGCCAGGTTGCGCTCCTTCTCCCACTGCCCCTCGAGGAAGTCGAAGTGGCGCACGAAGCGGTCGAGGAAGGCCTCGTCGCCGTACCCGAGGGCACGGAGCAGGACGAAGAGAGAGAGGCGGCGCTTGCGGGCCACCCGGCACCCGGCCGTGACGTCCTTGCCCGGCTTCGCCTCGATGTCCAGCTCGATCCACTCCCCCCGGTACGGGTGGATGGTCCCGGTGAACACGGTCTTGGCGTCACGCCCGGGCTGGAAGATCACGCCCGGCGAGCGCACCAGCTGGGACACGACGACACGCTCGGTGCCGTTGACGATGAAGGTCCCACGGTCGGTCATCATCGGGAAGTCCCCCATGAAGACCGTCTGCTCCTTGATCTCGCCGGTGGTGGCGTTCAGGAAGCGGGCGCGCACGAAGACGGGCGCCGCGTAGGTCATGTCCTTTTCCTTGCACTCCTCCACCGAGAACTTCGGCGGCGGACGCAAGTCGGCGTCGGTCGGGTCGAACTCGAGCTCGAGGCTCAGCTGCCCGGTGAAGTCCTCGATGGGACTGATGTCGTTGAACGCCTCGGCGAGACCCTTGTCCAAGAACCACTGAAAAGAGTCGCGCTGAATGGCGATCAGGTCAGGGAGAGGCAGGGCCTCGCTGATGTTGGCAAAGGAGACGCGTTCGGGGCTGCGGGACCGTGAGGACAACGGTCAACACCTCCAAGGAGAAAGACGGCGGGATGAGGAAACTGCAGGACTGCTGAGGGTGAGGCTGGAACGACAGGAGAGAGACGGACGGGTGGTCCAGGTCCGGAGCCAGACCTGGGGTCGACGGGCAGGTCAGGGCTGCGAGGGCGCGCGCCGATTCAGCGGAATTACGGAATCGGAGACACGAAGACGCACGGCAACCGGGCATCTTACCGTGAGGCGTGGCTGAATACAACCCCTCGGGCCGCGCCAAACCAGCCGGGCAATGCGCCCGGGGTCCGAGACAGTATGAGGGTGCCCCCGTCCCCCGTCAAGGATCCCCCTCCAGGGGCCAGTGGGCATGACGCCCACCGGCCCCTGAACAGGGATTACTGGATCTCGACGGTGGCGCCGGCGCCCTCCAGGGCGGCCTTCGCCTTGTCGGCGTCCTCCTTGTTGGCCTTCTCGAGCACGGGCTTGGGCGCCGCCTCGACCAGATCCTTGGCCTCCTTGAGGCCGAGGCTGGTGAGGGCCCGCACCTCCTTGATGACCTGAATCTTCTTGTCGCCGGCGCCGGTGAGGATGACGTCGAACTCCGACTTCTCCTCCTCCGCGCCAGCGCCGTCTCCGGCCGCCGGGGCCGCGGCGGCCGCGACGGCCACCGGGGCGGCCGCGGTCACACCGAAGCGCTCCTCGAAGTCCTTCAGCAGCTCGCTCAGCTGGATCACGGAGAGCTCTGCGATCCCATCGAGGATCTCTTCTTTGGTCAGGGTTGCCATGTGGCTTCCTTTCTTCCTTCCGGTCTTGTGGTGATTCGGTCTCGAAAACTCGTGAAACTTGGGAAACTCGGGCGCTATTCGGCTGCGTCTTCGGACGTGGCCGCCGCCTCTGCCCCGCCTTCCGCCTCTCCGGCGGCCTCCGCGGTTCCGGCCTCGGCCTCCGCCGGTGCCGGTGCCTCGGGTGCGACGGTGCGGCGCTTCCGCCGGTGCTTTGCCTGTGTGGGTGCTTCCCCAGCCTCCGCCGGTGCTGTTGCCGTTGCCGGTGCGTCAGCGGGCGTTCCTGAGGCCTCTGTCGCCGGCACTTCCGCGGCGTCTGCCGCCGGCGTCTCCGCCTCGGCAGCGGGCACATCGGCCGTCTCGGCCTGCTCGGTCTCGGGAGGAGGGGCAGCCTCGCCGCCCTCGACCCGCTGGTCGATGAGGGCCTTCATGCCGTAGGCCAGATTGCGGGGCAGGGCCTGGAGCAGCCCGGCCATCTGCTGCATGGGCGCCGCCAAGGCCCCGGCCAGGCGGGCCAGAAGGACTTCGCGAGGCGGCAGGTCGGCCAGCGCCGCCAGGTCAGAGGAGGACAGGAGCGAGCCATCGGCCAACCCACCCTTGATCACGAGCAGCGGATTCGCCCGCGAGAAGTCGCGCAGCGCCTTGGCCACGGCGCTGATGTCGCCGTCCACGAAGGTCAGGGCGGTCGGGCCGCTCAGGTATTCCGAGAGCGGCTGGTAGTCACCGCCGTCGATGGCCCGCAGGACCAACGTGTTCTTGAAGATGCGGTAGTCGGCGCCGACCCCTTCGAGCGCGGTCCGGAGCTCGGCCAGCTCGGCCACCGTGAGGCCTCGGTACTCGCTGACGATCTGGGCCGACGCCGCGCCCATGCGCGTCTTGACCTCGTCGACGATCTCGCCCTTCTGCGCTCGTGCTGCGTTCTGCGTTGCCATCGATGTCCTCCACCGGGATCAACCGGCTGTGGGCCAGGATCTCCGGTGAGCGACGGCGCAACACGGCTTGGCCGCGTGCTTCATGTCGTCGCCTGGTCGGGCGGGCCTTGCGGCCGCTTCTGCACCCGAAGGTGCACCGGAGGTCTTTGGCGTCGGATTCAGTGCCCATCCCGTCTGGATCGGTCGGCGGGGGCCGGCCGGGCGGTGGGCTGTTGGGGAGATGCTACTTGGTCGGCCGCCTGTGCTCCGAGCGGGCCAAGTCTGTGCTGCGATCAGGCCGAGACGGCCAGCTCCTCTTCGGTGAAACGGGCCTTGATCGGGTCGATGTGGACGCCCGGACCCATGGTGCTCGACACCGTGATCGACAGGAAGTACCGGCCCTTGGCCGCCGGCGGCTTCGCCCGCTGGAGCTCGTCGACCACGGCCTTGATGTTGGCGGTGAGCTGCTCGTGGGTGAACGAGACTTTGCCCACTCGAATGTGGATGTTGCCGACCTTGTCGGTGCGGTACTCGACCCGGCCGCCCTTGAACTCTCCGACGGCCTTGGCGACGTCGGTCGTGACGGTGCCCGTCTTGGGGTTGGGCATGAGGCCGCGGGGGCCAAGGACCCGGCCGAGCGTGCCCACCTGGCCCATCAGGTCGGGCGTGGCGATGGCGATGTCGAAGTCGAGGAAGCCGCCGTTGATCCTGGCCACCAAGTCGTCCGCGCCCACCTCGTCAGCCCCGGCGTTCCGGGCTTCGGTGGCCGCCTCGCCGGCGGCGAACACGGCCACCCGCACCGTGGTGCCGGTGCCCGAGGGCAGCGACAGCGTGCCCCGCACGATCTGATCGGCCTTGCGGGGGTCGACGCCGAGGCGCACGGCCAGCTCGACGGTCTCGTCGAATTTGGCACTGGCCAGCTCCTTGACCAGGTCGACGGCCTCGCCGACCCCATAGAGCTCCTCGCGGTCGACCTTGCTCAGGTTTTCCTTGTACTTCTTCCCGTGCTGGGCCATCGTCCTACTCTCTTCCTTCGCGTCCTGGTCTCGCTCGTGTTCGTGCTGCCGTGGTGCATCTCTTCCGGCGCTTCGTGGCCGACCGACGTGTCACGTGCCGGTCGGTCGGCTGCCGACGGTGTTCAACTGACGGTGTTCAGCCGGCGACCTTGATGCCCATGGAGCGGGCGGTGCCGGCCACCTGCTTCTTGGCTGCCTCGAGGTCGTTGGTGTTCAGATCCTTCATCTTGGTGTTGGCGATCTCCGCCAGCTGGGCGTCGGTGATGGTGCCCACCTGCTCACGACCTGCCGTCGCGGCGCCCTTGGGCAGACCGGCGGCCACGCGCAACAGCACCGGGGTCGGCGACGTCTTGAGCACGAAGGTGAACGAGCGGTCCTCGTAGATGGTGATGTCGACGGGCACGACCTGGCCCCGCATGCTCTCGGTGGCCGCGTTGTACTGCTTGCAGAACTCCATGGTCTGCACGCCGTGCGGGCCGAGGGCCGTGCCCACCGGAGGGGCGGGTGTGGCCGAGCCGGCCTCGAGCTGGATCTTGACGATGGCCAGCACCTTCTTCTTGGGTGGCATCTGGGTGTCTCCTTACCTTCGATTTCGTAGTTGGGCGCCGACGCCGCCGGGCCGGTGGCCCGGGGCATGTGCGCCGGTTGGGTGCTAGAGCTTGGCCACCTGGCTGAACTCCAGCTCGACCGGGGTCTCCCGGCCGAAGATGTTGACCAGCACCTTGAGCTTGAGCTGGTCCTCGTTGATCTCGGCGATCTGGCCGGAAAAGTCCGCGAACGGACCCTCCTTGACCCGGACCGTCTCGTCGACCTCGTACTCGAGCCGGGGACGACTGCGCTTGGGCGCCGCCCCTCCCTCTGTGCCCTCGACCTTGACCTGGAGGATGTTCTCGACCTCGCGCCGGCTGAGCGGCGTGGGCTTGGTGTTCGGTCCGACGAATCCGGTCACACCCGGTGTGTTCCGGATGGCACCCCAGGTGTCGTCGTTCATGTCGCAACGCACCAGCAGGTACCCGGGGAAGACCTTCTTCTGGACGGTGACCTTCTTGCCACCCTTGAACTCGACGACGTCTTCCATCGGGATGACGACCTCGAAGACCCGGTCCTCCAGGCCCCGGGAGGCAACGACGTTGCCCATGTTGCCCTTCACCTTGTTCTCGTATCCCGAGTAGGTGTGGACCACGTACCAGCGGCCCGGACGGTCGTACGGGCTCTCGACGGGGACGATCTCCTCTTCGTCGCCCTCCCCGCCCCAGCCACCGAGCTCGTACTCGGTGTCGTGGGCCCCGGTGGCATCGAGCACGAGGTCGGGCTCACCACTGCCGTTGGAAGACCCGCCGGCACCGGCCGCAGCCTTCACCTGACCGGCCACGTCCTCGGCCAACTCTCCGACCACGGCTTCTTCGATGGCCTCCTCGATGGCCTCGCCGACTGCCTCTTCGATGATGTCCTCCACGATCTCTTCCACAATCTCCTCGGCGGCTTCCTCGCCCACAACTTCGGCCACGGCCTCGGTGACCTCCTCGATCGCCTCCTCGATGGCCAGCTCCTCGAGCTCGGCCTCGTCCTCGGTGGCCACCTCGTCGAAGACGTCCTCGACCGAATCGGTGTTGATGGCCAGTACTTCGGGAGCCTCTTCGTTCTCGGCATCCTCGAACGCGAGGGCCTCGGTGACATCTTCCTCACCGCTGGCGTTCGCGAGTTCTTCCTCTGCACTCTCGTGCGACATGTCAGTCATGGCTCGGCTGCTCGGTCCCGGCTACTTGGTGAAGAGAATCGTGATGAGCTTCCCGAAGGCGAGGTTCAGCACGAAGATCAGACTGATCATGATGATCAGCGTCGTCAGGACGACCGAGGTGTAGTTGATGAGCTCGGAGCGCGAGGGCCAGGCCACCTGGCGCATCTCATCGCGCACCTCGCGAACGAACTGGACGGGCGTCGCCCGCTTGCGGACGGGGGCGCCGCCCCTCTGCTGCTTCTGCTGCCGCTGCTTGGTCGCAGTGCCCGCGGGCGCGCGACGGGTGGACGGAGAGCCGTCGGCCTCCATCTGCCCTTGGCGCTGCATCATGCGCTTGGTCTCGCGGTTCACGGCTCTCGCCTCACATAGTTCGAAGTCGGATGATCACGTCCGGGGCAGGGCAGGAGGGACTCGAACCCCCAACCGCCGGTTTTGGAGACCGGTGCTCTACCAGTTGAGCTACTGCCCTCGGTGGGGTGCCTTCGGTTGCCCTCGGGCGGGTGGTTCTTCCCCCTGACCTGGGGAACGACCCCTCAGAGTAGCACCGGCCGGGCCGGCGTGGCTCAGCGGCCTAACGGGTCTCCTTGTGGAGCGTGTGCTGGCGGTCCCAGCGGCAGAACTTCTTCATTTCGATCCGCTCGCGATCGTTGAGCTTGTTCTTGGTGGTGATGTAGTTCCGTCGCTTGCAGACTTCGCAGGCCAGGGTGACCTGGACCCTCTTTTCGTTCTTCGGCATCTCGTTCCCTTCCTTCTCGTCCTGATCGCTGCCCGGATCCTCGATCCGGGCCTGGTAGCGGCGGCGGGACTCGAACCCGCGACAACACGATTATGAGCCGTGTGCTCTGACCAACTGAGCTACGCCGCCATGGGCGAGCCCCCTGTCGGAATCGAACCGACGACACCAGCCTTACCATGGCTGTGCTCTGCCGACTGAGCTAAGGGGGCGCCGCGGGTTCTCTCCGCGAGCGGTCAATGATAGCCAGGCGACGCGGCGGGTTGCCTCCGCTCCCTCCGTGGGTTTACCCACGTCAACAGTACCATCGCCCGATGCGGATCCGACTGGCCGAACTGGCCGACGCCGAGGCCATCCGGGCCATTTACAACGTCGAGGTCCTCGGATCGACCAACACCTTCGACATGGTCCCGCGCACGAAGTCCGAGCAGAAAGCCTGGATCCTCGAGCACAGCGGGGTCCACCCGGCCATCGTGGCGGTGGAAGAGGCGGGAGGCCACCGTGAGCAGCCTGGGGTCCCGGGGGATCGGTCGGGAGGCCCCGGAGGGGAGTCTGGCGGGCGGGTCGGGGCCAACGGAGAGATCGTGCTCGGCTTCGGATCGCTCTCGGCCTTCCGGGAACGCTCGGGGTACTCGGCGACGGCCGAGAACTCGGTGTACGTGGACCAGGCCCAGCGGGGCAAGGGGGTGGGGCGGGCGCTCCTGGCCGAGCTCCTGGTCATGGCCTCGGCGCACGGGTTCCACTCGGTGATCGCCCGGATCGCCGGTCACAACGAGACGTCGATCGGGTTGCATCGAGCGGCGGGCTTCGAGCTGGTCGGGGTGGAGCGCGAGGTGGGGCGCAAGCACCGGCAGTGGCTCGACGTGGTGGAGCTACAACGGCTGCTCTGAGGGCGAACCGACGGCCGAGCAGCCCGAGCGGGCCGATTCGGGCTGAGCGGGCCGATCGGGCTGAGCGGGCCTGGCGGGCCGAGCGTCTGTCGGGGTCGTCGGCCGCCGGGAGCCGCCGCTGCTGGTGGTGGTGGGGGGGTGCCTAGGACTCGAAGGCGGCGGCGCCCTGGCCGGCGTGGGCAGCGTGCCCGGTCAGCACGGGAAGGCGCGAGGCGTCGAGGCGCCACGAGGTGGTCCAGCGGCCGAGGGGGATGACGGCGACGACCCAGAGGATCGTCACGTAGAGGACCATCGAGGCCGGCTGGGTGTGGACGAGTTGGCTCAGCAGCTCGGCGCCGCCGGTCAGGCCGATGAAGGGCACGATCATGGAGAGGCCGAGGACGAAGTAGAGCATCCGGCCGGCCACGACCGGGGCCACGATGACGATGCCCCAGGTCAGGTACCAGGGCTGGACGACCGGGCCCAGCAGCACGAAGGCCAGCATGGTGATGCCGAGCGCGGGGAGCAGCCCGATGCGTTCGTGCTGGAACAGGCAGTAGACGGCCACGGCGGCGGCGGCCAGCAGGCCGATGGCCCTCGTCATGGTGAGCACCCCGTCCAAGCCGACGCCGACGCCGAACACATGCGAAGTGCCGCTGATGAGGAGGCCGACGCCGGTGGCGGGGGCCATCCAGCTGCGGACGGTGCCCGGTGTCCCGAGATTGGCTATCCAGCCCCAGCCGAGACCCGAGACCAGCGAGAGGAATCCCATGACGGCGACGGTGACCAACCCGGACCGTGCGGCCATGCGGGCGCGGCGACCCCAGTCGGCGTCCACGCCGGCCCAGTCCCAGGCGATGTAGACGATGCCGATGGCCGCCGGGACCTTGATGGAGGCGGCCAGCGCGCAGATGACCACGCCCCAGACCGGGTGCTTGGCCCGGGCCGCGGTGATCCCGGCCAGGAGGAGGCCGACCATGAGCGCGTCGTTGTGGGCGCCCCCCAGCAGGGCGAGCAGGGTGAGCGGGTTGAGGACGGCCAGGACGAAGGCGGGGCCGGCGTCGTGGCCGAAGGAACGGGCCAGCTTGGGCACGCAGTAGGCGATCAGGGCCAGGCCCGCCACCGCCTGGAAGCGCAACAGGACCACGGTGAACAGCGCGTGGTGGAAGCTGATGGTGGCCGACCACCCGGCCAGCATCAGGAAGAGCGGGCCGTAGGGGGCGGCGGTGTTCAGCCAGAGGCCATCGACCGGTGTGACATAGGGTCCCGAGCCGAGGGTGCCCGGACCGTAGTTGTACGGGTTGATGTGGCGGCTCATCAACTCGCCCTGGGCGGCGTAGGAGAACACGTCGCGGCTGAAGAGCGGGGCCACCACCATGAGCGGCACCAGCCAGAGGGCCAGCATGTAGGCCAGCTTCTTGATGGGCACGCCGGGCCGGGCGCGCAACGTTCGATAAAGACCGAACCAGACCCGCACGAAGAGGACCATTCCCCCATAGACGGCGACGACGCCGGGAAGGAGGAGCCAGGTCGAGCCCGAGCTGGACGCACCGAAGAACCAGGTGCCGTTCATCTCGAGTTTGAAGGGCGAGCTCGGGAGCGAGGCGCCGATGCAGATGGACAGGACGGCGACGAAGCCGAGGATGGCCGGCTTGCGCAACCAGGACCAGTCGCCGGGGTCGACGGCCTCGGCCTCGACGCGCTCGGTCAGGGTCCGGGTCGAGCTCACGCGCATGCGCAGCGCCTCGCCCCGGATGGAGAGGCGGCGCAGGCGCGACGAGGCCCGGTCCAGGACGGAGGTCGAGGTCGGGGTCGGGGGATTCGTCGCGCTGTCGTCCACGTCCATGGAGGTGTCAGTCTCGTCGTCTGGTTGGTCTCGGCGGTGAATCAGGGAACGGGTCGGCGGCCGGGAAGGGCCACCCGAGGGACAGGTGCCGCCCGCAATCGATCCGCAACACCATTGTAACGGGCGTACCCAGTGGGGCAAGGATAACCGGTGGCCGACGGCTCCAACGGGCTGGGCCGCTGGATCGTTGCGTGGGCCGGGAAGGATTCGAACCTCCGTAGGTGTTAACCGACAGGTTTACAGCCTGTTTCCTTTGGCCACTCGGACACCGACCCGCAGAGGGGCGAGATTAGCCGGGACCGGAACCCGGGTCTTCCCGGCGCCGCCGGTACGCTGGGCAACATGGCCACCTTTGACATCGTCTCCGAGGTCGACATGCAGGAAGTGCGCAACGCGGTCGACCAGGCCAACCGGGAAGCGGCGACCCGCTTCGACTTCAAGAACACCGACTCGGCGATCGAGTTGGGCGAGAACGAGCTGACCCTGCGCTCCTCGACCGAGGACCGGCTGCGGGCGCTCCACCAGGTGCTCGACGAGAAGCTGGTCAAGCGCCACGTGTCGTTGAAGGCCTTCGAGGACCAGAAGCTCGAGGAGGGTCAGAAGGGGACGGCCCGCCAGAAGGTGTCCATTCGGGCCGGGATCTCGTCTGACCACGCGAAGAAGCTGAACAAGTTCATCAAGGACCTGGGACTCAAGGGCGTGTCCTCGCAGACGCAGGGCGATCAGCTCCGGGTGACCGGCAAGAAGCGGGACGACCTGCAAGAGGTCATCGCCAAGTGCAAGGCGGATGACTTCGGGATCCCCTTGCAGTTCGAGAACTTCCGGGACTGACTCGCTTGCTCGGGGCGGGGCCGGTCGGTCGGTCGGTCCCGGGTCGCTCAGACCTGGCCCGAGTGGGCCGACTCCTCTTCCACTTCTTCTTCCTCTTGGATCAGGTGCTCGTCGAACTCCTCCAGCTCGACCTGGTGGTGGAAGAGCTTGTTGAAGGCCAACAGCTTGAGTACCCAGAAGATGGCGAACGACATCACGTTGGCAAAGAGGACGAGGACCGTCGTCTCGAGGTGGCCGAGCGAGTACTTGACCGAGATGTGGCGGGCGATGGCCGCGCCGACGATGGAGAAGGCAATGCCGGCGATGGCCATGATCCAGAAGGGGACGACTTCTTTCATGAAGTGCGACCGGCCGTGCTTGCCCCAGGCCCACTTCCGGTTCAGCCAGTAGGACGGGAACGTGGCGACGAAGTTGCCGAAGACGGTGCTCGGGACCTCGCTCCAGATGTGCAAGACCCCGTAGACAATGGCAATGACGACGAGCGAGATCGTCGTCGAAATGACCGACACCATCGTGTAGCGGAAGATCTTCTTCCCCTCGTGGGTGTGCAGCCAGGCGTACAGGCGCTGAAGCCGTTCGAGCACCGTGACACCCTAGCCCGGACCTCTCAGAAACTCTGGTCTGAGACGATCTAAAGGAGCTGAAAGGCCCTGCTGCTCCGGGAAACTTGTTGTTGCGTTGTTGCGAACAGCAAATATCCCTGGCGCGAAGGGCACGTCCGAGGTGAAGGGTACGGCGCGTCGACCCCGGGTTTCCTGAAGACCCGGGCGAGCCCGAGGGGCGGTGTGCTCCCTGGCAGCTCGCTAGGAAGCCGGCTGTCAATCGGCCTGTCCGGGCGACGTCCCCGAACCAGTGGGCGCTCGGCTTGGGCCGGCGCTCGAAAATGCCCGGAGCGACGGCGACCAGGCCGAATTTGGGCCCGTAGCCGAGGTGCCACTCGAAGTTGTCCAGGAGGCTCCAGACGAAATAGCCCCTCAGGTCGATCCCTTCCTCCAGACAGCGGTGGGCGCTGCGCAGCGCCTCGCCGAGAAAGTCGATGCGCTCGGCGTCGTCGGCGGTGGCGATCCCGTTCTCGGTCACCATGACCGGGCGCCCGCTCACGGCGGCGGCACGGCGCACGCAGTACTCCACGCACCGGGGCCAGTACTCGTCGCCCATCTGGGTGAGGCGGACCGCGGGATCGTTGGGGTTGACGCCCTCGGGCCCGAAGTGCATTCGGGTGTAGCACTGCACGCCGACGAAGTCGTCGCCTGCGGTGGCGCGCAGGAAGACGTTCTCGAGCATCTCCTCCGCCCCGTCGCGCAGGGCCTCGCCACCCTCGTCGGCGACGATCTCGGCCATCGACAGGGTGAGGCCGACGGGGAAGCCGCCCGGCCCCGATCGCAGCTCGTCGACGGCCAGGCGGTGGGCCCGGATCATGGCGTCGTTGACCGCCCCGAACCGGTAGAAGTCCTCCTTGACGCCCGGCGGGTACTGACCCTGGAAGTAGCCCATGACGCCGACGACATTGGGCTCGTTGATGGTGCAGGCCCAACCGATGAGGTCGCCCAGGTAGGCGGTGGCCCTGGCCACGTATCGAGCGAAGCGCTCTGGCGCGTCGGGTGACTCCCACCCTCCCCGGGCCGTCAGCCAGAGCGGAGTGGTGAAGTGGTGGAAGGTGACCACGGGCGCGATGCCGTGGCCGAGCAAGGCGGCGCAGATGCGGCGGTAGTGCTCGAGCGTGGCCACCGAGAACTCACCCTCGGCGGGTTCGATGCGACTCCACTCGAGCGAGAAGCGGTAGGCGCCCACGCCCATGTCGGCGACCAACTGCACGTCCTCGCGCCAACGGGTGAAGGAGTCGCAGGCGTCGCCGCTGGGTTCGAGCGTGCCCGACTCGGGATTGTGCTCCCAGGCCCACCAGTCGTTGTTGACGTTGCCCCCCTCGATCTGGTGGGCCGCCGTGGCGACGCCCCAGAGAAAGTCGGGCGGGAAGACGATCTCGTTTTCGTTGCCGGCCACGGCCGGGGAGGGTAGTGGGAGCAGCGGGCAGGCGCCCGGACACGGTCCGCGTGATGGCCTGCGAGGATGGATCCATGAGCGAGTCGCTGAAGTTCCTCGTGGGTCTGCTGGACCTGGAGCCCATTGAGGTGAACATCTTCCGGGGCGCCCAGCTCGACGAGGATCGCCAGCGTGTGTTCGGCGGCCAGGTGGCCGGGCAGGCCCTCATGGCGGCGGGCCGCACGGTCGAGCACGGCCGGGTGCACTCGCTCCATTCGTACTTCCTGCGACCCGGCGATCCGACCGTGCCCATCCTCTACGAGGTCGACCGCATCCGCGACGGCCGCTCCTTCACCACGCGCCGCGTGGTGGCGATTCAGCACGGCCGCGCCATCTACAACATGGAGGCGTCGTTCCACGACATCGAGGAGAGCGCCATCACGCACCAGTTCGCCATGCCCGAGGTGCCCGACCCCGATTCGCTGCCGACGTTGTGGGAGCGGCTCCAGCCGTTCCGGGAGGAGCGGGCCGAGTGGTTCGAGAAGCCGCATCCGATCGACCAGCGCCACATCGGCGAGCTGCCCTGGCACCACAAGGTGGCCTCGGCCGGCCCCTACCACCGCCTTTGGATCAGGGCCGACGGGGACCTGCCCGACGACCCGCTGCTGCACGCGTGCGTGATCACCTACGCCTCGGACATGTCGCTCTTCGACACCGTCCTCATGCCGCACGAGGTGAACTGGGACGACCCCGAATTCATGGGGGCGAGCCTGGACCACTGCATGTGGTTCCACCGTCCCCTGCGGGCCGACCGCTGGATGCTCTACGACATGGACTCGCCCGCGGCTGCCGGCGGGCGTGGTCTGGCCCGGGGATTTCTCTTCAACCAGGAAGGTGAACTTTGCGTCTCGCTGACCCAGGAGGGCCTGGCCCGCCTGGTCAGGAGCGGGGACTCGGTCTGACGACGGGGACCCGGTCTGACGACGAGGTCCCGGGGGCCGGCCTCGGGTCCTAGCGCGCACCCATGGAGACGTAGTCCCGGGGGTCGGACCCGATGTAGAGCTGGCGGGGCCGGGCGATCTTCGAGTCCTGGTCGAGCATCTCCTGCCAGTGCGACAGCCAGCCCGCTGTGCGGGGGATGGCGAAGAGCACCGGGAACATCTCGAGCGGGAATCCCATGGCCTGGTAGATGAGGCCGGAGTAGAAGTCGACGTTGGGGTACAGGCGCCGCGAGGTGAAGTACTCGTCGTTGAGGGCGATCTCCTCGAGCTTGAGGGCGATGTCGAGCAGCGGGTTCTTGCCCGTGACCTCGAACACCTCGTCAGCCGTGCGCTTGATGATCTTGGCGCGTGGGTCGTAGCTCTTGTAGACGCGGTGTCCGAAGCCCTGGAGGCGCCCGCCCGATCCCGCTTTCACCGAGGCGATGAAGTCCGGCACGTTGTCGATGCTGCCGATGTCGGTCAGCATTCGGATGACGGCCTCGTTGGCCCCGCCGTGGCGTGGGCCGTAGAGCGCGGCCGCGGCGGCGGCGGTCGCCGAGTAGGGATCCGAATGCGAGGAGCCGACGACCCGCATGGCCGTGGTCGAGCAGTTCTGCTCGTGGTCGGCGTGGAGGATGAAGAGGACGTCGAGGGCCCGGGCCAGGACGGGGTCGGCCTCGAAGCGGGGTTCCGCCACCTTCCAGAGCATTGACAGGAAGTTCGGTGCGAAGTCGAGCGAGTTGTCCGGGTAGACGAAGGGCATGCCCACACTGAAGCGGTGGGCGGCGGCGGCCAGGGTGGGCATCTTGGCGATGAGCCGGATAATCTGCTTGCTACGCGACTCGAGGTCGAAGATGTCCTTGGCGTCGAGGTAGAACGTCGAGAGGGCGGCGACGGCCGAGACCAACATGCCCATCGGGTGGGCGTCGTAGTGGAATCCTTCGAGGAAGCGCTTGCGCACGTTCTCGTGGATGAACGTGTGGTACGTCACCTCGTGCTTCCACTGGGTGAACTGCTCCTCGTTCGGCAGTTCGCCGTTCAGCAGGAGGTAGGCCACCTCGAGATAGGTCGACTTCTCGGCCAGCTGTTCGATCGGGTAGCCCCGGTAGCGCAAAATGCCGGCGTCACCGTCGAGGTAGCTGATGGAGCTCTCACAGGCCGCGGTCGACATGAAACCGGGATCGAAGAACCACACCCCGGGGAGGAGCTTGGCCCACTCCTCCGCCGATACCCCCCCGTTGGCAATCGGGATCTCAATGGACTCCCCACTGCGATTGTCCGTGATCGTGATGCTCTCGGCCACGTGAGAGGCCCTCCAATCCCTGGTATTCGATGCCTCTCGATCCTATGACCACCATGTGCGGGCGGTCGACACGCGCCCCCGGGCCGGCGCCGCGGCCCAGGCCCAGGCCCAGGTCAGGCTCAAGTCGCCGGCGAGACCTGCACCGTGCTCTGGGTGGCGGTGCCAACGGCGGAGGTCTGCCCGGGCGGCAGCACGATCGAAATGGTGAGCACGTACGTCGTTCCCGGCTTGACCCGGAAGCTGACCGGGGGCAGGCCGACGGTGCTGCCCAGCGCGACCGCGGCGGTGAGGGTCCGGGTGTCGGTCGCCCCCGTCGTCTGGTTGGCCAGGGAAACGCGCACCGAGGCACGGCGCTCGTCGACCGAACCCTCGTTGGCCACCACCACGCTCACCCCGAACCGGGTGACAGGGCTGATCACCAGCACGCCGGCGGCGGTGCCCTGTGGGGTGGGCAGGGCGGCCGGGTTCAGCCGCACGGTGCGCAACACGAGATTGTGGGTGACGGCCAGCGTGCTCGACGTCGCCATGAGGTCGACCGTGGCGGCCACCGTACCCACCTGCCAGTCCTGGGGGTCGCTGATCCAGAGCGAGGCGGGCAGGCGGCCGTGCCCCGATGCTCCGACGAGCGAACGACGCACCGTGCGGTACTGCGCGTCGGCACGGCGGAGCAGCGCGCCCGCCGCGGCGATCCGGTCGCTCGCCTGAGTGGCCGACACGGTGGGCGCTGACGACGCGACGGTGGTGGCCCGCGCGCTCGGGCTGTCGGCGGGCGGGTTCGTCTGCAGCCCGAGGAAGCCGTCGAGGGTGGTGCGCAAACCCTCCATTGCCTGGGCTCGCTCGGCGAAGACCGCGGCGAACTGGCCACCGAGCGACTGCGGCGACGCGACGCCTGCGGCCAGGTCGGCCTGGGACGACTCGTCGGACGTCTGACGCACCGCGCTGTCGAGGTTCTCCTGGAGCACCTGGCGGCTCTGGCTCGGCAGGTGGGCCACGAGGGTGCGCACCTCGGCTGCGCTGGCATTGGACTGATCGGCCACGACCGAGCCGAGCGAGACCAGGGTGCGGTTGGAATTTGCGTCGTAGCCGCCGGACTGGCGCGAGACCTGGGTCAGTCCTCCGACGACGAGGGCGACGACGATCACGGCCGCGACGAGCAGCAAGACTGGTCGGGCGGGTGAGCGACGACGCGCTCGCCGGTGTGCCCTGCGTGGCGACATCGCCACGAAAAGCTACTGCCAGTGGTGCCGGATTACACCGCGAGGAACGACGAGTCCGACGTGCTGTCGGCCGTCGTGAGCGTGCTGGCGCTCGAACGCCACTGCACGGTGGGGGCGATTGCCCGCACGTCCACCCGGTCCCGATGGTGCTCCACCAGCCCGAGCATGTCCCGAATCACCTCGTTGGTCAGCAGGTGGGGCTGCAGCCCGAGATCGAGCAACTTGGTGTTGGCGGCGTTGAAGTAGTGCTCTTCGTTCTCGACCCGGGGGTTGGTCAGGCCCTCGGCGATCTCGACCCGGTTCGGGCAGGCCCGCTTGACCATCTCGGCCATGTCGCGTACCGAGAATGACTCGGTGAACTGGTTGAAGACGCGGAACTCGCCGCGGTCGGCCGGATTCTCGAGGGCCAGGGTCACGCAGGCCAGGGTGTCGCGGATGTTGAGCATGCCCCGGGTTTGACCACCGGCGCCGTAGACAGTCAGCGGGTGGCCCGTGACGGCCTGCACGCAGAAGCGGTTCAGGACGGTGCCGAACACGCCGTCGTAGTCGAAGCGAGTGGCCAGCTGCGGGTCCAGGTCCGTCTCCTCGGTGGACTGTCCGTAGACGATGCCCTGGTTGAGGTCGGTCGCCCGCAGGCCCCAGATGCGACAGCCGAACATGATGTTGTGGCTGTCGTGCACCTTGGACAGGTGGTAGAAGGATCCGGGCTGCTTGGGGTAGGGCAGCACGTCCGTCCGCCCTTTGTGCGTGATCTCGATGAAGCCCTCTTCGATGTCGATGTTGGGGTAGCCGTACTCCCCCATCGTCCCGAGCTTGACGAGGTGGATGTCGGGATCGATCTCTTGGATCGCATACATCACGTTCAGGTTCCCGACGACGTTGTTGACCTGTGTGTAGACCGCGTGCTCGCGGTCGATCATGGAGTAGGGAGCCGAACGCTGCTCGCCGAAGTGGACGATGGCGTCGGGCTGGGTCTCCGCCACCACGCTGTAGGTGAAGGCGGCGTCGGTCAGGTTCCCGACGCGCACGTCGACGGAGTGGCCGGAGATCTGCTCCCACTTGGCCACCCGGTCCTGGAGCGAGGCGATGGGCACGAGGCTGTCGACACCCATCTCGCGGTCGTACTCACGCCGCACCATGTTGTCCACGACCGTCACCATGTGGCCGCGGGCCGAGAGGTGCAGGGCAGTGGGCCAACCGAGGTAGCCGTCTCCTCCAAGAACAAGAATGTTCATCCCTCACCTTTGTTTTTCACTCAGGCTCCGCGATTGTTACGGAGATATGTCATTCCAGATCATCGTTCAAAAAGCTGTATGCAAGCTGTGATAGGCCTGTAAATTGTTTGAGCTAACCAAAATTTCTGCAAAGACTCGCCCAGGAAGCGTGATCGACTGTGATTTCGTGCGTGATTACCCGAGACACGCACAAAATACGCTTGTCATGCGGAGGGTCCTGGGCCTTCCGACCAGAGGGACCGGCGCAACCCGGAGGCCCGGGTGATCGGGCGTTCGACCGCCGCCCTGATGGGCTCCTCGTTGCCGACCAGGATCAGTCGTTCCTGGGCCCGGGTGACCGCCGTGTACAGCAGCTCGCGGGTGAGCAGTCGAGAGCCCGCTCCCGGCAGCAGGAAGGCCACCGTGCGGAACTGTGAGCCCTGGCTCTTGTGCACGGTCATGGCGTAGACGGTGTCGACGGCGGCCAGCCTGGTCGGGCTGACCTGGGCGATGGTGCCGCCCCGCTCGAAGGCGGCGACCAGGCGCTCGTCGCCGGCCGCAACCACCACCCCGGTGTCGCCGTTGAAGAGCTGGAGCCCGTAGTCGTTCTCCGTCACGATGAGCGGACGACCCACGTACCAGTCCGCACCACTGGCGAACCCGAACCCCGCCACGTCGGCCCGCAGCCAGTTCTCGACGTGCTGCATCCACGCCGTGACGCCCTCTGGTCCGCGCCGGTGCGCGCACAGGAGCCGGAAACGGCCCAGCGCCTCGATCGCCGCATGGGCCTCGCCCGCCCGGGCCGCCTCGATCACGGCCCGACCCTCTTCCACGGCCAGGCGGCGTACGCCGCGGAGCGCCTCGAACGCAGCGGGCTTGGCCGCATCGACGGGAATCCACTGCACGTTCGAGTCACCACGCCCGAGCACGGCGAGCACGGCATCGGCGTCCCCCCGTTGGATGGCCTCGGCCAACTCGGCAATGGCGCCGCCGTAACGGTGGACCCGGCGCAGGACGACGATGCCGTTGCCCACCGGGGACGGGTCGGCCACGTTCGGCGGCACCGCCTGGCCGGTGACCGTGGCCAGCTCGTCCCGGGCTGCCTCGCCCATGCAGAAGCCCAACGAGGCGGGGCCGACGATGTCACCCAGCACGGCGCCGGCTTCCACCGAGGCCAGCTGCTCGGGGTCGCCGACCAGGATGAGCCGGGCTTCGGGACGCACCGCCTCCGCCAGGCGGGCCATCATCGAGAGCGAGACCATCGAGGTCTCGTCGACCACGACCACGTCGTGCGGCAACCGGTTCAGCCGGTTGTGCCTGAAGCGGGTCCGGTTGCCCGGGTTGAAACCGAGGAGCCGGTGCAGGGTCAGGCCGGTCAGGGCACCCAGCCGGTTCTTCACCCCATCGTCGACCGCCATGGTTCCCGCACCCGCCCGCACCGCCTCTTCGAGACGGGCGGCCGCCTTGCCGGTCGGCGCGGCCAGGGCGACGAGAGGAGGACGCCGGCCCGCCGCGGACGCCTGTTCGTCGAGGAGAGCGAGCACTCGGGCCACCGTGGTCGTCTTGCCGGTCCCCGGACCGCCGGCCACGACCGAGACCGGCCGGAGCACGGCCGCGGCCGCCGCCATGCGTTGGAGATCGGGCCGCGCGTCGTTCCCGGCGAAGAGGCGGGTCAGGCCCGAGGCGAGGAGGGTCGGATCCACGCCGCCCGCCGGTGTGGCGGCCCGCTCCCTCAGGTCGTTCGCCACCTGTTGCTCGTCGGTCCACAACCGGTCGAGATAGAGCGTCGAGCCCACGAGGTGCAGGGGGCGGTCGTGGCCCACGAGCGGGCTGGCGGCCAGCGCGGCCAGCCACTCGGCGCGATCGGGCCACGGCAGCTGGTCGAGGTCGTCCGGCGCGTCGGTGTCGGCATCCGCCGTGGTCCGGACCGTGGCCAGGTCGACGCACACGTGCCCCAGGCGTGGGGCCCGGGCGGCCAGGGCAGCGGCCAGTGCGACCCGGTCGTCGGTGACCGTACCCAGCCGGCCCAGGCGCCGCGCCACATGCACGTCCGACGTCGTGAGGACACCGGCGCGGTTGAACACGTGCAGCAACCCCGACGCGCCGAGGGCCAGCGCGGCATCGAACGTATCGGTTGCCTCGACGATCGTCACGACGCGCCTCGATCGAAGAGGTCGCTCAGTGCGGTCACCAGCGCGGCGGGCGGGCGCCACGACCAGATGCCGCAGGGCTGGTCGTCGAAGGTCGTCGGCTCCTCGGCACTCATGCCGCGGACGAACAGGTAGAGCACGCCGGCGAGGTTCGTCCCGGGCTCGTACCCGGGCAGGCGCCAGCGCAGGTAGCGGTGCAGCGCGACCGAGTAGAGGACGGCCTGCAACGGGTAGTGGGCGGCCACCATCTCGGCTTGCAGCGCTTCGGGTCGGTAGTGCCACGCCGTGAGCGTGTCGTCGGGTTGGCCCAATTTGTTCGTTTTGTAGTCGGCCAGGACAAAGCGGTCACCGGGCAGCCGGAACACCAGATCGAGGCTTCCGGTCAGGTAGCCGCGCAGCACGGTGTGCAGGGAGGGATCGCGGAGACGGGTGGCGTAGCGGGCCACGGGATCGTGCGCGGGGAGATGGGCTTCGAGCAGGTCGGCCACCGCGCCCACGTGCAGCGTGGTGACCGGCGCGTCCCCGCCGACGAGTGGGATCTCGAAGGTCAGCTCGTCCAAGCGGTCCCGGCGGGTGATGTCACGCAAAGCGATGCCGTCCGCCAGCGGACCGAGCGACGAGGTGATGGCCCTGCACAGCCCGGTCACGACCGCCTCGGTCCCACCCAGATCGACATTGCGCCAGGTGGTCTCGCGCTCGAGGGCCTCGTCGACCGCCGGGGCCAGGTCGGGCGCCGCGAAGTCGAGTCGCTCGAAGACGCTGTGCACGACCGTCCCGACCAGGGCACCACCCGGCATGTCGGCCAGATCCAGGGCCACGGCCCGCGCCCCCTCGGCCAGGAGCGTCGGAGCCACTTCGTCGAACACGGGGAGGGCCAGGAGCTCCTCGTCAGAGGTGAACCGCTGCTCGGGTTCGCTGCCGATGGCCGGTTGGTCGTGCGAGGCCGCCGTGATGCTCGAGTACGAGGCCCGTCGCCACTCGGTGTCGAGCGTGCGGTCGAAACGCGCCGCTTCGAGCCTGGGCGGAGCGCGGCGATCGACCTGCCACCGCACCGTGGGCGGTGCGCCCACCCGCTCGACCGCCACCCGAGCACCGAGGGCGCGGGCAGCCGCCTCGACCTCGTCGTCGCTGCGCACCCTCGCCCCGTACGGCGCGACGAGTCCGTCGGAGTCCCGGTCGAAGAGCAGTCGGGCCAGCGGCGAATGCTGGCTGTCGTTGGCGCCGGCCCACCAGATGACGGCCTGGTGACAGGCCCGGGTCAGCGCGACGTAGAGCAAGCGGAGATCCTCACCCCGACCTTCCTCGAGTTCGAGCTTCTGGTGCTTGCTGAACTCGTTGCCCTCGTGGGCCACGTCGATGGTCCGCCGGTTGGCCTGGGCCGGGTCGTGAAACACCGGCACGTCGGACAGGGGGCCACGACCGTCCCAGGTTGCCGGGCAGTAGACGACAGGGAACTCCAGGCCCTTGCTGCGGTGGATGGTGATGACCTGGACCGCCTCGGCATCGGACTCGAGCCGCCGAGCCCGCTCCTCGCTCTCGGTGTCACGCGCCGCGTCGTGGATGCGCCGTCCCAGCCACGTTGCCATCGCCGTCGGCCCCAAGCCCTCGGACACGCCCGCCTCGTGCAGGAGCTGGGCGATGTGCCGGAGGTCGGTCATGAAGCGCTCACCCGACGACCGCTCGAGCACGCGCCGGGGGACGTCGCGCGCGCTGCTCACCGTTTCGTACAGCGAAGCGATGCCCTGGTCGCGCAGGAGGGCCGCCCACTGGTGCAGTGACCAGTGCAGCTCCTCCCACGTCTCTTCCGGGGCCGACGCCACCTCCTCGGCCGTCCAGCCGACGAAGCACGTCAGCGCGACGAGCGAGGCCCGATCACGAGCCGTCGGGCGCTCGAGCGCCTCGAGCAGCTGGAGCCACTCCTTAGCCGGCGCAGTGGCGAACACCGAGCCCGAGCCCCCGATGACGGCCGGTACACCGACCGCGTGCAACGCGTCGCGCACCATGGTGGCGTGCGCATTGGTCCGGACGAGGGCGGCGATGTGACCCGGATTCAGCGTCGTGCGCGTCGGCCTCGGAGCCGTCCCGGCGCCGGGTGACGATCTGCGGGCGCGCCTCGAGCATCTGCACCACGTCGGCGGCGAGGTCCCGGGCGATCAGGGCCCGGGCGTCGGGCGCTCTGGGTTGTGATTTCTTGGCGGTGAGCGAGACGAGCCCGTCACCGGCATGGAGGATGCGGAAACGCAGAGGCGCCGGTTCGGGTGCGTCGAACAGGCGCGACTCCTGGTGGGCCTCGGCGGCACGAATCCGCCGATAGGCGATGTCGGTATAGCCGAGCTGTGCATCGGCGAAGAGCGCGTCATAGGCCTCGAGGAGGCCCTGGTCGCTTCGCCAGTTCACGTCCAGCGTCCACTCGGACTCGACCACCTTGTTGGCGTCGAGGTAGGCGTGCACGTCGGCCCCGCGGAAGGCGTAGATGGCCTGCTTGGGGTCGCCGATCAGCACGAGGGTCGCGTCGCCGCCCTGGCCGAAGGCGCGGTGCATGATGTCCCACTGCACCGGGTCGGTGTCCTGGAACTCGTCGACCAGGACGACGTCGTAGCGTTCGCGTAGGCGGGCGCAGGCCACCGGGCCTCGCACATCGTCGAGCAGGGTGCGGCGCAGCCGGAGCAGGACGTCGTCGTAGGTCATGACTTTGAGCGCCTTCTTGCGACGCTCCATTTCTTCGCGCACCGCTTCGGCGAAGCGCCGGCGGATGGACGGCAGGTCCTGCTGCTGGGAGAGCGGGGGGACGATGCCGGCATCGGGATGGTTGAGTACGAACTTGGCGATCTCCAGAGCCTGTTTGCGGCTGAACTGGAGCGGGTTCGGCCGCCTGGCGAACTTCCGGAGATAGAGGTCGTCGACGACCTCCTCCATCAGGTCGCTGACGTCCTCGACCAGCGTGACCTCACGGTCGACGTCCCCCGCGGTCCCCAGCCCGTAGAGGACCTGGAGGCAGAACCCGTGCGTGGTCTCGATGGTCGCCGCGTCGAAGTCGGCGATCGCTTTGCCGAGACGGTCACGACGGGCCTCGACCTCGGCCCGATCCCCTTGGCCCAACAGGAGCACGATCTCGTCGTCTTCGTGGCCGCCCGCACCGTCGAGCATGTCGACCAGGCCCTCGAAGGCTCGCACCAGGCGGTCGCGCACCCGCTCGCGAAGCTCGCCCGTCGCCATCCGGGTGAAGGTGATGACCAACAGCCGGTCGATGGGCAGGATGCCTTCGGCGACGTAGCGCGTCGTCAGGGCGGCGATGGTGAACGTCTTGCCCGTTCCCGCACTGGCCTGGAGGAGCGTCATCCCACGGGGTAACTCGCCGCAGACATCGAAGGACTTCGGCTCCGGGTGGGGCCGTACCAGCGGCACCACGGACCCTGACCCGCCGCTCACTGGTCCACCACCCGCTCGTGGTCCAGCAGGGCGCCCCACAGCCGTAGCGCGTAGATCCCCAGCCGGGTCGTCTCACCGGGATGCCACGGCGCCTCGTCGTGGCGGGGCCCCCCCGTCGACACGAGCAGGTCGTCGAAGGAGACCTCGTCGCCGAGCACCAGCTTGTGCTCCGGATCCCGGTCCTCCTGGTCGAAGTTGTAGCTCGAGACCCAGGAGTTCCGGGCCGCGGCCACCGGGTCCCGACCCTCGGCCACGGCGCCGGCCCAGGCGGAGGAGGTCCTGGTGTAGAGCGGCAGCGGCTCGGTCATGCCGCGCTCGAAGAGGTCGACCAGAGCCCGCAGGTGGAACTCTGCCTGCGCGCGGCGCTGCTCCGCGTCCGCGCCGAGTGCACCGATGCGGGCGGTCGAAATCGTGAACCTCTTGCTCTGGCTGCGCCCGATGGTGCAGGCCTCGAATGGGCGGTCGGGGTAGCTCGCCGTCAGCGCCAGCAGACGGAGCCAAGCGATGAGGCGCGGCGCAGGACCGAGTTTGGAGTAGGTCACCGTGTGCACGAGGTCGCCGCGCAATCCGGCCACCGTACCGACCAGGGTCAGCCCGCCGCTGCAGCTCGACGTGCACGTCGAGCGATGACGGAGCCGCCGAGGCCGTGCTCTGGGCCGCCCGCACCAGTTCGTCGAGCGAGTCGGTGATGTCGTCGAGCAGGGCGTCGGCCAGCCGCCCCGGCGGAAGACCGCCCCGGGCCACTTCGGCAGTCAGGCACGACTCCTGGCTCGCCCCCTCGAGTTGGGCCTGCAGGACACGGTCGGCCACCTGCCACCGATCGAGGGCGTCGAGCTCAATGGGGATCGCGTCCTCGAAGTCTCGCGTCTTGCTGCGCAACGACACCGTGAGTCGCTCACGCAGGAAGGCCCGGACCGGATGACGCAGGAAGCGCTCCAGCTGGTCCAACCCGATGGAGTCCCCTTCGTTGGGCGGTAGCGGGTTCGCCAGGAACGAAACACGGTGTCGGCGCGGAGCGAGCGCCGCCTCGGCCCCAGCCAGGTTCAGGGCATCGAAGCTCCACGGTCGGCCGGCAACGAGCGCGCCGGATTCGAAGTTCCGGGGGTCGAACGGCTGGAGGGGATGCGCCACCACGATGTCGTCGCGAGCCCGGCCCCTCTCCCCGCGGACCGTGTGGTCGATGACGTCGAGCAGCTCGCCGACCGGCACGGCTGGCGGCCGGTGCAGGTTGGAGCGCTCGTCACGACCCGAATAGGTGAGGATGAGGTGGTCGCGGGCGGCCAGGAGGGCGTCGAGCAGCAACTGGCGATCCTCGCTGCGCACGTCGCGATCACCGACCCGAGGCGAGAGGGTCGTCAAGTCGTCGCCGTCGCGCTCGATGTGGCGAGGGAAGCTCCCGTCGTCCAGCCCGAGCAAGCACACGACCCGGTGGGGAATCGACCGCATCGGCACCAGCGTGCAGACCGTGAGGTGCCCGGTGCAGAAGTTCGCCCGGGTCGGCCTGCCCTTGAGGCGTTCGGTCATCACGGAACGCACGTCGTCACAGGTGAGGTCCACCGGACTCACGACCTCGTCGACGGTGGCCTCGCCCACCAGCTCGTCGAGGAGCGTGCTCAGCTGGGCCCGCTGCCACGCATCGCGAGGCGAGGTGGCGGTCAGCGAGTCCGAGATGCGGGCCAGGGTGTCGGCCCAGCTCTTGACGTCGCGCCTGCCACCGAAAAGATCGAGCGCATTTTGCAGGCGCTCGAGGAACTCGGCCATGCGGCCGGCCAGCTCGATGTCGCTACTGTCCACGTCGTCCAGAGGAAGCGCGCCGCCGAAGAGCCGCTGCCTTTCGTCGGCCATCGTCACGCCGAGAAGCACCCGGTCCAGGCCGGCCTGCCAGGTGTTGGCCTCGAGGTCGGCCAACTGGAACGAGCCCCGGTGCTCGGCGTCGAAGCCCCAGCGCACGAAGGCCCCGTCCACCCATTCCTCGAGACGGAACAGGTCCTCGTCACTGAAGCGGAAGCGCCGTCGCACCGGTTCGCGCCCGGCCAGGTCGAGAACCTCGGTGGCCGTGATGCGTGCCGTCGCCAGCTCGAGCACCTCCGCCAACACCCCCATCACCGGATTCGTCTGGCGCAGGGAGCGGTCGGCCAGCCGGACCTCGAGCGAGCCCGACCGGTCGGTCCGCTCGTCGTGCAGATCATGGCCGCCGAAGGTGGCTTGGATCAGCGGCGCGAAGTTTTCGATGTCGGGACACATGACGATGATGTCCCGGGGTTCGAGAGTGGGATCGTCCTCGAGCAGATGCAAGATGGCGTCGCGCAACACCTCGACTTGGCGTCCGCGCCCGTGACATGAGTGCACGCGGATGCTCTCGTCTTCCGGGTCGAGCGTCGGACGTGGATCGGCCGCGCCGGCCGCCGCCGCGCCGGCACCGATCGGACTGCGGTCGAAACGCACATCCTCCTGGACCAGGCGCAGGAGCGAGCGGTGGTCACCCGAGAGCGACATTGGGTCGGCTTCCGCTTCCCGATCGGAGCTCGCGTCCGCGTCGCCGTCACGCACGGTGTCCCCGTGGGCGATCGCTCCCCCGAGCACCAGTTGCATCTCCCGGCTGTCTCGTCCCCACGAGGCGAGCAGCGGGTTGCGTGGTGCGCTCGCCGTCGGATCCTGGCTGCGAGCGATGAACCGAGAGCTCGGACCGGTTTCCTCCGAGAGGCGCTCCCACAGCACGGGTGACGGGTGGAGGAGAAAGAGGTGGACGTCGCGCCCCGCCGCCACTGCGTCGAGCACGTCGAGATAGCTCGCAGGAAGCCGGGTCAGGCCGAACAACGACAGACGCGGTGGAAGCTCGAGCAGGTCCGGCGCGACCCGCAGTTGGTCGCACGCCGCCAGGAGCCGCTCGGCCGGGCTGGGTCGACCGATCCGTTCCCGCAAGAGTCGCCACAACTGGGCCTGCCAGAAAACATCGCCGCCGCACTCAGCGGCCCCGTCACCCTCTTCGGGAGCTCCCCCACCAACGGCCCCGCCACCACCGCCCCCCGCCCACGCCTGCAATTTGGCCGGCCGGTGCACGGAGTAGCGGTCGAAGAGGTCGGCCACGTGGCGGATACTCGAGAAGCGCTTCGACTCCGCCACCGTCTCGGAGTTCCTGATGTGCTGGGCGAGCGGTGCCAGCCACGGATCGTTGAAATGCTCCTCGACCACCTCGATGAGCGGCCACACCGCCCGCTCGGGCATCCAGGGGTCGGCCTTGGGGTCGGTGCCCGAGGCCAGGGCCAGCGCGCTCGAGACCAGGGTCCCAGGAAACGGGAAATCGATGTTGGCGCACACCCCGTCGTGCCCGCCCGGGCTGGCACCCAAGGTCGACGACAGGCGCTGGGTCAGCCAACGCTCGATGCCCCGGGTGGGCACCGACACGACCTCGGGGGTCATCGGGTCGTCGAGCGGGACGGCCACCAGGTCGGCCAGCATCAACACCAGCGCCTCGGCCCGATCGGAGCGGTGGACGTGGAGCACCCGGGCAGAGTACGTCGCGGGTGTCGCCCGGCGGCCGGTTGGGTACCGGCCCAGCGTGCGGGCCTAGGGGGTCAGGCCGGCGTGCCGGTGCTGGCGCCGCCCTCGGGCAGCGACCAGATGGTCGGGTCTGCCGTCTCGTCCTCGTCGTCGATGAGCTCGACCGCCTGCAGGTGCCGGGGCGACGACTCGATCAGAGCCAGCTCTTGGATCTGTGCGGAGGCGCCGTCGAGGACGCCGAGCCCGGGCAGCTTGCGCGCCGTGACCAGTACCCGCGACTCGAGCGACCCGACGGCACGGTTGTAGGCCTCGACACTCGAAGCCAGGCTCTTCTGGAGTGCCTGCATGTGCCCGGTCCAGATGCGCAACCGCTCGTAGAGCTCGGCTCCCAGCTCCTTCACCTCGCGCGCGTTGGCGGCCAGCGTGTCCTGGCGCCACGACAGCGCAATGGTGCGCAGCGCCGCCACGAGGGTGTTCGGGGTGGCCAGCACGACCCGCTTGTTGAGCGCGTAGTCCTGCAGCTCGGCGTCGGCCTCGCAGGCGGCGGCCAGCAGCGGCTCGCCCGGGATGAACGCGATCACGAACTCCGGCGAACCGCCGTACTGCTTCCAGTACTCCTTTTTGGCGAGCTGCTCGACGTGGGTGCGCAATTGGCGGCCGTGCTTTGTCAGGAAGCTCTTGCGATCCTCCTCGTTCTGGGCTTCGGTGAAATGGAGGAAGGCGTCGAGCGGCACCTTCGAGTCGATGACGACCTCACCCCCGCCCGGGAGGTGCACCACCATGTCGGGGCGCAACAATCCACTCTCCGAGGTGGTCGACTGCTGCTCGTCGAAATCGACGTGCTCGAGCATGCCCGCAGCCTCGACGGCGCGGCGCAAGGTCATTTCGCCCCAGCGACCCCGCGTCTGGGGTGAGCGCAACGCGGTGACCAGGTTGTGCGTCTCCTGCTGCAGGCGCTCGTGACCCTCGCGCAGAGCGGCCACCCGCTCGTTCAGCGTCGAATAGGCGTTCTGGCGCTGTCGCTCCATGTCCTGGACACCCTGCTCGTAGCGGGCCAGGGTCTCACGAAAGGGTTGCAGCAGCTGCTCGATCGCGTCCTGGCGCTGGGTCAGATCACCCTGCGCGGCCGTCCGCGCCTGGCCCAACCGGGTGTCGGCCAGGGTCAGGAACTGCTGGCTGGTCCGGGCGAGCGCCTCGTCGGAAAGGCGGGAGAACGTGCCCTCGAGCAGGCGCTGCGCGGCCTCGGCCCGGGCTTCGGCCTCTTCCTCGTGGTCGCGCAGCACACGCAGTTCGTTCTCGAGCACGGCGCGCGCCGTCTGGGCCTCGTGGGCGTCGGCGGTGACGCCGGCCAGGCGCCGGTCCTGTTCGGCTGCGAAAGCCTGTGCTTCGGTCAGGCGTTGCTGCGCGTCGGAGAGGCGACCGCCCACGATCCGCGCTTCGCCGGAGACGCGGGCGTTCCGCACGAGAGCCCACGCAATGCCGATAGCAAGCCCCACGGCCAGCCCGATGACGACGCCGATGATCATGAAAACCAAGGTAACGAGGGGGTGTATCAGGGTTGTGGATGGTCTTCGACCTGGTCACACCGTGTCTTCGCGTCTCTCCGGTCCCGCACCGGACCGTTCGGAGCCAGGGGTCGGCCCCGATATTCAGCTCCGATCACCGGCGGTAGCGTGACGTCATGGCGTTCCGGCTCGGGGCAACCACGAAGGCAGCGAAGATGCGCGCGGACGATGCGACACAGGCCGAGGCGGACGAGCGCGTCGACACCGACCACGATGACCAGCCCCAGCTCGAGGTCGGCCCTCTCGCCATGGAACAGCCGCTCTGGCCGCCCACGGTGCCCGAGCCGCATGAGATCGACCGGCTCTTCGCCCAGGTGTTCGCGCTGGTGGGCGAGGGCATCGCCGGCGCCACCCATGCCCTGCTGACCGGCGACCGCGATGCGGCCAAGCTCCTCGTCCAGCGCGACGAGGTCGTGGACAAGTTGATCGGGCAGGTGCTCAACACGGTGCAGCAGCAGCTCGTGCACGGTGACACGACGTCCGACGAGCGGCGCGAGTACGTGGCCATCTTGCGCATGCTCCCCGACCTCGAGCGCAACGGTGACCTGGCCGAGCACATCGCCCGCCGGGCCGCGCGTGGCCTCGGCGCCGAGATGTCGGCACGCAGCCGCGGCCTGGTCGAGCGCATGGGCGAGGTGGCGACCACCATCTGGCGCGAGACGGCAGACGCCTTCGCCGAACGCTCGCCCGAGGCGGCCACCGCCATCGACGACATCGACGACGAGCTCGACGACCTCCACGTCACTCTGACGGCCGAACTGGTGGCCGGCACCATGTCACTGCCCGTCGCCATCGAACTGGCGATGGTGGCCCGTTTCTACGAGCGCTTCGGCGACCACGCCGTGAACCTGGCCCGACGCCTGGCGTCGCTCGTCACAGGCAGCCCCGGGCCCGGCTCGCCCGGCCCCGACTGAATCAGCGCGCCACCGAAACGTCAGCAGGCTGGAACTTCCGCGGAGAATTGCGCTGGTGACGGAGGAATGGGTGAGCCTGTGGACTTACTCCTGTGAGCAAGCAGCAATCTGATGGGGCAAATACCGTTTCAAGTCACCGGAACGATTCTGCGGGCACAGGAGATAGCCATGAATGACGTCGCTGTAACCATCGCCGCAGTCGCGGTCATCGTGTCGATCGTGTCTTTCGAAGTAAACCGACGAGGTGCTGATCGGGCCGAGCGCTACACCCGAATGCCGGTGCTACTCCCGAAGTCACCCATTCAGCTCGGATCGCTGACGATTCAGAATATCGGTAACGGTCCCGCGATGAACATCGTCGTCGCGGATGCTTCGGAGGATCTCCTAGAAGAGGACGCTCTGAGCGTCGATCTCTCGGACGATCGATACCGTGAAATGTGGAGCGGTTTTCACCATCTGGAGCCGATCGCCGCCGGTGCGGAGCGCTCTTACGAGTTGAACTATCGAGGAGCGTTGGGACTGTCGTATACGGATGCGTTCGGCATGCACTACACGACCTTCACTGGTAGCAACGGCACGAGGGTCATTCCCAGCTGCGCAATTCCGAGGCCAAAGCTCTCCAAGCTCAAGTATCCCTGATGGCTGAGAGAATCAAGCATTCGGTCCCTCAGAACGCCGGGCTAATTCCTGGTCTCACCAAATCGCGAGGTCCGAGTTCAGGTTCAGATGTTCACGGGACCAGATATCAGCGCATGGCGGTGACGCATTGAACGGGTCCTTTGGGTGTCGTGCCGGCGCTGAGAAGTTGGGCGGTGCTGACTCGCTCACTCACTCGGTGAATGGCACCGCCGTGCTCAGTCGTCTGCCGGCTCCTCTACGGCTCCTGGGGGGAGCGTGCCCGTCGCGGCCTCCCAGCCAAAGGCGGCGAGGCGGGCACTCACCACCTTGGCGACGCCGAGTCCGATGCCGGCCGTGGCAGCCCAGAGCAAGGCGTCGGTCCACGAGAACTTGGGGTTGTTGGGGTCGAACGGCGTGACGGGGGCGGTGTCTTTGCGGACGATCCGATACACGAGCCGAATGAGCCTTCGGGTCAGCAGCCCACCCAACAAGCCGGTGGCAACCGAGACCAACTTCCACATCCGCTCACGGCTGATCATTTCGGGCGCCCCCGGTCGCATTGGGAGAGCCCATTATGTACCTGGTCGATCCTGTGTCGAGAATCAAGACGATGGCCGCACACACGAGAAGTCGCTTCCGGAGGTGGAACGAGGTCCAGGTCTCCCGGGACGACGTCCTGGCGGAGCCGGCCGGACGGCTAAACCGGCTCGAGCAGCTTCTCCCTGACCTCGTTCGCAAAGCACGACTCAGGCGCCATTTCCGGCCCGCATGTCATGGCCGCGAGAACCATGAAGAGATCAGGGTCTTGCGTCATCAGGTTCGAGCGACGCCGGCGTTCGGACAGTCCGTCCCGCCCGAGTGGGATGTGGGAGTCGGTGAAGACCTGAACGGCGAAACGCAGCCGCCGCATCCGCTCTGCCCGCTCTTCCACGTACGGCGTGAAGGCCCCCTTCGACCAATCTTCACCACCGAAAAGGACGTCGCGAATCATGCGCGCGTCGCGCAGGGCGATCGACAAGCCCTCGCCGATGGTGGGGTCGCTGAAGCCGGCGGCATCACCGGCGAAGACGACGCCTTCGGCAACGACGCCATCGGACCAGGAATCGAACATGGGATAGGCAGCGCACGGTCCGGCCGGGTTGGCATCGACGAGACGCTCGCAGTCGGGGAGCGTGTCCACCCGGAACGTCTCGAGAAATGTCTTGGCCTTGTCGGCGCCGGCCAAGCGGGTCTTGTCTTCGATCGAATAGCCGATGTAGAGCCGCGCCCTGTCCTCACCTTGGGGGAATGCGTAGAGGATCGCGTCGCCCGACGTTCCGATCATCGAATCGCTGATCGGCCAGTCGCGGACGCCGTCGACGAGCAGGCCGGCCAGGAAGATGCGGGGGGCTGTCTTCTCGAGCTTGATGCCGAGCTGGCGCCGGGTCGAGGATTCCCGTCCGTCGGCAGCGACCACGAGGCGAGGTCGGACCTCGTGCTCGCTGCCGCCGTGTACGTAGCGGACCTCGGGACTGTGGCCCGACGTCACCTCGATCTGCTCGACGCCGCGGAGTGCCTGCGCGCCCGCCCGCACGGCGGCGTCGAAGAGGGTTTGGCAGGCTACGGGGTGTCCGATGCCGAGGGCACCGGGGACACCGGGCAGGAGGTCGGCCAGAGGCAGGGCGCCGGCCTCGGCCTCGGCCGCCGAATAGACCTCGTCGTAGCCGACGAAACGTCCGATGACGTTGCCCCCGGACTCGAGAAGGTCGCCGTACACTCCGAGCTGCATGGCTTCCGCGACCCCCCAGGGGTGCATGTACTCGCCCCGCACGTGGTCGACGAACTGCTCTGTCCGCTCGAGGACCAGGACCGGGACCCCGGCCTTCGCCAGCGCGGCGGCGAGCGCACTCCCGGCGATGCCCGATCCGATGATCGTGACCTCCGGCTGTTCCGTCGTCACGATGGGTCCAGGGCTGGGAAAGGTCCGAAGAAGCCGACTATCTGTTGAAGCCGCCCGTCGTCTCCCAGGTGCCCGTAGTCCATGCCTTCGAGGACCGCCGAACCGTCAGCGCTGTGCATGACCCATCCGAACCGCACGTGGCCGTCGTGCTCGTCGGCCGCGGTGACCACGTCGATCGTGTGCCCGGGCATGGCAACCTGCACGGAACCAATGTGCGCAACAAGCGCCTCTCTGCCTTCGACGTTGGCCGTGGGGTCGCAGTACGTGCCCTGGTCGGCCCAGGCCGACTCCAGCAACCGGCGCCGGGCGGCCTCGTCAGGCTCGTTCCAGGCCGAGCTGTAGGCGGCTACGACAGCTCCAACGTCCACGTTGTCCCTCCATGCTGGATAGGGTCGTCAGCGTAGTAGCGAATGGGCGGCGGAACTCAGGCTTCTTGCACAAGCGACGCAGCCGCAAGCGTGATTGACCGGGCGCGAGGCAGCCGCCAACGGAGATGGACGAGTCGCGAGGCAGCCGCTAACGGAGATGGTCGGGTCGGGAGGCAGCCGCCAACGAAGATTGACGGGTCGGACTAGGCGCGCCGATTGCGGAGTGCTTCGGCGATCTGCACCACGTTGAGCGCAGCGCCCTTGCGCAGGTTGTCGCCGGCGACGAAGAAGGCCAGTGAGTTGGAACCACCCTGGGCCCGCCGGATGCGGCCGACATAGGACACATCGCGGCCGGCTGCCATCAGCGGCGTCGGAAGGTCGGCCAGCTCGACCCCCGGCGCGGCGCGCAGGACTTCGCTGGCGCGCTCGGGAGTGATCGGGCGTTCGAACTCGGCCACGACCGAGGCGGAGTGGCCCGTGAAGACCGGCACCCGCACGCAGGTCGCCGTGACCGCGAGGTCGGGCAGGCCGAGGATCTTGCGCGATTCGTTGCAGTACTTCTGTTCCTCGTCCGTCTCGAGCGAACCGTCGTCGACGATCTCGAACTGGAGGGGGATCACGTTGTAGGCAATGGGCACCGGATAGACGGACGGCGGCGGGAAGTCGACCGCCGAGCCGTCGAAGGTGAGGTCGGCGGCGCGGTCCGCCGTCTTGGCCAGCTGCTCGGAGAGCTCGCGCACCGCATTGATGCCGCCGCCCGACACCGCTTGATACGAGGACACGATCAGACGCGTCAGCCCCGCCTCGTCGTGCAGGGGCTTGAAGACCGGGATGGCCACCATGGTGGTGCAGTTCGGGTTGGCCACGATGCCCTTGGGCAGCGGGGCCAGCGCGTCGGCGTTGGCCTCGGGCACGACGAGGGGCACCTCGGGGTCGAGGCGCCAGGCCGACGAGTTGTCGATGACCGTGGCGCCGGCCGCAGCCAGGCGGGGGGCGAGTTGGCGCGACACCGAGGCGGGCGCGCTGCACAGGGCGAGGTCGATGCCCGCGAGGTCGGTCTTCTCGGCATCCTCGACCACGATGTCCTGGTCGCCCCAGGGCAGCGTCGAGCCGGCCGATCGAGCCGAAGCCAGGTACCGCATGGAGGTGACGGGGAAGTTGCGCTCGACCAGGATCGAGCGCAGGACCACGCCGACCTGTCCGGTCGCTCCCACGATGGCGATGCGCATCGGCGAATTCTACCGAGATGGAGGCCGGGCCCGATTCCGCCTGGTCGTCGCGGTCATCGTCGGTCGTCGCGGTCGTGGTCGTCGGTCGACGTCGTGGTCGGGGGCGGCGTCGTGGTCGGGGGCGTCGCGGCTGTGGACGTCGGGCAGGGCCACGATGGTGCCGGCGCCCCCCGACGCGGGCGACCAGACGCCGGCAAGCGTGCTCAGCACCTGGTCGGCCGCGGCGAACTCGCCCAGGTGGCTCTCGCCGGGCCGGACCACGAACTCGACGTCGGGCAGCAGCGAGGCGGCCCGGTAGGCCTGGTCGACCGGCACGAAGGGGTCGGCGTCGCCGTGCCACCAGTACACGGGCACGTGGACGTCGGCCAAGCGGAAACCCCAGGGGCGGCCGAAGAGGATGAGATCGTTGACGACGGCCTGGCAGTGGCGACGGGTGCCGTGCACGAGGTCGTCGATGACCATCGACTGGATGTCGGGGTCGCCCAGCACGCGCTGGTCCCCCGGCGGCAAGATGCGGGCGAAGGCCTCGATGGCGACTCGGGCGAAGGGCGTGGCCACCCGGACCAGGCCGGTCAGCCCCAGGCCCACCGGCCAGCGGATGAGGCGCAGCGTCTCGTTCCACTGGCGGGTCAGGGCGACCAGGCCCTCGGCCAGCTCCTCGTCGTCGACCGTCGGCACCACCGAGCCCATCACAGCCACGGCCACCACCCGCGAGGGCAGGTCGTGCGCGCAGGCCAGCGCGTAGGGACCGCCGCCCGAGAGGCCGACCACCATGAAGCGGTCGTGACCCAGGCGGTCGGCGGCGATGGCGACGTCGTCACTCATATCTCGCAGCTGCGGGTACGTGTAGTCGGTCGAGTCGCCGACGCCGGGACGTTCGAGGCAGACCACGCGCAGGCCCAGGCGCCCGGCGGCCCGCCGTCCGACCAGTGGGACCTGGCGCCGGGCGCCCGGGGTGCCGTGGAACCAGAGGACGAGGGGGCCGCTGGGGTCACCGAACTCGGCGTAGCCGAGCCGTCGGCCGTCGGGCAGGGGAATGGAGCCTTCGATCTGAGGAGGTGGGCAGGGCGCAACGCCGAAGACGGGGAGCACTGAGGACGAATCTAGTGGCGCGTGAGCCAACGTTTGCGATGTTCTCCCCGGCACGTCGCGACAGAACCGGCAATGTACGGGGGAGGGTGGCTAGCACCGCCTCGATATGTAGAGAGCCGCATCCTCTACCTTCTTGATCACACCGAAGTCATCCTCGATCACCTTCGCGATGGCCTCGTATTGCTCAGCGGTTCGTTGGCCCCCATACGTCTTTGTCACAGCGACGAAGGCTTCGGCATCGAGGCTGCGTTCAAAGCGGTGATGGCGTACTTGTATCTCCGCGAACCGGGGGTCATTCCGGATCGGTTGCAGGGAACCATCGACAAGGTCAAGACGCTTTGGCCACACGTGCCCGAAGACCTCTGCGAGCCGATCCTCGAAGGGTTCCTGACCCCAGGAGACGACCTCGGTCCAGATGAGGGCCAGAAATCCGTTCGGTACGATGGCCTCGGCCGCACGATCGACCGCCAGAGTCGGCTCCATCCAGTGCCAGGCGTTGAATGCCGCAACCAACTGCACGGGGCTTTGCGTCCGGTAGTCCTCGAATCGGCCAACGAAGATCGAGGCACGACCGGCCAGCTTGGTCTCCGCGACCGCGGCCATCTCGGCCGCAGGCTCAATGGCGGTCAAGGCGAGGCCACGATCCACGAGCGGCTCAGTTGCGATCCCGGTCCCCGCTCCGATCTCGATTGCTTTCGTCCCGGGTCCAACTCCTGCGATCGTCACGATGTCGTCGAACACGCCTTCTGGGTACCGAGGTCGATGGCGGTCGTAGTCAAGTGCCTGGTCACCGAACCGCTGGGACGCCTGACTCGCCTCTCTCCATGGATCCGACATGGGTACCAAGTATCCCCTCGGACCCAAAATCGTGCCTGCTCGACTGCCTCCGTTGTGCCGCTCGCGGATACCGCAAACGGTCGGCTGACGCGGGATTGCGAGGCGCCCGTTCGGATCCGCCATTGGCGGCGGCCGTCAGACCTCGAGTGGTCGCCGCCCCTCGAGGGCGCGCCCCAAGGTGAGCTCGTCGGCGTACTCGAGATCACCTCCCACCGGGAGGCCACTGGCCAGGCGGGACACGATGATCCCCCGGGGCGCCAACTCCTTGGCCACCAACATGGCCGTGGCCTCACCCTCGATCGTCGGGTTGGTGCAGAGAATGGCCTCGCGGATGACCCCTTCGTCCACCCGGGTCAGCAACTCGGCCAGGCGCAGCTGCTCGCGCCCGATGCCGTCGAGTGGGCTCAGCGCGCCACCGAGCACGTGGTAGCGGCCCTTGAAGCCGGTGCGCTCGACGGCCACGATGTCGCGCGGATCCTCGACGACGCAGAGCACTTCGGGGTCGCGTCGGTCGTCACTGCACACCAGGCAGAGTGCGCCCGACTCGGCCACGTTGAAGCAGACGGCGCACAGGGTGGTGCGCTCCTTCACGGCGATGATGGCGTCGGCCAGCCGACGCGCCTCGTCCGACGGCACCTTGAGCATGTGGAAGGCGATGCGCTGCGCCGACTTGGGCCCGATCCCGGGCAGCCGGCCGAGCTCGTCGATCAACGAGCGCAGCGGTCCGGTGTACATGGTCAGCCCGCCACCTCGCTGGCGCCGGGAAAGGCCTGGAGCAGGCGCGCCTCGGCCTCCTTGGCCTGATCGCCCGGATCCGGTGCCGGCGCGTCGAAGGCCGCCGGGTCGTAGTCGTCCTCGGGCTCGTCGTCACGGGAGTCGCCTTCCGTGGCGGCCGGGGACGACGCAGCCGCCGGGCCCGCACCGGAGGCGCCCCCACTCCCACTCGTGCTTCGGGTGCCTCCCCCTTCGCCACCTCTGCCGCCTCCCCTACCACCACCGCCGCCGCCACCGCCACCGCCCGACGGCGTTGCGTCCTCGTCCACGTCGAGCACCAGCCGGACCGGCGTGCCGAAGTGATCGCTCAGCTTGCCCTCGACCGTGGCTGTCATCTCGGCGCAGCGGTCACGGTGGGCGGCGTTGGGCAGCGCGAAGTGCGCTCCACCATCGGCGTCGACCGAGACGAAGCGGCCGGCGCTGTAGAGCGCCTTGGCCCGCGCCGGCAGTCCCCGCAGGATGCTGTTGCCCCAGGCCTCGGTCAGGTCGTCCCGGTCGACTCGGACCGCCGCAGCCGGAGGGGCAACGGGGGCCGGTGCCTCCGAAGGCGACGGTTGGGCCGGCGATGGTTCGGCCGGCGATGGTTCGGCCGGCGACGGTTCGGCCATCTCGGCGACCACGGCCTCGACCGGTGCCGCCGGGGCGGGTCCGGCCGCGGCCGCCGCGGCCTTGCTCCGCTTGAGCGCCCCGAGCGACGGACGCGTGCCCACCTCGGCCGCGGGCTCTGCCTCGGCCGGCGACGCGGCGGGCCCAGGTGCGGCGGGCCCAGGTGCGGCGGGCGCGGGCGGCGCGGGCTGCGCTGGCGCGGCACCAGCCGCCCGTCCGCCGCCATCCGCCCCACCACCGACACCCTGCCCCTCCTGCGACCCCACCCCGGGCGCCCCGGGCCGGGGGAAGGCCGGCGCCCCGGCCACCGACCGCTCGAGCACCGCCACCCGCTCCGACAAAGCCTCCATCCCCGAGTCCAGATCGGGACGCACGGCGCGCACCAGCGCGATCTCCAACACCACCTGGGCGTCGGGCGCCTCGCGCATGTCGATCAGGGCCTGCCCCAGGATCTCGATACTGCGCACGACCCTCGGCAGCCCCATCGCCTCGGCCAACCCGGTGTAGCGGTCCCGCTCGGGTCCGGCCACGGCACACAGGTCGGGCGCCAGCGCGGCCAGGAACACCTGGCGCAGGTCGTCGATGAGCTCGGTGGCCAGGGGCTGGGCCCCCCAGCCACCCGAGAGCAGCGCGGAGACCGCCACCAGGACGTCGGGGGCCGACCGGGCGGCCAGGGGATCGATCACCTGGGAGAGCTCGGGACGGGCGGCCTCCGAAGACCCGGCGGCCACCACCTGGTCCAGGGCGGAGAGGGCGTCGCGGGCCGAACCCCGGCCCCGGCGTACGGCGGCCGAGACCGCGGTCTCGTCCAGCCCGAGCCCGGCCGAGTCGTTGACCGACTCGAGCAGGCCGGTCAGGGTCTCCGCGCCGAGGAGTCGGAATTCGAGATGCTGCGTCCGGCTGCGGATGGTGGGCGGCACCTTCTGGGGGTCGGTGGTGGCCAGCACGAACACGACGTGGGCCGGCGGCTCCTCCAACGTCTTGAGGAGCGCGTTGGCGGCCGCCGTCGAGAGCATGTGCACCTCGTCGACGATGTAGATCTTCCAGCGGCCCGGCGTGCCCAGGCCGGCGTGGGCCACCAGGTCGCGCATGGCGTCGACACCGTTGTTGGACGCGGCATCGAGCTCGTGCACGTCCATGGAGCTGCCCGCGGTGATCTCGGTGCACGAGGCGCACACGCCGCACGGTTCACCGTCGACCGGCGCCTCGCAGTTGAGCGCCTTGGCCAGGATGCGGGCCGACGACGTCTTGCCCGTCCCCCGCGGCCCGCTGAAGAGATAGGCGTGCGAGACCCGGCCGTCGCGCACCGCGCTCTGCAGCGCGCGCACGACGTGGTCCTGCCCGCGCAGCTCGCTGAACCGGCCCGGCCGGTAGCGCCGGTAGAGAGAGACGAACGGGGCGGCGGCCATGTCGGCCGAGCCTACCCACGGGCTCAGACAGCACGTCCCGGTGCTCGGTACGGCGGCCAGGTTGACTACGGCACCCGACCAGACCCGCTGAGAGCTGCTGCCTTCCGACCCTGACTCGATTCACGAGCGGCCGTTGCGTAGGACCCGGCCACCGCACCGAACATCGGGACTGTGCGCGCTCCACGCTAGTGGGTGACGCCGCCCCGGTTCCCCGGGACTCGTTCCGGCGGGCTGACGACCGGTGGCCCCGAGCCGGCGGGCTGACGATCGGTGGCCCGAGCCGACGGTCAGACCACGGTCAGACGACGGTCAGACCACGAGGACGGCGCAGTCGGCCTGGTCCATGACGGCCTGGTCGACTCCCGAGAGCCGGCGGTCCTCGCCGTGGTGGCCACAGCCGACGACGATGAGGTCGGCCTGCTCCTCGGCCGCCACCTTGGTGATGGCCCGGGCCGGATCGGCCAGCACCGGATGGGTGGTGACCCGGACCTGCACCGCGCCTGCCCGGGCCCGCACCTGGCTGAGCACCCAGTCGGCCTGGCCGGCGCCGGCATCGGTGTAGCGGAACTCCTCGGGGAGGTGGGGCGCCGGCCCCTCCTTGGGCGCCAGGGCGGCGACGACGTGGAGCGTCCCGCCCGAGGCCTGGACCAGATCGAGGGCGCGGCGCACCGCCCGGGTGCCTCCCTCGCTGTCGGTGGCGCCGACGACGACGTGCTCAAACACCGATGAACCGACCCTTCTGCGACAGGCCCACCCGCTCGGCCGAGAACGGGTCGGCGTCGGGCGCATGATCGGCGTTGCCGGCGGTGGCCTCGCTCCGGGCGACCGGAGCCAGCAGCACGGGCACCTCGGTGGCCTGGGCCACCAGGCTGCGCAGGTTCGGGGCGAGCCGGTGCCGGGCCAGGCGGGCGCGGGACAGGCCGAGCACGATCACATCGGCGCCGTCTTTCTCGGCCTCGTGCGCCACCTCGGTGGCCAGGGTGTGGCTGCGGGCGCCCTCGGTGGGGCCGCTCACCGTGCAGGCCGTGGCTCGGCGCCCGTTGCGGGCGGTCTCGCTCCGTCCGTGAACGGCGATGTCGCTCAGCAGTCCGGCCCGTTGCCGGGCCCTGGCCTCGGTGACGAGCAGCGTGGCCACGCCGGCGCCGAACTGCCGGGACAGGCCTTCGGCGTAGGACGCCGCCGCCCGGGCCTCGCCGCTCTCGTCCATCACCAACAGCACGCGGCGAAATCCCGGGGGCCGCGTCATGCCCTGCGTGTCGTCCATCCTGTCGTTCATCGCTCGTCCTCCGTCGCCAACCGCCGCTACCGGTTCTTTTCGAGAAGGTTACACGGAAGTGAACAAAAGGGGAGCTACAGGTGAACACTGGGTTTCCCCCAGGTGACCGACCCGCCGCGGGCCGCCCCCAATGCCGCGGGCCAGCGGGCCGGGGCCAGGCCGACCGGGGGCGCCCGGGGAATCGGCCGATCCGGGTGTGGCGGGGCCGTTAGCCTGACCAGGCTGCAGTACCAGGAGGAGTGCGAGAGCGGCCGAATCGGCACGACTGGAAATCGTGTGTCGGGCAACCGACCGTGGGTTCAAATCCCACCTCCTCCGCCAGGCGGGTCTTCACCGGTGACCGGGATCCCGCTGCGTGACCGGCCTCTACGGGGTGGCGTTCCGCAACATCGGGATCCGACGTTTGGCGTCTCGCTGCGCTTCGAGGACCGACCGCATACTCGAGGCCGTCGCCGCATCCTCAGAGGCCCGGTTGTGACGCTCTTCGGGATCGACGGTCAGGTTGTGCAGTTCCCATTCGGGCTCGGCGGGTGGGGCGCTGAAGGGGTTCGGCACAATGCCCTGCGCCGCGTACCACTCGTCGATCCGCTCGTAGTAGTGGTTCAACTTCCAGAGCTCGGCGATACCGCTCGGGCCGGTCGGCAACGTCGTGAGCACCGACTCGATGTTGATCGGCGGGGAGAGGGCCTCGAAGGGCGTCCCGTTGAGGATGTTGCTCTGCGTCACGCCCCGAGTCACGTCGTCCTCCGTCATGAAGTAGATCGGCGATTCCACCGACGCTTGGATGGCGCTCCCGCGGACCAGCCCGCTCAAGTCCCGCCCCGGAAGGGGTTGCACCTCGCTGTGGTGCGCGGCCACCTCGGCGCCAGCCTCCTCGATGTCGATGCCGGCGAGGCCGAGCAACGTCGGGATCAGGTCGACGTGACTGGTGGGAATGGTGACCCCGTCTCCTCCCGGGGTGATCCCGGGACCGGCCATCAGGAGCGGGACCCGGGTGGCCTCGTCGAAGGCATTGCACCATTTCTGGATCAAGCCGCCGTGTGCTCCCAACAGGTCACCGTGGTCCGACGTGAACACGACGATGGTCTCGTCTGCCATGCCGCTCTGCTCGAGTGACTCGAGGATCCGTCCGATCGCCTGGTCGACCAACTTGTGCAGGTAGTAGTAGAGCCGGCGGTAGCCGAGATCTGTCGCCGTCTCGAAGAGCATCTGCGGCCATTTCGCCTTGAACGCCTCCTGGCAGGCAGGCCGACCCTTGAACGGGTCGGACTGGGACGGTGGCTCGGGCACCTCGGGCACCGTGTCGTCGGGCGCGCCGAACTGCAGCAACCGTTCCCAGCCGAAACCCGAAAAGGCGATGTCGTGCGGGTTGACGAACGACGCCACCGTCAACCACGGGCCGTCGGCCCGGACTCCGGCCAACTCGCCGAACAGCTCCACCACCTGCTCGGCGAAGACGCCGTCTCGCACCGTTCCGCAGTCGGACTTGGCCGCGCCATGGGGCTCACGGCCTATCCACCCGGAGAATCCGAACGGATCGAGCCGGTCGGCCTTCCGGTAAGCGGCCACCGCTTCGGGTACCAGATTGCCATCGTCGTCTGATGCCCTGACCCCCTCGTGCGTTCCGGGAATGGTCAGATCAGCGTGGGAGACATGCCACTTGCCCCGATAGTGCGTGCGATAGCCACCGGCTCGGAACCAGTCGCCCAGCGTCGGCACCGAGTCGGGGTCGAGCCAGTTCATGCCCGGATCGGAGGCCTGCTTGGCCACGCCGTCGGTGGACGTCACCCCGTGCAGCGACGGGTACTGACCGGTGAACAGCGTGGCCCGGCTTGGCGTGCACGCGGTGGAGCCGGCGTAGTGCCGGTGAAACTCCAGCCCGCGGGATCGAACTGAGTCGCGGGCAGTGAGCTGGGAGTGACGGAACGAGCGCACGCTGTCCGCCTCGTATGGGGGCGGGTAACGCTCCTCGTCGGTCATGATCAGCAGGACGTTCGGCCGGTTCATGGCAGCAAACTAGACGTGCGCGCGTCGACATTGGGGGCGACCGGCTCCGGGGAGGCGATCGATCCAAACGGGCCCGTGTGCCCACGGCGGCGAGCTCGACGCGAGGCCGCTCGGGGCGACACCGTTCCCTTGCAGAATTGCCAATGCAGGCATTTGCCGAAAACGGGCTCAATGCGAACGGGTTCGCACCCGATGAATCCAATGTGGACCCAATTTCGGCCCCCAGGCCACTCAGCCTTCCCTCCACAGCTTCGAGCGCGCCCGACTCGGCAGCCGCCTCCGCCATGAGGCGCCGTGGGCTCGGAGTTCCCATCCGACGGCGACCATGGTCGCCTGCGGCGTCGTCGCGCTCGCCGTCCTGACGTTCGTCGGCCTCTGGACGCGGGCGGGCTGCGGGCTCCTGGGCGGCAAGACCGTGCGCACCCCGGTGTCCTTGCCCACCGATGTCAGCGACGCCCAGCGTTCACTGACCGTAGGCGCCGCCAGCGCGGGTCGGCCGGATTTCACGCCACGCTGACCACGCTGCAACACACGCTTCACCCCGCCCGCGCCCAGAACTGAGGGCGACCACTCTCTGGCCGGTCGCGCCGGCGGTGACGGGATCGCCGCCCGGGCCGCTGACTCGGCGCCTGCGCCGGCCCCTCCATACTGGGGCATCGCTGCTCCGGATCCACCCGCCGGCCTGACCGACGAGGACGCCATGGCCCTGGCCCTGGCCGAGGCCCGCCGCGCCGCCGAGGCCGGCGAGGTGCCGGTCGGCGCGGTGGCGGTGGTCGAGGGGCGGGTGGTGGCGGCCCGGCACAACGAGCGCGAGGCCAGCAACGACCCGACGGCCCACGCCGAGATGCTCGCCCTGCGCGATGCGGCGGCGCATCTGGACGACTGGCGGCTGAGCGAGGTCACCCTCGTCGTGACGCTCGAGCCCTGCCCCATGTGTGCCGGTGCCCTGGTGGCGGCCCGGGTCGGCCGGCTCGTCTACGGCGCCGTCGACCCCCGGGCCGGGGCCTGCGGGACCCTCTACAACCTGTGCGTGGACCCCCGCCTCAACCACGAGCTCCCGGTCACCTCGGGCGTGGCCGCCGAAGAGTGCAGCACCCTTCTGACCTCGTTCTTCGCGGAAAAACGCACCGAGCGGACGTCACCCGAAACCGGCGGAACAGGCCGGAGCGACTAGTCTCTCCTCTGGAGGAGTGCGAGAGCGGCCGAATCGGACGGTCTCGAAAACCGTTGTGTCTTCTGGGCACCGTGGGTTCAAATCCCACCTCCTCCGCTCTGGGCCCGGAAGGCCCTCGCATTCAGGCGAAATGCGATGAACAGTGGCAGGGCCCCACGTCCTGCCTGCAGCAGCGTCTGGTCGTCCCCTCGACCGGAAAGGAGTGAACCGTGGCACGCGCACGTTCCACATTCGGAAAATTGCAGCGCGATCAAGCCAAGAAGGATCGGGCCAAGGCAAAGATGGACGACCGTCTGGCGCGCCGGGAGGACAAAGCGGCGGCGGACGACGCCCCGAGCGGGCCCTCGGCCGACACCATCGACCAGACCCGGCTGCTCGAGGAGTTTGCCGCACTGCACGAGGACCTGGCCGAAGGCCGCATCTCCCTGGACGACTTCGAGCTCCGTCAGGAGGAGCTCCGGGCCAAGCTCGTCGTCTGAGCGCGGCCGGCGCCCGGCGCCCGGCCCCCCGGGGCACGGGCCGGCCTCAGGCGAGCATCAGGACCGCGACGCGTTCGCGCCCTTCGAGCCAGCGGCGGAAGCCGGCGGCATTGGAGTGGACGCCGTTCATGATGTCGAGCTTCTCCTTGTGGGAGGGATCGATGTCACCGAGGAGCGGATCGAAACGGGCGGCCAGCGCATCGGCGATGTCGCTGCCCTGGCGGTAGGCCGACTCGGCCGTCTCCGCCCACAGGGTCAGCGTCTCCTCCGCCTCGGCCAGCAGCTCCTCGGGCTGCTCGAGCAGCCCGTAGTGGGCCAGGGCGATCGCGCTCGGCCGGCGGGTCGCGAATTTGTGCAGCGAGGTCAAGGCCTGGTCGAGGTCGAAGTCGGGTGGGGGCGTGGCCGGACGCAGGACACCGCCGTCGGGCAGCTTCACGCCCACGGCGTCGCCGGCGAAGAGTACGCCGCTGAGCGAGTCGTGCAGCCCGAGATGGTGCTTGGCATGACCGGGAGAGTCCACCGCGGTCAGGGTGCGCCCGGGGCCGACGTCGATCTCCTCGCCGTCGTCGAGGACGTGCAGCCGTTCGGGTGGCGTCGGGTCGAGGCGCCCGTAGAGCGAATCGAGCAGGGGGCCGTAGACGTGGGCGGCCGAGTCGATCAGCCGGGTCGGGTCGGCCAGGTGGCGCGCCCCCTTCTCGTGGACGTAGACGGTGGCACGCGGGAAGGCGCGGGCCACGTCGCCCACCCCTCCGGCGTGATCGAGGTGGATGTGGGTGACGGCGACCCCGGCCAGCTCGTTCGGCCCCACGCCGATCTGCTCCAGCGCGGCCAGCAGCACGGGGACCGAGGACTGGCTTCCCGTCTCGATGAGAACGGGCGACGTGCCTTCGACGAGATAGCCCGCAGTGACCCGTTCCCAGCCACCGAGGAGGGTGTCGATCTCGAGGACGCCTCGGGCGATGGCCCGAGGAGGCGGTACGGCGGGACGGGCGTCGCCACTCTCGGGATCGTGCACGTGCAGTCCCGCGTCGCCATGACGGTGCGCGTGCCCGCCGTGGGAGTGTGTCCCGCTCAACGCGGCGCTCCGGCCCGGCGCTTCACGTTCACCCGGCCGATCCGGTTCATGCGTGCCATGACCGGTGCGGTGACCGACTTGTTGTTGAGCCCGAGTGTTTTCTCACCGGCCAGGACGAGCGGGTCGGCCCCGCTGAGACGGAAGGCCGAGTTGATCAACGACACGTGGGAGAAGGCCTGGGGGAAGTTCCCCACCATGCGTCCCGCGTAGGGGTCGTACTCCTCGGCCAGCAGGCCGAGGTCGTTGCGCAGGGCCAAGAGGCGCTCGAAGATCTCTTGGGACTCGTCCTCGCGCCCGATCATGTGGAGACAGTCGACGAGCCAGAAGGAGCAGGCCAAGAAGGCGCCCTCCCGGCCCTGCAGGCCGTCCACCGCGCCGTCGTCGCTCGTGCGGTAGCGCAGCACGAAGCCGTGGTCGATGAGCTCGCGCTGGACCGCTTCGACCGTGCCGATCACCCGCCGGTCGGTCGGGGGCAGGAAGCCGACCAGCGGGATCATGAGGACGCTGGCGTCGAGCAGGTCACAGTCGTAGTACTGGGTGAAGGAGCCGATCTTCTCGTTGTAGCCCTTGTCGCACACCTCGTTGAAGATGTCGTCGCGCAGCGAGCGCCACTGGTCGATCGGGCCCTCGAGCTCGGGCCACTCCTCGAGCGTGCGTACGGCCCGGTCGACCGCCACCCAGGCCATGACCTTGGAGTGGGTGAAGTGCCGGCGCGGCCCGCGCACCTCCCAAATGCCGTCGTCGGGCTCGCGCCACCCCTTTTCGACGAACTCGATCAGTTTGATCTGGAGGGCCCAGGCCGACCGGCTGTGCACGCCCTCGGCGTGGGCCGACGAGTAGAGCGCCGACATGACCTCGCCGTAGACGTCGAGCTGGTACTGCTCCGAGGCGGCGTTGCCGATGCGCACGGGCGAGGAGTTCTCGTAGCCGGGCAACCAGTCGGCCTCCCACTCGTCCAGGCGCCGCTCTCCGGCCGCTCCGTACATGATCTGCAACTTGCTCACGTCGCCCGCCACCGCGCGCATCAACCAGTCCCGCCAGGCCATGGCCTCGGTGTAGTAGCCACCCCGCATGAGCGATTCGAGGGTGAGCGTGGCATCGCGCAGCCAACAGAAGCGGTAGTCCCAGTTGCGGTTGCCACCGAGCGCCTCGGGGAGCGACGTGGTCGGCGCGGCGACGATGCCACCGGTCGGCTCGTAGGTCAGCGCCTTGAGCGTGATGAGCGAGCGCACCACGGCGTCGCGATAGGCACCGGTGTAGCAGCAGAGCGCGGCCCACTCGGTCCAGTAGGCCTCGGTCAGGTGCACGGCGTAGTGGCTGTCGAGCGGCGGCGGCGGCTCTTCGTGCGAGGGATACCAGACGAGGGTGAAGGGATAGCGCTGACCCTCGGTCACCGTGAAGTCGGCGATGGAGCTCAGGTCCTGGCCGACGACGTCCACCCGGTGCCACAGGGCCAGTGAGTCCGGGCCGGCCGTCAAGCGGGTCAACCCGTCGTGGGTGGTGACCCAGGGCACGACCTCGCCGTAGTCGAAGCGCACGACGAGGTCCATGCGCATGTCCACGCTGCCGCTGACGCCCTCGATGGAGCGCACGAGATGAGGGTGATCGTCGCGCACCGGCATGCAGTCGGTGATGCGGACCGTCCCCGTCGGTGTGTCGAACTCGGTCTCGAGGACGAGCGTGTCGGGTCGGTACCAGCGTCGAGTGGCCACGATGTCCTTGGCCCCGCCGGCGGGGGCCAGGCGCCAGAACCCGTGATGCTCCTCGCCCAGGAGGCGCGAGAAGCACGACGGCGAGTCGAAGTGGGGCAAGCACAGCCAATCGACGGAGCCGTCCATTCCGACCAGGGCCCCCGTGTGCAGATCTCCGATGAGGGCATAGTCCTCAATGCGCTGGCTCATGCGCTCATTCTTGCCTCACCCGGAGATACAGGGCCCCGTGCCCACTGCGGCATGGCGCGTCTCGGCGAGCTGCAGTCGGGTGAGCACGCCTGGCGAGGCGAGGGCGTAGCCCACGTCGGGATAGACGGTCGAACGCGAGAACACGACCCCGATGACCTGGCCACCGGGCCCCAGCAGGGGTCCGCCCGAGTTGCCGGGCAGGACGGTGGCGTCGAGGGCGTACACGCTTCTGGTCACCGCCCTGCCGTTGTAGATGTCCTTTCCGAGGGCCGTGATCTCCTCGGTCACCCCGGCCGGCCCGATGCTCAGGCCCCCGTCCTCGGGGTAGCCGAGGATGGCCGCCTGAGTGCCCCGGCCGACGGCGCCGGGGCTGATCGCCAGTGCGGGACCGAGCGGCGCGTTGGTGCGCAGGATGGCCAGGTCGAACTCGGGGTCGAAGAAGACCGGCGTCGCGCTGTACGCGTTGTTGCCCACCAACACCTGGGTGTCGCCGGGCCGCTCCCCGGCCACCACGTGCGCGTTGGTCGCCACGAGACCTCTGCCCACGACGAAGCCCGATCCCTCCTGTTCGTTGCTGCAGGCGGCGCCGAGGATCTTGACGGTCGAGAAGACAGCCGGATCGGCCAGGTTTCGCGTCTCGTCGTCGGTCGGGGTGGAGACGTTCGGCGACGACGGAGGGGTGAGCGTCGAGAAGACCTGCGGGAAGCCCTGGTTGTTGAGGAACGTCTGCAGGTCGCCGAAGACCGAAGGGGCCTGGGGGAGGATGTTGTCGATGGAGTGGAGGATGTCCGAACGGTTCACGGCGGCATCGAGCGAGGTGAAGCGGCCGTTGGGCGAGGAGACGACTGCGGCCACCAGCCAGACGGAGAACAGCACGGCCACGACGGCCACGCCCACACCGAGAGCAGCGTCCACCTGGCCCAGATGATGCCGACGCAACGTGATGTTGGAATAGGTTCCGAGCACCCTCCCCAGGTAGCCGAGGCCACACGCGGTCATCATGATGAGCCCGACGATGAGGACCGAACGTGTGAGGTCGTCATGGGCGGTGTGCAGCAGTGGCACCCAGACGAGCGCGCCCACGAAGAAGCCGAGCCAGAACCCGCCAAAGGTGAGGATCTGGACGAGGGCTCCGAGCCGCAGCCCATGGACTGCGGCAAGCAGCAGCAACCCGACGATCAGGAGGTCCACCCAGTCCACCATGGGAGGGTAGCGAACCATGTCGATGAAAATGCGGCCCCCACCGCTATTCTCATCGCGCCGTGCCCCCACGCCCCGTGCCCGTACACCGGCGTGTTAGGCCACGTGTTGGCGGTCTGGTCAGCCTTCTCGCCGCGGTGGCGCTGACTGCGTCGGCCTGTACCTCCCAGCCCATCGCGCCCGGCCCCGCTGCCGTGTTGGGCCAGCCGCAGGGCACCCCCCTGGTGAAGGGGCAGCCGGCCCCCGCTTCGGTCGGCCAGCTCGGCGCCGTCACCTGCGCCAGCGTCGAGCGCTGCTGGGCCGTCGGGGTGCCCGGGCCCAACGCCACCGTGTCGGCCGGGGGCAGCACGGTGATCATCGCCACCACGAACGGAGGCGCCACCTGGATCCCCCAGACCGTGGCCGGCGGCGCCACGCCCGACCTCAGCGGCGTCGCCTGCCCCACCAAGGTCGACTGCCTGGCCGTCGGGTCCAACGGCTCGTCGAGCGGTGTGGCCGTGGTCACCCACGACGGCGGGGCCAACTGGGCCTCCGCCGCCACGCCCACGGGGGCCATCGCGGTCCAGAGCGTGACCTGCGCCGGGCTGGCCCAATGCACGGCGCTCGCGAGCAACGGGACCGCGGTGTGGTCGGTCCGCACCACCGACTTCGGGCAGACGTGGACCCAGATGGGGAGCCTCCCGTCATCGTTCGTCGTGGACGGCACGCTCTTCTGTGTGTCCGGCGGTCCCTGCCTGGTGCCGGGGTACGTGCCCACCAGCGCGGGCCACGGACAGGGGGCGCTGGCGGTGAGCCGCGACGGCGGCCAGACGTGGAACGGTGCCTCGCTCCCGGCGGGGACGGGCGTCCTGCAGGCGGCCGCGTGCCCGAGCGTGTCGCGCTGCCTGGCCTCGGGGTCGACGTCCACCACGGTCAGCGACGTGGCCGCCGCCCAGGGCCAGTTGCTGCAGAGCGCCGACGGGGGCTCGACGTGGACGGCCACCACGGCACCGCCGGTCGACGATGGCTACGGCATGGCCTGCCCCTCGGCCCAACTCTGCGCCCTCGTCGGGGCCAACTGGGAGGGCAACCCGGCCGTCGCCGCCGGTGCGGTCGCCCAGAGTCGCGACGGCGGCGGCGAGTTCTCCCTCTCTCCGGCGGCCTACGCCCCGATCACCCTCACGGCCGTGACCTGCCCGAGCACGGCCGCCTGCGTGGCGGTGGGGGGCGACGTGGTGGCCCGGATCACCCTGGTCCAGCCAAGGCCGACCCGCAAACATTCGACCACCACCTGAACCTGTCCCGTGGGCCCGGCCCGGCCCGGCCGGCGCGCCGTACGGTCCAGCGCGAAGTTCGCCGTTTCCCTTAGGTCTTCGAGGCGTTCGCGGCGCCAGGATCCCTCGCCCCGAGGGGCGACCCCCGTACTATCGGAGGTGCCGACGGCAACCCCGCTTTTGCAGGGTCGGGGCCGGGGGGCTCCCGCCGCCAGAGCATGGAGGACCGTGATGCCCAAGACCTGTCCCCAGTGTCAACGCGAAACCACCGACGACGCCAACCACTGCCCGAACTGCGGGGCAGCTCTGAACGCCGACGCGACGACCGCGCCGGCCGCAGGTACGCCGGCCGCAGGTGCGCCGGCTCAGGCCGCGCCGGCTCAGGCCGCGCCGACCACAGGTGTGCCCCCACAGACGGCGCCGTCGGGTCCGGCCACCGCCTCGGGCGGGTTGCCGCCCTTCGCGTTCGATCTGGCCAAGTTGAACCTGGCCGACAGGATCGCCGCCGTGGCGTCATTCGTCCTGCTGGTGTCGCTGTTCCTCTCGTGGTTCGGGATCACGATCATCGGCGTCCACCTCACGGCGAGCGGCACCTCCTCCCACGGGTGGCTCTGGATCGTGTTCGTCCTCTGCGTGGCCATCCTGGCCTATCTGGTGTGCATCGCCGGCTGGGGCAACCTGCCGTTCGCTCCGCAGGTACCTCATCTCACGACAATGATCGCGGTCACCCTGGTGAACCTCGTCCTCGTCCTCATCGCCTTCTTCGACATGCCGGACGTCTCGGGCGTCGGTTGGGAATACGGTGCGTTCGTGGCCCTGATCGCGGCGATCGTGGCGGCCGCGCCCTACGCCATTCCGCAGTTGCGGGCCAGGACAATGAGATAGCGCAGGAGTGAGATAGCTCAGGAGTGAGACAGCGATTGTCTGGTGGGAGGCCGATCAGCTGCGGAGGGCGGCCAGGAGCAGACCGGGAATCTTGGCGGCCGACGGATCGGCCTCGAAGGCCACGAAGCGGCGCATGACCTCATAGGAATCGCGTGCGGTGGCGAACCAGGGCGGCCTGGGGCGGGAGCGGAACGGCGCGCGCACGACGGACTTCTGGGGCCGGTCGAACATGGCGGCGTTGCCCACCACCCCACAGCCGGACTGGATGTCGGTACGCGGGTGACCAGGGTAGGCGCCCCAGGTCGTGCAGCCCAATGCGAAGGACACGCCGTGCCAGACGTTGAACCCGATGGAGCCGTAGCGCAGGTCGGCGACCGCCCGCTCCACCGCGGTGCTGACGTCGGGCAGCTTCATGGAGGAGGGGCTGACCAGGATGGTGCAGCCGAGCGTGCCCCACACGACGTCGTTGCAGAAGGCCACGGCGGCGTCGACGAAGGCCGCCGGATCCGGGGCGGTCAGCGCGGTCTCGGCCACCTCCCCGAAGAACGACTCCACGTTGAAGCAGATGTCGTCGGTGTGGCCGGGCGCCACGTTGCGGATGAAGGTCCAGGGCAGCGCGTCGGCCGGGCCCCGGCCGAGCTCCTCGGCCTCGGGGTGCGCGGCGACGAAGGTGTCGTGGCGAGCCCGTGCCCCCGGGTAGTAGGCGCGGCGGGTCGTGATCTCGGCGAGCGTCTGGGTCAGCGCGCCGAGGAAGGCCTCGCGCTGGGGCCAGGCGGCGTGCGTGACGACGAGACGCGCCGAGATGCAGTTGAACCCGGCGTTGTTGACCAGCATCGTGGCCACGTGCTCGGCCTGATAGCGCAGATCGGCCACCGACCACTTGCCCGGAACCACGATGACCGGCGACACGTTGCCGAGCTCGGCGCTCACTGGCTTGTCGAGCACGGGCTCGTCGGCTGCCTTGCGCCGGGCACCCTCGGCGCCGGTGCCGAAGACGACGGCGTCGTAGGTCTTGTCGGAGCCGGTGATGTGCACCGAATCGATGCGGGGGTGCCCGGTCAGGTACTCGCCGACGTCGGCCCCGCCGTCGACGATGCGCAGGACGCCCGCCTCGACCAGCGCGGCCAGGGCGCGGTTCCAATGCGGCACCAAGTAGTCGTTGACCGGATTGGCCTTCAGTACCACGACCTGGCCCTCCACGAAGAGCTTGGACAGGGCGTCGCGCGGGCCGAGGGAGGCCACGTTGCCGGCGGCGAGCACCAGTGCGGTGCCGGAGTGGCCCGCGGGGTCGCCGTAGGCGGCGGCCTGACCGGCGACGAGGGAGGCGCGCGTCACGCCCGGCTGCATGATGACCTCCGCCGTGGTCTGGGCGAAGGTCACCCTGTCGAAGGCGCCGGCCGGGAGCACCTGGACGCGCAGTCGACCGTCGGCCGTCTCGCGGATCGGTCCGGGGAGGTCGGGCTTGCCGTGCTGGGCGATGGCGCGCAGCGCGTCTCGGAGGAGGCGGGCCATGCGCACGAAGGTGCCGATGCCGGCGAAGAGCTCCTCGCCGGCTTCGGTCGATCCCGGCGCGAGACCCTTGGCGGCACAGGCGGCGGCCAACCAGTCATCTTGAGCGGCGAGCGTGTCCACGATGACACGTGACAGGAGGTCCGCCCTGGCCGCGGCGTCCGTCTCGGCCCAGCCTGCGGCGTGATCGGCGACGAGGGCGACCACCTCACCGAGCGCGGCGGCATCGAACCGGGGTGCCGTCCCGGTGGCGCCTGCCCCCTCGTCCTGGGCGGGCTGGTTGCCGGTCGGTGCGACCGCCCCCCGGGCCGTCATGCTCATCGTGCCCAGCGTACCGAGGTCGCCCCGAGGGTGTACCGAGGTCGCCGCGAGGTGGCACCGGCGTCGCCCCTCAGGAGACCCGGGGCATCACCTCTTGCGCCAGCAGGTCGAGGTGCTCGAGGTCGTGCAGGTCGAGCACCTGGAGGTAGACGGTCTCGGCACCGATGCCGGCGAAGGCCTCGATGCGGGCCACCACCTCGTCGGGCGTGCCGGCGGCACCGTTGGCCCGCAGCTCGTCGGGCTTGCGCCCGATCCTGGCGGCGCGGCGTTCGATCTCCTTCTCGTCGCGGCCACAGCAGACGACCTGGGCGGCGGAGAGGTGGAGCGTCTTCGGATCGCGGCCTCGTTCCTTGCAGGCGCCCCGCACCCGGGCGTACTGGGCCTCGGTGTCGGCCGGCGAGGAGAACGGCAGGTTGAACTCGTTGGCGTAGGTGGCGGCCAGCCGGGGCGTGCGCTTGGCCCCACTGCCACCCACGATGAGCCGAGGGTGCGGTCGCTGGGCCGGCTTGGGCAAGGCCGGGCTGTCCTTGAGATGGAAGTGATGGCCGTCGAAGCTGAACTTCTCGTCTTCGGGTGTGCCCCACAACCCGGTCAGGATGGCGAAGGTCTCCTCGAGCCGCTCGAAGCGCTCGCCCAGGGGCGGGAACTCGAAGCCGTAGGCCGCGTGCTCGGCGTCGTACCAGCCGGCGCCCAGACCGAGCTCGACGCGGCCGCCGGACATGGCGTCGACCTGCGCCACCTCGATGGCCAGGAGGCCGGGCGGGCGGAAGGTGGCGCTGGTGACCAGGGTGCCCAGCCGGATGCGCTCGGTCTCGCGGGCGATGGCGCCGAGAGTCAGCCAGGCGTCGGTCGGACCGGGCAACCCGTCGCCGCCCATGGTGAGGAAGTGGTCGGAGCGGAAGAAGGCATCGAAGCCGGCGGCTTCGGCCGCCTGAGCGACGCTGAGAAGCGTGTCGTAGGAGGCGCCCTGCTGGGGTTCGACGAAGATTCGGAGCTTCACGGCGGCCAAGGTAGCCGGGCTCGGCGGGCCACGGCCCGAACGGCGGCGCGGGCGTGCGGCGGTGTGGCAGGGCAGACTGCGCTGCCATGGACATCGGTGTGATCTTCCCCCAGACCGAGTTGGGCCACGACCTCGGCGCGGTGCGCGCCATGGGGCAGGCCGCAGCCGACCTGGGCTTCAGGCACTTCGCGGCCTACGACCACGTGCTCGGGGCGGACGTGGCCGTGCACGGTGACATCGGGGGGCCTTACACCATCGACGACCCGTTCCGCGAGCCGCTGACCATGTTCGCCTACCTCGCCGGCTTCACCGACCTGGCCTTCGCCACCTCCATCCTCATCGGGCCCCAACGCCAGACCGCGCTCCTGGCCAAGCAGGCGGCCGAGGTCGACATCGTGAGCGGGGGCAAGTTCCGGCTCGGGCTCGGGGTCGGTTGGAACAAGGTCGAGTACGACGCGCTCGGGATGCCCTTCGAGAAGCGGGGTCAGATCCTGGAGGAGCAGATCGCGGTTCTGCGTGCCTTGTGGACGGAGCGCAGCGTGACGTTCGAGGGCCGCTTCCACCGGATCGAGGCGGCGGGCCTCGCGCCCCGGCCGGTGCAGCAGCCCATCCCGATCTGGATCGGCGCCTTCGAGCCGGCCGCACTGCGGCGGGTGGGACGGCTGGCCGACGGGTGGTTCCCCATGGCCCGGCCCCGGGGTGGGCTGGAGGAAGCCCTCGAGCACGTGCACGCGGGAGCGGCCGAGGTCGGACGGGACCTCTCGGACTTCGAGTTCGAAGGCCGGCTCGAGTACGCGGGCCGCGACCTCGAGCGCATGGCCGAACACGCGCGGCGCTGGGGCGAGGCGGGGGCGACGCACCTCTCGGTGAACACCATGCACTCGGGCCTGGCCGACACCGACGCACACATCGGCGCGCTCACCGAGGTGGCCGGCGCCCTCCTCTGAGCGACGGCCGGGGCGGGGCGGGAATCGGAAAGGCGTGTGTCCGGTTCGGCACCTTGGCCTTTGGCAGGATGTTGCGGTGACCGACCAGAGCGGCTATCCGGGCGCGCCCCCGGGCTGGTACCCGGATCCGGCCGGCGGGCCGGGACAGCGCTGGTGGGACGGGTACGCCTGGACGGAGTCGACCGTGTTGCCGCAGCGGCCAGCCGCCGCCGCCGCCCTGGGCCGGTGCGTCGCCGCCCCAGGGTCCGCCCAGCGCCGTTGCGCCCTGGGCCCAGGCTTCGCAGCGCTTGGCGACGGTCACCACGGCCAACCTGGTGGACAGCGAGCTGCGCCTGGCTCCGCTGGCCCGATTCGCCGTCGTGCTGCCCGCCGTCTACTCCCTGGTCAACCTGATCGAGAACCGGATCAACGCCCAACAGCTGCGCAACGCCGGACATCAATTCCACCTCGAGTTCCATGACGCCGAGGTCGGGAAGAGAGCGCCGGCCTACCACGGTGTCGCTCCGAGTTACAGCGTGCTCTTCTTCCTGATCCTGGTCCTCACAGCGATCGCGGTCGTGATCGCCTGCGTCTGGCAGCATCGGGCCGCGTCGGCCGGCCGGGCGCTGGGCCTCCCGGCTCGCTATTCGCCGGCCTGGGGGGTCGGCGCCTGGTTCGTTCCCGTCGTCAATCTCTGGATTCCCTACGGCGCCATCCGTGACTGCCTCCCGCCGGACGACCCACGGCGCGTCCGCGTGTTGCAATGGTGGATCGCCTGGTTGATCGCGGCCGTCCTGGTCTCGGGAGCCGGCATCCTGGCCCTTTTCTCGACGGGCGCCGCCCTGGCCGTCTCCATCCCCGCCGCCGTCGCCTGCATTGCCGTGATCGCATGGGCGCCCGGAATCGTGCACGCTGTCGCGGCGGCGCATCACCACGCCATGGCGGCCACCCAGGAGTCGGACGCCCTCACCGGCTGAATCGGGCTGGATACCGGCCTGATCCGGGCCTGAGGAGCCCCAAACCGCAACGAACTGTTCACCTGGAGATTGCACGGCTGTTCCCGGCAATTCACCTCGCCTGGCTACGGTCCAGCCAGTGGATGATGCAGAACCCACCCGGACTCGTCACGAACCCGTTACGACGGCCGAACAGTCGACCATAGAAGAGTCCTTGCGATCTCTCGACCCCGACGCCACCCGACCCGAGCACGTCATGGAGTCGAAGGGGCTGTCCCTCGGCTTCTCCGGCCGCATCGTGTTGTCCGACGTCAACGTCTCGCTGCGGCGCGGCACCATCACCGCGCTCATCGGTCCGACCGGCTCGGGGAAATCCACTTTCCTGCGCACGCTCAATCGCATGAACGACCGGGTACCCGGCTTCACGCGCCAAGGGGACGTGATGTACGACGACCTGAGTCTGTGGGCCCAGAGCGTCGACCTCCTCACCCTGCGGCGCCGCATCGGCATGCTCTTCCAGCGCCCCAATCCGTTCCCGATGTCGATCAAGGACAACGTCGTCGCCGGCGTAAAAGCTCATCGCATCGCCAAGGGCAAGCAGCTCGACGTCGTGTGCGAGCGGCGCCTGACCGAAGTGGGCTTGTGGGACGCGGTGAAGGACCGACTCAGCGATTCGCCGTTCCGACTGTCCGGTGGCCAGCAGCAGCTGCTCTGCCTGGCGCGCGCACTGGCCGTCGGCCCGGATGTGTTGCTCCTCGACGAACCCACCTCGTCGCTGGACCCGATCACCACGGAAGTCATCGAGGAACTGATCAGGAGGCTGACCCCGGCGCTCAGCCTCATCGTCGTGACCCACAACCTGGCCCAAGCCACCCGTATCTCGGACGACACGATGTTCTTCTACCAGGGGGCATTGGTGGAGCACGGTCCTACCGAGGACCTCTTCAACCGGCCCCAACACCCCGATACAGAACGATACGTCACAGGACGCATGGGCTAGGGGAGCCGAGAGGGGGCCGACGCAGCACATGGCAGCGAACTGGTCAACCGGATCGACACGAGCGACACGAGCGACACCACCAACCACCACCACAAGGAGAGAACCTGTGACGAAATTCATGAGTACGACGCGACTGCGGCGAGGATTCATCGCCGCCGCCGTTGCGGGGCTCGCTCTGAGCTCGGTCGTCCTCAGCACCGCAGCCTCGGCGGCGACCATCAAGCTGCCCGCCAGCGGCGTGGAGACGCCGTCCAGCGGCACGGTGACCGAGACGGGAAGCACCCTTCTGTACCCACTCTTCAACCTCTGGGCGAGCGGATACAGCGAGAAATACCCCAAGACGACAATCCAGACGGCTGGGACCGGGTCGGGTACCGGGATCTCCGAGGCGCAGACCAACACCATCGACATCGGTGCGTCGGACGCCTACCTGGCGCCGAGCGTGAACCAGTCGGACCCGCACCTGAAGAACATTCCGCTGGCCATCTCGGCGCAGCTGGTCGCGTACAACGTGCCCGGTGTCACCGCCCACATAAAACTCAGCGGCAAGGTGCTCTCCGCCATCTACCAGGGTCAGATCACCAAATGGAACGACCCGAAGATCGCCGGCGCCAACCCGGGCGTGACCCTGCCCGCCATGCCGATCGTGACGTTGCACCGCTCCGACAGCAGCGGTGACACGTTCCTCTTCACCAGCTACCTGTCCAAGGCCGACCCGTCGGGCTGGGGCAACAAGATCAGCTTCAACACGACGGTTCCGTGGCCCAACGCACCGGGCGCGCTCGGCGAGTCCGGCAACTCCGGGATGGTGTCGGGCTGCAAGGCCACACCGGGCTGTGTCGCCTACGTCGGCATCAGCTACCAGACCCAGGCGCTCCAGGCCGGCCTGGGCTACGCCGAACTGGGGAACGCCAAGGGCCAGTACGTCCTGCCGAACGCGCAGAACATCTTGGCCGAGGCGGCGTACTACGTGAAGAAGACGCCGCCGAGCGGCACGATCTCGCTGATCTACGGACCGGCCAACAACGGCTACCCGATCGTCAACTACGAGTACGCCATCGTGTCGAACGACCAAAAGTCCTCGTCGACGGCCAAGAGCATCCGCTCCGTGCTGGAGTGGGCCGTCAACAAGAAGCAGGGTTCGGCGTCGTCGTACCTCTCCCAGGTCGCCTTCCAGCCGCTCCCGTCCAAGGTCGCGGCACAATCGATCAAGCAGATCCTGGGCATCAAATAGATGACCACCGTCGGCGGTGTGGCGGGGAGCCTCCCTGCCACACCGCGCCCGGCGGCGCTCAGCAAGCCTCCCTGGCATCGGCGCGCCGCTGACAGCATCCGTCGCAACGAGGAGACCGGCTGGCGCAGCGTGGCCTGGGTGGCCGTGCTCCTCCCGCTGGCGGCGCTCGTCTTCGCTATCACGGTCCTGGCCATCAAGGCCTGGCCGGCGGTGCGGGTGAACGGGTGGTACTTCCTCTACGGCCGCACCTGGACCGACGGGAAGGGCGCCTACGCCGCCACCGTCACGTCCGACGGCGTCAAGCACCTCCAGGGGGCCCAGTTCGGCGCCTGGGCCATCATCTGGGGCACGGTGGCGTCGTCCGTCATCGCCATCGTCATCGCCATACCGCTGTCCATCGGAGCGGCCTTCGCACTGACCGAGCGCATGCCCACGTGGATCTCCCGGCCGCTCGGGTTCACGGTCGAGATCCTGGCCGGCATCCCGAGCGTGGTGATCGGGCTCTGGGGAATTTTGACCTTCGGCCCGTGGCTGGCCAGCAACGTCTATCCGGTCATCGCCAACAACGTGCCCGACGTGCCGATCCTGCGGTACTTCGGGAACCCGCACGGATCCGGAGAGGGCCTGCTCACCGCCGGCATCGTGCTGGCCCTCATGATCGTCCCGATCATCGCCTCGACCACGCGCGATTTGTTCTCGCAGGTGCCCCCCCTGCCCAAGGAGGGGGCGTCCGCGCTCGGCATGACCGACTGGGAGGTGGCGAACCGGGTGACCCTGCCCTGGGTGCGCTCGGGCATCATCGGCGCCACGGTGCTCGGGCTCGGACGCGCGCTGGGCGAGACGATCGCCGTGGCCATGATCGGCGGCGCCGTCCAGCAGATCCCCCACACGATCTACCAACCCTTCACGACGGCGGCGGCGGCGATCCTGACCCAGCTCGACGGGGCGCAGACCGACGGGACCGGGTTCTACGTGGCGACCCTGGCCGAGCTGGCCCTGGTGCTCGCCGTGATCTCGGTCGGCGTCAACCTGGTGGCCCGGCTCATCGTCAACCGGACCTCGAGGGTGGGCGCTCCGGTCGGAGGCGCTTGATGAGCACCCTGCTGGCCGCCCCGACCACCCGGCGGCGCCGGGTGACGACCCAGGCCTGGCGGGCCCTGACCTATCTCGCCCTGATCCTCATCATGGCCCCGGCCGCCTGGCTGTTGATCGGCGTGGTCGCCCGCGCCTGGTCCCACTGGCGCTGGGACGTGCTCTGGACGCAGCTCACCCCGACCGGGGGCGGCCTGCGCGACCAGATCCTCGGGACCCTGATCCTCATGCTCGCCGTGTTGGTCGTCGCCGGGACCATCGGTGTGATGGCGGGCATCCACCTGGCCGAGTTCACACGGAAGGGCAAGCTGAGCGGCTGGCTCGGCATGCCGCTGCGCACCGCGTCGGACGTCCTCTCGGGGTTCCCGTCGATCGTGCTGGGCTATGTCGGCTTCACCGCCCTCGTGGTCGGTCTGGGCTGGAAGCTGTCCCTGCTGCCGGCGGTGATCATCTTGTCCATCATGGTGGTCCCCTACATCGCCAAGACGACGGAGAACTCGCTGCGCCAGGTGCCCACGGGCTATCGAGAGGGCGCCGAGGCCCTGGGCATGTCGGCCGGCTACTCGCTGCGCAAGGTGGTGCTCAGGAGCGCACTGCCGGGCATCGTGACGGGCCTCCTGCTCGCCCTCGCCATCGCCTGTGGCGAGACGGCGCCACTCCTCTACACGGCCGGGTTCTCCAACACGCTGCCGCACTCGCTCACCGGGTCGCAGTTCCCGTACCTCACCTACGTCGTCTTCACCTTCTTCAACGATCCCTCCGTGCAGAAGCACTACCTGGCCTACGACGCCGCGCTGATCCTGGTCGTCATCGTGCTCCTGCTCCTGGTGGCCAGCCGCATCATCGTCTCGCGCACCCAACGTCACTCCGAGAGCGCGCGGGTCACCGGCCACCGTGGCATCTTCGGCCGATTCCGCAACGACCCCTCCGGGGGCGCCTTGCCGCTACCCGTACCCGCGCCCGCCGCCGACCCGGAGCCCGACAGCGGACCGGGACTGGAGAACCTCCCGACGTCCTAATCGGGCCAACGTCCTCGCCGGGCGCACACTCTAAGGTGGCGCGGACGAGCAGGACCGAGCCCGGGTGGGTCGCAGAGAAGGGACGGACGGTTGAGCGCAGGACCTGAGTGGGGCCCCCTGGCCCGCCTGGCGGGCATCTGGGAAGGCGAAAAGGGCGACGACGTCTCCTACGCCAACGATTCGGGAAAAGTCGGCCTGACCCCTTACCGCGAGCACATCGACCTCAAGCCCTTCGGCCCTGTGGAGAACGGGAGCCAGGTCCTCTACGGACTCGACTACCGCATGGCCACCTGGCGGGGCTCGGAGGAGAGCCCGTTCCACACCGAAGTGGGCTACTGGATGTGGGACGTCAACGACTCGGAGGTGATCCGCTGCTTCCTCCTCCCCCGCGGCTCGGCCATCGTGGCCGGGGCGACGGTGGCACCGGATGCCACCACGTACACGCTCGAGGCGAACGTCGGCAGTCAGACCTACGGGATCCTGTCGAACAACTGGCTGGACAAGAACGCCCGGGCGGTCCGCTACGAGGTCACGATCGATGTGAGCGTTCCCGACGAGTTCACCTACACCGAGACGACGGTGATCCAGCACGCCAAGATGCGTGACCACGTGGTGCGCACGGACCAGAACACCCTGCGCCGGGTCGGCGACGCCTGAAGCGCGCCCAGTAGGGTCGTCGCGAGCGGGTCAACCAGGGGAGGCACCGAGATGTACGAGTGGTCGGACGAGCAGCTGGCGATCCGCGACGCAGTGCGGCGCTTCGTCGACGAAGAGGTCAAGCCGAACGTCGAGGAGCTCGAGCACGGAGAGACCCCTCCCTACGACGTCATCCGGAAGCTGTACCGGACCTTCGGGCTCGACGTCATGGCCCGGGAGTCGGCCAAGAAGGCGATCGAGCGCAAAGCCGACGGGACGAGCGCACCGGAGCGCTCCGAAGGTGGGGGCGGCGGGGCGGCCTTGATGTTGATCCCGATCATCGAGCTCTGTCACTACTGCCCCGGAATCGTGACGGCCCTGGGTGTCTCGACGGGACTGGCCGGCGGCACCATCATGAAGAGTGGCACTCCGGCCCAGATGGAGCGTTGGGGACTGGACCTGATGACCATCGACAAGGTCGGTGCCTGGGCCATCACGGAGCCGGATTCGGGATCCGACGCGCTCGGCGGCATGAAGTCCACCGCGGCGCGTGACGGCGACGAGTACGTCCTCAACGGCAACAAGACGTTCATCACGAACGGCCCCTACGCCGACACGATCGTCTTCTACGCCAAGCTCGACGATGGCAGCGAGACCCCGCTGCGCCAGCGTCCGGTGCTCACCTTCATCCTCGATTCGGGCATGCCCGGACTCGAACAGTCCAAGCCCTTCCGGAAGATGGGCCTGCACTCATCGCCCACGGGCGAGCTCTTCCTCACCGACGTCCGGGTCAGCAAGGACCGGTTGCTCGGCGAGTCGGAGGGGACGCCGGGAGGAAACGAGGGGCGCGAGAGCGCCAAAGGCAACTTCGTCACCGAACGGGCCGGCGTCGCCGCCATGTCGCTCGGACTGATCGAAGAGTGCCTCAAACTGTCCGTGCACTACGCCAAGGACCGCATGCTCTGGGAGCGGCCTATCTCCGAGTTCCAGCTCATCCAGCTGAAGTTGGCCAAGATGGAGATCGCCCGGCTCAATGTGGAGAACCTCGTGTTCCGTCATATCGAGATGTCGAGCGCGGGCAAGAGTCTCACCCTGGCCGAGGCCTCCGCCATGAAGCTCTACTCGGCCCAGGCGGCGTCCGAGGTGGCCATGGAGGCGGTTCAGCTCTTCGGTGGCAACGGCTACATGTCGGAATTCCGCGTCGAGCAGCTCGCCCGCGACGCCAAGGTCTTCCAGATCTACGCCGGCACGGACGAAATACAGGTCACGCACATCGCGCGCGACTTGCTGAGCCGCTGACGTCGGGGTCGGCCGGTCCGTGAAGCAGAGCGACCTGTTCGGTCCGAGGCCGGCCGACGCGGTCTTCGACGACATGGTCGACCGGCGGCGTGCCCTGCACCGCCGGCCCGAGCTGGCCTTCGCCGAACACGAGACGACCGCGATGATCCGCGACCACATGGCATCCCTGGGGATCGCCGAGACGCTGCGGACGACCGACACCGGCGGCATCTTCGCCTTCGAGGGCGGAAAACCCGGCCGCAGCGTGGTCCTGCGGGGCGACATTGACGGCCTGCCGGTGCAGGAAGACGAAGCACGCACCCTCCACTCCGAAGTGGAGGGAGTGATGCACGCCTGCGGCCACGACGTGCACGTGGGTTCCCTGCTCGGTGCGGCCTCGCTGTTGGCGGCGCGGCGCGAGGACCTCCCGGGCCGCTACATCTTCCTCTTCCAGCCGGCGGAGGAAGCGCTGTGCGGGGCGCAGGCGATGCTCGAGCGCGGCGCCCTCTCGGCCATGGAGGGAGCGCGCCTCGTCGGGTTCCACGTCACGTCCCTAGTGCCCTCGGGCTTCGTCGCCCTGCGCTCGGGCATCGCGATGTCCGAGGCGAACTCGCTGCGCATCACGCTGAGCGGGCCCGGCGGCCACGGGGCGATGCCCTCCGCCCGGGGCGACGTGATCCGGGCCACGGCCGAGCTGGTGAGCCGCTTGCGCGAGGTGGCCTCGGGACTGCGCTACCAGGAGGCCGACTGTGTGTGCAGCGCCGGCACCATCCACGCCGGCACGGCGGTCAACGTGGTGCCGACATCGGCCCGGGTCAGCGGCACGCTCCGCACCTTCACCGAGGCCCAGCACGAGGAGGCGCTGGTCCGCCTGCAGAACCTGTGCGACGAGATCGGCGACGACCAGGGCGTCCACGTCGAGCTCGAGCTGCCCGAGCACACCCGGGCCGTGGTGAACGACGTCGAGGCGACCGCTCTCGTCGAGGCGGAGGCCAGCGTCGTGCTCGGCCCCGACCAGGTCTTCCGCATGCCGCCGACCTCGACGAGTGACGACGTGAGCGAGTTCCTGCGCCACCTGCCCGGCTGCTATTTCTTCGTGGGCGGCGGTGCGGCGGACGGCTCGAGTGGCACCCACCACAGCCCCACCTTCCTCGTCGAGGACGAGTCGTTACGCATCGGGGCCAGTGTCCTCGTGCGCAGCGCCCTGGCATTGGCCGCGCCGTGAACGCGAAGGGCACAATGGGCCGATGACGGCCTCGGACCTCTTCGACATCGCGGGGAAGACCGCCCTGGTCACCGGTGGGAGCCGCGGCATCGGCCTGATGATCGCGGAGGGTTTCGTGGACGCCGGCGCCACCGTCTACATCTCCTCCCGCAAGGCTGACGTGGTCGAGGAGGTGGCCCGCACTCTCTCGAAGAAGGGGACCTGCATCGGCATCCCGGCCGACCTGTCCCGGGAGGACGAGTGCCGGCGCCTGGCCGGGGAACTGGGGAGCCGCGTCGACGAGCTCGACATCCTGGTCAACAATGCCGGCGCCACCTGGGGAGCCCCGCTCGAGGAGTTCGACGACGCCGCCTTCGAGCGGGTGTTGGCGCTGAACGTCAAGGGCGTCTTCCATGTCACCAAGTTCCTGGTGCCGCTGCTGCGGGCGGCCGGCACGGTGGACGAACCGGCCCGCGTCATCAACATCGGCTCCATCGACGGGCTCGGTGTCCCCGCCCTCGAGACCTACTCCTACTCGGCCTCCAAGGCGGCGGTGCACCACCTCACGCGTCACCTGGCCAAGCGCCTCGCCCCGGAGATCACGGTGAACGCCATTGCGCCGGGCCCGTTCCAGTCCAAGATGATGGCGGCCACGCTCGAGGCCTTCGGGGAGCAGATCGCCGCCAGCGCACCGCTCCGGCGCATCGGGCGCCCCGACGACATGGCCGGTGCGGCCATCTATCTGTCGTCGCGGGCGGGGGCCTACCTCACCGGTGCCGTCATCCCGGTCGACGGGGGAATCGCCACCACTCGCTAGGACCTACCGGTCGCCACTCGCCATTTCGCTGAATCACCATTTGCCCGATGGGGCGAATCCAACCACAGGGGGTATACAACCGTGCTGCTGCTGCACCAGGTCCACCAGGTCGCGGGGGCCAAGGAGGACGCCTTCGACGACGCCTTCCGCGACGAGTACATGCCGGCGCTGGCCAAGTCGGAGGGGTCCCGGCTGCTCTGGTACCTGCGCCTGTCCCACGGGTCGGGGCAGGCCTACACCGTGGTCTCCATCACCGGCTGTCGCGATGCGGCCGCCTGGAAGGAGCTGGCCGAGCGCGTACGCAGCGGCGACCTGGCCGACTGGTCGGCGACGGTCGATGCCATGCGCCACTCCACCGTGGCCAAGGTCATGCAGCCGGTCTCCTGGTCCCCGCTGCAGGAGATCGATCTGGCCACGGTGCCGACCGACGGGTCAACGCACAAGAACTCGCTCTTCATGGAGGACACGGCCTGGCCGTTCGCCGGCGGATTGCGGGCCTACCTCGACAAGGCGGGCACCCTCTACGACCACACGTTGAGCAGCCAGAAGGAGGAGGGCACGGGCATGATCGAACTCGAGGCCGCCTTCCAGCCCGTCTTCGGAACCCACCAGACGACCGAGGTCGTCCTCTGGCAACGCGTGGTCAACACGAAGGCCGTCATGTGGATGCTGGGGCACGACCTGCCGGCGGAGGCGTCGGCCCCGGGGACGTGGCTCCACGATGCGCTCGAGGTCCGCGACCGCTGGGAGAGCCGGCTGCTGCGCAGCGCCGCCTGGTCGCCGCTGTACTGAGCGCCGCGGGCCGCACGCCCTTCGACCTGACGTCGGGCCCGTGAGGCCTCAGCGGATCGGGGCCAGGTCGTGCGGGCCCTGGGCGGGGTAGGCCGACGCCTCGCGCAGAGCGGAGCCCCAGGGGCCGAGGATGCCCAACAGCTCGTCGAAGTCCGAACCGAGGGTGTCCATGACGACCCGGCACTGGGCGTCCGTCGCCACTTCGACCTGCTCGCGGACGGCCCGGCCCTCCGCGGTCAACGCACCGTCGGCCAGGAGCCCCCGGACAACCAATCGAGCCTCGGCCTCGTCGAGGTCGTCGTCGGACCAGGCCCGGGTGCGGATGTAGGAGCGGAGCGGGAGGTGCCAGTAGAGCTCGGTCAGCAGGCCGACCTCGGTGGCGTCGAGGCCGCCCGAGGTCCATGCCGCGATGTGCGCGTCGCCGCGGTATTCGCGCAGGGTGTCGGCCAGGCGCCACATGTCTCCGAGGGGGTCACCGGGCAAACCCAGGGCGACGAGGCCGGCGAACAGCGGCTTGCCCTCGGGGCGGAGCGGTTCGACGGCGCGGGCCAGCAGTTCGACGGCCCGGTCGAGACCGTCGGGTGTCGCGCCCGAGCACGCGTTCGAGCTGGGCCACGCCTCCCCGGGTGCGTGCGGCGCAGATCGTCGCGGCATCCACCTTGGTCCAGGCCCACTGCACCGCCGGCACCACCGCGGCCGGGTTGAAGACACCGAAGGCCGCCGCGACCACCTCGCCGGAGACCTGTCCCAACAGCGAACCGCGGCTGGCGAAATACGCCGGGCCGTCGGGCAGAGCGACGCCGTGGCTCGTGGCGCCCGGGCTCGGGTTGAACCCCAGCTCCGCATAGGCGGCATGAGCTTCGGGCGAGAAGTACACCTGGCCCGCGACCGGCTCGAGCGCCATGGCCAGCTGCCTGGTCCGCATCCCCGACGTCGCCACCACCGCCACGTTAGGCCCCAATCGCTCCCTTAGCCTCTTGCCCATGAGCACAGGCGGGCATCCGTGGCTGGCACCGTCCCCCGGGCTGTGGCGGATGCGCCGGGCCGAGGTGGTGGTGCTCACCGTCGTCCTGGCCGTCTTCTTCGGCTTGATCTTCCTGGCCGCCCAGGGCGCACTGGCGGGACTGATCAGCGTCGTGGTCGTCGCCGCCTTCGGCGGTGCACTGTCCTGGTTCGCCCATCGGCGCTTCCGGGCCTGGCGGTACCAGGAGCGCGACGAGGACCTGCTCGTCTCGCGCGGGGTGATGGTGCGGCGCCTCTCGGTCGTCCCCTACGGGCGCATGCAATTCGTCGAGGTGACGGCGGGACCGGTCGAGCGCATCTTCCACCTCTCGACGGTCAAGCTGCACACGGCGGCTGCGGCGAGCGACGCTCGCATTCCGGGTCTCGAGGTGGACGAGGCGGCACGTCTGCGCGACCGGCTCACCGAGCTGGGCGAGGCCATGGCGGCAGGCATGTGAGCCGGCTGTCGGCCGGCGAGGGCTGGCGTCGACTGCATCCGGCGTCGCCGGTGGTGCGCATCGGCCGCCTGGCGCCCGCCCTCTTCCTCCTGCTGGTCCTCTCGAATGCCCACTCGGCCGCGGAGAACCAGACGGCACAGACCTACTACATCATCGTGTTCGCCGCGGTGACCGTGGTCTACGGCTTCATCCACTGGATGGTCACGCGCTGGCGATTCGAGGGCGACACGCTGCGGATAGAGACCGGGCTGATCCGGAGGGACTCGAGGCGTCTGCCCCTGGCCCGCATCCAGGGGGTCGACATCGTGCGCCCGCTGCTCGGCCGCATCCTCGGGGTGTCCGAGCTGCGCATCCGCCTGGCCGGCTCGGGCTCGACCGACGGGAAACTCGCCTACCTGGGTGCGGCCGAAGCGGCCGAGCTCAAGCTGGCCCTCCTGGCCGGGCACCGAAGCAGCGAGACCGAGGCGTCGGACAGGACGGACCTCCCGCTGGCGACGGTGACGGTCGGCCCGCTGCTCGGCTCGGTCCTGTTGTCGCTCGTCACGATCATCCTGGTCGGCACCATCGCTTCGCTCGTGGTGCTCGACCAGTTCCAACCGAAGACCGCCGCGGTGCTGGCCGGGATCCTCACCGTCTACCTGCTGGGCTTCGCCGGCATCATCTGGCGCCGGTTGTCCGGTCAGTACAACTTCACCGCAGTCGAAGGCCCCGACGGGGTGCACATCCAACGGGGACTCCTCCAGACCATCTCCGAGACCATCCCCTACAGCCGCATCCAGGCCGTGCACCAGGTGGAACCGCTGCTCTGGCGCCCGTTCGGCTGGTGCCGGCTCGAGGTCGACATCGCCGGCGCCACGCGGCGAAACCAGCGCAGCGAGGGGACGGCCGTCGTCCGCAAAGCGTTGCTGCCCGTGGGATCCCAACAAGACAGCTGGCACTTGATCGCACGTTTGCTCGGGGGACCCGACCCCGTCCGCACCCCGCCGCCGCGAAGGGCCCGTCTCAAGGCCCCCCTCAGCTACCACTTCCTTTCGGCCGGTCATGACGACACCCATGCCGTCTGTGTGACCGGGCGCATCAACCGGGCCACCACCTGGGTCCCGCTCGAGAAGTCCCAGAGCATCCGCCGGGTGCAGGGCCCCCTGCAGCGCCCGCTCGGCCTGGCCACGGTGCACGTCGACGTGGCCGGGCGGCGCACCCGCGCCGAATTCCGGGACCGCACCACGGAGGAGGCCGATGCCCTGGTCGGCGCGCTGACCGTCCGGAGCCGGGAGGCGCGGCGCCGCGGCCCGGCGCGACCTCCTCTGCCATCGTCGCCCGACACCGTTCCCTCGGGCTGGTACCCGGATCCTTCAGGGCACCACGAGCAGCGCTACTGGCACGACGGCCGCTGGACCGCGCAGGTCGGCGATGCGGGTCGCCGGACGACGGAGGTGCCTACGACGACGCCGTGAAGCGCATCGGGAAGTGGTCGATGGAGCGGATGCCGGACGTGTACTCGAGCGTCTGACCGGGTTCGATCTCGTACTCGGGAATGCGCTTGTGCCATTCCCGCAGCGCCACCCGAAGCTCCATCCGAGCCAGGTGGGACCCGAGGCAGCGGTGGATCCCTCCCCCGAAGGCCAGATGGCGGTTGACCTCACGATCGAAACGGACCACGTCGGCGTCGGGGAATTCGGCTTCGTCGGTGTTGGCCGAGCCGATCATGATCATGATCTGGTCCCCGGCGCCGATCGGACACCCGTTGAGCTCGGTGTCCTGCACGGCCACGCGGGCGATGCCCATGACCGGGGTCTCCCAGCGCAGCATCTCCTCGATGGCGTTGGGGATGAGCGACGGGTCGTCGACCAGCTGCTGGCGCTGCTCGGGATGCTGGGCCAGGAATGAGAACATGCAGTCGAGCGTCGCCGTGACGGTGTCGAGCCCGGCAATCAGGAAGAGGAAGCAGATGTCGAGAATGTCCTCGCGGGTGAGGCTGTCCCCCTCCATCTCGGCGTCGAGGAAGACTGACAGCAAGTCGTCCTTCCGCTCGACCTCGCGCTGGTCGAGCACCTTGTTGAAGTAGTCGTAGACGGAGTCGGCGACCTTCTGCTGGTACTCGGTGGCCTCCTTGGACCCGTAACGCTTCCCGGTGACGTGGTCGGGACGAATGATGCCGTCCTTCATGGTCAAGAAGGTGTCGAGCTCATCGGGGGGCAGGCCGAGGAGGGTCAGGAAGACCTGCGAGGGGAACGGGACGGAGAACTCCTTGGCGAAGTCCACCTCGCCGCGGTCGATGAACTGGTCGATGAGCTGGTTGACCAGCGCCGACACCGATTCGTCCATGGCGGTCATCTTGCGGGGGGAGAAGATCGGGTCGAGCAACTTTCGGTACTTGCGCTGGTCGGGTGGGTCGATCTGGAGCGGGATCAGCGGCCGCTTGTTCTTCAGGTCGACCGCGTCCATGTTGGACGAGAAGATCTCGGGGTGGCGCAGGGCCTCATCGATCTCCGCCTTGCGCGAGAGGAGGATGCCGCGGCCCGAGGGAAGGTCGACCGACATGACCGGTTCCTCGCGCATCACTTTGAAGACGGGCTGCGGATTGCGGGCCATCTCCGGGTCCATGCCCGAGAGCGGGTTCTCGGTTCCACCGCCGCCGGCGGCGTCCTCTGTCGTCGTTTCCATCTCAGTCTCCATCGGTCTCCTCTGGCTCTATCTGAAGAATGCGGTTCACGGACTGCACGAGCGACGCGTCGTCGGACTCGGGAATGATCCAGCTGCTGGCGAACAGGCGGACGATCAGGTCGGCCAATTGCCCCCGGTCGAGCTCGCCCCGGGCCACGACGGGGACGGTGTCGAGTGCGTCACCCAACCGTTCCACCAGCTCGGAATGGAGGGCAGGCAGGTGGTCGAGGAGGAAGCTCATGACGAAACCCGGCTCGGACTCGAAGAGCGAGCGGGCCGGATGCGACCGGATGAAGTCGAACGCATAGACCATGAAGTCACCGATGCGCTCTTGCGGCGTCCGGGCGGCGGCGAGCACGAGGTCCACCCCGTCGCTGAAGCGACGTTCGTCGTACGCGGCCGCCGCGGTCAGGACGTGGTCCTTGCTCGGGAAGTAGCGGTAGAGCGTGCCCCGGGAGATCCCGGCCGCCTCGGCGATCTCCTGCATGCCCAGGCGCCGGACACCCCGCCGGCCGATCAGACTGAGTGCGGCCACCAGGATGCGCTCCTCGGTGGCGCCGAGCTCGCGCTCGGCCACGATGCCGCCGACTTGCGCCTCCAGCGTCACTGCCATTGCGGAACATATTAGACACTTCGTGTCCTATTTGTCTCACCCGGGGCCTGACCAGGCTCGCAAAGGATCTCGGGAAGAGCCGCTCTCGGCGAGTTGCCTGCGGCGCTCAGCGCCGGGCGTGGGCCGGTGGTGAGGAGGCGCGCCGGCGGCGAATACGTGGCCAGGCGTAGATCCCGACCAGGCCGAGGAGGCCGATCACGGTGGCCAGGAGACCCAGGTGATTGGCCGAGGTGGAACCGTAGGTGAGGCGCACGTCGTGGCCGGTCGGCACGACCACCATGAGGTTGGGGGTGACCCGCCACGGACCTTGGGCGCCGCTGGCGTGCCAATTGGGGAAATAAGAGACCTTCACCAGCACGGGCGTGCCCACCTGCGAGACGTGGAAGGCAATGGTCGAGTCGGTGGTCGTGATGGCCGAGACCTTTGTCGCGGGCATGTGCTTCACCGCGGGCTTGACGTCGGTCACCGAAGTGCGGGGCCACGAGGACGGGCCGCTCTGGGCCAGCTCGACGTTCCACTTGGCCGGGTCGAGGTACCAAGCTTCCGACGGCTTCAGCCAGCTCGAAGGTGCCGGCTTGACCCCCGAGAGCACGACCGGGTCGTTGTGCAGCGGGGTCACGAGCGCGGTGTCGCGCACCTCGTAGATGTTCCACGTCGTGTGCGTGACCGCGCCGTTGTAGTTGTACGTCCACGGTCCGGTCTTGGCCACCAGCTTGAGAGCCGGGTCGGCGTTCGCCGCCGCCTCCACGGTGGGCGTCTCGGCCATGAAGTACTTCACCCCGAGAAGTTGGAGGTGCTGGACGCCCAGGGGCACGTTGACGGGTCCGTAGTCCAGGCCGACCTCGGGCTCGGAGGGTCCCGCCGAGAGCTCGGCCTGGTTCAGAAAGTGGTACGGCGTGGTGGCGGACGACTCGAAGAGGAGGCCCTCCATGGAGTCGACGCAGCCATTGGTCCAGTAGGGCAGGAGCATGAGCGCCTCGGGGGTCCCGAAGCGGTTCTCGCTCGCGCTGTACTCCCACATCTCACGTCCACAGCCGTACTTCTTGGCCACCGACTCCATCGTGGTCATGATGGAGCGGTACTCGGGGTAGGAGGCCTGGCCCTCGTACCCGAGGTAGTTGTAGTTGGACCAGTTCGCCACCTCGTTGGGGCCGGTGTGCACTCCCGGGACGTCGTGGGCCATCCACGAGACGAACGGAGGCACGACGACGAGCAGGGCACCCAGCAGGCCCAAGATGGCGCCGCTCACGGCGGCGGGTCTCCAGCGTGGAGCCGGCGCCCGGTGCGGCGTCAGGAGGTCGACGGAGGGAACGAGCGGCGGCGCCCCGTGCCCGACCGGCGCGTCCACCGAACGGGGTCGGTGCTCCTCAGCGGCGAACACACCCGCGGACTCGCCATCCGGCGCGTCGACCAACGGCATATCGCCGATCAGCGAAGGCAGCGCGGTGGCATCGTCCCAGCGCCGGAGCCGCAGACGGCGCCACCACATGGCCACCGCGACACAGCCCGTGCCGAAGGCCCAGGCGGCCATGAGGTAGACCGAGAGGAACCAGAGCGGCAGCAACCGCACGTTGTAGAGGCTCCCCTGCGGGTCGATCGCGGTGGCCACCCCTGAGGCAATGCCCAGCAGGGTGAGGCAGATGCCGAAGCGGCTCCGCACCAACACGGCGGTGATGACCCCCAAGCCGGCCAACACCAGGGCCCACGTGTCCGCCTCGCGGAAGTAGAGGGCCCACCCTTCGACATTCGTGTAGCCCATGGAGATGGAGTACGCGTGCTCCAGCCCGAACGGTCCGAGCCAGAACCCGGTGAGCAGGATGCCGATGAGCACGGTCGAGGCGGCCCACCACAAGGTGCGCCAAATGGAGACGGCCCGGTCGAGCGCTCCGCTCCCGCCGATACGCAGGATGCCGTCGTCGCGGATGCCCCAGCGTGCCGGCAGCAACTCGACCACCGTGATGATGGCGGCACCTCCCAGTGCGTACATGCCCCCGACGATGTGAGAGAGAACGCACACGGCCAAGACCACCGCGGCCCAGCCCCGGTGCCGGCCCTCGCGCACGGCGCAGGCGAAGAGCCCGACGAAGAGGACGGCCAGGGACAGGCTGAACGAGTACGCGTACTCCCCGGCCAGCGTCGAGAAGAGGTTCCCACCGTAGATGGTGAACGTGTAGTCGAAGAGGAACGGCAAGGTGGCGGCGGCCATGATCGTCGGAATGGGTGGGCGCAACCGGAAGAAGCGACCGCAGGCCCAGGCGCAGACGGGCAGGATGAGCGACCCGAGAATGGTGCCCAGCTTGAAGGCAATGTCGTAGGGGATCACCCAGCCGCCGATGGCGATGAAGAAATCGGGGATGGTGAAGTAGAAGGTGTAGAGGGGGAATCCGTCGTACCAGCCCGGGTCCCATCCCGTGATGTGCCCATGGCTCAGCAGCGTCTCGAGGTACTTGGGCATTGCGATGTGCGCGCCCGTGTCACCCCCGGTGGTCGTCGTGTTGGAGAGGAGCAGGCTGGGGTGGAGCTGCCAGAGGGTGACCGCCATCACCGCACCGATGGTGAGGACGGTGATGGCACCGGGGACCCACCACAGACTGCGGCGACCTCCGCTCACGTCGAGGTCTTCGCCTTGGAGGGCGGCGGAGGGCGCGGCGTGACCCGCTGCCCGCTCATCGGGGTCAGGTGGCGCCCAGTCGGGTGATGTCGGTGGAGGTGGGTACAGGCTCACAATGTCCGGGTCGGTACCGAAGCGGTCGGTGGCGTGCCGAAGCCCAAATGGTTGAGGGGCGCCTGGTGAACCCTGCTCGCGCCGTCCCTCGGCATCGGGGCCACGTTACCGGCCGAACCTCGGCCGGCTGGGTCGCCCCGGGGGGCGAAGCCCGGCCCGAACGCAAGGCCGGCTCAACTCCTGACCCGGGCCGACCCAGGGTCGTAAAGGGCCTCGAGCTGCACGTCGATCGGTGCCGCGTCCCCCGCCACGACCTCCCACACCCCCGTCGCCAGGTCGCCCGGTCCCACCGGGCCACGGTCCCCCCGCCAGACGTAGGCCAGACCGACAGCCGCCCCGCAGGTGGTGGACCAGGCCGCCGACGTGACCTGGCCGGCCGGCGCGCCGTCGTGGAGCACCAGCTCGCCGCCCCACAGCATGAGGTCGGGATTGCCGACGCGCAGCGAGACGAGCCGACGCCGCGGCCCCTGGGCGATCGCCGACTCGAGTGACGCCCGGCCGATGAATTCGATCGGCGTCTTCAGCTTGCAGGTGAAGCGCAAACCCGCTTCGAGCGGGGTGTGATCCGGGGTGAGGTCGGAGCCGAAGGCCCGATAGCCCTTGTCGAGCCGCAGGCTGTTGATGGCGTAGTACCCCGCGTCGGAGAGGCCGAGATCGGCGCCCGCGCCCACCAGGTCCTCATACACGCCGACGGCGAACTCGGTCGGCACATAGAGCTCCCAGCCGAGCTCCCCCACGTAGGTGAGCCGGGTGGCCCGGACCGTGGCATAGCCCACAGAGATCTCCCGGCTCGTGGCGAACGGAAAGGCGACGTTCGACAGGTCGGCGGAACTGAGCCGTCCGAGCAGGTCCCGAGAGCCCGGGCCCATGACCCCGAGTACGGCGTAGGCCGAGGAGACGTCCACGATGCTGACGTGCTCGTCGGGCCGAAGATGGCGCTCGATCCACGCCTGGTCGCGGACCGGCGAGGCCGAGCTCGTCACCAGGAGGTAGCGGTCATCGGCCAGGCGGGTGATGGTCACGTCGGCCTCGTAGCCGGCGTGCTCGTTGAGCATCCCGGTGTAGACGGTCCGCCCGGCCCGGACGGCCACGTCGGCCGTGCACAGGCGCTGGAGCGCTGCCTCGGCGCCCCGGCCCACCACCAGCAGCTTGCCGAACGAGGTTTCGTCGAACACGGCCACCCGCTCGCGGGCCGCCCGTTGCTCGACACCCGACCAGGCCAGCCAGCCCGGACGCCCCCACGTGTAGTCGAGCTCGGGCGCCATGCCGGGCGGAGCAAAGACGTTCGGCCGTTCCCATCCCATCTTCGAACCGAAGACGGCGCCTTTGGTGGCCAGGAGATGGTGCAGCGGTGACCGACGGAAGGGTCGGGCCGTGACGAGCTCACGATTGGGCCACGGCACGGCGTAGTGCAGGCCGAGCACCTCACCCACACGGTCGCGCAGCCAGCGGTTGTTCGCGTTGAACGAGGCGAAGCGCCGAATGTCGACGGCCACGAGATCGCTGGTCGGCTCGCCCTCGACGATCCACTCGGCCAGGGCCCGGCCGGCTCCGCCGGCTGACGCGATCCCCACCGAGTTGAACCCTGCCCCGACGAAGAACCCGCCGAGGCCAGGTGCCTCACCGAGGATGAACTGGTTGTCGGGGGTGAAGCTCTCCGGCCCGTTGTACAGCTTCTTCAACCCGGTGCGCGCCGAGCGCGGGTATCCGGTGCAGCGCTGACTCCATGAGCACGCTGAAGTGGTCCCAGTCCTCCTCGAGGAGCTGGAATTCGAAGGGGTGGGGCAAGGCGTCCGGGGCCACCCACGGTTTCGCTTCCGGCTCGAACCCGCCGACGACGAGGCCACCGACCTCCTCTTTCACGTAGGTGTACCCGTCGGGATCACGCAGGATCGGCAAGTTCGGATGGACGCCGTCGATGGCCTCGGTGACCACATAGAAATGCTCGGCCGAGTGGAGGGGAACGTCGACTCCGCACAGGAGGCCGATGGCCTTGGCCCATTGACCGGCGCAGTTCACGACGACGTCGGCCTCGACCGGCCCCCGATCAGTCGTGACGCCGGTCACCCGGCCTCGCTTCGTGCTGATCCCGATCACCCGGGTGCGCTCGAGGATTCGGACGCCGCGCTCGACGCGCACCGCGGGCGAGCGAGGCCGTGACGTCGACCGGGTTGACGGTGGCATCGCCGGGCAGCCACAGGGCACCGAGCAGGTCACCCGTCTCGAGGATGGGATAGCGATCGGACGCCTGGGCCGGGGTCAGCAGATCGCACTCGAGGTCGTAGACCTCGGCCGTCGCCGCCGTCCGGCGCAGCTGGCCCATCCGATCCGGCGTCCGGGCCACGGTGACGCCACCGCAACGCTTGAGGCCGGTGGCCAGACCGGTCTCCGCCTCGAGCTCGCCGTAGAGGCGAGCCGAGTACTGGACGAGACGGGTCCCCGATTCGGTCGCCCGGAGCTGGCCCAGCAGGCCGGCCGCGTGCCAGGTGGTGCCGGACGAGAGCTGCCCTTGCTCGAGGAGGACCACGTCGGTCCAGCCGAGGCGGGCCAGGTGGTAAGCGGTGGAGGTGCCGATCACCCCTCCTCCGATCACCACGACGCGCGCCCGCTCGGGCAGATCGCTTCCGGATGGCACGTCGGCAGGCTCCTCCCCCATCGTCGTCCTCCTCGGGACCCGGGCGCGACTCAGTCTGCCCGGGTCACGTCGGCCAGGAGACGCTGGAGGTCCGGATGGCCGAACGTGGCCTCGGCCCGTTCGTACTTCTCCAATCCCCAGCTCCAGAAGTCGAAATCGATGGTGCTGGTCGCGTCCTGAATGGACGCCCACAGGGTCCAGCCGTACTGCGACATCACGGCCCACAGGCGGGCCCGGGCCAGGTGGCTCCGAGACAAGCTGCCGTCGTAGGCCACGACCAGCTCCTCGAGTTGGTCGTCGTGCAGGTGGCACTCGCTCCAGAGGTTGCCGAGCTCGAAGTACGGGTCGTTGTTGCCCGCGTACTCGTAGTCGATGATCGACACGGTCCGACCATCGTCGATGAAGTTGGCGGCCAAGAGGTCGTTGTTGCACGGCACGGGCGCCACCGCCCGGAGCGTCATGGCCGCCCTGATACGGCGGACCGCCCCGGCGTGGTCGTGGTAGCCGGTCGGCAACCGAAATCCCCCGCGCCCGACCCGCCCGAGATACTCCAGCTGGAGCTCGAACATGTCGAAGACGGTGACGAACGGTTCGCCGGCGTGGAGGCGGCGACAGGCGTCGGCCACCCGGGGCAGCATCCCGGGGCGCTGCAGGTGCTCGTCGCTGACCGTCTCTCCTTCCAAGAACCCCACGACGAGGATGCCGAGTTCCGGCAGGAAGTCCACCACCGGGGCACCCACACCGGCCCGGGCCGCTCGGACGCTGTTGGCGTACTCGGCCTGGCGGTCGACCCCCAGCCCGTTCGCGGGGGACGGCACCGAGTGCCGTACGACGTAGGCGCCTTCGGGCGTGGTCACTTTGTAGTTCCTGTTGGTGAGGCCACCGGGAAGTGGCTCGACCCGGCAGGGCCGGCCCCGGAGCACATCGATCTGGCCCAGCAGAGCGGGATCGAGTTCAGTGCCGTCTCCGGCACTCACTGCGGAAGCTGATCGGGTCTGCTCAGGGCAGGGACGAAGCGGGGTAGTCGACCCCGCCGAGCAGCTCGACGGTTTCCCTTTCGACGGTCTGCTTCGGGCCGGTGAACCAGTTCTTCACCGACACGTGCCAGTAGATCCACAGCGCGATCAGCGCGGCCGGGAAGACGAGGATCGTGTAGTTCACGTACTTCCACGAGAAGTCGGGATTCCACGGTACGCCAAGGTTGATGTTGGGCATGATGGCCATGAACGACACGAGGACGATGTCGAGCAGGGCGATAACGGCGATCCACTTGTACTTGGTGCCGAGATTCCACGATCCGGTTTCGAAACTGTCCCCCTTCCGCCACCGGTGCCAGATCGGCACGGCGAAGCACCAGTAGAGACCGATCACACCGAGCGACACGACGGCGTTGAAGGCCACCGGCACGGCCACCCCGCCCACGTCGACCTTGATCAGGGCCGGCGCAGTGATGATCAGAGCGACGACGGCGACGGCGATCACGCCCGCCACCGGTACCCGGCGCGAGTTCAGCTTGGACCACATCTTGTTACCCGGCACCGCGCCGTCCCGGCTGAAGGCGAAGAGCATCCGGGTGCAGCTCGTCATGCACGCCATGGTGCAGAAGAACTGGCCGAGCGTGGCGATGAGGAGCACCGTCCCGCCCCACTTGGAGGTGAGGGCCTGGGAGAAGATGACCGCTACGCCGCCGCCGCCCTTGGACACACCGGCCTCGTTCTGGACGGCGAAGAGGAAGGCGAGCAGGAGGAGCCAGCCGCCGATGGCCGAGTAGAAGATCGATCGCCAGATGCCCTTGGCCGCCGAGTCGGCGGCCGAGTGGGTCTCCTCCGACAGGTGGGCCGAGGCGTCGTAGCCGGTGATGGTGTATTGGGTGAGCAGGGCACCGATGGGCAGCACGATGAAGATGAATCCCCACCCGTGGGTCTTCCCGCTGAAGAAGCCGGTGTTGTTGACCGTCGAGGTGAACACCATGCTGGCGCTGGCGTGGTGGTGGGGCAGGAAGATCAGGATGAGCACGATGGCCGCCGCGCCGAGCACGTGCCAATAGACCGAGATGTTGTTGAAGATCCCGAGGAGGTGGCTCGAGAAGATGTTGGCCGTGGCGGCGAGCACGAGGACGCCGAGGAAGTAGAGGAAGATCGTGTCGAGGTTGCCCGACGTGTAGGTGCCCGGGAAGAGGAAGCCGAGCGTGAGGTCGAGGAAGGTGGCGCAGCCGTAGGCGACCGACGCGACGATGGCGAGGAGGCCGATGAGGTTCAGCCAGCCGGTGTAGTAGCCGGCTTTCACTCCTCCGAGCTTGGAGGCCCACCAATAGATGCCTCCCGAGGTGGGCATGGCCGACACCAGTTCGGACAGGCAGAAACCGATGCAGAGAACCAGGGCCGCCAGGATCGGCCACCCCCAGGCGATGGCCGCCGGGCCGCCACCGTTCCAACCCGCATAGAAGGTGGTGAAACAGCCGGCGAGGATGGAGATGATGGAGAAGCTGATGGCGAAGTTGGAGAATCCGGACCAGGAGCGGTTCAGCTCCTGCTTGTAGCCGAGTCGGGCGAGGGTCTCTTCGTCCTGGCTCAACTGCGGCGGATCGGCAACCTCATCGACGACACCATCAGGCACGGGCGGCCCCCTTGTTCGGCGACCCCGCGGGCAGGGTCGCATCCGGTGTTGCGGATCTTTCATTACGATAGCAAGGACCGCCGCTGCGTGACGGGAATGTGCTCGGACAGGCCAGCACGAGCCTGAGAGGGTCTCGAACAAGGCGGAACGCGGCGGAATTCGCAACCCGGAGCCGAGCAGGTCGACCGGTCGACACCTTGCCCTGGCACAATGAGCCGGCATGCGCGTCCTCGCTCTCGATCAGGGGACGTCGGCGACAAAAGCGGTGGTCTTCGACGAGGACGGCGCCAGCCTGAGCTCGGTCGAGGCCGCGGTCACGCCGCACGCCGTCGCCGGCGGCGGCGTCGAGCAGGACCCCGAGCAACTGTGGGATTCGATCTGCGCGGCCGGCCGCGAAGCGGTCGCCCGCGCCGGCGGCGGCGTGGGCGCCGTCGGACTCGCCAACCAAGGTGAGACCGTGCTGGCCTGGGATCGCGCGACGGGTCAACCGCTCAGTGCAGCCGTCTCCTGGCAGGATCGCCGTGCGGCCTCGGTCTGTGCCGACCTGGTCGAGCACGGTGCGCGGTTGACCCGGATCACCGGCCTGCCGCTCGACCCCTACTTCGCGGCGCCGAAGATGACGTGGCTGCGGCGGCAGGACGATCCCGGAGGCGTCGTGACCACGTGCGACGCCTGGCTGGTGCACCGTCTCACCGGGGCCTACGTCACGGACGTCACCACGGCATCGAGAACGTTGCTGCTCGATCTCGGACGCCGAGCCTGGTCCGAGGAAGCCTGCGCGCTGTTCGGCCTCAGTGCGTCCGAGCTTCCCGAGGTCGTCGGCTGCGCCCAGGAGGTCGGACACACCGATGCCTTCGGGCCGTCGCTGCCGCTGACGGGCTTGAGCGTGGACCAGCAGGCGGCGCTCATCGGGGAGCACTGCCTGGAGCCCGGAGACTCGAAATGCACCTACGGCACGGGCGCCTTCCTTCTGGCCAACGCCGGTCCGCACCCGTTCACCTCGTCGGCCGGACTGGCGGTCTCGGTGGCCTGGCAGATCGGTGACGATGCCGCGTACTGCATCGACGGACAGGTCTATGCCGCCGGCGCCGCCATCGCCTGGTTGGTGCGCTGGGGATTTCTGGCCCGGCCCGAGGACCTCGATGCAATGGCCGCGTCGGTGCCGGACACCGGTGAGGTCGTGGTGGTGCCCGCACTCACGGGCCTCGGTGCTCCGTGGTGGCAACCCGACGCCCTGGCCGGCATCGAGGGGATCGGCCCGGCCACGCAACCGGCTCATGTGGTCCGCTCCACCATGGAGGGCCTGGCGGCGCAGGTCGCCCTGTTGGCCCGAGCCGCAGCCGCCGATCTCGGCCGGCCGCTGACCCGGCTGCGCGTCGACGGCGGTCTGACCCGCTCGCACGTGCTCATGCAGATGCAGGCCGACCTGCTCGGGGTTCCGGTGGAGGTGGCCGCCTCGCCCCACGCCACCGCGGCCGGCGTCGGCGCGCTGGCCCGCGTCGGTGCCGAACCGGGTCGCGCCCTCGACGCCGTGGTCGGACCAACCGGATCGCCCACCTGCTACGAGCCGACGATGGCCGCCGGCGAGGCCGCCGACCGCCTGGCCCGCTTCGAACGGGCTGTGGCGCGGCGCGTCGACGAGGCGCGCCGAAGGCCTTCGTGAGCGACGCCCGCTCCTACGACGTCGCCGTCATCGGCGCCGGGGTGATCGGCGCCGCCATCGGTCGGCAGCTGGCGCGCTACCGGCTCCGCTCGGTGATCCTCGAGCGAGCCGTCGATGTGGGCACCGGTACGTCCAAGGCCAACACGGCGATCGTGCACACCGGCTTCGACACCGAGCCCGGAAGTCTGGAGTCGGCCTTGGTCCGGCGGGGGCACGAGCTGCTCACGTCCTACGCGGGGGTGGCGGGCATCGCGCTCGAGAGGACGGGGGCCGTCCTGGTGGCCTGGGACGAGGAACAGGAGGCGCGGCTCGACGGCGTGCTCTCCAAAGCACGAGCCAACGGGTACGAACGGGCCACTCGGCTGACGCTCGAGGAACTGCGACGGCGCGAGGCGCACCTCGGACCAGGGGCCACCGGGGCCGTGGCCATCCCCGACGAGGCGATCATCTGCCCGTGGAGCCCGAGCATCGCGTTCGCGACCGAAGCGGTCGGTGCCGGTGTCGAACTGCGGCTCGGGACCGCCGTCACCGACGTGGGCCGCGACCTCGATACGGGTGGCTGGCTGGTGCAGACGACCGAGGGGCCGGTCCGGACCGAGTGGGTCGTCAACGCGGCCGGCGTCTTCTCCGATCGGGTCAACCACTGGTTCGGCCACGACGAGTTCACCATCGCGCCGCGGCGAGGCCAGCTCATCGTCTTCGACAAGTTGGCGCGCCCGCTCGTGTCATCGATCGTTCTGCCGGTACCGACCCAGAGGACAAAGGGTGTGTTGGTGGCACCCACCGTCTACGGCAACGTCCTGCTGGGCCCCACCGCCGAGGACATCGACGATCGGGAGGACACGGCGACGACGGCGCCAGGGCTCGAAGGATTGCTCGAGGCAGGGCGTCGCATACTGCCCGACCTGGTCGGCGAGGAGGTCACGGCGACCTACGCCGGCGTGCGCGCCGCCACCGAGCACCGGGACTACCAGATCACGATCCACGAGCGCGAGCGCTACGTGTGTGTGGGCGGAATCCGCTCGACCGGCTTGACGGCGTCGCTCGCCATCGCCGAATTCGTGATCGGCCAGATGGGAGAAGCCGGTCTCTCGCTGGCCGAGGCCGACCACGAGCCGGTCATCCCCGAGATGCCCGAGCTCGGCGAGCTCGGCGTGCGGGCCTTCGATGACGCCGCGAGGGTGCACGACGACCCGACCTATGGGCACATCGTGTGCTTCTGCGAACGGGTCACCGAGGGCGAGATCAGAGATGCCCTGGGCGCGGTCGTCCCCGCGGTGGACGTCGGAGGCCTTCGCCGTCGCACCCGGGCCACCAATGGGCGCTGTCAGGGCTTCTTCTGCGGCGCAGCCATCGCAGCCCGCCTGGCGGCGCGGTAGGCGGATGAGCCGGACCGTCCTGGCCGTCGACGCGCTGGTGGTGGGAGCCGGTCCCGCCGGCCTGGCCGCAGCCGTCGCGCTCACGTCGGGCCGCGCCGGACACGTCCTGGTCCTCGACCGGGAGGACGAAGCGGGCGGTATTCCCCGCCTCTGTGCGCACACGGGATTCGGACTGCGTGACCTGCGCCGGGTGCTCAGTGGTCCGGCCTACGCCCGCCGGTGGATACAGCGCGCCGTCAGCGCCGGCGTCGACATCCGGACCAACTCCATGGTGACGGGGTGGACGGCACCAGGCCGGGCCAAGGTCACGGGGCCGCAGGGATTGCTCGAGGTTCATGCCCGCGCCGTGGTCTTGGCCACCGGAGCCCGGGAGCGGCCCAGGGCCGCCCGCCTGGTCCCCGGCACTCGGCCCGCCGGAGTCTTCACGACCGGCCAGCTCCAGCAGTTGGTGCACGGTGAGCACCGGCCGGTGGGCACGCGGGCCCTGGTCGTCGGGGCCGAGCACGTGTCGTACTCGGCGGTCCTCACGCTCCGTGAAGCCGGCGTCCACCCGGTGGCGCTCGTCACCGAGCTCCCGGCGACCCAGACCTACCGCCCCTTCGATGTCGTCACGCGCGCCGGCCTCAGGGTTCCGGTCTGGACGCTGACATCGGTTGCCGGCATCTGCGGAAAGGAACGGGTGGACGGGGTGCTGCTCCGCGGGCCGGGCGGCCACGAACGCGCCGTGGCCGTCGACACCGTCGTGTTCAGCGGCGACTTCGTGCCCGACAACGAGTTGGCTCGCCAGGCCGGCCTGGTGATCGACCCGGGCACCGGCGGTCCGGCCTGTGACGGCGCCGGCCGAACCTCGGCCGAGGGGGTCTTCGCGGCGGGCAACGTCGTACATCCGGCCGAGACGGCGGACATCGCGGCGCGGCGCGCACTGACGGTGGGCCGCACCGCGGCGCGGTGGCTCCGCCACGCCGGCACGATGAGGGTGCCGCGACACGGTCGGCTGCACGTCGCCGACCCCTTGCGGTGGGTGGTCCCGAACCTCACGGGAGCGGGCCCCCACAACGGTGAGCCGATGCTGCTGCGGTCAGACGTCTTCCTGAACCATCCCCGCCTCACGGTCACCCAGGGTGGTCGGCCCGTGGCCTCCCGGCGCCTACGGCGCATGGTCCCCAACCGGTCCCATGCCCTTCCTCCGGACTGGCTCGCGCACCTGCAGTCGGGAGAAGACGCGTGGATCACGGTGTCCTCACCCGCCTGATCCACCAAGCTCGGCCCGGGCCACCTCGCTGGAGGGCCGCCCGAACCCCGGGATCTCACATCTGGGCCAGGATCTTCGCCTTCTGGTCGTCGAACTCGGCCTCGGTCAGGATCCCCTGGTCCTTCAGTTGGGCCAGCTCCTTGAGCTTGGCGATGGGGTCGTCGGATGCGGCCGGCGCCGGGGCGGGCGCCTGCTCGACGGGGGCCTGCTGCTCGTAGGCCTGCTGCTGAGCTGCCGCATCCTGCTCGTTGTACTTTCGCTGTTGGCGGCGGTTGACGCCGCCGGCCACCGCGGAAGCCGTGCCGGCGATGACTGCCGTGCGCCCGACCGTCCGCAACACCGGACGTCGCCTCAATGGCATCGCTCTCTCCTCATCCCTCGGATCATGTCTCTCGAATCTCTCGGCTCTTCGGCGGCCCTCAACCGGCGACGGCCTCCTCCAGCTCGGCCATGGCCGACTCCACCAGCTCCCGGGGCACCCGGGCGCTCTCGACGACGACGCCACCGGCGTCCTGGACCGCCTCGACGAACGGCCGGGCCCAGGCGTCCTCCCACACGATGATGAGGGCGGAGTTGTTCTCGGGCAACCCGGCCGCCACGTGATCCAGGTCGTCGGCGCCGACCAGGCCGCCCACGTCGCCGTCGAGGTCGTTGAACTGGGCCAACTCCTCCATCTGATCGAACTCGAGGCTGATGGTGTTGCCCTCGTCGTCCTTGCCGACGAATACCAGGTCGAGAATGCGGACCGTCCCGTTCTCGACGAGCCGGGCCACCTCAGGAGCGATCTGCCCGTGGAAATGGTTTCCCGGGAAGGCGATCACGGTGTAGCTCACCGGTCCCATCGGCATACGAATCGTCCTCGCTCTCTGCGTGCGGTGCTCTCTGCGTGTGGTCGAACTCTGAACTGTGCTGCGTTGCGGCTGACCCTAGGCCAGGATCTTCGCCTTCTGCGCCTCGAACTCGGCGTCGGTCAGCACGCCCTGGCTCTTGAGGTCGGCCAATTTCGAGAGCTGCGAGGCGGTGTCCCCACCCGACGTCCCGGCGGTCTCGCGCACGTAGGAGTCAAAGGCCTTCTGCTGCTCCGCCGCCTGCTGGGCGGCCCGCTCGTGCATCTTGCCGCCACGGGCGATCAGGTAGACGAAGACACCCAGGAACGGCAGGACGATGATGAAGATCACCCAGAGCGCCTTGGCCCCACCACCCATGTCGTGACTGCGGAAGACGTCCATGAAGACCATGATGAGCAGCCAGATCCAGATGATGAAGAGGAAGAAGTACAGCATCGTGAGAAAGGCGTCGAGGATGGGATAACTCGAGGCAAGCATCAAAGCTCCTTGTGTCGGACGGGGTGCCTGCACCCGGCACCACGGGTGTGACGATAACCACTGCAGCGCTCCCGCGCCGCGACGTGGCGTCGAGAGTCAGGTTCGCCCAGGGCGCGCCCAGGTCCCCGAGCGGCCTCAGACACCATCCTCGGCGGGGAGCCGCCCCGACCGGCACGCCTGCGCGAAGGCCTCGTAGTCGCGCTCGTTCTGGTCGGCGTAGCGTTCGGCGAAGCGGGTCAGCGCCTTCTCGAAGGACGGGTTGTTGCCGAGGTAGGACGCGATGGCGATGCGGTCGCCCGAGCGGGCGTGCGCCCGGGCCAGTGCATTGGCGCACATGGCGCCGTAGGCGGCCATGCCGGCCGGGATGGCGTTCTCGATGTCGACCGAGCCCTTCCAGTCCTGGAGCTGACGCACGTAGTAGTCCCGGCTCACCCCGTCGATGCCGTCGCTGCGCTGCCAGCCCAAGAAGATGTCGCTGCTGGCCTGCATCAGCCGCTGGCCGGCCACCACCCGGGAGCCGTGGTTGCTGTACGCGCTCTTCTTGGTGAACCGTTCGAGCACCGAGGCCTCCGCCTCCTTGGCCTGGAGGAAGAGGACGTCCTCGGGCCGCCGGCCCTCCAACATGACGATCCAACAGCGCGTGCCGACGCTCCCCACCCCGACCACCTTGCGGGCAAGCTTGGTGATCCGGAACTGCTCGAGCAGGTGCTTGCGGTCCGACGGCAGCGAGGCCCGGTACTTGCGCAGGATCTCGTGGAATTTCTCGAGCATGACCTCGGTCTCGACGCCGGGGAAGAGCTCCTCGACGGGGACGATGAGTGGAGGGTCACTCACGATGCGTCGTTCGCCGTCGACCACCGTCGTCAGTTTGTCGAGCGCCTTCATGCTGTCCTTGGTATGCGCCTTGGCCACGACCTTGTCGACGGTGGACGCCATGTGCTGCACATCCTTGGCCCTGTTTCGCTGCGCCGCCTCCTTGAGCAGGGCCAGGCCAGACTCGACCGCGATGTGCGAGTACCACACCTCGAGGTTGGTGAGGTCGGCCATCTGGCGCATGCTCTGCCGGTAGGCCAGGCCGAGGGCCACGATGGCTTCGGAGCGCACGCTCTTGGGAAAGCCCCGCACCCGCCCGGCCACGACCATGCTGGCGGCCAACCGCTTCACGTCCCACTCCCAGGGACCGGGGAGGGTCTCGTCGAAGTCGTTGCAGTCGAAGACGAGCTGGCGCTCGGGCGAGCCGAAGACGCCGAAGTTGGAGAGGTGGGCGTCGCCGCAGATCTGGGCGTGCAGGCCCGAGCGCGGAGTGCCCGAGAGGTCGGACGCCATGACGAGGGCGGCGCCCCGGAAGAAGGTGAAGGGCGAGACCGCCATGCGCCCATGGCGGATGGGCACCAGCTCGGGCACCCGGGTCTTCCCCTGCTCCTCGAGCAGCGCCACGGGATCGGGACGGTCGGATCGGGGCTCGAAGACGGCGTGGCTGTCCCGCGGGGCGGTGTCCCGCGCCTTCTTGCCCTTGGCCTTGCTCTCCTCCTCGGTCAGGTGGGTCACCACCCGAGGCACGGCGGTCGTGTCCGCGCTGCTTGCCTCCAAGACGGTCATGGCCGATCTCCTCCCCGGTGCGCCCTGGTGCACCGTTTCGAGCGAGAGGCTACGCCCGACCTCGGCCGTTCGTCACCGGGCCGCGGCGGCGAGCGGGCCGGCAGCGCCCTTTCGCCTCCCACCGCTGGCAGTCACAATGGCCGCAAGGACCCGGCCACCCGGACCGGGCCGGCAGGTTGGAGTGCGCGAGGAGCGGAGGGGAACATCGGGTGACCGTGGGCTACGAGGACCCCAAGGCGGAGGGACCGGGCCCCGCCGCGCCCGATGAGGGCAGCGCCGCCGCGGCCTCCCGCAATCAGCGTCTGATTGCCACCGTCGTCAACCTGGTCAACCTCATCCGGGGCAGCGACGAGGCCGCGGTGGAGAAGGCCATATTGGACCTGAGCGAGTCGCGGCGCTGGCTGGCCCCGCTGGCCCTGATCATCGGCGCCTTCCTCCTCCTCTTCCGGGGGCTCAAGCTGTTGGTGACCAACTGGCGCCTGACCCTCGTGCAGATCGTGCCGGCCATGTGGATCTGGGCGGCCATGCTCGACATCAAGATCCACCTCCTGCACGGCCGCGAGTTCCACGTCATCCGCGGCCCCATCCTCATCCCCTGCTTCATCGCCATCACGGGGATCACCGCGGCCAGCTTCTACCTGAACGGCGTCTTCGCCTTCGCCATCGCCGACAACGACGGGCCGCCCCAGATCCGCCCGTCCTTCGCCAAGGCCAACGACCATCTCCGCACGATCCTGGCGTGGGGCGGCGGCATCGGGCTGGCCCTGTCCTTCTCCACGCTGATCTCGTCGCGCTGGGGCCACCTCTGGTTCGCCCTGTGCCAGGGGATCGTGGTCGGCGTCATGATGCTGTGCTACCTGGCCGTGCCGGCCCGCATGGTGGGCGTGACCAAGATCAAGAGCCGGCGTGACTCGCTGGCCACCACCGCCATCGGCGGTGCGGTCGGGGCGGTCGTGTGCTCGCCGCCCTACCTGATCGGGCGTCTCGGCATCCTGATGCTCGGGTGGCGCTATCTGTTCTGGCCGGGCGTGCTTCTCATCGTGATCGGGGCCGCCCTGCAGACCGGCGTGACCAGCGCGGTCAAGGCCGTCAAGTTCTCGGCCAAGCTCGTGGGCGATCCGACCCTGACGGCGTCGGGCGCCGCCTCGGCGTCGGCCACACCGCAGACCTGACCCGGGCCACAACGCCGGGCCCGGCATTCGGGCGTGGGCCGGCCCTACGATCGTCGGCGCCGGGCGAGGACGCCCGGTCGGGAGAGGGAGACGACCGCGGTGGCGGCGACGATCGAGTGGTTCGGGACGACGACCTTCCGGGTGCACACCGGTGGGCCCGTCCTCTTCTTCGACGCCTACCTCGATCGCGTGCCCGGCCTCGACCCCGTCGGGCTGTCCACGGCCGAGGTCGACGCGGCCGACTTCGTCTTCGTCAGCCACGCGCACTTCGACCACCTCTTCGGGGCCGACACCATCGCCCTGCGCACCGGGGCCATCGTGGTCGGCTCGCCCGAGGTGGGCCGCTGCCTGCGCGCCTGCGGCGTCCCCGAGGAGCAGCTGCTGATCGTCACCGGGGGCGAGACGGTGGACTGCGGTGGCGGGGTGCGGGCGCGTGTCCTGCCGGCCCTGCACTCGTGCCTCTTCGCCCACGGCGAGAGCGATACCGCCCTACCCTGCCTGGGCGACCTCGGGATCAGCGCGCAGGAGCGCATCGCGGCACGCCAGGTCTTCTTCGACCTGATGGCCGGGCTGAAGGGCCCCCAGGGCGACGCCCTCCAAGCCATGAACGCCAAGTGCTCGCCCCACGACGGTGGCCAGCTCTCGTACCTGCTCCTGACCGGTGAGGGCTCGGCCCTGGTCAGTGCGAGCGCCGGGTATTGGAAGGGCCTCTTCGACGGGCTGCGCCCCGACGTGGCGCTCCTGGCCATCGGCGGCCGGCCCAACGTCGACGGCGAGCCCTTCCAGGGCTCGGGGGCCCAATACATGCTCGAGCAGGTGGAGCTGCTGCGGCCCGGGCGGGTGGCCTTCTGCCATCACGACCCGCTCTTTCCCGGCCTGCCCTGGGTCGACACCGGCGCGGCCGCCGAGGCGCTGGCCGGGTCGGGCGCGCCCACCGGATATTTCTCCTTCGAGTACGCCACGCCGAGGCCGCTGTTCGGTTGAGGCTGCTGTTCGGCCGAGGCCGCTCTTGGGTTGAGGCCGCGTTCGGCCGAGGCCGCTGTTCGGTTGAGGCCGCTGTTCGGTTGAGGCCGCTGTTCGGTTGAGGCCGCTGTTCGGTTGAGGCCGCTGTTCGGCTGAGTCGGTATGACGGTGGCCGACACCGTCGCCCCGGAGTGCTTTGGCACGTGGGTCGGTGGGCCGGTGGGCCGTCACCGATCAACAGAGATCAGTGTCAACCGAGATCAGTGCAGACGCAGCGTCCGGATCCAGATCTGCTCGAGCACGGCCGCCGGTCGCTCCGTCGGCACCTCGTCATCGGACCAGTACACGTCGAGCAGGTAGCGGTCCGTCAGCACCGAGAGCGCCCGCACCGTCTCGACCGGGTGGGCCACGTCGACCCGGCCCGACTCGGCCAGGGCGACGATGCGCCGCTCGATGGGCCCGACGAGCTCGCCGAGGGTGCCGCCCCACTGCTGCTTGAGGTCGGGATCGGCGCCGGTGGCGTCGTCGAACGCCTGCATGAGCCGCCCGTGGTCGCGGTAGACGTCGGCGAAGTGGAGCAGCGAGTCGTGCAGTTGCGTCTCGGGGTTCTCCGAGAACAGCCACTGGGTCGCCGCCTCGCGTAGCTCGCTCACGATCGTGCCCATGAGGCGGGTGACCACGCTCTCGAGGTCGGGGAAGTAGCGGTAGAAGGCGGTGCGGCTGAGACCGGCCGACGCCATCACCTGCTCCACGCCGATGTCGCGGAAGGAGCGCTCCTCGAGCAGGGCCTCGGTGGCCCTGAGGATGGCGAGCTCGGTGGCGGCGCGCCGCTCCTCCGCGGCGACCCGAGTCCGGGTGCGGTTCGGGGTCATGGCTGCGAGGCCTCGTCCTCGGCGACCACGAGGAGATCCTCGGAACAGGAAAAGGGAGAGTGACGCGACACGAATGATCCTCGATCAACTGGTGAAACGGGGCGCCGCGTCCGTCCGGAGGTGACCGTGGTGACGCGGTGTCACCCATTGTGTCATCGCGATTCGCCCAATTGGGCGCGGGAGGAGGGAGTGACCCTCAGCGGATGAACGGCCTCGTCAGGGGCCGGTCAGGGAGCGACAAGGGCATCGGTCAGCCCGTCGATGGCAGCCAGTGGCGCCACCAACTCGGGCGGCAGGCCGTAGCGGGCGGCCAGGGTCGCCGGGTCGGTGTAGCTGACCTGACAGCCCGGGTTCCCGTCGGCCCAGAGGAGGATCTTGAGCGGGAGGTCGAGGGCCGAGAGCGGCGCCGCCGCCATGACCGGCGTGCCCCCGGCCGGGTTTCCGAAGAGCACCAGGCGGGTCTCGCGCAGGTCGAGCCCGGCCTGGCGCGCCGCCGCCTGCTGGTCGATGTCGGCGAAGACGGTGAGGCCCTTCGAATCGAGCAGCGCGTGCAGCCGGGCCGCGGTGTCAGCCACCGAGCGCGGGCTCGCCTTGGTGACGGCTCCGGACTCGGGGTCGGACGTCATAGAGGTGGCCGGGGGAACGTCCTAAGAGGCGGCCAGCAACTGTGACCGGCCGGCGTGGTTGTCCCGGAGGCGCTCGGCCGTCTCGCGGTCACGCAGCGGCATGCCGATGCCGATCGGCAGATCCGAGTGCCCGTCGTTGCGGCACTGGGGGCAATCGACGACCCACGCCCGATCAGGGCGCTGCGTGATCCTGGGATGGTGGTTCTGCACTGGTCCTTCTCCTGCCGCGACGCCACCGCCTGGGGGTCACGATAGTGAGGAAGCTCCGCAGGTGAAAGTCCTTCTCGTGACCTGGTCGTCCGGTCTGACCGGCAACGAAGCCCGTCCGTTCACCCAGGTGGGAGGCCTGTGACCCGGGCGGCAGCCGAACGATCGGTTCAGCCCGACAGCTGGGCGTCGGAAGGCCGCAGCGCGATGTAGACGATGGAGCCGATCACCGGGATGAAGAGGATGACCACCGTCCAGATGGCCTTGGCCGCGCCGTGATGGTCCCGGCGGCGGAAGTTGTCGACGAAGCACCACAGAATGAAGAAGACGAAAAGGAAGACGACGGCGAATTCCAGGAACGTCCAGAACAGGCTCAACAGTGGCCACGAGTAGGCGAGCATCGGTACACCTCCGCGTTGTCCGGCTCCAGAGCGCAACGTAGCCCTCGCCACCGCAGCCCCGGTGGATGCAGCGTCCGGCTGCTCAGCTGTTGCTGACGAGCCCCGAAATGCTCTTGGCCATGATGTAGAGGCCGAGCACCAACGAGAGGATGGCGATGGCCTGATCCCGATGCTGGTTGATCCACTCGAGCAGGGCGCGCAGCCTGTCCCGGACCGTGTCCGGGCGCACGAGGGCGTAGATCTCCATGGTCAGGTAGCTGGTCGTGCACCAGAGGCAGAAGGCGAAGACCCAGAAGGTCTCGAGCGGGCTGCTCAGCTTGGCGTCGGCAATGGTGGACACGCCCGCGGCCACCAGGACCCAGGGTTGGACCACGAAAGCCAGGCCGGCCGCGGTGAGCGGGTTGACCCGGTCGATGCTGGCCATCCACTTGGGCTGTTTGGGCGCCGTGGGCTGTGCCTGGGGCGTGCCGCCCGCCTGGTCCGAGCGGCGCAAGCTGTCCCGGCGCCGGTAGCCGATCAGGACGAGGATGGCGCCGCAGGCCAACTTCACCGCCAGCACGGCTGTCGAGGGAGCGCTGGCCGGGGCCGGTGGGCGGCCCTGGGTGACCAGCACGGTGACAGCGACGATGACGACGAGGGTCAGCATCCAGCCGAGCACGAAGCCGACGCCCTTGAGCACGCCGCGATCGGCCGCCAACAACAGGATCATCGCGCTGAGAGGGATCGGCTCGAGATTGACGACCAGCCCGATCAGGAAGAGATCGAGGAGCATGTGTCGGCGCTTCCGGTCAGGCCGCAGCGCTCAGAGTGGTCGTGCAGACGGCTCATTGCGTCCGCACGGTAGTCCCCTCAGTCGCGTGGTGGTCAGTCGCGTGGTGGCGGACCCTGCGGCGTGGTGTCGATGACGACCGGGACTACCGGCGCCGACTGCGCAGACGGCGGGCTCCTGCCGTGGCGCACTCGAAGTAGTGGCGCTCGTTCCGTTCATGGATGGGCGAGCGACCGCCGAGGGAGGGTGTCCCGTGTTCGACCGCAAAACGACGCTTACCTCTGCAGGATCGTGCCGGATCCTTCGATCGTGCCCTACAACCTCGGCGATCGTCGCCCATAGAGGGATCATGGCGATGCGCCGCCGCGCCCACTAGGGCCATTGGTCACGGTCCACCGGCCGTTCGGTCAACGGGTGCACAAACTTCGCTCGCTTCGCCGATGTCAGCCACTCCGGGGACGTCCGCCGGCGCGAGGGACACCACCACGATGGAGTCCGAGACCGACTCCACCGGGGCTGAAAAGACTTGTCGGATCCACGTCGCGGCCCCTCGACGTCGGGCGAATCGGCCCCGGAAATTAATGGGCGGGCGGGGCCGTGACCCCCGGTCAGGCCCCGCCGCCCAACCAGACGAACCTGGGCCGGAGGAGGGTGCGGCAATGACCAGTGAAGATCGTTGCCACCTCGGCACTGCCCCGATCCGCTTCGATCGACGGTGTGCTCTTCCGGTGGGTTCGCCCTAGGGCGCCATGATGCCCTCGGGCGGAGCCCGGTGCCAGGGTCATTGGTCACGCAATCCTCGTGTGTCAGGGAACGCCGAAAAAGGGCGAACCTCGGCACGTGGTGCGCCGCTCAACCCATCCGGGCCCGCACGTCCTGACCCAGATCGAGCGCGGTCACCGCGGCGAGCGGCACCCGTTCGGGCAGCGAGACGGAGAGCTCCCCGTCCTCGTCGGACCACTCGAGCAGGTCGTTGGTCCCGACCAGGCGCACCCGTGACACCCGCGAACCGTCGATGACGCGCAGCCCGAGCCGGCGTTCCTGCGGTCTGCCCATCACCAGGCAGTACACGCCGCTCCCCGAGTGCGTGAAGCGCAACGGCGTCCCCCCGGTCGTCTCGGACTCGGCGACGGCCCAGGGCCGGCTGCCGTAGACCGCTTCGCCGTTGTCGGACAGCCAGGCGCCGAGCTCGCGCAACGGCGCCACTTGGGACGCGGGGATGGTGCCGTCGGGCCGCGGCCCCACCCCGATCAGGAGGTTCCCGTTCTTGGCCACCACGTCGCAGAACAGTTCGATCAGCTCGGTCCCGCTCACGATGTCCTCGGGCCGTTCGAAGCGGTTGGCCCCGAAGGAGTGCCCCAGGCCCCGGGCCAGTTCCCACTTCTGCTCCGAGTGGATATGCATCATTTCGTATTCGGGGGTTCGGAAGTCGTAGTGACGCGGCGGAATGAAGGCCAGTCGCTTGCGCCGTGGCGGGATGAAGCGCCAGAGCAGCTGCACGAGATCACCCGCCCCCATCACCAACCGCTCGGTGAGCCAGTTGCGCGGGAGGGCGGGCTCCATCCAGCGGTCGTTGACGACGCCGTCGGCCACCCTGTTGTAGAAGTAGGCGAAGAGTTCGGGCAGGTTGCCGCCGCTCGGCCATGAGATGTCGTTCCACAGGACCGACGGTTCGTAGCGGTCGATGAGCTCGCGCACGTGCGCCGTGACGTACTCGCGATAGCGGCGGTCCTGGGGCGCGGCCAGCAGGGTATCGCCCGCCCGGGCCAGCACGGCGCCGTTGTAAGGCCAGTCGTAGCCACCCGAGTAATAGAGGCCCATACGCATGCGCCGCGCCCGCACGGCCGCCGTCAGCTCACCGACGATGTCGCGCCGGGCGTGGTACGCGCCCTTGACCGGGTGTGCCACCTGCGAGGGCCACAGCGCGAACCCGTCGTGGTGCTTGGTCGTGAGCACGACGTAGCGGGCCCCGGCCGAGCGGCACAGGTCGGCCAGCGCGTCGAGGTCGGCCCCACCACTGGCGTCGTCGAACACGTCGATGAAATTGTCGTAGGGGTAATCGTCCCCGTACTCCTGGCGGTGGTGCAGCTGGGTGGGGCTGCCCGGGAGCTGCATGGAGTTGAGGTACCACTCGCCATAGGGATTCTCGTGGAGCATCCGCTTCGGCCCGTACTCGGTGAGCATCTGCTGAATGTCGGGCACCTGCGGTGCCCAGCCCGGCACGGAGTACAGGCCCCAGTGCACGAAGACCCCCAACTTGGCGTCGTCGAACCAGGCCGGCACCACGTGGGTGCTCACCGAGTCCCATGTGCCCTCATAGACAGCCGTTGTGCTTCGCATGTGATCGCCCGTCTACGCACCGGTGCGCACGCACCGAGCAAGCCATGGAGCTGAACAACGGGTCCGTACCACTGCGGCTCTCCTCGCGGTGTCGGCACCCGGTGCGTACAGCATGACGCGCCGGGCGTCCGGCCGCGCGCAGGGCCTCCAACCGGGTCCGGGCACGCTTTCAGGCCGCGGCCGTGGCCGTGGTCCCCGGCGCCGGCGGGTGCCCGGAACCGGGCGGCCCGTAGCGCGCCCGGAAGAGCACGTAGGCCACCGGCCCCGCCAGCGTGGGCAGCCAGTACGAGATGATCCGGTAGGCCAGCGTTGCCAGCACCGCGGCGCCACCCGGGATACCGGCCAGGATGAGCATGCCGCTCAGCCCGGCCTCGACGATGCCCAGGCCGCCCGGCGTGATCGGGATGAGCCCGAGCAATCCCGCCACCGCGTAGGCCAGGAGCACGAGCGAGGGCGCCGGCTTGGTCCCGGTGGCCCAGATGCAGGCCATGAGCGTCATGAAGTCGAAGGCGAGCCGCCCGCTCGACAGCAACAGGGCGGCCTTCCAGCGGAGGCCGAGCACGTCGCGGATGCGGTTGCGCTCGGTCACCAGGCGCCCGGGCAGACCGGTCAGGGGCGCCCGCTTGCGCAGCACCTTGTTGCGCACCGTCTGGACGAGGAGGCCGGCCCAGCGCATCGGCGCGTCGACCACGAGGACCACGGCGCTGAAGCCGGCGAAGAGGAAGAAGGCGCCGATGCCGAGGAGCGCCGCGTGTTCCAGGCCGCGGTCGATCGGCGTCCCGCCGATGATCGCCGGCAGTACGAAGATGGGCAGGGCCAGGAGGCCGCCGATGCCGAGGATCGAGATGGCGGTCAGCCCACCCACCGCCGTCGCCGGGTCGCTGCCCGAGGCGGCCAGCATCCGGAACTGCGTCGCCGCACCGGCGGCCTGGCCACCGGGCACCACCAACGAGATGGCGTTGCCCGCCAGCTGCGACGTGGCCACCGAGAACCAGGCCTTGGTGCGCAGGGCGAGGCGCTGCAGGGCGATGGTGCAGGTGAAGTGGGCCACCTGGGCGGCCAGGGCCACGAGGAACCAGAGCAGGTTCAGCGACTTGAGCTTGGGCCAGGAGCCGAAGACGGCGGTCAGGGTGGGGAAGACCAGGTAGATGGTGACGCCGGCGACCACGGCCGCGATGGTCGCCTTGACGACGGAGCGCCAGGCGGGCGGGGACCCGGCGTCATGCTCGATGCGGCTGGCCAAGCGCTGTGAGATCTCGTCGTCGGTGCCCGAGGCCTGCTGGAGCGCCGGCTCTCCCGGACGCGCCACGCCCTTCAGCTGCTCACTCTCGTCTTCGTCGCTGCCGGGCCCGGGGTCAGGCATGGACCCTCATGGTCCGGGCATACCCGCTGATCCGGCCGGCTAGGCCAGGATCTTCGCCTTCTGCGCCTCGAACTCGGCGTCGGTCAGCACACCCTGGCTCTTGAGGTCGGCCAGCTTCGAGAGCTGCGAAGCGGTGTCCTCGCCCGGCGTGCCGGCGGCCTGGCGCACGTACGAGTCGAACGCCTTCTGCTGCTGCGCCGCCTGCTGGGCGGCCCGTTCGTGCATCTTGCCCCCCCGGACGATCAGGTACACGAAGACACCGAGGAACGGCAGGATGATCACGAAGATGCACCACAGAGCCTTCGGGAACCCGCCCATGTCGTGGCTGCGGAAGATGTCGATGAAGACGGTGAACAGCAGCCAGATCCAGATGAAGAACAAGAAGAAGTACAGCATGGTCAGGAAGAGGTCGAGAATGGGGTAACTGGACGCGAGCATGGCTGGCTGTATCTCCTCCGGTCAGTGCAGGCGACGAGAACCTGCAGCCCAATGTCTAGTCCGGCGGCACTGCCGACCGGTGACATTTCCGCCGACGGGCGTCGTCGGGCTGAGCGGACCAGGCTCCTGAGGCGTGGAGAAAGGGCAACGTGGCCGCTCTCGTCCGTGCCGCCGGCACTGTGGCAAAACACGCGGGCGTGCCCGTGGCGCTCATCGGCGGCCTCGCCGTGACGTGCAGAATCAGCACCGGCACCCGGGCCACCGACGACGTCGACGTCGACGTCGTCACGGACACGGAGGCAGACCTGGTGGGCGGTCCGTCGGCGGCGGACAACCTCGTCGCCATGAAGCTGCACGCGATCCAATCGAGGGCCGAGGAACGTAAGCGTGCGTCGGATGCATGGGACTTGGCCCGGCTGCTTGACGCGCACAACGCCGACCGAGCCATCAGCCGTGCCCTCGAGACAGGGCCGGCCGATCTCGACGAACTCGTCGCGAAGCAGCTCCGGCGGGCCTTCGTCGACGACGTGACCCGGACCCGGCGCCGACTCGTCGTCTACGGAGACCCCTCCTGGTCGGCCCTCCTGAGCGAGGACCGCCTGATTGCACTCGCCGAGGAGCTCTCGCTCTGATCATCCGAAGCCGCTTGAACTCAACACCGCCGCGAGCCCACTGCCGACAGTCGGCCCGTCGCGACACCAACCCTCGCTGCAACTCCCGCCCACCCCACCAGCGCCCGGTAGGGCAGCATGGAGGAATGCGGACGTCCATCCTCGCCATCGCTGCACTCGTCATCGGCGGCTCCACGCTCGCTCTCCCTGTGGAAGCCGGCGCGGCCACGAAGTCGCCGACCTACTACGTCTCGCTCGGTGACTCCTACGCCGTGGGCTTCCAGCCCGGCAAAGGATCCACCGCCGGCTACACCGTGCCCGTGGCGAAGGGGACGCATCTCACCCTGGTGAATTTCGGCTGCGGCGGGGCAACGACGAGCTCCATCCTCAACAATGTCGGCTGCCCCGACGTCCTGCCCCACACGACGGGCGGGCAGGCCTACCCGACCACGACCCAGATTGCCGCAGCCGAGGCGTTCATCGCAGCCCACAAAGGCCACATCGGGCTCATCACCGTCTCCATCGGGGGCAACGACGTGACGGGTTGCGTGTCCGCGGCCAACCCGATCGCCTGCGTCGGCACCGCCGTCCAGGACATCACCACCAACGTCACGGCATTGGCCGGTGACCTTCGCACGGCAGCCGGCCCCAAGGTGCCGATCATCGGCTCGACCTATCCCGACGTGATCCTGGGCAGCTACGTCTACCCCGTGCACCCCGCTCCTCCCGCAACCGTCAGCCTGGCCAAGGTCTCGGTCACCGCCTTCAAGTCGCTGATCAACCCGGCGCTCTCGAAGAGCTACGCGTCGGCCAAGGGCAGCCTGGTCGAAGTGACGGCGGCGACGGGCGCCTACGGGCCGCTGACCAAGACCGTGAAGACGAAGCGTTACGGGCGGATCCCGGTGCCGGTCGACAAGGTCTGCAAGCTGACGTGGTTCTGTTCGAAGGGCGACATCCACTCCAAGACGCCGGGGTACGACGTGATCGCCAAGCTCATCGTGTCGAGGTACAACGCGGTCAAGCCGAAATAGGACACGTACCCACCGGGAGACGACGGGCATTGTCCAAAGGAGACCTTGGGTGAGCGACACGCCGGGGACACCGGCCGAGGGACGAGACCTGGTCGTGATCGATGCCCTCAACGATTGGAACTGCACGACCTGTGGCCAACCCGGGGACTTGATGTCGAGGGAGGACGGCGGGCCGCTCTGCATGAGTTGTGCCGACCTCGATCACCTCGTGTACCTGACGCGGGGGAACACTGCCTTGACCCGCCGAGCGCGAAGGTCCAGCGGGCTCTCCGCCGTGGTGGTTCGCTTCAGTCGGACTCGCAAGCGATACGAGCGTCAGGGGGTCCTTGTCGAACCGGCGGCCCTCGAAGCCGCAGAGGCGGCGTGTCTGGCCGACGCCGAAAGCAGGGCTCGCCGGCGGGCCAGGGACGAGGAATATCGTTCCCGCGCCGACGCCGGATTCGAGGTTGCGCTCGCCGAGGCGATCCTCGAGTTGTTTCCTGCCTGCCCCCCGGCGCGAGCAACCGAGATCGCTGCGCATGCCGGCCGGCGAGGCAGCGGGCGGGTGGGCCGGAGCGCGGCGGGCCGGAACCTCGCAACCGAGCCGGTGACCCTGGCGGTGGTGGCCGCGGTGCGACACGGCGACACCGACTACGACAACCTCCTCATGGCGGGGGTCGAGCGGAGTGAGGCGAGAGCACGCGTCCAGGCAGACGTCGAACGCGTGCTCCAACGTTGGCGAGCGGTGTAGTCCCGGGCCAGCAGACTGCCCTCTTCTTCCCTCTTCTTCCTCTCAACTGGTGTATTGTTGGTGTATGGCCCGCACCAACATCGACATCGACGAGGAGGCGTGCGAGAGCGTGATGGTCCGCTATCACCTCTCGACGAAGCGAGAAGCTGTCAACTTCGCGCTGCGCACGGTGGCGGGAGAGGCTCTCGACCTCGAGGAAGCCCGAGAACTGCGGGGCTCGGGGTGGGACGGTGATCTCGAAGCGATGCGGTCGGGCCGCGGCGGGTGATTCTGATCGACACCTCGGCCTGGGTCGAGTTCTTGCGCGGGACGGGCAGTGCCACGTGCGAGCGTGTCGATGCCTTGCTCGAGGCAGAGTTCGCCGTGTGCCACCCCGTCCGGATGGAGGTGCTCGCCGGTGCACGCGACGAGCGTCACCTTTTGAAATTGCGCGGTGTGCTGGCTCGCGGAACGCTCCTCCCAACAGCCGAGACGCATTTCGAGGAAGCTGCGGCGCTCTTTCGTCTCTGTCGCAGACGCGGAGACACGGTACGGAAACTGATTGATTGCCTCATCGCAGCAACGGCAATCGAAGCCTCGGCTCGCGTCTTGCACTGCGACAGCGACTTTGACGTCCTGGCGCGACACACGCCGCTCCAAGTCGAACCACACTGACCCAGGCGAACGAGGTCAACCCGGCGAGCCGCCGCTGGACCGGAACTTGAAGAGCGACCGGCGGGCCGCCTTGGCCACGTCCTTGCGTGGATGGAACGAACCGAGCGTGGCCAGGACCGCATCCGTCTCGGGCAGGCGCACCCGCCAGGCCTCCTCGACGGCGCCACAGGCACCGGAGGCACCCGCCACCGTGTCGAGCCAGGCCGGCATCACCTCTGGGCCCCACAGAGTCAACAGGGTGGAGAGGGTCCGGATCAGGAGCTCGGGGTCACCACGGGCGTCCAGCTCGTCCTCGCCGGCCATCCCCGTCTTGATCCGCCAGATCAGGGCATAGGCGTTCAGCTCAGGGTCGCCCACCAACCGCGCCATCGCCTCGGCCGCCGGCAGCCCGACGTCCAGCAGAGCCCGGAAGGCGATGACGCGACCCGTCTCGTCGGCCCCCGGCAGCGCCTCGACGAGGAGCGCGGCGGCCGCGTCGCCGTGGGCCTGCAGCCAGACCTCGAGCTCGACCCGGGCGATGTCGTCGGGCAGGTCGGCCGCCCTGGTGAGGAGCTCGTCCGCCGCGACCTCGGCCAGCGACCCGGCCACCGGCACGTCGGCGACCGCGGCGAGCATCCGATGGACCAGCCACGTGCCCAAGGGGGTGAGCGTGACCGTGCCGCCGAATTCGTCGGTGCCCCCCCACGGCCTCCCGACGGTCTCGATGCCCGACTCCTCGAGGACCCCGAGCGCCGCGCAGCTGGTGCAACGCTCGGCGGGCCGAGAACTCCATCAGTCGTTGATGCATCTCGAGCTTGTGTTCCTCGACGTCGTCGAGGTCGTAGAGATCCTGGAGGTCCTCCCAGAACTCTTCGGTGAACTCGTCGATAGCGAGGGGTTCTGTCTCCACGTAGAGGTCCAGGAGCAGCCGCGTCAGTCCCTCGTCGAGATCCTCCGCGAACCAGCCCAATCCGTAGTGGTCCTTGCCGCGGTCGTGCTGAACCAATCCGACCTCGACGAGCGCCGCCTCGAGCAACCGGCTCGCCGCCTCGAGGGGCTCGCTCTCGAGCAACCCGGCCTCGGGACCGACGCGGACCGCTCGCGCGCTCGGCTGCTCCAGGAACCCGGCCGCCATCGCCAGCCGGAAGACGAGGTCCACCTCGCGAAGGTTCTGCGAGCTCCGCACGCTGCCCCGGGCCTCGCCGTGCTGCCATTCGACCGTGTCAGACGTGCCGAGCACGGTCACCAGCGCCTTGCCGTCGGCCAACGTCAGGTTGCCCAGGTCGGTGACCTTGCGCCCGCTCCCGACGAAGTCGACCAGGTCACGGACCTGCCGGGGGATCACCGCGGTGCGGGCGGCCTCCCGGACCACGTCCTCGGGGGCGAGCACGACCGGCGGCAGCCGGGTGAGGGGCTCGGCGCCGGCGTCGACGGCCCGTCGGCGTCGCTCCAACGACGGCCCCAGGACGCGATCGCGCTCTTCGAAGCTCCGCTCGTTGAACCCGGTCATCCAGCGGTCCATCGCCTCCTGGTCGGTCGGATCCACGCCGTCCGCGATCATCTCGGCGACCAGCCGCTTGCCGGGACTGAAGCGCTCCTCGTCGTTCATGGCCGCCTCGAACTCCCCCTGTGCGTCCTCGACCCGTCGGGCCAGGCGCTCTCCCGTACCCTCTGACAGCAGGCCCTCCGTGGAGAGGAAGCGCAGAAAGGCTGCGAATCCGGCGATGAGATCGCCGGCGTCGTTGGGGCCGAGATTGACCTTGGCCGGCAAGATCTCGAAGAGCAGCGCCTCGACGTCGTCGACCGACCACTCCGTGAGGTTGGCGTCGAAGTACTGCCACTTGTACTCGAGGACGTCTCGGGCGGCCCAACCGAGCCGGCTCCCGGTCCTCGTCTCGAAACGCTGCACCAGGTCCTCGCGTGCCGCCTCGAACTCGTCCTCTTCCTCCGGCCCGAACGGCAGCGGCACACGACGAAGCTACCGCTCACCATGACGCAACCTCATGGCGGAGAACGGTCGCCGAAGACCCACCGGTACGCCGCTTACTCACGGTTTGGGTTCCGGGTCCCCGCGAACCGGCCCGCGAACCGGGCGGCCGCCCCGCCTCAGCTCCCCGGCTCGTGCTCCTCGAGCGCCTTCAGCAGCAACCGCCGCAACTCGCCCCGCTCGGACACACTGAGCCCACCCAGGATCTCGTCCTCGATACTCCCCTGCGCAACCTCGGCCAACTCGAGCGCCTCGAGGCCGGCGTCGGTGATGTCGACGATGTGGCGCCGCCGGTCGGCCGGGTCCCGCCGCCGCTCCACGTACTCGAGGTCCTCGAGGTCGTTGAGCACCAGCACGCCGGTGTTCGAGTCCATCGAGAGCTGCTCGGTCATGAGCTGCTGGGAGACGCTCGGGTGGTCGCGGAAGTAGGCCAGGACGACCATGTTGCGCAGGTTCATCCCGACCAGCTCGACCGAGGAGCGCAGGTAGACGACCCGGGCCAGCCGGTTGAGCAGGACGATCGTTCCCGTCGTCCCCGTTCTGGAGGTGCCCCCCCGGGCCTTCATTTCGCTGCTGCCTCCCCCATGCCGGGTCCTGTGCCGGGCCCTGACTCTGGCCCCGTTCCGAACCCGGTGCCGGCACTCGAACCCTGTCGGCTCGGGGCCGGTCCAGCCCCGGCGCGCTCGACCAGAGAGATCATACCCCTATGATAGTCCCGAAACCATGACTATCCCCGCGACCATGACCATCCCGGAACTCGGGACCGACCGCGGCGACCGCCGGCGCTGGATCGCCCTGGTCGTCGTCTGCCTGGCCATGTTCATGAACGCGCTCGACGGCTCCATCGTCAACGTGGCCCTGCCCGACATCCAGAAGAGCCTGGACTTCAGCCAGTCCGGCCTGACCTGGGTGGTCGACGCCTACCTCATCTCCTTCGGCAGCTTCCTCCTCATGGCCGGGCGCCTGGGCGACCTCGTCGGCCGCAAGAAGGTCTTCCTGTCCGGCGTGACCCTCTTCACCCTGGCCTCCATCGTCTGTGGCTCGGCCCAGGACCAGTCGATGCTCGTGGCCGCCCGCTTCGTCCAGGGCATCGGCGGCGCCTTCTCGTCCTCGGTCATCGTGGCCATCATCGTCACCGAGTTCCCCCAGCCCTTGGAGCGGGCCAAGGCCATGAGCGCCTACGTCTTCGTGGCCGTGGGCGGCGGCTCGATCGGGCTCCTCGCCGGCGGCGTCCTCACCCAGGCGCTGGACTGGCACTGGATCTTTTTCGTGAATGTGCCTATCGGCATCGCCACGCTGGCCGCCGGCTACTTCCTCCTGGTGGACAACGTCGGGTTGGGCATCAAGCAGGGCGTCGACTGGCTCGGGTCCGTCCTGGTCACCGTCTCGGTCATGGTGATCATCTACGCCATCGTCACCGCCGCCACCTACGGCTGGGTCTCGGCCCACACCCTGGGCATCCTCGGCCTCGGCCTGGCGCTGTTCGTCTCGTTCCTCGTCCTGGAGTCGAAGCTCGAGAATCCGATCATGCCGCTGCGCATTCTGAAGCTGCGTACCCTCACCGGCTCGGCCGTCATCCGCGGACTGCTCATCATCGGGATGTTCTCGACGTTCTTCATCGGCGCCCTCTACTTCGAGCACGTGCTGGGTTACAGCCCGATCAAGACCGGCCTGGCCTTCCTGCCCCAGGCCGTGATGATGGCCGGCCTGTCGACCGGCCTCACGGCCAAGCTGGTCGACCGGTTCGGCAGCAAGCCCGTGATGTACCCCGGCATGGTCCTGGCCGCGGTCGGGCTGCTGCTCTTCGCCTCCGCCGGCCCCCACGCCGAGTACTTCCCGAAGATCTTCATCGCCTTCGTCATGCTGGGCCTCGGGGCGGGCCTCACCTTCATGCCGCTCCTCCAGATCGGCATGTCCGAAGTCCCCAACGAGGACGCCGGTCTCGGCTCGGGCGTGGTCAACGTCTCCCAGCAACTGGCCGGCGCCGTCGGCCTGGCCGCGCTGAGCACCATCGCCGCCAACAGCTCCAAGTCCCTGCTGGCCTCGGGCCACGACGTGATCTCCGCCCTCACCCACGGCTACCAGCTGGCCCTGCTCATCGCCGCCTGCTCGGTCATCGCCGGCCTCGTCGTCTCCCCGTTCCTCTTGCGCACCCACGAGTCGGCGGAGGAGCAGGCCACCCACATCCGGGAGAACATGGCCACCCCCGAGGCCAAGGAGCACCTGATCATCTGACGCCGCCGGCGGCACCCGACCGACCCGCAGCACCCGCCGTCTGCCCGCGCCTGCGCCGTGCCACGGCTCTGAGGGCGCACCGGGCGGGGTCTCCGCGGTCTCGAGGCGGCGAAGATCCCGATTGACCAGCTCTTTTCGGCCGCAGCCGGGCTCCGGATCGACCGCTCCGCCGCGCCGGGCCCGATCTGGCGGATCCCAGGGCCGAACGCAGCTCGGGATCCGCGTCAACCCAGGTCAATGACTGGAACCCGTACTCGGCAGGTCGAGTATTGCGGGGCCATGACGATACTGACACAAGCGTCAGGGAACTCCGATCTCATGCCACAATGAGGGCTTCCCCGCACCGACCGGTCTCCTGACCTCCCCATGACGCCGCCACCACTCGACACCGAGCACTACGACCCCGAAGCCGTCCGGGCCAAGTACCTGGCCGAGCGCGACAAGCGATTGGTCGCCGGCCGGGCGGACATCCGCGACCTGCGTCACGACGAGTACTTCGCCCGGTACCGCGCCGACCCCTTCACGCCGGCCACCGAGCGTGATCCCGTCGTCGACGAGGTCGACGTCGTCATCCTCGGCGCCGGCATCGCCGGTGTGACCACCGGCGCCCACTTGCGCCAGGCCGGCATCGAACGCATCCGCCTCGTCGACCAGGCCGGTGGCATCGGCGGCACCTGGTACTGGAACCGCTATCCCGGCGTTATGTGCGACGTGGAGTCGTACATCTACATGCCGATGCTCGAAGAGATCGGGTACGTCCCGAGCCAGCGCTACGCCTTCGGCGAGGAGATCCGCCGGCACCTCCAGGCGGTGGCCGAGCACTTCGACCTGGTCGACGACGCGCTCTTTCACACCGGGGTGACCCGCGCCGAATGGCGTGAGGAGGACTCGCGCTGGCTCATCCACACGGACCGGGGCGACGCCGTCTCGTGCCGCTGGTACGTGCTGGCCCCCGGCATCCTCAACCTCATGAAGCTTCCTGCCATCACCGGCATGGAGGACTTCGCCGGCCACTCCTTCCACACGGCGCGCTGGGACTACGCCTACACCGGCGGTGGCCCCCAGGCCCCGCTCGACAAGCTGAAGGACAAGACGGTGGCGCTGATCGGTACCGGTGCCTCGGGCATCCAGTGCCTGCCTCCGTTGGCCGAATCGGCCCGGCAGGTCTACGTGTTCCAGCGCACCCCCTCGGCCATCGGCGAGCGCGGCAACCGCCCGACCCTCGACGACTTCGCGGCCACGCTCGAGCCGGGGTGGCAGAAGGCCCGCAACGACAATTTCCAGGCCATCATGCTCGGGCGCCCTGCCGAGGTCGATCAGATCGACGACGGCTGGACGCATCACTATGCGGTGGTGAACAACCCGCCGCGGCGCAAGGGCATGAGCCTGGCCGAGTACATCGAGAACGCCGAGGCCCTCGACTACGAAATCATGGACGAGCACCGGCGCCGTGTCGAAGCGCTCGTCGAGGACCCCGCTACCGCCGAGATCCTCAAGCCCTACTACCGCTACATCTGCAAGCGGCCCTGCTTCCACGACGAGTACCTCTCGGCCTACAACAGCCCCAACGTCACCCTCATCGACTGCCCGGCCGGCATGGAGCGCATCACCGCGGCCGGCCCCCTCGTGAACGGGCAGGAGTACGAGGTCGACTGCATCGTCTACGGCACCGGCTTCGAGCCCGAGCGCACGCCCCTCTCCCGCCGGGCCGGCCACGACATCGTCGGGCGCGGCGGCGTGACCCTGGCCGAGAAGTGGGCCGACGGGGCGGCCAGCCTCTACGGCATCATGAGCCGCGGCTTCCCCAACCTCTTCCTCATGCCGGCGCCCACCCAGCAGGCCGTGGTGACGGTGAACTACACCCAGCTGGCCGTGGCCGGCGCCGAGTTCGTCACCGGCGCCATCTCGCTGCTCCGCAAGCAGGGCGTCGAGGCCTTCGACGTGAGCGCCCAGGCCGAGGAGGCCTGGACGCAGAAGATCGTCGACTCCTACGTGGCCGGGACGACCGTCATGGCCGCCTGCACCCCGTCGCGCATCAACAACGAAGGGCACCCCGAGACGATCAACCCGCGCGACGGCAACTACGGCGGCGGGTTCGGCGACTGGTTCGGCTACCGCGACCTGCTCGAGCGCTGGGTGGCCGACGGCCGCTTCGAGGGCCTGGAGCTCGAAGTCCCCTCGAGCGCACCGTGAGCACCCGCCAGCGCGTGGCCGTCGTCACCGGCGGCGGGGGCGGCATCGGCGGCGCCATCGCCGAGGACCTCGGGCGCAGCGGCTGGTTCGTCGTCACCGTCGACCCGCTGGTGACCCTCGACGGCACCGAGCAGCTGGCCCAGACCGAGGAGACCACGGCCGGGCGCATCGTCGCCGCCGGCGGCACGGCCCGGGCCTCGTCCGCCTCGGTCACCGACGGCGAGGCCCTGCGCACCCTCTTCCAGGAGCTGGCCGCCGAGCGCGGCGGCCTCGACGCCGTGGTCAACGTGGCCGGGATCACCCGGCAGAGCTACTACGCCCGCGGCACCGAGGAGGACTGGCTGGCCCTGCTCGACGTGCACCTCGGCGGCTACCTCAACGTGCTCGAGGCGGCGCTGCCCCTCATGGCCGCCGCCGGGCACGGGCGCATCCTGGGCATCACGTCCGGCTCGGGCTGGCGGGCCGCCGACGCCGGCGGCTACAGCGCGGCCAAGCGCGTCGTGGCCTCCCTGACCTGGCAGCTGGGCCGGCTGGCGCCCCCCGGCGTGACCGTCAACGCCCTCTCTCCCATCGCCAACACCCGCATGGTGCAGGCCGCCCTCGAGCGGGCCCAAAAGGAAGGCCGCACCGGTGGCGGCGGCGGGCTCACCCTCAACTCCGATGCCCGGGCCCGAGGACATCGGTCCGTTCGGCGCCCACGTCGTCGGGGACGGCTTCGGCTGGTGCAGCGGCCAGGTGCTCTTCGCCGGCGGCCCCGAGGTGGCCGTGGTCGACCAGCCCCGCCTCATCGAGGTCGTGCGCACCGCCGGCGCCGCCTCCCTGGCCGGCGTGCTCGATACGGTCGTCCCCCGCGCCTTCGTCGCCGCCGAGACCAAACAGGCCAGCGACGGCGGCAGCAATCCGCGCTTCGCCGGGATCTTCGAGACGGCAACCGCAGACCAGCCGGCCGCCGCGCCCGTGCGGTCCTGCGCCATCGTCAGCGACCGTCCCAGACTGGCCGGCGTGCTCGTCGGCGCGCTCGATGCCCGCGGCATCGCCTGTCGCCGCGCCGAGCTGGCGCACGGCTTCGACGGCACGGCCCAGAGCCTGGGGGCCGCCGTCGAGCAGCGCCGGACCGCTCGACGCCGTCGTCGTCGCCCTCGAGGGCCACCCGCTCACCTCGAGCGCGCTCGAGGGCTGGGAGCACCTGCTGGCCGACCACCGGGGCCTGCTCGAGGCCCTGCACGACGACGCCTCGTGGTCGCGCGCCGTGGCCGACTACGCCGGCGCGGCCGAGCGACCCGTCCGCCTCATGGTCCTGACCGACGCCACCACCCCGGCCGGGCGCAGCCGGGCCCAGGCCTCGGCCCAGCTGGCCCGCGTGGCCGCCGCCGGGACGAAGAACCGGGTCACCGCCCTCACCGCCGGCCTCGAGGCCTCCGGGCCGTCCGCCGATCAGACCGCCGGCGAGCTGGTGGCCCATCTCCTGGCCCATCCCGACAGCGCAGCGCTGGCCGGCGCGGAGCTGGTGGTGAGCGACCAGTGGCTCGGACTGCGCAGCCACCCGCGGCCGATCGGCGCCGTGACCTACGGCGGTCCCGCCATTCCCGACTGGCTCGACGAAAGCCTGAGCGAGATCGTGGGCGCCACCGTCCCGCTCGCCTCGATGGAGATGCCGATGAGCGACCGGCCCACCCGCGTCGTCGACGCCCACGTCCACCTGTGGGACCCCGCCAACAAGACCTGGTACCCCTACCTCTCCATGACCCCGTCCCACGGGGGCACCGGCGACGCGGCGCGGATGAACCGGCGCTTCGACGTGGAGACCTACCGCACCGAGTCGGCGGGGTGGAACGTCGAGAAGTTCGTCAACGTGGCCGCCGCCACCGGGCCCAACTCGGTCGAGGAGACCATCGAGCTCGACCGGACGGCCGAGGCCAACGGCGGCCCCGACGCCATCGTCGGCGGTTTGCCGCCGACCGACACGCGTGGCCGACGCCGTCGCCCTGCTCGACCGCCAGATGACGGCACCGCGCTTCCGCGGCGTGCGCCCCATGGGCCCCTTGAGCCATCCCGTCCCCGACCCGGCCGTGCTCGGCGCGCTGGCAGGAGCGCAACCTCGTCTTCGAGCTCATGGCCCACCCCGATCTGCTGGCCACGGCCGCCGCCGAGCTGGCCGGCTTCGACGACCTGACCATCGTGGTGGAGCACACCGGTTGGCCCCGCTCGGACTCCGACGAGGAGTTCACCCTCTGGCGGAACGGCATCGACGCCCTGGCCGGCCTCGGCGACCACGTCGTCTGCAAGCTCTCCGGCCTGGCCATGCCCCTGGGCTCCATGCGGGCCGACGCCGTCGCCCCCTGGATCGAGCACGCCCTCGAGGTGTTCGGCCCCGGTCGCTGCATGTTCGCCAGCAATTTCCCCGTCGATGCCATGGCCGGCACCTTCGACGAGCTCTACACGGGGTTCGCCGCGGTGACGTCGGGACTCGACGACGCCTCGCGTGACCTGGTGTTCGCGGGCACGGCCGAACGCATCTATCGCCTCTGAGGCGAACCCTGCCCTTTCGTTGACACAGAACAGTCATTGACCCAGAACAGTCATTGACCCAGAATAGTCATTGACCCAGAACAGCCCGATGGAGAATTCGAGCGTGAGCACGACGTCGACCGAACCTGACGTGGACCAGTTCCGCAAGGAGCTGCGGACCTTCCTCGAGGACAACCTCACCCCCGAGGTCGTCGCGGCGGGTCATCACTCGGTGGAAGGCAACCTCGACGTGCTGCGCGCCTGGAACCGCACGCTGGCCGACGCCGGCTGGGCCGCCCCGTCTTGGCCGGTCGAGCACGGCGGGCGCGGGGCCGGCGTGCCCGAGCAGCTGGCCTTCATGGAGGAGACCAGCCGCCTGCGCGCGCCCGGCCCGGTGAACGTGATCGGCGTCTCCAACATCGCCCCGGCCATCATGGCGGTCGGCACCCCCGAGCAGCAGGAGCGCTTCCTCCAGCCGATGCTGCGGGGCGACGAGATCTGGTCGCAGGGGATGTCCGAGCCCGACGCGGGGTCGGACCTCGCCTCGCTGCGCACCGCCGCGGTCGAGGACGGCGACGACTTCGTGGTCAACGGGCAGAAGACATGGAACTCCCTCGGCCACGTGGCGGACTGGTGCCAGCTCTACGTGCGCACGGACCCCGATGCCAAGAAGCACGCGGGGATCACCTGCTTCCTGGTCGACCTGCGCACGCCGGGCATCGAGGCGCGGCCGCTCACCACCATCACCGGCGAGCACACCTTCGCCGAGCTCTTCTTCACCGACGCCCGCATCCCCCGCTCCGCCATGCTGGGCCCGCTGCACCAGGGCTGGTCGGTGGCCATGACGACGCTGAGCTTCGAGCGGGCCGGCGTGGCCCGGCTCCATCTCTCTCTGGCCAACCGCCTCGACGAGCTCCTGGCCGACCCCCGGGCGCAGGCGGGCCTCCGCGACCCGGTCCTGCGCCAACGATTGGCCGGCGTCTTCGCCCGCATCCGCTGCATGCGCTACCTCACGGAGCGCTCGTTCGCCGACCCCACGGCCGCCAGTGCGGCCGGCAGCCTGGCCAAGCTGTCCTGGGCCGGCTGCGACCAGGAGCTGGCCGATCTGGCGGTGGACCTGATCGGGCTCGATGCGCTGCTCGCCCGCGACCGCTGGGCGCTGAACCTGCTCGGCGTCCGCCAGGCCTCCATCGCCGGCGGCACCACCGAGATCAACAAGACCGTGGTCGGCGAGCGCGTCCTCGGGTTGCCCCGGTGAGCCGCACCGCATCGTCGGGTCGTGCCCATTCGACCGCGCCGGTCTCTATGACAGACTCCCGGCGCACGCAGGCCGCAGCACGGCCGTCACCCACATTTCAGTCGTCCTGACCGGCACCACAGACGTACGAGAGCGAGGAGCACATGGCGCGAGTTCCCATCGAGGAGGGGTTCTTCCGGATCCCCGAGGACCCGGCCGAGCCGCCCCGCCTGCTCGGGAGCCGCTGTCCCGCCTGCGGCGAGGTCTTCTTTCCCCAACGTCTCGTCTGCGCCAAGTGCCTGCACGAGGGCACCGAGGACATGGAGCTGTCGACCCAGGGCGTGATCCACACCTGGACCTACTGTCACGTGCCGCTCTTCGGCAAGAAGGACGCCGACGTGGCCGGCTACGGCGTGGCCCAGGTCGACCTGCCCGAAGGTCCACGGGTCCAGTCGATCCTCTCGGGCGAGCGGGACGACTTCGCCATCGGCCTGCCGGTGCAGATCGACCTCGAGACGCTGCGCCAGAACTCCGACGGCGACGACGTCGTCATCTACCGCTTCCGCCCCGTCGACGCGGCACCGAGCGGAACCGTGCCAACGAACTGTGCCGAGGGAGCGTGCCGAGCGGAACAGTGCAGTCGTGACGCACGGCCTGAAGTTCGACGGCGTGGCCGTGGCCGGCATCGGCATGGTCCGCTTCGGCATGTTCCGCGACATCCCCGGCGCCCACCTGGCTCGCGACGCCGGGCTGCTGGCGCTCCACGATGCCGGCATGACCCTGGCCGACGTCGACGAGGCCTTCGTGGGCTACATCCAGCCCGCCTCCATGCTGGGCATCAAGGCCATGAAGGAGCTCGGCCTGACCGGGCTCCCGGTGACCCACATCGAGAACGCGTCGGCCACCGGGCTCGTCTCCTTCCGCGAGGCCGCCTGGGCGGTCTCCTCGGGCCGGGCCGACGTGGCCATGGCCCTGTGCTTCGACAAGTTCACCGACATGACGGGCACCGGAGGCCGCGGCGCGGGGCGTGACCAGATCGACGCCCCCATCCTGCCCGCCGCCTACTTCGCCCTCTGGGCCCAGCGGCGCATGCACGACCGCGGCACGACGCCGGAGCACTTCGCCACCATCGCGGCCAAGAACTGGAACTACGGCGCCGCCTGTCCGTTCGCCCACCGACGCTCCGACCACGTGGTGACCGCCGAGGAGGTGCTGGCCGCCCGGCTGGTGGCCGAGCCGCTGACCACCATGATGTGCTGCCCGCCCGACGACGGCGCCGCCTGCATCATCGTGGCCCGCGAAGACCTGGTGCGGCAGCGCCAGCCCGATCGCCCCCTCGTCCGGGCCTTGGCGTCGGCACTGATGTCGGAGACCTACACGCCGGGCCACACCTTCGTCGGCCCGGTCGTCGGCCCCTCCAGCATGACCTCGAACACGGCCGCCGAATGCTACGAGGCGGCCGGCCTCGGCCCCGAGGACGTGAGCGTGGCCTACTGCCACGACGCCTTCATCAACGAGGAGCTCGAGTACTACGAGCTGCTCGGGTTCTGTGCCGAGGGTGAGGGCGAGAAGCTGGTCGTCGAGGGCGAGACCGGGCCGGGCGGGCGCATCCCCTTCAACACGGACGGCGGCCTGATCGCCCGCGGCCATCCCGGCGGTCCGACCGGCGTGGCCCAGCTCCACGAGGCCGTGCTCCAGCTGCGCGGGCAGGCCGAGGGTCGCCAGGTCGAGGGCGCCCGGGTGGCCCTGGCCCACCTCGTCGGTGGCGGCAGCATCGCAACGGTGAACCTATTGGGCGTCGACAGGAGTGCCACATGACCACGAGTGACGAGCGCAGGGCCGCCGGCCGGGAGATCCAGGGCCAGCTGTGGCCGGCCACCCTGACCGCCCCGACCGGGCAGTTCCCCGCGGCCAAGTTGGCGCCGGACTACTACGACCACGTCCAGCAGAGCGCCTTCGGCGACATCTGGACCCGACCGGGTCTGTCGGTGCGTGACCGCTCGATGATCACCGTCGCCGTCCTGGCCTCGCTCGGTCAGCCCGAAGAGCTGCGGGCCCACCTCGCCGGTGCGCTCAACGCCGGTCTCGACCCGAGAGGAGATCGTCGAGGTGCTCATGCACATCTCGATCTACGCCGGCGTGCCGGCGGCCGGTTCCGCCATGCGGGTGGCCGCCGACGTGCTCGGCACCGACTGACCAAACGATCACCGTCGGGCCGACCGACAACCCACCAGACCCGAGAGCGTCGCCGCCTCAGCTCGCGGCGGTCGAAGGGTCCCAGTGCAGGGCGACGTCGCCCTGCTGCTCGGCGAAGGTCACGAGCTCGCTCCAGTCGGCGTCACCGAGCCCCTGATCGACCGCCTTGTCGAGGACGCCGCGCACCGCCGCGGCGACCGGGGTCGGCACGCCGAGCGCCTCGCCCGAATCGACGATCAGCCCGGCGTCCTTGGCCGCCAGCACCAAGGCGAACTGCGTCGGCCGGCCGCGGCCGTCGATCGTCTCGACCTGACGGTCGATGAAGAAGTTGGAGGCTCCCGCCGTGCGCAGGATCTCCACGGCGTCCTGCACCTCGATCCCGGCCTTGGTGGCGAACGACAACCCCTCCAGGCTGACCCAGGTGGTCGTGAAGGCGATGAGACTGTTGAGCAGCTTCATCGTGTTGCCCAGACCGAGCGCACCCACGTGGAACGTGGCCCGTCCGAGCGGCTCGAGCACCGGCTTGACCCGCGCCACGGCTTCGTCGTCACCACCGATCATGAACACGAGCATCCGGCGCTCGGCCCCGATGGCCCCGCCGGTCAGGGGCGCCTCGACCAGGTGATGACCCGAACTGGCCAGCCGGGCTCCCAACGCCGCGCACCTCGGCCGGGCTGTTGGTGGACAGGTCGACCAGGATCGAGCCCGGCTTCGCTGCAGTGGCCCAGGCGTCGGCCACCGCGTTGACCACCTCGGGTGTGGGCAAGGACAACAGCGTGATCTCGGCCTGGCCGGCCAGCGACTCGACGTCGGTCGCCGCCGACGCTCCGGTGATCGCCTTCATGGCCGCGTCGTCGAGGTCGTAGACGACGACCTCCTGGCCGTCGGCGACGAGGTTCGTCGCAATGCCCCTGCCGATGTTGCCCAACCCGATGACGCCGATCGCCATTGCCCCTCCTCGAGCTCCAAATGCCCTGGCAGAGCCCCCAGAGTGCTCGCCGACCGAGAGCGTATAGTGAAAGCTGACTCGAGTGTCAGGGATCTTTGGGGGGTCTGTGATGGGACTGCGCGATCACGTCATCTGCGACAGCGATCTGCACGTGATGGAGCCGCCGGACCTCTGGGAGCGCTACATCGATCCGGCCTACGCCCACGCCGCGCCACGCGGGCTCTCGGAGATCCCCCGCGACATGCGGGTGCGGGTCAAGAACCACACCATGCTCCGAATGGGCGCCACCCGCCCGCTCCGGGTCGAGGGTCGCAAGACCGGATGGCAGCCGCACCACGACAACGTCTACGCCGCGTCGGAGGCCCGCGGGCTGGGACGCGCCGTCCCAGGTCGACGCCATGGACGCCGAGGGGCTCGATCTCGCCGTCCTCTATCCCTCCCGCGGCCTGTTCGTCCTCGGTCTCGATTCGTCGGAACAGATCGGCAGCGACGGTCTCGAGCCCGAGTTCGCCACGGCCATCGCCCGGGCCTACAACGACTGGATGAAGGACTTCTGCGACGTCGCCCCCGACCGCATGTTCGGTGCGGGGATGGTGGCGGCCCACGACGTGAGCGGTGCCGTCGAGGAGGCCCGCCGCTGCGTCGAGGAGCTCGGCTTCAAGGCCATCTTCCTGCCGCCCGCCGCCGTGAACCGCCGGCCCTGGCACCACGCCGCCTACGACCCGCTGTGGGCCGAGATCGAGCGGCTCGGCGTGCCCCTCGCCTTCCACGGCGGCGGTCAGACCTACCTGACGCCCGATTTCGGGCTCGAGGTGCTCGACAAGCTCATGCTCTGGCACACCTTCAGCCAGCCCCTCGGCATCCAGTTCGTCACCGCCTGTCTGTGCGGTGGCGGCGTGCTCGAGCGCTTCCCGAATCTGAAGGTCGCCCTGCTCGAAGGGAACTGCTCGTGGGCGCCGTGGTTCCTGTACCGGCTCGACGAGCACTGGGAGTGGACGGGTTGGTACGAGGCGCCCGAGCTCACGATGCCGCCGTCGGAGTACTTCAAGCGCAACTGCTGGATCTCGGTGGAGGCCGACGAGATCACGGTGCCGCATTTCGTCGAGACCTTCGGCGACGAGCGCATCATCTTCTCGACCGACTACCCCCACGGCGATTCGAAGTTCCCCCACGCCGTGAACGCCTTCGACAAGCTCCCACTGAGCGAGGAGAGCAAGGCGCGGATCGTCAGCACCAACTGGGCCGCCCTCTACGACATCCCGCTCGTCAAGAAGACCTGAATCCGACCCGACTTCTGCTGCTCCGGACCTGCCGGAGCAACTCAGAGCTCCCAGGCCTCGCGGCGGCCGTTGGCCTCGAATGCCTTGCGCAAGGCAAGTTCGTCCTGCGCGGTGAACGGGCGGTAGCGGTCACTGCCCCGCTCGCGAATGTAGAGGGGGTCGCCGTCCACCCGGTCAGCGCGGAACTTCTGGTGCACCAGGGTCCGGGCCAGCACCTTGTTGGTCGGTGTCGTCGGCAGCGCGTCGGACAGCCGGACGTAGCGTGGCCGCCACTTGGGACTCAGGTCGGGTTGGTCGTCCAGCCACTTGGCGAACGTGGCGCCGTCGAAACTCGCACCGTCCCGCAGCACGAGGGCGCACATCACCTGGTCACCCGAGTCGGGCTCGGGGACGCCGTAGACCGAGACCAGGATGAGATCGGGGTGCCGGGCGATGATCGCCTCGATCGGCGTGGCGGGGAAGTTCTCGCCGTCGACCCGGAGCCAGTCCGAGGTGCGGCCGGCGAAGTAGACCCAGCCGTCCTCGTCGACGTAACCGAGGTCACCGCTCCAGTACCAGCCGTTGCGGGTGGTGCGACGCATGGCGTCGTCGTTGCGGTAGTACCCCTCGAAGGGTCCTACCCCCAGCGTGTTGACGATCTCGCCGACGCTGCGATCCGCGTTGGTCAGGCCGCCATCGGCGTCGAACACCGCCCGTGGGGCCTCCTGGCCCTCCTCGTCGACGACCTTGATCCCTTCCCGGAGGCGCCCGACGGAACTGGGCGGACGTGCCCCTGTGCGGTCCAACGCGATGCCGCCCTCGGTGGAACCGAAGACATCGATGATCCGCGTGCCGAAGCGGGTCGCCGCGGCCTCGATCACGGCCGGTGACCCCTCGTTGCCGAAGGCCACCCGGAGCGGGTTGTCGGCGTCGTCGGGGAGAGGCGGCGTGGCCAAGAGGTAGGTGAGCACCTTGCCCGTGTAGTTGAACCAGGTCACCCCGTAGTGCCGCACGTCGGGCAGAAACCCCGACGCGCTGAAGCGGCGGGCCAGGGACAGTGACGCGCCGGCCACGAGCGCCGGAGCCAGTCCGGACATCAGCGAGTTGGTGTGGAAGAGCGGCATGGCCGCATAGCCGACGTCGTCGGGCGTCAACTCGAGCATCATGGCCATCCGATTCCCGTGGTGAGGAGCCGGTACTGCGTGCAGCGAACCGCCTTGGGGGCAGCCGACGTCCCGGACGTGAACAGCAAGGCCCACAGGGCATCGACCTCGGGCTCGGCCAAGCCGAGCGCATCATGCGTCGAGGCACTGGGCGCAGACGACTGCTCGAGCGCTGCGGCCAATGACTCTCCGGCGGCCGGTGGGTCGTCCTCGTCGGCGAAGCGATCGGAGACCAGGACACCGCCGGGCAGATCGAGGCCGGCGATGGCCGCTTCGAGCTGCGCCTGGTGCCGGGGTTCGGTGATCACGAAGCTGCACGTCCGTGTGGACGATGTCACGGGCGAGGTGCTCTCCCACTCTGGTGTGGTTCAGGCCGGCCACGGCCGCGCCGGCCAAACCGGCTCCGCACAGCGCAAAGACGTAGTCGGGCGTGTTGTCGAGCAGGAGACCGACGTGCGGGGGACGGTCAGGATCGAGGCGGGCCCGGAAGAGGGCAGCGAAGCGCTCCGCCTCGGCCAGTAGCTCGGCGTGGGTCCACATCCGGTCGCCGAAGCGCAGAGCCGGCTGGTCGGCGTAAGCGGGCGTCGTGCCGTTCCGGCGCAGCAAGGCTGCTGCGTTCGGGGCCGGGAGCGGCACTTCGGCCAGCGCAGGTGCGAAGGTCTGCTGCGCCTGATCGACATCGCCGCAGCATACCGAGGGACGCTCCTCGCCGATCGACCGGAGGGCGCGCCCTTTGGGCGTTCGGCCTACCATGGCGGTAACGACTCGACTCCGTGGGGTGGCGTGATTTTCCGATGACCAATGGCAATCTGGACAAGCTCTTGATCGGCGAGGACGACACGATCCCGCGTGCCCGCTACACCAGCGCCGAATTCGCCGAGCTGGAGTTCGATCGCGTGTGGTCGCGCGTGTGGCAAGTGGCGTGTCGGGAAGAGGAAGTCGCCGAAGTCGGGATGTTCCTCGAATACCTGATCGGCGATCAGTCGATCCTCGTCGTTCGCTCCGACGTCGACACCATCAAGGCCTTCCACAACACCTGTCTGCACCGGGGGACCCGCCTGGCCGACGGATCCGGCTCCTTCCCCGACGCCTGCATTCGCTGCCGCTATCACGCCTGGCGTTATGACCTCGACGGCACGCTGGTCGAGGTGGTGGACCGAGGACGAGTTCGATCCGATCCCGCCGGGCACCGGGCTCAAGGCCGTCCAGGTCGAACGCTGGGGCGGCTTCGTCTGGATCTGCCTCGATCCGGGCGCGCCGCCGCTGCTCGAATTCCTCGGCCCGCTCCCGAGTCTCCTGGCGCCGTACCACCTGGATCGCCTGCGCATCCGCACCTACCTCTCGACCGTGCTCCCGGCCAACTGGAAGGTGGCCGTCGACGCCTTCAACGAGGGCTACCACGTGCAGGGCACCCACCCGCAGCTGCTGCCCTGGACCGACGACGTGAGCCTCGAATACGAGCCGCTGGGCGTTCACGCCCACTACGGGCGGCTCCCGAACTCCCGCCGCCAGCTTCGCCCCAGTCCGCGCCTCGGGCTCACCGAGGACGACTACGACGAGGGCGAGATCCTGGAGAACTTCGTCCGCGGACTCGGCGGGTTGTTCTACCGCGACGAGAGTGCCCTGGTCGAGGAGATCCGGGCCAACCCACGCGACGACGAGACCATGCTGAGCCGCTATCAGAGTGGCCGGCGTGAGCTTCTCGTCGGCCGTGGCGTCGACGTGGATGGGTTCACCGACGACCAGCTGACCAGCGCCGAGGACGTCCACTTCTTCCCCAACATGGTGGGGCCGATCTACCCCGGCATCGCCATCCTCTTCCGCGTCCGGCCCAACGGAACCGACCCGGACAGCTGCATCAAGGACACCTGGTTCCTCCAGTGGCCGTCGGAGGACAAGCCCTTCGAGCGGGCAGGACGTCGGTTCTTCCCCGACTGGACCGAACGCGACTGGGGCGAGATCACCAACCAGGACTACGCCAACATGGAGCACGTCCAGATCGGGATGAAGTCACGGGGAGGGCCGCCCCTCCGGCTCAACCGCCGGCAGGAGAGCAATCTTCTCCACATGCACCGCATGATCGACCAGTACCTCACCGGCGGATAATCGGCGTCGCCAGAGACTCCAGGATCTCCTCCCGCAACCCGAACGCCCGCAGACGACGGCCCGATTCAGAGCGCGCGGTACAACCCTCCGTCGACGGGAATCTGGGCCCCGTTGACGTAGCTCGCCGCCTCGCTGGCCAGGAAGATGCACGCGCCCACGACGTCTTCGGGCTGGCCCATCCGCTTCATCGGATTCCCCTCGGCGATGCGCGTCTTGACCTCTGCAGGCCATCTGCTGGTCAGATCCGTCTCGGTTGCGCTCGGGAGGACCAGATTGGCCCGGACCTTCGGGGCCCAGACGCCGGCCAGCCCGAGCGTCAACGCGTTGAGAGCCGCCTTGGCCATGGCGTAGGGCAAGTCGGTCGGCGTGGGACGGAACGAACTCACGGACGAGACGTTGATGATCGAGCCACCGTCGCCCTCGGCCATCCGGGTCCCGAACAGCGCGCTGAGGCGGAACGGTCCCTTCGTGTTGATGTCCTGCACCTTGTCGTAGAGGTCCTCACTCACGGAGGCGAGGTCCTTGTAGGCGGGGGACATGCCCGCGTTGTTCACCAGCACGTCGCACCGCCCGAACTCTCGATACACCGCATCCACGAGGTTGTCGCAGTCCTCCCACTGCCCCACGTGGCAGGCGATGGGCACCGGCGCGACGACCCGTAGCTCCGGCGATCTCGCCGGCCGCGGCCTCGCAATTCTCGATCTTGCGACTCGCGACGACCACGTCTGCGCCCGCTGACGCCAGTCCTTCTGCGATGGCCCGCCCGATCCCCCGGCTGCCTCCGGTAATGACGGCGACCTTGCCACTCAGGTCGAAGAGTTCCTCAGGTGTCTGCATCGGTTCATTGTTCACGCGCGCACCGACTCTCTGCGAAACCTGGGCCTGCTTAAGAAGTTGTGATTCGAGGAACGCCCGTGGTCATCTGCACCACCACCAGCGGCTCCCTTCAGGCCAAACTCCCTGGCCGACCTGCAATTGCCACTGTTGGCCAAGGCGCCCGCAGCGTGCTGCCGATCCTCAGCGAGTGGGGCCGAAGTCGGCGGAAGGCCACATTTCGACCGTCTCGCATCAGGTGCTGGTGGAGCTGTTGGTCGAAACGATGCCGATAGACACCATCCAAGATCGCTTCCGTCAGGCGGGTGAGATCAGATCTCTCGACGAGCTGTCCGACGCTGGCTTGTGGAATACCAATTCCCAGTACCGGGAGCCTTCCCGAGCAGCGGCCCCTGCTCGATGGAGGAAAGGTCTCGAGCAGGTCGAAATCCAGATCAAGCCAAAGCCCACGTGGGAAATGCCCCCGTCAGCGCGGACGCTCGGATCCCCCGGGGACTGATCGCCGGTGGCACCGACGCTGAGCATTGGACTCTCACCCGAAGTATTGACATCCAGCGCTCATGCTCAGCCGAATTCGTAGTGCGTGCGATCGACGTGGCGAGTCCATTCCCAATATTGGTCGAGTGGCCAGGGAGAGAGCGTGAAGACCTTGCCGTTGCTGTTCTTGTAGTGGCTGTGCGATATCGAGGGATGTGACCACACCAGCTCGCCGATCTCTTTCTGATGGCGATCGGCATAGTCGTCGTGCGCTTCGAGCTTCACCTCGGTCCAGAGTGCACCCGATCCGAGAGTCTCATGGATGGCCTCCAAGGCATAGTGCACCTGAAACTCGGCGTGGTAGAAGATGCTGGCGCCGAAGGCCAGGTTGGTCCCTGGACCATAGATACAGAACAGGTTGGGGAAGTTCGGCATCGTCATGCCGAGGTAGGCCGTGGGCTCGTCGCCCCACTGGTCGTGTAACGAAACACCGTGCCGGCCCACCACCTTCATCGATCCGAGAAATTCATTGTGCCGAAAGCCGGTCGCGTAACAGATGATGTCAGCCGGGTAGTGACCTCCGTCCACCGTCTCGACTCCGTCGGGGACTACCCGCTTGATGCCGGTCCGAATGAGCTCGACGTTGGGCCTCTGCAGGCAGCGCAACCAGGTGCCGTCGTCCTGGAGGATGCGCTTCCCCGTGGCGGGGTAGTCGGGCACGACCTTGTCGAGCAAGTCGGGATCATCTCCCACGATGCTGCGCATCCAGTCCAGCAACGCCGTAGCGCGTCTTGCATTGAGCGCGTTGACCGACTGATTGGTCGAATCGCTGTAGTCGGGGTCGATGCGATACATGTCCATTCCCGCCGAGATGCCGGCGAAGGTCATGACGAACCGGTACCACCGTCCATAGAAGGGAAGGTGCTTCAGCGCCCACGCGTCGCCGGGTGGCACCGGCGTGTGATAGAGCCGGTTGGGCAGGATCCATTGGGCCGTACGCTGAAAGATGCTCAATTCTGCGACTTCCGGGGCGATACGCGGGCCGATCTGGAAACCGCTGGCGCCGGCGCCGATCAGCGCGAATCGGCTTCCTCGGATGTCGAGGTCCTCGGGCCAGCGCGCCGAGTGGAACGACGGCCCCGCAAAGCTGTCCATGCCAGTGATGTCGGGCATCCGGGGCAGATTGAGCGATCCCACGGCACTGATCACGAAGCGAGCCTCGAATACCGACTCGACGCCATCGGGTCCGCACGCAGTCACGCACCACAGGGCCCTGTCCTCATCCCACCTCAGCTCGGTGATCGTGGTGTCGAAGCGACAATGTGGCCCGAGGTCGTACTTGTCGAACACTGTCTTGAAGTAGGCGCGCAACTCTGGCTGCTGGCAGTAGTACTCGCTCCACAGCTCCGCCGGCTCGAACGAGAAGCAGTACTGGTGGCTCCCGACGTCGACCCGTGCGCCGGGGTAACGGTTTTCCCACCATGTGCCACCCGGGCCCGAGTTCTTGTCGAGGATGACAAAAGGCAGACCCGCCTGCTTGAGGCGGATGCCGGCCAGGATCCCGCCCATGCCACAACCCATCACAACGACAGGTGTCGCATCCTTCTGGGGCTCTGAGATCTCGTGACCCCACGAGATCTGCCCGACTGTCTGCACCCTCGAACTGCAAGTCATCGAAGAGAAGCCCTGCCAGGCGACCCTCTACTTGCCGTCGGCCGAGGAAGCTCATCATCTCGAGCAAGAGGTCCCGAGACAGCTCCACCGGGACGCACCCTCCGTCGCGATAGGCGGCGATCACCGGAAGGGCGCGGCGGCGCACTTCGGCCATATCGCTTCTGACATCGCGCCCTGGATGTCCAACGACATGCCCACGTTCGGCTGGATGTCCCCCCGTATCCAAGAGGGGTCTCCGCTCATATGCACCAGCGAGCACATCAGAGCCGGGATGCTCACGTCTTCGAGTGCACGGGCGATGGCCTCGTCGCCGTCCTCAAATGGCTCTCCGGCGAAGCGATTCCTGGTCACGGGCGACATCCTCGCCGCCCGTGCTGACTGCGAGGCAATCGCCTTACATAGAAGGCGGGTATCGCTTGGAATGATCGGCTGGCCCGAGGAACGCTCGCACCAGGAACCCTTACCGAACAAGGATCGCCGGTGTGGCCGCCCAAGGAGATCTGCCGGCAGTGTTCGCACACCGTTGAATGCCTGGCGCTCGGAATGCGGGAGCATTTCGGGATCTGGGGCGGGACCACTGAATTGGAACGCCGTACCCTTCGACGGCGCAGGACACAGGACGACCGTGATGGACGAGCTAGCTGAGAGCTAGGAAATAGCCATATTCCGATTGACCCAACCTTATGATCCGTAGCGCCCATTTGGCTAAATGACAAGAGATGACAATTGTTGTCCACAGGTGCCATCTGTGCCCTCTGAGCTGGACTAATGATGTCTAGGAAGTGGCCGACAGATGACGCCAAATGACAGCAGTTTCCGGCTTTACATACCCCTATGGTTCTCACGTTGGTTCTCAAATTCGCCACTTTGATCAGAGTTCACTGTCTATATTCTTTTGACATTTGATCGGGAAGTGCTCCTTTTGTAAAATCATAGATCCAAAGAGAGCCTACATCGGGGCCATTAGGCGCCTCTTTTCTGGCATTCGCGCCAGGAAGGTACCTTGACATCGGGCAATCGTGCAGCTCGGACGACTTCGGCCGCAGCGAGTGCTTTCGTCAAGGCAATGTGCGTCGTGGGTCCGTGGTTCAGCAACAACTCGGCGACGTGGTGGCAGGGCCCTTACGGGCCCGGCAATTTTGACTCCTCACCCAG
>CAVVUB010000006.1:0-151100 GCA_963751335.1 uncultured Acidimicrobiaceae bacterium
TCCTAACGGCAGTCAAGCCCTTCAGGCCACATTTTCGCTAGCTTCTTTTCCTGGCGGGTCGGTGGCCGGAGCGACCTTTTGGGCCGACTCCTTTCTGCCTCGACCCGCCACCCTGTTTTTGAAGACTCTTGCTGGTGTGTTCCGACGACGGGCAGCTCGGACTTTGGCGTCAATCTTGAAGCGGTCGGTGCAGACAGCTTTGCCTTCGGCCTCGGTGATCGCTTCGCCGTCTTCATCCCGCAGTTCGTAGAGCTCGTCCTTGCGCCAACAGGCGGCGATCCGGGTGATGAGGACCGCCGAGACTGAGCACAGCGCTGAGTTGTGGTGCTTGCCCTCGACCATAACCAGTCGGTAGTAGCGCTGGGCCAGCGTCGGGTCGATGTGCCGAGCGTGATCGGCTGCCAGGTAGAGGGCTTGGCGCAGGCCGGCGTCACCGGCCTTGGTGATGCCCTTGTGCGCCGCCACCAGTCCGGACTGGTCGACCTTGGGCACAAAGCCGGTGAAGGAGCGCACGCCGGCGAGGTTGGCGAAGCGGTTGAAATCGCCCGCGTTGCCCAAGATGGCCGCCGAGAGGACGGGTCCGAGCCCCGGCGCGGAGCGAACGATGCCATTGGGGTCGGCCTCGTCATAGAGAACGGCGATCCGCTTGTCGGCCGCGGCGATCTCGTCGTCGAGCTGACGCAGCACCCGGACCTCTGAGGCGATGTCGTGGGCCAACTCGGTGAAGTCGATGCCCCCGCATGACCACAGCTCGAGGGTCTCGTTCGCCATGGCCAAGAGCTCGTCGGCCTTGTCCTCGCGCCACAGTCCCGAACTCGAGCGGATCAAGAGCGCGGCCAGCCGGGCACGCCCGAGACGCTTGAGCGCCCGTGGATCGGCGTATTTCTCCAATATGACCAGGGCGGTCTTCGATGCTGTGGCCGATCCGAGGGAATCGGCCCAACCCGGTCCCAACAGCTCGACGAGTGCGTCGAGGCGCAGGCTGGCGGCGCTGCGGCGTTTGACCAGGCTGAAGCGGTGGCGGACGGCACGGCGCAGTGACCCGGCCGGACCGAGGTTGTCGATGCCGCGGAGGCCCTCGGGGTGCAACAAGGGCAGGCGAGCCAGCACCTTGGAATCCAGCCGGTCGGTCTTGGTGTGCTTGTTGTAGTAGTCCCGCAGGTCGGCGGACTGCTCGGGAGGCACCAAGATGACCGTCGCCCCGCGTGCTTGGAGCCAGGCCGACAGGGGCACCCACGCGTTGCGCGTGGGCTCGAGGATCACGGTCACCGAGGCACCGGCGGGGATCTTGGCCCACAGGCGCTCGAGGTCAGTGGTCGTCGTGCGGAACTTCCACGACGACCAGATGAAATCACCTCGCTCGTCGGCCAGGCTGGCCCGGTGGTCGGCCCGACAGGCGACGTCGATGCCCAACCTCACTTCACTCATGACGTGGTCCTTTCGCTGGACGGTTGATTAGCCGGCTCTCCGTCGTCGACCGCTGCACGCTCCGCAGGGGTGTGACCATCCAGACATTCAGAAGCAGGGGTCCGACTCCATGATCGGCCGCCGAGTTCCAGAAAAGGGATGCACGTGCGTCGGGAGGCTCGTCTGGTCGACGATCACCGTTGTGGAGTCGAGCTGTCGCTCGCTCCGACCCCCAAAAAGTCAAGCCAGAAGAACCGACCCGACGCACCCTACGAAGGGCTTCCGCCAAATCGGTGGATGCCCAGAACCAACGCTAAATGCCCCCGAACGACGAACCCGTGCCCCTCGAGTGGATGGGGTGCTCGTGCGGGTGTCGGTTTTGCGCATACGGCGTGCGGTCCCCGATCTCACCCCTGAAGCCCGAGCAGCGCAGGATCCATGTGCCAAACCGGTTGGGCGGCTCGCGCAGCTGCGCCTTCCTGGCCTCGGCCTCATGGGCGGCGTCGTTGAACCAAATCGGTCTTGGGATGCTGGCTCGCCAACTCCGAGACATGCCGCCCGGTATCCATGAAACAAGGCTGACGTCGGCTCTTGCTGACGGAGGGTCGATTCCGTGCGCCGGAATGATGTCGCTATGTCAGGTCGGCAAGAGTGGCGAGTCTCACGTCACGAGGAGCAGGAGACGCCGTGACCGCGGTTTGTACCGCCAGAGCGATCAGCTCCTCAACGGCTGCGACAGCCTCTGACGCTGTCAACTCCCGAAGCCTTGTGCTCCGGGGACCGGCGGTAGGGTCGGTAACCCGATCCCAGAGCGCCTTGAATCGAGCCAGAAGCTCGGTGGTGAGACACGGTTTCTCCCAAACGTGCTGCACTGATTCGTCCCAGGCGGTCTGCAGCCTCGTCTGGAGGGGACCCTCGGAGACTGCAACCGATCGAACGGCGTCCAGTAGGTGATTGGCGGCGTAATTCAGACTCACGACCGGCAAGGTTTGCATAACGACTGGTCGTGGGTAGCCCGTACGCTCAGAGGCAACCGATCGGAACGCCAGGGGTTCCGCAGCCCGCAGGCTCGAGGCAGGTACGATCAGCCGGAGATGTGCAAGATCTCTCCAATGGCGCGATAGCCGGCGCGCTCATAGATCCTGCGTTCGCGGTCGTGAGCGGCCATCAGCCACGGCACCTCGGCGCCGAGCGACGATGCCTCGCGAGCGAGACGGGCGGCCAAGGCTTCACCGATGCCCCGTCGTCGATACGTCATTGACACGCCGATGGCGGCAACCTCACTCAGCCCGTCACTGACCGGTGAGCAGCTGCCGGCACCGATGACCGCCCCGGTAGTTCGATGGATGGCGATCAAGGCGCCCGCACCCCGAGCCAGCGCTACTCGGCGGTGGGTCACGACGTCTCTGCTTGGTACATCCGGTTCGTCGTACGCCTCAGCCTGAACGACGGCCATTGCGTACAACTCGCCGTCGGTGATGGGAACGCGCAGTTCGATCTCCTGCAGTTCAGGGCCAGGTCGTAACTGTCCGACATCGGTGACCATGACTGGCAGGCGCCCCTCGGCCGAGAATCCACCGGAGAGGAGTTGCCCTTCGACTTTCGGCGCACAACCGGGGATGTACTCGAGACGAGGTCGACGGTGCCGTCGCGCATAGGCGTCGACCAGCGCGGCTACCTCTTTTTCGCTGGGCTCAGCGCCATCGTCGGGTAGGGCGTAGTTGAGGTAGGGGTTGTCGCTGTGCGGGTTGAACGTGGCCAGGAATGGCCCGACCTGCTCGCATTTCGCGGCCAATGGGTGCGACGGCGCGCAGGTATTGCTGAATACGTGTAAGCACTCGAATCCTTTCGAAGCGATGATTTGGGTGACTCCTGCCCCGTACCGCTAACCGGCGGGCGAGGTCGCGTTAGGCCGGGAGCACGCAGCCGCGATGTGTTGTCACCCTCAAAGTCATCCTCCAGGACAAGGAGTTCAGACTACCAAACGCGGAGTTCGGGTCTCTGTAAAAAACTGCGCCAGTTCGCGGTGGGGGACCCTTGATGGCATCCAGGCCGTCAGAGAGGCCGGCCTCTCCCGGTACGGCGGCCAGTCTCGCCAGCGGGAAGCAAAAATCCTTCCTGAGCTTTATCGTTGGAGTTCGGTAGCCAACGCAGAGGGCGCCTCGGTGACGAGGGGTCTGAAGGCGGCGGAGGCAATGCCACAGGCTTGAACGTGAACGAACCGGGGCTCGATAGCCAACGCCAAGGCAAAGGACGGTGGACGGAGTGAGAGGCCGACCCTCCTGGTCGAGGACGGCCAAAGCGCGCTCGGGCCGGCCCACAGGTCCGACCTCGTTAAGTCTGGCGGCGGAGACTGGCTGACCCGCCATGGTCGCTCCGGGACTTCGCTTCGCTTCGTGTCCTCGCTGCGCCTCGGGCGGCCCCTTGACTGGTCTGGCGGATCGGTTCATGTCACCTTGATGCCACAGACGAGAGAATCCGGAGCGAGCGCCTGGGGACCCTTGGGTACAACAGCCAGGGGGAACGAACTGATGTGGACTGCTACAGAATCCACAAGCGCTCCTGCAAGGCGTACGGCGTTCGATTCCCCTGTTGGGAGGTTCGTTGGGGACGCGCGCCACCACTCGGCGCCGTTGGTTGCGAAGGCGTGAGCGAAGCGCGTGATGAACTCGGCGTCCCGATCACATCCTTGCCGTCCGGTTCCGGTCGGGGTGGTACCTGACGGTTTGGGCAGAGGCTGGCGCCCTTGTCAGCGGAATCGACGGGGATCAGACTCGCCTCAGGAGGTCACGTTGGCGGTCGTCAGAATGCTGCTCCGAGCCGAGTTCCGCCATCGCTGTCGCTCGTGGGTGTACCTGGCTCTCCTGGTGGCTCTGGTCAGCGGGTTGGTGTCGGCCGGGATTGCTGCAGGAAGACGCACCACGTCTGCCTTTCCCGGTACCTTGCGGCCTACGGCTCCGATGTCGAGGCTTTCAGCTTTAGGCCGATTCCGACGTTCGCGTCCCTTCCCGAGGTCGAGGAGTCGACGTCGGCGCTCATCCCGGCAAACGGTCCTCCCGCCTGCAGCGGGTGCCGGCTCCTGGCCAACCAGGACTTCGGGGTCACGGGACTCGCGCCGCAGGACCTCGCCCGTCAGGTCAAGTTGCTATCGGGCCGCATGCCCAATCAGTCGAACCCCGCGGAGGTTCTGGCCTCGTACACAATGCAGCGCGACCTGGGCATCCACTTCGGCTCACACATCCGCATCCGATTCGCCTCGCAGCAGCAGCGGAACGAGGTCCTGAACGGCGCCGAAATCACCCCTGACGGTCCCCTGCACGACTTCAAGGTGGTGGGCACCGAGGCGTCCGAGGATGAATTCCCGACTACCAGCGGCACGAACTACCGCCTGTACGCCACGAAGGCGTTCCTACGTTCCATCAACGACAGGACGGTCCTCTTCCATGCCGACTTGGTACGACTTCGGCATGGAGCCGCCGACCTTCCCCGTTTCCAAGCCCAGGCCCGTCAGGACGGCGTCATCGGCACCAACTGATCTCGACACCAATGCGGCCGCCGTCAATTCCTCCATCCGACCGCAGGCGGTGGGTTGGTGGATCCTTGCCGCGCTGACGGCCCTGGTCGGGCTGATCGTGTTGGCACAGGCCCAGAGTCGTCAAGCGTCGATCGAGGAAGACGCGTACGGCACGCTACGCACCTTGGGCGTCTCTGGCTGGCAGCTCTTCTTGACGGGATTGGCCAGGACTGCAGCGATCGGCGTCCTTGGCGTCGTCGGCGGCGTAGTCCTGGCTTACGGGTTGTCGAGCCTCACCCCGGTGGGTGTGGCGCGGCTCGCCGAACCGACGAACGGGCTCTCCTTCGATCCGTGGGCGCTCCTGGTCGGAGGCCTGGTGTTCTTGGCCGTCTTCTTGGCTCTGGGCGTCCGGCCCGCTCTCAGGGTCGCGAGGGCGGCCCGAAGCGGTGGCCGATACGGCAGGCAACGTCCATCTCGGGCCGTCAGCCTTCCGGCCGAACTGGGCGCATCCCCCAGTAGGCGGATTGGCGTCCGCCGTGCCGTCCAACGCGGCGGCGGCCGTTCGACCGTTCCGGTCGGGTCAGCCCTCGTGGGTTCGATCCTGGCGGTCACCGCACTGTGCGCCACCGCCGTCTTTGGGTCCAGCCTCACGCACTTGGTAACGACGCCCTCCCTCTACGGACAGCCCTTCGACCTCGACATCAGCGTCAACAGCGCGGGTACTCGGGCCCAGGCCGAGCAGCTGGTTGACGACATCAAGCGGGAACGGGCCGTCACGGGGATCACCGCCGGCCTCTCGGCCGAGGTCAAATCAACGGCCACACCGTGGACGCCCTGGGCGGACAATCGATCCGAGGCTCGCTTCTCTTGACGACAATCACCGGGCGGCTTCCCGACGCACCCGACGAGGTCACGATGGGGACGGCGACCCTACGGGAAGTGGGGGCCCACGTCGGCTCCGTCGTACGGGTGTCGCTACCCGCTGCTCAGGGGGGTACCAGGCCCTCGACTTATCGGGTTGTCGGAGTCACATCGTTCCCACCCGACTTCGGAACCGGCGGGCTGGGCACCGGCGCCGTCTTCGACTTCGCAGGGCTCGGTGCCCGATGTGCGCTGGGGACGGAGCCCAGTCGGTGTGCCATCGACGAGACCTACAGCGGCGCGGGCGTGATACTCGTTCACACTGAATCGAGCGTCGCCGGACGATCAGCGCTCAACAGGTTGATCGCCACTTACAAGGGCGATGTCTCGCTCCCAATGGCGCCGACCAATCTTGTCAACTTCGGGGAAGACGTGAACTTCCCTCTGATCCTGGGCTCGGTCCTCATCGTCTTCGGCGTGGCCACGCTCCTGCACGTACTGGTGGTGAGCATCACCCGCCGACGCCAGGAGCTCGGCCTACTCAAGTCCCTCGGGTTCTTGCGTCGGCAGGTGGCCTGCACTGTGCTCTGGCAGACCACCACCGTGGCCCTGATCGGGCTCATCGGCGGCGTACCCCTCGGGGTGGTGATTGGCCGACTGGTGTGGCGCGCCTTCGCCGACTACCTCGGCGTGGTGCCGGTGCCGGTCGTGACGCTCCAGGAGATCGGCGCCATCGCTCTTGGAACCCTGGTCGTGGCCAACCTGTTGGCCATGGGTCCGGCCTTCGTGGCTGCCCGGATCCGACCGGCGAGCCTCTTCCGAGCCGAATAACGATTCGGCGTCATCATGGGCGAGGATGGTGCGCTGCCAGCCTGAGAACGGGTGTCACCCTTTTGACGTGGGCCGAAACTCGCTTTTACCGATCTTTTACCGGAAGCCTTTACCGTTTCATCGACCGCCTAGCGGGGTCCTTGGACTTGAGTCGTAACGCGAAACGACCCGGCCGAAGCCGAGGACCCCGCTCAGGCGATCAGACGATGCCAGGTCGCAGCAGGAGGGCTTCGCCTCCCGACCCGGGCCCGGCCGATCAGGAGCCGGGCGTGTGGTGGGCCGGGCGACGGGGGGGTGCGCCAGGCGATGCTCCGACATCGCGGAGCGGCCGATTCGAGAAAATTCAGCCGGCGGCGAAGAGTCGGCGGAAACTCCGAACCGGCTTCTGCATGGTTCCCTCTGGGAGCTATGGCCTCGTTATCTCGAAGCTCAGGTTGTCGGCGTATCCGTCATCGTAGGAACCCGACGACCGAGAAAGGGCGAGCTGGAGGAACGCGGTCTTGGCTTTTTTCGGAACGGTACCCGAGGTCGACTGCTTCAGGAAGCCGGTCACATCGTTCCGCTGCTCCGCGGTCACCGGGCCCAGCGTGGCGGAGGTCCCCACCAAAGAGCCCTTGGCGTTCTTGAAGTCGACCTCGACGAAAGCCGAGTCCTCCTGTGAGCTGAACCCGCCGAGCCACGCCTGAAGGTTGAACTTGGCTGTACCGGCTTTGATGGCCGAGCGGAACGTTGACAGATCGATCGTCTGAACGGCTACCGCTGAATCGGCGTTGGGACCTCCGGCAAAGAAGTTCATTCCTCGCTTGGTCGGCCCAGGGTCGGTCGCAGCGGGGAATCCGCCTGACGCCCCGTACTGAACAGCCGTGAACGTGGTGCCGGTCGTCTCGGTCCAGCCGGGAACGGCGACCACACTTCCGTCGGATGAACCCGGCCCCATCTCTGCTCCCGGATTGACCACCAGGTTCTTCGATGTCGTCGACGCGGCTGCGGCGACCGTGCTCCCGGCGATCACCGCCACCGTCAACCCGGCTCCCAGCCCACACGCCCTCTGGAAGTGCTTCATCGTCCCTCCGCCTTGCAGTCCTTGTGTCGCAAGGTAGCGACCTGTTGGAGAGCACGCAACTGCCGGTGGGCGCGAGCCAGGCCGCGGAGTCGTCTGTAGCTTTCGAAGAGAGTGCCTTCAGGTTCCGGCGAGCCTCAGCCGAACGTCCACCGTCGACGCCCCCGGCCGCCAAGAGCCTGCCGAATTTGAGCCCTGGGAAGTGGCTCGCCGCCGACGGGATGTCCGAGCCTTCGAGCTCTCTCGCCAGAGCCTCACGTGTCCGCTGTGCAAGGTGTTTGTCGACGTCGCCAACCATCTCCCAGTCGTCGCTGAGGAGCTCGGCGGGACAGTGCACGACGTCACCGAGGAGCATGGCTCGTTCGCTCCCGGACGAAATCACAATGACGGTGCTGCCGGGTGTGTGCCCAGGGGCGCTGCGCACGTCCATGCCTGGCAGAATCGTCCTGTCCTCGCCCCACGTCACGAGGCGCTCCACGATGGGAGGAAGCAACTCCGACGACGCTCGGCCACCGATCTGGGAAACGGCCAGGCTGTCATCGAAGGGGGTAGAGCCCATGAAGAATTCCCAGTCCGCCTCGTGGCACCGGTAGGTGGCGTTCGCAAACAGGCGACGCTCTCCGTCGGTTGCCCAGCCGAGGTGATCGAAATGGAGATGAGTGAGGACGACATCGGTGATCTCCGACGGGTCGACCCCCAGAGCCTTGAGATTTTTCATGAGCCTTCCCGTCCGCCCGGGAGCGGCATGTGGGCCCAATCCGGTATCGACGAGTGCCAGGCGGTCCCCGCTGCGCACGAGGAACCCGCCCATCTCGATGGGCAGCATCCCATCCGTGTCGAGGAACTGGGAGTGCTGTAGCCACTCCTGGTCGCTCTTGTTGAACAGGAGCGTCGGTGGCGCCTGCAGGCTCCCATCAGAGACGCCCTCGATCGTCACTGCACCGATCTGCATCTCGGCGACCATAGTGCCGGGGGTGACTGGGTTCGCCGAGAGGGTGGGACACCTCAGTAGCAATCGTCGGGACATCACGCCCACATGGTCAAGGGGCCTTTCAGGCATCCGATCCGTTCCGACGCGTTGGCACTAGCCTGGGGAGCAGAGGCCGCGCCGTTCAGCATCCTGATCGAAGCGGCATCGGGGGAGCGAACGGGTTGGACTGGGTTCAGCAAGCGGCCTGCAGGGGCAAGACCGGTCCGTTCTTCTCGAGATATGTGGAGGACCTGGCACGTGCTCGAGATCTGTGCGCGGGTTGCCCGGTGCGCGCCGAATGCCTCGAGTACGCGATGAGCGACCTCAGTCTCCTTGGTATCTGGGCCGGCCTCACTGTCGGGCAGCGCCGGGACCGGCGCCACGGGAGCGCGGCTTCTTTCTGACCGAACCTCAGGGCGACGGTGGAGATCCGGTCAGGCCACGCTCAGCACCGGGGCGCGTGCAGGAGGCGGCTCAGGAGAGCAACTTCTTGTAGGACGGAAGGCACAAGGAGTTGGCTGTCCCAATCTGGATGGGGGTGAATCCCGGCCCGGGCTTCTTCGGGTTGAAGGGTTGTTGGTTGAACTGGTTCTCGTCGAACACGGTGGACACTGAGCCGGTCGGTACGCCGCTCACCTGGAAGCACAGGAGATGGGCCGTTGCGTTGGTGATCTTCGTCACCGGTCCATTGGGTTCGAGGGTCTTCTGGGTCGGGAGGCACAGTGTGGTGGGAGGTCCGATCTGGACACGGACCAATTTCATCGTGAACTGATCCTTCACGCTGACCACAGGTGGAATCTGGGTAAAGGGCTGTCCGCCTGTCGGGTTCTCAATCGGATAGCAGGTGAAGTGGTCGGGCATGGTCTCCGACGCGGCCGGAGGGATGAACACCGGGTTCGAAGCAGGACCAAGGGACTTCAGGGACGGCAGGCAGAACTGGGATGGCGGTCCCGTCGTCAGCTTGGCGGCACCGAATTGGTCGCTGACCTTCACCACATGGGTATCCGGCTGCTGCGACGCGTCGAAAGCAATGCACAAGAGGTGCCAGCTCGGGCTCTTCGCCTTATAGGTGGTGACTTTCCCGTTCACGCTTGTGATCTTTTTGGTGGCGGGATTGCAGTGAAGGTCCACTTTCGCGCTGGTCTGAGTGAGGTTGATAACCCCTGGGAACTGGTTCTTCAGCTGGGACGGAAGAACCGGAAAGGCGACCCCGGGGGAGACCGAAGCGTTGTAGCAAATGAAATGATCGAGACCAGCGGGCTGGGCCGGGGGGCGAGGCAAGGCCGAGGCGGCTGACCCGAATGCAAGTGTGGAGCTTGTTCCAATGACGGCGAGAGCGAATGTAAGGGCGACAAAGGGGCGAACCTTCGCACGTGACGCGGAGCGGCTCATGCCGAGCGCCGCCGCGATGGAGTGGCGCGTTCTTTTCATTGGCAGATTTCTCCTCTTCAGCTTTCGCGTCGAACACACATCTTGGAGGTTCGCGACACCGACACTTGTTCCGAGAAACCTGAAGGCGCCTCTGGTCCTCCTGTATGTAGTAACACGGCACGAGAAATTGGTCAACGCCCGTAGCCCTGAGATTGCGAGTGCGTCACGGTCAAATCGCGACGTCTCGTTTGAGATCACTCGGCCTTCACCGAGCGAAGTGAGTCCGATGGAGGAGCTCACTTCTCCATCCTTGGCGTCTTGCTCTCGCCCGACAGCGATCGCGGGAGTCCGAACCACGGGAGCACACCGTTCTCGAATCGCGGCGGTGAATTGGCAGACCGACTGAACAGCCTGCCGAAGTTCGTGGTGTCCTCAACCCTCCGGGAGCCAAAATGGTCCAACTCGACCGTGCTCAACGATGACGTCGTCAAAGAGATCTCCGCGCTGAAGCAGGAAATCGACGGAGACATCCTCGTCTACGCGAGCTACCAGCTCGTGCGCACACTGATCGACCATGGACTTGTCGACGAGTTCAGGCTCGTGATCCTCCCGGTCGTTCTCGGAGCAGGCGAGCGTCTCTTCGGCGAAGCGATTGACAAGACGCCGCTGCGCCTGCTCCACTGCGAGACGGTCGGAGAAGGCCTACCCCTGCTCACCTACGAGGTGGTGCGAGACCCACACTGACGTCATCGTCGAAATGGGCGTCATCGTTCCGCGGATGTCCGATACGCCGTCGAGAAGTTTCGGAGGGGTGTCGGCGTTCGTTCGGCTGCCCGGCTGGCGGCCGGCCGTTCTCCGCAGACTCAGGCCTCGAGGACAGCATCAACCTTGAACTCATCTCGTCAGTGCCGCGCGGTGCGCTAGAAACGGGTGGTTGCACCGCACGCACTCTCTGGAGAAAGCAAGGGCTCATGACGTTCGTTCCCTACGATCGGCCGATCCGGGCCGCCATCATCGGTCTCGGTCGGATCTACGACTTGAACATCCGGGCGTACAGAGACAATCCCGACGTCGGGGTTGTGGCGCTCGTAGATCCCGATCCGCAGCGTCGTGCCCAGCGGCAAGCCGAATGGCCTCAGGCGCAGACGTTCGCCTCGGCAGCCGATCTCGCAGCGAGTGGACTGACCGTGGACGCCGCCGAGGTCCTGCTCCCGATCCCCCTCCACGTCGAGGGGGTCTGCGAAATGCTCGGTTACGGCTGGCATCTCAACTTGCAAAAGCCGATGTGCAGCGAGCTGGGCGAAGCCAAGCAGATGTTGAACGCGGCCAAAACGAACGACCGTGTCTTGCGGGTCATGGAGAACTATCTCTTCTATCAACCGTTGCAGAAGCTGAAGGCCACGGTGGAATCGGGTGATCTCGGCGCGGTGAGCGGCTACCACATGAAGATGGTGGGTAGCGGGAGCGGCGGGTGGGAGGTGCCTCTGTCCAGCTTCGAGTGGCAGTTCAAACAGATGCGGCGCGGCAGAGGCATCTTGGTGTTCGACGATGGCTGGCACAAGCTTTCGACGGCGTTGTGGCTCTTCGGCCCCTTGCGTGAGGTGCGGGCCTGGGTGGGGGGCACTGAGGTGTTCACCGACATCGAGATCGACGCGCCGACCACGATCGTCTGGGAGCACCAGAACGGGATCCGGGGCGTGTGGGACATCACTCTGGCCCCTGAGATGTACCTGCGCTCGGACTACTACACCAACGACGAACGCTGGGAAGTCACGGGCCGTCGCGGCTACTCACGGGTGAACCGGTGCACCGGCCGGGGCATTCAGCAGCCGAGCCTCGAGACCTACATCGACGGCGAGATGCGGACATTTCATGCGCTGGACGACGACTGGGGGAGCAGCTTCCGGGACTCGGGACGCCACTGGCTGCGCTGGCTCCGCACGGGCGAAGGTCCCTTGTTGTGGAGTGCCGACGAAGCCGTCGACGTCTTGCGGTTCGCTCTGGCCGTGTACGCCAGTAGCGCGGCGGGCGGGGCTGGTGTCGACCCAGCGTCGATTCAGGAAGCCTGACCATCATCATTCTGCTCCGTCCGCAGCCGTGCGGAACCGGCCATATCCGACCCGTCACAGAGCGAAGCGAAATCCACCGCCCCCGCCGGACCAGCCCCTAGGCTCAGATCATGGGTCAGGGCGATCTACCGACACCAAGGGGGGGCCCCTTGCGGCGCCGCCGGGACAAACGTCAGCTCGAACAGTTGGCTGGGGCATCCGAGCGGGATATCTCGCTGACAGCCGCCACGGCTCATGTGAGAGTCATCGAGGATCTGGCTGACCCCTCGAATCAGGATCTCGTGGCGGACGAACCGGACTCGCCACTCGATGGTCCTGCGCCAGGTCGGCCGGGCGGCTTTCATGTGCGACCCGTACCGATTGATCAGCCGATCGGCGAAGCTCCCACGACACCTCCGGGAACGTGAGCCCCACCGAAAAGGGTCTCGTGGCCAGGGTCCAGAGGTTATCAAGCCTTCTCAGCACGCCGGCCGAAGGTAGGTGCATGGAGGAGGCTGGCCGCCGCTGAGCGGCAAGACTGCCGAAGTGCTTCTGGTTGACGCCGCGAACGTGATCGGGTCGCGTCCGACTGGCTGGTGGCGGGACCGAGCTGGGGCAGCCCGGCTCTTCGTCGAGCAGGTGAGGGCGGCGGTCGCCAGCGGGCAGGTCGCCTCGCCCGTCGTCGTCGTTCTCGAAGGCAAGGCTCGTGAGGGTGTCCCGGCCGGGGTCAGTGATGGGGTCTCGGTCCTTCACGCTGCGGGCAGCGGTGACGACGCGCTCGTCAAGGCCCTCTCGAACGAGGCTGATGAGGTGACTGTTGTCACCGCCGATCGCGAGCTGCGGAGGCGGGCAGAAGCCCTGGGAGCGACCGTGGTCGGGCCGCAGTGGCTCCTTGATCTCCTCGAGGAGTGACGGGCAACGGCCAGGAACCTCGCTCGTCTGGTGGGCTTCGACGCCGGGGTCGGGGTGCCGTCGGTGCTGGAGTGTTCCCCCGGTTCAGTCGCCTCTCTGTATCGCCAATGGATGACGCGGCTGGTAGAGGCCGAGCTGCCCCCCGCCCGGAAGGTCGATCCGCGTCACCGATCCCCACCGCGCTTCCTCGACTGGCGAGCAGACCACGCCCTTCTCCGCCAGTGATCCCATCTCCGTGGCGAGATCGTCACACATCATGAAGAGCCCTGCCCCGGGCGTGTCGTCGGGATGAATCGCAACCTCCGCCGGAGGCAGCCTGAAGATCAACCATCCGCCTCCCGCGTCCACAGAATCGAGACCGAGGTTGGTCGCCAAGAACGAGCGGTCGGCGTCTGCGTCCGTGCTGAACACCACGAGGTGAGCCCCAAAGATCATTCCAAATCCTGACCAGGCCGATGGTGGGCCTGCAACTCCCGCCCACCCGCGTCGGGTCGGGACGGATCTGGCCGGACGTGAAGACGTTCGTCAGCCTGCGACACGGCCCGCTGCCCGTCGATCGCGGTGAGCCCGCCGAGCACGGTGGCGATGGCTTGCTCCGCCCCGGTCGAGCCCATCAGCTCGACTCCGGCCCTGACGAGGCCCGGACTGATCACGGCCGCATTCATGATCGCCCCTCGAAGTGAATGCTGGTCCGATCACTCACTGTCGGAAACTGCCGCCACCGAGCCCTAAGGGGTAAGACGTCAAGGACCGACAGCTCGCCTCCGCTGTGCGATTCGTACCCGTTCGGGCTACTTCCGCTCCCACCCGAGGCCTGGCCGGAGGTCCGTCTCCGCTCCATGACCTGGTGCCTTCTATGGACTCCTCATGGGCGATCGTGAGTGCCCGCCGCGAGTCGTCACGCTGACTGCCCTCCGTCCCTGTCATGCTCTACCCCACATGCCCACAACGGCAGAACATCTTGGTGAAACCGGCTGGAATGTCAGGAACCCAACTGTTCCTGGAACCTGGCGATGCCCTTGGTGTTGCCGACCGCCGCAAGGTTGTGCAGCCCCTGATTGTCGTGATTCAGTTCACCGTCGAGAAAATCGACCACACTGTTCACGTCCACGTTCTCCCACCTGGGCGGTTTCTCACCAGGTGCGCCGAGCTGAAGAAACGACACGTGCGGCGCGCCGATCAGACTGACGAGGAATTTTGGCGCTTTGGCGTCCGCGTAGATCCTCTTGCCGCGAGAGTAGGGAATGGTTCGATCGGCGGTTCCGTGCAGAACAAGGATGGGCGTGGTCCGGCGGCCCGCGAAGAAGCGTCCGTGCCCAAAAGGCGTCTCCGTACCGTCGATGATGACGGCGGCATCGACCCGAGGGTCCTCGCAGCACGTGTTCTCGGTCCAGGCCAGCACCGTCATGGCACCGAGCGAGTGCCCGACGGCAGCGATCCGGCGAGGATCGATCATTCCAGAGAGCAGGTTTCCGCTCTGCTTCGAGAGGGCCAGGACTTGGGTGAGAACGAATGACATGTCGCCGGGTTGGTTGACGAGGTCTTTGGCCGTGTCTCCTCCGGGTGCGGCGATGTTCGAAAGGGGGAAGGTCGGCGCCACCACGACGAATCCCCTCTCCACCCACTGTTGGAGCAGGGGGTCGTAGGCGAGCCCCAACGAGTCGAGCCCGTGGGCGAACACGATCACGGGAAATGGTTTGCCATCGCTCGCTGGCTGAGCGTTGGCGATCGGTTGTGCGGTCGGCGCTCCAACCGCCGGGTAGAGGACCCAGGTCGTCAAATTCCGAGAGGGGAGCGCGGGAGCGCTGCCGTTCGCTGGAGTGCCACGGCTGTCATCGACCAAGTTGAGTGTCTCGCGCCCGACGCCATAAGGCGTGTGTGTGGCGGGAACGCTTTCCGTCGACCGTGTCGTCGTGGCAGCTGACGTGGGCCGTGCGGTGGGAGCGCTGAGGAGAGAAGCAGCGATCAACACGAGGCCAGTGAGTGCGGTTGCGATCGCTGATGTGAGCCAGTGGCGTCCGTGGCGCAGTGGCCGCATTACGCGCCAAGGTAGCTTGCGGACAGCGCTTCTTCCATTTCTCTGGGAGAGCCCTGGAGGGCAATCACTCCCTGCAAGACGACCGCGGCGGCATCGGCGATGGGGAGCGCGGTGCGGGCGAACTGCTCGACCAGCAAAATCGACAACCCGCCTGAGGCAAGTTCGCGGACCTTCTCGTAGAGTTCGGTCACCACGATCGGGGCCAGACCAAGCGACAACTCGTCGAGAAGAAGCACCTTGGGGTCTGTGGCGAAGGCGCGAGCGAGAGCGAGCATCTGCTGTTCCCCGCCGGACAAGGTGCCAGCCAGCTGCTTCCGTTTGGGGCCGAGCCGGGGGAACTGGGCCACTGCCACCTCCTCGATCCGCTCCATCGGCACCCCGACCTGTGTGGCCATGAGGAGGTTCTCTCGGACGGTGAGGTTCGGGAAGATGCCGCGCCCCTCAGGGATGGTACAGATGCCCCTTCGGGCCCGGCCGTCGGCCGAGAGCGTCGTCACAGCTTCGCCGCCGAAATATACCTCGCCGGCGCTCGGTGCGAGCGTGCCGGCGCAGACATTCAGCATTGTCGTCTTGCCGCCTCCGTTCGGCCCGAGGAGGGCGACCACGGCACCGGTTGCGATGGACAGGCTCACACCGTGCACGACCTCGATCGGTCCGTATCCGGCCCGGACGTCACGGAGTTCGAGGATGGGGGATTCGGCGTTCATGGGGTTCCGAGGTAGGCGCTCACGACCGCCGGGTCGTTCTTCACGTCGTCGGGTGTGCCGCTCGCGATGATCTCCCCGTAGTCGAGGACGTGAATCAACTCGCAGGTCCCCATCACCAGGTTCACATCGTGCTCGACCAGACAGATGGCGAGTTCCCGCTCGGTCACCAGCTGGCGCAGCAGGAGGCCGAACTCCGCCGTCTCTTGCTCGGTCTGACCGGAGGCTGGTTCGTCGAGGAGCAGGAGCCGCGGTTGCGTCATGAGGGCGCGGGCCACCTCGACGACGCGGGCCCGGGCGGTCGGGAGCTCGCTCACGTCCCGGTCGGCGACGTCGCCCAGCCCCACCAGCTCGATGGTCCGCTGGGTCTCGTTCCCGACGTCGATCCGACCCCGTCGTCCCCAAGTGTTGCGGATCTCACCCGCGACACGGATGTTGTCCCGGACGGTCAGAGATGTGAACAGTTCGAGCCGCTGGTAGGTCCGAGACAGGCCGCGGCGGGCCCGCGCCGCCGGTCCGGCCCTGGTGACGTCGTGCCCGTCGATCACGATCCGTCCGGACTTCGGTGCCAGCAGCCCGCTGACAACGTTGAACAACGTGGTCTTGCCGGCGCCATTGGGGCCAATGAGCCCGGTCACTCCCGCGGGAGGTATCGAGATGGTGACGTCGTTGAGCACCTGGGCCCCCCCGAAGGACAGGCATACCTCGGAGATCTCAAGAGCGGGCATCGGCCACCCCCTCGACGGCAGCAGGCACGGTGCCAGAGAGCAGAGGGGCCACGTGTTCCGGGTTTCGGCGCGGCACCGAGTCGCACCGGACCGGTGGTGTCAAAGACTTCGGGACGGACGACTCGGCCCACGAGTGGGAGCACAATGACAATGACGGCGGTCGCCAGCACGAACCACCAGTTGCCGATGACGTCGGTGAGCGTGAGCACGTAGAAAATGCCCTCGGCCACCACGCCCAGCGCCAGGATCCACTTGACCTGCCACAGGGGTCGGTAGCTGGCCACGATCTGAGGCACGGCGCCGCTGGGGTTCCGCCCGAGGCTGACGCCAATCAGCGCAGGGGCGACCAGGGAAAGGTTGGCCATCACGTTCCAGAATCCCCCGCCTCCGTGGTCGGTGCTCAGGTTCGTGAAGGTGGAGGTGAGGGCCTGGAAGGCGGTCCCGGCCAGGATCCCACCCATGAGCGCACCCGCCACACTGCCGATCCCACCTACCACGGTCAACATGACGAGGGCCAGGCTCACGAAGATGATGTAGGTGTTGGCGTTCACGCTTCCGGACTCGGCCGACAGCAGAATCCCGCCGAGGCCGGCGATCGCCGCGGAGAGCATGAAGACCGACAGTTTCAACTTGACCAGGTTCTGGCCCAAGGTGGCGGCTGCGGCGGGACTGTCCTTCATGGCGGTGAGCCGGCGGCCGTAGTTGCTGCGGCGTAGCGCGATGAGGCCGATCCCGAGCAGGACAAAGATGCAGACGGATGCCGTAAGGAAGGTTTTCTGCGAGTTGAAGTCGAGCGGACCGAGCTTTGGCGGCGGGACTTGCAACGCGCCGTTGGGGAAGATCGAGAAATTCACGTGGAAGATCGGAAGCACGTGCGGCAGGATGTCGGCGATGATCATGTCAGAGACGAAGACACCGAAGGCGAGCGTGGCCAAGGCTAAATAGAGTCCGCGCAGGCGGAGGGCGGGGAGCGCAATGAGCCCGCCGACGATCGCAGTGACGAGGACTCCGAGGATGATGCCCCAAAGGGTGATGCGTTGGCCTGTTCCAGAACCCGTCAGCCCGAGGTGGAACACGATGATGGTGGCGATGGCACCAAAGGAGACTGGGGCCAGGTTGATCTCGCCGGCATAGCCCGTGAGCAGCGTAAGGGACAGGGCGATGATCCCGTAGATGACTCCGATCGTGAGCGCCCCCATGTCGCCGTCGTTCATGATCGGCTCGATGACCAGGACCACGGCCAGGAGGATGACGCCCCAGATCGTGGCCGAGCGCAGCGTCGGGACCGTGAAGCGTTCCCGGGTTCGGAGCAGCGTGGCTCCCCGCAGGCGGTCCTGGGGCAGCACGATGAGGACGACGAAGAGGACGATCATCGGCAAGGCGATGCGGAAGTTCGAGGCCCAGGACCAGTTGCTGGGGAAGTAGCCGAGCACGTACGTCCCGGCGAGGCCGAGGACCAGCGCTCCGGCGAAGGTTAGCCAGATGCTGCGCAGCCGTCCGAACATGGCGGCAGCGATGGAGTCGAGCACGAGCAGCGTTAGGACGTGGACGTCGAGTGTGCCGCCGCTGATCGGTGTGATGAGCACACCGGCCAGAGCGGCCAGCCCGCCGCCCAACGCCCATGAGAACGCGGCCAGCCTCTCGGGGCGGCCGCCGTTCAACTGGAGAAGCGCCGGGTTGTCCACCACGGCCCGCATGGCCACGCCGGTGCGCGTGCTCTTGAAGAGCATCCGGATGCCCACCGCGATCAGCACCCCGCACCCGAGCGCGATCGCCTCGTGGTCGGTGACATAGACGCCGAAGATCTGGAACTTGGCGGCCTCGCCGAAGAACAGCTGGTCGGTCCGGGGTACGCCAGGGTTCCAGATCCACTGGGCCAACGCGATCAGCCCGAGCATGACGCCGATGGTGACGACGATCTTGGTCACCTCGGCCGTCTCGCGCAGCCCCCGCATGATGCCGCCGTAGAGAATCGTCCCCAGCAGCGGAGCCAGCACGGCGATCACCACGAACAAGGCGAGCGGGGCCGGCCAGTTCCAGCCGTAGCGGAACTGCCAGTAGGTGAAGGCGGCCAGCATGGCCATGGCCCCCTGGGCGAAGTTGAAAATCCCCGAGGTCGTATAGGTGAGGACGAGTCCCGAGGCCGCGATCCCGTACACCGCGCCCGTGACGAGGCCCAGGATGGTGTACTCGAGGAAGAGGTGCATGGTCGGAGCTCCCGCCCGCTCAGGTCACCTGACGGACGGTCCGGCGCGCCGGGTGCTCATCCCTGAGGCTTGATGACCGAGGACGTCGCGTACTGTGTCGCGTAGCGCTGGGCGTTGAGGGTGGTTCCGACAACCGAGCCCGTGTTCTTGACGACGTATTTCGGCGAGCAGTCGAACGTCCCGAGCTTCTTCGGATAGGCCTGGACCCACTTGGTGTTGCTGAGTTTCATGAGCAGACCGCACGACGGCGGCAGGTTCTTGGACGGATTCCCCGGGGCGTTGAGGCCGCCACCGGTCCAGCTGGTCACCTTGGAAAGGTTGTTGATCATGCACTGGCGGGTGAGGGAGGACCCGCATGCCTTCGCCTCGGTGGCCCAGAGGAGGAAGGAGGAGGTGGACTGCTCTCCGAGCTGCGAGATGAGCCCGCCGCTCTTTTTCACGATGGCGATGTACTGCGCCACGGCAGGAACGACCTTGGCCGCCTCGAGGGGCTCGTAGGAGAGCCGCACATAGACCTTGTTGCCGAGCCCGGCAGTGTTCCACTTCGCGAAGGCCGCCGTGTATGCGCCGGAGTCCAAGACCCAGAGCGGGTTGTAGTTGATCTGGTTCTGCGCCTGGAGTGCGCCGTAGAGAGTCGGCCCTGGGGTGGAGTCGTTGTAGACGATCTGGGCCCCGCAACTCTGAAGCTTCTGGACGAAAGGCGTGTAGTTGGCCTCGCCGTTGTAGTTGATCTGGACCGGGCAGTCGAGGAATTTCCATCCTGTTGTGGTGTATGCCTGCACCGCCTTCGCCATCGAGGCCTGCTGGGTCGAGAGGGTTGAGTTGTACTGGCCCGCCTTCTGGGTCTTGGGCTTACCGAAGAGCTTGGTGACCTCATAGGCGCTCGACACCGGGCTGTAGTCGGCTGGGTTCGGCGTGGCCTGGTACATCTCGTAGGCGTTGGCGACGACCGGGGAGACCGTGAAACCGGGCACCGCGGCCAGGTTGCAACCCAATCGGGTCTGCTCGCCCAGACTGTCGAGGGCGAAGCCCTCGCCGACCAGCATGAAGTCTTTCTTGCACGCCTGGGTCATCACCGAGCCAACGTTGGTGATCGCCGCGTCGTAGTAGTCACCGACGATCTTGCGTCCGTTGATGCCTCCCTGGGCGTTGCACCAAGCGATCATTCCCTTGACGGCGTCGCCCATCTCCTGGTCGAGGCCGGGGAGACCAGAGAAGCCTCGGTCGTCGCCGTAGGCGATGTTGATGGTGGAATTGGTCACTCCCTCGTCGGTGGACCCTTTGGCGCTTCCCTTGCCGCAAGGCGACGGAAGTGTGCCGAACTTGGTCGAGGAACTCGAAGCCGCCCCACCGTTGGCGGGCGAGACCACCACGCCCGTGGCTGTCAGGGTCGTGAGGAGTAACGCCAATCCCACGACTCGCATCCCGGTGAACCTTCTCATGGCCAAACCCCCGTCTGTGGAGCCACCCTTCGGGCTCTTCTCCTGGACACCCTGGAACAGGTAGAACCTGTTCCTGTTTCGGGACGCACACTAGCAACCAAGCGTGCACCTTCCTGGACGGGTGATCCTGGTTGTCCAGGCCCGGTGGGTGGAATCGCTTGGGTCCGTGTCGACCTCCGAGTCACGAGCTGACCGGCGCCGTCGCGATCCCATAGCGCTCGGAGTAGCGGGCGAATTCGGAGGCCAGGCCTGCGTAGGTCCAGCCGAAGTCGGCCGGGTCGTAGCGGTGGCGGCCGAAGGCGTCGGCCGGCCGGTCCGCCAGGAAGGCGCGCATGCGCCGGGCGTGCAACGACCCCACCTCCTCTCCCAAGGTCCGGTAAAGCTGGCACACGGCCTCGACGGGGTCGGCCATCAGGTGATCGAAGTGCAGGTGCTGGCACCAGCCGTCGGGTGCACTCTCGTCGAACTTCATGGCCGAGTCGAGGGCGAAGGCGCATTTGCGCCTCCATTCCTCGGCGGTGGGACGAGGGTCGGTCCGGCTGGTCAGCGGACGTTGGCCCGCGTTGGCCAGGCTGGCCAGCGAAGTGACGACTGGACCGGGGTCCCGGTGCGTCCAGATCACCCGGGCGTCGGGGTAGGCGGCCAGCATGGCGTCGAGATGCCACAGGTGGTTGGGTGTCTTCAGGATCCAACGCTCCGTCGGCTGGCGTGACTGCAGCGTTTGGAGGGTCAGACGATGCTGGGCATAGGCGGGGGTCATGTCCGCCTGCTCGAGCCAGCGGGCATAGGACGGGACATGCGCCTGCGTCTCGAGCGCCATGCTGCGCACGTCATACATGAACAGTGCGACGCACTCCTCGGCCAGTGTGGCGCCGAAGGGATGCATGGCCTTGAGCGGGGGATTGAGCTTCATCAACCCGTCGAGGTCCTTGGCCGAGCGGGCGATGCGGGGATCCTCGGCTGCCTCCTCCAGACTCGCCGGGGGCACGGGGCGGGCCGCTTCCCACTGGAGCAGGGGCCGGGCCACCGGGTCGAGCCCGAGCAGCATGGAGAGGAGGCTGGTCCCGGTCCGGGGTAGGCCGACGATGACCCAGGGGCTCTGAATGCGCTCGTCTCTGACCTCGGGATGGTCGAGCGACCAGCGATGGAGCTGAATGCGGTTCGACAGCGCCGACGCCAGCATCTTGGAGACCAGGATGCGCCCAAACGTGGTCAGCTCGGCCTCCTCCTCGCAGCAGCGGAGGAACACGTCGAGCGGCTCGCGAAAGGAGTCGCTGCCGAAATCGTCGAATCCTGCCAACTTCCTCGCTGCCCGCACGACGGTTGCAGGGCGTAGCGACGGCAACTCGACACCAGCCCGGGTGAGTTGCCCGCCCGCCCAGTTGAGGGCGAGGAGCGGACGGCTGTGCAGCTCCGAATCGCGCCACGTGTACTCCAACTCGCTCACGCGGCGCCCCCCTGTGCTGTGCTCGTGGGATCGACCACGACGACGGTGCGACCCAGCGATCGGCGCGCCTCGTGTGCATCGAGTGCGTGTCCAGCTTCCTCCATCGTCACCCGCCGGCCGACGGCGGGCCGGATCTTCCCTGCGGCGGCGAGGCCCAGCAGATCGGCCTGGATCTCGTCGGCCACGTCACGGCCGAAGGGATTGAAGCCGAATCGGCGCATGCCCGGGTCGACCGCGTCCACCCAGGCGAGCATCACGCCCACGATGTCGATGTTGCCGATACAGGCCATGCGCAACGGTCTGCCCGTCATGCCGTTGGCTTCGTCGTCGGCGAACCCGACCGCCAGGTAGCGGCCGCCATGGGCCGTGCAGCGCCAGGAGCGCTCGACGAAATCGCCGCCCGTCAGGTCGTAGACCACGTCGGCGCCCTGATCGCCCGTGGCTCCGAGGACCGCCTCGACGAAGTCCTCGGTGGTGTGGTCGACCACCAGGTCTGCGCCAAGTGAGGCGCAGAGGGCTCCCTTCTCCGGGCCGCCGGCCACGGCGATGACGCGAGCACCGGCGGCCTTTCCGAGCTGGATCCCCGCCGTGCCGAGCCCGCTGGCGGCCGAGTGCACGACCAGGGTCTCGCCGGACCCGAGTCGCCCCCGCTTGAAGAGAGCGAGGTGCGACGTCTGGAACGTCAGCAAGAAGGCAGTGGCCTCGGCGTCGTCGAACTGCTCGGGGGCGTCGAACACGGAGATGGCATCGGCGATGGCGTAGTCGGCGATGCCACCCAACGCATTCTTCGTGATGGCGACGACCCGCTGGCCCAGCCACGCCTCGGCGCCCTCGCCCGCGGCATCGACGACGCCGCAGACGTCCATCCCGAGCGTGAACGGTGGGGGCGTGGGCACCGAGACCAGGTTGCCCCGACAGCGGTCGATGTCGTTGAAGTTCAACGAGGCCGCACTGACCTTCACCCGGACCTCGTTCGGTCCCGGCTCGGGCCGCTCGAGGCTGCGCACCGCGAGCACGTCCCCCGGCGGCCCGTGACGGGTCACCTGCAGGGCCCTCATCTCTGCCATGCACCCTCCCTTTGCCTCGTCCCCTCCCGGGCGCACCGAAGCCGGTCCACGGCCGAGGTCCCGGGGCGCAGCGAGGTTACCCTTCCCGGTGGATCCGCAGATCCCGGTGCGGCGCAGGTTGTCCGGCTCGTGCTCAGGGTGACCGTGCTCGTGCGGTCGTCCCAGGAGGCCTTTTCGAACACAGCGTGGCGAGCCAGCGGACTGCATCTGCTCGAGGGCATTTCCTGAGTCGTCAACCGCCGGCGGTCACGTCGGCCACCACCGGCGGGAGGTCCGTACCCGATGCGGTCTGCAGCGTGATGTCGACCGGATAGGTCCCAGGCGTCGCGGCGGTGACGTGCAGGCTCGTCGGTGCCGGACTCGGCTGTCCGCACGAGGAGGAGGTCAGGGTGCCCGCCGACGGCGTCACGGTCACGCCGGCCGGGAGCGCCGCCACGTGCCAGTCGACGGTCACTGCCTGGCCGTTGGCCGAGGCGGCACCGAGCTGGAGCGTTGTCGACTGCCCTGCGGTCAGGGCCACGGCGCCGCTCGGGACCGAATAGCCGACTGCGGGGACCTGGCCCGCCGTGTACGAAGGCGGCGCGTCGGCGGGATCCGTCCCCCACGAACGATCGGGCTTGGCCGAGAGGGTGAAATCGAGCGTGGCGCCGGTCTTGATCACCGAAGCCGGCAGCCAGGGCAAGTCCCACTGCCCGGCCGGTGGCGAGTCGTTCGCGGTCGCGGCGCAGGAGGAGGCCCCGGTGGTCGGCCCGGTCACCCCGTGCACGGTCAGGGCCCGGATGTAAGGCCGGGAGGCCGCCGCCCCCGAGGCATTCTCGACGAGGCGGTGTCCATCGGGCAGCTCGATGCGCACCGAGGGAAAGAGCGGGCTGGCCAGCGCCAGTGTCGCCGTGCCGGGAGTGATGGGGAAGAGCCCCAGGGCGGCCCACACGTACCACGACGAGAGCGCACCCAGATCGTCGTTGCCCGGCTCGTCGACCGGCGCGTCGGCGTACTCGTCGTCGGCGATGGCGCGCACAGTCGCCTGCGTGTCCTCGGGCGCGCCAAAGGCGTCGAACTCCCAGGGCGCCCACTCGCTGGGCTCGTTGCCCGACCAGTCGTAGGGCTGGTACCGGGTGGCGTTGAGCGAGGTGAAGTAGGTGGTGAGCGCCTTGGTCGCGGCGGCATCGCCGCCCACGAGCGAAGCCAGGGCCGAGAGGTCCTGGGGCACCGACCACGTGTACTGGATGGCGTTGCCCTCTTCGAATCCGGTCTGGCCGCCCGGCTCGAATTGGGACGTCTCGAAGGCGGCCCCGGGCGGGAAGCTGCCGTCCTGTCCCCGGGCCTGCACGTAACCGGTGGCCGGGTCGAACTCGTACTCCCAGGTGGCGGCGCGCTCTTCCATCTCGGTGGCCGTCGACGAGACGTGCAGGGACCGGGCCAGCCGGGAAATGGCGAAGTCGTCGATGGCGTACTCGAGCGTCGCCGACCCGCCGATGGAATAGTCGATGGAGGTGAGGTCGAGCGAGCCGGCGTTCACGTAGTGCTGGCTCAGGTACTGACTCAGGTACTGGCGCTCGATCTCGAGCCCGTGGCCGGTCTCGTTCTGCGTGGCGCCCTTGACCATGGCGCGCAGCGCGGCCGACGTGTCGAAGTGGGTGGCCCCCATGGCGTAGGCGTCAGCGATGATGGGATCGGCCGAGTCGCCGTTCATCTGCGATTCGTCGCCGCCCACGATGGCCCACTTGGGCAGCCAGCCGTTCTGGTCGGCGTCGTCGACGAGCGACTGCACCATGTCGTCGGACGCCGATGGACTGAGCAGGCTGATCAGCTGGACCTCGCTCCGGTAGATGTCCCACTCCGAGAAGTCGGCGTACTCGGCGCCGTGGCCGGCGTCCACCGTCCGCACGTGGCCGCCCCATCCCACGTAGTGACGGTTGTCGTCCGACACCACGTTGGGGGCGAGGAGGGAGTGGTAGAGCGCGGTGTAGAAGGTGTGCTCCTCGGCCGGCGTGCCGCCTGCGGCCTCGAGCCGTCCGAGGAGGCTGTTCCAGCGGGCCGTGGCCCGGTTGGCCACGTGGGTGAGCGACCAGCCGGGATCCTCGGCACCGAGATTGGCCAGCGCGTCGCTGGTGCTGACGAACGACAGGGCGACTTTCATCATCACCGTGCGCTTGGCGACGTCGGGGGAGTCGGTGTCGAAGCTGACGTAGGCGCCGCAGCTGGTCCCACGGCAGGAGCCGGCGCCGGCTTCGACGCCTGCGCCCGTCCACGTGCCGTGGGCGGCGAAAGGTCGCTCGAACTGCGCCACGAAGTGGACGGTGTAGTCGTTGCCCGTCCCACAGAACTGGCCGCTGGTGACCTGACCCTCGAGCTCGTCGTGGCCCACGACGCGGACCTCATCGGCCGACACCGGGTTGATGCTGCCCCCCACCTTGAAGAGGAGGTTGGACTGGGTGCCCCGGGGGAAGGTCACCCGGGCGATGCCGGTCCGCGTCGTCACGGCGAGCCTCACGTCGATGGGACTCGGACCCGGAGCGAGCTCCACCTGGTAGCGACCCGGGGCCGCCGTCTCGTGCTCGTGCGAGAAGGGCTCGCTGGCCGATTCGGGGGCTGCGCCCACGGGACCCAGCGTGGGCAGAATCGGCACGTCCTGGTACGACGGGCAGCCGGTGCCGCTGAGGTGGGTGAGACTGAAGCCAGTGGTCCTGGTGTCGCTGAACTCGTAGCCCCCGCCAGACTGGACGGCGTTCGGGGTCGTGTCGGGGCTCCACTGGATCATGCCGAAGGGGAGGTCGGCACCCGGGAACTCGCCCACGGTGCCCGGATTCACCGGACCGGTGCCCGTGCCGTCGAGCGGGTGGACGAGAGTGGCTGGGTCCGTGACGTCGGTGTCGGTGGTGTGTCCGCCGGCCATGACGTGAATGCTGATGGTGGCCCCGCCGGCGGGCCCCGCCACCAAGGTGAGGGCGGCGGCCAGGATCAGCATGGGGCCGGCGCGCCCGCCGCGGGTCCGAAGGGTGTGTCTCGGCTGTGTCGACCCCATGTCGCTCAGCCCGGCCGGCCCGGGTGGTGGAGGTCGACGCGGCCCGGCGCGGCCCGCACGCTTCCGATCTTCGCCGGCCCTGTCCCCACGCTCAGTGCAGGGGTCCCGCAACGCTGAGGGCGTGGTGCACGACGGCACCGCCCAGCACCGAAGCCGCGGCGACGAGCATGGCCGGCGAGAGGCGGGCCGGCCACCAGTCGCTCGCTCGCCGTGTGCCGATGAGCAGCCGGCGGCGGCGCAGCCGTCGGGGCGAGAAGGTGGTGTGGAGGTGGGCCCGGTGACCGCGGCGGTGCCGATGGCGCGCGGCCGTGGCGCCCAGTGGGGCGAGCGCGGGGCCCGCTGGGGCGGTGGCCCGTCGGGCCGGGGTGCCACGGCGCGACGAGGACCGAAGGTGCCAGCAGGTGGTGATCAGGCCGGCCACGGCCACCGGGGCGAGGGGGCCCCGCCCGAGCCTGAGGGTAGCGACGAAGGCCCAGAGATCGACGATCGACCAGACCACCAACGCCTGCCGTGCCGTAGCCCGGGTGAGAAGGCCGCCGGGCCGCGCTGGTGGGCGGCGGAGTGCTGGGAGGTGGCCGGCGAACCGGGCGTAGGCGTACGGGTCGCCAGTCGCGGTCGGGAACTCGTAGACGGCATCGTCGAGGGGGTCGGGTGAGGTTCCGGTCCCTCTCACGGCCGTCTGCACGTCCGGAGACTACGACCGGTGACCGGCCGTTGCTCGTCCCGGCCCCGGTGGGTGACCGACGGGGATCCGCGGCTCTGTCACACGTTGCTGGCATGCTCGCTTCATGGCTCGGTGGACGACTGGGGAGATGTTGGCGTTCGACTTCGAGACGACCGGCATCGACCGCTTCAACGACGTGCCTGTCGCCTACGCACTCGTCCTGGTCGACGCGGGCATCGTCGTGCACAGCTGGTCCGGGCTCGTCGACCCGGGGCGTGAGATCCCGGCGGATGCGACCGCGGTGCACGGCATCACGAGCGAGCGCGCCCGGGCCGAGGGTATGCCGCTCGACCTGGCCGTCGCCCTCGTCACCGACGCCGTCGTCTCGGCCGGACGACGTGGGGTGCCCATCGCCGGGATGAAGCTCGACTACGACCTGACCATGCTCGACACTCAGGCCAGGCTCTGGTGGGGCCGTGGCCTGTCCGAGCGAGGTTGGTCCGGTCCGGTGCTCGACGCGTCGGTGATCGATCGTCACGTCGATCCGGACCGCCGCGGACCGCGCACGCTGACGGACCTCTGCGAGCACCACGGTGTGTATCTCGGCCACGCACATGACGCATCGGCGGACGCCATCGCCTCGGCGGGCGTGCTCTTCGCCATGGCCGAGCATTATCGAGACGTGGGGGAGTGCGAACTCGACCGGCTCCACCGCGAACAGATGCACTGGCACCGGGAATGGGCCAAGGGATGCGACGAGGTGCGCTTCACACAGTGCAAGGGCCCGCTCGACCCGCGGGACTACATCTGGCCGGTGGCCCCGGCTGCGCTCTCACCCGCCGCCTGAGCCAGCGTCCAGCAGGTCCCAGACCATGTCGACGCCTTGGTTCGAGTCGAGGACGACCTGGGCCGGGTTCTTCTTGTCTATGTGACCGATGAGGCCGTTGTAGACGGAGTAGCCGATGAGCTCCTGGAGGCGGCGCGGGAATGTCTGGACCAGCGAGGGTGGAACGCCAAGTTGCTGGTTCTCCTGTTGTCGGATGTAACCGGCGCAGTAGTTCATTGCGATCCCGACCCGGCGCTCATCGGTGCGGTTGGCCCCGCCGCCGTGCCAGAGGCTCCCGACCCACACCAGCACGCTGCCCTTCTCCATTTCGGCGGCAACGGTGTCGTACTGCTCGAGCGGGTTGGGCGCCTCGTCGCGCCGGTGGCTTCCCGGGACGACCCGGGTGGCGCCGTTCTCCTCGGTGAAGTCGGTGATGGCCCACATGGTGTTGCAGATGATCGGGACGTGCGGCCGGGGCAGGGGGATCAACTGGTCGTCGGCGTGGATCGGCTGCGCCTGCTCGTCGGGTCCGATGGCGATGGAGGAGAGCGACGAGATGAGGAGGCCCGGGTCGAGCACGCCTTCGACGACCGGCAGCACGTGGGGGTGGATCGGGATCTTCCCGAAGGTGCTCCCGTGCACCAGCAGGTTGTAGACGCGCCACGTGCGGAGCCCCTCGAAGAGGTTCGTGGCCGGCACGGTGCCGAGGTCGCGCTCGAGCTCGAGGAGGACCTCGTCGATCTCGCCGATCAGGTCGGGTTCGATGGCGTTCGGCAAAACGGTGTAGCCGTCCACGTCGATCCGCTCGAGGTGGTGCTCGAGGTCGGGTTTGATGCCGCCGCCGGCCGTTCCGCTGTTCGGGGCCGCCGAGTGTCTTCGTTCGCCATGAACCACGGATCTCAACTCTAGGAGCTCCGGGTGCCTTGGCAGGGGGCCACCGACGCCCGTCCCGGGCCAGGAGTGATTGGACCTTGGTGCTAGGGTTTGGGCTTTCGGGCCGTTGGCGCAGTTGGTAGCGCACTTGCATGACGCGCAAGGGGTCAGAGGTTCGAGTCCTCTACGGCCCACCGATACGACCAGCAGTTATGTGGTTCATCGGATCCTGGCTGGGTCGCTGGGACACCAGCCTCGCTATCGAGGTCGATATCACGCCATTAGGTGCGCGTTCTCCTTCGCCAGGTCCGTCAAGCGGTCTCCGCGCCTGCCGACCGGCCGGTTCTGGCGAGACTCACAGATGCTCGAGTGCGCATCGCAGCAATCGCTGGCTCGGTGCTTTGGCATGTTCCGAATCTGCCCGACAAGGAATCGTCGGGAATGCTCGCAGTTCGGCCGATAGTACCCGTTGCACGCAACTGACCGATCGCATAAAAAGACCTTCTCGACAACGTTGGTCGTTAGGGGAGCGAGCATGATTCGACGAAGAGTTGCGGTTGCACTAGCTATCGGGGGATCTCTCGCCATACCCAGCGCAGCCGGTGCCGCGTCTCCTGGCGCCGCGTACCGATGGGGATCGTTCGCCGGCAGGGGCGATACTCAGCTGAGTCCCACTTCGGTGAGCGGACTGTCGGGCATCACGTACGTCAACGCCGGGAACAGCGCGGACTACTTCATCTCCGCCGGCCAACTGTATGCCTCGGGTGAGAACACGGACGGCCAACTCGGACAGGGCACGGTCTCACCGACGAAGACGGTGGTGACCATTCCCGAAGTCGTTCCGGGACTCACTTCTATGGTCCAAGTGGCCAACGGCGCCAACTTTGCCATTGCCATCAACTCTTCGGGCGAGGCTTTCGGCTGGGGTGCCGACGACAACGGCAAACTGTGTCTCGGAACGACCGAACCGGCCGTCACGAGCCCGGTCCAAATTTCGGCGTTCGACGGTGAGGACGTCATCGGCGTGGCCGCAGGTGGGAACCATGCAGCGTTCCTCCTGTCTAACGGCACGGTGTGGTCGTGCGGGGCCAACTCGAACGGTGAGCTGGGCGATGACAGCACGACGCCGTCGACGGTTCCGGTCGAGGCGACCGGCCTCAGTGGGGTCTCACGGATCACCTCAGGCAGCTCGTTCACGACTGCCCTCGTCGAAGGCCAGCTCTGGGACTGGGGAAACAACTCCAACGGCGAACTCGGAGCCAACCTCAAGAGTAAGTACTCGGTCATTCCTGTCGAGGTCGTCGGACTGAGTGACGTGGTCGCGTTCGGAGCCGGAGGCAACAGCGGCTCGACAGGCCATCAACTCGCGGCGACCAGCAAGGGGACGTTTTGGGGCTGGGGAGATGATCTCTACGGTCAGCTCGGCGATGGCAAGAGTAAGAAGAAGGTTGCTTTCCCGGTGAAGGCCAAGCTGCTTTCGACCGCTCTCGGCAGCAACTCGGTGACCGACGTGGCGCTAGGCGCCGCCGACTCCTTCGTTCTCGACAGCGCGGGCGACGTGTACGCCATCGGCGAAAATACCGACGGTTCACTTGGCACAGGGGGTACCACCAACTCCTCGACGCCGGTGCTTATCGACAGTTCAGTCGGAATGGTCTCATCGACATCGAACAATGCCCTCGATCTGCACCCGTGACGAAGTGGCCCGGCCTCGCGCCAGCTGACGCGAAACTATCGGGACGGCCGGTGGGCGAAGCCTGCCGCCCGTCAAGCGGCCATTGGAGTTGCTGATCAGGTCGTCCCAATCCCGACAACACGAGGGCTCGTTCCGCCTTGGCCAGGTCACTACGAAGCTTCGCAGTGGCCGTGAGGTTGACGAGCTTGTATTCCGCGGACGCTCCACGTCGACCGCCTGCCGGCGGTGCGGGAGTTTGGACGGGCGCGGCAGGCCCTAGCTGTTGGGACTGTCTGCGCTTCGAGCGCTTGGCAGTCATGCGTTCCGGCGACTTCTCCGCGCTCAGGCAGCCGCATGAGCGATTGCAGGCCTGCGCAGGTCGTAGCCACGGAGAAGACTCTGAAGGCCGCAATCACTGACGCACCACCAACGCGCCTGGTGCCATTTGTCGCTCTCGCCGTTGCTCGGAGATGACAAGCCTTTCGAATGCTTGCCGGTCATGTCGATTTCAGTTTCTCGAGTCGAACTGTATGAGGTGGCGCCGCTTCGGATTGACATAGCCGTTCTCAGTGAACCACCGGGCCGCGTCAGCCATGGCCTCCGACGCCGGTCGAGACAGATACCCCAGCTCTTGGCGCGCCCGAGCGTCGGTGAACATCATGTTGGTCGTCGACATCCGTGCTGCCTCGAGAGCGGCGAAGGGTTCTCGCTTCAATATCCGGCCCTCAACCAGCTGGGAGAGCGCTCCGACTCCCAAGGCGAGAGCCCTCGGGACCTGCACACCCGGAGCAGGAAGGCCCGTGACGGCTGCAAGCCCGGCCAGGAAGGTGCCCATACCCATGTTCTCGCCGCCCACGATGTAGCTGCGTCCGATCGCTCCACGCTCGAGCGCCAAAAGATGGCCGTTGGCCAGGTCATCCACGTGCACGACGTTGAGTGTCGTGTCGACGAACGCCGGAATTTTTCCGTTGAGGAAGTCCAGCACCAGTTTGCCGGTGGGCGTTGGCCTGACATCTCCCGGACCGATCGGAAAGGTGGGCAGCACAAGCGAGATCGGCGCGCCCTGAGCGGCGGCGCGCAGGACCTCATGTTCAGCGACGTACTTCGTCCTCTTGTAGAGGCCGAACAAATGGGCGACATCGGCGTAACAGGTCTCATCGGCCGCTTCGCCACGGGCGGCTCCGTCGAGGCCCAACACACCAACGGTGCTCGTGTAGACGATCCGCTCGCAGCGAGCGTGGCGGGCCGCCTCGACGACGTTGAGCACGCCTCCGACATTGACGTCGTAGAAGTCCTTTGGTTGCGGTACCCAGAATCGGTACATGGCCGCGAGATGAAAGACGAACCGCGCACCATCGCAAGCCTTGATAAGAGCGTCGCCGTCGCGCACGTCGACTTCGATCAGCTCGACATCGAGACCATCCAGGTTCCGTACGTCACCGGCCGGTTCTGTCAGCGCGACCACCTGCGCCTGGCGGGCAAGGAGCGCTCGGACGACGGCAGAGCCGATGAACCCCGATGCCCCGGTGACGACGACCCGGTCGTCCTCGGCGATGTCCGGGTCGGATGTCACGAACCCACTTTGCGGGCGACGTGTGCCGCGGATCCGTTCCCGTTCTGGTTCTCGTTGTCGTCGCTCGATACGTGAGGCGGATCGTAGGCCGCGTGTGGGCGAGCCCTACCGGACTTGCGTAGCGCCCCTTTGGCCATGGTCCCACCGAATTCGAAGAGCAGCCCAGTGCCGCTGTGCGCGTCCTTGAGCACGTCATCGAGAGCGGCGACGAAGTAGTCGATCTCCTCCTGGCCGCAGACGAGAGGAGGCAGCAACTTGATGATGTTGACGTTGTCCGCCGCCACCTGAGTGAGTATTCGATGGCGGTGGAAGAGAGGCACCACCATCATTTGGCTGAAGATGGCGGGACGCAGATGCTCGAGGGTGTTGAAACGCCGGCGGAGGGCCTTCGACTGCGGAGGCCCGAACTGCAGCCCGATCATCAATCCTTTGCCTCGGACCTCGTGAAACATCTCGTACCGCTCCACCAAGGGAGCCAGCGCGCCATCGAAGGCCAGTCCGCACTGATGGGCCCGGTTGACGATGTCCTCTTCGTCAAAGGTAGCCAACGTGGCCAAGCCCGCCACCATGGCCAGCTGATTCCGCCCAAACGTCGTCGAATGCTTGAGCGCCTTCTCGAGCGAGTTGTAGACGGACGAGAAGACGTGGTCTGTCATCAGGACGGCGCCGAGAGGTACGAAACCTCCCGACAGAGCTTTCGACACCGTGATGATGTCCGGTTCGAGGTTCCAGTGCTCGAAGCAGAAGAACTTCCCGGTTCGCCCGAGTCCGGTCTGCACCTCATCGAGCACGAGGAGGGTTCCGTGAGATCGGCAGAGCTGCTCAGCCTCGCTCCAGTACTCCCGAGGGGCCATGTACACGCCCTTCCCCTGGATGGGTTCGATGATCAAGGCCGCCACGTCGCGGTTCTTGAGCGCTCGGCGCAGGGCTTCGAGATCGCCGAAGGGGACGGACTCGGCCCCGGGAAGCAGCTGACCGAAACCCTCACGGAACTCAGCGCCACCGTTCAACGAGAGCGCACCGGTGGTCAGCCCGTGAAAGGCGTGCTCGGCGAAGAGAATCCGTGGCCGTTTGGTGGCTTGTCGCGCGAATTTGATGGCTGACTCGATGGCCTCGGCTCCGGAATTGCAGAAGAAGACGCGGTCGATCTTCTCCGAGCAGCGGGCGACCAACTGCTCGGCCAGGATCCCGGGGAGAAGGGAGCAGTCCATCTGCACCATGTTCGGGAGGTCGAGGTCGATGGCCTGGTGGAGGGCGGCCTTCAGGGCGGGATGGCTCCGACCGAGTGCATAGACACCGAAGCCTGAGAGAAAGTCGAGATACCGCTCACCCTCGGCATCAAAGAGATAGCAGCCTTCACCGCGGACGTAGAAACGATCGAAACCGATTGTCTTGAGCACACGGGCAAGCTGGTGATTCAGATGCTTCTCGTGAAGCGCATAGTTCTCCCCGTGTCGAGATTGGAGTAACTCGCCCACATCGAACGCCATGCCTCTCCTTTGCGGATCTGACCCTTACGGTTCACAAGGTAGCGGCAGGATTTCTCGATACAGTGAAACGAACGTTCGAACAGTGCACGCGACGCGGATCTGGGCCCGGACTGAGAGTGGTGACGGGCATAACCGGTAAGGACGACAGGTCGGATCGGAGGCTCGAAAACTGAACGCGCATGGCTCCCGAGCGCTCGTGAGACGTCGCCCTGTCGCCAGGGACGACGCTGAGTCGAGCGCCGAAATCCCTGCGGACCGCTCGTGCCGACGAGGAACGGAGCGTGTGACGGCAACCTGGAAGGGTCGGCGCCAGGGTGTTGTGTGGCGGCCGGGCCTCGGGAGTTTGGGGCACCCATTTGGGTTCGGCGCACGGCCATCGAGCTGAACCTTCTGCTGGCAGTTGATGGACGGTACCAAGAATGGCGCGTGATTCCGTCAGAGGCGTTGAGGAAGAAGGTGTTGTTTGCTCCCGCGGCGAAGATGACAACGCGCTCGCCGTCGGGCTGACTTCGCGAAATATGACGTGCCTGTGGATGCGTCTCTGGTCCCGGTCAAGGCGAAGCGTGCGGCACCGAACGCGCCGTGGAGCTCGCACGAGGCCGCTTGGTCGATGAGCCATAATCTGCAACAGCTATAGCGACATCCGAATTCGTTCTGGCATTTGGAGGATCTCATGAAGACCGTCTTGATCTTGGGCGCAGGATTCGCCGGCTTGGAGTTGGCGACCAGGCTCTCGGAGGATCTCCAGGGAGAGGTCGAGGTCACCATCATCGATGGCCACGACGCGTTCGTGTTCGGCTTCTCCAAGCTCGACCTGATGTTCGGGCGCTCTGACCTCGCCTCAGTCCGCCTGCCTTACGCAAACCTCAAGAAGCCGGGAGTGACGTTCCGCCAGGAGGTCATCACCTCGATCGACGCCACCTCCCGCCGGGTCACCACGAATGCCTCGACCTACCAACCTGATGTTCTGGTCGTGGCATTGGGCGCCGACCTCGACCCGGCCGCGACACCCGGAATGGTTGAGGAAGGAACCGAGTACTACTCGGTCGAGGGAGCCAACCGAGTCCGGAACGTCCTGCCGGCCTTTCAGGGCGGCGACGTCATCGTCGGGGTGTTGGGGCCCTTCTTCAAATGCCCGGCTGCTCCGTTCGAGACGGCCATCATGATGCACGACTTCCTCGAGCGACGAGGTCGGCGGTCAGAGAGCACCATCAAGGTGATCAGCCCCATGCCCAAGCCGATTCCGATTTCGGAAGAGGCATCCGCAGGGATCCTCAAGGCGCTCTCGGAGCGAGACATCGGCTGGTTGCCCCAGTCGAAAGTCATCACCCTCGACCCCGCCAGCAAAACAGCAACTCTGGCTGACGAGCGGGTCATCCACTACGACCTGTTCCTGGGCATTCCGGTCCACAAGGCACCTGCGGTGCTCGAGGATTCGGGACTGTTGGAGGAGGACGGCTGGGTCGCTGTCGACCACGCCACGTTCGCCACGAAATTCGAGAACGTCTACGCCGTGGGCGATGTGACCAGCGCCCCGGTCCCCCGGGTCGGCGCTATCGCCGAGGGCGAGGCCGGCACGCTCGCCGACGTCCTGGTCCACCAGATGAGCGGTGGTGATCCGCCGAAACCCTACAAAGGCATGGCGACGTGCTACATCGAGTTCGGCGGTCCACAGGTGGCGCGGTTCGAGGCCAACTTTCTTGGTGGGCCCACCCCGGTCGGGACATTCACCGAGGCTTCCGAGGAGTTGGCCGCATCGAAGGTCGAGTTCGGGTCCACTCGGCGCGAGCGGTGGTTCGGGATACGAGCGTAAGAGAAGACGGCAACCTCGAGGGTCCGTTTGCCGCCGCGCGAAAAAGGGGCCCGCCGGTCGGCGAGCCCCTTTTTCGTATGTTGAAACGAAACAGCTAGTTATGACGGAGCGATGACGAAGTTCACCCCAGGTGCATTGGTCAGCACGACCTTCGAGCCCTTCAGGGTGGCGCAGATCTCGCCGGACACTGCGGCGCCCACTGTGGTGGCCTTCGTGGTGTCGGCAGTGACGTTGCCGGTGATGAGTTCATCGGCCAGGTTGCCTGCCGCGCAGTTGGTCCCAGTGGACGTGGCCTCGCTGAAGCTGGTCGTCTTCGCGTTCTTCCACGTGATCTTGCCGGAGGTCGACGAGGCTGACCCCGCGCTCTTGCCCGTGCCGCCGGTGTTCTTGGTCGGCGTGCAACCCGAGAAGTTGAGCTTGGCCTTCATCGTCGTGGCGTTGGCGGTACCGCTCACCTTGGTGCAGATGATCCCCTTCGGCGCCTTAGCGGCCCCTGCAGGACTAGCCGCCAGCGCGGACACTCCAGCAATCGGAACGATTGCGGCCGCCGCGACGGCGCCACCGATCATGATTCGATTCTTCAGCACTCTTGTGTTCTCCTTCATTTAGGTATGTATGGACCCGGGGAGAATCCGTAACCACAACTCCACTAGATGCTCCCCCCCTCTTTGTTCGGGCGGACGCCCTCTCCTACGTGCCCCCACGTGATTGTGAAAGCGCGGTGAGTATCACTTGTCGTTCTGCCTTTGTCAACCATTCTTCGGGCTATGGAGCACGCGAATGCTGAACAACTTCCGCGGAGTATCAGCTCTATCTCATGCTCGTTCGCGCGACCCGCATCGCATCCGAACCGCCATTGCCCCGAAGAATGTCCGCAAATTGTTGCGTCGAATAGGACAAGGATTGATGGCTACTCACGGGTAACCGATCTCAGGTTCTGTTCAGCCCAATCGCAAGAATTCGTTTCCCAATGAGTCTGCGAGAGAAATCCGACAAGAGATAAAAACTTTCTCGACGCTCGTCTTCTACGCCTTGTCTCGTACCTCAGGTCCGGATTGACGTTCAGGAAGGGTCGGACGAGATCCGTCAGGCTGGTCCGTCGAGTGACACTTCGTTCGGAAATGTCCGCATACCGCGGACAGGGAGGCGTTCCGCTCCCACAGGTGAGGAAGCGCCGTCAGTGTGCCATTTACCGCGGTGTCACCGAGTTGCGTGAACGCGAATGGGCCGGGCACCAGGTGCCCGGCCCATTCGTCAATCACGTTGTTCTGCCCACCTGGCGTGAAGCGTGCCAGTGGGTGTCGCCAGGAAGCCTCAGTTGGCCGTCAGCGGGTGGCCCGCAGGCAGTGAGGCCTTGCCGGAGCCGTTGATGCAAACCTCTCCGTTGAAGGTGCCGGGGATCGGCTTGGCCGACTTCGTCGTGTCGGCGGTCACGACGCCGGTCGCCGTGACGTCCGTGGCCGTCCCAGCCTTGCAGTTCGTACCATTACCAAGCGTGGGTGCCGCAAAGGTGGTCGTCTTGCCATTCGCCCACGTGATCGCTCCGCCACCCGCAAGCAAAGCGGCACTGAACGGCTTTGATTTCCCGCCTGTATTGCCATTGCAACCAGAAAGCGTGAGATTCTTGGCGGTATTGCCAGACATCTTGGTGCAAGTGATCGTCTTGGTCTTTGCGGCCCCAGCAGGACCAGCAGTCAGAGCCAATCCAGCGAACGGAACTGCAGCAGCCGTCAGCGCGGCAGCACCGATCATGATTCGATTCTTCAGCACTCTCGTGTTCTCCTTCATTCAGGTATGTGTTGACCCGGGGAGAATCCGTAATGACAACGCCACTAGATGCTCCCCCCCATTTTTGTGGGCGGACGCCCTCTGCTTTGTGCTCTCACACATCGTGAGAGCGCGGTGAGTATCACTCGTGGTACTGCCTTTGTCAATCACCCCCCCGGGGTACGAACATTCAAGGTGCAACGAGCACGTCACGTATTTCACAACTATGTGTCACGGATATCCCGTGCGCGTGGCGCGTGTCACGCAACGTTCAACGCATTCGATCAGCTTCGGTCTGGTGCATGCGCGCGTATCGTTGCGCAGAACTCACCCGGGGTGATGACTACCCACCGGTAACCAATCTCAGCCGTCGCGCAGCCAACCCCAAGGAAGCGATAGCAAGATGATTTCCGCGAGAGATTCAGACCGGAGAAAAATAAAATCGTTCGAGCGCGTTTCCACGTCGTGTGAGAGCCGCTGAAACCTCTCTGAGCGTCAGACGGTTTCGTGAGTCGGGTTGGCGCGTTGCCTTCGAGAGCCCGCTCACCCCTCGGTCACTGGGCGATCAGCCCTGACCACCGCGGCCACCATGGCCGCCGCCGTGCCCATGGCCAGGAGACGGCAGGGCGCCGTCGCTGCTCCTCATGAAGCTGGTGGAGGGGCGAATTGCCGTGATGTGGCTTTGGGACGGTGGTCGTCGTCACCAACGTGGTCGTGGTGGTCGCGGTGGTCGTCGTTGTCGTCGACGTCGTGACCACAGTGGGGGTCGAGGCCACGTGGGCCCGGCTGGACGGTGGCACCCCACGCCCTGTGGTCTGCGCGCCGCCCTCGAGAAGAACGAAGAGCGATGCGATCAGGGAGCAGGCGGCGGCTCCGGTGAGGGCCAGCACGGTCCAGAGCTTGCGCCGGCGTGGCGGGGCTGACACCGGTCCTTCCGTGAGAGCAGCGGTCCGGGCGGTCCGAACTGGGTCGGTGAGCGGTGCAGCGGCCGTCCGCGTGGCGTTCGACGTCGCCGGGGGCGCTGGGACAACAGGGGCATTGATGATCTGAGTCGTTACGCCGGCCCGATCCGACGGCGCCTGCAGGGCATCGAGCATGGCGTCCGCCGACTCGAACCTGCTCTTGGGATCAATCGCCATCGCTCGGCCGACCACTCGGTGGAGGACCGACGGCAGTCCATCCGGAAGATCAGTCCCAGCAGCAACGCGTGTCCCGGTCAGCGCCTCGACCATGACCGCTCCGACCGAATAGAGATCGGACTGCACCGAGGCGGGCAACCCGGCCGCTCGTTCGGGCGCTAAGTAGCCAGGGGTGCCGAGTACGACGCCGGTCATCGTCTCGTCGGGATTGACCGGGAGCGGACGGCCTTGGTTCAAGCCTTTGGCAATACCGAAATCGGTCAGCTTGGTATGCCCGTCGTCTTGGAGGAGCACGTTGCTCGGTTTGATGTCGCGATGAAGCACGCCGTGGAGGTGTGCCGCCCGCAGCGCCGTCAGCATTTCTCGCACGACCATGACCACTCGGCCGGGGGGTAGGGGACCCGATGCCATCTCGTTGCGGAGGGTGATGCCCGACAGCCGCTCCATGACGAGGTACGAGTGACCCTTCTCCTCGCCGAAGTCGAGAATGGCCACGATGTGTGGATGACGGATCTGCGCGGCAAATCGGGCTTCCTGGTGGAAACGACGCTGTACGTCAGGCAGTGCATCGGCCTCAGGTCGGAGGACCTTCACCGCGACGGGACGTTCAAGCGTCAGGTCGAAGGCATCGAAGACACGGGCCATACCACCCTCGCCGAGCAAGCCGTCGAGGCGGTAGCGACCGCCGACCACGACCGAAGTCGCTAGCGACTCCATCTCTCATGTCTACCCCGTGCGGCCATGCGTAATACCCGCGCCGCCGTGAGGCGGGGATCCCCTGGTCAGGGAGCCCGCGGTCGTGGTGGGTCGGGTGCGAGCGTGCGGCGCATGGCTCTCCTTGCCAGGTGCAACGGCCGTCGATACAGAGTGTCATCGCCGGTTGAGCTGAGAAGCGGCGTGCCATTTTCGCTGGGGCGCGGGTCAAGGGAGTGATTGCCGGAAATGCAATCGAGTGAACCCGGACACGACAAGAAGTGCGCACCATGGAGCAACGGATGACCATCCATGCCTTGCCTCGTCGACCAGAGCTGAGCTACCCGGAAAGACCACCTCTTCCATCGACGAGCTCCAGTTGCGACACTGCTCGTGCAAATCGCCTCCGATCGAGGTGGGAACCGGCTGCGCGTCCCCATCCCTCAGGAGCTGGAAGCAATCCCGTTGTCCCGGTCCCTCAGGAGCTGGAAGCGATCCCGTTGCCCCGGTGCTGACGGGGCACGCTTGGGCCGAAGCAACAGCTCCGCCTCTTCGCCCGAACGGGCGCCCGACCGATCAGTAGACCCAGACGGTGGTGCCGATGGGATCGATGTTGGCTCCCCAGATCCACTCGATGGCCTCGTTGCTGACCCGAGCACACCCGTGCGACACGGGGTAGGGCGGGACGCTGGTGTCACCGTGGATGGCGTAGCCCTCGAAGAAGAACCGCGGCATGAAGAGGGTGCCGAGCGAGTCGGTCACCGTGCCGTCCACGACGCGGAACGTGTGGAACACGCCCGTCGGGGTGGTCGCCACGTTGGTCTGGCCGTCCTCGGTGTAGGTGTAGCCACCACCGGTCGAGGTGTTGAGCGTCCAGACGACCTGGCCGTTGTTCACGACCATGATGAGGTCGTTGGCCAGATTGACCTGGATCTGGTAGCCGCTCTCAGGCAGCGCTGTGGGCTTGACGCCGGCCGCGAGCGCAGCCCAGGTCGAAGGGCCGACCACGCCGTCGGGGTTGAGCCCGGCGGCCTTCTGGAGCGCCCACACCGCTTGCTGGGTGCTGTCGTCGAAGTTGCCGTTCGTCGTGTCGACCCAGTAACCCAACGAGTAGAGCTGGGTCTGCAGCTGGGCCACTGCGGCACCTGTGGATCCGAGTTGCACGCTCGGTGGGGCAGGCGGCGTCGGTGAGGGCAGGAGCCAGTAGCCGGCACCGCTCGGTGTCGCGGCGATGGCCCGGATCGGGTTGGTGAGCGGAGCGCCACCCATGGAGCCGTAGAACCCCGTGCCGTAGTTGAAGACGCCTCCGTCGGCGGCGCCCAGCAGATACCCGGTGCCCGAGGCGGCCATGCCGACGATGGGGGAGACCAGCGGCGTCCCGCCCATGGAGCCCAGGAAGGGCGCGGCGCCGTAGGTGAAGATCCCACCGTCGGAGGCGACCAACCAGTAGCCGGCGCCGCCGTTCGCCGGCGCCATCCCGACCACGGGCTTGTTCAGGTGGATGGAGCCGGCCGACCCGTAGAAGCCGGCGTCGCCGTAGGTGAAGATGCCACCGTCGGAGGCGACCAGCCAGTAGCCCTTCCCGTCGGCCGTGGCCCCCATGCCCACGATCGGCGAGTTGAGGGGCTGCCCACCCCGCGACCCGTAGAAGCCGGCGTCGCCGTAGGTGAAGATGCCACCGTCGGAGGCGACCAGCCAGTAGCCGCCGCCGTCGGGCGTGGCCGCCATGCCCACGATGGGCTGGTTCAGATGGATGGAGCCGGCCGAGCCGAAGAAGCCGGCGTCGCCGTAGGTGAAGATGCCGCCGTCGGAGGCCACGATCCAATAGCCCTTGCCGTCGGAGGTCGAGGCCATCCCCACATCGGGCGCGTTGAGGGTGAGCCCTCCCGCCGGGCCGTAGAAGCCTGCATCGCCGAAATTCACCGGTTGGGCCACGTTGTCCGGGGCGGCGGCGCTGGCCACACCCGGGCTCAGAGCCAGCAGCGCCGGGATGAAGGCGAGACAGGCGACGAGCGCGGCGAGGACGGAAAGGCGCCTCCTCGGGCGACCGGTCGTCGGATGGGGGGACATTGTGCTCCTTCGGGTCAGCTTGGCGGGGGCACCACGTCGGGATTCACCGTGTTGTTCGGTCTACCGCCTACGTCGGCCTTGATCTGCTCAAAGACGTCGGAGAACTGTACATCCCACTCTTCCCTGCTCACAGTGCAGTTGTGGGCTATGGGCACGACAGGCCCCGTCGGCAGGCCCGGAATGGCACGCGGCGGCGCGGAGAGTGCGGGGCTCCGTTGGGGCCGGCGCACTCGGAGGTTCAGGCCGTTCGTTCCCAACGGCTGAGCTCTCGTACTTCGCCGCTCTCGAGGTCGTAGAGCAAGCCGGCTATGTGCCGGATCCTCCCGAGATACGGCGTGGCCGCCAACTGGGCGACGTCGCGCTCGAGGGCGTCCGAGTGATCATCGAAGGCGAGGAAGGCCAGATCGGCTCCTGTGCGAGCGGCCAATTCGGCGTCGGTCACGCCTTCGAGCCCGCAGCCGGTGTGCTGCATCAGTGCCACGGTGTCGACCCCGAGTACCCCGGTTGAAAGAGCCAGGCTGCGCAGGACGTCGTCGGTCACCCTTCCCCCGGCGTTGCGGATCACATGGACCTCGCCCAGGTCCAGACCGAAGAGCCCGTACACGTCGATGCGCGCGTCCATGCAGGTCACCAGGGCCAAGCGCCGGCTTGGTTGGGGGCTGATACCCGCGGTGCGGCCGTCGGTGCGGGCTGTCGCCGCGAGGAGGTTGGCCACCTGTGTCATGTGCGAAAACCCTGTCCGTGATGTTCGTCGAGGGCCGGGATGGGTCCCGGCCGTGCTGGAAGGCCGAGACGGATCGGGAAGGGCGGGAACGGGGCCGTGGCCACCATCTCGCTGCGATCGAGAACCGGGGCGACCGGCACGCCCGCGGCCACCAGGGCGGCCACCAGGTCGTCGCGCTCGCGCCCGGCGATCGCTGCTGCCACGTCCTTCTGGAGTTCCCCACCCCGGCCGCTGCGCGTCTCGAAGTCCAGTTCTGCCACATCGTCGAGGCCGAGCTCCTGGCACAGACGCGACCAGAAGTGCTGCTCGTTCACCACGCCGACGGATACCTGCCGGTCGTCTGCCGTCGCGAAGAGGCCGTAACCCGGGACGGCCTGGGCCTCCGAGGTGGAGGCCTCGGGGAAGCCCGCCGTGGCGCCGGTCCGTCCGGTCCAGGTCGACATCACGTCGGTCATCGACACGTCCAGGTAGGCGCCGACGCCGCTCGAGGCGCGGCCGAGCAGCGCCGCGCAGATCCCGAAGGCCGCGGTCACACCCGAGGCCAGGTCGGCTGCGGGGAGCCGGGGCATGGTCCCGACCCCGCCTTCGGGCGTCAGTGCACCGGACCACGCCTGGTAGTTGACGTCGTGTCCCGGGAGGGCGGCCCGAAACCCGTCCTGGCCATAGCCGGAAATGGAGCAGTAGACGATGCCGGGATTGGCCGCCCGGACGTCGGGATCGCCGAAGCCGAGACGGGCCATCACTCCGGGCCGGAATCCCTCGACGACCACGTCGGCCTGCTGAGCCAGCTCGAAGGAGCGAGCGCGGTCGGTCCCGTCCTTGAGGTCCAGCACGATGCTCCGCTTCCCGGCATTGATCTCGTCGAAGAGACTCCCGTAGTACCGCATCGGGTCACCGCCCGGCGGTTCGACCTTCAGCACGTCGGCGCCCAGGGCAGCCAGGAGCGACGTGGCGTAGGGCCCCGGGCGCCAGATGCTCATGTCGAGGACCTTGGTTCCGGCGAGGAAGGTCGAAGCCCGATTCATCGGGCGCAGATTCTTGCATTCCGGGCAGCGGTTACCCTCATCCGGTGCTCGGCTTCTTCTCCTTCACCGAGATCACCGATCCCGGTGCGCACGAGGCGTACAACCTCTGGCACGTCTTCGACCACCAGCCGGAGCAATTCACCATCGACGGCATCAACTTCGGCCAACGCTGGGTCCGATCGCCCCGCTGCCGTGCGGTCGAGGTGACGTCTCAGCCGCTTCTCGAGCCCTTCCACTACATGACGCTCTACCTCCTGCGGGACGAGTCCGTGATTCCCCCCTTCTTCGAGCTGGCCAAGGACCTGCATGGCCAGGGTCGCTTTTTCCGGCAGCGCAAAGCCCTCCTTTCCGGGCCCTTCGAGATCGAGGGTCGCTGGGCCGCACCGCGGGTGCTGATCTCGCCCGAGGCGGTGCCCTTCCGCCCTTCCGCCGGGCTCTACGCCGTGGTGGGTCCGAGGCTCGAGGCGCCCGGGCTCATCGGGCACGACGGGGTGGCCGGGGTGTGGCAATTCGGCGCGGATGATCGCCACATCACGGTGTCGTTCGTGGACGGCGACCTGTGGAGGGTGGCCGAGGACCTGGGATCGTTCTGTGGAGACCATGCCGATGGCGTCGAATGGGCCGGGCCGCTGGAGCCGGTCGATGCCAACGGCTGGGACTGGTTCGATACGCTGAGCGGCCGATGACCAGTGGATCGCAGTCGAAGGCCCAGCGCAGAGCCGAGAACCAGCGCCGGGCGGAGGAGCGGCGCCGCGCCGAGCAGCGCCAGAAGCAGCTCCGCGTCGGACTCTGGGGACTCGGTGGCGTGGCCGTCATCGCGTTGGTGGTCGTCCTCGTTCTCACGTTGACCGGCGGTGGTTCGACGGGCGTGCCGCCGACGTTCAAGAACCCGCACGTACCCCTCCAGGCCATCCCGGCCTCCATGAAATCGAGCTGGGTCCAGCCGCCCGCGGGCACGCCGGGACCCGAGACCGTGGCTGTCCCTTCGGGTCCGAAGTTGGCCACCTTGATCAACGCGGGTACGGGCCAGACCATCAACGGCGTGGCCTGTCAGGCCGGCGAGCAGTTGGTCGTGCACGTCCACACCCACCTGACCATCTTCGTGGACGGCAAGCAACAGGTCATCCCCTACGGCATCGGCGTCCCGGGCTTCGAGACCCAAAACGTCAACGGCCAACCGTTCGTCGAGACCGGGAGTTGCTTCTACTGGCTGCACGTGCACGCAGAGGATGGGATCATCCACGTCGAGTCGCCCAGCACGTCGACCACCTTCACGCTCGGCCAGTTCTTCGACCTGTGGGGCCAGCCACTGAGCTCGAACCAGGTCGGTCCGGCCACGGGGAAGGTGACGGCCTTCTTCACCTCTCCGGGGAAGCAGCCGGCCCTCTACACGGGCGACCCCCGCAACCTGCCCCTCGGCGACCACTACCAGATCCAACTCGTCGTCGGGACGCCAATCGTGGCGCCGTACCAAGTCAAGAACTGGGGGGGGCTCTAGAGCTCTCGAGCCAGGATCGACGCCTACCCCACGTTCCGCCGCGCCGTGGACTCCGCGCTGTGGTCCCCGCCGAGCAGCGCGTCGAAGATCGCCCCGGCCTGATGAGGCAGAAGGGACAGGTGTCCCTCGCCGGCGACGACGGTGACCGTGGACCCTGCGATGTGCGCATGAAGGAACTCGCGGTACCCGGGGGGCCCGGTCGGGTCGTCTGAACCCTCCCAGATCTGCACGGGACGGTGGATCTCCTCGAGGGCGAAGCCCCAGGGGTCTCCGAAGATCCGGTAGTCCTGGATGCAGCCGGCAGGGCCTTGGCGCATCGATTCGCGCACGAAGGACAGCGCCAACTCGGGCGGTCCCCACTCGGAGATGACGCTGCGGTCAGCCGGGGGGAACGTGCGCATGACGGCGCTGAGCAACCGGGTGTTGCTCGTATTGAGGATGCCGACCTTCATGATGGCGGAAGCCAGCCACGGGGCGTGGCGGCTCAGGAACAGGAAGCCGCGGTCCTCGGACGTCAACCCCCGAGTCGTCCCGTAGGCGTCGAGCGGCACGGAGCTCGAGAGCAGCGCAGCGGCTGTCACCCGATCGCCGAGCCGAGCGGCGCAGGCGGCGGCGTACGGCCCCCCAGCCGACCAGCCCATCACCGCGAAGCGTTCGATCCCGAGCGCCGCCGCGAGCTCGCGCACGTCGTGGAGCCAGTCGAGGAGGCGGCGCCCCGGTTGGTAGGTCGACAGACCCATGCCGGGACGATCTGGTGAGATGAGGCGCACCCCCTTGGCCAGGGCTGCTTCATGAGCCGGGGCGGCGTCGAGGCGCGAGCTCATACCACCGTGACAGTTCAGGACCGGAAAGCCGGCCGGATCCCCGTACTGCTCGTAGGCCAGGACCCTCCCGTCTCGGAGAGTCAGGATGTCGGTCACTCCGGGGCGGCTTCTCGTCGCCCACCGTGGCCTGGACCGCACCTTGTCTTTCTGAGGGCGCCGCGAGCAGGTTCCTGCACGGATGCACGCTATAGGGTGCGGACATGAGCGCGAACGTCGATGACCTGGTGGACGGCCTTCTGGCCGACTTCCCCCCCGCCACGACTCCGCCCCAGCGGTTCCTCGAGGAACAATTCGATCGGGGCCTGGCCTGGGTGCACTTCCCACCCGATTGTGGCGGGCTCGGCCTCACGCCCAAAGACCAGCAGCGGGCCATGCAGCGGCTGAACGCGGGTGGTGCTCCGGCCGCCGGGTTCAAGAATCCCATCGGCTACGGCATGTGCGCACCCACGATCGCCACCCATGGCACTCCCGAGCAGAAGGCGCGCTACCTGCGCCCTCTCTTCTCCAACGAGGAGATCTGGTGCCAGCTCTTCAGCGAGCCCGGCGCCGGGTCCGACGTGGCCGGACTGGCGACTCGGGCCGAGCGTGACGGCGACGAGTGGCTCATGAACGGTCAGAAGGTCTGGACCACACTGGCCCACCTCTCGTCGTTCGGGCTCATCATCGCCCGCAGCAATCCGGATGCGCCGAAGCACAAGGGCATGACGGCATTCCTGGTGGACATGAAGGCACCCGGCGTCGACGTGCGCCCGCTCTTCCAGATCACCGGCGAAGCCGAGTTCAACGAGGTCTTCTTCACCGACGTCCGCATGGCGGACAGCCAAAGAATCGGCGGCCAGGGTGACGGCTGGGGCGTGGCCGTCACCACCCTCATGAACGAGCGCGTCTCTATCGGCGGGGCCGTGACCCGACGGGGTGGGGGAAGGGTCGGTGACGCCATAGGTCTCTGGAAGGAACGCTGGCAGGGCGACACCTCTCCGCACGCGCTCGCGCTGCGGGACCGCTTGATGTCGTGCTACATCCGGGGCGAGGTCTACTCAATGACCAACATGCGGGCGGCGCAGACCCGGCGGGCCGGCACTCCGGGACCGGAAGGTTCGGTGGCCAAGCTGGCCATGGCCGAGGAGAACAAGCGCGTGACCGAGCTCTGCCTCGACCTGCTCGGCCCGGAAGGAATGCTCTTCCCGGCCGGCTACCCCATGGTGCGGCCGGACCTGGTGGGGATCGGCTCAGCGGACGTGCACAAGGTGTTCCTGCGCATGCGGGCCAACTCCATCGAAGGGGGCACCTCCGAGGTCATGCGCAACATCCTCGGCGAGCGCGTCCTCGGGCTGCCCGGAGACGTCCGGGCCGACAAGGGACTGCCCTGGAAGGACATCCCGCGCAGCTGAGCCCATGATCGACATCGCGGCAGAGAAGCGGGTGGTCGGCCGAGCCGCCGCCGCCCTGGTCGGGGACGGCATGCGGGTTGGCCTGGGCACCGGCACGACCGTGGCCCAGCTCATCCCGGCCTTGGCCGATCGCCGACTCTCCATCACATGCGTGGCCACCTCACCCGCCACGGAAGACTCGGCCCGTACCCACGGCCTCGACGTGGTGCCTTTCGACGACCTGGACCGTCTCGATCTCACGATCGACGGCGCCGACCAGGTGGACCCGGTCGGGTGGCTCGTCAAGGGGGGCGGCGGGGCGCACACCCGAGAGCGGATCGTGGCCGCCGCCGCGGACCGGTTCGTGGTCATCGTGTCGTCGGACAAGCCAGTCTCACAGCTCCATGCCCCGGTTCCCCTCGAGCTTCTCGCCTTCGGCCTGCCCTCGACGCTGCGTAGGCTGGAGTTCGCGGTGCTGCGGGATGCGCCGCGCACTCCTGACGCCGGCGTGCTGGCCGACTACGGCGGGGTGATCGACGATCCGGCCCGGTTGGCCGCCGAGCTCAGCGCGGTGCCGGGCGTCATCTCGCATGGCCTGTTCCCACCCTCTTTGGTCAGCACGGTGCTGGTTGCCCGGGGCGAGACGGTCGAGTCGATCCGCCCCGGCTGAAGGTTGTCGGGGTCGCTCCGGCGGTCGGCGCGACGTGCTCAGGCCGTCGCGGTGAAGGAAACCGGCAACGAACTCGGCGAGCGGAAGATGTCGCCCCTGATGTGAGGGTCGCTGTCGCCCGGCCGCAGCGTCACGTCGTCCAGGCGGTCGAGCACCCGGTTGAGCAGGACCCGGGTCTCGAGTCGGGCCAGGTGCATACCCAGGCACATGTGCGGCCCGTGGGCGAACGCGATGTGCGGGATGGCGGGGCGGAAGATGTCGAAGGTCTCCGGGTCGTCCCACCGCGTCTCGTCGTGGTTGGCGGAGCCGAGGTGCGTCGTGATGCTTTCGCCTTCTTCGAGGGTGATCCCGGCGATCTCCACCGCGCAGGTTGCGGTCCGGGAGATGGTGAGCAACGGTGGCTCGAAGCGCAGCGCTTCCTCGATGGCCTGGGAGAGGAGCGCGCGGTCTGCCCGCACCGCCTCGAGCTGGTCGGGATGGGTCAGCAGCAGGTAGAGAAGGTTGCCCGAGGACCGGTACGTCGTCTCCGCCCCGGCCGGGAGCAACAGCCGCAGGAAGGAGTAGATCGCCTCGTCGGAGAGTCGTTCGCCGTCCACCTCGGCCGAGACCAGGTCGCTGATGACGTCTTCGGCCGGATGGGATCGCCGATCGGCGACGATGCCGGCGAAGTACTCGCGCAAGGACTCCGACGCCGCCAGCCCGCGGTCGATGTCGGCCACCAGGCCGATGAGCTCAATAGACCAGCGCTGGAACTGGAGGAAGTCGGCTTCGGGGAGGCCGAGCAGGCGGGCGATGACCCGCACGGGGAACTCGAAAGTCAGCTGGCGGACGAGCTCCGCCTGCCCGTCCTCGGCAAAGCGGTCGATCTGCTCGTCGACGATCGGGCCGATGAACTCGGGCTCCCAGCGGGCCAGAGATTTCTCGCGGAATGCATGGGCGACCAGGTTGCGGTGGGTCCGGTGCTCGGGGTCGTCCATGCCCAGAATCATGTGCCCCATCACCATCCCGATGGAGGTGTCGTAGCCGGTCGAGGTGAACGTCTTGGCGTCGCGCAGGATCCGCGAGCAGTCCTCGTAGCGGTAGGCGATCCACCCAGGCTCCAGGTCGAAGCCCTCGGGCAAGACGTCGGGCGACATGGTGAAGCCCTTGGCCAGCGGGGTGTCCCGACGCTTCTCGACCAACGCTGGGTAGGGGTCCCGGGTCGTTCCGGCCACGACGTCGTCAAAGGCGGTGAAGGGGTCGTAGGGCTGGGCATCGGTGACCATTGCGAGTGCTCCTCGAGAGTCGATGGGTGACGTCAGTGTCAGGTTACGGGCGGGGCGACGTTGGCGCATCCCGCACCGGGCGGTTCCAGGAGGGACGGCGTAGGCTCCAGCCTCAATGAAAACGCTGCGTACGCCCGATGAACGGTTCGCCGGCCTGCCGGAGTTCGACTTCGCGCCCAATTACGCCGAGCTCGCAGATTCCGAGGGCGGCACGCTGCGAGTCCACTACCTCCGGGAGGGTGACCCGGACGCGCCGGTGGTCCTGCTCCTGCACGGCGAGCCCTCGTGGTGCTACCTCTACCGCAAGATGATCCCGGTCCTCACCGATGCCGGGTTGCAGGTGGTCGCGCCCGATCTGGTCGGCTTCGGTCGCTCCGACAAGCCCAGCGAGCGCAGCGACTACACCTTCGCCCGCCACGTCGAGTGGATGCGCGAGCTGCTCTTCGACCGGCTCCGCCTGCGGGGGGTGACCCTGGTCGGCCAGGACTGGGGCGGCCTGATCGGGCTGCGCCTGGTGGGGGAGCATCCCGAGCACTTTGCCCGGGTGGTGGCGGCCAACACGTTCCTGCCCACCGGCGACACCAATCCCGGTGATGCGTTCTTCGCCTGGCAGCGTTTCTCCCAGGAGGTAGAGGAATTCCCGACTGGCGTCATCGTCAAGGGCGGCTGCGTGACCGACATCCCCGACGAGGTCAGGGCCGCCTACGACGCCCCCTTCCCCGACGAGACCTTCAAGGCCGGGGCACGCCAGTTCCCGATGCTCGTGCCGTCACGCCCCGACGACCCCGCCCACGACGCCAACGTTGCCGCCTGGGTGGGCCTGGCGGCGTTCGACCGGCCCTTCCTGTGCGCCTTCAGCGACCAAGACCCCATCACCAAGGGCGCCGACCGCAACCTCAAGGAGCGGATCGCCGGTGCGAAAGGCCAGCCGCACACGACGATCATGGGTGGCGGGCACTTCCTCCAGGAAGACCGCGGCGAGGAGTTGGCCAAGGTGATCGTGGACTTCGTGGCCGCCACGTCGTGATTCACGAGCACCGCGTCGTCCTCGTCGGGGCCGGGTTCTCCGGGCTCGGCATGGCCGCCCGCCTCAAGGAGATGGGCATCGAGGACTTCGTCGTGCTCGACCGGGGCGATGACCTGGGTGGTACCTGGCGCGACAACTCCTATCCCGGCGCGGCCTGTGACGTCCCCTCGAACCTCTACTCCTTCTCGTTCGCCCTCAAGGCGGACTGGACGCGGGCGTTCTCCTCTCAGAGCGAGATCTGGGACTACATGCGCCACTGCGTCGACCGCTTCGATATCGGGGGCCACCTCCGTTTGGGCTGTTCGGTGGCCGAAGCCCGCTGGGACGCCGGGGCCGAACGCTGGCACATCCGGACGGTCGAGGGCGAGGAGTACGCCGCGCCAGTGTTGGTCTGGGCCACGGGTCCGCTCAGCGAGCCGTCCATCCCTGACTTCCCCGGATTGGACGACTTCCGGGGCAAGGTCTTCCACTCGGCCAACTGGGCCCACGGCTTCGATCTCAGCGGCAAGCGGGTCTGCGTCGTGGGCACCGGTGCCTCCGCCATCCAGTTCGTGCCGCAGATTGCGCCGGTGGTCGAGCACCTGTACCTGCACCAACGCACGCCGCCGTTCGTCATGCCTCGGCGCGATCGTGCCGTGTCCCGCCTTCGACAAGCCCTCTATCGCGCCGTGCCCACGACCCAACGACTCTCGCGCCTGCGTATCTACATGCTGTTCGAATCCCTGTTGTCGATCTTCGTCGGCAACGGCACCAAGCGGAAAGAGGCGGTACGCAAGCTCGCGCTGAGTCATCTGGCCCACCAGGTACCCGACCCGGACCTGCGCCAGCGGCTCACCCCGCACTTCGAGCCCGGATGCAAGCGCATGCTTCTCTCCGACGACTACTACCCGTCGCTCGCGCGCTCCAACGTGGAGCTGGTCGACTGCCCGGTGGCGTCCTTCACCGCCCGCGAGGTGGTGGGTCAGGACGGCATCGCGCGTCCGGTCGACGTCGTCATCATGGGCACCGGTTTCGAGGCGGCCGAACCGCCCTACGCCGGGCACATCGTCGGGCGCGACGGCGTCCGCCTCTCCGAGCACTGGAAGGCCAACGGTGTCGAGGCCTACGCGGGCTCGACGGTGGCCGGCTTTCCGAACCTCTTCCTGATGATCGGCCCCAACTCGACGCTGGCCCACAACTCCATGATTTTCATGATCGAGTCGCACATCAACTACGTCGCCAGTGCGCTGGACTTCATGGCGCGACCCGGTGTCGCCACGGTCGAGGTACGTCCGGGAGTGCAGCGGCGCTACAACGAGCGCCTGCAGAGGCGGCTGGAACACTCGGTCTGGGTGGAGGGCGGCTGCAGCAGCTGGTATCTCGACCACCGGGGCCGGAACACGACGTTGTGGCCGGACCACACCTGGAAGTTTCGCCGGCTGACCCGGCGCTTTCACCCCGGCGAGTACATCGTCCGGGCGTAGATCCGCACCGACGCCAACGTCAGGACGGCGGCGAACACCGACAGTGCGCCGATCTCGGGCAACACGGCCGCGAAGCCCACGTTGTCGTAGATCAGCTTGACGAAGGCGTCCATGGCCCAGGCCTGGGGGACGAGGTGTCCGACGGTCCGCACGACGGGCCCGACCACGTCGAGCGGGTACAAGCAGCCGCCGAGCATGCCGCACACGATGCCCAGGACGACGGCGGCGGAGACCGTCTGTTCCTCCGAGCGGGCCCGTGACCCGAGGATCCCCGACGCGCCGGCGTAGCTGAGTGAGAGTAAGAGGAGCACCACGAAGACCGCGGGCGGGTTCCCCCAGTGCACCCCGAAGATCAGGCGCCCGACCAGGAGCAGGCCCGCCGACTGTCCCGCCGCGACCACCAGGCACGACAACGTCTGGGCCGCCATCACCGAGCGGCCCAGGATCGGCGCCGCAGCCAGGCGGCGCAGCACCCCGATCCGGCGCGACTCGACCAGTCCCGAGGCCAGGAGGAGCACGGTGATGCCGAGGAAGAGCACGAGGTTGGCGGGCGCGACGTAGGCGAACGGGCTGATGGGCGGAGGGATGTCGGTGTGGGCCAGGGTGACGTCGGTCAGCTTGGCGCGGCTGCCCTCGGCCGTCATGAGATCGAGCAAGGCCACGACGTCGGTGCGCGCCTGCACGGCGCTGGAGCTGGCGCCCTCGGTGACCAACTGGACATGAAGCCGGCCCGGACCTGCCGGCAGCGTCACCAACCCGGCGACCACCCGGCCACGCAAGATGTCGTCGTCGAGCGTGGCCCGGCTCGCCTCGACATGCGCCTTGAGCCCATCCGTGTGGTTCACCAGCTGGAGCAGCCGGGCCGGCGGGTGGACCAAGCCGACCGGTTCGCGCGGGCTGCCGGCCAGCAACCCGGTCACGAGGATGAAGAGCACGGGGAAGGCCGTGGCGACGAAGACGAGACGGATGTCGCCCACGGCGCGACGCACGTTGACCCTGACCACCGGGATCACGGTGCCACCATCCGGCGCACCCGGATCATGGCCAGCCCGATGGTGATCACGGCAATCAGGCCGAGCACGAGGAACGGGCCGATCACGTCGCCGGCGGGATCGTGGAGCAGGGACAACCGTCCGAAACCGACCAGGGCCCAGCCGTTCGGTGTGGCCAGGCTGAGCACCTGGAGGAATTTCAGGCAGCGCTCCCGGCGGCAAGAGGTTCCCGCCGAGGAGGGCCAGGACCAGGCCCACGATGAGGGACGCCGCGAAGGCCTCGCGCTCGTTGCGGGCGAAGGACGTGACCAGGATCCCGAAGCCGCACATGGCGGCCACTGCGCCCAGGCACATGAGAAGGACGCCGAGGGGGGCACCCCAGTCGGCTCCGAAGACGGCGGTGGTGGCCCCCCAGACGACGAGGATGGAGACAAGGCCGGTGACCCCGACGGCCAGCAACTTGCCGGTCACCACCGCGCTCGGCCGCACGGGCGAGGCGGCCATGCGCACGAGCGTCCCCCCGGTCCGCTCGAGCATGAGCGAGCGCATCCCGAGGCCGCTGCCGATGAAGAGGAAGACGACGGCGATCGACGGTGCGAAGTAGTCGAGAACCGCCTTGCCTCCGTTGCCCACGGTCGCCGACTCGACGGTGAGCGATGCCAAAGCCGCCGCCGGCCCGTTCCCCAGGCGTGACGCGTACAACCGGCTGGCCAGCCCCGCCGCCACTGCTTGGGCCGTCTCCTGCCCGAGCAGGGCATTTTCCCGATCGACCACTTTGAAGCCGGGCGTCCTGGTCGCACCCGGGGAGACCATCGGGATCAGCAGATCACCCAGGCTCCTGGGCACCCGATAGGCCACGACACCACCGGCCAGCGTGCCGTTCGCCACCTCGCGCTCGAGGCGCCTGGGCGTGGCGACGACGTGGACGGTCGCGTTCGGCGGCAGCTGCGCCGCATGGGCCGCCGCCCGCACGACCGCGGGAGAGGCACCGCTCACCCCGATGGGCAGTGGGCCGGCGGGTGGGCGGTTGGCGAAGGCGAACCCGAGGATCGCCGCGATGGCCAGGGGAGCCACGAGGCTGGTGATGAGCACTGAGCGGTCGCGCAGCCGGCGGCGCAGCTCGTTGAGGGCGATGATGCCGGTCAGGTTCCGCGCTCCTCACCGGTCACAACCAAAGAAACTACCGTTGTCCAGCATGATCACGCTGGAGCCCGTGGGCCTCGTCGTCGGTGGCCGTCACGACACGGAGGATGACGAATGGGGCCGGGTGGAGGCCGTGATATCCCTGGACAGCGACAGGTTCGGACCCGAAGCCGTGGCCGGTCTCGAGACGTTCTCCCACCTGGTCGTCGTCTTCTCGTTCCACCTGGTCGACGAGTCGGCTGTGCAGACCGGCGCTCGTCATCCCCGGGGGAATTCGGACTGGCCCGCGGTTGGGATGTTTGCCCAGCGGGCCAAGATGCGGCCCAACCGGTTGGGCGTGTCGTCCTGTCGACTGCTCGGCGTCGAGGGTCTCGACCTCCGGGTGCGGGGGCTCGATGCAGTGGACGGTACGCCGGTGCTCGACGTGAAGCCCTACATGCGCGAGTTCGAGCCGCCGGCTTCGGAGGTGCGCCAGCCTGCCTGGGCCAGCCAGCTGATGGCGCAGTACTGGTGACGCGGCGTGCGGGGTGCGGCCCGATTGCGCCCAGGCTCGACTCCATCGAGTGAGGTCAGGGTGAACGTGGACCCGCCTGCGTCTAGGTGGATTCCACGCGGAATCGGCTGGGTTCCTGCGCCACTGTCCTGGGATTGCTTCAAAAAAGGGCAATTTCCGGTGAGAAAAGGCCTTGTCCATCGCCCGAAGGTGGTTTAGGTTCCGACTCGGATCAGGTGGCGGTCTGACCGTCGCGGGGACGACAAGGCGAGGAGAAACACGTGCCGCATGCTTGGCGACGTCCATGGCGCGCCCTCTCGGTGGGAGCGCTTGCCCTGAGCGGCATTGCAGTTGGAGGCGGAGCACTGATCGGGAGCGCGGTGGTGGTATCCACGCCGGCATCGGCGGCGCCACCGGCGTGCACCGACTCATGGAAGACGGCCACCAGCGGCAACTGGGACACGCCGACCAATTGGAGCACGGGCGCGGTGCCGGGCTCGAGCGACGTCGCCTGCATCACTGTCCCCGGCACCTACAACGTGACCTACCAGCCGTCTGCGGGTTCCGAGTCGGTGGATTCGCTCGTCCTCGGTTCTGGCGCGACCAGCGACCAGGAGACGTTGAACGTGCAGGGCACCTGTTCGGACAACGTGACCCTCGTGACGAAGAACACCACTTCGGGGACCGACACCGATCTCATCAATTCGACCGGGCACCTGTCCCTGACCAGTGCCGGCTGTGGCAACGCGTCGACGCTGTCGATCGGGACGACCCTGGTGAATCAGGGGACCATCTCCACCGACCTGGGGGCTGGTAACGGTGGACGGACCGTTACCGGCAACGTGACCAACAGCGGAACGGTGAACATCAACGCGTCGGGGACGTTCACCGGTGGCACGTGGGACAACGCCGGCGCGTTGAACATCGCTGACGGCCAGGTCTGGACCGTCGGCACGTCGCCCTCCACCTTCACCAACGACACCGGTGGCTCGGTCACAATCGCTGACGGCCAGGTCTGGACCGTCGGCACGTCGCCCTCCACCTTCACCAACGACACCGGTGGCTCGGTCACCAGCAACGGCACCATGCACACCGGCCAGCTTGCCGTCGACAGTGGTGACACCTACAACCAGGGCAACGGGACCACCTCGGGCGAGGCCGGTGCTGTTGGCCGGACCGGCGACCGGAACCGGCGTCGCGCTCCACTACACGGGTACGGGTACCTCGACCGTCCTGGCCGAGGGCGGCACCGGGACCCTCGATGGAGCGATCGGGGCCAATCAGGTGCTCTCGATCGACGGCACCTGTTCGAACAACGCGGTCGAGACGGTCGATCAAAGCGAGACGAACGCCGGCACCGTGCACCTCAGCTCGACCGGGTGCGGCAACAACGCCACTCTCGTCATCGGCTCGGGTCATACCTTCACCAACCAGAGCGCCGGCACCGTCGATGTGGACAGCGGTGTCGGTGGCGCACGCACAATCACCGGCACCTTCACCAACAAGGGCCATGTGAACGTGAACGCTTCGGGCTCGTACTCCGGTGGCACGTGGGACAATTCTGGGACCTTGGCCATCGCAACCGGTACCTCATTGACCGGGCCCATCTCGGGTGGCGTCGACCTTCACAAACACGACCGGAGGTTCGATCGCTTCGACCGGCACTGGCCTTCTGCAACTCGATGGAGGGAATACCTTCAACCAGGGTGCTGGGCAGACGACCGGGACCGAGCCGGTCCTCCTCGTTGGTCCCGCCAGTGGCACGACCGGTGGTGTCGCCCTGCACTACACCGGGTCCGGGACGTCGATCATCACGACTGAAGGTCTGGGTTCTCTCGATGGGACGATGTCGACCGGCCAGGTCCTCGACGTCTTGGGCACCTGTTCCAACAACGCGAACGAGGTCATCGATCAACCCATGACCTCCACCGGCACCATCGATCTCAGCAGCGTCAGCTGTGGCAACGCAGCGACCCTGGCCGGGAAGAACGCGATGGGAACGGACATCCTGACCATCGGGCAGGGCGGCGTGCTCCAGACCGACAACGGTGCCGGCGACGGTGGCCGGACCATCGACGACGACATCCTTCTGGCCAAGGGCACGTTCAACGCCAATGTCAACACGACCTACACGGCGGAAAAGAAGGGCCTCACGAACAAGAAGGGCACGCTCAACATCGCCAGTGGCGTCAAGACTGACCGAGACCGCGGTGACGGGGTCCGTCTTCAGCAACAAGAAGGGCACCATCGCCGGATCGGGCGAGCTGGCCGTGGGCCCGAACACTTTCGCTGAGGGTCTCGGCAAAATCACCGGTGCCACCGTGCTGGTCGATGGCGGTACGGTCGACTACCTCACCGAGCCTCCGACGAAGACCCCCGGTCCCGGCACCATCGAGACCGAGGGCCTCTCGTCATTGGTCGGAGCACCCTCGGCGGGGCAGACGCTCCAGGTCCTGGGCACCTGCAGCCTCAACGCGGTGTCGACCGCTCCTGGCAGTTTCACCGACAACGAGGCGGCGAGACTCTTTTCATGCGCTCGACCGAGATCGACGTTGACACCTCGGTTCGCCGGGTGGTCGATCTGACCGACGAGCTGGCCCGGTTCTGCGCCGGCCAGGGTGACGGCCTGGTCAACGTGCTGGCGCCGCATGCCACGGCAGGCCTGGCCGTCATGGAGACCGGCGCCGGGTCCGAGGGGGACCTGCTCGGCGCTCTCGAGCGCCTCTTGCCCCGGGACGATCGCTACCGCCACGCCCACGGCTCGCCGGGTCACGGAGCCGACCACGTCCTTCCGGCCATCGTGAGCCCGTCGGTCACCCTGCCCGTGCTCGGTGGGTACGTCGCCCTCGGCACCTGGCAGTCGGTGGTGCTGGTCGATCTCAACGAGGACAACCCGCGCCGGCAGGTCCGTTTCAGCTTCCTTCCGGCCGCTCCGGACTGAGTCCGGCGAGCTGGCTCAGTCGAACATCGGACCGAGGTCGCGCGTCCGCTTCAGCTCGAAGAAGCCCTCGGTCCCCGTGCACAGCAGCACCCCGTCCCACAGGCGCCCGGCCGCCTCGCCCTTGGGGGCAGGCGTCACGACGGGGCCGAAGATGGCTCGGCCGTTGTAGTGGATCACCGGCGTGCCCACCTGGTCGCCGACAGGATCCATGCCGGCGTGGTGCGACGCGGCCAGCGCCTCGTCGAATTCGTCCGAGGTGCCCGCCTCGGCCAGCGAGGCCGGCAGGCCCAGCTCCTCGAGCGATTCGGCCAGGATGGCCGGGCCCTGGGTCTCGTCCCTGCCCCGTCCCTGCACGTGGATGCGCGTACCGAGCGCCGTGTAGAGCGGCAGCAGGATCTCGCTGCCCTTCATCTGCTCCGCCGCCATGCAGACGCGTACCATTCCCTTCGCCCGTTCCATCAACCCGCGGTAGCGCTCCGAGAGTTCCTCGCGGTCGGCGTTCAGGATGGCCAGCGACATCACGTGCCAGTCGGTGTGGATGTCGCGCACCTTCTCGACCTCGAGCATCCAGCGTGAGGTGATCCAGGCCCAGGGACACAGCGGGTCGAACCAGAAGTCGGCGCGGTCTTCGGTCGGGGTGACGGTCATGGGATCCCTCCATCGACGCGCAAGATGGCGCCGGTCGTGTACGACGAAGCATCGGTGGCGAAATAGAGGGCGGCGCCGACGATCTCTTCGGCTTCACCTGCCCGGCGCAGCGCGTGTCGGGGCATGCCCCCTTCCCGAATCGCCGGATCCCAGGCCTTGGCGATGTCGGTCAGGAACGGTCCGGCCATGATGCAGTTGACCCGCACGGTGGGCCCGAAGGCCTGGGCGAAGCCCTCGGTCAAGGTGTTCAGGCCCGACTTGGCCGCGTCGTAGGGCAACATGTGGGGGCCGGGGCGGAGCGAGCCGGTGCTCGAAACGTTGATGATGGACCCACCATATGGGCCGGCCGCCATGCGCGTGCCCACCAACGCCGTCAGGCGGAACGGGCCCTTGAGGTTGACCCCGAGCACCTTGTCCCACAACTCCTCGGTGACCGACTCGAGGTCGGGGTAGAGGGGCGACATACCGGCGTTGTTGACCAGCACGTCGACCCGGCCGAACGCGTCGTATGACTGCTCGACCAGGCCCTCGAGCTCGTCCCAGTGGCCGACATGGCAGCCGACGGCCAGCGCCCGGCGGCCCTTCTTCTCCACTTCGGCCGCCACGGCCCGGCAGTTCTCGAGCTTGCGGCTGGCCACGATGACGTCCGCTCCGGCGTCGGCGAAGGCCAGCGCCATCGCTTCGCCCAGCCCGCGGCTGCCCCCGGTGACCAACGCCACCTTGCCGGCCAGCGGCAGCGCCGCTGCGTCCTCTCCGCCCGCCACGCTCAGACTCCCGCGGCCAGGAGCTCGGCGACGAGATGGGTGACCGCCTTGCCCATCGGGATGTGCAGTGACTCGTTGGGCCCATGGGCGTTGGAGTGCGGTCCCAACACCCCGGTGGCCACGAACTGGGTGCCGGGAAAACCCTGCTGCAGATCGGCCAGGAAGGGGATGGAGCCGCCCTCGCCCACGGCTCCGGGGTCGCGCCCGAAGCGCTCGTTGGACACCCGGGTCAGCAATGCCGCGATGTCCTCGCGCAGCGGTTCGGCCACCCAGCCCTGGGCCGCCGCCTCCATGTCGATGGTCATGTGTGCTCCTTCGTCGGTGGTGATGGCGGAAATCAGGGCGTCGCTCGCCGCTTGGGCGTCGACGTCGGGTGGCAGGCGCAAGGAGAACTTGAGCGTGGTCGATGGTCGCAGCACGTTGCCCCCCTCGTGCGGCTTGGGTAGCCCGTCGGCGCCGGTCACCTCCAGCGCGGCCCCCCAGGTGCGCGCCGTGAGCCGCTGCACCGGATCGGCCGCCAGTAGCCTGAGCCCTTCGACGACCGGCGCCTCGCTGTCGGGGAATTCGGTGGCGACGGCCCGCAGGTTGTCGAGGTGCGCTTCGGGGATGCCCCGGCCCTGGAGCTCGGGCAGCAAGATGCGCCCGCTCGTCTCGTCCTCGATGCGCGACAGGATGCGACGCAGGATGCGGAAGGACGACGGCACGACGCCGCCGCCCTGGCCGCTGTGAATGCCCTCGGTCAGGACGTCGACCGTGACGGTGACGACCAGGTTCCCCCGCAGCGACGAGGTGAGCCAGAGGCGGTCGTAGCTGAGGCCGCCCGAGTCGAGGCAGACGACGAGGCGCGGCGTCCCGACGCGAGTCCGCAGATGTTCGAGATAGGCGGCCAGGTCGGGGCTGCCACTCTCCTCGCTGGCCTCGATGAGGACGAGGACGCGGCCCTGGCCGCCGCCCGCCGCCGCCAGCGCGGTCACGGCGGCAAACGTCGAGTATCCGTCGTCGGCCGTCCCTCGCCCGAAGAGGAGATGGCCCTCGCGCACGGGTTCGTAGGGGCCGAGGCCCTCACGCCACGTGCCGAGCGGCGGCTGCTTGTCCATGTGCCCGTAGACGACGATCGGATCGCCGCTGCCCCCGTTGTCCACCAGCAGCACCGGCGTGCGCCCCGGCAGCCGGATGACCTCGGTCGTGAGGCCGCCGCCCTGATCGTCCACCCATTGTCGGAGCAGGGCGGCCGCCTCGTCGATGTGGCCGTGGGCCTGCCACTCGGGGTCGAAGGCGGGGGAGAGGCAGGGGATGCGGGTGTACGCGCTGAGGGCGGGAAGGACTCGCTCCTCCCAGGCCGCGTCGACCTCGGCGGCGTCGATCGGGCGGGCGCTGCCGCTCACGAGGCCGACGCAGGCCCGGAGCCCTCGGCCGGGGACTCCGTCATTGCGGCCAGTTTGTCGAGCGTTTTGGACATGGTGCCCGCGAACTGCTGCGCCACCCGGCCGCTGCGCAGGAGGAGGCCTTGTTTGTCCTGGGAGATGTCCCAGGTCTCGGTGACCTTGGTGCCCTCGCCGCTGTCCTCGAGCTCGTAGCGCCAGATGCGGCCGCCGAGAAAGCGCCCCAGTGGACCGGCCACCCGGGTCTGCCAGGCAATGCACCGGTCGGGTTCGAACTCGATGACCGTGTTGCTCATGGCGTAGGGCACGCCGAGCTTCATCGACATGCCGAAGACCGAGCCGAGGTGCAGCCGCTCGGGCGAACCTTCCTTCAGCTTGACCACGGAACCGGACCCGTCGATCTCGGGGTGACGCGAGGCGTCGGACACGATGGCGAAGATGGCCGAGGCCGGCGCGTTGATCACCCGGTCCACGCTGACTGTGGTTCCGCTCATGCGGCGTTCCTGAACATGGGGGCCGAGGTTAGGGCTCCGATACGGCGTGAGCGACCAGGTCGCTGAGTTGCACCCACTCGAGGGTGGCGGCATGGGTGGCTTCGAGCACCACCGGCGGCGCCACCCCGGCCTCGAAGGCCTCCTGCCAGCGCGGCGCGCACAGGCACCACTGGTCACCGGGCTGGAGCCCGGCGAAACCGAACTCGGGATGCGGGGTTGAGAGGTCGTTGCCGGCCGAGGCGGAGAAAATCAGGAACTCGGCGGTCACGCGGGTGCACACGGTGTGCACGCCGAGGTCCTCGGCGCCCGTGTTGCAACAGCCGTCACGGTAGAAGCCGGTCAGCGGGTCGAAGTTGCAGGGCTGGAGCTCGTCTCCGAGCACGTTCTGGGCCATGGGCCATTTGAGCACGCGCCGCGGGTCGGTCGAAGCCGGGGTGTCCTGGTCGGTGCGCCGATTGGGCGTTCAAGAATCGGCCAGCGGTGTGCCTTCGTAGCGGTCGAACCAGGCGAAGGAGCTGACCGGAGCCCGGGTCAGCCGGCGCGGTTGGGTCACCGGCCGGCCGAGGACGACCAGGGCGGCCACCGCCACACTTTCGGGGATGTCGAAGAGCGCTTTCACGTCGGCCTCGCGCCGGATGGCCATGGTGGTCGTCACGCCGCCGAGGCCCTCGGTGCGGGCGGCCAGCAGCAGGCTCCAGACGAAGGGGTAGATGCTGGCACCGCCGACAAAGGTGTAGCGGGGGAGGTCACGGTCGATGGTGGCCAACGCGGCGAGGTCGGCCAGGACGAGCAGGAGAGCCGGCGCGGAGTCGAGCGTCTCGGCGAAGCCGGGGTTGGCCGCACCCGCCTCGGCGAGCTCGGGGGCGTGGGCAGCCGCGGCGGACTCGACCTCCGGGTCGGCGAGGGGGTTCATCGGGACCAGTCCGGCCGCGGCCATGGCCAGGTACGGGTACCACCCGTCGAGATAGAGGTCGCGCAGGGCGCGCCGTTTTGTCGGGTCCTTGATCACGATGACCCGCCACCCCTGCCGATTGCCGCCCGAGGGGGCGAAGCGGGCGGTGTCGAGCAGGCGCTCGAGCACCTCGTCGGGCACTGGGTCGGGATGGAAGTCGCGGACTGCGCCCGTCGAACGCAGCGTGGTGACCAGGTCGAGCGGCGTCATGGAGTTGCCCACCGTAGCGGGCACTGGTACGCCTTGGTCGTGCCGAGCGCCGTTCCCACCACCCCCGCCGCCCGGCGTCTGCGTGCGCTCAGCCCCATACCGCTGGTGGCCTCGCCCATGGCCGGTGGGCCGTCGACCGTCGACCTGGTGGTGGCGGTGTCGCGCGCCGGCGCCTTCGGCTTTCTCGCCGGGGGCTACAAGACCGCCGAGGTCCTGTCGAAGGAGATGGCCGGAGTGCGGGCCGTCGGTGTGGAGCACTTCGGGGTGAACCTCTTCCTGCCGGGCCGGCCGACGACCGACTCCGAAGGACTGGCCGCCTACCTTCGGGTGCTCGCGGCGGAGGCAGCTGCGCTCGGGACCACGCTCGGCGATCCTGAGTGGGACGACGACGACTACCCACGCAAGCTCGACCTGCTGTTGGCCGAGCCGCCGGCGGTGGTCAGCTTCACGTTCGGCGTGCCGGCGCCCGACGTGGTGCGGGCCCTCCAACACGCCGGTTCCCTCGTCGTGGTGACCGTGAGCACCCCCGAGGAGGCCGGCGTGGCCCTGCGGGTCGGCCCCGACGCACTGTGCCTGCAGGGGTCGGAGGCGGGCGCGCACCGGGGCAGCCTGTCCAACGACTTCCGCCCCGATGCCGACCGGCCGATCCGCGCCCTGCTGGCCGCGGTCTGGGGCCGCACCCTGGTGCCGTTGATCGCTGCCGGCGGGGTCGACGGTCCCGTCGACGTGCGCGATCTCCTGACCCGTGGCGCCACGCTCGTCCAGGCCGGTACCGCCTTCTTGCGTTGCCCCGAGAGCGGGGCCCACCCGCTGGCGAAGGCGGCACTGGCCGATCCCTCGTTCGGCTCCACCGCGGTGACCCGCGCCTTCAGCGGGCGCCGGGCCCGGGCCCTCGTCAACGCTATGGTGCGCGACCACGCCCGTGCACCGGCGGCGTACCCGGAGATCAACAACGCGACTCGACCGCTGCGTGCGGCCGCCGCGGCGGCCGGCGACCCTCAGCACATGAGCCTCTATGCGGGGGCTGGGTACCGCCGGGCCGAGGCGAGAGCCGCGTCCGAAGTGGTGGCGCATCTGGCGTCGGGGGGGCGCGGGTGAGCCGTCGTCAGCCCAAGGAGAAGTTCGAATTCACGCCCCCCGATATCGAGCCCGCCTGTGCCGCCCTGGCCCGGCTACGTCATGCCGGGGACGGCTGGATGAACCTCCTGCCGGGTGTGCCCGAGGATTCGGTCAGGGCGGAAGAGCCCGCGGGTCTCTTCGCCGTGTTCGGCAACCGGGCGTCCCCCGTGACGATGGCCACATTGATCCCTCCGAAGGCGGACCGCCGCGAGTCCGAAGGGGTTTCGGTGGGGCTGATGCACCCGACGGGCGGCAAGGCGGTGGCTCGTCTGAGTGAGGCCGGCGTGGAACTGCCGACGGGCTGGGTGGTGCGCCAGGACCACGTTCGACGCGGGCTCGTGCTGCGCACGGCGGCGACTGCGTCGGAGCAGGAAATCGTCACCTGGAGCGTGGACGCGGGCGACGTGCTCTGCCTGGTCGAGACGACGGGCCGCTGGCAGGCCGTCGTCTACCTGCCGTAGGACTCTGGCCCTCCTCAGGCCGTCATCGAACCGAGCGGCACTAGCCTCCGCGGATGGCGACTGGGGGCCGGCGCGACGACGCCGCACTGGTACAGGGGCTGGGGCGCTGGATGGCGGCCCGTCCGGACCAGGTGCCCACCGTGGTCGGTGATCCCGCGTCCCCGCCGGCCATTCGCTCCATCGCCCACGCCGACGGCGGTCAGGCGAACGAGACGGTGCTCATTGATCTGGGCCCGGATCGTTCGGGGGTGGTGGTCCGGCTGCCGCCGCTCGAGCCGACCTTCCCGAGCTACGAGCTGGCGCCCCAAGCCACGGTGCAGAACGCGCTGGCCGCCGCCGGTGTCCCGGCGCCGGCGCCGTCGGTCACGGTGAGCGATTCCGAATGGATCGGCACCTCGTTCCTGGCCATGCCGTTGGTGCACGGCGACATCGCCGGACCGGCACCGGTCTTCGACGACTACGTCACCGCGGCCGGAGTCACCCTGCAGGGGCGCATGCACGACGAGCTCATCGATACGGTGGTCGGCGTCCACGCCGTCGGATGGCGCGGGACCGGCCTGGGTGAAGTGTTGCCAGGGACGACGGTGCGCGACGCGCTGGACCGCTGGACGGCGTACGTCGACTGGTCGTCGGAGGGCGATCCGTTGCCGGCCCTGACCGAGGCGCTGTCCTGGTGCGCGGCCCGGGTACCCGGCGAAGCGGCGCCGGTTCTGCTCTGGGGCGACGTGCGACTGGGCAACCTCGTCTTCGACGAGGAGCGGCGGGTGCGGGGGGTGCTCGACTGGGACCTCGCCTCCATCGGTCCCGCCGAGATGGACCTCGGCTGGCACTTCGGCCTCGAGTACATGATGGAGTCCCTCTTCGGGCAACGGGTCGAGGGCTTTCCCCGGCGCGACGACGTCGTGGCCCGCTACGAGGAGGCCAGCGGCCGCGTGCTGGCCGATCTGGACTGGCACGAGGTCTTCGCGTTGGTGCGGGCATTGGCCATCAACGATCGCCACCAGCGCATCACCGGCGATCGACGCCGAGCCGACAATCCGATGGGTGCCGTCCTGCTCGCCCGCATGGCACAGTCAGGGTGACGGGCATCCGACTGGGTGTCGCCCACCACCTCGGCTGGGCCGTTGCCGTCACGGCGTCGGCGGACCACGAGGTCGTGGACCGACGGAGAATGGAGCTGATCGAACCGGGCCTGCCGCCCGCACCGATCCATCACGAAGGTGGCCCCCACCTCATGCACCGTCAGGGAGAGCTTCTCGGCGACGAGGGGCTTGCGATCCTGGTGGCCGGGGTGCGGGCCTCGGTCGTCCGGGCCGCCACGGCGGCGTTTGACGACCTGGAGGCGACGGTGCCGTCACCGATCACCTCGCTCTCACTCCGGGCCTGGCCCGCCGACTTCCCCACCGAGATCGCCGTCCAACGGCGCGCGCCCTACGAGAGCCGGGCCGATTCGGTGATGTACCGCCAGGTGATGGCCGAACTCGGCCGCGCCCGTGCCTGGGCCATCCATCTGTTCGAGGCCAAGGACGTGGAGGCCGAGGCGTCTCGGATGCTCGGGACACGGAGCGAGGCGGTGCTGCACGGCCCACGCTCGGCGCTGGGACCACCGTGGTCCAAGGACCACCGGATGGCACTCGCCGCCACCGTCATCGTCACCTGATCGGCCCGCCGAGGCGGCGTCATCCCTCGAGGAGGGAGAAGCCGAGCACGCCCGCCTTGGAGACCTCGTAGCAGAGAGTGTCGTAGGGCTCGACCAGGCCGTAGGTGACCTCTCCTTCGCACTCGACGCGGCAGTGGTGCTGGTCCTGGCCGGCCAGGCGGCGGCGCACCGCCGGCTCCGTGACGTCGAAGGTCTGGGCGTGCACGACGGTCTCGTTGCCGCGGGCCACGGCCATGCCGTGCCACAGGTCGCCGTCGGGCGTGCCGCCGTTGGGTCCGCCGTACATGCCGCAGCGCAGGAACGCGATCTGGTGACCAAGCCGCTCGAAGGTCATCGTCTTGACCGAGTCGTCGGCGAAGACAAGGTCGACCTCGCCCGCCACCAACAGGTGGGTGTCGGGCTCGAAGCGCATGCGGTGGCGGCGCTCGCGCAGCGTCGCGCTGCGCTTGCGCGGATCACCGAGGTTGTAGAGGACGTGATCGCCCCAGATCCCGAGCTCCTCGAACTCGACCCACTCGCCGCTGTGCGGATGCTGCATGCCCATGTAGCGCCCCGGTCCGCCCACGCCGTCGCGGGTACCCCAGTGATGGTCGCGCGTGCCCCGATGGGTCGTGCCCGAGAGATCGTGCCGCGTTCCGTTGACGTCGACCCAGCCCTCTTGACGGCCGAAGCCGTCGTAGCCGGCGATGGGGCTCATGGCCCGGCCGCCGACGATCATGCCGGCGGCCAGTTGGCGGAACACGGGACGTTTCGTATCGAGCCAGGTGATGTCGAAGCCGATCCGGTCCGTCGCCTCGCTGCCGCCGCTGCTGCTGCCGGCGTCGGCGTCGGTGCCCACGGCGGCCGCCACGGCGTCGGGGTCGAGACGGAGCCGCCACTGGCGGAAGGGCTCGACCACCTCGAAGGAGAAGGGCCCGAGCGTCATGTCCATGCGATCGGTCCCGAGCTTGCGGTGGGCCCGCACCGTGGTGTGCCGCCCTCGGTGGTTCACGATGGCGAAGGCCTCCGCGGTGCCCAGGTTGGGGTAGAAGGCCAAACCGACGACGACGAGGAGCTGGCCCACCGAGTCCTGGCAGGTGAACCACACCCGCTCGTAGGCCTGGGCGTCGGGCGTCCACATCACGCGCACCGGGTAGGGCGCGTTGTGGACCAAGAACTCGTCGAGGCCCGAGAGAGGGGCGTGCTCGCCCGAGGCCGGGTAAGGCGAGGTCACGAGGAGGTGCCGCCGGAGGGGACCTGGACCTGGTCTTCGGTGTGCACCGTCGTCACTGCCTGCCTCCCTCCCTCCTGAGCGTCGCCGTTCCAAGTCCGGAAATACTGGTCCCGGTGCACAGTACGCTCGGCCCATGGCGGCCGACCAGTACACCGAGGCCAGCGCGGAGCTCGATCCGCGTGACCCCACCTTCTTCCTCCGCCCCGACTACTTCGAGGTGCTGGCCCGGCTGCGTGAATCGGATCCCGTCCACGCCTGCGGTCCCGGCTTCTGGGTGGTCACGCGCTACGAGGACATCCGGGACCTGAGTCGCGACCCGTCTGCCTTCTGCTCGGGCCGCGGAGCTCTGGTCAACGACCCGCTCCGCGCCGCTCCGCCGGGCGAGGCCATGGCGTCGCGCTCGATCCTGCACATGGATCCGCCCGAGCACGCCTCCTTCCGCAGCCTGGTCAACCGGCGCTTCACGCCGCGCGCCCTGGCCGGACTGGACGAGTCCATCCGCAAGACGGCCTCGACCCTGCTCGATGCGGTGGACGCCACCGGCGAGATCGACTTCGTGGCCCAGCTGGCCGCGCCCTATCCACTGATCGTCATCGCCGAATTGCTGGGCATCGCCGAGGCCGACCGCGCCGCCTTCCGGCGCTGGTCGGACGCGGCAATCGAGGCGCCCGATCTGCCGCCGGCCGAGACGATGGTGGCGTTGGGCGAGCTCTCGGGCTTCATCGGCGAGCACATCAGGTCCAAGCAGCGCCACCCGGGCGACGACCTCGTCTCGCTGCTGGTGGGCAGCGAGGTTGAGGGCTGCCCGCTCAGCAAGGAGGAGCTGTTCATGTTCCTCCTCACCTTGCTGGTGGCGGGGAACGAGACGACCCGCACCCTGCTCTCGGGCACCGCCCTCGTCCTGCACGAGCACCCCGACCAGCGGGCCCTGGTCGCGGCAGACGCCGCGCTCGTGCCGGGCGCAGTGGAGGAATGCCTGCGCTGGGTCACCCCCGTCCACGCCTTCTGTCGGACGGCGACGGCCGAGGTGACAATCGCCGGCACAGCGGTGGCCGCGGGTGACTACCTGTGCATGCTCTACGCCTCGGCCAATCGCGACGAGCGCATCTTCGGCGCGACGGCATCGATGTTCGACCTGCAGCGTCCGATCAATCCGGTGCATCTCGCATTCGGCTTCGGCGAGCACGTCTGTCTCGGGGCCAGCCTGGCCCGGCTCGAGGCGCGGATCTTCGTGGAGGAGTTGCTGGTGCGCTATCCCGGTTATGCGGTGACCGGGACGGCCGAACGCGTGCCCTCCACGACCGTCGCCGGCATCCGCTCACTCCCCGTGGTGCTGGCGCCCTCGGCGCGCTGAAGCACGGCGGCGCGCAGGTCGTCGAGCAGCGACTCCACGGCGAAGGCGTCAGCGTTCAAGCGCAGCCGCGCGCCGACCCGTTCCGAGCTCACCAGCCCGCTCTCGCGCAGCACCTTGACGTGCATGCTCACCGTGGGCTGGGCAATGCGGAAGAGCACGGCCAGCTCGCCCACCGTGCTGGGCGCAGTGGCCAGGGAGTGGAGGATGGCCAGCCGGGTCGGATCCGCCACGGCCTTGAGCCGGCGTGCCACCGACTCCGTCCGGGCACGGGCCACGACGTCGCCCTGACCCACGCCCGTGCCCAGCACGACCAGGTTGGGGAACTCGAGGTACATGCTCGAACCGAAGAACAGGCAGGGGACGAAGAGCAACGACATGCCCTGACCGATGCTGCTCATGATCTGGGGCATCCGGTCGCGCAGGATGTCACACCCCGGGAGTACCAATTGATCCAGTGATTGACCGTTCTGGTGGTACTGGGCCACGACGTGGCGACCGGCCTCCTCGATGACCGGCAGCGACTGTTGCCAGATGTCGTTGACGGGCGACCACACCTCCTTGAGGAGCTCGATGTACGCGCGCACCAGTTCAGGAGACTCCCTGAGCATGCGGAAGCGGGCGGCGTAGATGGCAAGTTCCTCGGGACTTTCAGACGGCATGTCCAGCACCCGGGGAGAGGACTCTCTGAGTCTCCGAAACCGGGAGGCGGAGGTGGCGAGCTCCTCGGGATTCTCAGCCGGCATGTCCAGCTCGACCGGGACGGTGGCCACCGCGTTCTCAATGGCCCGCCACACCGCGTCGGGCTCGGTCTCGCAGGTTCCTCCTCCGTGATGCACCAGCACCTGCATCTCGGTGAGGCACATCTCTTCGGCGCCGTCGTCCCAGAAGGTGCGGACGCGCTCCGCCAGGTCCTCGCGGCCGTGGAACATCTCGGCCAACTTGGGGTACTTGGCCTGCATCGAGGGCCGGGCCGCCACGGAGAGAAGCCAGGAGAGGTCGGTGGCCAGCGAAGCGGAAGAGGTGACCGACGGCTGTTGCGGCCGGTCCATCTGCTCATCGGTGAACATAGGCATAGGCCTATATTAGAATATTCTTGATTTCTTGTCAACTGGCAGCTATGATGTCTGGAGAGCAAGAGAGAGCCAGGTATCGAGCGTGAGAAGCGCTCAGAAGAGGTGAGGACGCAATGATCCAAGGGAGGGCAGTCGAAACGATGGCATCAGCCCACCGCCAGGATCTGCTTGAAACGGCAGGTGGGCGGCGGGCCTCACGTCGGCCTGTCACCTCGACGAGTGAGCCCAGGGCGACGCAGCGCTCGGCCGCCGGAATCCCGGTTGCCGGTGGCCGAGCGGTGCACCGAGTCAGAGCTCCGCGCGTCGGAGCCTGGCTGATCGACTTCGGAACCCGTTTGGGAGGAACCTCGATCCGGACCTCGTAAGCCCGGAACCGGCGGCCGAACGTCCCATCGGGCCGCGGTTCCGGGCCCGAGTGCCCGCCATGGGCAAGAGTGACGCGATGCCGCCCGCCCGCAATGTGCTGTTCATCACCCTCGACCAGTGGCGGGGCGACTGTCTCTCCGCACTGGGTCACCCGCTCCTGCAGACGCCGACGCTCGACCGGCTCGCTTCCCGGGGCGTCCTCTTCGCCAACCACTGGGCCAATGCCGCCCCGTGCGGCCCGTCGCGGGCCTGCCTGTACACCGGGACGTACCAACACCGGAATCGCTCGCTGCTCAACGGAACCCCGCTCGACACCCGCTTCACCAACGTCGCACTGATCGCCCGGGCCCTGGGGTACGACCCCGTCCTCTTCGGCTACACCGACACCTCCATCGACCCGCGCACGGTGCCGCCCGGTGACCCCCGGCTGTTCAGCTACGAGGGCGTGCTGCCCGGGTTCCGGGCCCTGATCGAGGACCCGTGGGAGCAGGGCTCGCCGGCCTGGGGGCGTTGGCTGGCCGAGCGCGGGTTCGACGTCCCCTCGAACCCGCACGACCTCTACGAGCCCATGGAGGGTTTCCCGGACGCCGACCGCCACGGGTCGACCTGGGCTCCCGCCCGCTTCCCAGTCGAGTTGTCGCAGACCTCCTTCGTCCGCTCCGCCGTGGTGGACTACCTCGAGGAAAACGGGGACGATCCCTTCTTCGTCCACGCCTCCTTCATCCGGCCCCACCCACCTCGGCGCAACCCGGTCGGCTACCACGACCTCTACGCGGCCGACGACGTCGGCCCCTTCACCGGTGGGGCCACCCCCGAGGAGGAGGCGGCCATCCATCCCTTCGCCGCCATGGTCACGGCGGGTCTCCCGGTCATCAGCGCACCGCGGGACGAGGGCGAGCGTCGCCAGGTCCGGGCCACCTATTACGGCGCGCAGCGCGAGGTCGACGACGGGCTGGCCCCGCTCTTCTCCTACCTCGAATCGTCCGGGCTGGCCGATTCGACCCTGGTCGTCCTCACCAGTGACCACGGCGAGATGGGCGGCGACCACTGGCTCCTCGAGAAGCTCGGGTACTGGGACGAGAGCTATCACGTGCCGCTGATCGTGGTGGATCCCCGTCGCTCGGCCGACCGGACCCGCGGGCGGGTGGTCGACGCCGTGACCGAGTCGGTCGACGTGCTCCCGACCATCTGCGGCTACCTCGGGGCCGAGGTACCGCTGCAGGCGGACGGCTGGTCCCTGGGCCCGTTCATCGAGACGGGTGCCCCGCCCGAACACTGGCGCGACACCGCCCACTTCGAATGGGCTTTTTCGGATCCGGTCAATCGCTTCGCCGAGCGGGCGTTCGGCCTGCCCATGAGCCACTGCTCCCTCGCTGTGTCGCGCGGACCCCGGCACAAGTACGTGCAGTTCGGGGCGGCCTCCGATCTGTTTCCCCCGCTCCTCTTCGATCTGGACGAGGACCCCGGGCAGACACACAACCTGCTGGCCGGCCGGGTCGGCGCCGCCGGGAGCGGTCGCGGCAGCGGCAACGGCACCGGCACCGGCGACGACAGGGCCCCGGCCGGACCCGAGGCGCTCGAGGCGGCCTGGTCGGCCAGCCAGGAGCTGTTGCGCTGGCACATGCGCACGGCCGAGCGCACGCTGAGTGGCTCCTTCCTTCATCCCACCAAGGGCCTGGTCGAGGCGCGCGACACCTGGCGGTGAGCGCCGGTGGGTGTGGAATGCTGACGCCTGTCCACGGCCCGCTGCCCCGGCGGCCAAGGCCGTCGAGGGTGGACGACGAGGTCTTCGGGAGGCAAGCGCGTAGTGCCCGACATGTATGGCAAGACGGTCGTCGTCACGGGCGGCAACTCCGGGATCGGATACCAGACCGCCCTGGCGCTTTCCACCATGGGGGCCCGGGTCATCGTGACGGCGCGCAATGCCGACAAGGGCCGGGCCGCCGTTGCCGCCGTGAACGACACCGTGGACGGACAGGCCGCCATCCAACTCGTCGTCTTCGATCTGGCTGACCTGGCGTCGGTGCGGCGGGGCGCGGCCGAGATCCTCGAGTTGGCGCCGTGCCTCGACGTCCTGGTCAACAACGCCGGCCTGATTCAGACGCTGCGCAGCGAGACGGTCGACGGCTTCGAGACCACGTTCGCCGTGAACCATCTCGGCCCGTTCCTCCTGACCAATCTGCTCCTCGACCGACTGGTGAAGTCGACGCCGGCCCGGATCGTGAACGTGGCCTCCTCCGCCCACGGTGCGGCCCGGCACGGCCTGCCCTTCGACGACCTCCAGTCGACCCGTCACTACCGGGCCATGCGGGTCTACGGGCAGTCGAAGCTGGCCAACATCCTCTTTTCCCTCGAGCTCTCGCGACGGCTCTCGGGCACGGGCGTGACGGCCAACTCGCTCCATCCCGGCACCGTGCGCACGGGGTACGGCGCCGACGGAGACGCCCGCGGGTTCCTCGCCTTCGGCATCAAGATCGCCTCACCCTTCTTCCTTTCGGCGGCCAAAGGGGCTCGGACGTCCGTCTACCTGGCCTCGTCGCCTGACGTCGAAGGCGTGAGCGGCGAGTACTTCGTCAAGTGCCGGGCCCGCCGGCCCAGGCGCTGGGCTCAGGACGCCGATGCCGCAGACCGCCTGTGGCGGTTGAGCGAGGAGCTGGTCGGCCTGCCCCAGCACCAGGGGAGCTGAGGGCGTGCGCGTCCTGGTGACCGGCGCGGCCCGGGCCATCGGACGGGCCACCGTCGAGGTGCTGGCCGACCGCGGCCACGAGGTGGTGGCGACCGCCCGCGATCCGGACCTCTTGGCCGGGCTCGGGGCCTCGCAGTGCCTGGCCCTCGACGTGACCGACGACGCCTCGGTGGCCCGGGCCGTGGCCGCGGCCGGCGAGCTCGACGCCGTGGTGAACAACGCCGGCGTGCCCGGGACCGGCCCGCTCGAGACCTACCCACTCGACGCCTTCGCCCGTGTGCTCCAGGTGAACACCCTCGGACCTCTGCGCGTGACCCAGGCGGTGGTCCCGGCCTGGCGGGAACGGGGGAGCGGTGTGCTGGTCAACATCAGCTCGGTGCAGGGCAAGATCGGGACGCCGCTCGAAGGGGTCTACGCGGCATCCAAGCACGCGCTCGAGGCGCTTTCGGAGACCTTGCACTACGAGCTGGGCCACTTCGGGATCCGGGTGGTTCTCGTCGAGCCCGGGTACATCGCGCCAGGTATGAAGCACGACGACGATCACCTCGGGTCTGAGCACTACGCCGAGCTGCAAGCGCAGTGGAGTGGAACGGTGAGCACGCTGGTCGGCCCCGAGGGCCGGCCCGCGCCCGAGCTGGTCGGTACCGCGGTGGCCGACGCCCTGGAGAATCCCGAGACGCCGCTGCGGGTGGAGGTGGGCCAGGATGCCGCCATGGTGCTCCAGCTGCGCCGCACCCTGAGCGACGCCGAGTTCGAGGCGACGCTGCGCGAGTCGCTGGAGTTGCGCTGGTGAACACTATGGAGGCCGAACGATGGAGAAGCTGATGTACCTGGTCTGGCTGGAGGCGGACCGGACCCGCGACGACGTGGCCGAGCTCCTGTTGGGCCCGGTGCGAAGCGAGCTGCTGGCTCTCGAGCCACGCGGCCTGAGTATGGACGTCTGGGATGCTGCGAGCGACATCCCGGCGCCGGTGCCCACCCCCGAGGGTGAGACGCCGCTGCACGGCCTCGTCTCGGTCTGGCTCGACAGCGTCGAGCAGCGCCGGCCCTACGAAGAGGTGCTGGGTGGGGTGGCCCGCCGATTGGCGGGGTACTCGGTGGTCGAATCGCTCTACCGCGACTACGGCGGCAACCGGTGGTCGGAGCCGCGGACCTGGCCCGACGGCGAGCGGTCCCCGGGCGTGCTCACCGTGGCGCTCATTCAGCAGCATCCCGAGCTCAGCTACGAGGAGTGGATCACGCGCTGGCACACTCGGATCTCACCGATCACCGAGCAGATCCAGCCGCGGTGCCGCTACGTGCGCAATGCCGTCTTCCGGCCGCTGACCGAGGGGGCGCCCCCGGTGGCGGCCATCGTGGAGGAAGCCTGGCCCTCCCTCGAGCATGTGACCGATCCCATGCTCTTCTACTGTGCCGATGGCGACCCCGAGGCGATGAACGCCCACGTCACCCAGATGATCGAGGAGATCAACGCATTCACCGACCTGAGCACCTTGCGCAGTGTCACGATGAGCGAATGGATACTGAAGTCATGAGCACTTGGAGCAGGGACGAGCTCGAGCGGGCGCATCAGCACTACATGGAGACGGCGGGCCGGTCCGCGGCCAGCGGCGATTGGCGGGAGTGGGCCGACCTGTTCACCGACGACGCCGTGTACCTCGAGCACACCTTCGGCACCTTTCGCGGGCCCGACGAGATCTACGACTGGATCGCACCGCTCATGGCCGAGTGGCCCAACAAGGCGATGAACGCCTTTCCCCACTCGTGGTGCGTGTGCGACGAGGAGCGGGGTTGGTGGATCTGCCGCATCGAGAACCGGATGCAAGATCCCGGCGACGGTTCCGTCCACCAGGCCCACAACATCACCGTGTTGCACTACGCGGGCGACATGAAGTTCTCCTACGAGGAGGACGCCTACAACCCCGCCTCCTTCGGGCCGATGATCAAGGATTGGCAGGCGGCCTACGACATGCACGCCGGTGCCGACGCCGGCGGCGCCGGCACCGCCCCCGGCGTCAGCTGAGATGGCGCACCGCATGTCCCAAACTGAAGTGGTCGCCTTCCTCCAAGCGGTGCCGCCGCACACGGGGAAGCTGGCGACCGTCCGGGCCGACGGGCGACCGCATCTGGCCCCGGTCTGGTACGCGGTGGACGAGCGACGGCACCGTCCTCTTCAACACGGGTGAAACCACGGTCAAGGGCCGCAACCTGGCCCGCGACCCGCGCGCCTCGCTGTGCGTGGATGACGAACGGCCGCCGTTCAGCTTCGTGGTGCTCGAGGGAACGGTCGAGCTGAGCCACGACGTGGAGGAGGTGCGGCGGTGGGCCACCGTGATCGGGGGCCGCTACATGGGGCCGGATCGGGCCGAGGAGTACGGCGCTCGCAACGGCGTCCCGGGCGAGCTGCTGGCTCGCCTGCGGCCGTCTCGAGTGGTGTCGGAGGCGGACCTGGCCGACTGAGCGCAGGATCAGTGGGATCCGGCGCCGGCCAGAGCAGTCTTGCCGGGGGTGATGCTCGGCATGCGGTCCCGGTTGGCCCGGGGGATCGAGAACTGGCCCAACGGCATGAGCATGATGGCGGCCAGCAAGGCGATCAGCAACAGGTCGGGAACAATGAATGTGTGCAGCATCCGCTCGAAGACCCCGTGCACCGAGGTCATCCCGGCGAAGGCCCAGAAGGTGCTGATCACGATCAGGAGTGAGGTCATGCGGCCCTTGGCCGCCGGCGCGAGCACGACGATGCCCCAGGTCACGTACCAGGCCCAGACGATCGGACCGAGGAGGGCCAGGACGAGCAGCGTGATGCCCAGCGTCTTGACCGGCCCCTCCTGGGGCGAGCGCAGGAGCTGACGCCAGCCCACGTAGGCGGCGATGGCGAGTCCCAGCACGCTGAACACCGGACGGATGCCCATGGTCGAGATGGGCATCTGGACCACGTGGCTCACGATGGATCCGGCACGGGCGACCACGTTCACGGGTGTCACGCCGGTGAAGGAAGCGTCCGCCGTCGAGGTGGTGCGGATCCAGCCCCAGCCGGTCCCCGAAATGAGTGCGACCACTTCCATGGTGGCCAGCGCGATGACACCGGCCAGCGCGGTGTGCGCGATGCGGCGGCGCACCGGAGCGCCTGGTCCGGCCCACACCCAACCCAAGAACAGCACGCCGAGCGCGGCCGGCGACTTCACCCCGGCCGCCAACGCGCACAAGATGACGCCGGGCACGGTGCCGACGCGTTTGGCCACCGCCAAGCCGGCCATGAGGAGGCCGACCATCAGCGCGTCGTTATGGGCACCGCCGAGCAACGCCAGCAGCACCAGTGGCGAACCGGCACCGAGGAGCACGGCATGAGCCGGATCTCGCTTCAACGACCGGGCCAGCGTGGGTGTGGCCGCCACCATCAGGCCGACACCGGCCAGGGCGAGAAGCCGCAGCAGCACGAGGTCGGCCAGGATCTGGTGTCCCGAGGCCTGGTCGAGCACGCTGTCGGCCGTGAGGAACGTGGGCCCGTAGGGCGATTCGGTGTTCGACCACACGGCGTCCGCCAATTCGTTGAACGGTGTGGCCCCGAGGACGCTCGGCCCGTATGCGTACGGGTTGATGTGATGGCTGACCATCTCGCCTTGCGCGGCGTAGGTGTACACGTCGCGACTGAAGAGGGGCGGCGCCAGCAACAGTGGGACAGCCCAGATGACGACGACAAGGACGACTCGTCGCACGGGAAAGCCTTCGTGCTCGCGCAGGTAGCGCAGCAGTCCCATCCAGACTCTGGTCAAGAGGATCAGTCCGCCGAAGACGAGGGCAAGCGAGGAAATCGTCGGCAGTGACGCATTCGTGCCGATCCCCCCGAACGGGCCGCCGGGCATGCCGAAGAACCAGGCGCCGGGCAGATGGGTCTCGAACGACTGCCCGCCCATGAGCGACCCGACCACCACGGCGGCTGTGCCCACGAACCCGAGCAGGGCCGTGCGCAGCAGGCGGACCGGCGCGGGAGTCCTCATCACGGGCATGTCCGGTGTTCGGGGTCCCGCGATGGTCTCGTGCTGGGTCATTGCGCTGGGTGTTGAATCATCGCGTTCGGGGCCAAGAGCTCCATGGAGAGGATTCCTTCGTCACGAATGTGCAACCGGAGTGGTGCGGGCCGGCGGATCGTCATGAAACTGCAGTGATTCTGTCACAGCTCGGTCCGGACGAGGTGGCTGGCCCGAATCCTTCCCTCACAGCGTTCCCAGGTGTTTCCCAGGATAGAGCGGAAGACTCCCGCGGTCACGCATGTGACATCTGGCTGTTGCACGAACGGAAGGTGTCAAGGTGCGAATTCTGGTCCTCGGGGGCGACGGATATCTGGGGTGGCCGACCGCGCTGCATCTCTCCAGGGCTGGTCACGACGTGGCGGTGGCGGACAACTTCGCTCGGCGCGGCTACGACCTGGAGATGGGGGTCGACTCCCTGGTTCCCATCGCCCCGCTGCACCGCCGGGTCGAGCGCTGGGAGGAGATCTCGGGGAAGCGGCTCGAGATGTTCATCGGCGACCTCACCGAGGCTGCATTCGTCTCCGACATGGTGGGCCGCAACCGACCGGACGCCATCGTCCACTTTGCCGAGCAGCGCAGCGCGCCCTACTCCATGGCGGACCGCCAACACGCCGTGTACACCCAGGTGAACAACGTGGTGGGGACCCTCAACCTCCTCTTCGCCATCGCCGAGGTCGACCCCGCCATCCACCTCGTCAAGCTCGGCACCATGGGCGAGTACGGCACGCCCGACATCGACATCGAAGAGGGCTACATCGAGATCACCCACCGGGGGCGGACTGACGTGCTGCCGTTCCCCAAGCAGCCTGGCAGCTTTTACCACCTCTCCAAGGTGCACGACAGCCACAACATCGCCTTCTGCTGCCGGGCCTGGGGCCTCCGCTCGACCGACCTGAACCAGGGCGTGGTCTACGGCCAGTCCACCCCCGAGACGACCATGCACCCGGATCTGGCGACCCGGTTCGACTACGACGCGGTCTTCGGCACGGTCTTGAACCGTTTCGTGATCCAGGCGGCAGCCGGGGAGCCGCTGACCGTCTACGGCAAGGGCGGGCAGACCCGTGGCTTCCTCGACATCCGTGACACGATGGCCTGTGTCGAGCTGGCCCTTCGCCACCCGGCCCAGGCAGGGGAGTTCCGTGTCTTCAACCAGTTCACCGAGTCGTTCTCCGTGGGGGACCTGGCCCGGATAGTCTCCGCCGCGGCCGGCGGGAGTGAGATCGTGCACCTGGAGGATCCCCGGGTCGAGCTGGAGGAGCACTACTACCGGGCGGCGCACACCAAGCTGCTCGACTTGGGCCTGCTCCCGCACCTGCTGGGCGACGAGCTCCTGAGCGATCTGCTCTCCATCGCCGGCCAGCACATCGACCGGCTGGAGCGGGCCGCGCTCGCGCCCAGCGTGCAGTGGCGCAACACCTCGAGCGCGATTTCGCGGACCTCCCGAGCCGAGCTGGGCGGACGCAGCCCCGAGCCCTCGCACGGAGCCTGATCGCCACGCCAGGGGGTAGTTTTCGCCGGAACCGTTCGGGTCGGCCGGCGCCACTCGGGCCCGTCGGCCGCACGCAGTGGGCTCGGGATCTCAAGATCGCCCGGCACCCCGGGCACCTCCGGAAGGCAACCTCTCGCACGTGAACCGAGTTCGAGCGCACACGGGACCACTGTGGCCCTACCTCGTGCTGATCGCGGTGCCTTTCTTGGGCTTCGTGTTGCCTGACCTGATCAGCGGCCGCCTGATCATCACGGGCGACAACCTGCAGCAGAACTACCCGCTGCACGTCCTCGTGGGCGACATGCTGCGCCACGGTCAACTGCCCTTCTGGAATCAATACATCTTCAGTGGGACCCCGCTGCTGGCCGACTTCAATGCGGGCGCCTTGTACCCGTTGACGGGTCTCTTCGTGATCCTGCCCGACCGGGCAGCCTGGATCGCCACCGAGGTGATCCTGTTCTCGGGCATCGGCATCAGCATGTATGTCTTCCTGCGGGCGCTGAAGCTCTCGACGACGGCCTGCGTCGTGGCCGCCGCCACGTTCGCCTTCGCCGGTCCGGTGCTGAACCAGGTCAACCACGTCGACATGACCGAAGGATTCCTGGCGATCCCCTGGATGCTCCTCGCCATGCATCACATCGCACGCGACGGACGCTGGCGCTGGTCGATTCTGCTCGGGATCGCCTTCGCCAGCGTGATCCTGGCCGGGGCACCCGAGGCCATGCTCGACGAGGCGCTGCTCGTCTTGGCCTTCGCGGTCATGTCGGCCGGTCTCAACGCCCAACGCTGGTGGCGCGTCCTCTCGCGCGGCGCCACCGGTGCGGTGCTGGCGTTGTCGCTGGCGGCCATCCAGTGGTTGCCGGGCCTCGAAGCCATCCGTAGTTCGCAGCGGGGGAGCGGTGTGGTCGCCGCTGCCGGCAGCTACCCGAAGCCCTTCAGCATTCTCTGGTTGGTTCCCTACATCAACGGAGGGTACGGCCACCTGGGCGAGGCCCAGTTCTTCAGCCAGTACAACCTGCCCGAGGTAGGCGTGTACCTCGGGATCCTTCCTCTGGTGGCGATCATCACGCTGCTCCATCCGCGCTGGCCCAGCCGGATCGGACCGCGCGACCGACTGACCTGGTACGTGGTCGGTGTGTTCGGCTACCTGCTGGCGCTCGGCTCCAATACGCCCCTGGAGCATGTCTTCAACAGCCTGCCGCTCTACGGCCATCAGCGCCTGCAGAGCCGCAACATGATCACCGTGGCCACTGCGGCGTGCGTCCTTTTCGCCGGTTGGCTCGACCGCTCCGAGCGGCCACATGTCGGTGAGCCCTTGGCGCGCTACGAACGGGCCGCGGGCCTGGTGCCCTTCGGACTGCTGGCCGCCCTCGGTGTGTGGACGCTGGCCTCGCCTGCCGGCGTGGTGCAGACGTTCGCCGGCGTGTCCATCCACCCCTCCATGGCCAGGACGGTGCGCGAGGCGGTGCTCATCGCCCTTCTCTTCTGTGCGGGCGCGGCGGCCGTGGTGTGGCTGCGGGCGCGCCTGTCGACCACGTGGTGGCGCTGGGTTGCCGCGGTCTTCGTCGCCGCCGACATCGGGGTCATGGCGCTGACCAGTCAACTGACCAATTCGCCCCCGAACGACCTGTTGGCGGGCACCACGCCGGTCCAGCAGCTGATGGCCGCCCACCTGCCGGCCGGGGCTCGAATGTTGAACTACGACCCTCAGACCTACGCCAGCTACCCGGGCAGTCCCCAGGGCATCCCGGATCTCAACATCATCCCGCGGCTGCCCTCAGTGTCGGGCTATGCGTCGATCGTCAACAGCACCTACGAGGACGTCACCCACACCCACAAGCAGGACGACCTGGACCTCGGGCAGCTCGCGGCGGGGGCACTCGATCAGCTCAATCTCCGTGAGGTGGTCAGCCTGCCCGAGTACTTCTTGGTGCCCTTGGGCACCGCGCCCGATTCGATCGGCTCGATCACGCAGGTCAAGGAGCACCTCGGCACTGACCCCGTGCTCTCGCGCGGCTACGGCGCCAACTACAACGACACGGCATACCCCTTCTATCCCGGGGATCGCCCGGGCCTCTCCGCCGGCCGGTCCGAGTCCTGGTTCTTCGGTGAACCGCTGGCACCGACGACGGGAACCGTGCTGCTGAGCACACCGGCGCCGGCGGGGTCGTCGGTCCGTTTCGGCGTGCTCGCCGCCGATGGCTCGACGCGGTGGGGACGTTCGACCACGGTTCGGGCCGGTGCAACGCGGGCCAGCGCGGCGCTGCCCTCCGGTTCGTGGGTCGGCCTGTCCCTCCAGGTGCTCGGGGGGTCGATCCCGTCGCACCGGGTCATCGTCACGGCCGAAGGTGCGCCCTATGAGCTCGGCGGCGCCCTCTCCTCGGCGCTGATGCCCGGAGCGTGGCGTGTGGCCGGATTCTCACAGGGCTACGCCGTCTTCACCTCTGTCAAGCCCTCGAGGCCGATTACGGCCATCACGACGGGCGGACACGAGGTTCCCGTCCAGGTGCTCTCGAGTACGACCAAGTCCGAAGAGATCCGAGTGCGGGCTCCGACCGCCGCGGTGGTCATCCGTTCGGTGGCCTGGGACACCGGCTGGAAAGGAGCGGTGTCGGTCAACGGGGGTCCAGCCCGGACGGTCACCGTGCAGTCCCACGATCTGGTCCAGCAGATCCGGGTTCCGGCGGGCGACGATCTGGTGACGTTCCACTACCGGCCGCCCCACCTCTTGGTGGCCAGCGTGCTCAGCATCGGAGCCGTGGTCGTCCTCCTCGGACTGCTCGTCGGCTGGCGGGTCGTGCGCCGACGGCGCCGGGGTGGTCCGACCGACGGGACCGGTGCCGGCGAGGTCGCCCCGGCTCAGGGGTCCGAAAAGGGGACCGCCAGAGGCGAAAACGATACCGGCGAGCCGTCCGGTACCAACGCCGAGCCGGAGGTCTCGGCGCAATCGGTGTTCGAGCGCGACGGGCACTGAGCGACCCGCATTTCGAGAGGAGCGAACAGACCTTGTCGCGCTGCGTCAACCAACCTTTGTGGTGTCCTTGAACCTTGGAGGCAGAGTACGTCGTGAGGCGAAACTGCTTGCCATATACTGTTCATCGGTATATAACGTTCAAATGACCGAGGTTCGTGAGCCCACCTTTCTTGTGCTGGTGGCGCTGGCGGAGGGACCGCGTCATGGCTACGGGTTGATCCAAGGCGTGGAGAAACTTTCGGAGGGAAAGACCAGGCTGCGCGCGGGGACTCTCTATGCCACCCTCGACCGTCTCGCCTCCGAAGGGCTCATCGAAACGGCGGGCGAAGAGGTGGTCGAGGGACGCCTGAGGCGCTACTACCGCTTGACGGAGAGTGGAAGTGCAGTGCTCGAAGCGGAGTCGAAGCAGCGCCTTGCGGTTGCGAAAGAAGCCCTGCGCAGGCTTCGTGTCTCGGATCGCAGGCGACCTCGATTGGCCGGTGGTCTTGCGTGAAGGCAAGAGGCGATCGGTTCACGCAGTTGCTCCGGGCGTATCCGAAGGCCTACCGCGACCAGCGCGGCGATGAGATCGTCTCCACGCTGCTCGAAGATGGCTCAGGCAACGGCACCTACGAGAGTATGCGAGTGGGAATCGACCTCGTGGCCCACGGGCTCAGACTGCGAGCCGGCATTGCTTCGGACCAACTCGCCGGTCGAGTGCTCGTCGCTGCCGCCCTTCCGGGGATGATGATGGCGGCAGCCGCGGCCGCCGGCATGCCGATGTTCGGCCAGGTATTTCCCGATATCCGATATGGGCCGAGCAGCTGGGGGCCTGATACTGCCATTTGGCCCGGGCTCTGCATCGTCTGGATCCTCGGGTGCGTCGCGGCGCTGATCTTCCCAAAACCCGGGCGATATTTCGCAGCGGCTTGTGTGGCCGCCACAGTGATCGTGAAGTTGCTACTCCCGATCGGGCCGTGGGGCTTGCCCCCCAGCTTCTTGTTGCTCATCTCCCTCGCAGTTCCGTGCCTCCTCGCACCAAGAACATCACCCCGCCGATCGCATCGGGGACTTGCCTTGTTGGTCGGGGCAGTCGTCCTCGGCACGCTCATCGTCGTTTCCCTCTGCAGTCCTTGGGTCTTGTCAGGAGGGCCGGTCTTTTACGGGGAGTTCAATCGTTGTGCCCCATACGTCGCTGGTGCGGTGATCGCCTGCTCGGTCATCCTCTTGGCCACTCGAAGATTGGTGCAAGGGTCAGCGCTGGCCCTTCTTGCCATTCCGTGGCTGCTGGTATCCGTTGTCGATTCGGGGCCGCTCGGCCTCTCCACGACCATTTCCGCGCTCGCGGCCGCTGCGACTGGTGCCATCAGTGTCGGGTTGGTCGGCTTGTGGGGCTCGGACCTCTGGAAGGTACGCGAGAGACTTCGTGGGTAGGAGGTTTCCTGTCACGGCGGACGAGAGGTAAGGCGTTCACCCTGGGTGGCGACAGGTAGCCCGACCAACGACAGTGCCGTCAGCCTTCCGTACTTCCCGACGACGGGTCACTCTCGATGGTGTCGAAGTTGACCCACGGCAATTCGATCGGCGACGCGCCAATCGTGCCCTGGGTGATCAATCGCGCCACATGGCCCAAACGTGCCGGCAGGACGCGTTCGTGCGTGGTGTCGAGCTCTTCGATCGTCCACCATCGCCATGCCGCCTGGACTTCGTGTTCCAGTGGCTCCCATCCCGCCGTCGATGGCTCAAAGCGATCCGTGCGCCAGGCGAAGAAGGTTTCCACCGAATACAGCTGCTGACCCCGAAAGGTCCACTCACCCCGGCAGGTGGCGACAGGATGGCCCAACTCTGAGGGATCGATGACCAGGCCGGTCTCTTCGAAGAGCTCGCGCGCGGCGGCTTCGTCGAGTGCTTCGCCCGGATTGATCCCCCCGCCGGGAGTGATCCAGAGCGGGGGCTTGGGGTCACGAGGGTCTTTGACCAAAAAGAGCAACACGCTGTCGGTCCCGTCCACGACGATCACGCGCGCCGAGGGCCGGTCGAGAGGCGTGGTCACCTGCCCATCGTGACCGACGGGGGGTCCCCCTGCACTGCGGCAGCGTCAGGCACTCTCAGAGTTCTCTGGGCTTGATTGGCGTCGGTGGTCATAGGGTCCCATACGGTCATCGACCACGGTGTCCCGGGGTGGCCCCGTTCGCTACCGGTTCTGTCCGCGACGTGCGGGGTAGATCGGGCCAAACGTTGGTCGTGTGGGGACGCTAGAGAGAGGGGTGCGCCAACGTGAGGAGGAAATCCCCGTCGTCGGCGCCCCATATGCCCTCGACCGCGAACCCGGCTTCGCGGAGCTCGCGTTCGATCCCTTCGGGCGTGAACTTCGCGCTCGATCTCGGTGAGCAGATCCTCTCCTTCGTCGAAGTGCACAACGAAGCCGGCGCCGGTCAGCGTTACCTCGGTGGCCGCCTCGGCGCGCAGCCGCATCTCGATCCACTGCTCGTCCTCGTTCCACAGGGCGACGTGACGGAACCGGTCAGGATCGAAGTCGCCCCCGAGTTGCTCGTTGAGCACGCGCAGCACGTTGCGGTTGAAGTCCGCGGTGACACCGGCGGCGTCGTCATAGGCGGCGACGAGCCGCTCTCGGTCCTTCACCAGATCGGTGCCGATGAGCAGTGAGTCGCCGTCGGACATGGTCCCGCGGAGCTCGGCCAGGAACCGGGCCCGTTGGGCCGGGTCCAGGTTGCCGATGGTCCCGCCCAGGAAGGCGATCAACCGGCGCCCCTCAGCCGGGATCTCGCCCAGGTGTTGGTGGAAGTCGCCGATCACCACGTGAATATCGAGCTGGTCGTACTCCTCGGCCAGGGTGGCAGCCACGTCGCGCAGGAAATCGTCGCTCACGTCGAAAGGCACGTAGCGCGACAGCGTCCCGGCCTCTTGCATGGCGGTAAGCAGGATCCTGGTCTTGTCGCAGGCGCCCGCGCCCAGTTCGACCAACGTGTCTGCCTTGGAGAGCTCGGCGATGTCGGGTGCGTACGCCTCGAGGAGGGCACGCTCGGCCCGAGTCGGGTAGTACTCGGGGAGCTGGGTGATGTCTTCGAAGAGCCGACTGCCCCGCTCGTCGTAGAACCAGACGGGTGGGATGGACTTCACTCGGCCTTGGAGGCCTTCGATGGCGTCGCCGCGCATCTGGCGCCGCACCTCGTCGGGGGAGAGATGCACGTCGATCGAATAGGTCATGTCCTCAGGGGTCCTGGGCCAGGCGGACGCCGCTGAAGGCCCAGCGGGCACCGGGGGGAAAGAAGTTGCGATACGTCGGACGCACGTGCCCGGCCGGCGTGGCGCAGCAACCGCCGCGGAGGACGTACTGGCTCACCATGAACTTTCCGTTGTACTCACCGACGGCACCGGGCGCCGCCCGGAAGCCGGGGTAGGGCGAGTAGGCGCTCGACGTCCACTCCCAGGTGTCGCCGAAGATCCCGTTGTCCGTGAGGACGGGCCGGGGATGCGGGGGGTGGTCCGAGAGGATGTCTTCGGGGAGGAAGTTCGTACCCTCGCCGCGCGTCAGCGCGATGGTCTCCCACTCGGACTCCGTGGGTAGCCGCATCCCAGTCCAGTGGGCGAAGGCGTCGGCCTCGTAATAACTCACGTGACAGACGGGCTCGTCGGGGTCGACCGGGCGCAACCCCGAGAGCGTGAACTGGAGCCACTGGTCCGGCCGGTCGGGATCGCGCGTCCAATAGAGCGGCGCGTCCCAGTGCTGGGCGTTGACGACCGACCACCCGTCGGAGAGCCAGAACTCGGGACGGATGTAGCCGTCGTCCTCCATGAACGAGAGCCATTCGCCACAGGTCACCGGCCGATCGGCCAGGCTGAACGGGGTCAGGTGGACCGTGTGGACCGGGAACTCATTGTCGAAACCGAACCCGTAGCCTCGGTGACCGACTTCGACCGGACCGCCGTTGTGCTCGAGCCAGCCAGCCTTCGGCGGGTGGGTGGTGGCGGGGGTCGGCGGCAGGTCCAAGTACGCCGGGTGCAGTGGGTTCTTCGAGAGCACGTGCTTGATGTCCATGAGCAACAGCTCTTGGTGCTGCTCCTCATGGTGCAGGCCGAGGGTGATCAGTTCGGGGAGACCCGGCTGGTCGAGCTCATCGAACAAGGAAGCCATCGCCCGATCGACGTGAGCCCGGTAACGCGCGATCTCTTCGATGCCAGGTCGCGACAGCTGGCCCCGATCGGGACGCGGATGGCGTGCCCCCACTGTCTCGTAATAGGAGTTGAAGATGTAGGCGAACGCCTCGTTGTACTGGCGGTAGGAAGGCGCGTAGCCGCCGAGGACGAAGGTCTCGAAAAACCACGTCATGTGGGCGCGGTGCCACTTCGTCGGGCTGACGTCGGCCATCGTCTGCACGGTTTGGTCCTCCGGGCTGAGCACGGACGCCAGACGCTCGGTCGTGGCGCGAACCTCGACGTACGCGTCCTGGAGGTCAGACGACGAAAGTGGTCCACTCTTCCTCATGTGTCCCGTCCCTTCGCCCCCCGCCTGAGGCGGTTGTGCACTCGGCCGACGCGGTTTCGGATCACCCTACCCAGGGGGTCTGACAACGAAGCGCATTTACCGCAGAATTCACGCAAAGGCCAGGTAGCCAGCGTATCGGTCCGTGGCTACGTTTGTGCGTGTGGACGGGAATCCGCTGCCCCTCGAGGCGGTCGACGCCTACCTGGGCGCGGTGGACTGGCTGCGCGGGCTGTTGGGCCGAGCCGAGGTCGCCGCGGCCTGGCCGGAGCCCAGCGCCATCGCCGGCTACACCGTCGGTGGGGTGGCGTCGCACGCGGTCCACAGCGTGCTGTGGCTCGAACAGCTTCTCAAGAACGTCGAGCCGGTGGGCCTGCGCACCGGCTCGACGCTGGAGTACTTCGGGCCCAATCGGATCGAAGGTTCCGACGACGCGGACCCCTTTTCTGCTTCCCTGCGTGCCGCTGCCGAGGCCTTCGCCCAGACGGGTCCCGAGATCGTCAACGCGGCCTGCATCACGGCGCGGGACGAACTGGTCGGGTTGCTGACCGACGCCTCGGTGGCACGTGCTGTCTCGGTGGTCCGGGTGCCCGGAGGGCAGGTGCCGCTGGGGGAGTACCTCCGGACCCGGGTGCTCGAGATCGTCGTGCACGGCGATGACGTGGTCGTGCAGCGTCGCCGGCATGACCGTGGCCGGTCCGCCCCCGGGCAGCATGGCGACGTGCATTGGCGTCTGCCTCGAGCTCGCACGCGCCCGTGCCGGTGATCTCCCCGTTCTCAGAGCCTTCACGCGACGCGAGCGGGCGGAGAAGGATGTGTTTCTCGTCCTCTGATCACGGCGGCTCACGGTGTGAACTGGTGGGCAGGTACCGGACGATCGCTTCAGGCCAGCACCTTGCGGCGGAAGTTCCGCAGGCCCGAGGGTGAGGAAGACGACGCCGAAGGCGACGATGGCCGGGTAGATCACGTAGAGATGCATGTGCGCGGCATCGGTGAAGGCGGCCCGCATCCCGTCGTTGATGTAGATCAGTGGGTTGATCAGCACCAGGATCTGGAGCCAGTGGACGCTTCCCAGCTTCACCGGGGCCAGCCGGGTCCACTGGTAGTAGGTGCCGCCGAGGAACGTGATCGGCAGCACGATGAAGCCGAACATGAGTCCGAGGTTGCGCGGCTCGAACGACGTGCCCAACAACAACCCCAGCGACGCCATGCAGATGCAGGACAGTGGGACCAGGGTGAGGATCAAGCCCCAGTGCAGATTGATCTGGGCCTCGACGCCGGCCGCGTGCACCACGGAGGCAATCGGGAAGACGATGGTCGCCGAGATGAGCCCCTGCGCGGCGCCGGAGATGACCTTGGACATGGCGACCAGCCAAATGGGGCAGGGCGCCTGGACCCGGTCCTCGATTTCACGGGTGAAGCCGAACTCCTGGGCCAGCGGCATGGCGACGGCTTGGATGCCCTGGAACATGATGGACAACCCGACGACGCCGGGGACCAGCACCGTGGCGAACGCCGACTCCGCACCGGGAACGCCACTGGCCCCACCGATGCCCTGCCCGATCTTCGGGAAGACGTACAGGAAGACGAAGCAGAGAAGGAACGGCTGGACCAGGGTGCGGACCGTGAACTCGACCCAGTGCTTGCGGAGCACCAGCAGATCACGCCGGATGAGCGCACCGAGGGCAGTCCAGCTGGCCCCGGTGGCCGTGCGGGTGGGCTTCAGTTCGACGTGGCGCGACGAGGGCGAGCCGAATGACGATTCTGTGGCGTCGGCCGTGGTGGTTGCCATCAGTCGCGCAGGTCCTTTCCGGTCAGCCCGATGAAGACGGTCTCGAGCGTCGGTTCGGTCACGTTCAGGTCGGCCAGGGTGAAGCCGGCCGCCTCGGCCGCCTCGACGACTCGAGGAACCAGTCGCTCGGAGCCGCGCACCTGGAGTTCGACTCCCCCTTCGATGGGGCGGGTTCCCGTGAGCCCGTCGACGCGGCCGGTGAAGGCCTCGGCCAGACGGTCCTGGTCGCCCGCAGCCTTCACGGTCACGATGGTGTCGGCGTCGACACTGCGTTTGAGCCCGGCTGGCGTGTCGAGGGCGAGGATGCGCCCGTGGTCCATGATGGCCAGCCGATTGCAGAGATTGTCGGCCTCCTCCATGTAATGAGTCGTCAACATGATGGTCTGGCCCTCGGCGTTGAGGCTGCGCAGGAGTTCCCACAGAGCCAGCCGGCCCTGCGGGTCGAGGCCCGCGGTGGGCTCGTCGAGAAACAGGACGGCCGGACGGTGGAAGATGGCCCGTGCCACCATGAGCCGCTGCGCCATGCCGCCGGAGAGTGCGTAGACGGACGCCTTGGCGAAGCGGGTCAGCTGGAAACGCTCGAGCAGATCGTCAGCGGTGCGCCGGCACTCGCGCGCCGGGATCCCGAACAGGCGTCCGTGGTAATAGAGGTTCTCCCACGGGGTGAGCTGGCGATCGAGTGTGTTCTGCTGCGACACGACGCCGATGATCTGTTTGACCAATGTCGGCTGGCGGACCACGTCGATCCCCCCCACGAAGGCCTGGCCGCCGGTCGGGATGACCCGCGTGGTCAGGACCCCCACCGTGGTGGTCTTGCCCGCGCCGTTCGGACCCAGCAGCCCGAACACCTCTCCCGTCCCGACGCTGAGGTTGAGCTCGTCGACGGCCCTGAAGTCCGTGCCCGGGTAGGTCTTGGCGAGTCCGACGGTCTCGATGATTGCTTCTCCCGCCGCGAGGGCTGGGCCGTCGGGTGCGGTGGTGGCGGTCGGGGTCGTCATGGCGTCACTGTGCACAGTACCGGGCGTGGAAGTGCGCCCGCCCTGGTCGGGCGCACTTCCTACTAGTCCTCGCCAAGGATCTGGTAGAGCTCCTTACGAGCCTTCTGGATCACCGCGATGCCCCGATCGATCTGTGGCCCCTCCCCGACGCCCGACAGCTGCTTGGCCGCGCCCATCAGCTGCGCGGCGGCCAGCCGGAGATTCCGGATTTGGTCCTCCGACTCGCCCTCCTGGCCGGGCATGGCGGCCCGCTCGGCCTCTTCCCGGCCGGACTCGGTCAGCGTGTAGGTGCGGCTGCCGTCGACCTCGTTCGACTCCACGACGCCGGCGTCCTCGAGCATCTGGAGGTGCGGGTAGACCGACCCCGGGCTCGGGCGCCACAGGCCGCCGCTCATCTCCTCGAGGCGGCGCATGATCTCGTAGCCGTTCGCCGGCCCCTCTCGGAGGGCTACCAGCATGGCCTTGCGGATGTCGCCACGGCGCATGCGGCGTCCTCCACCCCAACTGCCGCGCTCGGCCGCCCAGCGGCCGCGGGGTCCGCCCCGCATCGCCCGTCCGAAGTGCTCGTGGAGGTGGTCATGGATGTGACCGCGCACGTCTTCGTGATCGTGCGGGTGTTCGTGATCGTGTGAATGTCCGTTTCCCATTGTGGGTGTTTCCTTTCCATAGAAACGCGTTGGTGTTGTGTGTTTCGGGTCCGAAATCAGGAGACCGGGCTCAAGGTGATGGCTTGCTCGGGGCAGGCCACGACACAGAGTCCGCAGGCATGGCAGTTCTGGGCCCGGACCGCATAGGCCGCCTGGCGCTTGTGGGCCATGCTGCGCAGCCTGCCCATGACGCTCAGCGACGCGAAGTCGTCGTCGGAGATCCGGGTGACCTCGAACACGTCGTAGGGACACACCTCGGTGCAGTCACGTTTTCCTTCGCAGCGCGTCAGGTCGATCACCGGCACCCAGGTGCCCGGTTCGGCCCGGCAGCGCTCGCCGGGGCGGTCCGGATTGACCCGGGCCTTGCGCACCTTGGCCGGATTGGTCCGGCGGGCTGCTGTGGCCGGGACCGGCTCGTCGCCGAAGGAGGCGGACTGTCCTTGATCTGGATCCATCGGCGACCTCCTTCTTGCGGGCTTCTTGCGGGCTTCTCGTGGGCTCGGGGAGCCCCGTGCCCCGGCTTCCCTGATGTTTCGGATAGATAATGATATATCGTTATAGGTCTTTGATGGTACAAGATAGGCCGAAAAATCGAAAGAAGCGCCTGGCCAGGAACAATCGGTGGTCTCGCGCACGAGGATCGGGGCGCCGTGCCCATACTGAAGGGGACTCGGAGCAAGTGACTGGGAGCAGAGGGACTGGGAGCGGAGGCGCCATGGGACTTTTCACCTCGCACAAGAAGCGGATGGTCACGGCCGAGCAGGCCCTCCCGGGTCGTGAGGAGCCGATGCCGGTCAGGGCACGCCACCGCGTCCTCGGCACGCCGATCACCCCGCCCTTCCCCGCCGGTCTGGAGCGCGCCATCTTCGCCTTGGGCTGCTTCTGGGGGGCCGAGCGCCTCTTCTGGACGCTGCCCGGCGTCTACACCACGGCGGTCGGCTACGCCGGTGGCTTCACTCCCAACCCCTCCTACCGGGAAGTGTGCGGCGGCAAGACCGGGCACGCCGAGGTGGTGCTCGTGGTCTTCGACCCGGCCCAGATCAGCTACGAGAGGCTGGTGCGCACCTTCTTCGAGGGCCATGATCCGACGCAGGGAATGCGCCAGGGAAACGACGTCGGCACCCAGTACCGCTCCGCCGTTTACACCACGACACCCGAGCAGGCGCAGGTGGCCAAGGAGGTCGAGGCCCGCTTCCAGGAGTCCGTGTCCGAGGCGGGCCACGGCACGATCACGACGGAGATCAGGCCATCGGTGGCGTTCTACTACGCGGAGCCGTCTCACCAGCAATATCTGAAGGTGAACCCGGGCGGCTATTGCGGCCTGGGCGGGATCGGGGTGTCCTGCCCGGTCGGTCTGCCGAGGACGTGATCAACGCGCGGTGCACAGCGTCTGGTCGTCAACGCAGGGTCGTCAGCGCAGGGCGGTGAGCCTGTCGAGCGCGGCCTCGGCCTCGACCACGAATCGACGCACCAGTTCGCCCGCGGGGACGAGTTCGCCGATCGCACCCACACCCTGCCCGGCCGGATAGCACTCGCGCTCGACGTCCACCCCCTCCGTGAGCGAGTCACCGCCCAGGTGCATGGTCCCGTTGTTGTAGGAGATGCCGAGCTGCTCGGGGAACCGCTCGAGCTCGGCGGGATGGGCGTCGTAGTAGTCGGTGTACGCGTTGCGGACGACGCGCATGGTCTTGCCCGAATAGGCGCGGCTGACCGTCGTCTGATCCTCGTGGCTCGACAGCAGCCTTTCCTTGTACCCGAGCACGCCCCGGGCTTCGGGCGTGGCGATGAACCGAGTGCCGACCCAGATGCCATCGGCGCCGAGCGACAGGGCCGCGGCCAGACCGCGCCCGTCGAAGATCCCTCCGGCCGCCACCACGGGGACGCGGGCCCCCACCGCGTCGACAATCTGGGGAATCAGGGGGAGCGAGGCCACCTGGCCCGTATGCCCACCGGCCTCGGTCCCCTGGGCGACGACCAGGTCACAACCCGCCTCCACGGCGCGGATCGCATGGTCGACTTTGCCGCACATGCTCACCACGAACACGCCGTGCCGATGACAGAGCTCGACGACCTCGGTCGGCACGCCCAGTCCGGCCACGAAGGCTGAGGCGCCGCCGTCGATGATCATCTCGACCTGCTCGGTCATGCCGCCAGGCATGGCCGTGAGCAGGTCGACGCCGAAGGGCCGGTCCGTGGCGGTCCGGACCGCCGCCATCTCGGCCACCATCGTCGCGTCGCCCATGGTCGAGGCACCCAGGCAGCCGAACCCTCCCGCGGCGGAGACGGCGGCGGCGAGCTCGGAGTACGAGACGCCGCCCATGCCGGCCAGCATGACGGGGTGCTCGATCCCGAGCAGATCGGTGAGACGGGTGTGCATGGGAGAGGGCCTTCCTGGCTCGGTTCGTGATCTGCGTCTGGCGGACCGCCGGTCCGCGTCGGTGCGGGTTGCCGGTCGGACCTGACACCGGCGACGTCCGGGCGCCAGCCCGCATCGGCCGCGGCGACCGTAGCGCGGCTCGCCCCCGCGCCCCGAAGGTGGAGCGACACGACCGGTGCGTCCGGGTCGCCCGGCCCCGCCGAAGGAGGCCGCCGGAAGGGGTCCGAGCGGAGTCGGGCGGCGGGCACCCATAATGGTGCGGGACTGATGGGAGCGGGACGTGGCAGACGTCGGTGAGCTGGGGGTCGATCTCGGGGCGGAGGACCCGCAACCAGAGGATCCGGTAGCCGAGAAGATCACCAAGCAGCGACTGTGGTTCATCCTCGGGGCACTGCTGCTCGGCATGCTGTTGGCGGCGCTGGACCAGACGATTGTGTCGACGGCGCTGCCGACCATCGTGGGCGACCTGCACGGCGGGTCCCACCTGGCCTGGGTCGTCACGGCCTACCTCCTCGCCTCGACGGTGTCGACACCCCTGTGGGGGAAGTTGGGCGACCAGTACGGGCGAAAGACCTTCTTCCAGGCGTCGATCGTGATCTTCGTCATCGGCTCGGCACTGTGCGGTTTCAGCCACACCATGACCGAACTCATCGCCTTCCGAGCCCTGCAGGGCCTCGGCGGCGGCGGGCTCATGGTGGGCGCGCAGACGATCATCGGCGATGTCGTGTCACCTCGCGAGCGCGGCCGCTACATGGGTCTCTTCGGGGCCATGTTCGCGGTGGCCACGGTCATCGGGCCGCTAATCGGCGGTCTGTGCGTGACCTACCTGTCCTGGCGCTGGGTCTTCTACATCAACTTGCCCTTCGGCATCCTGGCCCTGTTCGTGACCCAGGCCGTGCTGCCGGGCCACCTGCGCAAGGTGCACCACAAGATCGACTACGCCGGCACCCTCGTCCTGACCGGTGGCGTGACGTCGCTCATTCTCTTCTTGAGCCTGGGCGGGACCTCGTGGCCTTGGCGATCGACGCCCAGCTACCTGACGGCGGGGATGGGCGTCCTGCTCCTCGTGGCCTTCGTCTTCGTCGAACTGGCGGCAGCGGAACCGGTGATCCCCATGAAGCTCTTCCGCAACCGGGTGTTCTCGGCCGCCGGCTCCATCGGTTTCGTCATGGGCTTCGCCATGTTCGGCGCCCTGACGTTCCTGCCGCTCTTCATGCAGAACGTGAAGCTGGTCAGCCCGACCGTGTCGGGCCTGCGCATCCTGCCGCTGATGGTGGGCATGCTCGGGGCTTCGGTGACTTCCGGCCGCCTGGTCACCCGCTGGGGCCGCTACAAGATCTTCCCGATCGTCGGCACCGCCTTGATGACGATCGGGGCGTACCTGATGTCGACGATCGACGCCTCTCTCAACGCCTGGGTGCTGGCCTTCTACATGTTCGTCTTCGGGCTCGGCATGGGCCTGATCATGCAGGTCCTGGTGGTGGCGGTGCAGAACTCGGTCGACTACAAAGACCTGGGCGTGGCCACCAGCGCCTCCACCTTCTTCCGGATGATCGGGGGCTCGTTCGGCACGGCCGTGTTCGGCGCCATCTACGCCATCGTGTTCACCCACACCTTCGCGCCGGCGTTGGCGAAGATCCCGCCGTCGGTCCTCAAGTCGTTCAACCCCCAGACACTCGACCTGGCCCTGCTCCAGAAGCTCAAGTCGACGGCCGCCGGGTTGGCCTTCTTCAATCAGTACACCGCCGCCGTGACCCACTCCATCCAGACCGTGTTCCTGGTGGCGGTGCCCATCTCTTTCGTCGCCTTCCTTTTGAGCTTCCTGCTGCCCGAGGTGGAATTGCGCAAGACGGTGGGGACGTCGGACCTGGGCGAGGCGCACGGGATGAACCGGTCGTCGCTCAAGGAGATCGAGCTGGCGCTCGAGCGCTTGTCGTCCCGGGAGAACCGGGGCGAGCTGTACCAGACGCTGGCGACGCGGGCCGGCGTGGACCTCCCGCCGCGCTCGGTCTGGCTCCTCTACCGGCTGGCCGAGAACGAGGCCTGCACCGCCACGGACCTGGCCCGGCGTCTCAAGGTCGATCCGATACTGATCGCGCCCGGCGTCGAGGGCCTGGTGGCGGCCGGCATGGTCGAGGCCCGGAGCCGAGACGGCGATCACGATCTGCACGTGACGGCGCGCGGGGCCGAGGCGATGGAGCGCCTGACCGAGGCCCGGCGCAGCGGGCTGACCGAGCTGCTCGAGGGGTGGAACCCAGAGGAGCATCCAGAGGTCATCGAGATGGTCAAGGACCTGGCCCACTCGCTGCTGGCCGATGACGAGCGGTTGGTGGCCGACGCCTTGCCGCACGCGGCGGCGGCCACCACGGCCGGCTGAGGTGCATGTCCGCCGGCGGTGGCGCCCCTCGATCTGTGGGGCAGATCCTTGCCCGGTGTGTTCTGTGTCTGAACTCGAACCGACCCCGTCACAGCCGCCGCCCTAACTGATGGCGAGTACCAAGACCACAAAGAGGACGTAGCCCCCGATGATGCAGCACCCCGCGGCTCGGCGGAGACCATGTCCGACATACGCGAGAGCCAGCGTGACCGCCGTCAATCCCACATACCAACTGGCAACGAACATCCCCGATGCCGAAGGTTTCGCCAGACCGATCAGCGCGGCGGGCAAAAGGAGCCCGAAGGCAACGTTGAGCGAGTTCGAGTTGAGCGCAGTGCTGAGTGCCGCCGCACCGCGGCCCCGCCGGGCCAGGTAGATCGCCGAGACAGCATTCGGCAGGCTGGTCACGGCGGCCAGGATCAGGGCGCCCAGAACAATGTCAGGGACGTGAAAGTGCGCGCCCAAGGACGATGCGCCCTGTTCCATCGCGACACTGGCCACGACGACGACCACCAACCCACAGCCGGCCACGACCGCGTCGACCCGAGTACCTCGACGAGGGTGGATTGCCTCTTCGAGCTCGCTCTCCTCCTCGACGACCGCAGCCGTGATCCAGATCGTGTACCTGTTCGGGCGGCCGAACAATCCAAGGAGCCGTTCGTGTGCTCCCAGAAGAACCACGTACGGGATGAGGACGCACACGACGAGAACGAATCCTGTTGTGGCCGAGATGGCGCCTCCGACGCTGAGGAGACAGCTGACGCCGATCAACATCGCGGTGACTCCACCAAGGATGACAACCTTGCGATGGAGCCCGATTCGGCCCGCCACGAGAGCACCCAGCCCGAGGAGGGCCGCCAGGTTGAAGACGTTAGAACCCAGGACGACTCCCGCCCCGACGGATGACTGGTGATGCACCAAGGCGGTGATCGATGCCGTGATCTCGGGTGCGTCCGCGGCCAGTGCCGCCACCACGCCGAGCAGCGCTTCTGACAGTCCGAGTCGCTCTCCGACTCGCTCGAGGCGCGACACCAGAACCCAACTCGTGCCCAGGCTGACGCAAGCCCCGAGGACGAAGGCCAAGCCGGCCAGACCCACGTTCATCGGCTCTCCGTTCGCCTGAAGCGAAGCGCGTGAGAGCAACGGTGTCGGGACGCAGCGACTATCTCAATGGAACACACGCCAGCTCCAGGTCGATGCACGTACTTCTGTCGACAGGACTCTGCGGCACTCCACCAGTGAGCGTACCCCCGCCGGATTTGACGGTGCGTTTTGACGCGGCGACGTCAGCTCAGGGAGTCGAGTCTTCGTATCGACGCGAAGACAGAGTGGTGCTCGAACTCGAGGGTCGGCGTCGAACTGGCGGGACACGTAACCGACATTCCTTTCGGGCCACCCTGATGGCTGGAGACATCTGGGGATCCTTGGTTCGTTGACCTCAGAGGGTTCGGTGCCGTCAGCTTCGTGGCGCGGCGGCCCGGGTGCCGTTCGAGGAGGGTGCGCGCGGGTTCGGGACGGTTGGCTACTAGCCGGCGTTGTCCGTCGGCGAGGTCGTCGTCGTGGGTGGGACGGTCGTCGTGGTGGTCGTCCTCGAGCCCGATGCGGTGGTTCCGGTCCTGCCGGTCGTGGCGCTGGTGCCCCCTGTTGTGGTGGTGGTGCCGCCGGTGGCCGCAACGGTGGTGCTCGTGGTGGGCGGCGCGGCCGGCGCCACGAAAGGCACCGACTCGGCGCGCATGGTGGCCACGCTGGTCGAGGGCGTCGCCGCGAGATTCGTACAGCTACGCGCCGAGTTCCAGCTCTGCAAGGCGGTCTGCGCGGGGGCCCCGGTGAGGGGCTGGGGGAGGCCGTTGAGAATGGTGGCGGGCCGGAAGGCGACGCCCGTGACGTGGCGGCCGACGGCGGTGACGATCAGGGAACCGCTGTCGGTCTCGGGTGCCGTGTCGTCGTAGAACGCGAAGTTGCCCAGGCCGTAGTCGACATAGGCGCTGCCCATGTAGCCCGCGCCCAGGAGGACGTGGGCGTTCGTCCCGATGACGATGTCGGCCCCCGCCTTGACCAGTTGCTGGGCCAGCGGACCCTGTTGGGGATTCGGGCAGGCCTGCGTCTCGGTGCCCCAATGGACGTAGACGATCACCGTGTCGGCGGTCTTGCGCACCTGCTGGACCTCGCGGACGAGCTCGGTGGGGTCGATGGCAGAGGCCACGCCCGGCTGGGTGCTCGTCGCCGTCCATCCGCTGACGAGATTGGCGGCGATGACCTGCGTCGCCGAGATGACGGCGATCCGCTGGCCGTTCAGCGTGACCCGATAGGGAGTGAAGGCCTGGGCTGCGTTGTTGCCGATGCCGATGACGGGGTACTTCGCTTGCGCCGCGATGGTGAGGTTCTGGGACAGACCCTGCGGGCCGCAGTCCTCCCCGTGATCGTTCGCCTCGGTGGCCAGTCCGATGGTGGCCGCCTTGAGCGCGGTGAGGGCCGAGGCCGGCGCGTCGAAGATAAAGGGCTTTGACTGGGGCTCAGGACAGGTTCCGTTCGTGACCGCCGTCTCGAGGTTGACCATGCTCAGCTGGGTATTGGCGAAGAGCTGCGGGACGGTGCCGCCCAGCGCCGTGCTCGGGTCGCTCGCCAGCCGCTCGCCGACGGCGCCGGCGAAGTGGACGTCGCCGCCGAAGCCGAGGGTCACCGGCTTCCCGTCACCCTTCCAGTCCGGGTTCAGCGGCGACCGCTTGGGAAAGTGCTGGGCGGCCGTCACGACCGTACTGCGGGTGGTCGACGAGGACCCGTCCGACGACGCCGGCGTCTTGCCGCCGCCGCCACCCGAGAAGAAGATCAGCCAGATCAGGAACAAGAGAACCAGAGTTCCGGCGACGGCGAACTGCCTCCGCCGCCGGCGGACCCTGCGTGAGACCACGGCGGCACTATGTCACACCTGATGTGGTGTCACCCGGCGCGCCGGAGCCGCGGCAGGAGGCGTCCGGGGGCTCAGGCTGCGCCGAGCGTGTCCCAGTGGGAGGCCAGCGATGCCACGAGGCCGACGCAGGAGGCCTCGATCATCTCGAGGCACCGGTCGAACTCGGCATCGTCGCCGTAATAGGGGTCGGGAACGTCGGCACCCACCCCGGAGGCCGGGTCGAAGGAGCGGAGGAGGGCGAGCCGGTCCGCATCCACCCCGAGGCCGCGCAGCGTCTGCTGGTGGCGGCGGTCGAGCGCCACCACGAAGTCGATCCGACCGGTGTCCGCGGACGAGAACTGGTGGGCCACGTGAGGGTGGCGGGGATAGCCCGCCCGGACCAGGGCGTCGGCGGCGAGGGGGTGCATCGGCTCGCCCTCGTGCCACGGGCCCGTCCCGGCGCTGCGGACGTCCAGGTGGCTCCCGAGGTCCGTCCCGTCGGAGAGATCGGTCCGTTCGGCCAGGCTCCGGGTGATGACCTCGGCCATGGGGGAGCGACAGATGTTGCCGGTGCAGACGAACGAGATCCGGTAGGGGCCACCGTCACCGGTGGCGGCGAGGGGCGCGGGCGGCAGGGCGCGACCGCGACGCGGGGCCGCGGCGGGCCGGGTGCTGCGCTCTCGGCCCGATCTGGGGTTCACGCCGCGCCGTATTCGCTCTGCAGAGTTTTCTTGACGATCTTGCCCGTCCCGGCCCGGGGCCAGTCGGTCCGTATCTCGACCTGTTCGGGAATCTTCTGCGTCATGAGTCCCGCCTCCTGACAAAAGGCGACGATCTCGTCGAGCTCGAGGCCGCCCGCGTCGTCCGTCAGCTGCACCACGGCGCACACGCGTTCGCCCCGCTCGGGGTCGGGGAGGCCGATCACCGCGATCTCGACCACCTTGGGGTGGGTGTAGAGCAGGTCCTCGATCTCCTTGGCGCTGATGTTCTCTCCCTTGCGCACGATGACGTCCTTCAGCCGCCCGGTCAGGGTCAGGTAGCCATCGGCCCGCAGGCGGCCGAGGTCACCGGTGCGGAAGTAGCCGTCATCGTCGAACGCATCCTTGGTCAGGTCGGGGTCGGTATAGCCGTGGAAGACCATCGGGCCCTTCACCCGGATCTCGCCCTCCTCCTCGGGGCCGGCCGGCCCGCCGTCGAGACGGACGATGCGAACCTCGGCCCCTTCCACCGGCCGGCCGTCGGTGTTGGCCAGCTGCTCGTCGGTGTCGTGGGGCGAGCCGTTGGCGATCATGGGCACCTCGGTCATGCCGTAGCCGTGCACCACGCCGCGGCCGCCGATCTCGTCGCGCACCTCGTAGTGCAGCTCAGGCGGCTTGGCCGCGCCGCCGCCGACCATCAGGCGCAGGGTCGGGAGGATCGGCCTGTCCGGCTGCTTGCGCTGCTCACCCAGATAGGCCACGTAGAAGGCGGTGCTCCCGCCGACCACGGTGGCGCCGTGGCGGTTGAAGACCTCGAGGGCGTCGGGAGCCGAGAAGGCCTCGAGGAGCACGGCCGGGAACCCCATGGACAGCATCGACATCAGGTAGTCGGGTCCCCCGATGTGGGCGTAGGGGAAGGCGATCGACCCGACGTCGTCGGGCCCCAGGTCGAGGGCACGGGCGAGACCCCACCCGCCGGCGATCAGCGTCTGATCGGTGTGCTGCACACCCTTGGGATCGGCGGTGGAACCCGACGTGTAGTAGATCCAGCGGATCGGGGCGTCGGCGGCGGGGGTCCCCTGGGGAGGTGCGGGGAGAGAGGCAGGGTCGGCTTCGAGCAGGCCACCTTCGGTGGAGAGGAGCGCCGGCCCGGCGGGGACACCCTCGAGGGCGCGCCCGGCCAGCGCGCCGTAGTCGGTGTCGCGCCAGATGCCGGGGTGCACGAAGAGGGCGGCGCCGGTCTGGCGGAGCGCGAAGCCGACCTCGCGCTCGCGGTAGAGGTGGATGATCGGGTTCTGCACGGCGCCGAGCCGGCTGAGCGCCATGGAGAGGACAACCGTGTCGATGCGGGTGGGGAGCTGCCACGAGACGACGGATCCGCTGGTGACACCCCTGGCGTGCAGGCCGGCGGCCACCCGTTCGGCCCGGTCGCGGAATTGGCCGAAGGTGAGTGTCTCGCCGTCGGGCGCGATGAGCATCGGGTGCTCGGACGAGGCCTGGGCCCGGCGCTCCACCAGCTCCCACATGGTCCGGGCGCCGGTCAGTATCTCGCGGGTGCTGGTGCTCATCGCTGGCTGCTCCTTGGTGGCGTCGGTGCGGCGGCCGGTGGCGGCGCCGGGCGGCGGCGCGTGCCTCGTCCCGGTGGCGTTTCGGGACCACTCTCATAGCAGGTGACGTGGACCGGGGGTGAGGCCGGAACGGGTGGCACCCGTCCCGGCGCGGCACACGGCAGAATGGGGCGATGGCAAAGGCCAAGCGTGCCGCAGGGGCCCAACCGGTCGTCGGGGCCGGCGACGGAGCCGAGGAAAAGGGCGGCCGGAGCACGGTGGCCCTGGTCGGCCTGGCGGTGGCCGCCATCTTCTTCGTCTGGTTCGCGCTGGCCAACCTGAACAAGGTGAAGATCAATTTCTGGATCTACGACCGATCCGAACCGCTGATCCTCGTCATCCTGATCGCGGGACTGCTCGGCGCGCTGATCGGCGCCCTCCTGATGCGCCACCGGACCCGGGGCACGTCCGAGGAATAGGTGGGCGGCACGGCCCCGGGGGCGCTCTCTGAGTCGGAGCTGGGCGATGGGTGACCGGCACGTGGCCGCGTTCGCGATCGGAGTCGGCGGCTTCTAAGCTGCAATCGGTGGATACAGCCGTTCGGGCAGGGCAGAGGGGGCAAATTCGGATTGTCCGCGCCAGCCCGGCGTGCCAACATGGCGGTCGGATGGATGTGGAGATGCCAGGGGGCAGTATCTAGTGCCGCTTTCCGACCACGAGCAGCGCATTCTCGCTGAGCTCGAGGAGTCGCTGGTTCGCCAGGACCCTGAATTCGCCGAGCGAGTGCGCTCCGAGACCGTGTACCGGCACGCGGGCCGCTACTGCAAGTGGGCGGCGGTGACCTTCGTCCTCGGCGTGGTGATCCTGGTTGCCCTGTACTCCAAGTCGGTCCTGGCCGGATTCCTCGGCGTCGTGATCATGTTCGCCTCGGCCGTCTGGTTCGAGCGGAACCTGCGTCGCATGGGGAAGGCCGGGTGGCACGACATCCGGCGGGCCAAGGACGGCGAGGCCGCTCGTGACGGTGCAGCGCCGAGTGGCATCGAAGGTGCGGTGAGCGATGCCCGCGACTGGTTCCGCTCACGCTTCCACCGCCGGGAGGAATGACCGGCCGTCTGTGCCGGCTGCCCCGCCCTTGCCGGCGGGGCTTTTTCGCGTGTGGGGTGAGTGCGCTGTACCGGGTCGGGTGCGGCGGCGGTTCGGGTGTCCGGGGGGCCGGGATGGCGTGGGTGCGCGCTGCAGCGGCGTGTCCTCCGTAGTCTCTCGATTCGTGGCAGATCTGGCGCTGGCCGTCGACATCGGCGGTACCAAGCTGGCCTGCGGCCTGGTCACCCAGGCCGGGGATCTGGTGCAGCGGGCCCAGGTTCCGACGGCGGCAGCCTCGCCGTCGGGCGAGGAGCTCTGGTCCCACCTGGCTGCGCTCGTCACTGACATGGTGGACCGGGTCGCTGCAGAGGACCGCCTCGCCGTCTGCGGCGTGGGCTGCGGGGGACCCATGAGTCCGGGCGGCGAAGAGGTGTCGCCGCTCAACATCACAGGCTGGCGACGGTTTCCCCTGCGGCGCCGGGTTGCCGAGCTGACCGGTCTGCCCACGTACGTGGACAACGACGCCAAGGCCCTGGCTCTCGGTGAGGGATGGGTCGGCGCGGCCCGGGGTCGGGGTGACTACATCGGGATGGTGGTGTCGACCGGTGTGGGCGGGGGAGTGGTCCTCGACGACCGCTTGCTCTCGGGCCGGTCGGGCAATGCGGGACATGTGGGTCATGTGATCGTCGTCCCCGACGGGAGGGAGTGTCCGTGCGGCGGCCGCGGCTGCCTCGAGGCCGAGGCGTCGGGCACGGCCATCGCGGCGATCAGCGGGCGGCCGGCGGTGGAGGCACCGCCGGAGCTGGTGGAGCGGACCGGCCGCCTCGTCGGCCTGGCCATCGCGTCGGTGGCGAACCTGCTCGATCTGCCCCTGGCCGTGGTGAGCGGGTCGGTCGCCCTCGGCTTCGGTGCTCCCTTCTTCACGGCGGCGCAGTTCGAGATGGATCTGCGCTGCCGTCTCGACTTCGCCCGCGGGACCAGGGTCGTCCCCGGCGCCCTGGGTGACGGGGGGCCGCTCGTCGGGGCGGCACGCGTCGGCTGGAACGCCCTCGGGCGAGGTCGCAGCGGTGAGTGACCGTGGCGGCGGCTGGTCGCACCACGTCAGGATCGTCCTCGGGGCCGTCCTGGGGCATCCCTCCCTGTGGTGGCCTTCGATCGGCGCCGTGTGGAGGCTGGCCCGGCGGGGCTGGTGGCATCGGCCCCCCTTTCTTCCCGTCCCCGGCGACGCGTACTGGCACTTCCGCCTCGTGACGGCCTACGGCGGGGACGGCAGTGGGGGCGACCTCACCAAGGAAGACGTGGTCGCCTTCCTGCGGTGGTGTCAGAGGACCCGGCCCTCCGGCGGGTAGCCTCTCTCGGGTATGGAGCGGGTGCTCCTCCTCAATGCGACTTACGAGCCGCTCGCACTCGTCTCGGACCGTCGTGCTGTCGTTCTCTTGCTGGCGGGGCGAGCCGAGTCGGTTGCAGTCCGCATGGACTGCAGGGTGTTCCACTCCGCCCGGATGCAGATCGACGTCCCCTCCATCGTTCGCCTGACGCATATGGTGCGCATCCCGCGCTGGGCCCGCACGCCTCCGGTGACCCGTCGCTCCGTGCTCCGGCGCGACGGCGGATTGTGCGTGTACTGCTCGCAGCCGGCCGACACGATCGACCACGTCATCCCGCGCAGCCGTGGTGGCACACACGAGTGGACCAACGTGGTCGCGGCCTGCAAGCGCGACAATCTCGAGAAGGCGGACCAACTGCTCTCCGAGCTGGGGTGGACGATGCGAGTGAAGCCGGCGCCCCCGGACGGGCACCTCTGGCGGCTGCGGCACCTCTCGGACATGGATCCGTTGTGGGAGCCGTATCTGGCTGCGGCCTCCTAGTTCGATTTGCCTCCCTCCCCGGCCTCCTCACCCTTCTACGACGTCGAGCGCTTTCGTTCCGAGCCCGATCGGCTGGCCGTCGTCCGTGCCACCTCGCGGCCGACGCTCGTTCTCGGGAGCACGCAGCCGTCCACCGTGGTGTCGGCCGCGGCCGCCGCCGCGGCCGGTGTCGCCGTCGAGCGTCGCCGTGGGGGCGGGGGAGCGGTGCTGCTCCAACCGGGCGACCATCTCTGGATCGACGCCTGGATCCCTCGCTCTGATCCCCTCTGGGTCGTGGACGTGGCGGGGGCGACGGAATGGGCCGGGTCCTGGTGGTCTGCCGCGCTGGGCGAGGCGGGAGTCGCCGGGCTGACCGTCCACGCCGGGAAGTCCGAGCCGGGGCCACTCGGAGATCTGGTGTGCTTCGCGGGCCGTGGCCCGGGTGAGGTGTTCGCCGGCGGACGCAAGCTGGTCGGGCTGTCCCAGTGGCGAGCTCGGCAGGGCGCACTCTTCTCCTCGTGCCTCTACACGCGCTGGGACCCGGATCCTCTGACGGCGTTGCTGGTGGCAGGTGAAGGTGGGCGTGGCCGGTTGGTCGACTCCCTCCGCGGCGTCGCCGTGGGGATGGCCGACCTGGTTCCCGGGTCGGCGGGGGGCATGAGGGCATTGGCCGACTCGCTGCTGCGCTCGTTCGACCAACTGGGCTGATTCCCATGAGCGCTCGCCCTCGAGGGCGTCCGGCTCCGGCTTGCGCGATGTCCGGTCGATCGGGGTCGTTCCGGCCCGGGCTGACTCGTGCTGATCACTCCGCGGATCCGTCCTGCACGGTCGAGGAGGCGAGGCACGGTCGAGGTGAGGGGCCCCGGGGCTGGACGTCCGGACGCCTCGGAGTGTTGCTTTTGGGTTGCGAATGGAGCGGAGTAGTTGTGTGGTGGAGGAAAGGGGCGTAAAGTGGCGCGAAATGGTGTGAAGGGGTGCCAAAGGACTTTGCAAGGGCGCCAAAGGACGCAAATCAGGGAGCGTCGTGGGAGAAACGGCTGGTGGCAGGGTTCGTTGGGAGATACGAGCATTCGCTCGACACGAAGGGCAGGGCGATCCTGCCGGCCAAATTCCGTACCCACTTCGAGCACGGCGGGTTCTTGACCGAGCACTCGGAGGGCTGCATCGCCCTGTGGACCCTCGGAGAGTTCGAACGGCAGATGGAGTCGATGCAGGAGCAGGCCGCGCAGGGACGTGCGGAGCGGAACCGGGCCCGAGTGTGGGCCTCGAGTTCGGCGGAGGTCGAGATCGATCGTCAGGGGCGCATGCCCATCCCCGGACATCTGCGGACGTTCGCGGGGCTGGAGACCGAGGTGCTCGTCCTCGGTGTCATCGATCGGGTCGAGCTGTGGAATCCGGCCGCCTGGGACGAGAAGGTGCAACCCGAGGAGGGTTGGTTGCTCGGAGACTCGGAGGAATAAGGAACAGACAGACAAGGAACACACAGACAGAGGCAAAGAGGAGGACTCACTCGGCAAGGACGACGACCGACCACGCGAGGCCTCGCGAGACGTGCAGGACCATGTGCAGCTCCTCGACCGGTTTTCTGGAGGTTCACTCCACCCACTTCCAGGCCGGTCGTTCGGATCTCCACCTCCCTCTCGACCCACCGGCCGAGGGGCTGCAGATGGCCCACTCGTTCTCACACATTCCCGTACTCCGCGACGAAGTGGTCTCGCTCTACGCTGCCGTGCCACCCGGAACCCTCGTCGACGGTACCGTCGGGGGCGGCGGCCACTCGGGGGCTCTCCTCGAGGCTTATCCGGCGCTGCGGATCATCGGCCTCGATCGCGATCCGATGGCTCTCGAAGCCGCCCGGTCGCGACTGGTTCCGTTCGGGGACCGGATCACCCTGATCCGGTCCCCGTTCTCGGCTCTGTCCTCCGTTCTCGAAGCCCAACCGGGTGCGAGGCCGCTTTCGGGCGTGCTGTTGGATCTCGGCGTGAGCTCGCCCCAGTTGGACGAGCGCGGATCGGGGCTTCTCGTTCCGCTCTGACGGCCCGCTCGACATGCGGATGGATCAGTCCTCCGGTATGGCCGCCACCGAGTTGGTGAACCAACGCTCCGAGGCCGAGCTGGCTGCTCTTTTCCGCGAAAACGGGGAAGGGCGCCTGTCGGGCCGCATCGCGCGGGCCGTGGTCGCGGCCCGGCCTATCACCTCGACACAGAAGCTGGCCGACGTCGTGGCGGCAGCCGTTCCCGCTGCGGTGCGGCGCAGGGGCCATCCGGCCCGTCGCGTCTTCCAGGCGCTCCGGATCGAGGTGAACGACGAACTCGGCGAGCTGGCCACCGCCCTGCCGGTCGCCCTCTCTGCGCTCGCCGTCGGTGGCGTGTGCGCCGTGATCAGCTATCACTCGGGCGAAGACCGCCTGACCAAGCAGACCTTCGCCGAATTCGAGACCGGCGGCTGCGTCTGCCCACCGGGACTCCCGTGCGTGTGCGGTGCCGTCGCTCGCCACCGCCTCCTCTTCCGCGGTTCACGCAAAGCATCTGCGTCCGAGATCGCATCGAACCCGCGCTCGGAAAGCGCTCGTTTGCGCGCCATCGTGCGAACCGAGACCGGCTGATGACTCCTCCCGCGGGGTCAACGGCCGGCGCGCCGTCCCGTCGTCAAGGTGCGTCTCATGCGAGCCGACCCCGCCGCCCTTCACTTCGCATCGTCCGGTCACGCCGCGAGAAGAAGCCCGCTCAACGTGGGCGCCTGGTCGAGATCGTCGCCCTCGTCCTGGTCGTTGCTTCACTCCTGGCCGTGGTGATCGGCCAGGCCGTCCTGGCCAACGACCAGGTGCAGATGTCGGCCCTCCAGCACGAGCTTTCCTTGGAGCAGAGCACACACCGTCAGGCAGAGCTGCAGGTGGCGAACCTCGAGACGCCCCGGCGCATCGTGGGCGACGCCACCAAGGCCGGTATGGTGCACCCCGCCCAGGTCATCGAGCTGCCGTACGTACCTCTGAACGCGCCCATCGCGACGCCAAACGTGACAGCGGCGCCTGCGCCGACGACCACCACCACCTCTACGACGCCGCCGGCAACAACCACCTCGACGACCAGCGTCTCGACCGCTTCCGCGAGCGGATCCACCACGCCGTGAGCGTCATCACCCGACCTGACGTTCGGCGCGCGCGCGCCGGACAAGCTCCTCGGACGGGCGGCCGCGGTGCTTCCACGGCGACCCGGACGTCGCCCGGAAGGCCGTCCGATCAGCGAAACGGCGCGGCGGCGGCTCCGCCACGTCGGGCGGCTCCCTCCGCCCGTCCGAGCCGCGGCGGCGCACTCCCGCGTACGACCCCGGCCAGTCACCCGGGCCAGAGGCCGGCGACCGTTCCCGCGCCCACCCGGGCGAGACCACATCGCGCCCCGGCAAAGAAGTCGTCACGCCACCACGGGAGGTCGTGGGCCACAGGGACATTCGTGCGGCGGGTCAGGCTGGTCCGCCTCCTCCTGGTCTTGGCCCTCGTGCTGATGATGGCCCGTCTGGTCCAGATCCAGGTGTTGCATGCGGGAAGCTACGCAGCAGCGGCTCGAGGCGAGTCCTCCATCACGGTTCCCCTTCCGTCGCTCCGCGGCGGGATCTACGCACGAGACGGTGCGCCCCTGGCGCTGTCGGTAGCCACCGACGATGTGGTGGCGGACGACTTTCAGGTGGAGCACCCGGTGCAGACCGCACTGGCGCTCTCCCCGCTCCTCCACGTGCCCGCCTCCACCCTGGCCGCCGAGCTGCGCCGTCATTCCGGCTACGTGGTGCTGGCCAAGCAGCTGTCGAAGTCCGATGGACAAAAGATTGCGACGGATGCCTTCCCGGGCATCACCTTGATCGATGACGCGAAGCGGATCGTACCCAATGGGAACCTGGCCTCACCCGTCGTCGGCTTCACCAATGCTGCGGGCCAGGGCGCCGCTGGGCTCGAGTACGGCGACAACCACCAGTTGGCCGGCACGGACGGCAAGGAGACCATTCTGGAATCTCCTTCCGGAGTTCCTTTGCCCCAGTCACCCGTCACCGACCGGGTGGCGACGAAGCCCGGGGCCGGCGTCGAGCTGACCCTCGACACACAACTGCAGTACGAGTCCGAGCAGACCTTGGCCAAGGCCATCGTTTCCTCGGATGCGGTGAGCGGCACGGCCGTCGTCATGGACGTGAAGACTGGGCAGATCCTCTCGATGGCCAACCTTACGGCAACACATCCGAACGGTCTCGGGGCGTCACCGACCGCCCCGGTCACGCCGTCAGGCGGCGTCGTGCCCATCGGTCCCAATGATGCCGTGAACGAGGCGCCGAGCAACCTCGCCGTGACCCAGCTCTACGAACCGGGGTCGGTCTTCAAACTGGTTACCTTCTCCGCTGCGTTACAGGAAGGTCTGATCAATCCCAACTCGGTGTTCACCGTGCCCGATCAGATCGAGCTCGACGGCTCCACGTTCCACGACGCCGAGCCGCACCCGACGGAGCAGTTGACGGCCACCCAGATCCTGGCCCAGTCCTCGAACATCGGCACGTCGGAGATCGCGCAGGGAGTCAACGAGACCCGGCTGCTCAATCAGGTCAAGGCGCTCGGCTTCGGCCAGCCGACCGGACTGGACTTCCCGGGAGAGTCCCCGGGTCTCCTGGCCACCGCGGCCGACTGGGAACCAACCGACTACGTCTCGCTCCCGATCGGACAGGTGGACGCAGTCAGCGCGCTCCAGGTCCTCGACGCCTACAACGCCGTGGCCAATGGCGGCACCTTCGTCGCACCGAAGCTCGTCCAGGCCACCGTGAGCCCTTCGGGAGCATTGACGCAGACCGCTCCGTCGTCCAGCCACGAGGTGTTCTCGCCCTCGGTCGACTCCGAGCTCACCTCCATGCTCGGTCAGGTGGTGGACGCCGGCACCGGTGGGAGTGCCGCCGTCCCCGGCTACACGGTGGCCGGCAAGACGGGAACGGCTCAGATCCCGACCACCGGGAAGGACTCCTACGTGACGGGCGCCTACATGGCCTCCTTCGTCGGTTTCGCCCCGGCGGCCAATCCGACCCTTTCGATGATCGTGGTCCTGGACCGGCCGACCCCGATCTTCGGAGGCACGGTGGCCGCACCCGTCTTTTCCCAGATCATGAGCTATGCGCTCCACCGCTACGACATCCCCACGACGCCAGGAGCCCAGACGAACGTGACTCCAGGCACCAGCACGGAGACGGCGAGCGCCCAGGCGCAGGACATCACGTGAGGGCGGCTGCTCACACACCCCTTGCCCTTGTGACGCAGCGGTGCCCGACGCATGCAACGCTGTCGGGTCCACTATGCCTAGCGTGCCCATGAACCTCCTCTTCGACGACATCGAGGTCATCGAGTCGATGGGGGACCCGGCGGCCGTGCTGGTCGGTGGAATCTCGCACGACAGCCGGCGGGTGAGGCCGGGCGATCTCTTCTGTTGTGTCCCCGGCATCGTGGACGACGGACATGCCTTCGCCGTTGACGCAGTGGAACGAGGGGCGGTCGGTCTCCTCTGTGAGCACTTCATCCCGGAACTCGCGAACCGAGCCATCGTGCAGACCCGGGTGGCACCGGGCACCGTGCGCTCGGCCATGGCGCGACTGGCTGCCGCCTTCTACGAGTTTCCTTCCCGTGATCTCCTGATGGTCGGCGTGACCGGCACGAACGGAAAGACGACGGTCACGCAGATCCTCGGGGAACTGTTGGTGGCGACCGGATTCCCGACCGATGTGATGGGGACGCTCTCGGGCGCGCGCACGACTCCCGAGGCGACCGAGTTGCAGCGTGTGCTGGCGGGGGTACGTGATCGCCAGCGCGCCGACGGACAGCGTCATGCCATCGCCATGGAGGTGTCGAGCCACGCGCTGGTGCAGTCGCGCGTGGAGGGAATCCATTTCGACGTGGCCGTCTTCACCAATCTCAGTCACGACCACCTCGACTATCACGGCACCATGGAGGACTACTTCGAAGCCAAGGCGAGGCTCTTCTCAGCCGACCATGCGCTCCGGGCGGTGATCAATGCCGACGACCCCTGGGGAAAGAGACTGCTCGGACAGGTACGGATTCCCGCCGTCGCCGTGCACCGGGCCGCAGCCACCGACCTCGTCCTCTCCCCGGGACGGACGGAGTTCACCTGGCGCCGGCGGCGGGTGCGCACCGCGCTCACCGGCGCGGTCAACGTCGACAACGCGTTGCTGGCGGCGGAAACTGCCCTCGCGCTCGAGATCCACCCGGACGCGATTGCCGACGCACTGAGCTCGGTCTCTCCGGTGCCCGGACGCCTCGAGGTCATCGCGATGCCGGGCCGACGGGGCGAGGCAGGCCGTCCGCCTTTCACGGTCTTCGTCGACTACGCGGACACGCCGGCCGGACTCGAGGTGGTCCTCGGTGAGGCCCGGGGCCTCGCCCGGGGCGGACGGGTGCTCTGCGTCTTCGGCTGCGGGGGCGATCGGGACCGCGCCAAGCGGCCGATGATGGGCGAGGCGGCAGTACGCCTCTCCGACCTTGCCGTCCTGACCTCGGACAATCCTCGGTACGAGAATCCCGGTGCCATCATCGAGGACGTGTTGCGTGGAATCCCCGATGGAAGAGAGAACAAGGACGTCGTGGTCGAGCCCGACCGGCACGTGGCCATCCGGCATGCCCTCGAGCTGGCGCGCCCCGGCGACATCGTGGTCATTGCCGGCAAGGGACACGAGACGTATCAGGAGATTGCCGGGGAGCGGCTGCCCTTCGACGACGCCGCACACGCGCGAGCGGTGCTGTCCACACGTTACGGGACGGACCCCTCGACCTGGGGTGCGCCTGGGCTCGAGGCAACGGCGGCCGACCGTTCGCAGCCCGAGGGCTAAGGCCCGTGCTCGGTCTACTCGTTTCGGGAGGCGTCGCCCTGTGGGTCTCCATCCTCCTCACGCCGGTCCTGATCCGCTACTTCCGCAGCCGCGAGATTGGCCAGCACATCCGCGAGGACGGGCCTGCCTCGCACATTGTCAAAGCGGGTACGCCGACCATGGGCGGGATTGCGATCGTCGCCGGCACGGTCCTCGGGTACGCCGTCGGCCACATCGGAACCCAGGTGCGCTTCTCGAGGACCGGGTACCTGACGGTGGGAGCCGTGGTGGCTTTCGGCTTGATCGGCTACCTCGACGACTACATCAAGGTGCACCGGCGTCGCAGCCTCGGCCTCAACAAGCGGGCGAAGTCGGGCGCCCAATTGGTCTGCGCTCTCGTCTTCGCCGAGCTCGCGGTGCACTGGGCACATACGTCGACCGCGCTCTCGTTCACCCGAGCTCAGCCCATCGGGATCAATCTCGGATCAGTGGGCTGGGTGATCTTCGCCGTGCTCGTCATGGTGGGCACGTCCAACGCGGTGAACATCACGGACGGAGTGGACGGATTGGCCGCCGGGTCGGGGACGTTCTGCTTCGCCGTCCTTTCCATCATGGGGTACTGGATCTTCCGCCACGAGTACATCTACCACGTGCTTCCGGCGTCGGCGATCGACCTCTCGCTGCTTGCGGTCGCCCTGGCGGGTGCGTGCAGCGGCTTCCTGTGGTGGAACGCGGCCCCGGCCAAGATCATCATGGGCGACACGGGTTCCCTGGGCATCGGGGCCGGGCTGGCGGGACTCTGCCTGCTGTTGAACCTCGATCTCCTGCTGCTGATCATCGGCGGCCTCTTCGTCATGGAGACGCTGTCGGTGATCCTGCAGGTGATCAGCTTCCGGGTGTTCCACCGCCGCATCTTCCGCATGGCCCCCATCCACCACCACTTCGAGCTCGCCGGTTGGCCCGAGACGACGGTGATCGTCCGCTTCTGGATCCTCGGCGGGCTGTTCTGCGCGCTCGGGCTCGGCATCTTCTACGGCGACTTCCTCACGGTGGCGAAATTCACATGACCCTCCACCACCTCGCGGGCGCGGTGCGAGAGACTTACGACGTGCAACGGGTGTCGGACCGTGGAGAGGGGCGCGCCCGCGCGTCGGCCAGGAGACGACCGTGACGCCACCGCAGGCCTCTGCGACCGCCGGCGCAACCGTTCTACGCCCGGTCCGTTCGACACGGCCTACTCCGGCGCTCGCGTCGCGCTCGTCCAGGGACGTCGGGATCCGCATCGCCGGGCGACGGATCTCGATCTCCACCCTTCTCGTGGTCGACGTGAGTCTCCTCTGCGTCTTCGGGCTCGTCATGGTGGGGTCCGCGTCCACCGTCATCTCCATCGCCACCTACGGGACGCCGTGGGCCATCTTCATCCGCGAGGCGATGTGGATGGCCATCGGTTGCATCGTGCTCTGGCTGACGATTCGATTCGACTACCACAAGCTCCGGCGGATCAGTCCGGTCCTGCTCGTGGTGACCTTCGCTCTCCTCTTCGTGGTGCTCGTCCCCGGGCTCGGTGTCCACGTCCAGGGTTCGAGTCGTTGGGTCGGGTTCGGCCAGCTGCGTCTCCAGCCCTCCGAGCTCATGAAGCTCGCTCTCACCGTCTTCGCCGCTGACTTCATCACCCGGCGTCTCGATCAGGATTCGACCGACCGCCGGATCATCGGACCTGTCCTCCTGGGAACCGGCGCGGCTTGCGTACTGATACTCGCTCAGCCCGACATGGGGACGGCCATGGTCCTCGGCGTCATCGCGCTGGCTCTCCTCTTTGTTTCGGGCGTGCGCCTGGGCCCGGTCATGAAGGTCCTGGGGGCCCTGGTGATCCTGGCCGTCATCGTGGGACTGTCCTCTCCGTACCGGCGGGTCCGGCTCCTGTCCTTCGCCGATCCATCCGCCCACGGATCGAGTTCGGGGTACCAGGTGGTCCAGTCACTCATCGGCCTGGGATCGGGCCACCTCTTCGGGGCTGGCATCGGTGGCGGGCAGGCCCAATGGGGCTATCTGCCGAACGCGCACACCGACTTCATCTTCTCGGTCATCGGCGAGCAGCTGGGCATCGTGGGAGCCCTCTTCGTCCTCTTTCTTCTCGCCTCCTTTGTCTGGCTGGGCATCAGGACCGCGACCCAGTCCCGGGATCAATTCGGCGCCCTCCTCGCCCTCGGACTCGTCGCCTGGATGGCGGCGGAGACGGTGATCAACATCGGGGCCGTGGTGGGGCTCCTGCCGGTGACGGGGATCCCTCTCCCGTTCATCTCCTTTGGCGGGTCCTCCCTCGTCATCACGATGGCCGCGGCCGGCATCCTCATCAACGTCGCCCGGCAGTCCGAGGGCGCCAAGGTGCTCCGGGCGTTGCCGGGCCCGACCTCCACGTCGCACGCAACCAGGGGCGGGTCGGCCGGCCGCACCGGCCAGGGTCGGTGAGCGCAGGGCGCGGAGCGGTGATCGCAGGCGGCGGCACCGGCGGCCACGTGATCCCGTCTCTCGAGATCGCGCGCGGCCCTGGTGCGTCGCGGGCACGAGGCCCAAAGCATCGAGCTCTACGGCTCACGTCGCGGGCACGAGGCCACGACGTGGCCCACCTTGGAGTTTCCCTTCACGCTGCTGCCGGGTCGGGGGATCCGGCGCAGCCTGGCGCCACGGGCGGTCCTGGCCAACATCGGTGCCGTCGCCGGCCTGCTCTGGGCCTGCCTGCGGGCCTTCGCCTCCTTTGCCCACCGTCGCCCGCGCGTCGTGGTGATCGTCGGCGGGTATGCCAGCTTCCCGGCTGGGCTCGCCGCCTTGCTGACCCGGGTGCCGCTGGTCTCCATGACGACCGACGCCGTTCCCGGCGCCGTCAACGGACTGCTCGGGCGATTCGCCGTGGCCAATGCCGTCGCCTTCCCCGGAACGGCGCTGCCGCGGAGCCACGTCACCGGGACGCCGGTGCTGAGCGGGCTGACCTCGCTCGACCGCACGCCCGAAGGCCAGGCGTCGGCGCGGGCCGCACTGGGCTTACCGTCGGACCAGCCGACCGTGGCCGTCTTCGGCGGCTCGCTCGGGGCCCGGCGCATCAATCGCGCCGTGGCCGAGGTCGCCTGCTCGTGGCGGGACCGGTCGGAGGGGTCCCGTTCGCTCTATCACGTGACCGGGCGAAGGGACTACGTGGAATTCGCGACCGGTGTCGTCGGCCCGAGCGACCAGCCCGCTCAAAGCGGACATCTCTGCTACCGGGTCGTGCCCTTCGAGGACCACATGCCCGAGTTCTACGCCGCGGCGGATGTCTGCGTCACCCGGGCCGGGGCCATGACCGTGGCCGAGCTCCTCACCTCCGGAGTGCCCGCCATCCTTGTCCCACTTCCCGGCGCTCCGCGCGACCACCAGACGAAGAATGCCGAGGCGTTGGTCCGGACCGGTGCGGCCGTGCACGTGCCTGATGCCGAATGCGACGGCCACCGGCTGACGGACGAGCTCGAGGCACTCCTCGGCGACCCGGCCCGGCTGCACGCGATGCGCGAGGCCGCACAGGGACTGAGCCACCCCGACGCCGCCGCCCGGGTGGCCGAGCTGGTCGATGCCAATGCCCGCTGACGACGACACGATGGGGACGGGGGAGGAGGCGCCCAGCTCGCTGGATCTGTTGGTGCCCCGACGAATTCACATCATCGGGATCGGCGGGGCCGGGATGAGCGCCATTGCCATCGTGCTGCGGGCCATGGGCCACGTCGTCTCGGGGTCTGACCTTCGCGACTCGTCCGTGGCGGAGCGCCTCCGTTCCCAGGGCATCACGGTGTGGATCGGTCATCGGGCCGAGAACGTCGGTGACGCCGACGCCGTCACCTCTTCGCCCGCCGTACCGCCTGAGAACGTCGAACTGGTCGAGGCCAAGGCCGCCGGTCTGCTCGTCGTTCCCCGCTCGGCCATGCTCGCCGCCATCTGCGCCACACGACGATGCCTGGCCGTCGCCGGCACGCACGGCAAGACCACGACGGCCTCGATGCTCTCGCTCATCCTGGTCGAGGCCGGACTGCGCCCCTCCTTCGTCATCGGTGCCGACGTGAACGAAATCGGGACCAACGCCGTGTGGGACACCGGCGACTGGTTGGTGGTCGAGGCCGACGAGAGCTTCGGGACCTTCCGGGCCATCCGTCCCGATGTGGCCGTCCTCACGAACGTGGAGCCCGACCACCTCGACTACTACGGGACGTTCGACGAACTGCGGACGGCCTTCTCCGAATTCGTCGGTGCAGCGACGGCAGGGGCCGTCGTGTGTGCGGACGACCCCGAGGCTGCGGCCATCGGCCACGAGCGCGGCGCCATCACGATCGGCACGGCGGGCGGGACCACCTACCGGATGACCGACCTTCAGTTGGCCCGGAGCTCGGTGTCCTTCACCATGGAGGGACCCGAGGGCACGCTAGGCACGCTGGACATGGGCGTGCCCGGTCTGCACAACGCGCGGAACGGCGCGGTGGCCGCGGTGGCCGCGCTGGTGGCCGGTGCTCCTTTTGCTGCAGCCCAGGCCGCGTTGGCCCGTTTCGCCGGGGTCACCCGGCGTTTCGAGTTCCGTGGCGAGGCCGCCGGCGTCACCTTCGTCGACGACTATGCCCACCTGCCGACCGAGGTCCGGGCCGCTCTGGCCACGGCGCGCACCGGCGGCTGGTCCCGCGTGGTGGCGGTCTTCCAGCCGCACCGCTTCTCTCGGACCGCCGCCCTGGCTACCGAATTCGGCACCGCGTTCTCCGATGCCGACGTCTTGATCGTGACCGACGTGTACAGCGCGGGCGAACCGCCGGTGCCCGGCGTGTCCGGCCGGCTGGTGGCCGACGCCGTCCGCTCGTCGGATCCCCGGCTGCCCGTCTTCTACGCCCCGGCCTGGGAGCGGCTGCGCGTCGCCGTGGCCGAAACTCTGCAGGCGGGCGATCTCTGCTTGACCCTGGGCGCGGGCGACCTCACGTCGCTGCCCGACGTCCTGCTCGATTCGCCGTCGTGGTGACGGCCGCCACGGTGCTCGAGGCCCTGGGCGACCTGCTCGGTCCGCGGGCCAGGCGAGAAGAGCCGCTCGGACCGATGACCACCTACGGAGTCGGAGGGCCGGCCGCGCTCTTCGCCGAGGTGGAAGGACCCGGGGACCTCGAGGCGGTCCGGACGGCCTGTCGTCGGGTGGGAGCCGCCGGGGTAGGGACGGGCGATCCGATCGCCGTCTTCGTGATCGGCCGCGGATCGAACCTCTTGGTGGCCGACGGCGGCTTCGAGGGGCTGGTCCTGCGCCTCGGCTCCGGCTTCGCCGGGCTCGCACTGCCGGACCCGACGTCGGTCGAGCGCCGCACGGCCGAGGCCGATCCTCCATCCATCGTGCGAGCCGGTGCCGCGCTGTCCCTGCCCGTGCTGGCCCGCCGGTCGGCCGACGCCGGATGGTCGGGACTCTCGTGGGCCGTCGGCGTGCCCGGTTCGGTGGGAGGAGCCGTCCGCATGAATGCCGGCGGGCACGGCTCGGACATGGCGGCCTGCCTCGTCCGATACCGCTGGCTCGACCTGTTGCGCGAGGACGGTGGCACCGACGGCGTCGACCATCTCGACTACAGCTACCGGCGCTCGACCGTCGGACCGTCGCAGATCGTCCTCGAAGCTGACCTCGCGGTCCGGCCCGGGTCGGCCGACGACGAGCGCGCCAGCGTCACCGACATCGTCAAGTGGCGCAGGGAACACCAACCCGGTGGCTCCAATGCCGGCTCTGTCTTCACCAATCCCGAGGGCGACTCGGCCGGCCGCCTGATCGAGACGGCCGGGTTGAAGGGTTTCCGTCTCGGGACGGCGCAGGTGTCGGAGAAGCACGCCAACTTCTTTCAGGCCGACAAGGGCGGGCGCGCCGGCGATGTGCGCGCCCTGATGGAGCACGTGCGCTCCGTCGTGAAGGAACGGAGCGGGATCGAATTGGTGGCGGAGGTCCGCCTGTTGGGCTTCGACGCCGGGAAGACTGGACCGGTGGGTCGGACGGAGGACGCAAACCGATGACCCCGCCCGTGGCGGAGAAGACGCGCCCGACCGGACCGGGCCGGGCCGGGGGACGCATGGACCCGCGCATCTCGGCGCGCCGGGCACGGGTCCTCCGCCAGCAGGGTCGCCGGCGCCTCCTCATCCTGATCGGCATCCTGGTGGTGACCCTGGTGGTCATCGGTGGCTGGTTCCTCCTCCACACGCCACTCTTCGCGGCCCGGAGCATCACCGTGACGGGAGACCTCCACGAGTCGGCGGCTCAGGTCGTGGCCGCCGCCGGCCTGGCCAACCATCCACCCCTCCTCGACGTCAACGCGGGAGCGGCTGCCGTGGGGATCGAGCGCCTGCCCTGGGTCCGCTCCGCCACCGTGCACACGTCTCAGCCCGACGGGGTGCACATCGCCGTGACCGAGGAGGTGCCTCGACTGGTGATGGCCGCACCGGGAAGCACCTGGGCCGTGCTGAGCGGGGGCGGGCGGGTGCTCGGGGTTTCGCCCGGGGCTCGGCCGCCCGGCTTGCTCCTCCTCACGGTGCCCGTGGCCCCCGGCGCGCCCGGATCGTTCTTGTCGCCCAAGGACGCCGCCGGTCTCAAAGTGGCCACCACCCTGCCCCCGTCCTTCTCCGCGCAGGTGACGGGGGTGACCGTCGAACCCGGCGGCTGGGTGCAGCTCTCCATGACGACGCCCATCGCGGTCAACATCGGCTCTGCCACTCAGTTGACCGCCAAGTACGAGGACGTGTCCTCGGTCCTGGCGGGTGCAACCCTCCATGCGGGAGACGTGATCGACGTGAGTGTCCCCGACGCGGTAACCGTGACGCCGGGGTGATGCGGATGCTTGACCTGCCCGAATGCCCCCCGTATGGTGGGGTCACGTTGCCGCGCTGTGAACTTCAACCTTCCCCAAAGGTTCAGGGATTGGTCGCTGGACGCATGTCCCCGGCAATGCGGGACGGGACCTATCAGCCAGCAGCCGGTCGGCGATCGACCCGGAGACGAGGGAGTCCATGACGACCGTGCCATCCCAGGGGAACTACCTGGCCGTGATCAAGGTGGTCGGGGTCGGCGGAGGGGGAGTCAACGCCGTCAACCGGATGATCGACTCGGGGCTGCGCAACGTCGAATTCATCGCGGCCAACACCGACGCCCAGGCGCTGCTCATGAGCGATGCCGATCTCAAGCTCGACATCGGTCGCCAGCTCACGCGTGGCCTGGGTGCGGGGAGCGATCCCGAGGTGGGACGGCAGGCAGCCGACGAGCACCGCGCCGACATCGAGGAGGCCCTGCAGGGTTCCGACATGGTCTTCATCACGGCCGGTGAGGGCGGCGGGACCGGGACCGGCGCTGCGCCCGTCGTGGCTGAGGTCGCCAAGGGAGCGGGAGCGTTGACCATCGGCGTGGTCACCCGACCCTTTACGTTCGAGGGCCGGCGCCGGGCCATGCAGGCCGAGAAGGGCATTCAGACCCTCAAGGAGAAGGTCGACACCCTGATCGTCATCCCCAACGACCGTTTGCTCACGGTCTCGAACGACAAGACCAGCATGCTCAATGCCTTCAGGATGGCCGATGAGGTGCTCATGCAGGGTGTGCGGGGCATCACGGACCTCATCACCGTTCCCGGGCTGATCAACACCGACTTCGCCGACGTGAAGATGGTCATGATCAATGCCGGGACGGCCATCATGGGGATCGGGTCGTCCATCGGCGAGGGCCGAGCCGCCAACGCCGCCCGCGCCGCCATCACCTCTCCCCTCCTCGAGGCATCGATCGAGGGTGCGCGCGGCATTCTGCTCAACATCGCGGGCGGATCCGACCTTGGTCTGTTCGAGGTCAACGAGGCGGCCGAGATCATCCACTCGGTGGCCCACCCCGACGCGAACATCATTTTCGGCGCCGTGATCGACGACACCATGGGCGACGAGGTGCGGGTGACCGTCATCGCCGCCGGTTTCGAACGCTGGGAAGAAGGTGTTCCGCCCAAGGGCGCCGACCGGGTCGCCTCGATCTTCGACACGCCCGAGCCGGTGGACATCTTCGCCGACGCCACGGGAACCGAAGAAGAGCTCGACCTCGGCGACGACGATTTCGACGTCCCCTCCTTCCTGCGCTAGCGCCGAGGTCGCTTCCAGGCTCGAGGCAGTCCGGCTCCGCATCGAGCGCGCCGGGGGTGATCCCGGGCGCATCCGGATCGTCGGCGTCACCAAAGGCTTCGGACCTGACGCAGTGGAGGCAGCCCTCGGCGCGGGACTGCGCGACATCGGCGAGAACTACGCGGCGGAGCTCGCGGGGAAGGCCGGCCTGGTCAGCCACCCGCCGGGCAGCGCGCCCGGTGACCCCGTCTGGCACTTCCTCGGCGCCGTGCAGCGCAACAAGGTGGCGACCCTCGCGCCCATCGTCGGCCTCTGGCAGAGCCTGAGCAGGGTCGCCGAGGGCGAGCGGGTCGCCCGCTTCGCGCCCGGGGCCTCGGTCATGGCGCAGGTCGACACGACCGACCTGCCCGGCCGTCACGGCTGTCCACCGCATCAGGTGGCCGACCTGGTGGGGCGCTTACGTGCCCTCGACCTCCACGTCGTGGGCCTCATGACGGTGGCCGCGCCCGGTCCGGGCGAGGTGGCGCGTGCGTCCTTCGAAACGGTGGCCCATCTCGCCGACGGGCTGGGCCTCGGAGAACGTTCGATGGGCATGAGCGACGACCTGGAGGCGGCCGTGGCCGCCGGTACGACCATGGTGCGCATCGGGAGGGCTCTCTTCGGTGAGCGTCCACCGAGGCGCGGCGAAGGTGCTGCGTAATGGGGGCGTTGCGGCTCCCAGTCCCCCTGGCGAGCAGGCACTACGCTGTGTCGGGACAGGAGAAGGTATGGCACCCTCGTTCATGAAGAAGACCATGGTCTATCTCGGCCTGCTCGACGACGAGTACGACGAGTACGACGACCTCGAGGATCGGGCCCCCCGCGGCTTCTCGGCCGCGACCAGCCGGGTCGAGGCCCGCCCTTCCACCCCTGAGTACGAGCAGGGCCCCGCCGAGGAGTTCAGCGGGGGGATGAGCCGGGTTCGGACCATTCCTCGCGAGTCTGCCGTCCCGGCCCAGCCCAAGGCTGCTGCGGCCACCACCACCCCCCGGCCGAGCCAGGTGCGGGCCATGCCGGCCGACACCACCATCACCCCGTCGGCACCACCACCGCTGGCGACGGCGTCGGCCCGGGTGCACGTCGTCGCCCCCTCGCGCTTCGGCGACGCCAAGGAGATCGCCGACCGCCTCAAGGACAGTCGGCCCGTGATCGTGAACCTCCAGATGGCCGACCGTGACCTGCAGCGCCGCATGATCGACTTCTGCAGCGGCGTGACCTACGCCCTGAGCGGCGAGATGGAAAAGGTGGCGGACCAGGTCTTCTTGCTGGCGCCGACCAATGTCAAGATCTCCGAGGAGGAGAGGCAACGCCTGGCTGACCGCGGCTTCGGCCGGGACTGACCCCAGTACCCTAAAGGGCTGGTGAACGTCTTCAAGCTGCTGGCATGGTTGATCGAGGCCTACATCTGGCTGTTCATGATCCCCTATGCCCTGCTGAGCTGGTTCCGAATTCAGCCGGGGACGACCCTGGCCCGGATCCAGTACTTCCTCTACCGGGCGGTCGACCCCGTGCTACGCCCGGTGCGAGCGATCATCAAACCCATCGGAGGTCTCGACCTCTCCTTTCTGGTCGTGATCCTCGTGGCGGAGATCGTCCTCATTCCGGTCCTGCGGGGCTGACGCCCATACCCCGAACGCCAGGATGGGATAAGTAAGCTTCGGGTCCATGGACAATTCGCAAGCTCCCACATCGATCCTCGACTCCCTGCGCACGGTCGAGTTCCGTCTTGGCCTCAAGGGGTACAACGTCGATGAGGTGGACGAGTACTTGGACCGCGCCGCCCAGGAAGCGGAGGGACTTCAGGAGCACGTTCGCCAGCTGAACGAGCGGCTGCGTCAAGCGAGCGAGCGCATCTCACAGCTCGAACGTGAGAAGCGCGCCGCCCCGGTCGAGGCGAGCGAGGCGGTCGCGCCGGTTGCCGCCGCTGCGGCGACCGACACCTCGTTGAGCGACGAGACGCTGCAGCGGACCTTGCTGCTGGCGCAGAAGTTCGTCGACCAGACCAAACGCGAGAGTGAGGCCGAAGCGGCGGCGATCATCTCCCAGGCCGAGGAGACGGCCCGCGGCTCGATCGCGGCCGCCGAGGCGACCGCCGCGCAGATGCAGGCCGAGTCGAACAAGAAACTGCGTGAGGAAGTCATCCGCCTGGAGTCCACCCGTACCGAGTTGGCCACCGATGTCGAGAGCATGGCGCGTCACCTCGAGTCCGAGCGCAACCGCCTGCGCGGCGCCCTCAGCGACATTCTCAAGTGGGTCGACGAGAACGTGCAGCCGGCCAACTCCCTCATGGGTGTCCGGCCCAAGGCCGCGGCAATCGCCGCCGCCGCGGGACAGGCGGGCGGGCCGGCCGGAGCGGGGAACGAGCTGGCGCCGGCGGACGACGGGCCCCCCACGCTGAATCTGCAGAGCGCCTCGGGCGCCGCCGTTTCGGGAGCGCCCCGCTCCGTCTAGCCCCAACTCTGCAGGGGAACCGCCGTATTGCCCCTGTCAGAGCGGTCCTGTATGGTCACCCGCTCCCTTGGCGCAGTCGTCGCCGGGGGCACCAACCGCCGCGTGGGGTGTGAAGGAGGGCGGAATGACCCCGGCCAGCAAGAACACCCAGGTCAAACGGGTGTCGGCGTCGCGGGCAGGCTCTTCTGCGACGGGGGGAAGAAATCCGCCTCCTTCAAGGTTGGAGCATCGACGACCAAGAGTTCCGTTCTCTCAAAAAAGAAGGCAGTCCCAGTGGTGAAGAAGGCTCCCAGCACGATCAAGAAGGCCGCGCCTTCGGCGAAGAAGCCGCCCGTGGCCACCAAGAAGGCCCCGGCGGCCAAGAAGGCTGCCGCCGCGGTCAAGAAGGCGGTCCCGGCCAAGAAGGCACCTGCGGCCACGGCCAAGAAGGCGGCCCCGGCCAAGAAGGCACCGACCACGGCCAAGAAGGCTCCGGCCGAGAAGGCACCGGCCAAGAAGGCCACGGCGGTCGGCAACGGCGCCGCCCCGGTGGTTGCCGTCGCCCCGCGCACGACGTTCACGCCCAAGCCGAAGCCTCCGGCGCCGGTGCGACCCAAGAGCGGTCCCTATTCCAAGGACCTGAAGTTCCTCGACGAGGTCCGGGAACTGCTCAATGACGAGCGCGCCATCTACCAGGAGCAGGCCACCTCGCTGCGGGCCGAGGCCGACTCGCTGGCCCTCGAGCGAGAGCCGGGCGATGTGCAGTTCGACGAGGAGTCGGGTGAGGGCGGCACGGTGACCGTGGACCGTGAGCGCAACCTGGCGCTCTCCGGCCAGGCCACGATCGCCGTCGAGGAGATCGACGACGCCCTCGTGCGCATCGTCGACAAGACCTACGGCTACTGCGAGCGTTGCTACCAGCCCATCCCGAAGCCGCGGCTGCGGGCCCTGCCCTACGCGCGGCTCTGTGTGGCCTGCAAGAGCGGGGGCCTGTCGCGTCGCTGACCCGAATCCGGGTACTGGCGTTCGCCATCGCAGCCGTCGTGGTGGTCGCCGACCTGGTGACCACGTCGCTGGCCATCCGCCATATCCACACGGTGAGCCACGTCTGGGGCCCGTTCGGATTCGCCCTCACCTTCAATTCGGGTTTCGCCTTCAGCCTCTTCAGCGGCCGCGCTGTGGTGGTCACGGTGCTGCTCTGTATCGGCCTGCTCGTCCTCGCCTTCGTGGTGTCTCGGGTCCGCACCGTGCCACTCGCGGTGGGAGGCGGGCTGGTCCTGGGCGGCGCGCTGGGCAACCTGGCCGAACGGATCTTCGGGGGCCACGGGGGGGAGGTGCCCGACTTCGTCACTCTCGATCACTGGCCGACCTTCAACCTGGCCGACGCCTGCGTGACGGTGGGCATCGTCATCGTGATCGCCTGCCTCCTCTTTGGCCGTCCCGACGCCCCCGCCCACGACCCGGCGCCACCCCTGGTACAGCCGACCTCCGAGGCCGAGGCCGAGGCGGACGCGCCGTGACGGCCGAAGCCGGCCCATCCAGCGCCGACGGCGACGTCGTCACCACCGACGTGCCCGCCCTCATGGCCGGGATCCGGGTCGACCGGGGCGTCTCCATGTTGGCCAACGTCTCCCGCTCCGCCGCGGCCGAGTTGGTCAGCGCCGGCCGGGTGCTGATCGACGGCGTGCCCGCTCTGTCCGGTAAGGACGTGCTGCGCGGGGGCTCCGAACTCACCGTCCACGTTCGGCCACCCGGCGATTCCGCCGTGGCGCCCGAGTCCGGCATCCTCTTCGAAGTGGTCCACGCCGACGACGACGTTGCCGTCGTCGACAAGCCGGCCGGCCTCGTCGTCCACCCCGGTGCGGGCCATGCCGAAGGCACCCTCGTCGGCGGCCTCCTCGACCGTTTCCCCGACCTGGCTGCGCTGGTGGCCGAAGGCGTCTGTCCGCCCGACCGCCCGGGAATCGTGCACCGGCTCGACAAGGGCACCTCGGGACTGCTTGCCGTGGCCCGCACGGCCGAGGCCTACGCGGCCCTCGTCGAGCAGTTGGCCACCCGGACGATGGAACGCCGCTACGTGGCCCTGGTCCAGGGGGCGGTGGCCGAGGACAGGGGAGAAGTGGAGGCGCCCATCGGCCGTTCGACCCGCACCCCGACCAAGATGGCCGTCACCGCCTCGGGCAAGGCTGCCCGCACGGCGTACACGGTGCGCGAACGCCGGCCGGCCACACCCACCTCGGAGGCCACGACCCTGCTCGAGCTCGCCCTCCAGAGCGGACGGACCCACCAGATACGCGTTCACATGGCTGCCATCGGGCACCCCGTCGTGGGTGATGCCCGCTACGGGACCGCGGACAAACGTCTCGGCGGCGGCAGGTTCTTCCTGCACGCCTTCGGGTTGGCCTTCACCCATCCGCGGACGGCAGCCCGCTTGGAGTTCACCTCACCATTGCCCGCCGACCTGAAGGCGTACCTCGCCGACTAGGCGGCCTGGGCCGACTCGTCGGCCTGGCCGATCAGGCAGCCTGATGCAGGCCGACGACCTCGACATCGGTCGAGAGCGCGGCGAGCGCCTCCTCCTCGGCCCGGCGGACCCGGCGCACACCGACGCCGAGGCGCTCCGCCGTCGACTGCAGCGACGCCGGGGTGTCCCCGTTGAAGCCGAAGCGCAGTCGCAGCACGTCACGCTGGAGGTCGGGGAGCCGCTCGATCGCCTCGCGCACCTGCTCGTAGACCATCGTCTGCTCGATGTCGGTGGCGAAGTCCGAATCGTCCGGCGCCACCAACTCACCCAGAGTCGTGGACGACTCCAGGGCGGCCGGCTGGTCCAACGATGCGGTTACCCGGGCCACGTCCTCGAGCGACTCGCGCTGGTCGGCCGTCATCCCGGTGGCCTCGTCGAGCTCCTTCTCGGTCGGGGCCCGGCCCAGGGTGGTGGCCAGCTCCGCCTTGGTCAGCTCGAGCCGCTGGATCTGCTCACCGACCTCCAGAGGGATTCGGATGGTGCGGCCGTGCTGCTGCACGGCGCGCTGGAGCGCCTGACGGATCCACCACGTGGCGTAGGTCGAGAAGCGGAAGCCCCGCTCCCAGTCGAACTTGTCGACGGCCCGCATCAGGCCGAAGGTGCCCTCCTGGACGAGGTCCGCCATGTCGACGCCCCGGTCCTGGTAGCGCCGGGCCCAGTGCACGACGAGTCGCAGGTTGGCGGCCACCATCTGCTTCCGGGCCGCGTCGTCGCCCGCCGCGACCCGCTTCGCCAACTCGACCTGCTGCTCGTGGTCGGGCATTGGGAACTGGTCGAGGTCACGCAGCATCAATCCCAACGTGTCCGACGTGCTCACCGCGCTCTTCATCATCGCTCCAGACGTTTTTTCTCTCGCTCTCAGTCATACGTTCCCGGCAACGACCAGGATCAACCTGATTCTGGCCGGTACAACACCTGCTACCCCTCGATCATTCCAGGGGGATGTTCGGGGCCGGGTTTGCGCCCCGGACCCACGCCGTGCTGGTCTTTCCGGCCATGCCGTCCCGGTTGGTGCTGCTCAGGCACGGGGCCACCGAATGGTCACAAAGTGGTCAACACACGGGGCGCACGAACATTCCCCTCCTCGACGTTGGCCGGCGTCAGGCCGAGGCCGTCGGTGCACTCCTGCGGGGCTCCGGTCTCACGGAGTTCGCCCAGATCCTCACCAGCCCCCTGATACGGGCTTCGGACACCTGCGCCCTGGCCGGTTTCGAGGGTGAGGTCGATCCCGACCTCGTGGAGTGGGACTACGGCGCCTACGAGGGCCTCACGACGGCCGAGATCCAGGAGAGCCGTCCCGGCTGGGACCTCTGGAGCGACGGCGTGCCCGAGGGGGAGACGGCGTCCGAGGTGGGCCGCCGCGCCGATCGGGTGGTCGAGCGGGCGAGATCCGCCGCCGGCGACACCCTCGCCGTGGCCCACGGTCATCTCCTCCGGGTGTTGGCCGCCCGCTGGCTCGGCCTCCCCCCGGCGGCCGGGCGCCTCTTCGTGCTCGATGCCGGTGCCCTGAGCATCCTGTCCTCCGAGCACGACCGGCCGGCCGTGCTCATGTGGAACCTGGTGAGCCCGACCGGGAGCTGAGCGCTCAGACTGGGGCCGGCGCTGGCTCAGGCGCAGGCGCTGGCTCAGTCGCAGGCGCCGACGACGGCGCCGGTGTCACGATCCCCTGGGCCCGATCGACCATGTCGGCCAGGCTGTAGGACTGCAGGTGGGTGCGGATGGTCTCGCCCACGTCGGCCCAGACGGCAAGCAAGATGCATTGGCCTTCGTGGTCGCATGCCCCGTTTTCGTGGGGCAGGCCGAAATCGCCCGCGGCGATCGGTCCGTCCACCGCGGAGACGATCTGGTCCAGCGAGATCTCCTCAGGGGGCCGCGCCAACACGTAGCCGCCTCCGACGCCACGCTTGGAGCGCACCAGTCCGGCGCCCTTCAGCGCGAGCAGGATCTGCTCGAGATATGGCTGGGGCAGGCCGGTGCGCAGGGCGATGTCGCGGACCGAGGTCGGTGTCTCCGCCCCGTGGAGGGCAAGAGAGAGCAGCGCCCTGCTGGCGTAGTCACCCCGTGTCGAGACCCTCACGTGCGTCAATGCTACCGGCCCGGAGGGACGTACCGAGGGTCCGCGGGTCGTAGGGTGGGCGACCGTGAACGACGGCTTGGCTGCCCCGGCGACGACGACAGGTCCCGACGCGGCCCCAGTCGGAGCCTCTGGGGAGGCGGCCGAGCTCGTCCTGCCGGACTTCGGCGGGGCGTGCCTCCAGGGCGTGGTGCCGGGACTCCTCGACCACCTGCGTGACCCGACCGGCACGCCCTTGCCCAGGTGGGCGCCCGACTGCGTCGCCGGCGCCCGACAAATTGTGCTTCTGGTGATCGACGGGCTGGGGGCCGAGCAGCTCGGGGCACGCAGTCATCTGGCTCCGGTGCTCAGCGGCGGTGCCGGGCAGTCCATCACCTCGGTTGCCCCGAGCACGACCGCGTGTGCGCTGACGACGCTGGTCACGGGACGGGCGCCGGCTGAGCACGGTGTCGTGGGCTACCGGGTGGCCCTCGACGGCGAGGTCTTCAATGTGCTTCAGTGGTCGATCCACGGGCGCGATGCCCGCATGCGCGTGCCGGCCCGGCAATTCCAGCCCTGCCCGTCCTTCCCGGGGGCCACCGAGCCAGTGCCCGTCGTCACCCGCTCCGACTACGGGCCGACGGGGTTCACGGCGGCGCATCTCGGCCAGGTCGAGCTGCACCGCTGGCACACCCAGGCCGGCCTGGTCACGTCGGTGCGCCGCCTCACCTCGGCCGGAGCGCCCTTCGTCTACGCCTACTACGAGGGCATCGACAAGATCGCCCACGCCGAGGGCCTCGGCGACTTCTACGACGACGAGCTGCGGGCGGCCGACCGCCTCGTCGCCGACGTGCTCGCCGTGCTCCCGCCCGATTGCGCCCTGGTGGTCACCGCCGATCACGGCCAGGTGGAGGTGGGCGGCTCCGTCGAGGTGCTCGGGCCCGAGATCATGGACGACGTGGCCCTGATCAGCGGCGAGGGCCGCTTCCGATGGCTCCACGTCCGCGAGGGGGCAAACGACGACGTCGCCGCCGCAGCCCAGGACCTCTACGGCGACATCGCCTGGGTGCGCACGAAGGAACAGATCGTCGAGGAGGGATGGTTGGGCGGTCTGCCTACAGCGGCCGTCTCTTCCCGCCTGGGCGACGTGGCCCTGGTCCCGTTCGTGGCCACGGCATTCCTGGACCCGGCCGACACGGGCGAGCTCCGCCTGAAGGCCCGGCACGGGTCGTTGACCGCCGCCGAGATGCTGGTTCCGCTGCTCGGGTGGTCCAGCGCATGAGCGAACGAGCCCGTGGTGCCGTCGTGCAGAATGGCCGCGCGCCGACGCGTGACGAGCAGGGACACGCAACGAGCAGGGACACGCGACGAGCAGGGAAATGCAACGAGCAGGGAAATGCAACGAGAGTGACCGATGAGGATGGAATGAGCAAGGTGCGAAGGGCGGCGGGCAGACGCTGATGGCCGAGACGAGCGACGACTTCACCCTGCCCGCAGAGGGCGCAGACAACTTAGATGGCACAGCGGACACAGCCACTGCACCCGTGGCCCCGGACGAGATCCTGGCTGCGGCCGAGGGAACCGACGAGGAGCAGGGTCAGACCGAATCGGTCAGCGAACCGGCCAAGGTGCTGCGCATCGGCTCCATGGTCAAGACGCTGCTCGACGAGGTCCGGGCGGCACCTCTCGACGAGAAGAGCCGGGTCCGCCTGCGTGAGATCTACGAGCAGTCGGTCCACGATCTGTCCGAGGGCCTCTCCCCGGACCTGGTGGCCGAGCTCCAGAGGATGACGCCGCCCTTCGACGTCGAAGCCCCGAGCGAGGCCGAGCTCCGCATCGCGCAGGCCCAGCTGGTGGGCTGGCTCGAGGGGCTCTTCCACGGGATCCAGGCCACGCTCATGTCCCAACAAATGGCGGCGCGGGCCCAGCTCGAGGAGTTGCACCAGCGCGGGCTGCCCCCGGCGGGGGAGACGGGCCGGACCGGCGCCTACCTGTGACGGGTCCCCCTCGGCACCCTGTAGCCCGGGCGCCCGACCCACTCAGGCCCTCGCATCGCTGAGGGCTCGCAACAAGGGGGATTCGAGCCGACGTCCGAGCCACGGCGGAGGAGGCACATCGTGAGTGACGGGATGGATCGAGGATCAGGGGGCGACCCCGGGGGCACGGCAGGGCCGGGGCCAAGCTCCTTCCCGGACAACCCCACCACGCCACCGCCCCCTCCACCTCCGGTCTCGTCTGCGCCGCCCCCGCAGTACCCCGCAGGTCCCGGGCAATACCCGGGTGCGTACCCGCCTCCACCGTCACCACAATGGGAATCAGGCCAGGCCGGGCCCGTCTACGCCACATGGGGCATCCGCGCCGGGGGCTATCTCATCGACTTCGTGATCTTCGCCGCCGTCACGGTGGTCCTGGCCCTCCTGATGCGCCACAGTCAGACGCTCCAGGTCCACTTCATGATGAAGCGGGGGGCGAACCGCCAGCGCACCTTCTCGGCCCTACCCTTCATCATCAGCGCCCTGCTCTACCTGGTCTACGGCACCATCTTCTGCGGTAGCCGCCGCGGCCAGACGGTCGGCATGATGGCCGTCGGGGTGCGAGCCGTCCGCGACGGCACGTTCGAGCGCCTGGGCTACACGAGGGCAGGCGTCCGGGCCCTGGCCGAGAGCCTGTTGCGGTCGTTGGAGCTGCTCAACCCCTTCCTCCTCGTGGTCTGGTTGATCGACGTGCTCTACCCGCTGTGGGACGGGAAACGGCAAACCCTCCACGACAAGGTGGGTGGATCGGTCGTCCTCCGCGGCCAGCCACCGACGGGATAGATTGCAAAGCCCCGGGGGAACCACACCGGTGTAAGTTCGAATGTGGCGAAAGGAGGGCCGGTGTCGGAGCGGTCGTTTACGCACCTGCACACCCACACCGAGTTCTCCATGCTCGATGGGGCGGCTCGGGTCAAGGATCTCGTGGCGGCCGCGGTCGCCGACGGGCAACCCGCGCTCGGCATCACCGACCACGGGAACATGTATGGGGTGTTGGACTTCTACAAGGCTTGCCGGTCCGCCGACATCGTGCCCATCATCGGCACCGAGGCCTACATGGCCGGTGAGTCGCGCCATGAGCGTCCCGTGCGCCGGGGCCGGGTGGACGACACGGGAGGTGACGTCGAGGGCGGTCAGAAGCTCTATTACCACCTGACCCTCCTGTCCGAGACGGTCGAGGGCTATCGGAACCTCATGAAGCTGTCGTCCGCCGCCTACCTCGAGGGCTACTACTACAAGCCGCGGCTGGACTGGGAGTTGCTCGAGCGCCATCACGGCGGGCTCATCGCCACCACCGGCTGCCTGGGTGGGGTCGTGTTGCAGGCGCTCCTGGCCGGTGACTACCAGGGGGCCGAGCAGCGGGCCGCCCGGCTCCAGGACATCTTTGGCCAGGGCAACCTCTTCGTCGAGCTCCAGGACCACGGCATGGCCGACCAGCACCGCACCAATCCGCAGCTGGTCGAAATCGCTCGGCGCATCGGTGCGCCCCTGCTGGCCACCAACGACAGCCACTACACCCACCGCGAGGACGCAGTGGCGCACGATGCCTTGCTCTGCGTGCAGACGGGTGCCTTGCTCTCCGACACCAACCGCTTCAAGTTCGAGGGAACCGAGCACTACCTGAAGTCGGCGGCTGAGATGCGCCACCTGTTCCGGGAGGTTCCCGAGGCGTGTGACAACACGTTGCTGATTGCCGAGCGGGCGAATGTACAGATCGAACTGGGCAAGCCGAGCCTGCCCGAGTTCCCCGTGCCCGATCGCTTCAGCGGGGCCACCTACGAGGAGCGAGCCCAGGCCTACCTCAAGCACCTGGCCTTCGAAGGGGCAAAGGAGCGCTACGGCGACCCGATGCCTCCCGCGGTGGTCGAGCGACTCGAGTTCGAGTTGAACGTCATCGGCGACATGGGCTTCCCGGCCTACTTCCTCGTCGTGTGGGACCTCATCCGCTTCGCCCGGGAGTCGGGCATCCGGGTCGGCCCGGGCCGCGGTTCTGCTGCCGGGTGCTGCGTGGCCTACTGCCTGCGCATCGTCGACCTCGACCCAATTCGATACGACCTCCTCTTCGAGCGCTTTCTCAATCCGGGCCGCAAGCAGATGCCCGACATCGACATGGACTTCGACGAGCGCTACCGCGCCGACGTGATGCGCTACGCGGCCGAGAAGTACGGAAGCGACCGGGTCGCCCAGGTCATCACCTTCTCGACCATCAAGGCGCGAGCGGCCGTGCGTGACGCCTCGCGGGTGCTGGGCAAGCCCTACATCGTGGGCGACAAGATCGCCAAGGCCATGCCCCCGCTCATCATGGGCCGGGACACGCCGCTCCGGGCTTGCCTGGAGAAGATCGAGGGCTACGAGGACGGCTACGCCACCGCGGGTGACCTTCGAGCGATGCGCGACACCGACCCCGAGGCCAAAGAGGTCATCGACGTGGCCCTCGGCCTCGAAGGTCTCCGTCGCCAGGACGGTATCCACGCCGCCGCGGTGGTGATCTCCCGCGACCCCCTGACCGACTACCTCCCGATCCAGCGCAAGCCCGATTCGGGCGGACTACCCGAGGACGCGCCCATCGTCACCCAGTACGAGATGCACGGCGTCGAGGAACTGGGCCTGTTGAAGATGGACTTCCTCGGCCTGCGCAACCTCTCGATCATCGAGCGGACGCTCGATCTGATCGAGGCGGAGACGGGCGAACGGCTCGACGTCGACAACCTCGACCTGGCGGACGAGCCCACCCTCGAGATGCTCCGCCGAGCAGAGTCGGTGGGCGTGTTCCAGCTCGAGGGCGCTGCAATGCGCCAGACCCTGCGCGCTCTGGCGCCGACGAGCTTCGACGATGTTGCCGCTCTAGTCGCCCTGTACCGACCCGGCCCCATGGCGGCCAACATGCACCGCGACTACCCAGAGCTCAAGAACGGGCGCAAGGAACTGACCTACTTGCACCCCGACATCGAGCCCATCCTCAAGGACACCTACGGGTTGATGCTGTACCAGGAGTCCGTGATGCGAGTGGCCCAGCGCTTCGCCGGCTACTCCCTCGAGGAAGCGGACAACCTCCGCAAGGCCTGCGGCAAGAAGATCCGGGCCCTGATTGCCGCCGAGCGCGAGAAGTTCGTGGCGGGATGCATTTCCGAAGGCTACGGCGAGGAGCTCGGCACCCAGCTCTTCGACATCATCGAGCCATTTGCCGATTACGCGTTCAACAAGTCGCACTCGTACGGCTACGGACTCGTCGCCTACCAGACCGCCTGGCTGAAGGCGCACTACCCGGTCGAGTACATGTCGGCGCTGCTGACTTCGGTCAAGGACAACAAGGACAAGACGGCGGTCTATCTCGCCGAGTGCCGCAGTATGGGGATCGAAGTGCTCGTGCCCGACGTGAACCGCTCCGTGGCCGAATTCGCACCGGACCGGTCCACGCCCGACGCCGATGTGGACGCAGACGCCGACGCTGATGACCACGCCGGTGCTCCGGCCGCCCGGACCCCCGACGGGCCAGAGGTCACCCGGGAGGACGCTGGCCTCGTACCCGGCGAGGAGCGTGGCCTCCGAGAGGCCGGCTCCGCCACGGAGGATCGAGGCGCCAGGGTGTCCACCTCGCCATCGGCGCCCGCGGCACGCCGGGCCATCGTGTTCGGCCTGGCTGCCGTGCGCAACGTCGGCGAGAGCCTGGTCGAGCGGATCGTGGCCGAGCGCGAGGCAGGTGGGCCGTTCGACGACATCTTCGACTTCTGTTCCCGGGTTGACCCGGTCGTGCTCAACAAGCGGACAATGGAGTCGCTCGTCAAGGGGGGCGCTTTCGATTCGCTCGGCCATACCCGCCAGGGCTTGTGCGTGGTCCTCGAGGCCGTCGTCGATCGGACGCTCGAACGCCGCAAGGAACGGGACTTCGGCATCACCACGCTCTTTGCCGCTCTCGAGGAGGAGGAGTCAGATCCGGGCTGGGGCGGGGCGAAGGTCGCCATTCCCGAGATCGAATTCGACAAGGCTCAGCGGCTCGCTTTCGAGAAGGAGATGCTCGGCCTCTACGTCAGCGACCACCCGCTCATGGGTTTTGAGGTGGCCCTGTCGCGCCATACCGATTCGTCTCTGGCGGACATGCGGGAGGAGGACCCCGTTGCCGGCGATCGGGCGCCGGTGCGCTCTGTCGGGGGCGTGGTCACCGATCTGAGGCGGTCCTACACGAAGAAGGGCGATCTCATGGCCCGGTTCGTGCTCGAAGACCTTCAGGCCGCCATGGAGGTCTTCGTTTTCCCGAGGACCATGGCCGAATACGGGGCGCTCATCGAGAACGACGCCGTCGTCGTGATCAAGGGCCGGTTGGACACGAGGGAAGATGAGCCGAAGATCGTCTGCATGGAGGTGTCGCGGCCCATGCTTCACCGAGGCCAGTTCGACCTCCACATCAAGCTCCCTCTCGGCGTGCTCACCGACCGCAGGGTCGAGGGCCTCAAGGACGTCCTGTCCGGCCACCCGGGCCCGTCTCCGGTCATGTTGCACGTGGGGGAGAAGGTGCTCCGCTTGCCGCCCGAATTCAACGTCGACTGCAAGAACGGACTCGTGGGAGAGCTGAAGCGGCTGCTGGGGCAGAGCGCCGTCCTGTCGTGAAACCTGGGGCGCCGGATGCCTGAAATCGCCCTTGAGCTGGTATTCTAAATGTGATTTCGTCCTCGTCGCCGACCCCGATGGCCTGATGCGGTTGGGAACGGCTCGAGCGAAGCCAGTAGACTGGACGCCATGCCGATCGTAGTGAGCACCAAGGATTGCACCGCGCTCAGCGACGCTGAGCTGGTCGAAATGGCGGATCTCTGTGCGGACCGCCCGCCCGGCTACGACATCGGCTTCCTCTCCAAAGAGCGGGAATCCTGGGTCCTCATCACGCAGGCCCGCGAGGGCAACAAACTCCGCGGCTATTCGTTCTGCACCCTCGAGCGCATCGGCGGGACCCCGTCGCTCCTCGTGGGACTGGCCCTGGTCGATCGAACCTCGCGGGCCGAAGCGGCACTCAAGGGGATCATGGCGGACCAGTACCGCCGTGCCCTGCTGGCCTTTCCCGACGAGGATGTCCTGCTCGGTACCCGCCTGCTCTCACCGGAGGGCTTCCGGGCCTTCGCCGGTCTTCAGGACGTCGTGCCGTTCCCCGACCACAAGTCCTCGGGCGAAGAGCGTGCCTGGGCCCGTCGCCTGTCCAAGCGATTCGGGTGCGAGAGCCGCCTGGACGACCGGACGTTCATCCTCAAAGGTGACGGCGGGGTGGCCGGTGGGCTCGACTTCATCGCGCCCAAGGTCAAGATCCCTGAAGGCGTCGACCAGCACTTCACGAGTTTCGACTCCGACAAGGGCGATCGCCTGGTGGCCTTTGGCTGGGCCATGGCCGAGGACCTGGCCGGGGGGAAGCTCGGTCGCTGACGCAGCCGGCTCGAGGGCGCACCTCGGACTCGCCCGCTCTCAATGTCGGCGTGAATCCTGGTCCACCGGGCTTCAGCCCCGAGGCAAGACCGCCGCGCAGACCTTGTAGCAGTGCCCGTCACGCGGCGGGCTGACCGTGACGAGCAGGTACTGCGGATCGAAACCGAGCGCCGTGGCCAGGCTCTTCCCGCTCAATCGCTCCCGGCGCGCCGCATCGAGCGCACGCGCTGCGTTGCGGTCCTCCACCGGGAGCCACACGTCCTCGCGGTCCCAGCCGAACCGCACCCAGGTTGTCCCGTCCGCTTGGCGGCGGATCAGCTGAGGGCTCCGGGTGGGCTCGATGAGGGCAACCGAAGGGCGGAAGCCGCGGAATTCCCAGTAGGGGGCCGAAGGACCGGGGAAGCCGAGCAGCGGGCCGTCGGGGGACGCCACCAGTCTTTGCAGCAGCTTGCGCAGTTGTCGGCCCCGCAGTGTGCCGACGTGGCGGGGAAGGTCTTCGACGGTCGTCGCCTCGGGCTGGGCCAGGTCGTCGCGTTCGGGGTCGGCCGCCAGCGTCACCTCGACGACGTCGAACGTGGCGATGTCCGGATCGTGGTCGTCGGGCCATGGCACGCGCACGCGCATGACGGTCCGCGTGGCCAGGTCGACCACGGTCGTGTCCTCCCGGGTGGAAGAGAGGACCAGGAGGTGCAGGGTGGAGCCACCCGAAGTAGGGATCCACTCCTTGCGCCGGGCCGAACGGCGGAGCAGGCGGCCCGGATCGGTCGGGGTCGAGGGCTGGCGTCTGGCTGCTCGCGTGCCGCCCCTGCTCTCGGTGCGCTCACCGTCCCCGCCACTCGTGTCGACCGACCCCCCACCGGCCGCGTCGGGCTCCATGCCGAGGTCCAAGCCATGATCCAGGCCCGGATCCAGGGCCGGATCCAGGGACGGGTCCCTGCTCGTGTCCGTGTCGGTGTCGATCCCGGAGTCCCGGCTGCCCGGCCCCGGATCGGTGGGATCGTCGAAACTCATACCGCTATCTCTTCGAGCTGGGCGGCCAGCATGGGAATGTCAACCGCCGGCATCAGGCAGGATCGGGCCTGGCAGACGAAGGCCTGGCCCGGCCGGGCGGCCCGGCCGGCGAAGAGCGGTCCGTCGTCGGGCTCGCCCCAGGCCAGCACGGCGGTGGGGAGCCACCGGCGGCGCACCTCGGCCAGCAGGTCGGGCCGTTCTCCTGTGATGACGATCTCGTGCCGGTGGGTCCAGAGGGGCAGTGCGGCCACCAGGTCGGGTAGCGCGCCGGGATGGCGCTCGAGGAGCGGACGGGCCAACGCGATCGTCCTTTCCACCGCGGGGTCGAGGCGGGCGTCGTCGACCAGAGCGTTGACCCGGAGCAGCGCCGAGACGGCAATCGAGTTGGTCGCTGGGAGCGCGCCGTCGAGGAACTCCTTGGGGCGGACAACGAGCGTCTCGGCATCACTGCCGGAGGAGAAGAATCCACCGGACTCCTCGTCCCAGAAGAGGTCGAGCAGCTCGTGCGCCGCCTGGCTCGCCCGCTCCCGCCAGAGGACCTTGCCCGTCCATTCCGAGAGCCGCAGGCTGGCTTCGGCCAACCAGGCGTGGTCGGCGGCCACGGCGAGGTGGCGAGCACGCCCACCCTGCCAGCTCCGCATCAGCCGCGGGCCCGAGTACATCGAGGACCAGAGGAACTCGCCGATCTCTTCGGCCCGCTGGCCGTAGCGGACGTTGCCGGTCGCGGCCGCCACTTCGGCCAGGGTCGCCACCGTCATGGCGTTCCATTCGGTGAGGACCTTCTCGTCCCGCGCCGGTTGGACGCGCTGCATCCGTGCCGCGGCCAGGAGGACCCGGGCCTCCTCGATCTCGGGCGGCCGGGCCAGGGGTGCGCCGACGGGACGGACCGGGATGGAGCGACCTTCCCAGTTTCCCAGCGGTGTGATCCCGTACCACTCAGCCGCCGGGCCCACGAGACCTTCGGGCAACACATCCACGAGCTCATCGAGCGTGAAGGTGGCATGCGCGCCTTCGACCCCGCCGGCGTCGGCGTCGAAGGACGAATAGAGCGCGCCTTCGGGCGTTGAGAGGTCGCGCAGGACGAAGTCCAAGGTTTCGTTGACGACACCGAGGTAGTCGGCCTTGCCGGTGACCTGCCAGGCATGGAGGTAGGCCCGGGCCAGGAGGGCCTGATCGGTGAGCATCTTCTCGAAATGCGGGACCAGCCAACGAGCGTCGGTCGAATAGCGGCAGAACCCGCCCACCAGATGGTCGTAGATGCCTCCGGCCGCCATGGCGTCGAGTGTGCGCACTGCCATCTGCTCTGCCGCCTCTGCGCCCGGGTCCTTGCTGCGGGACCGGAGGAGGCACAGCTCCACCAGCGTAGGACGGGGGAACTTTGGGGCCGGCCCGAAACCGCCCCACTGCGGGTCGTATCCCGCCGCCAAGCCCTCGACGACGACTACTTGCAACCGCTCGGGATCGAGCGCCGTCGTGGTCCCCGGCAGGTGCAGCTCCGACCCACCGCCCTCTCCAGCCAAAGACTCGGCGAGGCGCATCTCTTTGCGCACGGCGTCGGCGAGCGCGTCCGCCTGCTCGAGCACCTGTCCCCGGTCGTTCACCCAGGCCCCACCGAGCGCTTCGACGACACGGCGAAACGAGGGCATGCCATGACGCTCCTCGGGCGGGAAGTACGTCCCGGCGTAGAACGGCCGGCCGTCGGGTGTGCAGAACACCGACATCGGCCAACCACCGGAGCCGGTCAGGGCCTGGGTGGCCGCCATGTAGACGGCATCGAGATCCGGCCGCTCCTCCCGGTCGACCTTGACCGACACGAACCACTTGGCCAGGTCGGCGGCCGTGGCCGGGTCTTCGAAGCTCTCGTGCGCCATGACGTGGCACCAGTGGCACGAGGCGTACCCGATCGAAAGGAAGATCGGCTTGTCCTCCTGCCGGGCCCGGTCCAACGCCGCCTCGCCCCAGGGGTACCACTCGACGGGGTTGTCAGCATGTTGGCGCAGGTAGGGACTGGTTTCCTCGGCGAGTCGGTTGGCCGGCACGGAGCCAGCGTACTGAGTATCGCTCGGCACCAGGTTGGCGAGATGGCCGGCTCGGACCGCACGCGTTTCGACAGGCAAGCCTTCGAGATCGCCGGCGCCGGCGACGGCGGTGTCGCCGCCGCCCCGTCCGCTCTCTCGTCGCCCAGCGGGAAACTGAAGGGGCGATTCCAGGCGTCCAACCCCGACGACGGAGAGGCCTCGAGCCCAACGCGAGAGCGACCAGTGCAACCCCAGGACGGATCACGGACCCCTCATGGTTTCCGAATATCTCCCTGCCAACGTCCAATTGGTACGGGGATGGTGCCATGACGGTGGAGCTGACGGCTTCCCTGATAGTGAAAGGCCGCACCATGGACTGCGATCGGACCGGTGGACGGAAGAACGTTGCCGTACAAGGGCGCGCGCTCGGCGCGGCCCTCGTGCTGGTGGTGGCGCTCTGCTGCGCCTGCACATCAACTCACTCAGACCGGGCGAGTGCGTCCACCATCTCGACGCGAGTCCCACAACGCAGCGGTCTCAAGGATGCCGCCGTCACATACGGCCTCGATGTCAATCCGGCCGACCCGACCATCGGTCTTGCGCGAGTACCCCAGGTTCTCCGGATGGTTCAGCGCGCCGGTGCGTCGGCCATACGCACCGGCGGCAATTGGGCCACAGAGGAACCGTCTCCGGGGCACTACGACTTCTCCGAGGTCGACCAACTCTTCTCTCTGTCCAAGGCCGACGGACTGACGGTCCTCTTCGAGTTGGGGAAGGAGCCAAGGTGGGACGCGCTCGGAGGGAACACCAACGCGCCACCATCCGACTGCGATAGTCCAGCGGCGAACTGCGCCTCGGTGCGGCAATACGTGACGGCGCTGGTCGATCACGCGGCTCCCGAGGGTCTCCGCTACCTCATCGTGCGCAACGAACCTCAAGACTTCAACAGGAACTGGGTGGGTGGCGATGCGGCGTCATATGCACACTTTCAGAGTGTCGTCTATCAAACGGCGCACGCCGCCGATCCCGTCATCAAGGTGCTCAATGGCGGTACTGAAGCCGTCACACCTTCTCTGGTTCAGAACCTCGCGCCGCAGGCCGCCGTCGACGCGAAGGCCATCGCCTTCGCCACTGCTCTGTACTCCGATCCCACTTGGTGCGACTCGCTCGACGTCCTCGACCTGCACGTCGGCGACTTCGGTCCGCAGTGGTCGCCCAAAATCGCCGACGCGTCAGAGCGAGCCGTACAGGCGTGCAACGGAGGGAGGCCGATTCCCGAATGGGTGACCGAAGTCGGTTACCCGTCGACACCGGCTCTCCAGGCCTCGCCAGTCTACCGCGAGGAACTGGGAGAGAGATACCAAGGCGGTGAGACGGGGCAGGCGCGTTTCTTGACTGATACGTTCAGAGCACTTGCACATGACGACAACGTGGTCGGCATCAACTGGACATTCACTGTTGACCCAAACGTGACCCAGACACCGCCACCGCCTGGTGCGAAGGACAAGACGGTCTTCGATGACGGGTTCGGAGACGGCCTCGTGAACTCGAACTATGAGACCAAGGCGTCGTACCACGCGTTCCAGCTGGTCGCAGCAGAGGGTGGTCGTCCGGCAAGATCGAGAGGGTGATCGAGGAGAGGCGAAGCACGAACGACGGACCTTCGGAAAGACTCCCGCACGTCGGCTTCTGGTACTGGCCAGTGGGTTTGTCGGGGATGCATCGCGACCGGATGGAGCGCATATCTGGTGCACACGTGTCCCGCGCTTCTGGGTAGGGGTCCGACGGTCGCCTCGTCGGTCTGATTGGGCGAACTACGCCTCGTTCAATGCGGGGAGCAGGCGATAGACGATGAAACCCGGAACCCCTTTTACTGGCTCGAGTTCGTCGGGAAAGCGCTCGAGGGTTTCTGGACTCGGCCGTGGCTCGGCGACTCGATCGACGACGAAGCCAGCGTCTGCGAACGCCGTTACCGCGACAGACAGGGGTCGGCGCCAAAAGTGCTGGGTTGCCTCGACAGTGCCCTTTTTCCATGTTTCGGTGACCAGCTCTGTGTCGAAGTAGCCACCCTTCTGGGAAGGCAGTGAAGGAGCGAACGGGTGATCGAGCGACAGCACGAGCCATCCTGTTGAACGAAGGGCACTCCGAAACGAGCGTAAGGGCACGTCCCAATCGCTGAGGTAGTGGAGCGCCAACGAGCAGGTGATCCCATCGAGTGTCCCAGGTTCGATCGGGAGCGGTTCGGCGAGATCGGCTACGAAGATGCGTCCCCGCTTGCCGCAGCGCCGCTTTGCTTCCTCGACCATCGCTGGACTGAGGTCGATCCCCATGACCTTTGCACCTTCGTCGAGCAGCCATTCGAGCTGCGCTCCCGAGCCACATGCTGCGTCCAGTACGACCATGCCCGACAGCGGACGAGGGACCAGAGAGCGAAGGGCTGGACGCTCAAGAAGACCGTTGAACGGCCCGTCGTCGGTCGTCGAAGTCCATACCGGTGCCAGGCGGTCATACGCTTCTCTGGTGAGCCGAGTGTGTTCCGCTTGGCTCGTCGGCGGTTCGAAGACCATCAGGGCTTTGTAGCAGAACCGGCGAGAGGACACCCTTCGTGCGAGACCCTTTCCCGGGGCAGCGGGGCGTACTAACGGGGCCTGGCGCGACCCTCTCTCTTCATGAAATCGCTGAAGTCCTCCCAGCGCATTCGGTAGCGGGTGCGGCCGTTGCCAGGCAACCAGTCAATGGAGCCCTTGCTGACCTGGAGTTCGCCGAGCTTGGCGTCGTCACTCCATACGACGAAGGTCACGTCCGAATGGAGCACGAATCGAGTGGGGAGGTCGACAGTGACGTCATGGGTTGCCATGAGAGTGGACGGTAGCCCCTCGCGCCTCAACGGACAGCCTTTGCCCCTTCGACATCCCGGCCGAGCGGATCTCTCAGGTGCCGTCACTCTGGTTTCCACGGAACGGGCAAGGGCGGCGACCGAAGGGCCACGAGCGGGGTGATGGCTCGCTTGAGACGGTCTGCCACAATCACTCAGATGAATCTCGAGGATCCCTCCCCACGCAGCGCCGTGGGAAAGCTGGCTCTGTTCGATCTCGACAACACACTCTTCGACCGCGCCAACGCCTACCGGACGTGGGCCAACTGGTATGTCGAGTTGATGGGACTTGGGCCAGCCGATGTCGAGTGGTTTTGCGAAATGGACGAGGACGGATTCGCTGATCGGAGGACTGTATGGACCAAGGCGAAGGAGCGGTTCGGCCTGCCTGAGCCGGTTGATCAATTGGTGGCCTCGTACCGCTCTGATTGCCTCGATGTGTGCCAGCCTGATGCCGCAGTGATTGGAGCGCTCGAATCACTCCAAGAGACAGGTTGGCGTCTTGGAATCGTGACCAACGGTGCCATGCCGCATCAGGCTGAAAAGGCTGATCGCCTGGGTCTCCTTCCGGTGGTGGACGCCTTCTGTGGATCGGGGGAGCTCGGTGTCGAGAAGCCTGACCGGCGCATCTTTGACGAGGCGATCAGGCGCAGCACGGGAGTCGAGCCTCTGAACCGGGAAGCCTGCTGGATGGTTGGAGATGCTCCCATCCCTGACATCCATGGGGGTCGGGCAGTCGGACTACGGACGATCTGGCTCCACCGAGGACGGAGCTGGAACAGCAGGGACGGGGATCCCCCGGACTTGACGGTCGGCTCTGTGGTCGACGCCGTCCAACAGATCCTGTTGCATCCGATGCACAGGGCAATTGCCGGTTAATCGAGGCGACTGGCCGCCATGGCCAGGAGGGTGGGGCACCTTCGGCGCTTCGACCGTGCGGTCGGATCCTCGGCCACGTGCCGAATGTCCCGTTTACCAAGGCGGTAGGAGAGAGGGCGCTCCGCTACCTCGACGTTGAGTGGTTCCCTCCGAGCCCTTCTTCTGCGCTTGCTCCGAGCCGAGCAGCGGCGGCCTGTAGGCCGGCAAGGCGTCGTGACATGTCAGTAGCCGGGAAATGAACAATGCGAGGCGCAGGCGAAGGGTCCGTAGGGATGCTGTTCCACTCGTTAGGCAGCATTTTCGTTCGTCGCCCCATTGAAGTGAGCCGCCTGAGCCGAACCGGGGGGCCAACTTCGAAACCGAGACGGTCGATGACGGCCGCGTTCTCGAGCCATTTGTGCTCCAGGAACTCGGTCGCACTCCATACGTCTTCGAGGAACCGCCGCGTCTTGCGATTGGACCGCAGGAGCCAGACGCCGAGGTTCGGGATCACGTCACCCTCGGGCGTGTTGTGACCCACCAGCGCCATGAGATCGCGTCGACCGAGCAGGCTGGCGATGTCGACTGAGGCGTCCACCACGGCCGCGTCGGCGTCAACCCACAGCACAAGGTCGTATCGAGTTTGTAGCTCTTGAATGATCGCGATCGACTCCCAGGCTGGTCCTCGACCATGGGCGGGAGGATCGGTCAACAGGACGAGATCGTAGCCGTGGCGATCGGCATAGATCCGGAAGGTGTCGGCCGACACGGCGAGAATTTCGGCATAGGTGCCGAATCCCATCGAACACAGAACCTTGCGCACGGCAGGGTGATCGTAGTCCAGCGTGACGACGAAGTAGCTGGCGTACACCCGCAAGGTCGCTCCTTCCATCATCTGCACGCGGGCGTTGGCCTCGGTGCGTTCCCTCGCGATGTTCTTGGATCGGATTCACGCACGTCGGGCAGTAGGGAGCATCGCGGGCCACGACGACCGCCAAGAGGCGGACCGAAGGCGTGCGCTGGGCGGCGTACCGAACGACCGAAGGCGCAAGGGGGACCGACGAGACTCGGCCGACCCGACATGGATGGTGATCGCGACGGCGGCGGCCAGCTGTTTCACCTCAGCCACGCCTGGGCGCGTCTCGGCGAAGCGCTGTCCCTGGTGCCGCCCGTGCAAGGCTCAACCCATGGAGCTCGACCTCAAGGACAAGACGGCGCTGATCACAGGTGGCAGCCGTGGCATCGGCCTGGCCATCGCCGCCCGGTATCTCGAGGCGGGGGCCAACGTGATGCTCTGCTCCCGTACGGCCGAAGACCTGGTCGCGTCGGCTGCCGGCCTGGTCGTGGGCGGTGCACCAGAGGAGCGGGTGGGCTGGGTGTCCGGCCACGTGGGCCGCCCCGAGGACGCCCAGTCGTGCGTGGCCGACACCGTGGCCCGGTTCGGTGGGATCGACATCTTGGTCAACAATGCGGGCACCAACCCCTACTTCGGTCCGATGATCGATATCGACGTGATCCGGGCCCAGAAGACGTTCGAGGTGAACCAGCTCTCGGTTCTGGTCTGGACGGCGGCCGCCGTCAAGGCCGGCCTCCGTGGTTCGGTCATCAACGTGTCCTCCATCGGCGGGTTGGGCGTCGAGCCCAACATCGGTTGGTACAACGTCACCAAGGCAGCGGTGTTGCACATCACGAAGCAGCTCTCCTACGAACTGGCTCCCGACGTACGGGTCAACGCTCTGGCCCCCGGCCTGGTGAAGACCAGGTTGGCTGCCGCGCTCTGGGAAGGACCAGGCGAAGAAAGGATCGCGGCGCGCATTCCGTTGCGCCGCCTGGGCCTACCGGATGACGTTGCCACGGCTGCGTTGTTCCTGGCTTCTGACGCCGCATCGTGGGTGACCGGTCAGACGTTCGTGGTGGACGGCGGCACGGTGAACAGGCCGTCGGGTGGTGCCGGCTGAGGCGTCTGTCACAATTCGAGAGGTCGCTCCGTCTCATGGTGTTGACGACCCGGCCCCCGAGCGAAAGGTGGCACGACATGGCACATGTCCCGTTGGTTGACGAACCCAGGGGCATCATCGCCCGACTTTCGGTCCGTTACTCGAAACGCCGGTTCGGACGAATGATCGAGCCCATGGCCGCTGCCGCACATCATTCGGGCGTCCTGGTGGCCGTCGGTGCCCTGGAGACGACCGCGCAGATGGGCATGAAGAAGCTCGACCCGACCCTGCGCTGGTTGGCCGTCCAGGCGGCCGCCGGCACCATCGGCTGCTCGTGGTGCACTGACTACGCCTACTACGAAGGCATGAACGAAGGCATCGATTCGGCCAAGGTCCGCGCTGCTGGCCGGTGGCGGGAAAGCGACCTGTTCGACCGGAGAGAGCGAGCGGTCCTCGAATACGCCGAGACGGCGTCGGGCTGCCCCGCCCAGGTCTCCGACGAGCTCGCTGCCCGGCTCCGGAGCGTGTTCAGCGCCGCCGAGATCGTCGAGCTGGCGGCATGGGTCGCGGTCGAGAATATGCGGTCGCGGTTCAACGCGGGGTTGGGCCTGCACAGCCAGGGTTTCTCGGACACCTGCGAGATCCCCCCGACGGCGTCCGAGAGGCGGAAGTCTGACCGTGCTGCCGTTGCGTGACATCGAGGCCGACGCGGCGACGTTCGAGGAGTGGCGGTCGCTCCTCTTCGGCATTGCGTACCGCATGTTGGGGAGCGCCGCCGACGCCGAGGACGTCGTGCAGGACGCCTCCATCCGTTGGATCCGCCGGGGCGACGAACCGGTCCGGTCCGTCCGGGCCTACCTCGTCACCATCGTGACCCGCCTCTGCATCGACCAGCTCGAGTCGACACATTCCCGACGGATGGCCTATGCGGGCCCGTGGTTGCCCGAGCCGGTGGTGATGGACGACACGTCAGCGGTCGAGCAGGCCGACTCGCTCTCGCTGGCCTTCCTCGTCCTCCTCGAGGAGCTGACTCCGCTGGAGCGGGCTGCCTACCTCCTCCATGACATCTTCGGATACACCTTCGGGGAGGTGGCACGTTCCCTGGATCGGTCCGAGCCGGCGTCCCGCCAGCTGGCCACGCGGGCTCGGCAGCGCATCGAGCTGCGTCGTCAACGCTTCGACGCTGACCTCGAGCACGGCCGGGAGATGACCGATCGCTTCCTTTTGGCCTGCGCCACCGGAGACCTCTCGGGTCTCCTCGACATGCTCGCGGAAGACGTCGTCGTCTGGACCGATGGCGGCGGCAAAGTGCGGGCGGCGGTGCGGCCGGTGGTCGGCTCCTACCGCAGCTCGAGGTTCCTGATGCATGTGGCCAAGAAGGGGGCGGGTGTGCCGCACGGAGCCATCCTCAACGGGCAACCGGCCAGCGTCTTCATAGAGGGCGACACCGTGGTGGCGGCCATGGTCCTCGATATTCTCGACGGTATGGTTGTGGCGGTCCGGGTGGTGTCGAACCCGGACAAGCTCGAGCGTCTCGGTGCCATCCTCAGATCGCGCCAATCGGAGAAGGCGGCGAACTAGGGCCCGAGAGTGTCGAGCTCACGGCGACGGACCTTGCCCGCCGCCGTGCGGGGCAGGTCGTCGACGATCACGAGTTCCTTCGGGGCCGCCCACGGCGCAACCGCCTCGGCGACGATCTCGCGCAGCTCTTCGAGCGTCGGACTGTCGTCGGTCGGGACGACCCAGGCCACGACCCGCTCACCCCATTCGGCGTCCGGCCGCTTCCACACGGCCACCTCAGCCACGGCCGGGTGCGCGATCAAAGCGCGCTCGACGCTTTCGGGCCAAACCTGCTCGGCCCCCGTCGTGATGACGTCCGCCATCCGGCCGGAGACCGACAGCCGGTCAGCGGCACCGAGCGCCCCGCCATCGCCGGTGGCGAACCACGAGCCGAGTCCGTCGGGTCCAACGACGCGCCCTGTTGCGCCGTCGCGGTAGCAACGGAAGAGCATAGGGGCCCGTAGGAGGATCTCGCCCTCTCTGGCGGCGGTTGTGGTCGATCCATCGGGACCGCGAAGGGCCACCTCGACGCCGTCGAGTGCCGTTCCGTCGTAGACCACGCCGGAACCGGTCTCGGTCATGCCGTAGGTCGTGACGGCATTCGGGGGCAGATCGGACGGGGGTCTGCTTCCTCCGAGCAGAACACATTCGAAGACGGACGGGTCGAGGCGTCGGAGGGCCGTCGTCACCAAGGAGACGTGGGTGGCCCGACCGGAGCGGCCTGTCGCCTCGACCTCGTCGGCGTCGAAACCGGGCATGACCAGCAGTGGGGTGCCGCAGACGATCGATCTGGTCACGACCGAGAGCCCTCCGATATGGGCCAGGGGGAGACAAGCAAGCCAGGTGTGACGTGCGGGATCGACACCGAGGCGGGCCGTGGTCGCGGCGGCAGAAGCCGCCACGGCCTCGTGGGTGAGCACGACACCCTTGGGCTGACCCGAAGTCCCCGAGGTCGCCACCACCAGTGCGTCGCCGACCTCGACCCCGACGCCGCCGGAAAGCTTGCGCTGCTCGCCGTCCGAACCCACGATGCGAGTCGGCTGCAGTGCGGCGAGCAGGACCCGCTTGGCAACCGGGGGCAACCGGGGGTCGAGTGGCGCTGCCGCGTCGCCGGTGTCCCAGACCGCCCGTAGGGCGTCCACAAACCCCATCCCACCAGGCAGGTCGAGTGCAACGAGTTCTGGCACTGGCCAGTAGCGTAGGCCGCCGTGCAGACCATTATCACTGGAAAGCCGCACGATCCCCTCGACGAGTTGCGCCAACTGCCCCTCCCGGCGTTCGAGGCGCGAGGTGCGTTCAAGGACATCCGCTACGAGGTGGGAGAGGGCATCGCCAAACTCACGATCTGCCGCCCCGAGCGCCGTAACGCCTTCCGGCCCCAGACCCTGTTCGAGTTGACGGACGCCTTCACGATGGCCCGAGACGACCCGGACGTCGGGGTCATCGTTCTCTGTGGCGAAGGACCCGATGCCTTCTGCTCGGGTGGCGACCAGAAGATCCGCGGTGACGACGGGTACATGGGCGACGACACGGTTGCCGAGCGGGGGATCGGGCGGCTCAACGTGCTCGACCTCCAAGTCCTCATGCGCCGGATCCCGAAGCCCATCGTGGCCATGGTGGCCGGGTACGCCATCGGGGGCGGGCACATCCTCCATCTGGTCTGTGACCTCTCGATTGCGGCGGACAACGCCCGGTTCGGCCAGACCGGGCCCAAGGTGGGCAGCTTCGACGGGGGGTACGGGTCCTCCATCCTGGCCCGGACGATCGGCCTCAAGCGGGCCAAGGAAGTCTGGTTCTTGTGCCGCCAGTACGACGCGGCACAGGCCCTCGACTGGGGGCTCGTCAATGCGGTGGTGCCCCTGGACGACCTGGAGAAGGAAACCATGGCCTGGTGCCGGCAGATGCTCACCCTGTCGCCGATCGCCCTCCGCATGATCAAGGCAGGTATGAATGCCGCCGATGACGGCCTGGCCGGTGTGCAGCAGTTGGCCGGCGACGCCACCATGCTCTTCTACATGACCGAGGAGGGACAGGAAGGCCGGAACGCGTTCGTCGAACACAGAGCTCCGGACTTCTCCCGCTTTCCCCGGCGTCCGTGAACCCCCCGCTCAAGCTGTGGGTGGCCGGTGCGCGGCCGCGCACGCTTCCGGCGGCGGTGGTCCCGGTGCTGGTCGGCACCGCCGTCGGGTACCAATCGAGCGGTCGTTTCCTGCTGACCACCCCTCAGATCACGAGCTCCTGTCACGCCGCTGTCTGCGCGTCCTTCGTGCGCGAGTTGAGCTGGCTCAACGCCCTTCTCGCCTTGTTGGTCGCTCTGGGCATCCAGGTCGGCACCAACTACGTCAACGACTACGCCGACGGTGTGCGGGGTACCGACGAGCATCGGGTCGGCCCGGTGCGGCTCGTCGCGGGCAAGCTGGCCACGGTGCGCCAGGTCAAGCTGGCCGCTCTCTTTGCCTTCGGCGTGGCCGGGATCGCAGGCCTGATCCTGGCGGCCAGGGTGACCTGGTGGTTCATCCCCCTGGGATTGCTCTGCGGCATCGCAGGCTGGGCGTATACCGGCGGTCCGAGGCCTTACGGATACCTGGGATTCGGCGAGGTCTTCGTCTTTGTGTTCTTCGGACTCGTGGCGACCGCAGGCTCGGCCTACGTCCAGCACGCGCCGTTCACGATTTCCATCTCCGGCCACCTGTTTGCCTATTCCTACGACTGGGCCTATGCCCTGTGGGCCGGTGTTCCCGTCGGACTGCTGGCGGCGGCGCTCCTCGAGGCCAACAACCTGCGCGACCTTGAGACAGACACCGAAGCAGGAAAGAGAACACTGGCCGTGCGCCTCGGACGGCTGGGAGCGGGAGTCCTCTACACCGGAACGCTGATGGCCGCAGCCGTCGGAATCGGCATCGTGGCTCACTACCAGGCGTGGGCCCTCATCGCGCTGGCCGCGATCCCGCTTGCCATTGCTCCCGTCCGCCTGGCCTTGAGCGACAAGCACGGCCGCGAGCTTCTCCCCATGCTGGGGGACACCGCTCGCCTGCAGATCGTGGGCGGTTTGCTGTTGGCTCTCGGTGTGCTGTTGTGAGGAGGTCTCAAGCGGGATCGACGGCGCGCAACCAGTGAGACACCAAGCGCGCCACCGGCGCGGGCTGAGCCAGGTGGACGGCGTGGCCTCCACCGGGGATCAGCGAGACCAAGGCGCGAGGAGCGAGACCGGCCAGGCGCAGAGCGTGTCCGGCGAAGCGGAAGTCGTCGGTACCCGCCAGAGCAAGGACGGGCGCCACGAGCGAATCCAGACGGTCCCACGAGGGCGTCTGGGTGCCCGTGCCGGCGAGTCGCAGGCTCCAGGCCAGCCCCTCAGCGCTGTTGCGGAGGCGCTCGGTTCGGTCCGCCACACCTGTCTCGGCGAGACGGACGAACATGGGACCGCTGAGCCAACGATCGATGAACGCGCCCACGTCGCCCGAGGACTCGAGGCGGTCCGCCACGGCCGCATCCGCCGCTCGGCGGTCCTCGCGCAGGCCGTCGTCCTCGATCCCGGCCGTCACGCCGATGAACACCACGTGGCGCAGGCTCAGCTCGGCCTCCAGCGCGACATGCAGCGCGATGCGGGCCCCGAGCGAGTACCCCAAGAGGTCACAGGGTTCGTCCCCGAGAACGCCCTGCACCGCTTCGACGACCAGGCCGGCGGCCGTCGGCAGGTCGGCGCGCGCGCCACCCGAGTCGCCGTGTCCGGGGAGGTCGACGGCCACCACCGTGAAGTCCTTCTCGAGCAGCTCGCCAAAGGTGCCCCAGAGCCGACCCGTCTGGGTAAAGCCGTGCAACGCCACCAGCGGCCGCCCCGAACCGCGTACCTCGACATGGAGTGGCACGTCGGGTGAGCGTACAGGCCACATTCAGCGCAACCCTGGTCGACGAATGGGTCCGCCGTGGCGTCACCGAAGCGGTGATCTGTCCGGGTTCGCGCTCCACACCCTTGGCTGTCGCCCTCGCCGCTCGCCTCAACGTGCACGTCCGGCTCGACGAGCGCAGCGCAGGGTTCTACGCCGTCGGTCTGGCCCTGGCCACGGGACGGCCAGCCGTGATCTGTGTCACGAGCGGCACCGCCGCGGCCGAACTGCATCCGGCGGTCGTCGAGGCACATCACGCCCGCGTACCCCTGATCGTCTGTACCGCCGACCGGCCACCAGAACTGCTCGACACGGGAGCACCCCAGACCATCGATCAGGTCGGACTGTTCACGACGGCGACCCGGTGGTCGGCCAATCCGGGCGTGCCCACACCCGAACAGGCCTCGGTCTGGCGTCCCCTGGCCGCCCGCGCCTTCGGGGAAGCCATGCACGGGTCATCCGGTCCCGGACCCGTGCATCTGAATCTGGCCTTCCGCGAGCCCCTGACCGGTACGCCCGACGAGCTTCCGTCCCACCCTGGCCCGGCGATCGGCTTTCCAACCACTCGCGTCTCCGCTCCAGATCTGGTGCCCCTCGGGGGCCACGGCATCATCATCGTCGGTGGCCTCACCCCCGAACCGCCGACTGCCGCGCTCGTCCAGGCTCTGGCCGATCGCCTCCACTGGCCGGTGATGGCCGATCCCCGGTCGGGCTGCCGCTACCCGGGCACCATCGCGGCGGCCGATGCCATCGTTCGGACCGACCCACCCGCTCCCGAGACTGTGCTGCTCCTGGGGTCACCGTGGCTGTCCAAAGCCCTGAGCGAGTACGTCTCCCGGTCTGCGGAGAAAGGGGCGCGAGTCGTCGTGGTCGACCCCTGGCACCAGTGGACGGACCCGACTCGGGTGGCCACCGAGTTCCACCATTCCGACACCGATGAATGGTTGGCGGCAGCGATCGAGTCGGCGCAGGCGGCCGACGCGCCGTGGTTGGCTTCGTGGCGAACGATGGAGGATGCCGCACAGAGCGCCATCGAGGAGACCCTCGCCATCGATCTCAGTGAGCCGCTGGTCGCCCGGCATGTCTACGCCCATGCCGCCGGCAGCGGCGCCACCGTCGTCGTCTCGGCGTCCATGCCCATCCGAGATCTCGAGTGGTATGCCGCGCCGCAGCCGTCTCCGCCCCGCGTGCTGGCCAACCGTGGGGCCAACGGCATCGACGGCGTTGTCTCGACGGCCCTCGGTGTCGCCGCAGTCACGCCCGCCTCGTGCTCCACCATCGCACTCATGGGTGACCTGGCCTTCCTCCACGACGTCTCGGGTTTGGTCAACCTCGACCACGAGGCTCGTTGTACGTTCGTCGTCGTCGACAACGGTGGGGGAGGGATCTTCTCGTTCCTGCCTCAGGCGGGGGCGCTCGAACCGGAGGTCTTCGAGCGTCTCTTTGGAACGCCGCCTCGCAGCGATATCGACGCCGTGGCTCGCGGCTTCGGGCTGCCGGTGCACGAAGTCACGACGACAGACGAATTGAAAACCGCGCTCGACCAACCTGCTCCTGCCATGATCCATGCCCGGGTGCGAGATCGAGCGGAGAACGTCGCCCTGCACGAAGCGATCAACGAGGCGGTCCGTCGCGCGCTTGGGTGAACGCTGGTGAGGGCGTTGAGGTGCTGAGGCGGCCGGTGGGACTTCGGAAGGTCAATTCCAGATTGGCGTCGCCTGAGACCGTCCATCCAAGTTCGTGGACCGCCCGGTGGTGCTGGTCGCACAGCTCGATGAGGTTGTCGAGGTCGGTTGCCCCACCGTCGATCCAGTGGCGGAGGTGGTGGACGTCCGTGAATTCGACGTGCGTACATCCGGGAAATCGGCAGCCCTTGTCGCGCCGGCGAATGACGATTCGTTGCGCGTCCGTCGGATCTCGCCGCGTGCGGCCGAGGTTGAGCGAGCGACCGTCTGGTCCGTCACCCGAGAGGAAGATCTTGGAGTCGCATGCCAGTCGCCGGGCCACCTCGGTCGAGACGGGACCGAGGACATCGAGCTCAGCCGCTCCGGTACCGCCGGCCAGGAAGGAGAAATCGGCGTGGACGACCATCGTCGGGCGATTGCGCCGCATGCCCCCGGCGCGGCCGCTGCGGTCGTCAGCCCCCGAATCCCCTTTGCAGACGTCCACCAATGCGTCGGCCATGCGCTGATCGAACGGGGTGTTCTCCCGGACCTTCTTGGTGGCCCGCTCGACCAGGGCGCTCTTCACGACGGCGTACTGGTCGACGGGCAGGACGCCCATGAGGCTGCGCCGCCGATCGTCAAAACGAAGGAACCGACGGGCGTAGAACCCTGTCGCCTGCTGATCCGATTGTTTGCGCGAGGAGATGGCGAGCTCACGGACCTGCTTGGCCGACCAGTGGGTGGCTTGCTCGGCCAGAGAGGCGTCCGTCTCCGGTCTTGCCACCTCGACGAGTGGCTTGACCTGGTCGAACGAGAGCTTCCCTTTCGAGAGGGCATCGGAGATCTCGGGCAGCCGCCGCAGCTTGGCCGCCGTCGAGACCCAGTCGCGGGCGGTGCTGGCCGACACGCCGCAGCGAAGAGTCAGCCACGCCACCATCGAGGACGAGCCGTCGACCCTCCAGGCCTTACGCCGATCGAGCTCCACGATGGCGTTGAGCAGCTGACTCTGGTGGGCCGAGATTGCCTTGTGGTGCTGCGCCACACCGGCAATCAACGACTCGGTCCTCCTCGACACTGTTTCAGGTCGAGGTCCGTCTCTCAGGATTTTCGATGTCATACACAATGAACGGTCGCCGAATGTTCGGGAGGTGCCGAGATTTGAGCGGGAGATCACACTCAGTACACCGGACTGGCACTCTGAAACCGTCGTGATGGCTACTTGTGCAAGAGCTCGAGCGTGGCTCGCCCGTCGCCGATCACCCGCGCACCTGCCCAAATGAGCATGGATCCCACCCGCTGTCGTGAACGGGAGAACCGCGGGGATTGGTCATCGTGATGGACTCGTGGCTGACCTCGGCTGCGTTTCGCCGTGAGGAGATCCTCGTGTCTGGCGTTGGCAAGGGCTCGCAGTAGTTCGGGATGCATTGTTGCTCCTTGAGAACAGAGAAGAAGTATGTACGGAGGGTGTGACAAAGGGCGTGGGCGCGGCAGAGCCGGCGCCCCGAACGTGTGAAGAAGCGGGGCGCTGGCGCGCTCGCCGCAAACTCGATGCTGGTTAGCCCAGCAGAGCGTGAGTATCCGCGGCAGCGGGGGTGCACAGCATGGGCTTCTGATCGTTTGTCGAGAACTTCATGTGTGCACCTCCTTCGTGCTCGCGTTCGAGTTCATATGGAAACATATGCACGCACAAATGGCGAGCACTGCGGGCGAGAACGCAATGAACGTGCGCAGCCACCGCGCGGAGCGCCGATGGAATGCCGATCAACGACCGCGTGAACGCGCGACCAAGTCGCGGCCTGTGGCAGAACGCATCCGGCACACGACCGCGCCTGCCGACGCCGGCCTGAACACGGAATCCTGACTGACGAATTTCCGAACTTCCGACTGCCGAATCACCTGGGGCGAAGGCGGCGCGCCCCGAGAATCCCCGGCGGACGACGACGAGACGCGGCCCGGCCGGCCGGCTCCTCAGCGATAGCGGTCGGCCGGCACCCATTCCCCGTGACTCCGGAACGGCAGCCGCTCGGGCAGGTGAATCACCGCCTCGGGCGGGCGCCGGCCAAAGGAGGAGGCGTCGAGCACGTAGAGGTCGCTCGCTCCCCGGTCGGGATCGTCGACCACGGTCAGGAGCCAACCCTCCTCGTCGCTGTGGCCCTCGACAGACCGCACGAAGATCGGCTCGCTCACCCGCCTCCCTTCAGCGGGGCTCCACGAAGCCACCTCGTCGCGGTCGAGGTCGAACTTGAGGAGTCCGGCCGCGTTGACCAGGGCTCCGTCATCATCACCGGAACTGCCCGGAGTCGACCCGTTGAACCCCGACCCCGACCCTGAACCTGACCCTGAACCGGAAGTCGAGCCTGACCGTGAAGTCGACCTCGAGGACCCGGGCGTCGCCACGAGCTCGACGGCGTAGCCGTACCGGAAGGCCTGGCCCTCACAGGTCTGGTCGATCCGTGGATACTCCACCCGCCGGTCGTCCAACTGCTGGCGCTCGAGCCGATCCCCCGCAAGCCGCCACCGCTCGAGGACGGCCAGACTCCCGCCGATCGGCGTCCGTCCGATTCCCGCCGGTCCCACCACCGAGTCCGCCAGATCGACACCTTGGCCCGGTTCGGGGACGTCGTAGCGGCACACGAACAGCGTCAGGTCGAGAAGGTCGTCCGATGCACCCGCCGCGCCGACCGGCCCTCGTGGCCGACCGGTTCCCTCTTCCCGTGCACCGAGCACATGGGTGACCAGACACGGGTCGACGCGGAACCAGCGCACCAGCGAGCCGTCGCCGCCCCTGGGGACCACGCCGACCCACCCTTCCGCACCGGGCACCCACCCGAACGGCACCGCCGGGTCGGACATCACCGCGGAGCCGACGTCGCCCCCGGCCTCTCCGCCATCACCACCGCCTCCGCCACCACCGCCCGCACCACGACGCCCCTCGAGCCGCCGAGTCGGCGACTCGATGAACACCACATGTTCCTCGGTCACTCCGATGTCGTGCTGCCACGTGGCGCGCTCGAGCGCAACCGACTGCGCCGTGCGCAGGCCCCCGCCCGCGTCCCATTCGCCCAGGCGCAACCAGATTTCGCCGTCGCCGCCGTCAGCCCCCGCACCGACGCCCGGGCCGAGCTCGTGTCCCACCCCCACCCCGTCGTCCACCGAGAAGAGCACCCGAGCCCCGTCCGGCACCACCCGGTGCACGTGCGAGGCGATGGGTACGGTCAGGCCACCGCCGAACTCTTCGGACGCCAGGAGGCGGGAGTACTGCGACGGCAGACCCGCCTCGGGCAGCGCCAGCACCGAGCCGGCGTGCCAGAAGACACCGGCGTCCGCGGGCGAGTCGACCCGCAGGTACGAGACCGCCTGTCCGTCGCGCAGCTCAACGGCGTGCAGCGCACCCGCCGACGCCGCCCCGTCCCGGCCGCGCGGGCCCCACCCGGTAGAGCATCCCTTGCAGGTCTGGCGGTAACGACCCCTCCATGGGCAATGGAGGCACCGTGTCCGAGAACCCAGCGCCGAGCACCATGCCGCCAACCAACCTACCTGCGTATGGCAGCATCAAAGGCATGCCCAGCCTGTCGGAGGACCTCGCCTTCCGCGGCCTGATCCACCAGGTGACCGACCCCGATCTCCCGAAGCGCCTCGATGACCCGAGCGCCCCCATCACGCTCTATGCCGGCTTCGACCCGAGCGCCGACAGCCTCCACGTGGGCAATCTCCTCCAGCTCTGCACGTTGCGCCGCTTCCAAGAGGGTGGGCACCGCCCGATCTCTCTCGCCGGCGGGGGCACCGCCATGATCGGCGACCCGGGCGGCAAGCAGAGTGAGCGCCAGCTCCTCGACCTCGAGACCATCGAGTCCTACCTCGAGAGGGTCCGTCCCCAGCTGGGCCAGTTCCTCGATCTCGACCGGGCCCTGCTGCTCAACAACGCCGACTGGTTGGCCACACTCTCCACCCTCGAGTTCCTGCGCGACGTGGGCAAGCACTTCACGGTCAACCAGATGGTGGGCAAGGAGTCGGTCAAGACGCGCTTCGAGCGACCGGACCAGGGCATCAGCTACACCGAGTTCAGTTACATGCTCCTCCAGGCCTACGACTTCCTTCGTCTGCACGAGGACCACGGCTGCGAACTACAGATCGGTGGCAGCGACCAGTGGGGCAACATCACCATGGGGGTCGAGCTCATCCGCAAGGTCTGTGGCCACGAGGCCTACGGACTCACCACTCCTCTCGTCCTCAAGCCCGACGGTACCAAGTACGGCAAGACCGAGAGCGGGACGGTCTGGCTCGATGCGCAGCGCACCAGCCCCTTCGCCATGTACCAGTTCTTCGTCAACACGCCCGACGAACAGGTCGGCCTGCTCTTGCGGTTCTTTTCCTTTTTGGATCACGACGCAATCTCCCAACTGGACTCGGACCTGGCGACGCACCCGGAGCGCCGCCAGGCCCAAAAGGCCCTCGCCCGTGCGGTCGTGGCGATGGTGCACGGGGAGGCCGAGGTGTCCAGGTGCGAGGAGGCTTCGGCTGCGCTCTTCAACGAGGAGATCGCCGGCCTGTCAGAGGACATGCTGCTCGCCGTGACGGAGGACGCGCCGACGACGGAGCTGGGCCGGGCCGAACTGGTCGACGGCGGCCTCGGGCTGGTCGATCTGCTCGAGCGCACGGGCCTGGCCAAGTCGCGCGGCGAAGCTCGGCGCACCATCGACCAAGGCGGTGCCTACGTCAACAACGTGCGCCAGACGCGACGCCGCTCGCACCCTGGGCCCGTCCGACCTGTTGCACGACCGCTACGTGGTGCTGCGCAAGGGCAAGCGCGACATCCACATCGTCCGGGCCACCTGATCCGTCCGGCATGGACCGACGCCGGCGCTACCGGACCACGACCCTCGTCCTGTTCTTCGTCATGCTCGGATCCGCTCTGGCCCTGACCTCGTGCGCCGGAGCGGACCAGCAGGGTTCGGCGACCCACCGCATGTCGGTCTGGGTCGACGGCACCAGCTTCGGTGCCAACATCGGGACCCTGGTCGCCGACAACGCCCGCATCGCCAAGGTGGCGCCCAACGGCGCCGGCGCGCTCCACGCTGCCTGCAGCACCATGATCAACGATGCCGAGATGGCGAATAGCTCACTGCCCTCGCCCGATCCGACCGTCACCGATCTGCTGACCAAGGCCTATGGCCTCGAAGGCGACGCGGGGAACGACTGCTACAACTCGGGCGCCACCAACCAGACGCTGCTCACCAAGTCCGAGCGCGAGGGCATCAAGGCCGACGCTCTTTACGACGAGGTCCTCCAGCGCATCCGCCGGATCACCGGCACGGCGCCGGTGACGACCACAACGTCGGGCAACAGCGGTAACTCCGGCATTGGGGGCATCTTCGGATGACACCGCCGACGCCACCGTCGTCCCGACCTTCGGACGCCGCCACGCCCGAAAGCGAGGCCGACGAGTTCGACCGCCACCGCCGCCGGGTGCTCTGGAGCCTCACCACCGGCTTGTACCTCGTCGGCAGTCGTTCCGGCGACGAGGTCAACCTCATGACGGCCAACCTCGTCGTCCAGGTCTCCATGGAGCCCAAGCTGGTCGCCGTCGCCCTCGAGCGCGCGTCGGTCACCGCCCGCCTCGTCCGCGCCGCTGGGGGCTTCACCCTGACCGTCCTGGCCCGCGCCGACCGCGATGTGGTGCGGCGCTTCGTCAAGCCGGTGGTCGAGGTGGAGCGGGCACCCGACGGGACGGTGACGTCCATGAGCGGCCATGCCGTCGTGGAAGTCGGCCCCGGGCGCGTGCCTGTCCTGGCCTCGAAGGCGGCCTATCTGCTGTGCCGTCTCGAGCGGGTCGACGAACTGGGCAGCCACGACCTCTACATCGGCGAGGTGACCGAGGTGGGAGGCGAACCCGCCACGGCCGAGGTCCTCCGCATGGAGGACACCCGCATGCACTACGGCGGCTGATCATGAGTGGATGCCAGTCGAGGACGAGTCCGTCGCGAGCGGCCCGGCCCGGATGAGGCGGTAATCGACGAGCAGGTAGCCGGTCGGCGAAGTGGTGCTTCGGATCGTTTCGAGCCGAAGGGACGGCAGCCCGTCGAGGAGTCTTCGTCCTCGGCCGGCGATTCTCGGCGCGATCACGAGTCTGAGTCCATCCACGACGTCTGCGGCGAGCAACGTCTGGGCCACCGAAATACTGGCGTGAACGCCGATATCGCTTCCAGGCCGATCCTTCAGTTCTCGCACGAATTCGACCAGCTCGCCGTTGACCACGCTCGCATTGGCCCACTCCCGGTCGAGCGGAGCAGATGTCACGACGTACTTCGCGACCCCGTTGATGAACGTCGCGAATGGCTCGATCTCGCTGCCCGGCCAGAACTCAGCCCACTCGTTGTAGCTCTGACGGCCAAGGATCACCGCGTCCTGGCCTGCGATCACAGCCGCGAGGTTGGCCTCCATCGCGTCGTCCCAGTCGGCGAAGAACCCGTCCGGATCCTCAGCAACACCATCGAGAGACAGCAGCTCGTACACGACGACGTTACGCATTCGTACCACCTCTGGGATGCGGCTCAGGCATCCCGCTTATGGCCGCTCCTCAGCATCGGCTCCGTCTT
>CAVVUB010000007.1:0-791555 GCA_963751335.1 uncultured Acidimicrobiaceae bacterium
GTCGGAATCCTTCAGCACCCGCAGCATCAGCTCGCTGAGAACTACGATCATGCTCACCGCGGCATCGTTTCGGCCCTCGCGCACCAAACCGACGATCGCGTTCAAAGTATTAAAAAGAAAGTGGGGTTCGATTTGCTGACGTAGTGCGCTCAGCTGCGCCTTGGACAGTTGCTCACTCAGTCTCATGGCTTCGGTTTGTTGCCGCGCCAATCGCTCCTTATAGTCCAGCATGTATCCGACCAGCAGAACGGAACTGTACAAAATCAGGTCGTTGAACCACTGCATCTTTACCGTGTCCAAGGTATTGGTCAAAAAAGACTGTTTGACCGATAGAGGCGTCAACACTTTATCCAGACCGGAGAACCAGGCCGCGGAAACCAGGCTCATCAATGCGTACGCGGCGAGATGTTTGAACCAGGTGGAAAATTCCCGCAGGCGAAAAGAGTATTTGCGGCCGAAGTCCAGCAAAAACGGAGTGGCCAAGGCCCACGGCAACCAGATAAACAGCAAACCGATGAACGTCTCCGACCGCGTCCAGGCCAGCTTCATTCCGTTCACGCGCATGAAGATGTAGTTTCCGGTTGCGCTAAAAAAGCCGAGACCCAGCCAGATACCGGCAATCCACACCCATCGCGAATTCCGCAAATTCGTTTCGACCCGAATGCATATCCGAAATCTTTACGCTAGGCCCCATCGAGAATTTCCCGAAATGCAGTCAATGACCGTCCCCCTGCAGTAACTGGCATGGTCTTTCCCGGAACAACGGCCTGATACTAACTTGCGTTATGCAAGTAATCAATATATAATAGCCAGGTTACACGATCTCGACGGCTTCTCGGTTTCGCCCAGGCTTCGCGGGTTTTGCAGACGGAGTGCCTCTAAATCATGGAAATCGTGAGACAGCAATTGGGATCTTTTGGCCGCGGACCGGCGCTGCTGGCCGTCGCGTTGCGGCGGTTTCCCCGGCAGATGTGGCTTTACAAACCGTCGCCGGAGAAATGGAGCATTCACGAAATCATCTGCATCTCGCGGATCGCGAAGTCGGGTCCTACATTCAATGTCGCCATTTCATTGCCGACCCCGATAGCTCCATCGTGGAATTCAACGCCGCGCGGTGGGCCGGCGCGCTCGGATACTTTCATCAGAGCACGTGTGAAGCTCTCAAGATCATCCCGCGCCTACGCCGAATGACGTACGAGTTGCTCCTCGCCCTGCCCCAGCAAGTTTGGGACCACCAGGTGGAGCGTCTCTCAAGGGCGGCCGTGCCTGATGCAATGGATTGAGCTGCAGGAACGGCACATTCCGCGTCACCTCGATCAAATGAAGGACAACCACGACCAATGGCTCGAGGCAAATTCCGCGAAGAAAGCCCGCCACCACGCATTGGCGTCCGTATTCCTCTCCGAATCAACTGGATCAACACCCCAACCGCTTCAAACGCCAAAACAAAGTGGCCGCGGAATAACCACGATTGTTGAGCAATTGTGAGCCGGCAATTCGCCACGCCGCGCGGAACTCCACTGCACAGCCGAGCACCTGCCTCTTGGAAAAGTAGATCTGACGCACCCCAATCGCGTCCCGTAACCCCAGACTCTAATGATTATTCATAGAATAAATATCCGATAGTTACTATTTTGATAGAAGCGTCTTCATAGTTGTTTCCAGATATTGGATGCCGCCGGTTGTTTTTCATCAGGTTTATCACAAACCCACTTTCCGCATTTTGGTAACCCACGCTTAGCACACACCTTATTCGCCTCCCAGAACGGAGACGAAGGTGCTTTAGCGTTGGCAGGTGCGCTTGGCTTACCGATCAGCGCTCTCCAAACATTTTCCGGAAGACTGGAGATAAAAATGGGATTTCACAAGTACTTGCGACTCGCCGTTTTAGTCATAGCTACACTCCTCTTGTTGCCGACCCTCGTGTCGGCGCAGAGCGTCATAACCGGAGGCCTCACCGGAATCGTCACCGACGCTACCGGGGCGGTGATTGCGGGCGCCACGGTAAATTTGCAAAATCAGTCGACGAGCGAGGTGCCAACCACGACCACCGGGGCGGCGGGTGCCTATCAATTCACCTTACTGAAGCCGGGCACCTACGTCGTATCGATTTCACAAACTGGCTTTAAGCAAGTGACCGAGACCGTCGAAGTTCTTCTCGGGCAAACTGCGCTGGCCAGCGTCAAGCTGGAGTTGGCGCTGCTTCGGAAACCATCACGGTTACGGAGCAAGGCGCGTTGCTGCAGACCGAAGATGCCAATATCTCCTCGAATTTCGACACCAACCAAATTCAGAATATTCCGAACCCCGGCGGCGACATTACCTACGTGGCGCAAACTGCTCCGGGCATCATGATGAACAGCTCGACCGGCGGCGGATACGGCAACTTCAGTGCGTTCGGCCTGCCTGGCACCTCAAACCTCTTCACGGTCAATGGCAATGACTACAACGATGCGTTCTTGAACTTAAACAATTCGGGTTCGAGCAATTTGTTGCTGGGCGGCAATGAACTTCAGGAAGTGGAGGTCGTGAGCAACGGTTACACCGGACAATATGGCCGTCAGGCCGGCGCTCAGATCGACTACAGCACAAAATCGGGCGGCAACTAGTTTTCACGGCGAACTCGTTTACGACTGGACCGGCCGGGCGCTCACGGCGAACGATCCGCTCAACAAGGCGGCCGGAGGCACGCGGCCATTTGAGAATAACAATCAGTGGGCGGCGTCTATCGGCGGGCCGATCAAGAAAAACAAAGCGTACTTCTTCGTGAACACCGAAGGAATACGATACATCTTTGGTTCCGTCCTGCCCTTAGCGCGCCGACGCCGGCTTTCGAAAGCTTCGTTCAGGGTAACGTGCCGGCGGATCCGGCCACCCAGGCGTTTTATGCAAATGTCTTCAAGCTCTACAACGCGCCCCCGGGATCGGCAACGCCAAACCAAATGCCGACAGCTGTCCGGGGTTCGCGACCCACCCAGGGGCCACCGGCGGCTTCTGCACCGAGAGCTTTACCGAAGCCGTATCCAGCGGAAACAAGGAATGGTTGCTGAGCGGACGCGTGGACGTACAACCTAAGCGACAACGACAAGCTTTTCGGGCGGGTCCGAGTCGATCGCGGCGTGCAGCCAACCTACACCGACTCCATTAACCCAGCGTTTAACGAAACCAGCGTTCAGCCCCAGGACGAAGGCCAGTTGAACTACACCCACATCTTCTCCCCGACCGTCGTGAACAATTTCATTTTCTCCGACATCTATTACCAGGCGGTTTTTGGCAATTTAAATCCGAACACAGCGCTGGGCCTTTTTCCCGGTAACCTGGAATTTCAAGTCGGATGGCGCCTTGACTCCACTCGGCACCGGATCCGGGAATCCCAACGGATTCGCCGCCGGCCTCCAAACTCCACAAGGCCGCCATGTGGAGCAGTGGCAGTTGGTGGACGACTTGTCGGTGACGCGAGGAGCTCACACTTTCAAGATGGGTATGAATTTCCGCCGGGACGACGTCACCGACTTCACCGCCGCCGAAAATACCTTGTATCCCGAGGTCGACGTTTCCTTGTTTGGTTTTGCGAATAATCAAGTTGCCCCCACCGGCTGTGCCACTCAAGCCAATAGTCAGCTTGGCTGCGGCAGCGTGCTTTTCAACTTTGCATCCCAGATCGAACAACCCGTCGCTTACTACAGCGTCGGCTTCTATTTCCAGGACCAGTATCGGGTCAACTCCAAGCTGACTTTGACCATGACGCTGCGGGCCGACCGCAACTCCGGTGGCGTGTGCCAGACCGCTTGCGCTAGCCTGCCGGCTACGGCGTTTAACAACTTGCCGCACGGACCGACGATTCCCTACGACGAATCGTTCCCCACCGGCAACAAGACCATTATTCCGGGTATCGAAAAAGTTGTCTTCGAACCACGATTCGGCCTCGCCTGGAGCCCCATCGGTCAAAATACGGTCCTTCGCGCCGGCGTAGGTCTCTTTACCGATCTCTATCCCGGCGGTCTTTTGAGTTTGTTTGACACCAACTTCCCGCAGGTAAACCTGTTCGATGTGCCCACCGGCAGCGTGGCCTTCGACTTGGCGCCACCCGCATCCACCGCCTTTCCCGGCAGTGGCGTCAACCTGGTCACCCAGTGCAATGGCGCGTTTTTGTCGAACTACAATAGCGGCGGAAGTCTGACCACCGGCGGTTCGAGCGGCGGTGGCTACGCCGGCGCAGCCGCGCCGTTTGGAGGCTGCCTCAACGCCCAGGGCGCACTTTCCGTGCCGAACCTTAACGACGTCAGCCGCAACTTCCAAAATCCGAAGTATGTGGAGTGGAATTTTGAATTGCAGCACACCTTCGGAACGCGCACCGTGATCTCGGCCAATTACGTTGGCAACCATGGGTATGATGAAATCGCTTTGAATCCCACCTTGAACGGCTTTGGTTTTGGCACCCTTCCAGCCACCACGCCAGACCCGCGGGTTGGCCGCGTGGACCAGCTGTATAGCGGCGGAATTTCCAACTATAACGGCGTGACGTTCTCCATCCAGGAAAACCAGTGGCATGGACTGAGCGGCCGCCTCAACTATACGTACTCGCATGCGCTGGACGAATTCTCCAACGTCCCGGAAGAGCCGTTCAGTGTTATCACCAGCATCCTGACGCAGATCAATCCCAACAATTTGCGCTCGCAATATGCCTCCGGAGATAACGATGCCCGGCACCTGATCTCGGGCAGCTACGTCTACCAACTGCCGTTCAAGAGCGAACAGCGCTTGCTGAATGCCGCCATCGGCGGTTGGATGATTTCTGGCACCATGTTCTACCGCACCGGATTCCCCTTCAGCATCATCGATGGCGGAGCCACCGCCGGTCTGGTGGGCAACAATCTGGGCGGCACCAGTTCATTTGGTTCCACCATCCTGGCCCAGCCGCTTCCGACCTTCACCCAGCGAAACTTCGGCAACGGGCAAGCCTGTGTGGTGGCTGCGTGTTTTTCGACGGCGGATTTCGTGCAGCCCAGCACGGGCTTTATGGGGAGCGTCGGCCGTAACGCCTTTCGTGGTCCAGGATTCCTGGGCGGCGACCTGAGCGTAAGGAAGAACTTTGCGGTCAACGAGCGTATGACGTTCCAGCTTGGTTTTAGCGCCTACAACTGGTTCAACCATGCGAATTATGGTGCACCGTATCCGAACACCAACGCGCCGTTCTTTGGCCAGGTAGAGTTCATGCAGTTCACGCCGACGTCGCCTTACGGCTCGTTCGCGGCCGCTGCTACGGATCAAAGAATTGCGCAAATCACGGGCAAGTTCATCTTCTGAACGGACCATCCGCTGCAAAAAAAGGCGGCTCTTCGCGAGCCGCCTTTTTTTTTGGATGTCAGGTCCCGGCCAATTTGCTTCGACCGTAAATATGCGTTTTTGGGCGAATTGCTTCTGCGTAATGAAGAACTGACAGAACCTTCAAGGCGATGGCGTAATTGGAGGATGGATGGTGGGCCGGGGTGGACTTGAACCACCGACCTCACCCTTATCAGGGGTGCGCTCAAGCCGACCTGAGCTACAGGCCCAATCTACTGGGAGTAAATATTTTACGCGATTCGTTGCTTTCGTCAAATAGGAGCTCGACGTCGGTTTCGCGGCGGGTAGGGAGCAAGAATCAGTGAACACCGGCGAGATCCAGACGCCTGACTGCCTGCATTTTAGCATCAGGGAACGAATGGGCCTAGCGGGAGGTCGTCGATCCCCGCTTATTTTCGCTGCCCGGCACGAATGAAGACCGATCGGAAATGCAGAAATATTCCCGGCGAGCCGTCTTTTTCGAGGGGGAGCTCTAGTGAAGCGTTAAGATTAGGCGAGACTAGCTCGTGGCCAAAAACCGGGAGGCGATGTCGCCTCCCGCTTCCGATCTGTTATTTGATTCTAACGACGGAACGGCGCGCAACTTACTTGGCGTGCTGCGTCTTGTCGTTGTGTTTCTCGTTGTGAATCTGCTTGCTGTTTTTATTCTGTTCCTTGTTGACCTGTACCTCGGCTCCAGTCAGTTTCCCGCCGTTCGCCTGGCGATCCGCGTGCGGTACCCGCTGGTTGGTCTTTTGTTCATTGCCTTCGGCCTTGGCCGCTTCGCCCGCGGTCATCTGCCCGCTTTGAACGCCGTTAGCGATGCGCTGCTGCTGGTTATTCTGGCGCTGGCCTACTTCGCTGTTCGTTCCGGGTTGGGTGGCCGCGTTGTGTTTGTCGTCGTAAATCGAATGGCTCACGCTTATTCTGCTGCTGATTTACATGTTGTTTTTCTTCCGCAGTTAGGGGGCTGCGATTGGCTTTGCGGTCCGTGGCTACTTCATGATTGATGTTCGCTTCGCGCGATTCCACATTCTTGGTTTCGCCGGCGGTCATTCGGCCGGAGCGCACGCCATTCGCGATGCGATCCTGCTGGTTGTTCGCCCGTTCGCCCACTCGGCTCATCGCCGGGTTGGCTGGCTTGCCGTGATTCTCCGATGCGAAATTAGACCGGTCGGTGCTCGCCGTGCGAGCATGCTCGTCTTGTTCCGACGTTGCTTGCACATGCGATTCGCTCGCGGCCGCGCGTTCTTGCGCCGTCGGCGTTGCCGTGGTACCGCCCGCTCCGCCGTTAAAGCTCGCACGGCTAACGTTCGTGTTGTTGATCACCGTCTTGTTGACGTAGGTGTTGTGAATCACGGTGGTGTTCACATTGGTGACCGCCGAGTTATACGCGAAACGTCCGCCGCGCCATTCTCCGCCGCCAAATCCGACTCCGCCGTATCCGAATCCATAATTCACGCCGCCGTAGAAGCCCACGTGCGGGCCCCAAATATCCGGCGTGAAATCCGTAGAGCCCGCCCGCGAATCCCCAGTAGCCCGGAGTCAGCAACAGACCCACGCGCGGCGGCGCAACCCACACGCCCGGCACCCAAGAATATCCGCCCTCCGCGTTGTATCCCCAATATCCCGGCGTCCAGAGGTAATCCTTCCGTCGGGCAAGCCGGCTGCACATAAACCGGCAGCGCCGGCGGTCCCACATGAACCGAAATTCCACCGCGATTCGCGCCGCAGCCGGCGACGGTCCGGCCAGAACCGCAGCCGCCATTAAGAGAGCGGGAACCAGTCCTCGAATGAAGGTCATCTTACGCATTGCAAAATCCTCCGTTGGTTGAACCTAAGGTTAGAATTTCAATCGCCTTCCAGAAGCATCGCAGGGCAGGTAAAAGGTAAGACGCGCCCAAGTCCGTACTTCATCTAACACCGATCCTCACCGAAGGTTTCTGGCCGGACCGACAATCTCGATGGCCAGTTCAGCCATCCCGTAAGTCATTGTCCCTTAGTTCTTTAGCGCTCTGCGGCCGGGCCGAGCTGGTCGACGCTCCGCTCTATTACGGTCGACCGCGCAGGAGAGTGCAGGTAGCGTTATCTTTAACACCTATTATATAAGTTGGAAAGATGGGCCGACTAATCAACCTGCTTTCGTACTCCCCGATTCAGAAAACAGCGGGCGACCTTCACCAGCGCGCCCGCTCGGTCGCAACTGCTTGTTGAGTCCCACAACTTGCCGTTGCGCCCTGCGCCCCATCTTCGTAAACTCGTTCCTCAACCCTACGTCGCGCCCGTAGCTCAGCTGGATAGAGCATCTGGCTTCGAACCAGAGGGTCGGGAGTTCGAATCTCTCCGGGGCGCACCACTTTTTTCAATGAGTCACGGGGAGTCGGCATCAGTCCACTGGATCCAGGTGGTGACTTCTGTAGGTAGCCTGCGGTTTTGCATTCCGCCGGGGCGATCTTATTTTCTCGCCCAAGCGCGCCCGGCGTCCGCCGTTAGCCACACCTCGCCTGCCTGAGGCTTTTTGCGGGGTGACTGTGCCCGTGTCGCGGATCGGAGAACTGAATGGTGGCGATGTCCCCGGTGAGGTTTGCGCCGGATTTGGCAGGTGTGCCGTCATGCGAGGCTACTTTGGGCGATCATGGGCCGGAGTGTGCGGTTGGCGCGATAAGTCGCGTTGCGGGACATGTGACATTCGGGTTGCCCTCTCGGGATTTAGCGCAACACAGTGTGAACCAGCCGGCAGCGTTATGGTCCCTGCTGTTTTGGAACGGTCGCGCGTTCTCTGGCGTGAGCAACGAGCGCCACAAACCGGGGATCCGAGTGAAGTGAATGCAGGTCGGTATCCTTTTCCATAGCCAGATCGGTGTCGGAATCGAGGCCGTGGTCAATCGCTTCACCGAGAAGTGAGAGCGCCTCGTTACGTTTGCCTTCATGCGCCATGTAGCTCGCCAGAGTGTATTTGTCGTCGGCGGTGATGCGGTCATCGGGTCTGAGAGTCCGAAGGTGAGCATCAAGGACCTGACGCTCCACTTTTTCGGCGTCGGCGTATCGGTGATCACCCGCCAGATCGTCGGCGAGTACCACCATTGCTTTTAACGTCTCCGGGTGATCGGGACCCAAAACCCGGCTTTCATCGAGCTCGGTTTGTCGCAGCAGTGTTTCCGAGTCGGCGAACCGGTTTTCATAAAAGAGGATAACAGCCAAGCTGTAATTGCCGGCAAAAACATCGGGGTTATCCGGTCCGAAAACACGGCGGCGAGTGTCGACAGCTTGTCGCTCCAATTTCTCTGCGTCGGTGTAGCGGCCCTCATGCATGTAGGTAAGCGCCAAGTTGCTCATGGTAGCGAGGGTGCTGTTACTCTGGGTTCCGAGAACACGGCGTTCCAAACTTAGCGTTTCCGTCTGAAGTTTTTCCGCTTCTTGGTTTCGGCGCTGGTCTGCAAGCGAACGACGCCAGATTCCCCATGAGCGAGAGCGTCAAAGGTATTCTCTCCGACCCAGAGTCTGCCGGTCGATTTCCAATGCCTCACGCTGCAACTTTTCGGCGTCCGCGGCGGCCTTCCTTCCCTCTCCAATAGCCAAGCGAGGGAGGTCATAGAGAGCGGCCGTCTTCGCGTTCCTGGGTTCCCGAGATGCGGCGCCGGATTTCGAGCGCGGGCTCCAGCAACGACTGTGCTTGGCGGTACAGCCCGAGATTAATGTACACGTTTCCCATCACTTCCATCATCTGGGCTTGGAGTCTTGGATCCTGGTTGAGGCCGGAATGGATGCCATTGGAAGCTTTGTCGAGAATTTCGCGGGCTGTGACCCTATTGCCGTGTGACTCGCTTGGATCGGAGATCTTGAACATGTTGGTCATAAATTCGGTAATGCGGCCGGCACGATCGCGTTCGCGGGTCACGCGGCGCACTTGGATGGACTCCACAACCGCGAATCCGAGGAGTAAAACAAGAAGACCGGTGGCTATGCCCACCGCTACGCGGTGCCGCTGCACATATTTCTGCAGCCGGTAGCCGGCGCTCGCTGGGCGCGCCGCTATAGGCTCGTCATTCAAGTGCCGTTCGATCTCAGCAGCTAGGTCGCTAGGTGTAGCGTAGCGCCTAGCGCGATCCTTCTCGATAGCCTTCATCGTAATCCAATCGAGATCGCCTTGAAGTATCCTCGCCAATTGTTTCGGTTGTGATCCGCGCACCTTCGCAGCTGCGGTGGAAAATTCACTCGCCCTTCGCAGCCTCGCACTGGGGTTGGAGGATCGTCGCGCAGCTTGCGCAGAACTTCGCTGAGCGGTTGTTTGAGCCACTCTTTGGGGTCAAACGGGAGCAATCCTGCAAGCAGCACGTATAGAATCACGCCGAGAGAATACACATCGGTGCGGGTATCAATGTCTTCCGCACCCGGGTCCGTCTGCTCCGGGCTGACATATCCGCGTACCTACCCATCCGCCTAACTCGATAAATGTTCGCATTGTTGGAAGTCCGCCCGGTGATCGCTTTCGCCAGTCCGAAATCGATTATGCGTGGAGTCGCTTTCCCGTCCATTTCAATAACCAAAATGTTGGCAGGCTTCAAATCACGATGGATGATGGCCTTTTGATGGGCATGCTGTACTGCTTCGCATACTTTGGTGAAAAGTTCCAACGCTGGTGAATATTGAGCTTTTTCTCATCGCAATAATCGGTAATCGGGCGGCCGGGCATGAACTCCATCACGAAGTAGGGCTGGCCGTCCGGCGTCGTTCCGGCGTCGAAGATCCTGGCGATAGAAGGATGGTTCATGATGGCAAGTGACTGACGCTCAGCCTGAAATCGCTGAAGCACCGAATCGTCGTACAAGCCAACCTTGATTAACTTTAAGGCAACTTGCCGACGCACCGGAGCGGTCTGCTCCGCCAACCAGACTTGGCCCATGCCGCCTTCGCCGAGCTTTTCTAGCAATTGATAACGGCCAATTGATTTATGACTGACCCGATCGGGTTGGACGGGAGTGGAATCTGGCGTCACAGTGGGGTCTACGGTCGCCTCACCGTCCGTCCCGCTCAACGGAACAGAATCGTTCCGGGTTTCAATCCCGATGCGCGTTGGATTTTTAGTGGGCCCATCGGCTCGGCGACCGAGGCCTCCCGGAAATTGCGGAATAAAGCGCAGTCTAGCACGGCGCATCAAGCCGAACGGCATCTTGTCGAATCAGTAGCTGAATCTAGCGTCATCCACACAAGCCGAAAAATCGATAGGGCCCGAGAGTCGGCTTACCGGACAAGCACTCCGATGGCCTGATTTATGCTAGAGGCTCAATCCAGTAGGGAACTCAATCTGTGGCAAAACTGCGACGAAGTTGCTAAGAAAAGTTCTAAAATCGTCGCCTTGGGCGCACCCGACTTTTTTCAATGAGTCACGGGTGAGTCGGCATCAGTCCACTGGATCCAGGTAGTGACTTCTGTAGGTAGCCTGCGACTTTGCATTCCGCCGGTGCGATCTTATTTCCTAGCCCAGGTGCGCCCGGCGTCCGCCGGTAGCCAGACCTCGCCTGCCGAGGTGGTGACCGTGCCGTGTTGCGGATCTGAGAACTCAATGGAGGCGATGTCCCCGGTGAGGTTTGCGCCGGATGCGGATGGAACTACGCGAGTCCAGTGAAGTCCAGAGTCGCTCGAATGGTAGAGTGCCGCTGCTGAGCCGCCAGCCCAAACTTCGGACCCGAAGGCGGTAGCGGCGCGGAAAACGGAATTCGATCCTGGCCGTGCCGTTGCGGCATGCGCGCTGCTCTTAGTCGCGCCCTTGTTTGCGCTGAGTGCCGCCGTTGAGCCGCGAACTGACGCGCCGGGGTTTACGATGATCCAGGTGTGACCATCATCCCAGGAACGCTGCAAGGCGCCGTCTGCGCTGATGCTCCAGCGCGACGGCGGCGTGATGACGGCGGAATCCGTGGAAGATTGAGTTTTCGAGGTTTGCTTTTTTTCATCCTTAGCCAGCTGATCGGCAACCTCGTTTTCGGTGCTGGTCGCGATGGTGGCGGACTGCGATTCCACCTCGACCGTCGGTGAAGAAGAAGATGCCGTGGGCTGCTGGCCGACGCTCGGATTTGGAGCAGGTGGTGGCGGAGCCGCAGAAACTCGGCCTCCTGCATAGCCGGATGCGACCGCAGCGGCCGGGAGCCGACGCGGCGTAGCTGCCGAGAGGGGTGCGCGGCATTTTAATCGATGAGCCAGTGGAGCCGCCGGCGATCATATGCTCTGGCCGGGACGGCTGTACCTTCTCGCGCGAATCAGTTGGCTGGCGCTGCTTCGCCTGTGGAGGAACGGGGAGCGGCTGCGACGGCACCAGAGGTGCCTGATCGGCGGGTGGTACGGGCGGAGGTGCGGCGTTCCGAGACAACAGGATGTTGTCTTCCGCGATCTTGTTTTGGTGCGACCTGTATTGCAGGATTCCGACGGAAGTGACGGCTACGATTCCGGCGGTGGCCACAACCCAACGAAGAACGGCCGGATTGAACCAGTCTCTGCGCCGGGCGTTTCGGGAAGCAGTCAACGCGGGGACTTCCACCTCGGGCACCTCGTCGGGCACCTCGGGCACCTCGGGCAACTCGGGCGACTCGGGCATAGCCAACGCGACGACCGCGCGACAAGCGCTGCAACGCGCCAGATGTTCGGTCACGCGATTGCGCTCAGGCTCCAGCAGGGACTTCTCGACGAAACCCGTCAGGAGGTCCGCGTCCGGATGAGTTTCTAGCGCCGCAGTTTCCTGCAAACGCTTCAGCACGAATTTAGGAACGTCGGACATTCGTTAATCTCTAAGGTCTCTTTCCATTTTCAGTTTCTTCCAACTTTGGAGTTCTTTGGCCGCAAAGGCAAAGATTCCCCATCTGCAGAGAACGTTCCTTGGCGCGATTCTTGCGCCAAAGTGCCTCGAATGTTCAGCTGTAAATCGCGTACATCTACTTCCAGCGCTTGTTCCGCCGCGCTTCGGCCCATTCCCTGGCGCATCAGGCCCGCCAGAATTTTCTTGCGCAGGGTTTTGGCCAGCTTGTCCACCTTGCGGCTGATGGTGGATTCATGAACGCCGAGCATCCGGGCGACCTGGGCCAGCGGACGCCTATCCAGATAATACGCGGCCAGGACGAAACGGTCTTCGCTGGAAAGTGCGGCCAAGGCCGCGTCGGTGCAGGTTTCCAGTCGCGGATCGACCGCGGTGGCCTGCTCGGTCTCGGCGCGGCAAATTGCGCGCCGCCTTCGAGCTCTTGGTCCAGGCTTACGAGGCGTTTGGTGCTGCGGTAGCGATTTACAAATTCCTGGGCCAACACGGTTCGCAGCCAGCCCTCGAGCGATCCGCGGCCGCTGAACGAGGCCAGCTTCGAAACACGTTCAGCTTCGGCGTCCGGAGGCGCCGTACAACTCGCCATACAAGCCGTCGGCGAGTTCGCGAGCGGCGGCATCCTCACGCGCGATCCGTAGCGCCGAGTGATAAAGCTTTTCGCGGTAGCGCGTGAGAAAAACTTCCCAGGCGGCGTTGTCGCCAGCGGCACAGGCGCGAGCGAGTGCGAGTTCCTCGACGCGCAGGGTGAGCAGAAAAGTACGGGCATCCGACTGGCTTGCTTCCGCAGGGAGATACTTCGTCGCTACGCCGCTGAGAATGAGGGCAAAACTTTCGGGAGAAAGGCCATATTTCTCGCCGCCACTTCTGGCATGTAGCTCGGCGAGCAACTCCGCCACGGCCGGTTGCACTGCGGCGGAGATTGGTTTCGAAGTGATCATGAACAGGGGAAAAGAAGTGTACGGATCGCCGATCGTGATGATGCCATTGATTAGACACGCAAAACCCTAAATTTGTTTGCAAGGTCTCGCTCGGTCTTCGTTCTTCTCTCGAAGCGAAGAGAGCGGCGCGGACCATCTCGCGGTGCTCGGAAGAATCTTTCCGGTTACGGCGAGGGCGTACCAGCCCGCCCAATGAGGGAGATACCTATGCGTCCGACAGTTTTGATGGCCGCGGTTTCAATATTGGTGGTTACGGTGACGTTCGGCGTGCATCTGCGGCGGGTGCAGGCTGGGCAGGAGGTTTCTGGCTCGGGGTATACGGTGCTGGACCCGATCCGGAATGGAAGCTTGACGGTGTTTCCCGTGGTGGCGGCCAAGTCCTATTCCACCGGCCAGTTTCTTACGCTCGATGAGGGGTTTCGCTCGGGTGAAGTGGTGGTCACCGAGTATGGAAACGTACGCGGACTGGTACGGGGGCAAAGTGCGCCGCCGGTGCAGCACGATGGCGCGGAAGTCAACCGGCTGGTGTTGATCAACAACTCGAAGCGCCCCTTGTTACTGCTCGCCGGCGAGATCGTGGCCGGAGGCAAGCAAGATCGGGTGATCGGCAAGGATCGCATCGTCCCAGCGGAAAGCGATCCCGTCGATTTGAATGTCTTCTGCGTCGAGCCGGGCCGCTGGGTTGCGAGCAGCACTAACTTCGGGGCGTCGGGAACCACGTATGGATCGGCGGGCAAGGCTGCTGTTGGCAGGAGCGCAACAGCGGGCGGAACTTTGATGGCTCAGCCCTCGGTACGCGCCAAAGCGATGGCGGACCAGGACCAGGGCCAGGTTTGGGCGGAAGTGCGAAAGCAGCAGGAGTCGATGGCGGTTGTGGTGGAGGGAGCGTCTGCGTCAGCCGGGCCGGCGGCGGCTCCGCCTGCTGCGCCGCTACGCAGCACCAGTTCCTACGCGGTGGTGATGGAGAACAAGGACGTTAAGGAAAAAGTGGAGGCGATCGCGAAACCGATCGAACAGAACTATCAGAGTCTGATCCAGCAACTGCGCGAGCGCAAGGCGGTAGGAGTGGTGGTCGCAGTGAACGGGCGAATCATCTGGTCGGATATTTTCGCCAGCACCGAGCTGCTGGAAAAATATTGGCCGAAGCTGGTGCGCTCGTACGCCTCCGAAGCGGTGGTCGTGCGCGCGAAAAGCACGGAAGTAAGTTTGCCCCAGGCCCAGGCATTTCTGGCGGATATGGAAGGCCGGCGGCAAACGATTGAGAGCGAACCGGGAGTTTTTCGTCAGACGGAGGTCAGCGGGGATGGGTTCAAAGCGTTCGCGTTGACGTCACTGTTGCCGAAGACCGGCTTCGAGGTGCATGTGGCGAAGATGGCGAACTAAACACATCCGGCAGTGGCACCCGCTAATCGCGAGTGCCACTGCCGCGGAGGACGCCACATCGTGCGCGACGGCGAAAGGTGATTCGGAGCACTACTCCCCGGATGATTCGGCGGCGCCGCCAAGCACCGGGCAGCCGTCGAATTCCTTCGAAGCTTCACGTCCTTTCAGCAGGCCGTCGGCGCTATTCGCTTTCAGCAGGTAGACTCGCTGAATCCGTCCGCCGCTTTGAGCTGCGCCCTTGCCGCTGACGCAAACGTAAAGCCCGGCCTGGCTCTGTTCGAGCACGTTCAGCGCAATCTCCGAACTGCCCTGCGGCGCCCGCACCACCGCTTCCCGGTCATCGATCTTCTGGGTCACATATCCATAATCGCTGAGCGTCTTTTTTCCCTTGACCAGCTTCGGCTGGATCGCCGCCGGCAACGACCGGACGTCCACTTTCTCCACTACAAATTCGGCCAGTTTTCCGCTGGGATACGCCACGTTATTCTTTCCTACTGCCGCCGGCACCGAAGCCAAGATCATCACCGCCACCATCATCTTCATTGTCGTGCTCCTTTTTATTTTTTTGTCCAACGACTTCCACTTATCCAGACCAGCGTCCTGCGATTTTTATTCCCGAAGCCAGGTGAAGATTGTTCTGGCGGCCTCGAGTACGGCTAATTCGCTCCATTCACTCCACTCAAAAATCCTCCGAGGTGTCCGGTCAAGGTGATGAGCGCGAGTCCCAGCAGTTCCAGTGGAAACCGGAAATCCGGCAAGATGCTCCCGTCACGCCGTCCGCGAAAATGAATCCACCACACCGCCCAGATCACGATCGTGGATATTCCGGCGAGCACCATGTGCTCCAGCAAGATCCCTTTTACTTTTTGTCCTTCCAGCGCGAACTGCCACGCCAGAATTCCGGTGGCGACTACCGGCACGGTCGAAATCGCCGCCACCAGCAGGTTGTAGTAAGCCGCGTCGGCCAGCCCGCGGCGTTTGGTCCATTGGGCCAGCAGGTCGAACGTCACGCCGACGATGAACAGCGCGATCGGAAAATGAATCAGCACCACATGTTGCGCGTGCTTGGCCAGCAGCACGGTTTTAGGGTCGAACGGATTTACGCTCATGGCCGCTCACTTCACCACGACCGTGCCGGTCATCTTGGGGTGCACCGAACAGAAATAGGCGAAGGTTCCGGCCTTGGTGAACGTGTAGGAAAATTTTTCGTCGGTATCCAACACCTTGGAGCGGAACGCCCGCGGATCGTCGGTGCTGACCACCGTGTGCGGAATGTCGTCCTGGTTGGTCCAGGTGACCGTGGTGCCCACCGGCACCGTCAACGTGGCCGGCGAAAAACTGAAATTATCGATCTTCACTCGGCAAGCGCTGCCGGCGCCGTCTGTTGCGCATCACCGTTACATTGAGCGGTCCGGCCAGCAGCAGCACACCGCCAAGCACCGCCGCCGTCCAAAAACTTGAAACAAACACACCTCTCCTGATTTCATTTTTCTTCTCCATTTTTTAGATTTTGATTTCTTATCCGTTGCGATTTACCGTTCTAGGCCAGCGTCGAATCCACCACCGCCAGCGCGTGTTTTCCCCGGGTGTAGTTCACATCCGTGATTCCCAGCACCTTGCGCAGTTGATCGTCCGGAACTTTCATCGGCCCGGGCGAAGGCGCGGGCCCGGGCGCCGGCTGCGGAAACGCGGTGGACATCGCGGTGTGAAACGTCACGTTGCCTTCCACTTTCTGCATGGTCTGATGAATGTGCCCGTTCAGCACCGTCACCGAACCGAATTTTTTCAGGTAGCCCAACGCCTCCGCGCTGTCCTGCGTGCCCCAGCCCCAATCCGGATACACCGACCACAGCGGAATGTGCGCGAACACCACGATCGGCGTGCTGTGATTTCAAATGCTTCACGTCGTCTTCCATCCAGGCCAGCTGCTCGCTGCCCAGTGCCCAGGCCGCCGGCCTTCAGATTCAGCACGTTCACCAGGCCGATAAAATGCACGCCCTTCTGGTCGAAGCTGTACCAGCCCGCGCCCTTGGTATTTTTTCCGTAGCGTTCCAGATATGCTTGCCGTCGTCGTTCAGCACATCGTGCTCGCCCGGGACGAAGAACACGTCCTTGGCGCTCGCGCCCTTCAAGATCTGACCGCCGTGTCGAACTCTTCCGGCTTGGAAAGGTGGCTGATGTCCCCGGTGTGCAGCAAGAATTCCGGAGGGGTGGAAGACCATTGATCTTGTCGACAGCCGCCTGCAACGTGCCGGTCACGTCCGGATTGGCCGGCTTGTTGAAACCCATGTGGCTGTCGCTGATTTGCACAAAACTCAATTCGCCGGCCATTTTCTTGGCGTCGAAATCTCCCAAGCGGCTCATACTGAAGGATTTCAAAACTCCGCCCTGCATCACGCAAAATGCCCCGGTCCCGGCCCAAGCCATGCATTCCAGAAATCCGCGCCGGTCGATCCCATCTCCGTTGTGGTCGTGCATGATCTTCTTGCTCGTCTTGCGGTCCATGAAAGCCTCCTTGAATTTCCTGCTGCCTTGCACCCATCCAGACCGCCTCTCCGCCTTTTTATTCCAAACCGCGACGGTTTTTATTCGTCAGAATATTTACGGCAATTGGGAATAAAATAGCCGGCAGCGGCGGTTATATAAGTGAGTCAGCCTTTTCCAAATGAAGGTGGGGACGTGCCCGAGGTGCCCGACGCGCCCCAGGCGCTGAACGCGCAGGAGACCGAGCGGTTTAACCAGCTGGTGTTCCCGCACCTGGATTCGGCTTTCAACCTGGCGCGTTGGCTGGTGCGCAATCGCGGCCGACGCCCAGGACGTGACCCAGGAAGCGATGCTTCGCGCTTACCGCTTTTTCGGCGGTTTTCACGGCGGCGATGCGCGGGCCTGGCTGCTGCAGATCGTGCGCAACACTTGTTTCAGCTGGATGGAAAAAAACCGGCGCCCGGAACCGGAAGCCGAATTCAACGAAGAGGTCCACTTGCCGAACAGCATCACGCCCGAAGCGCTGGCCATCGCGAGCAACAATCGCGACCGGCTCGCCCGCGCGCTCGAAACTCTGCCGCCGCGCTTCCGCGAGGTGCTGGTGCTGCGTGAATTGGAAGGATGTTCTTACAAGGAGATTTCGGCCATCACTTCGATTCCGATCGGGACGGTGATGTCCGCGCTGTCGCGCGCCCGCCAGCAACTGCAGGTGGCGTTGACCAACCCGACTCGCGAGGAGGCCGCCCGTGAGCTGTGAGCTTCCGCGGACGATGATTCACGGCTATCTCGACGGGGAATTGGACGCCGTGCGGGCCGCGGAATTCGAGCGGCACCTGGAACAGTGCCCGGAATGCGTCACCGCGCTGGAATCGCAGGAGTCGTTGCGCTCGTCGCTGCAGCGCGCCGAACTCTACGAAAAAGCGCCGGCGGAACTCCGCCAAAAAGTTTTGTCCAGCCTGCGGCCCGCTGCCGGACCAATTCCATTCGTCGCGCCCCGCCGGCGCGCGGCGGTCGCGCAGTGGCTGGCCATTGCCGCGGTGCTGCTGCTGCTGTTGTATTCGGGCTGGCGCTTGTTTCCCGGACTCGGCCAAAAAAATAATCAAACTGCGCTCGCCGCACAAATCGTCGATGCGCATCTGCGCTCGCTGGAGCCCGGGCACCTGACCGACGTGATTTCCACCGACCAGCACACGGTGAAACCGTGGTTCGATGGCAAACTCGATTTCGCTCCGCCGGTTCAGGATTTTGCCGCCGACGGTTTTCCGCTTACTGGCGGGCGTCTCGATGTCGTGGGTGGCCGCACCGTCGCGGCGCTGGTGTACGGCCGCCGCAAACATTTCGTCAATGTTTTTATCTGGCCGTCCAGTAATCCCGATGCGCCGCCGAGCACCGGCGCGCAGCAGGGCTATCACTGGATCACCTGGCAGAAAAACGGCATGGCGTATTGGGCGGTTTCCGACACGGCTGCCGCTGATCTGGATGAGCTGCAGCGCCTGCTCTCGCGTTGATCATTTTTCTAGGTGGTGGAATCGCGAAACAGTGCGTGATAAATCAGGTGGGTCGCCGCCGCGATCGATTGATTCAATCTCGCCTTCGGCATCTGCACGGCGTGCGCGAGCAAACTCCAAAAAAAACTATCCATCGCGCGCGCCAGACCCTGCAGGTCAACGTTCTTCCGTGCACCCGGCAGTTTCTGCAGCGCCTGAAAAAGCCGCAGGGCGCGGGCGGTGGTCCAGACTTGAATTTCTTCCTGCTTCCGCGCCAGGCTCGGATCCGATAGCACCGCTTCCTGCCACGCCCGGTATGCGCCCAGATATCGCAAGTCATGCGCAAAAGCCCGGCTCAATACTCCGTGCAAGATTTCGCGCACATCCGTGCCGCCTGCGGGGCGCAGATCCAGCCGGCTCAGCTTTTCCAGCAGCTCGTCCATCAGCGCGAGCAGCAGTTGGCGTTTCGACTGGAAATGCTGATAAAAACTTCCCACCGCGAGTTTCGCTCGCCGCGCAATCTCGTCGACGGAAGTATTCTCGTACCCTTTTTCGCCGAACAGGGCCAGCCCGGCAGCTTCCAGCTGCGCGCGCTTCGCCACGCTGCGCCGCTGCTGCGGCGCCGGCGGAATTTTTTCTCCGGCCAATAAGTTCGGCCGCTCGCTCACGCGGTTGCGCCTGGCGGCAATAATCCTACGCCCACGAACGCCGCGGCGCAACAAGCACAACATCCAGCCGCCGAAGACGCCGGCCATCGACGGGTCCATATTAGGGAATACCACGGGGAAGAAACGCGCTGGAGAAAGGATCCAGCAGCAGGGTGGGGAGCCACAACGACACCACCGCGCCAAACCATTGCTCCGGCCGTAAATTCAGCCGGTGACACAGCCGCCGCATGAGCCAGGCGATCAACGCCGAAACTCGCCGCAACAAGACGACTACGCCAATCCCGCTGCCCGGCCGCAGCAGGTGCTGTCCAGCGAGGCGCAGCGCTGCGGTCGCGATCAGCCATCCCGCCAATCCGTAAACCAACAATCGCCCATTCATGCTCGCCACCTCCATATACGAATATGAATTCATATTCATATAAAGAACCGAGAAATGCAAGTTGAAACTTTTTTGCGCGTCTTTTGGAAGTGCGATTCCGGTGAGTTGGTGCGCTGGCCGGTAAAGCGAGGTAGGGCTATCGCGCTTCGGTGATGAGCCCCGCCGCCGTCCCCGGTTTGGACGGAGGTCGCCAGCCGGAAGATTCGTGAACAGTGACTTGCCGCCGCTTTCCTTCAGCAAAATCAGCGCGGGCGGCTCCCGCCAGCTCTTCCAAGTGCGCCACTTTCGGGCCAGTCGCGACGATGTACCGCCGCTGCGGTGAAGACCACAGCGTCTTGAACTGCGCGTCGTCGATGAATATATCGGGCGCGCCCGGGGCATACGAACCGTAGACCAAATTGTTGATCCGGCCGTTTAATATCAGGACACTTTCTTATTCGTGTAGAAAACCACGGAGGAATAGACGTAATACTGGCCATCCAAAATCAGCTGCCCATCCGGCGCGCGCTGCAGCGCTTCGGCAATGGACCGGGAGGACAGGAACGGATCGAAATCCACCAGCGCCAGCCGCGCTGCGTGAAAAAATATAACCATCATCAGCGCCGCGGCCAAGAAAGCGCGCCGTCCGGTGGCTCATCACAGCTCCCGATCGCGCCAATCAGAAAAGCCAGCCGCCGCCACGGCCAGCGGCATCCGCAAATAGGCGAACGAATCGATGGTCAAAAGCCCAACTGGCCCAGCGAAAATTTGGACGCGTGGGTATGGGCCAATAATCCCGCGGAGATATCGCCCGGGAGTGGGGACGCCGCGCACCAGCAGCATAGCAAACCCACGCAAGCGCAGGCCGCCAGGCCGCACACCACCGCCAGCGCACGCGTCCCGCGGCGAACCCAGTCGCCACCTGCGGCCATCGCCGAACCCAGCAGCAGCGCCAGCGCCGGATAGCAGGGCATCGAATAGTATTCCTGCGTCGTGGAAAACGTGAAGAAGACCAGCATGAATCCGGTCCAGCAGAGCGCCAGCAGGCGCGTGCGCCCGGCGCGATCGACCGGACTTGAAAGAAAGCTTGGCGACGGCCGGAAAATAGACGCTCCACGGGAAACAGCCAGACCAGATGGAACAGCCAGAAATACAGGCGCGGCACGGTGTTGTAATCGCGCGGATAGCGCAGGTTCAGAAACCGCAGCAGCTGCTCATTGATGAAGTAGAACCAGAGAAATCCGTGATACTCGCCGGGCGCGCTGTGCATGGTGAGGTCGAAATACGGCGGATTGCGCAGCGTGGCCAGCACATGCCAGGGCGCCGCGATCAGCAGCACGATCGCGAGCCCGCTAAACGGCTGCAGCCGCTTCCAGGTCTCGCCGCGAGAAAGCTGCCGCGTGACGCAGAGATAGATCAGCGCCGCCGCCGACCGGAAACACCACGCCGACCAGGCTCTTCAGCAGCAGGCCCGCGCCCAGGCTCGCGGCCAGCACCAGCCGCCCACAGCCGCGGATGCGGCTCTTCGTCGATCGAGCGCGCGCAGGAACGCCCACATGGCCAGCGCGATGGTCAGCGTCAGCATCACGTCGGGAATCAGAATGCGCGTGAAGAGGAACAGCCCGATGCAGGTGGCCATGCACAAGCCCGCGTAGAATCCGGCCGCGCTGTCCGAAGGCCCAGATCGCCGAATGCGCGCCGTCAGCCAGCCAGCGCGATCGCCGCGAAAGCGCCACGGGAATGCGCGCCGCCCAGTCGTGCACGCCGAAAATCTTGATAGCAGATCGCGATCAGCCAATAGATCAGCGGCGCTTTTTCGAGATAGGCGACGCCATCGAGGCGCGCCGTCACCCAATCGCCGGAGGTCAGCATGTTGCGCGCGATCTGCGCCTGCACCGCGTCCACGTCGTCCATCAGCGAGGGCGGCGAAACGATGCAGCCGAGATAAATCGCGGCGGCGATCAGCAGCGACGGCTAGATAGACGTAAAGATTTCCATGCGGTCATGCCGGGCTGGTCCGACACCGGCGCCGTTTGAATTCGCCATCTCTTCATCCACAGGAACAGGATCATCAACCCCCACAGATGATACCCGACATTGGCGCGCCGCTCCAAATGCTGCGCATGCAAGCTTTCGATCACGCCGGCCCGGAAGAATTCCGGCATGCTCGGCCGCGCCGCTAGTCCAGCGTGTCCATGCAGCATGCGGCCGCAGCGGCCCGCGCAGCCATTCGTGCGCGGGAATATCGAAGCCGACTTTCTTCCGCCGCAGGATCGGCGCCGGCAGCTTGCCCCGCATCATCGTTCTCAAGAATGAACTTTCTGCACGAGCCCTGCATCTTGAATCCGAGGGCAGCGAGGCCGCGAACTCCACGATGCGATGATCGAGAAACGGCGGCCGCACTTCCATGGCGTGCGCCATGCTCATGCGGTCGACTTTCGTCAGGATATCGTCGGGCAGAAAATATTTCTGGTCGAACCACAGATACGCCGCGAGCAGATCCGTCGCCGGACTGACTCGCGGAGCTCATCGCGACCACCTGCTCCAGCGTCCCGGCAGCGCTGCGCTTCACCAGCACGCCGCTTCTTTCGTCGTCCGAAAACGTCCCGTTCCAGTAGACGTGCGCCGCGCGCCGGCGGCATGCGGCAGCCTTCCAGAAAGCGCTTCAGCATGTATTCGAAGCCGATCTTTTCGTCCGACACCGGCCAGCTAGCGCAACGGCGCGCAGCCCGCAGCGCAAGCGCGCGTGCGGGCAGCCGGCGCATGGGCCGCGCAGCCGTTGGCGCGATAGGTCAGATAGCCGCCGAACAACTCGTCCGCGCCTTCGCCGCTCAAGGCCACCGTCGCGTTTGCTCTTGGTCAGCTTCGAGAGAAACCAGACCGGCAGCGCGCCGCCGTCCGCGTTCGGCTCATCGAAGTAGTAGCCGAATTCTTCGATGGCGCCGGCAAGTCCGACTCCGGATTCAAATCGAGCTCCTCGTGCTCGGTTCCATACTGGGCGGCCAGCTTCGCGGATGTATGCCGTTTCGTCGAAACTGCGGCCGCGAAACGAAATCGAGAACGTCTTCAGCCGGGCGCTGGACGCCTCGCGGCATAGTGCAGCATGCGTCGAAGAATCGATGCCGCCGCTCAGCCAGACACCCAGCGGCACATCGGAGAGCAGATGCTCGCGCACCGATTGCTTGCAGCAGGCCGTCCAGTTCCTCTTGCGCCGCACTCCAGGGTCGTCCATGCGCTGCGGATTACCGCACGGGCAAGCTCCAGTAGGCTTCCGAACGAACCTTGCCGTCCCGCCACTCCAGCCAGTGCCCCGGCGGCAGCTTTTCCATGCCCTCGACCAGCGTCCACGGGCACGGCACGTAGTTCAGCGACAGATAGCAATCCAGGCCGGCCAGGCTCAGCTTGCGCTCGATCTCCGGATGAACGAAGATGGCCTTGAGTTCGGAGCCGAAGTAGATATCGCTCTCGCGCTGCGGAGAATACAGCGGCTTGATGCCCATGCGGTCGCGCGCCAGCACCAGCCGCTTGCTGATTCGGTCCACAGCGCCACGGCAAACATCCCGCGCAGACGCGCGAAAACAGCCTGTGTCCCATTCGCGGAAAGCCGCCAGCACGGTCTCGGTGTCCGTGCGGGAACGGAAACGATGGCCGCGGCGCTTCCAGCTCGCGGCGCAATCCAGTGATTGTAGATCTCGCCGTTGAACACGATGACGGCGTCGCCGTCGGCGGAGTCCATGGGCTGGTCGCCGCCGTCCAGGTCCGATGATCTTCAGCCGGGCGGCGCCCAGCGAGACCGCTTCGATTCGAACACGCCCTGCTGGTCCGGGCCGCGGTGGAGCAGCGACCGTGTTGCCGCTCGAATCCGCTCGGCTGGAGGATGAAACCTCTTCCGCGTAAACCCAACGATTCCGCACACCTGAATATCCCTCGATCGACTGAAATCGTCGGCTAGGCGCAACCTTCGAACACACCAGTCCACGGCCTGGGCGACGGATGAACTACATGGCTTGGTTGGTTGGAAATCTAAAGTTTGAATAGACGCACGACGCCGCAAAAAGCTGAAATGAGCTCACTGACACTTATGATGACACAAGCGAGCAAACGAGATGCATGGAGAATTACGATATAAAGAGAAAAAACTTCAGTTGCAAGCGGGCGAGGAAGGGAGGACCGCTGCCGAAAACAGCCCTTCGGCTCCTACTCTGGTCGTTAGCTTGCAGATTTCGTCGCTTGGCGCGGCCTATTTCTTCTCGGGCGCGGGACGGTTCAGTTTGTTGTAATCCGGCATGTGGACGCAGAGCCCGCCCGACGGCGTCATTTTCGAATAGCCCGCGACCAATTGCTGGTTGTAGTGGTCGATCGCAAAATCAAACGGATCCGCGGGAGTCGAGTCCATCAACTCCAAGTCCGTATCGCTCATGGTCAGCCGTCCAAACCGCACCGACCCGCCCCGGAAATGCAGGTAATTCTTGGCCCCGCAGCTTTCCTTCACCGGCTGGCCAGAGCCGTTTTGCCGTTCTCCGGCCCAAAAGTTAAATGAATCTCGCCATTTTCGATTTTCAAAGCGGTCAGATGCCCCTCCAATTGCGGCGGGGGCAGAATTTTCTCCGGATCCAAAATCAAATCATCCTTGTCGACGCTCACGCCTTCCACTTTTTTGGTGTCCAGCAGTTTCTCCGTATCGAGCCCCAGCAGGTCCATCAACCCCTTCACTGGGAGCTTCAGCGCCTTCACTTTCGCGGTGTGTACCCGAATCATTCCTTCGGGCGTCACCGACAGGGTCCCCGAAGTTTCAAACGGAATCCCGCCTTTGCTGACCAGCAAACCTTTCAGCACCAGTTGGTCGCGGTCGGTGCTGGCGGTCAAATGTTTAATGGGCGCATCCGGTTTGGCAAATACGAAATCGTTCAAGTCGTTGGTCAGCGCCGTCATGCTCAACCGGATCGTTGCGCTATCGACCGTCAACCGAAACGAATTTTTGTCGTCGAAAACCGGAATCTGTCCCGGCTTCGCCGTCAGTTTTCCGTCCAGCGCCGTGATGCGCACGATGATTCGATCCGTAAGATGATATTCCACATTCCGCATGGCCGCCCGCACCACCGCTGCGTTTTCGTCCGGCGCTCCACTCGCCGCCGACGGACTAGCCGGCGACTGAGCTGAAGAAGCATCCTTCGATCCAGCCGCAGCCGCCGGCGAACCGGTAGCCGGCGCCGGCTTTTCATTCTGCGCCGCAGTTCGAATCCCCGCCATGGCCAGTATCAAAGCACCAAAAAATGAAATACGAATGAATCGGATCATGGGGCTCCCTTTAGCTATTCATAATTTATGAGAAGGAGCGAGCACCCCAGGCTGGAAGGAAGGTGTCGAGGGCTGCCAGGCAAATCTCGACGCGGTGTATCCAATGCTCGGGCCGTGGCGCAAATTTCGCCCCACGGCCCATGGCACAGTCGGTTCGATTAGTGCGCGAAGCTGAAATTCACGCCCGTCGTGAAAATCACGTCATTCGCTTTGGTTCCGATAATCGGAGGATCCGAAACATACCGGTCGCTCAGTCCAATCTGCCAGCCGAACCACTTGCTGATCTGGGTCACGGACGCGGCATCAAACGAGAACCGGTACTGTCCGGTGTTGGTCAAGTCCGGATAAAAGTAGAAAACTTCCGTCGCGGTGGTGCTCTTTCCGAATTTGTGCATTCCCGATTCACCAACCGTAACTCCCGCCAGGTTGCGCGAAACGGCCAACGAGCCATTCCCGGCGGCGTACGATTCGTGCGTGTAGTTGAGGCCACCCAGCAGGTCCAACGTGGTGGTGGGGGTATTGATCAGGTGATAGCCCAGGCCGCCGCTGAAGATCGCCCGGATATTCAGGAACTGCAGTTCGTCGTGGGTGAAGTCCCCGCTGCCGAAGACAAAAATCTTCTTGGTCAGATTGTGGTCGTACTTCAACCCGCCCACAATCGAGTTGGCAATCGTACCGCCGCCGGTTTTATCGTTGGTGCTGTACAACGAGGTAAAATACGCCGTAGTTTCGTCGGTCGTCGTTTTGCGATCGGCGGTGAATCCGGTGGTCAGGTTGGTGGTCTCGCTGTTTCCGCGAGCCAGGGCAAAACCCAGGTTCACTCCGCCTTTCCATGCTTCCAAAATCCCGGGATGCAGCGATTTCTCGTAAGCCGTCTCCTGGTCCGCTCCACGCACCACCGTCACTTGCGAAACCGCCAGTTGCACCGGGGCGTCCGCTGGCCGGATGGATGATGATGTTGCTTCCTTCCGTGGTCACCAGCCCGCTCACGGTGCTCTTATCGGGCAGCACTACGTAGATCGGCTTGTCGCTCTTGATCTCGGCTGATGGACGCCCAGGCAATCTGAATTTCGCCCGCATAATCCGTTTTCAACGTCACATTCTTGCCATCGGAAACTTCCACTATGCCAGTCAAACGATCGCCATTTTTCATCACCACGAGTCCGCCGAAACACAAACCCCATCGCCAGAGCCCCGAAAACACCACTAAACTTCGTTTCACTCTCATGATTATTCCTCGCAATGAATAGATTAGGCCAGCCCGCCGTCAAGCTCAAGCCGGGCGCAAATATCATACGACAGGCGGTTGCGGGATTCGCAACCCTTTCGCCCCGGCCTCAGATTTTCTTAGTGCCGGCGCACGGGTCACGTGTTCATTCGTACACGAGCTCACGTATCGACTCATCCAACGGTTTTGGGAGGCCCAACTGGGCCGCCGCAAAGCCTTGACATAAGCCGTTACCGCCACTAGAGTTGCGCCAACTGACGGCCCCGCCGCCGGGTTTTGGTTCTTCGAATTCCACGAAGATTTTTACAGGAGCGTTTTATGCACAGAGCACTTGGGAAATTTGCTGTATTTCTGACTCTCGTTTTGTCCTTGGCCAGCTTTATTCCGGCGCATGCTCAGGGTACCGTTCCGGTCACCACGGTCGTCACCGCGCTCGGACCCAAATACACTCCACCGCCGGCGCTGAGCATGGATGACATTAGCGTTTTCGAGGGCAAGGATAAACGGACCGTCACCGGTTTCACTCCGGCCCAGGGCGACAAAGCCGGCTTGCAGTTGGCCATCGTCATTGACGACGCCACCAGCATCGAAGCAATCGGCAATCAGCTAAGCGACATCAAGAATTTCATTAATGCCCAGCCGAAATCGACCTCGATCGGAGTATTTTACGCCAGCAATGGTGGGGTGCAGGCCACTTCGCCATTCAGCGCCGATAAAGAAGCGGCTGCCAAAGGCGTCCGCTTGCCGTTTGGCAATGGCGGCGCCTACACCAGCATCTTCCTTTCCACCATTTCGCTGATCAACGGTTGGCCTGCTCCCGGACCTTACACCCGCCGGGAAATTCTGCTCATCGCCGACGGTATCGATCGTTTCCGTGGCGACCCGTTCAGCCCGGACGTGCAATTGACTTACGAAAAAGCGGAAAAGGCCGGCATTATGATTCACACCTTGTACGCGAGTGGCGTAGGCCGCGCGGGCCGCAACACTTTCCGCGTCAACTACGGCCAGAGCAACCTCGACCAACTCACCGAGCGTACCGGCGGCGAATCTTTCTTCCAGGGATTGCAGACACCGATCTCCTTTGCGCCTTTTCTCGAACAGCTCGATATGGTGCTCAAGAATCAATATTTCTTGTCGTTCAAGATGGATCCGCCCAAGAACGGCAAGCCGCAGCTGCGCTCGTTCAAAATCAAGACGGAACAGAAGAACGTGGACATCTCCTCCGCGGATCAGGTTCTGGTGGGCGGCGGACCGAAGTAAAAGGGGTTTTAGGACGAACAATTTAGCATGTTGTTCGCCGTTTCGGCGTCTGACATGTGGAAGGAGGAGCTACGCGGCGGCATCACGCACCGCCGCGTGGCTCCTTTCTGAATTTGGTATTCGAAGCAGGCCTGAAGACGTCAAGCAATGAAAACTCCGCCGCGTACGCTTTCCTTCATCGCCTTGGCCGCATTTCTGACCGCGCTGATTTGTTCCGCGGTGGGCGCGCAAGCTCCAGCAAAACCCGCGCCGGCCCCCAGCCCTCGTGTTACTGATGCTGCGGCCTGGAATCCTTCGCCCGAGGTGGTCGCCGCCATCCGCGCCCGATGTGAACCGGATCCAGCGCATCTCGAATCCTGCTTCCTGGCCGAAATGAAATCGGCGGGTGCGTCCGCCGAAGCGGTCGCGTTTTCCAAAAGCCTGGCCGGAACCGGCGTGATTTACCTCCGCGCCTTCCGCCAAGTGGCGCGCGTCGATGTGGCGTACATCCAGTACGTTTTCCGCGCCAATGAGTTGGAGGGTGTGCTGCTGGTCAATGGCGATCCCTCGCCCATCGACGTCGATGACGAAAGCCAGTACCCCGAAACCGAACTCCAGAAATATCCGCCGTACGCCGCGCTCGCCGATAAATATCCGAACGTCAGTCTCTGGCCCGGCGATCGCAACAATCCATTGCTGCCGAAACTGGATGCCACGGGGTGGGGGACTCAGACTTTTCTGGTGGACTATATTCTGCGTGACGGTTGCCACGCCTGCGCCCCGATCGGCACCGCCACTTTTGCTTTTGCCTTCGACACCCAGGGAAAATTTCAAGGGACTCACGTCTCGGCGGTAAAACCAGCTGCCGGCCGCGAAACCCAAACCTCTTCCGTGTCCGACTTCCAAACCGCCGGCGTGGAGCAGGTCCGGGTCCTGGCCGGCAAGGAGTTTTCGATCACTCTCGCCGCCAATCACACCACCGGCTACAGTTGGCGTCTCGCTTCCACCCTCGATCCGGCGCTGTTGCAGCAGGTCAGCAACACCTACACCGAACGCAAATCGGAAGACGCGAACGCCGTTGGCGCTCCCGGCGAAGAGGTTTGGACGTTTACCGCCGGAGCCCAGGGTTCCGTTCCCCTCGTCTTCGAGTATGCCCGCCCCTTCGAAAAAGACGCCAAGCCCGTAAAAACTTCAAAATTCCTGGTCATCATCGAATAGCGTTGGTCAGCGTTCGCGGAGCCCATGGCAAATTGGTTTTAGTGTTTACGCGGAATGCCTTGGCAGGAATTTCGCGCCCCAAAAAACAAAAAGCCCCGCATCGATTCATCATCAAATAGCAAATTTCGATTAAGGCCGTCGGGGAAATAAGAAGAGCATCGTTACGAATGGCACTACGAAAAAAGGTGCAGCCTTGACGCAATGTCGCACCCAGGAAGTACTGCGCAAATCCGAACAGTGGAACGCACTCCATTGTTACGTAATTTAGGATCGCTCCGACCCGCCAGCTGACCAGTGCCGCGCGATCGTCGGGGTTGGTTCGCATTTTCTCGATTGCAGGCGGAGATCTTTCTTGCTGCGCAACAGGATCGCAGCGATGCAAAATAACATCCAGCGCCATCGGAGACTGGCCAGGTCCAGACGCGTTGACGATCACGGCCACGGAGGGGGCAGTCAGACAATGTCTGAAGCCCTACATACGCATACAGGACCATCATGAATAGGAACATCGCCGGGGCAAAATTCGACTATCCGAAAGTTTCATCGAGACTGATCGGTTGGGCTGCCATGGGTGCCTCCGTCGGACTCATAGTCTGAGAGTCGCTCGTAAGAAAGACAACACCGAAGCGGGCCAGGATTGCGAATCGGCAATAGACTTAGATAGCGTTTGCGGCGAAAAATGGTGAGCCAAAAACAAAAAGCCCCGGCTCGATTTTCATCGAACCGGGGCTTCGCTGTCTTAAGACTCATTTGACTATATCGGATGGAACAGGTCAGAACCCGTCGGGCTTTGAGAGCCGAACCCGGTCCTCGAGGGACCGGTGGAGAGCCGTACCTGCTACCGAAGCAGGTCGTATTCCCGTTTCTTTTAGAAAGGAGGTGATCCAGCCGCAGGTTCTCCTACGGCTACCTTGTTACGACTTCACCCCAATCATGAGTCATACCTTGAGCGCCTGCCTCCTTGCGGTTGGCTCGGCGATTTCTAGTACAGCCCACTTTCGTGATGTGACGGGCGGTGTGTACAAGGCCCGGGAACGTATTCACGGCGTCGTTCTGATACGCCATTACTAGCGATTCCGGCTTCATGCAGTCGAGTTGCAGACTGCAATCCGAACTGAGCGCGCTTTTTTGCGATTAGCTCCCCCTCGCGGGTTTGCAACGCTTTGTGGCGCGCATTGTAACACGTGTGTAGCCCTGGACATAAAGGCCATGCTGACTTGACCTCATCCCCACCTTCCTCTCCGTTATCCGGAGCAGTCCTCATAGAGTTCTCCCTTGCGGGTAGCAACTATGAGTAAGGGTTGCGCTCGTTGCGGGACTTAACCCAACACCTCACGGCACGAGCTGACGACAGCCATGCAGCACCTCTACACAGGTCCCTTGCGGGAAGGCTCTGTTTCCAAAGCTGGTCCTGTGCGGTTCAAGCCCAGGTAAGGTTCTTCGCGTTGCGTCGAATTGAACCACATGTTCCACCGCTTGTGCGGGCCCCCGTCAATTCCTTTGAGTTTCAGCCTTGCGACCGTACTCCCCAGGCGCAGGACTTAACGCGTTAGCTACGGGACGTGCCCCGTACAGGGCACACCCCAAGTCCTGATGGTTTAGGGCTAGGACTACCAGGGTATCTAATCCTGTTTGCTCCCCTAGCTTTCGTCCCTCAGCGTCAGTTGTGATCCAGCGAGCCGCCTTCGCCTCGGATGTTCCTACGGATATCTACGCATTTCACCGCTACACCCGTAATTCCACTCGCCTCTCTCACACTCTAGCACGGCAGTTTCGGCAGCAGCCTCTGGGTTAAGCCCAGAGATTTCACTACCGACTTGCCACACCGCCTACGGACCCTTTACGCCCAGTAATTCCGAGCAACGCTGGCCCCCTACGTTTTACCGCGGCTGCTGGCACGTAGTTAGCCGGGGCTTCTTATACCCGTACCGTCAAACCCTTGCGGGCTTTCTTCCGGGTCGAAAGGGGTTTACACTCCGAAAAGCTTCATCCCCCACGCGGCGTTGCTGCATCAGACTTTCGTCCATTGTGCAAGATTCCCCACTGCTGCCTCCCGTAGGAGTCTGGACCGTGTCTCAGTTCCAGTGTGGCCGGCCAACCTCTCAGTCCGGCTACCGATCAAAGCCTTGGTGAGCCATTACCTCGCCAACTAGCTAATCGGCCGCGGATCCCTCTTCTGGCGACTTGCGCCTTTGAAGACAACAGCATGAGCCATCGTCATGTTATGCGGTATTAGCCCAATTTTCACTGGGTTATTCCCCACCTGAAGGAAGGTTATCCACGTGTTACGCACCCGTTCGCCACGCGCCCACAATCTGTATTGCTACAAACTGCTGCGCGTTCGACTTGCATGTGTTAAGCACGCCGCCAGCGTTCGCTCTGAGCCAGGATCAAACTCTCGTTTGAAATCTGGTGTTTCCGGCTCTGAAATTACCGATTCACATCGATAACTTCTCGGCCAGGAACGAACTTTTTGAATCGCTCGGTTTATCTCAAATATAGTCCGTACACCGGTACACCCGGTGCACAGACCGTAACCAAACGGGTTCTGGCTTGTTTCATCCGATTGTCAAAGAGCAGGTACTACCAGGCCAGCTGGCAGGCTTTAAGACGAACCCCGATACTATCGAAACGTGTTCAAAGAGTCAAGCAGTAATTGAAAATTATTTTCGAGTCAACTGTGGAAAATATCGAACCCCTGTGGATTTCCCCGCAAGTCATTTTTCGTGACTCTGACCTTTTGCCTTCTTCTCCTACTCAATTCCCACCACGCGGTTAAAGAAATTCACCAGATACTTCCAGCCCAGATAATAAATCACGACGGCGATGCAAAAGTTCAGCGGCAGCAATCGCGTAACTGACGTGAATCACCCCGAAGTATTGCACTCCGTTCGCGCTGGTCGACAGAAATCCCAGCGAACATGCGACCGTGGCCCCCAGCGGCGCCAGCACGAACGGCAGGAGCGCGCCCCAGGCCCCGATCGAAATCTGTCGCGTCTGTCGCAGCCTCAAATAAAGCATGTTCCACAATCCAAATACGTTCGGCACCATCGCCATCGGGAACACAATGATCCTTTCGAGGGGCACCGGTACCTGCAGAATCAACCGCACCAGCACGAAGATCCCTAAAATCACCAGCAGGAAGATCGTCGGCAGCGTCACTCCCGCCATATACGCCCGCACATAAGGATGTGCACTCGGACTCATCGTCCCCTCCTTACAAGTGGTACAAAAGCATCGGAACAATTTGCGGCGAGAAAATCAGGCAAGCCGCCGCCGCTCCCAGCAGAACCCAGTCGAACCACGGCACCGGCTTTTCGTTCTGCTCCAGGCGCCGCGCCACGTCCACCCACAGATCGCGCCGCAGCTCCACATCCGCCGCCGGCACGTTGACCTTCAAATACTTGCGCAATTCCAGTTCATCGAATTCGCTCATCCCTGGGCCCCAGCCTGCTTGAGTTGATCCCGCAAAATCCTGGTGGCGCGAAACAGCCTGACCCGCACCGTCGTTTCCGAAATCCCCAGCGCATCGGCAATTTCCCGGTGCGGCACTTCTTCGATTAGCGAGAGCGTGGCCACCAGCCGCAGCTTTGGACTCAGCCCGGCAAAGGCCGTCGCAAGGTGTTGCCGCGTTTCGTTCTGCACTCCGGGATTCTCTGCGCCACATCGGCCACTTCTCCCACCAGCGCCGTCTCCCACCGGTTTTTTCTCAAGTGGTCCAGCGCCAGATTCGTGGCGATCCGCCGCGCCCAAGCCCCAAAACTTCTGGTCGGGTCGAACCGTGCGTGGGCCCGATGCATTTTCCAGAACGCCTCCACCGTCAAATCTTCGGCGATCCCGCGATCGCGCACGATTCGCATACACCATCCAAAGACTTCGCGCTGGTACTCGCGGAACAGCGTCTCGAACGCCTCCCGGTCTCCCAGCGCAAAACGCTCCAGCAGCTCCATTTTGTTCTCTGCTTAGTCTTACTGAATTGAGGCGCGGTTCGTTACATTTCTTTCGGCGGGAATATAGCAATCTGGGGTGGTCCTGGCTTCCGGCTAGCTTTCCGTCGGCAACATATACTTCACCAGCAAAACTTCATTCCCTTTTTCGCTGTAAATCAAGTTCGTCGACCAATTTTTTCGCCAATAACACGCCGTATCCCCCAGGACGCAGCCCCTTCGCATCCCGCGCGGTCACATGCCGGATCGGATCTTCATCCGGATTCGCGATCGCCGCGTGCTCGATCTCATCCAGAGTAAATCCCTCGCCGGGATCCTTTACCCGGCACATCACCATATGCCGCGCGCGCACGAACGAAATCTCCACCCACTGGTCCGGCTGAAATTTTCCGCCATATTCCATCGCGTTCAGCAAAATTTCCCGGCAGGCGGTCGCGACCGCATGTTCCTCCATTTCCGGCAAATCCCCAATCTCCTGCAAAAATTGAATCAGCCGGTCCGCGGTCGGCACATCGCAACGCGCCAGGATTCGAATCCATTCCGGCGTGGCGGATTTCACTTCAATTCCGTCGTCCCAGGCCGGGCCTTCCGCTGCCATCTGCACCATCTCCGCCAGCGAGGTCAGCGAGAACGGCCGCGAAAAATAACTGAAGGCCCGCTCGCGCATCGAGTCGATCACATACGAGGGCGCGCTTTCATCCGCCAGAATAATTACCGCGTGTGCGCCCGCACCATCCGGATCTTCCGCAGCAATTCCACATCGTCGCGGCCCGGAAGTCTTGTCGCTGGTGATGATCAAATCAAACGCGCTTTGCTTCACCAGCTCGAACGCCGCCAGATTGTTCGCCGCGTGCCGCACGCTCCATCGCCGCGGGTCCAGTATGTCGCGCAGCATCTCCTCGAATTTCCGGATCAGCATCGATAAATAAAGCCTTCTTGAGCCGCCGAGGAGTTGCTTCGAAGTTCGGAGGGGTTCCCATCGTTTCCACCACATACAACGGCGGATTCAGCCACGCCCAAGTGCCCCATATGATGCCTAAATCAGCCGAAAAGCGACACCCGTTTCGCCGGAGCTTCCTGCTAAACCCGCCGCCTCGAAAATTTCGCAGAGTGCTCCCGTGCGTCGACCAAAGCCAACCTGTCCTTTCGGGTAGGGTTTTCTCCCTGTACTTGTACTGTACTGGCTCTGTCCCTAAGTACTGGTCCGTCGGACCAGCTGCTGCGCGATGCCGACGATTAGTTTATGTGTCAAGTTAGCATCAAGTCTTTCGCGCCTGTCTTCCTCTTCTACACAAAAATCGGATATGCCGTCTACGACGAACTAATAAATCCATGAATTTGTCGTACGGCAATTCATATGAATTTGCGCTACTCCAGAAGTAGCAATTTGTATCGTTCGAGTAAACATTGAATTTAGTGTTGCGCGAGGAGTTGGATATGTAAGTGCAAAGTTGAATCCAGCGGATATTCCGATTTACACGCTACTAATTTTGGAAGTCAGGCGACGCCAGATTTTTCCGTCGCGGCTCGAGGCACTCGGGTTCAAGTTTCGGAGTGAACAAAAATTCGGTTATGGGGGAAAGTATATGGATTGGAAGCGTTTTCTGGTTGTGAGCTGTGCGCTCCTCGCGTTGGTTTTCTGCGCAAGCCAGCCGGCGTGGTCCCAAGCAACCATCAATACCGGAAGCATTCAGGGCGTGGTCACCGACCCGCAGGGCGGTGTAGTTCCCGACGCCAAAGTGACGATCACCAACCGGGATACGGGCCAAACGATCGCCTTGACCAGTTCGTCGGGCGGGCAATTTTCCGTTGCCGCTCTTTCGCCTGGGACCTACGTTGTTCGCGTCGAGGTGCCGAGCTTCAAGACCGTCGAAACGACCGTGAACGTCCAGGTCGGACAAATTACTCCGGCCAATGCCAGGCTCGAGGTCGGCGGCTCCGCCACCGTGGTTGAGGTTACGGGCGAAGCGGTTACCGTAAACACCGACCAGTCGCAGCTTTCTGGCACCCTGACTTCGGAACAGATCGAGAACCTGCCGGTCAACGGCCGCAACTTCTTGGACCTCGCCCAGCTGGAACCGGGCGTGCAGATTCAAGATGGAGGAAACTTCGATCCGACCAAGATCGGATTCTCCTCGATTTCGTTCGGCGGAAAGTTTGGACGCAGCGCGAGAATTTCGGTGGACGGCCTGGACGTCAGCGACGAAAACGTGGGCACAACGACCACGGGCCTTCCTTCCAGCGCGATTCAGGAATTTCAACTCGCTCAATCCAACTTGGACATCACCAACGACCTAACCTCCGGTGGTTCGGTCAACGTCGTCACCAAGTCCGGCACCAACAGCCTGCACGGTGAGGGTTTCGGCCTGTTCCGTGACAACTCTCAGGCCGCTGTATATCCCGGCGGCGCCCAATTCCAGCGCAGCCAGTACGGCGGAGACGTTGGCGGGGCGATCATCAAGGATAAGCTGTTCTTCTTCGCTCGATGCCGAGCGATTGCTGGCTCATGATGCGGGCGGCGTCTTGGTGGCCCGACGCCCTTCGAACTCCTTTACCGGAACCTTCCCTGCTCCCTTCCATGACACCAGCACGGTCGGAAGAATTGACTATCAACTCTCAAAGAATATCCGGGCATTCGGGCGGTTCAGCTTACTGGCAAGCCTCGGACGTTGGAAATTTCGGCGGTGCGGCGAATTACTCGGTCTACGACAATAAGGACCGCACCAAGACGGTGGTCGGCGGCGTGGACATTAACGAAGGCTCAGTCACCCACAGCTTCCGCGCCGAATATTTGAAGTTTGTGAATGTCATCGGGGACGCAGTGCAGGGCAGTTCGCTGCCGTTTGCCGATATTCCGAACCAGATCGTGATCAGCGGCACGGGATTCAGCAGCGGTCCGAGCTTCCTGGCGCCACAGTCCACGATTCAAAGCGACCGTCAAGTTCAAGTATGACGGCAGCAAGGTCTGGGGCTCGCACATCCTTCGCTGGGGCGTCGATTACAACCGAATCATGGGTTGGACCTTTGCCGACTTTTTCGGTCTGACGCCGCAAGATTTGTCCACCTCTCTTACGTTTGCCACGGGAGCCAATGCCGTGGTTTGTCCGGGTGGACAGACGCTTGGCGCTTGCCCCTTGGACTACATCCCCGACTCCGTTACCGTCGGAAACGGCGAAGGAGCTTTCACCGAACTCAAGCGATTCGGAAAGCCCAACGGCGGTCTGGGTCCGGACAATCGCGTCGGAGTCTATGCCGGCGATAGCTGGAAGATAAAACCAAACCTGACCATCAACTTCGGCTTGCGCTACGATCGCGATACCGGACGTACGGATAGCGATCTACCGTTTCCCGAGATTAACAATTTCTTCCCGGGGCGTCGGCAATGCGGTGCGAAATCCCAACCTGAACTTTGCGCCACAGGCCGGATTTGCCTGGGATCCCAAGAGCGACGGCAAGACGGTAATTCGCGGCGGAGTCGGGATCTACTACGACAACACGGTATTCAACGATGTGTTATTTGACCGGTTGCTGCGGCTTCCCGTAGGTGCCTTTAACGCTACCCAGACGGCTTGCAGTGGAGTAGGGGCGCGGAGGCGGCGTCACGTTTTGCTGATGGGTCGACTAACTGGGTTGGCGGCGGCGTCGGTGGAAATACCAACGCGGCAGCAAACATAATTTGCGGGACCCCGATCGGTGGCATCGTTCCGGCGGGTGGCGGCAACTGCACGGGCGAAGTATTATGCGAACTGCCTGGCGACTTCCAAACCGCAGCTGCAGGCTTCCTTTGCCGCCAATCCGAATGGCGCGAATCCGCTTTTTCATCCCTAACGATCTAGCGGAAGGCGGGCCCATTCTTTCCGGTGCCGGCATGCTCGATCCCGAATTACAAATCTCCACGGTCGATTCAGATGAATATAGGCATTCAACATGAGCTGCGGCCGGGAATGGTCCTCAGCGCCGACTTCATTCGGAACGTTGGTTTGCACTACTTGTTGGCCACGGACATCAACCACTCCGGTGACATTGCCAATTTCGACCCGAACTTGGCCGCTGCCGCTGTGGCGACGACTCTAGCGAATTGCGGAGTCGGTTCCATCAATCAAGCGATCACGCTTTGCCCTGGACAATCCAGCCGGTTCAGGCCGCGCCGGCTACACCCCGAGACCGGCGACCATTCAGGACTTTGCTGGGAACGGGTTGGATTCGGCGTACGACTCTGGGGCCGGTGCCTTGCACGGCGTGCGCTTTTCAGACCAACAATCCGAACTGTCGGAGCCTTTGGTCTCTACCACTCCGGCGGCCGGTCGGTTTATAACGGCCTCGACTTGAAGTTGACTCAGAACGTGAAGCATCCGTTTACGGGCGTGAAGTACCTCAACTTTCAGGCCAGCTATACCTTTTCGCGTTACGTAAACGCCGGATCCACGGGATCTGGCGCTGCGGTTGCGGGTGGTGACGCCGACTTCTTGTCGCTCGGCCTCAACAATCGCAACCCACTTTCGCTCACCGGGCCGGGTTCGTTGGACCGCACGCATCAGTTCAACTTCGGCGGTTACGCTGATTTGCCGGCCGGGCTTCCGTCTTGGCTTGATTTCGCACTTCTGGTCGCCGTTTGCCGCGACGCCGTACGTGCTGCCAGTGAATGCCAGCACGTCTTCGGGGGCTCCCAGGTGGAATTTTCAATACCGATTTCCTGGGAACTGGCCAAATCGGCCTTCCGCTGCCGAAGGGTGTAAACTCCAGCTGCGGCACTGACGGTGGTTCGTGCGATTACAACCTGTACAACGTTGGATCTTTCGGACGAAACCTAAGCGTCGGCGGCCTCACCAACGCGGTTAACAGTTACAATACGGCGATCGGTGGACAGCTTCCAACTCCGGCCGGGCAGGCGCTGCATTAACAGTGGGCTGTTTACTTTGACCCAGTTGCAACAGCTGGGTGGAGTGGCACCCGCTATCTCGCCAGTAGTTCCGGGCGAAGTGGGGCTCGGCTGGTTGAAAGCCTTCGACATGGAGTTCAGCTGGGTTGGACATGCCTTCCACGAGCGGCTGGCAATTACGCCGAGCGTGAGCATGTTTAATCTGTTCAACCTCTCTAACTTTGACTCGGCGGCCAATGCTTTCACCGGTCAACTCAACGGCGCGCCTGGCTCGATCAACGGAACGGTTCAGGCAGGTCGGCCGGATCGAATCGGCGCCGGTACCGGAGTATTTGCGTTCGGCGCACCGCGCACTGTTGAGTGGGGGTTGAAGCTCCAGTTCTAACCTGCTTCTCAACATCCGCTCTGTTCGAGCGTTTTGGAATCGCAACTGGCGCCGAGAAATCGGCGCCAGTTTTTTTTTCGGCAGCGCCGATTGCTAATTTCGCAGTGCGCCCGGGTTCATACCCGGTTGAAACGCCGCCTTGGACGAGATGGGAGTACAATTCGAATCAAGATCAGCCTCGTAGGGAGGTTCCCATGCGATCAACTCTCTCCTTTTTGTGCGCTCTGCTGTTGTTCCCAATTGCCACGAGCCCTCAAGTGGGGCACGCCAAACCACCTGGTATAACAACTGCGGACACGCTGTCCAATCAGCCCCCGGAGCCGCCCGCCAAACCCGGTCCGCGCCAAATTAATATCGATCAGGTGAATTCGGAAACGCAAGAATTGCGTCGCCTCGCAGACGGCCTTCCGGCGCAGATCGACCAAGTAACCAAGGGGCAATTACCCAAAGATCTTTCAGACAACCTGAAGAGAATTGAGAAGCTAGCCAAACAGCTTCGCAGCCAGATTGTTCCTTAGATTCAGAAGGCGCGAGCTCGTCGGCCCATTGCGTTACCTCCATCCCCCACTTGCCATGACTACGTAAATTCGGATGTTATCGGAATTAGAATACGTATTTTCATAGTGTGTCAGTCTGAAATATTGAAGTGTTTTTATTTAACTTGCAGAAAATAATGGTCATACATTTTTACGCTCGATGGGATATGAAAATGCAATGTCCCGGACAACTGGAGCTTTCGGGGTTGCTCTGGAAGTCTTCGAATTGCAGGTCACCACCATCTTTGCAAGTTTCAGACTCAAGGAGAGTGTATGAATTGGAAGCGCTTTTTGGTGGTAATGTTTGCGCTGCTGGCGGTTCTGTCGCTAGGCTCGACACGGGTCGCCGCGCAGACAACGGTATCTCAAGGCAGCATTCAGGGAACTATCACCGACCCTACCGGTGCGGTCGTGCCCAATGCGAAGATCACCTTCACCAATAAGGCGACGGGCGACACCACTACCGTCACTTCCAATGCCTCCGGCCTCTATAACTCAGGTGGTTTACTCCCCGCCGATTACGTCGTTCGCGTTGAGGTTGCGGGCTTCCAGTCGGTGGTTGAAACCATCACCGTCCAGGTTGTTCAGACCGCTACCGGAAATTTCAAGCTCTCCGTGGGCCAAGGCAGCACCGTCGTTGAAGTTCAGGGTTCCACCAACACCATCAATACCGAGCAAGCCACGGTGCAGGGTACCATCAGCGGCGAGCAGATCGACAATCTCCCGGTTAATGGACGAAACTTCCTCGACCTCGCGCAGCTCGAACCGGGTGTTCAGCTGCAAGACGGCCAGGGTTTCGACCCCACCAAGGCTGGATATTCCTCCGTTTCCATCAACGGCGTTTTCGGCCGCACTCCGCGCATCGAAGTTGACGGGTTAGATGTCAGCGACGAGACGGTCGGTACCACCACTGAAAATATCGCGATGAGCTCCATCGAAGAATTCAGTATCAGCCGCTCGATGTTGGATCTTTCCACGGAGTTGACCGCGTCGGGCGCGGTGAACGTTGCTACTCGCTCCGGCTCTAACGCTTTCCACGGTTTGGCCTTTTACAATTTCCGCGACGAACGCGCCGGCTTCGCGAATCTTCCAGGCGGCCAAGACCTCCCCTTCCAACGGAATCAGTACGGCGGACGCTTTGGTGGAGCATTCATCAAGGACAAACTGTTTTTCTTCCTCGACACCGAACGTATCCAGCAAAATAGCTTGCTCGCGGTCGCAATAGGCGACCCTTTCCAGGCTCTTTCTGGCGGCTTCTCATCGCCCTTCCGCAGCACCCAGACGACTGCGCGTTTGGACTGGCAGGCTTCGCCCAGTGTCCGGGTGTTTTACAAATTTACTTACGATTGGAACATTTCCAATAGCAACGCGTTCGCTGGTGGTTATTCAATTTACTCCAATAAGGACAACACTCCGGCGCAGGCCGTCGGCGTGGATTGGAATAAGGGTAGCTGGTCGAACAGCTTCCGGTTTGGCTATTTGAAATTCCACAACATTATCGGTGGTGGAACGGGCACCACCATCACTCCGATCAACCCAGTTCCGGGGGCGGAGGTTATCTTTAACGACCAGGCATCATTTGCTTCGGGCCCGAACTTCCTTGCCGCCCAGCAAACCTTTCAGAGCGACAAGCAAACCAAGTGGGACGGTGCCAAGGTAGTCGGAAATCACGTGCTCCGGTATGGCGCCGCCGTGAACCGGATCGAAGGCGGCGGGTTTGCCGCGTTCTTCGGCCTCGGTCCGCAAATCGTCAGCTACGTCAACTACCCCGGCACTGGGTCACAAACCACCCCGTTCCTATCCTGCGCGAACCCGAATTTCGCGGGCTGCGACCCTAACGTCGGCGACTATCCGATCACCGGTGCCACGTTGAGCAACGGTCAAGGTTTCTTTACCGAGAAGCCTGGATTTAACCTGCCGGCCGGCGGCCAGAACGATACCCGCGTTGAGGGCTACCTTGGAGACTCCTGGAAAATCAGACCCAATTTCACCCTGACCTACGGTCTGAAGTATGGCCGCGATACGGGCCGCAACGATGCTGACCTTCCTCCGATTCCGTGCTCGGCTACGACTTTGATTAGCTGCAGCGGCAACCTTCTCGATCAGTTCGGGAACACCATCGGGCTAGGTGATCGCGTTGGTCAGCCCAACAAGAACTTGGGGCCCCAGATCGGTTTTGCCTGGTCGCCGGGCCACGACAGCAAGACCGTGATTCGCGGCGGTGGCGGTATCTTCTCGAGAACTCCATTTTCAACAACACGCTGTTTGACCGTCCTGGCAAGTTGGCCACGGGGCTGTTTTTTGGCACGGGTAACCTGAATTGCAAGCCCGGCGCCGCGGTGGGCAGCTCAAAGGTTCCGTTTCCGGTGGCTGGGGGAGGCTTAAACAACGTAACCTCGATTGATGGTTTGGATTTGGCGACTCAGGTTTGTTTCCGGCCGATCAGCGTTGCGGGACAGGCGGTTGCCGACCTTCAAACGGCGTACGCCGCGGCGACTGCGGCAGCGGGCCCGGCAGCGAATAGTAACTTCGTGGGTAACACTCTAACTTTGGGACCTGCGGCTGGTTATGCCGCGTACTACCCGAAGTACCAACCGACCCGTGCCTACCAGATGAACATCGGTTTCCAGCGTGAGCTGTTTAAGGGCGGCGTCCTCTCAGTCGATTTTATCCGGAACCTCAGCTTGCATTTCCCGCTTACCATCGACGCTAACCACGTGGGAGATGCGCGCTTCTTGAACACCACTGCGGCGTTAAATGCAATCAGTACAACCAACGCGAGTTTCGGTTGCGCCGGAACGAATGCAGCGGCGATCAATTGCGCTATCGCGCAGGGTGCCACCATCACCGATTATGCAACCAATGGATTGGACTCTGGCCGATCTTTCTTGTTTGGCTTCGGCGCTCCCGCTTTCGGCTTGACTCCGGACACCGGTGCGCTTCGGGTATTAATCCGAACGTGGTATTGGAAACTTCCAGTATCCGGCCGGCCGCTCCACTTATGATGGTCTGCAGACGGAATATAAACAGAATGTACGCAACCCCTTCCGGGGCGTAACGTCGATGAACCTGCAGTTTGCGTATACTCTGTCGAGCTACGAAGGGAACGGCGGACTCGACCAGAACTTCAGCGCCGTAGCATTCGACAACCGCAACCCCACTGGCGTTCTTTGGCCCGACCGGCCTGGATCGCACCATCAATTCCGGTTTGGTACTACCTTCGAAGTTGCGCACCATGGCCCGCGGATCAGCTTTATCGGCGGCTTCGCCTCTCCGTTCCAGTCTGATCTGGTCTACCTCGTCCGGAGCCTTCGCTCCTGGCGAAATTTACCACACAGACTTTACCGGTGACGGAACCTACGGCGACTTGATCAATTCGGCGAGACCGGCATCGGCAAGCCCGGTACGTTCAACCACGGTATTTCGAAAGGCCAGCTGGCCGGTGTTATTAATAACTTCAACGCCAATGTCGCGGGTCTACCGACCCCGGCGGGCCAGGCTTTAATCAACGCAGGCCTTTTCACCTTAGCTCAGTTGCAAGCGGTTACGAATGTCGGCGGCACCCTCGTTCCGTTCGGCGGTGTCGTTACGCCTATTGCTGCTCCTCCGACAAACAATTCTGGCAACACATGGTACAAAGACGTAGACACGGTTTTGAGCTGGCCTTTCAGAATTAAGGACAGGCTCACGATCGAACCAAGCGTCTCGTTCTTCAACCTGTTCAACTTTGCCCAATACACTCCGCTCGTGGGCTTGGCGGGCGGTCCCGGTTCGATCAATGGAACGATCGCTGGCTTCGATCCGGGTCACATGATGCGGTTCGCGTCGGTACCGGTTCGGGCGTGTTCTCGTCAGGAGCTCCGCGTCAGACTGAATTCGGCCTGCGCTTGGAGTTCTAAACCTAACTCAATCGTCTTAGAATAAACGGCACGCGCTGCATCTCAGCGCGTGCCGTTTCGTTTTTGGAGACATAGCTGGATTCAACGGGTCCCGGTGCGGATCGATACTTCAACCGCGCAGTGAGGTATCAAACGGCGCGCGGGCCACGCCGCGCTCGGTGATGATCGCGGTGATGTAGCGGGCGGGCGTGACGTCAAATGCGGGATGCGCGGCGTGCACCGGCGGGGCGATGCGCACGCCGCGCGAAGTGAGTCACTTCTCGCGCGGAACGCTCCTCGATAGGGATTTCATCTCCCGACGCCAGCGACAGGTCCAGCGTCGAGATCGGCGCCGCCACGTAAAACGGAACATTATTTTCCTTGGCCAGTACCGCGATACCGTAGGTGCCGATTTTGTTGGCGGTGTCGCCATTGGCCGCGATGCGGTCGGCGCCCACCACCACCGCTCCTACTTTTCCGGTCCGCAGAAAATGACCGACCATGTTGTCGGTGATCAGCGTCAGCGGAATGTGGTCCTCATGCAGCTCCCAGGCGGTAAGGCGCGCGCCCTGCAGGTAGGGCCGCGTTTCCGGCACCAGAACTTCGAACGTCGCGCCATTTTCCACGGCCACGCGAATCACGCCCAGCGCCGTTCCGATGCCCGCGGTGGCCAGCGCGCCGGCGTTGCATTGGGTCATCACCCGGCCGGTCTTGGGCATCAGCGCCGCGCCGAACTCTCCGATGCGGCGGTCGCCGTCGCGACGTTCTTGCGTGGACCAGCATCGCTTCCGCAATTAGCGCCTGGCGAATTCCGTCAATCCCGGCGCCGTTCTTCGAGGCTGCGCGCGCCAGTTCCTCAAATCGTTTCTTGAAGCGCGCGATCGGCCCAAAACAAATCCACGGCGGTCGGCCGGGTGCTGCGCCAGGGTTTCGCAAATCAGCGGAAATTCTTTTTGCAGTTCGTCGACGGTCTTGGCGGTTGAATGTTGCACGCCCAAGCGCCACACCCATCGCTGCGGCGACTCCGATCGCCGGCGCGCCGCGAATAATCATGGTCTTGATCGCATTGGCCACGTCGCGGTAATCGGTGTAGGTGTGATAGACCACTTCGCCGGGCAGCTTGAGCTGATCCAGCATGACCACGCCGTCGGCGGTCCAAGTGATGGGTTCAACGGTGCGCAAGGCGGTTCTCTCCAATTCCGATTTTGCTGGCACGCTGTTTACAGCAACGCCGTGTTTTTTGGCTGACGCGAAGCCGTGCATCACCATTCTAACTGAAATTCGGCCGAGCCTGCGGCGCCAGGCTCCAAAGCATCCATTACGCCGGCGGCATGTGGCGAAGCCCATGCGACGCAATCAAAAAGGCAATCGCGATGAACGAGTTATAGCTCACGTGCAATAAGATAGCCGGGAAGCACATTGCCGGTCCTGGCGCGCGCGCGCGGTGAAGACGATTCCGACCAGCATGATTAAAGCTACTTGCGGCAGATTACCGCCTAACTGCGATGCGTGCATCAAGCCAAAAAGCAGACCGGTAAAGATCACTCCCGGAACGATTCCGAACGTGCGCGCCACGACCGGATAAAGATAGCCCCGAAAAATTGTTTCCTCGAATAGCGGAGCCAGGGTCACGCTCACGATCAACAGTAGCAGCGCGGTTGGCCGGTCCTGAAAATATTGCTCGATCGGCATTTTGTTTTTCGGCGTGAATGCTGAAGAGGCCAGCAGCCACGAATATCGACAGCAGAAACCCGCCAGAAATGAAGCCGAGATAAGCGAACAACGGCCGCATGCGGCCGCGTCTCGAGGGGTTGCCAGCGCAGCGTGCGCAGAATGGGCGATCGAAAACGCAGGCGCATCTGTAGCGCGAGATAGAACAGCAGCAGAAAAGAAAGGAACACCATGGCCACGATCGCAAATCGGCCCTGGTAGACCATCGAGTGTTGTATCTGCGCTCGAGACACGCCCGCCGTCTGCAGCGCCGCGGCGAAGACGGTGCCGAACAACAACAATCCCACTAAGCCGATCACCGCCAGCAACGCCACGTCCCACCAGCCCCAGGGGACGCGCAGATCTTCCGGAATGAAGCGGGTCGGAGGAGGGAAGCCTCCTGTGCCGCTGGAGAAATTCCAGGCACCAGGAGCGGGCGCCGGCGAGAGTTCGCCGGAGGCGAGGTTCGGTGAAACGTCCACTGCGCCATCGACTTCGACGTGCGGCTCGAAACCGGTTTCACGCTGCGTAGGATTCGGATTTTCGTTGTGGGGATTCATCAGCTTGCGCGCTTGGCATCCACCGCGTGTCCGTTTACGAGCGCACCATTCAGCGAACGCGCCAGAATTTGGCCGGTGTACGATTTTTTCACGCGCGCCACCTGCTCGGGCGTCCCTTGCGCGACGATGCGGCCGCCGCCTTCGCCGCCTTCGGGGCCCAGGTCGATGATCCAGTCGGCCTGTTTGATCACGTCGAGATTGTGCTCGATGATCAGCACGGTATTGCCCAGGGCAACCAGGCGATTCAGCACGTCGAGCAGTTTTTTCACGTCGTCGAAGTGCAGGCCGGTGGTCGGCTCGTCGAGAATGTAAAGCGTGCGGCCGGTCTGGCGGCGCGAAAGTTCGCGCGCGAGCTTGGTGCGCTGCGCTTCGCCGCCGGAAAGCGTGGTGGCGGATTGGCCGAGCTGGACGTAGCCGAGGCCGACGTCCACCAGCGTCTGCAGCTTCTGATTTGAATGGCCGGAATATTTTCCAGCACTTTCAGCGCTTCCTCGATGGGCAAGTCGAGCAGATCGGAAATCGAGTAGTCCCTTGTAGCGCACCGCCAGCGTTTCGGCGTTGTAGCGCTTGCCGCGGCAGACTTCGCAGGTGACGTAAACATCCGGCAGGAAATTCATTTCGATGCGCCGCAGGCCGTCGCCCTGGCAAGCCTCGCAGCGCCCGCCCTTCACGTTGAAACTGAAACGCCCGGGCTTGTAGCCGCGCTCGCGCGATTCGGGCAGCATGGCGAAGAGTTCGCGGATCGGCGCGAACACGCCGGTATAGGTGGCGGGATTCGAGCGCGGCGTGCGGCCGATGGGCGCCTGATCGATCTGAACCACTTTGTCGATGTGCTCGATCGCCGGTAATCGCGCGATGCGCGCCCGGGCTGTTCCATCGAGCGGTAGAGCTTCTGCGCCAGCGCGCGATAGAGAATGTCGTTGACCAGCGTGGATTTTCCCGAGCCGGAAACGCCGGTGACGACCGTGAGCAAGCCCAGCGGAAGCGCGACGTCGATATTTTTCAGATTGTTGCCGTGCGCGCCGAGAATCGCAGATCGCTTTGCCGTTGGGCTGCGCGGCGCGTCTGCGGGCACGGCGATTTTCACGCGCCCGGAAAGATATTGCCCGGTGAGCGAGCTTCGGATTCGCGGCGATCTCCGCCGGGCGTGCCGGCCGCAACCAGATGGCCGCCGGCTTTTCCGGCGCCGGGGCCAAGATCCACCACGTAGTCGGCGCGGCGAATGGTTTCTTCGTCGTGCTCGACGACCAGCACCGTATTGCCCAGGTCGCGCAAAGTTTCGAGCGTGGTGAGCAGCCGGCCGTTGTCGCGCGCGTGCAGGCCGATGGAGGGCTCGTCGAGCACGTAGAGAACGCCGCGCAGTCGCGAGCCGATCTGCGTGGCCAGGCGAATGCGCTGCGCTTCGCCGCCGGAAAGCGTGGCGGCCGAGCGATCGAGGGTGAGATAGCCGAGCCCGACGGCGAGCAGAAAATCGAGGCGCTCGGCGATTTCGGCCAGCGGGCGGCCGGCGATCTTGTCGCTGGCGCAGCGTGAGCTTGCGCGCGAATTTTGTCCACCGCCGCGCGCGCATCGCTGAGCGGCAGGCCGGTGAAATCGGCGATCGAAAGGCCGGCGATTTTCACCGCCAGGCTTTCCGGGCGCAGCCGGCGCTCGTCGCAGGCCGCGCAGGGCGCGGGCGACATGTACTGCGTGAGCCATTCGCGGTAGCGTGTCGGAGCTTCGATTCCTCGAGGCTGCTTCCGAGATGCGCGAGCACGCCCTGAAAATTGAGCTCCTTCTCGATTGGTATTGCCGTTGTGCCGGATTGCCATTGCAGAATCAGGTTCTGCGCTTTGCGCGACATCTTCTCGAACGGCATGTCGAGATCGAATCCGTGCGCCGCGGCGGCCAGCCGCAGCGTGCGCTGCAGAAACGCCGAGCCCGAGCCCGGTCCGAGGCCGCCTTCGAAGAGCGGCTTCGTCCAATCCACGATCACCTTCGCCGGATCGAAATCGTACTTCGAGCCCAGGCCGTGGCATTCCGGGCACGCGCCGTACGGCGAATTGAAGCTGAACGAGCGCGGCTCGAGTTGCGGCACGGAAATGCCGCAATCGGGGCAGGCCAGCTTTTCGGAATACACGTGCTCCTCGCCGCCCACCACGGCGATCGTGACCAGCCCGCCGGTCAGCTTCAGCGCGGTCTCGATCGATTGCTCGAGCCGCTGCGCGATGCCGTGCTTCAGCAGCAGCCGGTCCACCACGATTTCGATGGTGTGATTCTTGCGGCGATCGAGCGGACGGCTCGTCGAGGTTCACAGATCGCCATCGATGCGCGCGCGGACGTAATCCCGCCTTCGCGTATTTCTCGAGTTCCTTCTTGTATTCGCCTTTGCGCCCGCGCACCACCGGCGCGAGGACCATGATGCGGTCGTCCGGGCTTCAGCGCGAGCACCGCCTGCACGATCTGCTCGGTGGATTGCCGCGTGATGGGCTTGCCGCAGTTCGGGCAATGCGGCGTGCCGATGGAGCTGTAGACCACGCGCAGGTAGTCGTAAATTTCAGTGATGGTGCCGACGGTGGAGCGCGGCGAGCGCGTGGTGGTCTTCTGCTCGATGGCGATCGAAGGCGAGAGCCCTTCGATCGAATCCACTTCGGGCCGCTCCATCTGATCGAGGAACTGCCGCGCGTAGGCGGAAAGCGATTCGACGTAGCGGCGCTGGCCTTCGGCGTAGAGCGTGTCGAACGCGAGCGAGGATTTGCCCGAGCCGGAAAGTCCGGTGATCACGGTGAGCGTGTTGCGCGGGATTTCCAGGCTGATGTTTTTCAGATTGTGCTGCCGGGCGCCGCGGATGACGATTTTTTTCAGGCCCATGATTCGGCTCGAAGCTGGCTCCCACAGGACCGGCCCGCTACCCAGTGGGTACAATGCGCCCAGCGTAACTCTCTCAACATAGCAAGGCGGGCAGGAGCGGTCAAGACGGCGAAACGAAAGTGAATTTCATCGGGAGCAAAGGTCTCGATTGCGGGTCACGAAATTCAGATGACGCAGCACAATGCGCGACGAGACGCGCAACGCAGCTTGCCCGGAATTTTTACTAGCCGCTGGGATTTTTTACCGGGACGCGGCATTAACTGGCTCTGATTTTCAGAGATTTAGGTTTGGCTTCGCAGCGTGCGATGTAAGACTCCGTCAGGGGGAAGGAAGCCGAGGATCCCTTTAGGGGATTGAGGGCTGGGCCGGCTTCCTTCCTTCGGCCTCTTTCTCCGCACGTCATTTTAGCTCTCCTCCGCTGCTCCCGTGAAACTCTCGATGCGCGGATTCGCAATCCTTGGATGAAAATCCTGCGAACACCCTTTAGAATTGAATCCCGGTTGGGGCGTGGTCCAATTGGTAGGACACCTCACTGTTAATGAGGACGGTGTTGGTTCGAGTCCAACCGCCCCAGCCAATCAGCTAAGTAACCTGGAGTATGCAAGGCGCGAGCCAGAAAGTCGCGGCCCATTGCACGGATTTCACAGCCCGATTTTTCCCAGCAGGGCGCTCAGGCGGGTCAGTTCCACTTCCGCATCGGCAATTTCCGGCGCGAACTTTTCTTCGAATTCTTTGCCCAGGCGTTGCGCTTCGTCCCGCAACTTTTCCAGTCGACTCTTGGCCGCCTCGTGTTCGCGCCAGAGGGGCGCGTCAAATTCCCGAAATTCAGTCATTTCGATTCTCCTAGGGTTTCGACCGAGCGGTAGTCTTTCATAATCGGGAATCCGGCTTCGGTCCAGCCGCGCCAGCCGCCGTCCATCGAAATCACGTTGCTGATAGCCCATTTTTTGCAGATTGTCGGCTGCCAGCGCGGAGCGGAATCCGCCGCCGCAATAGAGGACCACCGTCGCGTCTTTATCGGGAATGGTCTTCTCGATGTCGCGTTCGATGATGCCTTTGCCGAGATGAATCGCGCTGGGGATGTGGCCGCGGGCCCATTCGCTTTCTTCGCGCGTGTCCATCAGAATGATTTTTTCTCCGGCATCGAGTTTTTTCTTGGTGGCTGTACATCTTCTTCCTTCACGCGTTGCTTCGCGTCGCGCACCAGATTCAAAAAGCCTTCGGCATGATCCATTGCTTCTCCTCATTCGGAAATATGCGCAAACACTGAAAGACTACCACACGGCAAGGCGGGAACTCGCCGCTGCGCGTCGCGCTACCGGCCGTTACTTCATGTCGCTCCAATTGTCGCCGGGCTTTGGTATCGACGACGAGGGGCACGCGCAACTGGTGGACGCCTTCCATCACTTCCTTCACGAGTTTCATCAGCTTCGGCATTTCCGCTTCGGGGCCTTCGAAAAGCAGCTCGTCGTGGACCTGCAAGATCATGCGCGATTTAAATTCTCTTTCGGCAGCCGGCGATCGAGATCGATCATCGCCAGTTTGATCAGGTCGGCGGCAGCGCCCTGCATCGGCGTATTCATGGCGGTGCGCTCGGCGAAATTGCGCAGGTTCGGCTGCGGCGAATTGATTTCGGGAATGGGGCGGACGCGGCCGAACAAAGTCTTGGTGAATCCCGGATTTGCGCGTCTCGGCGATCTGGCGGTCCGAGAATTCTTTCACGCCGCGATAGCGTTCGAAATAGGTGGCGATGAATTGCGCGGCTTCTTTCTGGTCGATATCCAGTTGCTGCGCGAGGCCGAAGGCGGAGAGGCCATAAATGACGCCGAAATTGATGACTTTGGCGACGCGGCGGTGTTCGCGGCGTCTGCGCGAACGGGCGCGATGCCGAAAACTTCCTGCGCCGTGCGCGAGTGAATGTCTTCGCCGCGGCGGAAGGCCTCCACGAGGACGGGATCTTCGGAGAGATGCGCGAGGATGCGCAGCTCGATTTGCGAGTAGTCCGCGGAGAGCAGCAGGCGAACCGGGCGCAGCGATGAAAGCGGCGCGGATTTCGCGGCCGAGTTCGGTGCGAATCGGAATATTTTGCAGATTCGGATTCGACGAGCTGAGCCGGCCGGTGGCCGTGCCGGTCTGATTGAAACGCGTGTGCAAACGGCCGGTGACCCGGATGAATCAGGCGCGGAAGAACGTCGGCATAGGTCGACTTCAGCTTGGCAACTCGCGAAATTCAATCACTTTTTTGGGCAGTTCGTGCACCTGCGCGAGCTCTTCGAGCACTTCGGCGGCGGTCGAGCGTGATTTGGCGCGGCTGCGCCGGGGCGGCTGCAGATGCAGCTTGTCGAAAAGAACTTCGGCGAGTTGCTGCGGCGAGCTGATGTTGAATTCGAAGCCCGCCAGATCGAAAATGCTTTTTTCGATCCCGGCGATCTCTTCGGTGCGTCTTCGTCGAGATTTGATCGAGTTCGGCGGGGTCGACGCGAACGCCGGCCGCTTCCATGCGAGCCAGAACGGGCGCGAGTGGCAGATCGATTTTTTCGTAGACCTCGAGAGCCCTGCTTTTCGACTTCTTCGCGCAGCACGGGCGCGAGGCGCAGCAGAAAATCGGCGCGCTCGCCGGGCGCGCCGGAAAGCGTGCGATTCAAGTGGCGCAGAACGACTTCCGCGAATTCGTGTTTGGCGGTCGTCGGGCGCAGCAAATAGGAGTAGAGCATGGTCGCGTGGCGGATGCCGGCGACGCCGTCGCCATGGCCGGCGAGTCTTTGGCCGCCAAGCAAATGAAATAGCTTGGGATCGTGGACGACCTTCGGTTTGCTTCGGCGTCGGCGAGCCAATCTTCCAATGCGCGCCAGAGTCTGGTCTTGCGACATCGTTTTCGGCAATCCGGGCGGCAGGCGATCTTGGTGGAAAGCTCCACGCCCAGGACGCGCGTGCCGAATCCTTCTTCATCGGCTTCCTGCGCATCGAGCGCCAGCCACGCCGCGGTTTCCTGCCCGCGTTTCACGGCGCCGAGAAATTTTCCGATGTCGCCCGGCGATTTCGAACCGCAGCGTAATCGGTTTTGCGGTCATCGGTCAGCGGCGCCAAATCGCGCAGCAGCGAAGTGAAGCCCAGCTCGGAATACAGTTCGCGCAGCGCCTCAGTATCGGGCGGCCCCATTTTCATGAGTGTCCAGATCGAGCGGAACCGGCGCATCGGTGGGAATCGTGGCGAGCTGTTTGCTGAGCAGCACGAATTCCGCGCAGTTTTCGAGCGCTTCGCGATAGCCGGCGCGTTTCACTTCGCCGGCGCGTTTCAGCGCTTCTTCGACGCTGCCAAATTGCTGGATCAACTGGCGCGCGCCCACGTCGCCGATGCCGGCTTTGCGGCGCTCGCCGGGCGCGGGCTTGTCGTTCGGATTGCGCGCACCCGGAATGTTGTCGATGGAATCGCCCATCAGCGCCATGACATCGGCAACTTTCGACGGCGGCACGCCCATCAGTTCTTCCACTTTTTTCTCGTCGATCAGCAGGTCGTTTTTCGTCGGATCCAGAATCGTGACGTCTTTAGTAACCAGCTGACGAAGATCTTTGTCGCTGGTGACGATAAAAACCTCGAGATTTTGCTGTTACCGTCGCTGGTGGCCAGCCGCGCGAGCGTGCCGATCACGTCGTCGGCCTCATAGCCGGGATATTCCAGGATCGGCAAATGCATCGCGGCGCAGTAGCGGCGGACAAAAGGAATCTGGATCGAAAGATCGTCGGGCATCGGCGGACGCTGCGCTTTATATTCGGCGAAAAGTTTGTCGCGGAAGGTGGGTGCGGAGTGGTCGAAGACCACGGCGAGGTAATCGGGGCGCCGATCCTTATTCTCGAGCAGCCGGCGCATCATGGTGGCAAAGAGGTACGGAACTTTGGTCGGGACGCCGGCGGAGGTTTGCAGCCGGTCCATGGGCGCGAAGAACGCGCGAAAGATGTAGCCCATGGCGTCGACCAGGAACAGGCGTTTTTTGGGAGTCAAAGGCATCCAGTTTCGTTTTTAGCTCAGCGCGAATCAAAGATTATAACAGCCTGCGCGTCCGCGAGACACCGCGCTGGCCCAATCGATGCGGCGCTCATCCCTGATGCGAATTGCGCTGCAACTCCGCCACGCGGCCACGCGCTGGCCGAATATCGAATCGAATAAGTGTCTTGACTCATAGTCGTCGCGGGCTTATAGGTGTACCAGTTGTTTGCGATAGGGTGCGGCGGCTCGGGGGAGTCTCTCGCAAAAACGATTGCATGTATTTGTCTTTTCGATAGGACAAGTCTGCCCCGCTCGCCGTATAACTCTTTGCACGATTTTCAGTAGTTATTCACAGGAGAAGATAATGAGGATTCGCCGGTTCAGCACTGGCGCGGTAATAGCGTGCGCGATTTTGTTGGTGATCTTGAGCGCCAGCAGCTAGTTGGGCGCAGACATTTCGCGGATCAATTCTCGGCACGGTCACGGATTCGACTGGCGCGGCGGTCAGCAACGCGACGGTTACGATCCACAATGTCGCCACGGGCATCGATCGCATTACCCAAACCAACGTCGACGGCAGCTATCTCGTCCCGGAACTGCAGATCGGCACCTACACGGTCACGGTTGAACTCAACGGGTTCCAGAAGTCGGTCACGACCGGCGTGACCGTAGATGTCGCCAGCGAAAAACGGATTGACGCGGTACTGAAACCCGGAGCTGTGACCAACACCGTGACGGTGGCCGGTGAAGATTTGCCGCAGATCGACACCACCGGCGACACGCTGGGTGGCGTATTGACCCAAGAAACAGTCAAGGACTTGCCGATCAATGGCCGCGACTACACCAAACTGATTTATCTAACTCCCGGAGTCGCGGGGTCGCCGGATCAAATCACCGACTCACCCGGATCCTATGGCGTTTTTTCGGTGAACGGAGCTCGCGGACGCTCGAACAACTTCTTGCTGGACGGCACCGATATGAATGACGGTTACCGCAACGATCCAGCGATCAACGAAGCCGGCGTGTTTGGAACACCGGCGACGATTCTGCCCATTGATGCCGTTAGTGAGCTGAACGTGCTCTCCAATTATGAGCCGGAATATGGCCGGAATGCAGGCGGGGTGATTAACATCGTGACGAATAGCGGCAGCAACGCTTTTCACGGTACCGGGTTCGACTATTTCAGGAATGACGCCCTGGATGCGCGAAATTATTTCGACCCCGTAGGCACAGAGAAGGCCCCGTTCCACAACAACCAATTTGGTGGCGCGATCGGAGGGCCGATCGTAAGGGATAAAACATTCTTCTTTTTCGACTATGAAGGACAGCGTGAACGTGTTGGCACGGTGAGCCTAGCCTGCGTCCCGAATCCCGCTGATTTAGTCGCAACGAATCCGGTCATCGCGAACCTTCTGGCCGCCTACCCACACAACGATCCGTGGCCTCTGCCGAACGTGCCGGGTGCCACGGCGGACGGAAACGGTTGCCCCAACGGGGCCAATGCATCAGTGGTAGCTCCGTCCTACAACAACGTGACCAGCCTGATTGCCAAGGTGGACCACAATTTCGACAAGAACAATACTTTGACCGGCCGATATTATTACGGCGACAGCAAGCAGAGTTTTCCTCTCGCTCTAACCGGTGGCGGAATTCTTCCCGGATTTAACACCTACACTCCAACCAGGGTTCAGCTGGTATCTATCTCCTACGTGAGAGTAATTTCATCGTCGAAGGTCAATGAAGCGCGCCTCGGCTGGAACCGTTTTGCTGAGGGTTTTTTCCCCGCGGACCAGGCTTTTCAACCTAGCAGTGTGGGTTTGTGCGCAGCCACCACCGTGGCGGATTGTACCGGCCCATCGGCTTCAAATTCGGGGCTGCCGGTGATTCAAGTAGGCAATTTTGCACAACTCGGCGCAAACCACTCTACTCCGCGTCACCGCTTCGATTCGAACTGGCAAGCCCTGGATAATTTTTCCTGGACCGTGGGCCAGCACAACATAAAATTCGGGTACGAATACCGCCGCACCACCATTCAGCAATTCTTCGGCGTGAATTACCGCGGGGCGTTGACGTTCAGTAATCCGACAAATCCGACAGATAGCCTGGGCGATTTTTTGAGCGGGACTGTGGACGGTGGCTCGCAATCGCTGGGTCAGTCAATCCGCCATACCTACGAAAATAATGATGGATTGTATGTACAGGATAGTTTTCACCCGATCCCAAGTTTGACGCTCAATTACGGACTCCGCTGGGACTACTACGGGGTGGTAGGCGAGAAGGACAACCTCTTTACCAACATTACGAATTTCGATCCGGTCGGGCAGACCGTCACTTTGACGCAACTGGGTCAGCCCGGCTTGCGTCAGGTATACAAACCGGATTACAAAAACTTCGCGCCGCGCGTCAGTGTGGCTTGGGATCCCTTCGGCAAGGGCCGAACCGTGCTGCGAGCAGGATGGGGACTCTTTTTTGACGCCGTTTCCCAGGACGTCTTTCTTGGTGAACTGCCGTACAACTGCGAGTTTTGTCCAGGAGTAGCTTACAATCCCGCGGGCCCTGACCCGATTTCCACGGTCGGCCCTACCGGATCGATACTTTCGGGAGTTCCGACATTTGTGGCTCCATCGGGCGCCCGTCCGGGAACATTTTTGCGATCGACCGCAACCTTCCCACGCCGTACATGGAGAATTACAACCTCAATTTGCAACAACAGCTTTCGAGCAAGGTGGTGCTACAGGTCGGGTACGTCGGTTCGCAGGGCCACCGCCTGTTACATTATCTCGACGTGAATCAACCGGGCCAGGACGCCATCACGACCTTCGACACCGCTTTCGCTCAGGCCAACAATAACACCTTCAATTTCGCTCCCTGCTTTCCGAACGGAGGTCCGGGCTGTATTTCGAGTTACGGGGTCCCAACCAACTTCGTGAATAATCCGTATGACGCGGAATACATCAACCAGTTGCAGGCGAACGCGCGCTCAAACTACAACTCCCTGCAGTCCAGCCTGCGGGTGAATAACTGGCACGGTATAACTTCGATCGTTAACTACGTCTGGTCGCATTCGCTCGACACGGCGAGCGATAGTTTTGATTTCGAACCCAACGCCTCGCAACCGAACAACAGCACCAACCCGAACGCGGAGTATGGCAATTCGAATTTCGATATTCGGAACCGATTCACGTGGATCTTCGCCTACAACCTGCCTCACCTCGGCGGAGATTGGCAAAAATTGAAAAATGGTTGGGGCTTCAACAGCGCGGTGACGCTGCAGAGCGGCCAGCCCTTTCAAATGAATTATTTCTTCGAGGACGATTTCAGCGGGAGCGGCGAGGGTTTCGACCGGCCGGACATCGTCGCTCCGATCGTTTACCACCCGCACGATCCGACGAACTATGTGAATCTCGACGCCTTTGCGATCCCCTGCACGCTATCGAATTTCGCGCTGGCCAACGGCATCACCGATAGCGCCCAGGATTGCGCTCCAGGTACCCGGCATTTCGGCGACGAAGGGCGCAATTCGCTGCGCGGGCCCAGCTTTAAGCAATGGGATTTCGCCATTTATAAAGACACGAAGATTACCGAGCGCCTGGGCATGCAACTGCGCGCGGAATTTTTCAACCTCTTGAACCATCCCAACTTTGCGAACCCGTTTCTTCCCGCATTTGTGGCCGATCCGGCCCAGGGTGGTTTCGCGCAAAACGGAAACCGCGAGACCGGTTCGGGAGGCTACCAGCTGAGCGCCACGGGTGACGTCGGAATCGGCAACCCGTTTCTCGGGGGTGGCGGCCCGCGCGGAATCCAGCTGGCCGCGAAGTTCACGTTTTAGGTAACTGCTATTCGGCGACGGCCTGACGACGGTCTGGCGGCGCGATGTCAGAAGCGTGATGGGTACTTGCGGCTCGGCGGCCGTGACGGATCGGCTGCCGGGCCGTTTTATTTTAGTGCGTAACTCGATGAATCGCTGGGGTTTGCTAGGTTCAGGCCTGGTCATCGCCGTTTCCCGATTTGGAACGTACGCCGGAATGGGATCCGCGGTGCTTGGCCTCGCACTATGAAGTCGGCCTAACCCCTTACGTTGTAATATGTTTGAAATATTCTAAGACGGACCCTGCGTATCAACCTATGGAGCGACGGAAGACCACCGGAGACATGAGCGCCGCAGAACTAGCGGATGTGCTTGCGCAGGTCCGGGCGGGCGATGCCGAGGCCTGGGGCGAGTTGTACGGCCAATATGCCCCGGCGATATTCCGGTTCTGCCGGCGGGCGTTGCCCACGCGCGAGGACGCGGAAGACGCTACCACTGAAATTTTTATGAAAGTACGCCAAAAACTCGGGACCTACGATTCGTCGCGGCCGTTCACGGCTTGGCTGTATAAAGTGGCCAGCAATCATTGTTGGGATCTGCTGCGCCGGCGGCGGATTCGCCAGGATCTGGAAACCGGCGACCTCGAAACTCTGCCACTCGAGCATCCCGACCCCGACCAATTGGAACAATTGCAAACCGAGCATGACAGCAAACACGTCCGCGCTGGTTTGGCGAAAATGCCGGATCGCGCGCGCATGGCTCTGGTACTGCGCTACTACTCGGACATGAGTTACGACGAGATTGCCGACACGCTCGGCGTGCGGCGCGCATTCGTGGGAGTTTTGTTGTTGCGCGCGAGGCATCAACTGCGCGAGATTTTGGCGGAAGGCGGGGGAGGCATGCGTACGGCGGCTGCTGGGGGAAAGCCATGAATCACTTCGATGAGATGACCGCGCTGCTGTATCTCGAGCAGCAACTCGACACGGCGCACGCGCAGGAAGTGCGCGGACATGTCGCAACCTGTAACGACTGTCGCAACCTGCTGCGCGCGCTGGAACTGGAGGGCGTCTGGTTGCGGCAGTCGCTCGAAGCCGATGACGAGTCGGTGCCCGCGCATCTGGTGCAGGCTCCGGAGCGCGGCGGAACACCCTGGGGTTGGCTCTCGGCCTTTGGACTGAGCGCGGGCGGTGCGTACACCATGTGGAGCGGGTTCGTCGAACCGTGGCGGGCGCAAGCGGCTCAATCCGGTTTCACGCAAGGCAATCTTCTGACCATGCTGTTTTTCAGCGGTGCATTCTGGAAAGGATGGGACGCGATGCGAAGCCTGACCGAATTTCTGGCGTTGGCCACACTCGGAGTTTTGGTGATCTGGCTGTTGCGGCGCCACCTGCGGCGCACCACCGCGTTCGCCGTGGTGATGGGCGCGATGGTAATGGCCCTCGCGCTCGCCCCGGCGGGGCAAGCGGCGGAGATCAAGCACGGCGATCCCAATTACACGCTCGCCGCTGGTGAAGTGATACACACCGATTTGATCGTCTCGGCCGACGCCGCCCGAATCGATGGCGACGTGGACGGCGACCTCATCACGTTTTCGCGCAGTGTGACCGTGAACGGGCACATCAAAGGCGATGTGATCTCGTTCAGCGAAGAGCTGCACGTGAACGGAATGGTGGACGGGAATGTACGGGCCTTCGTCAAAGAATTTCAGCTGAACGGCACGGTGGGAAGAAATGTCATGTCCTGGGTTGGTGACATCAATACGGACGAAAAGTCGGTGGTCAACGGCACCATGACTCTGGGCGCCGGGGACTGCACGCTGAATGGCAAAGTGGTGGGCGATTTGCTGTCATTCTCGGGCTCCTTGGAACTCGACGGTTCGCTGGGACGCAACGTGATGGTTCGTGCCGGGCACTTGCGGGTTGGGCCCAAAGCGGTGGTGGCCGGTGAATTCAAGGCTCAGGTGCGCAAGCCGGCCGACATCTCGCCGGATGCAAAATTGGCCAGCCCGCCGGTGATATCGATTATCGAACACGATTCGGATAAGAGTTACTCGTCGCCGAGGTATTACTGGCACCAGACATTGCTCTGGGGCGCGAGTTTCATCTTCGGCTTGGTCATGTTGCTGCTGATGCCCGGATTTCTTTTTGATGCGGCGGGCGCCTGCAAGCGGACCGATGCCGGCGATTGGATTTGGAGCGTTGTTCCTGATTGCAACGCCCGTCCTGGTAGTCATCGTTTGCATCACGATCGTGGGCATCGGAGTGGGGGTAGCGGCGTTCATGCTGTGGATTATTGCGATCTACGCGGCGCAGGTCGTGGTAGGCACCTGGTTGGGCGACAAAGTGTTGGGATCATCGGTGGGCGTGGGACCTGCGCTGGGCCGGATGGCGCTTGGGCTCTTGATATTGCGTGCGATCGGTCTGGTTCCTTACCTCGGCGTCTGGGTCAATTCGCTGGTGGTCTGTTTGGGTTTGGGCGCGATGGTCTTCGCGATTTACCGCTATATGCGGCCCAATTTGCAGGCGGCGGCAGTGGTGTAGTGCGGCGGCTGCGCTGGAAGCGTGACGACAGCTACGAAATCACGCCGAGTTTTTTGCCCACGCGCTCGATGGTATCAGCGGCCCGCTCCAGGTCGGCGCGTTTGTGAGTGGCGGTGACGATGGTGCGCAGGCGCGCCTTGCCTTCCGCCACCGTGGGGAAGCCGATCGCCCCGGCGAACACGCCTTCGTCGAATAGTTCCCGGGAAAATTGAAACGCTTTCCCCGCGTCGCCAACCATGATCGGCGTAATCGGCGTCTGGCTGTGTGCCGGTGTTGAAGCCCAGCTTTTTCAGTTTGCGTTTGAAAAATTTCGTGTTGGCCCAGAGTTTCTTGATCAGTTTTTCGCCGGCTTCGGAATCGAGCAGTTCGAAGGCTGCCTGGCAGGTCGCCGACGACCGAAGGCGGATGCGACGTGGAGAAAAGAAACGGCCGCGCGCGGTGGTAGAGAAAATCGATCAGGTCGCGCGAACCGCAGACGTAGCCGCCGAGCGACCCGATGGCCTTGCTCAGCGTGCCCACCTGAATATCCACGCGCCCGTGGCAATTCGAGATGATCGACGGTTCCGCGGCCGTTTCCGCCCAGCACGCCGGAAGAGTGCGCGTCATCGACCATCATGATGCAGTTGTATTTTTCGGCGAGATCGCAAAGGGCCGGGCAGAGTCGGCGATATCGCCGTCCATCGAGAAGACGCCGTCGGTGATCAGAAGCTTCTTGCCGGTCCAGTTTTCGGTTTCTTTCAGGACGCGTTCGCAATCGGCGGGTCTTTGTGCTTGAAAACTTTGATCGTGGCGCGCGAAAGGCGGCAACCGTCGATGATCGAAGCGTGATTCAGCTCGTCGGAAATGATCAGGTCTTCCTTGCCGAGAATGGCGGAGACGGTTCCGGCATTGGCCGCGAATCCGGACTGAAACACCACGCACGCTTCCACGTTTTTGAAATGGGCGATTTGCTTTTCCAGGTCCATGTGCATCTTCATCGTTCCGGCAATGGTGCGGACGGCGCCCGAGCCGACGCCGAATTTGCGGGTGGCATCAATGGCGGCGCGGCGCAGCTTGGGATGCGTGGTGAGGCCGAGATAATTGTTGGAGCTGAGGTTGATGACTTCCTTGCCGTCGAAAATGGCGACCGGCTTTTGCTCGCCTTCGAGGATGCTCAGGTTGAAGTAGAGATGCTTGGCTTTCAAGTCTTCGAGAGCGTCGTGCAGATAATGCAGCTGAGGGCGGGTTGCCGGTGATGCTCATGATTTCTCCTGAATAATTGGTGGCAGCTTCAGTATTGAGAACGATGCAGCGCGAGACGCTTAGGCGTGAACGCCGTTCGGATAGAAAAGAATTTTTCCCGCCTGGCCTGATTGGAGAAGCGAGAATGCCTGTTCGAAATCTTCGAGCGGCAGGCGTTCGTTGAACAGTGGATCGAGATTCAAGCGGCCGTGCTTCAGCAGTTCGGTCATCTGCACCCAGGTCTCGAACATTTTGCGGCCGTAGATGCCGTGAACCGTCGCGCCTTTGAAAATCACGTCGTTGACCAGATCGAACGTAACGGGCTGCGACGGGATTCCGAGCAGCGAGGCACGACCGCCCGGCCGCAGCATCTGAAATCCCTGATGGATCGCCGCGGGATTGCCGCTCATTTCGAGCAGCACGTCCACGCCCGCGCCGCCGGTGGCCTCGCGCAGCTGCTCCACCACGTCGCCCTGCGTGGGATCAATCGCTTCATCCGCGCCCATTGTCTTGGCAAGCTCGCGGCGATGCGGATTGATTTCCGTGGCGAAAAATGGCGCGCGCCACAAGCCCGCGCGACGGTGATCGCCATCAGTCCGATCGGTCCGGCGCCGGTGACCAGCAACATTCTGCCCGGCAATCTCACCGGCCAGCACCGTGTGCACGGCGTTGCCGAGCGGATCGAGAATCGCGGCATAGTGCTCGGGAATCGCTGGATCGATTTTCCAGATATTGCGTGGGGATGATTACGAATTCGGCGAAGCAGCCGTCCGCGTCGATGCCGATGATTTTCACGTTCTGGCAAAGATGCGGCTGGCCCATGCGGCAGGGGCGGCAGTGGCCGCAATTAGTGCATCTCCGCGCTGACGAAATCGCCGGGCTTCACCGAAGTGACTTCCGAGCCGATTTTTTCGACGTACGCCGCAGAATTCATGGCCAAAGGTCAGCGGCGGTTGATGCGCGAGGCCGACCAGCGATCCCAATCGTAGATATGCAGATCGGTTCCGCAAATCGAAGCCGCGCGCACACGCACCAGAACTTCGCTGGGTCCGGGAGTCGGAACCGGAACGGATTCGAGATTCGCGCCGCGCGCGGGGCGCGTCTTGCGCAAGGCTTTCATCGTTGAGGTGGGCATCCGGAACGGAGGCGGCGAATGGCAGCGCTCCGAAACTGCAAGCTTAGCACACGCCCAAAGCAGGGAAAAATCGGCAAAAACCGGCGGCGCCGGGCCGTTGCTTCCGTTACAATCGCGGCGGCCAGTCAGCGTCGACTTCTACAAGCCGGCGGAGGAGCTTTTGAGTTTTTCACAGCGCATCGACGAAATTCGCTCCGGCTTCGAGCGCCCGTTCTGGGTCGCAAATATCAGCGAACTGTTCGAGCGGCTGTCCTACTACGCGGCGTTCGCGTCGCTCGCGCGCTACCTGCACGAGACGCTGAATTTTCCAGTCGAGCAGGCAGCAGCCTCACCGGTTTATTCGGCGGGCTGGTTTGGTTTCTCGCGGCATTCGGCGGCACGCTGGCGGACCGGCTGGGTTTCCGGCGCTCGCTGTCTCTTGCGTACTTCATTCTGACCTGCGCTTATTTTTTGCTTGGTTCGCTCGGCTCGCGCGTGGCTGGCGCCGTTGCGTGCAGCCGTGCCGCTGGTGGTTTTGGTCGCATTCGTGTTGATGCTGCCGGCGTTGGGAATTGCGCTGGTGAAGCCCTGCGTGGTGGGGACCATCGCGCGGTCGTCGAAAGAAAATGTTCGCTCCATCGGCTACTCGATTTACTACACGCTGGTGAATATCGGCGGCGCGGCGGGGCCGTTCGTCGCTTCCTATGTTCACCAGCACATGCGAGTCGAAAATGTATTTCGCGTCGCCGCGTTCAGCGTGTTCCTGATGTTCTTCGGCGGTGATTTTGTTTTTCAAGGAGCCGCGGCGCTCGAACGAAGCGCAGGCCGCCAGCTTGGGCGAAGCGGCGCAGAAATTTCTGGACGGTGTTGAGCAATCCGAAATTCATGCTGTTCCTGCTGATTTTTTCGGGCTACTGGGTGGTTTACTGGCAGGAATTCATCATTCTTCCGCTCTACGTGCACAATTACATCGATCCCAAGACCGACACCGAACTGATGTTGATTACCGGGCCGCTCACCGTGATTTGCCTGCAACTGATCATGAGCGCGGTGACGCGGAGAATTCCGGCGTTTCGCGCCGTCACTCTCGGCACGCTGATTTCCGCGCTGGCCTGGATTATTTTGATCGTGCATCCGACCGTGCCGATGGTGATCGTCACGCTGTTTGCCGTTTCCATTGGCGAGATCATCCAGTCGCCGCGCTATTACGAATATATTTCGCGGCTGGCGCCCCCGGGCCAGCAGGGAACCTACATGGGCTTCGCGTTCATGCCCATCGGGATCGGCTCGTTGATCGGCGGATGGCTCGGCGGCCGGCTGATTCACCACTTCGGGGAAGTAAAACATCAGCCACAGCTGATCTGGTGGGTCGTCGTTAGCGTGGGAGTGATGACCGCGCTGCTCTTGTGGATTTACGACCGGATTCTCAAACCCACCGAGGCCTCGGAGTCCGCGTCCGCTTCCTAATTCACCATGCGGCGCAGATTTTCCACGGCCTGCCGCGCTAGCACATAGTTCGGCTCGATTCGCAGCGATTCGTTAAAACATTCCCGCGCGCGCGACAACATTCCCTTCGCGATGTAAGCCCGGCCGAGATTGAAGTGTGGGAAGTGCCGCGGTTCGTAACGTGGCGCCAGGATGGCCTGTTCCAGCCAGGGAATCGCTTCGTCGTAGCGTCGCATCTGGATCAGGTACGAGCCGATGTCGTTGTAGGGATTTCCAAATTCCGGATCGACTTCAATCGCTCTTTTACATTCCGCGATGGCGTCTTCGATCTTGCCTTGAAAATGGTAGGTCCAGCCCAGGAAGGTGTGCGCCTCCGCGCTGGGAAAGATTTCCAACGAATGTTTATACAGAGTGACTGCCTGGTCGTAGTCGCCTTCCATTTGCACGCGATACGCCTGCTGCAGCAGCGCCCACGCTTGCTCCTGCGGGTCAGTCGCCATGCGATTGTTTCGTCGCCGAGCCGCGCACTCTTTTCCGGACTTTTTCGAGCATGGACTCCAGATCGGTCGTGTAAATCACGGGATACTCGGCAGTGCGATTAATCTGCCGGTATTTCTGGGGCAGCCGCGCAAGGTTTGCAGGCACAGCAGCGCGCGAATCGCTGACCGGAACTCTGCGGCATGGTTCTCTTGCCGCCGCGCATCACTTCGATCAGCAACGGTTCGCCGCCGGCCGCCGGTTCGTCATCCAAAGCAATCTTGTCGCGCAAATATTCGCCTTTCGGCGTCGAATAGCGGAACACTTGCTTGCGTCCGGGATAGGTCACTTTGGCTTCGGTAAGTTTGGCCGCGCCGCGCGCTTTTCCATCGCGTTCGATTTTGACCAGCTTGTACACCAGATTCAGATGCGGCGCGTCGCCGGGCGTGGCTAGCGCGGTGCCGACGCCGAAAGCGTCGATGGCCGCGCCCTTCTTCAGGAGGGCCGCGATGCGGGTTTCGTCCAGGTCGCCCGAGGCAAAAATCTTCACGTCGTTCCATCCGGCGCGGTCGAGTTCGCGGCGCACCCAGCGGCTGTCTTTGGCCAGGTCGCCGCTATCGAGCCGCACGCCGGCAGGTTTGCGTTTCATGGCGATAATTTTCTTGATGGCGCTGCGAACATCGTAGGTATCGAGCAGCAGAACTGCAGCGTCGGGAAACGCGTCGAGAAATTTCGCGAACGCCACGCGCTTCGTCTTCATGGGCCATGACCCACGAGTGCGCCTGGGTGCCGTAGGTGGTCATGCCAAATTGCTGTCCGGCGAGAACATTCGAAGTTCCTTCGCATCCGCCGATCGAAGCGGCGCGCGCAGCGAGCAGACTGGCCTGGCTGCCGTGCGCGCGCCGCGCGCCGAAGTCGACAATTTGGCGGCCCTGCGCCGCGGTCACCACGCGAGCGGCTTTGCTGGCGATCATCGTTTGGTAGCTCAGCGTGGAGAGCAGATACGTCTCCATGATCTGGCCTTCGATGATTGGCGCGACGATGCGCAGCATGGGCTCGCCGGGAAAAACCAGCGAGCCTTCGGGCATGGCCCAGACATCGCCGGTAAAACGAAAAGTCGACAAGATAATCGAAAAATTCATCGCGGATGTGGCGGAAAACCGGATGGTGCCGCAGGTAATCGATTTCCTTGGCGCTGAAATCGCACGTTCTCCAGAAATTCCAGACCCTGCTCGAGTCCCGCAGCAACTAGATAATTTCGGTGAGGCGGAAGATGGCGAACGAAAAGTTCAAATGTGGCGCGAGCGTCGAAGCCGGTCTGCAGATAGCCCGCAGCCATGGTGAGTTCGTAGAGATCAGTTAAGAGTCCGGAATGCTCGGGCATCTAATCGTCCGCCTGATGGAATAGAAATTGTTCCAGTTGAGACTATCTAGCCCGCGGTCGCGCCGCAAAGTAAGCCCGCCGTCGACCGTGATCACTTGGCCGGTGATGTAATTATCGGGTTCCAGGAAAAACCGCACCGCCCGCGCGACATCTTCCGGACGGCCAAACCGTTCAATCGCATTGGTCGCGACGTATCGATCATATTTCCCGGCCTGAATGCTGGTAGCCGCCATGCCGGCCATGGTCGCGCCCGGCGCCACCACGTTGACTCGCACCCGATTCCATTGCTGAGCCAGGATTTTCGCCGCCTGAATCAAGGCCGCTTTCGGCGCGGCATAATTCAGACTGGAAGGAAACACGCCAATCGCCTGCATCGTGGAAAGCAAAACGATGCTTCCACCATTTTCGCCGTGCTCCAGTGCTGTGCCAAGGGCTTTCGCCAGCAGCAGCGGCCCAGTGTAGTTTGATTCCAGTGAAGCGTTGACCGTTTCACGATTTAAGTCATCGAAGGTGACTCGCGCCGGATCACCCGGAAAAATCGCGACACCGGCAAAAGGCGATCCAGATTTTTGAACCGCAGCCAGGTACGCCTCAGGCACTTTCGGATCCGCCAGGTCGCCTTCCACCAGCGAAATCTCGCAGCGAAATTGTTCCTGCATCGCACTCCGCAGATACTCCGCACGTGCGCGATTGGCACGGTAACCGACAATGAGGTGCGAGCCTTCCGCCGCCAACAGTGCCACGGCAGCCGCGCCCAACCCTCCAGAACCGCCGGCCACCACGACGGTCTTCTGCCGCAGCGAATTGACCGGGAACTCGTACCGGAACTGGCTGTAGCGCTCCGCGCGTTTTTCGTCCCAGAATTGCGATGCCATAAACCCTCAAGCGGACGGAACTGGTATTGGATTAAAGAGGATCGCGCCACGATTCACAATGAAACAGGCAGTTTCATGCCAAAAAGACAAAACCCCCAAGCCTCCGGTCCATATTTAGACCGGGCATGCTTGAGGGTTTTTGTCGCAAATCTCTGCGCCGAATCGATCTACTTGAGGGCGGCGTCTTTAAAGGCTTTTGCTGCGCGCAGGCGCACAACGGTCTTGGCCTTGATCTTGATCGCTTCGCCCGTGGCCGGATTGCGGCCCATGCGTGCCTTGCGGTGCGCCTTGACTGCGCGGCCGATTCCCGGAATTACGAACTTGCCTGCGCCGCGGGTTTCCTTCACGGCCAGCTTGAAGAGTTCGTCGAAGAACGAAACGACCTGCTTCTTGGAGACGGGTTTTTCGTCGGTGCTAACCTTCTCCGTCATGTACGCAATAATCTTGGACTTGCTCATCGGATTTGCCATCGAATTACGTTTTCCTCCTAGAAGTGTAAATGCTTGGTGGTACCCGTGGACCGGGATGCCTTGCGGACTATAGCCGCACTAGTTAACGAACGCAAGCGGAAGGTTGAAAAAAGCCCTGTAAAACGGGCCTTTCCTGAACTCCCCAATTTTGGCCGAAATTTTATTTCGCGCCGAGTTGTTCGTAAAACAGTCCGACGGCCTTGATTCCGCCGAAATAATTCTCCAATTCGATGTGTTCGTCGGGCGCGTGCGCGTTTTCATCCGGCAAGCCGAAGCCGAGCAGCACGCAGGGAACTTTAAAAGTGTCGTGCATTTGGGTCACAAAAGGAATCGAACCGCCTTCGCGAATGAAAACGGCCTTCTTGCCGAAACCGGATTGCAGCGCGTGAATCGCTTTCTGGAAAATCGGATGGCTGTACGGCGCGACCCAGGGTTTTCCCATGCTGAGAACTTCGAACTTGCAGGAAACGGTCTTCGGCAGCAGCTGGCGAATGTGGCGTTCGACCAGCTTGGCGATTTTCGCCGGATTTTGATTCGGGCACCAGGCGCGTGGAAAGCTTGGCATACGCTTTCGAGGGAATCACGGTCTTCGCGCCTTCGCCCAGATAGCCGCCCCAGATGCCGTTGATATCCAGCGTGGGGCGAATCCACAGGCGCTCGACAATGGTGAATCCTTTTTCGCCGCACAGCGCCGGCGCGCCAACGGTCTTGCGAAATTCTTTTTCTTTCCACGGCAAAGCGTTCAGAGCTTTGCGTTCTTTGGCGGAAACCGTGGCGACGTCATCGTAGAATCCCGGAACCGTGACGCGAAAATTCTTATCGTGCAGCTTGGCGATCATTTCCGCCAGAATCGTGATCGGATTCGGCACCGCTCCGCCAAAAACTCCGGAATGTAAATCCTGGGCCGGGCCGGTCAATTCAAGCTGGTAGTAGTTCAGTCCGCGCAGTCCATAGGTGATGGAAGGAACGCCTTTGGCCAGCATCGACGTATCGGATACCACCAGCGCGTCGGCCTTCAGCCGTTCGTGATTTTGCTGCACAAAATCCCAGAGGCTGACGCTGCCGACTTCTTCTTCGCCTTCGATCATGACCTTTACGTTGAGAGGAAGTTTTCCATGCACATTTTTCAAGGCTTCGAGCGCCTTGATATGGATGTGCACCTGACCCTTGTCATCCGCCGTGCCGCGGCCAAAGAGTTTGCCGTCGCGCACGGTGGGCTCGAATGCCGGAGTGGTCCAAAGGTCCAGAGGTTCCGCCGGCTGCACATCGTAGTGCCCGTAAAATAAAATTGTGGGCTTACCGGGCGCGTGCAGCGATTCGCCGTAGACCAGCGGGATGCATTTTGGTCGGCGCGATTTCGACATTTTCCAAGCCGGCCGCGCGTAATTTTTCGGCCACCCAGTGCGCCGCGCGCTCGATATCCGGCTTATGCTCGCTTTTGGTGCTGACGCTAGGAATGCGCAGAAATTCCTTTAATTCGTTCAGATGCGCTTCACGCTTCGAATCCACATAGTCAAGTAGAGTCATCCCAGGGGTCTCCAGCCAACGATTTACCAACCGCCGAACAAATCCAGATTTTAATGAATTTGCTGTGCCATGTTTAACACAAATGCGAAACTTTACGGAACTTTACGTAAGGGTGCAAATTTTTTCCGGACTGTGTTTTTGGACACGCCCTTGACACATCGGGTTGACTGCCATTCGACAGAAAGGCACGATGGAATCATGACCACCACGGAAAATCAGGCGACGGAGCAGCAACGGCGTAGCTCCCGGGTATTCACCCGAATTCCCGTGCGGGCCTCCGGGAAAGAATTCCGACGGCCGCAAGTTTCACGAGAACACCCAGACCATCGTCATTAACGCGCATGGCGGCCTGCTCTATTTGCAGGCGCCGATCGCGCTGGCCGCTCAGTTGGTGCTGATTAACCCGGTCACCGAAGAGGAGCAAGAGTGCCGGGTGGTCTATTTGGGCGATTTATCCGACAAGGGAACCCGCATCGGAGTCGAATTTCTTTCGCCGAGCCCGCATTTCTGGGGCGTCGATTTCACCCCGCAGGATTGGCCCGCGCGGCCAGTCCGTCCATCCCGCGCATTAATCCGTACAGGCGAGTAGACGTTCTCGGCCGTGAATTGATCTTGTGTCGGCGATCATTTCGCGGGCAGCGGCGTGTCGTACGTCGAAAGATCCACGTCCTTCCATTTGCCGTCCATGATTTCTTTGCGGATCTGCGCCGCGGTTTTTCCGGCCTGGGTCTCGGTGTAGGCAAAGACCGCCTTCTTTCTTGCACAGAATGCAATGCGCGGCGTGGGCATCCACGTAGCAATCCAGCAGGCTCTTGTGGCCGACTTCCTTGTCGCAGCGGCAATAGCAGGGCTGCTGGTACAGCACGGTCTTTTCTTTGGCGGCCAGCGCGTAAATGTTCTGGGTTTCGGCGTCGGGGAATTGCTTAGGGTCCAGAGTCTCGGGCAGCGGATCGTGGGGACGCGCGGCGTGGTAAGCCGGAATATCCGCCTGGCGCTGGCTTGGATGGCGCGTTCGCCGCCGGGCAGCCGAGGGCCGGTTTTCGGGCGTTGGAGCATTCTGCGCCCGCGCCGAATCCATGGTCAAGACCTGCCAAAACCACGCCGAGAATTGCGCCGCTCATCACAAATTTGCGAACCGAGATCATGGAAATGAAGCCCTCCATACGTTCTGCCGGTAGCAACTGACTCAACGATACGGCAGCGCGTCTCCAAAATCCTACCACGGCCGCAAGTTGACAGGTCTCCGATGCCGACGGATCGCCCACGGGACTGCAATCGATGGAATCACTTCGGCTGCGCTGATGTGGCGGCGGCCGGATAGTCCACGCGAACCGAGACGATTTCGTAGGGATGAACCGGAACGGTGACCTTACTGTCGCGCGTGACCGCAGCGGTGAACCTTCCGGTTGCTCCATCAGATTTGTCATCGTCGCTGACGTCGCGCCGGCTGGAACCGTGAGCTGCACCTCGGAAGTTTTTCCCGCCCATTCGTAGAAACGGAAAAGCAGCGCGTTGCCGTCCTCCGTTTTTTTCATGGCGGTCAGCACCACATTTTCGGCGCTCACTCCCACGAAAGACATTTCGGCGGGTGATGCGCCGACGTGCGGGCTGACCGGCACCGCCTTCAACTTCGTATTGAATTCATATCCGCGCCGGACCGTAAGCGCCTGCTTCCAGTCGCCGGCGTGAGGGTAGAGCGAGTAAGCGAAGTGATGATGCTCGCGGTCGGCGTCCGGATCGGGCCAGGTGGGCGAACGCAGCAGCGAAAGCCGCAACACATTGCCTTTGGCGTCGTAGCCATATTTCGAATCGTTGATCAGACTGAAACCATGCGATGCGTCGCCGAGGTCGGCCCAGCGCAGCGCGGGAACTTCGAATTTCGCTGCTTCCCACGAGTTATTGCGGGTGGTCGGCCGCTCGATGGAACCGTAAGGAATTTCGTAGGTCGCCTGGCCGCTGGCTGCGGCGAGCGGAAAGGCGGCCTTCGAGCAGCACATGCGTCTCGTGCCAGTCGATATCGTTGATCACGTCGACGCGATCCAGCCCGGCATAGAGGGTGATGTCTTGCACGAATTTCGAGTGTTGCCAGCTGCGCGTGACGCGGATCATCGCGCGCAGCGGCCCGTGTTCCACCAGCTCCACAGAATCCGCGGTGTCGAGGCGCGTAAAAGATTTTTCGAAATCAGCGTCGATGTTCCAGGCGTCGTACTGTTTCGGATTGTCGTGCAAACGCGATCAGTTCATTGCCGCATCCGCCCGCGGCGATCGATTCGAATTTGGTCCGCTTGTCGAAGAGACTGGTGATGCAGCCGGTTTTAGGATCGACCACCACCCGCAGCGCGGAATTCTCAAGCGTCAAATCGTGCGCCGACAAATCCGTTGCGACGCCGTGCGCTGCCGGGTGTCACCCGCAAGAGCGCGTAGCCGAGCGAAGGAACCGCCTTCGGTTCGGCGAGCAGACGAACGGTGTTGGTGGCGGCGTCCGTGGCAAGAATCTGCGACGGCACCAGATGGCTCTGCGCATCGACGACCGCAACGCCTTCCTTCGCGCCACTCGGCAATTGCACCGAGAACTCGACCAGATCCGTTCGTGGCCACGCCAGCGGATTGAAAACCAGCACGGGGACCGCACCGGCCGAGCGAACGGGTGTCCACGCGCGATGCAATATCAGCCAGCGCCGCCGCCGAAGCCTCGTCGGCGGTGAGTCGCACAATATCGTAGTCCCGCTGCGCTTCCTTATAGATGACGCCGATTCCCGAACCTGCCGCGAGATCATGAAACTGATTGAACAGAACTTTTTTCCAGGCTTCGTTCAGACTTGCCGAAGGGTAGGGAAGCCCGGACAGCCAAGCGAGCGAGGAATATTTCTCGGCGTCGAGCATCCAGACTTCGCTCTCGCGCATGTTGCGTTTGTGATCGGCCTGCGAAGTGAAAACGCCGCGATGGTATTCGAAATACAGTTCATCGTTCCAGGTGGGCAGGCTGACCATACCGGCCGGCGGCGCTGGCAAGCTGGTTGAGCCGCCGGCAATCGTCTGGTAATTCCAGACCGGCGAATGCGCGGAATCCAGCTTGCCTTCAACGTCGGAAAAATATCCCTGCGCCACGCCGAAGAAAGCCTTGGGATAAACCAGCTTCGGGTCGGTCCAACGGACTCCGGCGTCGAGCATGGCGCGCGTCGGGCCGCCGCCGTGATCGCCGATCCCGAAAAGATGCATCATTTCAGGCAAGCCCGGGTTGCGTTCGCGCGCCTGCGGCCAGATCCTTGGCCAGCATTTCCGGCTCGATTCCCAGATCGTAGTCGTGCGGAAAATAGGTGAGAACTTTGCTGCCGTCCGGCGATTGCCACCAGAAAAGTTTGAACGGCAGATGGTTGGTGTCGTTCCAATCCATTTTCTGCGTGACGAAATAATCGATGCCGGATTTTTTGTAGATTTGCGGAAGCTGCCAGTTGTAGCCGAACGAATCGGGATTCCAGCCGATGCGCACGTCCACTCCGAATTTGTCGCGGAAGTAGCGCTTGCCGATGAGCAGCTGACGGACCAGCGATTCGCCGTCCGGCATGTTCAGGTCCGGCTCGACCCACATGCCGCCGACCATTTCCCAGCGGCCTTGCTTCACGCGATCCTGGATTTCCTGCAGATCGCCGGATATTTCTCGCACATCCATTCGCTGTAGGCCGCGGCCGATTGCGTGTAGGTGTACGGCGGATATTCGTTCATCAATTGCAGCGCGGTGGAAAAAGTGTTGTGCACGACTTGCACGGTTTCGGTCCAGGGCCACAGCCACGCCGCGTCGATGTGCGAATTTCCGGTCAGCCGGATGGAAGTTGGCTGCAGGTCGGCTCTTAATTTTTTCGAGTTCCGCTTGTGCGCGCACCAGCGACGCGTCGAACGCCTGCTGCTGAGCCTGCGCCAGCGCGTTTAAATCGACGGCAGCCGCGGACGCGTCGATGCCTTGGCGAACGGCAGCGCTGCGCGGCGCCGAGCGAGGGCGCGAGCGCGTTCGCCGAAAGAATTTCCTGCAGCAAATCGTCGGGGTTCGGCCGCGCCGGATTGAATTCGATGTTCACATCGGCGCGCGAGAAGGTCTTTCTGATCGACGGTGTGCAGCAGCTTGACCGCGACCAGCACGCGTTCGCCGGGCTGGGCGTGATCGAAGAGCACGATCGGCTCCAGATCGTCGCCGAGCGCCACGCGCCGCCCGTTGAAATAAATAATTTCGGGCATCGGCCCGTTGGCATACGCCGCGAAACTGAAACCAGATCCGCGACCCGGTCAGATCGTAGCCGTTGAGCGTTTTCGGGAACTTCGATCCAGCGGCGATACCAGACCGCCTCCATCGGCGCGTGCGATTTTGCCGAGACAATTGCCAGCTGGAATCGTCGAGGTCCGGCGCTTCGCCGTGGGCGACATCGCCGGCATGAAATTTCCAGTCAGCAGCGGGCAGCTGGTTCAGCGCAGTCAATTGCTCGACGGTGCGTCGAGTCAAGGGGGATAAACTCGCCAGCCCGTCCGCAGTTTGCGCGCTTGCGCGTCCTGCGCCCACCAGCAGTACACACACCACCATCACAAATAAAAGGTTTCGGCACCAAATAATCGGCGAGGCCAACACAGCGCGGCGGCGAGCAGGCAAGGGGCATCTCCTTTACGTCATTGTGAAGAGACACCACGCGCTTCATGCCAGGGTAGAACTTTAGCGAAAGGTGTCGGCGGATTATAAATCAACCCTGAGCGGACGGAGAGATTGATCGAATATTTTATTTCGCCCGAACCTCAATCCTGGCGCAGTGCGAGCAAGGGATCCACGTTGGCGCCCCGGCGTGCGGGAATGTAACACGCAACCATAGCCGACAGCCATAAAGAAGAGGGCCACCGCGGCGAAAGTGAACGGGTCGTTTGGCTTTATGGTGTTCAACATCGAAGCCATTCCGCGCGTGAGGGCCGTCGCTGAAATCACGCCCAGCGCGATTCCGACGAAGGCCAGCTTCAATCCGTGCATTACGATCATGCGCGTCACGCTGAAGGAACTCGCGCCCAGCGCCATGCGAATTCCGATTTCATGGATGCGCTGCTGCACCGCTTGCGCCATGACGCCATAGATTCCGATGGTGCCCAGCAGCAAAGCGAGGAACCCAAAAAAACCGAGCATCTGCATAAATATCCGATTCGGCGTGTTGCGCTCGGTAATCAAATCGTCCATGGTCCGCACGGTGGAAACCGGCTGATCGGCATCCACCGACCACACCGCGCTGCGGATGGCGCTGGCCAGGTCCGCGATGGGCCGCGAAGTTCGCGCGACGATCGACATGTAAGAACTCGGGAATTGCGCCACCGCCAAATAAATCTGGCGCGCTGGGCGGTCGGTCAAATTGTTTTTCTTCACGTCGTGAACCACACCCACGATCGTGCAGATTTTGTGTTTCTCCCCGACATCGAGTTGCATGCCGATGGGATCTTGACCGGCGAATTGTTGACGCATCAGCGTCTGGTTGATGACCACTACGTTAGGCGCTCCGAAGTCATCGCCAGTCGCAATCGACCTCCCACGAAGCAGCGCAATCTGCATCGTATTAAAAAATCCAGGCGTAACCGCCGTGGTGTCCGCTCCGATTTCTTCGCCGGGCTGCGGTGCGGGGCGGCCCACAATCTGAATCGTTTCCACCTGGCTCATTCGCTGAAGGGAATGTATTCGCTCGCGTCCGCCGAGGCCACGCCGGGAATAGCGCGGACCCGCTCCATTACCTGGTCATAAAACGTTCGCAGTTGCGCGTCAGATTTGTATTTGGCCGATGGAATGACCAGCTGCGCAGCCATCAGATTTTGCGGTTGAAACCCGATGTCACGCAAGAACAGGCGGACGAAATCCTGCACCAGTAAGGCCGTAGAAATCAGCACCAGTACCGCCATCGCAATTTCGCCGGCCACCAGCACCGACCGCGCGCGGGTGCCGGCGCGGCCTCCGTGAGCTTGCCCGGTGGCCTCTTTCAGATTGCGGTTGATATCTAATCCCGAGGTGCCCAGCGCCGGCGCCAATCCAAAAATAATTCCGCACAGCAGCGCGATACCAAAAGTGTAGGCAAAAGTCGTGCCATCCAAACTTCCGCGCCCGTAGTTGACCAGATATCCGCGAATTCGCGCAGGTATGGAATTTTCGATCCAGTGCACACCCCAGACGCCAAAAAGCGCGCCTGCGACGCCGCCCATGGAAAAGAGCAGCAGAAATTCCGTGAGCATCTGGCGCACAAGTCGCCCGCGCGACGCACCTAGCGCGCCACGCAAGGCGAATTCCTTGGTGCGCTGGCTGGCCCGCGCCAGCATCAGGTTGGTGACGTTGGCGCAGGCCATCAAGAGAATCAGGCCGACAATCCAGAAACACACCATGGCCTGTTCTTTGCCTTCGTTCTTGCCGATCTCAAAAATCATGGAACTCAGCAACGTGGTCTGGTTCGTGTTCGTTTGCGGATATGACTTTTCGAGTCGCGCGGCGATCGCCGCGAAATCCACGCCGGCCTGTTCTGGCGTGACACCCGGTTTGAGCCGCCCGAAAGCCGAAAACCAGGATGACGTGCGATCGTTGCGAACTTTTTCGTCGAGCGCCAGCGGCGTCCAAAGGTTGGAGACGCCCATCAGCGGAAATTGAAAGCTCGCTGGCATCACGCCTACGACCGTGTACGTTTCGCGCTGCAAGGTGATCGCGCGGCCGATGATGCGCGGATCACCGGCGAAGCGGCTCTCCCAGAGCCCGCGGCTCAAAATCGCAACGTGGCTGGACGCTGCCTCCGCCTCTTGCGGCACGAACGTGCGTCCCAGCATCGGCTGCGCGCCGAGCGTCTGAAAAAAATTCCAGCCCACCATTCCGCCCAGGACGCGGTCGGGCGGCCCGTCGCCGGTGAGATTGAAATACCAGGTCGTCCACGGCACGATTTGTTCGAAGCTCGTATTCTGCTGGGCGTAGTCCAGAAAATCCGCGTTGGAGGTGACGCCGGTGCTGGTCCAGCCCTTTTTGGCGTCGTGCGAGAGCAAAACCATCAGGCGTCGCGCCTGCCATAGGCCAGCGGCTTGATGATCCAGGCGTTAACGTAGCTGAAAATCGCGGTGTTGGCACCCATGCCCAGAGCCAGCGTCAGCACCGCCACGGCGTAAACGTGGGACTTCTGGCGCAGCATCCGCAGGCCCGTAACAAAGATCCTGAATAAAGTTTCCATAGTGCACGCCGCGCGCGTCGCGGCATTCCTCCTTCACCTGATCGATTCCGCCGAATTACAAGCGCGCCCGCCGCAGCGCTTCTTCGCGCGCAAGGCCCGCGCGAACGTGTTTTTCCACCTGCTGCTCGAAATGAAAGCGGAGCTCTTCGTCCAGTTCCGTTTCCACTGCTTTCCACTGCGAACAGGGAGCGCAGACGGATAGAAGATATCGCTGAGCATGCGGCCGGCTCCTAAGCGGTTCCCAGCACCTGCGCCACGGCGGCCGTCAGCTTTACCCAGGCGTCTTTTTCCCTTCCAGCTGCCGGCGGCCGCTCTTGGTGAGTTCGTAGATATTTCGCGCGCCGGTTATTTTCCGATGTTCCCCAACGAGCCTTGATCCAGCCTCGCCGCTCCAGCCGGTGCAGCGCCGGATACAGCGAACCCTGCTGAATTCGCAGCACGTCGCTCGAAATCTGCTGCACGCGCTCCGAGATGGCCCAGCCATGCGGGGCTCCAGCGCCAGCGTGCGCAGGATCAGCAAGTCGAGGGTGCCTTGCGGAAAATCGATGCTTTGGACGGCCATGCTCCCCTTTCACTTCTACAGGAAACATACCAATAGCTCTTGTCGAAGTGCAAGGGGGAAAATAATAGATGCCAATCGGGGCCAATCGCCCTAGGGGTGTACGACACAGTTGACGTGCGCTTGCGGCTTCGCAGCAGCTTTCGCGGTTAGGCGTTCAAGCCCGGACGATTCCACTTATAATGGACTACAGCCGATCGAAATCGCGTTGAAGCTCTCCTCAACTCAATTTCAGCGTCGGAGGGGTGGCAGAGCGGTTGAATGCGACGGTCTTGAAAACCGTTAGGCCTGAAAGGGTCTCGTGGGTTCGAATCCCACCCCCTCCGCCATTCAGTCTATCGTATTATACTCTCTGGTCCCCTTAGGTTCTAGAAAGTCTCTCTTGTGGCCGCAGTTTGGTTCGACATTGTGTCGACTGTTCTACAGCCCAAGAACGAATGGTTCCCTCAAGACAGCGCAAAATCGGGGAACTTTCTCTAGTGGGAAAACTTGCAAGGTGCACTTTTGAGAGCAGCAAGAACGTAGTCGAACGAGGTTTCAACCTGCTTTGCAAGCAGGGGGTCACCGGTTCGATCCCCGGTCACGTCCACCATTTTGCTCGGTAAAATAGAAAGATTTTCCGCCAGGATCGCTCACCATCCGCCGTTCGAGTGTCACCTCAGTGTCACCGCGAGCGACCTCTCCAGGCACGTCTAGTTTAATAGTTGCCCAAGAAACATCGAAGCCGAGCGGTTACCGTGATTTCAAAGCAGGGACGAAATTGCGAAGAGACGCATGCGGACCCGAGCGAAGATGCAACGTACGTTGTACGCACAATGTACGTTCGGGGAGTCAAGCGCGAGAAAGCCCAGGGCTTGGCTAGGCTCGCTTGTGTTGAGACGCGACCTTGCTGCTCCAAGCGTGACGAAGCGCATTTCGGTTTCTAACGCGGTCCGCACTGGGAAGGGTGACTGGCGCGCGTAGCACTATGAAATATGGCGGAATGAGGCGAGCTCTGAAGGCGACCTCGTAAGAAGGACATTCCAAACGCCCCTGGGGGGGCATGTGTCGAACGACGGCTGTTACTTGTGACGCACCTACAGGCCTGCCAGTCAAAACGTTCCGCAGCCTTGCGAATTCTAGCTTTTCGCGCGCGATACCGATTTCGATCGGCGACTTTCTGTAACAAACAAGCGCGTAATGCCTCGTTGCACCACCCCCTCCGTTAGAACGGCTCGTTATCATCGAGCATTCAGGGAGCGAGTACTGCTCTCCTGCCAAGGTTTCTGCACCCGTCCAGTACACGACTGACGATGACGAGGACATTCAAAGCCTTTCAATCAGTGACGCATATGCGGTGCAGGAAAATTACTTGGCGGCCCGTATCGCCACAGGCGAGCGGACCGTCGGTTACAAGTCGGCTGCACAAGTCCGGCGATCGAAGCCCAATTTGGCTTAACAGAACCTGTCTGCGGCCGACTCATCGCACCGCACATATATCATGACGGCGTCAGACTTAACATTAAGGAACACATTGATTGCGCGCTAGAGCCCGAACTCGTTTTGCACATTGGAATGGATCTCGACGGTAGGAATTTAGGATCGTCCCACTTGCAAGGTGCCATCGCGGCAATTTCGCCCGGGATAGAAGTCCACAATTATAGGTTCTGGTATGGTCGGCCGACGCATCAGGAGTTGATCGCTTCGAACGCTATTCACGCGGGGCTGGTCGTGGGAGCCAAATATGAATATAGACCCGAGATCGACCTGACGAAGGAACGAACGGCACTTCTCGTTAACGACGTGGAATTAGCGGCCGGTTTGGGTGCTGAAATAATGGGGGGGCCAGTCGAATCGTTGCGTTGGCTACTCACTCATCTGCGAAAAAGCAACAAGACGCTGCGTGTGGGCGATCTAGTGATTCCAGGCTCAGCTACAAAACTCGTCCCCGTGGCAGCTGGCGACTCGGCCGAGGCGCGGTTCACCCATTTCGGAAGTTGCCGAGTTACATTCGAGTGATCCGCGCCTTCCAAGAGCATGAGCTTGCTTCAAGCGAACGCGCCGAAGTTGCGGTCATAAATACTGTTAGCGCGAATCTGGCGGCGGCAGCTTGATTTACCTGTATCGCGGAGGATGAATACCGTGAATGCCATTCCCAGCGCGATGGCTTCTTCGAGAGCCTCGTAGCTAGACGATGATCCAGCCTCCGAGATTCAGGAGTGGATTGAAGCTTTTGACGACATGTTGCATTTCGCTGGCCCACAGCGTTGTCTCGAACTCCTGAAAAAAGCTTCAAGATCGTGCGCGTGCTGGCGGTGTAGAATTCCAGCTCGATCCCCTACACACTGTCATTGCAACACAATCCCTCACCAGCTGATGAGGCTTCCGTATCCGGGGAATTTAGAACTTGAGCGTCGAATTGCCGCGATTGTTCGGTGGAATGCGCTTAGCGCATCGTAGTACGAGCGAATAAGCATGGCAGCGAATTGGGCGGGCATCTTGCCAGCTTTGCCTCTGGAGCAGACTTGTTCGAAGTGGGCTTTCAATCACTTTCCTTCGCGGCGATGACGTGGAACTCAGAATTTGAGGAGAGAACCGCCGACATGGTTTTCTTTCAGCCGCATTCGGCCCCCGGCATCTACGCGCGAGCTTTCCTCGAGAGGAAGATTGACGGAAGAGCACCTCGACAACTTTCCGTCGTGAAGTTGGCGGCAAAGGACTCTCTTCTTATCCACATCCGCGCCTCATGCCAGAGTTTTGGCAGTTCCCGACGGGCTCGATGGGGGCTCGGGCCCCCTGATGGCTATCTACCAGGCACGATTTATGCGCTATGTGCAGAATCGTGGGTCTGCTGGCCCCCGTCCGAACGTAAGGTATGGGCCTTCGTCGGTGATGGCGAGATGGACGGACCCTGAATCGCTTGTGGGATTATCTCTGGCAGCGCGCGAAAATCTTGATAATTTAATTTTCGTAGTCAACTGCAACTTGCAACGGCTAGATGGTCCTGTGCGCGGGAATGGGTCAATCATACGAGAGTTGGAACACTTGTTTAGACGGCGCTGGGGTGGAATGTCATTAAGGTTTTATGGGGTTCCGACTGGGACGAGTCTCTTTGCTTCCGACCATGAAAAATTTGATCCTCCAACGACTTAGCTGAAACCGTTGATGGAGAACTTCAGAGCATACGCAGCAGACGATGCAGCATTCAATAGACGAAAGCTTTTTGGGAAGAATCAAGAATTGCAGAAGCATTGGTATCGCACTTTGTCCGATGTGGATCTTGATGGCTCTGAAGCGGGGAGGTCACGATCCGCTCGAAGATTTATGCGGCATTCCAGGCAGCGAAATGCCACGTGGGGCGGCCGACAGTAGTTCTGGCACAGACCAAAAAGGGATTTGGACTTGGCCGCTGGGCAGAAGGACGGATGTCGGCCCATCAGCAGAAAAAGCTGAATCAGGAGGCTTTGCTGTCCTTTCGAGATCGATTCCGACTGCCCCTGTCGGATGCAGACGTTGAGGAAGCGCGATTTTATCATCCAGGGTTCGACAGCCCGGAAATCCGCTACATGCTGGAATGTCGCGCGCGGCTTGGAGGAAGCCTCCCATTGCGCGTCCAGAACGGTGGAAAATTGGAGACCCCTCGAAGGGAGCAATTTGCTGGATTTACGCAAACTAATGAAAGTCGGGAGTTCTCTATGACTATGGCATTTGGCCGGATGCTTGCGGGTTTGCTTCGAGACAAAACCCTTGGTCCGCGCATCGTTCCGATCGTCGCCGATGAAGCCCGGACCTTCGGGCTGGAATCGCTATTCGCCAAAGTAGGAATTTACTCACACTGTGGCCAGTGCTACGAACCCGAGATTCAAACTAGTCTTTTAAAATATAAGGAATCTCGCGACGGACAGATCCTGGAGGAAGGCATTACAGAAGCCGGCGCACTTTCCTCTTGGATCGCGGCCGGAACGTCGTACAGCAACCACTCCCTTCCACTGCTGCCCATCTACATCTATTACTCTATTTTTGGTTTTCAGCGTGTTGGCGATTTGATTTGGGCAGCGGCGGATTCCCGGGCACGAGGATTTCTACTTGGTGCAACAGCAGGGCGTACAACTCTATCCGGTGAAGGTCTGCAGCATCAGGACGGAACTAGTCACCTCATTGCCTCCACGATTCCTAGTTGCCGAGCTTACGACCCGTGCTTCGCGTCCGAAGTTGCTGTGATTCTCGAACACGGTATGCAAGCGATGCTTGAGAAAGGAGAAGATGTCTTTTATTACCTCACGCTAATGAATGAAAACTATTCCCATGCCATCCTGCCGGTTGGTGCAGAAGAGGGCATCGTGCGCGGAATGTATCTCTTTCGCCCAAGCCCTATTGCGCCGGGCGACTCACTTCACGTCAAGTGCGGATCGGCTGAAGAAAGTGCGCTAGTCCCCAGCCGCTCCCGCGTTCAGCTCGCTGGTTCGGGCACCATCCTACGTGAAGTCCTAGCTGCAGCAGACCTGCTAGAAAAAGACTGGAATGTTGCGTGCGACGTTTGGAGCGTTACGAGCTTCACCGAACTTCGGCGGTCGGGCCTTGAAGCCGAGCGATGGAACCGACTCCACCCCACCGAGAAACCGAAGCAGTCGTGGATCGAAGAGTGTCTTACTTCGACATTGGGACCCGTTATCGCGGCAACCGACTATGTACGTGCCGTTCCAGATTTAATCCGAGCATGGATTCCTAGGCGTTTTGAGACGCTGGGCACAGACGGCTTTGGCCGAAGCGATACTCGGGCGGAATTGCGACGTTTTTTCGAAATCGACGCGAAGAGCATTGCTTTTGCCGCTCTCTCGGCATTGACGCGAGCAGGCGATGTAGACAGGATGGTCACCTCACAATTCATGTCGCGTTATGCATACGTGCCGCACTCCAAGCCGTCGTGGGTAGACTGAGGGCGCAGGCCTTGTAAGTTCGCGCCTTTCAATCCGTGGGCGCACAACGTACCGAGAAACAAGGTCCAGTCCTTCTGCGCAATAAAAGCTAAATTTGGCCTTTCCCCCCATCAACATTTATTTCCACCCCCGTTATATAGGATGCATCCGAGGACGCAAGAAACGCCACTGTTGCGGCAACCTCGTCTGGTGTCCCTAATCGTTTCATGGGTACATCCGCAACCAGATTTGCCGCAAACGCCTCCACCGCTTCCTTGGACAGTTCCAGGCGGCCAAAAAGCGGTGTCTGGATCGGGCCCGGGGCCACAGCGTTCACACGTATGTTGCGGCTCACGAGCGCTGCTGCGGCAGACCGCGTGATAGATCGCATCGCCGCCTTCGTGGGCGGCGTACACCGACCCCATCGCTCGCCCCTTGTGGCTGGCGACACTTGTGTTGAGAATGATTGACGCGCCATCATTGAGATGTGGCAACGCTTTCTGAATCGTGAAGTAGGTGCCTTTCGTATTGACGTCAAATTGCTCGTCGTATTGCTTTTCTGAAACATTCTCGATGGGGCCGAATTGCGCCATTCCGGCATTGACGAACAAGATGTCGATTTTTCCGAGCTTCTGGCTTACGACAGAAAACAGTTTGTCGATATCAGAAAGCTTCGCGATGTCCGCTTGAACCGCCACCGTATCTCGCCCCAAGAACTTCACCGCTTCGTCCAGCGTTTCACGGTTGCGCCCCGAAATCGCCATCCAAGCACCCTCATCTCGCAACCTCCTTGCGGTAGCTAGACCAATTCCGCTATTTCCGCCTGTTACGACGGCAACTTTCCCTTCGAGTCGAAGCATGTTTGGACTCCGTGGAATTTTGGACAATCAGCGCTACCCTGACAGTTTCTCGCAAGACATTTTGGTTCCTCGCAGGGGGTTCGTGAGTCAGGACGCAACGAGCTCGTACGATGACGTCAGTTGAATCGCGTTATGCAACGTCCGATAGAGGGGGCATTTCATCGCGTACATTTCGTGAACGCGTTCAATGGTCTGACGATTCTCTTCGCCTGCCTGAAGACGCATCGACACCTGAACACGTTTGATCACGAGGACTCCCTCTTCCTGCTCCACCTCACCCGTCACGTCTGCCTTCAACTTCCCATTGCTCGCATCGATTTTGCGCGCTTCCAGCGCGCCCCCGAAGGTTCCCACCATTCAACCAGCGACACCGGCGATTACGTAGTCAATAGTCGCGGCGTGAGACTCCTTGATACTGTCGGGGGGCACCTTGTAGTGTTCCGCAATTGCTCTGGTGGACGCTAAATACCACAGGCTGAGCCTCGCCCGGAAGATATGCGATGCGAAGGGGACCTACTTTGCGCTCGATCCTAACGTTTGAAACGTACACGACTGCAGACATGGAATGTCTCCTTTAACTGGAATATTGGAAATATACCGCAAACTTGGGGTACCGTCCCGTCGGCCAACATAGCGGCTCGCGGACGTTCAGCCACGATGGGATCGCATGGAATGCCCATACGTCACGGAAACTCCACTAGGAGTCAGCACCCATATCCGGGGAGCAGAATCAAAGAATGATTCATTTGAATTTACTGCACCTGAGAAGACCGGCGCGGGAGCGTAAACAGGGATTTCTGATTCCCTGTTCGGTCCTTATTATTCCCTGTTCGTCTGGACCTCGAAAGAGGGTTTTTGCCGTTAAATCATGGACTGGGCTTTGGTTTGTCGCGGATTATGTCGCCGTGAAATCGAATATTGCCTGTATTTTTCCCTGTTAGCAGGGAAATGGCGGGAGAATGGTTCGCGCGCCATCTGCGTCCTCCGCCAATCAGTCCAGCACTTTCTCTCTGTTCCCAAATTAGCTTGAAGAATCGCGATATTCGGCCCGAATTGCTGAAATCCCAGCCCCATGCCGCCGATGGGCGGGGGCCAACATTACGCACGAACAGGTATCAGCGATCGCAGCGTATGTGTGGAGCCTGAGCCATCGAACGTGGCCTGAATCCGGAATTTCTCGCCTCAGTCCGGCAACACGGGGCCAACCGGAAAGCAACACCTCCCGGTTGGATAGGCGTTCGCTATAGGATTTCATAGTGGAAGAAGATCCTATATGAATCGGTTCGTTGTAATCTCTGGGTGTTCCGGAGGCGGAAAGTCTACAGCTGCTTGCCGAACTTGGCCGACGCGGGTACGCCGTCGTGGAAGAGCCCGGCCGCCGGATCGTTCAAGAAGAGATCGACGGCGAAGGCTCAGCGCTTCCTTGGGTCGATACGGCCGCCTTTTTGCGTCGCGCCATCGCGATGTCTCTTGCCGACCGGGTTTCAGCGCGCACGCTAGAAGGTTGGGTTTTTTTTGATAGAGGATTGATTGACGCCGCTGCGGGCCTTCAATATCTGACAGGCGAGGCGGTGCTGGCGCCGCTTGGTCAAACTCACCGCTACCACCATTGCGTATTCCTGACTCCACCTTGGCCAGAAATTTATTTGACAGACTCAGAGCGGCGCCACGGATTGGACTCCGCCGTTGCCGAATATTTGCGACTTCTTGAAATCTATCCGTCGCTCGGGTATGAAGTCTCTATTCTTCCAAAAATTGGAGCGGCGGAACGAGCAGACTTCATCCTGAAGGCGCTGAAGGAATAGGTAATGCGACTAATCAGGCTCGGACCCTAGCAGCGAGACTTTTCTTGACGGCGAAGGTCTGCGGCCATATGAATACTGACTGGGAAGTAGCGCATGGAATCGATCTCTGGAGGTGCAATGGGCAAGGACGCAAGCATTGAAAAACGTGGCTCGCCACTGGCCATGCGACCCGAGGAGTTTCGAGCATTGGGCTATCAGCTTGTTGACCGGATCGCCGGTTTCTGGACTCGCTTCCCGAACGACGCGTAACCCCCGGTGAATCGCCCTCGGAGGTCCGACAAGGCGCTCGGGGCCGGACGCCCGCTACCGCAGCGGGGCGCGGACCCCGCGCTGGTGCTCAACCATGCCGCGGACCTGCTGTTCGAACACTCCTTATTCAATGGGCATCCCCGCTTTTGGGGATACATCACCTCATCTGCGGCCCCGATCGGAATGCTCTAGGAGACCTGCTTGCCGCTGCTGTCAATCCGAACGTCGGCGCGTGGTCGCTGTCGCCAATGGCGAGTGAGATTGAAGCTCAGACGATACGGTGGGTAGCCGAAATGTTGAGCTACCCATCAGACTGCGCGGGCCTCTTTGTCAGCGGCGGCAACATGGCCAACCTGGTGTGCTTTCTGGCTGCCCGGCAGGCAAAAGCAGGTTGGAATGTGCGCACAGAGGGGATGAATCACAGCCGCCTGCGAGTTTATTGCTCGAAGGAAACACACACGTGGATTCAAAAGGCGGCTGACATTTCAGGGCTGGGGACAGATGCGATTCGTTGGGTTCCCACCGGTCGTGAATTGCAAATGGACATTGTGGCTCTCAAGAAACAGATCTCCAGCGATCTTGAAGATGGCGACAAACCGTTCTTGGTAGTAGGCACGGCCGGCTCCGTCAGCACCGGTGCGATTGACCCATTGCCGGAGTTAGCCGCGATCTGTCGTGAATTCAATCTCTGGTTCCACGTAGATGGTGCATACGGCGGCCTGGCCGCCGTGTTGCCCGATGCTCCCGCTGCTCTCGCTGGATTACGCGAGGCTGACTCGGTGGCCGTAGATCCTCACAAATGGTTATATGCGCCCCTTGAAGCGGGCTGCGCATTGGTGCGTAATCCGGAATATCTAAGAGAAGCATTCGCCTATCATCCTCCGTACTATCATTTCGGAACGGAAGCGATCAATTACTTCGACTTTGGTCCTCAGAATTCGCGTGGATTTCGAGCGCTCAAGGTCTGGCTTGCGCTTCAGCAGGTGGGGCGCGAGGGCTACGTTCAAATGCTCTCCGATGATATCCGTTTATCCCGGGAACTCTTCGAGCGAATCCTGAAACATCCCGCGCTGCAGGCCTTCACTCAATCACTGAGCATCGCCACATTCCGTTACGTGCCCACAGATCTTGATTCTGGTGGGTGAAGAAGTGGAGCGCTATCTGGACGAATTGAATCGCGAACTGCTAACTCGTTTGCAGAATAGCGGCGAGGCCTATCTTTCGAATGCGGTGATCGACGGAAAATTCGCGTTGCGTGCCTGCATCGTGAACTTCGGTACGTCTCTGGCGGACGTTGAAGCATTGCTGCCCCTCGTAGTCCAAATAGGCAAAGATGTGGATTTGGCTCTGCGGAGTAAAAACCTTGGCAACGGTATTCAAGACGGATAACGGGCAACCCCGAAAGTGATTAACGCGGTTACCCGCCGGGCGCTTCTCGCACAATTCTCAACACATGATCAACGACGCGGCGAACGTCCGCCGCCACTTGATCCGCGTCCCGAACCTCGGCCGCTGCCACTCGCTCCGCCGCTGCGCCCTTGCTGCTCCAATTGATCGCCTCGTGCCCGCGAGCCCGCGTCATTTTGCAGTTGGCCCATCGTGCCGGACCCCGCCGAGTTTCCGCGGCGCCGGCAGCCGGCTGCGCGGCTGCGTCTGCGTGCCTGACCGGAAGCCTGACCAGAGGCTTGACCGACGTTTGACTCTGACGTTGACCTGATGCCTGCCCAGAAGCTTGACCCGCAGCTCGGCCGGAATTCTGACCTGAAGGCTGCGTGGTTGTCCCGAATCCTTGCCGTTCGCGCGCGCCCCGTTTCCGGCCTGCGAGCCGGACGAAGACGACGGCGCGGTTCCCGGAGTTTGCGTTTGATTCTTCTGCGTCGCGCCGCTCAGATTCTGATTCTGCGAATTTTTCTTGGTCTGCGCCGCGCCGGTCGAAGGATCTACTGGCGTCCAACTGCCGTTGTCCCATTTGCTCCAATCGCCGTTCGAATCTTTTTTGTAAACGTTGCCGTCGGCGCCCGCGTACACATTATTATTGTTGGCGTCTTTCGCCACGAACGCGCTGTTGCCGTTCTTCCCGGTCACGCCCGCGCCTTCGCTGCCTTTCGAAGTCTGAAACGATCCCGCGGTGCCGTTCGCGTTGGTCACATGCTGCGCGGTTGCCCAGTTGTCGCCGTTGGTGACCACCGAATTGCCCCATTGGCTGTAGGCGTTGTGGCCTTGCGACGTCGCGGCGTAGGTTCCGGTGTAGGGATTGTAAGCCTGCGCGTAGGTGTGGCCGCCGTACGCATTCTGGGTGGTGACCGCGCGCCCGTACATTCCGGTCGTCGGGTTATACCAGGCGGCCGTGCCCACCGAACCATACGGTCCATACACCGCGTGGCCCACGCCATAAAATCCGGTGTACGGGTTATAGACCGCCGCGCATCCATACGTATAAGGATACGGATAGTAAATCGGGTAACGCGGCCCGTAATAAATGTACGGCGGATAATAATATCCAGTCCCGTACACCACCGTCGCGCCGATCGCCATGCCCAGCACAAAAACTCCCAGGTACCCGCTCGAGTAGCTGACTTGCACCGTCGTCGGCGTCGGATTCGAAACAATCACGTAGGTTACGTTGTACACCGGCGAACTCGGCGGAATCGTATAAATGATCGCCGGCACCGAATCCGCCGTCTTCCACGGACCCGCCGAACTTCGCGACACAAACCAAATTCCCTGGAAGCACAGGTAATAAACGTCGCCGACGCGGATCACCCGGTCCGCCGTGTTCGTTGCATAAAACATCGTCGTGCCGGTGATCGCCACAAATTGTGGTTCGCCCGCGTACACCACCTTCACCGAAGCTTCCGCCGCCGCGCGATTCACCACCGCGGTGGTCGGCACCTGCGCTAACAGAACCGCATCGTCCGCGACTCTGCGTTCCCGGCACCGACACCAGCGCCACGGAATACGGATTTACCGCCGCGGAATTTTCGCGAAATCCGGCGGCAGATCGTTGCCCGCAAAAACCCACGGCGCTTCCAGGCTGCCGGCGCGGAACCAGCGTCCCGAAATCAAAACGTACAATTGATTGTCCGGCTTGTGGATGAAAAATGTGCTCTGCGTATTGGTCGCGTAGGAAAGATTCGTTCCCGGAATCGGCGCGTACACCGGTTGTCCTCGGAACACGATCACTTCAGCCGGTTTCTCCGTAACAAAAACTTTCGGCGCAGCCTGCGCGCCCGCCGGCGGCGGTATCGCCTTCAAAACATCGTCCCAATTCTGGCCCTTGGGCAGCTTGGCCATATCGGCCGGCAACTTGGTCGTGACCGTCCAGGGTCCCGCGACCTCCTTCGATTTCAGCCAGGTTTTACCGTCGAGCAAGAAATAATTTGTGCCGTCGTAGAAAAGATCCCAATTCGTATTGACCACATACTGGATCGACGTGCCGTCGATCGGGGCCAGTACCGGCTTGCCATTGACCATCAACGAAATCGCCGGCACCGTGCTCACAAAAATTGTCGGCACGTCCGGGCTCACCGGAATCGATTCGATCGACGCATTCGCTTTCTGCAGGCTCGCGATCATCCGGTCCAGGCTGATGTTGAAAGTCATGGTCGGATAAATCTGGTGGATGCGCTGCTGCATGGCCTGGTCTTGCGCCGGCTCCAGGCCCGGGAATCGCGAAGAGAGCACTTCGATGTCATGCACGTAGACCGTGCGCAGGCTCACGTTCGCATTCGTGGCGGCCTTCCAGGAAATCACGCCGAGAATCGGCTGGCCCCCCTGCGGCGTGATCGAAATCGCGCGTATCGGCGACCAGTTCGCGGTATTTTTGCCAGCTCTTCAGTTGCGGCTGGTACACGATGACGTGATTGCCGTCTCGATCGATAACCTTCGGCCACGAAGGCGGAACTGGCGCGGACGCTGGAACCGCACTCGCCGCTGACCGCATGTTTGCGCCGGACGCGAAAGGAACCACGCCGGCGACGAGGCACACCATCACGGCCAAAGCCAGAAACGCTTTCCAGTTATTCATCACGTCCGCCTTATTCACTTGTCGGGGTAGAGGCCTGAACGGCGGCCATCTTACCTCGGTTCATTCATTTTTCGCGCATAAATGCGGATTTCCCACGGCCGGTCCGCGGCGCAATCTGTTTTTGTCTTTACGGCGAATCCGGGCTCCATTACTATCCCTGCCAAACGCTCGACTGGGTTTCGCGACCGCCGGCGCCGCAAAAATCCCGTAGATATTCGAGGTCAACTAGAATGAAACTCCGCTTCGGCCTGCTCGCGCTCGTCGCGGTTTTGTTTTCTGCGTGGATTGTCGCGGAACCAGCCTGCGCGCAGGCGGCGCCGGCCCAATCCGCGCCCGTGACGCATTCCTTCACCAAAGACACGACGATTTACGTCAGCGATTTTGAACTCGACGCCCAAGACGTGGCCGTAGACAAGGGCGGAGTGGTCGGACAAAATCGCCCAGGCCTCATCGAAAGGCCGCGCAAGAGAGAACAGCAGGACCCCGCGGCCCAAGCCAAAAAACTAGTCAACACTATGACCGAAAACTTGGTTTCCGATCTGCAAAAAGCCGGATACCATGCGCAGCGCCTCGCCCCCGGCGAAGCGCAGCCCGCTTCCGGAGCCTGGGTCCACGGCGTCTTCACCGAAGTGGACGAAGGCAGCCGCATTCATCGCGCAATGATTGGATTCGGTTCCGGACAAGCCACCATGAATTTGTATGTGACGCTCACGGATTTGGCGCACCCCGACAAACCTCTTTACGACGTCTCGCAGTCCGACGCCAGCAAAGACAAAATGGGCGCGGTCATCACCATGAACCCTTACGTCGCCGCCGCGAAATTCGTGATGGAAAAGAACGCCCCGGAAAAAATGGTGAAGAAAACTGCCGGCGAGATTTCCGCGCAGGTGGTAACGCAGATGAAGCAGTATGGCGCGATGCCGTCGCCGAAATAAAAAGCAAGACGACTCCGCCTATTCCATTTCGAAACGTAACGTAGGTCAGCTTTCCGCCGCGCTCCACCTGCATCGTCGCAGCTTCGCCCGGCTTCAGGTTATTGAACGCTTTCCGCAATCCATCGACGTTGATGATCTCCGTGTTTTTCAGCGAATGGATCACATCGCCCACCTGCAGGCCCGGAATCGACCGCGAGCTGATCGTTCACGATCGAAGCCACCACCACTCCCGACGGAATCCGCAAATCCCCCAGCAGCGAGCGCACATCCGCCGAAGCCGTCAAACCCACAATGCCCAACCGAGCGATAAGGTCTTTCGAGGGATCGGCCAGCTCCGAAATCTGGTCGGGTCGCTTCTTTCGGCTCAAAAACCGGCACATTCAATTCCATTTTTTTGTCTCCGCGCAGAATTTGCAGTTTCACCGAAGCAGCCGTGTCTCGCATATACAGACTCAACGCAAAAAGCGGCACGTTGTCCACCGGCAAGCCATCAATACTGACAATCACGTCGCCGGATCTTCAAACCGGCATGTTCCGCGCTGCTATCGGGAAACACATCGGACACGATCACTCCCGTGTCCGTCGTCAGCCCCAAGCCTTCCGCCAGGTCTGGCGTGATCGATTGCAAATCCGCGCCGATGGTGCGCCGCGGCACTCGCCCGATATTTGCGGATCCGCTCGTACGCATAGCGCACGATGCCGCTCGGAATCGCGAAGCCGATCCCTTCATTTCCGCCCGGACTTGGTGTAAATAAAAGTATTGATGCCCACCATGTTTCCGTCCAGATCCATCAGCGGGCCGCCGCTGTTGCCTGGATTGATCGCTGCATCGGTCTGGATGTAAACCATCGGATTTTCCGGGTCGGGCTGCCGCGCCACCGAACTGACCAATCCAAACGAAACCGAATTCTCCAGTCCTTCCGGACTTCCAAACGCCAAAACGATTTGGCCTTTTTGCACCCGCGCGTAAAGTCCGATGGGAATGGTCGGCAGCCCGGTCGCTTCCACTTTCAATACCGCCAGGTCGATCTGCTTGCTGAATCCGATTACCTTTGCCGGCAGAATCCGCCCATGTGCCCGTAATTGTGCAAACGGCTGCGAATCTTCGGTAGGCGGCGGAGTCAAACGCACCCGCACGCGATCCGAGCCTTTCACCACGTGATAGTTGGTGATGATGTAGCCGTCGGCCTCGACGATGATCCCCGCTCCCAGGCTGCGCTCACGTCCCACCGCGCTGCTCGCATCTTTGTCGTCTTCATCGGGCGCGCCATATCCAGTCACCATCACTTCGACGATTGCCGGTGAGACGCGCTTCGCCAGATTCACGAAAGTGCCGCTCATCTCGTGTATGGCATCTGACTTTTTTTCGGGCACTGCGGCTTGGGCCTGTGCCGCCGACGGGAACCGCGCCAAAATATTAAAAGGGAAGCGGCCATGGCTTCGCCAAGCTCGCGAAAAAGAAAAGCGTTTCATCAACCGATCGATGGTCACGATATTTCGCCTTTGGGTTGCGGCGTCAAAGTAACCGGCCCGTGTTTTTCCACCGCGCCCCAGGTCACAATTTTCAAGTCGATCACGAAAATCGAGTACAGCACCGGCACGAGCAAGAGCGTAATGAACGTCGCGATTCCCAGCCCGCCGATCTGCGCGTAGCACAGAGGCTGCCATAGCGGCCCGCCGTGCAGCGCCAGCGGGATCAACGCCAGAATCGTCGCGCCTACGGTGATCAGCACCGGCCGCAACCGCACGATCCCCGCATCGAGCAGCGCCTGCTCCAGCGGCTCGCCTTTTTCGTGCATCTCCTCGATGAAATCGAACAGCACAATCACGTGGCTGACGATCACCCCAATTAAACTGGCGATCCCCAAAAACGCCATGAACCCGAACGCCGAGCCCATCAGGTACAGCGCGATCAGCGCTCCGGCGACGCCGTAAGGAGCGGTGGCCAGCACCAGCAAAGGCTTGATCGAATGCCGGAACTGAAACGCCAGCGCCAGAAAAATCAGCGCGATCGAAATCCCCATCACCACGCTCAGATTTTTGAAGCCCTGCACCTGTTTGGACTGCTCGCCGCTGATCACGATGTTGTAACCCGGCGGCAAAGTCTTTTGCAGGTCCGCCAGCCGCGACGCCGCGGGCGAAAATACTTCCGAAGGCAGCACCCCCGGGGCCGTGAAACTCTGCACCGAGATGGTCCGGAAATGTTCCAGATGCCGGATGCGCAGCGTCTGCAGCGTATTTTCGATCTTCGAGACCGAAATCAGCGGCACCTTGTTCTGCGACGACGAAGAATAAACATACAAATTCTGAATGTCGGATAGCGTGGCGCGCTCTTCCATCCGCAGCCGCGAAACGACGGGTATTTGCTGGTCGCCGCGCCGCAAGGTCGTCACACTCGCGCCGCTCAGCGCCGTGCTGGAAGAATTGGCTACATCCTGGTTCGAGACGCCCGCCATGTTGGCGCGATCCGGGTCCACCGTCAGCGCCACCTGAAATCCATCCGGCCCCCAGTCGTCGCGCACTCGGGCCGCTCCCGGGACCGAGTTCAGGATGGCCGCGACTTTTCCGGCAATCGACCGCAGCGTGCGAATATCCTTTTCTTCGTCGAGCGAATTGATGTCGGCCAGCCCCGCGACCCGCAATTCCACCGGGTAATCGACCGGATTGGTTTGCAATTGCCGCACATCGACCCGCGCGCCCGCCACGCTCTGCGAAATTGCGGCCTGAAACGGTCCGATCAGTTTCGGCGTGTCTTCTTTGTCGTACAGCTCGATGATTACCTGCGCGTAATTCAGCTGCTGCAGTTGCGGCGTAACGGAAAACCAGAAACGCGGCCCTCCTCCGCCCTCAAAGGTCGTCAGCGATTTCAGCACCGGCCGCGGCTTCCCATCTTTGTCCGGATGCTCCTTCCCGTATTTCTCCGCCGTAGCCCGCACCGCGTCTTCCACCTCGGGTGACCGTTTCGTTGGTCACGAATAGTGGAGCATCATTAGGCAGCCAGACATCCAGAAACGACAGATATTGCACGTCGTCCGGAAAAAATTGCGTTTTCAACCGGTGGCCGAAAAACAATCCCAGCGCCAGAAACAGCAGCGACACCGCAAACGATTTCCAGCGATGATCGATCACAAAAGTTCCCACCCGATAGTAGAAACCCACTAAAGCCGCGCGACCGCCGTTCCTCCATCGACGCTTCCTTCTTTTTCGTCGGCCGCAGCAGGTAGTAGCCCAGCAATGGAATAAATGTCATCGAGACCAGCCGCGAAGCCACCAGCGCGCAAGTCATCACGATCGGCAGGCTGTACAGAAATTCGCCGGTCGTTCCGGTCAGCATCAGAAACGCGATGATACGCCACGATGTTGGTGATCGTCGCAAACAGAATCGCGTGCGCCAGCTTGGTCGGGTCCCAGCCACGCCGCAATCACCGGAGGATGATTCTCGGCCAGCGAGCGCTTGATCGAATCGCCGGCCACCACCGGATCGTCGACCAGCAGCCCCAGCGCGATGATCAGCGTGGCCACCGAAACCTGCTGAATGTCGATGCCCAGCAGATGCGCGAAGGCAAACGTCATGGCCAGCGTGATCGGAATCGAAATCGCCATCAACACCGCGGAGCGCCATTCCCAGAATCCAATCAGTGAAACGATCACCACCAGCGCGATCGCTTCGTACAGCGCATCCATGAACAGGTCCACATTTTCTTTCACCTGTCTGGGCTGGTCGGAAGTCTTCGCGATAATCAGGTCGGGCGGCAGTAGGGCCTTGGTTTGGTCCAGTTTCGCTTCGACATGCTCGGCGAAATTCGCGATTTGATCGCCCTGGCGCATCTGCACCGACACGGTCACCGCCCGCGTGCGTTGCCATTTCCCCTGCGCGTCGCGCCAGACGTAATAATTCAAGTACCGTGCGGGGCTTTGATACCCGCTGCGAATATCCACCAAATCCCGCAAGTAGATCGCAGCGCCGAAACTCGAAGTGCCGACGATCACGTTGCCGATGTCCGCCGGAGTCTCGAACTCACCGGAAGGATCAATCAGAATATTTTTGGATCCGGCTTCCAGCGCGCCGCCGGGCAGGGTGATGTTCCGCGCGTTCAGGATGCTTTTCAGGTTGGAAGGTTGCAAGCCCGTAGGACGCCAGACGCTCCTGCGAGTAGTCCAGATAAATTTGTTCCGATAGCACTCCGGAGCGATCGACGCGCGAGACTTCCTGCGCGCCGGCCAGCGTGCGCTGCAGCAGGTCGGTATATTGATCGAGCTGCCGGTAGGTGTATTTATTCCCCGGCGCGGCGGCCAGGATCGCGCCCACCTGCGCCGGATCGCGAACCACCACCGGCGGCCACGAATCCGGGTGCATTTCGGATTCGTGCAGTCTCGTTTCCACAAATGTTCGGCCCATCGCGTAAATCTCCGCATCCGTCGCATTCGTCAGTCCATCGGTCGCCACGAATCCCGGACCGTGCAGAATTTCGGTTCTGCTGAAAACCTCCTTCGCCTCGGCGAATTGCACGAATGCGCGGATGTTTCGTTCCACCGCTTCTTCCGGCACCGAATCCGGAAAGCAGAACACGACCGAAACCGGATTGCCGCCTTTCCGCCGGCGCTGCGCGCGCGCCCTGGTCAGCGCAATTTCCACCGCGTGCGCGCGCACCGCAATAGTCGACGCATCTTCCAGCGGGCTGGCCACGGTCAACATCAGCGCCGCGGTGTCCCCGAAATCGCTGTTGAACTTGATCGGCCCGGCGCCCGGTCGGCAGGCTCAGAGAATTCAGTTTCAAATTCATGTCGCTGAATTCTTTTTTGGAATCCTTCACCGTGTCGGAAAGCTGGACCTGCACGATCGAAATTCCCGGCATCGAGAGCGACTTGATGCCGAAATCGCCGCCCCGCGGCGCGCGAATATTCGGGTTTTGCGCGATGGTCGATTCAATCGGCCGCGTCACCAGTTGTTCCACCTGTTCGGCGGTCGCGCCCGGATATTGCGTGATCACCGAAGCCACCCGCACCGGAATGTCCGGGTCCTTGCGCTTGGGCATCTGCGTGTAGCCGTAAATTCCCAGCACCACGGTCGCGATCAGCAAAATCCAGGAAATTTGGCGGTTTTCGACGAAGAAGCGCGCCGTATTGCGCTCGTTCTGAATCAGGTCTTCGTCGGTTCGGTGCGCCATGCCGCTTTCCTGCCCTCAAAAACAATTACTGAATAATGCGAACCACCTGCCCGTCATTCACCAGCGTCGCGCCGTTTACCAGCACCCGGTCGCCCACGCTCACGCCTTTCGTCACCGCCACCATATTTCCGAAAGCCGCTCCGGGCTGCACGGTTCTTCGCCGCGCCACATCTTTCTCGCCGTCATGCTCCGCCAGAAAAACGCTGAACGTTTTCGCCCCGTCGCCCGCGGAAACGATCGCGCTGATCGGCACCACCATCAGCGGTGTCGCCAGCCTGGCCTGTCCCAATACCAACGTCGCCACCATTCCTGATTTCAAGAGTCCCTGTGGATTGGGAAGCGTTACCTCGACCTGGAACGTGCGGCTCTTCTGATCCGCCTGCGGCGAAATTGCCGTGATTTGTCCCATAAACGATTGCGGATACGTTTCGGTTTGCACCGCTTGCTTCTTGCCCAGCGTCACCGCAGAAAGCACCGTATCCGGAATTCCAAAAACTGCTTTCACCGTTTGGGTTTCGCCGATCGTGAACGCGGTCGTTCCGCTGCCCACCAGCGCGCCCAGCTCGATATTTCGGCTCAACACTTGCGCGTCAAATGGCGCCCGCACTTCGCAATCGGCCAGCGACTGCTCGGCCTGCGCCACCGCGGCCTGCGCGGTCACCACCGTGCCTTGGCTCGAATCGTATTGCGCCTTGGCCGCGTCGTAATCGCTCTGGGTCATCGCGTTCGCTTTATACAGAGCCTGGGCCCGCGCGAAATCCTGATTCGATTTTTCCGCTCCGGCTTTGGCTTGCTCCAGCTGTCCTTTATATTGGTTCAACGCATCGCGGTAATCCGACTGCCGCACCGTCGCCAGCACCGTCCCCGTTTTCACCCAGTCGCCCTGCTGCAGATTGCGCACCCGCCCGTCCACGCCTTTGCGCTGCAGAATGCTTGTCACATATCCCGCGGATTTGAACGCCACCGGAACTTGTTGGTAGGGCACGATGCTCGCCGAATAATTCACGCCCTCCGCGCCCGAATATTCCTGCACCTCGGCGACCGTCACCGGAACCAGCGGCGCCTCGGGCGGTTTGCTCGGCGACTCGCAACCCACCTGCGCACAAAACCAAAAGCGAAAAGTGTCAGCGGCAAGCATCCGCGGAATTTGTCATGTAGACTCATTTAGTCTTCGCCCAGCGCTTTTTCAAATTCGGAACGCGCGCTCCAGAAATTCGACAAGGCCTGCTGGTACTGCGCCGCCGATTGCGCCATGTTGGCCTGCTCCGTCTGCAGCGCGCTCAGCAGCGCCGCCTTCTGCTTATACTGCTCCATGCACCACCTCCAGCTTTTCTTTCTCCGCCTGCTGCCCCAGCTCCGCGACTTTCAGCCCGGCGCGCGCCTCGCGCAATTTCCGGTAACGATTATCCAGATCGATGGTCACCTGGCTGCGCGTCTCCAGCAGATTCAGCTGGCCCTGTTCGATACCGCGCTGCTTCTCGTCCAGCAAGTGCCGCTTGTTCCCCCAATCGAAAATATCCCACTTGAACGAAATCCCCAGCGAGTTCACGCTGGAAGGAAATCCCTGGATCGTAAACGGCGAAAAAAACAAATACTGGATGCCCACTTCCGGAATGTACTGCGCCTTCTGCAGCCGCTTTCGCATAAACCGCCTGATCGATTTTTATCTGCGCCTGCCGAATTTCGGTTCGATTGGCCTGCGCGCTTTCTCGCGCCAGCTCGATGCTCTGTTCTTCGCGGCAGCGCTTCCGGCACGCCGCTCAAAGTGAAATCCGTGCGAATATCGCGTCCCATCAAGTCGTTCAAATTTTCTTTTTGCGTTTCGAGCGTGTCTTGCAGGGTGACCACCTGCAATTCCGCCTGAGCCAGCTGCACCTTCACTCCCGTGCTCTGATATTGCAGCACCGTTTTCTCCTGGAGATATGCGGTAGTGGTGCGGTCCATCTCCCGCAGCGCCTTCACATTTTCGTTCGCGGCGTCCAGAGCGCTCTGGGTCTGCAGCAAACCGTAGTAAGCCTCTTTCACCGAATTCGTGATCTCTTGCCGCTGCTGCCGCAGTTGTTCCTGGCTCAGCTGTTTTCCCACTTTCATCAGCTCGACATTCAAATGCACGCTGTAGAGCTGGCTGAGCGGCTGGTTAATCTGGATGAAGCTCATCGCCGAGAAATGCGGATTGGTGGTGATGGTCGAATCCTGCGCCGGCACCGGCGAGCCATTGACCATCCCGAACGCGTCCTTGGGCACGGTGATGCTGATCGGCGTGAGCAAACCCGATCCGCTGAGCTGCACGTTGAATTGCGGATAGCGCTGCGTTTTCGCCGCCAAAATTTGGTCGTTGGAAAACAGCACGCTTTGACTGGCAATTTTGATCAGCCGGTTACTTTGCTGCGCCTCGGCCAGCGCGGTTTCCAGGGTCAAAACTGCGGGGGACTCCGCCGGCGCGACCTGCGCCAGCCGCGCGCCAGCGGCAGTCGCAAGCAGAACTGCGCTAACTAAAAAACGCGCGCCATGGCACCGGAACGATCCGGCAGGCACTCTCTTCCGGTATTTGTGCTGTGCTCACGGCGGAACAGCTCTCGACCAAGCGAGGCTCCCGCCTCCGGCCAAGAACGGTGCGCGGAATTTATACCGCGGCGCGCGCCCCTGTCAATCGAAGTGTCCATTTCGAATTCTCGAAAAATCGATTGCTGCGCCAGGCTTGCCAGAGGTATGCTGCGCCCCGTTGCGGTGGACGGCGACCTTCAGGATTGCGTTCTCCGGAAAATTTCGCTCAGAATTTTTCGCGGGCCACGCATCGCTCATTTCCCGCCTGACAGATTGCGGTCCTTAAATTACGGAGGGTTTGATGCGAAATAGAAAAATAAAGGCAGCTAGCGCTCGTCGCCGTTTTTATTCTTCGTCGCCTGCGTTGCCGCTGCCGCCGGATACCGCCAACGTGGCCGGCACCTGGAATTTCAAAGTCACTGGCGATTCCGGAAACGCCGACCAGACCATCGTCATCAAGCAGGATGGCGACAAAAATCACCGGCACCTTCAAAGGCCCGCGCCAGTCCGGCACCATCGACGGCACGGTCGACGGCAACAACATTAAATTCCACGTCACCGCGCGCGCCGGCATCGACTACACCGGCACCGTAGACGGCGACACCATGAAAGGCACTCTGGCGGCTCGCGGCAAAACCGGCGATTGGACTGCGACACGCGCGAAATAAACTTCACCAACGACCAAGAGAAACTCTCGAGGGAACCGATATGAAACGGCAATCGCGGTTCAGTTCAAAAGCCAGAACGATCACAACGCTCGGCGTATTCCTTGGATGCCTCGCCGGTTTTTTTGCCGTGTCGCTGTACGGCCAAGGCGGCGGAGACATGCAAGCGAAGCTCGGCGAACTGAAAGCATCGATGGCCAAGAACAAGCAAGCCATCGCGCAATACACCTGGCACGAAACCGTGGTGATCAGCCTGAAAGGCGAGCAGAAAAAGACCCAGAACTATCAAGTTCGCATGGGCTCAGACGGTAAGCCGCAGAAGACTTCGCTCGATCAGCCCGCCCAGCCTCAACAAGCTCAGGGTGGCCGCGGCGGTCGCCTAAAACAGCGCATCGTCGAAAAGAAAAAAGAAGAATACGAAGACTACGCTGAATCGATGAAGGTTCTGGCCGGACAATATATTCCACCGGACAAAGACGCGATCCAGGGCGCCTACGCTAAAGGAAATGTCTCATTCGTCCCCGGCGCCGGCTCGCCCGATGAAATCAAAATTACCATTCTAAATTACATTAAGCCGGGCGATTCCATGACCATCTTCTTCAACAAGGCCCAGAAGCAGATCAGCAGCATCAAAATCGCCAGCTACATGGACGATCCCACCGACGGGATGAACCTGTCGGTCCAGTTCAGCTCGCTTCCCGATGGCACCAGCCACGTTTCCGCCGTCACGATCGACGGCGTCAAAAAACAAATGACGATCGCCACCCAAAATTCGAATTACACCAAACTCTAAGCCGGGCGACACGAAAGCCACACGATGATAGTTGATTCAGCACCCATTTTTTGACTCAGCTTGACCCCAGCCTGGGCCGATATAAGCTTGGTATTCCCTTCTATAACCGTTGCGCGGCTACGGGCTGCCTCTCAGCCTCTTGCAGGGTCGCGACCGGATTTAATATCCCCCTTCCACTTGGTCGGAGATGATAACGCCAGCTCTATTGAGTCACGTGTGGTGTGCGGCGACAATCCGCCGCCAGGCCGCCGCTGTGACCGACGCCCCAATCAAAATACTGCTGGTCGAGGACAACGACGACGACGCCCTTTTGCTCCGCTCGATGCTGGGCCGGCGCGGTGCCGTCGCCGCTCAATTGGCTCGCGCGAAATGTGTGAGCGAGGCCGAGAGCAGTCTGGCTCAGGAAAGTTATGACGTTATCCTTCTCGATCTCGGCCTGCCTGATGCCCAGGGCATCGGAGCTTTGCGCCGCATCCGAGCGGCGGCTCCGCATGTCGCCTTGGCGGTCCTGACCGGTCTGGATGACGAGTCGCTGGCCGAACAGGTATTGCGCGAAGGCGCCCAGGATCACCTGATTAAAGGCCAGCTTGAGCCGCGCGCATTTTTTCGCGCGTTGCGCTACACCATCGAACGCAAGGCTATGGAAGAAGCGTTGTTCGCTGAAAAAGAACGCGCCCAGGTCACTCTCAACAGCATCGGCGATGCGGTCATTTGCACCGACAATTCTGGAAAGTGTCACTTACCTCAATGTCGTCGCGGAAAAAATTACGGGTTGGTCGCTGCCGGAAGCGGCCGGTCGCCCGATGCCCGAAATTTTCAAGATCCTGAACTCCGGCCTCAACCGGAATGCCTCCGATCCGATCAAGTTCAGCCATTGAGCCGGACCCGCCACACTTGCCTTCCGACTGTTTGCTGATTCGCCGTGACGGAGTCGAAATTCCCATCGAAGATTGTATTTCGCCGATTCATGACCATGACGGCAAAGCTTCGGGAGCCGTGATCGTCTTCCGCGACGTCAGCGAAGCGCGGGCCATGACTCGCCAGATGAGCCATTCCGCGCAGCACGATTTCCTCACCGGCCTGCCCAATCGCATGCTGGTGAACGACCGCTTGCGCCAGGCGATCGCCCTCGCGCTCCGTCGTTCGAGCAAGTTGGCGTTGTTGTTCCTGGATCTGGATGGCTTCAAACACATCAATGATTCTTTAGGGCACCTGATCGGGGACCAGCTGCTGAAATCCATCGCCGGCCGCCTGGTGAACTGCGTCCGCGCTTCGGATACGGTCAGTCGGCAGGGAGGTGACGAGTTCGTTGTGCTTCTCGCCGAGGTAAAAGAGTCGAGCGACGCGGCCATCACCGCAAAAAAAATTCTGCAGGCCGTCGCGGAGCCCCATTGCATCGACCAGCACGATTTGCACGTCACCACCAGCATCGGCCTCAGTGTGTATCCCGACGACGGCCTCGACGCCGAAACGCTGATCAAGAACGCCGATCTCGCCATGTACCAGGCCAAGGAAAGTGGCCGGCAGAGTTATCAATTTTTCAAACCGGCCATGAACGTCCGGGCGGTGGAGCGCCAATCCATCGAAGAAAGTCTGCGGCGCGCGCTGGAGCGCCAGGAATTGGCGGTGCACTATCAACCCAAGGTCAACCTGAATACCGGAGAAATTATCGGCGCCGAAGCCCTGGTTCGTTGGAATCACCCCGAGCGCGGGCCGGTCTCCCCCGGCAAATTTATTCCGGTGGCCGAAGATTGCGGCTTGATTGTCTCCATCGGAAACTGGGTTCTGCGCGAAGCCTGCCGCCAGACCCGCGCCTGGGCAGATGCCGGCTTGCCTCTCGCCACCATCGCCGTGAATATTTCCGCGATCGAATTCCGCAACGAGCATTTTCTCGATAGCGTTTTTGCCATCCTGCAGGATACCGGCTTAAATCCCCGGCGCCTTGAACTGGAACTCACCGAAACCGTGTTGATGAAGCGCGCCGACTCCACCGAATCCGTCCTCAAGAAATTGCGCGCCGGCGGCGTGCATTGGCGGTCGACGACTTCGGCACCGGTTATTCCAGTCTCAGCTATCTCCGGAAATTTCCCTATTGATTCACTCAAAATCGATCAGTCTTTCGTCCGCCAGATCACCGCCAATCCGGATGATACCGCCATCGTCACCGCCGTGATCAGCATGGGCCGCAGCCTGAACCTTCGGGTCATTGCCGAAGGTGTCGAGACCCAGGCCGAACTCGAATTTCTTCAGGCGCATCAGTGCGACGAGGCCCAGGGCTATTATTTCAGTCGCCCGCTGCCGGCCCAGGAGTTCGCCAGGCTGCTCCGCACCGGCCTTTCGCTATGGTCCGCCGACCACCGAAATTCTTCCGACGATATTCCCTCGCTCAGTCCGGTTCTGCGTTCGCCGTAGTTCGTTTTTACTGTGCCGCACGATTTCTGGATTTCAGGTAGGAAGGAATCGAGAGCACCCTCGCCGGGTCGCCCACCAGAAACGCCGCAAAACAAAGTGCCGGAACCAGGTGCTCCAATGACGCGCCGAAATATTGCCAGAACGGCGCGTGCGCTCCGGGGTAATTCGAGGAAAAAAGCAGCGTCAACATATAGATCACGCCGCAAGCGCTCGCCGGACGCACCAGAATTCCCAGAACCAGCGAAAGCCCAATCGCCAACTCCCCATAAGCCGTCAAAAAAGCGATCGCCGTCGCGTGCGGTAGCACAAAATTTCGCAGCACCGGAACCATGAACGGGTAAGCGCCATCCGCCAGGAATCGGTTGATCCAGAACTGAAAGCCTCCGCCCAAAGTGAACCCCGTGCCGAATACCTTGTACTGCGCAAAAATTAGAAACAGTGCTCCGAACGAAATCCTCAACGCCGCCAGCGCTGCTGCATTTCGATCCCTGATGTCAGCCTCCCCCAAAATTGAACCGCGCGTGTGCGAACCGTCCATTTTTGTTTAGCCCCAATCTAATCGCAAAGGAATCAGTCAGTTCCAAACCAATCCCCCGCAATCCTCTCAGCACCTATTTTCACTAGTACAGCGAAACCTTTCGCCTTCTCTCGTTCTGTCTTAGAAAGAGCTTAGGAAGTTCTCCGCCCAATCCCCGCCGTCTCCTGTAAAATTTTTTCCAGGCACTCAGATGAAATTAACCCGGAATTCCATCCTGATTCTTTGCGCGTGGACATTTTTCGTCGGCGGATTTCTCGTGACGTCCATGCTCACCTCCCGCCTGCCCATGGTTGAAAATTTCAGCTACGTTCTGGCCTGTGTGGTTCCGTTGTTTTGCAATACCTTCTTGCTCTGGAACGCCGCCTCGCCCTATCGCCGGCAGAATGGTTTCTGGATGCTTTTGGCCTTGGGCTGCACGCTCTGGCTCTCCGGAATGTCTGTGCTGGTTTACACCGAGTTTGGCCTCGGCAAAACCAGACTCAGCCGCCCTATGTCGCGGATTTGCTCTTTTTTCTGCACACCGTGCCGTTCATGGCCGCCATCGCGCTCATGCCCCACGCCCGCAAAATGCGCGAGACTCTGCGCTTCGGCCTGATCGATCTGCTGCTGCTCGGAATTGTCTGGCTCTACATTTACATTTTTGCGGCCATGCCCTGGAAAATCGTTCAGCACAATCCGGCACTGTTTCATTCGCGCGGGATATGGCCGCATATTTGATCGAAAATTTGGTGGTCGCGGTCGGGTTCGGAGTTTTATTTTTTCGCACCCAGGGATCCTGGCGCAAGGTCTACGGCCATTTGTTCGGAGCCATGTCGCTTGTACATGTTTGGAATTTTCTGATCGAGCTGGCCATCCGCGACAAAATTTCCTACACGGATTTTCTGCTGCGGCTGCCCATGCTGTGCGCCTTCGTCTGGATCGGCGTCACCGGCATCATCGCCCGCCGATCTGAAATTCGAACCCGAGCCGCTGGACCCTCCGTTGAAGCGGGATACCCAGTGGCCCACGCGTCTGGCCGGCATCGGCTGCCTGTCGGCGCCGCTTCTGGCGATTTGGACCTGGAACTGCAGCGAGCGCGCCGGATCCCGGTGCGGAAATTCCGAATGCTGGTGACCTTGACCGCGATTTTCATCGTCAGCGCGCTGGTGTTCCTGCGCCAGCATCTGGTCTACCAGGAACGCACCCAGCTGGTCCACGATCTTTGGGATTCGCTCGAAAACGTCAAGCGGCTCCAGACCCATTTCGTGCAATCCGAAAAGCTCGCGTCGCTGGGCCAGTTGGCCGCCGGCGCGGCGCACGAAATCAATAATCCGCTTACCGCCATCCTCGGCTATTCCGACCTGCTGACCCTCGAGAATCCATCCGACAGCCGCGCACATTCGCTCGGGCAAAAAATTCGCGAGCAAGCGCGCCGCACCAAAGAACTGGTCACCAACCTTTTCAGCTTCGCGCGCCAGGTTCCGGCCGAAAAACAGTTGCTGGACCTGAATACCGTGCTCACCGGCGCGGTGCAGTTGCGCAATCTCGATCTGCGCGAAAAAAATATCCGCATCGAACTCGAAAATCGCAGCGTGCTGCCCGCCGTGCGCGGCGATCCGAACCAGCTGCTCCAGGTTTTCTATCATCTGATCAGCAATGGCGTTGACGCCATGGAGTCCGCCGGCGGCGGTGTGCTGCTGATCCGCACGCTGCGCGAACGCGGCCTGGTCATCATCGAATTTTCCGACACCGGCCCGGGCATGAAAGAGCCTGACAAAGTTTTCGATCCTTTCTACACCACCAAGTCGGTCGGGCAAAGGCACCGGCCTCGGCCTCAGCATCTGCTATGGCGTGATGCAGGAGCACGGCGGCAATATTCTCGGCTTCAACCGCCCGGAGGGCGGCTGCACGTTCCGCCTGGAATTGCCGGCCGTGATGGCCGTGTTTCCGCAGCCCCGCGTTCCGCTCGCCCCCAGCGTCAGCTCGCGCTAGATTTCTCGTTCCGCCTTCGCGTCTGTGCTAGAGTCGAAAATTCCATGAGCGCCATTTCAATTCCAGTCGCGGCCTCGCCGGCTATCGCCACTGAACATCTCACCCGCCGCTTCGGCGACCTCACCGCCGTGCAGGATGTGAACCTGCGCGTGGCGCCCGGCCAGTTTTTCGGTTTCCTCGGTCCCAACGGCGCCGGGAAATCCACCACCATCAAAATGCTCACCGGCTTGCTCGCGCCCAGTTCGGGCCGCATGCAGATCCTCGGCAGCGATTTCACCGAGAATCCCGTCGAAGTGAAACGCCAGATCGGCGTGGTCCCCGAAGGCATGGCGCTTTTTGGCCGGCTGACCGGAGCCGAGTATCTGAATTTCGTCGGCCGCATGTACGGCCTCGATCGCGAACACCGCCGCAAAACGCGCCGACCGAACTTGCTCGAATTCATGCAGCTCACCGACCAGCCCAAGTCGCTGGTCACCGATTATTCCCACGGCATGCAGAAAAAACTGGCTCTCGCCGCGGCGGTGATTCACGGGCCCAAGGTTTTATTTCTCGATGAGCCGTTCGAAGGCGTCGACGCAGTTGCCTCCAACACCCTGAAAGCCATGCTGCAAAGCATGATCGCCCGCGGCGCCACGATATTTCTGACCTCGCACGTTCTGGAAATCGTCGAGCGCCTGTGCAGCCACGTCGCCATCATTCATCGCGGTCAACTGGTCGCGCAGGGATCGCTGGAAGAGTTGCGCGCGGGCGTGGCAGCGCAGAGCGCTACCGCTCTGCTCGCTTCCGGCGCGGTTCCCGGCGATCCAGCCGCAGTCCGGCTGAAAAACTAACTCTCGAACAAATTTTTCTGCGCATCGTCGGTGGCACGCGCCGCGCCGATCAGGAACTCTCGTGGTTGGGCTAGATTCCAGTCCCGGCATGCGCGAGGACAGTTTGCCGCCATCGGCCAGCGTCCGCTGGCGGCTCTTCGTAAATTCGCTGCGCACCGTGCGCGGGCGCCTGGAACTCGTCGCTCGCATTTTCATGTTTCTGGGCTATGCGGCATGCTGGCGTTTCGGCGGCAGCGTTGGCCTCGGTTTGGCTCCTGGTATTTCGCTATCGCACGGCGAACCTGAATGCCTCGCCGTGCTGTTTTGGCCGGTCTTTCTTTTCTGGCAGTTTTTTCCGGTGCTGGCCAGCGCGTTTTCCGAAAATATCGATTCTTCCAACTTGCTTCGATTTCCCGTTGACTTTCCGCTCCTACTTTTTGGTCCGCATCGTGTTTGGTTCGCTGGAGCCGGCCACCGCGATCGGCATTTTGTGGTCGCCGGCATCGTAGCTGGGGATCACCGCCGCTGCAGCCGTCGCTGTTTTTCATGGCGGCGCTCGCTCATGCTGGCTATTCGCAATTCTGAATATTCTTCTCGGCCGGATGGTTTATGTCTGGATCGAAAGGTGGCTGGCCCAGCGCCGCACGCGCGAACTTTTCGGAGTCATTTTTTTTCTTTTCATCATTAGTTTTCAGCTGATCGGATCCGCTGATACTCACTTCGAGCAAAGGCGCCGGCCCTGCGGTGTCGCATTATGCTCGAGCAGGTTCTGCCGCTGCAGCGCTTCTTTCCGCCGGGCTTGGCCGCTGATTCCATCGCCAGCGCGCTGCATGGCGATTTCGTCCGCGCGCTAGGTGCCGTCGTGCTGCAATGCTTTTATTCCGCGATCATCTCTGGGGCTGCTCAATATCCGCCTTCGCGCGCAGTACCAGGGCGAAAATTTGAGCGAGGCGGTCGCGCGCACAGCCAAACCCGCCGCCGGGGAGCCGCGCCCGCCGTCGGCTGGAATATTCCGGGCGTGCCCGGCCCGATTTCCGCGATCGTCGAAAAAGAATTTCACTATCTCTCGCGCAGCGGCCCCATGCTTTTCACCTTCATCATGCCCGTGGTCGTTCTGGTGATTTTTCGTTTTGGTTCGGCCCGTACCGGCGATCCCGGCGGCATCCTTGCTCGCGCCTCCGATCTGGCGTTTCCCGTGGGCGCCGCCTACATCCTCTTGATGCTGACGAACCTGGTGTACAACACTTTCGGCGGCGACGGAGTCGGCGTTCAATTCTTCTTTCTCGCGCCGGTGCGCTTCCGTGAAATTGTGTTGGGCAAGAATCTGGCGCACGCCATCATCATGGCCATCGAAATTCTGTCTGTTCTGGCTGGGCACCTGTTTTCTCTACCGCCCGCCTTCCGCGCGAGATCGTTGCCGCCACCCTCACCGGCGTCACCTTCGCCCTCCTCGTGAATCTTGCGGCCGGCAATTTGCTGTCCCTCTACACTCCGAAAAAAATCGACTACGGCACCTTCGGCCGCCAGCGCGCTTCCGGCACCACCGCCAGTCGCCAGCATCGCAATTCAGAGGCGTCGTCATCGGGCTGTGCGCCTTGGCATCTGATTGCGGCCCGCGCCTCCGGCAGAATCTGGATCGCCAGCCTGGTTTTCCTATTCTTGATCGCTCGTCGCCGCCGTTGGCTATATGCTGGTACTCAATCAAGTCGACTCCGTAGCCCTGAAGCGCCGCGAATCCCTGATCACCGAACTTTCCCGGGCCTAAGGCCTTCGGGAGGAAACATGTTTTCGGCATTCGTCGAAAGCGCCGTGGTCGGGACGCAATTGCTAAACCTGAGGACACGATGAAACTGAAGCTCATGCATCGTTTTGGTGTTCCGACTCTGATCTGGCTGCTCTTTGATCGCGCAGTCTCACGCGCATCAGCCCAAGGCGAAGCCCGCTGCCACTTCGACATTTTCTCCAAGAGACTTTGAGGCAGGTCGTCGAAACGCCGGCCGTTTCCGGATACGAAGGCGAACTAAGCCAAAAGATCAGCAACCGATTCGTTCGCTCTCCATCCCACATCGATAACATCGGAAACGTGATCATCACGCATCGGCAGCGGCTCCCCAAATCGCCTGATCGTCACTCCCATCGACGAGCCGGGTTTCGTCGTCAGCGAAATTACCGCCGATGGCTACTTGCGCGTGCAGCGCCTGCCGCAATTCGGCCTGCCCCGGTATTCAACGAACTGTGCGCCGCGCAACCGGTGAGAATCGGCACCGGCGAACGGGAAATGGATCGATGGCGTCGTGGCGGGATTGTCGGTCCATCTGCAGGGCGCGCATCTGAACGCTCCCAAAGCCGGCGACCTCGAAAATTTCTACGTCGATATCGGCGCGGTCAACGCTGCCGAAGTTCGCAAGGCCGGCGTGGATATTCTAAGCCCGATCGCCATCAATCGCCGACTTGATGAGTCTGGGCGATGCGACGAATTCGCCGGCGCGTCCGTCGGTGACCGGTTCGGCGCCGCTGCGCTGATCGAAGCCCTGAAACAGCTCGATCCCTGCAAAAATCAAAGGCACGCTGACGGTCGCATTCGTGGTCCAACAGCGAACCGGCGCGCGCGGATTTCAGCGCATCCTCACCGCAGACCATGCAGACGAAATGATCTACGTCGGCCGCTTGCTGCCGGGCGGCCCAATTCCCGATATGCCCACCATGCGTCGACGCGCCGCGCCGCGAACCCGGCAGCGGCGTCCTGATCGGCGTGGAAAAAACGGATGGCGCCCTCACCCCGTTCGGATCCCAACTCAAACAACTCGCCGACTCCGCGAAAATTACTTTCGCCACGGACTTCTCCGCCAATCTCCTGCCGTCGTAGCTACTTGCCCATGCCGGCGCTCCCTGCAACGTGGGCGCACATCGCGATCGCCACGGCTTGGCCCGACACTCCGCCGAAATGATCGATGCGCACGACCTCGAAAGCCTGACGCAATTTCTCAGCTGTTTATATGCAAGGTTCAGCAATCAAAGACGTCAGCACAGGCGCCGAAGGCGCGCCAAATCCGACCGTCGATTGTCGCACGGCTGCAGCGCCGTCACTCGCAATGCTCTTCGCGCCTTGGTGCGAGGCCTACGGAGTGAGCGACCACGAAGACGCAAGTTCGCGAAACAGTGCAATCGCTATTGCCGACATGGGCCAAGACCGAAACCGACGCCGCCGGAAATTTGATCCTGCATGTCGGCACGGCCGTCCGCCGGCGACCAAGATTCGCCAGAACATTCTCGATCGTCGCGCACATGGACGAAATCGGCTTCGCGGTGAAATCCATCGCGAACGACGGCCGCTTCGAAGTCGAATGGCGCGGCAGCGGCGACCTCAGCTTATTTCGCAGGGCCATCCCGCGCTGGTCCACACCGCGAAAGGCGATCTCGATGCCATCGTCGAGCTGCCCTCGGCTGGGACACCCACAATTTCAAGTGGCCCGGAGACGAATCGCAAAAGCCCGACGCCATAAAGCGATTCGCGTGGATGTCGGCGCGCGCAATCCCGATGGAAGTCGCCAAGCTGGGCATCAGCGTCGGCGACACCATCACGATCCCCAAGCGAATATCGGCCGCTGCTCGGAACGCGCGCCAACGGCCGCAGTTTCGACGATCGCGTCGGCGACGCCGCCTCGGTCTCCGCGGTCTGGGCGCTCGGCGCGCCACTGAAAGATCGCAACGTCACCTTCGTCTGGTCCACAGGAGAAGAACAAGGTTTGGTCGGCGCCGCGAAGCTGGCCAATCGCCTGGCCGCCGAAGGCCATTCGCCCGATGTCGTTTTCGCCGTGGACACATTCGTCAGCTCCGATTCGCCGCTCGAATCGAAACGTTTCGGCGACGCCAAACTCGGCAGACGGCTTCGTCATCCGCGCCATCGATAGCTCGAATATCGCGCGCACATGAAATGGTCGAGCGACGTGATCCAACTCGCGCACACCAACAACATTCCCGTTCAGTACGGAGTCACCGCCGGCGGAAACGATGGAGCTGCGTTCGTGCGCTACGGCTCGGTGGATATTCCGCTGGGCTGGCCGCTGCGTTATTCCCACTCGCCGGCGGAAGTCGTGGACACGCGCGACGTGGACGCCTCGGCGCGGATCGTTGCGGCAATCGCCAGGAGTTGGTGAAAAAATCGTGCGTGCGACCAGGCAACGAGCTTCGTACGCACGTACACTTGTCAGATCGCCGGCAGTTTGCTATAATCCCGCGCCGTGAGCGATCCCGGCATTCAAACCGCCGCGCTACATCGTCATCGAAGGCCCGATTCGCGTCGGAAAATCGACTTTGGCCCGCGAACTGTCCGAGCAGATCCATGCCCGCCGAATTTTCGACGCCGACGATAATCCTTTCCTCGCGGATTTTTACGACGAAAAGCCCGGCGCAGCTTTCGCCGCCCAAATGTATTTTCTCTACGAGCGCCACCGCCGTCTGCTCGAAGCGCGCCCGGAAGACGCCGCCGCGCCGATCGTCAGCGATTTCCTCTTCGAGAAAGACAAAATCTTCGCTTACCTGAATCTCGACAACGAAGAACTGAAACTCTACGACCGCTATTTCGAAATGCTCGTGCCTTCGGTGCCGCAGCCCGATCTGGTGATTTATCTGCAAGCCAAGCCGGAAGTCTTGCGCAAGCGCGTCACCAAAAAAGCGCGATCCCGCCGAAACCCAGATTTCACCGGAATACGTCGAAGCCGTAGCCAACGCCTACGAGCATTTTTTCTTCCGCTATTCCGGATCAAATCTTCTGGTGGTGGATACTTCGGAGATCGATTTCGTCGCGCGCAATCAGGACCTGCAGGAACTTCTCCGCCGCTTGCGCCAGCCCGTGAAAGGCACGCAATACTTCCTGCCTTTCGGCCAGGGCTAGCCGGACACAACTGCAGCCTTACAACAAAAATTCAAGAAGTGATGAAAGAAGGGGGACCGGGACGAGCGGCCCCGCCAGGCTACTCGTCCCGGCACTGCGCACTGGGGAATATCGTTTAGAAATTTTGCCGGCTGCTTTTACTCCGGACTAAACCAAGTTTTCAGCGGAAACTTTGCGTCGCTCAGGCCGCTTTCGGTGGCCCGGTCAGCCGATGCCGCCATTTGCCAAGCGCCCGGTTCACCGGATGGCTGCGGTGCAGGAAATGTCAGCACCGGCATGCGCCGCACTCCAATTTTTTCCAGGGCGCGCCGGATCCGAAAGTCGCGCCCCGCGGAAACCAATCCTTTTTCCAACGTCGTAATCGCCTCGGTCGTCCGTCCCGCCTGGTAATACACTTCCGCCAGGTTCAGATACAGCTGTGCGTGATTGTGTTTCATGCCCAGCGCTTCGCGGCACAGCGATTCCGCATCTCCAAATCGTTTTTCAGCCAGCGCGGCCAGCAGGCCGGTGTACGACAAATAAAATGGGTTTTTGGGGGCGATACCCAGGGCTCGCCGGGCGTGTTGCAGGGCGTCTTCCGATTGTCCATCGCGCAGGTTTTTCAGGCATTCCTTAAAGTCGTTCATTCCGGCGTCGGAGGGGGAGGTGGTTCCAATCCAGTGTGACATAAGCACCGTCCTTGCCTCGGGGACACATAAGAGGCGCTGAAGAAACACTACAGGCGCTCGTCGAAGCTGTGAATAGAACGTAGGTGCAGCTTTCAGGCTAGAACCTTTTACTGTACGAAATGACAGGCAAACATCCGGCCAACTGGTTTGGCGCGCGCTCTTCAGAATTTCAGATGGAATCCGCGAACGCGCCAAGTAACCCGAACGATCAACGAGTCTTAGCTTGCGGCAATTACGCCTGGAGGCTATTCTCCCGATGGATTTGAGCCCGCCACCAACTCGGCGGAAGACTCATACTTGGGAGTCTCGGGGGACAAAAAATGACGGACTGGACCCGCAGGAAATTTTTCTTTTCGACCCTGGGCGCGGCAATCGCTGCGAGCACTCAGCGTTTGTTCGGCGCCACGAGTCTGCATCGGCGCCTGGAGTCTTCGCCGCGCGCGCCAGCGGCCGCGTCGGATTTTCGCCCGATCATTATTTCCTCCGCCAATGGCGTCGCCCATCTCGACGACGGAATGGCCATCCTGAAATCCGGCGGCGATACCCTCGACGCCGCTCTCGCCGTCGTCACCAAAGTGGAAGACGACCCAAACGACGATTCGGTCGGCTACGGCGGCCTGCCTAACGAAGACGGCGTCGTCGAACTCGACGCCTCGGTGATGCACGGCCCACCCACCGCGCCGGCGCCGTGGCCTCGGTACAAAAAATCAAGAACCCGTCGCTCGTCGCCAAAGCCGTGATGGAAAAAACCAATCACGTGTTCATCGTCGGCGTCGGGAGCCCTGCAGTTCGCCGAAGACGAAGGGTTCATCCCCATGAATCTGCTCACCGAACGCTCGCGGATCGCCTGGCTGGCCTGGAAAGCGCAATCCAGCGAAAACTGGCGCCCCGGCCTCGACAGCCCGCAATGGAAAGCGAAAGCTGGCCACGCTGCTGGACACTCCGGAAAAAATGGCCTGGCGCGAACACATCGAACAAGTCGTGGCCCATCCGATCACCGGCACCATCAATTGCCTCGCGGTGAATTCCAAAGGCGAAATCTCCGGCACCACCACCACCTCCGGGCTTTCCTGGAAAATTGCCGGACGCGTCGGCGACTCGCCAATTATTGGCGCCGGATTGTTTGTTGATAACGAAGTTGGCGGCGCCGGATCGACCGGCCGCGGCGAAGAAAATATAAAAATTTCCGGCGGTCACACCATTGTCGAAATGATGCGCCGCGGCTCCTCGCCCACCGATGCGTGCCTGGAAGCCCTGCATCGCGTCGCGCGCAACTATCAGGCGTTTCCCGAACGCCTGAAACAATTCCACATTCAGTTTTACGCGCTCAATAAACACGGCGAATACGGCGCGGGCAGTCTGTGGGGCAAGCATCCGAACGGCGATCGCGTGCAGCTATGCCGTCCACGACGGAACCAAGGCCCAACTCTTGCCCACCACGCCGCTTGTTTGACGAAGTCGGCGGAGACTACTGAAGCACGTTCCTGCGGTCTAGCGCTGCAGCAAGTCGAGCCGTCGGTCATTAGTGGACTACGTCCGACGCAAATACCAAATGAATCCCGCGCGCTTGCAGCCGCGGAACTTCCGCAGCCAGCGCCGCGATCGTTGCTGGCCGTGGATGCCCGATCGCGATCGTCAAATCCATCGCGAGCCGCATCGCGCGCGGCCAGCTCCAGTTGAGCGACGATCGCCTGCACGCGTCTCCACATCATCCAGAAAAACTTTTCGTGATGCCGCGCGCACTCCGTCGCGTTTGGCCATGTCGTAGGCCACGGTTTTCGCGTCGGTGCGGCTGTCGATGAAAAACAATCCGCGCTCGCGCAGCAGCGGCATCAGCGCCTGCATCAGCGCCGCGTCCGAAGTCGCCCGCGAGCCTTGATGATTGTTCACGCCCACCGCGTGCGGCACCGTTTCCAACATTCCCGCCACCGCTGGACGATACCTGCCTGGCGCTCATCCCCACCCGCAATTCGATTTCTTCCGCTTTCGCCGTCTCGCCTTCGGACTCCATCGGAAGATGAAGCAGAACTTCGTCTCCGCGGCTGATGCGCTTCTTCCGCCACTTCGCTCGAAATCGCCAAATGCGGCAGCACCGAAACCGTCAGCGGGAAGGGAAGCGCAATCACCGGCATCGGCCAGGACGGTCATAGCCCATATCGTCGATGATGATCGCCAGATTCCGCTGCGCGCGCTCTTCCGATTCGCTTGGCGGCCGGGGCTCGAACAATCTTGGACGACCGGAATGACCACATGAATCGAATGGGTCCGAATTCCGTTCGAACGTAATCGAAGGCGAGTACGCCCGGCGAGGCCCACCGTCTTTGAAACCGTCAGCCCGTGACGCGCGCAATAGTCTCAGCGATCGTCTTCAGAGCCGCCAGCCTCAGCTGGAGTTACCAGCGAAATATAAATGTCATCAATGCGCCGGGAGCCGCCACGTCTGGAAGCGCTGTGCGGGCGCACCATAATCTGCGATTTGTTGTTCGTGATTTTCTGCGCTGCGTCGACGACTTCCGTCGGTGACGGCCCGCAGATCGTTTTTCGCCAGGGGCTTTTTTGGTACATCCCAGGAGAGCCAACATAAACAGAGCAGAAAAACACAGAAATCGGACACACTTCGACCGCGCGAAAAAATTCTCGACCGGCCCGTTGCGAAGCAGATGAGAACAAGGTACGGATAGTTCCGTTTCCAAAAAAATGGGGCATAGGCAGTGAACCTGCCCCGAATCGTTAGTGAATTACGCCGCTTTCTTTTCGATTACCGTAGCGTTCCCGGCCAAAATATCGAGCGCTTTCTTCACCACCGGATCATCGACCGAAGCGCTCGGCATCGGCGTCTCTTTTTCGGTCGACTGCGCGAGCAGGTCGTCCACCGAAGGCCGCACTTCGACCGTCGCGCGCCACTCCGTCCGTCGCGATGTTCTTGTTTGCCGGGGTGAAATAATTCGCGACGGTCAGAATCAGCGCCGAGCCGTCGTCCATGCCAATCAATTTCTGCTGCGAGGCAGTTCCGTAGGTCCGATCGCCCATCGTTTCGACCGCGCTTGTTGTCCGCAATCGCGCTGGCCAGAATTTCTGCCGGCCCAGCCGTTCCATTGCCGATCAGCACCGCCACCGGCTGGCTCCAAACCACCTTGGCCGGATCCGCTGCCGAAACCACCGGCGAGTACCGTCTGGCCTTTCAGAGTCGTGATCGTGCCGGACTGCAGGAACAGCTGCGCCGTCGCGATGCCTTCCTGATCGTCGCCCATGGCGCAATCGCGCAGGTCGAGGATCAGTTTCTTCGCTCCGGCCTTCTGCAATTGCACCAGCCTCTCGCGAATTTGTTTCGACGTTCCGGCGTCGAAGTCCGCCACCCGCAAATACGCCACATCTCCCTGCAATTTGTCTTCGACTACCAGCTTCGACGGCGCCAGCTTCGCCAGAGTAATAGTCATGTCCTGCGGCTCGGCCTTGCCCCGGCGAATCACTGATAGCGGCACGGTCGTCCCCGGCTGGCCCTTCAGCAGCAGTTGCGCCTGGTCAATCGCCATCTGGCTGGTGTTGAATCCGGCGATTTTTTCCAGGATGTCGCCGATGCGCAGCCCGATTTTCGCCGCCGGGCTGTCCGGCAAAACCGCCATCACGCCGATATATCCAAACCGGCGCGTCAGCGCCAACCCCGACTCCGCCGGCGGATTGCTGGCGCGTCTTTTCCTTGAAATCCTTGTATTCCAGCGGGCTGAGATACGCCGACTGCGGGTCCAGAGAATCCAGCAGCCCATGCAGCGACCCGTTCGTCACCGCGTGCATGTTGGGATCATCCACATAATCGCGCTGGATGTGATCCAGCACTTCGCTGTAAACCGTCAGCGCCCGAAACGCGTTGTCATTCGACGACTTGCCCAGCATGTAGCCGGCCGCGACGTACGCGATAACCAGCACCGAAACGCCAATCACAATCTTCTTGGTAAGTGAATTCATGCAATAATCCTTCGTGCCGGGATTAGCGCAGGGAACCCCTAATTAGACGCGGAAACCGCGCTTCGGTATGCAAGCCTGCCAAAACCCGATTATACCGGGGAAACCCTCGATTTTGCGACTATCTTAGCCGCCGGGTGCCCCTCGGTACATAACTGTGGATTTCGGGGCGATGTTTCGGGCGCCGGCCGGGCGACATTAGTGCGTTTCGGCGGCGCAGGAGGCCGCGCGAGCGAGAAGGAAATCGCGCTCGCGCGAATTTTGGGTGAGCGACGCCGCGCGCTGGAATTCAGCGCGGGCCTCGTCGAGGCGGCCAAGCTTGCGCAGCAAATCGGCGCGAACGCTCGGCAGCAAGTGGTAGTTCTTCAGCGCCGGATCGCCCGCCAATCGCCTCGAGAATCGCCAGCCCGGCCTCCGGACCTTCGGCCATGCCCACCGCCACCGCGCGATTCAGCTCGATAATCGGCGACGGCGCAACCTGCGCCAGCGCCGCATACAATGCAGCGATGCGCGGCCAGTCGGTCGCATCGGCGGTGAGCGCGCGGGCGTGGCACGCGGCGATCGCCGCCTGCAGCGTGTAGGTCCCGAAGCCGCCCATCGCGCGGCTCAATTCCTCCGCGCGCGCCAGCGCCGCGAGGCCGCGATGAATCAGCAGCTGATCCCACAGCGCGCGATTCTGGTCGAGCAGCAGGACCGGTTCGCCATTTGCATTCACGCGCGCACGCGCGCGCGACGCCTGAATCTCCATCATCGCCACCAGGCCGTGAACCTCCGGTTCGTCCGGCGCCAGCCCGGCGAGAATGCGCCCAAGCCGCAGCGCGTCTTCGCAGAGCGCGGGCCGGTGCCAATCGTCGCCCGCCGTGGCCGAGTAGCCTTCGTTGAAAACCAGGTAAATCACCTTCAGCACGTTCGCGAGGCGCGCGGAAAGTTCGGCGCCGCGGGGAACTTCAAACGGCACGTGTGCCTCGGCAAGCGTGCGTTTGGCGCGGACGATGCGCTGCGCGATCGACGGCTCCGGCACCAGAAACGCGCGCGCGATCTCGGGGGTGGTGAGGCCGCCGATCAGGCGCAGCGTCAGCGCGAGCTGCGCTTCGGTGGAGAGCACGGGATGGCACGACGTGAAAATCAGGCGGAGCAGGTCGTCGCCGATGTCGTCATCGAGCGCGGAAACGTAGTCGGGCACGGATTTTTCCTGCTTCTCTTCCAGTTCGCGGCCAAGCTCGCCGTGCTTGCGGTCGAGCAGCGAGCGCCGGCGCACCAGATCGATCGCGCGGTGTTTCGCCGCGGCCATCAGCCACGCGCCGGGATTCGACGGGACGCCCTCGCGGGGCCACTGTTCGAGCGCGGCAACCAGAGCGTCGTGCGCCAGATCTTCGGCGGCGCTATGTCGCGCGTGATGCGCGTGAGCCCCGCGATCAGTCGCGGCGATTCGATGCGCCACACCGCGTCGATCGCGGCGCGGACCTCGCGATGCGGATCAGCGGGCGAATCGGTTGAGCGCGTGCCGGAAGACATGTCCGGCATCCATCTGAACATTTTTCACATGGCGCTGCAATCCGTGCCGCGGCCCTAAACGCAGGTAGGTGCTCACATCGTTGGCCCGGGCGTTCCGTCGGACCACTTGCCAGCGCCGACCAGGAAAATATTAATTGGTGGGAAGATTTGAGTCTGGATAGGTGTGGGGAGACAAATACCAGAAACTTCCGGCCAGGACCGGCGAGTTTGTGCGACATTACTGCGGGACCATTTTCGGCTGTTTCGTTGACCGGCTTATCGAACTCCGCGAGCTTCTGCTGCGCTCGGCGCCGAAGTCCGATGCGTCGAACAACCTGCGCACTTCAACCATTTCCGACCCGGGCCCGGGATGCGCGAAGCCCATTTGAGCGCCTCTTCGCGCGACTTCACGTCGATAATCCAGACGCCGCCGATCACTTCCTTGGCTTCGGGGAACGGGCCGTCGATGACTTTCACCTTTCCGTTTTCCAAGGTCAGGCGCGCGCTCATTGTCGCGGGCGGCGTCAGGCCGGTCAGCGTGACCAGCACGCCCGCCTTCCGCAGTTCTTCCGCGAAGTCCGGCGCGCCCTTGTCGTCAAGGTCGGGCAGCCAGCCGGCTTCGGCCGTCACGTAGATTTTGGGATACACGATCAACATGTAACGCATGTTTTTCTCCTTAAGCGTCGAGCAGACGCCGCATCAGGGCCGCGCTTCAGGCGTACCGGCCGAGTGTAATTGGTGTGGTCCGGCAAAGCTGTTGCCGGCATTACGACCGAAGTTGTAAGCGGACGGACTCGCGGCCCTCTCCGGCTTACTGGTGGGGCACGTTGGTGCCGGCCTCGTTGGTCTTCTTCTCGAACTCCTCGATGTTCTCCTGCGCCGCGGCACCGAAGTCGGACATCTCAAAGAACCGGCGCACTTCAACCATTTCAATATCCTTGCCCGGAATGCGTGACGCCCATTGCAGCGCCTCTTCGCGCGACTTGACGTCGATCACCCAGTAGCCGCCGACCACTTCCTTCGCTTCGGGAAACGGGCCGTCGGTCACCTTGGATTTTCCGCCCTTGAATGTGACCCGGGCGCTCATCGTCGCCGGCGGCGTCAGGCCGTCCAGCGCCAGCAGCACGCCGGCTTTCTCCAGCTCCTCGTTGTACACCCTCATGTGCTTCCATGTCGGTGATGTCGGGTACGAACCCGGCCTTGGCCGTTCCGTAGTCCTTCGGATACATGATCATCATGAATCGCATTTTTTTCTCCTTAGAGTGTCGAGCGGACGTAGTATCAGGGCCGCTACTTTTATATACGAGCCGGGCCTATGCGAGTGCGAGTGCGCTCAATTACGCGTCGAACGGGGCAGGCCAGAATCGACACGCGCCCCGCGAATTTTTTCGCGTGGCGTATCGCCACGGAAACACGTTATTTAGACCTTGAGTGGTGCAGGGTAACGCGAGCGCGAAGAATTGCCTCAATCGCGTGACTACGTTGAAGCGGCTGCCGGCGAGTTCACCGGACTAAACAACGCTTATTCCGCGAAATCCTCGCAGGCCGAGCTAACCGTGGGAAAAACGGGGATAACCTTATCCACCTGCGTCATCTTCAAAACGCCTTCGACCATGCCCTTCACGCAAGCCAGCCGCAGCTTGCCATTCACCTTCTTCAAGCTGCTGAACGACTTGACGATCTGCCCCACAAACGCGCTGTCGATATGGTCCACTTTCCCCATGTCAAAAATAATCCGCAGCTGCTTCTTCTGGATGTGCGTGTCGATTTCCTGGTTCACGCGATTGCAATCCGCGCCCATGTGCACGTTGCCGCTCATTTCCATCACCCAGATGCCCGGCTGAATCTCTTTGTTTGAAAGGTTCAATTCTTTTTCCCTCGGTTCCGTGAAACTGCGCAAAAAAACGCGGCGCTAGCCTTCGAACGGGAATTGCCGGATCAAGCGCATGCAATCGGAAAGCGCTTTCAAAATCGAATCGCCCCAGCCGACGGCACAAATCCCGCCGTATTTTGATTCACCTGCTTATCCGCTTCGGCGAAAAAACGCAGGTGCTGCCCTTCCGGCGCGGTGGCGAACTCCTTCACCACAATCGCGAACGTAATATCCCGTCCGCCCTGCTTCTTGATCATCGTGAAGTGATGCATCTGCGCCAGACCCTCGGATCTCTCGGCCTGCGCGTATTGCCAGTCCTCCACGAATCGCCTCCTGCCAGCCTGCTGAAGAGTCTTAGACCCAGACAGTATTTGCGGAACGCCGAAATATTAGGCTGCAATACAGGTTAAGTCAATCGTGGCGGAAGTTGCGCCGTGTTGGACTATTTGTGGGCTAAACGGTGCCGGTGTCCTGCCGGAATCTCAAATGCTTCCGGTTCCATCAGCGGAGTCGCCGCCGTGATGTAGGTCTGGCTGATGCGATCCTGCCAGGTAAAACGATCCTCATCCCACAGCGCCCAGAAGAATCCCAGCAGCGTGGCGCCCGACAGTACGTAACCGAAGCTGCGCCACAGACAGTTGCTGCGTGTCGGGCAGGCTGCCGTCCAGCCGCACGATCGTCAGCCCCCGCAGTTGCATCCCCGGCGTTGCGCCCGCAAAAGTCGTGAACAGGAAAAAGTATTGCGCGTAGAACAGAAAAAACGCCGCGAGATATACCGCCGCGTCGACTCTTTCCACCACCACTTGGCCGCCCAGCGATCGGAACAATCCCAGAAATCCCGCATAGGTCAGCGCCAGGAACAGCGCATCCAGCATTCCCGCGCGCCGCCGCTCTTCCAGGCTCGCCACCGGAACCAGCGCCGTCTGCGGATGGGCCCGCTCGCCCGCGCTCGCCGAAAAATCCAGCTCCGGCTGGATATTGATTTCCACGCGCTCGTTCTGGCGCTGTTTTTGCATCGCGCGCTGCGCCGCCCGCAGGCGCAAACGTACCGCATCTTCTTCATAAAGGGAGATTTCGTGGGTCGTTACGGATTCGTCCGATCCGCTGGGGCAGCGCGAAAGGCAGTCCCGATTGCGAATCGTCCGGGCGTGGCACGTCCCCGGCGCACCCGGTAGGCTTCCAGGCGGCGAGAGACTTCTCGGCGCCATTCCGGTTCGGCGGAGTCTGCGGTCTCGTCGGCTTCAATGGGCGCGGATACACCCACCGGAACCGCTTCGAGATTTTCGTCACCTTCGACGAGTGGTGCGTCACAGAAATTGCAGTTGCTGGCGGCATCGAGCAATAACGCGCCGCACTGCTTGCAAATTTGTATCACTGGTCGTTTTGCGCTGCGATAGTTCCAGTGACGGAACACGCCGATGTTATCACGGGCCCGAAATCGCCTCCGGTCCCAACAATCGCGCGCCCTCCGTAGCGTATAAGGCAACTTGCCGCACGCTTTGCGAGCTCTTAGAGGACTGGCTCGCACCGCGGCCAGCCGCCGAACTCCGCGCACGTCGCCGATTGCGAGCCTGCCAACCGCGTGTTAGGCTCAATTTTCTTTTTCAGGGGAATTTTTGTTTCTGACGCACGCGATGCCGATCGTAACCGTCTTGCGCCTCTCCGCAAATTCGCCGTCCGTTCCGCCTGCTGCCTGCTCTTTGCTCGGTCGCGGTCACGCTACCGCTTCCGCGCCCACGGCTGCAGCGGCAAACTCCCCACCCAGTCTCCGCGCCCCGATACGCCCGCAAAGCCTTCGGCAAACCGCCAGCGGGAAGTCGCAGGTCGCTCGCCCGGCCCTGCGCCAAACAGCCCGACGAAGACTCCACCCTCGAAGCGGACCAGCAGCGCCAGGTGGGAAAGATTTACTACGCCGACGGCCACGTCGACGTTCACTATGAAAATACCCGCCTGCGCGCCGACCACGTCGAATACAACGAAGACACCCAAGTGTCTTCGCCCACGGTAACGTCCAACTGGACTACATAACCCAACACGTCGAAGCCGAAGACGCGCGCTACGAAGTGCGCACCGGCCGCGGAACTTTCCATCACGTCCGCGCGACTTTCGCCATCCAGCGCCGGCAGTCTCCCACTCTGCTGGTCAGCCCGAATCCGCTTTATTTCGAAGCGGACGTAGCCGACCGCATCGACCCGAGACACCTACAAAATCCACAAAGCGTGGATGACGGTGTGCGATCCGGACAAACCCACCTGGAAATTTCACGCTCCGGAAGCCACCGTCGACATGCAGCATTCCGTGCACCTCGAAAATGGAAATTTCCGGCTTTTCTCCGTGCCGGTTTTGTATCTGCCGTACGCGACTTTCCCCGCGGAAAAACATCGCGCCTCCGGATTCCTGATTCCGGATATCGGCGACAGTTCCAGCAAAGGCTTTATCCTCGGCGACGCCTTTTATTGGGCGCCGACCGACTGGATGGATATGACCGTCGGCGCCAACTATTACAGCCGCCGCGGTTGGAGCCAGCGCGCCGACCTGCGCATGCGTCCCTGGGAAAATGCGCGTCTGGATACCAATTATACCGGCGTGGTCGACCGCGGCTTGGCGACGCCCACCGGCCCTCGTCAAGCAGGGCGGCCACGAGGATTAAATTCTATTTCACCGCTTTGCTGCCGGATGGATGGCGGGCGGTGGCCGAGCTCGACAACTATCGTCGCTCACCTACCGCATGGCGTTCAGCGAAACATTCGTGCAGGCGATGAACTCGGAAGTGCGCAATACCGCCTTCCTGACCGCGAATTTGAGCGGCTTCAGCCTGAATTTCGCGGCATAGTCGTACAAGAATTATGTCAGCGCGACTCCGGAGACTTCGGTGAGCCTGCGCACCGCGCCGGAAGCGCGGTTTGGCTCGGTGGATCAGGCCCCGTTGCAAAAACTGCCGCATGTATTTTTCCTTCGACGCTTTCGTGGATGCGGCGCACCGCGGCGATACGGTGACCCCATTTAGCCCCCAACGCTTTTGTGGCGCGCATGGAATTCGCCCCGACGGTCACTATGCCCTTGCATTTGGGCTCGTGGTTGAACGTGACGCCCAGCTTCACGTTCCGCACCACCCATTACGGCGCGCAACTGGAGACTGGCCGTCCCGTCGACCAGGGATTCGAACGCAATACCGACGAATTCACCCTGGACATCCGTCCGCCGTCGATGGACCGCGTTTGGGGCGATTCACCACCGGCGAAGTGGAAACATGCCATCGAGCCAGACATCGTTTATCCCTACGTGAACGGCGTGAATGATTACGCCCGATTCATCCGCTTCGATGAAGATGAAACCCTCACCGACACCAACGAAGTGGAGTACGGGGTGACCCAGCGGCTGTACTTCCGCGACGGCGAAGGCGGTTCCGAGGAATTCGCTCAGCTGGCGCATTTCAGAAATATTTCTTCGATCCCACTTTCGGCGGCGCCTTGATTCCCGGGCAGCGCAACGTGTTCCAGACCACCGAATCCTCACCCCGTTTGCTTTTCGTCGAATGGGCGGCATTTTTCTCCGATCGTCAGCGACATCTGCGCATCGATCCCGGCCGGCACTACGATGCGCAATTCATCGTGAATCTCGATCCGCAGACGGCCAGATTGACAGCCATCGGCGAACTGGTGAAGCTGAAGCCGTATCGTGAGTAGTTCTTGACCCTGGCGCATTTCTCGGCCATCAATCTGCCGACGCCGGCTCACGATAATCCGCCGAACTCCGATTTCCAGCCGCGCTCCAACCAGATGCGTATGCTGGGCGGATACGGCGATATGACCCGCCTCGGATTGAATGCGACGTTCGGCTTCAGCTACGACGTCAGGCGCGAGCATCATATCAAAACCAGATGGCCGACTTGCCGGGTACAACGGTTCGTGCTGCGGGCTCGGGTTTGAATATCGCCGGCTTTCACTCGGCACATGCGCAGAGAAAATCAGTACCGCTTTGTTTTCCTCATCGCTAACCTCGGTTCGGTGGGCAACCTGCGCCGCCAGGAAAAAATATTCTAGACTCCGTCTGCTCGCGCTTTTCCTCATCAGCCGTTGCCCGGCCGCCCAGCCGATCGAGCCCACCGCGATTCCTGCGATCACATCCGCAACATAGTGATAACGCCCGTAAACCGTCGCCACGCACATGGCCGCAAAAAACGGCACGCAAATCCAGTATAGCCATGGCTTGTAGTCGCCGCGCCGCCAGCGATGGCGACCATCGATCCCGCCACATGCGCCGAAGGGAACGCGCGCCGTGGACGCGCCCGAAATGCTCCACCAGCTCGATCGTCGCGGTAAAAGGGCCGCCGATCAGCGGCGCGGAATGCAGGGTAGGCCAGCGAAAAATAAGGGACTCTCGATCGGAAAAGTATGGCGATGACATAGACCGTATAATGCGCGATGGCCGTCGCGGTCATCACCGTCCAGAAAGCGCTCGAATTTTTTTCGAAATATAGAATCCCCGGCAGGATCACCAGAGTAAAAAAATAGGTCATGTACGCAAACTGCATCGCGTCGTTCAGCGTGGGATTCGCAAATTGAGTCAGCCAGACCGACGGATGTACCTCGCCAGATTGAAATCGAATTGAATCAGCCAGCGATCGAACCAGCCCGGGAAAATAACGTGCACCAGCCCCTGCAGCTCTTCAAAAAAGAAAATGTAGAGCGGTAGTGGATACCAGTGCCGCAGAAACTGTACCGCAGAGGGTTCCAGCGATGCTTGCGCGCCGCGCCAGCAAAGCGATCCCGAAGCGATGGCAGATGCACCGCGACGTGCGCGGCGCATGGGCCACCTGCCGATGGAAGACGAACAAAATAATCCTTCCATCCATGCCAGATAGGTGAACGTGACCCACTCAAACGGCCCAAAGCTGGCAAAACACGATAGGAATCGGCGCCCGCTCGCGCTGGCCAGTTCGTCTGCCGTTGAAGCTGCCGGTAAATTCGGGCGAATCGTCGGCAACCATGGAATCCGCGCCGGAATTTGAAGAGTCCTCAGCTCTTCGTAGCCCGCGCCGATTGTGATCTTGATCATCGCGAATGTTCCTCCGCCACCGCGGGTCTCACGCCGCGGGTGATTGGGCCGAGTTTCGCCTGGCTTGCAGTAGCTGGATCTTTTGCCGCTTCCAGTTATGACATCGCCCAACCACGCTCGGCGAGCAACGCGCGCCATGCCGTCGCGAAGGATTGACGGTTTGCGGATGGCCACCGCATTCCAACATCGCGCAATCGGCCACCGAATCGCCGTAGGCGTACGAAGCCCAAGATCGAGCTGGTGTTTCGTTCGCCAGAACTCAGCATCGCGCGCAATTTGGCGAAGCCGACCATGTGCTCTCCCGCGAGTTCGCCGGACCAAACGTCGACGATTATAAAGGATGGCTGTCGCGCACGCGGCCAAGTCCGTGGCCATCACTGCCAATTTCGCCGGGCAAGAAAGTAGCACTGCCGATGCCAGCGGCGCAAAGTGCCACTGACCAGAAAGCACGCGATGGTTCTGCGACTGATGCCATGCGATTCGAGCCAGCCCATCTGCGAAATAAATCGCAGGGCCCCACGCGATTCGAGACCTGCGAAACGATCGACTCCTCCCAGCTCCGCCGCCAGAGAAACTCCGGAAGGCCTGTCGAGATAAATTTTGTTCGCCGCGAAATTCGACAGCCGTGCGGCGGCGCCGCGCGTAAAGCCCATCTCCAGATGCTCCGAGCGTCCGAAGTTGCCGCTGCGCAATCAAAATGTAAAGGAAAAACGCCATTCCGAGGGATGGCGCACGGAACCAGCGTGCCGTCCAAATCGAAAAACGCGGCGATCGTTGCTGTGGTTCGTTCACCGAATCACCGCGGCCGCCGGCAACGCCGCACTGGCTGTCTTTCAGCGTCGCAAGGTAACGGCGCCCGTCCCACACCACCGGCATCGCCCGGAACACGCAAAAAATCGCCGTCGCCCAAACCAGAAAATGACCCGGCGCGCAAAAGCAGACCTCGCGTTTCGGCGCCAACCAGCCCACCGGAAGATGCGCCATCGGCAGCAACATTCCCAGATAGCAGAAGCACACGCATTTCAGACTCGCGTATGCCGCGCGGCTCGCGCGCGACCCCACCAAAGCGCGGCCCCATCCGGTCTCGATCATGCCGTTCCGGCCCAAATCCGCTGCGACCCGGCCCGCGCCGCCAGCGACCGCAGAAAATCGGTAAGCGTCCCGCGCACAAAAAACAAAATCGGAACCCACAGCGAAACCAGCCCGCTGACCGCAAAAAAAGTGAAGAACAGATTTTCGACCACGCGATCGCCCAAAATATCCAATTGCGCTCCCAGCGGAGTCGCAAGCCCTCGCGTGCGCGCCACATAGCCATCCACGCCGTCCAGCGCGATCGCCATGACGGTCAGCGCAACCGCGACCAGATCGGCCACGACCGAATGTCGGAAAAGCGTAAAGAACGCCACGGCGGCAAAAGCGGCGGCGACTCGCGCAACGGTGATTTGATTCGGCGTCATCAGCCTCCCGGCGGAAAATTTGGGACCCGCCACCACAACGATAAATTCCGGCTCGTCAGCGGCTCCAGCGGCGGGCCCCGTTCACCTCGGAAAAGCACGATCAACGCCAACTTCTCGTTGGTTTTAGCAGCATTTTCAGTACTTGCGAGGCCAGGCATCCAGCGGCCATCGCCCCTGTAAGAGGGAATTGGCGACACCTGCCATGAAAACCTGCTCCAATCGATCGCGAACAATTCGAGTGGCGAAGCATTTCGGACCTTGCCGCGCCGCAGGATTGTCTGCAAACGCAGCGCAAGATGTGGGAAAATCTCGCGGCTGCGAGTGGAAACGGCTGCTGGTTCCGGCGCATCGAACCAAGGTGGGCTCACTGCCGCCGCGTACCGAAGTCAGACCAAGCAAGGACAGTTGATGGAAGGCATCTCGATCTTTGCCGCGTTTGTCGCCGGCTGTCTGTCGTTCCTCTCGCCCTGCGTGCTCCCGCTGGTCCCGGGCTACATGTCCATGCTGTCCGGGATCGGCGTAGAACAATTAAGGAAGGCAAAACGCCCGCGCGGTGGCCTGATCTGGTCGGCTTTGGCGTTCGTCATCGGATTTTCGGTGGTTTTTATCGCGTTCGGCGCTTCGGCCAGCGCGGTCGGGCTCGTTTCTGTTGCGCAACCGGGCCTCCCTTGCGCCCGTTGCCGGCGCGTTGATCCTGATGTTCGGCCTGCACCTCACGGGCTTGCTGGCGAAAATTTCGATCCGCCTAGGCCTTATAGTCGGGGCCGTTCTGGTGCCCTCGGCGGGATTCTGACCTGCGCCCGGCGCTGCTTGGCACCTGGCTCAAGCCCATCCATTTTTTTGCCGTCGCGCTGATTTTCCTGCTGGGACCTTCGCTCACCCGCTGGCTCAATCGCGACGTGCGTTTCCGCAATCTAGGCGGCCAGCCCGGTCCATTCAGCGGATTCCTGATGGGTTTTGCGTTCGCCTTCGGCTGGACGCCTTGCATCGGCCCGATTCTGGCCAGCGTCTGGCCGTGGCGGCGACCAAAGAAACAGTCGCGGCAAGGAATTTTCCTTCTGGCATGTTACTCGGCCGGCCTGGCGATTCCTTTTCTGCTCACCGCCCTCGTTGATCGGCGGCTTCTTGAAGTTTTACCAAAAATTCCGCCGGCACCTTCACACCGTGGAGGTACTTCAGCGGAGCGCTGCTGCTGATGGTCGGCGGCTTGATATTTTTGAACCGGCTGACCTGGCTGTCCGGAAAACTGGCATTTCTGAACAAGTTTGCTTTGTGAGGGGAGAAGCTCAGATGAGTAAGCGCAGTTTGATTTTCGGCCTTCATACTGATGGTCCTGATCGCCGTCGCCGGGTTTTCCGGGTGCGGCTGCAAAAACTTCCGGTGCGCCCGCGCCCAGAGTTCTGGCGAACGAACCCGCCGTGACTTTCAAGGATCTCAGGGCCAGGACGTCCCGCTCGACAGTTTGAAAGGAAAAGTGGTGGTGGTGAATTTCTGGGCTACCTGGTGCGAGCCGTGCCGCATCGAAATTCCCTGGATGATCGGCTACCAGCAGAAATATGCGGACAAAGGGTTCACCATGTTGGGCGTGGCCATGGATGAAGATGGAAAAGTTCCGTCGATCCTTTCATCACAACCACCAACTTTGACGTGGGCGGCAAGCAGCTCGCCATGAATTACCCAATCGTTTTGGGCAACGACGACATCGCCGAGAAATTCGGCGGCATGCTCGGCCTGCCCACCAGCCTGGTCATTTCGCGCGACGGGAAAATCGTCAAACGCTACATCGGCCTGGCGAACGAAGCGGACTTGGACAAGCAGATCAAGGATTTGCTGTAGCGCAAATGATGGACGAGCGAGAATTCCAAAACATATGACGACGCGACATTTCAGAAAGCCGACTGCGCTAACCGACTGCTCGAAGTCGGCGACGAAAATAATTTCGAAGTCGAAGGCGGCAGCGGCAAGCTGGAAATCGAATTCGAGGATGAAGACGAAACTCGCTTCGTGATCAGCCCCAACGCCCCGGTGCGCCAGATCTGGATTTCGGCGCTGACCACCAGCTTCAAGCTGGCTTGGTCGGATACGGCCCAGGCCTTCGTGCAGGAAAAAACCGGCGAAAATCTGAATCAAGTCATGAGCCGCATTTTAACCGAGAAACTTGGGCAAGCCGATTCAGGTTTAAGCCGCCCATGAGCCGGGCAAACTGCGCGTGGCTGCGTTCATCGCCACGATTGCCTGGCAAGCTGCTTCGTAATCCCGGCAACCTGAGCGTGGCGCAGGATCGCACATCGCGCCGAAAGCGTCGTCGGTAGTGAAACCCCAAATATTCGTCTCACTCGATCCCGTTCCGCGCGGCCAGGGAATTTCAAATCGCCGTAGCGATCGAAATCGCCCGCGGCTACCACATGAATTCGCATCACCCGTCCGATGCCTATTTGATTCCCACCACACTCACGCCGCAATTTCCGGCTGGTTTTCAGCTGGTCGATACCATTTACCCCGACGGCCACTCGCAGAAATTTTCGTTCTCGCCCGACAAGCCGCTCGACGTGTATTCCGGCACCGTCACCGTGAAGTTGAAAGCTCCAAGCCAAAGCCAGCGCCCCGCTGGGCCCAATTTCGATCCCAATGACGCTGAGCTATCAGGCCTGCAACGATTCGACCTGCCTGCCGCCGGTAAAACTGCCAGTGGAAGCGAAAATTGTGGTGGGATCAGCAGACGCCAAAGGCGGCGTCTGGCCATGTAAGCCTGGGGAGGAAGATTCATGACGCCGTGTACTCCTCGAGCCGATCAGCGACGGCAGACAGAGCCTTCACACGAAAATCGAAATCAAGGGACTCTTCAAAGTCCATCTCACCCAGGCGCCTCTGCGAGCCATCTGGGATAAACCACCCGTTAAAGTTGTCAGGCGCGACAGCCATCGATACCTTGGATTTCGCTCGAACTCCGGGGGGCCTACGGCGAGGCGCCCGTGTGTCACGCCAGCAAAGAAAACTGGTCGATGCAGCCCCGGTAAGTGCAATGCGATGTCAGATCGGACAGATGCCCTGTCGTCCAGACCCTCTTGGCGAACTCACTGAGAATCAGGTCGGTCACAGTGGCTGGTAAAACCAATCCTTGATTCTTACGCCAGGAACGTCAGACTCGCTAGCTTAGGGCCTCAATTCGAACGGCTCGTCCTCGATAAAGACGACCGAGGCGTTACCGACCGAGGATACGAGTTCCCTTAATCCGACCTCCAAGAGCCCTTTCTTCGAGTCTCGGTACATGTACGCGGTACTCGAGGGCATCCTTGAAAATGCGCAGAGAAATGCCATATTTGCTGAGCACGAATCGGGCTTGCAGTCGCTTGTCTTCGCTTGTAGTAGCGAAAGATAAGCGGACGGCGATGAGCCATCAAAGAGTGTGCGGGGAATGATTCGATCAACCACTCAATAGCCCCAGCTTATACCCGGTATTCTGAGGTGCAAATTCCCGAGATAGTCCGCTCGATGAGATTGGGCAATTGAGCGAACAGTTGAACGGAAATCGGTTTCTGCTTGAAATTCACGACATAGAGAATCGGTCCCATACTGCTTAGGCCCACACCGCAGCCAAGTGCACTGATCAAATTCGCGCGGCAATCTCGTACTGCCGGATCCTGTCGCAGAGAGCTCGGCGCTTGAATCCAGTTGAATGTAGACTGTTTATCGCTTCTCCTAAACCAACAAGATCATCTTCCAATATAGCGGGGGCTATCCCGTGGTATATCAGGCTCAATACCTGAACGACTTCGGAGTTCAAAATCGTTGTGTTCCGTTCGAAAGACAGAAGCATCCTCACGGAAAGTCTGGTCGATGGAGGAAAGACGAGGTGGAATGGGGATTGCTCAGGGATTCGAAGCGTAGCTAACGCCGGTGGCGTCGTAGAGGGCGCTTGAACGGATGCGGTGCGAAACGCTGAACAGTGGCTCGTGAATGCCCACTGTGGATCAGCCCCCGCCGCTGAAAAAGCCATTGATCCCAATACCAGAAGTTCCTCCACGCATGGAGATTCGCTTGAGGTCATAGTCACTAATCAAAAATCGACAATGTGTCGAAGCAGCGTTGAGATGCTAGAAAGCAAGGTCGTCTTCGAGCCAAGACCGACGTGCTGCGCTGGCATCTTCGCCCCCAGAATTGACGTAGCCGGCGGTAAGTTGAATTGGGACGAGAGCCGGATTAGCAACACGTTAATGTCTACTTGACTGCGCGCATCTAGCTCATCGAATCCGCTGATTTGGAAAGCGTCGCTTGATTGGCAGTCAGGAGCGTGACAGGGCCTGTCAACATGGGACCACACCCGCCAAACAGGCCACGAGGTCGAGCATATCCGCAGTCAACAAGCGAGATGTGTCGCCGCGGATAGGCCTCGATGCTCACTGTCGTCACCACAACGACGGTACTTTGATCACAGGTGATGCTCCACTTATCACACCGGCCCTGGGACGGTTGTAGGCGCTCGAAGACCTGCATGGCGGGCCCAGGGCGAGCTTACGCGGCCTGATAGTTCATGTATTCGTCATGCTTAAAGGGTTGTGCCGAAGCCAGTAGGGCCGACAATCTAGGCAACGAACTGACGGGAACCGTCCGTTCGCCGAGGCGGCGGCGGAGCCGCCGTCCGAGGCGTAGGGCGGCTTGATGATGTAAGGAGAACATCTGACATCTGGGCTGGGGCTGGGAATCGGTGCGAGGAGAGTCGGAATCGGCCTCACGTTTCGTCGTCCTGGTCGTCGTTGGTTGCTGCTTGCTGGTTGCTGGTTGCTGGTTGCTGGTTGTCCGTTGTCTGGTGTCGTTCCCCTGTGCGTGTCGTAGCAGTACGTGCCGCTGAGTTCGTCTGGAATCGTGGTGCAGCCGGTGTCGTCGTAACGACACGGGAGTGCGTCGACACCGTGTCGTTTTGGGCCTGAGTCGGCATTTCGTTTGAATGCCCTGAACAGGATGAAGTCGAAAGTGGTCTCGCGAAATGCCCCTCTGTAGGTAGGGGAGGACGTTCCTTCCCGCCTTGGAAGGAGCAAGCAATGCGACTGCCTGTCGACACCAGTGTCACCCATTTCGTCTCTGCCGGACCGGCCGAGCCCACCTTGGACTTCGACACCAAACAGCAGAAGACCGACGCCAAGGGCGTTCCCATCAACCAGGTCCACCTCTTCGTCGTCGGCGATGCCGGCACCCGCGAGGTGATCACGGTCAAGATCCCCGGCGAGGTGAAGGGCCTCGGCCAGTTCACCCCGGTCCGAGTGACCGACCTGGTGGCTACCACCTGGTCCATGAATGACCGCTCGGGCGTGTCCTTCTCGGCCTCGCGCATCGAGGTCGTCGTGGCCAAGACGTCGTCGTAATGGCCCACTTCGTCCTGACGGTGCTGGCCATGGTGCTGGTGCTGGTCCTGGTCGGCTACACCCTGGCGCACTTCGGCTTCGTGGTGCTCCTGTTGGTTGCATTCGGACTCCTGGGCCGGTACCTCCGGCGTCAAGGTGCCTGAGGCGACGTCCCGGCACACCCTCGGCCCCACCACCCGGATGGCACTCGTCGTCCGGGGGTGGGCGCTCGAGGCCGCAGTGTGCGTGGGACTGTTCCTGATCTGGCGGACCTGTACTGCTGTCGCCGGTCCGGGCTTGGGCATCCTGGTCTACGGATGCGCGGGCATCGCTCTTTGGCGTTCGGTTCGAATCCGACGAATCGTTGCCGCGTACTCTGCGGGACCGGGCCACCCGGCGCTGGTTCACCCGGGTGCTCATCGCCTGCGAGCTCGTCAGCCGTTGGGGCCGGCTCCCCCAGGTGCGGCGTACCGAGTCGATACCGGCCGGCCGTCGCCTCGAGCTGTCGCTGCCGGCGGGATTCCACGCCGAGCTCATCGCCACGGCGGCCGAACCACTGGCCGCCACCATGGGGGTGCGCGACGTCCGGGTGCTCCGCGATGCGGCCAACGCCTCGGTGGTCCACCTCTCGATCATCACCCGCGGATCCTCTCTCGGTCCCCGCCCCACGCTGGCCCGGGCCGGCCGGTTCGCTGTGGCAGCCCATTCCTCTCGGGATCGACGAGGACGGGGGTCCGGTCACCATCTCGTTGCCCGAGCGCAACGTGCTGCTCGGGCGGTGAGCCCGGGGCGGGCAAGTCGGCCACCCTGTCGATCCTCATCGCCTCCGCCGCGCTGGACCCCGACGTGAGTCTCACGCTCATGGACGGCAAGCAGGTGGAGCTGGCCGCATGGACGGAGTGCGCGGACACCTTCGTCGGGCCGGACATGGCGGGCGCCGTCGAGGTGCTCAAGGACCTTTGTGCCGAGATGGACCGGCGCTACTCGACGCTGCTCTCGGCCGGCCGTCGCAAGATCGAGGCCGGCGGCGAGTTCGGCCTCCACGTCGTCGCCATCGACGAGCTCGCCTTCTACGTCCGGGGCGGGACCAAGGACGAGCGGACCGAGCTGACCGAGACGCTGCGTGACCTGATTTCGCGGGGCCGGGCGGCCGGGATGATCGTGGTGGCCGCGACCCAGAAGCCGTCCAACGACATCGTGCCCACCTTCGTGCGGGATCTGTTCAGCTTCCGCATGGCCCTCCGCTGCACGACGCCGGAGGCCTCCGACACCATCCTCGGACAGGGGTGGGCCAAGGCCGGCTACTCGGCGGCCACCCTCGAGCCGACGCTGCGGGGCGTGGGCTTCCTGCTGGCCGAGGGCGCGGTACCGGTCAAGCTCCGAACCCACTACCTCGACGACGACGCCGTCGCCACGCTCGCGACCCTTGCCGCGGAGCGGAGGAACCCACGTTGAGCTCGGGCTCCCATTGGCGCTCCGTACTCTCGGAGGTGGAACGGGCCGGCCTGTGCTCGAACCCGGTTCGCCTCCGGGGTCTGACCCTTCACCCGACGACCGGGGAACTGGTGGAGGGCGACCTCGTCGTCGCCTGCAAGGACCGGCGAGCGGCGGTCTGTCCGTCGTGCTCCCGCCTCTACCAGGACGACGCCTTCCAACTGGTGGCGGCGGGGATCCGCGGTGGCAAGGGGGTGGACGCCCGACGTCGCCGCGCACCCCATGGTCTTCGTGACCCTGACCGCACCCTCGTTCGGTCCCGTGCACCGCGGACCTGGCACCTCGAAGCCGGAGCCCTGTCGGCCACGCCGTCGGGAACGCGCTGCGAGCACGGGGTCCCGCTCGCCTGTTTCGCCCGCCACGGCGGCGATGACCCCGCCGTCGGTGAGCCGCTGTGTCCGCAGTGCTTCGATTACCCGGGGGCGGTGCTCTGGAACGCGCACGTGCCGCGCCTGTGGGAACGGACGTCGCTGCGCCTCTACCGCCTCGTTGCCCAGGCTGGAGCCTTCTCGACTTCGGAGCTTCGGGCCTCGGCCCGGCTCTCCTACGTCAAGGTGGTGGAGTTCCAGCGCCGGGGTCTGGTGCATCTCCACGTCGTGCTCCGGGCCGACGGAGCAGCGGGCCCAGCCGAAGCGCCGCCGGGATGGATCGGGACCGCACTCCTGGAACGCTCCGTCCGAGAGGCGGCTCGAAGCTCGGACGTGGCCGTGCCCGAAGTGCCCGGGACCGGGCTGCGCCGGGCCCGATGGGGACCCCAGATCGACGTGCGGGTCCTCGACCCGGGGCGGGAACACGACTCGGGGGGCGTGGCCGCGTACGTGGCCAAGTACAGCACCAAGACGGCCGACGGCACCGGGTGGCTGGCCCATCCCCTGCGCTCCCGGGGCCAGCTCGAGCGCTTGGCGCTCCGTCCGCACATGGCCCGGTTGGTGCGCACGGCCTGGGACCTCGGGCACCGTCGGGAGCTCCGCCCGCTCGCCCTCCGGGCCCATGCCCACACCCTCGGCTACCGGGGTCAGTTCTCCTCAAAGAGTCGGCGCTTCTCGACCACGTTCGGGGCGTTGCGCGGTGCCCGGGCCGCCTACGTCGAGGACCGCCGGGAGGACCGCTTCGACTACGACGGCGAGTGGCGCTATGCCGGCCGCGGCTACGACTCGCCGGAGGCGACCGAGTTGGCCCGGAACCTCCATCACGCCGCCCGCCAGCTTCCCCAAAGAGTCCCCCATTCGTTCCCGATTTCGTCCCACGTGCCATGAGCTGGGAAAACACGCCCCAAAAAATTCCACGTCGGGAACCCATCGGGAAAGAATTCGGGAACCCGGTCGGGAAGGTCGTCTGGCCAAATGCCCCCATGACCAACGCACCGACACCCAAGAGACCCTCCGAACCCGCCGCCGAGGAACTCAGTCTGCTGGCCTCTGCTCGCCACGGCCGGACTTCCCGCGGCGGAGCTGGTCGCCCTCCCGGCCGGCCGGCAGGCCCGCCTCGAGCGGCTCCTCCCCCGGGCGCTCTCGGAGCCCCGCGCCGCCCTGAGCGTGCTCGAGATCCTCTCCCCCGAGCTGCGCTCCATGTGGCGACGCCTGGTCGTCCGGGGCGTCGCTCCGGCCGACGCCGAGGCCGATGTGGTGGGCATCGCCTGGGAGGTGGTGGCCGGGCACCGACGACGTCCCGGACGTCCCACGGCCGGACAACTGGCCAACGCCATCTGGACCGAGGTGCGACGCGAGGCCGGCCTGCGGCGCCTCCGTCTCGAGGAGCTGCCTTGGCCCGAGCACCTCGATATGGCCGAGACCGAGGCCGACCACCTCGAGCGCTGGCCCGGGATCCTGGCCGCCGCGGTGGCCCGTGGCTACCTCACCTCACGCCAGGTGGTCGTCGTGGCCGAGACCCGCATGGAAGGACGGACGATGGCCGAGGTGGCGCGGCGCGTGGGTCGCCCGGTGGGCGCGCTCTACAAGGAACGCCAGCGGGCCGAGGAATCCCTGCGGGCCTTCGCCCTCTCCTACGACTGGACGTCGTCGTGACGGCTCGAGCTGGGCGGGTCGCCGCCGGCCTACGCCAAGCCTTCCCGGATGCGGCCGATGTCCGCCTCGTCGACGTGATGGGTGGCGTCGCGCAGCCAGCGTTCGACGGCGCTCCGGTCGCCCTGGGCGGAGAGCACCGTCGCCCCGAGCCCCCAGAGTCCGATGTCCTCGGGGAAGATCGCCACCATCTTGCGACTGACGTCCTCGGCCCGGTCGAGTTCGCCGACGTCCCGCAGGTCGGCGATGAGGCGCTGGGCGCAGCGCAGGACGGCCACGGTCATCTGCGACTCGAACTGCTCGGCCTCGACCCAGTGGTACTCCGCGCCCTGGAAGGGCCGGCCTCGGACGAGCGAGATGGCTTCGGAACGCAGGTCGAGAGCGCAGTGCCCGGGAGTGGCGTCGGCCTGGCGGGTGAGGGTGAGGAACGTGTCCCAGTCGGTCGTGACGCCCTCGAGCAGGTAGCCCTTGGCACCGGCCTCGGGCAGGTGGCCCGCACCGATGATGCGGCGGAGCGAGGACATGTTGTTCTGGACCGTCTTGTCGGCGCGTTCGGGACGCTTGGCGCTGAGGGGGGACAGGCCGATCTGGATCTCGCCCACCCGCAGGTGCCGGTGCCGGTGCACGGCCAGGTAGAAGGCGAGCTCGGTCAGCGCACCGGGCGGGATCGCCACCCCCTGCTCCGCCGGGACGATCTCGGGCGGCCCGAGGACCCTGAACACCATGACGGGCTCCGACGGCGCATCGTCCACCGTGCCGCATTCGTCAGCTTCGGTTGCGGGCCGGTCATCGACGCTCAGAACCGAAGAGGCGGGCCCGGTGGGCGAATCCACTACGGGTGGGCCCGGAGCGGGCGCCCGGGCCGGCGGGCGCTCGTCGGAGGAATCCGAAACGGGACCGCCGGGAACGGTCACTGCGACCGGAATGGGCCGGCGGCGATGTCGCTGGAGGAGCACGGCGCCTCCGCCCAGAAGTACGACGATGAGCGACGGCAAGCCAGATCGGGAACCCGCCATTCGTCGAACCTGGAGAGAGGCCATCGGCCGAGCCCGACGGACCGACAGCCGCCAGACCGGTCGCCGGCAAGGGGGAGCCCACCCACGGAGCCTTGCGTTGGGCCCCCGGTGGCTCGGGCACGGCGGGGAAGGTGAGCGCGACGGTGGCCGGTGCACTGATGTCGATGGGAACGGCGTTGCCGGACCCGGTGAAGCCGGTGTACTCGGTGCCCGTGGCCGGCCCGGGCGTGACAGCCACGGTGCCTGCGGTCGTGGTCGCCGGCACGGCGAAGGTGTAGAGCGCGTCGAAGAGCCCGTCGTCGTCACCTGCCGCGTTGGTCGAGGAGAAGTCCGCAGTGTCCGCGGTGGCGGCGACAGCCGTGCCACCGGTCGGGGTGAAGGTGAGACGGCTGCCGGGCAGCGGCGTGAAGCTGGAGAAGAAGTGGCCCGAGTTGGGCTCGCCGTAGGGGACGGAGGGATACGAGGACTGGATCGAGACGGTCAGGAAGGCCTGGTTCGGATCATCGGGGGTGACGGCGGGAGCCTCGGGGGCGAAGTAGCCGAGCGTGGCGCTCGAGACCTGGGCGTCGTCGCTCGAGGAGAACCCGTCGGCGGGGTTGGTGAAGGCGACGTTGAACGACGACGCTGCCGTCCCGGTGACTGTCGAGGAGCCGGGGTCACGGTAGAGGACGACGGGGTTCGGTGGGATGCGTGTGAGGCTCCACAGGTCGAAAGTCTGGGAGAAACCCTGGGCGTTGAGGATGAGGGCGACGGAGCGTTGCTCGGAGGCCGGAACGGAAGCGACGAAGGTGTCCGTGCCGGTGGTCTCCGCCGACCCACTCGTCCCGCCTGCGATCTGGTCGTCGATGCGGATGAAGGGGAGCATGGTGTGCACACTCGCACCGCTGACCCCAGTTTGGAGCCACCCGGAGACGCCTGTCTGCTGATTGAGCGACCCGGAGTCCGCACTCGGCTGAGTCACCGACAAGGTGAAGGTCACCAGCCGGTCGCCGGTGCCGGCCACGTCGAAGGAGCCCGATGCGGATTGAACCCGCTGCGGCCAGGCCGACCGGCGAGACATCTGCTGTGAAGTCAGGACCGCGCAGGCGACCATCCGACGGATCCATGCTCGGTTCGTCCAACGACGCCGAAGTGTCGAGCACCGGTCCCGGTCGGAGCACGACCACCGGCGCGCTGGCCGTGGCCGAGCCAACAATCTTCACGCCAAGTGACAACAGAGAAACGACAAGGAGGACAAACAATGCGGCGTAGCGTGATCGGCGACACGGTCTCATCTGCACAGAACGGTTCTAACGGATCCGGCCTCCCGTGCGCATCCCCATTGCACCCCGCGGTCCTCCCTCACGTCGTCCCATCCGACGGGCCCGAACGTCTCACCGAGTCCAACACCCCCGTCCTTAGGGAACGGTCGGGCGGATTGCTCCCGATGCTGGTCGACATCGAGACAGCGGCAAGAGCCTTCGGGATCTCTGTTCGCCAGATGCGGCGGTTCGTCGCCGAGGGGCGGATTCCGTTTGTCCGGGTTGGCCATCTCATCCGGTTCGACCCGGGCGAGCTCAACGAATGGCTCGACGCCCGCCGGGGCGGCTCGACGAAGCAGCAGTGAGCGGAACCCGTGACCAGCAGCAGTCAAGGACGGCCGCAGGCCGGCGCAGCGGATCCTTGACGGCTGCGCGGCTGCGACACATCGAGTTCCACGATGGCAGAGGTCGGCCGGTCACGGCCGGCCTGATCGCCACGGCTCTGCATGCGAGCCATCATTGGCCTCCGAGGAAGAGTGAGGCGGTACGGCGAGGCAGAGGAGCAATGGAGCAGAGGCGGATGGCGTACAACGACCAAGTGGATCTGCTGCGAGCCACGCTCGACGCCAACGACCGCACCCGTGGAGTCCCCATTGGAACGGTTGACAAGTTCCAGGGCCGAGAGGCAGTGGTCGTATTTTTTTCCAAGCCGATCTCTTCGGGTGACATGCCCCGTACGGCCAAGTTCCCGTTCTCACGGAACCGCCTCAACGTCGCCATCAGCCGCGCCCGATGCCTTGCTTATCTGGTCTGCACCGAAGACCTACTTAATCGCAAGGTGAAGTCCGTCGACGAGATGCGATTGATCTCGACCTTGTGTTCGTTGGTTGATTTCTGCGGAGACGGGGAAGGACCATTCCTTGAGCAGACGCTGACGAAGTGAGGTAGAAAGGCGGGATGCGTCGGCGAACTGACGTGCAAAAGCTCCGAGACGTCCTCGCTCATCGGCCCGGTCAGCGTGCCAAGCCGGCTTCGCTCGCAGATGAGCTGGCGTGGGACAGCGACAAGTTCTCGAGAGTTTTGGAGCGAGCAGAATTGGATCCCGGAAACTCAATTGCTCGCGGGAGGGGTGGGGTCATCGAGTACACAGGGAACGAAGTTGGCGGCGTCCCTACTCCTCTATCAACATGTGTTTCGAGTCCTAAAAGATTATTGGTCACGTGACCGGGGTTACCGAAACGTCAAAGTCCATCCGACCGCGCGCGGCGGCCGTCGCGGGGCGGCGGATTGGGTCCACCCCGACGCCGTGCTAGAAGCGGATCCGGCTCGACGGTCGTCCAAAGACGCCTCACCGTTTCTCCATAGCTTCGAGATTGAGCGAGCAGGCGGGTTCAGGATCGAATCCATCTTTCAAGCATTCGTTCAAGGGCGCGGAGCTGACTATTCCTGGGTCGTCTTCAGCGAGTCTGAGATCAAGACACAGGAACGCAGGGACAGAGTGCTCTGGGCGGCTGGCACGGTAGACGTAGGCCTTATCAGCTACGTCAAGCCAGGATCGTGGACGACATGGTTGACACTACGAAATCCGAAGAGGCGGTCAGCCACGGAAAGCGAACGCCAGCTGTTTAAACTCTACGCCCTAGGCGCTCCTCTGGAAGAGCCACCGCTGGGCTCGCCCTGACTGTCAGACCTGTGTTCGCACAGCACGTGCGCTGTTGTAGCGGCCGGGTCGGGTGCTCGGAAGGACCCACCATGGAGTGTCATACGCCGCGTGGCGATAGGCAACGAGAATGCTCAAGGAGCTCCCCGGGCCCCGCGTGCCGCCGCCATGAGAACCGGGAAGTTGTTCGGATCGTCGATGAGATCGATGGGTTTGGAGTCCGCGCCTGGGAGAGGATGATTGAACCAGGCCGGGACACCCGGGGCCGTGAACACGTGGCGCAACTGGTTTGTGAGCTGAGCGACCATACGTATCCGTGTCTCTTCTGCCGGACCTGGGATGGAGCCCCCTTTGGCCAGATAGCGCTGAAGCTGACGGTGCGAGACGCCCAGAAGTTGGGCCAACTCCGCCTGAGGAATCCGCAGTGTCTCAACGAGCGATTCGAGTACCTCGCCGATCGGGGTCCCCTCGGAGGCCCAGGTGTTGTCGACAATGTCGCGCAAGCGCGTGGCGCACCTGCTCGAGAGCAATTCGGAGGTCTCGACGCTGCTCAACGACGTTGTCATGACGCAGAGCCTTCATGGACCGGTAAGCGCCCAATGTGAGCGATGTCGCGAAATACGGATCGACACTCCAGCCCATGGCCGTTTCCGGCATGTAGGCATCGAGATCCTCGATGAGGGCCGCCACGTCTGGCGGAACTTCCCTCGATTGCCGAAGCGCAACGATGGCCTCGTTGACCGCGGCGAGCAGCTCCGGGAAGGCTGGCGTCGCCATGTCGTTAACATAACGACTAACTGGCGCCAGGCTTCAATCCCAAACCGTGAAGATTCCACTCACGCATCGCCGGTGCTCGGTAGGTGGGCGCCATGATTGTGGTTTGAGCACGGGCAACCACATATGGACGCTGTTCGAACAACACAGGGTTGATTCCAATGAGCATAGAAACCCTTGAAGGCCTCACGACAGGCCGCTACGTCGTGACCACCTACAACGGCACGCGTCACTACATCGACCTGGACAACATGACGGCGGTGCGCGTCGCCAAGGGTTTCGACCATGAGTGGACGGAATTCCAGGGAGAGACTCTCGTCCCAGATCGCCGCGCGTCGTTGAGCGGGTCACAACCAAAGGTCGCGGCCCATCTCTTGCCGATCACGCCAGACGGCAAGGTCATGCACTTTGAGCTCATCCGTAACGCCACCGTGGGTGAAAGCATGAGGCTGGACAATGCCGACGAATGGCGTACCACCTCAACGATCCAATCCATTGAACCGTGGGTGGATGACGACGCGTCGTAGCCACTGGCGGCTGACGCCCATGGATCCAGATTTGTTTGGGCCGGCTGCCGCCCCGATCCTCGCCTTGAAGCGCCAGGAGGCTGGTCGAGAGCTACTCCGGGCCGCGGAGACCCGCACTACGATTGTGGGCATGGAACGTCGTCTTCTTCCTAGGACGCCGCTCGGCATCCGGCTCGTCGAGCACCGCGAGGCCATCCTCCGTGCCGCTACACGCCGGCACGCGTCCAACGTACGCGTGTTCGGCAGCGTCGCACGAGGCGAGGACCGGCCGGACAGCGACATCGACCTGCTGGTCGACGTCGGTCCCGATGCCACCGCATTCGACCTCCTCGAGCTCGGCTGTGATCTGGAGGATGAACTCAAAGTCCGTGTCGACGTCGGGACCGAGTCGTCTCTGCGTCCGTTCCTTCGAGCTGAGGTGCTCGCCGAAGCCCTGGTTCTGTGAGTCGGAGGGATTCCGCGTGGTTGACCGATGTACTGGGAGCAATCGAGGCCATCTCCGGGTACCTGGCTGAGGGAAGCCTTGACGAGGGTGTCGTCTACGACGCCTGCCGGGCTCGATTGATTGAGATCGGCGAGGCCGTCAAGCACCTTGCGCCCGAGCTGACCGACCGGGAGCCGGATATTCCCTGGAGGGCGATCGCTCGAATGCGCGATCAGCTCGCGCACCACTATTTCGACACCGACCATGCCATCGTGACAGAAGCCGTCACGGAGCGTCTCCCGGCATTACGCGAGGCGGTCGAACGCCTCATTGGCTCAGCGGGCGGGAAAGGGAGCGAACAGCAGTAACGGGTCCATTCATGCCAGCCACGCCGGCGGCACCGTGAATCCGGCCCGTAGTACGAGCTCGGTCTGCATTGAAGGGGCATCGCGCAGTCGCCCGACGACACGCGCTCGAACCGACGCCCACTCCGAGAAGGCGATGCTCCGACCGGTCGAGGGGACGGTGCGGCTCCGGTACAGCAGCGGCGGAGGCGAGCCGCCCCACCAGTCGTAGACGGCGTCGGCCAGGCGCCCACAGGTCTCGAGCAGAGGATCGGGATCGGACCGACTTGTCGGACTGATCCGTCCCGTGCTCACCCGGTCATCGAGATTGAGTGCGTCCAGATTCGACTGGTGGGTGAGGTGGAGCGACGGTGGGACCGAATCGATCCGGACGACCCAGCTGTCGCCATCAGCCTCGGTGATCATGCGACCGGGGAATCGTTCCCGAGCGGCTACGACCGGGAGATTGGCGGCGTAGCGCACCCGGAAGCGACCGGAGGCTGGATCGAACCGCCCTCGAGGCTCCGGGTACGGGGCCCAATCCCAGTCGTCGGGGTGCCCTGGGTCGATCCGCCACCATGGACCTGCACTCGGAGAGGTCCGAAGTCCCGGGGGTCGCTTGGTCGGAAAAGTGGTCAGGACTGCTCGGCGCCTGCTTGGAGAAGGCGGACCACTGTTTCGGGACGCCCACGAGCCAGCAGATCCGCAAGGCTGGCACCGCCGAGATCCTTCCGGGGAGCCCTCATGGTGCTGTCGGCGACATGCGGGTCTGGAGCAACGTCTCCGAGCACCTCGAGCACGGCGGGGAGTCCGGGCCAGGTCTCTCCTTGCGCCTCGTCGAACTGCCATTTCGGATGAAGCGTGCGCGCCCCGGACTTCCATCCGAGAAGCTGGCCCCGACTCCTCCGGCGATCGACGCCGCGCCTGTCGTTGACAGAGCGAAGAAGGGCCACGACCTCAGACGTTTCCAGTGCGAGGTGATCGCCGACCCCGCGCCGGGCCCGAAGCCGCCGCGCATTGACCAGTTGCGCCGCACGACGGGTCGCCTCGGGTGGCGCCTCAAAGGGATCGCCATCTTCGGTACCCTGCGCCAAGAGGACGACGGCCTCCGCAAGGTCCGGGTCGGCTCGAGATTGCTTTTCCAGGGCACGAATGGCCGCTGTGACTGTCGGAACCATCTCTCTGACCTCCGCCTGTGAGTCTACAGCGTCTACAGCACTCCGTCTACAATGTCTACCCCAGTGGCCGACTGGGAGAGGATCTCGAGCCTGCCACGTATCGACTCGGCCTAATGCTCCCAGTCGATACGTGGCAGTTCATGGGGACCTGATTCGATCATGGCCGCCACCTCGTCGGCATGGACCAGGTGGCCACCCCACGCATCGAGTCCCACGTTGATCTGCCGCCCGGCTTGCCGCCAGGCGTCGTGGACATGGCCGTGGAGAATCCAGTCCCCGCGGTCCGTCGGACGCTGGTCGACGTAGCGCAGCTCGTGCGTCGAATCGCCGCTGTAGGGAAAGTGACAAGCGAGAACGCCCTGATGACGAGCATCCAGGTCCACACGCAGCGTCCCTTGGTGGATTTCGGTGAACCCACCTTCACTCAGATAGCGGCGGGTCCATTCCGCCGTGTTCTTGCCGAGAAAGGAGGCGCAGCGGTCGTGATTGCCCGTCAGGAGGACTTTGACGCCATTGAGGCGCCCGGCGATCTTCAGCGTGTCATCGATGCGACCCATGGCCACGTCGCCCAGGACGAGCACCCGGTCGTTTACGCCAACTGTCTCATTCCAACGCTCGACGATCGCCTCGTTCATTTCATGGACGTCAGAAAAGGGACGATCCGAGTACGAAATGATATTGACGTGTCCGAGATGGAGATCCGCAGTGAGCCATTGCTCCATCGTCAAACTGCTCGGCCGAGGTCCTGCGGCAGGGACGACCGGTGATCAACCGACTGCGGCCGCGGGTTCGATGTGATCGAACTCACGGCAGAGCCGCGTCGCGACGCTCAATTGCACCCACGACCTCGACGCAGTTCTCGTCCGTCACCACGAGCCGCCTTCCTGTGACCCACTTGGTTGTGATCGTGTCTCCCTCGGGCGAGTTCCACACGCTCACCCCCGCGGTGCCCCGGTTTCCGTAGACCCCGGCCACGGTCTCCCGGTCCCGCTTGAAGTGCACCGATCCGCGCGCCAGACCGGCCTGCCGCAACGCACCGAGGATGCGGCGCACGTCCGCCAAATCCCGCCAGTCGGGCGCGTAGACGATGATGACGTGCGCATTGGGGCCACCGACGGACTTCGAGCTCGGACGCGCGGTCGACACCTTGGCGACGGGACCCAACTCGCCCGCTCGGACCAGGTCGACCACGCTGGCCCACGCCTGATCGACCTCCTCACGAGGCAGGAACACCTGCCACTTCCCGACGGTCTCGGAGTCGCCGGGCGTCCAGTCCGGTCGTAGGCAGTAGACCCAGAACTCGTCCGTGATCGCCGAGGGCGGCTCCGTGGCGGGGAACATGCCTGCAGTGTGACCGACGGCTGTGCCGAACGTTCCGTTGCCTCCGGGCGAAGGCGTCACCGGTCCCCGAACGGGACGAACCAGTTCTCGAACTTCAAGGCGTCTCCGATGCCAGCATGCCTCATGAAGGCCTCGTCGTCCTCGATCCCGTCGTCCTCCCAATCCCAGAGGAACAGGACGTCGGCGTCGGCGACAAGCAGGCTGTGGAACTCCGACAAGCTCGATTCGTCCTCCGGAGAGGCGAGCGGGAACGCCCCCGGCCTCTCCTCCTCGATTTCGACGGCGAACAGCGCCCAGTCCTCGGCCAGCTGCACCAGCACCTCGAGCGCGATCTCGTCGGCCGTGCACGTGCACACTCGCTGGTTCGGGCCCGCGATGGCCGACTCGTACACCCGGCGCAGCCGGGGACGAAGCGCTCGAAGAAGGCGTCGTCGTAGCGACGGGTGAATCGGGCCGGAAGGGCCTCGAAGAGGTCGGACCCGCTTCCCTGGGTGGCGAGTCCGTCGAGCCCGGCATCGAGAGCCATCTCGAACGCCACGGCGGCACCGGGGGTGAGAGGGCTGTCTGCTCTGTCCCAGCCGTTGGCCGCGTACCACTCCGGCGTGGTGGTTTCGGTGGATCCGTAGGGAGCGCCCAAGGTTCCGAGGGTACCGGCCTTTGGCGTGGGAAGCCCGCGATCACCGTCGGTTGTCGGTCTGGCTCGTTCCGATGCAATTCCACTACCTGAACTGGTAAGTTGCATGGATAAGCCAGTTGCTTGACCTAGGAAACTTGGCTACATGATCAACTTAGAGTAGTTGTCTCGGTAAACTTTGCTCATGGACCCGGAGTTGCTACCCGAGGAGCTGGTTCAACAGGCAATCGCTCAACTCAAGGCACGACTGCCTTCGGACTGGGACGCCGGACTTGCAGGACACACCCGACCTGAGAGCGACCATCGGGACACCGGCCACGGGCCAACACCTCCTCCTCATCGAGGTGAAACCACGATTTCGCCCCGGCGACATCGACGACCTCAACAAGAAACTCGGGCGGAGACTCCGGGCGACCCCTGGGATCTATCCGATCCTCGTGATCTCGGACTACTTCAGTCCGACAACCCGACGAGCGCTGAAGGAGGAAGGCTTCAACTACGTCGACACGACGGGAAATGTCCGAATCAAGCTTGATTCGCCCGCGCTGTTCCTCGAACTCGAAGGGGCAAACCGCTCATCGACTCCCTCCCCCAACGCCGCAACGCTGAAGGGAGCCACCGCCGGCCGACTCATGCGATTCCTCGTCGACGTACGTCCGCCGTACCGTCTGTCGGACATCGAATCGGCAACTGGCATCAACAAGGGGTACCTATCTCGCCTCCTCGAGGCGGTCGCGTCAGAAGGCCTCATCACCCGGCCTTCACGGGGACCGGTCACCGACGTGGACTGGCCGCGAGGTCCTAGGCGTCGGGCCAGCCAGGTGGACCTGTACCGGACAAACAAGGCGTTCACGTTCATTGCCCGAACATCGATTGGCGGAGTGCTCGACGATCTTCGTACGGCACCATTCCTCGACCCCGTCGTCCTCACCGGATCTGTCGCCGCATCACGTCTGGCACCGATTGCCGCACCCGCCTCACTGGCCTTCTACGGGACTCCGCAATCGGACGCCGTCCGGAATGAGCTCGGGTTGTTGCCCGCCGACGAAGGCGCAAACGTCGTCTTTCTAAGGGCACCCAACACCGTGCCGTATCTCCTGACCGAGACCGTCGACGGCCTCACCTACGCCGCACCCAGTCAGATCGTCATCGACTGTCTCTCTGGTCCCGGTCGAATGCCGGCAGAGGGTGATGCCGTCCTCGAATGGATGTCGTCGGCAGAAGACACCTGGCGCTGTCGAGACATCGACGAATTCACCTCCCGGGCATCGGCAAGGAGAATGCGTGATTGACATCGACCCCATTTATGTGGCCGCCCGACGGGTCCTGTTGGATGCACTCCAGGCGTTGCAGCTGCACAGTGACTCGATGGTGCTGATCGGCGCTCAGGCGGTTTACGTCCGCACCGAGCGCACGGAGATCGCCATCGCCCCCTTCACGACCGACGCCGACATCGCCCTCAACCCCACAAGCCTCGGATCGACTCCCGAGATCTCCCGGATCATGGAGGATGCGCATTTCTCGCCCGGGCCAAACGGCAATCCCGGCGAGTGGGTTGCTCAATCCGAGGCGGGCGGGCGGATGCATCGACGTTCCCGTGGATCTGCTAGTTCCCGAGTCTCTGGCGGCCAACAAGGGACACCGGAGCGCACGACTCGAGGGCCACGCAAAGATGTCTGCCCGAAGCGTTCCAGGGATTGAGGCCGTCGTCGTCGACAACGACTGGATGGTGTTGAGTGCACTGGAGCCGTCCGACGGACGTCAAATTCTCTTGCAGGGTCGCTGGCCCGGCAGGTCTGTTAATCGCAAAGGCTTACAAGATCCGGGACAGGCTCGAACCTGGGACCCGGCTCGACCGTCAGAAGGACAAGGATGCGCTCGACATCTACCGTCTCGCCCTCGCCATCCCGTTCAATCAGCTCGAATCGGCATTCTCGAAGCTGCTCAGCGACGACCGAAGTGAGGGCACCACGCTTGAAGGGCTGGGTCTCTTAAGTCAGCTCTTCGGGACGCGCCGATCTCCGGGCATAGAAATGGCGACGCGCGCCCTGGAGCGGACTGCGCCAGCAGGTCGGATTGAGGAGGTGTTGACGGGCCTCGCTCGGCAGATCAACGACCTCGACTGAAGGGGCCGATAGCCCGCTGACCTAGGGCTCCTCGCCGAAGAGCATGGAGCCGATCTTCTCCGCCGCCTCACGCTGCATCGTCGGGGTCACGTGGCTGTAGAGGTTCGTGAACAGCGTCGCGTCGGCATGCCCGAGCCGCTCGGCCGCCACCTTGGGCGGGACGCCGCTGGCGAGCATGAGGGTGGCGCTGGTGTGACGGAGCCCGTGCGCAGTCAGCCGCGGGACGTCCAACTCGGTGGTGTACGTGGCCAGCAGGCGGGAGAGGTTCATCGGGTGGTACTGCCCGCCGTCGGGCCTGGTGAAGACGATGTCGGACTCGATCCACTCACGGTGCCGCCAAGCGCTCGGTCTTCTGCAGCACCTTCTGCTTGCGCAGGACGTCGGCGAGGCCGTCGTCGAGCTCGACCGTGCGGATGGCCTCGCGGCTCTTGCCGCTCGAGGGCATCATGTCGTACCCGAGGGTCGAGACGAAGTCGACGATCCGCACCCGGTGGTTCTTCAGATCCACGCTGCGCCAGCGCAAGGAGACCAGCTCGCCGATGCGCAGACCGGAGCCGAGGAGGAAGGCCCAGATCGGCCATGTGCGGTCGCCCTCCATCAGGGCCAGGAACCTGCGGGCCTCCTCGGGTGACCAGTACTTCGGGATCTTGCGCTGTGGCTTGGGGCGGGGAGCCTGCAGCAGCGGGTTGATGCGGGATCATGCCGGCCTGGACGGCCAACTTGAAGGTGGCGGAGAGCGGGGCTCGGATCCGGTTGACGGTGTTGGGCGAGAGCGGCTTCCCAGGCCCGGGCTTGCCGTCCTTGCCCTTCTTCTTCTTGGCGCCGCCTTCCTTCAAGAGCTTGCGCTGCCAGGCCAGGATCACCTCGGGCGTGATGTCACGGACCCGTCGATCGCCGATGTAGGGCCGGATGTAGTCGTCCGCGTACTGGCGGTAGTCGAAGCGGGTCTTCAGTGCCAGGTTCTGGTCGGCATCGATCCCGTCGAGGTAGAGATCGAGGAGCTCGTTGACCTTGAGGCCGGCCGACGACGGTGCGAGTTGGCCCCGGTCGATCTTGGCCAGGACCTCCCGGCGCTCACGGCGGCCTCGGCCATGGTGGCGAACCCGCGCCGGGTGACCTGATCGCGCTTGCCGGTCAGCGGGTCCTGGCCGACGGTGACCTTGAAGTACCACTTGCCCCGCGCGTCTTGGTACACGCCCGTCGGTCTGGCGGCATGGCGACCCCTTCCGAGATCTTTGAGAACATCTTGGTTCTCACGATGTTCTCACGGGGCTGTTTCTCGGCTCAAGCGATCTGTGGAAAACCGCTCTGACCTGGACTTATAGTGCGCGCTCGGAGGGATTCGAACCCCCAACCTTCTGATCCGTAGTCAGATGCTCTAGTCCGTTGAGCTACGAGCGCCGGTTTGAGATCGTTCATACTACCGGACCCCGGAGACCGGCCGACTGGAAGAAAAGAGCTGGTCAGACCAAACGTCGCCGCCAGGCAGGCTGCGGAGCCAGGCGATGGCCGGGGATTGGACCTACTGTCCACTCTGGACGAGAGGAGCGACTGCTGATGCGCTTCGACCACATGGAGCTCACGGTGGCACGCGGCTCGCTGACCAGCGAGTTCTGCCAGGAGGTCGACGCCTTCTATGGCGCGGTGTTCGGCTGGAGCGCCTTCGACAGCCAGGTGGGCAATCGGACTGCACACCTCCTCCAGCCCGACCCGAATCAGTTCATTCTTCTCGTCGAGAGCGACACGCCGATGTCGGTGCAGGGGACCGAGCACCTCGGCCTCTTGCTGGACTCGCGCGCCGAGGTCGACCAGCGGCGCGACGAGTGCGAGCGCTACGCCGAGAAAGACGACCGGGTCTCGGTCCTCCGCCAGGACGACCTCGTGTATCCGGCTCTCACCGTCCACACTTTCTATCTGAAGTACCTGCTCCCCATCTCCTTCGACGTGCACAGCTTCGACCACGCGGGTTGAACCTCAGCGCCCGGCGCCGGGTCGCCGTCAGGCTCGCAGCGGTAGGGGTTGTCGGGTGCGCTGGAGGTGAAGGCCCGCCGTGCTGCCTGGGGCGCGGACCTGGTCAGACGGAGATGGGCAACTTGGAGTAGCCCCGCACGGTGCTGGTGTAGAGCGGCACGGCCTGCGTCCAGGTCGACCGACCACTCGGGGTAGCGCTTGAAGGTCTCCTCCAGGGCGATCCGGGCCTCGGTGCGGGCCAGCGCCGCCCCCAGGCAGAAGTGGATGCCGTAGCCGAAGGAGACGTGGTGGTCGATCTTCCGGTGGATGTCGAAGCGGTCGGCGTCGGGGAAGGCCCGGTCGTCGCGGCCGGCCGAGCCGGTGATCATGATGACCTTGGAGTTGGCCGGGATGGTCTGGCCGTGCACCTCGACGTCGGCGGTGCACCAGCGTGCCTGCACCGGTGACGGCGCCTCGTAGCGCAGCAGCTCCTCGACTGCGTTGGGGATCAGCTCGAAGTCGTTGGCCAGCTCGGTGCGCTGATCGGGGTTGTTGTCGAGGGTGAGGGCGGCCCAGCCCAGCAGTCGGGCCACCGTCTCGGTGCCGGCGCTGCCGATGAGGAGGGCGAAGTTGGCCGCCTGCTCCATGGTGAGACGGCGCACCTCCCCGTCTTCCTCGGTGATCTCCATGGCGAGGAGGTCGGTGAACATGTCGTCGCGCGGATTCTTCTTGCGGTCTCTCAGGACCTCTCCTACGTAGCCCATCATCTTGCCCATGGCCTCGGCGGAGACGTCGTTGGACATGCCGAGCTCGGGGTCGAGGTGGAAGGACTCGTCGATCCAGCCGCGGAACATGTCGCGGTCGGCCGGGTCGACGCCGAGGAGGGCGGCGATGACGTAGGCGGGGACGCGGGCGCCGAAGTCCTGGACGTAGTCGAAGGAGTCCCGGCCGGCGAGGCCGTCGAGGAGCCGGATGCACAGGGCGCGGATGTCCTCCTCGAGCAGGGTCATGCGCCGGGGGGTGAAGGCCTTGGAGACGAGCCGGCGGTAGCGGGTGTGCTCGGGCGGGTCCATGAAGATCATCATCTCGATGTCGATCCGGTCAGCCGTGATGATCTCGAGCACGGTGCCGTGGGAGGAGAGGAACGTCTTGGGGTCGCGGCTGAAGGCGTCGACGTCGGCGAAGCGGCTGACGGCGTAGAAGTCGAGGTCCTCGTTGTAGTAGAGCGGAGCCTCGTCGCGCAGGCGCTTCCAGATGGCGTGGGGGTCGGCCTTGTACTTCTCGTTGAGCGGATCCCAGGCGAGCGGTTCGGTGTCGATGGCGGTCATCGGCATTCCTTCCAGTTGTGGGCGGCCGGCGACGGCGGGTGGCGACCGGTCGCAGTGGTCGCAGTGGTCACACGGATATGTGGTGGTCGTCCCAGATTTTGATCCCGCCGAGGATGCCGGCCGAGTTGTCGACGACGGTGATGCGCTCGAGCACGTTGCCCAGGTCGCGCCGGTTCACCCGGGCGCCGTTGCCACCGCCGATGTAGAGGTGGTCGAAGTGGGTCAGGACGTCGAGGTAGGAGATGGCCTTCTGCACCCGCTTGTTCCAGCGCTTGTCGCCGATCTCCTTGCGGGTGGGCTCGCCCAGCTGGGCGTTGAAGGTCTCGCCATGGCGGAACTCGACCTGGGAGAACTCCATGTGCGGGAGCAGCCGGCCCGCCATGAAGAAGGCGGAGCCGAACCCTGTCCCGAGCGTGATGACGGCCTCGAAGCCCTTCCCCGAGATGGAGGCCAGGCCCTGCACGTCGGCGTCGTTGGCGACCCGGGCCGGCTTGCCGATGGCCTCGGAGAGGGCGGAGGCCATGTCGAAGTCGGTCCAGTCCTTCAGCAGCTTGGGGTCGAGGTCGGAGCCGGGGCCCGCCTTGCACACGAAGTGGGGCGCGGTGAGCACGTGGCCCAGGCGCACCATGCCGGGGAACCCGGCCGAGATGCGGTCGAAGCCGGGCAGCTTGTCGGCCAGGCCCTTGAGCTTCTCGACCATCTGATCGGGCGGCATCGGGTAGGTGGTCGGGGTACGGACCCGGTCGGCCACCACGCCGCCGGCGGCGTCGAGCACGTTGGCCTTGAGGCCGGTGCCGCCGATGTCGATGGCGAGGGTGTAGGGGTGGTCGTGGGCGGTGCCGGAGGCGCTGTCGTCGGTGGTCGTCGTCGGCGGTGGTCTCGTCAGTCGAAGGCATGGGGGCTCACCGGGAAGCGTAGCGAGCAGGGTGGTGTCCGGCGGAACGACCCGGTCATCCGAGGAGGACGTTGTGCACGCATTCGCGGAGCTGTTCGCCCATCTCGGCGTTCGTCTCGTCGTTGAAGGCTTCGCTGGCCAGGACGAGACCCGAGAAGATCACGCCGAAGCTGGCCGCCATGCGGACCCGGTCGCGCAGGGTGACCCGGGTGTCGCCCAGGATCTGGCGGAAGCGGTTCTGGATGTCCTCGTGCTCGGCCTCGTGGCCCTCGGTGTGCATCTTCTCCATGACGGCCTGGTTGCGCTCGTGCATGAGGAAGAGCTTGCGCTGGCTGAGCATCTGGTCGACCAGCCCGTCGACGATCACGGCCCAGCGCTCGATGGTGAGCGGCTCGTCGCCCAGCTGGGCCATGGCGTCCTTGCCGAAGTCGTGCAGGCGCATGTGCAGCGCCATGAGGATGTCCTCTTTGCTGGCGAAGTGGTAGTAGAGGGCGGCCTTGGTGACGCCCAGGCGTTCGGCGATCTCCCGCAGGCTGGTGCCGTCGTAGCCCTGGTCGGAGAAGAGCTCGAGTGCCACATCGAGAATGCGCTCGCGGGTGGAGGCGGGATCGTGGGTCGAGGCGGGATCGTGGGTGCGACGGGCGGGATCGTGGGTGAGGGCGCCGTCGACCTGGGGGTTCGCGCTGTTCTGCGTGCCGTTCCCCGTGCCGTTTGCGGTGCTGGCGTCGGCGATCTGGGTCATTTTTCTCGACATTTCTTCTTGATTCTACTTGACGACAGGTAAGTTCATTCCTTACCATGCGGTTGGTAAGTAGTTTACTTAACGACCGGTAAGGATGTCTATGGCTACCGACCTGATGATTCAGGCCCAAGGATTGGAGAAGCGCTACGACGAGACCCAGGCTCTGGCCGGGGTCTCGTTCGACGTGCCGGCGGGGACGATCCTCGGGCTGCTGGGGCCGAACGGCGCCGGCAAGACGACCGCGGTGCGGGTCCTGACCACGCTGGCCGTGCCCGACGCCGGGACGGCGACGGTGGCCGGGATCGACGTGGTGCGGCACCCCAACGAGGTGCGGCGTCACATCGGCGTGGCCGCCCAGGATGCGACCCTGGACCCGCTGCTGACCGGTCGCCAGAACCTGGCCCTGGTCGGGGAGCTGTCCGACATGGGCCGGGCGGCGTCCAAGGCCCGGGCCGTCGAGCTGCTCGAGCGCTTCGAGCTGACGTTCGCGGCGGACCGCGTGCTGAAGGGCTACTCCGGCGGCATGCGCCGGCGCCTGGACCTGGCGGCGTCGATGATGACCCGGCCGCCGGTCCTGTTCCTCGACGAGCCGACGACGGGTCTGGACCCCACGTCGCGCCAGCGGGTGTGGGACGCCATCCGGGAGCTCCTCGGCGAGGGCGTGACCGTGTTGCTGACGACGCAGTATCTCGAAGAGGCGGACGAGTTGGCGCACCAGATCGTGGTGGTGGACCACGGGCGGGTCATCGCCGACGGCACGCCGCAGTCGCTGAAGGATGCGGCCAAGGGTGCCCACCTCGAGGTCATGCTGTCGGCGCCGCATGCCGATGCGGTGCGGACGCTGGCGCCGCTGGTGGCGGGCGAGGTGAGCGTGAGCGACGACGGACGGCGCCTGTCGGCCGGCGTGGACACGACGTCGGGGTTGGCTACCGCCGTGGTGCGGGCGCTCGATGCGGCCGGAGTGCTGGTCGACAACATCGAGGTGCGCCAGCCCTCACTCGACGACGTGTTCTTCTCCTTGACGGGTGAGCACGTCGAAGAGGTGGTGGTCGGAGACGACGAAGACGATGGATCGGCGGACGGGGCCGCCCGGTCGGCGGCCATCGAACTGGAAGGAGCGAACGCCTGATGACGACCACAACGCTTTCGACGACCACGGTCGGCGTCTCGACCCCCCGGTCGAGCCGGCTGCTCGGCCCGCTGGCCGACATCTGGGCGATGACCCGGCGCAACCTGGTGCACATCTCGCGGGAGCCCATGCAGCTCTCCGACGTGACCATCCAGCCCGTCCTCTTCACCTTCCTGTTCGTCTTCATCTTCGGTGGGGCGATCCCGATCCCCGGCGGCGGGAGCTACAAGGACTACCTGCTGGCCGGGATCCTGGCCCTGAACCTGGTGACGTCCACCATGGGGACCGGGGTGGGGATGGCGACGGACCTGCACGAAGGCATGATCGACCGCTTCCGGGCACTGCCCATGTGGCGGCCCGCCGTGCTTGTGGGCCGCTCAGCGGCGGATTTCCTCACCTCGTGCCTGTGCGCGCTGATCGTGGGATTGACCGGTCTGGTCGTGGGCTGGCGGCCCGACGCCAACTTTCTCGGCATCCTCAGTGGATTCCTGGTGGTGCTCTTCTTCGCCTACTCGCTGACGTGGATCGCCCAGATCGTCGGGCTGAACGCCAAGAGCGCCGAATCGGCGGCGTCGTTCGGCTTCATCGTGCTGTTCCCATTGGCCTTCGTCTCCAACGCCATGGTGCCGACCGCGACCATGCCGGGCTGGCTCCAGGCCGTCGCCGACTGGAACCCGGTCTCCGCGGTGTGCGCGGCCGTCCGTGACCTGTGGGGCAATCCGAACCCGTCGCACCTGATCAACGCCTGGCCGATGCAGCACCCGGTCGAGGCGTCGCTGATCTGGTCGGTGGTGATCCTGGCCATCGCCGTTCCGCTGGCGTCGTACTTCTTCAACAAGCGCTGCACGGACTAGCTCTCGGGGCGTTCGTGCCCGCTTCTAGGTCGGTTGGCCAGGGGCCGGGTTTCCCGGCTCGGTTCCCTGGTCAGCTGAACTCGTTCCCCAAAAAGTCCGAGATCCGCCTCGACACCCGACCTCATGCGCTGGCTCGATCGGGATAGGTGATTCGGAGCGAATGGCCCAGCCGAGGCGACCGCGGCACCCCGCCACACCGCTTGACGGGGCGCACCGCTCCGGGCACGGTTGTGCGGGCGACCGCCCCCGTAACGAGGAGGACGAACGTGAAATCGTTCCGACGATTGGCCCTCGCGCTCGTTGGCCTGAGCCTTCCCATGGTTGGTGGCGCGACAGCGTGGCCCACCGGCGCCGAAGCAGCGGTCGCGTCAACCACGCTGGTCCAGCCCAATGGGGTGGACTTCTCGGTTCACGCCTCGGTCGATCCCAATTTCTGTCTGGAAGATGTTCCCGCTCCTGCCGACCCTGCCTCTGAGGCCAGCATGTCCCAGTGTGTCAATCGAAATGGCCAACACTGGACCTTTGCCGACGCCGCTGACGGGTCGATCGTGATCATCGGAGGGAACACCGGCAAATGCCTTGACTTCACTGCCAAAGTGCACTCGCCCGTCTCCATGAAGCCCTGCACCTTCAGCGCCAACGAGCGCTTCCTCTACAACCACAAGGGCCAAATCGAGTTGGCGTCGGGAACGAAATGCCTTCAGCCGGCCCAAGCGGAACAAGATGCATTTGTTTCCATCGACCCGTGTCAGAAAGGCGTTGCCCTGCAGATTTGGATGCTCGGCCATTAGCCTTGGCGCACGTGCTCCACATCGCCCTTGACGACGCGGACGTTCGACCTCACTGATGAGACGGGGGTCACTCAGGCTCCGAGCTCGGCGGTCGCTCGTGCTCAGCCACCAGTCTTGGGGGTTTGTGGTTAGCCCCGAAAGGCTCGGGCCGAGTTCTCGGTCTTGTTCCTGCCGATCTGCGGAGCCGTCAACCGATCCGTCGATTCGAGCCATGAACTTCGGTTCTGTAGCCTCACGGCCGTGACCGGAACACCCTGGCTGGGTGACGCCTGCTCCCTCGTCGATGCCTTCAGATCCGGAGACCTGTCCCCGACGGAAGCGCTCGAGGGCTCGCTGACGGCGATCGAGCAGTCGTCGTTGAACGCGGTCTGCTTCATCGACGAGGAGCAGGCCCGGAAGTCGGCGGAAGCGGCAGACGTGACGCTCCCCTTCGGCGGAGTGCCGATCGGCGTCAAGGAGCTCGACCCGGTGCGGGGTTGGCCGCAGACCGAAGCCTCCCTCATCTTCAAGGACCGGGTCGCCGACTACGACGGGACCATGACGGCGCGCTTGCGCGAGGCCGGGGCCGTGTTGGTCGGGCAGACGACCGCCTCGGAGTTCGGCGGCATCAACGTCACCTACACCCGGCTGCACGGGGCGACCTCGAACCCCTACGACACCGAGCGGTCGCCCGGTGGTTCCTCCGGTGGCTCGGCGGCCTCGGTGTCGGGCGGGCTCCTCCCCATCTCTACGGGTGGTGACGGGGGTGGCTCGATCCGCATCCCGGCCGGCTTCACCGGCCTCTTCGGCCTCAAGGCGACCTTCGGGCGTATCCCCAAGGGCCCGCACACCGAGATCGAGCCGTTGACCGCCGTGATGGGCTGCCTGTCCCGCTCGGTGCGCGACACCGCCCGCTGGTTCGACGCCTGCAACGGCTACGACGAGTACGACCCCTACTCGCTGCCCCGGGTGTCGGGCTGGGAGGCCGGGCTCGGACGGCAGGACGTCCGGGCCCTGCGGGTGGTCGTCTGCGTCGACCTCGGCGCCGCCGTGGTGGCCTCGGCCGTGCGGGAGCGGGTGGAGGAAGCGGCCGCCCTGCTCATCACCGACGCCGGGCTGAACCGGGTCGACGTCCCCATCTCGTTGCCCCGGGGCGGGCTCGAGTGGGCCTTGGCGGGGACGGCCAGCCTGCTGGTCGGGCTCGGCGATCTCTACCCCGAATGTGAGACCGAGCTCACCCCCGAGATCATGCTGGCGGCAAACATCGCGACCAACCACTTCGACATCGACACGGCGAAGAACATCGAGGCGCTCCGGCGCACCATGATTTTTCAGATGGCGGAGATCTTCGAGCAGGCCGACTTCATCATCTGCGCCACCAACCCGGACGTGGCCTTCGGGGCCCAGGGCCCCATGCCCACCGTGGTCGACGGGGTCGACCTGGTCTCCGAACTCGGCTTCGAAGCGGCGCTGGGCAACAACGGCGCGCTGACCATCCCGGCCAATACGACCGGGCACCCCGCCGTCGCCATTCCGATCGGCACGGTGGACGGCCTGCCCGTCTCCATGCAGGTCATCGGGCGGCGTCACGCCGAGCAGCTGCTCCTGGACTTGGCGCGGGTGGTGGAGATCGAGCGACCGTGGCCGCTCGTGGCTCCGGGCGCGCCGGTCTGACGAACCAGCTCGCACACTGGGGGGACCGAAGGGCACGATCTCGTATGGCTGGTACCGTGGCTTCGCGCTCGCCGCCAGCCACGGCGCCTGAACGCGGGGGTTCAGTAATGGATTTCGGGTCCACGACGCCAAGTCCGAGCTTCTGCTGGGGCGTTCCGGTCGGATCTCTGTGCTTTCGCTGCTTTGTCGGATCTGCGCTCAGAGCTACGGGCAAGGCCAACAGCTGATGCCGTGACAGGGGCAACCATTTTCCATGGGCCAGAAGAGTGAGGAGCTTGACATGGTGGATACGACAACTGCGATCCGACGTCATCATCACATCACCTTGTGCGTTGGAACAGCCCAGGAGGACTACGACTTCCACACCAAGGTGCTCGGGCTGAAGAGCGTCAAGAAGACGGCCCTCTACGACGGGGACGTACCCATCTACCACCTGTACTACGGCAACGACCAAGGAGAGGAATCGACACTCGTGACGTGCTTTCCGATGCGCCAATCAGGGCGCGTCGGACGACGAGGGACGAATCAAACCCGGGTCCTGATGCTGTCGATCCCCGAGACATCATTCGGTTACTGGCGTTCGCGTTTGACCGACCACGACGTCACGTTCGAGGAATCCGAGGTGTTCGGCGAGAAGCGGCTCGACTTCACCCACCCCTGCGGCATCGAGTACGCACTCGTCGCGGTGGCTTCCGACGAGCGCCCGGCTCACTCCGCCGGTCCCGTGCCGCAGGAGTTCGGCATCCACGGCACGCACGGGATCACCGTGTCGGTACGCGATCTGGACCTGTCGGCCGAGTTCATGACCAGCGGGTGGAGTGGTCGCCTGACCCAGGAAGAGGGTGCCCGAGCCCGCTTCGAGGTGGGCGACGGAGGATCGGGGTGCCTGGTCGACTTCGTCGCCGAACCCCAACTCGACCAGGCCGGGTGGATGTACGGCGAGGGCATCGTGCACCACACCGCCTTCCAGGTCGCCGACTACGACACCCAGACCAATGTGAAGTCACATCTCGAGGGCCTCGGTTTCACCGACGTCTCCGAACGCAAGGACCGCGGCTATTTCGAGTCCATCTACGTGCGGATCCCCTCCGGGGCCCTGTTCGAAGCCACCGTGTCCAAGCCCGAAGGTTTTCTCGTCGATGAGCCGTACGAATCACTGGGCAAGACCTTCCAGGTGCCACCCGTGTTCGCGGACCAGCGTGAGTTCCTGATGTCCTACCTCGAACCACTCGAGTACTGATCACTCCCGGCCTGACCGGTCGGGCTCGGGCCTGCCCGATGAACGGGGGCGACGGCCCTGATTCAAGTCGGTCGACCCTCGGCTATTGAGTCTGAGCCGTCAATGCATTCCAGGCTGCGAGAGAGTCCATGTAGTCCCTCCAGTGCGCAATTCTCCGGTTTTCGATCTTGATGATCGAACAAAACCGATTGTCGTACCTGACACCTGTCGCAAGAATGGTCCCATGGACTTCGTATTCGATGACGAAGACACGACCGTCGTCCATCGTGTGGCGAACCAAACTATCGGCGGATTCAAGCTCGACGTTTTCGCCATAACCCTTGAACTGGGCCATGAGGTCAGACCGACCCTGGATTGTGCGAGGCCAACCCGGAAACTCGTAGAGGACCTCATAGACGATGCCGTCAGCGACGATGTCGAAGAAATGATCGCCATCGACGCTGTCGCCGAGCGCTCCTCGAACCAGACTGAAATAGGGGTCGGCGGCTTGGTATTCGGCGTAGATCGGATTCGTCATCGTGAGTTCTCCATGCCTTTTGCGGCCGTGCTTGCTGCAGGATAGGTGGCTCGGCGCGTGAGACCTTGTGACGACCTCTGACGCGTCATGGGAGGTATTGGCGCCGAAGGTGGCTAGATGTTTGCCCCGGAAGGAGGTCGTCGTCCGACTGCCAACAAGTGACCAGTGGAGCCGATGATCGCTGGTTCCGTTTCGACCTTGGCCAGGAAAGAGAGCAACGATTCACGCAGTTGTGCATTTTCCAGCCACTCTTCGAGTGCGGGACCGACGGTTTGAGCAGGGCCCTCGACGGCTGCGACCAACTCGGACACCAGTCCGGCTTCCGTCATCTCAGGAGAAAGCTCGTCGGGATGGTGAAAGTATGCCGTTGTGAACCACTTCTCGTGTTGATCCGGGTTGCGATGTTGACCCGTGCGCAGATCCTCATCGACGATTGCCACGAAGCCCGGATCGGCGAGCAGACCAAGATTGAGCCCGTCGATCAGCGAGGCGAACCGCGAAATCGCGGCGCCGATCACCACTCCGTCGGGCCGGACGACACGCGCTGCTTCTGTCCATGCCCGGACGCGGTCTCGCCGTTCCGTGAGGTGGTAGAGCGGTCCGAGCAGCAGCACGGCGTCCGCTGATGCGTCGGCCTGTCTGAGGTTCCGGGCGTCACCTACGGCGGCGAGTTTGACGCCCGCGACTTTCGCTTGGGCCACGTGCGCCTCCAGGACGTCGACCAGCTCGACGTCATAACCGGCATTCTGAAACTCCAGCGCGTAGCGCCCAGGGCCACCCCCGACATCGAGGAGACGCGCTGGCGGCGGGGGCAAGAAGCGTCCGACAATCTCCATAGTTCGAAGGAACTCCACGGCGCCACGCGGCTTGTCCAGCCGACCCGATTCGTCATAACCCTCGTAGTGCTCCTCGATCTGGGGCGCTATCGAGGAATCGTCGGTACGGCCCACGATTCGACTGTAGTCAGTTCGTCGAAGAGGTCCCCGTACCGCGGCCTGGGTCACGCCCCTAACCTCTAGAAATGGCCCTGGTTGTCGAAGACATCGTTGCGAGGTGTCGAGTGGCTCTGACCGAGCACACGCCGGTCTTGGCCGTCCGGGACGTCCTTGCCGAGCTGGTCACGGAGAGCCGAGACCTCGAACACGCACTCGGTCCGGTCCGTCGTGGCGGGATAACCACGCTGCACAATGCCGCTGACCTCACCGTGCTGCACGTGACATGGACACCAGGAATGACTCTTTACCCCCATGAGCATCGGATGTGGGCCGTCATCGGTATGTATGGGGGCCAGGAAGATAATGCATTCTTCCGCCGGGCCCCCGGTGGCCTCGAACGAACTGGCGGCCGAGAGCTACCAGCGGGTGACGTTCTCGTCCTGGGTGAGGACGCCATCCATTCGGTGGCCAACTCCCGGAAGGAGTTCGCCGTCGCTCTCCACGTGTACGGAGGGGATTTCTTCACGGTCGAGCGTTCGGAATGGGACCCCGAGACCTACGAGGAGCGCCCGCGTGATTTCGAACGAACTCAGCGGATCTTTGACGAGGCAAATGCCCGGTGGCTCGAACGCGGTTGAACGCAAAGACCGACGGGTGCTTCAACGGCGCGAAGGACCCGGACGTGGGACGAGCACGAGCGATCTCTCAGCGGGGCGCGTAAACGAAGCTCGCCGAGGGCCAATCGTTTGTGATCCAGTCTGAGACCAGCCGATAGAGCTCAGCGTCCAGTGTTGCCTTGTCGGCGCGGACCCAGGACCGCACGGTGACCTGTTCGGGCGGCGAATCCTCGGCCTCGGACGGATAGAGATAAACGCAACCGATGACTGAGCGAGACGCTGGTTCGAGGACCGTCCATGTGAATCCGGTGCGGGCGGCGAAGTCGGCAACGTGCATGCGCATGCGCATGTCCGCAAGGTTCTGTTGCAGGGTGTACGGCCCGTCGGGAGGCCAGTCTCGGCCCCGATCCCGGGGGTCGCCCGGATGTGCTCGATGCTCGATCCCCAGGCCTCCAGGTCGCTCTAGTTGTGCTGCTCGCCGAGCGGCTCGAGCGCCATCTCGGAGTGTTCCGGCGGGATCGGAATCACGGCCTCAGGGGGAAGCAGCGGCTTAGTCACAGACAAATTCTAGGCCATCCACGCAGCAGCTCCTCGAATCGGGCGCAGAGCGGTGACCCGACTTGTCAGTTCCAGGAGCCGACCTTTGCGGTGCAGTTCGTTGCGGGAATCACCCAGCCCTTTTCGTCGCCGCTGTAAACCCAGAGGTAATTGATGGCATGCACCCCATCGGGAGAGATCGCTACAGCGACGAGGCTGGTGTCGGCTGAGCAGGTCCACCCATCTGAGACATCCGCCGCTGAGAGTCCAATACTGACGGCGTAGGCTGTAGCGGCCTCAGTTGCCGTCGCGTCGCTATACGTACCCAGCGCTGCGCAGGAGGCGTAAGTCTGACCGAGGCCGTCCGAATGAGCCAGGCAGCGGTTATTGGCACAGGTACCGCCGTCACTGTTGCTCTTTGTTCCGTCGGGACAGGTTGTGTTCGCCCAGATGGCGGAAGAGAAGTTGGCGCCTCCGATATTCGCGTTCTCTAGGTTGGCCCCCGTGAGATTGGCGCCGGCCAGATCGGCGTTGTTCAAGTTGGCGCCCGTGAGGACGGCGTTGGTCAGGTTGGCACCCGGTCCGACAAGGTACCCATCCACCGCCTGCCAGTTGGTGGGTAGCGCGGCTGGCGTACCGGTTACACCGCCCGACTGGACGCCGGTCAGGACGGCGTTGGTCAGGGTGGCACCCGTCAGACCAACGCCATTCAGGTTGGCGTTGGTCAGGGTGGCGCTCGTCAGGTTGGCGGTCGTCAGGTTGGCACCCGTGAGATTGGCGCCGTTCAGGACGGCGTTGGTCAGGGTGGCACCCGTCAGGTTGGCGCCATTCAGGACGGCGTTGGTCAGGTTGGCGCCCGGTCCGACAAGGTACCCATCCACCACCTGCCAGTTGGTGGGTAGCGCGGCTGGCGTACCGGTGACACCGCCCGACTGGACGCCGGTCAGGACGGCGTTGGTCAGGGTGGCACTCGTCAGACCAGCGCCATTCAGGTTGGCGTTGGTCAGGTTGGCGCCCGTCAGGTTGGCGCCCGTGAGGTTGACACCAGTTAGGACGGCGTTGGTCAGGTTGGCATTCGAAAGATTCGCGGGTGCAGGGATGCTGGCGCCAGCCAAATTGCAAGACTGCAGATTGGCATAGGGGCCGAAGAACAAACAGTTCTGCGTGGTCGAAGGCTGGATTTTGAGGGCGGCCGATGAACTCCCTTTACCCTTTACGTTCGTCGCGTAGACCTGGATCGAATATGTCGTGCCATTCGCGAGTCCAGCTATGGAGCACGATTTTGCCGTGGTGGTACAGGTAGTTTTGAACGATTTGCCAATTTTCGCGGTCGCAACGTACCCGGTGATCGGCGACCCACCCGTTGAGTGCGGCGCCCTCCACGAGACATCGATCGCGGTATTCACGCCAACAGCCTTCACCTTTGTCGGCACGCCCGGCACAGTCACAGCCGCCGCACCCGCTGGAGCCGACGTCAGGACGACGCCAAGGCTTACCAGTGCTATCGAGAGGGCAAAGACCACAGCCCTTGGGTTTGATAGTGCATTCATCGCGGCTCCCACCTTTGACGTCCGGTCATCTCCGCCGATTTTGCGCTGACCGTACCTTCAAGTGCAACGGCCGAGACAATCAACCCGATCGCCGGTGCAACTATCTCACCGCACGGCGGGAGCGGGTTGTTGCGCTCCGAGTGCGCCTCCCGGTCGCTCGGCGCTGCACGATCAGCAGTAGGTCATTGACAATCATCGCCTGTCACCTCCTCTTGCGCCGTGTCCAGGACGGCCGAGCTCCGGAGACTCGACGGCCGACGCCGCCGACGAGGTGCCCCGTACGGCCGATAGAGGAAACCACCATCTACCATTGGCGAACGTGCCTGTGACCTGCTCGTGCTGCTCAATGTCGGTGGACTGGTGGGTCAGACTGCGCTCCCACCCCGATCTGCCAATCTGCCACGACTGCCTCGCCGGGCTGAATGGACAGCGAGACGGCCAACTACAACTCATGACGGGGAAGTGGTTGGTCACGGGGTTCGAACCGGTTTTCAAGGTCGCCGCTGTGGATCGGTCCGTTTCCTGGTTCGAGCGTGCCGGCTTTGAGATGTCATTCCACGACGACACCTATGCCTTCGCTCATCGGGATCGAGACCTCACCATCCACCTTGCCCAAGCTGAAGGAGGCGAACGTCCGGGTCACGGTGTGCTCTACATCCACTGTCAGGACGCCGACCGAGTCGCTGAGGATTGGAGACGGGCTGGGATCGAAGTGGACGGTCCGCGGGACGAGGAGTACGGGAAGCGTGAAGGTTCCGTCACCGACCCCGACGGAAACGTGATTCGTTTCGGTAGCCCGATTCGCTGAGGCCGTCGGGCACCCCGGGCCCAATCCCTGCCTCCGAGTGTTCCCGAACAGTGGCACAGCTGAGCAGGGTCCACCGCCGCATTGTCGGCCCTCAACAACTCTGGGAGTGCTCGGCAGTACCGGCCCGTCTGGCGCAGAGAGCGGCACGTGGCCCTACTTCGCCGGTTGGGAGCCACAGTTCGGCACGCTTGGTCATGCCCCTCGGAGAACCGTCGCAAGGAAACGAAGGGTCCTCGCGAATCATTCGTCGTATCCTTCGCTTTCGTGCCGGGAGGCTCGAAGCCCACTCCTGAGATCTTCGACACGGTGTTCAACCAAGCCGCCCGGAGCCAGTGGATCCAGTCCGTCTTTGCCGAAGACCTACCAGACGGCGTAGATCCGTTTTCGTTCATCACGATGTCCGGTTTGGACGACATCGTGACGTGGTTGGACTTGTCGCCGGGAGCGCTCCTGGTCGATCTGGCATGCGGTCGGGGAGGTCCGGGCCTGTGGCTGGCTCGACGCACGGGCGCCGAGCTGGTCGGCGTCGACTTCTCCCCCGTGGGTATCGATCACGCCCGGCAACGGGCTGCGGACCTTGCGAACGATGTGACCACGAGATACTTCGTCGCCGACGCTGCATCCACCGGATTACCCGGTGGCCGAGCCGACGGGTTGGTGTGTGTCGACGCCATCCAGCTGATGACAGAGCGCGTCGAAGTGATGCGAGAGGTTCGGCGAGTGCTCAAGCCTGGAGCGAGGGCGGCATTCACCACATGGGAAGAGCCCGATCGGCTCGCCGACCTGGCCGGTCTCTTTGAAGCGGTCGGCCTCGACACCGTCCTCGTCGAAGAGCGATCGGATTGGCTCGAGCGGGAACGCAGAATCTTCGAACGAGCGCGGATCGAGTCCGCCACGAACGACGATCCGGCACTCAAAAGCCTGGCCCAAGAGGCCGAACAGGTACTCCCGGTCATCGATCTCGCTCGCCGAGTGTTCGGCGTTGCCCGGCGACCCGACGATGATTCAGTCGTACCCACTTGAACTGCTGCCGCTACCCACTGTGCCGTCGTGGCGAGATGCATGTATCGCCGGATCGCTCGTTACACTCACCTCGCAGTGGACCACCCGCAGAGAGCGGTGAGACCGGCCGGCGCTGATCGACTCCCTGTACTTGCATCCCTCTTCGGCCGTGCCTTCGTTGACGAACCCATGATGTGTTGGCCCATAGGTGCGGTCCTGGACCGGGTCGAGTGCTTCACGCGGTGCTTTGCTCTCTTCCTCGAGGTAGGGCTCGAGGAAGAGCTGGTATCGGAGGCCGACGACGGGAGCGGGGCTTCTGTATGGATCCCACCGGGCAGGTTTGAATCATGGGCGGACCATCCTTGGAACCAACCTCGGATCCATGCACTGACAGAGGACGGCGGGCATCGGTACGACGAGTTCTGGCGCTGGGTCGAGACCCAAAGCCCCAGCGAGCCCCTCTGGCAGCTCGATTCGATCGCCGTCGATCCCAGACTCCAGGGCCAAGGATTCGGAGGGGCCTTGATCCTCGAGGGTCAGGCCCGGGCGCGGGCTGAAGGCATGGGCGCCTTCCTTTCAACAGGCACGAAGCGAAACGTGTCCATCTATGAGAAATATGGCTTCCGCCTCACTGAAGATGCCTACGCCCCTGATGGCGGACCGCGGATCTGGTTCATGCGATGGGATCCCTGACTACGACGAAGTGAACATCGGCTGACCCCTTCCACTCTGCGGAAAGCTGGATTAGACCTGACGCACAACCCAAATCCGAGCGTGGGGAACGGCCGGATCCGATGGGGCGCCCGGTACGGAGGTCGCTCATGACGCATCGTCGAGTTCGAGGATCACTGGGCGCACAGCGCGGTCGCCGTGGAGGGCGGCGCCACTGGGCGCTCTGGGCCACGTTGATGCTGGCTGCGGGGATGCTTCCGGTTGTTGCAGCATCCGCCGCATCCGCCAGTACGGTCCCTGCGGGCGCCCCTGCAGTGCAGCCGCCCAATACCTGGTCCCCGACCACCGGCCCGATGACGGTCCCTCGAACGAGTGGCACGGCGACGCTCCTTACCGACGGCGACATCCTGGTCGCCGGCGGGGGCACGAGAACCGCTGACCTCTACGATCCCTCGACGGGCACCTTCACCCCGACCGGGTCCATGTCGGTGGCTCGCTCCAACGCCACGGCCACCCTCCTGCCGAGCGGAGACGTGCTCGTTGTGGGCGGTACTGACAACAGCGGCAGCCAGGAGGCCACTGCCGAGCTCTACGACCCCGCCACCGGTACCTTCACCCCGACCGGCTCTCTGCATACAGCCCGATCCGGGCACACCGCGACGCTGCTGGCCGACGGCAAGGTGCTCGTCGCCGGAGGAGGCTGCAACCCGGGTGATGGTCACTGCGACGCCGGCAGCTTCCTCGACAACCTGACCAGCGCCGAGCTCTACAACCCCAAGACGGGAATGTGGGCCGTGACCGGCTCCATGCACTACGAGCGGCAGTTCTTCACCGCCACGCTGATCAACGACGGGGACGTCCTCGTCGCCGGCGGATTCTCGAGCTGCGACGACGACTTCTGCTCCGACGCCCGGCAGGCCGAGCTCTACAACCCCAAGACGGGGACCTGGGCCGTCACCGGCTCCATGCACAAGGCGCGGGAGCAGTTCACCGCCACGCTTCTGACGAACGGGATGGTCCTCGTGGCCGGCGGGCTCAACGAAGGCGGTTTCAACGACAACCAGAAGGCGTATGCCGAGGCGGAACTGTACGACCCCAAGAAGGGGACCTGGACCGTCACCGGCTCCATGTCCGAACCGAGGTACGGCCAGGCCGCGGTGCTGCTGCCCGGAACCGGTTGGGTACTTGCCACCGGCGGAACTAGTGACTCGAGCAGCGAGGTGTTCCAACCGGCCTTGGGCCGGTGGGTGCCCACGGGATCGATGACCACCCCCAGAACCGACTTGACCGCAACAGTGCTGTCCAACGGGAACGTGCTCGCCACCGGTGGCACGGGCAACGACGGCTCGGCCCAGGCCACGGCGGAGGTCTACCAGAACAGCCCCGGCCCCCTCGTGGCCATCAGCCCCGGCAGCCTGTCCTTCGGCGGCCAACAGGTGGGGACGACGGGGCCCCTCCAGCACGTCACCGTCACGAACGACGGGACCACGAACCTTGACGTGAGCGGCGTCGCCATCACCGGCGACGATCCCGGGGACTTCGTGGCGAAAGATACCTGTGCCGTTCTGGTACCCGGCTCCAGCTGCTCGGTGAAGGTGCGATTTGCCCCCACCGCGATCGACGTGCGCCACGCGACGGTGGCCGTGGCCGACGACGCTCCCGGGAGTCCCCAGGGGTTCGCCGTGAAGGGCTACGGCCGCGGGCCCGGCTCATGGACACCGACCGGCTCGCTCGCCATCAGGCGCGACGGTGCCGCGGCCACGCTCCTCGGCAATGGGGACGTGCTCGTCGCTGGCGGTGAGAACGAGATCTCACAAGGGAGTCTCTCCGACGCCGAGCTCTACGACCCGTCGACCGGCACGTTCTCGCAGACCGGCTCCCTCAATGTGGCCCGCGCCCTCGTCGCGGGCGCCCTGCTCTCCGACGGGGACGTGCTCGTCGTCGGGGGCATCTCGAACGTGCCCAGCGCCCTGTCGAGCGCCGAGCTGTACGACCCGGCCACCGGGAGCTGGAGCCTCACCACGCCGATGAACGCCGCGAGTTACCGGCTCACACCCACCGTCCTCACCGACGGGGACGTTCTCGTCACCGGCTTCCCTGACTCGCCACCAGAGGTGTACGACCCCGTCGCCGCCACCTGGACCGACACGGGCCCGCTCCCCACGCTCAACGAGGACGCCACAGCGACGCTGCTCGGCGACGGCGAGGTTCTCGTGGCCGGTGGTGCCACGACCGCGGCCGCCCTCTACGACCCGGGCACCAACAACTGGACCGCCACCGGGTCCATGGCGGCCGTGCAGGAGGACCCGACGGCCACCCTGCTCGGCAACAGCGACGTCCTGCTCGCCGGTGGCCGGAACCCGAGCCAATTCACACCGCTGACGACCTCCGAGGTGTACGACCCGACAACGGCGACGTGGTCGCTGACCGAAGGACAGATGCAGGTACCTCGGGAGGACCAGGCGGCGGTCGAGCTTCAGGGCGGCAACGTCCTCGTGGTCGGTGGCTGCACCGCGGAATGCGACAGCAGCCAGATCACGGCGACCACGGAGGAATTCGACGCGCAGGACGGCTTCTGGTTCTCTGTCGGGTCGATGACCCAGGCTCGTGTCGACCCGTCGGCAACGGTGCTCGCCGACGGCGATGTCCTGGTCGCCGGCGGGAGCGACTATTGCTGTGATTACTTTGCCAGCGCGGATCTGTTCACCAACACCTCGGTGTCGGTCCACCCGACGAGCGGCGTCGTCGGCCGGCGGGTCAAGGTGAGCGGCCACGGGTTCTTCGCCTTCGAACCGGTCGTCGTCTCTTGGGCTTCGGCGTCGATCGCCAGCGTCAAGACCGATGCTGACGGAGACTTCGTCGTCAAGGTCACGGTCCCAGCGGGCCCACCGGGCCAGGTTGAAGTCGACGCCAGGGGTCAGAAGAGCTTCGCCGGTGCTTCGACGAGCTTCGACGTGACCCCATGACACATCGTCGGGGCGTGACTGTGCATGAAGGCCGGAGAGCCCTCCGCACGTTTGGTGAGGAGCGGTGCTGAAAGAGCGGTAGAAGCCGTGGCCTTCAAGTGAAGTCAGGGGTCCCGGTTAAAGGTGAACGCCCTACTATCCAAATGTGAGCGCAATCTCCATCGTTGGTGTTCCGAGTAGTGCCGGCAGTTATGCCGCCGGACAAGAGCAGGCACCGTCGGCACTCCGGTCTGCCGGGCTCATAGATGCTCTCACTGCAATGGGGCTGGACGTGCATGACGAGGGTGATCTGCCCCTTCAGATCTGGCGCCCGGATCGACTGAACCCTAGGGCGCAGAACATCGATCAGGTGACCGAATCGATCCATGACCTGATCGAACGCCTCGTCCCACTGTTGGCTCGCGGCGACACCCTGCTCGTACTGGGCGGGAACTGCACCGTTGCGCTTGGGGTGGTCGCCGCCTTGCGTCGCGTGTCCGCAGATCCTGTCGGGATGTTGTATGTGGATCGAAACTACGATCTCAACACGCCCGAGAGCACGACTGATGGAGCACTCGACTGGATGGGCATGGCCCACGCACTCTGCCTTCCCGGATCCCTCGATGTGCTTGTGGATGTGCTCGGTTCTCGACCGTTGCTTGAACCAGATCAAGTGGCATGGCTAGGTATTGAGGACAGATTGGCTACCGAATGGGAGCGAGCAGAAGCCCGACGCCTCGGATTGCACGTGATCTCGAGTGATGCCTTTGCGCACGATCCCGTCTCATCTGCTGTCGATTCCCTCGAGCACCTGCCGCGCGGTCCGTTGGCGGTTCACCTCGACGTCGATGTGCTGGACTTCGTCGATGCGCCCCTGGCAGAGAACACGGACGGCCGCAACTCCGGGCCGACGCTCGACCAGGCTGCGGTCGCACTTCGGATTGCCGCCCAAGACGCGCGCTTCCGGACCTTGTCAATCGGGGAGCTCAACCCCACCCGCAGCGCAGGAGATCCAGACGCGATTCCCCGTTTTATCGCGACAGTTGCGAGTCTCGTCGGGGGCACGCTGAGCTAGTCGGTTGGGGTGATGTCCCCGAACGGATGCGACCTGCCCCGAGAGCGCAGTTGTAGCGTTGCGCCGATGCACGGGGGAAAGGGCGACGGGGTCGATTCCAACATTTCGTCCGGGCGGATGGCGCGAAGACTGCGACCCTGGCAAGGCGCCATTCGCGCGCTGCCACATTTCGTTCTTCTTTTGACGCTCGTCGCTGTCAGTAACGTGGGCGTTGCCGTCGCCCCATGGAAGCGACGCTGGGGCGGCCACGGCGGGGAGCCCGATCATTCTTCCTATCCGTTCCTGCCATGACCTGACGTCAGAGCACCTCATCTCGCCGACAGGGGTGCCGGTGCGGCTCTTCTCGGCTCGCCTGTCCGACTTCACCGGCGCCCCCTACTGCCACGTGATTGGGGAGATCGGCACCGGTTTCTCTTTCGATCTCCGCCTGCCCCGATCGACGTATGAGGGGCAGTACGTCCAGGAGGGTTGCGGCGGATTCTGCGGTTTTCTCTCCCCCCAGGTGCCATTGGTATCTGATGACTGTCCGGCCGTGACCGGAAACACGTTGGCGCTCGCTGTCGACAATGAGGGGCATGTCACGAAGACGAACACCGACGCTCGCTGGGCGGCGAACGACGCCAAGAGCCGCCTCATCTTCGGCTCGACATCGGAACACGAACTGGCCCTCGTGTCCAAGGCGCTCATCGCCGACTACTACGGGCGAGGTCCTGCCTACTCCTACTTCGACGGGTGCTCCGATGGCGGGCGAGAGGCACTCATCGAGGCGCAACGCTTTCCGCACGACTTCAAGGGGATCCTGGCCGGGGCACCAGCCAACATTCAGTCGGAACTTGTTGGCGAGGTCGGAACCTGGAACATTCGGGTCAACACGGGGCCCGGAGGGCATGAGATCCTGACCTCGGAGAAGCTCCCAGCGCTCCACGCGGCGGTGTTGCGGGCCTGTGGGCAGGGGCGCGGTTACGTACTCGATCCCCGGACCTGCAATTTCTCCCCATCGAGTATCGAGTGCCACAGTCGTGTCACCAATTCCTGCCTTACGGCGGCGCAGGCTCAGGTCGTGACCTCGCTCTACCGCGGTCCCACCGACCCGGCTGGACAGTCTCTCTATCCGGGCGGCGAGCCCTATGGTTCAGAGCTCGGGTGGTCGGCTTGGTTCGTCAAACCATCGGGCGATCGGGGCTGGCCCCACGACACACTGACCGACCAGTTCGCAATCAATTTTCTCCGCTACCTGGCGTACCGGACCGATCCGGCGAGCTCGTTCTCCCTGTCGCAGTTCCCCTTCACCTCGTCGGGCTACCGGACGCTGACAGAGCTCTCCGGCCTTTACGACGCAACCAATCCCGACCTCTCGTCCTTCGCCGCGGACGGGGGGAAGTTGATCATCTACCAAGGCTGGGCCGACCAGGCGATTCCGCCCTTTGGCACTGTGGCCTACTACAAGGCGGTGGTCGACGCCGCCGGGGGATATCAGGCCAGCCAGACCTTCTCCCGCCTCTACATGATTCCGGCGCAGTACCACTGCCTGGCCGGAGGAGACCCGGCACTCCCCGGCGCAAATCTTCTGTCGCCGCTCATCGACTGGATCCAGCACGGGACGGCGCCGGGAACGCTTTCATTCGCCACGGCCTCCACGACCACCTCTCAGAACGGAACGGCGCGTGGCGGGTCACTGTCGGTGGCCCCGCTGGATCCACTGGCGGCGCTGCCCTCCGGCTCGAATGGCCTCAACGCCGAGTACGACTGGGTTGGATCGTTCACTTCGAACGAGCTCAGTTGAGTGTCGCTTCGGGACCTTCGACGCGATGCCCTCTTGAGTCGATGACGCCATAGTCGCGACGCTACGCCGTTCGGCAGCTCATCCTCCGGGCGTACCGGGTCACCCACAGGGAGAGCGATACGATCCATTGAACTAAAGTGGTTCAGCACCCACGAGCGTCTTCGCAGCATCCACAAATCGGAACTCCGCCTCTTCCGCTTTGTTCAGTGCATCCCGCACACGGTCAAGTAAGCCGTGCACATTCCCGGATGCCAGAATGAGTTCAGGGTCGTTTGACTTCAGGCTCTCGTACGCATTAGCGAGAGCATTAAGCCCGCACACATAGGCCCTTACGACCTCATGTCGGAGGCCGAGTCGCACGGCCAATCGATTGCACTCTTTGCGCATCGGTGGGAGGGCAGCTCCACCTTCCTCGCGGCGCTCTTGTGCAAACCACATTTCGCGCTCCTTCACTTCGGTCTCGCGGACCCCATCCAACCCCTCCATCCCCGTCAGCGCCGCCTCCAGCCCTCCGCGGACCAGACTCATGGCCTGCAGGCCAGCATCGAGAACGTCTCGCAATTCATCAATGCGAGCGCTTCTCGCTTGCCAGCGGAGTCGGTTTCGTTCAAGTCTCGCACTAACGACCGGCACCACAATCGCGACTGTTGCGCCCGACACGATGCTGACAATCGCTATTGCTGAGTCTGCCATCCCTATCAGTCCCTCCGGTAGTTCGCCGATGATACGCATCTCCCCTCCGTGCCGGTTGCGGCAAGCATCCAGCGAGGCACTCGCGTGATTCTCCAGGGCCGGTTTTCCGGCGGGCGTCAAGTAGTCCTTGACGAGGTGAGCGACCGGCAGTCCCCGGTCGAAGGTGCATCGCAGCAATCGTGCGATACCGATTCCCCGGCCGGCATACCGGAGGGCTGAGTACCGAGCCCTCCACGTTGTCGGCGTGCGATCCGACGGGACGCACTGCGCCCCCTTCCCGACTCGACGGGTCAGCTCGAGCACTTCGGCCCACTCGTGACGCGACTGATCACGGGCTTGAGCGCGAAATGTCCCGCACGTTGCCGATTCAGGAGTCATGACTTGGCGCCTACGAGAGTGGGCTGCGGGCGATGACAAATCCCTGGGACGTGGTCTCGCCTTCCAGCTCAGGTGCCCTGAGAACCGTGGCGTAGATCGTAAAACCGGTGGCCTCCAGACAACCGGCAACCTGTTGCACGCTGTGCCGGTAGCTGGTGAGCGGCAGGTGTGTGCCCTGTGCATCTGCTCGGTGTACCGGCTCACCCTCCGCCTGAAAAGCAAGCAGGAGATAACCCCCGGGTCTCAAGACCCTCGTCAGTTCGTCGAATGCGTCGGCCAGCCGAACCGGGGGTGTGTAGATGATGGAGTACCAGCACACAGCACCTGCGAGGACTCCCGTTTCGATCGGAAGTGCATCGAGCTGACCCTCTTGGAACTCGATGTGCGGATGTGCGGTGCGAGCGATCGCGAGCATGGCCTGGGACACGTCCACACCGACGACATCGAGGCCCCGTTCCGCCAAGAAGGCTGCCACCCGTCCCGGCCCGCACCCGACATCGGCGACGCGACCGACGCTCTGTCTCTTGATCAACTCGATGAAGGCCACGAGCAGCGACCGGTCGATCGGGCCCTCTGTGGCTGAGCTGATCTCAGTGCCGACGAACTGGACATATCTCGAAGCTGCTTTGTCGTAGACCGCGCGAGCGGTTGCGACATGGTCCTCACCGGACATGCTCCAAGGCTACGTGGCCACTCTCCAATGGATGGCTTTCAACGTCATGGCCGACAATCGGCCCGCTTCAGCACCAGGCTCGGCCTCGGCCACGCCTTCGTCACCACCGAGACGCTTCGCACAGCGGTTCGAGGACGCCCGGGCAGGAGCTTGGCTCAGGGCAACGAACTCGTTACGCTTCCCGCGCATGCCTTCGGATTTTGCCCTCAAAGCCATGAATCGCGTGCATCGGGTACTGCTCGGCGCTTCGGGAGGCCGGATCGGCTGGCACTTCTCCGGGATGCCGGTCATCGAGCTGACCACGACCGGCAGAAAAAGCGGCCAGCCGCGCACGACCATGCTCACCTCGCCCTACCAGGAGGGTTCGACCATGGTGGTCGTGGCCTCCCGCGGCGGCGACGACACGAACCCCGCTTGGTTCCTCAACCTCAGGGATGATCCGAAGGTGACGGTCAAGGTAGGCCCCGAAGCCACGAAGTCGATGACCGCTGAGATTGCCGATGCCGACGAGCGGGCCCGGATCTGGCCGATCATCGCCGACAAGCACCGAAACTACGCCGGCTATCAGCGCAAGACGGACCGAGAGATTCCACTCGTCTTCCTCCGACCGGCGGACGGCTGACCCAGCCGCCCCTGCCGATACCGAGCAGTGCGCTGGGGCATTGACCCAACCGACCAACGCGACGACATGGAACGGGCGCTGAGCTCCTACGGCTCGTCGACGTCCGTTTCGGTCTCCGCCTCTCCGCCTGCCCCGACCACTCCCGCCTCGCGTCGCCGGCGCACGGCGCCCAAGATGGTCACCCCGGCGAGGACCACGCCCACCGCCGACAGGAAGTAGAAATTCACAAGCGCCCCGACCACGAACATGGCGACCCCCAGCAGTATCCGATCCCGGGGCCGGGCGAACCTCACGAACTCACGCAGCGACGCCCCGAGCCCGTGCACGTCAGTCCACCGCCTGTCGATTCGGTCCGGCCACACTCCATTCTCGCTCGGATGCGCCACGCCACGGGCGTCGCCGGACCGGACCGGAGCGGACCGGAGCCGGACCGGACCGATCGGTTACGAGTGCTTCAGCTTCCACACCGCCAGCGGGGCGAACACCACGATCAGTCCCGCCGTCCACAGCAGCGACGGCACAAGATAGTAAGAGACCGAGTGCCCCAGCAGTTGCTCCGCCGCCGGCCCACCCGTGAGCAGGCGGGCCGTGTTCACCATCTGGGTCAGCGGCTGGTTCAGGCGCGAAGCCCTGCAGCCAACCCGGCATCGTGGCCACCGGTACATAGGCCGACGACACGAAGCTCAGCGGGAAGACGAGGAACGACAGCCCCTGGGCCGCTTGCGGCGAACCCGCCATCAAGCCGAGGGCGATGAAGAGCCACACGAATGCGAACCCGTAGAGGATCGTCAGCCCGAAGGCCGCCACCGCGTCGGCCGTCGAGCCGTGGATGCGGAAGCCCACCGCGAACCCGACCACCGTCATGACGAAACAGCCCCAGGCCACCAGCGTCGTGTCCGCGCCCACCCGTCCCGTCACGATCGACAGCAGGCGAATGGGCAACGAGCGCAGCCGGTCGAACAAGCCGCCCTGCCGGTCTTCGGCCACCCCGGCCGCCGCCCCCATCCCTTGGAACAGCACACCCACCACCACGAAACCCGGCACCAGGAAGTCCACGTAGGACAGCCCACCCGTGTGGGCCACCGCCCCGCCGAACACGTAGCGGAAGATCAGCAGGAACAGGACGCCCTGCGCCGTCCCGGCGACGATCAGCGACGGCGTGCGCACGAACTTCTTGATCGTGCGCCCGTACACCTGGCTCGCCGCGGCGAGGTAGGACGCTCCCCGGTTGTCCGCCCGCACGCCGCGCACCTGGCGGGGCGGTTCCACTCGCAACTCGGTCGTCGTCATGCTGCGTCCTCCTGCGGACCCGTGGGGTCTGTGTCGTTGGCGTTGGCGTTGCCGCCGTTCTGGTCGTCGTGCCGGGTCGAATGCCCCGTCAGGGCGAGGAAGACCTCGTCCAGAGTGGGTCGCCGCAGCGCGATGTCCTCCACCGCCACCTCGGCCTCGTCGAGGGCGCGCACCACCACGGGCAGCAACGCCGCCCCGCCCGGTGCGGCGATGGAGCAGCGCCGCGTCGCCGGGTCGGTCGAGGGCTCGGCCACGCCGAGCCTCGAGAGCACCTCGGCCGCCCGCCGCATCGTCGCCACGTCGGCCGTGTGCAGCTCGACCATGTCGGCCCCCACCCGGGACTTCAGCTCGTTGGGCGTCCCCTGGGCGATGACCCGGCCCTCGTCGATGATGACGATGTACGCCGCCAGATGATCGGCCTCGTCGAGATACTGCGTCGTCAGCAACATGTCGGTCCCGGCCTGCCCCATCTCGCGGATGGCGTCCCACACCTCGTTGCGACTCCCCGGGTCGAGCCCGGTCGTCGGCTCGTCGAGCAACAGCAGGCGCGGGGCCCCGACCAGGCTGGCGCCGAGGTCCAGGCGTCGCCGCATGCCCCCCGAGTACGTGCGCACCTGGCGGTCCGCCGCCTCCTCCAGGTCGATGCGCTCGAGGATCCGCGCCGCCGAGGCCACCGCCTCCTTCTTGCCCTGGCCGTAGAGGCGGGCCACCATCAGCAGGTTCTCCCGCCCCGTCATCATCTCTTCGACCGCGGCGGACTGGCCGGCCAGGCCGATCATGCGCCGCACCGCCATCGGCTCGCGCCCGACGTCGTGTCCGTCCACTTTGAGCGTCCCCCGGTCGGGTTCGATCAGGGTGGCGATCATGCGGATGAACGTGGTCTTGCCGGCCCCGTTCGGCCCGAGAACGGCCACGGGCTGCCCGGGCGGCAGGGTCAACGTGAGGTCCGAGAGGGCGTGCACCTTCCCGAACCGTTTGCTGAGGCCGTCGGCCTCGATGAGGGCACCCATCAGTGCCCCTCCTTTCGGTCGGTTTGCTCTGGGTCGTCGTTGCAGCGCTTGTCGTTGCAGCGCTGGTCGTTGCAGAGCCCGACCGAAAGGGGTCGCCTACGCTTTGAGTGCTGCCTCGGGCGCAGGTTCCTCGTGAGCCGAGCTCTTGGTGTGTGGGCCCGAGGCCGCGTGCTGCAACACGCGGCCTCGGGTCATTCGTCGGGAAGTTCGAAGGTGAACTCCACCTCCTCGGGGTTGAAGCCCTCGGTGTGGAAGTGCCGCCACATGTCCATGCCCTGGAGCCGCCCGCTCTCCATGTCCTCGGTGAGCGTCGTCACGAACTTCAGCTCCGCCACCAGCTGCGCCTCCTCGTACTCCGTCTCGAGCTCGAAGAGGCGGGGCAGGCCGGCCTCGCGGGTGGCCTTCATGGTGCTGCGCATGCTGAGCAGCCGGATCCTCAGCGCGTCGGCCCGGGCCCGCAGCGCCATGATCGCCTCCTCGGGGTGCAACGAGCCCAGGAAGGACAGCCCGGCCATGAAGGCGGGGTACTCCTTGGCCGGCACGCTGATGAGCTCGGTCATCCACTCGTTCATCTCCCGCGCCCCGTCGTCGGTGATCTGGTAGATCGTCCGCTCGGGCCGCTTGCCGTCCTTGACGGTCCCCGTGGCCTTGATGAAGCCCTTCTTCTCGAGTGACTCCACCACGGCATAGAGGGAGCCGTAGTTGAGGCGCACGCTCTCCTGCTTGGCCCGCTGGCGCAGGGTCTGGGCCACCTCGTAGGGGTGCATGGGCTTCTCGTAGAGGCAGACCAGCACGGCGAGGGCCAGGGGATTCGAGCGGGACCATCTCGGCATGACTACAGAGATTATTCTATTCAGAGTAATCTGTAAAGAGTGATCCAAAGATAAATACTCTGACTGCGCCCGATCGCTCCTACCGACCCGCCCCGCCACCCACCGAACAGACTCCCGAGAATGCGCTACTACAGTTGCGGGTCCGACATCGAACACTGGGGAGGTGCACGATGCTCAAGGTCATTGGGGCCGGCGTCGGCCGTACAGGGACTCACTCGCTCAAGATCGCTCTCGAGCAACTGATCGACGGCCCGTGCCATCACATGATCGAGGTGATTCCGAGCCCCGAGCAGCAGCGCGTCTGGACCGACGCCATCGATGACCGGCCCGTGGACTGGGCCGCCCTCATGGCGGGCTACGTCACCCAGGTGGACTGGCCCGGAGCGAGCTTCTGGCCCGAGCTCACCGGGGCCAACCCCGATGCGCTCGTGATCCTCTCGCTGCGGGACCCCGACCAGTGGTACACCAGCTGCTCCAACACGATTTTCGGCATGAAGATGCTGGCCGACATGGGTGACGAGTGGATGCAGGCCATGGTCCGCATGATGCACCAGCGCTTCGACGACCGCTTCGAGGACCGCGACGCCATGATCGCCGCGTTCGAGCGCCACAACGACGCCGTCCGGGCGGGCGTCCCGGCCGAGCGCCTCCTCGAGTGGACCGTCACCGACGGCTGGGCTCCCATCTGCGCCCGCCTCGACGTCGCCGTGCCCGACGGACCCTTCCCGCGGACCAACTCCACCGAGGAGTGGAGGGCCCTGGTCGGCATGCCGCCGCTCGCCCCCGTCTGACCCCACCGCAGCACCGCACCCTGACCCCCCTGCAGCACCGCACTGCCGCACCCTCCCACCCGAGCGGCCGGTGCTGCCGCCCCCGCCCGCACGTAACCTGCGTCCGATGAGTCCTGCCGTCGTCCACGTCGCCCCCCACCCCGACGACGAGGCCGTCGGCTGCCCCGCCTCACTCCTGCACCTCCACGACCGGGGCTGGACCGTGGTCAGCGTCATCGCCAGCCTCGGCTTCGAGGACCAGCACCAGCGCCGCCGGGCCGAGGCGGAGGACGCGGCACAGCGGGCCGGGTTCGTCCCGGTCTTCCTCGACCCACCGCTCACGCTCGACCTCGATGCCGACCTCGCCCTCGCCACGCACCGCATCGCCACCGAGTTGCCCGCCATCGTCGAGGAGCACCACGCCTCCATCGTCGTCTCCCCGAGCCCCCACGACGTCCACCACGGCCACGAGGCCGTCGCCCGTGGCGTCCAGCGGGCCCTGGCCGCCCTCCCGACGAGCGTCCGCTGGTGGATGTGGGGCGTCTGGGGTGACCTGCCCGCGCCCAACGTGTTCTACGCCTTCGACGAAGGCGCCCTCAACCGGGCCGCCCGCATTCTCGATGCCTACTCGGGCGAACTCGAACGCAACGACTACCAACGGTTCCTCGCCGGCCGCGCCGCCGCCAACGCCGTCATGGGCTCCGAACGCGTCTTCGGCTTCGGCTCTCGCTCCGCCAGCACACTCCCCTACGCCGAGCTCCTGACCGAGGTCTGCCTGGTCGACGGCCGCTTCGTCGCCTCCCACCCGCACGCCCTCGACGAGGGCCGCGAGCCGGGTCCCGCCTCCAGCGTCGACCTCACCCCCTGGCTCGATTCACCCAGCGTCCACGAACTGATCGGCTATATCCGCGAAGTCCGCGAAGTCCACGACCGGTGACGGTCCGCCAGTCCTCGGCGTTGAAATTCGATGCCATGCTGCCCGCTCAGCCGCTCCGCCGGGCCGCTGAACTCGGACGTCGGGCCGCCGCCGCCGGACTCTCCGGCCTCGTCGTCACCGAGGCCGGGCGCACCGCCTACCTGACCTGTGGGGCATTGGCCGTCGCCGCCGACATCGACGTGCTCACCGGCGTCGCCGTCGCCTTCCCGCGCAGCCCGATGGTCACCGCGTCGGTGGCCTGGGAGCTGGCCGAGGCCAGCGGCGGCCACTTCCGCCTCGGCCTGGGGGCCCAGGTCCGGGCCCACATCGAGCGCCGCTACGGCTCGGACTTCGACCCGCCCGGTCCCCGCATGCGCGAGTACGTCCTGGCCGTGAAGCAGATCTTCGAGGCCTTCCGCACCGGCGGCCCGCTCGCCGTCGACGGCGACTACTACGCCATGTCGCTGCTCCCGCCCACATGGGCACCCGGACCGATCGACTGCGCGGACCCCCCGGTCGACGTGGCCGCCGTCAACCCGTGGATGCTGCGCATGGTCGGCGAGGTGGCCGACGGCGTCCACGTGCACCCGCTCAACACCCCCGTCTACCTGGCCGACACGGTGGTGCCCGAGCTCTCCGCCGGTGCCGCCCGGGCGGGCAAGTCGTTCGACGATCTCGAGGTCATCGTGCCCGCCTTCCTCTGCGTCGGCGACACCGATGAGGAGCAGGACAGCTGGCGCGAGAGGGCCCGCACCCAGATCTCCTTCTACGGCTCGACCCCGAACTACGCCTTCATCTTCGAGCAGCTCGACCGCGAAGACACGACCGACCGCATCCGCGAGCGCCAGCGGGCCGGTGACATCGCCGGCATGGCCGCGGTCATCGATGACGACCTGCTCGAGCAATTCACCACCGTCGGCACCTGGAGCGACATCGCCGACAAGGTCGTGGCCAAGTACGGCGGCATCGCCACCCGGGTCGTGAGCTACTTCACGGGCCACGACGTCGTGCGCGACCCCGACTCGTTCGAACGCTGGGGCGCCCTGGCCCGCGCCGTGCGGGCCAGCAGCGAAGCGGCCTGACCCGAGCCGAGCGCCCCCTCAATTCGTGGGCGCGCCGGGCGAGCTTGCCCCGGTGGGGCTGCCGGCCGGCGTCGGCGTCAGCGTCGGCGCGGCACCCGACTTGCTCAGGGCGGCGTGGTATTGGGCCAGCGTGACCGTCTCGTTGGCCGGCGGCACGGTCACCGTGACCGGCTTGCCAAAGTCCGAGAACACGGCGGTGACGGTCTGGTTGACCAGTTGGCCCCCGCTGGTGGTCGTGATGGGGATCACCATCGCCTTGACCTGGCCGCCCGACTTCGCGACGTACACCGTCTCGGTCGAATGCGACGTCGGCACGAGGCCGGCGCTCTTGGTCAGCTCCTTGTTCGACAACGTCACCTTGTACCCCTGCACAGGGGTGCCGTCGAAGGTCGAGGGACCAAGCGGCACGATCGTGGCCCCGCCGCCCTTGAGCTGGTGCAGCAGCCCCAGCGGGTTGCCGACCAATCCTACGAAGCTACTGAGGCTCGTGTTGACACCCGCGGACGAGGCACTCATCTGGAGCAAGGGCGCCGACACCCACGTCTTGCCCGGCATGACCGCCGACAGCTCGCTCCCGAGGTTGACGTAGATCGACTTCTTCTGGAAGACCACCTGCTGAGGCGTCGGTGAGGGCGGCACGGTCACGGCCATCGACCCCTCGTTCTTCGTCAGGTTGAAGTCCCCCGTCGCGCTCGGGCCGTCGCTCTGCCCGGCGGGCGACGACAGGGTGGTGCTGATCGCCACGGACGCCGTCTTCTGGTGCGCGGTGACCGCAGCCGCCGTCGCCGTCACGTTCTTGGCCTTGTGACCCTTCCCGCCGCCCTTCGACGAGTGGTGGTTGAGCCCGACATAGACCCCCAGGCCGGCCAGCACGACCACCACCGCGGCGACGGCGATGATCAAGCCGCGCCGGTGGCTCTTCGCCGCCTTCTCTTTGATGGCGATCGTCGTCGCCGTCACCGTCGTCGCGCTGTCCGCCCCCGGCATGCTGATCCCGAGCAAGGGGTCGGCCTCCCCGGTGACCCGGCGCGTCGCCCCGGGCGGCGGTTGCTTCGGTGTCTTGACACTGCGCGTCGGTGGAGGTGCCCCGGCGGTCGGGGGGCCCTCGTCCGCCAACCCACCGAGAAGGGCGGCCGCCCCGGCCGTCCGCACCAGCTCCGCGTTCTCCGCTGCCTCCGCCTTGGTCGGCGGTGCGGACGTGGTGTCCGTCGTTTCAGCCTTGGTCGGCGATGCGGACGCGGCGTCCGTCGCGCCGGTGGCGGGCGTCGCGCCATTGGCTGCCCCCGCCGCCGCTGCGGCTGTGGCCGCGCCCGCTGCTGCCGGTTCGCCGGTTGCGGGCACGCCGTCTGTGTCGCTGCCGCCGAGGAGGCTGACCCCTCCGGCCCCCGCGACTCCACCCGAGAAGATCCGGATGGGCTGGGTGTCCGACTGCGTCGGGGTCGCCGGTTGCTCCGTCGTGACGGGGTCCTGGCTGGCCGCCGGTTGCTCTGTCGTGACGGGGTCCTGGCTGGCCGCCGGTTGCTCTGTCGTGATGGGATCCTGGCGGGCCGCCGGTTGCTCTGTCGTGACAGGGTGGGGCGACACCACGCGCTCGCGCCCGTCCAGCGTTACCTGTCCTGTCCCTGCGACCGCCCCGGCCGCGCCCTCGAGGCCGCCCGAACCCAGCGAAGGCTGGGTCAGGCGACACTCGTTGGACCAGTTCTCGCCGTCCCAGTACCGGTCTCTGTTCTTGAAATACGGATCGCGGTACCAGCCCGGTTCCGGGGGGTTCACGTATTGCGCTCCCTCGAGCTCGTCAGTTCGCCTGCCTGTGCGCTGGAATCGTGACACAGACTGCGCACAGGAGAGCATCGCGCCTCCCGCCAAGTCAAATGAATAAGAGCACGTCAGGAGGTTGGAGGCAAGGCCGGTTGGTTCGCGCAGACCCAGAACTGCTGCTGGGACACCCCGTTGGGGGACCGGGGGCGGTGGCGCCACCGACACCGGGGTGGCGGTTGGGAGAGGTCGGGCGTGCGCAGCTCGGGCAGGCGTCCCGGCCGCGCCAACCCCCCTCGCCGCCGTTTTCTCACGTCAGCTGGGCTGCCCGGATGCGGATTGCCTCCGTGCGGCGGTAGAAATGGTGTTCCGCCTCCCCGGTGAGGGCAGCACGATGCGGCCCATTTGCACCACAGGGCGGAACCAGGGAACGACGACACGAAGGCCTCGGGCGGGACGCCCCGGGCCAGGGAAGGACAGCAGTGGGGATCGAACTGAAGGCAGGGACGAGGCTGCGGAGCGCGGTCGACGCCTGCGAGGTCGTGGTGGTGAAGGCTCCGGGCGAGCCGGTCGACCTGCGCTGCGGCGGGCACCCGTTCGTGGCGCTCGATGCCGAGGTCACGCCCCAGAGCATCGAGCCGGGCTTCGACGGAGGGACGCAGCTGGGCAAGCGCTACGCCGACGATGCGCTCGGGCTCGAGTTGCTGTGCACCAAGGCGGGCGAGGGGTCGATCTCGGTCGGCGAGACCGTGCTCGAGGTCAAGGGAGCCAAGGCGCTCCCGGCCTCGGACTGACCGGCGTCGGCCGACTGCACGACGCAGACCGCCGCGAAGACGCCGACCGGGTCACGGACAGGGACAGGGACAGGGACAGGGACGAAGAGGTGCACCGGTGAACATCGCCATGCTGCTCGAGATGGCAGCCGAGGGTGATCCCGACCGCATCGTGGTCGGTTCCAAGTCCGGGGGGCTCAGCGCGGCGGACCTGCTCGAACGATCCCGCCGGGCCGGCGTCTCGTTCGCCAAGAGCGGGGCGGAGGTCGTCGGCTACTTCGGCCTGAACGCCGACATCCTGCCCGTGGCCCTCTTCGGCGCGGCCTTCGCCGGTGTGCCGTTCTCGCCGATCAATTATCGAGCCCCGGACGAGCAACTCAAGGGGATCGTCGGGCGCGTGGCCGGCGGCCTCATGATCGCCGACCCCGACGAGGTGACCCGACTGCACGCGGTCGGCGCCGACACGGTGGTGACCAAGGACGAGTTCGTCGCGTCGCTGGAGGACCCTTCGTTGTCGGCGGGCGAGTTCGACTTCGTCGACCCCGAGTCTGTCGGCGTCCTGCTCTTCACCTCGGGGACGACGTCGGAGCCCAAGGCCGCCGTGCTGCGCCACCGCCACCTGGTGTCCTACATCATCACCAGCGTCGAGTTCCTGGGGTGCTCGGCCGACGAGGCCCAGCTGATCTGCGTGCCGCCGTACCACATCGCCGGCGTGGCGGCCGTGCTGTCCTCGCTCTATTCGGGTCGGCGCATCATGTACCTGCCGACGTTCGACGCCGAGGAATGGGTGCGCACGGCGGCGGCCGAGTCGATCACCCACGCCATGGTGGTGCCGACCATGTTGGGGCGGATCCTCGACGCGGTGGAGTCGACCGGCGTCGGGCTGCCGACGCTGCGCCATTTGTCGTACGGCGGCGGGCGCATGCCGCTCGAGCTGGTCGAGCGGACGCTGCGCGACCTGCCCCAGGTCGACCTGGTCAACGCCTACGGGTTGACCGAGACCTCGTCGACCATCGCCATGTTGACGCCCGACGACCACCGGGAGGCCTTCGGGTCGGACGATCCAGTGGTGCGGGCCCGGCTGGGCTCGGTGGGACGTCCCCTGCCGACGCTCGAGGTCGAGGTGCGGGGCGAGGACGACGTCGTGGTCCTGGCGGGCCAGAAGGGCGAGATCTGGGTGCGCGGCGAGCAGGTGGCCGGCGAGTACGTGGGCCAGTCGGTCCTGACCGAGGACGGCTGGTTCCGCACCCGCGACGCCGGCTGGTTCGACGAGCACGGCTTCTTGTACGTCGACGGCCGGCTGGACGATGTCATCGTGCGGGGAGGCGAGAACATCTCGCCGGGGGAGATCGAAGCGGTCCTCATGGCCCATACGGCCGTGGCCGAGGCCGCCGTGATCGGCATCCCCGACGCCGAGTGGGGCGAAGCGGTGGCCGCCGTGGTCGTGCTGCACGTGGACGCCCCGGCCTCGGAGGCCGAGCTCCAGGACTGGGTCCGGGGACAGCTGCGCTCGACCAAGATGCCCGGGATCATCGACTTCCGCGACGAGCTGCCCTACTCGCCGACGGGGAAGCTGTTGCGCCGGGTCCTGCGCGACGAGCTGGCGGACGCCTCGGGCGGCGGCGACTCCGCCTAAAGCCTCCCCCGCCGGCGCCGCCTCCAGTTCGTCTGCTCGGGCTCGGCCCGCGCGGTCTCAGACCACCCCCGCGCTCCAGCCGAGCAGCCGCTCGACGTCGAAGGCCAGCAGCTGCGCGAACTCCGTGTCGGCGTACTGGCGGTACTTGCGGCGCAGCGCATCCTCGAGGGGGGCGATCTCGGTGGTGGCGTCGGGTCGCAGGACGAGGTGGGCCCGCACCCACCAGAGCCGGGACCAGTCGTCGGGGTCCCAGTGGTCGCACAGCAGCGTCGCGGTGCCGGTGTGTCGGGCGTTCCAGACGCGGGCGAGCTCGACCGTCTCCTTCGGCTTGATGCGGTCGACCGGACTCACGACCGTCTCGCCGACGACGGCGAAGCAGACGGGTACGGCGTCGATCGTGTCGTGCTGGTTGCGCGTGCTGAGCACCCCGCGCTCGGCCGCCGTCAGGAAGGTCCAGCACTGGGCCAGCGACAGCCGCATGACGTCAGGACGCCTGCTCGAGCAGTCCCTTCAGGTTCTGGCAGCTGACCGGGACCTCCTTGCGGGCCCGACTGACGACCATCGGGGCCATCAGCTTCCCCAGTCCATGGCTCGAGAACCGGAGGTCGATCGTCACCCTCGAGCGGTCGTCCTCGAGCGGCTCCACTTCCACGATCACGTGGGCCCGGATCGACCCGTCGATGCCGCGGATGGCCCAGCGCACCGGCGGCTCGTACTCCGTGATCTGCGAGGTGGACAGGCGCGCCGCCCCACCGATCTTGCGCGTCATGGTGCAGGTCGACCCGACCGCCGGCTCGCCGGCGACGCGACCGCTCAGCACCCCCCGCTGCCACTCTCCAAAGCGAGACGGATCGGTGACGAACGGGAAGACCTCGCTCGGGGGCCGGTCGATGTCCACGGTGCAGGTGACGTGAGCCATCGGCCCATGATGGTCCCGGCGCCGGCCTCGTGTCCTGTCGGTGTGCTCAGCCGTGCAGTCAGTCGTGCAGTCAGTCGTGCAGGCAGGCCGGAGGTGCCGTGCGTTCCCAGGCCGACCGGCTGGTCATGTCGAGGGCGTCCGGCCGCCGCCTTGGGGAGGTGGGCCAGGACGGCGATCAGGAGAGGTTGGCACCGCGCAGGATCCAGTCGTCCACGGTCATGACGTCGGCCTGACGGGGGAAGACCTTCTCCAACAGGACCCGGTGCACCTCGGGATCGAGGTCGGCGCAGGCGTCCTCGAGGACCACCAACTCGTAGTCGAGGTCGGCCGCCTGCCGGAGCGTGGAGAGAACCACGCCACTGGTGGAGATCCCGCACAGGACGAGCTCGTCGACGCTCGACGAGCGCAGGATCATGTCGAGGTCGCTCCCGGCGAAGGCGCTGACCCGGCGCTTGGTCACCACGATCTCGCCGGCCAGCGGCGCCACCGACGGATGGATCTGCGTCGCCGCGTTGTCTTCGTCGTATCCGTCGGACCCGCTCAGGTGCGAGAAGATGCGATTGCGCCGGTGCACCTCGGGGGCGCCGGTCCGGAAGGCGACCCGCACGTAGATCACGAGCGACGCCAGCAGCCCGGGCGTGCTCGAGGGCCCGCCTGATCGAGGCCAAGAGCGCGTCCGGCTGCTCGAGGCGTTCGACCACCGCGCCCTGGATGTCCATGATCATGAGTGCCGAACGAGCCATGGCGTCATTGTGGCCCACGGGCCGCCGCTGCTCGTCGACGGGGGTCGACTGGCGCCACCCCTCTGTCGTCAGTAGAGCGGAGTCGGGTTGAGCACCTTGGCCTTGGTCACCACGCCTGCCTTGCCCGCCTCGATGGTCCCGATGGCCGCCCACGACGAGCACACCGACGTGAACTGTGGAATGGCCGTCCCGTTGCAGGTGAAGGTCAGGCCGCCCGACAGCGGGATGCTGACGTTCTTGTCCGGCGCGATCGTGTGCTCGATGCCCGCCGCCGTGACCGGTTGCGTCGAGCCCTTCATGACGTTGGCCAGTGCGAGCACCGAGGTCACCCCTTCCGCCTGGTTGCTGCTGACGATGGCGTTGCGGTTCACCTTGGGCATGAAGGCCTTCACGATGGCGGCGTACTCCTCCTGGTCGGCCTTGGACGGTGTGGTCGTCGTGGGGACGTAGGAGCCGGCCAGCGCCTTGTCGAGGGTGGCCGAATGCTCGATGCTCGGGTCCTGGCAGGTCGGGAGCACGTAACGGGGCAGCGTGAGGTGCAGCTTCTCGTAGCCCTGGAGAAACGAGTTGCACAACGTCAGGTCGCCGATGACGCCGACGGCGGTGGCGCCGCCGGACACCGCCGCCTGCAGCTGCGCGGAGACGTCCGCCGTCCCCGGATCGACCGGCTCGGTCTGCAGGGTGATGCCCGCCGCCCTGTAGACGATCCCGCCGAGCGTCTGGACGGTCTGCAGGGTGGCCGGCGTGCTGTCCACCAGGAAGGCCACGTTCTTGTAGCCGTGCTGCTCGGCGCTCAACGCCATGGCTCCGATGTAGGAGGGGAACCCGGACTGGAGGGCGTAGGCGCCCGACGTCGACAGCTCGGCCGACGATGCTCCGGTCACCACGATGTATGGGGTGCCGGCAGCGACGATCGTCGGCACCTCGGTCGGTCCCTCGTCGGTGAACGGCGCCACCACGGCGACCACTCCGTGCTGGACCATGGCGTTGGCACAGGACTGGCCACCGGCCGCGGTGGCCTTGTCCCCGCAGACGAAGAGCTTCACCTTGTGACCCTCGAGGCCCCCCAAGTCCGCATTCAGGTACTCGGTGGCCGCCTGGGCGCCCTGTTCGACGAGGCGACCGTTCCCGACGGCGCCCGAGCCACCGGCATCGGTGATGAGGCCGACGGTGACCGCAGATCCGGTGGCCTTGTGCACCGTGACGTTGTGCGACGCGGTCTTCACCTCGGAGACGCCCACGCCCGACGCCGGCCCGGCCGACGCCAGCCCGGCCGACGACAGCCCGGCCGACGCCAGCGCGCCCGCCGCCAGGCCGACCTTCACGACCCTGGTGAGCGCCTGTCTTCGTACCGCTGGAGGAGGCCGCCCGCGGGTACCTGATGTGTGCACGTTGCTCCTTGGGGATCGGGAGGCAGCTCGATGCTCTTCGGTGCCGCAAGCCTCCCGAGGGCCGCGACGTGACGTCACTCGTGTCCGTTCAGGGGAACATCATGTCGCACCACGTCCGAGAGGTTCCCTCAGGTGCGGCGGGCCCTCGAACGGCGCGACCGGCTTTCAGACTCGCAGCTCGTCGCCGTGAGGCGCAAAAGCACATCTCCTGGTCGCGCCGGGGGCCGACACCCCCGAGCCGGTCCGGCGAAAAGACGGGGCAGCCCGTCCCGGGCCATCAGATTTCAGAGATGGCTCACGCCAGGCTCGATCATCGGGTTGACTCCTTCCCGGACGCGCCGACCTACGGACGCGACGCCAGGGGGCGGCCGACTCCCGATGGAATGGCCGCCCCCCGGGCGCCTTGGTTGGAACCCCCGGTCGGGTCCCTGGCCCCACTCCCGCGGGACAGTGGTGCCGATGCCGTCCGTGACACCACCCCCCGAAAGCGCACGGCCGGCACCTCCGGCGACGTCTCGCCGGAACCAGACGGGAACGGTACTGCAACAATTCTGAAATACAACGTCGCCCCCGGGCAGCCTTCGCCGAGCGCGAGGACACGGATCAATCTCGCAGCTCTCTCCCGGTCAGACTGAGGAAGACATCCTCGAGGTCGGGCGAGCGCACCTCGACTCCGGTCAACTCGACACGGTGGCGGCCCGCCACGGTCACGACGGCGGGCAGGACGGCGGGTCCGTGGTCCGTCGTGAGCTCCAGATGGCCGTCAACCTCGCCGACGTCGTACACACTCTCGAGTTCTCTGCAGGCGGCGGCCAACTCGTCGAGGTCGTCCGGTGCGCAACTCAGGTGCACCTTGTCCCGGCCCCCGTGCTCGGCGATCAGCCCCTCGGCCGTCCCCTGGGCGACGAGCCGGCCGTCATCCATGATGCCGATGCGGTCGCACAGCTTCGAGGCCTCCTCCATGTAGTGGGTGGTGTAGAGGACGGCGATGCCCAGCGCGGCCACGGTCTCGAGGATGGCGTTGCGGCTCTGGGGATCGACGCCAACGGTGGGCTCGTCGAGCACGAGCAGCTTGGGCTTGTGCAGCAGGCCAGCGGCCATGTTGGCCCGCCGTTTCATGCCGCCCGAGTAGGTGCCGATGCGGTCCTTGCCCCGGTCGGCCAGGCCGACGAGTTCGAGCGTCTCGGCGATGCGCGCATTGAGGGCCTGGCCCGAGAGACCGTAGAGCTGACCGAAGAAGGTCAGGTTCTCGATGGCGGAGAGGTCCGGGTAGAGGGCCAGCTCCTGGGGGACGTAGCCGACGGTCCTCTTGGCCTCGAGAGACCCGCCCTGGTGGCCGTCGATAGTGATGTGGCCCTCGTCACGCAGGATCAGCCCGCAGAGCATGGAGATGGTGGTCGTCTTTCCGGCCCCGTTGGGGCCGAGCAGGCCGTAGCACTCGTTCGCCCCGATGACGAAGGACACGCCGTCGACAGCGAGCCGGTCGCCGTACCACTTGCGGAGCCCCTGGCAGAAGAGCATCGGCGCCGGTTCCATGACCCTCCAGGGAGAAGACGCTGATTATTCCTCGGCCAGGCGGAGGGGATAGGACGCGGCACCGAGACCGAGGATCTCCTCACGGTCCGCGACCAGGAGGAACCCGGCCGCGATGGCCGAGTCCAGTGACGCAGTGAAGCGCTCGAGGTACTCGTCGACCCCACCGGGGTAGAGGGCGGCCAGCGTCGCCTCGTCGAAGGGCACGGTCCGGCCGAAGAGGCCCGCGAAGTCCGCCCCGGTCTGGCCCAGCCCGGAGAGGATCGCGGTGGGGGCATCGACCCACGGAGTGCGGATGCCACCGGTGGCGTTGCCCTCGGCGTCGAGGTGATAGCCCTGGCCTGACTCCTCGATATCGAGCCGGGGCGCGATCGGCGCGGCGTGACCTTCGGCGGCCCAACGCACCAGATGGGCCAGTGCCGCCTGGGCGACATAGTGCTGCTGGGGTCCGGAGTTCACCGGAGTCTCGGTCTCTCCCATGATGAGGTTGCGGGTGGGGCGCAACAGTTCGGCCAGACGTGCCGGGGTGAGCGTGCCGTCGTCGTGGCGCCCGGCGCTCACCGTGTACGTGTCGGCATGGGCCGCCCCCGACATCTCCCAGACGCGGATGTGCTTGGAGTCGGGTTGTGCCGCCCGGTGACCGCCGAGGACGACGAGATCCGTTTCGCTCTGCAGGATGAGGACGGGGACCCGGGCGTCCTCGCGGATCCGCTCGCCGCTCGACGAGATCAAGCGCGTCGTCTCCTCGAAGGCGAGACGATCCCTGGTCGGGATGAACACGCCGTCGATGGAGACTCCGATACCGGGCCGCCCATGGACGAAGTAGCCGTCGAAGACGCGAGTGTGCGGGTCGACCGCGTTGATGTACGTGACCAGGCAGGCCGCCGACTGGGACTCCCCCGCCGCGAGCACGTGTTCGGCCGTCAGCCCGGCCAGCGGGTTCTGGTCCGCGGGAAGGCGAACGAGCCGGGCCACCTGGGTGAACATGTCGAAGGACCAGGCGTCGCCGGGATGTTCGAGCGCGGCGTAGCGCTCAGGGGCCAACAGCTTGAGGTGAATGCTCTGGACGAACCCTCCGCCGTCGATACCGACCTTCTGGGCCGAGACGCCGACCCAGGCGTGGCCCTGGGCAGCCAGCTGCCGGTGGAAGAACCCCCAGTCCGGTGCGGCGTCGATCCCGGCCGAAACGTTGTGCCACTCGACGACGACCGTGCCGCTGAAGCGCTCGGGGTCGCCGGGCCGGCGCACGACGATCCGGGTGCGGAACGGAGCGTCGGCGCCGGGCTTGACGTCCCATTCGCCGTCGGCGCCCCGCTCACCCTTGAGCTCGTAGGACTGCGCCGTACCCGAGACGGCGTACTCCGTCTCCTCGTACCCCAGCGTGGCCAGGTCGTAGTCGCGCATCACGTCGGGGGCCGCCCCGGGCATCACTTCGAACGACGCTGTGCTCACGGCAGCCTCCCCTCTCGACGGATCCGTTGCACCGTAGCCGTGCGGCCGTCAGCGGGCTTGGGGGGCCTGACCGTCGAAGGCCACGCCCTCGGCCACCAGGAGGTCGACCTGGTGGGCATCGAAGTCGAGCTCGGCCAGGATCTCGCGGGTGTGCTCACCCACGTGGGGCGCCCGGAAGCGCGGGATGGGCGGTTCACCGTCGAAGTCCACCGGTGTGGCCAGCATGGGCATGCTGCTCTGATCGTCGGCCACCTGGACCACGGCCTTGGCCGCATGGAACTGCTCGTCGGCCACGACGTCGTCGATGGAGTTCACCGGGCTCCAGAACAGCTCGGGCTCGGTGGCGAAGATCTCCGCCCATTCGTCCAGCGATTTCGTGGCGAAGATCTCGTCGAGCAACCCGATGAGCTCGCGGGCGTTGACGGCGCGCCCGGTGGCCTTGGCGAAGCGCTCGTCGGTCAGCCATTCAGGCTTGCCGACGGCCCGGGCCAGGGCGGGCCAGTGGCGGTCCCCCTCGAGGCCGACGATCCAGAACTGGCGCCCGTCGCCGGCCGTGTAGTTGTTCAGCACCGGGCTGTACATCGTCTCGCGAACCCCGATGCCCAACGTCTGACCCCACATCAGGGTGACGTTGAGATCGAATCCGATGGTGTAGCAACCCTGGCGCAACAGCGAGGTGGAGACGACCTGACCCTGGCCCGTCCGCGCCCGCTCGACCAGCGCCGCGCTCACCATGGCGGTCGCCGTCATGGCGGCCGAGTGGTCACCCATGCCGCCGCGCTGGAAGGGGAGGGGCCCGCCCGGAGTGCGCAACGAGTCGGCGATGCCGGCCCGGGCCCAGAAGGCCGCGATGTCGTACGCACCCTGATCGGCATCCGGACCCTCCAGGCCGTATCCCGTGATGATGGCGTAGACGAGGTCCGGATGGCGCCGGCGCACCTCGTCGGGGCCCAGCCCGATGCGCTCGAGACCCGATGGGCGCAGGTTGGTGAGGAAGACGTCGGCCGTGGACACCAGCTCGTGGGCCAGTGCGATGCCGCGCTCGCTCGAGAGGTCGAGCGCGATGGCCCGCTTGCCCCGGTTGTCCAGCTCGAAGACGGGGTTCGAGGGCAGATCCCCGCCCAGCACGTTGAGGAACGTGCGGCACGGGTCGCCCTCGGGAGGCTCGATCTTGACGACGTCGGCGCCCCAGTCAGCCAGGATGCCGCCGGCTCCGGGACCGGCGACCCACACGCCGAGCTCGACGACGCGGATGCCCTCCATCGGTCCGCTCATACGTCGGCCGGGGTTGTGGTGAAACGAACAGGCATCGGCTCAATCCCCCCTCATGAAGTTGGACGGACGGTATTCCAAGGACGAGCCGTGGGCCAGTGCGAGGCCCGGCAGAGCAGCCGCGGCGCGAGCTTGGCCTCAGGAGAAGGCCGGAAGGACCTCCATCTCGAAGAGACGCAGGCTGGACCAGGCCAGCTCGGGGGGCATCCCCCCGCACAACGGGTGCAGGAGGGTGAACGGAAAGGGCCCGTCCTTCAGCTCCTGGACCAACTCTGCGGGGGTGAGGACGGCGTACTGGCCACTGGCTCGGAGCTCTTCGTCATCGCTGACCATCCGATAGGGCGAGGCCACCTGCTCCTGGGCCTGCCACAGGCCGTAGGCGTTGCTCTCGTGCCGGAAGAAGGGCGCCATGTCGCTCCAGCCCTGCTCGGCGTCGGTGGCCAATGCGACCACACGATTCGCGCCGATGACCGACGGGCCGGGATCGGGTCGTCCCAACTTCTGCACCTCGTCGCGGTAGAAGTCCCACACCTCGGGCACCGAAGGCACGAACCCGTCGCCGATGCGCGCCGCCCGGCGCGCCGCCGCCTCGCTGCTGCCGCCCATCGTGATACTGATGCCCTCGGAGTAGGGATCGGGCGTCAGGCGCACGGTCCGACCTCTGTAGTCGAACGGCTCGCCGCTGAAGGCGCCGCGCAGCGTGGCGACGACTTCGGTGACCCGGCGTACCCGTTCCTTGACGGGCACTCCGTAGAGGGCGAACTCGTCGCTGACGTAGCCGCCACCGATCACCAGATCGACCCGTCCCTTGGTCAGGTTGTCGAGCACGAGCAGATCCTCGGCCAGACGGATCGGCTCGTAGAACGGCGCCACCAGGGCGGCGATGCTGAAGCGCACGGTGCTCGTCCGCGCCCCCATGGCCGCGATCATCGGGATCGGGCTCGGCAGGTACCCGTCATCGGACCCGTGATGCTCGGAGATGGCGATGCTCACGCATCCAAGCCGGTCGGCCCACTGGGCGATCTCGAGCGCCGCGTCGTAGCGCTCCGCCATGGAGGTCCCGGCGAGAGCCGGATTGCGCAGGTCGAACCGCATCGCGAACAGCATGATGGTGGTTCCCCCGTCGCCGGCCGCTCGGGTCTCAGCGTGCCACGGCGGGAGTTTTCGACGACGTTGGCCCCGAGGTCCATCGAGCGCACGGGCCCGGTCGCCGCCGCCTTCGGCTTGGTCGACTTGATGGACACGTCACGGCCCGCGGCCTTCGCCCGCAACGCACCGACCGTGCAGTTCTCCCGCCCGCCAAGGATCGGGAACGGGTCATAGGAGAAGTGCCGCATGGCGTTGAGGTGAGTGATCCGGTCCACATCGCGGTCGCTGACCCCTTCGATGTAGCCGGCCAGTTCCTCGGGGGAGAAGGGCCAGGTGGAGTCCGAGTGCGGGTAGTCGCACTCCCACATGACGTTGTCCATGTTCAGGAAGTCGCGGCTGGCCACGCCGAAGCGGTCGTCGATGAAGCACGTCAGCACGTGCTCGTCGAAGACCTCGCTCGGCAAACGGTCACCGAAGTCCTGGCCGGTCCAGGTGTGGTGCTGGCGGTACTGGTAGTCGATGCGTTCGAGGAAGTACGGGATCCACCCGATGCCGCCCTCGGACAGCGCGACGCGCACGTCGGGGAACTTTCGGAAGATGGGCGACCAGATGAGGTCCGTGGCCGCCTGGACGATGTTGATCGGGGTCAGGGTGATGAGGCAGTCGATGGGCGCGTCGTCTGACGTGATCACCATCTGCGAGGAGGACCCGATGTGCATGCAGGCCACGACGCCCTCGTCGCTGCAGGCCTTCCAGAAGGGATCCCAGTGGTCCGAGTGCAGGCTGGGCCAACCCAGCTTGGACGGGTTCTCGGAGAAGGTGACGGCGTGAGCACCCTTGGCCGCGGTCCGACGCACCTCGGTCGCCAGGACCTCAGGGCCCCAGATCGCCGGCAGCGCCAGCGGGAGGAACCGGCCGGGCTGCGAGCCGCACCATTCATCGATGTGCCAGTCGTTGTACGCCTGGATCATGGCCAGGGCGACGTCCTTGTCCTTGGTCCGGGCGAACAGCTGCCCGCAGAACTGCGGGAAGGAGGGGAAGCACAACGAACCCAGCACCCCGTTGGCGTTCATGTCCATGACCCGCTCGTCGATGTCGTAGCAACCGGCTCGCAGCTCGGCGAAGGACGTCGGCTCGATCCCGTACTCCTCCTTGGGGCGTCCGGCGACCGCATTGAGCGCAACGTTGCCCACATCGGTGCCTTCATAGCGCCACGCGTTGGTGCCGTCCTCCCTGGTCACGAACTGGGGAGCCAGGTCCGCATATTTGGCCGGCAGGCGGTCCTCGAAGAGGTTGGGAGGCTCGACCACATGGTCGTCCACACTCACGAGAACCATGTCTTCGGTGCGCATCGGGGTCCTCCTTACGATCCGTTGTTCGAAACTGCAGTGACGCCTTCTGGCATGGCGTCTTGCCTACCCATAGCTCCCTACATGAAGGCCCCGTCTGGCTGGGAGGGGGTCGCGGTCCCGTTTACTCCGAACGTGTTGCCGCAATGAATGTAGTTGGTGTTGGCCTCGGGGGCGGAAGGCGCAGAGACGCGGGAGGCTCCGGTCAGGCGAGGTGGGGACCTTGGGCTCGCTCGGCTGGCTCTCGAACACCTCGCAGAACGGCTCTCCGTTCCTGCGCAGCCTGCGGTAGGCCTCGCCGTCCTTGTCGAATTGAGGGTCCTTGACCGCTGCCCGTGCCGCGCCTGGGTTCCTTGTCGCCAACGCACTCGGGGCGACCGTGACCGATTCGAGCTTGCACCCCTAACCGTTGGGATCGCACCTTCCGTCTTCGTCTTCCCGGTGAGTTACTCGCATGATCTCGCTTAGGGACAAGCCGGGTCCTTGGTGGGTGGAGTGGACGTTCCAGCTTCGCCCCAGCTATTGCCGCATTGGCTATAGCCGGGGTTGAGACCGCTTACGGTGTTGCCGGCAACCCGGCTCGCTCCTGGGAACTGGTTGTTTCGGATCGTCAGATTGGTGTTCGGGGCACCGGATGGCTGAGCGTTGCCGAAGAACTGCAAATAGGGAGTGCCACACAACAAATATCGGACGGGGAATACGTTGTCCTCGATGGTGATGCCGACAGTGCTGCCGAGCTGCATTGCTTCCCCGGTCGTACCGCCTGCACACCCAGCCGAAGCCACGGAGCCGAACGTCCCGATGACGGTGTTGTGAGTGATGAGCCAGTTGCCCGTCCAGTATTGGGGAGGATCTCCGGCAATCGGGTGCACGTTGACGTGCATGAACGAGCCGAACCCACCGCCGCCGAAGAAGCATCCCTGCTGAGTCAGCGTGTTCCCCGAGACCAGCCAGTTCTGTTCCTGCACACCCATCCCGAACCCTTGCCCGGACGCCAACCACTCGTCACACCAGTTCGTCATGGAGTTGTGGAGGATCCTCACGTTGTCTTGGGCGGCGAAGGTTGGGCAGAGTCCTCCCGGCAAAGATGTGCAGCCGGTGGTGCCAGTGAACTGGGTCGAGCCGTTGTCCACCTCGAAGTCGGCCCACTCCGAGCCGGTATGGAGCCACGAGGTGTTGCTGATCGTCAATCCACAATCTGGACAGGAGGGGGTCGGGCCGACCGATTCCACCCCTAAGCCGTGGAACCCTCCCCCGCCTGCATCGAAGGTCGAGTTGGCGATGACGATGTTGGTATTCAACGGGTTGCCGGTGATCCCGAAGTTCACGGGTATCTGAACATCCACCAAGTCGCCTTGGGTGTTGTAGATATGGATGTTGGTGAGGGTGAGGTTGGTCTCAGCCTCCATGATGATCCCGCCGCTCTTCTGATAGCTCTGGCCGTTGACGTTGCAGTTCGCTCCTGGCCAGCCGAAGGCCCCGAATATCGACAGGTTCTCGATGGTCAGGTTGGTGTCCTGGGTCAAGAAGATGACCGGGTTCGGGTTCACGGAGTTGAACTCGTCGGGTTGGCATTGCGTCTGGACGAGTGTGGCGCCGTTCCCGTTGATGGTGAGGTTGGTGTTGTCGTGGATATGGAGGTTGTTCTCGACCAGGAGTTGTGAGCCAGCCACGTAGGGAAAGTTGGGAATGACGGGGTGGACGGTGATCGTCGTTCGACCTGGCGGGGTGTCACCGACTGTGGTGAAGTCCTGGTTGTTGTCGTTGTTGTCGTCGCCGCCATCGGTGACTCCGACCTGCGATCCCGAGGGGATGTCGTATTGGTTCGAGCCATCGGTGGTGATGGTGGTGGTCTGAGGGATCGGAAGTGCAAGCGCCCTCGTGCTGTAGGGAAGTTGGCTGCCTGTCCATTGACGCTGAACGAGGTTGACCCGGGCGGCGTGTCCGTGTTCGTCACGAAGGTCTGGTCGTGGTTCGTCGACGGATTGGACACATACAGATGCGACCCCGAGGGAACGTCGATCGAATTCGCGGGAGAGAAAGCAACGCTTGTCACGAAGCCCGCGAACTGAGAGCCGGACGCGGAAGTCGGCGGTGGCGGTCGGATGCCCCGAGATCTTGACGGTCGTCGACCCAGGGCGAGTGTCACCCGACGTCGTGAAGGTTTGCATGCGCCCCCCAACCGGGGTTGTGAGCGCCACGCTCGACGCATCGGGGATGTCCTGAGTACCCGTGTTCGTCACATGGAGACGGGTCACGGTTTCATTCAGCTTGATCTTCGTGGTCAGGGTCCCACCGAAGACGAGGCCGTTGGTCAGCGTCGCCATTCCTGCCGGATCGTCGACGAACAGGTCGGAGTTCAGTTTCCCAGCCGGGAGATTTCCGTCGATCTCCCAGCACGAGTCATGGGGCAGTGTGAGCGTCGATTTGTCCGGGCTCGAGTTGACGAGTTCCTGGAACTGCTCGGTCTGGTCGATGGGCGTAATCCCGATGTGCACCTTCGGAGTGTTGCGGCCCGTGAACGAGTTGACCGATCTCAGCCGGTCCACGCTGTGAGACATGGCGCCGCTGAAGGTAATGGTGAACGGGCCCCCGTTCGGCCCGGTGACCTCGACATCTCCAGGGGTAATGGGTAGACGCGCCCTCGGATCCGAAAGCGCCGAGAAGACATCTCTCGCCGTGGCCGTGACGGAGAGAGACGGCGTCAGCACAGAGTCCAGTGAGAGCTGCCAGGTACCCCCGGTCGGAGACCCCACGATGGTCGCCGTCTGGATCCCGTTGAACTGGCAAGAGCTCGAGACGGGGCGGGGCGCACCGAAGCTGTGGGCTTGCTTGAGAGGGCCGTTCGACGGCCCGAGGACGAGGAGTGCAGCGATCAAGAAGATCGTCAAGGCGCTGCCTGGTCCTCGTCGAGGTCGTCGAGCATCGGCACCGTCTGTGCGCGGGCCGGCCCGTCCCGGCCCTGGGTGATCGTGGCGTTCCGCCCTTCCACCTCGTACGCGATGAGCGTCGTATCCATGGTGCGTGCCGCCCCGGGGGACCCTGGATAGGAAAATGTGATTGTAACTGTAATTACTTCTCGGCGTGCTCCTCGACACGCCTGGTCAACGAACGCTTGGTGCTGACGGCAGCCTGCGTCAGGGCACACCCGAAATTGCTCTTCGTCGACAGGTCGATGGCACCAGCGTCGCCGACCGGCGCACCACACGACGCGTGACGGCCGCGATCGGAATTTCGATACGAACGTCTGCACGGTCCGGGTCCCGAACACCGACGCGAATGGAGCGATCGAGGCGGCAGATTTGGGCGACAGGGCGCCGATAGCGCCGTGGGCTGGAGAAATGCGATGATGAAGAGGGGCCTTGACGAATACGCAAGACTCACGGCAGAACCATTCGAGTCGACCCAACGAATTGATTTCCACCATGGTGAAGCGATGACGACGACCACGACGACCCCCTCGAAGCGACGGTTGACCCACCTGCAGCGCCTCGAGGCCGAGAGCATGCACATCATGCGTGAAGCTGCCGCCGAGTCGGAACACCCGGTGATGCTCTATTCGGTCGGCAAGGACAGCTCCGTCATGCTGCACCTGGCCATGAAGGCCTTCTACCCGTCGTTACCGCCCTTCCCGCTGCTCCACGTGGACACCACGTGGAAGTTCCAGGAGATGTACGCCTTCCGGGACCGCACGGTGGCCGACCTCGGGCTGGACCTGATCGTCCACCAGAACCCCGAATGCGTGCGGCTGGGCATCAACCCATTCGACCACGGGTCGGCGATGCACACCGACATGTGGAAGACCGAGGGGCTCAAGCAGGCACTCGATCTGAACCAGTTCGACCTCGCCTTCGGTGGGGCGCGACGCGGACGAGGAGAAGTCACGGGCCAAGGAGCGGGTGTTCTCCATCCGCTCGGCGCAGCACCGATGGGATCCCAAACGTCAGCGCCCCGAGCTGTGGCGGATCTACAACGCCCGCACCAACCCGGGCGAAACCGTGAGGGTCTTCCCACTCTCGAACTGGACCGAGCTGGACATCTGGCAGTACATCCACCTCGAGGAGATCGCCATTGTGCCCCTCTACTACGCCGCACCCCGGCCGGTGGTCGAGCGCGACGGCACACTCATCATGGTGGACGACGACCGCATGCCCATGGCGGACGGGGAGGTTCCCGAGCAGCGCAGCGTCCGTTTCCGCACCCTGGGCTGTTACCCGTTGACCGGCGCCATCGAGAGCACGGCGGATACCCTCACCGGGATCATTCAGGAAATGCTGCTGACGACTTCGTCAGAACGCCAGGGGCGGGTCATCGACCACGACTCGTCCGCCTCTATGGAGAAGAAGAAGCAGGAGGGCTACTTCTAGTGGCGCACATCGATCCCCTGATCGCGGATGACATCGACGCGTATCTCCACCGCCAGCAGCACAAGTCGTTGCTGCGCTTCATCACCTGCGGCTCGGTCGACGACGGCAAGAGCACGCTCATCGGCCGCTTCCTCTACGAGTCCAAGCTGGTCTTCGAGGACCACCTGGCCGCGCTCGAAGCCGACTCGAAGAAGGTCGGCACCCAGGGCGGCGAGCTCGACTTCGCGCTCCTGGTGGACGGCCTGGCCGCCGAGCGCGAGCAGGGCATCACGATCGACGTGGCCTACCGGTTCTTCTCGACCGAGACCCGCAAGTTCGTCGTGGCCGACACACCGGGGCACGAGCAGTACACCCGCAACATGGTCACCGGCGCCTCCACGGCCGAGGTGGCCGTGATCCTGGTGGACGCTCGTAAGGGAGTCCTGACCCAGACGAGGCGTCACAGCTATCTGGTGTCGCTCCTGGGCATCCGCCACGTGGTCCTGGCCGTCAACAAGCTCGACCTGGTCGACTACTCCCAGGACGTCTTCGATTCGATCGATGCCGACTACCGGGCCTTCGCCGCGGAACTCGGAGTCCAGAACATTGTGTCCATCCCGCTCTCCGCGCTACGGGGCGACAATGTGACCGAGGCCAGTCCGAACACCCCGTGGTACTCCGGACCGACGCTCATGGAGTACCTCGAGGCGATCGAGGTCGACGACATAACCGACACGCAGCCCTTCCGCTTCGTGGCCCAGTGGGTCAACCGCCCGAACCTCGACTTCCGCGGTTACTCCGGTGTCATCGTCGGCGGGACGGTCCACACAGGTGACCGCATCCGGGTCGTGCCCTCGGGCGTCGAGAGCACCATCAGTCGAATCGTCACCTACGACGGTGACCTCGAGGAGGCCGTGGCCGGCGAGTCGGTGACCCTCTGCCTGGCCGACGAGGTGGACGTCAGCCGGGGCGACGTGATCGCCGCGGCGACAGAACCACCGTTGGTGTCCGATCAGTTCGAGACCCACGTGGTCTGGATGAGCGAAGACGAAATGCTGCCGGGGCGCCGCTATCTCGTGAAAATCGGGGGCACCACCCTGGGTGCCACCATCGATCAGCCCAAGTTCCTGGTGAACGTGAACACGTTGGAGCACATGGCGGCCACGACACTCGAGCTGAACCAGATCGGCATTTGCAACCTCACCCTCGAGAAGGCCGTGCCGTTCGACCCCTACACGGACAACCGTGACATGGGTGGTTTCATCATCATCGACCGGATGACCAACAACACCGTCGGGGTCGGGCTCATCCATTTCGCGCTCCGCCGGGCCGACAACGTGCACTGGCAGGCCATCGAGGTGGACGCGACCGCGCACGCCACGCTCAAGGGCCAACGCCCCGCCGTGGTCTGGTTCACGGGACTCTCCGGCGCCGGCAAGTCGACCATCGCCAACATCGTGGAACGCAAGCTGCACGCGAACGGTAGGCACACCTACCTGCTCGACGGCGACAACCTCCGGCACGGGCTCAACAAAGACCTCGGATTCACCACGACCGATCGGATCGAGAACGTTCGCCGGACGGCCGAGGTGGCGTCGCTCATGGCCGAAGCCGGCCTCATCGTGCTGGTCTCGCTCATCTCGCCCTACCGGGCCGAACGGCGGATGGCCCGTGATCTCGCGGGCGCCAACAACTTCCTCGAGATCTACGTGGACACCCCGCTCGACGTGGCCGAGTCGCGAGACCGCAAGGGCCTCTACGCCAAAGCGCGGCGCGGCGAGATACCCAACTTCACCGGAATCGGTGCGCCCTACGAGGAGCCCGAAAGCCCCGACCTGCACATTTCGACGGCCGAGTACTCGCCCGAGCAGGCCGCCGATGCCGTGATCCGGCTCCTCTAGCCGCCCGGGCGGCGCCGCAGTTTCTTCAGCGGTACTGCTCTTTCAGCGGTACTCGGTCTCCGACTTGTCGCGAGGTGGCGGCGGGTTCGACGGAAAGTTGCCGATCAGCGTGTAGGACACGCCATTGTTGAGGGCTGGCGTCCGCGTCATGTCGAGGGATTCCCAAATGGCCCGCACCGTGCCCTGAATCGCCTTCGGGTTGCGGCCGGCGATGGAGCGCGCGATCTCCTGGGCACGCTCACGGAGGGCCTCCCTGCTCACCACCTCGGTGACAAGGCCGAGCCGCAGCGCCGTCGCCGCGGTGACGCGCTCCTCGTTTCCCATGAGGGCCCAACGCAACACGTCGCCCAGGGGCACGCCGCGGTGCAGCATGCCCATCGGCTCGAGGGCGCTGACGATGCCCACGTTGGCGTGCGGGTCGAAGAACACAGCGTCGTCCGAGCAGATGACGATGTCGGACTCGTTGACGAAGTATTGGGCGCCTCCGGCGCAGAGACCGTGCACCGCGCAGACCACCGGCTTCCAGACCTTGTGGTGCAGCTTGGGGCTGAGCGAGACCCCGGGATCGAAGCTGTTCCAGGTGTTCTCCTTCATGAACCACGGGTCCGGGTTCTTGATGTCAATGCCGGTGCAAAAGGCGCGTTCACCATTGGCCTGCAGGACGACGCAATAGATGTCGTCGGTGTCGCGGACCGTCTCCCAGGCCCAGATCATGTCGGCGGCCATGGCGTCGTTGAAGGAATTGAAGCTGTCCGGTCGGTTCAAGGTGATGGTGGCCACGTGCCCGGCCACGTCGAACAAGATGGTCTCGCGTTCCAAGGGGTTCCTCCTGGCCGACAGGCCGCTCTCATCAGTACACTCTTTTGCCCCGGTTTGCGGCCGGGCCCCGTGGCCGACAGCATCACACACGACCACAGACAGAAGATTCGATGACAGAGGAGAGGAACGAAGCGTGGAGATCCAGGGAAAGAAGGCCGTGATCGTCGGAGGGGCATCAGGCATGGCGAAGGCCTCAGCCGAGTTGCTGCGCGAGAAGGGCGCGGACATCGCCATCCTGGACCTGCCGACGTCGGCGGGCGCGGAGGTGGCCAAGGAACTCGGCGGCACCTTCCACGAAGTCGACATCCTCGACACGGCCCAGACCGAGTCGGCACTCGCCGACGCCGTCACGGCCCTCGGAGGACTGCACATCGCAGTGAACACCGCCGGCGGCGGGACGGCCAAGCGCACCCTCAGCAAGGACGGTCCGCACCCGCTCGAGGACTTCGTCCGGACCATCAACCTCAACCTGGTCGGTACGTTCAACCTCAACCGGCTGCAGGCGGACGCCATGTCGAAGAACGATCCTGAAGACGAGGAGCGCGGCGTCATCATCGACACCGCGTCGATCGCCGCCTACGAAGGGCAGATCGGGCAGGTGGCCTACTCGGCGGCCAAGGCGGGCATCGTCGGCATGGTCTTCACCATGGCCCGCGACCTGGGGAGCCTCGGCATCCGGGCCATGGCGATCGCACCGAGCCTTTTCAGCACCGGGCTCACCGAGGGAATCCCCGACGAGTTCGCCAAGGTGCTGACGAAGGACGCAGCCTTCCCCAAGCGCATGGGGCGGCCCGAGGAGTACGGCAAGCTCGCCGTGGCCATTGTGGAGAACCCGATGCTCAACGGCCTCTGCATCCGCCTCGACGCCGGCACACGCTTCGCCCCCAAGTAGTCAGGAGGGCCATCGTGCGATCGATCGATCTGCACGTCGACGTCACCGAGGCGGCGGGCCTCGGGGAGCCGGCGCACGTGGCCCTCACCGTGACAGCGCCCGACGACCTGCCCGCCGGCGGGCCGCCGGTCGTTTGCTTCGCCAAGCCTGGCGCCGGGTACTCCCGGGGTTACTTCACCGAGGCGCTGCCCGGTCCGGCACCCGGTGCGGCGGCGGGCGCCCAGGCCGACTGGCACGCGGCGCGCGGTTGGATCATGGTGGCCGTCGACCACCTCGGCGTGGGCGAGAGCTCGCAGCACGACGCCGAGCGGCTGGCCTACACGCCGGTGGCGGCGGCAGCGCAGGCCGCCGAGACCGAGGTGCGGCAGAAGCTGGCGGCCGGCACCCTGATCGACGGACTCCCGCCGGTGGAGGACCCGGTCACCGTCGGCATCGGTCAGTCGATGGGTGGTGCGCTCACCATCGTGCAGCAGGGCCGGTTCCACTGTTACGACGGGATCGGGGTGCTGGGCTACAGCCCCTTGCGCACCCACCCGCCGACGGAACCCGGCACGCCGCGGCTCGGGTTGCCGTGGGTGCCGCGCGACACGGCGCCGTCCGAGGGGGTGTTCACCAACGGGTTCGCCCTCGCCCTCAGTCTCGAGAGTGCGGGCCAGCGCACCGGCTCCATGGCCTGGGGCTTCCACTACGACGACGTGGAGCCCGAGGTGGTGCGGCGCGACATGGACGATTACCCGTTCCGGGGCGGCAACCTTCCTGTCTGGGGATCGGCCACTGTGCCCTTCACCGTGGCGCTCTGGTCGGTGACACCGGGTGGGGCGCTGGCCGAGGCGGCGGCGGTGCGGACACCGGTCCTGGTCGCTCTGGGCGAGCGAGACGTTTTGGTCGACCCGCGCGGTGAGACCCGGGCCTACGAGTCATCACCCAGCGTGGACTTCTTCGTGTGCCCGCGTATGGCCCACATGCACAACTTCGCCGGGACGCGCGAGCTGTTCTGGCAGCGGATCCAGACGTGGGCAGACTGGGTGCGCGGCTGGAAGGCTGCCGGTCCGGCGAGCGGATGAGGCAGGGCACGACCGGACGGCCACGACCAGAGAAGCGCGAGCGGACAGGAACCGATTGATGGAACTCGAGCTGGCCGAAGATCTGCCCGCCCTGTTGACGCTCGAGCGGGTCGACCGTGACCTGTTCCGGGCGCGCAACGCCAACCTCGGGCCACGCCGGACCCTCTACGGCGGACAGGTGGCGGCCCAGTGCCTGATGGCGGCCGCGGCCACGATCGAGGACGACACTCGGCTCCCCCACTCGTTCCACGGGTACTTCCTGCGGCCGGGGCGGACCGACCTGCCGGTGGTCTTGCGGGTCGATCGCGACCGCGACGGACGCTCCTTCTCGGCTCGGCACGTCGTGGCGGTCCAAGAGGGTGAAGTCATCTTCTCCATGCTCACCTCGTTCCAGGCCGAACGCGAGAGCGGGACCTTCGACGACGCGCCGAGGCGAGAACGACCCGATCCGGAGGACATTCCCCGAGGAAGCCACCACACACTGCTCGAGGTACGCGAGGTCACTCGAACGGATTTCCTCAAGGGGGTCTTCAGCGATTGCATGTGGGCCCGCTCCTCCGCCCCCCTGGGCGACAGTCCCCTGGTGCACCGGGCTGCGTTGGCGTACCTCTCGGATCTCGGTTCCGGCTTCGGACAGCACATGAACCAGATCAAGACGCGGGGCGGGCCGAGCATCGACCATGCCATGTGGTTCCAGCAGGACATTCGGGCGGACGACTGGGTGCTCATCGATCTCGAACCGGTCAAGGCCTGGGGCTCGCGCGGGGTGTACCACGGCTCGCTGCGCGGCCGGCACGGCGAGCTCGGCGCGACCCTCTACCAGGAGCACCTGCTGCTGCCGGGCACCCTGGAGGAGGCGCCCGAGGAAGTCCGCGAGGCGCTGTCTCAGCTGCAGGCGTTCGAGGACCCGGACTGACGCAAATGAGCGAGTCGTCGCAGGGCCCTGAATGGTGGCGAGCGAGCGACGGCATGTGGTACCCGCCCGAGTCGCATCCTGATTACGTGACTCGTCGAGTGCCCGGTCCGACCCGAAGCGTTCCCGGCGGTCCGGGAACCCAGACGGCTCAAGTGCGCACCAGTGTGGGCGTGCCGGTCCTCACCGACCCGCGACGGTGGGCGGCCGCTCCACGCGGACCTCGCTCAGCGCCCTCACCCTTCATCGCGCCGCGCGTGGTCAGCCTGGCTGCGCTGGTGTTGTCGCTCGTCGGCGTCAACTTGCCGTGGGCCACGACCGATGCCGCGCTCTCCGGGCTGCGGACCAGCGTCACGGGTCTTGACCTGGGTTCGGGCAGGCTGCTCGGCGGCCTGCTCGCGGTCGTCCTGGTGGTCAGCTGCTGGCACCTGGCCGCCACGAGTCGTCGCACAGGGGTCTTGCTCTTCGCCTCCTGGCTGGGAGCGCTGGCACTCTCGGTGTACGAGATCGTCGACATCATCGCCGTCCCGACCCGAGGGCTCTTCACCCTCAACATCGGCGTGGGGCTGCTTTTGTGCGGCTTCGCCGCCCTGGTCGCCTGCGTCTGCAGCCTGGCCGACCTGGCCCAGCTCTGGTCGGCGGCCCACCCCGTCGGCCCGGCTACACCCGGAGTCGTCGTCTGGGTCGGTGGTCTCGTCGCTCTGGGTGTTGTGGCGGCGGCGGCGTTCGTCGGGTACGGAGTCGCCGCCAGTCCGGTGGGGCCGATCCCCGCCCTGTCGCCGGACCAGCCGTTCGACCACGGCACGGGCGGCCCTGCGCCAGGTGGTGACGGGTCGAGCCGGGGGGACGGGGTCGACCGGGGGGACGGGGTCGACCGGGGGGACGGGGTGGACCGGGGGGACGGGGTCGGCCGGGGGGACGGGGTCGACCGGGGGGACGGGGTCGACGGGGTCGAGCGGGGGGACGGGGTCGACCGGAAACACGGGAAATCTCGGCGGATCAGGCAATTCGGGCAATTCCGGACCCGGTTTCTTCGGAAATTCGGGGTCGGGCTTCTTCGGGAATTCCGGGCCGGGCGACTTCGGGCCGGGCCAGTTCGGAAATACGGGCAGCCGGCAATTCCGGCACCGGCGGCATCGGGATCTCGAGCCCAGCACCTCAAGGCTCGACACGGCCGGTGGTGCTGGGCAACAATTGAGCGAACTCTGTTGTGGGGCGCAGCAGAAACGAGGGCGCCGATGAGTCAACCGCCGGGGGATCGAGGTCGTCCGACCACCGTCAACCGGGCGTCGCCGCCCGTGCCCTGGGTCAATCTGGCTGCGCTACTCCTGGCCGCCGGAGGGCTTGTCCTTCCTTGGATCACCGGCAGCGGCGGCGACCGCATGGGGATCGAGACCGACGCCGGAATCGTCTTCGCCATCGCGCTGCTCGTCACAATCCTGTTCACCGGCCCGCAGGTGCGACCGCACGAGCGGGAAACCAGTTGGCCACTCGTGCTGTCTTGGTACGCGCTCTTCGCCGTGGCCGTCTTCGAAATCGTCCGCCTCTCCGCGCTCTCGGCCACTCAGGGATCGGTGGTCCACATCGGGCTGGGCCTCTATCTCTGCGCCCTGGCGAGTGCTGTCGGAACGGCGACCGCCACGTTGCGGGCGGCCGACCGCTGGCTGGCCCAGTGCGCCGACCCGTGGATGAAGACACGGACCACCTGGCTCCCAGCGGTAGCCGCCGGAGTCATGCTCCTGGCACTCCCCGTCTTCGGCCTGCTCGGGCACAATGCGGGGCACCAGCCCGCACTTTCCGTTGCGGGGCACCGCGTGGCCCCCGCAACTCGCGACGGCTCGACCGCGCTCGGGATCGCTCCTGGACCGAGCGGGTCCAGCGGGACGACGACGACGAGCGCAGTCGCCATCCCGGCTCCGAGCACGCCGACCAGCGCGGCCCTCGGCAACACCGGGAACACCGGGCCGACCGGACCCGGTGACTTCCCGGGCACCGCGATGGACACGGTTTGGCCGGGCTACACGGGTGCGCCCGGGACCTCCTACGTGTGGCCCGGCTACCTCGTGCCAGGCAACACCGGTGCCACCGGGAACTCTGGATCCGGGGTCAGCGGGAGCACGGGGAACACGGGCGCGCTCACCACGACGAGCACGTCCGCCAGCGTGGCTACGAGCATGCAGACATTGCCGGGAGCGTCCTCGGGAGGCGCCGGCGCCAACGAGGAAGCGGCTGCCTGACCGCCAGAGCGTCGCCCGGGACCCTCGTCCCGGCGACAACGACGGTGACCGGGAGATGGTGAGCCCATTTGTCGGCACTCCGGGTGACTATGCAAGGCTCCTCAGGCCGGCCCGCCGCTGGGCTGGGATGTAGCTCAAAAGAGGAACAGATTTCGCCATGCCGATCGCCATCACCGAAGACCACCGGACCCTCGGGCAAACGGCTTCAGACTTCTTGGCCAAGCGCGACGCCCGGGGCGCGGCGCGGTCTCTGCTCGAGGCGGAGCTCGAAAGCCGTCCCTCCGTTCTGGAGCGATCTGGCCGAGCTGGGCTGGCTCGGTCTCCACCTGCCCGAGAACAGGGGCGGATCGGGCTACGGACTCCCCGAGCTCGTCGTCGTGGTCGAGGAGCTCGGCCGCGCCATGGCCCCCGGCCCTTTCGTCCCCACGGTCATCGCCAGCGCGGTCCTGCAGGAGGCGGCACCCGACGACCTGGCGGCGCGGCTCCTGCCCGGGCTGGCCGATGGCTCGGCCCTCGGGGGCATCGCGCTCACCTCGGACATCACGGTCGCCGGAGGCAAGGCCGCCGGGACGGCTCCGGGGGTCTTGGGCGGCGGCCTGGCCACCATTCTCGTGCTGTCGGCGGGCGACGACGTCATCGTGGTCGACGCGACCTCACCGGGCGTCACGATCGAGCGGCCGCAAAACCTCGATCCCACCCGCCGGGCAGCCCGGGTCACTCTCGACGGGGCACCAGCAGACGTCATTGCGGACGGGGCGCGCGTCCTCGTTGACCTGGCGCGGCTGATCATCGCCGCCGAGGCCGTCGGGTTGGCCAACGAGTGCACGGAGCAGGCTGCCGCGTACGCAAAGGTCCGCTTTCAGTTCGGCCGGCCCATTGCGATGTTCCAGGCGGTCAAGCACCACTGCGCCAACATGCTCGTCGCCAGCGAGCTGGCCACGGCCAACGTGTGGGACGCGGCGCGGGCGGCCGAGGAGGGCGACGACCAGCGCACCTACAGCGCCGCCATGGCGGCCGTGCTGGCACTCGAGGCGGCCGATCTTTGCGCCAACCTGAACATCCAGGTGCACGGGGGCATCGGCTTCACCTGGGAGCACGACGCCCATCTCTTCCTGCGCCGGGCCACCGCGCTCGAAGCAATCGTCGACGTCGAGACGGCGGCGATCGACGTGGCGGCGGCGGTGCGTGGCGGGACGAAACGGGCCCGCACGATCGACCTGCCGCCCGAGGCCGAGCCACTGCGCGACGAGGTGCGCATCTTCGCCGAACGGGTCAAGGGCCTGGACCAGCCCGGACGGCGGGCGGCCATGATCGAGACCGGGTACGTGATGCCGCACTGGCCCAAGCCATGGGGCCGCGACGCCGGCCCGGTGGAGCAGCTGGTGATCGAACAGGAGTTCAGAGCGGCCGGGGTGGCCCGCCCCCAGTACGGAATCACGGGGTGGGTGATCCTGACCCTCATCGAGCACGCAAACGAGGACCAGGTGGAACGCTGGGTCCTCCCCGCCCTGCGCCAGGACGTCATCTGGTGCCAGCTCTTCAGCGAGCCCGATGCCGGCAGCGATGCCGCCGGAGTCAAGACCCGAGGGACCCGGGTCGAGGGCGGCTGGCTGGTCAGCGGTCAGAAGGTCTGGACCAGCGGAGCCCACGTGGCCAGCTTCGGCCTGGCCACCATCCGTACGGATCCCGACGTGCCCAAACACCAGGGCATCACGACGATGGTCATCGACATGCATGCCGAGGGCGTGGAGGTCCGGCCGCTGCGCATGGTCACCGGGCACGCCGCATTCAACGAGGTCTTCTTCAACGACGTCTTCGTGCCCGACGACGACGTGGTCGGGCCGGTCAACGGCGGCTGGACGGTGGCCCGGGCCACACTGGGTAACGAGTCCGTTTCGATCGGCGGAGGTTCCGGCGGGGGAGGCGGCATGACGGCGGCGGCGGTGGTCGCCGCGTTCGATCTCCATCCGGAGCGGCTGGCCGGAGGTGCGGGGCGCATCGGGCGCTTCGTGTCGCAGAACGAGGCCATGGCCGTCCTGAACATGCGCAGCGCGCACCGGGCGGTCATCGGCGGCGGTCCGGGTCCCGAGGGGAACGTGACCAAACTGGTGCTGTCCGAGCTCGGGCACGAGGCGGCCGCCATCATCGCCGCGCTAGGCGGTGCCGAGTCTCTCTATTCCGACGGGCTCGGTGCCCTGTCCACCTCGATGATCCTGATGCACCGAGGTCTCTCCATCGCCGGCGGGACCTCGGAGATCAAGCGCAATCAGATCGGTGAGCGCATCCTCGGCCTGCCGAGGGATCCGCTCGTCAACTGAGCGCGCCGGGGCCGTGGCGTCGTCCTGAGGGCGTTCAGCGGGCCCGATCGGCCGACACGACGGCCGGGTAGGCGGACGTCAGCCCTGCCAGTCCCTCGGTCGAGTCGTCGAACCCGAAGACGTGGCGGAACTGCGCCGTCACGGCCTGGCGGATGACCGGCCACGCGGTGGGCGGTGAGAGGTCGGGTGCGGTGCAGCCGTCAGTGGCCAGCGGCCTGAGCGAGTCCGGGATGGGTACCTTGAGCGCAGCGGCGATGGCCAGCAGGCCGCCCTGACCCGAACCGACCTCGCACAAGTCGGCGAAGACCAGATGACCGGCGCCCCGGATGAGGATGAGCCGCTTCGGACTGTGCAGGTACCCGTAGGCGGAGACGATCGAGCTTGTCTTCACCACCTGGTCGGACGTGCCCGACATGAGCAGGCCGGGTTGGTGCGGCACGAGGCTCCCGGGGCCCGGCTTGGCCGGGCCGAGCGCGCCCACGGTCGCTCCGGCCAGTCCGATGAAGGTCGCCACCTTCGGGTCGGTGGTGGCCAGGGCCTCGACGGCCGCTCCGCCGGCGGAATGGCCCACCGCGCCGATCTTGGACGTGTCGATGTGGCCGTGGAACGGGCTCGACGCGGTCTGATCCTGGGTCCCCATCAGCGCAATGGTCGCCTTGAGATCGTCGACGTCGGTCGTCTTCACCGTGGCGGCGGTCGGGCCGCCCAGGACCTCGGTCAGATCGCGGCTGAAGTGATCGGGAGCGGCCACCACGAACCCCCACGACGCGAGGAACGAGGTGAGGAAGGTGGACTGATCACGGAATCCGGCGTAGCCGTGGCTGAACACGACCAGGGGATAGCGACCGGGCGCCACCCGGACGCCGACCACACCGCCGCTCGGATAGGTCACGGAGAATCCGGCCGGGATCAGCTTCTGGAGCACCGGTGGCAGCCAGGTCGCCACGTTGTAGGTCGCAATGGGCTTGCCGGCCACGCTGGCCTTGGTCGCCGGATACCAGACCTCGACCGGCGCACCGTCCGTGGGCAGGGACAGCGTCGTCTCGCCAACGCCAAGGGGACCGGGATGGGTGAAGCTGCTCGTCCCGAGATGCGCGACCGTCGGTACCACGTCGCCGTCGACCTGCATCGTGTCGGAGATGGTGGCGGTCGGGGCGAGGGACGCATCCGCCAAAGGTGCCCCCGTGATCCCCGCCAGAACCAGCGTGACCAGCGCGACGGCCGTCAGCGAACCGAACACTGGAGCCGGTCTTCGAATGTGCATCATGCCCACGCTGTCATGCATCCGTACCGAAAAGGCTGTCGGGCGCGTGCCAGTCCGTCGAGACGAACCGATGGGCGATGAGCCAGTCATCGCCCACTGGAACGAGTCGGTCCCGATAGCGGCCCATGTGGTCAGCGCCCACGTTCGTGAAGACGGTGAAGTAGCTGGCGACGAATGCCTCGCTTCGAGTCAGCGACTCGAAGCGAAGGTTGGTGACGTTGTGGCGGACGATGCGCTTCGCCCCGGCGGCCGATTGCGCCTCCCTGGGTGAGGCCGGCTTGCCGATGCCGCCGCGGAAACGCTCCAGGATCGCCGCCCGGCCCACCAGAGGCTCCGCACCACGAATTTCGAGGACGCCGTCTTCGCTGAAGGCCGACACGTACTCGTCGAGGTGGAAGCGATCACCGGCGTGTGTGTATTTGGCCAGCGTGTCGCGGCACCGTTCGCGGGCCACCAGTTCCCAGAACTCCATGCGCTGAGGGACTCTAGGGGAGAACCCTCGCGTCCGGGGTCCGCGTTTGTAGAGTGCCGAGCATGGCCGACCCTGACGCGGACAGGAGTACGGGCACCGCGGTCTGGGAATTCCTCGTCGGCCCGCCCCGGCGGGCGCAAGGGATCGAGAAGTCCCGCATCACTCCGGTGGAAGGGCTCTCCGCCCTCTCGCTCGATGCGCTCACCTCGGTGGCCTACGGCCCCGAGGCGATCATCCTCGTGCTGGCCCTCGCCGGTGCCGGTGCCCTGCACCTGGTGCTCCCGATCACGATCGCCATCGTCGCCCTGCTGGCCATCCTGGTGTTCTCCTACCGCCAGGTCATCGACGCCTACCCCGGTGGCGGGGGCGCCTACGCCGTCTCCCGGGCCAACCTGGGCGCCGGGACCAGTCTGGTGGCCGGCGCCGCCCTGATCGTCGACTACACGCTGACCGTCGCCGTCTCGATTGCCGCCGGCGTGGCCTCGCTCACCTCCGCCTTCCCGTCACTTGCCGGGGCCACCGTCCCGCTCTGCCTGGGCATCCTGGTCGTCATCACCCTGCTCAACCTGCGCGGCCTGGGTGAGACCGCCCGGGCCTTCCTGCTCCCCACCATGGTCTTCATCGTCGGTCTCCTCGCCATCATTGCGATCGGGCTCATCCATCCACTCGGTCTGCACGAAGCACCGATGGGTCAGTCCCAGCTCCCGACGAGCGGCCTCAAGGCGGTGACCGTCCTCCTCGTCCTGCGCGCCTTCTCGGCCGGATGCAGCGCGCTCACCGGGGTCGAAGCCATCGCCAACGGTGTCCCGCTGTTCCGCGAACCCCGGCAGTTGCGGGCCAAACGGACCGAGCTGCTCCTCGGCCTGATCCTCGGCGCCATGCTGCTCGGCCTCGCCGTCCTCGCCAAGCGCTGGCAGATCGGCCCACGCAGCGGCGAGACCGTGCTCTCGCAGATCATGGCCATGGCGATCGGACGCGGCCCGGCCTACTTCATCATCTCGATCACCATCACCATCGTGCTGGCCCTGGCGGCCAACACGTCCTTCGGAGGGTTACCCATCCTCTCGAGCCTGCTGGCCCGGGACAACTACGTGCCGCACCTCTTCACCCTGCGCGGCGACCGACAGGTCCTCTCCAACGGGATCGTGGTGCTCTCGCTGATGGCCGCCGTCCTCATGGTCGCCGTGCGGGGCAACACCAACACACTCATCCCGCTCTTCGCCATCGGCGTCTTCGTGGGCTTCACGCTCTCGCAGACCGGCCTCGTCGTGCACTGGCGCCGCGAACGCCCGCCCGGCTGGCGTCGGCGGGCCGCCATCAACATGATCGGCGCCATCATCACGGGCATCGCCACCATCGTCTTCCTCGTCTCGAAGTTCACCGAGGGTGCCTGGGTCGTGGTGATTGCCGTACCCGCGTTCATCCTGCTGTTCGTGCGCATCCACGCCTACTACGTGAAGGCCGGCGTCGAACTCCGCATCGACCAGATACCGCCCAAGCCCGTCACCAAACGCACCATCGTCATCGTCCCGGTCAACCGCCTGTCCCGCCTCACCGGCCACGCCCTGACCGAGGCCATGTCGATGGGCCAGGAGGTCAAGGCCGTCACCGTCGTCCTCCAGGGAGGCGACGAGGGCACCCGCTACATCGACACCCTGCGCGAGGAGTGGCGCACGTGGGACCCCGGCGTGGCCCTCCACGTGGTGCACAACGACTATGCCTCGGTGGTGCAGCCCATTGTGGAGTTCATCGACGACGTGCGGCGGGAGCATCCCGACGACCAGATCGTGGTGCTCATCCCGGTGGTGCGCCCGGATCACCTGCGTCAACGCATCCTGCACAACCAGATCGACCTGGTTCTCTCGCGGACCCTGCGCAGCCGCAGCGATATTGTGGTGGCCCGGGTCACGATGCCCCTCGAGCCCCCGGCGGGGGCTCCCGAGGCGCCGTCCACCTGAACGAGTGGCTCAGCGGCCCTGCCACACGGGGTCGCGCTTCTCGATGAACGCCCTGGCCCCTTCCTTGGCGTCCTCCGAGTTGAAGACCTTCGGCTGCCATTCCCGGGCGAGCTCCTGTGCCCGCTCGAGGTCGGTCGAGGCCGTGCGCACCATCTGCTTGGTGGCGGCCAGGGCGAGCGGGCCGTTCTTGGCGATGCGCTCGGCCAGGGCCACGGCGGCATCGAGCACCTCGGGCTGCGGCACGGCCTGATTGATGAGGCCGAGGGATTGGGCCCGCACGGCATCGATCAGATCACCGGTCAACGTCAGCTCCAGAGCGGCGGCCAACGGAATCCGCGTACTGATGAACACGCCACCACCGGCGGCAAAGAGGCCTCGCTTGACCTCGGGGACTCCGAACAACGCCGTTTCGGCGGCCACCACGACGTCACACCCGAGCAGCAACTCGAAACCGCCGGCCACGGCGGTGGCGTTCGCCGCGCCGACGATGGGCACCGCGATCTCGCCGCGGCTGAAACGGCCGAACCCGGCCATGCCCTCCTTGCTGGCACTCACCGTGCCGCCCTCGGCAAAAGCGCGCAGGTCCATACCGGCGCAGAACGCCTTGTCGCCGGTACCGGTCAAGACGATCGCCCGGGTGTCGGGGTCGTTCTCCGCTGCCACCATGCTCAAGCCGATGGCATCGAGCAGCGCGGGATTCAGTGAGTTGCGGGCCTCGGGCCGATTCAGCCGCAGGATGGTCACCGCCCCCCGGCGCTCGGTCACCAGTACCGGCTCGGTCGTCTCCTCTTCAGCCATCGGGCTGCCCTCCCCTTCTCGCGCGCTGTCCTCGCTCGTTGACGGACATGTGATTACTACGGGAGACGAGTTGGGAGAAAATCGGGTGCCGCTGCGGGGCCCCTGCGGCGACAAGGCGAGGGGCGACCTCGAGGTCTTCGGGATCCAGGGACGGGCCCCGACGGTGCGCCGCCCACCACAAGACTCGCTGCTTAGCGCACGGTGTGTCCGGCGTGGTCCGGGGAATGCATCGCGCCGTGGGCCGGTGGGGCGTCGGACGTGTGCAGCGCGCTGCTGGCCGAGGCCAGCGGGCCGCTCCAGAGGGCGACGGTGGCGGCCACGGCACATAGGAAGCCGGCAGCGATCGTCCGCCCCGGGGAGAGTGCGAGTGCCATGGAGGCACTCTCACCCCGGAATGTTGGGATTCTGCGTGTATTCCCTAAGAAGTCCCGAAGAATGCGTGTCTCCGGTCAAAAGGTACGGTCGAGTTTCGAGCAATCTATCCGTTTGACCTGGGCTTTCGCGAAAAGGAGTGCTCCCCAACGGAGTCATCTTCCGCCGCACTCCTATGATGAAAACATGATTTTCGAACCGGAGGTGCGCCGGTGGACGCCGTGACCAGACCGCCGTCCGATCCGGTTGTCGCCCCGCCGGCCCGCCGCCCCGACTCGGTGCGGCGCACGTCTACGATCCTGATGTTCTGGCCCGACGGTGCCGGCACCGACCTGCACCTCAAGGGGAGGGCCCGCGATCTCCTCACCCGGGCCGAGGGTGAACCCGAGGTGGTGGGAACCGCCGACCTCTACGTGGTGACGAACCCCTTGCGCGAGGTCGTGAGCATCGAGGCCGACCCGGCTCCGCTCGGCTTGGACACGTTGGTGGGCTCACGAGCCGGTGGCAACCTCCGTCGCTCCATCGCCGAGGAGCTGCCCGATGAGGTCGCGGCCGGAACCCCGATGCACCTGTTACTCGACGACGTGGCCGGGTGCACCCTCATCGCCGGCTTTGTCTTCATCCGATGGATGGACCAGCTGCCGGCCTTCCGAGATCGTATGCAGAACGGGCCGAAACACCGCATGCAGGACATCTGCTCAGGCTTCCGCCCCGGGTCGGTGGCGCTGTTCCCCGACGGAACACTCTCGGGGAAGCCGCAGAACGTGGCCCATCCGTCATCGCTCAATGATCCGGACGATCCCTGGAGTTGGCACGAGCTCGACGACCACCCGGCCATGGCGATGCGGCGTTCGCGACGCATCGACGTCTGGGTCGAGGACGACGTGCTGCAGATCGACGCCATGTTCCGCGACAACGCTTGGGACCCCGACGGGCAGGAGTCGGTCGTCCACGAGTACCACATGGAGGGCAGCGCGGATCGCTCGAGCGGCTTGTTGCGCGCCGTCACGGCCGAACCCCGCGTCCTGCCCTACAACGAGTGCACCGGGGCCGCACCCAATGCATCGTGGATGGAGGGTACGGAGCTGCGCGAGATGCGCACCGCGGTGCTCGAGCGCCTCAAGTCGGTCGACTGCTGCACCCACCTCAACGACGGGCTCCGGTCGCTGGCCGAGGTGCCCATCCTCGCCCGGTCCCTCCCGGGCTAGAACGTCCTGAGCATCTGCATGCCCCCGACACTGAACGGGATGGACACGTCGGCCGTCAAGGCGGGACGACCCCGTCGATTCAAGTCGGCGGACGAGCTGCGCCTCCTCCTCGATGCCGCTCTGTTGGTGATGGAACGCAACGGCTACGCCGATGCCGCGGTGGCCGACATCTTGCGCGAGGCCGACCTCTCCACTCGCTCGTTCTACCGACACTTCGAGTCCAAGGATCAGCTCTTGTGTGCGCTCTGCCGCCGCGAGGCGGAAGGCGCTTCGGCCCGGCTGACGGCCAAGGTGGGCGCGGCGGGAGATCCGCGGGCAGCGCTCGACGCCTGGATCGACGAGATTCTCTCCTTCGGCCATCATCGGGCTAAAGCGGTCCGGGTGTCCGTCTTGAGCTCGCCCGGGGCGATGAAGGCGGAGGGCTACGCCGAGGAGACGAAGTACGCCACCCGCCTGCTGATGGCGCCGCTGGAACGGCTGCTGGCCGACGGCGTCGCCGACGGATCGTTCCCACTGGCCGATCCGGTGGGCGATGCGCCACTCATCCAATCGGTGGCCTGGGCGGCGGCCGGGCTCAGCCCGACGCACGAGCGCGCCATGACACGCGCCGAGACGTCGCGCCGGGTGCGCTCCTTCTGCGAGCGGGCGTTGGGGGCTACGCCTTCTCGGTGAGGTACCAGAGGGCGGGCTCGCCCTCTTCGACCCTGATCAACCCGTCGAGTTCCAGGACGCGTAGGTGCGATACCGCCTCACCGACGGCGGCCCGGCGCATGAACCCTGCGATGTCGTCCCACGAGCGCGACCACTTCATGTGCGCCGCGATGTCCCATGCGGTATGGGGACCGTCGCGCAAAATCGCAATGACCTCGTTGAAGCGGTCCCGGTGGTGCTGGCGCAGCTCTTCCAGCCGGCGGCGCAGGTCGGCGAACCGGTACTCGTGCGCCGGTAGGACCTCCTCCACCTCGTAGGGCTCGAGCTTGTCGAGCGATTCGAGGTACTGGCCCAGCGGGTTGGCCCCGGCCTGCGGGTGGTAGGGGATGTTCGGTGTGATGCGGGGGAGGACGTGGTCCCCCGAGAGCATGAGCTGGCGCCGCCCCTCGTAGAAGCACAGATGCCCGGGCGAATGGCCAGGGGTCCAAATGGCGGTCAGGTCCCAGCCCGGTACTTCGGGCTTCTGCCCGTCCTCGAGGAGCACGTCGGGCACGACCGGGTCGACCAGCGGTCGCATCGGCATGGAGGCATTCCGGAGGGACTCGAGCTCCTCGCCGGGCGCCCCCATGCGGCGCAGGGCGGCGGCCACCCGCTCGAGGAGGTCGTCGGGCTCGTCGTAGCGGTCGTGGATCAGCTCGGCATCGGCCGGATGCAGTGAGATCCAAGCGCCCGAGGCGTCCCGGATGCGGCCGGCCAGCCCGTAGTGGTCGGGGTGGATGTGGGTGACCATCACTCCCTGGACCTCAGACACCTCGCAGCCCGCCACCTTCATGCCCGCAGTCAGCGCGCCAAAGGCGTCATCGGTGTTCCAGCCCGCATCGACGAGGTAGGGGCCGCGGTCGGTCTCGAAGAGGTACACCAGGACGTAGCGCAGCGAATTCTGGGGCAGGGGAACCGGGATGCTCCACAAGCCGGGTTGGACCTTCTCCACCTCGGGAAAGGGGTCGTTCGCGGCAGCCGCGCCTCGCGCGTGGCCGTTCGTGTGGGTCGGTGTGTGTTTGTGCGTCGAGGTCATGTCTCACCCTTCGGCTCGCCGGGTCGCCCCGGCACCCGTTCAGCGATCATGTCCGCACGATCTCGTCGGTCGTCCAGCGATCGTCCACGCCCGAGCGTAAAGGACGGAGCCTGCTTTCCGCCCATCGGCAACGATGAGCTCGTCTCCCCGGACGGGAGTGAAACCGGCGTCGACCTGGGATAACGCGGACTCAGCGATCTGAAGGGTTGCTCAGGTGGCGCTGGATGGGTGCAGGCGACGACCCGTCTCGGGGGCTGGTGCGCGGCAACGTCCCGCTCGTCACATCGGGGAGTTGCACCATTGGTGCGCTCCGTGACGCCGGTGGCCTGGGTTGAGGAGCCAGAAATTCCGGGCTCAAACCTTGTCCTCTTGACTCTCCCGCGACGGGAGGCATGAAAATCTCTCCCATGGGATCAATCACCAAGACCGTCGACGTCAGGTCCAGCACCGCCGAGGTATGGAACGCCCTCCGTGATTTCGGCGCACTCCACGAACGCCTGGTGCCTGGCTTCGTCGTGGACGCCCGGCTCGTGGGCCGGGACCGAATCATCACGTTTGCCTCCGGCACGGTGGCGACCGAGCGGCTGGTGAGTACCGATACCACTCGGCATCGGCTCGTGTATGCCGTCGTCGAAGGCGGATTGCCCTTCGAGCATCACCAGTCGAGCGTCGAACTCGTCGAGTCTGACCTCGAGGGAGACGGGTGTCGGATCGTGTGGACGACCGATCTCCTGCCCGACAAATTCGATACAGCGGTGGACGGCTTCATGAACGATGGGGCAGCTGCCATGGCCCGCGCCTTTGGCACCTGACCGGCATGGGCACGCTGGTCGCCATCGGCGACTTCTCAAAGATGACCTACCTGAGTATCAAGGCCCTGCGGCACTACCACGACGTCGGTTTGCTGGAGCCGGCCGACATCGATGCTTCTACGGGATACCGGCGCTATTCGACCAGCCAGGTGCCGGTGGCGCAGGCCATTCGTCGGTTCCGCGATCTCGACATGCCACTCGATGACATCCGTCTCGTCATCACTGCGCCCGATCCAGCCACTGGCAACCAGGCTCTTCTCCGTCACCTCGAACGGATGCAGCGCGAGCTGGAGCAGACGCAACGTACGGTGACCTCGCTGCAAGAAGTCCTGAGCGGCCAACTGGACGCGGCCGGTCAGGTCGAAATCAGACACCTCGCCTCCGTCCACGTCTTGACCGAATCAGGGCGGGTGGGCTTCGAAGAGTGCTCGGAATGGTTGTCGGACACATTGCGGCGCCTGCACCTCGAGGCGAGTCGCTCACGTCTGACGGTGTCGGGGCCGGACGGGGCCCTGTACACCGACGAATTCTTCGAAGCTGGTCCCGGTGAGGTGACGGCCTTCGTCCCGGTCGCCGGTGGCGCAGGCGGCGCGGTGACGACGCTGCCTTCGTGCACGATGGCGGTCCTCGCGCACGAAGGGGCCTTCGAGAACCTCGATAGGACCTATGGAGCACTCGGGAGCATCGTCGCCGAACGAGGGATCGCAGGCGCTGGGCCGATCCGCGAGCATTACGTCGCCGAGTCGCGCACCGAGGTCTACTGGCCCGTCGCCACCGCCGACGCCGGTTAGTCAGGCACTCACGACATCCACCAAGCCCCAGGCCAGCGCGGTCTCGGCGTCGATGGCTTGCCCGGACAATCCGAGCCAGGCCGTCCGCTGACGGCCGATGCGCAGCGGCAGGCTGACCGTCCCTCCCGCCCCGGGCACCAGGCCCAGACCGATCTCGGGCAGCGCGATCTGTGTGTCGGCCGACGCGACCACCTTGTCGGTGAAGGCCGCCAGCTCGATGCCGGATCCAAACGTCGTGCCATGGATATACGCCGTCGTCGGTTGCGACAGGCGCGCCAGCACGCGGGCCACGCTGCGTTCGAGCCGGATCAGGTGGGCCGAAGCCGGATCGGACCGGGAGCCGAACTCGTTCAAGTCTCCTCCCGCGCAGAAGGCACGACCTTCACCGCGCACCTCGACACCCGTGATACCGGCGTCGGCGGCCGCCACCGTGAACGCCTCGACCAGCTCGTCGCGCATACGGGTGTCGAGCGCGTTCAAGCGGTTCGGCCGAGTCAGGGTGACGACGAGCGTGTCCTGGTCTCGCTCGATCCGGACCCGAGAAGCGTCATCGCCCTCGAGACCGGCCGGCGCCCGGGCGGCCCTCCAGGCCTCGAACTCGGGTCCCGACTGCAGCACCGAGTAGGCGGACGATTCGGCCACCAGTCCGTCGTCGATCGTCCTGCGCTCCTGACCTCGGAGAAGTAGGGCCAAGGTCGTGGCCGCGATGGGGTGTGCTTCGAGGTTCGCCGCAATGACCTCGAGAACCGGGTCTCCCTCGGGAATCAGGGTGTCGCACAGCCGCGTCCAGGGTTCTTCCGGCTCATCACGGATGACCCCCACGACGACAAAGGGCAAGCTGGTGAAGCGCTCGATGGTCTCCTCGCTGGGCACCGGCCGCGCGTCGCCGAGGTCCACCAGCGCCGCCCCACTGCGCTCGGACGGGACCGGTCGGTCCAGTTCGTCGAGGAGAGCGTCAGCACTGAGGATGTCCAGAATCGCCAGACGTTACCCTGCGCTCATGCCGGACCCGACCGTCGAGCGCTGGGCAGCGAGCGGCCTGATGACGCTCACCGGGTCCGTGGACCGCCCCCTCGGACCGCCCTCCGGACTGATGGAACGTCTCGATCAGATCGCCTCGTCGTTCCCGGGACTTGATGCGCCGGCTCTCCTGGGCGAGCGCGCCGCGCTCATGGGTCTCTGGCGTCGTGGCTCGACCAGCTGCGGTGGAAGTTGCCGCCTCATGCGAAGCTCGGAAGGCTGGGTCGCGGTCTCCTTGCCACGAGAGGAGGATCGCGACCTCGTGCCCGCCTGGCTCGAGCTGTCCTCGCCCCCGACGACGGAGCCGGCGGCGTGGTCGGCCGTCGGAAAAGCGTTCGCCGAGCGCGACGGGTCTGCGCTGCTCGAGCGGGCCGCACTGCTGGGGCTCCCCGTCGCCCGGGTGGGTGAGATGAGCGCTCCGGGCCTCATGGCCTCGCGCCTCGGGGATGCTCCGCCGCTCTCTGGCCCTGAGGATCTCCTGGTCGTCGACCTGTCCTCCCTTTGGGCCGGACCTCTCTGCGGTGACCTGTTGGCCCGAGCCGGCGCGCGGGTCGTCAAGGTGGAGTCCACGTCCCGGCCCGACGGTGCCCGCCGAGGTCCGGCTTCCTTCTTCGACCTGCTCAACGGAGCCAAGCGATCGGTAGCCCTCGACTTCGACGATCCGAGCCAACGCGCGCACCTCGGTCGTCTCGTCCACTCGGCCGATGTCGTGATCGAAGCGAGCCGGCCCCGGGCCCTCGAACAGCTCGGCATCGTGGCGGCAGACGTGGTGGCGAGCGGACCGCGCCTCTGGGTCTCCATCACCGCCTACGGACGCCAAGGCGCGTCCGGGACCCGCGTCGGGTTCGGCGACGACGCGGCGGCGGCCGGCGGACTCGTCGCCTGGTCCGACGAGTCACCCAACTTCTGCAGCGATGCCATCGGCGACCCCCTCACCGGTCTGACCGCGGGCGCCCGCGTCCTCCAGGCCCTCCGAGACGGTGGTCGCTGGCTGCTCGACGTGGCCATGGCGGGCGTCGCCGCCTCGTTCGCCGGTCCGACGCTTCCGGTCCCCGACGAATTGGTACCCGCTCCACCTTCGGCGCGGCGGCCCGTGAGCACCGCACCGGCGTTCGGCTCCGACACGGCGGCGGTCCTGGCCGAACTGAGGAATGACGGCTGAACCTCCCACTATGCGGCAAAGGAACTCCTTCTGATTGAATCGTCCCCGCTACGGGGCGATTCGCGTCACCCCACGACACGCACGGGAGGAACGGCGTTGGCTGACATCATGGAAGGGGTCCGCATCCTGGAGGTGGCGGAGCACACGTTTGTCCCCGCCGCGTCGGCCATCCTGGCCGACTGGGGTGCCGAAGTGATCAAGATCGAGCACCCAGAGCGGGGTGACGCCATGCGGGGGCTGGCCTCGAGCGGCGTGATGCCTTCCATGGGCAACGTGCACGTGTTGCTCGAGCACTCCAACCGCGGGAAGAAGAGCATCGGCATCGACGTCAATACCGAGCAGGGCCGCGAACTCATCTACCGCCTGGCTGCCACCTGCGACGTGTTCCTCACGAACAAGCTCCCCGAGATCCGCAAGAAGTTGAAGATCGAGCTCGATGACATCCGCGCCCACAACCCGAACATCATCTACGTCGCCGGGACCGGGGCAGGCGAACGAGGGCCCGATGCCAACAAGGGCGGCTACGACTTCCTGAGCTACTGGTGTCGCGCCGGGAGCGCCATGGGGACGACGCCGACCGACGTCGAATACATGTGTGGGCAGCCTGGCCCGGGCTACGGCGATTCCATCGGTGGCATGACCATCGCCGGCGGAATTCTGGGGGCGCTCTTCCACCGCGAACGCACCGGAGAGGCACTGCCGGTCGACGTCTCCTTGCTCGGGGTCGGCATGTGGGCCATGAGCCCGGCCATCGCGCTCTCCCTTCAGCTGAACATGCCCTGGCGTCCCGGCCCGAGCAGCGGCGGCGGCGCTGGACCCGCGAACCCTCTCGTCGGCACCTATTTCACACAGGACGGGAAGGCCCTCGCCTTCACGTGCCTCCAGGGCTTCAAATACTGGCCGGGGGCCTGCCGGGCCATCGGCCGCGAGGACCTGATCGACGACGAGCGCTTCAACTCGCACGAGCAGTTGGCCGCCAATGCCAAAGAAGCCCGCTCCATCCTGACCGAGGTCTTCAAGTCGGCCCCGTTGGCCGAGTGGCGGGTTCGCCTCGACTCCTTCGACGGGCAGTGGGCCGTGGCCCAGGACACCATGGAGGTCGTCGACGACCCGATGGTCGCAGCCAACGGCTATCTGGGGGACACGGTCAGCGCAGAGGGTGTGCCATTCCAACTGGTGACGACACCCGTCCAGTTTTCCGGCGTCCCGGCCACACCCAAGCGTGCGCCCGAGTTCAACGAGCACTGCGAGGAGATCCTGGGCAGCATCGATTGCGGCACAGACGAGATGCTCGAGCTCAAGGTGGCGGGGGTCGTCGCGTAACTCGTCGGACCGGGCGGGTCCGTGCCCCGACCCACCATGGCTCGAGGTGCAGCCGGGCCGGTGGCAGGGTCCCGTAGACGAGCACCGCCTGCCCACGGCGGAGGCAGCGCAGCTCTTCGGGCGCCAGGAGGCGCCGCGGCGCCGTGGTCGAGGTGGTCGAACGGGCCCCACGGGGATCGCGGGTCACCGAGGGCAGGGTCACCTCCTCGTCCCCTACCAGCCGGCTGGCGTACTCGAGGGTGTCGGGGTCGGCGATGCCCGGGAGGAACAGCTTGGCCCGGTGGTTGTTCAGTACCGTTGGTGCCCGCGCGCCGTACCGACCTTTGACCTGGGCCAGGTCCTGCCAGATCGTCACCAGCTGGATCCCGTGCGACGCGCAGGTCGCGGCCAGACCGTCGAGCTCGGGGAGGGGCGCGATGTGCGCCGCCTCGTCGAGCACCACGAGCAGCGGCGGGTCGAGTGGCCGCCCGCTTCGGGTGGCCTGCCCGAAAGCCGTGGCGAGCACTTGCTGGGTGAGCGCGCTCGAAGTAGCCCCGCAATCGTCGCTGATCATGGGCGGGCGCACACAGGTACAGCGTGTGACTCCCGTCGAGCAGGTGGGCCGGCTCGAAAGGTGGCGCCACCGTCGACTCCCAAGCCTGGGCAAATGGAGCCAGCACCGTTTCAGCCGTGGTGCTCACCGAACTTCGTGTGCGCTCGTCCCGACACCACGAGGCCTGAGCCGCGGCAAGTGCCTCGGCCGGCCCGTCCCGCTCGAGGATGTCGGCCACCTCGGTCACCTCCTGGGTGTCCACCCAGCGCACGACATCGGCCATGGTGCGGCGATCGTGCGCCGCGGCCAGCAGCAGGGGTGCGAGGAACTTGGCTGCCGTGGCGTACCAGAACTCCCCGTCAGCGCTCGTCCCGTCCGCCCGAGCCGTTTCGCAGAGATCGGTGGCCACCCGACCGGCCTGGCGCCAATCGGCGCATTCCGTCAAGGGCGACCACGTGCTCGCCGGATAACCGGTGCTCTGCGTGGGGTCGATGCACCACACCTGACCTCGGTGCGACCGAGAGATTCTCGTGTCCCGCAGGAGATCTCCCTTGACGCTCGTTGCCAGAACGGGGCCGGGCCAATCCAAAATGGCCGGAACGGCCAAACAGCTCGTCTTTCCGCTCTGGGTGGGGCCGACGACCACCACCGACTGCCCAGGTTCGGCCGCCAGGGTCGCGGCGAAGAGTCGTCCCGGCAATCGTCCGAGCGCGAGGCGCCCCGTGGCGGGAGCGTCGGTTGGAACCATCAAGGTCCGGAGGTCGCGACGACGGGCCCATCGGGCGCCGCGGCGCCGCGGCGCTGCCGCCGGGCGGCGGCCGCCCTGATGGAAAGACGCGCCCGCCACCAGAGCACCGCCCAGGCCCGCCGCAAGCACGACGGACTCGAGATTCACTCGGGCCGTCTGATCATGGCCGCGTCGGTGTCGGCGATCCGTCGCTCGACCGCGCTCAAGCGGTGCTGAACCAGGAACGACCGCTGTCCCACCTTCCACAGCGCCACGCCCCGCCGCAGTTGGGGCAGGAGCTCGGTCTCGGTGGCCGAGAGCGACAACAGCTCGGCCGCCGCTTCGAGCTCGCCCGGGGACTGCGCATAGACCACCCGGGTCTCCGAGTCCGCCAGCAAGCCCTGGGCCAGGGCGACCTGCTCGGAGTCCGACGCCCCCACCGAACGCAGATCCGAAACCCGGTGGAGCACCGCCACGTTGGCCACCCCGAACGCCCGCGACAGCTTCCACGATGACTGTAACCAGCGCGCCACGCCAAGGTTAACCAGCATGTGCTAACCTATGTCTCGTGAGGGTGGGGATCTACAGCCGGATCTCGTCGGACGCGGAAGGGCTCGGGCTGGGCGTCGGCCGCCAGGAGGACGACGCCCGAACGGTCGCCGGCCTGCGCGGCTGGGAGGTCGCCTGCGTCTACCAGGACAATGACTACTCGGCCTTCAACGTCAAGGTGAAGCGTCCGGAGTTCGAGCGCCTCCTGGTCGACCTCGAACGAGGCACCGTCGACGGAGTCGTTGCCTACGACCTCGACCGCTTCTCCCGTCAGCCAGCGGACCTCGAGCGGGCCATCCGTATCTTCGACACACGTCCCGGCTTGGTCTTCGCCACCGTGCAGCAGGATCTCGATCTCTCCACGTCGGACGGCCGCACGATGGCCCGAGTGATGGTCGCCTTCGCCAACAAGTCCTCGATGGACACGTCTCGCCGCATCAAGCGCAAGAACCTGGAACTCGCACAACAAGGCGTCCCCCACAGCGCGCGGCGGCCGTTCGGGTACGAGGACGACAAGGTGACAATCCGTCCGGCCGAGGCCGAGCTGGTCCGGCAAGCCGCCCGCGATGTTCTGGCCGGTGTGGGACTCCACACCATCGCCCGGCGATGGAACGAAGAGGGGGTTCGCACCCCGTATGGCAACCAATGGCTCCAGAGCGTCCTCAAGGCCATGCTCGTCTCCCCGCGGATGGCCGGCTTCCGCATCCATCAGAAGCAGATCGCGAAGGACGCCGACGGTCGTCCGGTCATGACCAAGCGGGAGCCGCTCTTGGACGTGAGCACCTGGGAGTCCGTGTGCGCCGTCCTGAACGACCCTGAAAGGACCCGGCGTCACACGTATCCCGGCGGCCGGAAGCGGCTCCTGTCCGGGCTGGTCCGATGCGGCACTTGCGGCGTCTCCATGAGTTGCGACAAGGACTTCCGCCGCGGAATCCACACCTACGTGTGCAAGCAACAGACGACCCGCCGGGGCTGCGGCACTGTCGCCGTGTCGGGGCCCCGAATGGACGAGCTGGTCACCGCGCTCGTCCTTCGGTATCTGTCCGACCGCGCCGTCGTGCACGAGGCGAGCCCCTGGGGCGACGAGCACCAGCTGCAGGACGTGACAGCCCGAATCTCCGAGCTCATGGCGGCGTTCACCGCCGGCAAGCTGACGGGCGCCGTCGTGTTCCCCGCTGTGTCCAAGCTCGAGGCTCAAGCCGAGGAGCTCCGTGAAGCTCGGGCAACGTGGCTTCGAGATCAGGCATTCATCGTGAACCGGCCCGAGAACGTCACAGCGGCGTGGCCGGAGCTGGATGTCGATCGTCAACGCGCTGTCATCGAGTCGGTGATCAGTGCGGTCGTCGTGAAGCCTGCGGCGAAGAAGGGCGGCCGCTTCGATCCGTCCCGGGTCGAGGTCGTGTGGCGATGAGTCGGCGAACCTGAGCCCATCGGTCGTCGGTCAGCTCGGGAGCCGCAGCGAGTTGCCGGCAGATCCAGTCCTCCACATCGCTGTTGGTGGCACCACTGCCCCGATTCTCGGCCTCCGACGCGGGTGCGGTGCTGTCCCGCCCGTGGCTCGGCCGGATCTGGCGCACGGGGGCCAGCACGTCCGGTCTCTCAACTCCTGACTGGCGCGCCCGATTCCCGACCGAAACCGATTTTCGGCTCGAGGCGAGCGCCTCGCCGCCCGACACTGCTTGCACAGGGGGGAACGGTCTCTCCAGGGCGTCCGGGGACATGGTTGGACTCAGGTCTCGGCTCCGCGGTCCGTAAAAAGATCCGGACTCATCGCCGGGGCCGGGGAAAACTCCTGGCGCACCGCCTGCGGCGGCTTGCCCTCTGCAAGAGGACCTACTCGCATCGGGTGTACCACGCGGAATCAGCCTCCTTCTTGTCGTCGGCCCGTTGGCGGGCCTGGGCGGCGGCGAAGAGCTCTTCGCCTTCGTTGGCCCATCCACGTCCCACCGCCTTCAGCCGTCGCGTCGTCTCTGGATCTGTGGCCCTGACGTCTTTCTGCTGGTGCCACCGGGCTCTGGCATCACGCAAGGCGGCAAAGGTGGTCGAGTAGCCGCGGGACTTGGTCAGGAAGTGACCGCTGTAGCCGAGGTGATGGGCGTGTCGCCGGAGCCCGAGGGAATGGAGCTCGGGGACGTTCCCGAGCGACCAGGCGCTCATCACCATGTTGAACAGGTGCGGTGGGAGGCCCCGGCTCCTGAGGTCTGCATCGGAGAGGATGCGCGAGAGGAGTCCCGGGTGCATGGCCGGCTCTTTTGTCGCGTACTTCGCAATGTAGGGGGCGACCTGGGTCGCCCGGGCTTCGGTGTCGAGCACCTGGACGTCGACCTCGCTGCCCCAGCGGGCCGTGCCCCGGGGGTGCGACACCGCCACGCTGCGCACCGCCGCCTGGCAGGCCCGGGCCAAGGCCACGGCGTCGATCGGAGGTGGTGATCCGTTCGGGCCGTCGGCGCGGAGCACGGCGTGGAAGTGCACCAGTCCCCGGCGCTGGAACTCGGCCACCTTGGCGTGCTCGAGGCGGAGGACCTTGGTGCACTCAGAACGTGAGAGGCCGAGGGACGCCGCCAGTTGGCGGGCGATATAGATGGTGGTGCGCCGCCACAGCTCGGCGCTGTGCGCATTGTGGAGGACGGCGCCGGCGTAGTCGTAGCAGCGGGGACACAAGGGCGTGCCGAGGGCGGCGTCGTCACCGGAGTGCCCGAGCGTCACAGGTGAGGAGGCGGCCATGGGGACAGCGTCGAGCGTTCCCCGAGTGACACGTACCCTGCGAGGTCACTCGGTGCACCACCCCGAAGCCCGGAGCGGTCAGGGTCACAAAGACCGCCGGGTGGCCGGCGATCGACTCGTCGACGCCCTTGCCCGCCAACGAGTCCGGCCCGCACCAGGTGACGGGCGTCGCCCCGATAGAGCACCGCACACGAGGGACAGCGCAGCTCGCTGCGCGATCCACACGCTTTGAGTACCACGTTGTCGGGGAACGTATGGCTCGAGAAGACCACTCGGCGCTCCTCTCCGCCGAGCACGTAGCCGCGGAGGCGGATGGGATGGGCGCACCACCCACAGCGCGCACCTTGAGCCAAGAAGTCATCGAGACGATGCGCACTCACATGACGCCCAAGTGCGTGGAGCATGGCGACGTCGTCTTCGTCCAACTCTCTGTCCGACATGGCCCGCAACCATGCAGAACGGTCGCGACACCTGTCAAGCGTTGCCCCAGCTCAGAATACGCAAACAGTGAGCCCCAGCGGGACACAGCGAGACAGGGTGAGACACAGGGAGACGCAGTGGGACGCGAATTGGCCCCAGAAAAAAATCCACCAAGCGGGCTGTCGGCGCCTCCGGCCCTCGAGGGGCCGTCGGCGCCACGTCCTCGGTCCGAATCCTCTCGGGGGAATCTGTGCGGACTTTGAACTCTGGTTCCCACCAGTCACGGGGAGTCGGGTGGTGAGGAGTTCCCTTACCCAATCAAGCGCCCATGCCTCAGCCGGCGCTTCGCCACAGCCCGAGACAGGCGACCTACCCCGTTTCAGACCGTCCCCGAACCAACGAAGCAGGCACAAAGGGGCTAGTCGGGTAGGCGGTTGGAGGACGAAAATAGATGGTTGGTCGGCGGGGTGGCGCGGGAACACTTTGCAGCACGCACTTCCGAAACCTCGCAGGGGTACCTTAGCTTAGCCCGAATCGACCGATCGGCCCCGATGTGATGGCTTCTGACCGGAACGTGTAACTCGCCTGTCTTTGCACGGCGCCAAGGCGAGGCGACGACGTGCGCAAGCACGCGTTGAATCAGAGTGTCTTGGGATCGGCGATTGCATTGGCGGCCGCGACGTGCTCGGGCCACGTCCAGACGTGTGTTCAGGTCACGAGCACGATGTTGCGGTGAGCGGTGAGGGCTTCGAGGAACGGCTCGGCCCAGGGCCAGCGTGCCGGCAGGTGCACGGTGACGCGTCGCGCTGAACGCGTGAGTCGTCCCGGGAGGCTGAGGTAACGGCGGCGAAAGGTCTCGGTCGTGATCGGCTTCGCCGTCGAGTCCGAGATGGGTGCTGAAGCGGGCGAGGTTGTGGGCAATGACGCCCAGGCCGAGCCAGGCGGCGTTGGCGCCGAAGCGCCCCGAGGGAAAGTGGTTGAGGCCCACGCCGTATTTGAGGTCGCGGATGACGTTCTCGATCTCGGCGTGGCGGCGGTGGTCGGCTTCGAGCTCGAGCGTGGCGCCGGGGCGGTCGGTGATGAAGGCGTGGTAGGAGAACTCGCTGAACAAGGCCAGCTGGCTGCCCGGCGTGGGCCGCACCCGGCGGACGATGAGCCGACACGCCTGGCCCTTGTGGCCGAAGGGCCGATAGGTGGTCTCGGCCACCGCGGCGCCGCTCGGAGAAGTAGGCGATGGGCGTCCAGGCGGACTCGTCGATGGCCTCGATCACCTTTTTCAGGCCCGCGAAGAGCTTGGCCGTGATCGAATAGCGCACATCGGCGGCCCGACAGGCGTCGACGACCTTGTGGTTGTAGAAGCCCGAGTCGGCCCGCAGCGTGAGCGGCCCGGTGGCGCCCGCGGTGCGCACCCGGTTGAAGCTCTCGGTGAGAAAGCTGGCCGCCCCGCGGCCCGAGTGGGCGTTGCCGCCGCGTAGGCGCGAGTGCACCACCTCGCCGGAGCCGGCCATGGCGGCCACCAGCGGGTGATAGCCCCGGACCTTGGTGTGGCCGAACACGCCACCTTGCTTGGCCAGGCCGTAGGTCTCAGCAGATGGTCGAGTCGACGTCGATCGTGGCCGGCAGCGTGGCCCGGACCGGCTCCGGCGGCCCAGGCCCGCCCCAAGAGCTCGCCGGCCACCTTGTCGAGTTGGCGGGCGTGGCCCCAGCTGAAGGAACGCAAGAACGTGCCGAGCGTCGAGGGGGCGAGCACCGCGTGGCCCAGCACCGCCGCGGTGGCACCCGAGCGCAGCACATCGGCGTCATCGATGCAGTCGCCGCCGGCCAGCGCCGAGTGGACGAGGGTCATCGCCTTGTGGCCGACATTGGCGCGTCCCGCTGCATCGCCGAGATCGACGTACTCGTCGAAGAGCTCACGCAGCCCGAGGTGCTGGGCCAATGTCGCCGGCAACATCAAGCCGGCGTTGGCCACCAGACGCTCGTCGTCGAAGGTCACGTCGAGACGGTCGAGACTGTGGCAAGATACGCGCATCGAAACAGTGCCTTCCGGTAGGGGGTGTGGTCGTTGTGGTAACCACCATTTTCCCCTGCAGGAAGGCACGTTTCGCGGATACGCGACCGAGATCAGACTCTATTTATCGGTGGATCCGGGCTTAGGTAGCGTTGAGGGTGTGACCGAAGGAAAGGGACCTTCCGCACGTCCCGTGATCGCCTGGGCAGAAGTGACGATCGACTATTCGGATACTGAGCGTGCGGCGGCATTTTGGAGCACTCTCCTTGGGGTTCCCGCCAACAAACAACGCATCGATGGTTGGTATCAACTGTCGCCGACTGTGGGTGGCCCGGTTCTTAATCTGCAACCAGTAGAAGAGGCGAAATCCGGGAAGACTCGAGCTCACTTGGACTTGTGGGTCGATGACCTCGCGACCTCCATCGCGTTCGTGGAGCAACTCGGTGGGATGGTTCTGAGATCAACACAGATTTGAAGAATGGAACATTGCTGTGATGGCAGATACAGAAGGAATCGAATTCTGCCTCGTTGGTCGGGCTAGGCGCATTTTTCGCCCGGCCCAGCGCGGCGGCAGCCCGATCCATACCGCGTCCTTCACCGAGGATTTTTTGGACCATTTCAGCTGCCAGACCCCCCCAGTTCGCAAGGACGGCGGGACGCTGTGGCGCTTGGGGCGTGGACAACGCCTCCCTCGGGCGAGCAAGACTCTGACGCGAACAAGTCCCGGCCATAAGGCCAAGGGCATGTGACGTCTATCGAAGGGTTCTCAAGATCACATGATCATCCCGTTCTTGGAACTCAGGCCGCGCCAAGGCACTACGTTGAGCCATGCGCATCGGCCTGGATGGGCGACCGGGGGTTACCAGGTTAATGATGAATTCGTTTACCCGAGCCATTCGAATTTGCTCCTTGATGATGGCGCTGGCTCTGGTCGGCCTCGCAACAGGGTCACTCCTCTTCACGACGTCTGCCAGCGCCATCGTTCAAGACTTCACGCCGATGACCACCTTCAACGGTGTCGCATGTGCTTCCGCAAGCCGATGCATCGGCGTCGGAAACGTGGCGTCGAGTGCGAACTCGGGAGCAGCAGCGCCTCTAGATCCGTTGTCGGGTGGCCTCTCGACCGGGCAATCGGTCCAATCAATTGGATCGAGTGGGTTTCTCAACGGAGTGAGCTGCCCATCGCGTTTGGTCTGTCTGGCCGTGGGTGAAAATCCCAATGAAACCAGGGGCATTGCCGTTCCGCTCAACTCGGGCTCCGCAATGGTGCGCAGCGGTCAAGAACTCCACACCATCTCAGGCATCTTCATGTCCGGGGTGGCATGTGCGTCAAAGAGACAGTGCCTGGCCGTGGGACACGACTCCAGCGGGTCGGGTGTCGTGGTGGCCCTCAGTCCGGCTACAGGAGCCATCCTTAGGGGCCAGAGGATACAGACCATTCTCGGGACGGGCGGCGTCGGACTCGAAGGAGTGACCTGTCCCTTGGCGAATCTTTGCGTGGCTGTTGGGGAGAACTCTGAACGGTCGGCCGGCATTGCCGTACCACTGAATCCGGCCACCGGATCCATACCCCGTGGGCACCGCGTACAAAACGTCACCCACAAAGGCATCCTGTTCGACCTCGCCTGTCCGTCGAGCACCGTGTGCCTGGCTGTGGGTTGGGGTGCCAGCCAACCGTCGGTGGCAGTACCGATCGACCCGAAAACAGGCGCGCTGGCAAAAGACCAGAGCGATCGATCGATATCAGCACGGGCGGCAATGTTGACGGCCGTGAGCTGTCCGTCCATTTCCTTATGCCTGGCCGTTGGCAACGACAGCGGTGACCCTTCTGTTGGACAAGCGGTACCAATTGATCCGAAGACAGCCACGATTGTCGCCAACCAAAGCATTCAGACAGTGGGGGGAACCGGTGCTCTCAACGCAGTGGTGTGCCGCTCGACGGCCCAATGTGTGGCTACAGGATCACGTTATGAATCCGCCGGTGCGGTGACAGAAATCCTTGACCCCGCAACCGGTCGGCGCCCATGAGCCCATCACGCGCTCCTGCGTCGCGACCCGAGACGATCCCGAACGGCTGCGAAACGAGGCCGCCTTAGCCCATCTATGCGGTGCCTCACCTCCCGAGGCCAGCAGTGGCAAACAGCACCGGCACCGACTCAATCGCGGCGGTGATCGCCAGGCCAACTCCGCCATCTGGCACATTGTGGTCACCCGCATGGTCTACGACCCCCGCACCACTGCGTACATCGATCGACGAACCAAGCAGGGGCTTTCCAAGAAGGAAACGGTGCGACCTCTCAAGCGCTACATCGCTCGAGAGGTCTACGGACTGCTTCCTCACGAGAGACTGGGGATTGACACCCCATAAGAGCATCGATAGGGGGCAGTCAAGTCGATCCATATTCAGCCGGTGCCCAGCCCGATCAGCGGAGACTCTTCTCGGGTTGCTGATCCACTTGAGAAGCCGCCGTCATGGTTGCTCCCCGTTCAGCACGCTGGAAAACCTACGGATCAGGCGCGCATAGAAGTAACCGGCAGTCCTCGGCGGAGTGACGCGAGCGAGAGCACCGAGCAGCACCCCAGGCGGCCTGTTCGTCCTTTCGGACGCCGCCATCCGCGAAACGAGGCGAACCCGACGGGCTCGGTATCGTTCGTAACGGCGGAGGCAGTCCTCGAGATTGGCCTCTTGGTCGAGAACTCGGGAAAGAGCCCAGGCATCTTCGAAAGCCTGATTCGCTCCTTGCGCTTGTGACGGCGGGAAGACGTGGGCGGCATCCCCGACCAATGTCGCTGATCCATTACCCCAGCGATCGCTCACGTCGTGGACCACATGGGGGAAGAAGGCAATGGCCTGGTCGCTGATCGATGCGAGGAGCGCCCCCACCGGCTCGGCGTACCCGGAAAAGCGATCTCTGAGCCATTGCACGGGATCAGTGGGCTCTTGGTCAGCCCCGGACCACGGGACATCGAACCACCACTGCACGAGGCCCGAACCCGCGGGCATCAGGCCAACCAAGCCGGCATCACCCACGATCATCCGTCCCTCAGCGCCGCTCGCGAGGTCAGGGAGGATCGACGAAAGCCCCTGCCAGGTTCCCCAGCCGCTGGAGCGGGCAGGGGTGGGGTCGACAATGTCTCTACGAACCACCGAACGATGGCCGTCCGCGCCCACTACGACGTGTGGCCTGAGCGACTCACCCGAAGCGAGAACCACCTCAATGTCGCCGGCGCTGACCCGCAACGACTCAACGCCTGAGGCGCACTGCACGACACTGTCGGGCAAGCCGCCTTGGAGCCTGTTGAGAAGATCTGATCGTGGGATAGTGCGGACCGGATGGCCGAAGCGATTGGTCATGACCCGCAGATCGAAGTGCAGCAATCTTCGCCCGTCAGCCCGGAACATCACAAGGTCGTCAATCCGCCCGCCGAGACCTTGAAGTTCGACATCACACCCCTTCAAAGCCAAGGCACCGTTGCTGAATATTGTCACGGCGGCACCACCGATGGTGGGGTCCTCCAGACGCTCGAACACCTTGACCTGGTGGCCGTGCCAGCTCAAGGCGCGGGCCGCAGCAAGCCCGCCAGGACCGGCCCCGATGATCAAGATGTCCATGCCTCCACCTCCTTGCGGTGAGAACAGATAGGTGGGCGAGAGAGGTTGTGACCAAAGGTTGCAACCTGTTGATTCTGGCATCAGCGTGGCAACTCACGCCTTGAAGCTGTGAAGCAAGGACTGTTCCAGCCCGGCAGACGGGGCACCCAGTCCGGCAGCGGACGTACCTACGATCGCATCCTCAGGAGACCCCTTCGCTGATGCCGAGTCGAATCGCTCTGGCCACAGGAGACAGCCGATTCAGCGGACCGTCCAGATCCAGTCCCCCCGAGACTGCTATTGGTGGTTGAGCCAAGAATCTGGGTTCCTTATCACGGTGGGGCCAACTGGCTGCATGCACAAGGAAGGGATGACAAATGAATACGTCTCCGGCGGTGCCGGTTGCGAACACTTCGCCACTCCTCGCTGCCTGAGCTACGTCTGCACGGGGCCAAGCCTCGATGAACGAATCGATGAAGCGCTGGACCACGACCGCTGGTTCACTCATATTTACAGCTCAAACTCCGACCAGCACGATCTCACAATCCGGCTTATCGGTCGACCTCGTCTCGTACGGGGCTAACCGGCGGTGGCGGTGCGTACTAATGGGGTTGTGAAACCATTCATCCATGGGAAAGGGCCAGCCAGGAACGCACGACCTCAGTCTCGAGTTGGATGCCAATCCCGGCGAGAACGACTTCCAGGTTCTCGAAGACGGGATCGAACAGTTCAATCATTCGACTCCAGTCGGTCGAGATCGAATCAAGGTTTCCGTGGCGGTTTGGCTGCGTCAGCGCGAACAGGTTCTCGGTGGTGGCTACGGAGACACGCACTACGGCTGGCCGTACCTCAGCGCCCTCTGGGTGGACGAAGCGGTTCGAGGCCAAGTGTGGGGTAGCCGTCTGATTGAACTCTGGCAGAGGGAATTGCACGAGGTTGTCATGGAGCCTGGGTCGATACATATGGATTCCATGCGCCGATCTTTTACGAGCGGGTGGGTTATGAGGCGGATTCAAGGGATCACTGCAACGGCTTGGGCGAGTAGGCAACGCTTCGTTGCCCTAACCAAGGAGGAGCCGTAGATGGGTGTCCGTCACATGACCCGAGAGCAAAAGCACATGGCCCGTCGACTCAAGGCCGAGGGATGACGCTGAAGGCGATCGCCAAAGAGGTCAGCTGTTCCTTGCCGCTGGTGACGGCCAGCGTGTCGTCCAGCAGCCCGATCAGGCCTACCTGACCGCTGGATGCCCGCACCAGGGCGCCTCACGCCGAGGATCGTGAGGAGATCTTGTTGGGGCTGGCCCGCGGTGAGTCGATGTCGGCCATCGCCCGCAGCCTTGGGCATGCCCCCTCCACCATCACCCGAGAAGTCGCCGCCAACGGGGGGATCCGGCGTTACGGGGCCTGGAAGTACACTGCCGAGCCGAGAGATCGGCGCGGCGACCCAAGCCCGCCAAGCTGGCGTCCGCCCTCTGATGCGCCAGGTGAGCATCTGGCTCGAGCAGCTGTGGTCACCCCAGGAGATCGCCGAGCGCTTGCGCTTGGAGTACCCCCACGATCCGATGATGCAGGTGAGCCACGAGACCATCTACCAGTCCCTCTTCGTCCAAGGCCGCGGTGAACTGCGCCGTGAGCTGGCCCGCTGCCTGCGCTCGGGGCGTACGGCGCGACGTCATCAGGGCCGGGCGGAGAAGCGAGGCAAGAACCCCAACATGGTCATGATCAGCGAGCGGCCCGCCGAGGTCGATGATCGGGCCGTGCCCGGGCACTGGGAAGGTGATCTCATCATCGGGGCCGGCGGCAAGTCAGCGGTGGGCACCTTGGTCGAGCGCTTGACCCGCTTCGTGCTGCTCTTGCACCTTCCGGGGGACCACGGGGCCGAGAGCGTCGAGAGGGCCAGCGCAAGGCCATCATGAAGTTGCCCGACGAGCTCGCCCGCTCCATCACCTGGGATCAGGGTAAAGAGATGGCGGGCCACGTGGACTTCACCGTGGCCACCGGCATCCCGATCTACTTCTGCGATCCCCACTCGCCTGGCAACGCGGATCGAACGAGAACACGAACGGACTGCTGCGCCAATACATGCCCAAGAGCACTGACCTCTCGCAGCACAGTGCCGCCGATCTGGCCCGCATCAACGAAGCCTCAACGGGCGTCCTCGCAAGACACTTGGATATATGAAACCATCAGAGAAGTCGCCGAGCCGTGCGCTCACGCGAAACCGCCGAGAGTTTGGGCGACTAAAAAGAAATTTCCCCCTGGTTCAGCCCGTCACTTCTCTGGAAACGTCTGCCGTAGGCGATCTTCTGGGTGCCCCACTCGTGCCGTTAGGGGCGCCCCTTCGCCGGGCTGATGTCACTTTCGCTGACTCGGATCCGTCGGCGGAGCCAGTCGGCAAACCATGTCTCGTCGACATCGTGCGCGGCCACAGCGAGGATGGCCGTCTCAGCTTCGTCGACGTCAGGGGGTCAGGATCCCAGACGACATCGTTGAGATCGAGGAAGAGTACGAGGCACGCCCAGCTCGCCCTCTTGTTGCCGTCAGGCAGCGAATGATTTTACGCCAGATGACAGGTCAGCACCGCCGCCTTGTCGATGAGATCGGGGTAGAAGTCCTGATCGCCAAAGCCGGCCTGAGGGGCGTGAAGGGCTGAATCGGCCAGGTTGATGCTGCCCGTGTTGGCCAAGGACCTGCGCTTCGATCCCCGTGACCTGTTCGTCGAGCCAAAGAACTCGGGCAGGGAGATGAATCGGGTCAACGAGCGAGCCGGTCGAGCAGTTCCTTGTCTCGCTTGAGGAGCCGGCTGGCTCGAGTAGTGAAGTCCTCGTCGGCGCGTACACGGGCGATCTCCGCAGAGAGCGACTCGATGATGAGCGCGTTCACACTGGTGCCCTTCACGCGTGCGACTGCCTCGGCCTGTTCGGCCAACTCCTCGGGCAGCCGGACGGTGGTCTGCTTTGCCATGACATCATGATATCACGATGCACCCGATCCCGACGTCGACCGGCGTCAGCGACTTCCATAGTGCTCGAGAAGGCTTGGTCTATAAGTGGGCCTATATTTTCGGATCCGCCACTTTCCGGCGCCCACGAATCGTGCCTGGTGAGCGATTTAGGTGTCCGAAGATTCGTGCCTGAGTCCGCCAAACCTCGGATTAGCAGTGAGTCCGATTCGGCCGCTCTCGCACCTCTTAGGAGGCGAGGCCTTGGCGCGGATGGCAATGAGAAGGATGTCCTGACAGCCTTTGATCCGCCGAACGCAGCGTTGTGCATCGATCATTCCGGGTGTCGTGCCAGCGCAGCAAACAGGGGTCGCGCCAGCGCTTGACCCCTCCGTTCCGCCGTAGGGTGACCAAGCAGTGAGGACGAGCTGGATCACGTGGATTTGCCTTCACCTGGTGGTAGCCGGTGCACTGATTTCAAGCGGATCCGAGGTGGCCAAGGCCTCTCGACACCGATCCTCGACGTAAACAGCATCTCGTGTCCGACTGTGACCTCGTGCATAGTGGTTGGCTCCGCGGGCCCCAGCACTCTTGAGCAACCGCCAGCCGCCATCGCCGTAACAAACGACGGGAGTGACACTTGGACCACCCCGTAACACGTTGGATGCCGGCGCTTGACACCGACGCAAAAGCACACAGGAGCTGACGTTCTCGGCGGAGATAAGACGAGCCTAGAGTTTCTAGACAAGGGCATTTTCCGACGCTCACTGGATGACCGCGACGCCGGGATGCAGACAGGTCAAACCTCCGACAACATGGAGGGGTGACCCCTTCCCGGCCGCTCTACGTCGTGATTTCGGGTCCTCCTGGAAGTGGCAAGACAACGCTGGCAATGGGAATAGCGCTGGAGATGCGTCTGCCACTGATTGCGAAGGACTTGATCAAGGAGACGTTGATGTCCGTACTGGCGGTCTCCGACGTTGACACGTCGAGGATGATCGGACAGGCCGCAGTGGAGGTCATGTACGCCGTGGCAGCGACGGCTTCAAGTGGGGCCGTCCTCGAGGCGAACTTCCATCGCTCTGTCTCTCGTGCGGGGATTCAGGCGCTTCCCGGCCTGATTATCGAGGTGTTCTGCCGCTGTGATCGTGAGATCGCACTTTCTCGGTACCGAGAGCGGTCCCAGAATCGCCATCCCGGCCACTTTGATGACCGTCGCTCGGACGACGAACTCTGGAATGACGAAATGACCATGCCGGTCGCGGGTGAATGGGCTGTTCTTGAAGTCAACACCGACCACCCTTTGGACATCTCAACGGTCATCAAGGACATAAATAGGCTGGTCGGGTAGCCACGTGTTGACGCTGCCCAGCTTGGCGAAGTAGGCGAGCTACGGAGGGCTCAACCCCCGCTCCGGCCCTACGATTCTTTTGATGCACCTTGAGGATTGCTTCGTCTGTGCAAAACATGCGCTGGGCGATGCCGCCCCCGGAGGCGTTCTGTTCGAGGATGAACTCGTCTATGCCGGGCACGCGTATCGGCCTGCCAAACGAGTGTCGGCTTATCGCGGCTATCTCGTCGCCGAGCCCAGGAGACATGCGACAGGATTGGGCGATCTCACAGATCGAGAGGCAGCGGCCCTGGGTCTACTGGTGAGCCGTCTGGCCCGAGCCCTGAAAGAGGTGGCTGGAGCCGAGCACGTCTACAGCTTTGTCCTAGGCGACGGGTTGGCCCACCTTCATGTCGTCTTGGCACCGCGGTACGCCGGCACTCCCCGGGAGTATTGGGGGATACGGCTCCGGGAGTGGCCCGACGCTCCCCGCGTTGGCGAAGATGAGATGGGGAGGCTGGTGGCTCGGCTCCGCGCATGCGTGTCCGCCGATTGAAGGGGTGACCCAGTAAGCCGCCTGACGGCACTCTGGACTGACTCGGATCCGTCGGCGGAGCCAGTCGGCAAACCATGCCTCGTCGACATCGTGCGCGTCCGCGAGCCAGAGAACCCGGGCAGTGAGATGAATCGGGTCAACGAACGAGCACGTCGAGCAGTTCCTTGTCTCGCTTGAGCAGCCGACCGGCTCGAGCGGTGAGGTCCTTGTCGGCGCGCACTCGTGCGATTTTCCGCAGAGAGCGCCATCCAGATCAGTTGCCTCCTGGTAACGCGGCTGCAGCGTTTAGCATCGCTTTCATGATCGGTCCTGCGTCGGCGGCGCCGGTTCCGTCGAATGATTGCAACGGGACAACCACTGCCACCGCGATCTTGGGGTCGTTCGCAGGAGCAAAGCCGATCATCCAATCGTCAGTGTCGGCCTGAGGATTACCGGTCTGCGCAGTACCGGTCTTCACGGCCGCGTTGAGTGTTGGTGAGAACCCGACCTTGTCTGCCGTTCCGCTCGTGACCACCGATTGCATCAGGGACGTAACGCTTGCCGCAGCTTGTGGTGTCGCTGCGGTCATCCAAGGGCTGGGGTTCGTTGACGAGACCTGACTTCCCTCATTGTTCGCGATCTGCTGCACAAAATACGGCTTCATGATCACTCCGTGGTTGGCGATGCCTGCCGCAACGAGGACGTTCGAGAGGGCGCTGGCGGTAACGTTGAATTGCCCGATGGCGGAGTAGGCCAGAAAGGCCTGGTTTGGTGGCTGAATCGCGTTCACCGCAGGAAAGCTCGGCGTAGCAACCCAGTTTTTCGGGAGATCGACCGGCGGCGTCGAGTTGTACCCAAAGAGCTCGGCCTGTTTTGAAAGAATTGGTGCCCCCAAGGCAATACCAAGCAGCCCGTACCCAGGGTCGCATGACTCAGGAAGCATCTGTACCATCGTCCCCCCGCAGGGCGATCCTCCGTCGTTTGTCAGAAGTTTCGGCGAGTTAGGCAGCTTTGTCGCCCCAGCGACCGGAAAGTTGAAATTGGTCAGGGCTGGAGCAAGGTTGTAGACAGCGGTCGAAGTCACAACCTTGAAGGTTGAACCCGGAGGGAACGTGTCGCCGGTGGCCAAAGGAACCCCCGGGTATATTCCCTCAGGGTCCCGCACGTTGAAATAGGAGAATCCCGCCAACCGCTCGGTTGCGATGTCAGGGTTAGCAAGTGCGTTGGGGTCGAAGGTGGGATTCGAGTAGTCCGCAAGGATCGCACCAGTTGACGGGTTCATCGCTACAACTCCGGCGTCGGTATTCTTGCCCGAGACCTGACTCAGTGCTGCTTTCGCTGCCTCTTGGAGTGCGGGAACGATCGTCAGCGTGAGGTTGTCCTTCGAAGTTCCGCGGGGGTCGAACCCGAGTGCCTGTGAAAGTGTTTGAGCGGGCAAAGTGTGCTCTTTGAGCTGGTCGTTGTACTCGTTCTCGATGCCTCCCGTTCCGTAATACGTGGAGGCGTATCCGACGACCTGCGAATAGAGCGAGCCCAGCGGATACTCCCGGAGAAATTTGTATGGACTGGCTGCTTTGGATTTCACCGACTCTGCCAACAGAGTCCCGTCCGAGGCGTAGATGTTGCCGCGGTTATTGTTGTAGTTGTTTGCCTGGTTGCGGGGGTTGTTCGCGGAAGCACGAAGGAGTGGGGCCTTTACAAGCTGAATATTCACAATCTGAACAATCACCAGCGCAAAGAGGATCACCATTACCACGCCGAGCCACCGGATGCGTCGTCCCATCGAATTAGATTGTCCTTCCGCTACCGATCACAGTTCACGAATCCCGCAACGATCCTACTACTCCTTCCCAGTTGAACGAGAAGCTGCTCGAGAAGGCGAACGCGGCCCACGTGGTCAAGCTCGACAAGGTCCGCGCCGACACGACGGTCGTCCCGGCCAACGTCGCCTACCCGACCGACTCGGGCCTGCTGGCCAAAGGGGTAGCCAAGCTCACCAAGACCGTGGGGGCCATCAACGCCGCCGGGCTGGCCCGGCGCACGCACTTTCGGGACCGCACCCGCTCGGTGCGCCGACGGGCCCATCAGATCGCGGCCTGGCTGCGCCGGCGCAGCGGGGAGGCCAAAGACGAGGTGCTGGTGCTGACCGGCGAGTTGGCCACCATCGCCGAGGCGAGCCATCAAAGACGCCCAGGTCGTGGCCAGAAATGCCCGCCGGGCGCTGCGCCGGGCCGGCGCGGGAGCCTCGGGCAAGGCGAGCGCACTCGTCGCCGAGCTCGAGCGCACGATCACCGTCCTCGAGCGAGTCGTGGCCCAGACCGCGCACCCGACTCGGCGGCGAGGTCCCCGACGGATCGACGCGCATCGTGTCGCTCCACGACACCGACGCCCGGCCCATCGCCAAGGGACGCCTGGGGCGTCCGGTCGAGTTCGGCTTCAAGGCACAGGTGGCCGACAACACCGACGGCATCGTGGTGGACCACTGCGTCGAGATGGGCAACCCGCCCGACGCTCCGATGCTCGGGGCCGCCATCGGCCGCATCAAGCAAGAGGTTCTCCAAGGTGCCCAGAGCCGCCACCGCCGATCGCGGCTATGGCGAGGCCAAGGTTGAAGACCGAGCTCCACGAGCTCGGCGTCACCCACGTCGCCATCCCGCGGAAGGGACGTCCCGGTGCGCCCGACAAGGCGTCGAGTCGGCGCGTCGCTTCCGCAAGCTCGTCAAGTGGCGCACCGGATCCGAAGGACGTATCTCGTATCTCAAGCACTCCTGGGGTTGGGAGCGCACCAGGATCGACGGCATCGACGGGGCGCGCACGTGGTGCGGCTGGGGCGTCTTGGCCCACAACGCCACCAAGATCGCCGTGCTGATCGACGAACGCGGACAGAACAACAGTCCCACTCCTTCTCGCCAAGCAACGATCGAGAACCTCCTGGAGAACCACCAGGACGCGCCCCGCCAGCGCCGCACCGAGCCCCTGCCTGATCTCGCCCCGATCCTCTCCCGTCGCGCCCTCCGAGCCGGAAACGGCCGGAAAACGGGGTCAAAAGCGACCGGAGAGGTCGGAGCGGGGGCACGATGGGCGCACGCGGCGGTCACTCAGGACAGCTGGGGAATCGCACCGAAACTACTTTTTCAGGGCGAAGTAGCTATCCAGCGTGTCGTTTTGGGGTCGAGTCGAAACCCTGGAGTCAGTCCATTAATTCGTCTCCAGCCGGTCGGACTGACCGTCCAAGCGTCGGTCGAGCAGGGAATCGTCGAGTTGGACGACCTCCGTGCCGAGGACGCAAGCTCATCAAGAAAAGAAACTGACGTTAATGAGGATGAAATACAGGGTCTGGTCGCTCGTCGTGCACACGTCGTGGACGCTTGAAGATTTTCCGTCCGCCGCTACGCCGCGTCACGCGACGTAGTTGCCTCTCATTTACAGGTATCGCTCGAGGTCACGCTTTGACTCAGCCAGTCCTCGTGGCAACTGCGATCTGTTCGTCAGTGACCGTGACGCAGAAGTCGCTCGAAACGCAGTTCACACCCGGCAACGGGTAGCCGGTTATCCCAGGACCCGGTGCACCGCTGCGTGCCGTGAATGATCCGACCCCGCTCACCGAGCATTGCCCCGCCGCTGTGCATGCGGCGAAGCCGGGATTGTCCATGGACCCGTTGGTGGCTTGGGTCCAGGTCCCGACGCCTCCCGCCGGATCGGTCGAAACAAGGGGTTCTCCGGCCACGACCGCAGCGACGCAGAAGGCTGTGGACGGACACGAAATGCCGGTCACGCCGTACTGACCACTGTGCTGTGCGAACGAGGGATGCGGTGTGGGGCCACCGTGCCAGCTTGCGGTAACGAGAGGGCTGCTGGACGTTTCTATCCAGCCACCCACAGTGGCATTGCCGTATCCACCTGCAACGCAGAGCTGCGGCGAGGGGCACGAAATGGCCTGTCCTACCGTGCCGATACCAAGGTACTTCCATGTGGACGACCCGCTCGAGGGCGAGTCGGAGACCAGCACGCCCGAGCCTGTCGCGACCGCACAAAAGAAGACCGTCGGGCAGGAAACTTGCCCGAAGTCATACCCGGGTGACGGAGAAACCTCGAGCGTCCAATGCGCTGCAGTGGGGTCCGTCGTGACATAGACCCCATCGGCGGACGACAACACGCAGAGAGCCGCACCCGCACACGCAACGAATGACGACGAGGTGCTATCCGAGTTTGGGGGAAAGGTCGTCGTCGTCCCGACGACGTTGGCCTTTGGAGCGAACGGTCCGGTGCTCGCAGCTACAGCTGGGACGACCACCCCGGGGATCGGCGCTGTGACGTCACCAGCGAAGAGACAGAGGTTCTCGCTAGGACAGCTCACGTCCGTGAGACTCATTCCGAGGTCGTTCGCCATACTCGACCATGCGACCACCTGAGGTCCGGCGGAGCCACCCGGCTTGAGCCAGCTCGGCTGGGTCGACTCCGGCATGGCCACGGCTCCAGCCTTCGCCAAGGAGAGCGGAAAGTCAGAGTTCTCCCACGGTGCCGAGGTGTCCAGTTTCGTGAAGTGCTTGGTAGTGCTGTTGTACGCGAACTCCCCGGCGCTCCCGCCGACCAAGAAGAAGAACCCTGCACCTGGAGCTCGGGCGAGCAGCAGCAGGTACGTGTGGCCGCTTCGAAGCGGTACCTGAACCACGTGACCCGCTTGAGGTCGGGCGGCGCGGGGTTGCGCGACAACGAGCTTCTTCCCGACATGCCCGCGGATCAGGTCGTTTGCGTTAAGAGTTACGAGTGACGCTGGTTGAGATGCCGACCGGTCAGCGGCCACTGATTCCACCTTGGCCACTACCATGACTTGGGTGTTGGCAAGGAGTTGTTGTACTGATTGATAGTTCGTCGAGTCAATGATGACTCTGTGCTGGGCCACACCGGTCGCCGGATGAGCAGACGTCGCAGATGCCAACGCTGTTGCAAGCAGAAACCCCGCCAGTACCTTCAACCCCAGCCTGCGATGGGCCATGACTCAGCCTCCCCACGAGATGTTACGTCGTTGCGACTGCGGCGGACTTCGCAGGGTGCGCGAACAATCAGTCGGGATCAGGGGGCGGTTTAGGCTCGGCGAAGGCGGTTTGGGCAAAATGCCCGAACGGGTTCCCCAGAAAGCGAAGGTGGGACAATTTGGCAGGACTCGGATAAGGTCCCGGCTCCACAGACGGTCGGTTCGGCGGCGGCGGCGGTACTGGCGGCATGCACACCCGCGTCTTATGTAGCGAGCGAGCGGACGTGTTGCTTATCGTATCGAGTAGCCCGAGGTCGGTATCCGGAGGCACCAATCGACTCAAACGAGAGAACCGGAAAATGGCTCTCGACACGCCGACGCGCTCGCTAAAAAAGTTCGCACGCCAATGGGCGTCCGAGCAAACCGTCACCGCCGGTGTGGTGCGATACTTGTTTCGTGTCAGCCCACCATAGGAAACTCAGGTCGAACGCGACGGCTCGCACAGCGAGCGAGATCGTCGCCGAACAAATTCGGACCCAGATCGCGACTGGTGAACTGAAGCCTGGTGACATACTGCCGTCCGAGAGCGTCCTCTTGGACCGCTATCAGGTGGCACGTCCAACGATGCGTGGCGCCCTCAGAATTCTCGAATCCGACGGACTCGTGACCGTCGAGCGCGGAACGAATGGTGGTGCCCGGATCGCTGAGACAGACATCCTCAGGCTCGCCCGACGGGTCGGGCTGCACTTGCAGCTCCGGCGGACCAACGTTCGGGAATTGATCGAAGCGCAGGCTCTCATCCAACCCGGGGCAGCAGCCCTGGCGGCTTCGGCACGCACGCGCGACGACCTCGGTCGGCTGCGCGCCGCCGTGGAGATGGCCAGTGAAGCACAGACGGTCGGCGATCTCCTCGTGGCGGGTTCGGCATTCACACAAGCCCTCATGCGTGCGGCCCACAACAAGCCCCTCAGCCTCTACTCGGAGATCACGGACGCGCTCCTACGTGAGGGTCTTGACGCCTACATGGCGAAGAACCCAAGGTCAGTTCGTCACATCAAGGATGTGATGTCCCGATCCGTTCGCGACTTCGCCGCCGTCGTGGAGTTGATCGAACGCCGCGACGCCGATGGCGCCGAAGAACTCTGGCGCGAGTACCTGAGCCGCGAAGGTGCGCTCCCACCTCGGCGTCGGACCCAGTTGGAGATATACGGCGCCTCGTCCTAGTGATGCGCTGTCCCGACTCTCTACAGTTCATTCGGCTTTTGCCGAGTAGCGACCTGGACGGCTTGGGCTCGTACAGCAACCTTGTGGGCCACAGAGTCTCCCGTGTACTCTCGTCTCGATCGAGGAATTTCGCGCAATGAAGGCGGCGTCGTGGCGCCGAAACGAAGGCGAGTAAATCGTGACGATGTCTCTTAGCGAAATCGCTGACGCCATCAGGCAGGCCGGATCGGACCGGGCGCGATCGAGCGAACTCATGGCAAGCCTGTACACGGAGTCCATCGAACTCGCGGCATGTGCCGCCTCGGCCCGCGGACGGTCCGATCCCGTCGAGCAGGCTTGTTGAACGAGCCGGGCAAGAGGTGCAGGCCCTGGAACGAGCACTTCCGGACCTGACCGTCCATCCGCCGACGGTAACCGTGGAGGGCCAGCGCATCCGGGTGCGAGGCAGGATCGAGGGGACGGCGGCAAATGGGAGTCCCGTTGTCGTCTCCACGAATACCGTTTTCACCGTGGCCGACGGCCGGATCGTCGCCCTGTGCTCCGAAATGGATCCAGATGAAATGCAGGCCTGGGCCCGGGTGCTCCGCGCGGGCGCAGCCGATGCCTCGTCCGAACCGGGCACATCGTTTTGAGTCGGTCACGCTCTGCGACAGGCGCTACGGCACGCGCCACAGGATCCTTTGATGCGGAGCCGTCACTCCCCGGGATGCGACCTATTTGGTCGAGGAACTGGGCGGCGCCACCAGGTTCTTCGAGGTGTGGTCATAGGTGACGATGTTCACCCGACCGATGGCGTAGGCCTGATTGGGTCCGAATGAAACAGGCCCGTCGGATCCTGGAAAGGTCACGTCACGCAACCCGTACCCCGCCTTCGTGAAACTCGCCACGGTCAGGTGCTTTCCGGCGGCGTCGGCGATCTTGGCGAAAATGGCCAAGTACTGGCAGGCCTCGACCACTCCGGCGTAGGTGACGTCGGCGCCACTGGCCGTCGCGTTCGCACTGGCGGGATTGATCGGGGCGTCAATGGTGTCCGACGGGTGCGCCTTGCGGACGACGGCGACACACTTTTGAACCGCCGGGTCCTTCCACATTTGATAGAAGCTCGGCACGGCCGTCGAGGTCAGGACATTGTCCATGTAGGGGTTCTGTCCCTTGGCGGATTGGACCGACGCGATGAGGGATGCCTCGCTGGTCGCGATCCAGGGAGGCTTGTACGTGCTCTGATTGTCGAGCAAGGCCTTGGGCCACGTTGTCGAACCGGATCCTCCGACGCCGACCACCTCGTTGACGCCGGCATCCTGGAACCGTACGGCGATGGTCTTGACCTGCTGATCGGAGGCCACCGCGTCCGTGGCTGGAGCACTGTCCTCGGCCGTGAGGACGACGTTGACATGCAATTTCTTCAGATCTGATTGCACGACTTTCACTTCGTCAGCGTCTGAACCTGACGCATAGAAGATGCCCACCTTCTTGCCCTTGAAGGCTCCCCGCTTGTCGAAGGCGGCGAGCTGCAAGGGGTCATAAGCCTCGTCAGGAGGCAGAAGGGTGAAGTCGGGCGCCGATCCTGACGGCAACGTCCCGGGCAACGAACCTGCGATGACTGGGGTGTCGTGATCCTGTTCGTAGCAGTCCGGGTAGACCGGCTCCAATGCGACGAACACGTGGTCGTCCTCGGTGAGCGCCGTACACGAGGACACGGCGTCAGCCGGGAGAGCCGGATTCATCTCCGCGAAGTAGGGGACGAGCCTCCGTCCGTCGACTCCTCCGTGGGCATTCATGTTCGCGATAAGGGCGTTGTAGGCATCAGGAATATTGCCCTCGTCTATCTTGACGCCAAGGCTGCCTAGCGCTGCGAAATTGACGTAAGGGATCCCGATATTGATGCTCTTTGCCGTGACGCCTTGGTCCGCAGGACTCGAGGCCCCTACGACTCCCGGCGACACGAGGGCGGTCCCCACCAAGGTGACGACGAGCGCCCCCATGGCGAGAATCGTGCGGGCGCCTCTTCTCCCCCGTTTCGAAGTCCGGTGCCTTCCTGTCGGACCCTTCGCGGATGGCGCGTCGCTGGCGCGCCCCTGGTACCAGTTCATGGTGACCCCCGAATCCGTTATCGAATGGTATTAGAGCACTAAATCCAATGGGCTGCCGGTCAGCGATGTCGTCGCGACAAGGGAGGGACCTGCTCGAATCACGTGTGGCACCTTGAAATGAAAAAGGAACAAGACCGGCGGGCATCGCATAATGGAGGGCGAGTCGATCCGGGCCGGGTTTCCATTGGACACATCGACACGCGGTAGGGGGTAAGTACGATGGACATGAGTTACGACGAGGCCTGCGTCGAGGTCACTGCCCCCGGGCGGTTCTTCGAGCTGGGGGTGCAGTCGATCGCCAACACCGAATACCGCGTGTTCAAAAACGGACCTTCCACGCTGGCGCAACTCTTTGCCGGCGCTCGGGATGACGAGTCGACGTTTCTGGTCTACGAGCAAGAGCGCTGGTCGTTCAAGGAGACCGCACGGCACATTGACGCCTTGGCGCACGCACTGGTGCACAGCTATGCGATCCGAAAAGGAGACCGCGTCGGCATCGCCATGCGCAACCTACCCGAGTGGATCGTGGCATTCGCCGCCGTTCTTTCCGTCGGTGCCGTATCGGTGTCATTCAACGCCTGGTGGACGGAGAGCGAGCTGGAGTACGCCCTCGGCGACTCGGGCAGCTCAGTGCTCATCGTCGACGGTGAGCGGCTGCCTCACGCCCAGGGTCCTGCAAGCCGACGCACGGTCCCACTCATCGGCGTGCGAATCGCGGCGGACGAAGCGATCCCGAGCAGCGTACGACGGTATGAAGACGTGGTCACGCTCGGCGAGCCGATGCCGGGAGTCGAGATCCTCCCCGACGATGACGCCACGATCCTCTACACGTCGGGAACGACCGGCTTTCCGAAGGGGGCGGTATCCACTCATCGGGCGGTGACCCAAGCACTGATGGCGTTCTGGGCACGCACGGCGATTCAGGCGGCACGACGTGGTCACAGCGAAGGAATCCACAGCGCAGACGCCTCACCGCAATGCTTCATCCTGATCGTTCCGCTCTTCCATGTCACCGGCTGTGTCCCCGTCATGCTTTCGTGCTTCGGACTGAAGATGAAGCTGGTGATGATGTACCGCTGGGATCCTGAGGTCGCCCTTCGATTGATTGAGGCAGAACGCGTTACCGCCTTTGTCGGAGTGCCAACACAGAGCTGGGACATGCTCGAGAGTCCCGCCTTCTCGAAATATGACACTTCTTCGTTGGCGACGATTGGTGGTGGTGGAGCGCCCGCGCCCGCCAAGCTCGTTGAGCGAGTCGAGAACTCATTTGCCCGTGGACGTCCCAACATCGGCTATGGAATGACCGAGACCAATGCATTCGGACCCGGTAACACGGGGGACGACTACGTCTCGCATGCGTCATCCACCGGGCGAGCCGCCTTTCCGATTTTGGACGTTGAAATCCGCGACGAAAACGGAGAACCCGTCCCCGTCGGGAGCCGAGGTGAGATCTGGATGAAGGGCCCGAACCTCTTCCGAGGCTACTGGAACAAGCCCGACGCGACAGCGGATGTTCTCGTCGACGGCTGGCTCGCCACCGGTGATCTCGGCCGAATCGATTCTGACGGGTTCCTCTACATAGAGGATCGGGTCAAGGACATGGTGATCCGCGCCGGCGAAAACGTCTACTGCGCCGAAGTCGAGAGCGCCATCTACGAGCATCCGGGCATTTATGAGGCTGCGGTGTTCGGCGTACCGCACGAACGTCTTGGTGAAGAGGTCGCATGTGTGATCAATCGCCGGCCAGATTCCCGATTCGATGCTCAAGAGCTTCAGCAATTTCTGGCTGGAAGACTGTCGGCGTTCAAGATTCCGAGCCGGATTGCCTTCAGCGACGATCGACTGCCCCGAAACCCCTCAGGCAAGATCCTCAAACGAAATCTACGGGACACGCTCTTCGGCGAGGCAACCTAGACCGCGGCCCTTCGGCAGCGTGTCAGGCCGGCCACTGCCCACCGAGCGATATACAGGGAACCCGGAATCCGCTACCGTTATAGGCATCAGCGGAAAGCTGAAGGGGGCACCATGCAGAACATGGCCATCATCTCGATCGATGGGCACGCCAAAGCCAGCCCAATCGGCTACCGGCCGTACTTTGAGCAGAAGTTCCTGCCTGCCTACGACGACTGGCTCGCGGGCGCCGCCGAGCGTGACCAGCGCGCACCGGGACTGGTGAAGGCAGGTCTCGAACCTGATTGCCAGTGGGACTCAAAGGTCCGCCTGCACGCCCTCGAGGAAAAGGGCATTGTGGCTGAGGTGCTGTTTCCCAACGGGATGCCCTTTGCCACCAGTCGGGGAGCCGCCCACAAAGAGCGCCCTTCCGATCCGGATATAGATCGGCAGGAGCGAATGGTGTACAACCGCTGGCTCGCGGACTTCTGCGCCGAGGCTCCCGGACGTCGATCCGGCCAAGCCCAGATCTCTTTTGACGATATCGACCTCGCTGTGAAGGACGTCTATTGGGCCAAGGAGCACGGGCTCGGTGGCATCTCGATGCCGGCGTTGATGCCAGGCGGCACCGCCTACTTCAATCCGGTACTCGATCCCGTGTGGGCGGCTATTCAAGAAGTGGGTTTGCCCATCAGTCAGCACGGGGGCGCAGGGGCACCCCTCTACGACCCACCTGGTTTCGCGGCAATCATGACGTTGGCGCTCGAACAGCAGTTCTACTGTGGACGTTCGCTCTGGCAGATGATCTATGGAGGCGTGTTCGATCGATTCCCGGACCTCCACCTCATCTTCGTCGAAACCGGTGCCGAATGGATCGCCCCGGCAATCCACGACCTCGATGTGAGGCTGAGCCGCAACGACGACTGGATGGAGTTTGCCAAGCTCATGAACCGTGAGCGAACGGTGAAGAAGACGGCGAGCGACTACTGGGGAACCAACCTCCACATGGGTATCTCGCCTTTCACGATTGAGCAGTTCAACGGCGGCGTCGAGTTCGGCGGCGACTCTTCCGCAACAATCACGCCGGAGACCGTCATGTTCGGGGTGGACTTCCCGCACTTCGAATCCATCATCTTCGATACGGAGCAGCAGGTCCAGAACCTGCTCGAGCACCCCGCCGTCGACGATCGACTGGCGCGCAAAATCTTCTATGAGAATGCCGCTGAGCTCTACTCGTTCGATCTCGATGTTTTGGCCCCGCACATCGAGCGGGTGGGGTTCATAGCCGCGTAGCGGCCGGAGCCAGACCCGCTCGACGGCAGCGCAGCGGCAGTTCGGCCCGACGCGCTCGCGGATCGCCGTACTCACCATCCGTGTAACAAGGTTTAGTCAATGCCTGACCCGGCCGGTCTGGGCGTACCTCGGACCCGCTTCTTCGGTCACAACTCGCACTCTGCCGATCCCGGCTGATGGGGGATCGGTGCAGCGGTTACGGCCGTGCGGTGCTTCCGGCCAGCAGGGAGTAGAGCTCGACCATCGGCGCGGTTCCATTGACGCCGTTGGTCTGTCCGTTTTGGAGGAACAGCCCGCTCGGTGCGCGCTGCGTCCACATGAATTTGGCGTAGGCCTTGGCTTCAACTCGGTAGTCCTTGTTGGGTTGCACCTGGCTGAGCACGAACAGGTCACGAAAGTAGATGCCGTTGAACGCCGGACCCTGGCTTTGCAGCGTCGTCCCAGTCCCGAAGTGCGATACGGCGGCCTCGGCGGTGGTTGCGGCCGCGGTCAGGTAGCTCGCGGTGCCCGTGATTTGGTGCAGGAGCACGTCTGCGCCAACCATCGTGCCCTGGTTGTAGCTCCAAATGGTGGTGTTCAAGCTCCCACCAGGGTTGACGTGGTCGTAGTAGAGCCCACCGGGTGCTGCGAGGCAAGTGTTCACCCACTGGTACATCTGGGTCGCCCATGACAAGTCCGAGGAGTCCTTGGTCAACTGGTAGAGCTCCAAGCCGACCTCGGCTCCGCCGGCGTTCGCCGCAGTGTTGCGCTGGCTCCCCGAGACATCCTCCCAGAAGACCCCGCCAGGACAGCCGTCGGTAGTACTGGTATCCCAGCCAGACACGATGAAGTCGAAGGTGTCCTGGGCCAATGAAAGATCGGTCGGATTCCCGGTCAGTTGATAGGCCCCAAGGAGGTCCAGCGCGGACCACGCGTTGTCGTCGTAGTAGGTGTTGCCACCGGGGCCCTCCGGTGGTGCCACCGCCGATTCGAACGCCCGAGGTTGGCTTGCTCCGCTCGGACTGATCTCATTGAGATCGGCGTAGGCGAGCAGTCCCTTGAGCCGCGCCTTGACGGTGGTGGCGTAGCTCGAGACACCGGGGGTCCCCTCGAGGAATTCGGTGCCGGCCATTGCGTTGGTGAACGGCCATAGGCACGAGTAGGGATCACAGCTGCTCGAAGGTAAACCTTCATAGAGCTTCGGCGACGCCTCATAGAGGTTGTTCTGGAGGGCCTGATAACTCGCTACAGCCTTCTGCTCGTCGGTCGGCATCGCAGTGCTCTGCGTTGAATCTTGGACGAGAAAGGGCCGCGCAGAGGCGGCCGTTGCGGTTGCGGTGCCCAACGCCAAGTACCCGATCAAAACCGCCGCCCAGAACACGGCTAAAGGGGCAGGCACGTTCCGTACATTTCTAGGCTCGCTGACAAAGCGAGTGAGCGACCCAGCAGTGAAAACTGACATGGGAAACTTCTCTCTGACCCGGAACCGGACTTCGACATACTGCCATACCCCAAGGTCGGCTCCCGAAGGGCTGCGACTCTGTACGAGCCCCTGCCGAAGAACCGGATGAGCCTCTCATGTTGTGTGCTCGCGGTCGACAGAGCGGGCAAACCAGCAAGATGCGCACCTCGAGCACTGGATTCACCCAGTGCCCATTCGGGCGATCGGTGCGACCACCTCGGACCAGTCGAGACTGGTTTCTTCACCTGGCGACGCGTCCGGGTCGACGAGCGGTATCTGTCACCAGACGGCGGTTCGGGACCTTTGAGTCGCACCCCAAACCTACGGTGAGAGATCTGGGTTCACACCGCCCCTTTCACCTGTACGGCGCCGGAAGTGGGCCGCCATTTAGTCATTCTCTTGGCGGTCCTCAGCAGCCGAAGGCGGGGCGATCCGCTCACGTAGCCACGCTGATGTCCGTTCCTCGTCCCACTCGCCGGCTGCCACGGCCAGTACCGCTCGTTCGGCTTCGTCAACCGGCGGATAGTCCGCCCATTGCCATGCATTCATTTCGATGAACATTCGAAGTGTCACCCAGGCGGCCCTCTTGTTCCCGTCGAGAAGAGGGTGGTTCTTGGCCAGACGGACGAGGAGCACCGCGGCCTTGTCGCAAAAGTCCGGGTAGAACTCCTCGCCCCCGAAACTGGCCAGGGCGCATGGAGGGCTGAGTCGGCCAGGTCTAGCTTGGCGGCGCTCGTGATCGTCTTGAGATCGGTGCCGGTGACCTCAGCCGAGATCGCCAGATAGTCGGCCAGATCGGGGTACTCGACGCTCACCGAGCGAGGCGCTCGAGCAGCTCTCTGTCCTCTTCGATGATCTTGGCCAGGCGGGCCTTGAACTTGGGGTTGTTCTTCCGCCGCTCCACGGCCTCGATCAAGGACTGCTTCACGGTCTCGTTCAGGCTTGTCCCTTCAACCCGTGCCAGGGCTTCGGCGTCGGCGGCCAGGTCGTCGGGGAGACGGACGGTCAGATTCTTCGTCATGGTGTCATGATACCACCACACCCCGAACGACTCAGCGAGCACGCGGCAAACCCGAGATCGGCCAGGTCCAACGCTTTTGACGCCCGAGATGAGGAACCCCGAACTCCAGCGTCGCCGACTCAGACGACGACACCTCCGCTGCCCTCAGTCGGGTCGATACTGGTGGAAAACCGAAAAGCGGGCCGAGTCGGAGTCGGGGATCGCCACCTGGCCCTCGGTAGGTGTGCTCGATGTTTCAGATGGACGACGGTGACGACGGTCGTGGGCAGTCACGGCCGCGATGACAACGGCAAAGAGCCGGGCATCGGCCATCGAGATCTCACGGCCACCTTCCTCGTCAACCCCGAAGAAGCTCGGCACCAGGTGAGCGGTGTGGGGCCAACCATGGCGGACGGCGCGATCCCTGAACTCGACGGGCACATCGTCGGGGTCATCGAGCGTGCACGCCAGGGTCTCGGCCTCGAAGGGCCACGGCGCTGCGGGATCCCGGTGTTCGAGGTCGACTTCGACCACCTCGCCCGGGAAGATGGCGAGGCCGGGCTGGATGCCGGCGTTGCCCATCACGACGGCCTTCACCCGGCGTCGCTCACCGTCGAGCACCACGTCGACCACGAAATCGATATCGTCGGCCCAGCGTCGCCACGGTGTTGCCCCCGCGTACGTCTGGACCTGGTCGAAGAGGAGCTTCCAGTCGGCCGGGGAGGGTGGATCGATCGGCTGGCGACGGCCCGCCATGTGTCCGATGAAGGAGTCGAAGATGTCCTCGGCTACGGCACCGGGCACGATCTCATCGATCGGCGGCATGAGGTTGAGCCCCGGGCGCCGGCCCAGCTCGGTCGCCACCGGGTCACCCAGACCGATACCGGTCAGGATTCGCTGGGGACGCCCCGGAGCGAGCGCTCCTGCCGGCTTGGTCAGCGCGTGCTCTATCGCCTGGGCGAGGGCGCCCCGGAGGTCTTCTGCCATCGAGAGTCCACGGACAAGACCGGTATCGACGTCGAGGATGAGGGCCGCAACCACAACTGGCTGGTCTGCCACGCTCACGGAGTGTGAAACATCCCGACTGATGACCATCCAGGTAATGGGGGTCATCGGGTCGAGGATAGGTGGAGTTTCGGGCGGGACACGCCAAGGGATCTCCTCAGTGACCCGTCCAGGTGAGATGAGGTTTTCAATGACCGCCTTGATCGTGGTGGCTCGATCTTGGTGGCCGTGTCTTCTTGAGAAGTCCAGTCACCCCGTTGAGGTTGCAACTACATGGAGACGGGCGCCGCTCATGGTCACCACGGTCCCCACTGGTCCGCTCTTGAAGTGAACATGGTGATGATCAGGACGCTCTACGGTGCGTACCAGAAGGCGCCGCTCACCGAGGAGGAGGTGGAGCCCTCCACGTGCGGCGTGCTGTCGTAGTACGCGTCAGCCGCTTCCCAGGTTGTCCCGCCGTCGGGCGATACTTCGAACGTGAGATTCACCGACCAGACCTTGCTCGTGACCGGGATTACAGCACCAACGCTCTTCTTGACGCCGAGATTGGCTTTGGCCGAAGTCTCCATCGCCAGTCCTCCCCCAGCCTGCACGACGAGGCGGATAGGCAGTGACGGTGTGGAGCCGTTCAGATTGGGGAACTCCGCCGCACCCGAGTAGACGGCTTCGCCGCTCGGGAGGTTGGAGTCCGTCTTGTCGAAGGCCAGCGTGGCCGTGTCCAGCCCGAACGACCACGTGGTCGGGTACCTCGAATCCAGTCCCCATACCATTGACTTGAATTTTGTGGTCTTGACCTTGCTGAAGGAAAAGGTGGCGCCACCGGTCTGGCCGCTGTCGCCCGTGGTGACTTCCTTCCCTGAGCCCGGGGCCGGGTAGACCGGCCCGACGTGCGACCCACTCGCCCCAGCCGTCGGTGCAAGGCCGGTTGTCACCAACGCCATCAGCGTCAACGGCAAGGCGGCGCAGACTCCGACGGCGACTTTGCCAAGACGCGACGAACGTGTCCTGAAGAACGATGGACTCTGCGGCACGAGGATCCTCCCTACCTTGGTCGCCAGCGCATCTGGCGTTTCACCTGTGCAAAAGCTTCTTCCCCCAAGGGTGAGCTGTCAAGGTCCTCTTCACCCTCGACGAAGTCAACGCTCCTTCAGGGCGCGGCCCGGGGGAATTCGAACCGCCCATCCTGTCGGCCAAGAGCCCACGACTTGGCTTTGCGCCATGGCGGTCGGCGTAGTCGGCGTCCCGCGTGACATGGGTTAGAGAATGCCCGCCTTGGAGAGGATGGCCCAGGCCTCGTCGACCACGAGGAAGGTCTGGCGCTGGTGGGATCCTGCGGCAGTACGGGTGAGCGCCGCCTGCAGCCACGCCGTGGCACACGCCATGAGGACGCCGAGAGCCGCCGACGAGTACAGGGCGGAGAGATCGAGCACCACCAGCGGGGCCGAGAGGTCCAAACCCGGCGTCGTCGGTCCGTCGAACATGCCGCGCAGATCACCATGCACGAGCCGGCGCAGTTCCAGCGCGACATCACGTCCGTCTTCGAGCAGCTCGCGCGATTCTGTGCGCAACGCGCGGGCCGCATCGGGATCGGGCGACAGCAGCGCGTCGACCACGACGGGGACGGTGGGAACGGTCTGACGACGGGTCGCCTGGGTCAGCGCAGCCTCGAGCGCGGCCCGCTCGCGGGGAACCAGGTTCCGGCCCAGGCACGCTGCGCCGAGCGAAGCCAACAGCTCCGTGCGCCGGCGCCCTGTCACGTCTTCTCCATCGTCGTGGTCCCCGCGCTCGGGACCCGGATCGAGCGGGTTGAGCCGGATGGCCCCGCCGGGCCGGAGCGCCACTGGGCGCACTCCCCAGGCGGCGGCCAGGTCGCCGTACTCCCCCTTGGGGTCGACCACCCAGGCCCGCCGTCCGAACACCGCCTCCCGCCAGAGGAAGGTCTTGACGAAGGCGCTCTTGCCCCGGCCGATCTGGCCGAACACCACCATGTTCGGGTTGGAGACGATCCCAGCCGCATACAGCTCGAAGGGGTCGAAGACGAACGAACCGCCCAGAAGATCATCTCCGATCACCACCCCCCGCTCCCCCAGGCCGGCCTCGGCGATGAAGGGATAGGCCGCCCCCAGATTGCGGGTGGTCACCTGGTGGGCCGGAAGTCGTGGTTGTCGTTCCCTCATCTCGGATGAACGGTCGCCGCGGTCGCTCCCGCTCCAATACGTTGAACGCGCCGCGACCGCTGCCTCCGTCGCGGGAAAGGTGGACGCTGAGATGAGCGAGACCGAAGGCACGCCCCGGTCCCTCGTGGTCACGCTGGCCACACTGACGGTGATCGGCGGCTTCCTCGATGCCGTGAGTCATCTGGGGCTCGGGCACGTCTTCACGGTCAACATGACCGGGAACATCGTCCTGATCGGCTTCGCCGCAGCCGGCGCGCCAGGTTTCTCGGTGCTGGCCAACCTCTGCGCGGTCGGCTTCTTCGTCGGAGGAGCGGCGGTCGGAGGGCGGCTCGATCGCCTGGTCGGATCGCACCGCACAATGCTCGTCGGCGAAATGACCCTCGAGGGTTTCCTGATTGCGGTGGCCGCGTTCGTGAGCGCCAGCGTGGCGGGGATCGGCACCGGCTGGCCTCGCTACCTCACCATTGCCCTGCTGTCCTTCGCCATGGGCGTGCGCAACGCCACCGTCCGCCGCATGGCGGTGGGCGGAATGACGACGACCGTGCTGACGACAACACTCACCGGCCTGGTCTCCGACTCGGCCCTGGCCGGCGGCACCAATCCGAACCAGGCGCGGCGGGCCACCTCCGTGCTCTGCATGTTCGCGGGAGCCCTCGCCGGCGCCGCGCTGGTCCTTCACGTCAGCCCGGCCTGGGCGCTCGGCGTCGCCGCCGTCCTCGCGCTCGGAGCGGCCGGCTACTTCGGGCGCCAGGAGCCGCTCCAGCTGAGGCCCGCCCAATAACAGGCTGCCCGTAAGAGCGACGGCATCCGCCGCGATTCCGAGCCTCTCGAGCTGTCCGTCAGCTCACGAGTGGTAGGAGGTGGTTGTGGTGGCGCTGTTGTTCCCGGGGACGGGGTCGCTGGGGGAAGCGGCGCTGATGGTGCCCTGCTGGACGAGGCTCCCGCCGGCGCCACCGGTGTAGTGAAATGTCAGTTTCCACAGGTCACCCGGATCGAGCGAACCGATGGTGCACGACACGGCGGAGTTGAATCCCGAGGCGGGTGGAATGAACTGGCAAGACGCACCCGACAGGTTGCTGGTAGCCCCGACGCCAGTGAATGACGGCGAGTTGATCTCGCTCACCTCCTGGAGATTGTCGGCTGTCCACGGCCCGGCGTTGCGGATCGAGTTCGTGATGGTGACCTTGCCCGTCGAGGAGCCGGCGGTGGCCTTCTGCGTCAGCGAAAGGTCCGCCCGCGACCCGAAGAAGCTGTTGAGGGTGGAGGAGTTGTTGGCCAGAGAGGGATCGCCTGGGCCGTTCTCGCCGGCGCTCACGAAGCGGGTGAACGGAGCTCCGTCGGTGCTCGTCAGGTGGAACTTGGGGATCCAGGTGTGCCCGGACTTCAAAGACGCAAGCTGGCAGGTGAACATGAAGGACCACCCGCTCGGCGCGGGCTGCTGTTCACAGGTCGCGTTCGCGGTCGTGTAGGAGACCGATCCGCCGCTGACCTTGAGCAGAGCGGTCGCGACAATCTCGGTCGCGGTCGACGGCCCAGCGTTGTGGATGTGGTCGGTCACGGTGGTGTTGCCGGGGCCCGTCCCGTTCGAGACCACCTGGCTCACACTCAGGTCGGCGGTCCCGGCGGCACTCGCCACCGTGCTGCCGCCGGCGATGGTGACCGCCCCTGCCGTCGCCAACCCCACCACGGCGGCGGCCGCGAGCCGACGCTTGGCGGACATGATCGCAGCGATGTTCTTCATCGGCTGCCCCCCTTATCGTCGCCGGCCCGACCAATGGTCGAAACCGAGGCTTCTGCCGACCCCGCGACCCGCAGTCTCACGCCCGATCCCGGCGGGCCCGTGGTGGACGGCCTGTCACTTTAGCTGCCCACTCACGGCGTGGCCAGGGGCGACGGTCCCTAGGCGATGCCGAGCCTTTCGAGCTGTTCGTCGGGTGCGTCGACCGCATGGAGCGCCACCCGGAGCAACTCCACCATGTCCGCCTCGACGGTGCTGCCGACGAGGTTCTCGTCTTCGGCCGGGTCGTTGCCCAGGTCGAAGAGGAAGTGCGCATCGACCGCGTTGTGGCCGACCCAGAACGGCAACCGGTCACCCGGCTCGTAGGGCTGGCGGATCACCGGGACCGGCGAATCGGGCATGAAGTCGAGGCGGGCCCGCCTGTCGGGCGGGGGCAGGCGGACCTCGTCCTCGAGTCCGTGCACGGGCATGGTGGACCAGCGGTTCGACCACATGGAGAGCGGGAAGTTCTCGCCGTCGGCTCCGCGGGCGTACTTGCGGCGACCGTCGGTCACCTGCACCCAGTTGCCGAACACTCCGCCGAGCGCCCATTCGCGTACCTGGGCCACCTCGCCGCGCACGAGCGGGGCCAATGTGTTGCCGTGCGTCACGCCGCGGGGCACGACACCGAAGACGTCGGCGATGGTGGCGTGCAGGTCGACGTTGGTCGTGAGCGCGTCGCACATGCCCCCGGCCACGCCGGGCCAGTGGATCAGCAGTGGCGTGTGACCCAGCGGCTCGTACTGCATCACGCCGGGCTTGCCCCAGATGTCCTTCTCCCCCAGATAGTGGCCATGGTCGGTGCACACCACGACCGCCGTGCTCTGCCACAGGTCGCGTTCGGTCAGCGCGTCGAAGACCCGGCCCACCCAATGGTCGATCAGGGAGAGCTTGGCGCCGTAGTTGGCCCGGATCTGGCGCCCCTCGCGCTCGCTCAAGCGGCCGGCCGCCACCGCGCCGACGTCGTAGGGCGGCCAGATGACGAGGTCACCCTCCCAGTCCGGGTCGTAGCGGCCCGCCCAGGGCTCAGGGGTGTCGAACGGCTCGTGCGGGTCGAACTCGTCCACGAACAAGAGGAAGGGTTCGGTGGCCGGTGCGCCGCGGCGCAGCCAGTCGGCCGCCGTGCGCATGGTGCGCGGCCCGGGAAAGTCCCCCTCGGCCCGGAAGAACGTGCGGGACTGGTCGTAGGGCCGGTCGAGTGCGCCTGTCATACCGAGGCGTTGCCAGTACCAGGCGCCGCTCCGGGCCGGCAGCGCCGGCGCGCCCACGTAACTGGGGTCGGCGAAGGTGCGCCAAGGATCGCCTTCGTGCCCGCGCACGTAGTCCCAGGCGGTGAAGTCGGTGTGGTAGTTCTCCCCGCCCGTCTCGAAGAGGTGCGGATGGTCCGAGACCAACATGGTCGTCACCCCGGCCCGGCGGAGCTGCGCCGTGATCGGCTCCTCCCAGATCTCTATCGACCCCCAGGGCCGCCAGAGGAAGTCGAGCGAGCCGCAGAGGATGTCGTGGCGCGCCGGCATGCAGGGGAGGGAGCCGGTGACGTGCGAGGTGAACCGGACGGCGTGGGTGGCGAAGGCATCGAGGTTGGGCGTTTCGAACTCGGTGCCGCCGTAGCTCCCGAGCATGTGCCGGTTCAGGCTGTCGAGCAGCAGCACCACCAGATTGCGCGGGGATGCGTCGGACGCCACCGGCCAATGGTAGAGGCGGCGTTCACTGCAGCCCGCGGCAGAAGGGCAACGTGCACGTATAGGCCGCGGCCTGGTCACCGTAGAGCCGGCGCAGGGCCAGCCGGCTCTGCCCGGCCGAGTGCTGCAGTGCGTCGATGGCGGACTCGAGCGCGTCGTCGGACGGGGCGGACACCGTCAGGTAGCCCGAGTAGCGGAAGGAGGCATGACCCTCGGCCAGTTCGGCCTCGCGCCGGGCCAGGACCTCTGACTCGCGGGCTTGGCGGGCCGTCGAGACGAAGCCGCCGCGCCGACGGAGTTCGGCATCGGCCAGGTCGGCCGTGCGCGACGCCTCCACCTTGCGCAACGCCAAGTCGGAGCCGAGCGGCGCCAACACAACGGCAAATGTCGCTCGCGTCGCTCCGAGCAGCAGGGGTGCCAGGAAGTCGCTTCGCACCTCGACCCGCGGCCATTCGGCCACCCAGAAGGTGGCGTGCACCAGACCGTCGACCCGGACCGAGGACCAGCGCTCCTCCATCGCCATCGGCCAGGGATCGCCGTCGGGCCAGTCGGGCCCCGAGGTCGCCACCTGGGGCTCGTAGCTGCGCAGCATGCACCGGGCCAGGTCACGGGGACCGAGGACGGCGTCGACCTGCACCTCGGCGTCACCCAGTTGGCGCACCAGCGAACCCAGTTCGCGGGCCAAGGAGGCGCACCCGACCTCGATCGACCTGGTCACCCGCACCTGGATGGCCAGCACCACGTCGTGCGCGCAGGCGTGGAGGTCGATGTCCTCGAGGAGTGACTCGTAGGACGCCGTGCAGGCCGACGCGGCATGCGGATCGGCGGCATCCGCCAGGAACTCCCGCACGCCACGCCCGTCGTCGGGAAAGGTGGCGCTGACCCACTGGACGCGATGGACCGGAGAGCCCTCTCGGGCGAGCGAGGCCAGGACCGAGGACCAGGCCCCGACGCGGCGATCCTGTTCGTCGGCGCCGAGGAGGGCGAAGCTGCGGCCGCGCAACGCCAACGCCGCCGTCAGGGTGCGGGCTTTGCGATCATGGACCACTCCCATGCCGCGCCAGCCGGTCTCGAGCAGGCGCACACCACGCAGCGCACCGAGGGGGCGCCGGCCCGGCCGGCCCGCCCGGCGGGCCGCCCAGCACGCCGTGACCGGCAACCACTCGTCCCCGTCCGGCCCGCCACCGGCACGGTGGCCAGCGCGCCGGAGAGCACGAGGATGACGATGGCCGCGGCCACGCCAGCCGCATCGGGCTGCCAACGCAGGGTCAGGACGCCCAAAAGGAGCCCGATGGCCACCGTGACGATCTGTCCCGTCCTCCAGCCGGCGATCCCTCCCCCGCGCTCACGTGGGCCGAACCGATAGCGCTGACCGGGCTCCGGGCTCACTCCGCCTCCTCCGGTTCCTGCCCCGGTGGCCAGGCCGCCGGGAGCCACCTGAATTGCGGACCGTGCCCGTCGTCGTCCATGTAGTAGCGCATCTTCCCGGGCATGGCCCGTCCGATGAGGGAACGACCCTCCGGCACGCCCTCCCACATCCAGGCGTCCTCGGGCCGCTGTGGCCCGGGGACTCCGGCGTGGGCCACCGAGGCCGCCCGGGGCGAGGACATGGGCGCCGCGTCCGTCTCCCCGGCGTCGTTGTTCCCCGCGTCGATGTTCTGGGTGTCGTGCTCGCCTCCTTCGTCCTCGGGCTTCCAGCCGATGATCGGCTTGGGTCCCTTGGGTCTGGGCGGGGGCGCCGCCCGGCGACCCGAGAGCACCTCCTCGATGATCCGGGGCGACTCCTCCTCGCCGATCGCCATGCCGTCACGCGTCGGCACGGCCCAGCCGTTGTCCCGGTTGCCCTTGGCCCGGGCCTCGGCGAGATCCTCTTCCTCGCTGGGCTGCTTGGACGACGGACCATCGGCCGCCGCCAGCAGCCGCGCGCTGGCGAGCGACTGCAGCCCCTCACCGAGCGCGTGCTGCGCCGCGGTCCGGGCCCCCCGGGTCATCACCCCCGTGCCGCGCTCGGCGGAGGCCGTCGAGATGGCCGACCGCACCCGCCTCGAAGGCGGGGATCATGCGCAGGATGGCAAAGGGAACGAAGGTGGCGATGACGAGCAGCGCCCCGCCGGCCAGCACGGCCGAGAAGCCCGCACCGTGATCGCCGGTGCCGGCGGTGCCCGAAGCGACGGCGCCGGCAGCCAGGCTCAGCGTGGCGACGATGACGAATTTGGAGAGGATCAGCGCCGCCAGTGTCTCCACCAGACGGCGACTCCAGTGCGAAATCGCAGGCCAGACCAGCGTGGCCAGGGCGAGAGGCAGGAAGAGGACGGCGACGTACACGGCCGCGGCCCGGATGAGCAGCTCCAACCAGAGCACGAAGGCGGCCACCGCCACGAGCAGGGAGAGGAGGAGCAGAACGAAACTGGCGATCGTGGGGTCGAGTGCTGCCGCGGCGAGGCCCGAGGTGAGTCCCCTCAACAACGAGGTCACGTCCGCACCGGTGCCACCGGCCACGGCGTCGCTCATGGCGTCGGTGGCGGCCAGGCAGAGGACGACGATCTGTACCGCCACCACCCCCAGCAACAAGGCGAGCGGCAGTTGGACGAAGAAGGTGCGCACGAGTTGCCCCGGGTCCTTGCGCAGCACGGCCTGGAGGGTCGACAACAGCAACAAGGGCAGGACGACCACGCCGGCCAGCGCCGTCATCGCCCCGTAGTGGGTCCGGAACCAGACGGCGCCGACGTCAATGGTCGTGGTGCTCGTGAGAACCTCCCCCACCTGGGCCAGCAGCCACTCCGCCCCGCTCGCCACCCATTGGCTGATGTCACCGAGGACGGACTCGAACCCCGCCGATGCTGCGCTGCCGGCCTGACAGACCGGGTTGAGCGCATCGAGGCCGGGGCAACCGGTGGCCAACACGGATCCCGGACTCAGTGCAGGTTGACGCCGGTATGGAAGAAGAAGTTGACGATCGGTGGCGCGGCACCGATCAACAGCGCGGCCAGTCCCGAGACGAGCACCGCCCGCCGTCCGACCATCGACTGCTGGAAATTCTGCGCGTGCACGCCCAGTGCCCACGCAGCCGCCCCGATCACCAGCCCGGCCAGCGCCGCGATGAGGGCCCACGCCCCGAGCCCGTTCGTGAGGGTCTGCAGCGTCCCTCCCCCGGGCAACGAGTTCAGGTCGGGGTTCAGTGAGACGTCGGCCAGGTGCCACAGCATGCGTTGCCCTCCGTGGTGTTTGGCGGCTCCGGACGGTCCGGGGCCGCTTTCACCGGGTGAACGGTTCACCCGGACAACCCCGATACGGTTCCCTTCTCCGTCACCGACGCCCGGGAATTCCGGCGGTCCGGCGCGATTCGTGTGGCCAGGACATTTCGATTCCGGGCCCGGGCCGTCGAGCGTGCGGGCGCCGGCCGGCAACCGGCGTGCGCCTGCACCGCCCGGACCAGCGGTGACGGTCCGCCCCTGAGCCGCCCGTGCCCTTGGCCTGGCCTGAGTGCTGCGAGATGCCCGCTGACAACCGTTCGCTCGGGGCCGCGCGCCTGTCATATTGGGGATGTGCCAGCGAGCGGTCTCTTGGCCGAGGTAAACGTCAGCCAGACACAGGGGATCGTCGCCATCGTCGCGGTCGCCGTGGCCCTGGTCCTGGTCGGGCTGGTCGCCGCGCTCCTCGGACGGCGCTCGGGACGCCGGGCCATCTCCCAGCGCGTCTCGGCGCTGGGGACCCGCCTCGGGCTCGACCCACCCGAGGACGAGTACAGCATCGAGACCTCCCTGTCCTACCTCGAGCAGGTCACCGGTGGCGCGGCCCAGGCGGTGACCGAGGCCAGCTCGGACGCCATCCGGCTGCGCCGCTCCCTCGACACGCTGACCCAGGGCGTGGTCCTGTGCGACGAGAACGGGACCGTCATCTACCGCAACGGCCGGGCCAACGCCCTGATGGTCAGCCGGCACGGCGACGCCCTGGCCGCCCAAGCGGTGACCGAACTGCTCGAAGATGCCTGGCACGACGGTTCGGCCGAGCGCACGCTCGACCTCTACGGACCACCGCGACGGACCCTTCAGGTGCGGGCCCGTCAGATCGACGACGGCCGGCGACCGTTGGGCGTGATCGCCCTCATCGAAGACGTCTCGGAGCGGCGCCGGCTCGAAGAGATCCGCCGCGATTTTGTGGCCAACGTCAGCCACGAGCTCAAGACGCCCATGGGTGCGCTCGGGTTACTGGCAGAGACGCTCGTCTCCGAGCCCGATCCCGAGGTGGCCCAGCGCCTCGCCGGACGCATCCACAACGAGGCCTTCCGGGTCAGCCGCATCATCGACGACCTGCTCGACCTGTCGCGCATCGAGTCCGAGGAGGCACCGCCCCGCGAACCCGTCCTGGTCAACCTGGTCATGGCCGACGCCATCGAGCGTGTCCGGGCCACCGCGGACCAGCGCGGCATCGAGATCCTCCTCCACGAGCCCTCGCCGCCCGTCGCCGTCATGGGGGACCGGCGCCAGCTCGTCTCGGCGATGCACGCCCTGCTCGAGAACGCCATCACCTACTCCTACGACAACTCGAAGGTCGTGGTGACCGGCGCGGTGCATCGGACCAATCCGAACCTGTCGAACTCCTCGCTGTCCCAGGCCAGTCGCGAAGCACCCGCCCTCAACGACATCGACACGGGACAGCACGTCGACCTGTCCGCCTTGGCCGAGGCGCAGGCCGCTGAGACCCTGGCCTTCGAGAGCCGGTCCGACGCGGCGCCAGAGCCGGTCAGGAGCGACGCGGTCGAGCCTGTCTTCACGCCCGAGATCCTCGAGCAGTACACCCCGCCCACCGAGGCCGAGGCCCTGACCAACGCGGCTACCGGGACGTCGGGCCCGCCCCCGGGCGCCGAGCCCGAAGCCGGGACCGGCGCCGGGACCGGGGCCGGCTCCGCGGAGACCGTCTCCTCGGCGCCCAGCTGGCGCATCGAGGAGCGCGACTCGGTCCGGCTCTCCGTCCAGGACCACGGCGTCGGCATCCCTGCTCGCGACCTCGACCGGATCTTCGAGCGTTTCTACCGGGTCGACCACGGCCGCAGCCGCGTCACGGGCGGCACCGGGCTCGGGCTTTCCATCGTGCGCCACGTGGCCAACAACCATCAGGGCTGGGTCGACGTGGAGTCGCGGGAAGGCGAGGGCTCTACCTTTACGCTCGTACTGCCCATCCAGGCGGAGCGTGTCGTGTGAGCCGGACCATGGACAAGGAAAAACGGACCTCGAAGACGGTGCGGGGGGCGCCCGGGGAGGTCGGCGTCGTCAAGGTCCTCCTCTGCGAGGACGAGGAGTCCTTCGTCGACGCGTTGGTGATCGGCCTGACCAACGAAGGGTTCCGGGTGAGTGTCGCCCGGGACGGCGCCGAGGCCCTCGCGCTCTTCGACGAGATGGCCCCCGACATCATCCTGCTCGACCTCATGTTGCCGAAGATCTCGGGCATCGACGTCTGCCGCAACATCCGGGGCCGCTCCTCGGTGCCGATCATCATGGTCACGGCCAAGGGCACCGAGATCGATACCGTCGTCGCCCTGGAAGTCGGCGCCGACGACTACGTCACCAAGCCCTATCGCCTGCGCGAGTTGGTGGCCCGCATGCGCGCCGTCCTGCGTCGGGCCCCGGGCGGCGCCGGGTCCTCCGACGGCAGCGCAGTCGACTACGGCAGCGACGGCACCTGGGAAGCCAACGGGATCAAGGTGGACTTCGACCAGCGCCGCGTCTTCGTCCGCGGTGACGAGGTCCACCTGCGCCGCAAGGAGTTCGAGCTGTTGCGCCTCCTGGTGGAGAACTCGGGCCGGGTGCTCACCCGTGACCTGCTCATCGACCGCGTGTGGGGAACGGACTACATCGGCGACACCAAGACCCTCGACGTGCACATCAAGCGCTTGCGTTCCCGCATCGAAGCCGATCCCTCGACACCCGTGCTCATCACCACCGTGCGCGGCGTCGGCTACCGCTTCGCGGCCGACAACCACTGACCCGACCCGGCGGGTGTTCAGACCGTCAGTCGGCTGAGGTCCTCGGGGACGGTCACGCCGGGGAGTGAGGCCAGGTCCACCTGCTCGCCGATGTGGGTGAGCACCAGATGGAGATCGGGATGAGCCGCCTGCAGGGCCCGCACCGAGTCCTCGTCCATGTGGCTGACCGGCGCGCCCGGCGCGGCGTGGCGACCGTTGCATTCGACCACTAGGGTGGCGGACTCCCGGGCCAACTCGCTCAATCCGGCGCACGGCGCGGTGTCGCCCGAGTAGCCCACCACACCCTCCTCGCGGGCGAAGAGATACCCGAAGCAGCGCAGATACGGGACGTGAACTACCTCGACGGCCCGGAAGCGCAGCGGCCCCGCCTCCTGCCACGACCCGTCGACCTCGACGAAACGCAGCTCGAGCCGGCCCTGCGCCAGCTCGAGCACCGAGGACACCTTGCCCACGTCCATCATCTCGGTCAGGTGCTCCTCGAGGCCGGGCGGCCCGACGACGTGGAGGGTGCGCCCGCCGCCGATCTCGGCCATGGCCTCCAAGAGGAACGGCCACCCGAAGCAATGGTCGGCGTGGAAGTGCGAGAGCACGACCACCTTCACGTCCTCCACGGAGAATCCGCAGCGGCGCAGGTTGGGCAAGGCGGTCGGGCAGGGCTCGACCAGGACGGAGGTGTCCATGACGAAGCTGTTCCAGTAGCGCCCCGGCGGGGCCAGGAAGTTGCCCGTCCCCAAGAAGGCCAGCTCGGTCATCGCGTGTCGGCCAGCGACAGGAAGGCCGCCACCAGCATGGGGTCGCCCTCCACCGCGGCGTCGGGCACCGGGAGGCGCCGGTAGAGCATGAGCACCAGGTCAGAGGCGGTGGCTCGCAGCTCGGCGGCGCGCCGCTCCGGCCCGTCGGCGTCCTGCGGCCCGACGTGCCAGCTGGCGCCGGTGTCGGTCGCGGTCAGGGTGACGGTGCCGCTCAGCGCGCCGGCGTCGCCACCCACCATGATCTGAATGAACTCGGGCACTCCGTCACTGGCCAGCTCGGGCCGGAGCGATCCCACCGACCCGGTCGCCAGCTCCGCGTCCCAGCGGTGCACCGCGGCCTCCTGCGCCTGGTGCCGGCCGACGGCGGCGGCCGTGCGGGGTTCACCCCACCACGTCCAGCAGGGTGCATCGGGCCCCGCCTCGCGCAGCGCGCCGAGCAGCGTGTAGCTACACCAACCCAACCAGGCCAAGAGGTCGCGGTCACCGGGTACCGGCGTCAGCTCGCCGCCCGAGCGTTCCGCCGCGTCGGCCGCCCGGACGTTGGCGCCCCAGTACCACTGGACGATGCCGATGTGGAGGGCCAGGTCGCGGAGTGACCATTCGGGGCACGACGGGACCCGGATATCGAGGTCCGAGGAGGCGACGGCGTCACTCAGGCGACGGCTGTCCTCGGCGATGGCATCGACGGCGGCGTCGAATCCGAAGCTCACGGCGCCTTGATCAACAGCTCGCCGCCGACGTAGGGGGCCAGGGCCTCGGGCAGTACGACCGTGCCGTCCTCCTGGCGCCCGTTCTCCATCAACGCGGCCCAGATGCGGGGCCACGCCAGCGCGGACCCGTTGACCGTGTGCACCAGTTGCAGCGGCCCGCCCTCGGCCGGCCGGTAGCGCACATTGGCCCGCCGGGCCTGGTAGTCGCGAAACCACGACACCGAGGACACCTCGAGCCAGCGGTCGACTCCCGGCGCGTAGGCCTCGAGGTCGAAGGTGCGGGCTGACGACCCGCCCAGATCGCCCGTGCACAGGTCCAGCACCCGGTACTTGAGCTCGAGTTCCTGGAGCATCGACTCGGCCCGGGCCAGGATGTCGGCCTGGGCGTCGAGGGCGTCGTCGGGCGCGGCGTAGGCAAAGAGCTCCACCTTGTCGAACTCGTGCACGCGCAGCAGGCCGCGGGTGTCGCGCCCGGCCGACCCCGCCTCGCGGCGGTAGCACGCCGTCGCCGCGGTGAAACGAAGCGGGAGCTGCGCTTCCTCGAGGATCTCGCCGCGGTGCATGGAGGTCAGCGGGACCTCCGCGGTGGGGATCAACCAGAGGTCGTCGCGCTCGAGGTGGTAGGCGTCGTCGGCGAACTTGGGCAGGTGGCCGGTCGAGGTCATGGTGTCGGTCAGGACCACCGTCGGCGGGCGGATCTCCTCGTAGGCCGGCGCGTGCCGATCGATGGCGAACGCAGTCAGCGCGCGGAGCAACCGGGCCCCGGCGCCGCGAAAGAGCGGGAACATCGACCCGGCCAGACGCGCCCCGCGCTCCATGTCGAGCAGTTGGAGGGCCTCGCCGATCTCCCAGTGCGGCACCTGCTGGTGGTCGAGCCGTCCCGGCTCGGGCCGGCCCTGGCCCTGTCCGGGCCACCAGCGCCGGAGCTCGACGTTTTCCTCTTCGCCGGCACCCGTCGGCGCGTCGTCGGCCGGGATGTTGGGCAGATAGAGCAGTCCGGTGCGCACCGACTCCCACAGCACGTCGACTTCCGCCGCCGCCGCCCGCTCCTCCTCGCCGAGCCGGCGGCTGCGGGCACTCAACTCACCGGCTCGTGCGTCGTCCCCGGCCTTCCTGGCCTGTCCGACCTGGCGGGAGAGCTCCTTGACCTCGGCCCGCATGGCGTCGGCCTTCCCCTGCTGGGACCGCCACGCCGTGTCGGCCGCCAGGACGGCGTCCACCTCGGCTGCCTCCACCCCCCGCCGGGCCAGGGCGGCCTTCACCGCATCGGGTTCCTCTCGGAGCAGCCGGATATCGATCATTTGGACAGAAAGTAGTCTGCGGCGCCATGCCCGCAGTCGAGGTCAGCGGCCTCACGGTGCGCTACGGCACCGCCGCCACCCCGGCCGTCGACGGGGTCGACCTGGTGGCCGAGGTCGGCGAGGTGCTGGTGGTCCTTGGTCCCAACGGCGCCGGCAAGACGTCGACGGTCGAGAGCCTCGAGGGCTACCGCCGGCCGGCCGCCGGAACGGTGCGCGTCCTCGGGCTCGACCCCCGGGCACAACACCGCGCGCTCACCGGGCGCATCGGGGTCATGCTCCAGCGCGGCGGCGTCTACCCCATGCTCGGCCCACGCCGGGTCTTGCAGCTCTTCGCCGGCTATTACCCCGACCCCGTTGCCACCGAGGACCTGCTCGAGCTGGTCGGGCTGCGCGCCGTGGCCGCCACCCCGTGGCGGCACCTTTCCGGCGGCGAGCAGCAGCGCCTCTCCCTCGCCCTGGCCCTGGTCGGCCGCCCCGAGGTGGCCTTCCTCGACGAGCCCACGGCCGGCGTCGACCCCGAGGGCCGCCTGGCCATCCGGGCCGTGGTGGCCGGGCTCAAGGAGCAGGGGGTCTGCGTCGTGCTCACCACCCACGAGCTCACCGAGGCCGAGCGGCTGGCCGACCGCATCGTCATCCTGGCCTCGGGCAGGGTGGCCCGGCAGGGCACCCCCGCCGAGCTGGCCGCCGCCGCGGCCGGGCCACCATCGATCGTCTTCGGCGCGCCCCCGGCCTGGACACGACCGGTCTGGCCGGCGCGGTCGGCCCGGACACCACCGTCAGCGAGCCGGAGCCGGGCCGCTACCGCGTCGAGGGTCCCGCCGCCGCCGGGCCCGAGGCCACGGCCGCCGTGGCCACCTGGCTGGCCGGCCGAGGCGTCAGCCTCACCGACCTGGCCACGGGGCGCAGCCTCGAGGACGTCTACTTCGAGGTGGTGGGCGCCCGGGCCGTCGAACCGGCGACGGAGGCCGAGCCCACCGCCCCGCGGGGCCGTCGGCGTCGCCGGGGACCCCGATGAGGCCGCGCCCGCTCACCGCGCAGACCGGCGCCGAGATCTTCATGACCCTGCGCCGCGGGGAGACCCTCCTGCTCACGCTGGGCATCCCCATCGTCTTCCTCCTTTTCTTCTCCGAGGTCTCCGTCGTCTCCACCCCCACGACCACGCCGGTCGACTTCTTCGTGCCCGGCATCTTGTCGCTGGCCGTCATGTCGACGGCCATGGTCTCGCTCGGGATCGCCACCGGCTTCGAGCGCGGCTACGGGGTGTTGAAGCGGCTGGGCACGACGCCGCTCGGGCGGCCCCGTCTGCTCGGGGCCAAGATCGTCACCATCATCGCCGTCGAGCTGCTCCAGGCCGCCGTCCTGCTGCCGGTCGGCCTCGGCCTGGGCTGGAACCCCGGCGGGTCGGGAGCGGCGGCGGTTCCCGGCGCCATCGGCGCCATCCTCCTGGGCTCGGCCGCCTTCGCCGGCATCGGCCTGCTCATGGCCGGCACGCTGCGGGCCGAGGTGAACCTGGCCGCGGCCAACGGGCTCTACCTGGTGCTCCTCCTGCTCGGCGGCATGATCGTCCCCATCTCCAAGCTGCCGAGCGGCCTGGCCTCCTTCGCAAAGCTCCTCCCCGCCGAGGCCCTCTCGGCTGCGCTCCACGCGACGCTCGGGGCCGGAGGCGCCGTGCCGGTGGAGTCCTGGGTGGTCCTGGCCGTCTGGGCGGTGGCGGCGCCGCTCGCCGCCGCCTCCACCTTCAAATGGGAATAGGCAAATGGGAGCAGGCAAACGGGAGCAGGCAAACGGGACTAGGCCACACGACGTTCGGCGCGACGCAGCACCGCAGTGCTGACGCGCTGGTCAGGTTGTGGTGTGGGTGGACGACAGCAGCGCCTGCTCGTCGGCGGCGAAGGAGGCGGGCGTGAGCACGTCACCGCGCACGATCCGGTTGATGCTGCCGTCGGCGTTGACGAACACGGCGTAGGGGTCGCCGGTGAACCAGAAGTCGCCGCTGGTGATGTTGTCGTTGGGGTCGTAGGCGACGGGGAAGCCGACGCCGACGGTTCGGATGAAGTTCTGGGCGGCCGACGTCTTGTCGAGGCTGTCGACCCCGAGCACCTCGATGTGCGAGAGCCGGCCGCCGGCGGCGTCCTGGGCCCGCACCGCCGCCGCCAGCGGCGGGAGCTCCTGATGGCAGTCCGTGCACCAGGCGCCGAAGAAGAGGAGCACGGTCGGCGTCCCGGTGCGCGTGGCCGACACGCGGACCGTGTCCGGGCCCACCGGGCCGATGTTGGTGCCGCTGAAGGCGGGCACGGGGCCTCCCTGGTGCGGTGCGCCCGACGTCCCGCCACCGTCGCCCGATCCGTTGCCCGATCCGGTCGAGGACCCGATGCTGGTGAAGATCCCGAAGAGCAGCACGGCGACCAGGCCGAGACCGGTGCCGATGAGCAGGAAGCGCTTGCGGGGCTTGCGGGGTTGGCCCGTCTGTCCGGCGTCGGGAGGCGAGGCGCCCGGGGAGGGTTCCGGGGCCCCCGGCGGGGTGGGCACGTCAGTGGACATCGCGCACCTGAACCTAGTGAAGCTGGTTGGTGATGAGGACGTCGCCCGCCATGGCGACGAAGAGCACAGTCAGGTAGGTGATGGAGAAGCTGAAGACGCGCATGGCGTCGCGACCGCTCACCGTCCCGCTCTGGGCCAGGCTCCAGAGCCTGGTCACCATGTACAGGAAGCCGCCGCCCAGGATCGCCGCGGTCACCATGTAGATCCAGCCGAGGTGGGCCACCGGGCCGAGGAGGAACGACACCGCCACGAGCGCCACCGTGTAGTACACGATCTCGGTCGTGGTGCGCTTCATGGATGCCACGGCCGGGAGCATGGGCACGTCGGCCGCTCGATAGTCGTCCCGGTAGCGCACGGCCAGCGACCAGAAGTGCGGCGGCGTCCAGATGAAGATGATGGCGAAGAGCACGACGGGTGCCCAGGCCAGCGAGTCGGTCACTGCGGCCCAGCCGACGAGCACGGGCACGGCGCCGGCCGCCCCGCCGATGACGATGTTCTGTGACGAGCGCCGCTTGAGCCACAGCGTGTAGACGAAGACGTAGAAGAGAGTGGCCGAGACGGCGAGCACGGCCGAGAGCAGGTTGACGGCCAGCCACAGCTCCGCGAAGGCCGCTACCTCGAGGGCGAGGGCGAAGACCAGGGCGGCGGCGGGCGTCATGGCGCCGGTCACGAGGGGGCGGTTCTTGGTCCGGTTCATCAAGCGGTCGATGTCGCGGTCGACCACCATGTTGATGGCGTTGGCGCCCCCGGCGGCCAGCGCACCGCCGGCCAAGGTGGCCACCATGAGCCAGATGGGGGGCAGGCCCCGCTGGGCGACCACCATGGTGGGCAGCGTGGTGACCAGCAGCAGCTCGATGATGCGGGGCTTGGTCAGCGCCACGTAGGCGCCCACCGTGCTCCGGGCCCGCGACAGCGCCCCGTCCTGGCGCTCGGGGACGGCGGGGGCCTGGGTGGTCATGGCTTCCCCAGCGTAGGTCCAGGGCCTCGCCCGGGACCAAGCGGCAGGTCCCGGTACGCTTGGGCCGTCGTGTCGCGGCGCCGCACCCCCTCCATCTCGCCCACGCTCAGCCACCGGCTCAACGTCGTCGCCCTGGTCCTGACCGCCCTCATCGTGGCCACCGGGGGGGCGGTGCGGCTGACCGGATCGGGCCTGGGCTGCTCGAACTGGCCCGAATGCTCGTCGGGCCACCTCACCTCGGCCCTCCAGTTCCACGGCCTGATCGAGTTCGGCAACCGCCTCGTGACCATCGTGCTGGTGCTCGCGGTGGCGGCCGCCTTCCTGGGCGCGGTCCTGCGCACCCCGCGCCGGCGCGACCTGATCTGGCTGAGCGGCGGGCTGGTGGCCGGCGTCCTGGCCCAGGCCGTGCTGGGCGGCATCGTCGTCTACACCAAGCTCAACCCCTACGTGGTCATGGTGCACTTCTTCGCCACCATGCTCCTGCTGGTCGACGCCGTCGTGCTGGTCCACCGCGACGGGCGCGACTACCGCGCCGGCTCGGCGCGCCTGCTGGTGCCCCGGCCCCTCATCCGTCTCTTCTACGGGTTGCTGGGGTTGCTCGCCGTCGTCATCGGGGCGGGGACGGCGACCTCGGGCGCGGGGCCGCACGCCGGCGACAGCTCGGGGCAGCAGGTGGCCAAGCGCCTCCCGGTCTCGCTGCGCGACATGGCCGAGCTGCACTCGAGCCTGGCCCTGCTGCTGGTCGGCCTGACCGTCGGGCTGGTGGTGGCGCTGCACGTCGTCGACGTGCCCGAGCGGGTCCGCCGGGCCGGCCGCATCCTGGTCGCCGTGATGGTGGCGCAGGCCGCGGTGGGCTACACCCAGTATTTCACCCACCTGCCCGCGCTGGTGGTGGAGGTCCACCTGATCGGCGCCACCGCGCTCGTCATCGGCGCCGTGCAGACGTTCCTCGCCTGCACCTTCCACGGTCCTGAGGTGATCACCGCCCCGCTACTGCCGGACCCGGCTCCGGCGGGTGTGCCCGTAGCCGCCCGGTAGGCTCGTTCTGCCTTGCGGGTCACCGCAACGCCGGGCCCCCATCGTCTAGCGGCCTAGGACACCGCCCTTTCACGGCGGCAGCACCGGTTCGAATCCGGTTGGGGGTGCTCGATGCGGTTGACCCGTTGGGTGGACCGCATCGAGCCCTCGATCAGCGCTTCCTTCGACGTCGTCTTCGCGCCGACGGGCCCAAAGTCGTAGGGACCCACGTCATATCGGGGTCGAGAAGACCGGCCCGTTGTCGCTACGGCGTGGATGGCGCCGGCGGCAGCCCGGCCGGGCCCATGAAGGCGAAGACCTGGTTGGTACCGGGAAGGAGCAGCAGACCATCGCCGACCGACGGCGTCGGGAAGTGGTTCGCCTGCGCACCGTAGGGCATCGAGACGACTTCGTCGCCATTGGCTGGGTCGAGGCCGTGCACCGCGTTGCCGGAGATCATCCAGATCAGCCCGTCGGCGACGATCGGTGCGCTACCCGAGCCGCCGGCGGTCCAGAGCTGCTTCAGATACGGGGCCTTCGTCGACACCTGGACGGCCGTCACGCCGTTGGGGCATGGCACGTAGACGACCGAGCCTTGGACCGCATGTCCGCCGTCGGGATTGCCGCTGCACATCGAAAGGGAGGCGACCTCGCCGTTCTCACCGCCGAGATGTCCCTGACGCAGGAGATAGGCGGTGTCCGTCTTGCCGATCTGGAACACGAATCCGTCCACGAGTGCGGGGTCCCCTGTTCCGAGGTCCAGGTCCTGGCCGCTGAGCGACTGCCAGTTGCTGAGATAGAACTTCGACTCGAGCTGCATGCTCGGAGACAGCTCGAGCACTGCGTCGCTGTCATCGTACGGCTGGCCGGCACCGAGGTTGTAGCCGTCAGCGCTCGCCACGTAGACGTTCCCGTCGGGGTCGACCACCGGAGAGCTTCCGCCCATCCACACCGCGCCGCGATCTTGGCCGCTGCCGATCTGGAAATAGTGAAGATGGCCGCCCGTCTCGGGGATCGAGACGACGAACCCGTGCGCAGGACCGTTGGGCCCGGGGCAGTCCCCGGTGTTCTGGCCGTACGCGATGACCACGTTCCCCTGGTCGAGCGACAACCCCGGCCGCTGGAGCTGCGCAAGCTGATCCTCGCCGGCGTTTGGCATCGCCCGCTGCTTCAGCTCGACCTTCCCGGTGAGCAGGTCGAGCCCGAAGAGGCGATGCGAGGCCTCCACGCCACCGGACGCGGCGGGGCCTTTGATCAAGGTGTCAGCGTCGACGAATATCTCGTGGCGAGCCAGGTCGATGACCGGAGTGCCTGTGATGCCGACCTCGGGCGAGATGTCGCCGCAGGGCAGATCCGAAGAAGGCACGGGGGTCGCGAGGTGTTGCGACCAGAGGACCTTTCCGCTGTTGGCCGCCAAGGCATAGACGGTGTCGTTCTCGGTCGCCGCGACGACCAGCCCGTCGGCGACGAGCGGTTCGCCGTACAACTGCCCGTCGAGGACCGGCGACGTCCAGGCCGCTTGCGACGGCCGTAACTTGGTTTGTGCCGCGTGGACTCCGCTCGCCTCAGCGTTCCCGTGGTAAGTGGTCCAACTGGTGCCGAAGCCGGAGTGGGCCGCCGCCACGGTCGACGATCCCGCAATCGCCGTGCTGGGCCAGCCGAGCGCGGCAGCCATCAAGGCGGCCACGACGACAACGGGCATTCGCAGGTGTCTGCCGAGACGACGCGGCGCAGTGCGGCGAGCGCGGACGATCTTCAGGGAACCCCACCGGTTGGTCACGCCGAGAAGCCTACCGGAGGCCTTCGTGGATCTGACGGCGGCTCGGGCGGGCTTGTGTCAGCATTTACGGTGCAGTCATCCATTGATGGTGTCGTGGACGCGACCGCATACGAGGGAGGATTCCATGAGTCGACGGGCTGGAATCATCGGGACGGTGATCATTGCCGCGGTCACGTTGGCCTGGCCGGGGGGCATCGCCACGGCAGCCCAACCCGCAGCCAAGGTCAAGGTCGGTTCGCAATGGACGCTCGTCGAAGTCGGCTCTGGATGCGAAATCCTGAACTTCAAAACCGCGGACAAGTTCACGGCCGACTTCTTCGGCGACAGGGGCACCTACACCAGCGTCGGCAAAGCGCTCAACCTTCTCTGGAAAAAGGGGAACAACGCCGGGGCGACGTTCAGCGGCACGTATGTCAAGCACACGAGCGACGGTCCCGAGTATCAGGGATCCTTCGGTGGTCCGCTGACAGGAAACGTCGGAGGCTTGATCGAGGGAGCCACGTCGGGCTGTTGAGCTCGGACGGTCCCATGAGCCGAGTGACAGGCTCAGTCTTGCCTCTTCCGCCCGGTATACCGAGTCTCACTCCTCGGAGTCAGAGAGGTCGTGCCAGTGCGCGGAATGGACAGTTTTCTTCTACTCACCGACGGTTCGTTCCAAGCAAACAGCAGACTCGGCTTTCGCATGCGTTCGTTGTGATCAAGCGCGTCGCGACAGGAAGAAACGAACCCACGCGAGCGCCCAGCTCCGGGCGTATCGACGGAGACCCTTGAGGTGCTCCTGACAATGGTGACGACAGTGGTTCGCGCCCAACTCGCCCGGTCGAGACCTCTCAGATTTCGAATGGCTCTCCAAAATCAAGGTACGGGCCTTGGGGTGAAAGGCACCAACCTGTGTCGAACGTGCCCGAGCCGCCCCAACTGTTGGTGAAGTTTCCTGTCATCCCGTAGAAGTCGTGGTATCCGGGTCCGTTCGGTGGGCAGCCGCCGATGCCCTCAGAGAGACTGACGTCGGACAGAGTGGTCGTCCGACCGCTGGCCCACGTGACTACGCCCCCCTCCCCCGGGTTGGGGTACAAACCACTCCCGTCGGTCTTCCCCTTGTGCGTGCACTCGGAGAGGGCGAACTTCGCGACCTTCCTTCCCGCCGCCGCTAAGGCGCTGCACTTCACCATCCCACCGGTTCCTGCAGCCGGCTCAGTGGCAGCGGGTTTCCCGGAAGCACCCCCCGACGCTGGGAAGAACAGGCAAACCATCGCCACGACAAGCGCGGCGATGGTGCTTGCAGCCAAGCCTCTCCTCACCGCCGGCAACGCGTGACCCGGGTGAGAACGACACACCGCTGGCTCTTCGAAGTGCCGGGTCCGTCGGGAGTAGGCGTGTCGCATGGGAACCTCCTCAATCGTGATGCCGCATCGGTGTACTGCTCTCTGGGTTCATCGGCCGCGCCGTTCCGGATCAGAGGTCTTGGAGGCTGGATTCGCACCGGGGCGGGACCGGAACAGCCCCGTCCGCACGAGGGCTGGGGCGTCTCGATCTTCGACCAGCTGCTCAGGCTCGTCGTCCGAGAACCTGTACACCAGGCGCGAGCGCGGGCCGGACACCAAGTAGGCGCCGGTGCCGAGAAAGAGGAGCGGTACCCGCGTCGAGGCTTGCGGGGGCGCAGGTTTCGGAGTTGCAGCCAGGGTGCGCCGAAGGGTGGCGGCCTTGCGCTTGTCACCGCAGCATCCCATCTCAGTGTCCGCCTGGTGGCGCCGGCTGCATGATCACCGGCTCGCTGCCCGCGTTCTCGAGGAGGCACGCGGCACCGGATATGGCGAACCAGGCCACGGGCAGGTCGCGTCGGTCCCGAACGGCCCAGTAGGCCAGAGGCGCTGCGGTCCAGAGACTCAAACACTCGAAGCAGTCGATCAGGCTCCCGAAGAAGCTGTCTCCGAGCCGTCGTCGGAGAACCGCCACCGCGTCACGCGGACCGTCCTCATACGCCAGCAGGTGGGTGAGGCGCCAGGTAGCCAGCGAAGCCAACACCAGGCGGAGCCAGCGCTCGTCTTTCATCGATACTCCCTCGGGGTCGCCGGAGGCCGGGGCCGACTAGGTCGGCGGATCGTTGACGACCGCCGCCGAGAAACTGGGATTCGACCAGATGTACACAGGGTTGTAGAGCCAGTCGACCAACGGACCCGAGTCGCTACCCGCCGGATTGAAGGCGCGGCTGGTCGCGTAGATGTCGAAGCCGTAGACCCCTTGGGGAAACGACGCTGGGATCTTGTAGAGGCCCACACCCCCGAAGGTGTTGTCGCCCTCGTCCTCGTACCAGTGCTCCACGTTCGACAGCGGAGTGACCGACGTCTGGAGCACCGGATCGTTTCCGCCGCAACCGTCGGTGCCCACTTGGACCGACCGAAGATGCTCTGCGGTGACCGAGAAGGAAAGCTGGATGTACACGTCCCGCGGGTCGACTCCCCGGTCGATGACCGCACACTCATCGGTCGGCAGAGGCTGGGCCGCACTCATGTCTTCGTGGAAGCTCCAGAGCGCGGTGTAGGTGTACTTGGGGTAGGAGTTGTCGATCACGAAGCCCACCGCCGGCGATGTGGCGAGCGGTGCCTTGGTGGCGTCCCCGACCTGCAGCTGCACGGAGTACAGCCCGTCCTGGAAGCTCCCCGTTCCCCATTCGAGCACCATCCAAGCCGGGAACCAGTCCGCGAGAGGATCCAGAACGGGGTACCAGCCGTTGGCGTCCGCTGCAGGCCACAAGGTCTCCAAGACCAGTCCCACCTCCCGGTAGAGCGGCCAGGTCAGTCCCACAAAGGGCTTGACCGCCGACGCGGTGGTCGACCCGGGAGCGGTATAGGTGTAGAGGAGCCGGTAGTACTTCGCATCGTCGACCTGATTGCAGCCGTAGAGCTGGAGGGTCCCGGTGAAGGGGGCGCTGGCCGGCAACAGGGTCGGCCCGGCCAGGCTTCCGGTCGGAGACGGCGGGTTTGGCCGGAGGGCGAAGCCGTACAAGGCGTCGGTGGACACGGTCTCGACGAAGGGCGGGGCCGGGAGCGGCGGGTTCGCGAGGGGCATCAGGCCGACGAACTCCAAGGTGGGCTCGTCCCCGCACGGCACCTCTGGCGTGTTGCACAACGGGTTGGCTACCGCGAGAGGGGAGGCGTACAGGGTCACATCGGTGGTGTCCGAACCCCACGGAACGTCGAACAGTCCGCCGGAGTAGATGACTTCCTGAGTCCCGGTGCCCGTCACGTCCTGGGTGACCCGGAAAGAGATGTCAGGGACTTCGAGGATCGGAACCCACTCGGGGATCAGGATGTCGAAGCAACGCAGGAAGGGCCCGCGGTACTGCCCGAGGTCGAGGCCGTCGAGGGCCTCCCCGGCCAGGTTCAGCCTGTTGGCCAGGGTGCTGCGCACGGCGTCGCGGTGACCCTCCTGGTCACTTCGATCGGCCCGCTTCCTCAGTTCCCGTGGCAACGGTGGAGGCGAAGCGGCGGGGAACGCGGGGCGAGCGAGCAGGGCGCGCTGCTCGGTGGTGCTACTCCCGAACGTCGGAGACGCGTCCAGAGTCGACAGGCGCTGGGTGAGCTGGCTACCCACCAGATGTTCGGCCCGCTGGTACAGGTCGGTACCGGGCTGAATCGTGACCGGCCCGCTCGGGTCGGGCGGACCTCCCTGCAGGTAGCCCAATACATCGGAGATCGTCGGCTTGGCGAACACCTCGAGATAGCACACGCGCTCGAGACGCCACCGCAGTATCCATTCGACCTCGAAGCGGGGCACCCAGATGCAGAAGTTTCCACAGGCATCGGTGGTGGTCTGCGCCACGACCTCCGTCCGGCACTCCCACGGGAAGAACCACGCCCAGGGTTCTGGTTCGGGGAAGAAGCCGAGCACGGAGCACACAGTGTCCTCGGCGTACACCTTGGCGTAGGGAACGGGATACTGCTCTCCGTTGGCGGGATTCAGCTGGACGACGGTGCCACAGATCTGCACGAAAAGAAGCCAGTCGGGATTCAGCACCCATCGGTACTGTTCGCTGATTTCGGCGACCGATTTGCCAACCAGCTCGTCGGTCTTGATCCCGCTCAAACCCGAGAGCCTCTCAGCCTGCAACGCAGTGAGTGGTTGGCGGTCGGGAGCCAACTCGGGGCGTGTGTCGCTCTCAGCAGTCATGGACGACCTCCTCTGGGACCCCGGCGAGATATGCCGAGAAGTGACAGTTGAACTGTATCTTGTTCCGTCGAAATTCTGAAACGGAAATTCAGTGATCCCGAGGTCCGTGCGGGTCGAGTGATGCCGCTCGGACACCGCCATCACGCAAGAACGTCCGCTGGCGGTCACGGTTCGATCGAGTTCCGGCGCATCGCGGAACGCCATGCGGCGCTCCGCATCTCCTCGGGCTTATGAACGAAAGGGGGAGAAGTGCTCTTTGTGGGGGTGGGACTGGGACGAACCCGCGGCCCGGGACACCGCCCGTTCGCTCTCTTCGGGCCGAGTGGTGGCTGGGTCGCTCAACACGACGACGGGCACGATTCCTGCCTAGGCTCGGGGAGGTCGTCGCCCTCCGAAACCGCGTCGCCAGTGCAGTGCGGTGGGCCCGAGCGATGGGGGAGATGCATGGTGATGCCTGGACCACGACTGCGGAACCGCGTCGGTCATTGGCGGTGCCGCCCGTTCAGGTCTCGCGGTGGGACCCGGACCGCAATCGCCCTGGCCTGTACGGCGGTGGCGTGCGGGTCGCTCCTCCAACCCCTGACGGCCGGCGCGTCGCTCCCCAAGGACGACAATCCCAACGGTGTCCTGACGTACGGCGTCGACCTGAACAGCGAGTTCGACAACACCTTCAATCCCGAACAGAGCTTCAATCCCTGCGGGTTCGCCATCCTCTCGAACATCTATGCCTCGGGCCTCGGCATCACCAACACGGCATTCCTCCCGAACGTCATCACGAGCTGGTCGACGACTCCTCATACCGTCACCCTTCACGTCCGGCCCGGGGTCGTGTTCTCCAACGGCGACCCGGTCGACGCCAATGCCATCAGAACGAGCCTGCTCTACAGCCGCAAGAGTCCCCTCCTGACGACGTTGACCGCGATCTCGACGATCGATGTGCCGAATCCCCTCACCCTCGTGCTGAACCTCTCCAACCCGATACCAGGGGACGTCGTTCAGGCGATGTACCACTCCGACGGCACCATTTACGACCCCGACACCATTGCGACGGACGGCACCCATCCCGTCGGAGCCGGACCATTCGTCTTGAAGAGCTACCAGGTGGGATCCTCCATCAGGCTCACGGCCAACCCGAAGTACTGGAACAAGAGCCAGTATCGGCTCGGCGGAGTCAACTTCGTCCAGGCCTCGACCGGTCCGCAGATCGTGACCGCACTCGAAACCGGGGCCATCGACATGGCGAACCTCGAGCCGAACGAGGTCGGTCCGGTCAAGGCCCAATCCGACCTGGCCGCTGTCGTCGGCAAGTCCTACGACTATGTCGATCTTCAGATGCGACAGAACGCCGCGCCCTTCAACAACACCAAGGTCCGCGCCGCGTTGGAGTATGCGGTCGATCGCAGTGCCATCAACCGGGTGATCGACGACGGTCTCGGTGAAGCGGCCTACCAACCATTCCCGTCCTGGTCCCCTGGCTTCAACAAGGCGGTCGGGAACAGGTACACCTATCAGCCGGCGAAGGCCAAAGGCATGCTGAAGGCGGCCGGCTTCCCGAAGGGCATTTCGTTCACGCTCGAAGTGCCGAGCGGTGATCCGACGTTCGCCCAAGCCTCCCAGCTCATCCAGGAAGAGGCGACGTCCGCCGGGTTCACGGTCAAGCTCCAAGAGGTCGACCCCGCCGACCTCTTGACCGACGTCTACATCAAGGGCGAAGGCGACGCCGTGCTGACCGAGCAACTCTCGAATGGGCCCGACCTGGCCAACAACTTCGAGAACGAGTTCCTGCCGATCGGCTTTCTGACCCAGCACTTCGGGACGGCCAACCCGACGCTCGCTCCCTACATCACCCAAGCACTTCAGTTCGTGACGGCCCAACAGCAGGGACCGTTCATGCAGAAGGCGGGTGCCCTCGCCATGTCCATCGGCGCCGAGGTCCCTCTGGTCTTCCAGCCCTCGCTCGTCGGCTACAACAAGAAGGTGGTCGGGGGCACGGTGCAGGCCCCGATCGGTCAGTGCCACACCAACCTGGCCGGCATCTACATCAAGAAATAAGCGGGCGATCCCTTGGTTGCCAGAGCTCCTCTTGACCCGCCTCAGGCCTCGGTATCCGGGAGCTTCCGGGGACGGTGAGAGAGTGTGAGGCTGCGGTCGGAAGGGGGGGTCGTCGGGTCGCTGGCGGAGCTCTGGTCGACCGTGTTCATCACGGTGCCCTCCGCCGGGGGCACGGGGCCATCGAGCAGTGGGTCGCTGGTCCGCACCATCCATGCGTGCAGTCGTCTTCGTAGGTCCTCTGCGAGTTGTGTGAGCGCAGGGTCGTCGATGCGATTCTCTCCTTCGGAGGGATCGAGCCAGAGGTCGAAGAGTGCCTCACGGGGTGGGTCGACATCACCCCATCCAGCCTGCAGAAGGACGTCCTTGGTCAGGCTGTCGTCCAGGTTGGCCAACACTCTCCCTCGGTGGTGGTCGTCGTAACGGCGCATGTACTTGTACCTGCTGGTGCGAACGGCGCGTTGAGGTTCGTAGGCAGCGTGATAGGTCACCTCCGCGAAGATCTCATCGTGGATCTCGGTGACGTCACCGCGGACGAGCGGGAGCAACGACTTGCCCTCCAGCCACAACGGATACTCCAAGCCGACGACATCACAGATCGTCGGGTACAGGTCGAGTTGACAGACCAAAGAGTCAGAGACGCGGCCACGCTCAAATCCGCCGGGACCTCTCATGATCAGGATGACGCCGATACCCCGGTCGTACATGGTGCATTTGGCGTCGGGAAACGCGAGGCCGTGGTCGGTCGTCATGAACACCAAGGTGTTGTCCGCCAGCCCGTTCTCCTCCAGGGCGTTGAGCACGGTGCCCACCCCCTGGTCGAGGGACCGGGCACTTGCCCTGAACGAGGCCATGTCCCGGCGGGTTTGAGGGTTGTCGGGAACGTTCTCGGGTGGCCTGGAATACAGAACGTCGCGTATGGAGGACGGCTCGAAAATTCTCGATGGGTCTCGAAGAAGCCGACCGACAAGAAGAAGGGTGCGGGCTCTGAGGCTCGCCCGGCGATGAGCTTCGTGGCGGCCGGTGCGACATCACTGACGCGCGTCGTATCGAGGTCGACGACCTGGTCGTATCCGAGCTCGTGTGGATCCGCGGAAACGTGTTGCTCACCGATCAGACCGGACCAGTAGCCGGCATCGCGTAACACGTTGACCATATGGCGCTCGGGGTGACGCAGCCGGTAGCCGCGGTGGGCAAGTCCGAGCATCCCCGTGGCGTGGGTGCACTGTCCGGTCAAGAGCGCGGCTCGTGAACCCGAGCAGACCGGGGCGGCACAAAAGGCCTGGCGGAAGAGCACGCCCTGGTCGGCGAGGTGCTGGATGTTGGGTGTCGGGACCGGATACCCGTACGGCTGCACATAACGCCCGGTGTCGTGTGAGTGGAGATAGACCACGTTCGGCTTCATTCGGGCTGATCGTAGCAATCTTTATATTTTCGATCGAAAAGCTAAGGTATGGCCCGTGGAATCACGCTTGCGGGTCGATGGCATCTCCTATCTGGTCTGCGCCACCCAGCGCAGTGGGAGCACGCTGCTGTGCGAACTCCTGATGGCCACAGAGGTCGCAGGCGTGCCCGACGAGTACTTCGAGACGCTTCGAAGCACCGGTCTGGCCCGACAACCACGGCAGTACTTCGAGGATCCCACCGTGCGTGACATCGCCGTGCGCCTCTCGCCGACGCTGCCGGGACGTCCGGAGCAACCCGGAGAGTTCGAAGGATGGTTCTGATACGTGCTGGAGCGGGGAGCCACCCGGAACGGGGTCTTCGGCGCGAAGATGATGTGGAACTACCTCGACGAGTTCAAGGTGCGGTTGGGCGAGCTCCCGGGGCTCGGCGATCTGTCGTTCATCGAGAGGCTCGATGCTGTCTTTCCGCGACTGAAGCTCATCTTCGTGAGGCGTCGTGACAAGGTCGCACAAGCGGTCTCTCTCAGGAGGGCCATACAGACCCAGCAATGGCGTACGGAGGCTGAGTCGGACACCCCGAGACCCGACGACGAAGCGATGTCCCACGCGGAGTACGACTATCGGGCCATTGACCATCTGCTCAATGAACTGCACCGGTGGGACGCTCGCTGGGAGGACTGGTTCCATGCCGCCGGTCGGGAACCCATCCGGGTCTTCTACGACGACCTCAACGATGCCCGGGCAGTCACGATCGGTCGCATCCTCGACGAGCTCGGGATCGACCCACCGCAACCCGACGGCCAAGCTATGAAACGACAGGCCGACGGCCTCTCGGAGGACTGGGTGGCACGGTTCCGGGCTGACACCGAACGCGTGGAGAGCGTCTGACAGCCCGACCGTCGGGCGACGAGGGGCCGTAGATTGCCGTGGAGACGCGGTGCGTCGGGATATTTGGACGCGCTGTCAAACACCCGCCGCACAAGGCCAATGTGTACACATGCGGCACGGACGGTTCAGATATGAAGATCTCTGAACGTGGGCGCCAGCCGTGAGTGAATCCCACGATGGCGACGGACGCATCGACTTCGGCACCGACGTTGACGGCGCGGTCCGCTACTGGAACGGCAAGCCCGTTTCGCCGACGGCCCCTCGCGGTTGCGCCGGGTCTTGGCCTTCTGGAACCGGTGCTCGGCGCCGTCGCATCGTGCTACGTGCTCGAGTCGGGCCGCTACGTGGCGGTGCGGATGGAGAACCTGCCGTCGACGAACGCGGTGACGATCAACGTTGGCTACGTGTACGTGACGTTCGCGGCACTGAGCGCGGCAAACACGGCCGGGGTCGATCCTGATTCGGTGGAGTGAGCGCTTCAGCTCAGTCGATTCCCAGGACATGGTTTTCGGGCGTTCAGGCTTTCCGTTTCACTTCTTGAACGATCCAGTTCACTCCCTGAACGGCCCAGAAACGGTTATGGGGCCCTGAGAACCCGGTGCACTTGGCCAAGGACAGGTCATGGTCCTCGAATCATTGCGACTCCCGTGTTCGCCGGCACGCATCGGTTGCCCACGGGTCGATGGCGCGCGATCACGTCCCCTGGACGACCTGACGGCTCGTCCCGTCACCTCTGGAACGGGGGAGCTGATGTGGCGCTACCGTGAGACGCTCCCCAACGTTCAGAGGTCAGCATGGTCCTGGTCAACAACGCCGTGTACGTCGGTGGACGGAGAACCGCCGACCCACGCACCCTCGATGAGACATACGAGGCCCTGCGCGAACGGCGCGGCATGGCCTGGATTGGACTGTATCGACCTGATCTCGAAGAGATCCGGTCCGTGGCTCATGAATTCCAATTGCACGAACTGGCCGTAGAGGACGCCGTCTCGGCTCACCAGCGTCCGAAGCTCGAGCGCTACGGAACGACGCTCTTCACCGTCCTTCGGCCAGCACGGTACCTCGATGCAACCGAAGAGGTCGAGTTCGGGGAACTTCACGTCTTTACAGGACAAGACTTCGTTGTCACCATCCGCCACGCGGAGACGCCAGACCTCAGCAAGGTACGGAAGAGGCTCGAGGGTACCCCGCAATTGCTCTGTCTCGGCCCTGAGGCAGTGCTCTACGCGATCATCGATCAGGTCGTTGACGAGTACGCCCCGGTAGTCACCGGGCTCGAAAATGACATCGACGAGATCGAAGACCAGCTCTTCAAGGGCGGGGACCCTTCTTTGGCGCGTCGGATCTACAAGTTGTCCCGAGAGGTCATCGAATTCCAGAGAGCGACCCAACCGCTCCTGGCCATGTTGCAGGCCCTCGAAGCGGGCTTCGAGAAGTACGAGGTGAATGTCGAGCTGCGCAGGAGTCTCCGCGATGTCAGCGACCACGTGATCCGGATCGTCGAGCGTGCCGACTCCTTCCGGGCCCTCCTCCAAAATGCGCTCACGGTGCACAGCACGCTGGTCGGTCAGCAACAGAACGACGAGATGCGCAGCCTGACCGAGACGAGCGTGGCTCAGAACGAGGAGGTGAAGAAGATCTCAGCCTGGGCCGCGATCGGGTTCGCGCCGACCATCGTCGCATCGATCTACGGCATGAACTTCCAACACATGCCTGAGTTGCACTGGTACTACGGATATCCCTTCGCGCTCGCCCTGATGGTGGCGAGTTCCTCGACCCTCTACTTCCTCTTCAAACGACGGCACTGGCTCTAGGCAGCGAAGCCCTTGCGTGACGCAGGCGCTTCGACAGGACTTCGGATAACCGAACGTCTTCGGCTCGGGTCTGGAGCCTGAAGGAAAGCCTGTGTTAACCTCGGCATCGCAGTTCAAGTAGTTCGACGGGGAAGCCGGTCAAAGTCCGGCACTGGTCCGCAGCCGTGGGTGGTTGAACAGATTGTTCGCCACGAGTCGGAATGCCGCCGAACTCCTGAAGTGGGTCCGTATCCGTCGAGAAATGCGGCAAGGACCCGGGTGGTCTCCGCTGGTTTGAACGAGGGGCCTTTCGGGTTGGTTGCCCGGAATTGGAGTCATCCCCATGAGGTTCCACCGAATCCTCACCCCGGCAGCCCTGGCGGTCTGTGCAGCTTTTGCCGTCGTCGCGATACCGACAATGGCCGGCGCGACAACGTCACCATCTTTGCCACAACCCCTGTCCGCCCAAGCGGGAGCCACATGGCTCGCCAGTCAGTTCACAGCGCAGGGCTTCATCCCATCACAATCCGATCCCGGAACGGCCGACCTATCGGCAACAGCCAATGGCCTCTTGGCCCTGACCAGTGCCAACACCGACCCGAGCCTGGCTACCAAGGCGCTCTCCTACCTGGAGGCCAACGTCGACGCCTACGTCTCGCAAGACGGTGTGGACGGACCCGGACAGCTCGCGCTGTTGCTACTCGACGCACACGCGTTAGGCGCCGATCCGACCTCCTTCGGCGGCACCAACCTGGTCGCCCGACTCTTGGCAACGCAGGAGCCGTCGGGTAAGAACACCGGACTCTTCGGCACGAAGGCTCAGGTGAACGACTTCAACGCCGGCGACTACGACCAAGGGCTGGCTTTGGCCGCCCTCGCCGCGACAGGAAACACTCGCGGCTCGGCGATCAGGACGGCTGAGTCGTGGCTACTCAACCAACAGTGCCCGGACGGTGGCTGGACCAGCTACGAGTCGAAGAACAATCCGTGCGACGGATCTCCCGCTGACTTCGTCGGACCCGACACCAATTCGACGGCACTCGCAATCCAAGGACTCGCCGCCCAGGGCGATCTGGGTGGTTCGGCCGACGCCAACGCACACGCGTTCCTCGTTCACGCTCAGGACAGCGACGGCGGCTGGGGCTTCGAGCCCAACACAGCCAGCACACCTGGGTCGACCGACCCGGACTCGACGGCGTTCGTCCTGCAGGCCATCCTCGCCCTCGGGGATTCGCCAACGCAGAAGCCATTCGACAAGACCGCGAACCCGGTGTCGGTTTTGGAATCGTTTCAGTCGACGTCGGGCGTCGACCAAGGATCGTTCAGCTTCCCGGGCATCAGCGGACCGAACCTCCTCGCGACGTATCAGGCGGTGCCGGCCGTCGCGGGGGTGATCTTCCCATTCAATCTCTTTGTGACCTCAACGTCCTTGCCACCGGCCACCCTCAAGCAGCCGTACAAGGCCAAGCTGACGGCGAGTGGTGGCAACGCCCCATACACCTGGTCGGTGGAGAATGGCTTTGGGACCCTGCCGACCGGGCTCACCTTGAACAGCACAACGGGTGCGATCTCGGGTAAGCCGAAAACCACGGGCACCGCAACTTTCGTCGTCGAGGTCACCGACAGCAAGACAGCGTCGCAGCCTCAACACGACAACGTCGGCTGGGCTGTCCTCTCGATCACGACGTCAGGCGGCTGATCAAAACCAAACAGGCGCTCGGGGCAGGGGCACACTGGTCCCTGGCGCCGGTGTCAAGCCCCAAGCCTCGAGGCCGTTGAATTGCCGAATTACCAATTACATCGTCGGCCTCGGGGGTTGAGCCATGGTGCTGGGCAAGAACGAGGGGCGCTGCTCGTTTCCCTCGAGCCCGCCACCTTCCGCATCACGGCATCGGCCTGGGTGCGTTCTGAATGCAGGCTTCAGATCAATTGTGAGTCAGCTGTGAGTGAGTGACACAGCGGCGATCGCCAGGCACAAATTTTGGGCTTCGTCTAGGGAAATCAACGTCTTGAACGTTCCGCGCTGCTGCGCCGACTTGCGCGACGACGGGACTGATCGCGGCCCACGATTGATCCTGTCGGCCTCGTTGCGCTGACCGATGGCGGTCAGTCTTGTGATTGCGGATGGAGGAAAGCCACGCGCTTCCTTACGAACCTGATATGTCGCTACACTTGTTGCGGCGATACAAACTCTGCAGGCGGTCGCGACGTAACCCCGTCCGGCACAATCTCTCACACTGGAAGTACAGACATGCGCAATCTTGCACGGACCCGTGCTCTTCCCTTTGCCATCCTCACGACGGTCACTCTCCTGGCCAGCGCAATCGGCGTTCTCGTCGTCGCTGCACCCAGCGGCGCCTCCATCGTTACTCACAGTGGAGCGGTCCTCGTCGAACCTCCCCTGCCAGACGTACCCGTTGTGACCGCACAGAGCAACCAGTTCATCAACATGTTCACGGAGAGAACGGATTTCACGCTGCCGGCATCGACGCCGGTGGACATCACGCCGGACGGGAGCAGCTCGAAAACGTACCGCATCGGAGTCGATCACCTGACCCCGAGCACCCTGGCGATGGGTACCCCGGTCGACAGCTACTTCATGTACTCCGATCCGGTAGGGCAGCCGCACAAGCTCTTCCCGTACGTCGGGACCCTGACCTTCAGCACTCCCATTCTCGGGGTGATGGTCAAGCAGCCCACATTGGACGACACGGACACGCCCGATGGCGATCCGACAACCATCTACCAAATCGGCTCAGGCGATGGCCTCGAGGACAACGGCGACCAAGTGGAGCTGGAAGGGACATCCACCATTTCGGTGAATTTCAGCACGGAGGATGACATCGACGCCATCCGGATCATCACCGCAGCGACACCGAGTACCGGTCCGGGCGGTGGTGTCGGTGGTACCGGTCCGGGCGGTGGTGTCGGTGGTGTCGGCCCCAACGGTCAGGGCTATACCGAGGTTGCTTCGGACGGCGGAGTCTTCGACTTCGGCAGTCCCTTCTACGGATCGATGGGCGGCCAACCGCTCAATGAGCCAATGGTGGGCGGCGCGCAGGTCGCCGGACACCCTGGCTACTGGGAAGTCGCTTCGGACGGCGGCGTGTTCTCCTTCGGTGACGCAGGGTTCTATGGGTCAACGGGCGGAACACACCTGAACGCGCCAATCGTGGGCATGGCGTCGACACCCGATGGTCTTGGCTACTGGCTGGTGGCCTCCGACGGCGGCATCTTCGCCTATGGCGATGCGAGCTTCTTCGGTTCTCGGGGAGGCAAGCACCTCAACGCTCCGATCGTCGGTGTTGCTTCCACGCCTGATGGGAAGGGGTATTGGCTGGTCGCTGCCGATGGTGGAATCTTCTCCTATGGCGATGCTCCCTTCTTCGGGTCGGCCGGCTCTCTGAAGCTGAACGAACCGATTGTCGGCATGACGCCCACGGTTGACGGTCAGGGGTACTGGTTCGTCGCGTCGGACGGCGGCATCTTCAGCTATGGCGACGCCACCTTCTACGGGTCCATGGGCGGGAAGCCGCTCAACCAGCCGATGGTGGCCATGAAGCCCACGGCCGACGGACTCGGGTACTGGACCATGGCCTCCGATGGCGGCGTGTTCTCCTTCGGCGACGCGTCCTTCCTCGGCTCAATGGGTGGAATACCGCTCAACAAACCCGTTGTGGGCGCCTTCTAGCGACCGCGCGTCTCGTTGGGGCGGGCGATGGGTTCCGCTGGGTAGCCGTTCGGTCAAACATGCGAGGTTTGGGTGCGCGGGCGTCGGCGTGCTCGCTCGCGCCGCCGACAAGACCGTTGCGTCGCCTGGGCGCCGCCGCCGGCCACTGGGTGTGCTCACCGATCTCAGGGCGGTGAGCCCTTCGCGGCCGAGCTCCGCCGCCGCGGGATACTTAAGTGATAGCTTGACTTTTGGACGGCCCCAGTGCGATACTTAAGCGTATGGTTAACCGATTGGCGGAATGCGACCAGGTCTTCCACGCACTGGCCGATCCAAGTCGGAGATCCATGGTGGAGCGGCTTACGCGCGGCGCCGCCTCGGTGAGCGAGTTGGCCCAACCCTTGCCCATGTCCCTGGCGGCAGTCGTCCAGCATCTCGGCGTCCTCGAGGCGGCCGGGATCGTGGGCTCCGAGAAGGTCGGCCGTGTGCGTGTTTGCCAGCTTGCCCCCCAAGGCCTGCAGCCGGCCGAAGGCTGGCTCTCCGCCCAGCGCGCCGAATGGGAGCACCGGCTCGACCGCCTGGGCCAGCTCCTGGCGGAACCGAATGACGACCAATTGCCTTGATCATCGAAACGAGGAGGAACTTTGTCTACGCGGAGCATCACTCACGCCACATTCATCCTGGAACGCACCTACCCCGTCCCGGTCCAGCGGGTGTTCCACGCTTGGGCCGACCCTGGGCTGAAGGCCCGCTGGTTCGGCGGGGACTCAACCGGATACCAACTGGACTTCCGTCCTGATGGGATCGAGCGCAATCGCGGCGACCACGACGGCAAGGAGATCAGCTGGGAGTCGCTCTACCGCGAGATCGTTCCCGACGAACGCATCGTCTACACCTCGGTGCTCTCGGAGGACGACACGGTGGTCACTGCGTCGCTCACGACGGTCGAATTCACGCCGCATGGCCCCAACACCACGCTCGTCCTGACCGAGACCGGCGCCTACCTCGACGGGCGGGAGCAACCGGCATGGCGCGAAGAGGGGACTGGCGACTGGCTCGACTCCCTGGGACGGCACCTCACGGAGGAATCGCTCTAGATGAGCGAGACTCTTCGCACAGCAGATGAGACGCAGAAGAACAGGGAGGGCACGATGTCGCGCGTTCGCGTTCACAACTTTGCAGTATCCCTCGACGGCTACGGGACCGGCGAAGGACAGAGTCTGGAAACACCCTTCGGGCATGCCAAAGAGAGCCTGATGCAACGGTACTTCGGCACGCGGTTCTTCCACCAGATGCACGGCGAACCCGGAGGGAGCTCTGGCGTCGACGAGTCGTTCGCCAGTCGATGGGGTCCAGGAATCGGTGCCGAGATCATGGGGCGCAACAAGTTCGGACCGCAGCGGGGTCCCTGGACAGATCACGATTGGAAGGGCTGGTGGGGAGACGACCCGCCTTTTCACACGCCCGTCTTCGTCCTCACCCACCACCCACGGCCCTCGATCGAGATGGAGGGAGGGACGACCTTCCACTTCCTGGAAGCCTCGCCGGCGGAAGCGCTCGCTGAAGCAAGGAAGTCTGCGCCGGGGCTCGACATTCGCATCGGAGGGGGTCCTTCAGTCGTCCGGGAGTTTCTGTCCGCCGATCTGATCGATCACATGCACATCGCTGTCATGCCCATCATCCTCGGGCGCGGCGAACGCCTGTGGGACGGCCAGGAAGGGTTAGAACGACGTTTTGACGTCGAGGTGGTCAGCTCACCGAGCGGCATGACACATATGACCTTCACTCGTCGTTAGAGGGCCAAGCTCCTGACCTTGGTCAGTCCCAGATCAGCCTGAGATCCTTCACGTGCCGGAGCCCCGGCGGGTACTCGAGGTCCTCGTGCCCGGGCTTGATGCGGTAGTCCGGGATGCGCCGGTGCCACTCGCGCAGGGTGACCCGGAGCTCGCGCCGGGCCAGATGGCTGCCGAGGCAACGGTGGACGCCGCCCCCGAACGCGATGTGCCGATTCTCCTCGCGGTCAAACCGCACGTCAGTTCCGTCGGAGAAGATGGCCGGATCGACGTTGGCCGCTCCGTAGCTGACGACGACCGCCGTCCCCTTGCCCACCCGCCGACCGTTGGGAAGCTCGGTGTCCTCGGTGGCCACCCGAGGCACGCCCGCGGGAACTGGAGATTCCCAGCGCAGGAGCTCCTCGACCGCCGAAGAGATGACCGAGGGATCCACCACGATCTGGCGACGGTGCTCAGGATTCTGAGCCAGGAACGCGTAGAAACAGGTCAGGGAGTCACTGACCGTGTCGAGGCCGGCGATCAAGAAGAGGAAGAGGATGTCGAGAATCTCGTCGGTGGTGAGCCGGTCCCCGTCGATCTCGGCGGCCAGGAAGCCGGAGATGACGTCGTTGCGCGGCGCGACCTTGCGGTCTGCGATCACGCCCCCGAAGTACTCGTAGATCTCCTGACCGGTGGCCGCCTGGACGGCTCGCCGTGCCTCCGGGTCGAGGCCGGCATCGGGATTGATCTTGTCGGGGTGCAAGATGCCATCGCGCAGGTGGATGAAAAGGTCTAACTGCTCTTCGGGTAGACCCATCAATCCGAGGAACACCGACGAGGGCAGCAGCTCGGCGAACTCCTCACTGAAGTTGCACTCCTTGCCATCGACGAACGAGTCGATGAACCCGTTGACCCGTCGAGCAATGTCCTCCTCCTGCGCCTCCATCTTGCGCGGAGCGAAGAGTGGGTCGAGGAGCTTGCGGTACTTGGCGTGAAGCGGCGGGTCGACATTGAGTGGGATCAACGGGCGGACGTTCCCCAAACCCATCTCCACCCGCGACGAGAACAGTTGGTGGTTACGGAGAACGTGGTCCGATGTGGCCCGGTCGAAGCTGAGCCCGAAGCCCTCACCCACCTCGACATAGCCTCCCTTTTGAATCATGTCGATGTACCCGGGTTGGGGAGCCTTGAGATCGGTCATGGAGCCCATGGCCCTCTCGGCGTCATCTTCCGAGCGCCCGCCCACCTTGGCCACGTCGTGGGTCGAGGTCCTGTCGGCCATGTCGGCCCCCCTTCTCTCTGATCCTCGGGCCGAGGTTAGACAGCGGGCCGGTCTCACGTGCCGCCCCACCGAGACCCTGGTCCGTAGCGGACTCGTCTCGAGCCGGTTCCTTCCACCTGTCCGAGCCGGTCCACCGTTCCTGGAGCACCGGGCGGGCCACGAACGCTGCCCTCTCCGGGCTTAAGGCAATTGCCGGATTCTTCGCGCCAAATACCAGGAGAAGTAACCCCGATACCTCTCCTGAAGATCGCTTCGCTGCCAGTCCCGCCCGTCGATTTGTCCCCGACAGAGCAGTCGTCCGCAGCGACACTCCATTGAACCGTCAGAATCGTCGAAGAGGGCGTAATCGGTTGTCAGCTCCTCTCCGGCTTCGATATCGCGGATCGCGATGAGGACGCTGTTGCCGCCAAAACCGACGTTCGGCTCGCAGGAATGGTTGACGAAGAGCATGACCGACTCATACTCTTCGTCAGACAGCGCCACGAGATGAAGATCATCGGTGATCTGCACGTCCGAAATTCTGGAGTTCAAGAGGCAAGGACTGGAGCGTCGTGGTGGACACGATGTGGCCGCCCTTCACGGCGACCACCTCATCCTTTTCAATCTCCTCGACGGCAACGAGGCCACGACCCGCGATGTCGCTTTCGATCCCCTTGGCCGCCTTGGGGGATATCCAGGATGCGATCACGCCGTAATTCTGGCCGAGCGATCAGTTCGTGGGCCATGCGCGCTATCCGGCATCGTTAGCGACGGTCGGTGAGCCCTCAAGTTGTTCGGTCAGGAGCTCGAGCGAGCTGTGCAGCTGTGCGAACCGACGTGGCCCGAGCATCTCTTCGATCTGCTGCTGAGACGCCCCCGCTGCGGCGTAAATGGTCTCTTCGAGCCGCCGTCCCTTGGCGGTAAGTCGGATCACACGAGCCCGACCATCGACCGAATCGGGGATGCGCAATAGGTACCCGTGTCCCTCCAGATGCCCGAGCAGGTCGTTGACCGACTGTTTCGTGATCCCCACACGATCCGCGAGCTGACTGGGACGTACTGCCTCGAGGCCGGGATAGCGCCAGAGCGCGACATGCGCTGCGCTCAGATCGTCGAATCCTGCCGCCAGGACACCCTCATACATCTGCTCACGAACCCATTGCCAAACGACACGCAACATGGCGCCGACGTAGGGAGTTCGTTCGTGGTCGATGCCGCCCCAGGAGTCGCTTGACACAGGTCGTAAGGTTACCATACGATCTAGATCGTAAGGATGCCTGACTACACGACCGGCAACGGCCTGTGCAAGGGAGGTGGCCGAGGTGACCACTGCAATCGTTGATTCCCCCGATAACGCAGATGCGCAGGCATGGTGGTTCCTCGACACTCTGGTCGTCGAGCACCGTTGTGCCTCCGAAATGGAGACCGTCGTGCTCGAGATGACCTTGCCCGTTGGCTCGGCGCCCCCACTGCACGTCCACGACGACCTCGACGACACCTGGTACATCCTCGAGGGCGAAATGGTCGTGGACATGAGAGTCGTGTTGAGGATCGACGATCCACCGATGACGTTCTTCAGCCTTGACACGCCAGGGAACAATCATGACTTCGCCCTGATGGAGAGCGATGCAGGCTCGTCAACACCGGCTGACGACGCCACCGGCCTCGCTCATGTGGCATTCAAGATCGGCAGCTCAGCTGAAGAGCTCCGCCTCGCACGGAGTGTGCTCGAGACGGAGAGAACCCCCGTCCTCTACGAGGCCGAGCGGAGGTTCACAAGGAGTCTTCACGTCATCGATCCGGACGGGAACGAGATCGAGCTGTACGTCGACGTCTCAGACACCTGATCCGTTTGCACCCTTCTCGGGCTCGGCGGCAGTTGACACCGAGCCGGCGGACCGGGACAGTGAAGACTCGGCTTACTGGTTCCAATGGCCTCAGTTCGACACCGCCGAACCCGCTGCTCAAGGCGCGCGAGGTGTTCGGGTCTTCTCCCACACGGAAATGTGCTTGCCACTCTCGCTCGTAAAGGCTTGGCGAGGCCAGTCGCCCCAGCGCTCCCGCAGCGTCATGCCGGCTAGGCGGGCCATCAGGTCGAGCTCGGACGGCCACACGTAACGGTGGTGCGAGGAGAACGAGGCGACCCGATCACCGTTCAGCCAGTAATGGTGGGAAGTGACCCTCTGTGCGGCCACGTCGTACTCGTCGAATCCCAGGCGCTCGGAGGTCGCCGTGAAGGCGCGGATGCGCTCGCCAGGGACGAGTCTTTGCAGCTCGGGGATCCACAGCTCAACCACGAAACACCCACCCGGCTCGAGGTGTTCGGCCACGTTCTTGAAACATTCGACCTGCTCATCCTGTGTCAACAAGTTCGAGATGGTGTTGAAGACCAGGAAGGCCAACGTAAAAGTGCCCTCCACCTTGGCCGTGGCGAAGTCGCCCACGGTCACCCCGACACGATCGGCTCCCGGCTTGGCTTTGAGCTGGGCGACCATGTCGGCCGAGATCTCGATGCCGTGCAGGTCGACGCCGCGCTGGCTTAGCGGCAGCCCGACCCTTCCGGTGCCGATCCCCAGCTCAAGGACACGACCACCGCCGACCTTTTCGTTGAGGTCAGCCAGGAAGTCGACCGCGGGGTCGAGTACCGACGGATTGTACATCTCGCTCGACGTCGCGTCGTAGAACTCGGCAATCGGACCGACAAACACGTTCTGAGGCACGAGCGCATTGTGCCAGGACCGCGGACGTCACGCTCGGCGCGGTCCAGGGTCGGTTACAGCGCCTGCGCTTCCGGCGTTGGAGCGGTGTGTCGGTGCACTCCCGACCGGGGGTGAGCAGCCCCGAGCAGGCGGCACAGCACGCCGCCGCGTCAGTTCGCCGATTCGAAGTCGACGTCCTTCGTCTTCACCGTCCCGGCTTGTCGACCCGGAGCCGAGTGGTTCTGCCAGTATGCGTTGGTGAAGGCGATGACCTGATCGGGTGGCGGGAAATTCCCACTCTGTCAAGTCGTCGGTCGTGTGAGCATCGCTCACCAAGGTGGCGTCGTAGCCGCGGACGATGGCGCCGTGAAGCGTAGAGCGGATACACGCGTCGGTCTGGGCCCCGACCACGATCAGACGCCCCACCCCGAGACCGGACAGGACGTCCTCGAGCGTCGTTTCTTCGAAGGAGTCGAAGTAGTTCTTCTCCACCCGAGGCTCGCCGCTGTCCGGCTTCAACTCCGAGACGATCTGCCACTCGTCAGATCCCTTGGCCAACTCCTCGTCGTCGTGTTGCACCCAAATCACCGGAACGTCCGCCTGGCGCGCCCGGTCGACCAGCTCTTCGACGTTGGCCACCACCGCATCACGCTCGTGCGCCGCGCCGACGACGCCGTTCTGGACATCGATCACGAGGAGTGCCTGGTTGGGTCGGTCGGACAGGGTGGTCATGGTGTCGCCTCCTCAGGTTCGAGGTGTGAGCCCCTATTGGACCATGCGGTTGCGCGGGCCGGAGCTGCGCTGCTCTCTTCGGAGCCCGATCGGCCCGCAACCGCTGGTCAGGAAGACGAGGGGTCACGCGCCCGGTCACAAGACGGAGGCCGCGGCCGGCGTGCGGACCGTCTGCACCCGCCGATGCGTCTCACCGCCGGGTTGCGCAACCGGTCGGCGGACCCGTCCGCACCACGAGTCCCGGCCGCCGCCCCGGCGCGCGGGATCGCCTCTCCGCCCAGGGCTCGCAGTGGATCGACCGACGATGCCACGACCGGTACTCGGGGACGAACGACTCCGAGATGATCACGTCCTTCAAGAAGGAGCGGCCGCCGCAATTCGGCTAGACGTCGGTCAGCGACGTTTCGGTGATGCCGAGCACATGGAGGGTCCGCCCAAGCCCCAGGAAGGCAGACAGGCAGACCGTCAGATCGAAGATTTCGGGGTCGGTGAACGCTTCGCGCAGACGCCCGATGAACTCGTCATCGATGCTGGTGTGGTCGAGGGCGAAGCGCTCGGCATAGGCCACGGCCAAGCGCTCCTGCTCACTCAGCTCGCTCTCGTCCCGGGTGCCGACGGAGCAGTAGAAGGCCTCCTCGAGACCTTGCTCCCTGACTTTGTCGGCCCGAAAGGCGAGGCACACCGTGCACTCGTTGAGTTGGGCGATCCGCATGCGCGCCGCTTCGCGGACACCCACGGGAAGGATGCTCTTGTTGTAGGCCGCGTCCACCAGCCGCATGGCCGCCGCGCCGAGGGCGGGCTGCAACGACCAGATCTGCACGGCGTCACCACCCTCTCCGGGCGGGATGTCCAAGCGGGCCATTTGCTCACTCTATGCCGGTGCCCCCCCTCGCGCCCGCTGCGCTCCGAGAGGTGCGAGGAGGGCACGAACGCGTTCGAGGGACGCCCGAGCCGGACGCGAACCCCGGTCAGACGAAGGCGGCCCGCTGCTTGACGAACAGGTCGGCGGAGGCGCTCAGGTCGTCCTCGACCTGGCTCTGGGCCTCGAGCAGCTGGTCGGCCCAGAGCATCTGCAGGGTCACCCGGAGACGGTCGAGCCGGCGCTCGGACCGGGCTTCCTCGTACGCGGTGCGCAGGACGTCGTGGAGAACCTCGTCGTGGCCAGGGGGCGGGTCCAGCGTTTCACGCCGTTGGGCCAAGACCTCGGCAAACTCCTGGTACCAGCGATGGCTGAACGCGTAGGAATCCCGCAGCACCGCGCCGGCCACCGCCACGGACTCCAGCTCGGGCTCGCCGTCCATCGGGGGCAACGTGGGCAACCGGGCCAGGGTGAAGGCGGCCAGCCGGATCCGGTTGGCCCCCGTGAACAGCTGCGACACGGTCTCGACGGAAACCACCTTGGCTCCACGTTCGGCGAAGAACTGCCGAAATGCGTCATCGAGGAGCAAATAGGCGCTGTGCGACTCTCGTTCAGCGGGTTCGGTGTCGACCGCTCGCGTCGTCATGGTGAGGCGATCGACCGCGTCGGCCAGGTAGCCCGAGTTGGCGACGAAGGCGGCGGACAGCGCCCGTCCGAGCGCGGCCGTCGCCCCCCGGGGCCAGAACAACACGCCGACCGCCACGCTCACGGCACAGCCGATGGCCACGTCCTCGATCCGGGTCAGGCCCACCTTCCATCCCGTCGGCTCGATGATGTTGAACAGGATTACCACGACCACGGTGAAACCGGCCTGGCCGGCCGCGAAGGAGATCATTGCCGGCGCCGCGCCCGAGACGAGCACGGCCAAGGGCAGCAGGAACCACAGCAGGACCGTGTGATCCGAGACGCCGATCATGATGGCCGAACCGATGAAGAAGCCCACCGCCGTCCCGCCGATGGCCCGCAGGGCGGTGGCGCCGGTGCCCAACGCGTTGGTCCGCAACACCGACAGCGTCCCCAGCACGACCCAGAAGCCGTGCGAGACGTCGGTGACCTCGACCACCGCGACCGCCAGGGCCAGGCCGGCCGCCCCCCGGATGGCGTTGCGGAACCAGACCGAGTGGAACGAGAGGTGGGAGATGGAGTGAACGAAGAAGTTGCGCGACGTGGACTCACTCATGCCCAGACGCTTGTCCACGACGGTCAGCGCGCCCGCGGCGGCCAGCGTGGCATCGGACACCATCTCGGTGGCGATGCCTAGGGCACGGGCGTGGAAACCGGGATCAAGGGCCGAGGCGAACTCCCCGCCGGCGCCGCTCAGGGCCTCCGCCGGCTCCTGGTCGACGATCATCGAAACGTCCTCCCGGAGCTCATCGCTCATCAAGGCAGCGAGCTGATCGACGGAGTCCTGCAGGGCAACGATGAGATCCGGGTCGTCGACGGACTGCGCGTTCCCGTCACAGACCAGTGCCGCGCTGCGCCGGAGCGTGCCCGCCGACGCTGCCCACACGGCGCGCACCGACGGATCGAGATCGACGGCCTCAGGTTTGCTCAGCGTGGCGTTGTTCGCCACCCATTCCACCCGGCCCACCAACTTGGAGAGGGCGACGGCGTTGGGTGCCGTGCTGGTCGGCGGATAGGGCGTGCCCCGGAACTGGCGGCGGAGGAGTCCGAGCTCGGCCGCCAGGATGTCGTGGGCATCGCGATCAGGCTGACCCGCCGCGTGGGCGTCCGCCACGCCGGGCCACGGCCTTGAGTGCCGCGGCGATCCGGGTGCGCAGGACGTCGTGCCACGGGGTGGGCCAGACAAGCATGCAGGCCGGTATGGAGACGGCGGCGGCCAATGCCCAACCGAGCAGCCGTGGGCCGATCTGCGAGGGCGGAGCGGCCACCGCCACGGGCAACACGAAGAGGAGGAGCGCCGCGGTGGCCGCGGTCGCCACCTGGGGCGCGGCAATGCCGGCGAAGAGCACGAGGAAACCCACCACCGCCATGGCGACCACCGCCGGCACCTTGTGGGTCGAGACCAGCGTGCCCAGCGCGATGAACCCGCATCCAACGGCGAAGAGCACCACGTAGCTCGCACACCGCAGGCGCGGGCGGCCCGTGAAATCGACCAGGAGGAGCAGAGCGAAGGACCCGAAGGCTGTGAAGAGATCGACTTGGACGTTGCTGAAGGCCACGTGAGAGACGCCGAAGACGGCCGGCATGACGACGGCCGCCCGGACGGAGCGCTTCACGGCCAGATAGTCAGGGTCCTTGGCCCGAATCCAGGAGCGAGGGCCGCGTCGACGGGGCACCTCCGTTGCCGCCGTCGGTGCAGCCGTGCTCGTCACGGGGCGCCCCCCACCCGGAAGAGGAGACCGCCTTGGCCACCGGTCACGACGGCCCGAGCCAGATTTTCGTCAGAGGCCACGCTCGGAGATCGTAGACACACGATCTGCGCCGCCGGCCCACGGCGAGATCCGACCGGACCCGGCCGGGCTCAGTCCAGTTCGGCCAGGAGCTCCCGGCAGCGCTGCGCATCCTGGGTGAGCTTGGACCGGAACGTGTCCATGCGGGCCAGTTTCGAACGGATCTGTTCGGCCAACGACTCGTTGAGCACGAGGGCCTCCTGCAGTGTCGCCTTCTGCTCGGCGCGCGCCTTCTTGGTCGTGCCCCCTTTGGTCGCCCGGTATGTGGCCCGCAACTGGTCCAGCCTGGTCTCGAGAGAGAGGAATTCCTTGATCTCGTCGAGGTTCATCCCGAGCACCTCGCGCAGCTCGAGGATGCGCTCGAGGTGCTCCACGTCGTCCGGCGTGTAGCGACGCTCCCCGCCCGGCGTGTACAGCGACGGGGTGATCAGGCCCAGCTCCTCGTAGTAGCGAAGCGTGCGGGCCGAGACACCGGCCCGGGTGGCGGCGTCGCTGATCCGGATGCCGGCCTCTCCGGACCCGGCCGGCGGGGCCACCACCGGGCGGCGAGACGAGGTCGAGACGGCCATGTCAGTCCACCAGCAGCGGCTCGGTCTCGGCAATGGCCTCTTGGGCCGAGACGTGCGCTGCGGTATCGAAGGGGATCTCCTCGCCCATCGCGGGGTCGTCCTGGTAGTGGTACTTGCCACCGCGCAGGAGGGAGGCGACCGCGCCGAGCAGGCACATGGCGGCGGCGAAGGCAAAGGCCTCGGTCAGCCCCTTGTGGAAGGGTGACACGATCAGGTGGGGGAAGAATTGCCGGCTCGTCACGTAGTGGGCCGTGGCGTGAGGCAGGTGGCCCAGCTCCGGGCCCAGCAGCACCTGGACCGGGTTGTAGCCCAGGAAAGCGGCGAAGAGACTGCCGACCGGCGGGAGATGCGAGGCCTTGGTGGCCACCGCGGCGGGAACGCCCTGCGCGGTGAGGCCGTGGAACAGGGCGCCGGGCAGGCTGGCCGCCAACCCGAGGATCATCAGCGTGAAGAAGATCCCGATCGACAGCACCTGGGCCGACGAGTTGAACGTCCCCGCCATGCCGGCGCCCGAGCCGCGCTGGTTGGCCGGCAGGCTGTTCATGATCCCGGTCTGGTTGGGCGCCACGAACATGCCCATCCCGACGGAGTTGAAGAAGATCACGACGGCGAACGCGGCGTAGGGGAAGTTGACCGGCAGCGTGATCAGCAAGATGAAGGTGAGCGCCGCGATCACCAGGCCGCCTGTGGCAAAGGGGCGAGCGCCGTAGCGGTCGGCCAACAGGCCGCTGAGCGGGGCCGCGAGCAGCAGCCCGATGGTCAGCGGGATCATGTAGATACCGGCCCAGAGCGGGGTCTGCTCGAAGCTGTAGCCGTGCAGGGGCAACCAGACGCCCTGCAGCCAGATCACCAGCATGAACATGAGACCACCCCGGCTCATGGAGGCCAAGAAGCTGGCCACGTTGCCGGCGGTGAAGGCACGGATGCGGAAGAGCTGGAGGCGGAACATCGGGTTGGCCACCTTCGTCTCGATGATCCCGAAGACCACGAGGATGGCGATGCCGCCCAAGATCTCTGCCAACACGACGGGACTCGTCCATCCCATCGTGTGGCCGCCGTAGGGCAGCAGGCCATAGGTGATGCCGATCAGGATCAGGATCAAACCCACGGCGAAGGTCGAGTTGCCGAGCCAATCGATCTTGGTGGGGACGCGCGCGCTGTGGTCGACCAGTTTCACGTAGGCGAAGAGCGTGCCCAGGATCCCGACCGGCACGGACACCAAGAAGACCAGGTGCCACTCGACAGGGGCCAGCAGACCGCCCAGGACCAGCCCGACGAAGGAGCCGGCGATGGCCATCGTGTTGTTGATGCCCAGCCCGAGCCCGCGCTTGTCGGCCGGGAAGGCGTCCGTGATGATCGCCGAGGAGTTGGCGAAGAGCATGGCGCCACCGACGCCTTGGCCGATCCGCATCGAGATCAACCACAAGGCGCCCGCCGTGCCCTGGAGCCAGGTGACGGCCAGGAGGAGGGAGAAAACGGTGAAGACGGCGAAGCCGAGGTTGAAGATCTTCACCCGGCCGAACATGTCGCCTACCCGACCGAGGGACACCAGCAGCACGGCCAGTACGACCATGAATCCCAGCAGCATCCAGAGCAGGTAGCCGGTGTTTCCGGGGGTCAGGGGGTTGAGGCCGATACCCCGGAAGATGTCGGGCAGCGAAATCAGGACGATCGACTGGTTGATGAAGACCATCAGCGTGCCCAGGGTGACCGTGGCCAGCGCGATCCAGCGGTAGTTGGACGGTTCGGACGCGGCGGCGTCGGTGACGGAACCCCGGGCGTGGCCGTTGGTGGCGGGGAGGGTCGCAGAACTCACGGAGAGAAGTTTAACGTTAACGTGAGAGTCATAGAACGGCGGCGCCCAGTGCCGGCCTGTTCGATCCATGTTCTCGCAGCTCAGCCCGCTGTCGAATTGCAGGCCCTGGCCCCTGCTGGCGGCTGAAACTGTCCCGACTTCGACCCGGACGACTCTGAACCACAATGCTTGTCGACATCTGGAGGTCCGAATCCTCCGGCGCGTACGGGTTCCCTGAACGACAAGCAGATCGGAGTTTCCGCCCCATGAGTGCACCGACCACCAGGGACGCAGCTCTCCCGCCCAGGGACCTTCCCGCGCACCTCGACGTCCTGATCGTCGGAGCCGGCCTCTCGGGAATCGGTGCCGCCCACTACCTCCAGACCGAATGCCCATGGGCCACCTATGCCATCTTCGAGGCCCGCGCCTCCATCGGCGGTACCTGGGACCTCTTCCGTTACCCGGGCGTCCGTTCCGACTCGGACATGCACACCCTCGGGTACTCGTTCCGGCCCTGGGACGGCCAGAAGTCGATCGCAGACGGGGACTCGATCCTCCAGTACATCAAGGACACAGCGGCCGAGTCCGGCATCGACCGGCAAATCCGCTTCGACCACCGCGTCATCGCCGCCGGGTGGTCCACCGATGACGCGTCCTGGCGGATCACCGCTCGGAGCGACGACGGCACGACGTTCGAGCTCACCGCGGGCTTCCTCTTCTCCTGCAGCGGCTACTACCGCTACGACCACGGGTACCTTCCTGACTTCGACGGCCTGGACGAGTTCGAGGGCACCCTGATCCACCCCCAGCACTGGCCCGAGGACCTCGATTTCACGGGTAAGCGAATCGTGGTGATCGGCAGCGGGGCCACCGCCGTGACGCTGGTGCCGGCTTTGGCCCGCTCGGCCGCCCACGTGACCATGTTGCAACGCTCCCCGACCTACATCGCCTCCCTGCCCGAACACAGCCCCATGGCCAAGATCTTCCGCAAGGTGCTGCCCCGGCAGAAGGCAGGCACGGCGGCCAAGTGGGCGCACGCACTGTTGACCCAGAGCTTCTATGCCGTGAGCCGCCGCTATCCGGAACAAGTGAAGCGGTTCCTGCGCAAGGGTCTCGAGCGCGAGTTGCCGGCCGGGTACGACATCGACACTCATTTCACCCCGCGCTACAACCCCTGGGATCAGCGTTTCTGCGCCGTCCCCGACGGGGACCTCTTCAAGGCCATCCGGGACGGGAGCGCGTCGGTGGTGACCGAGACCATCGAGCGCTTCACCAAGACCGGGATCCTGCTCGCTTCGGGCGAGGAGCTCCCGGCGGACATCGTGGTCACGGCCACCGGGCTCGAGCTTCTCTTCCTTGGCGGGATCGCACTGACCGTCGACGGCGCGCCCGTGGACCCGGCCAGCCGACTCACCTACAAAGGCATGATGATCGAGGGCGTCCCCAACCTCGCCGTCGCCATCGGGTACACGAACGCCTCATGGACCCTCAAGTGCGATCTCACGTGCCAGTACGTGTGCCGCCTCCTCGACTCCATGCGCAGCCACGGACAGACTCAATGCGTGCCTCGAAACTCCGATCCCTCCGTGACCAGCGGAGGCCCGCTGCTCGGGCTGACCTCGGGCTACATTCAGCGCTCGGCCCACCTGCTGCCAAAACAGGGTGCGCGCCAACCTTGGAAGGTGAACCAGAGCTACCTGCGCGACTACCGCGCCCTGCGCATGAGCCAGGTCGACGACGGCGTCATGGAGTTCAGCGGTCCCCGTGTCCGGAGCGACGCGCTGACCGTGGCCCCTTGACCGGGAACCAGCGCGAGGAGTCGACATGAGGGATTTCAAGGGACGCGTGGCCGCCATCACCGGCGCGGGCTCGGGTATCGGCCGGGCGCTGGCCAAGGACCTGGCCCGGCGCGGCGCCCAACTCGCGTTGTGCGACATCGACGAGGGTGGGCTGACGGAGACTGTTTCGCTCTGCGAAGGTCTCGGCGTCAAGGTCACATCGCAACGGGTCGACGTCGCCGACCGCGCCGCCGTCTACGCCTGGGCCGACCAGGTGATGGCCGATCACGGCCGGGTGAACCTGATTGTGAACAACGCCGGCGTCGCCCTCGGGGCGACCATCGATTCCGTCTCCTATGAGGACTTCGAGTGGTTGATGAACATCAATTTCCTGGGGAGTGGTCTACGGCACGAAGGCCTTCCTGCCCTACCTCAAAGCTTCGGGTGAGGGCCACGTCGTCAACCTCTCCAGCGTGTTCGGACTCATCAGCATGCCTTCGCAGTCCGCCTACAACGCGGCCAAATTTGCCGTGCGCGGCTTCACCGACACCTTGCGCATGGAACTCGAGATCGAGCGCGCCCCAGTTTCGGTCACCACCATCCATCCAGGCGGCATCAAGACGAACATCGCCCGGAACGCCCGCCTGGATCCGAGCGTGACCGAGACGACCGGCGATTCCGAGAAGGCCCGAGCCGACATCGATCGAGCCTTCATCACATCGCCGGAGAAGGCGGCCCGCCAGATCCTGACCGCCGTTCAGCGTGACCGGCGGCGCGCCCTCATCGGGCCCGACGCCAAGGTCATCGACTTGGTCTCCCGGCTGCCCGCCGCGCTCTACCAGGGGGCACTCGCCAAAGGAGCACGTTTCGCGCGTCGCTGAGCGGTCGATCGGACCGGCGGAGTCCCCGGAATCCCTGCCTTGTTCTGTGTGGCGGCGATGTGGCCGGGCCGCCGCGCTGAGGATGCCACCAGCCGATCCGGCGGCCTCAACTGCCGTGATACTGGACATTTCCCTCGCCGGCGCCCCACAATCGGAAGCTTGGAATCACCCTCGTTGGTCGCAACCCTGATCCGCTGGCCCGGCGCACTCCTGCGACTGCCGACCACCGCGCTTACCGCCCTCGACGCCATCAACGACATGGCCGAGCGGCTCGAGCCGGCCCCCTACCGACACCACCCCTCCGGCCGAGGCCCGGCCGGGCTGACCGCATCGATATCCGAGGAGCGTGTCCCCTATGGCACAGCGTCACGAAGCCGCACTTGACCTGGTGCGACGCACGGCCGTACCGATCCACGACATCGGGACGGCGATCTATCTCAGCTCCGATCTGTTCGGGTGGGCAGCCGAGTGGGGCTGGACCAATCCCTTCGCCTTCTACTTCGCTGGGCGGGGCGGCATGTTGGGCGACGTCAGCCACGACGTGGTGACCTCGGCCCTCGGGTGGTTCGAGCCCGACGCGGTCAAGGCGATGTACGGGGAAGGCACCGCGGTGGCCGGCTCAGCCCAGGCGGCCGCGCGCATGGCCGAGGCGCACTCGAAATGGGGACGCAAGCACTTCGCCGACGTCGAAGGGCTCGAGGACCACGTCGCCGTGACCGAGGAAATGGTGGACGGCATCGAGGGCGCGGCTATCCCACTGTTCGTGGGCTGGCGCAACGCGGCGCGTTGCGAGACGGCGGCGGGCCGGGCCGCCCAGCTCATGCAAATGCTGCGAGAGTGGCGCGGCGGGCTCCACCTGGTCTCCACGACGGCCGTCGGCCTGACCCCGCTCGAGGCCATCCTGACAAACGAGGGCGAGGGCCAGGCCAAGTTCTTCGGCTGGACCGAGCCCTTCCCCGGTATCGCATCCATCAAGGTCAAGCACGACGAGGCCGAGGCCATGACCGACCGCCTGTGTGCTCAGACCCTGGCCCAGGCGCTGGACGAGTCCAAATTCGGCGCCTTCGAGGCCGCCGTCAGCACCCTCCGCGCCGCCACTCCTTGACACTCGCACGGCTCCTTGGCCCGGGGAGGGCGGAAACCGGGAACCGGCTACAGTGAAGGGTCGCTCTTCGGGAGGCCGCAAGCCATCCGGTGGGCGTCACGGCGAGAGCCGTTACGGACCTGTGGTGCAGCTCGGAGTGCACGCCGCCCTGTCAAGGCGGAGGTCGCGGGTTCAAATCCCGTCAGGTCCGCCACCGAGGTCCAGCCAGCCCGCAGCCGGCGGAACGAGGTGACCCGGTCGGGTAGCTCAGTTGGTAGAGCGCGCGCCTGAAAAGCGTGAGGTCCGCGGATCGATACCGCGCCCGACCACCGGGCGCTCGCATCGGCATCGCGAGCGCCCACCAGTGCGATTGAACCGGGGTGGGCGTGACATCCTCCTTTTGTCGAAGAGGACGGCGAACACCGATGCGGTCATCGATGCCTGTGCGCCCGAAGCGACGATCTGGGGCACCCTGCCTTGAGGCACCGAATCAGCTATCAAGCACTCCCGTGAGCCAGGGAACTGCGTCTCGGGCGGCTGCGGTCGCATCGGCCTGACTCGAATACTTCCTGACCGAGAAGTAGGCGATTGGCGTCCAATATCCCATGTCCTCAGCGTCCCGTCGGAATTCTTCGAACCCGAAAGTGCCGTCAGGCCGCCTAAAGATGTCTACGCAACGGTCTACGGCTGGAGTCGAGGGGCTCGCCAAGACGGACCACGATGGATCTAATCGGGCAGACACGTCCAAATGTTAGAAGGCCTCCTCACCGGTAGAACCGGCGAACGTGGATACCCTGCCCATTGGCTTCAAGTGGATCGGACAATCTTCCGAACCGCCCCAACCCTCTAGCATTATTCGAGTCGTATTCGAGCTCAATGTCCTAGACGCTGATTCGTGCCACCGCTCGCGACAGAAGGAGCACCAATGATTGAGCATGTCGTTACTCAGTGGCATGCGTACCTGAGCGGAGAACTCCCTGGCGGGCTGGATGATCTGCTCGACGACGATGTTGTTTTCTATTCACCAATCGTGTTTACGCCGCAGCGGGGCAAGGAGATCACCAGCCTCTATCTTCAAGCGGCAGCTCAGACATTTGCCGGAAGCGACTTATCCAGCAAGCAGGACCCTGGCTCCGGTGAGCGATTTCACTACACCAAAAGCGTGATTGGGGGAGATACCGCTGTCTTGGAGTTCGAGACCACCATGGAGGGAAAATACGTCAACGGTGTCGACATCATTCGGTGCAATGACGAGGGACGCATCATTGAGTTCCGAGTGATGATTCGACCACTGCAGGCAGTCAACCTCGTCCATCAACAGATGGCGGCGATGCTCGGTTCGATTTCGTCACCGGACTGAGCTTCCAATGAAAATGGAGTTCCAAATGAGCTGAGCCTCGTCCAGGCAAAGTACGGGGGCAGGCACAGGACGGCCTTACCTCGCCTGTCAGACTTTTGAACATGTTCGACAGGTCGGCCCACCCCTTCGATCTCGCCTATTCCTTCAAGCACTACGCCAGCGAATCGGCAAGGGTCCGCAACGCCATTCACACTTGGGTCCCCCAGGCCAGGAGCCCCCTTGATGTTGCGTGTGGAACCGGGTCGTGGTTGGCGCCCACTCAGAGATTTGACCGCCTGGACGTGGGCGGGGGACCGATTGCTAGAAAAGACCTTCGTCCGACAACGGGCCTCTATCAAATGTCATCGGTCGCGAGGGGACGATGACATTTGCACGTCGCCTGTCCGTGGCGTGGCGCACTAAGACCCGCCGAGGAGGAAATCCAGCATTGAGCACGATCGCGGGCCAGACTTCTATCCCATGAGCCGTCCCGTCACGAAGTACGTGGCCATAGGGGATGCTGACGTTGCCTACCAGGTCCTCGGAGAGGGACCTTCCGACCTCCTGTTCTTCAACGGACTCGGCAGCAACGTCGAGATGGCGTGGGAGGACCCAGACATTGCCGACTTCCTCAGACGACTGGCGTCGTTGCGCCGCCTGATCTTTCTCGATCGACGAGGCACAGGGGCATCTGACGGTGTGTCACGCAACGCCATACCAACCTGGGAGGAGTGGACAGAAGACATCGAGAGCGTCCTCGACGCGGTCGGGTCCGAGCAGACGTCCATCCTCGCGACGGTCGACGCCGGCCCGATCGCGATCCTCTACGCCGCCGCACATCCCGAACGGGTCGATTCCCTTGTGCTGTTCAACACCACTGCCCGATATCTGATCGCGGACGACTATCCGATCGGTGTGACACCTGAGGCGCTCGATTTCGTTATCGAGTTCCTCCAGACCCACTGGGGTACGCCGGAGTTCCTCTCACTTGCTGGTGCAGCCGGCCCCGAAGACCCAGTTCGCAGCGAGGCACTTGCTCGGCTCTTCCGGTCGTCGGTCACTCCGAGAACCGCGGCGGCACAGTACGACTACCTGCTTCGGAACCTCGATGTTCGCCCGGTTCTCCCGCTCCTCCGGGTGCCCACGCTGGTCCTGAGCGCCGACAATCCAAACTTTCTGCCCGTTTCTCATGGGCAGTATGTGGCCGAGCATATTGAGGGATCCACGTTCGTCGCCCTGCCGGGCAACGACATGTTGATATTCAGCCAGCGGGACCTGGTCTTCGACGAAGTGGCCGAATTCTTGACGGGTACGAGACCGGTAACCGACATCGACCGGGTCCTCGTCTCTGTTCTCTTGACCGATATTGTCGGATCGACCGAGAGGGCAGCCTCGCTGGGTGATCAACGGTGGCGGTCTCTGTTGGACCGTCATGATCAAATGGTCCGCGAACAACTGCGGATCTTCCGAGGTCGGGAGGTCAATACGACGGGAGACGGCTTCGTCGCTTCATTCGATGGGCCGGCTCGAGCCATCCGTTGTGGCCAGGCGATCGTCGACGCCACCCGAGCCCTCGATATCGAGCTGCGCATTGGTCTCCACACCGGTGAGTGCGAGGTGAGAGGCAACGATCTGGGCGGCCTTGCGGTTCATATCGCCGCTCGGATCGGATCTTTGGCATCACCGAACGAGGTCCTTGTCTCGAGCACCGTCAAGGACCTCGTTGTTGGCTCGGGCATCAAGTTTCAGGATCGCGGCAAACACGACCTGAAGGGCGTCCCCGGAAGCTGGCGCCTGTTCTGCGTCGAAACCTGACTTGATCGCTCACAGGTATCAAACCCGTACGGCTTGTTGGATCTTCCTATTCAGATACGGCTTCGGTCGGCGCCGTCATATGAATTCGGAAAGGCCCCACCGTCTCGGCATTGGATTCGCCCAGCGAGTTTCCAAAACGTTAATCGGGTATCCGTACAACGAGTCCACGAAAAGGAATGGCGCATGACGATCGAACGCAGCATCGAAGCAACCGCTTTCTTGACCACCATCAACGCCGCCTCGCCTGAGGCTGTGAGTGCCTGCGCGGGATGGACCACCCATGAGATCGCCGCCCACGCCACCGGCATCGCGATGGAAGTCATCCGTCATCTGGAGCCCTATCTTCAGGGCGATGCAGTCCCCGAGACGCGCAGCTTCGAAGAGCGCGAGGCTCCCTTGCAAGCCCTGGACCACGCGGAACTCTTGAGGCGGCTGGATACGGAGGAGACGCAGATGCGTCGCATCGTCGCTGAGGTCCTCGATGGTGAGCCCGATGCCGTCATTCCGTGGACAGGCCGGCACATGGCAGTGGCCAAGTTCGTCCCGCACTTGCGCAACGAACACGCCCTACATCGGTGGGACGTCGCCGGAGAGGACGACATCAGTCGTCAGCTGCTGGGCAGCGACGAGCTCGTTGATCACTCGGTTGCAGAACTGGGTGAGATCCTGCTGGTCGCTGGGCGTAAGCATGATCCAGATCCTGACACCGACTTCCGTGTCCGGTTGCGCAGCGAGGGACATCGCGACTTGCGAGTGCTCGTGGAGGGCGGCACAGCCACCTTGACCTGGGCTGAGGATTCTGCGGACGAACCCTGGGTCGACATCGATCCTGTGGCACGACACATCTTCATCTGGGGCCGACGACCTGATCGACATGGCCACGCTCGCAGCCACCTGTCCCAACAGAAGCTCGCCCGGTTGCAAGCTCTGCTGTCGGGCTACTAGCTCTCTTGGGCTGGTTGAGGTGAAGAAGACAGGGACTGCCGAAGGGGTTCGCTCACGTGGCGACTGCTCCACCCTCGGGCAACGCGCGGAGCTTGCCCCCGCGTGCCGACAGGATCATCTTGATCAGCTCCTCCGTGATGCGCGGCTCCAGCCCCTCGGTGTGGCCCTTGCCTAGGCGCACGACGTCCGCGATGACGCGGCCGTCCTCGGCGTCGGGGAACACGTAGACCTGGGCAGCACCGGGCGCCGGCTTGCGCCCCCAGCTGAGGGTCGGGTTGTCATCCCAGCGGCTGTCATGGATCTTCCCGGGCCGATCGTCGACCACGTCGGGGAGCCGCTTCCGGACACCGGCGCCGTAGCGCTCGGCCCACGGAGACGTCTCGGGCAGCGACGCGATTTCGTGCTCGCCCGTGGCGTAGATGAACGAGAAGTCAGCCGTGGGCGGGGGCGGCCGTTCGAACATGCGGCTGCGGGCGAAGGCCTGTTCCATGGCGGCGCGGTCGGCTTCGCTGCGGGGCGGACCGAAGTTGGCCGCCCACTCGGCCTGCTGACCCAGTCGGCCGCCGGAGAGGCTCAGCCAACCGTCCACCCGATCGGCGAAGTACTGGTTGGTGGACAGAAGCCGGTTCGACGTCATCCCGCCCTGGGAGTGACCGACCAACCAGAAGGCCCGGATGACTTGTGCACCGAAGCGTCCAATGACGGACTCGGCCAGGTCGACAAGGTACTCGTCGTCGGCACCGGGAGCCCAGTGTCGGCTCGGCTCCTTGGTGGCGGCCGAGGGCGTCGCAATCACCAAGCGATAGGCGTCGAGGTAGTCATAGGCCGGGAAGTACTCACGCTGCCACGCTCCCACCGACCCGCCGCCGTGGAGATTGAGCAGGAAGGTCACCTCTTCACCGGCCCCAAGATCGGCTGGGAACTCGAGGTAGCACTTCCGCCCGCTCTTCTGGTCGACGATCGCCTCGAGCGTCATGCACGAACCTTCCCGTTTCCGCCCCAGCGTGACGCCGCCCGGGCCCGAAGAAGGCGAATTTAGCGGAGGGTCGGTCAAGCATCGCTCCCTGGTCGGGCTGGCCGTGGAACCTCAGGTGGACGGCGAGAGGGATGCTCCGTCACCACCACGAAGACCTCGGCGGCTCGGCGAGGGACCTTGGCCCGATCGGAGAATCGAGAGATGTGGAGGGCTCGGGTGCTGACGGCCTTCTCGAAGAGAAAGTCAACCCGCGCCCGGGGCCGGAATGCCCAGCTCGGCTAGGAGGGCTTGGCTGTACGCGATGCGGCCCGTGCAGCTTTGAGGCGGCCGACTGCACAGGGCGAGCGCGGCTTCGGCCATCACAGCCGGCGGCTCCACCACCTGGTTCGGGTCGTCGGGACGCACGAGATGGTGGAAGATGGTCCCCGGGGTCGGGACGACGCGGCTGGGCGACAGTGCGTTCACTGCCACGTTCGACGACCACACTTCGGCGGCGAACCCTGTGGTGAACCGCTCGAGAGCTGCCTTGCACATGCCGTACCCGGTGCCCGCCAGCCAGCGAGCGGAATCCGGGGGGAACGTCGGGTGGCGAGCAGCGCCGGAGGAGATGTTGAGGACCCATCCTTCGCCGGCGTCCACCATGCCGGGGAGCACGAGCCGCGCCAGGTCCACTGGAGCGAAGACTTGGACCTCGAACATCAGCTGACGTCGCTTGGCCGTGATCTCGGTGATCGGCCGGAACCACGTGACGGCGGCGTTGTTGACGAGGATATCGATGTGGCCGAGGGTGGCCTCCGCCGCGGCAACAACCCGTTCTCGGTCCTCGGCGACGGCCAGATCAGCCACCAGCGGAACGGCATGCCCTCCGGCCGCGTCGATGCGCGCCACCGTCTCGGCTAGCGAGCCGGACAGGACGTTGTGTCCGGCTTCGGCGGTGCGCGCCGTCACCGCAACCGCGGCGCCCTCTGCCGCGAACCGCTCGGCGATCACCGCGCCGATGCCCCGGCTCGCCCCGGTGACGAGCGCCGTCCGGCCTGTCAATCGCCCGCTAGTCATATCGTCGCTCCTCGTATGTCCCGTGCGCCTCGTCGGTCGCTGCTGCCTCAAGTCTTGTCGATGCTCCCGAGCGTCCTGCCTGCGCTTCGCGGCCCGGAGGCGGATTCCGCAGACGGCGAGTCGCACCTCGACCATCTCGCCCTTCCCGGCAACTCACAAATGGTTGCGACAAACCCACGATCGGGGTGTCCCCGACTACAGACCTCGAAGGGGTCGTCGACCCTGGCCAGTCTGCCTGACCGTGCGCACCTACGGGGCGCCCGGCAGGCTCTCTCTGTCGCGTCGAACGCTGCCCACCTCACCAGGCCGATAATGGGCACTGGTTTCAGGCTGCAGGGAGGTGCCATGGCAGTTCAGCTCAACCACACCATCGTCCCGGTTCAGGACAAGGAGGCGTCCGCCACATTTCTTGCTGAGATCCTCGGTCTAGATCCGCCGAAGTCGGTCGGGCCGTTCATGTGCCTCGAGACCGCCAACGGGGTCAGTCTCGACTACGACGACCGAGGGGTCCCAGAACATCATCACTACGCCTTCCTCGTCACCGAGGAGGAATTCGACGCCATCTTCACTCGGATCACAGAACGTGGACTTGCCTATTGGGCTGACCCCGGGCACCAGCTGGAGAACCGAATCAACAACCACGGACGCGGTTTCTATTTTGAGGATCCCTCCGGTCACAACATGGAGGTACTCACGCGAGCCTAGGACAGCTGACCATGTGGCAGACCTGTCCCGGCTACGGCGCGGCGACGGTGTTCACTTGCACTCGCAGCGTGGACCGCACTTATGTCTCGCTCGGCGAAGCATGGCAGACATGTCGGCGGACGGACAAGTCATGAGTCAGAGCTATCGGCGCCGCCAACATGCGGCACTGCGGGTCAATCCTGGGAGCCAAAGAAATCCTGCTCGGGACCAGCCGTCTCCACTCCTGTGGAGAAACTGGTCGTCCTCGGCATCCCACTCTTCCGACGAGCCCCTGACCTACCGTCGGGATAGTGCGTTTCGACCCCTATTCCGCCGATCCAGACGCCTACGGCCATGCCTTCAGGTTGGCCCGTCACCTTGCCGGCGGTTCGCTCGATCCAGCCATTCGCAATCTGGTCGAGCTGCGAGCAAGCCAGATCAACGGCTGCGCCTTCTGTCTCCAACTGCATTCGGGCACCGCCCGACACGCCGAGTCCACACAGAGAAAGCGGGATCTGCTCGCTGGTTGGCGTGAAGTATCCGATTTCTCGTCAAGAGAGCGAGCAGCTCTTGCGCTCGTTGAAGAGATGGTCCGGATCAGCGATGGGCGCCGGGTCAATGATGAGACCTGGGCTCGCGTCCGGACGGAGTTCGACGACGACGAGATTGCCGGACTGCTCTTCACCATCGGCCTCATCGGGTTCTGGAACACCCTCAACGTGGCTGTCGAGTTCCCGGCTGCGGCGCACTTGCCGACCGTGAACTAGTTCGAGGAGCTGCCGGAAAGAGCCGGCAGCGAGCGGACCCGAATGACCCAACGGGGACTGAGCCCCGACACGACGCGTGAACGTTGCGTCTGACGAGGTCAGGCTGAAAGCGTCAGGGTCAGCAAGGGGCTTCGAACCGGCGAGCCGTCTAGCTTGTCACCGAGGTAGAACTCGTATTCGACTGACCGGCAGGTCAAGTCGTATTGCGCGTGCCAAAGGGTTCTGACCCGTCCGTCTGGGTTCGCTTCATCCCTGCGCCGGTCCGCACGGGCAGATTCGAGAAGGTCCCACAGCCGATCCCTGGCCATCAAAGACCCGTCTAGTCCATCGTTGAGGATGCGACCACGACGATAGGCGTCGTTGGCGCCTTCGTTGTCAGAAGTGTCCTCGGGCACGCTTGCCACCCCATTTTTGAAGAGGAGATGGTTGGTGACGCAGAGCGTGCCGGTATCGGTCGGCACCGCGTGTTCGCCATTGTGCGTGTCTCGTTCCCAGACGAACGCCTCCTCCTGGTCGGCGATGAGATAGTGAGCCACGGCGTACTCGTCGTATTGCTTGGTTCCATAGAGCACCTCCTTGGCTTCGTCGGCCGTGGCGCAGGTGTCAAGGATGTACCGCATGATGTGCATCTCGTTGACGCCCGCTTGCGGAGCCAGGCTCGGCCGTAGAGACGTACTTTCATCGTCTGCCAAGACGCCAACCGCGAGTCCCTTCTCGTTGATCCCATCGAGACAGCTCGTCAGATCACCGACTGTGCAGACGATTGCTGCATAGCCCACGTCCGGGTAGGTCTCGATCACAAAGGGACGCGAGAGCACCGGTGGTTCTTCAGGTTCAGGAGGCGCGCCAAGCATTTCGCTGAGTGTCCGCGTGCTGAAGTCGAGGTTGCGCCCTAGGCGAGCGTGGCCGTCAGCACCCAGGAGCGAAGAGCACCACACCCCTGAGCAATTGCCGTTGAAGGGTTCGGCCATCACATTTGCGAAGTCCAAAGCGTCATCGTCGATGTCCAGGTCGAATGCCTTTGCGACGCCCGCCATGCGGGCATGGTGCTCCGGCCAGTTCCGTTCGAACCATTTCCGACGGGCGCGGTTGCGAACTGGATCTCCGGCGGTTGGCGGCCGCCAGCCGAAGTGATGCCGCGCCTCTGCGGCAAGTGCCGCGCCGATTTCCACCTGTGTACCACGCAGTTCGAGGTGATGCACCGTCAGAAAGTCGGCGGGACCCCCCGCGATGACCCGTCGCCGTAGAAGGATCTCTGATCGTCCAACATCACCCACAGTGACAGTTTGTCATTCTTGTCATTCGCGGCCTCTCTCGCAGCATGCTTTCAGTCACCGACCTGGCGAATGCGACCCAGCGGATCGGGTGAATGCCGCCCGAAAGACGGAGATTCCCATCTCCGCACGTTGCAGGTACGGAGGCAGGGAAATGGTGGCTGACGATGGGCCTCCCGGGAAGAGAACCGGCTCTGATTTCGGTCCTCGCCTTCCTTCTGTTGTCCAGGTGGGTCAAAGGACGAAGCAGCAACCCTCTACCACTCGATGCCGGTGGAGACGCAGAACTCGTTCTGCTCAGGGTCCGACATTCTGACCCAGCGGGTTCCGGCGAAGCTCTGCACGCCTTCGTCGATGCGCTGAGCGCCGAGTTTGTACAGCCGGTCAACCTCGGCTTCGACGTCGTCAACCACAATGTCGAGGTGCATGCGGTTCTTTCCGGCTTTGGGTTCGGGTACGCACTGAAGGAGGAGTGGTGATCCGATTCCTTCTTCCCTGGGAACGAGTACAGCCAAGTTCGCGTCAGAGTAGTAGTCGCGGTAGCTGAGCGCTTCGCGCCAGAACGCACCGAGCCTTGTGGGCTCCGCACAGTCGAGAACGAGCTCCACTCTTGCCTTGTATCCCATTGCGTGCCTCCAGGTCGAAATGCCACTCGGCCAACGACGACAAGAATAAGGGGGACATTTAGCCCCTATCACTTGCTGTGCATACCGACACCCGTAGCCGGGTAACGCAGCTTGCACGGTCGAGCGCCCGAGAGGGGAGATCGCCGACGAGACCGGCCTCCTGGTCGTTTCTGATTCTCACCTTTCACCCAAGTCTCCGGAGGCGGTGCTCAACTGGGGTGCGGTGGCGCAGTATCCGGTCGCCAGGCGACCGGACCGCGTAATCCACGCTGGAGATCTCAGCCTTGACGGAGCTCAAGACCCGGCCGAGATCCCGATTGCTCGCCAGCATCTCGACGGGCGGGAATGCCACGGGCGGCAACACCGCGACCACGACATGGGTTAAAGCAAGAAATCCAGCATGTGCTCCGCTGTTAGTGGGAAACCACTCGTTCCCGAAAGAGTGCCTGAATCTCTTCCGGTGACACTCCTAATTCTTCCAAGATGGAAGTGCTCTGTTCTCCGAGCCGAGGAGGGGGAAGTCGGTGAGTGGCGCGTTCTCCGTTGAGGGTGAGAGGAATGTCAACCACTCGTAGGTCGGGGATCTCAGGATGAGGTATGTCCACCAGCATTCCGAGCGCGTCGAGCTGTGCGTCGTTCACGAGATCCCCCACCGAGCGGACCCGGCTGCAGGGGACGGTTTCGGCGCCGAGGAGAACTTCCCACTCCTCGGCCGTCTTCGTTTTGAACCGAGCCTCCAGCAGCTCATGGAGTGCCGCGCGGTTGGCGACCCGGTCGGCGTTGTGGGCATAGTCCGGAATCCGCGCCAGGTCCGGGACACCAAGGACTCGACACAACGTGGCAAAGAGCCGATCGTTCCCGGCCGTGACCATGAGATCTCCCTCGCCGGTCGCGAACACCTCGTAGGGAGCGACGAAGGGAGTTCCATTCCCTTGGCGCTGAGGACTCTCGCCCGTGGCGAGATAGCCTTCGATGTGATACGAGAGCAACCAAGTCGCCGTCTCGTAGAGACTCACTTCCACCAGTGCACCGATACCGCTCTCGGACCGATTGCGGAGAGCGGCTTGGACCCCGACGGCGGCCCACATGCCGGTGCCGAGATCGATCACGCCGACTCCCACGCGTGCAGGGGGCCCGTCAGGATGGCCGGTCATCGACATCAACCCCGTTTGCGCCTGAAGAACCGGGTCATAGCCGGGCGCATCCTTCTTCGGTCCTTTCGGCCCGTATGCCGTGATGGAGCAGTAGATCAGGCCCCTATTGAGATCACCGAGGGACTCGTGGTCAAGACCACGCTTGGCCAGGGAACCCGGCCGAAAGCTCGAGACCAAAACGTCAGCACGGGATGCAAGGCGGCGTACGAGTTGCTGCCCAGCCTCCGCATCCAAGTCGATGGTGATGCTCCTCTTGTTGCGATTACAAGCCAGGAACGCCGCACTCTGTCCATTCCAGGCCGGGGGGATCCAATTGCCGCGTGTCGTCGCCAGACCCAGGCGACTCGACCTTGATGACGTCTGCGCCCAAGTCGGCGAGCAGCATCGTGCAATAGGGTCCCGCCAGATTCCGAGACAGATCGAGCACGGTGATACCTCGAAGGGTCTCGGAGAGTTGTGAAGCAATCACAGGCTGCATGGCATCCCTCTCTTGCTGGCTCAAGCACAAACCCGAAACTCCGCTGGCCTTGACCTTGAGCTCACAGATCCATACGAATACTGCCGTAAGTCGCCCTGCCGTCTGGTCATGGACTGCCACCCGGGTCACAGCGCGCACACCAATGCCTGAGCGCGAGTCCTACGTCGAACTCGCTGCCTTCGCCTCCGAGCCTGCCACAACAAATTCCGGATGAACGTGCGAAGCATCGTCCTCGCCGGCAACCCCACTGCCTCAGCGCCTGCCACTTGCCCTGGTCCCCGCGGGGTGTGTAGAACGCACTACGATGCAGATGTAGAACGTGATTCCGGTTTAGGTGGAATCTGACAGTTCGGGGGGACCGTGAAACACGGGTATGGATCGCTGCTGGCGGGCGCCCTGGCTGGTGCGGTCACCACCAGCTCATTGGTTGCACTCTTGCCCGGCCCGGCGTCGGCTTCCTCGCGGGCGCCGATCACGATTGCTCTGATCACTTCCGAGTCGGGGCCAGCAGCCTCCGAGTTCTCGGATGCACCGATCGGTTTCAAGGCTCGCATCGCGCTGCAGAATGCCGAGGGAGGTGTCGACGGCCACAAGCTCATGGGCCTCGTGGTCGACGACCAGACGACGAATGCGCCGCTCGCGGCTCAGACAGCGATCTCAAAAGGGGCGTTCGGAATCGTCGCCGACAGCCCACTCTTCACGGAAGCGGCGAAGTACCCCGAGCAAGCTGGCATGCCCGTCACCGGTGCCAGTGTCGACGGGCCCGAATGGGGAACAGCGCCCTATACGAATATGTTCGCGTCGGATACCGGCAGCCTGGACCCCAAGTACCCGGCCAATACCGCGATAGGAACCTTTCTGAAATCTCACGGTGGAACTGTGCTGGGCTCGTACGCCTACGGCGTCGTCCCGTCATCGGCACGATCGGCGGCGGGTACCGTCCAGTCGTTCGAACATGCCGGCGGGAAGGAAGGTGTGCTTGACACCTCGATCCCCTTCGGCAGCGTTGCCATGACCTCAGTGGCTCTCGTTGCCAAACAGGAGAACGTCAACGCCGTGTATGCCGGAATGGACAACAACACGAACTTCGCCTTGGCGACGGCGCTCAAACAGGCAGGAGTGAAGGTGAAGGCGCTCGTGTTCCCGACCGGATTCGAGCCCGAGAGCGTAGGCTCGCCCGCGTGGTCGTCGGTTCAGGGCGACTATTTCGATACCGGCTTCCGACCTGTCCAACTTCCCGATGCTGGAACGAAACAGCTGGTATCCGCACTTCAGAAGTACGAGGGCCGTTCTCCGTCGCAGTTCCCGGACTTGAATATTTACGAGAGCTGGTTGGGCGCGGACCTGATGATCAAGGGTCTGCAACTGGCCGGTCCCAATCCCACCAGAACTGCTGTCATCAAAGACCTGCGCCATCTCAAGTCCTACAACGGTAACGGCCTGCTCCCGCAGTCCATCAACTACTCGACGATCTTCGGGCATAACCTCCCGCAGAGCTGTGGTTGGTATATGCAGGCGCACAAGACGGGCTTTGTACCGTCATCGAATCAGCCGGTGTGCGGTCATGACATCTCGGGGACTTCGACCGTACCCTCCCAGTAATCGGCGAGGCGCTGCTAATGCGACTGCACGGTTTCTGCTCGGCAACCCAGAAATCTCTCAAAGTGTTGCCCGCTCGCGAACCCGGGGCATCACATCTTCGATCAAGGTTCGCGTAATGGAGGCGAATCCTCCCGTTCGCGTCGTTGCGGGAAGAAAGATGAGATGTCGCGCACCAGCAGCGACGTACTCCCCAATCTTTTCAGCGACCTCGTCAGGCGTACCGACGGCGGCGACATTGTCGACAATTGTCCCGAAATCCTGGTCGTACGTTCCCCCCATCATCATTGCGGCTTCGTGGCGCGCTCGGTCTCCGTCCCGGTCGATATTCACGAAAATGAACGCGTACCATTCGAACAGGCGAAGGTTCCGTCCTGCGTCGTCCGCGATCTGCCGGATACGAGAAACCGAGGAGGCGTATCGACGCGGGGAGTAGAGATAGGGCATCCATCCATCCCCGAGTACGGCGGCCCGGCGCATTGCCGGATCCTTGCGCCCGGCGATCACGATCGGCGGACCACCCCGTTGAGCTGGCGGCGGGTGGATCTTCACGTCGGTCATCGGGTAGTAGGGGCCATCGTGGGAGATCTCTTCTCCGCTCCAGAGGCGCTTGAGAAGGGGGATAGCTTCATTCGCCCTTCGCCCTCTTTCGCCGACCGGCACACCGACGGCCCTGAACTCCTGCGGGTACTCCCCGCCGACGCCGACGCCGAGGATGACGCGTCCGCCGGTAGCCCGGTCCAAATCGGCGATCTGCTTGGCGACGATGCACGGGGGATACAGCGGCAGGAGGAGAATGGATGTTCCGATCGAGACTCTCTCGGTCACGGCCGAGAGCCGAGCCAGACCCATCAGCGCCTCCGGAGAGGGATTCGGCGAAGCGACGTGGCCCCCGGTCCACAACGAATCAATAGGCAACGCCTCGAGTGCGGCTGCCTGCGTCAGCTTGCCCGGCGCAACCAGACCCAACTTCAACGCGTCCAGGTCAGGCGTGAACTCGGGGATCTGGAGCGCACTCATGGCGCAGCACCCTCCAGGCGGGACACGGGCCTTGGAGCGGGCGCGCCCCGAGGGGGAGGATTCAGGGGGAGGATGAGGACCAGCTCAGATGCTGAACAGCCCGTGGCCGAGATCGTGGAGAACGCCGAGATCGTGGAGAACATCGTGTGGTCCTGACTCGAGAAGGCGACGTGGCCGCTCTCGGAGTCTTGCACGGTGCCTCGGAGCGGGGCGTCGATCGTGCACCCACCTCGCAACTCTTTACATGTGACGGCAGGAGTCGGCGGCTACGTTCGTTCGGGGAGGGCGAAGCAAGGAGGCGCGAAGATACGCACGATGTTCGAGCTCGGCGAGGTGGCTTGGGGTCGGCGATTTCGGCTGTTCGGGGTCTTCGCCGCTAGCGCGCTGGTCCTCGTTGCGTGCAGCTCGTCGCCGTCGTCCTCCCATACCACCGCACCGAGTGGGACCGGCTCGACCTCGACCACGGCTGGGTTGCAGGTTGCGCCACCGCCAACGACCGCCCCGCCGTCGCCCCCGACAACTGCTGCACCCCCAACTGTCACTGCACTTTCAGGGTTGGCCACACTGCCGGTCAAGGGCCGGGCGCCTCTTACCGGCTACAGCCGTACCCAGTTCGGCCCGGCTTGGACCGACAATGTCACGGTGGCCGACGGCCACAACGGCTGTGATACCCGAAATGACATTCTGCGCCGAGACCTTACCGACATAGTCATCAAACCCGGCACCAACGGCTGCACCGTGGCCCGCGGGGTGCTCCACGACCCCTACACAAACACAGTCATCACCTTCACCAGGGGCGAGGGCACGAGCGCAGCCGTCCAGATCGACCATGTCGTCGCCCTCGGTGACGCCTGGCAGACCGGGGCGCAGCAGTTGAGCTTGGCCGACCGCACCAATATGGCCAACGATCCGCTCGAACTGCTGGCCGTATCCGGGCCGACCAACGAACAAAAAGGCGACGCCGACGCGGCCAGCTGGCAGCCACCCAACAAAGCCTTCCGCTGTTCCTATGTGGCGATTCAGGTCGCCGTAAAGATCCGCTACCACCTGTGGGTCACCCCGGCCGAACATCAAGCCGTGGAGAGTGTGCTTGACACCTGCCCAACGCAGCCCCTGCCCACTGGCGGCCCTCCGGTCACAGCCGGCCCTACGACGGCCCCGCCGTCCGCCGGTCCCCTCCCATCCTCTGCTCCGCCTGCCACGGCCGCGCCAGTCCCCAGCACGGCAGCCCCGAATCTGCCCATCGTCCATCCGGGAGCCTTTTGCACGCCGCCTGGAGTGGGGGTTACCTCGAAAGGCACACCCCTGACGTGTAAACCGGACAGCACCGGACAGCGCTACCGCTGGAGCAGGGCATGAACCGGACGGTTGAGCCGTTCAGTTTCGAAACTGGTCCGCACTCATCTGATCCCGTGTCGGGACACCAAGGGCGCGTCACCCATTGCGCACAGTCGGCAGTCGGATCACCTTGCGCTGACCCGGTCGCTCGCTTGGCTCGTCTGCAAAAAGTTTGACCGGGCGGGCAACTGCGGTGACAATGGCCGGGCGCAGGGGCAGGCTGCCCCTACGATCTCCCAGGGGAGGAAACACATGTCCGGGCAGGTGGCGAGCGACCTTCACTTCGAACCTCCGGGACCGGGCTCGTGGAACCTCGACCCGGTGCATTTCCCACGCCCGGTCACGCGGTACTTCGCGGAAACCCACCCGGAACCTTTCCGCCGTGGGGTGCACGAGTTCATGGCGTATTGCGGAACACTCATCGACACGCTGGAGACCCAGTACGTCAACGGTTTTGCCTACAACGCAATGCGACCGGTACCGGAGAGCGAAATCCCACAACGCTTCGCTCGGGCGGAACTCGTCTGGGAGCAAAGAGTCTGGCGCGAACAGTTGCGCGAGTGGGACGGCACGGCCAAGCCCGCAGCAATCAAGACACACCGCGAGCTGCAATCGGTTGACGCGGAAGCGCTGTCGGACGACGGGCTGGTCGCCTACCTCACCCGGTGTCGAGAGCACCACTCCCAGATGATGTACCAGCACATGCGGTATACCGGATCGGCCATGCTTCCCGTTGGCGATCTGCTTGCGCACGTCGGGACATGGACCCAAGTCACCCCGGCTCAAGCACTGGCGATGATGCGAGGCGCGGCTCCGGTGTCAGCTGGCGCCTCGGGTGAACACGACCGGCTTATCGCCGCGATCACCAATGACACCGCCGCCCGCGCCCTCCTTGACTCCGGAGGCGACCCCGGCAAGGTGCTCGAGGAACTGCGTGCGTTCCAGGGCGATGTCGGAACGGCCATGTCGGAGTATCTCGACCTCGTCGGTTTCCGACTGCTCGACGGCTTCGACATCTCCGAGCGCTATGCCCTTGAGCTTCCCGACGTGCTCTTGCGCGCAATCCGATCGTCCGTGAACGGCACAGAGAGTAATGACGCGGGTGTCGACGCTCTCATTGCCGACATACGCTCACAAGTTCCCGACGAGCACCGTGCGCAGTTCGACGACCTCGTCGGCGAAGCTCGTCTCATGTACCGCCTGCGTGACGAGCGCGGCGTCTTCAGTGACATCTGGGCATCGGGCATCATGCGACGGGCTGTGCTCGTGGCCGGCCGCCGTCTCGAAGGCAAATCCCGCGTTCAGGCTGCGGAGCACTTCGTCGACGCCAGCTTCGACGAGATGTGCTCGCTGGTGGCGGGTAAGGGTGGGCCGTCGGACGATGAACTCGCCCAGCGGTTCGCGGACCGCAACGTGCGCACGGCCAAAGACGCTCCGACGTCACTCGGGCCACCAGCGCAACCGCCGCCCGACCCGTCGGGCCTCCCACCTGGCGTGGCCCGGGTGATGAGCGCCATGGGCATTGCGTTGAGCGAGGTGTTCGGGAGCTCCACAGCGCCGCACGAGGAAAAGGTCCTCCACGGTCTCGCCGCCAGCGGTGGAGTCTATGAAGGGCCGGCTCGACTCATCTCAGGTCCGTCCGAGTTCGATCGAATTGTGCAGGGTGACGTGCTCGTGACCGAATCCACGAGCGAAGCGTTCAATATTCTCCTGCCCCTGCTCGGTGCGATCGTCACCGATGCGGGCGGCCTGCTCTCACATTCCGCAATTGTGGCGCGTGAGTACGGTATCCCCGGCGTCGTCGGGACGCGCGACGCGACGGACCGAATCCTCGATGGCACGCGTATAAGAGTGGACGGCGATGCCGGTGAAGTAACAGGTTACGCGTGACGCAGGTCGTCCCACTCCCCGACGCGCTCGATGACTCGCTTTTCGGTGCGAAGGCGACAGGGCTGGGTGCAGCGGCGCGCGCCGGCTTGCCGATTCCACCGGGCATCGCGCTTTCGGGTTCCTTGGTCGACGCGGTGGCTGCCGGGGACGAGCACGCTCTCGAGCAGCTCATGACGGCGGCCCGCTCGCTAGTCGGCCCGCTGGCGGTTCGCTCGTCGGCCGCGGATGAGGACGGAGCAGACGCGAGTTTCGCCGGTCAGCACCTCACGCTGCTCAACGTGCCTTCAGTCGACGATCTGCACGCGGCCATTCGGGAGATCTGGTGGTCAGCGAACTCTGACTCGGCGATCACCTACCGCCAACGGGTAGGCCTTTTCACACGTCCGAGCGTCGGTGTGGTCGTCCAGTCACTTCTCGATCCCGCCGTTGCAGGGGTGCTCTTCACACAGAACCCGATCAACAAGACTGACGAACGCCTCGTCGAGGCGAGCTGGGGACTAGGAGAGGTTGTCGTTGCGGGCCGTGTGATCCCCGATAGCTTTCGCATCGATCGAACCGGTGCGGTGTGCGAACGGACACCCGGTGTGAAGAAGATCGCTATCCGCGCTGCCCCCGATGGCGGAACCTTCGAGGAGATGGTTGCCCCCGAGCTTGTCGAGAGGCTGTGTCTCGACGACGACCAACTCGCGCAACTCAACGGTCTTGCCGATCAGTGCGAAGAGATATTCGGACCAGCCCGCGACATCGAGTGGGCGTTTGCCGGCGAGCAGCTTTACCTTCTGCAGTGCCGCGCCGTCACTCGGGCGGGATCCCCATCACCATCGATCACGCCCCGAGGTGCGGGCCGACCGGTCGAGGTCATCGAGAGTGTTCCGCTGTTCGCGAATATGAGTCCCCGCGACATCGAGGACATAGCCGTCTTCTTCAAGGAGCGTCGCTTCGCTGCAGGCGAGACGATTACGAAAGAGGGCGCTGGTGGCGCAGCCTTCTTCGTGATCGAGTCGGGCCAAGCGACGGTTTCGGTCGGAGGTCAACAGCGCGCGCTGCTATCGGACGGTGACTATTTCGGCGAGATCGCCCTTATCGACGAGGGCGCACGATCGGCGACGGTCACCGCGAGTACGGAACTCGTTTGCTATGGCTTGACCTATTGGGAGTTTCGACCGCTCGTGCAGAAGAATGCAGCCATCGCCTGGAATCTTCTCCAGACCTTGGCCAAGCGACTGCGCACGGTGCAACAAGAGGACGTGCCCTGACCCTCCGCCCTGGTGGCGCGTACAATTCGCTGCTCGCCAACCGTGATTTCTGAGAACGTTCAGCCGGTGTGTCAGCTCCTCGAGAACCATCCTGAGATGATCTGAAGAGCAAGAGGTCACCGGAACGAGGCTGTTCGGCCAACGCAACGCGGTCAGGTTCGCGGAAGGATCCCCCCGAGGAACAGGTCGACCGCACGCGCAATGTGGAGATCGAGCTCCTCGGGGGAGCGGAACACGCCGAAGTCGGCCCACATGGTGGGACTCCCAGCAACCATGGCGAGAAAGAGATCCGCCGCCACTGCGAAATCATCAGCCACGATCTCGCCGGCTTCGGCGTGAGTGTCCAACAGCTGGACGATCGACCGGAGGCTCGTCGACCACATATCGGCGCCCTGGACCGGATCGAGCTCGGCGATGCGGTCCGCCTCGAGCACGGCGAGACGTCGGAGCTTCACCGCCCCTGGATCGACAAGTCGTTCAACGATCTGACCTGCGATCTGGCGTAACGAGGTGTTGAGGTCTCCATCGGGAACGTCGATGGCGACGCCCAGAAACGGCATGTCTGCCAGGGCTTGCGGAATGATGGCGGCAAAGAGTGCCTGCTTATCTGCGTATTTCGCGTACAAGGTTCGCTTCGAAATCCCGGCCGCTGCCGCAACGGCACCCATCGTGGTTCCGTCGAATCCGTTGTGGACGAACGCCTCGATGGCGGCCGTACGGAGTCGGTCCTCGATGGCCTGGGCCTCGGCCTGAGTCGGACGGCCCCGCAGGGGCTCTGTTCTCACAGCGGAGTTCTGCTCAAACGCCGGTCCCGACGGGCAGCGGTGCCGGTGGACGCGCCCAACTCTGGTGCGCACTCGTCGAAGCGCATCATGGTCGAGAGATGCCTCTCAAGCGTCTCGTGACGTTTCGGCCGCCCGGGTCAGCTGCACCGATCGAGTCGTGACGGCCTCTGTGAGGTCACCATGGGTAATGACGCAGGGCTCGTCCGCCATCACGGCTTCGATCACTCCGGCGGCCGCGTCATCGGCGGTGGCGAGCATCGACGCCATCTCCGGATTGCTGGCGTTCATGGCCTCGAAATCACCCTCGTAAGCGATCGCTCGACGCAGATGATTCGGCTGCGCCGCCTCGCTCGTCTCGAGGTGGCGGGTGATCATGGCGGACGGGAAGATCACCGTGACGCCGATTCCGTCTTCGGCGACCTCGAGTCGGAGGGTCTCGGCGAGGCCCCACACCGCGAACTTGCTGGCCTGATAGGCGCCGAGACGGCTCGCCGGGTCCAGAACAGACGACGACGTGGTGAACGCCAACCTGCCCCGCTCGGCCTTGCGGAGCAGGGGGAGGAAGGCGCGGGCCACCCGGGCGGAGCCGATGACGTTGACATCGAGCAACCATCGCCACTCCTCGTCGCGAAAGGCCTCGACGGCCCCGAAGAGCTGGACGCCGACGTTCGACACGACGAGGTCTACGGCGCCGAACCGCTCCTCGACCGCGGTGGCCGCCGCGTCCACGCTGGCGGCATCGCTCACGTCGACGGCCAACCCGAGCGTCTGGACCGGCTGGGCTGCAGCGACACGGGCCGCTTCGGCGACAGACCGCGCTCCGTCGAGGTCCAGCACGGCCACATCCATGCCAAGGGCGGCGCACCGCTCGGCCAGGGCGAGACCGAAGCCCGAGGCCCCACCGGTCACGACGGCGACGGGCATCAGGACTCTTCGGGCATGGCGAAGTCGGCGTGCAAGCGGGTCAGTTTCGATGACGTGATGCGCCATCCATCTGCACCCTTTTCGTAGGTTTCGTAGTAGTGGCCGTAGCCATCGAGGCGCACTCCATTGGGCCATATGACGATGTCGTTGAGCGCCCAGATACCAGTCGCCGTCGTCTCCGAGGTGAGATCGATCTCCGGCATGTGGCCCTGGTGGACGGTCACCGCACCATCCAGTGCTCCTTTCAAAAAGGCCATGAACTCGGCGGCCCCGCGCACGACGTCTCCGCCCGCCTCGCGTGTGTCGATCACCACGTCGTCAGTGAACACCTGCCGCATCGCATCCCAGTCCTTCGTGTCCATGGTGCGGAAATACCGGGCCTTCAGGCGCCGGATCGCCTCGACATCGTCCACGTCGCTCACCGGTCGCTGGTCGCCGAAGTAACGAGACCCCTCGGTAGGATCAGCGGAAGGTCGGTGTACGTCGCGATGCCGGAGGGTGCGGCCACCACGTAGGGGATGGAGTTGATAGCCGGCATCGCCGTCATGATCATGCCGAGAACCATGAATTCGGCGAAGGTGGTGGCCTCGAAATCCGGCGGCGGCAAGTAGTCGAGGGCCACGGTGACGGTCGGGCGGCCGTCAATCTTGATCACATGACCCTCCCTGATCGGCCAGTCGGGCTCGAGCGTCTGGCCTTTTCGCCACCGGACGTTCAGCTCAACGATTGTGCGGTCGCCGACCTTGCCCTGCCAGCTGGCGTACACGCCGGCGACGTGACCGGCAGGGATCGTCCAAGAGTCCATGACGACGTCCGCGGTCGCCCGTGCGTATTCGGCTTCGCACACGATGTCATCGAGTTCGACGCCGAGCGCATCGGCCACCATGGCAACGGCCTCGCCAAACACTGCGGTGCCCTTGGCCGCCATGCCGGGCAGCTCGGGGTCGTCCATGGGACGGCCGAAGCCGCAAGGCAGTTCCGTAGCGGGAGAGTCGTAGAGCGTCGTGTCCGATCCCTCGTCGATCGTGATCTTGTCGATGCGATCACAGATGTTTGCCGTGGCGATGCCGACCAGCTCGATGAAGCCGGGGCTGATTCCAGTCCCAAAGATCGTCGAGGCGCCGGCCTCACACGCCGCTACAATGCGCGTCCGATCGTCGGGGTGGCCCTTGCCATTGATGAACGCCGCGGTCGTGACGACGTTCACTCCGGCCTCGAGGATGCGCACGATCTCGTCGGTGCTCGGCCACATCGGGTTGTAGACGACGATGTCCGGCTTCAGTGCAAGCAACGCTTCGACGTCGTTCGTCGCCGTGATCCCGACGGCATCGATGCCGCACAGTTCTCCCACATCGATGCCGACCTTGTCGTCGGACCAGGCGTAGCACCCGACAAGCTCCAGGTCCGGGTGCGCCTGAACCGCTCGCACCGACCGCTTACCGACGTTCCCCGTCGTCCACTGCACCACCCGCATCGCCATCAGCCGTCCCCTGTCGATCGATCCGTCGCCCCCCAGACTGGTTGCCGAGGCTGCGCTTGTTCGTTTCAATAAGTATACGTGGGTGTGTACTTGTCGGCGAATACGGGGTCCCTAGGCAGGTGTCTCCACTCGAGCGAGGGGTCGAATCACGGTCACGGAGCCGAGTCACGTCGCACCCACCCCGACGACCCGAACGCGGTCTCCGGGAGTCTCCTCGCTCACCGGCCTTGCTCGGATTCCCATCGGCGAGCTTGCGCCATCCGTTGGAGACATTCGTAGGCCGCGTACTTGTAGGCGTCACTCATGGTGGGTACGTCGAACGTGGCGTGGATGAAGTAGTCGATCGTCCCGCCGAAGTGCAGGACCGCCTGGCCCTGGTGCACCAGCTCAGTGGCCCCCTCGCCGACGATGTGCACACCGAGCAACCGCCGGTCCTCGCAGTCGACAACCAGCTTCACAATCCCTTCGGTGGTCCCGGCGATGGCGGCACGACTGTTGTCTGCGAAGCGCGACACACCGACTGCATAGTGCCGATTCTGCGCAACAGCCTGGTCTTCGGTAAGACCGACCATGGCGCACTCAGGGATCGAGTACACACCGAACGGGGTGACGGGATCGACGGTTTCCTTGAAGGTGATCCCGAGCGCGTGACAGGTGGCTACCCGGCCCTGCTCCATGGATACCGAGGCGAGCGCCGGAGGGCCGATGACGTCCCCGGCCGCGTAGATCCCAGGGATGCTCGTCTGGAAGTGGTCGTCCACACTGATGCGTCCGCGGTTGTCGACCTCTACACCGATGTCTGTCAGACCCAAGTCCTCGGTGTTTCCCACGCGGCCGGCCGCGAAGATGACCTTCTCGGGTCGGAGCTCGGCCCCACGGTCGATGCGCACTGACAATCCCTTGCTGTCGCGGGTCACGCCGGCCACCGCAGTCTCGAGAAGCAATTCCATTCCGGAGGACCTGAACGAGTCCGCCATGAGCCCCGAGCACTCCGAATCGAGGAAGGCCAGCAGTCGCGGTCCTCGGTCGACCAGGGTCACTTCCGCACCGAGGGCCATGAAGATCGATGCGTACTCGCAAGCCACGGCCCCGCCCCCCACGACAACGAGGCTGCGCATGGGCCGGTCGAGATCGCGAGCCGTTTCGGAGTCGAGCACGTCTGGGTCGTCGAACGGGATCCCGGGCGGATGGAAGGGCCGTGAGCCACTGGCGATGAGGACCACCTCCGCCGCCAACACGCGTTCAGGGCCGCCACTGGCGGGAGTGACGGCGACGGTCCGGTCCGGACCCAGCCGCGCCGTGCCCGCCCAGAGGTCGATGCCATGACGGGCCAGGTTGTCCTCCACGGCGTGGCTCATCGATCGCGCCACGTCGATGGCTCGAGCTCGGAGCCGATCGATCACGGCCTGGGGCTTGAGGTCGATACCGGCCCCGTAGATGCGTCGGCGTTGGAATCCGGTCAGGTACAGGGCTGCTTCGCGCATGGCCTTGGTGGTTACCGCACTGGCGGCCATCGCCCCGCCGAGGGCGGGTTCCGCCTCGACGATGGCGACGCGTTTGTCGAAGTAGGCGGCCTGGGCAGCAGCTTTTTCCCCTGCCGGCCCGGCCCCCACCACCACCATGTCGAGCCGTTCTTCCATCGTTCTGATCTCACCTTCGATGTCAGTAGCCGGCGCCACCATAGGCAGCCGTAGCGGGGTCGACCTTCGCGGGATCTTCGGAAATCTAGTGCTCTCTATGGATTCGCCTAGATAATGGCCCGCTAGTTGATATATCTATGGCATATCCTAGATTTGCGTAGAGAAGCCAAGAGAAGGCCAGGTCACATGGACCCCGTCCGCAATCCGTACAACCCTGGGGCCGGAACCCGGCCACCCGCCCTGGTCGGCCGGGACTCCGAGATCGAAGCGATGGACGTCACCCTCCAACGCCTTCTCCTGGGAACGAATTCACAGAGCCAGCTCCTCGCCGGCCTACGCGGGACGGGCAAGACGGTCTTGCTCAACGAGTTCGAAGAGCTGGCCCAGGGACGGGGATACTTCCACGAGTACATCGAGGTGAATGAGGACGGGAACCTCGCTCCGTCTATCGCGGCGGCCCTGAGGCGTGTCCTCCTGGCCATGGACGCCAAGCGTCGCATTGGGGACGCAGTGCGCCGCGCCCTTGGAGTCCTCAAGGCCTTCACCCTCCGGATCCCCAACGGTCCAGAATTGAGTATCGACGTCGATGCCGTTCTGGGACCAGCGGACTCCGGCGAGCTGGGAGCCGATCTGGCGGGACTCTTCGTTGAGGTTGGGGGGGTGGCGCGGGCCACCGGCACCGGAATCCTGCTCGCCATCGACGAGCTCCACTACGTGGATCAGCCCACGCTGACCGCCCTGCTCGTCGGACTGCACCGCGCCACCCAGGAGCGTCTCCCGATCACGATTTCCGGAGCCGGGCTGCCGACACTGGCCGCGCTCACCGGAGAGGCGAAGACTTACGCGGAGCGGATGTTCGTGATGTCGCGAATGGGCATGCTCAGCGAGTCTCAAGCCGGCGAGGCACTCCAGACACCGGCCCGGTCAGAGGGCGTCCTTTGGGCTGACGAAGCCATCACGAGGGTCCTCGAGCTCACCAGGTGCTATCCCTACTTTCTCCAGGAGTTCGGCAAACACGCGTGGGACGTCGCCGACGGACCCGGAGTCATCACCCTCGATGACTTCAACCGCTCCGTTCCATTGTCGATGGCCAAACTCGATGACAGCTTTTTCCTCGTACGCGCTGCGGGCTCGACACCCGCCGAGCGTGCGTACATGCGCGCCATGGCGCGCCTCGGCGCGGGTCCCGTGCGGACCGCTGACGTGGCGATTGCGCTGCAACGAAAACCTGCTTCCCTCAGCCCCGTGAGAGAGAGCCTTCTCAGGCGCGCCATGTGCTATGTCCCGAGTCGCGGTGAGATCGCCTTCACCGTCCCCCTCTTCGACGAGTTCATGAAGCGGTGGATTCCCTCGGAGGACTGACTCGTCCGAAAGCGCGATACGGCCTCGTATTCGACGACAGCCGACACCTCGGTGGCGCCCGTCCCACCAAGTCGGGTTCATTGAGATCTCATGACGCTGTGGGCTCATTCGCCCACCAACCGAGAGGGGCGCGCACCTCTCGAGAAAGAGCTTGTGGTATCAACGGTCGGTCCGCGGGCCCACAGGAGTCGGCGACCGTGTCCGACTAATCCCTCCATCATCGGACGACTCCAGGCCGAGACCGTCCAAGGTAGGAATGTCGAACCGAGAACGCGACGACGAAGCCCATCAGCCGGCCGACCCTCACTCACCTCGGTCCCCCGTTGAACTCCCCGAATCCCCTGCCGGGACACGACGGAGCGATGGTTCTCCACAACCGCCCCAGCCGGGCACACTTGCGGGCCTCGAAGCGCTCGGCACCGAGATGGAAAGCGCGGAGGTGGCGCGGCACGAGCGGGCGCGTCACGCCGCTCCATCTGGTCGGCGACGTTGGAAAAGGTGGGCCGTCGTGGGGCTCGCCGCCGTGATCTTGCTGGTCGCCGCCGGGGGCGGCTATCTCTACTACCTGGCCCACGACTTGCGACGGGTCACCGTGCACGGCCTCCACTCGGGCTTTCGTGCCGGAAAGGAAGCCGGTACGGAGAACATTCTGATGGTGGGATCCACGTCTCGCTGCGCGCTGGCAGTTCAGAATCCCGTCTACGGCACCTGTTCACAGGGAGTAACCGGAGTGAACAGCGACGTCATCATGATTCTCCACGCGGACGCTGCCCACCACCGTTTGGCATTGCTCTCCATCCCACGAGACCTCTTTGTTCCCAATGCGCGGAGCTACGGAGCCAACAAAATCGACGCCGGACTCGACCAGGGGCTCAGCCAGGTCGTTGCTTCGGTCGAAGAGGACTTTGGCATCCCGATCCAGCACGCGGTTTCTCTCAACTTCGACCAGTTCGCCAATATCGTCAGCGCCCTCGGCGGCATCAACATGTCCTTTCCCGTTTCTGTGTTCGACTGGTCTCCGACGGGCGGCGGCGTGAACGGCAACCAACCTGTGAGCTCCGGGCTTAACCAGAAGGCCGCCGCCTGCGTGCACCTCAACGGCACGCAGGCGCTCGAGGTCGTGCGGGCACGCCACTTGCGCCACGAGACCTCCGAATCCAATCCGAACGACCCCTATTCCTGGCCCCAAGAGGCTCAGAGCGATCTGGCGCGCATTCGTCGGGACCATGAGTTCTTGCGGGTATTGGCCACGGCGGCGGCGAAGCACGGTCTCGACAACCCGGTCTCAGATCTCAGCCTGATCAACTCCGTCAAGGCTGATCTCACCTTTGACCAGACATGGCCCATCGACGACCTGGTCAACCTCGTATTGGATTTCCATTCGATCGGCATCGACTCGGTTCCCCAACTCACCCTCCCGGTCCAGGTCGTCAACGACCCTGACGGATCGGGAGGCAGTCTGCGCTACGAAGGTGGCACCTACGGCGACGTGGAATTCCCCTCCGAAGCGCAGGACCTCACGGCAATCGACCGAGTGCTCGGGGTCGGCGCGCACATCGACTCGATGACGGGGAACCCGTTGCCGGCACCGGCGTCGGTGTCCGTCTCGGTCCTCAACGGCACCGGCGGCGCGAACCAGGCGGCGGACACGGCAGCGTCGCTGACGGCCCTCGGATTCCACCTCGCCGGGATCGGTGACACCGCGTCCGTGGGCGACGTCTCCGAGACCTTCGTCTACTACGGATCTCGAAGCGCTCGGGCCGAGGCCGCGGCCGAATCCGTGGCGCGCTCCATGTCGGGATCCGTCGTCATGGCCTACGACCCGGCCAAGGTGACCGAGGGCGCGCAGGTGACGGTGGCCACCGGTTCGCAGTTCTCGGTCAACCCTCCCGCTCCACCAACCTCCGACCAGACCTCGGTGACCCCTCCGAGCACGACCACCTCTGTCCCATCGAACTCCAGTTCGTCGACCGGGGCGATCGCTGCGCCGAATGCTTCGTCGACCAACCTCGAACGGTGGGACCCCCGGGCGTGCGCGCCCGGCGCGGTTCCCGTGGCGCCAACCCCGAATCGGACCTGAACGAGCCCACATGACATCCCTGCCACGTGATGCATCCGTTGCCAGGCGCTCCGGCGGACCGGCACACCACCCATATCGACCCGGCGGTCAGGACGGTCGATCGAACACCTGAACCAAAACCGAGCGAGCAGCCGGCGCACCGTCAACGACCCGATTCACCCGACGAGTCAGGCGCCATCCATCGGGAGTGCGGTGGCACTCCCAGCGATTCGCCGAGACCCGCCACACCTCATGACCCCGGTCCGAGTGCAAGAACACCTGCGAGTAGGCGATAGCGACCGCCTGATCACCATCGACGGTCACGACCGGTGCGCTCTGGACGTGTGCGCACCCGTTGCGGATGAGCTCCCGCTGTCCGTCGCTCTCGACCATGGCGACCACTTCGCCTGGGCCCTCCAACCGCGAGAGATCCGATTCGAGCACCCCGCTCTCGTCCCAGAGCGCGGCGGCCTCCTGGCTACTGCCGGTGTCCACTGCGGGACCCCAGCTGTTGATGAGACGGAGAACGGCGAGGTGGTCCTCGAGCTGGTGGACCCGGTTCTCGAGCGCGGCCAGGCGCGCATCGACGCGTTCTTGATCCGTGCGTGTCACGATCAGCCCCCTTGTTCCTGTGACGAATTCAGTCTCGACTGCAGCGTGCCGTCGGCGTCCTGGAGATGGTGCTGCGATTCGTGCACCGCGTAGCTGGCCAGGCCGGCGACCGTGAACTCGTAGACCCCGTCGGTCCCCCCGTCCCTGATCATGGTGCGCGACCACTCTTGGGATTGGAGCTCAGCGAGAATTCCCGCCAGTCGTTGTGCCTGCGCCTCAATTCCGTCGGCCAGGTCCGCCACGCCAAGACGGTTGAACGCATCCCATTCACCCTCGTCGGGGTTGAACTGGGGAAACACCGGGCTGTCCTCTTGCAACATCAGGAGGATCCGATCCCCGTAGACACGCTCGATGTCGCGCACATGGGCGCCGTACTGGATGGGCGAGAAGATCCCCGGGCCCGGGACCGTGCGGAGGTATGTGTCGTCCGCGCTGGTCAGGAAGTCCCGCCAGGCTGCGGCCGACTCGAGCAATGCATCGCAGAGGTGGTCCCGCTCCATTGCACCGGGATGCAGACCGCATTGCGGACACTGCTCGGTTTGCGCTCGTGCCCACTGCCATCCCTCACCACGCTCGCGCCTGAAATCGTCGAGCGTCCTGCGCCGCCCGGTCTCGTCGGACGTGGACGCAGGATCGGAAGTCACCGCGCAATCATTACGTTCTCACTCGGTGACGACAACCGTGGGCTATGACGCTCGGATGGCCCCACGACTTCCTCGAGGCCGAGCACTCCGACACGGTGCAACGGCTGGCCCGAACCGAACGAGTTCGAGCACGCCGCAATCTTGAGGTCGTCCCACGGGCTGAGACGCCGGCGCTCACCCACGAGCGCGGCCCCGCGTCTTCCCTTGCCCGTCCTTCGGTGCCGTGCCCCGCCGCCAGCGCCGCCTTATGCTTCGGCCCCACCATGCCGAGCAGACGCGAGGTACTCAGGGCCGGCGGCGCCATGGCCGCAGGGGGCTTGACCGCCGGCTCGCTCGCCTCCGGCCCGGCCTCCGCTTCGACACCCCGGACGGCGCAGGCTGCAACGAACGCCCGGGCCGGGACGCTCGCGTCCGCCTCGGTGACGAAGCGACCCTTTCAGCGAGGCGGTCCCGGCCCGCTCTACTGGAGCACCTACGGCTACAGCAACAGCCGTAACACCCAGATACCCGAGGCGGTGTGGCAGGCGAACATCGACTGGATCGCCAAGGACCTGGCCCCGTACGGCTATCAGATGGTTTGCACGGACGGATGGATCGACGGCGATCAGGACGTCACGTCGCACGGCTACATCAAGAGCCTGAGTGACGATTGGGAGCACGACTGGGCCTGGTGGGCCAACTACCTCAAAGAGCGGGACATGCAGTTGGGCGTCTACTACAACCCACTCTGGCTGACGAAGTCGGCGGTTTCCGATCGCTCCATCCGAGTCGCCGGGCGTCCCGACGTGGCCGTGGCCGACCTCGTCAACGACGGCGACTGGTTCGACGGTGGTGGCCAACTGCAATGGGTCGACGCCACGAAGGACGGCGCCGAGGAATACGTCAAAGGCTACGTCGAGCACTTCCGCTCCGTGGGCGTCGTCTTCCTACGCATGGACTTCCTCGCCTGGTACGAGACCGGCTACGACCAATCCGAAGGAACGATCGGCGTGGCCCACGGCCGTGACAGCTATGTCGAAGCGCTCCGCTGGATTCACGAGGCGGCGGGCGGCGACATGCAACTCAGCCTGGTCATGCCCAACCTCTTCGATCACGGTGCCGCCGAGCGCCTGTACGGGGACCTGATCCGCATCGACAACGACGTCGACTTCGGCACCTGGTACCAACTGAGTGACGGCCGGCAGACCTGGCAACCCATCTGGTCACAGTGGAACAACGCGTTCCAGGGCTTCACCGGTTTCTCCGACGTGTCGGGCCCGGGCCAGCTCATCCTCGACGGTGACCCACTCATCCTGGGGTCGTTCTCCCATGACGCGGACCGCCAGTCGGCCATCAACCTGTTCGTCATGGCGGGCGCGGCCATCGCCGTCGCCGACCAGTACGACACCATCGGAACGAACGCCTCTTTCTATTCGAACCAGGAGGTCCTCGACCTGCGCCAGGCCGGTTTGGTCGGCAAACCGGTCTACCTGAACTCCCATTCGTACGACTGGGACCAGTCCAGCCGGGACTCCGAGCGTTGGATCGGCCAGTTGCCCGACGGCAACTGGGTGGTCGGCTTGTTCAACCGTTCGGACGCTGCGACTCCTGTCAACCGCTTGGTCGATTTCGGGTCCATCCTGGGGTTGACGAAGCCGGCCAAGGTCCGTGACCTCTGGGCCCACCAGGACATGGGCCTCTTCACCAGCTGGAACGTCGACCTCGGCCCTCACACATCGTCGCTGGTGAAGGTCACGCCCCAGGAGACGGTGCGCTACCAGGCGCAGGTCGGAGCGCTGTCGGGGACGGCGCGCTTCGAGAACACCGCTCGGGGACACACCGGCTCGGGCTACGTCACCGGCCTCGACACGGAGGGAAGCAGCCTCGGGGTCGCCGTCTCGGTGGAGAAATCGGGCACTCGTGCCGTCACGTTCCGGGTGGCCAACGGCTCGGGGAAGCCCGCCGGCCTTACCCTTACCGTCCAGGATGCGCAGACCGGTGCGTCGCACGGATCGGGCCGTCTGTCCCTCCCTGCCTCGCTGTCGTGGTCCCACTGGCACGACGTATCGGTACCGTTGCATCTCGAGGACGGCCCCAACCTGGTGACCCTGAGTGTCGGCGCGGGTGACAATGGCGGTCCGAATGTCGACAGCCTGACCATCGCCTGAGGAGCCGAGTGACGGTTCAGGGCGCTGAGGCAGCCGCGCCGAGCGCCTCCTCCATGCGTTCGGACCAGGATCCAACCTCGAAATGCACCGCGGTCCAACCTGCACGACGAGCGATCTCCACATTGGCGATCGCGTCGTCCATGAGGACAACGGAGCATCCGCCGCCGGGCCCGGTCAGCACGCTCGACGCCACGACGAAGAACTCTGGTTCGCTCTTCATGTGCCCGACCCCGGCTGAGTACACCATCCGATCGACCGGGATCAGCGTGCCAAGGCGCGCTTCCACGTAGGCAGCCCGGCGATGCTCTTGGTTGGTCACCAACGCCAGGCGGGCGCCGCGCTCGCTCCAGGAGTTCGCGGCGGCGACGACATCGGTACTGGGCCAGAAGTCTGCTTCGAGCCAACACTCGAGGAACGCGTCGACCGATGTCGGCCAGGCCTGCTCCCCGATGACACGCTCGAGTGCCTCCTCGATCGACATGCGCCCCACGATCACGTCGGGCCACCAGCGATCGAAGAAGGCCGTCTTGAGCTCCGACGGATCCACCCCGTACCGATCCGCTACCACGAGTTGCCAGGAATCCTCGCCCCCGCGTTCAGAATCCAGGAGTACTCCGTCGACGTCGAGCGCCACCACCACCCCGTCCAGTCGTTGATCAGCGCTGGACACGTGACCAGTGGACGATGGACTCAGGTCCACCAAGCAGAGGATCAGGCCGGCGCTGCCTCACGTGGAGGCCATGGCGGAAATACGGCGGCTCAGGTTGACCGCATGATCTCCGATGCGCTCGTAGAAGCGAGCGACCAGGGTCACTTGCGCCGACACCGTTGTCGACATGTCACCCTTGGCGATCTCATCGGTCAGGCGATCGTGGAGGATGTCGAGCTCCTCGTCCTTCTCGTCGAGATCGAGCGCGCCGGCATCATGGTTGACATAGGCGGACCCGACCATTTGCCACATTTCTGCCGCCACCTCGGACATGCGTTGCACGATGCCGCGGGCGACCGGGGTCATTTCGCTGCCGGTGTTGGTCAGGGCGCGCTGGGCGATGTGCTCGGCCAGATCGGCACTGCGCTCGAGCTCGGGCAGAATCAGCAGAATCCCGACGAGACGCCGGAGCTCCCGCTGATCGAGGCCTTCGGCGTCGATCAGTGACCAGATCGACAACTCCACATCCGCGGTCAGGTCATCGATTTCCTGATCGCCCTCCACCACGGATTCCGCCAACTCCCGGTCACCGTTGAGCAAAGCCCAGGTCGCCCGGGACAGGGTCTCGCGTACCCGGGCGAAGAGGTTGAGGACGAGATCCTGGACCGTTGGCGCCACCGCGGAGAAGATACCCAGCTCGCAGTGGAGTGCATTGCCTGCGCTGGCGCACAATGTCATTCCTGTCACCACCAGGAGATCTGACGCTCGCCGTCGCTCGGCCGACTGGATATTCCGGTTGACGATGTATCGTCTGCCGGCATAGTATGGCGGTCGTGGCCCCTCAATCACGCCAGAACCGAGAAGACGAGGACTCCCGCCATCTCTCGACGTTGGGGCGCTACGCCGGGCCGGCCACGCTCATCCTTTCGAGCCTGGCCGAGGGTCCGAAGCACGGGTACGCGTTGACCAAGGACATCGAGCGCTTCGCCGATGTGCGCCTGGCCCCCGGCACCCTCTACGAAGCGCTGAGCCGGCTCGAGGGCCAGGGGCTCATCGAGTCCGTGGAGAGCGACGACCGCCGGCGGCCCTATCGACTGACCGTGGTGGGTGCCGAGGCGTTGCGAACCCACCTGGCCGCGCAACGCGACGTCGCCGAGCTCGGCCTGCGCCGGTTGGCCCGGACCTGGCGACCGGCGTGACCGACCACGAAACGAGGCTGCGCCGGCGTGCCACGCACCTGCTGTCCTGCTATCCGCGCGAATGGCGCACCCGCTACGGCGAGGAGTTCACCGAGTTGCTGGTCGCGGATCTCGACGAGCGGCCCCACTCGTTCGGCCGCGGGATCGATGTCGCCCGCGGGGGTGTCGTGGCCCGGCTGGCTGTCGCCGGCGTGGGTGGACAACCGCTCGATCGCCGCGCCCAGCCGCGCCGCTGCCTCGTCACACTCGGCGCCGCCGTGGCGTGCTTCCTTGTCCTCGCCATCGCCCTCTGGGCCCAGCTGACGATCGGCTGGCAATGGTCCCGACCATCCACCGTGCCCACCGAACTGGCCATGGTGATCATGACCGTGTCGGTGGTGCTGGTCGCCGCGCTGTTCCTCGCCGCCGCCGCGCCCATCCTCGTGCTGGCTCTGACTGCCGCCGCCGGGGGGCAAGGCCGCGCCCTTCTCCGCCCCGTCCTGGTGGTCGCCGTCGGTCTCACTCTGTTGATCGTGGGCTCCCATCATTTCGCCAACGGATGGCCGGGGACAGGCGGCCACCCCTGGACGCACCAGGGCATGGTGCCGGGCGGCGTTGCCGCCTACGCCTGGGCCTCCACGCTCTTCGTGACGTCCTACTGGCTGCACCCCGCCGCGCTGGCGCACTTCCCCGGTCCCGAGTTGGGCTACATGCTGCTCAGCCCCCTGGCCACCCTCTCGGTCATCGTCGGATCCTCCAAGATCGTCCACCGCCTTGTTCTCTCACCTGGCGTGCTCCGTTTCGAGCGCCGACTGGGCGTTCTGGTCGCCCTCGCCATGAGCTTGTTCCTGACCGGTGCGGCACTCTGGGTGGTCGACGGCGGCCCCGGACCCCGGAACCTCTTCCACATCGGCGCCATCAACATCATCGAGCTCCTCCTGCTGGCCCTGACCTCGGTCCTGGCCCTCCGGGCCGCCCAGCGGACCCGGTTGGAGCCCGAGCAACCCGTCCGGGCCTGATCACCCGAGGCGAGAGAGGACCACGGGTGAGCCGCGCCGACGAGCACGTCATTGCAGACACCGGACCGGTCCTGACGTCGTCGGCGCCTCCGGGGAGCGGCCGGACGCGCTGGAGCCGCCGCCGCATCCTGGCTCTCGGCCTCGGCGCCGGAGCCGCCGTGGTCGTGGCCGGTGGTGCGGGCGTCGAGTTGGTCTCGCACGGCGTGCTCCCCGGGCGACAGGAGCTCGACCAACTCGACGGCGCCTGCTCGGTCGCCGCGCCGCCGCTCCGGTTCGCACAACCCGGCCCGACCAAGAGCGGATCCTTCTTCTCGACGGCTCGGCACCGTCAGGTCGGCTACACCATCGCCTGGCCGCCCGGCCACGGTCCCGGCAGCCCGCTCCCCTTGGTCGTGATGCTCCACGGTTACGGGGCCAACCACACCGACGCGCTCAGCGCCATGTCGCCGGCCCAGGCCGTCGCGCTCGAGGTCGACGGTCGCGCCCTGCCGCCCATGGCCATGGTCACCGCGGACGGTGGTGGCGGCTACTGGCATCCCCACCCGGGCGACGACCCGATGGCCATGGTCGTGTCCGAGCTCATCCCCATGTGCGGCCGACGCAACCTCGGGCGGAGCCGCCGAGGGATCGGCATCATGGGCATCTCCATGGGTGGCTACGGCGCGCTGATCCTGGCCGAGAAGTACCCCGACACCTTCGCCGCCGTGGCGGCAATCGGCCCGGCCGTCTGGACCGGCTACGGCCAGGCCCGAGCGGCCAACCCGGGCGCCTACAGCTCAGCGGCCGACTTCGCGGCCTACGACGCGGTGACGCACGCCGCGGCCCTGGCCGACACGCCTGTCCGCGTGGCCTCGGCGACCGATGATCCGTTCCACCCCGGCGTGGTCGCTCTCGCCGCCGCGTTGCCCCGCCACGCCACCGTCGACATCTCGCCGGGATGTCACACCGGGCCGTTCTTCACCGCGCAGGAACCGCCTTCCCTCGAGTTCCTCGGGACCCACCTCAGCGCGTCCTGAAGCAACGACCCCACGGGGGGCTCACGCCGAGCGCAAGTGGGGCCGCATCACCGCGCCGACCTGATCGGAGAGTGCGACGGCCACCACCCGTCGCTGCTGCGAGACCGGCCAGGCGGGAGTGGGGATCAGGACGAACCGTCCGACCACGAGCCCGCGGTCGTGCACCGGCAACTCGACCTCGGATCCCGGCAGGCCGAGCTCGTGCGCGCCCCAGAGCCGCCCACCCAGCAACACGTCGCCGTTGTGCTCGATGCGCAGACGCTTGCGCGCCGCGGAACCCGTCTCGTAGGAGCAGCCCCGCAGGTGGAGGAGGCCCACCAACTCGTCGGACACCAGGTTGACGACCTCGTCTCTCGAGGCTCCCAACGTCACGAGCTCGGACACCGCGTGAATGAGCCCGACGAACTCGGACTGCTCCCGCGCCGCGCGGTGGAACCGCTTGCTCTGCATGACGATCTCGGTGACCACGACGCCAACGAGAAAGAGGCAGATCGCCGTCTCCAGGTCGGCCCGGTGCGTGATCTGGAGCCGCCCGTACGGCTGGGTCAGCAGGACGTCGAACGAGAGCGTGGCCACCACCGTCGCCACGTAGCCCGCCACGCGGTCGCCGACGGCGGCCACGCCCACGATGATGGCGACGAGCAGGAGGGCGGCCGCGGTGGCGGCGAAGGTGGCCCGGAAGGGGACGAGCACGGCAGCCAACCCAACCGGCAGCAGAATGGCGCCCACCCGGGCGATGACCGTACGCCTGCTCCGGAAGAGGGCTCGCAGACGGTTCACGGGGGGAAATTCTGGCACGGCGGATGCAATGGCGAAAGGCCCTCTTAAGGCGGTGATACGCCGTGACCCCGCCCGAAGAGCCAAGATGAGGGGATGCGTCACACCGTTCGGATCTCCGCCGGGCTCGGGATCCTCGTCGCCGGGAGCGTGCTGGCCGCCTGCGCCACCACCCCGGCGACGCCGGACAACCTCGAGGCCAAGGGAAATCCGACGACCACCTCCACCACGACGCTCACCACCCTGCCCCAGATCCCCCACATCACGGTGCCGACGACCGCGCCCCTGACCACGACGGCGGGCGTCGTGGTGCCCGATGTCATCGGCCTCGCGCCCAGGGAGACCCGCCTCGTTCTGCGCTCCCGCGGCTTCACCCTGGTGCCCTTCGACTCGCCGTGCCACAAGGGCACGCCGGCCAGCCAGAGCGTCGTGACGTCGCTGTCGGTTCCCGGTCCCGCGGCTGACCCGCGCCTGGGCGCTACGCCGCTCGCGCCGGGCACGGCGCGCCCGGCGCGCTCGCGCGATCGGCGTCACCTGGTCCGGCTGCTACCCCCACGGGACGATCGTCCCCTCCGTCACCGGACTGACCTTCGACAGGGCGGTGCACCGGCTGCACCTGGCCGGTCTCGACTGGGCGTGCTTCTCGGTCGCGCCGGAACGCCCGTCGCACGGCACCACGGCCGGCTCCACCACCAAGGGTGCGCAGCTATCGCACTCCTCGACCGACACGAGCGCACCGGCCAGCTCCAACACGACGAGGTCGGCGACCAGTCACCGCGCGACCAGTTCGACCTCGACCAGCACGACCGTGGCCGGCCAGTCGCCCAACGTGCCGAAGGTCCTCAGCCAGGGCACGAAGGCCGGCACAACGCTCAAGGCCCATACCGCCGTCGACTTCACCATGCGTCACTGCCCGCAGTGAGCGGTCCGGGTGCCACCCCGGCACCCGGAGAACCGCCGGCGGTCGCACTCTTCCTGAGCAGTGCCCGCGGGCGCTGGGTGCTCGCCGCCACCGTCCTCGGTTCGGGCATCGCCTCGCTCGATGCCACCGTCGTCGGCATCGCGCTCCCCTCCATCAGCCGTTCCTTCGGCGGCGGCGTGGGCACCCTGCAGTGGGTGGTGACGGGCTACTCGCTCACCCTGGCCGCCTTCCTCCTTCTCGGCGGCTCCCTCGGTGACCGCTTCGGGCGCCGGCGCGTCTTCTCCATCGGCATCGCCTGGTTCGCCGTCGCCTCGGCCGCCTGCGGCTTCGCCCCCAACGGCGGCCTGTTGGTGGTCGCCCGCGTCGTCCAGGGTGTGGGTGGAGCCCTGCTGACGCCGGGCAGTCTGGCCATCCTGCAGGCGTCGTTCCGCGACGAGGACCGCTCCCGGGCCATCGGCGCCTGGTCGGGCTTCGCCGGCGTGGCCACGGCCGCCGGACCGCTCGTGGGGGGCTACCTGCTGGCTGTCGCCTCGTGGCGGTGGGTCTTCTTCATCAACGTCCCGGTCTCCGCCGCCGTCCTCGTGCTCACCGCCCGGCACGTGCCCGAGACCCGCGACCCGACCGCCACGCACCACATCGACGTGCCCGGGGCCGCGCTGGCCGTCGTCTTCCTCGCCGGGCTCACCTACGCGTTCATCGAGGGCCCCTCGCGGGGGTGGGGCGATCCGCTGGTCGTGGCCGGCATCGTGGTGGCCGTCCTCGCCGCACCGGCCTTCCTCCTCGTCGAAGGGCGCAGCGCCGACCCCATGCTGCCGCTCGGCCTCTTCCGGGTCCGCCAGTTCAGCGGGGCCAACGCCGTCACCTTCGTGGTCTACGGCGCGCTCGGCGGGGCGCTCTTCCTCTTGCCGGTGGAGCTTCAGGTCGTGGCCGGCTACAGCCCGCTCGACTCGGGGCTCGCCCTGCTGCCGGTGACCGTGATCATGCTCACCTTCTCCGCCCGCTCCGGACAGCTGTCGGCCCGCATCGGACCCCGGCTCCAGATGAGCGTCGGCCCTGTCCTGGTCGGGGCCGGGATCGCCCTGCTGGCCCGGGCGACCACGCCGGGCAGTTACTGGGTGCAGGTGTTCCCCGCCGTCGTGCTCTTCGGGGCAGGCCTCGCCATCACCGTGGCGCCGCTCACCTCGACCGCCATGGGAGCCGCTCCAGCCGAGCATTCGGGCATCGCCTCGGCCGTCAACAACACAGTGGCCCGGGCCGCCGGGCTCTTCGCCGTGGCCCTCCTCCCCGCCCTGGCCGGCCTGTCCGGCGCCGCCGGCCTGATGCCCGACGAGCTGGCCGCCGGCTTCCGCACCGCGGTCTTCATCGCCGGGGCCACCTGCGCCGCCGGTGGGCTGGTCGCCCTGTGGACCATCACCAACCCGCGACGAACGACGACCCGGGTCGACCTGGAGCCCACTGCGTTCCACTGCGCTCTGGGTGGCCCACCCCTCCGGGCCGACCCCGTCCCGACCCCCGGTCATGCCGCCTGAGCCAACGGGCCGACGCCAACCGCCCACCACCGGGACGAGACGTGCGTTCCCCTCCCCGGTCGGCCAAGGTAGGACCATGCCAGCCCGGGCCACCGCACCCCCGACCACTCCGGGCGACATCCCCAAGGTCGACGCGGCACCCGAGATCTTCGCGCCCGCCCAACTGGGCCCACTCACCCTGCGCAACCGGATCATCAAGGCGGCCACCTTCGAGGGCGTGATGCCCGGGGGCACGGTGAGCGACGCCCTCGTCGATTTCCACCGCGGCGTGGCGGCCGGTGGCGTCGCCATGACGACCGTGGCCTACCTGGCCGTCTCTCCCGAAGGCCGGACCGACCGCCACTGCCTGCTGCTCACCGCGGACAACCTCGACGGGCTCCGCCGGCTCACCGACGCCGTCCACGCCGAGGGCGCCGCGGTTGCCGCACAGATCGGTCACGCCGGCCCCGTGGCCAACGCGCGCTCCAACCGGGCTCCCGCGCTCTCCCCGTCCGGCGGGTTCACCCCGATGGGCTCGCGTCTGCGCGCCGTCGACGCCACCGGCATCGAGCGCATCACCGAGGACTACCGGCGCGGCGCCCGGGTCGCGGTCGAGGCCGGCTTCGACAGCATCGAGGTGCACGTCGGGCACAACTATCTGCTGAGCGCCTTCCTCAGCCCCAAGCTCAACCGGCGCGACGACCAGTTCGGCGGCTCCGTGGAGAACCGGGCCCGCTTCGCCCGTCGCGTCCTGCGCACCGTGCGCGACGAGGTCGGTCCGCGCACCGCGGTCACGGCCAAGCTCAACATGGCCGACGGCGTCGACGGTGGCCTGTGGCTCGAGGACAGCCTGGAGGTGGCGTCCCTCCTCGAGCAGGACGGCGCGCTCGATGCGCTCGAGCTCACCGGGGGCAGCTCGCTGGCCAATCCCATGTATCTCTTCCGCGGCGAAGCGCCCCTGCAGGAGTTCGCCGCCACCCTGCCTGCGCCGGTCCGTCTCGGCTTCCGGGTCGTCGGGAAGCGCTTTCTGCGCAGCTATCCCTACGAGGAGGCCTTCTTCCTCCCCTACGCCCGGCAATTCCTCGCCGCGCTCTCCACGCCCCTCGTCCTTCTCGGCGGGATCACCGAGCGGGCCACGATCGAGTCGGCGCTGTCCGAGGGCTTCGCCTTCGTCGCCATGGCCCGCGCCCTCTTGCGCGAACCGGACCTGCCCAACCGGATGCGCAACAACAAAGCGTCGGCCTCGTTGTGCATCCACTGCAACAAGTGCATGCCGACCATCTATTCGGGCACCCGCTGCGTCCTGGTGGCCGACCGCCCGGGTTCCGCCTAGGCCAAGATCGGCGGCTCCGAGCGGGGAAGGCAGAGAGCTGCCGCTGCCCTGGCGACAGGAGAGACATGCCCAGGAAGGGAATCAAGGCCGATCACTGGAGCGTGATCGACTGCGGTGGAAGCCACAACGGCTCCACTCGAAGGCGGTCCTCAGAAGACGAACGGGGAACCACGCCGGGAGCCGGTCGGCGACGAGCGGAACCTCTCGCTGTGCCTTTCCTGAGTGAAATGGCAGCTCGATGCTTGATCCGTTCCTCCCGGTTCGTAAGGACCGGAAGCAAGAGGTGCAAGGGCAACGGCGGCTTCACCAACGTCCCCGAAGTACTGTCGCTTCAACTGCACACAGTCAGGGGGAGTCATGAAGCCCAACCGTGCACGACCTAGAGGTGCGAGTGCTCTCCTGGCCGCGCTCGGCACAATCGTGCTCGGCTTGGTCGGGACCGGTCTCATGGCGGCGCCGCCAGCGGGAGCGGTCACGGTCACAACCACGCCCACGGCATACGTCGCCAACAACCTCTCGGCCAACGTGAGCCCGATCGACACCGCCACCAACACTGCCGGCAACCCCATCCCGGTCGGGACCCGCCCCACGGGCCTGGCGATCATCCCCGATGGCAAGACCGCCTACGTGGCCAACCTCGACGACAACGCCGTGATCCCGATCGACACCGCCACCAACACCGCCGGCACTCCGATCCCAGTGGGCATCCATCCCCAAATCATCGCCATCACCCCCGACGGCGCGACCGCCTACGTGGTCAACAGCGGTTCCGATTCTGTGACTCCGATCGACACCGCCACCAACACCGCCGGCACCCCGATCCCGGTGGGGACCACTCCCTTCGGCATCGCTATCACCCCCGACGGCACCACCGCCTACGTGACCAACGACAGCACCTCCAACCACACGGTGACCCCCATCACCATCGCCAACAACACGCCCGGCACCCCGATCCCGGTGGGAATTGCTCCCGAAGGCATCGCCATCACCCCCGACGGCACAACCGCCTACGTGAGCAACTTTCTCTCCAAGACGGTGACCCCCATCACCATCGCCACCAACACGCCCGGCACCCCCATCCCCGTGGGAACCAGACCCCAAGGCATCGCCATCACCCCTGACGGCACAACCGCCTACGTGGCCGACAGCGGTTCCAATGCAGTGACCCCCATCACCATCGCCACCAACACCCCCGGCACCCCCATCGCCGTGCAGAATCCCACGGGCATCGCCATCACCCCCGACGGTGCGACCGTCTACGTGGCCAACGCCAGCTCGGACAGCGTGACTCCTATCACCATCGCCACCAACACGATCGGGATAGCCATCCCGGTCGGCAACTCTCCACTCGGTGTGGCCATCACCCCCGACCAGGCGCCCACCGCCTCGTTCACGGCCACGGCAGCACCCCCCGGTTCGCCGACTTCGCTCGATGCCTCGGCCTCGAGTGCCCACTTCGGCACCATCGCCAGCTACGCCTGGACCTTCGGTGACGGCACCAGCGCCACGACGACCACGGCGACGATCACCCACACCTTCGCCGCCCCCGGCTCCTACCCCGTCACCTTGACGGTGACCGACTCGACGGGCACCTCCACCACCCAGGTCTTCACAGGTCAGACCATGAGCAGAAACGGTGGGCCCGCGGCGAGCAGCAGCCAGGCGGTGACGATCTCGGGGGCCGTCTCAGCCGTCACCGGGGGCTACGACGAGGTGGCCGCCGACGGCGGCGTCTTCGCCTTCAACACCGGATTCTTCGCCTCACAGGCCACGAACCGCCTCAATGCCCCGATGGTGGGGATCGCGGCCACCCCTGATGGAAAGGGCTACTGGCTGGTGGGTTCGGACGGCGGGGTGTTCGCGCACGGCGACGCCGGGTTTTTCGGTTCCCAGGGCGCTTCGCACCTCAACGATCCGATGGTGGGGATGGCGGCCACGCCCGACGGAAAGGGCTACTGGCTGGTGGCGGCTGACGGCGGGGTGTTCGCGCACGGCGACGCCGGGTTCTTCGGCTCACAGGCCACCACCCATCTCAACGCGCCGGTGGTGGGGATGGCGGCCACGCCCGACGGCAAGGGCTACTGGCTGGTGGCGGCGGATGGTGAAGTGTTCGCGCACGGCGACGCCGGGTTCTTCGGCTCACAGGCCGCCACCCATCTCAACGCACCGATGGTGGGGATGGCGGCCACTCCCGACGGAAACGGCTACTGGCTGGTGGGCTCCGACGGCGGGGTGTTTACTCAGGGCGACGCCGCATTCTTCGGCTCGATGGGGGGAAAGCACCTGAACGCCCCGATGGTGGGGATGGCCGCCACGCCCGACGGAAAGGGCTACTGGCTGGTGGGCTCAGACGGCGGGGTGTTTGCTCTGGGCGACGCCGCGTTCTTCGGCTCGATGGGGGGAAAGCACCTGAACGCCCCGATGGTGGGGGTGGCCGCAAGCTCCTGATCTCAGGGGAGACGAGAGCAATCGGTTCGTGCTCCCCTAGGCCGAGACCGGCGGCCTCCGGTCGGCCCACGGCGACGCCTGCTCGAGCTGTCCGGCCAGGGCGAGCAGCGTCTCCTCGTCGCCCAGGCGCCCGACGAACTGCACACCGATGGGCAGCCCCGCCTCGTTCCAGGCCAGCGGCAGCGAGATCGCCGGTTGTCCCGTGACGTTGAACGGGGGCGTGAAGGGCACGTAGTCGGCCGCGCGGAACAAGCCGGCCAGCGGCTCGCCGGGCGGCGAGTCGAACGTGCCGAGCGGGGCCGGCGGCTCCCCGAGCGTCGGGGTGAGCAGGACGTCGAACTCCTCGAAGGAGGCGGCGATCTGGCGGGTGGCTCGTTGCAGACCCTGCACCGCCATGAGATAGGCACCCGCGTCGAGCCCACGGCCCATCTGCACCAGGGCCCAGGTCAGCGGCTCCACGTCCTCCTCGCTCGCGCGACGGCCGACCCGGCGCTCCCAGTCGGCCAGGCCCCAGGCGTTCCCGGCCGCCCAGGCGTTGACGAAGTCACCCACGAAGGCATCACCGTCCACGGGGAGGTCGGCCACCTCGACCCGGTGGCCCAGCGCTTCGCACAGGCGGGCCGTCGCCTCCGCGGCCATCACACAGTCAGGGTGCACCGCGCTGCCGGTGGGCGAACTGGTCAGGAGGGCGACCCGCAAGCCCGGCGGCGGTGTCGCCGCCGCCGCCGCGAACGACGGGCCGCGGCGCGGTGGGGCCCAGTACGGGTCGCCGGGCACCGGCCCCGCCGTCGCATCGAGGATGGCCGCACTGTCGCGCACCGACCGCGTCACCACGTGCTCGCAGACGACCCCTCCCATCAGGTCGCCGTACTGGGGGGCCAGCGAGTTACGGCCGCGCGTCGGCTTGAGGCCGACCAGGCCGCAGCACGACGCGGGAATGCGGATGGACCCGCCGCCGTCGTTGGCGTGCGCCGCCGGCACCATGCCCGAGGCCACGGCGGCGGCCGAACCACCCGACGAGCCGCCGGTGGAATGATCGGTGTGCCACGGGTTGCGCGTCGCGCCAAACCGGCGCGGTTCGGTGGTCGGCAGAATGCCCAGCTCGGGTGTGTTGGTCTTGCCGCAGATCACGAAACCGGCCGCCATGTAGCGGCGCGTCAGCTCCTGGGTCTCGGTCGAGTGGTAGTCGCCGGCGAAGGACAACCCTTCGCACAACGGCGTGCCGGCCAACTCCGCCCCGAGGTCCTTCAGCAAGAAGGGGACGCCGCGGAAGGGTCCGTCGGGCAAGGCCGCGGCGGCCTCGCCCCGGGCCCGGTCGAAGAGCTCGTGGATGACCGCGTTCAGTTGCGGATTCAGTTGCTCGATACGAGCGATCGCCCCCTCGACCAGTTCGGCCGGGGAGACCTGCTTGGTCCGGACCAGCTCGGCCTGTGCGGTGGCGTCGAGGAAGGCGTCGTCGCTGCTGCTCATGCAGACGAACGGTACTGACGCACCGTCCGCTCCGCTCAGACGGCGGCCGTTTCGGCCCTCTCCGCCCCCGGGCGGGCGGCGCCGGTCCGGCTGGCCACCGCCTCGGTCACGGTCACGTCGACCCCGCACGACGTACAGCGCCGGCGGTCGTCGAGCTCGCCGCCGCACCCGCGGTGCTGGAGGATCATGGGCCGCTCACCCTCGAGCCCGTAGCGGTCGCCCCACTGGAGGAGCGACACGAGCACCGGCCACAGGTCGGCGCCCTTCTCGGTCAGGCGGTACTCGCTGCGCGGCGGCCGCTCCTGGTAGGGCCGCTTGACCAGGATGCCCTCGTCGACCAGGCGCTCGAGCCGGGCCTGGAGGACGTTGCGGGCCACCCCGAGATCACGCTGGAGATCGTCGAAGCGCCGGATGCCCAAGAAGATGTCGCGGATGATGAGCAGGGTCCAGCGCTCGCCCACCACCTCGAGGGTGGCCGCCACCGGGCAGTACTGGCTGGGATAGTCGCGATGCAGCATCCATCCAGCATATCGCACATTTCCCCGAATGCGTTGTTTCATGCAACTTCCTGGTCTAGGGTGAGTCCTGTGAAACAACCAACCGGTTCGACGCCGACGGCCGCCCGCACCCGTCCCACCCTCACCGCCCTGATCGTGCTGACCGGCGTATTTCTCTCCTCGTTGGACCTCTTCATCGTGAACATCGCCTTTCCGAGCATCTCGGAGAGCTTCCACGGCGAGACCCTGAACTCGCTCTCGTGGGTGCTGAGCGCCTACACGATCGTCTTCGCGGCCGCCCTGGTCCCGGCGGGGCGCTGGGCCGACCGGGCCGGGCGCAAACGGGCCTTCCTGCTCGGGCTGGCCATCTTCACGGCCTCGTCGGCGTTGTGCGCCCTGGCACCGAGCCTGGGCGTCCTGGTCGGGGCGCGCGTCCTCCAGGCCACCGGCGGTGCGCTCATGCTGCCCACGTCGTTGGGGCTCCTGCTCCCCGCCTTCGGTCCCGAGCGCAAGGGCGCGGCCATCGGGCTGTGGTCGGCCGTCGGCGGCGCCGCCGCCGCGTTCGGCCCGCCCATCGGCGGCCTGCTGGTCCAGGCCAGCTGGCGCTGGGTCTTCCTGGTCAACCTCCCCTTCAGCATGCTCGCCCTCGTCTTCGGGGTCCGCGAGCTCCGTGAGGTGCGCGACCCGGCGGCCCAGCGCTCCGATCTGCTCGGTGCCGCGCTCCTCTCGGTCTCGGTGGCCAGCCTCGTCGCCGCCATCGTCGAGGGGAGCGACTGGGGCTGGGACAGCCCCCGCATCCTGGGCGCCTTCGCGCTGGCCGCCGTCTCGGGCGCCTGGTTGGTGGAGCGTTCGTTCCGTCACCCCAACCCCATCCTCGAGCCGGCAGTGGTCCGGCACCGGGCGGTGGCGCTGGCCGACATCAGCTCGCTCGCCTTCTTCTGCGGCTTCGGCGCTCTCGTCCTCGGCGGTGTCCTCTTCCTCACCGGCGTCTGGCACGAATCGGTCCTGCGCGCCGGCTTCCTGATCGCCCCCGGGCCCTTGTTGGCCGGGCTGACCGCGTTCCCCGGCGGCATCGTGGGCGGTCGGCTCGGCCACCGGGTTGTCGGCACCCTCGGCTCGCTCTTCTTCGCGGGCGGCGGCCTGTGGTGGGTGACCCACGTGAGCGCCGTCCCCGACTACCTCGGCGCCTACCTCCCGGGCAGCCTGCTCGGTGGATTCGGCGTCGGACTGATGCTGCCCTCCCTCGGGGGCGCCGCCACGGCCCCGCTGCCGCCCCAGCGCTTCGCCACCGGCTCTGCCCTCTACGCCATGTCCCGCCAGATCGGGGTGGCCCTCGGCGTGGCCTGCCTGGTGGCCATCTTGGGCTCGGCCACCGGCGCGGCGGCGGTCCCGGCGTTCCACCACGCCTGGCTCTTCATGACCGCCGTCAGCCTGCTGGCCGGCGCCGTCCTCCAAGGCATCGGCACCCGGCGCACCGAGGTGGCGGATGCGTCGGTCTCGGCGGAACCCGGGGCACCGGCGCCGGCGCTCTACGCCATCCCCGCCGGCAAGTAGGAGGGGTTGGCCACCCGCAGTTGGTCGCGGGCCGACGCGGCCAGTGCGCGTGCCACCGTGTCCCAGGCCGCGTCGAGCGTCCCGGCACGCAGCGCCGCAGCCAATCCGGCGTCGTCGTCGAAGCCGAGTTGGGCCAGGCGCGCCGCGTGGGCACCGGCCAGCGCCGGGCCGAGCCGGAGCTCGCGCTCGACCACGCTCAGCGCGTTGCGGGCGACGCGGGCCTCGAAGCCGGCGGCGCCCTCGCCGCGCTCGGTGACCCCGTCGAGGTACTCGCGCACCGCCTCGACGAGCTCGGCCGCGCTGGGCCGTCCGAAGGGCGGCAGAGGTCCGACCGCCGGTTCGGGCCCGGGGCGGGCGGCGGGCGGCGTCACCCCGAGGAGGACGAAGAGGTCCCACTCGCTCTCGCAGACGCGGCGGCCGATGGCGGCCAGCTCCACCGAGCGGGTCAGCCCGTTGAGGTGGGTCGCCGCCTGCAGCGCGCAGATGACGGCCCACTTGAGCGTGGCGTAGACCTGCCACCAGTGCACCCGGGCCGGGGTCACCGTGCTGCCGCCGGCTTCGCGGTAGGCGTCGAGCAGCTCGTCGAGCCGGCCGAACCCGCCCACCTCGCCCGGGCCGCCGAAGCGCCAGGCCGGGGCGCAGAGCCATCCGATGTCCTCGGCCGGGTCGCCGGCGTGGGCCAGCTCCCAGTCGAGCACGCCGCGCAGCCCCTCGGCCCCGACCAGGAGGTTGCCGCAGCGGAAGTCGCCGTGGACGGTGACCCGGGGGCCGGGCTCGGGTCCGTGCGCGGCCAGCCAGCGTGCCCCGAGCTCGAGCGCGGGACGCGCCTCGCCCAGCGCATCGAGCAGGGGCAGGGGATCGCGCAGCGGGTCGGCCCGGGGCAGGCCGTCGACGCCGTCGGGGTCGATGGCATGGATGGCGGCCAGGGCGCGCCCGCACTGTGCGGTGAGGGCGCCGCGGGCGGTCGCCCACTCGTCGTCGCGCAGGAGCTTGCGGGGGATGGTCTCGCCCTCGAGCCGCTCGACCACCAACCAGGCCGGGCCGATGTCGTCGTCCTGGCCCAGGGCGACGACTTGGGGCACCGGGACGCCGCCGGCGCCGGCCGCTTCGAGCAGGTCGCGCTCGGTCCGGCTCTTGCCCTGGGTCGGGCCCCGGCCCCGCTCGACCTGGAGGATGAGCGCACGCCGGTCGCCGGCCACCTCGAGGTCGAACGAGCTGGTCACCCTCGAAGCGCCCCCGGAGAGCCGGCGCAGGCCGTGCACGCGGCCGCCCAGGCGACGCCCGAGCGCGCCCGCCAGGTCGTCGCCCCCTCCCGAATCGCTCACCGGTGTGCCTACTCGACCGGGACGACCGGCCTCCCGGCCCCGTCGAGTTGGTGCAGGTACTCGCAGATGCCGTACCCCGTGCGGGTTCCGCCATCGGCGTCGTCGTAGGTCCAACGGGCCAGGCCCTCGTTGACCATGGTGCCGCCGGCCCGCCCGATGTCGGCCACCCGCAGGACGTCTCCGCGCAGGTGGTGGGTGCGGCCCGCCTTGTCGGCCACGTCGAGATGGACCACCCGGTGCGTGACCCCGTCGTCGGCCAGCTCGGTGGCGACGCGCCATTCGGCCACCGACGTGGCCCGGCCGCCGTCCCAGACCCAGCCGCGGTGGAGATCGCCGGCGTCGGTGCCCAACCGGATGCCGCCGAAGTGGGTGTCCTCGCCGACGTTGATGGAAAACCAACGCCACATCTTCGGACCGCCCCAGCGCCGCGGGCCCCAGGAGCGGTCGCGGTTGCCGTGCGCGCTCTGCCACTCGTGCACCGTGCCGTCGACGCTGAGGGTGCCGGTCCAGCGCCCGGCCTGTTCGAGATGGCCCTTGCCCACCGTGCCGGCCGCGGCGGCCGCCTCGGCCGACCGGGGGCCGCCGCTCGGCTGGCCGTCGGTCCCGATGGCCGGGGTCACCGCGTCGAAGCGCACGTCGAGCGCGACCGCGACGGGACGGGTCGTGTCCTCGCCGCGCCGGCACGGCCGGGCGGCCACGGTGCCGTCCATGGTCAGGCGCCAGGCCCGCGTGGGTTCGAGCATCTCGTAGCGGACGTCGCCCACCTCGAGCGTGCTGTCGAGCATGGTCCGCTGCTCCTTCACGAAGCGGTACTCGCCGAGCTCGCCGCCCGGCAGCCAGACGGACATGCCGACGTCCATCGTCCCCTCGTTGGGGCGCACCCCGACGCGGGTGAAGAAGCCCGAGTCGCTCCCGGGGTCGTACGCATTGAAGTACCACGACTCGCTCCAGGCTGCGTCTCCCTCGACGGGGTGGGCCAGATCGTGCTCCGGGCTCAGAATCGGCATGGCCCCACCATTGTCGGTCCGGCGCCGGCGTTCAACGCCTGCCCACTGACCGTTCCGGCCCGGGCCCGTCACGAGGCCCGGGCCCGGCCCAGTCAACCGGCCCAGTGAACCGGCCCACTCCCCGGCCCACTCACCCGGGCGCCCCCTCGGGTGCCTGTGTGAGACTCACCGTGCCGGACGAACGTCGCGACGGCGCGGTGGGACGCGCCGTCAAAAAGGGGGTGGCAGTGCCATGCGGGCTGCGGTGACCAGGGAGGGCCGGCTGGTGGTGGGCGAGGTGTCCGATCCCGTCCCCTCGTCGGGCCACGTCGTCGTGCGCTCGCTCTCCGCCGGGATCTGCGGGTCCGATCTGCACGCGCTGGGCGACTTCGCCCACTTCACCTCCCTCATGGACTCGGTCGGCGTGCCGGCCCTCGATCCGACGGCCGACTGCGTCTTCGGCCACGAGTTCTGCGCGGAGATCGTCGAGCACGGACCCGACACCGCGGGCACCCTGCCCGTGGGCACCCGGGTCTGCTCGGTGCCCATCCTGGTGGGGCCGACGGGCGTCGAGCAGATCGGCTACTCCAACCACTATCCGGGCGCGCTGGCCGAGCACCTAGTGCTCCAGGAGCTGCTGCTCCTCCCCGTGCCCGACGCGCTCGACACGGACACCGCCGCGCTGACCGAACCGCTGGCGGTCGGCGAACACGCAGTGGGGCTGGCGGACCTCGCCGAGGGGCAGCCCTGCCTCGTGGTGGGGTGCGGACCCGTCGGCCTGGCCGTCATCGCCGCGCTCGAAGGGCCGGGGACACGGCCCGGTCCTGGCCGCCGACTTCTCGCCCACCCGGCGCCGGCTGGCCGAAGCCTTCGGGGCCGACGTCGTGCTCGACCCGGCCGAGGGTTCGCCCCACGAGCGCTGGTCGGACTACGGCGTGCCGCGGACGGTGATGGAGCGCATCGGGGCGAGCATGCTCGGCGGCACATTCCACGACCCGGTCGTCTTCGAGGCGGTCGGGGTGCCCGGGATGCTGCAGTCGCTCATCGCCGAGGCGCCGCCGCACAGCCGCATCGTGGTCGTGGGCGTCTGCATGCACACCGACAGCATCGAGCCCTTCATGGCCGTGACCAAGGAGATGGAGCTGCGCTTCTCCTTCGGCTACACGCCCGACGAGTTCGCCGCCACGTTGGCCCGCCTGGCCGCCGGGGTGCCCGGAGCCGAGCAGCTGGTCACGGCCTCGGTGGACCTGGCCGGCGCCCCGGGCGCCTTCGCCACGCTGCGCACCCCCGGCGAGCACGGCAAGATCCTGGTCAAGCCGTAGAACTCGTCAAGCCAGAGAACTGGTCAAGCCATAGAAACGGAGAGCGATGACAAGCATTGACGCCGACGGGCGCCTCAGGTTCGGCATCTTCCTGGCCCCGTTCCACCCGGTCGGGCAGAACCCGACGTTGGCGCTCGAGCGCGACCTGCAGCTGATCGAGCACCTCGACCGCCTGGGTTTCGACGAAGCCTGGTTCGGCGAACACCACTCCGCCGGCTACGAGATCATCTCGTCGCCCGAGGTGTTCATCGCCGCCGCGGCGCAGCGCACCACGCACATCCGTCTGGGCACGGGCGTCTCGTCCCTGCCCTACCACCAGCCCTTCATCCTGGCCGACCGCATCGTCCTGCTCGACCACCTCACCCGCGGCCGCGTCATGTTCGGCGTGGGACCGGGCGCGCTGCCCTCGGACGCGTTCATGATGGGCATCGACCCGGCCCGCCAGCGCGACATGATGGAGGAGTCGCTCGAGGCGATCCTGCGCCTGTTGGCCGGCGAGACGGTCACCATGGAGACCGACTGGTTCAGGCTGGTCAAGGCCCGGCTGCAGCTGCGCCCGTACCAGCGACCGATGCCCGAGGTCGCCGTCGCGGCGCAGGTCTCCCCGGCCGGGCCCCGCCTGGCCGGGCGCTTCGGCTGCAGTCTCCTGTCCCTGGGCGCCACCACCGAGGGCGGCTTCGACGTGCTCGGCTCGCACTTCACGGTCATGGCCGAGCGGGCCGAGGAGTTCTCGACCACGGTCGACCGCAACCGCTGGCGGCTCGTCGGCCCCATGCACATCGCCGACACAAGGGAGCAGGCCGTCGGCCGACGTGGCCTTCGGGTTGGAGGAGTGGGTCGACTACTTCCAACGGGTGGCCGCGCTCCCCATTGCGCCCGACACCGACAATTTCGCCTCGCTGGTCGACGCGCTCAACGCGTCGGGCATCGCCGTGATCGGCACCGTGGAAGACGCCATCGCGCAGATCGAGCGCCTCCAGGTGCAGTCGGGCGGCTTCGGCACCTACCTCTGCATGGGGCACGAGTGGGCCGACACCGAGGCCACCCGTCATTCCTACGAGCTGCTGGCCCGCTACGTCGCCCCGCACTTCCAGGGCACCTCGGAGACCCTGACGGCCAGCCGGGACTGGGCGGCCGAGAACCGGCCCGAGTTCATCGGCGCGGCGGGCAACGCCGTGATGTCGGCCATCGCGCAGCACCAGGAGGAGAAGGCCGCCAAGGCCGGGGCCGGGACGGGCGCCGAGGTGCCCAGTGCCTGAGATCACCCACGAGCCTGAGATCACCCACGAGATGGTCCCGACCAACGGGATCGAGCTGCACGTCGCCGTGGCCGGGCCGGCCGACGGCCGCCCCGTCGTCCTGTGCCACGGCTTCCCCGAGCTCTGGTATTCGTGGCGCCACCAACTGGTGGGTCTGGCCGAGGCCGGTTACCGCGTGCTGGCGCCCGACCTGCGCGGCTACGGCCGGAGCTCGCACCCCACGGCGGTGGCCGACTACGGCTCGGACCAGTTGACGGGCGACCTGTGCGGCCTGCTCGACCACTACGGCTACGAGACGGCCGTGTTCTCCGGCCACGACTGGGGCGCCATGGTGGTGTGGGAGCAGGGCCGGCTGCACCCCCACCGGGTGGCCGCCATCTACAACATGAGCGTCCCCTACACGAACGCCGGGGGCCCGCCCACGGAGATCTTCGAGCATCTCTTCGAGGGCAAGTTCTTCTACATGCTGTATTTCCAAGACGTCGGGCCGGCCGAGGCCGAGTTCGAAGCCGACCCGCGCCGCTGGGTGCGCACCATGCTCTACTCGGCCGGCGGTGAGGGGATGGCGAACCCCAACCCCCTGCGGCCCGACGCGCCGCGGGAGGGGACGAAATTCCTCGACATCCTCACCCCGCCGCCCAAGAAGATGCCGGCGTGGATCAGCGAAGAGGACATCGACGTCTACGTCGAAGGGCTCGGACGGGGCGGCCTGTTCGGCCCGGTGAGCTTCTACCGCAACATGGACGCCAACTGGGCGCGGTCCAAGGACATTGCGCCGTCGGTCTACGAGATGCCGATCGGCTTCATCACCGGTTCGCTCGACCCGGTCAACCTCATGATGCCGGGGGCGGCCGAGGCCATGGCCGAGGCACTGCCCGACTTCCGCGGCACCACCGTCGTCGACGGCGCGGGCCATTGGGTGCAACAGGAGCGGCCGGCCGAGACGAACGCCGCGCTGCTGGCCTTCCTCGCGTCGCTGTGAGCGCGCTCGCCGCGCTGCCGACCCAACCAAACGGCGTGCCGTGGCCCACCGAGGCCTGGCCCGAGGGGACGGTGCCGGCGGGCGTGGAACTGACGCCGCTGCTCGACGAGGTCTTCGACCGCGACGGCCCGCTGGCCGAGACCTACGCCGTGGTCGTGGTCCAGGGCGGCCAGCGTGATCGCGGAGCGCTACGACGGCGCGCTCGAGCACTTCGACCAGCCGCCGACGCGGGTCACGGCGGACACGCCGCTCCTCAGCTGGTCCATGGCCAAGTCGGTGCTGCACGCCGCGGTGGGCCTGCTGGTCGGGGAACGCAGGATCGACCTGAATGCGCCTGCGGCCGTACCGGAATGGTCGGGCGCCGACGATCCCCGCCGGTCCATCACCCTGCGTCAGCTCCTGGCCATGCGCGACGGGCTGGACTGGGCCGAGGACTACGTCGACGACCGGGCGTCCGACGTCATTGCGATGCTCTTCGGCGACGGTCAGGAGGACATGGCCCGCTTCGCGGCCGACCGGCCACTGGCCGCCGAACCGGGGACGCGCTTCAACTATTCGTCGGGCACCTCGAACATCATCTCGGGCATCGTGGCTCGCCTGGTCGGCCCCGGCGAGGACTACGCCCGGTTCTTGCACTCGCGGCTGTTCGCCCCGATCGGTATGACCAGCGCGGATCCCGAGTTCGACGCCGCCGGCACCTGGGTGGCTTCGTCCTCTCTGCGGGCCACGGCGCGCGACTGGGCCCGCTTCGGCCTGCTCTACCTGCGCGGCGGCCTCTGGGCGGGCGCCCGGGTCCTCCCCGAGGGCTGGGTCGACGACGGGCGGACCATGGTCTCGGTCGATCCCGAGGACGGCGCGCCCTACGGATCCCACTGGTGGGGCGAGGCCGGCGACCGCCTGGGTACGTTCCGCGCCGCGGGCTACGAGGGGCAGTCGATCATCATCTGCCCGCCGCTCGACCTCGTCGTGGTGCGCCTGGGCAAGACCCCGCTCGAGCGCAAGGCGAACCTGGTCCCCTGGCGGGTCGCCATGGTGGAGGCCTTCGCCCGGGGCGGCTGAGCGGTCAGGCCCGGGAGCGACCGATCTCGGCCTTCTGGAGCACGGCGGCGCTGACCCCGGCGGCCCGCCAGGTGGCGTAGTTGATGCCCTTGCGCTCTCCGTAGGCCTTGGCCACCTTGATGAACTGCTTCTCGAGGGCCGAGAGGTCCTTGACCTGGTCGACCCGGGACCGTTCTTCGAGCAGATCCTTCTGCTCCTGGAGCAGGTGCAGGCGGGTGAGGGCGTCCGCGGAGGCCAGCTGGTTCTCGATAGAACCCAGCCGTTTGTCGATGGAGGCCGGGGTGCGCTTGCGGCCCCGCTTGGGCTTGGAGGTCTCGAGCGCTTCGAGATAGTGACGGACTGATGCACTCTCGGCGCGCCCACGGGCGAGCGCGGCCTTGTGGCCCGAGCTCATGGGCTTGCGAGGAGCCGGAGTTTTTGCCTTTGTTGCCATGGTTTCATTCTGCCCCACATGGCGAACCCATATGCAGCAAATGAACGGATTTGTTCTGCGACTTATTTAGCGACGCGGAGGGTGAACCCATCGGGCAAATTCGCGGCCTCTGTCCCAGCAAATATCCAGGTTGGAGTGACGCCATTCAGGGTTTTCTCCGATCCCCCATTGCCGGGCCCCGGTAGCGTGGCCGGGGTGAGCCGGGCCACCACGGTGACGGTCGGGACGCGGGAGCGCCGCGCCATGGCCACCGTGCTTCTCTCGGCGGCGCTCCTGATCCTGGCCTACTGGGTGGCCTGGTACGCCCACCGCTCGCTGGTCGCCTCGGAGACCACCGTGCCCTACACGCAGTTCGAGGGTGCCTTCCCCCTGGCCGACGGCTGGCTCGCCCTCTGCCTGCTCGCCGCCTCCTTCTGCCTCCTGACGGCGCGGCGGGCAGCCCTGTTCTGGCTGCTGGCGGGGGGTGGAGCGGGCATCTATCTGTTCTGTATGGACGTGCTCTACGACCTCGAACATGGCGTCTGGGCCAAGGGCGCCAACGGCGTGGTCGAGTTGGCCATCAACGTCCTCACCGTGGCGCTGTCGGTCTACGTCCTGCACTGGGCCTGGGTACGGCGGGACGCGCTGTGAGCCGTCTCTCGTCGGGTCCGGCCACCGCCCCCGTCATCGACCCGGGTAGCGGGACCGGGGAGCCCCGGCCGCAGAGGTCGGAGCGGCCGGGGTCGGGCGGTCGGGCCGGTAGTTTTGAAGGGGTCATGACCCCCGCGGCCGAGGAGTCGAATCCGCCGGCCCCCGCCGACGAGGGGTCCCTGCACCGGGCGCTCGGACTCACCGACGACGAGTTCGACGCGGTGGCCAAGATCCTCGGGCGGCCGCCCAACCATCTCGAGCTCGCCCTCTACGCGGTGATGTGGAGCGAGCACTGCTCCTACAAGTCCTCCCGCCTGCACCTGCGCCGCCTGCCCACCGAGGGCGACCGGGTCCTGGTCGGCCCCGGGGAGAACGCAGGCGTGATCGACGCCGGCGACGGCATCGCGGTGGCCATCCGGATCGAGAGCCACAATCATCCTTCTGCCATCGAGCCCTACCAGGGCGCGGCCACCGGGGTCGGCGGCATCATGCGCGACATCTTCACCATGGGAGCGCGACCTCTGGCCGTCATGGACCCGCTCTTCTTCGGGCCGCCCGACGACGCCCGGCAGCGTTGGTTGGTCGAGGGCGTCGTCAGCGGCATCTCGGGCTACGGCAACTCGGTCGGCGTGCCCACGGTCGGCGGCGAGCTGACGTTCGACCCGTGCTACGCCCAGAACCCGTTGGTCAACGTGCTCTGCATGGGCGCGCTGCCCACCGACCGTCTCGTGCTCGGCATCGCATCGGGCCCGGGCAACCTGGCCGTGCTCCTCGGTTCGAGCACGGGCCGCGACGGCATCGGCGGGGTCAGCGTGTTGGCCTCTGCCGGCTTCAGCGGCGAGGAGGAGGCCGCCGACGACGCCAAGCGGCCCAGCGTCCAGGTGGGCGACCCCTTCGAGGAGAAGCGCCTCATCGAGGCCTGCCTCGAGTTGCTCGACACCAAGCTCGTGGTGGGGATCCAGGACCTGGGTGGCGCCGGGTTGGCCTGCGCCACCAGCGAGACGGCCGGGCGCGGCGGGGTGGGCATGGACGTCGACGTGAGCGCCGTGCCCCGGCGCGAGGACGGCATGGAGCCCTGGGAGGTGATGACGAGCGAGAGCCAGGAGCGGATGCTGGCCATCGTCACCCCCGAGTCCTGGCCCGAGGTGGCCCGGATCTGCGCCAAGTGGGAGGTGCGCGCCACCGTCATCGGGGTGGTGACCGAACCCGAGCCCGACGGCGGCGGCCGTTTGCGCATCCGCGACGGCTTCGACGGAACGATCCTGGCCGATGTACCGGCGGCGTCGCTCTCCGACGACGCGCCGCTCTACGACCGCCCCCGACGGGCGCCGGCGCGTCCCGCCGCCGCGGTGCCGGCGCCCCCCGACGATTGCGCAGCCGACCTGCTGGCGCTGCTGCGCTCGCCGCGCTGGGTCTACGGCCAGTACGACCACCAACTGTTCCTCAACACCGTGGTCGGGCCGGGCGCCGACGCCGCGCTCCTCCGCCTGGCCGGGCCCGGATTGCCGCACTCCGAACGCGGCGTCGCCGTGACCACCGATTCGAACCCGCGGGCGTGCGCGCTGCACCCGCGCCACGGCACCGCGCTCGTCGTGGCCGAGGGTGTGGCCAATCTGGCCTGCGTCGGCGCCACTGCGGTCGCCGTGGTCAACTGCCTCAATTTCGGGAACCCCGAGCACCCCGAGGTGATGTGGCAACTCGCCGAGTGCATCGACGGGATGGCCGAGGCATGTCGTGCCCTGGACCTGCCCGTCATCGGGGGCAACGTCAGCCTCTACAACGAGAGCGGAGGCGCCGACATCGACCCCACACCGGTGCTCGGCCTCCTCGGCCTGGTCGAGGCGGTGCGCGTCCGCCCGCCCGGCCTCGCGTGGTCGGCCGGCGACACCGTCGTCGTCCTCGGCCCCGCCCTCGACCCGTCCCCCACGCTGGAGGGCACGCGCTGGGCCACCGAGCGGCGCCAGCACCGCGGCGGCCGCGTTCCCCCGGTCGACTTCGCCGTCCACGCCGCGGCGTGCCGGTTCGTGGCCGGACTGGTGGCCACCCAGGTGGGCGGGGGAGCGGGACCGGTGCGCGCCGTGCACGACGTGTCCGGTGGCGGCCTGGCCGTGGCCCTGGGCGAGATGGCCGCGGAATCCACGCTGGGCTGCCAGGTCGAGGTGACCGCAGCGGCCGCGCTCTTCGCGGAAGCGCCGTCGCGCTTCGTGGTGGCCAGCGACGAGCCCGACGCGTTGTGCGCCCTGGCCACGGCGGCGGGCGTCGAGGCGACGGTGCTGGGCCGGGCCGGCGGCGAGCGGTTCGTGCTCGGCGACCTGGTCGACCTGCCGGTGGACGTGCTGCGCCATGCGTACCTGGGCAGCCTGCAGGATGCGCTGGGCGGAGCCTGATGGAACCGACCGGGCAGGCCTGTGCGACAATGGGGATGCCGTGAAGGAAGCGTGTGGTGTCTTCGGGGTCTACGCGCCCGGCGCGAGGGTGGCCAATCTCACCTTCGACGGCCTCTTCGCCCTGCAGCACCGGGGCCAGGAATCAGCCGGCATGGCGGTCTCGGACGGTGAGACCGTGATGGTCGTCAAGGACATGGGCCTGGTCGCCACCGTCTTCGACGAGCGCACGCTCTCGGCGCTCGAAGGTCATCTGGCCATCGGCCACACCCGCTACTCGACGCACGGCGCGTCGGACTGGAGCGGGGCGCAGCCGGTCTACCGTCCGGTCGGACGGGCCGGCTTCGCACTGGGTCACAACGGCAATCTGACCAATACGGCGGAGCTGGCCGAGAAGGTCGGCATGCTGCCGGGTTCCTTCTGCACCGACAGTGACGTCGTCGCCGAGCTGTTGGCCAAGTCCTTCCCCGAGACCGAAGACCTGGCCCAGGCCCTCCGAGCGGTGCTGCCGATCGTCGAGGGCGCCTTCTCCATGGTGCTGATGAACTCCCAACGCCTCTTCGGCGTGCGCGACCCGCACGGGTTCCGTCCGCTGTGCCTGGGCCGCATCGGACCGGCCGAGGCGCCGCGGGGCTGGGCTCTGGCCTCGGAGACGCCGGCGCTCAGCATCATCGGGGCTTCCTTCGTGCGCGAGGTGGAGCCCGGCGAGTTGATCGTGATCGACGCCGACGGACCCCACAGTCTGGAAATCCCGTGGCTCCGCCCGGTCGAGCCCCGACTCTGCATCTTCGAGTTCGCCTACATCGCGCGGCCCGACAGCCGGCTCTACGGACGCGAGGTGCACGAGACGCGGTGCCGCATGGGCGAGCTCCTGGCCGCCCAGGCGCCGGTCGAGGCCGACATGGTGATGGGCGTGCCCGAATCGGGCGTGCCCGCGGCGGAGGGCTTCGCCCGGGGCAGCGGCATCCCCTTCGGGCAGGGTCTCGTGAAGAACCGCTACATCGGCCGGTCCTTCATCGCGCCCGGCCAGAAGGAGCGGGCCGACGCGGTGCGGCGCAAGCTCAATCCGCTGACCGACGCCATCGAGGGCAAGCGCCTCGTCGTGGTCGACGACTCCATCGTGCGGGGTACCACGCAGCGCTCGGTCATAAAGATGCTGCGCGAAGCCGGTGCGGCCGAAGTGCACCTGCGTATCTCCTCACCCCCGTGGCGCTGGCCTTGCTTCTACGGGATCGACACGCCGTCCTACGAGGAGTTGTTGGCCACGGACCACACGGTCGACGAGATGGCCGCCATTCTCGGGGCGGACTCGCTGGCCTACATCACCATCGAGAACCTGCGTCGCGCCATCGGAGCGGACGGCGGGTTCTGCGACGCCTGCTTCACCGGCGACTACCCGACAACGGTGCCGGCCAGCGCCACGCCGGTCTCCTTCCGGCAGCCGGCCGCGTCGATGGCCCACCAGGCCGCGCTTCCCGGGGTCTGAGCGGGGTGGCACAAGGCGGCGGCGCCACCTATGCGGCGGCGGGCGTGGACCTCGCGGCCGGCGACGCCGCGGTGGATCGGTTGCGCACCATGGTGGCGGGCATCGGCGGCTTCGGGGCCCAGTTCCCGCTCGACACGAGCCGCTTCGCCCACCCCGTGCTGGTCTCCTCCACCGACGGGGTGGGTACCAAGTTGGTCGTGGCCCGGGCCTCGGGCCGCTACGAGACGGTCGGCCTCGACCTCGTGGCCATGTGCGTGGACGACCTGGTGTGCGTCGGCGCCGAGCCGCTCTTCATGCTCGACTACCTCGCCACCGGCAAGGTCGATCCGGACACGGTGGCCACCGTCGTGGCCGGGGTGCACGAGGGCTGCCGGCAGGCCGGCTGCGCGCTGATCGGTGGCGAGACGGCCGAGCACCCCGGTGTCATGGCACCCGATGAGATCGATCTGGCCGGTTTCGCGGTGGGGGTGGTCGAAGAGGGTGCCCAGCTCGGTCCCGAGCGGGTGCGGACCGGCGACGCCGTGATCGGTCTGGCCTCCCCCGGGCTGCGCTCCAACGGCTACACCCTGGCCCGCCACGTCCTGCTCGAGCGGGCCGGCCTCGGTCTCGACGACCCGGCTTGGGCGGGGGCCGCGGTCAGTGTGGCCGACGAGCTGCTGCGGCCGTCGGTGATCTACACCCCCGCCGTGTTGGCCGCGCACGCCGCGCTGGGCGATGTCCTGCACGCTTGTGCCCACATCACGGGGGGCGGCCTCGTCGGCAACCTGCCCCGGGCCCTCCCGGAGCGTCTGGGTGCCACGCTCGAGCGCGGCGCCTGGACCGAGCCGCGCATCTTCGAGGAGATCGCGCGCCTGGGTCAGATCGAGGAGGACGAGATGGACCGGGTCTTCAACCGAGGCGTCGGCATGGCACTCCTGGTCGCCGCGGCGCAGGCGGATACGGCGCTAGCCGTGTTGGAGGCGTCCGGTGTGGTCGCCACCGTCATCGGCAGCGTGACCGACGAGCCCGGGATCCGCTACGCATGAGTGGAGCCTACCCCGCACTGCGGGCCCACCTCTTGGAGCACTCGATCAAGACGGGCGACTTCACCCTCAAGTCGGGCAAGAAGAGCACGTGGTTCATCGACTCCAAGCAGACCGTGTGCCGGCCCGAAGCGATGGTGCTCGTGGCCGATGCGGTGCTGTCGCTCGTCCCCGAGGAGGCGACGGCCATCGGCGGTCTCACCATGGGCGCGGACCCCGTCGCGTTCGTGACGGCGGGGGTGGCGGCGTCGAGAGGTCGCGCCCTCAAGGCCTTCAGTGTGCGCAAGGAAGTCAAGGACCACGGTGCGGGCGGCCGCATCGCCGGCGCATTGGACCCGGGCGACAAGGTGGTGGTGACCGAGGACACGGTGACCCGCGGCACGTCACTCCTCGAGGCGGCGCACGCCGTCCAAGACGCCGGTGCAGAGGTGGTGCTGTTGGTCGCCGTGGTGGATCGCGGCGGCACGGTCGCGGCCATGGCCGCGGCCGAGGGCATCCCCTTCCGCGCCGTGCTCACGGCGCCCGATCTCGGGTTTCCGTTCGAAGGCACCTGAGCGGCCCCAGAGGAGAGTGGATGCCCTTCTGGTCCTGTTCCGACCTGCTGGTGCTAGTGGACCGCCACCAGGAGTCCACTCGGGGTTCGCCGATCCCCTGCCAAGAGGCTGAGAGATTCGGCGACCGATGACATGAAGAACGTTGAGGTTTCGCGGTCGAGTTCGATCACGGCGAGGGCAGCCAGCTTTTGCGAAATCTTGCCGGCGTCTCGAAGTATCACGACCGCTCGGGCAAGGAGGAGCCGGTTGTACGCGGTGTCAACGACGGCCATCACCTGAGAGAGGGCGTTATCGAATTCGTCGGTGTCGTCTTCCATGAGTGCGCGGACCGCCCGATCGATGTCGGGAGTGCGAATGACCGGTAGTGGCACCTGGAGGGACAGATCCAACTCGGGCAGGGAGACGAGCTGATCGAAGAGGGAGTACATCTCGATCTTGCTGGTGCCGGATAATTCCACCAGCAGGTCCGCGAGCAGTTCAGGTGGGATGATCCGAGCCTCGACGACCTGTGTCGGCGCAAGGCAACACCGTTTTGCCTTCTGGCCGCTCCCACACGGACAGGGACCGTTGCGCTTCACCTTGGCCATGACCACCACCTCTCGTCGGGCCATTGTCGCCGCCAGGTGTGCGTTGGGAGTGGACCGGCGATGACCAGGAAGAAAGGACGAGTGGGTGACCGCTGGAGCCGTCAGTGCGTGCTCGAAAGGCCATCGCTGCCACGACGACGTTGCTCAGCGCGGCCTGCGCGACAAACATCGACGTGGGGCGCGCTCTTAGAACAGGGCGATGGGGTTGACCGGTGACGCCGTGCCGTGGCGCAGGATGAGTGGTGCCACGGTCAGCATGAACTCCCAGCGGCCCTCCTGCGCACAGGCGACGGCCAGGCCGTCCAGATCGAGGTTGTCCATCAGGTGGAGACCCATGGCCACGATCGCCACGGCGTGCACGGGGAGAACCGCCCCGGGGACGCGCGACGGCAGCACGTCGGACACGCCGTCGCTGCCCAGCGTGGCCACGTCCCGGGCGCGCAGCCACGGCAGGCACGCCGCGTCGAGCCCGGCCAGCACCGAGGGCTCCCAAGGTCCGCGCGTGGCCCGCCAGCGCCAGCGCCCGGTCCGCACCAGCAGGGCGTCACCGCGGCGCACGGTGAGGCCCGCCGCGCGCTCGGCTGCCTCGAGCTCGTCGGGAAAGATCGGGGTACCCGGTTCGAGGGCGTCGCTCCCGAGGAGAGCGGGGATGTCGAGCAGAACGCCGCGGGTGACGATGCCCTCGCGCAGGTGGTGGATGCCCAGCTTGCTCGCCCCGTGCGCCGTGACCGTCCCCGTGGGATAGCCGTTGTAGAGCTGGCCCTCGTGGAAGATGTGGCAGAGGGCGTCGAGGTGGCTCGTGGCGTAACCGTGAGGGGCCAGGGCGACGTAGTCGGCGCCGTAGCCCTCGGTGTCGGTGCCCGTCATGTGGTGGGTGACGGGGATCGGGTTGTCGGCGGCCGGCGTGGTGTCGAGGGCGCGGGCACACGAGACCCGGCGACCGGCCCGCACCAGTGAGGCCGCCGCCGCGGTGACCTCGGGCGTGATGAGATTCAGGGCGCCCAGCTGGTCGTTGGGGCCCCAACGACCCCAGTTGGAGAGGCTGGTGTGGAACGCCGCCACCTCGGCCGGGTCCAGCGGTGCCCGCGACACGGGAGGGAGCGTAGCGCCAACCCTCTACGATCGGCCCATGGCAACTCTCCAAGGTGACTATGAGCCCAGCCCGTCTGAATGGGTCCGCGACCAGGTAGCCGAGTACGAGGCGTCCGGGGGGACCCGGGCCAACACGCTGCTCGACACGGGCATGCCCATCATCGTGGTGACGAGCAGAGGCGCCAAGAGCGGCAACCTCCGCAAGAACCCGTTGATGAAGGTCGAACACGACGGCGCCTACGCCCTGGTGGCGTCGAAGGGCGGTGCACCCGAGAACCCCGAGTGGTTCTACAACCTCGTGGCCCACCCCGACGAGGTCACGATCCAGGACGGTCCCGAGCCTTTCCCTGTGACCGTTCGCCAGATCGAAGGCAAAGAGCGGGCGGAGTGGTGGGAGCGCGCCATCGCCGCCTACCCGCCCTACACCGAGTACCAGCAGAACACCGATCGCCGCATCCCGGTCTTCCTGGCGGCCCGGGCCGGCGCCGCGTCCTGAACAAGGACCCGGCCTGCGTCAGCGGCCGGCCGCCGACGCCCGTGTCCTGAACCGACGTCGTCTCCTGAATTGGAGAAGCCCGCCGGCCGACCGCAGTCGGTACCGGCGGGCTTCTGTCCTTCTGTGACGACTACTTGGTGATGTGCAGCGTCAACGTCGCCGTCGCATGGCCCTTGGGGCTGGCCGAGTCAGCAACCCTGAAGGTCATGGTGTACGTGCCCCTCTTGGTTGGTGTCCCGGCGAGCTTGCCGTTGGTGCTCAGCGTCAATCCTGGAGGCAGCGGGCCCGTCTTGAGGCTCCAGCTGTACGGGGCGGTTCCGCCGGTCGCAGCCAGCTTCACCTTGTAGGCCACGCCCTTCTGGCCATCCGGCAAGCTGCTCGTCGTGATCTGGAGCCCTGTCACTCCTGACGTTGGCGTGACGCTGTTCGACGGAGCCGAGGCGGCGCCCGTGCCGTTGCCGTTGGTGCCGGTCACCGTGAAGGTGTAGCTGTCACCGTTCGTCAGTAGGTTGGGGCTGGTGAAGGTGCAGCTGTCCACCTCGGGGCTGACCACCGTGTAGGTGCACGTCTCGCCACCGTCGTTGGGGTCGAGGGCCGGGGACGAGGTGTCCGTGGCAGTCACCGTGTAGGTGGTAGTCGGCGAACCCTCGTCGAAGCCCGGCGTCCACGTCACGGTGGCCGTCTGGTTCCCGGCCGTGGCCACGACGCCGGTCGGGGCGTCGGGCACAGCGCCAGGAACGACGCTGTTCGACGGAGCCGAGGCGGCGCTGTCGCCGTCGCCGTTGGTGGCGGTCACCGTGAAGGTGTAGCTGTCACCGTTCGTCAGCAGGTTGGGACTGGTGAAGGTGCAGCTGTCCACCTCGGGGCTGACCACCGTGTCGGTGCACGTCTCGCCACCGTCGTTGGGGTCGAGGGCCGGGGACGAGGTGTCCGTGGCCGTCACCGTGTAGGCGCTGATGGACGAACCCTCGTCGGACCCAGGAGTCCACGTGACGGTGGCTGTCTGGTCACCGGCCGTGGCCACGACACCGGTCGGGGCGTCGGGCACTGTCGACGGCGTGACCTTGTTCGACGGAGCCGAGGCGGCGCCCGTGCCGTTGCCGTTGGTGCCGGTCACCGTGAAGGTGTAGCTGTCACCGTTCGTCAGTAGGTTGGGGCTGGTGAAGGTGCAGCTGTCCACCTCGGGGCTGACCACCGTGTAGGTGCACGTCTCGCCACCGTCGTTGGGGTCGAGGGCCGGGGACGAGGTGTCCGTGGCAGTCACCGTGTAGGTGGTGGTCGGCGAACCCTCGTCGAAGCCCGGCGTCCACGTCACGGTGGCCGTCTGGTTCCCGGCCGTGGCCACGACGCCGGTCGGGGCGTCGGGCACAGCGCCAGGAACGACGCTGTTCGACGGAGCCGAGGCGGCGCTGTCGCCGTCGCCGTTGGTGGCGGTCACCGTGAAGGTGTAGCTGTCACCGTTCGTCAGCAGGTTGGGACTGGTGAAGGTGCAGCTGTCCACCTCGGGGCTGACCACCGTGTCGGTGCACGTCTCGCCACCGTCGTTGGGGTCGAGGGCCGGGGACGAGGTGTCCGTGGCCGTCACCGTGTAGGCGCTGATGGACGAACCCTCGTCGGACCCAGGAGTCCACGTGACGGTGGCCGACGAGTTACCAGGGCTCGCCTGGACATTGGTCGGCGCGTCGGGCACCGTCGACGGCGTGACGCTGTTCGACGGAGCCGAGGCGGCGCCCGTGCCGTTGCCGTTGGTGCCGGTCACCGTGAAGGTGTAGCTGTCACCGTTGGCCAGCTGGTTCGGGCCGCTGAAGGTGCAGCTGTCCACCTCGGGGCTGACCACCGTGTACGTGCAGGTCTCGCCGCCGTCGTTGGGGTCACTCGCCGGGGACGAGGTGTCCGTGGCCGTCACCGTGTAGGTGGTGGTCGTCGAGCCCTCGTCGGAGCCGGGGGTCCACGTCACGGTGGCCGTCTGGTTCCCGGCCGTGGCCACGACACCGGTCGGGGCGTCGGGCACTGTCGAGGGCGTGACACTGTTCGACGGGGCCGAGGTTGCGCCGATGCCGTTGGCGTTGGTGCCGGTCACCGTGAAGGTGTAGCTGTCACCGTTGGCCAGCTGGTTCGGGCTGGTGAAGGTGCAGCTGTCCACCTCGGGGCTGGCCACCGTGTAGGTGCAGGTCTCGCCGCCGTCGTTGGGGTCGAGCGCCGGCGACGAGGTGTCCGTGGCCGTGACGGTGTATGAGGTGGTGGTCGAGCCACCGTTGGCTCCGGGCGTCCACGTCACTGTGGCCGTCTGGTTCCCGGCTGTGGCGACGACGCCGGTCGGGGCGCCGGGGGTCCCGGTCACCGAGACGCTGTTCGACTTGGCCGAGGCGGTGCCGGTGCCGTTGGCGTTGATGGCGGCCACCGTGAAGGTGTACGTGTTCCCACCGGTCAAACCGGTCAGGGTCTCCGTCGTCGCCGTGCTGTTGAACGTCTGGGCGGGCTGGGCGGTGGTCCCGATGAAGGGAGTCACCACGTAGCCGGTAAGAGGCGGCTGGGTCCCGGCCAAGGCGGCCGGAGCGGTCCAGCTGACGGTCGCCTGCTGGAATCCGCCCGTCGCCGTGCCAATGGTCGGAGCGCCGAAGGTCGTCGACGGGAACGCCGCGGCGGAGGGCGCCGAAGCGACGCTCTTATAGGCAGTCCCCACGCTGTTGGTCGCGGTCACCGTCACTGTGTACGAGGTGCCGTTCGTGAGGCCCGTCAACTGGCAAGCCAGCGCTGGCGTGGCCGGTGCGGTCGACGTCGACGTGCAGGTCTTCGAGCCGGTCGACGAGGTCGCCGTGTAGCTGACGATCGTGCCCAGGCCGCTGGAAGCAGGGGCGGACCACGTGACGTTGAGATCACCGCTCGGAGCCGGACTTCCCCCCACTGCCACCACGCCGGTCGGCGCAGTTGGTGATCCGGTCACGACGCCGGCCGAGGCGGCCGATGCCGCGCTGGTACCGGAGGCGTTGGTGGCCTTGACCGTGAACGTGTAGCTGGTGCCGTTGGTCAGGCCGCCGACGGTGGTCGAGGTGTTCGGAGGGCTCCCCGACACGGTCAACCCGGTGCAGGCGGAGCACGCCGGCGACGGGGTGAGCGTGTAGCCGGTGATGGGGCCCGAGGCCGAGGCCGGAGCCGTCCAGCTGACCGAGTCCTGCCCCGAGGTGCTAGTGGACTGGGTCGTGGGTGCGGCCGGGGTGGCCGGGATGCCGACCACGGCGGCGGCCGAGGCCGGCGAGGCGGCGCTGTTCCCGTCGCCGTTCGTGGCGACCAGGGTGAACGTGTAGGACGTTCCGTCGGTCAGGCCCGAAACGCTGGTCGAGTTGGTCGGAGGGCTTCCGGTTACCACCAGCCCGGTGCACGACGGGCAGGCCGGCGTCGGGTTCAGGGTGTACTGAGTGAGGGCGGAGCCCTGGTTGTTCGGGGCGGTCCAGGTGATGTTGGCCTGGCTGTCGAGGCCGCCCACCGTCACCGTCGGCGCCGTGGGCGTGGACGGGATCGCGGACGGGACTACCCCGCCCACCGGGCCGGCGACGGACGCCGCACTGGTTCCGACGGCGTTGGTGGCCGTCACCGTGAAGGTGTAGTTGGTGCCGTTGGTCAGGCCGGTCACGGTGCACGTCGTCGCCGGTACCGCTGGCGGCGTGGCCGTTGTCGTGCAGGTCTTCGAGCCCGTCGACGACGTGACCGTGTACTTGGTGAGACCCGCCCCGCCGTTGCTGGCTGGTGCGCTCCAGCTGACCGCGGCCGCACCGCTGGCCACCGGGGGCCCGGCGGCCGCCGTGACGTTCGGTGGGTGCGCTGGGCACCGTCGCCGGCGTGGCGGTGACGGCGTTGGACGCCGGACCGGTCCCACTGACGTTGGTGGCGGTCACCGTGAAGCTGTAGGTGTCACCGTTGGTCAGACCGGTGACGGTGATCGGGCTGGTGGCGCCCGACTGGGTCACGATCGGGTTCCCGGGGTTGGTCGTGTCGCTGGCGGACACGGTGTAGCTCGAGATGGCCGCTCCGCCGTTGCTGGCCGGCGCCGTGAAGGCGACGACCGACTGGGCGTTGGCGTTGGACGTGGCCGAGGTCGCCGTCGGCGCGCCGGGCACCGTAGAGGGCACGACCGGCGCAGACGGGGCGGAGCTGGCACCGGTTCCCTGGCCGTTGGTCGAGGTCACCGTGAACGTGTAGCTGTCACCGTTGTTCAGTCCGGCGATGTTGCACTGGTCGACCGGTGCTCCCGAGTCGTAGCTCGGGCTGGCCGGCTCGAAGTAGGTGCACTGCAGGCCCGTGGTGGGGCTGGAGGGGTTGGTGACGTCATTCGCGGTCGCCGTCTCCGACAGCAGGGGTCCCGCTCCGGTGTTGACCGGGTCGGTCCAGGTGATGGTCGAGTTGGCGTTCTGCGCCGTGGTGGCGGAGACGCCCGTCGGTGGCGCCGGGTCGCCGATGGTGATCGGTGTCGTGGCCGGCGAGGGCACGCTGGTCCCGAGCCCGTTGGTCGCCGTGACCGCGAAGGTGTACGCGTCACCATTGGTCAGGCCGGGGACGGTGCAAGAGTCGGTCGGACCGTCGGTCCCGGTCACGGTGAAGGTGCAGGTCTCGAGGCCGGCACCCCCGTTGTTGGGGTCGTTGGACGGCGACGAGGTGTCCGTCGCCGTCACCTGGTACGACTGCGTCGGGGAGCCCTCGTTGAATGCGGGGGCCCAGGAGACTTCAGCCTGGCCGTTATCCGAGGTGGGCACGACGTTGACCGGGAAGTCGGGTGGGCCTGAGGGGATGTAGGTGAACTGGTCGGCCGGCGAGGTCGGCGAGGTCGCGCCCCCGTTGGTCACGGTGACGTCGACCGGACCGTCTCCGGTGGTCGAGGCCGGGGCGACGGCGGTGATGCTGGTGTTGGAGTTGACCGTGAAGCTCGTGGCCGGGTTGGCGCCGAAGTTGACCTGCTCACCACCGGCGTTGGTGAAGCCGGAGCCGGTGATCTGCACGGTCTGGCCGCCGGTGTCGGCACCGTCGTCGTTGCCGTTGGAGGTCGAGGTTCCGGTCACCGCGGGGAGGATGGTGAGGGAGGCCACCGGGGTCGGGGCGACGTAGGGCGGCAGCGTCGGCTCCGCCACCTGCCCCGCGGTCGGGTAGCCGTCGAAGGCGACGTTGATGTTGAGGATGTCGGTCACGTTGGTCTGGACCAGGTACTCGGTGTCGAGTTGGTTCTGCACCGACCCCGCCGGGCCGCTGGCGACGAAGCTGGCCGTGATGGCCGGCAACGTGTGCAGGGTCCCGCCGTTGGCCCGGTCCGCGGTCGCGGTACCGAGCTGCTCCTCGATGTAGGGGAACGTGGTCTTGTAGTTGCCGGTCATCTGCGCGGTGCACCCGGTTCCGGTCGCCGTGCAGTACTTGGCCGTCGTGGCACCCGCCGCCGAGGTGACGGCGTCGCCGCCGATCAGGCCGACCGAACCGGGGACGTAGGTGAGCCCGGCCGGAATCGGCATGATGAAGGTGTCACCGTCGATGTAGTTGACCGTGGCGCCGCTGCTGGTGGTCGGGACGGCACCGCCGGACGGGGCCTCGGTGAGCGTCACCGTCTGCCCCTGGGCGGCCGTGGTCGGTCCGAAGTGAGCCTGCGAATCGCCTTCGTAGATGTTCTCGGTCTCGATGATCTCGACGATCTGTTCGCCCATCTCTTGGCTCTGGGCGATGCCGTAGTTCTCGTTGAACGTGGTGCAGTTCCCCGCGCTCGGGTAGGTGAACCCGGGGGCGCAGTAGGCGAGGGTGGCGGTGAAGTTGTTGTCCGCCGGGGCGAGCGCCTGGTACATGTTCACAATGCCCGTGGTGCTAGTCGTGCTGGTCGTGACGTAGCCGTCGGCGACCGGGGGCTGGCTGACGACGGTCAGGGAGGAGGTGTTGACGTTGGAGGCGCCGCCGCTGACTTGGGTCAGCACGTTGTTGACGTCGGGCGCGTTGAAGAAGAGGCTTGCCGCGCTCAGGGGCGCAGTCGGGACCTGGTTCAGGACCATGGTGGTGCCGCTCACGCTGGCGACCCTCGTCTGGGGGGCGATGCCCGGGCCGTACACCTCGAGGCCGGCGACCGCGCCGTAGTCGGCAAAGTTGGCGGCGGAGGTCACGGTGGTGGTCGGGGTCGCGTCCATGGCGTTCCCGATCCCCTGCGTGCCGGAGAAGGACTCGGTCTGGGCTGCGGTGACCGCGGCCGACGTGTTGCCCGAAAGGACCACGGTCGTTGCGGTCACCGACGAGACGGAGAGAGGTGTGGTGCTGGCGATGCCCGGGCCGTAGGCGCCCATGCCCACTGTCACCCCGGCCGTGATCGGGTTGTTGGTACATGTGAGGGTGGTCTGGCCGCTGGCACCCGTGCAACCGGTCAGGGTGACGACGGGGCCGTTGCCGAAGGCGCCGTACCCATCGGCAACTGTCGGGGCGCCTGCGGCGAAAGCCGGCGTGGTCGCGGCCACGGTGGCGACGCCGGAGACCCCGACGATCACCATGGCGGCCAGCACGAGCTTGCCGCCTCCTGACAGTCGTAGGGCGATCGAGGCCACGAGTCGTCCGATCAACCCGTGGTTACGCTGCCCGTCTTGGGCGCGCGTGGCTGCCAGCATGTTCCGCATCCGGTTCCTCCCCCGTTGTGGCACCCCTGGGGGTAACCACGTGGTCTCACTTCGATCGGTCGGCACGTTAAGGGAAACGCTTCCGTTTGGCAAGGGGTATTTCCTACCTCCCCGTGACAAGTGGCAGTTTTTGTGCCGAAAGTCACATTTGGAGGGCCTTCGACCCTCGTCCTCAGAAATTCCCCAGTTTCACCCATGGAATGGACTTTTTCTGCTGGACGCGCTAGCTCCCCAACGGGAGATGTTGCCCACAGGAGGGCCACAGCCCATGCAAAGGTACGGAGCCTCCGGTCGGCCAGTGCAGCGCCGCCGGCTCAGGCACGGAAGGCTGGACTAACCGACCGGTTACTCACTGGTAGGGTCACGGTCGTCATGGTTGAACGCGGATCGTCCACTACCTCCAAGCACATCGAGCCTTCGGCCCGCCGACCGGGGACATCAGGGCGTACCTCGACCCAGGAGGCCATCTTGCGGGCCGCGGCCGAGCTCTTCGCCGAACGCCCGCCCAGCCGTGTGACCATTCGCGACGTGGCGGCCCGGGCCGGGGTGAACCATTCACTGGTCCACCGCCACTACGGGACCAAGGACAACCTGCTGCGCGCCGTCATGCAGCTGGGCAGCACCGACTACTCGAAGCACATCGACGAAGTGACCGATCCGGCGGAGGCCTTCCGGGCCGGTTTTGCCTTTGCCGCAGAGGGCGACCCTGTCGCCGCCGCGACGGCACGAGCCGTGCTCGACGGGACGATCAGACCCCGTGACGGCCAGGGCTATCCCGGGATGGAGCGGCACATTGCGTTGCTCCAGAGCGCCATCGCCACACGAGGCGTCGAATCCCGCTTCCCGCCGAGAGTGATCACCGCGGCTGCGTTCGCCCTCATGGGCGGGTGGTTCCTGCTCGAGGAATCCCTGATCTCCTCGGCCGGCCTGAGCGACGAGCCGACCGACGAGGTACGACGCAGCGTGGCCGACCTCATCGGGCTCATGATCGAGGCGGCTTCGAACACCGGACCGGCGAGGAGCGCGTCGCCGGCGACTTGACACTCGCGGCCCCTCTCAGCGCAACGCCGAGGTCGTGGAGCGATGGCGTCGCGTCCCGGCCGCCTGCGAGTTGATGCCGCCGGCAAAGTACTCGATCCCGGCCTTGGCCAGGCCGCCGGCGATCACCTCCTGATCCGCCGGAGTCTCCGCGATCGAACCCTCGTAGGGATCGGTGATGAACAGCGGCTCGGTGAGCGCGCCGGGCATGGTGCTCGGCGTGCTGAAGAAATCGGGTGCGGCCGGCCCGAGCAGCAACAGATGTCCGTAATCGCCGGCCGCCGTGGTGAGGGCGGGTCCGCCCAGTTCGCTGTCGTCGGTCACCCCGAGATCGGGGATACCCCAACCCCGGCCGTCCATGGCGGCGAGCACGTCGTGCTGCACGTCGTCGGCCAAGCGCAGGTTGGCGGCGCGAAACGGGCGCACGCTGTCGAATCCGGTGACGGCGCCGGCGTTGTCGGGCGACGCGCCGGCGTCCATGTAGATACCGAGGAGCACGTTGGCCTTCGCCTTGTCCGCGGATACGTCCCGGGCGGCGACGTCGTCGTGCACGCCCTGCGTGGTGTAGAGACCGCCGTCGACGTCGTCGGGACCCGGGCGGTTCACCATCTCGTCCCTGGTGCGCGACACCACCACGCGGAAACCTTTGTTGCGCAGCAGCGCCATGGTGTCGAGCTCGACCGGCAGGGTCTCGTCGGCCTCGTCGACGGTGTGGCCGTTCTCGTCCTCGCCGACGCCGCCCGGGTCGATGCCACCATGACCCGCATCGAGGAAGACCGTGAGGCGCCGATCGCCCTCCGTGGGCGGATACTCCATGCAGGCCCCCGGTTCGAAGCGCTTGGCGTCGACCGGGTGCCCCCGCTCGGAGCGGCGCGAGCTCGAGGTGCGGCCGGCCCGGGCCGAGGAGCCCGACGCGGCCGCGGCGGACGCCTGGCCGACGAGCGCAACCGCCACGCAGAGGACGAACAGTGCGAGCTGACGGATAATGCAAGGCATCGTGCGGCACACCATACGGACGCCGGCGTGAGAAGTGGTGTCAGTCTTGACCGGTCAGGCGGCCGTGCGCGCGCCGGCCGCGCCGGTCAGGGCGCGCAGGAGGACAAGGCCGTCCTCGGAGCCGAGCAGCGCCGAGCTGGCCCGCTCGGGGTGGGGCATGAGACCGACCACGTTGCCGGCTTCGTTGGCGACGCCGGCGATGGCGTCCACCGACCCGTTGGGGTTGTCCGCGTAGCGCAGGACGATGCGCTCCTCGTTTTGCAGGCGGCGCAACGTCTGGCCGTCGCAGGTGTAGTTGCCCGAGAAGTGGTTGATCGGGATCACCAGCTCGTCACCCAGCTCGCTGCCCGAGGTGAGGAGCGACGCGGTCGAGGTCACCACGAGTCGGGCCGGCTCGCACAGGAAACGCAGGCGCCCGTTCTTCTGGAGCGCGCCGGGCAGCAGCCCCGCCTCGGTCAGGACCTGGAAGCCGTTGCAGATGCCGACCACGGGCCCACCCGAGCGGGCGAAGGCAGCCACCGCCTCCATCACCGGCGAGAAGCGGGCCAGGGCGCCGGGGCGCAGGTAGTCGCCGTGGGCGAAGCCGCCGGGCAGCACGACCGCGTCGACCTGGCCCACGTCGGCGTCGCCGTGCCAGAGCAACGCGCCCTGCGCCCCGGCCGCCTCGAGCGCCTGCACGACATCGTGCTCGCAGTTGGTGCCGGGGAAGACGACGACGCCGATGCGCGGCGCCAATTCAGATCGCCTCGACCTCGAGCCGGCTCTGCTCGATCACGGGGTTGGCCAGCAATCGGTCGGCCAGGTCGCTCGCCGTGGAGCGGGCCGCCGTCTCGTCGGCCGCGTCCACCTCGAAACTGAACGAGCGCCCCGCCCGCACATGGGCCACACTGTCGAAGCCCAGGGCCGGCAGCGCCCGCTCGATGGTCGCACCCTCCGGATCGGCGATCCCGGGCCGCAACTGGACCTCGACGCGAGCCCGGAACTTCATGTGGGGGCACCGTACCAGTCGGCCAACGTGCGTCCGGTGACGCGTTCGTAGGCCTCGACGTAACGGGCCGACATGGCCCCCACCACATCGGGCGGGAGCGGGGGCGGCGGCGGCGTGCGGTCCCAGGGCTGGGCGGCCAGCCAGTCGCGCAGCGGCTGCTTGTCGAACGCGGGGGGCGTGGTGCCGGGCACCACTTGATCGGCCGGCCACAGACGGGAGGAGTCGGGCGTGCACACTTCGTCGCACAGGCAGAGCACCTCGTCGACGTAGCCCAGCTCGAATTTGGTGTCGGCCAGAATGATGCCGGCCGCCGCGGCGCGGGTGGCGGCCCGGGTGTAGAGCTCGAGGCAGATGGCGCGGGCGGCCTCGGCCGCCTCCCGTCCCACCAGGTCGACGGCCGCCCCGAAGTCGATGTTGAGGTCGTGGCCCTCGGTGGCCTTCGTCGACGGGGTGAACATGGGCTCGGGCAACCGGCTCGCCAGCTGCAGTCCGGCTCCCATGGCGGTGCCGTGCACCGTCCCCGCGCGCTCGTACTCCCCCCAGGCCTGCCCGGCCAGGTAGCCGCGCACGATGCACTCGAGGTCGAGCATGGTCGCCCGGCGGACCAGGGAGGCCCGACCCGCCCACTCGGCCGGGAGGGCCACACCGAGTTCCGCCTCGATCACCATCGGATCCACCGCGATGACGGAGCCGGGAACCACGTCGGCCATCTCCTCGCACCAGAAATCGGTCATGGCGGTGAGCACCCGGCCCTTGTCGGGGATGGGCTCGGCCATGATCACGTCGAAGGCGCTGACCCGGTCCGAGGCCACCATGAGCAGGCGTTCGGGGCCGGCGTCGTAGAGCTCGCGCACCTTGCCCGAGTGCACCCGGGGCAGCTCGGCGGCGGAGGGCGCGGCGGTCACAGGCCGTCGAGGGCGGCGGCGAAGCGCCCGGTGTGGCGCAGGGTGCGGCTCAGGTCGAAGGCGTCGTCCAGCTGGGCCGGGGTCAGCGCGGCCTCGGGGTCGGCCTCGAGCACGGTCCGCAAGGGCCGGCGCTCGGCCCAGGCCGCCCGGGCGTCGCGCTGGACGATGCGGTAGGCCTCGTCGCGGGTGAGACCGGCCGAGACGAGGGCCAGCAGGACTGACTGGGAGAAGACCAATCCGAAGGAACCCTCGAGCAGGTTCTCCCGGGCCCGTTCGGGATGGATCACCAGGCCCTGGGCCAGGCCCGTGGCCTTGCGCAGCACGTAACAGGCGAGGAGCGAGGCATCGGGCAGGGCCACCCGCTCCACCGAGCTGTGCGAGATGTCGCGCTCGTGCCACAGGGCCACGTCCTCGAGCCCCGCGCCCAGATAACCGCGGAACAGGCGGGCCAGGCCGCACAGGCGTTCGGAGAGGATGGGGTTGCGCTTGTGGGGCATGGCCGAGCTGCCCTTCTGCCCGGCCCCGAAGGGCTCCTCGGCCTCGCCCACCTCGCTGCGGGCCAGGTGGCGGATCTCGGTGCACATCAGCTCGACGGTCGAACCGATGGCGGCACAGGCGTAGAAGTACTCGGCGTGGCGATCGCGGGCGATGACCTGGGTGGCCGGGACCGGGGTGAGGCCGAGGGCGGCGCACACCCGGGCCTCGACCTCGGGGTCGATGTTCGAGTAGGTGCCCACCGCTCCCGAGAGCTTGCCCACGGCCACCGCCTCGCGGGCGGCGCGCAGGCGGCCCCGGTCACGGTCGGCCTGGAGGGCCCACAGGGCGAACTTGGCCCCGAAGGTGGTGGGCTCCGCGTGCATGCCGTGGGTGCGCCCGGTCATGGGCACGTCGAGCAACTCGAGGGCCCGCGCCTTGAGCGCGGCCACGAAGGCATCGAGGTCGCGCAGCAGCAGGTCGGCCGCTCTGGTCAGGGTGGCGCAGAGCGCGGTGTCGACCACGTCCGAGGAGGTCAAGCCGAAGTGGATGTACGACCCTGCCGGCGCGCCGATGCGCTCCTGGACCACGTCGACGAAAGCGGCCACGTCGTGGTCGGTGACCTTCTCGCGTTCGAGGACGTCATGCACGAAGACCTCGTCCACCACCGGCGCCTTGGCCCGGCAGATGGCGGCCTCCGAGACCGGGACCACGTGCAGCGCAGCCTGGGCCTCGGTGGCCAGCAGCTCGACCTCGAGCCACATGGCGAAGCGGGCCTCGTCGCTGAAGAGAGCGGCCATGTCGGGCGGGGAGTAGCGCGGGATCATCGGTCGTCCTTGCGCGTGGCCGCGGCGGCGGCCGCGATGTCGCGGCGCATCTGGCGACCCTCCCAGTCGACGGTGCGGGCGACCGCGTAGGCGTTACGGCGAGCCTCGGCCAGGGTGGGGGCCACCGCCGTCACGTCGAGCACGCGGCCTCCGGCCGTGTAGAAGCTGGCGCCGGCGTCGTGCCGACGCGTGCCGGCGTGGAAGACGGTCACCCCCTCGACGGGCGAGGTCGGCTGGCCCGAAAGGGCCAGGCCCTCGATGGGGTCGCCCAGGCGTGGCGCCTCGGGATAGCCGGGTGAGGCCAGCACGACGCAGACCGCGGCGTCGCCCGAGAATTTCGGCGGCTCCACCTCGTCGAGCCTGCCGTTGGCCGCGGCCAGGAACAACGTGGCGGCGTCGGACTCGAGCAGCGGGAGGACCACCTGGGTCTCGGGGTCGCCGAAGCGCACGTTGTACTCGATGACCTTGGGCCCGTCCTGGGTGAGCATGAGGCCGGCGTAGAGCACGCCGCGGTAGTCGATGCCCCGGCGGCACAGCTCGTCGACGAGCGGGAGCACGACCGTGTCCAGCAGGCCGTCGACCGTGGCGCGCTCGAGCCGCATCGGTGCGTAGGCGCCCATGCCGCCGGTGTTGGGCCCGGTGTCGTCGTCGCCGATCCGCTTGAAGTCCTGCGCCGGGATGAGCGGCACCACGCGCCTGCCGTCGCAGAGCACGAGGAGCGAGCACTCCTCACCCGCGAGCCCCTCTTCGATGACCACGGTGCGCCCGGCATCGCCGAAGGCGGCGCCCGAGAGTTTGGCCGTGACGTCCTCGCGGGCCTCGTCGAGGGAATGGGCCACCCGCACGCCCTTGCCGCCGGCCAGACCGTCGGTCTTGATCACCCACGGCCCGGGCAGTGACTCGAGGAAGGCGAACGCCTCGTCCGCCTGGAGGTCGTCGAAGGCGCGGTGGCGCGCCGAGGGCACGCCGGCCTCCGCCAGCACCTCCTTCATGAAGGCCTTGGAGCCCTCGAGCAGGGCGCCGTCGGCCCCGGGGCCGAGGACAACCTTCCCCGCGGCCCGGAGGTTGTCGGCCAGGCCGGCCACGAGCGGAGCCTCGGGCCCCACCACGTAGAGGTCGGCCTCGATCTCCTCGACCGGTGACTCGTCCAGCTCGATCGGCGCCGCCATGCCGGGGTTGCCCGGCGCGACCACCACGTCGGCGGTGCGGGCCAGCGTGTGGGCGAGCGCATGCTCGCGCCCTCCGCTGCCAACGACGCAGACCCTCACGCGGTGGCGAAGGACACGGTCTGTTCGCGCCCGGGACCCACGCCGACCAAGCGGACCGGCACACCGATCTGTGCCGCCAGGAAGGCCACATAGTCGCGGGCGGCGGCCGGCATGTCGTCCGGCGAGGTGGCCGCGGTGAGGTCGGTGCGCCACCCGGGCAGCTCCTCGTAGACCGGCACCGCCTTGTGGAAGGTCGACTGGTGGTAGGGCAGGTGGGTGTAGCGGATGCCGTCGGCCTCGTAGGCCACGCACACCTTGACCGACTCGAAGGTGTCGAGGACGTCGAGCTTGGTCAACGCCACCTCGGTCATCGAGTTGAGCCGCACCGCCTGGCGCAGCATGACGGCGTCGAACCAGCCGCACCGGCGCTTGCGCCCGGTGTTGGTGCCGAACTCCTGCCCCCGCTCGACCAGCAGGTCGCCGACGTCTTTCTCCTGCTCGGTCGGGAACGGCCCGGCGCCGACCCGGGTCACGTACGCCTTGGCGATGCCGATGACCCGCTCGATGTCGCGGGGCCCCAGGCCGCTGCCCGTACAGGCGCCGCCGGCCACCGGGTTGGAGGAGGTCACGAAGGGATAGGTGCCGTGGTCGAGGTCCAAGAAGGTGGCCTGGGCTCCTTCGAGGAGAACCTCGCGGCCCTGGTCGAGGGCGTCGTGCACCATGCCCACGGTGTCGCCGACCATCGGCTCGATGCGCGGGGCGTACTCGCCCAGGTACCGATCGGCGATGTCCTTGGCGTCGAGGGGCAGGCGGTTGTACACCTTGGCCAGGATGGCGTTCTTCTCCTTGAGGACGACGTCGAGCTTCTGGCGGAAGATCTTGGGGTCGAAGAGGTCTTGCACGCGCAGGCCGACCCGGGTCGCCTTGTCGGCATAGGCCGGCCCGATACCCCGCTTGGTCGTCCCCAGCGCGTTCTTGCCCAGAAAGCGCTCGGTCACCCGGTCGAGCTCCTGGTGGTAGGGCATGATCAGGTGGGCGTTGCCGCTCACCACCAGGCGGCTGGTGTCGATGCCCCGGGCGGCCAGCTCGTCGAGCTCACCGAGCAGCACGGCCGGGTCGACCACGACGCCGTTGCCGATGATGGGGGTGATGCGGTCGTAGAGGATGCCGCTCGGCACCAGTTGGAGCGAGAAGATCTCACCGTCGACCACGATGCGGTGCCCGGCGTTGTGACCGCCTTGGTACCGGACGACGACATCCATCTCGCCGGCGAGGAGGTCGGTGAATCTCCCTTTGCCCTCGTCGCCCCACTGGGTCCCGACCACCACGGTTGCGGGCACGCGTCTCTCCGTTCGCTCGGCGCTTCGGATTACGCACCACTTTACCCCTCCCCTTTACCCCTCCCCGAAACCGGGTCCGATGCGGGGACCGTCGGGTTGAACGGGACGGTCTCAGCACGCGGCGATTGGCGCCGCCTGGCCGGTGCTTTGCGGAGGGAGCGGGCCTCCAATGGGATCCTTCGTGCAAGCATCTGGCGGGCCTGTCCCGGTACGGCTTAATGTCACCGGGCCCGGCCACCCCGGTCCGGCCGATCAATGGAGGTACGGATGAAGCCGCGGGGTATGGCCTCTTCTCTCACCGCACGTGTGCTGACCGTCTCTGCGCTCCTCGCCGGTGTGCTGGCCGTCATCGGGGCCGGCGCCGCCGCCAGCCCGGCCGGGGCGGCGAGCCCGGCACTCACGATCACCCCCACCAGCCTGGTCTTCGGCAGTGTCACCCTCGGCGACGTCGCGGTGCAGTCCTTCGTCTTCACCAACACCGGCGGCGAGCCCGACGCCATCAGCCCCACGGCCGCCTTCTCCGGCCCCGACGGGAACGACTTCATCGGAGTCCCCGAGTCCAGCTGTCCCAACGACGGGACCCAGATCGTGCTCCAACCGACTGACACGTGCACGGTCGACGTCGTGTTCATCCCCGGCGGCCTCGGCGTGCGCAGCACCTCGATCACCTTCAGCGACACGCTGGATTCGGACGCCTCCATCTCGCTCAGCGGTACGGGGACCATCGGGTACTACCAGGTGAGCTCCGCCGGGAAGGTGGCCGCCTTCGGCGACGCACAGCTGTTCGGGGACGCGTCGCAGCTCCCCCTGAACTCACCCATCGTCAGCATGGCCCAGACCGGTGACAACGGGGGCTACTGGCTCGTCGCCTCGGACGGCGGCATCTTCAGCTACGGCGATGCCGGCTTCTTCGGCTCGGCCGGCAGCATCCGCCTGAACAAGCCCGTCGTCGGCATGGCCAGCACCGCAGACGGTCAGGGTTACTGGCAAGTCGCGTCGGACGGCGGCATCTTCACCTACGGCGACGCCAGCTTCTTCGGTTCCACCGGCTCGATCGCACTGAACAAGCCCATCGTGGGCATGGCGCCGACGCCCGACGGCGGCGGCTACTGGCTGGTGGCCTCCGACGGGGGCATCTTCGCCTACGGCGACGCGACGTTCTTCGGCTCGACCGGCAGCATCCACCTGAACCAGCCCGTCGTGGGCATGGCGCCGACGCCCGACGGCGGCGGCTACTGGCTGGTGGCCTCCGACGGGGGCATCTTCGCCTACGGCGACGCGACGTTCTTCGGCTCGACCGGGTCCATCCACCTCAACGAGCCCATCGTCGGCATGACCGCCATGCCCGACGGGAGTGGCTACTGGTTCACCGCGGCCGATGGCGGGCTCTTCAACTACGGCGACGCCCCCTTCTACGGCAGCAGCGCCGGGCAGGGCCTGGGCCAGGTCGTGGCCATGACCACCGACGGGCTGCCCACGGCCCAGGCCATCGCAGATGTTCCGGGGCTCCGCGCCGACATTCCCGCCCTCCGCGGCGATCATCTCCCGGCGTGGCACGCCCCCGGGTCGACGCGCCACGGGCTGAGCGAGGCCCCGAGCAGACCTCGCGGACATCGGGCCGGCGCCGGCCGGCCCTCAGCGCAGGACGATGGCGTCCCCGTCCACCTCGACGGTGACCGTGGCCCCCTCGAGGTAGCGGCCCTCGAGCAGGGCCAGGGCCAACGGGTCCTCGATGCTGCGCTGGAGCACCCGGCGCAGCGGCCGGGCCCCGTAGTCGGGGTCGTAGCCGGCCCGGGCCAGCCAGTCCTCGGCTGCCTTCGTGACCACCAGTGAGAGCCGGCGCTCGGCCAATCGTGCCCGCAGCTTGCCCAGCTGGATCTCCACGATGACGGCCAGGTCGTCCCGGCTCAGCGCCTTGAAGCGCACGATCTCGTCGATGCGGTTGATGAACTCCGGCTTGAAGTAGTCGGCCGGCTCGCCCGGCAGGTTCGACGTCATGATGAGCACGGTGTTGGTGAAGTCCACCGTGCGCCCCTGCCCGTCGGTCAGGCGCCCGTCTTCGAGCACCTGCAGCAAGATGTTGAACACGTCGGGGTGCGCCTTCTCGAGTTCGTCGAGCAACACGACCGAATAGGGACGCCGCCGCACGGCCTCGGTGAGCTGGCCGCCCTCGTCGTAACCCACGTAGCCCGGTGGCGCGCCGACCAGGCGCGACACCGTGTGCTTCTCCCCGTACTCGGACATGTCGATGCGCACGATGGCCCGCTCGTCGTCGAAGAGGTACTCGGCCAGCGCCCGGGCCAGCTCGGTCTTGCCCACGCCCGTCGGGCCCAGGAAGAGGAAGGAGCCGATGGGGCGGTTGGGGTCGCTCAGCCCGGCCCGGCTGCGCCGGATGGCGTTGGCCACGGCGGAGACGGCCTCGTCCTGCCCCACCACACGCTCGTGGAGGGTGGACTCGAGCCGCACCAGCTTCTGCACCTCGCCCTCCAAAAGGCGCGTCACGGGCACACCCGTCCAGCGCGACACCACCTCGGCGATGTCCTCGCTGTCCACCTCTTCCTTGAGGAAGCGGTTCTCGGCCTGCAGCTTGTCCAAGTCCTCGGTGGCCTCGGCGATGCGCCGATCGAGCTCGGGCAACTGGCCGTAGCGGATGGCCGCGGCTCCGGCCAGGTCGCCGTCGCGCTCGAGGCGCGCCGCCTCCTCGTCGCGCTCGGTCCTCTCCTGCTGCAGCTGGCTCAGCACGTCGAGGTAGCTCTTCTCCTGCTGCCAGTGCGCCGCCATGGAGTCGCGCTGCTCGCTCAGCTCGGCCAGCTCGGCGTCGAGCCGCTTCAAGCGCTCCGCCGATGTCTCGTCGGTCTCCTTCTGCAGGGCCAGCTTCTCGATGTCGAGCTGGCGGATGCGCCGGATGATCTGGTCGAGCTCGGTGGGCATCGAGTCGATCTCGATGCGCAGCTTGGAGGCCGCTTCGTCGATCAGGTCGATGGCCTTGTCGGGCAGGAAGCGCCCGGTCACGTAGCGGTCCGACAGCACGGCCGCCGCCACCAGCGCCGCGTCCTGAATGCGGACCTTGTGGTGCGCCATGTAACGCTCCGAGAGGCCGCGCAGAATGGCGATGGTGTCCTCGACCGAGGGCTCGCCGACGAAGACCGGCTGGAAGCGCCGTTCCAACGCGGCGTCCTTCTCGATGGACGTGCGGTACTCGTCGAGCGTGGTGGCTCCGATCAGGCGCAGCTCGCCCCGGGCCAGCATCGGCTTGATCATCTGCCCGGCGTCCATCGCGCCCTCGGCCGCGCCCGCGCCGACCAGGGTGTGCAGCTCGTCGATGAAAGTCACGATCTCGCCCTCGGAATCGGTGATCTCCTTGAGCACCGCCTTGAGCCGCTCCTCGAACTCGCCCCGGTACTTGGCCCCGGCCACCATGGAACTCAGGTCGAGGGCGATCACCCTCTTGCCCTTGAGGCCCTCGGGCACGTCGCCCTCGATGATGCGATTGGCCAGCCCCTCGACGATGGCCGTCTTGCCCACGCCGGGCTCTCCGATGAGCACGGGGTTGTTCTTGGTGCGGCGCGACAGCACCTGGATGACCCGGCGGATCTCCTCGTCGCGCCCGATGACCGGGTCGAGCTTGCCCTCGCGGGCCGCCTCGGTCAGGTCCCGGCCGTACTTGGCCAGAGCCTGGTAGGTCTGCTCGGGGTCCTGGGTGGTCACCCGGTGGTTGCCCCGCACCGCCCGCAGCGCGGTGAGCAGGTTCTCGCTGGAGACACCGATCTGGTCGGCCAGGGCCAGGATGAGATGCTCCACCGAGACGTAGTCGTCGCCCAGGTCGCGCCGGAACTGGTCCGCCGCCTCGAGGACTGCCCGCGCCTCGCGCGAGAGCCCCGGCTCGGCGCCGCCCTCGGCCTGGGGCAGCCGGATCAGCTGGTCGTGCACCTTGCCCGCCAGCTCGTCGGGATCCACCCCGATCTGGGACAGCAGCGGACGGGTCAGCGTGTCCTGCTGCTGGAGCAAAGCGTCGAGCAGATGAGCGGGCGTCAGCTCCGGGTGGTTGGAGGAGGCGGCGTGACCCGTGGCTGCGCTGAAGGCGGCCCGGGTGTTGTTGGTCCAGCGTTCTGGGTCTATCGGCACTCGTTCCCTCTCTTCGTCCTCTTCGTGCTCTTCGTGTTCCTCGTCCTCGTCCTCGTCCTCGTCGTCGTCCGGATCGCCGTCGTAGTCCGGCTCAGCCCTGCCGGGAGCGCCGGTAGGGCACTGGCGCCTGGCGCAGCGGCACCAGGTCCCGGCGGTACTGGCGGTGGGTGGCCGCCACGGCGTCGACCGCCTGGGCCTGCACGTCGGCGATCTCCTGGCGCAGCCGGGCCACCTCGGCCTCGAGCTGGAGCACCCGGCGCACCCCTTCGAGGTTGAGCCCCGTCGCCGTCAGCTGCTGGATGCGGCGCAGGCGCTCGAGGTCGCGCTCGGAGAAGCGGCGCGAGCCCCCGCTCGTGCGCGACGGGTCGAGCAGGCCCTTGCGCTCGTAGATGCGCAGGGTCTGCGGGTGCATGCCGGTCAGCTCCGCCGCCACGGAGATCACGTAGACCGCCGCGTTGACGTCGCGCCCGCCCCCGCCGTTGGCCAGAGCGGCGGCCATCAGCTCTCCACCGCCTGGCGGGGCGCCGCCTCGGTGACCGCGGCGAGGGACTCCACGGCCGCCCGCTGCTCCTCGGTGAGCTCGGTCGGCACCAGCACGTCGATCCTGACCATCAGGTCGCCCGGCTTGCCGTTGCGCCCGGACCCCTTCGGCACGCCCCGGCCGCGCACGCGCAGCACCCGGCCCGACTGCGTGCCCGCCGGCACCTTCACGGTGACCTTGCCGTCGAGCGTGGGCACGGTGACGGTGGTGCCGAGCGCCGCCTCGGGGAAGGTGATGGGCACCGTCGTGGTCAGGTTGCGGCCGCTGCGCCCGAAGGTCGGGTGCTTGCCCACGTGGACCACCACGTAGAGGTCACCGGGCGGAGCCATGCCCTGCCCGGGCGCGCCGCGCCCCTTGACCCGGATGCGCTGCCCGTCCTCCACGCCGGCGGGGATGCGCACCTTCACGCTGCGCACCTTCTGCTCGCTCCCCGTCCCGTGACAGACCGGGCAGGGAGTGTCGAAGAGCGTCCCGCGCCCCATGCAGTCGGGGCAGACCGTGCTCAGCGAGAACAGCCCCTGGTTGTCGTTCAGGCTCCCCGTCCCACCACAGCGCGGGCAGGTGTGCGTCGATGTTCCCGGCGCCGCACCCGAGCCGCGGCAGTTCGAGCAGCGGACCTCCTGGGGCACGTTGACCGAGGTGGTGACGCCGTGCACCGCGTCCTGAAAGGACAGGTGGAGCTGCGCCTCCATGTCGGCCCCCCGCTGCGGCCCGCGCTGGGTCGTGCGGGTGCGCCCGCCTCCGAAGAGGTTCCCGAAGATGTCCCCCAGGTCCCCCATGTCCTCCATGCGGAACGTGCCGCCGGCCCCGGGGCCGCCGCCGAAGCCGCCGACCGGGCCGTGCGCCCGGACTTCGTCGTACTCCTTGCGCTTCTCGGGGTCACCGAGGACGTCGTAGGCCGCGCTGATCTCCTTGAAGCGCTCCTCGGATCCGGGGTTGGCGTCGGGGTGGTGCTCCTTGGCCAGCTTCCGGTAGGCGCGGGTGATCTCCTTGTCGGTCGCCGTGGACACGACGCCGAGCACCTTGTAGTAGTCCTTCTCGAACCATTCGCGCTGCGCTGCGGGCATTGGTCAGCTCACCCCCGCACGCGGACCATGGCGGGGCGCAGTACCTGTCCCTTCCAGCGGTACCCGGACCGCATCACTTCGTCCACCAGCGTCTCGCCGTTCTCCCCGCCCTCGCCGTCGGTGTGCGCGACCGCGTCGTGCACCGAAGGGTCGAAGGGCACGTTGGGCTGGTCGACCCGCAACAGGCCTTCCTTGCTCAAGATGTCCATCAACATCGCCCGCGACGCCCGCAGGGCCTTGCCGTCCTCGCTCACCTCGAGCGACTCGTTCAGGTGGGCCTCGGCCAGATCGAGCGTGTCGAGCACCGGCAGCAACTTGGCCACCAGGTCCGACGAGGCGCGGGCCAGGTGCTCGTCCTGCATCCTGGCGATGCGCTTGCGGTAGTTCTCGAAGTCGGCCTGGGTGCGCTGGAGCGCGAGCAGGTACTCGTCCCGCTCTCGCACCAGCTGCGCAACCGGGTCGGCCTGCTCGAGGGGGTCGGCCTCCTCGACCGGCAACGCGCCGGCCGGGTCGGCCTCCTCCTCCGTCTGGGCACCCGCGAGCTCAGCCTCGGCGGCCTCCTCGAACGGGAGCTCCTCGTCCGAGAGGCTCATGCCTCATCGACGATCTCGGCGTCGACGACGTCGTCGTCCGAGCCGCCTTCCTCGCTCCCGGCCGAACCGTCCGGGCCGGCGCCTCCATCGGCGGCCCCGCCGGCCGAGGCCGAGGCGGACGCCTGCTCGTAGAGGCGCTGGCTGAAGCTCTGGGAGACGCCGACGAGCTTCTCGGTGGCGTCCTTGATGGCCTCCACCGACGTGCCGGCAATGGCCTCCTTGAGACCCTGGAGGGCCGACTCGACGTCGGACTTCTCGGTCCCCTCGAACTTCTCGCCCTGCTCCTTGAGCAGCTTCTCGGTCTGGTAGACGAGCGTGTCGGCCGAGTTGCGGATCTCCGCCTCCTCACGCCGGGACCGGTCGTCCTCGGCGTGCTGCTCGGCGTCGCGCACCATCCGCTCGATGTCGTCCTTGGCCAGTGACGACTGGCCGGTGATCGTCATCGACTGCGCCTTGCCGGTCGCCTTGTCCTGCGCGGACACGTGCACGATCCCGTTGGCGTCGATGTCGAAGGTGACCTCGATCTGCGGGATGCCGCGCGGGGCCGGCGGCAGGTCGACCAGCTGGAACTTGCCCAGCGTCTTGTTGTACATCGCCATCTCGCGCTCACCCTGGAGCACGTGGATCTCCACCGACGGCTGGTTGTCCTCGGCCGTGGTGAACACCTCCGAGCGCTTGGTCGGGATGGTGGTGTTGCGCTCGATCAGGCGGTGCATCACCTGGCCCTTGGTCTCGATGCCGAGGGACAAGGGGGTGACGTCGAGCAACAGGACGTCCTTGACCTCACCCTTGAGCACACCGGCCTGGACGGCGGCGCCGATGGCCACCACCTCGTCGGGGTTCACACCCTTGTGGGGCTCCTTGCCCGTGAGGCTCTGCACCAGGTCCTGGATCGCCGGGATGCGGGTCGAGCCACCGACGAGGACCACGTGCTCGATGTCGGAGGTCTTGAACCCGGCGTCCTTGACGGCGGCGTCGAACGGGCCGCGGCAGGCCTCGACCAGATCTGCAGTGAGCTCGTTGAACTTGGCCCTGGTCAGCTTGAGGTCGAGGTGCTTGGGTCCCTCGGACGTGGCCGTGATGAAGGGCAGGTTGATCTGGGTGTCCTGCACCGAGGACAGCTCGATCTTCGCCTTCTCCGCCGCCTCCTTGAGGCGCTGCATGGCCATCTTGTCGTTCGAGAGGTCGACGCCCTCGGTGTTCTTGAACTCGGTCACCAGCCACTCGATGACCTTGTCGTCCCAGTCGTCACCGCCGAGCTTGGTGTTGCCCGAGGTGGACTTGACCTCGAAGACGCCGTCACCGATCTCGAGCACCGAGACGTCGAAGGTCCCGCCGCCAAGGTCGAAGACGAGGACGGTCTGGTCGGTGGCCTCCTTGTCGAGCCCGTAGGCCAGCGCGGCCGCGGTCGGCTCGTTGATGATGCGGAGCACCTCGAGTCCGGCGATGGTCCCGGCCTCCTTGGTCGCCGTGCGCTGGGCGTCGTCGAAGTACGCCGGCACCGTGACGACGGCCTGGGTCACGGTGTCACCCAGGTAGGCCTCGGCGTCTCGCTTGAGCTTGCCCAGAATGCGGGCCGAGATCTCCTGGGCCGTGAAGGCCTTGCCGTCGATGTCGACCGACCAGGACGTGCCCATGTGGCGCTTGACCGAACGGATGGTCCGGTCGGGGTTGGTGATGGCCTGACGCTTGGCCACCTCGCCGACCAGCACCTCTCCGGTCTTGGAGAAGCCCACCACCGACGGCGTCGTGCGGCCGCCCTCTGCGTTGGGGATGACGACGGGCTCGCCCGCCTCCAGCACGCTCACCACCGAGTTGGTGGTCCCCAGGTCGATTCCTACGGCCTTGGCCATGTTCTTGTCGTCCTTCCGTATCGTCTTCTTGATCGTTGTCTTGATCGTTGTCTTGATCGTTCACTTGCCGAGCGTGCCGATCGCTTGCCGACCATCGGTCGACGCCGGTGTCGGTCCCCGGCGGCTGTCGTCTACCGGTCGTTTTACCAGTCGTTGCTGAATTGCTCTGCACAAGTATAACAAAGTTGAGTACCCTTATGTCAAGATTTCTGATGGTGACTGCCACCCCTGTTCCCCACCCCTTCTGACCAGGTGGACTACCGACTCGCCGCCGGACCCATCTACCATCGTCACGTGGCGAGCGCGGCCCGAGGGGCTCTCGACCTGGTGCTCATCCGGCACGGCCAGTCGGCCTGGAACGCCGAGAACCTCTTCACGGGCTGGGTCGACGTCGACCTGACCCAGACCGGCGAGCAGGAGGCCCGGGCTGGCGGCATGCTCCTGGCCGAGGCGGCCCGGGCAGCCACCCCCGGACACCCCGAACACCCCCTCGACCTGCGGATCCTCCATACCTCGCTTTTGACCCGGGCCATCCGCACGGCCGAGCTGGCCCTGGCCACCGCCGGGCGGAGCTGGCTCCCGGTGCGCCGGGACTGGCGGCTCAACGAGCGCCACTACGGCGACCTCCAGGGGAAGAACAAGGCCCAGATCAAGCAGCAATTCGGTGAGGAGCAGTTCATGCTCTGGCGGCGCAGCTACGACACCCCGCCCCCCGAGCTGGCGCCGGACAACCCCTACGACGTCGCCGGCGATCCCCGCTACGAGGGTATGGAGGACGAGGTGCCCCGCACGGAGTGCCTGGCCGACGTGGTGCGCCGGGTCGTGCCGTATTGGGAGCAGATGATCCTGCCCGACCTCCGCGCCGTGGCCCAGTGGGGTGGGGCGGTCGTCGTCGCCGCCCACGGCAATTCCATCCGGGCCCTGCGCAAGCACCTCGAGGGCATTTCCGACGACGAGATCACCGAGCTCGAAGTCCCCACCGGCATCCCCTACCGCATGCTGCTCGAGGACGACGGCTCGATCCACTCGGCCGGCTACCTCGGCGACCCCGTCGCCGCCGCGACCGCCGCCGACGCAGTGGGCCGCCAGGGCGACCGACCCCCAGACTGACACCCGACGCCACCGCCTGAGCCCACTGCCTGAGCCCACTGCCTGAGCCCACTGCCTGAGCCCTCTGCCTGAGCCCACTCGGCGCCTGACACCTGAGGTCCGCCTGAGCCCACTTGGCGCATGACGCCTGAGCTCCGCCTGAGCAACACGCTCGGCGCGGACCGTCACACGTCGGCCGTAGCGTGAACTGCCATGGCGTTCACCCGTCGCCGACGCTCGTCACATCCCGCTCCCCCGGGCGCGCCGCACAGCGCCCTCGTGACGTTGCGACCGCCCACCGCCTTGGACGAGAAGGTCTGCCGCCAGGCCAACACGGAGTTCGGCGACTTCCCGTTCCTGCTGCTGTGGAACCGCGAGCTGTCCTGGATGCGTTATCTCGAGCTGCTCGAAGGGCTGCGTACGGGTGCCCGTATCCCGGATGGCCTCGTCCTTTCGGACTTCCTCCTGGCCGAGGTCGACGGCGAGATCGTGGGTCGCGTCTCCATCCGTTACACCCTCAACGAAGCCCTGGCCGAGAAGGGTGGTCACGTCGGCTACGGCGTGCGGCCGGCCTTCCGCCGTCGCGGCTTCGCCAGCGAGATCCTGCGCCAGTCGGTCACCCGGATCTTGGCCGCTGGGACCGAACGCATCCTTGTCGTGTGCGACGACGACAACGTCGGCTCGGCCACCGTCATCGAACGCTGCGGGGGTGTCCTCGAGTCGGTGGTGACCCCCGCCGACGGCACTGTGCCCTTCCGGCGCTACTGGATCGGCTGACCGGCTCCGCTCCGCCGGCCGCCCACCCACCGGCGAGCCGTCGAGCCGTCGACGCCGTCGAGCCGTCGAGCCGTCGAGCCGTCGAGCCGTCGAGCCGTCGAGCCGCCTGACTCTATTCGAAGGATCGTCCAGGATTTCCGGAAGGTCCCCGAATTGACGGCTGGCCGGGGCGCCTCGCCGCGCCCCGGCCATGCCGACTTAACGGAAGCAGGCGCGTCTTACAACGCGTCGGCCCCGCGTTCTCCGGTGCGCACGCGCACCACCGTGTCGACCGGGATGACCCACACCTTGCCATCGCCGATCTTCCCGGTGGCCGCCGCCCCGACGATGGCATCGACCACGTCGTCGGTTTGGCTGTCGTCGACGAGCACCTCGACCCGGATCTTCGGGACGAAGTCCACTTCGTACTCTGCACCCCGGTACACCTCGGTGTGCCCACGCTGACGACCGAAGCCCTGCGCCTCGGTGAGGGTCATGCCCTGCACACCGAGATTCTTGAGGACCTCCTTGACGTCGTCGAGCTTGAACGGCTTGAGGACTGCCACGATCAGTTTCATTGTCGATCTCCTTTCGTCCTGTCCGTACCGGGCCTATGCCCCACCGCCGCCACCGGATGGTGTCGGATCGGGTTGTTCTCTTTCGGCCCTGTCGATGCCGGCCATGGCGAAGGCACCGTCGGATCGGGTGGCGAATCCCTCTTCGGGGAAGGCTTCCTCGCCGTGGATGGCCAGGTCGCCGACCTCGAGCACGTCGTCCTTGTAGCGGGCGCCTCGGAGGACCCACCCGATGAGCTTCATGAGGATGAAGGTCACCACGGCGGACCAGAGGATCACCCAGACCGCCGCTCGGAACTGTTCCCAGAGCTGGTGCGCCGAGCCCGTATACATCAGGCCGTTGACGCCGAAGGGTACGCAGGTGCCGTGGGCGGCGAGGTACGTGGCCTGGCTGGTGGAGATCACCTGACCGCTGGCGTTCAGGTGACCACACCCGTACTCGATCATGTTGGGGTCACCGAAGATGCCGACCAACATTCCACCGAGGAATCCGGCCATGCCGTGGGTGTAGACGACGCCCAGCGCGTCGTCCACCTTCGAGAACGGCGCCACCTTGGACAGGTAGTTCCACGCCACCCACACGAACGCGCGTGCAGATGATGCCGATGGCGAAGGCACCCCAGGCATTGACAAAACCTGCGGCCGGCGTGATCCCGACCAGGCCGCAGATCATGCCGTTGACGCCACCGAGAAAGGTGGGCTTCTTCTCCTTGGTGAACCAGGCGTCCATCGCGATCCACACCAGGACACCCGTTGCGGTGGCGATGTTGGTGTTGATGACGGCCGCCGCAGCGCTCGCTCCGGCGTAGTAGGGGTCTCCACCGTTGAACCCGTTCCAACCGAGCCACAGGATGCCGGCACCCACCGCCGCCATGACCAGGTTGTTGGGCAAGGCGTGCTGCCTATCTCGCAAGAGTCTCGGTCCGAGCACCCAGGCCGCCACGAACCCGGAGACACCGGCCGACATATGGATGACGTAGCCACCCGAGAAGTCGACCGCTCCCTCCTGGGCGAGGTAGCCACCGCCCCAGAGCATGAAGGCGTCGACGCAGTAGACGAACGTCGACCAGAGCGGGACGAGGAGACACCAGGCCGAGAACTTGATCCGGCCGAGCACGCTGCCGAGGAACAGCAGCGGCGTGATCGCCGCGAACACGAACTGGAAGTACGCCAGGCTGGCTGTCGGGAAGTGGAACGGGATGATGGTGTTGGCCGCCGACATGGCCTGTCCCTGTTCCTGATAGCTGTTCGTCGTTGTGCCCGGTTTCCCGATGAAGTTCTCGAAGAAGTGCTGGAACGTCCCCGTCGTCCCGGCGTTCTGGGTCTGGGTCACGACTCCGTGCACCACGTTCACGCCGCCTCCGAGCGACGTCGAACCGAAGCCCAGCTTGTACTCCCAGAGGAACCAAGCAACGAGCACGAGCGAGAATCCGGCGAACATCATCGCCAAGACGTTCACGGCCCATTTCTTCGGGACGATCGACGCGTACAGCACGGCCAATCCCGGGAGGCTCATCAGGCCGACGAACGTGGCGGCTGTCATCTGCCACGTGTTGTCAGCGGGATTGAGCCAGCTGGGATACGGCACGTAAGCCGTAGCTCCTAACAGGTGGATCACCACGCTCTCCTTACTTGTCGGCCGAACCCGGCACACCGTCCTGAGTTTCAGGACGCCTCGGAATCCCGGGTACAGCGGTCCACTTCCGACGGTTCTACCCGCCGCGACACACAATGCAAGGCAGGAGTTTCCACATCGTCACCGCCGTGTTTCGAGTGCGTTAATCCAAAGAAGTGCGTTCTGACAGAACGGCGACTCGATCCTCGCGGCGTGGAAGATTTTGAGACACAACGCGCGCGACCGCGCCACGAATGACGCGCCGCGCACGCTCGTGTTCCGCTGCCGCGCGCACTCCCGCCGGCCGAGTCAACGGCGACATCCGAGACGCCACTGCATGACGCGAAACGAGAACGGGCGCGCGACGACGCGTCGCTCGCGCTCAGCCGTCGCCGAGCTCGACGTACGGCCGACTCAGACGGCGGCGGAGACCCGGGGCGCCGTGGTCGTCCGCCGCCCCGGGCGGTTCCGCAGGACGAGCACGGTGATCAACGCGAGGAGGATGACCCCCAGCACGATCGGGACGACGAAGACGCCGTTGGAAGCCTGCTGGGAGTCGACGACGGCGACCGGGGAGACCAGTGCGGGGTCCCCGGGGACGGCGATCGAGGCCAACTTCGTGCCCGGTCGGTAGAAGGTCGAGCCAGGCAGCGGCTCACGGTAGACGTGGCCGGCCAACTGGTAGCTGCCATTGCACGAATACCCGGCTTCGTTGCTGCCACTTCCGCCGAGCAGGCCCAGACATCCGGTCACCGTGACGGTGACGGGCTGGCCCTGCGTCTGCAGGCGGTTGATCTGATCGTTGGAGTGGATGCCCGCCACGGTCGAGGACGATCGCCGTGACCGCCAAGGTCACCAGGACGAGCCCCAGGGCGACCTGCACCAGCCGGCGCGGGTTGAAGCTCACGGTCGCACCCCGGAGCGTGCCGACGCGCCCGCTCTCGGTGCTGACATCGCGGTGGTCCGCGGTGGTCCCACTCGCGCCAGACGTAACGCTCGACGACGCTGCGTGCGGTGGTGCGGTGGGAATGCGATCGTTCATGTCAAGTGGGTTGCACAACCGGCTCGAGCCGAGACGGTCAGGCCGCCGGCGGCGTGTACCGCTTGTTCGGGCGCGGCCGAGCTCCCAGGGACGGGCGGGCCGTGCTTCTGGCCGGCGGGCCGCTGCCCTCGACGCGCTTCAACTCCTGGTTGAGCCGGTAGGCGCGCACGAGGTACCACGCTCCCACCATGAGGAACGGCACGCCGAAGCCCCAGTAGTGGAGATTGAAGACGGCCAGACCGAACAGGACCAGGCCGATCCCGAGGAACAGGCGCTTGCGCCACAGCGCCATGGCGAGGATCGCCACGCTCAGCCCGAGCAGCACGAGTTGGAGCGTGTGGTACAGCGACGGGTCCACGTAGTTCTTCGTTCCCAGGGGTGGGTCGTTGTGGACCAGCGTGCCGATGATGAGGAAGGACAACGCGGCGGCGAGCGGAGCGGCGATGAGCCCGATGGCCCGCTCCTTGTCGTCGGCCCGGGCGATGCTCTCCTGGACCTCGTCGAGCGAGCGCTCGCCCTGCGGTTCGTGGGCCGAAGCGTCGTCGTCCGGCCGAACCATGGCGTAGCGCACGCGCTGCCAAGCGCTCAGCCGGGGCGTCTCAGCGCCGGGAAGAGTGGTGTTTCGGATTGAAGGCACCGCGGCAAGTTACGCCTGGCATGAAAACGGACTGCTTCGGGCGCATGAACGGAGTGTAAATTCCCCTGCCCCGGGGACCTGATGACGTCCTGAACGGCGCCTGAGGGCCGTCGCTTAGGGTTGCTGACTGTGGGCACAGAGGCCCGGCTCGTCTGAGGAGCGTCGATGAAGCTCGTGGTGGCGGTGGTCAAGCCGTTCAAGATCGATGACGTGAAGAACGTCCTGAAGAACCTGGGTGTCCAGGGTATGACCCTCACCGAGGCCCAGGGGTTCGGCCGCCAGCGGGGTCACACGGAGAACTACCGGGGGGCGGAGTACCGGGTCGACTTCGTGCCCAAGCTGCGGGTCGAGGTCCTGGTCGAGGACCACCAGGCCGAGACCGTGGTCGACGCCATCGTCTCCTCCGCGGCCACCGGGAAGATCGGCGACGGCAAGGTCTGGGTCATACCGGCCGAGACGGTGGTCCGGGTGCGCACGGGCGAGCGCGGGGCCGACGCCATCTGAGGATCGTGCATCGGCCGCGTTGGAAGGCGGGGTTGGAGGGCCGGGTTGGAGGGCCGGGTTGGATAGCCGGGTCGGATGGTCCGGCGGAGGCGTGTCCCACCGCCGCGCCGATACGGGGCCGTAGGGGGCGGCGAGCCGCCCAGTGATTTGGACGTCACCGCAGGTCACTCCCGGCGCGTCGGGCGGTCTGAGGGCTACTGTTTTCGCCCATGGCGCACAACGACCTCGACTTGTCCAAGATCTGGCTCTTCTCGACCTCGTCGGCCAAGGACCTGCGCACGGTGCGGAAGGCGCTCGAGGAGGTCACGGTGCCGCCGGGCCGGGTCCTGTGCGAGCAGGGCACCATCGGGCGTGAGTTCTTCCTCATCGTCGATGGCGAGGCCTCGGTACGGCGCAACAACCGCAAGGTGACCACCCTCGGTCCGACCCAGTACTTCGGCGAACTCGCCCTGCTCGACCGCCGGCCCCGCTCGGCCACCGTGGTGTCCGACACCGAGATGACCCTCCTCGTGCTCGGGCAACGGCAGTTCAACGGCGTGCTCGACGCGGTGCCGGCGCTCTCGCGCAAGATGCTGGCCGCCATGGCCACCAGGCTGCGCGAGGCGGACGAACGGGCCATGGCCAGCGTCTGAGTATCCGCGCCCCCCGTGGGGGGCGCTGCGAGACTGTTTGCGTCCAATCCCTCGCCTGGACACAGGAGGTTTCCTCGCATGCCCGATGTCAAAAAACTCCTGGCGGAGTTCCTCGGCACGGCAATCCTGGTGGTCGTCGCAGTCGGCGTGGCAACCGAGTCCTTCGGCTTCTTGCTCTTCAGCGGCAAGGGCGTGCTGCACGGTGGGGTCGGGGCGACGGGCAGCATCGCCGCCGGAGTGGTGGCCACCGCGCTCGCCTTCGGGCTCGTCCTGGTCGCCCTCGTCTACGCCATCGGGCCGATCTCGGGCTGCCACATCAACCCGGCGGTGACCCTGGGCTTCATCGCCTCGGGGCGGATGAAGCTGGTGGAGGGCGTGTCCTACATGGTGGCCCAGGTCGTCGGCGCCATCGCCGGCGCCTACCTCCTTTACTGGATGTTCACGACGTCGGGCTTCTACCACAAGTCCCAGCAGGGCCTCGGGACGGACGGCTACGGCAAGCAGTCGCTGCTCCACGTCAGCCAGGGGGGCGCCTTCCTGATCGAGGTGGTGCTCACGACGATCTTCGTCTCGGTCGTGCTCTTCGCCACCCACAAGGCGGCGATCCAGGGGGCGGCCGGGGTGGCGATCGGCTTCGCCCTGGTGATGGTGCACCTCATCGGGGTCCCGTTGACGGGGACCTCGGTGAACCCGGCCCGGGCCTTCGGGCCGGCGCTGGTCGTCGGGGGCACGGCGCTCAGCCAGGTCTGGGTCTTCATCGTGGCCCCGCTGGTCGGCGGGATCCTGGCCGCCATCATCCACCTGGCGCTGACCGATCGCTCCAAGGACGAGGTCGCCGCCTGATCGCCTGATCGCTTTGATCGTCATGGTCTGATCGTCTGATCGTTCGACGGGGCGGGCCGGAGGATCCGAAGCGGAGCGATCCGAAGCGGGCCGGGCCTGCGGGCCGCTACCGTCGAAGTCATGGATCTGACCGAGGCGTTGTCGTTCGTCCGGGACCGCAACCAAGGGGTCCTGACCACCATCCGGGCCAACGGGCGGCCCCAGCTGTCCAACATCTTGTACGTACCGGGGGACGGGGACACCATCCACATCTCCATCACCGACAGCCGGGCCAAGACACGCAACCTGCGCCGTGACCCGCGGGCGTCGCTCTACGTACCGGGCGACTCCTTCTATCAGTACGTGGTGCTCGAGGCCGCGGCCGAGTTGACGCCGGTGACGGCCGATCCACACGACGCCACGGCGGACCTGCTGGTCGACTACTACCGCAAGGGCTCGGGTGAGCACCCGGACTGGGAGGAGTATCGAGCGGCCATGGTCGCCGACGGGCGCCTGATCCTGCGGCTGGTGCCCGAGCGGGCCTACGGCATGGTGGTGCCGGCGTAGGGCAGGTCTCAGCCGGCGGGCTGGGGTTCCGGCTCGGGTTCGGGTTCGCTCGCGGCGGGCGGGGCGGGCGGGGCTGATCCGCCGAGCGACTCCTCGACCAACTGGGACAGGTCGAGCACGCGCACGTCGTCCTCCTTGGCGTTGGCCCGCACCGCGTCGTCCAGCATGATCATGCAGTAGGGGCAAGCGGTCGAGACGACGTCGGCACCGGTGCCGAGGGCCTCGTCCATCCGCTCCATGTTGACCCGCTTGCCGATGTTCTCCTCGAGCCACATGCGGGCGCCGCCGGCCCCGCAGCAGAAGCCGCGCTCCTTGCAGCGCCGCATCTCGATCTGCTCGACCCCGGCCATGGCGCTGAGCACCGTCCGGGGCTCGTCGATGATGCGGTTGTGCCGGCCGAGGAAGCAGGGGTCGTGGTAGGTGACCTTGCCCGAGTAGCCCGAGCCGGGCACGAGCCTGCCCGATGTGACCAGGTGCTCGAGCAGCTGAGAGTGATGGATCACCTCGTAGTTGCCACCGAGCGCCGGGTACTCGTTCTTGATGGTGTTGAAGCAGTGCGGACAGCTGGCGATGATCTTCTTGGCCCCGACCCCGTCGAGGGTGGCGATGTTGAGCTTGCCCTGCTCCTGGTAGAGGTACTCGTTGCCGAGACGTCGCACCGGGTCGCCGGTGCAGGACTCCTTGGGGCCGAGGATGGCGAAGGTGACGCCGGCCCGGTGCAGCATGCGGGCGGTGGCCTGGACGCCCTTGCGGGCCCGCTCGTCGAGGGCGCCGGCGCAGCCGACCCAGTAGAGGTACTCGACGTCGTCGGGGATGGTGTCGGTGACCACCGGGATCTCGAAGTCGAGGCTCTTGGTCCACTCGGTGCGCTTGTTCTGGCCGAGGCCCCAGGGGTCGCCCTGGTTCTCGACGTTGCGCAGCATGAGCCCCCCCTCGGTCGGGAACTCGGACTCCATGAGGACCTGGTAGCGGCGCATGTCCACGATGGCGTCGATGTGCTCGATGTCGACCGGGCACTCGTTGACGCAGGCGCCGCAGTTGGTGCAGGCCCAGAGCACGTCGGGGTCGATGACGTTGGGGACGAGGGCGACCTGCTCGCCCTCGCCGCTCATCAGCGGGGTGGCCGAGGTGAACATGTTGTCGCGCAGGTTCATGATGAGGAGCTTGGGCGAGAGGGGCTTGTCGGTGATCCAGGCCGGGCAGGCGGACTGGCACCGGCCGCACTCGGTACAGGTGGAGAAGTCGAGCATCTGCTTCCAGGTGAAGTGGCCGATCTCACCCACGCCGAACACCGTGTCTTCGTCGACGTTCTCCATGTCCATGTCGGGGGTGGAGTACAAGGGTCCGAGGGCCCGGGGGCGGCGGGAGAAGGCCACATTGACGGGCGCCAGGAAGATGTGCAGGTGCTTGGAGTAGGCGACGAAGACGATGAAGCCCGAGATGATGGCGATGTTGAGGATGAGGAAGACGGTGACCAGCACCGAGTTGACGCCCGCCCCGAGCGGGTGCAGCAGCTTGGCGACGGCATGGGAGGCGAAGGCGCCCCAGCCGTAGGGGAACTGGGTCGGGTCGGTGTTGACCTGGGCGCCGCGGTAGAGGAGCAGGGTGATCATGACGCCGGCGATCATGAGGAGGACGAGCCAGGCCGCACCGGTGTGGCTGCCGTAGAAGCGGGACTTGCGCTCGAGGCGTTCGGGGGCGTTCTTCAGGCGGATGATGGCGAACGTGATGAGGGCAAGGAGGACGGCGCAGGTGAAGAAGTCCTCGACGAAGCCGATCCAGTCCCAGGTCCCGATGCCCGGGATGTGGAAGTACTTGTCGAAGAGGTCGCCGTAGGCCTCGATGATCGTGAGGAGCAGGATGGTGAAGCCCCACATGGTGAAGAAGTGGGCCAGGCCTGGCACCGTCCACTGCAGGAGCTTGCGCTGACCAGCCACCTCGGTGACCTCGGCCTCGGCCTTGCGGCTGAGGGGTCCCCGGGTCCGGGCGGGGTCCTTCTTCCCCGAACGGATGAGCTTCGACAGCCAGTGAAACCGCCTGGCTGCGATGCCAAAGCCGATCACAGTGACGCCGAGGCCGAGAATGATCCTGATCGGCACGAATACTCCTCGCCTTAGGGGTTGTCCGAACACCGGGGCAGCGGTTTTGCGAGCGCCGCCTCGGGGCTATGTGCGGAGGAGAGGATAGTGTGGTCGCCACCCGCGGGCGTAGTTCAGAGGCAGAACATCAGCTTCCCAAGCTGAGAACGCGAGTTCGATTCTCGTCGCCCGCTCTCTCTCGACGTCGCAGGTCAGCACCCCATTCGGTGTGAGCGATGTCGCCCCTCGAATCGTCCTGAACGCGCTTCGTGCCACCCACGTGCCACCCACGTGCCACAGCGTGCCATTCGAAGGTGCGCGCTCTCAGTTACCCAGGCTGCGAGCGGGGGGCGGCATGAAGAGAAATCGTCGATTGTGATCTCAAGTCAGGTCGCAGGGTTCAGATCCCCTCTAATGGACCGAGGCGGAGACGGCAGTTCGATTAGCGCTGACAACCTTTTGGACCCCTCGGGCGTGAACAGTGGTAGATGACGTTCCACGGCCTGGTCGAAATCGACCTTGTGAGGCCCTCCGGGGGTTCGGATGGCGGCAATGAGAGTACGGGGGACCTCCTGATGGTCAAGCCCGCGCCTCGGTCGTTTGAGCTGGCCTTCGAGGGGCTTTATCGCCTGGCCTACCGCATCGCTTATCGGATACTTGGCGACCGCCTCGATGCCGAAGATGTCGCCCAAGAGACTCTTGCCAGGACATCGATCCGGTGGTCAAAACTCCACGAGCGCCCCGAAGGCTGGGTCAGCCGGGTGGCGTCGAATCTTGCGATCGATCGGTATCGACGCCGGAGTCGAAGGACAGAGCTGCCGATAGGTCCCATCGGGATAGTGGACGAGAGGCTGGGGGAACGAGGCGACCTGGTCGCTGCATTGCGCAAGCTGCCGCGCCGCCAACGTCAGGTTGTGGTCTTGCGCTACCTGGCCGACCTGTCCGAATCCGATGTGGCGATCGCACTGGGTTGTTCGGTCGGTTCGGTGAAATCCAATGGCTCTCGTGGTCTTACAGCGCTGCGACGCGACTTGACGCGAGTCGATGGCACGGATGGGGATGATGTTCGAGCATCTTGACGATCCGTCCGAAATCGTGCCTGGGGCCCCGGAGTTCGCTGCGGTGAGCAGGCGTGCTGAAGCGATCAGACTTCGCCGCCGACGGGTGGTGATGATCGGGTCGTGCTGCGCACTACTGGTGGCGTCGGTGGCCTTCTTTCTTTCCCGACCCGTGTCCACTCAACCGCCCTCTTCGAGCGCGTCTTACCAGTTCAACCTTGAGAAAGGTCCGCTGCCCGTCGGGTCCCCGGTCCCGTCCACTGCAATGGTCGATGTCCAATTCGCCAGTGCTCAGGATGGCTATGCCCTTGCCATTCACCGAAACAAACCGCTCCTTGCTGCCTCCAGCGATGGAGGTGCCACATGGGAGGTCCGCAACGACCAACTTCCCGCAAAGGTCGAGGCAGACCCCAACGAACCTGGGCAGTTGGAGTTCGTTGGCTCTACTGGCTATCTCTGGGGAGTTCCGACTACGGGCGGTGCGCCCCTTTGGATCAGCCACGACGAGGGCGCCAACTGGAAAGAGGCGCCCATTGGGCCCTACGTGCTCGATGCGAGCGCTATTGGCCTCAACGTATGGGCGCTCACCGGAACGTGCCCGGCTCAGCCATCCACTGGCGCATCGTCGTGTTCGATCGGGTTGGAGCAATCGCTCGATGGTGGAGACACCTGGGCGACGCTTGCCTCGCCGACCCTCCCGACCACGGTGCCCGCCTCATTCGTGCCGCGCCAGAGTGAGTTGGCTCGGATCACGAAGACTCGTGCCTACGTTCTGACCAGCAGCGCCGCTAGCGCTCAGGCCTTTCCTGACTGGCGTCTCGAGTTCACCGACGATGAAGGAGCCACTTGGACAAGTCGGTCAGCTCCATGCGATGGCGCTTTTGCTGACGGCGCCGAAGTGGCCGCGTCGAGCACCGATGATCTTTGGCTTCTCTGTGGCAGCCAGGCCAGCACTGGTTCACAAAGCAAGCAGCTGTTTCGTTCCAGCAATGGAGGAAGGTCGTGGTCGTTGACCGCCAGCGCCACGGGAGTCGGGACGCCCGCCCCTCAAACAGTTCATCCGAACCCACTGCCGCTCACGGGCTACGTCGCACCATTCGCCCTTGGTCACCACAACCTCGCGGTGTTGTCGTCAACCGAAGCGTGGCTGTTCCCAACACGAGCCAGCCTCTACGTCACCAACGATGGCGGTTCGAGCTGGTCGTCGGTCACCGACCTGGCTGACGCCGGCTTTGGCAACGGCGGGGGCGGCAACGTCACGTTCCTCAACCCGACGAAAGGGTGGATCTGCGAGTACGGCGTCGGCCTGTGGCACACGACCGACGGACTCCACTGGCTACCCCTCGGTGCGACATGAGAACGACCTCGTGAGAGCCTCGAACTCGGCCAGCAAAGCCTTGGAATCCCTCTCGCGTTGGGCTGTCGTCGGCAGTCTGTGCATCGGGGCGATCGTGTTCGGGATCGGCGGTCCACGATCAATCGCCGGTGCGACAAGTCGTTCGGCTACATCCTGTGAGGTACCGGCGTCGACCGAGCGGATTCCCCCTCAGCCTTCAGGACGGGCCTTCACGCCAGATCAGTGGAGGGAAACCACGATCCTTTCCGGCGCCACCCCCCAAGCGGTCGACACGGAGTCGGATACGGCCTACGCACTGACCGCGAATTTCGAGGTGAATCACGGCTACGGCCACCTCCAGAGCTTCGATTTTGCGACCCAGCAGAAGAAGAGCGGACCCACGTTCGACGTCAACGCGTTGACGTTGGCCGCCGGCTACCTCTGGGTCTACGGGTCGCAAACACTCCTGGGAAGACCGCTCGGACCTGTGCTCTGCGAGGTCTCGCCGTCCACTCTTCAGGTGATTCGACAGGTGAGGATTCCAAACTCCGGCGGACGGCGAGGGGTCCCGTCGTCGCTCACGCAAGGCCCTGGACGATCGATCTGGGCCAGCTTTGGGCGCATCCTCGTTCGAGTGAATGCCCAGACCGGCGCCGTTTTGCACAGGGTGACCATCCCGTCGGGAGGCATAGAGAGCATCTCGAGCAATCCAAGCGGTCGATATCTCTACGCATCAGTGTCCTACCCGAAGGTCGAGGGAAAGATGGTCGACCAGCAGGTTGATGAGTTCAATGCACAGACTGGGCATGAGCTCATCACCACCGGCGCGAAAAGTCCCATCACGGGATCAGTGTCAGGTGGCACTCTCGTGGCGCTACCGGACGGGGCTGCCGATAGCTTCCGGACAGGCATGGCGGGAGTAACGGTGATGCTGGCGCGGAAGGATCTCTCACTGATCACTCCGCCGGGCATCAATCCTCGTGGCGACAATTTCACCCATCCTCCGAACGACGTTTTCGAGTGGATGATGGACGCCTCCACTATGTATGCAGATAACACACTGTGGATTGCAAATGAGAATGGCGTACTCGCCTGCGTCGATCCGACCTCCGGGGCGGTGCGAGATAGCGAGCAAGGCACTCCCGGATGGCCTGGCCAACTTGTCGCCATTGACTCTCCAGGACATCGGGTCTTGCTCGCGATCAACAATCTGCTCATAGGTGTGACTCCACCCGCATCATGTTGGGACTGACAAGCCTCGCGTGTCCGCCGGACCGGATTCCAAGGCTCTCGGCCCTACGAACGGTTCAGAGGAGGCGACCAGGCCGGCCCCGATGGACCAGCCTTTTCCATTGTGAGCGTCGGCTCCTTCCCGTCTTGTCAAGGGCCGATCTGGACTCCGCTTCGCTTCGTGTCCTCCCTAAGCCTTCGGCTTGCCCTTGACCAGCCTCGCTGGTGCTGGGATGTACCTCGACCAGCAGCTTCAATCGGCTTTCAGATCGTTTGAGGTGGCTAACTCGCTCAGGGCTCGCGCAATGGCCTCGGCCTCGTCGGACAAGAGCAACCGGCAACGACTCAACCGTGGTGGTGACCGGCAGGCCAACAGCGCGCGCTGGCGAATCGTCAAGGTCCGCATCGCGCACGACCCAGGGACCACCGTTTACTTCGAGAGCAATGTGATTGAGGGATGCTCCAAGCGAGACGTCATCCGCCTCCTCAAGCGCTACGTCGCCCGCGAGCTCTACGGCTATCTGCCTCGCGGCTGACCCCTCGATCGTGGGTCTGGCTCACTTCCTAACTAACTGTCGCTCTAGCGGGTTGACTTTCCGGCGACTCGCTGGCCCACGGTCCGGGTCAAGGCTCTGTGAACGCGTGGCCTGATAACAGCACGTCCTCAGCCGAGTGACTCATCACAGTTCTGTCCGCTGTTCGCACAACTGGGGCTTGACGGCTGATAGGAGCGTCGCCGGATCGGAGCGCACCCTTCGGCACGACTAGACACCTCGGGCGGCCCCGCGAAAGCGACGGCACAAACGCCTCGGGTTACGACGATCTTGGGGCCTTGCGCTGCACGTGGTCATAATGCGCGAACGGGGGGCCGCCGGTACGGCGAAGCCCCCGTGTGTGGCACGGAACTTGTCGCTGGTTATCCGTTGATTACGAATTTCGTGCCCGGAGCCAGCGCGATGGTCAGACTGGCGGAGACACAGAATTCCCCAGACAGCGCCGCACCTACTGCGGTGTCGCCGGTGTTGTCCGAAGTGACCGTGCCGGTGACTACGACATCGGCGACAGAAGCCACCGGGCACCTCGTCCCGGTGCCGGTCGAATAGATGAAGTGGGTCTTGTCCAGGTTCGCCCACTTGACTCTCCAACTGCCTCCTGCTGACGTCACCTGGGTGTGGCCCGATGCCCCGGGGTCCCGGTGCAAACGGTGAGATGGATGTGAAGAGTGGACCCAGTCACGGTCCCAGAGGCCGCGCTGCATTTGATCCCTGGGGGTTGCGCTCCTGCGGGACCATTCGTCAGGGCCGTCATCCAAGCGAGCGGGACCAGAGCAGCGAAGCCGGCGATGACCGCCAGCAAGATTCGTTTCTTGAGCACTTTGCACTTTCTTTCGTCTAGGTGTTGCGTAGCTAGACCGACCCGAATACATCTCCCGAAAGGCTCTGGTGGCCGGCCCCGATCAATTGCGATCCTGCAAAGCCCACTCAGGGCATCACTTGTCTCGTTGTGAGGACCTCATTGGCGCTGACGCCGTTTGCGGAGACGCCCATGTACCAGACCGGAGACAGCTGCCCTGCGTTCGGTGAAGGAGAAAAGGAGGGCTCGGATGAGATGTAGCCGGAAAAGAGAGACTCATCGAGCGAACCTGGAGCACGAGGAGAGTTGGGCGTTTCCCCAATACTGGATATGACGGCCGTCACTGTGTCCACCAGGTTCGCGTTCGACGGAGTGCACGAAGGTCCGCCAACGGAGATGCAAGAAAAGTCCACCCATAACCGTCCCGGTCGGGACCGTCGCGCCATTGGGGAGCACCTGGTGCATGAATCAGTGAGCCGCAGTAGGGCCAGTGGTTTCGATGTCGCGGGACGCCTCGACCCAGTGGTTACCTTCTTGGATCAGCATGGTACAAATGGACGCTGAGTGTTGGTGCATGCTCCCGACGCCAACGCCAGGGCACCCAGAGGTGCGGGCAGGGCCGCCCACGGTGCTCCCGAGAGACTGGCGATGACGGCGGGCGTGGAGCCCGAAGATCCGACTGCCATTCAAGTAGGAGAGCCAGAGTCAGCAGTGCACCCGACAGCTGAAAGAGCCGGCGTCGACGGAAGCTGGTTGTCGTTTTTCGACAGCCTTCCGGACATTTCTAGCTCTGCAACGTCATAGTCTCACTGGCAGCGTGCAGGTGTCCCCGACCGCCGGTTATGCAAGCCACTTCGAGCGATGTGGCTACGCTTTACTTGCCGTGGCCGCCCAACCGAACTCGTTCGTCTTCACCTCTACGCCTTGGAACCCGACTGAGACCAGGCGGTCCGACAACTGTTTCGGATCGATCGGGTTGTAGGTATCGCCCTCGTGGCCTGCCGCAAGCTGGGCACTGGCCAAGCTGTCTCCGGCCACCAGGACACCGCCTGGTCGGAGTACTCGAAGCACCTCTGCAAGCAATTGATCTTGCAACCCTCGGGTCGGCACGTGGTGGAGCATGGTAAAGCAGGCTGCGCCGCTGAAGCGGCTGTCGGGGAAGTCGAGAGCCGTGGCGTCACCAATGACGATGGTCATGCCAGCAGTGTCAGCGAACCTTTCTTTCAGCATGGCCGCAAGCTCCTTGTCGATTTCGACTGCCGTCAGATTCGGCAGTCGCTCACCCAAGACATCGGTGGTGGCCCCATAGCCGGGTCCCACCTCCAGCACGTCGTCCCCCAGGTCAATGTCCCCTAACGCCCACGGGAGGATGGCGTCACGCACCACCGACCTCCACTCGTCGCTCCCGCACTTTCTGTGGTTTTCGTTCACGGGGCAAGTCTGCCCGGTTCGACTCGCTACGTGCCGATGCGGTCTCTCCACGTGAAGGGGATCCCCAGTCCATTGATACTTCTCCGGGCTGGCGTGCCACCCTGCGGCATGAGTGGGGCCCCCGGACAGCGCGAGGGCCACCTCCTATTTAAGGGTGTCAGCGCATACCACGGAGGAACCGAAAGGAACCGTTCTTCGGGCTAGTCACGCGCCCTCCAGGAATGGACACTGTCAGCGTGACACACTGCTTTTGAGCCAAACTAAAGCCGCCACCGTATTGAACGAATCCATTCGCTGAGAGCCCGCACGACACAGGAGCTTGCACCACAACACGTTCGGACGCTGTGCGCAACGGGACTGTGGTTGTCGTGGTCGATGGGGGCTGACCGTAGGCAATCGAGACGGGCCCCTTCGCTCCCTTGGCGGCCACAAGTAGCCTCGGAAACTTGCTTGGTCCGACGGTCAGTGGTGACTTGATTCCCAGCAGACGAGACCCTGGGAGCACTTTCGCAACGAATCGCGGGTTCAGGTCACCGAATCGAACTGGCCCTACGACCACGTCATGGGGAGCATGGACTATCGCACTCGATAAGGCTCCGCTGTAAATTACTCTGGCCACACTCCGCAGTTGGAACGGGCTTTGATTTGATCGCCACCGCCCTGGCATCGTTAGAGAGCAAAGACAGTGCCGCCACCGTCAAGCCTGAAAGGGCAGCTAGGAGAACTCCGTTGCGCTTGATGTGCGTGGACCTGGCCTCCAGCAACTCACCTGGATCCAGTCCCGGGTGTGCCCGCGCAACCGAAGTGCACACTTCCTCGACGACACTGTCCTGTTCTCCGAGGTCCAGGAGAGTGCCATCAAGATCATCGACCAAGAGAGCCTTCCAGCGGCGAAGTTCGACCTCGTTGCCCACGAAGACCAGTCTGGCCGAGGACAACCCGAGTTCGCTCGGCTCCGCGGCATTCCACTGGCCGGCTTGGCGTTAGCGGGTGCCCACGCCGGATAGGTCGCACTCAACGCCCGGGAGGTTCGGACGGGGCTGACCAGTTCTCGCCCGAAGCTGAGAGCTGCCGCAGGTCCTGCATAGCCTGCTTGCGAACTGCGCCCGACAGGCGGTCGATGAAGAGGCGACCATTGAGGTGGTCCACCTCATGCTGGATGCAGCGCGCCATCAAGCCGTGACCTTCGACCACCACTGCCTCTCCATGATGGTTGAACCCTCGGGCCCTTACGAACTCCGCCCGTGGACAGGGGTAAAACAGGCCGGGTATTGAGAGACAGCCCTCTTCGCCGTCCTCCTGATCACCTTCCTCGGCTTCGATCACTGGGTTGACGAGGTGTCCAACCTCACCGTCGATATTCCATGAGAAGACGCGGCGGACAACTCCGATCTGGTTCGCCGCGAGGCCGGCGCGACCTGGGCTGGCTACGGTCTCCTCCAGGTCTGCCACAAGGCTGACGAGGCCGCTGTCAAACGACTCCACTTCCCCGCACTCGGAGCGAAGAACCGGATCGCCCAAGGTGCGAATGGGGCGCTGAACCATGGTTCGATCCTGGCAGATTCTGAGCAGATTGGCCCAAGTCACCGCTAGGCAACCCCTGGCTCAGTGTGTCCCAGGTCGGTACTGGGCGTGTATAGGTCAAGACCCAGATATACCCAACCAAGGCTTCATCTCGTCGTACATTCCCGATCACACCTCTGGGTAACCACGCTCCCGAGCCGGTCTTTTCCGATCGGACTCCGGTTAACGGCTGCCTTCAACAAGATCCTGCTACCGTCTCCGCCTTCGAGGAGGGAGAAACCAGTGAAGCGTGTTCGGACGGCGGCAGTTACTTTGGCAGCGATCTTTGCAATCGGTGCCGGTGGAATCGAGATGGCGGGAGCGAGCTCCGCCAGCGGGCCCAGCGTCACAACTTGTACCAAGTACAAGTTGTTCTACGACCTCACTGGCACCGGTAACGACTATTTATCCACGAATCTGAAGGTGTGCTCTAACCACTCGTTCAGCACCGGCCAGCACACGAGGGGTACCTGGAAGAAGAATCACAGGGTCTACACGTTCACCTTCACGAACGATGCGGTCTACCAGGGACGGCAGACCGTCACCGGTTTCAACTCCAAGGTGAAGCCAGGCCTCACCGTGTTCCCGCCCGGTGGCATCTGGTACGCAACGAAGACCAACTAGATCTGCTTAGTGCCGTGACCGGCAGCGTTAGGGGCCGCGTCCACCACTTTGACCGGCCGGTCGCGCAAAGTAGTGCCATGGCAGAACGCGTGGCAGTCCGGGACATCACCAACGATAACTGGTGATCTCAATCCCAAGCTGACGTAGCGAGGTCTGCCAGCCGACATCACGACGGCTGAAGACGTCGATGACGAAACGCATCCCTAACGCGGTATTGACCACGGGTGACACTCACCGAGGGCCCCGCCGACCTGCCGGACACATAGCCAGAGGACGTCCCCGAAAGCCTCGAGCTCCGGTCGAGTGCCCGAGCCAGCCGTAAAAGACACTCCCGAGCGCTGGTATCGACTGGAATCCTCGCGGGCAGGGCGCCGACCTTCAGCGAACTAAGGGATCGGGAATCGAGGAGGTTTCGGCTCGGGCTCAGGCTCGATCGGAGTTGGATTCTCAAGGGATAGCCACCTGTTGGCAATACCGACAAGTAGCTCTCAAAACGGACCGCCGCCCAACTTTGAATGCTCAGGTCGCGCGGTTGGCGCAGTCGAAACAAGTCCGCGCGGCAGGCAGTGCGGCCAGACGTTCCGACGAGATGTGTGCATGACATCGTTCGCATACTGAATAACGACCCGTTATGAGCCGGGCCGAGGCGAAATCAAGGTCCCCTAAGTTCGATTGGGCTGCGGCGAGGAGAGCAACAACCTGCGCTCTCTCGTAGGCAATGGTTGATCCTTCGGGATCGTGTTCGTCGTCGTTATTGGTGTTGACCGAGGCGGCAGCTATTGCGTCGAGATCCGCTTGCATTGCTCGGATTCGAGCCACGGTTGCTGCTCGCTCCACATTGAGCACGTCACGAAGAGCTGATTCGTCCATCATTTGAAGATCTCGCCCATTCCTCGAATCGGCCCGGCAATTTTCGGAAGTCGGGACATCCGGGCAAATGAACCCCAGGGATAGCCCCAGGGCGTGGCCTGACGACGGACACACCTCATGCCCCGCCTCAGAAATCCATGGTCGGCTCCGGGCGACATCGGCAATCGGGTTCCGGAGATATGCGTATCACTCATCTAACCAGTGCCGGCCGGGTGTACCCATTATGCCGGGTGTCCGACGCCCGCACATGCGGAAGCTGAAAACGTAATCTCGCTACGCTCTGGCGGTGTCGACAATAAGCACCGGAACGATGGGATGGCTCCGCACGTCGGTGGGCGCCGTTCTCATGGTCGCACCCGGCGCTCCCATGCGGCTAGCCAGTGACGAGTCGCCCACGAGCGCCGCCCTCCTCCTGATGAGGACGATAGGCATCCGGGATCTCGTGCTCGGTCTGGGGACGGTGTCCGCGGCACAATCACTCGATCAGTCCGACACACGCCGTTGGGTGAAGGCGACTTTGGCGAGCGATGCGCTCGACACCGTTGTCAGTTTGGCGGCCATGCGATCGATCGGAAGACGGGATTCCCTTCTTGCCGCAGCTTTAGCATTCGGCTTCGTCTGCGGAGACCTCAAAGCACTGAGGACTACCTCCGAGCGACAGAGCATTCTGCATGATACGTAACGACGACGTCGCCTTCGACCCCCTTGCCATTCACTCAGGCCACGTTTGATCTCAGACATAACTAAGAACTCGACCGACTCCGTGCATGGCGTGCAACAAGCGACGATCAACAGGGACCTATAGACCCAAGCTCCTGTCAGCATCTACTCAAAGTAGGCGTCCAACGGATCTACGGTTGGTAGGGAGGCGCCTCTCCCCAACCCCATTTGGGAACCGGAGCATGTTCCATCACGGATGCGCCGTGCTGCGAGTTGCCAAGGGCGATACGAGTACCCCATTCAAGGTAGGCGACCAGCGCGGATCGGAACTCGGGATCATCGGGCATCCCGGCATCGTCCGCCGCCAGGCGCATCAGGGTTGCGAATCGGAACCTCTGCTCCTCCGTAATCCCCAGACCCAGGTGCCTGCTCAACATGCGCTCGTAACCACCGAGATCGTTGCTGTACCGAGGAGGACCGCCGAAGACTTCGCCCCACCATGCCGCCACGTGGCGGCGGTGGTCCTCGTGGACTCCTCCGGGGAAGAACGGGGACAAGAGGTCGTCTCGTTCAACCCGGTCGTAGAACGCGTTGATCATCCGGTCGAAGGATTGTTGTCCGCCCGCCCAATCAAACAGTGTCGGGACTTCGGCCATGGGGGCAATGTAACTGTCCTCGACCGATTCTGAATCGGTCCGCATGCGCGCCCCACGTGACCGAGACAACGAAGCGGCGCCGCCCAGTGCGGGCATCGGAGGTTGGGCGTAATGTGACCTTGTGGCGTTGAGCCCTAGGGCTTCCGGTCCACGAGATGAGGTTGCACATCCACCCCTTGGAGGGGTCCGGCGATGGACTCTGTGGTTCCCACTACAGAGCCAAGGAGCCCATCACCGTGACCCCAGCAGAGATCATCTACCAGCGACGTATCGCCGTGTTGGACCACGCCCAGCGAACCGGCAATGTGGCCGAGACCTGCCGGGTCTTCGGCATCTCTCGGACCCGCTACTACGAGTGGAAGAACGTGGCCGACCGCTACGGGCTCGAGGCCCTGGTGCCCAAGGCCCGCCGGGCTCCCCAGATGCCCGAAGCCACCCCCACCCACGTCATCGAGGCGCTGTTGACCCTGGCCGTGACCCAACCGACCATCGGCTGTCGCCAGTACGCCGACCGGCTCGGGCGATCAGGGGTTCTCCATCGCCAAGTCGACGGTGCAAAAGCACCTGGTGGCCCACGGGCTGGGTCGGCGTTCGCAGCGCCTGGCCCGGGCGGCCGCGATTGCGGCGGCGACGACCGGACTGGTGGTGCCGAGACGCCGAGAAAGGACGAGCCCTTCGGGTTCTGCCTGGCCACGCGGCGGTCCGGGCGAGCTCGTCTGCCTCGACAGCTTCTATATCGGCAAGCTCAAGGGCGTGGGCAAGGTGTACCAGCTCACCGCCATCGACGTCTTCACCCGCTTCGCCGTCGTCGCCATCGTGCTCGGCACGCCGACCGGGGCCATGTCGGCCCGCTTCATCGACCAGGCGCTGCGTCTCTACCGCCGTCACGGGATCAGGGTCCGGGCGGTCTTGAGCGACAACGGGCCCGAGTACATCGCCGGCACCTTCATCAGCGCCCTGGCGGCCAAGGGATTGCGGCATCACCGCATCCCGGCCCGCTCGCCCAACCACAACGCCGTCTGCGAGCGCTTCCAGGGCACCATGCTCCAAGAGTGCTGGCGCCCGGCCTTCCACCGCCGCCACTTCACCTCCATCCGCCAGCTCCAGGCCGAGGCAGACGCCTGGCTCATCACCTACAACCGCCGCCGGCGCAACCACGGCGACTACATGCGCGGTCGCACGCCTCAAGAGATCCTCGACAACCACAAGAGAAACAAGGCAGCATGACAACCATCAACCACAGAGCCCATCTGTCACCTCGACTCGCGGTCCGGAAGAGAGAGACTGTCCAGCGCATCAGGTTGTGGGCCAGCACGGCGCAGCACAGCCAGGCCCCGTTGGCCGAGAAGCTGCCCGAGGGGCAGTGCTCCATGCCGGCACCCTCTTTGAGGTCGTCGATGGCCAACTCGACGACGGCGTGGTGGCGGTGGAAGACGTCGAGGTCGACCGCACTGCCCTCGAGATCGGTCAAGAACGCGAAGTGACGCCAGTCAGGCCACAGCGTGGCCTGGGGGCCGACCAGGCGAGTGCGGCGCACGACGAGGCGCCGGCCCTTGTAGGTGCACTCGGCCACCTGGGCCCGTCCGCCTTGGGGGTAGTCGATGTCGGTCCAGGCCTCCTCGTCGATGGCGGCGATGGCCTGGGCCAGGGCCTTGGTCCCGGTGCGCACGGCCATGGTGTAGTTGACCCCGAGCCGCCCGAGGAGGGCGATCGTCTCGCCCGACCAGAACCCAGAGTCAAAGCGCACGACGATCTGTCCGCTGGCGCCGGCCCGGCGCAGGCGTGCGACGAGCTCTTCGACGAAGCGCTTGATGCCGCGCTGGGTATTGGCCGAGCCCTTGCGCAGACGGGCGTGGAGGATCTCGCCGGTGAGGGCCCAGGTGGCCAGGATCGGGTGGTAGCCGAGCTTCTTGGTGTAGCCATAGGCGGCGCCATGCTTCAACTTGCCGTGGACCTCGTCGATGGTCGAATCGATGTCGACGACCAGGCGTTCGCCCTCGCTTGGACCCGCCCCGAGCGCCCAGACCGCACCGAGCGCTTCGCCGATCACCCGCTCGAACTGGCGGACGTGGCCGAAGGTGAAGGCGCGCAAGAAAGTCCCGAGCGTCGACGGTGCCATCACCCGATGCTCGAGCACCTCTGCGCTCGCACCGGCGCGCAGCATGTCGGCGTGGTCGATGTGGCTGGCCCCAGCCACCATGGCGTGGACGAGCGTCAGGATCTTGCGGCCCGGCCGGAACCCGCCCACACGTCCGGACAGCTTGATCGTGGTGTCACAGAGCTCCTCGAGCCCGAGACGCTTGGCCAAGGTGGCGATCAGCACCAACCCGGCGTTGGCCACCAGGTTGGGCTCATCAAAGGTCACCGCGACGCGGTCGATTCCGCGCGATACTGGCTTCACAGAAAGTGCCTCCCTTGTGGGCGAGAACTACGGCGTCAAGTACCGCAATTCTTCCAGCATCGGGGGCATTTTCCGCGGATGCGCGAGTGTCAGATCACGTGGCTACGCGGTGGTTCGAGGCTTAAGTGTCCTCATCCGAGCCACATCTGAGCATCCAGGAGTCCCTTTATCCTGACCTGACCTGCTTTGGATGCGGACACGCCAATCCCAATGGATTCCATCTCCGGAGTTATCGTGAGGGTGAACGCACGGTGGCGACATTCACTCCGCGTCCCGAGCACGACAACGGTTTCGGCTTCCTCAACGGAGGGATTATTACGACGGTTCTCGACTGTCACACTGCTGCAGTTGTCATGTAGGAGGCCCATCAGCGCGGTTGGAAGGCTGAGCACGGAGCACCGGTCCCGTTCATCACCGCCGGTCTGGATGTGAAGTTTCTAAGGCCGACGCCACTAGGTCCCGTCTTGTCCTTGGAGGCCGAATCGCAGGAAGTCTCCGAATCCGAGATCGTCGTTCATGCGGAGCTCGTCCTCGACGAGAAGCAGCGGGCGACGGTGCGCGCCCGCTGGGTGCGATTTCGCCCTCGCTGACGCATGCTGGTCTGGATATCCCTCAGTTTTCGTTGAGATTCGACCCAACCCCAATTGCAAGGCATACTGAGCCGCCACCGGGCGGACCGGTCTTCACCAGGTCGAACCGTTCGATCTCTTCGGCCTGTGGGGATGGGGGATTGCAATGCCGACCAACAAGCGGATCATTCAGGGCGCCTACCAAGCCTTCGCCGAGGGAGACGTATCGAAGGTGCTGGCGCTGATGGACGACAAGATCGAGGGACTGAGGCAGACGGCTTCCCGCTCCACGGCACTTACGTCGGACCGCAAGCGGTGGTCGATGGCGTCTTCATGCGGCTTGGTGAGATCGGCGACGATTTCACGGTTACCCCGACCAGATTCGTAGCCGAAGACGTCACTGTCGTCGCGACCGGCACATACTCGTGGAAGCATCGCTCGACGGGCAAACCGGCAGAGGTCCAGATGGCACACGTCTGGACGTTTCGTGATGGCAAAGTCATCTCCATGCACCAGCACGTCGATACGCTCAAAGTGCAGGAGTGTCCGAATGAGCGGACGTCCTCGCAGTGGCTCGAGATGAAGACCGCCAGATCGCAGAGCCTGTCCCCAAAAGGCTGGTATCAAGCATCGACGAAAGAGACCTCCTCCGGTCCCAATAATGGGGAGGCGCGCAATTGTTGATTGAGGGCCCACACGGACATTGGTAGAGAGCCGGATCACCCCGGTACTGCACATCCAATCTTAAGACCCCTTGACGGCCAGCACCCCGAGATAGCCGCTCGGTATCCGCATGGGCCCCCGGGTCGAGGTGTGCGCCGGCCAGCGCGAGAAGATCCCGTTGGAGCCCGTCTCGCTCGAGTCCATCCAGGACCCCTAACGATTGATGTGTCAGACCGTAGAAGGTTCTGAACGTCTCCAACCAGTACTGCGGTGTCCCGTAGCGGAATACGAATTCTCGGCGCTGGATCCCGATGCTGTTGACCTCGGTACCGAACAGGTTTCCGACACACGCCTTCGTGCCCCATTCAAGCGGCGATGGCACTCCGATCGGCGGGGGGACGTAGGAACTGACGAGGTGCAATATCTGTCCGACGAAGCTGTCCGGAGTCCAATTCGTCAGACCGATACGCCCACCTGGCCTGCACACCCGCAGCAGCTCGGCGACTGCCTGTCGCGGCTGCGGGGAGATCATGACGCCGAAGCTGGACAGCACGACGTCAAATTCACCGTCCGCGAAAGGGAGGGATTCGGCGCTTGGTCGATCTCCTATCCGGTATTTGACCGTATGGCGGATGCACGTCGCAGAGGACCTCCTCGACTCGGACATCAGCGTCCTTTCGGTGGCCCGAAGGGTTGGATATGACTCGGAGGAGGCCTTCAGTCGGGCCTTCAAGCGAGCTCACGGGCTCTCCCCTAGCCATTGGCGGAAGGTACGCACGTCATCGGTCGCGAACTGACCTCTCGAACGCAAATGACCCATCGTGGCGGGTCTTCGGCAAATCGGGGGCATTCCGACGCGGAAGATAGCGACCATCCCGCCAGGCGCTAGCCAAGTTGCTTCGCCCACTGCTTTGACCACGCGTCGAGCGGACCGATGGCATCGCGAAGTGATTGGCCGAGGGCGGTGAGCGCGTAGTCCTGACCCTCGCGACAAATGAGGCCGGCCTCGGTCAGTTCTCGTAGACGGTCGTACAGGACGCTCGGCGAAAGACCGTCACATCGAGCGAGGAGCGGTCGGGCACCGAGGGGCCCAGCCTGAAGCTCCCACAACACGCGCAAAGCCCATCGATGCCCGAGGAGATCGAGGGCCGCCATGATCGGCCGCCCTGTCGACGACGATCGGACTAGCTGTCCCGGCTTCGGGGTCTTGGATGGCATCGCGAACTTTCCCCCCTTGTGTTTCGATTTCCGATACGGTACCTTTCTCGAAGGTGTTACGACTTCCGTAACACCTTCGAGTTGGAAAGGACCACAGTGACCCCCATGCCACCCTCCAAAGCAATGTCCGACCAGCTGTCGGAAGCAGCTCCCGTGCGGGGCGTAATTGGCGTCCTCGCCAGCAACGGGGTCCACAGGTCTCGTATCGGACAAGAGCTCTGTGACCGCTACAACGGCAGCTACGACCTGGTCATCTGGACGACACCTGAGGCAGCGCTGACGGCCCTGCGTGACCTGCGCGGTGGAGTTGTCCCTGTAGTACTCCTGATCGCCTGTCAGCGTCACCCCGACGATGGACTTACCTTCCTCGGGGATGCGGGGTCCATCCATCCCCAGGCCAAGCGCGCCATCGTCATCCGGTGGGGTGACTTCAAGGCGCGAAGGCGCATGGTTCAAGCGCTCATTCGGGGAACCCTTGACCGCTGGCTCTGGCTCCCTGAGCACTCCGCTGACGAGGAGTTCCACCTCGCGGTGACCGATCTCCTGGCGTCCTGGGCATCGGGCCACGAGGTTGCCACGGAAGCCGTCCAGATCATCGGGGACCGTCGGTCCGAGCGTGGACTCCAGCTGCGCGAGCTGATGAATCGTTTCAACGTGCCATTCGGCTTCTACGACGGCGACAAGGGAATGGGAAGGGCGCTCCTCGAAAGCCATGGGCTGGTCAAGGCTGAGTTCCCGGTTGTGGTGTTCGCCTTCCGCCCTGGCTCGCCGGCGTTCGAAGACCCAACTGACCAGGCACTCGCCGACGCGTTCGGTGTGAACGACCCCATCGAACCCGACCGGGTATTCGACCTCGCGATCATCGGTGCTGGCCCCGCTGGGCTTGCCGCTGCGGTATACGGGGCCTCAGAGGGGCTAGAGACACTTGTGGTCGAGCCCCATGGGTCAGGCGGCCAAGCTGGATCAACCTCTCTCATCCGGAACTATCCAGGCTTCCCTGCCGGCATCAGCGGAGTGCGCCTCGCGTTGGCCATGTACCGCCAGGCCTGGGGACTCGGGGCTCGCTTCCTGTTCATGCGCCAGGCGACGGGCCTTGACACGACAGAGAGCGGTGAGCTGCGCGTCCGACTCTCCGACGGAACGTGCATACGAGCCACGTCGGTCATTGCCGCTACCGGTGTCACCTACACCCGACTCGATGTCCCCGGAGTCAACCAGCTTCTCGGCAGGGGTGTCTTCTACACGCCCGCCGTGACCGAAGCGCCGTTCATGGCCCAAGAGCCGGTAATCGTCGTCGGGGGCGGCAATTCGGCGGGCCAGGCCGCCGTCTACCTCGCGAAGTACGCCAGGCAAGTCGCCCTCGTCGTCCGCGGTGCTTCGCTCGCGAGCAGCATGTCGGACTACCTCATCCAGCAACTCATGGCGACTCCGAACATCAAGATCCGCTACCACTGCGAGGTCGTCGAAGCATTCGGGGAATGCCAACTCGAACGAGTTGCTCTCCGAGACTCGTCCACTGGCCAACAAGAGCTCCTTGATTGTCACGGCCTGTTTGTTCTGATAGGCGGGAGCCCCCGAACCACCTGGCTGCCGGTTGCGGTCCGACGGGACGAGTGGGGCAGCATTCTCACCGGCCAAGACGCCGGCACAGACCCTTCCGCTGTCAACGCCTCAAGCCTCCCGGGCCTCTATGCCGTGGGTGATGTTCGACGCGGAGCGACCAGACGCGTGGCGGGGGCCGTTGGCGACGGCGCTCTTGCCATAACGCAGGTCCACGAGCACATCCATACCGCTCGGTCGGAAGGTGCTCCCGTCGCACGGGTTTCTGAAGCGGACCAGTACCTCGGGAACACGGGCCACCTCGTCGCTTTCTCGGCAAGGGCATGACCCCCTGGCTGGCTTGCGGCTCGGGAGCCCTCGCGCAATGGCGGCTACACAACGGTGCAGACAAAATCGAAGACATTCGAAGGAGCAGGCAGTCCCGATACTCCGATACTGCGCCCGCCATGGCGGCCGGCGGTCCGCACTGCCCCCAAACGGCGCGTCGCCTGGCTAGGGGGGACGGTTCAAATAGTCGCTCGTACTAGCCGTAGTGATCCGGACTATTCATGACGAAGCTCCAGCGCGGCTTTTTGGTCACGGACTATGCGTGCGCCTACCCAAATGAGCAGTGAGCCCACACGGCGTCGTGAACGAGCGAACAGAGGTGCTAAGTAATCATGTCGAACTCGTGCCTGCCTTCGGGTCGGATGCCCACTGAGGAGGTCCTCGTGTCTGGACTTAGACATCCCACGGCTCGAAAGGTCAAGCGGCGTTGGCGAATTCGTTCTCTGAGCGGTGACCCCAAGCGATCGATTCGTCGTAGGCAACGTGGTGGCTGAGGCAACCGTGGAGGATTCCGACGAGACGATTGCCGAGTGCCCGTAGAGCCTGGTGGTGTCCGTCGCCGGCCGCCCGCCGGACGTCGTAATAGGCCCGGGCACCGGGCGAGGAGTTGAGGGAGGCGAAGGCCCACAGGTAGACCGCGTCACCCAGCCGTCGGTTGCGCACGTAGCGAGCGAGCACCGTTTTCTTGGTGCCCGAGGCCCGGGTGATGGGCTACGTGCCGGCGTAGTTTTTGCGAGACTTGGCGCTGGCGTAGCGGTTCGGCTCGTCGCCGAACTCGCCGAGCACCCGGGCGCCGAGGATGGTCCCGAGTCCTGGCAGGGAGCGGACCACTTCGGCGTCTGGGTGTGCCTCAAAATTCGAGGAGAGCTCCTCGGCCAGGTGACCGATCTGGGCGACCATCTCGGCGATCACCGCTGCACTGGCCGCTACCGAAGCACCCATGGCAACCTCCACGGCGCCGGCTGCTCGGAGCTGCTCGGAGCGCAGCGCCGCTTGGATCTCGACCGCCCGTTCCTCCACCCGCCTTTGGCGCCCACCTCGACGCAGCGCAGCGGCGATCTTCGAGCGCGACAAGGCGGCGCCGAGGGTGGGCGTTGGGGCGATGCGCAACACCTCGAGGGCATCAGAGCTGCTCAGGTCGTCAAAGGCGAGGAGCGCGGCCGGGTAGAACTCGCGCAATGTCGATCGCAACCCGTTGGCCTGGCGGCCCTTGGACCACACCATGGTCTGATGCGCCCGGGCCAGCACCTTGATCGCCTCGACCTCGGCCGTGTCGGCGGCCACGAGCCGGTGGTGGTGGCGGTCGGTGCGCACCATGTCGGAGAGCACGTGCGCGTCGCCGGCGTCGGACTTGGCGCCGCTCGTCGAGTGGCGCTCCCGATAGCGCGACGTCGACTTCGGGTTCACCGCGTAGAGCTGGTAGCCGGCCGCAATGAGGGCGCCCACGAAGAGGCCGCGGTCGGTCTCGATGCCGATCACCACTTCCTCGGGATCCTCGACGTGAGCGCCGACGAGCTCATGGAAGCGGGCGATGCCCTCCACCCCTTCGGGCAGGCGCCCCTTGGACAGCCGGCGGCCCTCCTCATCAGCCACGTGCACATCGTGGTGGGCCTCGGCCCAGTCCACTCCAACAAAGATCATCTGCCTGGCACCTCTCTCTCGTCGGAACAGCTTCGTGAGCCTCGAGGTGGCCAGCAGCCCGCTAATGGATCAGTGCTCGCGGCACGACATCCCACCAGCCGTCACGGCAACCTCACCGACCAGCAGGGGCACGTTCTAAGCCTAAGGCTCAAGGCCTGGCGAGAGTCAGTGCTCACCTGCTGGCGGCTCGGCACCAGCCTCGTCCGTGCTTCGCGCGAGGTGGTAGACCCCCATTAGCGAGGGCCCGTAGCACTTCGGGATGCATCTATGCTCCTTGGGGAAACAGAAGAAGTATTGACAGGAGTTGTCCACCACTCGGAGAGACGCACCGCTCGAGCCAATAGCGCGAGCAACGATCACAGAAAGCGGTGGCAGCCGCGACCGGTACGAACGGTCGTGCGATCTTGAGACGAACCTGTTGAACCTCAATTGGTCATGTGTTCTCTACGACCGAGGATTGACCAAAGATTGCGCATATCGGCGGACTGAAGGGTTTCAGAGCGCGGATACGGCGTAGACAAAGCTCACCCGGCGGAGGGAGCATCCGTCGTGCAACAGCGTGCAACAGCCCTATCCGGACCCATTTCGTGCAACAAGCAACGCGCAAAGGCGCGTAACAGGGAAGACTAGCGGTCGACTGATTGCGGGTATGTCCAGCCATTTCGTAAATTTTGGCAGTTCAGAGAATCACCCTTGAAGGGCTTCTCAAGCTGAGAACGCGAGTTCGATTCTCGTCGCCCGCTCTCGGCAAACATCGCAGGTCGGCTGCTCCGGTAGCTATACGACACTCTGGCGCCGGTACGTGGGCGACACTTTCCGGACGCGGCACCGGCGTCGCCTCACGTCGAGTGGGTCGGTATTGGTCACGCACGCTGCAACGCATCTCGAAGGCGACCTTGACAGTGGGGACTGACCTCGCGCTTCCTAGGTCCCGGTGCAGGCGTTGGTGGCGTTGCTCGGGTCGAAGGTCCCCCCGTCACCGGGGAAGTACCACTCGACTTCCTCGTACGCGGCCGGACCGCCATTACAACTCCCGAGGTCGAACGCGACCACGGTGAACGTGGCTTGCGTTGCGTCAGATAGGGGCGCGTTCGGATTTGAGACGTAGGTAGATTGCCCTTGCCCCATTGCCTCCGGTGCACCCCAGTTCGACCACGAAATAGAGGTCACATACGAGCCCGGTGCATTACCTCCTGCGGCATTGATAGCGGCGGGAGCTACTTCACCAAAGCCCTCGACCCCGTCCCCCGCAAAACCCAATGCCCCAACCCAGGCCGCGCTTCCGAGGAGTGGGCCCCCGGCCGCCGACGTCGACGGAGGGGACGTCGTGGTGGGCGGCGGGGCTGTGGGCGAGGTTGTCGAGAATGTGGTGGTCGTCGGCGCCAGCGTCGTCGTTGTCGTTGTCGTCGCGCTGGCGGCGGGCTTCGTGGCCGGGCCGAGCGTGGTCTGGGGCGTCCACGCCGAACCGTTCCAGTGCAGGATCAAGATCTCGGGCTTCCCCGTGTCACCGGGACCCGCAGCGTTCGCGCTAGCGACAGTGACCGGACTCTCCCATCCGACGGCCCAGGCGTTGGAACGAGATGTCGCGGCGACACCTGAGAGCCCGCCTACCTGGGATTCGAGACCCGGAACGGGCACACTGGTCCACGCGGAGCGGTTCCACTCTAGGATCACGCCGTTCGTCGGGCCGTCGCCCGAGCCGGCCTGTCCGACTGCCCACGCCCTGCCCGTAGGCAGGGCGGCCACCCCTGAGAGGTCCATGCTGTCTTGGATTCTCGACGTGGAGTTTTCACTCCACGTGTGGCCGTTCCACCGCTCGACCAAGGGGTTCCCTGGACCGCACCCACAGTCATCGCCGTCGCCCACCGCCAATACCGGGCGGTCCGGCGAGGCCTCCACGCCGAGGAGGATGCTGCCGAGGCCATGATCGCCGCCCACGCTCGGGCTCGGGGTCTGCTGCCACGCTTCTCCGTTCCAGTGCAGGATCAGGGTTTCCTGGCTGCCGCCCGTCGTCCCGCCGACGGCCCAGGCGTTGGTTGGCGACGTCGCCGCCACCCCATTGAGATAGCCAGCGGGGCTCGGCGCCTGTCGCCACCTTTGGCCGTTCCAATGCAGGATCAGGGCGGCACCGTCGTGCGTCCCGCCGACGGCCCAGGCATTGGTGGGCGAGGTGACGGCCACCGTGGAGAGGCTGCCGGGGATGCCCGGCATCTCCACCCACTTCTTCCCGGTCCAGTGCAGGATCAAGGTCTTAGTGGGGTTCGGTTCGAAGCCGACGGTGCCGACGGCCCAGACGTCGGTGGGAGACGTGGCGGCCACTGCGGCGAGCTGGGCGCCGGGAGGACTCGGGTTGGCTTCGCGCTGCCAGCGGTGGCCGTTCCAGTGGAGCGTCAGGGCCTTGGTGTTCTCGTCAGTGCCCGAGGAGCCCACGGCCCAGGCCACACCGTGCGTCGCGGCGATGCCGCTGAGTCTTCCGGACACGGCAAGAAGGCCAGCGCCCGACGTCGCGTGGCCGCCCTCGGTCGTGCCGCGTTGCCCGGCCGAGGCCGTCGTGACCGTGACGAACGCGAGGACGACGCCGAGTGCGAGTGCCGCCATCGGCGCGTGTGTTCGTTGTCGTCCCATCCCAGAACCTCCTCGCCGTGTTCCCGCTCATCCGGAGGGGTTGCTACAGAGCGCCCGCCGGAGCGTAGCGACGAGCCACTTATGTTGCAACCCCCATAGTCTCTCTTCTCGCCTGCGCCGCGGGTCGATGTCGACCCACGCGAATTTCCAAGACGCGAAAGTCTTCTCGGGCATAGCCGAGGCACAAGGCCCTCGACGCTTGAATCGAGCAATGCCTTTGCCGTTGCGATTGAGCGCTTCCTGCGCCTGCATGGCAGCGAGGACCGAAGCGCCGGGGAGTGCGAAATGGGCCACTGGAATTTGTCGCCAACGGCTGAATACTGACCCCTTATCACCGGGCGGATTCGAGTGGCCGAGGGGGTCAGTTTTCAGGCGGTGTTGACAAAATCGTCGTCCTCGCCCTCTGCTTGCCTGGCTGAGAACACCGAACCCCTTCGTGCAACAGCCCCACTCGGACCCATTTCGTGCAACACGCAAGGGACAAATCTGAACACTGAGAAAGCAACAGCGAACGACTGATTCGCAGCGTAACCATCGCATTTCCAGAATCCAGGCCAGTTCGGCAAGACGACCCAAAAGGTTTCCCAAGCTGAGAACGCGGGTTCGATTCCCGTCGCCCGCTCTCAGCAACGACGCAGGTCACACCGCGATTCTTGGTCGAGCCAGTTATTCAGCAACGGGCGAGGACCGCGTAACAGAAAGCGCTTCGTGCCCACGACGCATGCGGCGTGCCCCGTGAATGTGCCGGTAGTCAGCTATGGAGACTGACGACGGGGCGACGACCACTCTCACTGTCACCTTCGGCGTGCATGATCTTTGGTCCTGAGCTGACAAGTCAGGAGATCGAGTAGAGCTTGGGCGGCGCCGAGCGGTGGGCGACCTCGCGCGACCACGGCACACATGTCTCGCCGTATTACCGGTGTGACAGGAATGCCGACAACGTTGTCGGCCACCGGCCGGATGGCCATCGGTGGGAGCAGGGACAGGCCGGCACCGCAACTCACCATTTCGACGAGGTACTGCATGTTCGCGACTTCACAGGCCACTTTTCGAGCAAGTCGGGCACGGGTGCAGGCTGCGTCAATCTGTGAACGCAAGGCGGAATCAGCGCGGTATTCAACGAAATCCCGATCGCGGAGCACGGCTTCGTTGAGACGGATGGTCCGACGACGAGCCAACGGGTCGTCGCGGCGCATAGCAAGGACGAGCGCATCGTGACCGAGGTCGGTGGTTATCAGCCGAGCCCGGTCGATTGGCCCATCGACAAAGGCGACGTCGAGCTCGCCATCGACAACGGCCCTCGCCACATCGCCTGCAGCGCCCCAGGTCAGACGAAGAGTGACCTCCGGGTGGACCTTTCGGAAAATCGTAAGGAGCGCCGCCAAGTCCACTACGCCAAGCGTCTGAATTGCCCCCACATGCAGCTGACCGCGTAGGACACCGTGGAGCCCGGCCACCGCATCACGACCCTCGTCCACCGCAGCGAGCGTTGCCCGGGCGGCAGGGAGAAGAGCCCGTCCCGCCTGGGTCAATGTGACCCGGCGGTTGTCTCGCACAAATAGTGGCTCTCCGAGTTCTCGCTCGAGAGCCTTGATAGAGGCGCTCAGACTGGACTGCACCACGTGCACCCGGGCGGCGGCGCGCGTGAAGTGCTGCTCTTCGGCCACCGTCACGAAGTGCTCAAGTTGGCGGAGCTCCATGTATCGATTCTATCGATGGTGAGAAGCAACAGAATCTATTGGACCAATCGCCAGCCAGCGGAGAGAGTAGTCACATCATCTCAGCGGAATCAGCCCATGTGGCCTGAAACCGCTCCGCGATTGCTGCCTAAGAGAGGAGAGTCATGACCGAGATCTTGGATTTGGCAAGGTTGACTGACACCCATGAGATGGTGGTCATCCATCGTGCCTTTCGTCGGGAGTGTCGCCTGCTCTGTGAACTCATTGCCGCCGTGCCCGACGGGGACACCAAGCGAGCGACGACCCTCGCTCGGCATCTGGCCTGGTACCAAACCGGTCTGACGAATCATCACCATGGCGAGGACGAGCTGCTCTGGCCGATACTCCGCGAGCGCGCCGGCGTCGACGAAGCAATTGTGACCCGTATGGAACGTCAGCACGCGCAGGTGGCCTACACGCTCGCCCGCGCACTGGAAACGCTGCCGGCATGGCAGGCCTCGGCCTCCGCCGATCGCCGAAACGACATCATCCGCGCCCTGTCGTCCCATGGCCACACGCTCGTCGAGCATCTCGACGACGAAGAAAGCCACCTGCTTCCACTTGCCGCCCTTCGCCTTACTGGCCTGGAGTGGACTGCACTGGGCGAGCATTTTGTCGCTACGACTCCGAAGTCCCAGTTGCTCATCTTCCTCGGAGCCGTCTTGGAGGAGGCCACGCCCGATGAGCGGGCCACGTTGCTCGGTGCGATGCCTCGTGCGGCGCGCCTTGCCTGGCGGAGTGTCGGACGACATCGCTACGCCTCGTACATACGACGAGTTCGTGGGACCGCCATTGATGAAGGTCGTCAGCTGTCCGCCATCACCCCCAGGAAGGTTTGACCATGTTGTTCTCCGAACCAGAACTTGCCTTCTTGTCGTCGCAGCGAGTCGGCCGGCTCGCAACTGTCCAGCCAGACGGGACGCTACAGGTCAATCCGGTTGGGTTTACCTTCAACGCCGACCTCGAGACTTTCGACATCCACGGCTTCCGCATCTCGACAAGCCGAAAATTTCGCAATATCGCAACGAACGGCCGGGCAGCGTTCGTCGTCGACGATGTCCCCTCGATCGACCCATTACGCGTCCGTTGCCTTGAGATCCGGGGATTCGCGGAGGCGATCGCCGCGGCTGTTCAGACACAAGAAGAACTGGACAATGCGATGATCCGAATCCACCCCAAACGCATTATCAGCTTCGGGATCGTCATCCCTGACCAAGAACCCCAGGAAATGACGGCTCACAATCGTGACGTCGCCCGGCGGTGACGGCGAACAAGCAAGGGTTGGACGTGACCCCGCCGCTGAATCCGGGGGAGCCATACGCTCGCTTTGGCCTGTTTCACAGGTCCGCTAGACCGAGCGCCGACTGGTTACAGACGCACTGGCTAGGACTCATCCTGTTGGCACAGCTAGGCCTCACAACAGTGTTCATCGTCTTTGCAGCGACGTACGGCTTCACCAAAAGCACCATCTTCTTCGGTGCCCTCGCTGGTTACAACCTCGTTGCTCTCGTGTTCAGATTGCTCTTCGCTGATCACCGGCGGATTCGCCAGTTCAGGGGTGACCTCTGACCAAATAGAAGGGGAGTTGTGTAGACGCTGTCGCCCCGAACCATTCGGGCTGCATCGTGGAAGCAAAGGACTGGCGCCCTCGGACTACCCGGATCTTGATGGGCCGCTCCTCATGGATGATTGTCTACTGCCCGCGCCCGTGCCGGACTCTTACTCCGAAGCTGCGGGCCACCTGAGGTCGCCATTGGGGCGCCGATCGTTTGGACCAGAGAACCGGTCGAAGCGTCGAGCTCGGCAACCAGGAGCGTGCCTTTACGACCCGGGTGGCGAGGCGGCTTGAGAGCGTGGCGGTCCTCGACCGTAGACCTGATAAGGGTGGTCTTCGGTCGATACCAATCGACGCGAAAAGTGGTACTCGTGCTCGGCGTTTATCGCGCCCATATAGGCAAGGGGACGCCGGCGCACCGTTCGCGGGGGCTTTGCCTGCCCCTGCCACTTGGGAGTCGACTGTGGCAGCGGGAGGAATGGTCGCACATGGCCCCGGTTGTTGGATCTATTGAATGTGGCGACACGAGCCGCGGAACGTTCATCACGACATTACGCATGGCATAGGGCATTTGCTCGATGCGCGGGCCGGGGCCTTGGGTGTTCAATCGGAGGCGGCCAAGGAAGGCGGCCCGGACACGGGAAAGGAACCCCTCATGATCACTCGTAGCAACACGCGCATCGGCGGGCGACACGCAGGGAAATTGACCACTCTCGTCGCAGGGGTGGCCGCACTCTCCTTGGCGACGCTCGGCTTCGCCTCGTCGGCGGGCGCAACCACAGGTTCGTCGACCTATCTCGCCGGCTACGAGTTGGTGCCCGGCGGTGGGCTGGCGAGTGCCAGCGTCACATTCACCGTGCCCACCGTCTAGTGCACGGCGCAGGACAAGGCCGCGCTCGTGTGGAACGGGATGTCGTTGGGCTTGTCTTCAGGCGAGGCCGAAGAGGGAGGCGGCGTTGTCGTGCAGGACCTTGGCGACGATGTCATCCGCGAGACCCTCGAGGGCCTTCGTCGCATACTCGCTGGGAGACGTTCCGATACTGGCTGGTCCGGGATGCTGGCACGTGGGGTGCGGGAAGTCGGTCTCGAAGAGCGCGTTGTCCGGGAAGCGCTCGATGGCGAAACGCGCCGTGGCTTCCTCGAACCAGAAGCAGCCGTAGATCTGACGGCGGAAATACTCCGAGGGCAGTAGGTCGTAGTCGGGATGCGCCTCACGGATTGCGCTGTTGCCCCATTGCCAGTCGAAGGTCTCGAGCACGCCGGGTATCCAGCCGATGCCCGACTCGACCGAGACGAAGCGAAGCTCGGGAAAGCGATGACACACACCACCGAAGACGAGGTCGGCGAGCGTTTCGATGTTGTCCATGATCATGAGTGCAGAGATCTTGGGGAACTTCGCCTGGAAGCTGAGGTGCGGATCCTTGGCGAACGGCGCCGTGATGTCGCCGCCACCTATATGAAAGGTGATCGGAACCTCCGCGGCCTGTGCAGCAGCCCAGAGACGGTCCCAGTGCGGCGCCGAGAGCGGAGGCTCGCCGTGCGAGTCGGGGTGGTTGCAGAAGTTCACCGCCTTGTGACCGTTCTCGACGCAGCGCTCGAGTTCCGCGACCGCGAACTCCAAGTCCCAGAAAGGAGTGGACATCACTGGGACGAGACGAGACGGGTCGGCCGAGGCCCACTCGACGAGGAAGTCGTTGTAAGCGCGCACGCATGCCGTAACCAACTCGCGGTCACCGAGCTTCAGGAAGTACGCTGATCCGAAGCCAGCGACGTTCGGGTACAGCACCTGCGCGTAGATCCCCTCGTCGTCCATGTGCGCCAGCCGAGCGCTGGCTTCGTATGCCGCCGGTGGGATCTCGTCGTAGGTTCTCGGGCCATCCGGCACATAGCCCGGCCAGCCGGCGATCGCCGTGTTGCCCGGGGAGTTGAGGAAGTTGCCGCCGGCCATCCAGAAGTCGGTACCTCGCACGTTCTCGACGTGGGGCACGGCTTCTCCCCACTTCGGCGACACCCGGGACGTCCATAGGTCGGGCGGCTCGGTCAGGTGCGTATCGACGTCGACGACGCGATGGCGCTGGAACAATTCTGCGGGCATGGTCTCGCCTCCAGCTTCTCCTCCCTGAAAGATATCGCCGCGTGCCGCTGGTTGCGCTGCCCAAGCCGAACTCCGAGTGGAAAAGCGGAGGTCAACGGATTGACACCGGTCCGGTCTGCCGGAGATTCGCAGATAGAGATCCCATTTTTGACTGACGATCGGTTTGTGAATCGAGATTCGGTGCCTACACGGGAATGGAACCCGTTTTCGCAGTCGACGCTGCTGTCTCGGTACTGATGTGCCCGATTTGACTCTCGAGGTCGATCCGTAACAGGGATTGCTGTGGCAAGAACGACCTTCGGACGATTCTCGACCGCGATGCCGAGTCCCGAAGGTGCGAGTGCGATCGCTGTGCTCGGTTGCGCGCTGATACGGGAGCGCAGCGTTGGACTGGCGTGGCGGGAGCGAGCCATTAGCTCTCGGGTCGTCAAGCCCTGCGTTGCCGCCCACGGGAAAGCCGGGTGCCTTAGCTCCTCACTCTCTGCGCCCCACAATCGGCAATGATCTGGTTTGCGGCACGGAGGCCCGGCTTGCCACTGACGCAGCCGCCGTTGTGAGTACCGGAACTGGCATCGTACAAATCCTCGATTGGAGTAATCACTTCAAGGCGGCCGTTCCATCCCCAGGCACCCCCATAGATGTTGCCGCCCTTGAGTCCGTACAGTTCTTCGATCTCGTGGGGGCCGAGAACCTCTGGATTACAATTGGGAAGGATGGAGTCGCGAAATCCCGGCGCCACTCCCTCGATGGTCTCAAGCACTCGATCGACATACTCTGCAAGTGCGTCGGGGTCGGGCGCCTTCGACCACGCGTCGAGACCGAACTGGGTAAATAACGAGACGACGTGAGCGTCGGGGTATTGCTCTCGGGTGAAACCCCTAATCAGGGTCGGATCCGCCACTGAGGGGATGGCCATGTCGATCATGGGATGGGCGGATGGGGAGCCTGCGGCCGCCTCTTCGAATGCGTTCTGGATCCTTGCCGGGGAGTCAACCCCGATCACAATGGTGCCGCCGTGGACCTCTTTGGCGAATGCCGGATGATCCTTGAAGATGGGCAGCTTGCTAACCACAAGATTGATCTTGACGACGCCGCTACGGCTATCCCAATCCTTGATTCGATTCACGAATGTCTTCGGCAGGCCTGACCTGATCAGTTCGAGGTAGGAAATCTGGGGATGGACCGCAGTGACGATGACATCGGCAGCGATCTCCGTCCCATCCCTGAGTACGACGCCTCGTGCCCTCCCGTCAATCACATCAATGTGCTCAACAGGAGCGTTGACACGGATCTTCGCACCGTTGGCGGTTGCGGATCTTTCGATGGCATCGCTGACTGCGCCCATGCCACCTATTGGGAAGCCCCAGTTGCCCTGAAGGTTGAGGAGGGCATAGGTGCTCGCTTTGTCATACGGACCGCCCCAAATTCCGATGACGGAGGTTACCGAGAGGATGCCCTTGAGCGCCTCGGATTCGAACGGTCCGAGCTCAATCTCTGGGGCGGCCACTGAGCGGAAGCCATGATCAAGAATCTCTCCAACCGACACCTGTTGCAGTTCGCGCATGAGGGCTGTTGCTTTCTCTCCCTGCGGGTGAGGTCTCCTTCCCGTCTGCAAAATTGCGTTGATCTTCTTGAGGGTGGGCTTGAAGTTCCTGAAGCGAAATAGGTCGTTGGGTCCGGCTTTGGTCGTCAATTCCTTCTCGAGCAGCTGCGGGTCGTCGTCGGGAAGTTGGAGATATCCGTTCTAGGCGAGGAGCGAAGTAGCCCCACTGGTTGGCCTTCTTGAGCCCGAACCGAGTCTCGAGTTCGAGTTCATCGATGAGTTCCTGATCCATCATCCCGAGCGAATAGGAACACCGGGTCATATCGATATCGGGACCCCACGGGTGGCCCGTAAAGGCTGCGCCGCCAACTTTCCCGTTCTTCTCCACAACGGTCACGTCCATCCCGTGGCGGGCCAAGAGTGCAGCGGTTACCAGGCCATTATGGCCGCCCCCAACGATCACCACCTTTGCTACAGCCCTCGTCTCGACCATGTGAAGCTCCTCGAATCGACGAGGGACACGTTACCGACCCAGGACGGACGAAAGCCTGGAGCGCGCCGAAAACGCGTCGACTCTTGACGCGGAGTTGACCAGCTGTCGCCGCAGGAGCGAATTGACGTTCAAGAACTGGGTGGGCAGCTCCGTCGGTGGTCGGGTGAAGCCAGAGCCGCGAAGTCATGGTCTTCGGCTACGGACTGATCGCCGGTCACTGCGGACCAGAGCCGAGTCCGCTTGGATCGGGAACCGCGCTGTTCTGGCTACGCGGGACATGAGGCTACGCGGGACATGAGGCGCCTTATGAGAACCTCGGTTGCCCCTTTTGTCCCATCTCACCTCGGCCGGGCACGATCAGATCGACCGGGATAGGCGGCGCCGAGATCAGTGGATCCTGGCGCAATCGTTCGCCATTGCGGGACTCACCCATCACCTGTACCGCCCGAGAAGCCAGGTAGCAGCTGAGGATCCCAAAGCACTCGCCCCGTTCGGTAAGCGACAAGGGGGCTCGTCCGATGGCCGTCATGCATGCCCACAGATACTCGCCGTAGAGACGGACGACCGGATGCCGCAACCGGTTCGCGCGCCGCGGATCCAAGGTGGCGCATCTGTCGCGCACGTTTTGAGACATGGCTCCTTGGTGTTCTCGACGGAAGTACAACCACTCCTCCACCTGTCGAAATCCGCCGTGCAGGACGAGTTCGACATTGAACATCCGATCTGCGAGATGGTAACTTCCCTGCTGCCTCACACGTCGGAGAGTCGCGGTCCGGACGATTCCGTACTCGTAGTCATGGCATCCCTCGTAGAGAACGCTCCGAAACCTGTCTGGCGCCCGGGGTGCGTCGAGGGCCGCTCCAGGGCCGAACGTGCCAACCAGGCCTCCGGAACTGTCCACCATTGCCGACCACGGATGCGCCAACACTGCCTTTGGATCGTCGTCGAGCGCTTGGACGCAACGCAGCAACAGGTCGCGCCCGTAGAGATCGTCGTGAGCGGCGCTCTTGAACAACTCTCCCCTGGCCTGCTCTATGAGGAAGACGTGGTTCGGGATGAGGCCGATGTTGCGCTCCTGACGGATGTATCGGATACGACGATCCTGCCGGGCGTAGCGACGGCAGATCTCCGACGTGCTGTCCGTCGATGCGTTATCCGACACGATGAGCTCGAAATCCTCGTAGGTCTGTCCGAGTAGAGACTCGAGCGCTTCACCGATGTGCCGCTCCCCGTTGTAGACCGGCAATCCGATACTCAATCTGGGTACAGCACTGACTCGCCGCGTGCGGATTTCCTCGGCTCGTGAGCGGGTCTCCGCTGGCGGACCAAGGCGACGTTGCCACCGGCTCCCAGCGGGTTTAGCCATGGAAGACAGCATCCAGCGCTGCCAGGAGGAACGCGACCGCTTGTCTGGCACGTGACACCGAGATGGTCCTAGTACCGCCATGACTTCCCAATCCGACCGCCAACCAACGCAATTATGAGGACCCGATCCGATTCGTGATACGTGTCGGACAGTCGGTGCTGCTCCGCTCTATTGCCACCGTGGACGAGGACACGGTCGTGCACCACGAAAGATTCCACTCGCTTTACCTCGGAGAGAGCTGAGCGTCAGCTGGGTCGCCGTCGGCACACGTAGATGAACTCGACAGCGAGCCAACGAGTGAGCTTCGGCAGGTTCACCTCGATGTACATGTTGGGGACCCGCACGAACCATTGTCCAGGCTCGCTGTGATTCCAGTTGTGCGCCGTCGGAATCCGCCTCTCGACTGCGAAGTGCCCGGTCAGACTTCTCTGGAACTCCCCGAGACCCTGGACGTTGCTGTAGGGCGTGTAGTGGGCGGGACGACGATGGTCGAAGTTGACGTATGTCACGACGAACCAGCCGTCCGGTGCCAGCAGGTCAGCGATCTCGGCGAACTTTTGCGACTGCGCGTCAGCCATGTACTCGAAGAACCCTTGCGCCACGATCAGATCAAACGGAGCGTGGTCGGAGCGGATCGGCTCCTGAAGGAGGTCACGCTCGACCAGCCCCGGCGAGGGTTGCTGAATCGCGATGTCGATTCCGTGATAGGCGATGTTCGGGTCGAGGAGCGAACGAAGAGTGGCCGGGCCGCACCCGATGTCGAGAAGCCGGCAGGCCTTCCCGCCCGCGAAACGATTCACTACGCGTGCTACCTTGCGCATGCGGTAGTGCGGCTGTATGTACTTCAAGTTCTCGTGGGACCAAAAGTCCCGCTTGTACACGCGAGCCGGCGAGTTGCTCATGCGACACCGATCGGCTGGTTCCCCAGGTCAAGCATCGAATCGTCGACCCCAGCACCAAATATTTGAGCTCGCCGCACCTCTCGCCAGGTTTCCGCGAAGGCCGTTGCAGCGTCTACCCGTCGCACCGGACCCACGCCGAACATTCCGCGCCCGGCTTTCATGAGGCATCGTTGCCGATGTTGCCCGAGCCGAGGAGACCGAACGGCCCGATGCGGGCTCCCCCTGACCTGTAGCTCGCAGTGTGACCTCACTCGGTACTCCTGACGTGGCGACGGACTCCTTCAGGTACATGAGGGACAAGAGGTCCACCGTGATACGCGCGATAGCTCAGGCAAGTAGCCACGGGGAATCACACCCTGGCTCGCAGGACGCAAGGTCGCACGAGCAAGTGGTCGGCTCGATATGTTCAGCTGCCATGGAGCCCGAGGTAAGTGGTCCTGCCCCAACAGTTGGCTCCTCTGAGTCCCGGGTTGTCGCGCTGAATCTCATACAGAACGGTTGGCGGCATCGTGACCACCGCACAGACGGATCGGCCGGAATCTGCTGGGACAGGCCACGATCGCATTTCGACGCCTTGATCCCAAATGATCGAGCAGGCGAGCTCCCTCTGCAGACTCTGCATGTCTGATTGAGCGAATGCCGGAACGAGCTCTTATGCCCTCACCCCGAAAGGCAGCGCTTCGCCGTCTTTACACCAAGGTCCGTGCGCGCCTGGTCGGACCACTCCTCGACGTCGACCAACCTTCCGCGCGTGTTGAGCTCCGTCAGACCTCGCCATCACCGAGAACGTTCTCGGTGATTATGTGAGCAGCACTCAACTCGAGACCACCGCACGAACCTTGTCACAAATTCAGAGACCGGCAGACCAACAAGAACTAGCCGATTCCCACCACTGGATTGTTTAGCTTCATACCTCCAGCTGAGCCCGCGAACTGAGCATTGCCGAAGGTGAAGATTCCACCATCGGCCGCAGCGAGTAGATAGCCACCGTTGTCCGGCGTGATCTGACCTCCCACCACAGGCTTGTTCAGGTGGACGCCACCCATCGAACCGAAGAACCCGGCATCCCCATACGTGAACACGCCCCCGTCTGCGGCGAACAGGTTGTAGCCAGCACCCGTTGACGTCGTCGCACCGCCCACAACGGAAGCGTTCAGGGCGCTTCCCCCGTGCGAGCCGTGGAACGTGGCGTCACCGAAGCTGAAGACGCCGCCATCCGAGGCGAACAGGTCATAGCCACCTCCACTCGGGGTGGCAGACATCCCGACGATGGGCTTGTTGAGGTGGATGCTTCCAGTCGAGCCGTGGAACGTTGCGTCACCAAAGCTGAAGACCCCTCCATCAGCCGCCACCAGCCAGTAGCCCCGGCCGTCGGGCGTTGGCGCCATGCCGACAACGGGTTGATTGAGGTGCATCCCACCGGTCGACCCGTAGAAGCCCGACGTTCCGAAGCTGAAGATGCCGCCATCGGAAGCGACCAGCCAATATCCAGGCCCGACCGGATTTGAGGCTACGCCTACTACCGGCTGATTGAGGCGGGTGCCTCCCATCGATCCGTAGAAGCCGAAAGCGCCGTAGGTGAATACGCCACCGTCTGAGGCCGCCAGGCGATAGCCGCCAAGATTGGCGCCCAGCTGGCCAGCCGGATCGGGGTCGGAGACCCGGACTACCTCACCGCTGATGCCCGGGGCGAACCCGCTGGCCGGGACGACTCCGAAGTTGGACGCGTACACCGACCCGTCCCTCGCCACCGTGATGCCCAGCGGGAACTCGAGGCCGGCGCTGGCCAGTGTGGTCCGGCTGCCGTCTGCGTTGATCCTGATGATCGCTCCCGGTGCCGGCAGGCCAGTCGAAGGGTCGAGGATGCCGGCCGTGTCGATCTCCATGACCAGCAGCCGCCCGGCCTGGTCGAAGGCGATACTCCCGATCATGGTGAGGCCACTGGCGAAGACCGTGGGCGTCCCTCCTCCTGGGGCGATGCGGTACACGTTTACGTCCCCGACATCGTTGCCGGCGCCCGGGCCGCCGACGCCGCCCAGCTCACCGACGTAGAGCGCGCCATCCGGCCCGACGGCCAGGGATGTGGGGACCGGCTGGGCCATCACCGATCCACCAGGCGTCGGCTCGGAGATCAGGGGGAGGACTGCCAGCAGGGAGATCTGCCCCGCCGAGTTGACGAACAGCACGTCGTTGGCGGCGGCATCGGCCACGGCAAACCCGCCGTTGTACGCCACCACACCGTAGGGATCGCTGTCGATGGGTGGCTCACCCCCACTAGCGGCTCCGGCCCCCCCGTCAGGATTGTTGGCCGCCTCGTAGGGGCCGAAGCTGGCCACCGAGGTGGCCGTCCCGCCGCTGAAGGGGGCGCTGACCAGGTCACCGAGCAAAGCACCCGCCGGGCCAAAGGTCTGCTCTCCGGTGTTCGGATCGATGTTCGTGTTCTGGATGACACCGTAGATCTTGCCGTTCACGACCTGAACATCCGCGACGCCGGCACTGGCTGACCCGCCGGGAGGGCTCCCTACCGAAGGCAGTCCCGTGACTACCGGGGTCACGGTGCCTTGGGGCGTGACCCGGTCGATGCTGCCCGAGTTGTTGGCACAGGCAGGCTCAGTCCCCATCACGCAGCCGGCTCCGATGACCCCGTCGCCGGCCGCGGCCACATACAGGTTCCCGTCGGGTCCGACGGTCAGGCCATGGGGTTGATTGATGCCTGAGGCGACCACCTGCAGCCCTGACGTCCTCGGGGCCACGGAATGGGCCGAACTCCCCGAGCCCGCTCCGGTCCACCGATGGCCAGAGAAGATCCCGGGTTCTTGGGCTCTCGCACCGGCGGACGCCGCGCCGACCCCGCTCGATCCGATCAGTACCGTCGCAATGATCGCCGTTGCGCACGCGCCAACCCGCCGGACTCGTAAGGCACTCGACATGATTTCCCCACCTCTGCAGCAAGTTTGATGATCTAGAGCCCTAGCTATAACAGACCGATTAATAGCCGTAAAGGGGCGCAACGGCCCAAAAGGGGCATGGAGCAGAGGTAGCTTCTCGGCGCCATCACCCAGCACCGAGGACATTTTTCTGGCTCACCTGACTGATCAGTAGGTGCGCCGTCGCCATGGTCCTGACGCGAACAACGCCATCTCCCCTACGTTTTTCGGGCCGCCTGAAGGTCCAAGAACGGAACAATCAGGATGGCGTTGTTCGGTGTCAACGTATGGGCCTCGCGTGGTTGGTGTCCACCGGGCGACAGTGATCGAGGACGTGGACTTCGACGATTCCGACACCTTCGTCGTCCATGTGCGTCCGAGACGCTTGGCCCAGCCCCGTCGGGGGCGCTGCGGGATGCGCGCACCGGGCTATGACAAAGGGGGTCGAGGCGCAACTGGTGAGCGCTTGGCCTCTGACACTGCGATGTTTCCTCCAGGCCGATTCGCCGTGGGTGAACTGTCCAGTGAACGGACCGACCGTTACGTAGGTGCCCTGGGCCTGTCAAGAGGCTGGCCACACGCCTGGCTGCGACGACTCCGATCCGAAGCGTCGGGAGAGCCGTCTTGCCGGTGACAAACGCTCTGGAGAGCGTGACGCCGCGCACGTCGTTCAGGTCTGGGCCATTTTGCCCAGTTGCGAAATCGCCGCATTTCTCGTGGGCTGAACGGCTGCTCCGGCATCAGGAGGCTCAGGAAGTTCAGCTCATGGGTGCTCTATCCGGTGAAGGGAGATCCCCCCTTCCCTGCGACGTTGAGTTGCTTCCCCTTGTTCGGGAGCAGATCATTGGGCAGGTGACAAGCAATTCCGTAGTCGTGCGGACTCCCAAGCCCGAGGACGCAGCACAGATGGGCGAAGCGCATGCGAAGGCTTGGGAAGAAGGCTATTCCCAACTCTTTGTCCCAGTAGTCCTGACGGAGCTGGCGGATGCACGCCGTAGTCTGTGGTCTCACATTTTCACCGACCCCAGCTTCGATTTTGAGAGCATGTTGGTAGCCGAACGAGCTGGAGAGGTTGTGGGCTACTCGCACTTCGGCGACGGCAGTGAGACTGACACAGAGGGCGAGATTTTCGGGTTTTATGCCCACCCGAAAGTTTGGGGCACCGGAGTTTCGACGGTATTGATGAATGCAAGTCTTGAGAGGCTCAGAGGTCGCTCGTTATCGGGCGTGATGCTGTGGACACTTGTCGGAGCAGGCAGGGCTAGAGCCTTCTACGAAAAGTGCGGGTTCACGCTGACCGGCCGCGAACGAACCGGAACGGTGTTCCCGACGGGATCTGAAGTCTTTGAGATCGAATACAGGTTGTCTCTGCAGATGCGCTTAGTTCCTTAGGTCGGAAAGTCCCGTCGTTTCCCGGCCTACGGGGACTCGCGTCTCTGTGTAGGCACGGGCCGGTCCAACAAAAACCCAAAATTGGAACTTGGTGGGCACTCCGCCGGGGACCTCCTGTTCAGGGCAGATCGAGCCGATTGCAGTCCGCGCTCTAAGGAATGTTGCCAGCCTGGCTCAGAAACTTGGCCGCGATCGGTGCTGCCACGGCGCCACCCACGCCGCCGCCAACAACCAACACGGCAAAGGCAAGATCGCCGTGGTAGCCGATGAACCAGGCGTCCGTCTGCGGCGGATTGGATGTCCCGAACTCGGCGGTGCCGGTCTTACCAAAGGTGCCTGCCGGCAGCCCAGCGGCTGCAGCGGTGCCGATGGGATTGGTCACCACCGCGTTCATCATGCTCCGCAGGTCCGAGACGACTGTCGGATCGAGAGCTTGCGCAGGTACCGAATCGTCGGGGGAGCCCGAGACCAGCCGTGGGAGATGCAAGCTCCCCGAGTCAACGGAAGCTGCCACATTGGCCATAACAAGGGGAGACACCAAAACCTGGGCCTGACCGATGGCGGTGGCCGCCGCGTCCGAAGTCGAGGCGGGTGCTGGGACCTGCCCTCCAAAGGCGGTCAGCCCCATGTGGATCTTTGATCCGATCCCAAACTGGGCCGCCGTAGACGTGAAGCTGGCATCGGGCAAAGGCCCCGCCAATCCAATGAAAGCGGTGTTGCACGACATGGCGAACGCGTCCTCCATCGACAATGAGGGGGTCGTCTCGCCTTCGAAGTTATGGAAGACCTCTCCGTTGACCGTGATGCTCGAGGGACAGGTGGCCGGACTCGAGGGCGTCAGGCCATGCTCAATGAGATCGGTCGAGGTCACGACCTTGAAGGTCGACCCGGGTGGATAGGCGCCGTCGAAGGCCTCGTTCACCGCTTGCGAGTCCGGCGTGCTGACCGAGGCCAGCACCGCTCCTGTCGATGCCTGGATGGCCACGATGGCCGCCGGTAGCGGCTGACCGTTCAGCGCGGATTCTGCCGCCGCCTGAACGCTCGGGTCGATGGTGGTGGTGACCGGTGTCCCGGGGTGCTCAGGGAATCGTCCGACCACAGCGACAGTGGTGCCGGTGTGATCGAGCACTCGAACGACGCCGCCCGGTGTACCAGCCAATTGGCGCTCGTAAGCCTGTTCGATCCCACTCTGGCCCACCGTGTCTCCATTGGCGTAGGGCGATCCTAGGGACTGGAGCCCCTGGGCCGTGATCGGACCGACCATCCCGACGACGTGGGCGGCGAGCTCGGGTGTGAGCGCACCCCGGGCGCTGTACGTGTTGAAGACGGTGCCGGGAACCGGGTAGATCACGGGCTTGTCTTGTTCGTAACTGGCCTGGCTCAGCTGGGTCACGGGGACGAACCAGGTGGGGTGAGCCATTGCCGTCGCCTCGGCTGCCTGGATCTGAGTGGCGGGAACCCCGATCTGGCCCAGAGCGGCCGTGAGGGCCGGTGCGTTCGACATCCTGGAGCCTTCGATGCCCACCGAGACCATCGGGACCGCGGTCGTCAGGGATGCACCACCCATCCCGACAATGGCGGCCCGAGTTGGCCACGACAATGTCGTTGCTACCGAGTCCCCTGGTCCGAGGGAAGGGATGATCGTCCGTGGCGACCAGTCCACCTTCCATGAACCTGATGACTCGGTGAGCTCGAGCCGACTGCGCACCCGAAGCGTCCCCAGCGTGCCGAGGGACAGGTGGCTTGTGACGCCCGCGGTGCCAGTCGACCCGCTCGTGGACACTGCCCCGAGTTGGTGGGTCTGCTTCGTGAGAGCCAAATCGGTGGCTACTCGGCGGTTGAAGGTCACAAAGTCGGCTGGGGGGTGCGAGACCAAAGCAGCCATGCCGCCATAGTCCCCCTTGGACCACGCGGCGAGATAGCGCTGCACCGTGGCCGTGGGTCCGTCGGAGCTCGCGCCGCAAGCGGCCAACAGTCCTCCAGCGGCGACGACGGCGAGCAAAATCACAAGGCTCAGCCTTGCTCGCTGGTCCTGACTCCGAATCCGCGTCACGCTCCTCATCTCCAAGGCGCGGATGGCGTTAGCGCAACGCTGGGCCGCAGTACGGACCCCTGAGGTAGTGCTCGCACCAAGACGTAATTCATGATCGGGTCGGTCACGGTAGCCCATTCGGAAGCGACGGGCTGTTGGGAACCGCGACGACGATGGCGACCTGAGTATTCTTCGCAGGAGCGAATCCAGTCATCCAGTCATGCATTCACTCCGAAATCGATCCGCGCGACACGAGTGCCGTGCATGACGCAAAAGACCGAGGGACTCGGGCGCTTTGTTGTTGCAGTAAAACCACGGCTCGTTTTGCGCTCTCGTAGCCATTCGTGGCTCACGGACTGGACCGTACGCTCGTCACAGTCGAGCTCAGAATCGTGGGCGTGACGAAATGTTGGAGTACGGACTTTCGGGCGGTTAACGTCACCTGACCATGGCGAGCGATATCCCTTCCGGTGGACCACCGGTGACGTCCGTCGCCGAAGCCATCACTCGGATGCAGCAGATCGAGGCTGCTCTTCCTGCGGGGGACGGCATCGCCTGCTTCAATCGCATGTACCTCGAAGTCACGCGGCAGGTCGACGATCGGATCTCACAGGGGTTCTTCGCGGATCCTGCGTTCATGAGCTTCTTCGACGTCACCTTCGCCAACGTCTACTTCGCGGCCGTCGACATGCTGGCCAACGAACCGACCAATGTTCCCGCCGCCTGGCAGCCCTTGTTCGCCGCTCGCTCCGAGACCGACATCTATCCGATCCAGTTCGCGTTGGCCGGCATGAACGCACACATCAACCACGACCTTCCGATCGCTCTCGTCGACACATGCACCGAAATGAAGACGGCTCCCGACGTCGCGACCCATCACGCCGACTACCAGAAGGTCGATGTACTGCTCGACGCCGCGGAGCAGTCGATCCGTCGGTCGTTTGAGTCGAGGGTGGTCCTCGACGTCGACCGCCACGCGCAATCCGTTCTCGACCTGATTGGAAATTGGAGCATCAACTCCGCGCGAGACGTCGCCTGGGACACCGCACTGGCACTGTGGCAATGCCGGAGTGTCACGGCCGTGGAAGATCTCCTCATGAATTCCGTTGCCCGTACCGTGGCGATGGCGAGTCGCTGTCTGCTGACTTCCGGAGAAGCGGAGGACAGGCGGGTCCAGTCGGCTGGGACTCGGTTGCTCTCGCTCTTCGGATTCGAGCTCCGCTGGCGAGGGTGAGCACGCCAGCCGCTTCACCGCTCGCACGATCTGGTCCTGAAGGCCCCTGGCCTTTTCTCCTACCTGGGTGGTCCCCCGCTCAGTGCGTGGTAGCGCCTGCTGCTCGAGCTAGGCGTTGATGTTCGCCTTGAGCCGCCTCGGTTCCATGCGCCAGGGCTTTCCCGGACTCGCGTCGAGCTCGGACTGCAGCCCAAGGAGGTCGGCGCGGAACATCTGGAAGGCCTCAGCTCCGCCCGGGTCGAGCGCGAGCTCCGAAAAGTCGCTCAGCAGCGCAGTCCGGTGGACGTTGAGATTGAAGTTGGCGTTGACCAATCGCTGATAGACGTCGACCGGCGTGAGTGTTCCGTCGGCCGGGACGCGCGCGTAGACCTCGTCGCTCCAAAGCTGGTAGTCCCACATCCCCGACCCCAGGATCTCGTGTTCGACCGTCGCCAGCTGAATGACCGCGGCCGCCAGCCGCGCCACGCTCTCCACGCCAACCGCCTGACCCGCTACACGTTCGACTCCGGGGATCCGTCTGGCCACCTCCGCCAACCACGCCTGGACTGCCGGGTCGGCCTCGATCCGGTCGTCGTCGTAGTAGCGCTCCAGGTAGCGACGGGCGTGGGCGAGGAAGACGGCGTGGTGTTCGCGCCGGTTGTCGATGGAGGGAGTGGCCAGATCGCCCAGTCCCCGACTCGTCACGTCGACGTCCGGATCAATAGTGCCGAAGTCGAACCCGTCGACCGTGGCGTCGATGAGCGAACTGACCCCGCGATGGGTGAAGCTGAAGATTCCTTCGAAGTCGCCTCCCGGCGCGAGGTTGTCGCGGGTGATGAGGTCGTTACTGTATTGAGTGGCGTACACGTGCGGCCAGAGCAGGCGGAGCAGCGCGTGGTCAGGCGGCAACTCGTTGCGCGTTACGACAGCTAGCGGTCCCCCCGCCCTCAGGTGGATCCAGCCGAAATGGCGGACCAGCGAGAGGTGCGTCGAGGCCGCGCTCAGCGCCAGCCGGCGCGCCAGCGGCCAGTCGGGATCGGACGGGGTACACGAGCCCGCATCGCAATCGATCCGAACTGCCGTAAGGAGCCCCTCGCCGCCGGACGCCTCGAAGCTGACCACCGAGCCGAGCGATCGCAGTCCGGGGTGGTACTCGAATTCGTCGAGTACCCGCAGGTCCCAGGTGAAGCTGCCGCCCTCGGCGGCCACGTAGCAGGCGAAGGGGCTCGCCAGGGCGAGCACACCGAGATCCGGCCCCTCGAGTTCCGGCGCTCCCCGACCTCGCAGCTGGACGCCAGGGCCCTCGAGCTCCCGCCCTTCGAGGTCAGGTCCGCCGTCAGTCGGCAGTGCGGCCGGCCTCGTCGGGGCTGGAAAGCGACGCCGGTGGGCCGCCGTGTACGCGTCGTCGAGCGCGACACGGGGATCGGCATCCACCGGAGGGAGCCCGCGCTGCTGGGCCGGCACGATGCGGTAGAGCGCAGCTTGGATGCGAGAAAACAGCCGCTTGACAGGATGACGTTCGTCGGCGGGGATCCGGTCCGCCACCAGGACCCGCGCCACCGAGATGTGTCGGTACTGGGAGACGAGGGGCACCAGAGCGAGGGGTCGGTCCCGGGCCGGTACCGGCACCGTGGTGGGGCGGTTGTGGTCGTACTTGAGGATCCCGAACCGGTTCCAGAACCATCGCCGCTCCCGCCAACGCAGCTGAGGGATCAACCTTGGCCCACCGTGCGCCATGGTGCGAAGGCATTCTTGACACCCTCGAGGTGGGGTGCCAGCTCGGGGAAGTTCCGTGCCAGCACCGTGCCCATCGTGTTGTCGGCGATCCATTCCAATCCCTCGGGGGTGTAGACCTCCGGTCGGAAGTCGTACGTGTAGAACCGATCACTCTTGAGGCGCCGGGACGCCATCAGGATGAAGACCCGGAAGGCGGTGTCGCTGAACGCAAAGCCCTTCGGCGGCTCCTCTGCGTACAAACCGATCATCAGATCGACGTCATCGGGTTTGTCGTAGAGGTTCCGCAACTTCTCGACCACTGCCGGGTCCTTGCTGAAGTCCTCGAAACGTTCGGCAGGAGCCAGGTGGAACTTCCGACGGAACTCGTTGTACCGGGGCACTCCGCGCTCTCGGCTTCGCAGGAGGTCGGTGGCGGCAAGGTCGAGGATGCTGCCGTCCGGCTTGACGAAGTGCTGCAGGCCCTTCGGGAAGTTGTTGAGGACGATCGCCCCGGGGTTCGAAGTGGCGAACGAGTAGAGGAGATCCGTCATTGCCACCGAATCGAGCACCAGGTGGGTCTGGGTTCCCGAGATCTCCGGAAAGGTGTAGTTGGCGATCTCGTGGTTGTCGCTCGCCGAGCGGACGGAGAACTCGTCGGGGATGAGCGGGTGCATCCGGTAGACGGCGACGAACTCCTCGGTCATCGCGTACGGTGCGCCGTGCAGCCAGGTCTGCGACCCTGGGATACCGCTGACCTCTTCGCTCTTGCTCACCCGACCGAAGCGCCGCGAGAACCTCTCTCCCAGCAGGCCCCACCAGTTGGCCCGCATGCCGGTCTGCATGGTCGAGTCGCCCAGCAGGGCCGTCGTCCACTCGACAGTGTGGATCTTGGCGATGAGGGCGGCGTTCACGAGTCGGGCGTGCTCGAACAGCTCGTCATCGTCCCAATCCGGGTGGGCGCCGCTCAGCCGCTCGCAGATGGCATTGTGCTCACGCATGAAGACCGTATGGAAGATGGCGAGGCCGAGCCACCAGTTCCCGTTCACCCCGGCCAGCGCGCGCATCGTGGACGGGTCGAAAGGCACGAGGCCCTGAGGGCTCAAGAGAACCTTGCCGCCCTGGTTCGTCCGTATCATCTTCTGGAACTGGAGCGTGCTGCCGTACACCTGGGAGGCATCCCACCAGTGCGTCTCGGTATTGGCGTAGGTAGGGGGCTTCCCGTCGGTCGTCGGGGCCGCCTGGAGCGTCCGTTGAATCTGCATGGGGTGCTGCGGCCACGGGTCATTCGGGTCGAGGTCGATGAGCCAGGGGTCGTCGGGCTCGTTGGTACCGTGGCTGAACCAGTCGTGAACCTCGAACTGGAGCCACGCCGCCGCCAAGACGTTGAGGGTCGTGGCCGGTTGGAACTTCTCGCGGGTGAGCAGCTCCAGGCTGACCCGGCGGGGGTTCGGCGTGAGCACCTTCGACGGAGCCGTCTCCCCGGGCGGAACGTTCCGACCGAAGAAGGCCCCGGCCGATCCCATCGCCTCGTGGGTCAGGTCGTTGCCCGTTCCGTCGGCAGCACGCGTCAGCGGCCGTGGCCCGTCGGGCAGCGGGCTCGGCGCCCAGGGCAGGGTCACGCCAGAGGTGTCGTAGAGGTTGTCACGCCGGAGCCGCATCCGAAGTCCCAGGAGGGTGACCAGGGCGACCGGCTTGGGGATCCGGCTCCAGCCGTAACGGCGGTCGATCCGTTCCGTCACGCTCATGAACGACCGCTTCCACAGAGAGTTGCGCGACGTCATCGTTGGGCCTCCTTGGCTCAGCGAACGATCCAGCCTCCACCCGTGTTCCAGTGTCGCGCGACGTGATGGTCCCGTGGCGGGATTTCGCCGAAATCTTGGGGACGCGAACGTTCAAGCCGTTACAAAGGACTACGTCCGGTATTTCCTGGGGGGTCGCTGGGTACAAAACGTCTCCCCGAGGTCAACCTGGCGTGGCAGCGCAACCTCACGGCACTCGACGAGCCCGTACCGTCGCCTTAGAGTCCTTTCCTGGAGCAATAGGAAGGCGGTTACGATGCCGGCACAGATCGAAGGCTTGCCACTAGACATCATCCGGACTCGAGCGCGCATCCACATCGCCTCGGGCGGCGCCGCCATATCGAACCTCTACGTCCACGATGCCGTCTACCGTGAGGGTGAGATCCTTCAGCCCGGCCGGGCAGATATCGTCGTGCCACGCGACAGCGTGATCGTCTTCGCCGATGACGAGCCGTTGCGGAACTGGGGGCACCCGTGCCGATACCTGCTGCACGACCCCGAGACCGGTGCGCTCACCGGCGAGATCGACGCGTTACTCCCACCGTCGATGGAGTTCGGGAGCGACTTCGTCCCGTTCCACACTCCGACGACGTTCGTCCCCTCCCGCGGCCTGCACTGGCCTGTCGTCGAGTTGCCGCCCTGGGTCTTCTTCCCGGAGTGGGCCTCGCGTTGGCACGTCATCCTCTACTCGGGCGCCTCCATGAACCGTCACCTCAATGACCTGGAGTTCCTCTACCGCACCCTGATCCACAACTATGGCGTGCCCGCCTCGAATATCACCGTTCTCCAGTACGACGGAACGCTCTGCTACAACGACAGCGACTGGACCCGCCACCAGGGATCGATCGGTAACTGGCCGGGCAACAACACGCCCTACCAGATCAAGATCGACGGAGCTGGAACCAGGGACAACCTCTTGAACGCAATCGCCGCGGTCTCAGCCAGACTCGGCCCGAATGACAACCTCCTGATCCACACCAACAATCACGGAAACACGGTCGACGGCACCTCGACCATCATCAGCTACAGCGGCGAGGACACCACCCCTGACGATTTCTCGACAGCAGTCGGTGGTTTACCGAAGTTCTCCTGCTTCATGGTGATGATGGAGCAGTGCTACTCCGGCGGCTTCATCCAGCCGATCATCACTGCGTCGCCAGCCACCTGCACCAGCGTTGCCACCGCCGTCGACGCCAACCATGAATCCGCCGGTGGGCCCGACTATGACCCGTTCGCGCTCGACTGGATCCAGGCCATGGCCGGAAGCACGCCGGACGGCACTGCCCTATCCCCGCCGGTCGCCACCGGGCCGCCGACGGCCCTGCAGGCCTTCAACTACGCCCTGGACACCGACACAGAATACGGCGACGACCCCCAGTTCCAAGCAAGCGGTGGTGGCGAGAACTGCACCCTTGCCGAGACGGTCAGGTGGGTGCAGATACCGCCTATATGGAGGTACCTGTTCCCGTGGCAGATCCTCCCCGACCCAAGCCCCGAAGCGATCGCCGAACTGGCGTCGGAGGTTTCTGTGCTGGTGGCTTCGGGCGAGCTTTCCCGTCCGTTGGCCGAAATCATGGACGCATCCACGATCGGAGTGGTCGAAGCCATCAGGGAGCGGCTGCCCCGATAGCGTCGAGGAATGGAGCTGGCCCGAGCCGCCGCCTTCACCATCTCGGCGGTGCCGGAGGAGTCACAGGACAATGCGGCGGCGTACTTGCATGAGCGCCCGCTCGGTCCTGGAACAGTTCTGCTGGTCGATCGACGTGCCGAGGTGATTACCACCGCGATCTACCTGGGATTCGTGGACTGCGACCCGGGAAAGAACTGGGGACACCGCTGCCGTTATGTTCGTTGTGGCATCGACAACGACACCGTGGAGGTGACCGAGGCGCAGTTTCCGCCCGCCGTCGAGGGCCAACGGCTTGCTTGGGTCATGACGTTCGTCGGGCGAGAGGTGCCCGATTGGGCTGTGTTCCCGACTGCGGACCCGCAGTAGTCCGCAAGCACGTGCTTCGCCTCGTTTCACGCACCTTCATTTCGAGCCGTCTTTAATCAGTCTGGTTACGATGCTCCCACCTACCGACGAAGCCTCCGAGGGCGACGCTGCGCACCGCCAGGCGAGCCAGCTCGGCCGGACCGATACCGGGTCCCTCAATGAGGTTGGCCCGGCCCTCGGACCTGGCGTCGAACGTGCCACCGCCGAGGCATCCACGAATGACGACAGAGACGACCAAGCCGACGGTGGGTCTGTACTGCGCCGCCCGGAGCGCACCGGGCGCTCACACGTCACTCTGCTCGCAACAGCCGCCCCGGGGACCGGGCCGCCCGTAGGCCTGGGACAATGCCCACGAGCACCGCGAGGGCGAGCACTGTCACGGCCACGACCACGAGCGACGCCACCGAGACGAGGGGCACGGGAAGCGTGCCCAGCCGGTCGACGAGCAAAGTCCACGTCCAGCGACCCACGACAACACCCACGGGGATCCCGATGACGAGCGCGACGATGCCCACCGTGGTTGCCTGCCAGAGGACGGTGCGCATCACCTGGCCCCTCGTGAAGCCGAGTGTGCACAGCACAGCCAAGTCGTGGTTGCGCCGGCGGACGGCGACGACGAGAGCGTTGGCCACGGCAATGCCGAGCACGATCACGATCAGTGATCCGAGTAGGGCCGGTGTCGCCCGCAGGCGCTCCAGGCTGACCACACCGGCGGGACGATCGGTCGGGGTGATCGTGAGCGGCAGCTCCTTGGGGTCGTTGCGCCGCATGGCGGCGGTGAGCGCCGCCAGGGACCGGCCCGGCCGGTAACCGAAGAGATACTCGGTCTTCTGGTAGTTGGAACTGAAGCGATGCCATCCGGCGCCAGTGAGTAGGGCGCCAACCCCGAGGCCGGCCTTGTCCGACCCCGGGTAGGGGGCTATGTCGGGCAGGATGGCGCGCCCCACCACACGCACCTGGCGAACCAGTCCCTTCTCGTGCAGGGCCAGCGGAATGCTCTCCCCTATCCGGGTGTGGAGCCGGTCCATGGTGGTCTGGCCGAGCGCCACCTCGTTGGCGGCGCGCGGCGGCCGCCCCTGCGTGACGGTGAGCATCAGGCCCGGGTGGCGGGGCACCAGCCCCACAGCCGGAATCGCGGTCTGCCCCGAGCGGATCTCACCCACCTCGAGCAGCGAGGACCGGGCTACCGCCCCGGAATGGTCCGCCACGGCGACGAACTCGTGTTGCGCGGCGGCCGCTGCGGCTGGGTTGCCCGATGTGGGCCCGTTGGAGCTGTTGAGGTCATCGAGCTCGACCATCCCGCTCCAAGGCTCACCGTAGAGGCGGGGGGTGGCGGCCAGGTGATCGAGGCTGACGGAGAACACCGACAGGGAAGTCACCAGCGCCACGGCTGTGGCGGCGGCCAGGATCGTGGTGCGCACCGGCGCCGAGCTGGGGCCCGCACCCGTCTCGAGTCCGAAGCGGACGCCGATGACAGCGGCAGGGGACCCCCCGACGGCAGCCACAGAGGCGGCAACCCTGGACCGAGACGGTGTGCCTGTGGGGCCGACGCTGCGTGACCAGCGCCAAGCCGGCACCGCCGCCAGTAGGGAGCCGACGAGGAGGAGCGCAGCACCCCCGACGAGCAGCAGGGGCCAGTCGACAGCGAGGCCGGGGTGGACCTCGGCGATGCGGACCACACCCACGGGACCGAGCCCAGAGGTCAGGATGGTGAGGACGATCGCAAGCACCGTGCCTGCAGCGACCGCCAGCAACGCCTTGGCCATCGACGCCGCCATGCGCTCGGGTCGCGTCATCCCCATGGCGGCCAGGATCGGGTACTGCCGCCCATCCTCTTGCATGCGGCGCGAGAATGCCTGACTCACCACTACAAGGCCGAGCAATGCTGCCAATGCGGCGAACACGTCGAGCGCGGTGACCTGCGGTCCGGTGGCCTGGTCGACTTCGGCGGCCACGGCGGAGGCCCGCTGGAAGGCGATCGACTCGTCAGGGTCGAGCGCCCGCACCCGGGCGGTGAAGGCATTCATGCTCGCGCCTGGGGCCAGCTTGACCTCGGCCCCCCAATACGGGACCAGCAGTTGGGGGTGGGCGGCGCGAAAGGCCGGCGTGAGTTCGAAGGACCCTGGTTGGTAGCCGGGATCGACGACCACGTCGTCGGTGGTGATCCCGATGCCGTCGATGCGGAGGCGTCCCCGCAGTTCGGCTGGCGCACGGGCGACCATCGCCAGTGCCTTTGCCTCCGACCCTTGCTTCATGGCCTCATTGAGGAGCTGGGGAGTGATGATCGTGAATGTGAAGGTCTGCCCCACGTGGAGGTGGTGGGCCAACGCGAAGGTTCGCTCGACCCATACCCCGTTCGGATCACCGGGGGCCGGTTGCCGTCCGGACACCATGAGCGGCCGCCCGAGCTGGTAACCGGCCGTTCGGTCGTCGATGAGGATGGGCGGCATGGCGAAAGCCTTCGTGAGCGACCCAATAAACGACGGGTACAGGACCACGCCGTCCTCGCGCCCCACGGTTTCCACCCCGGGAACGCTACGGATCTCCGCCATGGTGAGCGGGCTCGCGGCGCCGTTGTTGGGGTTGACCAAGACGTCCCAGGCGTTGGTGGCCTGGCGCATCTGGGCGTAGGCCGAGGCGGTACGGCTCGCTGCGTTTACCGCGCTGAGTACAGCGCCACCGGCCACGCCCACCAGGAGGGTCACGACAACGAGCGACCGCCAATCGGTGCGCAGCGCCGCTCGCAGGCGGTAGAGGACGGCGGCCATCAGCCAATCACGTTCGGTCGGGTGATCGGTCGTCGGCCGGTGGAGCGAGTGAGCGCTTGGCGGGGAAGGCGTAACGGGCGCTCGCCGAGAGCTGTCATGCGAACTGATCAGCTCGGGCCGGCGCACCGAACCGCTGTCTGCGCGGCGCGTGCGGAGCTGGGCGCGTCCGGGGCGACATCCAGATCACTGCCGCGTACGGCCCGCACCGGGGCCGGCCCCGCGCCGTAGCTCTCGCGCAGGCCATGCACGCATGGGATCGGATCGGCGGTCATCGGTGTTGCTCCTCGTCTTGAAACGTCGGAAGAGGCTACGAGCGCAGGGGAACGGAATTCCCGCGGCAGCGCACTTCCATTGAAGCCCGGGATCGAGGTCCTGGTGGAGGGTGGTGGGTTCCGTCGCCGGGTGGTGGTGGCACCCCTGCAGACCACACAGTCGGGCCCAGAAGCTCGTTCGTCGTGCAATGGGTGAACGGGTGGCCCTGTTCCTGCAACGTTGCTGCAACGTTGCACCGCCGCCCGCGCGACGGAGTGTACCGATTCGCCGAGATCTCCCTCTGACAGTGGTTGTGTTCACACCTGGCGCTCTGGATCTGGCAAGTCAGATGTGGCCACGCCATCGACGCTTTCCGACGCGGCTCCCGGAGCCGGACCGCAGGCTCCGCCAGCCGGGTCTACCCAGAGACTCGATCAGGCGCTCCGGGTTTTGGACAAGACTCGAAAAGGAGTGACCAGGTCGGGCAAGAGGAAGGCAACAGACTTTGGAGACTGAGGTCAGAATATGACCCAGGGAGGGGCACCATGAAGAAGTTGCTTTACACCTTGTGGATCGCGACGACCGTCAGTGCTTGCGTTGTAGGCGGAGCCGACGTGGCCAGCGCAGACGGGCAAGCGCGGGGCGTCACCCCGACGAGCATCACGATCGGCATTCCGTACATCGACCTGGCCACCGTCGACAAGCTCTACGGGTTGCACCTGAACCAGGGGAGCTACCCCGATGCCTACAACGCCTTGATCGACGACCTGAACTCGCACGGTGGCATCAATGGACGCAAGGTCATGGCCAAGTACGCACCGATCAATCCAGCCGTGCCGACCTCGGGTGCCACATCATGCACCCAGCTGGTTCAGGACGACCACGTGTTCGTCGCCCTCAGTCCGTACTTCGGGATCTGCTATCTCGAAGCACACGTACCGACCATAAATGGAACGGTCGCCGGAACGGTGTCGGGGCAAGCCGCGCCGAACTTCACCATTCAGGCGCCGGCGAGCGTGTATGACCCCTACCAGCTGGCCCTGCTGACGAGAATGGGCGTGTTCAGAGGCAAGAAGGTCGGTGTCTGGGGAGGCCCGACTGACTCGGCGGAAGTGAAAACCGTCGATGCTGCGCTGGCAAAGGACCATGTGCACGTTGTGCAGACAGCATTCGACTCGGCGCCCGCCACCGACTCCGTCGGCCAGGCGCAACAAGACGCGGTGATCGCCCAGCGTTTTCAGAATGCCGGCATCGACGAGGTTGTGGCCGTCGGTCAAGGATCTGCGGGATGGCCGCTTGATCAGCAAGCGAACCAAAGCACCTACAACCCACCTTGGATAGCGACCAACTACAGCGCGCTGTATGGCTTCGCCATCGGCTCAAGCGCCAATCCCGTTTACCTCAAGAACGTGCTGGCGACTACCCCCACCCCCGCCGCCACCGCCGAATGGAAGGAGCCGCTGATCCAACGCTGCGTCGCGACCATCGAGAAGGAGTCTCCCGGCGACGCCATATCCAGCCCGATTGGGCAACCGGTGTCGGATACGTCGAATCAGACCTACATCGCGCCGATGTCAGCCTGCACGAACCTCGGCATGTTTACCGCTATTGCCAAGGCAGCCGGCAAGAACCTCACCGTGTCGCACTTCGAAGAAGCAGGATTTGGGCTTCACAACGTGACGTTCCCTGGCATTGCCAGCCCCGTTTCGTTCGGCCCACATCAGGCCTATTCCAATGTCCCCATCTACCTCGCCCACTACGATCCGGCGCTCAAGCAGATGCTCGTTGCCTCTCGCCCAGTGTCCAATTGAAGTCGGTGCGCGCCTGCGTGCCGAACGGAGACTCGGAAAAATGGCGGATTTCCCAGTGAGCAGGGACTACTGTTCCAAGGTGGTGACCCTGGACCTTCGCACCCGGACCGATGGCGACATCGCCGAAGTCGACGACGTGGACTTCTTTGAGCGCCAACTCCCAGATTTGGCGGCAGCCCATGCGGATCTTGCGATTCCGGGAGCTCTTGAATTGGGCATTCATCCGCTGACAATCGACACGGTCGATGGTAAGTGGACGCTTTCGATCACAGATCGCTCCATTCAGATTCTCAGCGGAGATCACGGTCGGGCGGCCGTACGACTCGATGCCGCGGAGCTGACGGACATCGTCTACGACCTGCGGACACCCATGACCTTCATGACGGCAGGAACGCTCAAGATGGAGCGCGGCAACCTCGGCGATTTCCTTGACTGGTGGGTGATCCTGCGATCACTGATCGATGGTAGTCGGGTTCACACTGCCGGATCTATCGGGTTTCGTGACCGAAACGGCGAACCACTCGACCTGCACGCCTCGTTCGACTCCGATGATGACTCCGAGGACGTCGCGCACTTTCTGGAGGAAGCCGGCTATCTCCATCTGAGTGGCGTGTTCACCGAAGAGGAGATGGCTCAGGTGTCGGCGGATATCGACAGCGCAACATGCCTCTACCGCCCTGACGACAACCAATCATGGTGGGCGCGTACGGCGGCGGGTGAGGACCGCCTGGTACGGCTTCAGTGGTTTCAGGATCACAGCCCGACAACTGCTGCTCTGCTCAATGATGACCGATTTTTGCGGATTGGCCGGCTCACGGTCGACGGCCACACGGCACGCACCGAAGGCAATCGGGTCGAGGCTCTCGTGAAGCCCATCGGGGTCGTCGAGGGCATTTCCGACCTGCCATGGCACAAGGACTGCAGTCTCGGGAGACATTCCTACCAATGCTGTGGGCTCATCGTAGGAATCTCGGTGACGGGCGCGGACGAACGCTCGGGTCAGCTCGCCGTTGTCGCCGGATCCCACAGAGCCTTGGTGCAACCCGCTTTTGCTCGGAAGAGTTGGGGACTCCCGCAGATCGGACTCCCGACCCGCACTGGAGATGTGACGGTGCACACATCCTGCACCATGCACATGAGCCATCCCCCCGTCGACAGGGAGCGTCGAGTCATGTACACGGGGTTCTCCTTGCCTCTCAGGAGAGGAGATGCCGCTCGCACACGGGTCGACGTGTTATCCCGGGTCCGCGAGCAGGCACATCGAGTTGTCAGTCAGGCGCCCGGATACCTCTCTTGAAGCTCCCGGACTTCGGCCGAGTCCGTCTAGAACCGAGAGCCCGATCAGGGACCGCAGTACCCTCACGACGGCTCGTACTTCCCATGTCCTGGGCGAGCCCGGTCGAGTCCGGACAGCCGGCATGCTCGTTCGAGAAATGAGTCTGGGTCCAGCGCGGCACCGAGACCACGCGAGTCAGAACTTGACCTCCTTCCTCTACTTGCACGCTCGGGTTTAGCTCATCCCAGCTCGAACACCATGCTCCCCCCCTCGTAACCGATCACCGTGAAACCCAGTCGGGCGTACATATGCCGGGCATCGTTGTCCGGGTCCACGTGGCATCTGAGAGGTAGTCCGTCGGCACGGGCTTTCTGGGTCAACGTCCCGATCATCCAAGTGGCGAGTCCCCTCCGACGAGCCGCAGGCGCCACCGCGAGATCGATCAGCAGAACATGGTCTGTCCCCGCTGTTTCGATCAACCTCCCCACGGATTCTCCGTCCTCGACCAGCAGCCACGACCTGGCCTCGGGGTAATGCCGGGCGTAATGGCGACGCTGGGCTTCAAATTGCATGTCGAGCAGCTGAGTCAGGTCCTCGTCGCTGAGCTGGGCTGTCTTGAAGCTGCCCGACCGGCTCGTTGCAAAAAGCCATCGCAGGAATGGGGTATCAGCCGGCGCCGCCAGTCGGAGCAGGAGGTTTCCGGGCACCAGCTGAGGTTAGGCAGAAGGAGACCGGCGAGCACCCCGGCGGGGATCGGAATCGTGGATCGCTGGTCCCGGCTTCTTCCTCTTCGCTCTGTTTCCAGAAACGGAACGGGAAAAAGGATAAGGTGCAACGGTGGATGGTCGCTTCGGGCGTCGACCGCTTCTCCAGGGCGTGCTGGCTGCCACCGCGGCGACAGTCATTCCTTATGCCACCGGCTCCAACGCCGCCACCGCCGCCACACGGGACCCCTTAACCAGGTCATCGTTCAGCCCTTTTGTCGACAGCACATTCCACGTCGCGGACGGTAGGCGAAGGGTGCCGGTTGTGCTTAGCCGGATCGATGACATCTCCTCGACCACGCCGACGACGCGAGAGGAACGCTTCTCCCTCATCTTCAGAGGTACCAATGACCCGTCGCTCCCGCAGAAGACTCGGCGTCTGGTCCACGTCGGTCGGCCGGCAGTTGATTTGTTCATCGTGCCGGTGGGCATGAGCGGCACCGACCAGACCTACCAGGCGATCATCCACCGAAGCGCCTGAGTGGCGCACAAACCAGAGGAGACCGAATGAGCACTCCGTTTGTAGGAGAGATCCGTATGTTCGGATTCCAATTTGCTCCCGAGGGGTGGGCTCTGTGCAACGGACAGTTGATGTCGATATCTCAGAACACCGCACTCTTCAGCTTGATCGGGACATTTTACGGGGGAAACGGCCAGAGCAACTTCGCCCTCCCGAATCTCGAAGGTCGCGTCCCCATCCACCAGGGCCGGGGGATCGGATCGACCTATGTAATGGGAGAGGCTGGCGGATCGGAAACCTCCGCTCTAAGCATTGCCCAACTTCCCGCGCATAACCACTCAGTGCTCGCCCACAAGGGCGCAGGGAAGAGCACAGTGCCGACTAACAACCTACCGGCCGCCGCGAACGGCGACATCTACAACGCAACGGGCAACGTGGCCATGAATGCCGCAATGATCGGCGAGACCGGGAGTGGTGAGTCGTTCAGCGTCGTCCAGCCCTTCCTGACCGTCAATTTCTGTATCGCGCTGCAAGGAGTCTTCCCCAGTCAAGGCTGAGCGGGCTCGGCCTCCCGACGTCGACGGTTGTCCCGCAAGGCGACCGGCGTCATTCCGCTGGAGCAAACCGACCAAGGGCGGTCACCACGTCATAGAAGGTGTACATCGTCTCGTGCACTATCTGGCGGACAGGAAGGACCTCCGTGATACGCCCCGCTCCTTGGCCTCCGAAAGCGAAACCAGCGTCGAGATCACCCTCGAAATAGAGTTTGAGGACTCCCTCCATGCCGACAGTCCGACCCATGACCACGGAGGGCTCTTGCTCGAGTCCTTCGCTAAAGGGTGTCCGCATGACTCTGTATGCGGGGCTCGAGTGGGCACTGAGCACGACGGTAGCTGTTGCATCGGCCTCCGTGACCAGGCGCTTGTAGTTCTCGTGCACGGGTGACTCGGCCGCGCTCACCATACGCGTGCCCATCTGAACCCCTTCGGCTCCCAGCGCGAAGGCGGCCGCCATGGAGATTCCGTCGACGATCCCGCCTGCGGCGATGACGGGCACGTCGAATGCCCCACAGATCTGGGGCAGCAGGACCATGGTCGAGACCGGTCTCGTGCTCTTGAAACCTCCCCCTTCTCCGCCTTCGACCACGATGCCATCGACGCCTGCATCGACGGCTTTTTGTGCAGCTCGCAGCGACGGAACCACGTGGAACACGGTGATACCAGCGTCGTGAAGTTGCTCCGTATACCGCGCCGGGTCTCCAGCTGATGTCGTGACGAACCGGACTCCCTGCTCGGCAACAAAGTCGACGATGTGGGGGTCGGCAACGAACATCTGTGCGATGTTGACGCCCCACGGCTTGTGGGTCAGACCGCGCATCGCTGCCATCTCTTTTCGAATCTCATCGAGTCGTCCCGATGAGGTTTCGATGATCCCAAAACCGCCAGCATTTGAGACCGCAGACGCCAATTGGGCCCGAGCGATAAATCCCATGGGAGCTTGAATCAGGGGATAGTCCACCCCGAGAAGCTCGGTCACACGGGTACGAAGCGGCCGAGGGGGTTGCGCCGCTTCATCAGTCTTGAGTGCCATGGCCACCCACTCTACGGAAGACGTCTCCCCGATTCTTCTCTCCGCACCAACTCAGTTTCTCCCCGATGGTCCCAAACTTGAACAGGCAGGTGAGAGGCCAGGCGGGTGCAACCCACGCCGAGACGGTCCGCTCGGTGAAGTGGCACCATTTCGGAATCCCCTTCCGTCAACGCTCTTGGACCGGAAGCAGAGTGGACGTAGTGGGCGAGGCTCGACATCGGCTGCACGAAAATTCCGTTGGAAACCCGGAAGCAAACACTGACGATTGGATGATTGGATTCGCTCTGGCAAACGATCCGAAGATCGCCGTCCCCGTCGTCGTCCCGTACCAGGACTTGGGAGGCACCGGCGCGGGTATCGCCGGACCGATCATGAAGGCCATGCTGGACGCCGCGATTCTGCCCAACGGTTGACGCCTCAGCAGCATTCCCGAGGAATGAGGTTCGATCCCGCGGGGTGAACACGCGAGAGGTGCCGTGAGACACACTGGGCGGCGTGAGAGATGCGGATATTCCCACCAACGCGCAGAGTGGGCAACATTCCGAGGAGGGTGACCGCCCGTTCGCGGGCCGGGTGGCCGTCGTGACTGGCTCCACCGCGGACCCGAGCATTGGCAAGTCCTGTGCGCTGCGCCTTGCCCGAGCAGGGGCCTCCGTCGTGATCAATGGCCGCGATGCGAGTCGGGTGGCCTCGACCGAGGCCGCCATGCGAGCTGAAGGACTCAGTGTCCGCGGAGTTGTCGGATCAATGGATGGTGAACCGGCCGTCGCGGTTCTCACCGACCAGGCCATCGATGCGTTCGGTCGGATCGACATGGTCGTCAGCACCGTCGGTGGCGCGCCCTATCCCCTCTCGTTTGATGCAATCAGTGAGGATCAGCTCCTCGAGACGATCCGGCTCAACACCTGGCCCGCGATTGCCTTGATCCGGGCTGCTCTCGCTCGGGGCCTCGCTGACGATGGAGGGGCTGTCGTCACGATTTCCAGTGGCTCTCCTCACAAGACGACGTCTGCCATGGTGTCGTACGCATCGGCCAAAGCCGCACTCAACGCGATGACCCGGACGATTGCCGCCGATCTCGCCCCCCGAGGGGTTCGGGTGAACGCGGTGAGTCCCGGGTTGGTGCGAACGACAGCGACGCGACCCCTGTGGAAGTCCGACAACGGAGTCGCGGCGGGATCGGCCCTCCCTCTGGGCCGACTGACCGAAGCCGATGACATCGCAGCCGCGGTGTGCTTCCTCTCGTCTGAAGATGCGCGGCAAATCACCGGAATTAGCCTGGACGTCGACGGTGGGAACCACCTCGGACGTGGTTGGACTCCGATTCGTTAACCGAGCGGATCGTCAGCCACTCGTTGGCCAAAGTCTTTTCAACGGTTGGACAACAGTCGTACCGATCCGCTCTATCTGCTCCCGCACGTGCTCGTGTGGCATTCCCGGAAGCTGAACTCGCAAGTTCAACGCGTCCGCACCGACCTCGGTCAAGACGGCGGCGAGACGGGCGACCATCTTCTGAGGGTCGTCGGTCGTTATCGTCTGGTCCTCACCGAAGGATCGGGCAGGGGCGGCGTAGCTCTCGTAGACGGCACGTTGGGCGTCGATCAGGTCAGATTGCGAACGACCCAACCAGACGCGCCGGATGAGCACCTTGGATCCCTGACCACCGGCCACGTCGAACGCCCGCGACAGCCCGGCAAGCCTCGCCGGGGGCGACATCCCCTCCAGGAGGATCCCGGCCCCGCAACGAGCGGCTCGAGTTGCCGCGGTGGCCGACACGGCTGCGCTCAACACCTGGACTGGGTTCAGCCGGCAGGCAAGGAGTGCCGGGTCCTCCTCGAGCGGTCCAAGATCATCCCCTCGAAGCATGGCGACCAATCGGGGTAGCTCCGATTTGAAGAGGCCGATCGAGTCGGCCTGTTGGACACCGGCGATCTCGAAATCCAACGGCAGTGCACCCGTCGCGACCCCGATCCCGACCCGTCCCGGGTGACGCGCCTGAAGCCAGGCGACCTCTTCCGCCACGAGCGCCGTGGCCCGGAGGGGAAGGAGCAACGGTGCGGCGGCAACCCAACCCACGTCGTGCTCGGCGAGCACGAAGGAAGCCATTTGCAGCGGCTGTGCCATGTAGCCGGCGAAACCACCGTGGTGTTCACTCGTCATCACTCCGTCGAAACCGTTCTCGAGCGCGATACCGGCCTGGCGGCAGACTTCGGCGACAACAGCTTCGGCTGAGAGTTCGTTGTGAGGGTAGAGCCGGATCGATACGGAACCTCGCGCGAAAGGGCTCCAGGTTTCGCGTGAGGCCGAATGACCACTCTCGGAGCTAGTCATCAAACGACACGGAGGAAGTCATCACGGCTGGAGCGCTGCCGCTCCCGGTCTCACACGCGGTTCGGCAGGGACCACGAGAGAGAACTTGGATGCCTCGCATAGTCAAGAAACCTCCACCTGCCTCGCGAGGTGCGACATCCGGTGTGACGGCCACGACCTCAGACTGTAGTGGCGGGTCCGAATCACTGGATTGGTCTCGCTCGGACCCAGACGAGGCCTGGACCCTTCGAAATGCTCTTCGCTGTGCTCATCATCAAGGGACATACCCGAGATCGCTTGCGGGCGCAGTGAGGGTTGAAACCTCCGGTAACGGGGCGCAGGCGAAGCCAACCTCAATTCGCTCGGCTTCCCGCACCTGACCGGCAGTTGCGTCGCCACCTCTCGTCGTGGAGGGTGCCGGGCCATCGACGGGCCAGGGACGGCGCAGCCTGACCCGAAGAGATGGACAACCCTGGCGATTGTTGCGGTCGCCCAGGGTCAGGGCCTCTCTGATTTCACTGGTCCGACGTCGAGCGAGGTGCCCGCAGTCGCTGTGCCGTCACCTCAGTGCGTGCCGCCCGTTTCATTCCCTTCGGCGACGAGGGGCCGGCAGGGCTCACCGCGCAACGCGCCGCAATCGGGCAATGTCGGCGTCGCGTCGACACCGTGGACGATGTCCAGGGTCAGCGCCGAGGCCGAAGCTCCTCCAAGACCGATGGTGGTCCTTTGACCCTTGTCCAGCGTGCCGAAAGCCCACACCGGTCGATCCCCACCAGGCGCTGAGATGACCACCCGCAGTGCCGTTCCGGGTCTGAAGGTGTGCGCAATCGGATCGATCGGGACCTTGACGAGTTCGTAGTGGTCCGACGAGAGATGTCGGGCCTCCTGCGGGAGATAGGTCGGTGCCGTGAAGAGCGTCGTGGAACCCGACGCGTCGACCTGATTCGTGCTTCGCAAGAACCCCGACGTTACGTACTCCTCTTGCGCGGTTTGAGGACGGACCTCGGTGATCGTTGCCTGGAAGTCCTCGACCGGGGCACTCGCCTTCACCCAAAGGTCCAGGGTCGCCGGACCGACCACGGTCGTCGATGTCGTGAAGGGAGTCGTTTCGTACCCGATGCCGTCGGGTGCCGGAACCGGGGTCCAATCCCAGCCCGGGTTGGCGAGCCACGCATTGCCGTTCGCTGGAAGGCTCGTGCGTGGCCGCACAGTTGGGTCGAGCGTGAAGGTGGACTTACCCGACGCCGGCCGCCGGTGTACCAGGCTGCCACCTGATCCGAAGTACAGCGTGGTCACGCTGCCTGCCGGGGGCCAGCTCGAGAAGTTGGCGGCGTAGGTGGCGCCGATGGTGCCGGACCCGGTCGGGCCAGCACCGTTGTCGAAGAGAACCCGCACTCGCGGCGTGTCCCTGTTGAAATCGGATCTGGCGGCGGCCGGCGTCGGTGCAGTCGTAAACCGGAGCGGGGGAAGCGACGTCTGCGCGGGGACAGAGGCCGCCGAGGCAGCGAACATGTCCAGCACCAACTCCGCGATAGAACTGGGTTGGGTTGGCACCTTGTCCGCCACGTAGATATCGAGGAACTCCAGCCAGCGGCTGATGGTCTGTGGATCGGCCGAATCGATGTGGTCCCCGTTGATCATGTTTGCGAACACCGGAGTCGACTTTGGAAAGGCATCGATCAGGGCGGGCCACTGTGGACCCGTCTGCTCGTCCTGAAGCGCTCCGGACAAGAAGACGGGCACCTTCACGTGATGGGCCCACTCGGTCATGGACCGTCGATCGAAAAGGGACGGGTCCCGCCCGCGCGCCGTCCCGTTGGCCACCATCTGGGGTCCGACCAGGCTCTCGAGGTCCTCGGTTTGGTCGTGCAGCACCTGATTGGCCAGGCAGGTCGAGGATGAGCTTCCGTTCGCCGCCAGCTCCGCGTCGATCTCGTAGTAGGTCCAGGGCTGGGCAACACCTTGGACAGGGCTGGTCGAGAGCGGGGTCAGGATCCCGTCGCGGAGGACGGCCGCCGGCTTGGCATCGTCGATGCGCTCGCTGACCCACGTCGCGGCGAATCCGTTGTTGTAGATCCCTCCCGGGTACCCGGTCGAAAACAAGTCATCGGTGGGACTCATCGGGGCGATCGCCGCCAATCCCGGTGGATCCGTGCCGGCCGACGGGAGTTGCGACAGACCCGAGTAGCTGATCCCCACCATGCCGACCCTGTGATGTGCGACCCACGGTTGATGAGCAACAACCTCGATGGAGTCGTAGGCGTCGTAGTCGGACGGATACCCGAAAAGGTCGAACGCTCCCCCGGAGCAGCCGGTTCCACGCATCTGCAAGCTGACGGTCGCGAATCCGGATATACGAGCCACCAAGGCCCCGACGTCGGTGGCGCTGTCGGGCAACAGGTTGGGATCGCCGCAATTCGAGCAGGGAACACCCAACGCCCCGTCGAGCAACGATGGAATCGGATCCGTCGGGCCAGCCACGTTGTAGCCCGAATACTCGACCACCGTCGGGCACGGTGCCACGGCCGAGCAACTCGTGCCCTGCGGGAAGCGCACCGTGGCCGCCAGGGAGATTCCGTCTCGCATCGTGACGTAGTTGAGGCCTTCATGAAGTGGTTGATCCTTGTAGAGCGGGGACTGAAGCGGTGGGTTGGCGCCGGGGGCCAGAACGGAAAACTTAGGGGTGTCTCCATGCGTGGCGTCATCGTGCCAGGCGTAGCCAGTTCCAGGGGTCAGGTTTCTGACGATACGGGAACCCAGTCTGTCGGCCTCGCCCGGATTCTCGGGGTTCGCGACGGCCTTTCCGTCCCGAAGCAAGGTGATGCGGTCACCCGGCTGAGCGCCCGTCAGCCACGCTTCATCGATCGATCCGCTTCCGCGCAGCGATGAACCCCGCTCAGCCCCCGAACCTGGGAGGGAACCGGACTGCATGGTGATCAATGCCGAGGCCATGACGATCAACACCGTCGGCAACCTCCACCCTCTGCGCATCCCCGATCCCTCCCAGGCGCAACATACCTCTAACCCGAGTCCCATTGAGCGGAAGTCGGTCTGAGGCAGGGACCGATTCGCAACTGATCGAGGCCGAGCACACCGCCGACGCCCGAGTTGTGAGACTCCGCGTGCACAACGGTCAAATCCTCGACGAAGGAAGGTCGATGAGAAGCGTGCAGACCCCCGTTGCGACCACGACGATCACCATGATGCATGCCCGTGATTGTTTCGAAAACACTCCGACGAATCAGACATTGGCAATCGCGATCGGTAGCCGACGAAGGCGACGCACCTCGAGACGCACCGAATTCCAAGGTGGCATCGATTGACCGGATACACCGGACGGACCCGATGAGTGACTACGTGATCTGCCCCTCGCCCTTGACCTTGGCGCCCAGCCTCGACATCGACTTTTCGTTCTCCGCGACGTCCTGGGCGTCCGCAGCAAACTCCTCGCGAGAGCGGCCTGCCGCCCTCGCCTCGTCGGCCGATGCCTCACGGTCGGCTACGTGGGCGTGCTCGGCTTCGCGTTCGTCTTCAGCAATTGTGGCGTCGTCGGGTTCTGTGTGGGTTTCGTCGCTCATATTTCCTCCTCTATCTGCGTCGGATGTGATTGCTGGTCGGTGCTTTGATTCGTACACAGCGGAGCAGGACCCCAGGCAAATTTTCACCTCGTTTCGGACAGCCATGGAGGTGCAATGGCTATACCCGGCGCGTCGGTGCTCAGCACGGATTGAGGCTCAACGAGGAAGCCTCGCGCCGGAATGGGGGTTTCGCCGCAGGTCCTCCGCTCTCCTCAGCTCACCCGACCGGATCAGCCGCTGACCTATTCGGCCGCGATGGCCGCCAGGACATCCAGACGGGCCGCGCGCCGCGCCGGCCAGCTCGCCGCCAACAAGCCGAGCAAGGCGGCCAGGATCAGGAAGATCACGAGGTTCGAATACGGCACCACGGTGTCGGTGATGCCCTGCGAATGCAGTGACGAGACCAGCGCGATACCGAGCAACGTGCCCACGATGATTCCGATCACGGCTCCGAACACGGCCAGGATCACCGACTCCGACCGGATCATCGCCCGGATCTGGCGACGCTTCATACCAACGGCCCGCAAGAGTCCGATCTCGTGGGTCCGCTCGAACACCGAGAGCATGAGCGTGTTCACGATGCCGATCAGCGCAATGAGGATGGCCAGAGCGAGCAACGCATAGACCAGACCCAGCAGCTGGTTCACTTGGGCAGCCTGGGAGTTCTCGAACTGGGTCCGGCTCTGCACCTGGACGTTGGGATATGAAGCGAGGGCGTGGCTCACGGCGTTCTGGACACCCGCGCTGCCGTCGGTCGCGGCCAGGACGGCTTGCGGCTGCGGGTTCTGGAAGTGGTTCACATAGAAGGCCTGGCTGACCAGAAAGCTCCCGATCAACTGATTCGTCTCGAAGATGCCCCCGATGGTCATCGTCGAGTGGCCCGTGAGCGCGAACTTGACCGGCACCGTGTCACCCACGGATAGGTGGTCCGAGTTGGCCGTCGAGGTGTCGATGAGGAGTTTGCCCGCCGCCAGCGCCTGCGTCGTGCCCGAGGACATGTCGAGGATCAACGTCTGCGACAGGTTCTTCGTGGAGATCGCCCTGAGGGCCACGATCGATTGCTTGAACTCGAACTGGCCGCCATAGACGGTCGAGGTCGAGGACACCCCGGGCACCCCGGCCACGGCCGCGGGCACGGCCGTACTGAACGCTCCGGGACCGTTGCTGTCCGAGTTTGTCACAATGACATTCGCCGCGATGGCCTGGTCGATGCTGGCCGTGGCGGATCGCGACACCGAAGCGCCGAACACCGCGATCACCGCGACCAGCGCGAGCCCCACCATCAACGCGGACGCCGTCTGGGCCGTCCGGCGCGGGCTGCGCATCGAATTCTCCCGGCCGAGACGGCCGGACATCCCCAACAACCGGGCCAAGGGCCGGCCGATCACGCTGGACATCGGACGCGCCACCGCCGGGGCGAGGCGGGCCACTCCGATGAAGATGAGCAATGCGCCCACGCCTACGAGCTGAATGGCCGGCGCAGTCAGCCCCACGGCCAGCGCGAGCGCTCCGAGCAAGGTGATCGCCGCACCCCAGGTGAAGCGGCGACGCATGGAGATCTCGTATTCGGCTTGCTGCTCGGACACGGCCTCGACCGGCGCGATGCGGACGGCGCGGCGAGCGGGGCTGATGGCCGAGACCACGGTCACTCCGACACCCACCACAAAGCAGACGATGACCGTACGGGGCTCGAATGCGATAGGGCCGGACGGCAAGGTGACACCGAATCCTTTGAGCAACGCCTCGAGACCGATCGCAGCCAGGACACCGAGGCCGAGCCCGATCAGAGACGACAACAGCCCGACGATCGCCGCCTCACCAATCACCGAACGGAAGACCTGGCGCCGGCTCGCCCCGACGATCCGCAACAGCGCCAGCTCCTTGGTCCGCTGCCCCACGATGATGGAGAAGGTGTTGAGAATGGTGAATCCGCCCACGAAGAGAGCGATGAAGCCGAATACGAGCAGCGCCGTGTTGAAGAATCCCAGGGCTTGGCTGATGGCACTGGTCTGCTCGTTGATCACGGTCTGACCGCTGACCACCTCCACTCCGCGCGGCAGCACGGACGCGATGCTCCGCTGGACCTGCGCCTGGTTCGCGTTGGCCGTGGTGAGGACGTTGATGCTGTCGAACTTGCCTACTTCGCCCAGGAGCCGTTGCGCGGTCGGAATGTCGAAGGCAGCCAGCGTGGCCCCGGCCAGGTTGTCCGCCGTGCCGAAGCGGGCCAATCCCGTGATCTTGAATGTCTCGGTCGGACCCTGCAGCAGGATCCGCACCTGCTGGCCCACCTTGAAGTCGTATTTCTGGGCCGTCCCGAGGTCCATGACGACGTCATGAGGCGTCGTTGGCGCGGTTCCCTGCACGAGATGGAGCGTGGAGAGCTGGGTTTCGGGGTCCCACGAGATCCCGATGGTGGGCGCTCCCCCGGTGCTGATGGCCTTTCCGTTCGGCCCGACGTACTGCGCGGATCCCGAGACCGTCCCGTTCGCTTCCTGTACCCCGGGCGCTCTGCGCACGGAGGACAAAATTGACTCGGGGATGGGGTTTCGGGTGGCCGTCCCCCCCGATCCGAACTCCGCGACACCCCGCACCTGGAGATCGATGTTCTGGTAGATGTTCCCGAACAACGTCTTGAAGGTGTTGTTCAGCGTGTCCGTGAGGACGAAGGTCCCGGCGATGAACATCACGCCGAGCACAACGGCCAGTGCGGTCAGGGCCAACCGGAGCTTGTGGGCCAGCAGTCCCTTGATCGTGACCTTCCACATGTCAGGTACCCAGCGTCCGCATGCGCTCGAGGACCGAATCCGCGGTGGGGTCGTAGAGCTCGTCGACAATGTTCCCGTCCGTCAGGAAGACCACCCGGTCGGCGTAGGACGCGCCATGCGGATCGTGCGTGACCATCACCACGGACTGGCCGAACTCGTTGACCGAGCGCTTGAGGAAGCTCAGCATCTCCTGGGTCGAATTCGAGTCGAGATTTCCGGTGGGCTCGTCGGCGAAGATCAGATCGGGCCGGTTGATGAGGGCTCGGGCACAGGCACACCGTTGCTGCTGGCCACCCGACATCTCGCTCGGTCGATGGGTCAGGCGATCTGAGATCCCGAGCTGCTTCACCAGGTAATCGAACCAGTCCTGGTCGACCTTCCTCCCGGCCAGGTCGACGGGGAGCGTGATGTTCTCACCGGCCGTCAGTGTGGGGACGAGATTGAACGACTGGAAGACGAAGCCGATCCGGTCCCGGCGCATCTGGGTGAGGTCGCCGTCGTCGAGGCGCCCGATGTCGAGTTCTCCCACGAACGTCTGCCCCGAGGTCGGACGGTCCAAGCCGGCCATGCAGTGCATGAGGGTCGACTTGCCCGAACCTGATGGGCCCATCACTGCCGTGAAGCGACCGCGATCGAAGGTGACGTCGATACCGGCCAGCGCATGCACGGTGGCTTGTCCCGTGCCGTAGGTCTTGCGCAGGTCGATCGCGTGCGCGGCCGGAGTCGCCTCGCGCTGCTCTGTCGAAGCTTCGTCTGTCAGCGCCACCGTGCCTCGCTTCGTGAGCCGTTGGAAAGAAAGGAGAGGGAAATAAGGAGCAGAGCCCCGAACAACACTCTTGCAAGCCGCCGCAACGGACACAAGGCACTCGGCCGCGGAACGTCCTGAGACCTCCAAATCCCCACCCGGACATCAGGACACCGAGATGACGACCCGGTGCGACGTCAACGGGGGTGACGGTTCCAAGGCGGCCGCCGTCCCCCCGTCCCGTCCTGGGGCTAGCCCCAGTACCGGACACGTGTTGGCGGCATTCACAACCCGGCCTGCGCTCCGCATGCTGGGAGACATCCCGGGAGGGCCCCGGGTCAGCGAGGAGCCATGATGATCGTCACCCACGGCCTGAGCAAGCGCTTCGGCAAGACCTTGGCCGTCAACAACCTCTCCTTCTCGGTCACCCCCGGTGTGGTGACCGGCTTCCTGGGTCCGAACGGATCGGGCAAGTCGACCACGATGCGCATGATCATGGGGCTGGACCGGCCCGATGCCGGCCAGACCACCGTCAACGGCGTCCCCTACGCCGAGCTGCGCTGGCCGCTGCGCGAGGTCGGTGCGCTGCTCGACGCCAAGGCCTTCCACCCCGGACGTAGCGCCCGCAACCACCTCATTGCGCTGGCCCAGACCAACGACATCCCGCTGCGGCGGGTCGACGAGGTCCTCGACATCGTCGGGTTGACCTCGGTGGCCGACAAGCGTGCCGGCAAGTTCTCTCTCGGCATGGGACAGCGCCTCGGCATCGCCAATGCGCTGTTGGGCGACCCGGGCGTCCTTCTCTTCGACGAACCGGTCAACGGACTCGACCCCGAGGGCATCCGCTGGGTACGCCACCTGCTACGTGACCTGGCCGCAGAGGGGCGCACCGTCCTCGTCTCGAGCCACCTCATCAACGAGATGGCCCTGACCGCCGACCGCCTCGTGGTCATCGGTCGGGGCCGGCTGATCGCCGAGACCACGGTCGACGAGTTCACCGCGGAGAACAGCACGGAGGCCGTGCGCATCGTCACCCCCACGCCCCAGCGCTTCGTCGCCACACTGTCACGAGCCGGCGCTCGACCCACCGTGGGCGACGACGGAGCGATCATCGTCACCGACGTGTCGGCGGCCGACATTGGGGAGCTGGCGGCCAAGGCCGCGCTGACGCTGCACGAGCTGACGCCGCTGCGAGCTTCGCTCGAGGACGTCTTCATGGAACTCACCGCGGACTCGGTCGAGTACCACTCCTCGGACCAGGGCGAATCACCTGCCCTCATCCCCGTCCCCGCCCGCTGAACCGCCCCCGCACCCGCGCCCACCGAAAGGACTCACCGTGACCGTCGCCCTCAACACCGTTTCCACCCCCGTCCGCCGCGCCGACCCGGACCAGGCCGGTCTGCGTCAGGCCATGCGCTCGGAATGGACCAAGCTCATGTCCCTGCGCTCGACCAAATTGACCCTCGTGATCACGCTGGCCGTCTGTGTGCTCGGGACCTTCCTCAGCACCAACGGCGCCGGGCACCACTCCCGCAGCTGGTACCAGGGCTTCGACCCAACCAACCAGGCCCTCGGGGGGTTGGCCTTCTCCTCCCTCGTCATCGCCGTGCTCTCCGTGCTCTGCATGACCAGCGAGTACGGCAGCGGCACCATCCGGGCCTCGCTGGCCGCCACCCCGCGGCGCTCCGTCTTCTACGGAGCCAAGCTCCTGGTCTTCGGCCTCCTGGCGGTGGTGCTCGGCTTCGTCCTGTGCTTCCTGTCCTTCTTCCTCGGTCAGGCCATCCTCAAGGCCGGGGGCGCCCCCACCGCCAGCCTGAGCACACCGGGCGTGCTGCATGTGCTGATCCTCTCCAGCCTGTTCTACGCCCTGCTCTCGCTCTTCGGCTTTGGACTCGGCGCCATCATCCGCCACACCGCCGGAGCGATCACGACCTTCTACGGCTGCACCCTCCTGATCACGCTCCTCCTCCAGAGCGTGCCCGGGAACCCCGGTCGCTTCACCCCGGTCATGATCTTCGGCAACTCGGTCGCCGCCGTCGTCCACCATGGCAACGCACTCTCGAGCACCACCGGTTTCCTCCTCATGACCGTCTATACGGTGGCCGCCGTCCTGGCCGGCGGCGTGCTGCTGGCCCGGCGGGATGCATGATGGTGCCGCAGACCGAGAACGACGAGGTACGCGTGCGAGTGCGGGACAAGGAGATGTCGCTCTCCCTCACCGAAGAGCAGGTGGCCCAGGTCCGAACGATTGCCGGCCGCGTCTGGCGTGAGCCCTTCACCGCCCGGCCCTGGTCCGAGCTCGGGTACTACCTGCTCTCGGGCGGCCTGGCCGCCGTCGGCCTGGCCTTCATCGGCCTCTCCATGGTCTTCGGCGCCGTCCTCGCCATCACCTTTTTCGGTCTGGCCCTCTTCGCCGTGTCCCTGCGCAGCGCCCGCGGCCTGGGTCGTTGGCAGCGCGGCCTCTCCCGCTCCCTGCTCGGTCAGGACATCGAGGAGCCCGAACCGTTCGTCAGCCGTCCCGGCTTCCTCGGCTGGCTCCAGTCCTCGGTGCGCGACCGCGTCGCCTGGCGGGCCGTCGGCTACCACCTCATCAAGGTGCCCTGGACCTTGCTCGGGGTCTACATCGCCTTCAGTTTCTGGTGGGACGCCTTTGCCTGCCTGACCCACCCGTTGTTCAACTCCGGTGGCTCGGGCGTGCCGGTCTACGGGCCGCTCCGCGACATCTTCCATCCCGGCTACCTCAGGGTCAGCGGGGCCGGGTTCGTCGATGACGTGGCCATCCTCATCAGCGGCGCCTTCTATCTCTTCGCCGCACCCTGGGTCATGCGCTGGTTCATCACCGTCGACCGGCTCATGGCTGGCGCGCTCGCTCAGTCCCGATCCCATGGCCAGCCGCGTGCGCAGTCTCGAGCAGGCCCGCACCGTGACCATCGACGCCTCCGCCGCCACGCTGCGCCGCATCGAGCGCGACCTGCACGACGGCACCCAGGCCCAACTGGTCGCGCTGGCCATGCGGCTCGGCATGGCCAAGGAGAAGTTGGCCGACGACGAGGTCGATCTCGATCGGGTGCGCCAGCTGGTCGACGAGGCGCACCACGGCGCCAAGGAGGCGATCACCGAGCTGCGCGACATCGCCCGGGGCATCCACCCGCCCGCGCTCGATATCGGCCTCGGAGGCGCTCTCACCACGCTGGCCTCCCGGAGTGCGGTACCGACCGAGATCTCCTTCGATCTGCAGGGCCGGCCGACGCCCGCCATCGAGGCCATCGCCTATTACTGCGTGGCCGAGCTCCTGGCCAACGTGGCCCAGCACGCCCATGCCTCCCGGGCCTCGGTGTCCTGTGCCCAGCAGGGGACGTGGCTGCGCCTGGTCGTGCGCGACGACGGCCGTGGGGGGGCGCAGCCCTCGACGGTGGGCTCCTCGTCGAGCGGCCTGGCCGGCTTGGCCGAGCGCGTCCGGACGGTCGACGGCCGGTTCACCCTGGTCAGCCCGGCCGGCGGCCCGACCGTCGTCACCATCGACCTCCCCCTCGCGGTCTGATGGAAGGGGCGCTCCGCATCGCCATCGCCGAGGACTCGGCCATCCTCCGCGATGGGCTGGTCCAGCTGTTGGTCGACCGCGGCTTCGTGATCACCGGCGCGGTGGCCGAGCCGGCCGCCCTCCGCAGCTCGGTCGCCGCCAACCCGCCCGACGTGGCGGTCATCGACATCCGCATGCCGCCGACGTTCACCGACGAGGGCTTGCGGCTCGCGCTCGAGCTGCGCGCCCGCTACGACGGCCTCGGCATCCTGCTCTTCTCGCAGTACATCGAGACCCGCTACGCCGCCGACCTCCTGGCGGACGACGCCGCCGGCATCGGCTACCTCCTCAAGGACCGGGTGGCGGACGTCAGCGATTTCGTCGAGGCGCTCGAACGCGTCGCCATCGGAGGTACCGCCCTGGATCCCGAAGTTGTCACCCAGCTCATCGGCGCCACCCGCCGGTCCGACTCGCTGTCCGCCCTGACGCCCCGAGAACGCGAGGTTCTCGCCCTCATGGCCGAGGGACGCTCCAACGCCGCCATCGCCAACGCCCTCGTCGTCAGCGAAGGCGCGGTGGAGAAGCACGTCGCCAACATCTTCGCCAAGTTGGACCTCCCGGTGTCCGAGAAGGACCACCGGCGGGTGCTGGCCGTGCTGCGCTTCCTCGAGTCCTGACTCGCCTCAGGCCGAGGCGCCGTGGGCGTCGTAGGGCACCCCGCGCGCCGCGGCCATCGCCTGGCCCGCCGCCAGCTGGAAGGGGCTGATGCCACCGGACTCCCAGGGGCCGACGGCGCCGGCTTCGAGCGCCGCCGCCGACTTCGGCACCAGATTGAACCTGGCCCGCAGGTCGGCGCAGCTGCGGTGGGCGATGGCGAACCAGTCCATCTTGAGGAAGTCGACGCTGTCCTGGTCGGCCTCGGTGTCGCGGCACACGGCGGCCCGGTACATGGCATCGGCCAGGCGCACCTCCATGTGCGGGCTGGACGAGAAGTGGCCCTCGGAGTGCTCGAAGAGCCCGGCACCCGTCTCGAGGTACCCCGTCTCGAAGAGCGAGATGACCATGGCCAGGAGCGAGAAGGCATGCAGGTCGTCGTTGGCCCGGGCGATGAACCCGAACACCTCGACCTCCGATTCGACGGTCGTGCCGTAGTCGGCCAGGACGTGCACCCAGTCGTGCTGGGTGAGCATCGGCGGAGCCGAGCCCGGCGTGCCGGGGAAGGCAAAGCCGCGGGACTGGTACATCTCCCACACCTTGCGGCCGAGCGTGTCGGCGGCGAGATGCTCGAGGGAGCGCCACTGCGCCGCCATCTCCTCGTCGTCCTCGCAGAAGGCCCAGGCCGAACCGAGCGGATGCGACACGTGCACGGCGGCGGCCGCCTCCTCGGCGTTCCATCCGCCCTCGTACCCGTTGCGCGAGAAGTCCACCGCCGCCAGCCCCAGCGACCCGGCCGCGAACTCCTGGGCCACATCGACCATGCCGTCTCGAACACCAAGCTCGGTCGCGGCGCCGGCGATGTCGAGCACCACGTCCTCGGGGATGGGTCGGCGCACCAACGCGCAGAGGAGCATGGTCTGCACCATGCGCGAGCGGAATTGGAGATCACGCCGGGCAAACGACGCCGTGGCCTCGGGCACCGTCAGACGCGGTCGGCCCTCGAGCGTGACCGCGTGCTCGGTCATGGCGCTGAAGATGGCCACGAGGAGGCGCCGTTGGAGTGGGAGCAGGCCCTCGTGGCCGCTCACGACCGAGGCCACCGCATCGGTCATCGACTGGGCCTCGGCGGCGTCGGGCCGCTCCAGGTTCACGTCCTGCGCACTCGGGAAGGGAACCGGCATCGCTCGCGCAGAGTATCGGCGGGACCCAAATGTCGTGCACGCCGTGTCGGTCCGGGTGCAGCGCGGGTGCATACCCGTTGCAGGTTGATTTCCGCCGCCGCCGTCACCAGGGCCGACGAATTTCACCCCGTGAAACCTGGGTGAACGAGCGCCGCTGCCCGATAGAAAGGGGTCATGTCGGAGGGAGTCAGAGGGGGATCCGGGGGGCGGCCGGGGCCGGCCGTGGGCCTCGTGCTGGGCGCCGGCGGCGTGGTAGGGCAGGCCTACCAGGCCGGGGTCCTCGCGGCACTCCAGCGCGAGATCGGATGGGACCCGCGCGCCGCCGCTGTGATCGTCGGCACTTCTGCCGGCGCCGTCACCGGCGCCGCCCTGCGCGTCGGGGTGCCCGCACCCGACCTGGCCGCCTCGCTCTACGGCGTGCCCCCGTCGCGCCAGGGCGACGAGCTCCTGCGCCGCATCCTGCCGGCGGACAGCGGGCCGCTCCCGACGCCGTCGGTCCTCTCCGTGCTGCGACCCTGGAGCCTGCCCTCGCCCGCCCTCATCGCCCGGGTGGCCCGCCGGCCGCTGGCCTTCCGCCCCGAGGTCGCGGTGTCCACCCTCATCCCCAAGGGTCAGGTCGACATCAGCGAGCGGGCCCGCGGCCTCGACGACCTCGTCGGCGAGCGCTGGCCCGAAGGCTTGCGCATCTGCGCCCTGCGCCGCAACGACGGGGCCCGGGTCGTGTTCGGCCGCCAGGGGTCGCCACCGGCCCGCCTGGCCGGGGCCGTCCTGGCCTCGTGCGCCATCCCGGGCTACTTCCGCCCGGTCACCATCGACGGCACCGACTACGTCGACGGAGGCATCCATTCGGTGACCAACGCCGACGTGCTCCGCGACGAACCGCTCGATCTGGTGCTCATCGTCTCCTCGATGTCCTCCGCCCAGGGCAGCGCCGGCGCTCCCGACGGCCTGCTGCGTCGCACGCTGCACCGGCGCACGGAGCACGAGATGGCGAAGCTCGAGGCGGCCGGCACCCCGGTCGTCTGCCTCGAACCCGAGCGCGAGGCCCGCCGCGTCATGGGCCTGCGCGCCATGGCCGAGGATCGCAGTCCCCGGATCATCGAGGCCGCCTACGAGGAGACCCGCCGGCGCATCGGCGAGTCGCCCTTCCTGGCCACACTGGGGCGGGCCGGCCCCGTCGCCGCTCCCGCCATCTGAGCCGCCGGCCGGGGAACGCCCGCACAGCCCGGTAGTAGCGTGGGCCCTTCGAGGAGGCAAGAAGGGAGGCTGCATGAGCCCTGACCGGTTGAGCCCCTTGGACGCCTCGTTCCTGCACATCGAGGACCACGTCTCGCACATGCACATCGCCTCCGTGGCGATCTTCGAAGGGCCCCAACCGCCCTTCGCCGACGTGGTCGACATGGTCGAGGCCAAGCTCGACCTCGTGCCGCGTTACCGCCAGAAGGTGCGCTTCGTCCCCTTCGAGCTCGGCCGGCCCGTCTGGGTGGACGATCCCCACTTCAACATCGAGTACCACCTGCGGCACACCGCGCTGCCCGCACCCGGCGGCGAGACCGAGCTGCGCAAGCTCGTCGGGCGGGTCATGGCCCAACAGCTCGACCGGAGCAAGCCCCTCTGGGAGATCTGGGTCGTCGAGGGGCTCGAGGACGACCGCTGGGCCATCCTGGCCAAGACGCATCATGCGCTGGTCGACGGGGTGTCGGGCACCGACCTCCTCACCGTGATCATGGACCTCGCACCCGACGCACCCCGCCCCGAGCGCGCCACGTCCTGGGAACCGAAGCCTGAGCCGTCGGGCGTCAGCCTGATCGTCGAGGCGATCGAGAACATGCTGCTCTCGCCCTACGAGCAGCTGCGGGCCGCCCGGGCCCAGACCCGTTTCGTGCAGCGCCTGGCCGGCCAGGCCAAAGAGGTGGCCGGCGGCCTGGTCGCCCTGAGCGGGCTGGTGCGACCCATGCCGCTCTCCAGCCTCAACGGTCCCCTCGGCCCGCACCGTCGCTACGCCTGGGCCTCCACCTCGGTCGAGGACATCAAGAGGGTGCGCCGGGAGCACGGCGGCACGTTCAACGACGTGGTCCTGGCCTCCATCACCAACGGATTCCGCGAGCTGCTCCTGAGCCGGGGCGAGGACACCGAGCGCGTCGTGCGCACGCTGGTGCCCGTCTCGGTGCGGAGCCGTGACGCCACGGGCAGGGCGATCGGCGACGGCAGCTACGACAACAAGGTGTCGGCCATGTTCGCCGAGTTGCCGGTGGACATCGAGGATCCCATCCTGCGCCTACACGTGATCAACGACCAGATGAAGGACCTCAAGGACTCCAGGCAGGCGGTGGCCGGTGAGGCGCTCACCTCCATGTCGGGATTCGCCCCACCGATGCTGCTCGCCCTCGGCATGCGGCTGGCCACCCGGGCCGGGCAGCGCAACGTGAACACCGTCACGACCAACGTGCCCGGGCCTCAGGTCCCCCTCTACGCGGCAGGCCGGCGCATGGTGCGCGCCTTCCCCTACGTGCCTCTGGGCGGACAGATGCGCATCGGCGTGGCCATCTTCTCCTACAACGGCGAGGTCAACTTCGGCATCACCGGCGACTACGACGGGGCGGCCGACATCGACGTCCTGGCGGGCGGCATCGAGGACGGGATGACCCAGATGCTCAAGACCTGCGCCTGATTACCCGGCCCGTGGCCCGGGGATCTCCTCCACCTCGTCCTCGATGTAGGAACGCAGGCCGGAAACGATCACCCGCTCGACGGTCCCCCCGACCAGGGGCACGCTGACCTTGAGGTCGCCCTCGACCCGCACCAGCGTGCTGGCCGGGCCGTCCGGCCCCTCCTCGAAGCGGTAGGTGCCACCGGCCCGCAGCCGGTCCGGGTAGTGGTCGGGCAACACTTCCCAGTTCGAGCGGGCCTCCTCCAAGAACAGCTCGGTCCGGGTGACCCACGACATCTTGGCCGGGTCGATGACGCGCCGGACCGCGCCCGACACCGAACCCACGAACGCGAAGTGCACCTCGAGCACGACCCGGTCGCCGTGGTCCTCGTGGTCGACGACGCCGAGCACCGCGATGTCGTCGCGGGTGGGCCGGTCCTCGTAGAAGGCGGGCGAGCAGTAGGCGGCGATCGCCTCGGCCGGCGGCACCGCCACCGGCGCGGCCACGGCGATCCTCACGCGGGGCGGGTGGAGGGCAGTCCGAGCTTGCGGTGGTCCCAACTGACGGTGCGCTCGACGTGCAGCGCAATACCGACCCGCTTGTGCAGCATCGTCTCGATGAAGGGTTTGAGCTCTTCGCTGTAGGGCGCGTAGTAACGCTCGAACACGCTGACGCCGAGCATCCACAGCCGGTCGGGATCCTCGATGATCTCCGCCTTCCCCACCAGCTCGACCCCGCGCAGCTCCTCGTAGTAGTCGCCGTCCTCGAACAGCAGGGTCAGCCGCGGGTCGCGCCGCAGATTCTGCGCCTTCTGGGACTTGGCCTTGGTCTCGACCGTCACGAGGCCGTCGACGAAGCCGTACCACATGGCCACGGCATGGATCGACCCGTCGGGCGAGAGGGAGCACATGGTCATGGGGCGCCGCTCGGCCACGAACGCGTCCACTTCGGCCGGCGTCATCTCGATCGCCTTGCGCTGGTTCACGCCATGGCCCATGGCTTCGGTCATCGGACACCTCCAGTCGTGCGTCGGGGTGAGCGTAACCCGCTCTGATCAGGGACCAAGCGTCCAAATTTCATCTGCAGCACACTTGTTGGTTGCAACGCTTTCACGGCCCGTTCACCTCTGCTCCTTACCGTGGGACCGATGGCGACCGTGGATCAGACGATGCACCCGGGCCGGGAGCTCCGCTGCAGTGCCCAGACCGGAGATTGCCATCACGGCCGGGAGAACCTGGCCGAAGTCATCGTGATCCGACCCGCGCGCCACCAGCGCGCCGGCCTGCTCGGGTCTTTGGTCTCCAAGGCGCGGGTCTTCGCCTCCCCGCGTCTCCAGGCGGCGCCGGTGCGATCGTCCCCCCGTCCACCGTCGTCGCCTGCCCCCCTCTCGATCCTCACGCCGCGGGCCCCGAACGACGCAGCTTGAACCCCCGGAGAGCGGCATGACGATGACGAACACGACAGCGCCCGGCGGCCGCTCCACGTTTCCCGGCCCCGGTCGTGACAATCGCCCCCTCGTCCTCGTGGTCGACGACGAGGAGAGCTACCGCCAGGCGCTGGCCTCGGGGCTCACCCGCGAGGGCTTCACCGTGGAGAGCGCCGGCGACGGGCACGAGGCCCTGCGCCTGTTCCACCGGGTCCACCCCGACCTGGTACTGCTCGACGTGATGCTGCCCGACCAGTCCGGCATCGAGATCTGCCAGCAGATGCGCGCCCTCAAGCCGGTGCCGATCATCATGGTCACCGCCCGCGACTCCGAGGTCGACATCGTCCTCGGGCTCGAGCTCGGGGCGAGCGACTACGTGGCCAAGCCGTTCCGCCTACGCGAGCTCGTGGCCCGCATGCGCGCCGTGCTGCGCCGCGGCGTGGCCGTGACCGAGCACCACGAGGAGGTGCTCTCGGTCGGACCGGTGCGCCTCGACGCCAGCCGCCGCGAGGTGACGGTCACCGAGCAGCCGGTCGAACTGTCGCGCAAGGAGTTCGACCTGCTCGCCCTTCTGATGTCGCACAGCGGGCAGGTGGTGACCCGGGACTGGTGCATCGACCGGCTCTGGTGGGACCAGGAGCTCACCGACACCCGCACGCTCGATACGCACATCAAGCGCCTCCGCCGCAAGATCGAGCCGGACCCGGCCAATCCCCGCCACCTGGTCACGGTGCGCGGTGTGGGCTTCCGCTTCGAAGCCTGACGCAACCCGGGTCGAGCACGAGGCGCCCATCCGCTCTACATTGAGCGGATGCAGAAAGGCGACACCGTCCCCGACTTCACCCTGCCCGATCAGTCGGGCACGGATCGCTCGCTGAGCGGCCTGCTGGCCAACGGTCCGGTGGTGCTGTTCTTCTACCCCGGCGCCATGACCTACGGCTGCACCAAGGAGAGCTGTCACTTCCGCGACCTCAAGGCGGAGTTCGCCACCGTCGGCGCGCAGCCGGTGGGCATCAGCGCCGACCCGGTCGAGAAGCAGAAGCGGTTCGACGAGAAGGAGTCGCTCGGCATGCCGCTGCTCTCGGACCCCGACCGCACCGTGGGCGCGCTGCTCGGCGCCAAGCGCAACTTCGGCCCGCTCAAGACGAAGCGGGTGACGTACGTCATCGACACCGACCGCACCATTCTCGATGTCATCAGCAGCGAGGTCTCCATGTCGACCCACGCCGACCAGGCCCTGGCGTTCCTCAAGAAGGGCCCCCGCTGACGCAGCGCTCCGCCCCGACGACAACCGCCCCGACGACGACCGACCTGCCGACGACCACCGCCCCGACCACCCCGCCCATGCCGGACCGCACCGTCGTCATCACCGGCGCCGCGTCGGGTATCGGCCGGGCCACCGCCGCCAGACTCGGCGCGGCGGGCTGGCGCGTGATCGGCATCGACCTCCACGACGCGGAGGTGAAGGCCGACCTCTCCCGGCCCGACGAGCGCGCCCGGGCCATCGCGTCGGCCACCGCACTCGCCGCCGGAACCGGACCGCCCGGGCCCGGCACCGTCTCGGGCATCGTCACCTGCGCCGGCGTCGCCGGCACCCCTGACCGGGCCGGTTCGCTCTTGACGTCGGTCAACTTCTTCGGCACCGTCGAACTGCTCGAGGGATTGCGTCCCCTCTTGGCGCCCGGCGGCGCCGCCGTGGCCATCAGCTCCAACTCGACCACGGTGCAGCCGGCCATCCCGAGCGATCTGGTGGAGGCCTGCCTGGCCCGCGACGAGCAGGCCTGCGCACGGCTGGCCGACGAGCACGGGTCGCTCCTGGCCTACCCGGCCGCCAAGCTGGCCCTGGCCCACTGGGTGCGCCGGGCGTCGGTCGGGCCCGAGTGGGCCGGCGCCGGCCTGCGGCTGAACGCGGTGGCGCCGGGCATGATCGACACCCCCATGGTGGCCGGCATGCGCGCCGACCCCGAGACGGGGCCCATGCTCGACCTGCTCCCGATCCCGGCCGGCCGCCCGGGGCGGCCCGACGAGATCGCCGCGCTCATCGAGTTCCTGCTCGGACCGGACGCCGCCTTCTTCTGCGGCTCGGTCGTGTTCTGCGACGGCGGCAGCGACGCCCTGTTGCGCACCCGGGACTGGCCGGCGGCCTGGGACATCTCGCCCCGCGACTTCGTCCGCCCCTCCTCCTGACGGCCGGTCCCCGCCGCGCCCTCTTCCCGAGGGCCGGTCCCCGCCGCGCCCTCTTCCCGAGGGCCGGTCCCCGCGCCCTCTCCCGGGGCCGGTCCCCGCCGACGGTCCGGCGATCCGACCCGGCGGCCACACCCACCACGGCGTCGGGCGGGCGCGAAGGCCGACCGTAGGCTGCACCCCGTGGCCGGCCGGATCTTCGTCGACACGACGCCGCTCAAGGAGAGCCGCGACTTCCGGCTCCTCTTCACCGGGCAGCTGATCTCGATGCTGGGTAACCAGCTCACCGTCGTGGCCATCCCCTTCCAGGTGTACTCCATGACCGGGTCGTCACTGCAGGTCGGTGCGATCAGCCTGGCCCAGCTGATCCCGTTCCTCATCGGCGCGCTCAGCGCCGGCCCGATCGGCGACTCGGTCGACAAGCGGCGCATCATGATCTGGACGGCGGCGGCCTGCGTCCTCACCAGCGCCGCCATGGCCTTCAACGCCGGCCTGGCCCACCCGTCGCTCGCCGCGCTCTACGTCGTGAGCACGCTGGCCGCCGGCTTCATGGGCTTCAACAACACCGCCCGCATGGCGGCCATCCCGGGGCTGGTGGAGCGGCGTCATCTCGTCGCCGCCGCCTCCATCAACCAGATCGTCATGCAGGTCGGCGTCATCGTCGGTCCCGCGCTCTCGGGCCTGCTGCTCGGCATCGGGCTGCGTCTCGTGTACTCGCTCGACGCCCTCTCCTTCGTCGTCGCCCTCGTCGCCTCGGTGATGCTGGCGCCCATCCCGCCGGCCGATGGGACCGCCCGGCTCTCGCCCTGGCAGTCGACCAAGGAGGGCCTGCGCTACCTGCGCACGCACCAGGCCCTCCAGGGCGTCTACCTCATCGACATCAACGCCATGGTGTTCGGCCTGCCCCGGGCGCTCTTCCCGGCCATGGCCGGATCGGTCTTCGACGGTGGAACCGTCACACTCGGCTTCTTGTACGCCGCCCCGGGCGTGGGCGCGCTGATCGGGGCGCTGACCACGGGCTGGGTGGCCAACCTGCGCCGGCAGGGCTGGGCGGTCATCATCGCCGTCAGCGTGTGGGGCGCCGCCATCGTCGTGTTCGGCCTGGTCGACACGCTGTGGATCGCGCTGGTGATGCTGGCCATCGCCGGCTGGGCCGACGTGATCTCGGCGGTGCTGCGCAACACGATTCTGCAGACGTCGATCCCCGAGCGCTTCCGTAGCCGGATGTCCTCCATACAGATGGCGGTGGTGCAGGGCGGGCCCAGGCTGGGCGACATGGAGTCGGGCGCGGTGGCGACGTTGACCAGTATCGAGTTCTCGGTGGTCTCCGGCGGGCTTGCCTGCATCGTGGGCGCTGCGGTCATCACGCTGTTACTGCCGGCGTTCCGGCACCACCTCTCGAGTGCGATCGACGACGTGCCCGTATGATCCCGCCGTGACCAACGCCACCACGTCCGCCACCTCCGCAGCCGCCGCCTCGTCTTCGTCGTCGTCGTCGTCGTCGAGCACGTTCGCCGAGCCGACCTGGGGCGAGGTCGACCCCGCTGTCTTCGAGCGCATCGTCGTCCTCTCCCCGCACTTCGACGACGCCGCCATGGGCGCGGGTCATCTCCTCGGGAGCTACGCCGACACGACCGTGGTGACGGTGCTCGGAGGACCGCCGCCGGCTTACCCCGATCCGCCCTCGGACTGGGACGCCCTGGGCGGCTTCAAGGCGGGCGACGACGTGGTGGCCGTGCGCCGATCGGAGGACGTCGCGGCCATGGAGGTGCTCGAGTCGGAGTACCGCTGGCTCGAGTTCGCCGATCACCAGTACCTGGCCCCGGCCGAGCGGCCCACGCCCGAGGAGGTGGCGCCGGTGTTGGCGGCGACCATCGCCGAGCTCAATCCGACGTCGGTCTTCTTGCCGATGGGCCTGGGCAATCCGGATCACGTGATGGTGCACGATGCGTCACTGCTGGTGCGGGCCGACGAGTCCGGCCGGGCCGACGAGTCCGGCCGATCCGGCCGTCCCGACCGGGCGTGGTTCTGCTACGAGGACCACGGCTACAAGCACATCCCCGGGCTGCTGGCCTGGCGGGTGGCCAAGCTGTTGCGCTCGAAGCCGTGGCCGACGCCGGCGATCGTGCCGCACGTGCCCGACGAGGAACGCAAGCGCCGGGCCATCTGGTGCTACACCTCGCAGATCCCCCCGCTCGAGCGGGACCACGCGCTGACGGCGCGCATGGAGGGGCGGGTTCCCGAGCAGTTCTGGCGGCTGGCCCCGCCACCGGCCGGATGGGACGGCCTGGCCGACTTCATCTGACGATGGCCGGGACGGCTGATTCACACTTCGACCCGGTCAACGCACTCCCCGTTCGACCATGCCTGATGACTCTGCTCATGGGCCGGTTTCACAATGGACTGACAACGAAGAGGTGACGTTCGGCCCCTACCGGCCGACGCGATCGGAGGTGCAGGATTGGCTGGGTGGTCATGCATGTAGACCTCTTCACACGGGCCCTTGGCACGGATGAGGCCGGCTCCAGGTCGAACGACCTGCGGCCGGCCCACCTGGTCGACTCCCGGGTCAGGCTTCGAGGCGTGAACGGCGGTTCCACGTCCTCGGCGGCAGAAAGCCTGGCCCGGGAACTCTCCTAAGGGGCTCCCTCGTCCGCCAGTGTGAGCCCTCGGCCGTACCGGCCTCGGCCGTACCGGCTGTCCCGGCCTCGGCTGCTCGATTCACCAACCCGCCCCATGAGCGGCAGCGCCCGGTTTTGAGCGGACCGCGATGTGCGACTTCAGCCGGCAGGCTCCGGCGCGCCGTTGCTCGACCGCCAGCACGGAGAGTTCCGTCGGATCGATGGAACTCAGCTCGGAGAGCTGATGTAACACAGCTCGGAGAGATCGACCGTCAGGTCCACCACTCCGCTCTGGTCGACGAGAGACAGCTTGTTCCGTGAACGCCGCGGGGGAGGCGACGTCGAGCTCCTCGGAGCGAGAGCCACGTGCAGTTCTCCCATCTTGGAGCCGAATCTCCAATTGTGGTGAACCCTGGTTCATGGCGCGTCGCCGTCCTTCGTCACTCCCGGCCCACATGTGAGGACGGGACTTGCAGCCCCGCCACGTGCTCTTGTGGCATCGTGCGGCTCACCTAGGGAGATGCAGGGGCCGTTGCCGGGGTCCGCCGTCGGTAGAGTCGGTCGCAGTGGCCAAGGACGACGAACGCTCCGTGGGGGTCGACGGCCGTGAGGTGCGCATCTCACGGCCCGACAAGGTGTACTTCCCTGCACTCGATGCGACCAAGCTCGACCTGGTCGGTTACTACCTTTCCATCGCCGACCATCTGCTGAACACGGCCGGCGGGCGGCCGGCCATGCTCCAGCGCTTCCCCGACGGGGCGACCGGCAAGTCCTTCTACCAGAAGCGCATTCCCGCCGGAGCCCCTCCGTGGCTCGAATCGACCACGGTCTCCACGCCGAACGGCACCGAGTCGAACGCGCTCGTGGTCGCCGACATCTCCCATGTGCTGTGGGCGGTGAACATCGGATGTCTCGGGTTGCACCTGTGGCCGTATCGTGCGGCTGACCCGGACCACGCCGACGAGCTCCGCATCGATCTCGATCCGGTCAAGGGCATCGGCTTCGAAGAGGTGCGGACGACCGCGCTGCGCTGCCGTGACCTCCTCGCCGAGCTCGGGCTACGGGGCTACCCCAAGACGACGGGGAACAACGGCCTGCACGTGTACCTGCGGCTCGAGGCGCGCTGGGATTCATTCGCCGTCCGGGCAGCGGCCGTCGCGCTCGCCCGCGAGCTCGAACGACGGTATCCCGACGACATCACGGCCAACTGGTGGAAGGAGGAGCGGGGGACCCGCGTCTTCGTCGACTTCAATCAGAACGCACCGCACAAGACCGTGTTCGGAGCCTGGTTCGCCCGCCCCCGCACAGGCGGGCAAGTCTCGACCCCCTTGACCTGGGACGAGGTGGAGACCGTCGTTCCCGACTCTCTGACCATCCGTTCGGTGCCCGAGCTGGTGGCTGAACGGGGAGACCCCTGGGCTGACATCGCCGCCACGCCTCAGTCGATCGAGCCCCTGCTGGAACTGGCGGCTCGGGACAAGGAGGCGGGCCTGCACGACGCGCCCTGGCCACCGCAGTACCCCAAGATGCCCGACGAGCCACCCCGGGTGGCGCCGAGCCGGGCCAAGAAGACGGACGAAACGACGTAGGGCGGCCGGGCCGTGGAACCGCTGGACGCACTGAACCGCATCGCCTTCCGCCTCGAACGGAGCGGCGCCGACACCTACAAGGTGCGGGCGTTCCGTCACGCGGCCCGGGCGATCAAATCGATGCCGACCGACGAGTTGTCCTCGCTGGCTTCGGCGGGACGGCTGCAGACGATCGAGGGGGTGGGGAAGTCGACGGCGCAGGTCATCGCCGAGGCGCTCCGTGGCGGCGTTCCTGCCTATCTGGCCAAGCTCGATGCGTCGACCGGCGACGACGACCTGGTGCTCGACGAACCGGCGGCCGCGCTGCTCTCGTCGCTCCGGGGCGACTGTCACTCGCATTCCGACTGGTCCGACGGTGGCAGCCCGATCCTCGAGATGGCCGAGGCGGCGCGGGACCTGGGGCGCGAGTACCTGGTGCTGACGGACCACTCGGCCAGGCTGACCGTGGCTCACGGGCTCAACGAGGAGCGTCTGCGTGATCAGCTCGAGGTGGTGGTCGAGGTGAACGAGCAGCTGGCGCCGTTCCGGTTGCTGACCGGCATGGAGGTCGACATCCTCGAAGACGGGTCGTTGGACCTGGACCCCGATACGTTGGGCGAACTCGACGTGGTCGTGGCCAGTGTCCACTCCAAGTTGCGGATGGACGGCAAGGACATGACGGCTCGCATGGTGGCCGCCATCGAGAGCCCGCACGCCGACATCCTCGGGCATTGCACCGGGCGCCTCATCACCGGCCGCGGCCGGCCCCAGTCCGCCTTCGATGCCGAGGCCGTCTTCGCCGCGTGCGCCCGTACCGGGACCGCCGTGGAGATCAACTCCCGGCCCGAGCGCCAGGACCCGCCCGAAGACCTTCTGCGCCTCGCGGTCGACATGGGGTGTGTCTTCTCCATCGACACCGATGCCCACGCGCCGGGGCAACTGGAATGGTTGGGACGCGGCTGTCGCAACGCGGTGACTGCCGACGTACCGGTCGAACGGATCGTGAACCGGGGATCGGCCGACGAGTTGCTGGACTGGGCGGCCTCCCACGACAACGGCAGCGGCTCCTGATGGCGCTCTCCCTTCCCGTCGTCCCTCCGGTCTCACCCATGTTGGCCAAGCTGACCCGTGACCTGCCACGTGCAGACGGCCTCTACTACGAACCCAAGTGGGACGGGTTCCGCTGCATCGTGTTCAAGGACGGCGACGAGGTCGAGCTCGGCAGCCGCAACGAGAAGCCGCTGACCCGCTACTTCCCCGAACTGGTCGACGCCTTGCGACGCGAGCTGCCGGCGCGATGCGTGCTCGACGGCGAGGTGGTGATCGCGGGCCCCAACGGGCTCGACTTCGACGCCCTTTCCCAACGCATCCACCCGGCCGAGAAGCGAATCCGGCAGCTGGCTGAGGCGACACCGGCGTCCTTCGTCGCCTTCGACCTCCTGGCCCACGACGACACGTCGTACATGGAGACGCCGTATGGGACCCGGCGCAAGACGTTGGAGAAACTACTGAAGAAGGCCTCGCCACCAGTCCACCTCACTCCGGCCACCCAGGACCCCGACGTTGCCGCCGAGTGGTTCTCACGATTCGAGGGAGCCGGACTCGACGGCGTCGTGGCCAAGCCCTCCGATCTGCACTACCTACCCGACAAGCGAATCATGCTCAAGGTGAAGCACCAGCGCACCGCCGACTGCGTGGTGGCCGGCTTCCGCACGCACAAGGACGGCGCCGGCGTCGGCTCACTCCTGCTCGGCCTCTACGACGATGAAGGCACTCTGCACCACGTGGGCGTCGCCTCGGGCTTCAGCGTGGCCAGACGCCGCGAACTCGTCGAGGAGGTCGGGCCCTACCAGGCCAAGGCGCTGGACGGGCACCCCTGGGCGGGTTGGGCCGAGGCCCAGGCGTCCGGTCGTGCCCCCGGCGCCATGAACCGTTGGAACGCGGGCAAGGACATGACCTGGGAACCGCTCCGGCCCGAAGCGGTCTGTGAAGTCTCCTACGACCATCTCCAGCACGACCGTTTCCGCCACGCGACGTCGTTGGTGCGTTGGCGCCCGGACCGTGAACCCGCGTCCTGCACGTACCACCAGCTCGACACGCCGGTGCCGATGGAGCTAGCCGACGTGTTCGGCACCTCCGCTCCGTAGTCGACGTCCGATCCGGGGATTGCCCCGGCTCCGGCCGCCGTATCGCGCCCCGACGAGCCGACCATTCTCCCGACGATGGCACGGACGCACGGAGAAGGGGGTCAGGGTCCAGAGCCCGTCGGTCCCCTGAGCACGGCGGCGCTGGCCCGGCTCGGGACCGAGGAGCTGAGGGAGCTGGCGACCCGGGCCTTCGCCGTGCGCTGCTCCCAAGACGCCGTGCTGGCCAGTGTGGGGGCCGAAGTGGACCGGCGCCAGGACTGGCGGGCGAGCGGGGCGACGTCGCTCGGGTCCTGGCTGGTCCAACAGCTCGGGGTCTCGGCTGCCACGGCGCGGGCCTACGCCGAGGTGGCCGCCCACGTGAGCGACCTCCCCCACCTCGCCGCCGGGCTGGCCGAGGGCCGCCTCAACCTCGACCAGGTCCGTGCGGTGCTGGCGGTGGCCACGCCCGAGAGCGACGCGCAGTGGGCCGAGGCGGCCGGGGCGCTCTCCTTCAAAGACCTCGAGGCGCTGGTGCGTGCAAAGGAGTTGCCCACCCGGGCGTCGGATCGGGCCGACGAGGAGAGGCGCTCGCTGCGCTTCAATCCCGCCCGGCGCAGCCTGGTGGCCCAGTTGCCCCCGCTCTCCTACGCCGAGGTGCGCGCCGTGCTCGAGGCCCGGGTCAAGGCGATGGGCTCAGAGCCCGAGACGCCCCTCGACCAGCGCCTGGCCGACGCCCTGGTGTCCCTGCTCACCAAGAGCGGGACGGCGAATGGGACGGCGGGATCCGCCCGGGTTCCCCTGGTGGTGGCCCACGTGCCCTTCGAGGTCTTGGCCGACCCCGACTCGACGCTGGCGGGCGAACTCGAGCGCGCCGGGCTCATCAGCGCGGACGTGGTCCGGCGCCTGGTCTGTGACGGAGAGGTGATCGTCGCCCTCGACGACGAGGCGGGCCACACCATGTACGAGGGCCGGGCCCGGCGTGATCCGACGCCGGCCCAGCGCCGTGAGGTGTGGCGCCGTGATCGCCACTGCATCTTTCCGGGCTGTGCCCATGTGCTCTTCACCGACTGCCACCACCTCGACGAGTGGCAGGCGGGGGGTCCGACCGATCTGGGCAACCTCGCCTTGTTGTGCACCCACCATCACCACCTGATCCACACCAGGCTCTGGTCGATGACCGGAGACGCCAACGTCGAGGTGCGCTTCGTCGGACCGAGCGCCCAGGTGATGACGACGCGGCCCTCGAGGCTCTGGACCCAGGTCAGCGACCCCGAGGTGATGGCCGAACGACGGGCGGGGGCCGAGCGGGGCGAGAGTGCGGGCGAGGCTGAGGGGGCTGGTGACGCGGCGTCAGAAGGTGGTGGACGCGGGGACCGAGGCGGTTAGCAGTCCAAGAGGTCAGGGTCAGCCGTCAATTCGGCCCGGACCGCCGCCTCCCAGAATCCGATGAAGCCCTCCCCGTCGTTCTTCGCCACCAGATCGACGAAGGACTGCGGTACCCGAGACGAACCATTGCCCCCTGCCGCGCGGGCATACCACGCATGCTGGCAACGCTGTTCCAACGCGACCGCTCGTTGGTGGACGGCCCGGGCCGATCCGCCCAGGATGAAGACGCCGTGTCCGGCCAGCAACGCCATGGCGGAATCACCCATCTGCGTGAGCGCCCGACTGGCAGTGTTGGCGTCGTTGACCGGACCGCCGTACTCGTCGACCAACGCGACCGTGCCGCCACCGAGCGCGGAGCTCTGGTCCAGGATGGGAGGCACCTCACCCATATCGGCCCACACCGTTCCGAAGAGCGGGTGGTTGTGGACCGCCCACGCGATGTCGTGCCGGGCCTTGTGCAGCTCGAGGTGCAGTGGGATGCCGAGCGGGACAGGCCAATCGCCCTCGACCACCGTTCCCTCGAGGTCGATCCGCAGGACCTGAGACGGCCTCAGTTCAGCCCACGTCAGAAGCCACGGGTTGCAGAGGAGAGTCCCGTCACCCAGATTGACCGTGATGTGCCCGGCCAGATGGTCGTTGTAGCCCTCGCGCCACAAGGCTCGGGCCAGGATCACGAGTTCCTCGCGCTGGGTGAGGTCGGGAATCAGCTTCTCTGCGGTCGGGGTGAACACGTCACTTCCTCTCAGCTCGTCAGCTCGGCAGGACCGGGTCAGGCAACGGATGGCGGTAGAGAGCGGCGGCGTTCTCGCAGCACATGGCCCGGAGCTCATCGGTCGGGATGTGACCCCAGGAGTCTGCGATGACCTGCTGGGTGTCGGGCCAGGTTCCGTCACCGTGCGGATAGTCCACCTCGACCATGATGTTCTCGACCCCGATGGTGGAACGGGTGTCGATGGTGGACGGATCGTCAAGCGTGCAGAACCAGAAGTTCCGGCGCAACACCTCCGCCGGGCGCATCTTCCAGCCCTCGCCGTAGCCCGAGCGCTCGACCATGTTCTCCAGGCGATCGTGCAACATGGCCACCCAGCCGATCCCGCCTTCGCTCATCGCGATCTTGAGGTCGGGATTCCGCAGGGGGTATTCGGACCACAACCATTCCGCACAGGCAGTGAGGGACAGCTGTCCGAACAGTGTGGCTCCGATCTGGAGCGGCGCACCCCCCGGCGGACCGATCTCCAGGCCGGAGCTGCCCACGTGGAGTGAGACGACGGTGTCCGTCTCGATCACCGCAGCGATGATCGGATCCCAGTGGTCGCGCTCCCAGAGCGACGGGAGGCCGATCGCATGAGGACGCTCGGGAAAGGTGACGGATGTGAAGCCGCGCTCGGCGTTGCGCCGGATCTCCTGGGCAGCCATTTCCGGGTCGGCGAGATACGTGATGCCCAGCGGCACGATCCGATCCGGGTGCGGCGAGTGCCATTCCTCGAAGAGCCAGTCGTTCCAAGCGCGGGTGCAGGCGAGACCCAGCGCGCGGTCAGTGGCGTCGAAGAACACCCGCCCGCAAAAGCCCGTGATCTGCGACGGGAAGTTGACCGAGGCCCAGACCCCATTGATGTCCATGTCCCGCACCCGGGCCTCGACGTCGTAGCAACCCGGTCGCATCTGCTCGAAGCGGAAGGGCTCGATGGTGTAGCTATCAGGGCGACGTCCAGCCACTGCGTTCATTCCCACTTGGGTGTAACGCTCGCCCTCGAACTCCCACACCTGGTGGCCCTGCTTGGTCTCGACAATGTGCGGGGCTTTCTCCGCCAGTCCCGAAGGAACCCTGCCCTCGAACATGTGGGCGGGCTCCACCACGTGGTCGTCCACCGAGATCACGGTGTACCTGACGGCCCGGGGTTCAGGCTCGGGGAGGAAGAGATCGGTCAGATCGCTCGTCGACACCATATGGATACTCTGCCGCACTGGCGTTGTTGCCGCGCCATGGGCACCCCGCGAGGCGATACTGGGGTCACATGCACCTGACAGAGGAGGCGGTGTGATCGCGCTGCTCGTTGTCCTGACGTTCGTCGTGCTGTTGCTCGGAGTCCTGGTGGCCGGATTGCTCCGCAGCCACGCCGACATACTCCGGTCGCTCCATGAGCTGGGCGTCGGAGTCGGGGACCCGACTGCAGCCTCCACGGCACCGGTCCCTGTGGACGTGTCCCCTGGGCCGGCGGGCATGACCTTGGGCCTGGCCCCCGCCATTGCCGGCCTCACGCCGTCGGGAGACGCCCGCGCCGTGTCGGTGGACAACAGCGACCGGTTGACCCTCCTCGGATTCCTGTCCTCGGGCTGCCACTCGTGTGCGGGCTTCTGGGAGGCCCTGCAGCGCCCCGACCACCTCGGCCTCCCCGAGCAGACCCGGGTCGTCATCGTGACCAAGGGCCCCGAACTGGAGATCACACCGCAGGTCAGGGCACTGACCAGCGGGCAGATCCCCGTCCTGATGTCGACCGAGGCCTGGCACGACTACCAGGTTCCGGGCTCTCCCTTCTTCGTCCTCGTCGACGGCGCAACCGGTCAAAAAATCGGTCAGGGCGTGGCGGCGCAGATCGACCAGTTGGTGGATCTCGTGCGGCGGGCCCAGTCGGAGCGGGGGCTCGGCGGCGGTCGTCCCGCAACCGATCCGGCACTGGACGGGCCGGCTCGTGAAGAGGCCAACGACGATGCGCTGCGCGCGGCGGGCATTTTCCCGGGCGATCCCAGCCTCTATCCACGTTCACTCGAAGACGTCTTCCCCTCCTCGGTCACGAGCTCCCGGTCACCGCACTGATGGCCGTCATCGAAGCGCACGGCATCGCCGCGGCATTGCCGAACGGCTTCGAAGGCCGCATCTTCGTACGGGCTGTGCCCACGGGCACGGCCTACGCCGTCGCCCAATTCGCCACCTTTCCCTTGCCAGACGACGTTGGCGACTTCGGCGGCGGCGCGGTGAACCTGATGGGACCGGGCGACGTCTACGCCACGCTCTTCGAGTACGGGCCCGAGAGCCTGGGCAAGCGGCTGTTCGCCCGGCTGGGCCGGCCCACGGACTTCTCCCCGAACGACTTCTCCCCCATGACCCTGCGTCGCGGCCTCGGTGGTCAGTCCGGCACCCAGTGGTTCTTCACCGAGTCGGACCGGCCGTTCTCCTTCTATGCCGTTCTGGGCAGCCACGTGCTGCGGAACACGCTCGTCCCGAAAGTCAATGCGCTCCTGGCCTCCCTGACCCTCGGTCCACCGACGTCCAGCTCGACCCCACTCGCATCGGGGGGGTCGGTGTGGAACTGATCGGGATCTATCTGATCGGGTCGTCTTTGCTCGTGCTGGCGGGCGCCGCCAAGGCCATCCGGCCAGGAGACACTGCACTTGCCCTCGCCCAGGTGCTCCCCGGCCACCTCCGGCTCCAGCCGCTCGTGCGCGTCGGTGCCGCCTGTGAGGCCGGCGTCGGGTTTCTCGCGCTCCTGCTGCCCAGACCCGTGCCGGCGACGCTGGCCTGCGCTTCCTACCTGGGATTTGCCGCATATGTGTCATATGTACGCAGCCGTCGTGGCCTCCTGTCGACGTGCGGTTGTTTCGGGCGAACCGACACCCCAGCGACCTGGCTTCACGTCGTGGTCAACCTGGTCCTGGCCGCGGCGGCCGCCGGAGTCGCGCTTCAGACGACCGGCGCGTCCACGCTCCACTCCGTCCTGACGGCACAGCCCTGGGCCGGCCTACCGCTTCTCCTGGCGAGTGGGATCGGACTCTGGCTCACCTACCAGGGCCTGACCCTCCTGCCTTCCCTGGGAACCGCCCGGCGGCGCCTGCTTGGCCCCAGACCGTGACCCTCTCGACCGCGCTCGTCGAGCGCTCGTCCGGATTCCTCGAGCGCCGCCTGTCCCGTCGAAGTGTCATCAACCGATCCGCCTTTGTCGGAAGTGCCGTGGCCGTCGGTGCCGGCCTCGACCTTGCCTTGAAGCCCGGGACGGCCTACGGGCAGATCTGCGAGTGCGGGAATGCCGGCTGCGGCTGCGGCAGCACGTGCTGTGCCGGCTTCACGGAATTCTGTTGCAGCGTCACCGGATTCAACTTCTGTCCGTCGAACACGATGATGGGCGGCTGGTGGATGGCCGACAACAGTTCGTACTGCAACGGGCCCCGCTACTACATGGACTGCAACGCCATCTGTGCCTGTGACAATGGCTGTGGTGACGGGTTCCCGTTCTGCGAGCCCGGATGCGATCTGACCGGAGGCTGTAGTTGCGGGCCGAACGGCTGCGACTCGTACCTCACCAACTGCCTCCAGTTCCGGTACGGCCAGTGCAACCAGGACATCGCGTGCGTGGGCCGGATCGTCTGTCGAGTGGTCGCCTGCGTCCCCCCCTGGACGGTCGACCCGACCTGCACCACTGCGGTGGCCGTGGACAACAGCACGGCCGAACAGAACGAGCCCTGTTGGACCCCGACCCCGCCTTGCCCGACGGCGACCCCGACCAACTGCCAAGTCGTGACGATGATCCCGAGCGCCGATGGCGGCGGATACACCGTGGTCACGGGCTTCGGGAAGGCCTTTCCGTATGGCGACTTCGTTTCCGAGGGGGACGTCTCGAATCTCACCCTCAACGCACCCATCGTCGCGGCATCGTTCTCGATGACGGGCGGATACTGGTTCGCCGCCAGCGACGGTGGCGTTTTCGCGTTCGGCAAAGCGCCCTACCAGGGCTCCATGGGTGGCCAGCCGCTCAACGGCCACATCGTCGGCATGGCGGCCACGCCGACGGGGAACGGCTACTGGCTGGCCGCGGCGGACGGCGGGATCTTCGCCTTCGGTGACGCGACCTTCCTCGGCTCCATGGGAGGCAAACCGCTCAACTCCCCCGTCGTGGGGATGGCGGCCACCCCGACCGGACAGGGGTACTGGCTCGTCGCGGCGGACGGGGGCGTCTTCTCCTTTGGCGATGCACCATTCCTCGGCTCCATGGGTGGCAAGCCGCTCAACAAACCAATCGTCGCCATGGCGGCCACGGCGACCGGCACCGGCTATTGGCTCGTCGGGGCGGACGGCGGCATCTTCGACTACGGCGATGCGGCCTTCGACGGGTCCGCGGGCAGCATCAGCCTGAACCTGCCCATCGTCGGGATGGCCCCGTCGCACCAGGATGCCGGCTACTGGCTGGTGGCCCGCGACGGCGGCATCTTCGCCTTCGGCGGAGCGCCGTTCCTCGGGACACCGGCGTGACAGGGCGGCCAGCACCACCCGTACGGGCAGAAGGGGTTTCCGATCAATGACTCACGCGACGTTCACCGACCTCGTCACGGTCTGCGCCATCGCCACCGCGCTCGCAGCCGGACTGCGCTCCACGTGGTCGCCCTGCGGCGTCTCCATGCTCTCCACCATCACCCCCCTGGCCGAAAGTGGGCGGGGGCACCGTTGGTGGGCCACGGCGACCTGGTACTTCATGGGTGGCGTGGCGGGAGGCGCCACCCTCGGGGCCTTTCTCGCCCTCCTGGCCGCCGGCGTCCATGAACTCGTCCCCGCCACACCGACTGCTGTGACCACTACTGCTCTCGTCGCGGCCGGACTCACGCTTCTGGCCGCGGCCGGGGAAGCCGGCGTCGCCTCACTCCCCATCCACCATCGTCAGGTGAACGAGCGCTGGCTCGATGCATACCGACCCTGGGTCTACGCCACCGGATTCGGATGGCAGATCGGCACCGGTGTGGCCACGTACGTCAAGACTTCAGCCGTCTACGTCCTGATCGCACTCGCCGCCCTCACCGGCGATCCCCTCGTCGCTTGGAGCGTCGGACTGCTCTTCGGGCTGGTCCGGGGCCTGGCCGTCTTCACCAGTCGGCGGATCACGACCACCGGCGCTCTCGCCTCGTTCCATCGCCGGTTCATGGAGCTCGACCGGCCGGCCCGCGCCGCCGTGGTCGTCATCGAGATGGCGGTCGCCCTCGTGCTGAGCTGGGTCGTCTCGCCCTGGTTCACCCTCGTCGCCGCGGCCACCCTCATCGCAGCCGTGGCCGTCGCCGTCGCAACACGCTCCCGGCGCGACCGCCGGGGTCGGCGCCGGCGCCACCCAGTCCCGCTGGCTACATCCCCCGGTGGTTCTCGAAGCGCGCGGTACTGCTTGAGGAAGAGCAAGTTGGCCTTCCCGGTCGGCCCGTTCCTGTGTTTGGCCACTTCGATCAGCGCGTCGTCCGCCCGGTCGATCGGCACCTCGTCGTTGTACTCGGACTCCCGGTAGATGAAGAGGACGACGTCGGCGTCCTGCTCGAGCGAGCCCGACTCACGCAGGTCGGAGAGCTGTGGCGTCTTGTCCTGACGCTGTTCGAGGTTTCGGGACAGCTGTGACAGCGCCACCACGGGAACTTCGAGCTCACGGGCCAGGATCTTCAGTCCCCGGCTGATCTCGGCCACCTCGTTCTGGCGGTTCTCCGCCCGCCCCCGACCGGTCATCAGCTGCAAGTAGTCGACGACCACGATCCCCAGGTCACCTTCGGACTTCTTCAAGCGACGGGCCCGGGCCCTGATGTCCATCACCGTCACGGCCGGGTTGTCGTCGATGAAGATCGGCGCGCCCGACAGCCGGGTCACGGCGGCCCCGATTTTCGCCCAGTCCTGAGTACGGATCCGCCCGTTCTGCAGATGCTGCCCGTTCACCTCGGCCTCGGCCGCCAGCAGGCGCTGGGTCAGCTCCAGGTGGCCCATCTCCAGCGAGAACAGGAGCGCCGGCCGGTCCACCACCATCCCGACGTGAGCCAGCACCCCCAAGGCAAACGAGGTCTTTCCCATCCCGGGACGGGCCCCGACGATGTTCAACGTCGAGGGCTGCAGCCCGAGCAGCAGGCGGTCGAGCTCGTGGTAGCCCGTGGCCACCCCCGTGATGTCCGAGCCGCGCTGGCCGAGCTCCTCGATCCGGTCCAGCCCCTGCCCCAGCAGCTCGTGCAGCGGGTGCATGGTGTCGGCCCCCCGCCGCTCCGCCACGTTGAAGACGAGCTGCTCGGCGTCGTCGACCGCCGCCTTGACGTCCTCGGGGACGGAGTAGCCGATGTCGGCGATCTCCCCGGCCACGCCGATCAACTTGCGCAGCAGTGACAGCTCCTCGACGATGGCGGCGTAGTGCCGGGCGTTGGCGATCGACGGGGTGTTCGCCTGCAGCGAGATGAAGATCGACGGGTCTCCCACCGCCTCCATCACCCCGGACCGCTTGAGCTCGTCGGTGACCGTGACGGCGTCGATGGCCTCCCCTCGCTCCACGAGGGCACGGATGGCTCCGAAGATGTGGCCGTGGGCCGGCTTGTAGAAGTCGCCCCCCGAGCACATCTCGATCCCGACCGAGGCCGCGTCGTTCGACAGCAGCATGGCACCGAGGAGCGACTCTTCGGCTTCGAGATCGTGTGGCGGAACCCGCGCACCCGACGCGGTGGGCAGCGGGGTTGGCCTGAACGGGCGGGGGTCGTCGAAAGCGTGGACCACGGGCCCCTACTCTGACCTTCCCGGGCTGGGGACGGTCAGGGGGAACTTGTTGTGGGTAACCCCGCCCCGGGTGTGGGTAACCAAGCCGGCAAGCACGTGAGCCCTGTGGAAAAGCAGTGTACGACCGGAGTCACCTGGGGGCGCCAACATCTGCACGGGCGCCATGATGCGGGACGGCTGTGACCGCCCCGTCCGACCACGATCGGCGGGCCGTTCCCGACCCGCGGCGCTCAGCCGGCCGCCGAAACCTCGAGGGTCACGACGACGGTCACACCCTGGAACAGATCGACCGTCACGTCATGAGACCCTGTCGCCTTGATGGGCTCGGGCAGGACCACGTGCTTGCGATCCACCTCGACACCCTTGACATTCTTGATGGCTTCGACGACGTCCGCCGGACCGATGGAGCCGAAGAGTCGCCCCCCTCCGCCGGCCCGGGCGGAGATCGGCACCACCGCGCCGGCCAGGATGGTCGCTTGGGCCTCCGCTGCGGTGCGGTCCTTGGCCTCGCGCAGGTCTCGGCCGCGCCGCATCTGTCCCGCTTGGCCCTCGATGCCCTCGCTGGCCACGATGGCCCGACCCTCGGGCAGCAGGAAGTTGCGGGCGAACCCACCGGCGACCTTCACGATGTCGCCCCGCCGCCCGACACCGGCGACGTCGTCTCGGAGCAGGACCTTCATGCGTCAGCCCCCGCTTCCTCGGCCTCGGCTGCGATGTCTGCATCAAGCGTGGCCAGGACATCACCGTCCAATTCCGCCTCGCCGACGGCCTCGCTGTCTACGGCGGCGCCATCTGTGCCGCCATCTGTGCCGCCAGCTCCGTCTGCGGAGCTGACGGCAAAGTCAGGGGCGTCGGTGGCGCCGTCTCCACTGCCGTTATTACCGCTGCCGGTGTTGGCATCCCTTCCGCGATCCGACCCTCCGCCGCCCTCGGAACGCCGTGGCGGGCGGCTGTCGCCGTGCGCGTCGCCGAGCGTGCGCTCGCCCCGATCGCGACCACCTCGGCCACCGGGCCGCTCGGTGACCGTCCGCTGCGTGTAGGGCAGCAGGACCAGTTCGCGCGCCGTCTTGATGGCCTGGGCCAGTGCCCGCTGGTGCTGGGCGCAGTTGCCGGTCACCCGGCGCGAGCGGATCTTGCCCCGGTCACTCATGTACTTGCGGAGCATGGGGACGTCCTTGTAGTCGACCCACTCCACCTTGTCCCGGCACAGGGCGCACGGCTTCTTCTTCACCCGGCGACCGAGATCCTTGGGGGCCCGGCGTGACGTCGTCCCTCCGCGTTGGTTATTCCTTGCCATCAGAAGGGCTCCTCATCGAATCCGTATCCTCCACCTGCTTCGGCCGCCGCTGGCTGCGCTGCTGGCGCGGCCTGCCGGCCACCACCACCACCACCGCCGCCGCCGCCGCGTGAAAACTCGCCGGGCCCACGCCGCTCGTTCTTGGTCACCGTGGCCGTCGCCCATCGCAGGGACGGCCCGATCTCGTCGGCCACGACCTCGACCTTGGATCTCTTGTCACCGTCCTGGGTCTCCCAGCTGCGCTGCTCGAGCCGGCCGTTCACAATGACGCGGGAACCTCGGGTGAGGGTCTCGCTCACGTTCTCCGCCATCTCGCGCCAACAGACCACGTCGAAGAACGAGGTCGCCTCTTCCCATTCCTGGGTCTGGCGGTTCTGCCAGCGGCGATTGACCGCCAGTCCGAACGTGACGTTCGCCTGCCCGGTGTTGGTGAATCGAAGCTCAGGGTCGCGAGTGATGTTGCCCACCAGCGTGACGCTGTTGTCTGGCATGTCTCTTTCCTCCGTCGACTCGTCAGCTCGCGGCCGGCTCGGCCGCCGCCGTCATTTTCGAGTCCGGCAGCCGCACCACCTTGTGGCGCACGACCTCGTCGGCCAGCGTCAGCATGCGGTCGAGTGCAGCCACCGTCTCGGGTTCCGCCGTGAATTCCACCACGACGTAGTAACCCTCGCGCTTGTGGTTGACCTCGTAGGCAAAGGACCGCTTGCCCCAACGGTCGATGGCTCCCGGGTTCCCCCCGGTCGAGCGGATGACCTCGAGCGCATGGTCGAGCACGCTCTGGATCAGGCCGGGCTCGGTGGTGGCCTCAAAGATGGCCATGACTTCGTAAGGCCGCATAGGCGGCATACCTCCCTCTGGACCGGGCTGCTCGCTCGGGCTCCTGGCGGTCAGGAGCAGGGTTTTGTTGTGGCCGGCCATGCTAGCCGGGATCAGCTCAGGGCTTCGCCCAGGCCCTCCGGTGCGTGATAGGTCTCCGCATCACCAGGGAAACTCCCGTTCCGGACGTCATCGGCGAAGGCCGCGATGGCCTCGGTCGCGATGCGGCCGACATCGGCGTACTGGCGCACGAACTTCGGCGGGGTCCGCCTTCCCAGGCCGAGCAGGTCGTGGAAGACCAGAACCTGGCCGTCGCAGTCCGGCCCGGCGCCGATGCCGATGGTCGGGACATCAACCGCGTCGGTGACGGCGGCGCCCACCACGTCAGGCACGCCCTCGATGACGAATCCGAAGCAGCCCGCCGCCGCCAGCGCCTTCGCCGCGTCGAGCAGGGCGCTCGCGGCGTTGATGCTCTTGCCCTGCACCCGGAAGCCACCCATGGCCAGCACCGACTGCGGGGTGAGGCCGAGGTGGCCCATCACCGGGATCTCGGCCCGGATGATGGCCTCGACCACCTCGAGCCGGGCCCGCCCGCCCTCGAGCTTGACTGCCTGGGCCCCGGCCCGCACGAGCGTGGCCGCGTTCCGGACGGCGTCCTCAGGTGAGAGGTGATAGCTCATCCAGGGCATGTCGCCCAGGATCAGGCTGCGGGGCGTGGCCCGGGCCACCGCGGCCGTGTGGTGGGCCATCACGTCGATGTCGACGTGGAGGGTGTCGTCGAAGCCCAGCACCGTGTTGGCCACCGAGTCCCCGACGAGGATGATGTCGACCCCCGCCTCCGAGACGATCCGGGAACCCGGCTCGTCGTAGGCCGTAACCATGACGATCGGCACGCCACCGTTGCGTCGCTTGCGCTCCCGCAGAGAAGGAACCGTCACGGGACCGTCGCTCACTGGGCCGGTGCCACCTTGTTCCGTCTCTTGCCACCTCCGGCGGGGTACTTCTTCATGAGGTGGTGCCAGGCGCACGACGGGCACACCTCGACCTCGTAGCAGAGCACCGGCTCGGGCCTCCGACACAGGGCCTTGAGCTCGGCGACCGTTCCTGGGCAACGACCCCCGGGAGGCAGCTTGGCCCCGAAGACGAAGGTGACGATGACCAGGCGGCCGTCGTCGCAGATGGGGCACACCTCTTTGGTGGGACGTCCCACGTTTCGGGCGGCACGCAGGAGTTCGGGGTGCGCGTCGCACACGTCCATCTTCTGGAGGTGGCCGCGCTCCACTTCCTTGACCAGCCCGTTACGCACGATCCGGTACTCGACCTGGGCCGTCACGTCCGGGCTCACAGCTCGCGAGGAGGACCGCGGCTCCGACGTGGCGGACATGGGGGTCAGGCTACTCCCCGTGCCCGGAATTGGTCCGCCCGCAGGCGTCAATTTCCAGCCTCACGCCACAACTCTGTGATCGATGCTTGAACTGCGCTATATCGAACCGATATAGTGAACCGCAATGTTGGATTTAGCCATACTGGGCCTCCTCGAGGAGCGCGACCTCCACGGTTACGAGATCCGTAAGCTCCTACGCGAGCACCTGGGGTTGCTGGCGAACGTCTCGTTCGGGTCGATCTACCCCGCCCTGACCCGCCTGGAGAAGGCCGGCGCCGTGGTCGCCACCGATGCCTCCACCGCCGGCCCGCAGACGAAGGTCCAGCCCGCTCCTCCCACGGGCTCCCTCAGTGGCGAGCTGGCCGTGCTGCGCTCCCGTCGTCTCACCCCGACACGGGCCCGACGGGGCAAAAAGGTGTACCGGATCACCGACGAAGGTCGACGCCTCTTCGCCGAATTGCTGACCGAGGGCGGTGCCGTCGCCGATGACCGCAGCTTTAGCCTGCGCCTGGCCTTTGCCCGGCACCTGGCTCCCCAGGCTCGCCTCACGCTTCTCGAACGCCGACGCGCCCTTCTCGTCCAGCGCTTGGGCGAGGCCGAGTCCACCCGGGCCGACCTCGATGTCTACGCCCGCTCCGTCGTGCAGCACACCGCTGGCGGGGTGGCCCGTGACATCGGTTGGCTCGACCACCTGATCGCGTCCGAACGCGCCGCTCTCGCCGGCGCGGCCGAACCGGCACCGAGCACCACCCTTTGATCACGAAGGAGATACCGATGCACAACCCCATCCGCCTTGCCATCGCCGGCGTAGGCAACTGCGCAAGCTCGCTCGTTCAGGGAATCACCTACTACCGCGATGCGGAGCCCGACGACGTGGTTCCCGGCCTGATGCACGTGGAGCTGGGCGGCTATCACGTCCGGGACCTGGTACCCGTGGCCGCTTTCGACGTGGACCTCACCAAAGTTGGTACCGACCTCGGCAAGGCCATCCACGCAGGTCTGAACAACACCATCCGCTTCGCCGAGGTGGGAGAGACCGGGGTCACCGTCCAGCGCGGACCGACCTTCGACGGCCTTGGCCGGTACTACAAGGAGATGATCGAGGAGTCGCCCGCCGAGCCGGTCGACGTCGCCCAGGCACTGCGCGACGCCAAGGCGGACGTTCTCGTCTCCTACCTGCCGGTCGGCTCCGAGCGGGCGCAGCGTCACTACGCCCAGGCCTGCCTCGACGCCGGTGTGGCCTTCGTCAACGCCATCCCGGTCTTCATCGCTTCGAACCCCGAGTGGGCACGCAAGTTCCGCGACGCCGGCGTGCCCATCGTGGGTGACGACATCAAGAGCCAGGTGGGCTCGACGATCGTCCACCGCATCCTGACCCGGCTCTTCGAGGACCGCGGCTTGGCGCTCGACCACACCTACCAGCTCAACTTCGGCGGGAACATGGACTTCAAGAACATGCTCGAGCGCGAGCGCCTCGAGTCCAAGAAGATCTCGAAGACCCAGGCCGTGACGAGCCAGTTCGAGGACAACGTGCTCGACGCCGACGACGTGCACGTCGGCCCGTCTGACCACGTGCCGTGGCTGAAGGACCGCAAGTGGGCCTACATCCGCATGGAGGGCCGCAACTTCGGCGACGTGCCCCTGAACCTGGAGCTCAAGCTCGAGGTGTGGGACTCGCCGAACTCGGCGGGAGTCATCATCGACGCCGTCCGCTGCGCCAAGCTCGCACTCGACCGGGGCATCGGCGGCCCGCTGCTCGGGCCTTCCGCCTACTTCATGAAGTCGCCACCGGTGCAATACCACGACGACATCGCGCACACCATGGTCGAGGGCTTCGCCGCCGGGGAGACCGAGGAGAGTTGGCCGCCCGACTGAAAGGCGACAACCGGGGCGCCGACCTGGCTCCAGGTGGGTAGCCGGTTCAGAGGTTCAGAGGTTCAGACCAGGATCCGCTCGTCGGGAGCACGCACACCCACGACGGCCATCGTGCGACCCATGCCGAGGAAGCAGCCGCAGCAGATCGTCAGGTCTGCCAGCTCGTCCTCGGAGAAGGCTGCGTGCATGCGGCCCCAGAACTCGTCGTCCATGGCCAAGTGGTCCAACGCGAAGCGCTCGGCGAATTCGGCCGCCAGCCGCTCGCGGTCGCTCAGCTCCGTCGCGGCCCGCCAGTCGGTCACCTCGGCGTAGAAGGGCTCACCTGCACCGGCCGTCTCGCCGTCCCGGGCTCGGGTGTCACGACACACGGCACAGTCGTTGATGAGCGCAATGGTCCAGCGCGCCGACTCGCGCTCGCGCACCGAGAGTTGTGAGTTGCCGTAGACCGCCGCCGAGAGTTTGCCCATCCCGGCCGCCATCTCGGGGCGGAGCATCGCCCAGTCGATGTGCTCCCCCATGCCCGTCTGCGGTGCGTCGATCCTCGTCATGAAGGACGAGGGTAGCTCTCCACGCTCATGATTGTTCGGCCCACCACGCCAGCAGCCGCTCGGATGCTTGCTCCTCGCCGAGAGGTCCCTCATCGAGCCGCAGCTCCATGAGGAACGAGAGCGCCTTGCCCACCGCTGGGCCGGGCCCGATCCCGAGCAGGTCCATCACCTGGTTCCCCGTCAGGTCGGGCCGGAGAGCATCAAGCTCCTCCTGCTCGCGGAGTATGGCGATCCGGGCCTCCAGCTCATCCATGCGTCGGGCCAGGGCTCGGGCCTTCGACACGTTCCGGGTCGTGCAGTCGCACCGCGTCAGCTCGTTGAGCAGGTCGAGATGGCTGCCGGCGTCGCGCACATAGCGGCGCACGGCCTTGTCGGTCCAGCCGAGGCGGTACGTGTGGAAGCGCAGGTGCAGCTCGACCAGGCGCACGACCGTCTCGGTGTCGGCCGCCGAGTAGCGCAGTGCTTCCATGCGCGTCCTCGTCATGCGCGCCCCGACCACCTCGTGGTGGTGGAAACTCACCCCACCGTCGGTGATGGCGCGCGTCTTCGGCTTGCCGACGTCGTGGAACAGAGCGGACAGGCGCAGTAACTTGTTCTTCGACGTCTTGTCGACCACGGCCAACGTGTGCGCCAAGACGTCCTTGTGGCGGTGAATCGGATCTTGTTCGAGCGCCAGACCCGGCAACTCGGGGAGGAACTCGCCGGCCAGACCGGTACGCACCACGAACCAGAGTGCCTGCGAGGGAACGTCGACGAGGAGGATCTTGTCCAGCTCGTCGCGGATGCGCTCGGCCGACACGATGGACAGCCGGCCGTGCATCGTCGTCACGGCGTCGACCAGGGCCGGGTCGGGTTCGAGCGAGAAGCGGGCCGCGAAGCGAGCGGCACGCAGCATGCGCAACGGATCGTCTCCGAAGGAGATCTCAGGGTCGAGGGGCGTGCGGAGACGGCCTGCGCCCAGGTCGCCCAGGCCGTCGAACGGGTCGATCAGCTCCATGTCGGGCAGGCGCAGAGCCAGCGCGTTGACGGTGAAATCGCGCCGAGATAGGTCGACTTCGATGTCGTCTCCGTAGGTGACCTCGGGCTTGCGCGACTCGGGAACGTAGACCTCGGCCCGGTGCGTCGTGATCTCGTAGTCGCGCCCTCCTTTGCGGCACCCGATGGTCCCGAATTTTGCCCCCTGCGTCCACACGTCGTCGGCCCAGCCACGCACGATCCGCTCGATCTCGTCGGGACGGGCGTCGGTCGTCAGGTCGATGTCGGACTCCTCCGACGCCGCACCCGGCAACAGGGCGTCGCGGACGGACCCGCCGACCAGATACACGGAGCGGCCGGCCGCCGCAAAACGGCGCGCCAGCTCATCGGTCGCCTCGACATAGGGCCGAAAACGCTCGGGTACCGACGTGGACTGCACCCGCATACGGTAGTGCGCCCTCTAGCCTCTCCCTGTGCTGTCACGCTGGGCCAGGATCGCCCTTTGCACGCTCGCCGTGGCCATGGCCCCCCTCCTCGCCGGTGGCCCGGCCGCGGCCACCGCCGTCACCGCCCAGCCGGGGGCTCCCCTCACCCTGCTCTCGCAGACGCCCTTCGTCACGCCGGCCCAGCCCTGGTTCTCGCTGGCCCTCGGGGTCAACCCGAGCGCCGGCTCGGCCACCGGGCTGCACGTGAGCCTGACCTTCTACGGCCGCCTCGACGACGATTCGCAGCTGCAACAGTCCATGAACGCGACGCCTCAGGGCGGGGTCCTGCACAGGTCCGACGTGCCGGTCTCGGCAGGGGCGAACGGGACCCTGAGCGCCACCTCGTGCGTGACCGTCGTGCCGAACGCCGACGCCACGCCGCCGACCACCGGCCTGGGCGCCTGCCCGGCTGACAGCGACACGGTCACGCTGGGCTGCATGCCCAACACCGGGTTCTGCGGTGACGTCTACCCCGTGTCCGTGGCGCTCGAACGTCAGGGGGATGCGACGCCGGTGGCCCGCTTCACCACCTTCCTGACCTACCAGGAGCCGCCGGCGAGCGGCGAGGGCGGGCCGCTCGCGCTGCGGGTGGGTGTCATCGTGCCGGTCGGGTACGACGGACTCGCCGCAACGGCGGCGGCGTTGACGGATCGCCACGAGGTACCGGCGACGCTCGCCGTCAGCGCCACCGGGGTGGAGCGGGTCGCGGTGCAGCGGCCCAAGGGCGGGGCGCGCGCTCTGGCCCAACTCGGCGCACTCGACGCAGCCGAGGTGCTCGACCAGCCCTACGTCCCGGTCAACGTGGCCTCGCTCACCGAGGCCGGATTGACGGGGGAGATCCAGCTTCAGGTCGAACGCGGGGACGACATCTTGCGCACGGCGGGCCTCAAACCGGCGGGTGGACCGTGGGTCGACACCGTCTCGTCGTTTACCGCGGGCGACGGTGCAAACCTGGGCACCGGAGTCCAGGTGGCCGGTTCGTCCGCCTTGGTCCTCAACGGCGACGACCTGGCTTCGGGCGGACTCAGCAACTACACGTTCGCCCAGCCCTTCACCCTGGACCTCGGCCACGGAGCGACGATTCCGGCCATCGGCTCCAATGCCACGTTGAGCGGGCGCTTCACCGCCCACCCGGACGACCCGGTTCTCGGTGCCGAGCAGCTGCTCGCCAGCCTCTCCTTCGTCCACTACGAGAACGCGTCCCTCACGCAGGCCCGCGGCGTCGTGGTCTCACCCCCCGCCGGTTGGAGTCCGTCGGCGCCTTTTCTCGAGACCCTCCTGGGTGGCCTCACCGCCAATCCAGCGCTGATGCCCGTGACTCTCACCCAGTTCCTGGCCCAGGTGCCGGTCGGCGGCAACCATGAGCCTGCCGTCCGCCACCTGCAGTCGGGTCCAGCCAGCCGGGGCATCACGAGGACGTCCGCCAACAAGATCGCCACGGACCGCCAACAACTCGGCTCCTACGACGATGCCGTACGGGGCCGCCCACCCGAGTTGGCGCTCTTGTCCGACAATCTCCTGGCCACCGAGGCACGCTCGTTGGCGCCGCCGGCCCGGGCGGTGGCGCTCACCTCCTACAGCCGGGCCTTCGTCTCGGAGACGGACAAGATCACGTTGGCCAACGAAAACACGGTGACCTTCACGTCCCGTCGGGCCGCCATACCCATCACCGTGCTCTCCAGCGCGTCGTACCCGGTCGACGTGATCGTCTCTTTGGCCAGCGACAAGTTCACCTTTCCGGAAGGAAGGTCCGAGAAGCTGCTCCTCAACCGCGCCACGACCTCGGTCCGCTTCGTGGCCCAGGCCCGGGGATCGGGTGACCGCCTACCGATCGACGTGACGCTGCGCACCGCGAACGGTCGGCTCGTCATCGGCCGCACCGTGCTGACCGTCCACTCGACGGCCATCTCCTTCGTGGGCGTGGCCCTCACGGTGCTCGCCGGAGCCGTTCTCCTGGTGTGGTGGGCCCGGACCTGGCGCCGCTCACGGCGGCGACGCCCGCGGGCGACCGGCTGACCGTGGACGCACCCCGGCGCGCCCGGACCCTTCCCCTCCGCACCGCCGCGGCCTACGTCGCCGTCGGCACCGGGGTCTCGCGGATCACGGGGCTGCTCCGGCTGGTCGCCCTGGCCTGGGCGCTCGGCCAGATTTCGTTGGCCGACTCCTACAACCTGGCCAACACCACCCCGAACATGCTCTACGACGTCGTCCTCGGCGGCGTCCTCTCGGCCACCTTCATCCCCGTCTTCGTCGACCGGCTCGCCAACAAGGAGGAGCGCGACGCCTTCGACTCCATCTCTTCGGTCATCACGGTGTCGGTGGTCGTGTTGCTCGGAACGACGGTGGTCGCGCTCGTCGCCGCGCCCTATCTCATCACCGCCCTGACCGCGGCCGATCCCCATGCCAGCCATGCGCAGCTCGAGCACCTCATCCTCGAGCGCCAGGTCGCCACGACGTTCCTGCGCTGGTTCGTGATTCAGATCGGCGCCTACGGACTCTTCGCACTCGGCGCTGCGTTGTTGAACACCCGCCGCCGCTTCGTCGCGGTCGCCTGGGCGCCCATCGTCAACAACCTCGTCTGCATCGGCATCCTGGTCTGGTTCGGACTCTGGGCCGGCCACGGCGCCGACCTGGCCAGCGTCGAGGCACACCGTTCCCAGCTCGTCCTGCTCGGTCTGGGCACCTCGCTCGGCGTCGTGCTCCAGGGACTGGCCCTCATCCCCAGCCTGCGCGGGGCCGATCTCGGGTTGTTGCGCTGGCGCTGGAACCTTCACGACGACGCATTGCGCGCCGTGGTCCGCCTCGGCGCCTGGACCTTCGGCTTCGTCCTGGCCAACCAGATCGCCCTCTTCGTGGTCACCGTGCTGGCCGGCAGCGTCCCGGGCCCCGACCCGGTGTCCTCGTATACGTACGCCTACGCGTTCTTCCAACTTCCGTATGGGGTCGTCGCCGTCACGGTCATGTCCGTGGTCACACCGGACCTGGCCCAGCGCTGGTCGACCGGTGACCAAACCGCCTTCTTGCATCGCATGAGCGGAGGGCTCAGGGCCATCCTGGCCCTCATCATCCCGTCCGCCGTCGGAATGCTCCTCCTGGCCCGACCCGCGGTGGCCCTCCTGCAGGGATACGGCCACAGCACCGCGGCCCAGACGAGCACCACCGGAGCCGCCCTGGCGATGTTCGCCCTGGGCCTGCCCGGATTCTGCACCTACCTCTACTTGGTCCGGGTCCTCCAATCGATGCAGCGCACCAGGGTCGCCTTCTACCTCTACCTGGTCGAGAACGGCATCAACGTGGTGCTGGCCGTCCTCCTTGTCCACACGTTGGGCGTGCGTGGCCTGGCCCTCTCGCTCTCGATCGCCTACACCGTCGCCGCCGTGTTGACCCTCGTCGTCTTCCACCGGTGGTTCGGGCGCCTCGCCCCTCGTGAAACCTGGGCCCCTCTCTGGCGCGTGCTGATCGCCAGCATCCCGATGGCCGTCGTCGTCCTAGTCATCTCGAACCTGTCGGCTTCGACCAGCCCGGCCGGCCTGTTGGCCCGGGTGGTGGGTTCGGTGCTCGCGGGCGCCATCACCTTCGGGGCCGTCGTCATCTGGCTCGGGCAACGCGACGAGGCACGACGGCGAGCGGACCGACCTCCTCGTGGTCTCGGCCCCGGCGCCGGCCCCGGACCCGGTTCCGGCTCACAACCACCGGCGCCACCGACCCCACCCGGACCCGGACCCGGTTCCGAACTCAGCGGTCCCGGACCGGCGTCCGTCCCCACACCGGAAGCACCCGCACGCCCCGTCGGCGTCCGCCCCGGTGGAGCCGCCTGAGCCGGCAGAGCCGCCGGGCCCGACCGCCCCCGTGGCAGACTCCGTAGGTGCCCGGCGTCCACATCGTCACCGACAGCGCCTGCGACCTGACGGACCAGCTCGTCAAAGAGCTCAACGTCGGCGTGGTGCCTCTCACCATCCGGTTCGGCGAGGAGGAGCTCGAGGACCGGCGCCAGCTCACACCGGCGGAGTTCTGGGAGCGCTGTCGCTCCATGACCACCCTCCCCGAGACGGCCGCCCCCTCCCCGGGCTCGTTCCAGGCCGCCTACCGGCAGGCGGCCGACGAGGGCGCCGACGCCGTGCTGTGCCTCACCATCTCGTCGAAGGTGTCGGCCACCTACGCCTCGGCCAAGACGGCCGCCGAGACCTACGAAGGCATCCCGGTACGCGTCGTCGACACCTACTCGCTCACCATGGGACAGGGGCTGCTCGTCATCGCCGCCGCAGAAGACGCGGCGGCCGGCGCGGGCCTCGACGACCTCGTCAGCGCCACCGAGGACCGCATCCCCCGCACCCGGATCTACGGCGTCATCGGGGCCCTCGAGCACCTCCAGCGCGGCGGCCGCATCGGCGGGGCCCAGGCCCTGCTCGGCTCGATCCTCAACATCAAGCCCGTCATCCAGCTCAAGGACGGCGAGGTGGCCGAGGAGTCCAAGCAAAGGACCCGGGCCAGGGCCCTGACCTACATGCGCCACAAGGTCGAGGCCGACGCGCCCCTCGAGCGCATCGCCGTGGCCGACGGCGCGTGCGACGACTTCGCCGACGTCTTGAAGGGTCTCGAGGGCATCGCCACCGAGCATCCCCTCCTCGCCACCGAGCTCGGGCCCGTGGTCGGCACCCACGCGGGCCCCAACACGGTGGGCGTCTGCTACATCGTCCCAGGACAGGGTGGCCGGAGCGGCGGGTAGTCTCTCGCCCGTGGCAGACAACGACATCGGAGACGCCCTCTCGGCGCGGGCCCTCGACACCATCGACACGGTGGTCGCCGTGGTCAACGACAAGGCCGTGCGGCCGGCGGTCGTGGCCGCCCGCGCCGTCGTGTTCGGCGTCATCATCGCCGTGATCGGCATCGCCGTCCTGGTCCTCTTCTGCGTGGGCTTCATCCGCCTGACCACCATCGCGGGCCACCGGATCTGGGCCTCGTACATCGTCCTGGGGCTGATCTTCAGCGGCGCCGGAGCCTTCGTCTACTCGCGCCGCGGCCTCCCACCCGAGGCCTGACGTGTCCCCGGTTCCCGAGCATCGCAAGGTCGTCATCGTGGGCAGCGGGCCCGCCGGCCTGACCGCCGCCCTCTACACGGCCCGGGCCCAGCTCGAGCCGCTGGTCATCGAGGGCGAGCCGTCGTCGACGAGTGACCAGCCCGGCGGCCAGCTCATGCTGACGACCGAGGTCGAGAACTACCCCGGCTTCGTCGACGGCATCATGGGCCCCGAGCTCATGGGCGTCATGCGGGCCCAGGCCCAGCGCTTCGAGGCCGAGCTGCGCACGGCCAAGGTCAGCCGGCTCGAGGTGGGGACCTGGCCCTTCGAGATCTGGGTGGGCGACCCGCAGGCCGATGAGCCCACGGTCCAGGCCGACGCGCTCGATCATCGCCACGGGGGCCCGCTCCCTCATGCTCGGGATTCCCAACGAGGACCGCCTCCTCGGCTACGGCGTCTCGACCTGCGCCACCTGCGACGGCTTCTTCTTCCGGGGCCACAACATCGCCGTCGTCGGTGGCGGCGACTCGGCCCTCGAGGAAGCCAACTTCCTGACGCGCTTCGCCGACAAGGTCTACCTCGTCCACCGCCGCGACCAGCTCCGGGCTTCGAAGATCATGCAGGAACGGGCCAAGGCCAATCCCAAGATCGAGTTCTTGTGGAACACGACGGTCACCGACATCGTCGGCGACACGAAGGTCAGCGGTGTCAAGGTCCGTGACACCGTCACCGGCGTCGAGTCCGAGCTCGATGCGACCGGCCTCTTCGTCGCCATCGGCCACGAGCCCAACTCGTCGCTCCTCAAGGGACAGTTGGAGTTGGAGGACACCGGGTACGTCAAGACGTTCGACGCCACCACCCGCACCAGCGTGGACGGCGTCTTCGCCTGCGGCGACGTCCAGGACCACTACTACCGCCAAGCCATCACCTCGGCCGGATCCGGCTGCATGGCCGCCATCGACGCCGAGCGCTGGCTCGAAATGCGGGGCGAGTGATCGCCCGCCCCGCGGTCAGGACCGACCGACCCGCCCGCCGGGAACAAGATCACGCCCAGCAGTGTTGGACACGTCGATCAAGGAGATGCCATGAGCGAGAAGCTTGAGACCGTCACCGACGCTACCTTTGACGAGCATGTCAAGAGTTCGGATGTCCCCGTACTGGTGGACTTCTGGGCGGAATGGTGTGGCCCGTGCAAGATGATCTCCCCGGTGTTGGAGGAGATCGCGGAGGAGCAGGCGGGCAAGATCCGAATCGTCAAACTGAACATCGACGACAACCTCGACGTGACCCGTCGGTTCGACGTGCTGAGCATTCCGACCCTGATCCTGTTCAAGGACGGGGAGCCTCAGGTCCGTCTGATCGGGGCGAAGCCCAAGGGCGCGCTGCTCGAAGAGATCTCGGGCTACCTGTAGGCCTCCCGCTGGCGATCGGCGACCGCGGCGACGCGGTCTCCGACGTGCAGCACCGCCTGGCGGCCGTGCTCCCAGGCGTCCCCGTCGACGCCGACGGGATCTTCGGAGCGGGCACACGGGCGGCGGTCCAGGCCTTCCAACGCCTGCGTGGCCTTCGCGTGGACGGGGTCTGTGGCCTCCAGACCTGGGAAACCCTGGTCGAAGCCGGATTCCGGGTAGGTGACCGCTTCTTGTACCGCCGGACTCCCATGCTGCGGGGTGACGACGTGGCGGATCTCCAACAGCGCTTGTGCACCCTCGGGTTCGACACCGGGCGGGTGGACGGCATCTTCGGTGACGACACCGCCCGCGCCCTGGGCGAATTCCAGCGCAACGCGGGCTTACCGGTGGACGGCATCGTGGGGGACGCCACCCTCAGTGAGCTGCTACGCCTCGAGAGCCGTCACCACGATCCCGAGCTGGTCTCGGCCGTGCGGGCCCGCGCCGTCCTGCGCAGCGCTCCCCCGACCCTCCAGGGCCGCCACATCGCCGTCGGTGAGACCGGGGGACTGGGCAGCGTGACGGGCGCCTTGCGCCGGCGCCTGACCTTCGCCGGCATCCGGGTCACCGAACTCCATCATCCCGACGACGCCGTCCAGGCCCGTGAGGCCAACGAGCTGGCCGTCGACGTCTTCGTAGGGTTGAGGCTCAATCCCTCGACCTCGTCGTGCCGGACGGCCTTCTGGGCCGGGACGCACGACGAGTCACCTGGCGGGCGCCGCCTGGCCGAGATGGTCCAGGGCGCCGTGCCCGAGGCGCTGGGCATCGGGGACGGCGGGGTTTTGGGGATGTCGGTCCGCATCTTGCGCGAGACCAGGATGCCTGCAGTCGTGGTCGAGCTCGGTCCGGCCAGCCGGGTCGTCGAACGAGCTTCGTCCCTGGCGGCTGCACTCTCGACGGCCTTGGGGCGCTGGGCCGACGTCTCCTGGGACTGAGGACGCGCCATCACCGCTCTCTGACGGCCTGGGGGCCGTGGGCGACGGTTACGCGATCAAAGGCTCAGAGAGGTGAACCCGGTGACAATCCACAATGTCATGCACAGGTTGTGGATGAAGCTGAACCGACCCTTGACGGTTGTGTGAACTATGCGACGCCGCCGTCACCGACCATGGCCCGATAGATCCGCTCGAGGTCCTCGAGGGTGGCGAACTCGACCACGAGTCGACCCCTCCGGTTCTGAATATCGACCTTGACCCGGGTGTTGAGATAGGTCGAGAGGAGCTCCTCGAGTTCGAGCACGCCCGGCTCGGGGAGCCGGCGCGCCGGGACCCGACGGGTGCCCGGCTCGGTAGTACTCGGAGTCACACCGACCGCGGGCTCGCCAGCGTCCGCTGTCGTCTCGGGTATGGGCGGCACGACCCGCAACTCTGCACCACCCGTTCGGACCAGATCCTCGACCGCCCGCACCGTCAACCCTTCCTCGACGATGCGCTCGACCAACCGCTCTTGTAACGCCCGGTCGGGGGTACCCAGGAGGGCCCGGGCGTGGCCCGCCGAGATCGTCCGTTCGGCCAGGGCCCGCTGTGCGCCCGCCGGCAACTGGAGGAGGCGCAAGGTGTTGGTCACCGTGGCCCGGCCCTTCCCCATACGGGTGGCGACCTGCTCGTGGGTGAGTCCGAACTCGTCGATCAACTGCTGGTAGGCCGCGGCCTCCTCGAGGGCGTTGAGGTCATCTCGGTGGAGGTTCTCAACCAGGGCTTGCTCGAGACTCGACCGGTCGTCGGCCGCGTGTTGAACCAGGACGGGGATGGTCTGGAGTCCGGCCCGGCGGGCGGCTCGCCAACGCCGCTCCCCCGCGATCAGCTCGTAGCTCTCCGATTCGTCGACCAGCTCACGCACGAGCACCGGCTGCAGAAGGCCGACCTCCCTGATGGAGTCGGCCAGCGAGGCCATCGACTCCTCGTCGAAATGACTTCGGGGCTGGAACGTGTTGGGACGGATGTGCGAGATGGAAACCACTCGCAGGAGCGAGTCGGTCTCCCCCGTTGCCTCGCTGGGAATGAGGGCGCTCAGCCCCTTACCGAGTCCGCTGCGGCGCGTCATTGCTCACCTCCTTGGCCAGCTCGCGGTAGGCCACGGCGCCCCGCGAGGCGGGATCGAACACAGTGATCGGCTGCCCGAACGACGGTGCCTCGGAGAGCCGCACCGTCCTCGGGATCACGATGCGGCACACCCGCTCGCCAAAGTGCGCCCGCACCTCGTTCGCCACGTCGACGGACAGGCGGGTCCTCGAGTCGAACATCGTCAGCACGATCGTGCGGACCTCGAGGTTCTCGTTCAGGTTGCTCGAGACCAGATTCACATTGCGCAGGAGCTGGCTCAGACCCTCCAGGGCGTAGTACTCGCACTGGATCGGCACAAGTACCTCGTCCGCCGCGGCCAGACCGTTCACCGTGATGAGGCCGAGGGACGGAGGGCAGTCGATCAGTACGAAGTCGAAGTCCTCGACCACGGTATCGATTGCCCGCTTCAGCCTGAGCTCGCGGCTGAAGGCCGGAACCAGCTCGATTTCGATTCCGGCCAGGTCGATGGTGGCCGGGGCGACGAAGAGGTTCTTCACGCTGGTCGGCTCGATGCAGTCTTCGAGGGGCTGGTCCCGCATGATCACGTCGTACATGGAGTACTCGAAGTTCCGGGCTTCGACGCCAAGACCCGTCGTGGCGTTGCCCTGGGGATCCAGGTCGATGACCAGTACCCGATACCCCTGTTCAGCGAGAGCTGCGCCCAGGTTTACCGTGGTCGTGGTCTTTCCCACACCGCCTTTTTGGTTGGCGACGGCGATGACCCGGGGCAGTTCTGGGACATCGGGCTTGGTGCCATTGAGCAGGTCGCTGGCATCATTCGAGATCGTGGGTGGACGCCTGGCGTGACCCTTCCCAGTCGGTTCGGGGCTCGAAACGGCGACGGCGGTTTCAGGTTCTGTCGCCGCGCCGACCGCTTCCACACCGCCGACCGCTTCCACACCGCCGGCCGCTTCCGCGGCCGTGCCAGCCGCTCCCGCCATGCCGGCTGCATCCACCGTGCCTGCCTGTGGCTCCCGTGACTGACTCCCTGAGGTTGCAGAGAGACCTGGCTGTTCATTGGGAAAATCGGAAGATTGAGCGGCGCTCTGCACCGGCTCTGACAAGGCGGTCGCCTCTCTCCCGCCGTTGGGATCTGCTTCACCTCGGCCCGGGTCCTCAGGCGCCGATTCCACAGGTCCATCCCCTGAATCACCCGCTTCCGCTTCTTCGGACGAGTCCACCGGGGCCGCCGGCGCCTGGGCCCCCTCTGCAGGGCGGCGTTCTGCGTTCAGAGGCTGCTCAGGTCCGTCGTTCGAAGACGGGGCGGGGATTGGCTCCGCGACAACATTGTCGACCGGCTCTGCCGAACCCGCCGGTCCCTCGTGTTCTGACGGATTCGATGAAGGAGTCGGGTCTGATTGAAATACGTCTCTGTCCCGGCGCCGGATGCGCATTAGGCGGTGAGTCCGGATCCCGAGGGCACGACGCCTATCCTGGCTTGCTTGCGTACGGAGGTCAAGACTTCCTGTTTCACGTGGAACATGCATACGTTGTCGATCCGCCGTACAACGGCCCTCCGGTGTCTGCCTACTGTTTCACGTGAAACGTGGGGTCTCGATACCGCCTGGCCTGGGACGTCGCCTTCGCGCCGCTGATCAAGGCCTGTATCGGTCTACGGGCTGGGGTTCCCCGACGTCGCGCCTGCTACCCCAGGTGCGGACCGGCCTGTCACTGGCCTCCCGACATCTCGCCCGGTCGCCCCTCGCTCGCGAACTCCGGAGGGGCATCGCTATCCACAGAGGACCAGGTTCATGGTGGATTTCCTTCCGGGACCTCTTCTGACCTCCCTGTCACCGGGCTCCGTCCCCATTTCCACCGTGTTATTGGGACCCACAAGGGTTGGGGGCTGGGCCACATCGACGGGGTTGCGGGGCTGGACCGCACCCGCCGGGATGTGGGCTGGACCGCCCGAGAGAGCGGTCTTCAGGGCCACGCCCGGAAGACTTCAGCCTCCGTCCAATACGGTGGCTCCCGGGGCAGGGCAGGGCAGGGCAGGGCAGGGCAGGGCAGGGCAGGGCGATCTACCTGGCTGACGCTGGGGCGTTGGGTGGAGACCTCGCACCGTGACGCCGGTCTGTAGCTGGGAGAGCGGGACCAACCAGGCGAGGCGTCCGGATCCCCTCTCGTGTCAGGCTGGCTCACAAAGGCGGGCTTCGGCCTGGTGGATCAGAACAACGGCTTCTTGGCAGGCACCCCATTGCGGCGCGGGAAGCGTTCCGGACAGATCTCGACCTGACGCAAAAGCTGGTAGTCGAACTCTGCGTGGAGCAACCGCCCGGGTTCGAGGCCGAACTGCCGCAGGGCTTCAGCCGGCCATCGCTCGGCCGCCTCTGTGCCAGCAGGTCCCTGACCGGCCGGTCCGGGTTCGGCCGGTCCGGGTTCGGCCGGGCCGGGTTCGGCCGGGCCGGGTTCGGCCGGTCGGGGTTCGGCCGGGCCGGGAAAGGCGGGGTCAGCTTCCGCGGGGCTGCGTTCGACAGGTCGGAACCCGGTTGGTCCTGGCGCGACCAGAGCTGGGTGGGGTGGTGTTCCGGCGCCGAGCGGAGACTCACGCTGGGATGTTGTGACCTGTGTCGAGGTCGGCGGCTCTGACACGACGACCCAGGCCCCGGGCTTGAGTAGGGGAGCGGCGCATTCGGCCAACACGGCCGGCCTGCCGAACGAGCGGGCAATCGCCCCGTCAAAGGTGGCGCGCCATGCCCGATCTCGGCCGCAGATCTCCGCCCGCTCCTGGAGTATGGAGACCCGGTCGGCGAACTCGAGTCGGTCCACGACTCGCCTGAGGAACGCACTCCGGCGTTCATTCGCCTCCAGGAGGACCAACGAAACCTCAGGCCATTGCTGTGCCACCACGAGGCCCGGGAGACCGCCACCCGCCCCCATGTCGACCAGGCGAGGGGTGCTCGTCGTCACGAAGAGCGGCCTGGCCACCATCACGAACCCCTTGGCGTGGCGCACCTGTTGCGCCAGCGGTCCGGGACCGAGAAAGCCGAGCTGGCGCGCCTCGGCGAGGACCAACTCGAGGGATTCGCCGACGACGGGCGAATCGCCTTGATCGTCGGTGCGGGGCACCGACGGGACCTCAGTCCGCAGGGGAGATGACGATGTACCGGTTGGGATCCTCACCCTCGGATCGAGTGACAACACCGGCCATCTCGTTGATCGCATCGTGCACCGATTTGCGATCAGCTGGGCTCATCGCTTCGAGAGCCTTCTCTTGACCCGACGACATGACTTCCTCTGCGATCTGAACGCTGAACCGCTTGAGGGCGGCCGAACGCTTCTCCCGGTACCCGGCGACATCCACCAGGATCCGGTCCGTCCTCGAGGGGCATTGGCGCTGCACCACTGCACGCGTGAGGTCCTGGAGGGCGCTCAGGGTGGTCCCGCGGGGTCCAACCAGCATCCCGAGGTCGGTACCCAGAGCGGCGATCTCGACCGTCTCTTCATCGAGGAGACGGCACTCGACCGAACCCTCCATCCCGTACTCACTGAGGAGACCGGCCAGAAATGCTCTGCCGACCTCACCCTGCTCTTCGAGCGTCATTCCTTCGGCCATCTCCACCGTCTCCTTCGTTGCCTTGCCCTGTGAGGATTGTTGCGCAGGCTGCTTCACCGGCGCCGACCCATTTGTGGCGGCGCCCGCCCCTTCCTGGGCCGTCGTCGAGGCACCAGCCTGACTGCGGTTGCGTCGTCGTCGGGCCGACCGACTCGTACCAGCCCCGCCCGCTCCGTTCCCTTCGCTGCCACTCGAACGGCTGCCCTCGCTGGCATTGCCGTCGCCGTCTCCGGTGCTGTTCGACGGCCCCGTACCGCCTCCGCTCGATGCGTTCGCCCTGGCCCCTGACCTTCTCGTGGGATCGTCCTCGCCCCCTGGGCGGCCCGAATTTCCCGGACTTGCACCGTTCGAATCTCCGCTATCCGCTTCATCGTCGCTGCGGTCGTTGTTGTTCGAGCGGCCGCTCGATCCCGACGCCGGGCGCCTTGCGCCCTCGCGGTTCGGCTTCCCGCGACGCGAACGCTCGCGCTTGGGACGGGCAGTGATCGGGCGCACGCGGGCCCGGACGCGGGCCTCCTCCCGCACCCGGCCGAACAACCCGGTCTTAGGCTCTGAGAGCACGTGCACCTCGGCGTCGTCGAGTGCCACGCCCAATTGATCAAGCGCTCGTTCGGTCGCGTCCTCGACGGTCTTCCCCGTCACCTCTACCCACTCCACGGTGTTATCGAGCCTTTCTCGTCCGTTTCGAGCGAGAACGCGGATGGGCTTTTGGTTCCGGTGGCTGGTCGCCACCCGATGAGGCATCGCCAGTGGAAGGCTTCCCGCTGGAAGCCTTGCCGTTCGAGGCCCTCCCATTGGAGGCCTTGCCGTTGCCGTTGGCCTTCGCGCCGGAGCTCGGATTCTTCTTGGGTGGCACCGTCCCCTTGGCGAGCGCAGTCCCGTCTGTGGCAGTCGATGCCTTCTTGGTCGGTTTCGAAGGAGGAGGGGGTGGTGCTATCTCTTTCTTCTCTTCCTTCTTTTCATCCTTGGCCGAGCCGATCTCTCGCTCGGCTGTGACCGCTGTGACCATGCCCGACCGGAACATGACCTCCTGCGTCAAGATCCGCATTGCTGAAGATACAACCATGTAAATGGTTGCTCCCGCCGGCACCTTTAGGTAAATCGCACCAAAGGCAATCGGGAATATCTTTTGCATCGTTTGCATCTGTGGATTGGCAGCGGCAGCCTGCGGATTCCGGCTGTTCATCTGCTTCATCTGGTAGTACTGCAGGAAGACGGCGATCGCTATGAGTGCCAGGTACGGGAGGATCCCAGGGAAGCCGTGGCCCGAGAGAGGCGAGGTCGACAAATCCATCCCGAACCACCACGGCATATGACCATGACTGGCAACCAGCGCCTGGTGCATTTGCGATCCGGAAGGGAGATATTCAGAGTTGGTTGCGGTCGTTTTTGAGAGATCCCGAATCAGTGAATAGAGAACGATCAGGAACGGCATTTGGAGAAGTGGCGGCAGGCAGGCGCCAAATGGGCTTGTCCCGTTCTCCTTGTACAGCTTCATCATTTCCTGGTTGAGCAGCTCCCGGTTCTCCGGGCCTTTGTATTTGGCTTGAAGCTTCTTCAGCTCCGGCTGCAGCCGTTGCATGGCGATCATGGAGCGGGTGCTCTTCACCGTGATCGGCGTCAGAGCCAGCATGATGATGATCGTCAGACCGGCGATGGCGAAGCCGTAGTTCGGCCAGATGGCGTAGAGGCCGGCCAGGATCCAGCCGAAGAGCTTCAACAGCGGGTGGAAGACGTTGAGGATCGGCTGGACCGGGCTCGACGCGGCCATCATGGCGTGGGTCAGCATGGTTGGCGCACCTCGGTCGCCTGGGTGTCCTGGGTGGCCTGCGCGGCCTGCGCGGCCTGGGTGGCCTCGGTGGCCTGGGAGGCCTCGTTCATGTCAGCCACTTCGTTCGTATCGTTGAGCGGGCCGGCCCGAACCACGTGCCCGGGGGCCTGTCCGCAGTCATGGGCATGTGACGCACCGTCGGGCAGGGGCACCAGGTCGATCCCGTGGGGACCGAAGGGCCGGCAACGGAGGAGGCGGCGGGCGGTCAGTCCGAAGGCCCGCCAGAAGCCGTGCACGCTGAAGGCCTCCACGGCATAGTTGGAGCAACTCGGGTAGTAACGACAGGTCGACACCCGGCCCGAGGCAGCCCCTTGGTAGGCCTTGAGCAGGAACAATGCGCCCCGCCGGGACCAGGGCCGGCGGGTGGAGGCGGTGGACACCTCCAGGGGAGAGCCGGAGGTTGGATTGGCGGGATTGGCGGGATTGGCGGGATCGGTGGGATCGGCGGCGCGAGTAGGGGCGGTCACGGTGGTCATCGGACGCGAACCGCCTGGTCATGGGAGGCACGCCGGAGAGCCTTGGCCACGTCGGCCCGGAAGGCCGCCGGCTGTGTCGAGGCCGATTCGGGGGAGAATCGGAGCAGATACGTGCCCCGGGGCAGGCGGTGTGCCTGGCTGCGGACGACCTCGCGGGCCCGGCGACGGAGGCGGTTGCGCACGACGGCCGGGCCGCACTGCGTGCCAATTGCATAGCCGACCTGGGGAAACACGCCCCGGGCCGAGGGTTGGGCCGGGACGAAAGCGGCCCGGACGGGTCCGCTCGACCCGCGTGCCCGGGAGCGCTGCAGCTCCGCAAAGGCAGCGCGGGTGGTGATCCGTCCGACCGTCGACGCAGGCACCTGGGTCCTCAGACGGTGAGCCGGTGGCGCCCCTTGAGCCGCCGTGACTTCAGAATCGCCCGCCCGGCGCGGGTCGACATGCGCTTGCGGAAGCCGTGGGTCTTGGCCCGCTTCCGGGTGTTGGGTTGGTAGGTGCGCTTCACAATCAGCCTTTCGCGACGACGCGGCGTCCGGAGGTCTTCGTCGCAGGGTCATGCCGCGGCCTTCGGGTCGAATCCGGCCGCCGGCGGCGAGTCCTCCCATGTTAGGCGCGATTTGGGGACCGGCTCTAGTCGCATCGTGGTGCCGCGGTGTACGTTCGTCGAATTACCCGTACCGAGGATCGTTCCGAACGCAGTGGCTGGACGCCGAGGGGGGAGAAGGGGCGATCGGAACACCGGTGAACCAGGCTGGAGTCCTCTGGACGAAGTGCACGGGGTCCCTGCGCGAGCAGGTCTCGGAGACCACCTGGCAGCTGTGGCTCTCTGGGATCGAGCCGGTGGATTTCCACGACGGGGTGTTCGTTTTGGCCGTGCCCAACGGTCTGATCAGGGAGCGGGTCGAGTCCCGCTACCTGCCCATGATCGAGGACACGTTGGCCAACGAGGTGGGTTCTCCCGTCCGGGGCCGGCTCGAGGTCCACGAGGCTCCGCCGGCCGCCTCTCCGGCGGCCTACGACTCTGCCGGCCTCGAGCAGGTGACCGAGGCCGTCGGCGTGGGGGCTGGTGCGGGGTCGGGGTCCGAACTGCGCTCCGGGGGCCCGCTGGGGAGCCCGGAGCGGGACGGAGCGAACGGAGCCGGTGCAGGGGCCGGCTCGAGGTCCAACTTCGGTCCCGGCGGAGCGACGTCGGGGCGGGATTCCCCGGCCGTTCAGCTGGACTCGAAGTTCACCTTTGACACCTTCGTGGCCGCCTCGTCGAACCGGCTGGCCCACGCCGCGGCACAGGCCGTGGCCGAGACCCCGGGGCGCTCGTACAACCCCTTGTTCATCTACGGCGACTCGGGACTGGGCAAGACCCACCTCCTGCACGCCATCGGGAACTACGTCACCGAGAACTACCCCCGGCGCAAGGTCCTCTACGTCACCACCGAGACCTTCATGAACGACTTCGTCGACTCGCTGCGCACCTCGACCACGCTGGCCTTCAAGCGCCGATACCGCGACTGCGACGTCCTCCTCATCGACGACGTCCAGTTCATGGAGCGCAAGGAGGGCCTCCAAGAGGAGTTCTTCCACACGTACAACGACTTGAAGGGCGCCTCCAAGCAGATCGTGCTCACCTCTGACCGGCCGCCGAAGTCCATCGAGACCCTCGAGGACCGCCTGCGCAGCCGCTTTCTGTCCGGCCTGATCACCGAGATCGACCCGCCGGATCTCGAGACACGGCTGGCCATCCTCCGCTCGAAATCCATGAGCGAGCACCACGACGTGCCCGACGACGTGCTCGAGTTCATCGCCTCGCACGTGAAGGACAACATCCGAGAGCTCGAGGGCGCACTCATCCGTATCTGTGCCTACGCCAAGCTCAACAACCAGCCCATTTCCCTCTCACAGGCCGAGGAGGTCCTCTCGGACCTGGTCCGGGCCGGGGAACCCCGGCGGATCTCGCCCCAGATCATCCTCGACACGACCGCCGCGGCCTACGGCTTCTCGGTCGAGGCCCTGATCGGGCCCAGCCGCACCCGCCCCCTGGTCACGGCGCGCCAGGTGGCCATGTATCTCACCCGTGATCTCACGGACTACAGCTATCCGGCCATCGGTCGGGTCTTCGGCAAGCGCGACCACACGACCGTGATCCACGCCGTCGACAAGATCGCCGGCCAAATGCAGGAACGCCGGCAGATCTACGACCAGGTCACCGAACTGATCCAGAACATCCGTGCCGGCTCGGCCTGACCCGATCGCTCCGGCCGTCGTCCTGCCCAGTGCGCCGACGACGGCACAGCCTGTGGACAGTTACCGGGCCCGCTGGGGACAGAGGGGCGCCGCGTCCCCAGGCGGGCGCGAAGTCGCCCCGGCGAGACCTCGGCGGGGTCTTTCCACCCACATGGCCATGGGGACAACGAATGCGCACCCGACCAGGGCGCCCGGAGCGTCGTCCACAATCCACAGCCCTTACTACCTTTACCCCTAGACATATGTCCCTCTCCACGTCGAAGTGCAGGGCGCCCACCCGAAAGGACATTTCGTGAAGTTCAGATCCGAGCGCGACGCCCTCGTCGAGATGCTGGCCACGGCGAGCCGCGCCATCGGAGGCCGCAGCGGTTCCTCACCGGTGTTGCTGGGCCTGCTCCTCACGTGCACCGGAAACACCCTCACCGTGACCGGCACCGACCTCGATCTGACGATTCAGGTCACCGACGAGATCATCGGCATCGACGACGGAAGTTGTGTCGTCCCGGCGCGGCTCTCGACTGACATCGTGCGCCGGCTCGAGCCCGGAGCGGTGACGTTCTCCGACGAGGGTGATGCCCTGACGATCTCGGCGGCCCGCTCGACCTTCAAGTTGCACACGTACCCCGTCGTCGAGTTCCCACCCGTGGCTCGGACCGACGAACCCACGGCACACCTCAACGAGGGCGCATTCGGCCTGGCCATCCGTCAGGTCGTGCGCGCCGCATCGCACGACGACGGCCGCCCGCTGCTCACCGGCGTTCTGGTCTCACGGGTCGATCAGTCGCTGCGCCTCGTGGCCACCGACTCGTATCGCATGGCCATGCGGGACCTGGCGGGAACGAATGTCATCCTCGGCGAGGAGGACCTGCTCGTGCCGGCTCGGGCCCTGTCCGAACTGCAGCGGTTGCCGAGCACCAGCAGCTCGTCGGAGGAGGGGGAGAACGACAAGGTGGGCGTGGCGGCCAGCAGCAACGAGATCACGTTCTGGCAGGGAAAGGTGCAGATCAGCACGCGCCTGCTCGAGGGTCGGTACCCGGACTACAAGCAGCTGATCCCCGACCACTACCCCAACCGGCTGCACCTGGGGAAGGAGAGCTTCCTGGCTGCGTTGCGCCGTGTGCAGCTGCTGGTTCGCGACAACACGACGCCGGTCCGTTTGTCGATGCGCCAGGCCGGCGTGGATCTCAGCGTCCAGAGCCAGGACGTCGGAGACGCGGCCGAGGCGGTCGACGGCGACTACACGGGTGAAGATTTGATCATCGCCTTCAACCCGTCCTACCTCATCGACGGGGTGGAGGCCGTGGCCGGCGACGAGGTGATCGTGGAGACGGCCGATGCGTCACGGGCGGCGACGGTGCGCGGCGCCGAAGACGAGGAGTTCCGCTACCTGTTGATGCCGGTGCGGGTGTCCTGAGCGGGCCACAACCGCGGTGAGCATCCGACATCTGGAGCTGACCGACTTCCGTCTCTTCAGGGCCGCCGTGTTCGAGCCGCAACATGACGGCACCACGGTGATCACGGGTGCGAACGGGACCGGCAAGACGAGCGTGCTCGAGGCGATCGTGTACCTGGGCACCCGGCGCTCCTTCCGGGGGGCGCCGAGCGAGGCCCTGGTACGCACCGAGGCGACGAGAGCCATCGTGCGCGCCGAAGTGGCGGGGGAGACCGGGCCGGTCTCGGTGGACGCAGAGATCGCCCCGGGCGGCCGCAGTCGGACCCGGGTCAACCGCAAGGCCGCCTCGGCCCGCAAGGACCTGGCGGCCGCCATCCCGTGCACGATCTTCTCGCCCGAGGACCTGGCCCTCGTCGGCGGTGCCCCCAAGGGCCGGCGCGACCTGCTCGACGACGCGCTGGCCCTGCTCGATCCCGAAGGGGCGAGGGCGGCGGACGAAAGCGACCGGGTGCTGCGCCAGCGGGCCGCCCTGTTGCGCCAATCGGGCGGCCGGGTGAGCGAGGACGTGGCCACCACGCTCGACGTGTGGGACCAACGCCTGGCCGACGCCGGCAAGGTGCTCGTGGCGGCCCGGGAACGGGTGGTGGCGGATCTCGAGCCCCTGGTGGCGACGACGTACAACCGCCTGGCCGGGGCGCAGGGAGCGCCGGCCCTGGTCCGCCAGTCCTACCAGCGCTCCTGGACGGGCGATCTCTTCGATGCGCTCTCGGCCAGCCGCAACGACGACGTGCGCCGGGGGGTGAACACGGTCGGCCCGCACCGCGACGAGCTCGTCCTGTTGCTCGAGGGCCGCGAGGCCAGGAGCCACGCCTCGCAGGGGGAGCAACGCTGCCTGGCCCTGGCCCTGCGGCTGGCCATCCACGAGCTGGTCCGGAGCAAAACGGACCTGCGCCCGACGCTGCTGCTCGACGACGTGTTCTCCGAGCTCGACCCGGTGCGCAGCAAGGCCCTGGTGGCCGAGCTGCCGGCCGGTCAGTCGCTGCTGACCACGGCGGCGCCGTTGCCAGAGGGCATCGACGTGGCCACGGTGGTCCAGGTCGGGGACCTGCTCCGGTGAGGAACCGACGCGGCGACGGCCCGAGGCGGGTGGGCGAGTCCATGCCACGCGTGCTCGGACGGCTGGGAGCGCCGCCCGCCGAAGTGCTCGAAGTCGTCTTCACCCGTTGGAACGAGGTGGCCACGGGGGAACTCGGGACCCATCTGCGACCGCTGCGCGTCGACCAACGGGCCCTCGTGGTGGCGGCCGACCACCCGGCCTGGGCCACCCGGGCGCGCCTGGAATCGGCAGACATCCTGGCCCGTGTGCACGCGCTGGGCGAGAGCCCCATTCAGCGGCTGGAAGTCGTCGTCGAACGCCCCTGAAACAGGCCTCTGACGTGGGCCGTTGCGACCGTTCATGAGTGCCGAAATGACACGGATGTCGGGTAGAATGGTGCGTTCGCATCGAAAGGCCGGAAGGACGACCCTTCGGGGATTCGATACGCACCGCGAAGACGAGGTATTTGAAAGGGCGCGCCTGTGGCAGTGAAGGTGGACGAGACATCGGACGGGGCGACGGCCTCCTACGGTGAAGCCGACATCACCATCCTCGAGGGGCTCGAAGCGGTCCGGAAGCGCCCGGGCATGTACATCGGCTCGACCGGGCCGACCGGCCTGCACCACCTGGTGTGGGAGGTCGTGGACAACTCGGTCGACGAGGCCATGGCCGGGCCGCGCCACCCGGATCGACGTCACCGTCCTGGCCGACGGAGGGGTCCGGGTGGTCGACGACGGCGCGGGTATTCCGGTCGGGCCCCATCCCAAGAACCCCAAGGTCTCGACGGCGGAGATCGTCCTCACCACGCTGCACGCCGGCGGCAAGTTCGGCGGCAAGGGCTACCAGGTCTCGGGCGGGCTGCACGGGGTGGGCATCTCGGTGGTCAACGCCCTATCGAGCCGCCTCTTGCTCGAGATCGACCGCGACGGCCAGCGCTGGGAGGCCGAGTTCGAGAAGGGCGGCAAGGTCAAGAAGCACGTGACCCCGGTCGGCCCGGCGCCCAAGGACCGCAGCACCGGTGAGCCCCGCACGGGCACCACCGTGACCTTCTGGCCGGACGCCTCGGTCTTCGACGAGACCGAGTTCCGGGCCCAGACCATCGTGGAGCGGCTGCAGATCATGGCCTTCTTGAACAAGGGCCTCGAGATCCGTCTCACCGACGAGCGCACCGACCCCGTGACCAAGACGACGTTCAAGTACAGCGGCGGCATCGTCGACTTCGTGAAGTATCTCAACGCCTCGAAGGAAGCGCTCTTCCGCAAGGTGGCCTCTTTCGAAGCGTCGGAGGAGGCACAAGAGGTAGAAATCGCGTTGCAGTGGAACACGGGCTACCACGAGTCCATCCACTCGTTCGCAAACGGGATCTCCACCATCGAGGGCGGCATGCACGTCGAGGGATTCAGCAAGTCGCTGACCAACGTCGTCAACCGCTACGCCCGAGACCGCAACCTCCTCAAGGAGAAGGAGGAGAACCTCAAGGGCGAGGACATCCGCGAAGGTCTCACCGCCATCATCTCGGTGCGATTGCGTGACCCCCAGTTCGAGGGTCAGACCAAGGCGAAGCTCGGCAACCAGTCGATCCGTTCGCTGACCGAGCGCACGACCAACCAGAAGTTGCGGGAGTGGCTCGAGGAGAACCCGCGCGAGGCCAGTCAGATCGTCGCGAAGTCGACGCAGGCGGCCCGGGCCCGTATGGCGGCCCAGGGGCGCGGGACCTGACCCGCCGCAAGTCGGCCCTCGACGGGGCGGGCCTGCCCGGGAAGCTGGCCGACTGCTCGTCGCGCGATCCACGCGAGTCGGAGCTCTTCATCGTGGAGGGCAACTCGGCCGGTGGCTCGGCCAAGGACGCCGCGCAATCCGGTGACGCAGGCCATCCTCCCCATCCGGGGCAAGATCCTCAACGTCGAGCGGGCCCGCATCGACAAGATGCTCAAGAACGTCGAGATCCAGGCGCTCATCTCGGCCATCGGTGCCGGGTTGGCCGAGGAGTTCGACGTCGCGAGGATCCGCTACCACAAGGTCATCCTGCTGGCCGACGCCGACGTGGACGGCAGCCACATCCGCACGCTGCTGCTCACCTTCTTCTTCCGGCAGATGAAGCCACTGGTCGAGGGAGGCTTCGTCTACGTGGCCCAACCCCCGCTGTACTCGACGCTGGTCGGCAAGGAGAAGCACTACCTCAAGGACGACGCGGCCAAGGCCGCCTTCCTCGCCGAGCACCCGGACCACAAGCACGAGTTCAACCGCTTGAAGGGGTTGGGCGAGATGGACTTCCACGAGCTGCGGGACACGACGATGGATCCGGGCAGGCGTTCTCTGCTCCAGGTGAACGTGGAGCAGGCCGCGCTGGCCGACGAGGTGTGCTCGATCCTCATGGGCGACGACGTCGAACTGCGCCGCCACTTCATCCAGACGAATGCCAAAGACGTCCGCTTCCTTGACATCTGAGCGGACAGGCGAGGAGTAGCGAGACATGGCACGTCAGTCGACACGCGGATCCGGTCGTGGGGGCGCAGGTTCGGGTTCGGGCTCGGGCGGGGGCAACGAGGTCCCACCCGGCGAGGACCCGGTCAGCGGGTCCATCGAACCTATCGAGATCCAGGAGGAGATGGAGCGCTCGTTCCTCGAGTACTCCATGTCGGTCATCGTCGCCCGGGCTCTGCCCGACGTGCGCGACGGCCTCAAGCCGGTGCACCGCCGGATCCTCTACTCCATGTTCGACAACGGGCTCCGGCCCGACCGGCCGCACAACAAGTGCGCCAAGGTGGTCGGCGACGTCATGGGGACGTACCACCCCCACGGTGACTCGGCCATCTACGAGGCGCTGGCCCGCATGGTCCAGGAGTTCTCGCTGCGCTACCCGCTCATCGACGGTCACGGCAGCTTCGGCGGCCGCGGTCCCGACGACGGGGCGGCCGCCATGCGCTACACCGAGTGCCGGCTCGCCCCCCTGGCCCTCGAGCTCATGGCCGACATCGACGAGGAGACCGTCGACATGGTGGCCAATTACGACGGGTCCGCCGTCGAGCCCACCGTGCTGCCGGGGCGCTTCCCCAACCTGCTGGTCAACGGCTCGCAGGGCATTGCGGTGGGCATGGCGACCAACGTGCCGCCGCACAACATGGGCGAAGTCATCGACGCCGCCATCCACGTGCTGCACCACCCCGAGGCCACTCCGGACGAGCTCATGGCGTTCGTCAAGGGACCGGACTTCCCCACCGGGGCGCTGATCCTCGGGCGCCAGGGCATCCTCGACGCGTACCGGACCGGGCGGGGCTCCATCAAGATGCGGGCGGTGGCGGAGATCGAAGAGGGTCGCTCGGGGGACCGCATCGTGGTGTCCGAGCTGCCGTACCAGACCTCGGTCGAGGTCATCGAGCAGAAGATCACCGAGTTGGTCCGCGCCGGCGACCTCGACGGCATCAGCGAGCTGCGCAACGCCTCGGCCAACCAGCAGCCGCGCTTGGTCATCGAGCTCAAGCGCGATGCCAACGCCAACGTGGTGCTCAACAACCTCTTCAAGCAGACCCCGCTGCAGACGAGCTTCGGTGTCAACATGTTGGCGCTGGTCGACAGCGTGCCCCGCACGCTGAATCTGGCCCAGGCGCTGTCGCACTACATCGACCACCAGATCGAAGTCATCACCCGGCGCTCGCAGTACCGGCTCGACAAGGCCCGGAACCGGGCCCACATCGTCGAAGGCCTCCTCAAGGCCATCGACATGCTCGACGCAGTGATCGCCACGATCCGGGGCTCGGACGACCGCCCGGCCGCGCGCGCCGCGCTGATGGCCGAGCCTTTCTCCTTCACCGAGGTGCAGGCCACCCACATTCTCGACATGACGCTGGGCCGCCTGACCCGGCTCGGGCGCACCGAGCTCGAGGAGGAGATGCAGCAGCTGCTGGCCACGATCGCCGAGCTGGAGGCGATCCTCACCGACGACGCCAAGCTGCGCGGCGTCATCGAGACCGAAATGACGGCGATCCGCGACAAGTACGACAACCCACGGCGCAGCGTCATCACGCACGATCCCGGCGAGATGGGTGTCGAGGACCTGATCGACGACGAGGACATCGTCGTGACCATGACCCGGGCCGGCTACATCAAGTCGGTGGCGGCGGCGGCCTTCCGCACCCAGGGGCGGGGTGGCCGAGGTGTCCAAGGCGCCCGGCTCAAGGAGGAGGACCTGGTCAGCCAGGTCGTGCACACCTCGGCCCACGCCTTCCTCCTTCTCTTCTCGAACCAGGGGAAGGTGTACCGCCTGCGCGGCCACGAAATCCCGATGAAGGACCGCACCGCCCGCGGCACGGCCGCGATCAACCTGGTCCCGCTGGCGCCGAACGAGTCGATCACCGCGATCATCACCACCCGGGAGTTCTCGCCCGACCAGTACCTCGTCTTCGCCACGGCCCAGGGCCAGGTGAAGAAGACGGCGATGAGCGAGTACGACAAGTCGCGGCGCGAGGGGTTCATCGCCATCAACCTGCGGGACGGCGACGAGCTGGTGCGGGTGGTGGCCACCTCGGGCCACGACGACCTGTTCGAGGTGACGCGCAACGGCATGACCATCCGGTTCAACGAGGAGGACGTCCGGGCCATGGGCCGTGATGCCGCCGGCGTGCGGGGCATCCGCCTGCGCGAGGGCGATACCGTCGTGTCCCTCGACGTCGCGGCCGACGACACCGACATCCTGATCGTGACCGACGCCGGCTACGGCAAGCGGACCAAGCTCGAGCGCTTCAACCGACAGGCCCGTGGCGGCCAGGGAGTGCGAGGCATCCGCCTGACCGGGAAACGGGGTTCGGTGGTGTCCGCCTTCATGGTCGCTCTGGACGAGGAGATCCTGCTGGTTTCCTCGGGCGGGGTGGTCATCCGCACCGAGGCCCGCGAGATTGCGTCCCAGGGCCGAGACGCCACCGGCGTCCGGGTGATGAATCTCGACGACGGCCAGTCGGTGGCGGCGGTGGCCCGGGTGACCGCCGAGAACGAAGGCGACTGAGTGAGTGGCGGGGCCGGCCGGCCGGGCGGTTCCCTCTAGAAGAGTTTGATCGAGCCGAGCGGCCAGACCCGCAGCTCGACCTTGCCGACGATGAGTGACTTGGGGATCGGGCCCCAGTACCGGCTGTCGCACGAGTCGGTGCGGTTGTCACCCATCACGAAGTAGTCGTTGGCGGGGACCTTGAAGGGCTTGACCAGGCTGTAGGTCGTGCCAGGCGGGCCGGCCGTCGTCACCCCCTGCTCCGACTGGGGCAGCCAGGACTCGTCCAGTTGCTTGCCATCGACGTAGACGTGGCCGCCGGACAGCGAGATCACGTTGCCGGGCAGGCCGATCACCCGCTTGACCAGGTCGTTGACCTCGGGTCCGCCACAGTTCTCAGCCGGAGGCCGCGCGAAGACGACGATGTCGCCCCTGTTCACGGAGTGCAGGTCGTAGCTGAGCTTGTTCACGAGGATGCGATCGCCGATCCCCAACGTCGGTTCCATCGATCCGGACGGAATGAAGAAGGTCTGGACGACGAAGGCCCGCAGCAACACGGCGACGATCACTGCGACGAGCACGACGATGATTCCCTCGCGCAGCCAGCGCGACGGCTTCTCGTTCTGGGCTTCCTTGGTCTTTGCCGCCGGCTGCCCCGGCGGGGTCGCACCGGTCTCCGGGCCGCCGGCTGCGGGCTCGTCGACGACGAGCGCCGGGTCCTGAGAGTCGGGCGTCACCGGAGGCAGGCTAGACGGCGGAGCGGGGGTTCGTGATTCGGGTTCAGGCGGGAGTCGGGACCATCGAGGCGGTGTCGCGCCCCGAGCGGAGCAGACTGCCGGGGACGGCGCCCGTCGAGGCCCCGTCGCGCACCGTCTCCACCCCGTTGACCAGGACCCGGACCACACCGTGGGATCCGGCATAGAGGCGCGGCGTCTCACCGGGGAGGTCATGGACCAGGCGGGCCGGTTCGGAGGCGACGACCTCGGGGTCGAACACCAAGAGGTCGGCCGCGTACCCCTCCTCGACCAGGCCACGGTCGCGCAGGCCGAAGAGCGCGGCGGGCTGCGCCGTCATCATGTGCACCGCCTGCTCGACGGGGACCAACTTGCGGCCACGCAGGCAATCGCCGAGGAATGCGGTGGGGTAGTTGGAACCACACATGCGGTCGAGGTGGGCCCCGGCGTCGGAGCCGCCGACCATCGCTCGCGGGTCGCTCCAGATGGCAGCACGCATGGACCACGTCGAGTCGTCGCCGTCGTCGGTGTTGGGCCACAACACGGTGCGCAGGTCATCGGCCAGCACGATGTCGAGCAGGGTGTCGAAGGGCGCGGTGCCGCGCTCCTCGGCGATCTCGGCCACGGTGCGGAACGCGCAGCCCTCGTTGGCGGGGGCGTAGGTGTCGCCGATGACATAGGTGCCCCAGCGGGCCAGCCCGCGGAAGACGCCGGCCTCTTTGCTGTGGGCCAGCTCGTCGAGTTGGACGCGCACGACCGGGTCGGCCAGTTTCTGCATGCGTTCGGCCTGCGGCAGACCCATCACGTCGCCCCAGCCCGGGATGAGGAAGAGCGCGCAGTGGGTGCGAAAGCTCATGTTCATGGGGACCAGCGTCGGCATGGTCAGGGCGACGATGCGGCCGCCGGCGGCTGCGGCGGCGGACGAGGCCGAGAGTTGGTGCTCGATCCGCTCACCCGAACGTGCGTCGACCGTGAGCACGTTCCAGTTGAGCGGCCGCTGGGCGGTGACGCTCATGGTGGTCATGAGGTCGATCTCCTCGGGGCTGAACGAGTCGAGGCACCCGTTGGTGATGTACTCGAGCGTGGTGCCCTCGTGGGCCGCCACTTCCTCGCAGAAGGCCAGCATCTCGCGGCGATCGGCATGGCGCGAGCTGATCGGCCGGCCGTCCCCGTCGGAGTGCGTGCGCGACTGGGAGGAGGAGAACCCGAGCCCCCCGGCCTCGAGCGACTCGCCCAACAGGGCGCGCATGGCCTCGATCTCCTCGTCGGTGGCCACCTCCTCGCCCCGGGCCGCGCCCATGACCTTGCGGCGCAGGGCGCAATGCCCGACGAGGAAGCCCGCGTTGACGCCGAGGTTCCCCTCGAGTGCGTCGAGATACTCGGCGAAGCTGGACCAGGTCCAGGGCACGCCGTGCTCGAGGGCCGCCAACGGCATGCCCTCCACCTTCGCCATCATGCGACGGATGTAGTCGGCGTCCTCGGCATTGATCGGGGCCAGGGTGAACCCGCAGTTCCCGCCGATCACGGTGGTCACGCCGTGGACGTTGGACGGTGAGGCCGAGGGGTCCCAGAACAGCTGGGCGTCGTAGTGCGTGTGGGGATCGACGACGCCGGGGGCCACCATCAGACCGGTGGCGTCGAACTCGACCTGGGCCGCTTCGTCCACCTGTCCGACGGCCACGATGCGGCCCTCGCGGATGCCGACGTCAGCCCGGCGGGCCGGGCCGCCCGTGCCGTCGATGAGCGTGCCGGAACGGATGGCGTAATCGAGCATGGAACCTCCGGGGGCGAACGCCGTGCCCCGGGGGCTGCGGCGCCGAATCTGACGGAGCGTCAGCTTAGTGTTCGGCTTCTCGGGTCCCGAAGTGCCAGCTGAATGCCCACCTCGGCGCCGTTGGACGCGGCGGCCAGGCCGTGGCGGGGGGAGGCCGCCAAAACGCCGCCGGGCGCCACCGATTGGCTGCTGCGCCCCGGGGGGATCGGACGGAATCGCCGGGGATCGGAGGATCGGAGCGCAAATGGGCATTGCAGGACCGGAAGAACGAAAGCCGTCCGCACGGGTGGCATCCGTTTCCCACACCCCGGTTCAGGTCTGTGGACAACCGGGTCCTACCTGTCGAACGCCGGTGTGCGTGGCGATTCGTCCCCAACTCATCCACAGCCTGTGCCCGAGACCGTCCCCACCCAGGGGGCTTTCGCCGGGTCTCGCCGCGTGCTTTGCTCTGGGCATGCTCGCTGTCGCTCCCCCCGACCCCTGGGAGCGGGGGTGCTGAATCTGGCGCCGAGCTCGGAGGGGGTGCTGCCCGGGCAGCACCTCGAGCGAGCGATCCGGGCCGGCTACATCCACGCCGGGCGGTTCAAGATCCCCGAATCGAACATCCAGCCGGCCAGCCTCGACCTACGCCTGGGCGAGCGGGCGCTGCGCATCCGCTGCAGCTTCTTGCCGGGGAACGACTCGGTCGAGCGCAAGCTCAAGGACTACGTCCTCGACGAGATCGACCTGCGTGGCGCCGGGGCCATGCTCGAGGCCCGTTGCCCCTACCTGATCGAGCTCAAGGAACAGCTGGACCTGCCGGCCGGGCTGCGGGGCAAGGCCAATCCCAAGAGCTCGACCGGCCGCATCGACGTCTTCACCCGTGTCATCACCGACGACAGCGACCGCTTCGACGAGGTGGCACCCGGTTACAGCGGCCCGCTCTACCTCGAAGTGGTGCCCCTCTCGTTCGCCGTGCGCGTCCGCGAGGACCTGACGCTGAACCAGTTGCGGCTGGCCGTCGGCAGGCCCTGGCTCACCGACGACGACGTTCGCCGCGCCCACCTCGAACTGCCGATGCTGTTCCGGGACGGTGCGCCCGTCCCGGTCGACGACCTCGTCCTGTCCGACGGTCTCTTCCTCGGGCTGGACCTGCGCGGTGACGACCGGGGCCAGGTGGGATACAGCACCCGGGACAGCGCGCCGCTTCTCGACCTGACCTCGGGGAGCGAGACCGATCCGCGCCCGTTCTGGGATCCGGTGATCCGCGAGGACGGTGACCGGCTCGTGCTCTCACCCAAGCGCTTCTACCTGCTGATGTCCGACGAGGCCGTGTGCATCCCGCCGAATCTGGCCGCCGAGATGACCGCCTACGACCCCACGAGCGGAGAGTTGCGCACCCACTACGCCGGCTTTTTCGATCCCGGGTTCGGCTACGACCCGGCGGGCTCGTTCCGCGGCTCGCGCGCCGCGTTGGAAGTACGGGCTCACGACGTGCCCTTCATGGTGGAGAACGGGCAAGCGGTCTGCAAGCTCACCTTCGAGCGGATGCTCGAGGAACCCGTCGCGCTCTACGGCACCGGCATCGGATCCTCGTACCAGCAGCAGGAAGAGACGCTCAGCCGCTACTTCCGCCGCGCCGCCGCGCTGTAACGGAGGCGCCTCTGTGGCGCGCCGCGGCCGGGGCGCATCGCGTCATCGCGACGTCCGGCCATCACGCCAGCTCGAGCACCTCGATCCCGACAACAGTTCAACAAATACGCGCTGGAGTCATGCCGCACCGCATCCACCTGCGCTCGCATGAATGGTGCGCATGGTGGCGGTGCTTTCAAAGATTCCTGAAGAGAAAAACGAGGGCGCCAGCGATTTTGCGGTGATTTCGACAGACCTGGCAGTGGATCGTTCCGCTGGGCGAACCATCCCTATAGATTGGTGATGGCGGTTGCGTGGATTCCGGGTGTTACGGTCCCGGCGCAGAGCCCGTTACAAGACGCCGATCCACTGGAGGGGGGATGCAGCGTTCGAAGCCCGACAGGGCACAAGATGTCGATGCGCAGACCACCCTGGAAGACGTGTTTGCGTCGAGGAATTTCGGCAAGCAGCTTCCGGACCCCTTGGGACTTCTCCCGGGTTCTGCAATGGCCGATGCCGTGGGTCCGAGAGCAGCCGGGATCGTCAGGAACCGTTTCATCGCCACCGTGAGCGTCGCGGCCGCCGTGCTCTCGCTCGCCGTGGTGGGCGTGAGCACGGGGACGGTCAAGGCGCCCACGCTCAGCGCGCGCAGAACGCCGGGACGCCGGGTCCGTTGAATCCCAACTTCTCCAACCCCGCCGTGAGCGGCTCGGGCACGGCCACCGGCAACGGCGGCGGCTCTGTCGGCACGCCCGCGCCGCAGTCGACGAGCCCGTCGCCCGCAAACGTGCTCCTCTCGACGACGCCCCGCGGTGCGAACGTCACCGTGGCCAACGTTTCGCCGAGCAGCAGCAAGCCCAGCACCGCACCGGCGCCGGCCGCTCCGACGGCGAAGGCGCCCGCCACGGTGACCACCGCCCCGCCGCCCGCCCCGCCCATCACCACCACGACGACGCCGCCGCCCATCACCACCACGACCACCACGACCCCGCCCCAGGGCGGTGGCGGCAGCGAGGGCGACTCGCATCGCCCACAGTGGCCGCCTTGGGGGAACAACGGACCTGCCACCAACTGCGACAGCGCGTCCGACGGCCACGTCGTCGCGACCTGCCCCTGAGCCGAGCTCGCTGAGCCGGGCCGGGCTGGCGGAGGCCAAGGGCTGGTAAGCATGAGCCACCGCCGGACCGTCGCCGGCGACGAGCGAGGTCAGCCATGAACTACACGAACTTGGGCACGTCCGGTCTGCGCGTTTCGAGGATCTGCCTCGGCATGATGGGTTTCGGGAGCGGGAGCGACCGCCCTTGGGTGATCGACGAGGACGCGGCCGACCCGATTGTGAAGGCCGCGGTCGAGGGCGGCGTCACCTTCTTCGACACCGCCGACACCTACTCGGCGGGGGCGAGCGAAGTGGCCACGGGCAAGCTGGTCCCGAAGTACCTGAGCCGCGACGAGGCGGTCGTGGCCACCAAGGTCTTCATGCCCGTCACCCCGGGCGAGAACGGCGGTGGCCTCGGGCGCAAGCACGTGCTTTCGGGCATCGACGCTTCGCTCCGCCGCTTGAACATGGACTACGTCGACCTCTACCAGATCCACCGCTGGGACCCTCGGACGCCCATCGAGGAGACGATGGAGGCACTCAACGACGTGGTGCGGGCCGGCAAGGCCCGCTACATCGGAGCCAGCTCCATGTTCGCGTGGCAGTTCGCCAAGGCCCAGCACACCGCCGAGCGCAACGGCTGGGCCCGCTTCGTCTCCATGCAGAACCACTACAACCTCATCTATCGCGAGGAGGAGCGCGAGATGATCCCGCTCTGTCTCGACCAGGGCGTGGGTTGTATCCCGTGGAGCCCACTCGCTCGGGGCGTGCTGGCCGGTACCCGCACCCGCAGCGGCGATCGCCACACGACGCGCTCGAGCACCGACTCCTTCACCGACTACCTCTACGCGCAGCCCACCGACTTCGACGTGGTCGACGCGGTCGACGGGGTGGCCAAGGCACGCGGCGTGCCCTCGGCCCAGGTTGCCCTGGCCTGGCTGCTGCACAAGGCCGGCGTCACCGCCCCCATCGTCGGCTCGACCAAGGAACGGCACCTACGCGACGCCTTGGTCGCCGAGGAGTTGACGCTCGGCGACGACGAGGTCGAGGCGCTCGAGAAGCCGTACGTGGCCCACCCGGTGCTCGGCCACTTCTAGTCCCGAGAGGGTCCGCTAGGGTCCGGCGAGTGGTCCCGGGGGGACCCGGTCGGCGAGACCGACGACAGACCGACGACAGATCGAGATCGGGGGGCGCATGCGTGTCGCGCTGACGGTGGCGGACTTCCTCGACCGGGCCGCGCTGGTCTACGGTCATCGGCCGGCCGTGGTGGACGAGCCTGACGTGCCGGGTTCGCTGGGCACGGCGAGCTACGCCGAACTCGAGGCGCGGGCGAGGGGCGTGGCCCTGGCCCTCGACGACATGGGCGTGGGCCACGGCGAGCGAGTGGCCATCGTGAGTCCCAACTCGGGCCGCTTCCTGACGTCCTTCTTCGGGGTCAGCGGTTACGGCCGCATCCTCGTGCCCATCAACTTCCGCCTCACCGCGGACGAGATCGCGTACATCGTCGAGCACTCCGGGGCGTCCGTCCTCCTGTACGACCCGGATCTGGCCGGCGAGGTGGACACCATCAAGGTGGCGCATCGCATCGCGCTCGACGGGGTCGAGGACGCCGCGTTGTTCGCGCCCGCGCCCGACGGCGCCGAGCCCGAGCCGTGGACGGCCGACGAGGACGCCGCCTGCTCGGTCAACTACACGTCGGGCACGACGGCGCGTCCCAAAGGCGTGCAGCTGACCCAGCGCAACTGCTGGCTCAACGCGGCGACGTTCGGCTGGCACACCGGGGTGAGCGACCGCGACGTGCTGCTGCACACGCTGCCGATGTTCCACTGCAATGGCTGGGGAATGCCGTACGCCGTGACGGGCATGGGGGGCACCCACATCGTGCTGCGCAAGGTGGACGGTGAGGAGATCCTGAGCCGGATCGAGCGGCACGGGGTCACGCTGCTCTGCGGCGCGCCGGCCGTGGTGGCCGCCGTCCTGGCCGCCGCCGAGGCCCGCCGGGAGGCCGGGCGCGAGCTGCCGGGGCAGGGCACGGTGCGCATCGTGGTGGCGGGGGCGCCGCCGCCGTCGAAGACCGTCGAGCGGGTGGAGACCGAGCTGGGATGGGAGTTCATCCAGATCTACGGCCTCACCGAGACGTCGCCGCTGCTCACGATCAACCGGGCCCCGGCCGAGTGGGACGAGCTGAGCGCGTCCGAGCGCTCGGTCCTCCTCGGTCGGGCCGGAGCGCCCGCCGTTGGCGTACGCATCGCCGTCGACGACGAGGGCGAGGTGCTGGCCCGGTCCAATCACGTCTTCGCCGGCTACTGGGAGCAGCCGGTCGAGACCGAGGCCGCGTTGGAGGGCGGGTGGTTCCACACGGGCGACGGCGGGTATCTCGACGGCGCCTACGTCGTCATCTCGGACCGCAAGAAGGACGTCATCATCACCGGCGGCGAGAACGTCTCGTCCATCGAGGTCGAGGACTGCCTCTATCAGCACGCCGCCGTGTCCGAGGTGGCGGTCATCGGCGTGCCCGACGAGCGGTGGGGCGAGACGGTCAAGGCGCTCGTCGTGGTGCGCCCGGGCGAGGCGGTCGACGAGAACGAGCTCATCGCGCACTGCCGCGCCCGCATGGCGCACTTCAAGGCGCCGCGGTCCGTCGAGTTCCGGGCGGCGCTCGACCGCACGGCGACCGGAAAGCTCCAGAAGTACAAGTTGCGCCAGCCCTACTGGGCCGGGCACGAGCGCGGGATCAACTAGAGGCCGACGCCCCGTCATCCCCGGCGTCCCGGGCCTCGGTGGCCCCGGTTACCTCGGTGGCACCGGTGGCCAGTGGCGCGGGGCGCCCCGAGCGCTCCTCGAGCACCAGCCGGCCGCGCCGGCCGAAGGCGGCGGCCACCTCACCACCGATGAGCCGGCGCAGCGGATCGCCCACGATGGAACGGCGCCAGCCCTCGTCGAGCCGGCTGCGCTCGCCACAGAGCAACTGGGCGATGTCGGCCCGGGTGGCCAGCAGCGCCTGGTCGAAGTCGAGATCGTCGGCGATCTGACGCACCACGCCCGAGCACACAGCGACGGCGGCCGCCGGCGCCGGGGCGTCGCGGCCCTCCGACGGCATACGGATCTGGTCGGGTCCGAGCTCGTGTCCCCGGGCCGCGGCCTCGAGGATCTCGCGGGCCCGTCCCTGGGCCAGGTGGCGGCTGTCGACGCCGCGGGTGCGACGCAGTTCGTCGACGTTGTGGGGCGGCCGCTGCACGATCGCCTGGAGCGCCAGGTCGGAGAGCACCATGCGCCGGGGGCGGTTGCTGGCCGCCGCCGTGCGCTCACGCCAGGCCGCAACCTCCTGGGCCACGGCGCGCTCGGCGGCGCGACATGCTGCGGATGTCGCCCAGCTTCCACCAGGCCTCCTCGGGGTTCCGGGCCGGTGCCCGCTGGCCCAAGACCTGATCACACTCGTCGAGGGCCCAGTCGAGGCGGCCGAGCGCACTGAGCCGTTCGCTCAGGACGCGGCGCAGCTCGAGGAGGTGGGCGACGTCGTTGACGGCATAGGAGGTCTGGCGTTCCGAGATTGGACGTTCGAGCCAGTCCGACAGCCGATCGGCCTTGGGCAGGGTGACCCCGAGCATCTGGTCCACGAGTCGGGACAGGGAGGGTGACGACATGCCGAGGAACCCGGCCACGATCTGGGTGTCGAAGACGTGGGCGGGTAGGGCGCCACACGCGGCGAGCAGGATGTCGAGATCCTGCCCGGCGGCGTGGGCCACTGCCATGCCCGGGCCGTTGAGCACGGCAGCCAGCGGGGCCGGGTCCACGGCCAGGGGATCGACCAGGGCCACCTGGTCGGCCCAGGCGATCTGAATGAGGGCCAGGTCCGGGACGTACGTCCGCTCGGTGTGGAACTCGGTGTCGAAGCCGTAGTACTCCTCGCCCTCGAGGGCGTCGACGAGCGCGGCCAGACCGCTGGGGTCGTCGACCATGGCCGGGACGTCGGGCGCGGTCGTCACCGGGGGTGCGGCCCGGAGGGCGCCGCCGCGGCGGTCAGCGCGCCCGGCGATGCCAAGAGGGGGGCCAACAACAAGGGGGACAGGAGGGAAGTGGACAAGAACGTGATGACAGGATCTCGCTTTCACCCGCGCCCCGCCCCTGGCGAGTCTGCGCCGCTCCGCCGTAGGGGGGCACCTGAGTGATCCGGGACCGTGACAAGACTGTCGGCGAGGTTATCGCGGCCTGGCGGAAGACGGCCTTGACCTGGGCCGGCCCTGAGTGGAGGGCCTCGCGGGTTCGGCCAAGACGGGAAGATCGGCCCTGGTGCGTCCACCCTGCGCCGGACAAGCTGGGCTTGGCCATGTCGATGTACAGCGAACTCCTCTGTGGACTCTGCGCCGACCTGGACCCACTCGAGTTACCCGTTGCGAAGGACGAGTTGGTCGTCGTGCTGCTCCAGTACCGGCGACGGCTGCTCGGCCACGACCCCGAAGACGGCTCTCCCATGGTCGAGGACCTGGCCCTCGAGCTCGACCACGACCGCATGGTGCTGCGGCTCTGCCGGGCCCTGGGGATCGAGAGCGATCCCTCGCGCTTCGTCAACCCCTTGGCCGAGCGCGACCGCCTCGAGAACCAGCTGCGCCTGGCCGGCGTCGACTTCCGCGCCCTCGAAGACAACCGGCGCGTTCTCGGCTGAGCCCAGCCGCTCAGCACTCAGCCGCCGAGCACTCAGCCGCCGAGCACTCAGCCGCCCCGGGCCGGCCTCGACGGCCGGCTCGCTCGGCTCACGGCTACCGCAGACCGGGCCCGCCCGCCTTGCGTTCCGCCAGCACCGCCGCGTAGACGGCGGCCTCGGTCCGCCGCCGCATGCCGAGCTTGGAGAGCAAGCTCGACACGTAGTTCTTGACGGTGGCCTCGGCCAGGAAGAGTTGCTCGGCGATCTGGCGATTCGACTGGCCGAGCGCGATGAGCTCGAGCACCCGGCGTTCCTGGGGTGTGAGCACCGTGAGACGGGACTCGGCCTCCTGGTCCTTTTGCAGCCGGTCCATGAGTCCGTGGGTCAGGGCCGGGTCGAGCAACGACATGCCCTGGCTCACCCGGCGAATGTCGCCCAGGAGGTCGCCGCTGCCCACCTCCTTGAGCACGTAACCCGAGGCGCCCGCCATGATGGAGGAGAAGAGGGCGTCGTCATCGGAGTACGACGTCAACATGAGGCAGCGGATCGAAGGCAGGCTGGACTGGATCTCGCGGCACACCTCGATGCCGTTGCCGTCGGGCAGCCGCACGTCGAGGATGGCCACGTCGGGCTCGAGCTCCCGGATGAGCTGCAGTCCCTGTTCCGCCGTGCCCGCCTCGCCGACGACCTCCATGTCGCGCTCGCCGTCGAGCAACGTCCGCAAGCCGGTCCGGACGAGCTCGTGATCGTCGAGCAGGAAGACACGGATCGCCATCGGCAAATAATGGCACGCCCCTGCAGGTCCGGACCGTGACGCGATGTCACGGGTGTGACGCCCGCTCCACTGGGGAGGCGGCCGTCCCCATTAGCCTGCACACCGTGCACACCGTGCAGCCCTTCGACCGCATCGAGGATCCGGCCAAGTTGCGTCGACTGTTGCAGGCCATCGTGATCCTCGACCGCGAGCTGAACCTGCCCATGGTCCTGCGGCGGATCATCGAAGAGGCCTGCGACCTCGTCGACGCCGAATACGGAGCGCTGGGCGTGCTGACCGAGGACGGGGGTGCGCTCGACCAGTTCATCACCGTGGGTCTGACCAACGACGAGGAGCACGCCATCGGGCCGCGCCCGACGGGCCGGGGTGTCCTGGGCACCCTCATCGCCTACGGCGAGCCGCTGCGCCTGGCCAATATCGCCGACAGCCCCGACAGCTTCGGCACGCCGGATCAGCATCCGGGGATGACGTCCTTCCTCGGGGTCCCGGTCCTCATCCACGGAGAGGTGTACGGGAACCTCTATCTGACCAACAAGCGGAGCACGCCGGAGTTCTCCGAGGACGACGAGGAGCTGGTCACCGCCCTGGCCGTCTCGGCCGGCATTGCCATCGAGAACGCCCGGCTGCATTCCCTGGTGCGGGACAGTGCGCTGACCGAGGACCGCGACCGGATCGCCCGCGACCTGCACGACTCGGTGATCCAGCGACTGTTCGCCATCGGTCTGTCGTTGCAGGGCACAGCCCGCCTGGTCGAGCGACCCGAGGCGGTCATGCGAATCGGCGAGGCCATCGACAAGCTCGACGAGACCATCCGCCAGCTGCGCAAGGCCATCTTCGACATCGAGCTCACCATCAAGAAGGAAGGGCTGCATCCCAAAGTGCTGGACCTGATGCACGAGCTGCGACCGGTCCTGGGGATCAATCCACACGTCTCCTTCAGCGGGCCGGTCGACAAGGCGGTCACGGGCGCGCTGGCCGAGGAGGTGCTGGCCGTGCTGCGCGAGACGCTCACCAACGTGGGCAAGCACGCCAACGCCAGCCAGGTCGTCGTCACCGTCACCGCAGGAGACCAGCTGCGACTCGTGGTGGCCGATGACGGGATCGGCATCGGCGACGTCTCGTCGTCCGACGGCCTGGGACTCCGGAACCTGCGCCAGCGGGCGGAGCGCCGCGGGGGTGGCATGGACATCGGCACCTCGCGCGAAGGCGGGACCCGGCTGTCGTGGTACGTGCCGCTCGACGAGGTCGAGGAGGGCTTCGGCGCAGCCGCACCGGCCTGAGTCGGGGGCCACGGCGCATTGGTCGCGATGTGGCCGTAGCATCGAGACGGGCCCGACGCCGCGGGGGGTGAGGGTCGGAAAAAAGGGGGTTCGAGCATGACCACGACGGTGGAGAGTGCGGCCGGGCCGGCCGGGAGCAGAATGTCCAACGCGCTCTGGAAGCGCCAGCTCTACAAGTACCCGGACACACTGCCCCGCCTGGGTTATCTGGCCATCGTCGTCCTGACGACGATCATGCTCTACTACCTGTACTACGTGGAGGGCGCGGTCACCCCGCTGCTGTTGCCCTACTACCACATGTCGTTCCAGTTCTTCCTGTACCTGCTGGTCGTCTCGAACGCCATCGGTGCCTTCAGCGCGTTCATCGGCGGCCTCTCCGACAAGATCGGCCGGGCCAACCTCACCATCTACGGCACGTTGTTAGTGGCGCTCATCCAGCTCCTGGCCATCCCGCACATCAGTGACAAGTACGGGTTCGCCGCCTGCTATTGCGTGATCGGGTTCGTCGAGGGCGTGATCCTGGTCTCCACTCCGGCGCTGATGCGCGACTTCTCGCCGCAGATGGGGCGCGGTGTGGCCATGGGTTTCTGGGCCCTCGGCCCGACCATGGGTGCGCTCGCCGCCAGCCTCGTGGCCACCCACACCCTCGACCACCTGGCACCCTGGCAGGACCAGTTCATCATTTCGGGCCTGGTCTGCCTGGGCGTGGTCGTGATCGCCTTCTTCTTCCTGCGCGAGCTGTCGCCGGGGCTGCGCGACCAGCTGATGGTGAGCGAGCGCGAGCGCGCGCTGATCGAGGCCCGGGCCCGGGGAATCGAGATGGAGCATGGCGCGACGCACCCGCTGCGATCCATGTTGAAGTTGGACCTGATCGCCTCCTCGGTGGCCATCTCGCTCTTCTTGCTCTTCTATTACGCGTCGGTCAGCGTCCTCACCATCTATTGGGTGGTCACGTTCAACCGGAGCACACCACAGGCCAACGGCATCAACGTGTGGTACGCCGCCTTCCTCTCGCTCGGGCTGGTGCTGGCCGGCGTGCTCTCGGACTGGGCCCGGGTGCGCAAGCCGTTCATGCTCGCCGGTGCCGTCGCCGCCATGGTGATGCTCGGGCTGCTCATCGTCCAGACCGGTCGTCCCCACACCGGCTACTACAGCAACGTTCTCGTCATCGTCCTGTTGGCCGTCTCCATCTCGTTGGCGTACGCCCCGTGGATGGCCAACTACACCGAGCAGGTCGAGTGGCACAACCCGGCGCTCACGGCAACCGGCTTGGCCATCTGGGGCTGGATCCTGCGCATCACCGTCGCGCTCTCGTTCCTGATCCTGCCCTACGTGATCACGACGTCGACCGTGCTGGTCGACAACCAGACGGCGGGTGCCACCCTCCAGACGGTCCAGGCGGCGCAGCCTTACGCACCGAATACGTCCACGTTGAAGTGCAGCGCCACACCAGCGCCGGCGGCCGTCATCGCCGATTTGAAGACGACGGCCGAGGCGCGACCCGAGCTCAACACCCTGGCCACCATCCTCCAGGGCTGCAACACCAGCCACGACCTGGTCAAGGCTCTGACGGCCGCCGGTGGCCTCACCAGCCCCCACGTCCTGGGCCTGAACGCCTACAACCCGTTGGCCCTGGCCATTCAGAACGGCAAGCCGGTGACCCAGGCGCAGATCGCCGGGGTGGCCAAGTATTCGCAGAACCTGGCCGGCCTCTTGGTGGCCGAGCAGAAGCTGGTGCCGGCCCAGAAGGCCTCGCCGGGGGAGTGGCAGCGCTGGTGGGGCGTGTGCCTGGCCGGCATGTTCGTCTTCTTCCTGCTCGTCTTCACCATGCGCGGTCGCTGGAGCCCTCGGGCGGCCCGACGCGACCTCGAAGAACACGAGCGCAAGGTCACCGAAGAGCTGGCCAAGCTGGTCCAGGAACCGGCGGCCCGCGTGTAGCGCGAGGATCGGGGGATGCAAACCCTCGAGCACTTCATCGGCGGCAAGTCGCTGGCCGGCACCTCGGGTCGCCTCGGCCCCGTCTACGACCCGGCCCGCGGCGTGCAGACGGCCGCCGTTCCCCTGGCCTCCGGGGCCGAGGTCGACGGAGCGGTCGAGGTGGCCACCGAGGCGGCGGCGGAGTGGGGCGCGGGCTCGCTCAGCTCGAGGGCCGCCGTGATGTTCCGCTTCCGAGACCTCGTGGCCCGGTCCGCCCCCGACCTGGCCGCGCTCGTGACGGCCGAGCACGGCAAGGTGCTCAGCGACGCCTCCGGAGAGGTGGCACGCGGTCTGGAGAACATCGAGTTCGCCTGTGGGCTGCCCCACCTGCTCAAAGGATCGATGTCGCGCGAGGTCTCGAGTGGGGTCGACGTGCACACGGTGCTCGAGCCCCTGGGCGTGGTGGCGGGGATCACGCCCTTCAACTTCCCGGTCATGGTGCCGCTGTGGATGATGGCCAACGCCCTGGCCTGTGGCAACGCGTTCATCCTCAAGCCCTCCGAGAAGGATCCCTCGCCGTCGCTGCTGCTGGCCGAGCTGGCCCGCGACGCCGGGGTACCCGACGGCGTGCTCAACGTGGTCCTCGGCGACGCCGTGGCCGTGGACGCCCTCTTGGCCCACCCGGGGGTGGCCGCCATCTCCTTCGTGGGCAGCACCCCCATCGCGCGCTCCATCTACGAGAAGGGGGCCCGAGCGGGTAAGCGGGTCCAGGCGCTGGGCGGGGCCAAGAACCACATGGTCGTGCTGCCCGATGCCGACGTGGAGGCGGCGGCCGACGCCGCCATCTCGGCCGGTTTCGGCTCCGCCGGCGAGCGCTGCATGGCCATCTCGGTGGTCGTCGCCGTCGGTGCGGCGGCCGACCCCCTCGTCGAGGCCATCGCGGCCCGCATGCCCTCGCTGGTCATCGGTCCCGGCAACGACCCCGAGTCCCAGATGGGACCGCTGGTCACCGCCGAGCACCGGGCCCGCGTCGTGTCCTACGTGGAGGGCGCGGCCGCCGAGGGGGCCACCGTCGTGGTCGACGGGCGCGGGGAGTGGCCCGAGGGCTTCTTCCTGGGCTGCACGCTGCTCGACGGGGTGAGCCCGGGCATGCGTGCCTACGACGACGAGATCTTCGGTCCGGTCCTGGGCGTCGTACGGGTCTCGAGCTACGAGGAGGCGCTGGCCCTGGTCAACGCCAATCCCTACGGCAACGGCACGGCGCTCTTCACCCGCGACGGCGGCGTGGCCCGGCGCTTCGAGCGCGAGGTCGCTGCCGGCATGGTGGGGATCAACGTGGCCATCCCGGTGCCTGTCGGCTTCCACTCCTTCGGCGGTTGGAAGGCCTCGCTCTTCGGCGACAGCGCCATGTACGGTCCCGAGGGCATCCGCTTCTACACCCGGCCCAAGGTCGTGACCACGCGCTGGCCCGACCCGGCCACCAGCGTCATCGACCTGGGCTTCCCCCAGACCCGCTAGGCCCGGGACCCCGGCGGGGTCGTGCCCTGATCGGCCCCGGGGCCGCCCTGGCCGGCCCTGGCCGGAGATCCTCGGCATGGACTAGCTTCGACATCGACGTCGAGAATGAATTCGAGCTCGAACCCGGGGAGGCACAATGGCGGCGCTGGCACTTGACGGTCTGCGGGTGATCGACGCCGACACCCATCTGACCGAGGCGCACGACCTGTGGACGAAGCGGGCCCCGGCCAAGTACGCCGACCGCGTCCCCCACGTGGTCGAGATCGACGGGAAGCCCATGTGGTACGTCGACGGCGCCGAGCTCGGCTTCGCCGGCGGGGGCGGTGTCATCGACCGTGACGGCGGCAAAGGCCGCGCCGCCGAGGCGCTCTTCGAGTGGACCCAGGACGAGATCCACCTCGGTGCCTTTGACATTCCGGCCCGCATCGAGGTGATGAACGACTCGGGCATCCACGCGCAGGTCTGCTTTCCCAACTCCATCGGGCTCGGCGGGCAGGGGATCTCCGACATCGTGAAGGACCCCGTGCTCCGCCTGCTTTGCGTGCAGATCTACAACGACGCCATGGCCGAGGTGCAGTCCGACTCCGGCCGTCGGCTTCTGCCCATGCCCGTGCTGCCGGCGTGGGACGTCGACGAGGCCGTGGCCGAGGCCAAGCGGGTGGCCTCGCTCGACCTGCGTGGCGTCAACATCACGTCGGACCCCAACGACGTCGGCGGCCCGGACCTGGCCAGCCGGGCCTGGGACCCGCTCTGGGAGGTCTGCTCCGACCTGAAGCTGCCCGTGCACTTCCACATCGGGGCCAGCCTCACCACCATGACCTACTTCGGGACCTACCCCTGGGAGTCCCAGAACGAGGACACCAAACTGGCCATCGGCGGGACGCTCCTCTTCATCGGCAACGCGCGGGTCGTGACGAACATTATTCTGAGCGGCATGCTCGACCGGCATCCGGGGCTCAAGATGGTCTCGGTCGAGAGCGGCGTCGGTTGGATCCCCTTCATCCTCGAGGCGCTCGACTACGAAATGTCCGAGAACGCTCCCAAGCAGCTCGAGGGCATGCAGATGCTTCCGTCCGAGTACTTCAAGCGGAACCTGTACGCGACGTTCTGGTTCGAGAAGAACAACCTGCCCAACCTCATCGACTCGGTCGGGGCGGACAGCATCCTCTTCGAGACGGACTTCCCGCACCCCACCTGCCTGTACCCCAAGCCTCTGGACACGGTGGCCGAGAAGATGTCGACGCTGGAGCCGGGAGTGCAACGCAAGATTCTGGGTGAGAACGCAACCAGGCTCTACCGCCTCTGAGCGGCACACGAGGTGCTCAGGCCCGACGGCGGGGACGGCGCCAAGGCGCGGGACGTGGCCAACCAACAGCGGGTTCGCCTACGACACGTCCAAGTGGCACACCTCGATGCACTCGTTGTGGAGAGATCGAGGGATGGCGGACCGCGCCGGCCCAGCCGGCGCCAGCCAGCGCACAGTTCACTGTCAGAGAGCCACTCACCTGGGCACGCAGGCCGCGCGTGACATATGTTTGGCCCGCATGAAATCCGCAGACCGAACCCCATGGCGCGTTCGCGACGACCCGGTGACAGCCGGTGGAGCCAAAGACAAGGCCTGGGCGTTGGTCATGACCGACCCGCAGACCGGGCTGCCCAACGAGATGGTGGTGCAGGACCGGCTCAACCAGGCGTTGGTGCGCCAGCCCCGCCACGGGGGTGAGGTGGTCGTCATCACCGTGACCTTGGAGAATCTGGCCGTCATCAACGAGGAGTGTGGGTTCGACGTCGGCAACACCGTGCTGCTCGAGGCGGCGCACCGCCTCACCCAAGCGTTGCGGAGCGAGGACACGGTGGGTCGGACTGGCAACGACGAGCTGAAGACGGTCATCATCGTGGCCGAAGAGAAGAACGTCGACCCTCTGACCGACCGGCTGCGCAGGGTGCTCGACGAGCCCATCGGTGCGGGTGATCTGTCGTTGCAGCTCCAGTCGACGCTCGACGTCCGCTTGGCTTGACGGCAACCGCTGAGCTTCGCTCGCTCGCTGACGCTGTCGGGATACGTCCCGCCAGCCCGAGGCGGGAAGAACCTATGAGGTCTGCGCTTCGGAGGCGTCGGCTTCGATCTGCTTTTGATCGGCCTTGAGGCGCCTCTCCTCGATCTTGTGCGCCCGCTTCATGGCGGAACGGACCTTGGCCTCCATGTCGGACACGGCCACGACCACAAGGCCGGCCTCACCCTCGTCGAGGGACTCGCCGAGGTCCTTGAGGTCGCCGCGGCTCATGCCCGCGGCGGCGTGTCCGGCCAGTGCCCCCAAGAAAGCCCCCGCGCCGGTGGTGCCAAGCAGGAGGCCTCCGCCGATGGCGGCGGCGGGGAACAGGGCGATCACCAGGCCCGTGGCCAGGCCCACCCCGCCGCCGAGGACGCCCCCGACCCGGGTCGGGGTCTCGTGCTTCTTGACGATCTTGACCTTGCCCAGGTGGTCGCGTTCGATGACCGCGGCGTCGTAGGAGTCGATCAGCTCTGCGTCGGCGTGAATCTCCTTGACGAACTCGTAGTCGGCCAGGGCGTCCTTGGCGTCGGCGTAGACGCCGCAGTAGACGAAGAGGGTGTCGACGGCCAAGTCTCGGCTCCTCTCGGGGTTGGGGGCGTCGCCGCCTCAGCGGCGGCTCATCCTCAGAGGCGCTTCGGCCTCAGAGGCGGTTCAGCTCTTGTTGACTGATCGTCGCCTCGACCGGGCCCCCGTAGGCGGCCAGGGCGTAGATGACCAAGGCGCCGAGGGCGATGTAGGTCAAGGACCACACCGGGTAGTAGGGCATCCACCAGATGGCACTGATGGCGCCGATGGCCCCGGCCGCGATCCCGACCCAGCGCCCGAGCTGCGAGCGGGTCATCACGGCCAGGGCGCACAGGATCAAGATGATGCCGACGATCAGCCAGACCCAGCCGTAGTGCTTGAGGGTGGAGCCCAAGACCGCGTCTTGGAGGTGGTCGGGAAGCTTGCCGTGGTAGCGGAAGGCCCAGATCGAGTCGAAGATGCGCATGACGCCGGCCACCCCCAACACGACGGCGGCGAAGATGGTCCAGCCGTAACCTCGATCGTCCATGGCAACTCCTCTCGACCTGCCCCGCACCCGCGCTCCCGCGAACCCGGCGCTCCCCTTGCCCCGCACGGTACACCGGACGCCTCGGCGATGGTGGGATTGTCGAGGCGTCCCCCGCGCCATCGTTCGTGTGGGCGGCGAGCGGGTTCACCAACGGGCCTGAGCCTCAAGCGTGGCAACCGAGGTGCTGGCGGGTTCGTGCTATCGGGTCAGCCCGACCTTCACCGGGAAAGAGTGGAGGTGGTGGGGCGTGGCCCGGAAGGCCAGGGTGGCCCGATGGATTCGAGTGTCGAGGAGGTATCGGAGCCAGCCGGGTCAGGCTTCAGCGTTGACGACAGCTGTGACAGACGACCATGTGTAACTCACCCTTCCGACACTCGAAACCCGCGTCGCGTTCACCTTCTGCCTGTGGTCCTGAACCTCGGTCTCGCCTTCGTTCTAGGCCGGCAATGCCGCGGCGACGCCGGGGCTGTTGTCGTTCCCCGTATCCGTGTCGTCCGCCGTTCGCTTGTACGCCCCGAAGTTGCTCAACCACTCAATAGCGGTTGGTGCGATCGAATGGTTGGAGCAACAACGAGACGTGCGAGGTGAAACGAGGTCGGGCACGGACCGGGGACACGCAACGGATTGGGCGACCTTGCGAGATCAGGGGACGTAGGCCCAGATGAGCCGGATGTGGTCCACTTCACCCGCCTTCAGGGTGATGTTCTGGGGTTGGCCACATAGTGGCGTACCCCCGCTCGAGCTGGGACCGCAGCCGATCACGGTGTAACTGCCAGGCCCGAGCGGAATACGAAAGTGTCCGGACTTTCCCACCTTCTTTTCGAGAACCAGCGGCGGGTTCGTGAACTCCACCTCCACTGTCCCCGCCGTCGGGTGGAATTTGGCGGCGGCGGTGCCGCCTTCATAACCGAGGACGCCGACAATTGCGGACCTGCTGTTGGAGCCGACGACACTCGAACTTGCCAGAGCCGGAGCCGCCTGTATGCCTACAGCAGAGATTGCCCCGAGTGACGCGGCCATTCCAAGTACCCACTTGCTTGCCATCGTGCAGCCTTCCCACTTCGCTGGTTGGTACCGGCGTATTCCGGTACATGCTCTAGAGCGTTATGGTAAAGATCACTTTCGGCTCGTTCGATAAGGCGTTCTGGCTTCAGGGTTAAAACTTGGAAAGGCCCGGGATACGAAGCCGATTCTCAATCCCTCGCAGGATTCGCATCGTCAGATCAAAGCCAATTAGAGCGCGCCGACGGGTGAATGGATCCGCCCGGCGCGAACGCTCGGTGCCGGCCTACGTGGTCGCGAGGAGTAGTCCCGCCGGCGTGCACGGCTCGCCCGTCAGCACGGCCAGCGATTCGGCCACCGAGTTACGGACGAGCACCGACTCTCGGCGGTCAAGTTCAATGAGCGCTCTGGCAGCAAACTTCCGATCGATCTGACCCTGGTCACGAAGTTTGAAGACAGCCTCGGCGAGAGCGAGGCATCGCCCGGGCGAATCGAGAGCATGGAGTTCGTCCGCCTCAGAAATACGTCGGCTCGATGATTGTGATCGGACTCTTATCACCGCTTTAGTGCAGCCCTGCTGCTGGGGCGGCAAGAATCGCTGAATGCGACGGCTGACACCGCTTCCGATTGCCGCTTGGGTCGTCGTGACCGCCGCGGCTACCGTCGTGAGTTGGGTGGGTGTCGGGACAGTCACGAGGGCGATCGCCTCTCCCCCTGATCCCGTCCTTCCCGCGCTGGGTGTCGCACGAGCCGCCACTTTGTCGCCCCCGGCGCGGAGGGCGATCACCACCTGGAACGTCCCGACCACGTCCATCACATCCATGCCGTCCTCGCCGACGGAGCCCACCGGTCCGTCAACGAGGCCGTCGCCCTCTGCCGTAGGGGACCATGCCCCATCGGCGATCACGACCACGACGTTGCCGAAAGCGCGTCAGACTCCCACGGTCGTGACTACGACCTCGATGACGGCGCCGGTCAAATCGACCGCGACACCGCCGCCGACACTGGCCACGACCACGACGACGCCGCCGGCGACGTCGGTGACGCCAGGACTTGCCGCGACGACCTTCTCGAACGCAGGCGGATCCATCACCGTGACGTGCCAGGGAAGCGCCGTCACGCTCAAGAGTGCTGTGCCCGCTGATGGGTTCCAGGTGACGGTGCAGAGCAGTGGGCCGCAAGAAGCGCTCGTCCGCTTCACCGGCTCTAGCGCGGCCCTTCTCCTTGGCGCCAGGTGCCAGAACGGGACCGCCACCAGGACGCAGCCGAGCGCCGGCGGCAACTTGACCGCCGGGCCGAGTGAAACCCCGTAGGCGGTCCTCGGGCTGCAGACGGCAGTTGCCGAATGGGCGTGCCGGCTGCGAACGCCAGGGTCTCAGATGTGGGCCGTCAGTCGTGGAGGCGGCACGCTCCGCCGACCCGACTCGCCAGCGCCGGCTGGCAGCGCCTCCAAGGCCCGTTCGAAACGGATCTCTACGCGGGCACCGCCGCCCGGCGCAGCACCGGTGGCCATGCTCCCGTGCGCGCGTTCGGCCGTGCGACGAGCGATGTCGAGCCCGAGGCCGGTGGAGCCGCCCCCGCTGTGCCCGCGTCGATCGACTGGACCATCCGGGAACCCCGGTCCATCGTCCTCGACGACCAGGACGGCCTGCACCGCAGAGGCCGAGAGCGTCACCCGGAAGGGCGTCCTCTCGGGGGTGTGGGCGAGGACGTTGCCGACAAGTGCGTCGATCGCCGCCGCCAGCTGGGCAGCAGGGACGCAGACCATGACGCCGGTCTCGGGCAGCTCCAGCGTCCACCGCCGACCCTGCTCCTCGGCCAGAACGGACCAGAAGGTCAGCCGGGCCCTGATCGTCTCGGTGATGTCGGACTTCTCTGGCGTCGGCTGAGGGCGGGCGCGGCGGACTTCGACGATAACGCTGTTCACCGCCTTGGTGAGGTCGTCCACTGCGGCCCGCATCTTCTGTCGGTCCCCGGAATCGATGAGTGCGTCGGCTTCAAGGGCGAGCGCCGTGAGCGGGGTGCGAAGTCCGTGTGAGAGGTCTGCCGCCTGTTCGCGTTCGAGCTCGAGCAACTCGACGATCCTCTCGCCGAGCGCGTTGACGGCCCGGGCCATGTGCTCGATCTCCGCGGGTCCCGCCGGCACGGCACGCGCGTCCAGGTCTCCGGTGCTCAGGCGTCGGGTCACGGTGTCGAGGTCCTCGATGGAACGAACCAAAGAGCGCCCAAGGTGGTCCGAGAGGAGGAGGGCCAAACCCAGGATGGCTACGCCGACCGCGGCGAGGACCAGCCATGCCTTCCAGACCCCCGCGGTGAGGAGGTTGCCTGGCACGCTCACGACCCCGACAACCGTGCCCGTAGGAAGACGCACGGGAACCCAGACGAGCGTGGTTCCCCGGTAGGACGCGGAGAAGGCGCGGCCCGCCCTGGCCGAAGAGAGTTGGGTCATCGGCACGGCGACGGGTGCGCCGAGGATGGCCCCTCCGGTCGTGAACACGGCGACCCGTCGTCCGCTGCCGTCCGCGTTGAGCTGGCCCACCACGGACTGCAGCGCGGCGTTCGAACTCTCCGATGCCAATACCCCGGCAAGGGTACGGGCCTCCTGGTCGGCCACCGAGAGTGCCCGGCCATTGGCCGCGATCCGGACCACCACTCCAAGTGGGACGATGAAGGCCAGTGTCACCATGGCGGTGACCGCCAGCACGGTCAGATTGAGGCGCCGCCTCATCAGCGGGGATTGACGAGCTTCACCCCGGCGCCGCGTAGAACGTGCACGTACCGTGGCTCCGCCGCTGACTCACCGAGCTTCCGCCGTAGCCACGACAAGTGCACGTCGACCGTTTTGTCAGCGCCGCCGAGCGGCTGGTCCCAGACGGCAGCGAGGATCTCGCGCTTCGACACCACGTGCCCCGGTTGCGAAGCAAGGAACGCCAGGAGGTCGAACTCCTTGCGGGTCAGATCGAGCGCGTTGTCGCCAAGCCGCGCTTCCCGCGCCGACGTATCGATGCGGAGGTCACCGACGACAAGAACGGGGTCCTCCCTGCATGCGGTGCGGCGGAGGACGGCGCGCAACCTGGCCTCGAGGTGGTCCGCCGAAAAGGGTTTGATGACGTAGTCGTCGGCTCCCGCGTCAAGCGTACGGACGATGCCCGCTTCCTCGTCTCGTGCGGTGGCAGCGACGATGGGCACCTCGCTCACGGCCCGGATCATTTTGATGAGCTCAAAGCCGTCGATATCGGGTAGGCCGAGATCAAGGACCACGGCGGCCGGCCGGTGTTCGAAGACTGACCGCAGTCCGTCCAGCCCCGTGAAGGCCGTCAGGACCTGGAACCCGCGGGCGGAGAGTGCAGTCTCGAGTGAGCGCGAAATCCGCACATCGTCCTCGATGAGCATCAGCGTTGTCACCCCACACCGCTCCCCGAGCAGTCCGCCACGTGAAGAGCCTACGTCGGCCGTCTTGTCGCGATCCTGCCCGGACCGCTCGTGTCAGCCAACGCGACACCTCCCTCTGTGCTGTGATCGGGCGCCGCTCGGAGCGTACGGAGCCGGACATCTCGGCAGTCTCCTGGCAAGGTAAAGCGTGGGCAAAATTTGGCCCAGGCTCGCCCGAGCGAGGCGGAGGCCATGCTCGCGGCAGCCCGGCCGCTCTGTTTGCCTCGATGCCGATGATGCTACGGATCCGCCTTCCCGGGACACCGGGGCACCAGCGGGAGGAACTTGTCCGAAGGATTGCATCAGCGTCCCAGGAGTTCTCGCCTGGCCATATGGCATTCGGGAGCCAGGGCTCAGTCGTACTGCCCGGTGGCGGCGAGGAGCCGAGACGGCGTCCGTGCTTGCGAAGAACACAGCGGTTGCTCGTCCCGCTGGGAGCGAGACGAGCCCGGCGGTTGCCAACCCGGTCTCCGGATCACCCTCAGCTACTCAGTACAGATGTTCAGGCTGAGAGAGTTGATGAACGAGGCGATGGACCCGGGCGCCAGTACTCGAATGGCCGCCGGGTGGAGGCGGGGCAGGATTAATTCGGCACCACGACCTTGGTCCCGTCGGAGATTCCCGACACGATCTGAGTGACGCCGTTGCCGACAATTCCCACGCGGACGTCGTGACTGACACTCCGGCCATTGACGAGCTCGTCGACGAAGGTGCGCCCGCCGCTGGTGTGTATCGCGGCAGACGGAACGGTCACCACGTGGTCCTTTTCGAGGAGCGTGATGTGCGCCTCGGTGGTCAGGCCGGGGGACAAGCCCGCTGGGTCCTTGGGGATCACCACGGTGACGGGCACCGTTTCCCTTCCCGACTGGTCCGTCGAGGCGATCCCGACCGAACTCACCGTTCCGCGGACCGCCGCGTGGCCCCGGGCGGTCGTCAGCTGGACGGGATCACCGACACGGATGTCAGCCGCGGCTGAACCGTCGACCTTCGTCTCGGCGACAAGAGAGCCATGGCTGTCGATCACGATGGCGGCGGTCGATGGCTTCGACCCCACCGTGAGTTCCGAGGGAGCGGAGCTCACTGCCATTCCAGGTTTGATCTGGACGCTCTTGACCGTTCCGGTGATCGGAGCAGTCAGCCGGTTGTATCGCAGGTCGTCCTTCTGCGATTGCACCTGCGCTTCGAGTTGAGTGACTTTCTGAGCATCGACTTCCGTGACGATGTCCACCTCGCGCTGCGATTGGGAAACTGCCGCCTGAGCACTTGCCGACGCCGCTTCGGCAATCGAGAGCGCGAGCTGAGCGGTCGTCAACTTCGACGTCGCCTGGGTCAGGGAAGCTTGGTCGTTGAGCCCGTCGATCAAGAGGGTGGTCTGATCATCCTGCACGGACTGTTGGTCAGTTTCCACCGCAGACTGATCTTTGCTCTCGGTCGTCTGATCCGAGGCCACCGCAGTCTGTGCATGCGTCACCGCGCCGGCCAGAGATGTGCAGTCGGCGGTTGACCCCGATGGCGGGGTCGGGCATCCAGCCTCCGAGAGCTGCTCCTGCGCGCTTTCGAGCGCATCCTGGTCCTTAGTCAAATTCGACTGGTCAGTGGTCAATGACTCATTGTCCGTGCTCCAGGTCGTCTCCGCCTGGGACACGGCCGGTTCGTCTTGTGCCAGGGTCGCCTCGTTCTGCGTCTGCACCGTCGCTACGCCCGTCTGCGCTTGGGCGGCATTCGCCTGGTCGGTCGTGACCTCCTCCTGGACCGTCGCCAACTCCGCATTGGCGGACTGGAGGGACTGGTTGGACTCGTCCGAGGAGAGCTGGGACTCGTCGTCGCCGAGGGCAAGTGATTCCTCGTACAACGCCGCATCATCGCTGTAGAAATCTGTCTCGGCGAGCGTCTCGTCGGCGAAGACCTCATCGCCGATTCCCACGTCGAGCGTCCCGATGTCCCCGGAAAGGTCGGAGTTCACGTCGGCCTCGGAGACATCATCGACTGTGGCTTGTGTTGCCACCATCTCTCTGACAGTTCCCGATTTTGCGGCCGCAGTCGTGGAGGCGGACGACCCACCCTGCTGTGCACCCCAGATCCCCACGGCAACGCCCAGGCAGATGACCACGATGGCAAGCGCCACCCGGACCCATCGATCATTGCGCAGACTCAGACTCGGTGTAATGGCCCCCAGTATGGTCCTGCGGGCACCGCAGAATCGGTACGGACAGGACCGAGAAGCGCCGGGCCCGGCGGCCTTGGCCTCGATGTCGACCTTGGCCACCGACAGACGATCTGCCTTCGAGGGTCCTCCTGACGATGCGGCCGGCCCGCCGCGCTGCGGTCCCGTGACGCCGGCAACCGGCGGCGGGACGGTCGGCGACGTCAAGCCCCGGGTGGTCGGTCAACCGGGTGATCACCTGGCTCGTTGTGGGCGAGGCGGGACTTGAACCCGCACATCCTTTCGGACACAGGAACCTGAATCCTGCGCGTCTGCCAATTCCGCCACTCGCCCGAGTGACCGGCCAACAGTAGTCTCTGCGCCGCCGGGTCCCGGCCGCCCGTACCGGGGTGACCAGGTCAGACGCCCCGTGAATCCCAGGTCGGGGCGCCTGGCCGGTAATCTGTCGAAGACCATGGGACTCCAGCAGTTTGAGGAGCGCCTCGAGCGTCTGGTGGAGGGTACGTTGGCCAAGCCGTTTCGAAGCAGCCTCCAGCCGGTCGAGATCGGCCGCAGGCTGACCCGCGAGATGGATCTGCACCGGCGGGTCGGTGTGCGGGGCCTCATCGCGCCCAACGCCTTTGCCGTGACCCTCTCCTCCGCCGACGTCGGCCGGTTCGCCAATTTCATCGATGCGCTCTCGCGCGAGCTTTCCGACGCGGCCCGCGAGCACGCCAAGATCGAGGGCTACTCCTTCGTCGGCCCGGTCGAGGTGGAGATCTTCGAGGGCGCGTCGCTGAAGTCCGGCCGTTTCACCGTCTCGGCCGAGGTTCGTGAGAGCGAGGACGGTGGCTTCCTGGCTGAGCTGCTCCTCCCCGACGGGCGGCGGGTCACCGTGGGTTCCGACGCCGTGGTCGTCGGGCGCCTGCCTGAGTGCGAGGTCGTGCTGTCCGACTCCAACGTGAGCCGGCGCCACGCCGAGCTGCGGCGGAAAGGTGACGGGGTCTTCGTCACGGACCTCGGCTCCACCAACGGCACCAGGGTGAACGGTGTTCCCATCCGGGAGCAGCTCCTGGCCAGCGGGGACGAGATCAGCGTCGGATCGACGCGGCTCATCTTCGAAATGTCGTGACGGCAGGAGGTGGTGGGGTGGCGGTCCTGCTCGCCACGCAGAATCTCAATGCCGTCCTGCACATCCTGCAGTGGAGTGTCATCGCGCTGATCTTCATCTTTTTCCTGCGTGTGGTCCGTGCGGTCTGGGTCGAGATGAGCCCCGCCACCATCCGCAAGCCGCGCTGGGAACGGCGCCAGGAGCGGCGCGTGGCGCGTCACGGCGGCCAGCCGGTGGAGTCACGCAGGGAACGTCGCCGGCGTCCGCTGTACCTCACGGTGCTCCAGCCCCCCGAGCAAGCCGGCCGCAACTACGACCTCGACGACGAGCTCACCATCGGACGCTCGCCCGGATGCGGTGTGCCCATGACCGACGACATCTATACCTCGACGCTGCACGCCCGGCTGTTCCGCCACAACGACCAGCTCTGGGTCGAAGACCTCGGCTCCACCAATGGCACCTACGTCAACTCGGAGCAGATCTCCCAAGCCATGCGCCTGGGCAAGGGTGACTTGCTCCAGATCGGTTCCACCGTGTTCGAGGTGGCCCGGTGACAGTGCTGCGGTCGGGCTCGGCGACGCATGTCGGGCGCGTCCGCCCGGTCAATCAGGACGTCCCCCTCGAGAGCTCGAACCTGTTCGCCGTGGCCGACGGCATGGGCGGCCACGTGGGTGGCGAGGTGGCGGCCCGGGTGGCGGTCGAGACCCTCGAGCAGGCGTTCGAGCGTGCACCCAGCGCCAGCGGTCTGCGCGAGGCGTTCTCCGAGGCCAACACCGCGATTTGGCGCGAGAGCCTGGCCAACGAGGACCTCCGGGGCATGGGGACGACCCTCACCGCGCTCGCCCTGGTGGGCGGGGGTGACGGGAAGGACGTACTGGCCTTGGCCAATGTGGGCGATTCCCGGGCCTACGTGTTCTCCGACGAGCAGATGGTCCAGGTCACCGACGACCACAGCCTGGCCGAGGAGCGGATGCGCCACGGCGAGATAACCGTGGCCGAGGCAGCCGTCCACCCGCAGCGTCACATCCTCACCCGGGCTTTGGGCGTCTCCTCCGAGGTCGAGACGGACATGTGGGAGCTCCATCTCCGCTCGGGCGACCGGGTCCTGCTCTGTTCCGACGGGCTTTCCAACGAGGTGGATCCCCACGAGATGTCCCAGGTCCTGGGTGCGGTGGCGGACCCCGGCGAGGCCGCCAAGCGCCTGGTGGATGTGGCCAACGCCAATGGAGGTGCCGACAACATCACCGTCGTCATCGTCGACGTGCAGGTTGGCGAGGACGTGAACGGATCAGCGGCCCTGGTGACGCCGATCGGCCAGGCGACCAGCCAGCCGACGGCGGTCAACCCAGCGGTCGGCGATTCCGGATCCGACCCGGCCGGCCCAGGCGAGGGCGCCCCGGACGACGACGGAGAAGGCGACCGACCGTCCGATGCGGCGGCCGGAGCGGCGGCGGGTGCTGCCGCCTCTGCGGAGGCCTTGACGACGACCGCCCTCCTCACCCAACAGCAGCCGGAGACGGACGCACGCTCCGACGACACGCTGGCCCCCGGCACGCAGCTCGGCTTCGGGGACGGGGACCGGCGTGATCAGGCGACGCCGGCCGATGTCCCGCACGGCGAGGAGTTCCTTCTCGACAGTCCCACCGCCGCCGTTCCGGTGGCCCGCAGCACCGCACGCGTCCCGCCCCGAGCCCAGCCCCAACCGCCCGCCGCCCCGACGGACGAGAAGGAGAGCCGGCGGGCGCGCCGTCGCCGGTTGGGCATTCCCCGACGGATCACCTTCCGGGTCTTGGGCTTCGTGATCCTGGTGGCGGCGGTGCCGATCGGGGCCTATTACGCGATCCGCTGGTACGCCTACGACAACTGGGTCGTGACCACCCAGGGCACGCAGATCGTCGTCAAACAGGGCCAGCCGGGTGGCGTCCTCTGGTTCCACCCCAAGGTGGTGTACCGCTCGCCGCACACCACGAGTGACGTTCCGCCCGCTGCCCTGGTCGCCCTGCACACGGGGGTCCAGAAGTCCTCGCTGGCCAAGGCCAAGTCCTACATCAACGGCGTGACCACCACGACGACCACAACAACGACCACCACGACCACCACGACGACCACCACGACCGCCAACGGTCTGCCCACCACGACCGTGCCTGGCGCGCCGGCCACGACGCCGACGGCTCCGGCGGGCACGCCATGACGCGCCCGTGCCCGCGCCCGCAGCCGCAGCCACATCCGCCGTCCGGCGAGTCGCCCGCCCCGCCGAAGAGCGAGACCGTCCAGGTTCTCGCGGGAAGCCACGCGTAGGCTCAGGGCCCGAGTGCAACCCGTCGAAGCCCCGCGCGTCTACTCAGGGCGTTACGAGATCACCCATCTGGTTGCGCGCGGCGGGATGGCTCAGGTCTATCGGGCCGTCGACCGCCAGCTCGATCGGCCGGTCGCCCTCAAGGTGCTCTTCCCCGAGCTCTCCGTCGACAAGACCTTCGTCGAGCGGTTCCGCCGGGAGGCCCAGGCCGCCGCCAACCTGTCCCACCCCAACATCGTCCCCGTGTTCGACTGGGGCGAGGACGACGGCTCGTACTTCATCGTCATGGAGTACGTCGACGGCCGGCCCCTCTCGGCCGTCCTCAAGGATCCCGAGCCGCTGCCCTCTCGTGAGATCGCCAGCATCGGCGCCGGGGTGGCCGCCGCCCTCGCCTTCGCCCACCGCCATGGCGTGGTCCACCGCGACGTGAAGCCGGGCAACGTGCTGATCACCCCCGACGGCGAGGTCAAGGTCACCGACTTCGGGATCGCCCGGGCCATCAACACCGAGGAGAGCCTGACCCAGACCGGCGCCGTCATGGGCACGGCCGCCTACTTCTCGCCCGAGCAGGCCGAGGGCAAGGGGGTCGACGCCCGGAGCGACATCTACTCGCTCGGCGTCGTTCTCTACGAGATGTCGGTCGGCAAGCCGCCCTTCACCGGCGACTCGCCGGTGGCGGTTGCCTCGAAGCACGTGCGCGACCAGCCCATCCTGCCCCGGGTGGCCAATCCGGCCGTCCCGACGGCGCTCAACGCCATCATCATGAAGGCGATGGCCAAGAACCCGGACGACCGTTACGGGTCGGCCGAGGAGCTGCGGGCCGACCTCCTGCGCTTTGCCGACGGGCGACCCGTCGAGGCCGCCGATCCCGGCATGACCTCGATGATGACCGCGCTCGGCACGACCTCCATGATGGGGCCGACGACCGGCACCCTTGCCGTCCTCGACGGCACATCGATGCTCCCCGGCCAGGACGACGCCCAGCGCAAGAAACGCAACCGCCGCCTGGTCATCCTTCTCGTGATCCTTTTGGTCGCGCTGGGCATCATCGCCTTCTTCCTGCTGCGTTCCGTCCTGGCCAGCAAGGTGAACGTCCCCGCCGTGACCGGGGTGCCCCAGAGCGTGGCCACCCAGACGCTGAAGAACGAAGGGCTCGCCGTCGGCACCGTCAGCTTCCAGACCAACGCCAGGACCAAGGGCCTCGTGCTGTCGCAGAACCCGACTGCCGGCACGTCGGTGGACAAGGACTCCACCGTCGACCTGGTGGTGAGCGAGGGGCCCACCATCCCCATCGTCACCGTGCCGTCGGTGACCGGTCAGCAGCTGACCGCGGCCATTCCGCTCATCACCGCGCAGGGCCTTCACTACTCGGTCAAGAGCATCACCAGTCCCAAGTCCGTCGGGACCGTGATCTCGCAGACGCCGGCCGGCGGAGCCAAGGTCAAGAAGAACGCGACAGTGGTGCTCACTGTTTCGGGCACGCAGAGCGAGGTCTCGGTGCCGAGCGTGCTCGGGCAATCGCCCCTCGCGGCGGGGTCACACTTGACCCAGGCCGGGCTCAACGTGGGATCCCAGACGAGTGCCTGTTCGAGCCAGTTCCAGACCGGGGTCGTCGCGGCGCAGAACCCGGCCGCCGGGGTCACCGTGCAGCCCAACACGCCGGTCAACATCGTGGTGTCGAGCGGCAGTTGCGCCTCGGTGCCCGGCGTGGTCGGCCAGTCGGCCAACTCGGCGCAGAATGCCATCACCAATGCCGGGTTGGTGCCGAACACGACCTTCGACACGGGATGCGCCAACGGCGCGCAGCCCGGCACCGTCGACAGTCAGAACCCGGCCCAGGGGACGCAGGTGGCCAGCAACAGCACGGTCAACATCTCGGTCTGCCAGGCCACCACCACCACCACGACGCCGGCGTCCAGCACGACCACGAGCACCACCGCGAGCCCGCCGACCACACCGACGCTGCCCGGTCAGCTCCGAGGCGGCCCGGGCGGCCCGGCGGACCGGGCGGCCCGGGCGGCTGATCTAGGGCTTCGCCGGCGTCCCCACCGGCAGCTGAGACAGGAAGTTACCGAGCAGGGCCGGCCCTGACGCCGTCAGCACCGACTCGGGGTGGAACTGCACGCCCTCGACGGCGAACTCCCGGTGGCGCAGGCCCATGACCACCCCGTCGGTCGAGGTCGCGGTGACCTCCAGGCAGTCGGGCACCGACTCGGGCCGGACGACCAGGGAGTGGTACCGCGTCGCCACGAAGGGATTGGGCAGGCCGGCAAAGATACCGCTCCCGTCATGGTGGATCTCCGAGGTCTTGCCGTGCATCAGGTGGGGGGCCGGCACGATCTCGCCACCGAAGGACTGGCCGATGCACTGGTGCCCCAGGCAGACCCCCAACAGGGGGATGTCCCCGGCCAGCGCGGCGATGGCCTCGAGGCTCACCCCCCCGTCCTCGGGACGACCCGGCCCGGGCGAGATGAGCACGGCGTCGGGCTTCTCGGCCCGGATGCCCGCCACGTCGATGGTGTCGTTGCGGTACACCACCGGCTCGGCCCCCAGCTCGCCCAGTTCCTGGACCAGGTTGTAGACGAACGAGTCGTAGTTGTCGACGAGGAGCACCCGCGGTCCCATGGGTCGACGATCGTACCGCCGCCGGCCCGCTCTCCCGCCCGGAACGCCCCGCCGGCGCTGGCTAACCTCTCACCCTGTGGCAACCAGCACCAAGGGACCGGGCAGCAGCTCGCGCAAGGGCAAGTCGGCCTCGGGCCGCACCACCTCGAAGGTGGGCCGCTACAAGACAGCCGAGGAGAGCGGCCGCTACACCGCGCCGATCCCCAAGAGCGTGCGGCACAGCCCGAGATGGTTCGGCGCGCTGATCCTCGTTCTGCTGATCGGCGGCGTGGCCGTCATCACGGTCAACTACCTGGCCCACCTGCCCGGCCTGGCCCACGGTTCACCCTGGGGCCTGGTCATCGGCCTCGTGATGATCTTCGTCGGCTTCCTGCTGGCGACCAGATACCGCTGACGGTCCCCGGGCTCCCCTGACGGGGACGGCCCTGTCTTCCTGCCACCCCCGGTTCCGGGGGCCAGGCCTGGTTCAGCCCAACCGCTCGATCACGGTGGCGTTGGCCAGCCCGCCGCCCTCGCACATGGTGAGAAGACCCCAGCGACCGTTGGTCCGCTCGAGCTCGTTGAGCAGCGTGCCCATGAGCTTGCCGCCCGACGCACCCAGCGGATGGCCCAGCGCGATGGCGCCACCGTTGGCGTTCACGATCTCCATATTGGGGTGGTGCTCCTTCTCCCACGCCAGCACGACCGAGGCGAATGCCTCGTTGATCTCCACCGCGTCGATGTCCTCGAGCGTGAGCTTGGCCCGCTCGAGCACCGAGGTGGTGGCGGGGATGGGGCCGGTCAGCATGGTGACGGGGTCGACGCCGGCCAGAGCGAAAGCGTGGAAACGGGCCCGCGGGCGCAGCCCCAGCGCGTTGGCCTTCTCCTCGCTCATGATCAGCACGGCCGAGGAGCCGTCCGTGATCTGCGACGAGTTGCCCGCGGTGACCTTGCCGTTCTCCTTGAAGGCCGGCTTCAGGTTGGCCAGCGCCTCCACGCTCGAGTCGGGACGGATGCCCTCGTCGGCCTGCAGGAGCTCGTCGGTGTCGTTCCCCTCCTCGTCCTTGACCGGCACCGGGACGATCTCGTTCTCGAAGCGGCCCTCGGCCGTGGCCCGGGCCGCCCGCTGGTGGCTCTGCACCGAGAAGGCGTCGAGCTCGTCGCGCGAGATGCCCCACTGGTCGGCGATCATCTCGGCCCCGATGCCCTGGCCCTGCAGGCGGTTGTGGCCCTCCTCGTCGCGGTAGCGCGCCATCATGCGCGGGCCGAACGGGAAACCGAAGTCCCTGACGACCGAGGAGCCCATCGGGGTGTGCGTCATGCTCTCGACTCCGGCCGCCACGACGATGTCGTAGGCGCCGGCCATCACGCCCTGGGCCGCGAAGTGCAGGGCCTGCTGTGAAGACCCGCACTGGCGGTCGATCGTCGTCGCCGGCACGGACTCGGGCCATCCCGCGGCCAGCACGGCGTTGCGCCCGATGTTGAGCGACTGCTCGGAGACCTGCATGACGCAGCCCATGATCACGTCGTCCACGAGGGCGGGATCGAGCTTGTTGCGCTCCGCCAGTGCCTTGAGCGACTCGGAGGCCAGGTCGACGGCGTGCCAGCCACGCAGCTTCCCGTTGCGCTTCCCGCCGGCCGTGCGCACGGCATCGACGATCACTGCGGTGGTCATGGGCGTCTCCTTCCAACTCCGGCGGGCCGCTCCCTGCCGGTTCAGAACAGACAACCAGTGTACCTGGGCTCCCGAATCGGGCCACCCGGGGGACCGGGGCGTCCTCCGGTTCGCCCGGTAGTCTCCCGGCGATGGCTGAGACGGATCCGGTGGCCCCCGACGACACCGCCACGGACACCCGCAAGACCACCGGCAGGGACACCGGCAGGGACACCGGCAAGACCACCGGCAGGGACACCGGCAAGAACACCGGCAAGGACACCGGCAAGGACACCGGCAAGGACACCGGCAAGGACATGGACCGCTGGCTGGGCGACGGCGGCATGCCGATCATCGGTCTGGTTGGTGGTGCGTTCGCCACCTACGGGGTGGACGGGGAGGACCTGGGCTGGGCCGGGGGCACCTTCACCCCGACCGAGTTGGCCTGCAATCCCCACGGGATCACCCAGGCGGGCGTCCATTCCCTTCTCCTCGACGCCGCCATGAATTTCGCCATCAACGCCGCCCTGCCCCGCAAGGCCCGCACCCGGGGCACGCTCGAGATGAAGACCGAGTGCATGCGGCCGGCGCGCCTCGGCGACCCCTTCGAGCTGCGCGGCGAGGTCGTGCGGATGGCCAAGCAGGTGGCCTACGCCGAGGCGTCGGTACGGGCCGCCGACGGGTCGTTGGTCAGCCGGGCCACCGGGACCTTTCTCCTGCATCGACCCGAGCCCGGACCCACCGCCTGATCCCTACCGGGTCCCGCCTCCCGGCCCCGGGGTCTGCCTGATCTGTTGCGGCCCGACGGGAGCCTCCGCCCTCTGCTTCGCCTGTCGCCTGGTGGGCCGCCGCCTCGCTCTCCCACTGACTCCCGTGTCCCCGATCCGGCTCTGCCCGCTACCCGGGCCCCTCTACACGCTGCTCATGGGCTACAAGGAATCGCCCGTGCCCGAGGCGCGGGCGCGCTACACCCCGATCGTGCTGGCCCTCGTCGACGCGTTCTTCGCCGCCCATGCGGACTGCCTGGCCCGAGACGCCCCGGTGGACCTGGTCCTTGCCGTCCCCTCGACGACGCGTCCATCCGGGGCGCCGCTGGCCGCGGTGGCCGGGCTCGGTGACGTCGTGCACGGCCGCCTCGGTGCCCGCTTGGCGGCCGACCTGCTCTGCCGCGGTCCGGGGTCGCTCGGGCACATGCGTCCCCGCCGCGACGGATTCGTCGTCCCGCCGGCCCGGCGCTCTGCCGTGCGGGGGCGCCACGTGCTGGTGCTCGAAGACACCTACGTCAGCGGGGCCCGGGCCCAGAGCGCAACCGCGGCCCTGCGGCTCGCCCGGGCGGCGTCCGTGCAGATCGTGACCGCGGGCCGCGTGCTCAGACCCGAACGGGTACCCGGGCACGCCGCGTTTCTTCGTGGCCTGGCCGCGGCGCCGGCGCCGGACTCCGAAGTCTCCGTCTGTCGTGCGTGCGTTCAGACCCCCGCGCCGAGCGAGTAGGACACGCTCGTCAGCTCTTCTGAGCGCCTCCAGAGTTCGGCGGCCGCAGCAGCGTCGCGCCCCCGGCGCGACGGCCGGGTCAGACGGGGTGGGCCGAAGAAACCGAACATGCGCGAGGGGCCGACGTACTGGCCGGAGTGGACCGCGGGTGAGGTGGCGGCGCAGAGCACGGGTAGTGCTCCGGTGGCGGTCGTCTGCCCGAGGGTGGAGCTCACGGCGCGTCCGAGCGTGCGACGCACCCGGCTGTCGCTCAGGGCGGTGCCGTTGCTGGTCAGGTTGCTCTGGGTCCAGCCGGGGTGCGCGGCCACGGCCATGGTGGCCAGCCCCGCCGCGGCCAACCGCCGGCTCAGCTCTTGGGTGAAGAGGAGGTTGGCCAGCTTCGTGGTGCCGTAGCTCACCCAGGTGTTGCGGGGTGACGGGTTCGCGACGTCTTCGATCTGGAGGCGGCCCAGGCGGTGCATGTGCGAGCTGACCGTCACCACGCGTGAGCGCTCGGTCGTAACGATGCGATCGAGCAGGAGGCCCGTGAACGCGAAGTGACCCAGGTGGTTGGTGGCCATCTGCAGCTCGAAGCCGTCGGGGGTCAGGCGGTACGGCGTGCCCATCACTCCCGCGTTGTTGACCAGGACGTCCAGGCGGGCGTGCGCCGACAGGAAGGCGCCGGCGGCGCGCCGGACCGAGTCCAGGTCGGACACATCGAGGGGAAGGAGCTCGAGGGAGGACCGCGTGAGTTCTCCTTCCAATCTGTCCCGGGCCTTGCGCGCCTTCTCCTGGTTTCGGCAGGCCATGACGACGTGCGCGCCATGATCGGACAGAGCCCGCACGGTCTCGTAGCCGATACCGCTGTTGGCTCCGGTGACCAGGGCGGTGACCCCGGTCAGATCCCCGATGTCCGTTGCGGTCCAGGTCGCCCCGTGGGTCACCTCAGTGCCGGGAATCCGCTCCATGGATTGCGCAGGCTAGGCGTTGCCGATGTGATGAGCCGGTACCCTTCCGAGTTTGCCGGCATCGAAGTCCTCGAAGGCCTGGATGATCTCGGCCCGGGTGTTCATGACGAAGGGCCCATGGGCCACCACGGGCTCACCGATCGGCTGGCCACCCAGGACGAGGACGTCAAGGCCGGCATGGCGTGACTCCTGCGTGGGATCTGCCCGCAGAACCAGGGCGTCTCCCGGACCGTGCACCGCGAGCTGGCCGGTGTGGAAGGGACGGCCATCCGGCCCGATCGTGCCGCTGCCGGACAGCGCGTAGACGAGGGCGTTGAACTCACGCGGCCAGGGCAGGACCAGCTCCGCGCCGGGCTGTACGGTCGCGTGCACCAGCGAGACCGGCGTGTGCGTGCTGCCGGGACCTCGATGGCCGTCGAAGTCGCCCGCGATGACACGGACGAGGGCGCCCCCGTCGGGCGACGTCAGCAGCAGGACGCTGCCCGCGTCGACGTCCTGGTAGCGGGGGTAGATCATCTTGTCCACCGACGGAAGATTGACCCAGAGCTGAATGCCGTGGAACAGGCCGCCGCTCGCGATCAGCTGGTCCGGCGGCCGTTCGATGTGCAGAATGCCCGAGCCGGCGGTCATCCATTGGGTGGAGCCGTTGGTGATGAGGCCGCCACCACCGATGGAGTCCTGGTGCTGAAAGGTGCCGTCGATCATGTAGGTGACGGTCTCGAAGCCCCGGTGAGGGTGCCAGGGTGTGCCCTTGGGCTCGCCCGGGGCGTACTCGACCTCGCCCATCTGGTCCATGTGGATGAACGGGTCCAGATCCGCCACGGAGACGCCCGCGAAGGCCCGCCGAACGGGAAAACCCTCGCCCTCGAACCCCGCTGGAGCGTCGGTGACGCTCTTCACCGGACGCGCGGTCGCATCGGTCGGCGCCCGGAGCCGGGACAGCACGAGGTTGTCGGGAACGGTCACCGCAGGCATGCCAGTCTCACTTCCTGTTACGAACTCCGAGCACCAACGGTGCCTCGCCCGGACGGCTCTCGCCGGTCACCAGACGACATCGGTGTAACACGTCGGGCCGTCCTTCTGTTCCGCCGCCGTCCTCAGGACGCGTCGAGACGGGCCTCCTGCTCGGCGCTCAAGGTCAGATCCGCTGCCGCGGCCGACGCCTCGGCTGTGGCGGGGCGGCTGCTCCCGGGGATCGGGATGACCCGAGATCCCTTCGCCAGCATCCAGGCCAGGGTGACTTGCTGGGGGCTGGCGCTCAGCTCGGCGGCCACCTGGACGAAGCCGGCGTGGCTCTGCTCGATGGCGTCTGCCTGTCCGATGCCCCCGAGCGGGCTCCAGGGAATGAAGGCGATGCCGAGTTTCTCGCAATGCTCGAGCTCACCCTCCGAGGAGCGGAAGCGGGGTGAGAACTGGTTCTGGACGCTCGCCAGACGACCACCGAGGACGCGTTGCGCCTCGTCGATCTGCTCGACCGTGGCGTTGGACACCCCGGCCAGGAGGATCTTGCCCTCGTCGAGCAGCTCGGCCAACGCGCCCACGGACTCGGCCCAGGGCACCTTGGGATCGGGGCGGTGGTACTGGTAGAGCCCGATGGCGTCGACCCCGAGGCGCTTGAGCGAGGCTTCGCACGCCTCCTTCACGTAGGCCGGATCGCCGTGCACCGTCCAGCTCCCGTCCCCGGGCCGGCGGTGCCCACCCTTGGTCGCCACGAGAACGTCATCGGTCGCACCGCCATAGGCGGCGAGCGCCTCGGCGACGAGTTCTTCCCCGTGGCCGTGCTCGTGCACGCCGAGCGAGTAGGCGTCCGCCGTGTCGATGATGGTGACGCCGGCGTCGAGCGAGGCGTGAATGGTGGCGATCGCCTGGGCGCGTTCTGGGCGCCCTTCGATGGAGAGGGGCATCTCCCCCAGGCCGATCGCGCTCACCGTCCGGTTGCCGATTGGGCGTTGTTGCATGTCGGACCTCCTCATTGGGGTGTCGGAGGCGACTCCGTGGCCAGCATCTCCGGGAGAACCAGACGATACCGGGGGGAGCGTGCGGCCTGCACGGGGGGTCACGTCACCACGTGAAAGGCGATCCGGTAGACGGGCGTGTCGTCATGGATCGGACCGGCGTGGGCGGCCCGTCGGCGCAGCACCTCACGGTCGGGTTCGCCGGCCCGACGGACGTCGGCCGCGCTGATGGACGCAAAGGGAACCAGATCCATGCTGTCGACCTGGATCTCGACCCGCCCCACCCGGTAGCGCCCACCCACCTTGACCTGGCGCCGGCGCCACAGACGGAAGGTGCCGGTGATGTCGCCCGAGGCGATGTCGTCGTGCAGTTCCTTGCTGAAGTGCACCGCTGGCCAGGCTATGTCCGGGTGAAGGCGGTCGGCCGTGCCGCCAGAACTGCATCCACCCGGGCGGCGTCGTGACGCCGAGCTCCTGCGAAATCTGCGGCCCTACCGGCGAGTCGGGATCCGACGTCGAATGGGCCGCAGCCAAGGGCATGGAGAGCGCCTGGTCGAACGGGAGCGGAGACCACGCGTCTCGCCGGCACACGTACGGCGAGGGAGGGACCCGACCGGAACCCCGAACCTCTCGAGCTGCCCGAACCAACCTGCTTATCAGCCTGGAAAAGCCACTTTTCATGGCCAACAGTGCGGATTTCTCTCAGCGGACAAACGTCACGAGTCGGGAAGCTGTGCCCTCCTGTCCAGTCTCCTGGACAGGAGGGATTTCGGAGTGACGAAACGGTAAACGGGCTCCAATCCCCCTTGCCGATTGGCCCGTCCGGGGTGAAAATGTGGGGCGGACAACGTGATGGCGCGTTCTGGCGGCGGGCGGTCTTGTCGCTACGGATGTTCCTGGTCGAAGAGGAGGCGTCGAGTGGTTCCGACCTTTGGATCGAAGATCTCGGTTGATCATCTGACTTCGGTGGACGCTTTCAGGGGTTGCACGAAGGCACAGCTCCGAGAGGTGACGCGCCTGACGGAGCACATCAAAGTCGGTGAGGGCGAGATCCTGCTGAGAGAGGGAGAGGACAGCAAGGAGCTCTTCCTCATCCTCTCTGGCACCGGAGAGGTTGTTCAGCACGGTCAAACGATCAACACACTGGGCCCCGGTGACTTTTTCGGCGAGTTGTCGGCTCTTTCCTGGGGGCCTCGCAATGCGACGATCACTGCGGTCACCGAACTGGATCTGCTTGTCATCGGGCCGCGAGTACTGCCCACTGTCGCCGGAATCCACGGGTTCCGAGATGCCCTGTTGAAAGGCATGGCGAACCGGCTGCGTACCTCCGACGCCGAGCTCGCGGTCGCTCGCGACGATGGTGTCGAAACCACAGATCAGGAAGCCCCTGACCCGGACTAGCCGGCTGAAGGTCTCCTCGACCAGCAACACTGAAATCCATTCGCGCACCCCTGAAGGCATCATGCGCGTGTTCGGGGAGCTCCTCATCCCCACCGGAAGAAATGGTTGGTACCAACCAGGAGGACAGCTCCTTGAGACTGCAACGCAATGATTCGGATCCGGCGCGCCACAGTGATACCCAGACACGAAGAACATGGTGGTGCCGCACAGAGGGCCGATCGCCGTGGACGCTCGAGCAGTCCCGGCACGACGGCAGCGGCGCGACATCCCTTCTTGGCGACCTCAGGTAACGCCACCTGGAGCCGCCCTGCCCGATTCCGCCGATTCGACCGGTTCTCCTTTCGCAACAAAGCGTGGCCAACGGTCCCGGGTTTTCCGTCGGTGCGGCCCCGAGGGCCGGGTGAGTCGTGTGACCGCCAGTGCGTTGGTCCGTTCAGACCTGGAGGAACGTCTCGCCAAAGGCTTCGAGCCACTCGACAGGACCCGGAGCGGTGCTCCAGGGGGCGCCGACAATCGTCCAGTCGACGCCCATCTCGTCCATCTCACCGAGGCGATGCCGGATCTGCTCGGCGTCGCGCTCGAAGTCGGACAGGCTGTGGCCACCGAAGCCGAGGATCAACTCCATGTCGTCGAAGCGGTCCCCGGCGTACTCTTTGAGTCTCGAGAGACGTTCGTTCAGCTCCTCGGGTGAGGTGACGGGGGGAGTCCGGGCTGTCTTGGCGACCGAGGCGGGCGCGGTCATGGGCATCCAACCGGCGGCGAAGCGCGCCGCGCGCTTCAGCGCTGCGTCGGAATTGCCGCCCATCCAGATCGGAACGCCGCCGTTGCGAGGAACCGGTCGAGCCTGGATGTTGCGCGCCGAGAAGTGGAGGCCTTCGAAATGGAACGGTTCGCCGCTCCAGTGGAGTTGCATCACCTCGAGCGCCTCGTTGAAGAGCGCATTGCGCTCGGAGAAGTCAACGCCGAGGGCGAAATACTCGGACTTGAGGTAACCCGCGCCGGCACCCATGTAGAAGCGTCCCTCCGACATCCGGTTCAGGGTCGCCGCGCTCTTGGCCAGGAGGAGGGGATTGCGGTAGGGGACGACGCTGAGGTTCGTCACCAGCGCCAGCGTCGTGGTCACTCCGGCAGCCGCGGCGAGTGCCACGAAGGGATCGAGGCTCTGGTGGCCACCCGTCTCGAGCCACGATGCGCTGGGCGCCGGGTGCTCGGTCAGGGCGATGCCATCCCATCCCGCCGCCTCAGCGGCCGCCGCGACCTCGGGAATTGCGCCCGCGTCGAGCAGGTCGATCCCGCTCCCTGTCGCCTCCGGATACTGCAGGATGAATCGCATCGGGTCCCCCTGTCTGACGTCTGACCTCCTCCCTGGGGGAGGTGGTGTGCACCTTACCGACGACCGACTCGAGGAAGCAGATCGAGCCGGCATCTAGCGTGGGCTGGCCGACGACCAACGAGAGGTGAGTGGCCCATGGACGCGCAAGCCGTGCAGGACAAGCTGGAGATCCACGAGCTGATGGCCCGATACGCCAGAGGTGTGGACACGAAGGACTGGGAGCTCTGGAAGAGCGTGTTCACGCCCGACGCCCTGGTGGACTACAGCTCGGCCGGTGCTCCCGTCGGCCCACCCCATGAGATCGCGTCGTGGCTCGAGCAGGGGTTGCAGGTCGTTCCGATGACCCAGCACTTCATCAGCAACATCGAAGTGGATGTGCAGGGCGACAAGGCCAAGGTGCGGGCGCTGTTCTACAACCCGATGCAGCTACCGGGTATGGCGGACATGAGCTTCTGTGGCGGCTCCTACCACCATGAAATGGTCCGGACGGCCGAGGGCTGGAAGAGCGAGCGGCTCGTCGAGAAGAACGTCTGGTTCGTCAACGGTCCGGGATGAGTCCGCACGGCCGACGGAGAGCAGGGACCGGCCGCCGTTAGGCTGACGACGAGGGGCCGAGACCGCCGCGAACCGAGGACCGTGGACCGATGGGAGAGAGAAAGGTGCTCGAGCTGGCTGAAAGTCGGAGCGCGGTGGATGCCGACTCGCACATGACGGAGCGACACGATCTGTTCTCCGAGCTCGAGGAGAATGCCCCGGAACGGTTCGACACGTTGCGAAAACTCCCGTCTGAGTTTTTTCGCGACAACTGGTACGCCACGTTCTGGTTCGAGACGGGTCGTGGAGACCTCCGGCACCTCGTTGATGCCGTGGGTGAGGACAACGTGATGTTCGAGGCGGAATTCCCTCATCCGACCTGTTTGTACCCGAACCCGGTCGAGATCGTCAGCGAGAAGGTGGCCTCACTTCGGCCCGAGAGCCAGCGAAAAATCATGGGTGAGAACGCCGCCAAGCTCTCCCGCCTGTCGCCGGCCACCTGATCGGGGAGTAATGTCACTGCCTGCTCCGTCCGGTCTGCCGGAGAGCATCAGATCACGGTGCGGAGGATCGAGGTTGCAGGTTTCTTCCACTTCGCGGAGGCCGAAAGCATGATCGAAGCGCGCTCGATACCACAACGCGTGAATCAAACGACGGCGGAGTTCTTCAATCCTCGGACCGGCCTCGCGGTGCGCGGCCGTCTGTGTGCGGTGGCGGCCTGCATGTTCCTTGCTGCCACGGCGGGGTCCCTGTTCGTGGCCCGCCCGGCCGAGGCGAAGACCAGCACCAATGACGTCGCAGTGCCCATCGTCACGAAGCAGGCCAGTGACGGGAGCTGGCTGGTGACGGTGGACGTCAGTGTGGCGGGCGGTCCGACCGTACCGGTGCAGCTCGATACGGGCTCGACAGGCCTCGTGATCGATGCGAACGCGGTTGGGAAGCAGGCGCACCCGACGGGCCAACCCTTCACCTCTAGCTACCTCAGCGGCGCGGTGAACGGAAGGATCGACACGGGCGCCGTCTCCGTCGGTGGTGTGAAGAGCTCGCCGAGTACGGCGTTCTCGGTCGTGCCGGCGAACTCATCGATGGGCAAGACGTGGTCCAGTGGGCCGGTTCGGGGCATCTTGGGCATCGCGATGACCGACGACGAGTCGCCCACGCCGGTCTACTCGCCGCTGCTGCAGTTGCCGAACCCCTACTGGCTGGGCGTTACCGTGAACGTGGCCAAGGGCCTGAATGCGAAGGGATCACTGGTTATCGGTCCGGTCCGGGATCGCAAGCGCGCCGTGGCCTTGCCCATGTACCCGGCGACACCCTCGACCTACCCCGATGGCCGTCCGGCGTTTCAAAAGGACACCACGATGTGCTGGCAGATCGGCCGCATGGCGAACAGCTGCGGCTTGACCGACATGGATCTCGGTGATCCGAGTCCGGCGGTGAACACGAACTTCCAGGGTCTCCAAAACGGTGAGACCTTTGATCCGGGTCAGGCGGTCACCATCACGTCACCGTCCGGGACGCCAGTGTGGAGCTTCGCCACGGGGTCCAACGTCACGGTCCCCAACGTCCTCCGAGTGGAGCCGTTGTCAGCGGACTACACCCAGTTCAACACGAGCATCGGGTTCTTCTTCTCCCACTCGCTCGCCTATAACGTGGCGGGGAAGCAGTACCTCATTTCGACCAGCCCGTTGAACCACTAGTTCACCCGACGAGTGTCACCGGTGAACTCCTCGCCGGGAGACAACCGAGGACGCGTTGTTGCCATGGGGTACCTTGAGCCGATGGCCGCAGCCCGGTCCACCGCGCCATCGCTTCTCAATGGTGAGAACACGCTGTTGCCGTCGGTGTCCTTGGGGATCATTGTCGGCGGCGTCCTCCCTTGCTGTGGGTTCGAGGAGTGGGGAGTTGGAGGTGGAGGTCGCCCTGGCCAGCATGGCTGCGTTCCTCTTCGGTGTCCTCTTGGCCTTCACCATCGCACGCTCCCGTGAGCGGTTGCTGCTCCTCCAGGACACGATCAACAAGAACGATGTCGCCCTCTTGTCCGTCCACCAGATGATCAGTGTCTTCGCCGAGGAGGACCAGCCTCGCATTCGGGACCTCATCGACGAACAGCTGACTTCTGAAATCGACTACCGGCTCGTCGACCACCACTACTCGACCCCGGCGTTCCTCGCGCTGGCCGCTGCCATCTATGCCCTCGAGCCGCAAAGCCAACAGCAGGTCGGGGCATACCGCGAGCTTCTGCGCCTCTGCATCGAAGTCGGATCCAACCGGGCGATCATCGAATCCATGACCGGGCAGTCACTCTCGGCTCTCGAATGGTCGGGCTTGATCCTGCTGTTGCTGCTCCTGGTCGGACTGATTGCCGTCATTCCGGGCGGCACGGTGCTCGGCGCCGCGGCAGCCGGGGTCATGGCCGGAACCTTGACCACGCTCATGATCCTGCTGCGCAAGCTCGACCTCTCGCGATGGCACGAGCGGGCCTCGATCTGGGAACCACCACCCGCCTGTTCCGCTCCATGGGGTTGGATCCTTACGTCCCGCGAGCGGTCATGACTCCGGCCGATACCGACCGACGGGCCGGATTCGGGTCGTCGACTATCTGGATCCCTATCCGGACCGGTCGTCCAAGGCCGTCACCATCGTGTGTCGGGATGAGCGGGGGGAACTGTTGACGGATACCGCCGTACCTCAGCAGACGCCGCTGGGAGGTCTGCAGGGCGAAAACCGGAACGCCTGATCGGTCAGGGGCGGGCGGCGTCGGCACGGACCCCCGAGAGCCAGCGAGAACCTGGGCTGTCATAGAGTTGCCCCTGCATCCATCCGGGGTGCTCGAAGGAATGAGTTCATGGGTTGGCCAACGTGATTACCGCGGCATCCGGCGGCTCCGAAGCGCAACACCCGCTGGCGCCATATTTTCCGCGGCTGGTTATCGATTGGATCGCCTCGACACCCGACGAGCGTCACCGCGAGCAGGTCGGCACGGTCGCTTTCGTCGACATTTCAGGCTTCACCAAGCTTTCCGAAGGACTGGCCCGGCACGGGAAGGTCGGGGCCGAGGAGCTCACCGCCACCATCGGGACCTGCTTCGTGACCCTGCTCGACCTGGCCGTCGGCTACGGAGGCCGGTTGCTCAAGTTTGGCGGCGATGCGTTGCTGTTGTTCTTCTCTGGTGATGCCCACGAGGCACGCGCCTGCCGCGCCGCCATCGAGATGCGGCGGGCCCTCCGAGAGGTCGGGCGCATGACCGTTCTGGGTCAACGGGTCGCCCTCCGGATGTCGGTGGGCGTCCACAGCGGTCCCTTCAACTTCTTCCTCGTCGGGGAATCACACCGTGAGTTCATCGTTGCCGGTCCGGCGGCCAGCACCGTTGTGACCATGGAGGGAAACGCTGATGCCGGCGAAATCGCGCTGAGTCCGAGCACCGCCGCCGCACTTCGACCGTCGGTGCTCGGTGTGGCCAAGGGCCCTGGTTTCTTGCTCAGGCGGGCTCCGGCTGTCCCCGAGGACTCGTTCAGGCCGTTCGAGCTGGTGCCCGACGAGGTCGACTTGATCCTCGGCGTCCCCGTGGGGCTGAGAGAAGCGCTGATCACCGAACATCCGGAATCGGAGCACCGTCGCGTCACCGTTGCCTTCGTCCACTTCGACGGGACCGACGAAATGATCCAACGGGAAGGTCCGGGGGTGACGGCTGACCGGCTTCATCGTCTCGTCACCATCACGCAGCGTGCCGTGGACCGTCAGGAGGTCACGTTCCTGGGCACCGACACCGACCGCGATGGGGGAAAAATCATCCTCACCGCCGGGGCGCCGGCCACGTCGGGCGAGGACGAGCACCGGATGCTGCTCGCGGTGCGCGAGATCATGGACGCCACCGCCCCTCTCCCCATTCGGATCGGGGTCAACCGCGGCTCGGTGTTCGTCGGCGAGGTTGGTCCGCCGTACCGGCGGACCTTCACCGTGATGGGTGATGCGGTCAATCTGGCCGCCCGGCTGATGGCCAAGGCCGAAACCGGCCAGATCCTGTCCACGCCTGAGCTCCTGGCTCGCTCACGCTCCCGCTTCGAGACGATGGATCTCGAGCCCTTTTTCGTGAAAGGAAAGTCCCGTCCGGTCCAGGCGCAGGCGGTGGGGACACACCTGGGGGCCCGGACGGTGGGGGCCACGGCCGAGCTGCCGCTGCTCGGCCGGGAGGTCGAAATGCAACAGCTGGCCGAGTTGGCTACCTCGGCCGCGGCCGGGCACGGCTCAGTCGTCGAGATCGTCGGTGAGACCGGATCGGGAAAGTCGCGCCTGGTCTCGGCGCTCCGCCAGATCGCCTCGGACCGGATGCAGCTGTCCGCAGTCTGTGAACGCTACGACTCGTCGACCCCGTACCACGAGGTTCGGCGGCTTCTGCGTTCCCTCCTTGACCTCCCCTCCGAGGGTGGGGATGAGGCGGTGGGGAGCAGGTTGCTGGCCGCCCTGGGGGACCGTGCCCCGGAGTTGCTCGCATGGGCGCCGCTCATCGCGAGCGCCATCGGGGTCATCGTCCCGGAGACCCCGGAGTCCCGGGACCTGGAGGAGGAATTCCGGCGACGCCGGCTCGCCCGGGTGGTCATCGACCTTTTGGCAAAGGTGCTGCCGGACATCGGACTGTTCGTCATCGAAGATGCCCACAACATGGATGAGGCCTCGGCGGATCTCTTCGGGCGCCTGGCGGCCGCGGTGGGAGCCACCTCTTGGCTGTGGTGCGTAACCAGATCTGACATCGACACCGGCCTCGCCCTCGAGGGGAGCACCAACCGGATCGAGCTTCAGCCGCTGAGCGAGGGGGCAGCGTGGGAAGTGGCTCGCGCCGCCACCGAGGATGCCCCCCTGACCGAGCGCGAATTGTCTCTGTTGATCGCACGGTCTGGAGGCAATCCTCTCTTCCTGCGGGAGTTGATCGCTGCGACCTTGAACGGGGATGACGTCGAGAGCCTCCCGGAGTCCATCGAGGAGGTGACCGCGGCTCGTATCGATCGACTCCCGGTCGATGCGCGCCGCCTCCTGCGTCGAATGTCGGTCCTCGGACAGTCGTTCCCGGTTGATCTGCTGGCAGAGGTGGTCGACGACCTCCCGGGATCCGACGATCCCACCTGGGAGCAACTGGAGGAGTTCGTCATCCGTGACGACACTGGAATACTGTCCTTCCGGGACAGCCTCCTGCGCGACAGTGCCTACGGGGGATTGACGTTTCAGCTCCGCCGCCAGCTTCACTCGCGGGCGGCCGACACCATCCGCCGGCGATCGGCCGCCGGCCACGAGGAGCAACCGGAACTCTTGTCGTTCCACTATCTCCACTCGCAGCGCTTCGGCGAGGCCTGGGAGTTTTCGCTTCGGGCGGCGGACCGCGCGGTTGCTGTCTACGCCAACAGCGAAGCGGCCGAATTCTATGAGCGGGCGATCTCCGCAGCCAGACGACTTCCTAACCTGACTTCCGGCCAGGTGGCCGCGCTCCACGAGGCGATGGGCGATGCGCGGAACCGTTCCGGCGAGTACACCGCGGCGGCATCGGCCTACCGCTCAGCCCGCCGCCTTATTGGAAACGACCAGGTTTCCCAAGCGCGCCTTATGCTGAAGTTGGCCCGGGTCCAAGGATGGCTGGACCGCTACGGCAACGCCCTCCGGTGGATCAGCCGGGGACTGCGTGTGCTCGAGGGATCCACCGGGCTGGACGCAGATCGGCAACGGGCCGAGTTGATGGCCTGGTATGGGCGGTTCTGTCAGGAGGAGGGTCACCACCGCCGGGCCGTCCGGTGGTGCACCCTCGCCGTCGAGGCGGCCGAGTCGGTCGGCGACAAAGCGGTCCTGGCCGATGCGCTGCGGGTCATGGACTGGGCCGCCATGGACCTCGGCGAGTTCGATCGACCGGACAACACGGAGCGAGCGCTGGCCCTCTTCGAAGAGCTGGGCGATCTGCCTGGAATGGCGGGGGCGCTGAACATGCTCGGGGGTCTCGCCTACTGGAAGGGTGATTGGGAGCAGGCGTCGGCCCTGTACCTCCGTGCTCAGGCCACCGTGCACCGGACGGGCAACGCAGTCATGGACGCGTTCTACGTCTTCAACCTGGGCGAAATCGCGCGTGACCAGGGCCATCTGGACGAGGCGGAAGGCGCCCTGACTTCCGCGCTCCGGACCTGGCGCGCTGCCGGTTACCGGTCGGGAACCGGATACGCCAAGGGCATGTTGGCACGGGTGGCCACCTGGCAGCACCGGTACGGCGATGCGCGGCGTTTCTTCGACGAGGCGATCGAAGAGCTATCGGACATCGGCAGTCGCGACGAGTTGTTGTGGGTCCAGGTCGGCCTAGCCGAATGGTTGCTCCTCAGCGGAGACACCGCGGGCGCCCTGTCGCTTGCCGACAAGATGATCTCTCAGGCGCATGCCCTCGGCGGCATGGCTCCTCAGATTCCTGCGTTCCATCGAGTGCGTGGTGCAGCCCTGGCCCTCGCCGGCGACAGCGATGGCGCCCGCCAAGCACTGCGCCAAAGCCTGCGGGCTGCCGAAATGCGGGAAGTGGAGTACGAGGCGGCTCTGACCATGCGGGTTCTGGCCGCCGTCGAGAACGACCCGCGCGAACAGGAGCTCCTGGCTCGCTCGGCGGCGCAGATATTCGGAAAGCTCAAGGTGGATTGGACCCCGGATCTGCTTTCGGCACAAGTCGCCCGACCCGCAGAATCGTCCTCCCGGTCCGAGGCGTAGGCCCCACCTGGGCGTCTCGTGGCAGGAGCCAGCGGTACGGCCGTTGACCCGATCGATCCCGCTGGTTATCCTCACGCCACCAACGGCCCCATAAATCAGCGGAGTTCGTACGAACCGCCCTGGGTGTTGTCCCGGTGGCGAATCCGGAGTGGGGCCGTTGAGTGCAAGCCCGAGCAGTCCGGACGTTTCACGAGCTGGAGGTCGTCATGTTCAATACCGTCGTGGTCGGGGCAGACGACTCGCCCACCGCACGGCAGGCCGTCATCGTGGCGGCGGACCTCGCGGAAATTGACCGGCGCCACCTTACACATCGTATCCGCCTATCAGCGGAAGTCGGTGCGTGTCCAAGACCTGCCGGCCGAGTTTCGCCACACTGCGACGCTCAATCCGGCGGACGCGCTCCTCCACGAGTTGTCTGTCATCGTGAAGGAGCGTGGGCTCGAGTCGGTGATCCATCCAGCGTTGGGTCAGCCGGCGGAGGCTGTCATCGCAGTGGCCGAACGGGAACAGGCCGATCTCATCGTCGTCGGAAACAAGGGGATGGTGGGGAAGCGCCGTGTGCTCGGGAGTGTTCCCAACTCGGTGGCGCACGGTGCGCCCTGTTCGGTGCTACTGGTGGACACGCACGAGGCCGCCTGAACCTGCGGAGGACGGTGTCGGCCCTCTCGGCCGGCGCACCGCCGCATCGGGGTGACCGAGGGGCGTCGGTGAGGAGCTTTGGTGGTGGGCCGGGCGCGTACCGCTTCCTATAGCCGGGGACCTGACGACCTTCACGCAGCATCGTCAGGCCACTTTGCCCGTGGTCTCCTAGTGGTACTTGGGGGGGTCAGTCGGTGGCACCACGAGGGTCTCGACGACAGTGCCGGTTTCGTCGGGATTACCCTGAGGATCGGGCGACTCGACGATCGACTGAACACATGGGGCCACGACGGGGCTCCCGCACTGCGGTAGGAGACCGGTCGTCACGCCGGCGTTGCCGAAGTAGTCCGTGAAGGGAGTCTGTGCCTGGAAGCAGACCTCAAAGGGGACGTACCACAAGCCATCGGCGCTTGCATTATCGAAACTCACCGTGAAGGTGATGTTGGCGTCCATTCCGATGGGGTTGTACGTGGTCACTTCAGGCGCGTGGCGGAACGGGTCGTTGGCGCAGACGGGCCCATTGTCCGCGGGACCGACCGAGGTCTCCAAGCTTCCTGTGGTCGAGGGCGAGTCGAACGACACAGTTTCGGTCGGCGTTGTGACGGTGCCGGTGCAGCCCGAGTCGGTGCAACCCGTCACCAGGTCGACCACCGAGACCATCTCGGAGGTTGACGCCGTGGATCCGGCGATGGAGGAGATGTCCGTCTCAACCGTGTAGGAGCCGCTGGCCGCGTAGGAGTGCGTCCCTTTCACCGTGTAGGTAGACCCGGACGCGGTGATCATCCCAGTGCTCGTCCCGCCGTCGCCCCACAGGATGTTCGCGGCGAAATCGGAAGTGGGGGCATTCGGGTAGCTGTCCGTGAAGGTGGCCACCGGTGCGGTGAACGAGACCCCCGTAGTCTGGTCGGGTATGGCGACGGGACTCGGTGTGATGGTGTCGGGGACCTCAGTGAGCGACACGTTGTCGAGCGTCGGCCCCTGATCCCTGTCCGTGGGCGTGGCATCGCCGAATTCGATCAGGCTGCTGGTGGAAGACGCAGTGAAGGTCGCCGTGTTCTGAACCCAGTTCATTTTGGGTCCCACGCTGACGGCCTTCACCCTGTCCAAGGCCGAACCGTTCACGCTGACCTTCATGATGTGCTTGATGCCCGGCCTCTCCTTCCCGTTGACCGCCGACCAGAAAGACAGCGAATACTCGACGCCGGGTGTGGTCGCCACGCTCTGGGCAACACCGCCCGGGGTACGGCTGCTCCCGGCCAGGTCGATGGAATAGTTCCCGTCCTCCGCGACGAAGTAGCCGTTCGCCGTGTAGTCGACGCTGCCGCCGTCACTCTCGTAGATGGACGGCGTGAACACCGTCCAGTCGCTGATGGCCGAGGAACCGGCATTGACGCGCACGAACGAGGTCGTCTGCTGCGCCACGTTTTCGAAGCTTCCGTTCTGGATCAGATTGGTTGGGGGGAGGCACCCGCCGATGTCGGTGCCACCGCCAGCCCGGCGACGGTGGCTCCACTGATGACGGCGAAGAGCGCTGCTGTACCGACAATGAATCTGCGACCAATGTTTTGGACCATGACCCAAAAAATACCAGTTTCACCTGGGCCTCAGCTAGGCACCCCTTTGGAACCTTCAAAGGGCCCTGAGATGTAAGTTTGATTACACCGTCCGTTGGCTCACGAATTGCTACCAGGGTTGGGTTTGAGAGCCGGCAATCCGTCCACTTGTGGGATATGCGCGTGTATGAAGCGCGCAGGCGACTGCAGCACGTCAGTGAGCCCTAAACCGGTCTTGGGGGTCTGCTCCGGGGCAGGAAAGCGTTCGGTCACCGTTTGGTCACCTCTTGTTCAGGCTCTGGATTCGCAACTGCCATTGCAAAGTGCTCGGCCGAGCACTCCAGGCCAAGATCCACAGACCCAGGGGCCAAGAAGACCTCGAGGCAAGGGGGGCGCGAGGTGGTCGCCCTCCCGGCAGGTTGTCCGACTGCGCCCGCGCCCCGCGGTGGAATGCAGGCGCCGATTCAAGAGACGATCAGCTTCACCGCGCCTTTCGCCACAGTGTCCGTTGCCTCGTCCTCGATCCGCACAGAAGCCTTGTATGTCCCAGCGGCCGCATACTGATGCCAGCTGTGCACCGTGAACGAGCCGTCACCACCACTGAGAGTGAGTGACGAGGAGGAGCCATCCCCCCATTTGATGGTTCCGTTGAGATCTCCGGCGATGTCGCTTGGGTCGGTGTCGCTGACGGAGGTGAGCGTCGTGTGGATATTCACAGTTTTGCTTGATGCGAGGTTCACCTTCTTGATGGTCAGCGTTGGCGTGACCTTTGGAGCGCATGCCGCCCATCCAGAAAGCGCTTCAGCGATCGGTGCGGCGAGAACCTGACCCTGCGCGTTGAAGAAGGCAGTCCCGCCAATCGTGTTGTTCGCGTTCGAGTTGTACGGTCCGACCGAGTCATTGACGAAGTAGCCCCAGACGTAATTGGTCTCGGTGACGGTCGACCCGATGCAGCTCGGAATCTCCGCGTTGCCGGCAAAGACCCACCACGTTGCCTCGCAGGAGGGGCCACTGGTGCAGTCGGCGACGCCGTAGCTGCCACCCTTCACACTCACCGTCATTCGGTCCTCGAAGCTCGCGACCTGCTTCGAGCTCAGGCTGGTCGGAGCAAGTTCGCCGCTCAGCGTGGTGAGGATAGGCCAGGTGCCCGTGAAGTCGTAGCCCGCGCTGTTGTACATGTCCCTGCCAGCGGCGAGTTCAGAGAGAGCGTTGGCATAGAGCGCCGGCAGGTCGGCGATGTGATCCCAAACCGTGGCCGCGTCTTGCAGGGTCATGGTGTTTCCGTCGATTGTCGACGGGAGCGGGTTGTATCCGTAGCTCAGGCAACCGATGACGTTGAACCCTGGGGGGCTGGACGACGTCTGGAAATGAGTCCCGGTCAGGCCCAGTGAAGACGCAAAGGCATTCAGATTGGCAACCCCGAAATATTCCATCAACTCTTCTGCTCGGTTGTTGTCGGAGACCTGCAGCATCTGTTGAAGAGCCGTCCCGAGTGATTCCGTGCCGGTCAACGTCCCGGGCGGGCAGTCATCTGGTCCGCCCGATGTCGTGACCATCGGAACCTGAGTGGTCAGTTGGACCGCCTTGTCTTTTACCTGCGTCAGGGCGTAGAGGGCGATCAGGACCTTGATGCTGCTCGCCGGCTCGTATTGAAACGACGCATTGCTGCTGGCCAGGACTGAACCGCCAATTTTCTGGAGGAAGACACCCTGCGTGCCTCCGGCCGATGAAAGGATGCCCATAACGCAGCTCGCGATTGTGGATGGATTGGTGCAGTTCGTCGAGGGGGCCGCACTCACCGATGGCGTCGCTGCCGGTCCGTCACTTCCTAGGTGGGGGCTATCTCCGCCGGGCGTCGATGCTCCTGCGGGTAGCCCCGAAGCAAGGCCGGCGGCGAAAGCGAGCGCGAGCGACGCGGCGAGACGCCTCGATGGTCTCCGTCTGAGGGATCCATGCCGATCGGCATTGACGTTCGAAAAAAGTGATTGCATCCCGCCTCGCATCAGTTTTGGCACCCCTTCTCTCCCTCGACTCCGGACGAGAGTTCGCTGAGGCTACCCGCGTGCGCGCAACGCCACCCCGTCCAACGGGTCTCCGATGCAGCTTCACGCGCTTCCGTCGACCACCGCACTCCGCGGTACCTGCGTGTGCAGGCCGTCACCCTCAACGCGCAACTCGGCCGCGTCAGCGTCTGAGCCGACGGACGCACATCTTCCCGCGGACCCCCGAGGCGGAAGATCTGCAGATCCTCGCCGTCGACGGGGCGATCACGCCGCGCCAGACTCCGACACAGGCAGGGGATCGGCCTTCGGCAAAAGAGCCGTGGCACCGAGTCCGATGAGCCCGAAGACACCGAGGGCGATCATGGCGATGCCATAGGACCGCTTGGGGTCAGCGAGTCCTGCGACAAGAATGGTGCCGGCCACTGCGGTTCCGAGCGATGAGCCGAGGTTCGACGCGCTTCGTGAGAGCCCAGAGATCTCGCCCTGGAGGCTTTCGGGGAACGACGACTGCACGACGTTGACCGACGGGGTGAGCATGAGCCCGAGGCCGGTCCCGATCAGGAAGAGACCGGGCGCGAAATACCAGGCGCCGGGGTGCCCTTTCACCAAGACCAAGAGCACCACGATCCCGATCAGCGTGACGACGAATCCCATTCCGATGAGGGCCCGCTGACGGAACCGCTTGGCGAGGGGCCGAGCCGCCAGTGAGGTGAACAGGATTCCCACCGTGGCCGCGGTAAAGATCACCCCGGTCTGAATGGCATCGTAGTGACGGACGACTTGGAGGTACGCGGCGACCGTAAACGACGTACCGAGCAAGACCGACCACTGCATGTTCTGAGTCACCAGAGCCAGATTCGACGTGCGGTTGTGGAACAGAGAGGTCGAGAGCAGGGCCTCACGTCCGGCGCGCTCCGCCGGCGGATCCATACGAAGAAGCTGACGAGCACGAGGGCTCCGAGCACGATGAGGCCGGCCGTCAGCGCCAGGCTCTGGTCAGCGGCCATGATCCCGCCGACGAGGATCACCAGCCCGGCGGCAGAGAGGATTGCTCCCACGACGTCGAACGGACGCGTCGGATCAGGCGCCACGGGATCGACCACGCGCCGAGCCATGACAAAGATGACAACGATGACGAGGGCCTGGAAGATGAAGGCGGCTCGCCATGTGATCGCTGTGGTGATCACGCCTCCGATGAGGGGCCCCATGGCAGCTCCTATCCCGCCCATGGCGCTGATCACCCCGAAGGCCCACGCCCGCGACTTCAAGTCGGTGAATAACAACGTGGTGAGGATGTAGACAGGCGGTATCAGCAATGCGGTGCCGACGCCTTCGAAGATCGAGTTGCCCAGAATCAGGACGCCAATGCCCGGAGACAGCGCACTCAGCACCGCTCCGATGCCATAGATGGTAAGACCGAGCCGGAAGCACCTCTTTCGTCCGAAGCGGTCGGTCAGCTTCCCGCAGGGGATCATCAACGCAGCCATCACCAGCAAGAACAACGTGATGCAGACCTGCACACCTTGCACCGTCGTGTGCAGGTCGGTACTGATATCAGTGATCATGACGTTCATGTTCGAGCCGGCGAAGCTGCAGATGAACTGGGCCAAGGCAAGGGGGAGGAGCATCACCCGAAGGGAAGGGCTGGAAGTTTTCGATCCCGAGGCCTCGGACATCACGAGTAAGACTCCCTTGTGGTGGCCCTCTGGTCCGAGCCTGGGCCACCATGCTATGGCGTCAACCTCGCTGCTTCGCGCCCATCGTTCTTGAACCCGTTTGTCATCGCGTGTTGCACGAATCCGTCCGGGGGCTGTGCGGGATGCTGACGATGCTTACTCCTCCGGTGAATTTGCCAGAGGCGAGAGATTGGCATGCCTGAGATCAAACTCTCAGAATCGGGAGTCCGGGTGTCGTCCGCCCGGAGAAACGGTCAAAGTACCGGGCGACATCGCCACGCAGCATTGGCTGGAGGCCTCGCCTGAAGGCGGCCCGTACGCCAACTGCAACGGCGAACAGATTGTTGCGGTCAGCGCCCGCCATTTCCAACGTGAGTGGTCTCGTCTGGTGGAGGCGCTCGATTTCATCGATGCGGGGATCTCGGCAGAACCTCAAGAATCGCTCGAACTCTTGATGGAGTCAGGCCGATATCTGCGTGGCACACTCTGCGCGTATCAGGGGCTCGGATTCTTTTGTCTGCACAGATGCGCGGATAGGCCAGCTCACTCGACAACCAAGCGAACGCTCGCGATCCCGTTTAGGTTGAGATGCTGCAATTCGAGGAGTGCGGATGCTACCCATTCTTCGGACGAATGGTTCGTGGGTGCCGGGTGCCCGAAGAGATGGGAGTCGATCCCGGTTTGGGGCAGGCCAGTGCTGCTCCTGGCGGCGGAGAAGAAGGAGGAGGTGCGCTGAGCAGGCAGCAAACAGAACGGATGGCGGGCGCCAGTTCCAAGAGAAATGGCGGCGCCGCGAACAGCGAGCTGATCGCCTGCGTCAGCAATGTGAAGGGACTCAGTCCCGGAGCGGCAGTCCCCAGGACCATGAAGACGTCGTCGGGCCGGAACGTTCAGGTGGACTCGACAGGATTGTCTCCGAGGCCGACTCCTGCACCGACCTGGCGAGGTTCACAAGGAACTGCTGGAGCATCGGCTACGCCAAATGGTGGGAACGGTGATGACTTGAGCAGCGGTACGACTGGAGTCGGTGACTGGGACTACCTGTGACGGGCCGAAGACCATGTCGAGGACTCCGACATAATCAGATCTGTTTCCCATCGCGCCAGATTGATCCAGCTCGACGGCCTCTTCGCTGAAGTCAATCCTTGTTGGGCAGCCTAACGGCCTCGACTGACTCCCTGAGGGTGTGATCGTAATGTGCCCAAGGACCGGAGAGACCCGGCCCGGCACCACTGGCACCCAACCAGAACAACTGCTTGGAGACGTTCTTCATCCAACCACTTTTCACTGCTGATGCCGCCTTGCTAGTTGGTACGTGGGGGCGGCAGGGTAACAGCTCGTTGGTCTTCCTTCTGTCAGCTAGACAGGTTGATGAGTGGTTTGATGCAACGTGTTGATGACACGAGGCGTCGGGTGCCTTCGCCATGATCAGTTTTCGACATCATTGATCCCACCGAGAATAAAGACGTCTGCGACACGCTCTGGAGTGCCAGTCCCGCCGAGTTGAGGAATGGTGCCGGAGGCGCACTGACGACGGCCATGCCCGACGCGACTGTTCAAAGAGAACCGACTGCGCAGCGGGAGCGCTGCCGTTGCGTTGATCTGGGCCAGCGAAGGACAATCCTCGGCGTCAGGACGGATGGGTCGGTAAGCCGAGCCTCCTACGATCCCGTCTCATCCGCCTCAGCGAGCCGCCGATCGCCACAATCAAGCAGACGGTCGAGAACGCTGTTAACCACCGGGGCGATGAGCCATGGCGTCCGTGACTGAGGATGGCCATCGCGGTGATCCATAAAGGTGGAGAGGGCGCTTACGCCGTACAGAACTGCAAGCAACAACCAATGGCTGGGGTTCGGCTCGCTCCGCATGCGTAACGAGACTCTCGGGCCGCGGCCCGAACGGCGGCGGTGCCCGACGGCGTCGACTCGAGGGACCTGGTCAAGGAACCTGGGGTAGTCGAGTTATCGCTCCAGGTCCGATTGCACCGGTCGCTCGAGCTTTCGGGCTGAGCCCCTCCAAGGATGGGTTGCTGCGATCATCGCTTCCTCAAGGAGGCTGAGAGATTTTGCCCTCGTTGGTGGTGCGCGCTCGTAACCCACTTGGCGTGCCCCCAGATTCAGGTGCCGTGCTAGCTTTTGCGCGGAAAGAAGGTCGCCGGCGAGGGGGACCCTGTGAAACTTAGCCATCTGTTACGTGGGTTGATTGCAGTGGGGGGCTTAGCCGTTGGTTTGCCGCTGTTGGGGAGCTCGATCGCAGGCGCTGCTGTTCCGGGAGGGACACTTGACCAGCAGGTCTCCGGTCCAGGCGACCTGGGATCGGCAGTGTGGGAACCTCAGTCATTGGCGCAAGTTTTCACCGCCGGGATCACCGGGTCGCTCAGCCGGGTCGTCGTCGACGTAGCGGAGACGGGACCTGCCCCGGTGGGCGACCTCGTGGTCTCCATCGAATCGGTGACCGGCGCGGGGCTGTCGGCTGTTCCTAGCGGCACCGTCTTGGGCCAGACCACGCTGAGCCCGAGCCAGGTCACCAACGGGGCGAACTCCGTGACCTTCAGCTCAGCTATCCCGAGCATCCGCGGCGCGCAGTACGCCATCGTGCTGTCGGATACGACAGACCAGGACGGTCAGTACCTGTGGTTCGGTACCGACATGGCGAACTACCAGGGAGGCTCCGGCGAGTCCAACCGCGGATCCGGTTGGTCAGTGGAGTCACCGACGGCCAATGGACCGGTGAACTTCGTTTTCCAGACGTACGTGCAGAGCAATATCGCCGGTTACGTCGACACCTCCTCAGGGGGACTGGCAAGTGCCAGCGTCACCTTTAAGATCCCGCTCGTCGACTGCACGGCCACCCCGAATGCCACGGTGTCTGAAGGCGTCGTCACAAGTACTCTTCGCACCTGGTCCCTCGCCCAGGAGTCATGTTCGTCGGGTACCCCGGTTTCTTCATTTACTGTCGGCACCCCGGCCGGCAGTGCTTCAAACCTGTCAGGCGCGTCGCCGGGCGACACGGTCGTCGCGTCCATGTTCCAGTCCGGCACCTCGACCGACGCTGACATCCGCGACGTGACCAGCCATTCCCACTGGTTCGAAACTGACCCGACCAACGAGGGCGACACCAGCATCGGCATCGGCGCATACCTCACTGGACCCGTTGCCTCTTTTGCGACGATCAAGATGTCGAATGCCCAGGTCAACGGTGAGTACCTCGGTTTCGAAAGCCCATCCCGGTACAACGACGTTTCGACCCGCAAACTGGTCACTGGCAGCGCCTTGACGAACACCTCTCGCGGGACGAGCTTCACCTTGACGTTCAAGCACAGCACCTGACGAAGAGCCGCTTTGGGCAGTCCCGTGTGCCTGGTCTGGATTAGACCTGGCACCCCTCGACATTCGCGTGGCAGCTCCGTCAGCAAGGAGGTGAGAATCCTTCCTTGACCGTTGAAGTTCAGTAGCCGAAGTCGGCGGCGCCTGTGTGACAGGAGGCCCGGAGGGGTGGCAAGGTGAGCCCGGCGCAGGCTTCGCGTGTTCTCCCCGAGCTCCTCCATATGGCGTCGAGCCTGGTCGAGGTTCCTCCTCCGCCCTTTCCGGCTGATCGACGAGAAGCTCACGGGGCGACTGGTGCATTCCATGGCCGACCTGCGTTGCCTGGCCTAAAAGGGCGAAATTGCTGCGCCCTCTAGAAGGCCCGACCTGAGGTGGTGATCGTCTGCGGCGCTTGCGTCAGCGGTGAAGCAGACGTGCGGCCAGTGACCTCGACGTCGTCATCATGGTGCAGCCCACGGCCATCGCTGATTCCGACTCGGTGTGGACACAGGCCTAACTAGTTGTCCAGAAACAGACCTTGGCCTCATTCGCGATGGCCGCTTCCGTGTCGACCAGCACTTGGCCGCGTTCATGCCCGCGACGGTGTTGCTTGGTCAAAGTCATCGCCTCTGGCAGAGCCTCGTTGAGGCCTACGTCATCGGCCAGTTCGCACAGCAGCCGGCCGCGGCGTGCGACACCACGCCCGCCGGTCGGTCGGTCGGTGGGAGTCATAGTTGTTCACCACGTCGTCCACAACGGGTCTGGCCAGAACCGTTTGTTACCTTGGAGGGAACGAACAGCGGTCACCAATTGCTGTTCCGGGGTCTTTGTGGTCTGTGCCGTCGGACCTGTGATCGCAGGAGTCGCCGCGTCACTCACACCGTCCGAGCGCCCAGAAGTATCAGTCCTGGACTGCAAGGTGGAGATGTCGCCACGATCGATTCTCGTCAAAAACGACGACACTTCCACCTGGGGCCTCCGGAGCACTCCCGACTCAGGCCTTATTCCCCTAGCATCTTGGATATCGCCGCAACATTGCTCGTGACGCAACTTCAGACGGTCCTTGGTTCGCGATATTGCGACCTGACTGATTGCAACTAGTACCTTCGAGTGAAGTGAATCCTCTTGAGCCTCGATGCGGAAGCCGTCAGGACGGAGTTTTCTGGCGTGGTCCGTGTGGACATGGCGGGAACAGTCGTGCTTGAAAAGGCGTACCGGCTCGCAGATCGTGGCCACCAGATCCCCAATACAGTTGCAACGCAGTTTGGTATCGCGAGCGGGACCAAGGGCCTCACCGCACTGGTAATCTTGAGTTTGGTCGACGAAGGTCGCCTCAGCTTGTCGGCACCTGTTCGTTCGGTCCTCGACGCGGATGCCCTGTTCGTCGACGAGGAGGTGACCATTGAACATCTTCTTTCGCATCGCTCGGGCATTGGGGACTACCTTGATGAAAATTCGGGTAGCGACCTGACCGAACAGACGTTGGCTGTGACGATGAATACACTTGTGGATGCACAGGACTATCTCAAGCTCCTCAAGGGTGTTCCCCAAGAGTTTCGGCCCGGTACGAAGTTTCAGTACTGCAATGCTGGGTTCATTCTGCTTGCGCTCATTGCTGAGCGTGTGTCGGGCCATCGATTTCACGAGCTGGTGGATCACCGTGTCTGTCGTCCGGCGGGAATGGCGAACACAGAATTTTTGCGATCCGACGAACTCCCGGGCCGGGCCGCCCTCGGGTATCTCGGCGCTCACAGATTGAGGACGAACATCTTTCATCTTCCAGTGATCGGATCAGGCGATGGGGGAATCTACTCGACCGTGGCCGACCTGACCTCACTATGGAGTGCTTTGTTTGACGGCAACATTGTGTCAGACGACCTCGTGGCAGAGCTCGTTTCGATCACGGAGTTGGGATGGGGCACAGTTGCGGCGCTATGGCTGGGATTCTGGTTGCACGAATCAACCAAAGTTGTAATGCTGGAAGGTCGCGATTGCGGCGTGTCTTTCCGGAGCTCGCATGAGCCAGCGGGGTTGATCACGCGCACCGTGATCTCGAATACAACTGACGGAGCTTGGCCGCTGGCTCGAGCAATCGAAGTATGCCTCTCAAGTCTTTGAGGGTGTGGCGATCCCAAGGACAAGCCCGGGATCGAGCGCATGGTCCCCATGAATTCCCCCTGCCGGTGCGAACGACATAGATCGGCCGGTGATGAGCAGATGAGATTTGGCCTGAGGGGGCTCAGGACGCCTGTCGATTCCAGCTTCGCTACGTGGCGCAGATCACTCCCGGCGAGAAACCGTCGCTGACACTGTCCGCCGGGTTGTTGTAATAGACCTCCCACGCCTGAGGTCCAGATGGATACGTGGTGGCGACAAAGATCCCGGTGTCGTCGCTTACTACCCAGCCAGAGAGGGGCACGCTGTGCCCAGGGCAGGGCACGGTCTCGTGGGCCTGAGTGCCCAACGGGTCAGTTGCGTTTCCGCCGGCGACGAGCTTGTAGCCAGTAGGTTTCTCCGCACAGATGGCATAGGTCGTCAGGGTGAACTGATCAGGGCCGAACTGGGCACTGAACCAGCCCTGGACCGCCGCATCTGAGCTTTCAATATTGTTCTCGAGATTGAAGCTGCTTGAATCGCTGCCCCCGCCGAGGATCACCGTATCGGGGGGACAGGAGACTGCTTTGTGGAAACTCCCGTCACTAACGTTGTCGACCGACCTCTGCACCACCTGATATTTGTTCGGCTTCTTGGCGCAGATCGCGTAGGTTGTCATGCCCGAATCGACGGGGCTGGCGTTGTTGACCGCGGCCGCCCAACCATTGCCTGTGATGAGTGGACGCGACGTGTTCACGTTGACATTCACATCGGTCGATGTGACGTACACCCCGCCCCCGAAAGGGACGTCCTTCCCTGGACAGTTGACGACTTGTTCGCTCTGTTCGCCTGCCGTTGCGGTGCCATTGACCGAATCGATGCTGTAGCCCATTGGCAGTTTGACACCGTCAGTCCTGCTCATAATGCGCATCCGCGTTCCACCCGCCACCGCTGGAGTGCTCGTTCCGATCCCGATAGCCAGTGCCGCTAATGCCGCAACTGCGAAGATGTTCCGCTGCCGTGCCATGTCATCCTCCCGCCGAGGCTCTTGACAGTGCGCGGATCCTAGTCACGCCGCTGGAGGGATGAAAGCGCTTCTCAGAGTGCTTCAGGTTTGAGCCCAGTTGCCACTATCGCCGTCCGCTGTGTCATCCTCCGATTCGAAGAGGTCTTTTGCGCAATCGCTGGATCCTCTCGGTAGAGAGAATGTATAGGTCTCCAGATCTCCAGCCATCAGGCGATCGAAAAGCTCCCGGTCCCTGAGCCCGCGCAGCTTGGCCCAGCTCTCGGTCGATTCGCGATAGCCGTCGGCGAGCGCTCCGGAGACTTGAATGATCACCCGCAATATCGCCTGAGTGACACTTGAAGCGTCGCCCAGGCGACAGACATCGTCGCCAGCGAGGCAGATGGTACGGGAGAGGCGGTAAGCGTTGCCGTCGGCAATGGAGTTTCCGGAAAGGAGCTCGGATGACCAAGCACCCAAAAGCACCATTCGCACGCACGTCGGCGAAGCTTGGTTTGGCACTGGCGTCGATCCTTCTGGCGAGCCTGCTCATCGGCCCAAGCGCTCCGAGCGGAGGAACGACCGCAGGAGCGGTACAGCACGCCAGCGGCTCGTGTAGCCAGCCGGGCGGTGACTTCACCGATGGCAGCGCGGTGGTCGGCATGGCGGTCACGCCCGATGACGGCGGCTATTGGATCGTGAACAACGCCGGGCAGATCGCGGCGTGTGGCGACGCCGCCTACTATGGCCAACCCGCCAGCTTGAACAAGCCCGTCGTCGGAATCGCGGCGACCCCCGATGGGGGTGGCTACTACGAGGTGGCCTCAGACGGCGGGATTTTCGCCTACGGTGACGCGCACTTCCAAGGCTCCACCGGCAACATTGCGTTGAACAAGCCGGTCGTCGGCATGGCCGTCGATCCGGCCACCGGAGGATACTGGTTGGTGGCGACTGACGGAGGAATCTTCGCCTACAACGCTCCCTTCCTCGGTTCGACCGGCTCAATCACGCTCAACAAGCCGGTCGTAGGAATGGCCGCCGCCACAAGCGGCATGGGCTACTGGTTCGTCGCCTCGGACGGAGGAATCTTCGCCTACGGGGTTCCGTTCTACGGATCGACCGGGTCGATAGCTCTCAACAAGCCGGTCGTCGGCATGGCTGTTGACGCGGCCACCGGGGGGTACTGGTTGGTCGCTTCGGACGGAGGCATCTTCGCCTTCAACGCGCCGTTCCTCGGCTCGACGGGGAGCATTGTCTTGAACAAGCCCATCGTAGGGATGGAGGCAAGCCCCGCTGGGACCGGGTATCGCTTCGTGGCGGCGGACGGCGGCATCTTCGCCTACGGGTCACAGTTCTATGGAACACCGACCTTCGCGTCACCAACTACTCCTGTCCCCCCTCCGACGCCGACGGGTATTGAGGCGTCCTTTAGCTGTACGGGCAACGCCCCCGAAAACCCCGAGGGCGGAGGATTCTTCGTTGGCTACTGGACGAAGGCCAACCCCGCGCTCGGCACTATTGTTGGGGCCTTTGTGACGCTCCCATGGTCGGCCACGCTCGCGCTCTCCCCGACCGATGGGTACGTCGTACTGGCAGCTGAGTTTTTCCCAGGTGGCGTGCCTGCTGGTGCATCCGTCACATGCACCAACACCGTGACGTGGCCGGGCGGATCGGTGACCCAGACGGCCAGCAGTGCCGACGGTAACCCGTTTTATGCCCAAATCTGCTCCGACTACCCGAATGACAGCGGGTGGGTCGGCTGTCCATCTGGTTCTGATAACTGAGCGGGCGGGTCGACGGTAGAGTTCGGTTGACCGGAAGGTCGTTCCACCGCCCCGCAAGCCGGAGACCACGAAGTGCGCGCGTCTCAGTTGGTCCAGGACGAGCGAATTACTTGTTGGTGACGGTGGGCGTGGGTCTTCATTCTGAACCGCGAATCTGCTTTGAAGGAGCTCTATTCCTCGGAACGGGATCGAACTAGCGAAAGCGAAAACATCGAAAGTTGAACGACAAGAATGCATACCGGGAAGCGGTCAAGGTTGGAGCCAGACCGAGGCCTTCGATCCAAAGGTCGGAACCACTCGAGGCCTCCTCTTCGACGTGGAACATCCGTCGCGACGAGACCGCCCGCCGCCAGTACGCGGTGTCACATTGTCCGCCCCGTAATTTCGCTCCAGAGGGGCCAATCGGCAAGGCGTCGCCAGGAGGATGAGCCAGTACGGCAGCGTTGTGGCCTCTTGACCGTTTCTGCGGTAACAATGTGCGTGCCGCTCCAGTTCCGTCCCGGCGTCACCTGGCTGCGGTAACAATGTGCGTGCCGCTCCAGTTCCGTCCCGGCGTCACCTGGCGTAGAACCGCGCAATGATCGTCAAGTGGCGGCCGAAGGCCGAGCGAGAGCGGCGTCTCGCAGCGCACCCTTGACCATCCGGTCACGCGCGCCGGTCACAATGGATGAGGTTGCCCGGATCGGGCCTGCCGCGCTATCTGCTGGTCTGAGGACGTCAGTGAATGCTCGCGATATTTACCGCGCCAGAAGCGAATCAGGCACCCTCGGAACAGTCGATTGATCGCTCCGAAACCGAGCGGTATCCAATGTCCGGGCCACCACCCCGCGGTGTTGTTTCCGCCGTGGTCCCGTCTTCCGTGCGCGGCCAAACCGACTACAGACTCTCAGGTCCGGGGCGGTACGGAGAGAAAGACGGTTTATCTGGGAATCGGCGCGTCGTGGTCCTTGTGCATGCCCTTTACGGCGCGTAGCCAGAGGCGATCGTCGTGTGGATGCTGATGCCGAACGGAGCGAGGAGGTTCTTAGCCTCGGCGTTCACGAAGCGCCAGGCACCCGGCTGGAAGCCGGTGCAGGACGTCGGGATGCAGAAGTGCCCGGTCGGGGCCCGCACGGTGTTCACCCCGTCTGCACCCAAGCAGACTCCAGCCAGCTTTTCCTCGCGCGTGCAAGGCAGGGTCCAGGTGAACGCGCCATCACGATTGCTCACTGAGGCAGCCGGACCGTAATCGACCGTCACCCGAGGATCTCCGAGCGCCCGAACCATGACCTGGTAGTCAGGATCGAGGAGGTTGACATAAGCCTGGGTCCCGCCCGGGGTGCTAGGAGGCGAGAGCAAGACAGCGACGTGCTCGAGGCGCGGGTCCTGGCGCAGGTAGATCTCGATTGCCGCTTTCAAATCGTCAGCGCTCATCTGCGCGTAGTCGGCCAGGAGGCGGCCTTTCCCCAAGCGAGCCCCGCAAGACGTGAAGAGGTCCCCTGAGAACTGGAGCGCGACGACGTCTGGTTCCACCTTGGTCGCATCCGCTGCCATGTCACCCGAGTCGACATAGTTGCAGACCGAGATCCCTGGGAACGAGTGGCTCTCGAACGTAACGTGGGTCGTGGTCTGCTGGTCGAGCGCTCCGGGCAAGAACCGTGCGGTCTCGCTCGCCATCGAGTCGCCCCAGGACGAGACAGTCAGCGCGCTCGGCGGGATCGTTGGAACGACGGTGGTTGCGGAGGAGCGGTGGGCGGTGACACGGGTCGTGCTCCTCAATTCGCGCACGACCAGGATCGAGGCCAGAGCGACGGCAGCCGACACTCCGATCACGAGGCCGGCTCGGAGGGGGTGTCTCACGAGCCCTCCTTGGGTCTGGCGGCGGTGCAGACATGCGCCTTTTTGAGCAGGCAGGCTGAGTGCGCAATTCCCGCGGAGGGGGTGCCGACCTGGAGGTGGGCGAGCCAGCGGCAATGGATCGGAAGCCACCTGCGTGCCACTCTCTTCATTTCAATAGCGTACGGAGATCCCGGCTCCAGCTCGGGTCGGGCTCGACATCGCTCTTGCCGACCCCGACCGCAACGAGGTGGAGCGTCTGGCCGAAGCCCTCGGTGCGTACGGCCACATGGTCTACCTCGCCGTCATGGGGCCACGCTGGGCCGAGGTTGCCGGACTGCGGTTGGGGCAGGTCCGCTTCAGCGACGACGATTCCTCGATCATCATCGAGACGCAACACACCAGGGGCAAGAACGGTGCGATGGTGACCACGACGACCAAGAGCCGGAACTCAAGCGACCGCTCGCCATTCCGCCTGGTTGGGCGACATGCTCTTCCAACACCTCTCCGACCGAGGTGGTGTCAACGACGAGGACCACGTGTTCGTGTCCCCCAGCGGCACATCGTTGCACAACAGCAACTGGAGGAAACGCTTCTGGCCCCCATCGGTGAAGTAGGTTTAGAGGATCTGCACTTCCATGACCTATGCCATGTCGCTGCTGCCGGTCTCGATGAAGCGGGCGTGGGCACAAGATCTAGGAACGCCGCCTGGGAGCAACCGAGGCTGTCGTGAACGCCGTCTACACCAGGGAACTGATCCCGCCGACAGAGTCACCGCCGATCTGATGGGAGATGTGTTCAAGCCGTCGCGGGCCGCTTGATGATGCACCGGGAATCGGCTCGGAAGTCCGATGATGCACCCGTGATGCACCTCGAGCGACTCTGGGTGTCGTTGCGGGGAATTAGCCGGGAGATTTGGCCTCCCTCCGGACTATTACTCGTGGGGCTAGCTGGAATCGAACCAGCAACCTCAGCATTGTCAGGGAGGTCACGAGAGTCCCGCTAAGTCCAACCCATCCCGTCAGTCTCGCTCTGTCCTGGTCGCCGGGTGATCGAACGCGCACCGGATTTAGCGGGACGCAGCAGAACGCTACGGACCCAATTGTCGGGAAGTTGGGACGAATCTGGGTGCTTGAACGTCGTGTGGTCGCCGGGTCTCCACTGAGGACGATGTCTGTCGCTTGGCAATGTCATTACCAGAAGACCTTCTACCAGAGTACTGACACGGACTTCGAGGTCAAGAAGAACACGGTGCTCACCCGTACTCCGCACCTCCATGGCCGCCTACGACTTGAACCGCAACAACGACTTACGCCCACCTCAAAGAGCAAGGAGGACCGCACACCCTCCCCATTTTTGCCGATATCTGCGCAGCCTCTACCCCCTGAGAGCCTATTCGCCATCGTGTTCGACAACTTCACTCTCCGCACTCGGCGAAGAAGTACACTCGGGCGGCGATTGGGACGCCGCCGACAGCGTCGAACTGGCCGACGTACCCACCAAGCACAGTTGGATGATCCTCATCGGGCTCAGTTACAAGCGTTGCGCTACTTCACCGGTCGACGCACCGAACACCACTCTCCCGAAGAGCAGAATTAGATGATCTGGCGCTAGCAAGCAGGAGCGATGTCGGGATTGCCACGAGCTGCCCATCGAAAGTCAGGTGGTGGGCGACGCGGCGGGGCACTACGCCAAGACTCAGTGGTCGCTTTCTTTGCTGCGTCTATGGTTGGCGATTTGGCTTCTACATACGAGTTGGAAGGCGATTTGATGGGCTCTTGCGCCTCAGCGCGGACACCGGTCGTAGTCTTTTGGAGCGCGTATTTCCCGCGTCTAGGTTCCTCCAGTAGGTAAGTGAATTAGCAATAACTGTCTCCGGACGACTTCCTCGGACTTTGGCGCACCGAGCTTTCGCCCCGAGTTGGGGGGGCGCTACCCTCTGCAGTATGAGTCCTCGCCGTGCTAATCCCAACAGTCAAACGCGTCGCGGAATTGCGGGCCGTCTACACGAGAGACGCGTTCGGGAGGAGTCATTGATCCTCGAAGCGGGGAACGCACTCACGCGCAGAACGGAGGCCGAGGCCGCAGTGTCACAAGCCAACGACGCCCTCAAGGCGGCACTTTTGGAACTCGAACAACTCGGCTTTCGGGACGTCGACGTGGCTGCACTACTCGAAATTGACCCGTCGGAACTTAATGGAACGGGATTGCCACGACGCTCCCCGGGGCGTAGTTCTCGCGTTACAAATGACAACGGAGGAACTCCCGAAGCGAGCTGAACCAACACTGGGAAGCCATGCCGCCTCCCTGCGATTCCTTCTTCATAGCGCGTATTTGGACTCTCTGCGGTTGCACTGATCCTGCCGTGGAAGAGGAAATCGCTTTTGTAAAGCGCGCAGGAGCGGGCATCGTAAGGTCTCTTTGTCCGCAAGATGAGCGTAGCAATAGGCCGGGATGACCATCCACTTGGCTATTTATCCGGCCCGGTTTTAGTTCTCGTCCGGGTCGCAAAAAGGAAAGACCAGTACACCATGTGGCGCTCAACCTGCGCGAGGTGGGTCTTGGGGGGAGCCATCGTTCCCAAGCTCCCGCGTCCTCCGACCGGTCGGCACCGCTCCGATGTCAGCGGCGCCGCGTCCCCGACCGGGGCTGCTGCGAGTCGAATCTGTTCGACCTGGTCACGTCTTGTTTGTCAGAAGTGCAGGTGCGGCTGTCCCGCAGCTCCGAAGCCAGAGGTGGTAGCGGCGCTCAAGGAGGAGTGTGTCGCGGTCGGATCTTCGACGCCTTGGCCGAGGAGGCCACCTCGGCAGGGTTCATGATCATCGGACTCGACCCTTCCGAAGCCTGCGTGGGACGGCTCCCTCCACGAGGCGCCCAAAGGGTGGCGCAGGGCACGGGCAACTGCCACACTGACCGGGCAGATCGCCCCTGGCGCTGGTCGATCGCAGCCGACCGGGGCGGCATCCCGGTCGGCTGGACGGCGGCGGGGCAACGTGCGCGACCCCTGCTCTTACGGCAACAAGCTGTGGCTTACGAACTTTAACTTGCAGCGGTGCTGCAGCGATTGCTCAGTCGTCTTACGACTAGCCGAGACCCCTTTGTCGTGGCGCACACCTTGACGAGCGGGCTGATCAGATCTGGCCACGCGATGGAGCTACGCAGGCCTACTGGCGCGCTTAAGGACCTTGTCCATACCTAAAGTGGGCTGTTTCCTCAACCTAGGGTGGGCTGAATTCTCAAAAAATATGACTGGGGGGCTGGATTGGGGGGTAAGAAAAATGCTGGCAGAGGTTTAGGTGACCAGCGGGACGTGTTCCAAAGGTGAAGAAGTCCATCTGAGCGGAGAGAACCTTGGGTTCTATTGAGAACAGGATGCGAGAAGGCTTCCGACGAGGAATTGTCGTCGCGCTCTTCGTCTTCGGCGCGGTCCTATTGATTTGGCTCCTCGCTCACATGTGGCGACCGGAACCGGCCGCCGCCGATGCGCTCCTGCCAGTGGCCTTGTCCAGCGCTACCGGTGCACAAACCTCGGCGGCAACCGGCACCTTGAGCGCGCCGGCAGTCACATCCCCGATGACTGCGCCCCTCAACGCTGCCACCAACACGATCACCACACTCGCCGCGGCGCCAGCACCCGACAGCACGCCAGCAACAGCCGCGCCCGCCGCCACGAGCACCGCACCGGCGACTCCGCCGGCTGTCACTAACCAGGCATCCCTCAACACTCCCCTCAAAGCTGCGACCAACACCATCACCGCACTCGCCGCGGCACTCGCCACGCCCGCGGCGCCCGCCACGAGTGCACCCGACGGCACGCCGGCGACGACAGCCCCGCCTGCCGCCACGACCACCGCACCGGCGGCTCCGTCAGCGGTCACTTCGCTGACATCCCTCAAGGGGGCCACCGACACCATCACCGCACTCGTTGCAGTGCCCGCCACGAGTGCACCCGACGGCACGCCGGCGACGACAGCCCCGCCTGCCGCCACGACCACCGCACCGGCGACTCCGCAGGCGGTCACTAACCCGGCATCCCTTGACGCGCCGCTCAACGCGGCCTCCAACACCATCAGTACACTCGCCGCCGCTCCCGCCACAACCGCACCCGACAGCACGCCATTGACGACGGTGCCGTCGGCGCCCGCGCTCGTCACAACCCTGACCGCCGCCACGAAGACGGTCATTAGCCCGGCCGCAACGAGCACTGATACGACAGCGGCTTTGTCCGTACCGACGCTTCCACTTCGCGCGGGATCGTGGGTGCCGGCAGCTGCGGCGGTTACCCTTCCCCTCGCCCTCGCAGACTCGGCCCCCACTGTCACGGTCCCCGTCATCGGCGCCTCGGCCGTCAGCACACCCGCCGTCAGCCTCCCCGCCGTCAGCCTCCCGGCCGTCAGCCTCCCCGCCGTCAGCCTCCCCGCCGTCAGCCTCCCCGCCGTCAGCCTCCCCGCCGTCAGCCTCCCCAGCGTCACCACACCGGCCGTCAGCCTGCCCAGCGTCAGCCTGCCCAGCGTCAACCTCCCGGCCCTCGGCCTCCCGGCCCTCGGCCTCCCGGCCCTCAACCTCCCGGCCCTCGGCCTCCCGGCCCTCAACCTCCCGGCCCTCGGCCTCCCGGCCCTCGGCCTCCCGGCCCTCGGCCTCCCGGCCCTCAACCTCCCGGCTCTCGGCCTCCCGGCCCTCGGCCTCCCGGCCCTCGGCCTCCCGGCCCTCAACCTCCCGGCCCTCGGCCTCCCGGCCCTCAACCTCCCGGCCCTCGGCCTCCCGGCCCTCGGCCTCCCGGCCCTCGGCCTCCCGGCCCTCGGCCTCCCGGCCCTCGGCCTCCCGGCCCTCGGCCTCCCGGCCCTCGGCCTCCCGGCCCTCAACCTCCCGGCCCTCAACCTCCCGGCCCTCGGCCTCCCGGCTCTCGGCCTCCCGGCTCTCGGCCTCCCGGCCCTCAACCTCCCGGCCCTCGGCCTCCCGGCCCTCAACCTCCCGGCCCTCAACCTCCCGGCCCTCGGCCTCCCGGCCCTCAACCTCCCGGCCCTCAACCTCCCGGCCCTCAACCTCCCGGCTCTCGGCCTCCCGGCCCTCAACCTCCCGGCCCTCAACCTCCCGGCCCTCAACCTCCCGGCCCTCAACCTCCCGGCCCTCAACCTCCCGGCCCTCAACCTCCCGGCCCTCAACCTCCCGGCCCTCAACCTCCCGGCCCTCAACCTCCCGGCCCTCAACCTCCCGGCTCTCAACCTGCCCAGCGTCAGCACTTCCGCCGGCGGCCTTATTGCGCCAAATGCGCCGACGACGCTTAAGGCCCCAACAACGAACCCTCTTTCGACAACTCTCCCCTTAGAGGGCCGCCCGACATCCACTGAGCGTGAAAAGTTTGTTGCGCCGGTGGCGCACACCTTCCTGTCAGACTCCGCGGTAGCGGACGTGACCGCGGCACACCTAGCCAAGAGCTCTGGATTTCTGAGTCGTTTGAGGAACGGCGCGGCAGCCTGGACTTCGCTGGCAGGCACTTCGGCGGCCTTCGCTGATGCCTCCATCCCGGGTGCACCTGGGCAACCGCCGCTTCCAGGCGGCCCTAGTCGCGGGTTTCCAGCACCGCTGCCGGCCTCTCCAAGCAGCAGTGGCGGTGACTCTTTCTCTCATGGTCTTCCAGCAATGCTTGGGCCGAACAGCTCCCATCTTGGAGCTTGGCCCTCCTCCCGACTGAGCCTTGAGGTCTCCGGGTACCGACCCGTGCGTCTCATCGAGCTCGTCGAGCGGCCCGACTAAGTCCCTCGTCTCCATCTCCAGGGCTAGCCGACGGCGTAGCGCGTACGCGCAGCGTCGCGGCCTGACCGCAGCGCCGCCTTCGTAGGCGAAGCGCCATCAAGCGGTCGCCCAGCCACTGCCCAGCTGGGCACGAGACAAACGACGCCGCTCTTAGAGGAGACGAATTTTGATGCGCACGACCAAATTGGTCTGGGTCCTGGCGACTGCAATTGCAGTGCTGCTGGGAGCGGGCATGGTGCAGTATGCCCGCATCGGGTCCACCACACCGGCGGGCTCACCCACCGTCCACCTGCAACCAGCTTCCAACATCCCCACCGCCGACCCGCCCGCCACAGTTCCGACGCGGCCCGCGATTCCGTCGGTGCCCGAACCCTCGGCAGCTGTTGGTCCGACGGATCCGTCGTTCGTTCCGGCGATCCCGATGCCAGCGCCGACCGCGCCACCGGCCTCTTCGCTGGCCGCGGCCGCCCCGGGGACCCTGACATATGTCGTCCAACCCGGCGACAATCTGTGGGATCTTGCTGCCGCTCACCTCGGCAGCCCGCTGCGCTGGTACGAGCTGTACAGCCTGAACCAGGACCGAACCGAACCCGGTGGGGAAGCACTGGTGAACCCGAACCTGATCTACCCGGGATGGACGCTCGAGTTCCCGGCCGGGACGACCGGCCTCGCAGGCACCTCCGCTGCGGGAGCTCCCAGCTCGAGTGGTGGGGCGACGCCATGAACCCTCGCCCCGCCAAAGCCATCATCAGTGACAGCACCCGGCTGACCCTGAACATCGAAGCCGACAAGGCCCAAATGACCGGGCCGCCTGCAGTGGTCAACGGTCATCGCGAACCCAACTCGGCAAGAGCTCCGGTCCGACGGCGACTTGTCATCGCGGGCACGCCGGCTACCGTCATCGAGGCCCTCGCCGTGGCACTTAACGCGCCAAACGACCTCGAGGTAATCGGCGTTGCGAGCACGGAAAACGGCATGTTCCGCTTCGTCGAGCGCCACCAACCGGACGCGCTGGTCGTCTACGCGCCCCACATGAATTCGGAAATCATCGAGAGCGCCACGCGGATCAAGCGTGCTTTCACACGAATCGGAATCGTCTTCCTCACGGAACGACCGACCGTGCCCGTGTTGTGCCATTCCGCGGCCGCTGGTGTCGCAGCGTGCCTGCCGCTCGACTCCGGATTGGGTGATCTCATCGGTGCAATCCGGGCCGACAGAACGGACACCATGTTGGTGAGCAGGTCCTCGTTGGCGACCCCAGATCCCATCCCAGACCGCTTGACAGCGATCGCGCCAGTGGTACTGACACCTCGAGAGCTTGAGGTGCTCAGCCTCCTCGCCGAAGGCCACCGCCCGCCGGCCATCGCCGTGAGGCTGGTCGTCAGCATCTACACCGCCCGCGGTCACGTAAAAAACGTGCTTCGCAAGCTCGATGCCCACAGCCAGCTCGAAGCCGTTGCGATCGCTACGCGGATCGGATTATTGGCGCGTCATGAGGCGCCGACAGGGTGGAACAGGCCGTGAGTCGACCGCGAATGGCCCCACAACGAGCGATTCCAAGTGCAGACCGGTACCGATTGATCGCTGACTTCGATCACTCGACACCGATGATCCTGGTCAAGGTCGGTCGGTACCCACTGCATCACGGGACGGTCGGCGCGATACGCAGCCTGGGCCGAGTGGGCGTCCCGGTGTACGCGGTTTCCGAAGACGGCTTCACGCCGCCGGCGCGGTCACGCTACCTGCACAGGCGTTTTGTGTGGCCCACGAACGGCTTCGAGGATCCTGCTGTGCTCCTCGAGGGTTTGGCATCCATCGGCCGGAAGCTGCCCTGTCAAGCGGTCGCATTGGCCACCGATGACGAGGCAGCCGTACTTCTCGCGGAGGGTGCCACACAGCTGAGCGAGTGGTTCATCCTCCCCCAAGTGCCCCCAGAGTTGCCGCGCCAGCTAGCCAGCAAACGTGGGCTTTACCAACTCTGTTGTCGCTTCGGTGTCCCCACACCGGACGCGTATTTTCCCGAAACAAAGGACGACGTTGAGTCCTATGCAGTCCACGGAACCTTCCCGGTGGTGGCAAAAAACGTGGACCCGTGGGATCGCCTGCGTACCCCCGCGGTCAGGGGCACGACCGTCATCGATTCCCCGAGTACGCTCCTGCAGCTCGCCGCAAGCTGGCCAGAAAGGCCAAAGGTGATGCTGCAGGAGTACATCCCTCGGCATCACGCCGAGGACTGGATTTTTCACGGCTACTGCGATCACGACGCCCAATCTCGGGCTGCGTTCACAGGCGTGAAGGTCCGGTCATGGCCTCCTAATGCGGGGGTGACCACGTGCGCGGTGACAGTCTCCAACGACACGCTCGCCGAACAGGCCTCATGGTTTTGCCGGACGTTGGGTTTCAGGGGAGTCGTCGATCTCGACTGGCGATTCGACAAGAGGGACGGACGCTTCAAGCTGGTCGACTTCAACCCCCGGCTCGGGGCCCAGTTCCGGTTGTTTCAAACCGAGGCCGGCATCGACGTCGTCCGTGCCTTGCATCTTGACATGACTGGACGGTCCATCCCAAACGACCCACCCGTGACTGGCCGACGATTCATCGTCGAACACTTGGACGCCGCGGCCTCCATGACCTACCAGCCGCCAAGGACTCCTTCGGCCGCGGCCCATCCTTATCATCGCACCGAGTTTGCGTGGATCTCATGGGATGATCCGGCGCCGACGGTCGTGATGGCTACCCGCCTGCTCTGGACGGTTCTGGTCAGACTTGTGCGCCGCCTCCGACAACTTGCTCCGGCGTTTCGTTATGCGAATAGGGGGCTGTACAACTCAAATTGGGTGGGTTCCAGAATCAATTTGGGTGGCTTCGAAAACGGACCATGTGGGGCTTCCGACGCGACTGTCGGGCGGGTTACCGTCCAATTAGAAGCTGATCTTGGTGCGGCTACTAGCGCCAGAAAGGACGAGGGATGACCGTCACGGCGAACACAGACCCGGTCGACCTGGCTGTCGGCGACCGTATTGTCCGTGATAGTCCCACGGTCATCGGGCTCGATACCGAAGAGCGACCTGTGAGAAACCGGGTCAGTCTCGTCGTTCCGGCGCGCAATGAAGCCCGCAACCTTGCGCTGGTGTTGGAATCCATCCCCGACTGCATCGACGACGTGGTACTCGTCGACGGGAATTCGCGAGACGCCACTGTGGCTATGGCCCTACATTGCCGCCCGGATATTCGGGTTGTCTCGCAGGGTGCACCCGGCAAAGGAGTGGCCCTTCGAGCAGGGTTCGAAGCTGCCACCGGGGACATCATCGTGATGCTCGACGCGGACGGAAGTATGTCTCCGCAGGAGATCCCGCATTTCTTGTGGTACCTCGATCACGGGTTTGATTTCGTCAAGGGGTCGCGGTTCGTTGCCGGAGGAGGTTCGGCGGACATCACGCGCGTTCGGCGCTTGGGAAACCGAAGTTTGCTGGCGCTCGTCAACTTGCTGTACGAAGCGCACCTCACCGATCTCTGCTACGGATTCTGCGCCTTTCGTCGCTGCTGGCTTTGCAGCCTCGATCTTCAGGCGGCCGGCTTCGAGATTGAGACGGAAATGGTCATCCATGCCCTGGGGGCCGGGCTTCGCATCGCCGAAGTACCCAGCTTTGAGCTGCCGCGTCGTAATGGCCACTCGGGGCTGCGGACCTTCCGGGATGGCTGGCGGGTGCTGGACACCGTGATGCGCGACCGGGTTGCCGTCCGGCAGTCGCTCCGGGCCGCGGTCACAGCGTCGTGACCGCGGTCCGGTGCGGGCTTGCGATCGCCGATTCCCCCCCGCACGCCACGTCGCAGCTCAGCGAGGTCGAAGCGCCGGTGGCAGTCGCCGATATCGAGATCACCGAACCGCACCCTGGTCTCCCGCCGCCTTTGGAAGGCGAGGGACCGGGCGCGGTGCTGGCGTTAGTGCGGGTCCATTCCCACCCGGTCGGTTCGATCGTCCTCCGTGTAGCGCCTGACGGACTCACCGAAGGCGCAGTGACCGGAGCCATCGACGCACACTTTGGGCCCAAGATCCGGGCCCACCTCGATGCCGACGGCCGCCTCGGCCGGGTCGGCGAGCCACCCCGGTGCCTTCGTCGGCGCGTGGAGATCCTCTCCGACCCGCCGCTCATCAGTGTCATCGTCGCGACGAGGGAACGGCCGGCGACCCTGGCGCGCTGCCTCGACTCCCTGATGCTCGTCGAATACCCCCGGGTGGAGATCGTCGTTGTCGATAATGATCCGGCTACCGGCGAGACCGCCGAGCTGGTCGCAAAGAAATACGCACCACTCGGCGTGGGGTATGTCTGCGAGCGGCGGCGAGGGTTGGCGGCCGCGCACAACCGAGGTATCGAAATGACCTCGGGGGAACTGCTGGCCTTCACCGACGACGACGTCGTGGTCGACCGCCATTGGGTGACGGCCCTAGCCGAGGCCTTCGTCGTTACCGACGGAGTCGGTGCGGTGACCGGGCTGATCGAACCCGGCGAACTGCGGACGAAAACGCAACTCCTCCTCGAACGGCACGGCGCGTTCGCCAAGGGATACGAGCCGAATATCTTCGACATGGAGAGCCATCGTCCCGAAGATCCGAGATTCCCCGTGGCGGCCGGCCAGTTCGGCTCGGGCGCCAACATGGCCTTCAACCGGAAATGCCTGCAGCGGTTAGGGGGTTTTAACCCCGTGCTGGGTACCGGCACCCTCGCCAGAGGCGGAGATGACCTGGCAGCCTTCTTTGCCGCGGTCACCGCGGGCTACCGAATCGTGTATCAGCCCGACGCTCTGGTACGGCACTGGCATCGCGACAGCGTCGACGCGCTGGCCCAGCAGGCATACGGGTACGGCGTAGGCCTCGGCGCTTATCTGACCGACGCGCTGGTGCACGAGCCAGCGGTGGTGCTCAGGACGGCGCTGTCGTCGACCTGGCCGGTGGCCGGTGGGCGCAGACCGCGACCGGCAGGTTGGCCGCCGGAGCTAATCAGGCTCGGGCATCGAGGAACGATTGTTGGGCCGTTCGCCTACGCAGCGAGCTGGTGGCGGGCCCGCGGCGCAAGACGTCCGGAGTAGTTGTGGTGTCGACCGCCGCCCTGGACGTCGCGCGCCTTCCAACGCTCCCGCGCGGGCAGACCGAGGGGGCAGTCGGCGCCCGACCGCGCGGGACTTATGACTCCTCGGTGTCCGTAGTGATTTGCGCCTACACCGAGGAGCGGTGGACCCTGCTTGTGCGTGCGGTGCGGTCGGTCGCCGCTCAGACTCGGGCTCCGGCCGCGCTCGTGGTCGTCGTCGACCATTGCCCGGGTCTGCTGGCCCGGGCGACGGCGGAGCTGGCCGCCCAGGCCGGCGTCGACCCGTGGCCGGCATCTCCTCGGCTGACGATCGTCGCAAACAGTGGCCGCCGCGGCCTGGCCGACTCCCGCAACACCGGCATCGCAACGGTGACGGCAGATGTGGTGGCGTTCCTCGACGACGATGCCGCCGCCGAGACCGAGTGGCTTCAGCGGTTGTGTAGGCACTACGACGATCCTCACGTTGTCGGCGTGGGCGGCCGTGTCGTGCCGGAGTGGGCATCAGGACGGCCGGCCTGGTTTCCACCAGAGTTCGACTGGGTTGTTGGGTGCAGCTACCGGGGCTTGCCCGTTGATGCCGCGCCAGTCCGAAATCCGATCGGCGCCAACATGTCGTTCCGCCGGGACGTGGTCGTCGAGATCGGCGGCTTCTCTCCGGGTCTAGGTCGGATCGGTTCGGTCCCGCTCGGTTGCGAGGAGACGGAGCTGAGCCTCCGACTCGCAGCCAGTGATCGCGGGATGCTCATGTACGAACCGGCGGCCGAGGTGGTGCACCACGTTCCTGCCAGCCGCTCGACCTGGGGATATTTCAGAACGCGCTGCTACTCGGAGGGTCTCTCGAAGGCGCAAGTCCGTGCGCTGGCGGGCACCGGGCCGGCTCTGCGCAGTGAGCGCTCGTACCTGGCCGTCGCCGTGCCGAGGGGCGTCGGCGAGGCGGTCCTTCGGGGCGTGCGGGAACGCCCGGGACGGGCGCTGGCAGCGCCGGCGGTGATGGGAGGAGTCGCCGCCACCGTCGCCGGCTACGTCGTCGGCCGCCTCTGCGAGATCCGAAGCGTCTCATGGCGGTTGTGGTTGGGCGGTGCAGCTCTGCCCCTGGCGTTGGTCTTGTGGTGGGTCTCGCTCGGGCGTATCGCCCCCGGGGCGATGACCGACATCGGGCTGGTGTCGGTGTTGCCCCTTACATACTGGGTGGCGCTCGGGGCGCTGACCGTCGGATTCGGCGTGACGGTGACCGGACCCAAGGCGCCTGTCGGTTTGCTCGCGGCGTACGTGCTGGCGTTGATCAGTTTATTTCACCTCACGCCCGCCATCGTCTACGGCACCCTCCGATACGCGTGGGCATGGAAGCACGTGGGGGTCATCGATTTCCTGATGCGACACGGCAGTCTGTCGGGGCTCCCCAGCCAACTCGCCGCGTACCAGGGCTGGCCAGGGTTTTTCGCCGGCAACGCACTGCTCATTCGGGTGGCCGGCTTCGGTTCGGCGCTCAGCTACGCGTCGTGGGCCCCGGCGTTCTTCGAGCTGCTGTTGCTTGCCCCGCTGCTGCTCATCTACCGCCGGTTCACCACCGATATACGGCTCGTCTGGGTCGGTGTCTGGTTGTTTTACCTCGGCAACTGGGTCGGCCAGGACTACTTCTCCCCGCAGGCGCTGTGCTTCTTCCTCTACGTGGCAGCGGCAGCCATATGTCTCCGCTGGTATTCGTCCAGCGCAGTGCCGGTTGGCGACGGCGGGCGGGCGCCCTTGGTGGCGCTGCGCTTTCAATGGCGCCGGCGCGCGATGGTGCTCGCGGTGGTGGTGGTCGTTATGGCGGCTATCGCCACCAGCCACCAGCTGACGCCATTCATGGCCTTGACCGCGCTGGCGGCGCTCGTGGTGTGCCGACGCTGTTCCGAGCGGGTGCTGCCGATCGTGATGGCCGCCATGACCGCGGGGTGGATCCTTTTGTCGGCCCGGGGGTTCCTTGCGTCCAATCTGGGCACGATCATGGCCTCGACGGGCCATCCCGGCGGCAATGCCAGCGCCAACTTGATCAACTTGTCGCAGGTGAGTCCAGGCCAGGCGATGGTGGCCTGGATCGACCGGCTGCTGAGCGCAGGCATTTGGATGCTGGGCGCCATTGGCGCGTGGCGACGGCGGAAGACGTGGCGCGCCGACCTCCCTCTCCTGCTGTTGTGTGTGTCGCCGATTCCGCTCGTGATTGCCAACAGTTACGGCGGCGAGATGGTGTTCCGGGTGTATCTCTTCGCCTTACCGTTCGTAGCCTTCTTCGCCGCCGCCAGTCTGTTCCCTTCGGACGCGGCCCGGCGCCGATTCCTGCCCCTCGGACTAATCGCCCTGTCGGCCGTGCTACTGGTCGGGTTCCTCTTCTCCTACGACGGGAAAGAGCAGGTCAACTACTTCTCCCCCGGGGAGGTCGCCGCGGGGGCGTGGATCTATGCGCACGCGCCGGAGGGCTCGTTCGTCGTGGGCCCGAGTGGAGACCTGCCATGGGAGAACAAGGACGTGGAGATGTACCGGTCCTACTGGTTCGCCCTCGACACGCCCAAGGGGCGCAAGGAGGTGCTGGCCAACCCCGTCGGTTCACTCGTCGCCGATCTGGGGGCCCCCCGTTACCCGGCTGCCTATCTGATTTTCAGCCGCGCCCAGCAGGCCGAGGTTGACACGACCGGCCTCATGCCCGCCGGCTCGATTCGCAAGATCGAAGAAGCCGTGCTCAAGTCCGGTCGCTTCCGGGTGGTGTTCCACGATCCCGACGCCACGATCCTGACGCTGGCCGAACCGGCAGGTACACGGTGATCGGGTGGCGTCGCATGACGCTCGCTGCGTCCGGGTGGGTGTTGCTCTTGGCGTGTGTGCTCCTCTCGCCCCGGACGCCGATGCGGGTAGCCGGGGCCTTCGTGTTCGTGCTTTTCTGTCCGGGCGCAGCCGTCGCCCGGCACTGGCCGAGCCCTGATCGGCTCGAGCGACTCGTCGTCATACTCGTCGTGAGCGTCTCGCTGACCGTTCTCGTCGCCGAAGGTGTGGTGCTGGCCGGGGCCCAGTCGCAAAGTCTGGCGCTGGCGGTGCTGGCGGCGATCACGTCCCTCGCGGCGCTGGCCCCGTCCACCGCGCCCTCCTCCCGTCCAGGCTCACGCTCTGCGTCGGATCGGAGTGCTCGATGAAAGCGCATGACGCGTCTCGTGGCGGGATCCCGGCTCGACTCCCGCTGGCCGCCAGAGCGGTCCGGGGGCGGAGCCGTGGCGACCCAGGCGGCAGCTTCCGGCAGATCATTCCCATCCTTCTCTACCACTCCGTCGCGGAGGCCCCGCCAGCGTGGATCGAGCCGTTCGCGGTACGACCAGTGGAATTCGCCAAGCATCTGGACGCAATCGTCGCCGGCGGGTGCCAGGCGCTGACCGTGTCCCAACTGGTGGACCTCTGTACCTCCGGCACGGAGCTCCCGCCCCGCCCGGTCGTCATCACCTTCGACGACGGGTTCGCGGACACAGCAGAGGAGGCCGTCCCTGCGTTAGCCGCCCGCGGACTGCCATCGACGGTGTACGTCACGACCCGCGCCCTCGTTGGCCGGCGCGACGAAATTCACCGTCTTCCGCCGGCCCGCATGCTGCGTTGGGACCAGCTGGGCGGGTTGGAGGCCGCGGGAGTGGAGATCGGGGCTCACAGCGAGACCCATTCCCATCTCGACGTGATGCCGCTCCGCGCTGCCGAACGGGAGATCCGCGGCTCCAAGGCCCGGCTCGAGGACACGTTGGGCCACTCCGTCCGCACTTTCGCCTACCCCCACGGTTACCACAATGCGCGAGTGACCGCCCTCGTCCGTCAGGCCGGTTTTGACTCGGCCTGCGCAGTCATCAACGCGTTCAGCTCCATTGACGACGACCGCTTCGCCCTGGCCCGGCTCACCATCAAGGCCCACATGCCACTCAATGGGCTGACGTCGTGGTTGGCCGGGCAAGGCACGTCAGTATCCACCCCACAGCGTCGACTCAGCACCAGGATGTGGAGCCTCTACCGGCGGTTTTCCAATGTGAATGGCGACGGCAAGGCCCGATGTTGACGCATCGATCCTGGCGCGCCCCTTTGGTCGTCCCGGCAGCGATCATCGTCGCAGCGGTGACGCTCGTCACGGTCGTCGTGTTCGCGAGTGGGGACGTGCCTTTCTCCGGCCAGAGCGTTGTCGGCCGATCCAGCGCACTCCATCCGGCTGCCGCCTCGGGCTTCGACGCCGTCTTCCCCGGCAACCAGCTCGACACTTCCAAGTGGGCCACGTGTTACCCCTGGGCGACCGGACCGGGCTGCACCAACGCGACCACGAAAGAACTTGAGTGGTACACCCCGCAGGGGGTGACGGTTTCGGATGGGATGCTGCACCTCACAGCGCGCCGCCAACAGGTCGTCGAGAAAGGGAAGTCCTACCGCTACACGTCGGGCATGGTGACAACGGCTCGCTCCTTCCGCTTCACGTACGGCGTCGTCGACATCCGTGCTCGCGTCCCGGCGGGTCGCGGCTTGTGGTCGGCGCTTTGGTTGTTGCCCGCCGACGAAGCGTGGCCTCCAGAGATCGACATGGTCGAGGTCCTTGGGGAGAACCCATCCCAGGCGACGGTTTCGTATCATTCCGTCACCGGCCGTGATGAGCAGCGCCAGGTGGACACCGACAACCTCTCGGTTGGCTGGCACGACTTCAGGATCGACTGGCAGCCCGGTTCGATCCAATGGTCCATCGACGGCCATCCCTGTTTTGTTTTCCACGGCAATGTTCCCGACCGTCCGATGTATCTCCTCATGGATCTCGCGGTAAGCGGCATCCAACGGCCGAACGAGTCGACGTCGTTCCCGGCTTCGCTCGACGTGCAGTCCGTACGAATCCAACCCGATTCCCATTGAACAGAAAGGAAGGCAATGCGATGACCCTCGCCACGAGGAACAACAGCGGCCACGAGCCAGACAAGGGCGAGGACGGCAGCAAAGGACTGCCGCCTGTCTCACTGGTGCGTACCACCAACCGAGGGGCACCGGTGGTGGTCCTCGGCGCTGGCCCTTATGGCTTGTCGATTGCCGCCCACCTCCAGGCCCGGGGAGTCCGTGTGCGCGTCTTCGGTGAGCCGATGGGAAGCTGGCGTCACCGGATGCCCAAGGGCATGTTCCTTAAGTCCGAGCCGTCGGCGTCGACGATCTCAGCTCCTCGGCCCGGGTATCGCCTTGCGGAATATTGCGCGGATCAAGGCCTCGGTCAGTTCGGCCGCCACCAGCCCGTCCCGATCGACGTGTTCGTGGGCTACGGCCTGTGGTTCGCTGAGCGCCTCGTCACGGTCGAGGAGACCCAGGTTGACGTGGTTAGCCGAGCAGGTGACGGCTTTGAGGTAGCGCTTGCGTCGGGCGAACAGCTCTATGCCTCGGCCGTCGTCGTCGCGACCGGGTTGACCGGGTTCGCGAACGTTCCTATCGAACTTCAAGAGCTCGCCCCGCATGGACCCTCCCCGGACGGGATCCTGGCGCACAGTAGCCAGCACCCCGACCTGTCGCGGCTCGCCGGCCGCCGCGTCGGAGTCATCGGGGCCGGGCAATCGGCGCTCGAGACCGCAGTTCTGGCGGCAGAGCGAGACGCGGACGTCACAGTGATCGCCCGTCGGTCGAATCTGGTGTTCGCGTCGCCACCCGCCGAAGCCGGGGCGCGACGCTTCATGAGACCTTCCTCACCGATGGGACCCGGGTGGTCACTCTTCGCACTCAGTCACGGTGCCGGAACCGTGAGGCACCTTCCGGCTCGGACCCGCCACTATCTGGTGCGATCCGTGCTCGGGCCGTCCGGGTCGTGGTGGCTGCGGCCCCGTCTGCAACAGCGATTGGAGGTGCGCACCGGCGAGCAGGTCACGGGCGCGACCCGGGACGGCGACAAGGCGCGCCTTTCCATGGTGAGCGACGATGGACGGCTCGCTGAGCTGATCGTTGACCATGTCATCGCCGCTACGGGCTACCGGGTGGACATCGACGCCATGCTGTTTCTCGACCCATCGCTGCGCGCGACTCTACGCCGGACAAGTAGCTCGCCGGCCCTCGACGCGACATTCCAATCGTCGGTACCGGGCCTGTACTTCGCAGGGTTACCCGCGGCAGCGACCTTCGGTCCCCTGCTTCGCTTCGTGTGCGGCACCAGCTTCAACGCCGTTCGATTGAGCGAAGGCGTGTTGGCACGGGCGCGCCAGCCCACCCCGGCGTGAGTGCACACGACGTGGTCCATCGCGAGCCTGGAGGCGAAGTGCTGGTCGACACCCCTGAGCAACTGGGACCGCAGCCTCCTGGGTTGACCGTCGACCGCCTTCACCCGCGTGCCGGCCACCTCCGCGATGGGATGACCTCCTGGTGGCGAGAACCCTTGCTACGCAATGGCCACTTTCTCACCGTGAGCTCCGGCATGACAGCGCTCATCGGACTGGTTTATTGGTCGCTCGCCGTTCACCGGTATGCCACAGTTGTAGTGGGCCGAAGCGCGGTCGTGATCTCGGCCATGATGCTCATCGGCGGGATCGGCCAGATGAACCTCATGAGCGCACTCGTGCGGTTCGTGCCCGTGGCCGGTCGAAACACTGCTCGCCTGGTCACGGCCAGCTACCTTGCCGCCGCGGCGCTCGCGGCAGCCCTCGGGCTGGCGTTTCTCCTGGTCGCTCCGCGGCTGTCTTCCGAGTTCGAATTTGTGACGAGTAGTTCGTGGATGAGTCTCGGCTTCGTGGTTTCCGTGGCCGGCTGGACCATTTTCGTCCTCCAGGACAGCGTCCTCACGGGGCTACGCCTAACCCCGCTCGTCAGCGTTGAAAACACGCTCTTCTCGGCAATCAAAGTGGCGATCGTCGTCGTGTTGGCCGGATTGCTTCCCGTGACAGGAATCGTGGTGTCGTGGTGGGTCGGCCTCGCCATGGCGTTGATCGCCACCAACGCCTACATCTTTCTCTGGGTGCTCCCTCGCCACACCGCCCCAACCAGGCCCGACAGCCTGCAGCTGTCCCGCCGGACGGTGACCCGCTTCGCCGCACCCGACTACATCGGCGGCCTGTGCTGGCTGGGGGTGGTCAGCGGTGTGCCGCTGATCGTCATCGCTCAGGTCGGCGCGCGGGACACCGCCTATTTCTCCGTCGTGTGGCAAGTCGGGGTGGCGTTGGCGACGATAGGTTCCAACATGGGAACCTCGCTGGTTGTCGAGACCGCGAGCGATCAGTCGGATCTGGAAATGCGCTGGCGTCGGGTGATCCGACACACCATTGTCCCGCTCGGAGCGGTGGTCGCCGTCATCGTGATCGGGGCGCCGTACATCTTGAAGTGCTTCGGGACTTCATACAGTCAACACGGCACCACGCTGCTACGCCTGCTCGCCCTCGCGGCGATCCCCGCCCTTGTCACCGACACCGCGGTCTGCGCCGCTCGCAGCCGCCGCCAGACCCATACGGCGTCGAAGATCTTGGGTGCAGTCTCGTTGGGCATCATCGGCGGCAGTGCGGCGTTGATTCCGGTGATTGGCATTGCCGGGGTGGGTGTCGCCAGCCTGTTCACCGAGTCCGTCGTGGCTGCAACGTTGCTCGCCCGCCGTTCATGGTGGCTCAGAGACGGCCACCCAGCCACCGAGCCGCTGGCCGCCCCCCCGCAGCTGTCGGGCAGCATCGCGGGCTCCCGAGCCCCGGTCCTCCTGGCCGCCACGACGACCCTCGTGGCGTTTTCGACCATTGCCCTTGCGGCCGGTTTTGTGTGGCACGCCCGCCAGCCGGTGACTCTTTCACTGGTTTCCATTCCGCTGGCCGTCGCTACTCTCGTGTTCTATACGCGGACGGTACGAAACGCCGACTCTGACGACGCGTGGGCGCTAGAGGCGGGTCCTCCGGTGCCTTCCAGTGTCCCACGCGCGCACGGAACCGGCAGCGGCGTCGCTGCGGTTGAAGGCTATGACGTGCTGCGGGTCGCAGAAATTCTCCCTTTGCTCCAACACCTCGAGAGGGACGACTTGCGGGTGGTGCAGGACTACGAGCGGTCGTGCCGCGCCCGACGGGCCATCCTTGCCCGAGTCGAAACCCTGCTGGAGTTCGGCGACCAGTCGCGCGAGCCCGTTGTCGCCCCCTCTACGTCGCTCAGCCCGCAGCCGATATCGGAGCCCATTTCTGTTGTCGTTTCGTCACAGCCGGCTCTGACATCGGTCGTGAGCTCTCAGCCGCCTCCGCCACCCGCACGTCCTCGGGCCGATAAGCGGACGTTGCGGTCCCAGAGAATACAAGCCGCCGACTTGTTCTCTCAGGGCTTGACCGTGCCGGAGATCGCCCGCCGGCTGGGTGTCGCCCGCGGTACCGTGTCGAACTGGCACGCGCTTTGGAAGCACGGCGGCGCGGCCGCGCTCGTATCCAGCCCTCCCCCCGATTGACCGCTGCGCGGCTCGCGCCGATTCGCGAGACGCTCGATAGCGGACCGCGGGCCAGCGGCTATCCGACCGACGCGTGGACGCTGGCTCAGGTGACCGAGGTGATCGAGCGCCTCACGGGCGTACGTTACGAGCCGAATCGAGTTCGGAGGATCTTGCGCGACCGAATGGGTTGGGAAGCGAACCGACTGGTGCCGTGAGCACCAGCGTTCAGCAGGCGCGTCGACGACCTTGACCGGCTGGTCGCGAAGAGTGGGGCATGGCAGAGAGCGTTTCGGTCAGAGAAATCAGAAACGAGGAGCGTAGGAAGCATCTCTCGATCGTTCGCCGGCGCGGGGGTCTGTGGTGCGCTGACGACGGCCGCTGGGACGGAGCGAGCTCGGCCAGAGGCTGATAATCTCAACAAAGTCTTCCAATTGAAAGTGTTTCGTTCTCACGCGGGATCCGCAATCACGGCGGCGCAGAGGGTCGATAAGCTCCTTTGAAATGGACAAGGCGGTGTTTATTGGCGCTGTGCCGGCGGTTCCCTGCGAAGAGGTGTCCGGCATCGTGGGCTGTCGGCGACCGGTTCGCGGTCGGCGCCGAACACTGCGGCATACCAGAGCACGCCGTGGCACGTCCCGAATCGAAGACCCGGCCGGGGCGCGCCTTCGTGTCGAATAGGGGCAGGCGTCCGACCATTACCGTCGATGAGGATTTCGACCTCCTTGGCGAAGATGTCGGTCCCGACTTCGGCACCCCGGAAGCCGTCGCACTCCCTGATCTGGACCCAGACGAATTCGACCCCTCGTCGCTCAAAGTCGCCACGAGATGCCAGAGAGAGTTCACAGAGCACCACCAGGTCACCCCAGAGGTGGCCATCGAGGAGATCCACCAGTTCGCCGTGTACGCCCTGCGGCAGGGCGGTTATAAGCGGCTCGACAATGGCGCCCATTATCTCTCTCGTGACGGGTTCAGGATCTGGTTGAGTCCCGACGCCCGCATGGTGACGGGCTACAGGACCCTCCACTTCGAGCGCACCCCATCGCAGGTGCGCGGTAGAGTTCGGTCGCGGTTCAAGAAGATTAAGAAGGGCTCAGGCCGCCACGGCCCACCGGGTCCCACGCTCCGCCTGGACGAGATGGCCGCCAACGTCGATCCTGCCCGCATCGCCATCTCGGCATCGGCGATGAACTCGTTCGCCAAGTCGCACGGCACCCGTGCCAAAGACCCTCTAGTCGAAGGATGGTTGCGCCAAGAACTCGCTCAGGCTCTCCGGACTGGTACGTGGGCTCCGGCGAAGAGCTCGGAGGCGTACTTGCTCCGTAGGGACGACCGCGGCTGGGTCTTCACCCCTGACGGCCGGCTTCTCTTGGCAACGTTCGTCGAAGACAACGCCCCCGAGGTTCCTCGCCTCGGGTCGGCTTGAGCAGGCGTGAAAGGATCCCAGGGTGAGGAACTTTCTACCGCGGGAAAGAACACGAACGGATCGCCGTGGGCTCGGATGACACCCTCGCCAGAACGCGCTCGTATTCGCGTGGACCAAGGCCAACGATACGTGTCTGGCTAAGGAGCCATCCCGGTCAATGTGAGGGTGAGTCCTCGGGGAATGTCCCGCGTCCGGCTCGTCTCACAGCTATGCGAAGGCCTGGCGGACGTGCTCGATTACGGTGTCGCGGTCGATGGCGAGTTCGGCTGCGACGGCGGCATATGTGGCTGCGGCCTCTCGGGATGGCTTCGTCCACGTGATCGGGGTCGAGGGTGCGGGGAACGCTCTTCACGTGGGTGCCGTGGCGACCGCGGGTTTCAACAACCCCTTCGGCTTCGAGCTCTCGGAGGGCTCGTCCGACGGTGCCCGGAGCGAGAGCCAGGTCCGCCGCCAACTGACGGACTGTCGGCAGACGGCTGCCAAGGGGGAGTGCTCCGGTGGCTACGAGCCGGCGGATGGCCAGGCGGAGCTGTTCGAACGGGGGAACGGGCGTCCCCTGCCCGGGCAACACCAGGCCAATACGACCTGGCGAAGGTATCAAGCGGTGTCAACTGTCCGGCTGATGCACAGATAGCCATGCGCTCGATGCGTAAGGGACTCCGCATTCGGAACGGATCGCAGTCAAGGTCGGCCTCCGGCCGCCCGTCGGGTTCAGCCTTGACGGCGAACCGTTCCGGCCCACAAATGGCCCGTCGAGCTCTGTTAGGAGCTCCTGATCGCAGCTTGGTTTGCTGTCGGCGAAGTGTTCGCTGCCGGATTTGATCTGGGCGGAAACGACGCAGTCGTGGCGCAGGCGCCGAACCCGCGTTCTCAGCTTCGGAAGCCCTTCGAGGACGATTCTCTGAACTGCCAATATGTACAAAATAGCTGGTCAGACGGAAAATCATTTGACTGCTGGTGTTCCCTGTTGCGCGCAGTTGCCCGCTGCTTGTTGCACGAAGTGGGTCCGGATCGGGCTGTTGCACGCGGTTGCACGACCGATGCGGTCGTTCTCAGCCATGCAAGCCGAGAACGTGACTGGCGTCAGCATGATCAAGTGTGTCCAGGCGATTCACACTCGGTGTCAGAGTGTCCCGCTCCGTGGCATCAGCCCTGGGTCAAGCCTGCAGAACGCCACGTCCCCGCCCCTGAACGAATGCTTGAGTCAGACGTCAAGAGACAGCAAGAGTAAACACAGCCGTACCAGTGTGCTTCTTTGCATCAGACACCACTACCGAGAAGGTGAAGGTCGAGTTGGCGGTCCTCTTCCTCGGCGTTCCGGAAATCACACCCGTCTTGCTATTGAGTGTTAGTCCCCTCGGTAGCTTTCCGTTGGCGACAGCAAATGTGTAGGGGGGACTCCCCCCTCCGGCAACAAGTTTGCATTTGTATCCGCTCTTTGCAACCGCTCCAGGCAATGCCGTCGTCGCGAAACCCAATGCATCCACGGGACCCGACTCGACCAATATCTGTGGGTTGATTGTTTGACCCTGATAGTCGCCTACCGCAATGCAGCGCTTGGAAGTGACACACCAGTCGCCGAACAGCGAGTTCGGGTTGGATTGCCCTATCTGATTTGGACTAGGCACCTCCCACCAGTAGGACCCATTCCACGACTCGATCAGGGTCTGTGGGGGGTTGTTCCCTTGGATCCCCACAGCGGTGCATTCGGTTGCGGACGTGCAACCAACAGATTGGAGTTCAGATGGATTCGCCGGGTTCGGAGTCGGCGTGATGGACCAGTTGGTGTCGTTCAATGTCTCGGCGAACGGCACAGTGTTCGACTCGGCATCCTGGGCCTGGCCAACCGCCGTGCAGGTCGTGGAGCTCGTGCACGAAATGCTCAACAAATCCTGCTGCAGGTCTCCCCCGAGTCCGGGCACGGTGTCGACCGACCATGATCCGCCAGATGAGGATTCAGCCAGTGCTCCGGTCAAGGTGGGATTTCCCCCGCTTCCCGGGTAGGTGGCGCTGCCTACTGCGGCGCAATCTGCCGGGTCGGAACAAGAAATCGCAGACAAGGTGTCTTCTGCGGCTCCGCTGGCATTCGGACTGGCAATCGGACTCCAGGTCGTTCCGTTCCAGGTCTCAATGAGGGACTGCGAGCCATCGGGGTCGTTGGGATCAGATCTCGGGTAGAAATAGTCGCCCACTGCAGTGCAGGCATCTGATGCAGTACAGGACACTCCGTACAGGTGGGCTTCATTTGTCGACGTCAGGTTTGGCGACTTTACAGTCCAGTCCGTCCCGTTCCAATACTCGATGAGCGCAGTGACTACGTCGTCTGCCCCAGGGTTCTGGTAGTTACCGACCGCGGTGCAGTCCTCAGGAGTGAAACAGGAGATTCCGTCGAGGATTACAGAAGGGCCACCGGGATCTGCACTCGTGCTCACAGTCCAGTGAGATCCGTTCCAGAACTCAATAAGAGCTCGACTCAAACTTCCTTCAGGAAAGGCGTCAGGAAAGGATTGTCCCACAGCTGCGCAAAATGAAGCCGACGTGCAAGTGACTGCATTGAGTTGGTCTGGGTCGCCGCTCGCATCGTCGGTACTCTGCGCAACTGACCATGCGGATGAGGCTGTCGCACCACCGGTTGTCGGCTGCACGCCTGAGCGAGTGTTCGCACTTGCGGGGCCTAGCGACATAACGGTGATGGCTATCGTGGCGCCCGCCACAGCAGCCAGCCTAAGGGATTTGCATCTAGCCATGTCCGCCCTTTCCCTGCGTTCGTAAACCGGGTCTCGTTACCGCTCGCGAACGTGGCACTCCAGCCCGGATTCCACTCCTGCCCAATCGCCTGGGGGCTCCCGCCACTCCCGTAGCGCTTGCAGAAGGTAGTTCAACAACAGGGGAGATCCCGGTGATATGTCACCGGAGGTGTACCTAGTTGAACCGTGCGCGCCTACTTGTATCCCGTTTCGAGTAGCCGAGAGGTAGTTTCGGACCATTGATAGGAACGCAAGCGAATCGGGTCCCTCCGGCTGGATGGAGCTGTGGCGGAGTGGACATCACGGCTGGGCGTGGTCTCCTTGGCCTTGATGGTCCTCTGCTCGTGCAGGTGAAGTCTGGGAACAAGGTCGGGAGCGAGGTCATGCAGCAGCTCCACGGCGCGATGAACCAGTACGGGGCCGACCAGGGGCTGTTGGTCTCCTGGGGAGGGTTGTCCAAAGCAGGGCAGGGCCAGATGCAGAACGCCCACATGCGCGTCACCCTTTGGGAGGCGCTCGATCTCATTGACGCGGGGCTCGCCAACTACGAGAAGCTGCCCGACGCCATCCGAGAGAAGATCCCCCTCAAGCAGGTCTGGATGCTGGCCGACTCAGGTCCCTGATGCGTCGCATGGACCGCCGAAGTGAGCGGTTGAATCGCCCTGGGTTCCTTGGAGACTCCATACCTTGGAAAGGAAGATGGAGTCATGCCAAAAGAGAGGATCCCGGGGAAGCCGTCCACACGGCGCTACACACCCGCTGAGAGAGAACAGGCTGTCCGTCTGGTCCGCCAGCTGCGCAAGGAGCTCGGGACCGAACAGGGGACGGTTGCCCGCGTGGCCAAGCAGCTCGGCTACGGCGTCGAGTCGGTGCGGGCCTGGGTCAATCAGGCCGATATCGACGGTGGGCTGAAGGACGGCACGAGCACCGAGGACGCCGGCCGGATCAAGGAGCTCGAGCAGGAGGTCAAAGAGCTGAGACGGGCCAATGAGATCTTGCGCAAGGCCTCCGCGTATTTCGCCCAGGCGGAGCTCGACCGCCCACCGCGGTGATGGTGTCGTTCATCGACGAACACCGCGACACCCTCGGGGTCGAGCCCATCTGCAAGGCATTGCAGGTGGCCCCGAGCACCTACTACGCGGCCAAGAAGCGCCAGCCCTCGGCCCGGGCGATCCGAGACGCCATGTTGAAGAACATCCTCTTCGTGCTCTGGAGCACCAACCGCAAGGTCTACGGGGCCCACAAGCTCTGGAAGGCAGCCCGCCGTGCGGGCCACGACATCGGCCGGGACCAGGTGGCCCGTCTCATGCGTGAGCTGGGGATTCGCGGGGTGAGCAAGTGCCGCAAGAAGGTATTCACCACCAGGTCTGACTCCGACGCCGGCCGGCCGCCAGACCTGGTCAAGCGCGACTTCAGCGCGGCGCATCCCAACGGCTTGTGGGTCACCGACCTCACCTATGTGCCGACGAGGACGGGGATGGCCTACGTCTGTTTCATCACCGATGCCTTCTCCCGCATGATCGTGGGCTGGCGGGTGGCGACCCACATGCGCACCGACATGGTGCTCGACGCGCTCGAGATGGCCCGCCACTCGCGCCGAGCCGGTCGCCTGGTCGGTCTCGTGACCCATTCGGACGCGGGATCGCAATTCACCTCGGTGCGTTTCACCGAGCGCCTCGACGAGATCGGAGCGACACCGAGCATCGGCACGGTCGCCGATTCGTTCGACAACGCGCTGGCCGAGGCGATCAACGGCCTTTATAAGACCGAGTGCGTCTACGGGCCCGACACCAACGGCTGGGAGGACGTCAGCCACCTCGAGCTGGCCACGCTCTCGTGGGTGCACTGGTTCAACGAAGAGCGCCTCCACGGCTACTGCGGCGACGTCCCACCGGCGGAGTTCGAAGCAGCGTTCTACGCTGGCCACCAACCTGCCCTACCGGGGCTTGGAAACCAATAGCGAGAGTCTCCATCAGACCCAGGCCGATTCACGGTTGACGGAAATCCAGCCCTCGTTCTCAGCTTGGGAAGCCCTTCGACGGTGATTCTCTGAACTGTCAGAATGTACAAAGTAGCTGGTCAGGCACGGAATCAGTCCACCGCTAGTCGCCGGGCCCAGGGGCGACTGCCGCTCCTGCTGCAGGGCCGGAGGGGCCGGCCAGGGCTACCGCGCTTCCCGCAGCGAACCCAAACAAGGGGATGCCCGAAGTCACGGACCTTGCGATGCGCACCGCCAACCCGTCTTTCGATTTCATACCGCCGGATCGGCGACCTCGTCACGCCATGGTCCAACGGGCGAACTTTTCCGTCACGGAAAACGACGGTGACCTGAGGGTGACGATTTGGCGACCTAACCGCTTGACACTGCTTTGTGCGATGCGCAGCGCCGGTTGACGCCCCATAACAGGGACGGAAGCGTTGCTCGGTGAGTGTCCTACCGGTCTCGCCGCATCCCTGGCACGCTAAGAGCGATGCTCGTGGTGCGGCGTTCGCACGCAGTGCAGGTAGTCAGCGGAGGCTGTTACGCGCGGGTCGCCGACCTTCGGCTAGGTCTGCGAGAGCTTGGTGGCGGGAGGACGTGACCGGCTTGCCGCAAAGCATGGCCCGGTGGACACCTGAATGGGCCATCGAGGCGGCAATCGTCACCTGCCATCCTTCGGACAGGACGGGCGACGAGGAGTCGTGGACCGCACCAGGCGTCCCGTCCATTGTGACGTCCAGAAGGCCCCAGTCGCGATGAGGGCCCAGACTGAGTTGGGACTTTGTCGCCAGGTTTCGGGGACACACGGGTTGCTACGTAACGACCTTCGTGTTTATTGTGTGCGGCACGAGCGCAGTGCGCCTCGGAGCGGGAGGGTGCGGTCAGTGAGGACGTCTTTATCCAGGTTGTTCCGCGCGGTCGTGGCCGGATCGGTTCTTTCCGGTGGGGTCGTGTCGGTTTCGGCTCTCTCCGGATCACTTCCGGCCGGAGCGACGACGGCCGTCAAGCTCTACGTTTCTACGACCGGCACCGGGTCCGAGTGCACCAAGACCAGCCATTGCAGCAGCATCGATGAAGCAGTCACAGTGGCGGAAGCACTTACCGGTGTCAACGTCATTATCAAAGTGGCGGCTGGCACCTATGCCGGGAGTGGGTTCCTCCACGCGAGCGAATACATCGATGCGAGTTCGCTCCAGTCGCTCTCACTCGTAGGTGCGGGAGCCTCGAGCACCATCATGAGGGCCGGTCCTGCCAATTCCAGGGTTATGTATGTTGCCGCCGGCACCGTCAGCATCTCGGGCTTCACCATCGAGAACGGCAGTGAGCAAATTACCCAGGGTGCAGGGATCTACAACGCGGCGGCCATGCTCAAGGTGAGCGATACCATCTTCTCCAACGGCGCGGGAAGCGGAGAAGCGATCTACAACGGAGAGTCCCTCAGCTTGAACGACTCGACGGTGAGTGGAAATTCCAATGGGGGTGGGGCAATCTGGAACGACGGGCAGCTGAGCGCCGACGATGATGTGTTCGAGGGCGGTGCAGGAGCGGGTGGAGGTGGCGCCATCTTGAACGACGGAACAGCAACGATCAACGACAGCACCGTAAGCGGGACATCGACCCGCAGCGCGGGTGCAATCCTCAACGGTAACGGTGGCTTTTTCCATCTCAACGACAGCACGGTGAGCGAAAGCAGTGCGACGGACGGCAGCGGGGGTGCGATTTTGAACGACGGCACCGCGGTCATCGACGACAGCACCCTGACGGGGAACTCTGCCCAAATCGGAGGGGCAATAGATAACGAGGGCTCGCTGACCCTCTACGACAATACTCTCTCGGGCAACACCACCTACGACATCCCCAACGACACCGGCGCCGGTGGGGCCCTCTACAACTCGGACATCCTCACCGTGACCGGCACCTCGGTGGCGGACAACTCGGCCCCCCAGATCTACAACTTGGGAACCCTCACGACGGCGGCCTCGATCATCGCCGACGCCACCTCGGCGCCCACCTCGGTATCCGATTGTCAGAGCGCCGGCAGCGGCACCATCAGCGACCTCGGCTACAACCTGAGCGACGACGCATCGTGTGGCCTGAGCGCGTCGACGGACGTGAATGACAACCCCGAGCTCGGAACCCTTGGCCCCAATGGTGGTCCGACCCAGACCGCGCTCCCCGCGCTCGGGAGCCCGGCCACGGGCGTCATCCCCGTGGGCGCCTTCGCAGGCTCGACGCAGCTGTGCGGCCGGGTCGACCAGCGCGGTGTCGCGAGCATAGGGAACTGCACCATCGGTGCGGCCGAGGGTGGGTTCCTGATCGACACGGCGTCCCTGCCCGACGCCACCCCGGGCAGAGCGTACCCACCCACACAGCTGACCGTGCAGAACGAAGGGACCAGCACGAGCCCGTACCAGAGCAAGCTCAAGTGGAAGGGTCTCACCTTGCCATCGTGGCTCACGCTGAGCCCGACCGGCGTGCTCTCGGGCGCGACTCCCAAGAGCGGGGCTCTCGGGACGTACTCGATCACCCTTAGGGTCACCGAGACCGTCACGACGGTCAGCGCTGGAGTCATGACCAAGACCAAGACGACTGTCGAGGCGACCCCGGTCCTCATCGTCGCGTCTCACTCTCCCGCTTAGATCCTGCACCGGCTTCTGCTCTTCCGACCACGACGGTCGGCCAGGACGCCCATTCACCCGTATCCAACGGAGCGCCCTCATCCCGCACGGTTTCTGAGAACGAGGGCGTGACGCACCGTCGTGAAGTGCCCGAGTGGACCGGCCGGTGGTTGATCGCTGCACGCATGACAGCTGGTTCCCGTGTAGGCGTCTTCCAAAGGTCGTGTTGCCTGAAAGGAGATCGATCAGATGGGTTCCGGGTTCCGTCGAGATCACCGCGGGTGAACGACCACAACAATCCCGTTCGACGTTGTAATGAGATTGACGTATGACCCGCAGCAGATCGACGAGCCAGTCGGCAGTTCACCCCTCTAAATTCAGGCCCGGTTAGTACCGCAGACGAGAACTGGCTCTGAGCTAGTGCTTTATGAGTGGGGCTAGCTGGAATCGAACCAGCGACCTCAGCATTATCAGGGAGGTCGGCGGATTCCCGCTGCGTCCCGGAGGATCCCGCGGAGTCCCAGTCAGTCCTGGTCACGGAGCGCACCGAGCGCTGGCCTGAGACGGACCGAGACGGAGTGGGACGCCCCGGGACCCAATTGTTGGGACAGAGTTGGGACGGAGTCCGCTCCTCTGACCCCTCGCTTCGTCCGAGAAATGGGACCGATGGTCATCCCTCCGGGGTGGGCACCTCTGGCATGGTTACCGCTCATTAATGGAATAATCGTTCCATATGTGAGTGGTATCCCGTAGGATCGTTGTCGTGGACTACGTCCGACCCGTACAGGCGCTGATCCCCGGAGTGCAGGGTCAGATTCTCGGTGTCTTGGCTGAGACTACGGCCCAACTGAATCTGACAACGATCGCCCGGCTGGCCGGGGTAAGCCCGGCGCAGGCTTCGCGTGTCCTCCCCGAACTCGTCCACCTGGGTCTCGTCGAGCGAATGGAGGCGCCTCCGTCCGCTCTCTTCCGGCTGGTGGACGAGAACCTCGTCGGGCGACTGGTGCGCTCCATGACCGACCTGCGTTACGTCGCCCTGAGAACAGTCGGAGATTGCTCCGCCCTCCAGAAGCCCCGACCTGAGCATGTGATCGTCTTTGGCTCTTTCGCCCGCGGTGAAGCGGATGCGGACAGTGACCTCGACGTCGTAATCGTGCGGCCGGCGGCCATCAATGATTCAGACTCGGCTTGGGCAGCGTCCATGGTCACCTTGAATCAGGATCTCACCCGGGCACTGGGTAACCCGGTGAACATCCTCGAAGTCGGAGCACATGACTTTGATCGCCGGCTCAAGAGCCGAAGCGAACTCTGGCGATCGATCCGCAGTGAAGGCATCGTCGTCTACGGTGATGCGCCCGAGAACCTCCAGAGCATCAACAGGTGAGCCCCCGTGCAGAGCGGACCAAGTCCACGACACCGGGGCAGGTGAAAGCGTACCTATCCAAGAGCGAGGAGTACCTGGCGGCCGCAGAGCGCGAACTTGGAGAGCGACTCCATATCGCGGCCACGAGCCTGGCCATCCATGCGGGGATCAACGCTGCAGATGCGGTCTGTGGGACCCGGCTCGGGAAACGCTCAGGCGGACAGAACCATGAGGAAGTCCTGGGACTCTTGGATACGGCTGGCACCGACGGCAAGGAACTCGGCAAGGAGCTCGGCCGATTGCTTTCCCTCAAGACCAAGGCGGAGTATGACCCGGTCGACGTGTCCAAGACGGACGCGGGCCGAGCCGTCGAACGGGCCCGCCGCTGCGTTGCAATCGCACGCCGAGTGGTGGATGCTCAGGCCCGGTGAAATTCCGGTGAAGCGCCGAGCTGCGGCCATAGGATTGTTCCGCACTCCCAATTCGGCTCGGCGGATTCAAGCGGTGAGCGCAACGAGCTCAGCGAACTTCTCTGATGGTTTCATATATCCCAGCGTCTTGCGAGGACGCCCGTTGAGGCTTCGCTGAAATCGGGCTAGGTCGGCGGCGCTGTGTACTGAGAGATCGGTGCTCTTGGGCATGTATTGGCGCAGCAGGCCGTTCGTGTTCTCGTTGGATCCGCGTTGCCACGGCGAATGGGGATCGCAGAAGTAAATCGGGATGCTGGTGGCCACGGTGAAGTCCACATGGTTGGCCATCTCGTGTCCCTGGTCCCAAGTGATGGAGCGGGCGAGCTCGTCGGGCAGCTTCTTGATGGCTTTGCGCATGGCCCTCTCGACGTTCACCGCCGCGTAGCCGTCTGGGAGATGCAAGAGGAGCACGAAGCGGGTCGAGCGCTCAACCAGGGTGCCGACAGCTGACTTGTTGCCGGCCCCGATGATCAGGTCACCCTCCCAGTGCCCGGGCACCGCCCGGTCTTCTATCTCCGCGGGGCGCTCGGCGATCATGACCATGTTCGAGATCTTGCCTCGCTTCTCCACCCGGCCCTGGTGGCGGCGGGCCGTGCGTCCCGAGCGCAGGCAGCGGGCCAGCTCACGGCGGAGCTCACCGCGGCCTTGGACGAAGAGGGACTGGTAGATGGTCTCGTGGCTCACCTGCATCATCGGATCGTCTGGGTACTCGAGGCGCAAGCGCTCCGCGATCTCTTGGGGCGACCACAGCTTCTCCAGCCAGGCGCTCACTTGGCGGACCAAGGGAGGGTGCGCCAGCTTGGCGGGCTTGGGTCGACGTGCCGATCCCTCGGCCCGGCAGTGGGCCTTCCAGGCCCCATAGCGGCGAACCCCTCCGTTGGCGGCCACCTCCCGGGTGATCGTCGACGGGGCACGTCCAAGGCCGCGGGCGATGGCCGACATCGACTCACCTCGGGCCAGCCCCAACAAGATCTCCTCACGATCCTCGGCGCTGAGGTGCCCCGGCGCCGGCTTCCAGCGGTCAGGCAGGCCTGATTCGGGCTGCTGGACGTACACGCTGGCTGTCACCAGCGGCAACGAACAGCTGAGCTCCCGGGCTATCGCCTTCAACGTCATTCCCTTGGCCTTGAGACGACGGGCCATCTGCTTCTGTTCACGGGTCATGTGACGTACACCCATATATGGCCACTCCTTGGTTGGGGCAACGAAGCGTTGCCTATTCACCAAGTCGTTGCGCGGACCCCTTGAAACCGCCCTCCCTAAAGAATGGGAAGGTGATCACTCCAAGTGTTGCCGCTTCTGCGCGATGCGGAACCTGTCAAGCGATTTGAGACACTTTCTTATGACGCCTTCTGTGCAAGCTCCTCGACCGGCAGAGGCTCGTTGATCCACGCCACGGTAGGCAGCTTCGGAGGCTGCGGTCGGCGGTGGCAGAACCGGACCGGGTTCGCCGCGTAGGCCGCATCGAGGGTCTCGGCCCGCTGGGACCGAACCTCTTCTGCGGTGCCGTAGTGCACCGAGGCCGGCGTGTGGTAGCCGATGCCCGAGTGGCGGTGCTCGTGGTTGTAGTAGGCGAAGAACGCATCGCAAAACGCCCGAGCGTCCTCGATGCAGCCGAACCGCTCGGGGAAGGCCGGGCAGTATTTGAGGGTCTTGAACTGCGCCTCGCTGTAGGGATTGTCGTTGCTCACGTGCGGGCGGCTGTGGCCGCGGCCGACGCCGAGCAACGTGAGCAGCTCGGTCACCGGGTTCGACGTCATCGACGAGCCGCGATCCGCATGGATGGTGAGCTGGCCCGGCGGGATTTGGTGGCGGGCCACGGCGTCGGCGATGAGCTCTTTGGTCGCCTGACTCAGAGAGGGCGCCACGCACCAGGCCACGACATAGCGGCTGAAGATGTCGAGCACGACATAGAGGTCGTAGTACTCGCCGCGTTGTGGGCCCTTCAGCTTGGTGATGTCCCATGACCACACGACGAGCGGGCGGTCGGCGACGAGCTCGGGCTTGACCTTGGCCGGGTGCGTCACCTGGCGCCGGCGCTCTCGCACCTCGCCCTGGGACCGCAGGATCCGGTAGTAGCTGGACTCGGAGGCCAAGTAGACGCCCTCGTCGAGGAGGGTGAAGTAGACCTGGGCGGGCGAGCAGTCGGCGAAGCGCTCCGAGCGCAGCACCTCGAGTACGGCGTCGACCTCTTCGTCGCTGAGCTTGTTCGGCGGAGCCGGCCGGGGCTTGCGTTCGGTCGTGCGGCGCGGTCTGAGCCTGCGGTAATGGCTGGCCCGGGGCCGCCCGACGGCGGCACAGGCGCTCTTGGTGCCGAGCAGCGGCTCGACGGTGGCGAAGCACTCGTCGATCACCGCGTCGACCCCTCTTCGGACTGCTGGTCGGTCTCCGGAGTGCTCTGCGCCAGCAGTTGCGCCAAGAGCTCCGATGCTTTTCCCTGGGCCTCGAGCGCCGTGCGGTGCCGGGCCAGCTGGTCCTCGAGCTTGGCGTTGCGCCGACGGAGCAGATCGAGCTCACGCTCGGCCGCTGAGCGCTTCTTGCGGTGCTTGGGCGTCAGGCCCGACAGGGCACCGACGTCTCGGGCCCGCTGCCACTCGACGATGTGGCTCGAGTACAGGCCCTCTCGGCGCAGCAGGGCGCCTTTGCCCCCGTCCTCGGTGATCTGCTCGTACTCCTCCAAGATCGCCAGCTTGTAGTCGGCGCTGAACTGGCGCCGCTTGGGTCTCGCCGCAGGATTGTCTTCAACCACGGCCCCATTCTGGGCACGTGTCGTCACAGGTGCTGATGTCATGGTCATTTGGTCTACGTGTTCCTGACTCGCCCTGGTGGGATGGTGGGCTACTGCAGGTGTCTCACGTCAGCCTGACAGACAGGGATGAGACTCAAGAGTGTGGACGAGGAGTCCGGCGGCGAGTGTCCACCATCGTCATCGCGCTCGGATAAGCGGAAGGGATCGTCGCATTGAACAGACGGGCTGCTGACAAATTGTCGGGACAGACACCTACGTTGACGGCGGTACCTAAACAGTACTGAGCATCTGATCTCCTCTTCTGCTGGAATCGAACCAGCGACCTCAGCATTATCAGGGAGATTGGCGGGTTCTCGCGGCGTCCCAGATGGTCCCGTCCAGTCCCACTCCGTCCAGGTCATCGTGCCGCTCGACGGTCGTATTGAGATCCACTGGGACACAGCGGGACCATCCGGGACCCAATTGTCGGGACGAGAGTTGGGACAGATATTGGTTGGACCGTTGCCCGAGCGCTCGTGGACCGCGTCGCCCCGTAGGGATCATTAGGCAGTCAATTGGTGGGTCTCCGAGCGATTGGCATCCGGCACTCAACATCGGCTGCCGGCGACCAACTTGGATCGCATCGGCCTCAGTGTCTGCACCTTGCGAAATGGGGCCGAACCCTTGGATGGGAGGGAAGTCCGCGATCCACATCGCAGCATCACTTGGAAACAGCCTTCGAAACCGCTAGCGGCCTGACAGAGCCGGTCCTGTTCAATCTCCCGCTTGCGTTCATCAGCTCCCCCCGTCGTCCGCCCACTCTTTGGCGGCATGTCGCTTGGAATCGGCCATCTCTGGCTCGGCTTACGCCGCTCCCCGGTCAGACTCGGCAAGCTGCCACCGTTCGCTGAATGAGGGTCCGACCTGTGAGTATCACGAAATGGTAGGGCGAGAGCCAGAGACCATGCGCCAGCCTGCGTCGCAGACGCAGGTGGTCTAGCCACCGTATGGTCTACACGAATGGCGCCAAAGATCGAGATCCCGATACCCGTTGAGTTCCCGGTCGGTTTCGAGAGGTTTCATCGGCGAGCGTTTGTGAACTACCAGATGAATCGCGCTTATTCGCTCGGTTTCGCTGAGTCGACGGAGCTGCGGAAGGCGTCATCCGACATTTGCTCGATTGACGACTGCGTCTCGGTGATGGACGCGGTGTCGCGACGAGTCGAGGCTGAAGGTCGACTGCGCCCGGCGGCGGGCTATTTGCGAATCGCCGAGTTCTTCACACCGGGCCACTCGCCGGACAAGCTCGCCCGGTACGGCCGGTATCGCGAGCTGTTCGACGCGGCGTTCGCCGATGCGGGGATCGTTCGCGAGGAGGTTCCCTATGGTGGCGCATTCCTGCCGGCGTACCGGCTGGTCGGTGGGTCGGGTGGTCTCGGTACGGTGCTCGTCCACGGCGGATTCGATTCACTCATCGAGGAGTTCGTCGGGGTCTGGCAACGGATCGGGGCTGCCGGCTTCGACGTTGTTGCGTTCGACGGCCCCGGTCAGGGTGGTGCCCGTCGGCTCGGAGGACTCACGTTCGACCACGACTGGGAGAAGCCGGTGGGCGCCGTCCTTGACCACTACAGCCTGGATAAAGCATCGCTGGTTGGGATTTCGATGGGAGGCTATTGGGCTCTGCGCGCGGCTGGCCGCGACGCCCGCATCAACCGGGTGGTGTCGTGGCCGCCAGTGTACGACTGGATGCTGCGCGTCCCGCGCACCGCGCGAAAGCCGGCGCGGGCGATGCTTCGACAACGAAGGTTCATGCGGTGGAGCATCCGGGTTCGAACTCGTCTTGTCCCAACGCTACGGGCCGTTGTTGACCAGGCCCTCTTCAACGTTGACGGCGATGATCCGGTGCAGGTCGTGGACTGGTTCCTGGGCATGAACCCCGAACACCTGGGAAGCGACCGCGTCACGGGAGACGTCTTGCTGCTGTGCGGCGAGAACGACGCGTTCCAGCCGCCGCACCTCACCCGAGCGCAGGCGGATGCGCTGATTCGCGCCCGATCGGTCACGGTCCGAATGTTCTCGGCTGCCGAGCACGCCGATAAGCACTGTCAAATCGGAAATCTGGACCTCGCCTGTCAGGTCGTGAACGACTGGCTGTCTCAGCACTCCTCCATGACCGAGATCGGATGCTGAGCAAATATGGCATGCGCCTTTGACGCCGGAAACTACGGCGTCGTAGACCTGCTGCGAGCACGATCCAAACCGAGATAGCCGAGCGGCAAGGTTGAAGACTCATCGACGAGCTGTTCACTCACACCACTACGCGAATCCACGAAGGGAGAAATTGCTATGGCCCTCCGTTTGACAGAGCTGATTGGCCGGTCACCCTGCCCCTAACAGTGATCAGTTGGGTAGGACGGTTCCACATTCGGAGTGCACGCTGCATCCGCTCGTGCTTTCAGCTAGGAGGACGGACGAGTGAAACGCAACAAGACCTTCTCACGGCTGTAATAGTCCAACCACGCGAGGAGGCCCCTCCGATGATCGTGCCCGTGTTGATGCGCCGACACCGGAACGAACCCCAGCTTCAAGTTCGATACCGATACAGAGAAGCCGGCGTCCTCGAAGACTCTTGCGACCTCTTCAAGCTCGTAGAGCCGTGGAAGGTCTAGTTCGACCGCGCTTTCCGCGTGCCACGCCGACATCATCGGGCTACCCCGATGAACGCCCAAGACTGCGAAGTACAAGCCGCCGGGCTTCAAGGCGCCAAAGAGACCAGCAGCGTGGGTCACGAGATCCTCGAGCAAGTAGAGGACCTCGTGGCTGAAGGCCACGTCGAAGTCGTCCCATCCGTCCGGCACGCTGTGGGCAACCTCGAAGATGAGCGGCCTCTCGCCGGTGAGACGGCGGGCGTCTGTGATGGCGCCCGAGGCTGGGTCGTATCCGTAACCTTCGCCAATGCCCGCGGCGTCGACGAGTAGGCGCAGGAAGCCTCCACGGTTGCAGCCGGCGTCGAGCACCCGCCGCCCCGCCAGGTCGGTGCCGATGGTGTCGAGCATCGCCTTCCATATGAAGCCGTGCTCGTCCTGCATGGCCTCGTCTTCGGCGGCGCCACGCCAGAAGGAGGCATTCATGCAGGTACCCTATGCCGTACGTCGGCTTGCGTAACGCTTTGATCGCCGTGCTCGAATCGCGGACCTACTCGTCACATCGCTTGGAGCGCAGGCTTCGGTCAAGCTGACTGGACAAGCTGATGGGTGTCAATCAGATTGCCTAGTTCGCCGCAAATTGTTGGGACAGACAAATGCCTTGACAACGGTACGCTCAGCCGCACTGCCCGTCTGACGAGGACTTCTGGGTGGGGCTAGCTGGAATCGAACCAGCGACCTCAGCATTATCAGTGCTGCGCTCTAACCGACTGAGCTATAGCCCCTTACAGGAAAACAACCTGTTCAAGATACTCTTTTCCTGAGGCACTCTCTGGGCCGGCAAGATCCGTGCCCTCGCTGTGCGACGCCGCATGAGAACGTGCGTCCCAACCGTGCCCACCGCCGAGTGATCCGCTACGGGATCGGCCCTGGCAGAGACCTCGAGGACAGGCTTGCCGACTGGTGACCAGTCGGTTCCTCAGGGTTCGCAAATCTACTCCGCTGGGAGCGGGTTGCATCAAGCGGAGTCTCCGGAGGTCATGGGGTCTCGGAAGCGGCTCGACAGCGTCAAGACCATGGCCGAGGACCTCGTAGGCCACGTCGAAGTCGCCGACAGCGACGTGCCTTGTCTCGGGACGATCCAAGGCCGGGCGACGGGTCTGCCTTATCTGGGCCGGGACTCTCGCCTCCCCGGCCATTTTCGTGTTGCGCACACGGGTCCCAAGACCGGGTCCGGTGCTCTCCGTCGTCTCGCTGCTCACCCGTTGTTCAGGGTGGAGGTGACGAGATTCGCCAGTGCATCGGCCCCGGGCCCGTCGATCGCCAGGTGGGTGCCGTCTGCGCCGAACCACTGTGGGTTCTGGGCGGCCAGCGTGGCCCAGTCGGCCACCGACACGTTGGGGTAGCGGGCCGCGCCAGCGGCGATCGTCGAATTGTTCGGGTCCTGCCACGGGCGATCGACGTGGACGTTCACGAAGACCACCCGGCTGGCGCCGGCGAGGATCCCCATCATGGTGTCGAAGTCGGCGTCGCTGATCGGACCGTTGGTGCTGAGGGCGACGATCACCTCGGATCCGAGCTGCCCGGAGGCCTTCAGTTCCTGAAGAATTGACTCGCCGTCGGACCACTGCCGGCTTACCGAGGCGTCAACGCTCACGCCCGGGATGTCGGTCTGCAGCGGATCTTGGTAGTCGAGCATCACCGAGTCGCCGACCGCAGTGACGCGACCCGCCACGAACCCGGGGGCGGCCGGGGGCGGTGCGGTCGTGGAGGTCGATGCCCTGGTGGTGGTCGTCGTCGTGGCGGCGGGAGCCGATGTCGTGCCGGCGTGGCTGGGCGAAGGGGTGGGGTCCACCGGCGCCGTGGTGGACGTGCTGGTCGACGGATTGGCCGCGCTGACGTTCGCAGTCCCCAGGGGTGGGGCAGCGCTTACGGATGAGGTCGGTGTCGAAGAAGACGAGCGCGATGCCACGACAGCTGCGCCCGCGGCCAACGCCCCGAGAAGGAGGCAGAGAACCAAAGGGATGCTTCGAGCTGATGTTCGGGTGGCCCCGCCGGCACGTGCCATCTACCAATTGTCGCTGGTGCGAGTTCGAGAAATCCGGTCACCCCCCACTTTTAGGTTTCAACCAGGCAGAACCGCGTCGTCGGGCCACAGGCGAACGCCGATTGATTGGCTCGCCGTAGCCAGAAGTTCACCGTCCTGTGACCAGAGAAACGCGATGCCCTGCGCGTAACCGCCGACGAGGGCGTGGATGCGGATGTCGCACAGGATCCATTCGGTCGGCTTCAGCTGCACCATGCGGAGGGTGTTGTCGAGGCTTCGGCCCATGGCGCGGCGGCCAATCGGTTGGGACACCGCGCCCGAGACGTAGTCGCCGACGATCGCGAGCGTCGCGGCCGAGGGGCTGAGGTGCCCCGGCACCCGAGCCCAGAGCGCCGAGTCGGGACGGCCCGTCGTCCCGTCCATCTCTTCGAAGGACCTCCCGACCGCGGAGCGCACCTCGATGCTGTCCATGATCGTGTTGCGGAAGAAGTCAGGGAGGAATCGGCCCGGACATTCGTCGGGTGGGGGTACCGAGGGCGGTTCCACCCAGATCCCGGAGATCTCGAGCTCGGCCGTTCCCAGAGCGGCATTGACGGTCAGGATCTCCTCTCCGTCGACGCGGCCCACGGCTCGGCCTTGGGTGACGTGGCCACCGACGGCGGCCAGGGTGACCTCCCAGCGCAGCTCCGCACCCCTGAGGGCATAGGAGAGGTATTGCGCCGTGGCCCAGACGGTCGGCCGTCCCGAAGCAGCCTCCAATGCCACGAGCGCCGCGCCCAGTCCGCATCCGCCGAAGAGGAAGTTGCCCGGCGTCGTGAGCTGGGGCACGACGTCCATGCGCCAGTGCAGTTCGTCGCCGTCGGGCTCCATGCCGAGGAAGGTCAATGCATCCACGGAGGCGCACCCTACTGGGAGCCCCGCCCCGCCCCGCAATGCGCCGAACGTCCGGTTTGGCCGGTGAGATCCAGGTCGTCAGGTGAGGACGCCTACAATTGTCGTTCCCGGCAGTTGGGTCCATGCCGATCCGGGGGTGTAGCTCAGCTGGAAGAGCGGCGGCTTTGCAAGCCGTAGGCCGAGGGTTCGAGTCCCTTCACCTCCACAGATACCTCCGCCCCCACTGGAATCGTGATCTGGGCGGCCCGCTCCGCGTCGCGTGGAGCGACCGTGACCCGGATGCCGGCCTCGGCGCGCCGGACCGCCACCCCGCGTCCCGCGGAGCGGTCCTCCAAGGATTCACACGTGTGTGCCCCCTTTCCTTCGCAGAACCGCATCGCCCGGTGGGTTCTGCTCGGCGGGCGGCGGCCCTGTCTGCGGGGTGGCCACACCACCATTCCGTTCGCCTGCGCCGTCCGTGTGGCTCGAGATTCGGGGACTGACCCGTCCGTTCCCGGTTCCGACCGCCGAGTCCACCTAACCTGGAGCACATTGCACGCGACTGTTGTGCCGAACATGTGCCTGGCGCGCCTCGGGTATCTGCGCCCTGCGACGACACAGCGGTTGACGCCGCCACCCTGCCGGGTCCGGCGCCGAGCTCGCCGGGTTTCGCGCCGACCGGGTGGCAGCGCCGCTGCCCGTCTTCCCCTAGCATTGACGCGGGTCACGCACGTGTCTGGGTGTCCCTCCCCTACTGGGCGGTAGGCGAATGAGCATCCTCGGACCCAAAACCGACGCAGCCCGGTCCACCTCGGTCAACGCCGTCGCCGCGGATACCAACTTCGCCATCCCTTCGAGGCTTGGTGCCCCGGGATCGGGCCCCTCCCCTCGCCACTCCATCACCGACCGCGAGTTCGCGATCGCGCACATATGCGCTGACTTCTTTTGGGCCTGCGCCGCGCTGCCCCTCTCGCTCCTCATCTTGTCGTTGGTCTCCAACGTGGCGACCAACTCCCTCCATCAGCTGCACCGCAACTTGGTGGTCGACTCCCTGTTCCCTCTCGCCGTGGTCATCGCCCTCGCGCTCGGGGCGCGTATCGCGTCACGAACCGGCGCCTCCAGCCCAGCGCCTTCCTCGAGTTCCGAGAGCTCTCCTTCGGCGTTGGTGCCGGCTGCGTGTTGGCCTTGGCCGCCGCCGCAGTCCTCCATATCTCCTTCGGTACCAAAGAGCCCTACGCCACCCAGCTCGTCACGGCCGTCATCGTCACGATCTTCGTCATCTCGTTCGGACGCATCGTCCTGCGCTATTTCCTCCATGGATTGACCAGCACGCGTGTGCTGGTCGTGGGGACGGGCACCCTGGCCCACCGGATCATGATGAGCGTGCGCCAGGACCCGGGGATGACACTGGTCGGCCACGCTGTCGATGGCAACGTCCTCGATGCCGGCGCCCTCGGCCGCGTCGCCGACCTGCCCGCTCTGTGCGAGCAACTCCATGTGCACCGCGTCCTCGTGACGACGGATGACCGTTTCTCACCCCAGACCCTCGACACCTACCGCAAGTTGCAGGACTCCGTGCACATCGCGATGGTGCCTCGCTACTATGAGCTGATCAGCTGGCGCTCGCGATTGATCGACCTCTCCGGTATGCCGTTCTTGGAGATTCCCCGCCCGCACCTGAGCGCCTGGGACCAATTTATGAAACGGGCGTTCGATATCTGCGTGAGCTCGTGTGTCCTCGTGGTCACCTCACCCATCCTCTTGGCAGTCGCCGTCGGCGTGAAGCTCACCTCTCCGGGGCCCGTCTTCTTCCGCCAGGTTCGCCTCGGTCGGCATCAGCAGCCCTTCACCGTGACCAAGTTCCGCTCCATGACGATGGCCGGCGACACCGAGTCCGCGGCAGCGGACACGGTAGACAGCGCTGCGGAGGACCATGATCGACCGCTGCACGAGGTGCGCCGCAAGCTCGAAGAGACGGCCCGCATCACCTCCCTCGGCGCCTTCTTGCGCAAGTCGGGAATCGATGAGATTCCCCAGTTCATCAACGTCTTCAAAGGCGACATGTCCGTCGTTGGCCCGAGGCCGTTCGTGGCCGAGGAGTCAACGATCGAGGGATGGGCGACGCGGCGCTTCGAGGTGCGACCCGGCATCACCGGCCTCTGGCAGGTATCGGGACGCAATGACCTCTCGGGCAACGACCTCGTCCAACTCGACTACCTCTACGTGGCTTCGTGGTCGCTCTGGTGGGACCTCAAGATCATTTGGGAGACACCCAGGACCATGGCCCGCGGGACAGGCGCCTACTAACGCCGCGGTTGCCGCGCCACCTCTTCACGCGAAGTGGCTCCCTCGTGGTGCTACGCCGTTCATATGCCGGAACACGTCGTGAGGACCACGGAAGGCGACAAAAACCTTTCGACAGGACGAGCACCCTGGTTTGGTGTTCCCGGAATCCCGGAATCCCGGAATCCCGGAATCCCGGAAGACCTCGGGCCCTTGAGGCGTCTCCGCGTGCGGCAGTGTCGCAGCGTTGCCGCAGCGGTCCCCTCCTCACCGCCGGGTTGCCGTCTTGGTTGACCACGGGCGCGGGCGTCGCAGGAGCGGTGACGCCGCCCGACCGTGGCCCGACGTACCCCAAGATCAGCCGGTTCTCGCCGGGCGGAGTCCTGATCGTCAGCCTGGCTCGGCAGAGGACGATCGTCTGGGTGTCACCGTAGGCCCGGTGGCGCGGGCGTGTGCAAGGGTTTGCTAATGGCGCAGGTTCTGTTCGTCTGCACGGGGAACGTGTGCCGCTCGCCGTCGGCTGCGCTGCTCCTCCACCGCCAGCTCGGTCAGAGTCGGACCGCCCGAGTCGCCGTCTCGAGTGCCGGCACCCTGGGGGCCGAGCTGAGCCCGCCCGCTCTCTTGGTCGAAGAGGGCCTCCGGTTCGGCATCGACCTGGGCCCCCATGTCGCTCGCCGAGTCGATCCCGCCATGATCGAGGAGGCCGATCTCGTTGTCGGGCTCGCCCGCGAGCACCTGCGGGAGGTGGTCCTGGCCGTGCCATCCTCTTTTCACACGAGCTTCACCCTCCGCGAGATCGCACGGCGCGGGCTCGAGGTCGGGCCACGAGGCGCCACGGAGGCCCTGGAAGCCTGGCTGGACCGGTTGCACGAAGGGAGGCAACGGCCCGACCTGGTCGGCGACTCACCCTTCGACGACGTCGCCGACCCAATGGGCGGGACGTCGGACGATTATCGCCAGATGCTCGTGGAGGTTTCGGGACTCATCCGCACCCTTCGCGACCTCGCGTGGCCAGACACCGATGAACTGGACTCCGGCATCGAGCCGGACCCCTCATCGATGGGATGACGCAGGCCCTGCGAGTGCTAGTCCGCAGTCGCCGGACTCCTCCGGCGGCGAGCGAGGATCACCGCGAGCAGCCCGAGCCCGAGAAGGACCAGGCCTCCGAAGACCATCGCCGCGATCTGAGCTCCGGTGCTCGCGAGGGGCCCCGTCGATGGCGTCGACGCGGGCACGACGGGCGTCGATGCCGGCGCGACCGGTGCCGGAACGGTCACCAGGGTCGTCGCCGTGTTCGTACCGCCGCTCGCGTCCGGGCCAGTGGCCACGACGGTGTTGACCGCGCCGAAGGCCGTCGCTATGAGCGGACCGCCGTTCAAAGAGAGATGTGGATCGCTGGCCGTGAAGGTCTGGATGAAGTCGCCTGAGGGCGGAGCTATCGCCGACTCGTACGGCACGCCGTTGAAGGTGACGGTGATTGTGGCGCCCGGAGCGAACGCGCAGGTGACCGTGACCGTGAGGGACGTGCCCTCGGGGACCGACTCGGTGAATGAGCAGGACGTGTTGACCGGGGGGGGCGGATAGCCAACGGCCCCAGCTGGGCCCGAAAGCGCGAACAGGCCCACCACGAGTGCTCCCAGTGCGACTGCCATGCGGCAAACCTGTCTCACGTCCACGCACCTCTCAGACGGTCTGGAACGGCCCGGCGCCCTACCGCCTTCAAATTTACAGCCGGTCGTCACCGGAAGGATAGTAGGCAAATCACCCTGAAGGGCTGGATTTGTGCGCTCAGGCCCATCCAACCCTCCGGTTACGACGCCCGGCACCCGTCCCTGTGGTCGGAAAAAAGCCGAGGTCGGGGGAGAGTCCTGCCGGCCCGGAGCGGTCTCCCAGGCAGCCCAGCACGGGGGTTGGCTGGCGCCAAGAGGCCCGGCCGGGCGCCAGAGGCTCGGGTGGGGAAGGATCTTCAGGCCGAACCTCAGATCGCTTGAATCGGTGATCGTTTCACCCTCGCGAGCAGGCACCGTCAGGCTGTCCCGTGACTCTGGGGGGCCGACCCGGGTGGCATCGCCGAACTCCCCCAGACGGAGGAGCTCATCACAGATACGCCGAGACGTGATCCCTGAGCGCATCGATGAACCGCTCTTCGGAAAAACGTGCCGCGTGCTCGCGGATATCATCGCTGTCCAACGGGTGCCTTGCGAGCTCGTCGATTGCGCCTGAAATCGACTCGAACTCCAGGTCCTCGAAGAAGTAACCCGAGAGACCTTCGACGACGGTCTCGAGATAGCCACCCCGCTTCAGGGCGATCGTCGGCTTTCCGAAGCTCCCGACCTCGAGCGGTGTCAACCCATAGTCCTCGAACGCGCCTGCGATGAGGGCTTGGCAGTGGCCGTACAGCCAGCGCAGTTCGCCGTCGCTCATGTTCCCGACCAGGGCGACGTTCTCGGGTGCCGAATCCTGCAATTCCTTTGCCAGTGGCCCTGACCCGACGACCACCAGATCGAGATCCGGGCGTCTCGCGAACACCTCAAAGATGCGGTTGAGGTTCTTGTGCGGCATCAAGCGGGCGACTGTGAGAAAGAACCCACTGCCGGTGAGTATGCCGGGTCTCTCCCATGGACCGTCGTCCCTACAGAGCGGAGGCGGTGAGATGACCAGTGGCCTGATCCCGTAGAAGGCCGAGATCTCCTCGGATACAAGGGACCCGTTCGTAAAGTACTGACTGGCACTTGCTGCCGCTTTTCGATCCCATCGCCGGAGCATCGGGCCGACGACGCGAAGAGAGCCTCGAGCGATCCGGGAAACATACACGTGCTCGACGGAGAGACGCCGCGGCTCGGTTCGAGAATCGCGAACTCTCCGAAAGGCCTCGTCTGTCTTGTAAAGCCATCGAGCGGGAGTGTGGCAGTAGACCAGCTTCGCTCCGTTCGCGCGAACCCCGTGCGCCCACCCGCTCGAGCTGCAGAGCACCACCTGCTCCTCGACCTTCATCGTCGAGAAGGCATGGGCGAGGAGAGGGAACGACAACCGATGTTGCTGTCTCAAAAGTCGCGAATGGTTCAAGTAGGACGGCCGGATATCCATCTCCCGAAACTCCGGATAGGTGAGGTCAGGTTCATAGAGCGAGGTATAGATCGGTGCGGCAGGAAAGGCACGGTGCATCGCCAGCACCACCCGCTCCGCGCCACCCCTCTGAGTCAGGTAGTCATGAACGATCGCCACCGAACCGGGTTGATCGACGTCGTTTCTCTCGCCCATCTCGGGAGCGAAGGAGTTGTGCGTCATGTCACGAATCCAGTCTGATGCCGGGGTCGGGCGTCGCGGCCCCCGTGGGAAATTCACGCCGGCCGCTAGGAATCAGTTGGCTGCGGCATCAGCGTAGACGATCAGGACCTCCCGCCGGGAGATGGACACGTCGGACCCGGGAAGAGCAGCGGGAAACCAACCGAGCGAGAACCGCGTCTTCGTGGTGTGTCAACACATACGTGTCAGACACGATGGCTGCGCCTGTGCGGGCGCATAGGACCTCGCCTTCTTCGCTCACTGAAACCTCGCGGTCGCTCAACCGTGTCCCCGCTAACCGTCCACGGAGAGTTGGGCGGAAGTCCCTCCATCGAGGCCGCGGGAAACCCCGGACGGGCGGCCGGTCGCCACTGCGATGATGACCCAGTGAGAGGCGGCATGAATGCGACGAAATTCCTCGAGTTGGGTTTCACAAATCACGCCCGAGACGGCTGCCCAGGGTTCCACAGCCGGTCTCGAGCGCCGGCGCAGACCTGCATACGAGATGACGCTCCACCCGCGGCGGCCCGATGGGTCTGATTGTGCCCACCAAGACCGCCCTGGGGGGGTCCCGGTCCGCATGCTCCGCCTGCGACACCATCCACCCGACGCCGGAGCCTCGAGCCCGCCCTGTACCACCTCAGCTGGGATTCTGAGTCCGAGCCGCCGCTGTAGGTGACGAAGTTGGCGGATCGGATTCTCCTACAATCTGCCGACTATGTCCTGCTTCCTGTCCTGCTGGGGCGCCGAAAGAGGAGCCTCAGAGGGCAATCGAGCTCCGTTCGAGCCTGCGGGACGAGAAAGTTAGGCCGTGCCCGCCTACCGGCATCGTCAACAACACCGGTTCCATACCCTGCGTTTTGGTCCTCGCCACTTCTATCGGCACCATGTGGCACGAGAGACGCATCCTCATCGACCGCGGGCTGCCACAGCCGCCCGGCACCGGAAACAGCTGCTGCTGGCATTCGGAGGCCTGACCGTCCTCCTCGTGGTCCTCGTGGTGCTCGGGCTCTCGGCCTATCACTCGGCGCTGCGGGCAAAGCAATCGATCGAGGCGGCGCGCACAGTGATCTCGAGCGACCTCTCCAACAAGCAGCTGTTCGTCTCCGGAACCGGTCGCGCCAAGCTGGCCGTCGACATTCGGGCGGTTGAGGTCGACGCAAACAAGGCGTCATCAGACCTGCATGCATCACCCGGGATCCGAGTGCTTGGCTACGTGCCGTTCCTCAACGATCAACCCAACGGGATCGTCAGGCTGGTGAACGACGTGCGCACGACCGCGGCCACCGGGTCGGAACTGCTCCAACAGGTCGATCAACTGGTTGCGCAGAGCAATGGCACGACCGTTTCGCTCAGCGCTCTCAGATCCCTTCAGCATTCGGTTGCCAGCGCGAAGGTGACGGTCGCGCAGCTTGATCGGCCGGTGGGAGATCTCATCGGTCCTCTCGGCACCGCCCGCCAGGAATTCGACCGGCAGGCCGCGAAGCTCGACGGCGACTTGAGCCGTGCGAGCCAGACGCTGTCCTATGTGTTGCCGTTCTTGGGTGCGGACGGAGCACGCACGTACTTGATTGCCGGTGAGAACAACGCAGAGATGCGCGACCAGGGCGATGTCCTCTCACTTGCCCTGATGCGCGCGCAGAACGGGACCTTGAATGTCAACACCGTCGGTTCGGTAGACGACATCGAACCGACCCGCGCGGTCGACGTCTCGATGCCGCCGGGCACAGCAACGTTCTTCGCGGGTTATCAACCAACGTCGTTGTGGCAGTCGGTGAACGCGACCGCGGATTTCCCCTTGAGTGCGAAGATCATGCAGGCCATGTTCGCTCAGGTCCAGGGAGTCCACGTCGATGGCGTGATCGCATTGGATGTGCCGGCCTTAGCCGGCATTCTGGCGCTCACCGGACCGGTGTCGGTTCCGAATATCCCCGGACCCATATCAGCCCAGAACGTGGCCAGCGTGATCTTGCACGATCAGTATGCGGATTACCCGCCCGGCTCCGCGCAGGCCCAGCGACGCGAAAACGTCGCGGCGGTGGCTGACGCAGCTATCGCGCTCATGAAGTCGGAACACGTCGACCTCGCTGCGCTGGGCAATGCACTCGCCACGGACGTGGAGGGCCGGCACCTCATTGTCTGGGACGAGGCCCCCTCCTACGAGAATACGATCACGGCCATCGGTGCTTCGGGCGCCATCGACACAACAGCACCAACTCGCACGTTCCACCTCGCCGTAGAGAACTCCACCGCGACCAAGCTCGACTACTACCTCGAACCCAGCGAGAGCGTCCAGGTCCATGTCACCCCAACCGGTCAGGCCCTCGTCAATACGACGGTGACGCTCACCAACACCACCCCCGCTGGTCTCGGACCAACCTTTCAAACGGGTCCGGACGGGATCAACTCGTTCACTCCTGGGCAATACGTGGCCAATGTGGTCCTGTGGTCCCCCCGAGGATCCATCACGCCGCAGAGCACCGCCGAATCAGGCCTCAGAGTCAGCCAGACAGGGGCCTCAGTGCTCCCCCAACAGTCCCAGACGGCCTCATTCACGTCGATCATCCCCCACGCTGTGGTCAACGGCCGCCTTCAGCTGCGCTTCGTTCCTCAACCCCGCTTGACACCGACCGGATTTCATCTTGCGATCTCTGCCCCGGGTTGGCGCGTCCAAGGGTCGGCGACGGAGAACGGGCCCCTCGCGAACACCACCGAGTACACGTGGCATCTCACCAAATAGCCCTGCTCGCCGATCGGACCGTGGCAAGGGATGTTGCCGCTCCGGGGGATGGTTTCATAACCTGGAGGGTCGTTGCCTGACCCAAGCGACCAGAAAGCAGAAACTGGACTCAAAATGGAAGGTGGTCCCGAAACTCAGGGCACCCCTGCAGAGGGGGACCCCGGACGCCGCGACACGCGCGTGCTGAGTCCGGAGGAAGTGGCCAGGAATTTCCTCGGGCACGGCGGCGACCCAGATCCTCGAACCCGGCGGACCCGGCCGCCCCGCAGAAATCTTCGAGCTGCCGCGACCACCGCCGCGGTGGTGGTAGTTGCAGGGGCCGTTCTGGCCGGGTTGGCAGCCTTCACACTCCTCCCGAACGGTCAGGCGAATCCGCCGTCGGCCCAAGCGCGATCGCATCCGCCGGTGGGCGCTCAGACCACGACCGCGACCTCGACGACGACCACCTCGACCTCGACGACATCGACCGTACCCCTGCTGGCTCATGACGCCGTCACGGTCGATGTGCTGAATGCCTACGGGTCGGGAGCGGTCGCCGGAGTCACCGCCACCGCTCTCGGGGGGCTCGGATTTAGCATCGGCAGTGTCGCGAACGCCCCGAGCGATATTGCGCCCGGTCAGCCCTCCCAAATCCTCTACGGCCCTAGCGACTTGGCGGCGGCGAACACCCTGGCTCAAACACTCAGCGGCCCCGTGACCGAGATATCAACTGCCGACCTCTCTGGCAACCATATCCAGCTCTGGGTCGCCAGTCCGCAGCTGATCGTCAAGGTGTCTTGACGATCTTCCAAAGAATGTTCGGTCGTCCACGTCCTCAGTGCAGTCGCCGAGGCGCCGCCGCACGATCAGTGCGACGTTTGGGTCAACGGGGCCTCTGACCGGGAAATTGGGCCCTCCGGAGGATCGCCTCGACTTCCGGGAAAATGACAGGCCAAGCGAATGGTGCCGCCGCCGCCGCCGCCCCAGCTGCCCAAGTCCTTCTGATGTCCGGGTCCAGTCCTTCTTCCAGACAGGCCACCAGTTCGTGCACGTTGGTTGGATCAGCGAGTAGGCGACCGCAGTGCCCGAGTTCCACCGCAGGTGAAGCGCCCGCAAGCCTTGAAGTGATAACCGGAAGCCCAGTTGCCAAAGCTTCGATAATGACAAGTCCGAACGGTTCGTAGAGGGTGGGGAGGACGAGCAGATCGGCCGCCGCGTAGTACGGAAAGACATCGGTGGTCGATCCGTGCCAGTGAATGCGCCGACTGAGTCCAAGGTCTTCGATCTTGCTCTGATAGTCGCCCGAGGAGACGCTGCCCACCACATCAACGCGTGGAGTTGGTGACTTGAGCTTCGCCAACGCCTCGATCAGCGATCCGAATCCCTTCCGGTGGAGCTCATTCGCTACAAACAGGAGCGACACCTCGTCCGACACGATGCCGAGTTCAGCCCGCGCATGGTTCCGAAGTGAACGGCGACGCGCCGTGTTGAAGATGGCGGGGTCGAATCCGTTGGGCACTACCCGGCACCGGCCTTCCGCCACACCGTACTGCGCACTCAGATCGTATATTTCCCGACTGGACGTACACAGAATGGCGACTGGCCGCTCGCTCCGATAGTAACCGCGCTCCAGGGCAAGCATGATGCGATGACGCGGAAGGAGAGTGCGAAACCATCGTGGCATTTGCCAGCCGTAGATGGTTGGTCCGGGACTGCGGTCGAGATAGGCCCGGTGGACGCTCCCGACCCACAGGACGTCGCCCGGCGGGCACGGTGCGCCAAGAGTGAGCGTGACGTCAGGCTGAAATGCTTCGAGCACCTGTCGTGCGGCGCGACGAAACGCAATAGCCGATGGCATGACCTTTGCGGGCCGAACCGCAAGAAGCCGCGCCGAATTCGCCTCGGGTTCCTCCATGGACAGGCCCACGAAGGCCGCGTCGTGACGCGTCCCAAGGAAATCGCTGAGATCCCAGGCGACCCGCTCTACGCCAGCACGCCGGCTGGCGCGCGGGAATACGACCGCAACGCGCACGCAGCTACACGGTGCCGAGAGAGGGAGCTCCCGCAAGGCCGAGCTGGTCGGGTGCCTCGGTCCCCTGGCGCCCGATCGCAGCGGCCTGAGCCAATCCCATACCCACAATCAACCATGGAAGGGAGGAGTCGCCCGCAGTCCAAAATATGTCCACCATGCCGTGCGCCAACCGATCCACAACGAGTGTTAATCCGGCTACTGCGAGGGGGTTTCGGTAGCGCAAAAGTACGGAGATGGCGCCCACATTGAAGATGATGAAGCCCGCAGCCAACATAATTCCACCCTCTGCCAGAGCCTCAACGACAACGTTGGTCGGCGCGACGAGAAACCGGTTCATTTCTTGATACTGGGGATAGTTGTAGTAATAGATGCCAACGCCGACTACCGGCGAGGTCTTCCACAGTGCAATCGTGGCATCTTCAGTCTTGGTCCGAACCGCCACCGAATTCGTATTCTGCGTGGCTTGCTGATCAGAGACCTCGCCCGATACCAGAATGCTTGCATACGTCAGGAATCCCACGGCCAGCACGGCCGCAACCATGAAGCTCCGCTTGCGGTAGTCGGAGTGCGTCCGGAAGAACCAGACGAAGATGCCGACAACCAGCGCTCCCATGGCGGCACACGACTGCGTGGCCACCAGGCCGCCTCCCATCGCAGCGATAGCTGCATATCGCAGTTGCGGCCTTAGATCCAGGTCGCCGGGAGCAGCAAGGGCTACGAGAATGCACATCCCCAAAAGCGAACCGATGTAATTCTTGTTTAAGCCGAGTAGTGAAGCGGAGGAACTAAAGCCATTTGCCGTGCCGGCAACGAAGTAAATTAGACCCACAGGTACTGCCACACCGATGAGCAGGCGCAGCACAAGGCGCGTGTACCCCTCGATATAGATCCAGGCACCGACGCTCAATGCTCCTATAACAAGTAGCGTTCGATGGCCTGCTTCGATGAGGCCCTTGAGATCTGGATGTATCAGGACGATTGCGATCATCGCGATCAGGTAGACGCAGAACCACCTGCGAATTTTTGTCACGCCAATCGGGGTGCCCAGCTTGGCCAACGCCGGAAGACTGAGGAGGGTGGCAATCAGTAAAACGACGTCCGGGAGGGAGACGCCCGATCCGACCGAAAACCTGCTGACATTGAACGACACCGGCGCCACCAAGATCGCAACTGAGATAGGTGACATAGCGATGAAGGCCGACAACGCGCCAAATCCGAGCAACGCGACGGCAACCAGCGGCTGTCGGACGGCTAGGTACCCCGCAGCAAGTCCAAACACGGCGCACACCACGGGAACCCCGGGGATGCGACTCCAAAGCGTCCGAAGATAGGTGGGCATTGTCTCAGGGGAGGGTCGACAGGCAGTGTGCAAGGTGCGGAGCCCACTGTACCCCGCACCGCCCCCGTGGCAGCATGGGGGATTCCTGCTGTTTCACGCCCATCTCCCCGTCACTTCGCGGTTTTCGACCGAACCGCGTGTCGAAGAGCCGTCTCGACTTCAGCAAAGATGGTCGGCCACGCAAAGGGTTGAGCGGCACTCGACGCTCCCAGGCTCCACCGTTCTCTTACCAGAGGATCGAAGCCTTCAGTCAGATAGCTGGCCAGTTCAGCGCTGCAGGTAGGGTCACTCAGCAGCTTTCCGCTCCCGTTGGCCGCGACCGCGGACGAGGCCCCGGCAAGACTGGATGTGATGACCGGAAGGCCACTGGCCAGAGCCTCAACAATGACCATCCCGAAGGGCTCGTACGTTGTGGGGAGCACAAGGAGATCAGCCGCCGCGTAGTACGGGAAGACATCGCCGGTCGAGCCGTGCCAATGGACTCTCTTGCTCAACCCTAATTTGGCGATTTTGCCGTCGTAGTCGCCAGACGAGACGCGACCGACCACGTCAACGCGGGCCCCCGGTAGGTTGGCCTCTGCCAGTGCCTCCAGCAGCGTCGTGAACCCCTTCCGGTGCAACTCGTTCGCGATGAACAATAGGGACACTTCCTTGGGACCGATACCAAGGTGCGCTCGAGTTGCCTCGCGACTGGCCCTCCGCCGCTCAGGGTTGAAGATGGCCGGGTCAAAGCCATTCGGCATCACCCTGCACCGGGTGGGGGCTACATCGTAGTAGCGGTCAAGGTCTGAGATTTCTTGAGGAGAGGTGCACAGAATCAGCGACGGCACTGCGCTACGAAAGTACTTCCGTTCCCTCGCCAGAATGGCTCGATGTCGCGGCATGACGAGACGTGCCCAGGCCGGCGCTTGGTGACCGGAGACAACCGGCCCTTGGCTGCGATCGAGATACGCCCGGTGGACACTCTGCACCCAGTACACATTCCCCGGTGGACACTCGGCTCCCAGAGTGAGAACCACATCGGGTTCAAGGACAGCTATGACCCGCTCGGCCGCACGACGAAACGCAATAGGAGCGGGTATCAACTTCGGTGATCGAATTGCTGAGAACTGCGCAGCATTGTCCTCAGACTGCTCCATCGAGACGCCGAGGAAAGCTGTCTGATGACGTACACCGAGATAGTTTGAGAGTTCCCAGGCAATGCGCTCAACTCCGGCTCGGCGGTTGGCGTTGGGGAAGACGACGGCTACTCGCATGAGTTAACCGGCGTGGAGGGTCCGCGATCCGAAATCCCGGTCCTCTCCGAGTCGCCAAGCCATTTGACAGACTTCACCCTGGCCGGCGCTCCAGAGCCTCGGCCCAAAACTGCCGTAACCGCTCAGAAACCCATCCTTCCGACAGATTCCGCGCCATGTTGGTCGCTCCTGCTGCAAGTTCCGCCCTCCGATCAATGAACTCGCGAATGACGACAGGGAAACTGTCCGAATTTCCATCCCACGCCACGCCCGCATCGTGCCTGAGGACTTCATCCCGGGCACCCACCATTGGAGTCACGATGCTGGGAACGCCGCGCGAAGCAGCGTCAGAAACCGCTTGCGGATTCGGATCGAACCTGCTGGGAACCGCCAACACGTCACAAGCTGCCAAAAAGCCCGTCAGGTCCTCGACATAACCGACCGTTTGGCAGCGCCGGGACACCCGCGGATCGCGAAACGACTGCGAACCGGTCCCACCGAACAGCAGGAAGGTGTCGGGTGAACCCGCTATCGCATCGACTAGTTCGCGCCAACCCTTTCGGTCATCGGTGCCCCCAAGATATCCCACAACAACTCCGTCAAATGGGCCGGCAAGATCAAGCCTGGCTTGTCGTCGCTCGTCCGGCGTTACCTCAAATAGCTCTTCAACTGGATTCGGCAACACTCCGTACCGGAGCGGCCTTCCGTATAGCCTGCTGAATTCGTCCAGCATGAGTTGGCTCGGGAACAGGACATTGACCCTGTCGGTCAATCTGCGGAGGTAGTGGTCTTCCATCGCCGCCACCATTCGCAGCTGCGACCGTCGCAACGTCGAAAGTACATCCCGGCCTTGCGGGAAGGAGCCGGTTTGTTGCGCTGACCTGGTCAGAAATGCCAGATGCCACGTGTCGGCGATGCCCGTCAACTGTGGCTGGTAAGCATGCAGGATGTCATAGGTGAGATCCGCTAGGGCTGCTTTTACGGTACTGAGGGCGCGCGCCCATTGGTACGCAAAGAAGGCTGGCGGAACATGAAGTGATCTGTACTCCACGTCGCCCCTGAGCGAGGGGTCAATTTCCTTTGCGACAGCGATGACCCGATAGTCCGCTTCAAGAGCCACCCGAGTTGCCCATGCAGCGAGCTTTCCGATAGCCGACCGATGGTTGATGTTGTTGTGCACCACCACCAGCCGCCTCGCCATTCTCGGAATGCTATTCGGCGGACCCATCCGTTGTTGTCGGCCCGATCTGCGTTTGCGGTGAGGATATGCAGTGCCCAATAGGTTTCTTTGTCACCTGGCGGGAAGATGGTTCGGCGGTTTCAAGCGGTGAGCGCAACGAGCTCGGCGAACTTCTCTGATGGTTTCATATATCCAAGTGTCTTGCGAGGACGCCCGTTGAGGCTTCGTTGAATGCGGGCCAGATCGGCGGCACTGTGCTGCGAGAGGTCAGTGCTCTTGGGCATGTATTGGCGCAGCAGTCCGTTCGTGTTCTCGTTCGATCCGCGTTGCCAAGGCGAGTGGGGATCGCAGAAGTAGATAGGGATGCCGGTGGCCACGGTGAAGTCCACGTGGCCCGCCATCTCTTTACCCTGATCCCAGGTGATGGAGCGGGCGAGCTCGTCGGGCAACTTCATGATGGCCTTGCGCATGGCCCTCTCGACGCTCTCGGCCCCGTGGTCCCCCGGAAGGTGCAAGAGCAGCACGAAGCGGGTCGAGCGCTCGACCAAGGTGCCCACCGCTGACTTGCCGCCGGCCCCGATGATGAGATCACCTTCCCAGTGCCCGGGCACGGCCCGATCATCGACCTCGGCGGGCCGCTCGCTGATCATGACCATGTTGGGGTTCTTGCCTCGCTTCTCCGCCCGGCCCTGATGACGTCGCGCCGTACGCCCCGAGCGCAGGCAGCGGGCCAGCTCACGGCGCAGTTCACCGCGGCCTTGGACGAAGAGGGACTGGTAGATGGTCTCGTGGCTCACCTGCATCATCGGATCGTGGGGGTACTCCAAGCGCAAGCGCTCGGCGATCTCCTGGGGTGACCACAGCTGCTCGAGCCAGATGCTCACCTGGCGCATCAGAGGGCGGTACGCCAGCTTGGCGGGCTTGGGTCGCCGCGCCGATCTCTCGGCTCGGCAGTGTGCCTTCCAGGCCCCGTAACGCCGGATCCCCCCGTTGGCGGCGACTTCTCGGGTGATGGTGGAGGGGGCATGCCCAAGGCTGCGGGCGATGGCCGACATCGACTCACCGCGGGCCAGCCCCAACAAGATCTCCTCACGATCCTCGGCGTTGAGGCGCCCTGGTGCGGGCGTCCAGCGGTCAGGTAGGCCTGATTCGGGCTGCTGGACGTACACGCTGGCCGTCACCAGCGGCAAGGAACAGCTGACCTCTTTGGCGATCGCCTTCAGCGTCATTCCCTTGGCCTTGAGTCGACGGGCCATGTGCTTTTGCTCTCGGGTCATGTGACGGACGCCCATCTACGGCTCCTCCTTGGTTGGGGCAACGAAGCGTTGCCTACTCACCAAGCCGTTGCAGTGATCCCTTGAATCCGCCTTCAGATTAAGCATCCCGGGGTTAAGCATCCCGGTCTGGCCGGCTGGCGAACGGGCGCAATCCTGAATCACGAATCTGATCATCCAGACGCGGTGCCTGAACCTTGCGTTGCCAAAACGGGTGGCCGGCCGCACCTACTTCTCCGCTCCTCTGGTCTGCGGCCGAAGTGGCCTGCCCGATTGTCGAAATGAGGTAAGTGATATCCCTCTCATTGAGCGCTGCCACCGGCAAGTAGCGCGGGTTTAGTCGCTCGCCAACATCGTTCTCACCGGGGGCTCTGCTCACTATGGGCTTGATGGGCTGCTTCACCGTTCCCAAGCTAAGCCCCACAAAGGGTGCCCAATCGGACCATTCTTGAACCCACACCGAGTGGAGGAAACAGCCGTCCAGTCGTAGAAGGTTCCGACACGACGGGGAGGTTTTCCGGGAGCTCCGCAGCTCTACCGCGTTGTGGTCGATCCCCGCGAGGATGCCTCGATGAACCTCGTGGCGGACGGCACGATGACGCCGGTGTCATAAACAAGTCCCGGACGTGTAGCCGAGCACTATCGTGCTGAGAAGTGCCAAGTCTCGAGGAAAACGGACGGATGTGGGATGGTACACACGATTGGAAGCGTCTTGGCGACGAATGGTCCAAAGACTGGGGAGATGCGGCCAATCAGTGGTACGCGTCCTTGTTTCCACGTCTACGAGGTTTTTTACCCGTAGTCCATTTAGTTGAAATCGCTCCTGGCTTTGGTCGCTGGACCCAATTCCTCCTGGATTACTGCGACTACTACACGGGTGTCGATCTTTCGCAAGAGTGCGTTGTTGGATGCCGTCAGCGGTTCGCCGCCGCCCCGAAAGCCTCTTTCGAAGTCAACGATGGCCGATCACTCGATGCCATCGATAACGGGTCGGCAGACCTGGTATTCAGTTTCGATTCGCTTGTACATGCCGAGGCTGACGTGGTTGACGGCTATCTTCGTTCGCTTCGAGAAAAACTCAGCCCGAATGGGATCGCGCTCATCCATCACTCCAACCTTGCGGGAGTGATCAGCGCCCGTTATTCCCGCCGATTGGCCGAAGCGCTCCCCGCAGCCATGCGCCGATCTCTCGAGACGGCAAGATTGCTACCGTCACACCACTGGCGAGCCCGATCCGTCAGCGCCATTCTCGTGGAGGAGATTTGTCGCTCCGCGGGACTGGCCTGCATCGGCCAGGAAATAGTCAATTGGGGCGGCCCTTTGCTCATTGACTGTATATCCGTGATAGCCCAGCCGGGCTCTCGATGGCAGCGAAGCAACTTCAAGGTCACCAACCGACACTTCCACGACGAGGCACTGTCTGCTGGGACCGCCTATCAGGTGTATCGCTGATGCTCCAATACACCAAATAACCGATTCGTGGTCAAAGCGTGGCTGTCCAATCGTCCTCGGCTGCCTGGGTAAAGCGTTGTAAGGGGGCGAGTGTGTTGATGTTGCGCGATGACGGCAATTATCGTTGAACAGCCAGAGGGGACGTATTCCTGTCACTTCAATGGCTCTTGCAGGCGGGTGGGGTGCTGACCATGGAACGTCATTCGCCGCACCTCCAAATTCTGCTGGCCCTGTATCCTCGAGCAGCGAGGAAACAGGTGACTCTCGCCGACGGGCCACCGTCGGACCGAGTCATTAGGAAATGAGTGTGAAAGTTGGACTCGACAAACCCGGGCCCAAGAGGTTCAGGCGCTACCTCACCCCCACATTCAATGCTTGTAGTAGTGGTTGCCTACGGCAGCGAACATTACCTACGTGCATGCCTCGAGTCGCTCGGACCTGATTTTTACGTGGTAGTCGTCGACAACGGGGGGTCCGATCAAGCCCGTGATATATGCGCAGCGCTAGGCGCTGACTATCTCCGGCCCGCCACGAACGTCGGCTTCGCAGCAGCGGTAAATATCGCAATAAGGGAACGACGGAAATCGGGTATCGATGTGTTGCTACTGAACCCGGACGCGCAACTCTCGCCAATCGATGTCAGGATCCTACAAGATCATCTTCATCGCTCGTTTAACGTTGCCGCCGTAGGCCCACGATTACTGGGTCCCGACGGCGACGCCCAGAAGGCTTCCTGGCCCATCCCATCACCCTGGTCGGCGATGGCGACAATCATAGGTGCCGCGGATCTTCTTTCTCGCCGTCGATTTGTTAACGGTGCCGTTCTCCTGCTTCGAGGAACGGCAATAGACATGATCGGTAGCCTCGACGAAAGGTTCTTTCTCTATTCCGAAGAAGCCGATTGGCAACTTCGTGCTATCCGGGCAGGGTGGACGGTGACGATCGTCCAGGAAGCGGTCGCCGTGCATTTGGGAGGCGGCACAAGTTCTGACCCAGTTCAACGGGAGCTTCTCTTCAACGCTTCGGCCGAACGATTTATCCGAAAGTGGTACGGGTCCCTCGGTTGGCAAGTCTTCCGCGCCGCATCAATTCTCGCCGCACTTCGCCGACTGCTCACCTCTCACAACGACCGAAGAACAGCAACATATCGCCGGGCCATCGATCAGTTCTGGCGAGGTCCGGTCCGTTGTTCGGAAGCGCAACGAGGGGAAGCGTGAGAGTCGCACACGTCGTTCGCTCTGATTCCTTCGCAGGTGTCGAGCGCTACATCTGTCTCGTGGCCCCCCGTCTCGCTGCCAGAGGTTGCGAGGTGACAGTGATCGGTGGGAACCCAAGCAACATGCTCCAAATGTCGGAGACTGTACGGTTCCGACCCGCATCGTCAACCTTGGGCGCCGTTTCAGAGCTTGCACGACTCGGACGAATGGACATTGTGCATGCACATATGACGGCGGCAGAACTCGCCGCTTCGCTTACGAAGCCCCGCCATCACGCTCGGCTCGTAGCAACGCTACATTTCGCATCACGGCGAGGGTCGGGACTGGTTGGCTCGCCATTGCGAATCCTCAATAGGTGTATCAATGAGCAAATCGCCATAAGTCACTTTGTCGGGACCGCGGTCCCAGGCGCCCGCGTGTTGCCTAACGGAGTAGAGCCTGCCGATCCCGGACCAACGCACCGACAGCGCTCTGTAATCGTGATGCAGCGACTTGAGCCGGAGAAGCATACCGACGTGGCCTTGCGAGCATGGTCAGCGAGCAATCTTCGTCGCAAGGGCTGGCGGCTCTTGATTGCTGGACGCGGATCGAAGCTTTTGGAACTGCGACGACTAGCCCATCAACTCCATCTCGAGGAATCAACAGAATGGCTGGGGTTCGTCCAGCGTCCGAGCGAGCTGTTGTCTGCTGCAGGACTGTTGCTCGCCACTGCGCCGGCGGAGCCGTTTGGTCTAACCGTGGTCGAGGCGATGGCACGCGCGACCCCAGTGGTCGCAACAGACGGCGGAGCACATCGTGAGACTGTCGGATGCGACGGCTGGTTATTTCCTGTAGATGACGTCGCAGCTTGCGCTCGAACGCTGGACCAAGCCGAGCATCGAGACCTTGCTGGCTACGGGAACAGACTTCGATCTCGACAACGTCAACTTTTCGACATAGACGCCCACACGGAAGCGCTGCTGCAGATCTACCACGAGCTAGCGGGTTGATGGCAAATCGTCCGGCACTATTTCCTAGTGCGTTTCATCCCCACATAGGCGGCGTAGAGGAGCTGACGCGCCAGCTGGCATTGGAGCAGACCCGCCTCGGTATGCATCCGCTGATCGTCGCGAATCAGTGGCCACGAAATCTGCCGAAAGCTGAGTCAATCGAGGGTCTGATGGTCCAACGTCTGCCGTTTCGGACTGTTGGCTACCGCCCGCGGCAGCTGGTCGGTTGGGCTACGCGGGGGGCCAAAACACATCGGGATACAGAGCGAACCCTTCTCGAGTGGAACGTCGACGTGGTGCATGTTCAATGCGTGAGCAACAACGCACTGTTTGCAGGCCGAGCAAGTCGCCAGCTTGGGTTGCCCCTGGTTGTGTCGGCACAGGGAGAGTTGTCAATGGATGCCGGCCGCCTCTTTGAGCGCTCGGCGGCTGCACGAGCAGTGGTTCGGAAGTCGCTGGCACGCGGCAGATCTAATAACAGGGTGCTCACGCTATGTGATCAACGAGCTCGATCGGTTCTCAGGCGGCCGGTATTCCCAGAAGATGAGGGTGATCTATAACGGCGTCGATTTGGCCGAGTGCGCTCGAGCCGTCGCGGAGCCACGAGCTCGTTCTTATATCCTGGGGGTCGGTCGGCTGGTGCCACAAAAGGGCTATGACTTACTGATCCGGGCATTTCAGATTCTCGCGGCTTGAATTTCCCAACCTTGATTTACTCCTTGCTGGCGACGGTCCACAACTAAAGGCGCTAAGCGATCTTGTTCAGACACTTGAACTCCAGTCGCGTGTACATCTTCTCGGGATGGTGGATCATGAGCGGGCCCTAAATCTGATGGCAGGCGCCGCTGTCTTTGCCCTGTGCTCATGGCACGAGCCCCAAGGGATCGTGGTCCTCGAGGCAATGGCGGTGGGTTGTCCCGTAGTTGCCAGTGCTGCCGGCGGCGTCCCGGAGATTGTAAATGACTCCAATGGCGTGCTGTACCCAGTGGGCAATGTGTCGGCGCTTGCCTGCAGACTACGGGACGTATTAGGTGATGATTCGATGGCTGCTCAGTTGCGCCGTGCTGGACGTGCAACAGCCGCTCGATTCTCCTGGAGTACCTTGGCTCGCCAATACGGGGACGCTTACGCGGACGCCGGCGCGTAACGTGTGCATCTCCTGTTGGCATGCAATTCTTTGACTATTCGTCGGAGTTCCGACGAGACCTCAGACCTTGCTCTGCCAATCGGCGGATGCGCCGTTGGAGATACCCGAATTCCAAGGAGTGTGACGGGGCAATGATTCCGACGCCCCGACCAAACTCTCGTGGTGGTCTTCTGTGTGTGTGTCCAAGCGTTTGGTTGGACTCGACACTCCCGTCCCGCCGGGAAACGTGATACCCAATTTAGGGTGCACGGACCATATTTCCGTAAACGTCTACTACCTTGGCGAACCGTTTCTTCGGAAGCGTCGAGATATCGTGGCGCTGCGCTCGCGTCCGCCATGTGCTAGCGAGCACTGGTCTTGATAGTTGTCGCGTCACGACCCGATGGTACTCTCGCTCGGGCATGAAGGAAGGCGACACTGTATTGATCGATCCTCTCCACTCAGCGGGTCCATATACACACGAGATTGTCGCCTCGCTCTTGGATCCGCCCGACGAAAAGATCGTCATCGACCTGGGCGCCGGTCGCGGCAATTTCACCGCATACCTGGAAATTTCCGGGCATAACGTTATTGCCGTTGACATAGACGAAAGTGACTACCGTGCTGCTGGGCATTCGTCAGCACCGTTCCTGGTGGCCGATCTAGACGAATCACTGCCCGCAGTGCCCGGGATTCTGGGCGGGGCTATCGCGATTGAGATTATCGAGCACCTTGAAAGCCCCCTCAGATTCATACGGATGATCGCGGAGGCTCTTGTAGATGGCGGCTGGTTGATCATCACGACGCCGAACGTGTCGAGTTTCTCATCCCGACTGGAATGTGTTGTTCGTGGACATCATTTCCAATTCAGTGAGGAGGACTACCAGACGAATGGTCACATTAGCCCGGTGAGCATGCAACAATTCGAGCACATGGCCGCTCGTCTCGGCCTTTCAATCGAGAAGACGACCTACAACGTTGGCCGAATTCCTCTGCCTCGTTTGCGCCAAAGGATCCTGCTTCGAAGTGACTGGGCGCGCTCCAGGCTGCTCGGCGAATCCTTAATCATCAAGTTCAGAAAGCGTGTGGGTTCTGCAAAGCCGTTCATACGAGGTTAGAAATGTCTTCGAAACGACACGGCGCGGCAACTGGGATCACGCCCACAGCTCATCAAGGAGGTCCCAGGGCATCACTATCTAAGGGCAAACGCTCAGACGATTAGGCACGTTGTCTTGGCTAGGAGGCGGGGCGTTTCAGAAGGCCCAGGCTGCCGAGCTTGTCAACCTCTCTGAGCACCACAGGTTGCACGCCGACCGTCTGCGCGAAGTCTCCAAAAGCCGAATTGTCATCGACGTCGTCGGCAATGAGAATCCCCCCGGGTCTTAAACGTGGCCAAGCCAAGGCGAACTCGTTAACCATGCCGTGGTAGCTGTGAGAGCTGTCGTGCACAAAGATGTCCAAGTCGCCCAGTCGCTTTAGCAGGCGCGGCATATGACGCTGGCTTGATCCTCGGACGTAGGTCCAACGATTTCGGAGAGTGTCCGGCACTGCCATCCCAGTCCCGCCTTCCCATTCCGGGTCGATCAGTGGAAGGTCGATACTCCACAGATGCCCCTTGTGGTTCGCGGCGAGTGCCGAAAGGATGACCGCCGAGGTGTGACCCCTCGCGACACCCGTTTCAAGGACGACCTCCGGTTTGAGATGTCTTACGGTGCTCCAAACGGCTAGGAGCAGTGTTCGTCCGCCGTCCATCTTGTGGACGCCGGCTACACTCGGTAAAGCAGACAGAACGGCGGCAAGGTCGCTGCAGTCGCACCCCGGGCTCCCTAACAACTCGTGGATCGCGCCACTCGCGTCCGTTGAAGTGACGTTCATCGGCCGATTCGGGGGTGCTTCGTGAGGTCGTTGCTGAATGAACCGGTCGTAGAACTCGGTTGGATGCGTCACCGCTAGGGCGGTGATAATTCGACGCCTCTTCCGACTCCATTGTTTCGTATCGTCGTTGGCGGCCACCTGAGCCATATTATTTTCACTGGGACCGGGCTGCCGGCTCCCGTGAAATCGGTGACCACTCAGAGGCGGAGCGTTTGAAATGGCCCTTTGTTCTCGTTGGAGATGTCTGCGGCGGCGAGTCCGATGAATTCGTTGACAGATTCCGCGCCCACTATCGACGCGCCCGTCGTCCACCAGATTGTTGCTGAGCATCGATCTGGTATTCCGCCGCCGAAAGTCCCTCGAACCGGACACCCATAAAGTCGAATCAGGCGCCACCTTCCGGCGGTCTGTTCCGGAAGCTCACCTCTTGACGCTCAACCCTAAAGCAGGCCACGCGGACCACCTCGATGTCTGCGCCGCCAAAGAGGTCCGGACCCAGTTCAATCGCGGAAGGTGAACGGTGGCGCGGTGCACGATCGAGCGCTTCGTGCGTGAACCGGGACTATGCGACGCCTCGGCGGGGCGGCCGGCGCAGGCTCACCACGGTCGCCGACGAGACTGATCACCGTGCTGCCGACCTTATCGAGCGCCGCTTCCGCGCCAGAGCTCCCCACCAGCTCCGGGTGGCTAACTCACCTCTGCCAAGACATCCGGTTTCGGGTAAGAGCCGAGTCATTTCGCTGTCTCAGGTTTCGGCAGCCTTAGATGATTGGCGTGGCAACGAGATAACCCACCTTGCTGCAGGCGATCGAAGGATCCGACCCAGAGCAGGCGGTAAAGAGACGGACAACGAGTCTACTGCCTCAGGTCTTGTCACTCGAATCCCAGGCAGCCGAAATCCCACGAATGTCCACACGATTACAAGTGGAACGGCAAGAGCAGCAGCGAGACGCTCGGGAAGGAAAAGAAGTCCGACGGCGAGGACACCCGAATAAGCGATGATCCCTGTGACCCGCAGCATATGGGCAATCGCCATCGCACGAGAGTCTCGGAACAAGGCGACGGTGCAGGCTATGTAGCTGAGGCTACCGAGAGTGCTGGCTATCACGGCTCCCATGACACCTAGCTTGGGGACTAGTACGGCCGCGAGGCCCAGATCGATGGCGGCTCCGACGATTCCGGCAATAATCAGAGGGCGCACGCTCTTCTGAGCAAATCTCAGTGAGAGCAGAGGCATAGCGCCCGTCTGCATCAGAGACATCAACCCGAGAATAACCGCTGGCCCTGCGATATCCGAATAACCGGATCCAAAAAGTGGCTCGGACAGAACGGCGATTCCTGCAAGCGTAGCGGGCGAGACGACAAGAAATAGAAGGCCCACCGTTTCACTTACAAGCACGACGTTTCGCCGAAGGACATCGTCGCCTTTGCCCAGTGCGCTTGTCATCCCGATAGAAAGATTTCCGATCAAAGCGTCCGTCACAACGGTCGCGCGTGCGGCAATCGACTGGCTCGCTGCGAATCGCCCACGTCCTACAGCGCGTGCAGGACCAAAAAACAGTAACTCCGACTTGGAAAAGACCAACGCATTCAACTGAACGTTGATCATGGTACCGAGACCGAAGGAGACATCGCTGCGCGACAGTTGCAGTCGACCAGGCTGAAACATCGAATGCCTGAACCGCTTCGGTATCGCGAACAGCATGACGAACGCGAGCATGTTACTGGTTACAGCGGAGACGCCGAAGACCAAATCAGCTCGATGCGTTGTGACTGCAGTAGCGATAGTCGCAGCCGAAGAAAGAGGTAAACATATTAGGTTAAGGAGACTGGGCACACGAAGTTGATTGGTCATCACCAAGTAGTGCGCACAGCCAATAAAGAGAACGTTCCACAACGCAGCGAGCGCATAAACAGCCCCCGCTGTCCATGTGTGCAAGACGATGAAACCCACTGCGACATTCCATGGCAGCTGGACTATGGACCAGGTTACGCCAGCGCGAACAGCGCCGAGCGTTCCAGATCCGTCAGCGTTTCCCGCTGCGAGGGCACCGCGGCGAACGATGGTGGCTCCGATGCCCAGATCAGCAAGACTAACCAACAAGGGAATGAGAAGTGTGTACAAAGCATATTTGCCGAATTCGCTGACGCCCAATATTCGAGCGACAAGTATGGTTGTGACCAGAAGAATGGGGATGCTGGCTAGGGTAGAGAAAGAGTTCCAAAGAACAGACGTCACGACCGATTTACGTGTGACCGCGATGGCCGTATCGTGTGATGGCGTAGCCGCCGCTCCTGCTGAGTCAATGCGCGATCGTTTCGACGTCACTCTGCCTAGCCCTTGCGTCGTAAACAACGACAAGCCGACGAAAGCTTCATCCTAGTGCGGTGTCAACCTACGTTTGTGACGTTCAACTACAGGTGATCCAGGTGCGCTTGCACCACGATGACTATCGGGTTGGATCGCCAACTTCCCGCAGGCGCATTGGTGCCCCACGACCCAAAGGAGATAGCGCCGAGCAGAGCCATGAGCGCTCCGAATACAACGAGCCCCCCACCGATGCGGAGGAATCGAGGATTCGTTCCTCGCTCGATGACGAGCGCTGTCATCGGAATTGCAAAGGCCGGTAGGGCGGGCACGATGAGTCTCGGACCGAAAGAGAGTCCTCCATCCCACGCCCACCATGACGAGTAGAAGAGAAAGCGGGAGCCGATGAGAACAACTGCAAGTACGGTCAGTATCGGCCAACGGCGGTAGGCGCCCCGGATCGACCACAACGTCAGGATCAATACCGGAGCGAACCAGATGATCCCCTTTCCAGGCGATACCAAAAGGCTGACGAGTCCGTCGCCGAACGAGTGTGTGAAGCCCGGGTCGTTCTGGTAGCCCAGGCTGAAAACCGAACTGTAGCGGGCGACGTCGTACCAACCCCAGAGTGCCAAGGGGGGAATCGCCACCACCACCGCAACGACCAGATGCCGAATCGGGGGGCGAAGGGCGAGCATAGCTACGCCGACAGGAATGGCGACCAGCAGTAGCGAGTCAGTTCGAAAAAGCACTGAGAGACCGACGGCACCGCCGACCGCGGCAGCCCAGCCGACCGACCCTCCAAGCCGAGCCAGACCGAGGAGGGCAACAGCGATGCATAGCGCCACTGCCGGTTCGGAAAAATAAGTGGTGCCGTAGGTGAAGAGGAATGTGCCGAAAATGATCGCGGTGGTGACGATGGCTGCCTGACGACGGGTAGCACCGAGTGTTCCCGCAAGCGAGAAAACTATTAACGTCGTCGCGGCGATCAGTAGCGGACTGACGAACGCAACGAGCCGAAGATGAGAAATCCCAAGTGCCTGCTCAAGTCCGAGAAATGGCACCCAGAGAAGCGACATTCCGAGTCCATACTTCGAGTACCTGCCAAGGGCGAACTCTCGAATCTGATAAGCCGGAAAATGAAGCTTCACCATTGGCGTGCCGTGATGGAGAATGCCGTCCGCAACCTGCCCCATGACGTTTGCGTCGATGCTGTCAAACGAGGGCTTAGTGAGAACTGCGGCTCCTATGAATGCACAGGCAGCAAGTACATAGCCGATGTGAGACCTGGCGAAATTGAGAAGCGAAGAACCGTGTCCGATCATCGGATCAGCTCTCGATGCTTGACCTCTTCGATCAAGTGTCCGTCACAGTCATTGGGAAGACTTCCACGGCGAGGGATCGTATTGATTGCTGAGCTTGAGCGCTTGCACGTCACGACGTGAGGGTACCCCCGTCGTCCAGAGTCGCTCGCGGATATTTGGCGCGTTGGCAGACGGGCCATTGGCCGGAGGGGTTAAGCCCGCAGGAGTGGGCGGTGCGCCAGGCCGGCAGGGGCCGCCCAAACCTCAGCGACGTGGTCAACGGGTTTGCGGCGGGTCTGACGGACTATCGCTTCTACGATGGCGCGGTGAACACGGCTAGCGCGGAGCCTAGGAACTGCCTTGTCGCGACCCCACGCCTAGGTCGATCTCGATCAGGCTCAACAGTCAGACCATGCCGCGAGTGCCGATGAGGATGCATGGGAGAACGACCTCCCAGGGGGTCATCGGGTACAGTTCGACCTCACTTCAGACGCCCTGCTGCGACTCGGTCTCCACGTGAGACAGCACTCCTCCCCATGAGGTCAGTCGCACCTTTTGAGGTTGCATTGCTCCGGGCAGACGCTCGCCATGCCATGGGTGCGCAGACGTACGAGCAGGAGATCGCTCGCTCGCTTGGAGAACTGGGAGCACGGGACCTTGCGACCTCTGAAGTGCGAGTATCGAGCCTTCGTTCTCCCCTGGAGAGCGACCTGAAGCTCCCGATGGGAATCCTCACGGACGCGCCGCTCAGATTACAGAGGACCGTCATGCGGTTCTGCCTCCGTAAATTTTCCCTTGTCCATCGTATGGAACTGCGGCTGCCCGCTTCATCGGTCGAAGTTGTAACGGTGCACGACGTCGCACCCCTGCATTTTCCTGACGAAGGCTCGCTGCCCGCCCGAGGGGCGGCGAGCCTTCGAAATGCCCGATCGGTGATAGCGCCTTCGTCGTTCGCTGCCGATGACATAGCCGAGACACTCCAGATCGAGCGGCCGCAGGTGATTCACTACGGAGTTCCGATGGATGCTTTCGGCGCCGAACCACTCGAGCAAGGACTCCGGCAATCGTTGGGACTTAACGGCAAGTACGTGCTCCACTGCGGAGGAGTCACCCGCCGGAAGAACTTGGAAGGGCTTCATGACGCTTGGAAGATTCTGCGCGGTCGTGTTCCAGCCGTTCAGCTAGTCCTGGCGGGCCCCTCGGATCCCCGGCGAACCGAGCTATTCGCGGGGGATGACCGCGTCATGATGACGGGACGAGTAGATCGGCGAGTCTTGTTGGGGCTGATGGTGTCCGCAGCCCAGGTCGTCGTTCCCTCTCTGTACGAGGGCTTCGGCTTTCCTGCCGTAGAGGCGATGGCGTGTAAGACACCGGTGGTCGCCGTGAACAGTGCCTCTCTGCCGGAGGTCTGCGGAGACGCGGCGCTGATGAGCGACGTGGACCCGGAGTGCCTAGCCGACGCGATGCACCGCGTACTACTGGACGAGAAGCTCCAGTCTCAGCTGATCACCGCGGGGCAGGTAAGGGCCGCGACGCTCACCTGGAAGGCGGCCGCGGAGAAGCACCTGGACGTCTACAGGAGTGCACTTCAAGACAGCTGACATCAATATGTCCCAATCAACTCAGTACTTGATCATGTCCTATCGGAGCTGACCGTGGGTGCATGAGCACGACCATCGTTCGCCCAGATGAACGCAACTAGGGAGGAGATCTTGCGCCCACACTTCGGCGGGGCATAGCGCGACACAAACCTACGGATGATGGACGAGGCTCATTCCGGCGTTCTCCGTATCCGGATCACCCGGGCTGGATTGCCAGCGACCATCGTGCTCGCCGGCACATCCCTAGTGACCACGGAGTTCGCTCCCACAATCGCTCCGCGACCAATATGAACACCTTTGGTAATCGTCGCCTTGGATCCGATCCACACATCGTCTTCGATCACCACCGGCATCACAAGCATCTCTTGTCGTCGGATCGGAACCTTGGCATCGCGAAAACCGTGGTCGTGATCGCGAATCGACACCATCTCGGCAATGAGACAGTCATCTCCAATTGTGACCGAGTCTCTCACCCCGATTGTCACATGGTGCCCGAATACGCTGCCTGAACCGACGTGGAAAGCTCCGCGACATTCGAGCGTGAGGTCTCGATCCATCACGACCTTTGGCCCAATCCACACGCGGCCTTCGCCAAGTATGGCGATCTTGGTTCCGGGGCGGATATCGCAACCTGCGCCGAATCGCGCCCTCGGGTGCTGAATACGCAGGAACAGCAGCCGCATCCTCCGCCGAATCGACCACAATCCGCGGCGCACCAGGCCAACCTCAGCCACGACGGCTTGGCTCCGTGAGTGCCGTCGCAAGCTGCCGCGCCCGATTGTCCCCATCCTGTTCTTGACGTAGAAAGGTCTCTCGCCGCCGGGTGCCTAGTTCTACGGCATTCGCAAATGCGTCGGTTTCGATGAGCAGTCCGGAGATGGAGGGGTTCTGAATCCCGCTCGTCGGCGTGGCGACAACAGGCGGCTGAATTGCGAGGTACTCATAAGCCGCATTTCGTGGGCTCAGGAGAAGTGCGCCGATCTTCGAATCGTTGATCCAAAGGGTGTCGCAGTTTCGGGTGAAGTCTCTGCTCGGGGAGGCAACGTTAAAGTTCATACAAAAATGTAAAGGAAGCAGACGTCGGGTGAGAGAATTTGCATTTTCAGTTTCAACGACCAAGATCTCACCCAGGTGATGCCATCGCCCCTTCAGGCCGGTCGCGCGTCACGACTACGTTGGCCCCTGGCGCTGTTGCGATCAATCGTGATGGGTCCGATCAGCACACACCCAGCGCCCAGCAGACGCTGTTCCGAGATATGGCATTCCGTCAGGTCGACTCTTGGAGGAGAGGTCGTTTCCCGATCGTCACACCGTGGAAAATCAGGATGCGTTTCCCCATCGTGCCTCGCTCCTGGTGACGACGTTACATTGCATGGCGCAATACGAGCTGTGGTCCAATAGATGCGAGGCAGCCTATGTCCCCCAAGGGTGATCGAGCGACTACACGCGATCTGGGTTTTGGGGGTGAAGTAGTCAGCCTAGCGATAACTAGTAGCTAACCTCGGCTGAGATGGGCAATTACAAGTCGACCGAACGCTCGGAAGTCATCCCCTTCGTTCCCGAGTGGAACGGATGCTTGATGTTGGCTGCAACGAGGGCGCTTTCGGTGCCGTCTTCGTGGCTCGGGGGGTACATGTCCACGGGATCGAACCCAATGCAACTGCAGCCAAAGTCGCTGTCACGCGGTTGACCGCGGTGACGGTCGGCCGCTACCCCGACGACTTGCCCGGCGACATCTTCGATTGCATCGTGTTCAACGACGTTCTTGAGCACATGGCGGACCCCGCAAGAGCGTTGGCCGCCGCCAAGGGCCACCTTTTACCTGGTGGCACCGTAGTGGCATCTGTACCCAACGTGAGGAACGTAGGCGTCCTGGCGCCACTGGTACTCAGGGGTCGGTGGGACTACGGCGAGTGGGGAGTCCTCGACCGCACGCATCTTCGGTTCTTCACGAAGGCCACGATGCGCGAGCTTTTTGAGGCGGCTGGATACGTCGTCAAACGCCAAGAGCCGATCAACGTCGGTGCCACGTCTGGCAGGCGCCGAATCCTTCGACTTCTGGGGTCTCGCGGCAATGAGTTTCTAACCGATCAATACGTGATGGTCGCACAGCCGCGTTAGTTCGGGATTACGACAACGGCTTTCGGCACGACAAGCGGCCGCCTGAGTTCATCAACGAGAACACCCACCAATTTACTCATCCTTGGGCATGCGACCCGTTCGGCCGCAGATCGCGTCTCGGGCGCCGCGTACGGCGGCGGTCGCCTCGCCCGAACGGAGGTGTCTACGTTCAAGCGCGAACCGACATAACCTCCACGTCCAGAACCCGATCCACTTGCCGTACCCCTCATGTTTCTTACAGAGCAAAAACGTGTTCCGCCAGGCATAATACGAACCCTTGCTCGAGTTTCCGAACGATGAGGAACGTTGATGTTCCACTTCCACATCGCGAAGCACTGCAACGCGCCAATCGCGTTGTGACGCACGAATACACCAATCAACTTCTTCGGAGAGTAGGAAATACTCTTCGTCAAGAACGCCGACTTTGCGAAGAGCCTCGCTCCGAAGCATCCAGCATGCGCCATCAATCCACGGCATCACGACCAGCCGAGGAGCAGAAGGACTCCACTGATTGACATGTGTTTCCGTATGGATTGCACACGCGCGAGCAAGATCGATCTTGCTCCCCGTATATTCGATACGTCCCTCAGCGGTACGGATGGACGGGGCCACCGCGGCAATCTCGGGGTTGCCCTTCAGCACCTTCCACATCTCTATCAATGTGAGCGGGTCCCGCAGTTTAACGTCGGGGTTGACAATGCAGATGGGTGCATCTGTGTCCATGATCCTGCGCAGGACGAGATTGTTACCGCCGCTGTAGCCGAGATTTTCTCCTGGGATCTCGACTTGAAACGAGTATTCCTCCAGTGCGACGGAGACCGTACCGTCGTCACCACACTCAACCACGTGCAGATCGATTTCGACATCCGTCTGGCGCGCGAGTCCCCGAAAAAGTTCAAGCAACATCCCTCCACTGTTGTAGTGGACGACGATCACGTGAACTCTGGGTCGATCGGTTATGTCGTCCAATCCGTCGGCCTCTGACTGGTCTGTTTGATCTACATCCGTCATGTCCACTTGGCTGATTAGTCCGCCGTGAAATCGACAAGTGCCGCAGCGAAGCACCGAGCTCGATCATTCCAGTCGGGTACATCCCGTCGGAATCGCTCCTTCCGCTGAGCGGCTCGCAGGACCGCATCGGGAAACTCATCCCTGTCGACGACATAGAGACCCGGCAGCATAAGTTCTTGAAATCCGCTTGCCGGAGTGGCGACGACAGGGTGCGGTGTGGCCAGGTACTCGTAGGCCTTGATTGCATCGAGGCTGAGCGTGAAGTCAGTCACGACATGCGGACAAATGAGAACATCGAAGGCAGCAATCCATGTCGGAACTTCCGAAGCCGGCACGCTTCCGTGGAGTACGATGCGTTGGTTGGCTCGGAGTCGCGATCGTGCAGCATCTGTGAGCGAGTCCGGACCGACGAGATGTACCTTCCCTTTCTGCATGGTCTCGGCCGTCCTGAGTACCAAATCGATATCGATCCTCGCCTGGTGAAGTGTGCCGATATAGCCAACGTGTGGGCCATTGTCGCCAAGATCACGGGGCCTAGCGGAAGTGATGGCCGAAACATCGGCGGCATTTCTGACGAGAACTGGATCGACCCCGTATCGTGACTTCCAGCGACGGCCTAGCTCTTCGCTACAAACGATGGTGTGGGCCCGCATCGCCAAGACGTCCTCGGCCGCAATGAGCCGGCGCCGCTCCCGAGGGGTAGAGGGCGCACATCGCCAATCATCAGTGACGTCATAGATGGCGTGACGATGATGCGACAACCACGCTCCCATCGTCGGATCGTTGATCCACAACGCGTCGCAACGCCGCGTAACCCTCCATTTTAGAAATTGCGCAGCAACCCGCAACCCACCGAGCCGCTTGGGTATCCGGCGGCGGGGCGATATGACGGTCACCCCAGGCAAAGGTGAATACTCTGCCGCTGCGGCGCGTGTTGGCGGATTTACGAACGTAACTCGATCCGCCAATCCCATCTCGGCGATGCGGGATGTCAGGTGTTGATTCCGCCGCCACACGCTGCCCCAGGGCTCAAGGCTAATGAGTACGACCTTCCCAAGGCTTGTCCCTCTAACAGCGCCCACGATTACCCTGCATACCGTCCCTGCGTGGAGGGCGTTGATCAACGAATCCGCGGGCAGAGCCAGGATCTTCCATTGACGAACATCGTGCGTACAAGTGTGAGAGGACAAACAACAAGCCAGGAATCGTATCCGATGCTCAGACACGCACATGACCCCGATGATGGGCGGCGGTGTCGTCACCCAATGGGCTCTCGCGGTGTAATCGGGAGATGCAGCAGAGAGTCGAATACGAGTGCTTGCGCGGTGTTCATACGGCCGCATTGCGTCGCACCGGAGGAGCGATGGGGCGCATCTGGCTGCCGGCGTCGACATCACGTACGTCGTCCCGCGGGCATGGGCCGGAAGTGGCAAACGAACTCGTGCTGTCGGCGGAACCAGTTCGCATCGCCGAGATCGTGTTGCGGTCGGCGTTCGACGTCAACAGACATTCCTACGCTTGCGTCGACGCAGTGGCCAGGGTTGGCGGTTGATCACAAGCCGGACCTGGTGGACCTCGTCGAAACCCTCAATCGACTTGCGAGCGCTTAGTGCCCCATTTGCCGGTCAAGTTGACCTTAGAGCTTTCGGTAGTCATGTATTCCACGAGGACCGTCGATAGAGACTATGGCCGCGATTCCGAAGGCACGAACGACGACCGAGGCTCCGATTGGCACTGCTCGGCCGTATGGCGCGGGACGGTGTCACCAGATCCCGGTCACTCTATCTGCGGCCCGGTACTACGTTCGTTTCTCGCCAATAGTGTGAGGTCCGTTCAGTGGTCTCCTTGCGAATCCTTCGAAGGGCAGTCGAGACCCTTCTTGGCTTAGTACTACTTTCCAGAAGCGGAAGCGGACCAAACCTATCGACGCGACAGGACCCTACTTCTCGGCAACGATGACGATCGTTGGGCCAAGAGTAGGTCGCAGAAGTGCGGTCGAGTGCAGGATCTGCTTTCCCAAGACACGGGCGGCGCCACGACTGCCGGTCCTAAGATGAAAGTGACGGGATTCGCTTCGCACGACCTTGAGATTGGCTGTCTCCATCAACTTGTGGATTTCGTCGAAGGTGTACTCGCGAGCATGGCGGGCGAAGGGCAGTCCACCGACCCATTCGCGAAGGCCGGTCTGAACGTTGTGACCCATAAGGAGCCGGAATCTCTTCACAATGTAGGCCTGGTTCGGAGTGGTGAAGTAGAGCCGGCCTCCTCGGCGGAGAACCCGACGCACCTCATGCAGCGACCTGATTGGGTAGTCCCGAAGGTGTTCATAGACCTCGGTCATCACCACAGCGTCGAATGAGTGATCCGAGAGAGGGTACGGAGTCATTTCCAGATCTGAAGCGATACCTGCTACTCCCGCGGCGTCCAGAAGCCGTTTCATGCGCCCGGTTTCTCCGTTGGACCACTCGTCGGACGAATAGCCGATATCGACGGACGTGCATACATAGCCTGATTCGGCCAAGCGGACGATCTGATCACCCGGAGCAGAACCCAATTCCAAAATCCGGGCAGGTGGCGGGAAATCGCTTGCGATCAGGTGTTGGATGTACCTGTATCGGTCTATAGCTTCCACACCGAGGCTCACTCGTCCGATGGTACCGTGCACTTGACGGCTCCCTTCCTGGCTTGAGCTTCACTCTCGTGGTGACCGCAGACCCCGACGTGAGCGCGAAATAAGCGTGGGCTCCGAAAAACCGGGGTCGTTGTGCTCAGGCGAATAGGCTCTTCCGGTGACACCGTCGCGTGCGGTCCGTACACCCATTCGCGTCCTACGGATCTTCCACGCGGGCCGGAACGCGGCGCACCGGGCGCGAGACCGAGCACTTGTGGCCGCCGGCGCGGAGGTCACCTATGTCGTCCCACGAGCGTGGCCGGAGCCAGGAAGCGAGTCCGTGCTGTCGGCGGAACGTTTTCCGATCGTCGAGATCGAGGTGCGGTCGGCGGGCGACGTCAACGGACACTCCTACGCCGACGTCGACGCGGTGGCCAAGTTGGCGGTCGAACTCGAGCCGGAGGTGGTGGACCTCTTCGAAGAGCCTTTCAGCCGGGCTGCCGGCCAACTCTTACCCAGGTTGCCCTCGACCCTTCCGGTCGTCATGTATGCAGCGCAGAACCTCGACAAACGCTGGCCACCGCCGTACCGAGGCTACGAGCGACGATCACTCGCCAGAGTGCAGGGCTTCTACCCGTGTTCGCGGCAAGCGGCTGCCGTGCTGCGGGGCAACGGTTACGGAGGAATCATCGAGCCGCTGCCACTGGGCTACGACGAGTCGCAGTACTTCTGCGGCACCCAGTCGCCGACCGACGAGAGGCTGCATTTGGCGCTGGTCGGCCGGATGGTGCCCGAGAAGGGAGTGATTGACGCCATCCGGGTCATCGCCGATCTCCACACGCGCCGACGTATGGACGTCGCACTCGTCTTAGCCGGGTCCGGTCCAGCGGTGACCGCCGCGATGAGCCTGGCGGAGCGGCTCGGCGTCGGCGAAAGGGTCGAACACCGTCCATGGCTGGCGCTGCCGGACATGGCGGAGCTCTACCGGCAGACCCATGTCGTGCTTGCACCCAGCCGGTCCACAGCGCGCTGGGTCGAGCAGTTCGGCCGCATGATCGTCGAGGCGCAGGCCAGTGGTTGCGTGGTCGTCGGCTACGAGTCGGGATCCATTCCTGAGGTGGGTGGCGATGCAGCCATCCTCGTCCCAGAGGGGGACGCGGAGGCTCTGGCGGCGGCCAGCGCGCAAATCTTGAGCGATCCCGATCAATTCGAGGCCCGAAGGCGGTCCGGCCTCGCGCTCGCCAGGGAGAGGACGTGGTCCAAGGTCGCCGCCAAACAAGTCGAGCTCTATCGAGCCGCTCTCGAGACAGGGCCGGGGCCACTCCTGGCGGGTTCGCCGCGCGCACTGCGTCACAGAGCGATCGAAGAGTTCGGCCGACCGGCAGAAGCTCTTGGTCAAGCCAGACCCTTCGCCCTCCCCTACCTCCGCCGTCCCACCGTATTGAGCCGCACCTTGGGCCGCGCCCTCGACGGTCTGGCCGAGGCGCGCGCAAAGGTCACGGGAGCGAGGTGATCTGCCGGGACTCTCTCCAGCCTGCGACCACAGATTCGTAGACGGCCAGCAGCGCCTTCGCGGTCTGTTCGGGTGAGTAGTCCTCGGCGCGGACCAGACCCCCCGACACGAGCCTGCGGCGCAGCGCGCGGTCGTCGTGCACCCTGCGCATGGCCGCAGCCAGCGCCTCGACGTCACCGGGGGCGGTCAGGAGCCCGTTCACGCCGTCGGTGATGATCTCGGCTGGGCCGCCGGAATCCGCCGCGATCACCGGGACGCCAGCGGCCATGCCTTCGACCACGACCTGCCCGAACGGCTCGGGGATGACCGAGCAATGCACCAGCACATGGATTTGGGCAAGCTCATCCCACACGTTCTCCCGGAAGCCGCGGAACACGACGCGCTCGGCGATGCCGAGGTGTTCGGCTTGATCGGGCAGGGTGTCGGCATACCACTCGTCTTCGCCGAACATCGCCTGCCCAACGACCCAAGCCTCGGTGTCGCCGTCCGGCAAGGCGCGGGCGAAGGCCTCGAGGAACAGGTCCTGACCCTTCCACGCCGCGAGGCGGCCGACGATGCCGACCCGGAACGGGGATTCGTCGCTCAGCGATCGCGGCGCGGCGACGCGAATCGGGTCGTAGACGACGGTGTTCGTCACTACGACGCCGCGGCGAAACTTGTGCAGCGTCCCGAGGGTGGCGTGCGAGTTCGCGATGACGACGCTAGGAAGGAGACGCGAGGCGACGCGCACCATACCGACGGCAGGCTTCGGGAGGTAGTCAGGAGCGATCCGGTCCCGGATGTGCCAGATGACGGGAATTCCGGCCAGCCGGCCGGCCACGCCTCCATAGAGAGCGGCCTTGAGCGAATTGGTGTGGATCAGATCGGGCCGCAACTCGCGCAGGCGCCGGCGCAGCGTCCTGACGTATCGAGCAGTGTCACGCAGGGCCGTGACGCCCAGGGCGCTCGGCCGGACGTCGTCCCTTCGGACCTCTCTGGCCGCCTCGGGCATGGGAACCACCTCGACCGATACTCCGGCATCGCGCAGTCGATCCACCAGCGGTCCGTGCTCGCCGAGTATCACGTGACCATCGACACGGTCCCCCAGTGCGGCCAGGGCCCGCGCCAACGCGATCTCGCCACCCGAGATTCGGGCCACGTGGTCGAGGTAGACGACGCGGAAGGTCACGTCGCGAGCATGGACAGCAGCCGGGCCGCTGTTTCGTCGGCGTCACCTCGCGTGCCTTCGAGCGCATGGACATCGAGCGTGGCCCCTTCCAGCGCGGAAAGGACCGCCCGTGGCCTGGAGCGGGCGGCCACGGTGTTGTCGAGAAGACGAAGGACGGCCGGCACACGAGTGAGGGGTTCTGGCTGCCAGACAGCTTCTGAGTCGAAACGGAGGACGGCGATCAGCTTGACCCGAGCCGGGCCACGTCCGACCCTGCCGCCGAGTTCCTCGATCGGTACCCGCCGAGCTCCGACACCGTCGTATGGCCTGATGGCGAGAAGCCTTGGGTAGGGGCGCACCAGACCCTTGCTGTCGAGAACGGCATATTCGTCCGAGTAGTAGTCCCCACCGGCCCGCACCAGGGCGGCCACAAGGGTGGACTTGCCGCTCATCGAGCGGCCAGGTAACAGAATGGCATTCCCCTCCACGGCAACGCACCCAGCGTGAACGAAGACCCTGTTTCGGGCCCGTTCGGCCACCCAGAGTTCCAAGTCCGAGAGGACTGTCTCGGTTGCCTCGACAACGGTCGTTCGGACCGCGAGCACGCCGCCGTCGGCGAATGCGGACCACCCCTCAGCGTCCTGGTGAACCGCCCAGGACCGCTCCACCGGGGCTGAGCCTGGGCGGTAACTGGGAGGGAGCAACGCTCTTGCAACGGCCAGAGCTTCGGTTGGGCCCTCGAATGCAATGGTCCGGCCGTACGCACGCAGAAAGAGTCTCGGCAACGAACTCAACCCGCTCCGGCAAACGTGAGGCCTTGACTCCGGGGGACTCTCAGCCACTCGAAATGACCGCCGGAACGAATGCTCGTCAACTCGAAGAACACAATGACATGGGTTGCCTTTAGGTCGAGAAATTCAACTCCGGGGATCACCAAGGCGCACATATGTTCGCAACGGAACCCTTGTTGTTCCCGAAAGGTAGCCTGGCTGACAGGATGGTCTGCGCTTCTCGAGCTGCATCGCGCTCGGCGGGCGTTTCGTCTGAAGGCAGCCGTCGGTCCGGAGATGTCGATGCGGCATCTCGAGACACGCTCCGGCGCCACGGTCCCTGACCTCGACAAATATCGTGTGGGAGCTTGGCAGGCGCGATTTGGGAACCTACACTTCGGGGGGCCTGGGACGTATGCTCTTGGTGCGGGCACTGGGTATAGGTGGGCCATGGAGTTCACGGTGACACGAGTGCCTTCGACGCGGCAGGAAGGACGAGACGTGGAGATTCGCTCGGATGGCAGCTGGGCGAGACCGGCTGACGCGGTGATTGCATGCCGATCCAGTGAGGCTCGTTGCGGGTCGTGGCCGTCATGACGCGGAAGTGGGAGCGTCTGCCTGCGCCTGCCGAGGGGGTGGTCTCGCGACAGCTGGGGGAGGAGTTCGTCGTGCTGAGCACGGCGCGGGATGAGGCGCACTCGCTGAGTGGTCCGAGTGCAGTGGTGTGGCGTTCGGTGTGTGACGGCACGCGGCCGGCCCTCCCTGACGAAGAGGTCAACACGGCGGTGGAGGCGTTGCTCGACTTGGGTCTGCTCGCTCGGCCCGTAGGTCTGTCACGGCGGCGGGTGCTCCAGGGTGGTGTGGTCGTCACGGCCGTGGGCATCTCGACCATCGCCCTGCCCACGGTCGCCGCTGCAGCCAGCGGCAACCAGTCCTACGGGACCCGAGGCAGCGGTGCCGTGACCGAAATTGAGCAAGGTCCCGCCAACCTCATCTTGCCGGTCAACGCTCGAAACATCGTGGTCACACTCGTCGGCGCCGCAGGTGGCGCCGGTGGGGACGGCAATCGGGGCGCAGCTTTCTCGCCCTTCGGTGACGGGACCGAGGTCACCTGGACGCTCGGCCGAGACCCTCGTGTCGGCGCTGACGCTGGCCTACACCCTCGGCCTGAACGGCGGAACCGGCGCTGTTGGTGTCCCTGGCCCTGGGGGCACTGGCTTCAACCCCGGTGCGACAGGCGGTTCGGGCGGCACAGCTGCTGGCAGCACCAGCGGCGGCGGCGGCGGGGGCGGCGGGAGCACCGGGGTTACGGCGTCAGGACCCTTTAACGGTGCGGTGATCGCCGGCGGCGGCGGGGGTGGTGGTGGTGCCGGTGCTTCACTCACGGGCAGCGGCGACGGGCGGCGCGGGCGGTAGCGGCAACGTCGGCACCAGCCAGGTTGGGAACAGTGGAGCTACCGCAAGTGACACGGACGGGGGCACCGGTGGCCCCGGGGGAGGACAAGCCGGGAAACCGACGGGCGCCCGCTACCTCTGGTGCAAGCTCGGGCACCATTTTTGGCCCCGGTGGTGGAGGTGGCGGCGGTTTCGTCGGTGGCGCCGGCGGTGCAGCCGCAACGGGGATTGTGGGCGGCCGCGCCGCCGGTGGTGGTGGTGGTGGTGCGGGAGGCTCCACTCCTCCGGGTAGCCTCCCAGCTGGCAGCCGCCACGTACGGCGTAGCCCCGTTACCCATTGCGTTCATCCGGGTCACTTACATCGGGGGACCTGCAACCGGTACGGGTATCATCCCATAGCGCATAGGCCTGCCCAGTCGAAACGACGTTTGAAGGGCACGGCGCACGTCGGTTGCCGCGTGCGGAAACGGCCTTAGGGGTGGCAGATGAACCTTGAGGCGGCTGCCCAACAACTGCGACTCGACCTGCTCGCCCAGGACATCTCGAGCGCTCTGGCTGCCGCCGGCATCCCGCACACCTTGTTGAAGGGGCCGAGCACCTCCATCTGGCTGTATGACCCGCCGAGGGGTTACCGAGACGTTGACCTGCTCGTGCCGAGTAGCCAGCTCGACAACGCGGTCCAGGCGGTGGTCGGAACCGGTTTAGCAGCAGCCAAAGGCGAGCACCTCGGGGAGGAGGCTCCTCATAGCCTGCTCTTGATCAGTCGCGAGGGCTTCGAGCTCGACCTGCACATCACCCTTCCGGCGCTCTCACCAGACCGCCACCGCGACCGTGATCGGGTCTGGAATGCCCTGTCGGACCACATCTCGGGAATGACGCTGGTGGAGGGCTCAAAGGTAACCGTGCCGGTGCTGGACATTCCCGGGCGATGTTTGGTGCTGACGCTGCACGCGGTCGAGAGTGGACACCAGGCTCCTCAAGTACGCGAGGACTTGGAGAGAGCCCGGGTCCGGGCCTCTGACGAGGATTGGGTCGTGGCCGCTCGGCTTGCAGACGGATTGGGCGTACGGGACCTCTTCGACGCCGGACTGGCGATCGGGCGTCCTGACGGTGAGCGGCCGCTGCCTGTCTACGCCTACCTCAAAAAGACCGGCGCCGTGGGCAGCGCATTCGGGCTGCAACGGTTGGTCAAGGCACCTCTGCTCGACAAACCAGGGCTTCTCTGGCGCGAGCTCTTCCCGTCGAGGGAGTTCATCCGCCGCACCCATCCCAATGGATCTTCCTCAATCCGGCAACTGCTGTCGCTCTACGTGCAGCGGTGGAAGCAGCTCGCTCGTCAATTGCCCGCGGCAGCACTTGCATTGGTAGCGGCGCGGCGTCAAGCACACGTGACTCGTCAATCCGAGCATTCCGGCGGTCGAGGATTCCACCGTGACTGAGCGGGATCCTTCGGAGCGCAGATGCTCGAAGTCCAGGGACCCCGGATGGTTGCCGGATTCCGTCATTTCCCTGCGCATTCTCGCGGTCGAGGCGCACCGACACGCATCGAAGACCGTGGTGCGCAATGATAGCTTGGGTGCTGGAAAGGCAACCTCGCCTGCCCTGACCGCACGGAGGTAGCCCGGGTCCGGTGGAATTGATCGATTACGTCCACATCCTGCGTCGTCGCTGGGCCCTCATGGTTCTCGTCCTGATCGCCTGCGTCGGGGGCGCCGCCGTGGCCACGAAGTTGGCAACCCCCACCTACCAGGCCACGTCCAAGCTCCTCGTGAGCGGTTCCTCGAGCCTCGCGGACACCAACGAGATCGTGGCCGACCAGTTAGCGGCAGAACGGGCGTCGTCTTTCGCGGAGATCATTCCCACTGAGCCGGCGGTCCAAGCGGCATTGAAAAAGGCCGAGGCAAAATCGGGTCCCTTCAGCAGTTCAGGGTACCCGGCAGTCAGCGCGTCCGCGTCGGGCACGAACCCGTTCATCAACGTCACCGTCACCGACACCGACCCTCGCCGGGCCCAGGCGGTAGCCAACGCAATGGCGACTGAGCTCCCAGGTGTCCTGCGGCAGCTGCGACAGCCCTCGGCGACACCTCACGAGATCGAGCTGATCCAAACCGCAAGCCTCCCGTCGAATCCGTCGTCGCCCAAGCCGAAGGAGAACCTGATCATCGGTCTCGCGCTCGGTCTCGTGCTCGGTGTCGGGGCGGCGTTGTTGGTCGAGGCTCTCGATCGGCGCCTCAAGGACTCTGCTGATGTCGAAGCGGCATCCGGTCTGACGGCGCTCGGAGTCATACCCTTCGAGCTACCTGGGGAACCGATACCGGCCGCGACAAACCCCAGATCCGTTCGTGCCGAAGCATATCGACAGGTACGGACGAACCTCGCGTTCGTGACCGACGGAGGCCCGCCGAAGTCCGTCATCATCACGAGTTCGGCCTCTTCGGAGGGCAAGACCTCTTTGGCGGTGAACCTCGCCATCACCAGCGCACGCGCCGGGCAGCGCGTGGTCCTGGTGGATGCCGACCTGCGACGCCCGATGGTCGATACGTTTCTCGACCTGCCTTCACACAAGGGATTGGTCAACGTCCTGGCCGGCTCCACGGAGCTCTCAGACGCGCTCCAGACGAGCGATGCGGGCCCTATCGATGTTCTGGTTGCCGGTCCCGTGCCGACCAACCCGAACGAGCTCTTGGGCTCGGACACGATGCTGAGGACGATCCGGCAACTCGAGAGCACGTACGATCTCGTCGTCCTGGACACGCCACCTGTTCTGCCGGTGGCAGACGCACTGCTGATCGGTGTCAACGTGGCCGCCGTTGTCGTCGTGGCCCGACTGGGCCAGACCACTCGAGACCGGATCCGCCGTACCACAACCGCACTGAACCAAGTCAAGGCGAACATCGTCGGAGTCGTGCCCAACGGTGCCATCAGGCGCGAGGACAGTGCCTACTACTACGCCTACCGCTACCGCTCACGGAAACAGCCGTCAGACATCCCCTACGCATCTGTGGATCCAGCGGTCGCACCGTATCCAAACGAACCTCGTCCGGCCTATCGGGCCAACGGGAAGAGTCATGAACCCGTCTCGGCACCAGACGGAACACTCGTCGAGATTGCAACCTCTGATCCACGCGGCAAGCACGTCTCCGGGCGCGCCAGCTCCGAGACGGACCCTTTCGAACAGCCGCCGATCTGACGCTTCACGCTCTCCGAGGGAGCGGCGCGCGCCGTTAGGAGCAGTTGCTCTTGATCTTGGCGGCCACGAACCCGCCGACATGGTTCCCGTTGAGGCTGGTGCCGGTGTCGTCCACGAACGTGTAGAGCGGCTGGTTGTGGTAGCGGACCTGGAGACCGCCTTTGGTGGCCACCGTGGTCAGGCACTCCGCTCCCTTCGGCTTGGTCTTGTTCGCCGGCATCAGCAGCGGCGGCCACACTTGCAGGCAGGTACCGGTGCAGGGACCACCCGGGTGGATATAGAGACTGGCTCCACTCGTCGTGGCGAGCATGTTCCCCACCGGACTGCGATTCACGGTCTGCACCACCGTGGCACCCTTTCCGCCTCCCGTTGCCTGTGCCGGCTGGATTCCCGGTACCAGGACGGCTAGCCCGGTGACTATGGCTGCGACAACGCCGGTGCGGAGCGCAAGCTTGTGTTCAGTGATTTCCATCGGTCTATCCGCCTTTCACTTGTTGCCAACTACGTCGTTCGGCGACTCCTACGTTCTGCTACGTGCGGCGACGCTGGCGGGATTGCTTTCCGAAGAGCTCGACCGCGGCGTCCACCCCACGCCATCCGTCTCGCCGCCCGGGTCCTGGCTAGCGTTGGCCTATGGCACAGGACCGAAAGCGCATCGTGGTATGGGGAACCGGCTTCGTCGGGAAGATGGTGATCCCCGAGGTGCTGCGGCATCCACGCTTTGAGCTCGTCGGGGTCGGCGTATCGGCACCGGACAAGGCTGGCCGGGACGTCGGAGACATCTGCGGTATCGACCGCATCGGGCTCGAAGCCACCGATGATGTCGATCAGCTCATCGCCCTGAAACCCGATGCGCTGGTGCACTACGGCCCGACCGCCGCCCACGCCGACGACAACATCCGCCTCATGGGCGCGTTCCTCCGTGGCGGCATCGACGTGTGCTCCACCGCCATGACGCCCTGGGTCTGGCCCACCATGAGCCAGAACCCGCCCTCGTGGATCGACCCCATCACCGAGGCCTGCGAGCAAGGCGGAGCCTCCTGCTTCACCACCGGTATCGACCCGGGCTTCGCCAACGACCTGTTCCCCATGACCCTCATGGGTCTCTGTTCCGAGGTCCGCTCCGTCAAGGCGATCGAGATCCTCGACTACATCAACTACACCGGCGACTACGAGGAGGAGATGGGAATCGGCCGCTCACCCGAGTTCACACCGCTGCTCGAGCACCGGGACATCCTCGTAATGTCCTGGGGCGCCACCGTGCCCATGATGGCGCACGCCGCAGGGATCGAGCTCGATCGCATCACCACCACCTGGGACAAGTGGGTCACCCCCACCCCGATCAAGACGGCGAAGGGCGTCATCAATCCCGGCGAGGTCGCCGCCATTCACTTCACCATCAACGGGATTCTGGAAGGGGAGACCCGCATCGCGCTCGAGCACGTCAACCGGGTGGGCACCGACGCCGCCCCCGACTGGCCCCGCGGCACCCAGGACGACGTCTACCGCGTGGAGATCGAAGGGTCGCCGTCCATCGTCCAGGAGACGGCCTTCCGATTCACCGACGGTAGCGGGCGCGACGCCGCCGCGGCCGGTTGCCTGGCCACGGGCCTACGCGCCCTGAACGCGGTCCCCGCGGTCAACGACCTCGGACCCGGATGGGTCACCCCGCTCGATCTCCCCCTCATCGCCGGCGCGGGCACCATCCGCTGAGGAGGACGAGCCGCGCCGAGCGGCCGAGCTCAGCGCCAGCCCACCCGGCGCAGAACGTGTGAGTGGCACCGCGGCGAGCGCGGGTTCGCATACCCGCAGTCGGGCTCCCTGAAGCAGCCGCACGAGATCGCCTGCCCATGACAGGCCGGGCAGCGTTCGATGCAACACCCAGGATGGTGCACGCCCCCGAGGGGGGTCCCGCAGTCACGGCACTCCTCGGGCTCGTAGCGGTGCCGGGGTCGGAGCTCCTGGCCCCAGCGGACGGGGGCGTAGGCCCTGCGGCCGATGATCAGGGGATCGGTCAGGCAGCTGATCCCGTCGGTCATCTCGCCGCCGCATTGCGAACAAATGGCCATGACCCTCTCCTTTTGCTCAACGCTCGATCGATCATCTCAGGCCGGTGCGACAGCGGCGCGGATGGCTCGGGACCAGGCAATGGCGTGTGCCCTACGATTCGCCCATGACGACGACAGAGGGTGAACAGGATCGGGTCGCCACCACCGGCCTGCTTGCGGAGAAGGTGTGCATCGTGTCGGGCGTGGGACCGGGCCTGGGCCGCCAGGCCGCCCGGGCCCTGGCCTCCCACGGGGCCGACCTGGTGCTGGCGGCCCGACGCCAGTCGACCCTCGACGAGGTGGCGGGCGAGCTGAGCGATATGGGCACCCGCTGTGTGACCGTCCCGACCGACATCACCGACCCCGGGGCCTGCGCGGCATTGATGGAGGCGGCGGCCGAGGCGTTCGGCGGGGTCGACGTCTTGGTGAACAACGCCTTCCGCTTCGACGCCTTCAAGAGCTTCGAAGAGGTCGACCTGGCCATCTGGCGCAAGATCATGGACACCAACCTCTTCGGCTCGCTCCAGATGACCCGCGCCGCCCTTCCCTTCATGCGGGCCCGCGGTGGCGGCTCGGTGGTCATGGTCGCCTCGATGGTGGCCCGGCAGCCCCAGCCCGTGCAGGGCGGCTACGCCATCTCCAAGGGTGCGCTGTTGACGGCGACCCGGGTACTCGCCTTCGAGCTCGGGCCCTCGAACGTGCGGGTGAACGCCGTCGTTCCGGGCTGGATGGCGGGCCCCTCGGTCGACATCTACATCGACATGACCTCGACCGGCCGCGGCGTGCCGGCGCAGGTAGTCGTGGACGAGCTCAACGCCCGGGTGCCGCTCGGACGCATCCCGAGCGACGAGGACGTGGCCGGTTCGATCGTCTACCTGGCCTCCGACCTGTCCCGGGCCATGACCGGACAGGCGCTCGACACCAACGGGGGCGAGATCTTCGCCTGAGCCGTGGCCACCGCCCCCGCAGCCGCCGCGGGCACGGGCACCGCCGTGACCAGTCTCAGGATCCTTCGCCCCCGCTCGGCGTGCACGAGCGGGGATCCCATGGCGCCAGCTGTTCCACGGTGGCGGTCGGCGCGGCGAAGGCGCCACTGTTGCCGGTGTTGCCCGATGCGTCCGCGCTGGTGGTCGTCGTCGTGCTCGCGCCCGAAGAAGGCGTCCCCGGCGAGCTCGGCGTCGTTGACGCAGCGGCGGGCGCCGCCGGCGGGTTGACGCTGAAGTCCGTCCCGGTGACCACCGTCACCTGCGACCCCGGGCTGACCTGGGAGGCGTCATCGGCCATGATCACCGCGCCCGACAGGGAATTGGCGACGAGCTGGGCCGCGGCCAACTCGGCCGGCGACTTGGACGAGTAGTAGACGACCGTCTCCGCCTCATGCCCGACCGGCGTAGTGTCGCCCAGCGTCCCGGTCTTGAAGCCCAGCGCCGCCAGGCTCGACGCCGTGTCGGTCGCCTGGTTGTAGGCCCCCGAGCCGTTCATGACGGAGACCGTCACGGTCGACGGCGCCGGGAGCGTCCCGCCCGAATAGGTGTCCTCGTTGCTCTTCAGCCCCAGGAACTGGTCGACGGCGTTGTGGTCCTGGGGCTCGGCCGGAAACTCGACGTCGCCGTAGCTGCCGCCCTGGTAGGTGTAGCTCCCGAACTGGTCCACGGCGACCGGCAGCGTCAGCTGGGGCGCGGAGTTCACGTCCACGTCGTGGTACCCCAGCACCAAGCTGATCATCGCCGAAGCTGAGAAGCTCGAGTCCACGGTGAGCTGGCCCGCCACACCCGATACCAGCTTCTGGTCAGTCAGGGGATTGCTGAGCCCCTTCGCCTTGACCGCAGTGGCGAGCACACGCAGGAATTCGTGGTCGCGCCGGATCCGGGCGATGTCGCTCTGCGCCTCCTGCGGCCAATGGCTGGGGTTGTCGGTGGTGACGCCAGGGCCTTTGTACTGCACGTGCCGGGCCCGGACCACCTGGAGGGCCTGGGTCCCGTTGAGGGCGATGCAACCAGTCGTCTGGATGTTCAGTCCCGAGTACGCGTCATAGACGGGCTCGGGGAAGTACATCTTGATCCCGCCCAATGCGTTCACCACGTTGATGAAGCTGTCGAAGTTCAGCTCCACGAAGTGCTGGATCGGAATGCCGTAGTCCTCTTCGATGGCGTCGATGAGTTGGTCCGGTCCCTGGAAGAGTGCGGCGTCGATCTTGTTGGCGCCGTCCGACCGCGCGTTGGGGACGAACAGGTCGCGGGGGATCGAAAGGATGGAGACCGTGTGGCTGGTCGGGTCGAGGTGGAGGATCATCACCACATCGCTGTTGACCCCGTTGACCCCTTGCGAGCAGAGACCGTACGCCGGGTTCTGCACAGTCAGGGCGCAGCGCGACGTGGAACCGATCATCAAGATGTTCTCCGTGCCGGCGTCCTCGCCCTTGACCGGCGACGAGGTCAGGTTGTGGAGGTCGATCCGGTGGATCTCGTGGTTGAGGTACCAGGCGTACCCGGCGGTCCCCCCGGCCAGCAGGGCGATCACCAGCCCGAGCGTGCCCACGACGTAGCCGACGGTCCGGCGCCGCGACCGCTGCCTGGGGGCGGCGTGGGCCCCCTTGCGGCGGCCGCCCTTGCCGCCCCGTCGCGCCGCGTCGATCTGGCGACCCAGTTCGTGCAGGCCCCGCTCGACCGGGTTGTCGGCCGGCTCCGGCGGGGGTGAGGCCTGGTCGACCTCGTCGCCCAGCCGTTGGAGACCCTTGTGGACGGGATCGTTCTCGGGATTCGGTGGGCTCATGGTGGTTGGTGTTCGGGAGGTGACGGGGGCTGATCGCTGGTCTGCGGGCCGCGCCGCGCCGCGGGCGTCGTGGCCGGCCTCGCGGTCGGGTCATCCTACTGAGAGGCCTCCGAAGAGGGCAGTCGGCGCTGGCCTGGGCTTTCGGCGGTGGCATTGCCCAGAGCCCCGTTGGGCGGCAGCATCCATGCGTGCCCGCCCGCAGCGCAGGACTCCTGCTCTACCGGTCCACCTCCGCCGGCATCGAGGTGCTCTTGGCCCACCCCGGCGGCCCCTTCTGGGCCCGGAAGGACGAGGGGGTCTGGTCCATCCCGAAAGGGGAGTACGAGGAGGGGGCGGTGGCCTTGGCCGCGGCCCGGCGTGAGTTCGGAGAGGAGACCGGCCTGGCCATTCCCGCCGGGGAGCCGTGGCCCCTGGGCGAGGTGACTCAGCGTGGCGGCAAGCGGGTCACGGCCTGGGCGCTCGAGGGGGACCTCGACCTCACCGGAGCCTCCAGCAACACGTTCGAGATGGAGTGGCCCCGCGGATCGGGCCGGACGGCGGAGTTCCCCGAGGTGGACCGGGTGGAGTGGATGCCTCTCGAGCGGGCTGCCGGCAAGATCCTCCCCGCTCAGGCTCCGTTTCTCGAGCGCCTGCTCCAGGCCGTCACCGGCGGTGGGCCGGAGAGGCCCCCCGTCAGCACATGACGTACCACCTTTTTCTGGTGCCGCCGCGCCCGCGCCGCGACGACGCCACCACCGACGCAGTCATCGTGCCGACGTTGGTCACCTTGGTGATGGCGGCCAGCGCGAGCCGTGCCACGGCACCAAGGCGACCACCGGACCCTCGAAGCCTTTGCGTGTCCACTTCCGGCGGACGCTCCCCCGGGCATGGTCGGGCCGTTGCTGTCCCTCGAAGGTCCAGACGGGTGGTCGAGGAAGTCCGTCGGAGCGCTCCGGAGGACAATGCCCAGTCTCGGTCCGGAGTTGCCCCGACCGCCGGGGAGAGTCCGGCAGATCAGGGCGGTGAACCTTCAGGGCCACCGTCACACTGACCTGGTCAATCACCCCCTAATTTCCTTCCTTTGGGGCGTCGTCCCCGGGGGTGAGGGTCTCGGAGCGGGGCTCCTCAACCCGGTGGGACTTCGCTGCAGGGGCGTTGAAAGGTTTGGACGTCTCCAGGCTCGACAGAAGCGCCGGCTCGTCGGATAGTTGGCATGGCGCTACTAGCCGCTCGATGTGGTGGCCCCCGTTCCGATGCCCCGGGCGGGGGCCGCTACTTCATCACCGAATCCGTCACCTCGGAACGTCGATGGGCAACGTGACAGAATCTGCCCGACACTTGGAGGCGCTCAGGTGACTGGTTCCGTTGTCGCCCCGATCGATCGTGGCCGTCTGGCCCGTGCGTGGCCCTTTGCCGCCATCGCCGCCGCCGGTCAGATCAGTGCGATCTGGCCGCCCGGCCCCAGCAATATCTGGCTCTTCTCGCTGAGCACCGCGCTGCTCATGTTGGCCGTACTGCTCGTGTTCGTGCGTGTCCCGGCCGGCGTGAGTCCGTTGCTTGTCGCGGCAGCACTCGACGTCGTGTCGGTCACCATTCTTCTTCTGGCCATGGACGGCGTGGGCAGTGGTTTCGGGCCGCTCTACTTGATCGGTGTCGTCGGCATGGCGCTCTACGGGACCCGGCGCGACTCCTCCCTCGTCGTGGCTCTGGTTCTGCTCGGGCTCTTGGTCGTGTCGATCAAGGGTGGCGATGCCGCGGTGGCCACCGCTCGCCGCCTGGGTCTGCTGGCCGGCGTCAGCTGCCTGATCTCGGTGTCGATCCATGCGCTGCGCCTGCGGCTCACGGAATCCAAGAAGCACACCGAGCGACTGCTCCATCAAGCCGAATCGATCAACGCAGCGGCGCGTCGGCTCTCAGCGCTGCTCGATCCAGCCGCCATCGCCGCTCTGGGCGCGGAGTTGGCCGCCCACGCGGCGTCACCCCCCGATGGTCCCGCTGCCGCAGCCCGCTATCTCCGGATCGACCGGGGCATGGTCTCGGTGGAGGCCCACTTCGGGCCAAGTCTGGGAGAGGACTCGTGGCGCCTGGACGAGCGCTCGCCGCTCGCCGGGGTCATCCGTGATCTCAGGCCGGCCTCGCAGATGGTCGGGACCCCGCGGCACGACGTGGCGGCTCGGACCGGTCTCGTTCGCTACGAACTCTTGGTGCCGGTCGCTCCGGATGGCCGTGTCGACGGTGTGCTCGAGATCGTGAGCCCGAACGGTACGTTCACGGACGATTCGCTGGAGCGCTCCATCGCACTCGGGCATCTGCTCGAGCTTGCCCTGTCGAACTGGGACGCCCACGAGCAGCTCGAGCAGGCGGGCCGGGCGGAAGAGCGGCGGCGGATCGCTCGTGATCTCCACGATGGGCTGGCCCACGAGTTGGCGTACATTGCCAGCCTGGCCCGGAGCTCGTGGCGGGCTCGGGTGGACGTCGACGTCCAGGAGCTCTCCAGCGCGGCCGATCGTGCCTTGGACGAGGCCCGGCGGGCCATCACCGTGCTCTCGGCCGCCGCGCCGCAGTCGCTCGTCGGTGCCGTGACCCAGACCGCCGAGGATCTGGGAGCCCGCCTCGGAGTGGCCGTGCGCCTCGAGGTGGCCGACGACATCGACACGCCACCCGACGTGACTGAGCACGTACTGCGCATCGTGCGCGAGGCCATCACCAATGCCGCCACGCATGGTGGCCCGACTGTCGTCACGGTCACCGTGCGGAGAGACGACGGCGTGCGCGTGGTCATCGAGGACGACGGGTGCGGCTTCGATCCTGAACTCGAAACCCGCTCCGGCTTCGGACTGGTGAGCATGCGCGAACGGGCCGACGCGATCGGGGCCGGATTTGCCCTCGCCTCGGCACCTTCCTTGGGCACGCGGATCGAGCTCGCGCTCCCGTGAGCAGCGCCATCACCGTCTTGGTTGCCGACGACCACGCGCGCACGCGGGCGCTGGTCCGGCTGGCGCTCGAGCACAGTGGCGAGTTCCGAGTCTGTGCCGAGGCGCACGACACGCCGACCGCGATCGCCGCAGCGTTGGATCAGCGCCCCGAGGTCTGCCTGCTCGACATCAACATGCCCGGAAGTGGCATCGCCGCGGCGGCCCGGATCACAGCCGCGCTGCCCGAGACGGCGGTGGTGATGCTCACCGTGTCGCGCCAGGACGACGACCTCTTCGACGCCCTCCGGGCCGGCGCGTCCGGGTATCTGCTCAAAGGAATGGACGAAGAGGCGCTCGGCGATGCGCTGCACCGAGTCCTGAAAGGTGAGTCAGCGCTACCGGGGAGCTTGGTCGCTCGTCTTGTCGAGGAATTTCAGGGATCGAGAGCACCGGCGTGTCGCCGTACCGCAGGGCGCCGCGGCGCGCCTGACCGGGCGAGAGTGGGACGTGCTCGAACTCATGCGTACAGGTGCGTCCACTGCGGACATCTCGGAGCGCCTGTTCATCTCACCGACCACGGTGAGAAGCCACGTGTCGACGATCCTCAAGAAGCTCGGCGTCCCTGACCGGGAGGCCGCCGTCAAAATGCTGGAAGACGGGTCACGTCCGGCAGGCTGACGCCAGTCGATGAAGGTGCCTGGGTCCCCAGAGCCTGAGGCCGCCTTTGACCACGGCACTTTTTGGGGGTCGTGGGCCGGCAAATGGGAGAACCCGCACGCGTACGGAAAGGCCACTGGAGCAGGTCTCTTGACCTGGCCGAAGGGCGCCTCCGGGGGGTGTGCGATAAGGGCCCTCCGCCATTGCGTATTGTGTACCTCGTGCCCACGGTCTTAGTGGCCGTGATCATCGGCCTGGTGACGACCCAGGTGGCCTTTGTGGTCACCACGGTGTACCTCCACCGTCGCTCGCCCATCGTGCGGTGAAGCTGAAGCCCCCGGTTGCCTTCGCGTGTCGAGTCGTGATCTGGATGGCAACGGGGACCAGGCCCCGCCAATGGGTGGCGGTGCACCGGAAGCACCACGCCTTCACCGACAAAGACGGTGATCCTCACTCGCCGGCCGTCTTCGGCTTCTCGGCGGTCCAATTCGGCAACGCCGTCCTCTACCGGAGGGTTGCCCGCAACCCGGACGCCGTGGCCCGCTACGCACGTGATCTGCCCGGCGATCGCTGGGACAGGTTGCTCTTCGACCACGCACTGTTGGGCCTTGGCGTCGGCATTGCGCTCCTGGTGGCCGTGTTCGGGTGGGAGATCGGTTTGATCGCGGCCGGGGTCCACGCGACCGCCTACATCCTCGGCGGGGGCGCCATCAACGCCATCGGGCACAAATGGGGGAAGCGGCCACACGACAATCTGGCCACCAACAATCAATGGCTGGCCTGGCTGGTCGCCGGTGAAGGTCTCCACAACAACCACCATGCGGCCACGACGTCCGGCCGTATGGCGATGGCCCGGGGGGAGATCGACCCCGGCTGGTGGGCCGTACGGGCCCTTGTCCTCATGCGCCTGGCCACGGTACGACAGCCGCGGGCAGCCGCACCATCTGCTGTCTGAACCCGAGCTGGGTGACCAGCTTCTGATCGCCTCGGGCGGTCGCCTACAGCGTGGGCCGCGAATCGTGTCACTGGCCATTCAAAGCTCGGCCAGGCGATGGCGGCTCAGCGAGTGCCAGACCCACGTTCCGCGGCGCGCTCCCGGCACGAGGTCTGCCTGAGCGAGGACTCGAGGTGGTGCGACACGGTTCGTTGATTCTTCGCCGAAGGTTCCACGACGTCACGAACGCAGATCCTTCCGTCCGGGCAGCAAAAACGATCTCGGCACCCGGTCGGACCGGGTGCCCCAGTGCACTGACGACCTACTCGCGAGTTCTCCGCCTGAGGTCGCCTTACCGATGGCGGCCCAGGGTCGCGGGGTTGGGGCGCCGCCCAAGCTCTCGTTCAGGACCGTGAACGTCGTGGCACTGGTCCTTCGACCTGAATAGATGTGCCACCAGGTTGGCGACCTGTGATCGGTCGATCGCCATGGAGTCCCTAGACGCATCAACCGCGAACCTGCTCGTGCTGACGGACCTTCGGCCTGGTGAAGAGCAGGTAGAAACCCCCGAGAAAGAATCCGATACCGATGAACAAGGCCACCGCGATGACGGCAATCCAGGCGGTCTTGTTGGAACCTGCGCCAGAGAAGGCGACGGCCGGATGGCTCGCAGCGTCGGCGATGGCCCAGATCGGAACAACGACGCTGCAGAACAGAGCAATCAGAACAATGAAGATGTCAGGACCGAAGATGTCCGCCAGCAGCATCGCAGCTCCAATCGTGGGAGGACCGACCAGGACGGATGGTAGTCGGGAGCGTTGGGCAGTGAACGGCCTTTACGATTCCGGGTCACAATATTGTCCGGGCCGAGTATCTGGCGAGAGACCTACGAGACCGATCGACTTCGACTGCGGCCGCTGGCGATGAGCGATGGTGAACCCCTTTACGCGCTCCAGCGCGATCGCGTCATGATGAGGTACTTCGGTGGTCCATACCTACGGGCGCAGACTGACACGTGGCTTGAATGGCACGTCGCCATGTGGGAGCAGGAGGGCTACAGCCACTGGGCCGCAGAACTGAAGGAGGACGGCACCTTCGTCGGCTGGGTCGGTTTGACCAAAGTCTGGGAACCAGAAGACCTCTTGCCGGCGACCGAAGTGGGATGGTTTGTCGATCGCAGGTATTGGGGAGCGGGTCTGGCCACTGAAGGTGGCAGATGTTCGCTGGCGTTCGGCTTCCAGGAGCTGGGTCTCGATCGGACCCTCGCCAGATACAACTCAGAAAACCTGGCTTCCGGGAAGGTGATGGAGAAGCTCGGGATGCGCCATGCACGCGACATGCCGAGGAACGATGGCCCGGGCATCGCGAGGGTCTTTGAGATCCGAGCGGACGGCTGACGTAGTGACTCTCGACGTGACTGTCACAAGCCCGACGTGGGGGGCAGTCAATCCTGATTTCGGTTGGCGATGTAGATAAAGCTCGGACCTTGATCGCTAAGATCGGAGGATTGCAAATCACCTTCCCAGACACGTCGGAATCCCGACGCCTCAAGTGCTCTCCAGGACGCGATGTTCTCCTGCTGTAGTGCGACCACGATCCGTTCGGCTGATGGATAACGGTTCCAAGACGAACTGACGAACTGGGAGATCATTCGGCGTCCGACCCCCCTCCCAATCAGGTCTCGCTCTCCGATGAGATAGTCGATGCCAATGCCGCTAGCTTGAGCAACCGCACGATGGAGTGTTTCACGCCAGTCGGGATCCTCGTCGATCAGATATCTCTGGACATAGCCGATCGGCCGACCGCTGAAATGGACGATGAAACCTTCGGTCGGATCAAGGCCTTCGGCAAGCGGACCGTAGTTCTCTTTCACAGAGGCGAGATCGGATGGCTCTCTCCACCAGCGGGAGACGTGTGGCCTGGCGAGCCAGGTTGCGAGGCCTGGCAAGTCGCTCGATTGGAGCGGCACAAAACTTAATCTGTCCAAGATCACATTGTGCACCACCGATACGGTGCAGCCCTCCCGGCATATACGGCGACCCTTTGGTGACCCACCTGCGAGCTCCTCGGGCCAAAATGGAGTCGTGTCCGTGGTTCGTCTCCGCACTTCGTCTGACATCGACGAGCTAGTGGATTTGGTGAGCCGCGTGCGGGCGGTGGATGGTTATCCCTTCTTCCTCCCTGTGGGGGGACTTCGCCGATTTCTGACGGATCCAATTCCTCTTGACGCTTGGGTTGCTGAGGACGGAGGCCGAATCGTGGGGCATGTCGCGGCGAACCCGCACTCCCATCGGGCAGTCATGGATCTGGTTCGTACCGTCAGGATCGACCGCCAAGTCCGCGTCATTGCTCGACTAATGGTGGATCCCGGTGTACGTCGACAGGGAATAGGTGCGAAACTCTTGGACCAGGCGAGAAGTCACATCGTGTCCCTGGGATTCACCCCTGTGCTTGATGTCGTTGCGGCCTCACCCGCGGTTTCGCTCTACAGGAGCACAGGCTGGATGGAGATTGGCGAGGTCACGTTCGAGGCGTCGGGACGAACGATCAGCGAGCTGGTCTTTTTGGCACCAAGTTGAGGGTGCCCAGGACGATAGGGGGCAGTCAGGTCAGAAGCTCGTAGTACGTCTCACGTCCGAATGCGCCTGGCACTGAGTGGGTGAATTTAAAGCCACCTGCTTCGTAGAGATTGCGAGCTTCGGTCCACATTGCATTCGTTTCCACAACGATGCGCGTGACTTCGTACCCGGCGGCAAGATTCACCAACTCCGCCAACATTCGTCTTGCGATGCCCCGTCGTCGGTAGTCCCGATGCACTGACATTCGCACGATCTCTCCCTCCGTCGCTCGAAACAGAAGGACGCCCGTCCCGACGACCGTTGCACAGTCGACAGCAACAAGTACACAGTCGTTGTCGTAGTGAGTATCGATGTCACCAAGGTCCGGGTTGAGCGATTCATCAACCGCGCCCCAGCGCTCCGCCATGCCGTCAAGGACAAGCGTCCGGAATGCATCCTGCATGGCGGGATCAAAGCGCTCGATCCGAATGTCGGCGTTCACCCTCAAAGCATTACAGCTACGCAGCCCTAGGACGCCCCTGAAATAGTCGCACCCAAAGGCTCGCGATTTGTGCTCCTATCGGCAAGAATTTGAGGCATGGCACTGGGTCGGTCAAAGGTGCAGCAACGCTTCGAGAATCCGAGGGAGATCCTGGGTGATCGGCTGAAGGAAGGATCGATTTATCGATTGCTGGCCGACCACGGCCACGAGCTCTTCGGCAACGACTACTTCGCCGACTGCTATAGCGACTCGGTGCGGGGACGACCGACCATCGCGGCTCGGGTGATGGCGACGGTCATGATGCTCCAGGCCTTCGAAGGCCTGAGCGACGCCGAGGCGGTCGATGGGCTCAGCTTCGACCTGCGCTGGCAGGCCGCAGCCGGGGTCGACGCCGGCTACGAGGGCTTCATCCCACTGCGCTGGTCGGCCAGCGCAACCGCCTGCGGGCCTCCCCACGACCACGGCGCCTCTTCGAGGACACCAAGGTGGTGGCCAAAGAGACAGGGGCGCTGAAGTCTCGGGCTCGGGTGCTCGACTCGACGCCTCTCCATGACGCCGTGGCCACCGAAGACACCGTGACGCAGCTACGGGCCGCCATCCGCAAGCTGCTCGGCACTCTCGATCAGGCGGGTAGCCGTCTGGGGGAGTCGGTGCGAGAGGCACTTGCACCGAGATGACGAGTACGCCAGCGTGGGTAAGCCACCGTGTGACTGGGACGATCAGGCGGCTCGAGAGGCCCTGGTGGACGCGCTGGTGCGCGATGCCCGGGCCGCCCTTGGTGTCATCGACGGCGAGACCCTGCCCGAGGGCGCCACTGGGGCGGCCGAACTATTGGCCTTGGTGGCCGGTCAAGACGTCGAAGAGGGAGACGACGGGGTGTTTCGCATCGTGCGTGGCGTGGCCAAAGACCGGGTCATCTCGACGGTCGACCCCGAGGCCCGCCACGGCCACAAGTCACGCAACCGCCGCTTCGACGGCTACAAGACCCACCTCTCCATCGACCCGGACTCCGAACTCATCGACGAGGTGGCCGTGACGCGCGGCCAACACGCCCGACCGTGAAGCGGTTGATGAGCTGTTCGAGGCTCTGGCCGAAGAGGAGGACAAGCCGGAAATCCTGGGGGACTCGGCCTATGCCGACGGGGCGACCCGCGAGAGCCTGGGCGAAGAAGGGCTTCGAGGTGGAGGCCAAAGTGCCCCCGGTGCGCAACGCCACGGGCCTGTTCACCAAGGACCGCTTCAGCGTCGACCTCGAAACCCAGAGCGTGACCTGTCCGGCCGGCCAACGAGTCGCCATCAACCCCACCAGAGACGGGGGCGGACGGGCCTCGTTCAAGCTCCACTGCAAGGACTGTCCGCTTCGCCGGGCCTGCACGAAGTCACGCTCGGGGCGCACCATTGCCATCGGTCGTCACGAGGACCTGCTCCAGGAAGCCCGAGCACAACAGGCAACGCCCAGTGGCAGGCGCGCTATCGGGCAGACCGACCCAAGGTCGAACGCAAGATCTCCCACTTCACACGCCGCTCATGGGGTGGGCGAAACGCCCGGGTGAGGGGACGTCGGCGGATCCGCACCGACGTCGACACCCGAGCCGGGGCGATCAATCTGGCCCGAATGGCTGTCTTGGGTCTGGGCCATGACGCAAATGAGTGGACGGTGGCGGGAGGATAAAGAACCCCGAGCGCCGTGGAGCCTCTCAAAAGAGCGCACGATCTCACAGCCGTCGGGTAATTCCCTGCCTTCGGCACTTCTCCGTCACGTAATTCCCTGGAAGGCATCGCGCGAGGAGCCCCTTCGTCAGAGGATCGCCGTCGTCGTGCTTCACGCATTCGGCAAGAGGCGCCTACTTCAGGGCCGTCCTAGCAGTGCGCTCGTTTCGGCGTCGAGTCCCGGCGTACCGGAGGCACCCGCAGTCAATCTGGTAGGACTGCCGACTTAGCCGCCGTCAAAATCCCTGAGCGGTTCGGATTGTCCACCGGCCGAATAGTCATTTGGAGGTTGTAAATCGTCGTCAACTGTTGGAGAGCCAGAGACCAGATGGCGGGATCGCCACTTGATGAGTCCTGACCTGAGCCTTCCCCGAATGATCCCGAGGACGGTGACAGCCATAAAAGAAACGATGACGGCCAGGACGACCCAGCCGACCCAATCGGTTCCACTCGGTTGGACGCCGAAGAGAATGGTCTGAGCGCACAGGCCAGCAAGAGCCATTACGCAAGCGTAGGACTTTCGAAGCGAAGATGTGTTGTCTCAGTCCCGGCGTTTAGGGACGCACCCGCCCACCCTCACCAGCACATCTCGAATGATGGCTTGAACCTTCGACGGCTGTTCAAGCGACGCGTAGTGACCGGCATCTTTGATGACATGAATCTCGCCAAGTAGAGACGAAGCGGTGGCGGCGGCAGACGAGTGCGGAGGCGTCCCATCCTGATCGCCGCGGATGACGACAAGGGGCTTTGGCCAGGATCGAGCGAAATCCGTCATGTCGTGCCGGTTGTGAAATGCCTTGACGCCGCGAACAACGTCACGAATGTGGAGGGAACAGGCAAGGAGGCGAGCGGCCTCGACAACCTCGGGGTCTGCGTTTGCGCCAAACAGATCTGCCCAGTACTTCGGCCACGCCTCTTCCATTCCTCGCTTCGCTCAGGATACGGACGGCTTCATCTCGAAAAACTGGGTCTGGCCTCACTCCTGCTTTGGCTCCGATCAACACGATTGCTTTGACCCGAGCTGGCGCCCGGCGAGCAACTTCGAGCGCGCATGACCCGCCCACGGAGTTGCCAACAACTACAAACGTCTCTTCGCTGGTCAATTCCAGAACGGCCTGGGCCCAGTCCTCGATCGATTCACCGAATGAATAAAGAGAAGGAGCGATTGTTGCATTAGGCAGGAGTTGCATCTCATTGGCCCACATTGTCCCGTCCAGCGGAAGTGCGTGAAGAAGCACCAGTTGCATCGTCAGCACGATACGGCGTGGTTGCCCACTCGGGAGGGATATCCCCAAAGTGCGATTCATGGGTGATCCGCCGGCTAGGGAGCACGGGCCTCGAGCCGATATCAAGCGGCAGTCATCGCATCAAGGGCAGCCGGAGGCTGGTGGAGCGAAGAGAGCTCAGCCCAATTTGGCCGGCCTTCGTCGGTCCCGTCGTTTCAGAGAACATCCACCTAAATGCCGACATGCGGGGATTTTCCGGTGACCGTCGCAGACCTGGCCCGGTCGACGAAGAGTTGCACCTCCTCGAACCCCAGCGCCTCGCTTTGATCCAGTGTCGTGGTCCCCGCGGGAGGAAGCGAGAGTGAGGGGACCCGGAAGACAGCTTCGCCGTCGAGTCCCAGCGGCTCCCTGCTGGTGGCGAGCACGTTTACCCCAGGGCAACCCCGCAAGATGGCATCGGTGAGCTTGGCGGAGGTATCGATGAGATGCTCGCAATTGTCCAGCACGACGAGGAGGCGGCTCTCGTAGGGCGTCGATGAGCGGTTCCGCAACGGGTCGCCCTGGCTCCTCGCGCACGCCGATGGCCGTTGCCACTGACTCCGCCACGAGGTCGGGATCGGCCAGGGGCGCCAGGTCCACGAACCACACCCCATCTCCCGATCCGTCTAACAGCTCGGCGGCAACCTGGAGCGCGAGGCGGGTCTTGCCAGAGCCGCCCGCTCCGGTGAGCGTGACCAACCGCGACTCCTCTACCAGGGTGCGCACCTGATTCAACTCGTGGTCGCGCCCGACAAAGCTGGTCAGCTGGACCGGGAGGTTGCTCAAGAGCGCTGGGCTGTCGAGCGAGCGCAGTGGAGGGAACTGCTCGTCGAGGTCTTCGGCGACCAATTGGAAGATCACCTCGGGCCGCGCCAGGTCCTTGAGACGGTGCGAACCGAGATCGAGCACCGATGTACCAGGGGGCAGCGAGTCACCGACGAGCCCTGGTCGAGGACGAGACCAGGACCTGACCCCCGTAGCCGACGGCGGCGATCCGCGCTGCCCGGTGCACCTCGTAGCCGACCATGCCGGTGGACGCCTCGGTCGCCTCACCAGTGTGGATGCCCATACGGACGCGGAGCTGCTCTCCTGCGGGCCAGTCGTGGTTGCGCAGATCGCGCTGCATCTCGAGCGCTGCGGTGACGCACGCCATCGGCGACACGAAAACAGCGAAGAAGGAGTCGCCCTGGGTCCCGTGCTCCACGCCGCCGAACCCCTGCAGGCTCGAGCGGATGATGCGGTGGTGATCCTCGAGAACCGCTGAATAGCCCGCATCGCCCAGGCGGGTCAAGAGCGCGGTCGAACCTTCGATGTCGGTGAACAGGAAGGTCACGATCCCTGTCGTCATCGGGGTCTTGACGTCTCCCGCACGGCCTCACCGTACGCCACCGGTCGGCAACGACAAGAATGTCTCAATGAGCGACAACGGTCACAATGGGGACGGCGATACCGCCCACGACCCTCCTCCTGGCTACATCAACCTGCGACTGGAGCGATGCGAGCAGTGCGGCGACGTTGTGGTCAAAACGATGACTCTGGGGGTCAACCCTCCGGTTGGCATCAAATGGACTTATCGGAAAACCGTCGAGTGCCCAGTGGAAGATCACCTCGTCGTGGACCGGCTGCTAATCACCAACAACTCCCGAGCGGGACCCGAGTGAGTTCGGCTACTACCGGTTGATACTGCCAGTGATCGACTGCCTCCGAACACTCGCCGGGGCGGGGGCCGGTTCTCTCAAAGGGCGCGATTCGCTCGTCACCTTCCCCAAGCTGGTCGGGTCGGCTGGTCTCAGGAGCCGGGCGAACCGCTTTGACCTGTTGGCTCACCGAGCAGCTGACACTGTGCTGTGACGGCGTTGAGGGCCGTGATAACTGGCGGCCATCCAAGGTACCCCTGAGATCCGGTGTCTTTTTGGAAAACCGAAGTGAAATCACTCAATGTGGTGACGATGGCTGAGTACTGGGACACCGAGCCGGCCTCCTCGATCGTCTCAACCGAGTCGAACGCCCCGTCCTGCTGGGCCTGGGACGATGACGATGGCACAGGCCTACCCGCCGACTGGTCCCACGCGAAGTCCGAGGAAAGGCGGCCGTCGGCGCCACAGCCGGCAGCGACCGCCGCGGACGCTCTTTCGAATTGCGCAGCGGAGACATCGGCGGCGTTATTGAACTTTGTCGTTGTGGTCGGGCTGTGGTGCTTCCACGGCCCCCACTGTCCCTCGATGAGGCCGACGACGAGGAGTACTGCCACGGAAGCAAGCACGCTAAGAACAATCCGAATCGGCCGGTTGACCGGACCGGGGGACCCGCCCGCGTTCGCCTTCTCCGCATCGGACCTTTCGCCACCGGTGCCATCCTCAAGCGGAGATGCCGCCGCCTTGGGTTCACCAACGCCAGCTCGCCGACCGTGGGCAGCGTTCATGGAGCCGGGGAGTGGTTTCGGAGCCTGCGGCGGGGAGCCTTGAGGTGGTGGATCCCGGCCTTCAGTTCCATGATCGAGAACGAGCTCGGTGGGTCGCCCCACGGAGTACCACCTGGCTTCGTGGAGCTCGTAGGGGTCTCGATACCAACCCGATTCACGAGCTTCGAGCGTGTCCAAGGACTTTGCGATCGATCCCGAGCGCTCCTGTGCCTCATTCTTGGCCTGCTGTTGCGCTTTGCTGGCTTGGTACTCAGCCCACCACTCCTCGCCGCGCGCCTCGTCGGCCCGGGTCGCGCACCGCCCTGGTGCGGCGGATCGCAGCTGTCAACAGGCCAACGACAACACGACCATCCACGTCCAGAAACCTACCTGATGCGGAGCCACGACGGGAAGGAGGACGGCATCGGTTCCGTACGTTGCTGCCCGAGAGTGTCGGGAATTTGTCCCAGATGAGTCTGACAGTGGTGCAGAAAAGAGTTTCTCTCGCAGCTGTCTCAGTTCACCGGTCTCGAGCGGCGTAGTCGGCTCTCCCAACCTCATCGACGCTGCTGGCAGCAAGCGCGTTCTGCAATCGTCAGAATGGCTACGGATTTCGAAGGAACATGTGGGCGCCCACTCTTCGCCAGCGCACCGTTGGATTTTGCGGATCCACTCGAATCGGCCACGGTGGTCCATTCCCAGGTCGCTCGGCCGTCGGGACCACGAAACTCCAACTCATTTCGGAGATGCCCTTCGGGGATGCGCCACGAGCTCAAGTCGACGGACAGAACCACGGCGGGTCCGCCTCTCTAGGCGGTCTTCAGTTCCCGGCCGGTCAGATCATCGGTGGCGACGACTCGCACAGGGGCTGGAACGGCAGCATCCGATCGGTTGTCGGCCACGTCTTCGAGGGTTCGTCCCGCCGGCTCGGGCAGAAAGCCTGGTGACTGCGAATCCCAGCACTGCGGAGACACCGGCGACTGCGAGAAGACCCCGGAGGCCGATGTGGTCTTGGAGAACCGGGACCAAAAATACGCCGACAAAGGCACCGAGTTTGCCGATTCCGGCGGCTATGCCATGTCCGGTGGTGCGCATGCTCACCGGAAAGACCTCAGAGGGAAGCACAAATGTCGTCATGTTGGGCCCGAACTGAATGAAGAAGTAGCTAAGACCCAAAATGGCCAAGAAGGGTGCTACTTGCTCTGTGAGCTGAGGCACGATGGCGAGCACGAGAAAGCACAACGCCATCACCGAGAACCCAATGAACTGCAGGCGCCGGTGGCCAATGCGATCCATTTGCTTGACCGCGAGCAAGTAGCCGGGGACTGCGAAGATCACGAACATCCCGAGCGACCACAGCAGCTTCGTCTCCAAGACTGGCCGTGGCATCCACCTCCTTCAAGATGGCGGGAAGAGAGAGGGTGTTGCCGTAGTAGGCGTAATCGAAGAGGAACCACGCACCGGCTGTGCCGAGGAGGAGTTTCAGCATCTGCGGGTCGGTCAAGAAGGCGCCGAGACGCATCCGCTTCGAGACGTAACCGCTTTGAGTGGGCTCGGTGATCACGCCCTCGCTGAACTGTTCCAGCTCACCGGCAGCACGGTCGTACTCGCCCTGCACTTGGGCCAGGTAGCGCGGGGACTCCGGCATCCTGGAGCGCAGGTACACCACGGCCGCCGCGGGAACGGCACCGAGTCCCAGCAGGATGCGCCAGGTCAACGAGTCTCCGATGCCCGAGGAGAGCAGCAAGAGTGCGACCAGCGGGCCGACGATGAGGCCCAATGCCTGCATGGAGAAGACGAGACCGACGAGGCGACCCCGGTCCTTCCGGTTCGAGTACTCGCTCATGAACACGGCCGACACGGGATAGTCGCCGCCGATGCCGAAGCCCAGGACGAGCCGGGCGACGACCAGGAAGATGAATCCTGGGGCCAGCGCCGAAGCGATCGCCCCGATGATCATGATCACAGCGACTGTGACGTAGACCTTCTTGCGACCGATCACGTCGGCAATGCGGCCGAAGACGAAAGCGCCGATGAACGCGCCGAGGATGGCTGCGCCGGTGACCCAGCTCGTCTGCAGCGTGCTCAGGTGCCACTGCACGGCCACGAGCGCTGCCACGGTCCCGATGACGAACAGGTCGTAAGCATCGGTGAAGAATCCGACGCCCGAGATGATCACGGTCCGGCGGTGGAACTTGCTGGTTGGGGCCTCGTTCAGGAGATCGGTAACGGTTGGCGCCGAGGAGACTGCTCCGGCGTGAGGCAGCAGCTCCTGTTCCCCGAGTCCCTCTGAACCCGCCACGATCAGCTCGCTCACTCGATCTTTGCCTTCCCTCTCACCGAAGCCCCGCTGCAATGTCGCAGGCCAGCGTGACGAAAAGGCAAACTTCGGCTTATCTGGAGATGAACAGCTCGCGAATGTTCGGCAAACTGACCCTCCTGACCTGCGTATATTGCGACGGTGCCTCGAACCCCTGATCCATGAAGCGGCGAGGCGCCAATGGGCTTCAACGGCTCAGGAACTTCCTGGTGGCAATTACTCAGGCCGTTGACGACCTCCGGGGGATCTTCCAGTCGGACTAGAGACGCCCTCGGATACACGACGAAGCGGTTGCATCACGTGTCGTGTCGGCCTGCAGCAATCTCAACGATTGGCTCCGAAGCGGGCACCCACCGAGAGGCTTCGCAAAAGCGGGAGGTGAGCTGGGGGCGGCAGCCGGTGTCTACCGGAATGCCGCGGTCGCATTCAAGAGCCTGGCTGATGTGGACGGAGATCAGCGAGAGGCTAGATCTAAGGCCTGTGTCACCCTTCTTGAACAGGGTGACCATCACGTGGAGACATTCGTCGTCGCCCTGGCGAAGAAGCTCGGGGACGCAACGCAGTAGGTCTTTGCCGGGCTGGGCACTGTTCACAAACCCCTGCCCGCGTTGTGCGGTTACACGGGTGGTCCGCGCTTAGACGACATGGGCCACGAGCCGATAACAAGCGGCAGTCAGGGCAGCCGAAGGCTGGCGGAGCGAAATTCTTGGCTGCGCCGTGACTCCACTCGACGTCCCACAATGGAGTTGGTCGGACGCCCAGCGGCCGGCCTGGATGCGCAGTTCGGCCAGTCTTGGTGCGGGTGCGGGCTCTGTAACACAGCACCCGTAAAAAAATATAAGAGTCAATGGGTCACTCGACTCAACGCACGCGATCTTTTCTCGTCGAGTGACGACGTCAAGGAACAGCTTCACTTCGCCAGAAGGTCTTGGCGTCGCTGCCCCGCCTCCTCGAGCTCCCAGAAGCAGACGGCGATGCACTGGTGTTCATCGGCCACGAAGGTGGTGCCTCCGCGTCCCGAACAGAGCCCGGCCGAATTTCTTCGTTGTGGACTCGCTGCGGAAAGCACACAAATATCCAGCTCAGTCGCGCCTTTCCTGGTCCTTTCGATGTATTCCGACGGCCCCGAAAACCGTGCTTCGGAAACCACCATGTCCCTCAACTGGTCTGGGAGATCCGCTTGTGCCACCCTCCTACTCGATGGACGGAATACCCAGGCCGTGGATTGCGCACAGCGTCGTCAAGGCCCGTGAGGCTTGATGATTTGGCGTCATCTGGCGATGCGAAGCAAGTCAGAGAAGTCCACAGGAGATGTGCGTTGTCATTTCGAAAACTCCGAAAAACGGTGATCCCTGAGGATTGACGAGCGCGTTTGATTTCCGCAGTCTTCCGTCGGCCCGCGCCAACGGCGTAAGCAATATCTCGAGAGACGACCCATCCTGCGCCCGGCAACTCGTCACTAGTGAGGAGCATGGCCCTCGTCAGAGGGCTGTCTTTGGCGTGTGCGAGCGAAGAGACCATTACGGCTGCTACCGACCCAAAAATCCCACGGGGTTAGTGTCCCACTTTGCCCGCTGTCGTTGGGCGACGGCCCTCGCCCATAAGTGCCGTGCGTGGGCACGGTTACACGGGTGATCCGCGGTTAGGGGCAGGGGCCTCGAGCCGATAACTAGCGGCAGTCAGGGGCAACCGAAGGCTGGCGGAGCGAACCCATGACGGCTGCGTTGGTGACTCCACTCGACGTCCTACAATGGATTTGGTCGGGCGCCCAGCAACCGGCCTGGATGCGCAATTGGCCACCCTTTCGCGTGGTGCGGGCCCTGTAACACAGCACCCGCAAAACACATTCAAGGTCAATGTGTCACTGGAGCCAATGCACCCAGTCGTGCGCTCCTTCTGGAGGCGACTCCAACAGCCGAGTCAGCGACGCAATGAGATTTTCCGGGTAGGCAGCGCTTCCACGGTGGAATCGCCGGGTCGATGTCAGAACCAGTCCGGCGTGGTGCTCGCCGGTGGCCGCCCACTGTCGGACGATGCGGTCGAGGTCCTTGGCGTCCTCACTGACCAGTGCTCGACGCTCCGCTGCGGCGTGTCGGAGAAGTTCAACATCGGCCAACTCCGCCAAGCGTGGGTCGTCGGCAGCCGCCACGATGTCGTGGCCGTTTTGGCGAAGCCGTGCAGCCGCGATTCGCGAGTGGTGCACATCGAGGATGAGCTTCACCCCGCCAAAAGGCCCTGGCGCCGCAGCCACGCCGCCTCGAGCTCGTCGGCTGCGGCCACGTTCTCGGCGATCTCCTCGTCGATCTCGGTGGTGAAGTCGGCGTAGTAGTCCAACACTGCGTTGGTCTGTTGGAGGGACAGGCCCAGGTGCTCGGCCGCACGGCTGATGCGGTCCTCGGGGGGCACGTCACCGCCGACGAGTCCGCCGACCACTTCCCAGACGTCCGGTCCACCGATGAGTCCAGCCCGACGACCAGACGCACCGTCCCGGAAGACGATCATCGGGTGGCGCCGGGCACGCAGGCCCTCCTCGATGAGCTCTTCGGCGAGGGCCGAGGTCGAGACGTTGCGGGCCCCTGCCTCGGCCTTCAGCCGCTCGAGGAGCTGAGGTCGTCGGAAACGGATGGACATCGGAGTCACCATGACTACAGTGTAGTCATCCAGCCTTCCATTATTGACGGGGCGAGCCTGCTTCAGGCTCTCGAGCAAATGACGGGCGTTCGCCGGCGCCCGAAGCAGGTGGGTCGTTTCCTCGAGGGCCAGGTAGTCCGCACTCGAAATGAGCACGGCATGCCCTCGACTGGAGGTGATCTCGACCGGCTGGCGATCTACGCCTCTGCGCCGGCCTCGGTCGACCGGGCCGCCGCCGACATTCTCGGCGAGCGCTTCTTCGGCCACAACGACAACGCCCACTCAGACTGAAACCGGACAACCGGAAAAGTTTCCGCGCCATTTCCGCGCCAGTTGCTCGGAGCGTTTCGAAGACCTCGCCGCCGCCAACGCCCTGACCAGGGGTTTTGAGTCGGGCTGCCCGGATTTGAACCGGGGACCTCTGCGTCCCGAACGCAGCGCGCTAACCAAGCTGCGCCACAGCCCGTTCGCCCCCCGAGGGAAGCGGAGTCCACCCTACCCCGGCTCAGCCGCCGCTTTCTCGGGCGGCTGACGGCGCGGGCCTGGTCCCCTGATCGGTCTCCCCGTCGGCCTCGGGCCCCGATTCGAGAGGCCCCTCCCCGGTGCCTGCGAAGGTGGCGACGACCTGCGCCACCCGCCGTTTGTCCATCTCGATGACCCGGAGGTCCCAGTCGCCCACCCGGATCTCCTCGCCTTCGACGGGAATGTGACCGAATTGCTCGAACAACAGTCCCCCGAGGGTGACGTACTCGCCGTCGGGGATGTCGATACCGATTCGCTCGCGGACATCGTCGACATTGGTCTGCCCGTCGATCAGCCAGCGGGTGTTGTCCACTCGCACGATCGTCGCCTCCTCGTCCTCGTCGAACTCGTCGTGCAGGTCGCCCACCAAGGGCTCGAGGAGATCCTTGACCGTCAGCAAGCCGGCCACGCCGCCGTACTCGTCCACCACGACGGCCACCGCCCGCCGGTGCTTGCGCATGTCGGCCAGTGCCTCGAGGATCCCGAGCGACTCGGGGACGAGATACGGCTGACGGACCTTGCGGGAGATCTCGAGCGGGCTGGGGTCGGTGGCGTCGCGCTCTCGGCCACCCTCTTCGCCGTTCGGACGGGGTCGCCCGGTGCGGAAGATGTCGTTGACGAAGAGGATGCCCACCAGGTCGTCCAGGTCGTCCACCACCACCGGGAAGCAGCTGTGCCCCGACGTGCGCACGGCGTGGGCGATGTCGTCGGCGTGCACCGGGATGGTGAGGTAGGTGACGTCCGTGCGCGGTGTCATGACTTCGCGCACGTCCATGTCGCGCAGGTCCGACAGCGCCTCGATGATGATCCGCTCCTGCTCGGACGCCTCGGCCTCGGGGGAGCCCCGGCCGCCGGCAGCCCCGCTCTCCTCGCGCCGCCAAGGCATACGGGACCGTTTGGCTGTCGGGTCCGACGTTGCCTCCCGGCGGCGCGCCACGGTCGGGCGGCTCAGGTGCTGGGCTCTGGTCCCGGCTGGAGCTGGGGTTCGGACCCCACCAGGACGGGCACCGGGGTGAACGAGTCGTCGGCGAAGGTCCCGTCGTCGAGGAGGGTGTTGACCGCCCGCCGCAGGCGCAGCGGATCGAGTGGCTTGACCAGCCAGCCCTCGGCACCCGAGCGCCGGGCCAGGAACACGTCGGGGCGGCGATCGAGGATCATCAGCACCGGGATGTGGTCCAGCGCGTCGTAGGACTCCTGGAGGCGCAGCTCGAGGGTGACCGCCATGCCGCCCATGTTGCCCATCTGCATGTCGACGATCACCAGGTCAGGGGATGCCTCGGTGACCGCGCTGATCACTTCGGGTCCCGTGGTGACCGACTCCACCTCGCGGTCGGGCCCGCTGATGACGGCTTCGATCTCACGCCGGAGCGTCGGGGCGTCGCTGGCGACCAGGATGGTCTGCACCGCGGCGACACTATCGGAACAGCGCCCGAGCCCGGAAACGGGCGGGCCTACGCGAAGAGTTGGTCGGCGGCGCGCTCGAGGCCGGCCACTTCGTGCACGTCCTGGGCAAAGAGCGGGATGCGCCCCACGGGAGCCGGCGCCACCTGGGCGGCCAGCCCGGCGAAGGCCGACGACTCGCGCGCCGCCACCGCGTTCAGCGTGGCCAGGTTCTCCTCCAGCGCGTCGAGGGTCTCGAGCGCCCCGGGGGAGACACTCCTCGATCCCGCCGTCCCGGCGTCCGCCCCCGGCGCCGCGGTCGACGACGGACCCGGATCACCCTCGCCGTTGCCGAACGACGGGGCCAGCCGATTGACGACGAGGGCAGCCACACGCCGCTCGCGCTCGGCCAGCTTCTCTGCGAAGTAGCCCGCCTCGGCCACGGCGTCGGCGCGGGCCGACGTCACCAGCACGTAGGCCGTCGCCGGGTCCACCAGCAGTTCGTGCACGGCCGAGGCCCGCGTGCGAAAACCGTCCTCCATGCCCTCGAAGGCCTGGAAGAAGCCCACCGCGTCCTGCACGATCTCGGCCCCGGCCACCTTCGAGATCGTCCGCAACAGCGCCTGCGTGGCCACGCTCACCGCCCGCAGCGACATGCGGGTGGGCACCAACAACGCCCGGAAGAGCCGGTTCTCGAGGAACCGCGTCAGCCGCCGCGGTGCATCGAGCAGGTCGAGCGCGTTGCGCGTCGGGGGCGTGTCGACCACGACGATGTCGAACTCGTCTGACTGCACGAGCTCGTAGAGCTTCTCCATGGCCATGTACTCCTGCGTGCCGCTGAGCGCGCCGGCCAGGTTCTGGTACAGCCGGTTGGACAGAATGCTCGCGGCCTGCTCGGGCGTGCGGGCGTAGCGCCCGACCAGGTCGTCGAAGGTGCCCTTGGAGTCGAGCATGAGCGCATGGAGGTGCCCCGGCCAGTTGCCCGCCACCTCGGTCGGTTGGTTGGGCAGTGACTCCACGCCGAGCGCATCGGCCAGGCGCCGGGCCGGATCCACCGTGACGACACAGGCCCGCCGGCCGGCCCGCGCCGCGGCGAGGGCGAAGGTGGCGGACACCGTGGTCTTGCCGACGCCACCGGAGCCGCAGCACACGACGACCGAGCGGCCCGCCACCAGCGAGGGCAGCGTTTCGGATTCGGCCGCGGCCGCGGCCGAGGTCGCCGTCGCGGGCTCCGTCGCCCTCGCCGTCGCGGGCTCCGCCGCCGTCGTCTCCGGTCCGGTCCCGCTCACGGCGCCACCTCCTCGACCAGTCCGGCCACGCCGTTGGCCAACGCCTTCGCCAGCGCCGCCGTCTCCGCCGGGCCGATGGCCGGCGCGTCGAGGGCCGGCACCACGAGGTGGGGAAGGGGGAGCTCGCGGGCGAGGCGTTCCACCTGTTCGGCCGACACCGCGTGGCGGGCCAGCCGGAAGCGGCGGGCCTCCTCGAGGGCGGCCACATGGTCGGGCGTCAGGGTGACGCCGGCTGCGGCGGCCGCCTCGGCCGCCGGCGCGTCCAGCCCCGACGGCTCGGGGTCGCAGGCGTTGACGATGACCGGCCCCAGCTGTACCCCCGCCTTGTCCTCGAGGGTGTAGGCGGACTCGATCGTCTCGGAGACCGGCAGTTCCTCGGGCAGGGTGACCAGGACGACCCGGCAACGGGCCGGGTTCGAGAGCAGGTCGACCACGTCCTGGGCCTGGGTGCGCAGGGGCCCTCCCCGGGCGGCGTCCACCATGCCGGCGGCCGAGGTCAAAAAGGTGATGGCGTGGCCCGTGGCCGGCGCGTCGACCACGATCAGGTCGGCTCGGCCTCCTTGCTCGAGCTGCTTCACCTTGCCCAGCACCAGCACGTCCCGGATGCCCGGAATGGCGGTGGCCACCACGTCGAGCACGCCCGTCCGGGCCAGCCGCCGCGACACCCGCCCCAGGCCGTGCCCCTCGAGATACTCGACCAGCGCGTCATCGGGTGTGATCCGGCGACCCCGAACCGAGCCCTGGCCACGACGGGCCGGATCACCCCACAGGATCGTCTCCTCGTACTCGAGGTCACCGGTCCGCCCGAAGGCGCCGGCCAGGCCGGACTTGCCCTCGAGCTCGACGATGAGCACCGAAAGTCCGGCCTGAGCAGCCATCCGGGCCAGCGCTGCGGCCATCGTGGTCTTGCCCACGCCACCCTTGCCGGCGACGACGAGGACGTGGCTCTGTGCGGAGAAAGTCGCCGCGTCCACTGGCGCCGAGCGTAGTTGCACGCATCGCGCCGCCCAGCCCCGGCTCGTCGTGATCCCAGCTCAGGACCCTTGAAAGCGTCGATTCGGTGGCGGTAGGTTGAGAAGTCAGGGGAAGTTGGTTCGCCCTATCGGGGGGTTCGATGCGCCAGGGATCAGATACGTGGCAGTTGAAGGCAGCATGCCGGGGGCCGCAGGCAGCGGTCTTCTTTCCGCCCTCACACGCTGAACGCAAGGAAGAAAAGGCCACGCGGGAGATCCGCGCCAAGCAGATCTGCGACCAGTGTCACGTCCGGGGGGACTGCCTGGACTACGCCATCAGGATCCGTGAGCCCCACGGGATCTGGGGCGGGCTCAACGAGGTCGAGCGCAAGCTGATGCTCGATCGCCGGGCCAGCTGAGCCGAGCTGGACGGCGCCCGCACCTCGCCTCCTTCAGCCGAAGGGCGGATCGCGGGAATCAGTGCGACGCCGCTCCCACCGGCGGCACGATCTTCATCGCCTGGTCCGCGGCCACCACGCCCTTCGAGTCGCACACCGACGCCGGCGCCTGGCCGTCGGTGCTGCAGATGGCCGCGCTGATCTCGTTGGCCGATCCGATGACGGCCTGGGTGAGCGGGCTCGTCGGTGACGTCAGGACCGCGGCCACTTGACTCTGGGTCATCCCGGCCAACGCCGGGGGTGCGAAGCTGCTCCCGTTGAGGACCCAGCGGTTGCCCACGTCGAGCAGCGCGAAGTTGGTCGGGCTGCTCGAGTAGCTCTTGACCGCGGCGGCCTGGCGGGCGTCGGGCTTCTCGAGCCTGAGGTAGCGGCCGCCGGTCGGGTTGAGCGCGCTGTAGCGCTCGACGTGCTCGAGGGTGAGGTACTTGCTCGAGTACCGGGCCCGCCACAGGGTGAAGGTGTTCAGGTTGGCGAACGCGCTGGTCGGGCTCGATTGCATGAGGCCGAGCTGGTCGAAGGTCCCGAAGCGCGACAGGGCCATCACCAAGGGCCAGCGCTCCGCTGCCGGGTACGGTGCAAACTCCGCACCGTAGAAGAACACGACCGTTCTGGGTGGGCGACCGTGTACCGAGGCCCGCCAGGACGCGGCGCTCCCCGTCGGCTGGAGTGAGGTCAACGGGATCGTGGGCGAGGCCACGCCGACCGTGTCGTAGACCGCGGCGGGCACCGAGGCCATGGTCGAGAGGAGCGACGACGGCGCCGCGCTGAACGTCTCGGTGGTCGACGAGTTCGACGGCGCCGCGTTGTCGCGGACGATCACCAGCGCCCCCAAGAGGCAGATGGCCACCACGATCAGACCCAGAGCGACGTAGCGGCGCGGAATCTGGCGCGGGACGGGCTCCGGCGCGGGCTCGGGAAGGGTCTCGCTCACAGAATGGGTCAGGGTAGCAACGGACGCCCGTTCCGGGGGGGCCGCCCGAACTCGGCGGTACCCTCTTCCGGCGTGCCTCCATCGGTCGAGATCCGTCCCGCTGCCACCGTCATGCTGGTGCGCGACGCTCCTGCCCCCCCAGGTTCGGCGGCGGAAACCGTGCTCGAGGTCCTCATGGTGCGGCGCAACCTCAAGTCGGACTTCGTCGGAGGGGCCTACGTCTTCCCCGGTGGGGCGGTCGATCTGGCCGACGGCGGGGTCGAAGCCGAGGCCCTGTGCGCCGGGCGCAGCGACGCGGAGGCCAGCGCGCTGCTGGGCTTCTCCTCGGGCGGGCTGGCCTACTGGGTGGCGGTGGTGCGCGAGACCTTCGAGGAGGCCGGCCTGTTGCTGGCCCGTCGGGAGGACGGCCCCGCCCTGCTGGCCGGGGCCGCCGGCGAGGAGGCCCGCCTGGCCGCGGCCCGCATGCGGGTGAACGACGGCAGTCTGCGCTTCCTCGACCTGTGCCGCGAGGAGGGGCTGCGCCTCTCGGTGGACCGGATCCACTACTTCGCCCATTGGATCACCCCGCGTGGCGCGCCCCGCCGCTACGACACCCGGTTCTTCGTGGCCGCCGCCCCGCCGGGGCAGCACGCCGCCCACGACGCGGGCGAGACGATCGCCGAGGTGTGGATCACCCCCGAGCAGGCGCTGGCCCGTCACCGCGCCGGCGACATCGAGGTCATCTTCCCGACCATCCGCAATCTGCAAGCCATCGGCCGCTTCACGACCAGCACCGCGTTGCTCGACGCGGCGGCCGAGGCGTCGAGCGCGGTTCCCGCCATCGAGCCCCGGGTCGTCCCGGACGGCCGCGGCATGCGCATCGTGCTGCCCGGCGATCCCGCCTACGAGCGCGGGCCGGTGGCCGACCCCGAGGACGGCGGTTCGCTGGGCGACTTCAACGAGGCCGTGCGCGCCGTCTCGATGCAAGCCAACGTGGAGGGACCCGACGCCGCACCGGGGCCCCGACCGGAATCCCGATCGCCCGAATCCCGATCGCCACAATCCCGATCGGACCGATGACGCTCCCGGCCGTGCCGGACTTCGGGCTGGGCCCGGCCCCGGCGCCGGGCCGGGTGGACGAGGTGGCACCGGGCGTGCTCCGGCTCACGGCGCCGAATCCAGGGTTGATGACCGGGCCCGGCACCAACACCTATCTGGTCGGGCGGGTCGATCCCGTCGTGGTCGATCCCGGTCCGGCGGATGAGACGCACACCGCCGCCATCACGGCCGCGGCGGCACCGCTCGGCTCCATCCACACCATCGTGGTCACCCACACCCACCTCGACCACGCGCCGGGCGCCGCCGCGCTGGCCGGGGCGACCGGTGCCCGCGTCGTCGGCTTCGGGCCGGCCGAGGACTTCGCGCCCGACGAGCGGGCGGGCGAGGGGTGGACGTTGCGCTGCCCGGCCCCTTCGGGCGATCTCACCCTGCGCGCCCTGCACACGCCGGGGCACGCGTCCGATCACCTGTGCTGGTTGGTCGAGGAGCACGCACTGCTCCTCACGGGCGACCACGTCATGCACGGCTCGACCGTCGTCATCCGGCCGCCCGACGGGGACCTGCACCAGTATCTGGCCAGCCTGGCCCGCGTCCGGGACGAGCGCCCCGCGGTGCGCACCCTCGGTCCGGGCCACGGCCGGCTCATGGATCACGTGCCCGAAGTGATCGGCGGGCTGATCGCCCATCGGATGGGCCGTCACGAGCGGGTGGCCGCCGTGCTGTCACGTCGCGGCGCGGGCACGGTCGACGAGCTGCTCGGCGAGGTCTACGGCGACGTGACCGAGCGCCAGCTCCCGGTCGCCCGCTTCTCGCTCTGGGCCCACCTGCGGGCTCTGGCCGAGGAGGGCCGGGCCCGGGCACCCAGTGGGCCGGCGGGCGACACCATCGACACCATCGACACCACCTGGACCGCCATCTGAGGACCGCCCTCTGAGGGCCGCCATCTGAGGGACAGCGCCTGTGGGTCGCCTCCCGGCGGGACCCCATCGGCGGTCAGGCGTCGGGCGTCAGGCGCCGGCAGCGTCTCCCTGGGCCACGGCGGCCTCGACCCGCTCGAGCATCCGCGCCGTGCAGCCCTCCGCCTCGAGGAGTGGGGCCACTTCTTCGGTCACGACCCGGGCCAGCTCGGCGAAGACGGCGCCGAGCTCGCTGTGCTCGGCCAGGGCGACGGGGACCCCGGCGTCGCCGGCGGCGGCCACGTCGGGGTGCAGCGGGATGGAGCCGATCAGCGGCACGCCCAGGTTCTGCGCCAGGCGCTCGCCGCCGCCCGAGCCGAAGAGGGCGTAGGTGGTGCCGTGCTCGCAGGTGAAGTCGCTCATGTTCTCGACCACGCCGGCCACCCGCAGGTAGCCGCGCCGGGCCATGTCCGCCGCCCGGGCCGCCACCTTCTGCGCGGCCACCGGCGGCGTGGTCACCACCAGGAGCTCGGTGCGCGGCAGCAGCCGGGCCAGTCCCATCTGGATGTCGCCCGTTCCCGGCGGCAGGTCGATCAGCAGGTAGTCGAGATCGCCCCAGTGGGCGTCCTGGAGGAACTGTTGCACCGCCCGGTTGAGCACCAGGCCGCGCCACATGATGGCCTGCTCCTCGCCGGCCAGGAAGCCCATGGACAGCACGCGCAGGGTGCCCGCGCCGATCCGGCGCTCGAGCGGGACCATCTTGCCCGCCCGGGCCTCGACGTCGCCTTCCATGCCGAGGAGGCGGGGGACGGAGAAGCCCCAGATGTCGGCATCGAGCAGGCCGACCACGTGACCGCGAGCGGCCAGGGCGACGGCGAGGTTCACGGTGACCGACGACTTGCCGACGCCGCCCTTGCCCGAGGCGATGGCCAGCACGCGGGCGCTGGCCGGGACTTCGGTGTGCGGTGCGTCCTCCCGGGCCTTCCAGCGGGCCCGGGCCATCACGGCCGCCCGCTCGTCGGCGTCCATGGCGGCCACCCGTACCTCCACCGAGGTCACCCAGTCGAGGGCCCGGGTGTGGCTGACGACGTCCTTCTCGATCTGCGTGCGCAACGGGCAGGCGGCGATGGTCAGGGCCACGTCGACGGTGACCCGGCCCGCCTCCTCGTGGATCGACCGCACCATGCCCAGGTCGACGATGGTGTCGCCCAGCTCGGGGTCCACCACCTCGCGCAGGCGCTCGCGCACCTCTTCCTCACGGGACGAGCCCGCCGGCGCCGGGGCCGGGTCCGTGAGGTGGTCGGAGTCAGGGGTCATGACGGCAATTTACCTGCATGGCGCCGATTTCAAGGTTGGCCGGTCCCTGGTGCCGCTGCGTCGAACGCCCCGGTAGCATGGTGACCGAACGCAGGCACCGTGCCCGGAGCGACCCGGCCAGGGCAGGCGGCGCAACGAGGAGGATCCAGTGACGACCATGTCCACGTCGGTGAACATCGGAAAGAAGCCGGCCCCGGTCACCCTCAGCGACGAGGCCACGACCAAGGTGGCCGAGCTGCTGGCCCAGGAGGACGGGGACGACCTCGCCCTGCGCGTGGCGGTCAAGCCGGGCGGGTGCTCGGGCTACAGCTACGAGATGTTCTTCGACACCGAGGTCATGTCCGACGACGTGGTGCGTGAGTTCGGGGCGGTCAGGGTCGTGGTCGACGCGGCGAGTGCCGAGCTGCTGACCGGTTCCACCCTCGACTTCAGCGACGGCCTCCAGGGCGCCGGCTTCCACATCACGAACCCCAACGCCACCCGCACCTGCGGCTGCGGCTCCTCCTTCAGCTGAGCCCCCGCCCGTCCGGGCGTCGCGTCCCCTGAGCAGTACCACCCCCGACTCCCTCGTCTCCTTCGTTCTGAACGGACGCGAGGTCGCGGTCGCCGACGGCATCTCCCTCCTCGACGCGCTGCGGGAGGACCTGGGGTGCCGTTCGGTCAAGGACGGCTGCAGCCCGCAGGGCCAGTGTGGCTGTTGCACCGTCTGGGTCGACGGGCTGCCCCGGGTGGCCTGCGTGACCCCGGTGCGCCGGGTGGCCGGGCGGGAGGTGACCACTATGGAGGGGATGCCCGCGGCACAGCGGGACCGCTGGGCTGACGCCTTCGTGGCCACCGGGGCCAGCCAGTGCGGGTTCTGCACTCCTGGCATCGTGCTGCGCCTGGCCGCGCTCGAGGCGGCCGGCCCGGGTCGTGCGGTGTCGCGGCGCGACGTCGAGGGCGCGCTGCGGGCCCACCTGTGCCGCTGCACGGGGTGGCAGTCCATCCTCGAGGCGGCCGAGCGGGCCCTGGGCCCCGCAGACGGGTCTGCCGCGGCGCCGGGGGCGCCGGGCCCGGCCCGTGATCCGTTGCTGGCCGCCTGGCGGGCCCAACTCGAAGGTCCCGCCTTCCAGCACTCGGGAGCCGACGTGGTCCTGGGCGGCGGCGGGTTCGCCGACGACGGGGCGCCGTCGGGGGCCGCGGTCCAGCTGGGCGCCGACGCCCCTCTCGCCACGGACCTGCGGGCGGCCCGGGCCGCCACCGGTCGGGTGCAGGGACGCAACAGCACGGTGCCGTTGACCGCCCCGGTGCCGCTCCCTGAAGGAACCTGGTCTCTCACGCTGCAGACGACCTGGGTCGAGCCGGCCTACGTGGAGCCCGATGCCAGCTGGTGCCGCCCCGGTGGGCGGCCGGCCTCCCCGCTGGCCAACGGGGGCGCTTTCGGGGGCAAGCGGCACAGCCCGGTGCCCGCAGTCGCCCGGGTCCGGGCCGACGAGACCGGCTGCCCCGCGCCGCGTCCTGTGGCGCCGCGAGGACGTGGTGCGGCGGGGCCCCAAACGGCCCCCGTTGGCCATGGCCCTGCGCTCCGACGGGACGGGCGTGGTGCATGTCGGCCGCAGCCCGGGGTCGGCCGACCTGGCGCCCGCGCTCGAGCGGGTGCGCGTCCTGTGTCCCGGGATCGAGGTGGAGCAGGTCGAGGTGGCCGGGCCGCCCGTGTCGCCCGACCTGCGTGGGGCGGTGTGGGCCGAGGTGCTGGCGGCGCAGGCGGTGGTCTCGCCGCCGGGTCCGCCGGGTCCGCCGGGCGAGGGCGGTGGAGTCTGCGAGGTCACCGTGCCCCGCGCCGGCCGAGCCCGGGTCGAGGTGCGCGGGGAGTCCGGATCCCGGGGACGCGTCGACGTCGAGGTGTGGGCGGGCGAGGTGCTCTGCCCGGTGACCCTGCGTTCGTACGTGTTGGGGGCCGTGCACCAGGCGCTCGGGATGGTGTGGAGCGAGGGCATCGCGGTCGACGGCGCGGGCGAACCGGTGGACCTCACCATCCGGTCCTTCGGGATCCTGGCCGCCAAGGACATGCCCGAGGTCAACGTCACGGTGCACGAAGAGGACCGGTGGCCGGTCAACGGATCCGACGCCGTGTTCGTCGCCACCCTCGCCGCGGCCTGGTCGGCCGAAGGGCGGCCGCCGAGCTGGCCCACCCGCCGCGCCGCCGTGCGCGCACCCCTGCGCGACGTGCCAGCATCGTTCGGGGGAGAGGAGCCGTCATGAGTCCAACCGTCGGTCCGTATGCACCGGTCCGCCGCGTCGGCGACTGGGTGATCACGTCGGGACAGGTCGGGATGACCACCGACGAGAGCGGTCGGGCCTCGCTGGTCCCGGGTGGGACGTTGGCCGAACTGCGCCAGGCTCTCTCGAACGTGACCGAGGTGCTGGCCGTCGAGGGCGCCACGCTCCCCGACGTGGTGAAGACGACCCTCTACCTGATCGACATGGGGGAGTTCGCCGCCGTGAACGAGGTCTGGGTCGAGTACTTCACCGAGAACCGGCCCACCCGGTCGGCCGTGGCCGTGGCGGCGTTGCCGGTCGGAGCCCGGGTCGAGGTCGAGGCCTGGGCCTACGCCCCGCTCGGCTGAGTCGCCGCCGTGGCGGCCGGTGAGGCCGGTGAGGGTTCGGTCTTGGCGCCCCCGGCGCCGTTGCGCTGAGCCGCCGCACCCGGGTGCCAGGCCACCTGCCCGAAGCGGTAGCCGACCGAGCGCACGGTCTGGATCAGGTGCGCGTGCTCCTCGCCGAGCTTGGCCCGCAGGCGGCGGATGTGGACGTCGACGGTGCGCGCCCCGCCGTAGTACTCGTAGCCCCAGACCCGGCTGAGCAAGGTCTCGCGGGTGAAGACCTTGGCCGGATGGCCGGCCAGGAAGCGGAGGAGCTCGTACTCCATGTAGGTGAGGTCGAGGACGCGCCCGGCCACGGCGGCCTGATAGGTCTCGAGGTTCAGCATCAGCGGCCCGTACTCGATGATGTCGGGACGCATGCTCTGGCCCGTGCGCCAGAAGAGGTGCTGCAGGCGCGCCACCAGCTCCTCGGGCCGGCCCGGCAGCACGCAGAAGTCGTCGTAGAGGTCGTCGCGCAAGAGGAGCTCGCCCACCTGCTCCGGCCCGATACAGAAGAGGAGCGGGGTCAGGGGTACCTCGCGCAGGCGCAGGTGCCGGCAGAAGGCCACGGCCGCGGTCATGTCGCCGCCGGCGACCACGAGCGCACCCGAGTAGCCCCTGGTGCGGCCGTCGGGGCCGGGCGCCGCCACCTCGTCGGGGCCGGTCACTCCCTGGTGGCCCAGCCCCGCGTTCTGCAGGGCGAGGGTCACCTCGGCGGGCAGGTCGGCGGGGAAGCAGAGGAGCGGGTCCATCGGCAGCGGGGCTAGAGCAGGGGTAGGTAGCGATCGAGCTCGAACTGGGTCACTTCGGCCTGGTAGGCATCCCACTCCTCGCGCTTGTTGCGGATGAACCACTCGAAGACGTGGTCCCCGAGCGTCTCGGCCAGGAGCTCGGAGCCCTCCATCACGTTCACGGCATCGTGCAGGCTCGAGGGCAGGCGCTCGATGCCCTTCTTGGTGAGCTCCTTGGGGGTGAGGGTGAACAGGTTGTCGTCCGCCTCCGGGGGCAGCGGGTAGTCCTCGCTCAACCCGCGCAGCCCGGCGGCCAGGATCACGGCGAACGTCAGGTAGGGGTTGCAGGCGCTGTCGGGGGCCCGGTACTCGAGGCGGGTCGACTCGGACTTGCCCGGCTTGACGACGGGGACACGCACCAGGGCCGAGCGGTTGTTGCGGGCCCAGCTCACGTGGACCGGGGCCTCGTAGCCCCCGATGAGCCGCTTGTAGGAGTTGACCCACTGGTTGCTCACGGCGGTGATCTCGCGGGCGTGGTGCAGCAGCCCGGCGATGAAGCGCCGGGCCACCTCGGAGAGCCCGTAGCGGTCGCTCTCGTCGATGAACGCGTTGCGCTCGCCCTCCCACAAGGAGATGTGCGTGTGCATGCCCGAGCCCTGCACCCCGCCCATCGGCTTGGGCATGAAGGAGGCGAAGACGCCTTCCTGGCGGGCCATCTCCTTGATCACCATGCGCGTCGTCATGACCGTGTCGGCCATGGTGAGCGCGTCGGTGTAGCGCAGGTCGATCTCGTGCTGGCTGCGCGCGTCCTCGTGCTGGGTGTGCTCGACCGGGATGCCCATCTCCTCGAGCATCAGCACCGAGCGCCGGCGCAGGTCGCTCGTCAGGTCGGCCACCGTCAGGTCGAAGTAGGACCCCGAGTCGAGGATGAGGGGGCCGCGGGCGGGATCGGCGTCCGCGAAGTAGAAGAACTCGACCTCGGGGGCGGCGAAGAAGGTGTAGCCGGCCGCCCGGGCCTTCTCCAGCGTCCGCCGGAGGGCGTGCCGGGGATCGCCCTCGAACGGGGTTCCGTCGAGGTTGGCGATGTCGCAGAAGACGCGGGCCACCTGGGCGTCGTCGTGGTGCCAGGGCAGCAGCTGAAAGGTCTTCGGGTCGGGGCGGGCGAGCACATCGGCTTCTTGGACCCGGCTGAAGCCGTCGATGGCGGAGCCGTCGAACGTCATCCCCTCGTCGAGGGCGTCCTCGAGCTCGGTCGAGGTGATGTTGAACCCCTTGGGCGTCCCCAGCACGTCGGTGAACCACAGCTGGACGAAGGGGATGCCCCGTTCCTCGACGGTCCGGAGCACGTAGTCGCGCTGGCTTTGCACCGCACGAGTTTCGCATGCCGTGACCGCCCCTCTTTTCTGGCGGACCTCGGGGCCGTCGGACCACGCCGCCGCCGGCGCCACCATCGGGGCCACGGAAGGCCCCGGTAATCTGGACCGATGGCATACCTGCGCCTGGCCGCCGCGCAGCTCAATACCGTCGTGGGCGACCTGGCGGGGAACGTGGAGCGGGTACTCGACGCCCTCGCCGCGGCGGAGGCGGCCGGGGCCGACCTCTGCGTGGTGCCCGAGCTCGCCATCCCCGGTTATCCGCCCGAGGACCTCCTCCTCAAGCCGGGCTTCGTGGCCGACAACGTGGCCGCCCTCGAGAAGGTGGCTGCGGCCACCCGTGACTGCGCCATCGTGGTCGGGTTCGTGGCGGCCGCACCCGGCGGACAGGGTCTGGCCAACGCGGCCGCCGTCTGCGCCCGGGGCCGGGTGGCCGGCGTGTACCGCAAGCAGTGCCTCCCCAATTACGGCGTGTTCGACGAGCAGCGCTACTTCGAGCCCGGGACCGAGCCGCCGACGCTCTTCGGGGTGGCCGGGGCCTGGGTGGGCGTCTCGATCTGCGAGGACGTGTGGTTCGAGGACGGACCGGTGGCCCACGCCGGCCGGGCCGGGGCCGACGTGGTGGTGAACCTCAACGCCTCGCCCTACAACCGGGGCCGGCGCCGTGAGCGCCTGGCCATGCTCGAGGGGCGGGTGGCCGAGGCCGGCTGCGCCATCGCCTACGTCAACCAGGTCGGCGGCCAGGACGAGCTCGTCTTCGACGGCGACTCGCTCATCGTCGGGGCCGACGGCACCCTGGTCGCCTCGGGCGCGCAGTTCGCCACCGACTTCGTGGTCGTCGACCTGCCGCTCGGGCCGCGGCGCACCCGGACCGTGACCGAGCTCCTCCCCCGGGTGCACGTCACCGAAGAGCGCGAGACCGACCGACCCACGTGGGCGCCACCGCCCGTCCGCCCCGCGCTGAGCGACCAGGCCGAGGTCTACGCCGCCCTCGTCCTCGGTACGCACGACTACCTGTCCAAGAACGGTTTCTCCGAGGCGGTGATCGGCCTCTCGGGCGGCATCGACTCCTCGCTGGTGGCCACCGTGGCGGTGGACGCACTGGGCCCGGCCCGCGTGCACGGCATCGCCATGCCCTCGCGGTACTCGAGCGACGGGTCGCGCCAGGACGCCGAGGGCCTGGCCCGACGCCTGGGCATCGATCTCAAGGTCGTGCCGATCGAGGAGGCCCACGTGGCCTTCTCCTCCATGCTGGCGCCGGTGCTCGGGCGCGAGCCCTTCGGCCTCACCGACGAGAACCTCCAGTCGCGCCTGCGCGGCGTGCTCCTCATGGCCGTGTCGAACGCCAAGGGGTGGATCGTGCTCACCACGGGCAACAAGAGCGAGATGGCGACCGGCTACTCGACGCTCTACGGCGACTCCGCGGGCGGGTTCGCCGTGATCAAGGACGTGCCCAAGACGCTCGTCTACGAACTGTGCCGGTACCGCAACACGCAGGCCGTGCTCGAGGGTCTGCCCGGACCCATCCCCGACAGCGTGCTGGACAAGCCGCCGTCGGCCGAGCTGCGGCCCGACCAGCGCGACGATCAGTCGCTCCCGCCCTACGAGGAGCTCGACCCCGTGCTCCAGGGCTACGTCGAGCGCGACCGCACGGCGGCCGAGCTCGTGGCCGAGGGCTACGACCCGGTCGTCGTCGACCAGGTGGTCCGACTGGTCGACGGCGCCGAGTACAAGCGACGCCAGAACCCGCCGGGCGTGCGCATCACGACGAAGGCCTTCGGCAAGGACCGCCGGATGCCGATCACGAACCGCTACCGCTCCTCGGCGCTCGAGGAGTCCGGTGGTGGCTGAGGACGAGCCGGAGGGCTGGCGTGGGATCGACGCGCTGGCCGCGCTGGTCGGGCACTACGCCTGGCTCGAGTGGCGCATCTTCGAGCTGACCGGGGCCTGGGCGGCTCGCCCCGAGCGGGGAGGCCGAGCTCGTGGTGTGGTGCGCGGCGGTGGCCCGCCGCCACGGCGATCTGGCCACCCGCTGGGCCGAACGCCTCCCCGTGCGGGCGGGGGTCGACGCCGGCGCACTGGTCCGGGCCCCGTCGTCCCAGCTGGCCGCCGCTCTCGACCGCCTCGGTGACCTCGACGATGCCGGGGCGGCACTCGGCGTCCTGGTGTCCACCGTGCTGCCCTGGCTGGGAGAGATCTACGGGGCCCACCTCGAAACGGCCTCGCCGGTGCGCGAGGCCCCGGTGGCCGAGGTTCTGGTGGAATCCCGCAGAAATGTCGTCGGGGAGACCCGGTCCGGCCGCTCCGTTGTGCGCAATTTGGGTGTCGGGACCGAACGTGCTGCGCGGGCGGCGGATCTGGCGAAGGTTTTCGCACAGGTCTTCGACAAGGTCTGCGTTTTCCCTGCCGTCCGCTGATCTTGACAGCTCCATTACACTGTCTGCGCAGCCGAGAAACGCCAGGGACGGGCGCCAGCTGCCTCAAACGAGCGCGAACACGGCCGGCGGATCTCCTCGCCATGGCCCTTTTGGAAGGATAGAGGCAACCAACTTGGCGAAGGAACGAATCGAGCGCGACGACGAAGACCTCGTACGCCTCTATCTGACAGACATCGGTCAGTACCCGCTGCTGACCAAGGACGACGAGGTCCGCCTGGCCCAGGCCATCGAGGCCGGACGGGCCGCCGAGGGCGACGTCGCCCAGGCGCCCAAGGGACTGACCACGGCCAAGAAGCGCGAGTTGCGCCGGGCCGTCATGGAAGGCGAGCAGGCTCAGCAGACGTTCGTGCAGTCGAACCTCCGCCTGGTCGTGTCGATCGCCAAGAAGTACCAGGCGTCGGGGCTGCCCCTGCTCGACCTGATCCAGGAGGGCAACCTCGGCCTGATGCACGCCGTCGAGAAGTTCGACTGGCGCAAGGGCTTCAAGTTCTCCACCTACGCCACGTGGTGGATCCGCCAGGCCATCACCCGAGGCATCGCCAACACCGGGCGCACCATCCGCCTGCCCGTGCACGCCGGTGACACGCTGGCCCGGGTGCAGAAGGCACAGGCCCGTCTCGAGCTCAAGCTGGGCCGCCCGGCCACGCTGGCCGAGCTCGGCGTCGAGGTCGAGATGCCCGAGGACAAGCTGGTCGAGGCCCTCCGATTCCGAGCTGAGCCGCTCTCGCTCTCCGAGCCCCTCCGTGAGGACGGGGACGCCGAGCTGGGCGACGTGGTCGAGGACCGCTCCGCCGAGTCGCCGTTCGAGGTGGCGGCGGTCTCCTTGCTGCCCGACGAGATCGGCCGGCTGCTCTCACCGCTCGACGAGCGTGAGCGCGAGATCCTGCGCCTGCGCTTCGGACTGGACCGAGGTGAGCCCCGGACGCTCGAGGAGGTCGGCGAGCACTTCAACCTGACCCGGGAGCGCATCCGTCAGATCGAGGCGCGGGCGATGTCCAAGCTTCGCCACCCGTCCTCGGACACCGGCGCCCGGGACCTCCTCACCGTCTGAGCCCTCCGGCACCGAGCCGCTGCGTCAACCACGCCCGCGGCACCCGCCTAGGATCGGCCCCATGAAGAAGCTGCTTGTCCTGGCCATCCTGGTTGCCATCGGCGTCGTCGCCGCTCGTCGTCTGCGCGAGGCGTAGACGAGCGTCCGGGCGCTCGCCCGGGCTCTTCATCAACAGCGACGCGCAACGCTGCGCTACGCGGCGCGCCGTCCCGTCGGGCCGGCCAGGTGGCGGCCCTTCACCCCGCGGCGCCACAGGAGGAGGGCGGCCCCGGCGACGGCGAGGCTGGTCGTCACGACCGGAGTGGTACGACCGACGCGGTCGCGCAGCCGGATCGGCTTGGTGAAGTTGCGCATCTCCCAGCCGCGCTCGCGGGCCACCTTGGCCAGCGCGCGGTCGGGATTCACCGCCACGGGACGGCCGACCGCCTCGAGCATGGGGAGATCGGTGGCCGAGTCCGAGTACGCGCTGCTGGCCGAAAGGTCGAGGCCGGTGCGCTCGGCCAGCTCGCGCATGGCGAACGCCTTGGCCTCGCCGTAGGCGTAGAAGGCCATGCGCCCGGTGTAGCGGCCTTGCTCGTCCACCTCGCCGCGTGAGCAGATGGCCCCGTCCACGCCGAGCAGGTCGGCCAAGGGCAGCACGATCTCCTCGGGCGACGCCGAAACCAGATAGACGCGGTGGCCCGCGGCCCGGTGCAGCTCCATCAGCTCGAGCGCCTCGGCGTACATGATCGGCTCGATCGTCTGCAGCATCGTCTCGCGCACGATCTGGCGCACCTGGGCCCGGTCCCAGCCCTTGGTGATGGCCAGCATGGATTCGCGCACGCGCACGAGGCGGTCCTCGTCGGCACCGAAGTACAGGTAGATGAGCTGCGACACGGCGGCCCGGGCCACCAGGCGCCGGTTGATGAGGCCGCCCTTCATGAAGGGCCGGCCGAAGGCGGCGATGGAGGCGCGATCGATGACCGTCTTGTCGAGGTCGAAGAACGCCGCTTCCATATCTCATATGGTACGGGTGGAGCGCAACCCGGCTTGGGCCACCGTGACGGTTGGTCGTCGCCGGCGCGAACAGACGGGGACGCTGAACCGGGCCGTTGCGGGGATTGCGGTGCTTTTCTTAGTTCCCTGACGCGATGAAGGCGGCGTGCACGGCGTCCTCGGCGTCGGCCGTGACGAGCACCAGCACCTCGTCGCCCGACTGGAGCGTGGTGTCGCCCCGGGGCACGACGAGACGGTCGCCCCGGACCACCGCCACGACGACGGCGTCGCGGGGGAAGTCCAGGTCGGCGATGGCGGTGTCGTTGGCCGGGGAGTCCTCGGCCAGCGTGATCTCGACCAGGTGGGCGGCGCCCCCCTGGAACTGGAGGAGGCGGACGAGCGCGCCCACCGAGACGGCCTCCTCCACCAGCGCGGTCAGCAGCTGGGGCGTCGAGACCGAGACGTCCACCCCCCAGCTTTCGTTGAAGAGCCACTGGTTCTTCGGGTGGTTGACCCGGGCCACGACGCGGGGCACGGCGAACTCCTGCTTGGACAGGAGCGAGATGACGAGGTTGTCCTCGTCATCGCCGGTCGCCGCCACGACGACGTCGACCGTGGCCAACCCCGCCGCGTCGAGTGAGGAGACCTCGCAGGCGTCGGCGGCGATCCAGGTGATGTCGAGGGTCGGCCGTAGGCGCTCGACCAGTTCGGGATCCTGCTCGAGCACCAGCACGTCGTGTCCGCTGTGCTTGAGGTCGGCGGCGATGGCGGTGCCGACACTGCCGGCGCCGGCGATGGCGACCCTCACGAGGCGGCGTCGTTGTGATGCCCGACCGCGCCCGACAGGGTCCAGTCGAGTTCCTTGCGGGCGTCGTCGAGCACAGCGAGGTGCAACACATCGCCCTCCTGGCCGACGAGCTCGCGGGCGTCGAGACGTGGTGCCCCGGCCCGGGTGACGGCGATGAGCGAGACGTGACCGGGAACCTCGATGTCGCGCAGCGGCCGGCCGGCCCAGGCGTCGGGGAGTGAGCGGTCAAGGAGGGAGAGCCGCCCGCTGGCGTCGGACCAGTCGCCCGTCGTCTCCTCCGGGAGCAAGCGCCGGCGGACCTGATCGATGGTCCACGTCACCGTGGCCACGGTCGGGATGCCGAGCCGCTGGTAGATCTCGGCCCGGCGCGGGTCGTAGATACGGGCCACGACGTGAGGGATCTTGTAGGTCTCCCGGGCGATGCGCACGGTCAGGATGTTGGTGTTGTCGCCGCTCGTCACGGCGGCCAGCGCCCCGGCCTCGAGCGCCCCCGCCTTCTCGAGGTCGTCGCGGTCGAAGCCCGAACCGACGATGCAGGGGCCGTCCCAGTCCTTCAGGCGCCGGAAGGCCCGCGGTGAGCGGTCCAGGACCGCCACGGAGTGGCCCTCTTTGCTCAGGAGGACGGCCAGGCCCGAGCCCACCCGGCCGCAACCGACGACGACGACGTGCACGGGCCACAGTGCAACACGCCCGCCCGCGTCGCGCAAAGGCAGTCCGAGATGGGCACGGGTTTGCTTCTACTGTGTGGCGGGTGGCCACCCCGACGACGTCGACCTCGTCGCCGGCTGACGATCGCGAGGCCGGCGCCGCGCCCGGCCTCGCCCCGGCCCACGATGCCGCTGCCCGGGCCGGCCGCAACCGAGATCCCCGAGTCGCGCCGGTACCGGCTGAAGAACCTTCTGCTCGGGCCGCCGCTCGTCACCGAGCAGCTGGCCTCGGAACGCCTGAGCAAGCCGATCGCCCTCGGCGTGCTCTCGCCCGACTGCATTTCGTCCTCGGCCTACGGCACCGAGCAGATGCTGACGCAGCTGGTGCCCTACGTCGGTCTGGCCGCCTTCACGCTCGTGGTGCCCATCACCCTGGCCATCATCGGCGTCCTTTTCTTCGTGACCCTCTCGTACCTCGAGGTGATCCAGCTCTACACGAAGGCGGGCGGGTCCTACGTGGTGGCCCGGGACAACTTCGGTCCGCGGGTCGCCCAGATCGCCGCGGTGGCGCTCCTCATCGACTACACGGTGACCGTCGCCGTCCAGACCTCTGCCGGCACGGCCGCGCTGACCAGCGCGGTGCCCAGCCTGGCCAACACGGTCGACACCGTCACCATCACCGTCGCCGTCGTCCTCGTCCTGCTCTACGGCAACCTGCGCGGTATCCGGGAGGCGGGCAGCTTCTTCGCCATCCCCACCTACTTCTTCATCTTCTCGTTGGCCTCGGTGATCATCGTGGGCTTCGTCAAGGAGGCACTCGGCCAGCTGCACCAAATTCCGCTGCCCCCGTCGAACCAGGTGTTCGGGGGAAAGATCGGGACTCCCGGTTCGGGCTGGCTCATGGGCCTCGCCTTCATTTCGCTGCTGCGCTCCTTCGCCAACGGTGGCTCGTCGCTCACCGGGCTCGAGGCCATCTCCAACGGGGTGAGCAGCTTCCAGCGGCCCGAGGCCAAGAACGCCCGCCAGACCCTGGTCGTGATGAGCACGACGCTCGGGACCCTCGTCCTCGGGGTGACGCTGCTGGCCAAGTGGACCCACGCCGTCCCCTACCAGGCCGGAAGCCCCACGGTGGTGTCCCAAGAGGTCAAGGCGGTCTTCGGGACGAGCGCGATCGGCCACGTCGGCTTCTACGTGGTGCAGCTGGCCACCATGCTGATCCTCTACACGGGCGGGAACACGAGCTTCAACGGCTTCCCCTACCTGGCCAGCTTCGTGGCCGGCGACGCCTTCTTGCCCCGCCAGCTGACCCGGCGGGGCCACCGCCTGGCCTTCTCGAACGGGATCCTGGTGCTCACCGGGGTGGCCCTCGCCCTCATCCTCGTCTACCGGGCCTCGGTCAACGGGTTGGTCGCTCTCTACGCCATCGGCGTCTTCACCGGGTTCACCATGGCCGGCTCGGGCATGGTCAAACACCACCTCGTGGCCCGCGAGGGCCATTGGCGACGGAGCATCGCCATCAACGGCTTCTCGGCGTTCCTCTCTTTCAGCGTGGTCCTGATCTTCGCCGTGGCCAAGTTCAAGGAGGGCGCGTGGCTCATCGTGGTCGTGGGGCCGCTCCTCTATATCGGCTTGATCCGGCTGCACCACCAGTACGTGGAGGAAGCCGAGCTGCTCGAGACCGGGGTGGTCGAGGTGTCCGAGACCCCGATTTTGCGGCGCCATGTCGTCGTGGTCCTCGTGGACCGTCTCGACGCCGCGACCGCCCGGGCACTGCAGTACGCCCGCACCCTGGCCCCTGACGACCTGCGGGCGGTGCACTTCGACATCGACACCAAGGCAGCCCGTGAGCTCGAGGAAGAGTGGGGACGGCTCGGCCTGTCGCGGCTGCCGCTCGACATCATCGAGTGTCCCGACCGGCGACTGGGCCGGGCCGCGGTCGAGTTGGTGGCCGACGCCACGCTCGACGGGGACACCGAATGCACGGTGCTCCTGCCCCGGCGGGCGTTCGCCCGGGGCTGGCAGCGTTTCCTGCACGACCGCACGGCCGACAAGATCGCCGCCGTCCTCGGGCAGGTGCCCCACGTGAGCGCCACCATCGTGCCGTTCAACGTGGCCAGCCACTACGGCGACCAGGTTCGTCGCTACGGCCGTTCGGTCCAGGAGCGGGCGCGGCGGGGTGAGTTCGAGGGTGAGACCATCGACGACGAGGGCCGCACCGGACTCGACCGCCAGGGCCGGCGCGACGGGCCGAAGCGGCCGGCCGCGCTGCTGGCGGCCGACCAGACGTTGGCCCAGCGGGCGGGCGCCACCACGCCGATCGCCGCGGTCGTCCCGCGCCAGCGGGTGCGGGTGGCCGGCCGGGTGAAGTCGGTCCGGGTGCAACCGCGGGCGGGGACGCAGAACCTCGAGTGCGTGTTGAGCGACGGCTCGGGGGGATTGCTCCTGGTCTTCCAGGGCCGGCCCAAGATCGCGGGTATCGACCCCGGGGCTCGGCTGGTGGCCGAGGGCATGGTCGGGACCTGGGGTCGGCGGCCGGCCATGCTCAACCCCTCCTTCGAGCTGGTGCAGGGGGCGCCGGCCGATCCGGCCGAGGGTTGAGCGCCCCCCAGGCCCCTCCGGCGCAGGAAATCCGAGTGAAATTGCCCCTGGGGGCGCCCAGTCGCTAACGTCCCCACGGCCCGGAAACGGGTGCTCCGGGTCGGCGGGCTCCCCGACCGGACTGACGAGATCGACCAAGACGGTGCTGACCGCTGCCGCACCGGGGAGGACGGCGGCTCCGCCCCCTCCTCCGCAGAACCTGAAGAAGAAGAAAGGGCACACCGGGAATGATCAATCTCCTCGCAGCCGACGGTGGCTATCAGGCCTTCCGCCTTGGCGGGACTGACAAGACCTGGCTCTACATCTGCCTAGTGGCCGGGATCGTGGGCATCGCCTCCGGTCTGCTGCTGGCGCGCAACGTCCTTGCGGCCGACCAGGGCACTCTCAAGATGAAGGAGATCGCCCAGGCGATCCAAGAGGGCGCCGAGGCGTTCCTGGCCCGACAGTTCCGCGCCATCGTCATGATCATCATCCCGCTGGCCATCCTGATCTTCTTCACGGCCACCAAGGTGGTGAAGCCGGACGGCGGCATCGCGCTCAGCTTCCAGCAGGACGGCTTGTACCGGGTCATCTGCTTCCTCTTCGGCGCCGCCTTCTCGGGCCTCACCGGCTTCATCGGCATGAGCATCGCCGTGCGGGGCAACGTCCGCACCGCCGCGGCCGCCTCCAAGGGCGGCGGCATGGCCGACGCTCTCCGGGTGGCCTTCCGCACCGGTGCCGTCACCGGCATGCTCTGCGTGGGCCTCGGCCTGGCCGGCGCCACCACCATCGTCCTGATCTTCCAGAACTCCGCCACCGCGGTCCTGATCGGGTTCGCGTTCGGCGCCTCGTTGCTCGCGCTCTTCATGCGTGTCGGCGGCGGTATCTTCACCAAGGCGGCCGATGTCGGCGCCGACCTGGTGGGCAAGGTGGAAGCCGGCATCCCCGAAGACGACCCCCGCAATGCGGCGACCATCGCCGACAACGTGGGCGACAACGTGGGCGACTGCGCCGGCATGGCGGCCGACCTCTTCGAGTCGTACGAGATCACCATCATCTCGTCGTTGATCCTCGGCTACTCGGCCTTCAGGACAATCGGTCACAACCCCACAGCCGCCGTCCTGTACCCCCTCATCGTGCCGGCGATCGGCATCTTCGCGTCGGTGATCGGCATCGTGGTGGTGCGCTACCGCAACAGCGACAAGACCGCGCTCGCCTCGATCAACCGGGGGTTCTGGCTCTCCGCTCTGCTGACGGTGATCGGCGCCTTCCTGGTGGCGCAGTACTACGTGCACGACCTCAAGGTCTTCTGGGCCGTCCTGACGGGGGTGGTCCTCTCACTGGTGGCCAGTCAGATCACCGAGCAGTTCACCTCCACCGAGCGCGGGCCCGTCAAGGAGATCGCCGCTTCGGCTCGCACGGGTCCGGCCACCACGGTGCTGGCGGGCATCTACATCGGACTCGAGTCGTCGGTGTGGGCCATCATCGCCATCGCCATCGCCATCGGCGTGGCCATCGGCCTGGGCGACGGAAACATCGAGCTGACCTTCTACTTGATCGCCCTCATCGGCATCGGTCTGCTGGCCACGGCCGGCATGGTGGTATCCGAGGACAGCTTCGGTCCGGTGTCGGACAACGCGGCGGGTATCGCCGAGATGTCGGGCGAGTTCACCGGAGACGCCGAGCGCATCATGGTGAGTCTCGATGCCGTGGGCAACACCACCAAGGCCATCACCAAGGGTGTGGCCATCGGCTCGGCCGTGATCGCGTCGGTGGCCCTCTTCGCGTCGTTCATCGAAACGATCGGCGAACAGATTCCGAGCCTCCATGCCACGGGTTCCAAGCTCTTCAGCGTGATTCAGATCAATGTGGCCAACCCGACGACCTTCATCGGGCTCCTGATCGGCGGCTCCATCGCCTTCCTCTTCTCGTCGCTGGCCATCCGGGCCGTGGGCCGCTCGGCGGGAACGGTGGTGCTCGAGGTGCGTCGCCAGTTCCGCGAGCACCCGGGGATCATGGACTACACCGAGAAGCCGGAGTACGGGCGGGTGATCAGCATCTGCACGGCGGCGGCCCAACGCGAGCTGGCCACGCCGGCCCTGCTGGCCATCCTGACCCCGGTCATCGTGGGCTTCGGCATCAACTATCTGGCGCTCGGGGCCTTCTTGGCCGGCACCATCCTGACGGGCCAGCTCATGGCCAACACGTTGTCGAACTCCGGTGGCGCCTGGGACAACGCCAAGAAGTACATCGAGGACGGCAACGAGGGCGGCAAGGGCTCGGAGGCGCACAAGGCCGCGGTGATCGGCGACACCGTGGGTGACCCCTTCAAGGACACGGCCGGTCCGGCGCTCAACCCGATGATCAAGGTCATGAACCTGGTGTCGCTGCTCATTCTCCCGGCCGTGATCACGCTGCGCCACAACACCGGCGCCCGCCTGGCCATCGCCGGGGTGTCGCTGGTCATCCTGTTGGCAGCGCTGGCCTTCTCGAAGCGGGCTGGCGAGGCCATGGACTCGGATGCGGGGGTCGATTCGACCGCGGCCGTGGCGGCGCCGGTTGCCTCGGTCGATTGACCTGGTCAGGGGCCCAATAACGCCTACCTCGACGGGGTCGCCGTCTTCGGGTGCTCTTGACAGGCGGGTGGGATGCCCTCACTCTGTGGCTCACCATGCCCTCTGATTTCCCGCTGCAACCTGCCCTCCACGGGGTGAGCCATGGGTAAGGCACTCGTCATCGTCGAGTCGCCGGCCAAGGCGCGCACGATCGGCGGGATGCTCGGTCCCGACTTCATCGTCGAGTCCTCGGTCGGGCACATCCGCGATCTGCCCCGCGGTGCCGACGAGGTCCCGGCCGCCTACAAGGGCGAGTCGTGGGCGCGTCTGGGCGTCGATGTCGACAACGGCTTCAAGCCACTCTACGTGGTGTCTGCGCCGAAGAAGTCGGTCGTGGCCAACCTGAAGAAGCTTCTCAAGGGAGCCGACGAGCTCTACCTGGCAACGGACGAAGACCGGGAGGGCGAGTCGATCGCGTGGCACCTGTCCGAGGTGCTGTCGCCGACCGTCCCCGTGAAGCGGATGGTGTTCCACGAGATCACGCCGGCGGCCATCGCCCGCGCCGTCGAGGAGTGGCGCGATCTCGACCGCCGCCTGGTCGATGCCCAGGAGGCGCGGCGCATCCTCGACCGCCTCTACGGCTACGAGGTCTCCCCGGTGCTCTGGCGCAAGGTGATGCCGCGCCTGTCCGCCGGCCGGGTGCAGAGCGTGGCCACGCGGATGGTGGTCGAGCGCGAGCGAGCCCGCATGCGGTTCCGCTCGGCCACCTGGTGGGGCATCGACGGCACGTTCAGCAACGCGGCCGCCCCGGCCGGTTTTGGCGCCGCCCTGGTCAGCCTGGCCGGCACGGCCATCGCGACCGGCAAGGACTTCGACGAGCAGGGAGCCCGGACGGGCAAGAGCGAGGTCCGGGTCCTGGGGGAGGAGGAGGCCACCTCGGTGGCCGGCGCCCTGGCCGGGCAGACCTTCACCGTGAGCTCGGTGACCGAGCGCCCCTTCCGGCGTTCGCCGGCCCCCCCGTTCATGACGTCGACGTTGCAGCAGGAGGCCGGGCGCAAGCTCCGCTTCAGCGCGCAGCGGGCCATGCAGGTGGCCCAGCGCCTCTACGAGCAGGGCTATATCACCTACATGCGCACCGACTCGACCACCTTGTCGGACGAGGCGCTCACCGCGGCCCGCAGCCAGGCTCGCGAGATGTACGGGGACGCCTTCGTGCCCGACGCGCCGCGGCGCTACGAGCGCAAGGTCAAGAACGCCCAGGAGGCCCACGAGGCCATTCGTCCGTCCGGTGAGACCTTCCGCACCCCCAATCAGGTCGGGACGCGCGTTGTCGGGTGACGAGCTCCGCCTCTACGAGTTGATCTGGATGCGTACGGTGGCCTCGCAGATGAACGACGCCACCGGGACCAGCGCCCAGTTGCGACTGGTGGCCGATGTTCCCTCGGGCCTCGCCGCGGGCCAGCAGGCCGAATTCTCGGCCAGTGGCCGCGTCGATCACCTTCGCCGGCTTCCTCCGTGCCTACCAGGAGGGCCGCGACGAGGACGACCCCGACACCGACAGCGCCGACGAGATGGTGCTGCCCGCGCTGCGCGAGGGTGACCGGGTCAACGGCACCGAATTCGTCCCGGGCTCGCACTCCACCCAGCCGCCGGCGCGCTACACGGAAGCCTCTTTGGTCAAGGCCATGGAAGAGCTCGGCGTGGGGCGACCCTCCACCTACGCCAGTGTCATTTCCACCATCCTCGACCGCGGTTACGTGTGGAAGAAGGGGACGGCGCTCGTTCCCAGCTTCACCGCCTTCGCCGTGGTCGGACTGCTCGAGCGCTACTTCACCAATCTGGTCGACTACGGGTTCACCGCGTCCATGGAGGACGACCTCGACGGGATCGCATCGGGGAGCGGGGAGGCCCTGCCCTGGCTGACCCGCTTCTATTTCGGCAGCGGGGCCCCGGGCGCGATGACGGGCGACGGCTCAGAGGTCGACACGCTCGGCCTGAAGGCCACGGTGGCGGCCCACCTGAGCGAGATCGATGCCCGCGAGATCAACTCGATCCCACTGGGCGAGGACAGCGACGGCGAGCAGATCGTGGCCCGGGTGGGCCGCTACGGGCCCTACCTCCAACGCGGGGAGGACCGGGCCTCGATCCCCGACGACCTGGCTCCCGATGAGCTGACCATCGAGCGAGCCGAGGAGATCCTGGCTGCACCATCGAACGACCGTGTGCTCGGCCGCGACCCGGAGAACGGGCTCGACGTGCAGGTGAAGGCCGGGCGCTTCGGTCCCTATGTGCAGGTGGGCGAGCTGACCGAGGGCGGGGAGAAGCCACGGACGGCGTCACTGTTCTCCACCATGGACCCGGCCACGCTGACCTTCGAGCAGGCTCTGGAATTGCTGCGCATCCCACGGACGGTCGGGACGGATCCCGAAACGGGCGAGGATGTCGTTGCGCACAACGGCCGATTCGGGCCCTACCTCAAGCGGGGCACCGACACCCGCAGCCTGACTAGCGAGGAGCAATTGCTCACGGTCACGCTGGACGAGGCCAGCGCGCTCTTCGCGCAGCCCAAGCAACGGCGAGGTCGGACCGCCGCCGCGCCCCTGCCGCGAACTCGGCCCCGACCCCTCGACAAATCTGCCCGTCGTGGTGAAAGAAGGCCGCTTCGGTCCCTACGTGACGGACGGCACCACCAACGCCAGCCTGCGCAAGGGGGACGTGGTGGAGACGATCGACATGGACCGCGCCTCCGAACTCCTGGCCGAACGCCGAGCCGCCGGTCCGTCCACCCGCAAGAAGAAGTCTGCGGCCAAGAAGGCGCCGGCCAAGAAGAAGGCGACGGCGAAGAAGGCCACGGCCAAGAAGAGCACGGCGAAGAAGACGCCGGCCAAGAAGGCGTCCGCCACCAAGAAGGCGCGTGTGACGGCCGATGCGGACGAGTCGCCCAGCATGAAGGCCCCACTGAACGAACCGTTCTGACATGCCGGCCCGGGGACGTCTCCTCGCGCTCGAGGGTATCGACGGGTCCGGCAAGTCGACCCAGGCCCGGGCGCTGGCCGAGTCACTCGGCGCCCTGTTGACGCATGAGCCGGGGGCGACGCCGATCGGGCGGGCCCTGCGCCGCGATCGTGCTCGACCCTGAGAAACCAGCACCGGCCCTGCGCACCGAGGCGCTCCTCATGGCGGCCGACCGGGCCCAGCACGTCGCCGCCGTGGTGGAGCCCGCCCTGGCCGCCGGCACCTGGGTGGTGAGCGATCGCTACTCGGGCTCGACCATCGCCTACCAGGGCTACGGGCGGGGCCTGCCCGCCGACGAACTGGCCGCCCTGGTGGCCTTTGCCACGGGCGGGCTGGCCGCCGACCTCTCGATCCTGGTCGACGTGGAGGTCGGGGTGGCAGCGGCGCGGCTGGCGGCCGGCGGCGATGGGGACCGCCTCGAGCGCTTGGGCCCCGACTTCGCGTCCCGGGTCCGCGAGGGATTCTTGACCCAGGCCGTGGCCGACCCCGGGCATTGGGTCGTGGTCGACGGCACGGAGGACGCGTCCGTGCTGACGGCGCATATCGTCGCGGCCGTGCACGATCGATTGGGCGACCCGCGCATCACGGACCGGTGAGCGAAGAAAGACCCGCAGCGTCCCTGTTCTCCGGCGTGCTGGGCCAGGAGGAGGCGGTGGCTTCGCTGCGCGCCGCCGCGATCAATCCCGTGCACGCCTATCTCTTCGTCGGCCCTTCGGGCAACGGTGGACTGGCCGCCGCCTCGGGCTTCGCCGCCGCGCTGCTCTGTCCCGAAGGGGGATGCGGGACCTGCGCCACCTGCCGGGCGGCCCTGGCGGGGACGGCGCCCGACCTCCACGTCGTGCGGCGCAGCGGTGCCACCGTGTCGAAGGAGATGATGCGCCAGGTGGTGACGCTGGCCCACCACCGCCCGCTGGTGGCGGCACGCCAGGTGATCGTGGTGCACGACATGCACCTGGTGCTGGACCGGGCGCCGGTGCTGCTCAAGGCGCTCGAGGAGCCGCCGGGTGACACCGTGTTCGTCCTCCTGGCGGACGAGATGAACAGCGACCTGGTGACGATCGCCAGCCGCTGCGTCACGGTGCCCTTCCCGCAGGTGCCGCGGGACGTGCTTGCTGCACTGGCTCGAGGGAGCCGGCGTCGCACCAGAACTGGCCGCGGCGGTGACCGACAGCAGCGGGGGCAACCCCGAACGGGCCCGGGTGATGGTGGAGGACTCCGACGTGGCGGCCCGGGTGGCGCTGTGGTCATCGGTACCCGACGCCCTGACCGGCTCTGGCACCACCGCGGCTTTGCTGGTCCGGCACGTGATCGAGTCGGCTGACCGCGCGGTCGAGCCGCTGCGGGTGGCGCACCAGCGTGAGCTCGAGACGCTGACCGAGGCGGCCAAGGAGATGGGCGAGCGCTCCCTGCCGGGCCGCAAGGAAAGAGTGGACCAGTACCAGCGTGAGGAGCGCCGTTTCCGGGTCGACGCGCTGCGGGCTGGACTGGGCGTGCTGGCCCGGACCTATCGAGCCCAGGTCGCAGGGGCCGTGCGCGGGGGAGCCGTCGGAGTGGGTGACCAGGACGTGCAGGCCGCCGCGGCGGCCGTCGACCTCATCACGGAGGTGACCCAGGCGCTGCCCCGGAACCCGAACGAGACCCTGCTGCTCCAGTCGCTCTTCGTCCGGCTGGCCGCCCTTGCCGCCTGAACGGACCTGTCGCCGGGGTAGGAACTCGGGAACGGGCGGAGCAGGTGGTCCCATGTCGGTGGCAATACGGAGTCGCTCTTGCTCACGGTCTCCGACCTCCTCGGGACGACTTTGGGGGCCTCCGTCAGGCCGGTTACGCTTGCCCGGTGACGTTGTGCCGCCTAGGGGCTTCTGCTGGGGCGCTGGAGGTGAACATCTCCAACGACCATCGAACGCCCTGAGCGTCGCTCACGGTGGTAATTCGTGAAACCGTAGCGAGAGAGCACCAAAAGTCCTGCAAGTCAGCCACAAACCATTTTTCGCCTGGGTAGCTCAGTCGGTAGAGCAGCGCACTCGTAATGCGCAGGTCAGGAGTTCGAATCTCCTCTCAGGCTCCAGCTCAGAGGCACTATTTGCCCTGACACACCCTTCAGATACGCTCTGTCCCAACACGCGTCCCGACAATTTCGGCCGAACAGCGAAATACGCGTTCCCGAGCGGGGCCCAGGAAGGGGCAGGACAGTGGCAGGCAGCATCCGACCGCGACCGGACCGGGGGAAGGACGCCTGGGAGCTGCGCCTGTACCTCGGGAGGGACTCGAAGGGCCGGGTGCGGCACACCAGCAAGAGCTTCCGGGGGACCAGGCGAGCGGCCGAGAAGGAGCTCTCCCGCCTGCTCGTGGCGCAGGACTTCAATCCCGAGCGCCCGACCGAGCCCGAGGTCGAGCGCTGGGATGAGCGGACGACGATCAACGACGCCATCGAGGGTTGGAAAGCCAACGGCTGGGAGGACCTGAGCCCAGTCACCGCACAGCGCTACGAGAGCGTATGGAACGTCCACATCCGCAAATCGATCGGCAAGGAGCGCATCGCCACCCTCACCCCCTACGACATCGAGCAGTACTTCCGGCGCCTCAAGTCGGGGGGCGCCGGGCGTGAGACGGTCGCGCTACGTCCGTTCGATGCTCAACCGAGCCTGCCGCTTGGCACGCAAGTGGAGCGCCAACAAGCTCCCCAACCCGGTGGCTGACACCGAGCTGCCCAAGTGGAAGCTGACCGAGACGCCCGAGCCGGTGCGGGCCCCGACGCCCGAGGAGGTCCGGCGACTACTGTCCGCCGCCAAGGACGCTCGACCCTCGGTACTCGGCGCTGCTCCGGGTCGTCGCGGCGACCGGGGCGAGGCGGGGCGAGGCGTGCGCCCTGCGCTGGTCGGACATCGACTGGGACGATGGCCGGCTGACCATCGACGAATCGGTGATCGCCTCGGCCGGCGGTGCGAGCGTCAAGGCGCCGAAGACGCGCACGAGCATCCGTCGGGTGGCCGTCGATGCCGGCACCCTGGCCGAGCTCGAGTCGCTGAAGGCGGTGCAGCTCCGGCTGGCGAACGACGCCGGGGTGGCGCTCACGGACGAGGGCTTCGTGTTCTCGGCCGAGCCCGGGTGGTGGGACGCCCCCGTACCCGGACGCCGTGACCCACGCCTTCACCAGGGCGAGGAAGGCGGCTGCGCTCCCCTCCGACATCCACCTGCACTCGCTTCGTCACTTTCAGGCGACCTCCCTCGACGCGGTGATCCCGGAGCGCCAGAAGCAGGCCCGGATGGGTTGGTCGACAGCTCACATGGCCCGCCACTACACCGACTCGATCGCCAGCGAGGACCAGCGGGCCGCCGCGCACATCGGACGTCTTCTGGACGACCGTTCTGAGGTCATAGGTCCGCCCACTCACACCGACGCCGCTTCCTGGTCCCCGGCCACCGGTTCGCCCTCCAAGAACCGCTGGAGCGCCGCCTTCGGCACGAACGAGCGCCCACCGATACGGTGCACCGGGAACGGCACGCTGCCGTCTTTCACCGCTCGGTACAACGTGGAACGGCCGATCCCGAGGACCAGCGCAGTCTCCTCCAGGCTGAGCAGCAAGCGCTCCTTGTTCCCTTTCATTCCGACCCGCTCCTTGTGGAGTCGAAGGACTTGTTTGCATCGGCGGTGCGCGCGATCCAAGGATGCAATGCGCCCCGGTTACCTTGTCCGCATGTCGGGGGGGAGACGGCGCCTGCCGCGCCACACTCGTGGCGTGAGGACTGGCGTCATGCGTGGTCCTCCCCCTCGAGTCCTGCGGTCGACCTTGGGTTGCTTGGTGTCGAAGTCGACGACCGGCTTGGACGGACCGGCCGGGACGAAGTGGGTGACACTGGTGTCGACGGGCAGACGCATTGATGGCTCCTTTCAGCGGGAAGCAACACCCCTCCCACTTACTAAGAGCCGCTGAGCGAGCCCGTTTCGGACAACATCGAGGTCAGAACGCTGACGTAAGAGGCGCAGGAGCGTCCGGCCTTGGAACCGAAGGCTACGAACGACACCGAAATGCGAACGAACGAACCGAACACGGTGACGACCAGGGTGCAGCGGTGCGCAACACGGCACGACACCGAAAACAAGAGGAATTGCTGAGACGACGTGGGACAGGGTGAGACGAGGTGCGACAGGAGCAGGCGTGGAGAGCGGGCTTCAGAACATGCAGGTCTGCCCAGATCCGATCGAGATCCGAACCCAGTTGTGACAATCCTTCTCTACTGAATCAAGCCGCCCTCGCCTCGGCCGGCGGCTTCGCCGCCGCCTCGGCCGGGCGCTCGGGGCCTGGCGGCCCCCAAAGGTGCTCACTGAGTTGGGCTCATTCTCCTGGACGTCCCGCTGGCTTCTGAAAAAGCTGTGGCATGCAGTCCGGCATCTCGGCGACGGCCTGGTCCATCCGCCAAGCCAGATAGGCGCAAAATGCCAAACACTCGCACCTTCGTCCCACTTCATCGAAACGCCCAGGAAATTCCCGGCGGATGATTGAGACGTGACGAAGGGAAGTCCTTGTCGGAGTCTCCGATTGACTGTTGACATCTGCAGTCGCAGTTGCAAATATACAGGTGAGGGGTGAGGCGGCTTCAAGACTGCTGGTGACTTGCTACGCCGTTATTTGCCAAAATAGTGCCCGTTAGGGCAGCAACCTTTCGTACCGTCAGGTGGGTGACGCATGTGGTATCCGATTGACGATCAGAATTTGCCTAACGATCCGCACGACGATCCGAATGCGTCGAACGTTGAGCTGAACTTCGATTCTCCCAGATATCACGAAGAAACCGTTGTCGAGTTTGGTGGAGAGCGAGAAGGATCTCGACATTTCGCACACGCTGTCCTTAGGTTTTGCACCTTTTAGCCTCGACGAAAGGGTGGCCCACCGGACGATCATCCTCGATTACATGAGGTATGTCGATGTCCTTCCGATCAGATGGGGTGTCGGAATGAGGTTCGTCCTGCATGCGTGGTCCAGACGGTGGCACAGGTCAAGGGTTCGGTGGCTCTGGTTGCCGCGCAGGCCAGCCTGAACATGGTGTACACGAGGACGACTTTCCAGGTGCTCGGATACAAAGGGCAAAGATCTTGTGTTGCCTGGTTTTGAAGAGATGAGCGTAACCAGTTATCCAGATTTGATTAAAGCCATTGACGCCTGTGATGCAACGATCGGCAAGACTCGCGCCGAATGACGTGGCGTTACTTGATCCCAAACCCATTGCTGTGTCGCTGACGTCTCCCAAGCCTGACGATGTTCGTCCGCACAGAGGACCGTTTCACCTCTTTCACCGGCACCAGTAACCGGCACCAGTAATAGGCCATCTTGGTCCGTCACCTTGTCTAAAAACCAGAGATCGCCAGTCGATTTCCTCAAGGCGGTGGTCGAAGGAATGCTTTTTGCTGCGTCACTCGTTGTGGGTCTCATCGTTCTTCCCAGACCTCGGTGTTGTGCAGCCGCCAAAATGACCGCCATTCAGTTCTTGGCCATTCAGCGGTCGGCCAACGTACCGACCTACCTCCTTGATCAGCCCGAGACACTTGAAGGCGGGCGCAATGTCGTAACCGTTGGTATGGACGTTCCCGCCGGAGAGTCAGTCGATTGGACGCTATCCATCTGGTGCACGAGAAATCGGACCACCTCGTGATGGTTCCGAACTCGAGCATGACTGTGACGCCCCCTTCCCCTGTAAAGGGAGGTGAAGCAATGGATGTGAAGGGCGCATTCAGACCCGGCGCGCACTCGTATTCCCAATTCCAGAGCGGTTACCTCAATCGGAGACTCTTTGATGCGGGACCCGTCGTTAGCGATGCCCGGGTCGAGGTCTTCGTCTTCTGGACCTGTACCGAGCGTGCACGCTTCTGAGTCTCGGCTCTACGAAGGACCGCCTCGTCTCGTCGACTTTCTTTACCCCAGCGCCCCACTCAAGGTTCAAGGGAGAACCCGGCACCCTTCACCGCTGAAGTGCTCTTCGATGCGGGGGCGTTTGAACTTCAGGGAGGTGGCCCCACCGTAACTGGCACACCCGGCAACATGAGCTGGGACTGGTTGAAAAACGGACCACTCCTACCGGGCGTCGCAGTTGGTGTCGATGCCAGTGAAGAGCAGAGTGAACAAATTTATCTATTTGTCGCGGCAGGTTTGTTTGGTTTATCCGCAGCCGCACTCGCAGCATTTCTTCTCGAAATTGATTGAGCATCCTCGGAAGCCGAGGGCAGACCGTACCGACTCGGATTGAGTGCGATGTCGTGAGATTCCACGAATATCCTTCCGATACGAATTTGGATGTCGGAAGCCGGTTCCCTTGTCGGCCTGGGTGGAGTGGTGTTTACCAAGGTGAAGCGCAAATCAGACGGACTCGATCAGTCCGTGCAATCGAGTTGGACGAACTGCATGGGTCTCATAACTTGATGACTCAAGCTGGCCAAGGAAGGGCCGAAGACGAGGTCAACATGGGGGGTCGCCCACCACGTTCGATGATCACGAAGGCGTCATGTTCGGTGAGCAAGAGGCCATAAACATGCCGACGCCGTGGTCGTCATCTCCGAGGGCGTCATCGTCAGACTTTCGCCGCGGTCACTCGGCGTCCACGCTCGTGTCCCTCGATGGCCAGCGCTTCTTGGGCCTGTTCGCTCGTCGGTGTGGGAACAAAGACCGACGGACTCCAGGAATGAGCTGTTGGACCCCTTCTCGCTTTGCCGAGTCCGCGACGGCTGCCGGTTCGCCCATCAAGACACGATTGACAACTGCATCGATAAGATGGTCTTCACGGGCCGTGACCTCTGACGATCACAATGGAATCGGTCGGCCGGTCTGACTGCGACGTCACCCTGCGGAGTCGAAACCCGAGGAACGGGATGTTCTCGATCCCTTGTCCCACGCCGTCCGCTCAGAGGTTGATCTCGATGAACCCAAGTATGTTCTGGCCAGCGATAGCGTCGCGGAGGACCGAGTTGGGATCGTTGACGAACCCCTGGAACTGCGCCGGGTAAGGACCATTGCTCTGGGAGGCGGGAAAGGCGGCGTCGGCTGCGATATCCGTATTCTCGGGCACCAGGTGCTCTTGGCCGTAGGTCACGGCCGCCACGGGGGCGGTCCTGGAGATCCGGGTGTTGTCGGTGCGATGCTCACGGGCTAGGATTGCCAGGCCTTGTGTCGTGGTGAACGGCTGAACACCGGGAAGATTCGCAAGGGCTGGACGACCGGGATGTTGGGCACGCCGGCCGTGGCTTCTGGGCCCGGGTTGGGCCCTTGCATCAGCACCGTGGTCCCGTGGGGGATGCTGCCCATCCGAACGATCGTGGCCTGATTGTTGTTGGCCGCACTGCCCGGAACGTTCATGAACAACCCCGGCTCGATATGGAGTGCCTGACCGGCGGTCGGGACGGCGGCGGATCGGCGTCGCTCGTGCGTTGCATGTAGTGCAAGCCATACAACTGGAGGATCGGCGTGCTCGTTGAACCCGCGGTTCGGTACCACGCCAGAGATCACGTGGAAATTAAACGAGTCATTCGTGAGATTGAGCTCTAAGAAGCGATGGATCGCGCCTAGTGGCGGGCGGCTGAATATTGTCGGGTCGCCAAATGGCATTGAAGCCCGGCCCACTCCACGAAGCCGACGAGCGAGGCCGGCGGGCCGAGTTGGAGCGCCGTCGTGACCGGTCCCTGCTGGAGACGGGGAGGTCCCATCCACGCTTCATCTGGCATTCCAACCGCTGGTGATTGAGGGCATCACTACCTCCTACACGTTGACGACATTGGACGTGGGAAATCAAACCAGACGTACACAAAAAGGACACGCTTCCAGCTTCATGCTTTGATTTGTTTGGTGAATCTGAATCCTTACCACTTCCATCCAGGCTGCCCATGTTCGCGGGAGGCCATTCTCCGCCGCAGCAACCCAACTGCCATGTGTAAGGTAAGTTCCGACGAAGACTTGTGTCAAGCAAAATAAGTGATCACAGGACTGGGTGAAATGGGCTTGGAGAGCTTCGGGTCGATGTCCGCCCTGTGCGAATTCAGCGTCGACTCGACCTAGGACGGAGCGGTCGTTTCGTCGGCGGAGCACCATGCAGAGGGCGTCGAGACTCCGTGTCGGCGACACGATCACCAGAACGCATGGTTTCTCACGGCCGACGACTTACCTGTGGCCAGTGGTCCGGTGTTGGCTTGAAGTCCTCAGAGTCGGTCCGGGCGCTGCGTGCGGCGCCATGGGCACACGCAAATGTTTCGCACCCTCATTTCCCAGATCCGCCCGAGTAGCGCCTCCTTCGACGGTGGCAGGGTGCCCCCAAGGCAATGGATCCAACGTACTCGTCAACCTCATAGCGGCTTATAGTCTCCATTCGGTCAATGAAACCTTGATATGCGTCGCCGACCTTGGTTTCGTCCGTGAGGAGTCGGAGCTGTTGGATGAAGGTCCAGGTTTCGCTCTTCCATCAGTTCAGCTTTTTCCGCCCGTGAGCGGGAAAAGCAACCCGGTTTCCGATTTGATCGATCGCCGTCACCCGTCGCGATGAGGACACCAATCCCAACCGTCGTCCAACGACCCACGGAGAACCGAGATTGGCGCCACCGACGGCAACGACGAGCGCAGCCCCAATAGCAATGACGAGTCTCCAAAGGTGGTACCACCTGCGGCTGCTCTGGAGGATAGCGATCGACCCAGCAGATGTAAGAAATGTAGCGGTCAACGAGGTGACTTCTGCGGCGACGTGAGAGGCAAGGTGTGGATGGCGTGTTGGAGGGCTTGAATCTCATTTCGCCACTCATTCGGTGTGTTCGGTGGGTTTCCGCTCATCCAATCATCGTGCCACTTCAGCCGCCTTAGCGGGGCGCCTCGCAAATGGAGGGCCCCTTCCGGTGATCGCCGAGATCAGCGTGTTAAGGCGGTTCACGTTTTGAGTTCCAAGCGACTCTGCCTTGGGCAAGGCGTCATCGAGCAGCTCGTAACCGGCCGAGGGCTCCTCCCCCAGGCTTGCCAAGAAGCGAGGCATCGTGACGTCCGCCATCGACAGGATCACCCGCATAGCTACAACATGAACAAGCCGCACAGCGCACACAACTGGCTCACCCGGTCGAGTTCGTATTTCAGGGTCCGCCTGGCTTCAGTGACAGCAGCTCACATTCGCATAACGGGGGGGTCAACTGAAGTCCCCTCAACTACTTCGCGATCTACTTTTCGCGGAGTGCGCCCGGCGATCGGGTGCTATGGCAGGAGGTTTCCCATGACATAGCCGATCGACAAGCTGATGACAGCCAGCCGGTGCAAGTCCGGTCCAGGGAGACGCCCGGGTCCCTGGTAGTGAAATCCCCGGCGTCGGGAGAGATCCCTGCGTCGAAGCGGGGTGGAGCAACTGAGCGGTCCGCAGCACGAGCGAAGCCTGAGCAAGCGTCGTCAAAATACGCCCCACCTGGGGTGATTGCAGAGGTGCCTGCCTGTTCCGCGACGGCGAAGGCCATGGAAGATGTCCCGTCTCCGGGAGGGGACGTCGAAGAACCCTCCGGCGTAATGGGCGTGGAACGGTCAGAAGGTTGTCATCGGAACTGGGGAGACCCTCCTCGGCTCCGTCGCTGTGGGCGACGGGAAGCGAGCCTGTCTATAACTGCAGACCCCGGGAAGTGGCAGGCAGGAGAGAGGGAGTCGGAGGGGGTCGTAGTAGTGATGACGGCCGGGACAACACAACCCGGTCCGAGCGAAGGGCCCCTACTTCACCGATGCAGGAGCGAGGAGAGAGGGATCTGATGCGTGCCGAAGCTTCGGCTAGGACCGTCAGCTGCACCGAAGGTGTGGACGGTGTCCGAGCTCTCCAGCGAGTGCTCTCTGGCTGTGCCAGGCAGGAACCGGACAAGCGGTTCCATTCCCTCTTCGACAAAGTCGCCCGCAGCGACGTGTTGTGGCGAGCGTGGGCCCAGGTCCGTGCCAACCAGGGGGCTCCCGGCGTCGACGGCATGACCATCGACGACGTTGAGGAGTCTGGAGTAAGTGAGTTCCTTGATGGGCTGGCTGCCGAGTTGAAGGCGGGCAAGTACCGCCCGAAGCCGTTGCGGCGAGTCTATATCCCCAAGCCGGGGAAGCCGGGCACCGCCCGGCCCCTCGGTATCCCATGCGTCCGTGACCGGGTTGTCATCGCAGTCGCCAAGATCGTCCTCGAACCCATGTTCGAGGCGGACTTCCTCGAATCGAGTCACGGGTTCCGACCTCGGCGCTCGGCTCTGGGAGCCCTCGAAACGATCCGGCATGGTGCCAACCGGGGGACGTTGTGGGGGCTCGATGCCAACGTCAAGGCGTTCTTCGATGAGATCGATCATGACGCACTCATGCGCCAAGTCGAGCGCCGCGTCTGCGACCGGGCCATGTTGAAGCTACTGCGGTGCTGGCTGCGTGCGGGAATCATCGAGGGAGGACTGTTGGCCAAAACGTCGGCCGGCGCGCCCAAGGCTCACCTATCTCACCGTTGCTCGCCAACATCGCCCTGCACGTCCTCGACGTGGCATGGGCAACGAGCCATCGGCGCCTGGGCACGCTGGTCCGCTATGCGGACGATCTCGTAATCCTCTGCGCCACCGAGGAACGGGCCGAAATGGCCCAGACCAAGGTGGCGGCGATCCTCGGGCCTCTCGGGTTGCGGCTGCATCCTGAGAAGACGAGGGTCGTGCACCTCGCCCGAGGTGCCGGAGGGTTCGACTTCTTAGGGTTTCGCCATCGAATGCGTCCGTCGCACCGGTGGAAGGGACGCTGGTACTTGCAGCGGTGGCCGTGGGCCAGGGCCATGAACTCCATCCGGAGCAAGGTCCGCTCGATGACCACCCATAACTACGCCAGCCTTCCCATGGAAGCGGTCGCCGATCGCCTCAACCCGATACTCCGTGGTTGGGGGGCGTGCTTTCGACACGGCAACTCGTCGGACAAGTTCGCCACCGTCGATAGCTACGTGAACCAGCGGCTGGCGCAGCTTGCCAGTCACAAGCACGGACTCCGAGGCTGGAACTGGACCACCCGGTTCAACTACCGGTGGGCCAACAGCCTCGGCATCTACCGTCTCTCGGGGACCGTGGCCTACGAAACTGCGAATGCCTGACGATGAACGGTGTCGGAGAGCCGTGTGCGGGAGAACCGCAAGCCCGGCTCGATAGGGGGCTGCTGGGGAGGTCGACCTCCTAGCGGAGGCTGCTGGTTCCGGGCCGGTGTGCTGCGAGATGCCACCACAAAGGCCTGGTCGGAACCTCAACCGCAATGACGGTCTGCCAAACCAGTGGCCTACCTCACCTAGATAATTCAAACGTTAGCATCCTGATCCAGAAGTCCCCGTATTCCATCCACAAAGAACGCGGTTGCGAGTCCGAACAATATTGCGGCGACTAGCGTCCAGAACTGATCATCTTGCTGTGCGGTTGCGTTGATTCCCAACCTCAGCCGGCTCTTGAAGTTGACACGCGACTTGTTGCCATACTGGTTCTCCATTCCGACTGATTCCGGGAGGGAGGCCTGATACCCCGCCATAACTTGTGCCGTTTGGAATGTCGTACTTCATCCGAATGTCCGTGGGAATGAAAAAGTCCCGGTTATGGCCAAAATAGGTATCCGCTCGTGGCCAGATAGGTATCCGCTGGTGGCCAGATAAGTCCCCACCCCTCACTGAAGCATCCACCGAAGTGGCCCCCTGGCCGGTGACGGTGGCGGTGCAACCCAACCGCCGCACCGACCAAGGGACACCCCAATGAAATCCGTGAGGGAACACATGGACATGCATGCCGCCTATCGGGAGACGGGCAGCTTCAGAGCCGCAGCAGAAATCTGCAGGGACAACGCCCAAGACGGTCAAGCGCTCCGTGCTCGACGCCCAGGCCGTCGAGAAGGGTCAACTGCCCGCCGGTGTCGGGACCACGAGCCCGGCCACCGTGGCGCCCTTCAGGCAACCCATGCGATCGGTGAGGAGGGTCTTGGGCACCGCCCCGATCGTCTCCATGCACTCGGCCAACGCCGCCATGGTGCTCTGTGCCCCGAGGTTGTCGGCGAAGTACACGAAACGGACCCGGCTCCAGGCCATGACGGCGCAGAGACGAACAGGGGTGCCGATCATCCCAGTCAAAGACCAACATGTCACCCGGCGACCAGATGCCGGGCCGTCGACCCCGGTGGTTCTGCTGACGCCACTCAGCCTTGACCTCGGCCACCAGGCGCCGGAAGTTCCGGGGCGAACCGGTATATCCGGCCGCTCTGACCACCGGGAGAAGCCGTTTGGCCGACATTTTCCCCTTGGTCCGGGCCACCGGTTCGATGACGACGTCTCTGACGGCCTCGTAGTTGTGCGCACCGGCGCTGTGTCCGTTTCGGATCAGCGCGCTATTCGGTCCCAACGTCCACATCGGGCGCCAGGTCGAGCTCGTGGCCCAAGACGGCCGGGTGCTCGTCGTCTTCTTGGGCGAGATCGTGGCCACCACGACCTCGTTGCCCCTGGTGAGACCTCCATTCTCGACGAGCACTATGGCGGGCCCCGGCCACTGCCCACCCGGGCCGTGCGGCCGAAGACTCCGTCGGAGAAAGCCTTCTGTGCGCTCGGTCCGGTGGCCGAGTCCTTCATCAAGGGTGCGGCGGCCCAGGGCATCACCTCGCTCAAAGGTGACCTCGAGGAGCTGGCCCAGATGGAGGCCGCCCACGGCAAGGAGATACTCCTCGCCGCCCTCGAACGGGCCGCTGCCTTTTCGAGGTTCCGGGCCCACGACGTGCGTTCGATCATCGCGGCGGGCACCGGGGTCCCTCGCCCGCCGCGCCCGGCGAGGCCCTGATCGTCGAGCTCCCGCTCGTCCCGACACGGTCACTGTCTGACTACGCCATTGGAGAAGGATCATGAGCACCGCACCTCCCGCGCTGCCCACCGACTCGAAGCCGGGCTTCGTCGTCTGCGTCTCAGCGCCATGCGTGCCCTGTCGCCCGAATTGTTGGTGACGGCCAAGACGCAACGCTGGAAGCCCGAGGAGTTCTTGCGCACCCTGATCGAAGCCGAGATCGCCTCGCGCGACGCCTCCAACGCCGTCAACCGCCTCAAGGCCGCTTCCTTCCCGGTGACCAAGACCCTGGACGAGTTCGACGTCGCCGCCATCGTCGGTCAAGCCGGCGACGTTCGACTATCTGTCCGGCCTCGAATGGGTGCGGGCCAAGGAGAATCTTTGTCTGGTCGGACCGGCGGGAACGGGCAAGAGCCATCTGCTCGTCGCCCTCGGCCACCAGGCCATCGAAGCCGGATTCAAGGTCCGCTACTTCAGCGCGGTCGAGTTGGTCGAGACCCTCTATCGGGGCATGGCCGACAACTCGGTCGGCCGGGTCCTCGAGGGAATCCTCAAAGCGGATCTGATCCTGATCGACGAGATCGGCTTCGCCCCGATGGACAACACCGGGGCCCAGCTCTTCTTCCGATTGGTGGCCGCCGCCTATGAACGTCGGTCCCTCGGCGTCGCTTCCCATTGGCCATTCGAGGACTGGGGACGGTTCCTGCCCGACCACTCAACGGCCGTCAGCCTGCTCGACCGACTGCTCCATCACAACGTCTTGGTCGTCACCGAAGGCGAGTCGTTCCGGATGAAAGAAGCGCGCGAGGGGAGGAAAACCTAGGCTGATCAAAACTGAAAACTCATCCCGAGGGGTGGGGACTTTTGGTGGCCACAAGCGGGGACTTCAAACTGGCCACGGACACCGAAAGACGGTCGGGTTTGATCTAGGGCCCACGCATCCACCATGGCTGCCTTTGACATATGGCAGCCACGCTTGAGCCATCTCTCCATTCGAATCAAAAGTAAACGTGGAAGCATGGAGTCCCATAACCACATTTGTCGCAGGAGCGAGCTTCATTTCCACCACGTTGCCATAGGAGCCCTTCGGCGCACGACGAACCCCGGAGCAGGCGAGGACAAATGCCGACTGTGGGCATCGGCCGCTAAGGAAGAATTGCAACCGGATCAAAATGTCGACAGGAGCAGTCGCATCGCTGAGCACGATCCGAACCCGGTAGGCAGAAAAGGAACGGGATAGTAGAGAACAGAAATGTCCTCACACGATGGCGACGCTGCATGAAATCAGAATCCATCAGGCCTCCCCAGTTGCTACATGGACCGATCTACGACCTGGATAAGCCGGATCTTTATCAAAGTCCGACTGGCAGGCGGCGGCCGAAAACCGTGCGCCCGACCAAGAACCGATCACGACTACGACCGGCCAGTAATTGTCAACCTCTGAGGTGTCTGTTCGGTGACGAGGATGCCATTTTGCATTTGTCCCGCCGCTAGCTTCCTGGAGCCTCAGCGCCACATGCTTCATCAACGACCAATGAAACTAAAATCATCCGAGCAGGCACCTTAGATCCCGTGTGCCGCCTTGAACATCGCATCGGGGTTGTGACCTGCCGACCTTCGGCCGGCCAGCTGTGGCTCAAGCGCCGCTGGCGCCGTCCCGATTAGCCAGACCGAGGATGGCCAGGATTGCCAAGCTCGGTCCTTCATTGGGCGCACGACGCAAGGAGTTAACGCTGGTTGTAACGGCGCTGACGATGCAATACACTTTCGGAGGCGAGAAGCGGAGGTGGCAAGAATGCCCCCAGCAACGATTTCGGAGGGCTCCAAGGGGCCGTTGTCAGTTGGGCGCAATACCTTCTGGCCCGGCGTGCGCTGAGTAACAACCAAATTGAAGGCGTCTTCGGACCGGTCACCAAATCGGCGGTCGAGGAGTTTCAGGGTTCAAGAGAAATCAGTGTCGACGGCATTGTCGGGCCGATCACGTGGGGAGCATTGGGAGGCGATAGCCCCGAGCCGCCCGTGCTTTCCCAGGGCTCTACTGGACCAGTGGTCGAACTTCAGACCGCACTCAATGAGGGACGAGGCGATTTCACGCCGGGCTCAAACCCGGAACTCGCCATCGACAGCAATTTTGGACCCATGACTGCCATCGCCGTTAGAGGCGCACAACAACAGGGTGTATCCCGGCCGATGGCGTAGTGGGACTCCAGACGTGGGCATTATCGGTGCACGCCGCCGGGCAGGTTCTTGCTGACTTGTGTGGCGTTAAACCCCCGGCCTGAGATTTCGTAACACAAGGCCCCCTATCTTGTTGGTGCGGGCCAGCTTGGACACTCTGAGTTCTTCTGGGATCATGAGGTCGGACTTCACGTAGCCGACTAGAGCCTTGAGGAAGTCAGCTCACGTATAGATCCAGGGACCAATCCCATTCGTTTGATTGCGACGGCGTTCACGTCACGGCGTCCAGCACGGCTTGGCTGCGACTCTTCGCCTCTCTAGCTCGGTTAGGGCTTGACAAGCGGACCCAACGAGTTTTTTGGTTCTTCCACTGCTCGATCAAGGTGAACTTCGTCGACGCAGTGCGGTAATTACCGATGGCGATGCACCGATTCGAAGTGGCACAGGACACCGAAACAAGCACGTCAGCGGTGCCCGGGTTCGCGGCGCGGGTGACCGACCAAGCCGTTCCATTCCATCTCGCCGCGAGGAGGCGATCCTCCTGGTCCTCACCCACGGCCGTACACCTGGTCGAACTACTGCACGACACTCCGAGCAGCTGGCCGCCGCTGCCCTGCGCGGGGCCCGTAACAAAGGACCAGACCCTGCCGTTCCAAGACTCGACCAGAGGCGCAGACGCACCACCGCTAATGAGGCCGACCGCCGTGCAGTTGACCGAACTGAGACAAGAGACCCCCGAAAAGAAGTTCCCACTACCGGGCTCTTGGACCGGGGTGATGGACCACGTCGTCCCGTTCCAGACCTCAATCAAAGAGCCGCCGGCTGCCAGACAATCGCTGGGACTCACGCAAGCGACGCTATTAAGAATGGTTGTGCCCTGGGTTGGGCTGGGCGTGATGGTCCAGGTCGTCCCATTCCACGACTCGACGAGCGTCTGGGCCTCCGTAGCAGCGTTGGCGTAGTCGCCGACCGCGATGCAGTCGGTCGAGTTGAGGCAGGACACACCAAAGAGTTCGGAGCCAAAACTGCCATTGTTTGGACTGGCGACGATGGTCCAGTTCGTTCCGTTCCACGCTTCCACCAACGTTGCGACGACGCCGGAAGTGAGCTCGGCACCTCCAACGGCGATGCAAGATGTCGAGCTACTGCACGAGACGCCATGGAGGAAATCCCCAGAACCGTTGTTCGGGCTCGGGACGATAGACCAGGTCGAGCCGTTCCATGTCTCGATCAGTGTGGCAATTCCCTGCGTACCAAAGCTATAGCCCGCCGCAACACAGAAATTGCGGGTCGGACAGGACACGCCGTTCAACTCGGACATCGTCTGAGCGGAGGTCGAGTCCGTCGACCTCAGATTTCCTGCTGCTTCTGCCGAGCCCGTCTGGACGACGCCGTCGCCCACTAGCACCACAATGACGGCACAACAGAGCACGCGTGCCAGGGACAGCCAGACTCGTTTCCAGAGGGGATCTGTTGCTGCTCGGCTGGAATCAGCTAGAAATCTCGCCACACGGACCGCCTAGAGATGCTTCCCGAAATTGTATCCGACAACGAACAATCTGACAACGGGCAACCGTGCCGCATCCGGGAGCTCGAGACCGACTTCCGCGACCAGTGTGTCTGAGCAAGGATCTCTGTCGAAGCTGAACCTTACGGGCGCCCCAGTGGCCGGCCCTGATCTGAAATGTGACTGCGAGACGCTCCGAATGCGGCAGTCCAGTACAACTCGTTGGGCGCAGCAATATCATTTGTTGTTACCGCAGAAGTGATCAAGAGGCCACAACGCTGCCGTACTGGCTCATCCTCCTGGCGACGCCGTGCCGATTGGCCCCTCTGGGTGAAAATGCGGGGCGGACAACGTGATACCGCGTACTGGCGGCGGGCGGTCTCGTCGCGACGGATGTTCCACGTCGAAGAGGAGGCGTCGAGTGGTTCCGACCTTTGGATCGAAGGCCCCGGTCTGGCTCCAACCTTGGCCGCTTCCCGGTATGCATTCTTGTCGTTCAACTTTCGATGTCTTCGCTTTCGCTAGTTCGATCCCGTTCCGAAGAACAGAGCTCCTTCAAAGCAGATTCGCGGTTCAGAATGAAGACCCACGCCCACCATCACCAACAAGTAATTCGCTCGTCCTGGACCAAACTGAGACGCGCGCATTCGTGGTCTCCGGCTTGCGGGGCGGTGGAACGACCTTCCGGTCAACCGAACTCACGGTCGACCCGCCCGCTCAGTTATCGGAACCAGATGGACAGGCGACCCACCCGCTGTCGTTCGGGTAGTCGGAGCAGGTTTGGGTATCAAAATCGCCCTCACCAGGAACGCTGCTGGCGGTCTGGGTTACTGAACCGCCCGGCCACGTCACGGTATTGGTACACGTGACGGACGCACCAGGAGGCGTATTCCCTGGGAAATAGCCAGCTGCAAGTACGACGTACCCATCGGTCGGGGAGAGCGCGAGCGTGGCCGACCACGGGAGCGTGACAAAGGCCCCTACGAGAGGCCCAAGCCCTGGGTTGGCCTTCGTCCAGTAGGAGACGAAGAGCCCCCCGCCCTCGGGGTTTTCGGGGGCGGTGCCAGTACAGCTAAACGACGCCTCAATCCCCGTCTGTGTCGGGGGGGGGACAGGAGTAGTTGGTGACCCGAACGTCGGTGTTCCATAGAACTGTGACCCGTAGGCGAAGATGCCGCCGTCCGCCGCCACGAAGCGATATCCGGTCCCAGCCGGGCTTGCCTCCATCCCGACGATGGGCTTGTTCAACACAATGCTCCCCGTCGAGCCGAGGAACGGTGCATTGAAGGCGAAGATTCCTCCGTCCGAAGCGACCATCCAGTACCCCCCGGTGGCCGCGTCAACGGCCATGCCGACGACCGGCTTGTTGAGAGCCATCGACCCGGTCGATCCGTAGAACGGAACCCCGTAGGCGAAGATTCCTCCGTCCGAGGCGACGAACCAGTAGCCCATGCCGTTTGTGGCGGCGGCCATTCCTACGACCGGCTTGTTGAGCGTGATTGAGCCGGTCGAACCGAGGAAGGGAGCGTTGTAGGCGAAGATTCCGCCGTCGTGGCCACCAACCAGTAGCCTCCGGTGGCTGGATCAACGGCCATGCCGACGACTGGCTTGTTCAGCGCAATGTTGCCGGTCGAGCCTTGGAAGTGCGCGTCACCGTAGGCAAAAATCCCGCCGTCTGAGGCCACCTCGTAGTAGCCACCCCCATCAGGGGTCGCCGCGATTCCGACGACCGGCTTGTTCAAGGTGGCGGGTTGGCCGTAGTAGGCGGCGTCACCACACGCCGCGATCTGCCCGGCGTTGTTCACGATCCAATAGCCGCCGTCATCGGGCGTGACCGCCATACCGACGACCGCGCGCCATCGGTGAAGTCACCGCCCGGCTGGCTACACGAGCCACTGGCGTGCGGTACCGCTCCTGATGCTGTCGTTCCTCCGCTCGGAGCGCTTGGGCCCATGAGCAGGCATCCACTGGCCAAAAGGGTCGACGCCAGTGCCAAACCAAGCTTCGCCGACGCGCGTGCGAATAGTGCTTTTGGGTGCTTGGTCATACGAGCCCCTTTCCAGAAACTCCATTGCCGACGGCAACGCTTACCGCCTCTCCGTACAGCTCTGCCTCGCTCATGACGATGTCTGTCGTCTGGGCGACGCTTCCAATGTCACTGAGGCGATATTGCGGGTCATTCGAGTCTCGGTGGCGCTCGCCAACGGCTACCGCGAATCGACGAGGAGCTGGCCGGGTACTCCGCGGCTCAAGGACCGGGAACTTCTCGATCGCCTGATGGCTGGCGATTTGGATACCTATGCATCTCTCTGTACCGAGAGGATCCAGCGATTGCGCAACAGACCTCTTCGAATCGAAGGATGACACGGCGGACGGCGATAGTGGCGACTGAAGCACCCTGAAGAGCGCTTTCATCGCTCCAGTGGCATGGCTAGGATCCGGCTGCGGTCAAGAGCCTCGGCGGGAGGATGACATGACACGGGGGGGAACATCTTCGCAGTTGCGGTATTAGCGGCACTGGCAATCGGGATCGGAACGAGCACTCCAGCGGTGGCGGGGGGCGCGGACGTGGTGCGCACCATGAGCAGGACTCGACGGTGTCAAACTGCCAATGGGCTACAGCATCGATTCGGTCAATGGCACCGCAACGGCAGGCGAACAGAGCGAACAAGTCGTCAACTGTCCAGGGAAGGACGTCCCTTTCGGGGGGCGGGGTGTACGTCTAGCGACCGATGTGAATGTCAACGTCAACACGTCGCGTCCACTCATCACAGGCAATGGTTGGGTAGCGGCCGCGGTCAACAACGCCAGCCCCGTCGATTCGGGCATGACAACCTACGCGTACTGGTCTGCGCGAAGAAGCCGAACAAATATCAGGTGGTGCAGAGGTCGGTCGACAACGTGAGTGACGGGAGTTTCCACAAAGCAGTCTCCTGTCCCCCCAGACGGTGATCCTCGGCGGGGGCAGCGATTCAAGCAGCTTCAATCTCGAGAACAATATTGAAAGCTCGGATGCGGCGGTCCAGGGCTGGTTCAGTGCCCAGTTCGGCCCTGATTAGTTCACCCTGACGACCTATGCCATCTGTGCGGAGAAACCTACTGGCTACAAGCTCGTCGCCGGCGGAAACGCAACTGACCCGTTGGGGACTCAGGCCCAGAGACCGTGCCCTGCCCTGGGCACAGCGTGCCCCTCTCGGGCTGGGTAGTAAGCGACGACACCGGGATCTTTGTCGCCACCACGTATCCATCTGGACCTCAGGCGTGGGAGGTCTATTACAACAACCCGGCGGACACTTCAGCGACGGTTTCTCGCCGGGAGTGATCTGCGCCACGTAGCGAACTGGGATCGATAGGCGTCCTAAGCCACCCTCAGACCAAATCTCATCTGCTCGTCACCGGCCGATCTATGTCGCTTGTTCGCACCGGCTGGGGGAATTCATGGGGACCATGCGCTCGATCCCGGGCTTGTCCTTGGGATTGCCACACCCTCAAAGATTTGAGAGCCACTCTTCGATTGCTCGGCCAGCGGCCAGGCTCCGTCAGTTGTATTCGAGATCACGGTGCGCGTGATCGACCCCGTACGTTCATGCGAGCTCCGGAAAGAGACGCCGCATCGCAACCTTCCCAGCATCACCAGATCGGTTGATTCGTGCAACCAGAATCCCAGCCCATAGCGCCGCGATTGTGCCTCATCCCAACTCCGTGATCGAGACGAGCTCTGCCACGAGGTGGCCCGACACAATGTTGCTGTCGAACAAAGCAGTCCATAGTGAGGTCAGGTCGGCCACGGTCGAATAAATCCCCCCATCGCCCGATCCGATCACTGGAAGCTGAAAGATGTTCGTCCTCAATCTGTGAGCGCCGAGATACCCAGGGCGGCCCGGCCCGGGAGTTCGTCGGATCGCAAAAATTCTGTGTTCGCCATTCCCGCCCGACGACAGACACGGTGATCCACCAGCTCGTGAAATCGATGGCCCGACACACGCTCAGCAATGAGCGCAAGCAGAATGAACCCAGCATTGCAGTACTGAAACTTCGTACCGGGCCGAAACTCTTGGGGACACCCTTGAGGAGCTTGAGATAGTCCTGTGCATCCACAAGTGTATTCATCGTCACAGCCAACGTCTGTTCGGTCACGTCGCTACCCGAATTTTCATCAAGGTAGTCCCCAATGCCCGAGCGATGCGAAAGAAGATGTTCAATGGTCACCTCCTCGTCGACGAACAGGGCATCGGGGTCGAGGACCGAACGAACAGACGTCGACAAGCTGAGGCGACCTTCGTCGACCAAGCTCAAGATAACCAGAGCAGTGAGGCCCTTTGTCCCGCTCGCGATACCAAACTGCGTTGCAACCGTATTGGGGATCTGGTGGCCACGATCGGCGAACCCGTACGCCTTTCAAGCACGACTGTTCCCGCCATGTCCACGCGGACCACGCCAGAAAGTCCGTCCTGACGGCTTCCGCATCGAGGAACTTTTCAAGAGCAGTCACTTCACTCGAAAGTACCAGTTGGAATCATTCAGGTCGCAACATCGACCCGAGGCCCGCCCCGCATGACGTCTCAAGCAAGATCACCTCGATCCACGATGGTTAGCGGATAGAGCCTGAGTTGGGAATGTTCCGGAGGCCCCAGGTGGAAGTGTCGTCGTCCTTGACGAGAATCGATCGCGGCGACATCTCCAGCTGGCAGTCAAGGACTGTTACCTCGGGCGCTCGGACGGTGTGGGTGACGGGTGACTCCTGCGATCACCGGTCCGACGGCGCACACTACGAAGACCCCAGAACAGCAGTTGGTGACCGCTGTTCGTTCCCTTCACGGTAACGAACGGTTCTGGCGAGACCCGTTTTGGACGACGTGGTGAACAACTATGACTCCGACCGGCCGCCGGGGCCGCAGTGTCGCACGCCGCGGCCGGCTGCGGGGGCGAACTGGCCGATGACGTAGGCCTCACCGAGAATTCTGCCAGAGGCGATGGTTTGACCGAGCAACACCGTCGTGGACATGAACGCGGCCAAGTGCTGGGCGACATGTAGCGACCATCGCGAATGGGGCCAAGGTCTGAGCAAGGCCCTTAGCGACCTGCGGGTACTCGGCGACCAGCCGGGTCTTTTCGGGCGAGGTGACGTCGGGATGCCGACAAGTGTTGGACTCGAGGCGACCAACCGCAGCACCCTCTAGCGTGTTGAGCTCATCCGATGCCCGGGTTGGAACGGCTGCATGTGCGCCAGGGATGGACTCGGGTTTGGACGTGATCGACGTCGACGCCACCTTGGTCAATGCGCACTCGAACAAAGAGGGCGGGGGGCACCGAACTATAAGCACGGCTTTCGTATTCGATCGTCAATAGGCATCGTCTCTGCCTGAGCCGAGGACCCTATCTATGACCAGGTTCCGGTGTCGGCTTGAGTTCCTCAGAGTCGGCCCTTGTGCTCGGTGCGGAGTCCTGGGCCCGTGCAAGAGTTTCGAGGAGGTCGGAACTGTCCGGAAGTCGTGCGATTGCCTGTCGGAGCACCGCTAGGTGAGCCTCACTGAGCTGGCCACGCGCCAGATCTTTATGGACTACGCTGTTCGTGCACCAGGCGAGCAAAGCGTCGAGGTCTGGGGCGACGATGCGGTGTCCCAGAGTGTTTCGAGGCGAAGGGTAGAGGGCCACTGTCCGGTTGCGGCTTCGGCGCAGACAGTCATGACATCGGCGTCGTCTCCTCGCCGTTTCCGAGGGTCCCTGTAGACCTGCGCCGTGGTCAGGGCAGCCGGGGGATCACGCTGAAGCTCTTGGAGATAGTTCCTTCGCAGCAGCGGTGCCACGTAGCGCTCCTGGAGGTCAGCGACCGGACCGGTCAGTGCCTTCAGGAGGAGGAAGCCGTCGCTGGCCCGGGGGGTTGCCCCGCCAACGAAAGCCGATCGGCGCCAGATTGAGCAGTTGCAGGATGTACATCGCGGCGAGGGCGAATAAGGAGAGTTCTCGCCGGCGAAGGGCCAGGTGATCGCCGCCAGAGCGAGGCAAGTCACAACACCGGCCGACGCATACGAGGCGACCCTTGTTCGGAGCCGGTGCGGCGTCGGCGTGAAGGCCGCTAACCATACCGGTGAGCAGGGACGGAAACGCAGTTCGACCGGAGTCGCCTCGAGGTGTAGCCGAAGGACTCGAGGTCCGTTGCCGATACACGCGAAGGCCACGGAAAATCCCCGGAGGTGGGCGACGAGTGCGTGCCCGAACTCGTGCACGAACATCGAGACCAGGATCACCACCAAGACCAGGGCGATCTCATTGTGGGAGATGGCGCTTGCCGCCACCAGAACAGCGGCGATCCCTGTCCAGGCCGCAAGCAGGGGGGCGCTCACCGAGACGTTCCCCTGGTTCGGCACATCTAAATCATCGCATGGCGGCAAACGTGACGACCAAGAAACTCGACTCGATCGGAATGGCCCACCGCCCCGTGTCGCCTCCGTGACACCGAGAATGTCCTGGTGGCGACAGACGGGTCGGACGGACAGGTTCATGCTGGTCATATGAGCGATCGAGGGGTCGCCGAGAGACAGAAGGAGCCAACGATGCAGCTCAACAAGACCAACCCCAGCACCTTGGGCGACACCTGGATCTCCGCTGAGGAGTCGGCCATCTTGGGCCGCTTCGCCGAGCGGGCCAACCTTGCTCATACGTCGCCACCGAAGACACCGGCAGCTACATGGCCTTTGCTTTCTTCATGATTTTCTAGATCGACGCTCAGAGTGAGCTCTGGCCTGGCCGGATCGTTCGGCGGTCCGGCCAGGACTCGCGAGCGGGCTCGGATCGATTCGTTTCGGCCGGTCTGTCGGATCGTGACGACTGCCTGTGGCTCGCCCTGTGTGGGGGGTTGCTTGCCCTTCTGATGATCGCCGCAGAGTGGGCAGCGTTGGCGCAGGCCGCCGATGCGCGGGCGGCGGGGGCATCATCGATTGGCTCAACGGCCAACCATGGTGGGTGGCTACACCGCGGAGCGCCGTCTCCCTGGCCCAGGGCTACCGGCAATAAGGAGCGACGATCGATTCTGCCTACTGCGAAATGGCCCGGGCCCACCCCTGTCGCGATGACGGGCTATTGCGTGATGTTGGAGGGCAACGGGGACGACGAAAGAACTCGACTCGATCGGAATGGCCCACCGCCCAGTGTCGCCTCCGTGACACCGAGAATGTCCTGGTGGCGACAGACGGGTCGGACGGACAGGTTCATGCTGGTCATATGAGCGATCGAGGGGTCGCCGAGAGACAGAAGGAGCCAACGATGCAGCTCAACAAGACCAACCCCAGCACCTCGGGCGACACCTGGATCTCCGCTGAGGAGTCGGCCATCTTGGGCCGCTTCGCCGAGCGGGCCAACCGGGCCGATGACGTCGCCACCGAAGACACCGGCAGCTACATGGCCTTTGTAATGTTCATGATTTTCTAGCTCGACGCTCAGAGAGAGCTTTGGCCTGGCCGGATCGCTTGACGGTCCGGCCAGGACTTCGTGCGGCTCGGATCGATTCGTTTCGGCCGGCCCGTCGGATGTAACGGCTGCCTGAGGCCTGCCGTGTGGACGGGTTTGTCTGCCCCTCTGATGATCGCCGCAGAGCGGGCAGCGTTGGCGCAGGCCGCCGATGCGCGGTGGCGGGGCCATCATCGATTGGCTCAACGGCCAACCACGGTGGGTGGCTACACCGCAGTGCTGCTTCCTGGCCCAGGGCTACCGGCAATAAGGACGACGATCGATTCTGCCTACTGCGAAATGGCCCGGGCCCACCCCTGTCGCGGACGACGGGCTATTGCGTGATGTTGGAGGGCAAGGGGGGACGACCAAGAAACTCGACTCGATCGGAATGGCCCACCGCCCAGTGTCGCCTCCGTGACACCGAGAATGTCCTGTTGGCGACAGACGGGTCGGACGGACAGGTTCATGCTGGTCATATGAGCGATCGAGGGGTCGCCGAGAGACAGAAGGAGCCAACGATGCAGCTCAACAAGACCAACCCCAGCACCTCGGCGACACCTGGATCTCCGCTGAGGAGTCGGCCATCTTGGGCCGCTTCGCCGAGCGGGCCAACCGGGCCGATGACGTCGCCACCGAAGACACCGGCAGCTACTTCATGCTCTTCATGCTCTAGATTTGCGCTCGGGAAAAACTTGTCGTGGCCGGATCGCTTGGCGGTCCGGCCACGTTGTTCAACTGTCTCGGCTCGGTCCGATCGACCGAGTTGTGGGATTATCACGGGAGAAAACGACCTCGCCCACATCGGCGTGTCAGTGAGCGGTAGCGGAGGATTACACCATGACGACGACTGAAACCTCGTCTCCGAGCGCCCGGTTGCGCATGAAGCTGATGCCGCTGGTGCGCGAGGTGTCGGCACGCACGCAACTGATGGCCCAGCATCCTCGTGGTGACGACGTATACAAGAACATGGTCCGCATCACCTACCCCCAGATCCGGGCCAGCGTCCCACTGATGATCACCGCGAGAGCGCGTCGCGAGGGAGCAAGCCGCTGACGACGCCGTCGCGGCCGGCCTCATCGATTGGCTCAAGGAGCACACAGAGGAAGAACGAAACCACGATGAGTGGCTCCTCGAGGATTGGGCTCGGCGGGTGGCGACCCTGCGGAGCTGCGACGTGCCCCTGGGTCACCCTCTGTGGCGGCGATGATCGGTTCTGTCTATTACTGGATCCTTCACGGGCACCCCGTGGCAATGTGTGGGGCTATTGCGCAATGTTGGAGGGAAACCCACCGACTCAGCAGCTGATCGACCGATTCACGCTGAGGAGTGATCTCCCAGACACCGCCTTCTCGACCCTGAGGCACCACGGCGAACATCGACGGTGATCACTCGGCCGAGATCAACGATCTCCTGGACGCTCTACCGATGACCGATTGGCACGAGGCCATCGTAGGCATGACCGCTCTGCAAACGGCCGACCTTCTGATCCAAATCGAAGACGACATCCTTGCTTCGGTTCCGGACTGAAACGCCGATGCGGCGACCTGAAGGCTCTGGCGGAGACCCTGCGACCGCCGCCGATCAGAATGCGACTCTCGGCCGTTGCGGTGGTTCGGATTTGGTGACGCCGGCCTCGAAGGCGGCCTGGTGCTCACGCATCAGCTACGAGGGTCTTTTGATCTGTGGAGTTGACCGCAACCCTTCGGTACTGCTGACCTCCCAGGGTGGCCTTTCGTCGTCGTGGAGGTTGGAAAAGTACTGCCGCGACCGATTCATCTAACATGCCGGCCGGGACCCGGCCGACCTCAACCATTGTGATCGCCCTGCGTGCCCGGATTGTCAGCGGTGCGCTCGGAGACGCCGCTTCGCTCCGTTTCTCGCTCGGCCTCGGCCGCCCCTTGACCATCCTGGCGAACCCGGAGGCGTGCCGGTTCAGAGCCAAAGCCCGTGCCCGCTGCCGTGCGAGCGCAAACACCATCTCTCGTTACAGCGAACAGATAGCCCCGGCGACACGCGGCAAGTTCATGTTGGAACAGTTGGGAAGCGCTCGGCCTTCCCAGAAAACTTCCTTTGCTTAGGAGGCTCTGACGCCACGGAACTGTCCCAACTTTGTCCCAACATTGGGTCCCGGCTTCTCCCGTCGGGTCCCGCTCCGTCTCGGACTCACCATTAGGAGGGCACCCGTTGAGCAGCGAAAATGGGACTGAGCGGGACGCACTGGGAATCACCGGGGATTCTTCTGACCTCCCTCGTAATGCGCAGGTCAGGAGTTCGAATCTCCTCTCAGGCTCGAATAATGCTGGCATACGATTTAGACGTGCCCCCGAATTTCGGAGCAGGCATTTTGCCCCAAACGTTTGGCGCGCACTCCACGGCGACCTCTGCTCCCCGTCCGTGGATCCGAGCCAATGACGCACTCATGTCCATGGATGGAGCACCAGCTTGCCCTCGGCGCTCGCCGCCCAGCCGCACCAGGAGGACTCAGAGAGCTTTGTGTGAGTGCGCGCCAAACGTTCGGCGAAATCCCCTGCTCCAAGTTCGGGGCGCGTCTAACGTCTGCCAGCATTATTGAGCCGCAGGAGATTCGAACCCACCCTCGCACCGCCAGGGAGGTCAGTCCGGTGATTCCCAGCGCGTCCCGCTCCGGACTATAATTAAGGAGGCACCCGTGAGCAGCGAAAACGGGACCGGAGCGGGACGCACTGGGAATCAGTGGGATTCTTTCAACCTCCCTCGTAATGCGCAGGTCAGGAGTTCGAATCTCCTCTCAGGCTCGAAAATGCTGGCAGACCAATTTAGACGTGCCCCGAATTTGGAGCAGGGGATTTCGCCCCAAACGTTTGCGCGCACTCCACGGCGACCTCTGAGTCCTCCTGGTGCGGGCGTTTCGGGCTGGGCGGACGAGCGCCATGAGCCCAAAGAGGGCAAGCTGGGCCCCTCGTCCGTCGACATGAGTACGTCATTGGCTCGGATCTCACGGACGGGGAGCAGAGGTCGCCATTGGCGATCCCAGCGTGGTCGGGGGAGGAGGGTGCGTCGTGAGTGCTCGATTGCTACGAACTGCGGTTCGGGGGGGTCTGTCCACGTTCGTCGTCGCGGTGGGCGCCGTCGGAACGGTGGTGGCCACCACGCAGAACGCGGGCGCCTCGGCGTCGGGAATCGAGGCGCCGGTGCCGGCCAATGCAAACGCGTCAGGTGGAGTGGGCCTCACGAACGTCGCATGTCCGAAGGCGGGCCACTGCGTGGCCGTGGGTAGCTATTCGGTCCGCAAAAAGCAGGAACCCCTGATCGAGACCTTGTCGAACAAAGGCTGGCAGCCCATTGAGGCACCGCTACCCAGCTCCCCAAAAACCCGTACGCATCGAGCGTGTTGGACGGGGTGAGTTGCTCTTCAGCGAGCAGCTGTGTCGCGGTTGGAGCCGACAATTCCATCCCGACCGGCGTCATCGACTCCCGAGTGAACAACGTGTGGCATTCGATTCGAGCACCACTTCCGGCCAACGCCGCCAAGAGGCAGATTGTTGCTCAGCTCGATGACGTTTCATGCAACTCTGGGACGTGTGCGGCGATCGGCTTCTACAACACCCCGAAGTACAAATGGTCCGCTGCCGTCATCGATACCTCCGTGAACGGAGAATGGTCGACAATGGAAGCTCCGCTGCCCGCCGACGCAAATGACCATGCATCGTCCGCTCCCGCAGCGGTGAGCTGTTCATCCTCGACGTTCTGCGCGGCCGGGGGAAGTTATTTCGGCAATCTTGGCCAAGTTGGTGTGCTCTGGACTTGGGTGGACGGGACATGGTCGGCAGTCGAGGCGCCACTGCCGGACGACGCCAGCAGCACCGCCCCGGATGCCGGGATCAGCGCCATGACCTGCCCAGCCGCTGGTTCATGTGTCGCCCTGGGCAACTACGTCAGCTCCGACGGAAGCGAATACGGGTTCGTCGATACCCTGTCTCAAGGAACCTGGTTACCCACCCAGCTGATTGACGGAGGCTTTTACCAGGTCTCTTGCGACAGCCTCGTTTCGTGCGCCGCCTCCGCCAGCATTGGACCAACGGGAGGCGGGTCGGTCACGGGCCATCTCGTCGACGTTCTGTCTGGCGGAAGCTGGGTCCCCGTATCGGTCCCGATGCCTCCCGACTCCGGTGACCCACCCGAGGCCTTGGCCGTGGCGGTCTCGTGTCAGCCGGGCGGGTTCTGTGTTTCGGGTGGTTTTTACTACAACACCAGTGGAACTCCAGAGGCGATGGTCATGAGCGGAACAGGTGCCAACTGGAACGCGATCGCCGCTGCTCTACCCTCGAATGCCGGTCCGTCGGTTCCGACACGACCGACGCTTGACGCTGTGGCCTGCCCGCCCGCCGGTCCTTGCGTTGCGGTCGGCAACTACAACGACACGAGCGGTGATCTCCACGCGGTCATCGAGACCGTGACGCCCGACGGCTGACCCTGTTCGCGCTGTTTGTGTGTGGGCGACGTCGGAGCCGACCGACCAGAAAATAGGGCCAACTTCACCCAGATCGAGACCTTCACCTTCAGCGTCAAGGTGATGAGTACCAAGACCTAGATGCTTTCCATCGTGTGGGGGAAGTGAGTTCAGGGACCTTGCGGAGTCGACTGCGATCGGTTCTGTCCCAACTGTGTCCCAACAATTGGGTGCCGCCTCGTCCTGGTTCGTCCCAGCGTGTCCCACGTTTCATTGCGGCTGGCCTTTTGACCAGGACTGAAAGGGACCCATAGAGACGATGCGAGACGGGCGGGGAATTTCGCAACCTCCCTCGTAATGCGCAGGTCAGGAGTTCGAATCTCCTCTCAGGCTCCAGGTCAGAGGTAATATTTGCCCTGACAAACCTTTCGGATACGCCCTCTCCCAACACGCGTCCCGCCTCGCTCCGCCCGGCGAGAGAAAGGGTGCGCTGGTGCTGCTGTTCCAAGCTGAAAGTTAACTTTTAGGGTAAACGAGACGTTGAATATTGATGATTTGTCAACAATATGTCCAACGACCGTTTGCATTGGCGATTAACGGCGACCCATAGTTGGTGCGGGCGGTCTAGCGAACTTCATTCCGTCTTGACGACATCGGAATTCCGACACAAATGGGGGAGCGCGGCACTCGAAAGGTGCCGGGTTCGGGACTACGGAGGCATCGAGACGAATGAGACATACGGCGAGAAAATTTGCGTGGGGCCCCTTCGGCTGGGTGTCGGATCAGCTCTGGTCCTGGCCGGGATGGCGTTGTTGGCAGCGCCGGCAAGCGCAGCCACTACAACGAGCACCGCAGTGACTGAGTCGTCGGGAGCGGTGACCGGTGCTCCGGTTACCTTCACGGCAACAGTGACCCATGGGGCGTCCGTGGTCCCGACCGGGACGGTCGTGTTCATGGTCACGGGCATGGACGCAGCGCCTTTCACCTGCGACGGCGGAAATACCGCAACCCTGTCGCCCAACGGAAGCGGCCCGGGCTCGGTGGCCACCTGCAGCTTCGCCGGCGGCCTCCAGGCGAGCGACTCCAGCTATCAGGTCACGGCCGATTACAGCGGTGACGGCACCTTCAACGCGAGCAGCGGCATGCTCAGCGCCAACATCAACCGGGGCGCAACCAGCACGGCGCTCATCTCGTCGTCGAACCCGACGGTCTCCGGACAGCCGGTGACTTACACTGCGACCGTTGCCCCGACGAGTCCTGCTACCGGGTCTCCTACGGGATCGGTTACCTTTGCCATCAGCGGTACCGTCTGCGACATCACCGGCGACACGGTGTCGCTGAGTGGTGGTTCTGCTTCTTGCACCATCTCTGCGGGTTTGTCCGCACAGCTCAGTCCGTACTCGGTCAGCGCCAGCTACTCCGGTGACCCGAACTACAAGCCGAGCACCGGCAACGTGAGCCAAACCGTCTCCAAGGCGGCGGTGACCGTTGGTCTGACGAGCTCCGCTGCGTTGGCCGTCACGGGCCAGCCGATCAGCTTCACGGCGAGCATCACCTCGGTGACACCACCGGGGTCCGGCACGCCGAGCGGCAACATCGTGTTCCTCGTGCAGGGAAACAACGTGCTGTCCGGTCAGCCAGGCTATTCCGAGACCTGTGATGGTGGGAACACGCAGCCGCTTTCGGGTGGCAGCGCGACCTGCAACTTCGCCGGTGGTCTGGTCTCCGTTCCGATCACCTACACGGTGACGGCTACGCTAAAGGACCCGAACTTCACGTCATCCCCGGCGGCCTCGCTGGTGCAACCCGTGAACAAGGCGTCGACAACGACGACCGTGAGCGGATTGCCCCCAGGGGGATCGGTGCTTGCTTCGCAGGGCTTCACATTCACAGTCACGATCCAGTCGAACAGTCCGAGTGGAACCGTGCCCACCGGCTATCTCGAGTGGGCCGTGTGCGTTCAAAACGCGACCACGTGCTCGAGTCTGCCCGGTGGGACGTTCCCCATGCCGAAGCCGACGGCGAAGGACATCGCGGACCACGAGCAGATCGTTACGTACTCGATTCCAGGCGGAATGCCGTCCGGCCTCTACACTTTGAATGCGAACTTCTCGGGCAACTCCAACTACGGGACAAGTTCCGCGCCAACCAAGTTGATTCTGGTCCACAAAGCCCCGACCAGCATGCACATCGGACTGGGGCACAACCCGTTGCTGGAGGGGAGCAGCATGCAAATCAAGGCTGCTGTGGTGGCCGATCCGGCGACCAGCGATAGCCTCGGTGCCCCTCAGGGCACGGTGACGTTCACCGTCACCGGCGCCGGCGGCGACACCGTCACCTGCAACTCGGGCTCGAACGTCATCACCATCAGCACCACGTCCTCGAATCAGGGCCGTGCGGTCTGCACCGTCCGGGCGGCCGACATCTCGGCGGGTGACAGCCCCTACGAGGTGCAGGCGCAGTACTCGGGCGATCACAACTACGACTCGGTGGCCAGCAACGAACTGGTATACGTCGATACCCCGTAACTGACAAATACCATGGGGAAAGTACTGCGGCGATCGATTCGTCTACGAGGCCGGCCGCGATCTGGCCGACCTCAACGATGTGATGGCGCTGGGCGGCCGGATCGTCAAGGGTGCGCTCCGAGGCTCCGCTCCGCTTCGTTTCTCGCTCGGCCTTCGGCCGGCCTTTGACCATCCTGGCGAACCTCGAGGCGTGTAGGTCAGCACGAAAGCAAGTGCCCCTCTCGTGCGAGAGCAAACACCATCTCTCGCTACAGCGAACAGATGGCCCCGGCGACACGCGGCAAGTGATCTTGTTGGGACAGCTAGGAAGCGCTCGGCCTGTACAGAAAGCTAATTGTTTAGGTCTCTCTGACTAAACGAAACTGTTACTACTTTGTCCAACGATTGGGTCCCGGCCCTCCCGCAAAGTCCCAATCAGCCTCAACCTCAGGGAAGAGAGAGTCCGATGAGCAGCGGAATTGGAACTGGGTGGGACGCACCGGGACCGGACGAGATTTTGTGGATCTCCCTCGTAATGCGCAGGTCAGGAGTTCGAATCTCCTCTCAGGCTCCAAACTCGCTGGTCAGATAGCCATTTCGTCGCCCCAAATTTTGAAGAGCCCCATCTGTCCCAACCACCGCAGAATGGCGGTTCGGCTGGTGGCACATTCGACGGCGTTTCGGTCTTCCCGGCTCGTGACGGAGTTGCATCCGGCGGGGATGTCGGCGTGGCCTGGCGGACCGACCGGAGCGTGGGCATCCGCCCGGACATCTCGAGTGTCAGATTGCTCCAACTAAGAGGTCGCCCGAGACGGCCTATTGGGCAACCTAGGACGCCGGTTGTGGCTCGCCAGGAGTCTCGATCCAGGTGCTGAACAAAGGCAGACAGAATGAGTCGGTGTGACCGGCTCGTGCCCGCCTGAAGTCGGACGAAGTCCCGGCGAGGCCAATGGCCGCATAGGGGTGATCAAAATAAAGCCTCGCTCGACGTTGGAGACCGCGGTGCTCCGGCGGTCCTCCAGAAAACCCAAGTTCGACACCGAATATCGAAGCGGCAGCGGCCTCGAAACCCGTTGGCGTGAAGGACGCGATGGCCGATTGCGTGGCCAGTGTTTTGTCACCCTCGGGACTGTGGCCAATGAGTTCAAGGAGAGCCGCAAGCGCCGGCTCACAGCCAAAGAGGGCCGATGCCTTCAGATCCAGTTTGCTCTCAATCCTCCATGCGGGCAGCACTGCGTACTCGATGCCTTCGGTGCGTCGGTCTTCCTCGTACGTCGACACTTCCTCCTCGGCGATCTGCCAAGAATCGCCGTCTCCTTCCGGCAAATCGAAGAGCGACTGCCTGGCAACACTGAGCGTGTCGGTGCGGCACCGTCGGGCCAACTCGTAGGCGGCCTCGAAAACCTGCTGGCGATCCGCGGTGGCGGCCGCGGCTACAGAGAGCACGCCGAGGTCCTCGACTGCCTGAGCAAAATGAACGGCCACGACGCCGGCGGCCTCGGTGGTGGCCAACATGGTCAAGGGACTCGGTACGTAGTCCACCAGCTCCTGGTTGACTTTGCCGCGCCATGGACTCGATTGCGTAAGTTCGCCAACGCCGCGTCGACATGGAAGGGAATCTCCCAGGACACCTTCGAAGCCAGCGCCGAAACCAGGACCAGCCGGAAGTCGGCGGAAAGCGTGAAGGGAAATCGTGCAATGAGTCCTTCCGTCTGGCGGTTGATCCAGGCATCGGCGTCGACCTGGAAGGAAGCGGCCTGCGCTCGATCGACGCAGGAAAGGGACGCGGTCCACTCCACCAAGGGCGTGGATCGATCGACGCTATTCACCCAGAGGGCCATCGCGCTGCGCAGAGCCGTCGGCGGTACCTCCAAGAACTCGGCCAGCAGATCAGCGGCCTTCGACGCGGTGCATCCGAGAGCTCTTTCGAGTGTTACCCGTTCAGCTCCGGATGACTCGGTTGCGCATGCAGCGAGAAGCAGCCACATGCCCAGCGGAGAGGACACCGAGTCCTCACTGTGCTGATTGAGGACGGCCGGGCAAATTCGCCGAGCGTAGGAATCAACCACGGTGAACAGGTCGGTTTCGGGGTGCGCTGACTCGGTCACCATATTGAGCAGTCTTTCAGCATCGGAACCCCGTGGGATTGCTCCGAGAATGTCGAACCGGTCGCTCAGGGTCAGAGAAATTCAACTCTTCCATGGTGCGTATGGGGGAACGCCTAACCATGAGTCTCGGGCAGCGGTCCGACGAGGGATCTGTCCGAAATTCGTTCCAACCATTGGCTCCCGCTCCGTCTCGTTGTGTCCCACTGGTTCCTGGAGCATGGTCTTGCTGGCCATCTGACCATAACGGAGTGGTACTCGTCGGGACGCATCGGGAGGCGACGCCGATCAAGCGGATGGCCTTTGTAATGCGCAGGCCGTCGGTTTGAATCCGACCTCGGGCTCTGAAAGTACTGGTCAAGTCGCATATTTCCTCGGGTTCACTTTCGGACGGCCCGCGAGCGGACTGGTCTTGGCGGCCGCCTTGCCGATTCGGCTCAATCGACAAACCCCCGGCCTGCAGTCGACGAACCCGTGGCGATCGAGAACGCGGGGATTGTCGGAGGTGATGCGCGGGGCGTTGCCTCGCTCAACCTCAAGACACAGTGTGGGCCGTGCCTGTATCCACTGCAGAACCGATCACTTCTCGCGGCCTGATGCAGCTATTCTCCAAAGACCGGCGTCGAGCTGGACCAGCTTGAGGTCGGCGCTCCTTCAGCGGCCACCAAATTGACTGACGCGGTGGCGTTAAGGTGCGCTCGCGAAGGGAAGCGTTTCCGCAACAGCGAGCTCGGCCATATCGGCCGCCGCCGCGCCGGCCGCCCACCCTGCAACATCCGTGAGTGAGTACTTCAGCTTTTTCAACTCGCCAAACAGACCGCCGACAACGGCATCGAGCTTTTCTTCCCGGGAGGCCAGCACTGGCAGGAGGCGGTTGCCCAAGGCTTCGTCGGCCGCCAGCGGTCGCGGCCTCATTCGCCTCGCGAGACGAAAACCGATCCTTCCGGCGTACCCCATAAGAAACGATCGGCGATATGACGGCTTCCGAGAACGCCGGGCGTACGTCGGATCGTTCCCAAGCATCGTGATGCGCCGCGTTGCCTGCACAAGCAGGGACGTGAAGAGCAGGTCCGTTGCGTCGAGATCCCCAGGGTGTCCGACCAGGGTGGAGAAGCCGAATTCCCGATCGACAACGGCCCGGCATCGATTCGCACCGGCGACGTTGGCCAACAGGAGCGCCTTCGCCTGGAGGTACGGGTCCTCCAGCCACACACGGCGTGACCGACCTGCGAGGAGCCCTCTCCCTCTGCGTCGGCCTCTACCATGGTCCGATCGATGCAATAGCGCGTCATCAACTCTTGGGCCTTGGCCATGAAGGCGTCGGCCTCTTCGGCGAAGTCGCTCGACTCAGCCTTGGTCAGCAACCCACGGATGCGAGTGAACAAGCGTTCCTGCTCGTGTGAGCGGGGGTTCCTCGTCCTCGAACCGACGTTGCCGAGATAAGGCAGGGCGGGGAGGTGACCGAGAATGGAGAGGACAGCGATGGCGGTCGAGAGATGGCTCTCCAGGTCGAGGATGCAGGGTCGAGCTTGCGCACGCTCGTAGCCTGCCAAGACGCCGACACGGGGCCGCCATTCCGGCGATGTGGGCGCGACCACCAGTGGGCCGGCCACGATAGACGCAGCCGTGGCACCCGCCCGACGACGGACGACACGGACTGATCTCGTCGTGAGCCCAGCCGGAGTCGAGCACACGGGCGATGTCGCTCTGTAGGAGGGAGCCGAGCCGGAACACCGCCGCTCCCGACCACGCTCGAGGCCCAACCCCTGGGCTAGTGCGTCGATCAGTGGCTGTACGTGTGCGCCGTCGTCGGGACCTTCGCAGTTGGCGTGTGCCGCCGCCAAGATCAGATCGTCGACCTCATCCTCACTGGCCGTCCCGGGAAAGTCGTCAGCACCCAGATTGGCCTTCGGCCAGCCGGCTCGCTGCCGCTGCTCTTTGCGCCGCTTCGATTGCTTCATGCGACGGCGTTCTCTGCTGTTAGTACCCATCAGCAGATGATGCCCGGGCGGTGTATCACCGCGGTGGATTGAGCCTGACTTCGGGAAGGGCGCCCAACCGCAAAGCCGAACCGGTTATCGGTTGCCATCTCAAACATGAAAGGGAACGGTCTGGCCCTCCGACGGGAATCCATCTGCTTTCTCGGATCAGGCGATCATGGACTCCCGAGCCGACATCGGGCGCGTTTTGGCTGACTGAACAGGCTCGACTCGATTGGAAATGCCGAGTTTATTGTGGCCGGCCTGCGCACTCCAACAGTTTCGGGCCACCACTCCGCCGCTTCCGCCGCTCCTTCCTTCAAACCTGACCGTCCAGCCAACCTGAGGGTCGATCCAGAAGCCGAAATGTGCCGGACCAGGGCGATCTTGGACCGGACATGGATCTTCTCCGAGCCCGCCGATCGAGTTCCCGTTTGACCTACCGACCACCCCTCAGGCCGGCCCAGGGACGTAATCTTGGCACCGGCTAAGGTCCTTGGCAGCGCTACGGAAGATCGAATCGAGATGACATGACCCTTACTGGTGACTCCGATGACGTCTCATCCCTTCCCCAGGCCGACCAGGACGCCATCGGTGTCACCCTGATCTCGCTCTGACCGGCTTCCAGGAGCGCGACGCCGACCAGCTCGTCGGCGTCTACACCTCCGACGCCGACTGGGTGAACGCGTTCGGCAGCGTCAAGAAGGGCGGGGAGAGATCGTGGAGTATCTCCGGGGCCTCTTCTCCGACGACAACTTCAACGCCGGAACCCTGAAGGCTCCCCCCGAGACCACCATCCGAGTCCTCACCCCCGATGTGGTGCTGGTCTCGGCCCATCTCCAGGTGGAGGGGCAGAAGCTCGTGGGCGGGGGAGAGATCGAGGGCGGGACAACCACTCCCTCCGGGTCCTGCAACGCCAAAGCGACGGATCGTGGCTGATCGTGTCGGAGATGTACAACGACGCCAACCGGGAACAGACCTACGAAGGCCACGCCTAGCCTGGCTGAAGAGACAGGTGTTCTCGTTCCGAGCGCGTCAAATGGGACCGTTTGCGCCTAACGATCTCCGTCTCTTGAGTCGAAGTGCTCTGAGCCGCTCCTGGGTACTCCTGAACGATCCCAAACAAATACGGATCCAGTGGGACTGAACCGGCCTGGGTTTCCCCGCGGAGGCTCTGGTGGGCCTCCGGGAGGCAGGCGGCTCACCAGCCGTCACACGCAAGACACGGTCCGAACGCAACGGAGCCTGCCATCTGTAACAAGGGGATCGTGCCCGCGGCTCCTCGCAGTAACACGAGAGCGTCTGCTCCTCTGCTCCCGTGCTACAGGGTGAATCTGCCCGAGGGTGTTGCAACATCGCCTCCCCGATAGCAATCCAGCACCCCGAGTCCCTTTTCGAGACTGACAACCCCTGATCGGAGGCTGCTGCTGTTCCACAGAATTCAGCCGAAGGCGGTAACCGTTCTACGCTTTGTGGATGACTAGTGGACGACACATGTCGAGTGTTCGTTCTGCTTCAAGATTTAGGATCAAGTCCGAATGATTGCGGGTCCGAACGTGTTCATCTACCAGGACCGTGTTGTGATCTGCACCGAGGCGTTCAAGGATGAATCCGACGATCCGACGATCCGACGATCTGGCGATCCGGGATCCGACGATCCGACGATCCACGGGAGCGACCGGGGTAATCGACCACTTCGTTGAGGGCCATCTTGCGCCGAGGGATCCGCCCTGCCCTAGGTCGGAGATTACGCTTAGGGACAGAAGTCTTGAATGCCAGAAGACACTGAGAGGAGCATCGGATGGCAAGGGTATTGATGGTGGTCACAGCATCCCGTGAAGGATTTTGACGCTTGGCGGATCGAATATGACAAGGCGCAGCCGATACGTGATAGGCACGGGGTCAAGGACGCCACGGTGTTTCAGAATGCCGACGACCCGAATGAGGTTACGGGGTTGCACTGGTTCGCTTCGGTCTATGAAGCTCACGCCTTTGCCGATGACCCCGCCCTGAAAGACGCCATGGCCAGGGCGGGGCGTGAGCGGCTCACCTCGAATCGAAATCTGCGTCGAGGTGCAATAGCCGGCGCTCGACTTTTTGCCCCCGAACGCTCCAGTTGAGTTATTCACTGCCACGTGTCCACTCCCCGGCGGCTTCAGCGATCCCGTAGAAAGGGCTCACGGCTCCCAGCGGACGCAGTGGTGGTGACCCGGCCCGACTAAGTGGGGGAACCCGCATCCACTAACCCTGGGACGAGCGGAAGCGGTGCGGCGCTATCGGGAGGATCTCCTTGCGGGACGGCTGCTCGTCAGTGTCCATGAGGTCCGATTTGAACTTCAAGGCAGAGATCTCGCCTGCTACTGCCCCTTGAACGTCCCCTGCCATGCCGATGTTCTGCTTGAGGTCGCAAACTCCTGAACATCAATCGATGCGATGTCAAGCGCCTCCTAAGCGGTAGGTCCATCCGCTATCTACTCGACATGTCGAACTGCCGAAGTCTGCCCTTGTATGGCTCAGAAGGCGGCTCCACGTGCCAAATCCCGATTCGGACCCATTTTCGTGCAGCAAGCGGCGGGCAAAAGTGCGCAACGGGGAAGCCCAGCGGTCAACGAGACGGCGTTTGACCCGCCGGTCGTAGGTTTCGGCAGTTGAGAATCTCCCTTGAAGTGCTTCTTCCAAGGCTCAGAACGTGAGTCGATTCTCGTCGATCGCTGGCTCACGCTCTCGAAGCTTCGTAGGCGATTCGCAGGTCAAGCCCCGACTCAGTCTCGCGCCGCTTGCGGGCTCGCTCATACGAGACCGTGCCGTGTCATATACGTTCCGCAGCGTGGCCCCCGGCCAGACGTCCTCGGCTCCCAAAACGGGGCCGACTCGGAACAGTCAATGGATCTCTGAAAGAACCGACGAGGCGGACGTTCGAGTTCGTCGACGATCTGAGCGATCTCCACAAAATCGATAAAGACGTCTCTGCCGACCTGTTTGCGGCACGCATAAGGCATCCAGTCAGCTCACTTGCCGGCAATACTACTCACGAGTGGGCGAAAATGGACTCGATCGATCCGTCTCGTATTGCGCGGGTCGAGTCGAATGTGACTTCAGGCTCCAGATCAGAGGCTTGGCGCCAAAGGAAGGCCCCATATTGTCTCATTTTCGGTAGGACCGACCAGCTTGACCCCCGTCAACGGGTCCGAGTGTCGCCTCCGTGACCTAGGGAACGTCGCGGTGGCGACTGACAGACGAGATTGAGAGGTTCATGCTCGTCTATGAGCGATCGAAGGATCGCCCAGAGACAAGGAGACGGCGATGTACTTCAAGCCGACCAACCCCAACACGATGATGGACTACACGCCGATCTCCGCCGACGAAACGGACATCTTGGGCCGCTTCGCGGAGCGACTCAGCCGGACCGACGACGTGACCGCCAGGGACGCTGGCACCACATGGACCTCTTGATCTTCTAGATCGCGAGGATGGCCCGGAGACACGTTTGGACGACGGCGTTTCCGAGGTGATCGCGACAGGTGCACCGGACGGCCAGGCGTACAGAAGCGGCACCTCGCATCGACAACGAATATCCGGTCCCAACCGATGAAAGGAACATGAATGATGAATCGAACTGAGTTCTCGGATGTCCTTGGACGTGGTCGAAAACTCTCAACGGCATTGGCCGGCGCGGCTGCGCTCGCCGCGGCGACGCTTGGCTTCGCCTCGGCCGCCGGCGCGTCCGGAACGGCACCGGCGGTGGCGAAACCGCCGGCCGGCGTGCACCCCCTGGCCGCGGGCGCGTCGACGTATCTCGCCGGCTACCAGGCGACCCCCACGGGCGGCCTGGCCAGCGCCAGCGTCACCTTCACGGTGCCCAAAATCTCCTGCACGACAGCTGACGGGAAGCACGATGCGGCCGAATGGAACGGTGTCTACACGGACACGATCAAGACGTACGCCTTCGTCGCTGGCTTCTGCGCGGGACTGCCCCACAATACGACTGGGTCTTCGCGACGTCGGCCGGGCCCTTCGACGAGCCCGGTGCGGCGGCGGGCGACGTCGTCGTCGCCTCGCTGTTCCAGTCCGGCAGCACGACCTTTGCCGAGATCCATGACCTGACCGCCAACGCGGTTTGGATTGCGAACAACAACGTCAACCAGGGCGACACCGTCGTCGACATCGGGACCCTCAGCGAGGCTCCCGGTAGGTGGGTTCCAACGTTCACGACGGCCAACTTCACGAACGCCACGGTGAACGGGGACTACCTCGGTTTCGAGAGCCCGACTGAGTTCAACGCGTTGAACGGCGGAGATTTGCTCATCAAGAGCGGAAAGCTCCACACGAACGGCACCGGTTCGGTCTTCAGCGAGACATTCAAGCACGCCTCATAGCCCAACCCGCTGCTTTGCAATCGACATCGCCGTCCTCCTCGTGGGGACGGCGATGTCGCATCAACACAGCACCAACGGAGCACGGCGTCATCGACATTCCCTATGCCTGAGCCGTGAAGGGGATTCGGCGAGACGGCCGTCATCGACCTCCGGTACTGGAAGCTGAGTCCCCAGACGGACAGGTTGCGGGTCGAGAAGTATTGGCATACCGCATTCGGGCCTGCGACAGACACGGCGTCCGCACACCCCGCCGGAATTCTGGGAATCTCGCAAACGAGGATCTCGTCCGGCGAACAATCGTGCCGGCCACTGGGTTCTGGTCGTACAATACGACGATGGGCCCGCACGGTTGGCTTGGCTCTGCAGTCGAACCTTTGAGTTGGGTGCGCCTCGCCGTCGAGAACCTTGGCGTCGACCCGGAGGGGCTGGCCGTCGCTCGGCTACCGGTCCTCAGAACTCGAGAGTGACCACTCCCCTCAAGCGATGCGAGGTGACGTCACCCCGTAGGTCGTATGACCTCGCGGGATGACCGGGTCCCGTCGAGATCATCCACCCGTGTGCGAGTCGGATGCCCGAGACTGGGAAAAGGGGAAGGCCACAAAACGTGAAACGAGCAAGCACAACGCCCGAACCGGTCATCATGGGGACGCTGGCTGTTGGAGAGAAGCCCGTGGCACAACGCGATTTCATCGACGAGGTCGTCAGGCACGAGACCACGGGCATGGGGACTAACGACATGTTCTTTCGAAGCGTTTTCGCCGCATGAGTAGCGTCTTCGCTCTGCTGGCCGCACTGGCCAATGCGCTGAACGTCATGGCCCAGCACGTCGCCAGCATCAGCGACCCTGAGCACTCCAAAGGGTGGCGGTTCGTCGTCTATCTCTTTCGCAACCCGCTCTGGTTGTTGGGGTGGGTCTTCCTTATCGGCGCGTTCGTGTTTCAGGCGGTTGCGCTGCACAACGGCCAGCTCTCTGTGGTCCAGACTCTGCTCGTGACCGAGCTCGTCTTCGGTCTGATCCTGCGACGCCTTTGGATCCACCAACTGATCAGCCCACTTGCTTGGGCCTCCGCCGGGCTGACTTGTCTCGGCGTTGCCCTGTTCGTCGCCATGGGTGAGCCTCAGGGAGGGAACGCCACGCCGACGTCGCACGCGTGGTGGGCGGCGTTCCTGGTCTGCGGCGTTCTCGCGGGTCTCATGACGGTGCTGGCCCAGTGGGGGCCGCCCGGAAGAAGGACCGGCTGCTATGCCGTAGCGGCGGCGACGGTGTGGGCATTTGTGGCCACGGTGATCAAGGCCACCACCGACACACTCACCCAGTACGGCCTCACGGGAATGCTGACGCGGTGGCCGGTGTATGCACTTGTGGTCGGAGGCATCGTCGGTACCGTGCTCGTGCAGGCAGCCCTCCATGTGGGCCCACTGCGGATCTCCCAACCGCTCCTAGTGATCGTGGACCCAGTCCTGAGCATTTACCTCAGCGTGCAGCTCTACGCCGAGCATTTCACTGACGACGCAGTGAAGCTGACGCTGGCCGCAGTCGGCTTCATTGGTATGTGCGCTGGCGTCGTACTCCTCACGCGTACTGCTCCGTCGAACATGGCAGCAAACGTCGACAGCTGAACGTCAGAGGGGTCGCGCGTCACCCAATTCGTGACCGTTGAGTCCCGGCGACCCCAGTCGGTGTAGCCGCGGAGAATTGCTTCCTCGCCCGTAGCGGTGATCATCTTCAGTCAACCGACGCCGTGTCTGAAGGCGATGCTCATCCGAGGGCCTGACGCCTTTACCTTTGGAACGCTGTGCTCGAATCGGCGCTGGGTCTGGCCACCCGTGACGAGGAGGTCGCCCTGGCCGAGCCTGAACGAGCGCGACTTCCCACCGCCTTGCGGGCGTAGCAAGAAGGTGCGTGGCTGTCCGAGCGACACGAGGGCGACGACGGGATCGACGATCTCGGGGGGTATGCGGTCGCGGTGCCAGGCGACGCTGTCGGCGCCGTCGCGGTAGAGATTCATCCCCACCGAGTCGAACCGCACGCCGTAGTGCGTAGACAGCGACGCCCGAGCCTCCTCGAGCCATTGGCGCGAGACCGCGGTTGGGTCGTCGATCTTCTGCCAGGAAGTGAGCCGCGGCTCGTCAACGACCTTGTCGTACATTCGCCGACGCCTCTGGCCCCAGGCGACGTTGCCGAGCAGCTCTTCGAAGGCCCGATCTGAGCCCGACATCCACCGCGGGCAGTGGTCCACCCAGGAGTCCTCGTCGAGTTGGGTTCGTTCCAGACCGCAAAAGGACGTGTCGACGACGGTCCGCTGGCCTGCCCACAACGACGGTTGCCAGGCGACCGATGGAGCGCTCGGTGAACGGGCCACACTCACAGTTGTACCGGGAGGACTCGTTGAGTCGTTCCTCGAGCACGTGCAATCAAGGGTGGTCTCGAGGAGATCTGAACGCTGAGGCGACCTGAATCGCAGAGAAGCACGACGCCTGGGCGCGCGATCCGACTCTGCCCGGCACACAGGTCCTGTCCAGCGGGTTAGTTCGGCGTCCCCTCACGGTCAGGACGCCCGAGATCCGGCAGGATCTGCAGAGTGCGGCAGCTGGAGACGTTCCGGGAAGGACTCGACCTGGTTCGTAGTACACGTGCGGTCGGTCGAATCCAGCCTCAGACTCAATCGCTCTTGGTCCGGCGGCCACGTGCCGCGCTGGCGAAAGCCGCCCGTTGAACGAATGTGGGCCCAGACACCGCCGAGGTCGGCAACCCCCTCCGACGTCTTCTTACGGTGACCTGACGCCGGCTTGAGACTATCGGGTCGAAGAGCCCCGGCGAATTTCACGCAGTCGGTAAGGTCGGCACACGAGTCGCGGAGGCACGAAAAGCAACCGTGAGACAATCTGACCATGCGTGAGTTCAGAGACAGGGTGGCGGTCGTCACCGGCGCGGCCAGCGGCATCGGCTTGGCCCTGACCGAGACTTTCGTCGACGAGGGCATGCATGTGGTGATGGCCGACATCGACGAGCAGGCGCTGACCGTTCAAGCCCAACGCCTGGGGGAGTCCGTCCGGCCCGTCGTCACCGACGTAAGCGACCAAACATCGGTGGAGCGGGCGGGCCAGCTCGCGCTCGACGCCTTCGGCGCGCTCCACGTCGCAGTGAACAACGCCGGCATTGTGAACGGCGGGAATTCCTGGGAGCTCTCGCTCGAGGAATGGCATCGCGTGCTCGATACGAACCTCTGGGGTGTCATTCACGGCGTGCGGGCCTTCGTTCCGTTGATCCTGGCCGCCGGCGAGGAGGGCCATATCGTGAACACGTCTTCGATGGCTGCGGTCCTCGCGCTCCCGGGGATCGGGCCGTACACGGTGGCGAAGCACGGCGTGCTCGGTCTGAGCGACGTCCTGCGGGCCGAACTGGAAGCGGTCGGCGCTCCTGTCGGCGTGAGCGTGGTCATGCCCGGCAATGATCCGCACTGGGATGAACCCTGTCGGATCGGTCGAACCGTCATCAGTGGCAACCAATGTGCTCGACGCCATCCGACGGGTGCGGCCCTACGTGTTCACCGACGATCACAGCACGAAGCAGGTCGAGACCCGCTTGCGGGCGATCCTGGCGGCGCGGGCCGACGTGCTGGCCTAATGGGGTTGTCTCGACGAACCTCGGGAGAGGTCCGGGCGGACGTTTACACCGATGGGTCGAACGCATCCAGGGCCGACACCAGCTCTCGTTGCAGGAGACCTGCTTGGGATCGGCGATAGAGCGGGCTGCCTCCGTTCTCGAGGAGCGCGCGCACTCGTGCGATGCCGCTGACGTCGATCGGCTCGTTGGTGTCGAGTCGTGTGGCGACCGCCTCGAGCTCGCCCAGCACGAGCCGGACACCCTCCCGGTCGATCGGCGCCCTCGTCCGCCGTGACTGTTGAGCCGCGAGCGCTATTGCACGCAGGCTGCCGGCCAGGCGCCGTCGCTGATTCGGTTGAGAGAGACGTGCCGCATGAAGAGCGAGCAGGACGTTCGATTCGGGTGACGTTCCTGCCGCCAGTTGCTCGTCCAGGCTCATCGTCCGCAGACGAGCCAGGATTCGGTCTCGAACGTGGACGGGCCGAAGGCCAAGCGCATTGTGCTCCTCCAGGACCACGACCGCAGGTGCTCTCTGTGTCCCGATGTCGCTCCCGCCAGCCATGACCATGAAAACCATTATGCCGGTCATGACATGACTAGTCAACCCTGTTTACCGGTCATGTGGCGCTAGACTGCGGAGGTGGCTCTCCCCTCTTGGGTACCCGAGATCGAAACCAAGCCGGCCCCGATGCCGCTGCTCCTGGTGCAGTCCTTCGTCAATACCTACGAAGCGGATACGGATGTGGATCTCCTCGCGGACCTGGACGTCGGGGTCCGCTGGCTCAGGGAGGCGGGGCTTGCGGGCGGAGGGTCCGTCACGAGCGGCGAACTGGAGCGATCCCGTGAAGTGCGGGAGAGCCTGCGAGCTCTGCTGGTTCAGAACGCAGGTGGTGACGTGCCGAGCCTGGCCCAGCTGGAGCCCTTGATCGCTTTGGGCGCGGCGTCATCACTTCAGCCGAATGTCGGCGACGATGGGCGCATCAACCTCGAGGCACATGAGGGGGCCACCTCGATCCGCTTGGGGAGCCTCTTGCTCATCGTCCGTGACGCGCAGCGTGATGGCAGTTGGGACCGGCTGAAGGCTTGTCGCAACGATGAATGCCTATGGGCCTTCTACGACCGCTCCCATGCCGGTCGCGGCGCTTGGTGCGATATGGCGTCGTGTGGCAACAAGATCAAGAACCGCAACCTTCGAGCGAGGCGCGCGTCGCTGGCGTGACGGTCCAAGAGGACCTGCGGCTACGAACCGTGGTCCGCCCGGGGGTAATCCCTCATGCGGTCGTAGATGGACAGGAAACGCGAGATGACGGGCGCACGCTCGAACCAGCGCGACCCGTTCGGGTGCAAGCTTCGTCGGGGCATGCCGGGCCACATGAGCTGCGCTTTTCAAATCGGCCGAGTGGTCGTTTCCTCTGATCACCGCCTTCATGGTCGGGAGCGCGACCTCGAGATCCCAATCAATCTCCGTGCCGACTTCTCGCATGACGTCGCGGAGCGCGCCGTTGGAAGTCCTGACCCTGATTGAGACTCATAGGAGGCACGCCCCTGAGACATCTTTTCCACCCGGCTGATCAGCGGGCGTCGGACACCGGTATCCGCCTCGATCCGAGAGGCAAGGTCCGCCAGTCAGGGGACGTCCTCGCTACGCCTACCACCTCGGTGATCGCTGCTTCCGGGTGGCGAGAAGCCGGATCGTTGTCTTGGTCAGATCGCCGTACTCGGCCCGCTCGGCGACGGATGCTCCCTGGATGGTCCGCAACTGTGTGAAGAGCCGACGGAGCTCAAGATCCTCTTCCTCGAGCAGGTCGAGTGCATCGCCACGAGTCGTCGTTTCGGCCGACATGTCATCCAACCCCGCATCTTCTCTCGCTATGCGCGCTCACCCGGTTGGGTACCCCAGCTCAGCGCACGGAAACTCCTTATCGCAGTCCCCACCCTTCGACCGCCCGTTTCTGAGCGGATCTGGTTCGGGCAGGCACAAATAGCTCGACCGCCGAGGCCATCACGGATGAACTTCGGGACATTTAAAGCCGGCGGGATTCCGATCGCCATCGCGAATCAAGCGAGCTGTGCTCCACGTGCCAACTTCGGCGGGGCTCAGCCTCATGAGTGTGCGGCCCCATTGTCTCTGGAACGAAACCGTCGGGGCGGAATGCTCGTTTGCGCCTCATCCGGCACCGGACACGCGGTCATTTTCGGCCGCTATGGATCAGGCCCTGGGCTGTTGGAGTCTGCGTCGCAACGGCCGCGATAGCCCCGGACCCGACCTTGTCTTGTGGGAAGAGCCGCGACCACGGCGACGGTCAGCAGACCACCCAGCACGGCCAGGTTCTTGAGGAATTGAATCTGCTGCCGGGCCCGGTCTTCGTCATCGACCTCGTTCCAGAAAGCGTGACCCGCGTAGGTGGTCGGCACGAGTGATCCAGCCAGGACGAGAGCCGCCAGGCGGGGCAGCTTTCCGAGGGCCAACAGAGTCCCCGCCGCCACCTGGACGGCGCCATTGGCCCGTACGAGGACCACAGGATCGTCGGGGACGAAGTCGAAGGCCGAGGAGAGCGGTCGCGTGACGGCTTCGGCCGCCTTGACCTTGCTCTCGGGATTGCGGATCGCGTCCAGCCCGCCATTGATGAAGATCGGAGCCAGCAACGAGCTGGCCGATCGGCGTGGCGATTGCATTGTCTGCATTGGCTTTCTTTCCTTTCCTTTCCGTTCTCGTAGAACCTGATCGGTCCTGGCGCGACGAAAGGAGGGGCCCGGACAGGACGCCCTCCTTCCGCGAGATCTGGATCAGCGCTTGAACGCGTCCTTCACCTTTTCGCCCGCCTGCTTGAGGTCGGCCTTGGCGCGGTCTGTCTTTCCTTCTGACTCGAGCGACTCGTCGTCCTTGATCCGCCCGGCAAAATCCTTCGCGGCGCCCTTGGCTGAGTCCGCTGCGTTCTTCACCTTGTCCTCGGCTGTCATAGAGCCTCCTTCGTTGTCAGGAATTGGAGTGATACCCCCAAAAAAGCGCATCAAGCGACGTCGAGGCCACACGCACGATGCAGGCACGTCGCCCTGCTCGGTTGACCGTGCTTCGCGTTTCGCGAGTTGTCCTGGGGGTACGCGTTCTGTGGTGGCGCTGGGCGAACACGAGCATTGCGGCGCCTGAAGCGCGCAGAAGGAGGAAATCCAATGCCACAGCAAGCATGGAATGCCAAACGCGAGCGTCAGTATGAACACATCAAGAACGGCCTCGAAGAACGGGGCGATTCGGAAGGCCTCGCGTCGGAGATTGCGGCGCGCACGGTCAACAAGGAGCGTGCCCGAGCCGGCGAAAGCAAAGAGGCCAGCGAGACTTCGATTCGTGATATTTCCTCGGGGCGCCGGGGAGGCTTGCGATCCCACAAGGGATCCGGTGGGCGCACAAAGGCGCAGCTCTACGAAGAAGCACGGCGCAAAGGTGTTGACGGCCGCTCCAAAATGACGAAGGCAGAACTCGAACGGGCGGTCGACCACTGAGTCTCGGGTCCTGCAATCCGTCACTGCGCCGCCTGGCGTGCTTCTGACTGATTGGCGAGGTCATTGCCGGACGAGTGCCGCCAACCCGGGCCGGACGGGACCAGGGTGCCGGACGGGACCAGGGTTCAGCCCCGAGAGCGCAGGGCTTCGCCCAGAGCACGTGGCCAGGCCGAGTGGGCTCAGGCGTTCACCGGTCAACGTCAGCCGCCAGACCGCGACCGAGTGACAGCGTGGACGAGGTGGCCAGACGCTGGGCCCCAGGACCACCGGTCGCCGCCACGCCCGCTACACCGCCGGTCCGCCCGGCGCCGTGGGACGGCCGAGGATCCCACCGCGATGAAACAGACCACACTGAGCACGCACAGCAGAGTGCCTTGCTGGGGCTTTGTCTCCAGAGGGTGGTCGGCGCGGCAGGACGGTACAGTGCGCGTCATGCACACTCAGCGGATTCGTGAGGTGCTGGCGGAGGCGATTGTCGGACGTCACTTGCTTACGCACCCCTTCTACCGTCGTTGGGAGGCCGGGACCCTGTCGGAGGGTGAGCTGGCCGCCTACGCGGAGCAGTACCGGCACATCGAACGCGAGCTGCCGGTGACCCTCGAGGCCATCGCCTCGGCCTTGCCCGAGGGCAGGGCCCGGGACCTCGTCGGGGCCAACCTGGCCGACGAGCTCGGCACCCCCGCGCCGCACACCGAGCTCTTCGAGTCCTTCGCCTGCGCCGCCGGCGCGGCGGACGACGCCCGGGCCACGCCGTCGACTGCGGCGTTGCTGGCCCTGGTGCGTACCGCGGCATTGACCGATCCGGCGCTGGCTCTGGCCATGGTGGCCGCCTACGAGGTCCAGGCCTCGGAGATCGCGGCCTCCAAGTCCGACGGGCTGAAGCGTCACTACGGGCTCGACGAGGAGGCCACCCGCTTCTGGGACGTCCACCGCACCCAGGAGGCCGAGCACGCCGACTGGTCGGTCGAGGCCCTGGCCGAGCTGGGCGCTGACCCCGACATCGTGCAGGCCGCGGCGACCGTGTCGGCCGACTCCTGGTGGTTGTTCCTCAGTGAGCGTGAAGAACTGGCCCCGGCCCGGCGGCGGTTGATCAACCTCCGCCGTCGAGTGGTCCGCAACGGGCGGCGGCGTCGGTGAAGGCAGCGGCCCGCTCGCGGTAGTCGCTGAAGCGGCCGAAGCTCGGGGCCGCAGGAGACAGCAGCACCACCGCCTCGCCCTCGGCCGATCCTTGTGATCCGTCGCTGCTCGGGGGCGGCACCGCCTCGAGTGCCCAACGGTAGGCGGTGGCCACGGCCTCCTCGAGGCTGCCGGCGTCGATCACCTCGGCGGTCGCCGCGGCGCGGATGGCGGCGCCGATGCGGGGCCCGTTGTCGGGCATGGTGACCACGAGCGTCGGCGCGGTGCGCCGGGCCACCGCCGATCCGAGTGGCGCGTAGTCGACGCCGCGGTCGTGCCCGCCCACCAGGAGCGCCACCGGCACCCGGTCGAAGGCGTCGAGAGCCGCTTCGGTCGGGAGGACATTGGTCGAGAGACTGTCGTCGACGAACTCGACCGGACCGATGGTGCCCACTGACCGGCAGCGGCTGGGCAGCCCGGCGAACCCGGCGGCTGCCTGGCGCAGCTTCTGGTCGTCGTCGGCACCGGGGATCCCGAGGGCCAGCAGGATCTGGCGGGACAGCGTGGCGTTGCGCGCGTTGTGTCGACCGCGCAGGCCGAGCTCGTCCGACCACACGGCGTCGTGGTCACCGTCGGCATCGGAGACCCAGCGGACGTGCGGACCCATGCGAGCCGCCTCGGCCCGCAAGCGTTCGTCGGTTCCATTGGCCAGTACCAGGTCGACGCCCGGTTTGGTGCAGAGCGAGAGCTTGTCGGCGTAGTAGCGCTCCACCGTCCCGTGCCAGTCGAGGTGGTCGGGCGCCAACGACGTCACGGCGACCACGTGGGATGCCACCGGGAGGTCCGGGATCTGGAAGCTCGACGTCTCGATGACCCAGTAATCCGGATCCGGTTCGTCCCTGAGGTCCCAGGGCGGCCGCCCGATGTTGCCGCCCGCTTCTGCCTTGACGCCGAGGGCGCGCAGGAGGTGGACGGCCAAGACGGTCGTGGTGCTCTTGCCCTTGGTGCCCGTGACGCAGACGACACGGTCGAGGTCGGCCTCGGCCATGAAGAGGCCCAGTCCGCCACACACCGCGACCGCCGCGGCCTCGAGCTCGGCCACCTCGGGCCGGTAGCGGCTGATGCCCGGGCTCTTCACCACGACCTCGCAGGCCATCAGGGCGTCGAGTCCACCCCGGTCGGTGGCGAGCACCTCGATCCCATCGAGGGTGGGCGCGTCGGGCCTGTCGTCGACCAGGACGGGTACGTGGCCCAGGGCCCGGAGCCGGCGCAGGCTGGCTCCGCCCTCGACGCCCAGGCCCCAGATGCCGACCCGGCCCGACGCGTCAGCGAGCGCGGACCAGGAGATCGGTGGGGGCATAGCGATCGGGGATCCGATGCGGACCGCGCGGTTCGAGCGGCGCATCGTCGGAACCGACGGCAGGGAATGTGGCCTCGACGTCCGCCCACAGGCGCTGGACCAGCGCGGCCCCGTCGCGGTCGTCGCGTCGGGCGCTGAGACGGAGCGCGGCCCGGCACTCGTCCACGTCGCCGACGCACTCGAAGGGCTTGGTGTCGGTCTCGAACCCGAGCAGCGAACGAAAGCGCGCCTCGTTGGCCTGATTGGCCAGAGGCTCGGAGCCGGCGAAGATGGTGTCGAGCTCCGTGGTGGACATGAAGGGCGCCAGGATCAGGTCGATGAAGCAGCACTTGTCACAGACGCCGCACCAATGGTCGAGCCGCTGCGCGGGATCCTGGTGAAAGGCGCGGTTGCAACTGCGGAAGGTGCGATGGAAGGTGGTCAGCTCGGCAAAACGACGGCCGACCCAGAGCTCGGTGCGGGGTCGAAGGTAGGAGAAGACGTCGAGGCCCAGACCCAGGGTCGAGGCCACCAGGTCGCCGAGATCTTGTTCGAAGGCTTCGCCCTTGGACCATTGATGGTTCACCGGCAGGCCGTCGACCAGCAGCGTGGGCACGGAGGCCGACCACTCGTTGGCCAGGACGACGGCGTCGCGCCCGTCGAGCACGGCGGTGACGATCGCCGCCGCCGTCACGATCGCGGTGACCGGGACGTGCCCGTTGAGGTACCCCAGTTCGGCCGAGCGCCGCACCAGTGGATCGATCCGACGTCCGACGCGGCGCACCGGCAGGCCGGTCAGTGTCGCCGCGTCCTCAATGGCGGCGAATCGCTGTCCCGGTGGGTGGACCACGCACAGCGCGGTGTCGGGATGATCCCGGGCGATGGCGTCGACGGTGACGATGGAGTCGATACCGCCCCCGAAGGGGACGAGCGGGCGGCCCGGAACCGGGTTGTACGTGAGCGGCGCGCTCGGGGCCGCCGTCGGGACCGACCACCTCGAGGGGTTCGAGGTCGAGACCGTTGCGGTAGGCGAACTCGCCGAGCCCCTGCAGGTAGTAGCGGTACAGGAAGGCGCGCTCCGCCGCGGTCGTGGGGTGCGGGCCGAGGTCGATGACCGGTGCCGCGGTCGTCTTGTAATAGGAGACACCGGCCAAGAAGAAGAGGAGGCGGGCCGCGGCGACGAGCGCCGGGCTGTCCCAGTCGCCGTCGGGTCCGAACCCGAACGACTCGGTGAAGGAGTGGGTCGGCGTCGAATACGAGCAGTCGATGGTCCCGGCGCCGGGGTCGATGACGAAGCCGTCGTAGCGGAATTGGTCGGGAGCTGACATCGGAGGAGGTGCCCGTTCGAGGCCCGCACCATGCTACGGGTCGCCCGCCGCGCCGTCGGTCAGGGCAACAGGCGGGCGAACAAGGCGAAGCGACCGCAGGGACGCGCGGCCCGGTCGCTGAAGAGCGCCGGGTCCGCGGTGTCCACCGGAGCCCGGCTGATGGACCCGGCCGGGACCCCGGCCCGGCGCAGTTGCTGCGCGTTCGCCGCCACCAGGTCGACCAGCCAATGGCCGGGGCCATCGGGCCGGGCCACCTCCGGGTCGAGTTCGCCGGGCCCCACGGCGCGGCCGAGCGCGGCGCGCACCTCGTCGGTCACCTGATAGTGCCCCGGCGCAACCGCGGGTCCGAGGAAGGCCCGGACCTGTTCGGGCCGGGTCCCGAAGGCGGCCATGGCGTCGAGGGCGCAGGACACGGCGCCCCGGGCCGTACCCCGCCAGCCGGCGTGCACCGCGGCCACGACGCCGGCGTCAGGATCGACGAGGGCAATGGGAACGCAGTCAGCTACCAGGATGGCCAGGGTCACTGCGGGCGACCGGGTGACGAGGATGTCGGCATCGGCTATGGCGTCGTCCTCGTGTCGCGTGCCGCGCCCGGCGTCGTCCGGTCCGACCGCGACGGCCGCCGTGCCGTGCACCTGGCGGGCGTAGACCATTGAGTCGAGGTCGACGCCGAACGCCGTGGCGGCCCGGGTCCGGTTGGTCCGGACGCGATCGGGATCGTCGCCGACGTGGAGGCCGAGGTTCAAGGTGTCATACGGAGGGTCGGACACACCGCCGGACCTCGTCGTGACGGCCACCTTCGCGCCGTGTTTCCCCGCGCCCTCCCACGACAACAGGCGCGGGGTCTCGGGCACGGGACCGAGGTTATGAGGCCTCGCTCTCACCCCACATCGTGGTGGGCACGATGGAGAGCAGCGGGCGAGCCGAGCGCGAGTCCGCGGAGCGACCCGTCTCCAGCTCGCTGAAGCCGTAGAGCTCCGCCTCGTCGGGCCGGGCGGACGGACGGGCCGGGCCGGAGCCGGCCTTGGCGGGCGCGGCAGCCATACCGAGCACGTCAGCCAGTGTCTGCGCCGCCTCGAGTCCGGCAAAGAGCACGGCCAGGGACTCGAGGGAGAACCCGCGATCCTGGAGACGCAGAATGGCGGACACCCGGTCGATGTGGTCGTCTCCGTAGAGGCCGGTGCGACCGCGCAGCTCGGGACGGGGGAGGAGGCCCAGCGTCTGGAAGGACCGGATACGGCGGGTGGTGGTGCCGGTGGCCGCGGCAAGCTGGTCGATGGTCAGGGTCGGGCCGGCCGGCATTTGACAAGTATGACATGAATCTATGTAACATCAAACACTGTCGGATACAACGAAAGCGAGGTGGCGGACATGCCGCTGAACCCGGATGCGGTGGGGTCGACGTCGGACCCGGTCGAGAGGTCGTGGAACCACAAGGACGCCCTGCTGTACGCCCTGGGCGTCGGGGCGGGGGCCACCGACCCGACCGGCTTCGAGCTCGAACTGACCACCGAGAACTCCGACGGGGTGACCCAGAGGGTGCTGCCCACGTTCACCACCATCGTCGGCCAGGGCGGCGGGGGAGGGAGGTCCATCGGCGACTACGACCCGGCCATGCTCGTCCACGCCGAGCAGGCGATCGTGCTGCACGGCGAGATCCCGACCGCAGGGTCGGTGTCGAACGTAACGACGGTGGCCGGCATGTACGACAAGGGCAAGGCGGGACTGGTGGTGCTCGAGACGGTGTCGCACTACGAAGACGGCAACCCCGCGTTCACCACGCGCACGTCGATGTTCATCCGCGGCGAGGGCGGCTGGGGTGGGCCGCGCAACCCCGAGGGCGATACGGAGAGCGAGCTGGCCGCGTTGCCGCTCCCGGCCCGGGAGCCCGACGAGGTGGTGACCTACACCACACGGCCCGACCAGGCCCTGCTCTACCGGCTGAGCGGTGACCGCAACCCGCTCCACTCGGATCCGACGTTCGCCAAGCGGGCCGGCTTCGACAGGCCGATCCTGCACGGGCTGTGCACCTACGGGTTCACCGGACGCGCCCTGCTGCACTTGGTCTGCGGCTCGGACCCGGCACGCTTCGGCGCCATGCGGGCTCGCTTCTCCAAGCCCACGCTGCCCGGCGATGCGCTCACGGTGTCGGTGTGGGACATCGGCGCAGAGGCCGAGGGCTTCTTCCGCTTCCGCACCGAGACCCAGCGGGGCGAGACCGTCATCGACTCGGGGCTCTTCCAGCTGGTGTGAGCCGACTCCGCCGGACCGCCGGGCGGCCGGTCAGCGCAACCCGAGCAACCGCTCCATCACCTCGACCCGCTGACGGAGCCGGTCGACCTCCGCCGTCAGCGAGCGGCCCTGTTCGATCTGGCGCCGTAGCCGTGAGGAGCGCAGGGCGCGGTCGAGGGCGGCGTCGAGGGGCACGAGGCGCTGGGGCCCGTGCGCACCGAGCACCATGCGTGAGGGGATGTGCCCGGCCCGGTACCACGAGCGCAGGGTGGACCGGGCCACTCCCGCCGCGGCGGAAGCCTCCTCGAGGGTGAGCCAACCCTCCTCGGCGGATTGCTCGGGCAGCTGTTCGAGCAACTCGTCCCAGTCGACGTCGCCCAGGGGGCCATCGTCTTCGGCCTGCTCGGCTGCCATGGTGGCCCACTCTACTATCTGACACCGTCTTGACAGGGTTCGTATCATTTACCCATGTTCGAGCGATTCACCGATAAGGCCCGGCGGGCCATCGTCGTGGCCCAGGACGAGGCCCGGGACCTGGGCCATCCCCTCATCCGGCCCGAGCACCTGGCCCTGGCGCTGACCAGGAGCGAGGGCCTGGCGGGCCAGGCCCTCGAGGAGTTCGGCGTGACACACGCCGGAGTCCGCGAACGGCTGGAAGCGGCCCTTCCCCAGGGCGAGGTCCGGGCCGGTGAGCGCCTGCCCTTCACGCCCGAGGCCAAGAAGGCCCTCGAGCTCTCGCTGCGCGAGGCGTTGCGCCTCAAGCACAGCTACATCGGGACCGAGCACCAGCTGCTGGGGTTGCTCCGCCTCGACGAGCGCCTGCCCGCCGAGCTGTACCACGTCGACGGCGAGCAGCTCCGAACACGGGTGGTCCAGCTGGCCGCCGGCACGCCGGGTGAGCGGAACCGGCGCTCGCCCGCGTTGCACACCGCGCTGGGCCGGGCCCAGGGTGAGGCGGGCGACGGCACGGTGACCACGGGTCAGCTGCTGGTGGCCATCGCGGCCGATCCCGACTCACAGGGCGCCAAGGTGCTCGAGCGCGCCGGGGTGTCCCAGGGCGCGCTGGCGGCCGCACTGCACGAGGTGCCGGTGCAGGGCACCAGCGACGCCTCCGGCACGCCCCGCTGGTTCGAAATCAGGGTCGGCGGCCGATCGGCCACCGTCGAGGACGCGGAGCTGGCCACCGTGCTGGCCGAGTTCGGGCCCGAGCAGATCCGCCAGCTCCTGCGCCGGGGCATGGCCGCCCCGGATCCGCCCGAGGCGGACTGACGTGAGGGATCAGGAGCGGCACTCCGCGCACACGCCGAAGATCTCGACGGTGTGCGTCACGTCGCTGTAGCCCAGATCCTTGGCCGTGGTCTCGGCCCAACGCTCCAGGTCGGGCAGCTCCACCTCGGTGCCTCGTCCGCAGTGGCGACAGACCACGTGATGGTGGTGCTGCTCGGAGTGACAGCGGCGGTAGACGAGTTCGCCGTCGGCGGTTTGCAGCGCGTCGAGCCGGCCCTCGTCGGTGAGGAGTGACAGGTGGCGGTAGACGGTGGTCAGCCCGACCGTCTCCCCGGCAGCCCGGAGCTCGGCGTGGATGTCCTGCGCGCTGCGGAAGTTGTCCGAGCCGGCCACGACGTCGAGGACGGCCTGCCCCTGCCGGGTCTGGCGCACGCGCTCAGCCATGGGTCAACTCTGCCAGGTCCGGCGGCACCGTCAGCTGCCTCCGGCGTCCGGTCAACAGCGGTCCGGCGAGGCGGGCCAGGACGTAGAAGGCGAAGCTGAGGGCGACGATGAGCACACTCGGCTTGACCGTCGGGAACTGGAAGCTCAACAGCAGCCCGCCGTCCGCCGCCACGACGGCCATGGCGATGGAGAGCAGGGTGACGACGAAGGGGCTCGAGCTCAGGCGCTGGGCCGCCGCGGCCGGCGTGATGGCCAGGCTGAGGACGAGGAGGGTGCCCACCACCTGCGCCGCCTCGGTCACGGTCACGGCCAGCACGTAGAGGAAGAGGATGCCGAGCAGGCCGGTGCGCACGCCGCGGGCGCGGGCCACGTCGGGGTCGACCGACGCGAAGAGCAGCGGCCGCCAGACGGCGACCAGCACGGCGGCCACGACCACCGCGATGATGCCGAGCAGGACGATCTGCCCCGTGCTGATGCCGAAGATGTTGCCGAAGAGGATGTTCAGCGCCTCGCTGGCGTAGCCGTGGTAATAGCCGAGCAGGAACACGCCGAGCCCGAGCCCGCCGGCCAGGATCACGCCGATGCTCGAGTCGCGCTCGGCCTGTTTCTGGCCCAGCGCACCGATGAGGGTGGCCACGACCAACGCGCCGATCAGCGCGCCGACCAGCGCGTTGTTGGCCACGAGCAGCCCGGCCACCGCCCCGGTGAAGGCGAGCTCGCTCGTGCCGTGCACGGCGAAGGCCATGGAGCGGGTGATCACGAACGGCCCGAGCAGCCCGCAACTCAGTGCCACGAGCGCCGCCGCCTCGAGCGCGTGCTGGGCGAAGCCGAACTGGAGGAAATAGCCGATACCCATCAGTTGCGGCCCATCAGTTGCGGCTCATCAGTGCGGCCCATCAGTGCCGCTCCGGCCCTCAGGGTGCGGATGGTGGTGGTGGTGGGCGTGCGCACCGGGCTCGGTGGCCAGGGTGTCCTCGGCGCTCACCACCAGGTAGCGGTCGCGCACCTTCACCACGTCCACCTCGATGCCGTAGAGGTCGGTAAGGCGCTCGCTGGTCAGGATCTCGCTGGGGGTGCCCGCGGCCCAGCGCCCGTTGACCAGGTAGAGGATGCGGTCGACGTAGGGCAGGACGGGGTTCACCTCGTGGGTCACGAAAACGACGGGGGTCCTGGCGGTGCGCCGGCGCTCGTCGATGAGGCGGGTCACCGTGCGCTGGCTGGCCAGGTCGAGGGCCAGGAGGGGCTCGTCGCACAGCAGCACTGTCGGGTCACCGAGCAGGGCCTGGGCGATGCGCAGGCGCTGCTGCTCGCCGCCCGAGAGGGTGCCGACCGGCGCCCGGGCGTAGGCGCCCGCGCCCACCGCCTCGATGAGCTCTTCCACCCGGGCCCGGGTGGCCCGGTTGCTGCGCAGCGGCACGCCCCAGCGCCCACCGTCGGCCCCGAAACGGACCAGGTCGCGGCCGCGGATGGGCAGGCCCTGCTCGAAGGCGCGCTGCTGGGGCACATAGCCCAGCTCGGGGTCGCCGCGGCGCGGTGGGCGCCCGTTCACGCGCACGGTGCCCGCCGAGAGCGGCACCAGACCCAGCAACACCTTGAGCAACGTCGTCTTGCCGGTGCCGTTCGGCCCCAGCACGGCGAGGAACTCGCCCGGCCCCACGTCGAGGTCGAGGCCGGACCACAACGTGCGCCCTCCGAGCTGCACCGCGGCGTGGCGCAGCTCGATCGGCGGGCTGGTGGTGAGGTCGTGGGCGGCGGTCGGCGCGTCGTCGTCGGCCGGGGTCACGGGCTGCGGCTGTGCCGGAGCGCGCGCAAGAGTGCGCTGAGCTGACGCTGCTGCCACTGTTGGTAGGTGGCGACACCCGACGGCATGGTCTCGGAGACGGCGACCACGGGGATGTCGTGCTGGTGGGCCAGGGCGCGTATCTGTGTCGTCACCGGCGTCACGGTCTGCGAGTTGTAGAGGAGCACGTTCACATCGTGGTTGTCGAGGAGCTGCTGCATGGCGACCGTGTCGGCCGGCCCCGGGTCGACCCCGTCCTCGATGGCCCGGGCGAAGCCGGGCGGTGTGCGGACGACGAGGCCGGCCACGGCCAGCGCGTAGCCGGGCACGCGCTCGGTGTAGGCCACTCCGACACCGTGGAACTGGGTCCGGATGGTGGCCAGGGTCGCGTTCAGCGGGGCGAGTGAGGCGTCGAAGGTGGCCAGGTTGGCCCTGAAGGTGGCGGCGTCGGCCGGCGCGGCCTTGGTCAGGGCGGCGGCAATGGCGGCGGCGACCTTCGGCACCTTGGGGATGTCGTACCAGAGGTGCGGGTTGGGGTCGTTGCCGCTCACGTGGAGCACGGTGGCCGCCGTGACCACGGTGCGGTGCCCGGCGTCGGCGGCGAGCAGGGAGCGCATGAAGGTGTCGTAGCCCGCACCGTTCTCGACGACCACCTGGGCCCGGGCCAGGTCGGCCGCGTCCTCCGCATCGGTCTCGAAGAGATGGGGATCGGCGTTGGGGTTCGTGATCAGGGAGGTGACGGCGACGTCGCGCCCGCCGATCTGCGTGGTGATGTTGCCCCAGAAGTTCTCGGCCGCCACCACCCGGACGGGGGCCGTCGCGGCGGACGCCGGCGGGGCCAGGGCCACGGGGAGGGCGACGCCCAGGGCCAGGCCGGCCAGGGCCAGGCCGGCCAGGGCCGGGAGCACACGCAAGGTGGCCTTCCGGACAGTCACCACAACCATAACGGTAATCATTTCGGATAGCAGGCCGCAAGCCCTCCGGGACGAAAATGCGGAAGTCGGCCCTCAGCCTCCGAAGAGGAGGGAGTAGTCGGCGCCCCGGCGCAGGTGATGGCCGCCGTCCACGCTGATGGTCTCGCCGGTGACCCAGGAGGATTCGGGTCCGATGAGGTAGCGCACGGCTGCCGCGACGTCCTCGACCGTCCCGACGCGGCCGAGCGGCATCTGGGAGAGGTAGTGGTCGAGGAGCGGCCCCCCGGCGGTGATGAAGCTCATCAGCTCGTCGTCGACGATGCCGGGCGCCACCGCGTTGACCCGGATGCCGAGCGGTCCGAGTTCCTCGCCCGCCGTCTTGGCCAGGAAGATGATGCCGGCCTTGGCCATGCCGTAGGCCCACAGGAACTGGTGGGGGAAGCGCCCCGCCCCCGACGACATCAGCACGATGGCTCCTGGTCCGCTCTGGGCCTGCATGGCCAGCGCACCCTGCTTCACGCAGATGGTCGACCCGACCAGGTTGAGGTCGACCGTGCCGCGTACCGCATCCATGTCGGCGCTCAGGATGGAGCCGATGTGGGTCGAGCCGCCGGCACAGGCGAAGAGCCCGTCGATGCGGCCGGTCTCCTCCTGGGCCAGCGCCACCGCGGCGGCGACCTCGTCCTCGATCGTGACGTCGGCCACGATGGAGCGCACCGTCGTACCTGCGGCGCCGTTGCCGCCGATCCGCGCCGCGGCGTCGATCAGCTTCTGCTCGGTGCGCCCGCAGATGGTGACGTGGGCGCCGTCGGCCGCCAGCCGCTCGGCCGTCCCCAGGCCGATGCCGCTGCCCCCGCCGGTGACCAGAATGGAATGGCCGGCGATGCCGGTCCGGGTCGTCTCCGCCATCAGCGGGCGGCGTCGCCCAGCGGCGCAGACGGGGTGAACTCGACCGGCATCGCCTCGAGGCCCGAGATGAAGTTGGCCGGCCGGCGCGGGAGCGCGCCGCGCTCGACGGCCAGGCGGATGTCGGGCAGGCGGGCCAGGAGGCGTTCGAACATGACCTTGAGCTCGAGGCGGGCCAGCTGGTTGCCCAGGCAGAAGTGGGCGCCGAAGCCGAAGGCCATGTGCGGGTTGGGGCTGCGGGTGATGTCGAAGGTGTCGGGCTGGTCGAAAACCGCCTCGTCGCGGTTGGCCGAGGGATAGAGGAGGAGCAGCTCCTGGCCCTCCCTGATGGTGGCGCCGTCCAGCTCGACGTCGCGGGTGGCCGTGCGGGTCATGTTCTTGATGGGCGACACCCAGCGCAGCATCTCCTCGACCGCGGTGGGTAGCAGGCCGTCGGGATCGGCGGCCAGGAGGCTCAGCTGCTCGGGCCGGGCCAGCAGCTCCTCCATGCCGCCGCTGATGACGTGGCGCGTCGTCTCGTCCCCGCCGATCAGGATGAGCAGGGTCTCGTGGATGAGCGAGGCCTCGTCGAGCGAGTCACCGTCGATCTCGGCCTGGCACAGGACGCCGACGAGGTCGGCCGTGCTGCCCGTGGCCTTGCGGTCGGCCAGGACGGGGGTGATGTAGGCCGTGTAGCCCTCGAACGCGTGCATGGCCCCGACCATGGCCTCGGGGTCGGGCGAGCCCTGGGCCTTGAGCATCACGTCGGACCACTCGAGCAGCTCGGCCCGGTCGCCCGGGGCGACGCCGAGCATGTCACCGATCACCGCGATGGGCAGCGGCGCCGCGATGTCGGCCACGAAGTCGCACTGTCCCCGCTCGCACACCAGGTCGAGGATGGCGTCGCAGGACACGCGGACCTGCTCCTCCATCGCGCGCACCCCCTTGGGGGTGAAGCCCTCGGAGACCAGGCGGCGCCGGCGCACGTGCTCGGGGGCGTCGAAGTCGATCATCATGGGCAGCGGCGGGTACTTGGGCCGGATGCCCTGGGCGCTCGAGAAGGCCTCGGTGTCGACCGAGACCGCCTTGACCGCGGCGTAGCTGGCGGCAGCCCACAGGTCGTTGGCCTCGTCGTAGTAGAGCGGCGCGTGGGCCCGCATCCAGGCATAGGCGTCGTGGGGTTCGCGGCCGTAGAACTCGCCGTCCATGAGGTCGATGCCGAGTGAGGCAGGGGCGCTGGTGGTCACGGCGGAGACGATATCGCCGGGTGGGTAGGGTTGACCCATGGCAGACCAGGCGACCTTCACCGACGTCGCCATGGAATTCATGCCCGGGCTCTACTCGGCGGCGCTGCGCATGACGCGCAACCCGGCCGACGCCGAGGACCTGGTGCAGGAGACCTACCTCAAGGCCTACCGCTCCTACGGCTCCTTCACCGAGGGCACCAACCTGCGGGCCTGGCTCTACCGGATCCTCACCAACACCTACATCAACTCGTATCGGGCGGCCCAGCGCCGCCCCGAGACGACCGACGTCGAGGATGTCGAGGAGCTCTACCTCTACAAGCGCCTGGCCGGTTCGGGCAACAGCGAGCAGGGGCGCTCGGCCGAGGACGAGGCGCTCGACCGCTTCACCGACGAGGACGTGAAGTCGGCGCTCGAGGCGTTGCCCGAGGCTTTTCGCATGGCCGTCCTCCTGGCCGACGTGGAGGGATTCAGCTACAAGGAGATCTCCGAGATCACCGAGGTGCCCATCGGCACGGTCATGAGCCGCATCCACCGGGGAAGAAGGGCGCTCCAGAAGGCGTTGCACGATGTGGCGGAAGCGCGCGGCCTGGTGGGCAGCGTGCCGGGGGGAACGAGAGAGTGACCGGGAACATGGATCGGGAACATGGATATCGGGAACATGGATAAGGGCAACGACACATCGGGACTGTTCGGGCCCACCTTGAACTGCGAGGAAGCGGTCCACGAGCTGTACCACTATCTCGACGGCGAGCTGACCGACGAGCGGCGCGAGGAGATCCGGGTCCATCTCGACTACTGCGGACCCTGCGGCGGCGCGGCCGAGTTCGAGGCCGAGCTGCGCCGGGTCATCGCCAATCGCTGCAAGGACCGGGTGCCCCAGAGTCTGATGGAGCGGGTGGCCGCGGCCATCGACGAGGAAAGCCGGCAGCACGACGACAAGCTCTGAGCTCTCGCCGGCGGTCCCCGTCCCGGAGCCGTCGGCCGTTCCCGCCATGGTGGACTGGGCCATGGCCCAGCGCGTGGCGGCGGGCGCGCTGCTCCTCAAGCCCTCGCCGGCCACCTACCGGTCCTCTGCCCTCCAGGGGCAGTTCGACGACCTGACCGCCCGGGCGGAGACGCTGGTGAGCGAGGCCACCGGCCTGCACTCGCGGCACGGTTCGGCCCGGGCCAAGGTGACCGACCGGTCCGGCTGGGCCGCGGCCAACGTGCGCTCCATGCAGCGGCTGGTCGGCCCGGCGCTGCTCGAGCTCCAGCAGGCCCGCGGCGCCCTGCTGAGCGGGCCCTCACTCGTGGTGGGTCGCACCGTGGCCGGCACCCAGCTCGGCCTGATGCTGGCCTACATGGCGACGCGGGTGCTCGGCCAGTACGACCTCCTCATCAACGACGAGACGCCCGAGGACCAGGACCTGGTCTCCTACGTGGGGCCGAACATCATGGCCGTCGAAGAGGAGTACCAGTTCGCCCCCAACGAGTTCCGACTCTGGCTGGCCCTGCACGAGGTGACCCACCGCATGCAGTTCACCGCGGTGCCCTGGTTGCGCGACCATTTCGTCGGCCAGATCACCGAGCTGCTCGGGCCGCTCTCGGGCGACCCCTCCAACTTCACCGAGATGGTCAAACGGGTGGCCACCGAGGTGCGGTCCGGTCGCAATCCGGCCGCCGACGGGGGAATCCTGTCCATGCTGGCCACGCCCGAGCAGCGGCTCGCCCTCTCCAGGATCTCGGGGATGATGAGCCTGCTCGAGGGGCACGGGGACGTCACCATGGATCGGGCCGGCGCCGGCGAGGTGCCGGGGGCCGCACACTTCTCCCAGGTGCTCCACGAGCGGCGGACCAACGCCAAGGGCCTGACCCGGCTCATGTCCAAGTTGCTCGGGCTCGACGCCAAAATGCGCCAGTACGCCGAGGGCGAGCGCTTCGTGCAATCGGTCGAGGCGGCCGGTGGGCCGGAGCTGATGGCCCGCGTGTGGGAGGGGCCCGAGTGGCTGCCCACCCTCGAGGAGATCCGTGACCCCGCCCTCTGGGTGGCCCGGGCCGGTGACTGAGGGAGCGACCGCCCCACTCCCCGCCGACCTGCTGACCCGGTGCACCTTCCCGCCGCCCGGGACCGAGCTGGCCTGTGCCGTCTCGGGTGGGCCTGATTCGCTCGCCCTGTTGCTGCTGGCGACGGCGGCCGGTTGCGCGGTCACCGCCTATCACGTGGACCACGGGCTGCGACCCGGTTCGGCGGCGGAGGCCGAGGTGGTGGCCAAGGTGGCGGCCGAGGTCGGGGCCCGCTTCGAGGCGCGCACCGTGACCGTGGCGCCGGGGCCCAACCTCGAGGCCCGGGCCCGGGCCGCCCGCTTCGCCGCCCTGCCCGCCGGCGTGGCCACGGGCCACACCATGGACGACCAGGCCGAGACGGTGCTGCTGCACGTGCTGCGCGGCGCCGCGGCCGACGGCCTGGCCGGCATGGCCCCGGGGCCGCGCCACCCGCTGCTCGCCCTGCGCCGGGCCGAGACCCACGCGCTGTGCCGGGGCGCCGGCCTCGAGCCGGTGCGCGATCCGAGCAACGAGGACGCCGCCTTCACCCGCAATCGCGTCCGCCACGAGCTTCTCCCGCTGTGCGCCGAGGTGGCCGGGCGCGACCCGGTGCCGCTCCTGGCCCGCCAGGCCGGCCTGCTGCGCGACGAGGTGGGACTGCTCGAGGCCCTGGCCGCGGCCGCCCTGCCCGACCCCGCCGACGCCCGGGCCGTGGCCGCCGCCGACCCCGTGCTGGCCCGGCGTGCCCTGCGGGCCTGGCTGCGCGCCGCGGGGGGCGGGGGGCACCCGCCCTCACTGGCCGAGGTGGAGCGCACCCTCGCCGTGGCCCGGGGCGAGGCAGTCGGGACCGAGCTGAGCGGCGGCCACCGGGTGCGACGCCGGGCCGGCCGTCTCCGGGTCGAGCGGGCTGACTCGGCGAGTACCGGTATTAGTCTCACGCCGGTGACCCTGGAGGAGGCCGGTTCAGGCGTGCCGTCCTGGGCCGAAGCCGACGTCGGGCCGGTGCTGGTCGACGCCGGGCGACTGGCCGCCCGGGTGCACGAGCTCGGAGCGATGATCACGGCCGACTACGCGGACGAGCCGCCGCTCCTCGTCGCCGTGCTCAAGGGGGCCATGCTCTTCATGAGCGACCTGTGCCGGGCCATCGCGCTGCCCGTCGACGTCGACTTCATGGCCGTCTCCTCCTACGGCAGCGCCACAAAGACCTCGGGCGTGGTGCGCATCGTCAAGGACCTCGACTCCGAGCTCGAGGGGCGCCACGTCCTGGTGGTCGAGGACATCATCGACAGCGGCCTCACGCTGAACTACCTGCGTCGCTACCTGCACGCCCGCACGCCCAAGAGCGTCGAGGTGTGCGCGCTGCTGGTCAAGGAGGGCGAGCAACGGGTGGAGCTCGACCTCAAGTACATCGGCTTCACCATCCCGCCCGACTTCGTCGTGGGCTACGGCCTCGACGTCGACGAGCGCTACCGCAACCTGTCCGGTGTCCATCGCTACAAGGGAGGAGATGAGTGAGCGTCGACGTCGAGCGGATCAAGGCCGCCGTGTCCGAACTTCTCAGCGCCATCGGGGAAGACCCCGAGCGCGACGGACTGGTCGGCACGCCGCCTCGGGTGGCCGCTATGTACGAGGAGCTGTTCTCGGGTCTGCACGACGACCCGGCCCGCCACCTCGAGGTGACGTTCGCCGCCGAGCACGACGAGATGGTCATGGTGCGCGACATCCCGTTCGCCTCGCTGTGCGAGCACCACCTCGTGCCCTTCTTGGGCAAGGCCCACGTGGCCTACATCCCGGCCGAGGACGGACGCATCACCGGGCTCTCCAAGCTGGCCCGCCTGGTCGACGGCTACGCCCGGCGCCTCCAGGTCCAAGAGCGCATGACGACCCAGATCGCCGACGCCATCGCCGAGGTGCTCCGGCCCCGCGGCGTCCTGGTGGTGATCGAGGCCGAGCACCTCTGCATGTCCATGCGGGGCGTGAAGAAGCCCGGCACGGTGACGGTGACCTCCTCGGTGCGGGGGCTGTTCCGCTCCGACGTGGCCACCCGGGCCGAGGCCATGCAGTTCATCCGGGGCCGCTGACCCCGTGGCGGCACGGGCGGGGCGGCCGCTCGTCATGGGGGTGCTCAACGTGACCCCCGATTCCTTCTCCGACGGCGGCCTCTACGCCACCACCGGGCGCGCCGTGGCGCACGGCCTCGAGCTGGCCGCCCAGGGGGCCGATGTGATCGACGTCGGAGGTGAGTCCTCGCGTCCCGGGGCTCTCCCGGTGCCCCTCGACGAGGAGCTGGCCCGGGTGGTGCCGGTCGTCGAGGCCCTGGCCGCCGCGGGCGCCCGCGTCTCGGTCGACACCACCAAGCCCGGGGTGGCCCGGGCGGCCGTGGCCGCCGGGGCGACCCTGGTCAACGACATCTCCGCCGCGCTCTGGGAGGTGGCGGCGGAGACCGGCGCCGGCTGGGTGGCCGTGCACATGCAGGGGGAGCCCCGCACCATGCAGGCCGATCCCCACTACGACGACGTGGTGGCCGAGGTGCACACGTTCGTCCTGGAACGGGCGGCCCGGGCCCGGGCGGCCGGGGTGGGCGAGGTCTGGGTCGATCCCGGCATCGGCTTCGGCAAGACGACCACCCACAACCTCACGCTGCTGCACCACCTGTCCGAGCTGGTCGACGCGGCGGAGGACGCCGGCTGCGCCGGGGTGCTGGTGGGCACCAGCCGCAAGCGCTTCCTCGGGGTGCTGGCCGCTGGCGGAGCCGAGGGGGAGGGCCGAGCGCCCGGGCCCCTGGCCGACCGGCTGGAGGGCTCGCTGGCCACGGCGGCCGCCGCCCTGGTGGCCGGCGCCGCCATGGTGCGGGTCCACGACGTGGCGGCCACGGTGCAGGTGGCGCGGCTGTATGGTCCAGCCGCATGAAGGGTAAGTGGGCTGCCGGCATTCCGCCCCGCAACTTCACCTGGATCATCAAGGATCACCTGGCCGTGAGCGAGCGTCCCGGCGGGTTCGGCGTGAACCACCGGCGGGTGCGGCGCCAGGAGGAGATCATCTGGTTGCGCGTCCAGGGCTTCGGGCGGGTCATCTCGCTGCTGGTGTCGCCCCACAACCTGGCGGCCTACGACGAGGAGGGCCTGGCCTGGGCCCACTACCCGCTGGAGCGGACCGGCGACCCCCGCCCGGTGCTGTCCTCCTGCTACCACGACATCGACGCCTCCCTGGCCGCCGGCCTGTGCATCCTCGTGCACCAGGACGAGCTCGGGGACCGGCTCATGGGGGTGGTGGCCGGCTACCTGGTCTGGTCGGACCGCGTCCCCAACCAGCCTCAGGCGGTGGCCCTGGTCGAGCACTTCGTGGGTCACGCCATGGGTGGGCCAGGCCGCGAGCTGCTTTCCGAGCTCGAAGGCATGCCCACCCGCAGTCAGTCGGCGTGAGCGACCGCATCGAAGTCCGTGACCTCCGGGTGACCGGGGTGCACGGGGTCCTGCCCGAGGAGCGCGACCGGGCCCAGCCCTTCTCGGTCGACGTGGTGGCCTGGGTGGACATGGGGGCGGCCCAGCTGAGCGACCAGCTGGCCGATACCGTCGACTACGGCGCCCTGGCCCGGACGGCGGCCGACGTGGTCGGCGGCCGCTCGTACCAGCTGCTCGAGGCGCTGGCCGGGCGGCTGGCCAGTGCCCTCCTCATCCTCGACGCCCGCATCGAGGCGGTGGAGGTCACCGTGCGCAAGCTGCGCCCGCCGCTGCCGCTCGACGTCGGCTCCACCGGGGTGCGGGTGCGCCGTAACCGTTGACCGGGCTCGTCGTTGACCGGCTCGTCGTTGACCGGCTCGTCGTTGACCGGCTCGTCGTTGACGGGCTCGTCGTGACGGGCTCACGCTGATGGCGCCGCCGCGGCGGCGGGCCTTCATCGGCCTGGGCTCCAACCTCGGGGACCGCCGGGCCCTCCTGGTCGGGGCGGTGGCCGGGCTGCGCCGTTGCGGCGACGTGGTCGCCGTCTCGCCCCTCTACGAGACCGAACCGGTGGGGGGGCCCGCCGGTTCGGGCCCCTTCCTCAACCTGGTGGTCGAGCTGGTCACGGCCGATCCACCCCGCCGACTCCTCGAGCGCTGCCACGAGCTGGAGGTCGCGGCCGGGCGGGTGCGAGAGGAGCGCTGGGGTCCGCGCACCCTCGATGCCGACCTCCTCTACGTGGAGGGTGAGGCGGTCGACGAGGAGGACCTGACCGTGCCCCATCCGCGCCTGTGGGAGCGCCGCTTCGTCCTGGCCCCGCTGGCCGACCTGGCCCCCGACCTGGTGTCCCCGGCGCAGGTGGAGGCGGCTGGTGGCGACGTCGTCCGTGTGGGTAGTCTGTAGCCGACATTTTTGCATCGTCTGTAGGCGAACGGCACCCGCACGGGGCTGGAACGCCGAAGGAGGTCAAATGCTCAGTTTCCGTATCGTCGGTCAAGGTCGGGCCGGCACCTCGCTGGCCGCTGCGCTCTCGGCGCGCGGCTGGGCCTTCGCCGGCTTCCTGGGACGCCATGACGACCTGTCGGGCGCCGCCCGCGGCGTCGACGTGCTGGTGCTCACCACGCCCGACGACGCCATCGCCGAGGTGGCCGCCACGGTGGCGCCCGTCGGGACGACCACGGTGGTCCACCTCTCGGGCTCCCTCGGGCTCGACGTCCTGGACCCCCACCCCCTGCGGGCGGCGGTGCATCCCTTGGTGCCCCTGCCCAACGGCGAGGTGGGTGCGGCCCGGCTGCGTTCGGGCGTCACCTTCGCCGTGGCCGGTGCCCCGGTGGCCCACGCCATGGTCGAGGCCCTCGGGGGCCGGCTGGTCGAGGTGGCCGACGGGGACCGGGCGGCGTACCACGCCGCCGCCTGCATCGCGGCCAACCACGTGGTGGCCCTGCTCGGCCAGGTCGAGCGGGTGGCCGCCTCGGTCGGCCTCGATCTCGAGTCCTTCCTTCCCCTGACCCGGGCCGCCGTGGACGACGTCGACGCGCTCGGCGCGGCGGCCGCCCTCACCGGCCCGGCCCGGCGGGGCGACTGGGCCACGCTGAGCCGTCACCTCGACGCGCTGCCCGAAGGGGAGCGCACCGGTTACCAGGCCGGCGCCGCGCTGGCGACCCGGCTGGCCGGATCGGCCGTACCGGCGGCGGTGTAGCGGCGATGGACGTCGTCGAGACGAGGGCAGCCTGGCGGACCCGGCTCGATACGGCCCGGGCCATCGGCCGGACCGTCGGCCTCGTGCCCACCATGGGGGCGCTCCACGACGGGCACGTGTCGCTCATGGCGCGGGCCCGGGCCGAGTGCGACGTGGTGGCGGTGAGCATCTTCGTCAACCCGCTCCAGTTCGGCGACCCCGCCGACCTCGCCGGCTACCCGCGCACCCTCGAGCGCGACCTGGCGGCCTGTAGCGGGGCCGGGGCCGACCTGGTCTTCGTGCCCACGGTGGGCGAGATGTACCCGACCTGGCCCGAGCCGCCCTCGACCACCGTCTCGGTGCAGGGGGTGAGCGACGCCTGGGAGGGCGCGTCACGGCCGGCCCACTTCGACGGCGTGGCCACCGTGGTGGCCAAGCTGTTCGCCATCGCCGGACCGTGTCGGGCCTATTTCGGCCTCAAGGACTTCCAACAGCTGGCCGTGGTGCGGCGCATGGCGCTCGATCTCTCCGTACCCGTCGAGGTCGTCGGCTGCCCGATCGTGCGCGAGGCCGACGGGCTGGCCCTCTCGAGCCGCAACGTGCGCCTGGCCCCGGACGAGCGGGCGGCGGCCACCGTGCTGTCGCGGGCCCTGGCCGCCGGCCGGGCCGCCGTCGAGGAGGGCGAGCGCTCGGCCGCCGCGTTGCACGCCGTCATGGCCGCGCTGGTCGCCGCCGAGCCCCTGGTCGAGTTGGACTACGCCGCTGCGGTGGACGGCGCGTCGCTGGTCGAGCAAGAGACCGTGGTCGACCCGGCTCGCACCCGCCTGCTCGTGGCGGCGCGCGTCGGGTCGGTGCGTCTCATCGACAATTGCGCCGCGCTGGCCGCCGCCCACCGGGAAGAGGAAGTCGCCCTGTCCGCCCGTCCCGGCGCCACCGACGAGGTGCGCCCCCGCCAACCGGACCACCGCCAACCGGACCACCGCAAACTGGAAAGGATCGCCTGAGCGATGCGCCGCCGCATGATGAAGTCCAAGATCCACCGGGCCACCGTGACCGGGGCCAACCTGCACTACGTGGGCTCGGTGTCGATCGACACCGAGCTGATGGCGCTGGCCGACATCCTCCCCTACGAGCAGGTGGCCGTCCTCGACATCGACAACGGGGCCCGCTTCGAGACCTACGCCATCGAGGGCGAGCCCGGGCAGATCTGCCTCAACGGCGCGGCGGCCCGCCTGGTGTCACCGGGGGACAAGGTGATCCTCATCACCTACGCCGAGTACGAGCGGGCCGAGCTCGAGGCGTACCTGCCCCGCGTCGTGCACGTGGACGGGCGCAACCGGGTCATCGACGAGGTCTCGGCCCGCCTCGACGCCGAGCTCTCGGTGCCCCTGTCCGACCCGGCGTGAGCTCGCCGTCCTGGCCGGGGCCCTTCGACGTCCTCGTCCTGGGCAGCGGCGTCGCCGGGTTGTCGGCCGCCGTCAGGTTGGCCGGGCCGGGCAGCGCCTCCTCGCTCGGCGTGCTCACCAAGGGCGCGCTGTCGCAGTCGGCCACCCGCTGGGCCCAGGGCGGGGTCGCCGCGGTGCTGGGCGGCGACGAGGACTCGACCGACCTCCACCTGGCCGACACCCTGGCCGCCGGGGCCGGCCTGTGCGACGAGGAAGCGGTGCGGATCCTGGTCGACGAGGGCCCCGGGCGGGTGCACGAGCTGATCGCGCTCGGGGTCGACTTCGACCGTGAAGCGACGGGCTCGCTCGCCCTGGCCCGCGAGGGAGGGCACTCGCGGCCCCGCGTGGTGCACGCGGGCGGCGCCGCCACCGGGGCCGAGGTCGAACGGGCCCTGGTCGACGCCACCTTCCGGTCGGCCAGCGCCGTGCTCGAGGGCTGGTTCGCCCTCGACCTCCTCGTCGAGGGGGGCCGCTGCGTCGGGGTGACCGCGCTGCCACCCCCGGAGAGTGGTGAGGCTCGCCGGCCGGTCAGGGTGCGGGCCGACCACGTCGTGCTGGCCACGGGCGGGGCCGGCCAGCTGTTCGCGGTGACCACCAACCCAACCGAGTCCACCGGCGACGGGGTGGCCATGGCGCTGCGGGCCGGCGTGGCCACGGCCGACGTCGAGTTCGTGCAGTTCCACCCGACCGCGCTGCACCACCCGGCCATGCCCCGGCCGTTGCTCTCCGAGGCCCTGCGCGGCCACGGGGCGCTGCTGCGTGACGGCGACGGCGAGCGCTTCGTCGACGAGCTCGCCTCGCGCGACGTGGTCAGCCGGGCCATGGCGGCACGCATGGCCGAGCAGGGGGCCGACCACCTCTGGCTCGATGCGACCGACCTCGAACGCTTCGCCCAGCGCTTCCCGACCATCGCCGCTTCGCTCAGCGGCATCGGGCTCGATCCCGAGCGCGACTGGCTGCCCATCGCTCCGGCCGCCCATCATCTCTCGGGTGGCGTCGTCACCGACCTCTGGGGAGCCACCGCGCTGCCGGGCCTGTGGGCGGTGGGCGAGGTCGCCTGCACCGGCGTACACGGGGCCAACCGCCTGGCCTCCAACTCCTTGCTCGAGGGCATGGTCTTCGGAGCCCGCCTGGCTGAGCGCATCGCCGCCGGGAGGCGTGGCCCCGAGGCCAGCGGGGCCCTGCGCGGCGTGCTGGGCGACCTGCCCCTCGACGGCATCGGCTGCACGCCCCTGCCCGCACGCGCCCCGCTCTTCGGCCCGCCCGACGCCACCGGTGCGCCCGACACCCCTGGCGCGGCCGACGCGCTCGGCGCGCCCGACGTCACCAAAATGCGCGACACCTTCCAGCGGGCCATGACCCGCGGCGCCGGCGTCGTCCGCTCCGAGGCCTCGCTGGCCGGGGCCCGTGCCGCCCTGGCCGAGGCGGTGTCGGTCCTGGGTCAGCCGGCGGCGTCGGTGGCCGCCGGCGAGCTGGCCAACCTGCTCCAGCTGGCCGACGCCCTGTTGGCTTCGGCGGCGGCGCGCACCGAGAGCCGCGGCGCCCACGCCCGGGCCGAGTTCCCCGAGACCCGGGCGTCGTGGCGACGCCGTTTGGTGCACGGCGCATGAGTGCGACCGCGGGCGCGCCATCAGGAGAGGCCGCCGGCTCGTACGGCGCCGCCGGTTCGTACGGCGCCGGTTCGTACGGGGCCGCGGTCGACGAGGCGGTCAGCCGGGCCCTGGCCGAGGACCTCGGTCCCGAAGGCGACGTGACCGCGGCGCTCGTCCCCGAGAACGCCACGGCGCACTACGCGCTCCGGGCCCGCCAGGCTGGCGTCCTGGCCGGTCGGGCGCCGGCCGACGCCACGTTCCGCCGGCTCGGGCCCGCGCTCGCGCTCAGTTGGTTTGCCGAGGACGGCGACGCCCTCGAACCCGGCGCCACCGTGCTCGAGGTCACCGGCCCGCTCCGGCCCATCCTCACGGCCGAGCGCACCGCACTGAACTTCCTCGGCCACCTCTCGGGCGTGGCCACGCTCACGGCGCAGTTCGTGGCGGCGGCCCACGCCAGCAATCCGTCGGTCGAGGTGCTCGATACGCGCAAGACCACGCCGGGACTGCGTCGGCTCGAGAAGGCGGCCGTGCGGGCGGGCGGCGGCACCAACCACCGCGTCGGTCTCTCCGACGCCGTCCTGGTCAAGGACAACCACCTGGCCGGCACCAGCATCACCGAAGCGGTCGCCCGCGCCCGCGCCCTGTGGCCCGGACGGGGCGTCGAGATCGAGTGCGACTCGCTCGAGCAGGTGGCCGAGGCGGCCCGGGCCGGGGCCGACGCCGTGCTGCTCGACAACATGGACCCGGGCAGCGTGGTCGAGGCCATCGGGGTGGCCAACCTCGACGCCCCGGGGCCCATCCTCACCGAGGTCTCCGGCGGCGTGACCCTGGCTACCATCGGGGCCTATGCCGCGGCCGGGCCGGATCGCATTTCGGTCGGTGCCCTGACCCACTCGGCCACCGTGCTCGACCTCGGGCTCGATCTCGTCTGGACCGACCAGGGTGACGGGGCGCGAATCGCCGCGGGCAACGGCGGCGCCGACGCGGGCGCCGACGCGAGAGGGAACGGCTGAGCGTGCTGCTGGTCATCGACGTCGGCAACACCGAGACCGTGATCGGTCTCTACTCGCGCAACGACACCGACTCGGTGCCCGTGGTCGACGAGAGCGTCGGCGTGGGTATCGGCACCGAGCGCGACCCCAGCGCACCGACCGGCCTCACCCATCACTGGCGCCTCTCCACCGTGCCCAGCCGCACGCCCGACGAGCACGCCGTGCTCCTGACCCAGCTGCTCGACCTCGAAGGCCTCGACATCGCCACCTCGGTGAGCGGCATGGCCATCAGCTCGTCGGTGCCCAACGTCACGGCCGAGCTGCGCCAGATGGCGTCGCGCTGGTTCCGCGAGGTGCCCTGCGTGGTCCTCGGCCCGGGCACCAAGAGCGGCATGCCCATCCTCTACGACAACCCCAAGGAGGTCGGGGCCGACCGCATCGCCGATGCCGTGGGCGCCTACGACCTCTACGGCGGCCCCTGTGTCGTGGTCGACATGGGCACGGCCACCACGGTCGAGGCCATCAGCGCCAAGGGCGAGTACCTGGGCGGCGCCATCACGCCGGGCGTGGCCATCAGCCTCGAAGCCCTCTACCAACAGGCGGCCGCGCTGCGCCGGGTCGAGATGGTCGAGCCCCGAAGTGTCATCGGCCGCTCCACCGTCGAGTCCATCGAGTCGGGGACCCTCTACGGCTTCGCCGGGCTGGTCGACGGGCTGGCCCGGCGCTTCATGGAGGAGCTCGGGCCCGCGACCGTCGTGGCCACCGGCGGCTTCAGCTCGCTCATCGCGCCCTACTCCGAGACCATCGAGCACGTCGAGCCCTGGTTGACCCTGCACGGCCTGCGCATCGTCTACGAGCGCAACGTCAACGCATGAGCGACGCCGAGGGACGCATTCCCTACCGCTTCGACCGCACCCACGAGACCGCGGCCGTGGTCGATGCCTGGTCGTCGCTCGCCCCCGGGGAGGAGTCCGGCGTCACCGTCGGGGTGGCCGGCCGCATCATGCTCTTCCGGCCCCAGGGCAAGCTCGCCTTCGCCGAGCTGCGCGACAACTCGGGCGCTCTGCAGCTCTTCGCCCTGGCGTCGCTGACCGAGCGCTTCGACGAGTTCACCCGCCTCAGCCTGGGTGACTGGGTCGGGGCCAGCGGCGAGGTCGTGCGCACGAAGCGGGGCGAGCTCTCGGTGAAGGTGACGAGCTGGGAGTTGCTGGCCGAGGCCCGGCGCAGCTTCGGCGACAAGTGGCACGGGGTGAGTGACACCGAGATGCGCTACCGCCAGCGCGAGGTCGACCTGTGGGCCAACGAGCGCAGCCGGGCCCTGCTCCAGCTACGGAGCAACGTGGTGCGCCGCATGCGCGAGCGGCTGTGGGACCAGGGTTTCGTCGAGGTGGAGACGCCGCTGCTCCACCCGATCGCCGGCGGGGCCACGGCGCGCCCGTTCGTCACCCACCACAACGCGCTCGACATGGAGCTGTACCTGCGCGTGGCGCCCGAGCTCTACCTCAAGCGCCTCGTGGTCGGCGGCTTCGACAAGGTGTTCGAGATCGGGCGCAGCTTTCGCAACGAGGGCATCTCGCCGCGGCACAACCCCGAGTTCACGACGCTCGAGCTGTACCAGGCGTACGCGGACTATCGAGACACCATGGTCGTCTTCGAGGAGCTGGTGTCCGGGCTGGCGCTCGACGTGTGTGGGACGACCGAGCTGAGCTACGGCGGGCGTGCCCTCGACCTCACCACGCCGTGGCGCCGGGCCACCATGAGTGAGCTGGTGGCCGAGGCGACCGGTTTCGCCCTCGACGTCCGCTCAACCCGTGACGAGCTGGTCCGGGTGGCGGCCGAGGTCGGCCTCGAGCCCGATCCGGCCTGGGGGCCGGGCAAGCTCCTGCTCGAGATCTACGAGAAGACGACCGAGCCCGCGCTCTGGGGTCCGGTGTTCGTGACCGACTACCCGGCCGAGGTCTCGCCGCTGGCCCGGCGCCATCGTGACGGGCCCGGGCTGGTCGAGCGCTACGAGCCGGTGCTGGCCGGGCGTGAGTTGGGCAACGGCTTCACCGAGCTGATCGACCCCGACGACCAACGGGCCCGGTTCGAGGAGCAGGCGGCCAAGGCCCGGGCCGGCGACGACGAGGAGTCCGCCGTGGTCGACGAGGACTACCTGCGCGCCCTCGAATACGGGTTGCCGCCGACCTCGGGCTTCGGGCTCGGGGTGGACCGCCTCCTCATGGTGCTGGGCGACGTGCCCAACATCCGTGAGGTCATCGCCTTCCCGACACTGCGGCCCGAGCGGGGCTGACGCTCGCCGATTCGATTGCCGTTGCCCTTCGACGATTGCACTGAGAGTGCAGACGGTCGGGCGGGGTCCCCGGCATTCTCGATGGTTCTCGGGTTCTGAATTCTCGGGATTCTTACGACTTGTCCACCCTCTCCTTACATCTCCTTCACATCCATCAGGCAGAGTGTCGAGGTGCCGTCGAGGGTCGGCATCCCGTGTGCAGGGCACGGTGCGTCAGGGAGGACACTCACCAGATGGTTCGCAAAGTGATCGCAGGGGCCGCGTTGGCCGGGGCAGTGACGTTCGGGATGGCCGGCCTGGCCGGGGCCACGACCCCGACGGCCGCCACGACGCCGACCAGTGCCAGCACGCCGAGCACTGGGCAATCGAGCACCGGGCAATCGAGCACTGGGCAATCGAGTACCAGTACGACCCCGACCACGGCCAGCACACCCAGCACTGCGCCGTCGACCACCGCCACGACCCCGACCACGGCCTCCACCGGCGCCAGCACGCCGACCACGACCCCCACCGGCGCCAGCACGCCGACCACGGCGCCGTCGAGCACCAACAAGTCGAGCGGTTCGGGTGCGTCCACGCCCAAGGTTTGCTCCCGGCTGCCGAAGATCGAAGCGCGCGTGGCCCACCGGCAGACCAATGTGAACAATCGCCTGGCCAAGGCCGAGGCCCGCCTGAAGAAGCTGAATTCGGCAGGCGGCCACACCAAGGGGGCCAAGAAGGCCGAGGCGCAGATCAAGCGGGTGCAGAACCGTCAGACCAAGGTCAAGAACCGGCTGACCAAGCTGCAGACCCACTGTGCCGCGACGTCGGGTTCGGCCACGACCACGACGAGCGGCTCGGCCGGCGCCTGATTCAGGGCAAGTCGCTCAGCAACTCGGCCACCAGCCGGGACAGCCCCGCCCGGAGCTCGGGCCGGCTGATCCCGGCGGTGGCCGTTTGCGCGTCGGTCACCCAACGCGCCGCCTCCTCGACCGAGGCCGCGATGGCCCCGGTCCCCATGACGATCGAGCGCGCCTTGTCCCGTTCGGGTTGGGCCAACGGTTGGCCGAGCAGGGCGCGCAGATCGGGCCCGGCGTCGGGGTCGGCCAGGGCCAGCAGCGCCGGCAGGGTGTAGACGCCCTCGGCCAGGTCCTGGCCCGCCGGCTTGAGCAGCTGGCCGTCGGTGGCCGTGACGTCGAGGACGTCGTCGCGGATCTGGAAGACCATGCCGAAGCAGCGCCCGTACTCGGTGCAGGCCTCGACTTCGGCGGGAGCCAGCCCGCCGGTCAGCGCCCCGATACGGCACGACGCAGCGAAGAGGGCGGCCGTCTTGCCGTTGATGGTCCCGAAGTAGTCCTCGCGGCTCCGCTCGATCTGGAACACGGAGCGCACCTCGGTCACCTGTCCCTGGCACAGGCGCCCCAGGGTCTCGGCCAGCAGCTTGGCCGCCTCGACACCGAGCTCGGCGGCGATGGCGGCCGAGCGGGCCAGCAGGTAGTCGCCGGCCACGATGGCCACCAGGTTGCCGAAGCGGCTGTTCACGCTCTCGACGTTGCGCCGGATGGTTGCTTCGTCGATGACATCGTCGTGGTAGAGCGAGGCCAGGTGCACGAGCTCGACCGAAACGCCGCCCAAGAGGTCGTCACCGCTCGCCTCGCGCCGGCCCCCGGTGGCCGTGGCCAGGGCCAGGAGGGGTCGCAAACGCTTGCCACCTGCGGCGATGAGGTGAGTGGCCACATCATCGAGGAAATCGTCTCCGGTGACGACCGACGCGGTGAGAAGAGGCTCCAGACGCTGCAGTCCCTCTTGCAGATGAGGCAGGCCGAGGGCCTCGGTCGGGTTCACTGACCGAAACGTTAGGTCAACGCTCGCCAAACCCGACAACCGCCTGGTCGCAGGGTCACGGGAATTCCCAGTCTGCGACGTTCTTCGACCAGGTCCGGCTCTCGGCCCCCGAGGTCCGTTCGAACGAGGGCCACAGGTACACTTATCCCAGAAACCTTTTGAAACAGGAGAGAGGCGGTCAGGGTGTTCGAACGTTTCACCGACCGGGCACGGAGGGTGTTGGTGCTGGCGCAGGAGGAAGCGCGCCTGCTCAACCACTCCTTCATCGGGACCGAGCACATCCTCTTGGGTCTGATCCACGAGGGCGAAGGCGTCGCCGCGAAGGCTCTGGAGTCGCTCGGGATCTCCCTCGAGGCGGTGCGCGAGAAGGTGGAAGAGACGATCGGCATGGCCGGGACGGCACCGAGCGGTTCTCCGCCCTTCACGCCGCGGGCCAAGAAGGTGCTCGAGCTCTCGCTGCGCGAGGCCCTGCAACTCGGGCACAGCTACATCGGCACGGAGCACATGCTGCTCGGGCTGGTGCGTGAGGGCGAGGGCGTCGCCGCCACCGTGCTGGTCAGCCTGGGGGCCGACCTCGGGCGCGTGCGCCAGCAGGTGATCCAGCTCATGTCGGGCAACCAGGGCAAGGAGTCCGTGGGCGCGGCCCAGGGCACCGGCAGCGGCGACAACCCTTCGGGGTCCCCCGTGCTCGACCAGTTCGGCCGCAACCTGACCCAACTCGCCCGTGACGGCAAGCTCGACCCGGTCATCGGACGTGCAAAAGAGATCGAACGTGTCATGCAGGTCCTGTCGCGCCGGACCAAGAACAACCCCGTCCTCATCGGTGAGCCCGGTGTCGGCAAGACGGCGATCGTCGAGGGGCTGGCCCAGCGCATCGTGGCCAACGAGGTCCCCGAGACGCTGACGGGCAAGCAGCTCTACACGCTCGACCTCGGCGCGCTGGTGGCGGGCAGCCGCTACCGCGGTGATTTCGAGGAGCGCTTGAAGAAGGTCCTCAAGGAGATCCGCACGCGGGGCGACATCGTCCTCTTCATCGACGAGATCCACACGCTGGTGGGTGCCGGCGCGGCCGAAGGTGCCATCGACGCCGCGTCCATCCTCAAGCCGATGCTGGCCCGCGGTGAGCTCCAGACCGTCGGTGCCACCACCATCGACGAGTACCGCAAGCACCTCGAGAAGGATGCCGCGCTCGAGCGGCGCTTCCAGCCGGTCAAGGTGGAGCAGCCCTCCGTGGCGCTGACCATCGACATCCTCAAGGGACTGCGCGACCGCTACGAGTCGCACCACGCGGTGAACATCACCGATCAGGCCCTGGTGGCCGCGGCCAATCTGGCCGACCGCTATCTGGCCGACCGCTACCTGCCGGACAAGGCGATCGACCTCATCGACGAGGCGGGCAGCCGCCTGCGCATCCGCCGCATGAGCACGCCGCCGAGCGCCAAGAAGCTGGACGAGGAGATCGCCCGGCTGCGCGCCGACAAGGAAGCCGCCATTGAGAAGGGCGCCTTCGAGCAGGCCAAGAAGTTGGCCGAGCAGGAGAAGGAGCGCCTGGACCTCAAGGAGAGCCAAGAGGCCGAGCTGCGCGCCGACGGCGTGGACCTCTTCGACGTGGTCGACGAGGAAGTCATCGCCGAGGTGCTGGCCGCCTGGACCGGCATCCCCGTCTACCGCCTCACCGAGGAGGAGACGGCCAAGCTCCTGCGCATGGAGGAAGAGCTCCACAAGCGGGTCATCGGCCAGGAGGAGGCGCTCAAGGCGCTCTCGCGGGCCATCCGGCGCACCCGGGCCGGCCTCAAGGACCCCAAGCGCCCGAGCGGCTCGTTCATCTTCCTCGGCCCGACCGGCGTCGGCAAGACGGAGTTGGCCAAGACGCTGGCCGAATTCCTCTTCGACGACGAGGACGCGCTCATCCAGCTCGACATGTCCGAGTACATGGAGAAGCACACGGTCAGCCGGCTCGTCGGCTCCCCCCCGGGCTACGTCGGCTACGAGGAGGGTGGTCAGCTGACCGAGGCCGTGCGGCGCAAGCCGTTCTCGGTCGTGCTCTTCGACGAAGTCGAGAAGGCACACCCCGACGTGTTCAACGCGCTGCTCCAGATTCTCGAGGACGGCCGCCTGACCGACGCCCAGGGTCGCTCGGTCGACTTCAAGAACACGGTGCTGATCATGACCTCGAACCTCGGGACAGCCGACCTGCGCAAGTCCAACATGGGCTTCGCCAAGACGTCGGAGGCCGTGACCTACGAGCGGATGAAGGCCAAGGTGGACGACGCGCTCAAGGCGCACTTCCGTCCCGAGTTCCTCAACCGGATCGACGAGGTCATCGTGTTCCACGAGCTCTCGCGGGCCGAGGTCACCGAAATCGTGGACCTGCTCATGGCCCGCACGGTCAAGCAACTCTCGGACCAGGGCATCGGCATGGAGCTCACGCCGGCCGCCCGAGCCTTCCTGGCCGACAAGGGTTACGACCCCCAGCTGGGGGCCAGGCCGTTGCGCCGGGCCATCCAGCAGCTGGTCGAAGACCCGCTGTCGGAGCGCATCTTGTGGAAGGAGTTCCGGGTCGGCGAGACGATCGTCGTCGACGTCGAGGAGTCGCCCATCGACGGCGAGGGGCCGCAGCTGAGCTTCCGCGCCATCGAGGGCATCGAGCCGCCGCCGCTCGAGTTGGCCGGCGCCGGCGCCGACCCCGAATAGCCGCCCCGAAAAGCCGCAGAGCCTCCGCTTCAGAGCTCCCAGCAGTAGCGGTACTCGCCGCTCGGTGGTGCCGCGCCTGCGTCCCCGGACGGGCGCGCCAGGAAGTGCGGGCTGTCGCGTCCGGCGGGCGCGTAGTGGATGCGGTGGGTGGCGGCCGCCACGAAGCCGAAGCGCCCGTAGTAGGCGGGGTCGCCCAGGAGGAGAAGCAACGGCCAACCGCGCCCCTCCGCCTCGTCGACGAGCGCCTCCATGAGGGCCGTGCCCACCCCGGCGCGTTGGTGCGCCGGGAGCACGCAGAGCGGGGCCACGCCGGCGACGGGCTGGCCCTCGAGGTCGCCCGGCGCGGCCAGGACGTGGCCGACGACCCGGCCGTCGTCGGCACCCACGGCCACGAACTCGATGCGTTGGGTCGCGCCGCGCACGGCCCACGTGCCCCGCACGATGTCGAGCTCCTCGCTGGCGTCGCGGGTCTCGTCGGCGAAGGCCACCTCGACAACGGCCAGGATGGCGGGCTCGTCGTCCGGACCCGCCAGTCGGATGTCGAAGGTCGCGCGGCATGGCACCGAGCCTCTCATCAGCGGGGGGCCGGACGCCCCCGACAGGGCCGCCGGGTACGATTCGCCTCGTGGTCGACGGTGACGGCGCCAGCCAGCCGCTGCACGACGCGCTGGCCCTGGTGGCACCGGGCACTGCGCTGCGGGAGGGCCTCGACCGGATCCTCCAGGCGAAACACGGGGCGCTGATCATCGTGGGGGACAATCCCGCCGTGCTCTCGGTCTGCACCGGCGGGTTCCTGCTCGATGCCGAGTACAGCCCCCAGCGTCTCTCCGAGCTGGCCAAGATGGACGGCGCCATCATTCTCGCCGCGGACGCCTCGCGGATCGCCCGGGCCAACGTGCACCTGGTCCCCAAAGCCACCATCGCCACGACGGAGACGGGTACCCGACACCGCACGGCTGAGCGGGTGGCGCGCTCCATCGACGTCCCCGTCATCGCGGTCTCCGAGGCCATGGCCACCATCGCCGTCTACCGCAACGACGAGAAGCACACCACCCAGTCCGCCGGCTGGCTGATCGACCGCTCGAGCCAGGCCCTGGCCACCCTCCAGCGCTTCCGCTCGCGCTTCGACGACGCGCTCAGCGCGCTGACCCGCCTCGAGATGGAGGACGCCGTCTCGGTGCGCGACGTGGTGGCCGTGCTCCAGCCCGGTGAGATGGTCCGGCGCATCGCCGAGGAGATCGAGGGCCACCTGGTCGAGCTGGGATCGGACGGCCGCCTCATCCACCTCCAGACCGAGGAGCTGCGCGCCGGCCTGGACACCACGATGGGCCTGGTGCTGCGGGACTACACCGACCAGCGCGGCACTCACCACCTGCGTTCCCTGTCGCCCGACGCCCTCATGGACCTGCCCAGGGTGGTGGCCGCGCTCAACCTGCCGGCCTCGAGCGACCAACTGCACGCCGAGCTGGCCCCCCGGGGCTACCGCATGCTGCACCGGCTTTCCCAGCTCTCCGAGACGATCATCGACCGTCTGGTCGACAAATTCGGCTCCCTGCCCGACATCCTCTCGGCCTCGGCGGCCGAGCTCGAGTCGGTGGAGGGCATCGGGGCGGCCACGGCCCGCCACGTGCGCGACGGCCTGGCCCGCCTGGTCGAAGCGAGCATCTTCGAGCGATACGAGTGATCGAAGGCGGTCTGGTAAAATAGAAGGTCACTTCGGACGGGTGTGCACCGCCCTGACCCACCTCTGCACATCAGCGTGCCCGCGCGCCTGAATCATCCAAGCCTGAATCATCAAGGGAGCCCTGTGTCCTTCAAGGTCGGAGACAAAGTTGTCTATCCCCATCACGGGGCTGCCGTGATCGAGAAGCGGGAGACCAAGACCGCGTTCGGCGAGAAGCGCGAGTACCTCGTACTGCGCCTGGCCTACGGCGATCTCATCCTCAACGTGCCGGCGGACAACACCGAAGGGGTGGGCCTGCGCGAGGTCATCAACGACGAGGAGGTCGAGGAGGTCTTCGCGGTGCTGCGCAAGAAGGAAGCGCGCATGCCGACCAACTGGTCGCGCCGCTACAAGAACCACTCCGAGAAGCTGCGCTCGGGCGACATCTACCAGGTGGCCGAGGTGGTCCGGAACCTCTCCATCCGCGACAAGGACAAAGGTCTCTCCGCGGGTGAGAAACGCATGCTGCAGCGGGCCCGTCAGATCCTGGTGTCCGAGCTCACCTTCGCGCTCAACGTGGACGAGGAGACGGCCGAGGAGCGCCTGAACGAGGCGCTGACCTGAGCAGCCGGCCGGGTCCCACCGTGGCACCGGCGCACGTGTGGTCGATCGTGGTGGCCGGCGGCTCGGGCCGCCGCTTCGGCCAGTTGAAGCAGTTCTCCCCCCTGGGGGGCCGCCCGGTGCTCGAATGGGCGGTCCAGGCCTGCCGGGTCCACTCGGCCGGGGTCGTCCTGGTGCTGCCCTCCGAAGCCGTTCGCCCTGGCGGCCCGCAGCACGGTGCCGACATCGTGGTGGCGGGCGGGGAGAGCCGGGCGGCGTCGGTCGGCCGGGGCCTGGCCGCCGTGCCCGAGGGGGCCGAGGTGGTCCTCGTCCACGATGCGGCGCGCCCGTTGACCACGCCGGCCACCTTCGAGGCCGTGCTGGGGGCCTTGGCCGAGGCCGGCGTGGACGGGGTCGTCCCCGGGGTGCCCGTGCGTGACACGATCAAGCAGGTGGACAGCTTCCAGACCGTCACGGCCACCCTCGACCGCGCCACACTCGTGGCCGTGCAGACGCCGCAGGGTTTCCGGGCCGCCGCCCTGCGTCTGGCCCACGCAGCCCACGCAGCCGACGGGACCGACGTGGCCACCGACGACGCCGTGCTCGTGGAGGCGACCGGGGGCAGGGTGCGGGTGGTGCCCGGCGACCCGGGCAACCTCAAGATCACCACGCCCGACGACCTGGCCCTGGCCGAGCGGCTGCTGGCCGGCCCGCCCGGTGGGCGCTGAGCGGTGCGCATCGGCCAGGGCATCGACGTCCACCGCTTCTCCGAAGATCCCCACCGCCCCCTGGTGCTGGGGGGAGTGGTGATCGAGGGCGCCCGCGGCCTGGGCGGGCACAGCGACGCCGACGCGGTGTGCCACGCGCTGGCCGACGCCGTGCTGGGCGCGGTCGGGCTGGGCGACCTGGGCCGGCACTTCCCCGACACCGACCCGGTGTGGGAGGGGGCCGACAGCGTGGCCCTCCTGACCGAGGTGGTCCGCATGGCGCGGGGCGAGGGCTACCGCTGCGCCAACGCCGACTGCACCGTCGTGGCCGACACGCCCCGCCTGGCCCCCTACACCCCGGCCATGGTGGAGCGGCTGGGCGCCGTCCTCGGCGCGCCGGTGTCGGTCAAGGCGACCCGGGCCGAGGGCCTGGGCGCCTTGGGCCGGGCCGAGGGCATCGCCTGCCTGGCCGTCGTCCTGCTGGAGCCGGTGTGAGCCCACCCCGCCGTCCGTCCGACCGGCGCCAGGGGCCGCGGGGCCGCCCCGAGCCGCGCCGGCGGCCCCGGCCCGAGGACCTGAGCGCGCTCGGGGGAGACCAGGTCGAGGGGCGCCGCGCCGTGCTCGAGCTGCTCAGCGTCGGGCGCAGGCCCGTCCGGCGCATCATGCTGGCCGAGGACCAGGATCCCTCTCCCCAGCTCGATCGCATCGAGGAGCTGGCCGCCCGCCTGCGGATCCCGGTCGAGACCGTGCCCCGCTCCCGGCTCGATGCCCAGGCCCGCACCGAGGCGCCCCAGGGCGTCGTGGCCCTGGCCTCTCCGGTCGAACCGGTGCCCCTCGAAGATCTCTGCGCGGCCCGCGGCGGCGTGGAGCCCTTCGTGCTGGTGGCCGCCGGCATCACCGATCCGCGCAACCTGGGCGCCCTGCTGCGCAGCGCCGAGTGCGCCGGGGTCACCGGCGTGGTGCTGCCGCGGCACCGCTCGGCCCGCCTGTCGCCCACGGTGGCCAAGACGGCGGCCGGCGCCCTCGAACACCTGCCCTTCGCGGCCGTCGGTGGCATCCCCGCCGCACTGGCCACCATGCGCGAGCTCGGGGTGTGGTCGATCGGCCTGGCCGGTGAGGCGGACCAGTCGCTCTACCGCCTTCCGTTGGGCGAAGGACCGGTGGCGCTCGTCGTGGGCAGCGAGGAGAAGGGGCTGGCCCCCTTGGTGCGCCGGCGCTGCGATGCGGTGGTGGCCATCCCCCAGCACGGCGCGCTGCCCTCGCTCAACGTCGGCGTGGCCGGTGCGGTGGCCTGCTTCGAGGTGGCCCGCCAGCGCGCGGCGCGCCGCGGCGCCGGCTGAGCGGCTGAGCGGCTGAGCGGCGACCCTGACCTGACCTGACTTACGCGGCCGGCACCACCTCGGAGGTGCAGAAGGCACAGCGGCGGGCCGAGACCGGGATGTCACTCAGGCACTCGGGGCACTCCCGCGTCTCGGGCTCGGGTTCCTCCTTGGGCTGCAGGTTCAACCGCTTCATCAGCGCGTTGAGCGGGAGCACCACGGCGAAGAAGACGACCGTGGCCACGATGAGGAACGACAACAAGGCGTTGATGAACGCGCCGTAGTTGAAGTGGGAGTGGTTCACGGTGAACGACAGGTTCTTGAAATTCTGCTTGCCGAAGATGGCTCCGATGAGCGGCGTGATGAAGTCGGCCACGAAGGCGGTCACCACCGCGGTGAAGGCGGCGCCGAGCACGACCGCGACGGCCAGGTCGACGACGTTGCCCCGCAGGACGAATTTCTTGAAGTCGCTCAGCAACCGCTCCGCTCCTCTCGTGCCTCTCGTTGCCGCCTGAGAGCCCGAGGCAGGAATCGAACCCGCGACATCTTCATTACAAGTGAAGTGCTCTACCAACTGAGCTACTCGGGCGTGCGCATCAGATTACCGCCCAGGCGGGGTCGTCCCCGGCCCGACCGACACAAAGGCTTGCAACGACGCGGGTGGCGGGGCAGGCTGGACCCCCAATGGCTGACGAGCAACCGCAGGCGGGCCCGTCCAGCACCGGATCCAGCTCATCTTCAGGTTCCTTCTCGCCTCTGCGCGCCGCCTTGGTCCTCGTCTTCTTCGTCGTCGCCACCCTGATCCTCGTCGGCGTGGGTACGCGCCCGGCCGTGGTCGGCGCGCCGGCGACGACGCCGTCCACCACGACCACCCTGCCCGGCGGCACCACCTCCACGACCGCTGCCGGCGGTGCCGCCGCCGGTGCGACCACCACCACGACCACCAAGCCAACCACCACGACGACGGCGCACTCGAGCCACGGCCACAAGGGCGCCACCACGACGACCACGACCGTCGCCCCCAGCAGCGTGAGCGTGCTCGTGGCCAACGCCACCAGCAGCACCGGCCTGGCCGCCAAGACCTCGGCCACCATCGGGGCGGGTGGCTGGGCCATGCAGACGCCGGTGGACGCCAACACCACCGAGGCCACCTCGGCCGTGTACTACGCGGCGGGACAGCAGCAGGCCGCGGCCTCCATCGCCACCACCATCGGCGTGGCCCCGACCGCGGTGCTGCCTCTGACGACCGCGACGCCCGTGACCTACCCCCCCAACACCGACGTCGTCGTGGTGGTGGGACAGGACATCGCCGCGAAGTCGGGCTGAGCCCGGTGATGGCGCCGGCGCTCCCGGCGCCGATGCGCGCGCTGGCTGCCGATCCCGCGCACGGCGCGCTCTTCCTCGACTTCGACGGCACGCTGTCGGCCATCGTGGACGATCCGGTCGGGGCGCGACCGCTCCCCGGCGTGCCCGCGTTGCTCGCAGAGTTGGCCGGCGTGTTCGCCTTGGTGGCGGTGATCTCGGGCCGCCCCACCGCGTTCTTGCGTGACGTCCTCGACGCGCCCCCCGGCGTGGAGTTGGTCGGCCTCTACGGGCTCGAGCGTGCGCTCGGCACTTCCGGCGACGCCGGGAAGTGGGCTGCGGTGATCGATGCCGTGGTGGCGGAGGCTCGCGCCGGCGCGCCCACCGGCGTCTACGTGGAACCCAAGGGCCTGACCGTCACGCTGCACTGGCGCCACGCTCCCGAGGCCCGGGGCTGGGTGGAGGCGTTCGTGACCCAGGTGGCCTCCACCCACGGCCTCGCGGTGCACTCGGGGCGGATGGAGCTCGAACTCCGGCCGCCACTGCACGTGGACAAGGGAACCGTGGTGCACCAGCTGGCGGATGAGCTGGGCGGCCGGCTGCGCCAGGTCGGCGTTTTCGGCGACGACCTGGGCGATTTGCCGGCGTTCGAAGCGGTGGGCCGCCTGGGCACTCCCGCGACCCCGGTCGGCGCGGTGCGCGTCGCCGCGGTCGACGCCGAGAGCCCGGCGGCGGTGGCGGAGCAGGCCGATCTCACGGTGCCCGGCGCGGCCGGCGCGGTGGCCCTGCTGCGCGATCTGGTCGGTGCGCTCGCCGGCGCCCGGGGCGAAGCTGGCGAAGCTGGCCAGGCGGGCGAACCGGGCGAAACAGGCGAAACGGGGGAAACGAACGAGCTACGCGGTTGAGGCGCCGGCCGCCGCCAGCTGATCGTCCCACCAGTCGGCTGCGCTGCGGGCCCGCACCGCCGCCCGCAGCGACGAAGCCCTCCGGGCCCGCTCGTCGGGCGGCATGCTGAGGGCGGTGTGCAGGGCCTCGGCCGTCCCGGAGATGTCGAAGGGATTGATCCCGAGTGCGCCGGCCACCGAGAGCTCCTCGTACGCTCCGGCCTCGGCGGACAGCACGAGCACCCCGTCGATGCGGTTGAGCAGCGGGCCCTCCTTGGCCACCAGGTTGAGGCCGTCGCGCACCGGGTTGACCAGCAACACGTCGGAGGCGGACAGCGCGGCCAGCGAGCGGGCCCAGTCGTCGCGCACCGAGAGCACGATGGGCGTCCACGACGCCGTGCCGTGGGCGTAGTTGATGCGTTCGGCCGTGTGCTCGACATCGGCCCCGTAGGCGAGATACTCGGCCAGCCCCTGCCGGCTCGGGTAGGCGAGGGCGACGTGCACGACCTCGCCCCGCCACTCGGGATGGGCCAGGAGCAACTCCTCGAAGGCCAGCATGCCGCGCACGATGTTCTTGGAGGGCTCCAGGCGGTCCGAGCGCACGACCAGGCGCCGACCGCCCACCTCGGCCCGCAGGGCCTCGAGTGCGGCGGCGCACCCCGGCGCGGCCGCCTCCTCCTCGAGGACGTCGGCCTCGGGGCCGAGCGGGGATACGAAGGTGACCGGCGCGGCCAGCCCGGCCGCCTCGTAGCAGGAGCGAAAGCCGGCCTCCCACTTGTGGCAGTGAAAACCGCAGGCGGCGTAGCCCGCCATGCCGTCGAGCAGTTCGGCCCGCACGTCGTCGGGCAGCACGCCGAGGATGGCCGGATCGGCGAAGGGAGTGTGCAAGAAGTGCACGAGCCGCAGGTCGGGCCGCCGCTCGGCCAGCATCCGGCCCAGCAACGAGAAGTGGTAGTCCTGCACCAGCACGGTCCCGCCCCGGTCGGCCCGGGCGACCACGGCGTCGGCCATGGCCCGGTTGTAGGCCCGGTAGCCGTCCCAGGCCCCGCGCCAGTGGCGGTCGAAGCGGGGCCGCAGCGGGAGGTCCCACATGTGGTGGTGGCAGTACCAGAGGGTGGAGTTGGCCACGACGTCGTAGGCCATCCGGTAGGTGTCGTCGTCGACGGTCACCGGGACCAGGTCGAGCCCGTCCTCGTGCATGCGCCCTTGGGCCACCGCCTCGCGATCGGCCGCACCCATCGTCATGGAGGCCCACGTCGTGCCGCTGCCGGCCAGGATCCGGTGCAGGGAGGACGCCAGCCCACCTCCGGCCGGGACCGCGATCAGCTCGCCGCCGGACCCGGCGCGGAAGGTGAGCGGCCCGCGGTTGGAGACGACGACGGTGGCGCTCATCGGCGCGCTCAGGAGGGGCCGGGCAACGTGCGTGGGCGGGACCCGCTCGAGCGCCGCCCGGAGCACGTCGACCGCCTGGGGGCGCAGCTCCTCGAGTGGGCGGTTGCGGTGGATGCGTTCCCCGAGGTCCACCTGGGCCAGGCGGTCCGCCCCGAGCGACTGGGCCACGTCGATGAGGAGACCGAGCTCCACGCCGTAGCCGTCGGCGAAGCCGAGCTTCTCGAAGACCCAGCGGTGGGCGGCGGTCTCGCCGGCCAGGGGCTGGCGCACCCAGGACAGCTCGGGGAAGAGCAGCTCGAGCAGCGGGCGGGCCATCAGCTCGGTGACCCGGCCCCCGCCGGTCGGCTGGCCGTGGAGGGGCCGGGTGTAGAAGCCCTTCACCAGCGCGATGCCGTCGGTGGTGAGCAAGGGGCCGAGCAGGCTGGTGACGAAGGCGGGCGTGGTGTTGGCGACGTCGGCATCGAGGAAGACCACGACGTCGCCCGCCGCCGCGTCGAGAGCGGCCGCCATGGCCTGCCCCTTGCCACCCGGTCCACCCGGCCCGGCCACGACCCGGGCGCCCGCGTCGCGGGCCTGGGCGGCCGTGTCGTCGAGCGAGCCGTCGTCGAGCACGATGACCTCGTCCACCAGCCCGGTGCCCCCGTGGCCGATCAGGAAGGGCTGCACCACCGCCCGCACGACCGAGCCGACGGTCGAGCCCTCGTCGCGGGCGGGGATGCACACCGAGACGCTGCGGCCCGTACGGGCCTTGGCGTCGAGCACCAGGCGACTCGGGAAGTCCCCGTGGTGGAAGGTGTGGGCCACGCATCAGATTCAAGCAGCCCGCGGCGCGTTCAGCCGGCCGCCCCGGGGCGGCTACCATTGTCCCCATCATCCAGAGCGACTGAGGGACGGGCCCGATGACGTCGCGGCAACCAGTGCTTCCCCTGACGGGGCCGCACCTGGTGCCAATGCCCGATCGATGAGGAGGGCCCCATGGTCGATTTCGTCACCGGCTTGCGTTGTCGTGAGTGTGCGCGGGAGTTCCCGGCCGAGGCCCTGCACGTGTGCGACTACTGCTTCGGGCCGCTCGAGGTGGCCTACGACTACGAGGCGATCGCCGCCTCGGTCAGCCGGGAGCGCATCGAGGCGGGGCCGCGCACCATCTGGCGTTACCGGGACCTGCTGCCGGTCGACGACGAGACGCCCGTCGACCTGGGAGCCGGCTTCACCCCGTTGGTGCGGGCGGACCGCCTGGCCGCCGAGCTCGGTCTGGGTGAGCTGTGGATCAAGGACGACACGGCCAACCCGACCGGCTCGTTCAAGGACCGGGTGGTCTCGGTCGCCCTCACCAAGGCGCGCCAGCTCGGGTTCAAGGTGGCGGCCTGCGCCTCGACGGGGAACCTGGCCAATTCGGTGGCCGCCCACGCGGCCCGGGCGGGCCTCGACTCGGTGGTGCTCATCCCGCATGACCTCGAGGCGGCCAAGGTCACCATGACCTCGGTCTACGGCGGCACGGTCATCGCCGTCGAGGGCACCTACGACGACGTCAACCGGCTGTGCGCCGAGCTGACGAGCGAGCGCCCGAGCTGGGCCTTCGTCAACGTCAACGTGCGCACCTACTACGCCGAGGGCTCCAAGACCCTGGCCTTCGAGATCGCCGAGCAGCTGGGCTGGCGGGCCCCCGACCACGTGGTGGTGCCGATCGGGTCGGGCAGCCAGCTGACCAAGGTGGCGAAGGGATTCAGCGAGCTCGGCAAGGTGGGCCTGCTGCCCGAGGAGCCCGCGGTGCGGGTCTCGGGCGCCCAGGCCGAGGGCTGCTCCCCGGTGGCCACCGCCTTCGCTGCAGGGGACCGACGCCATCCGGCCGGTCAAGCCCAAGACCATCGCCAAGTCGCTGGCCATCGGCAACCCGGCCGACGGCTGGTACGCCCTCGACGTGATGCGCAAGACGGGCGGGTCCTGCGCCGCGGTGACCGACGACGAGGTGATCGAGGCCATCGGGCTGCTGGCCCGCACCGAGGGCATCTTCGCCGAGACGGCGGGCGGCGTCACCATCGCCACCCTGTGCAAACTGGCGGCGTCGGGCGCCGTCCGGCCCGACGAGCGGGTGGTGGCCCTGGTCACCGGGCACGGGCTCAAGACGGTGGAGGCCCTGACCAATCGTCCCGGCACCGGCCCGACCGCCACCATCGCCCCCACCTTGGCCGCCTTCGACGCGGCCGTCGCCGACGAATGGGAGTCCCCCCGATGAGCGTCACCGTCCGCATCCCCACCCAGCTCCGCACCCTGACCGGCGGCGCCGGCGAGGTCGAGACCGACGGCGTCTCGGTGGGCGAGGTGCTCAAAGCGCTCGACGCCGCCCACCCGGGCCTGGGCGACCGCCTCTTCGACGAGTCGGGCAACCTGCGCCGGTTCGTCAACGTGTTCCTGGCCGACGAGGACGTGCGCTTCCTCGACGGGCTGGCCACGGCGGTCACCCCCGGGCAGACCCTCTCGATCGTCCCGGCGGTGGCCGGGGGCTGAGCGGCGCCGTCCCGGCCGCCCCGGCTTCCCGGCGCGCTCGCTCTTGCACTCGGCCGCCTAAGGTGGTTACCTGTTAGCACTCACACGACGAGAGTGCTAATGAAGGAGTAAACCCGAATGGCCAAGATCATCGCCTTCGACTCCGAGGCCCGCCGCGGCCTGGAGACCGGCATGAACAAGCTGGCGGACGCCGTGCGCGTCACCCTCGGCCCGAAGGGCCGCAACGTGGTGCTCGACAAGAAGTGGGGAGCCCCCACCATCACCAATGACGGGGTGTCGATCGCCAAGGAGATCGAGCTGGAGGACCCCTTCGAGAGGATCGGCGCCGAGCTGGTCAAAGAGGTGGCCAAGAAGACCGACGACGTGGCCGGTGACGGCACCACCACGGCCACCGTCCTGGCCTGGGCCATGGTCCACGAAGGCCTGCGCAACGTGGCCGCCGGCGCCAATCCGATGTCGCTCAAGCGGGGCATCGAGTCGGCCGTCGAGACGGCGGTGAGCTCCATCCACGGCCTGGCCAAGGAGACCGAGTCCAAGTCCCAGATCGCCCAGGTGGCCTCCATTTCGGCGGCCGACACCGAGATCGGCGAGATGATCTCCGAGGCCATCGACAAGGTCGGCCGCGACGGCGTCATCACGGTCGAGGAGTCGCAGACCTTCGGCATGGACATGGATCTGGTCGAGGGCATGCGCTTCGACAAGGGCTACATCGCCCCGTACTTCGTGACCGACCCCGAGCGCATGGAGGCCGTCCTCGAGGACGCCTACGTCCTGCTCGTGGGCACCAAGATCACGGCCGTACGCGACCTGCTGCCCGTGCTCGAGAAGGTCATGCAGGGCGGCAAGCCGCTGCTGATCATCGCCGAGGACGTCGAGGGCGAGGCGCTGGCCACCCTCGTGGTGAACAAGATCCGCGGCACCTTCCGCTCGGTGGCCGTCAAGGCCCCCGGCTTCGGCGAGCGCCGCAAGGCCATGCTCCAGGACATCGCCATCCTCACCGGCGGCCAGGTGGTCACCGAGGAGGTCGGGCTCAAGCTCGAGAACGTGACCCTGGACCTGCTCGGCTCCGCCCGCAAGGTGGTCATCACCAAGGACGAGACGACCGTGGTCGAGGGTGCCGGCAAGGACTCCGACATCAAGGGTCGCATCAACCAGATCAAGACCGAGATCGAGAACACCGACTCGGACTACGACCGGGAGAAGCTCCAGGAGCGCCTGGCCAAGCTGTCCGGCGGCGTCGCCGTCATCAAGGTCGGCGCGGCCACCGAGGTCGAGCTGAAGGAGAAGAAGCACCGCATCGAGGACGCCGTCTCGACGACCAAGGCCGCCATCGAGGAGGGCGTGGTCCCCGGCGGTGGCGTTGCCCTGCTGCGGGCCCAGACCGCCATCTACGAGGGTGCGGAGAAGCTCGAGGGCGACGAGGCCACCGGGGCACGCATCGTCGGCAAGGCCGTGGAGGAGCCGCTGAAGCAGATCGCGATGAACGCCGGCCTCGAGGGTGGGGTCATCGTCGAGAAGGTGCGCAATCTCAAGGGTGCGCACGGCCTCAACGCCGCCACCGGCGAGTACGAGGACCTCTTCAAGACCGGCGTCATCGACGCGGCCAAGGTCACCCGCTCGGCCCTGCAGAACGCAGCATCCATCGCGGCGCTCTTCTTGACCACCGAGGCGGTCATCGTGGACAAGCCCGAAGAGGACGCCCCGGCCATGCCCGGCGGCGGCATGGACGACTTCTAGTCCGGCCCTCCTCGAACGAGCCTCTCCTGGTGCGCCCGGCCGAAAGGCCGGGCGCACTGGCATCTCTAAGACTGACGGTTCCATGGCCCTGACCCCGACGACCGGCTGGGGCGTGCTGCACCTCTTCTGCCGGCTGGCCCCCGACTTCGACGCCGACGCCCTGCGCAAGGCGGTCGCCACCGCCGAGGACGACGGGTACCAGGTCGTCGCGGTGGCCCTGTTGGGCCACAAGGCCGATCTCGGCCTCATGGTGCTCGGGCCCGACGTGTGGCGCCTGCGCCGCTTCCAGACCGAGGCGGCCGCAGCGGGCGCATGGCCCGACAGTCCTACGTGTCGCTGACCGAGGTGTCGGAGTACGCCGCCGGCGTGCCCGAAGAGATCCGCCAGGCCCGCCTGTTCCCGCAGCTCCGCCGGCGGGCAAGGGGCGTTCTGCTTCTACCCGATGTGCAAGCGGCGGGGCGAGGGCCACAACTGGTACGCCCTCGACTTCGACGCGCGCAAGGAGCTCATGCTCGGGCACGGCAAGGTGGGACGGACCTTCCACGGACGCATCCTCCAGGTGATCACGGGATCGACCGGGCTCGACGACTTCGAGTGGGGCGTGACGCTCTTCGGCACCATCCCGACGACCTGAAGGAGTGCGTCTATGAGATGCGCTTCGACGAGGCGTCCGCGCTCTACGCCGAGTTCGGCCCGTTCTACACGGGCATGGTGGGCACGCTCGACGACGTCTTGGGTGCGCTCGGCGCGTGAGGGCAGTGAGCGCGTCCCTCGACGATCTCGAGGACCGCCTGCGCGAGCTCGGCCGCGTCGTCGTCGCCTTCAGCGGCGGGGCGGACTCGTCGCTGCTGGCCAAGGTGGCCCACGCACGCTCGGGCGTGCCGGTGCTCTGCGCCACCGCCCTGTCCCCGTCGTTGGCCGGCAGCGAGGACGGACGACTGCCGGGCTCTGGCCGGCGAGTGGGACCTGCGCTGGGTCGGTGTCCCCACCAACGAGATGGACGACCCGGCCTATGTGGCCAACGGGGCCGACCGCTGCGCCCACTGCAAGACGAGCGCTGATGACGGTGCTCGGCCCCCTGGCCGCCGACGAGAGCGGCCACCGTGGTGCTGGGGGTGAACGTGAGCGACCTGGGCGACCACCGACCCGGACAGGCGGCGGCGGCCGAGGCCGGCGCCGCCTTTCCTCTCGTCGAGGCCGGGTTCACCAAGGCGGACATCCGCGCTGGTCGCGGCGGCTGGGCCTGCGCACCTGGGACAAGCCGGCCGCCGCCTGCCTGGCCTCGCGCCTGCCCTATGGCACCCCGGTCACCTTGGGCCGCCTCCGCCGTCGAGCGGGCGGAGGCGGCGTGCGTGCACTCGGCTTCGGCCAGCTGCGGGTGCGCCATCACGGCGAGGCCGCCTGGATCGAAGTGGAGGCGGACGAGCTGGCTCTCGTCGTGTCCGCCGGGCCGATGTCGTCACCGCGGTTCGGGAGGCCGGATTCAGCTTCGTCTCCCTCGACCTGGAAGGCTTCCGGTCGGGCAGTCTGAATCGGAGTCTGACGGCCGGGAGGGGGGGGCAGCCGTGAGCGAGGTCCGGGTCAAGGTGAAGTTGACGTTTCCCGAGTCCGAGGTGCGCCGGGCCGGCTGGCCACCCTGGTCCGTCAGTTCGACGTGGAGCCCAACATCCGGCGGGCCGACGTGGAGGAGCACCGGGGCTGGATCGTCTGCGAGATCGACGGCCAGGCCGGGCAGGTGGAGGCGGCGCTCGAGTGGCTGCGCGCCGAGCGCATCACGGTCGACCTGCTGGGGGACGTCCTCGAAGGCTGAGCCGGCGCCGCGGGCCGGATCTGGCTGGCGGCCAGGTCGGAACGCGGCACGTGCCAATCCGGCCTGGGAGACCTTGCGGGGCTCGTAGAAGA
>CAVVUB010000008.1:0-1749562 GCA_963751335.1 uncultured Acidimicrobiaceae bacterium
AACCGCAGGCGGGGCCGTCCAGCGCCGGATCCAGCTCAAATTCAGGTTCCTTCTCGCCCCTGCGAGCCGCCCTGGTCCTCGTCGTCTTCGTCGTCGCCACCCTGATCCTCGTCGGCGTGGGTACGCGCCCGGCCGTGGTCGGCGCGCCGACGACGACGCCGTCCACCACGACCACCCTGCCCGGGGGCACACCTCCACGACCGCCGCCGGCGGTGCTGCCGCCGGTGCGACCACCACCACCACCAAGCCGCCACCACGACGACGGCGCACTCGAGCCACGGCCACAAGGGCGCCACCACGACGACCACGACCGTCGCCCCCAGCAGCGTGAGCGTGCTCGTGGCCAATGCCACCAGCGCCACCGGCCTGGCCGCCAAGACCTCGGCCACCATCGGGGCGGGTGGCTGGGCCATGCAGACGCCGGTGGACGCCAACACCACCGAGGCCACCTCGGCCGTGTACTACGCGGCGGGACAGCAGCAGCCCGCGGCCTCCATCGCCACCACCGTCGGCGTGGCCCCGACCGCCGTGCTGCCCCTGACCAGCGCGACACCCGTGACCTATCCCCCCAACACCGACGTCGTCGTGGTGGTGGGACAGGACATCGCCGCGAAGTCGGGCTGAGCCCCGTGATGGCGCCGGCGCTCCCGGCGCCGATCGCGCGCTCGCCGCCGATCCCGCGCACGGCGCGCTCTTCCTCGACTTCGACGGCACGCTGTCGGCCATCGTGGACGATCCGGTCGGGGCGCGACCGCTCCGCGGCGTGCCCGCGTTGCTCGCAGAGTTGGCCGGCGTGTTCGCCTTGGTGGCGGTGATCTCGGGCCGCCCCACCGCGTTCTTGCGTGACGTCCTCGACGCGCCCCCCGGCGTGGAGTTGGTCGGCCTCTACGGGCTCGAGCGTGCGCTGGGCGCTTCCGGCGACGCCGGGAAGTGGGCTGCGGTGATCGATGCCGTGGTGGCGGAGGCTCGCGCCGGCGCGCCCACCGGCGTCTACGTGGAACCCAAGGGCCTGACCGTCACGCTGCACTGGCGCCACGCTCCCGAGGCCCGGGGCTGGGTGGAGGCGTTCGTGACCCAGGTGGCCTCCACCCACGGCCTCGCGGTGCACTCGGGGCGGATGGAGCTCGAACTCCGGCCGCCACTGCACGTGGACAAGGGAACCGTGGTGCACCAGCTGGCGGATGAGCTGGGCGGCCGGCTGCGCCAGGTCGGCGTTTTCGGCGACGACCTGGGCGATTTGCCGGCGTTCGAAGCGGTGGGCCGCCTGGGCACTCCCGCGACCCCGGTCGGCGCGGTGCGCGTCGCCGCGGTCGACGCCGAGAGCCCGGCGGCGGTGGCGGAGCAGGCCGATCTCACGGTGCCCGGCGCGGCCGGCGCGGTGGCCCTGCTGCGCGATCTGGTCGGTGCGCTCCCCGGCGCCCGGGGCGAAGCTGGCCAAGCTGGCCAGGCGGGCGAACCGGGCGAAACAGGCGAAACGGGGGAAACGAACGAGCTACGCGGTTGAGGCGCCGGCCGCCGCCAGCTGATCGTCCCACCAGTCGGCTGCGCTGCGGGCCCGCACCGCCGCCCGCAGCGACGAAGCCCTCCGGGCCCGCTCGTCGGGCGGCATGCTGAGGGCGGTGTGCAGGGCCTCGGCCGTCCCGGAGATGTCGAAGGGATTGATCCCGAGTGCGCCGGCCACCGAGAGCTCCTCGTACGCTCCGGCCTCGGCGGACAGCACGAGCACCCCGTCGATGCGGTTGAGCAGCGGGCCCTCCTTGGCCACCAGGTTGAGGCCGTCGCGCACCGGGTTGACCAGCAACACGTCGGAGGCGGACAGCGCGGCCAGCGAGCGAGCCCAGTCGTCGCGCACCGAGAGCACGATGGGCGTCCACGACGCCGTGCCGTGGGCGTAGTTGATGCGTTCGGCCGTGTGCTCGACATCAGCCCCGTAGGCGAGATACTCGGCCAGCCCCTGCCGGCTCGGGTAGGCGAGGGCGACGTGCACCACCTCGCCCCGCCACTCGGGATGGGCCAGGAGCAACTCCTCGAAGGCCAGCATGCCGCGCACGATGTTCTTGGAGGGCTCCAGGCGGTCCGAGCGCACGACCAGGCGCCGCCCGCCCACCTCGGCCCGCAGGGCCTCGAGTGCGGCGGCGCACCCCGGCGCGGCCGCCTCCTCCTCGAGGACGTCGGCCTCGGGGCCGAGCGGGGACACGAAGGTGACTGGCGCGGCCAGCCCGGCCGCCTCGTAGCAGGAGCGAAAGCCGGCCTCCCACTTGTGGCAGTGAAAACCGCAGGCGGCGTAGCCCGCCATGCCGTCGAGCAGTTCGGCCCGCACGTCGTCGGGCAGCACGCCGAGGATGGCCGGATCGGCGAAGGGAGTGTGCAAGAAGTGCACGAGCCGCAGGTCGGGCCGCCGTTCGGCCAGCATCCGGCCCAGCAACGAGAAGTGGTAGTCCTGCGCCAGCACGGTCCCGCCCCGGTCGGCCCGGGCGACCACGGCGTCGGCCATGGCCCGGTTGTAGGCCCGGTAGCCGTCCCAGGCCCCGCGCCAGTGGCGGTCGAAGCGGGGCCGCAGCGGGAGGTCCCACATGTGGTGGTGGCAGTACCAGAGGGTCGAGTTGGCCACGACGTCGTAGGCCATCCGGTAGGTGTCGTCGTCGACGGTCACCGGGACCAGGTCGAGCCCGTCCTCGCGCATGCGCCCTTGGGCCACCGCCTCGCGATCGGCCGCACCCATCGTCATGGAGGCCCACGTCGTGCCGCTGCCGGCCAGGATCCGGTGCAGGGAGGACGCCAACCCACCGCCGGCCGGGACCGCGATCAGCTCGCCGTCGGACCCGGCGCGGAAGGCGAGCGGCCCACGGTTGGAGACGACGACGGTGGCGCTCATCGGCGGCGCTCACGAGGGGCGGGGCAACGTGGTGGGCGGGACCCGCTCGAGCGCCGCCCGGAGCACGTCGACCGCCTGGGGGCGCAGCTCCTCGAGTGGGCGGTTGCGGTGGATGCGTTCCCCGAGGTCCACCTGGGCCAGGCGGTCTGCCCCGAGCGACTGGGCCACGTCGATGAGGAGACCGAGCTCCACGCCGTAGCCGTCGGCGAAGCCGAGCTTTTCGAAGACCCAGCGGTGGGCGGCGGTCTCGCCGGCCAGGGGCTGGCGCACCCAGGAGAGCTCGGGGAAGAGCAGCTCGAGCAGCGGGCGGGCCATCAGCTCGGTGACCCGGCCCCCGCCCGTCGGCTGGCCGTGGAGGGGCCGGGTGTAGAAGCCCTTCACCAGCGCGATGCCGTCGGTGGTGAGCAAGGGGCCGAGCAGGCTGGTGACGAAGGCGGGGGTGGTGTTGGCCACGTCGGCATCGAGGAAGACGACGACGTCGCCCGCCGCCGCGTCGAGAGCGGCCGCCATGGCCTGCCCCTTGCCACCCGGTCCACCCGGCCCGGCCACGACCCGGGCGCCCGCGTCGCGTGCCTGGGCGGCCGTGGCGTCGAGCGAGCCGTCGTCGAGCACGATGACCTCGTCCACCAGCCCGGTGCCGCCGTGGCCGATCAGGAAGGGCTGCACCACCGCCCGCACGACCGAGCCGACGGTCGAGCCCTCGTCGCGGGCGGGGATGCACACCGAGACGCTGCGGCCCGTACGGGCCTTGGCGTCGAGCACCAGACGACTCGGGAAGTCCCCGTGGTGGAAGGTGTGGGCCACGCATCAGATTCAAGCAGCCCCGGCGCGTTCAGCCGGCCGCCCCGGGGCGGCTACCATTGTCCCCATCATCCAGAGCGACTGAGGGACGGGCCCGATGACGTCGCGGCAACCAGTGCTTCCCCTGGCGGGGCCGCACCTGGTGCCAATGCCCGATCGATGAGGAGGGCCCTATGGTCGATTTCGTCACCGGCTTGCGTTGTCGTGAATGTGCGCGGGAGTTCCCGGCCGAGGCTCTGCACGTGTGCGACTACTGCTTCGGGCCGCTCGAGGTGGCCTACGACTACGAGGCGATCGCCGCCTCGGTCAGCCGGGAGCGCATCGAGGCGGGGCCGCGCACCATCTGGCGTTACCGGGACCTGCTGCCGGTCGACGACGAGTCGCCCGTCGACCTGGGAGCGGGCTTCACCCCGCTGGTGCGGGCGGACCGCCTGGCCGCCGAGCTCGGTCTGGGCGAGCTGTGGATCAAGGACGACACGGCCAACCCGACCGGCTCGTTCAAGGACCGGGTGGTCTCGGTCGCCCTGACCAAGGCGCGCCAGCTCGGTTTCAAGGTGGCGGCCTGCGCCTCGACGGGGAACCTGGCCAACTCGGTGGCCGCCCACGCGGCCCGGGCGGGCCTCGACTCGGTGGTGCTCATCCCGCATGACCTCGAGGCGGCCAAGGTCACCATGACCTCGGTCTACGGCGGCACGGTCATCGCCGTCGAGGGCACCTACGACGACGTCAACCGGCTCTGCGCCGAGCTGACGAGCGAGCGCCCGAGCTGGGCCTTCGTCAACGTCAATGTGCGCACCTACTACGCCGAGGGCTCCAAGACCCTGGCCTTCGAGATCGCCGAGCAGCTGGGCTGGCGGGCCCCCGACCACGTGGTGGTGCCGATCGGGTCGGGCAGCCAGCTGACCAAGGTGGCGAAGGGATTCAGCGAGCTCGGCAAGGTGGGCCTGCTGCCCGAGGAGCCCGCGGTGCGGGTCTCGGGCGCCCAGGCCGAGGGCTGCTCCCCGGTGGCCACCGCCTTCTTGCAGGGGACCGACGCCATCCGGCCGGTCAAGCCCAAGACCATCGCCAAGTCGCTGGCCATCGGCAACCCGGCCGACGGCTGGTACGCCCTCGACGTGATGCGCAAGACGGGCGGGTCCTGCGCCGCGGTAACCGACGACGAGGTGATCGAGGCCATCGGGCTGCTGGCCCGCACCGAGGGCATCTTCGCCGAGACGGCGGGCGGCGTCACCATCGCCACCCTGTGCAAGCTGGCGGCGTCGGGCGCCGTCCGGCCCGACGAGCGGGTGGTGGCCCTGGTCACGGGGCACGGGCTCAAGACGGTGGAGGCCCTGACCAATCGTCCCGGCACCGGCCCGACCGCCACCATCGCCCCCACCTTGGCCGCCTTCGACGCGGCCGTCGCCGACGAATGGGAGACCCCCCGATGAGCGTCACCGTCCGCATCCCCACCCAGCTCCGCACCCTGACCGGCGGTGCCGGCGAGGTCGAGACCGACGGCGTCTCGGTGGGCGAGGTGCTCAAAGCGCTCGACGCCGCCCACCCGGGCCTGGGCGACCGCCTCTTCGACGAGTCGGGCAACCTGCGCCGATTCGTCAACGTCTTCCTGGCCGACGAGGACGTGCGCTTCCTCGACGGGCTGGCCACGGTGGTCACCCCCGGGCAGACCCTCTCGATCGTCCCGGCGGTGGCCGGGGGCTGAGGCGCCGTCCGGCCCCGCCCCGGTGCGCTCGGTCTTGCACTCGGCCGCCTAAGGTGGTTACCTGTTAGCACTCACACGACGAGAGTGCTAATGAAGGAGTAAACCGGAATGGCCAAGATCATCGCCTTCGACTCCGACGCCCGCCGCGGCCTGGAGACCGGCATGAACAAGCTGGCGGACGCCGTGCGCGTCACCCTCGGCCCGAAGGGCCGCAACGTGGTGCTCGACAAGAAGTGGGGAGCCCCCACCATCACCAATGACGGTGTGTCGATCGCCAAGGAGATCGAGCTGGAGGACCCCTTCGAGAGGATCGGCGCCGAGCTGGTCAAAGAGGTGGCCAAGAAGACCGACGACGTGGCCGGTGACGGCACCACGACGGCCACCGTCCTGGCCTGGGCCATGGTCCGCGAAGGCCTGCGCAACGTGGCCGCCGGCGCCAATCCGATGTCGCTCAAGCGAGGCATCGAGTCGGCCGTGGAGACGGCGGTGAGCTCCATCCACGGCCTGGCCAAGGAGACCGAGTCCAAGTCCCAGATCGCCCAGGTGGCCTCCATTTCGGCCGCCGACAACGAGATCGGCGAGATGATCTCCGAGGCCATCGACAAGGTCGGCCGCGACGGCGTCATCACGGTCGAGGAGTCGCAGACCTTCGGCATGGACATGGATCTGGTCGAGGGCATGCGCTTCGACAAGGGCTACATCGCCCCGTACTTCGTGACCGACCCCGAGCGCATGGAGGCCGTCCTCGAGGACGCCTACATCCTGCTCGTGGGCACCAAGATCACGGCCGTGCGCGACCTGCTGCCCGTGCTCGAGAAGGTCATGCAGGGCGGCAAGCCGCTGCTGATCATCGCCGAGGACGTCGAGGGCGAGGCGTTGGCCACCCTGGTGGTGAACAAGATCCGCGGCACCTTCCGCTCGGTGGCCGTCAAGGCCCCCGGCTTCGGCGAGCGCCGCAAGGCCATGCTCCAGGACATCGCCATCCTCACCGGCGGCCAGGTGGTCACCGAAGAGGTCGGGCTCAAGCTCGAGAACGTGACCCTGGACCTGCTTGGCTCCGCCCGCAAGGTGGTCATCACCAAGGACGAGACGACCGTGGTCGAGGGCGCCGGCAAGGACTCCGACATCAAGGGTCGCATTAACCAGATCAAGACCGAGATCGAGAACACCGACTCGGACTACGACCGGGAGAAGCTCCAGGAGCGCCTGGCCAAGCTGTCCGGCGGCGTAGCCGTCATCAAGGTCGGCGCGGCCACCGAGGTCGAGCTCAAGGAGAAGAAGCACCGCATCGAGGACGCTGTGTCGACGACCAAGGCCGCCATCGAGGAGGGCGTGGTCCCCGGCGGTGGCGTTGCCCTGCTGCGGGCCCAGACCGCCATCTACGAGGGTGCGGAGAAGCTCGAGGGCGACGAGGCCACCGGGGCGCGCATCGTCGGCAAGGCCGTGGAGGAGCCGCTGAAGCAGATTGCGGTGAACGCCGGCCTCGAGGGTGGGGTCATCGTCGAGAAGGTGCGCAATCTCAAGGGTGCGCACGGCCTCAACGCCGACACCGGCGAGTACGAGGACCTGTTCAAGACCGGCGTCATCGACGCGGCCAAGGTCACCCGCTCGGCCCTGCAGAACGCAGCGTCCATCGCGGCGCTCTTCTTGACCACCGAGGCGGTCATCGTGGACAAGCCTGAAGAGGACGCCCCGGCCATGCCCGGCGGCGGCATGGACGACTTCTAGTCGCCTCCTCGAACGAGCCTTCCTGGTGCGCCCGGCCGAAAGGCCGGGCGCACTGGCATCTCTAGACTGACGGTTCCATGGCCCTGACCCCGACGACCGGCTTGGGCGTGCTGCACCTCTTCTGCCGGCTGGCCCCCGATTTCGACCCCGACGCCCTGCGCAAGGCGGTCGCCACCACCGAGGACGACGGGTACCAGGTCGTCGCGGTGGCCCTGTTGGGCCACAAGGCCGACCTCGGCCTCATGGTGTTGGGGCCCGACGTGTGGCGCCTGCGCCGCTTCCAGACCGAGGCGGCCGCAGCGGGCGCGTTGCCCAACCAGTCCTACGTGTCGCTGACCGAGGTGTCGGAGTACGCCGCCGGCGTGCCCGAGGAGCTCCGCCAGGCCCGCCTGTTCCCGCAGCTGCCGCCGACGGGCAAGGAGGCGTTCTGCTTCTACCCGATGAGCAAGCGGCGGGGCGACAGCCACAACTGGTACGCCCTCGACTTTGACGCCCGCAAGGAGCTCATGCTCGGGCACGGCAAGGTGGGACGCACCTTCCACGGACGCATCCTCCAGGTGATCACGGGATCGACCGGGCTCGACGACTTCGAGTGGGGCGTGACGCTCTTCGGCACCCATCCCGACGACCTGAAGGACTGCGTCTACGAAATGCGCTTCGACGAGGCGTCCTCGCTCTACGCCGAGTTCGGCCCGTTCTACACGGGCATGGTGGGCACGCTGGACGACGTCTTGGGTGCGCTCGGCGCGTGAGGGCAGTGAGCGCGTCCCTCGACGATCTCAAGGACCGCCTGCACGAGCTCGGCCGCGTCGTCGTCGCCTTCAGCGGCGGGGCGGACTCGTCGCTGCTGGCCAAGGTGGCCCACGACACGCTCGGGCGTGCCGCGGTGCTCTGCGCCACCGCCCTGTCCCCGTCGTTGGCCGGCAGCGAGACGGACGACTGCCGGGCTCTGGCCGGCGAGTGGGACCTGCGTTGGGTCGGTGTCCCCACCAACGAGATGGACGACCCGGCCTATGTGGCCAACGGGGCCGACCGCTGCGCCCACTGCAAGAGCGCGCTGATGACGGCGCTCGCCCCCCTGGCCGCTGACGAGAGGGCCACCGTGGTGCTCGGGGTGAACGTGAGCGACCTGGGCGACCACCGACCCGGACAGGCGGCGGCGGCCGAGGCCGGCGCCGCCTTCCCTCTCGTCGAGGCCGGGTTCACCAAGGCGGACATCCGCGCCTGGTCGCGGCGGCTGGGCCTGCGCACCTGGGACAAGCCGGCCGCCGCCTGCCTGGCCTCACGCCTGCCCTATGGCACCCCGGTCACCTTGGGCCGCCTTTCCGCCGTCGAGCGGGCGGAGGCGGCGTTGCGTGCACTCGGCTTCGGCCAGCTGCGGGTGCGCCATCACGGCGAGGCCGCCCGGATCGAAGTGGAGGCGGACGAGCTGGCTCTCGTCGTGTCCCGCCGGGCCGACGTCGTCACGGCGGTTCGGGAGGCCGGATTCAGCTTCGTCTCCCTCGACCTGGAAGGCTTCCGGTCCGGCAGTCTGAACCGCAGTCTCGACGGCCGGGAGGGGAGGCAGCCGTGAGCGAGGTCCGGGTCAAGGTCAAGTTGACGTTTCCCGAGTCCGAGGTGCGCCGGGCCGTGCTGGCCACCCTGGTCCGTCAGTTCGACGTGGAGCCCAACATCAGGCGGGCCGACGTGGAGGAGCACCGGGGCTGGATCGTCTGCGAGATCGACGGCCAGGCCGGCCAGGTGGAGGCGGCGCTCGAGTGGCTGCGCGCCGAGCGCATCACGGTTGACCTGCTGGGGGACGTCCTCGAAGGCTGAGCCGGCGCCGCGGGCCGGATCTGGCTCAGCGGTCGGGGTCGGAACGGGGCACGTGCCAACCGGCCTGGGAGACCTTGCGGGGCTCGTAGAAGACACACCCCTCGGGACAGGCGAAGGGCAGCGGCTCGTTGGCGTCCACCTTGCAGCGCTCCAGGCGCTCGCCCCGCAGCGTGGTCCGCATCACGTAGTGGCGGCAATCCTCGTTGACGGGCACACCCCATTCTGGCCCAAACGGCGGGCCGCGGTAGCGTCACCGCCCGTGGACCAGAGCGACGACCGCACCGTTCCCCTCAAGACGCTGCTGCGCTGGAGCGAGGCCTTGGCGGGGATCGCCCGCACCGGGCTGGGCTTCACCGAGAGCCTCTACGAGCAGGAGCGCTTCGAGGAGATCCTCAAGGTGGCGGCCGATATCCGGGTCGAGGCGGACGGTCAGGCCGACCAAACCGACGACGCCGGGGGCCTGGTCGAGGAGTGGATGGACACCGTCGGGAAGGGCGTCCCCGGGTACATCACGCCCAAGGTGGCGGTCGGGGCCGCGGTGGGCAACGAGGCCGGTGAGCTGCTGCTCATTCAGCGGGCCGACTCGGGCATCTGGCTCTATCCGACCGGCTGGTGCGACATCGGCTACTCGGCGGCCGAGGTGGTCGTCAAGGAGGTCGAGGAGGAAACCGGGATCATCGCCGAGCCGGTGCGGCTGATCGCGGTGCTCGACGGTCTGCGCCTCGGCATGACGAGGATCCCGCTGTACTCGCTCCTCTTCTATTGCCGCGCCGTCGGCGGCGAGCTCAACCCGCATCCCCTCGAGACGCGCGATGTCGGCTGGTTCACCCGCGACACCATGCCCTTCCCGCTGGTCGGCTCCGAGCGCTGGGGCGAGCACGTCTTCGCAGCGTTGCGGGGCGAGGAGCGCGAGGTGCTCTACGACCGGGTTCGCCAGCCCATGTGGCGCGGTGACCCGGACGCGCCGAAGTGATCGCCGTCGAGATCGCCACCACCGTCGACGACGAATTGTGTACGGCGGTGGCCGGGTTGATCCCCCAGCTGTCGCGTTCGGCACCGGCGCCCGGGGCGGACGTGCTCGGCCGCATCGTGTCCGACGAGGCCACCACCCTCTTCGTCGCCCGCCTCGAGGGCGTCATCGTCGGCATGCTGACGCTGGCCTCGTTCCAGGTCCCGACCGGCGTCCGGTCCTGGATCGAGGACGTGGTGGTCGACGAGGCCGCCCGGGGCCAGGGTGCGGCGGTCGCCCTCGTGCAGGCGGCGCTCGACGAGGGCGCCCGGCGGGGTTCGCGCACGGTCGACCTCACGTCACGGCCCCACCGCGAGGCGGCCCACCGCCTGTATCAGCGGATGGGCTTTGAGGTGCGCGAAACCAACGTGTACCGGTACGTCCCGGGCGACTGAGCTCGAGCCCGGCGTCGCACGCAGGCGCTCCGGCCGCTTACTCCCCGGGTGGGAAGGCGGCGGGCAAAAGGCGCATCAGGGTCGCGAACAACGAAGTAAAGCGCCCCTCGCCCCAGGGGAGGTTCGGCTCGTTGGCGAAGGCTTGGCTGAGGACGCCGACGATGAGCACCGATACGAGGTAGATCGCGCCCTCTTCGTTCGCGGCCCGGCCGAGCTGGCCGTCGGCCACCGCGTCGGCGAGGCAGCCACGCTGGAGCTCCACCATCTCCAGGCTGACGGCAAACGCTTCGGGGGAAGGATGGAAGCTCGGAACCGGACGCCAGAAGAGCAACTCGGCGACGGGACGGTTGACCAGACACCAGCGCCCGCTCGCTTCGAGGCCGGCGATGAGTGCGTCGAGCCCGGGCTGGGCCCCGTCCATGCCGCGGCGCATCGCGGCGAGGTTGTCGCGTTGCCCCTCGAGGAACAGCGCGTCATAGATCGCCATGAGCGACGGGAAGTACTTGTAGAGCGACGGCGGCTGCACGCCCAGGCGTCGGGCCACCTCCGCCAGGCTGAGGCCGTTCACGCCCTCGGTGGCCATGACGGTGCGGGCAAGGTCGAGGATCTCGCGGATCGTCTCCTGGTGCCGCCGGGCCCGGCGGTCCGGCCGTGCCGGACCGCCACCGATCACCTCGGCCTGAGTCTGTGAGCCCGGGTTCCGCGCCATGCGAATGATTATAGCTTACTATCAGCTTGACAGCAATAGCTAATGGTATTAGCTTGTTTGGGGTCAGCCGAGAAGGTAGGGAGATGATGAGAACGGAATCCGGGCGGGATATGACCGAGAGCAGCCAGAGTTCGAACCGGAGCAGCCGCTGGTGGCTGCGGCAGGATTCGCAGTCCATCATGATCGAGGCGCCCGCCGAGCGGATCTACGCCCTCGTGGCCGACCTGCCCCGCATGGGGGAATGGAGTCCCGAGTGCCGCCGGGTGGAATGGCTCGACGGTTCGAACGGACCCCTCGAGGGTGCTCGGTTCGTCGGCCACAACCAAGGCGGACCCTTCGGCCTCATGAAGTGGTCGCGCCGCGGTCGCGTGGTGGCCGCCGACCCCGCCCGTGAGTTCGCCTTTGCCACCGAGGAGGGCGGCCGGGAGGGTGTCGAGTGGCGTTACCGCCTGGAGCCCGGCGGGAAGGGCACCTTGGTCACCGAGTCCTACGTGGTCTCGTGGATTCCGGCGTGGGCCCGCATCGTCGACGTGCCGACCAACCGGGTCCGCGAGCTTCGCGACGGCATGCGGCACACGCTCGAGCAGCTCAAGCGCGTCGCCGAGACGACGACCGCCTCCTGACCACCAACGTTCCGAGATCTGAGGAGTTCCCCATGCACACGTACCAGGCCGCGCCCGATGTCGACGTCGTGACGTCGACCGCCACCATCGCCGGATTCGGCCAACTCGCCATCAACGCCTTCGTGATCCACGCCGACGAGCCGGTGCTCGTCGACACCGGTTCCCTGGTCGAGAGCAATGACTTCATGACCGCCCTGCGGTCGGTCATCGATCCGGCGGACCTCCGCTGGATCTGGCTGACCCACACGGACTTCGATCACATCGGTTCGCTCCAGCGCCTGCTCGACGAGAACGAGCGATTGCGGGTCATCACCAGCTTCCTCGGAGTCGGGATCATGAGTCTCTCGGCGCCCCTGCCGATGGACCGGGTGTACCTCATCAACCCGGGGCAGTCGATCGACGTGGGTGATCGGAGCCTGAGCGCCGTGCGTCCGCCCGCCTTCGACAACCCCATCACGGTCGGTCTTCACGACACACGTTCCGGGATCTTCTTCAGCTCGGATTGTTTCGGAGCCCTCCTCGACGAGGTGCCCGAATCCGCCGAGGACGTGTCCGCCGACGTCACTGCACCAAGGTCAGGTCTTCTGGGCCACGGTGGACTCCTCGTGGCTGCACAAGGTGGACCGGTCGGTGTTCGCCTCGGAGTTGGACCACGTGCGCGCGCTCGAGCCAACCATGGTCTTGAGCAGTCACCTGCCGGCCGCACAGGGCTCATCGGTGGAGCGGTTGCTCGGTGCGCTCGCCGCGGTTCCCGACGCCCCTGCCTTCGTCGGACCGGACCAGGCCGCGTTGGAGCAGATGCTGGCCGGGGTGACGGGGTAACTCGGCCGGGTCTCGGAACACCCTGCGTTCACCTTTGAAAAGACCGCACCCCATGTAGTCTTCGCTGAAGGCGACTCCGGTGTAGTCGACGATAGGAGCGAACGGGATGCAGGGGCGCAACTGGGTCTTGGCCGCGATGATCTTCGCGGTCTCGATGACCTTCATCGACCAGACCATCGTGTCGATCGCGGTGCCGAACATCCAGCGCGAACTCGGCCTGTCGTCGACCGGTGTGCAGTGGGTCGTCAACGGCTATCTCATCGCGCTGGCCGCACTCTTCGCCCTCGGCGGTCGCCTCTCGGACATCTTCGGGCATCGCAAGATGTGCGTGATCGGAGTGATCGTCTTCGTCGTTGCCTCCACCATGTGTGGCCTGACGCCAACGGGTTCGATCGCCGAGGCCTGGATCGTGGGCTTCCGGGTGGTCCAGGGCGCCGGCGGCGCGTTGATGTTCCCGGCGGCCCTGGCCATCGTGGTCAACACCTTCCCGCTCCACGAACGGGGCAAGGCCCTGGCCCTCTTCTTCGGCATCGCCGGCGGGCTGACCGCCATCGGGCCGATCCTCGGTGGCTACCTGACCCAGTGGACCTGGCGGGCCATCTTCTGGGTCAACATCCCGGTCGCCATCGTCGCTCTCGTTCTCATTGCTGTCTCCAAGCCCAAGACGCAGTACAAGCGCGCTCCGATCGACTACGTGGGAGCGGTGTTGATCGCGGCGGGGATCGCCTTGAGCATCTTCGGTCTCCAGCAGTCGGCCCTCTGGGGCTGGAGCAACGCCGCCACGTGGATCTGCATCGTCGCCGGGCTGCTCATCATCGGGCTCTTCGTGCTGGTCGAGCTGCGGACGGAGTCACCCCTGATCAAGGTGTCGATCTTCCGGATTCAGGCGTTCACGGTCGAGAACCTCGTCCTGTTGATCGCCATGATGGCTTTCATCCCGATCTTCTTCTTCGCCAGCGAGTACGCCCAGATCTCGCTGCACAAGACGGCGTCGGAGGCCGGTCTCTTCCTCCTCTTCTTCTTCCTCGGCTTCGTGATCGCCAGCCAGATCGGTGGACGCATTCTCGACCGTGAGGGCGCCAAGCGGGCCGTCGTGCTCGGCTGTGCCATCGCCGCGGTCGGCTTCGGGTTGTGGGCGTCCAAGGTCGACACGCTGAGCTTCGGCAAACAGACGATTTGGGTCATCGTGGCGGGAGCCGGGATGGGGATGATGCTGGGACCGGCCAACACCGATGCGGTGAACCGGGCCAGCAACCTCTCGTACGGCGAGGCCACCGGGATCACCCAGACCATCCGGAACTTCGGAGCGAGCCTGGGCCTGGCCGCCTTGGGTACGATCCTGCTCTTCAACTTCCGCTCGCACCTGACGACGACGCTCCAGAACAAGGGCGTGCCCAATGCGGCGGCCGTGGCCGATCGGATCAGCCAGTCGGCCCACGGCAACGGGTCGGTCTCCTCCATTCCGCACTACGTCTCGGTTGATTTCGCCAGCGCGACGGCCACGGTCCTCGACGTGATGTGCGGCATCATGGCCTTCGCCGCCCTGGTGGCCCTGATCGGCCTCAAGCGGGGCCGCCAGGAGGTTGCACCCGACGCCGACGCAGCCGCCTCGGGTTCCGCCATCGCCGCCTGAATCGGTCGTCTCGGACGCCCGCCGGGCTTCGACGTCCGCCCGTTGCGGCCGCCTCGGCTTAACCTCGCAGCGAACCGGTCGTCTCGGAGCCGACCGTCAGGTGAGGAGAGATCCCGGGCATGACTACCTTCATCACTCGGTACGACACCTCGGGTTCTGGCGTCCGCTTGGCCGTCAAGGACCTCATCGACATGGCGGGCGAGCCGACCACGGCCGGCTGTCGCGCTGTCGAGAAGGAGGCGGAGCCGGCAGCGCGGGACGCGCGCTGCCTGGCCGGGGCGCGGGCGGCCGGTGCCTGCATCGTGGGGCGGACCAACCTGCACGAGCTGGCACTCGGCGTGACCGGGGTCAACCCGTGGTTCGGGACGCCGGTCAACCCGCTCGACTCGTCCCTGGTTCCCGGTGGCTCTTCGAGCGGCTCGGCCGTGGCCGTGGCGACGGGCGAGGCCGACGTGGCCTATGGCAGTGACACCGGAGGATCGGTACGCATCCCCGCCGCCTGCTGCGGCACGGCCGGGTTGAAGACGACGTGGGGTCGCATCCCGCTCGAAGGCGTGTGGCCGCTCTCGCCCAGCTTCGACACCGTGGGTCCGATGGCCCGGGACGTGGCCGGACTGGTCACGGGCATGGAGCTGCTCGAACCCGGATTCGCCGTGGCGCAGGCGGCCGACATTGCCGAGCTACGCGTGGGCCTGGTCCCCGTGGAGGCCGATCCGATCATCAGCGCAGCGATCGACCGGGCCGTGCGCCTCACCGGCTGGGAGCGCACCGAACTCGCGCTCGCCAAGGCCTGGGACCAGGCGACGGTGCAGGCCGGTCTCCTTCTCGTGGTCGAGGCCTGGTCTTCGAACGAGGCGCTCATGGCCCGCGATCCCGAGGGAATCGGGGCCGACGTCAGGTCACGGCTCACCATGGGATCGTCCTTCGACGATGCCACCGTGCGGGCCGCCCGGGCCACCCAGCGCGAGTTCGCGGCCGAGCTCGAGCGCGCCTTCGAACTGGTCGACGTCATCGTCACCCCGACCCTGAGCATCTTCCCGCCCCGGCTCGAGGAGGGGGACGACCTGTTGGTCTCGCGCTGCACGCTGCCGGTCAACCTGGCTGGCGTGCCCGCCCTCTCGTTGCCGGTGCCCACCGGCGGTCCCTTGCCGGCCAGCATCCAGCTGGTCGGGCCGGCCGGCAGCGAGGAGCGGCTCCTGGCCATAGGCGCGCGGGTCGAGGAGGCGGTCCGCGCCGGTTGACTCAGCCTGCGTGCCGGCGCACCAGGCCCCGGCCGATCTCGGCCAGGTGCGCGCGCACCGCATCGGGTGCCACCACTTCGATGCCGTCCGAGAAACCGGCCAGCTGCCGGGCCACCAGCCACTCCGACTGCGCTCGCAGCGTCACCTCGACCTGCCCGTCGCGATCGCGGTCACCATGGCGGATGCGATTGCCGAAGATGTAGTGCAGAACCTCCGCCCGTTGCTCGTCGGTCCGTAGCACCACCTCGACCGGTGCCCGCCGGCGGTCCACCTTCGTGACGATCGAGCTCCAGGCCTCGGCCAGGTCGAAGTCGTCGGGCCGGTCCACCGGGTGATCGGTGCGCTCGGCCGAACGCACCCGACTCACCCGGAAGGTGCGCTGTCCCGCCGCGGTGCCGGCGATCAGGTACCAGGTGTCGTTCTTCACGACGAGGCCGAGCGGGTGCACCGTGCGCAGCGAGATCTTCCCGTCTCGGCCCCGGTAGCCCAGCTCGAGCTGGACGCCCTCGATCACGGCGCGCTGGATCGCCTCGAGGTGGTCCAGCGTGGCCGGCTCCGGGCCGTCCCAGCCGGCGGGATCGTGCACCACCGCCGCCGCGGCCGCCTCGGCGTGATCGCGGAAGGTGGACGGCAGGGCCTGCACGAGTTTGCGCAGGGCGGTTCGCACATCCGGTGTGGCGGCGGAGGGGCCCGCCAGGAGGAAGAGGGCCCGGGCCTCGTCGGCCGTCAGGCCGCTGAGGTCGGTCCGGGACCCACCGATCAGCTCCCAGCCCCCGCCCCGCCCGGGCTGGGAGTAGACGGGAACCCCGGCCATGGCCAGGCCCTCGAGATCGCGGCGGGCTGTGCGCTCGCTCACCTCGAGCTCCTCGGCCAGCTGGCCTGCGGTGACCCGTCCCCGGGCCTGGAGGACCAGGAGAGTCGCCACGAGCCTGTCCGCGCGCATGAGTCCAGTTTTCCTCAAAAAGTGGCCAAGAGATGGCCAGATTAAGCCCGCACCATGGCGGTATCGAAACTCGAGATGCCGGCCGGTCCGGCAGAAAAAGGAGAAATCCCATGCCGGGACTGGTTCCCCCCGTCACCGACGAGCGAGCGTTGCTCCTCGCCTTCCTGGGCCAGCAGCGCGACGCGCTGCGCTATGCCGCCCACGGACTCACGGACGAGCAAGCGGACGCCCGCCCCTCGGTGAGCGAGCTCAGCGTGGTGGGGATCATCAAACACGTGTCCCAGGTGGAACGAGCCTGGGTGACTTTCCTCAACACCGGTGACTCCAGCGTCTTTGCGGTCACCGACGACTACGCCGACGGGTTCGGCCTGGTCGCGAGCGAGACACTCGAGGACGTCCTGGCCCGGGCAGCCGAGCAGGCCCGCCACACCGAACAGGTGGTCTCGGGGGTCGACGACCTCGGGTCCCTGCTCCCTCCGACCACCGACGTCGTGCCCTGGATCCCGGCCGGTCTGCGATGGACGCCGCGTTGGGTGCTCCTCCACCTCATCGAAGAGGTGGCACGCCATGCCGGTCACGCCGACATCGTCCGTGAATCGATCGACAGCGCGACGTGCTGGACGCTGATGGCCGCAGCGGAGGGCTGGTCCATGGACGGGTGGGCCTAGGGAGCGCAGCCATAGGCTGGGAGGTGCATGGAGATCCAGGTCTGGTCCGACTTTGCCTGTCCGTGGTGTGCGCTCGGCTTCGCCCGGCTCGACGTCGCGTTGGAGCAGTTCGAGCACGCGAAGGACGTCACCGTCGCGCACCGCTCGTTCGAGCTCGACCCCGCGGCCCCGCCCCGTCGCGACATCACGATGGAAGAAGCGCTGCGGCGCAAGTACGGCATGGGGCCCGAGCAGGTCGAGGCGGGCCACGCTCGACTGGCCGCGATGGGAGCCGAGGTCGGATTCACGTTTCACTTCGAGCGCATCCAACTCGGCAACACGTTCGATGCCCACCGGGTGGCTCAGGCGGCCCGCGGCAGCGAGCAGGAGCACGCGCTGGTCGCGGGCCTCTTCGCGGCGTACTTCACCGAGGGTCGACTGCTCGCCGACCACGATGTGTTGCGCGACGTGGCGCGCTCGGCCGGTCTGGACGAGGTCCTCGTCGACAAGGTGCTGGGGGGCGAGCTCTTCGGCCGTGAGGTACGTCTTGACGAGGCGGCGGCCCAGGAGCTCGAGGTGACCGGTGTGCCCTTCTTCCTCGTCGGTGGCCGTTGGCCCATTCCCGGTGCGCAGGATGTGCAGACGCTGGCGACCGTGCTGGAGCGGGCCTGGGCCCGGGCCTCAGCGCAGTGAGTCGAGGATCTGGTCGATTATCTCCACGGTGGCATCGGGGTGGAGGAAGGCGAAGCGGGCCACCGTTTCGCCTTCCCAGCTGGTCGGGGTGACGAAGGCCACCTGGTCGTGCAACAGACGGGACGACCACGCTTCGTAGTCGGCCTTGACCCAGCCGGGGCGTCGGAACAAGACGATGGAGAGTCCGGGCTCTCGGACCAGATCCACGTGTGACGCCTCCTCGATGCGTCCGGCGGCGCGCTGCGCGATGGCGAGTCCCGCCTCGACCGCGTCGCGGTAGGCGTCCAGGCCGTTGACCGCCATGGAGAACCAGAGCGGAAGCCCTCGGGCCCGCCGGGTCAGGTGGAAGGCGTAGTCGCTCGGATTCCACTCTTCGGGGTTCTCGCTGTGCAGCACCTCGAGGTATTGCGCGTCCTGGGTGTGGACCGCCTTGGCCAGGTTCGGTTGCCGGTAGACCAATGCGGCGCAGTCAAAAGGGGCGAAGAGCCATTTGTGGGGGTCGACGATGAACGAATCGGCCCGCCCGAAGCCCGAGAACTGCCCGCGCACGGAGGGGGCGAAGAGCGCAGCGGCGCCACCGTAGGCCCCGTCGATGTGGAACCAGAGCGCTCGCTCTTCGGCCACGTCGGCCACGCCGTCAAGGTCGTCCACGATCCCGGCATTGGTCGTGCCCGCCGTGGCCACGACGCCGATCACGTCGGCACCGCGGGGATCGTCACGCAGCGCGGCGCGCAGCGCGTCGCCGGTCAGGCGGTGGTCGTGCACCGGCACGGGCAACGTCTCGACGCCGAGGACTCGGCAGGCCTTGCCGACCGATGAATGGGCGTCCTCACTCATGGCGATCAGAGGCCGCAACGGCGCCTCGGCGCGGCGACGATGGGCCGTGGTGTCGCGGGCGACCATGAGCGCCGAGAGATTCCCGGCCGAGCCCCCGGCCACGAAGCACCCGCCCGCGCCCTCCGGGAAGCCGGCTTTTTTGGAGAGCACGGCGAGAGCCTGGTTTTCCGCCACGACGACGCCGGCCGCCTCCAGCCAGGAGGTGCCGTGGAGCGACGAGCACGACACGAACATGTCGAAGAGGAGCGACGCCTTGGTCGGGGCGGCCGGGATGAAGGAAAGGAAGCGAGGGCTGTCGCACGACACCACGGCCAGGGCGAGCTTGTCGGTCCACAGCTTGAGCACCTGGGCCGGATCGTTGCCTTCCGGACCCATCAAGCCGGCCAGCTCGGCGTCGAGCGAGGACACGAGGCCGCCGAAGTCGAGCGAGACCGGATCCATGGAGAGGCGCTCCCGACAGGCGTCGATGATCAGGTCGGTCATGGCCGGGTCGTAGTGGAACATGGCATTGCCCATCAGGCAGATCCCTTCGGATGCGCCGCGCGCCAGGCTTCTTCGGCCCGGCTCGAGACGTCGTGCAACGGAGACCCCGTTTTCGCGGCGACCAACACGACATCGTCGAACTCGGGCTTGGCTCGCCCCGCCGTCACCTTCATGCGCACGGTGATCCCGTCGAGGACGACCTCACCCATGGAGCGGGCCACCGGCCACCGCTCCACGGTGGTGGCCCGGATACCCAGGGTGCCCGTCGTCCGCTCGATCTCGTGGCGGAGCCCGTCCATATGGACGGTGTCGGTGAGGACGTGGAGCACGTGACCCGGGCGCCCCTTCTTCATGGTGACCGGGCTGACCCAGGCATCGAAGGCCCCTGCTTCGAGTGCGGCCGAAACGGCGTAGCCCAGCTGCTCCCCGGTCGTGTCGTCCAGGTTCGTCTCGAGCATCACGGCGTCTTGGCCCGGACCCACCGCCCTCGCGGCGCGTTGGCCCACCACGACCTGGGTGCAATTCGGGAGATCGTCGAGCTCGCCGGCGCCCCCTCCGAAGCCCGAGGTCGTGATCGTCATGTTCGGCAGGGGACCGAATGAAGAGCTCAACGTGGAGATCAGTGCCGCGCCGGTCGGCGTCGTGAGCTCGACCGTCACGTCGCGTCCGTAGGTGGGCACCCCCTCGAGTAGGCGCACGGTGGCCGGAGCCGGGTTCGGGAGCCGGCCGTGTGCGCTCCAGACCGAACCGGTACCGGTCGCCACGGCGGACGCGGTCACGACGTCGACCCCCAAGACCTCGAGGGCGCTCGCCGTCCCGACGATGTCGACGATCGCGTCGTGTCCGCCGACCTCGTGGAAGTGCACCTGATCGACCGGCCGCCGGTGCAGGGCTGCTTCGACCGTGGCCAGAGCGCCGAAGACGCCGAGCGACCGCTGGGTCACCCGCGGTGGCAATGCGGCGTCCACGATCAATTCGGCGATGGCGGCGTGCGTGCGCACGATCGCGTCGTCGCTTTCGACCACCACGCGGGTACAGGCAATCCCGCCGCGCAGGCCTTCGTCCACATGGAGGTCCCAGCCGGGGAGCTCCAGGCGACCGAGGAGCGTGCGGACCTCGCCGAGATCGGCCCCGGCGTCGAGGAGCGAACCCAGTGCCATGTCGCCGGCGATGCCGGAGAAGCAGTGGAACCAGGCGAGTGTCTCCGGGGTCCCGTTCGTCATGGCAGCAGTCGGGCGATCGCACAGGCGGCGCCGTAGCCGTTGTCGATGCCCACGACCGTGAGGCCGGAGGAGCACGAGGACAGCATGGTGAGGAGCGCCGTCACGCCTTCCAGCGCGGCGCCATAGCCGGTACTGGTGGGCACGGCCACGACCGGGGCCGGTGTCAGCCCCCCGATCACGCTGGCCAACGCCCCGTCCATCCCGGCGATCACCACCACGGCGTCGGCCATGGCGATGGTGTCGATCTCGGCCAGGAGCCGGTGCAGTCCGGCGACGCCGCAGTCCACGAGGAGCGTGGGTTCGAAGCCCAGGGCCGTGAGGACGGCGACGCATTCGGTGGCCACAGGTACGTCTGCGGTGCCGGCCGTGATCACGGCCACCGTGCCGGACCGGTGCGATGCGGCACGGAACGCCACCGTGGCGAACGGCCCGCTCTCAGAGACGGTGCCCGGGCCGTGGCCGAGTGACGCCCCGATCGCCGAGACCGCCTTGACCTGCGCATCGGTTGCCCTGGTCAAGAGGACGGGACCATCGGTGCCCCGCAGGAGTTCCGCGACCACCGCGGCGCAGTGTTCAGGCGTTTTGCCCGGGCCGTACACGGCCTCGGGCATGCCCTGACGCAGGTCGCGGTGGAGATCGACCCGGGCAAAGCCAAGATCGGAGTACGGCAACCGGCGCAGCTGGCGCACCGCGTCGTCGGGTGGGCACCGGCCGTCGGCGACCGCGTTGATGAGCGAGCGAAGGGAAGAACTGTCCATGACCTGCTCTATCCTGCCCAACTGTGAAACCCTCTGCGACCACGGTGGCCTACTTCGGGCCACCGGCCACCTTCACGCAGGAAGCCCTTCTCACCCAGTCCGACCTCGCCGTCACCGAGCTGATCCCGCTGGGGTCGATCACTTCGGTGCTCGAGGCCGTGGCGAACGGGGAGGTCCAACAGGGTTTCGTTCCCCTTGAGAACGCCATCGAGGGGACGGTCAGCGCCACCATCGACGGGCTCATCCACGACGTCGAGCTCTATGTGCAGCGTGAAGTGGTCATGGACATCCACCTGCACCTCATGGCGCGTCCCGGCGTCGAGCTGGCCGACGTGACCACCGTGTCGTCGTACCCCCATGCCTTGGCCCAATGCCAGAAGTACCTGGCCACAACGCTGCCCGGCGCCGAGCAGCGAGCGGCCAACTCGACCGCCGATGCCGCCCGCGTCCTGGGCAGCTCCGACTCCACGGAGGGAGCGGCCATCGCCCCACGCCTGGCCGCCGAGCGCTACGGGCTCGTGATCCTGGCCGAGGACGTCGAGGACCATCCCGACAACCAGACCCGCTTCGTGCTGGTGGCCCGCGACCGCGTGCCGAGGGCGACCGGGCACGACAAGACGAGCATCGTGTGCTTCCAGCGGGCGGATCACCCCGGAAGCCTGCACGGCATCCTGGGGCAGTTCTCGGCGCGCAACATCAACCTGACCAAGCTCGAGTCGCGACCGACCAAGCAGGGACTCGGCAATTACTGCTTCGTCATCGACCTGAGCGGCCATCTTGGCGACGAGGTGGTCGCCGACTGCCTGCGCGATCTGCACGCCGGGCTGGCCGGGGTCAAGTTCCTCGGCTCCTACCCTGCGGCGGGAGAGCACGGCGAGCAGCAGCGCCGCCAGGCCGACGCGGCGTGGCAGGCCGCCGACGACTGGTTGCACACCCTGCGTACCTTCATCGAGTAGCGGGCTCTGCCGGCAGGCGGTCGAGCGTGCCCGGCAGGCGCCGAGCCACGAAGAGCGCGACCACGGCGGCCAGCGCGGCCGCGGCGAACGCCAGGACGACGCCGCCCGAGACAGGCCGGCTCGCCCGGGACACGGCAGCCACCGCGGCGCCGCCCACGCCGACGCCGAGTGCCGTGCCGAGCACGTCGGCCAGGCTGAGCGACGCGGATGCCCAGCCCTCCCGACCCGATGGAGCAGCCCGCAGCATCATGAGCGAAATGGGCGCATAGCTCAGCCCCATGCCCAGACCGGCCACCGACCAGGCGACGTAGGCCTCCCAGAGTGGAACGCCGTCGCGCAACTGCCAGGCCATCCCGGCGGTGCCGACGAGGATCAGGGCGAGGCCGACCCGCACCAGACGCGCCCCCTCCCACTGGTCGTTGAGCCGGGCCTGGACCCACGATCCCAACGTCCAGGCCAAGGTGGAAGCGGTCACGACTCCCCCCGCGGCGATCGTGCTGTGATGGCGCACCGTCGTGATGGTCAGGGTCACATAGGCGTCCGCACCGAAGAAGGCGAAGGTCAGAAGTCCGCGGCTCAGCATGGTGGCCGGCAGCCCGCGCCGCGCTCGCAAGGTGCCTGGCGGGAGAAGACGGCGCAACGGGGCCAGACCGACCACGACACCCGCCACAGCCAGGAGCGCGCCGACCCAGACCGCGCGGGCCCCGAGCCCTCCCAGCACGAGCGCCGCTCCGGCCGCGGTGCGCACCGCGTCGGCGACCCGGTGTTCCTCGCTCGGTGCGACATCGGGCCGACCCAGACGGACCAGCGCCGGCAGTGCGAGGGGTCCCGCCACGGCAACGAGCGGGATGAGCCCGAGGAAGACCCAACGCCAACCGAACAGGTGGCTCACGGCGGCCGCCACTGCAGGTCCGAGGATGCCGGGGACTACCCAGGCCGTCGACAACACGGCCATCATGCGCGCCCGCTGCGCCTCGGGGAGGCCGCGGCCGATGGCCACGTAGGCCACGGCGGGCACGGCGCCCGCACCCAGTCCTTGGAGACAGCGGCCTACGACCAGCACCCACATGGAAGGAGCAAGACCGCCGACCAGGAGCCCGGCCGTGAACAAGACGAGGCCGGCTACATAGGGCCGCGCCGGGCCGTGCCGGTCCGCGTCGCGTCCGGCCAGCACGATCCCGATCAGGCTGGCCAGAAGAAAGGAGGAGAACGCCCAGCCGTAGAGGGCAAGACCATGGAGGTCACGGGCCACCACGGGCATGACGGTGACCACGGCCAGAGCTTCGGATGCGACAAAGGTGACGGTGAGGACGAGCCCGAGGGTCAGGGCGCGGCGATGCGGTGCCCACAAGCCATCTCCCGGTGCCGTGCGTCCCACGCCGGCGAGACTAGGGGGAAGGGTCACTGGTACTGTGCGCTGGGAGGGATCATGGCGCTAGTGACAATCGACGTCGACCAGCACCTGTTCGAGTCGAGGACGACCTGGTCCGACTACATCGAGCCGTCGCACCGTCCGGACGCGTTGGCTATCTCCGACGACGCGCGAGGCTGGCCGTGGCTCACCTGGCGAGGAGCACACCTCACCCCGCTCGAGGTTCCCATTCCGGAGCGATCCTCCCTGATCGGCGATGACCGTCTGCGCCGGTTGCGCGGTGAGCGAGCGCCGGCATCGTTCGACGAGCTCGTACCCGACTCCTACCGGCTGGCCGGGGCGCGCCTCGACGCGCTCGACGCGTTCGGCCTCGATGCTGCGGTGCTGTTCCCGAACTACGGGCTGTTGTGGGAGCAGCGTTTGTCCTCAGACCCGGTCGCCCAGAGGGCGAACGCACGGGCCTACAACCGCTTCACCGCCGAGGTGTGTGGCGAAGGACAGGACAGGCTCTTCGGGGTGGCTCATGTCCTCCTCCACGATCCGGCTTGGGCCGTCGAGGAGATTGCCCGCATGCGCTCGGAGGGCATCAGGTTGGCCATGGTCGCTCCGGCACCGGTGGACGGGAAGCCGTTGTCACATCGTGACTTCGACCCGGTGTGGGCGGCGTTCAGTGAACATGGGGTCGCTCCCGTCTTCCACGTATCGGAATTCGAGAGCCCGTTGCATCCAGCCTGGCGGGAAGGTGAGTTGGAAGACGGCGAGCAACTGTTCGACTCCATCTTCTTGTCGCTGGCTCCCGCAGTCGCCCTGGCCAATCTCATTCTCAACGGCGTCCTCGAGCGGTTTCCGCAGTTGCGCATCGGTGTGGTCGAGCTGACGGCCGGCTGGGTCCCGCAATTCCTCCTACACATGGACGGGGCTTCGGACTTCTATGCTCAGAGGCATGGCGAGCCTTTCCACAAGCTGGCGGCCCGTCCCTCGGAGTACTTCCTGCGTCAGGTCCGGGTCGCCGCTCTGCCGTACGAGATGCCGAATCGCCTCGTGCCCAAGGTCGGGGAGGACACCTTCATGATCGGCAGCGACTGGCCCCACGCTGAGGGCGTGGCCGATCCGATGATGGCCGCCGAGCGCGCTGTCACCGGACTCAATGCTCGGGCGCGAGGGAATCTCCTCGGTGCCAACGCGGCCTGGCTGCTGGGATTGTGACCATCGACCTCGACGCCCGGGCGGCTGAGCGAGAGCGGCTGCGCGCCGCCTACCTGAAAGAGCCGGCGGACCGAACGCCATCGACCGCGCGCGGCGTCCACCATCTGGCTCTTCTCTGCTCCGATGTCGAGCGAACCATTCGCTTCTACCAGGATCTCCTGGGCTTCCCGTTGGCCGAGCTGTTCGAGAATCGCGACTACCAGGGTTCGACCCATCTCTTCTTCGACCTTGGTCACGACAACACCCTGGCCTTCTTCGATTTCCCGGGTCTCGACCTCGGTCCCTACGCAGAAGTGATCGGTGGTTTCCACCATCTGGCCATCTCGGTGGAACGCGACCAGTGGGAGGCGGCGAAGACCCGCTTGGAGGCGGCAGGCGTGGCCACGCAGATCGAGAGCGACGTCAGCCTCTATTTCTCCGATCCCGACGGAGTCAGGCTGGAGCTCATCGCCGAGGAGCTTGGCTCGCTCTACGGCACTCCGCTGCACTGATGGCGGTCACCGGGCTGGCCAACCTGGCCGTGAAGGTGCGTAACGCCGAGCTGGAATCCGCCTGCAGCTGGTACGAGGCGGCAGGCGCAACGGTGACGGAGCCGGTGCAGTGGGAGAACGGCCGGCGTGCCGACGTGCAGCTGGGTGTCCTCGCGCTGACGCTGTTCACCCAGGCCATCTATGAAGATGCCTGCGCGCTTCCCGATGAGGGCTTTCTTCATCCCGCTCTCTTCGTCGATGATCTCGACGCCGAGCTCGCCCGCCATACCGTCCTGTGGGGTCCGCGCATCGTGAGCGGCTCCTTCGGCACCCGCCGCATCGCATTTGTCGAAGCCCCCGGTGGCATCCGGCTCGAGTTCATGGAGCAGATCGAGGATCCGCCGAGCTGAACACCGGCCCGGCCGACGAGCGAGTCAGTTTGTGAAAATCCTCTGAGCCTGACGCCTTCTGGGCCTCGTCATGGCGCCTCGAGCACCCCTTCGAGCTCGACCACAGCCCTCTCCTCCACCGCGGGTGTCGCGGGCACTTGGGTCAGGCGCCTGATCGATCGCAACGACGGGACGGTCGCCAGACCTGCGGCCGCCGTGATCACCAGCAACCCGGCTGCCACGGCGAAGGCCAGTGTGTATCCGTCGGTCAGCGCCGAAGCGATGTGGGCCGGTGTCGCGATCGCGCCCTTCAGCGAAGACGTCGTCTTCGTGGCCGCCAGGGTGGCCAACACCGCCAGGCCCAGCGATGCTCCGACGGTCCTCGAGGTGTTCAACAAGCCCGAAGCGAGGCCCGCCTGCTCGCGGGGCACGCCGGCCGTTCCTGCCACCGCGATGGGTGTCACCGCCAGCCCCATGCCGAGGCCGATGAGGACGAAGGGGATCAGGAGGTTGGTGAGGAACGTCGAGTCCGGCGTGATGAACGTCAACCAGCCGAGGCCGACCGCCGCCACCAGCGAACCGAGGACGATGAGCGGGCGCGGGCCGAAGCGGGGCACGAGACGCGATGTCACCTGCGCGCCGGCCGCGATCAAGAGCGTCTGCGGTAGGAAGGCCAGCCCGGCCCGCAGCGGGCTGTAGCCGAGCACGTGCTGCATGTAGAGCGTCTCGAAGTACCAGGATCCGAACAGCGCCCCGAACAAGAGCAGCATGACGATGTTCCCCCCGGCGACGTTGCGTGACCGGAAGATGCCGAGGGGAACCAGCGGAGCTTTCGACACCCGGGCTTGGAGGAACAGGAACACCGCGATCAGCAACACACCGAGGGCGAGCGGCAGAAGAACTTGGGCCGAGCCCCATGAGTAGGTCTCGGTCCGCACGACGCCGTAGACGATCGCGGTGAGGCCGGCGGTCACGGTCACGGCTCCCCAGAGGTCGAGGTGGCGATGGTGGAGATCCGCCCTCGATTCAGGCACGTAGCGCAACGACGCCACCAGTGCCACGACACCGATAGGCACGTTGACGAAGAGGATCCACCGCCAGTTGAGGAACTGGGTGAGGATGCCGCCGAAGAGTGCGCCGGCCGACGCACCGGCCGAGGAGACGGCGCTCCAGGCGGCGAGGGCCTTGGTCCGAGCGGCTCCCTCGGCGAAGGAGGAGGTCAGGATGGTGAGCGTGGCGGGCGCCAGGATCGCTGCGCCCAGGCCCTGTACCGCTCGGGCGATGATCAGCGAAGTCTGGTTCTGGGCCAGACCACCGAGGAGGCTCGAGACCGTGAACACGGTGAGGCCGAGCAGGAAGATCTTGCGGCGACCGAACAGGTCGGCGGCCCGACCGCCGAGTAACAGGAACCCGGCGAAGGTCAATGTGTACGCGTTGACGATCCACTGCAGCCCCGACGTCGTGAAGTGGAGGTCCTTTTGAATGGACGGGAGTGCTACGTTCACGATCGACGCGTCCAGCACGACCATGAACTGCCCGACGAGGACGATACCGAGGACCAGCCAGGCGGGGACCGCTCGACCGGGTGCGATCTCGATGGTGCTGTTGGTGTCTTCGAGCACGTCTTCCTTTTCGCTACCGCTCAGAACAAAGGACCCAGGACAGAGCACTCGGAACAGAGCACTCAGAACACATTCAGCCCTTTCAGGGGCCAACGTTGGCCGGAAGGGCACTATTCCCACTCTCCTGGGGCGCTGCGGGGTAGACCTACGGTCTAGCGGTCGGATGTGACAGGCTCGCCCGAGATGCCCGGACGACCCGAGATCGACTTGGTCCGCCCGATGTCGCTCGCTCCTGAGGTTCCCTATGCCTACGCCGCCGTCCCGCGTGGGCGGTCCCTCTACGTGTTCACGGCAGGTGCCTGCCCGATCGACGGTTCGGGCGCGACGGTCGCCCCCGGTGACCTGATTGCCCAATCGGTGCAGGTCATGGACAACCTTTCCGAGGCGTTGCGGGCGGCGGGGGCGGAGCTGGGCGACGTGGTGAAGACCACCGTCTATGTGGCCAGCGCGGCGAGGGAAGACCTGGTCGCGGTCTGGCAGCTGGTGCGGGATCGATTCAGGGACCACGATCCACCGAGCACGTTGGTGGGGGTCAGTGTCCTCGGCTATCCCGGGCAGCTGGTCGAGGTCGAGGCGGTGGCCGCCCTGCCGGAGTCATGACGGCTCGGAGGGGAACGTGGCGGTTGCGTTCCAGGTCAGGGAGAAATTCCGCCATAGTGTCGAATTGGGCCGACCCGGTTCGTGTAGTCGCTACACGGCGCAGGGCCGTGACCCGACAAGGAAGAGGTTCCCATGAGTCCCATCACGACGAAGCAGTACCTCCTGAGCGTCCCCATGATCGAAGGCGCCGCCGAGCGCTCGCCTGAGGAGACGCAGCAGGCCTACGAGCAGGTCGACGTGTTCAACGCCGAGCTCCAGGCCAGCGGGGCCTGGGTCTTCGGCGGCGGGTTGATGCCGGCCAATATCGCCACGGTCGTGCGAGCCGACGGCGAGGACACCGTGGTCACCGATGGCCCGTTCACCGAGTCCAAGGAGCACATCGGCGGGTTCTGGATCATCGAGGTGGTCGACCTCGATGCAGCCCTCGCCCTTGCCGCCAAGGCGACCCGGGCCTGCGGCGAACCCGTCGAGGTCCGTCCCTTCCAGGAGAACCCCGAAGCCTGACCACGATGGTGCAGGTCGACGCCGACCAGAACGAGATCGAACGCGGCATTTCGCGAGGAGTACGGGCGCGCGGTCTCGGTCCTGGTGCGCGCGTTCGGTGACATCGAGCTGGCCGAGGACGGCGTGCAGGACGCCTTTACGGTCGCCGCCACGCGGTGGGCGACCGAGGGCGTCCCACCCAGGCCGGCCGGGTGGATCATCACCACCGCTCGCCACCGGATCATCGACCGCTTGCGACGAGAGTCGAGCCGCGACGACCGTCAGGTCGAGGCGGCACTGCTCCATCATTCCGACCAATCAGACGAGGTGCTCGCCATGGAGGACGACCGGCTCCGCCTCATCTTCACCTGTTGTCATCCCGCGCTGGCGCAGCCCGCACAGATGGCCCTCACATTGCGCCTGTTGGGCGGTCTCACGACCCCCGAGATCGCCCGTGCCTTCCTGGTGTCCGAACCCACGATGGCCCAGCGCATCAGCCGGGCCAAAGCGAAGATCAAGGGCGCGGGCATCCCCTACAGCGTTCCCAGCGGAGCTGAGTTGCCTGAGCGGTTGCGGGCCGTCCTCGCCGTCTTGTACCTCGTCTTCAACGAGGGCTACGCGGTGACGGCGGGCAAGGAGCTCGGTCGCGAAGACCTGTGCCGGGAGGCCGTGCGCCTCGCCCGCGTCCTGCTCGACCTCATGCCGGACGAACCCGAGGTCATGGGCCTCCTGGCCCTCATGCTCCTGGTGGCGTCGCGCCACCCCGCCCGGACGGGTTCGGACGGTTCTCTCGTCGTGCTCCGCGAACAGGACCGCACTCTGTGGGATGGCGCCATGATCGCCGAGGGCCAAGCCCTCGTGCGCGCGTGTCTCCAGAGAAATAGGCCAGGGCGTTACCAGGTGCAGGCCGCCATCAACGCGGTCCACAGCGACGCACCCACGGCAGAGATGACGGATTGGCGACAGATCCTGGCGCTGTACGACCAGCTGGCGGCCCTCGATCGATCGCCCGTCGTTTCCCTCAACCGCGCCGTGGCGGTGGCCGAAGTCGAGGGACCCCGGGAGGCACTGAAATCCCTGGCCGAAAGTCCACTCGAGGACTACTACCTCCTCCATGCCGTGCGGGCGGACCTGCTCGTCCGTCTGGGCCGGATCACGGAGGCGGAGGCCGAGTATGCGGCGGCCGTGGCCCTCACGGACAACGGGGTCGAGCGCGCCTTTCTCGAGCAGTCTCGGACCAGGGCCTCGTCCCGATGACAGACTCGGATCCACCATGAAAGTCCACCTGGTCGACGGCACCTACGAGTTGTTTCGCCACTTCTTCGGTGCGCCGCCACATCGCAACAAGGCTGGCCTGGAGATCGCCGCGGCCCGTGGGGTCCTGAGCTCGGTCTTCCAGATGCTCGCCGACGGCGCCACCCACGTCGGCGTGGCGACCGATCACGTGATCGAGTCCTTCCGCAACGAGCTCTGGCCCGGCTACAAGACAGGGGAGGGCATCGACCCCGACCTGAAGTCGCAATTCTGGCCGCTCGAGGAGGCGCTCACCGCAATGGGTGTCGTCGTCTGGGCCATGATCGATGTCGAAGCGGATGACGCGCTGGCGAGCGCCGCCGCCGCCGCCGCTGATGACCCTGCCGTTGACCAGGTCGTCATTTGTACCCCGGACAAGGATCTCGGGCAGTGCGTGGAGGGGACGCGTGTGGTGCAACTCGACCGGCGCCGAGATCATCTCATCGATGAGGACGGGGTGATCGAGAAGTTCGGCGTGTCGCCCGTTTCTATCCCCGACTATCTCGCTCTCGTGGGTGACAGTGCGGACGGCTTTCCCGGTCTGGCCGGATGGGGGGCCAAGTCGGCCTCGGCCGTTCTGGCCCGCTGGGTCCGCATCGAGGACATCCCCGAGGATCCCGACGCCTGGGAGGTCACGGTGCGTGGCGCAGCCAAGCTTGCGGCCACCCTGCGCGACGACCGTGCTCACGCGCTGTTGTTCAAAGAACTGGCCCTGTTGCGCGTCGACCGCACGCTGCTTCCTTCCGTTGGTGACCTTCGTTGGACCGGGCCTACCGAAGACTTCACCGAGATCTGTCGTGACCTCGACGCCATTCCCTTGTCCAAGCGGGTGCAGGCTCTGGCCTTGGAGCGTTCCTGAACGAATCGGACGCGTCGGCTCGCTGGTGCTCCGATCAAACGGAGATGGTGACAAGGTGCTGGCCCTGGACACGGTCTCCTCGGCGAGCGTCCGGTGGTCCCGGCACGAATGGAACCTGGGGGATAGCCTGAGTTCATCGATCGACGGGGGGAGGACGAGATGGCAGATCGGACAAGTAGGCGCCGTGTGCGACCGGCCCGGGCGGCGGCGGCCATGGTCGCCGCGCTCGGCGCGTCGTGGCTCGGCGTGGGGAGCCTAAATGTGGCGACCGCCGGAGCGGCCGGAGCGTCGGGGTGCGCGTTCCACCTCGTGCCCGGGCCGATCCTCGGGGCGCTCGGGAGCTACGGCATCAACTTCCGCGCCATCCCCAACGGACCCGCAGAGACGTGCACGACCACCTTCTCGGCCACGGCGTCCATCACCGGTCCAGGGGGCGTCAAACCCGTCAACGTGAACAGCAACCCCCTGACGTCGACCTTCACCGTGACGTTCTCACCCAACCGGCTAGGCCCGCTGGTCGGGTGGCTGTGGTCGCCGCACTGCGCCGACCCGGCAGACGTGCCCTACACCTTCACCGCCACCAGTGCGGCAGGCGGCGTGGCGGGGGTGCCGCTCCCATCGTTGAGCTGTTCTGAACAGGGTGGTCCGGGGCTGAGATCGAACATCACTGACCCCATGAGCGAGTCCCCGGACCCGGTCAGCGTGGCCGGGATCGCCGGGACTCCGGGGAATCTCGGGTACTCGACCGTCACCCTGGAGGGGTCCCAGTACGGCTTCGGCGACGCCACCGAGTTCAACGATGCATTCAGCGATGCGCCGGTGGTCGGTATCGCCAACGCCGGCGATGGATCCAGCAACTGGCAGGTGTCGGCGGACGGTGGGGTGTTCTCCTTCGGCAACGCCCACTTCTACGGCTCGATGGGCGGCATCCCGCTCAACTCCCCCGTGGTCGGCATGGCCTCCACGCCCGACCACGGCGGGTACTGGCTGGTGGCCGCCGACGGCGGGGTCTTCAGCTTCGGTGATGCAGCATTCCACGGCTCGATGGGTGGACACCCGCTGAACCAGCCCGTCGTCGGCATGGCGTCGACGCCGGACGGCAACGGCTACTGGCTGGTCGCCGCCGACGGCGGGATCTTCGCTTTCGGTGACGCCGTCTTCCACGGATCGATGGGGGGGATCCCCTCAACGCGCCGGTCACCGGCATGGCCGCCAACACCGTCGGCGGCTACTGGCTCGTGGCCACCGACGGCGGGATCTTCAGCTTCGACGCGCTGTTCTTCGGCTCCACGGGGGGCATCGCCCTCAACGCGCCGATGTCGGGGATGGCCGCTTCCTCGGACGGCAACGGGTACTGGCTCGTCGGCGCCGACAACGGCGTGTTCGCCTTCGGCGACGCCCCGTTCCACGGGTCGATGCCGCTCACCGACTAGCGAGCGCCTCCGGTTCGCCCATCGAACGCTTACGTCAAGGAGCAGTGCGGGGGCCGCTTGGACATCCAGTCCGCCCGGCGCCACGCCGATCGGCTGACGTTGGCCGTGCGCATGGGCAAACTGAACACCGTTGGCGCGGTCGACCATGCTCTGAGATCGCAGCATGTTCAATCCTGCTCAGCACGAGCGAGGCGGTGCATCGAGCCTTGGACGCCGAACCCGAGCGGGCGACGAATGGCCTGACGACCTGGCGAACGAGGAGGCTGCCGCAGGACATGGCAACGCAAAGGCCGGTACGCGGGGGCGGTGGGATACTTGGTCGTGCCCTCGAAGAGTGCTCGGCCGGGCTACCACTCCATAACACCCCGTGTGGTCGTCGAGGATGTGGCCGCCCAGGTGGACTTCCTTCGGACGGTCTTCGACGCCACGGGGACTGTCGAGCCGGGTCGGCCTGCCGAGATAACGATCGGTGACTCGCTGGTGATGGTCTCACCCTCGGTCGAACGGGATCCGTTCCAGGCCTTCTTGTACGTCTATGTCGATGATGCGGACGCGGCCTATCGCCGAGCGCTCGATGCCGGTGCTGTCTCGCTGGAAGAGCCGCGGGAAACGCCCTACGGGGACCGTCGGGCCATGGTGCGCGATCCATTCGGCAACATCTTCCAGATCGCCCATCAGCTGACTTGAATCTGTGCTGAACGTTTCAGCCGCCCACCGCCAGGGTGTTGCGCTGACGTAGGAGGAAGCGCCTTCATCGGCACCGAGCACAGTCTGCTCGGACTGATCGAAGGAAAAAGACGCCGCTGTCCTGGAGTTTGATGCGAGGCGAGGCTCTGATACCCTATAGGGGTACTAGGTAAGGAGCGTCCCGCATGCGACCCGGTTACATCGACGACAAGGAAGTCATCCAAAAACGCCTGCGCAAGGTCGAAGGCCAGGTCCGAGGCATTCAGCGGATGGTCGACGAGGACCGTTACTGCATCGCGATCCTCGAACAGGTCTCCGCCGCCACCAAGGCCCTTCAGGCCGTCGCACTCGGCCTGCTCGACGACCACCTGGCCCATTGTGTGTCGGACGCCGTGCACACGGGTGGCGACGAGGCCACCGAGAAGTTGAACGAGGCTTCGGCCGCGATCGCCCGGCTCGTCCGCTCCTAGCGCCAATGCTGGCGACAGCCACCGTGCTGGTGGACATCGGGCGCTCGTTGCATGAAGGGTTCTTCATGTTTTGGGAGACCCTGTGGCCTCTCATTCTGGGCTTTGGACTCTCCGGTGCCGTCCAGGCCTTTGTCGGCCGCGAATCCATGCAGCGCAAGCTCGGCGATCACCGGCCGGGCTCGGTCACGAGGGCCTCCCTCTACGGCATGGTGTCCTCGTCCTGTTCCTATGCGGCGTCGGCCATGGCCAAGTCGCTGTTCGTAAAGGGCGCCGACTACATCGCCGCCATGGTGTTCATGTTCGCCTCGACCAACCTGGTGATCGAGTTGGGCATCGTCCTGATCGTGTTGATGGGGTGGCAGTTCGCGGTCAGCGAGTTCGTCGGCGGCATCATCATGATCGTGCTCCTGGCCACCGTGGGGGCGCTCTGGTTACGGGGCCGACGGATCAGCCAGGCCCGGGAGCGGCTCAGCGAGAACGATGACCAGACCGGGCATCAGCACGGTCCGGCGGAAAGCGCCTCACCGCAGCCGGAGCCGCTGAAGGTGCGCCTGCATTCCATGGCCGGCTGGGCCGACAGCGCGACCTACACCATGTCCGATCTCACCATGTTGCGCCGTGAACTGGTCATTGGCTACACGGTGGCCGGGTTCTTGGCCGCGCTCGTGCCGACCTCGGTGTGGCAGGCGGTGTTCATGAGCGGCCACGGGTTCTGGACCTCGCTGCAGAACGTCATCGTCGGTCCGTTCATCGCCATCATCAGTTTCGTCTGCTCGGTCGGGAACGTGCCACTGGCGGCCGCACTGTGGTCAGGCGGGATCTCGTTCGGTGGGGTCATCGCCTTCATCTTTGCTGACCTCATCGCCCTTCCCCTGTTGATGATCTACCGCCGTTATTACGGGACCCGCCTCATGCTGCGCATGCTGGCGGTGTTCTGGGCCCTGATGTCGACGGCCGGCCTGATCACCGAAGGGGTCTTCCGGGCGGTCGGGCTGGTTCCGACGTTCCGTCCGACCACCGTGGCGCCGGCGCACTTCTCGTGGAATTACACCACCTATCTCAATATCCTCTTTCTGCTGCTCTTCGCGCTCCTCTACTGGATCTACCGGAACCGGGAGCGATTCGGTGCGGGAAGCGGCTACGCCAAGGACCCGGTCTGCGGCATGCAGGTCGAGGTCGCCCACGCGCCAGCGTCACTCCGGCAAGACGGTGGTCGGTTCTACTTCTGCTCGGATCATTGCGCTGAGCGTTTCGGGTCAGATGTCGGCGCTCACGCAGAGCGAGCACACGATCACTCGTAGCGGCAGACCAGGTCGCCGCAACGGTTGGCTCGAGCCGTCGTCAGCCATTCCCGCTCCCAACCAAGGGGGTTCCTGCCTTCGCGTGTCAAGTGGCCATGAATCCGGCTGACAGATCAAGCCAGGCAACGCCGGCGCGTCTTCGTCTAGTTCGCTTCGATCAATGCCCCGGTCGTCAGGGAGAGGCCGTCTTGCTGAGACGCGGTGGGCGAGACGGTGGACGAGACGTTCGGGTCGTAGATGTAGAGGCTGTTCGTGTTGGCGCTCTCGTAGTTGAATCCTGAGGTGTCGCCGGCGGCGGAGCCGGAAGTGGCGCGGCTGAAGCCGACGTAGAGCTCGCCGCCCGAGGCGGGCGTGAGGGTCGGGTAGGTGATGGTCGATGACGCGGTGTCGTTCTTCGCGCTGGCACTCACGTCGTCGGACCAGACCGTCGAGGAACCGGTGCCGTTCGTGAACTCCTGGGTATCGAGCTCCACCTTTGTCCCCGATACGCCTCGAGAGAAGTGGACGGTGACGGCGGACGACCCCGTCTGGGAGATCGGACCCAGCCACTCTTCGATGTCCCTGTTTTGCTTGGAATCGTGTACCTGGGTGAGCTTGGTCCAGTCGCCGCCCACGCCACCGCCGGTGACCGAAGACACGTTGGTCGAAGAATTCGACACCCGGACCGCCAGCACCCAGGCGTCGCCGACGGTGGATGGGGAGACCGACAAGGTGGTCCCTCCGTCCGAGGTCTGCGAAATCAGCGGTCCGACTGCGGAAATAGAACTGAGCCCGCCGGTAATGGTCGGGTTCGGGCAGTTCGCTGGGGTTGGCGGCGGTGGCGTCACGCCACCTGGGAGTCGCCCTGCGGCCTGGAAGTCGTCTTCGACCAAGTTCGGGGGGAGGGGTGTGTAGCCGAGTTGCGCCACTTTGCTCTGACCGAGGCAGGCCACGAAGGTGATGAATTGGGCCAGTTCTGCGCCCTGTGCCGTGCCCATGGTGACCTTGCCGCTGCCGTCGCATGACGTGTTCTGCGCCTTGGCCTGTTTCTGGACGCACTGGGTCACGAAATAGCTGTACGCGGAGAGCGGGTAGGCGGCGCCGGCCGGGTTGTCGAAGACGCCGCTGAGGTTTTGGGTCAAGTCAGCGTTCAAGGTCGCCCCCTCGAGCGCAGCGACCGAATTCTCCGCCGTTGGCTGGACCGCAGTGCCGGCCGCGTTCACCACCGAGGCCACGGGAAGTCCCGCGTTCTTGGCGTAGGCAGTCTCGACGTAGGAGATCCCACCTGGCTGGTGGACTGGACCTTGGGACGATGCGTCGGCTCCATTGACGCTCACCAGACTTGCAAACTTCGGTGGCGTGCCATTTGGGAAGACGGCCCAGGTGGCCGAAGGCTGGCCGGCAGTCGACGGCACGGAAGCCGCCTGTTGGAATGTGGCAAGTTCCGCAGCATTGGCGGTATGGAGGATGTAGTCACCGAGGAGATAGTTCTCACCGGACGGGTCGCCGCGGTAGTAGGCCCTAATCCCTTGATTCGGTAGCCGAATATCGGGATTGAGGGCAGCGATGGCACTGTTGTCCCAGTTGCTGATGGCCCCCGTGAAGATTCCTTCAATCGTGGACGGGTCGAGCACAAGGTCCGTCACCTGTTGCCCATTCTGCCCGGTCAAGTTGTATTCGAAGGCAAGGGACCCGCCGACGTCGGGGACGTACTGGTAGCGGTAAGGCAACTGCGTTGGGCTGCAGGCAGACTGCCCGGCCGCATAGGAGAGGTCGCTCAGTGCGAAGTCGACGGTCCGCTGGCAGAAGTCGTTCAAACCGATGGCCGAACTGGAAGTCGTGAAGTTGACGTTGCCCCCGTCCAACTCGTTGAACTGTCCCTGCCACTGTGACATCGCCACGCCGGCGAAGCTCGAGCCCGTCGAGGTCAGCTGAGGCAGGCTCGCTCCAGCCGTTGCCTGGCCGGCCACCATGGCGAACAGGATGGAAACGGCACTGACTGTCAAGACGATCCGCATCGACAACCGCACCGTCGCACCCCCATCTGAGTCTGCCTCGAAGTGTGAAGAGTATGAGACAACCGCGCCTCGTGCTCATTGTGGACAGAGAGGGGATGGTTTAGCACTCGGCGTTGCAGGCCTACAAGGGCGGCCTCGTTGGCCCTCACGACGATTTCGCTTCGCCCGGGTGTCAAGCGATGGTCTGGGGTCTCCAAGCTGAACACTCGAGAGCCGGCGTGCCCGGCGGGACTCGACCTGCGCCACCGGCTCCGGAGGCCCATCGGGATGGTCCAGGCCATCACAATTTCCGTTCCAGTAGCCCTGAATGGGGTCTTCAGTCCAGCCCATCTGTCGAGGTCACCGTGAGTCGCGCCGAATCGATTGCCATCAAATCGGATTGCCGGGCACTCGTGGTGCCGTCGCGCCCCATCACCCGGTGCGGTCTGAGGAAATTCGGGGCGGGACCATTAGAGACTTCGTTCCGCGACTCGTTTTGGGTCATCAGAACTCCCGTCGGGCAGCATGTTGCATGTCGTTTCCGCGACCCCGAGGCGTGATGGAGAGGCCTGCTTCGGTCACGATGTTCGCGGTGGCGCGTGCCTTGCCTTCGTGGATCATGTCGCCTGTCGCTTGATCTGTACGCGCCGAGGTCATTCCCCCAAGCCTTCGGCCTCGGAGCCTCAGTTATGATTCACGCGCGCGGTCGCCCGACTCGTGGTGTGCACGGCCCCACACCCGACCCTCTACGAGATACATCACGGCCCTGCCCCAGGTCCCACTTGCCTTCGATCTTGTAGTTGTTGAGGTCGCCGCTGAGGAATACCCATCTGGCAATGCGCGCAGTTACTCCTTGCCGCCGGCGTGGATCATCGCCCCGGATGAGTTGCGCGTGGCACCGGGCCGTAAGGCGAGCGCCGCGCAGGACAATCGGTGGTAGGGAGATTCTTTGGTCAGCCCTCATCGCCTCGGCGCCACGGCCGGAAGTCCAGTGAACCCCAACCTCTCAATGGCCGTTGCCCAGCCACCGTGGCGCCCTCTTCGATGCGGATAGGGGCGATGATCGTCTCGCCGGCGGCCAGCCCGGCCTGGCGCCCACGGTGGCCCTGGCGTGCCTGGGCAGGACACCACATGGACGGCGTCGGAATGACGCGTGAATTCTGTGTTTCGTTGAGGCAAGATGACCTGCAGAAAGCAGTACGACCATGGAGGTGAGCCGAATGTCGATTGACACGTCCGCTGGTTCCGAACCGCTTGAAGGAGCCGACGTCCGTCCGGTCGTCTCGCAGTTGGTTGCTGATCCCGCACCGCTCGGCTTGGCGGCCTTCGCCATGACGACCTTCGCGCTCAGCATCGCTAACACGAACATCTGGGGGGCGGGCGCGTTCGCGGCCCTCGGCCTCGCCCTCGTCTACGGCGGGCTGGCCCAGCTGCTCGCCGGAATGTGGGAGTTCGTCCGTAAGAACACGTTCGGGGCGTTGGCCTTCACCTCCTACGGTGCGTTCTGGATCACCTACTACGTGTTGGTCAAGTTCGTCGTCCCCGGCGTACCGATCAGGAGCATTCCGGTGATGCTCGGGGTCTTCACCCTCGGCTGGACGATCTTCACCGCCTACATGGTCCCAGCGTCGCTCCGAGTCTCCGGCGCGGTTGCCCTGGTCTTCATCCTCCTCACGATCACCTTCGTCCTCCTCACCATCGCCAACTTCCATACCCCCGACCCCGGCATGACCAAGGCGGCCGGATGGTTCGGCGTCGCCACGGCGGCAGCGGCCTGGTATGCATCCTTTGCCGGGGTGACGAACGAGACGTTCAAAAAGACCATCATCCCGGTCATGCCGTTGGCCCCGAAGGCGCGCTGAACCCGAGGCCCAGCCTGAGGAGAAGCCGGGAGAAACCAGCCGCCGCCAAAGAGGAAAGGAAAGACCGTGACCGACTCAGTCCATTCATCGGGCGGTGGGGAGGCCCTCTCGGCCCTCCTCCACGAGACGCGGCGGTTCCCTCCGTCCCCCGACGTCGCCGCCCAAGCGAACGCCCAGCCCGGCATCTACGAGGAAGCGGCCAAGGACCCGGTGGCGTGGTGGGCCATCCAGGCGGAACGGATCACCTGGGAGACGCCGTTCGAGCGGGTGCTCGAGTGGGACCTCCCGTTCGCCAAGTGGTTCGGGGGGGGCAAGCTCAACGCCTCGGTGAACTGTGTCGACCGTCACGTGGCGGCAGGGCGGGGTGACAAGGTTGCCTATCACTGGGTCGGCGAACCGGAGGGGGAAACCCGGACCATCACCTACGGCCAACTGCACGTCATGGTCTGCCAGGCTGCCAACGCCCTGGTCGAGCTTGGGGTCAAGACGGGCGACCGGGTCGCTATCTATATGCCGATGATCCCCGAGACGGTCGTAGCCATGCTGGCCTGCGCACGGCTCGGGGCGGCTCACTCCGTGATCTTCGGCGGATTCTCGGCCGAGGCCCTGGCCGGGCGCATCGTCGACGCCGATGCCCGGATGGTGATCACGGCCGACGGTGGCTACCGCCGGGGAACGGCGGCCGCATTGAAGGTCAATGTCGACGACGCTCTGCGCCAGTGCCCCGACGTCCACAGTGTGCTGGTCGTTCGGCGCACCGGCCAGGACGTGTCGTGGGACGAGGGCCGGGACCACTGGTGGCACGATGTTGTCGACCGCCAGTCGACCAGCCACGAGCCCGAGTTCTTCGATGCCGAGCAGCCTCTGTACATCATGTACACGAGCGGCACAACGGCCAAGCCCAAAGGCATCCTGCACACCACCGGCGGCTACCTAGTCCACTGTGCCACCACCCATCACTACATCTTCGACATCAAGTCAGAGACCGACGTCTTCTGGACGGCGGCCGACGTCGGCTGGGTGACCGGCCACAGTTACATCGTCTACGGGCCCCTGGCCAACGGCACCACCTCTGTCATGTATGAGGGGACCCCCGACGCCGGGGGCCGGGACCGTTGGTGGCGGATCGTGGAGGATTACAAGGTCTCCATCCTCTACACCGCCCCCACCACCATCCGGACCCTCATGAAGTGGGGCGAGGAGTACCCCGCTGCGCACGACCTCTCGAGCCTGCGGCTGCTCGGCTCGGTGGGCGAGCCCATCAACCCCGAGGCCTGGATCTGGTACCGCAAGAACGTGGGCCGGGAGCGGTGCCCCATTGTTGACACTTGGTGGCAGACCGAGACCGGGGGAATCCTCATCACCCCACTGCCGGGCATCACCGCCACCAAGCCTGGGGCGGCAATGACGCCCTTCCCCGGGATCTCGGCCGATGTGATCGATAACGACGGCATCACGGTTGGCAACGGCGAGGGCGGGTACCTCGTCATCACTGAGCCTTGGCCCGGGATGCTGCGGGGTATTTGGGGTGACCCCGAGCGCTACAAGGAGACGTACTGGTCGCGCTTCCCCGGCCGGTATTTCGCGGGCGACGGGGCCAAAAGGGACGAGGACGGCGACCTGTGGCTGCTCGGTCGGGTCGACGATGTCATGAACATCTCCGGTCACCGGATCTCGACCACAGAGATTGAGCACGCGCTGGTCGGCGACTCGCGGGTCGCCGAGGCGGCCGTGGTCGGCGCCTCAGACGCCACCACGGGCCAGGCCATCGTGGCCTTCGTGACCATCAAGGGCGACATCGCCCAGACCCCCGAGGAGGGGCAGATCCTGGTCGAGGAGCTCAGAACGACAGTTGCTCGGACCATCGGACCCATCGCGAAGCCACGCCAGATCCTCCTCACTCCCGAGCTGCCAAAGACTCGAAGCGGCAAGATCATGCGCCGCTTGCTGCGCGACGTGGCCGAGAACCGCGAGCTGGGCGACGTCACCACCCTGCTGGACCCGACTGTCGTCAATATGATCGACGAGAAGATGAAGGCGGGGAGCGGCACCGACGACGACGCCTGAGCTGGCCACTCGACAACGGCCTCGCGAGGCCGCCAAGAGCATTGTTGTCTGCTCCACCGCGCTACACCGAAAACGTTGAACGCGGCAAAAGACAAGATCGGTGGCCGTCATGTCGGCGGGTCAGGGTCCGGCCCTCGCTTCGCAGCGTGGGGACAACGGTGGGATCTGCCACTGTCAATAAGGGAACGGCTGCCACCGCGCGAGAGGCGGTGGTAGGGCGGAGGGAGTGGTGTGTGAATTTCAGGACATAGGAGACCGCCGGTCTCTCGGAGCGGAGGGAGTGGGATTCGAACCCACGGAAGCTTGCGCCTCGCAGCTTTTCAAGAGCTGTGCATTCGTCCGCTCTGCCATCCCTCCAGACGGCCCAGGCTCAGCAGGTCATGTTAGGTGACCGCCCTGCCCTGCCGACCCGGTGGTCCACTCGGCCAGCTCGACCACGAGGCCGGGTCCGTCCAGGAAGACGAGGCGCCGGTCGTGGAAGTCCATGACCTGATTGCGCGGCGTGATCCCGGCTTCGGCGCAGCGGGCCAGCAGTCCATCGAGGTCGGTCACCCGGAAGCAGACGTGATTGAACCCGGTGCGGTCCAGCGTCCCCGCCGCCTCGTCCACCCCCGCCGGCGGCCGGTGGAAGCGCAGCAGTTGGACCTCTTGATGGACGGGCGCGCCCTCGAGCACCAGCGTCACGTGGTCGGCCTCCCAGTCGGCGATGCCCATGTAGCGCTCCATGGTCTCGCCGGAGACGACGACGGCGACCCGCTCGACGAAGCCGAGCAGCCCGAAGAAGCGACGGGCCTCGTCGAGGTCCGTCACGACGACGGTCAGGTGGTCGAAGCCCTCGTTCATGCCGTGGGCCGCACGTGCTGCCTACGCCTTGTTGTCGCCGGGCGCGCGAACGCAGGCGCCCGCGGATCGCCTGCTCGAGGATGGCCTTGCGTAGGCGCACCACCTTGGGCGTGACCTCGACGCACTCGTCGTCGGCGATGAACTCGAGCGACTGCTCGAGCGAGAAGGAGAGGGCGGGCGTCAGCCGCTCGAACTCCTCGGCCACCGACGAGCGCATGTTGGTGAGCTTCTTCTCCTTGGTCGGGTTGACGTCCATCTCCTCGGCCCGCGCGTTCTCACCGATGATCATCCCCTCGTAGACGTCCTCGGCGGGACCCACGATCAGCGTGCCCCGCTCCTGCAGGTTCATGAGGGCGAAGGTCGTCGTGACACCCCGCCGATCGGCCACCATCGACCCGTTGCGCCGGGTCCGCAGGTCACCGTGCCAGGGTTCCCAGCCGTCGAAGACGTGATGGAGGATGCCCGTTCCGCGCGGTGTCGGTGAGGAATTCGGTCCGGAAGCCGATGAGCCCGCGGGCCGGCACCCGGTAGTCCAAGCGGACCCAACCCGTCCCGTGGTTGACCATCTCGAGCATCGTGCCCTTGCGCAGGGCCAACAGCTGGGTCACGACACCGAGATACTCGTCGGGCACGTCGACCGACACCCGCTCCACCGGCTCGTGCACCTTGCCGTCGATCTCCCTGGTCACCACCTGGGGCTTGCCGACGGTGAGCTCGAAGCCCTCCCGGCGCATCGTCTCGACCAGCACGGCCAGCTGCAGCTCGCCCCGTCCGAGCACCTCCCACATGTCGGGCCGCTCGGTCGTGGCCACGCGGATGGCCACGTTGCCCACCAGCTCGGCGTCGAGGCGGGCCTTGAGGAGCCGGGCGGTCAGCTTGGTGCCGTCCTGGCCGGAGAGGGGCGACGTGTTGATGCCGATGGTCATGGCCAGACTGGGCTCGTCCACCGTGATGACCGGCAGGGCGATCGGTTCGTCGGGGTCGGCCAGGGTCTCGCCGATGGTCACCTCGGCCAGCCCGGCCACCGAGACGATTTCGCCCGGGCCGGCCGACTCGGCCGGCACCTGGTCCAGCGCCTCGGTCACGTAGAGCTCGGTGATCTTGGCCTTCTCCACGGTCCCGTCCAACCGGCACCAGCCCACCATGGCCCCCTTGACCAGGGTGCCGTTGTGCACGCGGCAGATGGCGAGCCGGCCCAGGTAGGGCGAGGCCGAGAGGTTGCACACCAGGGCTTGCGCCGGCGCACCCTCCTCGTAGGACGGCGGGGGCACGTGCTCGAGGATGGCGCGGAAGAGTGGCTGGACGTTCTCGCCCTCGACGCCGACCTCCTCGCTCACCCAGCCCGCCTTGGCGTTGGCGTAGAGGATGGGGAAGCTGATCTGGTCCTCGTCGGCGTCGAGATCCAAGAAGAGCTCTTCGACCTGGTGGACGACTTCGGCGATGCGGGCGTCGGCCCGGTCGACCTTGTTGACGACGAGGACGACCGGGAGGCGTGCCTCGAGCGTCTTGCGCAGCACGAAGCGGGTCTGGGGCAGCGGGCCCTCGGAGGCGTCGACCAGGAGCAGGACGCCGTCGACCATGTTCAGCCCCCGCTCGACCTCACCGCCGAAGTCGGCGTGGCCGGGTGTGTCGACGATGTTGAACTTGACGCCCTCCCAGCGCACGGCCGTGTTCTTGGCCAGGATGGTGATGCCCTTCTCTTTTTCCAGGTCGCCCGAGTCCATGACCCGGTCGGTCAGCTCCTGGTTGGCCCGGAAGGCTCCGGTCTGGCGGAGGAGCGCGTCGACGAGGGTCGTCTTGCCGTGGTCGACGTGCGCCACGATGGCCACGTTTCGGATGTCGTCGCGACTCGTCATGGGGGAGCCAACGATAGAGGACGGACGCCGCGCCCCTGACGGCGGCCTCTCAGGCGGCGGAATGAAGCGCGGCGCCAGAGCCCGCCAGCACCTGGGCCACCGCCTCGGTGGCCAGGGCGAGGACGGCCGGTTCGGGCTCGAGCCGTACCCAGTGCCCCGAATCGGGCCACCAGCCGACGACCCGGCCCGGCCGGTCGCCGTCGGTGTTGCGCAACGACTCCACCAGCGTCACCAGCGAGAGCTCGGCCCGCACCGAGGCCCGCCGCGGCCCCGTCAGCACCACCAGGCTGCCGCAGCCGGCCCGCACCTCGGCCCGGCTGCGCAGGGCCAGCAACGCGGAGTGGGGGCTGTCCCACCAGCGGTCGCGGCCGATCACGACCCCGGCGCCGATCTTCCGCCAGTCCAGGGCGCACCACAGCCGGGTCGTCCAGGTCACCGCCTCGGCCCCCACGGCGGCGCGCCCGGCCGGGGGTAGTCCGGCCAACCAGCGGTCGAAGCCCGACACCGAGGGGCTGCCGTCGTGGACCAACCGGGCGATTTCGCTCACCCGGGTCCGCACGGCGTCGAGCGGCGCGCGGGACTCCCCTGCCACCAGAGACCGCAGGGCAGCGAGGCCCAGGGCCCGACGGGCCGTCCGGGCCGACCAGGCGAAGGAGTCCCGCTCGTCCGATCCGGCGCCGTCCGTGCCCAGGGCCAGACGGACCGCGTGGTCCGTCACCCGGAAGGGTCCACCCCCGGCCCGCCGGACCGACAATCCGGCCAGTGCATCGCGGGCGTCGGCCAGCGCTGAACCCCACGCCACCTCGTCGAGCGGTGGCAGCGGGGCCAGCAGGGCGTGGGTCAGCGCCTCAGCCATGGGACGCGTCCGGCCCGGCCAGCCAGGCGCACACGTGCGAGGCCATGGCCCGCAGGTGCTCCTCCCGCACGTCCTCGATGCGGTAGCGCCCCGTTGCCGACTCCAAGAGCGCCAGGCGGAACGGGGGCGTCCCGCTGCGCAGCGTCTCGAGCAGGGCCAAGAAGTGCAACGACCGCCGTTCCCGGGCCCAGGGCCCGCTCGTGGTCAGGCCGAGCGCGCAGAGCGAGGCCACGCCGGGGTGGGGCACGCCGACCAGCAGGTCCGCCACGCCGTGCAGCACCACCCGGCCACCCGCCAGCGGGATGGCGATGCGGTCGTCGGTCCGGGGCAGCCAGCCCGGAGCGAACCGCGGCACCAACCCCGCCAGCTGGGCGGCATGCGAGGCCACCGTCTCGGCCAGCCACGCCCGCTCGGCTCGCGCCAGGGACTCGATCCGGTCCACCAACTCACCGGACGCCTCCACCGCCAACGCATCGAGCGCGTCACCCATCGGGTCGCCGATCGTCCCGACGTGGACCAGCTGACGGAACAGGGCGTGGACGAGGGTGCCCACCACCTGCTCGTCGCCCACCGCCTGCTCGTCGCCCGTTCCCTCGGTCTCGGCCTCGTCGCCCCAGCCCCCGGCCGCCGTCCCGAGCAGCCGGCGTGTCCCCAGCACGAGCGGACTCGATCCGTCACCCCGGCCGGCTGCCGCGCCGTAGGCGGCGTCCTCGAGCCAGGCCCGCAGCCCGCCGGCCAGCCCGGGGTCGAACCGTGGCCGGGTCGCCGCCCCGGCCCGCAGGAGCGAGAGCACCTCGGAGCCGCCCGACAACGGCCGCGCCGCCACGGCGCCGGGCGCCGGGCGGCTCGGATGGGGGGCGACGAGGACCATGGCCTTGCAGTGTGCCCACGCGATGTGACACCTCCTCTACCCTGACGAGTGATGGCACTCGCCCTCGTCAGCCCGACCGTGGCGACGAACACCGCCTTCTTCGTCGTTTTCGGCATCTTCGTCGTCGCCATCGTGGTGCTGGCCGTCCTCGTGATCGTGTGGGCCGTGCGCCACGACATGGCGGGGTGGAAGGTCTGGCGCAAGGAGCAGGAGGAGGCGGCGCGCACCGCGGGCACCTTGCCCGCCGACGGGCCGGCCCGGATCCGGGACCGGCGCCGCAACACGCCATGACGGGAGCCGATCCGCCCCGACCGCCGCAGGACGACGAGCCGGATGCTCAGCGCATCGACGGCGACGCCGCCCGCCGCCTCACCCGCTCCTCCGTCTTCGGCAACTCCACCCCTCGAGCCCGCGACCGGCGCCGCCCCAGCGCGGGCATCGATGGTCACCTCTCCTGGACCCAGCGGCTCCGTGCCCGCTTGGGGCTCCCGCACGGACCGCCTCCCGCTCCCGCCAAGCGCACCGGCTTCGTGCTGGCTGGGGGCGGCAGCCGCGGCGCCGTGCAGATCGGCATGCTCGAGGAGCTGACCCGGCGCGGCATCCGGGCCGACCGCGTCTTCGGGGCGTCGGTGGGTGCCATCAATGGGGCCGCCTACGCCGGCAACCCCACGCTCGAGGGCATCGCCCACATGGCCGACGTGTGGCTGGGCGTGCGCGGCACCGACATCTTTCCTCGCGGCACCTTCGACGGCCCATGGGCCTTCTTCCAGAAGCGGGCCGCCGTGCACGCCAACACCGGCGTGCGCAGGATCATCGAGGAGGGTCTCGACTACGAGCGACTCGAAGACGCCGTCATCCCGGTCGAGGTGGTGACCACGTCGCTCACCGACGGGCGCGAGCGCTGGATCGGCCACGGCCCCGCCCTCGAGGCCATCCTCGCCTCGTCGGCCATCCCCTCCATATTCCCGGCCGTCACGATCGACGGCGACGTGCTGGTCGACGGCGGCGTCGTCAACAACGTGCCCATCAGCCGCGCCGTGGCCGCCGGTTGCGAGCGCATCTACGTCCTGCTCTGTGGGCCGCTGCACTACCACCCGCGTCCGCCCCGGCGACCGGTCGAGGCGGCGCTGACCGCGTTCTTCGTGGCCATCCATGCCCGCTTCGTGCGCGAACTGGCCGCCCTGCCCCCGGGGATCGAGGTGGTCGTCTTCAGCGGCGGCGGCGACCCGTCGGGCCAGTACCGCGACTTCTCGGCCACGGCCGCCCTTTTCGAGGAGGGACGGGCCGAGGTGCGCGACGTGCTCGACCGCTACGTGGGGACGTCCCAGGATTTGGGCCTGCCTCCGGTCGTCCCGCCGCCTCCGCCCGCCGGACCCGTCCCGGCGGCTTACGAACCCGCCGCCGCCACCTCCTTGTCTTCATCGCCCGAACCGGCGGACCAGTGAGCCCGGCCCGGTCCACGCCGTCCGACGGCTATCTCCTCTCCAACGACGCCCCCGAGGCGATGGACCGTTTCGAGGCCTTCGCCCTCCTCTTCGACCCCTCGACGTTCCGCCACCTCGACGGCCTCGGGCTGGCCCCCGGGTGGCGAGTCTGGGAGGTGGGGGCGGGCGGGACCTCGGTGCTCGACCACCTGGCGGCCCGGGTCGGACCGTCCGGGCACGTGCTGGCCACCGATCTCAACGTGTCGTGGGCCGCCGGGCTGGACGCAGCCAATGTCGAAGTGCGGGTGCACGACGTGGCCGAGGATCCTCCCGCGGACGGTCCGTTCGACCTGGTGCACGCCCGCCTGGTCCTGGTTCACGTCCCTGAGCGTGACCGGGCCCTGTCACACATGGTCGATGCCCTGCGCCCCGGCGGCGTCCTGCTCGTCGAGGATGCCGACCCCGCCCTCCAGCCGCTGAGCTGCCTGGAGGAGATCGGGCCGCCCCAGGTCCTGGCCAACCGCGTCCGCCGCGGCTTTCGGGCCCTCCTGGCCGAGCGGGGGGTCGACCTGGGTTACGGGCGCACGCTGCCCCGCCGCCTGCGCGCCGCCGGCCTGGTGAACGTGGCCGCAGACGCCGCCTTCCCGGTGACCCATCCGGCTTGCAACGCCCTCGAGGCCGCGACCATCAACTTGATCAGGGACCAGTTGCTCGATCACGGGATCGTCACCGACGCCGAGGTCGCCGAGCACCTCGACAACGTGGCGGCAGGGCGGCTCGACCTCACCCAGCCACCGATGATCTCCTGCTGGGGGCGCAAGAACGCCACCTGAGGCCCGGCACCGTCGCAACCGTCACAGCATCCTGGTGGAATAGGACGATGCACGAGGCCTCGCCCGAATCGCTCTTCCACCCGGCCGTGGCCAGCTGGTTCGCCCGTCGCTTCCCCGATGGCCCCACCCCGCCGCAGACCGCGGCCTGGCCCCACATCGCGAAAGGTGAGGACGTGCTCGTGGCCTCGCCCACCGGTTCGGGCAAGACACTGACCGGCTTCCTGGTCGCCATCGATGCCGCCTACCGCGCCGCGGCCACCGGTGCCCGCATCGCCGGAACGCCCGAGGTCCTCTACATCTCGCCACTCCGCGCCTTGGCGGTCGACGTGCACGAGAACCTCCACGTGCCGCTGTCGGAGATCCGGGAGGATGCGGCCCGTCTCGGCTACCCCGATCCCGGGCTGCGCGTCGCCGTGCGCACCGGCGACACCCCGCCGGCCGAGCGCGCCGCCATGAAGAAGCAGTCGCCCGACCTGTTGGTGACGACGCCCGAATCGCTCTACCTCCTTCTCACCGCGCCGTCCTCGCGGGCACTCCTGCGCGGTGTGCGTACGGTCATCGTCGACGAGGTGCACACCCTGGCCCGGGACAAGCGGGGCAGCCATCTTTCGCTGAGTCTCGAGCGTCTCGACGCGCTGGTGACCGAGAGCGGGGGACATGTCCAGCGCATCGGCCTCTCGGCCACCCAGCGCCCGCTCGAGTTGGTGGCGCGCCTCCTGAGCGGCGTGCACCCCGAGCGCCCGCCCACCACGATCGTCGACTGTGGTCACGCCCGCGATCTCGACGTGGCGATCGAGCTGCCCTCGACCGAGCTCGAGGCGGTCATGAGCGGCGGTCAGATGTCCGACATCCTCGACACGATCGCGGAGCACACCCGGCACCACCGCACGACGCTGATCTTCGTCAACACCCGGAAGATGGCCGAGCGGGTTGCCCACTTGTTGACCGAGCGCCTCGCCGCAGACGAACCCGGGCGCGGAGGAGGCGACGTCGACGCCTCGCTGCTCGTGGCCGCGCACCACGGCAGCCTTTCGGCGGCCCGGCGTCGCATCGTCGAGACCCGGCTGCGCGCCGGTGACCTGCGCGCGCTGGTCGCCACCGCCTCACTCGAACTGGGGATCGACGTGGGTCCGGTCGAGCTGGTTTGTCAGATCGGATCGCCCCGGGCCATCGGCACCTTCCTCCAGCGCGTCGGCCGGGCCAACCACCACCGCGAGGGCACGCCGGCCGGCCGGCTCTACCCGACGACCCGCGACGAGCTGGTCGAGTGCACGGCTCTGCTGGCCGCGGTGCGCGAGGGGCGGCTCGACCTGCTCCAACCGCCGGTGGCCCCGCTCGACGTGCTGACCCAGCAGATCGTGGCGGAGGTCGCGGCCACCGAGGAGCGCGACGTCGAGTTCCTCTGGGACCTCGTCCGCCACGCCGCGCCCTATGCCGAGCTGTCACGGGAGGACTTTGACGAGGTCGTGGCCCTCGCCAGCTGGGGCATCGAGACCGGCCGGGGCCGGCGCGGAGCGCACCTTCACCACGACGCCGTCAACGGTCGTCTGCGGGCCCGCCGGGGAGCTCGGTTGGCCGCGTTGACCGGAGGTGGTGCCATCCCCGAGACCGGCGACTACCGGGTCGTGCTCGATCCCGACGGTGTGACGGTCGGCTCCGTGCACGAAGACTTTGCGGTCGAGGCGACTGCCGGGGACATCTTCCTCCTCGGCACCCACTCGTGGCGGGTGGCCAAGGTCGAGGTGGGCACCGTGCGCGTGTTCGACGCCGGCGATCTGCCCCCGACCATTCCCTTCTGGCTCGGTGAGGCCCCGGCGCGCACGGCCGAGCTGTCAGAGGCCGTCTCCGATCTGCGGGCCGGACTCGAGCCGGTGCTGCGCGCCGGAGACGGCGACGGGGCGCGAACCCTGGTGCGCGAGCGAGCCGGTGTCTCCGCCGAGGTGGCCCAACAGGTGGTGGCCTACTGCGCCGCCGGGTTGGCCGCGCTCGGCCACCTGCCGACCCGCGAGCGCATCGTCGTCGAACGCTGCTTCGACGACAGCGAGGGGTCGCAGTTGATCCTGCACGCGCCGTTTGGTGGTCGCATCAACCGCGCCCTCGGATTGGCCCTGCGCAAGCGCTTCTGTGTCTCCTTCGACTTCGAGCTGCAGGCAGCCGCCGACGACGACACGGTCGTGCTCTCGCTCGGCCCACAACACAGTTTCCCGTTGACCCGCGTACAGGACATGCTCTCGAGCGAGGCCGTGCCCCAGGTCCTCACCCAGGCCGTGCTCCTGCATCCGATGCTGGGCGCCCGCTGGCGCTGGAACCTCAACCGCGCCCTCGTGCTCCCACGCATGAACGGTGGCAAGCGACGACCCATCCACCTCCAACGCATGGAGGCCGACGACCTCTTGGCCGCCGTGTGGCCCGGCCTGGCCGCCTGCCAGGAGAATGCGCCGCCAGGGCCGGTGGTCGTTCCCGATCACGTGTTGGCGCGCCAGACCGTCGACGACTGTCTCCACGAGGGACTCTGGGTCGAGGGGCTGGTCGACGTCTGGTCCCGCATCGAATCGGGTGCGATCGAGCTGCACACCGTGGAGTCGTCGGAACCCTCTCCTTTTTCACACGCCATTCTGAGCGGCCGTCCCTTTACCTACCTCGACGACGCGCCGCTCGAGGAGCGGCGCACCCGCGCCCTCTCGTTGCGCCGCGGTCTGGGTCAACTCGGACCGGACGGTTTGCCGGTCCCGGCCAACGAAATGGCTGCGCTCGACCCCGATGCCGTCGCCATGGTGCTCGAGCAGGTGTGTCCCCAGCCGCGCAGCGAGGACGAACTCCACGATCTGTTGCTCTCGTTGGTGGCCGCCCGTCCGCACGAGGACTGGGTGGGGTGGTTCAGCGCCCTGGTCGCGGACGGCCGGGCCGCACTGGTCGACGGGTGCTGGGTAGCCACAGAACGCCTGGAAGCCGCGGCCTCGCTCGGCACCGACGACGACGCGGCCGCCGCCTGCATCGGCGGACACCTGCAGGTGGCGGGGCCGGTGTCCCTGGAACAACTTGTGGGCGACGCGCCGCTGCCGGCCGGTGCGCCGATGGGCGCTCCGCTCAGCGTGGCCCGGGCCCGCACCGCGCTGGCTCGCCTGGAGGGGAATGGATCGGCCATCGAGCTTCCCGACGGGCGCTGGTGTGCCCGCCACCTCCTGGTGCGCCTGCACGGGGCCAGCCGGAGCCGCCGGCGCGGCATGGTCGAGGCCGTGCCCATCGCGGACTACGTCCGCTTCCTGACCGACTGGCAGCACGTGACGCCGGGCTCGCGGCTGGAGGGTCGCGGTGGACTGCTCGAGGTGATCGAGCAGCTTGCCGGCATCGAGGTCCCCGCCGCGGAGTGGGAGTCGCAGATCCTTTCGGCCCGCGTGCGCGACTACGAGTCGCGCTGGCTCGATGAGCTGTGCCTGTCTGGCGAGATCGTGTGGGCCCGCCTCACCCCACGGGCGGAGCGGCCAGGGCGCAGCGGGACGCCCTCACCGGCCACGCCGTTGGCCTTCGTGCGGCGTGACGACCTCGAGACGATGCTGCGCGCCGTGCGTTCCGGCACCCCGACGTCCGAACCCGAGGTGGGTGCGGCCGCAGACGTGTTGGCGGCGCTGCGGTCCCGGGGTGCCTGCTTCCGGCCCGAACTGGCTCCGATCACCGGCCGGCTGCCCGCGGAGGTCGACGAAGGGCTGTGGGAGCTCGTGGCCCGCGGCCTGGTGACGGCAGACGCGTTCTCCGCCGTGCGCTCCCTTCTCTCGGCCCGCGACCGCTGGCGGACCCGGACCGTACGACGACCGTCCAATCGTCTGGCTCGCCGTCGGGCCCCGGCCGGGACGGGTGTCGGTGAAGGCCGCTGGTCGCTGCTCCCCGGGGCCGATGCGCTGGGCATTCCGGCGGTCGATGACGGCGTGCTCGTGCCCGGCAACGAGGAGCTGGCCGAGGCGGTGGCCCATCAGCTGCTGGTGCGCTGGGGGATCGTGGCCTGGGAGATCTGGGGGCGTGAGTCCTTCAAGGTGCCCTGGCGCGAGGTTGTGTGGGCCCTGCGGAGGATGGAGGCTCGAGGCGTCGCGCTGGGCGGACGTTTCGTGGCCGGACTGGCCGGCGAGCAGTACGCCCTGCCCGAAGCGTTCGAACAGCTCCAGAAGGCACATCGCCGGGGTCGCAACGGTGAGCAGGTGACCGTGGCCGGGGCGGACCCGCTCAACATGACCGGCGCCATCGTCGGCGGTGCTCGCGTGCCCACCCGCCGCAACCAGAAGGTCGTCTACCGCGACGGAGTGGTCGTCGAGCGGCTTGAAGCAGGATGAGCGCGTGGTCAACCGCAGCATCGACCTGAACGCCGACGTCGGCGAGGCAAGCGACCCTGGAGGAATCGAGCGTGAGCGCGCGCTGCTCGCGCTCGTGACGTCGGCCAATGTCGCCTGTGGCGGCCACGCGGGTGACGAGGCCTCCATGACGGACACTGTGGCGGCCGCGCTGGCTCATTCAGTGCGGGTCGGAGCCCATCCGTCCTATCCGGATCGTCCCGGGTTCGGCCGTGAGCCGATGCAGATCGACCGTGGCGAACTGGGCGCGTCGCTTGCCGAACAGCTGCGATCGCTCCAGGTCGTGTGCCGAGCCGCGGACACCACCATCGAGTCGGTGAAGCCCCACGGCGCCCTCTACGAGGAGGTGGGCAAGGGTGGCGCCATCTACGAGACGCTGCGTGACGCCGTGCATGACGTGTGCGGTTCGAGCACGCCACTGGTGCTCCCTTCGGGCTGTCGGGCCATGGCCATGGTGATGCGCGACGGCCTGTCGGCGCGCGAAGAGGGGTTCTGCGACCGGGCCTACCGGCCCGACGGCGGACTGGTGTCCCGGAGCGAGCCGGGAGCCGTGCTGACCGATCCCGAGGAGGCGGCCGGCCAGGCGCTCAGCCTGGCCCGCGGTGCGCTGGCCGCGGCGGACGGCTCCATCCTGACGCTTTGGGTCGACACCCTCTGTATCCACGGCGATTCACCCGGCGCCGCCGCGACTGCCGCGGCCGTGCGCCGGGCGCTGGCCGAGGCGCACATCGGCGTGGCTGCTCCCGCGTCCCCGTGAATCGGTCCGTGCCGGTGGGGGCGGTGCGCCCCCTCGGCGACCGGGCGTTCCTGATCGGTGTGGCAGATCCCGAAGACGGACGCGCCCTCGCCACCGGCCTGGCCGAGACCATGGGCTGGCCCGGGGGGTCGCTCGAGGTGGTCTGCGGCTTCGCGACGGTCATGGTGGTCGTGCGTGATCCTGACGTGGACGCTGCCGTGGTCGAAGAGATCGCGCAGCGCCAGGCGCGGCGCCGCCCGTCCGCGAGCGTGGGGTCGCCACGGGGCCGCGAGGTCACCGTGCCTTGCGCGTTCGACGGGCCCGATCTCGACGAGGTGGCCACCATCGCCGGCTGTGACCGAGACGATGTGGTCGCCCTGCTCTGTGCGGCCAGGCTCACCGTCTCGGTCATGGGGTTCTCGCCTGGGTTCGCCTACCTCGACGGGCTGCCCGACGTCTTGGCGGCCATCCCGCGGCGCGACCGGCCCCGCCCGATCGTGCCGGCAGGTTCTCTGGCCCTGGCCAACGGACACGCGGCCGTCTACCCGGCGGCCTCGCCCGGTGGATGGCACCTGGTGGGGCGCACGGCCTTTTCCTTTTTCAGTGCGACCACTCCGCCCTACGCCGCGCTCGCGTTGGGCGACGTCGTGCGTTTGACCATGGCCGGGCCGGCCCAGCGGGTCGAGCCCGAGCCGGCGGCGCCGCTCGCCTGGCCGGCGGCCGATGGGGCCCGCTCCGTGCTCGAGATCGTGACGTCCGGGTTGCGCGTCGTGCTCGAGGACGACGGGCGCCGCGGCGTGGCCGCTATCGGCGTTCCCCGTGGCGGGCCGGCCGACCCGGACTCCTTCCGGCTGGCGAACCGCCTGGTGGGCAACGGCGACGGAGCGGGCGCGTTGGAGATCACCGCCGGCGGCACCCGGATGCGCTGCCTGTCTCCGTGTCACGTCGCCGCGGTCGGAGGCGCGCCCGATGTCCGGGTCGACGGCGCGGCGGTGCCGGCCGGTCAGGTGGTGCCGCTGGCCCGGGGCCAGCTGCTCGAGATCGGGCGCCTGCACGGTGGGCTGCGCAGTTATCTGGGCGTGGCCGGCGGCCTGCGCGGACCCGAGCTGTTCGCCAGCCTGGCCAGCGACGAGTTGAGCGGCTTGGGCCCGGGCCCGCTCGGGCCGGGCCAGGTCATTTCCGCCGGACCCTGGGAACCGCCGCTCGGTGACCACCTGTTACCGGGCCTGCCCCGCCTGGTCGCGGGCGACGCAACACTGGTCGTGCGCGTCGTCGCCGGGCCGCACGGCGAGCGCTTCGTGCCCGATGTGTTGGCCCGCTTGGCCGGCCGGCGTTTCCGCGTGGGCGAGACGAGCAACCGGGTTGGGCTGCGCCTCGAGACGATCGACGCCGACGGTGCCCAGGGGGACCTGGCGACGCACGCGCCGGTCGAGCTCGACTCGCAGGGTGTGGTGACCGGCGCGGTGCAGATCCCTCCCGGCGGCGAGCCGGTAGTGCTCGGTCCCGACCACGCCACGCTCGGCGGATACCCGGTGGTCGCGGTCGTGGCCTCCGCCGACCACGCTCTGCTCGGGCAGTGCGCGCCAGGCCAGGAGGTGCGCATCGAGCCGGTCGAGCTCGACGAGGCGCGCCGGGCCTGGCGCACATGGCGTCACCGGCTCGACGATGCCGTGCAGGGCCACTACCCGGTGGCTGTGGGTTGAGAGCGTTCAGACCAGCAGTTTGATCGCGGTTCCCACGCCGATCACCACGACGACGACGCGCAGCGCCGGCGCGGGTAGCGCCAGCGCGACCTTGGCCCCGACGAACCCGCCGACCAGGCTGCCCAGCGCGAGCAGGCCGACCGCTTCCCAGGCCAGCCCGCCATGGATGAGGAAGACGATGGCGGCCACCGCATTGACGATCATCGACAGGACGGCGCGCAGCCCGCTGGTGTGGGCGAGTGAGAGGGGCAGGGCCAGTCCGAGGACGGCGAGGAACATCACGCCCATGGCCGCGCCGAAGTAACCGCCGTAGACGGAGGCGACGAAGACCCCCACGACCAGTAGGACAGGCCGGGTGCGGGGATGGGCCGAGCCCCTGTCGAGAGCCCGCCGGAGCAGAGGCTGCACGGCGAACAGCGCGGAGGCACCCAACACCAGCCACGGCACCACGTCGTCGAAGGTGGCCACCGACGTCGTGAGCAGGAGCAGGGCACCGGCGATGCCACCGGCCAGACCGACCGGAGTGAGGCGCACGAGCCGGGAGCGCTGGTCGCCGATCTCCTTGCGGAAGCCGGCGGCCGAGGCCAGATAGCCGGGCCATATTCCGATCGTGTTCGTGATGTTGGCGGTGAGCGCCGGGTAGCCCAGCCCGAGCAGGATCGGGAAGGAGATCAGGCTGCCCCCGCCGGCCACGCCGTTGAAGATCCCGGCGCCCAATCCTCCAAGGATGATCAACACGACGTGGGATGCGGGCACGGCGCGCCACAGTACGGGACGGGCGTCGTGGCACCCGGGGGCGCCGGGCCACAACCGCGAACCCGAGTGGGACTCCAATCGGGGTGTCAGCGACGCGAAATCTTTGGCAACCGGCGCAAGGTTCCGGCCGCCGCCCCGTTCCCTCCATGGAAGGGGTTCCCCCACCAGGGGGGACGGAAGGGGTGCTGGAGCATGAAGGTCGCCGAAAAGCCGCGGTGGGTGTGGCTGCCCTCGCGCCTGCGCCGGCGCGCTCCGTCCGATCGCCCGCCGCCCGGGTGGCCAAATGAGCCGCTCGAGCGACCCTTCCCATGGGCTCGGGGCGGTGGACCGCCACCGGGCCCGGCCTTCGGGACCTCTTCCGTTTCCCTCCGGTTTCGGGGGCCGGGCCCGGTGGCAGCCCACAGGACATCCGCGGCGACGACCGCACCGGACAGACAAAGAACACACCGATCCCCAAGAGCCGGGGGGCTCGCCCACCCCGGCTCGGCGAAAGCGACGAGACAGCTCTCGGAGGATCTTGAAGGGGGAACGGTCACTGCGGCGGGAACCGGTGCTGTGGGCTGCTCGGGACGGGATGGCGGAATCTCGTCCCGGGCAGTGACAGCGGCACCACGGACGTGGTCCCGCCAGCTGGAGGACTGGTGGACTGGCGGACTGGCGGGCGACGTGGGCGTCACCTCGGGAGACCTCTCCCGCGGTGGCCGATAGGGTCGGGCGAATCCCCGCCCCGAGGAGGTCCCATGGTCAGGCTGACCTGCCTGCTGCGTCGTAAGGACGGTCTCTCGCCCGCCGAGTTCCATGCCCATTGGAGCGAGGTGCACGGACCGCTGATCGCGCGCAGCCAGAGCGGTCGCTTCGTGGTGCGCTACGAGCAGCATCCCCGTCCGCTCAGTGACTACAGCGGCGACGACGATCAGGGTTTCGACGGGGTGACGGTGCAGTGGTTCGAGACCATGGCCGACTACCACGCCCACATGGGGGAGCCGGACTTCCCCGAGATCTGGGCGGACATCGAGCGCTTCCTCGACACCGAACGGATGCACTTCATCGTGACCGAGCACCCCCGCCTCGTCATGGGCGACGAGGCGACCTCATTCCCCCTGGCTTGAGGGCGGGGGCGGAAGGGCGGTGAGCCCCGGGCCGTGTCCGGCGACCGGCTCGGAACCGGGCGGGTTGGACGGGTGGTCGGCCACGATGGACTCCGCCGGCTCTCTTGCCTCTGGGGCCGGCGGTCGGGGCACGGCGCGTAGCGTCCGGCGCGCTGGTGCGAAGGCGGCTTCGGCTTCGGCCCGACACCGGGTCAGGAGCTCGGAGAGGTCGCGCCATTCTCGGCCGTCGATGCGGCCCACCTGGCGGGGCAGCCCACGCAAGAAGCGCTCGACCTGACGGCGGTGGTTCTCGGCGACGCCGCCCATCAGGAACACCGTGGCCGCTGGCAGGCGATCCTCGCCGGTGGCCAGTTCGGCCAGGCGCAGGCAGGCCACCTCGGCGTCCTGCATGCGGCCGAGCTCCTCCTGGAGCGCGCTGAGCTGGCGCACGAAGCGCCCGGTGCGGCCTCCGTAGACCTCCGAGCTGAACTCGAGCGCGTAGCGCAGCCGCTTGCCCCGAATGCGCAGGCGGTGGAAATCGGTGACGACTCCGGACTTCTTGGCCCGCTTCGCCGCCTTGGACACCGCGGTGTGGCGGGCCTCGATGAGGTCGGGCAGAGCCACGACGGCGGGTACCCGGGTGGCCACGGAGCGCCGGGCCGGTCCCTGTTGGACCATGGCGGACAGGCCCTTGACCAGTCGGTCCCAACGCACCGAGTCGAGCGCGTCGAGCATGTCGGCCCGGGCCGCCTCGCGCTCGCTCTCGAGGAGCGCGGCGAGTTCGCCCAGCGGGTCGTGATCGCCCGGAGGGAGAGTGGCCGCGAGACCGGCGGTGTCGGCCACCATCTCGTCGAGCCCCTCGATCTGGACGTCGAGGTCGCGCACGCCGCCCAGCACGCGGGCGAGCCAGCCCAGCTCTTCGCGGAAGATCTGGGCCCGCACCGGCAACACGTGTGAGAAGAGGGCGAGGGCGGCACGGAGGCGCCGGGTCGCCACGCGCATGTCGTGCAACTCTTCGATGTCCTCGCCGAGCCGGGTCCCCGGTTCCTTCTCCCGCAACACGGTGAACTGGCCCCGCAGCACGGCGTAGGCGAGCTCGCCAATGGTCGAATGTTCGCTGACCGTGGTCGGGCCCAGATCGGGCGAGCCCGGGATGTCCTGACCGAGGGCGAGCAGCCCCGCCTCGAACTTCGAGAGGTGGGCGGGCTGGAGCCCGCAGGAAGATTGGAGCTGGGCCACGATCGGCTCGAGCGCCCTGAGCCAGTCTGGCTGCACCTCGACCTCTACCCGGCGCAGCTGCATGGGCCGTTGCCCATTCCCCACGACGATGACGGTGTCGTCCAGCGCAATCTCGGCCGCGTCGACCCCGCCGACGCGCAAGGCGAAGGGACGCCGGCGCGTTCGCACCTGGAGGACCTCGCGCAGGGGGCGAGCGCCGACGATGGCCCGCAGGCGCCGGCCCACCGGGCCGTCAGGGCCGAGTCCCATCACCCCTGCGGGAGGGAGCACTTCGGTGACCTCGAGGCGCCGGCGCAAGCCGTTGCCCTCAGCGGGGCGAGAGTCCTTGAGGGTGATTTCGTCGTGACGGCCCCGGCGTCGGGTGCGCACCACGAAGCCGGCGCGCGCCAGGCGCCAGTCGGCCGTGTCGAGATACGAGTCGGTCAACCGCCGTGGCGTTGTGGCCAGAGCGGTGACGGTGCCCCCGTCGTCGGTCTCGACCGAGAGCGTCGGGAGGGTGGCCAGCCAGCGCTCCACGGGACGCAGGTCGAGCGCGTCGAACTGCCACTCGATTTCGACTGGGTCCTCCGTCTCTCCCTGTCGCTCCCTGGAGCTGGACATCGCGTCGAGGCTACAGGGCCGCGCTGCGCCCGGACCGGGACGAGGGGTTGGGGACTTTGACACCAGTGGGGCGAGGGGCGACGGTAAGGTTCACAGAAGTGGTGCGACGGGCGATGACAGCCGAACTCCCTTCACCGACAGATGTCGTAGCGGCCGCCGGTGGTCTGGTGGTGCGCCGCAACAACGGTGACCTCGAGATCGCCCTCGTGCACCGCCCGGTGCACCAGGACTGGTCCTTCCCCAAGGGCAAGCTCGAGGAGGGTGAGACCTTCGAAGAGGCCGCGCTGCGCGAGGTGCAGGAAGAAACAGGCATGACCTGCCGTCTGGTGCGCTTCATCGGTCATACCGAGTACGTCGATCGCAAGGGCCGGGCCAAGGCGGTGGCCTACTGGGTCATGGTCCCGGAGGCCGGCGTCTTCGCTCGCAACGACGAGGTGGACGAACTGCGCTGGCTCGGGCTCGACGGGGCTTCCCACCTCCTTTCCTACCCCCGGGACCGAGAGTTGGTGGCCGTGCTTCAGGCCGCTGACCAGGTGGAACCGCTCATCTGAGGCAACGAGACCGCCGGGTCGCCGAGATTCTCACAACTTTCTGAAGACAATCGGTTTGGAAGAAGCTGGGTGGGGGAATAAAGTCGTTCAGCGATCTACCGCCTGATCGCACTGCCGGCGTGTGTGCCCCAGTCGAGAAAATCCAGGACCTATCGCCAAGGGCCCTGTGATTGCGCTTCGACGTAATCGACTGGGGCACCGTCGGCGCTTTTTCTTTGCCCTGGCGCCAACGCGGACGCCAGCTTCGAGGTCCCACGCCGCCCAGCTGATCGCGGTGCCCCTGTGATCAGTTGACGAGGACGGCGGCCCCGTTGACCCGGTCGTGTCGGAGGTCGCGCAGCGCGGCGTCGGCGTCGGCCATCGGGTAGGGCGTGGCGGAGACGCGGATGCCGATGCGGGCCGCTTCTTCGAGGAAATCCTCGCCGTCGCGCCGCGTGTTGGCGGTGACGCTGCGCAGGGTGCGCTCTTCGAAGAGGTGACGCTCGTAGTTGAGGACCGGCACGTCGCTGAGATAGATGCCGGCAATGGCCAGCGTGCCGCCGCGGTCCAGCGCGGCGAGGGCCGTTGGCACCAATGTGCCGACCGGCGCGAAGAGGATGGCGGCATCGAGCGGTTCAGGGGGCGTCGCGTCCGTTTCGCTCGCGCTTGCCACACCGAGCTCGAGGGCGAGCGCACGAGCCTCGGCCGAACGGGTCATGACGTGGACGCGGACACCGCGGGCCAGCGCGACCTGCGCCGTGAGATGCGCCGATCCGCCGAAGCCGTAGATGCCGAGGCTCCCACCGTCGGGCACCTCGGCGCGGCGCAGGGCGCGGTAGCCGATGATGCCGGCGCACAGGAGCGGAGCCGCCTGAACGTCGTCGAAGCGATGGGGCAGCGCGTAGGCGTACGCCTCGTCGACCAGTGCGTAGTCCGCGTAACCGCCGTCGACATCCCACCCGGTGAACCGAGGCGCCAGACACAGGTTCTCGCGACCCGAGGTGCAGAAGCGGCAGACGCCACAGGTGTGCGCCAGCCAGGGCACGCCGACGCGATCGCCGATGCGCCAGCGGCCGGACCCCGGGCCGAGCGCGTCGACCAGGCCCACCACCTCGTGGCCGGGGGTGATGCGAGGGTGGCGCGGCGGCACGTCGCCCTCGGCGAGATGGAGGTCGGTGCGGCACACGCCGCACACCCGCACCTGCACCCGCACCTGGTGCGGGCCCGGATCGGGAAGGGTGCGCTCGACCCGCCGGAGCGGACCGCCATCAACGGGTCCAGGGCGATCCACCACCCAGGCCTGCATATCGGCCTCCACCGGGCCAAGCGTACGGGGCCTCGTAGGATGGGGCGCACAGAGCCATGGGCACGATCGAGGCCGACATCACGAGAGCGACGATCACCGCCGAGGCGACGTGACCGCACTCGTCCTTGCCGGCCCGACGGGGGAGCACGAGCACGACGGGGGCGCCCGTCACCCCGAGCAGCCGGCACGGCTGGCTGCGGTGATGGAGGGCGTGGCGGCGCTCGGGAGCGGGTACGAGGTGGTGAGGCCCTCGATCGCCGAGGCACCCATCGAGACACTGGCCCGCGTCCACGACCCGGCCTACCTGACTGCGTTGGAGGCCTTTTGCGACCGGGGCGGAGGCGCCATCGACGCCGACACCTACGCGCTGCCCGATTCGTGGCGGGCGGCGCGACGAGCGGCCGGAGCCGGGCTGGCCGCCCTGACCGAGCTCGAGCGTCGCCACGACGCCGTGGGGTTCGTGCCGGCGCGACCTCCCGGGCATCATGCGACGGCGGGTCGTGCCATGGGTTTCTGCCTGCTCAACTCCATCGCCGTCGCGGCTGCCTCGCGTACGGCCCGAGGCGAGCGCGTGTTGATCGTCGACTGGGACGTGCACCACGGCAACGGGACCCAGGACATCTTCTGGGACGACCCCGACGTTTTCTATGTCTCGACCCACCAGCACCCCCTCTATCCGGGGACGGGACGGGCCAGCGAGGTGGGCGGGCCGGCCGCGGCGGGAACGACGTTGAACTTTCCTCTGCCCCCGGGCGCCACCGGGGACGTGGTGCACGCTGCGCTCGACCGCCGTGCCCGGGCCGCCATGGAGGAGTTCACCCCCGACTGGGTGCTGGTCTCCTGCGGGTTCGACGCCCATCGGGCCGATCCACTGGCGCAACTGGCCCTCTCGAGCGGAGATTTCGCAGACCTGGCCCGGCTCGCCCGCGAGCTGGCGCCACCGGGCCGCCTGGCTCTCTTTCTCGAGGGTGGCTACGACGCGTCGTCGCTGGCGTCTTCGGTGGAAGCCACACTCGCCGCACTCCTCGACCTGCGCGGACATGGTGAGGCGCCCACCTCGGGTGGGCCGGGCCAGGCGCAGCTGGAGGCGGCGGGCGACGAGCGAGCCCGCGCTCTCGAAGCCCTCCGGGGCTGAGCTGCCGGGGCGCCGCTACGAAACGGGGCGGTGGACCAGGACGGGGCAGTGGGCGTTGGTCGTGCAGAACTCGGTGACCGAGCCGAGCAGCATGCCCACGAACTCGCCGTGGCCGCGACTGCCAAGGACGAGGAGGTCGGCGCCCTTGGAGGCGTCGACCAGCGCGGGGGCCGGGTGGCCGTTCACCACCCGGCGTTCGACCGTGACGTCCGGGTGCTCGGTCAGTGCGACGTCGACTGCAGCGTCGAGGATCTGGCGGACGTCAGTCTCGGGCTCGTAGCCGTCGGGGACGGGTACCGACCAGCCCAAGCTGGCCGGCCATTCCCAGGTCATGATGACCTCGAGCGGGCTCCCTGTCAGCGCCGCCTGGCGGGCGGCCCAGCGCAGGGCGTCCGTCGAGGCCCCCGACCCGTCGATACCGACGACGATCCTGCCGGACGTCTGCGCTGCCATGGTCGGACCTCCTTCGCCCACGGCGGGAGCCCATCGCGGGCCGGTGGGGCACTGTGCCGGAGCATACCGAGCGCTGGCAGGGGCCCGAGGAGCCCGCGAGATACGAGGATGTCGGCCGTGTCGTTGGCGGTATTCCTGCTCGGCGACCATGAGGTCGTCCGCACGGGTCTGCGCTTACCCGAGACGGGTGACGCCATCACCGGGGTGGGCGAGCCGGGGACGGCGGCCGATGCCCTGTCGCGCGTTCCCGCGGCAAGCCCGACGTGGCCACCCTCGACGTGCGGGTGAGCGACGGCCACGGGTAGAGGTGTGCCGGGAGGTCCGATCGGCCGATCCGGACATCGTCTGCGTCATGCTCACCTCGTCCACGGACGACGAGGCCCCGATGACGTCGATCACGGCGGGAGCGGCCGGCTACGTCCTGAGGCAGATCGGCACTTCGGCCTGCTCGACACCATCCGACGGGCCGGAGCCGGGGAGTTTCAGCTGTCTGGCCCGAGCCGGTACCTCTGCTGGAGATCGGCCTTTCCCCACAGCCTGTCAGGCCGCGAGCCGCGGCCTGACAGGGCCAGACGTCACGACGCAATCCTTCTCGGCTGTGGGCGTTCTCGGTTCATCGAGCGGCCGAGGAGTGAAGGGCCTGCCGGTGCGGCCGGCGTCGGGCGCTCGGGAGTGGGACCGGGACGGGGGGCCAAAGAGCGCCGCAATTGGAAAATGGCGACCGAGGGGGATGGCCGCCATTCTCCAAGCACCTTGATCTGGGAAGAGGAGGGTGTCACCCCCATTGTGCGGATTCGCCCATCCGCATGAGTAGGGCCGAAAGTCACCGATGGTCTCCCGACGGTCTCCACCGCAGCGGGTTCGTGCCCAATGTGCCGCCCGGGGATGCGAGAGTGGTCCGGTGGTCCGGTTCTGCACCGTCGAGGAGGCCGTCGGACTGGTGCGGCCGGTGGACTCCATAGGGTTCGGCCTGGGGCCGGCCAACCCGGACACTTTCCTGACCGCCCTGGGCCGGCGCGACGACTGGCAGGATCTCCAGGTCGGCGGGGCACTGTGCCTGAACCTCTACGACGTATTCACCAAGCCCGGCGTGTCTTACCGCTGCGGGTTCTTCGGTCCGGCTGAGCGGGTGTTGCACTCCATGGGCCACCGCGTCGAGCTCGTCCCCGGTGGCTTTCGTCAGTTCGCGCCGATCCTGGCCCGGTTCGCCCCGCGCATCATGGTGGTGCAGGCGGCCTCGCCCGCCGAGTCGGACGCCGTCAACCTCGCGCTCCACGTCGGCGCGACGAGGCCCGAGTTGCTCCGCGCCGGGCGTGATCCTGATCGCCTCCTGATCGTGGAGGTCAACGCAAACCTGCCCCGCACGGCCAGCCTGCCGCCCGACTTCGACAACACCATCCCGCTCGACGTGATCGACGTCGTCATCGAGAGCACGGGCACCCCGTTCGCCCTGGAGGAGGCGGCGCCCGACGACGTCGACGCGGCCATTGCCGAACACGCCCTCTCCTACGTCCACGAAGGGTCAACGCTGCAGACGGGCATTGGCGCCATCCCCAACGTGGTGGCCACGAAACTGGCCCAGGGTCAGCTGGGCGGTTTTGGCATCCACTCCGAGATGTTCACCACGGGACTGATGCGACTGCACCAGGCGGGCAAAGTGACCAACCGAGCAAAGGGTGTGTTCGACGGGGTGTCGGTCACGACCTTCGCCCTGGGCTCGAGCGAGCTCTACCGGTGGCTCGATGGCAACCTTGACGTGGCGTTCCTTCCGGTCGAGACGGTCAACGATCCGACGGTGATCGCGCAGAACGCCAACCTCGTCTCCATCAACGGCGCACTCTCGGTGGATCTCTACGGCCAAGTGGTGGCGGACACCATCGAGGGGCGGCAGATCTCGGGCGTCGGGGGGCACGAAGACTTCGTCGCGGGGGCCGAACTGCATCTCGACGCACACTCGCTGATCTGTTTGCGCTCGACGGTACAACGCGACGGCGTCCTGGTCTCACGGATCACCGGCGTGCTGCCCGAGGGCGGTGTCGTGTCGACCCCCCGCCACCACACCGGCGTCGTCATCACCGAGTACGGCCCGGCCGAGCTCAGCGGCCTGACCGTGCGCGAGCGGGCGCACGCGCTGGCCGAGGTCGCCCATCCCGACTTCCGGGCCGAGCTCCACGAGGTGGCAGAGGGACTCGGGCGGCCCTGAACCGACGTCGGATCGCGAGAGATGAAGTCCTGCATGTCGAGTTGATGGGTCACATTGGGCCGTCGCAGTGCGACCCACTCGGCGACGACCGGAACCGGTCACGATCGATGGCGGCACCAATGAGAACGTCAGGTGACGGAACGGTGAACGACAGCTGATCCCCGGTCCAGAGTGTCCGCAGAGCTCCATGGTCCGGCGTGCCGGCACGGAATTGATCGACGGACCAGAAATCCGAGGTGGCGCGGGACGGCCGTCGTTCTCCTTACGTGTGTGGGCGATGACCGGAGGGTAGGCCAGGGGACGGCGAACGCCTCATCCATGCCCGGCCAGCGATCGATCTCGGCCTGCTCACGGTGTCGATGGTTCCGGATGGACTCCACGCGCAGGACCTCGAGGGTGAGTGGGTCGGCAATGCGGGCCACCCCTTTGAGCAACCGGCCGGGGTCTTGTTCGGACAGGGCGTTCACCGGCGAATTCTCAGCAGAATGGTAGGAATGGCCTGTTGTCGCATCATCGGGTGGGGCGTACCCTGTCACGGGACAAGATGTCGATGCCCCGGTTGGTGGGCGAAGGGCGGGCGGCGACGCGGTGAGTAGACGGGGGTGGAGAGGGCGAGCGCGGGCGGTGTTCGCAGTGACCGTGCCGGCGGTGTGCGCGCTGTCGATCGTCGGTGCGGCCGTGTTGGCGGGGCCGGCCCGGGCCGGAGCGGACGGGTTGGATCCTCCAACGATCACGTCGGCGGACAACGCGACCTTCACCGTCGACCAGCCCGGCTCGTTCACCGTGACGACGACCCCAGGTAACGACCAGAACGGTGACGGACTGGTCACCCTGTCCGAGGCGGGACCGTTGCCCGACAACGTCATTTTCACCGACAACGGCGACGGAACGGCCAGCGTGGCCGGGACGCCGGACGACGACGCGGCCGGCTCTTACCCGATCACCATCACCGCTTCCAACGGCGTCGAGCCCGACGCCACCCAGGACTTCACGCTGACCGTGGACTCTTCAACCCAAGTGGCTCCGAGCACGGTAATGATCACCGGACCCGGCTCCATCAACGCGGGCGATACGTACGACGCGACGGCGTCGGCGCCCGGAGCGCTCCCCGCGCCGACCTACACGCTGGCTTCGGGAGCGCCGTCGTGGCTCGGCGTGGATCCCACCTCGGGGGATATCTCGGGCGCGCCGCCGGCGGGGACCACGGGTTTCGAGTACCAGGTGACGGCGACGAACATCGTGGGCTCGGCCACCAGCGCGGTGCAGTCGGTCACTGTCGTGGTGGCCCCGACGTCGGTGAGCGTCAGCGGACCCGATTCGCAGGTTGTGGGAACGACCTACGAGGCGAGTGCCACGTCGAGCGGGGCAGACGTGGCGCCCACGTACTCCCTCGCATCCGGGGCGCCGTCCTGGTTGAGCATCGACCCCTCCTCGGGCGCAATCAGCGGCACCATTCCGGAGGGAGATCCGCCCTTCTACAGCTACTTCGTGACAGCGACGGACTCGGACGGATCGGCCACCAGTAGCGAGCAGTTCGTCACGATCGCGTCCGGGACCACGGCGGTCCGCCTGACGGCGTCGCCGGGCGAGACCGTACCGGCAGGGGTTTCGGTCACGTTCACCGCGGCCGTGTCCGAGACAACGGGATCTGGCGCTCTTTCGGGCACCGTCTCGTTCACCAAAGCCAATGCCAAGGTCTCGAGTTGCACGAATCTGTCCGTCTCCAACGGCAAGGCCAAATGCACCATCGCCTTTCCCGCGGTCGGCAACTTCAACATCACGGCCACCTTCGCGAACGACCCGTTCTTCCTCCAGTCGTCCGGCTCGGTCCTCGAGGAGGTCGTGACCGCGAACACGCCCGTGTTCACGTCGTCATCGGACACGACGGCCGCGGTCGGCGCTCCGTTCAGCTTTACCGTGAGCGCCAATGGAAACCCGGAGCCGAACATCACCGAGTCCGGCGCGCTGCCTTCGGGCGTGACCTTCGCGGCCGGACCGGCGGGATCGGCGACGATCTCGGGTACCGCCGCGGTCGGGACAGGTGGCGTCTACCCCCTCACCCTCAAGGCCACCAGTAGCGGGGGTTCGGCCAGTCAGGCCTTCAAACTGACCGTCGACGAAGCCTCCGCCATCACCTCGGCCGCGTCAGCGACGACCAACGTCGGCTCGGCCCTGACGTTCAAGGTGACGACGACCGGCTTTCCGGCGGCGTCGGTGACCGAGTCCGGCAGCCTGCCCTCGGGCATGACGTTCAAGGCAAGTGCCAACGGCTCGGCCACGATCAAAGGCACTCCCACGGCCGGGACCGCCGGCACCTATCCCCTGACCATCGACGCGTCCAACGGGATCGGGTCGCCCAGCACCCAGGACTTCGTCCTCACGGTCAACCAGGGTCCCGTCTTCAACTCCGCCCCGGGTACGACGGTGACGGTGGGCACGTCCTTCGACTTCCAGATCTCCGCCAGCGGCTCGCCGGCACCGAACATCACCATGACCGGCACGCTGCCCTCGGGCGTCAGCTTCGAGCCCGGTCTACCCGGCTCGGCCAGCATCACCGGATCTGCCGCAGCGCACACCGGCGGGACCTACACCGTCACCTTGAAGGCAAAAGGCAGCGCTGGAACGACCACACAATCCTTCACCCTCACGGTGGACCAGGCGCCGGCGATCACTTCGGCGGCGTCGGCCCATGCCACCATCGGCGCCGCCTTCTCCTTCAAGGTGAAGAGCACGGGCTTCCCGGCACCGGTCTTGAGCGAATCGGGTTCATTGCCTGCCGGCGTGATCTTCACGGCGAAGAGCAACGGCACCGCGACGATCGCTGGGACGCCGGCCGCGGGGAGCGACGGCACGTACGACATCACGATCACCGCGCAGAACGGTGTGGGCTCACCGGCGGCGCAGCTGTTCGTGCTCACCGTGACCGGATAGACCCTTTTCGGCGGCGCTGGCCCTACCGTCCCGCCCGCCTGCAGCGCCAGGCTGAACACTCACGCTGAGATCCACCTGCCGGCACGGACTCGCCCGGGAGCCGGGCATCAGCGCGTCAGGGTGCAACCAATTCGATCGCTATCCCGTCAGGATCTCGAAGCTGGAGCGAAGGGTGGCCGTTCTCGAGAACGATGCCGTGATGCTCGATTCCCGCCTTCGTCAGGTGGTCCGCCCAGGCTTGCAGCGAGTCGCCGTCGTGGGCCGCGAAGGCGATGTGATCCAGCGCCTCGCCGATTGATTCTGTCGAATTGGCTCGGGCCCCGGCGCGCTGCGTAAGGACCACGACGAGCTTGGCGCTTGGCTGGCGTAGTGCGACATACCCGATGGCGAGATCCTCGGCGTAGGGAACCAGACCGAGCACTGTGCTGTACCAGCGGGCGCTCACCGCAACGTCCGATACGTTCAGCTGCACGTGTGAGAGAGCGGAGATCGGTGCCGTCGAAGCCGACTCCTCCGCCGTGGTCACTGTGAAAACCTCACAGAACCATCTCCATTCGCCCTCCGATTCGGGTCGGTCACGGCGACGTTTCCGGAGGTGCCGGTTCGCGTAACGATCCGATGCCCAGGGATCGGCCGGGTTCTACTGGTCCGAGCGTCGGCGTGCTCTCGCCGGCCGGTTCAATGCCCGCCAGGCCTTCGAGGACGGAAAGAGACGGGACGAAGAACAGGGATCCGGTGATGGCGGTCGAGAAATCCAGAATGCGGTCGTAGTTGCCGGCGGGGCGTCCCACGAACATGTTCTGGAGCATTTGCTCCGTGGTGCCGGGGTCACGTGCGTAGCCGATGAAGTAGGTGCCGAATTCGTCGTGGGCGGCGTTTCCGAACGGCATGTTGTCCCGGAGGATGGCGATCTCCTCGCCGTCCACCTCGATGACGTTCAAGGCGTTGTGGGCATTTGCGGGTTTGACCTCGTCGTCGAGCTCGATGTCCTCGAGCTTGGTGCGACCGATGACGAGCTCCTGCTCCTCGACCGAGAGGGCATTCCACGCATCGAGATCGTGCAGATACTTCTGCACGATGACGTAGCTCCCGCCGGCGAATTCGGGATCTTCGTCGCCAATCAGTGCTGCCTCGGCCATGGCGTCTCCGACCGGGTTCTCCGTACCGTCGACGAACCCCAGGAGGTCTCTGGCTTCGAAGTAGCGAAACCCGTGCACCTCGTCGGCGGCCGACACATTCGAACCCAGCTGTCTGAGAATGGCGCGCGCCAGCTCGAAGCACAGATCGAAGCGCAAGGCGCGAATGTGGAACAGGAGGTCACCCGGAGTGGCCGGCGCAGACCTCGACCCGGCTTCGATGGCGCGAAACGGATGCAAGGAGCGCGGCCGAGCACCGGGACCCGCCGGCGCCACCACGCGATCCCAGGCGGCCGAGCCAATGCCCATCACGCACGAGAGCTCCCCTTCGAGATGACGAAACCCGATGGAGCGGACGAGAGCTCCGATGGTCTCGCCCATCGCTCGCATCGCGGCGTCACCTTCGTCACCAGGCTCGATCGTCACGACGAGGAAGATCGCCGCAGTGGTCAAGGGGGCGAGCACCTTCTGCGCTTCGGGTGCGGAGATATCGGCGGGGGGCTGCATGAGTGGTCGAGAATAGGCCGAAATTCTCTCTGGCTCGGGTGTGCGCCGCAGTGCCGTGGGCAAATATGCCGCGGAGCCAATTCGGCGTGGCCGGGGTTTCAGGCGGTCGTAGCCAGGAGCAGGTCTTCACCGCTGGCCGGCCGCAGACCATCAGCGCGACCGGCAAAGTAGCGCTCGGCCAGCCGGGCTCCCGGGACGTGACGAGGGTCGACGAGACCGGCATCGCGGGCCAACTCGAGCATTTCTAACGGGGTGAAAAAGCTCATCCACGGTGTGCCCTCGGCCCGTGCGCCGAGTTGGGCGCCCCGCGCCGCCGGTCCCTCGTCGATGTCGAGCGATTCCAGCGGCAGGAGGAACGACATGACCAACGTCGAGCCGGGTGCCAGGGCCGCCACCTGGCGCAGTGTCGCCGCGACGGCATCCCTGGTGAGGTACATGCTCACCCCGGTCGATGCGATGAACGCCGGTTCGGCGCTGTCGAAATCGCTGCCCATCAGCTGATCGCGCCATGATGCTCCCGCTTCGAAATCGACCGGTACGAACTGCAGCCAGTTCGGAATTTCGTAGTCGAGGTCGGCCAGCCGTTGGCGCTTCCAGGCCTGGGTCGTGGGCTGGTCGGTTTCGAAGACGCGCAGGTATGAGCCGGCGGCGGGATTGCGCTGGGCGAAGGTATCCAAGCCGGCGCCCAATATGACGTACTGGTGGATCCCCGCGTCAGTTTGATCGGCCACGAGATCCTCCACGAAGCGAGCCCGGGCCACGATGGCGGCCCGGAATCCCCTCGTGGCGTCCGGGTCCATGTCGGGACGTTGTCGCCAGCCATCGTCGGGATTCGCCAAGAGCAGACCCACCTCGTCCTCGAGGACGTGAGGTGGCGCGTCGATCTGAACATGGAGGGCACGCCACAAGGCCACCCTCACCGCAGAGCTGTCCGGTCCTCTGGCCACTTCGTCCGACATCGGTCCGGCGCGCCCTGCGCTGAGGACTTGGTGATCAGGTCGGGGGCAGGCCTGAGGTCGTGGGGGCGAGGCCCTGTTGCTGCGCCATGATCGCCGCCTGGACGACCTCGAGGTCGGAAGGGTCGATGGCAAGGGGTCCTCCCGGGACGGGAACTTGCCACACGTGGGTCATGAACGGGGTGGTGGGGTCGGGGTGAGAGCCCGGGTTACACGGCTGCAGGCCGTCGATCTGACCGGAGTTAGCGGAGCACAGGTTGGTGTGCGCATGCCACTGGACGAGGCAGCCGTAGGGCATGGGCCCGTTGCCCCCGCCAGGCATCAGGTACATGGCCGCCACGAGCACCGGGCCATAGGGAGTCGTCGCATAGACGAGAGAGTCCACCGTGTTGGGGTTCATGAGGTCCTGCCGGTTCATGTACCGGAAGTTCAGGTAGTGCACCACCGGATACCTGGTGGAGGTGATGGGGACATACCCGGCGGCGACTGCGGCGCTGAGGTTCTTGTACTTGGCGACGGCGGCGGAGGTCGTCTGTACGTACTGGGTGGCGCCCAGGACTTGCTGGGCGGTGGGCTGCGTCCTGCAATTTGGCGTCTGCATCAGGTGACCCTTGTCCTGCTCGTCACTGGAAACGGTGAGCGCGTTGACTTCGGGTGCGGGGATGGCCGGTCCGGTGTACTTCCAGTTGGGGTCGGTCACGTTCAGGCCGGCCATGGCCGACATGTTCATGGAGTGCGACGATGCTCCAGCAGCAGGATCTGTCTTCTGTGTCTTGCCCTTGCTGTTCATGGAGCCGGACATCGACATGCCCTTCATCGCGGAACCGCTCGATGGCGCCTTCGGGGCTGCCGCCGTCGTCGCGCCGCTGGTCGCTGGGATAACCGCTGCGGTGAGCGGGACGACGATGACGGCGATGACAGCGGCAACTGCGGCCATCGGACGCGCCGCGATGAGTCGGGTCGCCGGAGTGGGATCTGCAGCCCGGGCGGGAATGAGCGGTAGGACGGAGAGCCCGATCAGCGCCACGATGGGGCCGTTGTTGGGGTCCGTTCCCGCACCGGTCAAGAGCTCTCCGAGGCCCTGTCCGGTGACCCAGTAGAAGAGAGCCAGGCCGATGCCGAGCCCGATGTACACCTGGGGCCGGTTCGAGACCAGAGGTCCGAGGGCGATGACGAGCGACACGACCGCCAGAATCACGGCCACCCAGACGCCGGCGCCGACGAAGGCATGGCCGAAAGACGTGAGCAAGTGGGCATACCAACCCGGCTCGCCGTTTGCCGTGTCGGCCATCTGGTTCGCGATGGAGTTTCCCGTCCGGTTGAACGGGAACATCCAGATGAGTGCCTCGAACAACCAGATGGCAGCCCATACGAGTAACGCACCGGTTCCGCCGAAGAGGCCGCGGGCCGCAGCAGACGACTCGGGGCCGACGACGTGGCGATCGGTGGCCTCCTCGGACTTTGGCCACACCATCAGGCCGAGGAGGACGTAGAAGCAAACGGCTCCGGGCGCGCCCTGGAGGGGGGACGTGTCTCCGGTGAGCACCATGCCGAGGCCTTCGCCGAAGATATAAATCCCGATGCCCCAGATGAAGGACGCCACCAGGGCGGGCTTCAACGTCCGTCGGCGGAGGATGCCGATGCCGATGGCGATCTCGACCAGACCGAAGACGGCAACCCACATGGTCGCCTCGTGGGAGAGGAAGTTCGCCATGTGGTTGATCGTCGAACCGATGAGCGCAGGCTGACCGGCCGCCATCGGCCGGATCACCGTCGAGACGAACTCGGGCTTGAACAGATTCGGTTGAAACTTGAGGATCCCGTCGAGGATCCAGGCCACACCCAAGGCGATCTGCAGAGTCCGCTGATTCACGTGGAGTCGTGCCGCGATCGACGGAACCGGTGAATCGGTTCGAGGTTCCATGGGCCCTCCCCTTAGGTCGAGAAATCGACGGCCAACGAGAGAGGGTACCAAAGGGGTTTTCCCAGGCCATGGCGGGGCTGAACAAAGGTCGATCGACGGCCCTTCCGGGTGTGGGTGGCGTCGAGACCGCCTGCAGTCGGATTACCCGTATCGGCAGGTCGGGGGCCCTAATCCGGTCTTTTTCGGGGCCTACAACGAATCTCCACCACCAAAGAGGGGCACTCGACCCGCCGAACCTCTCAGTGCGTCAGTGCGTCAGTGAGTCTGCGGTCGAGGGATTCTCGAGGGGAAATCTCCCTCGGGTAGTAGAAAAGCGGCATGACACAGGCGGATACCTCTACCGAAGAGAGCATTCGTCGTCCGCTCCATGATCTGACGCGGTCGCCTGTGCGCACTGACACGACCCTGGCCGCGAGCCTGCCCGAGAACCTCCGTTATCGGGTCAAAAGAGTCCTCCTTGGTCCGCCTCTCGTCAGCGACCAGCTCCAGGGTCAGCGACTCGGAAAGCCGACCGCGCTCGCCGTTCTGTCATCGGACGTCATGTCTTCGTCGGCCTACGCGAGCGAGGAGATGTTGCGGATCCTGGTGCCGATAGCCGGTCTGGCGGCCTTCTCCATCATCACGCCGATGACGGCTGCCATCCTGGCTGTGCTGGCCGTGGTCACGATTTGTTATCGGGATGTCGTCAAGTCCTACCCAAAGGCCGGCGGCTCCTATGTCGTGAGCCGGGACAACTTCGGACCCAACATCGCGCAGGTAGCCGGTGCAGCGCTGCTGATCAGTTACACGATCACTGTGGCTGTGTCGGTGGCCGCGGGCGCCGACGCGATCATCTCGGCAGCTCCTTCCCTTGGGGGCTATGCCGTCCCCTTGTCGATCGCCTTCGTGTTGATCCTGGCTTTCGGCAACCTGCGGGGCATTCGGGAGGCCGGTCGGGTCTTCGCCGTGCCCACGTACTTCTTCATTGCCAACATGGCGGTGCTCATCGTCTTCGGCCTCACGAGGGAGGCGATGGGGGACCTACCCAAAGCCAGCGCAAGCCACGGGACGGTCCCGCTCGGCCATGCCAGTGGCGGGCTCATTCTCGGGGTCTCGGCCTTCTTCCTGCTGCGGGCGTTCGCCAACGGCAGCTCGGCAATGACCGGAACCGAGGCCATCTCCAACGGTGTCAGCGTCTTCCGAGCGCCCCAGGCCAAGAACGCCCGCACGACCCTGGTCCTGATGAGCACCATTCTCGGAGCGATGTTTCTCGGCGTCTCAGTACTGGCCGCGCTGACCCACTCCGTCCCCTTCGTGAGCGGGACGCCCACCGTTGTCTCCGAGATCGGCCAGCTCGTCTATGGCACGAGTCCCGGAGGTCGGGTCCTCTTCTATGCGCTCCAGGCCGCCACGGCTTTGATCCTGATCCTGGCGGCCAACACCAGTTTTACCGGGTTCCCATTCCTGGTGAGCTTCGTGGCGGAGGATTCCTTCCTGCCCCGAAAGCTCACCGTTCGTGGCCACCGGTTGGTGTTCTCCAACGGGATCCTGCTCCTGGCCGGTGCCTCCATCGTGCTCCTGCTGGCGACCGGCGCCAAGGTTGCGGCCCTCATCCCGATGTACGCCATCGGGGTGTTCACCGGGTTCACCATGGCCGGGTCCGGCATGGTGACCCATCATTGGCGCCACCGCGACCAGCATTGGCGCAAAGGCGTAGCGGTCAATGCCGTGGCTGCTGTCGTGTGCGCGGTGGTCGTCGTTGTTTTCGCGATCGCTGAGTTCACCCAGGGGGCATGGGTGGTCGTGATCGTCATGCCCCTCATCGTCTTTGCATTGGTTCGGACCAACCAGGAATACCGCGAAGAGGACGCAGTCTTGGAGGAGGGTGCCGCGGTCGCGGCCTGCGAGGCCAAGGTCCTGCGCCGCCATGTCGTCGTCATCCTCGTGGACAAGATCGACCTGGCGACGGCGAGGGCGGTCCAGTACGCCCGTACGCTCACCCCGGACGATCTCCACGCCGTGCATTTCAACATTGACGACAAGCGCGCTGAGCTCTTGATCTCCCGGTGGCAGCAACTTGGGCTCGCCCGTCTTCCGCTGGACGTGATCGACTGCCCGGACCGACGTCTTGGGCGGGCGGCATTGGAGCTGGCGGCCGAGCTGACCGACGGCGAAACCGAGGTCAGCATGCTTATGCCACGTCGTTCCTACGGCAAGACCTGGCGCAGAGTCCTCCATGATCAAACGGCAGACCGCATCGTCGACGTCGTCAGCCAGCTGCCCCACGTCAACGCGACCATCATTCCCTTCCATGTCGCCAAGGGCCTCACGGAAACCTCGCTCGACGTGGAGACGTTGTTCGAGGAACCGGAATACGCGACAGAACCGGTCCTGCCGACGCGTGACGGACCGAGCCATCATGAGCCTCAGCAAATATCGGCGTTGAAGTGGCGGTCCCGGGCGAAGGTGTCAGGTCGGGTGAAGACCGTGCGCGTTCAGCCACTCTCAGACGTTCCGACCGTCCAATGTGTGCTGGTCGACGGGAGTGGCCAGGCGATCACCCTCGTGTTCCTCGGTCGGCGATCCATCAGCGGACTCCGTAGTGGGTCGATGCTCACCGCCGAGGGCATGGTTGGCAAGCACCGCGGCAAGTTGGCGATGATCAATCCTGCCTTTGAGCTGCTCTCGCCATCGGGCTCCGGCGTGGACCACTGACATGACCGATTCTCCCGACCACAAGATCCTTCGAGGCGTCGAGCGCGCCCTTCCATTCTGGATCTGGATCGCTGCGGTGACCGTGCCGATTGCCGTCGCTCTGCTCTTGGTGCCCAGTCGGGGCCACCTCGGGCCGGCGGACGATGCTCTGGTGTTGGTCGTCGTGACGGTTGCCATCGCCTCCTGGGGGAACCGAGGCGCGGCAGCCCTGGCGGCCCTGGTTGCCGCGGCGTCGTTCGACTTTCTGTTGACTCGTCCCTACGGATCCTTTCGGATCAGCCGGCCGGACGACATCACGACCGAGGTTCTCTTCGTCGCAGTCGGACTCCTGGTCGGAGAGCTCGCTGCACGTGGAAGGCAACACCAACGAGCAGCGGCCCGCGGGCACCTGGAGATCTCCCGGCTCCACGATCTCGGGCAACGGATCGCCGGGGGAGAGGAACCAGAGTTCGTCCTCATGGCAGTCGCCAACGAGCTCCGGGAGCTTCTCAATCTTCAGGACTGCCGTTTCGTCCGAGAGCAACCGTCAGGGAAGGGGGCATGGATCGATCACGACGGCACCGTTCGACTCAACCCGCTTCGTTGGCCCACCGCCACGGCAGGCCTTCCGACGAGACAGGTTGAGCTCCCTGTTCATGGGGGAGGGAGGATTCTGGGGACCTTCCTCTTGACTCCGACGCCCGTGGCGCCCATCAGCCATGAACAGTGCCTCGTCGCCGTCGCCCTCGTCGATCAGCTCGGTGCCGCTCTGGCCCATGAGGCAAGCTGACAGAGTCGGCTTTCTGCAAACCAGAATCGGTACGTCCTCACTCAGATCGCCATGATTTGATCGTCGGTGATGAGGGTCGATCAAGGCCCGCTCGTGCCGACACTTCCCGCCGGCGTTGGTGGACATCGACCGGGGTGCCTCTTGGATTCGCAATTGTTCTGTTACATTCCGGCGCCCACGTAGGTGGCAAATCGCCCCGCGATGCCAGAAACAAGGACGAATCATGCGATCTGAATTCCAGCGCGCTGTCTGCGCCTCGGCGCTGCTTTCAGCCATGACCGGGATGTTGTTGTGCGGCGCAATTTCGAATACCGCAGGTGCTTCGACCAAAAAGCCGGTCCTCCACATTCTTGTCACCAACGACGACGGGGTGAAGGCGCCCGGGATCGATGAGACCGTCAAGGTCCTGAAAGCTCTGCCCAACACCTCGGTGACGGTGGTGGCACCTCTGACCAACCAGAGCGGCACTGGCGCAAAAGTGACGTCGGGTGCGCTCACGGCGACTTCGAGCACTACCGCGAGTGGCTACCCGGCCAAAGCCGTCGCCGGCTACCCGGCGGACACCATCATCTGGGCAATTGACGACCACGGAGTGGCACAACGTCCGAACCTCGTCGTCTCGGGCATCAACTTCGGTCAGAACATAGGTCCCCTGTCCACGCTTTCGGGCACAGTGGGAGCGGCTCAGACGGCGGTAGCCCGCGGCATCCCCGCACTCGCCGTGAGTCAAGGGATCGACGACGGCCGGTCGCCTGACTTCGCTCAGGGCGCCAAGTATTTGGTGGCGTGGGTCCAGGCACACCGAACTGCGCTGCTGAGCGTCAAGGGGAAGGCAGCGGCTCGGATCAACGGCAATCTCAATGTTCCAACTTGCGAGACCGGCCATATTCGAGGACCGGTGACGGTGCGAGTTGCCACGTCGTTGTCGGGCTTTTCGATCAACACGGTGAACTGCTCTGGCTCTGGCTCTGGCTCCAAGCCGACCACAGACGTTCAGGCTTTCGTCGAGGGATTCGCTTCGAATTCGGAGCTCCATCCCGTGAACCCTGCGCCGTAACCAACGCGCGGTCCTAGTGCCGCACGCCAACGCAGATCATGGCTGCGAGTCGATGCCCATCGGTCAAGAGGCGGGCGAGTCTTTGGGTTAGTCGCGGACTTGCTGGGCGAGGTAATGGACTTCACCCAATTGTTCGACCAACGCGAGCTGACCCTCCAGCCAGTCCGCGTGGTCTTCCTCACCCTTCAGGATCTCGGCGAGGAGCTCTCGGCTCCCGTTGTCACTCTGCTCGACACAGACAGCGATGCCTCGGTTGAGGCGCTCGATCGCCTCCTGCTCGAGTGCGAGGGCCAGTGACAACTTCTCAACCGGGCTCTCTCCCGTCCGGATCGTCCCAAGGCGCTGCAGATTGGGGTGACCATCGAGGTACAGCAGGCGTTCAATGAGATGGTCAGCATCCTTCATCTCGTCGATCGACTCGGTGCGGAAGCGCTCGCCGAGCCTTTGATAGCCCCAATTGTCGAACATCTTGGCGTCGAGGAAGTACTGGTTGACTGCGGTGAGCTCCGCGGTCAACACCTCGTTCAGGAGTTCGACGATCCGAGGGTCACCCTGCATGTGTGCTCTGTATCGGAGTCATCATCAGCCACGATCGTAGGCGTCGATCGGAGCGGGCGCCGGAAAGCAGTGTCAAGCGGCGGATGCCGCAGCCGGCTCACGTTCCGCGGCAGTAGCTTCGAGCAGAGCTTCCAGCAAGTCGTGACACCCGCCGCACCCCCCACCCGCCGTACAACGTGCCGTGATTTCCGAGACCGTTGAGGCTCCGGAGGCGATAGCGGCATCGACAGTCCGGTCAGAGACCGCATTGCAGTGACAGACGTACATCGTTACCTCGCTGCGTCCAAGCTGCCGGATGGGCCGTGAGGGACCATCTGATCGGCAGAGTGACTGCCAAACCTGCGCGTGACGGACGGTGTGCCCTCGGCGATCAGCGCTTCGGCCACCTTCAAGGGAATCGGCCGGGTCGTCGGGAGGCGGTACCCGACGCCGACAGCCTCGGCGCGCACCTGATCGTCATCGACCACGAGCCTGATCCAGTCCACTCGGCGCATGCTCGTCGCGGTCGATGAGCTGGTTGTTTGGCGCTCACCGCCCTGACGGCGGGCCCTGGCGCTGCGCCACCCCCGCTTCGTGCCGTGTTCTTCTGCGCTTGACATCCGGCTCTCCGTCACTTCAAAAGTGAGGCCAGCCTAAATGTTAGGCAACCCTAAGTCAAGAAGATTGCGACGGATGATCGCACTGGACCGGAGGAGAGTTTCGAGGCAGAGTCGACTCGGACGCCGACGCCGGCTTCCAATTGCAATGGTGGTAGCAAAAGCCATCCCAACAAAGAAACGGCCTCTTTGGGATCATCGGTGCGGCGACCGCGACGTTCGATCTCGTTGGGCCACGCCGAAAGATGGATGCGCAGAGTGGTAACGCGACGTCCTGCGGGGCCTCGGACGACGATTCACGTAGAGGGAATACTTGCCGAGGGAAGTCCGGCGGTGCGGGCGTCCCATATGGGATTGTGGCGTCGCCTGGCACCGGCCCCTCGGACATGCCGACTTGGGCGTCGTCGGTGTGCGCACAGGTGGTCTGGGTATGACCCCAGTGTGCAAATTGTCAAGAAGTACGGCTGGAAGGGTGTCAGCATCGGCGTAGGATCACTTGCTGCGCTCGCCACGCAGCGGCTCTTGGAGGTTCTTTGGAGGACGCTGCGGGGATCGACGCCCCCAAAGGTGCCCGCAGACCGAAGCGCTTCCTTGGTAGACGCGTTGATCTGGGCCATCGCAACTGGTGTGGGTGCCGGAGTTGCACGGCTCTTGGCGATACGAACGGCTGCGGCGGTTTGGGAGGCTGCAGCTCACGAACCGCCGCCCGAACCTGCACTCATGGAGCCCTCAGCGGCGTAGTGCAGCAATGAGAGCGGCACACTGTCCGCAGGCAACACGCCTTCTTTTGCGGCGCTGTTGCATGGCTGAAGGCGACGTTCTGCGTCCGGGGCGGGTGATTTCCAACCGTCCTGGGATGCGATTTGCGACGTCGACAATCAACAAATCCCATTTCAAATGTTTTGACATCGGAACAACATGCGGGACCCCCGTTTCGTCGCGAGAGACCGGGGTATCCCTCGTACGACGCCTGATCGGAGGACGTAGATGGTTGGTGCTGGAGGCCTTGTGGCAAGCATTGTCGCTTTCGCGGTAGGTGCAATTCTGAATTTCGCCGTGACAGTGAACCCTGACCAGCATGGATTCAATCTGAACACGGTAGGCATGATTTTGATGATCGTCGGTCTCGCCGGAGCCGTGCTGTCAGTGATCACGATGGCCCTGGCCAATACGCGTCGCCGCCGGACTGTCGTTGACGATGGGCGAGGCAATGTCCTGCGCCGAGTCGACTCGACGTACTAGGAAACGCTCCGATCCCAAGCGCGGTCAGCGCGCCCGAACCAACTTGAAAGCGAAGGGTGTCTTCATGTCAACGGCAAACAAGGCGAAGAACAAAATTCAGGAGGCCAAGGGTCACCTTGATGAGACTGCCGGAAAGGCCACCAACGACCGATCACGGCAGGCGAAGGGCAAGAAGGAAAAGGCATCTGGCAAGTTGAAGCAAGCAGGAGAGAAGGTGAAGGACGCGGTCCGGAGCTAGGAGCGCAGTTGCCCGCCTTGGCAATGTGGATCGAGGTGGACCGCAAGTCTCAGATGGTTTTCGTAGGCGTTCCATATGTGTCGCCCGATGAAAGAAAAGGGGAACGATAGTGGTGATATTTGTGTTGGCTCTTTTGGTACTGATTCTGTTCGGCGCGGGTTTTGCGATTCACCTGTTGTGGATCGCTGCAGTCATCCTCGCGATCGTGTGGGTTGCAAGTTTTGCCCTCGGCCGTGGGGAGGGCGCCAGCCGGAGGTCTCTCCGTCGGTAGCCTGACTGCGGCCAACCCTCAAATGGCCGCCGCTTTTCGGCGCCCGTCAACATCTTCGCAGGCCCGTAGGTGCAATCGATGCAACACGTAGCGCTCGCGGTCATCGGCTCGGGGTCGGGAAACATGGTGATCGCCGACGACGTTGGGGAGGTTGCGCTCATTGAGTGCGGCCCCTTCGGCGGGACCTGTGTGAATCGGGGCTGTATTCCCTCGAAGATGCTCGGCTATACGGCCGATCTGGCCGAGCTGTGCAAGGGGGCGCCGCAGTTCGGCCTTTCGGCCACGCTTCAGGGAGTCGACTGGCCGTCGATCCGGAACCGTGTTTTCAGTCGGGTCGACGAGACTTCCCGATACGGACACCGGGAACGGGCGGCGTCACCGAATGTGACCGTCTATGACGGCCACGGCCGCTTCGATGGCCCCGGCGAACTCGTCGTGAACGGCCGGACCCGCATCTCGGCGCAGCAGGCCGTGATCGCAACCGGCGGCCGCCCAACTGTCCCAGAGGTGGTCCAGGATTCAGGTGTTGCATTCGAGACTTCGGACACGATCATGCGTCTCGAGACTCTCCCAGACAGCATGGTCATTCTCGGGGGTGGGTCCGTCGCCGTCGAGATGGCTCATCTGTTCTCGAGCCTTGGGGTAAGGATCCACATTGTGGAGTCTGCCGAGACGTTGCTGGCGACGCACGATGGCGAGATCTCTCGGAGATTCACCGAGGAGGCTTCCGCACGGTGGCACCTTCACCTCGATGCGACGGTCGCCGAGGTGCGGAACGACGGAAACGGCGTCGGGCTTGTCCTTGAGGATGGCGCACGAATCGCATGCGAGATGCTGTTGGTGGCGACCGGCCGCACGCCGAATACCGACGATCTGGGTTTGGACTCAGTTGGGATCGCCCTCGAGCCCGATGGGCATATCGTCGTCGATGAGTTTGGCCGTGCCGCGACTGGGATCTGGGCGCTCGGCGATTGCAGTTCGCCCTTCGAGCTGAAACACGTGGCGAACGCTGAAGCCCGTACCATCTCCCACAACCTGGCTCACGCTGACGACCTGCGTCCGCTGCCACACCATTGGGTGCCCGCTGCGGTGTTCACAGATCCGCAAATTGCCTGGGTCGGAGCCCGATCTCAGGATCTCGTGGGGCGGCCCTACGTCGAGGCCCTCCAGGAATATCGCGATGTCGCCTACGGCTGGGCGCTGCAAGATCACGGCGGTGTTTGCAAGCTCTACGCCGACCCCGAGACCGGCCGGCTGCTCGGTGCCCACATTCTCGGCTACCAGGCTTCGCTCCTCATCACCCCGCTCATCCAGGCGGTCGCTCACGGCCAACGAGTTGCCGACCTTGCGCGGGGCCAGTACTGGATACATCCTGCCCTGAGCGAGGTCGTCGAGAACGCCCTCCTGAAGCTACCGGTCGACCACTCTGTGGTGTCGGGCGAGCCCCATTAGCGGGCTTCACGGCAGCGATTCAAACCATTGCTGACCAGCGAAACTCCAGGTCATATCCGCAAAACGCTCTGAATCGGTTTGACTCCACTTGCCACGGGTACAGCGATTGCAACGAAGAAAGGGGGCTTCCATGATTGGAGCTGGAGGACTCGTTGTCAGCATCATTGTATTTGCAGTTGGAGCCATTCTCGATTGGGCAGTCACCGAGCCTTATCAGCATGGATTCAACGTAAACAAAGTCGGTTGGATCCTGATGGTTGTCGGCGTCATTGGCGCGGTGATTTCACTCATCGTCATGGTGGCGGCGAACACGCGTCGACGCCGGACCGTCTTGGATGATGGCCAAGGCAACGTTGTCCGTCGAGTCGATTCGACGTACTAGATACCAGGCAAGTTTTCGGGACTTATTCACTCAAATAACGGAGGTTGTTCTCATGCTTTTGATTCTCGCATTGCTGCTCGTCCTGATTCTCTTTGGAGCGGGCTTCGCCGTCCATGTGTTGTGGATTCTGGCTGCGGTGTTTCTTGTCCTATGGCTGGTCGGATTTGCCATTGGTCGGGGGGAGGGTGCTGGCAGTCACCGCTTCTATCGGTGGTAGCGCTTTGCCCCAAATACAGGCGGTAGGTGTCACTCATGAACGGCCCCCCGAAAGGGGGGCTGTTCAGCGCCTGGCGACCAAAACGGCCGTTCCCTCGCCCGAGAGATCATCGAGTGCAACCAAGCGCCCGGCCATCATCATGACCAGCGCTTCTGCCGGACCCGTTACCTCGGGTCCGCTCCCATGAGACCAATCCATATCGGTGGCCGTGAGCTTCAAGCCGGCGATGCGCGTCTTGGCGCCGAAGAGATGAACGTCATTCTTGACGAGGTTCGCAACTGGAACGAGATGGGCCTCGGGCAGGTCGCGTCTGATGCCCAGAGGTCGACACATGTCCTGACCGTGGATCAGGACATGCATCAGGCTTCGGACCGGCCGAGCTCCGGACGGAGCATTTCGGTTGGCCGCGGCACTCCGAAAGGCGTTCAATGTGACCGCTGGATCCTGTTGACCGCGTCGTTGCCCATCCGCTGCCACCCACCGGTTGTAGTTGAAGCCGTGGCCCAGTGTGCTCCTGAGGATCCAGCCGAATCCGAAAGCACCCTCCGCGCCCGCGGTCAAATGGGCGAGCACGTCCCTGATGCGCCATTGCGTACACAATGACGGGGAGTTCCACTGCTCGCCATCTATCTCGGAGAGTCGCTCAGCAAGATCTCGCATCTCATCACGTTCCGCGTCCCATATCTCCACCTCGACCTCCCCGGACGTGTTCCACAACTCGCGCCGGTCAATCGTACTGAGAGTGTCTCCCTACGATCGGCTCACGACGTCCCGGAGGAATCGACGAAACAGGAGTCAGCCCGTGAGGCTCACCACCTGTGCGCGTATCGACTTCAGAGTGTCTGCCATCTGTGGACGCATGTCTCGGTGCTGTGGAAGCGCGCGGCCGTAGAAGGCCTTGAACGCAGTACCGGAAAATTTGCCGATGACGTCCGCGTGGCTCGCCTCGTCGGCAGCAGGTCGTTCCAGCCACGAAGAAATGAGTGGCGAACTCTGGGTGCTTCGACGCGCGCGAGCGCCTGACGCTGGTATGCGGTATCCCTCGATGCGAGATTGTCGAGAATACGACGTACGTCAGCACGAGAGTCAGAGGTGGTACAGCGAGAGGCTTCACGACATTCCTACGGGGCTATTGGACGACTTCTTTCAACATCGTCGAATGAGCCGAGGGCTGGGACTGCCCCCACTCCGGCATCCAGATAGCTCTCGGCGGTCTGGAAGGCACGCGCCGGAGCACGATCAGGATTCACCGTACCCACGATCGCCGGGCATGGGTTGCACTCTGATTCCAGCTGCAGTGAGGAACTGGCGGATCTGGGCGGCGTGCTCAAGGACGTGCAGCGGGATGCCGCCGACAATCACCCCATACAGCATGCCGCGGTATCGATGGGCGTCAGGAAGTGGCCGGGCCGCCGCGTCCTCGGTAAGCGCGTCGAGCGTTCGGCGCACCCTCCCGCGGCAGTAGTCGACGTAACTGAGGAGTTCGGCCTTGGTGAACGCACGGTTGGGAAGGGCGTAGGTGTTCTCGTCAAAGGGGTGTGGCGGTTCCCACGGTTCGAACTCGGCGGTGAGGTCGTAGTCCAGGGTCAGCAGCGCGTGGTATGCCAGGAACCAGGGGGCTGACCCATGCAATCCCCCATGTGGCATGGGACCCGTGGGCGCCTGGTCGGGCCACAGGTCCGTCTCCCACAGGTCATCGGGACAATCCGTCAGAGCCGCCTCCATCAGCCGCAGTGCTTCCTCGAAGTTGCTGGCCATGCTGTGCACAAACGGGCTCGCCACGCCTTAGGTGCTAGCGCATATCGAAGGATCTGGCGAGCGGCAGGGATCCCGTCACGGGCGTCTTTCGTCGGTGCTGAGTGTGCGTTCGCCGGGAGGGGCCGTCTCGGTCCGACGTAGAATCCCTGCATGACGATTGACAAGCAAGAAGATCTCGACGCACTCCTTCGAGCTGGTCGTGTTGTCGCCGAAGCCCGCCAAGCCATGGTGGACGCCGTCGCTCCTGGCGCGACCACCGGGGAACTCGACGCGGTGGGCAGAGAGATATTTCGACGCCACGCGGCTCGCTCTGCACCCCGTGTCACCTACCGATTTCCAGGTTCTACGTGTGTCAGCATCAACGATGAAGCGGCCCATGGCATTCCGTCTCTCAAGCGCCAATTACGCAATGGCGACCTCGTGAACCTTGACGTGTCTGCCGAGCTGGACGGTTACTTCTCTGACACAGGTATCAGCATTGCCGTCGGCGAGGTCTCCCCTGTGGCCTCAAGACTGCTAGAGGCTACAGAGCGTGCTCAACGCGACGCCATGAACGCCGCTCAGCCAGGGGCTCGACTCCGCGATGTAGGTCGGGCGGTCCAAAAGAGAGCACGCCGCCACGGGTTTCGCGTCATCAAGAATCTCAATGGCCACGGCATCGGGCGAAGACTCCATGAGGCGCCGTCAGTCCCGAGCATCGATGACGGCCAGAGGATGGTTCTTCGCGAAGGCCTGGTCCTCGCTATCGAGCCGTTCTTGTCCATTTCCGCAGATTATGTCGTTGACGATGCGGACGGATGGACGCTTCGAACCGCTGACGGGAGCCTGGTTGCTCAGTTCGAGCACTCAATGGTGGTCACCAAGGATGGACCGCTCGTTCTGACGGCCTGACAGGTAGAACCTCCTCGACTACCTCTGGGAGGCGGTCGTCTTGAAGTAGACGGCTTGGATGAGGAGGCGGCTCGCTGGTCGAGCGTCCCGACCGGGACCAGTCTTCTCGAGTTGTGCACGCACATGTGGAATCGCTCTGGTTCCAGCTCTTATTCGCTGGATGCGACGACACGGTTCCCGGTGATGACGTAGAACCCTCTGACAATGTGACGACTGCCGTCGCCGCCTACCGAAGCGCGATCCGAACGAGTATCCACATCGTGGACCGGACCGGTGCCACGAGCTGGGCCGCCTTTGCGTGAGCCCCGCCGGCTGCTCAGTCGTCGTCACTTCGGTGGCTCTTGGTCCACATGGTCGATACCTCTGCGCCATCTCCAAGGACAATCTCCTCGGACGAACGCCGCGAGCGCTGCCCTATTGACATGGTCGGCGGAAGGTGTAACCTACAACCAAATGGTTGTAGGAACTCTGGAGCGCAAGAAACAGACCGATCGGTTGTTCTTCGCGCTCAGCGACGCAACACGGCGCGACATCGTCACTCGGACCCTCCACCGTGAGCGCTCCGTCAGCGAGCTCGGCCGGCTGTATCCCATCAGTCTGACCGCGGTGCAGAAGCACGTCGAGGTCCTGGTCGACGCCGGTCTGGTCTCAAAGCATCGGAGCGGAAGGGAACAACTCGTCCACGGCGAGATCAACCAACTTCGCCGCGCGCACGAACTTCTCGATGAACTCGAAACGGTGTGGCGGGCCCGCCTCGAACGCTTCGAAGACGTCCTCAACGAAACCACTGGGAAGGATGACGAATGACCGTTTGCAATGTCGACAAGAACGCAGAGGCCAAGACGATGGTCATCACTGCAGAGTTCAAGACGTCCATCTCCAACGTGTGGCAGCTGTGGGCCGACCCGCGCCTACTCGAGCGGTGGTGGGGTCCGCCCGGATTCCCGGCCACCTTCGAGCATCACGACCTCACGCCGGGCGGCACGATCACCTACTTCATGTCCGGCCGCGACGGCGGCGATACGTTCAACGGCACCTGGAACGTGATCGAGGCCGACGCACCGACCCGGCTCGTGGTCGAAGACGCCATCGTAGAGGATGACGGAACGCCAAGCGACGGCCATTCCATGACTCGCATGGAGATCGACATCGAAGCGGCGGGCGACACGACGCGCATGGTCCTCACCACGCATTTCGACTCGCTCGAAGGGATGGAACAAGCGATAGCGATGGGCGTGGCCGAGGGCATGAAGGCGTGCATGTCCCAGATCGACGCCCTACTCGCCGAGGTCGCCGCCTAGGGGGATTACTCCCAGCGAAGATTTGGCTCCCAGCACCGGCTGACGACCGCCGACAACGAGCGCAAAACCCCATGCACGCGTGCCCGCGTCGGCTGCACCGCCCAAGTCGCTACAGATACCGGAGAACCGCACACTGCTGGATCCGTCTCTGATACGTGAGACGGCCGTCGCACTTCGACCACCCTGGGCGTGACGCGGCCTTTGGGAAGGATGCCCGGTTCGCCGGGTCGGGCGATCCGAAACCCCCGATTTGATTTCACGGATGAACGTGCGTACGCCCTCGATCGCGTGATTCAGGTCACGTTCCGACGATCCGAGGCTCGCGAATGGTCCGTGGGGCCGGCGGGCGTATTGCGCCGGGTTCGACGGGATCCGGTCGTCGATGTGGGTCAAGCGATAGAAAGGTTGTAAGCGCGAGGTCTCGAAGGTCCGACCGTTGTAACGAGCCAGGAATGCAGCCGCCGCCACCTTGAGCCTGGGCGAACGGACCGGCGTCGCGAGCGCTATCAGTGCCACTGAACAGGCAATTGGGGTGGGCATGACATCCTCCTTGTGACGAGGAGAACAGCGAACACCCATCCGGCCGTCACTGCATGGGCGCCCGTAGCCGGCGATCTGCGGCAGGCTGGCGTCTATGGATGCGAGCGAACGCGACCGTTTGGCAGCGCGCCCTCTGGCCCTGCAGCGTTCGAAGTTGTTCGACCAGGAAGCTGAGGCCTACGACCGATTCCGGCCGAACTATCCCGATGCGGCGATCGACGAGCTGCTCGGTCCGGTGCCTACGACCCTGGACGTTCTCGACGTGGGCTGTGGCACCGGGATTGCCTCACGTCAGATGGCCCAGCGTGGCGCCAAGGTGCTGGGGGTGGAACTCGCTCCGCGAATGGCAGAGATCGCCCGAGCTCATGGGCTCGACGTGGAGATCGCGGCCTTCGAGGCCTGGGACACGGCTGGTCGCACCTTCGACCGGGTGGTCTCGGCGCAGGCGTGGCACTGGCTCGACCTCCCTGTCGCCACCGCGAAAGCGGCCTCTGTGCTGCGGCCGGGCGGCAAGCTCTGTCTGATCTGGAACGCGGGGTGTCCGCCCGATGATCTGGCCGATGCTCTCGAGGAGGTGTATGCGAGAGTCGTGCCGCCCGGCGGTCATCGCCTGTTCCGGGGGTACGCGGCCAGTCGGTCATCCGACGTGAAGACGGGACTCGACTCGGAGATCGACGCCGTCTCAGCGGTACCCGAATTCGGTACGCCGACAGAGAAGTGGTTCCCCTGGACGCGGGCCTACCAGCGGGATGAGTGGCTGGACCAGCTCGTGTCACGGAGTGACCACACCGCCCTCGAGCCAACGGTTCGAGACCGTCTGTTCGAAGCCATCGGCGCGGCCATCGACGATCACGGCGGCTCGTTCGTCATGAACTTCGAGACCGTCCTCATCACCGCGACTCGGCTGGGGTAGTCCCGGGCCACGGCCTGGGAGTGGCAGCGCCGGACCGGCGCATGGCGGCACTCTTGCCGCCCTCCCATCCTGGAGCCCAATGACCCGTTGTGAGAGCGGTCGGCCCACTCCTCCTCGCCTTGCCCCGACCTTTCCTCAGCACCCGATCGGCGTCGTCTCGCGGGGTGTGAGATCGATCACACAACCATCCCGGGGGGACTTCTCAGATGGCGGCCTCGAAGAATTACAGGTAGAGGACTCACGAATTGTCGGTTCGTCATTCACAGCCGCCGATCTCAGCTGTCTCCACCTCATGGACGTTGCGGTGGAAGGGAGCACTTTTCAGGAGCAGATGTGTCTCAGGTGAACTACCGGGGACCCGCTTTCACGGCTCTGTACTCTCAAACATCAAGGACAGCGAATATCTTCGGGACGTCGTGATTGAAATCGCGCAGATACTTTCGCTGTCCAACGGAGCCTTTACCGGTGTGAATATCAGGGTCGAGGACGACCGTGAGGTTGCTCTTGGATCTATGGACGGCGAAGGGTCATCCAAACCGAGAAAACGTCACACCTAGCCGACGATCGGGGACACTCTCCGGTTTGTTGACTTCACCGGGCACTCCTGGCTGTGTGACACCCGCATCGCTCCCCCCCGATGGATATCGTTCGGTGATGGAAACCGTCAAGGGCACGGTGGCTGTCTTCACCGGAGCGGCGCTGCATTGCGCTCGGGCGACATCTCAATGAGGAGCTTCGCGAGTTCGTGATCCATTTTGCCGCCTATGCCGGAATCCGTTGGCGACGGCCGCACGCGCCGCCCTTGACGTCGCGTCAACCGGGCAGAGTGAGCCATAGGACGTCAGCGGATACTGCCGAGTCAGAGGATGCCCGACCTCGCGAATCGGGGCACCGAGGCAAGACCTGGATGTCGCAGATCCACCATCAGACAATTGGCTGAGCGAGCCCTCGTAATCGTGCAAGCTCGTCAAAACGACCGTGCAATCTCAATCCCATGTTGTCCCAGGGCTTCGGCCGGCCGTTCGGTCCCCGGTCGGCGACCTTGAACTCGAGCCGCCGGACTGTTGGTTCTTGCGGGTCGTTCTGGTAATCCAAGGTGATGGGCTGGTCGAATCCATGACCGAAATCTCCGATCTCCATCATCTGGTCCCGGCCGAGTTTCGTGCGGTGCGAAAAACTCCTGCCATGGCGCTGGAAGATGCCAGGCGATCATTGGGCTCTGGCGGGACGGCAGGAAGGGAGGCGGCCCCAGACACAATTGTAATCAGTCGGATGAATGGGCCGTATCCGCTCGAATTCCACCTTGGGTACTCCATATCGCCCGGGCTTTCGTTCTTGCTGCTCGGTCATCAGGGGATGGACAGGTCGACTCGAAACTCATGGCTTGATCGGAGTCAGCAGGCCACACGCCACGCTCATCGAGGTCGATGAGCAGCTCTGGCACCGGAAGCACGTCCAGTGCCACACGGACAGGAGGTGGCCGTGTGTCCCGCCGATCCGACAGCGTCGTCGGGGTCCTGGAGTTGCTTCGTCCACGATGAGAAATCGGACTTCTCTGTGATGGCCTCTGGTCGCCGCGTGGAATAAGGACGATACTTCGCTCAAAAGAACATAAGCCTGGTAGTTGCGGGGTGTGTGCCCCAACCACTGGAGGTGCAGGTTGGCTGAAAACAACGAGTCCAAAGAAGGAATGGTACTGACCCACTTCATTGTGTCGGACAATGTCGAACGCTCCAGGCGCTTCTATACAGAAGTGCTTGGCGGCACCGAAGTATTCGGCCCGGTACCGACCAATGTCGCATTGGCCAATAGCTTCATCGTCATCAACACTGGCGGAGGCCCGACTGACGACAAGCCAACCGTGACTCTGGAGACGCCACCCGACCCCGACCGGTCCAGCGCCTTTCTCAACATCCGAGTCACGGACATTTACGCCAAGTACGACGAGTGGCGTGCCAGGGGAGCAGAGTTCCTGACGCCCCCAAAGCAACACGCGTATGAGATTCGTTGCTACATCCGGGACCCCGACGGTCATCTCATCGAATTGGGGCAGACCACTGACCCGGACGGAGACTGGTCGCCGTTTTAGTCATCCAACTCGGAGATATGACGTCTGCCGATTGGGCAGGAGTGGTTCGACTCACCGTCAGATGATGAGCCCAGTGGTGCAGAATTGCCCCAGCGTCGCCACGTACCGGGGCACCCTCGTCGGGCGGAGGCCTGCGCTCGGTGCCGATGAGATCCGACGGACTTGACCCATGGGAACCGCTCGAACGCAATGTGGCCATCAAGGTCTTCGCCGAGACGACGCGGGTTTGTTGTCCGCGACCTCGATGAGCCGATCAAGCGCTGGAAATTTGCCACCTACCCGGGTTCGCGGCACCCCGAACCCGAAGGGCCCAATCTTCAAGAGGACGATGACGTTCGCCTCGGATCAATGAACTACTTGGAACCCAGGCGAGCCAGTTCGTCAGACAAGGCTCACTTGTGACGGTCAGTCCTACGCCCACATGGTCATACCGCAAGCTCTGGGAGGTAGAACAGAGGTCGGTGGCTTATCAAGGAGAGGCAATGGAGCGCAGAGTCCTCGGTGGCACGGGCATTTGGGTGAGCGGGTTTGCGCTCGGGACGATGATGTTGGGAGCCATGGGCAATCCCGACCATGACGAGTCGATCCGTATCATCCATACGGCCCTCGACGCTGGTATCAACTTCGTAGACACCGCCGATGTCTACTCTCGCGGAGAGTCAGAAGAAATTGTTGGAAAGGCCCTGCTCGGACGGCGCGATGACGTCGTGCTCGCCACCAAGTTCGGACTTCCGGTTGGGGAGGACCCAAGTCGGCGGGGCGCGTCACCGCGCTGGATCACCCGTGCACTCGAAGCGAGCCTGCGTCGCCTTGGCACGGACTACATCGACCTTTACCAACTTCATCGGCCCGACTACAGCACGGACCTCGACGAAACGCTCGGTGCCCTGTCTGATCTGATCCGGGCCGGAAAGGTACGTGCCATCGGCTCGTCCACCTTCCCGGCCGACCTCATGGTCGAGGCGCAATGGGTAGCCGAAAGGCGCGGTCATCATCGATTCCGAACCGAGCAGCCCCGCTACTCGATCCTCACCCGGACCATTGAGGGCACCGTGCTTCCGGCCGCACAGCGTCACGGGATGGGCGTGCTGTCTTATGGTCCGCTGAGTAGCGGATGGCTGTCGGGACGGGCCGATCCCACTCGTGGCCACCGGACCGGCATCGCACCCCAGGCATTCGACCTGAACATCTCGGCCAATCGAGCCAAATTGGAGGCGGTCGAGGCGTTGAACAAGCTGACTGCCGAGGCCGGACTTCCCCTGACCCACATGGCTACGGCGTTTGTCAGAGCCCACCCAGGGGTCACCTCGGTCATTATCGGACCGCGGACACCCGAACAACTGGACGACCTCCTCGCCGGGGCCGACGTCGTTCTCAATGATGAATTGCTTGACCGCATTGACGAGATCGTCCCCCCGGGATCGGAACTCAATCCCGACGACAACTACCTCGCATCCTCGCCCGCACTCGCGGACACTCGGCTTAGGCGTCGCTAGCCGAAGCCTTCTCCGCCTCGCGCACAGTGGATCAAACCAACGGGCGGGGCCACATACCGGCGACTGAATGGGACACCACTGAGCAACCTCAGCACGGTTGGAGGCGACCGAAGACCGTCGGCGGGATGGTCACACTTTCGAGCACCATCTCGACGCCTCGCACCTCAGCAAGACGGCCCATGCTGACCGAGGACGGAATCGGTGTCCCCGTGGAGTCAGTCGAAAACGAGGCGATGATGTAGCCGCGGATGTGGTCGTTCGACCAATCGACGTAGACCCCGCTGTCTGGAGGCAAGCCGCCGATCGCGACACTCAGCACGCTGGGCACAAGTCGCCCTGCCGACCCGTCGTAGAGGACGTGCCCAGACAGCGGCGCCGAGGCGCAGAAGTTCTCGACGCCTCGGTAACCGGCCTGCGGGAGGTGCGTCGCAACTGCTGCGGCGGTCGTACGAGTAGAGGCAGTGGGAGGAGTCGACCCATGACCCGAGACCTGTGGTCGGTAGCTATGACCACAGGCCGCCACACTCAGTCCGATGGCGCCAACAGCAGCGGCAGCAAAGGTTCGAATCCCCAACACAGCCCCAGGTTTACACCCGACACCCCTTCCGGATCGGGCGCACCCTTGTCCCCTCGTTCTGGAGCACCATCTGAAATAGCGTGCATCTCGGTACAATCTGAAGCATGGGTAGCGGAGACGTGGGAGTAGAGGCCGACGCCCTCGCAAAGCGCAACGCCATTCTTGCGCTAGCACCCATCGTCTCCATCATCCTGCTCCTACCCCTTCTGCACTGGGCGGCCCGACTCGATACGGTGATCCTTTATCCGGGGACTCCAACGCCACAGGTGCACACACACGCGGGTCTGTTTATACGAGTTGCCGCGATCGCCAGTATCCCGAGTGTCGTTACCGCCGCTTTCGCCAGACGAGGGGTCCGCATTTGGGGAGTTGTCATGACCATTGTGTGTATTGGGGCCGGCGTGATGTGCGAAGAGGCTGTCGTGGGGTTATCGCGCTTCACGTTTTGACGGATGTGACGTCAAAGGCGTTCTGAGAACTCTCGATCTTCGAGGCGTAAGCAAACCGGCCGAACGAGCGCAGTCCCCAGCCGGCGAACTAAGCGCGATCTCGGGTTACGAAAATTCGACTCCGGTGAGCTCCCCGCACACTTCGAGCAAGCCTTCTTGCACCTCGAGGCTGCTCGCCGCCGGGTGCGTCTCGCGCGGACGCTGGTGAAAGAAGTAATTTCCAGTCACCAGGGCCTTAGGGTCGTCGCTCGTCGCAAGCCAAACCTGGGTGACCGGGGCTAAAGACAGATCGTCAGGAGCGCCGGGGCCGCCCATCTTCGTCGGCACCCAGCCCGGCTCCAGGGCGTTGGAGAGCACGTCCGGCCAGTGACGCGCCACGGCGAATGCCAAGACGACGTCGAACAACTTGGAGTCCGCATACGCCTGTGACCCATTCCAAGAGCGACGCTCCCACTGGAGGTCCGAAAGATCTGGATCGCCGCCGCGGTGCATGCCAGAACTTAGGTAGACGAGCCGATCCGGCCGGGTCATCAGGGCGGTTAGGAGGTACGGCGCCAGCACGTTGACGGCGAAGACGTGTGACAGGCCGTCAACCGTCACGATCCGCCCTGGCTCTCGGTATCCGATGCCGGCGTTGTGGATGACAGCCTGGTGCTTGCCGAGGACGTTGGCCTGCTCGACGACCCGCCGCATGCCCGAAATGCTCGACAGATCGCCGACGACCACGTCCATCGCGGCTGGCAGCTGGGCTCGGGCGTCGTCGGCCCGTGCGTCGTTGCGGGCATGCAGCGTGACTTCGTGACCGTCTTCGACGAGCAGGCGGGCCGCCATGAGGCCGACGCCATCTGACGAGCCAGTGACCAGTATTCGGGCCATTCGGACTCCTTTCCAAAGGAGCGCTTCTGCCGTTCTCGACGGTCAGTCCATCGCTCTACCGAAATCAGTCATCAATCATGTTCTCAGACTGATGGACGTTCCATCCCCGTCCCGATCGCGTACGGGAATAGGGACACCACCTTTCAACGTGGCTGAAATAGCCCAGGGGGGTGTAGCCAATGTCACGGTGAAAGCGGGCAGGCTCGATGAGCCCAATTAGACAGTCAACTGTGACTTCAGGTGAGTCCTAAGCTTTGGTCAGTGGGCATGAGCGGGTTCTTTCGAGCGCTGGTTCGACCTGAGGTTCAGCGAACCTGCAAGCAGTGCGGCTATAGCTGGACGATGCCCCGCTACCTAACAAAGCATCATCTTGAATCGGGAGCCGCGTCGTCCGGAGGACTATTCGTTGGTGGCGCCGATTGGAAGATGATCGCCGCTCCGAGCGAACAGTCGCTGGAAATGAAGGCTGAGTTGGCGAGGTGTGCGAGATGCAGCTCGTCCCATTACACCCAGAAACGAATGTGGTCCGTAACTCGCGGAGGATCCGACGGTGACGATTTCCTGATGTCGTGTCGCTGACGGTGAGCCTCTCTACGTGATAAACCCGGCGACCCTAAAGGGGACACAGTTGTTGACGGCTGCCGGGTTCAGCGCCAAATGCCGGGGGATCCGACGCCTTATGGGTTCAGTACTCGCCCTTGATCACGAAGTACGAGCCTCGGATCGTCCCTGCAAGCTTTGATTTCTGGCGTGCGAACTTGAACGAGCCCAACTCGGCGGGGACGTCCATCCCTTCGGAGAGCTTGAAGCCCACGGCCCGCTTCGGATTCGGCCCGTCGAGCGTGTACAGGACGTTGATCGACAGCCCGCTCTCGTAGAACACGTAGGTCCAGCGGATGTTCTCGACCTGGAACGCCGTTGCCTCGAGCGCCGGTGACGCAATGACGATGTCACGTTCCTCCTTGAGGATACGCTGCACCAAGTCGATGTCCCTCTTGGCCTTGGCGGCAGGCTCGACCGTGAAGACGTGGTCGTACTTGTTCTTGAAGTAGCGAGCCTCGTTCGCCCGCAGGCCGGCCAACGCGGCCACCATTGGGGAAGACTCCAGGCCGACGGTCGATACGTTGACGAAATCAACGGCATAACTCACAGGTGCTGAGTATAGGTGGCAACACATATCAACCGTTGGTTGAGATTGACAACACTTCGAGGCGACCCCGAACGGCCGAAGTGTCCCGTCCCGGCCACTGTTCTGGGATGCGGATGGAACGTGCGGTTAGACCGGGCGGTCGGCTGGACGGCGCTTCGTGACTGGCCGTTCGGAGAACCGAACGCCTCCGCATTTGGCGCACTCCTTGAGCGGGTCCATCACTGGCTCTGAAGTCGCCACTAAGGCTTCGCGAGGGTTTTCTACCCCGCGTCGTCGAAGTACCGGCTGACGCATCCTCTTTTGTTTCTGCGCACGGGTCACAGTCCAGTGGTAGCCGCAGTCCCTGCAAGTCCGTTGATAGAGCCGATGAAGAGCGACGAGTGCCATATTTATGAATCCTGCCATGAGAGGAGTGGAGAGCAGGACTCCTTTGGCTGGCACGACGATTCCCGTGGTGCCGGATTGTGGTCCCCCTGATCGGCGTTGTGGGGCGCCCAGGAGCGTAGCCAATCATTGCGGAAGCGTCGCGTCTGAGGTTCGATGGGCTCAGTATTCGCCCTTGACGACGAAGTATGAGCCTCGGATCGTCCCGGCTAGCTTCGACCTCTGGCGCGCGAATTTGAATGAGCCAAGCTCGGCGGGGATCCCCAGTCCTTCTGAGAGCTTGAAACCGACTGCTTGCTTCTTTGGCTCGTCGAGTGCGTACGCGACGTTTATAGAGAGCCCGTTCTCGTAGAACACATAGGGCCACCGGATGTTCTCAACTTCGAGATCCACTGCCTCAAGCGGGGGCGAAGCGATAGCGATGTCGCGCTCCTCTTTGAGGATGTGATGCACCCAGTCGATGGTCGTCTTCGCCCCGGTGGCCGGTTCGACCGCGAATACGAGGTCGTACTTGTTCTTGAAGTAGCGAGCCTCGTGCGCCCTCAGCCCAGCGAGCGCAGCCGCCACTGGCGACGACTCCAGGCCAATGGTGGAAACGTTGACGAAGTCCACCACGTAGCTCACAGCGCACAATTGTACGTCGGCCGCGGTGCCCTTGACTGCGCCTGGCACAGCTAGCGCTCTCGCGACACGGAACCAGTCGCCCCTGTCAGATGGCTAGTTGGCTGGGGACTACACACATGTCCCCAGCGCTGTACGTGTCAACGATCCCGTGGCGGGTCGATGCCAAAACAAGCGGCAGTCATCCCTGAAGGAGCGGCCAGAGGCCGGCGAGGCGAACCCTTGACGGGAGTCGGGGGACCGGACCGGCATGGGCGTGCCCGAGGAGCTGCACTTCGGCCCGCATGGGCCCACCGGCCTGACCGGGTTCCTCGACGGAGCCGGTTCCCGAGCGGCCCGTCGCTGAACGGCCTGGTCTGACGGGCGCGCCCGATCAATCCGGGAGGCGCGGACGAAGCGATCGTCCACGGCGCTACGTTGAGAACGTGAGCATCCTCGACGATCTCGTGGACCAGCTGGGCGGGGTGGATCGCTGGTCGCGCCAGATGGTCCGCGAGCTGAGCTACCTGCCCGACACACTCGCCCAGTTCCGCGAGGGTGTCGGCAACTTCCAGCGGGTGACCAAACGCCTGGCCGATGCGACTGACACGTTCGAGCTGGTGAACCAGATCCCGAATGGTGCCCTGCGGGCGGTGCGGGATCAGCTGGCCGGCGCGCCGGGTGGTTCCGTCGTCTCGGGGGCGCTCGGGGATCTCTCCGAGGTCCTGGCGACGGCCGTGCGCCTCAATCCGTTGTGGCCCCGCGATTCGGCGTCCCGGCCATCCGAGCCCACCGGGTCACCTGAACCCACCGGGTCACCAACGCCCGAGGACGACGCGTAGCCGAGCCGGGTCCGTCCCGCCGGGTGGGCGCGCCCTGCTGTCAATCCGGTGGCGCGCCGGGGAGCCCCCGGTCGAAGAGCAGGTGTTGGAGGGCCCGCTTGTCCACCTTCCCCGACGCCAGAATGGGCACCACCGTGGCCTGCTCGATGGCGAGCCAACGGGTCGGTACCCTGAGAGCGCTCAGGGGTGCTCGCACTGTGGCGCGGATGGTGGCGAGCGGCTCGCCGATGAAGACGGGGGCGGCGATCTCTGGCCGCCCGCCGGCACCAAGAAGGCCGGTCACGTAGGCCCGGCGCACCCTCCTCTACCGACCGGAGGGCCGCTTCGGCCTCCGACGGGTGCACCGTCGCTCCCTTGACCTTCACCATTCGTCGAGCCGACCGGCGTACCTGTTCCACGACGCTCTTCACGGCACCGACCAGAGTTTCGAGTAAGGGGAGTACAACGTCTTGAAGGGCGCGCGTTCATCAAGGCGCCCGCCGAGCACGGCGAAGCGGGCCTTCGAGCTGCGCGACGCCCACCCCGACGTGCCCGAGCCTGAGGCTTGCCGCTCACGACAAGCACCAGGACAAGCAGGAATCGGCCTGACCATTGTGGGTCCAGGAGCGAAACTCCGCCATTCACTGCCGAAGTTCGTCACGAATCCGCCCGGGTCTCGTCAGCCTTGCGGTGTGGAGCCGTCGATCTCGTGGAACCGTGACGACACCAGCTCACGCATCTCACCGCTGGTGATGATCCAGAACTGGCCTCCCCGCACACCGTCGAGCACATCCCCCGCAACTTCGTTGACGGTACGGGCACCCGGGCCATCGAATCCCGACCGCACGGCTTCGCGCATCAGGTCGCCGTCGGGCACGCGCAGTTCGCTGCCGAGCGCCGCCGGCCGGTTGCGCTCGCTCTCGAGGATCCGGGTAGGTGTGCTGCCCGGGCACAACACGCTGACGCCCACGGGCGAGCCGGCCATGGCCAGCTCCATGCGCAGCGTCTCGCTAAGGGCGACGACACCCACCTTGCTGACGTTGTACGGGGCGAGCGCGGGTAGGCCGCTCGCCAAACCGGCCAGCGACGACGTGTTCACGATGTGGGCAGGTTGCCCCTTGGCCGTCATCCTCGGCAGGAAGGCCTGCACCCCGTGAATCACGCCCCAGAGGTTCACCCCCAGCACCCAACGCCAATCGTCGAGCGATTGGGCAACGACCGGGTTGAACGTCGAGACCCCGGCGTTGTTGCACAGGACGTGGACGGCACCGAATCGGTTGAAGGCGGTCTCAGCCAGGTGCTCCAGGTCGGCGGCGACACTCACGTCGGTGACGACGGTGAGGACCTCCTCCTCCATGGTGGCTGCCACGGCATCGAGGGCAACGGCGTCGACATCGGCCAACACGACGGAGCATCCGGCGGCGGCGAAGGCCCGTGCGAGTGCGGCACCGATGCCGCTCGCCGCGCCGGTGACTACGGCGACCGAACCGTTCGAGAGCTCCATGGGGCCTCCACTCGTCACCTGTACTACTGTCACGGTGAGATTACACTGTAATCAGCGGAAGACCGGAGCAGCCATGGCATGGGACTTCGAGACGGAGCCCGAGTTCGAGGAACAGCTCGCCTGGATGCGGGCCTTCATCGACCGAGAGCTGATCCCGCTCGAACCCATCTTCGACGAGTTGCCCACTGACGAGTGGAACGTGGTCAAGGTGCACCTCCAGGACCAGGTCAAGGCCCAGGGCCTGTGGGGCGCCTTCCTCGACCCGAAGCTCGGCGGCGAGGGGCTGGGTCAGCTCAAACTGGCCCTGATGTCAGAGATCATCGGCCGCTGCATGATGTCGATGACGATCTTCGGGGTGCAAGCACCGGATAGCGGGAACATGGAGCTCCTGGCCCACGGCGCCACCGATGCCCAGAAGGAGCGCTGGCTGTGGCCCAACTTGCGGGGCGAGATCTCCAGCGCCTTCGCCCTGACCGAGCCCTTCCTTGCCGGAGCGGACCCGACCGTCATCGGCACGACCGCCACGAAGGACGGCGACGAGTGGGTGATCGACGGCCACAAGTGGTTCATTACCAACGCCTCGGTGGCTGACATCGTCCTCGTCTTCGCCGAGACCAACCCCGAAGGCCGACCCCATCGCCACGCGTCTGTGTTCGTCGTCCCGACGGGCACGCCAGGCATGGAGATCGTGCGCGACATCGGCACGATGGCTCACCCCGACCGCGCCTACGGCCGCATCGGAAACCATGCCGAGCTCGTGTTCCACGACTGTCGCGTACCCGCCGACCACCTGATCGGGCAGCCCGGCGAGGGGTTCGTCCTCGCACAGCAGCGGCTCGGCGGGGGACGCATCCACCACGCCATGCGTTGGCTGGGACAGGCGCAGCGGTCGCTCGACATCATGTGCGAGCGGGCCGTTTCGCGGCGCTCCCACGGCCACCTCCTCGGACACCACCAGATGATCCAGGACTACATCGCCCTGTCCCACATGGAGATCCAATCGGCCCGGTTGTTGACTTTCCAGACCGCGTGGAAGATGGACAAGTTCGGCGCAGCCGCCGTGCGCGCCGACCTCGGAATGGTCAAGGCCCACGTGTCCAAGGTCGTCCTCGAGGTACTCGACCGCACCATCCAGGTATGCGGCGCCCTCGGTTACTCGAGCGACCTCCCGGTCGAAGGGTGGTACCGGACGACGCGCTTCGGCCCGATCGGCGACGGCCCTGACGAGCTCCACAAGTCGGTCCTCGCACGCAGCCTTCTCAAGGGCTACACGCCGGTGGAGGGGTGGCCGACCGAGCACATCCCGAGTCGGCGCCCGGCCGCGGAGCAGAAGTGGGCCGAGCTGCGCACCCTGGCCGGGGTGTCGTGAGGGCCGTCCTCTTCGACTTCGCCGGCACCCTGTTCGACGATCGGGCCCTGCGCGACGTGCACCTCCGCCAGCTGCGGTTCGTGGCCCGGGAGGCCGGCGTCGAAGTCACCGACGAGGAGCTGCGGGCCGCCTACCGCCAGGGCATGGAGGTGGCCTACCGGGCCGTGGCGATGGAGGCCTTCTACCTGCACCGCACCCTGTTCGGCGCCGCCTTTGCCGCCACCGCCGTCGCTCTCGGCGGGACGATCGACGCGGCCACCGCCGCCGAGGCCGTCGATCGCCAGTACCGGGCCACCATCGAGGAAGCCGTACTGCGGCCCGACTGCCTGGAGACGCTGGCCACCCTGAAGCAGTCGTCAATCCACGTGCAGATCGTCTCGAACATCGACGACGAGCAGTTCGAGCCCATGCTCGAACGCCTCGACCTGTTCCGCGTGATCGACGCCTGGACGAGCTCGGAGCAGGCTCACTCTTGCAAGCCGGATCCTGTCATCTACCGCCTGGCGGTCACCAAGGCGGGCGTCCCGCCGGAACAGGCGCTCTTCGTGGGAGACAGCATCCGCCACGACGTCGAGGGGCCGGCCGTGCTCGGCATGTGCACGGCGTGGCTGGCACCTCGGGAGGGTGCCGACTTCGGCAGTGCCCGCCCCGACGCCGTGATCACGGCATTGGCGGAGGTGCTCGATCTCGCCGGCGCAGGTGCTGTCGCATGACGGAGGAGCACCTGGAGGCCTTCCTCGACGATGCCCTGGGCAACCGGATCCCCCTCCGGGTCACCCCCATGGTCGGAGGCGGCTCCTGCGAGGTCTTCGCCCTCGACCGGGGGCCCGACCGGTGGGTGCTGCGGCGGGCGCCGAAGCACGCCAGCTCCTCAACGGCCCACGACGTACTGCGCGAGTTCCGCATCCTCGACGCCATCAAGGACACGTCGGTGCCCATCGCCCGACCCGTGGTCGCCTGCAGCGACCCGGAGGTGTTCGGCGCGCCGTTCTACGTGATGGACCGCATCGAGGGGAAGCCCATCCTGAAGGCCGTGCCTGAGGCATGGGCGGCGGCACCCGAGTCACACGGCCGGGCGCTCGAAGAGCTCATCGACGCCCTCGTGGACATCCACGCCGTCGATTGGCATGCATGCGGCCTGGGTGACCTGGCCCACGGCGACGACTACCTGGCGCGCCAGCTCACCCGATGGCTCACCCAGCTCGACTCCTACGGCGGTCGGGACCTTCCGCCCGCTCACGACGTGGCCGGCTGGCTGGGGGCGCACCGGCCAGCCGGCCAGCCGAGCGCCCTCTGCCACGGTGACTACAAGCTCGACAACGTACTGTTCGCGCCGGAGTCGCCCCCCCGGCTGCTGGCCGTCGTGGACTGGGAGATGGCGGGCATCGGCGACCCGATCGTCGACCTGGCGTGGGCGCTCATCTTCCACCCGGGGCCCGAGGGCACCCTGCGCCTGGGCATGGCCAACGAGCCGAGGTTCGACGTCGCTCACCTACCCGATCGGCGCACGCTGTCCGAGCGTTACGCAGCCGGCTCGGGCCGCGACGTCACGGCATTCGCCTGGTACGACGTGTTCGCGCGGTGGAAGCTGGCCCTCGTGCTCGAGGGCAGCTACGCCAAGTTCCAGCAAGGCCTGTCCGACAAGCCGGTGCACGAGCACTTCGGCGCCCAGGTCGACCTCCTGCTCTCCAGTGCCGGCACCATCATCGACCGAGGAGGACCGACTTGACCGAGAAGATGCAGGCCTGGCAGGTAACCGGCACGGGCGAGCCAGCCGACGTGCTCCACCTGGTCGACGTCGACGTACCCGAGCCCGGGCCGGGACAGGCACGGATCCGGGTGACCGCCGCCGGTATCGGCCTGCCCGACGTGCTGATGTGCCGAGGCACCTACCCACTGACGCCCCCGCTCCCGTTCATCCCGGGGCAGGAGGCGACCGGCACCGTGACCGCTGTGGGCAAGGGGGTCGACCTGGCGATCGGTGCGCCGGTCATGGGCGTGACCGTGTTCTACGAAGGAAGCGGCTCATTCGCCGATGAGTGCCTGGTCCTTGCGGAGTCGGCCTTCGCCGTTCCCCCCGGCCTGGCCAACGCCGAGGCCGCCGGATTCTGGATCCCGCACCTCACCGGGTGGATCGGGCTCGTCGACCGCGGTCGGATCACCCCCGGTGACTGGTTGGCCGTGCTGGGGGCCGCCGGCGGGAGTGGTGCTGCCGCCGTGCAGCTCGGGTGCGCCCTCGGGGCGCGTGTCATCGCCACGGTGAGCGACGAGGAGCGGGCAGCCTTCTGCCGCTCGCTGGGTGCGGAGGCCACCGTGGTCCACCGGGACAGACCGGTCGCACCCGCACTGCGGGAGCTGACCGGCGGGCGGGGCGTCGACCTGGTCTACGACCCCGTCGGAGGGTCCATGGCCGAGGACGCCGCCGGCGCATTGGCGCGCAATGGGCGTCTGCTGTCCGTCGGGTTCGCCAGCGGGGAGTGGCCGAGTCTTTCGACCGTTCAGCTGGTCATGACCAACACCTCGCTCCTCGGCGTATTCGCCGGCGGCTACAGCCGCGAAGAGCTCGAGGACATCCATGCGAGCCTGGCCGGCCTGGTCGCCGACGGCCGATTGCGCAACGCGGTCACCGCCAAGATCTCGTTCGACGGACTGGCGGCGGCCGCCCAGTCCATGGCCGACCGAAACGTGATCGGCAAGCTCGTGATGGTGCGGTGACCCGATGACCCGGGCAACCGACTTCGACCTCGACGCCGAGGAGATCGTGACCGCGGCGGTCGAGATCTTCGAGGAATCCGGCCTCGACGCCGTCAGCATGCGGAGCGTGTCGGCACGCCTCGGCGTATCCCCGGTCCCCCTCTACAGCCGGATTGGCAACAAGGAAGCGCTCGTCGATGCCATCGCCGACCGCTTGCTCGTCGACCTGGCGCCACCCAACGCCGCCGGCGAGCCGTGGGACCGATATGCGGTGCGGTGGGCGTGCCAGCTCCGGACCCGCCTCCGAAAGGCCCGCGACAGCCGGCTTATCCTGAGTTCGGGACGCGAGGCCTACGTCGAGGCGTCGCGTCCCCTGGTCGAGGCCATGCGTGCCGACGGGATGGCGGCCGACGCCGCCGTGCAGGCGTGCCGCCTCCTCATGTGGGCGACTGTCGGCTTCGGCGCGGTCGAGTCCGGTGTGGAGCCACCACCCAGGCGCCGGCGCCGGACTCGCCCCGGTGGCGACCCCGGAGGTGTCGACGCCGCCGAGACCGACACGCTCTTCGATCTTCACATTCGCTACATCGTCGACGGCATCACGAGAGGAGCTCGCGCCGAAGGCACGAGCTCCGGCAGAACCAGTCGAAGGACGGTTGACCGATGACGATTCCCAGTTTGGACGCTCACGACAAGGTCGTGGTCGTCACCGGAGGGAGCAAAGGACTTGGACGGGCCATGGCGCTGGGGTTCGCCGAGGCGGGTGCCGATGTCGTCGTCGCCAGCCGCAAGCTCGATCCTTGCGAGGAAGTGGCCGCCGAGATCCGAGCATTGGGGCAAAAGGCTCTCGCCGTGAGGTGTCATGTCGGCGACTGGGGCGACTGCGCTGCCCTCGTCGAGACCACCGTCGACGTCTTCGGCCGAATCGATGTCCTGGTGAACAACGCCGGCATCGCTCCGGTGCCACCGTCGCTGTTGGAGGTGAGCGCCGAGCTCTTCGACAAGACCATCGCCGTCAATCTCAAGGGTCCGCTTCGCCTGACGGCGCTCGTCGCTGAGCAAATGAGGCCTGGAGGCTCGATCATCAACATCAGCTCCAAGGCGTCGCTTTACCCCACGGCGTTCACCGTGGTCTACGCCGCCGCCAAGGCCGGGCTGAACGCGCTCACCAAGGCGGCGGCCAACGAGTTCGGGCCGAAGGGCATCCGTGTCAATGCCATCGTCTGCGGTACCTTCCACACGGACAGTCTCCACGCCTCGCTTCCGACCCCGGAGTTGCGGGCACAGATGGCCGGCAACGTAGCCCTGGGCCGGATCGCCTCTGCCGGAGAGATCGTCGGCACAGCGCTCTTTCTGGCCAGTGACGCCTCGTCCTACCTGACCGGAGAGCTCATCCTCCTCGACGGTGGCTGAAGGTACGGCCTTTGCGAGACCCGGGTCGGCTCAGACCTCCTGAGCGGCGGTCGGGACCCGGCTCTCATCGGAGCGATGCGGTGCCGGCTATCGAGGAGTTTTGACTGCCCGTGCGGCCACCCCGCCTCAACCCGTCCCGCGCCCGCGGGTTGCCGTCCCGTTAAGCGCCCAGCTGCCGTCGAGCTGGTGGCGACCTGGTTGTCGTGAAGGTCCTTCTGCCGCCCCCGCAGAGCCGCTCGGGCTGCAGTCTGGTTCTTGGCCTCGGCCGCCATGGTCCGCCGTCTCGGGTGACCGGTGACCGGGTCGGTGCCGACGAAGCCACGGAGGCACACGAGCGCGGGCCTCGCTGTCGGACCGACCCTGTACCCTTGGGTCGCCTCGATGGCCTGGTTTGTGGACCCCACCCACTGTGGGAGGTGGAGACCAGATATGGGCCAAAAGGGCAAGGAGAGGTGCGAGAGCGGCCGAATCGGACTCACTCCTAATCCGAGGTTTGGCGGACTCAGGCACGAATCTTCGGACACCTAAATCGCTCACCAGGCACGATTCGTGGGCGCCGGAAAGTTGCGGATCCGAAAATATAGGCCCACTTATAGACCAAGCCTTCTCGAGCACTTGGAAGTCGCTGACGCCGGTCGACGTCGGGATTGCGTGCATCGTGATATCATGATGTCATGGCAAAGCAGACCACCGTCCGGCTGCCCGAGGAGTTGGCCGAACAGGCCGAGGCAGTCGCACGCGTGAAGGGCACCAGTGTGAACACGCTCATCATCGAGTCGCTCTCTGCGGAGATCGCCCGTGTACGCGCCGACGAGGACTTCACTACTCGAGCCAGCCGGCTCCTCAAGCGAGACAAGGAACTGCTCGACCGGCTCGCTCGTTGACCCGATTCATCTCCCTGCCCGAGTTCTTTGGCTCGACGAACAGGTCATAGGGATCGAAGCGCAGGTCCTTGGGAACACGGGCAGCATCAACCTGGCCGATTCAGCCCTTCACGCCCCTCAGTCCGGCTTCGGCGATCAGGACTTCTACCCCGATCTCATCGACAAGGCGGCGGTGCTGACCTGTCATCTGGCGTAAAATCATTCGCTGCCTGACGGCAACAAGAGGGCGAGCTGGGCGTGCCTCGTACTCTTCCTCGATCTCAACGATGTCGTCTGGGATCCTGACCCCCTGACGTCGACGAAGCTGAGACGGCCATCCTCGCTGTGGCCGCGCACGATGTCGACGAGACATGGTTTGCCGACTGGCTCCGCCGACGGATCCGAGTCAGCGGAGAGTGACATCAGCCCGGCGAAGGGGCGCCCCTAACGGCACCCTGGGGATAGTCCTGGGAGCCAAGGAAGTCCCGCTCGGTAACCGGCACTTCCGGTCGGTCTGTCTCCGGTCTTCGGGAACGCATAGTTGGGAATCTCGGACGGGGAGCCCGCCGGCGGCTGTGCCATTCGTCTGTCACGATGGCCGTGTGGGTGAGCAACAGCTCGACGGCGGGAACGCGAACGCAGGCCAAGTGGTCCGCGTCGGTCCGCATATCCTTCGCCCTTCGAGCCAGCAGTCGAGTTCGGTCCACGCCTTCCTGCGGGCGGTGAGGCACGCCGGATTCGAGGGCGCCTCGTCACCAGTCGGCATCGACGAGGACGGACGCGAGCGCCTCGTGTTCATCGACGGCGAGGTCCCCGTGCCGCCCTATCCAGACTGGAGCCAGTCCGACACCGCGCTGGGGTCCATCGCCAGGCTGCTGCGGGGGCTGCACGACGCCGCCCGCGGGTTCGACCCTCAGGGTCTCACCTGGAACGACAGTTTGGCTGACCCTGCGGGCGGGACCCTCGTGTGCCACAACGACGTGTGCCCTGAGAACGTCGTCTTCCGTGACGGAATCGCCGTTGCGCTGCTCGACTTCGAGTTCGCTGCCCCTGGTCGCCCGGTCTACGACCTCGCCCACCTGGCCCGCCTCTGTGTACCGGTCGAGGACGAATTTGACCAGGGCCGGCTGGGCTGGCGGCCCGCCAACCGGCCGGCACGGCTGCGGCTTGTCGCCGATGCCTACGGACTAGAGCGGGACGGCCGGGTGGAGCTGCTCAACGCCATGAACGATGCCATCGCCCGCATCGAAGCAGCCGTTCGGCGCAGCGTTGACGCCGGTGACCCGAACTCCGTCGCGATGTGGAACCGGACCGGTGGCAGCGAGCGCTACGTTCGCCGGCGCCGCTGGTGGACCGACCATCACGACGAATTCGCCGCCGCCCTCCTCTGACGCGCATTACTCGCCGCTCCACGCACGCCGCAGTCTTGTCCGGGCGCAAGAATGGGCGGCGTGCCCACCAGGATCGAGGTCCGCGAGGCAGACGTCGTTGGGACGTTCACCGTGCCGGACGGTGCGGAGCCGCACCCGGGGGTCGTGGCGCTCAGTGGGTCGGGCGGGGGCATCCCTTCCTGGTGGGGCGACCTGCTTGCACCTCACGGCATTGCGGTGCTGGCGACAGCCTACTTCGCGGTCGACCCGCTGCCAGCGGCGCTGTCCGAGATCCCAGTCGAGACCGTCGCTGCCGCCGGCGAGTGGCTGCGGCGGCGGTCCGAGGTCAGGAGCGGCCGTATAGGCCTGGTGGGCGGTTCGAAGGGCGCGGAGCTGGCCTTGCTGGCGGCGACGGCGTACCCTCACCTGTTCGGGCCGGTGGCCGCTATTGCACCGAGCTGCGTCGCATGGTTCGGAGTCGACCTCACGGGCGGCGTTGTCGACGCGTCGGCCCGGTCGAGCTGGACGCTCGGCGGCCGACCGGTGCCTTTTGTGCCTCCCGTGCCGGGGATGGGGTTCGAGCGGACCGAGCAAGGCCTGCGCTCAGTCGGGATCTACGCCGCTGCCCTCGACCAAGCCGACGCCGTTGCACGGGCTGCCATTCCTGTCGAACGCGCTACCGGACCGCTGCTCCTGCTGTCAGGCGGTGAGGACGCGGCGTGTCCATCGACGTCCATGGCACGGATCATCGTTGACCGCATGACGGCCCACGGCCGCGGCGCGGACCTCCGGCACCTCTACTTCCCCGAGTGCGGCCACGTCGTCGTACGGCCCTGGCCGCCGGGTCAGGCGCCACCTATGCCGTTCGACAATGGCGGCACCGCCGAGGCACTCGATACCGCGCATGACGTGGCGCTGCCCGCTGTTGTCCGCCACCTCGGAGAGGACTGCTGACACAGACAGCAATCTGAACCGCAGCGATTCTGGCGAATGACGGACGTAAGAAGGCCGCGTCGAGCTCGTTGTTACGTGCGGCTGCTGTCGATGGTCTCGCGGATGATGTCAGCGTGGCCAGTGTGCCGCGCGGTCTCCTCAATCATGTGTACCGCGACACACCGCAGGTTCCCCATCTCTCGCCATGCGCAAGGCGCGTCGAGATCAACGGTTCTGAGGATCTCCTGCGAAGCAGCGATTTGTTCTCGGTAGTACGCGACAACGGCCTCGATGGTGTCGTCGTGGGTGATCCGAAACCCGTTCTCGTCCTGTGGCGGCACCTCGGGCCACTCTCCCGCGAAGCTGCGCCCGGCGACGACGACCTGGAACCAGCGACGCTCCCAGATTGCCGAGTGTTGTACCAAGCTCAGTAGCGACAGCGAACTCACGGTCGGCGCTCGCCTGGCGTCCTCGTCAGAGACTCCATGCAGCTTCTCGATCAGTGCTTCACGCTGCATGTCGAGAACTCGCACAGGCCTGCCCGTTCGGTCTCGGCGTACACCCGTTCAGAATGCCCGCTATGCGCTCAGCCCGCCACCCCTCGCTCGCCGAGGCAAGAACGACGCGGGCCCGGTGCCCCCGTCCGCCGGGATGGGGATGCATTCCATCGAGCCACGACCTCCTCAATGAACGCTGTTCCACTCACTCGCCGTTATCGCCCACTCCATACTTCGTCCGACCTCGGCTGGAGCGTCCACCTCGTCCTCGATTGTTCTTAGCAGGCGAAAACCCAACCCACGGGGGACACCGGCACTCGCAAGGTTTGTTTCATCACACTGGATATGAACCTCCTCCATCCCGGTCAACTGAAACGCGGCCGTTGTCAGGGCACGGGCAGCGGCTGAGGCGATGCCGCGTCGGATCCAGCCCGCCCTGACCCAGTAGCCGATTTCGATCCGACCAGGTCCTAGCCGAGGTTGTAGACCAGCCCCACCGACCAGCGTGGTTTCAGCGAGGTCCCAAATCGCGTAGTCGTAGTTGTCGCCACGGTCGAAAGCCTCAATCGAGTGGGAGATGAAGTCGCCTAGTCCTTGCTCCAAAGGCTCTATCGAGGCCCACGCCAGCCATGGACTCAGGTTATCAGTGCTGGTTGATACCGCCTCAAAGAGCGCCTGCAACTCGCCGCCTCGATACCTCCACAACACGATTGGGGGGTCTTCAATTCTTTCAGGCGGCCTGCTGGGCATTGCCTCCAAGTCTGTCGTCTTGCGCCCTCGGACACCTGTCCCCGTACGCTGCCGGGACTGGGTGCTACCGGGCGGCACGTCGGGGGAGTGCACCATCCACCGACCGTTTCTGAGACATAAGGTCAGTCGGATTGGGATCGGGAAAGGACGCGAGATGGCCAAAGACGGTCGGCTGGTGGCGGTCATCTTGGAGGTCTCTGACCTGGACCGTTCGGAGGCGCTCTATCGAGATGGATTCGGCCTAGACCTCCATCCCGGCGACAATCAGGTTGAGGACCGCTGGATTGGCGGACGGCACGCAGAAATCTCCTGGATGGAGGGGGCCTACCTTCACTTTGCCCTCTATCCGGCAAAGGGAAAGCCGACCACTGGTGCACAGATCGCACTGTCTGTCGTCGACATCGATAATGCTCATGCGGCAGCAGTACGTGCGGGCGCTCACGTCCTTCACGAACCACGCACGGAACCTTGGGGTCGTAGCGGACGATATGAAGACTTCGACGGCAACGTGATTGAGTTGACTCAACACACGTCGTCGTCGGCCAACGGATAGCCGTCTCCGTACGGGCACGAGCCGCGGTCTAGGCGTGTCAGTCTGACATCCGGGTCATTGCAGCGAACTCTGACCAGGCGCGCTGGATCATCGCTTCTTGGGGTAGGGCTTCCAGCGCGGAGATGGCGGGGCCAGCGATCCGCTTGTAGTCGTGATCGTCAAGGCGTCGTAGCGCGGACCAGGCCCGGTTGCGGATGGAGTCGAGCTCGTAACCGGGGTGGCTCGGCCAGGCCCGCTCGACTCGGATGACCTCTCCCACAAAGCCGTGGGCCTCCGCTCGCTCAACGATCTCCGCGCCCCGAAGGCCACGGGGAAGGACTCCTGTGCCGTGGGTGTGCAGGCGGTCGGTCAGCTCCCCCAGGATTCGCCCGATTGGGTTGTCACGATCGTGGACCTGGATGTCACTCACAATCAGCCTCCCGCCAGTCTGGATCACCCGCGCCGCCTCCCTCAGAAGCGCGTCGGGATCGGCCACGTCGTGGATCACCCACACGGCAACCGCGTAACGAACTCCAGCCGTGCGCACCGGCAATCGTTGGGCGTCGCCGCGGACCACAGACGAACCAAGGCGGGCCGCCGCCCGGGCCAGCATCGGCGCTGAAAGGTCGACCCCGATCACCGTCCTTCCCCTGTTGCGCAATCCGAGAGACACCACACCTGTGCCAACTCCGATCTCAAGAAGGGTGCCGGGTTCTCGGGGCAGCAGACGGTCGATGTCCGCCGCGTATTCGTCGCCCCGGGCCTCGCCGCCCCGAGTCTCGTCGTAGATCGGCGCAATCTCGTCGAAACGGCTGGCGTGGGTCACAATCGTCAGTCTTGCGCCCGGCGACGCCCGACGACACCCGCAAAGCCCACCGCAAAGTCATCTCTTATCACTCAGGGTGTCCCCGTCCGCCGGCCCGGGGTGCGGCTGTACGGCACCATAGGGGCAGGAGCTGCGGCAAGCTGTGCCCCATGACGCCAGAAGAGTTTGCGGCTGTGCTTTGGCCGGTTGTTGTGGATACGACTGCCGATGCCGAGCGGAGTGTTCTACGCCAGCCACCGGGGCGAGAGCCGTGGCCGAACACCGTTCGCAGCGAATGGTTTAACGCCCTCAGCGAGGACGACCAGAACATGGTCGCTGAGGTGGTCCATTCCGCATCCTTTGCGGCTACTTTCGGATTCTGCTGCGTCCTGGATGGAGTTAGAGCATTCGACTCGGCCGGAGGTTTCCCTGCGTCTTATCTACGTGGCCCCAGACGGTTCCGAGTCGAGGTTGAATGACCCCGAGGCCTGCGAGCTGCACGCCGAACTTCGTGGGGATGGACCTCCGCCATAACCGTGGGGGGCGTCTCAGTTCGCCTAATACACGTGTGACGCCGGATGTGGGCACTCCAGGAACGATCTCAAGACGACAGAATGGGCCCATGTACGCAATCGTGACCAACGTCAGGGTCGAGAACCCTGAGGAAGCCCGGCTACGCCTTCCAGAGGCCCGAGAGGCACTTGTGTCTCGCGCCCCGGGCATCGTAAGCGGGTACTGGCTAGAGCCGATCGAAGGCATCGGAACGTCGGTCCTGGTCTTTGAGACGAAGGAATACGCAGAAGAGGCCGCCCAATATCCGGTGCCTCCAATGCCAGGCGTTACTTTGCTCGACCTGAGTGTCCGTGAAGTATTCGCACACGTCTGAGTCTTGGGACGTGCCCCCGTCCGCCGGATCAGCGACGCGTCCCTAGCCCACCCGCCTCAAACCGATCGGCATGTCTCTGGCTAGCGTGAAGGAGCCAGACAGAATGATTGGGACAATGCCTGGACCGAACTGGGCCGAGCAGGTTACAGCGATTGCTACCGCCGTTGGCGCCCTTGGGCTACTAGGCGCCCTCGGCGCGGCTGCGTTCGCCGGGCAACAGGTGAAAGAAGCGAGGAAGGCTCGAGAATCCCAGATCGCAGCTGACTTCTTCCGCCGATGGAACGAGGACTCGCTCTTAGAGACGCGCCGTCTCGTTGCGACTTTCGAAACGAGAGAGGAGCTGAGCGCTGCGTTCCAGGTCTTCATTATCTCGAATGCGGATGAGGCTTACGTCTTATACCGCGAACTTGATTACTTCGAACAGCTGGCGGCGCTCGAATACGTGGGCGCCTTTGACTTCGAACTGATTAAGTTGCTACTCGGACGAACGCTAATCGACCGCTGGGAAATGTGGAAGCCGTCAATCGATGCCATGAAGGGAACGGCGGGCTATCCCATGTTCGAGGCGCTCGTCGCGAAGATGAAGCTCGCCGTTGGCTCCGCCGAGGAGGACGCTCGAATAGACGATTCGTCAACCCCCCACTAGTTGGATCGGTCGGTAGGGCCTGCCCCAGTACACGCTGCCGGCTATGGGCGGACCGTTTGCATATCGTCTCGCCGACGAGGTTCCCGATGAGTGTCAAGTTATGGATTCCATCCAGGCCTGTAGTTCTGATGGAGAACCATCCGTGCGGGCCAATCCAACCATGAGCGCAACCCACGCCTTGCCGGGAGACAGCCCGTAAGAACCAACCGCTCCGAGGTCATGGAGAACACGGTGGCCCCGAGGTCCTTGGTCCAGTCCGCCTGAGGTGCGCGCACGAGACGCAACGACCACAGCCACCCCGTCGCCGATCGCACGTTCAATCGCCGGGAGGAGTGTCTGGGGGACGTTCAGGACGCCGAATCCTTCGATCACCACTCCTCGGGCACCTTCTAGGAGCACGGCCTCGAGTCCGGACCCCGACATTCCGGGATAGGCCTTTACCAGGGCCACTCGGGTCTCAACGTCGTTCCCACTGGGCCAACGGGGGCCCGGCTCGGCCGCGAGTTCGATCTCATGCTCGCCGATTCGACCGATCGCACCGCTTGGTGAGACAAAGGGTTGGAGGCTCAACGTGGTTGTCTTTGAGACCGATCGGGCGGCATGGATCTCCCCGCCGAAGGTGACCAGCACACCCAAGCCCCGAGCCGCGGGACACGCGGCCAGCCGAACGGCGTCCGAGAGGTTGCCTGGACCATCGGGGCTGCTATCGGAGGCAAATCGCATCGCACCGGTAAAGACGACTCCGCCGAGGTCCGAGTCATCTCCCACGAGCAAATCGGTGAGGAAGGCGGTCTCTTCCAAGGTGTCGGTGCCGTGAGTGACAACGACTCCTTCAACCCCGACCCGAAGACTTCTGCGCACCTCGTGGGCGATGCCGAGCATGTCCGAGGCCTGCAGGGCAGAGCTGGCTACTCGTTCGAGGTCAACCGCCTCCGTTGACGACAGCCCGCTGGGCAACGCCTGGCAAAGATCTGCGACCGCAGGTAGCTGATGGCATCACCTTCGATGGAGGCGGCAATCGTCCCCCCGGTGCCTAGGACCCGGACGGTCACGTCGACATCCTCGTCTCGCTGGGTACTAAGCACAAGGACAGTTGCTTTTCGTCCATTGCCTGGTGTCTCAATTCGCCGGTTATACCGGTGATCCGCCTGCCCCCGTCCTCGCTGCCGGATGGGGACACTTCTCCGGCCGTGGGTCACCCGTATCCGGCGGCAATGAAGTGGGGCACGACCCCGATACCCCCTTCGGACCCATGGCGCATGAACCGATTGCTGGATAGAAAGTGAGCCTGGTTCAGGTGTGGATACGACACATGCAGGAAGGAGTCTCCGGCGTGCCAAAGGTGTTCTGGACTCGTGAGCTACTCGAACGCCTGGCTGGGTGATGGGAGGGACAATGTCGAACAGGGTTGCAATCGTCACGGGCGCCTCGGCAGGCATAGGGCTGAGCGTGGCCTCTCGGCTCCATGGACGAGGGTGGGTCGTCGTCGGATCGAGCCGCCGAGGCACAGGTTCGAACGGGTGGACGCCCGTGGTGATGGATGTCGATGATGACCAATCCGTGACCGCCGGGGTGCAGGGAGTGGTTGTCGAGCACGGGCGCATCGATGCCGTTGTGGCCAGCGCCGGCTGGGGATTGGGCGGGGCGGTCGAGCAAACTCCCGTAATAGAGGCAAAGGCTCAACTCGAGACGAACTTCTGGGGTGCCGTACGGGTTGTGCAGGCCGTGCTGCCGATGATGCGTCGCCAGAGATCTGGTCGGATCGTCCTCATCAGCTCCATCGGTGGCGTTATCGGCCTCCCATTCCAGGCCTTCTACAGCGCTAGCAAGTTTGCGCTGGAAGGCTACGGCGAGGCGTTGGCCTACGAGGTTGCACCGTTCGGCATCCAGGTGAGCCTGGTGCAACCGGGCAACGTCCGGACGGATTTCACCCAGAGCAGGCGCCGGGTCACCGCGCCCGCAGATGACGATCCCTACGGCAATGCCGTCGCCAAGGCGATCGGCGTGATGGAGCACGATGAGGCCAACGGGGTTCCGCCAGACAAGGTGGCCGTCGTCATCGAGAAACTCCTGAACTCGGCTCGTCCTCGCCGGCGCGTCTCCGTAGGCAAGGTGGGGGAACGGGTGGGTCTCCCGGCCAAGCGCTTGTTGCCGTATCGGGTGTTCGAAGGGGCGGCCAAGTCCAGCCTTGGCGTGTAGTCAAACGACTTCCCCATCGTGCCGAACCGTCCCACCTTCCCGGCGTATGCAGTCACTCTCTCGGGGGCTGCCACAGCCTCGGCCAGGCCCGCACGTCTTCCTGCGAGGGCATGATGATGGAGTGCTCCAGAAGGACCTGGCCCTCGCCTTTGAGCTGGCCGACCTTGCAGCCGAAGTCAGCATGAAGGCGTTCGGGCGGGCCGACCTGGGTGTTGAGACCAAGGCCGATGGCAGCCCAGTCACAGAGGTGGATCGCATAATCGAAGGGGTCCTACGTGAGGAACTCGCCAGGTACATGCCGGATGATCGTGTCGTTGGCGAGGAGTTCGGGGGGGAGCCTGGAAGTGGCCGTTGCTGGTATCTGGACCCCATCGACGGAACCGTGGCCTACATCGAACACGAAGACCGCTGGGGTACCTTGATCTCGCTCACCGTCGACGGCGTAGTGACGATGGGAGTGGTGGATCTTCCGGCGACCAAGCATCGCTTTTGGGCGGCTCGCGGAGAGGGTGCGTTCGCCGACGGCGATCCCATGCACGTATCCTCCATAACCCGTCTCGAAGAAGCGACCATCTGCGACGACTACCACCACAACATCGAGCGACAGACCGAGGGCCACCCCCTGGTCCGACTGGCTAGCCAGTGCCCGTCCGTGCATCCCCACGACGTGCACTCCATGCTGGTGGTGGCACAAGGCAAGGCCGACATCGCTCTCGGCATAGGCGGCGGCCCCTGGGACTACGCACCCTTTGTCGTCTTGGTGGAGGAGTCCGGAGGCGTCGCCACCGACTTAGAAGGCCATCCACGATTCGACGGAGGTTCCCTCCTCGTCACCAATGGTCGAGTTCACAGCCACGCCGTCACCACGTTGAACGGATAGCCGTCGAAGATCCACGCGGAGCTCGCGGTGGTTCCTGACTCGTCCGCGTCCCCACCTTGAGCCGCCGTTTCGAGGAATATGGCCGTGTGATGACAGATCAAGATGGCAGGTCGGCTTCTTCGTACCCGAACTTCCCTGGCAAGCACGGGCTGCGAGCCTTCGTGGACCCAATGGACACGATCGAATACGCCCGAGCACATGGCGACTTGGACCAGTACGCCACCCTGAGGGGCATCGTTCTGACGTACCAGCGCTCGATCCTGGAATACGTCTACGAGTCTGAAGAGCTCGATCCGGCGACGACAGAGAAGGGATACCGGGGGATCCTCACGCTGCCAAGCACTGACCACGAGGTAGGCGTCCTCGGCGGGTTCGGGTTCGGTGCCCCCGTTGCCACGTTCCTCTTGGAGAACTTCATCGCCCTCGGTACGACCCGCTTCGTTTCGATCGGCACGGCGGGCGGCCTGCAACCAGGTTCTCAAGCAGGAGATCTCGTGCTGTGTGACAAGTCCATCAGAGACGAAGGGGTCTCGCACCATTATCTTCCCTCAGCCAAGTACGCCAAAGCGTCGGAGATGCTGACCTCCGAACTCGCCCACCAGCTCGGCCGCGCCGACTTCGCGTTTACGAGAGGGTGCTCTTGGACGATCGACACGCCGTATCGTGAGTCGGTCGACGAGGCGAGGCACTATCAAAGCGATGGTGTGCTCTGCGTCGAGATGGAGGCGGCCGCCCTGTTTACCGTCGCTGCGTTTCGCTCGGTCGAGGTCGCCAGTGCCTTCGTAATCAGCGACCTCTTGGACGCCGAGGAGTGGGACCCCCAGATGCGCCACGACGCGACCACCGCGGGTCTGAACCATCTCTACGAGGTGGCCCGCAACACGCTGTAGTCGATGCACATGACAAGACGACACCTGCGGCCCCGGCGTCGTTGCCCGCTCAGAGGAAATCGGCCCGCTCGCCAATGCCAATCGACTATCCCTATGGTGCCGTTCGGGGACGGTCTGAAACGGGGTAGGTCGCCTGTCTCCGCGGGGCTGTGGCGAAGCGCCGGCTGAAGCATGGGCGTCTTGATTGGGTAAGGGAACTTCTCACCACCCGACTCCCCGTGACTGGTGGGAACCAGAGTCCAAAGTCCGCACCGATTCCCCCGAAAGGATTCGGACCGAGGACGTGGCGCCGACGGCCCCTGAGGGCCGGAGGCGCCGACCGCCCACTTGGTGAGAACTTTTTTCGGGGGCCAATTCTTGTCCCACTGTGTCTCCCTGTGTCTCACCCTGTCTCACTGTGTCCCGTGGGTGCTCACTGTTTGCGTACTCTGAGCTGGGGCAACGCTTGACAGTTGTCGCGACCGTTCTGCATGGTGGCGGGCCATGTCGGACAGAGAGTTGGACGAAGACGACGTCGCCATGCTCCACGCCCTCGGGCGTCATGTCGAGTGCGCATCGTCTCGATGACTTCTTGGCTCAAGGTGCGCGCTGTGGGTGGTGCGCCCATCCCATCCGCCTCCGCGGCTACGTGCTCGGCGGAGAGGAGCGCCGAGTGGTCTTCTCGAGCCATGCGTTCCCCGACAACGTGGTGCTCAAAGCCTGTGGATCGCGCAGCGAACTGCGCTGTCCCTCGTGTGCGGTCCTCTATCGGGGCGACGCCCGTCATCTGGTGCGGGCCGGCCTCGTTGGCGGCAAGGGCGTCGGCGAGTCGATCGCCGGCCACCCGGCGGTCTTTGTGACCCTGACCGCTCCGGGCTTCGGGGTGGTGCACCGAGTGACCTCGCACGGTCCGTGCCATTCGGGGAAGGCTCGACGCTGTCCCCACGGCCGGCCTCTCACCTGTGAAGCCGCGCACTCCGGCGATGACGGCGCCGTCGGCACGCCGCTGTGTCCCCGCTGCTACGACTACGCCGGCGCCGTCTTGCACAATGCGCAGGCCGCCGAGCTGTGGCGGCGCACCACCATCTATATCGCCCGCCAGCTGGCGGCGTCCCTCGGCCTCTCACGTTCTGAGTGCACCAAGGTCCTCCGCCTCGAGCACGCCAAGGTGGCCGAGTTCCAGCGCCGCGGACTCGTGCACTTCCACGCCGTGTTGCGGGCCGACGGTCCGAACGGATCACCACCCCCGATCGACGCCGTGGTCTTGGCCCGGGCCTGTCAGGCGGCGGTGCGCAGCGTGGCGGTGTCCCACCCCCGGGGCACGGCCCGCTGGGGCAGCGAGGTCGACGTCCAGGTGCTCGACACCGAAGCCCGGGCGACCCAGGTCGCCCCCTACGTCGCCAAGTACGCGACAAAAGAGCCGGCCATGCACCCGGGACTCCTCTCGCGCATCGTCTCCGATGCCGACCTCGAGAGCCGGGGCCTCCCGCCGCACCTGTTCAACATGGTGATGAGCGCCTGGGCGCTCGGGAACGTCCCCGAGCTCCATTCCCTCGGGCTCCGGCGTCACGCCCATCATCTCGGCTACAGCGGTCACTTCCTCACCAAGTCCCGGGGTTACTCGACCACCTTCGGCGCCCTGCGTGACGCCCGGGTGCAGTGGAACCAGGCGAGGAACGGCAAAGGCTCACAGCCAGAGACGACGACGCGACGGCTGAAGGCGGTGGGACGTGGTTGGGCCAACGAGGGTGAAGAGCTCTTCGCCGCCGCCCAGGCCCGCCAACGGAGCGACGACAAGAAGGAAGCGGAGTTCGCGTGGTACACCCGATGCGAGTAGCTCATCGGTCAGAGGGCAAGCCGCCGGAGGCGGTGCGCCAGGCGTCTGGCATCCCCGAGCCACCGACGCCCGAGGTGGCCGGCTCGGCGCCATTTCTGGAGCTGGGGCGCCACGAGAGTGCGGAGGAACTCGAGCACTCGCGGCCCGAACATCAGGACGGACGACGACTGACCCGGTGGCTGTCTCCGCTGGGTGGAGTGATGCCCGTGGACCCACCTGTAGATGTCGGTGCTTCGAGCATTGTCTCCCTCGCCGAGCAAATGAGACGAGAGTGATGGGCGCCTACCCTCACCTTTCCGAGGTGGTACCGCAGCTCGCCACACCCGAAGAGATCGCACCGTTGCTCGGCCTGAGCCCACTGGGTGTCGTGCGCCAGTGTCGCAAGGGGAGGCTTCCGGGCCTCAAGGTGGGCAGCCGCTGGTACATCCACGTGGCCAAGCTCGCCGCCCAACTCGACCGCGAGGCGGAGCAATCGAAGATCGCCTGACGAGGTGTCGGGGCGAGCGGACACGGGCGCCGTTATTCGGCTGTTGGGGGCATCAGTGTCCGGGCCAGGACCTCGGCGGCCATGCGTTGGCGGTCCGCCGTGGCGTGACCGTACAGGGAGAGCGTCAGAGTGGGGTTGGCGTGGCCGAGTATCTCGGCGGCATTGCGGGGATCGATGCCGGCCGCCAGCATCTCGGTGGCGGCGAAGTGCCGGAGTGAGTGCAGGTGCACGTGGGGCATGTCGAGCTCGGCGCACAGCTTGTGGACGACCGAGGAGAAGGTCTCCGGGTTGACCGGGCGGCTGCCGTCGGGAAACGGCGAGACCACGAACGCGTCGCGGCACGAGGGTTACGTCGGCCGCGGTGGCGACCTCGCCGCAGCGAGCACGCCACGCCTCGAGCAGTGTGCGCCCAGCCGGGGCCACCACCACCCAGCGCTCACGTCCGCCCTTGGTGCCTCTTCTCCCCACGGTCCGTCCCCGCCCTGTAGAGGGAGCGCCGGATCCTGATCCTCTCGCCCTCGATGTCGGTCCAGCGCAAGGCGCAGAGCTCACCCCGCCGGGCACCAGTCAGGACGGCCAGGGACAGGAGCATCCCCCAGCGCTCGTTGCGCTCGGCGCCTCGGGACAGGAGGGCCTGCACCTCCTCGACGGAGGGAACCTGCAGCTCGACATGACCCAGGGGAGGCGGCTCGGCGCGCTCGGCGGGGTTGCGCTCCAGCCACCCCCAGCGGACGGCCTGGCTGAGTGAGGCCGAGAGCACGGCATGGTGTCGACGGATGCTGGCCGGCTTGAGGGGACGGGCACGGCCTTCGCCGGTGGCCAGCTTGCGGTACCACTCGTCGAGGTGCCGGGGCGTCAGGTCGGCGATCGGCACGTCGCCGAACTCGGGGAAAATGACAGTTTCGGCCGACCGCCGGGCGTCGTGGAGGGTCCGGGGGGCCCGGCCCCGGGCCTCGCTGTGGCGCAGCCATTCCTCGACCAGGGAGCGGACGGTCGCCGTCGAGTCAGTGGCTTGCCGGGTGTCCTCCAGTTCCTTCTGCCACGCCCGTAGCGCGGCCCGCGCTGCAGTCTGGTTCTTGGCCTCGACGGTCTTGGTCCGCTGCCTGGGGTGACCCGTGACGGGGTCGGTGCCGACGAAGACGCGGAGGCGCCAGGTGCCCGGGGCTCGCTGTTGAACCGACCCTGTACCCTTGGGTCGTCTCGATGGCCTGGTCTGTGGCCCCACGCAGGGGAAATATAGACCAAATATAGGCCAAGGGGTGCAAGGAGAGGTGCGAGAGCGGCCGAATCGGACTCACTGCTAATGAGTTGACCTGGGTAACTGGGTCCGAGGGTTCAAATCCCTCCCTCTCCGCTCGGAGGCCGGGTCGCCGGACCCGGACCCTCCGGATCGATCTGGCCCGCGCCGGCGCGGGCCCGCCGAGCCCCGCCCCAGGGCAGGGACGGCCTGGTGCGAGGAGTGTGTGCGTAAGCGTGGGCCGCTACTGGCTGCAGACCTTGGGGTGCCCCAAGAACCAGGTGGACTCCGACAAGTTGGAGGGTCACCTGGCCGCGCAGCGGCTACAGGCCGGCCTCGGGTCCCGAGACGGCCGACCTCGTGGTCGTCAACACCTGCGCCTTCATCGAGGCCGCCCGCCAGGAGTCCATCGACGTCGTGCTCGAGCTGGCCGACCAGCGGGCCGAGGGGGCGCGGCTGGTGGTGACCGGCTGCATGGCCGAGCGCTACGGCGACGAGCTGGTCACTGCGCTGCCCGAAGTGGACCTCGTGGCCGGCTTCGGTCAGGAGCTCTTGACGCCTGCCGGCCCGCCGCCGGTCCCGGTCACCCTCGGGGCCACGCGTGCCACGGCGGACGCACGACCGACCGGCGGCTTCGACCTGCTCGAGCTGCCCCGCCCCGCCACCCGCTCCCCGTGGGCCTACGTCAAGGTGGCCGAGGGTTGCGACCGTCTCTGCGGCTTCTGCGCCATTCCGTCTTTCCGGGGCAAGCAGCGCTCCCGCTCCTCCAGCGACATCCTGGCCGAGATCGACGCGCTGGTCGCGGGCGCACAAACCGGTGCGCCGCCCCTCCGCGAAGTGGTCCTGGTGGCCCAGGACCTCGCCTCCTACAGCCGCGACCGCACCGGACCCGGACGGGCCACTCGCACCGCGCACGGCGCGTCGCCCATCGCCGCTCTCACCCGCGAGGTGGCGACCCGGGTGGCCCGGACCCGACTCCTCTACCTCTATCCATCGGGCCTGACCGACGAGCTCGTCGAGGCTGTCCTGTCCACGGGGGTCCCCTACTTCGATCTCTCGCTCCAGCACGTCGCCCGCCCGCTCCTGGCCAACATGCGGCGCTGGGGCGACGGCGAGCGCTTCCTGCGCCGGATCGCCGACATCCGCCGGGCCGCACCCGACGCCACCTTCCGTTCCTCTTTCATCCTCGGGTACCCGGGCGAGACCGAGCGCGACCACGACCTCCTCCTCCAGTTCCTCGAGGCGGCCCAGCTCGACTGGGCCGGCTTCTTCACCTTCTCCAACGAGGACGGCACCCACGCTGCCGGGCTGGCTGACCAGGTGCCGCCCGAGCTGGCCCTCGAGCGGCTGCGCGAGTGTGCCGAGGTCCAGGACTCCATCACGGCCGCTCGGCGTGACACCCTGGTCGGCCAGGTGCGCCAGGTCCTCGTCGACGCGCCCGGCGAAGGGCGCACCGTGCACGAGGCGCCCGAGATCGACGGCATCGTGCACCTCCCGGCGCGACTCGAGGTGGGATCGCTCGTCGACGTGACCGTCACCGCGGCCGAGGGCCCTGACCTCTGGGCCGAACCGACGGGTGCCCGTGCGCTCGTCGGGTCGGCCGCTTCAACACCGGGGACCGTGGCCCGATGAGCGAGACCGCCCGGGGGACGCCGGGGAAGCAGTTCACCTTCGGTCCCAGCGCCCTCGCCACCCCCGCCAACGCGGTCACCGTGATCCGCCTGCTCGCTGCGCCCGTCTACGTCCTCATGCTGGTGGCCTGGGGCGCCTCGTGGGTCAACGTCGTCGTCGGAATCATCCTGGCCGGCAGCGACGGGCTCGACGGCTACATGGCCCGCCGCCAGGGCACGACCCGCTCGGGCGCCTTCCTCGACCCGCTGGCCGACAAGGCCGTGGTCCTCGGCGCGCTCATCACGCTCTCCGTCCAGGGGCACCTGCCCCGCGTTGCCGGTGCGCGCTCATCACCGCCCGCGAGGTCGGGATGCAGGTCTACCGCTCCTGGGTGGGGCGGCGCGGCGTCTCCATACCCGCCCGCCCGTCGGCCAAGCTCAAGACGCTGGTGCAGGACATCGCCGTCGGCACCTGCATCATCCCGCCGCTGGCCCACCAGCACACGCTCCAGGTGGCGGTCATCTGGTTCGCCTGCGCACTCACCCTCTACACCGGCGCGGAGTACCTGCTCGACGGGCGGCGGGCGCTGCACCAACCCACCGCCCCCTAAGGTCACCCCCCGTGAGGATCGAAATCGTCGCGGTGGGCACGGAGCTCCTGCTCGGCCAGATCGCCGACACCAACTCCGCCTGGCTGGGCGACCAGCTGGCCGCCAACGGCGTGACGTCGCACTTCCATCAGGCCGTGGGCGACAACCACACCCGCATGACGCTCGCCCTGCGCACCGCGCTGGCCCGCAGCGATGGCGTCATCATGTGCGGCGGGCTCGGCCCGACCCAGGACGACATCACCCGCGAGGCCATCGCCGACGTCATGAACGTCGATCTGGTGCGTGACCCCGCCATCGTGGCGGTCATCGCCGGCTTCTTCGAGGCCCGGGGCCGGGCCATGACGGCCAACAACGAGCGCCAGGCCGACGTCCCCGTCGGGGCCACCGTCATCCCCCAGACCATGGGGACGGCACCGGGCCTCATCTGCCCCGTGGGCAACAAGGTCGTCTATGCCGTCCCGGGCGTGCCCTACGAGATGGCCGAGATGTTCGAACGGGCCATCCTGCCCGACCTGCGCGCCCGCATGGCCGAGGCGGGGGAGGAGGGGGTCATCGCCTCCCGGGTCTTGCGCACCTGGGGCGCCAGCGAGTCCGGTTTGGCCGAGTCGCTCCAGGGGCGCATCGATGCGCTCGACGAGACGGGCGGGCGTGACCCTGGCCTTCCTGGCCTCGGGCATCGAGGGCATCAAGGTGCGCATCACGGCGCGGGCCCGCACGCTCGATGACGTCAGCGCCCTACTCGACAAAGAAGAGGTCGAGGTGCGGCGGGCCATCGGCGCCGCCTTGGGCGACATCGTCTTCGGGGTGGACGACGAATCGATGGAGGTCGCCGTGGCCAACCGGCTGGTGGCCCAGGGCCTGACCTTCGGGGTGGCCGAGTCACTCACCGGTGGCCTCATCGCCTCGCGCCTCGTCAACGTGCCCGGCGCCTCGGCCTGGTTCCGCGGTGGTGTCGTCGCCTACCACGAGCAGGTCAAGTTCGACGTGCTCGGCGTCCCCCAGGGTCCCGTGGTCACCGAGGCCGCTGCGGCCGCCATGGCCGAGGGCGCCCGGCGGGTCACCCGGGCCGACGTCGGTCTGGGCATCACCGGGGTGGCCGGGCCCGACGACCAGGAGGGTGTCGCCCCCGGGACGATCTTCGTGGGTCTCTGCCTGCCCGATCGGCCCGCCCAGACGCGCCAGCTCCGGGTCCCGGGTGATCGCGAACGGATCCGCCAGTACGGGAGCATTTCCGCCCTCGACCTGGTCCGACGCGCCCTCGACACCCTGCCCGGCTGACCGCCCGCGCTCACAGGAGGTCCACAGCGGGGTCACACTGGAGGACTACAGGGCTGTGTGAGCCTGTGACGCAGGGAGGTATGACCTGTGAAGACCGACAGCGGGCCCAGGGTCCTGGTGGTTGACGACGAACCCTCGATCGTCGATGCGGTGGCCACGTCCCTGCGCTACGAGGGGTTCACCGTCGACGAGGCCATGACGGGACGCAAGGCCCTCGCCCAGGCCCAGGAGGACCCGCCCGACCTCGTCATCCTCGATGTGATGCTCCCCGATCTCGACGGACTCGAGGTGACCCGCCGCCTGCGCGCCGACGGCGTGCGTGTCCCCGTCCTCTTCCTGACCGCACGCGACACGCTTCAGGACAAGTTGGCCGGCCTCACCGTGGGCGGCGACGACTACGTCACCAAGCCCTTCGCCCTGGCCGAGGTCATCGCCCGGGTGCACGCCATCCTGCGCCGTACCGGCTACGAACCCGAGGACGACGGCATCCTGCGCTTCTCCGACGTCGAGCTCGACGAGAGCGCGCACGAGGTGCGGCGCGGCGGCCACGTCATCAACCTGACGGCCACGGAGTTCAACCTGTTGCGCTACTTCATGCTCAACCCGCGTCACGTGCTCTCCAAGTCGCAGATCCTCGACCACGTCTGGCACTACGACTTCGGGGGCGACGGCAACGTCGTCGAGACCTACGTCAGCTACCTGCGCAAGAAGCTCGAGAAATTCGGACCCCCGCTCATCCACACCATCCGCCTCGTCGGCTACACCCTGCGTGAGTCCGAGTCGGCCGCCGGGAGCGGAACGGCCAGCGGAGCAGCCTGAGTGTCGCTGCGGCTTCGGCTCCTCGTCGCGGTCGGGCTCATCTCCATCGTGGCACTCGTCGTGGCGGACTTCGCCACGTACTCGGCGTTGCGCTCGTCTCTCTACCAACAGGTCGACCAGCAGCTGTCCGGACATCGTCCCGGCGTGCCCATTGTGGAGGCGACCGGGAATCCGTTCTGCTCGTCGCCGACGGGCGGAGGGTTCGGCCCCAACACCGGAGGTAATGCCCCGGGCATCCCCGGCGGCGGGCAGGGCGGTCCCAACGTTTTCGGCTACTCGTACGGTGCGTACGTCAACCAGAGCGGCAAGGTGCTCGATGGGCTCGAGTGCCCGGCGTACGTCGGCGACCACCCCTACCGGCCCCAACTGCCGGACCACATCACGGGATTCACGACCCAGCCTGACGGGACGCAGGAGACCTACTTCACCTCGGGATCCATCGATGCCAACGGACCCGCATTTCGGGTGCGAGCCGTCAAGCAACAGCAGGGCGTGATCGCACTGGTGGCACAGCCTCTGGTCGACCAGACCAGCACCCTGCACACGCTCTTCCTGATCGAGTTCGCGGTCACAGCCGGCGCGCTCGTCCTGGCGTTGGCCGGAGGCTGGTGGTTGGTCCGCCTCGGCCTGCGCCCGCTCGAGGACGTGGAGGCCACGGCCGAGTCGATCGCCGCGGGCAACCTCGACCAGCGTGTGCCCGGCGCCGATCAGCCCACCGAGGTCGGACGCCTGGCCCGTGCGCTCAACGTGATGCTCGAGCGCATCCAGGCTGCGTTCTCGGCCCGCGTGGCCTCCGAGGAACGGCTGAAGGAGTCACAGGATCACCTGCGCCAATTCGTGGCGGACGCCTCGCACGAGTTGCGCACACCCATCGCCGCCGTCTCCGCCTATGCGGAGCTCTTCGACCGCGGCGCGGCGACGAACGCGGAGGACCTGACGCGTGTCATGGCCGGCATCCGCACCGAGACGGCACGCATGGATCGGCTGGTCAGCGACCTCCTCACCCTGGCCCGGCTCGATGAGGGTGTCCCCATGCACCTCGCTCCCGTCGAACTCGTGGCCCTGACCTCCGAGGCCGTGCGCACGGCCAGCGCCGTCGGGCCCGAGTGGCCCGTGCAGTTCTGGGCGGCCAACCCGGTCGAGATCACCGGAGACAAGGACCGCCTGCGCCAGGTGATCGACAACCTGTTGGCCAACGTGCGCGCCCACACTCCGCCGGGGACCGAGGCGACGGTGCGCGTCGACCAGGTGGGCGACGACGCACGCATCGAGGTGCACGACCGCGGTCCGGGCATGCCGACCGGCGAGGCGCGGCGTGTCTTCGAGCGCTTCTACCGGGCCGATCCGGCCCGCGCCCGCAGCAGCGGAGGGAGCGGACTCGGCCTTTCCATCGTCTCCGCCATCGTCGCCGCCCACGGCGGCACGGTCTCCGCAGACTCCGCACCCGGCCAGGGCATGACCGTCACCGTGCGCCTCCCGACTGTCGTCCCCCCCGATCCCGAGACCACCGCCACCCCTTCGCCCGACGCGGCCCCGACCGACGTCGACCACCCGACCCGCCACGCCCGCGCCCCGCCCCGCCCGACCCCGCCCCGACCGACGCCGAACCCACCGCGCCCGCGCCCGCCCCCGCCTCCAACGGCGGTTCCGTGGCGCGGCCGGACGAGCCGGCGCCAGCGACGACGGAGAGCTGACGCCGGGTCCCGCCCGCCCCTCGATTCACACCGAGCCCACAGCTGAGCTTCACGCTGACCGGAGACGCCGGAGCCACCATGCACGACATGACCGCTCTGGCCCCCTCCGAGGTGGACTTGGATCCCCGCCGCAGCCCTGCCGACGTGGAGATCGTCGTCCCCGTCTACAACGAAGCGCCACAACTGGCCGAACGCATCATTGCCCTGCGCACCTTCCTCGACGAGTCATTCCCGTTCCGATCCCTCGTCACCATCGTCGACAACGCCAGCACCGACAACACCTATGCGGTGGCCACCGCCCTGAGTGACTCCATGTCGGGCGTGGCGGCCCTGCATCTGGACCGGAAGGGCCGGGGCTTCGCCCTGCGCGAGGCATGGTCGACGAGTAGCGCCCCTGTCGTCGCCTACATGGACGTTGACCTGTCGACGTCGCTCGAGGCGTTGCTGCCGCTCGTGGCGCCCTTGCTGTCCGGCCACCGCGACGTGGCCATCGGTTCGCGTCTGGCCCGCGGCGCCCGTGTGGTGCGCGGCCCCAAACGCGAGCTCATCTCGCGCACGTACAACTTCATCCTCCGCATGACACTGCGCGGTCGTTTCAGTGACGCCCAGTGCGGCTTCAAGGCTCTGCGGCGAGATGCGGCCGAGCGCATCCTGCCGCTCGTCGAGGACAACCAGTGGTTCTTCGACACGGAGCTTCTGGTCATGGCGGAGCGGCTCGGTCTGCGTATCGGAGAGGTCCCGGTGGACTGGGTGGACGATCCTGACTCGCGTGTCCACATCGCGTCAACGGCCACCGACGATCTGCGCGGCATCTGGCGCATGCTCGTGCGCCGTCCCAAGGGGCTGCCGCGCGCGACGGTGCGCGAAGTCACGTCCGACCAGTTGCTGCGCTTCGCCGGCGTCGGGCTGCTGAGCACGCTCGGCTATCTCTTCCTCTTCGTGGCCTGGCGCCCCATCCTCGGTGCGTTCGGGGCCAACGCGGTGGCCATGGCCCTCGCCACGCTGTTCAACACGGCGGTGCACAAGGAGCTGGCCCGCGGCGCCGACGGACAGGCCCGTCATGCCCGCATGGCGCTCGTCACCGTGCTGCTCTACATGGTGAGCCTGGCCTTCACCTCCCTCGGCCTCCTCGTGGCCCAGCGGGTCGCACCCTCGGCCCTGCTGGCCGAGGTGGTGGCCCTGACGCTGGCCAACATGGTCGCCGCCGTGTTCCGTTTCTCGGTGCTGCGGGCCTGGGTCTTCCGACCCCGCACGCGCCGCGCCACCCACTCCTTGGAGGTGTCCTCTTGACGGACCGCACCCCGCCCCCCGACGCGCCCGTCGGGGTGCTCGACCTGCCTGCGCCGGCGACCCTCCCCACCGACCCCATGGCTCCGGCCCGGCCGGCCGATCCCGCCACGGGCTCGCCGGCCACCGGTCCCCACCGAAACGGTCCCGAGGACGGCTCGTCCAACGGACGACCGCCCGGCTCGGTCTGGCCGCCAGGCCCCCGGCCTGGCCGCGTGCACCGCTTCTTCCGAGGCAAGGAGAGCGACGCACCGTGGGTCCGCCCCGCCCTCCTCGTGCTTCTCGCGGGCACGGCCTTCCTCTACCTGTGGGATCTCGGCGCCAGCGGCTGGGCCAACTCCTTCTACGCGGCCGCCGTCCAGGCCGGCACCAAGAGCTGGAAGGCCATGTTCTTCGGCTCGTCCGACTCGTCGAACTTCATCACGGTCGACAAGCCGCCGGCCTTCCTCTGGCCGATGGAGATCTCGGCCCGAATCTTCGGCTTGAACTCGTGGAGCATGCTCGTCCCGCAGGCGCTCATGGGCGTCGCCACCGTCGGGCTGGTGTATCTCTCGGTGCGCCGCTGGTTCAGCGCCCAGGCCGCGCTCCTCGGTGGCCTCGTCGTGGCGCTGACGCCGGTGGCCGCGATGATGTTCCGCTACAACAACCCCGACGCTCTGCTGGCCCTCCTGCTCACCGGGGCCACCTACGCCGCCATGCGCGGGCTCGAGAAAGCTCAGACCAAGTGGCTCGTGCTGGCCGGCGCACTCGTCGGTTTCGGCTTCATCACCAAGATGTTGCAGGCGTTCCTGATCATCCCCGTGATCGCGGTGGTCTATCTGATCGCCGCGCCGACGGGCTGGTGGCGTCGGGTGTGGCAGACCGTCGTCATGGGCCTCTCCGTCGTGGTCGCCGGCGGCTGGTGGGTGGCGGTGGTCGCATTGACGCCGGCTTCGGATCGTCCCTACGTGGGTGGATCACAGGACAACAGCATCCTCAACCTCATCTTCGGCTACAACGGCTTCGGACGGCTCACCGGGAGTGAGTCCGGAAGCGTGGGCGGTGGCGGAACCGGCACTGCCATGTGGGGCCCGACCGGCTGGACGCGGCTCTTCAACGCCGAGTTCGGGAACATGATGTCGTGGCTCGTGCCCGGCGCACTGGTCATGGGCGCCGTGCTCCTCGCCGTCACCATCCGAAATCGTCGCACCGACCGTGAACGCGCCGCGCTTTTGCTCTGGGGCGGTTCGCTCGTCTGCATCGGGCTCACGTTCTCCATGGCCCAGGGCATCATCCACCCCTACTACGCCGTGGCCCTGGCGGCCCCTCTCGGCGGGCTGGTCGGCATCGCCACCATGGGCCTGTGGGAGCGCCGACGCACCTGGCCCGGCCGCCTGGGCCTGGCCGCGGCGCTGGCCGCCACTGTCTGGTGGAGCTCTGTGCTCCTGGGCCGGACGTCGAACTGGTTCCCCTCGCTGCGTCCCTTCGTGTTGATCGCGGGGCTCTTGGGCGTGCTCGCCCTCCTGTTGCTGCCGTTGCTGCGCTCCGTGCCCAAGCTGGCTGTCGCCATGGTCTCGGTCCTCGGCCTCGGCGCAGCGTTGGCGGCACCCCTGTTCTCGACCGTGGCGACGGCCAACACGCCGCACAGCGGTGCCATCCCGACGGTCACCCCGTCCGCGTCGGGCGGCTTCGGCGGCCCGGGTCCCGGTGGCGGTTTCCCCGGCGCTGCCCCGGGCGGCGGCTTCCGGCGTGCCTTCGCCGGTGGCGGCTTTCCCGGTGCCGCGACCGGCGGAGGGTTCCCCGGTGGTGGTTCCGCGAGCGGCGGTACCGGCAGGTCGGCCAACGGATTCGGTGGGTTCCCCGGCGGGGGGACGAGCCCCTTCGGCGGTCGATCCGGCACGGGCCGTGCCTTCGGTGGCGGCCGTGCCTTCGGTGGCGCTGCCTTCGGTGGCGGCGCTGCGGGCGGCGGCGGGTTCTTGAACTCGAGCACGTCCAACGCGGCGCTGACCAAGACGCTGCAGGCAAATGCCAGCCGTTACACCTGGGTCGCGGCCACGGTGAACTCGAACAACGCGGCCGGCTACCAACTGGCCAGTGGCGATCCGGTCATGGCCATCGGCGGCTTCAACGGCACCGATCCCTCGCCCACGCTGGCCCAGTTCGAGAAGGACGTGTCCGCGGGCAAGATCCACTACTACATCGCCGGTGGCGGCAGGGGTTTCGGTGGAGGCGGCGGTGCGGCCGGCGGCAGCGACGACGCTTCGGCCATCACCTCGTGGGTGGAATCACACTTCACGGCCAAGACGGTCGGTGGCGTGACCGTCTACGACCTCACCAGCGGATCGAACTGATCGTCTCGGCGACGGCCGACGGCCCGACACATCTCGGCTCCGCCGCACGCGAGGCTCAGGCGAGCAGGCGCCGGTAGAGCCCGAGGGTCGCCGCGTCGAAGGCGACGAAGCGGACAAGGGTGACGTCGGTGTCCGCCGCGCCGACGGTTGTCACGGCCAGGGCGGCGGCCAGATCCGGGGGATAGCCGTAGACACCGGTGGAGATGGCCGGGAAGGCCACGCTCCGCGCCTCCATTTCATCGGCCCGGCTCAGTGCGGCGCGGTAGCAGGAGGCCAGCGTCTCGGGCTCGCCCGAGGTGCCGCCGTGCCAGACCGGCCCGACGGTGTGGATGATGAATCGTGCCGGCAGGGCGAAGCCGTCGGTGACCACGGCCTGTCCGGGCGAGCACCCACCGATGGCCCGGCAGGCCGCCTGCAGTTGCGCCGCCCCGGCCGCCCGGTGGATGGCACCGTCCACGCCGCCGCCACCGGCCAGCCGCGCGTTGGCCGCATTGACGACGGCGTCCACCTGCTCGAGCGTGATGTCGCCCTGGGCTGCCTCGAGTCGCGGTGGCACGTCGGTCAGATCCTTGCGCACCACCACACGCCGCCGCGCCGGGCCACAGGGCTCAGCCGGTCGTCGTGGTGGACCCCGGAGCGGTCGCCGGCACCAGCTTGCTGGCCGCCGTTGCGTGCGCCGGAGCCTTCTGGGCCACCTTCTGGCCCCACTTGGTGAAGGTCACGGTGCCGGCAATGGCCCCCTTGCTCGACGCGGCCGTGGTCTGCTCGATCGGGAGCGGCGAGCCGCTGGTCGGCACCCACAGCGTCGCGCTGACGGTGTTGCCCGAGTTGTCACTCACCGAGCCGACGACGGCGAAGGCCGATTTGCCGTCGATCGTCTTGGTCGCGCCGTAGTGGAAGGGACCGCTCATCTTGAGCTCGCCCGCCACCTGGGAGTCGAGCAGGCCCGCCACCAGCTCGCTGTACTGCGCGCTGGTGGGATCGAAGGAGATCCACTTGCCGGCGTACTTCTTGGCCGTCGCGGCCGGGAGGCCGATGACGTCCTTGAGGGCCGTGGAATTGGCGTTCACGTATCCAGTCGACCCGACCGAGACCACGGTCAGGTGTTCGAGGCTGGACCCCTCCTTCAGCGTGAGGGTCTGGGTGCCCGACTTCACTCCGGTGTCTCCGGACACACTGAAGGACTCGCTGCCCTGCTTGGCGTGGGAGGCGTAGTGCACGCCCTGGTCGCCGACGGCGTTGATGGCGGCCAGGTACTCGGTCTGGGCACTGGCCGGGCGGCTGGCGCCGGCGGGGGCGGCGGCGAGGCCGACGACGCCGACCGCAGTGCCCGTAGTGACGGCCGCGGCGACGACTGCTCGTGCTCTTGCTCTTGCTCGTGCTCGTGCTCGTGCTCGTGCTCGTGCACGTGCTTGTGCTCGTGCTCGTGTCGGGTCGGTGCTGCGGGCGGCTGGGATCGTGGCAGCTGAATTCCGGGCGTGGTTGTGGCGCGTGAGGCGCATGACCTGGGCTCTCCCTGGGGGGTCGTGGGAGGGTGGCGCAGGGTTGGCCGCCCGTCCCGTGAGATGAAGCCATTGTCGCACGGCCTGCGGCGCCAGAGGGTTCGCGGGGCTGGTGGCGGCGTCAGACGGTATTGGTGTGTCCGATGGAGATGCTGGCCTGGGGGGCCTTCGGGCGCACAGGTTCGCCCCAGGATGAGTAGACGATGTGCTCGGCCGTCGTCCTCTTTCCGTGCGCGTTCAGCGAGTCCTCCTCGACGGGGAGGTGGCGGCCGTCGGCCTTCACGTAGAGCACGACGGGCACGGATTTGTGGCCGAGCGTCTGCTTGCCCTCGATGGCGTCCACGGCGAGACCGTCGATCGTGCGCGGGTGCCCCAGCTTCAGGGAGCCCTTCAACGCCAGTTCATCGGAGAGATCGGTGGAGCGCACGCCCGCCACGATGGAGGAGAAGTCGCTGTTGTCGGTCGAGAACTCGATCCACTGGCCGGCGGCCTCGGTGGCTTCGGAGGCGCTGAAACCGGCCAGCGCCTTGAGTGCGCCGGCATTGCCCTTGAGAAACGACGTGCCGCCGATCACGTCGATGGTGGCGCTGTCGTCGAGGGCGTTGCCGGTACCCAGGTGGATGAGCTGCGTACCCGAGGCCGGTCCGGCGTCACCGGCCTCGGCCAGGGTCATCTTGGACTGGCTCGAGGTAGACGAAGAGGCGTAGTGGACGTACCACGGCTTCGTGGTGGCCATGGCGTCCTCGTAGAGGGTGTGGGCGTCGAGGTTCGACGCTGTGGCCGACGCCGGCGCGGGCGCCACGAGGAGTGCTGGTGCGGCGGCCCCGACCGTGAGGGCCGCGAAGGCCACCGCCAAGCCGAAGGCGGTGGCCCTCATACCGGCGCCGGCTCCGACAGGTCGGGCCACCAACCATCTGACCCGCAACGGGCCTCTCCTTTCCACTTCCCCTCGACAGGTCAGCTTCGCACGTCGCTGTCGGGCGTCCTTGTCACGTCCTGCTGGCGCAGAGTGATCTACCCGGGTTCAGTGTGATCAAGCTGGGTTCAGTGTGATCGAGCCGGGTTCAGTGTGATTCTGCCCGGTTCAGGCACACCTCACGGCGCTGGGCGGCGCTCGGATTCCCGATTCAGCTTCGTCCGCCTCGTCCCTTTCGGCGGCTGGGGGGACCGTTCTTCTCCGGGTCGGCGGTCCGGGTGAGGATCCACGTCCTACGAACACATGTTCGTTATGCTGCCCGACAGGCAGCCGCCGAGGCGTCACACCCTCTCCGTAGGGTCGGTGCCAGGCCGGTCGGGAACCGGCAGCGGCGCGGCTCGAGGTCGAAGAGGGCCGACCGGACAGGGACGTCGAACGGTCGCACGAGACAAAGTCGCACAAGACAAAGCAGACAAGCAGACAAGCAGACAAGCAGACAAGCAGAAGAGAAAGAGCAGAGAGAGGGAGAACGATGGCCGAAACGGATCGGGAGAAGGCACTCGACACTGCGCTGGGGCAGATCGAGAAGCAGTTCGGCAAGGGCTCCGTCATGCGGATGGGCGACAACCTCGGGATGAATATCGAGTCCATCCCCACCGGCGCCCTCTCGCTCGATCTGGCGCTGGGGATCGGCGGGTTGCCCCGGGGTCGCGTCGTCGAGATCTACGGTCCTGAGTCCTCGGGAAAGTCCACCCTGGCCATGCACGCGGTGTCCGAGGCTCAACGCAACGGCGGCATCTGCGCCTACATCGACGCCGAACACGCCATGGACCCGGTCTACGCGCGGGCCATCGGGGTCAACGTGGACGATCTGTTGATCTCGCAGCCCGACACGGGTGAGCAGGCGCTCGAGATCGCCGACATGCTGATCCGCTCCGGTGCGCTCGACATCGTGGTGATCGACTCGGTGGCGGCGCTGACGCCGCGGGCCGAGATCGAAGGCGAAATGGGCGACACCCACGTCGGGCTGCAGGCCCGCCTCATGTCGCAGGCCCTGCGCAAGCTGACCGGGACGCTGGCCAAGTCCGACACGATCGCCATCTTCATCAACCAGCTGCGGGAGAAGATCGGCGTCATGTTCGGGTCGCCGGAGACCACGCCGGGCGGTCGGGCCCTGAAGTTCTACTCGTCGATCCGTCTGGACATCCGGCGGATCGAGTCCATCAAGGACGGGACCGACGTGGTCGGCAACCGGACGCGGGTCAAGGTGGTGAAGAACAAGTGCTCGGCCCCCTTCAGGCAGGCCGAGTTCGACATCATGTACGGCAAGGGCATCAGCCGTGAAGGTTCACTGCTCGATGTGGCGCTCGAGCTCGGATTCGTCAAGAAGTCCGGGGCCTGGTTCACCTACGAGGGTGAGCAGTTGGGCCAGGGTCGCGAGAACGTCAAGACCTTCCTGTCGGAGAACCCGCAGCTGATGGCCGAGATCGACGATCGGGTGCGTGACTGCCTCACTCCCAAGGAGGTCGACGAGCCGGCCGAGGCGGGTCTGGTCGATCCCGACGACGTACCCATTTCGATCGACTCATAGGTCTTACCCGCCGCTCACGGCAACGAAGCCCCCGGACGGTCACCGCACTCCCTCTGGTGGCCTGGTCCGGGGTGCTTCGCGACACGGCGAGTCCGGGATCCGGAGCAGAATGGAGCGATGCCATCTCCCCTGACGTGGAAGCGACGCGTCTACCGGGTCTTCGACCGGATGGTGCCGACAGTGCCGTTCCGCTTCCTGCCGCCGAAGCAGTCGGTGCGCATGGCATTCAACGTGATCCTCGACCGTGAACCCGACGCAGGGGGCGGGGCCGAGTACACGGCCAAGTTGGCCGAGGGCGAGCTGTCACGGCACGGAGTGGCCGAGGCGCTGGCCCACTCCGAGGAGTTCCGGCGCCGGGTGCCGATCGGCAACGTGTTGCTCTCGATGCACGTCAGCCGGAGCCAATTCGTAGCCGGGTTGCCCCGGGCGGCCCGCATCCTCGACCTGGGAGGCACCCACCAGGGCCTGGCGGACGGTGCTCTCGTCCACCTCGGATACCCGTATCCCTTCGAGCAGCTCGTGGTGGTGGACCTGCCGGTCGAAGAGCGCGACGAGATCTACCAGGGTGGTTCGACGGGACAGTCCGTCCAGTCGGAGTTGGGCCCGGTCGAGTTCGCCTTCCACTCCATGGTCGACCTGAGCCGATACGCCGACGGCTCCTTCGACATGGTCTACAGCGGGCAATCGATCGAACACGTGAGCGAGGAGGATGGCGACTCGGTGCTGCGTGAGGCCTATCGAGTCCTGGCCCCAGGCGGTTGGCTCTGCGTGGACACGCCGAATGGCCCGGCGTGGCGTCTGCGCTCGGACGCACCCATGAACCACGACCACAAGATCGAATACGCGGCGGGAGAGCTGGTCGACAAGCTGACGAACGCCGGCTTCGAGATTGCCGAGTGCAAGGGTCTCAACCTGATGCGTTCGGGCGTGGCGGCCGGGGTGTTCGACGAGGCGGAGGCCAGTGCGAACCCCGGCGTCTTCGCCGCTGCCGACGAGTGCCTCTTGCTGGCGGTGGTGGCCCGGAAGCCGACCACCGGGCGTGACTCCTTGTGATCGCTACGGCGTCGTCACGGCCTGGATGCTGTTCGGTACGTACTCGACCCAGGTCTGACCCGGCTGCATCGGGATCACCGCGCCGGTTGCGTCGACGTACTGGGTGGGCGACCCGAGCGTGGTGCGGTGCCAGGTGGCCGGATACGCCATGCCGTTCCGGTAGACCACGGCCGTCCCGCTGGCGTCGGGGTACAGGTCGGCCTGGACCTCGAGGCCGCCCTGTTCGTTCTCGGCCCAGGGTCCGTAGCTGACCTGGACGTACTGGACGACGACGTTGGCGGCGGCGTTCTGTGCGCCGTTCTGGAGGGTGTCGGGGGTGGTCCCGTTGTAGAAGCGCTCGAAGAGCTGGGAGGTCGGGTTGTACTTCCAGGTGACGTTGGAGGTGCCCGAGAAGTCGATGTTGACCGTCGAGACCGGGGTGCCACCGGCCGGGATCGCGGTCGAGTAGGCGAAGAGTGGTTGCGGCGGCGTGGTCATGGTGGGGTGGGTGCCGTAGGCGGCCACGGTCGAGGTGTAGTCGGAATCCGGGGCAACCTGCCCGGCCGGGTGGATCATGATCGACGGGAGGTTTCCCAGGTCGACGTTCACGATCGGGGAAGAGTTGAGGTTGGCCAGGACGGGGTTGATCCCGCCCACGTGGACTTCGAGCGGGGTCCCGAGCTGGCCCAGAATCCCGATGTCGATGTTGCGAGCCGACCGGACGGGCCCGACGAGGGCGGCGTCCTGGCACTGGAAGACCGCGGCGTAGCGGGTGATGCCGCCTTCGACGGGTTCCTCGAAGACGATGTCCGCCTTGTCGAGACCGGCCTGGTGTGGCCGGGCGGCCGGATAGTTGTCGATCTTGACCGCCAGGGCTGGACGCTGCGGGACCTGACCGTTCGGCGCGGGCGCCCCGGTGAGCGGGCAGTCGGGCGGTGGCGTCGTCGACGAGGTGGTCGTGGTCGGCTTCTGCGGGGGTGGTGTGGCGGCCTTGCCCGCAGGCGAAGAGCAGGCGCTGAGGAACAGTCCGGCAAGGCCGATCGCACCGAGGGCGCCCCAGGCGAGCGGCCGGCGCACCCGCGGGCGGAATTGGTCTGATCTGGTCATCTCTGCGGGTCGATGGTAGGGGGATGGAAGTCAGAAGTGGTGGCACGCCTGATGTTTCGGCGGCCCGGTCACACATCAGGCGAGTCGTTCGGAGCGACGACAGGGTAGGGCCCGGCCGGCCCCGAGGCCGGGCAGGACCGCCGAGGTTCCGCGGTTCGGGCAGCTCGGCCGACGCGCCGCCTGCTCAAGCCGAATTTGTCGCTGGCCGCGCTGCCGGCGGCGGCCGCGGAGCCGGTGTAGACCTCTGTCCAGTTTCCGGTGGATCCGCCGTGACGGCTGGCCGGACCGAGGCCGAAACGACTGTAGAGGTTCTCCATGGCCCGGTTGATCTCGTCGGTGACACCGGGAAACGGGCCGGGAACGACGTTCGGGTAGATGATGCCGGTGGTCGACAGCAACGAGACGAACGAGGCCGACCCGCTGGAAAACACGCCGCCTCCGTTGCCAGGAGCCGTGTAGTAGGTCATGTCGGACCAGTTCGACTGACCGGGAACGGGAGAGTGAGCCACGACGTCCACGTTGGTCGGACCGGGCAGGGAAGGGACGTAACGGTCGTACTCGCCGAGGATCGTGGTGGGAAAGGGATGACCGTCCTCGAGATTGCAACCGTTCCAGAACCAGCTGGAGGCGTCGGTCACGATGAGGTCGGCTTTGGCCCCCACGGACTGGTACATGGAGCCGATCAGGTTCGACTCGGGGTTGTTCACGGGAGCCTGATCCCAGTTGACGGTGGTCAGCGCTGGTTGTTCCGCAGCGATGGGGTCTTCGGTCGCGTCCTTGTAACAGACCTGGAGGCGGTTGGGCCCGACCGACGTCGACTGCAGTCTGATCTGGCGATAACACGCGTTGGCACCGAGAAAGGCCACGTTGACGCCATCGGTGACGGCGGACGCGGTGGCGTCGCGCATCGGAGTCGACCAGTACTCGTCGTGTCCCATGCTGAAGAGGCAGCGGTGATTGGCCAACAAGTGGGGCCGGGTGTGCAAGTCGACGTCGGTCCAATAGGTGACGTCGGCACCGAGCCGCTCGAGCTGGAAGACGAGGGGGAGTTCGTTCCCGACGAAATCGGCCGCTCCCGACGCCCACGTCTGGGGGTAGGGGCGGTCGAAAGAGACGGCACGGGCCCGATTGGCGAAGTCCTGGCCTCCACGGCCGGTGGGGCCGTAGTACAGGCTGTACTCGCCGTAGAGGTTGTAGGCCTGCCAGGTGGTCACGCTGTTCTGCATGACGTAGGCAGCCTTGGACGAGTCGTCGCGCACCGTGAGCGGGACGAACTGCTCCTGGCCGCCGTTGCCGACCAACTTGAGCAGATAACAGCCCGGCGGCCATTCCTTGGTGATGCTGATTTTCATGGTGGGCGACCACGGACAGGACACCGTGCCGATTCCCGGCGAGACGACCGGAGGTGGTTGCGCCCCTGCCTTCACCATGTCGCTCTGCCAGACCAGCCGTCCTCCCAGGCCCTGGTAGTAACCCATTCGGTAGGCCTGGACCTGTACCGCCTGCGCCGTCGTGTTCACGAACAATGCGACGTCGTTCCCGTGGACTGCGCTGACCTGGCTGGCGAAGCCCTCGAGGGTGTGGTCGGGCTGGACGTGGGAGCAGACCCAGTTGAGCGTGCCGCGCTTGGCATTCTCAGCGACGATCCACGGCGCCGTAGGAATGACGACCCCGCTGGCCAGCTTCTTGTCGACGACGGCCGGCGGCTTCTTCTTGCCGGGGCGCCGGGGCTGGGCGGGCACGCGTGGGGCCGGCGGCTTTTTCGGCGTCTGGACAGCGACGACGGCTCCGATCGCACCGAAAGCGCCGAATTGGAGGAACTTCCGGCGGTCGAGACGGCCATCCTCGGGTGGCGATCCGTCAGCGGGGGGGAAGCCGCCGGCCGGTGGGAGCGGCTGCACCCCAAAAGTTTACCGGGCGGCCAGACGCCGACCCTTGCTTTTTCTCGTCGGAGCATCGGTCCGGCACCCCCTACCATTCCGGAGTGACCTGGGTCCGTTCGATCCCTCGCCCGCTCCGGCGGCCACTGTCCCGCTTCGTCCACGCGGCCTGGGAGACCGCGGGTGAGCTCGCGGCCATCGGTCCTGACGACCCCCGTGGTCGTCGCTTCGGCCGGATGGGCCGAGGTGCGTGCGTGATCTTCCCCCAGGGAGCCATCTACAACGAGCACCTGATTCACATCGGGGACGAGACGATCGTCGGACCCGGGGTGAGCCTGAGCGCAGGCATGGCTCCGGGGCAGATCATGCCGACCGACCCGGTGGTCTCCATCGGCAGCCGTTGCCTCATCGGGCGGGGCTCGCACATCGTCGGCCATTGGGAAGTGGTGCTCGGTGACGATATCCAGACGGGGCCCTACGTCTACATCACGGACCAGAACCACACCTACATCGACCCGGTCGAGCCCATCGGTCGCCAATGGCCGACGGAGGCCGCCGTGCGGATCGGTTCGGGCAGTTGGGTGGGGGCGAACGCGGTGATCCTCCCTGGGGCCCAGATCGGCGAGCACGTCGTCGTTGCCGCCGGCGCCGTGGTGCGCGGCGACATTCCCGACCGCTGCGTCGTGGCCGGGGTGCCGGCGCGCATCGTACGGCGCTGGGTCGAAGGCCAGGGCTGGGTGGACGAAAAGGACCCGGCGCTGTCGTGACTGGATCGTCGCCGGCTTCGCCCCTGCCTTTCTTGCTGAAGGTGAGCGGCCAGGACGGACCCGGCATCTCAGAGCGACTCTTCGCCGCGTTGGCCGAACGAAAGGTCGCGGTGGCGGACGTGGAACAGGTCCGCGTCCACGGACACCTCTTGTTGTGCGTCGAGGTGTCGGTGCAGGCGGACGAGGTCGACGACGTCCGCGTCGCGCTGGCGCAGTGGCTCGCCGGGTGGGGAGTGCAGGCCTCGATCGACCCGCTGGTCGATGCCGACCGGAGCGGCGAACAGGAGCACCACACCGTCACCGTGTTGGCTCCCGAGATCGATGCCGGGACGCTCGAAGCGGTGACCGGTCGAATTGCCGCGAGCGGAGGCAACATCGAGCGCATCGTGCGGCTGGCCGCCTACCCGGTGTACAGCTACGAGCTGACCGTGGCGGGCGCCAACCTCGAGCAGCTGCGCCGTACTCTGGCGCGCGGAGGCGGCGATCCGACAGGTCGACGTCGCCGTGCAGGTGGCGGGATTGCATCGGCGGGCCAAGCACCTGATCGTGATGGACGCCGACTCCACTCTGCTCCAGGGCGAGGTCATCGATCTCTTGGCCGAGCGGCGAGGGTGCGGCGAAGAGGTGGCGGCGGTCACGGCGGCGGCCATGGCGGGGGAGCTCGATTTCGAGGGCGCCCTCCGGCGACGGGTGGCTCTGTTGGCCGGTCTGCACCGAGAGGACCTGCTTGCCGTCCGCGAGCGGATCGTGCTGACCCCGGGCGCACGCACGCTGGTGCGCACGCTCAAACGGTTGGGCTATGAGCTGGCCGTGGTCAGTGGCGGTTTCACCCAGGTCATTGCACCCCTGGTCCAGAGCATGGGGATCGACCACCTGGCGGCCAACGAGCTTGCGGTCGAGGGCGACGTGCTCACCGGCGAGCTGGAGGGCTCCGTGGTGGACCGCGCCGGCAAGGCGGCGGCCCTCGTGCGGTTCGCCGAGGTTGCCGGCGTGCCGCTGCCCCGCACCATTGCGGTGGGCGACGGCGCCAACGACATCGACATGCTGGCCGTAGCCGGTCTCGGGATCGCCTTCAATGCCAAGCCGATGGTGCGCGAGGCGGCGGATACCTCGGTGAACGTGCCCTACCTCGATGCGATCCTGTTCCTGCTCGGTATCTCGCGGCGCGACGTCGAGCGCGCCGATCGCCTCGACACGATGGCGACCTCGTGACCGTGCTGGACCAGAGGGAGCAGGGCCCAATCGCCGACAACCGGGGCCAGCGGCCCCTCCTGCGGGGCTGGCTTCATGCCGCTGCCTTCCTGGCCTGGCTGATCGGAGGGCCGTTCCTGGTGGCGGCTGCACCCGACACGGACGGCAACGGTGCTCCTCTCCGTCTATGTGGCGAGCCAGCTGGTGATGTTCGGCACGAGCGCGGCCTTCCATCGGATCCGTTGGTCGGCCTCCGCCTGGCGCCGGATGCGGCGGGCCGATCACAGCGCCATTTTCGTGGGCATTGCCGGCACCACGACGGCGGTGGTCGGTCTGTCGCTGACCGGATGGGCCGAGATCCTGGTCCTGACCCTGGCCTGGACCGGCGCCGCGGCCGGAGTCACCCTGCGCCAGGTCTGGCTCGATGCACCACAGTGGTTGGTGGCCATTCCCTACGTGGTGGTGGGTTGGTGTCCCATCGTGGTGGCGCCGCAGCTGGTGCGCGCCCTCGGTGGGGCGGGTTTCGCCATCGTGGTCCTGGCCGGGCTGGTCGACACGGCGGGGGCATTGGTCTACGCCAGCAAGCGCCCTGATCCCTGGCCCCGGGTGTTCGGCTTCCATGAGGTGTTCCACACCTGCACCGTGGTTGGAGCCGCGATGTTCGCCTACGTCGTGGCCTTCATCGCACTGCCTCGCTACTGAATCTCTCGTTCTTCCTCGCGCACCGTCGTCGGCGCGGCGACCGTTCATCAGTAATGGGATCGGCACGGCGACTGGCGACGAGTTCGGCACTCGATCGCGTCCTGCGCCAGAGTCCTCCGTTGGACCTGCCGGCGGTGGCTCGGATGACGGGCGAAGAGCTGGCATCACAGCTCGAGGTGTGGCATCGACTCCGTGCGGTCGCGGACGGGAACATCGTGCAGCTTCTGGGCGAGGTCATGCGCCGAGAGGACTTCAGGTCCGACGGGGCCACGTCGCCGGAGGACTGGCAAGTCGAGCGGTTCGGCCTTTCGGTCGCGTCCGCTCGGAACTACAGCCGGGTGGCGGAACGGGCCATGGACCTACCCCATCTGACCAGGGCGTTGAGCACGGGCGACATCAGCCTCGACAAGATGCGGGCCGTCGTGGGTCTGGCCACACCCGAGACCGACCGCGAGCTGGCGGCGTGTGCCGGCGAGCACACGGTGGCGGAATTGGGGGACTTGGCGGGGTCGCTCCGAGAGCGACCGGACCGGCCGGCCAAGAGAGGGCGACCCGTCGGCTCGACTCGCTTCAACGAGTCCTGCCACACCATGTCGGTGCAGTTCCCCGTGGAGGAGTTCGCCGAGGTGCGGGCAGCCGTCGAGGCGCAGGCGAAGGCATTGCCCAGCGACGGCGAGACGCCCTGGGATCAGAGACAGTACGACGCCTTCCTCGGACTGTTCCGGGCCGGGGCCTCGGGCCGTTCTGGCCGTGGCGAAGGAACGAGCCCTTTCTTTGCGGTCTTCCATGCACCGCTGGCCGCCCTGATCGACGAGACCGGTGACCCCTCAGCCCTGCTGGGCGACTTGGAGCGAGGTGGACTGCTCGGTCTCGACACAGTGCGGCGGCTGACCTGTGACGCCACCTTCGTCATCGCGATCGACGACGACCACGGGCACACCATGTATGAGGGCCGCCAGCATCGCTTCGCCACCGCAGCCCAGCGGCGGGAGATTTGGCGTCGGGACCGGTGTTGCCGGTTCCCCGGCTGTCGCAACGCGCTCTTCATCGAGCCCCATCATCTGGATTGGTGGATTCGGGGTGGCACGACCGACCTGCCGAACCTCGCGCTCCTGTGCAAATTCCACCACGACTTGGTCCACTCGAAAGGCTGGAGCGTTTCGGGTGACGCCAACGCAGAGCTCGTGTTCGTGGGGCCGAACGGTCGGACCCTGACGTCTCGACCGTCGCCCCGGTGGACGAGGACCAGCCGGGTTGGACCCGATTCTGAGGAGAGCTCCAGAGGCCCGCAGGATTCGCCCGATACGTCGTAGTCAGACGATGATGCCGTCGTCCCGAAGCCGGCCCAACTCCTCGGTGCCCAGGCCGAGCTCTGATCCGAGGACCTCATCGGTGTGCTCGCCGATCCATGGCACGCGCGCCTCGGGACCCTCGGCGACCGAGCCGAACTTCACCGGGAGGCCGGGGATCAAGACGGGTTGGTCGATGCCGTCTGTGCGGGGGTGCTCGACCAGCATGTGACGGGCAGCCAGATGGGCATCGGCCACGACCTCGTTGTCGGTGGCGACCGGCCCGGCGACCAGGCCCGCGGCGTTGAGGGCGTCGCAGGCCTCGCGCTTGGACTTGGTCGACGCCCAGGACTCGACCGCGGGGCGGATGTCAGTCTCGAGATGGTCGAGCCAGCCCTGAGGCGTGTCGAAGCGGGCGTCGTCCGCCCACTCGGGCCGGCCGATGGCCTTGGCCAGGTCCGGCCATTGATGAGCCCGTAGTACCTGCAGCATGAACCAGCCGTCGCCGGCCCTGAACCCGTGCAGGATGCCCGGCCAGGGTGTGCCCATCGGCATCCCCATCGACCAGAAGTTCGGGACGACGTCGAGCACCGCCACCATGGCGTCGAGCATGGCCACGTCCACCTGCTGGGACTGTCCGGTGCGCTCGCGCTGGCGGAGCGCGGCCAGCGTCCCGATCACCGCGAAGAGGGCGGTCACGATGTCGCCGAGTCCGCCCATGGGCGAGCCGATGGGTGGTTGTCCCTGCGGGCGCTTGAACTCGTAGGCGCCGCTCATGGCCTCGACGATGGAGGCCAGGGCGGGCCAACCGTCATACGGCGACGCCGTCATGTCGCCCACGGGGCGCCCGAATCCCGAGATGGAGAGGTAGACCACCGTGTCATGCACCGCCGCCAGGTCGGCGTAGGCAAGCCCGAGTCGCTCTGCCGCACCGGCACGGAAGTTCTCGGCGACCACGTCGAAGCGGGGAGCCAGGCGCAGGACCAGGTTCCGACCGGCCGGCTGTTTCAGGTCGATCACGACCGACCGCTTGGAGAGGTTGTTGCGCATGAAGGTGGCGCCGACGCTCCGCCCGGCCGGGTCGGTCATGGCCGGCATGGCGCCGCGACCCAGGTCACCGGTGCCGGGTGCCTCGACCTTCACCACCTCGGCCCCCAGCCGGCCCAGGAGTTGGGTGGCGTAGGGGAGCGCTTGCATCTGCTCGAGGGCCAGCACCCGGATCCCGTCGAGTGGCTTGCCCCATGGTGCCGCCTCCGGGTTGGCGACGTCACCCAGTCTCACGTGATGCCGAGACCGAGCATGTCGATGGCGTTGCCCCGCATGATGCGGTACACGTCCTCGTCAGCTGAGATGTTGCACCATTTGCTCCGCCACGGCCCGGGTGTCCGGCCAGGTCGAATCGGTGTGGGGGTAGTCCGTCTCGAAGGTGATGCGGTCGGAGCCGATGACATCGATGGAGTCGAGGCCGTGCTGATCCCGAAAGAAGCAGCCGTAGACCTGGCGGTGGAAATAGGTCGACGGGGGCTCGAGGACGATGTCCTTCACTCCTCCCCACGCCCGGTGCTCGCGCCAGACGTCGTCGGCCCGCTCGAGGATGTAGGGCAACCAACCGATCTGGCCCTCCGAGTAGGCCAGTGTGAGTGTGGGGAAGCGGATGAGCACGCCGGAGAAGAGGAAGTCGCAGAGTGACGACATGGCGTTGCCGAAGCTGAGCGTGGCTGCGACCGCCACGGGAGCGTCGCCCGACGTTGCGGGCATCTTGGACGACGAGCCGATGTGCATGCAGACGACGGTTCCGGTCTCCTCGCAGGCGCCGAAAAAGGGGTCCCAGTACCCGCTGTGGATGCTCGGCAGCCCGAGGTGGGGTGGGATTTCGCTGAAGCACACGGCTCGCACACCGCGAGCAGCATTGCGCCGCACCTCTGCCGCCGCTTTCTCCGCGTCCCACAAGGGGATGATGCACAGCGGGATCAGCTTGCCGGCGCTGTCGCCGCACCACTCCTCGACCATGAAGTCGTTGTAGGCGACCACGCAGGCGTCGGCCAGGTCCCGGTCCTTTGCCTCGAGAAACGTCTGACCACAGAAGCGTGGGAAGCTGGGGAAGCACAGACTTGCCTCGACCCAGTTGGCCTCGTTGTCGATGATCCGGGCCCTGGGTTCGTAGCAACCGGGACGCATCTCGTCGTAGGTGATGGGCGACATCGTCATGTCGTCGCGGTCGAAGCCAACCGCGGCCACGTGGCGCTTGTTGATGTACACGAGGTCCTCGTAGACCCAGCAATCCGCCTGGGGACCGTCGGGATCGAAGGACTGGCGGTAGCTCCCGCCGCCGATGTGTTCCATCTCGCCGATGCCGCGGCGCTCGGCTCTGGGTCCGCGGTCCCGGAAGCGGGCGGGGAGCCACGTCTCCCAGAGGTGGGCTGGTTCGACGAGATGGTCGTCCACGCTGATGATCTTCGGGAGGGGGGTGGTGCTGCCGAGCCGGGGGGCGGTGTCGTCGATCAGGTCAGTCATGGTGACTCCAGTGTTGCCGCGAAGGGGACGAAGGGCGCCAACTGGTCCAGTTGAGCCCGGACCTCGGGCCGCGACCCGGCCCGGATACGTAGGACGACCTCGGTGATGCCCAGCCCGGCATAGTGCTCGAGCTTGCTCTGGCTTGGGATGGTGCCGAATGGGACGACGCTCAATGACGCCGGATCCCGCCCCGCCTGTTCGGCCAACGCCCGCAGGCGGGGCAACGCCTGACCGAGGCCACCTCCGCCGATGGGGAGCCATCCGTCGGCGTACGAGGCCACGGCGGCGAAGACGGACTCCCGGGCGCCCCCGCCGATCAGCGTGCGGACACGGGGCTGCTGCACCGGCTTGGGCCAGGACCAGGTTGGCCCGAACTCGACGAACTCGCCGTGGAACTCGGCCTGCTCGCTCGACCAGATGGCCTCCATTGCCGCCAGATGCTCGCGCACGACGAACCAGCGACGGCCGAAGTCGACGCCGTGATCCTCTGCTTCCGCCCGGTTCCATCCGATCCCCACCCCCAGGGTCACTCGACCGCCCGAGAGATGATCGAGCGTCGCCACCTGTTTGGCCAGGAGGATGGGGTCGTGTTGTGCGGCCAGCAGGATGCCCGTGCCCAGTCCGATGCGCTCGGTCACGGCCGCCGCCGTGGCCAAGGCGACGAGGGGGTCCAGACAGCGCTTGTAGTCGTCGAGGTCCACGCCCTCGACCAGGGCCGGCGGCACGTCCTCGCGGACCGGGAGGTGGGTGTGCTCAGGCAACCAGAACGAGTCGAAGCCGAGCTCCTCGATCGCCACGGCGAGCGCCGCCGGTGTGACGTCGAGGTCAGTCAGGGCGGCGGTGATGCCGAGGCGCACGGTCAGGGTTGCTTGTCGGCAAACTCGGCCAGGGTGCCCGATTGGGCCGCGCCGCCAAGGAGGCGGGCGAATGCGCCTTGCTCGCGGCGATTGGCCTCGAGGACAGCGTCGCGCCGGGCGCTCCGCAGCAACGAGGTGATGGCGCGAGTCGCGGCGTGGGGATGGCCGGCGATACGCGTGGCCAGGGCCACGGTCTCGTCGAGCACCTGGCCCGGTTCGCTCACCTCGAGGGCAAGGCCAAGCTCGACCAGCTCCGGAGCGGTGACCCAGTCGGAGGTCAGCAGGACACGGGCGGCGCGCTGCCAGCCCATGGCGGCGGGGAAGAGGACGCTGCTCGCCGCCTCGGGCGGTACGCCGAGTTCGGCGAAAGGCACCCGGAGGCGGGCAGCCGGGTCAACCAGGACCAGGTCGCAGTGGGCGAGCAGAGTGAAACCGAGCCCGACGGCCACGCCGTTCACCGCAGCGAGGAGCGGCACCGAGATGTCACAGATGCAGTCGAGCAGGCCCATGAAGCCCTGCCCGGCGCCCTCGACGGCGGTGCCGGTGGCGATGGCGGCCATCTCGACCAGGTCCTGGCCCGAGGTGAACGCCGGACCCCGACCGGTCAGGATCACCGCACCGATGGCCTCGTCGGCGTCGGCGCTACCCAGTGCCTCGGCGACGTCGAGGTACATCGCGGTGTCGAACGCGTTGCGCACCTCGGGGCGATTGAACGCGATCAGCCGGACACCGGGCGCAACGTCCTCCGTCTCGATGCGGTTCACCAGGTCCTCACCGCTGAGACCCGGACGCCGGCCGTCCGCAGGTCATTGCTCATGCCGGCTCTGCCCGCGATGTGATCTGCAGGTACTCCTCGAATTCCGGCCACGCCAATCTCCCTTCCGATGCCCGGCTGCTGGTACCCCCCGAAGGGCCCGTCGGAGCTCTACCACAGACCTCCGTTGGTCCCCATCGTCGCCGATCCGGGATCGACACCGAGATCTGGGCAAGCGTTCAAACTACAGTCCGAACGCATGACCGAAGGAAACGGCGAGCGGGAGGGTGCGGCGGCGACAACGGCAGCGGGCGTACCCGGTGGAGACCTCGGGTGGGCCGACTATTCGGGCGAGTTCGACCCGAGCTTCGATTACGAGGACCTCTCGAAGGAGGCCCTGGTCCGCCTGGTCCGGGAGTACGGGCTCATCGTCCACCTGCTCGACCGCTCCATGTGCGCCGCCATCGGCATGAAGTACGGGGCCGATGCCGTCAAGGAGCTGGCCATCGAGGAGTGGGCGGGGGCCAGCCCCGTCTACGGCGACCGACTGCGCCAGATCATGAACGTCGAGGGCGACGGAATCTCGGCCATCTTCAAGGTGCTCCAGCTCGACCCCGGCTTTCCCCACCACTACATGGATGTGCACTACGAGCTCGTCGACGAGCGGCACGGCTACTTCGAGTTGGCCTACTGCGGCGCGCTCATGGACGCCGAGCCCTTCGGGGACGCGATGGTGACGAACATGTGCCACCACATCGAGGACGGCACGTTCGACGTGACTGCGCAGGCCGTCAACCCCAAGGCCCACATCCGCCACGTGCACAGGCCGCCCCGGGTCCCCACGGACCGGGTCCCGCACTGCCGCTGGGAGGTGGTGATCGAGGACGAGACCGAGACGCTGCCCGAGAAGGACATCACCAAGATCACCAAGATGACGACGGCGGCGACGTTCGCCTTCCCGGACATGAAAGACGGGACGCCGCACATCCCGGCCGGGACGTCGCAAAGGTCCGGTGTATGACGTGTTCGAGACAGCGTCACGCCGTCCTGGCGCTCACGTCCTGCCCGACCCACGCACGCTCGATCCAGGAGGACTGACATGCCCGCGTACCCCCGTGCCGAACTCGAGGAGATGGTCGAGCGCTGGCTCGAGGCCAATCGGAAGTCTGAGGGCGAGCGCGACTGGCGCCACAACGTCGAGATGTACACCGAAGACGCGACGTACGGGTGGAACGTCGGCCCCAACGACGAGTTCATGGTCGTCGGGCGCGACGAGATCCGCGAGGTCGCGCTGGGCCTCGAAATGGCCGGGCTCGAGGGGTGGACGTACCCGTACCAGAAGGTCCTCATCGACGACCAGCAGGGCGAGGTGCTCGGGCTGTGGAGGCAGGTGGCCGACGCCACCAAGGCCGACGGGTCCAACTACGAGATCGCCGGGCTCGGGGGCAGTTGGTTCCGCTACGGCGGCAATTTCAAGTGGTCATGGCAGCGAGACTTCTTCGATGTGGGGAACGCCGCCGCCACCTTCATGGCGATGATCCGCGATGGCTCGCTGCTGCCCGGCATGCAGCAACGTCTCGAGCGGGCCATGTCGGGGGAGCGCCTGCCCGGCCACTACGCGCTCGGCGCTGCTCCCGTCGGCTTGTGGGAGGTGCCGCCCGGGTCCTGAACGACCCGGCTGCGGCGGCCTGGCGCCGGTCCCCATCCCAACGAACAGAGGACAGGACCGAGACGTCATGGCGTCTCGGCCGGAAGCACCTGTGCGACGATGCTGGCCTTGCGACATCCCGACGAGTCTGGCTTCGCCCGGCCGACGTACCGTTACGACGGCGTGCGGATCCTGTTCGACGGTTCGAAGGAGACGTCCTGGCGCCTCGGCCTCGCGTCGCTGCCGGCCACCTGGACGCCGGAGAATCCCTGAGGCCGGGCCGTGGCCATCCTCTTCGCGCTCCTGAGCGCGTTCTCAAACGCCACCACGGCGGTGCTCCAGCGCCAGGCCTCGGTGTCACAGTCCGAGGACCAGAAGGGCTGGCGGGGTGCACTCGACCTGGTACGCGACCCGCGCTGGCTGGTCGGCCTCCTCTTCTTGGGCGGCACCTTCGTGTTCCAGGCCATCGCCCTCTATTTCGGGGAACTGGCGGTCGTGCAGCCGGTGCTGGTCACCGAGCTCATCTTCACCTTGGCTTTACGCCGCTACTGGCTGCACGACACCATACGTTCGAGGACCTGGACTGCGGCCCTCATGATCTGTGTCGGCCTGGCGGCGTTCCTCCTGGCCGCCCAGCCCGAGGAAGGGCATCGCGTGGCGACGGTCCGCGAGTGGGTGTGGGCACTCTCCGTTCGAGGTGTCGTGATCGTTCTCCTCGTCGTGTTGAGCCGGATGGGCTCGCCGGCCCGTCGCGCCGCCCTTCTCGGTTGCGCCGCCGGGCTCGTGTGGGCCATCGATGCCGCCTTCGTAAAGGCAGCCACCGACCTGATCTCGAACTCGGGCTGGGCAGCCTTGCTCGTCCACTGGCCGCTCTACGCGGTCGTGGCCACTGGCGTCCTCGGCACGCTTCTCCTCCAGGCCGCCTTCGCCGCGGGTCCCCTTGCCGCCTCGCAGCCCGCCATCCTGATCGTCGATCCGCTGGCGTCGATCGCTCTCGGCGTCGAGCTGTTCGGCGAGCGTCTGAACACCAGCGCCGCGGCCATCACCGTGTCGGTGCTGGGCCTGGTGGTCATGGCGGCCGGCGTCGTGGTGATCAGTGCCTGGGCGCCTCCCGTGATGACGGCGGGCAAACGCAAGCCTGGACTTCCGCCCCCGCCGGGCGACATGGCCGGTGCGACGTGAACGCGATGCCGCGCGCCCCGCGGACGAGAACCCCAACCCCGGCGCTGCAGAGTCAACGGTGTTGGCGATCTCCTACGGGGTCGCTGGGCTAGCCCACCGATGCCATGCCGACCGCGGGCTGGTTGAGCGGTGTTCCGCCCTCAGATCCGAGGAATGGGGCGGTCCCGAAGCTGAACACGCCGCCGTCGGTGGCGACGAAGCGGTATCCGAGGTCGTCGTCGGTCGCGGCCATGCCGACGACCGGCGCGTTGAGGTGCATGCCGCCGGTCGAGCCGAGGAACGGGGCTCCGAAGGTGAAAAGTCCGCCGTCGCCGGCGACCAGCCAGTAGCCCGAGGTGGTGTCGTCGACGGCGATGCCCACGACCGGTTTGTTGAGTGGGGTGCCTCCCATCGAGCCCTGGAAGTGGGCGTCGCCGAAGCTGAACACACCGCCGTCGGCGGCGGCGAGGTAGTAGCCGCCGTTGTCGGGGGTGACCGCGATGCCGACGACCGGTTTGTTGAGCGCCTTGCCGCCCATCGAGCCGTGGAAGTGGGCGTCACCGAAGGTGAACACCCCGCCATCGGCCGCGACCAGGTAGTAGCCCTCGTCGTCGGGGGTCGCCGCGATGCCGACGATGGGAGCATTCAGCGGATGCCCACCCATGGAGCCGAAGAAGGGCGTCCCAAAAGAGAAGACCCCACCGTCGCGTGCACCCAGCCAGTAGCCACCGGTGGCTGTGGCGGCCAGGCCGACGATGGGCGCGTTGAGCGGCTGCCCACCCATGGAGCCGTGGAAGGCGGCGTCACCGAAGGCGAAGACACCGCCGTCTCCCGCGGCGAGCCAATAGCCCGCAGACCCAGCGCCAGGCGCGGTGATCGTGACTGTGAACGTCTGGGTCGCGGTGGCGCCCATGGAGTCGGTGGCCTGAAGCGTGAACGTGAAGCTGCCTGCTTCGGTGGGGGTGCCGCTGATGGTCCCGGTCGAAGACAAGGCCAGGCCGGGGGGGAGTGATCCCGACACCACCGACCAAGTGTTGGGCGGTGTCCCGCCGAACGCGCTCACGTCAGTCGAGTAGGCGGCGCCCACAACGCCATTGGGCACGGTGGTGGTGGTCACACAGAGCGGCTGCGATGTGACCGATCCTGTCGGGTTGAAGTCGGATTTCCAGCCGCTGAAGGAGTTGCAGGTCACCGTCGCGGTCGACGGGGCGATCACCTCCACTCCGAAGCCGAAGGTGTCGGGCACGTCTGGGGCGGTCCGGCCGATCTGGTTGCGATCGAGGATCAGGCCGGTACTGGGTCCGCTGCCGCCGTCCTGCACGGCCACGCCGATGTCGGTTCGGGCGCCTGTGATCGTGTCGCCCGTCAAGGTGACGTTGGTCGCCGACAACACGAGCACCGCCGCGTTTGCGCTCGCTGGACCCCCAAAGCCGCTGCCGTTGATGGTGCTGCCCGTTGTCGTGCCGGTGGAACCGTTTAGGTACAGCAGTCCGTTCTGGCCGATCGGGATTCCGGGCGTGGGGGGTCCGATCAAGCTATCCGAGACGTTCATGGTCATCCCCGTCGCCTGGATCGCGCTCCTCTGGTAGTCGGTGACGGTGGAGCCGGTGATCGTGAGGGTCTGACCGGCAGTTCCGGTGGCCACGATCGCCCGTCCAACTGAGCAATTGCCGCTGTGCTCCGAAATCCCCGTGACCGTGACCTTGGTCACCGACCCGCCCGCACCGTTGAACATGATGCCGTTCAACGTGCCCCGACAACCCGGGACGCCGGGTGTGAAGTTGCCCATGAGCGTCAAGTTCTCGATGCTCATCGACGTCGCACCAGCTGCGTTTTCTAACACCGCGCCATCGATCGAAGGAGTTCCAGGTGTCACGTCATGCGCGGTGATGGTGTGCCCGGCACCATTGAGGGTGACCCCGTTCGGAATCGTGAGCGTTGTCGTCGTGTCACAGTCGCCGGTCAAAGTGATGACGCCCGCCACCGGGGCCGGAAACGCGCAAGTGGGGGGTGCAGCGCCCGCCGGCTCGACAGCGCCGGTGAGGACGATCGGTACAACACTTGCCAGCAGAACGAACGCTCCGCAAACGATCGACACACGATTTCGCCACATGTTGGCCCCCGTTGCCCTCGACCCCGGGATCCACCGCCGGGGGTATCACTGAACGTCCAAAAAGTAGCAGGGTGTATGTAAATAATCTGCCTTCGGCGCCGGACGTCTGATTTTGCGCCGAGCTGCCGAGGGTGGAAAATCTCCGTGTGAGCTGGGCTTTTCTCCCAGTAGGCTACCCGCCCCAGCATGCACGCGTGGGGCAGTGACGACCGCAGGGGCGGAGGAGGTGGGGTGGAGGAGATCGAGAGCCAGTCCACCGTCGATGCCCTGATCAGCGAGCGACGGACCAAGCGCGAAGCGTTGCGTGCGCTGGGCATCGATCCCTATCCCATGCGGTTCGACCGCACTGAAACAACGGCCGAACTGCACGAGCGGTAGGCCGGGCTGGCCGCCGACGTCCGCACCGGCGCGCATGTGGAGGTGGCCGGGCGTGTCGGAAGCATCCGGGGGCACCGGAAGCTCGTGTTCGTCACCCTGATCGACGTGAGTGGGAGCATCCAGCTCCTGATGAGCGCCTCCGAGCTCGAGCCGTCGGCGACGGGGGTGCGCGACCGGCTGGACCTCGGGGACTGGCTCGGCGCGTCGGGCAAGGTGGTGACGAGCCGACGGGGCGAGCTTTCCGTCGACGTCACGTCCCTCACGCTGTTGGCCAAGGCGCTGCGCCCGCTGCCCGACAAGTGGCACGGGCTGAACGACGACGACACGCGCTACTGCCAGCGCGAGGTGGACCTGCTGGTAAACGCCGATTCGCGGCGGGTCTTCGATGTTCGTTTCAAGACGCAGGCGTCGTTGCGCCAGTCCATGTCGGGCGAGGGCTTCGTCGAGGTGGAGACACCCATTCTCCAAAGCCAGGCTGGGGGCGCTATCGCCCGGCCCTTCCTCACGCACTCCAACGCGCTCGATATCGACCTGAGCCTGCGCATCGCCCCCGAGCTGTTCCTCATGCGTCTCGTGGTGGGCGGCTACGAGCGAGTCTTAGAGATCGCTCGTAACTTCCGGAACGAGGGCATCGATACCCGTCACAGTCCGGAGTTCACGTCGCTCGAGGCGTGCCGCGCCCTCGGCGACGTGTCCGACGGCATGGACCTCACGGAGAGGGCCGTCGTCGCTGCGGCCACCGCCGCGGCCGGACGACTCACCTTCACGGTGGCGGACCGCATCATCGATCTCAGTCCGCCCTGGCCGCGGCTCGAGCTGCTGGACCTCTTGGAGGAGGCCGTCGGGCAGCGGGTCCATCCGAGCGACCCGGTGGAGAAGGTCAGAGCGGTCTGCGAGACGCACGAAGTGGCGTTCCTCGACACCCTGGGGATCGGGCGAGTTGATCTTCGAGCTGTACGACCATCTCCTTCTGGGCGCCGTGCTCGATCCAGTGTTCATCCGCGGCTTCCCGGTCGAGGTCAGCCCATTGGCTCGCCACCGACCCGACGATCCCACCGTGGCGGACCGCTTCGAGCTGGTGATCGACGCCAAGGAGCTGGCCAACGGATACAGCGAGCTCAACGTGCCCGAGGAGCAGTAGCAGCGTTTCACGGCCGAGGCCGCCGGCGATCTCGAGGCCCATCCGGCCGATCGGGCCTTCGTCCGCGCTCGAGTACGGCCTGCCCCGACCTCGGGCATCGGCATCGGCGTCGACCGCCTCGTGATGCTGCTGGCCGAGGTCACCTCCATTCGCGACGTCATCCTCTTCCCGATCCTACGACCCGTGGCCACGGACTGAGGCTGGTGGCGACGGCTCCTTCGCCGACCGCCGGGAAGGCAGTGGAGACAAACGGAAAGGAAAGGGACAGAACAGAACGGAACGGAAGGGGACGGGCGACCTGCGCCGATGTCAGTCAGGTGGTCGTGAAGCGGTAGCGGCCGCTGCCCACCGAGAGCACGGCCATCCCGCTCTCGGTCGAGACCACGGTGACGCCGGGCGCCTTGGCCGCGGCAACGCCGCCCTCGCGCACCCCGGCCGGGTCCGAGGAGGGCAACTGCACCATGGCGGAGGCGTTGGCGGGGACGGCCAGGGTCAGCGCCATGCCTGACCCGCGCCGCCGCCACGACACCGTGGCCGTCCCGGCCGGGGTGGGTAACGAACCCGAGGCCCGCGGCAGCCCCGAGGTCGGGGGAGCGACCGAGAGGCGGACGGTGCCGTCGGGTCCCGGTTCGAGATGGGTCACCCCGAGGAGCGTCTCCTGCATGGCCACCAGCGCCGAGGAGCCCCATCCGTGCGACATGGAGTCGCCGATCAGGTCGCTCGGTCGCCAGACCTCCCAGGTGAACGTGCCGCCGGAGGCCACGACGTGGGCCCAGCCGGGGATGGAGGCGTCGGTCAGCGTGCGCACCACCGAGTCGGGCCGCCCGCCCGCCGCCAATCCCCGCAGAAGCTCGAGCCCGTGGTTCGGCTCGACCGAGATGCCCAGCGCGGCCACGTACGAAGCGACGTGGGCCACCTCCGCCGTCGGGACCACGCCGTAGGCAAGGGCGAGCGCGTTCGCCTCTTGGGACGCGTGCGCACTCTGAGCGCCGGCGGCGTCGACACCGTCCATATAGACGCCGTCGGTTCGGCGCAGGGTCGCGTTGATGGCGGCGGTCAGCTGGTCCGCCCGGGACTGCCACAGGTCGCGGCCGGCAGTATCGCCGGCCACCGTCGCCAGCTGGGCCACGCGGTTGAAAGCGTTCACGGCGAGCACGTTGCTCGCCGTGTCGGCTGCCACCGTGAGGTTGTAGCCGTAGACGGGGTCGCCGTTGCTGGTGTCGCCCAAGCCGTAGAGGACACCGTTGTTCCGGCGGGCCGACCACAACCAGGCGGCCACCTCGGCCGTCGACGGATAGCGGGCGACCGCGGTCGCGCGGTCGCCCGTGCCGGTGTAGTAGCGCCAGAGCCATTCGACGTACCGGGCGCTGAAGGTGGCGAACGAGCGCGCCCCGTCGCCATTGGGGTACACCGCGTTGGTGCGCCCGTCGGGCCAGTAGCGGGATTGGCCGCGCGCCACGTCACGCAGGCCCTGCCAGGTGAGGTTCTGGTCGCCGTAGCAGCGCATGATGGCTTCGGACTCGTTGGAGGCGTCCCAGGTGAACTGGCCCTTCTCACGCGTGGGCGTGTCCACGAACTGTTCCTGGCTGCAGTAGAGACACGAGCGGGCGTTGAGACGCCACACCGCGTCGAGCATGCGGTTCCCCGTCGAGAAGGTCGCCATGGGCACCGCCGGCATCGCGGTGTGCCGGGCCAGGGCGGCCACCTGCCCACGGTCGAGACGCTGCCCGGCGCCGTCGATCTGCAGGTAGCGGAAGCCGAGATACGTGAAGGCTTCGAAGGTCTGCACGCCGTCGCGCATGATGTAGGTGAAGGACAGGTTCGTGCCCTGGGTGCCGTGCAGCGTGGAGACCTGGCCGTCGGGATCGAGCAGATAGCCCACCCGGAGGGCGACGGTCTGCCCCGGGGTGCCCGAGGCGAGCTCGACCCGGGGCCGGGCCGCGTAGACGGCGCCGAAGTCGGCCACGATCGAGCCGTTGGGTAACGAGTGCAGGCGCACCGGCAGCACCGGCGTCTCCTCGATGTCGGTGCGTTGCGCGTAGGTGTGGGTGAACGGCGCCGAGCCGGCCGGCCCGATCACCGTCGCCGGCGACCAACCGCTGTCGTCGAAGGTGGGACCCGACCAACCCTCGGGGTAGGCCCGCCCGTCGATCCACTCGACGAAGTCGCCGCCGTCGCCGTTGCGTTGGGGGGTCGGGAGCCACTCGGCCGGGTGTTCCCGCCACGTGCCGTCGGTCCCGTAGAGGACGTGTCGCCCATCGTGGTACCAGAGCGACACCTGGAGGAGGAGACCGGGCGCCGAGGCCGGGCGCCCCTGGCCCGGTCCGTACCAACGGTGCAGGACGCCGAGGGCGTTGGTGCTGCCCGGGCGGATGGCGCGGGTGAGGTCGACGGCCCGGACGTACTGCTCGTCGGGATAGGAGAAGCTGGGCCAGGCGTCGACGGCGACCCCGTTGACAAAGAAGCGGTAGGTGTGGGCGGCGGAGACGTAGGCGGTGGCCCGCCGGATCGTGCCGCCACCGGGTGGGGTGATCTCCTTGCGCAGGTACGTGACCCGGTCCGCCTCGGTGGAGGCGCCTGCCGGTCGGAGCCACGATGCCGCCGGCCAGTCGGTGTTACGCAGACCGGTGACGAACGGGGCGGGACGCGACGTCGGGCCCCACTCCCCGGGGGCCGCCTTGGCCCGCACGGTCCAGCTGTAGGCGGCGTCGGCGGCCAGGGCCGGACCGTTGTAGGGGATGAATGCCTGCTGGGCGGACTCGACGGTGCCGCTGCCCCAGACGGCGCCTTGGTGGCCCGGGTCGGTGCGGCGGACCTTGATCCGGTAGGCGGATTGGGTGACATTGCGGCCCTGGGCATCGAGGGTCCAGGCGAACGAGCAGTCGTCGGGGTCGACGCCGACGGGTGAGACCGACCCGTTGACGGTGAGGTCCTGGGTGCGTGGGGGCGTACCCGTGGCGCCGGTTTCGAAGAGCTCGGCGGTGGTGGTGGCGGACGGCACCTCCGTGGCGCCTACGCCCGCCGCCCCGCCGGACAGCGACCGAGCCGGCCAGCACGGCGCCGGCGGCCACCCCACCCGACGAGGCCAAGAAGCGGCGTCGGCTGATCGGGCTCACGACGCCGGGCCCCCGATGACCCGCACGGAGCCGAGGCCGGCGTCGCTGACGTAGAGGGACCCCGACCCCGACACCGCCACGCCGACCGGCGTCTCCACCCGTGCCGCCACCCATTTCGTCCCGTCGCCCGAGCCGGCCGAACTGGAGACCGGTACGGCGCCGACTGCGGTGTTGAGGCTGCCCGCCACCATGTGCCGGCCCACCAGCGTGCCGGTCGTCTCCGGGACGACCCGCACCGTGTGCATGAACCCGTCGCTCACGAAGAGAGCGCCGGTGGGCCCGACCGCCACGGCCCGGGGGTCGTTGAGCTCGGCCGTCTCGCCGGTCGCCGCCAGCCCGTCCGCGAGATACGGCCCGTAGCCCCCCGTCCCACCTACGACCACGCCGATGTCGCCTGCCCCGACCGGCGTTCCCCAGTACGTTCCCCCGGCGGCGGAGGCCAACAGCACCGACTGGTCGCCGCTGTCCGCCACCACCAGGTTGCCGGTGCGTGGGACGGTCACGGCGACCGGGTTCCAGAGCTCGGCGCTCGTCATCGGACCGCCCTGGCCGGCCGACCCGCAGACGCCGGTGCCGGCCACGGTGGTGAGCACCCTGCCGATCACGCGATGTCCGAACACCGTCCCGTTGTGAGCGGGGAGCACGCGGACCCGGCAGTTGGCCGTGTCGGCGATGAAGACGTCACCGGCGCGGTCGACTGCGACCCCGGTCGGTTGGTCGAGATCGCTCGCGGTAGCGGGCAACCCGTCGCCGTTGAACCCAGCGGTCCCGGTACCGGCCACCGTCACCAGGTACGGCGACGTGGCGCGATGGTCGCTGCGCCCACCGTGTATCTCTTGCACCCGCTGGGCCGTCGCCTCGGCGACGAAGACGTCCCCGCTCGAGTTGACCGCGAGCGAGGTCGGGTGGCCCATGGAATGGGCGCCGGTGCAGGAGCCGCCGGCCAGGACGGCGACATGGCCGGCTTGAACGGTGAGCCCGTCGATCTTGCCGCTGCGGGCGGGAAGAACCAGGACCCGGCAATGGCCCGTGTCGGCGACGAAGAGGTCGCCGGCCGCATTCAGGGCGAGGCCGCCTGGCGAGTCGAGTGTCGACGGGCCGAGCAGCGTCCGCACGCCGGGCGACGAGGCGTCCGCCCCCGTCGCCCAGCCGAATACGACCGCCACCAGCAGCGCCGTTCCGCTCAGCACCGGGACGAGGGAGCGCCGCATCCGCTCATCATGCCGGTTGGATCGGCGTCAGGCCCGAGAGCCGCGCCATAGTGGGCGGCGCAGCGGAGACCCGACGCACGTACGAACGAAAAGGAGGCCAGCCGTGGCAGCACCCGAAGAAGCCCTCTCGGCCAAGAACGTGACCTTCACCGGTTACGAAGGGGCCGAGGTCAACGCCTACCAGGCGCTCCCCACCGGCGACGGCCCCTTCCCAGGGGTCTTCGTGATCCACCACCTCCCCGGGTGGGACTCGGGCACCAAGGAGATCGCCCGCCGTTTCGCCGCCAGTGGGTACAACGCCCTCTGCCCCAATCTCTACGCACGCCAGGGACTCGATGTCGACCCCGACGACGCCGCGGCCGCCACCCGTGAGGCGGGCGGCATCCCCGACGACCAGTTCGTGGGCGATGCCAAAGTGGCCATCGAGGCCCTGCGCGCCCTGCCGACCTCGAACGGCAAGGTCGGCGTCATCGGCTACTGCTCGGGCGGCCGCCACGCGTTCCTGACCGCGATCAGCGTGCCGGTCGACGCGGCCGTCGACTGCTACGGCGCGTTCGTCGTGGGCACCGTGCCCGAAGGCTTCCCGCTCAAGGTCACCGCGCTGGTCGACCGCACGCCGGAGCTCAAGAGCCCCCTCCTCGGCCTGTTCGGCAACGACGACCAGTTCCCCAATCGCGAGCAGGTCGACGAGCTCGAGGCGGCGCTGCAGGCGGCCGGCAAGGAGTACGAGTTCCATCGCTACGACGACGCCGGCCATGCGTTCTTCAGCGTCGAGCGCACGGCGTACCGGCCCGAGGCCGCCGTCGACGGTTGGCAACGCATCTTCGAGTTCTACGGCAAGCACCTGGGGGCCTGACCATGTGCTCCTACCTCACCGTCAACACCGAGATCTCCGGCAGCGCGAAGGGTGCCCAGGGCTGGTTCAGCGTCCGGTCGGCCAACGTCTACTTCGACCACCCCTTCCACGCGCCCTTCGACCACACGCTCAACATCGACTTCGCCGACCCGTCCCGGGGGCCGGGGGCCCGGGTCGCGGTCGAGTTGAGCGCCGAATCGGCGCGGCGCTTGATCGTCAGCATCGAGGAAGCCTTGGCTGCCGCAGGGGCCGCCGCCTCGTGACCAGCCCGGCCGCTCCGGCGGCCGGCGTCCACCTGCCGTGGGCCCGGGTGCCGGCGGAGGTCAAGGCCTGGGCGGCGCGCTTCGGCGCGGGGGCGCCGCCCCAGGTCGTTCGTGACGTGGTCGGGGGTTTTTCGCCCGGTGCCGCCACCATTCTGGAGTGGCCCGGCCGGTCCGTCTTTGTCAAGGCGGTGGGCAGCGAGCTCAACCCCGACTCGCCAGGGATGCACCGGCGCGAGATCGTGATCTCGGCCGCTTTGCCGCGCTCGGCCCGCTTTCCCCGACTGCTCGAGGCCTACGACGACGGGACCTGGGTGGCGCTGGCCTTCGAGGTGGTGGCCGGTCGACCGCCTCGTTCATCCGTGGGATGCCGACGAGCTGGGCCGGGTGGTCGCCGCGCTGGCGGCCGTGCACGACGAGCTCACCCCTTCACCCGTGGCGACCTTGGAGCCGCTGGCCGGCTCTGCCCGCTCCCTCTTCGGTGGCTGGACCGAGCTCGCCGGGGCGGGGTCGCCGGCGAGCCTCGACCTGTGGGCTCGGGTCCACCTCGACCGGTTGGCCGACCTCGAGGCCTCGTGGCCGGCGGCGTGCGCCGGCTCGACCCTGGTCCATGGCGACGTCCGCTCCGACAACGTGCTGCTTCTCGACGACGGCGTGGTGTTCGTCGACTGGCCTCATGCCGCGGTGGGGAACCCGGCCTTCGACCTCGTCGCTTGGGCCCCCTCGGTCGTACTCGAGGGCGGTCCGGCACCCGAGACGCTGCTCTCGCTCTACGGACCGTCCGGGCGGTTCGATCCCGATGTCCTCACGGTGCTGCTTGCCGCCGTCGCCGGCTTCTTCGTGACGCATTCACTGCGGCCGACTCCGCCGGGGCTCCCCACCTTGCGCCCGTTCCAGGCTTCCCAGGGCCAGGTCGCCCTGGCCTGGCTGTCGCGCCGGACAGGATGGTGAGCGCTCAGCGCCCAATGCTGAGGCCCGAGGCCGATAGGTTCGGGTCATGCGCTTCGGACTGCAGATCCCCAACTTCACCCAGGGTGACACGCCGACCGCCATGTTCGATGACGTGGTCGAGCGGGCGACGGCGGCGGAGGAAACGGGCTACGACTCGGTCTGGGTCATGGACCACTTCTACCAACTGCCCCCGATGGGTGGGCCGACCGTGCCCATGCTCGACTCGTACACCCTGCTCGGCGCGTTGGCCGCCCGGACCTCGAGGGTACGGCTGGGCACCATGGTCACCGGCGTCACCTACCGCAACCCCGCCCACCTGGCCAAGATCGTCACGACGCTCGATGTGATCAGCGGCGGCCGGGCGATCCTGGGCATCGGCGCGGCCTGGTACGACGTCGAGCACGAGGGGTTGGGCTTCGCCTTCCCGCCGGCGGGGGAGCGGCTGGACCGATTGGAGGAGGCGCTGGTGATCTGCCGGGCCATGTTCTCCGAGGAGACGCCGACGTTCGACGGCCGCTACTACCGGATCCATCAGGCCCGGAACGTGCCCCGGCCGGTCCAGCCCGGAGGACCGACCATCCTGGTCGGAGGAGGCGGCGAGAAGCGGACGCTGCACCTGGTGGCCCGTTACGCGGACATGTGCAACCTCTTCGGCGACGCGCCGGAGATCGCCCACAAGGTCGGCGTCCTGCGCGGGCATTGCCAAACGGTGGGCCGGGACCCTTCCGAGATCACGGTGAGCCGGCTCAGTACCCTCGTCCTCACCGCGAGCGACGAGGAGACGGAGGCGACCAAGGATTTCCTGCGCCAGGCGACGGGGCAGGACCCGTCAGGGTCCGACGTCGGGACGCCGGACCAGCTGGTCGCCCGGATCGAGGAGCTGGCGGCCGCCGGCGTGCAGTATTTCGTGTTCAACATGCCGACGGGAACGCCGGCCATGGTGCGCCAGGTGGGCGAGCTGTTGGTGGGGACGTTCGGCGGCTGAGCTGGTCAGTGCCCGTTGGCCGGCGGCGTCACGGCCGCCCTGAGCTCGAGCAGGTTGGCCTCGAGCTCGGCTGCGGTATTGCGGCGGGCGGCGTCGGCGGCGGCCAGCTGCTCGCCCGTGGGGTGCTCGCCGCCGGAGCGCATCAGGTGATCCGCCTCGACAGCGAACGCCAGTCCGCGCAGGCTCTCCGCGCTGCGCGCGGCCATGTTGCGCCCGAGGTCGTCCGGGGCGGAGCTCGCGATCCGTTCCAGGCCGTCGACGGCTTCCTCAACCTGGACGCCGACGTTGGCCCTGCGCTGGATGTCGTCGTTCTCGGTCTGCGACAGGACCAGGTCCCGCGCCAGTTCCGCCGCCACCAGGGCCGGGCGCACCGAGCGCTGCCAATCGCTTTCACGACCCTTGCGCCTGGACCGGCCGATCAACACCGCGACGAGCACGGCGGCGAGCAGGAGGACGACGGCCAGGACGATCCAGCCCCACGGCGTCGACGATGACGAGCCGGTGGTCTCCGTGGTGGTGGTCGTCGTCGACGACTCGTGCGTGGTGGATGTGGTCGGACGCGTCCTCGTGGTGGTGGAGGGTGGAGCGGTGGTGGTCGGCTCGGTGGTCGGCTCGGTGGTCGTTGGCGGCAACGTGGTCGTGGTCGTCGTCGTGGCCTCGGTCGTCGTGGTGGTCTCTCCCTGACCCGAGGCGGTGCCCGCTCCAATACCCAGGAGGGTCGGGGCCGCGGCCAGGAGTAACAAGAGTGCAGTTGCCGCTCGACGGCGGCCCTTCATCGTCATGCCCTCAGCCTAGGGACGTAGCCGGGCCCGGACAGGGACGCTCGCCCGAGTCGACTGGACGACGCAACGCGCACAGGAGGAGGTACCCTCGCCCCGACGAAGAGGAGAAGGCCCGTCCGTGCAACTTGACATCCACGTACCGCGGTTCACCTGGCCTGGAGGGCCGGCGGCGATAGCGCCGACGTTCACCTCGTTGGCCCAGACGTCGGAGGCCATCGGTGTGCGCACCCTGTCGGTGATGGACCATTGGTTCCAGATGGAGATGATGTGGCCGGCCGACGAGCCGATGCTCGAGGGCTACACCACGCTGTCCTTCGCGGCGGCAAAGACGGAGCGTTTGCGCTTCCGCATGTTGGTGGGCGGGGTGACATACCGCCATCCCGGGTTGCTGGCCAAGACCATCACCACCCTCGACGTGCTCTCGGGCGGACGGGCCGAGCTGGGCCTCGGTGCCGCCTGGTACGAGCGGGAACACCTCGGTCTCGGCGTCCCCTTTCCGCCTCTGACGGAGCGCTATGAGCGGCTCGAGGAGACCTTGCAGATCTGCTTACAGATGTGGAGCGACGACGACGGCCCCTTCCAGGGCAAGCATTACCAGTTGGCGGAGACCCTGTGCGTGCCCAAGCCCGTGAGCTCTCCCCGGCCGCGCGTGCTCATTGGCGGCGGCGGGGAGCGCAAGACCCTGCGCCTCGTCGCCATGTACGCCGATGCGTGCAACGTCATCGGTGACGCAGACACGGTCGCCCACAAGGTCGAAGTCCTCCACCGTCACTGTCAGGACGTGGGTCGGGATCCGGCGGAGATCGAGGTGACGGCGCTCACGATGGTCTCTGAGGAGGCTGATGCCGACACCATCCTCGACGACGCCGAGGCCCTGTCGGCGGCCGGCGCGGCGGCTGTCGTCATTCGCTCCACCGGGCCGGATCCGACGCGATGGCTCGAGGAGACCTGGGGCCCGATCGTGCCGCGGCTGGCGGACATTGGCTGATACACGGGTTTCGCGCCGTCTCGGACTCTCGAAACGGTCCGTGTCGACTCCCGATCGTGATCAGGTCTCGACACCAATGGCTTGCCTACGTCGGATGCAGGAGGAGGGACCGCGTTCATGGTGACGTCACGGAGAGCCAGTGACGCCGAAGTCGAAACGTGGCGCCGGGACGGCTGGGTCCTGCTCGACGGGCTGGTCGGTACCGATGAGATCGACGCCTTGACGGAGGACCTCGGAGGCCTCTTCCCTGCTGCGGCGGACTTGGCGGCCGACCCCGAAGCCGTTACGGAACAATGGCTGGGACGACCGGTCAAGGCCAAGGAAGTATTTATCTGGCCCTACGAGGGACCGGGATTCCGTCCCGACCAGCAGCGGTGGTCGGCGTCCTTTCCTTTTCCCGGTACGGGGGCGCTGAACCGCATCTGCGTGCATCCGTCGATCGTGGATTTCGCCGAGCGCGCGCTCGACAACACGGACATCCGGCTCTATCAGGCGCATGCCAGCGCCAAGTACGCGGGAGTGACCAACTACGAGCAGCCGATGCACATCGACCGGAATCACTCCTGGCTCCCCCCGGGTTCCGAGTCTCCGTGGTGGAACCTGGAGGGCTTCCTTTACCTGACTGACGTGACCGAGAACGACAACCCCACCCGGCTGGTCACCGTGGGTGAGACCGACCATGTCGAATCACCGTACGGCCTGGTCATGCCGAACAAGGATCCTGGTGTCTACGCCGCAGAACGGAGGGCGGTCGGTGTCAGGGGTTCGTACCTGGCCTATCGCTCGGATTGCTGGCACCGCGGTGCGCCGTTCGGGTCGGGCGCGGGGGCACGGATCGTGCTGGCCATCGCGTTCAAGAACGCGCGTACCGAGTGGATCGGGTACGACACCCAGCAATCTCGCTCGACCGGACTCGAGTGGACCCAGTTTGCCGAAGGCTCGACGCCGCGCCAATTGGGAGCTCTTCGGCTGGCCCCCACCGGGGCACCCCGTGTGGAGCGAGACGTTGCTCGATCAGACGGCGCAGCGTTACCCGGGTCTGGACCTCGGTCCGTGGCGAGAGGCGCTCAGCCGCTCTGGGGGGTGACGTGCCCGGCTGCAACGTTGCCGGTTGCCGAGGAAACCGTCGGACCCGAGGGCGAGAAACAGCAGGCTTCCTTCTCGCCCAAGGTTGGGCGCCGGTGGTTTGGTGAGTTTGCCGAGGCCTCAGGCCTTGGTCGAAAGGCGGTAACGGAAATTGCCTCTCCGACGAGCGGTCGCTGTATTGGCAAATCACCGATTTCTCGCATGAAGCTTAATAATCTCTGCTTCGGCCGGCGATCGGGACGCCCTGGAGCTCACTCAGTTGCAGTTCGTCAGGAAGATCTTCAGTCATGTTTCCCGGCCAAATTCTCCTGCATTACTGTGCACCCCGGGGCCGCTAGCTCATCCGGAAGAGCAGGGGACTTTTAATCCCAAGGTGCCGGGATCGAGACCCGGGCGGCCCACCAGTTCAGAAATACCCCGATGTCCATCTCGGTGTCGGGAGGAACATGCACAAGGGTGGCGCGACGGACTGAAACGGCGTTAGACGGCGTGCAACACGGTTGTTGGGACGCAGCCCTATTCCGTTGTCGGACCCGGCACAACGCTTAGAGGGCTGAGTCGGTGAATGAGAACGCGTCACGCGACTGTGCCAATTGCCGGGCGAGGCTGCTTTACTGGGGTGGGACATGCTGGTCATCGATCCGGGCCTCGATCCTGTCGGGATCGAGGCGAACGAATTTGCCGAGCTTCCGCCGGCGGCTCGGAGGGCAGACCCTGAACAACTCTGAGTATTACTGTCGCGCTCTCCGCCACGTTGTCACAACCAATGGTCAAGTCGAATTATTGACCGTTCAAGAGTCTTGCGCCGGTCTGGGGAGCGGGTGAAGCACTTCGTGCGGAGGGCCGAGTTGGCGCACGCCGGAATGCGATGCAGCCGATTCGACGCTTGACTGGTTCGGATCGAGGGAGCAGTGTATCTGGTCGTAGTTGTCGTTATTGCCCGGTCGGACCAACGAAGGATGGAGCGCATGCGGCGATTCCTGATACTTCTGGCAGCTGGAGCCGTCTTGAGCTTGACGCTGGTGGGCGTGGGCGCCTCGGCCTTCGGGGCCGCCCCGACCAGACCGAATCCCGGCGGCCTGCCGATGATCCGCGATGGACAACACGGAACCACCAACGCGTCGTTGCCAACCTACAGCCTCAACTGGTCCGGCTACGCGGTGACGCCTCCTACGAGCAGCTCGAAGTTCACCTCGGTCTCGAGCACGTTCGTGCAGCCGTCGGTCAAGTGCCCGGGCGGCGTCGGCGGGCAAGGGCTCGGGACATCGGAGTGGGTGGGCCTAGATGGGTTCGACAACCAGACGGTAGAGCAGGATGGTACGGATGCCTTCTGTGGCGGGAGCGGCCACACAGTGCCCGAGTACAAGGCATGGTACGAGATGTATCCGGCGAACTCCGCCAACGTGTTCGACGTGAACGCGGGGGACAGCATTTCTGCGTCGGTGACGTACAAGGCGGGCAAGTTCACTCTGACCATTGCCGACACGACGTCGAAGGCGTCCTACACGACGTCGGCGGCGTGCGGCAACTGCGCACGAACGTCCGCCGAGTGGATCAACGAGCGATACGCCGACTGCAACAAGGGTCAGTCCAGTTGCTGGCTGGTCGCGTTGGCCAACTTCGGTGCCACGACGATGACGGACAACATCGCCAGTGTCGGCGATGTGCCCCTGCCGATCTCCGCCTTCCCCTTCACGAACTCGTACGCGATTGACATGGTGTACAACCTGAACGGGAAGGTGTCGCCCGGTCGTCAGGGGTTCGAGTCACTCGACAACACCACCGCGGTGTCAAAAGCGAATACCTTCAAGGAGGTGTGGCAGCGGAGCGGAGGTGTTACGCCGATCAAGCTGTGAGAAGCCGAATGCCGTCCTCGTAGTCGCCAAGCCGACTCAAGATCGTCGGTTTCCCGATCTGTCGGTGCAAGCACGTCACGGACTTCGTTGCTTGCCAGGGCGGCAAACGCCCACCCCAGAAGTCCACCAGAGTGCCGGCACCGTCCATGATCGAAGCCTCGGGGTCGGCCTTCGGTACTGGGCGTTTAGAAGGCGAGTCGGCCACAATAACATGTTCGCCCTTTCGGAGGAACCGGCGACACCAAAATCGGCGCTCGTTGCGCCCATGAGGACGACGGTGCCACCTGACCTGGCTCAACTTCTTCGGTGTTCGAAATACCTGACGCTTCACACAGCGCGTTCCTTCTTCGATAACAACGAGTTTGGTCTGCGGCCCAGGTGGTCGGCTCAGCAACTCCGGAACGGGTGTATGGAAAGCCGGAAGAATCAAATGAAACGGAAAGGGCGGCGTCCCAACAACCGTGTTGCAGGCCGTCTCACGTCGTTTCAGACCGTCGCTGACTGCGGAACGACGCGGTCTCACTGACCGGTCCACTGGAAAATAGGGCGCTAGCTGGGAAAATGATCCCGCGGTTACCTACGTAAATGCAGGGGGACCACTCGAATCGAGTCACACGAGCACAGTTGCAACACCAGTAATAGCTTCTGGCGATGCTCCTATCCGCACAAACGATTGTGGACAACACGCCGTGGTGGCTTCTCGCGATTCCTGCGGCCGCAGGGGGGTGCTAGGCGGACTGCTCGTTGCCTTCTTCCAAGATCGAGGTTCCGATCGTAAGTGGAAGAAGAACGCAAGACTGCGTTCATACTCGACATTCATTCAGTCCGTCACCGAATCCGATTTTAAATGTCGATGCCTTCCTGCTTTGTAGGAACGCCGACAAGACGACGGATAAATATCGGAGAATTCTGAAGCAAACGAATGAAGTGACGGCGGCAGCTGTGTCCGTCATGATTGTCGGGCCGATCAAGATAAAGGCAACCATTCATGACATATCTGATTGCGTCAGTAAGGTGCAGGCTCACCCTGCGGAGGACCAAAAGCGACAAGTGGCGATAGGAACACAAACGCTTGGAATGGAAGCGGGTTTTGCAGAGAAGATCGTTGATTTGAGGACGCCGCGAGGAAGATCCTCAATGCCCGCCGCTAATAGCTGAATACCAGGAACGCTCCGCGCCGACTCTTCAGGCAGCGCGTTTCATTCAGCGCCTCGACAAGATCGCCCTCGAAGACCCTGGCTTTGATGTTCTCCCAACTGCTTCGACCCACGGACCAGCTGCGCAACATCCGGCGAGATCCGGTGAGCTGAGATTTCAGAAGCCAGGTTCAAGGAAACAATCGGAGCACGGACCCGGACAGGACTGAAGCGTCCCGATAAAAGTGGAGCTCTATCTGAGTCTGGAGTATCTGAGTCTGGAGCATTTGAACCAGCGTCGGGTTCTGATCAGCGTCGAGCGATGGAGGCGGCGTCAGGTGGGGATTCGCTGTAGGTTGAGTGCTGATCATTTCCCTCTGGCGAGGTCGTACGAGGAGACAAAGCCCATGGCGCTCAACTGGCCACTTTTGGAGCTCGGCAATCAGAGCGAGAACGTGAAGAGCGTTCAGTATTTCCTGAATGCACACGGAGAGGCTCTTGCAGTCGACGGGAACTTTGGATCCCTGACGCAGGGCGCGGTCCGCACATTCCAAAGTGCGCACGGGCTCGGTGTCGACGGGATCGTCGGCAATCAGACTTGGCCCGTGCTCTTGATCCAGACTTCGACGGGCAGTCAGGGGGACGCCGTAATGGCTGTTCAGAGTCAGGTTGCATCGCGCAAGGCGACGCCCCTGACGATCGACGGCATTTTCGGACAAATGACTCATGACGCCGTCGAGCAGTTCCAGAATGTCCTGGGTTTGTCGGCCGACGGCATCGCCGGGCCGATCACGTGGAATTACTTTGCGAATGGATACTTGCTCGGACCTGCACCGAACTGGGTTGCGCTCGTCCTCTACGAGGCGTGGTCGCACAACGACCAGGTCTCGGCAGCAAAGAACGCGACGGCTTCTGCGGTGAACGAACTCTTCTCCCAGGCCTGGTCGTCGTCGGCGGGCTGGAGCTTCGTCGGTGATCAAGGTACAGCTGGCACGATCTACTTCACGTGGCAGAACTCGAGCGGCGGAAAACTTGACATGGGCGTGAGCGACGGGCCAGGTGGATACTTCTACGGTGACAATGTGGTCCACCAGTAATTGGCGCCTAGCTCGAGTGATCGCTTCTGCTTTGCTCGGTGTGAGTAACCATGAGCGCGCCAATCGCTGTAGCAGTTGCGAGGCACGGGGAGCCCTCTTCTGGTGCTTAAAAGCTGAGACGCTCGACCCATCGAAAACTGCGCGGTGAGACGCTTGTGGTTAGGCTCAGCCGCCCTCTTTCTGGCCCTCGATGCGGCGAACTGGCGTAAGAGTCGAAGAGGCAGTGGTCCTCAGTACTTGTATAGAGAACCGATGAGGTCTCAGGAGACTGGCGCCGCGCGACCTACGACGGGATTGGGGGAGGAAGTCGGCTATGGCTCGCTGCGCCGAGTGCCCGAGCGTGGTCAGGAGAGCCGGCGCCGGGTGCGAGCGAAAGGGTTGTCCTTCGACGCACGGCGCCACGCTGGGATGTCCTCGCCGCCTTCCTGCTGCTCCTTGCCCGCTGACGCGTACACGAAGTAGCCCGCGCTGACCTTGGTAAACGGCGCGTGGAGCTTTCCCAAATGATCGAAGGTGGTCTTGCCGTTGTCGGCGGCGAGGGGATCGAACCAAGCGGGAGTCACGAAGTTCGACACCGACACGCCGTCGACGTCGTAGGTCGGCGCTTCGACGGGGTCGCACACCTCGAAGCTGTAGTTCCGCGTCTTGCCGTCGCTCGCCCACAGGTTGCAGTTTGGGTCCACGTACATCTCGAGGACCTCATGGGACAAGATGCTCGACACACTCCAGTCGCCGGTTGTGGTCTTGGCCCCGCTGTCAAGGGACGGTGCCGCCGCGACAATGCCCCAGATCTTTCCCCCCTGGTCCTCGGTGTGGTAGCCGAGGACCCCCTTGGGCTGGTCCGGAATGTTCTCGACGATCGTGATGCCGTGCGCCTGTGGTGGCACCTTTTCGCGCAGTTCGACTTCTCCCGAGAGGGTCCCGTAGCTGATGACCGATGCCGGCGGCCGATCCCAAACAGGCGCCACGTCAACGCGGATCTGGTCAGCGATCGCCGACGTCATCTTGAGGGCATCGGAATCGGAGACCCTACCGTTGGACTGGTTGACTATGGCGATCAGCATGGCTCGGTCCTCCCGTTGGACTCGACGATATGACGCCCCGTACTCAGCGACGAAAGTCAACCGCATCAGTTCCGCAGAAGCAACCCTTATCTCGGTGCAACCTCACGGTCCTTGGCGGTTTGACCTGTTTCCCTAAACGCTGTGAGGAGACTGGGTCATGATGGCTCCGCTGTTGCGTAGGTTCTTGACGGAGCCGAGACGCTAAATGTGGCCAAACAAGGCATCCACGAGTGCACGGCGCCCAGGCAAAGAGGGCAGCCCGGTCGGATCGGGAGCGCTCGAGCTGCGCTTGTCCCGTCAGAACCGGCGGACTCGGTGCAACCGACCACTTCACAGCGTTGATGGAGACGCAATCGTTCGATCACTTGCTCTGGCTCTTTGCCGGGATTGAACAGTCTGTCAGCGGTTTGCCGCCCCGACTCGCTTCGTCGCGAGTGGTGGTATCGCTCTCGGCTGGGTCGGCATCGCCGACTGGCCAGGGTCCTGCCGATCGTTTCGACAGCGGAACATCGCCGGTCCCAACAACCCTGAAGCACCCCTTCTCACGCCGTTTCAGCGTGTCGTGGGCACGGTCGTTCTTTCTCGCTCGCATCAGCGGTTTTGCAAGGAGTAGCAGCGGGAACACTCATGCCACCACGTATTGACCTGGACTTCTAATCCCAAGGTGCCGGGATCGAAACCCGGCTCGGCAGCTAAGGGTCCATTTTTCTGGACTCCAGAAACCGCTTGATAGCGCACTGTCGGGTCGGTGACGTCGGAAATGTCGTGGCGGCGACAGACGTCCAGACAGGGACGATCATGCTGGTCGTGTGAGCGGTCAAGAGGTCGTCGAGAGACGGAAGGAGCCAGCGATGCAGCTCGACAATGGCATTGTGGCCATGACGGCAGCGCAAACGGCCGACCTTCTGATCCAAAACGGAGACGACAATCCTTGCTTGGGTTCCGGTCTGACTGCCGGCTTTTGACCAATGCGAGCCTACTTCGAGGTCGATGAACTGCGGGTCGGCGCGCACGACACTGCCCGGTTCCCTTTCGTTGTCGATATCGACCGAGGTGAGGTCCGGCCCTCCATCCACGAATTTCGCGTCGAATGTGACGATGAACGATTTGACGCTAATTGGGCGACGATCGTTGCCCAAGACCCATCTTCACCCGAGCAACCGCGTTACACCCTTCTCGTGAAGGTGATTCGGGGACGTCAAAAGCCCTACGGCCGTTACGAGTTGCGCCTGAGAGTGCCGTCTTCTGGACGGCAGCCCTCACCACCGCCCGAAACCCTGTTGATCGTAAAACCTTGCGTCCACGTAGAGCATTCCCCTGCCCTACATGTAAAGGCGGATCAGACAGCAGAGCTGACGCTTTCAGTGGCCAATTGTGGAACGTTTGATTGCTCGGTTTCAGTGAACGTTCATCATCACGGTTCGCAGTGGTCTCAGCAGTGGAGTATTGAGCTGGGTGCTGACGCCGGACCATTTGATTTGTCCGAGGAGATCACGCTTCCAAGCGGAAAGAGATCAGCCGAATTCGATCTCACTGTCTCGGCTGAAAATCTCACCATTGCTACTTATCGGCTACATGGCGCAGTGAGATTTCCTAGCGTGAAGAAGGCTGCGCTAGCGGCTGGAAGTGTCATTGTCATTGGTGCCGGAATAGCCATCGGCGTGACCGCGTCGGGTGGCTCGAATCCACCAGACCTTCGTCCGCCGACCACGAGTACCACGTCCAACTCGCCAACCACGAGTATCACGGCCAACTTGGGCACCGCTGAGACCACGGGCACCCCTCTGCATGGCACGGAACCGACGATCGTCTCGTCAGGTAGCTCGCCTCAAACAACTGTTTCCTCGATCCCATCATCGAACGCGACACAACCCCCGTCGAACCCGACGAGCCCTGGTCCTATCTGTCCGCTGGGAGTGACCCGGTCTGTCGCGATGGCAGCGACGAAAGACGGCGGAGGCTATTGGGTCACGGAGTCGAACGGCGACGTTATCGCCTACGGAGACGCCTCTCCCTATCCCGGATCTAATGCGGTTTCGGCCCCGATCTCGTCGATCTCAACCGTTCCCGGATCATCTGGCTACGCTCTCTTGGAGAGCGACGGCACCGTTATCGGCGTTGGTGCACCGTCGGAAGGCTCCGCCAGTTCTGTCGGCTCGGCCTGCAATGCCGTCGCCGTCGCGGCGACTTCCGACGAACTGGGCTATTGGATCGCCCTGAGCTCGGGCGTTGTGCTCAACTTCGGAGACGCTGGCTTCTATGGCGATTCGTCAGGCAGCGGGACTCAGGTCGTTGACATGGCCTCGACGCCCGACGGCAAGGGGTATTGGCTTGCCGGTGCGGATGGTGTGGTCCTTCCCTATGGCGATGCCGGCTCCTTTGGCTCGGCACAGGATCTGTCCCTGAGCGCCCCCGTCGTGGGCATGGCGGCCACTCCCGATGGCAAGGGCTACTGGCTGCTCGTGTCCGACGGCGGAATCTTTGCCTTCGGCGATGCAACGTTCGATGGCAGCTTGAGCTCCAAACCTTCCTCATTTCCGGCCCTGGCGGTGAGCGTCGACCCAGATGGCACCGGCTATTGGATCCTCGAGGCAAATGGCCAGGTTTTGCCCTTCGGGAGCGCCCAGACCTTCCCTCAGTCCTGAACCAATCTGACCAGTTTTGCAGCAGTGATCGTAACCACCCCCTGGTCAGCGGCGAGTGACACCGAACGCACGGTCGGCGGCCTTATTGCCCTCGGCGATGTGACGCCGCCACAATGCCAACAGTCGGCGCCTCAACGATCCTCCTGAGCAACCCATCTGAACAATCCGCGCGGACGATCGATAAGCCCTCCCCTCTGAAGGGCCTCTTGATGTCGTTCTCGACAAGTCCGGTGCGCTCGATAGCCGAGCCGCCCGCCTGCTACGAGGCCCTGCCCAGGTCCTCGACGAAGTTCGGGCCCAGAGTCCCGAGACCGGTAAGGCTGTTGTAGCCCGGACCGGCGGACAAGGTGTCGGGGCGGCTGGCGCAGTTGCCTGTGCCGTCGCAGTACACCTCTTCGGGTGAGGCACCGATGATCCGCACCGCATGGGCCACTCCGGGCCCATTCCCAAGGACCTCGTCGACGTAGTCGTTGCGGAACTGGACCTGATCCTGAGCGACCGGGACGCTAGCGATGGCCTTACCAGTTACCTGGCTGAGGTGGTAGACGGTCGGGTTGAGGAAGCCGGCCGCCACGCCTCCCGCCTGGTCTGCGTCGGCCACGATGCCAGCCAGTATGGGAGAGGCCAGGCTCGTACCCCCGTAACGGGTCGTTGCGTACTTGATCGTCCCGTTCGGGAAAGCTGCGGTGAACCCAATCAGGAAGCCGGTCGCGGGGTCAGCGTCGAGGGAGATGTCAGGTTCGACCCGCATCGGGACCGGGCCGTCGATCGCCACGTTGCGCTCGGACAGTGTTGTCGGAACGATGCCGGCCTGATACCAGGGCTGGCTGTAGTTGTAGCTGGTGAACCCGCCGGACGCCCCGTCGGCGGCGGCAGGCAGCCAAGTCCCGTAGTTGCTTGCTTTGCAGCCCTTGAGGAAGGGAGCGACGTTGGGCTCGCATTTGAACGATCTGCCCGTGGACCATCCGTACGAGGCGATGGCGTTGCCGCTGGCGCCGATCTCTAGCGAGGTGCCCCCGACAGCGGTGACATACGGACTTGACGGGGGGTAGTCGGCCCCCGAGAGCCCGGTCTGTGTCGAAGTTGTCTCCCTGGTCACCCGAAGAGAACTGGACCGTGATGCCGGTGGCGTCGGCGAGCTGGAACAGGTCATCGTACGCCGTTCGGGTGGCGGCATCGGAAAGGAGGTCGCCGTCGGTGTCACCCCAGGAATTGCTGATCACGTTCGCCAGGTTTCCATCAACGACGGTCTGCTCTGCGGTGAAGAGGCCGGCGTCGTAGCAGTCCTTTGCCCCCACGAAGAGGATGTGGGCGTCGGGAGCGAGGCTGTGCGACGACTCGACGTCGATGGCTTGCTCGTCGCCCCAGTTGCCGCAGACGTCTTGCGCGTCGAAAGGACCTTGGTTGATGGACTGGTAGTCGGCCGTGTCGAACGGGGCGCTCGGGTCGCTGGTGTTGAAGTACTCGGTCGCGTCCGACGCCATCGTCTTGAGGTCATAGGCATCCACGATGGCGACCGTGTAGCCCGAGCCGGTCTCGGAAGCCGGGATGTCGTAGGCCGACCGCAGCTGCGTGCCCACGTAGCCACACACCGTATCCGGCATGGTGTTCGGATAGCCGGGATTCTGGTTGCCGTAGGTCGTGGTCTTGGTCGCCCCACCGAAGGAGGTGGAACAGGGTGGGGCGGTGACGAAGGCACTTGGCGGACCTTCGAGGGCCCCGGGCTGGGCGGGGATCTCGTTGATACCCATGACACCGCCCACTACACCCGTGATCGCTGTAGGTACGGCCACTTGCCCGTCCGCTTCACGCAACGTCTGTCCGTTGACGCTGTACTCCCCGAGGCTGGTTCCAAACGCCTTCTCGACCTGGGCGGCTGTGCCCGAGGCGGGCACCGTGATCCTGTCCGCCGGGATGGCGCCAACGCTGAACCCCTCGGACTTCAGCCAGGTCACCGCCTGGTTCGCCGCGGCGGCCGTCGGGGAGAACTGTGCCTCCCACTGCCTCGCCGTCACGTAGTGCCGGTAGCTGCTGCTCGTTGGATCACTGACCGCCTTGACCAGCGCGGCAGCACCAGCCGGGTCGCGGAAGTTCAGCACGAGGGAGAAGTTGACCGGGCTCGACGACGGCGCGTCAGCGACCCGGTGGCCGTATGCCGCCGGTCCGCTCTGCCCAGGCGCTGGTGCCGCGCTCGTCGTTTGGGGCAATGCGGTCACCATGGTCAGCGACACGAGTCCGGCTCCGGCTGCTGCCACCGCCATTGTCTTGATCCGATGCAATCTCATATCGGGCTCCCTTCTCACGCCGAATGACGCTCCGGCTACCTTCTCCCGCCTGCGACGCTAACTGGGTCCGGACTGAGGAGCAATGGGTTCATTCGTTTGGAGTAGGTCTCGCAGCGGGTGCGGCGGGGAGAAGGGGGACGGGCCGGACCGCGCATCGGAGGTTGCGTCGGCGCTTCGGACGGGGGCTGCCGAATCGGTCGGATTCCTCGCGGTCCTGTGTCTACCGATATGGGCATCCCGGTCAGGAGGGGGCCACGGGGACTTAAGTCGAGAAACTTCAGACGGCAGTGAACGAGATCCCTGAACCCCCCGGCCCCTTCTCGCAGTCGACGGGGGCTTCGGGCCCCACACGGCCGCTGCGGTGAGAATGTGCAACAAGGGGGGATGGGTTGGGTCGACGGTGTGGTCGGGCTGCAAACGTGAGGGCTGGCGTTGGCTGTGCTTGGCCGGGTGATCGCCGACGAGTGTGGCGTCACGCCACCATGGACCGGCGCGAAGCCCAGCTCGTCGTCGGATTGTCTTGGATTTCTCCTGTCGCGGGTGTCGTCGTGAAGTCCGAGTCGGGAAACCGCATCACGGTCCGAAGCTCCCTCGACGCCACCGGCACCTCGCTCAACCACATCACCTATGCCTCGGTCAATGACAACTCGGTGGCGCAGGGAACTCGGCGAGCTCGTGATAAGGGCGTTGGAGGCTCGCCTGAGTCGGAGCCCGGGAGAGCGAGATCCGAGTAGGAACGATGCGCCTCGATGGGGCCCGTCGGCGGTTGCTTCATGAGGACCGACCGGCGGGCGACGTGTCTTACGCTCCCCTTGTGCCGAATATCTGGTCATTGTGCACATCCGGAGGCTTCACCGTAAGCAGACTTTCCTTATCGACGCGTGCGCGGTTCACCTAGGTAGCTAGGCGATACAGTTCATCCGCGAGACTAAACGAAGGCGGTCTTCATCGCCAAGGCTTCTTTCACACGATGGTCACTTCTTCGGAGTTGTTGGCGCCAACTCGGTCGGCCGCTCCCCGATCGCCGAGTCCGAGGCGTCCGTCATTGGGGTGCGGTGCATGCCAAAGAAGGCGATGAGGCAACCGACCCCGGCAAATGCCGCGCCGAACCAGAATGCAATTGAGAAGCCGTGCGTGAGAGCGTCCGCCATGGTGGACGGCCCGCGCGCATGTGAGCCGATGAACCTGGCCGTCGCTGAAACCGCGAGCGAAGAGAGGACAGCGACCCCGAGAGCCCCGCCAATCTGTTGCGTCGTGGTGATCAACCCTGATGCGACGCCCGCCTCATTGGGGGCAACGCCGCTCACCGCCCCGATGGTCACCGGTACGAACGAGAGCCCCAGGCCGACACCGGCCAAGAGAAATCCGGGAAGCAAGGTGCCGAGGTATGTGCCCTCTGGCGAAATCTGGGCGAAATAGATGAGGCCGCCCGCTGCAAGAGCCATGCCCACGGTCATCACGAGTCGAACGCCGATCTTGGCGACCAACGATTGAGCAGTCCCCGCCGCGACGATGATCGCTCCGGCGATCGCCAGATAGCCGACGCCAGTCTTGAGAGCTGAATATCCAAGGACCTGCTGCATGTAGAGGGACAGGAAATAGAACATCGAGAAGATCGCGGCCCCGAGCGTCAGCGAAACCAGGTTGGACACACTCAAGCTCCGATTTCGAAAGATTGACAAAGGAACCAGGGCGGATTTCGTCCGACGCTCGATGACGACGAACAACGTGATCAGGACGAGAGACGCGGCGAGTGCCCCGAGCGTCTTGGCAGAGCCCCAGCCCCAACTGGTGCTCTTCACCAGGGCAAAGACCATCAAGACGAGTCCGGCAGTCAGTGTGATGGCGCCTGGAAAGTCGAATCCCCGGTTCTCGTCCTCAGCAAGGGAGTGTGTGAGGAAGAAGAAGCTCGTGAGCACGACGACAGCGCCAATCGGGACATTCACGTAGAAGATCCATTGCCAGCCGAACTCCTGGGTGAGGACGCCGCCGAGCAGGACACCGAATGCGCCGCCCGCACCGGCGATCGCCCCCCAAATACTCAGGGCCGTGTTCCGCTCCCGACCCTCAACGAACGTCACGGTCAGGATGGAAAGGGCAGCGGGAGACAAAAGCGCGGCCCCCAGCCCCTGTACGGCACGGGCAGTCACCAACCAGCCGCTCGATGTCGCCAGTCCACAGAAGAGAGAGGCCGTGGTGAAGACGACCACGCCCGTCACGAAGACCCGGCGCCTTCCCAGCTTGTCGGCCACCCGCCCGCCGAGCATGAGAAAACCACCGAAGAAAAGTGCGTAGGCATTCAACACCCACAGCAGGTTCTGTTCGGAGAAATGCAGGCCGCGCTGAATCGAAGGCAGCGCGACGTTCACGATCGAGACATCGAGAATTACCATGAACTGGGCCACACAGATGACCGCCAAGGCGAACCATTTGCGCGAGTCACTCGTCATGCTTCCTCCCGTTAATCTGTCGTCCATCTTGGGCTTGTTGGCGGGATTCGGTCATCGAAGACCGCCAGACGCAGAGCCCCTTTTTGGAGACAGATTATGGAGTGTTGGTCGTCGATGAGACGGTCTCAGCATGATCGAGCTCGAAGAGGCGCCGCCCAGGTCACGAGAAGGCAAGCCCCGGCGCAAGTTCGTGCCGCCGTCCTCTTCAGCCGGAAGGTGCTGTAACACACCATGACGACGAAGGGGTCGCCTGCAATTCGACACCTGGAGTCGAGAAATTCCTCCGAGTTCATATGAGCGCGGCGTGGCCTGACCGTAGTCTTCGACGGCCAAAACCCGGCGGACAGTATCGAGTTCCTCGAGTCCGGTCCGTAGGCGTGATACATGGGCAGCTTTGGCTGCCTTCCGCTAGGCCGATCCGGGGCTTGGTGCAGAGAGCCGTTCGGCCAGATAGGCGAGGGCCATCGGGTAGCGGTACTCGATGCGACCGTGCCCCCCCTCGAACAACTCGAAGTGAAGGTCGGTGATGCCGATGGCTGCCAACGCGTCGCGGAACGCCTGGCTTCCGATCTCGAGAAACCACTCGTCACTGGTGCCGGCGTCAATCCAGATTGCCCGCTGGCTCCGGAGGGCATCCGCATAGCGGGGCGCCATGCGCACCGGGTCCCAGTTGAGCCACCGCGCCCAGACTTCTTGGTCCAGTACCCCGTTGTGAGGGTTGAACGGTAGGCGCGGGGTGCCGTCTGGGTCGGGCGAGAAGCAGGCGGAGATAGCCAGAATCATCAGGAGGTTCTCGTCGGCCTGTTTGGTGAAAGCGACTCGGTTGCGAAAATCCATCCACCACCGGTCGATCGACCCGTCATAGTCCCGGAGGTGGCGCACCGCCTTGCCGAAATCGGGGATGTAACAGTACTCGTAGAGCGAGTCGCCGGCGTGGGTGGCGAAACCGCCGAACAGGTCGGGGCGGAGCATGGGCGTGATCATGGCGCCAAAACCACCGCTCGACTTCCCATGGATGCCTCGGTGCTCCGGGACGGCCAGGGTCCGGTAGTTCGAGTCCACCCAACCCACCACGTCCTCGCACAGGTAGGTGTGGTACTGCCCGGTCCCCGGTGAGTCCACGAACTGCGAACCTCCGTACGCCGTCCAGGCGTCCACATACACAACGATGCAGGGTGGAGCCTGCCGGCTGGCGAAAAGCTCGTCGGCCATCTCGGGAAACGTGTGGCGATACGCGGTGCGGTTGGCCCACATAATGAGGGATCCTGTAAAGCCCTGAATTTCGTACACAGCCGGGTAGCGCACCCCGGGATCGTCGTCGTAGCCCGGCGGAAGGTATACCCACAACGGACGGTCGGCAGGATCGCCGAGATTGTTGCCCTCGAGTGCTACGGAATGAATCGTGTGGCGATCGAGCCGGCCAGCGAGCTCTGCTTCCCAGGGCAGGTTCATGGACCCGCACCCTAATGGGGGTCGACCACTTCATTCCTCGATCGGATGAAGCTGGTTGCCGAGCCGCCAACAGGTGAGCACTGACGCAGCCAGAGCCTTGAGCTCTACGTCTAGATCGTGCCCCTGTTGGTCGGTGAGGTCTCCTCGGATGGCTGGTGGGATGTCGTGCCTCGAGCACTGATCCATTAGGAAGCTGCTGGAGTCCTCTGGGCTCGAGGGCAGTGTCCGTCGATGGAGAGGAGAGGCAGATGATCTTTGTCGGAGTGGACTGGGCGGAGGCCCACCACGATGTCTACGTGCAGGACGAGGAAGGTAAACGGCTGGCCGGTGGCCGCCTCCCTGAGGGAGTCGAGGGCATCACCCGGTTCCACGAGATGGTGGGTGTCCACGCCGATGATCCCGCCGAAGTGGTGATCGGGATCGAGACCGACCGTGGCCTGTTCGTCGGCGCCCTGGTCGCCGCCGGCTATGCCGTCTTCGCCGTGAACCCGATGTCGACCTCACGCTATCGGGACCGGCACTCAACGTCGGGGGCCAAGTCCGACCCGGGCGACGCCAAGGTGCTGGCCGACATGGTCCGCACCGATCGGCACAACCACCGGCCCGTGGCCGGCGACAGCGAACTGGCCGAGGCGATCAAGGTTCTGGCCCGGGCCCACCAGTCGATGATTTGGTCGAGGGGACGCCAGACGAACTTCTTGCGCTCCACGTTGCGGGAGTTCTATCCGGCCGCGCTGGTGGCCTTTGACGACCTGGCCAGCGGCGATGCCCTCGAAGTACTGCGGGTGGCGCCCACCCCGACACTCGGGACGACACTGTCGCGCTCGAAGATCGCCTCTGCTCTGCGCCGCGGTGGTCGCCAGCGCCGGATCCAAGAGCGTGCTGCCGAGATCCAAGATGCTCTGCGCGCGCCCCAGTTGGCAGGTTCGGCCATGGTGGCGAGCGCCATGGGCACCTCGGTGTCGGCCACCGCAACGGTGATCGTCGCCATGAACACCCAGATCGCCGAGCTGGAAGTCCTGCTGGCAGGCTCCGGGCCTTGACCGACAGGGCCGCTGTCGGAGACACCCAGATGGTTGATTCCAAGGGATCAGCCGTGATCGAACGCGACCAGAGACCGCAGCGGGCGATGGCACGTCTTCGAGTTGGACCAGATGGCCGCGGTGAGGGCGAGGAGGACGGCGAGCGTCAACAGCTCGGCGTCAGAGATCACTAGGGGGCGAGCCCGACCCTCGGGCGCCCTTGGCGCAGCTCGGGACGCATCCGGATGGCGTCGTCGATCGTCACGTACAGTGCGGTCACAAAGGTATCCAGGTCGGCGTCCACGAGACCTCCAAGGTCGAGCTTGGATTGAGCAACGCCGACCTTGGATGCCTTAGTCGCGTCGGACGCGGACCTTCGCTCAGCGGGGATCCCTTGGAATCAACCGTCTTGTCCACTCTGATCAACTCAAAAGGTGGACCTCATGATGCCGACCAAAATCGCTGACCCCAAGATGGTAGAACACGAATGGCGCGGGCACGACAATACCGGGACATCGAATCACGGCCGCGTTCGACTTGCGGATCCTCGCGGTGCAAACCTCTCCTGCCCTACTTGACCACCAAGGTGAAGGTCTGGGTCACCGACCCCGCTGTGTTCTTTGCCTTGAGCGTGAAGGTGTGCTTCTTGGCCGTGCCGCTGGCAGCGGTTCCCGAAATTGTGGCTGTGCCGTCGGCGTTGTCGGCGAAGGTCAGACCGCTGGGCAAGGTCCCCGTAAGGGTCAATGCCGGGATCGGGAAGCCCGAGGTCGTGACCGTGAAGGTGCCTGACGTGCCGGTGGTAAAGGTGGCCTTTGCGGCACTGGTGAAGGCCGGAACCGAGTCCACTACAAGCTCGAAGGATTGAGTGCTCGTGCCCGCGCTGTTGGCCGCGGCAATGGAGAGAAGGTAGCTGCCGCTGGTTTCTGGGCCCGGCGTTCCCGACATGATGGCGGTGCCGTTCCCGGTGTCGACGAAACGAAGTCCTGCTGGCAGGCTCCCGGCATTGACCGACAGGGCCGCAGTCGGAGCACCCGTCGTGGTCACCTTGAAGGTGCCCGATTGACCGGTCACGAAGGTGGCGGTGTCCGTGCTGGTTATAGCTGGCACTTGGTTGACCACCAAGGTGAAGGTCTGGGTCACCGACCCCGCTGTGTTCTTTGCCTTGAGCGTGAAGGTGTGCTTCTTGGCCGTGCCGCTGGCAGCGGTTCCCGAAATTGTGGCTGTGCCGTCGGCGTTGTCGGCGAAGGTCAGACCGCTGGGCAAGGTCCCCGTAAGGGTCAATGCCGGGATCGGGAAGCCCGAGGTCGTGACCGTGAAGGTGCCTGACGTGCCGGTGGTAAAGGTGGCTGACGATGCGCTCGTGACCTTGGGAGCAGAGATGACGCTGACGACTGCGAAGATCGTCCCGTCGAGCTCGCTCAGACTCGGGCTCGTCGACGCGTCGATGGTGGCCTCGACACAGTTCGGTGATCCGGGAACGAATGTCTGAGTGGAGACTGTCTGCCATGCTCCGACGCCATCGCTGGCGGCTGGGTTCCACCACTCGAGGACGTTGCCACCCAAGAGGGTGCAGTCGGTGATGCCAAGTGAAGTGAACTGGTTGTCCGAGGACAGCGCCACGTCAAAATATTCTCCCGTAGCTCCTACAGCCGTAGTGGCAATGGGATCGCTGGAATAGTGACCTATTGTCAAGGCGCCGGCCCCACTCGCTGTAGCGGTCGCGCCGTTCGGTCCTCCGCTGCTGACCTGTAGGGACCCACTGGGATCAGAGCTGACCCGCGATTGACAGTCTGACGCAGTCCCCGGGCACGTAGGGGGTGCCTCTTGGATAGAGAACATCTGTGAGCTTTGGGGGGCGTCCGCGTAGGTGCCGTCGCCATCTTGATTGGCGTCGATTACGCACGTGCCGGCACCAGTAAAGACCAGGTTCGACTCACTCGAGAAGCTGCACACGCCGCTCCCACTCGAGGCGTCGATCGAGAAGGCGACCGGATTGCCCGAACCTCCGCCGGTGGCGGATACGAGGTAGCTGCCACCCACAACCGGGTTGATCGGCGGGGTCGACGTGAATGTGATCGCTTGTGGAGTTTGACTAGTCGCGCCTGCCTGGACTCGTCCGATCGAATTGTTGTTTTCGTTCGTGAACCAGAGGGCACCGTCCGGCCCTTCGGCGATGCCATCCGGGAAATTGATGCTGGGATCGGTGTAGTTCCCCACCACGCCGTCGGTGGTGATGCGTCCGATCGAATTGCTGTCCCCGTTCGTAAACCAGAGGGCACCGTCCGGCCCTTCGGCGATGCCATCTGGAAAATTGATGCTGGGATCGGTGTAGTTCGTCACCACGCCGTCGGTGGTGATCCGTCCGATTGAATTGTTGTCCCCGTTGGTGAACCAGAGGGCACCGTCCGACCCTGCGGTGATGCCATCCGGCGCGGTGTTGCCCTGCGAAAAACTGATGCTTGGATCGGTGTAGTTCGTCACCACGCCGTCGGTGGTGATGCGTCCGATCGAATTGCTGTCCCCGTTGGTGAACCAGAGGGCACCGTCCGACCCTGCGGTGATGCCATCCGGGAAATTGATGCTGGGATCGGTGTAGTTCGTCACCACGCCGTCGGTGGTGATGCGTCCGATCGAATTGTTGTTCCCGTTCGTGAACCAGAGGGCACCGTCCGACCCTTCGGCGATGCCATCCGGGAAATTGATGCTGGGATCGGTGTAGTTCGTCACCACGCCGTCGGTGGTGATCCGTCCGATCGAATTGTTGTTCCCGTTGGTGAACCAGAGGGCACCGTCCGACCCTGCGGTAATGCCGTTCGGGAAACTGATGCTGGGATCGGTGAATACGGAGGCCGTTCCGTCGGGGGTGATCCGTCCGATGGAGTTGTTGCCCGAATTGGCATACCAGAGAGCCCCGTCAGGTCCGGTCGTGATCCCCCGTGGGACACTTATTTCGCCGACAAAATTCTGCACTGCACCGGATGTCGAAATCCGACCGATGGAGTTGCCGTCGTCAAACCAGAGGGCACCGTCCGGCCCTGCGGTGATGCCACTCGGAAAATTGATGCTGGGATCGGTGTAGTTCGTCACCACGCCGTCGGTGGTGATGCGTCCGATTGAGCTTCCCACGACGGTTCCGCTGGAGTTGGTGTTGGTGTTGGTGAACCACAGGGCGTTGTCGGAACCGACAGCAAGTCCAAATGGACTGGTGATGGTCGGATCAGTGAAATCGGTGACGATACCTGACGTCGTGATGCGACCGATTCCATAGTGACCGGGCGTTGTGTTGGTAAACCAAAGGGCACCGTCCGGGCCGCCGACAATGTCGGTAGGCGAAGCGATTCCCGGCCCGGTGAAAGCGCTCACAACACCCGAAGTGCTGATCCGACCGATAGTGCTTCCACTGAGGAACCAGAGAGCCCCGTCGGGCCCCGCAATGATGGGACCAGCTGATCCGGTAATGCTGGTGACCGTCCCGGACTGCGAGTTGCTGTTCCCGATTGTTACCCGCTGTACAATTGTATGCGGTCCGGTTTGGACGTGCGTGATGTACGTATACCAAACGGCCCCATCGGGTCCGACTGTGACACCTCCAATTACGCCCACTGCCGCTGAGGTTTGGAAAGATCGCACAGGTGAACCGCTCGTGTCGATCTCTTCAATTTGGAAATTTGGGGAAGTCGGATTGATATTGATCACTAGCAACGTGCCGCCGGGTCCGGCCACGATGCCTCTCGGGGTGGTTAGAGAGGAGTTCGTGAAGTCAGTGACAACGCCAGAGGTCGAGATCCGACCAATAGAGTCATCGTTGAGGAACCAGAGGGCGCCGTCAGATCCGGCAACGATTCCGTCCGGTTCGCCAGTAGTTTCGATGTTTGCACTGCCGATACCGAAATTGGTCACATCGCCGATGCTCACAGCTGACGCTGATTGGGCAGCTGCCAACGGACCGACAATGATGCCGCACACGAGAAAGGGCAAAAACGCTCGAGCCATCATCGACAGGCGCCAGCGACGCGCCTTTGGGTTCACCAATTTGGGTTCCACGATCCAGCTCCGATCCAACTCGAGAGTCGGCGACACCTCGCCATCACCACTGCCACCCGCGAATCAGCGGTGCAATATCTTTGGACACTGCCACGAGATCGCCGTGGCACCTTAAGGAACACAGCTAGTTTTCGATAGAGCCGAAGGTCCCTAGACCTGCATTGGGGTCTGGACCACTTCAAGGGGATCCGGTCAACCGAAACGGAGCCTTATGGTTAACGCTTTGGAAGACGGGATTGTGTGAACGCTCGGGAATGTGCGGATCAAGCCGGCTTGGCGACCCGATATCCCATTTGGCGGGCGGCGCCTATCATCCGCTCGTCGTAGGTGACGATCTCGCCCGGGTCGATGCCCAGGCGTGCGGCGGTAGTCAGGTGTATGGCGTCGAGTGATCGCAGTTCGATCGGAACGAAGGAACCGGCCTGATCAAGTACTCCGTCGTTGATCCGGACGAGGTCCACTCGTGCAAGTGCTCGCCGGCCAGCGGCGACGGCTGCCTCCCCGACCGAGAGTAGAGCCCTCAGCAGTTCGGTGCGAGCGAGGGCGCTGGAAATGAGGGACAGGCGCTCCCTCAGATACCTACGGAGGGCATCGGATTCGGGCTCCTTGACGGCCAGCTTCACGAAGGCGGACCCACGTAGGGGGACGACACCGCTGAGCGCTCCCCGTGACGCAAATGTCTCAAGCTCGCTGAAGGTGACTCGGTATCCGTTGCGGTGTCAGAGGCGGCGAGGTCATTGAGGTCGGCAGAGGCCACTCAAGCCCACGAGACCGTGCCCTACCCAGGGCACAGCGTGCCCCTCTCTGGCTGGGCAGTAAGCGACCCTGCCGGACTCTTTTGTCGCCACCTCGTATCCATCTGGACCTCAGACGTGGGAGGTCTAGAGAACAACAACCCTGCGGATAGTGTCAGCGACGGTTTTCGTCGGGGGGTGATCTGCGCCACTTATCGAAGCAGGATGGTGTGCACCCGATGGAATTTGGACCACGAACCTCTTGCCTGCCAGCGATGCGCGCTGGGATAAATGCAAGACGGGGGACTAGCTATATAGCCGTCGCTTTAATGTAACGTGGGGGAAACCAAAAGGCGGTCGGATCGAGCCTCCGTCGGAACCACCGCGCTGAAGTCCCACTCGGAGGCCCGAGCCCCACCCACCCGTAGGGAGACAGGGCGAGATGACCGCAGTGACCTGCCCGCATTGTGGCTTCGAAACGAGACTCGACAGCAGGACTTGCGCGAGTTGCGGCACAGCGCTCCACGGACGCGGTCCTCACCAAGGTTGTGGGAGAGAGGCGCTATTTGACGACCATGTTTTGCGACCTGGCTGGTTCGACCATCCTGTCGGAACAGCTCGATCCGGAAGATTTCGCCGAGGTGGTTCTCGCCTACCAGGAGATGGGGAGGGCAATCGTGGTGGGCTTTGGAGGGCTCGTCGCGCACTATGCCGGGGACGGGCTGTTGTCGTTCTTCGGCTACCCCCTCGCCCATGAGGACGACGCCGACCGAGCAGTGCTGGCCAGCCTTTCCATTCTGGAGTCGATGCCAGGGCTCAATGCCCGAGCGTGCCACGTAGGTACCGTCAAACTTGAAGCGCGTATCGGCATCCATACGGGGCCGACTGTCGTCGGGACCATGGGGAGCGCCGATCGATCTGACATCTCCCTGTTCGGCAGCACCCCGAATATCGCCGCTCGACTAGAGGCGTTCGCCCTCCCCGGCACAGTGGTCGTCAGCGACACGGTAACGCGCGTCCTGCGCGGCCACTATCGGCTATCGAACCTTGGTCGGCCCGAGCTCAAGGGTGTCACCCAGTCTTTAGCGGTGTGCCGCGTCGATGGTCTTGGTGCAGCCGATAACGCGGGCGCACAGGTCCAAGACGCGTCTGATCGTTGGGCGGGATAGAGACGTCCGCGCTGCTGTCAGCGTTCGAGCAGGCGGTCGCAAAGGGAAAACAAACTGTACTCGTCTCGGGAGAGCCTGGGGTCGGCAAGTCGGCGCTCGTCCGTACTATGAGCGCTCGACTGGCCGATCGGGAGCACCAATGGGTGGAGATCCAGTGCTCCGAGATCGCGTCGGCCAGCCCGCTGCGCCCCGTGATCGACGGAGTCCGACACCAGCTCGAGATCACTGATGACGAGTCCGTCGTCTCGCAGCTGGCGAAGCTTGAGAGCGGAACCGATTCGTTGGGTTCCGCAGCGTCGTCGCACCTCCCTTTTTTGGCCGACGTACTTGGGATCAGCCTCGATGACTCGCCGGAGTCCGCCGGGTTGAGCGGCGAAATGCGTCGCGTGCGGACGCTCGACGCTCTTGTGGAATGGACTCTGGCACTTTCCCGACGGTCGCCCCTCGTGCTGGTCGTCGAGGACCTCCATTGGGCGGACCCATCCACGCTCGAACTGCTGAGGCGCCTCGTCGGACGTCGGAGCGACCTTCCCCTGCTCTGCCTGTTCACGTCTCGGGTGGGTGTTCCCGAAGCTTGGGACCAAGCGGAGATGACACCTCTCGCACTCGGCCGCCTCGACGTGGCTCATAGCCGAGCGTTCGCGGTCAGTTTAAATGCATCCTACGACTTGCCCGACGACACGCTTGTCCAACTTGCCGACCGAGGAGACGGGGTTCCCCTTTTCATCGAGGAACTAGTCCGGGGCGTGGCAGAAGCCGTGGGTGGCCGAGGTGACGCCTTGAAAGAACTGCCCGATACCTTGCAGGGGGTACTCGCGGCTCGTCTAGACAGGCTTGGCGAGGCGCGGGTGCTGGCGCAGGCCGCATCTGTCATCGGTCGCGAGTTCTCCCTGACACTCCTGAGCATCGTGGTTGATGCTCCGGTGGAGAGCCTCATGCGGCCGTTGCTTCAGCTCGTCGACGCAGGCATCGTGTCGCAACAGATCGGCCATGGGCTCAACGAGTATACCTTTCGTCACACGCTCGATCCAGGACGCGGCCTACGAGAGCATGCTTCGCCGCCGCCGCCGTGAACTCCACTCCGCAACCGCGTCTGCGCTCACCGACCGGTTTCCCATGGTTGCAGACACAGCGCCCGAGCTTGTGGCCCACCATCACGAGGAAGCGGGCGCACATCTCGAAGCGGCCCGTTGGTATGGCATCGCAGGCCGACGAGCGGCCGAGAGGGCGGCCCTGCGGGAAGCCATTATCCATTATGAATCGGGCATCGACCTCTTGAAGCACTCCGCGCACTGGCGGGAGTCGGATGAGCTGTTGCTGTCGCTCCTGATCCTTTGCGGTAATGCGCACATGGGGACATCCGGACCGGGTGCGGAGGAGGCGCTCTCCCTGTGGGAGTCGGCCATCGAGCTCGCAGGGAGCCTCGAGGATGACCAAGAGCTGACCTCGGCCATGAACGGAGCGGCCGTCTACTGGTTGGACCGAGGTGACCTTGACCTGGCCATCGAGTTGGCCGCGCGGATCCTCGAGATCGGAAAAGCCAGCGGCTCACGTGTTGCGGCCGTCCGTGGCCACCTCACGCTTGGGATTGCGTACATGTATCGGGGTGAGGGCAACCGGTCGATGAAGCACTGCGAGCAAGGCCTCGCACTTGAGCAAGAGAATGACTATTTCACGATTACCTACGGCGTAGGTCACGACGAGGGCACCTTGGGGCGCAACATGCTCTCCTGGGCACAATGGTGGCTCGGCGAGCCCGACGCAGCGCTAAGCACGGCGCGGCTGGGCTACAAGTTGGCACAGAGGTTACCGTCCTCACTGAGCCAGGCCATGGCGCTCGACACCGTCGCTTTTGCTCACCACCTGCGGAACGAACCCGAGTACGCGATCGTGGCTGCACGAGAGAACATTGCCTTGTGCGAGGAGCTGAACTTTCCCTTTTGGCTTGGGACGGGACTCATCGTGCTCGGAGCGAATCGAGCGTGGCTCGGTGACGAGGGTGGTCTGGCCGATTTGGACCGAGCTTTCGCCATCCTCATGCAGTACGGGAATCGAGGGGGCGGTTCGATGGGCTTCGCGGTGACTGGGCGATTCTCAGCGGATGCTTCGGCTACCCCGAACGCGTGGTGGCAACGGCTGAGCTGGGTCTAGCGATCTCCCAGGAAAGCGGGCAGCCCTTCTACGACCCTGAGCTTCGCCGCATTGCCGCAGTTGGCCGATATGACCAGGACCCGAAAGACTGGGTTGGAATCCTCGCCGAACTGGAGCGAAGTGTCGCCGAAGCCCGTCGCATGGGCGCGGCCTCGTTCGCCCTGTCGTCGGCGATTGATCTGGCCCGCGTCAGGTCTCACTCCGCAACCGACCGCCCACGGATTGTGGCAGATCTCGAGAACGCTCTGGCCTCCATGACCGACGGGTCTTCCACCAAGGCTCAGGTCGTGGGCGTAGTCTGCTCGAACAGCTGCATAGTGCCCCGGAGGTGACCCCAACGGAGCCGCTGACGGACTCGCCGGACGCACAGAGTACCAACCGAGAACTCCGACATCGACTGACATGAAAGGCGGAGGACAATGACAGACACGACAGCATCGGACGACACCCCGACACCGACACCAGGGAAGGCGGGAGCACCTGTCTACCTGGCGGGTCCCATGTTCAGCGACGCTGACAAGTGGCAGCAGAACCTCATAGAAAGCACTCTGAAGACCGCGGGGTATTCGACGTACGCTGGGATGAACGATGGGATAGAAGTGGCGGCCGTCATGGCCGACGCCACAAGGCCGCTGGAACTCCCTGCTAACCAGGTGGCAGAGATCGTGACGTTCGTCCATAAGATTGTTTTTGCGCTCGACGTCTACCAATTGGCGAAGCGCTGCAATTCTGTGGTGTTCACAATGGATGGACGTGTGCCCGACGACGGCAGCATCTCCGAAACTGCGATCGTGTACGCAACCAACACACCCGTGGTGATTTTCAAAACCTAACCCATCACGATGCTGGGTAACCAGGACAACCCTATGGTGCAGGGCCTATCCACGAAGAGTGCCTACGTCGACAGGGTGGCGGACATCCCGTCCGCCCTCGATGCGGCGGTGGCCGCCGAATCCGGTCTTTCGGGACAGAGCTTCCAGGCCGGTCCTCGTTTGGCGGCAACCATCGCTTTGGGCGAAGCGGTCTGGAACGAGATCGACATGATCCACCAGGTGAGCGGCGCGAGCCCCGCCGATATCTATAAGACAATCCAGCGAATGCAAACGCAGCTGAGCTCGATGCTCGACGCGGTGCTTCCTTCCCTGAGCGCAACGGTAAATGGGGCAATCAATTCTGAGACCCAAGGCGGAGAGGCAGGTCACCGACTGTGGTGGTGGGTCGAGACTGTGGGATTTGACCCACGAACCTCTTGATTGCAGTCGTCTGCGAGCGTGCAATGAAAATTTGGGGCCAACCTCCAGCCAACAAGGTTCCTGGCCCATTGCCGCTAGTGGGCGGAAACCATCCGAGAAGGTAACAAGTCAAACGAGAAGGATCTGGGAGTCATTGCGCTGACCAGGGTCCCCGAAGCCTCCGCCGCTACTGGCGACATCGCTCATGAGGGTGTCGCACACATTGCTCGGCCCTCCATGGCATACCAGCAGGGCGGACCTGTCTCGACAACCTCAAAGCGGATTTCGGCCCGTCTGTGGTCAGAAATCTGGGCACCGGCTCTGTTTCCAACAGAACGTGATCGCAAGAGGTATTGGACTACGTTCACAGTTAGCTCGGAGCCGCTGCATACCTGGCGTACTGCCACACCCTCAAAGACTTGAGAGCCACACTTCGATTGCTCGCGCCAGCGGCCAAGCTCCGTCAGTTGTATTCGAGATCACGGTGCGTGTGATCGACCCTGCAGGTTCATGACAGCTCCGGAAAGACACGCCGCAATCGCGACCTTCCAGCATCACAACATCGGTTGATTCGTGCAACCAGAATCCCAGCCCATAGCGCCGCGACTGTGCCTCATCCCAACTCCGTGATCGAACGAGCTCTGCCACGAGGTGGCCTGACACAATCTTGCCATCGAACAAAGCAGTCCATAGAGAAGTCAGGTCGGCCGCGGTCGAATAAATCCCCCCATCGCCCGATCCGATCACTGGAAGCTGAAAGATGTTCGTCCTCAATCCCTGAGCTCCGTGATACCCCAGGGCGGCCCGGCCCGGGAGTTCGTCGGATCGCAAAAATTTCTGCGTTCGCCATTCCCGCCCGACGACAGACACGGCGATCCGTCAGCTCGTGAAATCTATGACCCGACACACGCTCAGCGATGAGCGCAAGAAGGATAAACCCGGCATTGCAGTACTGGAAGGAGGTGCCGGGAAGAAACTATCGGGGTACTCCCTGGAGGAGCTCGAGATAGTCCTGTGCATCCACAAGTGTGCTCATTGCCACAGCCAACGTCTGTTCGGTGACGTCGTTACCTGTGTTTCCGTCCAGGTAGTCCCCAATGCCCGAGCGATGCGAAAGAAGATGTTCAAGGGTCACCTCCTCGTCGACGAAGAGGGCATCAGCGTCGAGGACCGAACGGGCAGACGTCGACAAGCTGAGGCGACCTTCGTCGACCAAACTCAAGATAACCAGAGCAGTGAGGCCTTTGGTCCCGCTCGCGATACCAAACTGCGTTGCCACTGTATTGGGGATCTGGTGGCCACGATCGGCGAGCCGGTACGCCTTTTCAAGCACGACTGTTCCCGCCATGTCCACGCGGACCACTCCAGAAAATTCGCGTCCTGTCGGCTTCCGCATCGAGGCACTCCTCAAGAGCATTCACTTCCCTCGAAGGTAATCGTTGCGATCATTCTGGTCGCAATATCGTGAACAAGGACCGTCTGGAGTTGTGTCACGAGCGATGTCACGGCGATCCAAGATGCTAGGGGATAAGCCTGAATCGGGTGTGTGTCTTCGCGTCTCGCTCGTTCGATCCCATGCAGAAGGACAGAGCCCTTCGAGCCAGATTCGTGGTGCAGACATGCAGACCCATACCCAACATCACCCAAAGGTAGTTCGTTCGTCCTGGACCTAGCTGAAGCGCGCGGACTTCGTGGTCTTAGGCTTGCGGGGTCGTGAACTGCGTTCCACTCAACCGAACGCAACCGGCGGCCCCGCACGCTCAGTTATCGGAACCGTTTGGGCAGGCGACCCATCCGCTGTCGTTCGGGTAGTCGGAGCAGGTTTGGGTATCAAAGTCGCCCTCACCAGGAGCACTGTTGGCAGTCTGGGTCACTGAACCACCCGGCCATGTCACGGTGTTGGTGCACGTGACGGACGCGCCAGGAGGCACGTCATCTGAGTCGGGGAAGAAGCCTGCTGCAAGTACGACGTACCCATCGGTCGGGGAGAGGGCGAGCGTGGCCGACCAAGGGAGAGACACAAAAGCCCCTACGAGAGGTCCGAGCCCGGGGTTCGCCTTTGTCCAGTACGAGACGAAGAGCCCTCCGAAGCCGACGGGGGCGGTGCCAGTACAGCTAAAGGACGCCTCAATACCCGTCTGCGTCGGAGGGGGGACAGGGGAAGTTGGTGACGCGAAGGTCGGTGTTCCGTAGAACTGTGACCCGTAGGCGAAGATGCCGCCGTCCGCCGCCACGAAGCGATATCCGGTCCCAGCCGGGCTTGCCTCCATCCCGACGATGGGCTTGTTCAACACAATGCTCCCCGTCGAGCCGAGGAACGGTGCATTGAAGGCGAAGATCCTCCGTCCGAAGCGACCATCCAGTACCCTCCCGTGCCCGTGCCAACTGCCATGCCGACGACCGGCTTGTTGAGAGCCATCGACCCGGTCGATCCGTAGAACGGAACCCCGTAGGCGAAGATCCTCCGTCAGAGGCAACGAACCAGTAGCCCTGGCCGTTTGTGGCGGCGGCCATTCCTACGACCGGCTTGTTGAGTGTGATTGAGCCGGTCGAACCGAGGAACGGCGCGTTGTAGGCGAAAATCCCTCCGTCCGTGGCCACCAACCAGTAGCCTCCGGTGGCTGGATCAACGGCCATGCCGACGACTGGCTTGTTCAGCGCAATGTTGCCGGTGGAGCCTTGGAAGTGCGCGTCACCGTAGGCGAAAATCCCGCCGTCTGAGGCCACCTCGTAGTAGCCACCCCCATCAGGGGTCGCCGCGATTCCGACGACGGGCTTGTTCAAGTTGGCGGGTTGGCCATAGTAGACGGCGTCTCCACACGCCGCGATCTGCCCGGCGTTGTTCACGATCCAATAGCCGCCGTCATCGGGCGTGACCGCCATGCCGACCACCGCGCTGTTATCGGTGAAGTCACCGCCCGGCTGGCTACACGAGCCGCTGGCGTGCGGAACCTCTCCCGCGGTCGTTGCCCCACTCGGAGCACTCGGGCCCATGATCAGGCACACGCTCGCCACAAGGATCGACGCCAGTGCCAAACCAAGCTTCGCCGACGCGTGTGCGAATGGTGCCTTTGGGTGCTTGGTCATGCGAGCTCCCTTTCCGAAGACTCCATTGGCGGCGGCAACGCTTACGGCCTCTCCCGTACCATCTGCCTCGCTCGGGACGATGTCTGTCGCCCAGGCGACGCTTCCAATGTCACTGAGGCGATATTGCGGGTCATCATTCAAGTCTCGGGTGCTCGCCGACGGCTCCCGCGAATCGACCGAGAGCTGGGCCGAGCTGTCGCGGGGCTCAGGACCCGGGATCGCTTGGTCCCCGTTTTCGCCGTCGGCGATGGACGCTCGGGTACTGAGCCGCTGTGAGCGAAATCTTCCGCTCGACCGTCACTCTTATGCCGATTTCCATGGCCTCTGGTCGGCCGGAACGGTGAGGGTGAGTGTGGCGCGTTTAAGCTCAGGCGAGGTTCCCTTCCGAGCGGACCAAGTCTCGACGCTACGCACCCATGCGGGCAGTCCAGGAGGCAGATCCTTTTCGGGGATGGGCGTGAGATCGCTTCGCTCAAACGTTTTCCCATATGGAGTGAGGGTGGCGGATTCGTCGGTGTGAGTAAGCGCCACGCCCAGACCAGGTAGGGCTTGGTTCCAGTTGTCGAGGAGTTTCTCCATTGCAGCAGCGAAAGTGATGTTGCCCGACGCTGCCGCCGACTCAGGGTACGTCGGATGCATGATCGGAGCGTGGTACTGAGGAGCTTGCGCGTGTCCGGTAGGGGTGGCGGTCCAAGTCGTATAGGCAGCTTCTGCGAGAGTGCCGAGTGTGATCACTGCGTCGAAGCTGTTGTGCTCGGCAAGGGTGTCTAGCCAGAGACTTCGGTAGGCCGCTATGTTCTGGTCGTTGCCGTGTCGTTCACCTGCTGCCTGGCTTGCCACGCTGTAGAGGAAGGTGTTGATCATTACGTAGGAATTTGCAATGCCGAGCCGAGTCATCAGTCCCTGAGTGCGTTGGCCGGCAACTCCAACAAGAATGCGTCGGGTGAAATCTTCCTCGGTTGCAGGATCCTGCCCGATGATGAGTAGCCGGGCGCTGCCGTCAAGGCGTCCGCGATGGAAGATCGGTCCCCACTCGACTCGAAAGTCCGCAGCCGGGTAGACGTCGGCTCCGGGGAAAGCGGCAACCAGGTCGGCGTAGGGCGTTGGATACCCTGGACAGAACTCGTGAGGCATTCGAAGCGTCCTAACTTCTAGACAGCGAGGCTCTCGGCTTCGCATGTCGGAGAGCGACAAGGCCGGACCGGACATCGGGGGGCAGGTTCATCTCTTTGTCGATGGTGTCATAGAACCCTGGGTTATCGACGGCGGTAAGCGGGTCCAAGACCATCGCTGGCAGCGGACCGGCCACGGCGATCGCCTCTTGAACTGCTGCAAGCGTTCGGCTGTCGGGCAGGTTTGGGCCGGTGAACTCTCCGTTGAGCGGCAGATGAGGTCGAGGACTCTGGTGGTTGTCAACCAATCCCTCGACGGCCAGACGGACCTGTCCGTCGGGTAGTGCAGATCGGGCGGCAACAGCATCGGGCGTCGTGTGCTCGTCTGGCAATTCCTGGAGCGCTTTGGTCAAACGGCGAATCGCCTCGCCTGCGGATACGTCTTCGACCTGCGGATCTGCCGCGGCCTCGCCGAGGTTGAGCATCCGATTCCGTCCTCCAATCCGGATCGGCTCTAAGCCGGTCGTGACGCCGAGGCTGGTCATGAGCGTCGAGGTGCCGACGCGGGGAACACCGTCGATCATGACGAGCTCGAGGTCGGCCTCGGTGGCGTCGATCAAATGGCTGTAAGGGTCACCGTCCCGCGAGGTCACCACAAGGAGGTCGGCCCGCTTACCCGGCAATTGTTTGCCACTGGCATCAGCACGGGGTCCCTCGAGACTGCCGAGGGCACGGTCCCACCCAAGCATGGCGGCAGGTGTACAGGTCGCCATCGCCACGAGATCACCATCCGACAGATCCGGGGCGTTCGCAGCTGCAAGGGCTAACCGCGCTACTTTCAACTCGCCGAGCAGATTCTTGCTGCCGGACGGAGCCCAATCGGAACCAAGCGCAACAGGCACGTCATGAGCGATCGCCGCACCAACATTCGCAGTCTTCCCGTACAAGAGCAGATTCGAAAGCGGCGACCACACCATGCTTCCACCGTGCGAACCAAAGATTCCAAAATCGCTTTCGCGCAATGCAACGCAGTGGATACCGATCAGGTTTTTGGTAATCGCCCAAGAGCCGTCCTTGAGATCTAGCGCCTCAAACGCCTTCAGCGCGGCCGGGTCATCACCTTCAGCAAGGTGCAGGATCATCTTCTTGCCGGCTGAGATCTCTTGGAGAAACTTCGCACCGTCACTCGCAACAACGTCTGGCACGTGCGTCGCTGCTGCCGGCAACGCCGGGTCATTGCCGGTGTTCTCTACGTTGCGGACCAGTCCTCGGAAGTGGGTCACGCTGACCTTGCTGTTGGCGAGCGTCACTCCCTGACTCGTCGTCGTACCAGCAAGAAGACATCGCAGTTCGACATAGCGGACGATTGCCGCCACTAGCGACGGGTCACTGCCGATGGCATGCATCGGTCCCGTGATCAGTCGGTGGTAGTCCGGATTTTGTTCCGAGTCTGACCATTGACCGCGGTTGCCATACAGTTTCGGAACCTGCCACAACGCCAGTACGTCGTAGGGCAAATGGTTGTGCAACTCGATCAGACCTGGGTAGATCGTTCCCTTCGTATCGACTACCCGGACGGTGCCGAAGCCAGCCGGGGGATCCGCACCCGCAGGCTGAACGGCAACAATCGACCCATTTTGTCCATAAACCACTCCGGTCGGCAGCACAGTGCGGTGTTTGTCCATCGTTACTACCCGCCCCGACAACGCGAACGCCGGACCGGCGGCAGGATCTAAGGGTACTGTGCTTTCGCCATGATGACCCCCGTTCGTATCGCCATGGATTTGACCACATTCAGAGCGATTTGTCGACGTGTCTGGTCCACCAACTTGAAGTCTCTTGCAAGCGAATAAGTACGTACCTGGAATTGGACCTGACGCCTGGTTCCATGGCGAGGCCAAAATGCACTGAACGCAGTCGATCCAGGGTTCGACAAATTCGGCTGGAACTCATTCGACCATCGGATAGCGGGACCGCATGCGCCGATCCTGCTAGAGAGCTGAGATTCCACCAGCCTGCTGTTTGCGGAGGCGGCTCGACAGGAAAGGCTGATGGAACCGGCGCGCTTGAACCGTGGAACAGCTCGGAGATTGGGTTTCACGCGCGGCGTCGGTGTTTTGACGGCGCAAATCCTTGTGTCGGCTTGGGTTTATTCATCCGCTCGAGAACCGTTTGTTGCCGGTCCCGACAACCGTGTTGCATCGCGTCCCAAGTCGTTTCGGCGGCGACCACCCACGCTCATCCTCATTCGCACCTGCGGATTCGAGAGGCGGTGCAAAAGGCAGAACACAGGTTACAACGCCTTGAACTGGACCTTTAGTCCCAAGGTGCCGGATCGGGACCCTGTCGGCCTACCAATGTCAAAGTCCATTTCTGACTCAGAAAAGCTCTGATAGCGCAGTGTCACGTCAATGACACCGGGAGTGTCGTGGCGCCGACAGACATCCAGACAGCGACGTTCATGCTGGTCATATGAGCGATCAAGGGGTCGCCGAGAGACAGAAGGAGCCAGCGATGCAGCTCAACAACGCCATTGTGAGCATGACGGCACCGCAAAACGGACGACCTTCTGATCCAAATCGGAGACGACATTTGCTTACTCCGGCTCCAGCCTGACTGCCGTTTTTGAACAGATGCGTACTTACTTTGAGATCGATGAAATACGGCTCGGCACGCACGGTACTACTCGCTTCCCTTCTGTTTTCGAAATCGACCGAGGCGAAGTCCGGCCCTCCGTTCATGAGTCTCGTGTCGGTGATGACGGTGAGCGGTTCGACGCTAACTGGGCGACGATCGTTGCCCAGGACCGGTCTCCACCCGAGCAACCGCGCTACATTTTTTTCACGAAGGTGATTCGGGTGGTTCAAGAACTCTACGGGCGCCGAGTAGCGACTGAGAATGCTTGCTTCCCGATAGAGGCAATCACGACTGAGGTCGCCGTAGCTCCACGCCCTGGACTCGGAGGAACAGCATGAATACGTTCCACGTATGGCTAGTAGTCGTGACAACCTCAGTGCTGCTGGGCTTCGTCGGTTATCACTTCACTGTACGCACGCTTCGGATTTTCACCGCCGCCCTGGGGACGGTCGTGGTTGTGCTCGTGACCCGATATGGCGTGGCCCACCACCGGGTCTCCGCGCCCACCGACCTCGTGAACTCATTCACACGAGGTTTCGGTGATCTCAGCGTCGCCTTCTTCGGCTCTGTCGACTCGCCATTTAACGGCGGGCCGATTCGGATGGCTCATTGTATGTGGCGTCCTCGTCTTCGGGTACCGTGAACTTGAGGTTTGGGCGATGCATTGGCAGCCTCCCACCGTCGATACTTCGACCCTTAAAATCAGAGCCACTCAGGCGGGTGGCGCACCCGGTGAATCCTCGCTCGATCTGCAGCGCCATGACGACCTCGTCCGCGAACTCAAGTTCCGGCTACCTGCGGTCGAGGTGCGAGCTCCCGCGATCCTTCCAGGGGGCACCAGGGCGAGTGGGCTTGCGTCAATCGCCGAGCATTCCGGAGTCGCCCTCAGCGGCCTTGCCAGTGCAATCGTCGAGTTTTTGGGGATGATCTGGCCGAACCCACGCCGGTACCAGGTTCATGTCTGGATTGAGCCCCAAGGCAACAAGAAGAAAGCAAGTCCTTGCACGAGAGTGACGGTCGACCTCGAAGACCGTCGAACTGGAGAAACAATCGCTACACAAACGTTGTCGGCTTCGGCCTTCGAGGATGCCGCCGAAGTGGTAGCCGGCTATGTTGCTTGGAGCATCTTCAAAGACGATCCTGCAACGCCATCCTGGTGCTATGGCGCTGTCGACGGCGAGGACATCGCTGCCCTGCTCCTTACCAGGCAGCGGCGGGTTGACCTTTCTTCAGGGTGCAAACTCGAGAGTGTCCGGCGGAATCAAATTGGAACTCTAGAAAAGTGCCGGCTTGTGTCTGGTGTCTCGAGATACGAGCTCGCCCAGCTTTTCGATCTTGAAAAAGATCATGTGAAGGCCCTATGGCTTCACGCCAAAAACCGCGAGCAGTATCCCCGTTTCTTTCGTGGGCGTTACCGGCTCGCCATGTCGCTCGAAATGGTCGCTGATCGGCATTTCTCAGAATTGCGGCATTTCTAGAATTGCGATCGGACCCTGTTAAAACGCAAAAGCTTCGTGAGACCCTATGCATCCTCGAACGTTGCGAGGAAACCTTGGGGCCTAATCGCTACTGATGAGTTTTTGCACAGCGCCTATTCGACAGTTTGGTCTCCGAGAAGTCCGTAAACGAACACGAACTCCACGATCTAAGGGTCGCCCTCCTGGGGATGGCCCAGAAGGAACTACGGGAGATCCGAAAGCATTTGGTGCTTTGGAGGGTGCTCTGGGCGTCACTCCGGCACCGAGATGAGCGGGCGATATGGAGCCCGTTCCTCGGGCTGACCGAACGACAGCGCTTTCATGATGGGGCGCGATTGGCCGAACTGTACATAACAGTTCGCGGTTGCATAGCGGACCGTGAGAAGCCCATCGGGTCCAATGCGAGCGGCCTTGAGCACGGTGAGAAATGTAATACGAGAAGAGCCCTTCGTATTGTGGCCGCGGTAGCAGGTCAGCCGCCTGATGAGATCAAGTCCCTCCTTCCAAACGGCAAGGAAATGAACAAACTGATCCTGGCCTATCAGAGCGGGCTGTCGTCAATCGTTCGCTTGCCTCCATTCCGAAAGTCGGCGTCAGCGGCCCGAAGAAGGAGACGCGAACACGTATCGAGAACGCGCTGGTTCCCCGGGCAACGTCGAACACCGTCCTGGCAGGCGGCATATAACACGGCATGCCTGTACGGAGCCGCATATGAGCAGCATTGCACCAAGGTGGGGCGTGCGGAGTATGAGAGTATCGCCGGATCTGGCGGTAATCAGTCTGAGGCGAGCCATTACTCCCCAAGACTCCGAGATGCAGCGGCCATCGGACTGGATCGAGGTTGATCCCGCTTTCGCTAAGTTGAACAAGTCACCTGAATTTCACAAGGTTCCTACATGATCAGAAAAAGACGGATTATCCCGCACTCGAGGTACGGGGAAGGCCGACCGAAGATCTCGTCCTGAGCGATGACGAGCGAGAGACCCTTGAGCGTTGGGCGAGACGGTCCAACAGCGCGGAATTGGCGCTGCCGTGCCGGATCGTGCTCGAGTGCGCGAAAGGCCAGACCAACACGATAGTGGCTGCGCGTCTCCATCTCAGCCGTGCCACGGTGGGTAAGTGGCGCCAGCGCTTCGTCGAGCAGCGCCTCGAAGGTCTTCACGACGGGCCCCGACCTGGGGTGCCGCGTTCGGTGCGCGATGAAGACGTCGGAGGGGTCGTGGTGAAGACCCTCGAAGAGGCGCCCGCGACGCCTCCTATTGGTCGATTCGCTCCATGGCTTAGGCGACGAGAATCAGCCGTTCGAGCGTGAAGCGGATTTGGCAGGCCTTCGGTCAACGATGGAGATCGGCAACGTAATTGAACTCTTGAGTATTTGTCTTTTAGAGTCGTTGACCTCGGTGTCAATTGCTCTTGACCCGGATCGTGAGATGCTGTTTCGGCTTTCTTCTAACCGCCGAGATGCTGTTGTAATTCCGTGGCCATTCCTTCATGATGCGAACGGGAGGGAGTTGACGATGCGTTTCGATGTGCCAGCAAATCGTCAGAGAAGTGCCATGTTTTGTGTTCACCAAAGAAGCAGATTTAAAAACCTCTTGCCGCGGAACCAGCGGCGAAATGACACGTGGCAACGCGGAAGTATTCCTTGCACTTAATGGCCTATTCTAGGTGAGGGGCGCGAATCCAGGCGCCCACGAGCTGAACCGCAGTGCTGAACGGTCACCGACCTTCCTTGAGTCGACACACAGTCGAGTGCAAAGAAGAGTGACAACAATCCTAAAACGAGGTGAACATGACAAACACCCTTCCACACAGCGATCTCGATCTTTCAGAGATCCCCGATGCACTCCGAGTGGGCGGATCTTCTGGGCCCTTGCTCGGTATGCACGGAGGAATCGAGAACTTCCCCGGCACTTGGACCGGACGCGGCTTCAACTTGATCTGGCGTCCTCACTTTCCTTCATCGGACGACCACTTTCTCCAGCTCAACTTGACCTCGGAGACCATCCAGTTCAATGGGGTGGGCGGTCCAGTACCCAACCGCGGTCTCAACGAACCGGACATTGCCATATCCGCGATCCGGTACCTGCAGCAGATCCACGATGCTAACTTCCCGATTCCGGTAGGGGGTGGTGGACTTCACGTCGAGCCCGGCTTCTGGTTGAGCGTTCCCGCCAACCCAGAGACGGCTGGGGTGGCATCACTCGTCCGAGCAGCCTCGATACCGCATGGAACAACGATCCTCATACAGGGAGCGGCTGTCTCTCAACTGCCACCAGTCATCCCAGCGGTGAGTACCGTCCCGTTTCAGACCGGTGGTACGCAACAGTTCCCGTTCCCCAACGAGTCGATAATTCAGCAACCCATCGAGCTTCCGCACGACGCCACTGCCGGCGGGCATCACTCAGGCGCTCGTGGACAATCCGAATGTGCTGTTGACCGACGACAATCAAGCGGCCGCAAGTCAGGGATTTCAGATTATTGATTCGGTCGAGATCAGTGTGAGTGCCAGTGGGCTGACTCAAGCGGGTCAGGCTGCGTTGGTTGCTATTGGAAATATTCCGTTCTTGATTCCGAATGCTGACGTAGCTGACGTTTCGGCAACGTTCTGGCTTGAGCGCGTTCGAAACCCAGCCGGTGCAAAGTTTCTTCAGCTGCAGTACTCGCAATCCGTCCTGCTCAACTTCAACGGCTTGAGTTGGCCACATGTCACAGTGGGAACGTTGGTCAAGTCCGTCTAGTTCTGACGAATATCCTGCGACGATGTCTTAGATTAGGGCTCAGCGATTGCGCAATAAGTCCAACGGTGAGCCCTTACGCGCTGTGGTGTATGCGCTGGCCAAGGACCGGCATCGAGGCCGACAATCCGTGACCGTGCTTCGGCCGGCACGGCTCGTGTGGCTCATGTGCGCTTGTGCTTCCGCCATTCAGCCGGCCCAGGACGACCGGGACTGGAAAGGCTGGGTGCCCCATCCGGCGCACGGCGTTGCAAGCTCGCGCCGGTTGTTTCAACAGCGATCACGGAATACGCTTGCGAGGGCGATGAGCGGAGGAGGAACGATGCCCCCAGTAACCATTTCGGAAGGCTCCGAGGGCCCCGTTGTCAGTTGGGCGCAATACCTTCTGGTCCGGCGTACGTTGAGTTACAACCAAATCGACGGCATCTTCGGACCGGTTACCAAGACGGCGGTCGAAGAGTTTCAGGGATCAAATGGACTCAGTGTCGACGGGATCGTCGGACCGATCACGTGGGGAGCACTCGGAGGCGATGGCCCCGAGCCGCCTACCCTCTCCCAGGGCTCCACTGGACCAGTGGTCGGGCAACTCCAGACCGCACTCAACGAGGGACGAGGCGATTTCACTCCGAGCTCCAACCCGGAACTCGCCGTCGACAGCGATTTCGGACCCGTAACGGCCACCGCCGTCAAAGGCGCACAACAACAGGGTGGAATCGCAGTTGATGGCGTAGTGGGACTCCAGACGTGGGCATTGCCGGTACATGCCGCCGGGCAGGTTCTTGCTGACTTGTGTGGAGTGAAAGGACCGGGCTGAGTTTCGGATGATGACGAGCTCGTCTGATGATATTGCGCTCAGCTGGCTCGGCGGACTAGCGGCTCACCGAGGGGGCCTTAACCACGGAACGTGGAAAGACCGCCTGCCTCTATCGAGGTGCCAGTTCGGACCGTGAGCGGACGATCGGGTTGCACGAATGGAGCGACGACGCTTTGGCAGTCGATGCACGATTTCGTTGAGGAGCCAGATCGAGGTACTCAGAGAACATCGATTCGAAACAAACGCCAAGTGTTAAACGGCGGCCTCGCAAGTAACAAGCTTGCCCCGCACATCGCCTCGTGTTCGGACCGAAGGCGGATCGACCCTGGAGACTTGGGTCACCGATTCGTGAGTCAGGTGGAAGGTCTTGATTACGGCATGATTCCTATCGACCTGGGTACACGGGAGGCGCTGTTGCGCCCTTCGGCCACAGTCAGGCCGGCGAGCAACGCATTCCGAAGTTCCCGGGGATCGATCACGTCGTCGTAGGCCAGCCGAGCACCGGCGTTCACTGAGGCCCGGGATTGTTCGGCGGCAATCCGAGCTCGCTCTTCGGGGTCAGCGATAGCGCTCGCTTCAGATGACGCTGGCAGCGCGCCGAGAGTGATCGAAGGGAAGGCCAGCGACATCGTCTGGCCGTCAAAAGGGTTCATGGCCATGATCGTCGACCCGAAACCGAACGCCTTGCGCAGCGTGACGTGCAGCTTCGGTACCCGCAGTCGGTGCTGCATGGCGAACATCCTTGCGGCGTGCCGCAGAATCCCCTGTTTCTCGGCCAGAGTGCCGGCCAGTACCCCGGGGTTGTCGGCGAGGAAAATGCAGGGCACTCCGAATGCACCGACGACGTCGAGGAAATGGGCTGCCTTGTCCGCCGCCGCGCTGTCGATCGTGCCCGCCAGCACGCCGGGGTTGTTGGCAATGATGGCGACGCTCCGGCCGCCGAGGTGTGCGAGCGCGCAGACAATGGAGGCGCCATAGGTCGGCTGCACCTCCAGCACCTCGCCGTCGTCGACCAATTGTTTGAGGATCGGTTGGATTTGATACGGCCGGCGGGAGTCGGGAGGAATCAGCCCGAGTATGTCGAGTACCCGCTCACCGGTATCTGGCCCGTTGCGACGGGGCGGAGGTTCCCAAGCATTCAATGGGAAGTGGTGGAGGTAGCGGCGGGCAAGGGCGATGGCGGCGAGGTCGTCGCTCACGACGTTGTGAACCACGCCGGATGTCCGCACGGCGACTTCGGGTCCTCCGAGTACTTCCTTTGTCACGTTCTCACCGGTGGCGGACCGCACCAGTGGGGGGCCAGCGGCGAAAATCGACGCGGATTCGGTCATGACGACAAAGTCGCACAACGGCGCTGTGAGCGCGCCGTGCCCCGCCGAGGCTCCGAGGACGAGGCACACCATGGGCACGATGCCGGATAGTTCCGTGAGGCCCATCAGATCACCCGGGCGGCGACCCATTGGCGCCTCGGTGACCCGGTGACCGGCTCCTTCGAGCATCATCACCAGGGGCACCCGCTCTTGCGCGGCCAGCTGGCACAACCGGTACCGCTTGTCGGAGGCCGCGCTGCCGATCGAGCCGCCGAGCACGGTGACGTCTTCGGCGCCAGCGAGCGCCGGGCGACCGTCGATGCGGCCCGAACCAGCTACGAGGGCGTCCCCGGGCACTGCCGGATTCTCCGTGGTCCCGACGAGGTTGCCGATCTCGAAAAACGAACCGGGATCGAAGAGTTCGGAGAGGCGTTCCCGTGCATTGAGGCGGCCCCGCTGATGCTGTCGGACGAGCCGATCCGAACCGCCCATCTCGTAGCTTTGCTGCTTCCGGCGCTCGATCTCCTCCAACGCAGGACCCCACCCGTGCAAATCGTCGTCTAACACTTCTATCCTCCCGAATTCTCTGAGGCTGGCGTAGTGACGTCTAGGGCGAAGCGTTCCAGGAGTCCGGCCAGCTGCTCGAGGTCTCGTCGGTTCCACTTCCGCACCGAGGCGTCGATGTTCTTCTCCAGCGACTTCCGGTACTTGGCGTGGGTTCTTCGGCCAACGGCGGTGGCGCGCACGAGGTTGGCGCGCCGGTCGACACCGTCGGCGGTACGAGAGATCAGGCCATTGTCCTCCAGCCGCTTCACCTCCCGGCTGACGAGCGGGGGGTCGATGTCCAGAGCTCTGGCCACATCGGCGGGGCGTAGGGGGCCGTGCTGGCAGACCTCACTGAGGATGCGATACGGGGCGTGCGCGATGTCGACGCCGGCCTCGCGGGCCCAGCGCCTGTGTGCTCGGCGAGTCGACGTCGAGCGCATGATCTGAAGCAGGGCCGACTCGATCCGCTGCAAGGACGGAGCGTTGTCTGTTGTCACGACGGTCTTCCTCATTTCGTTAACTTTGGTAATAATATCTGCATGACTGTGAAGCTTGCTCTCCGCTTGAATCTCTATCGAGCCGCCGAGCTCCGCGTGCCGGTCGAGACCGTCCGTCAGGCGGAGTCTCTTGGCTACCACTCGGTGTGGACCGCCGAGGCCTACGGATCGGACGCCCTTTCCCCGCTGGCCTATCTCGCCGCGTTGACCGACCGCATCAAGTTCGGCACCGCCGTAGTTCAAATGGCCGCCCGCCCGCCCGCAACCCTCGCCATGCAGGCGATGACCATCGATGCCCTTGCGGGAGGTAACAGGTTGATCGTGGGCATCGGCGTGTCGGGACCGCAGATCGTGGAGGGCTGGTACGGACAGCCTTGGGGCAAGCCAAATCAGCGCTTGCGCGACTACGTGACGATCCTGCGCAAGGTGCTTGATCGAAAGGACCCAGTAACCCACGACGGGCCCGAGATCCAGCTGCCCTATCGCGGGCCGGGCGCGTTGGAACAGGGTAAGCCGCTGAAGTCGATAATGCACCCGGTGGCACCGATCCCGATTTGGCTGGCTGCCGGTGGGCCCAAGAATACGGCTCTGGCCGGTGAACTATGCGACGGATTCTTGCCGATGGGCCTAGGGCCGGATGGCGTTCCGGAGTCGTTGCGGGACAAAGATGGATTCGAAGTCTTCAGCGGCGCCACGGTCACGATCACCGAGGACGTGAGCTCCGTCCTCGACAGCATGCGTCCACTGACTGCGATGTACGTGGGTGGCATGGGCAGCGAGAGCCACGATTATCACCGCGACGCCATGGCCCGTCGGGGGTTTCCTGAGGCGGCCGACCGTATCGGCGAACTCTGGCGCGCCGGGCGCAAGGCGGAAGCCGAAGCAGCTGTGCCGGTGGATTACCTCGAGCAGACCGCTCTCGTCGGACCGGTGAGCCGGATCCGCCGTCGATGGCAGGAGGGATTCGTTCCGCCAGGGGTCACGGGAATGATCATCTCAGCGGAGCAGCCCCAGGCATTGGAGCTTATGGCCGACCTGGCCGCAATCCGGGAGCGCACGACGTGAGCAAAGAACTGGTGTTGGTCGACACTCCCGCCGAACACGTCAGGCGGATCACCTTGAACCGTCCTGAGAAGCGCAATGCGATCTCCACCCCGTTACGTGTCGCCTTGCTCGACGCCCTGCAGGTCCACGACCACGACCCCGACGTTCGGGTCACGATCGTCCGCGGCGCCGGGTCTTGCTTCTCCTCGGGCTACGACCTCGGATCCAACCTCATGGAGGGCTCACCGTTTTACTCGGCCCCCGGCGACGGGCAATGGGCTCGCCAGGCCACCGACACGTGGTTCAGCGTGTGGGACCTCGCCAAGCCGGTGATCGCGCAGATTCACGGCTACGCCATCGCCGGTGCCACCGAGCTGGCCTCAGCATGTGACCTTGTCTACGTTGCCAACGACGCAGCCATCAGCTACCCGGTTGTTCGGGTAGCCAGCCCTCCCGACTGGCCGTACCACACGGTCCTGCTGGGTCTCCGCCGCGCCATGGAGCTCATGCTCACGGGCGATGCCATCACTGGAGAAGAGGCGGCCCGAATTGGTTTCGCAAACCGCTCGTTCCCAGTAGACCGCTTAGAAGAGGAAGTCCTTGCCATCGCAGTACGCATTGCGGGCGTGCCGAGCGACCTCCAGCAGATCAACAAGCGGTCAGTCCATCGAGCCTTCGACGTCTGGGGCGCACGCGCTGCAATCCGCGCCGGCAGCGAGTTGCAGGCTCTTGCCGCCCACACCGAAAGCGCAGCCAAGTTCAAGGAGAACGCCCTCGCCTCCGTCAAGAACATCCTCAGGGAGGAGAAGTGACCGGAAAGGTCGTCGAGCCGAGGAGTAGGCCGGTTTACGGGCCAGGGTCAGCTCCGTCTTCGCCCGACCGTGCGGAGCCGCACCAGGACTTGCCAACGCGGACAACGCACTCGATTGGCTCATCAAGGACTACGAGGCCAAGTGGCCCAAGGCGTCGGAGAAGGTCACCAAGGATCCCGAGAACTGGTTGCGTTCTGCGCCCCTTCTGCCGCGCCCGATTATCCGAGTCACCTGCAATGCCGTCCAGGAGGTGTCGTGTAGAACAACTACCAAATTTGTAATTGCCCGACACGTCGCCGGTCGTCTGTAGTGATTTGGGAGTTGGCGGATACCCTGCAAGCACCTGCTGGCGCTAACTCGCACGACGGCGTCTGGGTTGTAGTGAGTCATCCCGGTAACGTCTAGGACGAACAACGATGATCGTGTCGGGGTGAACCCGGCAATGAACCAGTTGTTGCGTTTGACATCTCAGTTTTCGGCGTCATGCTCGCGGCCGGCTTAAGCGTTAACCCCTCTCGTTTCGTCGTCCTCGAATTGAGCTCGCAACTGCTGCAGGCTCTTGGCCAGGAGACGACTCACCTGCATCTGACTGACACCGAGACGCCGAGCAATCTCGGATTGACTCATTTCGTCGATGAAACGCATGCGAATAAGGTCCTGCTCTGTCATGGAGAGCCTTTGTACGGCCTCAAGCAGAATGGAACGAGTGTCGGCATGATCCATCTCGTCCCCCGCCTGTTCGACCGGAGGCGGGTTGCCGTTGTCGTCGCGGGGATGGTCGAGCGAGTCCGAACGATACAACCGACCGGCTTCCATGGCTTCAAGCACCGCGTCTGTCGGCGCGTTCATTGCATCTGCTATCTCCGCAACGGTGGGTGGGCGCCCGAGTTGATGCGTCAGTTCCTCAACGTGCTGGCTCATTTCCAGATAGAGCTCTTGGATGCGGCGCGGTGCACGCACTGACCATCCCTTGTCTCGAAAGTGGCGCTTGAGTTCGCCAACCATGTACGGAACGGCAAAGGAGTTGAATTTGATCGATCTATCTGGATCGAACCGCTCCACCGCTTTCAGAAGCGCGAGACAAGCAACCTGGAAGAGATCGTCAAAAGGCTCACCCCGATAGGCAAACCGGCCAGCCAAGTGTTTGGCGAGGCCCAGATGCTCTTCCACGATGGCATCGCGCAATTCCACTCGTTGTGTACGAGCGAGCTCCCGGAACTGATCTAACTCGTGATCCGAATCGTTGGGCGAGCGTTCCACCACTAGGAGAGATGGGACTTACGAAGCCAAACAGAGGGGCTTCCTTGATCGTCTGTCGACGACCCGTGCTCATCGACGAGGGCGGACAACAGCTGCAAGGCCAGTTCCTGGTCCGGCGCCGCGCGACTCTCGTGTTTCGACGGTGATCCAGACATCGGATCGAACGTCAGCGAAATGGAGACTTCAGAATTCGAACGAACAATCTCGATCGTTGTGTCGCCCTGATTCCGCAGGACTCCGCTGGATGCGTACATCTCATCAACGGCGAGTTGCAGATCCTGCACCTCTTCAATATCGAAACCCGCTCGAACTGCGGCTACTCCAGCCGCAAATCGCGCCAAGGCGACGAAATCACCATGATTCGGAACGATGAGTCGTAGGCGGTCCGCGTCCGAAGTGATTGTCGAAGCGCTCATGAGGGCGAGCCGGCTTGGCTCAGGTGGGTAGAGAGGGCGGTGCGTGAGTCAAAGATGGCAAAGCTCTCGGTCAGGCCGGTCAACTCGAAGACCCTGAGAATCCGTGGATCGTCGGCTACCAGGAACAGCCTGTGTCCGCCCTCATCTGTACGCTCCAAGGCCCAGGTCAACACGCCGAGGGCAACCGAGTCGATAAAGCTGGCCCCGGTGAGGTCGACGATGAGGTCTGAATTCCCCTCGAGCGCATTGGCAATGTGGGTCTCCATTGTCGGGGCGATGGCGAGATCCACTTCTCCAACCGCGGAGACGATCGGTATTCCCGGGTACGAACCACTGGTTTCGGTGTGTACTTCTCCCATGGCCATGCCGGTCCTCCTTGTAACCCCCAAAGAAGGGGACATCCCCATTGTGATCGTTGAAAAATCCTGTTTCCATTCGATAAATGGTGGGTACCTGTCACATTGAGATGGTTTTATAGGGTCAACCCACGCCTTCTAGGGGGATGGAGAGCTTCAAGGATTCGTTCCCCGTGAGCAGGGTACATTTTCCGTATCAGCGAATTACGGATCCAGACCAGCCTTCCGCCCAGCGCGGCAAGTGCCGCCGGGGCGCGGCAGATAGTGAGCCGCGCTCTCGGTGAGTGGGGTCTCGTCGACGCCGAGGAGACGACGCTCTTGTTGGTGACGGAGCTCGTCAGCAACGGTGTGCGTCACGCGAACACGCCACTGACGCTGACTCTTTCCTACGATGGAACACGCATAAGGATCGGCGTGTCGGACGAGGATAAATCCCCGCCCACGCTCGCGGCGGCTTCTGTCAAGACTCACCACGGCTGGGGGCTCCGCCTGATCGGCGGGCTCTCGTCCAATTGGGGAACCATCATCAATCCTGATGGGAAGACCGTGTGGTGTGACCTGAAAGTGAACGATCTCTCTCCTTCCTAAGCGCGTGTTCCGGAGTTCTGATGAGAGCCCGGAGAGGTACTTGTCAAACGAGCCGCGATCACGGCGACGTCATCGTCTTGAGATTCCGGGGTGACGAGCTGGTGGATCACTCGATCGCAAAGCTCGTTCATGGAAGGATGCACCCTCCCTTCGAGCCGCTCGATGAGTCGTTGCAATCCGACGTCTATGAGTTCGTTTCGCCGCTCCACCAGGCCGTCGGAATAGAGAAGGACAACAGAGCCGACCGGAAAAGGGATGACCGTATTCCTCCTCGGCGAAAGCCTCTTGACGGCGAGCGGGGGATCTTGGTGTTCCGCCAGGATGTCCGCATCTCGGCCGAGATGGGCAACGATCGGTGGCATATGTCCTGCAGACGAGTACACGATCTGCTCTGCCGCGGGATCGATGAACACGAGCAGACACGTGGACGAGCGTGCACGGGGCAGCCTTGCGGCAAATTGGTCGAGTGCCTCGAGTATGGCTGCGGGATCGGGGGCAAGGTTGACGAGGGCGGCCAGGGCACTCCGAAGTTGGCCCATAGCGGTCACGGCCTCGATTCCGTGCCCGACGGCGTCACCGACGACAAGCGCGATCCGACCGCCTGCGATCGGCATGGAGTCGTACCAATCGCCACCCACCGCCAATTCCGCCGCGGGGATATAGCGCGGCGCAGACTTCTAGTCGGGAATCGGCAGGATCGTCGCTCCCCAACATCGAGCGTTGGAGCGTCTCGGCCAGATGATGCTCCAGCTGGTAGAGCCGCTCGCGATCAGCCAGTAACGCCACTTCGCGGGTGATGTCGCGTGCGATTCCGACGACACCGTCGATCTGGCTGTTGGTGGTCCGTAGTGGGCTCTTGGTGACCGAGAAGATATGCGGACCGTCCGGAAAGGGGAGTATTTCTTGGAATTGGCGTTCTTGGCCGGAGCGGACGACGAGCTCCTCGTTTCGGTGAATGTCCGCGGCTGCCCCGGGTTCGAGGAAATCGTCAACCGTGTGCCCGATAATTTCGCTCTCTGCATTTCCGCCGGTCAGCGCCGCCGCCCGGGCCCGGTTCGCCACGATGTGTCGACCCTCCCGATCCTTTGCGAAGAGCCCGTCCGAAGAGGCATCGATCGCCAATTGCAAGAGAACCGCGTGATCGGCAAGCTCCCGTTCACGTTGAGCAAACCGTCGGCCGAACAGGCGCCACCAGAGCCACATGAGCAATCCGATGAGGACGCCGACGCTGATCGCCGCCGTAAGTACGACGATGGAGCGAACTACTTGTGTATGGAGCGATTGCCGTGAAGCGCGAAGATCGCGTTCGACCACATTGGAGAGAAGCATTTGTTCACGACGGAATTGGTCGAATCGAGACTTTCCGCCTGCCTGTGTAGAGACCGCCTGAGCAGCGCTGAGATCATGCTTTTGGACGTCAGAGAGTGCTTGGGTTGCGAGCTGGCGCCAACGTTGGAGTGCCCGTAATGTCGATGTCACGTCGGAGTTGAATGGTGGGGTGAGACTCACCGAGTGAAGATCCCCTGCAGCGCTTACGGCTTGAGCGGCACCGAGCCGGTAGGGCTGTAGGAAGCTTGGATTCCCAGTCACGACGTAGCCCCGCATCCCCGTTTCCTGATTGAGAGCACCCACAAGGAGTTGGGAGGCGCCAGCGGACGCGACATCGAACGTGGATCTTTGACGATCGAGCGCTTGAAGAGTGCCGACAAGCGTGGGCAGGATTGCCGCAGCGATCACCGCCAAGACGACGAAATAGCCGACGATGAGCATCGCGGGACCTCGCCTTAGCCAGCTCGCTCTAGAGTTTTGTGCCCGATCGCCGTTTGGCATGGCCACAGGCTAATGAAGTCGGACCAAAATGAGCGAGGGCGTCACTTCGAGAGAGCATCACTGTGATCCGAACTCAACGGCGTCGAGGCGTCGAGGCGTCGAGGCGCCGGAGAGAAGCGACACAGGCGCGAATAATTGCCGCGAACAATTGCACAGTGCGAGCAGAGAGGAGTGCACCCGTGGACACTCCGCCGGTCTCCACTCCAAGAAGAACGCTCTTGACCGCAGACCGTCTTCACATCGAGAAATCCCGAACACGGCCGCCGGGAGCACGGTCAGCCGCCAAAGCCGCGAGGGTGAGGAACGGCGACGGCGACGAGCTGAGGTCCGGTGGTGACCGTCCGAGTTGGCATCGCCATGTCCACGCAGGTCCAGGCTGAATCGACGGGCTGTCCGCCTTCGCCGAACGGACGGGCGGTTCGAACACCGTGAAGCGGAGTCGCCCAGGACCACGGTTCTGGCACCGGTCGCTCCCGAGGTCGGCCGAACCAACGATTGCGCATCGCCGAGGGTGGCCGGTCGATCGGAATCACCAGATGACGGAGCACCACTCCCTAGGAGGGAGGTGCATCCGTTGTCCCGCGGGTGGTCCCGAGCGCGAGCGTGACGGAGTCCACCAGCGTCAGCATTTCGCCGCGGAGCAGCGCAAGGGAGAGCGCTGACTCCCCGAGATCTTGTTGCAGACGGAGACGAGCCCGCCTGATGACCGACTCTTCGGCGGGATGCCACGATTCAGATGCCCGTTGTCGGAGTGCCTCAGCGGCACCCAAGACCTGCGCTCCGAACTCGGCCTGTCCTTCGTCAGCCAGTAGGACGGCCTTTCCCGCCAGGCCGTGCACAACGGCGTTCGGAAGACCGCGGGTACGACCCAGGGCGAGCGCCGTGTTGAACCGTGCCTCCGCCTGGACGGCGTCAGATTGATACACGGCGGCGAACCCTGAATAGATCGTCACCCAACACTCGAGAGACGAATGTCGGCCGGCAGCGGCAAGGCGGAGGGCCTCATCGAGCCGCGCCATCCCCTGTAATGGGGCACCTTCACAGAGATCGAGGAGCCCGAGGTTCGCCAGGCAGTCGCTCATTCCCCATCGCTGCTCCAACTCGGTGTAGAGAGCCAGGGCTCTCGAGTAGTTGTCGTAGGCAGCCGCTCGGTCGACCCGGATGGCCGCCAGCCCGTTGCTGGCAAACGCCTTCGCGATGAGGCGCGGGTCGCCTGTGTTGCTTCCTATGGCGAGCGCCTCGGCGCCCAGTGTCATTGCTCGTGGACCTTCGCCACGGAAAACCTCGATCGCGCTCAGGCTGGAGAGAATGTCGGAACAAAGTGCATTGTCGCCGACCTTCTGTGCCAGGGCGAGACCCTTGTGCAGCGCTTCGGTGGCCGCCCGGTCCCCCGCCATGTAGAGCAGTTCTCCGAACACGAGGTAGCCCCGCGACCGGAGCGCATCCGGAAGGTCCGTCTGGTCGTTCAGAAGTGAGCGAATCAGAGCGGTTCCGTCCGCTACCCGGGTCGGCCAGTAGCTCCGGAGCGACGTGGCCAACTCGAGCGCATCGGACGCGCGGCCAGACCGCTGGGAGAGGTACTGCAACGCAAGCTTGAGGTTTGGATAGGCCGAGTCAATGTCGTCCAAGGCGACGTGCCCCTGCTTCGCCTCGAAGTGCTCGGCAGCGCGGAGACAGCCGTCAGCGTGGGCTCGGCATGCCAGGTCCTGGTCCGCATCTCCTTCCGCAATCAAGCGCTCGGATGCGTAATGACTGATCGGCGCCAGGAGGCGATAGCGGTATCCGCCGCGCCCACGATCGACTTGCACCAGGGACTTGTCGACGAGGTCCCCAAGTGCCTCGTCGATCTCGGACCTCGGGACCCCCAGAGCCGGGGCCATCCGCTCGACATCCGTGAGGCTCCACGTTCCGACGAAGACGGAGAGGTAGCGAAGCAATGTCTTCTGCTGGTCGGAGAGCGTCTCGTACGAGCGGTCGATCGAGCCACGAACTGAACGGAGGTGGAAAGAGACGTTCGGGTCCTTCGAGGACAAGAGGTTCAGTTGGTCGTCGAGTCGTTGAGCGAGGTCGAAAACGGATATCCGGGTCAACTGGGCTGCAGCCAATTCCAGGGCGAGCGGAATTCCGTCGAGTTCAGAGCAAATGGTGACGACGGCGTCCGCGGTCGATTCGTCGAGCCGGAACGACGGAATGTGTGCGGCGGCTCGCTCCGAGAACAGGCGAACAGCCTGGGAGGACTCGAGGAGATCTTCTGTCCGGGCGCCAACGTCCGGAGGCGGCAGGCCAAGTGGAGCAACTTGATAGACCTCTTCCATCGGAACTTCAAGCGGCTCCCGGCTCGTGGCGACAATGGCGAGGTCGGTGCACTGCTCGAACAGGGTGACCGCGGCAGATGCACATGCGTCGCGCACGCCTTCGCAATCGTCCATCACGATGAGGATCTCTCGACCGCTCATCGCCCCGGCCAGGATCTCCTCTGCCGGGAAGCCCCCCGTGAGTGCAACATCGAGTGCCGCGGCTATTGATTCGAACACGTCGTCGCGGTCTGCCGCCGAGAGGTCTATGACGCAGACTTCGACGCCGGAGGCCAGATGGCGCCGGTGTGCGGCCAGCAACGCGATTCTTGTCTTGCCCACTCCTCCCGGTCCCGTCAATGTGACCAACGAGCCCTTTCGGATGTGATCCTCCAACCAGTGCAGGTCCTCTTCCCGACCGATGAAGCTGGTGTGACTGCTGGGAACCTGGGTCTCCGGCTTCAGAACTTCACTGAACTCGGTGTCATACTCCTCGAAGACGGGCGAGATGCCAAGGGACGACCGAATGCCCCCGTAGCCCGACACGTTCAGCAGCGTTGAGGCCATGTCTACGCCGGCCTCATCTTTCGGAGACCAATCGAGCTCGGGCTTTTGGAGAATGATTGCCTCCTCGAGCGAGGAGAGCCCAGACGACGGCTCGATGCCGAGCTCGTCACCCAGGAGCGTGGCGAGCTTCCGGTAGGCCCGTAGCGCTTCGGCCTGCCGGCTTGACCGATAGAGGGCCAACATCAAGATTGCCCATCCGGTTTCCCGCAGTGGATGTTGGTCGACGACGGCTGTGGCGATCGCGACGACCTCGTGGTGCTCGCCAAGGGCAAGTCGACCCATCATGAGGTGTTCTTGAGCCGAACAGCGGAGCTCCTCCATCCGGGTGGCACTCCCGATGGCCCACGGCTGATCGCGAACGTCACCGAAGGCGTCTCCTCGCCACCGCCCCAGGGCGACGGTGAGCGTACGGACCGAGGCCACATGATCGCCCCGAGCCGACTCGAGGTGCGCCTGGTCCAGCTCCTTCTCGAAGAGTCCGGCATCGACCTCACCCGGACCCGCAACGAGCGAATATCCCGCTGCTTCGGTTCGGATTCGGTCGGCCCCGAGCTGATCACGCAACAGCGAGATGTGGGCCGCCAGGGGGGACCGCACACCTTTCGCGGCGCTAGACCCCAGACGTCATCCACCAGCCGATCGAAAGAGACGATCCGATTGGGCACCAGGAGCAGACGAAGGATAAGGGCTCGCCGCCGCTCACCGGCAATCCGGAGCGGGTTCGAAGCGTCGTCGCGCACCTCGAGCGGACCCAGAACGGAGAAGTACACGGCTTGTCAGGTCAGGTCAGGTCTTGAGCGCGGGCTCGGCAAACGGGGCAGGCACCTCGGAATTCCGCCGCCCGTGGCCGGTGCGTTCTCGGGCTCAGTGAGCCGGCTTGCCGTTTGGGATCCGTCGAGGTCATGGCTCACGCTGCGACAACACCGGGCCCAGGCCAGAACCTCTGGCCCAAGCCTCGTCTACGATTTCCCGCCGCTGCGCATGCTAGACGGAGTCCCCAGCGCTTCTTGGTGCACCCTCTCGTCACCGGCCATGATCGTGTCCAAGCCGTATTTGCGCGTGATCGTGCCGTGCCGCAGATCAGAACCGTGATGAAGCGTGGCGTTGGCGCAACGGATCCAGGTCGTCTTGTCCAGACCTCAACGGTGGAACCGGTGACCCACTATTTGGACCCGGAGTTGACGGGCCGTTGCGGAGAGGGTCGCGGTCCGAGACTCGAGCTTCGGACAATCGGGCCGACCCTTCGCCTTCCCTCCACCATCCCGGATGCACCTCGTTTGACCATCGGCTGGTCCGGGCTTGTAGCGTCAGGGCAGCGCCGCCAGAGCGCAGCTGACCTTGGGGAGGAACCGTGGAGACCGAAGCCGCCGTCCTGTGGGAACGCCACGGCGATTGGAGTGTCGAGCCCATCGAGCTCGATCCCCCCAAGGAGGGCGAGCTGCTCGTCCGCCTGGCCGCGTCGGGAATGTGCCACTCCGACGAGCACCTGGTCACCGGGGACATGCCCGTGGCGCTGCCGATCATCGGTGGCCACGAGGGGGCCGGAATCGTCGAGGAGGTTGGGCCCGGTGTCCACGGGCTCAAGCCCGGCGATCACGTTGTCCTCGGTTTCATCCCGGCGTGCGGCACATGCCCGTCCTGCGCCACCGGCCACTCCAACCTCTGCGACAACGGCGCCATCTTGATGTCCGGACAACAGATGGACGGCACCGTCCGCCACCACGCCCGCGGCCAGGACGTCTCGACGATGGTCTGCCTAGGGACGTTCTCCAAGTACACGGTGGTGAACCAGGCCTCCTGCGTGAAGATCCTCGACGATTACCCGCTCGACAAGGCCTGCCTCATCGGCTGCGGCGTCACCACGGGATGGGGATCGGCCGTCTACGCCGCCGAGATCACGCCGGGCGACAACGTCGCCGTCATTGGCATTGGCGGCATTGGTGCGTCCGCGCTCCAAGGAGCGCGGCTGGCCGGCGCCGAGATGATCTTTGCCATCGACCCGGTCGAGCTCAAGCGCACCCTGGCCCCGAACTTCGGCGCCACGCACGTCGCCGCCTCGGTCGAGGAGGCCAAGGGGCTCATCGAGCAGGAGACCTGGGGCCACATGTGCGACAAGGTCATCTGCGCCATGGGCGTCGGCCAGGGCTCCATGATGGAGTCCATCCTCGGCCTGACCGCCAAGCGTGGCCGTGTCGTCGTGACCAACATCCACCCGATGTTCGAGATGGACGTCGCGCTCAATCTCATGCACCTCACCATCATGGAGAAGCAGATCGTCGGGAGCATCTTCGGCTCGGCCAACATCCATTCGGACATCCCCAAGCTGCTCAAGCTCTACCGCGACGGACAGCTCGACCTGGACTCGATGATCACCAGCACCTACAAGCTCGGTGACATCAACCAGGGCTACCAGGACATGCGCGATGGCAAGAACATCCGCGGCGTCCTGGTCTACGACGACTGAGGACGAAGGACGACTGTCCCAGCTCCGCGGCGGGTTGCACCCGATCCCGGCTCAGCGGCTCCGGCGACTCAGCCGGCGTGTGAAACCGGCCGGCCCGACCAGATGTCGTTGCAGCGTTCGCACACCTCGTCGGGTATCACCCCGGCGCGGATGAGGAGGCCGAACGTCAGGCAACCCAGACACACGGCGAACGCCGATTCGAGCAGCGCTGCGCAGCCCAGGAGCCCCAACACCACTTCGGCTGCGGTCCACTCGCCGAGGATGGTCAGGATCAGAGCGGTGACCGAGAAGGCGACGCCCATCCCCTGGGCGAAGCGCTTGGGCGGACCCGCCACCAGGCGCTCCGGTAGGCCCAGCCTCGGCGTGATCACCCGGGTCACCAGCTGACCGAGCGGGCTGAGACTCGGTCCGGTGAGGACGCGTGCGACGAAGCCGTACGCAATGACCGCGGTGGCCCAGCGCAGGTCGAAGGCAATCGTGAGCACCACCATGAGCAACACGCCGCCCGCCACCAGGCGTGCGGACACCTCGTTCACCGGGTTGGGGAACGAGAAGAGCTTCCGGAGCCGGCTCTCGCCGTTGCTCTGGTCGCGGGCCGGTGCCGTGGTCGAGTTTTCGGTTTGCGTCACCGAGCCTCCTCCCGCTAACCGTTGAACTCAGACCAGTTTAGTCGGGTATTGGGTCTTTCGGCCCAGCGGACCCAGTGAGACGGCGAAGGCGTCAGCGGTGGGAGCAGTGAGGCGGTGAGACGATGGACGGTGAAACGGTGAGGCGGTGAGGCGGTGAGGCGGTGAGGCGATGGACGGTCAAACGATGAGTCAGCGAAGTTCTAAGGATTGCGAGGTCGTAGGCGACCGGATGGTCTGCCGAGCTCAGGCCGCCGGAACCGGCTGCGGCGGGGGTGGCCCCACGTAGCGGGCGGCGGGGCGGATGAGCCGGTTGTGGGAGGCCTGCTCCATCACATGGGTGCACCAGCCGATGGCGCGGCCGGCCGCGAAGGTCGGGGTGAACATCTCACGTGGGATGCCGCAGGTGTGCATGACGACGCCGGCGTAGAACTCGACGTTCGTATAGAGCCGGCGCCCCGGCTTCAACTCGGCCAGCACGTCCACGGTGGTGCGCTCGACGGACTGCGAGAACTCCACCAATGGGCCGCCCAGCCGCTCGGTCACCGAGCGCAACAGGAGCGAACGTGGATCGTCCGTCTTGTAGACGCGGTGTCCGAAACCCATGATCCGTTCGCCACGCTCCACGGCCCTCCGTACGTAATCCTCCGCCCGGTCCGGTGTCCCGATGGCATCGAGCATGTCGAGGGCACGGCTCGGCGCACCGCCGTGTAGCGGACCTGACAGCGCACCGATGGCCGCGACGATGGCGGCTCCGAGGTCAGCGCCGGTCGAGGTGACCACCCGTGCCGTGAAGGTCGACGCGTTGAACCCGTGGTCGATGGTCAGCATCATGTACTGCTCGATGGCCCGGGCATGGGTTTCCGTCGGCTCCGCGCCAGTCAGCATGTACAGGTAGTTGGCGACGAAGCCGAGATCGGCCCGCGGCTCAATGGGCTCCAGGCCGTCACGCAGGCGGTGGGCGCCGGCCAGAATGGTCGGCACCACGGCGCAGAGTGTGAGGCACTGCTCGAAGAGCTCGTCTGGTCCGATGTCGAGGGTGGGGCGCCACCCCAGCTCCGAACCCTGCAGCGAGACTGCGGTGCGCAACACGTCGAGCGGCGCGCCGCGCTGGGCGATCGCCGGCAGGAGCGTGTGCAGGCCGGCCGGCAGGCTGCGCCGTCGCCGCACCACCTTGGCGAAGGCGGCCGACTCCGTCGCGTCGGGCAGCACGCCCTTGAAGAGGAGGTACCAGACATCCTCGAGGCTTCGCTTCTCGGCCAGCTCCACGGCCGAGTACTCGCGGTAGTGGTAAAAACCCTCCTGACCGCGGACGTCGCCGATGGTGGTCTCGGCCACCACCACGCCCTCGAGCCCGGGTGGCACGTCGCCGCTGGTCTCCCCGGCCGGGCGTATGCGGGCCACTCCCATCAGGTCGCGCAGCGAGACCACCCCGACGCAGCGGCCGTCCTCGACCACCGGTAGGTGCCGGTAGTGGTGCGAGGTCAGGCTGGCCCAGGCGGCATCGACACGCTCATCGGGCCCGAGGACATCGGGGCGGTCCGTCATCCAGAGCCGGACGGCCTCACGGTCGGGATCTGCCGAGGCGGCCGCCGCCCGCAGCAGGTCCCGTTCCGTCAGGATGCCGACGACCTTGTCCTGGTGGGTCACCACGACTGATCCGGTCTCTGCCTTTTGCATCACGGCGGCGGCGGACGTCAGCGTGTCGTCCGCCGCGCAGGTCACGGCTGGTGAAGTCATGAGATCGCGCACGATGGTTTCCATGAGCTCCACTATGCCTGGACAATCGTGCGTCTGTAAATGTTGATCAAGTCAATGTAGCCTTAGGGTGTGGAGCGCATGCTGACGAGCGAGGAGGCGGCCCGGCGCCTCGGCGTGAAGGTGCCCACCCTCTACGCCTACGTGAGCCGGGGGCTCCTCGTGTCTCATCCGGACCCGGCCCGGCGGGGCAGCCTCTTCGACCTCGACCAGGTCGAGGCACTGGCGACACGCAGTCGGGGCGGACGGCAGACGGCGACCCGCATGGCGACGATCACGACCGGCGTGACACAGCTCGACCAGGAACTCGGTCCCATCTACCGGGGCCACCTGGCCACCGAGCTGGCCGGGGAATGGCGGTTCGAGGACGTGGCCGAGATGCTCTGGCGGTCCGAGGGCGGCGGCGACTGGCGGGCGCCCGATCTCGGCCCCTGCCCGCTCACTGCGACGTTCGACCGCATGCGTTGGGCCCTCGTGGTCTGTGGCGCCAGCGATCCGCTCCGCTCTGATCGGCGCCCACCTGCGGTGGCCGGGGCGGCCCGGCGCGCCACCGCTGCGTTGACCGACGTGATCGGCCCACCCCCGCCAGGCAGCGACGCGGACCAGTCGATCGCGGCGCGGCTTGCCGCACGCCTCATGGGGACGACGACGGCCCTCCCCGAGGCGGCCGTGAACGCGGCGCTCGTGCTCATGGCGGACCATGAGTTGGCCACGTCGACCATGGCCGTCCGCCTCGCCGCATCGGTGCGCGCCGATCCCTACGACGCGTTCCTAGCCGGGCTGGTCACCCTGGCCGGCCCGCTTCACGGGGGCGCCAGCCAGCAGGCCTACGAGTTGCTGGCCGTGGCCGAGCGGGACGGCGCGGCCCGCGCCCTCGACGACGTGCTGCGCGACCGCGGCATCGTTCCCGGCTTCGGCCACACCGTCTACAAGAGTGGCGATCCGCGCTTTGCATCGTTGCTGGCGTTGGCCGAACCGCTGTTGAGCGAGGAGCGCCGGGGCCTCCTGCGCGACATCATGGAGATCGCGGCCGCCCACGACGTGCCGCTGGCCAATTGCGACCTCGCGCTCGCCGCCTTGAGCTGGGGCACCGGCATGCCGCCGGACACGGGCCGCACACTCTTCGCCGTCGCCCGCATTGCCGGGTGGGCCGCCCACTACATGGAAGAGCTCACCGAGCGGGCCCTGCGCTTCCGGGCTCGAGCCGTCTACAGCAGCTCCTGACAGCTCCTGACCGCTCCTGACCGCACCAGCAAGTGGGCGACTCGAGCGGACAAGGAGGTGGGCGACCGATCGTGCAGCCGGGCCAGAGGGCTGCTTCGAAGTCAGCCCGCCCCGATGACGATGGCCGAAGGGCGCCCTCCCAGAGCGAGAGGCTTGCCGACCTTCCCGGTGGCCAGTGTCACCGGGATCATCGAGCCCGCCTGTTGGGTCACCCAGGCCACGGATCCGTCCCCGCTCAGGGCAATGCCCTGGGCCGCGTTGGGGAGGGCGATCGGCGCACCCACGGCCAGGCCCAGCACGGTCATCGTCACGGGCACCACGCCGGACCCGCCGCAGACGTAGGTGGTCGCTCCTCGTGAGGGCGACACCGCCATGGCGGTCGGGTTGAGCGGCAGCCGCACCGTCTTGCCCGGCTGCAGGGTGGTCGCGTTGATCGGGGTCATGGTGCTGTTGGAGAAGTTGCCCACCAACACCTGCCCCGTCGAGACGGCCACCGTCTGGGGACCCGGACCGACGGCGATGGCCGGACCGGCCCGCAGGGTCGACACGTCGATCGGCGTCACCCGGTTGCTCCCGAAGTCGGCCACGAACGCCGTCGCTCCCGCCGGGCCGACCGACACCGCCACGGCCACGGGCTGGTGGCCCACGGCGATCGGCCTTCCCGCCCGCCAGGTGCCCAGGTCGATCGGTGTCACGTTGTCCGATCCCAGGTTGGCCACCAGCGCGATGCCCCGGCCGCCGATCCCACCGGGTGCGACGGCAACGGCGTCGGGCTCCACGCCGACGCCGACCGAATGCACGACGTCGTGGGTGGCCGGGTCGATCTCTGACACGGTGTCGTCCCCCTGCGTCACCACGAGCAGCCCGTGCTGGCCCGCCGTGTAGGCGAACGCAGAGGGCAGGCTGCCCACCGAGACCTTCGGTCCGACCTTGCGCGTCACCACGTCGACCGGCGTGACGTCGGAGCCGGGCAGCGTCACCGAGGCGTCCGTCGCCACCCAGGCCACCTCGCGGGTGGAGGCACTGGCGGCCGGCGGAGAGGTGCAGGCCGCCAGGAGGGGGATGGCGATGACCAGTGCGGCGGCCACGACCAAGGCGCGGGCTCGAACGGGGGAGGGCATCGCCCTCGGCCTGATCAGCCGCGGGCGCACGCCGCACCGGCGGGACGATCGGAGGCACTCCAGCCGCTGGCCTCGCCGGCGGGCCAGAAATCGCCGGTCACGGGGTCCTGTTCGTAGGGCGCGGGCGCCGGCCGGCCGCCGGCCAGCGCAGCGAGGGCCTCGAGCAAGGCGGCGACATCGTCGCCCGACGTGCCGAGCCCGCAGCTGGCCCGCACCGCACCGGGGATGCCGCTGCGGTCGCCCCGCTGCACGGCCTCACGGGCCACGGCGATCCCGGCCTGGCCCACACCGAGCAGGCGGATGAGGTACGGGTGCGCGCAGAAGCAGCCGTGGCGCACGCCGAGGCCGAACTCGGCGCTGAGCCGGGACGCCACCAGCGCGTGGTGCATCCCGGCGACGACGAACGACGCCACGGCCAGCGTGTCGGTGCCCGGCGACGGCCCGAGCACGGTCACACCCTCGATGGCGCGCAGCCCGTCGTGCAGCTGGACGGACAGCGTCCGCTCGTGTGCCTCGATGGCGTCCCAGCCGATGCGCTCGAGCTCGTCCATGGCCGCGCCGAAGGCGACCGCGCCGACCACGTTGGGCGAGCCCGCCTCCTCGCGCTCGGGCGGCTCGGTCCAGATGACCTCGTCCAGGTCGACCAGGTCCACCGCGCCGCCGCCGGCCAGGAACGGATCGCCTTGTGAGAACGTGCGGCGCGGGCCGATCAGCGCGCCCGCCCCGAACGGGGCGTAGAGCTTGTGCCCGCTGAAGGCGATGTAGTCGGGCCACGGGGGGAGGGGACGGTGCGGGGCCAGCTGGGCCGCATCGAGCAGGACGGGGATGCCGCGTGCGTGCGCTTGGGCACAGATCTCCTCCACCGGGGGCAGCCAACCGGTGACGTTCGACGCGCCGGTCACGGCCAGGAGAGCGGGGGTGGGTCCGTCATCGAGCACGGCCACCACGTCGGCCGTGGTGAAGGTGCCCCCGGTCCCGCACTCGACCCAACGCCGCCGGGCCACCCGGGCCCAGGGCAAGAGGTTGGCGTGGTGCTCGACGACGGTGGTGGCGACCACGTCGTCGGGGTTCAGGCGCAGCCGGTAGGCGAGGTGGTTGATGGCCTCGGTCGTGTTGCGCACCAGCACGACGACGTCGTCCGCGCCCTCGCCACGGTGGGCAAAGCGGTAGGCGCTGGCGCGAGCCGCCTCGTAGTCGGCGGTGGCCCGGCGCGACTTGTAGCCGGCCCCGCGGTGCACGCTCGAGTACCAGGGCAAGAACTCGGTCACCCGGTTGGCCACCACCTCGAGGGCGGGGGTAGAGGCACCGCAATCGAGGTCGCGGTACGGCCGCTCCGTGCCGTCGAGGCACGGGACCGGTGCATGGGCGCCCACGAGGGGGGCGAGGGCGGCCTCGGGTGTCACGGCCGCCACACTACGGAGTGTCGCGCTCCGGGTCGCAGCAGCAGAGCTACATTCGATGCCGATGGAGGAGCGCTACGAATCCGAGCTCACCCGGTCGGCCACCGTGCTCGATGGTGTCGACCGCGCCCTCGAACGCCTGAGTGCGGGCAACTACGGCACGTGTGAGGCCTGCGCCGCGGTGATCCTGGATTCCGACCTCGAGCGCGATCCAACCCGCCGGCACTGCGAGCAGCATCTCGAAGTCGAGGTCGAGTAGTCCGAGGCCGTCAGCCCGGGATCTTCAACATTTTGGCCGCGTCGAGCCGGCCCGCCACGTCCGGCCAGTTGACGACGTTCCACAGAGCGGCGAAGAAGTCGGCCTTCACGTTCTTGTACTGCAGGTAGAACGCGTGCTCCCAGGCGTCGAAGACCAACAAGGGCACGGAGCCGTTGCCGACATTGCCCTGATGGTCGTAGACCTGCTCGATGGTCAGCCGGCCGGCAAGGGGCTCGTAGGCCAGCACACCCCAACCCGAGCCCTGGATCGTCGACGTGGCCTGGGTGAAGTGCGCCTTGAACTTGTCGAAGGAGCCGAAGTTCTCGTCGATGGCCGAGCCGAGCGCGCCATCGGGCTTGTCGCCGCCGTCGGGGCTCTGGTTCTTCCAGAAGATGGAGTGCAGGACGTGGCCCGAGATGTGGAAGGCGAGGGTCTTCTCGAGTCCCACGATGGCGCCGAAGTCGTCCTTGTCACGTGCGGCGGCCAGCTTCTCGAGCGTCTGGTTGGCGCCGGTGACGTAGGCGGCGTGGTGCTTGTCGTGGTGGAGCTCCATGATCTGAGCCGACACGTGGGGCTCGAGGGCTCCATAGTCGTAGGGCAGATCGGGAAGCGTGTAGTCGGCCATGGGATCTCCTCTGTCGTCTCGATATCGGGGATTGTCTGCTGGACCCTACCCGACCGTCACGGCGGCGATACCAGGTCAGGGGCACACACCGGTGTACCTACCGGGCACATACCGGTGCAAGCGGGGTGCATGTCGTGCACATCTCGACCTTGGCGGCACGCACGATGTGCCATTACCCGCTCACGAGCGACCGACACGACCAGCCCAGGTGCGGGCGTGTCAGCCCACTCGCGGGCGAGGACACAGAGCCGCCCGATCGCCCCAAATCCATTGCCCCGTTTCGGCACCGCGGAGCACCGCTTCGGTCGAAGTGGTGCGATTCGGGCAGCACGGGCGGCGATGGCCGCCCAGCTTGCTCACAACCAAGCGCTCACAGCCATGCACGATGCGATGCGTCGTGACCTCGCTCCGCTCCGTTGGCGTTGGTTGAATTGGACGTTGGTGTAATTGCTCAACTGGAAGAGAACAAAACGGCAACAGAACATCGGATAGATCCCTGTCCGGACACGTGTTCGTCGTTCGTGGTGGCTTTGGCGCTCACCGCCGCTCGACATGTCGCGTCGGCTGGGCGGACGCCGTCGAAGAAAATGCTTGGCATCCGGCAGATGATGGGTTACCGTAACCGCCGTTCAACCTCGACGATGCGTGCGCATTTGCGACGCGGTCGTCGGTGGACAAGGCGGAAAGGGAGGGGACCGATGATCCGCAAGCTTCTCGGTATCGGCGCGCTCGTCGCAGTGTCGACGAATCTGGGTGTCGTGCTTTCAACAGCTGGAGTCGCCGGAGCGGTTCCTCCTCCCGCGACCGGCACCGCGATCTGCAAGATCGCGTCAGGAAGTGGAACGCTCTCGCCGGGACTGAGCTCAACGGGGTCCCCCGGCGGCGTCAAGATCAAATTCACGGCGACCATGGTGGTCGGTGGATCATGCGGCGGTAGCGTCACGTCCCCATCGGGGGTGACCGTCGTCGGCGGAACGGTCAAGGGAAAGGGCTTCTACAACCCGGTGCCCTCGACGGGCAACGGCAGCAGTTGTGCCAACTTCGCGAGTTCGGACATCGTGGGGAAGATCGTGGTCAAAGTCAACTGGTCCGTCACCGGACCTGCGATCGCCAATACCAAGGTGGTCTACAAGAACAACACCGGTACCGTCGCGGGGTCGGGCACGGACACCGTCACCCTCAACGCTCCGAGCGGGACCGCGGTCAAATCCGGTTCGTTCACCACCCCGAACAACCCGCACCAGCTCGTTCTCGTGACCAATATTCCGGGGCCGACGTGCTCTGGGACCACTTCGACCTTCTCCATACTTCCGGGCAGCAACATTTCGATGTAGTCGAGGCCTCGTCGCGATGTGTTGGCCTCCCACCGGAAGAGGCAACGCAATGCTTCTCAATGCTTCTCAATGCTTCTCAATGCTTCAGTTCAAAGGAGATTCAAAGATGAACAAGCTCTGTCGACACATGATGTTGGCCACCGCAGGTGTGGTGGTCTTGGCGCTCACTCCCGCCGTGGAAGCCTCTGCGGCCGGCAACCCGTTCCAACCCGTGCTTCCGGGCAATGTGACCTGCAATCAGTCTCTCGGCCCGTGGTCAGGAGCGATCCAGTTCAGCCCGCCACTCTTCAATAACGGAACGGCCACGACCGAGAAGATGATCGTGAAGGCGACGTTGGGCAACTCCGCGAGCCCGTGTGTGACGACGGCGGGCATCGCCGTGGCCGGAGCGATCAAAGGCACGATGACCTTCACCGGCGCGAAGGCGAACAGGTGCTCCAAGGTCTTCAACGGACTCTCCCGTGTGCCGATTTCGAGCTCGAAGTTCAAGCTGACGTGGACCACCCCGCCGGGGGCGCCGACTGTTTGGAAGCAGCCGCCCGCCTTCTCCGTCGTGGGTGCACCCGGTATGACGAGTTTGACCGTCACCGGCGGAAAGGTCACGGGGTCGTTCTCACCGTATGCGACACCGAACGCCACGCTCTCGGACGCGAACTGGGCTGCCGCAGTCCCCACCGGTTGCGCTTCGACTGTCGGTCTCTCCAACCTGACCCTGGGTACCTCGTCCGGTACGTGGTAGTACGTCGGCGGGTGTGAGTCAGCACTGAGGGACGACCTCGGGTTTGGTCGACGTCACCTCTGGGGGACGGGGTCAAGGACGGCCTCTCTCCTCACTTCTCACTCGTCAGCCCCCCTTGCAGAGGCCCCGCAGTACGCTTGCTCGAGTGAGCACGGAGCGGCGCGAGTGAACACGGACCCCAAGGACCGTTGGAACGATCTCGGGGCGTTCATCCGTGAGCAACGGGGGTCGGCTCGATTGTCCTTGCGACGGCTCTCGGAGCTCGCCGGCATCTCGAACCCGTATCTCAGCCAGATCGAGCGTGGCCTGCGTCGGCCCTCGGCCGAGATCCTCCAGCAGATCGCCAAGGCGTTGCGCATCTCCGCCGAGACGCTCTACGTCCAGGCCGGCATCCTCGAGCCGCCCGACGGGACGCCCGACCTGACCCGGGCCATCATGGCGGACCAGAGCGTCAGCGAGGACCAGAAGCAGGCGCTGGTGCGCATCTACCTGTCCTTTCGCCGCGAGTTCGAGGAGGAACGGGTCCAGGCCGCGGCCGACGCCCATGCGCCGGGCGACGGCAACGGAGGCGAGTCGACGGCGGCCGCGGCGGCGGCACCGACGCCGACCACCGCCTGACCGCGGTCCAGCTCCGGGCACCCTTCGGCCCCCCTGACCGCACCCGCAGCGGACCGCGGCACCGGTTCGCGACTCCGGGCCGCCGGTAGGCTTTCCGACGCCATGCGCCGCCTCGCCGTTCTCTCTCTGCACACGTCCCCGCTGGCCCAGCCGGGCACGGGCGACGGGGGTGGCATGAACGTCTACGTGCGGGAGCTGACCTCCGCGCTGGCCCGCACCGGCGTGGCCTGCGACGTGTTCACCCGGGCCTGGTCGCCCGATCTGCCTCCGGTGATCGAGGTCGAGCCGGGCCTCCTGGTGCACCACGTGCCCGCCGGTCCACTCCATGCCGTGGCCAAGGAGACGCTGCCCACCGTGGTCGACGAGTTCACGGCCCGGGTGCTCGAATCGATGCGGGCGGCGGGGAACTACACGTCGGTGCACGCCAACTACTGGCTGTCCGGCTTGTCGGGTCACGTGATCAAGCACGAGCTGAACCTGCCCCTCGTCTGTACCTTCCACACGCTCGACCGGGTCAAGGCGGAGTCGATGCCCGAAGAGGTCGAGGCCGACATGCCGCACCGGCGCGCCGAGGCCGAGGCGTCCGTCATCGAATGCTCCGACGCCGTCCTGGCGTCGTGCAGCGTCGAGGCCGAGCAGATCGCCTCGCTCTACGGCGGCGACCCCGGCCGCATCCGGATCGTGCCGCCGGGCGTCGACCACGCCTTCTTCGGTCCCGGTCACCGGCCGCAGGCCCGGCGCGCCCTGGGGCTCCCGCTCGAGGGGCGCCTCTTGCTCTTCGTGGGGCGCATCCAGCCGCTCAAATGCGCCGACGTGGCGGTCGAGACGCTGGCCGAGTTGCTCGACCGCGGGAGCGAGCCCTACCAGCTCGTCGTGGTGGGCGGGCCCAGCGGGCCGCACGGCGAGAAGGCGCTCCAAGGCCTCTTCGATCTGGCCGACGCCCGGGGCGTGCGCGACCACGTCTCCTTCGTCGAACCCCAGCCCCACGAGCTGCTGTCGTCCTATTACCGGGCGGCTGACGTCTGCCTCGTGCCGAGCCGCTCGGAATCCTTCGGCCTGGTCGCCCTCGAGGCGGCGGCGTGCGGGACGCCGGTGGTTGCCTCGGCGGTGGGCGGCCTGACCACACTGGTCGACCACGGGCACACCGGCTTCCTGGTCGACCAGCCCGACCCGGCGGAGTACGCCGCTGCCGTGCGCCGCGTCTTCGACGCGCCGCTGGCGGCCGAGCGCCTCTCCACGGCCTCGGTGCTCCGGGCCCGGCTCTACACCTGGCGCGCCGCCGCCCGGACCCTGGTCGAGCTGCACGACGAGCTGGCCGCCGGGCGTCTCGTCGAGTGCAGCTGACCGTCGTCCCGCCGCGGCGGGGCGAGGGCTTCGGGACCACCTAGGCGCGCTCACGGTGCCGCTGGTCGACCTGCCCGAAGAAGACGAGATGGCCGCCGCCGTGGCGTGCATCGACGCCTGGGCCGAGCGGGAGCTGGCGGCCGGCGGCTTCCTGGTGGCAGCCGAGCGCCAGGAGGTGACGGACCGCACGGCGTCGTTCCGGTGGTATCTCCGCTTCAAGGGTGAGGAGAAGGACTTCATCACCGTGTGGTTCACGCTCAAACAGCGCACCTTGCACCACGAGGCTCAGTTCATGCCGGCGCCCGAGGCCAACAAGGAAGACGTGTACGCCTACCTGATGCGGCGCAACGCGCAGCTCTTCGGCATGTGGTTCGCCCTCGGACCCGAAGACGCCGTGTACCTGGTGGGGCGGGTGCCGGCCGCCCTCATCGACGACGACGAGCTCGACCGCATCGCCGGGTCCTCGGTGCTCTACACCGACGACCACTTCCCGACCGCGATGACGCTGGGTTACCCCTCGACCTACCGGCGCCGGCCCCGCCGCCGCTGATGCGCGAGGACGTCCCCGGACGCCGGCCCTCGGCGTTCGGCGCCGGGGGTCACTAACGTCGCGACCATGGCAAGCCTGCTGATCGTCGGCGGCGGGAAGATGGGCACGGCCCTGCTGGGTGGGCTGCTCACGTCGGGCTGGATCGAAATGGCGGACGTGGTGGTGCTCGAGCCGGTGGCCGAACGGCGGGCCGAGCTCGAGGCGGACTTCACCGGGCTGCGCACGCACGCGGCGCCCGAACCCGGGCTGCTGGGCGACGGGGGAGAGCGCCCGCCCGGCGCCGTCCTGGCCACCAAGCCCGACGCGGCGGAGGGCGCCTGCCGGGCTCTGGGTGTGACCGGCGTCACCCGGGTCCTTTCCGTCGTGGCCGGCGTGCCGGCGCAACGGCTGGAGTCGGCGCTGGGTGGCCAACCCGCGGTGGTCCGGGCCATGCCCAACACGCCCGCCCTCGTCGGGGCCGGGGTGAGCGCCATCTCGGGCGGCTCTTTCGCCACCTCGGCCGATCTGGCCTGGGCCGAGGACGTGCTCTCGGCCGTGGGCACCGTGGTCCGGCTGCCCGAGCGCCTGCTCGATGCCGTGACCGGCCTCTCCGGTTCGGGACCGGCGTACCTCTTCTTGGTGGCCGAGGCGATGATCGAGGCGGGGGTGCAAATGGGGTTGACCCGGGACGTCAGCCACACGCTGGTCGTCGAGACGATGGCCGGCTCGGCCGCGCTGCTCAAGGAGACCGGACGCGACCCGGCCGCACTGCGGGCCGAGGTGACCTCGCCCGCCGGCACCACGGCGGCCGGCATCCGCACCCTCGAGGCGCGGGCGACCCGCTCGGCCTTCATGGAAGCGGTGGCCGCCGCCACGGAACGGTCCCGCAACCTGGCCCGCTGAGGCCACCACCGTGCCGACCGGGCCTGTCCGCACCGTCTTTTTCCTCTCGGACTTCGGGACGCAGGACGAGTTCGCCGGGGTGGTGCACGCGGTCATCGCGGCCCGGGCCCCCGGGACCACCGTCATCGACCTGACCCACAACATCCCGGCCTTCGACGTGCGGGCGGGGAGCCACACGCCTGGTGCGGGCGGTGCCCCACCTCGGTCCCGGGGTCGTGCTGGGCGTCGTCGACCCGGGCGTGGGGACGGGGCGACGTGGCATCGGCATCGAGGTGGCGCTGCCGGCCGGCGGGACTCTGCACTTCATCGGTCCCGACAACGGGCTGCTGGTGGCGTCGGCCGAGGAGGCCGGGGAGGCTCCGGTCCGCCGGGTGGTCGAGTTGCACCGGCCGCCGCCGCCGCCCGACCGCGGCTCGACCTTCGACGGGCGCGACCTCTTCGGCCCGGCGGCGGCGGCGCTGTGCGCCGGCGGCGCGCTGCTCGAGCTGGGCGACGTGGTCGACCCGTACTCGTTGGTGCGACTGATCGGCGGGGTGGTCGAGGAGGGACGGCTGCCGGACGGGCGGGCCTGTCTGCGCGCCGAGGTGACCTGGGCCGACCACTACGGCAATCTGCAGCTGGCGGCGACGGTGGCCGACGCCCGGGTGGCCGGGCTGACTTCGGGGGATTGCATCGAGCTGAGCGTTCCGGGCGCCTCGGGCTGGGAGCGCTCCGACGGCCTGTCCTATTCGTTGGTGCCCGAGGGCGTGCGGTTGCGGTGCATCGACGCCTTCGGAGAGCTCGAGCCCGGGGAATTCGGCCTGCTGGTGGACGCCAACGGGCATTTGGCCGTGGTGGCCGGCGGGGCCTCGGCCGCCCGCTGGCTGAACGTGGCCGCCGGGGAGCTGGTCGTCCTGGCCTGGTAGCCCCGGTTTGGTGCCCTCGAGACCCTCCTCGGTACCCTCTTGGTGGTGAGTGCATTCCCTCCAGAGGAGTCGAAGCCGGCAGCAGCGCCATCGAGGCGTATCCCCGAGGCGACGGTGCTGCGCCTGCCCGTCTACCAGCGCATCCTGGCCGAGCTCGCGCGGGCCGGCGCATCGACCGTCTCTTCTGAGCAGCTGGCCACCCTGGCCCGGGTCAACGCGTCCAAGGTGCGCAAGGACCTGTCGCTCCTCGGCTCGTTCGGCACCCGGGGTTCGGGCTACGAACCCGGATTCCTGATCGCGCAGATCGACCGGGCCCTCGGCGTCGACGCCAATTGGTCGGTGGCCATCGTCGGAATCGGAAACCTGGGCCGCGCCCTGACCAACTCGGCCGGCTTCGCCTCCCGGGGCTGCCGGATCACGTCGCTCTTCGACGTCGATCCCGACGTGGTGGGCGAGGAGATCCGGGGCATGACGGTGCGCCACATGGACGAGATCGCCTCCCTGCGGGCGGCCGAGCGACCTGACATCGGCGTCATCGCCACCCCGGGGCCGCCGGCCCAGCAGGTGGCCGACCTCCTGATCCGCGCCGGGGTGACCTCGCTGCTCAACTTCGCCCCCCGCGTGCTCAACGTGCCAGCGACCGTCCAGGTGCGCTACGTCGACCTCTCCATTGAGCTCCAAGTGCTCGGCTACTACCGGGCCCAGCAGGAGGAGGCCGGCCGGGAGGACGGCGGCGGGACGGCCGATCAGTCGCCCGTTCTGCGCTCCGTCGGGATGTCCGCCGCACCCGATCTGGCCTGATCACGAGGGTGCGCACGGGCGACGGAGGCTGGGTGCGCCGGTAGCCTGGTGCTGCGAGAGCGTTCCATCCGTCGAGTGGGGTTCGTCGCCGCTGTCCCCGGGATTGGCGGCCGGCATCGTGGGACGGGCACAATTGCGGGCCGACCCAGGAAGGATCCGAGTGTCCGTCGTCGTCGTAGGGCTCCAACACACCCAGGCACCGCTACCACTGCTCGAGGCGGCGGCCATACCCGACGAGGACCTGCACAAGGTGCTGAGCTCCCTCAGTCACCGGCGCAACGTGCTCGAGACGGTCGTCCTCTCGACCTGCCTGCGCACCGAGGTCTACGCCGTGGTCGACCGGTTCCACGACGCGGTGGCCGAGATCTACGACGTTCTGGCCGAGCAATCCGGCGTCTCCGTCGAGGAGCTCTCGACCCACGCGGCCATCCGCTTCGACGACGACGTCACCGCCCATCTCTTCTCGGTCACCTCGGGCCTCGAGTCGGTGGTCACCGGGGAGACCGAGGTGGTCGGCCAGGTGCGCCGGGCCTTCGAACGGGCCCAGGGGGAGGGCACCAGCGGCCCTGTCCTGTCCGCCCTGTTCCGGCACGCGTTGCAGACGGGCAAGCGGGTGCGGACCGAAACCGCTATCAGCAAGGGGACGACCTCCTTCGCCTACGCGGCCGTGACCGTGGCCCGCGGGCCCGACGGCAGTGACCTGCGCGGGGCGCGTGTGGTGGTGGTCGGAGCCGGCGCCATGGGCCTCGGGGTCAGCCGTGCGCTCTCGGACATCCCGGCGGACGACGCGCCGAGTGCGGTCGTCGTGGTCAACCGTTCGCTGGGCCGGGCCGAGGACGTGGTGGCCGAGATGAAGGACACGACCTCCTCCTTGCGGGCGGCGGCGCTCGAGTCGGTGGCCGACGAGCTGGCCCACGCCGACGTGGTGCTCACCGCCGTGGCCGCGGAGGCGCACGTCCTCGAAGACGCCGACTTCGACGCGGCCTCCGGCCCGTTGCTCGTGATCGACCTGGGTGTGCCCCGCAACGTGGACCCTGCCGTGCGGGCGCGGGCGCACGTCACCCTGCTCGACATGGACACCTTGCGCGAGTCGGTGACCCGGGCGCTGGGAGACCGGGCCGAGGAGTCGGTGGCCGCCTGGGGCATCGTGACCGACGAGGTCGAGCGCTTCCGCACGGCCAGCCGCCAGCGGGGCGCCGCCCCGATCGTGGCCTCGCTGCGGGCCCACCTCGAATCCCTGCGGGTGGCCGAGCTCGAGCGCCACCGGGCCCAGCTCGCCGACCTCACCGAGGCCGAGTGGGAACACGTTGATGCGGCCACCAGGGCCGCCCTGGCCAAGTTCCTCCACGAGCCAACCGTGCTCTTGAAGGAGACGGCGGGCACGCCCCAGGGCGAGCGACTGGTCGAGGCGCTCCGCACCCTCTTCAATTTGTAGCCGGCCCTACCGGGCCCATGGGATAGTCGCTGTCATGGGAACGCTGCGCCTGGCCACCCGCGGGTCGCCGCTCGCCCTCCGCCAGACCGACCTCGTGTCGGAGCGGCTGCGCCAGGCCCACCCCGGGCTCGAGGTGGAGCCGGTGGTCGTGCGCACGCGGGGTGACCGGGACGCCGAGTCACCGCTCGACCGCATCGGCGGACAGGGCGTGTTCGTGACCGAGGTCGAAACGGCCGTGCGAGACGGACGGGCCGCCGCCGCCGTGCACTCGGCCAAGGACATGCCCTCGACGATGGCGGCCGACCTCGTGCTCGGCGCGGTGCCCACCCGGGGCGACGCCCGCGACGGCCTCGTCGGATGCGCGTTGGCCGACCTGGTGCCGGGGGCGCTCGTGGCGACGGGGTCGGCGCGGCGCCGGGCCCAGCTGGCCTGGTTGCGCCCGGACCTCGTCTTCACGCAGCTGCGGGGCAACATGGCGCGCCGGGTGGCCGTGGGTGAGTCAGACGAGGTGTCCGCCGTGGTGGTGGCCATGGCGGCCATGGAGCGGCTCGGGTGGCTCGAGCGGGTGGCCGACGTCCTCGAGCCGCTCGACGTGCTGCCCCAAGCCGGTCAGGGGGCGATGGCCGTGCAGTGCCGGGCGGACGACGAGGTGACGAGGCGCCTGCTTGCCGCGATCGACCACGAGCGGAGCCATCGGGCCGTCCGCGCCGAGCGGGCCGTCCTGGCCGGGCTCGGCGGGAGCTGTTCGGTGCCGGTCGGGGCGTACGCCCGGGTGGAGGGCGACGAGCTCGACGTGGTCGGGCTGGCGGCCAGCGGTGACGGGCGGACGGTCATCCGGCTGTCCCGACGGGGCCGGGATCCCGAGGAGGTCGGGGCCGAGGTGGCCCAGGCGCTGCTCGACGGCGGGGCGGCCGCTCTCGAGGGATTCGGCCCCGAGACGCTCGGGGACGAATCGTGACCGTCTACCTGGTGGGGGCGGGGCCGGGTGATCCCGGGCTGCTCACGCGCCGCGGCGCTCAGCTCCTACGCAGGGCCGACGTCGTGCTGCACGACCGCCTGGTCAGCCCGGCCGTGCTCGACCTCGTGCCGCCTTCGGCCGAGCTGGTCGACGTGGGCAAGATGCCCTCGGCGTCGGGCGACCGACAGGAGGAGATCGGGCGGCTGCTGGTGGAGCACGGCCGCCGCTCGGCCACCGTGGTGCGCCTGAAGGGTGGTGACCCTTTTCTCTTCGGGCGCGGCGGCGAGGAGACCGAGGTGCTCGACGCCGCCGGCATCGACTGGGAGGTCGTCCCCGGTGTGACCTCCGCCTTCGGGGTCCCTGCCGCGGTGGGAATTCCGGTCACCCAGCGCGGCCTCGCCTCGTCGGTCACCGTGGTCACCGGACGGGTGGGCGAGACCGGCGGCGCGGGGAGCCCGGACTGGGAGGCGCTGGCCCGCTCGGGCGGGACGCTGGTCGTCCTCATGGGCATGACCACGCGCGACGCGGTGGCCGACGCGCTGATCCGCGGCGGGCGGGCGCCCGATACACCGGTGGCGGTGATCGGCCGGGGGACCCTGCCGGCCGAGCGGGTGATCCGCACCACACTGGCCGGCTTGGCCGGCGTCGAGCTGGAGGCGCCGGCGGTGATCGTCATCGGCCCGGTGGCCGCCCTGGGTCGCACCGGCCGCGACGCGCCTTCCGGCGGACCCCTGGCGGGCCGGACGGTGGTGGCGACGAGATCGGGGCAGCGGGCCCGCGGCTTGGTGGACGGGCTCGAAGAAGCCGGAGCGGTGGTGGTCCAGTTGCCCCTCACGCGCACGGCCGATCCGGCCGACGGTGGGGACGCTCTCCGGGCCGCGGCAGCGGCGCTCGCCTCGTTCGACTGGGTGGTGTTCACGTCACAGAACGCCGTGGACCGCCTCATGGCGACGGTGCGCGACGCCCGGGCCCTGGCCGGCGTGGCGGTGGCCGCGGTGGGCCCGGCGACCGCCGACGCCCTGCGCCTGGCCGGCGTGGAACCCGACCTGGTGCCGGCGGAGCACAGCGCGCGCGGTCTGGTGGAGGAGTTCGCCGAGGGACGCGGTCGGGTGCTGTTCCCGTGCGCCAACCTTGCCCTCGACACCGTTCCGTCGGGCCTCGAGGACAAAGGGTGGACCGTGGAGCGGGTCGAGGCCTACCGCACCGTGCCGGCCGTCGCGCCCGACCCTGCACTCCTGGACCGCGTGGCCGCGGCCGATGCCATCGCCTTCGCCGCCACCTCCTCGGTGCTGGCCTTCGCCGCGCTCTCCAGGCCCGACGGGTCGCGAGTGCCGGTGCCGCCCCACGTCGTGTGCATCGGACCGACCACGGCAGCCGCCGCCCGGGCTGCCGGCATGGCCAACGTGTTCGAGGCCTGGGGCGCGTCAGCGGCGGGGCTGGTGCGCGAGCTGGTCGATCACTTCGGCGACCACCCCGACGACGCCTCGTAGCATTGCCTTGATGCCCGATACCTTTCCGACCCGCCGCCTGCGCCGGTTGCGCCGTACGCCGGCCCTGCGCCGGTTGGTGGCCGAGGCACGCCTCGGTGTCGACGATCTGGTGGCACCGCTCTTCGTGCGCGAGGGCGCCGCTTCCCCCGTGCCGATCGCCTCCATGCCCGGCGAGGTCCAGCACACGCTGGACTCGTTGAGCGCCGAGGCCAAGCGCCTGGTCTCGCTCGGCGTGCCCGGGTTGATCCTCTTCGGCGTGCCCGAGCGCAAGGACGCGCAGGGGAGCGGGGCCTGGGATCAGAACGGTGTGGTGCAGGTGGCGCTGCGCACACTGCGGGCCGCCATCGGCGACGAGCTGGTGCTGATGGCCGACCTCTGCCTCGACGAGTACACCGACCACGGGCATTGTGGCGTGCTCGGCCCCACGGGCGAGGTGCTGAACGACGCCACGCTCGAGCTCTACCAGCGCGTGGCCCTGGCCCAGGCGGAGGCGGGCGCCGACGTGGTGGCTCCGAGCGGGATGATGGACGGCCAGGTGGCCGCCATCCGCACTGCGCTCGACGGCGCGGGGCACGACCAGGTGGGGATCTTGGCCTATGCGTCGAAGTACGCGTCGGCGCTCTACGGCCCCTTCCGCGACGCCGTCGAGGTGACGATCGCCGGCGGGGGCGACCGCCGGGCCTATCAGCAGGACCCGCGCAACCTGCGTGAGGCCCTGGCTGAGATCGCCCAGGACCTGGCCGAGGGCGCGGACATGATCATGGTCAAGCCCGCGATGACGTCGCTCGACGTGCTGGCCCTGGCCCGGCGGGAGGTGGCCGTACCCCTGGCGGCGTACCACGTGAGTGGTGAGTTCGCCATGGTGAAGGCGGCGGCGGCTGCCGGGTGGATCGACGGTCCGGCGGTGGCTCTCGAGCAGCTGACCGTGCTCAAGCGGGCGGGCGCCGACTTCGTGCTCACCTACTTCGCGGCCGAGGTGGCCGAGGCGCTCAATGGCTGAGTCCGGGGCGAGCAACGCCGAGTGGTTTGCCCGGGCCCGGCGCGTCATCCCCGGCGGCGTCGACTCGCCGGTGCGATCGTTCGCCTCGGTCGGGGGCATCCCTTACACCGTCGTCTCGGGCCAGGGTCCCTACGTGGTCGACGCCGAAGGCACGCGCTACATCGACCTGGTCCAGTCCTACGGCGCAGTCCTGCTCGGCCACGCCCATCCCGCCGTGACCGCGGCGATCAACGCGGCGGCCGCGGCGGGTACGACCTTCGGCGCACCCACCCCGGGCGAGGTGCTGCTGGCCGAGGTGATCTGTGCCCGGGTGCCCGGCTGCGAACAGGTGCGCCTCGTGTCGTCGGGCACCGAGGCTGCGATGAGCGCAGTACGTCTGGCCCGAGGGGCCACCGGCCGCGACAGGGTGATCAAGTTCGACGGCTGCTACCACGGGCACTCCGACGGGCTGCTGGCCGGCGGGGGCAGCGGGGTGGCCATGCTCGGTTTGCCCGGGTCGGCCGGAGTATCGGCCGGCGCGGTGGCCGACACGGTGGTGGCGCCCTACAACGTCGTGCCCGACGTGGACCACACCGTGGCGTGTGTGATCGTCGAGGCGGTGGCGGCCAACATGAACCTGGTGGCGCCGGCGCCCGGGTTCCTGGCCGGCCTGCGCGCCGCGTCGCGACGCGGCCGGCGCACTGCTGATCTTCGACGAGGTGATCACCGGCTTCCGGCTGGGCCCCGGCGGAGCCACGGCCTGGTCGGGGGTGACGCCGGACCTGTGGTGCTTCGGCAAGGTGATCGGCGGCGGTCTGCCGGTCGGCGCGTTCGGCGGCCGGACCGAGCTGCTGGCGGTGCTGGCCCCGGGCGGCCCGGTGTACCAGGCGGGCACGCTCTCGGGCAATCCGCTGGCCACGGCGGCCGGGTTGGCCGTGCTGGACGAGGTGGGACCGGCCGACTACGACGCGCTGGGCGCCCGGGTGGGCGTCTGGGCCGAGGAGCTGGCGTCGGCCATCGCCGGTGGCGGCCTGGCCGTGGTCGCACCGGCCGTGGGCCCGCTGGTCGGACTCTTCCTGGCGCCGGCTTCGGAGGGCCCGATCACCACGCCGACCGACTACGCATCGGCCAAGATCTTGGCGGGTAACGGCACCTACGGCGCCTTCTTCCACGCCATGCTGCGCCGGGGCGTGGCGCTGGCGCCGGGGCCCTATGAAGTGCTGTTCCCCGGTCTGGCCCATGACGACGCGGTGCTGGCCCGGGTGGTCGAGGCTGCGGGCGACGCGGCGGCGGAGGTCAGCCGAGCAGATTGAGCGCTGAGCCGGGTGGCGACACTTTGGGGCGTCAACTCCTGCCGGGAAGGTGCTGCCGATCATGGCAGAAGAGACGACCCCGGCTGTCGTTACCGCCGTGAGCATCGCGGCGACATCGCTCAGTCCGTACTGCCGTCTCTCGCGAAGCGGTAGAAGCTCAGGCCGGACTGGTTCTTGGTCCCACTGGTGCGCGTGATGTACACGATCCCGTGCTGGCCGTTCTTGTCCTTGAAGGTCTCGATGCCGACGCAGGGTTGCGCGGTACCGCTTTCGGCCGATCCGGCGTGGAACTCGGGGTGCTGGTTCAGCCCGGCGATGAACGGTGCGCCGTTCTCGGTGTTGAGGTCTCCGTTGACGTCGGTGGCCCAGAAGCCGCCCGAGTCGGGGTCATACGCTGTCCAGCCCACGTTGTCTCCCTCGGTGGTCGTTGGTGTCGGAATCGGTGAGAGCGAGAAGAAGTCGTCGGCCAACAGGGACTCGTCCCACACCTTGTCGTGGTTCGTCCACTGGGTTCCGTCCGCTGTCGTGACCAGGCCGGGCCAGCAGTGGGGCGAGCAGATATGGGAGCCGATCTTCTTGTCGTAGTGGGCGGTCCACAGCTTCTTGGGGCGACCGAACCGGCGGATCATGTCGTTGACGTTCGACACGGCGCAGTAACCCCACCCGTAGCCGTTCCAGTTGGAGAGGGCTCCGTTCTCGACGTCGCCACACATGGCGTTGGCACCGTGCACCGCGATGGAGAGAAGGTGCGTGCCGGGGTGGGCAGCGGAGACGGCCGGGAAGGTGATGCCGATGCCCCCCTTGTCCACGTAGCCGGCGTAGGCATCCAACCCTGCGGGGAGATTGGCGACCGGACCATCAGCCATGCGCAGCGTCATTGCGCTCACGCTACCGCCGCAAGTCGACTTGTGCTCTTAGCAGCGGGAGGTCTCAGAGAGAACGTGAAACCCGGGCCGAGCCTGGGCGCACGCTGAGCGCGTGAGTGATGCGGTTGCACCGCGGAGAGAGATCAAGGGGGGCATTCTCGGTCGGGCGTCACACGTGTTGGGCGCAGATCGTGCCTTTCGCCGGGCGGACGTGGACGCCTCGCCGCGCGTTGGGAAGACTGCCTTCATGGAGCACCGCTGGCCCGAGGGATTCACCGCGCTGCGGTCCGGCGACGGCTGCCCCATGTGTGCGCGGCCCGAGCAGGACCTGACGCCGTTCGGGGCACGATTCTTCGTGGGTGAGTGGTCCGACGCCGTGCTCGGTCGTCATCCGGTGCGCCCGGGCTACACCTACGTCGTCTGGAAGGGCCGACACGTGACGGAGCCGCACGAGCTGGCTCCCGCCGAGGCCGCAGGCTTCTGGTCCGAGGTGGCGCGGGTGGCCCGAGCCGTCGAAGAGCGCTACCAGCCCATCAAGATGAACTGGCTCCATCTGGGGAACGGGGTACCCCACCTCCACGTCCACCTGGTCCCCCGCGCCCTCGACGACCCGAACGCCGGCGGACCGGTCGAGGCGGAGGACTTCGAGCAGAGCCGGGTGGTACCGCTCGGCGACGACGTGTTGCGCGCCGAGGCCGCTGCGCTGCACTCGATGCTCGAGCCCTGACGCGTCCCAGCGGGCCAGGCGCCGGCCTTCGGTACGCTCCCAGGGAGTGGAGCTGCTGGCCGAGGGGCGGAACGCCCAAGTCTTCGCGTACGGCGACGGCCGCGTGCTCAAGCTCGACCGGCCCGAGTGGACGGGGCTCTCGCCGTTCGAAGGCGAGATGCTCGAGCTCCTGGCGGGAGCCGGGCTGCCCGTGGCCCGATCCCACGGTGCCGTCACCGTCGACGGCCGGAGCGGAATCGTGCTCGATCGCATCGATGGCGTGCCACTGAGCGAGGTCCTCGCGGCGGCGCAAGGAGCCGAGGTCGAGCAGCTGGCCGAGCGCTTCGTCGAACTCCAGCGGCGGCTCAACGTCACCACGGTTCCCGGGCTTCCGCCCCTCGTCCCGCGTCTTCGGGTCGAGCTCGGTTCCACCGTCGGCGACGCCGGCCGGCGCGCCGAGCTGTTGGCCAGGCTCGATGAGCTGGACGACGGCACGCTGGGTGTCCTCCACTACGACTTCCACCCCAACAACGTGCTCGTCACGCCCGAGGACCGCTGGGTCGTCATCGACTGGCTGACCGTGGCCGCCGGTCCCGCGCCGGCCGATCTGGCCCGGACCCTGGTGCTCTGGGGACAGCGGACGACCGGCCCGGTGGCCGCATTCATGAGGGTGGTGCGCCGGCTCGGCGCCGATCGGTGCGCACTCGACGACGACGCACTCGACGACTGGGTGCGCATCGCCGCGGCCGGGCGATTGGGAGAGGGCTTCGCGGGCGCCGAGGCCGACTGGTTGTTCCGTCTGTCCACCGGTTCGCTGCGGCTCTTCGTCTGATGCCGGCCGGGGCCTTCGAGGGTGCGGCGGCCTACTACGTGGAGGGGCGACCGCCCTACTCACCCGAACTGCATGACCTCCTGCGGGACGAGCTCGGGCTCGACGGCTCGGGCCGCCTGCTCGATGCCGGCTGCGGGCCCGGCGTCCTGACGCTGTTGCTGGCCGACCTCTTCGCCGACGCCATCGGGCTCGACCCCGAGCCACAGATGCTCGACGAGGCCCGACGGCGGGCCGTGGCGGCGGGCCGGCCCGAAATCCGATGGATCGACGGCAAGGCAGAAGAGATCGGTCGGCTCGAGGTGGCGCCCTGCCGGGCGGTGACCTTCGGTCAGTCGTTCCACCGCACCGACCGCCAGCGCGCGGCCGAAGCCGTCTATGACGCGCTCGAGCCGGGCGGCGCCATCGTCCTCGTCAGTCACGAGGTCGAGGGACGACCGGTGCCGCCGAGCCCGGGACCACGCCCGATTCCCCACGAGGAGATCCGCCGGCTGATCGAGAGCTACCTGGGCCCCTTCCCCGTGGACGCATCCGGCGAGCGCTGGGAGGACTCGCTGCGCCGGACCCGCTTCGGTGAACCGCGGCTCGTCTTTGCACCCGGGGTGCCCGACTACGTGCGCGACGAGGACTCCGTGGTGGCGAACTTCTTCTCCATGTCGACCTCGGCTCCACCCCGCTTCGGCCCGCGTCGTCAGGAGTTCGAGGCCGAGCTCCGCGCGCTCCTCCGCGCCGAGTCGCCCGATGGGCTGTTCTGGGACTGGCCGGGCGACACCGAGGTGGTGCTGGCCGTGCGGGCGTGAGGTCGGCCGCTCGCCCTCGCCCGCCGCCCCGGCGCGATGGCGGTCAGGCGGCGGGATTCTCCAGGCCGCCCGAATCGGGCAACAGCCGCGAGACCAGCTCGAGGGCCCGGTAGCCGACCTCGGCCGGACCACTGGTGTCGGGGCGCATCAGGTTGGCCATGATGCGCAGGAGGGAGTTCATCAAGAGCTCGGAACGCATGCCGAGGCTCACACAGAGGCGCATGGCCTCGGGATGCGAGATGAGATGGACGAACGTCCGGGCCACCTTGTAGTAGGGCCCATAGGCGGCACTGAGGTCCCGTTCGTAGTCCTCGAGCGCGGCTGGGCCCGCCCCGGTCATGGCATGGCCCAGCGCAGCGGCGGCCAGCCGGCCCGTCTCGTAGGCATATGCGATGCCCTCGCCGTTGAACGGGTTGATCGCCCCGCCGGCGTCGCCGGCGATGAGGACGTTGCCCCCGGCGCGCGGGCCGACCGAGAGGCCCATGGGTAGCTTGCCGCCCGTCGGCGGCCCACAGCTCGTCTCGGGGCTCAGGCCCCACGACGCCGGGGCGTAGCCCACGAAGGCGTCCATGAGGTGCGATGTGTTCACGCCCTTCCAGCGGGCGTCGGTGGACAGGAGCCCGACTCCGACGTTGACCCGGCCGTCGCCCATGGGGAAGATCCAGCCATACCCGGGGACGACGTTCCCCTCGGCGTCGCGGATGTCGAGGTGGGACTCGATGAACGTGTCGTCGTGGCGCTCGGAGCGGTAGTAGCCGCGCAGGGCCATGCCCATGGGCAGCTCGCGCCGGCGCGCCGTGCCCAGCATCCGGCCCACCCGGGAATTCGAGCCGTCGGCCACCACGACGTAGCGGGCCTGGATGGGCCGGCTCTCGCGGGAGCCCTTCTCCTTGACCAGCACCCCGCTCAGGGTGGCCAGCGAGCCCGGGCCCGACGCCGACTCGACGACGATGGGGGCGGTGACCTCGGTGCCCTGGAGCAGGGTGGCTCCGGCCTCGGCCGCCCTCCCGGCCACCAGGCCGTCGAGGTCGTGACGGGTGATGGTGTAGCCGTAGCTGGGGAAGTTCGGGTGCTCGGGCCACTGCATCTCCATGGAGTGACCGAAGCCATAGGCCCGCAACCCGGTGTAGTGGTGCGAGGACCCGGCCAGCGCGTCACCGAGCCCCATGTCGGCCAGCTGGCGTACCGCGCGAGGCGTGAGCCCGTCGCCACACGTTTTCTCACGGGGAAAGACCTTCTTCTCCACCACACAGACGTCCCAGCCGGCCTGGGCCAACCAGTAGCCGCAGGAGGAGCCGGCCGGCCCGGCGCCCACGACCACGACGTCGTAGACGTGCTCGGTCGGAGCGGCCTTCTTGGTCGCGGCCGTCTCCTTGGCCGGGGCGCCTTCCTTGGCCGGGGCGCCCCTCTTGGCCGTCGCTGTCTTCTTGGCCGTCGCCGTCTTCTTGGCCACCGCCGTCTTCTTGGCCGTCGCCGTCTTCTTGGCCGCGCCCGCCTTCTTGGCGGGCGACGCCTTCTTGGCCGCTTTCTTGGCCGGCGCCTGGCCGCTGGGCGCCTTCTTGGCGGGTCCGGTGGGAGGGGTCTCGTCGGGATCCGTCACGAGGGCATCGTAGGTCTGCCGCGTAGGGCGTCTGACCAGCGGGCGGATGTGCCCTGGCTGGGAGTCGCATGGTAGAAACGGATCACCGTGGACCAGTACCTCCCGATCCTGATCATGGCCTTTCTCGCCTTCGCCTTCACGGTCTTCTCGCTCGTGTCGTCGGCCATGCTGGCACCGAAGAAGAAGCCGACCGCAGCCAAGCTGGCGCCCTACGAGTGCGGCATCGTGCCGAACGACGAGCCGGCACAGAGGTTTCCCGTCCGCTTCTACCTGGTGTCGATGATCTTCATCATCTTCGACATCGAGATCGTGTTCCTCTATCCCTGGGCGGTGGTCTTCCACCAGATCGCCACCTTCGGCCTGATCGAGGTCATCGTCTTCGCCGCCGTGGTGTTCGTGTCCTTCGTCTACCTCATCTCCAACGGCGCGCTCACCTGGGGCCCGGCGAAGAGCCTGCAATCGGGCATGCCAAGCCGCACCTCGGAGTCGACCATCACTCGCATCAGTGCGGCTCGCCCGAATCGTCCGGGTGAGGCGGCCTGAGGGATGGGGATCGAGGACCTCCAGCACAACTTCCTGACCGGCCGCCTCGAGGACATGGTCAAGTGGGCCCGGCGCAACAGCGTGTGGCCCGCCACCTTCGGCTTGGCCTGCTGTGCCATCGAGATGATGTCGGTGGGGGCCGCCGACTACGACATCAGTCGGCTGGGCATGGAGGTCTTCCGGGCCTCGCCCCGCCAGGCCGACCTCATGATCGTGGCCGGGCGGGTCTCCCAGAAGATGGCCCCGGTCTTGCGCCAGGTCTACGACCAGATGATGGAGCCCAAGTGGGTCATCTCCATGGGCGTCTGCGCCTCGACCGGCGGCATGTTCAACAACTACGCCATCGTGCAGGGGGTCGACCAGATCGTGCCGGTCGACGTCTACGCCCCGGGATGCCCGCCCTCGCCCGAGACGCTCTTGCACGCCATCCTGACCCTGCACGAGAAGATCCGCACCGGGGAGATCACCCGGCGGCCCGGCTCGACGGTCCCGGCCGGCGAGCAGGCCACCGGCGGGTGGACACCGACCGTGCCCGATGCCGTCCGGGTGGCCACGCCACGGTGAGCGACGCCGCCCCGACTGCCGCTCCGGCCGTGGCGCCCTCCAACGTCCTGCCCGAGGTGCCGCGCCTGCCCGACCGCCTGGTCGACCAGTTGGCCTTTCCCGGCCGCGACACCTACCTGCACATGGTGGCCGCCTTCCGCGACGCCGGCTTCGAGACGTGCTCGGACCTCTGCGCCGTCGACTACCTGACCCACCCGGGGCGTTCGCTGCCCGACGGGGTCGGTCCCGAGCGCTTCGAGGTCGTGGTCAACCTGCTCTCGCTCTCCATGCGCCAGCGGGTGCGGATCCGGGTGCAGGTGCCCGAGTCCGACCCCACGGTCGAGTCGATCACCCACGTCTACCCCGGCGCCGACGCCATGGAGCGCGAGGCCTACGACCTGGTCGGCATCCTCTTCGCCGGCCACCCCGACATGACCCGCATCCTCATGCCCGAGGACTGGGAGGGACACCCCCTGCGCAAGGACTACGGCGTCGGGCGGGTGCCCGTGCAGTTCAAGGAAGCACCGGGACCGCGATGAGCGAGCACGACGAGCGCGGCGGGGGCGACGAGCCGGACCAGGCCGAGTTCGGCCTCGAGGCCACCGAGAAGGAGCACCGCGAGGCCGAGGAGGAGCGCTACTTCGTGGCCGAGACCTCCGAGGGAGCCCAGGAACTGCTGCCCCGGGGAACCACCTCGGCCGAGGAGCTGCGCCAGGAGGTCGGGGCGGTCCTGCGCCTGCCCGAGGGCGGCTACGTGGACGCGGGCGACATCGACATCGAGCGGCGCGACGACCAGACGATGATCATCAACATGGGCCCGCAGCACCCCTCCACCCACGGAGTGCTGCGCCTCATGCTCGAGCTGGACGGCGAGACCGTGCTGCGGACCAAGCCCATCATCGGCTACCTGCACACGGGGATGGAGAAGACGGGCGAGGAGCTGACCTACGTCCAGGGCGCCACCAACGTGACCCGGATGGACTACCTCTCGCCCCTCCACAACGAGCTGGTCTTCTCACTGGCCACCGAGGCTCTGCTCGGCGTCGAGCTGCCCCCGCGGGCGGTGTGGATCCGCATGCTGATGTCCGAACTGAACCGGGTCTCCTCCCACCTCATGTGGATGGCCACCAACGGCATGGACCTCGGGTCCACGTCGATGATGATCTACGGTTTCCGCGAGCGCGAGATGGTCCTCTCCTTCTTCGAGAAGGCCACCGGCCTGCGCATGAACCACAACTTCATCCGTCCCGGTGGCGTGGCCGCCGACCTACCCGACGGCTGGGAGGACGACGTCACGATCATCTGCGAGACCGTGCTGGCCCGCACCTTCGAGTACGACGAGTTGCTCACGGGTCAGCCCATCTTCCGGGAGCGCACCGAGGCGGTGGGCAACATCTCGGCCGAGGAGGCACTGGCCTTGTCGGTCACCGGCCCCATCCTGCGCTCGACCGGCGTGCCCTGGGACCTGCGTCGCACCATGCCCTACTTGGCCTACGACAAGCTCGACTTCGACGTCATCGTGGGCCGCTACGGCGACAACTTCGACCGCTACTCGGTGCGCCTCAACGAGATCCGCGAGTCCATCCGCATGCTGCGCCAGATCGTCGAGATGATGCCGCCGGGTGACTACCGGGTGCAGGACCGGAAGGTGACACCTCCGCCCCGGGCCCGCATCGACGAGAGCATGGAAGCCCTCATTCACCACTTCAAGATCTTCACCGAGGGCTTCCGGGTCCCCGAGGGCGAGGTCTACGTGGCCATCGAGTCGCCCCGGGGCGAGCTCGGTTGCTACATGGTCTCCGACGGCACCTCGAAGCCCTACCGCATGCACATCCGCGGACCCAGCTTCGTCAACCTGCAGGCGCTCCCGCTCTTGCTGCGCGGCGGCCTCATGGCCGACGCGGTGGCCGTCATCTCCTCGGTCGACCCGGTGATGGGCGAGGTGGACCGGTGAGCCACCTGAAGGCGGAGATCACCGAGCAGGCCAAGGCGCTGGTCGCCCTCTATCCCCAGCCGCGCTCGGCCCTCATCCCACTGTGCCACCTGGCCCAGGAGCAGGACGGCTGGCTCCGCCCCGAGGCCATGGAGGAGATCGCCGGGCTCTGCGGCGTGACGCCGGCCGAGGTGCGGGGCACGGCCACCTTCTACGACATGCTCTTCACCGAGCCGGTCGGCACCTACGTGGTTTCGGTCTGCACGAACATCGCCTGCATGCTCGGCGGCGCGCTCGAGTTGCTCGAGCACGCCGAGTCCTCGCTCGGGGTGCACGCCGGCGGCACCACACCCGACGGGGTCTTCACGCTCGAAGAGGCGGAGTGCCTGGCCGACTGCGACCGCACGCCGTGCGTGCAGGTCAACCACCGCTACGTCGGCGCGCAGACGCCCGAGAGCTTCGACCGGCTGGTCTCGGACCTGCGCTCGGGCACCCTTTCGGACACCGTCCCGGGGCACGGCACCCTGGTCCGGGTGCGCCGCACCGTCGGGCTGCAGGCCGACAAGGACGCCATCGTGGGCGAGCGGGCCCGCATGGCCGAGGCCAAGGCGGCCCGGGCCGGCGCGGCGGGGGACAAGGCCTGATGGCCATCACGGACGCTCCCAAGATCATCACGTCGCGCCTGGGCTACGACGACTCCTACACGATGGAGCGCTACCTGGCCACCGGCGGCTACGAGGCGCTGCGCAAGGCGCTGACCATGACACCCGAGGCGGTCGCGGCCGAGGTCGACGCGGCCAGCCTGCTCGGGCGGGGCGGCGCCGGCTTCCCGGCCGGGCGCAAGTGGTCGCTGCTGCCCCCCAAGGCCTCGCTCACCTACCTCGTGATCAACGGGGACGAGTCCGAGCCGGCCACCTTCAAGGACCACATGCTCATCGAGGGTGACCCGCACCAGATCCTCGAGGGCGTCTTGATCTCGGCCTACGCGCTGCAGGTCACGCAGGCCTTCATCTATCTGCGCGGCGAGTTCGCACTGGGCCTCGAGCGTCTGCAGACCGCGCTGAACGAGGCCTACGCCCACGGCGCCGTGGGGAGCAACATCTTCGACTCGGGCTTCTCGCTCGACATCGTCGTGCACCCCGGCGCCGGCGCCTACATCTGCGGCGAGGAGACCGCGCTGCTCGAGTCGCTCGAGGGCAAGCGCGGCTTCCCGCGCATCAAGCCGCCGTTCTTCCCCGCCTCCATCGGCCTCTACGGCGAGCCCACCGTGGTCAACAACGTCGAGACCATGGCCAACATCCCGTGGATCATCACCAACGGCGGTGCCGCGTTCGCCGCGCTGGGCGCCGGTCGCTCCACCGGGACGCGCCTGTTCGCGTTGGCCGGTCACGTGCGCAAGCCCGGCAACTACGAGCTCGAGATGGTCAAGACCACCTTCCGCGACCTCATCTACGCCCCGGTGCTCGGGGGCGGGATCCGGGGCTCCAACACCCTCAAGGCATTCATCCCCGGCGGCGTCTCGGCCCCGTGGTTCGGACCGGACCAGGTCGACCTGCCACTGGGCCAGGACGAGGTGGGCGACGCCGGCTCCATGCTCGGCTCGGGCTCGGTCGTCGTGATGGACTCGGCCACCTGCGTGGTGCGGGCCGCATGGCGCATCACGAAATTCTTCGCCCGCGAGTCGTGCGGCCAGTGCACGCCGTGCCGTGAGGGCTCGGGTTGGCTCGAGCGCATCCTCTGGCGAATTGAGAATGGCGACGGCCGCGAGGAAGATCTGGACCTTCTCATGGACCTGTGCGACAACATCTCGCCCGGCGTGGCCTGGCCGCCGCAGCAGACGACCATCTGCGTGCTTGGCCCGTCCATTCCTTCCTCGATCGCCTCGGGTATCCGCATGTTCCGTGACGAGTTCCTGGTGCACGTCAAAGAAGGGGGGTGCCCCTTTGACTGACACGGCCAAGACCGACACGGCCAAGACCGACGCCCCCGCCGACGAGCTCACCTTCACGCTCGACGGGCGCACGGTGACGGCGACCAAGGGCGAGCTCATCATCGCGGCGGCCGAGCGGGCGGGCACCTACATCCCGCGCTTCTGCTACCACCCGCGCATGGAGCCCGTGGGCATGTGCCGCATGTGCCTGGTCGACGTGGAGGGACCGCGCGGTGCCACCCTCACCCCGGCCTGCTTCGTGGCGGTCACCGACGGCATGGTGGTCGATTCGAGCAACGACCGGGTCAAGAAGGCGCAGGACGGCGTGCTCGAGTTCCTGCTGGCCAACCACCCGCTCGACTGCCCGGTGTGTGACAAGGGCGGCGAGTGCCCGCTCCAGGACCAGACCCTGGCCTACGGTCCGGGCGAGAGCCGGTTCGTCGAGGAGAAGCGGCACTTCGAGAAGCCCATTGCCATTTCGGACCTCGTGCTGCTCGACCGCGAGCGCTGCATCCAGTGCGCCCGTTGCACCCGCTTCGCCGACGAGGTGGCGGGCGAGGCCCTCATCGACTTCGCCGGCCGGGGCGAGTCGGTCGAGGTGGCCACCTTCCCGACCGAGCCGTTCTCCTCCTACTTCAGTGGCAACACGGTGCAGATCTGCCCCGTCGGCGCGCTCACCGCGACGCCCTATCGCTTCACGGCCCGCCCCTGGGACCTCGATCAGGTCGAGTCCACCTGCACCGCCTGCTCGGTCGGCTGCCGGGTGGCCGTGCAGTCGTCGCAGAACCGGCTGACCCGACTGCTCGGCATCGACAGCGAGCCGGTGAACCACGGCTGGCTCTGCGACAAGGGCCGCTTTGCCTACGAGTCGGTCAACGGTGACGAGGTGGACGCGGGTCCCCTGCCCGACGTGGTGGCGGACGAGAACGTCGACGTGGCCCCGGCCACCGCCTCGCAGGTCGTGAGCCTCGGCGCCTCGAGGGGGCAGTTCCTGGGCGAGGCCCGCGAGACCGGCCGCTTCGAACACGGCCGCCTGGTCGAGCCGCGCATCCGCAAGGAGGGCGAGCTCGTACCCGTCAGCTGGGGCGAGGCCCTGGCGGCGGCGGCGGCGGGGATCACCGCAGCCAAGGCGTCCGGCGGTCCGGGCGCGGTCGCCCTCATCGGCGGCGCCCGTCTCACCAACGAATCCGCCTACGCGTGGGCCAAGCTGGCCAAGGGCGTGATCGGGACCGACTCGGTGGACGCCCAACTGGGCGACGGCCTCCCGGCCGACCTGGTGCTCGGGCTGCCCCGGGCCACCATCGACCAGGCGGCGTCGGCGCCGCTGCTCATCACGCTGGGGGGCGACCTGCGCGAGGAACTGCCCGTCCTCTTCCTGCGGCTGCGGGCCGCGCTGAAGGGGCGCCCGAAGCTCATCGAGATCGCGCCCACCCGGACCGCGTTGACACCCCTGGCCGACGTCACCCTGGCCATGCGGCCCGGTGACGCGCCGTTGGTGGCCCAGGCTCTCGCCGGCGACGACTCGGCCGCCGGCGCGCTGGGCACCCACCACGAGGGCAGCGCCCTGGCCGACGGCGCGCTCGAGGCCGCCCGCGCCCTCCTGGCCGGGCATCCCGGTGGCGAGGGCGTCGTCGTCGTGGCCGGGCGCCCGTCCTACGCCGAATCGGGTGAGGTGGCGGCGGCCGCGCTCCGCGTGCTGGCCCAGGCGCTGCCCCAGGCGACCTTCCTGCCCGCGCTGCGCCGGGGCAACGTGTTCGGCGCGCTCGACATGGGTCTGGCCCCCGGCCTGCTGCCCGGGCGGGTCACCCTCGACGCCGGGCGCGAGCGCTTCACCGCGGCGTGGGGCTCGGTGCCGGCCGCCACCGGGCTCGATACGGCCGGCGTCCTGGCCTCGATGGCCGGGGAGAGTGCAGGGGCCGGCGAGAGTGCAGGGACCGGGGAGAGTATGGGGACCGGCGGGGAAGGGGGTACCCAGGTCCAGGCCCTGGTGTTGCTCGGGTCCGACCCCCTGAGCGACTTCCCCGACCACGCCGTGGCCAAGGCGGCGCTGTCGGGCGGCCACTTCGTGATCGCCGTGACCGGACACCCGTCGCAGTCGGTCGATGCCCATGCCGACGTCGTCCTGCCCTGCGCGATCCAGCACGAGCGCACGGGCACCACGACCAACCTCGAGGGCCGGGTGACCCGGCTCGGGCCGAAGCTGAGCGCGCCGGGCTTCGCCTGGCCCGACTGGATGATCGCGGCCGAGCTGGCCGTGGCCCTCGGTTCCGACCTCGGTTCGCAGAGCGACAGCGACCTGGCCGCGGAGCTCGAGCGCACCGCGCCGGCCTACGGCGGCCTGACCCCCGAGGTGCTGCATTCCGACGCCGCCCACGACGGGATCGTGGTGCCGATCGTCGTGGGCGCCCCGCGCCGGATCGGGGTCGAGCCCATCGACCCCATCGCCCTGCCCGGCGTCGAATCGGTCGAACGCCAGGGCGCGCCGCCGCGTCTGGGCACCGGCGGCACCGTTCCCGCGTCGCTGCGAGCCGCCGACCTGGGCAGCCGACCGCCCCTGATCGCCGGGCCGGGATCCGGCGGCACCGAGCCGCTCCACATCCCCAAGGCCGACAACTACACGTTGCGCCTGGTGGCGGGGCGCCGGCTCTACGACGCCGGGAGCTCGGTCACGGGCTCGCCCTCGCTCACGCCCCTCGTGCCCGCGCTGGTGGCCCGGGCCAACCCCTACGACCTCGACCGTCTGGGGGCCGAGACGGGGGACCGGGTCAAGGTGCGCTCGGCCCGGGGCGAGCTGACCCTGCCCGCCGAGGCCGACGCCGGCGTACCCCGCGGCGTGGTCGCCATCGACTTCAACGTGCCCGGCGGCGAGAGCGCGCCGGGCAACGCGGTGGCCACCCTCATCGACAGCCGGGCTCCGGTGACCGACGTGCGACTGGAGTCGGTGTGATCGGGGTCATCGGTTCCCTCCTTGCCGGCGCAGCCGCGAGCACCAACACGGCCGCCGCGCACGCCGCCGCGTCCAACGTCGGACCGACCGTGCTCACGCACAGCGCCAACAACGGCAACGGCGACCCGTTGCTCTACTTCGGCCTCAACTGGGAGGTCTGGCTGATCATCATCATCAAGTGCCTGGTGGCCTTCGTGGCCCTCCTGGTGGCGACGGCGCTGATGATCTGGTTCGAGCGCAAGGTCATCTCGGACATGCAGAGCCGCATCGGCCCCAACCGGGCCGGGCCGTGGGGGCTCCTCCAGACGCTGGCCGACGGGACCAAGCTCGTCTTCAAGGAGGACCTGTTGCCCGACCGGGCCGACTCCTTCGTCTTCAAGCTGGCCCCGTACCTCTCGGTCATTCCGGCGGTGCTCATCTTCACCGTCGTCCCGGTCGGGGGCGTGATCACCATCGGGAGCCATACCTTCGAGCTCCAGGTGGCCGACCCGCCGATGGGGATCCTCCTCGTCCTGGCCATGTCGGGCATCGCGGTCTACGGCGTGATGCTGGCCGGCTGGTCGTCGGGGTCGAAGTACCCGTTGCTCGGCTCGGTGCGGGCCTCGGCCCAGGTGATCTCCTACGAGGCCGCGCTCGGCCTGACCACGGTCATGGTCGTGCTGGTCAGCCACTCGCTCTCGACCCGGGCCATCGTCGCCTCGCAGGCGAACGGCTTCTGGAACTGGAACCTGATCCGCCTCGGCTTCATCCCCTTCATCTTCTTCATGATCGCCATCACGGCTGAGTTGACCCGGCCCCCATTCGACCTGACCGAGGCGGAGCAGGAGCTGGTGGGCGGCTTCCACACCGAGTACTCCTCCATCCGCTTCGGCCTGTTCTTCCTGGCCGAGTTCATGAACACCATCACCATGTCGGCCATCGTGGTGACGCTGTTCTTCGGCGGGCCCAACGGCTACATCTTCCACATCCCCGGCGCCACCATCTACATGCCGATCATCTACTTCCTGCTCAAGGTGGTCGCCTTCTGCTTCATCTACGTCTGGTTCCGGGCGGCGCTGCCCCGCCTGCGCTACGACCAGCTGATGGACCTGGGCTGGAAGCGACTCATCCCCATGTCGCTCGGCTGGCTGCTCCTGGTGGCCGGCATCGTGGCCTGGGGTTGGGGTGGGCTCGTCCTGCTGGTGCCGATCGCCCTGGCCGCGGTGCTCCTGTTGCGGGCCAACAAGCTCGGCTCGGGCCGCAGCGAGGAGGACGTGGTGATCCCGGCCATCGGCCGCCGGGTGTCCCGGCCCATGCGGCTGGCGCCCAGTTCCTTCCCGGGCGATCCGACTGATGGGGGTGATGGGTAATGGGCGTCGGCGACGAGGTGAAGGACCAGCTGTCGTTCCTGGGCGGGTTCAAGCTGACCTTCCAGCACCTGAGCCGGCCGCGGGTCACCACCCAGTACCCGGAGGAGAAGAAGCCCAAGCAGCCGCGCCAGCACGGTCGCCACGTCCTCAACCGCTACGAGGACGGCATGGAGAAGTGCATCGGCTGCGAGCTGTGCGCCGGTGTCTGCCCGGCCGACTGCATCTACGTGCGTGGGTTGGACAACCCGCCCGACCACCCGGTGTCGCCCGGCGAGCGCTACGGCTACGTCTACGAGATCAACTACCTGCGCTGCATCCACTGTGACATGTGCGTGGAGGCGTGCCCGACCGAGGCCATCACCGAGTCGAAGCTCTTCGAGTTCTCCTTCACCAACCGGTCCGACGCCATCTACACCAAGGAAGAGCTGGTGGTGAACGACGACGGCACGCCCAAGAAGCTGCCCTGGGAGGACTGGCGCGAGGGCGACGACCTCATGACGTCGGGCTGGATGCGGGCCACCTCGCCGTCGGGCAACGCGGCCTACGAGGGCGAGGTGCAATGGGAAGGCGAGCTGGGCTACGGCGTGCGCGCGCCCGAGGGCGGCCAGTCGGGCCGGCGCGACGACGAGGCCACCGGCACGAAGCCGCTGCGTGAGGTGCTCGAGGCCCACCTGCTCGACGAGGACATCCCGCTCAACCACCGGGGCATGCAGGGCCGCGTGTGGCGGGCCCAGAAGGGCGCGGCGCGCAACAGGCGGAAGATGGAGGACATGCGCGGGCGCATGAAGGAGTTGCGCGCCTCGCGCAAGGCGGCCAAGGCCGAGGCCGAGGCCAAGGGCAAGGCCAAGGAGAAGGCCTGACCCATGATCACCCTCCACCTGCTCCTGGCTTCATCGCGCCCCACCGTGCCCGACGCCATCGTGTTCGCCGCGGCCGCCCTGGTGATCCTGGTCGGCTCGATCGGCGTGGTCACCTCGTCCAACCCGGTGCACGCCGCCCTCTTCCTCGTCATGACCCTCTTCGGGGTGGCCGTCCTCTTCATCGAGCAGGAGGCCGACTTCCTGGCCGCGGTGCAGATCATCGTCTACGCCGGGGCCATCGTCGTGTTGTTCCTCTTCGTCATCATGTTCCTCGGGGTGGACCGGGCCGAGAACGTCAACGTCGAACCCCTGGCCGGCCAGCGTCCGCTCGCCTTCCTCTTCGCCATCGTCACCCTGGGCGGGATTCTGGCCATGGCGGCCACCGCCCACTGGGTCACCGGTGCCAAGCAGGTGGTGGGCCCGATCCAGGGCCACGTGGCCGGGTTGAACTCGCCGGCCGGTGAACCGGCCCAGCTGGGCAAGCAGCTCTTCACCACCTACCTCTTCGCCTTCGAGGCCACGGCCGCCCTGCTCGTCATCGCCGTGGTGGGCGCCGTCGTGCTGGCCCGCCGCCCACCAACCTTCCACGACGACGAATCCGGGTCCGCATCCGAGTCCGCATCCGGGTCCGGCTCGGAGAGCGAGCTGCCGGCATGAGCCTCTCGGGATCCTGGTACCTGGGGCTGGCCGCCATCGTCTTCACCATCGGCGCCATCGGGCTGCTGGTGCGACGCAACGTGCTCATCATGTTCATGTGCATCGAGCTCATGCTCAACGCGGCCAACCTGACCTTCGTGACCTTCGCCCGCATGCTCGGTGACATCGGCGGGCAAGCAGTCGTCTTCTTCGTCCTCGTGGTGGCGGCGGCCGAAGTCGTGGTGGGCCTGGGCATCGTCGTGACCAACTACCGCCGGCGCGACACGACCGTGGCGGACGACCTGAATTCCTTGCAGGGCTGAGCCATGGTCCACGTGGCGTACCTCATGCTGCTGTTCCCCCTGGCCGGCTTCCTGCTGCTGGTGGCCCTGGGCCGTCGTATCGGCGACCCGATCGCCGGCTGGATCGGCACGATCGCCGTGGCCGGGGCCTTCGTCGCGGCCATCGTCGTCTTCTTCGGGCTGATCGATCTGCCCTCGTCCCACCGCCTCGTGGTCGAGAACTACTACACCTGGTTCCAGGCGGGCGGCCTGCACGTGCCCGTGGGCACGCTGGTCGACCCGCTGTCGATGACGATGTGCCTCTTCATCACCGGGGTCAGCATGCTGATCCACCTGTACTCCATCGCGTACATGAAGGGCGACCGCGATTACCCGAAGTTCTTCATCTACCTGAACCTCTTCGTGTTCTCCATGCTCCTTCTGGTGCTGGGGAACAACCTGCTCCTCACGTTCGTGGGCTGGGAAGGCGTGGGCGTCTGCTCCTACTGGCTCGTCGCCTTCTGGTTCCAAAGGGAGTCGGCCGCCTCGGCAGGCAAGAAAGCCTTCATCTACAACCGCATCGGTGACGCCGGCTTCCTGCTGGCGATCTTCCTGATCTTCGAGAAGACGGGCACCGTCGAGTACGCCAGTGGCCCGGGCGGCGGCATCTTCGGGCAGCTCTCCCACTTCAACAGCGCCTCGGCCACGGCCGCCGTCCTGCTCCTCTTCCTGGCCGCCACGGGCAAGTCGGCCCAGATCCCCCTGTTCAACTGGCTGCCCGACGCCATGGAGGGCCCGACGCCGGTTTCGGCCCTCATCCACGCCGCCACGATGGTGACGGCCGGGGTCTACCTGCTGTGTCGCATGAACCCGCTCCTCCACCTGTCGGCTGACGGCACGCTGGTGATCGCCATCATCGGTGGGGTCACCGCGTTCGTGGCCGCCACCATCGCCTGCGCGCAACAGGACATCAAGAAGGTGCTCGCCTTCTCGACGATCTCCCAGATCGGCTACATGGTGCTGGCCGTCGGTTCGGGGGCCTACATCGCGGCCATCTTCCTCATGGTGGCCCACGCCTTCTTCAAGGGCCTCCTCTTCCTCGGGGCGGGCTCGGTCATCCACGGGCTCGAGGACGAACAGGACCTCAAGCGCATGGGCGCGCTGCGCCGCTACATGAAGTGGACGACGATCACCTTCACCATCGGCTTCCTGGCCATCGCCGGCATCCCGCCGTTGAGCGGGTTCTGGGCCAAGGGCGACGTGCTCGACAACGTCTTCGCCCACTACAAGCCGCTGTGGGTGTTGGGTGTGATCACCGCCGTGCTCACGGCGTATTACATGAGCCGGCTCGAGGTCCTGGCCTTCGGGGGAGAGGAGCGCTTCGACAAGCCCGGACCGAACGGCGAGCCGGCGCTGCACACGCCCCACGAGTCGGGTTGGCTCATGCGGATTCCGCTGATCATCCTCGCCTTCTTCGCCTTCTTCGCCGGTGCGCTCGACCTGCCCTGGGTGCACACGGACAATCTCGAGAGTTTCCTGACCCCGGTCTTCGCCGGCACCCTCTTCAACGACAACCTCGCAGGCGGTGCCGAGTGGGCCCTGGCCATCGTCGACATCGCGGCGGCCTTCATCGGCCTGATCGTGGCCTACTGGCTCTGGCGGGGCGATGACGTCTACCAGCCCCGGTTGGAGCCCGCGTTCCTCCAGCGGGTCTGGTACTGGGACGACTTCTACGACACCGTCATCGGCCGGCCCGGCCAGCGCCTGGCCGCGTTCTGCGCCTGGGTGGTCGACGCCCGCATCATCGACGGCGCAGTGAACGGGACAGCGTCTTTGGCGCGGGCCACCGGGCAGGCCGCCCGCAAACTGCAGACCGGCTACGCCCGCAACTACGCGCTCGGCATCGCGCTCGGGGTGGCCCTCCTCATCGGCTTCATGCTGAGCAGGGTGTGGTGGGGATGACACACCACGACGTCCCTTTTCTGACGCTGCTGGTGCTCGTGCCGGCCATCGGCGCCGCGCTGCTCGGACTGCTGGGGCTCGACAAGAGCTTCAAGAAGGAGCTCGTCTACGCGCTCGCCCTGATCGCATCGCTGGTCACGCTCGGCTTCGCCATCGGCACCCTGGTGGTGATGAAGGTGCACGACGGCGGCTTCCAGTTGGTCTCGAACCACCAGTACACGGGGAGCTCGCTCGGCGTGCACTGGTACCTCGGGGTCGACGGCATCTCCATCTTCCTGATCCTGCTCACCGCGGTGCTCTTCCCGTTGACCATCGTCCTTGGTCGCAACCGGGAGAACAGCCGGGTCTACTTCGCCTGGATCCTTTTGCTCGAGGCGGCCGTGATGGGCAGCTTCGTCTCGCTCGACCTGCTCGTGTTCTTCTTCATGTTCGAGCTGACCCTGGTGCCGGCGTATTTCATCATTGCCGGCTGGGGTCACCAGCGCCGGGCCTACGCCGCGGTCGAAATTCTTCCTCTACACGTTCCTCGGCTCGGCCTTCCTCCTGGTCGGCATCCTGGTCCTCGCCTTCATCCACGAGTCTCAGTACCACTACCTGACGTTCTCGCTCGGGCCGCTCATGCAGACCCATCTCTCGTCGAGCACCGAGATCCTGCTCTTCTTGGCCTTCACGGCGGCCTTCGCGGTCAAGGCCCCGCTGTTCCCGCTGCACACGTGGTCGCCCGACGCCTACACCGAGGCGCCCGAGGAGGGCTCGGTGCTGCTCTCGGGCGTGCTGGCCAAACTCGGCACGTACGGCATCATCCGCTTCGACCTCAGCCTCTTTCCCCAGGCCACGCGGACCCTGGCCCCGCTCCTCCTCACGTTGGCCGTGATCGGGATCGTCTACGGGGCGATCGTCGCTTGTGCCCAACGCGACATGAAGCGCGTGGTGACCTACTCCTCGCTGGCCCAGATCGGCTTCATCGCCCTGGGCGCCGTGGCGCTGAGCTCGCAGGGTCTGGCCGGGGGTGTCCTGCTCATGCTCAACCACGGGCTCATCGTGGGCGCGCTGTTCATCCTGATCGGCTTCATCTACCAGCGCCGGGGCACCTGGCAGACCAACGAGATGCGCGGCCTGCAGAAGGCGGCACCGGTCCTGGCCGCTGCGTTCACCGTGGTGATGATGGCCTCCATCGGCGTGCCAGGGCTCAACGGCTTCGTGAGTGAGTTCCTCGTGCTCTCGGGTACCTTCATCACCCATCGCTGGTGGGCGGTGGTGGCCGTGCTCGGCGTGATCCTGGCCGCCGTCTACCTGCTCTGGGCCTACCAGCAGGTCTTCCACGGCCCGCCCCGGGACGAGAAGGACGAGAGGGTGCGGGATCTGGGCCTGCTCGAGCGGGCGGTGATGGCCCCGCTCATCATCCTCATCGTCTTCTTGGGGGTGTACCCCAAGCCGGTGCTCGACCGCATCAACCCCTCGGTGGACCAGCTCATCGCCCACGTGGAGTCGAGCACCGGTCACTTCCAGCCGCCGGTGGCGGTCAAGGGCGTGGAGGGCGTGAAGTGATCGGCTTGCACGCCCTCAGCGCGGCTCAGGCCACCCACACCGCCCACGCGGCCTCGAACACCATCGCGGTCCCGCCCATCCGCTACCTGGCCATCATGCCGGTGATCATCATGATCGGCGGGGCGGTGGTGCTGCTGGCGGTGGCCTCGCTGGTGCGGCGCCCGCTGCGGGTCAGGGTGGCCACGGCGGCCACCGTCGTCATCTCGGGTTCCTCGCTCGGCATCGCACTGTGGCAGTGGAGCGACGTGGCCGAGCACGGGCCGCACACCTACATCGCCAACGCCGTGGTGATGGACGGCTTCAGCGTGCTGTTCATGATCCTGATCAGCATCGCCATGTTCCTGACCGCCCTGGTGGCCAACGGCTACCTCGAACGCGAAGGCGTGCAGGGGGCCGAGTTCCACGTGTTGGCCTTGATCTCGGCCTCGGGGGCGATGGTGATGGCGATGGCCAACGACCTCATCGTCATCTTCCTCGGCCTCGAGATCCTCTCCATTGCGCTCTACGTGCTCACCGCCTTCAACTACCGCCGGGTCGCCTCGGGCGAAGCCGCCCTCAAGTACTTCATCCTCGGGGGCTTCTCCTCCGCCATCTTCGTGTACGGCATTGCGCTGACCTATGGCGCCACCGGCTCGACCAACCTGACCCAGATCGCCGACTTCCTGTCCAAGAACGTGGTCCTCTCCAACGGCCTCCTCCTGGCGGGGCTGGCCCTCCTGCTGGCGGGCTTCGCGTTCAAGATCGCGGCCGTCCCCTTCCACATGTGGACGCCCGACGTGTACCAGGGGGCACCGACGCCGGTGACCGGCTTCATGGCGGCGGTGGCCAAGGCGGGCGCCTTCGCCGCGTTGCTCCGGGTGCTCTTCTCGTCCTTCGGGGTGGTCTCCTCGGACTGGCGTCCCATCCTCTACGGGTTGGCCGTGCTCTCGCTGGTCCTCGGTGCGTTCGTGGCGTTGCGCCAGCGCGACGTGAAGCGCATGCTGGCCTACTCGTCGATCAACCATGCCGGCTTCATCCTCCTCGGCGTGGTGGCCGGGACGGCCCGTGGTGCGAGCGCCTCGCTCTACTACCTCTTCGCCTACATGTTCATGACCATCGGCAGCTTCGCGGTCGTCACCGTGCTCGGGCGGAGCGGTGACGACGATCACGACCTGTCTCACTACCGTGGCTTGGCCGGACGCCAGCCCGTGCTGGCGCTGGCCTTCGCCGTGCTGCTGCTGGCCCAGGCCGGGGCCCCGTTCACGACGGGCTTATGGGCCAAGGTGCAGGTGGTCTTCGCCGTGGTCCAGTCGGGGAACGTGCCGCTCGGGGTGATCGCCATGGTGACGGCCGTCGTGGCCGCCTACTTCTACCTGCGCATCGCCGTCCTCATGTACGCCGGCGGCGGGCTGGGCGAGCCCGAGGCCGGGGCGGTCGCCGCATCCGACTCGGGCGAGGGGTCGGCGGCGCCGACCACACCGACGATGACCACGAGCTGGGGCAGTCCCGAGGCAACAGCGAGCGCCGTTTCCACCATCAACGAGCACATCGTTCTGGCCGACGAGGCGCCCGAGGGCGACGACGATCTGCCCGAGGCGGTGCCGGTCCCGGTCTTGACGGCGCTGGCCATCGGCCTGTGCACCGGGGTGACCGTACTCTTCGGCTTCTGGCCCCAGCCGCTGATCGACTTCGCCAACCACGCCACCCTGCTGTTCCTGCCCAAATAGATCAGCTGACGAGACCGGTCACGGCCTGCCGTGATGGGGCGGCCGTTCCCGCCGCTGTTGCTCGGCCCAGCAGAGATCGCAGCCGTGGCAGGGACCGCGCTCGGGGTCGGGTGGGTGCGATCCGGCATGGCCGCACACCGGGCAGGGAGCTTCGCTCACCGACGAGGACCCGTCTGCTCGACGTGCCGGGCCGGAGTGCTGTCGGTGCCCGATGCGGTCTCGCCGTCGGGCCGGCCCTCGGACTCGCCCTCCGCCAGCAGGGCCCGGACCGACTCTGGCACGGCCGGTCCCGAGCGCTTGGTCGTGGTGAGGAGGCGTCCGATCACCGGCACTTCGGTCAGGGATTCGGCCCGCATGATCTGGACCGCCACGGGCACGAATTGCTCGGCGGAGTCGAACACGATGTAGCGGGGCAGCCACCGGGGCTCGTACTTGGCATTGAAACGCCAGAGCGTCTCGATCTGGAGCACGCCCGAGAGCCGGCGCAGGGCCCACCGCTCGACCCGCTGGGTCATCCCGTCACCGGTCTCTCCCTCGAGGATCGATCGCATGGCGGCGAAGTTGAGGCTGAGTCCCTTCATCCCCATCTCCTTGAGGTGCGTGATGGTGGAGCAGAGCGCGAAATCGAGCAGTCCGTTGGGATGGTCTCCGGGATCGCGTCGCATGAGGTCGAGGGAGTAGCCGCCGATGGCGGGGGAGGGCACGAACTGGCACATGGCGACCGGGGACCCGTCGGGCCCCTCCACCAGGGTGAGCAGCAGCCCGGTGTCGCGGGGATCGAAGAGCCGGCCCAGCATCATGGAGAAGCCGCGCTCCTGCTCGCCGCGTCGGCTCTTGGTCATCAGTTCGGTCATGCGGGCCGCGTCGTGCGGGTCGAGACGGGCCGGGTCCAAGAAGCGGGCGGTGTAGCCGTAGCGGGCCACGCGGTTGACCGCCTGGCGCAGCCCCTTCATCTTGCCGCCGTCGAGGGAGAATTCGCGTGGGTCGACGACGGCTTCGTCGCCGATGTAGACGAAGCGCATGCCCGAGGCCTGGTAGGTGGGGAGCCATTCCTCGCCCGCGCCCATGACGCCCAGACCCCACCCGTTGCGGTCGACGTAGCGCCGGAACGAGTCCCACACGTGGGCCCGCTCCGAGAAGGGTCCGATCGGATCGGGTGAGACGAGGCACACCCCGCCGAACACGGCGTAGGCCACCAGCGAGTCACGGTGGAAGAACCACTGCTTGTCGTCGCGCAGGGCGAAGTAGTCGAGTGTGCCCGTGCCGTGGCGTCGCACGATGTCGCGGGCCCGCAACTCGGCGGCGCGCCGCCCCACCGAGGCCCGTCCCGACGAGAGCCTGCGATCCACGACGGGCCGGGTCAGCAGGTACAGCGCGGCCACGATCAGGCAGATGCCCACCGAGAGCAGGGTGATGGAGGCGAAGCGGTCGATGGTCGAGGGGAAGGACACCCAGGTGACGCCGACCAGGCGCTCGGCCGATCCGAGCAGCACCTCGGGCCACGAGGGCAGCGGGTGGTGGTGGACACGCCCGGCCACCTCGACGCCGACGAAGCCGCCCAGGGTGGCGAAAAGGCCGCCGACGGCCAGGATGACGAGCGCGGTCAGCAGGGTCGTCCGCTCGGTCTGGGCCCGGAAATGCTCGCGATTGACGATCAGCAGAACGAGGACCGCTGCGCACACGGCCAGGGTGACGAGGTCCGCCGCGTGGACGACATGAAGGACGAGCGTGAAGCTGAGCAGGGCCACGGCGACGATCCATGAGCGCCGTTGCCCGCGCAGGACGCCCCGCGAGAGCATGATCATCCCGATGCCGGCGATGGCCACGAGGGCGCCGGCCGCCTGCACGACGGTAATGGGCAGGTACTGGGCAATGAGGTGCAGATGGGCGCGCAGGGGCTCGGTCACCGAGGAGAGCAGGTCGACCAGGCCGGCCACGAAGAGCGAGACGGCAGCGATGCGCCGGATGCGGCGGACGCTGATGCGGTCCGCAGCCACCTCGGGCGCCGGCGGCCAGGAGGCGCCGTTGGGCCATCCGGCCGCCAGTTCGGCATGGACCTCGGCCGCCTTGGAGCGGCCCTTGATCACGACGTCCGACGTGACCAGGCGCTCGCCCAGGGTGGCCAGGGGCAGGTCGGCCTCGGCCAGCAACAGGCGGACGTGCAGGTCGGCCCCTGTTTCGATCTCGAGGGTCGACTCCTGCCGGTGGTGCAGGAAGGTGGGCGGGAGGCCGAAACGACCCCGGTGCTCGTGGACCACCTCGGAGGTGGCGCCGGGACAGGCGAAGAACCCTGCGTCGAGGTGGGTGAGCTCGGGCACCAGCGCGCCGCCCACGATCACCCCCGAGGCCCCGGCCTCGATGGCCGCCCGGGTCAGGTCGAGGGTGTCCCGGCCGTCGATGTCGAGGAGCGCATGGGCGATGGGGGGTGTCCCCGATTGGCGTCCGGACCACGGTGCCGGCAGGTCTTCGCCCCCGAGGGCACGCCAGATGCCGCGTGAAGTGACGGCGACCACGATGGCGAGCACGACCAGGAGCGCCACCGCGATGGCCAGGGTGACCAGGAACCGCGAGAACCACGACGCGTCGTACGCGTGCTGGAGCGCGTTCTGTTGGCGGGGGGAACGGAACACGTGCCCGAGCCCGTCGACGACGAACTCCACCCGGAGCAACAGCGCGATGGCGGCCAGCACGAGGGGAGGGGCCCAGAGGTAGCGCCGGAGCCTGCGGTAGAGGAGGCGGGACGTGACGAAGCGTCGGGCCAGGCCCGGGTCGTCGAGCCGTTCCAAGCCGACCAGCCAGGGTCGGTCCTCGGTGCCGCTCTCGAGGTGTGGGTCGGCGCTGGGCCGCAGCGTGCCGGCGCGCACCAGCACGGTCCGCGTCCCGGCTCCCGTCTCGCAGCGCAGATCGACGGCGGCGTGCACGGTGACGCCGGCCTGCTCGAGCGGAGCGATCAGCGCCGGACCGAGTTCGGGGGCGAGCACGGCGACCACCTGTGAATCCGGGCGCGCCGAGAAGGCGCGCAACGCGCCCATGAGCACGGGATGGGCGTGCAACGCCTCAGCCCCCTCGGTGCCTTCGCCGAGCACCGGCGCCACCGGCCGGCCGCAGAGGATGACGATGCCGGGGCCTTGCCACTCCTCGAGGCGGCGGGCGATGTCGCGGCAGGCGGCGCGGGAGGAATCACTCGGCTCGGGCGGGAGCAGGAGGTCGCCGAGCACCTCGACCCGACGGCCGAGGGCCACGTCGATGCGATGCTCGCAGCCGGTCGCCGGCGCCAGGTCCCGTTCCCCTCCGGTGGCGACGGTGCTGCTCATGATCCCTTCCATGGTGTCACTTTCGGGGGTTCGGCACGTCTCTCGACCACCGCGGTGGTTGCCCCGGAATGGCCGGGGGACGCCGTTAAGGTGGACTTTCATGCCGCCGACGCCCGAGGAACGAACCAACTGGACGTGGCGCGACGGCGTGCGCACGGGGGGGCCCGCCGTCGTCTTCGACATCGACGGCGTGCTCTCGGATGCCGCGGGCCGCCAGCACTACATCGAGCACGGCCGCCGGGACTGGCACGCCTTCTTCGAGGCCTGCGGCGACGACCCGGTCATCGAGGAGATCGCCCGCTTGCTCGAGCTGCTCGATCCCGCCCTCGACGTCATCTTGCTCACCGGGCGCCCCCAGCGGGTGCAGCCCCAGACGCTGGCGTGGCTCGAGCGTTACGGGTTGCGCTGGGACTTGCTCGTGATGCGGTCGCGGGGCGACTACGTGCAGGTCACGTCCTTCAAGCAGACGGTGGTCAGCGACCTCCGTGCCCACGGCTTCGATCTACGACTGGCGTTCGAGGACGATCCCTCGAACCACGCCATGTACGTCGCGCAAGGCGTCCCCTGCGTCTACATCCACTCCGGGTACTACGAGTAGCGCAGCTGGCGGGCCCAGCCAATGACGAGCGCCCCGCCCGCGAGCAGCACGACCGGGAGGTCGCCCCAGTGGTCATAGGGCGTGAGACCACGGCGCAGGGCCACGGGCACCATGAGGACCTGGCGGCGGCCCAAGGTGCTGCGGGCCAAGACGACGCCGCGCTGGGTGACCGCCGTGCTGTACCCGGTGGGGGATGCTTGGACGAGGTCCCGGCCCGTCTGGACCGCCTGGACCCGTGCCGCCGCGACCTCCTGGGCGGGAACCTGGGACGTGCTGTAGGAGGACGTGTTGGTGGGCACGACCAGCAGCTCAGCACCGGCCCCCACCGAGGCGCGACTGCGGTTGGCGTAGAACACCTCGAAGCTGACCATCAGCCCGAGCGGTGCGGCCGGCGTACGCATGAGCCCGCTCCCGTGCCCGGCGACGGCATCGAGCGGGACGCCGGACAGGTCGGCGAAGTGCGCGAAGAGGGAGCGGTCGGGCACGTACTCGCCGAAGGGCACCCGGTGCACCTTCTCGAACACACCGACGATCCGACCGTGGGGGCCCCAGGCCACGACCTCGTTGCGGAAGGCGGTGGTGCCCACCGGTGTGGTCACCCCGACGAGCAGCGTCGTGTGCAGCCGGCGGGCCAGCTGGGACAGGAGCACCGCCTGGGGTGAGCCGGCCAGGGGGCCGTCGAGGGCGACCACGTCCTCGGGCCACAGCACGAGGTCGGGGGGCGGGTGGGCGCGGACCATTTTCATGGCGGCCAGCTGGGCCCCGAACACCGAGGCCGGGGAGATCTCCTCCTTGCTGACGCCGAAGGCACCCCCGCCCTGGACCATGGCGGCCTGCACCGTGCGCACCGCGACGCCGCCGTCGGGCGCCCCCGCCCCCGCCAGCGCCAAGGCGACGAGGCCGGCGGCGACCGCGAGCCCCCCGAACGCGCCGGGCCCGGGCCGTGACCCGGCCCGGGCCCCGGCCCAGGTGGTGAGCGTGGCCAACGCCACGCCGCCGGCGTAGACGCCGGCGGTCATGAGCAGGGGACCACCCAGGCGGGCCAGCTGGAGGAACGGGCCGTCGGCCTGGCCGAGGAACACCCCTCCCAGCGGGAGACCACCGAAGGGCCAGGCCAGGCGTGCCGCCTCGGCCAGGGTGCAGGAGCCGACAAAGGCGATGGCCCGGCCGCGGTCGGGCGGGGTGCAGGCGGCGGCGACGGCGAAGAACAGCGCTTCGAACAACACGAGCGCCAGCGCGCCGTACCAGTTGAAGGCCCGGGCCCAGGCCAATCCGATGGCGAAACAACCGAGGCCGGTCAGCCAACCGGACCAGATCCGTGTGCGCAACGCGAGGTCGTGCAGGCGCCAATAGAACAGCGCCGCGCCGACGAGCCCGAGCGGCCACCAGCCCCAGGGCGGGAGCGAAAACGCCAACAGGGCGCCGGCGGCCAGCGAGGGGAGAGCGATGCGCCCGCGTGGGGGCACGCTCACAAGAGGGCGCGGGCGGCGGTGCGACCACTGGCGATGCAGGCCGGGATGCCGACCCCGTGGTAGGCCGCACCGGCCACGGCCAGGTGGCCCACGCGGGCGACGGCCGCCTCCACCCCCGCCGTGCGCAAGAGGTGATGCACCCGGTACTGCGGGAAGGCGTGGGGATGGCGCGCCACGACGCTCTCGAGTGGGGCGCCGCTGACCCCCAACAGCCCGCCCAGATCATCCCAGGCCCGTTGCGCCGCTTCGCCGTCGGTCCATCCCTCGGGCCGGGTGTCGTCGACCCGGCCGAGCGAGGCGCGGAGCAGCACCTCCCCGGGCCGGGCCAGGTGTGGCCACTTGCGGTCGAGGAAGGTGCAGGCGGTGACCGCCCACGGCTCGCCACCCTTGGGCGCACTGTGCCGCGGCACCAGGAAGCCGGTCCCGTAGAGCGGTTCGGGGACGTCCCCCGAAGCCACCCGGAACGTCACCAACATCACCGACGCGTAGTCAATGGCCTCGAGCAGGGTCGCCGCTTCGTCGTCGTGGGGACGGAGGAGTTCGACGCCGTCGGGGGCGGGCACCGCCAGCACCACCCCGTCGGCCTCGTGCTCGTCCTGCGCGCTCGAGATCGTCCAGCGGTCACCCCGACGGTCGAGGCGTGAGGCGCCCACCCCGAGGCGGACGTCGACCCCACGTCGGCGGAGGCCATCGGCCAACGCGGCGATCAGGGCGCCCATGCCGCCGTCGAGGGTCCAGAAGAGCGGTGGGCCGTCAGGGACGGGCGTGGGCGTCTCCGCCCGGAGGGAACGCATGAGACTGCCCCGACGACCGGCCGCGGCGAGCAGCGGCGGGAACACGGCGGCCGCCGACATGTCGTCGACGGAGCCCGCGTGGATGCCACCGATGAGGGGATCGACCAGCGCGTCGGTCACCCGCGACCCGAGCTTGCGCGTGACGAGCGGGCCGATGGAGCGGTCACCGAGCCGACCCCGCACGTCGGGCCGCGGCAGGAGGGCATCGCGGAGGAGCCCGAGCTGGCCCCGCGGGCCGAGGATCCCTGTGCGCGCCGTCGGCCAGAAGCGGGTCGGCACGCCGAGCGCGAGCCCCTCGGGCAGTGCGCGCAACTTGCCCCGGGCGAAGACCGACGCACCACGCCCGGCAATGGGCACGAGGAGGTCGCCGAGCCCCACCTCGCGGGCGAGCTCGACCGCCTCGGTGCGGCGACCGAGGAAGCCGTCAGGTCCCAGATCCACCATGCGCCCGCCGAACTCGCCGCTGCGCAGGGCGCCGCCCAGGCGGTCCGAGGCTTCCAGGACGACGACGGCAGGGGCGTCGCCCCGGGGCTCGGCGCCGCCGGTGAGCTCCCACGCCGCGCTGAGGCCACTGATGCCTCCGCCGATCACCACCACCCGCCCGCCGGCCACGTCAGTCGGCCCGGTCCGCCGCAGTCACGACGTCGGCCAGCACATCGACGAAGGTGGGATCGTCGTTGAGCGACGCCGTGCGTGCGTAGGAGAGACCCACCGAGGCGGCCACACCCGCCAGCTCGATGTCGAGGTCGTAGAGCACCTCGAGGTGGTCGGCCACGAAGCCGACGGGACACACCACCAGGGCGTCGGTCTCCCCCTCGGCGGCCAGCCGGCGCACCTCGTCGCGGATGTCGGGACCGAGCCACGGTTCGGGTGTGCGTCCCGCGCTCTGCCAGGCCACCGACCACACGGCCAAGCCGGCCTCGGCGGCGACCAGGCGGGCCGACTCCTCGAGCTGCTCGGGGTAGGGGTCACCTGCCCCCCGCACCCGTTCGGGGAGGGAGTGGGCGGTGAAGATCACGCGGGAGCGTCCGGTGACGCCGTCCGTGGCGGCGCGCACGCGCCCGGCCAGCAGCCGAACGAACGCCGGCTCGCCGTACCACGACTCGATGGCGGTGAACGGGGTCGTTCCCAATGCGGCGGCCGCCCGCTCGAGGTACTCGCGCGACCCCATGGAGGAGGCGTGCGGGGTGAGGACGAGGCCGATCACCGTCTTCACGCCCGAGGCGGCCAGCTGGCCCGCCGCGTCCTCGAGCAACGGATCGGTGTGCTTGGCCCCGAAGGCGACACGGTAACGGCCCGGAGCCCGGTGCTCGAGGGCGCGGCGCAGCGCGTCCACCTGGGCCCGGGTGCGGGCGGCGAGCGGCGATGTGCCACCGATGGCCCGGTAGCGCTCGGCCAGTTCGGCCAGCTGCGCCGCCTCGGGCGGCCGGCCCCGCCGGATGCGGGTGTAGAAGGCCTCGATCTCCTCCGTCTTGGCCGGTGTGCCGTGCGCCATGACGAGGACGCCGACTGTCATGCCGTCGCGGTCTCCTGGTGCACCAGGTCGACGACCGCGGCCAGGACGCCCGGATCTGATTCGGGGAGGACGCCGTGACCCAGGTTGAACACGTGGCCCGTCCCGGTGCCGTCGGCGGCGTTGGCCAGGACGGCCCGGGTCGCCTGCTCGACGACGGGCCACGGGGCGAGACAGAGGGCGGGATCGAGGTTGCCCTGGAGGGCGTGTGCGTCGCCCACGCGGCGTCTGGCCTCGGCCAGCGGCACGCGCCAGTCGACTCCGACGACGTCGGGCCCGGCCGATCCCATGAGCCCCAGCAATTCGCCGGTGCCCACGCCGAAGAGGATGGTCGGCACGCCCAGATCGGCGATGCCCTCGAGCACGGCCCGGGTGGCGGGCAGGGCGAATCGGGCGTACTCGTCGGGGGCCAGCGAGCCGGCCCAGCTGTCGAAGAGCTGCACCGCCTGGGCGCCGGCCCGGATCTGCGCCCGCAGCGAGGCGACGGCCACGGCGGCCAGGCGCCCGGCCAGCTGGGCCCACAGGTCCGGGTCGCCGTGCATGAGTGCCTTGACCTTGGCGAACGTGCGCGACGGGCCGCCCTCGACCAGATAGCTGGCCACCGTGAACGGAGCGCCCGCGAAGCCGATGAGCGCGACACCGCTGCCGGCCAGCTCGTGGCGGACCAGCTGGACCGTGGCGGCGACGTAGGGCGCATCGACCTCGGGCTCGAAGGGGCGCAGCCGGCGCAGGTCGCCCGCCTGGCGGAAGGGCTCGGCCACCACCGGGCCGCGGCCGGGCTCGATGGTGATGCCGAAGCCGATGGCGTGCAGCGGGACGACGATGTCGGAGAACAAGATGGCGGCGTCGACGCCGTAGCGCCGGACCGGCTGCAGCGTGAGCTCGGCGGACAGTGCGGCGTCTTCGATCGCGGAGAGGATCGATCCTTCCCCCCGGGCGGCCCGGTACTCGGGCAGCGAGCGGCCGGCCTGGCGCATGAACCAGACCGGTGTGCGTGACACGGGCTTGCGCAGGCAGGCCGCGACGAGGTCGGGACCGGTGTCCGCCTGGAGACTCACGTGATGGGCTCGATGACGACCGCAGTGCCGTAGGCGCAGATCTCGGTCCAGTTCCCGCCCATCTCGGAGGTGTCGAAGCGCATGGCCAGCACGGCATTGCCGCCGCGGGCCTCCGCCTCGGAAACCATCCGCTGGACGACGTCCTCCCGGCTGAGCTGGAGGTTCTTGGTCATCCCCTTGAGCTCGCCGCCGGCCATCGACTTGAAGGCCGCGCCGAACTGGGAGCCGATGTTGCGCGAGCGCACCGTGAGCCCGAAGACTTCACCGAGCACCGAGGTGACCCGGTAGCCAGGGACGTCGTTCATGGTGGAGATCAGCATGGCGCTCCTTTCAGGTCCGGCTCATCGTAGGCGTCCCCATCACGACATCCCGGGCTTCGGGCGACGTCTAAACTGACTCGTTTCCCCGTAGCGGCTGGGGAGAAAGGGGAGCGGTGCCCGAACATCCCGATCTGCAGGACGAGCAGGAGTTTCTCGGCCGTGCGTACGACGGGCTGGAGTTCATGCGGGGCGAGGCACGCCAGATGTTGGAGGGCGTGCTCGACCTGGGCCGGGGCGGCACCTTCCAGTCACGCACCGAGCGCGACATCGTTGTACGCACCAGCCTGGCCCGACTCGAGCAGCTCGACATCGGGGATCAGGCCCTCTACTTCGGCCGCATCGACCGGCTCCCCGAGCCCGGCGACGGCACCACGCTGGGTGAGTCGTTCCACATCGGCCGCCTGGCCGTCTCGGGGCCGGATCACGAGCCCCTGGTCGTCGACTGGCGGGCCCCCGTGGCCGAACCGTTCTACCGGGCCACCGGCCTCGACCCCCAGGGGCTGGCCCGCCGCCGCCACCTGGCCGTGCGCGGCCGCAGCGTCCTCGGGCTCGAGGACGAGTACTTCGTCGACCCCGACGGCCGGCCGACCACCGTCATCGTCGATCGAGAGGGCGAGGGTGCCCCGCCCGCCCCCGGCGGCGAGCGCCTGCTCTCCGACGGGATGGTGCTCGGCGGCCCGGGCGCGCTGCTCTCCGCCCTCGGCCAGGCCCGCACGGGGCACATGGGCGACATCATCGGGACCATCCAACGCGAGCAGGACGAGATCATCCGCTCGCCGCTCGCCGGCGTCCTGATCGTCCAGGGCGGCCCCGGTACGGGCAAGACGGCGGTGGCGCTGCACCGCGCCGCCTATCTCCTCTATACCCACCGTTTCCCGCTCGAGCGCCAAGGCGTGCTCGTGGTCGGGCCCAACCCGCTCTTCCTGCGCTACATCGAACAGGTGCTTCCCTCGCTCGGGGAGACCGGCGTCAGCCTGTCGACGGTGTCAGGACTGGTGCCCGAGGTCCGTGTGCGCGGTGTCGACGACTCGGGGGTGGCCAAGCTCAAAGGCGACGAGCGCATGGTCAAGGTGCTGGCCCGGGCCGTGCGCACGCGCCAGCGCCCGCTGCGCCACGACATCGAGGTGCCCTTCGGTGCGGGCGTGCTGCGCCTGCGCGCCTCGAACACCGAGGAGATCGTTGCCCTGGCCCGGCGCCGCCCTGGTACCCACAACGGGCGCCGGCGCTTCGTTGAATCCCAGGTCCTGCGCGCCTTGGTCGACGACTACGCAGCCCGCCTGGCCCGGGGCGGCGACGTCGGGGAGGAGGGGCCGAGCCAGGAGGAGCAGAACGACCTGGCCCAGCGGCTACGCCGGGTGCCCCAGGTGTCCGAGGCGCTCGATCGCATGTGGCCCCGGCTCTCGCCCCACGAGTTCCTGCACGACCTGCTCGGGGCCCGGCCGCTCCTCTCTGCCGCCGGCAAGGGCATCCTCGATCCGACCGAGGTGGCGCGTCTCTACCGCCCCCGCAGCCCGTCGCTCGACGCCGTGCCGTGGACGGCGGGGGATACCGCCCTCATCGACGAGGCCCGCACGCTGCTCGGCCCGCGCCGGAGCGGCCGGGCCACCCGGTCCCGGGTGCAGCGTGTGGACGACGCCACGGCGAACGAGGTGGGATTCTGGCCGCAGGGCCTGGCCCAGTCGCCCATGCCGTCAGCCCCCCTTCTGAGCGGGTCCGACGAGGACGTCCGCTCCTTCGGCCACATCGTGGTGGACGAGGTCCAGGGTCTCTCCCCCATGCAGCTGCGCATGCTGGCCCGCCGCTCGCTCTCGGGCTCCATGACCGTGGTCGGCGACATCGCCCAGGCCACCGGCCCCTGGGCACCACGCAGCTGGGACGACATCACGCGCCATCTGAGCCCCCAGCGCCCACCCCGGCTGGTGGAGCTCACCGTCAGCTACCGGACCCCGGCCGAGGTGGTGGCCCTGGCGTCGCAGGTCCTGGCTGTGGCCGCGCCCTTCATCACCCCGCCCCGCCCGGTCCGCCGGGCCGGCTTCACGCCGCGGGTCCTCCGGGTCAGCCGATCCGGTCTCGACACCGCGGTGGCCGAGACGGTGGCGGAGGAGGTGGGCGCCGTGGCCCCGGGCCGGGTGGCCGTCCTGGGTCCCGCCGTCCTGCTGCCCGAGCTCACCCGGGCCCTGGTCGACGCCGGTCTCGACCCCACCGACCCCAGGGACCCGAACGGCGACGGGCTGGCCGCCGGGCTGGTGGTGATGCCCGCAGACGAGACCAACGGCCTCGAGTTCGACTCCGTGGTGGTGGTGGAGCCGTCTCTCATTGCCGCGGTGGGGGACGAGCCGGCCGGCGAGGCACCTCCGGTGGCCACCACGCGGGGGTTGCGCACTCTCTACGTGGCCCTCACCCGTCCCACCAAGAGACTGTCCATCGTGCATGCCGACCCGCTGCCCGTCGATCTCCGTTGACCTGGGAATTCGCCGTGGAGAATCCGCCCACCCCGGGCCCGGGCCCAAGTTGGCACACTGCAAGCGCGGTGGACTCGAAATTCAGACGTGACCCAGGCTGTTTCGGCGGACATCCCCGCGCCGCAGGGAAAGATCGTCCACGACCGGCCGCCCATGCTGGCCGTGGGCGTCATGATCTGGCTCGGGTCCGAGCTCATGTTCTTCAGCGGCCTCTTCGCCGCCTTCTTCACCATCCGGGCGAACACGGTGGGTCCGTGGCCGCCGGCCGGCACGGACCTCGACACGTTGCGAGCGGGCGCCTTCACCCTGGTCCTGGTGTCCTCGAGCTTCACCATGCAGTACGCCGTCTACCACGCCGAATGGCGACGCCGGAAGGCGGCCCGGCTCTGGATCATCTTCACGATGATTCTCGGCGTGGCCTTCTTGGGCAACCAGGTCTACGAGTGGTTGTTCAGCACCACACGGTGGAACACCAACGCGTACGGCTCGCTCTTCTACATCATGTCGGGGCTGCACGGTCTGCACGTCTTCATCGGACTGCTGGCCATGGTGTTCCTGCTCGGCCGCATGCGCGGCGACATCGGGGGTGACCCCGGCGAGCTGTCCGCCGTGCAAGGGATCTCCTACTACTGGCACTTCGTCGACATCGTCTGGGTCGGGCTCTACAGTTGCCTGTTCCTGCTCAAGTAGGCATCCGAGGCGTGCGCACCCCACTCGCGAGGACAGTCCGCAACCGATTGCTCATGCCGGCCGGCTTGCTGGCGGTGGCCGCGCTGTCCTCCTTTGCCATGTTCGTCCCCGCGACGTCCGCCGGAGCCAGCGGGCGTTCCGACGCCTCCAAGCTGACGAACGTGCCGGCGAACATCGCCAAGTCGTGCGGGCCGGTGAACACCAAGGGTGTCTCGCCCCGGCCGAACTCGGGGAACCCTTTCACCAGCACGAATCGACACTGCGTCGACGGGCATCTGGTGAGCTACGGCAACAGCGCCATCACGTACGCCAATCCACCGCGGTCCTACATGGCGGCCGGGCAGCAGCTGTTCGCTCAGTTCTGCTCGAGCTGCCACGGCAGCCGCGCCAACGGTGTGAACCCCGAGGGTGGGGCCACCATCGGGCCGAACCTCCAGGGTGTCGGCGCGGCGACGGTCGACTTCTGGGTCAGCTCGGGCCGCATGCCGGCCACCGACGTCAAGGCGGTGGAGGCCGAACGCCGTGAGTCCCGTCTGACGCCCAGGCAGGCGCTCGAGATCGCCTCGTGGGTGAACTCGCTCGATCCCTCCGTGCCGGCGGTGCCCTTCCCCCATCTCCATGGGGCGGACCAGTCGGTCGGCGCCGACCTCTTCTCGCTCGACTGTGCCGCCTGCCACACCATCACGGGTTCGGGTGACGCGCTCGCCTTCGGCACCAACGCCCCGTCGCTGCAAAACCGCTCCATCACCGCGCAGCAGGTGGCCGAGGCGGTCCGGACCGGGCCGGCCAACATGCCGCGCTTCTCGGGAAACATGACCGACGCCCAGGTGCGCGACGTCGTCTCCTACGTGACCGGGCGTCTGCAGCACGGGACCAACCCCGGCGGCTTCGCACTCGGCGGTGTCGGCCCCGTGGCCGAGGGCTTCGTGGCCCTGCTCCTCGGGGTCGGTGGCTTGGCCCTCGTCTGCTTCTGGATCGGAGAGCGTTCGTGAGCGACGACGCGGACCGTCAGCCTTCACGCACCCGGGTGCCGATACCGGTGGCCGCCTTGAGCGATCCGCACATGGGCGACGCGGCGCGTGACCCCGACCGGGTCGACAAGCTCATCGCCCTGGTCTTCGTGCTCGCCATGGTCTGCTTCGGGGTGGCCGGCGCCGCCTACTGGCAGAACTGGAGCGACTGGGTCTTCGGCGGGGCGCTCGGGGCAGGGCTGTTCTTCCTCGGCTTCGGGCTGACCGCCTGGGGCAAGTACCTCATGCCCCAGGGTCCCTTCGTCGAGGATCGCCACGTCCTGGCCTCCTCATCCGAGGAACGCGACTCCATGTCGGCCGCCCTGGTCGAGCGATCGGCCGTCGTGATCAAGCGGCGCAAGATGCTGGGCGGGCTCTTCGCTGCGGGCGCCGGCATCTTCACGATCGTGGCGGCCTTCCCACTCATCCGTTCCCTCGGCCCGCTGCCCAAGGACGAGTTGGACGTGACGGGATGGAGGGCCGGTTCGGTCCTGGTCGACTCCGGCGGCCGGCCCGTGACACGGGACACCCTCGTGGTGGGCGGCATCATGACGGTGTACCCCCGGAGCACGAGGCGGGTCGAGGACGGCCAGGTGACGTTCACGGAGCAGGGACTGGCCACGGACCAGACCGTGCTGATCCGCGCCTCCGACGAGCCCTTCGTCACCGAACCCGGCCGGGAGGGCTGGACACCGGACGGCTACGTGGCCTATTCCAAGCTCTGCACCCACCTGGGTTGCCCGGTCGGCCTCTACGAGCAGGAGCTCGAGCTGCTGGTCTGCCCCTGCCACCAGTCCATGTTCAACATCCGGAACGGCGCCGTGCCCGAGTTCGGCCCGGCGCCGCGGCCGCTCCCGCAGATGCATCTGGGCTACAACGACGACGGCTTCCTGATCGCCATGGCGCCCTATGATCAGCCGGTCGGACCTGGCTTCTGGGAGCGGACGACATGAGCGCCTCGGCGGCGAAGACCAAGCGCAGCACCAGGAACGAGAGGGGCCCCTACGGGCACGTCGGCCGGGCGGTCGGTGAGCTCGACGACCGGCTCGGCGTGGCCAAGGGCGGCCGGGTCCTCCTGGACAAGATCTTCCCGGACCACTGGTCCTTCATGCTGGGCGAGATCGCCTTGTACTCCTTCGTCGTGCTCCTGGCGACGGGAGTGTTCCTGGCGCTCTTCTTCGTGCCCTCGGCCAGTCAGGTCATCTACCACGGGCCCTACGCGCCGCTCCGGGGCCAGCGGGTCTCGGAGGCGTTCTCGTCGACGGTCAACATCTCCTTCTCCGTCCGGGGCGGCCTGCTCATCCGTCAGATGCACCACTGGGCGGCAGACATCTTCATCGGTTCGATCATCGTCCACATGGCCCGCATCTTCTTCACCGGCGCCTTCCGCAAACCGCGCGAGCTCAACTGGATCATCGGGATCCTCATGCTGTTCTTGGCGGTGCTCGAGGGGTTCATCGGCTACTCGTTGCCGGACGACCTCATTTCGGGCACGGGCCTGCGTATCGGCTACTCCATCGCAGAGTCCCAACCCCTCATCGGCAGCTACATGGTCTCGTTCCTGTGGGGCGGTCAGTTCCCGGGCGACGGCAGCATCATTCCCCGGTTCTTCATCATCCACGTGCTGATCATCCCGCTGGTGCTGATCGGGCTCTTGTCCGCGCATCTGGGCCTGCTGGTGCGCCAGAAGCACACCCAGTTCAAGGGTGAGGGCCGCACCGAGGACAACGTCGTGGGCTCGCCGATGTTCCCGACCTTCATGGCGAAGACGACCGGGTTCCTCTTCATGGTGACGGGGGTCACGGCTCTGCTCGGCGCGTTCGCCCAGATCAACCCCATCTGGCAGTTCGGGAGCTACGACCCGTCGAAGATCTCCTACGCCGTCCAACCGGACTGGTACATGGGCATGCTCGACGGCGCCCTGCGCATCATGCCGTCGTGGGAGCTCACCGGCTTCGGCCATACCGTGCCCCTCGAGGTGTTCCTGCCCGCGGTCCTGTTCCCGGGGTTACTGGTCGGGTTCTGGCTCTCCTATCCGGCCCTGGAACGCAGGATCACCGGTGACTATGCAATGCACAATCTGCTCGACCGCCCTCGCGACCGGCCGAAACGGACGGCGGCCGGCGTCGCCATGTTCGCCTTCATGTTCACGCTCTTCGCGGCCAGTTCCACCGACGTGCTGGCCAACTTCTTTCACGTGTCGCTCAACGCCACCCTGTGGTTCTTCCGCATCGCCACCTTCGCGGTCCCGATCATCGCGGCTCTCGTGACCTACCAGCTCTGCAAGGAGATGCAGGGGGTCCACGGCGTCGGGAAGCGTAAGCGCGCCGTCATCGTCACCCGCTCCGCCGAAGGCGCCTACGCCACGGTGCCCACCGCGCCCCGGCCCGACGACGTGCACCATGAGCTCGACCCCGAGCCTGTGCCCGAGTACATCGACATCACTCCGCTCGGCAACGGTGGCGACGTCCTGCCGGAGAGCTCGCCCACGGGTGTGCGCCAGGTCACGCGCTGAACGGATCAGCAGCCGCGCCCTGTGGGTGGCGGCCGAATCGATCCATGCCATCACGTATTTCGCTCCGAGTTGCCGCGCCGCGCTGCGCCAGGCCGGGCTGAGGGGATTCTGGAGCGGTTATTTCGCCGCCCGGGCCGCGCCGCTCGGCGCCGTCGGGGCGGGGCCGGTCACGGCGGCCTTCGCCAACTTCCACCCGGCCATGGTGTCCCGGGCCGTCCCGTCCTGCTGGGACGCCGCCGCGCCCGAGGTTCTCTGCACGGTCCGCGCCGGCGCGGCCGCTGCCGCGCTGGCCGAGGTCTGCCGGGTCGAGTCACGAACCGCCTTGGCCGAGGCACTGCCCCTGCTGCGCCGGGCGGTGGAGGCGTGTGATGCGCCGGGTCGCGTGATGGCGGCGGCCAACCGCGACCTCTGGCCGGTGGTGGCGGCCGACCTGGGTCCCGACGGGCTGGCCGAGGCCTGGCAGGCCACCACGACGCTGCGCGAGCACCGGGGCGACGGCCACGTGGCCGCCCTGGTCGTCCACGGGCTGGGCGGCGTGGAAGCCCACCTCCTGGCGGCCGGGACCAAGGGAGTCGCCCCCGAGGTCCTGCGTGACAACCGGGGGTGGAGCAAGGAGGACTGGGACGCCGCGACGGCCGTGCTGGCTGCCCGTGGCCTCCTGCATCCCGACGGCCGGGCCACCGACGCCGGTCGCACCCTGCACGCCGAGGTCGAGGCGCTCACCGACCGCCTGGCCGAACCGGCTTACCGCACACTGAGCGATGGGGCCCTCGCCGACCTGTCCGGCGCGCTGGCGTCGTGCGCCGGCGACGTCGTCGCCTCGGGACTCCTCCCGTTCCCCAACCCGATGGGCCTGCCCCGTCTCAGGCGGAACGAGTAGCCGGAGTCAGGCGGCCGGTCGGCGGGGCGGCGGCCAGCCCGGCACGAGACCCAGCTCCTTGCAGAGCGATCGGGACGAGACCATCTGACCCGAGTACGCCGCGGCGTCGGGGTCGTCACCGAGCCAGGCGGCCACCTCGCCGGCCACCTCGGGCGGCGCCGGGACGTGGCCGGCCCCGGTGAGGACGGCGTCCATGCCCGAGGCCCGCATCGACTCGGTCAGGGTGAGCCCCGGCGCGATGGAGAAGGCGCTGATGCCCGCCCCGGAGAACTCGACGTGGCACATGTCGGTCACCCGGTGGAAGGCGGCTTTCGCCGCGGCGTAGGCCACGCCCCACCCTCCCTGCCCGGCCGGGCTCGGTGGGGTGGTGAAGGCCGCCTCGGAGAGCATGTTGACCAGGCGGCCTTCACCTCGCTCGAGCATCTGTGGGAGCAGGAGCTGAATGAGCAGCAGCGGGTGCAGGTAGTCACCGATCAGGCAGCGCTCGGCCAATTCGAGCGGGAGGTCGAGGATGCGGTCCATGGTGCCCGGGCCCTGGTAGATGGCGTTGTTGACCAGGACGTCGACCCGACCCAGCTCCGCGAGAGCCCGGGCCGCGACGTCCTCGACCGAGGACCGGTCCATCAGGTCCATCGGCACCATGAGGCAGCGGCGGCCCATTGCCTCGATGTCCGCCGCGCTGGACTCGAGACTGCCGGCGATGGGGATGGGGTCGCTCTGGACGAGCACGGACGACGCGTGGGCCCGGCCCTCGCCCTCGCGCACCGTGCGCGCCGTGATGACGACGTCGAAGCCGCGCCGGGCCAGCGCCACGGCGGCGCAGCGTCCGATGCCCCGGCTGGCGCCGGTGACCAAGGCCACCCGGGAAGAGTCAGCCATGCCGCACCTACATCATCCCGGCGATCTGGTGGCCACCGTCGACGTGGAGCACCTGCCCGTTGAGGTACCCGGAGGCATCGCTGCAGAGGAACACCACGACCCGGGCGATGTCGTCGGGCGTGCCCAGGCGGCGCAGGGGGTTGGCGCCGGACAGCCGTTGCTGCACGTCCTCGGGGACGTTGGCCGCCGCGGTGGCCGTCATGATGAAGCCCGGGGCGATGGCGTTGGCTCGGATCCCTTCGCGGCCGTAGCGCACGGCCAGGTGTCGGGTCAGCTGGTTCAGGGCGGCCTTGGACACGCCGTAGGCCACCCGGACGGACTCGCCGATGGTGCTCGTGCCCGACGAGATCGTCACGATGGAGCCGCCACCGCGCCCGGCCATGACCGGAATGGCGTGACGGGCCAGAAGGAGCGCACCGCGCGTCGTGATCTCGATTGTGCGGTCCCACACGCCGAGCTCCACGCCGGTGGCGTCGCTGTCGAGCCCGGGATGGGACCACGCCGCGTTGTGATCGATGCAGTCGACGCCACCGAACGCCTCGACCGCGGTCCGGACGAACTCGGCCACCGAATCGTCGCGGCGAACGTCGCAGACGACGCTCAGGGCCTCCCCGCCCGCCTCGGTGACCTCCTCGGCCACCGAGGTCGCACCGTCGAGGGAGACGTCGCCGACCGCCACGGCGGCGCCCTCGGAGGCCAGGCGCAACGCGGTGGCCCGCCCGATATCCGAGGCGCCTCCGCTGAGCAGTACCACCTTGCCCTCGAGCTGACCCATGGCTCAGTGCGGTCGTCCCGTGGCGGCCGCGCCCGGCCCGACACCCACCGCCCCCTGGCGCCCGGACCTCATGGGCGGCCATGCTAAGACACGCCCTCGGCCGGCGCTCCGACCAGCGCCCTCGCCCATCGGCCCGCCGCCGATCGATTGGGTGCACGGGCGGGCGGCATGGGAGCATCGCGCCATGCGGGTCCAGAGGACCTTCGGGTTCATCGACGTCTCGGGCTTCACCGCGCTGACCGAGCTCGAGGGGGACGAGCGTGCCGTCGACGTCCTGACAGCAGTGCGGTCCCTTCTGCGCGACATCTGTTCGCGCCGCGGCGTACGCATCGCCAAGTGGCTGGGTGACGGCGTGATGCTTGTGTGTGTCGAGACCCGGCCGCTGGTCGAGACGGTGCTCGAGATCCATCACGTCGTCGACACGGTGTCGGGCCCGGTCGAAACGGTGTCCATCCGCTCGGGCATCACGTCGGGCGAGGTCATCCTCATGGAGGGCGATGACTACATCGGGCACTGCGTCAACGTGGCGGCGCGCCTGTGCGACCTGGCCGCCGCCGGCGAGGCGCTGGCCGATCCCAGCGTCATGAACTCCCTGCCGAGCTGGGGCGTGGCCACCGAGGAGCGCGAGGTGTCCCTGCGCGGGGTGGAGAAGCCCGTCCCGGCTTCGAGCATCCGGATGGCGCGCCCGGGCGAGGACGGCGGGCGCGACCCCATCTGCGGGTTGCCGCTCAACGTGGACACGGCCGATGAGATCGCCCACGACGCCCACGGTTCGGTCGTCCTCTTCTGCTCGGTGGGCTGCCTCGACACCTGGCGCCGGCGTCCGGCCCGCACCGCGGCGCGCACTGAGAGCGCCGCCTTCCCTGGACCTCTCCGGGGCCGAACCGCGGCCAGACACCACCTCGTCGGACCCCTCGGAAGCCGCCGACCGGTTGACATGTGACCAAAGAGTCACATAAAGTGTCGAGGTGGACGAGGTCTTCAAGGCTCTGGCCGATCCCACCCGGCGCAGCTTGCTCGACGAGCTGTTCCGGCAGGACGGCCAGACCCTGGGCACGTTGGAGGAGCGCTTCCCGATGACGCGTTTCGGGGTGATGAAGCACCTCAGGGTGCTCGAGGAGGCCGGACTGGTCGTCACGCGGCGGCGGGGCCGGGAGAAGCTCCACTTCCTCAACCCGGTGCCCATCCGGCTCGTCCACGACCGCTGGGTCAGCAAGTACTCCGAGCCCTGGGTGGCAGGGCTCAGTGAAATCAAAGAGAGGTTGGAGGGTCAGATGGAAAAGGTGTACGAGATCTTCATCAAGACGACGCCCGAGCAGCTGTGGGAAGCCATCACGGACCCCGAGATCCGGGCCAAGTACAACTTCGGCGCCGCAGTGAACTCGGACTGGAAGGTCGGCTCGGCCATCAGCGTCGATGTCGCCAAGCACGACATCCATCTGGGGGAGGGTCAGGTGCTCGAGTGCGAGCCCCCCCTCCGGCTGGTGCACACCATGGCGGCGGTCTGGGACGACGACGTCAAGGCAGAGGGCTTCTCCCGGGTCACCTGGGAGATCGAGCCGGTGGGGGACTCCTGCCACCTCACCTTGACCCACGACCAGATGCGAGAGGGCGCCAACCCCCAGATCTACGGCGGCTGGCCGATGATCCTGTCGGGTCTCAAGACCTGGGTGGAGTCCGGTGAGCTGCTCACCACCCCCGGCTCGCTCATGTACGGCTAGCCGACCCGACCTGACGAGGAGGAAGAAGGAATGCCGATGTCAGAGCCACAGAAGTCAACCATCACCGGCGTGCGCACGGTCGGGATCCCGGTCACCGATCAGGACCAGGCTCTGGCTTTCTACGCGGGAACACTGGGTTTCGAGACCCGCCTCGACCGGCCGCTCGGAGAAGGGCGTCGTTGGATCGAGGTGGCGCCGGTGGGCGCGACCGTCTCGCTCGCACTCGAAGGAGCCCACGACGGGCACCCGGCGGGCGTCGAGACGGGCGTGCGACTCACCGCCGTCGATGTCGACGCGACCCACGCCGCCATGCGATCGGCGGGCGTCGATGCCGACGACGTGTTGCGGTGGCCGGGTGTGCCCCCGATGTTCGCCTTCCGCGATCAGGACGGTAACGGGCTCGAGATCGTCGAAGCCTGAGCGCGGCCGGCCACGGGCCGGACCCGCTCGTACACGGACATGGCCAGCGTCGCCAAACCGAGACCGGATCCGAGCAGGCAGACGCCCGCCCACCCGTGGGTGCCGTAGAGCGCCCCGGCGGCGAGCGAGCCCAGGGCTCCGCCGATGAAGTAGCAGACCATGTAGGCGCTGTTGATGCGGCTGCGGGCGTCGGGGCGCAGGGCGTAGATCACGGCCTGGTTCGTGATCTGCATGCCCTGGGTCCCCATGTCGAGCACGACGATGCCGATGATCAGGGCGGCCAGGGAGGTGCGCCCCATCCAGAGCAACCCGAACGAACCGGCCAGGAGGATCCCCGCCCCGACGGTGGACGCGGTCTGGCGGTCCGAGTCGGCCAGCTTTCCGGCCAGGTTCGCCGCCGCGATGCCGCCGGCACCGACCAGGCCGAACAGGCCGATGACCAGGTTCGAGTAGTCGTACGGGCCGACCGAGAGCAGGAAGGCCAACGTGGTCCACAGCACGCTGAAGGCGGCGAACGCGCAGGCGCCGTGCCAGGCCCGCCGGCGCAGGACAGGTTCGGTGGCCAGCAGGCGCAGCGAACCCCTCACCAGTTCGCGGTAGCGCTGATGGGGGCGGGCGCCCTCGCTGGGCAGGGCCCGCCACAGGATCACCGCGAAGCAGACCATGAGGGCCGCCGAGAACCAGTAGATGGCCCGCCAGCCTGCAATCTGGGCCACCAGGCCGGACACGGTGCGGGCCAGCAGGATGCCCGTCAGCAGGCCCGTCATGATGCGGGCCACCACGCGGCCCCGCCGCTCCTCGGGCGCCAGGTCCGCGGCGAAGGGGATCATCACCTGGCCGGCCACCGAGGCGGCGCCGACGGCGACCGAGGCCAGGGCGAAGAACCAAAGGGAGGGAGCCACGGCGCAGGCGACCAGGGCCACGGTCGACACCGCGAAGAGCCGGGTCACCAGTGTCCGTCGGGGGTGCAGGTCGCCCAGCGGGACGATCAGCAGGAGCCCGGCCGCGTAGCCGACCTGGGTGGCCGTGATGACGGTAGAGGTGGCCCCTGGGCCACTGCCGAAGGCGCGTGAGACCTGGTGCAGGACGGGCTGGGCGTAGTAGAGGTTGGCCACCACCGCACCGGTGGCCACGGCGATGAGGAGGACCAGGCCGCGCGACAATCCGCCTGAGGTATTGGTGGACGCCATGTCGTCCCCGCCGGTCGTGGCCACCGCTTCAGGGTACCGGCGGCCCGAACGGGTGAGGTCTCGACGCGGCCCCCGCGTCGGCTCTCGGCGGTGACGCCGGTCAGGGCCGTGAGGATCAACGGGACGCCGAGGAACAGGAACCAGATGCCGAAGACGAGGCCGAGCACCGTGGTGAAGGCGCCCATCCCCATCACGAAGGGCCAGATGGACGAGCTGGGGAAGGAATCGATCTCACCGGCTCCCTCGGCGATCTCGGCGTCGCGGTCCTCGAGCCGGTTCCCCATGCGCCGGTGCCAGAAGAAGTAATAGCTCCCCGGCAGGAAGCCGAGCAGGGTGGCGCCCAGCAGCATCACGCCGCCGCCGTCCTCGTAGCTCCAGAACCAGTAGACGAGGCCGACCAACCCGAAGAAGGCACCGAGGAACAGGAGGAACAGCGCTTCGACCCTCACACCGACGCCTCCACTTTCTTTCCGTTGCCGTGTCCGTTCTGGGCCGCCTTCCCGTGCGCGACGACGAGGTGGTCCGGGTGGTTGTAGTCCCACGTGGGCCGCTCCGAGCGGATCGGCGGCAGGTGGGTGTAGTTGTGGTGAGGCGGGGGCGAGGTGGTGAACCACTCGAGCGTGTGGGCGTCCCACGGGTTGTCGCCGGCCGGGATGGGCTTGCGCCACGAGACCACGAAGTTCACGAGGAGGAAGGCGAACGAGATCCCGATGATGAAGGCGCCCACCGTCGAGACGATGTTGTAGCTCTGCCAGCCCAGGTTGGACGGGTAGCTTGCCACCCGGCGGGGCATGCCGAGCAGGCCGACCACGTACTGGGGCATAAAGGTGATCCAGAAGCCGATGAACATCAGCCAGAAGTGCCACTTGCCGAGGTTGTCACGCAGCATGCGGCCGAACATCTTCGGGTACCAGTAGTAGAGCCCGGCGAACCCGGCGAAGACCGCGGTGCCGAAGAGGACCTGGTGGAAGTGGGCCACCACGAAATAGGTGTCGTGGGTGGCGAAGTCGATCGGCGGCGAGGCCAGCATGATGCCCGTCACGCCCCCCATCAGGAAGGCGAACAGGAAGCCGATACTGAACAGCATCGGCGTGTTGAACGTGATCTGGCCGTGCCACAGGGTGCCGATCCAGTTGAAGAACTTGATCCCGGTGGGCACGGCGATCAGCAGGCTCAGGAACGAGAAGAAGGGCAGGAGTACCGCGCCCGTCGTGAACATGTGGTGGGCCCACACCCCGGTGGACAGGGCGGCGATGGCCATGGTGGCGAAGACCATGCCCTTGTAGCCGAAGACCGGCTTGCGGCTGAAGACGGGGAAGATCTCGGTCACGATGCCGAAGAACGGGAGCGCGAGGATGTAGACCTCGGGATGGCCGAAGAACCAGAAGAGGTTTTGCCATAACAACGGGGAGCCGCACGAGGCCATGGGCGCTCCGTTCACCAGGTGACAGCCCACCGCGGTGAAGATGTGCGTCCCGAAGTGGCGGTCGCAGAAGAGCATGATCAGGGCCGCCGTGAGCACCGGGAAGGCGATGAGGATGAGGATCCCGGTCACCAGCATGTTCCACGTGAAGATGGGCATGCGGAACATCGTCATGCCCGGGGCGCGCAGGTAGAAGATCGTCCCGCACAGGTTGACGCCGGTGAAGATGGCCGAGAACCCGGTGAGCACGAGGGCCATGATCCAGACGTCGGGCCCCGCGCCGGGCGAGCTGGTGGCACTCGAGAGCGGCGCGTAGGCCACCCAGCCGAACTGTGCCGCGCCGCCGGCCACGAAGAAGCCGAGGAGCATGGTGATGGAGCCGGTCAGGTAGAGCCAGTAGCTGAGCGCGTTGAGGCGCGGGAAGGCCATGTCCGGCGCGCCGATCTGCAGCGGCACAATGAAGTTGGCCAGGCCACCGAAGGCGAAGGGGCCGGCGAACAGGTACAGCATCAGGCTGCCGTGCATGGTGAACAGCGCGTTGAATTGCCCGAAGCTCAGCAGCGAGGAGTGCGGCGAGGCGAGCTGGAGCCGCATGAAGAGCGCCATGATCCCCGAGATGTAGAAGATGACGATCGCGGTGATCATGTAGCTGAGGCCGATGACCTTGTGGTCGGTCGACGTCAGCCACTTGAGGATCCCGGTCGGCCCGTGATCCGCGTGCCCGGCGAGGGCGTCGTGCCCGTGGGCGTCGTGACCGTCGGCGACTCCCGGCTGGTCCGGCGTCTCGAGAGGGGGAGCGATGACATCAGTCACCGAAGTACGCACCTCCTGTGTTTCCGGTGTTGCCACCGCCGGTATTGCCCGAATTGCCAGAGTAGCCCGTGGTGCCGTTGATGTTGGCGTGGACGCTGTTCGGGAGCTGGCCGATGGAGTTCGGGTGCTGGCGCTGGAACGCCGCAGTTTTGTGGAGCCAGGTCTCATAGGCCGTCGGGGAGACGGAACGGACGTTGAAGAACATCAACGAGTGGTAGAGGCCGCACAGCTGGGTGCACTGTCCCCGGTAGACCCCGTCGTGGATGACGTTGAACTGGAAGTCCGTCCAGTACCCCGGGCTGGCGTAGCGGCTGAAGTTGAATTCGGGCACGTAGAAGCCGTGCAGCACGTCGTAGGAGCGCAGGTAGATGTGCACGGATTGCCCGGTGGGCACGACCATGGTGGGGGCATCGGTGGTCTGGCCGATGATCTGGACGCCGTTCGGGTACTTGAACTCCCAACCCCACTGGAAGGCATAGACGTGGATGGTGGCGTCGGGATTGGGCGAGACGGCGTCGACCGTGTTCTCGACGATCACCGTGGCGACGAACAGCCCGATCACGATCAGGATGGGGACGACCGTGTAGAGGACCTCGGTGAGCGTGTGGTACTGGCTCTGGCGCGGGATGTCGTCGGAGTTGCGCCGGTAGCGGAAGATCGCCCACAGAATGAGCAAGAGGACGAAGCCGCCGACGATCAGGCCGGCCACGAAGAAGCCCTGCCAGAGGTGGAAGGTGGATCGGGCCTGGGTGGTGGCCCCCTTGTAGAACCCGAACGAAGGCAGCTGGCACCCCGTCAGGGCGATGGCTCCGGTCCCGACCAGGGCCGCCGCTCCCAGCCGCCGGCGCCGCCTCGGAGCTGGGCTTTCGGGCGTCTCGACAGGGGGGCTGGTCAGCGACGAGTCCACGAGGGCTGACACTATCGAACGGCGCGAAAAAACTGGAATTGAGCGCCGCCGCCCCGGGCGCGCCAGCGCCCGTGCTCAGTGCGCGTGCGGAAGGGCCGTGGCGTCGCTCCCGGCGCCCTCGTTGGAGGCCCAGGTGAAGACGCCCCGGGCCATGGTCGAGGTGGCCCGGGCGGCCCGGGCGGCGAACACCTGCCGGCGGGCCCGCTGGACGCCCGGATCGGCCGGTGCGGCCAGCCATGCGTGCTCGACCAGGTGACCGGCCAGACGCAAGGCCCGGTCGGCTTCGGCCGCACCCCCGGTGCCGGCCTCCTCGGCCAGGGCCAGCAGGTGCAGGGCGCGGTCGGCCAGGACGCCCGCCCCGCCGGCCAGCTCGGCCAGCTCCGCCGCCAGGGCCCGCTCGGAGGCGGGCTTGAGGGTGGCCGGGTTCCCGTCCCACCAGCCGCCGTACTGGCGCCAGACCGTGTGCACGATGAACTCGGGCTCGTCGTAGACGGGCTGGAGGAAGGGGCGACCGGCCAGGCCCTCGGGCACGGCGACCGAATGGATGGCCTCGTCGAGGCGCCCACCCTCGTTCATGACCGCCAACGTCTGGTCCACCAGCGAGTCGAGCAGGTCCGCCGTGTCCGAGAGGGCGACGCGCACCCGGTCGGCGCCGATGACGGGGAACCCGTGGCCCGGGAGGAGGAACTCGGCCTCCAGGCTCAGCATGCGGCGCAGAGCGTCTGCCCACTCCCTCGGGTAGCGCTGCACCTTCTGCGGGTTGCCCGCATTGGGTGAGGCCCAGATGAAGAGATCGCCACAGCAGAGCACCCTCGTGTCCGCCTGCCACGTCACGGTGTGGTCGTCGGTCTCGCCCTTCTCGTGGCGCAGGGCGAAGTCGACGTCGCCGACCGAGATGTCCAGGCTCTCGTGATAGGTGCGGTCCGGGTAGCGGTACTCGGTGGGCCACTGCAGGTCGGCGAAGCCGAACTGGCGGCGGTTGATGAGGGTGTTGTAGCCGTTCGTGAAGATGTACCGGTCGAAGCGGGCCGGCAGCGCGTGGTGGGCGATCACCTCCGGCGCGGCCCAGCCCTGCTCGAGTGCCTCGGCTTCCCACACCGGCACGCCGAAGACGTGGTCGATGTGGCCGTGCGAATAGACGGCGGTGTGCAGGCGCTCCGGGCTCCAGGTGCGGATGTCGTCGTGGACGGTCTGGGCCAGCGGCGCGCTGCCCGTGTCCACGAGTACGAGGCCGTCGCCCGTGCGGAACGACGAGACGTTGGCGAAGGACGGGCAGAAACCGACACCGTTGGTGATCTCGACGAACCCGCCGAAGTGGTCGACCGGATGGAAGGTGGACGTGGACAACTCGCCGTTCCAGAGGCGGTCGGCGACGGACAGGACGTCAGGAGCCATGCTCCTCCCCTTCGGCGTGTGATCTTCGAGACGCCCACCGAACGGGCGTCACTGGCGGCGGCCCGGGGGCTCGCCGGTTCAGCTGCCGGTGGCCTTGTCCTCGGCCGGTGCGTCAGCCGCGGCGGACACGTCCTTGGCGACCGCACCCTTCTTCCCCTCGTCGATCCCCTTCTCGAACTCGGTCTTGGCCGAGCCAAGATTGCGGGCCAGCTTGGGGATGGCCGCTCCTCCGAAGAGGAGCACGACCAGGACGATGGCCACGATCAACAGGTCGGGACCGAAAATGTCAGCGAGCATGAGGTTCTCCTTCGCCTTGGCCCACGTGGCGGTTCGAGTACCAGGTTAGACCCGATCTGGGAACGAGGTACCGGCGGGCCTCTTGTGTCTGGTGTTCGGAGTCAACCGGCCAGGAGGATGCCCATGACCAGTGCCGCGATGCTCGCCGTCCCCGCCACCGACCCCCAGAGGGCCAGCTGGGCCCTCGAGGTGGCCCTCTGGTGCAGGGCCGCCCCCAGCCCGGCCAGGGCCACCACCACGATCTTCACCACCAGCACCGTCTTCCAGGCCGTGGTCTGGTCCGACCAGGTGAAGGTCGAGACGTTCCAGAAGCCCGTGAGGACAAGGACGGCGTAGGCCGGCCAGGCCAGCCGGGCAAAGGCGCGGGCCAGCTCCTTGGGGGCTTCCACGCCGAGGCGTCGCGAGGGGCCGACCAGTCCGGCCAGCACGATCTGGCCGCCCACCCAGACGGTCGCGGCCAGGACATGGAGGGTGAGGCGAAGGGTGTCGAGGCCCGAGGCCAGCACGGGTGGTCCCCTACTTGCCCTGCCAGTTCGGGGCGCGCTTCTCGGCGAAGGCGACCGGGCCCTCCATGGCGTCGGCCGAGGAGAACACCACCCCGACGGCATGGAGGTTGATCTTCCAGCCCTCGTCCTCGGGTACCTCGGCCGCCTGGCGCATCACGCTCTTCGAATAGCGCACGGCCAGGGGCGCGTTGGCCACGATGCGATCGGCCAGCGCCAGCGCCTCGGTCAGCACCTGTTCACCCGGCACCACGGTGTTGACCAGTCCGAGCGCGGCCGCCCGGGTGGCGTCGATCGGATCGCCCGTCATGGCCAGCTCGAGCGCGATGGCCATGGGCAGTCGCTTGGGCAGGCGGATCAGTCCGCCGGCCCCGGCGATGAGGCCCCGCTTGGCCTCGGGAATGCCGAACATGGCGTGATCGGCGGCCACCACCAGGTCGCACGCGAGCATGATCTCGAGTCCGCCGGCCAGTGCCGAGCCGTTCACCGCGGCGATGACCGGCTTGGGAAAGTCGCGCTGGGTGATCCCACCGAAGCCGCCCTTGCCCCGCATGATCGTGGGACCCTCGCCACTGCTGAACGCCTTGAGATCCATGCCGGCGCTGAAGGCCTTGTCGCCGCTGCCGGTGATCACGACGACCGAGCAGTCGGCGTCCTCGACCAGGTCGTCGAGGGCCGTCGAGACCCCCAGGGTGACCGCGCCGTTGATGGCGTTGCGGGCCTCGGGCCGGTTGATGGTGAGGATCTCCACGTGGCCGCGGCGCTCGCGCAGTACTTCGTCAGCCATGGTGTCCAGCTCCCTTCGTCGATGCCGGCGACTCCGCCGGCGTCGGTGCGTGGCCGAGGCTATATGGGCCTCAGGCCGGAGGAAGAGGGGAATCGGACTCCTCGTCGGCCGCGGGCGTCGGAGCTGGCGGCACTGCCGGACTGGACTTGGGGGCGGGGAGCAGCGTCTCGACCTCTGAACGCCGGACGAACACGACGGTGAAGGCAAAGAGGCTGCCGATGACCGAGGCGGTGATGAAGGGCGACACGGCCAGGAACGTGCCGGTGGGCAACAGATCGGCCAGCGTCATGCGCAACCCGGCCTCGACGATGAGACCGACGCCCCAGACCGCCGAGAGGACACGGAAGGTGCGGCGCCCGATCGGCCCCTCGTGCAGCTCGTTGTAGGCGGCCAGCTTCGCCGGGTCTTGTCCGGCCGAGAGGTAGCGCCCGACGTAGAAGAGGGCCGGGCGGCGATGGGTGAAGATCGTGATGATGCAGAGGGCGCCGAAGATGGCGGTGAAGAAGGCGTCGCGCACCTTGAGCATGTAGGAGTTGCCGCCCAGCAGTTCCGCGCTCAGCACGCCGACGGCGAAGCCCGAGAGGACGATCACGCCGACCAGGTCGATGCGGCGCTGGCGGACGAACTGGAAGACGACCCAGGATACGGAGAAGGCGCCCGCGATGATCAGGGCCTGCGTGTCCGTGTGCACGTGGCTGCGCACCAGGAAGTAGACCCCGAGGGGGAGGCCGGCTCCAAAGACGACGCTGGGCAGGTGTTCGCGCACCGAGGGGATCACCGGATGGCGGCCGGACCCGATCGCCGGCCGCCCCGGCGGGTCGCTGCCGTCCCGTCCGGCCGGACCGCGCTCCATCACGTCAGGGTACTGCCCGCGTTTCTCGATAAATCTGCGCCTACAATTGCTTTCCATGACGTTCGTGGAACACCTGCTGGAGTTCCTCGTGGTCGTGACCCTCTTCGGCGCCGTCGTGCTGGCGGTGACCTTTTTCGTCGCCCGCAGCTACCTTCGCCGCCACTGGCGTTTGCTGCGCGGCCATGTCATCACCCGCGGGCTCGTGTCAGGTCTGTCCTTCCTGGCCGCCGGCCGGGAGCGCTGGTCGGCCCGGGCCACGCCCGAGCAGTTGAGCCAGGGCACCGCAGCCCGGGCGCGCCGCCGCATGTGGACCGCGGTCGAGGACGCCGAGATCGCCGTGGCCCACGCCGCATCGCACGATGCGCCGGTGGCCGAGCTGCCCACGGTCTGCGGCTCGCTTCGGACGGCGGCGTCCGAGCTCGACGGGCTCTTGCGCCACGAGCGCCGCCTGCCCGCCGGGGGCCGCCCCGAGGCGGTGCGCCACCAGGTGGCCGACGTGATCACGGCGGCGCGGGACGTGCAGTCGGCTGCGCTCGGAGCGGGCGGCGACGCCGCCGCCCCCCGGGTGCGCTCGCTCGTCCTGCAGGCCCGCGACGAGGTCGAGATCGTCGCGGCCGCAGTGTCGCGGCTGCGCTCCCTCCAGTCCCGCTGAGGCCAGGCCGAGCCGCCGGGTCGACGCCGCCACCGGCGCCGGCGCGACCGGGCCTGCCAAGCTGAGCGGATGCCCGATGCGTCCGACACCGCCACGGCCACGGCCAGCCTGCTCGGCGAGGGTTTCCTCGCCGGTGTGGCCACCTCGGGCTATCAGATCGAGGGCGGCTTCAACGGCGACGGCGAGCCGCACAACAACTGGTGGGGCTGGGAGGTCTCGGGCCGGGCCGAGCGCTCGGGCTTGGCCTGTGACTTCTGGCGCCACCCCACTGAAGCACTGGACCGGACCGCCGCGCTGGGCTGCAACGCCTTTCGCCTCTCGGTGGAGTGGGCGCGGCTCGAACCCCGGCGCGGCGAGTTCGATCAGGGCGCGCTGGAGCGCTACGCCGAGATCCTCTCCCTCTGCAACGAGCGCGGGCTCGCTCCCATGGTCACGCTGCTGCACTTCAGCCATCCGTGGTGGCTCGGCGAGGAGTTCTGGCTCCGCCCGGGTTCGCCCGACATCTTCGTGCGCCACGTCGAGCGCGTCGTTCCCGCCCTCGCGCCCTACTGCCGGCACTGGGTGACGATCAACGAGCCCAACATCATGACCCTGATGGGCTGGATTCAAGGCGACTGCCCGCCCGGGCGCCGCATGGCGGCAGCCGACGCCTTCTGCGTCCTCGACAACCTGCTGGCCGGACACGTCCTGGCGGCCGACGCCGTCAGCGCCATCCAACCCGGGGCCGCGGTGACCATGAACACCAGCTCGTCGTCCGTCTACGAGCACGACCGCATGCTGACCGACCTCCTCTCCTTGCGCGCCGCCGGCATCGAGGCGGGTGAGGTCGATCGCTACATCGACGAGCGCCGTGCCCTGCATGACGCCGCCTTTCCGCCGCGCCACGTCGGGGAGGCGGCCATCCGTCGGTTCTTCGCCGCTATCTGTCCCTACGGGGCCGTGAAGGAGCCGGGTCAGGGACGCGTCTGGTCGCGTCTGCGCCACCTCACCCGGAGGAGCGCGCCCCGGCGGGTGGTCGACGCCGTGCACGCCTCGTCGCGCCCCCACCCCCTCGACGCCGTTTCCTTCGACTGGTACGACCCCGTGGCCAGTCACGCCCTGCGTCGGCCGCCCCGGCGCACCGCCTCCGGCTCGCTCGACTGGTCCTTCGGACGCGCCATCTGGGACGTGGAGTCCAACCCCACCGGCCTGCGCACCTGGTGCGCCACCGAGTCGGGACTGCGGCCGGGGCTCCCGCTCTGGGTGGTCGAGAACGGGATGGCCACCCAGGTGCGCCACGGGACCGTGGTGCCTCGCGAGGACGGGACGGACCGGCCCCGCTACGTGCGCGAGCACCTCGGGGCCGTGGCGGACAGCGTGGCCTCCGGCGTGCCGGTGCAGGCCTACCTCCACTGGTCACTGGTGGACAACTACGAGTGGGGCACCTACGCGCCGCGCTTCGGGCTCTTCGGCATGGACCGGAGCGACCCGGCCGCGCCGCGTTGGCTCGACACCGATAGCCAGGGCGACGACGCGGCGGGCGAGTACGCCCGCGTGCTGGCGGGCTTGCGGGCCGGCGACCGCTCGGTGCTCGAGCGGCCCGACTGAGGGCTCACTCCGGCGACTCCTCGGTGCTCGCACTCGTCGGCGCCGGCCCCTCGAGCTCCCGCCGAGCCTTGCGGAGGTGGCGGATGACGAGCACGACGATGACCACGAGGATGAGGCCGAGCAGAACGTCCGAGGCGATGCCGGTGACCTTCTCGACGCGCTGGCCGACGAAGTAGCCCAGCAGGACGTAGAGGAGGCCCCAACACAGCCCACCGGCCGCATTGGCCGGGAGAAAGATGCGGTACGGCATGGAGGAGAGCCCGGACAGTCCGGGTATGACGGCGCGGAGGAAGGCGGAGAAGCGGCCGACGAAGACGGCGGTCGCCCCGCGTCGCCGTAACTGTTCCAAGGCCGTGTCGATGCCGCGCTGCCGCTTGCGCAACGGCCCGAGATTCAGGAGCTGGCGACCCCACCGTTCGCCGACGAAGTAACCCACCGAGTCGCCGACGATGGCACACACGATGACGGTGGCGGTGATCCCGGCGAGCGTCACCCCGCCCTTGGAGGCCAGCACCCCTCCGAGGATGGCCGCCGTCTCGCCGGGGAAGACGAAGCCGAGCATGACTGCAGCCTCGGCGAACACGAGGAGGCCCACCAGGACGTAGGCCTCCCACCCGCTCAGCGAGAGCAGCGGTTGGAGGAGCCGGTCGATCACGGTGCCGTGAGGACCCGGCCACGGCTTGCGGGTGCGCCGACTCGGGCGCCGGCGACCGGCCGCACGTGGCTGCTCAGTTGACGGCGCGTCGCGTGACTCAGTTGACGGCGCGTAGCGTGACTCAGTTGACGGCGCGTAGCGTGACCTCGCGTGGGGTGAGCTGGCGCCACCGGTTCACCGCCCGGCCCATGAATTCCTGGCCTCGGTTCAGGTGGGTGAGGATGTCGGCTTGACCCTGGGGCCGGGCCAGCATCCAGCTGTGACCTCCGGGCACCCACACGACGGGTGAGCGCGCAATGGCGGCGAACTCGAGCGCCGTGTGCCCCGGCGTGATGCGGTCGAAGCATCCCCACTCGTTGAGGATGGGGATTTCCTGCGCGACCAGGGTGCGGATCTGGCTGCGCTGGTCCAGCGACATGAGCATGCTGCCCACCGGCATGGTCTGGCCCAAGGTGCGGATGTTCTGGCGCATATCGGGCAGCACCGCCCGCACCGTCGAGTAGAGGCGTCCGATGGCCAGATCGGGGAGGTCGAAGACGACCGCGCTGATCATGTCGACCAGGGGTGCGACGTCGGGCAGGACCGGCGAGAGCAGGGTCCGGATGATGCCGCTGCGGTCCTTCCAGGCCGGAGTGCTGACCCCGTCGCGGTAGATCAGCCCGATGGTCCGCCGTGGGTGGTCGTGGGCGAACTGGACGGCGACGGCGCCGCCCATGGAGTGCCCCATGAGGATCGCCGGTCCCGCGTCCACCTTGTGGATGATCGCCATGACCTGGTTGGCCAGGTTCTCGATGGAGACGTCCTGCCAGTCGAGCGGATCGCTCCCCCCGAAGCCAGGCAGGCTGGGGTTGATCACCCGCCAGCCGAGCTGCTCGGCCAGCCGGGCACTCTCCCGCCAGTACATGCCGCCCCCGGCAAAGAAGCCGTGGATGTTGACGGCCCAGATCGGTGGCGATCCCGGACCGTCGGGACCGTACGCGTCGACGTTGTCGGACACGGCGAAGCGCAGCCGGTGACCGTCCACCATGATGGAACTGCCGACCATGCGGATGGTCGGGCTCTTGCGGATCTTGCGGGTGTACTGATCGCGGACGACGCCGAGGCCGTGCGGGGCGTGGCCGGCGTCGACCAGGGCGACCGGAGATGGCCCGTCGGAGGGTCCGACGATGGCACCGGAGATCTGCAGCTCATCGTCGGACGGAGGCTCCGCCTTCGATTTGAACCACCGAACCGCCATCGCGACACTCCAGTCCTGCGCCGGATCGGCGCGTCGTTCTCCCTACCGGCAGCCAGAACCGGGCCTAAAACCACCGTACCTGACCCAACCCGCCGATCTGCAACCCGCCGCGTGCACGATGTCGCCCAGGCTGCGACGATGGTGCCATGAGCGCCGACATCGTGATTCGTGGGGGGACCGTGGTCGATGGGACTGGCTCGGCCGGGCGGCCGGCCGACGTGGCCATCACCGGCGGGCGCATCAGCGCCGTGGGCGAGGGCCTCGAGGGTGCGCGTGTGCTCGACGCCGGTGGGCAGGTGGTGAGTCCCGGTTTCATCGACATCCACACCCACTACGACGCACAGGTGTTCTGGGACCCCGACCTGACCCCGTCGTCATTCCACGGCGTCACCACGGTGATCGCCGGCAACTGCGGGTTCTCCATCGCCCCCATCCGTCCCGACTGGGTGGCGCTCCTCGCCCGCACCCTCCAGCACGTGGAGGACATGAGCTTCGACACGCTCTCGGTGGGCGTGCCCTGGGACGAGTTCGAGACGTTCCCTCAGTATCTCGATGCCGTTACCAAACGGGGCCCTGCCTTGAACTACGGCTGCTACGTCGGGCACACCGCGGTTCGCCTCTTCGTGATGGGTGAAGAGGCCTACGAGCGGGCGGCCACCGACGAGGAGATCGGCCGCATGCAGGCGGTGGTGGCCGAGGCCATGGCCGCCGGGGCCGCCGGCTTCGCCTCGAGCGCGTCGCCCACCCACAACGGCGACCGCGGCCGGCCCGTGCCTTCTCGCGTGGCCGACCTGGCCGAGCTACGCGCCCTGCTCCAACCGGTCAAGCAGTCCGGTCGCGGCGTCGTCGCCTTGCTCCCCGGCGGCGTCTTCTCCAACCAGGAGGTGTTCGCGCTCCAGCGCGAGATCGGCCGCCCCTTCACCTGGACGGCGTTGCTCACCGTCAAGGGCTACCCGTACCACGAGAAGGTCGTGGCCGAGCACGACGCGGCGTGGTCCGACGGGGTGCAGGTGTGGCCCCAGGTGTCGTGCCGGCCGCTCGTCTTCCAGATGAACCTCTCCGAGCCCTTCACCTTGAACATGCGGCCGACCTTCGCCGCCCTCATGGGCAAGTCCAAGGACGAACGGCTGGCCGCGTACCGTGACCCGGCCTGGCGTGCCACTGCGTGGGACGACGTGAATGGCAAGGCGGGCGGCTTCCCGCTCAACTGGGCCAACATTTCGGTGGCCGAGTCGCGAAGCCATCCCGATCTGGCCGAGCGCCCCGTGCAGGTTCTGGCCGACGAGCGCGGTTGCACGCCGCTCGACGTCATGCTCGACGTGTCGCTCGACGACGATCTCGAGGCCCGTTTCTGGTCGGTGCTGGCCAACGACGATCCAGAGGGCATCGCCTGGCTGCTGCCTCGCGACAACGTGCTGCTGGGTCTGGCCGATTCGGGCGCCCACGTGTCCCAGCTCTGTGACGCCTGCTTCTCCACCGACCTGCTGGGCAACTGGGTGCGTGAGAAGGGCGTCATGCCGTTGGAACGGGCCATCCACAAGCTGACCGGCGAACCGGCCGGGGTCTACGGGTTGTCCGACCGGGGGACGATCGCGGAGGGCCAGGCCGCCGACGTCTGCGTCTTCGACCCCGAGACCGTGGCACCGGGCCCGTTGCGCCGGCTGCGCGACTTCCCGGCCGACGGCGAGCGCCTCACCGCCGACGCACCGGTGGGCATGACGCACACGCTGGTGAACGGTGTGCCCATCCGGGTGGACGGAGCACCCGCGGAGGCGGGTCTGGCCGAACGTCCCGGGGTGGTGCTGCGCGGCTGACGAGCCATCAGGTGACGTCGCGACGGAACGTCGTGAAGTAACCGATCGTCAGGGGGACGAGCCCCCAGAGCAGCATCACGAGGCCGCCTTGCCACCACGAGAGCAAGCGCGAAGTGGCGTCCTGCGCATTGCCGAATCCACGGGCGATGTCGCCGGCCAGTGCGCCGCCGGCGCCGTTGGGTAGCCAGTTCAGGTTGTATTTGAAGACGTCCCGGGCGAGCGCGACCAGGATCTGCTCGAGGATGAACGTGCTCCCGATGGTGATGAGGATGCCGGCCACCTGGTTCTTGACCAGCGTGCCGAATCCGAGCCCGAAGAGGCCGAGCAGGACCGTGGCGGCCAACAGGCCGGGGAGCACTGCACCGAGCTGGTCGAAGATCTGCGATGCCGACCCACCCAGCGCGGCGTTCCAGGGCAACCCGACGGCAGCCACGGTGGCCAGGGAGAGGACGACCAGGAAGACCGACCACATGGCAACGACACCGACCTTGGCGGCGATGACCTTGGTCCGGACCGGCACGAGGATCAGCGATGTCGTGATGGTTTTGTTCCGGTACTCGGTCGTGATGCACAGGACGCCGAGAATCGGCGCCAGCACCTGCATCGTTCCGTAGCCTGCACCGAGCAGCATCCGGCGCTGGATCAGAGTCTGGGGGAAGTTCAACGCGTGGCCCGGATCGCCGTTGGCCGCCAGGGCGAAGACACCGAGGCAACCCAAGACGGTCAGGGGGAGGGCGAGGGCCCAGGTCACCCAGACGCCGGGCATGGAACGCATCTTGAGGAGCTCGGCGCGCAGCGCGTACTTCACAGCTGGTCCGCCACCTCTCCGAACCCGAGCCCCGCGGTCAGCGACAGGAACACCGACTCGAGGTCGCCACCCTCTTGGGTCAACTCGTAGAGGATGATCTGGTTGGAGGCCAGAAGCGGACCCACCTGTTCGGGCCGCACGCCGTCCATGGCCACCTCTTCCGCGGTCAGCCGGCGGAAGGCCACGTTGGCCTGGGTGAGCACGGCGCAGAGCCGGTCGGCCTCGGGTGTGCGGGCCCGCATGACCACGCCCGCCATGTTCGAGGTGATCTGGTCGAGCGTCCCTTGCGCCCGCAGCTCGCCGAAAGAAACGATGATTGCGTCGTCGATGGTCTGGGCCATCTCGGAGAGCAGGTGCGACGAGACGAGTACGGTCCGACCTTCGCCGGCCAGGTAGCGCATGAAGTCGCGCAGCCAGGCGATGCCCTGGGGATCGAGTCCGTTCGAAGGCTCGTCGAGAACGAGCACCGGCGGGTCGCCGATGAGGGCGGTGGCGAGCTCGAGCCGTTGGCGCATCCCCATGGAGAAGCCGCCGACCTTGCGCTTGGCGTCCGCGCTCGAGGCCGACCAGTTCCAACACCTCGTCGGCCCGCTTGTCGTCGTGCCCGCCGGCCCGGGCGGCCATCCGGAGATGCGTGCGGGCTCGGCGGGCCGGGTGGAAGCTGGTCGCCTCCAGGACCGCGCCGACAGTGGACGACGGGTTCTCCAGCTCGGCGTAGTGCCGCCCGCCGATGGTGGCGGTTCCGGCGGTGGGATGGACCAGTCCGAGCAGCATGCGCAGGGTGGTCGTTTTTCCCGAGCCGTTCGGACCGAGGAATCCGGTGACCCGCCCGGGCTGCACGGTGAAGGTCAGATGCTCGACGGCGTGGACCGGCCCGAAATGCTTGGTGATGCCGTCGAACTCGAGTGGCAGGCCGGCACGCGAGGGAGTGCCGGCCGTCATCGGACTGCGACGCTAGCCCCTGTTCTTCCCGGTTTCGCGGCGGTCGTCAGGAGGCGGGCTCGCGCCGCCGCTCGACCAGCTCTTCGGGCAGGAGCAGCCGCACGGAGACGGCGAGCTCGTCGTAGACCCGTACCATCGTCGACCAGCCGTTGACCCACCCGACGAGTGCCGAATACCACACGTGGCCGATCATGCGGGCCCGGTCGGCCATGTCTGGAATGTCGAACTCGCCCATGGCCCGGGCGATGATGGCCTCCATGAGGAAGGTGATCTGCTGCTGGCAGCCGACCGCGGCGGGGTCCGGCGACGAGAGCGAGGTGAAGACCGCAGCCACGAGCTTGGGTTGACGGCCCATGGCGCGCAACGCCCGGTCCAGCACGTCGAGCACGCGGTCGGCCGGGTGCAACCCTTGGGGCGGATGTTGGCCGATCCGGGTGTCGAGCAGCTCGACCCAGTTGACGAGGGTGGCCGCGAGCAGGTGGTCCTTACTGGTGAAGTAGCGGTAGACGGTGCCCATGGCGACGTCGGCCCGGGCGGCCACGTCTCGCATCTGCACCGCCTCGTAACCGCCTTCGAGTCCCAAGGCCATGGCGGCGTCGATCACTCGTTGCCGGCGGGCCTGCTGGGCGCGGGTGAGCGGGCGGGTCAGCGTCTGCTCCATTCCGTCATGGTATCCGGCCCCCACCTGGGCCTTCGGGAGGGCGCCCGCTACGCTGGCACCTCATGTCAGCGGAGCTGCAAGGGGCGGATGCCGCCATCATCGACGTGAACTTCGAGCCGGTGGCAACGACCGATGGCCGGCTGGCCGGCGAACGGGGCCGCCAGACCAGGCAACGCCTGCTCGACGCCACCGTCGAGCTGCTCTCGACCACGTCGTGGCGCTCGGTGAAGGTGACCGACATCGCGCGGGAGGCCCGTACCTCCCCGGCCACCTTCTACCAGTACTTCGCCAACGTCGAGGAGGCCATCCGCGTCCTGGCCGAGGGCATGGTCGACGAGGCCGCGCAGTTGGCTGAACTGGTGGGCGGCGACTGGTCCGAAGAGACGAGTTGGGATACCGCGTGCACCGTCACGGAGGGCTTCTTGGCCTACTGGGAAGACAACCGGGCCGTCTTCCGGGTGGTCGACTTGGCCACCGAGGAAGGCGATCGGGAGCTGCGCGGCATTCGGGTACGGGCGCTCAACGCCGTCACCGTGGCGCTGTCCGAGGTCATCGTCGCGGCCTGCCCCTCGTTCGGGGAGGCCACGACGCCTTCAACGGCATCGCCGGCAGGCAACGACCCCATGGCCGTGGCCGGGACCATCGTCGCCATGTTCGCCAGCGTCTCGGCCCACCGTTACGGCTTCGAGTACTGGGGCATCCGCACGCCTCACCTCATCGACACCCAGACGCGCCTGTTGCATTGGGCGGTGACCGGGCGCGCCGCGCAGGCCGCCCCGTTGTCCGCAACCGAGGCCCCGCGGTCGGCGCGGCTGATCGGCCGCCGCGCCGCGCCGGTGCCGCGTTACCTGAGCGCGACGGGGTTGAGGGGCGACCCGAGCCCCTCGGTCAACGGCATCGGCGTGGCGTCGAGCAAGAAGCTGTAGCGGCCATCTGCGGCGCAGGCCTCGGCCAGCGGATCGAGGACCCAATTCTGGCCCTGGGTCAGGCCCATCTCGACGAGGTGGAGCAGATGGACCGGGAGATAGATGTCCTTGTGCTGGGACGGGAAGACCTCGAACACGAGGGTGTCAGTCGCCACTGCGGCGACGTCGTGCGCGCGGAACCACTCCGCCGTCTCGATCGTCAGGCCGGGCGAGGGCCAGGTGTAGGCGACGAGATCGCGCCGGTCCGGTGCGAGGTGCACCATCTGGCCGGTGCGGACGAGCACCATGTCGCCGGGCGCCACCTCCAGATGGGCCAGCGCGCTCGCCGCGTCGAGGTCGTCGGGCATGATCGGATAGCCCGGCTCGAGGACGTCGAGCCCCTTGGCCCGGGCCACGTCGAGCAGCACGCCGCGACCGACGACCGCGCCCAGCCGGTGGATGCCGCACCGAGCCGCGCCGTCCTCCGACACGCTCGATGCCGGGTGGCCGTTGTAGATCAGGCCGTTGTAGCTGACGTGGGCCAGCGCGTCCCAGTGGGTGGCGCACTGGGTGGCCAGGGTCAAGACGTCCTCGCTCGCGCAGATCCAGGCGGGGTCGGGGCTCAGGGGAAGGTTGACCTGGATCATGGTGCGGCTCGGATTGACCCGCCCCTCGATGAAGCCCACTTGGATGCCCTCGGCGGCCGACAAGGGGAGTCCCAAGGCGAAGGCCTCACCGCTCGAGACCGATGCCGCCGCCCGGCGCCGCGCCGCGTCGTCGATCAGGTTCAGGGTGCCCAGTTCGTCCTCGACCCCCCAGCGGCCCCAGTTACGGACACGGGCTGCCACCTCGGAGAACGTGTCGGCAACGGGCACGCGCGCACACTACCGCCGGGCGGCCCCGACTCGGTTGTCCCTAGGCTGCGGGAGGACGATACTGAGGGCTCGAGCAGAACTCGCGCGAAACCTCAGGGAGGGATTCGCCTCAGGGAGGGATTCACAGATGACGACCACGCGTGCAGTGGTGTGCACCGGGCTCAACGAGCCCTGGAAGACCGAAGAGATCACGATCGACCCCCCGGGCAACCGTGAGGTCCGCGTGAAAATGGTCTGGGCCGGCCTGTGCCACTCCGACGAGCACCTGCGTAGCGGCGACATCAGCCAGACGCCCGAGGTGCTCGAGCTGATGGGCGTGAAGTCCATGTTCCCGGTGGTCGGTGGCCACGAGGGCTCGGGCATCGTGACCGAGGTGGGGACCAACGTGACCCAGGTGGCGGAGGGCGACCACGTTGCGGTGTCCTTCATCCCCTCCTGCGGGACCTGCCACTGGTGTGCGTCGGGCCGTCAGAACCTCTGCGACCTCGGGATGATGACGCTGGCCGGTGGCATGATCAGCGACGGGACCTACCGCTACCACCTGGGCGGCGAGAACCTCAACCGTATGGCGCAGTTGGGCACCTTCGCCGATGAGATGGTCGTCCACGAGAACTCCTTGGTGAAGCTCAACCCGTGGGACAACATGAAGGCGGCCGCACTGATCAGCTGCGGCATCTCGACGGGTTTCGGTTCCGCGGTGGACCGGGCCAAGGTGCGGCCGGGTGAGACCGTCGTCGTGGTGGGCATCGGCGGTGTCGGCTCGGGTGCCGTGCAGGGCGCGCGTATCGCCGGGGCGCGGCACATCATCGCGGTGGACCCGGTGCCCTTCAAGCTCGAGAAGGCTCTGGAGGTCGGGGCCACGCACACCGCAGCCTCGCTGCTCGACGCGCAGATGATGCTGCCTGAGCTGACCATGGGTCGCAACGCAGACGTGGTCATCCTGACGCCCAGCGTCCTCAAGGGCGAGCTCATCGCCGGGGCCTGCGCCCTGGGTTCCAAGGACGCCAGGATCGTGGTCACGGCCATCGCACCGTTCGACCAGATGGACGTCCAGCTCAACCTGTTCAGCCTCGCGATGTTCAACCAGGCGCTGCTCGGCACGGTCTTCGGTTCGCAGAGCCCACGCGTGCAGGTGCCCAATCTGCTCAACCTGTTCGAGGCCGGCGAGCTCAAGATCGACGAGATCGTCACGCAGGAGTACTCGCTCGACCAGGTCCAGCAGGGCTACGAGGACCAGGCTGCGGGCACCATCATCCGGGGCGTGGTCAAGTTCGAGGAGTGACGGCGAGGCGCCTCGCGCTCAGGCGCCGAGGACGCGGGTGAATCCCTCGGGGATGACGAGGTCCGACGGGCCGAGGTCCCGGGCCGACGTGTGCCCGAGGCCGAGCATGGCCGATTCGAAGCCGCTGCGCATGAGGTCGAGCACGTTCTCCACCCCGGCTTGGCCGTTGGCGGCGAGACCCCAGAGGTAGGCCCGTCCGATCATGACGGCGCGGGCGCCCAGCGCGACCGCCTTCACGGCGTCGCCGCCCCGGCGCACACCGCCGTCGAGCAGCACCTCGATCTGCTCGCCGACGGCGTCGGCGATGGCGGGGAGCAAGCGGATGGTGGCCGGCGTCCCGTCGAGGTTGTTGCCGCCGTGGTTCGACACCGAAATGGCGCTCACACCCGCGTCCACCGCACGTTTGGCGTCGTCGAGCCGGGACACGCCCTTGAGCATGAAGGCGCCTTCCCACTGCTCGCGGAGCCAGGCCACGTCCTCCCAACTCGGCGGCGGCGTCTGCATCCATTCTCCGTAGGCCCCGAAGAACGTCGGCGCCCGCTCGCCCTTGGCCACCATGTTGGGCGTGGTCAGGTCGGGCGCCTTTCCCGTCTTGGCGAAGGACCAGAACCATCCTGGGTGCGAAAGGGCCTCGGGCGCGAAGTGCAGCATGGTCCGCAGATCCACCGTCTCGGGGATGGTCGGGCTGCCCCAGTCGCGCCCGTGGGAGAAGGACCAGTCGAGGGTGGCGATGAGGCCGACGGCCCCGGCCGACCGCGCTCGTTCGACGCGGGCTTGGATTTGCTCGCGCGACCCGATCCAGTAGATCTGAAAGAAGGTCTGCGGGTTGGCCGCGACGACCTCCTCGATCGGCATGCTGGCGAACGAGCTGAGCCCCATGGCGGTGCCCCGGGCGGCCGAGGCGCGGGCCACCGCCACCTCGCCCTCGGGATGGACGGCCTGGACCCCGGTCGGCGACACCATGACGGGAAAGGAGATCTCCTGACCCATCACCTTGGTGGTGAGGTCTCGGCTGGCCGGCTGTCCCGCCACATGCGGAGCGAACCCGAGTTCGCCGAAGGCGGCGACGTTGTCCTCGAGGGTGGTGCCGCGCTCCGAGCCGGCGATCAGCGCGCCGTAGACCGACTTCGGCAGCCGCTTGCGGGCCCGCCGTTGGGCCTCTGCCACTGTCTCGAACCACTTGTTTGCCATGGTGACCTCTCTGCCGCCCCGGTGGAACACCGTGACCGGGAGACTTTACGCGCCCAGGGCGTTCGCCCAGCCCGGCCGGTATGGTCGGCCCATGACCAGCCCGGACGCCGATCCTCTTTCGTTGACACCCGAGGCCAAGGCGGCCCGGGCCTCGAGCTTCGGCGACGCCGCCACGCACTACGAGCGTTTTCGCCCGGGTCCGCCCGAAGCAGCCGTGGAGTGGGTTCTGCCCGGCCACGTCCGCCGCATCGTCGACCTCGGTGCCGGCACCGGCGGGCTCACCCGCCGGCTGGTGGGCCGGGCCGACGAGGTGGTGGCGGTCGAACCCGACGACCGCATGCGCGAGGTGTTGCAGCAGGCCGTCCCCGAGGCCCGGGCGTTGGCCGGGCGCGGCGAGTCCATCCCGCTCGATGACGGGAGTGCCGACGCCGTGCTCGCCTCGTCCTCGTGGCACTGGATGGAGCTCGTCCCCACGCTGCTCGAGGTCGGACGGGTGCTCGTGCCGGGCGGCGCGCTCGGCGTGATGTGGAGCGGACCCGATCGCGATGCCGCCTTCATCCAGCAGGCCCAGGCGCTCCTGGCGGGCGACAGTCCCTCGCCGGTGGGTGAGCTCGAAGCGGACCTGGCCGCCGCGGTGAACGATCCCTACGGCGCCAACCAGGTGCTCGAAATTCCACCCGGGGTTCCATTCGACCAGCCCGAGATGCAAGCGGTCACCTGGGACGAGGCTCTCACCGCCGACGACCTGGTCGGACTTCTCGGGACGTTCAGTTGGGTCATCCTGATGGAGGAAGACGCGCAGCAACGGCTCTTCGACACCGCTCGGCGTGTGCTGCGCGAGGCGCTCGGAGTCGAGGGTGACGTGACCGTCGACGTGGGTTACCGCTGCGAGGTGTGGCGAGCCCGCCGCCGCGGCTGAACGGTCATCTGGGGCTCTCGTTCCCCGGGATCGTACGTGGGACTCCCGAGCCGTCCGTGCGGCCGAGGTCTTCGCGCAGGGTTGCCGATGACCAGGTCCGCGAACGCCAGGCCACCCGGGGCAGCAGGGGCACGCCCGTGCGCGCCCGCAGGCAACCGACCCAGACTCCCGCGCCGTAAGCCAGATCGTCCGCGACGTGGAGCCCGACATAGCGGGGCGCATCGAGGGTGCCGGGCTCCTCGCCGTGGTCGTGCAGGGCGGGCACCAACAGGGCCAGGGCAGCCAGGCGACGCGTGCGGCGGAACACCAGTCCCAGCACGAGGAGGGGAGACCAGACCCGGGCGATCCCCGCCAGGGTGGGCACGGCGGCGCGCGCCGTGCCGCCGCCGGCGATCTTCGCCGCCACCGCCACCGGGTCGCGCACCAGCCCACGGAGTCGGTGGGCCAGCATCAGGATGGATGCGGCCTGCGCCGTCATGGCCGATCCCGGCCGCCGCAGAAGGCCGAGAAGCCAGACGGCGACCGACCAACCCGAAGTTTGGACCGGTGCCATGGCCTCGCCGTGCCGGATTGCGAGCGGCCCGGCCGAGGTGCCGTAGACGTAGCGACGACCGAGAAACGCTCCCACCGTCGCCGCGCCATCGTGTGCCACCACGCTCGCCGGTTCGTAGCGGACGTCCCAGCCGGCATCGACCAGACGCCACTCCAGGTCGACATCCTCTCCTCCCCGCAGCGCGGGATCGAACAACCGGTGCCCGTCGACGAGCTCGGTTCGAACCAGGATGACGGCGCTGGGTACGAAGGGCACGTTCGACCCGGGCCGCACGAGTCCGGGCCGCGCACCGCGGTTCAGCGACGACCGCACAGCCTCGTAGCGGGCGACGAGCGTGGACTCGTCGCGCGCCGCCGGCACGATACGCGGGGCCACCGCGGCCACCAGGGGATCCTCGAAATGGTCCAGCAGCGGTTCCAGCCAGCCCTGGGGAGGCAGGCAGTCCGAGTCGACGAAGGCCACCACCGGTGTCTCGGTCACCGCCAGCCCGGCGTTGCGTGCAGCGCCGGGACCGACATTGGCCGTGAGTCCGACGAACCGTGCGTCATGACGCAGGCTGAGCTCGCGCGTGGTGGCGGCGTCGCGCGACGCGTCGTCGACGACGACACAGCCCAGCCCGCCGAGGCGCGTGAGAAGGCGGTCCAACTGGTCCGGCCGGTCTCGCACGGGAATGACGACGGTGACGTCGGAGGGGCCGAACGGGGAGCCGTCCGGTTCTGGTGCGAACGCTCCGGCCGAAACCATTCGGCGGGCCAGAAGCCCCGTCGCCCGTCCGGTGCCGACGCGCTCGCCGGTCTCCCAGCGCTCGATCACACCGCGGGCCCGCTCGGAGACCCGGAACAGGCGGAGCGGGCTCCCGCCGAGGAAGACGGCACCGTCGTCGATGATCGTGGTCGACGGGTCCTGGGCCAGCCGGAACGACGCGGGCACCGGGGTCGACGAGCGGGGGGGCGCGGGCCGCAGGGGGGCAGGCCCGGCGGCGTCGCCTGGGGGGTGCACCAGGCAATCTTGGCAGCCCGGGGCCGGAGATAGGCTGGGTCTTTGCCCAGAGGAGGTCGAGATGCTGGCTGAGGACCAAGACACGGGAGACGTCGAGGAAGTGTCCGAAGAGGACGTCGACGACCTCCTGGTGGAAGAGGTCTCGATCGACGGGATGTGCGGGGTCTATTGAGCGTCACCCAGGCGCGGCCGTCCGCCGCGCTCACCCTGGATCAACCCTGGCGGCTGCATCCCCAGGTCGCGCTGCGTGACGAGTCCTTCGGCGCGCTGGCTTACCACTACGGCAACCGGCGTCTCGTCTTCCTCAAGTCCCGCCTCCTGGTGGAACTGGTCTCCTCGCTCGGCGAGTACGACACTGCCGCCGAGGCCATCGTGGCGATCGTCCCCGAGGCGCAGCGCAGCGCGTACCGGGCGCGCCCTGCACCGACTGGCCGATTCGGAGGTGATCGGTGTCCGCTGACCCGGCTCCGCTGCCCCTGAAGGATCAATTCAGCCGGGGCCTCGACGCACCCATCTGCTTGACCTGGGAGTTGACCTACGCCTGCAACCTGGCCTGCGTCCATTGCCTGAGCTCGTCGGGCCGGCGCGACCCGGGCGAGCTGACGCCCGCCGAAGCGCGCCACGTCGTCGACGAGCTGGTCGACCTCAGGGTCTTCTACGTGAACATCGGCGGCGGCGAGCCGATGTTGCGGCCGGATTTCATGGACCTGATCGGTTATGCGGTCGACCGGCGGGTCGGCGTCAAGTTCTCCACAAACGGCACTCGCCTCAGTACCGAGCGTGCCCGCCAGCTGGCGGCCCTCGACTATCTCGACGTGCAGATCTCCATCGACGGCGCCACCGCACGCACGAACGACGCCGTGCGCGGCGACGGCTCCTTTGCCGCGGCGCGCCAGGCCATGGACAACCTGGCCGCGGCTGGCTTCGGGCCCTTCAAGATCAGCGTTGTCGTCACGCGCCAGAACGTGAACGAGCTCGACGCACTGGCGAGCATCGCGGACTCCTACGGCGCACAGCTGCGGCTGACCCGCCTGCGCCCGTCGGGCCGGGCCGTCGACAGCTGGGACGCCCTTCACCCCACGGCCGAGCAACAGCGTGCGCTCTATCACTGGCTGCTCGAGCGACCCGGGGTCCTGACCGGCGACTCGTTCTTCCACCTCTCCGCTCTGGGCGAGCCCCTGGATGGGCTGAATCTCTGCGGCGCCGGCCGCGTGGTGTGCCTCATCGATCCGGTCGGTGACGTCTACGCATGCCCGTTCGTGATCGACCGCCAGTTCCTGGCCGGCAACGTCCGCGTCCCGGGCGGATTCGCCGTCGTCTGGCGGGACTCCGAGCTGTTCCGTTCGCTGCGTGAGCCCCAGAGTGCCGGGGCCTGCGCGTCGTGCGGGTCGTTCGACGCCTGCCGCGGCGGGTGCATGGCGGCGAAGTTCTTCACCGGTCTGCCGCTCGACGGCCCCGACCCCGAGTGCGTCTACGGCCATGGGGAGACGGCGCTGTCCGCGCTCGAGGCGCGGCCGAGTTCGACGCTCGGGCATTCCAAGGTGGATCGCCAGGGCGTGCCCATCCCGGTGCCCACTCCCGTGCGCTTCCGGTCACCGGCGCGGGCCTGACCGCGGTGGACCTCGGTCGCGCCACCTGGGGCCAGGTGGAGGCGAGCGACAGAAGTCATGTGCTGGCGCTCCCTCTGGGCTCACTCGAGCAGCACGGTCCCCATCTGCCCTTGGACACGGACACCCGGATCGCCTGTGTTGTCGCGGCAGAATTGGCCGAGCGCCTCGCATACGTGGCGGTGGCCCCAGCGCTGGCCTACGGTGCGAGCGGCGAGCATGCCGGGTTCCCCGGGACCCTACTCGTCGGCCATCGGGTCCTGGCCGAGCTGGTCAGCGAGCTGGTGCGCTCCGCCCGCGGCGCCTTCGAGGGTGTCGTCGTGGTCAGCGCGCACGGCGGTAACGGCGAGGCGCTGCATCGGGTGAGTTCTCGCAGTGCCGACGAGGGGGACGACGTCCTCGTGTGGTCGGCCACAGTGCCCGGAGGCGACGCCCATGCCGGACGCACCGAGACCTCCCTCATGCTGGCCATCGACCCCGGCGCCGTCCGTCTCGAACTGGCCGAGGTCGGTTGCACCGAGCCGATCGGCGAGCTCATGCCCCGTCTGCGCGCCGAAGGGGTGCGGCCGGTATCGTCCAACGGCGTGCTGGGCGACCCTGCTGGTGCGAACGCCCAGGAGGGCCGGGCCCTCCTCAACCAACTCGTGACCGACCTGGTGGACCAGGTGTCGTCGCGCTGGCCTGAACCGTGAGCCCCGTCGCCGTCGTCACCGGTGCGGCCCGGGGCATGGGCGCGGCCACGGTCGACGCGCTGGTCAAGTCCGGTTGGCAGGTCGTGGCCGTCGACCGGGCGTCGGACGACCCCGCCCTCGACTACTCCCTGGCGTCGAAGTCCGACCTCGAAGCGCTGGGTCACCGCCACGGCGACGCGGTGGTCCCCATGATGGGGGACGTCCGCCGGCGATCCGACATGCAGGCCGCGGTGGACGAGGCGGTGCGGCGCTTCGGTGGCCTGCACGCTGCGGTGGCCGCGGCCGGCGTCATCAGCGGTGGTTCCCCACTCTGGGAGACCACGGACGCCCAGTGGGACGTGCTCTTCGACGTCAACGTGAACGGCGTGCGCCAGCTGGCGACGGCCGCCGTGCCCGCCCTGTTGCGCGAGCCACCACCGCGGCACGGCCGGGTGGTCGCGGTTGCGTCGGCGGCCGGGTTCTTGGGTCTGCGCCGGCTCAGCGCGTACAGCGCCTCCAAGGCGGCGGTCGTCGGACTGGTGCGTTCGCTGGCCGCCGACTTGGCCGGAACGGGCATCACCGCCAATGCGGTGAGCCCTGGGTCGACGCGGGGACCCATGCTCGACGCGTCGGCTGCCGTCTACGGACTCGAGTCAGCCGAAGAGTTCGCCAGTCAGCAGCTGATCGAACGGCTCCTGACCCCGGAGGAGCCGGCTGCGCTCATCGCCTGGTTGTGCGGGCCGGACTCGGGTGGCGTGACGGGCGCCGTCCTCCCGGTCGACGGCGGTTTGACGACGTCATAGAGGAGGAAGCGACATGGCTGACGAGTGCACGCATCTGGACCAGATCGACGAGGTGGAGCCGCAGACCCCCAAGGGTGTGGGGAGTGTATGAAGACGGGCGGGACCTGGCTCCACCTCCGGCTCTGCCTCACCTGCGGCGAGGTGAACTGCTGCGACTCCTCCCCCAACAAGCACGCCACGAAGCACTTCCACTCGTCGGGCCATCCGCTGATCCAGTCGTTCCAACCGGGCGAGGACTGGATCTGGTGCTTCGTCGATCAGCTGGCGATGGAGCCCGGCTAACCGTAGCTACTCACCAACGAGGCCGTCGATCGATTCGCGCAATACATCGGCGTGGCCTACGTGACGAGCCGTCTCTTCGATGAGGTGCAGCAGCACCCACCGCAACGAAAAATGCTCACCGTTTCGCAAGGCAATCGCGGACATTTGGTCCAGGGATGTCGCTCCTGACACGACTTGGCGGCTGCGTTCGCAGGCTTCGCGGTAGCGGGCCTGCAACTCAGCTGGATCCAGCGATGTGGACGTGCGGAACTCCCAGTTTGGATCAACGTCCCAATCGACAGAAGCCCACGGCTCCCGCTCCGGTAGTCCTGCGAATCGAAATTCCATCCAGTCTTCCTCTACGAGCGACAGGTGGTAAAGGAGGCCACCCAACGTGAGATTGGACGGCGGATGGGATTGCCCGAGCTGGGCTTGGGTGAGTCCGCTTGCCTTCGACAGAACAGTCTCACGTTGGTAGTCGAGAAACTGCACCAGCATGCTGAGTTCCGAGCCTTCCGGATCCGGGTCCTTCCGCACCAAACCAGTGTGGCAGTGACAAGCGGACTACGAGGGCCTTCTCATCCACCAAGACGGGAAGAGCATCCAGATCTGCAAATTGCCGAATACCGACCTGCGGGAGTCATCGTCGAGGTGCCGCTCGTGCCGGAATGTCCCGCTGTCCGAGCCTTCGGGGATGCCCCAAGTTCAAGTCGACGAACAGAACCGCGGCGGGTCCGCTCCTCGCCGGTCTTCAGTTCCCGGCCGGTCGGATCATCGGTTGACGACGCCTCGCACAGGGGCTTGAACGGCAGAATCCGATCGGTTGTCGGCCACGTCTTCGAGGGTTCGTCCCGCCGGCTCGGGCAAAAGGCTCGTGACTGCGAATCCCAGGACTGCGGAGACACCGGCGACTGCGAGAAGACCGCGGAGGCCGATGTGGTCTTGGAGAACCGGGACCAAGAATACGCCGACAAAGGCGCCGAGTTTGCCGATTCCGGCGGCTATGCCATGTCCGGTGGTGCGCATGCTCACCGGAAAGACCTCAGAGGGAAGCACAAATGTCGTCATGTTGGGCCCGAACTGAATGAAGAAGTAGCTAAGACCCAAAATGGCCAAGAAGGGTGCTACTTGCTCCGTGAGCTGAGGCACGATGGCGAGCACGAGAAAGCACAGCGCCATCACCGAGAACCCAATGAACTGCAGGCGCCGGTGGCCAATGCGATCCATGCGCTTGACCGCGAGCAAGTAGCCGGGGACTGCGAAGATCACGAACATCCCGAGCGACCACAGCAGCTTCGTCTTCAAACTGGCCGTTGCATCAACATCCTTCAAGATGGCGGGAAGAGACAGGGTGTTGCCGTAGTAGGCGTAGTCGAAGAGGAACCACGCACCGGCTGTGCCGAGGAGGAGTTTCAGCATCTGCGGGTCGGTCAAGAAGGCGCCGAGACGCATACGCTTCGATACGTAATCGCTTTGGGTGGGCTCGGTGATCACGCCCTCGCTGAACCGTTCCAGCTCACCGGCGGCACGGTCGTGCTCGCCCTGCACTTGGGCCAGGTAGCGCGGGGACTCGGGCATCCTGGAACGCAGATACACGACGGCCGCCGCGGGAATGGCACCGAGTCCCAGCAGGATGCGCCAGGCCGAAGAATCTCCGATGCCCGAGGAGAGCAGCAAGAGTGCGACCAGCGGGCCGACGATGAGGCCCAATGCCTGCATGGAGAAGACGAGGCCGACGAGGCGACCCCGGTCCTTCCGGTTCGAGTACTCGCTCATGAACACGGCCGACACGGGATAGTCGCCGCCGATGCCGAAGCCCAGGACGAGCCGGGCGACGACCAGGAAGATGAATCCTGGGGCTAGCGCCGAAGCGATCGCCCCGATGATCATGATCACAGCGACTGTGACGTAGACCTTCTTACGACCGATCACGTCGGCAATGCGGCCGAAGACGAAAGCGCCGATGAACGCGCCGAGGATGGCTGCGCCGGTGACCCAGCTCGTCTGCAGCGTGCTCAGGTGCCACTGCACCGCCACGAGCGCTGCCACGGTCCCGATGACGAACAGGTCGTAAGCATCGGTGAAGAATCCGACGCCCGAGATGATCACGGTCCGGCGGTGGAACTTGCTGGTCGGCGCCTCGTTCAGGAGATCGGTGACGGTTGGCGCCGAGGAGACCGCGCCGGCGTGAAGCCGCAGCTCCTGTTCTCCGAGTCCCTCTAAACCCGCCACGATCAGCTCGCTCACTCGATCTTTGCCTTCCCTCACCGAAGCCCTGCTGCAATGTCGCAGGCCAGCGTGACGAAAAGGCAAACTTCGGCTTATCCAAAGATGAACAGCTCGCGAATGTTCGGCAAACTTACCCCTCCTGACCTGCGTATATTGCGACCGTGCCCCGAACTCCTGATCCTGAAGCCGCGTGACGCGAATGGGCTTCAACGGCTCAGAACTTCCTGGTTGCCGTTACTCAGGCCGTTGACGACCTCCGAGGGATCTTCGAGTCAGACCTAGCGAGGGCGTGTCAAACACCGTCTGCGGCATCCACCGCACAAGCACCTTGGCACCCTGGAGACCGTTGGGGTCTGCCGCGCCGGGGAGAACGAGATGGAGGAGCGTTCCGGGCTTGTGCCCTGCGTCGTTTCTAGGTTGGCCGGAAGCCCTCGAACTGCTCTGCCCCCATGACAGGCGGCACCCAATGATGGCAGAAGGCGTATGGAGCTCCGCCACGGGTGCGGGGAAATTTGGATCCGCGAAGTTCCCGACTGCGATCACCGTGATTGCGCGCCCTTCGAACGTCCACAACACCGTGGATCCACACGTCGGACAAAAGTGATAACTGACGTCGGCTCCGTTTGTCGTACCGACACCGTCCATCTCCAACCCGTTGTAGACCTGGGTTGCACCGGTGATCGAAACATTTGCATCATCCGAGAAGATCGCGCTGACTTGAAATGCACTGCCCGTACGCTTCTGGCAGAAATCCGCAGTGGCAGGTCAGGACCGCGAAGGGCTCCTTCTCGACAGTGATGCGGACTCGTCCACACGCGCATTCGGCGGTTCGCGTCATGGCCCTCACGTTGGCGCGGACTTCGACTGATGACAATCGGACTGGGAGACTCCTTATCCGACGGCCGCCGCGAGCAGCTCCTCGACGCGCTCGGTCATTCCGATTGTGTCCACGGCAGCCCTTCCACCGACCTGAACGGGTATGAAGCGCGGCCAGGCGTCGCTATAGCGGCAGATCTCGAATACGTCCCACCACGGATCGATGGGTCGACCCGACTCGGCTCGATATGCGGCAGAGAATTCACGGGCCCAATCAGCAGAGAACAAGACGGCGAGATTCAGCCGGCAGTGCCCGACGTCGCGGTCGGGATGGCCCCGACCGGCCCACGTCCAGTCGATGACACCGGAGAGGCGCCGGCGAGTCCACAACAGGTTGAAGTGCTGAAAGTCGCCGTGGATGAGCGACTTGCCGGCCGGAGCGGCCGCCGAGAGCCGGTCCCGGGCCGCCAGCCAGAGCTCGGGGCGTCGGGCATCCTGCGGCAAACGAAACGCCCGTTCCGAATGGTGGGTGACCGGCAGCTCGACACGGGGCTCCACGCTGTGGATCGTGGCCAGGGTCCTGGCCATCTGTCTGATCCAGTCGCTCGGGTCGTCGGGGCTCAGCCAGACCCGACCGGGGAGCCTGGTCATGAGCAGGGTCGGGATCCCGTCGGTTTCGGCTCCCGAGGACCAGGCCACCAATCGTGGGGCCTCCAGGCCAGAGCGCTCCAACGCGACCAACACCTCCGCCTCACGCTCGACCCAGCCTCGGCACTCCCCGAGATCACCCTCGACCCAACGCTTGAGGATCAGCCGCTCGGATCTGTCCGCGGTACGGACGGTGACCACGTGGACCGAGGAGGTGATTCCCCCGGTCAGGCGGCGCCAGGCTGTGACGTGGGCCTGTGATCCGACGGACCGGGCCACCCATGCGAGTGTTGTCTCGGGCGGCCGGCGACGAACGAGTTCCCCCATGGCTCAAGCTTCGCGGACGATCAAGGATCAAGAGCAGGTGGTGTGCATCAGGCGTTTGCTCAGAGGCGTTTCCGAAGGCTTCGGAATCATGTTCGGAGTCGAGAGCGGACTGCGGGGAAGGCAGGCCCGCTTTCCTTTCATCCGTGGGCCTCGATCGAGAGAGGTTGCCACTCGTTCCACGTCGCCAGTCGGGACTGATAGTCAGCGGTTACGACTCCGAGCGGCACCTTCCCGAAAAAGATTCGCAACGGCGGCTCGTCGGCGTCGACCACCTTGAGGATCGCCGCTCGAGTGGCCTTTGGATCACCGGGGGGAGTACCGGCTCTGGAGCGATTTCTCGCTTCCCGGACGTCGGAGTACGCCGGATTCTCGTCGCTGTGCTTCGACGATGGGCCGGCCCAGTCGGTTGAGTATCCGCCTGGCTCAATCAGCGTCACCTTGATACCGAGGTCGGCCACCTCCTGCGAAAGGGCCTGGGAGAAACCCTCCAGGGCCCACTTTGAGGCGTGGTAGGCACCGACGGTCGGAAATGCCGTGACGCCACCGATACTCGACACCTGAATGATGTGGCCGGCACGTTGTGCACGCATAATGGGCAAAGCGGCCTGCGTCACCCACAGCGCACCGAAGAAGTTCGTCTCGGTCTGCGATCGCACGTCCTCCTCGGACAGTTCCTCGACCGCTCCGAAGTGGCCGTAACCGGCATTGTTGATAACCACGTCGAGCCTGCCGAGAGAGTCCGCCGCCTTCTTTATCGCCTTGAAGTCGGCCTCCCGGTCAGTGACGTCGAGCTGAATCGGTAGCACGGCATCGCCATAGGTGTTGACCAGCACCTCGAGGGTTTCGAGATTTCGCGCCGTGGCTGCAACCCTGTCTCCTCGCTCAAGGGCGGCTTCTGTCCATTCACGTCCAAAACCTTTCGATGCGCCCGTAATGAACCAGGTTTTCGCCAAGATCCCCCCTTTCACGTCGTCGCCAGTGACACGGAATCTCGTCGTCGAGATCACTCTGTGTGTGCGCCATTTGGTCGTTTCGATCGCCTATGAGGGTAACCACTCGCTCTTTTCGATCGGCCGATCGAAGCCAGGCACTCCGCCTCTCGTTTGATCAAGGAGATCGGACCCGTCGGCACTATTCCCTGACAACGCGATTTGAGTTGTTCGAGTCAGCGGGTTCCCGGATTTTCGTTGCGCAGGCCGATCCACCTCGGGCCGGCGGCAGTCGTCAACCGTGCGCTGCCCACGGCGGCGGTACGAGAGGGACGGCCGAAGGCGGCGCGGCGAGCCGCGCACTCTTGGTGGGCGCCCGCGGAGGTCGCTAGGGAGCGACCGGTTCCGCCGCACTGGCGATGACCGACTGCAATGCCGCGACGTGACCTTCGAACGCCTGTCTGCCCACCTCCGTGAGACGCACACGAACCCGGCGGCGGCGATTGGTCACCAGGCGATCGATCGTGACGTAGCCAGCGTCCTCCAAGACGGAGAATTGCTTGGACAAGGCTGAATCGGACAGGCCCAGCCGATCTCGCACGAACGAGAAATCCGCCCAATCGGTTGAAGCCAAGAGCGCAACGATGGACAAACGAGTGCTGGGATGGATGATCTCGTCGAAGAGAGGGGTCGTCACGCTGCGCCGAGATTCCGCTCGGCGCAGCGGCGCACCATCGCCATCAAACTCGGTCCACCGACGAGAACGAGGGCGGCCACCACCACGCTGGCGAGGAGTGCTGCGTGTCGGGCGCCATCGGCATTGGCGATCAGAGCCAACGCGACGGTGACGATCGTCATGGCGATCAAAAAGCCGATGACGAGGACCGGGATGCGGCGACTGACCAGGTCACCGTGCACGCTCACATGCGGCGAGCCGTGCCGCCCGGAAATGATGTGCGGAGCGATCGCGGAGTGCACCGCTCCGAACAGGACCGTTCCGACCAGGGTCGCCCAGGCCGGGGCGAACTCCGCCAGCACGCCGAGTACGACCCACCCTCCGGCCATGCCGACCCAGTACCACCACGGCACATCGATTTCCGCGATCACCTGCTGGCGCTGCCGGTCGATCGAGTTCAGGGCGAGGCGGGCCTCTGCCTCTGTGACCTCGTGTTTCATGTCAGGCTCCTTTACTTTCCTGGTTGGAAACTCTATTACTTTCCAACCAGGAAAGTCAACCCCAGCGAGACCCCGAGGAGCCGGAGCGGTCGTTCGAGACCGCCCGCGAGCCCTTCCTCCCGTTCACGAGGCGCTCTGGCCATACGTGGTGTCGCGCTGCGACGTGCGCGTTCCGCCGACCTCTTTCACCGCTCGCCGCAGATCGACGACGAGCAGGTCAACGGTGCCCGCGCTCCCGGCGTGCACGGTGGCGTGGAGCGAATCAGGGTGGTTCTGCCGGTCCAGGTACCAGCCGTCGGCGTGGAGGCGCTCGCCGACCGCGAAGATGTCGAGCTTGTCGGGGTCGCAGGCGCCGAAGGCCATCACGGTGGCCCGCGGATCGCCCCGAACCTCGAGTCCGTCCACCGACTCGATGCCGGCGCGCAGCGTGGTGGCGGCATCGTGCGCGATCCGGGTCAGCTCGAGGTAGCCGGCGCGACCGAGGTGCATCATGGCCGCCCAGGCTGCGGCGATCGGGCCGGCGGGACGCGTGCCGGCCATGGCGGTCGAGGCGTAGAAGCCGCCCAGCCAGTCCGTCGTCACGAACAGTTGCTTGCGGGCCAGCTCGTGCGAGCGGTACAGCACGACCGACACGCCTTTGGACGCGTAGCCGTACTTGTGGACGTCGGCCGACATCGAGGTGACGCCGGGCACCCGAAAGTCGAAGGGTTGGGCGAAGCGCCCGAGCTCGGTGAGGAAGGGGAGGAGGAATCCGCCCATGCAGGCATCGACGTGGCAGAGGATGCCCCGGCGTTGGGCCAACCCGGCGATATCGGCAATCGGGTCGACCACGCCCTGGGGGTAGGTCGGCGCCGAGCCCACCACCATGATGGTGTCGTCGGTGCAGGCGGCCTCCAGAGCGGCGGCACTCGTCGTGTAGTCGGGCTCGACGGGGACCCGCACCAGGTCGACGTCGAAGTAGTCGGCCGCCTTCGTGAAGGCGGCGTGCGCGCTCTGCCCCGCCACGACCTGCGGCCGGGTGATCCCGCGCTCGCGCCCGACGTCGCGGGCAGTCTTGACGGCCTGGAGGAGGCTTTCGGTGCCACCCGAGGTGAGGTAGCCCTCGACGTCTCCACCCGCCGCCGGATCGTCGGCGCCGAGCAGGCTGGCCGTGTTCGAGACGATGTCGTGCTGCATGACACCGATGCTCGGGAAGGCCAGGACGTTGAGACCGTTCTCCGCGCTGTAGAGGGAAAGAGCGTCGGAAAGCAGCTCGTGGAGGTCGTTGCCGGCCGAATACACCAGGCTGAAGACGCGGCCGCCCCGCCAGTCCTGGTCGTCCTGCTTCATGGAGATGAGGTGCTGCATCACCTCGGCGCGGGGCAGGCCCTGCTCGGGCATGGGCGTGTGGGGGAAGGCGGCGGCCATGGCCGCGTTCTTAGCCCACCAGGTTGTAGAGCGTCGCGTCCCCCTGCAGCGAGATGCTGGGGCGGCCGTCCAGTCCGGACACCGCAAGGCCTTGGGTCGTGACCCGCTGCATCCGACGATGGGCGTTGCCGTAATCCGAGATGGCGTAGTGCTGGGTGGCCCGGTTGTCCCAGATCGCCACGTCGCCCACCCCCCAGTGCCAGCGCACGATGTTCTCGGGCCGGGTCACGTATGACTGGAAGATGCGGATGAGGTCGACCGATTCGGCCGATCCGTGCCCGACCAATCGATGGGCGAACCCGCCGAGGAGCAGGGATCGCTCGCCGGTCTCGGGGTGCTCGCGCACCACCGGGTGCTCGGTCTCGAAGACCTGCGACACGAACGCATTCAGATGGGCCAGTCGCTCCTCTCCGATCTGCTCACGCAACTTCAGGAGGTCGACCCGGCCGTAGTCGTGACCGTTCGAGTGCACCGCCCGCAGACCGTCGGCCAGGGTGCGCAGGTCGTCGGGCAGGTCGTCGTAGGCGGCGACCGTGTTCGCCCACAGGGTGTCGCCTCCCACCTCGGGGAGGACGAGGGCGCGCAGGATGGAGAAGGCGGGTGGCCGGTCGACGAAGGTGACGTCGGTGTGCCAGTGGTTGGCCGTACCCCCGGCCAGCGAGTCGAGGTCGAGGATGAGCTCCTCCCCGTCGACCACGGGCAAGGTGGGGTGACCCTGGGTCAGCGGGCCCAGGCGGCGGGCGAAATCGATCTGCTCGGCGGCGCTGAGGTCCTGCGCCGCGCACGAAGACGACCCGGTGGGCCAGCGCGGCGGCACGCAGCTCCTCTACCTGGTCATCGTTCGCCGTGCGCAGGTCGATCCCGGTCAGCTCGGCACCGATGCGGCCGGTCAGGCGGCGGGCAGCGATTGTGGTCCGGCGCACGTCCAGGGCCATGGTTCCTCCCGGGTTCTCGGTTGGGATATCTGATCAACATTATCGGATTTAGAGCGTATTGGAGGCGGCCGCCCTTACCGGGTGACTCTTGGCGTGGCCGCGCTCCCGGGGAACCTGCGTGAAATTCGCCGTGACCCTCGGGCGCACGGCACCCCGTGCCTGGGCCGAGGCGGCCGGACCGGTGCTGGGAAGAGTTAGGAGCTCCAGATGATCGACTGGGGTTCGGTGTAGGCCAAAAGGCCGTAGTCGCCGCCGTCGCGCCCGATGCCCGACATCTTGAACCCGCCGAAGGGCGCCTCGTGGTGGCGCTGCGCGGTGTTGATGCCGACGTGACCGGCCTGGAGGAGCTTGGCCACGCGGAGGGCGCGGCCGCCGTCCTTGGAGAAGACGTAGTCGTAGAGCCCGAATTCGGAGTCGTTGGCGATGGCGATGCCCTCGTCCTCGTCGTCGAAGGGGATCATGGTGATGACGGGTCCGAAGATCTCCTCGCGGGCGACGCGCATGTCGTTGTCGCCGGTGATGAGGGTCGGGGCGACGTAGAAGCCGACCGGGAGGTCAGCCGGTCGCTCGCCACCGAGCACGACTTCGCCACCGTCCTCCCGGGCCGTCTCGATGTGGGCCTCGATGCGACCGCGCTGGGCGGCCGAGATCACTGGTCCGATGATGGTTGCCTTGTCGGTCGGGTCGCCCACCTTGAGGAAGCCCGCCATCTGCACCAGTCCTTCGGCCACCTGGTCGAAGACGCTGCGGTGCACCACGGCCCGGGTGGGGGCGGTGCAGATCTGGCCCGAATGGAACGACCAGGTCGAGCCGATGCACCCGACGGCTCCCTTCACGTCGGCATCGTCGAACACGATGCAGGCCCCCTTGCCCCCGAGCTCGAGCAGGGTGCGCTTCATGGTGCGGGCCGCCTTCTCGGCGATGGTGACGCCCACCTGGGTCGAGCCGGTGAAGCTCACACAGTCGACGTCGTCCGAGTCCACCAGCGCGGCAGAAGAGGCGGGCGTGTTCCCGTTGATGAGATTGACGACGCCGGGGGGAAAGCCGACGTCATTGAGGATGCGGACGAGCTCGACGATGGCCAGGGGATCCTGCGGTGCCGGCTTGACCACCACGGCGTTGCCGGCGGCCAGCGCGGGCGCCACCTTCCCGGCCATGTTGACCATCGGAAAGTTGTAAGAGGTGACGCAGGCCACGACGCCCATGGCCTGGCGGTTGACCATGGCGCTGATGATCCCGCCCGGCGCCAGCGGTGTGGCCTGAGCCGTCTGGGGGACGAACGGGGTCTGGAGGACGGCCCGCGGATCGCGGGCGTAGCGCTCGAAGCGGTCGGCGGCCACCGGGACCTGCATGCGCGAGCCGACGGTGGCCGTCGCCCCTGTCTCGGCGATGACCAGCGGGAGCAGCTCGGACGACTTGGCCCGGATGGCGGCGGCCGCCTCGCGCATCAGCGCACTGCGGTCGTCCTGGGACCAGGCGGCCCAGGCCGGCTGGGCCTCCTTGGCGGCGGCCGCGGCGGCAGAGGCGTCCTCGGCGCTGGCGTTCGGGGCCAGGCCCACCACCCCTTCGGTGGCCGGGTTGACGATCTCGTAGGTGCCGTCCGAGGCGTCGACCCACTTCCCCCCGATGAGGAGCTGAGGCTCGTTGCGCTGGGGGGTGTCGGCCATGGGTGCTCCTCGGGGGTCGCGGTCGGGTGGTCGCCGGCGGCATCTGACGCCGCGTCACATTCAAGCCCGCGCCGTGCCGAGTCACCAAAAGCGGCAGCTCGGGGCGACACGCCACCGGGCGGTCGGGACCCGGCCGACCGGACGGCGGGCCCAGGAGCGGGTGCCGGCTGGGGCGGGATCAGCCGACTCCGAAAGTGGGTCACCGGGTCGTCGGCGGTCCCGACTTCGGTCGGCCGCTCAACAGACGCAGCACGAATCTTCCGATCGGTCCCGGCGGGCGGGCGCGCCGGGCCGCTTCGGCATCCCTCTCGTGCGTCGCGGTGAGCGGACCACCCAGTCGCCAGTAGCGTCGCCCGCCGCCGGTGTACGTCACGTATTTGGGTGCCGGCGGGAGTCGCCGTGCGGGTTTGCGTCGCCTCGGCCTACCCACGGGACGACGTCATGACAGCGGGCCCCACGAGCCCATCATGACCTCGTGGTAGGACGCGGGTCGACGGATCAGCGATATTCAGTCGTAGACGTTGTAGATCACTGTCCACGAAAAGAGGCTGGCGCCCTGTTGGGTGAGGACGAAGCTCTGCACGGTGTGCTTGCCGGCGGCGACGCCGGTCTGCTGATCAGTCCAGGTGGCGCCGCCCAACAGTCCGCTTGTCGACGTCGTTCCGACGAATGGACCGCCCTCGCCTGCGATGTTCCCGTCGATGTGCCACGGCAGGGCGATCAGGTTGTTGGCGTGTTCGTTGTGGTCGACCAACTGGACACTGATCGAGGACGTAATGGTGCAGGTCTGACCGGCGGGGCACGCCAGCTTGTTGTTGATGCTGTCGAGCGACACCGTCGCATTTGCTCCCAGGGTCTCGTTGTCGGCATTGCCGGACTCGACGTACGTGCCCACAAGTGTCTGCTTCTTCACCCCCACCGGCGCCTGCGGTGCTGAAGGGCTCGCTTGAGCCGGCGGTTCGGCTGACGTGGTCGGATTCGGCGCGCTCAGTGCGAAGACAGTGCTCGCCATACCGGTGGCCGCCAGCGTCGCTCCGGCCGTCACCGCGATCGTCGCTGCGCCGATCAACGACATGAATCGCCAACTCTTCGTGTTCATGGAATGCATACCTTTCACCGCCTGTGCAGCCGCTTCTCGGCTGCGTCGACTCGGACGATAACGGCCCGTGGTGCAGTCAATAACTGGTGTGCGCTCGGCTCTTCGCCAACTGTGAGTCACGTGCACGTCACCGGGGCTGGAGCTGAGAACGCGGGCAATCGGAAAGACGCTTATACCGCGCGAAGATTCGCCCCTGGACGCGCGTCTCAGTCGCTCAGGTGCGCGATGTCGTTGTAGCCGCGCAGGACCCAGCGCTCATCGGTCACGACCAGCTTGGAGATGGACGCGTTGTTCGCCCCGAGGAGGGCGAACGGCGCGGAGTCCGTGGCTTGCGCCAGGAGCTCGCCGATGGCCGCCCCGTGGCTGAACACCACCACCAGACCGCCCGGGTGGGCCGCCACGATGCGCTCGACGGCGCGGCGCAGGCGCCCGCCGAAGACCTCGCGTGACTCGGCACCGGGCACCAGGTCCCAGCGTTGCTCGCGCATGACGTCGCGCAGGATGGGATCGTCGTCGGCCGCCTTCTGGCGCAGCAGCCCGCCCTCCCACTCACCGAGGTACACCTCGCGCAGATCCGCGTCCACCACGGGCACGTGGCCGGTGCGCGCCACGAGGGGAGCCGCCGTCTGCGCGGTCCGGCGCAACGTGCTCACGTAGATGGCGTCGAAGGGCACCGAAGCCAGGCGCAGCGCCACCAGTTCGGCCTGGTGCTGGCCGACCTCGGAGAGCGGCGGGTCGCCCTGGCCCTCGACCAGCTCGAAGGTCTCGCCCTCGAGCGCGTCGGCCGACGCCCCGTGGCGCACGAGGAGCAGCTCGGTGGAACCGGGTGGTCCCACGTAGGGGCGCTGACTGAACGATCGCGGCGGCGTGGTCACGGACGCCGAGTGTACGGACGCTCAGCGGGCGCGGGGCAGCTCCGGCGGCTCGTCGGTGTCCTCGACCACCTCGGCGTCGATCACGTTCGGATCGCCATGCTCGACACGCTCGCCGTTGTGTCCTGCGTCGCCCCAGCCGGCCGGTCCCGCCGGGCCACCGGGGCCGGTGCGGAACGTGGCGAAGAAGGCTCCGGGACCTTGGCTGAAGTTCATCTGGAAGGGGCTGGCGGCCGGGGGGCCGAGCTGGGCCCACAGCGGCTGGGCCCGCCGGTGCACCACCGCCGTCTGCACGCCGAGGGTGAGCCCGAGGTAGAGGAGGAAGCTCGAGGCCTCGAGGCCCGACCCGTCGTGGGCGTGGGCGCCGAAGGCGTCACCGGCGAAGTGCACGGCCAAGGAGAGCAACCAGAGCACCATCGTCACCGCCGTGCCCTGGCGCAGCACCCATTGGCCCGCCGTCCAGATGTGCACGGTCAGGCCGCGCACAATGCCCAGGCCGACGGCGCCGATCAGCAGCGTGCCGAGCACCCAGGCCCAGGCCGACCCGGCGATGTGGTGATGGCCGTTGGCGTAGCCCACCAGTTCGAACAGGCCGATGACGCCGATGATGACCGGCAGCCCCAAGCGGATGACGCGGGGCACCGGACGGACGGCGACCTGGCGCAGGAGCACCAGGATCAGGAGGACGGCCCCGATGAAGACGGAGAAAGCGGACATCTCCGTTCCACCCTACGGCCGCGGGTACCTCAGTGGTTCAGCAGGGGCCCCACCTCGGCCCCGAAGCGGGCCGTCTGGTCGCAGTACTCCTCGGCCGAGCGGGCCATGAAACGCACCTGGAGGTGGTTCACCCCGACGGCCACCAGCTCGCGCAGCGAGGTCGCCACCTCGTCGGCCCCGCCGCTGATCACCCAGGCCGGCAGGTCCCAGCCCGATCCCCCCGACGTCAGGTAGATGGGCTCGACGATGGTCCCGATGTCGAGTGGCGCCCCGCCCCGCAACTCGTCGCGCAGCGCCCGGAGCCGGCCGATCTGTTCGGGCAGGTCGCGCCGGCGCGTGCCCTGAGGCAGCCACCCGTCGCCGAACGCGGCGGTGCGGCGGAGGGCGGCCGGCGAGGATCCGCCGATCCAGATGGGCGGCCGCGGCGAGCGGACCGGGCGCGGGGCCAGACCCATGTCCCGGGCCGCAAAGCGCGGTCCGGGCAGCACCGGGAATTCGTCGGTGAAGCAGCGGGCCAGCGCGGAGACGGCCTCGTCGGTGTGGCGGCCCCGCTCGTCGAAGTCGCCGGTGAAGAGCTCGTACTCCTCGGGCACGTGACCGGCGCCCACCCCGACGAGGAGGCGGCCACCCGAGAGCAGGTCGATGGTCGAGAGCTCCTTGGCGGCGCGCAACGGGTGGCGCTGGGCCAGGATCAGCACGTGCGAGAGCAGGTGGGTGCGCGTCGTCTGGGCGGCCAACCAGGCCAGGGTGGCCGTGGTGTCGTACCAGATGGTGCCCATCGCATCGGCCAGGCGGCGGGGGATGGCGGTGTGGTCGCAGACGCCGATGTAGAAGAAGCCCGCGTCGTCCGCGGCGCGGGCGATGCGGGCCAGCTCGTCAGGCCCCGAGTCCTTCTCCCAGTCGGCCACGTAGAGCGTGGACTGCGACTGGATGGGCAGTTGCATGCCGTAGGCGACGGTGCCGTCGGGCACGGCGCGCACCACGTCGGTGGGAATCAGGGAGAGATCGGTCATGACGTGGCCTCCGTTCGGCTGCTGCGACCCATCCTGGGTCAGGCGTAGACGCTCAGGCCGGCCGCCCGCTCGGCCGGCGTACCGAACGTCGTGGCCAGCACGTGCGACCGCTTGAGGTGCAGATGGAGCGGCACCTCCCAGGTGAAGCCCATGCCCCCGTGCACCTGAATGGCGGCCCGGGCGTTGGCGATGGCCGCCTCGTCGGCGACCACCTTGGCCCCCGAGACGCTGCGCTCGAGCACTTGACCCGGCGTGCAGCCGACCACATCGGCCTCCGCGGTGGCCACGTCCGGCGCGTCGGCCAGGCACGCGGCGGCGTGGACCGCGGCCCGGGCCACCTCGGCCCGCACCAGCATGTCGGCGCACATGTGCTTGATGACTTGGAAGCTCCCGATCGGCTTGCCGAATTGGTGCCGCTCCTTGGCGTAGGCCACGGCGAGGTCGAGCACCGCGGCGGCGTGACCGACTTGGAGCGCAGCGGTGAGCAGGGTGCCGGTGCGCCACAGGTCGCCACCGTCGTCGGCCAGGGCGCCACCGAAGGGCAGCGTGTCGAGCCGCCACATCGGGGTGAGCGGATCCAGGGCCTGGGCCAGGTGGGGTGCCCCACCGCTGGGCGCCGGGGCCAGCAGCTGGGGCGGCCCGTCGGCGGCGAGGACGAGCAGGGCATCGAGGGAGCCCAGGTGTTCGACCAGGACCGGGCCGGGCCGGGCCGCACAAAGGGTGCCGACCTGGATCCTCCCCTCGGCCGCCCCGTCGACCGCGCCGGACACCGCGGCGAGGAAGGTCCCGACGAGCGGGCCGGGCACGAGGGCCCGGCCCAGCTCTTCGAAGACGACGGAGGCGTCGGCCAGACCCAGGCCGGTGCCGTCGGGCTCGGGCAGGGTGAGGGAGAAGACCCCGGTCTCGCCGAGGGCGAGCCAGTCGGCCGCCTCGGCCACACGCTCGGCACCCTCACGGGTCCGCAGGCGCTCGAGGGGGAGTCGCCCGGCCACCAGCGAGCGAATGCCCCCAGCGAGTTCGCGCTGGTCGTCACTGACGCGAAAATCCATCAGCGCACCCTGGGCAGGCCGAGGATGCGCTCGGCCACGATGTTGCGTTGCACCTGCGACGTGCCCGCCGCGATGGTCAACGAGATCGACTTGAACCAGTTGTGCACGTGTTCCGCGTTGTCGAGCGGGTGGCCGTCGAGCCCGACGAGCGGGTCGGCGCAGAGCGCGGCGCGGTCGAGCACCTCCATGCCGAGGTCGCCGAGCGCCTGCGCGTGTTCGGAGAAGGAGAGCTTGAACACGGAGCCGCCGATGCCCGGAACGCCGGTCTGGGCCGCCTCCGAGACGTTGCGCTTGGTCAGGGCCCACAGCGCGTCGAACGCGGCCACCAGGTGCCCGAAGCGCCGGGCCAGCCCTTCGTCGCCGAGCAGCCCGAGCCGGTCGGCCACGGCGCGGAGGTCTCCGAGCAGGCGCATGCACTCGAGCAACTCGCCCACGAAGGCCGTGCCGCGCTCGAAGGACAGGGTGACCATGGTGACCCGCCACCCGTCGTTCTCGTCGCCCACCCGGTTGGCCACCGGGATGCGTACCTCGTTGAGGAAGAGTTCGGCGAACTCCGTCGTTCCTTCCATGGTGCGCAGGGGACGGATCTCGATCCCGGGCGAGTCCATGGGCAGGATCAGCCAGGTGATGCCGCGGTTGCCCTGGTCACCCGTGCGCACCAACAACTCGCAGAAGTCCGCCACCTCGGCGTGCGAGGTCCAGATCTTCGACCCCGTCACCACGTAGTCGTCCCCGTCGCGCACGGCCCGGGTGCGCAGCGAGGCCAGGTCGCTCCCGGCGTCGGGCTCGCTGAAGCCCTGGCACCACACCTCCTCGCCCTTGAGGATGGTGGGCAGGTAGCGCGCCTTTTGCTCCGACGTGCCCTCGGCGATCACCGTCGGGCCGGCATGCAGCAGGCCCACGAAGTTCACGCCGACGTAGGGCGCGCCGGCGCGCTCGCACTCCTCCTTGAAGATGAGCTGCTCCACGGGCGACGCGCCACGGCCCCCGCCCTCGGCCGGCCAGTCCACTCCGGCGTAGCCGGCCTCGAAGAGCAGCCGTTGCCAGGCCAGGTCGTACGCGCGCCGGGCCGGCCAGTCGTCTTGCGGTGGTGGCGCACCCACCCCGGGCAGGGTGCGGGCGAGCCACGCCCGCAGCTCGTCACGGAACGCCTGCTCGGACGCGCTGTAGCGAAGGTCCATGCGTCAGGGATGCCGCGGCGAGAACCGAGGATCAGCCGGCGAAGTCGAGGCCGAAGAGCTTGATGGCGTTGCCCCGCACGATCTTGCGCCGCTGCTCGTCGCTCAGGTCGGCCATCTGCTTCTCGGCGATCTGGCGGGTGTGGGGCCAGGTGGAGTCCGAGTGCGGGTAGTCGGACTCGTAGGTGATGTTGTCCTCACCGATCTCGTCGACCGACTTGAGCCCGTGGGCGTCGTCGAAGAAGCAGCCCCACACGTGGTCCTTGAAATAGCTCGACGGCTTCTCGGGCACGATGTCGGCCACCCCGCCCCAGCCGCGGTTGTCCTCCCACACCCGGTCGGCCCGCTCCAAGATGTAGGGGATCCAGCCGATCTGTCCCTCCGAGTAGGCCACCTTGAGGTCGGGGAAGCGCACGAAGACGCCGCTGAAGAGGTAGTCGACCAGCGAGAAGGTGGCGTTGGTGTGGGTCAGGGTGGAGCCCACCGCCGGTGGCGCGTCGGCCGACGTCGAAGGCATCTTCGAGGACGATCCGATGTGCATGTTGACGATCGTCTGCGTCTCGGCGCAGGCCCGGAAGAACGGATCCCAGTAGTGGTCGGGATCGTGCACGCTTGGCAGCCCGAGGAAGGGCGGGATCTCGCTGAAACAGACGGCGCGCACGCCGCGCTCGGCGTTCCGTCGCACCTCGGCCGCGGCCAGCTCGGCGTCCCACAGCGGGATGAGGGTGAGCGGGATCAGCCGCCCGCCCGAGTCACCGCACCACTCCTCGACCATCCAGTCGTTGTAGGCCCGCACGCAGAGCAGCCCGAGCTCCTTGTCCTTGGCCTCGGTGAAGGTCTGCCCGCAGAAACGGGGGAAGGTCGGGAAGCACAGGGCCGCCTCGATGTGGTTGGCCTCCATGTCCTCGAGCCGGGGCTTCACCTCGTAGGAGCCGGGCCGCATGTCCTCGTAGGTCACGCCCTTCATGGTCACCTCGTCGCGGGGCACCCCGACGGCGGAGTCGACCCGGAGCAACGGTCGCTTGAGGTCCTCGTAGTACCACCAGTCCACCGGGATGCTCCCCGCGCCCGGCTTGACCTTGAGCGCACCGCCGCGGAACTCGACCTCGGGCATGGGCGCCCGCACCACCCGCGGCCCGACCTCGAGGTACTTGGCGGGAAGGCGGTCCTGCCACACGTTGGGCGGCTCGACCACGTGGTCGTCGACCGAGATGATCATCGGCAGGGGTTCGGGCATCGAATCAGCGTACCGCTCCATCTGACGCACCGTCAGATCCCGTTCGTCCTCCCGAGGGACGGTCGAGGTGGCCGTTGGCGGCCCGCAGCGCTGCTAGACCCCCATCAGCTGGCGATCCCGACCACTGGCTTGTTGAGCGTGATGCTCCCGGTCGAGCCGAGGAACGGCGGCACGTTGCTTGCGCCGCCCGGGAACGCGAACACGCCTCCGTCGGACCCGGCGAGGTAGTAGCCACCGGTCACGGTCGTCATGCCCACGATGGGCTTGTTCAGCGATATCGACCCGGTCGAACCGAGGAAGGGTGGTCCGCCTGCGCTGGCGTCGGGGAAACTGAAGATCCCTCCGTCGGATGCGACGAGGTAGTACCCCTTGGCGAGCGAGGCGGCCATCCCGACGACGGGTTTGTTCAGGGCGATCGACCCGGTCGAGCCGTAGAAGGAGGCGTCGCCGTAGCTGAAGATGCCGCCGTCGGATGCGACCAGCCAGTAACCCTTGCCGTCCGGCGTCGAGGCCATTCCCACGATCGGCTTGTTGAGTGTCATGCTCCCGGTCGAGCCGTAGAACTGGGCGTCGCCATAGCTGAAGATGCCGCCGTCGGACGCCACCAGCCAGTAGCCCGCGCCATCGGGGGTTACGGCCATGCCGACGACCGGCTTGTTGAGCGTGATGCTCCCGGTCGAGCCAAAGAACTTGGCCGAGCCGTAGCCGAAGACGCCTCCGTCCGACGCCACCAGGTCGTAGCCGTCGCCGGCCGGCATGACGCCCATGCCCACCACGGGTCGGTTCAGTACGAGGTTGCCGGTCGAGCCGTAGAACGGCGCCCCCGGGCCGTAGGCGAACACGCCGCCGTCACTGGCCACGAAGCGGTATCCCGAGCGGGCGATCGGCGCCGACATGGCGAAGGCGCTGAATGAGGCTGGGGCCGTCCCGTACTCACCCGTGGCCACGCAAGCCCAGTCGGTCACGCACGACACACTGCTGAGTTTGGTCGACCGCGATCCCTGGTTCGGGGTGGCGGGCGCGATGGTCCAAAGTGCGGTCCCAGCGGTGGCCGACCCGTTCCAATTGAGGACGAGACTGGCCGGTGAAGACCCCGCGCTGCTGGTACCGACCGCGGTGCACGAGGTCGCACTGAAGCAATCGACCCCGGTCAGACCATTGGGCGAGTCGTTCGGCACGGATTGGTCGATCGACCAGGCGGATCCGGTCCAGGTTTCAATGAGGTTCTGGTCGTCCGACGTCGGGCTGAGAAAGGTTCCGCCCACGGCCTTGCAGTACGACGTCCCCGCGCAAGAGACGGACGAGAGGTGGCTCCCGACGCCGGACGTTGGTGCGGGCGTGGTCTGGAGGACCCAGTCCGACCCGTTCCACACCTCCGAGAACGGGGTGCCCTCCGATTGGGCGTCGACGTTGCCCACGGCGAGACACCAGGTGGGGCTGACGCAATCCATCCCCGTCGCTTCGGTCACCGACGGGGATCCACTGCCCGATGGGGTTGCCGCGGCCTCGTTGGTCCACGAAGTGCCGTTCCATTGGAACGCGGTCACGGTTGTCACGTTCCCGGGTTGGCCGAAGTACGTCCCGAGCGTCTCGCAAACGGTCGACGAGACGCACGACACGGAATAGAGGGTGGGGGCGGTCGCCCCGGATGGGACGGACATGCCAGTTGTCGACACGGACCAGGAGGATCCGTCCCAGCGCTCCGCGAGGAACGGCGTGGTTCCCTCGCCGACGGCGATGCAGAAATTAGGACCGACGCACGACACCGAATTGAGTTCGGCGCCGTGCGTTGCTGATGCAGGGTTGCTGGTCACGGTCCACGTGGCGCCGTTCCATTGTTCGATGAGGGCACCGAAACCCGCGCCCGAATTTTGTTCCCCCACGGCGACGCAGAAGTTCGCGCTCGCGCAGGAGATCGATTTCAGCTCGTTCGAGCCCGAGCCGGCCGCCGCATTCGCGTTCGTCCAACTGAGTGCGCTCACCGGGGGCGGAGTCGTTTGGCCGCCCGCCCCCGCCGCGCTCGCCAACAGCGCGACCCCACAGGTGACCAACACCAACCCCACAGCCGTCAACGAAGACTTCAGCGATCCCACGGCACCTCCCGTTGCTCGTTAGCTGAACGTTAGCTGAGGAGGCCTCTCGAGGTCTCGATGGAGCGGCCCTTCAGGCCAGGACCTCGTCGAACAGGTCGAGCATCGCCTTCCAGGAGCGGCGGTGCGTGGGCTCGTGGTAACGGATCCCGGGCATGCCCACGGCCTCGGACCCGGGCCGGGTGAACGAGTGCTCGGCCCCGCCGTAGACGTTGAGCATCCAGTCCACGCCGCCCGCCGTCATCTCCTCCTCGAAGGCCTTGCGCTGCTCGTTGGGCACGATCGGGTCGTCGGCTCCGATGAGGGCGAGGACCGTCCCCTTGATGTTGGCGGCGTCCTGTGGGCGGGCCGTGCTCAGGCCGGCGTGGAAGCCCACCGCGGCCTTGAGGTCGGCCCCGCTCCGGGCCAGCTCGAAGGACATGGTGCCGCCGAAGCAGAAGCCGATGGCGGCCAGGCGAGCGGTGTCGGTGCGCGGCTCGGCGCACAGCAGGTCCAGGCCGGCCTGGGCCAAGGCCCGCGTGCGCAGCGGATCGGCGTGGAACTCGCCGATGCGGCTCATCATCTCGTCCCGGTCGGTCAATGGCTTGCCGCCACCGTGGTAGTCGAGCGCGAAGGCGACATAGCCCAGCTCGGCCAGCCGGGTCGCCATGCCCCGCCCGTGGTCGTCGAGGCCGGGTCCCTCGTGGCAGACCAGGACGCCGGGGCGCCGGTCGGAGCCGTCGGGCAGGACCAGGGTGCCGATCAGCGTCCGCTCGTCGGCGTCGTAGGACATGTCTCGGGAGGTCACCATCACCCGAACGGTAGTCGTGCCGTGCGCACGCCATACTGGGCCAGATGCGCGGGAGACCAGTCCGGCGCCTGCCCGTGGCCGGCACCGCAGCGGCGCTCGCGGTGCTGCTGGCGTCGTGCAGCTCGGGCCCCCCGTCCTCACCGGGCGCAGGCTCGAAGGGATCGGTCCACACGACGACCAGCGGGGCCTCGTCGGCCACCACCGCGCCGGCTACGCCCTCGACCTTGGCTCCGGTGGCCACCTCGGGCCCGCTCACCCCGGGCGCGCCGATTGCGTTGCCCTTCACCGCCGGTGCCGTCACCGGGGCGGAGAGCCCGGACGGTGCCGTGTTCGTCTCCCCGCTGGACCCGACCAGTCCGGCACCGACGGTGACGTGGGTCATCGACGGGAACGGCCCGGCCGAAATCGCCGAGCACGTTCCGGCCGGCGTGGCCGCACTGGCCGCCGACGGATCCAACTTCTACGTGGCCACCTACAACAACGTGTTCTCCTACGGCCGGGTCAGTGGGAACCAGAACGGGCAGTGGAACCTGCCGCCGATCAAGGCGTCGAACGCGTCCGACCAGAATCTCGTCTCCCTGGCGGCCGCCGGCGGCAACGTGCTGGTCTCCATCACGCAGGGCAACAGGGTGAGGATCTACCGGATCGAGCCGGCGTCCTCGGCCGCGCCGCACCTCCTCCTCACCGCGTTGAGCGCGGCGGTGGGGAGCGACGGCACCATCTACTACGAGAGCGGCGACCACCACCTCGACGCCCGGCGCCCCGACGGCACCACCACGCAGGGTCCGGCCCTGGTCGACAAGCCCAACGGACTGGGCGGGGGCGTGCAGGACATCGACACGGTGGCCGGCGGCTACGTCTGGGTCTCCGAGCCGGCGGGCCAGGGGCTCGATGCGGGCTACACCACGTACGCCGACACCTCGCTGGCCGAGGTGGGGACGTTCGGCGGCTCGGTCACCGACACCGTGGCCGACAGCGCGGCGGGCCCCCTCGTGCTGGCCCAGGGCGCCACGGCGGGGACCACCTGCCCGCAGGGGGCGTCCCCGACGGCCTGCGTCTTCCGCATCGACGCGCACGGCACGACCACCGACCCCGCCCCGGTCGGAGCCGCCGTCACGCTGCTCGGTCCGGGTCCCGCCGTCGTCGCTTCGGACACGACGACCGGCCAGTTCGACCTGGTCCGACTCTCCTGAGGGCCTGCCGTCACGGCGGACTCTCCTGAGGACCTGCCGTCACGGCGGCGGGTGGCCCGGCGGCCGCGGGAACGGGGAGCAGGCGCTCAGTAGTGCATCGAGGCGCCACCGTTGGGGCTGATCATCTGCCCGGTGATGTAGCTGCTGGCGTCCGAGGCGAGATACAGCACGCAGTAGGCGATGTCTTCGGTCAGCCCGACCCGGCGCAGCGGCACGTGGCGCGCCATCGGGGACAGCACCGCCTCCTTCATCGCCTCGTCGACCGTCCCATCCTCGCTGGTGTAATAGCGCGCCGTCATGTTGGTCGGCACGAAGCCCGGCGCGACCGAGTTCACCCTCACCCCGTGCTTGCCCACCTCGACGGCCATCGACTTGGTCAGCTGGGCCACGCCGGCCTTGCAGATGGCGTAGGGCCCGATGCCGGGGGAGGGGGCCAGGACCGCCGTCGAGGCCATGTTGATGATGGAGCCGCCGCCCTGGTCCACCATGGTCTTTCCGGCGGCCTGACATCCGTAGAGAACGCCCTTGAGATTCACCCCGAGGATGCGGTCGAACTCGTCGGGATCGAGGTCGATGATGGAGCTGTCGATCATGATCCCGGCGATGTTGCACATGACGTGCAGGCCGCCGTGGCGTTCGACGACCTGCTTGACCAAGGTGTTGGCCGCGCCGCGCTGGGAGACGTCGATCTGCGCGCTCTCCGCCTTGCCGTGCTCGCCCACGATGGCCCGCGCCGTTTCGGCGGCGCGCTCGGCGTCGATGTCGGCGCACACGACGGTGGCGCCGGCACCGGCCAACACTTCGGCACTGCTGCGACCGATGCCGCTCCCGGCTCCGGTGACCAGGGCCACCCGGCCGGTCAGATCGAACGCGTGCTGCACACTCCCGGCGGTTTCCACCGGCGCACCTTAGGCAGGGCGCCGCCCCGATGGCACGTCGTGGTCGACGTCAGGCGGTGACGCCCTCGACGGCGAGCAGGGCGCGCTTCATGGGCAGCCCGCCGCCGTAGCCGCCGATGCCGTTGCTGGCCAGCACCCGGTGGCAGGGCACGATGATGGGGATCGGGTTACGCCCGTTGGCCTGGCCCACGGCACGCGGTCCCTTCGGGCGACCCACCCGGCGGGCCAGCTCGCCGTAGCTGATGGTCTTCCCGTAGGGAATGCGGGAGAGCTCGGCCCAGACCTGGCGCTGGAAGTCGGTCCCATCGAGGGCCATCGGCACGTCGAAGTCGACGCGCTCTCCGGCGAAGTACGCCTCGAGCTGGTTCGCGGTCTCCTTGAGCACCGGCGGGACGTCGTCGGCGGGGCGGAGCCGGGGCCGGGTCGCGCTGGGCAGCCAGATCCCGATGAGGACGTCGCCGTCGCACTCGAGGACGAGGCGGCCGACGGGTGAGTCGAACGGAAGGGTGGCGGTCGTGGTGGTCATGCGGCACGTCCTTTCACGCGTCGGGTGGAGAGTCGAGGGGTGCCTGCGGCCGGGAGCGCCCAGAGATGGGCCATGGCGTAGCTGCGCCACGGCCGCCAGGCTTCGGCGTGGGCGACGAGTCCGCCCGGGTCCTCGGGCAGGCCGCAGGCGGCGGCGCCCCGGCGGATGCCGAGGTCGGTCGGCATGAAGGCGTCGGGGTCGCGCAGGGCGCGCATGGCCACGTACTCGGCGGTCCATGGCCCGATGCCGGGTAACGCCACGAGCGAGCGGCGCAGCTCGTCGGGGTCGGCGCCGGCGTCGAGCACCACCGCACCGCCTTCGACCGCGTGGGCCAGCGCTCCGAGGGCACGGCGTCGGCCGGCGGGCATGGCGAAGGTCGCCGGTGATTCGTCGGCCAGTTGGGCCAGCGCAGCGGGAGTCGGGAAGAGGTGGGTGGGGTCGCCGTCGGGGTCGGGCAGGGTCTCGCCCGCGGCCAGGACCAGTCGTCCGGCCACGGTGCGCGCCCCGGCGACCGACACCTGCTGGCCGATGACGGCGCGCACCGCCAGCTCGAATCCGTCGACGGCGCCGGGCACCCGGCGACCAGGAGCGGCCTCGACCAGCGGGCCGACGGCCGGGTCACCCTGCAGCGCCTCCAAGACGGCGATGGGATCGGCGTCGAGGTCGAGCAGCTGGCGGCAGCGAGAGACGGCCGTCGTCAGGTCGCGCAGGTCGGAGAGCACGAGCTCAGCCTCGACATAGGCCGGACCGGCCTCGTCGCGCGTGTCGGGGGCCGAAAGGGAGACGACGGCGTGCCCGTGGGGGAGTCGGAGGCTGCGCCGGTAGCAGCCGTCGGCACACGTCTCGACCGCGGGCAGCGTGCGGGCCGAGAGGAACTCGAGCACCGAGGCGGGATCGAAGGGGCGCCGGCACGGGAGGCGCAGCCGGATGGTCTGGCCCGCGGCGCCGTCACGTGCCGCCCGTCGGCCGAGCGCCGTTCGGGCGGCACGGGCGCGCAGCCCGCTCGGGGTGTCGGCGAAGATCTGGCGCACCGTCTCGTTGCACTGGCGCACGCTGGCGAAGCCGGCGGCGAACGCGATCTGTGTGACCGGGAGGTCGGTCGTCTCCAGCAGGATGCGGGCGGTCTGGCTGCGCTGGGCCCGGGCCAAGGCCAACGGCCCGGTTCCCACCTCGGCGGTGACGAGGCGATTGAGCTGGCGGGTGCTGTAGCCGAGACGGCCGGCCAGGCCCTCGACGCCCTCGCGGTCCACGATGCCGTCGCGGATGAGCCGCATGGCCCGTGCCACCACGTCGGCCCGCACGTTCCATTCGGGCGATCCGGGCGTGGCGTCGGGCCGGCAGCGCAGGCAGGCCCGGAAGCCGGCCTGCTGGGCGGCGGCCGCCGTGGGGTAGAAGCGCATGTTCTCGCGCTTGGGCGTGCGGGCCGGGCAACTGGGCCGGCAGTAGATCCCGGTGGACGTCACGGCGCAGAAGAACCAGCCGTCGAAGCGGGCGTCTTTGCCCTGCGCGGCCTGGTAGCAGCGTTCCGGGTCCTCGATCACCTCCCCAGCCTGGCACGGCGTCGTGACATTTACTGGCGGAAATCGGACATCACGGTCGGCCCCTTTTTGGAGCTCGCGAGCCGGGGTGGGAACCACCCGAGAGCCGGGATCGCCGGAGAGCCGGACCCGGGCCGGTCAATCGTTTCTGCGGTTCAGCCGTTTGGGCGGTTCAGCCGTTTGGGCGGTCAGCCGTTCAGCGCGTCGATGCCGAGGCGAGCACCAGGCGCCGGTGGGTGGCCGCGTCACCCCAGGCGCGCGAGAGTGCCCAGGTCCGCTTCATGAAGAAGTGGAGGTCGCATTCCCACGTGTAGCCGATGGCACCGTGCACCTGGAGGGCGACGCGCGCGGCCAGCTCGGCAGCGTCCGATGCCATCGCCTTGGCCATGGACGCGTCGTGCGAGAGGGTCGGTTGGGCGCTGGCCAGCGACCAGGCCGCCCGGTAGGTGGCGGGGCGGGCGAACTCGAGCGCCACCCGTGCGTCGGCCAGGTGGTGCTTGACCGCCTGAAAGCTTCCGATGGGCTTGCCGAACTGATGGCGTTCCTTGGCGTAGGCGGCGGTCATGGCCACCATGCGATCGGCCAGCCCGACCAGCAGCGCCGCGGTACCGGCCGCAGCACGATCGGCCAACAGGCCCACCGCCGCTTCGGCGGCCACGCCGTAGGCCAGCAACGTGTCCGAAGAGAGAGGCCAGTGCACCGTGGACAGGTCCCGGGTCGAGCTGAGCGCCGGCGTGGGCTCGGCCACACACGTTGTCGCCGGGACGGCGTGGAGCTGCCAGCCGGAGTCGTCGTCGCGGCAGGCGAGCAGGAGCAGGTCGGCGTCGCGGGCGCCGACGACGCGGGGCGTACGCAACATGCCGTCGGCCGACACCACGCTGGGCGAGGTGACGCCGCTCGCACTGATGTCGATGCCACCGACCGCGAAGACGGCGTCGTCTTGGATCAGGGCGGCCAGGGCGGCGACGGCGGACGGCTCGGGGACCAGGGCGGCCAGGGTGGGCGCGGCCAGCGCGGCCGTCTCGAGGAGCGGCTCGGGCAGGCAGGCCCGGCCCGCCTCCTCGAGCACCCCGACCAGGTCGACGTCGCCGAGGCCCAACCCGCCGACGGCCGCGGGCACCACGAGCGCGGGCGCACCGAGTTCGGCCAGGACGGCCCAGCGGTTGGTGGACTGCTCGGCCCGGCCGGGCGGGTCGGCCAGCTCGAAGGCGCGCAGGGCGTCGACGTTGCACTCGGCGTCGAGCACGGTGCGCACGCCCTGACGCAGCTCGTCCTGTTCGTCGGAGAATCCGAAATCCATCGGTCGACCCGTCAGCGGGGCAGCCCGAGCAAGCGCTCGGCCACCACGTTGCGCTGGATCTCGTTGGTGCCGGCGTAAATCGGACCGGCCAGCGAGAAGAGGTAGCCGTCGAGCCACTCGCCGGGGGCGCCGGCACGCAGCAGCTCGGCTTCAGGCCCGAGCAGATCGAGTGCGGCGGTGTGGATGGCCACGTCCGTCTCGGACCAGAAGATCTTGTTGGCGCTGGCCTCGGGTCCGACCGCATGTCCGCGGGCCACCTTGGTCGCCGTCCAGTAGGTGTGGAGCTTGTAGGCCTCGGCCTGCATGTGGGCCTGGGCCACCGCGTCGGCAGAAGCGGCCGGGCCGCCGCGCGCCGCGTGGAGTCGGAGGAGGCGGTCGGCTGCCTCGGTGTAGCGAGCCGGGCTGCGCAGCGAGAGTCCGCGTTCGGAGCCGGCGGTGGCCATGGCGACCGACCAGCCGGCGCCCACCTCGCCGAGCACCTGGGACTCGGGGACCTCGACGTTGTCGAAGAAGATCTCGGCGAAGCCGGTCTCGCCGTCGATCTGGGGAATGGGGCGCACGGTGACGCCGGGCGAGTCCATGGCGATCAGGAAATAGGTCAGGCCGCGATGGCGCTCGGCCTCGGGGTCGGTGCGGAAGATGCCGAAGCACCAGTCGGCGAAGGCGCCGCGGCTGGCCCAGGTCTTCTGACCGTTGAGGATCCAGCGGCCATCGTGCGCCGCGTCGCGTGACGCCCGCGAGCGGATGCCGGCGAGATCGCTGCCGGCATCGGGCTCGGACCAGCCCTGGCACCAGATCTCGTCGCCGGCCGCCATCGGGGGGAGGAAGCGGGCCTTCTGGGCCGCGGTCCCGTACTCGAGCATGGTGGGGGCGAGCAGGAAGATGCCGTTCTGGCTCACCCGCGTCGGGGCACGCGCCCGGTAGTACTCCTCCTCGAAGACGAGCCACTCGAAGAGGCCGAGGTCGCGGCCGCCGTACTCGATGGGCCAGCTGACCACCGACCAGCGGTCGTCGTACATGGTGCGCTCCCAGGCCCGGTGGGCCTCGAAGCCGGCGGCCGTATCGAGCGAGGGGAGGGGGTCGGCGGGGACGTGCGCCTCCAGCCATGCGCCCGCTTCGGCCCGGAAGGCCTCCTGCGCAGGTGAGAAGGTCAGGTCCATTGCGGGGGAAATCTGGCACAGCGGCCGCCGGGTTGCCAACGTCGACCCCCCGAATGCCGATCTCGGCGGGGCCCGCGCACGGGTTGACCGGGGAGGGCCCGAGCGGTGGCCGCCCCGCCGTGTGGCACCAAATCTGATTCGGCGTCAGAATTGGTCCCCTTATGCCCACTGCCGTGATCATCGACGCCGTCCGTACCCCCGTGGGGCGCCGCGGGGGCCGCCTCTCGGGTTGGCATGCCACCGACCTGGCGGCCCAGCCCCTGGCCGCCCTGCTGGCCCGCAACGACCTCGACCCCGCCCTGGTCGAGGACGTGGTCATGGGGTGCACCATGACGGTGGGTGAGCAGGCCATGAACATCGCCCGGAACGCGGCGATGGCCGCCGGCTTCCCCGAGTCGGTGCCCGGGACCACGGTCGACCGCCAGTGCGGGTCGGCCCAGCAGGCCATCCATTTCGCGGCGCAGGCCGTCATGTCCGGCGCCATGGACGTGGCCATCGGCGCCGGCGTGGAGTCGATGAGCCGGGTGCCGATCGGCTCGACCACCGAGCCCGGGCCGGGGGAGGCCTACGGCCCGCTCTACACGGCTCGCTTCGAGCTCATCCACCAGGGCGAGTGCGCCGAGGAGATCGCCCGGCGCTGGAAGGTGAGCCGCGAGGAGATGGACGAGCTCGGGCTGCGTTCGCACCAGCGGGCGGCGCGGGCGACCGAGGAGGGCCGTTTCGCCAACGAGATCGTGCCGCTCGAGGTTCGGGTCCATCCCGATGTGCCCGGCGCGGCCGACGCCGGCGGGCTGCTCGAGTCCGACGAGGGCATCCGGCGCGACACCTCGCTCGAGAAGCTGGCCGCACTGTTGCCGGCCTTCTCCGAGACGGGGACAGTGACCGCGGGTACGTCGTCGCAGATCTCCGACGGCGCGGCAGCCGTCCTGATCATGAGCGAGGAGCGGGCGACGTCACTGGGCCTGACGCCGCGGGCCCGGTTCCACACCTTCGCGGTGGCGGCCAACGATCCGCAGATCATGCTGACGGCGCCGATCCCGGCCACTGAACTGGTGCTGGCCAAGTCCAAGCTGGCGCTCGACGAGATCGACCTGGTCGAGATCAACGAGGCCTTCGCCTCGGTCGTCCTGGCCTGGGAGCGCGAGTACCACCCCGACATGGAGAAAGTGAACGTCAACGGCGGGGCCATCGCCATCGGCCATCCCACGGGCTGCTCGGGCGCCCGCCTCATGGCCACGTTGCTCAACGAGCTCGAGCGCACGGGCGGGCGGTACGGGCTCCAGACCATGTGCGAGGGCGGCGGGCAGGCGAACGCCACGATCATCGAGCGGTTGGGCTGATGGCCACGCCGACCCGAGTCCCCGCGATCGAGGGCTGGTTCACGACGGGGGAGGACGCCGGCGGGCCGGCGCTGCTCGGGTCGCGCTGCGCCGAGTGCGGAACCTTCGCCTTTCCGGCCGAGTCGCAGTACTGCCGCAATCCTGACTGCACCTCGAGCACGTTCGAGACGGTCCGACTGTCGCGGCGGGGGCGGATCTGGTCCTACACCGACGCCCGGTACCAGCCGCCGGTCCCCTACGTCGCGGCCGACCCCTACGTGCCGTTCTGCCTGGCCGCCGTCGAGTTGGCCGCCGAGAAGCTGGTCGTGATGGGCCAGGTCACGGCCGGCGTGACCGTCGAGGACCTTTCGGTGGGCGACGAGGTCGAGCTGGTCATCGAGACGCTCTACTCCGAGGACGGCACGGACTACCTGGTGTGGAAGTGGCAGCCGCTCGACACGGCGGCCGGAGAGGGGTGAGCGTGCGCGACGACAGGAAGGTGGCGGTCCTCGGTGCGGGCATGCACGAGTGGGGCAAGTGGGGCCGTCCGTTCGTGGAGTACGGGCTGGCCGCCGCCCGGGATGCCCTGTCCGACGCAGGTTTGGGCTGGCGGGACATGCAGTTCGTGTCGGGGGCCGACACCATCCGCAACGGCTACCCGGGCTTCGTCTCGGGGGCGACGTTCTCCCAGGCGCTCGGTTGGACCGGTGCCCCGGTCTCGAGCGTCTACGCGGCGTGTGCCTCGGGCGCGGTGGCCATCGCCAACGCGCGGGCGCAGATTCTGGCCGGGCTGTGCGACGTGGCGCTCGTGGTGGGGGCGGACACCACGCCCAAGGGGTTCTTCGCCCCGGTCGGCGGCGAGCGCCGGGACGACCCGGACTGGTTGCGCTTCCACCTGCTCGGCGCGACCAACCCCACCTACTTCGCGCTCTACGCCAGGCGCCGCATGGACCGCTTCGGGGCGACCGAAGAGGACTTCGCACAGGTCAAGGTGAAGAACGCCCGGCACGGCCTGGCCAACCCCAACGCGCGCTACCGCAAGGAGGTGACGGTCGACGAGGTGCTGGGCTCGCCGATGGTGGCCGACCCGTTGCGCCTGCTCGAGATCTGCGCCACGTCCGACGGTGGCGCCGCTCTGGTCCTCTCGAGCATGGAGTTCGCCCGGGCCCACGCGGGCGGGTCGACCCCGCTCGTCACCATCGACGCCGTCTCGACCGTGACGCCGACCTTCCCCAACACGGTCATCGAGATGCCGAACTTCGCCACCGACTCCGCCGTGGCCGTGGGCGGTGCGGTCACGGGCGGGGCCGAAGGCTTCCGACCCTCGATCGCCGCCGCGGCCTACGCCGAGGCCGGCATCGGGCCCGAGGACGTCGACCTGGCCGAGGTGTACGACCTGTCCTCGGCCCTCGAGCTCGACTGGTACGAGGACATCGGTCTCTGCGGCGAAGGCGAGGCCGAGAAGCTGCTCCGCGACGGCGCCACCACCCTGGGCGGCCGGGTGCCGGTGAATCCCTCCGGTGGCCTGTCTTGCTTCGGCGAGGCCATCCCGGCCCAGGCCATCGCCCAAGTGTGCGAGTGCGTGTGGCAGCTCAGGGAGGCCGCCGACGGACGCCAGGTCGAGGGGGCCCGGGTGGCCGTGACGGCCAACCAGGGGCTCTTCGGGCACGGCTCGTCGGTCGTGCTCAGCCGCTGAGCGTCCCGGGGAGGGACGTCCCAGGTCAGGGTGCGCGTTTGTGCATTGGGCGTGTGAGACGGCCTCAGGGGGGTATGAACGTAGGTGACACACACTGCGGGGCCCAGCCCTTAGGCTGAGGTTTTCGCAGTTTTTTGGTGTCTCTTTCGCCTATCGGCGGAGCGGACGACCTTGCGAGGAGGGCAAATGCGAATGTTGGCCACAGACCTGAGAGACCGGCAAGGCGGAGAACGGGAAAGAGGAGACAAGGACTTCATGCCCGATCAGAACGACGACGAGGTGCTCAAGGCACTCGACGAACTGGAAGCGGCACTGCAGGAGAACGCAGAGAACGAGCGTCTTCTCGCCAAGCGCATCGCGGATGTACGGCAGGCTCGGGAGAGCGGTCAGGAGTGGAAGGCCATCCTCGGTGACGAGGACGACCCCGGGACGGTCCAGCTGGTGAGCGCCATCCTGCGCCGCCAGTCCGAGGCGAGCGGCTACCTGCGCCGTTCCCTGGTGGTGGCGTTGCGTGCCGAGGGGCAGAGCATCCCGAGCATCGCCCACCTCTTCGGTGTGACCCATCAGCGGGTGTCGAACCTGCTGCGCCGGGTGGCCCAGGGCAACCTGGCGAGCGGCGAGGCTTAATCAGGCGGCGGACACGAGCACGAACCAGGGGCCGGAAGATCCGAGGGGGCCCCGGTTCGGCTCACGTCTGGGCCCAGGCCCGGAGAATCCCGTCAGCTTCGGTCATGACGGCGCCGACGATGTCGGCCACCGGAGGCAGCGCGTCGAGCACGCCGACGACCTGACCGGTCGGCAGGACGCCGACGTCGGTGCGCCCGTCGACCAGTGCGGCCTTCGTCATGACCGGAGCGTTGGCCGCCATGACGACCTGTGACCACGTGAGGTCGTTGCCCTGTTTCATGGCGCGCCCCTCTTGGAGCAACGCAGTCAGGCTCGTACCCGATTCCTTGCGGAAGACGAAGGCGCTGCGCAGGGCCCGCGGCAGCGAGCGCAGCCACGATTGGCCCTCGAGGTGCGCCACCAGGTCGGTCCGCACGACGCGTTGGGCGCGCCGTCGACTTTGGTCGTGACGACGGTCCCGGTGACCGGCGTCTCGAGGTAGACCCGCTTGACCGCGTCGGGGACCCTGCTCTCGTCGGAGAGCAGGAAGCGGGTGCCCATGGCCACGCCGGCTGCGCCGTAGGAGAGCGCAGCCACCAGGCCCCGGCCGTCGTAGAAGCCCCCGGCACCGAGCACGAGCACGTGGTCGCCGACGGCCTCGACCACCTGGGGCAACAGCAAGGTGGTGGGCACCGTGCCCGTGTGGCCCCCGCCCTCGGCTCCCTGGGCGATCACGGCATCGACACCCCACTCGGCCACCTTCTCGGCGTGGCGGCGGGCCCCCACGGTGGGCATGACGAAGAGCCCGGCTTCCTTGCAGCGGGCGACCAGCTTGGGGTTGGGCGCCTGGGCGAAGCTGGCCACCCGGGCCCCGGCCTCGATCATGAGATCGATGCGCGCCTCCACGTCCGCCACGTCGGTGCGCAGGTTCACGCCGAAGGGTGCCGGGGTGCGCCGGCGCACCTCCGCCATGGCCCGTGCCAGCTCCTCGAGCGTCATCGTGGCCGAGGCCAGGATGCCCAATGCGCCCGCCTCACAGGTGGCGGCGACGAGACGGGGGCCGGCCACCCAGCCCATCCCGGTCTGCACCAGCGGGTAGCGCACGCCGACGCGATCGCAGAACGCGGTGTGCAGGGCCGGGTGCAACGGCTCCGGCGCGGCCGGCGCGCTCAGGTCCGGACCTCGCGGTCGCGCAGTGAGCCCGGGTCGAGCAGATCCCGGATGAGCTCGAGCTCCTCGGGGGTCGGCAGGCGAGTCTCGGCGACGTCGGAGGGGACGGTCAGCGCGAAGGCGGTGGCGGCGACGATGTCATCGACGGTGACGCCCGGATGGTGCGAGCGCAGGCGCATCGTGTGGTCCGGGGTCTCGAAGTCGAACACACCGAGGTTCGAGACGACCCGGGGGATCTCGTGAAAGCGTGTGGCCCCCGCTCCCGCCGCGGCGGCCCGTACGTAACCCACTCCGCAGACGACGTCGACCTGCTCCACAAAGGTGCGGATGGTGTGGTCGGGCACCCAGTAGCTGGTGGGGTGATTGACCGAGTTGCCCGGCGCGCCGCGTACGCCGACGAGCTGGACCTTGGGCTTCTCGTGCGGTCCGATGGCCGAGATGTTCTGATTGCCGGTGCGATCGATCTGGCTCGCCATCATCATCATGTTGCGCCGGCCCGACCAGACGACGTCGAAGACGGTGCGGTAGGGCATGGCCGCCTCGCGGACCAGTTCCGTCGGCCGGGTGTTGAGCGGCGGCGCGCCGACCATCAGCGCGGCCTCACCGTCGGTCAGGACGATGTCGGGCGCAAAGGTGAGCTTGGCCAGACGGGCGCCGAGTGCGGGGATGGTGCCGAACGGGCTGACCATCACTTCGCCCGCCTGGCGCCAGGTGTCCGCGCAGGCGATCACGCAGGACTCGGCGCGCGTCACGCCGGGGTCGCTCATGGCTGGCGTTCCGCCAGGTGGGCCCGATACTCGTCGTCGTCGACATAGACGTAGCGCGTGGCGAACGCCTCCCACTCGGAGGGGTCGGCCGCGGCGGCGGCGTACTCCTTCTGGAACAGCTCGTCGCGGCCGTAGTCGGGCGGGTTGGCCGTGAAGTGGGCACCGCCGCGGGCCTCGGCCACGCCGTCGGTGAGCATGCGATGGATCGGTACGGAGGAGAGCGGGTGGTCCTCGTCGGCCAGCGTCGCGTTCTCCACGATGCGCTCCGCGGTGAGGAAGCGCCGCTCGGCCGCGCCGAGGAACAGCGCGTCGAAGAAGGGATCGGGGCTGAGGATCTGCCCGTTCCCGGCGGTGTCGGCCCGGTTGACGTGCACGATGGCGGCATCGAGCTGGAGGGCGGGCATGGCGACCAGCTCCACGTCCGCGTCGTCCGGATCCGCCACGAAAGGGCTTTCGTGCTCCGTAGGGGGAGCGGACCAGCCGCAGGTCGGGGTTGACCGTGAGGACGTCGGAGCCGAGGCCGGCCCGCGTCGGCAGGAAGGGCACCCGCCACGACGCCGCCTGGAGGCCGAGGAAGAACATCCCCTCGTCCACCTCCATCACTTCGACCTTCCCGTGCTGGCGGGCGGATCGCCAATGCGGGTCGAGCGCGATGGAGTCGAGGGTGACGAAGCCGCACACCACCTTGCGGACCTTCCCGGTGGCGCAGAGCAGTCCGACGTCGGGGCCGCCGTAGGCGACCACGGTCAGATCGGTCAGATCCGACCGGCAGATGGCGCGCACGACGGCCATGGGCTTGCGGCGCGAGCCCCAGCCTCCGATGCCGACGGTCATGCCGGAGCGAAGCTCGCCGACGATGTCGTCGACCGTGGTGCGCTTGTCGGACATCACGTCCTCATGTCGACGTGTCGGCGTCGCGCTTCTCGACGAAGGCGGCCCGCTGTTCGTCGGCCACACCGCGCACATGGAGCTCGTACGTGAAGCCCTGCTCGTAGCGATAGCTGCGCTTGACGTCGACGGGGTCGATGCCGTTGAGCGACTCCTTGGCCCGGCGGAGAATGGTGGGGCTCTTGGTGGCGATCTCGCCCGCCAGCTCGAGGGCGGCCGCATGGAGGCGGTCCGGAGGCACCACCGCGGCGACCGAGCCATAGGTGGCAAGCTCGGCGGCCGTGATGGGCTTGGCGGTGTAGACCATCCTGCGCATGGCGTGCTGGGGCACGAGGCGGGCCAGGTGCGTGGCGGCACCGAGAGCGCCGCGGTCCACCTCGGGCAGGCCGAAGGTGGCGTCGTCTGCGGCCACCACCATGTCGGCGTTGCCGGCCAGCCCGATGCCTCCGCCGAGGCAGAAACCCTGCACCGCGGCGATCACCGGCACTTCGCAGTCGTAGACGGCGGCGAAGGCGGCGAAGCAGCCACGGTTGGCGCCGACCAGCGCCTCGTCGCCCTTGGCGTTGATCTCCTTGATGTCGACTCCGGCGCAGAAGCCCCGTCCGGTGGCGCGCAGGACGACCACCCGGTTGGTCCGGACCCGGCCCGCGGCGACCAGGGCGTCGGCCAGGGCGAACCAGCCCGCCACGTCGAGCGCGTTGACCGGCGGATGGTCGATGACCACTTCGGCGATCCCGTCGTGTTCCTGGAGCACCTCGATCGGCATGGAGTGGCCGGATCTCCCTCTTCGTCCGCTCGTCGGTTCCTGACGCGACGTCAGAAACGGGTGGGAACTTAGGTCAGGGCGCTCCCGCAGGCCAACACGGGCGCTCCGGGTGCCGGCGGGAACCGAGCGCGGGGCCGGCGGTAGCGTTCGGCCATGACGGCGGGGCAGTCGGGGGCCGGTGCGCTGGCCGAGCGCTGTCTCCGGGCCATCGCGGCGCAGGATTGGGCGACGGTCGAGGCGTGCGTGGCGCCCGGCGTGGTGCGCCTCGGTCCCTACGGCGACGACTACGAGGGCTGCGGCCCCTACCTCGAATTCCTGCAACGGACCATGCCGTCCCTGCCGGGCTACCGCCTCGACATCGACCGGGTGAGCGGGGTTGGTGAGGGCCGGGTCTTCGTCGAGCTGCGCGAGACGGTGGCGGTGGACGGCGCACCGTTGCTCACCCACGAGTGCCTGGTCTTCGACGTGGTGGAGCACCGGATCGCGCGGGTGGCGATCTATATCCGGCAGGACACGAAGACGTCCGGAGCCGGCGCCGGAGTCGTGCCCTAGGGTTTGCTCCCATGGTCCAGCCCGCCTTCGACTTCGACGACCAGGTGGTCGTGGTCACGGGCGGTTCGCGCGGGGTGGGTGCGGGGATCGTCACCGCCTTCCTCGATGCCGGGGCGAACGTGGTCACCTGTGGACGCCACGAGGCGGAGGTGGACGGTGCCGTGTTCGTGGCGGCCGACATCCGTAAGCCGGCCGAGGCCGAGCGGGTCATCGCCAAAGCGGTGGAGCAGTGGGGTCGCCTCGACGTGCTGGTGAACAACGCGGGCGGGTCGCCGTCGGTCCCGGCGGCCGAGGCGACGCCGCGCTTTGCCCAGGCCATCGTCGACCTCAATCTGTTGGCCCCGCTGTGGTGCTCCCAGTCCGCACACAAGGTGATGGCACTTCAGGACGATGGTGGGGCCATCGTCAACGTGACCAGCGTGTCGGGGTTGCGACCCTCGCCCGGTGCGTCGGTGTACGGCGCGGCGAAGGCCGGGTTGATCAACCTGACCAAGACGCTGGCCATGGAGTGGGCGCCGACGGTGCGGGTCAACTGCGTGAGTGGCGGCTTGCTGGACACTGGAGCGGGCGACGACTTCTACGGCGGGCCCGGGGCGGTGTCCAAGGTGGTGGCCACGGTTCCGCTCGGTCGCATGGGGACGCCCGCCGACGTGGCGCAGGCCTGCCTGTTCCTGGCGTCGCCCGCGGCGGGGTTCGTCTCGGGCGCCAACCTCGTGCTCGACGGGGGTGGCGAGGTGCCACCCTTCCTCACCGCGCTCAGCCAGTAGTCAGCGCCGGCCCGGCGCACGGCGGGATCCGCCGCGGCCGCCACCGACCCTGGTGTGGCGCGACCGGCGTAGGCCGGTGTCATGCGGTCGGCGCCCCTGACCTGGGCGATGAGGGGGAGCACCGGGCCCAGCTGCTAGACAGTGCGACCGTGTTATTGGCGGTCCCCACGGAGACCCGTCCCGGAGAGCGCCGCGTGGCCCTCGTCCCTGACGTGGTCAAGAAGCTTGTCGGCGCGGGCTGGATGGTCCGGATCCAATCGGGTGCAGGACACGAGGCGGCCTTCAAGGACTCGGCTTACACCGAAGCCGGCGGGGCCACGGCACCCGACGGTCCGAGCAGCGTGGCCGGGGCGGGTCTGGTCGTCCAGGTCAACGCGCCCAGCGTCGAACAGGTGGCGACGCTGCCCCCAGGCGTGGCCACGCTCAGCTTCTTCGGGGTGGCCCAGTCGGAGGACGCGCTGCGTGCTCTCGCCGCCAAGAGGGCGACGGTGTTCAGCTTCGACCTGCTGCCCCGGATCAGCCGGGCCCAGGGCATGGACGCCTTGAGCTCGCAGGGCACCGTATCGGGCTACCGGGCCGGGCTCAGCGCAGCAGAGCATCTGGCCAAGTTCTTTCCCATGTTCATGACGGCGGCCGGGACCGTGCCTCCGGCCAAGGTGCTCGTGATGGGGGTCGGGGTGGCCGGTCTGCAGTCCATCGCCACGGCGCGGCGTCTGGGCGCGGTGGTCAAGGCCTACGACGTGAGGGCCGCCGCCAAGGAGGAGGCGGAGAGCCTGGGCGCGACGTTTCTCGACCTCGGCGTGTCGGCCGAGGGAGCCGGCGGGTACGCCCGCGAGCTCACGCCCGAAGAACTGGAGCGCCAGCGCTCGGCCTTGGCCGCCGAGGTCGGCCGCTCCGACGTCGTCATCACCACCGCGGCCGTGCCGGGGCGCAAGGCGCCCGTGTTGGTTTCCACCTCGATGGTCGAAGGCATGGCCGAAGGCGCCGTCGTGGTCGACATGGCGGCGGACCAGGGCGGCAACTGCGAGCTGACCGAGGTCGGCGAGGTCGTGCGCCACAACGGCGTGTCGGTCGTCGGCATGGCCAACCCGCCCTCGGGCATGCCCACCCACGCCAGCTTCCTCTACGCCCGCAACGTGGCCAACGTGCTCGGATTGATGGGCCCGCAAGGCACGCTCGCCCCCGACTGGGACGACGAGATCGTGACCGGCATGTGCGTGCTGCGCGAGGGCCAGCCGATGGCACCCGCCGCTGTCGAGCTGTTGGGCGGCGCCGGCCCAGGAGCGGCCTCGTGATCGCACATCTGGTGCATTTCGGCGCCTTCCCTCTGGGCCCGGATCACCTGGGCCCCGTCCACCTGGGCATGGCCGTCGACGGGTCGGCGACCGGCATCGTGGCCTACCTGACCGTCTTCGTCCTGGCTGCGTTCGTCGGCATCGAAGTCGTCTCCAAGGTGCCGAGCATTCTGCACACCCCGCTCATGTCGGGATCGAACGCCATCCACGGCATCGTGCTGGTGGGCGCGCTCACCGTCATGGGCGAGGCCCACGGCGCGGCCGAGCTGGTGCTCGGGTTCCTCGCCGTGTTCCTGGCCACGTTGAACATCGTGGGCGGCTTCGTGGTGACCGACCGCATGCTCGAGATGTTCAAGTCCAAGCCTGGTGAGCGCCCGGCCACGTCCAAGGCGAAGAGGGCGCAGGCGGCCCCTGGCCAACCTGCCCAAGCGGTCGAGACAGGCGACGGCGCCGGTCCGGTCGACGACGGGGGTGCCGCCTGATGCTGGCCGCAAGCTTCACCCTCGCCGACGCGCGCGACCTCGTCTACCTGATCGCCATCATCGGTTTCATCCTGGCGCTCAAGTTCTTGAGCTCGCCCAAGTACGCGCGGCAGGGGAACCTCGTGGGCGCGGCGGCGGCGATCTTGGCCGTGGGCGTCACCTTCACCGAGCCGACCCTGCGCCACTCGGGCAAGAACCTGGTCTTGGCCCTCGTGGCCATGGTCATCGGTGCGCTCATCGCCGTGCCGGTGGCCCGCTTCGTGAAGATGACCGCCATGCCACAGCTCGTGGCCATCTTCAACGGCGTCGGCGGCGGCGCGGCGGCCCTGATCTCCATCGTGGAGCTGCTCCACCTGCATTCGCTCGGGCTCCAACCGGCGGTCTACGTCACGGCCGAGGTGCTCCTGGGCGTGCTCATCGGGTCGGTGTCCTTCTCGGGCAGCGCGATCGCGTTCATCAAGCTGCAGGAGCTCATCACCGGGCGGCCCATCACCTACCCGGCCCAGCAGGTGATCAACGCCCTCGTCGGTCTGGCCATCGGGGTCTGCATCATCCTCGCCCTGGTCACGGGCAGCATCGCCTACGTCTGGATCATCCTGGTGCTCGCACTGGTCCTCGGGGTCATCTTCGTGTTGCCCATCGGCGGGGCCGACGTGCCGGTGCTCATCTCCCTCCTGAACTCGTTCACCGGGCTGGCCGTGGCCGCCTCGGGGTTCGTGCTCGACAACGCCCTGCTGATCGTGGCCGGCACGCTGGTCGGTGCCTCGGGCATCATCCTCACCCGGCTCATGTCGTCGGCGATGGGGCGCTCGCTGCCCAACATCCTCTTCAGCGCCTTCGGTTCGGTCATCACCGCTGTGGGTGGCGAGGAGGGAGACGCCTCCCGACCGGTGCGCACGGGCACGCCCGACGATGTCGGCGTGCTGCTGGCCTATGCCCGCAAGGTGGTGATCATCCCCGGCTACGGGCTGGCGGTGGCCCAGGCCCAGCACACGGTGCGCGAGCTGGCCGATGCGCTCAGCGCACGCGGCGTCGACACCTTTTTCGCCATCCACCCGGTGGCCGGGCGCATGCCGGGACACATGAACGTGCTCCTGGCCGAGGCCAACGTGCCCTACGACGAGCTCAAGGAGATGGACGAGGCCAACCCCGAGATGGCCACGGCCGACGTCGCCCTCGTGGTGGGGGCGAACGACACGGTGAACCCCGCCGCCAAGTCGTCGCCGGGCAGCCCCATCTACGGCATGCCGATCATCAACGCCGACGAGGCCGAGAACATCATCTTCCTGAAGCGCTCCATGCGCCCCGGTTTCGCCGGCATCGACAACGACCTGCTCTACGACCCGAAGACGACCATGCTCTTCGGGGACGCCAAGGACACGTTGCAGAAGTTGGTCACTGCGGTCAACGACGCTTGATCGGTCCTCAGACGTCGCGATCGACCGCGGCCAGCGGGCGGCCGTCGCCGTCACTCCACGAATGGTCGCCCTCCGACGTCGACGCGGCCGCGGCGACCGGATCCCGCGCCGGGCTGCCGGGGTCGTCGAAGGGGAGCACGACGTTGCCGTAGCGGTGCAGGGTGCTCGACACGGCCTGTTCGCGCAGGCAGCGCAGCAGCTCGACCCGGCCCAGCAGGACTGGCGGGCGGGCGTCGACGTGCACGGCCGGTTCGAGCGCGGCGAGCCCAGGCTCGGTGCCGAGAAGGCGGACCCGCCCCAGGGCGGGCGGGGCCAGGCGGGCCAGGACCTCCGCCGTCGATTCGATGAGCACGGTGGCGCCGGTCACGAGGCTGAGCGCCGGCTGGGGCACGAGCGAGACGTCGGGGTGCAGGCTGAGCACGGGAGCGACACCGGTGACGGCTGCGGCCAGGAGGACGCGGGCGACGTCGAGCGGCGAGGCGTCGGCACCCACCCGGACCGTGAGGCCGCGGAACGGGCGGTAGCGAAACAGGTTGGACTCGCAGAACAGGCCGGTCGGGTCGTGGTCGACGGCGAACTCGCTCGACCACCAGTGCGCGTCACTGCGGGCCGCGCCCTCGAGCTTGGCCCAGTCGAGTTCGCCGAGGGGCAGGGCGGCGCGCAACGCGTCGAGCAGGGCGCGCACCTCGGGCGTCGGCTCGGCGCCCTGCCGGGGCACGTCCGTGTCCTCGATCCGGGACAGCTGCAGCACATAGTTGGGTCCACCGGCCTTGGCCCCCGGACCGACCACCGAGCGCTTCGAGCCACCGAAGGGCTGGCGGCCGACGATGGCGCCTGTGATGTGGCGGTTGACGTAGGCGTTGCCCACCTCGACCTGGTCGGTCCACCGAGCACAGTCCGCCGGGTCGAGCGACCAGATGCCGCCGGTCAGGCCGAAGGGGAGGGCGTTCTGCACGCCGATCGCCTCGTCGAGATCCCGCACCGCCAGCAAGCCGAGCACCGGTCCGAAGCACTCGGTCCGCGCGAACCAGTCGTCAGGCCGCACGCCCTCGAGGATGCCGGGGGACCACAGGTCCGGCGTGCCCGGGAGGGGGCGCGGTTCGAGCAGCCAGCGCTGGTGCGCTTCGGTGGTGGTCAGCGCCCGGTGCAGCTTCTCGGTTGGCGGCTCGACCAGCGGACCCATGGTGGTCGCGGCGTCGGTGGCCGGGCCCAGTCGGAGGGAACGGACGGCGTCGACCAGCTGGGCTCTGAAACGCTCCGACGTGGCGACGTCGCCCACCAGGATGGCCAGCGACGCGGCCGAGCATTTCTGCCCGGCGTGCCCGAAGGCGGAGCGGGCCAGGTCCGCGGCGGCCAGGTCGAGGTCCGCCTCGGGCGTGACCACGAGAGCGTTCTTCCCCGACGTCTCGGCCATCAGCGGCGTGCCCGGGGCGAGGCCGGCGAAGAGCTCCGCCGTCTCGAAGGACCCGGTGAGGACGATGCCGCCGAGGCCGGGATGGCGAACGAGGGAGGAGCCCACCGGCCCGTCGGGACAGCGCATGCAGAGCAGCGTGTCAGCCGGGATGCCGGCAGCGTGGCAGGCCGCGGCGGCGGCGAAGGCGACCGCAGGGGTCTGGGGAGCGGGCTTGAGGACGACGGCGTTTCCCGCGGCCAAGGCGGCCAGCGCGCCGCCGATCGGGATGGCCAGGGGGAAGTTCCAGGGGCCGATCACGGCCACGGTGCCCAGTGGCCGTGCCGCGGCTCCGTCGAGCCAGGCCAGCTGGCGTGCGCTCCTGGCGTAGAAGCGGGCGAAGTCGACCGCCTCGGAGACCTCGGTGTCGGCTTCGGCGAGTGTCTTGCCCGCCTCGCGGGCCATCAGTGTCACCAATGCCGGTCGCTGCGCAGCCAACTCTTCCGCACAGCGCTCGAGCAGAACGGCTCGCTGCTCGGGCGGCACGGACGCCCAGCGCGCCGCGCCCGCGGCGGCGGTGCGCACCGCCCGGTCGATGCCGGCCTCGTCGAGCTCACCGGGCAGGGCGCCGGCCGGATCGGTGTCGAGGGCGGTGACGAGCCGACGGCGGGCGCCGGGGTCGGTGGGATCCGTGTCCGGCTCGTTGACGAAGCGCCCTGATCTCCGGTGGCGCCGTGACCCGTCGGTCAGACGGTGTCGCCCGGCAGTCGCCCGCACCTCGTTCCGTCGGGCGACGGCCGTGGCGAAGCGGTCGCGCTCGCGTCCGAAGGCAGCCTCGTCGCGGCGTTCTCCGAGGGTAGCGATGAAGTTTTCGCCCCCGGCATTCTCCTCGAGACGGCGGAAGAGGTAGGCCAACGCGTGATCGAAGTCCTCCGGCGCCACCACGGGCGTGTAGAGCAGGACGGACCCCGTGGCCGCGCGCACGGCCCGCGCCGAAGCCGGCGCCATGCCCTGGAGCATCTCGAAGGTGACCGACGACTCCACACCCCGGGCGTCGGCCAACAGATGGGCCCAGGCCAGGTCGAAGAGGTTGTGGCCGGCCACGCCGACGGCCAACGCACCTTCGTGTTCGCGACGGAGGGCGAACTCGAGCATCGCCTTGTGATTGGCGTCGGTCCCGGCCTTCGTCCCGAAGGGGGCGAGCGGCCATCCCTGCATGGCGGCGTCGACACGTTCGGCGGCCAGGTTGGCCCCCTTGACGATGCGCACCTTGACCGCGGTGCCGCCGCGCCGGCGCCGTCGCAGCGCCCACGCGCTCAGCCGCACGAGTGCGTCGAGGGAGTCCGGGATGTAGGCCTGCAACACGACACCGGCCTCGAGCTCGAGGAACTCGGGCTCGTCGAGCAACTCGGTGAACGTGTCGAGGGTCAGGGAGAGGTCCTTGTACTCCTCCATGTCGAGGTTGACGAAGGTCGGGGGAGAAGTCGACGCGGCGGCGCGCAACACGGGACGCAGTGCATCCTTGGTGCGGGTGAGCGTCTCGTGGTACGCCCACAGGTTGAGTTGGGCGGCGACGGACGAGACCTTGACCGAGACGTAGTCGATGTCGGGACGCTCCATCAACGCCACCAGGGCGTCGCGCCGGCGCCCCGCCTCTTCGTGGCCCAGGACGGCCTCGCCCAGCAGGTTGACATTGACGCCGAAGCCCTCGGCCCGCAGGCGGGCCAGGTGGTGACCCAGTGCGGGATCCTGCGCGTCGGCCACCAGGTCGCCGACCAGGGCGCGCAGGCGCCGACGGGCGAGCGACACCACGGTGCCGGGGAAGGCCGAGGACAGGCGTGCGCCCCAGCGCATGAGGGTGCGGTCGGCCGACGACAGGAAGGTGGGCTCGGGTCCACCGACCAGGCGGCGCAGCTGGAGGGCGGCCACGCGGGGCGACTCGGGCCGCAAGACCCGGTCGCAGAAGGCCATGGCGAAAGAGACAGACCCCGGGTCCGAAGTGAGGGCGTGCAGGCGCCGGGACCGGGCGCGCTCGGACCGGGTCGGAGCGGCCAACTCGAGCCAGTGTCGGGCCAGCTCGGCCGCGGGCCCGACCAGGGCGTCCGCCATGCGGTCCGGCTCGCCCGCCGGGCCCACCTGCCGTGGATCGGGGGTGCTCGTACACGCAGTCAAGCAGCCGGACCGGCGGCGGCGACGCGATTTCGGTGTGTTTTCCGTTCGGGCCCCCAAGAGCCGTGACTCCACAGCGGCGGGACCCGGGCGACCCGACCAGCCCGGTCCGGCCCGGTACCCTGAGTTCAGGGCCATGGACAAGGACACGCGCTCGGGCAGCGGCACCACCAGCACGAACGAGACGGGGCCCGCCCGCCGCTTCGCCCCCGCCATCCCCACCCAGCGTGTGTTGCAGATCGTGCTGGGTCTGTTCTGGATCCTCGATGCCGCACTGCAGTTCCAGCCGTTCATGTTCGGCCGGAGCTTCGTCGAGGCCAACATCCTGGCCAACGCCCAGGGTCAGCCGTTCGTCATCGGCGACCTCATCACGCACATCGGCAACTTCGTCGCCCCCGACATCGCGGTGTGGAACACCTTCTTCGCGCTGATCCAGCTCTTCATCGGTGTCGGCCTTCTCTACCGGCCCACGGTCAAGCCGGCGCTGGCGCTGTCGTTCGCCTGGGTCCTCGGGGTCTGGGTCTTCGGCGAGGGACTGGGGATGATCCTGACCGGGACGGCCAGTGCGCTGACGGGCGCCCCGGGCGGTGTCCTCATGTACGGGCTCATCGGCCTCATGTGCTGGCCCAGGGCGCCGCGCCGCGACGACGCCGGGGAATCGGCGCCTGTCGGCATCGCTTCGTCCGCCGCCGCACAGGGCATCGGACGCTCGCTCACGCCCATGCTGGTCTGGAGCGGCTACTGGTGCCTGGCCGCTGTCCTCTTCCTCTTCCCCGACAATCGCACGCCCACCTCGGTGCAGAGCGCCATCGTGGGGATGGCTGACGGCGAGCCCGGCTGGTTCAGCCACTTCCTCACCAGCTTGGGCAACCAGTTCGCCCATACCGGGACGCAGACGGCGTGGGTGCTGGCCGTGCTCTCACTGGTGATCGGGCTCGGGCCCCTGTTGGTGCGCCGGCCGGGGTGGTTCCTGGCCGGGGGCGCCGTCCTGAGCGTGGCCATGTGGGTGGCAGCCCAAGGACTGGTGGGCGACGTGTTCAGCGGCTCTGGCACCGACCCCAACACAGGGCCCCTGGTGATCCTGCTGGCCGCGGCCATGGTGCCACTGGTCGCGGCCACCCGCGAGTCCTGGGTCCCTCCCACGCTCACGGTGGCGCAGCGGGCGCCCGGCGCGGCGGTGCTCGGCCTGGTGGCGCTCGCGGCAGGGTTGGCCTTGAGCGCCACCTATCCGGCGGCCTCGGAAGAGTCGAGTTCGTCGGCTATGGCGGGCATGAGCATGAACGGGAACGGCGCCATGGCCACCGGCTCGGCCTCGGTCGCCTCCGAGACCTGCCACCTGCACCAGAACGGTCTCAAGCTCCAGGGGCTCGACCTCAACAACACGCCGTACATGATCATGAGCGGGTCGGCCGGGATGGACATGAACGGCGCCGATGCCAGCGCGGCTGCGGGCTTCAACGTGACCAAACCCAACTGGAACTACACCGGTCCCGCCCTGCCCCAGGCGGAGGCGCAGCAGTTGCTGGCGGACGGCAACAACGGGCCCCGGGACATTCAGATGGCGGAGAACGGCTGCGCGCCCAAGCTGACCGCGACCGAGGAGCTCGGGGCCCAACAGTACGTGCAGGCGACAACCCAGGCCGCCTCGCGCTACCCCACGCCGGCGGCGGCCATGGCCGCGGGCTACCAGGCGGCGTCGCCCACCGACTACCCCGTCGTCTCCTACGTGAACCCGACCATCGTGGCGGCCAACGCGACGGCCAAACGCACGCTCGACCCGGCCCACCTCGACGGGTTGGTCTACGCCCAGACGCCGTCGGGGTCCCAGGTGCTGGCCGGCGCCTTCTATATCTTGCCTGCGACGGTCTCGAGCCCGCCCATGCCCTACGGCGCGCTGGTCCAGTGGCACCGCCGCCTCGCCGTCTGCGGGGACGGCACCAGCTCATCCACCATGCCGTTGCACATCACCGGCTACCCGCCCTGCCCGAGCGGTTCGACGGTGACGCCGACGCCCTACCTGTCCGTGGTCTGGCAGGTGCCGGTGGCGGGCGGACCGCTGGCCATTCAACCGCCGGACATCCAGATCGTCGAGGCGGCGGTCATGCAAACGCTGGGCTCCTGACTCAGCGTCTGAGCGGCGCCGTTCAGTGGGGCGCGATCGTGTCCACCGCGGCCAGAACCTCGGCGCTGGGGCGCCAAGCGCCGGCAGCGGCGTTTCCGTTGATCTGCTCGGGTTTGGTGGCACCGGCGATGACCGAGGCCACGGCGGGGCGCGAGAGCAACCAGCCGAAGGCCAGGTCGAGCACGGTGTGCCCTTCGCCGCGGGCCACGTCGTCAAGACGCTCCACCTGGTTCAGCCGTTCCTCGGTCAGCTGTCGAGCGGCCGCGTCGCCCATGCTGGCCAGGCGGGTGCCCTGGGGCAGCGGCTGGCCCGAACGGAACTTCCCGCTCAGCAAACCCATGGCGAGCGGGAAGTAGGGGAGGAAGGCCATACCGGTCCGGTCGCACTCGGCGAGGACACCGTCCTCGGGATCGCGGTGGAGGACGTTGTACTGGTTCTGCACGCTCACGAACCCGGGCTCGCCTTCACCGACCGCGGCCGCGGCCTCCTCGAGCAGAGCCGTGTCGAAGTTGGAGCAGCCCGATCTCGCGCACCTTGCCCTCGGCGACCAGCTCGGCCAGGACACCCAGCGTCTCGGAGATCGGCGTCTTCTGGTCGGGCAGGTGCAGCTGGTAGAGGTCGATGCGGTCGGTGCCCAACCGGGACAGACTGTCCTCCACCGCGATGCGCACGTACGCGGCAGACGCGCCGCCTTCGTGGCCCTCGTAGGGGGCGCCGAACTTGGTGGCCAGCACGATCTCGTCGCGCCGGCTTCCGAGGGCGGCGCCGAGGTAGCTCTCGCTCTTGGCCCCGCCGTAGATGTCGGCGGTATCGAAGAGGGTGATGCCAGCATCGAGCGCGGCGCCAACCACCGTGTCGGTCTCCTTGGGCCCGAGGCGACCGCCGAAGTTATTGCAGCCAAGACCGACCACGCTGACCGTGAGCGATCCGATCGTGCGCGTCTCCACCCGACACCTCCGTCCTGGTCCCCGGCCGTGCGGGCCGACTGCCTCGGCAGTACTGTACCGGCGGCATCGGATTCCGGGTCAGTCCGACCGTGCGCGAGGAGGCAGCGATGGCAGCAGGTGCGGTGGACGTGAAGATCGGGGCGGCGCCCGACGTCGTGTGGCAGAAGGTGGGTGACTTCGGCGGCGTGGGCGACTTCTTCCCCGGAATCGAGTCGTTTCGGCTCGAAGGCGACGACCGCATCATCGGAATGTTCGGCATGGAGATCCGCGAGCGGCTCCTCAGCAAGGACGACGCGACGCGCACGATCACCTATTCGGTGGTCGACGGGGTGCCGATCGACCGCCACACGGCCACCATCTCGGTGGAGGAGGAAGACGGCGGCTCGCGCGTGATCTGGGCTTACGACGTGAGCCCGGACGAAATGGCCCCGATCTTCGGCGACACCTACAAGGCCGCGCTGGCCCAACTGGAGAACGCCTTCGGCTGACACGGGGTCTGAGCTGGAGCGGGTCTGCTCCGGTCCGGGTCGCGCCTACCCTGACGGCGGTGAGCAACGTTCCGGTGGACGCGACGGCGCCGCGGCATGCACCGGTGCCACGCCCCCTCACTGAGGATGTGCCGCGGATCTACCCGCGCCGCCTGCCCGCTCCGACCAGGCGCGAGCTGCTCCGGCGCAGTCGCACCATTGCCAAGGTGGTCGGGTTTCACTTCGCTCCGACCGCAGTGCGCCAGCTCCTCCACATCCGCCATGGGGTGCTGCCCGCGGCCCAACTGGCCCGGCCGCTGCGCCGGAGCTTCCAGGACCTCGGCGGCACCTTCATGAAATTCGGCCAGATCATCGCGTCGTCGCCGGGCATGTTCGGCGACGACGTGGCCGACGAGTTCCGGGCTTGCCTCGACACGGGGCCGCCCGTGCCCTTCCCCGACGTGCGTCAACGGGTGGAGGAGGATCTGGGTCTCAACCTGCGCGACGCCTTCGTCGAATTCGACCCTCAACCGATCGGCACGGCATCCATCGCCGTGGTGCACAAGGCGCGGCTGCTCGACGGGCGCACGGTGGCAGTGAAGGTGTTGCGGCCCGAGATCGAGCACGTGGTGGCGACCGACCTCGACCTGATGCAGCCGTTGCTCGAGATCCTGGTGCGCCAGACAGGCGACCAGATGGCGGGCTCCACCCTGCAACTGCTCGACGGCTTCCGGGTGCAGATCGGTGAGGAGATGGACCTGCGCAACGAGGCGCGCTCGCTCGTGCACTTCCGCCGGCTGCAGAACGAATTCGACCTACGCCTGATGGCCGTGCCCGAACCGCACCTCGACCTGTCGGGACGCAACGTCCTCACCATGGAGTTCTTCGACGGCGTCCCCATCGACGACCTGGCCAAGGTGGCCGAGCTCGGTTTCGACCCGTCGCCGCTCGTCCAAGAGGTGATGCGCGCCTTCTTCCTGACCACGGTGCGCTGGGGCGCCTTCCATGGCGACGTGCACGCCGGCAACATGATGCTGCTTCGCGATGGCCGCATCGGGGTCATCGATTGGGGCATCGTGGGGAGGCTCGACCCGTCGACCCACCGTTTCTTCATTTCCTTGCTGGCCGCGGCGATGGGCGACGAGTCGGCGTGGCCCGTGGTGACCAAGCACATCACCGGCGTCTACGGCCCGGCCATCAGCGTGGCCGTCGGCCTGTCGGGCGACGACCTCACCGCGTTCTTCCGCTCGGTGCTCGAGCCGGCGCTGACCCGCCCCTTCGGAGAGGTGAGCCTGGCCGGGATCTTGCAGACGATCCAACTGCAAATGGCCCAGGCCCAGGGGGTCGAGGCCCACCAGCGCAGCATGCGGTCGATCCTGCGCCGGTTGCGGAGCCAGCGCGCGGTGCGCCGCATGGCCGACGAGTCGGGCGGCCTGATGTCCGAGTTCGACCGGGGGACCTTCCTGCTGGCCAAGCAGCTCATGTACTTCGAGCGCTACGGGCGCATGTTCGTCTCGGAGATCCCCATCCTCAACGACCGGACCTTCATCACGCAGCTCCTGGCCGGGGTCGACCTGTCCAGCCTGGCCGACTGACCCGCACTTTTGGCGCAGAACTGGAATCTGTTCTAGTTTCGTCCGGGCCCCAACGAGGGCCCGAACGGGGAGGTGTGATGGCAGACGAGGCGATGATCTACACGGCGGACCACGTGCTGGAGTACCCGTTCGTGCGGTCCGTGGGCCCCACGATCGGCGCCTTCCTGACCGGCCTGCGTGATGGCAAGGTCCTGGGCATCAAGGGAAGTGGGGGCCGGGTGATCGTGCCGCCGACCGAGTACGACCCCGAGACGGGCGAGGAGACCTCCGGGGTGGTCGAGGTCGGACCGGAAGGCACGGTGACGTCGTGGTCGTGGGTGCCGCGCCCGCAGGCGAAGCACCCGCTGCAGACGCCTTTCGCCTGGGTGCTCGTGCGCTTCGACGGCGCGGACACCGCGTTTCTCCACGTCTTGCCGGCGGCGTCGCCCGAGGAGGTGTCGACCGGCATGCGGGTACGTCCCGAGTTCGCGCCCGAGGCCGACCGAGTCGGTCACGTGAAGGACATCAGCCACTTCGTGGCGGTCGGAGGTGTGTCGTGAGCGAGCGTGAACCGGTGACCATGATGGAGGCCACCACCCGCCTCGACTACGTGTTCACGGCCGGGGTGGCCCAGAGCAAGAACCTGCTGGGACTCGAGCAGGGCAAGTTCATCGGGCAGCGCTGTCCCAAGTGCCAGAAGGTCTACGTGCCGTCGCGCGGCTCGTGCCCCACGGACGGCGTGCCCACCGACGAGATCGTCGAGCTGCCCAATACCGGCACGGTGACGACCTACTGCGTGGTCAACGTGCCCTTTGCCGGGCAGTCGATCGAGATCCCCTACATCTGCGGGCAGATCCTCCTCGACGGGTCCAACCTCTCGTTCATGGGGCTGCTCCAGGAGATCCCGATCGACGAGGTGCGCATGGGCCTACGGGTCGAGGCGGTCTGGGTCCCGCCGGAGGAGCTCGGACCGACCATGGCTTCGGTGAAGTACTTCCGCCCGACGGGCGAACCCGACGCCGACTACGAGACCTACAAGGAGTATCTGTGAGCGGCTTCCCCGACCTGGTGTCGGGCTCACGCCCGGTGGCGGTGGTGTCCTTCGCCCAGTACGACAACGTGCGACGTGAGGACGCCCGCAACGAGGTCGAGATGCTCATGCCGGTGGTGGCCGAGGTCTTCGGCAACATCGGCATCACCAAGGACGACGTCGGCTTCATCTGCTCGGGCTCGACCGACTACCTCATCGGCGGGCCGTTTTCCTTCGTGGCGGCCCTCGACGCCGTCGGCGTGTGGCCACCCCGGGCCGAATCCCATGTCGAGATGGACGGCGCCTGGGCCCTCTACGAGGCCTGGGTGCTCTTGCAGGAGGGGCAGATCGACGCCGCGTTGGTCTACTCGTTCGGGCGGTCGTCGATGGGCAGCCTGAACGAGATCATGGCCGTGCAGCTCGACCCCTACTACATGGCCCCGCTGTGGCCGGACCCGACGTCGCTGGCTGCGATCCAGGCCCAGTCCCTGATCGACGCCGGCAAGGCGACCGAGGCGGATTTCGCGGCGGTGGCCAGCCGCTCGCGCCGGTCCGCCCTCGACAACCCCAAGGCACAGGTGGCCTACGACCGCACGCCCGATCAGTTGCTGGCCGAGGACTACGAGGTGGCGCCGCTGCGCCGGCACTCGTTGCCGCCGCTGAGCGACGGCTGCGCCGCCGTCGTGCTGGCGGCGGGCGACAAGGCCTACGAGTGGTGCGAGCGCCCGGCCTTCATCACCGGCATCGACCACCGGATCGAGACGCACGCGCTCGGGGCGCGGGACCTCACCGAATCGCCCTCGACCAGGCTGGCCGGGGAAAAGGCCGGTGTCGGGTCCAAAAAGGTCGACCTGGCCGAGCTGCACGCCCCCTACGCCCACCAGGAACTGATCCTGGCCGAGGCGCTCGGACTCGACGACGGCGTGTCGATGAATCCCTCGGGGGGCGCGCTGGCGGCCAACCCGATGATGTCGGCCGGGCTCATCCGTATCGGTGAGTCGGCCCGGGCCATCTGGTCGGGGCGGGCCGATCGGGCGGTGGCTCACGCCACCTCGGGCCCGTGCCTGCAGCAGAACCTGGTCTGTGTCCTGGAGGGTGTGTGATGGCCGAGCGTTGCGCAGTCATCGGAGTGGGCCAGACCGTGGCCAAGTCGAAACGGGAGGACGTCTCGATCGCCGGTCTGGTGCGCGAGGCGGCGCTGGCCGCCCTGGAGGACGCCGGGTTGGGCTTCGCCGACATCGACGCCGTCGTCGTGGGCAAGGCGCCTGACATGTTCGAGGGCGTCATGATGCCCGAGCTCTACCTGGCGCCGGCGTTGGGCGCAGTGGGCAAGCCGATGTTCCGCGTGCACACGGCCGGCTCGGTCGGCGGTTCGACCGCCATCGTGGCGGCCCACCTGGTCGCCTCGGGCATCCATCAACGTGTCCTCACCGTGGCCTTCGAGAAGCAGAGTGACTCGGACGCCATGTGGGCTCTCTCGGTGCCTCAACCTTTCTCGGCCCCGTTGCTGGCCGGTGCGGGCGGCTACTTCGCGCCGATCATCCGTGCCTACATGTACCGGTCGGGTGCGCCCAGCGACATCGGCATGAAGGTGGCGGTCAAGGACCGCCTGCACGCGCTGAAGAACCCATACGCCCACCTGCATCTCCCCGACATCTCTCTCAAGATGGTCGAGGATTCGATCATGCTGTGGGACCCGCTGCACTACCTCGAGTCGTGCCCGTCTTCGGACGGGGCCGCGGCGATGGTCATCGGGTCGGAGAAGGCCGCCGGGGACTCGACGGCGAGCACGGGGCGGTCGCCGGCCTGGATCCACGGCATGGCGATGCGGTCGGAGCCGACAATGTTCGCCGGGCGCGACCAGGTGAACCCCCGGGCGGGCCGGGACTGCGCGGCCGACCTGTACCGCCAGGCCGGTATCACCAAACCGAGGGCCGATTTCGACATGGCCGAGGTGTACGTACCGTTCAGCTGGTACGAGCCCATGTGGCTGGAGAACCTCGGCTTCTGCGACGAGGGCGACGGTTGGAAACTGACCGACGCCGGGGCGACCTCGATGATCGAGGACGGGGACATTCCCTGGAACGCATCGGGCGGGGTCCTGTCGTCGAACCCGATCGGGGCCTCCGGGATGCTGCGCTTCCTCGAGACGGCGCTCCAGGTGCGGGGCTTGGCCGGTGAGCATCAGGTCGCAGACGCCCGCAGGGCGCTGGGCCAGGCCTACGGTGGGGGATCGCAGTTCTTCGCCATGTGGGTGGTCAGCGCCGAAAAACCCTGAGTGGAGGCGCTGCCGATATGCTCGGCGGTGACAAGCCAGCCTTGACCAGGAGGTCTTTGTGAAGGTCGTCGTGGACTTCGACGAGTGTGCCAGCAACGCCGTGTGCATGGGCATCTTGCCCGAGGTCTTTGAGGTACGCGACGACGGGTACCTCTACGTGCTCAACGAGAACCCCCCCGAGGAGTTCCGTGACCGCCTGCGCGAGGCTGTCAACGGCTGCCCGACCGGCGCCATCTCCATAGAGGAAGACTGACGCCCGAGAATCCGCGCCGCATCCCGTTTGCGCGGGTGCCGAGCCGTTCCGTATGACTGACACCACGCCTCACCCGCGCGCCCGCTTCGCACCCTCTCCGACCGGTTACTTCCACGTCGGCAGTGCGCGGGCCGCCCTCTTCAACTGGCTCTTCGTGCGCCAGCACGGCGGCACGTTCGTGCTGCGCATCGAGGACACCGACGAGGTGCGCAATCGCCCCGAGTGGACAGACGGAATCATCGCAGCCCTGGATTGGCTGGGCATGGCGCCCGACGAGGGACCGTACTTCCAGTCGCAGCAGGACGCGTCGCACAGTGCAGCGATCGAGGCTCTGTGGGCCAACGGCGCGCTGTATGCCTGCGGGTGCACGCGCCAAGAGATCGACGATCGGATCAAGGCCCGCGCTGAACGCGGGGATCCCACCCCGGGTTACGACGGGCACTGCCGCGACCTCGGGCTGCCCCGGGGCGAGGGGAGGGCGCTGCGCTTCCGCACGCCGGACGAGGGCGTGGTCGAGGTGCACGACCTCGTGCGAGGCGATGTCGAGTTCCCCCAGCGAGCGCTGGAGGACTTCATCTGCGTGAAGGGCAACGGCAAGGCGCTCTTCGTCTTGGCCAACGCGGTGGACGACCGGACCATGGCCATCTCCCACGTGATCCGCGGCGAGGACCAGCTGCCGACGACGCCGCGCCAGATCATGCTGTGGGGCGCCCTCAATGCGGCCGAGGGAGACGACCTCGCGCTGCCCGCCTATGCCCACCTGCCCCTGCTGGTCAACGAACAGGGCAAGAAGCTTTCCAAGCGACGCGACCCGGTGGCGGTCGAGATGTACCGGGAGCAGGGGTACCTGCCCGACGCCTTCCGCAACTACCTGGCCCTGTTGGGCTGGAGCCCCGGCGATGAGGAGATCGTGCCGATCGAGACGATCCTCGAGCGCTTCTCCCTCGAGCATGTCCAGCGCTCGCCGGCCTTCTTCGACGTGAAGAAGCTGACCCACATGAACGGGGTCTACATCCGCGAGCGGTCGACCGAGGAATTCATCGACACCGTCCGGCCCTGGGTCGACCCGGTACCGGGAGCGTGGTCGCCCGGTGGGTGGCGCGATCCGGACACGGGGGAGCCGGCGACGGCACCGCCGGCCTGGGGGCCAGGCCGTTTCGACGGCGCCACCTTCGCCCGCGCTGGCGCCGGCCGTCCAGGAACGCGTCGCCGTCCTGGGCGAGGTACCCGAGCTGGTTGACTTCCTGTTCCTCGACGGCGCGCCCGACGATCCCGACAGCTGGCAGAAGGCCGTGGCAGGCGACGACCAGGCCGGCCGCATTCTGGCCGAGGCCCTGGAGGTCTACGAGACCTGCGAGTGGGATGTGGACGCGCTGCACGCGGCCACGCTGGCCATCGCCGAAGGAGTGGGGCGCAAGCTGGGCAAGGCTCAGGCGCCGATTCGGGTGGCCGTGATGGGGAGGACGCGGGGGCTGCCCCTCTTCGACTCCCTCGCGGTGCTCGGCCGGGATGAGACGCGGCGCCGGTTGGCCGTCGCTCTCGACCGGCTGGCCGCTCTGCCCTGATGCTCTTGGCGCCGATCCGCTGGGCCCTGCGCATAACGGCGCTGGTCCTCGCAGCGATCGTCCTGTACTTCGCGGTGACACTCGTGCAGGTGTGGTTGACCTCGCGCCAGTACGACCCGCATGCGGCGGGGGCCATCCTGGTCATGGGAGCGGCGCAATACGACGGGGTGCCGTCACCGGACCTGGCGGCGCGCCTCGACGAGGCGTTGCTCCTTTACCACCAGGGCTATGCGCACCTGATCATGGTGACGGGCAACAAGAAACCGGGCGATGTGTACACCGAGGCGGAATCCGGCGAGATGTACCTGGTCAGCAAGGGCGTGCCCCGGGCTGACATCCTGGAGGCGGGCGGCGACGACAGCTACGAGAATGTGGCCGAGGCGGCACCAGAGCTCAAGGGGCGCCAGGCCACGATGGTGCTGGTGACGACGGACCCGTTCCACGAGTACCGCTCCATGGCCATCGCCTCGGACCAGGGACTGGTGCCCTCGCCCACGCCGACCCGGACGTCGCCGATCAAAGGGTGGTCCACGGTGCCGTACTTCTTGAAGGAGGCGGTCGGCGTCGGCTTGGGGCGGATCATCGGATACGACCACCTGGAGTGGCTGCACGACGCCTAGCTCGAGGCACTCACCTCATGGTCGGGGTCAAGGCAGCCTCGGATGTCGGATGTGGATGTCGGTGCAGGTGTCGGTGCAGTGGAGCTGGCGACGACCGTCGTCGAGGTGGAGGTGGAGGCCGAAACGCCAGGATCACGGAAGGTGATATGGACGACCGTCCCCTGGCCGCGGGCGTTGCCGACGCTGATGACGCAGGTGCCGTGGCCGTCCGAGCCGCAGTAGCCGTCGCCGACGATGCCCGTCTCGACCTTGAAATGGGCGAAGAACGTGCCGCGGCTGCTGAGGTGGATGGCTTTGGCCTCCGTGACGTCGCAGTGCGGGGTGTCCTTGGAGGGATTCATGCGGCCCTGGACGGTGGCGGTGCACTCGGCCAGGAACCAGGTAAGAGGTTTTCCGGCGTACGTCCGGGCCAGGCCATGGCCCGAGACGGTCACTGTCTGGCCGTCGACCAGGCCGCGGGAGGGGGTGACGTGGACGGACACCCCAGAGGCGCCGGCCGGCGAGGAGCCAAGGAGGACGAGAACGACACCAGGCAGACCCAAGCAGGCCACGCCGACTGCGGCTGCCCTCCACCGGCACATCCGACGACCTCCGTGTCCTCTTCGATCCCGGGTCTTCCCGAAGGACAATCCTCCCATAGTGAAGAAGCCGGTTCCGAGCGCCCCTCCTGGTCAGGACGGGGATCCGTTCCGCCGGACGGCTCGGCTAATCTGAACGTCCACCCAATCGGGGGTGGTGTAATCGGCAACACGACTGGTTCTGGTCCAGTTATTGAGGGTTCGAGTCCTTCCCCCCGAGCACCGGCGACACTGTCGGCACTTGTGCCGTACGTCTCCGCTCGGCCCCATCGTCTAGAGGCCTAGGACACCACCCTCTCAAGGTGGCGACACGGGTTCGAATCCCGTTGGGGCTGCAAAGAAATGCTAGTTCAGAGGCCCAATCCGTCTGCTGAACATGAGCGACAGAGTTCTGTTGCCCATCCTTTTGGCCAACAGTTCGGCAGAACGGCTGGACAAGGTGGAGGCAGCAGGCATGCCGGGCTCGATGCGCCGACGAGGTGAGACTCGTGGAACCTCAGGGTCTACACCGGCTGTGACGCCGCTGAACGGCCGCAAGCTCTTAGTCGAGCGAACAGTGCGCGGCAACAAGCGCGAGGCCTCCAAGGTGCTGGCCGCCCTGGTGGCCGAGGTCGACCGCCGCCCGGTCACGTCGGCCGGGAAGGGAACGGTGGCCGCGCTTTGTCGGGCGTGGCTCGACTTCGCCACGCCGAGCTTCTCTCCCAAGACGGTCGAAACGACGCGGATGTATATCGAGGACCCAATCATTCCCCCCGGATGAAGCCGCCGGATCCCGATCATTGTCCAGTGCGTCTGTGCAGTCCGCTGAAGGCGTCCTGGGCAGGCCCTCTCGTTCATGGGGTTCACCGGCGTCTCTTCCCTAGGCCCGATTTGATTGCCAATTTGGATTGCCAAGACCCCATTTAGCGGACTGCTGGCCTCGCCTCGATGCTCGCTATTGAATGCCACCTTCAGCACCTCGGGGATGCACGACGTTCGATGGTGGTCTGTTGTGTGCGCCAGAGAGTCGGTGGTACGGACGCGGAGGCGGGCTATCGGACCGGCCTGAATGCTGCACGGACCTCAGTCGCGAACAGTTCGGGCTCCTCCCAGGCGGCGAAGTGTCCGCCCTTGTCCACTTCGTTGAAGTAAACGACATTGGGGTACGCCTTCTCGACCCAGCTGCGCGGGGTCCTCCAGATCTCACCGGGAAACGTGGTGAAGCCGACCGGGATCGATACGGGCGTCGGAGCCTGTACGGCCGCACGAGCGTTTTCTTGTCCCTCCTCCCAGTACGAGCGCGCCGCCGAGGCGCCGGTGCCCGTCAGCCAGTACAAAGTGACGTGTCTAGGACGTTGTCCCGGGTGAGATTGCCCGAGGGCTTGCGGTCGACAAAAGCGCGGGCGATCTTGTAATAGGCATCGGTGTCGTGGTCGAGCATCCAGGCGGCCAGAGCGATCGGCGAATCCAGGAGGGCATAGCCAATCGTCTCGGGGCGCGTCGCCTGCTCCACGAAGTAACCAATTCCGGTCGCACGGAATGTCGCGAGCGCGTCGAGCGCGGCTCGTTCCTCGCTAGAGGGTGGCGATCCGCTCAAGGCCTCGGCGTCGCCCAGCGCCGGAGTGAGGAGGTTGGTATGGATGCCGATCAGCCCTTTGAGTCCCAGGCGGCCCATCGCGTCGGTGACCTGGGAGCCCACGTCGCCGCCCTGCGCGACGTACCGGACGTAGCCGAGGCGCTGCATCAGCCCGTCCCACGCCCGTCCGATGCGGATGGGACCCCAGCCGAGTTCGGTCGGCTCGTCGGAGAAGCCGTAGCCGGGGATGGAAGGCAGCACGAGGTGGAACGCGTCCTCAGCGCGCCCTCCGTACGTCGTCGGGTCGGTGAGTGGGCCGATGGTCTCGAGCAGTTCGACGACCGAGCCCGGCCAGCCGTGCGTCATGATTAACGGCAACGCGTTTTCGTGCGCCGACTCCACATGGATGAAGTGGATGTCAAGCCCGTCGATCTGTGTTTTGAACTGCGGCAGCGCGTTCAGCCTCGTCTCGCACCGACGCATGTCGTAGTCGGATGTCCAGTAGCGAGCCACTTCCTGGATCGTCTCCAGCTGTACGCCCTGTGATCTATCCGTTACGAGCTCGCGGCTAGGCCAGCGAGTCGCCGCGATGTGGCGGCGCAATTCGTTCAGATCCTCTTCAGGGAAGTCGACCCGGAACGGTCGGATTTCAGTGGTCGTCCTCGTATTCGTAGAGCTCATGGAACCCCTTTCACAGCGGTCGCTTCAGTGTTGCACCGGGCGGGTCGGTTCGCGCCCGTGAAAAGATCCTGGTTGGTCGCCCTAGGAACCCGGTCGTTGAGACCATCATTTCCACGGAACTCCGACCCGACGGCCCGGGCGTCACTTCGATGCCGGTTCCGTGTGATGTTGCTGCCCGGCAGGGCGACGCTGATCGCGGACTGTAGGCCGTGGTCACTGATGAGTTGTCCGTCCCGTTGACACAGCTCGGTAATGTCCCGATGTGCCTCCGCCTCGAGTGACCGTCGGGCCAACTCCTGCCCCCTTTGCTGTCGAGGCGGTCGAGGCTGGCGGCGGGGCGGTGGTGAGCTTGACCGACAACCCCGAGGCCTTGGTCTGGCTCGATTCTCACGATGTCGGGGGTCTCACTGAAGCCTTCGCTGCCGCGCCGGGTGTGCGCTGGGTCCAGTTGCCTTCGGCCGGCGTGGAGTCGATGACCGATGTCATCGACCGGACCCGAATCTGGACCTGTGCCAAGGGTGCCTACGCCCAACCGGTGGCTGAGCACGCCCTGACTCTGACACTGGCCGGACTGCGCCTTCTGCCAACCCGCATTGCCGCTCGCGGCTGGGGAGCGCAGGGCGGGACGAGCCTGTTCGGTGAGCGGGTGACCATTCTCGGTGGAGGCGGGATCACCCGGTCACTCCTCGAGCTGCTCGTCCCATTCGAGGTCGAGGCCACCGTGGTCAATCGCTCGGGGAACCCGGTGCCGGGCGCTGCCCGCACCGTGGCGGTCTCGGAGCTCGACAGCACCCTGAGCGAAGCACTGGTTGTCGTGCTGGCGTTGGCCCTGACCCCCGAGACCCGGGGGATCATCGGGGCGCGAGCAGCTCGGCCTCATGGAGCAGACTGCATGGCTCGTCAATGTGGCCCGTGGGGGACACGTCGACACCGATGCGCTGGTCAAGGCTCTGCGCGAGGGGTAATTGCCGGGGCCGCACTCGATGTGACGGACCCAGAGCCCCTGCCCGACGGCCATGCGCTCTGGGATCTCTCCAACTGCATCATCACGCCCCACACCGCCGACACCATCGAAATGGTGCTGCCCCTCCTCGCTGAGCGGATTCGAACCAACGTGGCCCACTTCGCCGCCGGTGAGGCTCTCGTCGGCATTGTTGATTCTGAGGCCGGTTACTGAAGAGCACCGAGGATCACGTTCCCTCCGGCCGTCAAGAGTCGGCACCGACACGTCGGCGCCTCGGCTTCGCCGTTCCTTTAGCGCCATGCACCTCTTGGACCGAGAAAGTCGGAAAATTCGCTGGTGGGATGTTTCTGTGGACGTTTCTGTGGACGGCCAAAGCGCATCGTCGACGTCCATGATCAACCATCGGAGCCAACTCGACATCCCCACCGAGAGCCTCGTCTACACCGCGGCCGAGGCCGGCGAACTGCTCGGGATATCCCGGGTCCTCGCCTACGAACTGGTCGCCCCGGGACGAGCTCCCCGTGATATGCCTCGGCCGCCGCTGTTCAGCTATCGAAGCGGGATCATCCATCTTGCCCTTCGCGCTGGGTTCTGCCTTTCGGCGTCGCAGGCCGGCCATCTTGCCGTCCGGTACGGCCGAGAACTCATTGTCGGCGGACTGCTCTTCATGTTGATCGGATTTATTTGGCGCAGTCGCGACAGTCGCCGTTGTTCCGAGTGGCAACACGGCCTGGGCGACGCCAATTCCAATCGTCTTCGCCGGTCTAGGGAGGGGAATGGTTGTCGCGCCCAATCAAAGCCTTGCATTGTCCAAAGTTCCTGCCGCTGAAGCCGGTGTCGCAGGTTCTCCAAACTGATCAGAGAATCGGATCCTCGGTCGGCATTGCGCTACCGCCATGATCGCCCTGGAGCTGGGACAGGGCATTGCCTCGGGGATCTCCGGCCGAGGTGCTCGAGCGCCCAGCGATGAGCGAGTCGAACCTCGGGACGGACGAGGGCGACGATCAACCGGTCGGGCGTGAAGGTGTGAGCGGCCGGTCGCCTGAGCCTCATTCCCCTGCCTGCGGGAGCCTTCTTGGAGTTCGGGCTGGTGAAGCGGGGGTTGTAAACGGGGGAATGCCGGGCTACGTTCGGCGGGGTCGGATTTTTCCGTACTCCTCACGCGGTTCTGGAACACCAAACGTCGCTCGGCGGGACCTGAGCGGGATTGGGGCTTCGAGATGTCGGACGGTCGCTTCGATCTCCCGGTGGTCATTGACAGCCAACATCTCCTGGACGTCATCGGTCCTGACGATTCGTTCGGTGGTGCCACAGATCCAGTCGGTGACGACCCCGAGGATGACGATCTGCTCAGGCGTTTTCTCCTCGCAGCAAGGACCTCGATACAGCAGGTGCCGGCACTCCCTGGAGTCCTCGCCGCACCCGACCATCAGGCTGGTGCACTTCTGCTGTCCTGGCTGGCGGAGCAGGCGAAGACAGCGGGGAGCGTCACGCTCCAGGAGTCATTGGTTGCCGAACAAGTGGTGGCCTATGCCACCTTCGACGACAAAGATTTCTGGGGATGGATCCATGGTGCTGGCTGGTCGTGGATGAAATCCAAGTTGGGGATCACCAATAAGGCACCGTTTCGTGCAATCCCATCCGCGTCCACGGCGGCACGCGTGCCGAACAAAGCGCGGATTGCAATACTCGGAGATTGGGGGACTGGCCTGTACGGCGCGCCGATGTGTGCCACCAGCATCTCATCCGAGGCATCGGGTTTCGATCTGCTCGTCCACCTGGGCGACGTGTACTACGCGGGCAGCCGGCAAGAGGTCAAGCAGCGCTTCCTCAACCATTGGCCCTGGGGCGACGCGAATCCATCGACGCTAAGCCGTGCCTGCAACTCCAATCACGAGATGTACAGCGGTGGCGCGCCCTACTTCGACATGACCCTTCCCGCCTTCAGCCAGTCGTCGTCGGTGTTTCTCGTCGAGAACGACCACTGGTTGTTGGTGGGGCTAGACACGGCCTACGATGATTTTCAGCTGCACGGAGACCAGGCGGCCTGGTTGGACTCACTTGTCGCATCCGCCGAAGGCCGGCGCATCATCCTCTTCTCGCACCATCAACTGTTCTCGCACCTGTCCTCCCAGGGCAGCGCACTGCAGGCCAGCTTGACGAGAATCCTTGACTCGAAACAGGTCACGGCGTGGTACTGGGGCCACGAACACCTGGCGGCTATGTTCGACGAGCATCCATCGTGGGGTCTCAGTGGTCGTTGCGTGGGTCACGGCGGCTACCCGTACTTCCGGATAGCTCAAGATCAGCGCCAAGCTATCGCGAAGGGAAACGATCAGCTGATCCGTTTCGATGCGACGACCAAGGCTCCGGGGGCTTGGATCCTCGATGGGCCGAACCCCTACATCGACGAGCACCAAGAGCAGTACGGCCCCAACGGATACATGGTCCTCGAACTCGTCGACGGCCAACTGCACGAAGAGCTTCGACGGCCCGACGGGTCGTTGCTCTGGGCAGACGAGCTGTAACTCGCATGACCGATTCCGACCTGGTCATCAATCTTCGCTGGCGACACCCCGACGAGTCGTTCGACGTCAGTGCGGAGTACGACCAGCCGGACAACGTCGACGAACGACGGGTACTGGGTTCGAGCCAAGTCGCACTCGATCCGACGGAGCTCGACATTTCCTGGTTGGACGAGGAAGCGTACGGACAGATGCTGACGAAGGCGTTGTTCGAGAGTCCCGAGATCGACGGCATCTACCGGAGCGCCGTCCAGGATCTGGACAGGGAAGCTGATCTCTCGCTTCACTTTCGGCTGTTCATCGATCCTGGTGCTCCCCCCGAGTACCAGCGGATCCGCTGGGAGTCGTTGCGGGATCCCCTCGATGATGCGCCCATCGCCCGTGGACGAAGGGTCCTGTTCTCGAGATATCTGGACAGTTGGGACTGGCGGGCACCTCACCAAAGGCCGAAGCGAAGATGGAAAGCCTTGATCGCCGTGGCAACGCCGAGCGACCTCGGCCAGTACGAGCCGGAAGGGCGCGTCCTCAGCCCTCTCGACCGCCAAGGCGAGGCTGGGCGAGCCCGGGCCGCTCTGGTGCGGGCCGGCGCGGAGGTAGTCGAACTCGTCGAACCCGGCGAGGCCACGCTCAGAAACATCGTTGAAGCGCTCGACACAGGGTTCGACATCTTCTACCTGGTGTGCCACGGTGCGATCTCGGATAACGCACCTCGCCTCTATTTGGAATCCGGGGACGGCATGGCGGACGTGGTCGATGCGCACCGACTTTCGAGTTGCCTCAGCGGTTTACGCCAGCGTCCGACCCTTGCTGTTCTCTGTTCCTGCCAGTCTGCGGGGCCAGGTGACCCCGCGGCTCCCCAAGCGACCGGGTTGTCCGCCGTCGGGCCCCTGATGTCTCGGCAGGGGATTCCCGCCGTACTGGCCATGCACGGAAATCTCTCGATGGACACCGCGGATCTCTTCTTTTCGGAATTCTTTCATGCCCTCGCCACGACCGATGCGGTCGACTTGGCTGTCGCGAGTGCCCGCGACAAGATTGGTCACCGGTTCGACTGGTGGGTCCCCGTTCTATTCTCTCGATTGAGAACTGGACGGCCGTGGTACCGAACGGACTTTGATAGGGAGAGCACAGCCAAGTGGATTTCCCTGCGGACGAAACTCGAGCAGAAATTGTGTACGCCGGTCGTGGGACCGGATCTGTCCCACACGCTCATCGGTTCGCGGCGAGACATCGCGCGGGAATTCGTCGACCGCTTTCAAATGCCCATTTCGCCGCATGGTTCAGGTGACTTCGCGAAGGTTGCCCAGTACCTCCGGGTCAATACCGGCGAGGACATACCGGCGAGTCAACTCGTGCACTACATCAAGACCGTCACGCGAAAGCGACTGAGCGACGAGGACCCTTCGACCCTCACCATGACATTGACGGTTGAGGAAATGCTCGCGCGCGGAGGAGCTCTGGCACGGCAGGATGCCAGTGACCCCTATCGAATGCTCTCACGCCTGGATTTGCCTGTCTATGTCAGTACGGGCTGGACCAGTCTTCTCAAAGACGCTCTCGAGGCTGACGGAAAGACTGTCAGGGAGGAGATGTTCGACTGGAGGAGTCAGCGACCAGACGAGCCTGAGCGAATGGACGAACCGAAGCCCGAATCCCCACTCGTCTACTACCTCTTCGGAAAGCTGACCGAGCCGGACACGCTTGTCCTGTCCGAGGACGACTACTTCGTCTGGTACGAACGATGGATCAATCGCCGCGACAGATATCTGCCGACCCCCGTCAAGACGGCTTTGGCGAGACGATCACTCCTGTTTCTCGGGTACCGGTTGGACGATTGGGATTTCCGCGTCGTCTTCCAAAGCATTAAAACCTTCGGTGCCGGCCTCGCCTCGACCCTCCATGTGGGAGTCCAGGCTGACCCGGAAAGCCAGATCCTCGAGCACGATGCTGCTCAGAAGTATCTGAATTCTCTTCTCGGCCAGGACAGCGTCCACGTGTTCTGGGGCGATGCCCGTCAGTTCCTGGAGAAGATGGTTAACACGACGGTGGGAGGGCCGTAGCCCCAGTGCCTAAGTCGCAGCGTTTGCATGGCAAGAACCCGTACATCGGGCCGAGGGCGTTCCGCTCGACGGACACGCTCTGGGGCCGTGATCGAGAGGCAGAAGATCTGGCCGCGCTTCTCATGTCAGAACGGATCGTTCTGCTGCATTCGCCGTCCGGAGCTGGAAAGACCTCACTGCTGCAGGCTGGCCTCATTCCATGCCTCGTGGATGAAGGATTTCGTGTCACAGGACCACTCCGACTCAATGCGACGTCATCCGAATCAAATCGGTACGTATGGAGTGTGTTGACCGGCCTTCTCGGACCCGCCGCCGAACCGGGCATGCGGCTCTGTGACGCCATGACGATCATGGAGGCTGGATTGCGCCAACCGGAGGAGTCGGAAACGATCGCCGCGGGCAGCGTGTTCATCTTCGATCAGGTCGAGGATCTTCTCCGCCTGCAAGCGACGGACTGGGACGGGCAGCGAGAGTTCTTTCGCCAACTCGGCGACGCTCTAGAGGATCAGAACCGCTGGGCGCTGTTGTCGATCCGAGAGGACTTCATGGGGGGGCTAGAGCGGATTGCCGGTGAGTTGCCGACGCAACTGCGCCACCGCTTTCGTCTGGAGTTTCTCGGGAAGAAGGAAGCGGCGCTAGCGGTGACGGAGCCGGCCCGAGCGGCGGGAGCGAGCTTCGATCCTGAGGCCGCCAAAGCCTTGATAGCCGATCTGTCCAAGGTCAGCACTGAAACACCAGAGGGCGAGCTGTCGGAAGAGTCCGGCCCGTTCGTGGAACCGCTGATGCTTCAGGTCGCCTGCTACCAGCTCTGGGCGACGCTCCTGGAGAAGAAAAAAGGCGGCGTCGACCATGTGAGTGTCAAGGACGTGGCCGAACACGCCGCCGTAGGCGACGCACTGGGTAAGTACTACGCGCGAGCCGCGCGAAGAGTCGCAAAGGACAGTGGTGTTGCAGAGCGAGACATTCGCAACTGGGCTGAAGACAAGCTCATACGTGCGGGCATGAGGGTCCCCACAACTGAAGGGCCGTGTGAGGAAATTCCAGAGGCGAACCTGAATGCTCTCGAAGGCCTGGAGCAGGCGTATCTGATCCGCGCCGAGATGCGGGACATTCGCCAGCTGTACGAGCTGTCCCATGATCGCTTGATGCGGCCGATTCGGTTGAATAACAGGCAGTGGCGGTCCAAGCACCTTGCTCCATGGCAAGAACTGGCAGACAAGTGGGTACGTGGCGGCGAGACCGACGATCGACTGTTACGACAAGCCGCAGAACTCGGCATACCGACCGCGCGCCGAAATGGGCGAGGTCACGGAGAACGACAAGCGATTTGTGGCAGCTGCCCAGAGGGTCCTTGACGACGCTGCATGGGCAATGGGAGTTCAACAGCGACTTCGTCGGGCGGCCAACATATCGACCGCGATGACGATCCTGGTTGTCGTGGAGACAATCCTCGTCATCGGACTAGTCATCGCGTTCGTCTTGTTCTAGGTGCAAACAGAGACAGGAGACTCGTCCACCATGGTTTCAGACGAGCTGGTCTTCAACGGGGTGGACGTCACCACAGGCCGCTATCTCTCGGCACCGTCCTCGGCAAAGGACCTTGTGGGGTGGTTCTCTGCCGGCGAGACGGAGGGTGGTGATGCTCGACGCGAACTCAAGAAACGTCTCCAGGAGCGAGAGCCAGCGTTCGCCGTCGGTCACCAACTCAATCCGGACGATCTGGCGCAGGTCGGTTGGGGATTGGTGATGGCGGTGGACGCCAATCCCGACGTGCGAGAAGCGTTGCGTCCGTTGCTCACGCATCGTCAGGCGCAGGCTGGCCAGAGGTATTTTGAATTCGTCGGACCGAAAATGGGCCTTCGGCCGGACGACACCAAATACACCTTCCTCGGCAGGAACGACATGGGACCCGGAACGGTGAATCCGAAGAAGGTGCCGTACTACCTCCTGCTGGTGGGGGGCCCGGCTGAGATCGATCTCCGCCTTCAGTACGAACTGGATGTGCAATACGCGGTCGGTCGGTTGCATTTCCCGGATCTCGAGGACTACGCCTGCTACGCGGCCAAGGTGGTGTCGGCCGAGAGGTCGCCTCGTCGGAACAGTTCACGGAGGATTGTGCTGTTCGGCACGAAGAATCCGGATGACCCGGCCACCCATTTGAGCGTCGAGTTGCTCGTGGAGCCGCTCGGCGAACGACTGGTCGAGTCCATGCCGAATTGGGAGATCGACCAGGTTATCGCTGACGCTGCGACCAAGGAGAATCTCTCCCGGCTCGTGTGCGGTGCAGACGCTCCATCGATCCTGTTCACCGCGACCCACGGCGTAGCGTTGCCAAACGGTAATGATCGTCAGCGGGAGACGCAGGGTGCGCTGCTCTGTCAAGAATGGCCCGGGCCGCTTGCGTGGGAGAAGCCGGTTGGCCCGGATTCATATTTTGCCGCAGTCGATGTGCCGCACGACCTCAAACAGGCGCCCGAAGTCATCTTTTCCTACTCGTGTTATGGGGTCGGAACTCCGAGTCGATCGGAGTTTCCAGCCGCAGAGCGACAGGGATCGGTGCATTCTGCAGATCCCATTACTCCGTTTATCTCTCGGCTGCCGCAGCGGCTTCTCGGGCATTCTCGTGGCCCCTTGGCCTTTGTCGGACACGTCGAGCGGACCTGGTCGTGCTCCTTTCGGTGGGGTAAGACAGGATCCCAGACCGGCCCGTTCGAAGAGGTGCTCTCCGCCGCCGGCGAGGGGTGCCGCGTTGGTCACGCCATGGAAGCGATGAATCTTCGCTATGCCGAGCTCGGGACCAGCCTGAACGAGACGATGGACCGCATCAGGAAGGACGGATTCCAGGTACCCGACGCCGAACTCGCTGGACTATGGACTGCGAACAACGACGCGCGGAACTACGCCGTGCTCGGTGACCCCGCCGTCCAGGTGGGAGCCGCACTAGAGACGGCTCCCAGGTAAGAAGGGGTGGCCCTGGACTCTCAGCTCGCGTAACGCGCTGTTTACGCAGCGGTGCCGAAACCGGAGAGGCCGGTCGGGCGGAGCGGCATCGCGGGCTGTTCGGCGGGGTCGGCCATCCGGCGACTCTGCCAGCATGGACGGCGTGGAGGCCTCCGATCCCTCCATGACGAACTGGCTGCTCATCCTCGGCGCTGGTGCCTCGGTTCCTCCCCCCACCGAGCTGCCGACGTTCGCGGACTTCTCCTCGGCCGTCCTTCGTGGCCTCGGTTGGGGACTGGTGACGAAATTAGGTGGGGAGCACCGACCGGGAGAAGAGCGGTGGTGGGAACACAAATGGTATGGCCGGTTCGCCCAGCCGGCGATGAGCCCGGAGGTGCTTTTCGGAGCTCTGACCACCTATCGCGTCGACTACGCGGAGCGGATCGCGGGCCGCCTCTCCGGTAAGGGTTCGAACGCCGTGCACAACATAGCTGCACAGGTACTGCGGGCAGACGAGCTTGTCTGGACTACGAACTTCGACCGGGGCGTGGAGGACGCCTATGGCGACGACGACCTTCTCCGCATCAGCCGGGCGGCGGAAAAGTACCCCACGATCCTGAGCCCACTGGAAGCCATCGCCCCCTGGAAGCCTTGCCAAGCACCACAGGGCGGTCGACGCGGTCAAGACCCTCGCTCTCGCCGACGAGGAGCTCACGAGCCCGCTCGACCAGAGCGCAGTGGACGCACTGGTTGGCACCGCTCACGAGCGGACGGTCGTGATCTACGGGTACGCCGCCGCTGACACCCGATCTCACCGACCTCGTTGTTCGAGTCTTCCGCGACGCAGACGAAATCGTTTGGTTCGAACCCAATGACAGAAATCGGCAGCTCATCCGACGAGCATTCCCAACCTCAACAACGTCTTCGACCCGCCGCATCTGTCCTCGGAGGGCGGCGACCCCTTCACCGCGACTGAGAACGCCTTCCTCGACTTTGTCGCCAGGCGAGGAGGCAGCGTCGAGCCCCATCTCGCCGCCCTGTTCCTCCAGCCGTCGGAGCGGGACTTTCCAAAGATTCCACTGGAACATCCGCCCGGCCTTGTATACGCCAGGATCATCGAGCGCTGGGACCAATGGGTGCCCATATTCGCGCCCTCTGGGTCGGATCGATTCGCCAGGGCGATCGGGTGGAAGGGGTCAACCCACTTGGGCGGCCTTGGGCAAGAGCACGCTGTGGACGTCAGATCTCGTCCAGAGTGCCTTCTGGCAGCCACCGTCGCGGATCTCCGGAACGTCTGAGTCCACATCTAGCGGTTGATCTGGGCGACCCGGGACCGATTTTGCCCGTGTCGACTGATTTGGACGGCATGTACTCCTCTGGAGGCAGTAACACATCGGGATGGGTCGTGGACGACGGTGCAGCAAGAGGCTTTCGTCGGTGTCTTAGATCCTTTAGATGATTTCGGCGGACCGGTTCAACATCAGTAGTGCTAATCACACACCCTGGCATAGCCCTGTTCGAAGAAGAGGCGACGAGAATGGCGACGACGCAAAAAGTCACGAAGCAAGATGTAGGAGCAAATCCGAACCAAGCATTGGCTCAGATTGCAAATACAGCAGCGAGGCCAGGTGCACTAACGACCGAGTGGTGGACTCTCGTTGTGGCAGGAATTGCCTCCTCTGTCATCGGAGCAGTCGGTGTTTCATCAAACACAGCCACGCAAGTATCTGCGGTAATTGCTCCGGTTGCAGTCGGTCTGATCTATGCGTTCTCTCGAGCGCACACTAAAGGGGCACTTGCTGAAGTGCTTGAAGCAGCGTTCCCCCAATCGGGTGCACAAGTCGCTACAGCAAACGCCGGGACGCCTGGCTATTTCGCGCCCGCAACCTCCGCAATTCCCAACAATGCTGAGGCGATGATAGCGGCGGGGGTGAGTGCCAACCCCGGGGAAGCGTGGGCATCAGGCGACTACGTTCCAACGGGCGACCTTCAAGGAGCCTATTGGGACGGCCAGCATTGGGTGGCGGGAAGAGCCCCGTAATCCCTTTATAAGAACTAAAACGGGGCATGGAGGTTGAGCGGCCCCGGTGGTTTGGAGTTGCCAAATCCATGCTTTCTTCAGTTCCTTGTCATACCTTGGCGGCGTGGTTGCGCCCTCCGCCCCTCGGAGCATGGACTGCTTAGGCTCCGCTCTCGCCGATTGGGATCTGAGCGACGAAACCCCGACCCAGGTGGACCTGGACGTTGTGGCGGGCAGCCACCGCCCGCATATCGACCATCCACCTACGCGCGTCCACGTCTTTGAAGCGAGCAACTTCGGACTCGGTCGGAACAAGGTGCTGGTGGGCCTGGATCTTGGCTTTCATATCGATGACCCCGAACGGACTGTCGTCGACTGTTTCCGATACGACAGCGCCCTAGGGCCGACCTAGCCGTCGCCGGTCTGTGCAGGTACTTTCGCCGACCGCGCGCCCAACCGGGCCGCGTCCTCGAAATGGCTGAAGAACTGAGAGTTCGTATGCGGATCCTCCAAGTGATGAGGGTGCTGTATGGAATGAGCACGGTCTAACGAGACTCGGCTGCGTGGCGCGCCTACCTCGACCTCCAGCAGGTCGCACATCGACGCGGTCGGCCGACTCAAGAGCTGTTGCTGACTTATGTGCTCGAGCGGTTCCTTTCATCCGCTGGTTCGTGACCAGCGGTATCCGTCAGCCTTGTGAACCAATTGCGCCATAGCCCTGTCGAAGGATGGACTCGTCGGGATTGATGACCGTTTGTTTGGCCACCTTTGACCTCATTTGATCCCGGGCAACTGACCATAGACGTCTTGTGAGCTGCTGGCTATCCTCGCTCCCCATGGCGCAATCACCCCTCGTCGAACAGCCCAAAGAGCATCGTCTCGCAGTGGTCATGAACGGGGGAGTGAGTCTCGCCGTCTGGATGGGTGGCGTCGCTCTTGAGATCGACAACGTGCGACGAGCGTCGCTCGGGCTTCCTGGCCCAAGTAGCTCTGAACCAAATGCAGGTGGAGATCCAGCGCTCGAGCTTTTCGAGCTCTGGAAAAAAGTGTGCCACGAAAGAGACATCAGCATCGTCGTTGATGTGATCGCGGGCACCAGTGCGGGCGGCTTAAACGGCGTGTTGTTGGCAGGGGCAATAGCACATGGGGCTCCGCTTGATGGATTGCGGCAGCTCTGGCTCGAAGACGGCCAGCTTTCTTCCGAAGCGCTCTTAAAACCTGAGATCGGTGGGTCGCTCTCGGTACTCAACGGAGACTTCTTCTTTACTGGAATAAGTGGGGCACTAGAAGGACTTTCCAAAGCCGCTACGAACGGAAAAGCGGACGTCGCCCTCACGACGACGGCAACTGCGCTCGGCGGCGATCCTCGCACCGCGAGGGACGGATTCGGAAGGACCTTTGAAGAAGCTGACCATCGTCGTCGCTATGAGTTCAGGCGAGTTAGTGGCGGGCTCGCGTATCATGGCGTTCCCGGCGCATTCAAGCCCGTCGAGCGAGACGACTTTGCAGTGGTTGCGACCCTGGCGGAAGCTGCACGGGCATCGGCGTCGTATCCCGGAGCTTTTGCCCCGGTCCTCGAGTCTCCGGCTCTGAAGGAAAGACGAACGTGGCCGACGTGGTCGACTGGTGAAACGACCGAGTGGCTGGCCGATGGAGGCATTCTCGACAATTCTCCATTTCAGCCCGTACTTCAGGCTATTGCGGATCAACCGGTGGACGAGACATGGCTGCGGACTTTGTGCTTCATTGCTCCTTCTGCGGACGAGACAACACCGAGCGGCGGAGTGAGTGCATCGATTCCACGGTCGGGAACTCTTCCACCCCCGTGGACCTCAGTTGTGGCCGCAGCCCTGGCGCTGCCGGGTGAAATCGACTTCCGAGATGACATCGAAGAGATGCACGGGCTTATTCGTGCACACAGAACGACGTCCGACATCGACTACTTCAAGAAGTTGATTGCTTCACCAGTCGCCCTGTCCGAGGGGTGCGAGGCAGCATCAGCGTTGCTTGAGCCGTACCGTCGGTCGCAAGCTGATGCGCTCGTGTATTGCGTCAGAGACGCAGTTGCAGCTCCCGAGGCATATGTGGATCCCTTCATACCCGTCGATCCATCGTTGCTGGTCGACGGCCCTCATCCGTGGCTACCGGAGGAATTCCCGTCGACCATGCCCGAAACATGGGCCTGGGGAACCGCAGCGGCCGGACGGACCGTATCCCTCATGCTCAGGAGTCTTTCGACGGATGGTTCGGTGCCCGATGAGCTGCGCGCCCTTCTGTCGACAGCGGGGCAGCGGATCACGGCGATTCAGGCCGCCCTACAAAGTGAGCTCATCTCCTTCGATCCCGAGTTGGGCGCCCCGCCCACGGAAGTTGAAATAGCAAAGCAGGCCGACGTCGCCTATTCGAGCCTCGCCGTGCCTTCGGCACTGTGGTCGGAGATGTCTGAGGCGATTGGCGCCTACGCCGAGTCGAAGCTCAGCGATGGGAGGCTTGCTCTCGCCGTTCTCCAAGCTGCGTTGTCGGTCGAGGTCGTCAACGGGGTGGGCGGTTCGAGCGCGCAGTCTGCGCCTCCCCTCTTTGATTACCTGAGAATGGGCATCAGCCAGCCACCTCGCCTGTTCGCGCAGACGGTGGCCGAAGTCGGCGTTGATCAGAAGGGCCAGAGTTCACAGCGTCCGGCCGCGGACATCCTTTACGGGACTCGGCTTGCTCACTTCGCCGCGTTTGGCAAGAAGGAGTGGCGCCGTTGGGATTGGCTCTGGGGTCGAATCCATGCTGCGGTGAACATCGGGAGACTCCTTGATTTGCCGATGGACCAGGTAGACGCCATCGTTACCCGAATCGTTCTCTCCGAGGGGTTCACCGTGGATGCAGTCGACGAGAGGATTGCGTTAGTCATGAATGCGACCGCCGAAGACCTCATCTCAGCCATGAGGGCCGAAGGGATTCCGGCCATCCTGCTCGATTCAGTTTTCGAGGTTCTAGAGAGTAGTGGACGTTCTACGAATCCACCGCTACCGTCACCGGTGCGGAAAATCGGTGGGTGGCTGGCGGCGGTTGGTTCACGAAACCGCCCAGCTCATCTCGGCGCGCTCAAAAGCGTAGTTCGGGCTTTGGCAACACTTCCCCGCTGGCTTGTGTGGCGCCGTCTTCGAAGAAAGCCATAGCGCTGCGCAAAGCGACGGAGGAACGGTGTGCCTAGGTTCTCGTCGTGCGCTGGCTCGGCGACACCGAACAAGACCGTCTTCACAAGGTTCGTCAATTACACCCGAGGTGTGCGACCAGGTCGCAGCCTGAACATATTGTGACCGCCGCTGAATTTGGACAAGAAGCGGGACAGCTTCCCGTGGTGGATCTGTCCGGGGACAGAAGCTCACCGAATTGGAGGGTGCGAATCTGTCTTCTGATCCGGCGCTCGTAAACCAAGTGCGACCTGGTCTCCGTTCCAGATGCTGCCTCGCCGTCCTAGACGGTGCATACGGTGCCCAGTCCGGCAAAGGAGAAAGAACTCAGGATCTCGAAACTTGGAATGGCCTGACATCACACTGAGTTTGTCGTTACAACTCAGAGCGAATGCTGACATTCCGACCCACGGTCTCTTCGAGGCCTCATACTCACTACGGAGCCCGCTCCGTAGCAGTGGGAACCTCGAAGGGAGCCCAGATATGCCGAAGGTATCGAAGGAAAGCGCCTCAAAGGTCAGCGACTTTGGTGTCGCCGAGGATCGGACCGAGGAGTTCGACGGCTATACCGTCAACTTCGTATCGATTCGTCAAGACTCTGACCTGGCACCGATGCTCAAGGGTCTGCCCGACGATCGGTGCCAATGCCCACATTGGGGATATGTGTTCAAGGGAAAAATGACGGTGAGTTATGCCGATCGTGAGGAAGTGATCGCACCCGGCGAGGCCTTCTACATGACGCCCGGACATACTCCGGCAGCGGTTGCCGGCACTGAGTTCGTTCAATTCAGTCCGACTGACGAGTTGGCCGTCTCCGAGGCCGTCATGGCGAAGAACATGCAGGAGATGCAAGGCGGACAGTGACGATGAAAGCGCTTTGTGGAGACCGAGGCGGAAAATTCATGGCACCGCGGTAGGCAGCGTCAGCCCCGCTTCCTAGGCCAGTCTCGATTGATCACCGACAGAGAGACCACTGGCTGAGCGGTCCGCAGTTATAGAACGTGTCGAGCGCGCTCGCGGCGTCCCGTCGAGTGAGTTCTCTGGTGCATGCGCTTGGAGCCGACGGCCTGGTGGGCCATGGCGTAATTCTCCCGAGGAGTGTCCGGCTCGAAGTGTGGCCCGTGTCGTCTGGCGGGGCAGAGGCGACGGCAGCAAGAACGTGACGGAGAGAAATCACGGGTCGGGCAACTGCGCGAGCAAGGCCGCGTGAACACGGGCTCGAAAGATCAGGTATTGCTCATGAGCTCGCCACGGAGTCTCAGGCATGCGGTCGATCTCATGAGGTTCTTGAACCATCTCGTGGCTGGCGAATTGGCCTCGAGTGAGGTCCACATCGACGCCGGCAAGCCGATTCCAGTAGTGAAACCCTTGCCGTGATCCATCGCGCAAATGGACTTCTGCCTCAAGTAGTTGGCCTCCGAACACATCATGAATGACGAGTGCGGTGACGGCGCACTGGCCTCGAGAGGGATTGGACGGCGTCCATTCCGCTGCGTCCGTCGGGTCGCATGTCTCAAGACTCCACGACGCGTGGATGGCCGCCTCTAGCTCCTCGAACTTCAATCCAGACCTCCTCTCGCTCAATGGGTCAACCACCGACCCAGTAAACACCCGTGAGGGATAACCCCGGTCATTCAGGCAGCCATGTGCTCGTGGGTTCAGCCTCTTACCCACCGTGGGACTCGAGCGGTCCAGCTGAACTTGAGCGCACCGGATGGACTGATCCCGGCCGGCCATTGTCATCCTTAACGAGACCCATTTCGATTGTTTTCTGGTCAATATGATCCATTGATGCCGATTTTTCAGCTCCCGGGAACCAATAGGTATCCCCAATTGTCAGGCGGTGGCCGTATGTCCGACCGCCTGAACAAGCGCAGGGGTGACTCGAGCGTCGCCCAACGCCCAGGGGATGGCCGTCGGGGCTAGGGCCTCACACCCGGTCGGCCTATGTGTGCCGCAGTTCCGCCAGCCCGGTGTACTGCGGGGTGAGGCCGCACTTGTAAACCCGCAGACTGCTGTCCGACCACGACCGCCGCATCACCGCCTTGGAACAGACGGCCTCAACGTCGTTAGGGTGTGATGCGGTGGCGCCTGCCTCGAGAACCGAGTCAATGCAGTGAGACGCGCCCTCGTCCTGGCCGGAGGAGGCGTGGCCGGGATTGCCTGGGAGCTCGGTGTCCTCCGCGGGGTAGGCGATATCGATCCTGCATTGTTGACCAGTCTGCGGAGAGCGGATGTCGTGATCGGCACCTCCGCTGGATCAGCCGTCGCCGCGCAGATCGCGAGCGGTGCGCAGATGGATGATCTCTACGCGGCCCAACTGAGCGAGCACTCCAGCGAGCTCGAAGTGGACCTGAACCTCGAAGAGCTCATGGCTCGCTTCGTCGCGGCGGCGACCGGCGCGAGCGGTGTCGAGGAGATGCGACGACGCATCGGTTCCCTTGCACTCGAGACGCCCACGGTCAGTGAGGCGGCTCGTCGTGCCGTCATCGCCGCGCGGTTGCCCGAGGAAAGCTGGCCAAATGGCTCCGTCCTCCTGACCGCGGTGGATGCTGTGACCGGACAGCCAGCGGTGTTTACGAAAGATTCGGGCGTCGATCTCGTCGACGCCGTTGCTGCGAGCTGTGCCGTTCCTGGTATATGGCCGCCGGTCACCATCAACGGGCATCGCTACATCGATGGTGGTGTCCGGTCGGGAACCAACGCTGATCTGGCTGCGGGGTGCGATCGTGTACTTGTCGTCACCCCCTCCCAGAGAGATGCGCCCCAACCTTGGGGAAGCCTCGATGACGAGATCGATCAGTTGTCGCCGGCCGACGTCCAGGTCGTCTACGCGAATGACTCCTCGGTGGCCGTCTTCGGGACGAATCCCTTGTCGCCCTCGACTCGCGGTCCGGCGGCACGTGAAGGCCGGGAGATTGGTCGAGCCGAGGCTCAAGCTGTCGGCTCCTTCTGGCGCTGACGGCCACTCCTTGAGAGTCCGATCATCCCAGAACCTCCAGCCTAATTTTCTCATTTGGCATCGGACGCCTCCAAACGCGGGGCGGCGCGTTCCCCGACGCCGCCGCCATGTGCTCGCAAGGCTGGGAACCGCTGGTCCACTGCATTGACTCTGTCTTGACTGTCTGGCAGCGAGCCGAGCCGGCCCACCCAAGTTCGGACGCAGGCAGCGATCTCGCTCGACAGCAGCAACCTATGTTCCGTGATCGAAGTCTCCGTCAGCTCGCTCGACCAACGGCTTGAGAACATCATCGGCTGCGAGCGAGAGATCGCCGGTACCTTCGCCAACCTCACCGAACTTCCGATACATACGGGTTGGCGCCGTCGACCGGATCCTCGGCAGCAGTCTGCGGGGGAGAAGCGCGCTGGACCCCTGGCTGTCGCTACAATCCGCGACGCGCCCGTACGGCTCAAGGTCAACCGGCCGTGGCCGATAGGGCGGGCGATTGGACAGGCCTTGTTCGAGGGGGCTTCCACTGCGACGATCGACACACCTAGGGGCAGCGGGCGTGACCAGAGTGCTCGCCGGCCTCGCCGTGCTCGCCGTTGCAGGTTTCGACCTTTTCGTGGGAAGTCCGAGCGTCTCGGCCGGTCTGCCGGTGAATCTCCACGCCGCCGAATCCGTCGCCACCCGCTTCATCGGTGGCTTCGAAGGATTTTCCTACCGGGATCCCCCGGGCAACCGAGACCTCGCCCGACTGGCGACGCCGGCGCTCGCCGCACGGCTGCGCACCTCACCGCAGGCGGCCCCGGGCCCGGAACTCACTGCCGAGCGATTCGTCGCCTCAGCCCGCGTCTCCGGCTTCATCGTGGAGAACTCCAGCGCTTCGGGCGTCCGACTGCTGGCTCAGACGAGCGAGCACATCTCGACCACCCGCGGGTCCACGACCACGGTTCGGCTCGTTCCGGTGTCACTCACCCGTACCGGGGCGGGCTGGCGGGTGGCGGCCATCAGCGGGATCCCGGGATTGACCCACAAGCGCGCCCGCACACGACACCACGACGTACCCGTACCCGTTGCGCCATCGACGGGCGCCTCGACCGCTCCTCCCGGCCCGGTCACGGTCTCGGAGGTGCGCTCCGTCGGCGACATCCCGACTGACTACGTGGCCTGGATGCAAGGCGCCGTCGCCGTCGAGTGCCCCGGGCTGCCCTGGGAGGTCCTGGCCGGTATCGCCAAGGTGGAATCCGACTTCGGAAAATCAACGCTGCCGGGGGTTGCTTCGGGTTCCAACGCGAAAGGAGCGGAAGGTCCGATGCAGTTCGAGCCGGCCACGTTCCGTGCCTATGCCACCGTTGGTCCGGGCGGAGCCGATCCCGCCTCACCCTACGACGCAGAGGATGCCATCTACTCGGCCGCCCGATTGCTGTGTGCAGACGGCGGTGGAACGCCAGGACTCTTGAGCGCCGCGATCTTCGCCTACAACCATTCCGCCGCCTACGTGGCCTTGGTCCTCGCCTATGCCAGCGCCTACGAGCAGGAAAGCGCGACACCCTTCCAACTGACCAGCGCGTCGGGGCCAACCCGAGGGATCGCTCTCGGTTCGGTGGTCGTCGCCGACGCCGAGGACTATTTGGGCACGCCGTACGTCTGGGGCGGCGAGCAGCCGGGGGTCGGATTCGACTGCTCGGGCCTGGTCCAATGGGTCTACGCCGAGGCCGGCATCTCCCTGCCGCGGGTCGCCCAGGACCAGTACGACGCCGGGCCCCAGCTCCCGGCCGGAGCTGCGCTGTACCCGGGCGATCTGGTGTTCTTCGGATCAGGGCCGGACGCGGTCGAGCACGTCGGCATCTACGTCGGCGGTGGCGAGATGATCGATGCGCCCTACACCGGCGTCGATGTCCGCTTCGACCGCGTCGCCAGCGTGTCGCTCGGCTTCGTGGGCGCCACGCGGCCCGAGGTTCCCGATCTCTCCACGGGCGCCGGGATCCCCGTATTCACCCCGGCCGCCGCCAATCTGCTGTCGCATGATTCTTCCGGTTCGTCACGGCCGTACCGATCTGGGACTCCTGGCGGCAACCCGTCGACACACGGAGCGCCGAACCCGGTCGGCCCGCCGACGGCTCCGCACCACGGTCATCCGCACAAGCATCCCTCGGGTCCGGGGGGCACCAAGGGCGTCCCGACGACCACGACCACCCGGCCCGCGCGGAAGGGTCCGCCGACCACCACGACACTGCCGACGCGGATGACGACGACAACGACAACGACAACGACGACGACTCAGCCAAAACCAGTCAAAACACCGCCAACAACACTCCCTCCGACCACCACCACCACGACCAGCCCTCCGGCGACCACGACCGTCCCTTCCACCACGCCCACGTCGCCGCCTCCTCATCGACACCATGGCTGAGGAGGCCGCAGACTGCCGTAGGCACTGAGGGGACATCACCACGCCCTTTGCGGCTCTGTGTCCCGCGAGACGGACCGAAGTTCTCGTCCGGACTTCGCCGGGATACGGGCGATCCTCGAACGGTGGCGAGAGAGCCGTCGGCGTGCGTTCGGATGGGGCCGGGGTTGATGCTCGAGGGGTCGAAACGAGATTCAGGCCGGTTGGGCGCGTACGTATTCCGCCGAGGCGTCGCCTGGTCCTCTCGGAGTGAGGCGGAGCGCGACGATGGCGAGCATCACCGCGACGAGATCTTCGACGAGGGCAGCCGCCAGAGGGGGGAGCCGTTCGGCGAGGGCTCCTCGAACAGCCATGCCGGCGAACGCGGCGCCGGTGGCGGCTCCGGCACCCACGGCGACGGACACCGCGGTTGGTGCTCCGGCGTTTCGTGCCAGCAGGCCGGCGGAAAGACCGCCGAGACCGATGCGGGGCACGAGACCCCGGGCCTGGGTGCGCGCCGGGGTGGAGGGGAGCTTGTCCGCGACGAGCTCCCCGAGGGCCGCCGCGACCGCTACCGGCCGGACGGCGCGGTGACGGAGGAGAGCCGGGAGCTGCGCCGGGGGAGTGCCGTTGAGCAACACGGCCATGCCCATCTGGGAGCGCAAGCCCGTCGAGCTACCGATGAGCGCCGCGCCGGCCAACGCCGTCGCAGCGGGAGCGGAAACTTCTCAGCCCCCCTTGATCGTGAAGGGCGCCGAGGCGGCCGCCGACAGCGCGAAGCCGAACACGGTCAAGCTCTGGGTCACGTTGATCTTGGACCCCTTGGACGGCTGCGGAACCGTGAAAGTGCCGGAGAGGGCGGGCGGCGTGAAGACCCTTTTGACATACGACGCGGGCGCCACCGTCGCATTGGAGACCACCGGGACCTTCGTGCTCCCCTTCCCAAAGGTCACGTTCACGGCTGGCGGGCTGGCACTCCCGCCGAGCAGGGCGACGAGGGCCGACAGGGTGGACACCCACCAGAAGCTGGTGTGGCCCGGCGCATCACCGACGTTCACCGTCTGTCCCGGCTTGCCCTTGCTGGCCGAGAGAACCAGGGTCGGAGGGGACGGGAAGAGCGACTCGCCGGTCCATTGCATCAACGCACTCCCCGCGGCGACGGGGGTGAAGCTCGTGAGATCGAGCATCGCCAGCGCGCAGCCGATCAGGCCCGCATTGAACTCTTCGGTCGACGGCGGGCAACTGGCATTGGGATCCAGTGGTTCTGAGCTGGGGACCGTCCAGTTGTAGTTGAGATCCCCGTTGAGGTCGGAGATGGGAAAGGCCAGTGCGTCCATATTGATTTCTTTGAGCGCCGACAACGCGCCGAGCAGCCCCGAGACCGAGGTGATGCCGCCGGACAGCGCGGCCTTGGCCTTCGGGTCGATTCCCGCAAGGAGGCTGGTCTCGGCCAGCAGATAGGGGTGGAGCGGGGGCAGACCGGTACAGCTGAGGTCGATCACCTTCCCGCTGCTCACACCGGGGATGATCGGCAGCGAGCCATTGTTGAACGTGCATGCCGGTCCCGAAGTCGCTGCCCCCGAAGGAGTCGCTCCGGCCGTTGACACCAGGGTCAGCGTGGAAGCGAACAGCATGACGACACCGAGGGTGGAAGCAATCCGGTGGCGGATCATCGGAGACTCCTTCGCTGGTCGCGCGGGTTCGCGCCGGTAGGCCGTGCCCCCGTCCCCCGCAACGTTTCGGTCACAACGATGCCTGCAGGCAGACTTTTCGTTCCCCCCCTTTTACCCGAGTTTGTGGGCATTAAACGGAGTTTTCGGCGCGGCGCGATCTCAGATCTCGGCGGGAGGCGTGCGTTCTGCTCAGGTCCACGCTTCTCATGAATGCTTCGTGATGACACGGGTTTTGCGGGGTAACACAAGTTCGTCGAGGCGGGTCTGAGGGGAGGCCAAGTGGCAACGATCAGCACACAAGCGCCGGGACTGTCGAACGAGGACCGTCCTTCCGAAGGAATAATCCACAGTCTCATCCCGGCCCGGCTGGACCGCCTGGGTTGGTCACGCTTCCACACGCGCCTGGTCATCGCCCTGGGTGTGGCGTGGGTGCTCGACGGCCTCGAGATCACCATCGCCAGCAACGCCGAAGGTCTCATCAGCCAGAAGCAGGCCCTCAACCTCTCCTCGTCCGAAGTGGCCTTCGCCGTCGGCACCGTCTACCTCTTGGGGGAGGTGGCCGGGGCACTCTTCTTCGGCCGGATGTCGGACAAGTTCGGCCGGCGCAACCTCTTCATGATCACGCTGGGCGTGTACCTGTTGGGCGGCCTGCTCACTGCTCTGACCCTCGGGCACTCACCGGTGTGGACCTACTGGCTCTGGGCCTCTCGATTCATCGCCGGCATGGGTATCGGTGGTGAGTACGCCGCCATCAACTCGGCCATCGACGAGCTCATCCCGGCCAAGTACCGGGGCCGGGTGGACATCGCCGTGAACGGGACCTACTGGGGCGGTGCACTCATCGCCACGGTGCTCACGATTCTCGCGGTGAACCATCTGCCCGCCAGTTTCTCGTGGCGCGTCGCCTTCCTGTTCGGCCCGGCGTTGGGCTTCGTCATCCTCTTCGTGCGCAAGAATCTTCCCGAGAGCCCGCGCTGGCTCCTGATGCACGGCCGAGAGGAAGAGGCCGAGCGCGCCGTCGCCGAGATCGAACAGCTCACCGAACAGAGCGGCGGCACCCTCGGTGAGATCGACGAATCCAAGGCCATCGATATCACCCCGGCCAGCAATATCGGTTTTGTGGCCCTGGCTCGAACGCTCTTCGTGCACTACCCGAGGCGGTCCATCCTGGGTGCCACCCTCATGATCACCCAGTCGTTCCTCTACAACGCCATCTTCTTCACCTACGCGTTGGTGCTCACGAAGATCTACAACGTCCCTGCCACCGACACCGCCTATTACTTCATCTTCTTCGCATTGGGGAACCTCATCGGCCCGCTCACGATCGGGCGTCTCTTCGACACCGTCGGGCGGCGAAAGATGATCTCGGGCACGTACATCTTGTCCGGCGCTCTCCTCGCCTTCAGCGCCCTCCTGTTCAATGCCGGCCTCCTCAACGCGGTGACCCAGACGGCGTGCTGGTGCGTCATCTTCTTCTTCGCCTCGGCCGGCGCGTCCTCGGCGTACCTGACCGTCAGCGAGATCTTCCCCGTCGAGGTGCGGGCCAAGGCCATCGCCGTCTTCTTTGCGATCGCCCAGAGCTTCGGTGCCTTCGGGCCGTGGATCTATGGCGAGCTCATCGGCAACGGGCAGGATCATTTCCGCCTGTTCATCGGCTATCTGATCGGTGCCGCTGTGATGCTGATCGGCGGAGTCGTCGCGGCCTTCCTCGGAATCGATGCCGAGCAGAAGTCCCTCGAGGACATCGCCCAGCCGCTCTCGACCGCCCGTCCGTCGCCGCATCTCTCGGCCGTGACCGGCGCGCCCCGGGCCCCGGCGGCGCGGAGCACCTCGTTCTGACCCTGGCTGCAGCTGCTCGGTGCCTCCCGGTGCCGCGGTGAAACGATAGGGACATGGTGATTTCGCTCATGTTGGCCACGTTGACCGACCGTCGCGAGTTCGGGGACGACTGGCTGCTGGAACGCAAGTTCGACGGTGAGCGCTGTGTGGCCCGAAAACGAGGGGGCGAGGTGCGTCTCGAGTCGCGTACGGGAAAGGATCTCAGCTCCACCTATCCCGAGGTCCGCGACGCCGTGGCCGGGCAACGTCCACGCGATCTGCTTCTCGACGGTGAGGTGGTGGCCTATGACGGCGACCAGACCTCGTTCACCCGGCTCCAACAACGTCTCGGAGTGGCCAGGCCGTCGGCAGAGCAGGTGGCCGAGTACCCGGTCGTCTACTGCATCTTCGATCTCCTGGAGGTCGACGGGGAGGATCTGACCGACCGGCCGCTCGTCGAGCGTCGCGCCCGACTCATGAGCTCGGTCGAGTCCAGTTCGGCCGTGCAGCACACAGAGGCCTGGCGCGACGACTCTGAGCGCCGTTTTGCCGAGGCCTGCCGATCGGGCTGGGAGGGCCTGATCGCAAAGCGGGTCGACGCGCCCTATGTCGCCGGTCGCTCGAGAGACTGGTTGAAGTTGAAGTGCGTCTGGGAGCAGGAGTTCGTCATCGGCGGTTACACCGACCCGAGCGGCAGCCGTACCGACTTCGGAGCCCTCCTCGTCGGTTACTACGAACAGGGTTCCCTTCACTACGCCGGCAAGGTCGGCACCGGCTACACCAAGGCGATACTCCACGACTTGGGTGCCCGGCTGCGAGAGCTGCATACGGTCGAGCCGGCGTTCGTCGACGCGCGGCCGGTCCCCCGCGGGACCCATTGGACTCGACCGGCGCTCGTCGCGCAGATCGGATTTGCCGAATGGACCAACGACGGTCGCTTGCGCCAGGCCCGCTATCTGGGGCTCCGCGACGACAAGAACCCCTCTGACGTCGTTCGAGAACGGCCCCGATAACCATCGGCCTCGGATCAGAGGCCGACGACGCCCGCGACGAGTGCTCCCGCGCGCGGTCTTACGAGGTGCTGGAAGGCTCTCCGGTCAGGATCACCGACTTGGTCTCGAGGAACGGTAGGAGGCCCTCGGTCCCCCCTTCCCGTCCGAGGCCCGACTGTTTGAACCCACCGAACGCCATCCCGAAGTCGGTGCGGAAGGCGTTGTGCCCGACCGTGCCCGAGCGCAGCTGGCCGGCCACGTGTCGGGCTCGGTCGACATCGTTGGTGAACACGGATGCGTTGAGGCCGTAGATCGTGTCGTTGGCCAGCGTCACCGCGTGATCTTCGTTGTCGGCCGGGATCACGCTGAGCACCGGGCCGAAGATCTCTTCGCGGGCGATGGTCGCCTGGTTGTCGACGTTGCCGAAGACCGTCGGTTCGATGTAGTACCCACGGTCGAGACCCTCGGGCCGGCCCCCGCCGGTGGCGAGCGTTGCCCCCTCGGCGATGCCTTTCGCGATGTAGCCCTCGACGCGGTCGCGCTGGCGGTCCATGGCGAGCGGCCCCATCTGGGTCTGCGGATCGAAGGGATCGCCCACCTTGACCTGCGAGAAGGTGCCGGCCAGTGCCTCGACGAGCTCGTCGTGGCGGGAGCGGCTGACGATGATGCGGGTCAGCGAGGAGCAAACCTGCCCGGCGAGGAAGCACTCCGCGCCGGAGATGGCAGTGGCGGCCGTCTGCAGGTCCATGTCGTCGAGGATGACTGCGGCCGACTTCCCACCCAGCTCGAGGGTGCAGCGCGCGATGCGCTCACCGCAGAGAGAGGCGATACGGCGCCCGGCGGCCGTGGAACCGGTGAACGTGATCTTGTCGATGCCGGGGTTGCGCACCAGGAGTTCGGAGACCTCGCGGTCCGCCGTGACGACGTTGAGGACGCCGGGTGGCAAGCCGATGTCCTCGGCGATCTCGGCGAACAGGTAGGCGGCGCCCGGGGCCTCGGGAGAGGACTTGAGGACGACGGTGCACCCGGCGAGCAGCGCCGGAGCGATCTTGTAGGTGATGAGGCTGAGCGGTGCGTTCCACGGGATGATCGCTCCGACCACGCCGACCGGCTCACGAACCAGGAGGCCGAACTTCCCACCCATGGTCGGCTTGGCCTGCTCCTCGAAGGGGAACGTCGAGGCCAGGCCTGCGTAATAGTCGAACACGCCCGCCATGCCGCCTGCGGTGTGCTGAGCAATGGCGAAGAGGGCGCCCGACTCCCGCGGCCACAGCTGGCCGGCCTCGTCGCCCTTGCCCCGCAGGCCTTCGCCCATTGCCCGCAGATACTCGGCCCGCTCGGCGTGTGACATCCGTGGCCAGGTGCCGTGGTCAAAGGCTTGGCGCGCCGCGTCGACCGCCCGGGCCATGTCCGGCTCCCGGGCTTCGGGAACGCTGAAATAGGGCTGCTCGGTCGCCGACTCGATGACCTCGATGACATCGGAGGACGAGGGCTCGACCCATTTCCCGCCGATGAAGAAGCGGTCGTCGTGGCGGATCGGTACGGCTGTGGTCGTCATGGTTCGCGTTCCTCGTCGTTGTGTGCGTGCGCTACGCCGCAAGAGACTAGGGGAGTGTCGCTTCCCTGGTGCCACTCGCCGGCCTCGGTCGTGTGCGAGCTGCCCAGGAGCCGCTTCCCTGGGCCGGGTCCCGGCCCGCCCGGCGCGGCTGAACCGCCCCCAGATTCCCTGGAAGACCCCGGATCTGAGGTACTTGGGGGGAGACCCGGCGACCGCTCGGTGGCCATCGCTCCGGTCCGGGATCGCCCGTCCCTCGGCCTTTCCCCTACCGTTGGCGGAGACGTCGCGGGAGGTGCCGACATGACGAATGCGGTCGACCAGGAAGTTCCACCCAGCGGAACGGGGTGTGTGGAGTGTCTCGAGGCCGGGGGATGGTGGCTGCACCTCCGACGCTGTGCGGAGTGCGGCCACATCGGGTGTTGCGACGATTCGCTGAGCAAGCACGCGAGCGCGCATGCGCGCACGTCGGGTCACCCCGTCGTCCGCAGCTTCGAGCCGGGCGAAGAGTGGTTCTGGAACTACCAGACGAACCAGTACCTCGAAGGTCCTCGCCTCGCGCCCCCCGAGCATCATCCGCTCGACCAACCCGTGCCCGGCCCGGCCGGACGGGTCCCGGCCAACTGGCAGGAGCTCTTGATGGGCTCGTGACGACGCGGCGCACCGTGTGAGGCGGTGAGCGTCGCTCAACGTGTGAGGTGGTGAGCGACGCTCGAGGGTCAAACGTCCTCGGCGCGCAGTCGCTTCTCGAACGCCTGCTGGTTGAAGAGCACCCCTGAGTCGACCGGGCTGCCGTTGAGCCACGCGGCCGGGGTGCCCTGGGGGTCCTCTGCTTGATAGAGCGTCTCACGCCTCTGGACCCATTGCTCGTAGCGGGCCTCTCGGACACCCGAGACGAAGTCGGCAGTGCTCAGTCCCGCCAGCGCGCCGAGGCGCAACAGGTCTTCGTTCGTGAAGCCACCCGTTCCCTCGGGGGGCTGGGCGGCAAACAGCTCGTGGCGGAGCTCGTCGAAACGGCCGGCCTCGGCGGCCAAGGCCAGAGCGTTGTCTGCTCGCACCGACTCTGGGCCGAGGAAGCACCGCATGCGGTACTCGACGGACAGCTCACCCGCCGCCAGTGCAGCCGTGATGCGCGCCCCGTTGAGCACTTCGAACTCTCGGCAGTACGGGCACTGTGGATCTTCGAAGAGCACCATGCCCCTTCTCGCGTCGGGGTTGCCGAGCAGGACGCCACCCTCGGGGGTGTGGCCCGAGGGTGGTGCCAGTGGATCGTGGCCACTCATGGCTCGCGCTCCATCGTCGGGGCCGGCGTGGTCACCTGACGGCAGGCTCCGCGGATGGGACGGGGTTGCCGTTGGCCTTCAGGGTCACCTCGATGTTGCCGCGGGTGGCGTTGGAGTACGGGCAGACCTCGTGGGCGGCCGCCACGATCGAAATGGCCTGCGCGGCGTCGTCGACTCCCGGAAGCGAGACATCGAGTCCCACGGCCACGGTGAAGCCGCGGTTCTCGGTGGTGATCAGGCTGACCTCCGAATCGATGGCCACGGCCCCGAGCTCGACGTGCTCGCGTCGCCCGACCACGCCCAGTGCACCCTCGAAGCATGCGGCGTAACCCACGGCGAAGAGCTGCTCGGGGTTCGTGCCCCCACCGTCGCCGCCCATCTCGACCGGCGTGCGGAGCTGGACGTCCAACGCCCCGTCCGTGGTGACCCCGTGACCCTGGTCCCGACCGCCCACCACGTGGGCCTGCGCCGTATAGAGCGATTTGGCCATGTTCGTCTCCTCTCGAGCGTCCCTCGGTGGTGACGCTATCGGCTCACCTCTCTCGATCCACCGGTCCCTCCCTCGATCCACCGGACCCTCCGTCGGTCCACCGGTCCCTCGGCCGGCCAGACTCCGGCAAGCCCCTCCGTATCGGAACACCGCCGCGCCGACTAGAACCGGAACCATCTCGGCAACGACCTCAATGGCCGAGTACATCGAGGAGGTTGACATGCCGGCAAAGGGCAGCGCGGAATGGAAGGGCGATGTGCCCACGGGGACCGGGACCTTCACGGCGGGTGACACCATTCACGGGGGGTACACCTTCAAGTCCCGCTTCGAGGACGGTCCGGGCTCGAACCCCGAGCAGCTGATCGCGGCCGCCCATGCCGCCTGTTTCTCCATGGCGCTCTCCAACCTCCTGGCCCAGGCGGGCAGCCCGCCCGATTCGGTGCACACCGACGCCACCGTCACCCTGCGCCCCGTCGACGGCGCGCCGACCATCACCAAGATCGAGCTCGTGACCGTGGGTCGGGTGCCCGGCATCGACCAGGCCGCCTTTGCCGAGCACGCGGCAACGGCCAAGGCGGGGTGCCCGGTGAGCCGAGCCCTGGCCGGTGTCCCCGAGATCACCCTCGACGCCACGCTCGCATCTTGACGGACGCCTTCGTTCTGGGCGGCGTGCGGACTCCGGTCGGCCGTTACGGCGGATCCCTCTCGCACCTGCGCACCGACGATCTCCTCGGCCAGACGATGGTGGCGGCCTGCGAGCGCGTGTCGGTCCCGCTCGAGCGCATCGAGGACATCTCGGCCGGGTGCGTCAACGTGGCCCACGAGGGCATGGGCGACATCGCGCGCTGGGGCGCGCTGGCGGCCGGGTTCCCCGATTCGGTTCCCGCCGTCACCGTGAACCGCTTCTGCGCCTCGTCGCTCACCGGCGCCATCTCCATCGCCCACGCCATTCGCTGCGGCGAGCTCGAGGTCGGGCTGGCCGCCGGGGTCGAGTCCATGTCGCGCTCGGGCTGGGCCAACATGAAGGGCGACGCCCCGTTCAGCCCGCGGGGCCCGGTCTTCTTGCTCGACACCATGTGGGCGGGCGCCGGTGGCCCCCCGAACCCCGTCCTGCTCGCCCGCAACGCCTACGTCGAGATGATCAAGACGGCGCAGAACGTGGCCGACCGCTACCACCTCGGCCGCGAGGAGATCGACGCCTTCGCGCTGCGCTCCCACCAGCACGCGGCCGCCGCCCGCGACTCGGGCCGCTTGGCCGCCGAGATCCATCCGATCGAGATTCCCGGGACGAGGAAGGAACCCGGTCGGACCTTCGAGCACGACGAAATGATCAGAAGCGACACCACGGCCGAACGGTTGGCCGCGCTGGCGCCCCAGCCCAACACCACGCAGATGACCGCGGGAAACTCGTCACCCCTCAGCGACGGTGCCTCGGCCGTCGTCTTGGGCTCCGCCGAGGCGGCCCGGTCGCTGGGCGTGACGCCGCTGGCCCGGGTCGTGGCGTCGGCGACCTACGCCCTCGACCCCCAGTTCATGGGGATCGCTCCCGCCTTCGCCATGACCACGGCACTCGAGCGGGCGCACCTGGCACCGACCGACGTCGACGTGTGGGAGGTGCACGAGGCTTTCGCGGCCCAGGCCCTGGGCGTCCTGCGCGAGCTCGAGACACAGCTGGACGGCTTCGTCGTCCCCGACGACCGCCTCAACCCCAACGGCGGCGCGGTCGCCATCGGCCACCCCTTCGGGTCATCGGGCACCCGCTACGTCCTCACCTTGGCCACCGAGCTGCAGGTGCGTGAGGTGCGCTACGGCGTGCTCGGCGTCTGCGTCGGTTCGGGCCAGGGGGTCGCGCTCGTGCTGGAGAATCCCAAGGTGTCGTGATGGGTGGCCTTCCCCGGGCCAGGAGCGCCACGAACCGCTGGCTCTGACCCGGCGGATAGGAGGAGCGCGATGGCTGCGCTCATGGGCCGTCGAGCAGCGCCTCGACGGCGTGGCGCGCGGACGAGGCCAGCTCGGGGTCGTGGTGGTCCATCCGGCCGGCCACTCCCGCCCCGTCGTACAGGAGGTGGAGCTGGCGTCCGAGCGACACCGGATCGGGTGCGCCGGTTTGCTCGGCCAGGTCGGTGAACAGGGCCCGCACCCAGGCCCGGAACCGGTCGGCCGCTTGTTCGACCAGCCCTTGCGAGGGCGCCTCGGTGGTGGCGGCGAGGAAGGCGCACCCGTTGAAGTCGGCCCGCTCGTACAGCTGCGCCTGGGCGTCGAAGACGGCGAGGATCTTCCGGCGCGGGTCGTCGATCTGGTCCATGGCCTCGGTGAGCCGACCGGCGGTGGCGTCGTGGCGCGAGGCCAGATAGGCGGCCACCAACTCTTCCTTGCTGCCGAAGAGGTTGTAGAGCGAGGCCTTGGCCACCCCGGCGCGCTCGATGATGCGGTCGATGCCGACGGTCTGGACGCCCTCGGCGTAGAAGAGCTCGTTGGCCGCGGCGAGGAGCCGTTCGCGCGCCGGAGAGCGGTGCTCGGTGGGAGCTGGTGCGGTGGTCACGGCGTGGCCTCCCTGCGGACCGACCTGCCTATCGTGCGGTCCTATCGTGCGGCCCTATCGTGCGGCGGAGTCGCCGGACGTGGCGCTGACCGAGACCCGGTCGGTGTAGAAGGCCACGTGACCCTCGATGTCGGCGACGGCGGGGGAGGGGTCGTCGTAGTACCAGACGGCCGCGGACACATCCTGTTCTCCGGTGTCGACGATGTCGAAGTAGGAGGCCTCTCCCTTGTAGGGACACCAGCTGTGATGTTCGCTGCGCTCCAAGTGGTGTTGGTCCACGTCGCCGAGGGGGACGTAGAACACCGCCGGATAGGCGGCCTCGTGCATCTCGAGGGCCCGGTCGGTCTCGGCCAGCACGACCGATCCGCTCTGCACGGTCACGTGACCGGGCCACCGCTCCACGGTGATGGGGTGGTCCGGTCCGGGAGTCAGGCGGGGACGGGCGTCGGTCATCGGGGGATTTCCTTGTTGACGGTGTCGTTCTTGTTGACGATGTCGTTGCCGTGCGGAGATGGACGATCTCAAGGGCAGCGGAGTCGGAGGAGTCCTCCGAGATCGATTAGACAGACCGTTCTGTTCATTTGCGAAAGTAGACCGGTCTGTCAAGCGAGTCAAGGCCCGATTCGGGGGAGGTGGGCGAGATCCATTCGGTCAAAACGCTGTCCTCTGACTCAGCTGAGAGACCCCGCTACCCTCGTTCTCGATGCGCGATGGACCGTGACGCCTTGGCCGTCATGCCCGAATCGGGACCCGGCCCGGGCGAGGAGGCCGTGGCCGCTCCCAGGGCCGGGAGCTCGTTCCGCGCCCTGCGCTCTCGTCCCTTCCGCCTGTACTTCGGGGGCCAGGTCGTCTCGGCCAGCGGCAGCTTCTTGCAGCAGACCGCCATCGGCTGGCTCGTTCTCGAGCTGACCGGATCACCCCGCGACCTCGGGTTGGTCCTCGCCGCGGGAGGCATCCCGTCCCTCCTCTTCGGGCCCTGGGGCGGGGCCGTGGCCGACCGAGTGGATCTGCGCAAGCTCCTGATCGTCACCCAGGTGCTCTATTGCCTGTTGGCCGCGCTGCTGTGGGCGCTGGCCGCCGCGGGCGAGGCCAGCGTGACCGCCCTGGTGGCCATCGGTGTGGCGGGAGGCGTCGTCCAGATCGTCGACTCGCCCGCCCGCCAGGCCTTCGTCAGCCGCCTGGTCCCGCCCGACGACCTGGCCAGCGCGGTCAGCCTCAACGGGGTGGTGGTCAACAGCGCCCGGGTGGTCGGCCCCGCGCTGGCCGGCGTGCTCATCATCACGGTGGGCACGACCGTGTGCTTCGGGCTCAACGCGCTCGTCGTATCTTGCCGTGATCGCCGCCCTGGTGGTGATCCGGCCCCGGGCGGCGGGCGGACCGGCGCCGCCGGGACGCCAAGGTGTCAGGGAGGGGCTGAAGTACGCGGCCGGGCGCCAGCAGCTCTGGCTGCCGTTGCTCATGATGCTGATGGTCGGGCTCTTGGCCTTCAACTTCGCCGTGGTCCTGCCCGTCTTCGCCAAGGACACGTTCCACGGCACCGGCGGCACCTACGGGTTGCTCACCACCATGCTCAGCGTCGGGGCGGTTCTGGGCTCCCTGGCCGTGGGTCTCGTTCACCACCCCCGGCGCCAGTACCTGCTCCTGGCCGCCCTGGGCTTCGGGGTCACCTCCGCCGCCACCGCGGCCGCCCCCAACGTCGCCGTGGCCTGCCTCACCCTGCTCGTCATGGGGGCCACCGCGTTCTGTTTCGTCACCTTGTGCTCGACCACCCTCCAGCTGCACAGCTCGAGTGCCTATCGGGGCCGGATCATGGCGCTCTGGGTCTTCGTGTACCTGGGGACCACGCCCATCGGCAGCATCCTGACCGGATGGATCATCTCGGCCGGCGGCCCGCGCGCCGCGCTCCTCGTCGGTTCGGGAGCCTGCCTGGCCGCCGCGGTGCTGGCCGCCTTCGTCCGTACGCCGCCTCATCCCGACGAGGCATTGACGGACCTGGTGTAGCCGACACACGATCTCAGAGGCGCAGACCTCTTCCTGTCGGTGCTCGAGCACCGTGGTCGTGACGTTCGGGATCAGGGTGCAAGAGGAGCAGGGAAGTGACGCTGGCGAAACAGAGCACGGTGAAGCAGCCACGACGAGTAGCGGTGATCGGGACGGGCACGATGGGCACTGCGATGGCGCTCCGTCTCCTCGGCGCCGGGATGCAGGTCGACGTATGGTCGCGGCGTGCGGCCTCGACCACGTCGGCGGTGGCCGGGGGCGCCACGGCCTACGACGTGGCCCACGATGCGGTGCAGCACGCCCGACGTGATCATCACCATGTTGCCGACCGCCGAGATCACCGCCGACGTGATGATCGGGGGGAGTGCGCTCGACGCGATGCCCCCCCACGCCACGTGGGTGCAGATGGCCACCATCGGGGCCGAGGCGACTGAGCGACTGGCGGACGAGACGCAGAGCAGACGAGCCGGGATCACCTTCGTCGATGCGCCCGTGTCGGGCAGCCGGGAACCGGCAGAGAGAGGCCAGCTGCTCATCCTGGCGTCGGGGCCGCCCCGAGCCCGGGCGTTCCTCGAGCCGCTCTTCACGGCCCTCGGACGGGCCACCCTCTGGCTCGGTCCCGCCGGCGCCGGGAGTCGGATGAAGCTCGTGCTGAACACCTGGTTGGCCTTCCAGGTCGAGGGCGCGGCCGAAGTGACGGCACTGGCCTCACGCCTCGGTGTCCCGGGACCGGGACTGCTCGACGCCCTCCGCGACAACCCGCTCGCCTCGCCCTACGCGATCGGGAAGATCACCAAGATGCTCGAACAGGACGACGAATCTGATTTCTCGCTCGACATGGCTCTGAAGGACCTCGACCTTGCCACCTCTGAAGGGGGCACGGAGGCCGCTCCGCTTGCCGTGGCCATGGCCGAACGTTGGCGGGGACTGGTGCAGAACGGATGGAGCGGCTTCGACGTGAGTGCAGCCCGACACGGTCTCGGGTCCGATGGCGGCGTACAGGAAAGGGGCGTGCCCACATGAACACCTTCCTCACCGAGGTACGAGACACCTTGGTCCCGAGCCGGACGGCCCCCTTTGGTCCCCTGCCGCCGCTGCTTGTCGCCATGACGGTCGTCACAGGTCTGGTCGACGCGTTCAGCTACCTGGTCCTCGGTCATGTGTTCGTGGCCAACATGACGGGCAACGTGGTCTTCTTGGGCTTTGCCGTCGCCGGTGCGCACGGGTTCTCCATTCCGGCGTCCCTGGTCGCTCTGGTCTCGTTCGGAGTCGGGTCGGTCGTCGGCGGCAGAATCGTCGCCAGATACGGTCATCACCGCGGGCGCCATCTGGCCACGTCCATGGCCGTCGAAGCCTTGTTCTTGGCCGCGTCAGTCGTGCTGGCCCTCTGGAGCTCCAACGCACCTCAGCACGCCTTTCGCTATGCGCTCATCGTCGTCCTCAGCCTGGCCACCGGCGTCCAGAACGCGAGTATCCGCAAACTGGCCGTGCCTGACCTGACCACGACCGTGTTGACCATGACCGTCACCGGGATCGGCGCGGACAGTGCGCTCGGAGGGGGCACGGGGTCCAAGTCGGGCCGTCGCCTCGTCGCGGTCGCCGCCATGTTCCTGGGGGCGCTGCTCGGAGCGCTGCTCGTCCTTCACGTACGCATCGTCGTCCCGCTCGCCATCGGGCTCGCGGTCATCGTGCTGGTCGCCCTGACCAGTCACGAGGCAGGCAAGACCGATCCACCCTGGACCCGTCTGGAGGACTAGTGCTCGTAGTGGCCCGGTGCTCTCTGGCTGCGTTCGCGTCGGTTCCCAATTTCGGCTCGAAACCGAAGTGATCGGCCGGGTCAGACGTCGAGCGAATAGAACAGAGTGGCGATCGCTCGGTAGTACTCGACTCCATGCTCCTTGGTCTCGTCGTAACAGACGAAAACCAGCGGCTGGTTGTCCGGGTCTCGGCCACGGAGGATGACCGAGGCGCCGCCGGCGATTTCGTGACGGGAAGGAACGACGTCATGGCTTCGAAGGACGGCCTCGACCCGATCGAGCTCAGCGAGCGATCCGACGTTGAAGGTGATCGACCGCAGACCCAGTGATTGCTGGCCGTGGCGAGTCTGATGTTTGCCTCGGGATTGACGCAGGATCAATATGATCGACGACGGCGACTCCGCGCCGAGAACCGCGAGTGCGTCCTCGCGAGTGATCTCCTCGAAAGGACCGACTTCCCGGTAGAACGCCACCGATCGATCGAGGTCCGAGACGGCAATCAGCGTGGAACGAAGCGCCCACGGCGGGGCGTGGTCAGCCTTCATGGTGTTCCTCCCTGGGTCTTGGGGATGCAACGCCAACGAGAGATCGTCTTGGCTTTCAGGGTAACCGGCCCGGCTCCCGGTGGTCGAAGCGAGGCACGTCCGCCGCACGCTCACGCGACACCGCAGATGCCGGCTTGACCGGTCCGGCGAGGCTAGGTAAGGGACGCACTGAGGATGCTCTCGATCGCGCTCTTGAGAGTGGCGTCGAACTCCTCTTTGCTCTGGTGTACCGACAATCCTTCGGTGAGTGCCGCGAGAAGCTGGCGATCACGCCATGGTTCGCCCTCAGGCGGGCATCGGCCTCGCTCCGGTCATAGCCGCCCGACAGGGCCACCACCCGCAGGACCTTTGGGTGGCTGACCAGGTCGGCATAGAAGTCGTCGATATCGGGCAGCGAGAACTTCAACATGACGAGTTGCTCGGAATCGAGCTGGTCCAGCTGTCCGACGACGTTCGCCCTCAAGAGCTCCTCGGCGGGAGCCTTCTCGGGGCTCCGGATGTCGATTTCAGGCTCGATGATCGGCACCAGATCGGCGGCCATGATCGCCTTCGCAAGGTGGAACTGCTGGTCGACGACGGCCTTGATGCCGACAGCGTCGGCCTGCGTGATGAACGAACGCATCTTGGTGCCGAATACCCCGTTTCCCCTCGCCCGTGTGAGCAAGGGAGCCAGGCCGGGGATGGGATTCATGAGCTGGACGCCGTTCTGCTCGGGGGTCAGGCCTTTGTCCACCTTCAGGAACGGGACCACGTGCTTGACGTCCCACAGATACGACACCGACCCACGTCCATCGATTTCGCGATCCATGGTGTCTTCGAACAGGATCGCCCCGATGATGTCCTCGCCGCGAAAGCTGGGGCTTTGAATGATCCGGCTCCGCATGGCGTGCATCAACGCGAACATCTCGTCGTCGTCCGCATACTCGTCGTCGTCGATGCCGTAGCGCTCGAGTGCCTTGGGAGTACTTCCACCACTTTGGTCCAAGGCGGCGAGGAAACCTCGACCGCTTCTTACTTTCTCGAACTGTTCGCTGTTCACAGAACAACTCCGATCGTCTCGGTGGCTGAGGCTCGATGCCGAAGCCCCGGGGCCGGGACCGGGGCCGGGTCGAATTCGTCAGAACGGTCCCGAGAGCTCTCCCAGTGCCTCGGTCAGCCGGAGATTCTCCGAATAGTCGACCGGGCACGTGATCACCGACACCGTGTCGGCGGCCAAGGCCTCCTCGAGCATGGGGAGAAGATCGCCGGCGGCTCGGACCCGGTAGCCCCGGGCCCCGAAGCTCTCGGCGTAGGCGACGAAGTCCGGGTTGGAGAATCCGACCTCGACGTGATGCCCGAGCTCGAGGTCCATCTTCCAGCCGATGAGCCCGTACGCGTCGTCCTGCCAGATCAAGACGACCAACGGAATGCGCTCCCGCAGAGCGGTTTCCAACTCCTGGGAGTTCATGAGAAACGCCCCGTCTCCCACCGCGGCCAGCACCTTGCGATCGGGTGCTGCCAGAGCGGCGCCGATGGCCCCGGGGAGGGCAAAGGCCATCGTCGAGAGCCCATTGGAGATCAGGCAGGTGTTCGGCTCGTACGCGGGGTACAAGCGAGCCATCCACATTTTCACGGCTCCCGTGTCGGCCAGGACGATGTCGGAGCGATCGAGGGCCGCCCGCGTGTCCGCCACGACTCGCTGAGGCTTGAGCGGAAAGCTGTCGTCGGCTGCGCCCTGGGCCAATTCGTCGGCCAAGAGCCGCTGGATCTTCTCTGCTCTGGTTCCCCGGTCAAAGCGGCGGGTGGTCGCCTCGCCCAAGGCAGCCAGCGTGCTGGCGATGTCGGCCTGGATCCCCACCTCGACCACGTACCGTGAATCCACTTCGGCCGGGACACGGCTCAGGTGGATGATCTGCTTGTCGCCGTCGGGGTTGATCCGGACCGGATCGAACTCCTGGAGTTCGTAGCCGACACTCACGATCACGTCGGCGTCGTCAAACCCGAAGTTGACGTAGTCGTGGCTCATGAATCCGACCGCGCCAAGGGCGTGCGGGTGATCGGCAGGGAACACGCCCTTGCCGTGGAACGTGGTGGCTACAGGGAGATGCAGCAACTCGGAGAAGTACAGGAGTGCGTCTGCCGCTCCCGAACGAGCGGCGCCGTGCCCGGCCAGAACAATGGGCCGCCGGCTCGCATTGAGCACGGCGGCCGCCCGGGCAATCTGCGACGGCGAGGGCTCGTCGGCGCGCGGCGTGTTGACGTGAAGCGGCACCAGCGCATCGGGCACGAAGGCCGCCTCGACGTCCTCCGGCACGCCGAGGTAGACGGATCCGGGCCGCTCGGTCTGGGCCAGCTTGAACGCCTTGCGGACCATCTCGGGGATGGAACCGGGCGTCAGGATCAAGTCGGACCACTTCGTCACGGGCGCGAACATGGACACGAGGTCGACGCCCTGATGCGATTCCTTGTAGATCCGGTTGAGGCCCACCTGAGCCGAGAGGGCCAAGAGTGGTGCGCTGTTCGTATAGGCATCGGCCGTTCCCAGAAGGAGGTTGATGGCGCCGGGACCGAGGGTGGCCGAGCACACCCCGGCTCGACCGGTGAGCCGCCCGTGGATCTCGGCCATGAAGGACGCCGCTTGCTCGTGACGGACCAAGACGTAGCGAATGGAGGACCGGGAGAGCGCATCGGTGAGATGGATGTTCTCCTCACCGGGGATGCCGAACACACAGGTGACTCCTTCGTGCTCGAGGCACTGGACGAGGAGTTCAGCGGCCCGCCGTCGTCCCTCGGTCACAGAACGGATCGTAGTGAGTCCCGGCGGGGTCTCAAAGCGGTCGTGGTGAAGTGTTCATCGGTTGATCTCGACATGACGCGGAGGGGAGACGGGTCTCCTTCCGCTCTGAGGGCGTCCGGGGATGGCCATGACGGAGCGCTGTCGTCCGCATCGTGTCGTGGCGACAGGGTGCGAGTGCCAGAGCGTATGGTCGTGGCATGACGACAAAGGAGCTCGCCGGCAAGGTGGCGATCGTGACTGGCGGCGCAGGGGGTATCGGTCAGGCGACCGGCGCACTGCTTGCGGCAGAGGGGGCCAGGGTCGTGATCGCGGATATCGACGAAGAGCGTGGCCATGACGTAGCCGCGCAGATTGGCGAGGCCGCCGCCTTCAAACAGACGGATGTGAGCGATGCCGAGCAGATGCAGGCCCTGGTGGACTTCGCAGTGGACCACTTCGGCGGACTGGACATCATGTTCAACAATGCCGGCATCGGCAGCCCGCTCAAGCGGTTCTTGCCCGACGACCTCGAGGATTTCACCCGCATCATGAACGTGAACCTCTTCGGCGTCATCATCGGCGCCCAACGCGCGGGTCGTTACATGAAGGATCACGGCGGGGGCTCCATCATCAACAACGCCTCGATCGCGGCCATCAACGCAGGTACCGGGATGATCTCCTACCGATCCGCCAAGGCCGCCGTGGCCCACGCGACAAAGTGCATGGCCATCGACCTGGCGCCCTACGGCATCCGGGTCAATTGCCTCACTCCCGCCCACATCCGCACGGGCATCACGACGTACGAGATGGGCCCCGTTCTTCGTTACATGCAGCCCTTGGAGCGGGTGGCGCAGCCTGAGGACGTGGCCAACGCGGTGGTCTTCCTCTCCAGCGATCGAGCCGCACAGATCACCGGCATCGTCATGCCGATCGACGGCGGGACGACGGCGGGGCCACCCTTCGCACAGACAAAGCTGATCATGTCCACCGCGATGCCCTCGGAGGAGGCTGCGAGACCCACATCATGAGGCGGCGGTCCCGCCTGGGTCAGCGCACCGGGGCGATGTCCAGGGAGAGGCGCTCGAGGCCCCGGAGGAAGAAGGTCGGCAGGTACTCGTAGTGGCGAGCACCAGGTGGGCCGTGGTGCTCGTCGGAAATCGTGATGTCCGTCGTGCGGTCGAGAAACCGGTTGATCGTCACCCTGCCTTCGGCCCGGGCGAGTGGCGCACCGGCACACGTGTGGATCCCGAAGCCGAAGGCAATGTGCTGTCGAGCGTTGGGCCGGTCGATGTCGAAGGCGGAAGGGTCCTCGAAGATCCGAGGGTCACGGTTGCAGGCGCCGGGCACGAGCATGACCGTACCTCCGGCCGGAATCTCGACACCTCCAAGCGTGGTGCGCACCCGCGCCATGCGGAACTGTGTGCGCAGCGGGCTTTCCAGTCGCAAGGTCTCCTCGATGAAGTTCGGAATGCGGTCACGATCGGCCCGTACCTGTTCCTGGAGGTCGGACCGCTCGCCGAGCATGCGGAGCGCGAACGACAGAAGTCGGACGGTCGTCTCCTGGCCGCCGGCAAAGAGATTGGCGGCCAGGAGGGCGGCATCCTTCACGTCCGGGGTCGACCCGTCGGGAAACGTCGCCGTGGCCAAGCCGCTGAGCACATCATTTCGGGGATCCTGGCGGCGGTCTTCGATGTACTCCGAGAAGCGCTCGTAGAGGAACTCCAGCGGCTTGTGCGAAACGTCCTGGTGAGCAGTGGACAGGCGCTCTCGGAAGAGGGAATGGTCAGATTCGGGGACCCCCTCCAAGTCCGCGATGACCGTGAGCGTAAAGGGCTCTGCGTAGGCCCCGACCATCTCGAACGACCCTTCGTCGATGAATCGATCGATGAGGAGATCGGCGAAATGCCACATGAAGTCTTCGTTCTCCTTGAGGCGTTTCGGCGTGATGAGTCGCATGAGGAGATGACGGTGCGCCGTGTGGTTCGGGGGGTCGAACGATGGGAGCTGATCGCTGAACGGGAGCTCGTCGCGGCACTTGACAATGATGTCGCTGATGTCGTCACCTTCGAAGGGCGACGAGAACTTGACGAATCTCCCACTCACGACGTTGCACGACGAGTAGGTCCCCGCGGGCGGATCGTTCGGCGGGAACGAAGCCGGATCGCCGTAGATGGCCATGGCTTCGGGGTGGCCCGTGATGACGTACACGCCGTAATTCGGTTCGCGCCAGACCGGAGATTGCTCGCGCACCCAGTCGAAGTACGGGTACGGATCGTCCTGGATCTCACGATCGGCGAAGAAATTTGCGCTTTCGAACTCACTCATATGGAACCTCTGTCAGTCTGACCAGGGCGGCTTCGGGCCGACGGGTGGCGTCACCGTCTACGAGGCTGCGTGTGCCTGACGGGCGGCATGGCGGGCGGCGACGTACCCGAAGACCATGGTGTTGGCGATGCTGGCGCCGGGCCCGAGGTAGTGGCGGCCCATGACGGTCGCGGTGCCGTTCCCCGTGGCGTACAAACCCTCGATGGGCCGATCGTCCTGGTCGACCGCCTGCGCGTGCTCGTTGGTGACCAGCCCGCCGCAGGTGCCGATGTCACTGGGCACGACCTGGACCGCGTAGTACGGGGCCTCGTCGATGGGGCCGAGACACGGGTGCACTTTCGGGTTCGGGTCGCCCAGAGCCCGGTTGTAGGCCGACTCACCCCGCCCGAAGTCCGGATCGACTCCCTGGACGGCGTACTCGTTGAATCGCTCCACCGTTTCGGAGAGGCCGCTGGGATCGATTCCACACATCGTGGCCAGGTCGTTGAGTGTCCAGGCCTGCTTGAGCATTCCGTTCTCGAACAGCTTCTTCGGGAATCGTCCGGGCGTCGACCGCTGCTGCGCGTACCGTTTCCGATAGCGGTCGTCGAAGATCAGCCAACATGGCACGGCCCGACTCGTCTTGTCACGGGCGTACATCTCCTTGCCAACTTCCATGTACGAGTTCGACTCGTTGACGAACCGTCTTCCGGCCGCATCGACGTAGATGGTCCGCGGGCGTTGGCGGGCCTGGTCGAGGGTGGACTGTCCGAAGCTGCCCGTGCGCGGGATCGGCAACCACCAGGCCTCGTCCATCAGGTCGGTCTTCGCGCCGATCCGCATCGCGGCCTTGAGCGCCTCACCGGTGTCGCCCGGATTGGCCATCGACCATCTGGCCCTGTTGGGCTGGTCCCCGCCGTACTGCTGGCGCATCTCGGCGTTGTGAGCGAAGCCGCCCGATGCCAACACGACACCCTGGCGGGCGCGGATCAGCAGGGGGGATCCGTTGCGCACGGTGCGGACCCCGACCACTCGGCCCTGCTCCACGATCAGCTCCTCCACCGGCGCATCCGTCCAGATCGGAATTTGGCGAGCGAGCACGGTCTGCAACATCTGCCCGATCAGGGAGGCACCATTTGTGAGCAACTCCTGGCCGCGCACCCGGGACAGGTAGGTCCGGGTCACCACGCGGGCGGAAGTCGTGAATGCGCCGAGGCTCCGGTTGTAGTTGGAGAGCGCGCGCGCCTCGTTCGTCATCACCGCCAGTCCGAGGCTCTTGGCGAGTCCCGGTTGCACCTTCTCCAGCCATTCGCCGAGGACATGACCGTCGAAGGGGACCGGCTCAATGCCCCGCCCGAGATCGTGGCCACCTTTGGCGCTCGAGTAGTAGTCGCTGTAGCCGCGGCAGTAGACAAAGCGCACACCACATCCCTGCAAGAACGAGACCATTTCCGGACCCTCGGTCAAGAAGGCATGACGACGCTCGAACGACGATGCCGGTCCGACATCGCCCACAACGGTTTCGAAGTGGACCATGGCGTCCTCGTAGGAGTCGTGCACTCCGAGGGACTGCATCACCGGATTGTTCGGGACCCAGACGATCCCGCCCGACATGGCGGTCGAGCCCCCGATCAGGCTTTGCCTCTCGAGCACGAGCGCATTCGCACCTTGCGCGGCCGCGGCCAGTGCACCCACCATGCCGCCACCGCCCGATCCGACGATCACGATGTCGACGGTGGAGTCCCATGTCGTCATGTCACGACCTCTCTGACCTCCCCGAACTCCTTCATCGTCGAAGCAAGCTAGCAGGATCCGTTGACGAATGCTACGGAACCGAAGTAATCTTACCCGGCAGCCCTTGACCAGTGAAACGGGGGGAAATGACCAGCGATACAAAGATGCTGAGCTACCCGGCGGAGGGTTTGGGAGCCCCCAAGGATCGCCACCCGGGCCCCGTGGTCGATGTCGGGCTCCCCGTCGGGACCGAGGTCTTCTCGGCCGACGACCACATCTCATTGGCCGAAGACATCTTCTACGAGCGCTTTCCCGACAGCATGAAGGAGCGCGCCCCGCGCGTGATGAACGTCGACGGCGGCTGGGTTCTGGGCGTGGACGGCAAGTCGATTCTTGTTCGTGAGTTCATCGAAGTGCTGACGCAGTACGACCCGGTCCCCGGATCGCACACGGGCGACATCGATGCCCGCCTGGCCGCCCTGGACTCGGAGGGTGTCTCTCGGGAGCTCGCGTTCCCGAACTCCGTCCTCGCCCTGTTCGGATGGCCGGATCGGGAGGTCCGTGAGCTCTGCTTCCGGATCTACAACGAGCACATGGCCGAGATCCAGGAGCGCTCGAACAATCGCATTTTCGGCGTCGGTCTCATCAACTGGTGGGACGAAGACGGGGCCCGGCGCACCCTGACCGAGCTCAAGGCGCTCGGGTTGAAGACATTCCTCATGCCGCTCGCTCCCGGCAAGGACCTGGAGAAGCGTCCGATCGACTATGCCAGTCGCGCCATGGACGGTGTATGGGATGCGATCGAGGAGACTGGGCTCCCGGTTTCACACCACATCGGTGAGAATCCGCCCGCCACGCCGAACGAGTTCAATGCCATCAGTATTGGCATGTTTCAGTCGGTTGCGCCGTTCCGGGACGCCTTCGCCAAGTACATCTTCGGCGGCATCCTCGATCGTCACCCCGGATTGCGGCTCGGTTGGTTCGAAGGCGGCATCAACTGGGTCCCCTCGGCCCTTCAGGACGCCGAACACATCGCGGCATCGTTCCAGCACCTCTCCGACCTCGATATCAAGCACGAGCCGACGTATTACTGGGAAAACCACATGTGCGCCTCCTTCATGGTCGACCGGCTCGGGCTCGCGCTGCTGGCCCGCATTGGGGTCGACCGGGTGATGTGGTCCACCGACTTCCCGCACAACGAGAGCACGTACGGATATAGCGGCCGATCACTGACCGAGGTGGTTGACGCAGTGGGACCGGAGGCGGCCGTCGCCATCGTCAGCGGCAACATCAAGCGCTACCTCGGGGTGGATGCCTGATGCCCGCCGGACTGATGGCTCTGGCGCCTCCGGCACGGATCCCGGCCAAGCCTGACCGCGCCCGCATGCGCCGTGAGCGCATGGGTCGGATGCAGGCCGCCATGCGCGATCAGGGCCTGGACGCGTTGGTCCTGCTCGGCAACACCAACGTCGTCTACGCCACGGGCGCCATCTGGCCACTGGCTGACCCAGGCCGAGCGAACTTCGAGCAACCGGTTGCCGTCGTCTCGGTCGACGACGAATGGCCCCACCTGTTCTCCCCGATGCGTGAGGACGAGCAGTTCCTGGCCGACCTGCCGCCTGACCATCTCCACGGTCCGGTCTACCTCGATTTCGACGAAGGCGTGGAGCTGTTCGCGGCGCAGCTCGAGGGACTGCTGCCCGCGAACGCCATCGTCGCCATGGACGAATGGACCAATGCGCTGTGTCGCGAGCAGTCGATCCTCTTCGCCCAGGGTCCTCCGGTCGATGGTGGGCGGGTCATCAGCCAGGCCAAGGCGACCAAGACAATGGATGAGCTGTCCTGCATGCGCGAGGCGCTGCGGATCACAGAATGTGCCATTGCAGACGTACAAGCCAGCATCGCCCCCGGCGTTCGTCAGACCGACCTGACGGCGACCTTCCTCCGCACGATCTTCGAGGCGGGAGCGGATGCCAACATCCTCGACCCGATCTGGCAGGTGATGCCCGGGCGGATGGCCGACGGACCCTGGACCACGACGGGCGATCTGGCCTGTCCCCTGCTCTCGACCGAGCGCGAGCTGGCCGAAGGTGACGTCCTCTGGGTGGACACCGGTATCAGCTACGGAGGCTTCCATTCCGATTTTGGGCGCACCTGGATCGTGGGACGCGAGCCAAACGCACGGCAAAGGGCCCAGTTCGAGCGCTGGCGGGCGATTCGCGATGCGGTTCTCGGGGTCACGAGGGCCGGAGCAACCGCGTCGGACCTGACGGCAGCGGCGATCGACGCTGCTGGAGGCGTCAAGCCTTGGATGCCCCACTTCTACCTCGGGCACGGTCTTGGCATCGACAGCGCCGAGATGCCCTATGTGGGGAGCGACATCGGGGAGGCGTTCGACGCCGCGCTGGTCCTCGCGGCAGGAATGGTCCTCGTGATCGAACCGATCGTCTGGGAAGACGGTGCCGCGGGCTACCGCTCCGAAGAGGTACTCCTCATCACGGACGACGGTTGGGAGCCCATGACCGACTACTCCTACGATCCCTTCTGAGCATCTCCGTGAACGCCACCGAAGTTCTTCCCGATGACGTCGCACTTCGACACTCTCGGCGCGCCCGCGTGCTCGCCGAGATGGAGTCCGAGGGCATCGACCTGCTCGTCCTGGGACGCGAGGGGAACGCTCGTTACGTGTCGGGTGCGCCGCGGCTGTGGACGGCCGGGTCGCGAGCGTTCGGCCCCGGATGCGTCCTCGAGCGGGCCACCGGGTCGGTGTACCTGTTGAGCACGTGGGACGAGGGCATCCCTGATGAGATTCCCCACGACAATCTCTACGGGATCTCGTTCAACGCCGGGAACTTCGTCAAGGCGCTCCGGAGGATCGAGGGCGCGGCGACGGCTCGGACCGTGGCCACGGACAGTCTGACCGGGTCGTCCGCAAACCTGCTCCCCAAGGCCTTCCCGGCGGCCGAGCTCGTCGACGGCGAGCCCATGCTTCGCCGTGTCCGCCGCATCAAGGCGCCCGAGGAAGTGGAGGCGATCCGCTCCTCGGTACGTATCGCGGAGCGTGCGCTGCACGAAGCTGAGGCGGCTCTGGCCCCTGGCATCACCGAGCGGCAGCTCACCGGGATATTCATGCAGGCCATGGCTTCGGCGGGCGTCACCACCCCTTCGACGCAGGATGTCGCGTGGACGACTTCGCGCTCGACACCCTTGGCAACGCGGCGAATCGGGACGTACCGTTGGCCCGAGGTGACGTGGTGGCCTTCGACGCCGGTGTCATCGTCGGCGGCTACGCCGGAGAGCTGGGCCGGACCCACGTGGTGGGGGGTGACGCCCTCGTCGATCCCGAGCATTGCGAGCGGTGGAGTGAACTCTGGGATCGACTCCTCGCTGAATGCCAGCCTGGCGCGCCGCTTTCCAGCTTGCTGGCCGCCTACGACACGGCCGGGCTCCCGGCGCCGCCGATGCCGGTGGCGAGAGGGCTCGGGCTGGGATTCGACCTGCCTCTGGTGACCCATGCTCTGCCCGGCGAGGCTGCCGGCCAAGCGGTCGAGGCAGGCATGGTGCTGGTCCTGACCGCCTACCTCTGGACAGAGGGCGTCGGCGCCCTCTACGGCGCCGACCCGGTCGTTGTGACGGCGAACGGGCCCGAGGCGCTCACATCGACTCCACTTCGCTCTGGAAGGAGCTCCTGACGTGCCTGACGACGACGTTCCATCGGCCGAGGAGATCATCCTCTACGAGAAGGACCCGAACACACGCATCGCGACGATCACCCTCAATCGTCCCGACCAGCTCAACATCCCCACGATCGCTGCCCGGCGGCGCTATGCCGACCTTCTGTTCAAGGCCAGTATCGACGACGACGTCAAGGTCCTGGTGGTGCGGGGTGTCGGTGACCATCTGGGGACGGGCGCCGACCTCGACGAGGTGATGGCGAAGCAGGCCGACGGCACCGTGCTGTACGACGAGCTCGGCCTCGACGAGGACGACGACGTCACTCTGCCGCCCGGCCGCTCCTATCGCGCCGGAGCATCACTCCTCCACTGGTACGGAAATACGAGGTCTGGTTGCCGCACCCTCCAGGACTTCAAGAAGATCAGCATCCTCGAGGTGAAGGGCTACTGCTACGGCTGGCATTTCTACCAAGCCGCCGATGCCGACATCGTGATCTCGTCCGATGACGCGCTCTTCGGCCACCCTGCGTTCCGCTACGTCGGCTACGCACCCCGCATGTGGCAGTGGGCGATGATGATGGGGATGCGCAAGTTCCAGGAGATGGTGTTCACTGGTCGCCCGTTCACGGCCGAACAGATGTACGACTGCAACTTCGTCAACAGCGTCGTCCCGCGCGAGGACCTCGAGGCGGAAGTGGACAAGTACGCCCGCGCCTGTGCGCGCACGCGACCTACTGACACGGTGTTCATGCAAAAGGTTTTCTTCGAGGTGATGAAGCAACACCAGGGCGAGTACATGGGGAGCATGCTCAGCGCCTGGCTCGAATCAATGGGTGGGCAGCTCCGCAGCGACGACGACGGCAAGCGGGCCACGCTGAGCCAGGAGACCATGGACGCCGGACTGAACCTGGCGGTGAAGGACAACGACAGTGCCTACCCGCCCGAATGGCGGTTGAGCCGATCAGGTCGTCGCCGTCCCGAATCCGACTGACGTGGCCGTCCCGTCTCCGGATGGATCGATGAGCACGACTATTTCTCCCTTGAGCGGACTTCGCGTCGTCGATCTCTCGACTTGGATCGGGGGGGCCTATTGCACCAAGATGCTGGCCGACGGCGGCGCGGAGGTGATCAAAGTGGAGTCGCCGGCGGGGGACCCGCTCCGCCGATGGTCGGCCTCAGGTGCAGAGATTCCGCCCGAAGCCGATGGCGCGCTCTTTCAATTTCCTCGCTGCCTCGAAACGCAGCGTCCTCGTCGACGTGGCCGTTACGGACGATCTCGCCTCGCTGCACCAGCTCCTCGCCTCGGCGGATGCCGTCGTGTGGTCCCGCGGATCCCAGGTGGCCGAGCTGGCCTCTCTCGCACCATCGCAGATCCTGCGGGCCCATCCGCATCTGATCGTCACGTCGATCACCCCCTTTGGCCTCGAGGGACCATGGAGCGACAACGCGGCCACCGAGTTCACCCTTCAGGCCTGGTCGGGCGCGGTCGTCGGCCTTGCCCGCGGCTTGCCCGACCGCGCACCAGTGCATGTCGGCGGCCAGGTCGGGGAGTGGCTCTCGGGACTCTTCGCCGCCATCGGGACGCTGGCCGCGAGGAGGCGGCATTCTTCGAGCGGTGAGCTCGTCGATGTGTCGATGCTCGAGTCCCTGGCCATGTGCCTCACCTATTACCCCGTGACGTTCAACGACCAGCTCGGCCGGCCGATGCGACGCCGTCGTTTCATTCCCACCCCGGGCGTCGGCGCCGCCGGCAACGGACTCGTCGGACTTGGCTGCGGGACAGGGCAGCAGTGGCTGGACTTCTGCGTCATGGTCGGGCACCCCGAGTGGATGGAGGACCGTTCGCTGTTTCTGGACCGGACGAAGCTGGCGCCCACGATCGACGAGTGGATCGCGGGGCGCTCGGTGGATGAGGTGCTCGACCTGGCGTCGGCCTTCCGGATTCCGAACGCGCCAATCGCCAACGGTGCCAACATCACCTCCTTCGAGCACTTCCGGGCCCGGGGAACCTTCGTTGCCAACCCACGCGACGGGTCGGCGAACCCTGGCCCGCCCTTCCGGTTGGGTTCTGCGAGCCTGCGGTCTCCCGAGCCGGCCCCCCGTCTCGGCGAGACGCCTCTGGGTGAGGCGCGCTTCGGCGCCCCGCGGGAGAACGGCGGGTCGGACAGCAGCACCAGGCTCCCGTTCGAAGGGTTGCGAGTCCTCGACATGACGTCCTACTGGGCGGGTCCGCTCACCGGCCACGTCCTGGCGCTCCTCGGCGCCGAGGTCGTTCACCTCGAATCGTCGACCCGGCCCGACGGTGCCCGTCTGGTCGGAGGCGTGCCGCAGACGGAGGATCGTTACTGGGAGCGCGGCCCGATCTTCGCCGCGCTCAACACGAACAAGAAGAGTCTCACCATCGACTTTCGCGATCAGCAAGGAATCGACCTCTTGCGCCAGTTCATCGGGACGTGCGACGTGGTCATCGAGAACTACACGCCGCGGGTACTGGATCAGCTGGGTCTGGACTACGAGTCGCTCCGAGTCCATCGGCCAGATGTGATCATGCTCCGCATGCCAGGGTTCGGTCTCGAGGGTCCATGGCGGGATCAGGCCGCGTTCGCGTTCGTGATTGAGGACGCCGCAGGACTCACCTGGCTCACCGGACATCCCGATCTGCTTCCGTTCGAGCCGTACTGCATCGGTGATCCCAACGCCGGACTGCATGCGCTCTTCGGGTTGCTTCTCGCCCTCGAGCACCGGGAGCGAACCGGTGAAGGCGGCTTGGTCGAGGCGGCAATGGTCGAAGCGGCGGTGAACATCGCCGCTGAGCAACCGATCGAATTCTCCGCGTACGGCGCGCTGCTCACTCGTAGCGGGAATCGCGGACCCGGCGCAGCGCCCCAGAATCTGTACCAGGCTGCGGGTCCGGACGAACACGGCCGCGACGACTCCTGGGTGGCCCTTGCCGTGGCGACCGACGAGCAGTGGCTGGCCCTCCGCCGGGTCATGGGCGAGCCGGGATGGGCCGACGAGCCTGCGTTCCTCACTGCGGCAGGTCGGATGGCCGGGCAGGATCGCATCGATGCCAACCTCGGGGAGTGGTGCCGGAGCCTCTCAGCCGACACCCTGGTCGAGCGTCTGTGGGATGCCGGCGTGCCGGTGGGGAAGGTCATGCAGCCTCACGATCAGACCGAACTGGCCCAACTCCAGTCCCGCCATTTCTTCGAGGAGGTGTCGCACCCGGTGATCGGATCGTCCCGCTACAGCACTCTGCCCATGCGGTTCTCCCGCGGCCCCGAACGGCTGCACGAACGGCACGCACCGTTGCTCGGGGAGCACAACGACGAATTGCTCGGGCGCGCTGGGACTCACGAAGACAGAGATCGACGCGCTCGAAATGGATGGGATCATCGGTGGCACGCTCACCCCGGCCACCTAGCGCTCGGTCCCGATCCGCACCCTCGGGCGCGGGCTTCTTGGCCGCGCCCTTCGACGTGGTCGAGGCCTCACGGCGGGTCTGGCTCGAACGTTGGGAACCTGAAGCGGCGTCCGGGATGTCGGTGTTCACGGCCATCCTCCGGTCCTACCAGCTCCTCAATGACCAGGTGAACGGCGTCATGAAGCGCCACGGATTTACCTTTGTGCAGTATCAGGTCCTGGCTTGGCTCGAGACGGATCCCGAGTCCTCGCTGACCCTCAGCTGGATCAGCAAGACCCTGCGCATTCCGCCGGCCACGGTGACCGACATCATCGACCGGCTCCAGGACGACCGTCTGGTCCGCCGTGTGCCGCATCCCTCGGACGCCCGGACGACACTTGCGGTCATCACCGCGAAGGGCCGGAGAGCTGCCACCGAGGCGACGCAGGAACTGAATGCAACGGTGTACGAGGGGATCGGGTTGACCGAGGATCAACGAGGCGAGCTCGTCGCCCTTCTCGCCCAGCTGAGGGCGAACGGAAATGAATTCGACGTCGAGCATTCGGACGATGTCATCGAGGAAGTCGGATCGCGTGGGGCGAAGACGCGAGGGCACCGAAGCGGTTTCGAAGTGGTCTACGACTCTTGAACGAGCGCCGGAGCTTCATGCGGTCCGACGGGTTCCGCCACGAGGTCTTGCTCCAACTCAGCGGACGTCGGCGATGATCACGTGTCCTGGTTCGGCAGAGCGGGACTCTCAGCCCTCCGGCGAGCTCCGAAGATGTCAAGTCCGGGAGACACGAGCCTGCGGTGCGTTTCCAGGACGACCCAGGCGACGATCCACAGATAGATCGCGACGGCGAGCACGTGCGCCGAGATGCCTTGGCCTCCAGGAGCCCCGAACACTCCCGGTGCCGCCAGGGCGAAGATCAGGTACACAGAGAGCACGAAGAGAAACAGGAGGGATATGACGGACACGAAGGCAACCGAAGACACGTAACTCTGACCGACGCGCCGCGAAGGCGCAGGAGGTTGCGTATCTGTACGGACGAGGTCAAGTCCCCGGCGCAGATGAACGACAAGAAGAACGACGCCGATCACGGTGCTCAGGGCACCCAGCAAGATCGCTCGGGCAGCAGTGTTCGAGATCGCATTCGAGTGGTTACCGATCAGAGCGTCCACTCCGGATACCACCAAGGCAGAGCCGACGATCGTCACGAGGAGCGTCACGAAGGAGACGGCGAAGTAGTACACGGCCTGAGGTCGACGCCCACTCGGATCGGGGTCGGCACGGTTGGCGACGACGATGATGATGAAGACCCCAATAACCGAGAGTACGACCAGGGCAAGAAAGAGTTCGAGAAAGAAGCTCACGAACGTGGCGATACTGAGTCCGGCGTTTGGTCCCATCAACGACGACCCTCCACTCTGAGCTCCGACGCCGCTGGTCCCGCCCTGCAGTGGCGGCGGAATGACTGTGAAGGGTGTGGAGCTTCCCGAGCTCAAGAAGCTCGGGATGGTCGTCGTCACGCCGTTCAAGATGCCCACTGGTTTCCTCCCCGCCGCCGCCGGCTGTGAAGCTACTCCCGTTGAAACCCTCGAGTGGTGGATCGATCGAGGCAGTTCTCGATGATTTCTTGAGCTGCCACGAACAGTCGGCGCTCGCTGAGTCCGGTGGGCGTCGAGGCGGCCCGACGAGTCGACCTCATTCGACGGCCGTGCCTGCCGAGGTCATTGCCTCGCGACTTCATCGATTTGCGGCGGGCTGCTTGACGGATGCGGTGTACTCTGAAACAGTAGAACCATGCTCTACATAGAAGCCCCGGTGCTCTCGCGTGGCTGAGGGAGAGATCCTCGCCGAGCGCCGCTCGTTCATCGCCGGGCGCTGGGTGGAGGGCGACGAGGCCCTGGTCGTCGAGAACCCTGCCGACCAATCCGTCGTGACCGAGCTTGCCGCGACGCCGCTCGTCGAAGTGGGTCGTGCCATCGCCCAGGCCCGCCGGAGTTTTGACGAGGGGGCATGGGCTGATCTTCCGGCTCGCGACCGGGCACGCAGCCTCCATGCCCTGCTCGATCAGCTCGAAGCGTTGCACGAGCCGCTGGTGGCATCGATGGTGGCCGAAGCCGGGCAGCCCGTCCTCTTTGCGGAAATGGCGCAGTACGCCGCTGGCCTGATGTTGGCCCGCAACACGATCGACCTCTACCTGGCGTTGCCGCACGAAGAGGCCAACCCGGTCCCGGCCGAGGAGCTCGTGCGGGGACGGGTGGCGCTGAGTCTGCGCCGTCACGAGCCCGTCGGTGTCGTGGTGGCGATCACGCCGTACAACGGCGCCATCATCATGGCCTTCCAGAAGCTGATCGCGGCGCTGATGGCCGGGAACTCGGTCATCCTGCGGCCCAGCCCACTGACGCCGATCTCGTCGCTGGCCTTCGGGATGGCGGCCGAGGGGGCCGCACTCCCTGCCGGCGTGCTGAGCGTGATCATCGAAGCCGGTGCGGCCGGCGCCGAAATGCTCACGACCGATCCGGCGGTGGACATGGTCTCCTTCACCGGCTCAACGGCCGTCGGCCGGCGGATCCTGGTCCAGGCCGCCCCGACGGTGAAGCGCGTGGCGCTGGAGCTCGGCGGCAAGTCGGCTCAGATCTATCTTCCCGACGCCTTGCATCGCGTCGCTGCCGGCGCTGCGCAAGTGGTGGCGATGACGGCTGGCCAGGCCTGTGTGGCGGCCACCAGAATGCTGGTGCCCGAAGACCGCAAAGAGGAGGTTCTCGAGTCGGTCGGCGCCGCGTACGCCGCCCTCACGGTCGGCCCTCCGAGCGATCCGGCCGCGATGATGGGTCCGCTGATCACTGCGGCACAGCGCGAGCGCTGCGAACGCTTCGTGGCTCTGGCCGAGGAGAAGGGTGGAAAGGTCGTCGTGGGAGGTGGCCGCCCGGCCGGGCTCGAGCGTGGGTATTACTTCGAGCCCACTGTCCTCGACCTTCCCGACAACTTGAATCCCGCGGCGCAAGAGGAGATCTTCGGCCCCGTACTCGCCGTCATCGGCTATCGGGACCTCGACGATGCGGTCCGTATCGCCAACGAGAGCATCTATGGACTTTCGGGCCAGGTCTATGGAGCCGACGTTGCGACGGCGACGGCAGTGGCCCGCCGAATCCGCAGTGGTGCGGTCAACGTCAACACGTCGATGTTCAGCGCCTATGCGCCGAGCGGGGGCTACAAGCAGAGCGGTCTCGGCCGTGAGCGCGGGGTCGAGGGCATTCGCGCTTTCCAGGAGATCAAGCATCTGTGTATCGGCGAATTGCCGGCGTGAGTTTGTGCAAGGAGGGCAACGATGACATCACCTGACCTGAACTTGGATTGGTTGATCTCTGTTGACGACCACATTCTCGAACCACCGCATCTCTGGATCGACCGGGTGGCCGCCAAGGACCGCGAGCGGGCACCACACATGGAATCCGTCGAGGGCATGGACTACTGGGTCTACGACGGCAAGCGGTACCCGAGCTCCGGGCTCAGCGCCGTGGCCGGCAAGTCAAAGGAGGAGTTCAGTCCCGAGCCTCTGCCGTATTCCGAAATGCGCCCAGGGTGTTACGACCCGACGGCCCGTCTCGAGGACATGGACCAGGCGGGGATTCTCGCCTCACTGTGCTTCCCGACCATTACGCGCTTCTGTGGTCAGCTGTTCATGGACGCCAGCGATCGGGACTTCGGCTTCCAGTGCCTGCAGCACTACAACGACTGGATCGTCGAAGAGTGGTGCGGGGCAGCACCCGGGCGCTACATCCCGCTGATGCTGATCCCGATGTGGGACCCGGCGCTTGCGGCCAAGGAGATGGAGCGGATGGCGCCCCTGGGTGTCACCGCGTTCGCGTTCTCCGAGAATCCGGCACCGATCGGCCTTCCGACCATTCATGATGTGAACCGCTACTGGGATCCAGTCATGGCGACCGCCAACGAGCTGGGGATGGTCGCCTCGATGCACGTCGGGTCGTCGTCGCAGGTGCCGCAGATCGCCCCGGATTCTCCCTTCATGGCCAACCTGGCCTGGGGAGCCATCCGCACCTCAGGCGCCATGCTGTCCTGGCTCTTCAGCGGAATGTTCCAGCGGTTCCCGAACCTCAAGATCGCCCTGTCGGAGGGTGAGATCGGGTGGATGCCCTACTTCCTGGAGCGGGCCGAGCAGGTCCTCGACAAGCAGCGTTACTGGGTGATGCGGGGCCAGAAGTTCATGGACCACGCCACCACCGACGTGGATCTCGACACACTCAATCTCCGAGAGCTGTTCCGTGAGCACGTGTTCGGCTGCTTCATTGAAGACCATCACGGGATTGCCAGCCTCGATGAGATCGGCGTCGACAACGTCATGTGCGAGACGGACTACCCGCATTCGGACTCGACCTGGCCGAACTGCATCACGGCGGTCAAGAAGCTGATCGGCCATCTCCCGTCGGAGACCCAGTACAAGCTGCTCCGTGGAAACGCAGAGAGGCTGTACCGCTTCACGGCGGCCGAGCCGCCCGTCTCAATGGGTGCCTGAATCGGCGATCGATCCCTCTCGACGACGAAGAAGATCCTCACAGCGCGTGTCGAGTGGGGCCCAGAGCTGTCCCAACGAAGGAACCAAGTTCGTAGACGAGAAGGAGAGTGAAGGACCGTGTTGCTGAAGGACAAGACGGCAGTGATCACGGGTGCAGGCTCCGGCGTGGGTCGGGCCTCGGCGCTGCGCTTCGCCGAGGAGGGTGCCGCAGTCGTGTGCGCCGACATCGATCTGGATCGGTTGAAGGACACCGTGGCCGAGGTCGAGTCCGGTGGCGGGAGAGCGGTGGCCGAACGATGTGACGTCGCTCAAGATGCCGATGTCACCGGGGCCATCGCGAGCGCAGTCCGTCACTTCGGGCGCCTGGACATCATGTTCAACAACGTGGGCATCCCGACGCCCCGGCTGGGGATGTCCTTCGAGGAACACACCGTCGAGGATTTCGAGCGCCTGAACTCGGTCAACTTCCGAGGCGTGTTTCTCGGTTGTCGGCACGCCGTGCTCCGGTTCAAAGAGCAGGGGGAGGGGGGAGTGATCTTGAACACGGGATCGGTCGCCGGTCTGGTGGGTTGGGGTGGCACGGTCTACGGAGCGACCAAGGGAGCGGTGCACCAGCTGACCCGGTCCGTCGCCGTCGAAGTGGCGCCGTTCGGGATCCGGGTGAACGCCATCTGCCCGGCCGGCATGCCCTACACGGGCTTCATGGCGGCCGGTGGGATGACGGTCTCGGGCGACGAGCTGGAGGCCGTGGCCGCACACACCGGCACGATGCACCCGCTGGGCCGTCCGATCACCGCTGAGGATTGCGCGGCTGCGGCGGTCTACCTCTGCTCCGATCAGGCCGCCAACGTCACGGGGATCCTGCTCCCGATCGACGGAGGGTACGTCGCCAAATGACCGGCACCACGGATCTCCTGGACCCGGATCGGGTCCGCCAACTCTTCGACCTGGCCAACCATGTCCAGGGTTGGAACGGTGGCAACTTCACTGCGGATCCGTACCCGATCTGGCACAGCCTCCGGGAAGAGGCACCGGTTCACGGGGGAACCGTCCACACGCTGTCGGGGGTCGGCGAGGACCTGATGTTCCACGGTTTGCCCTATCCGGATCGTCCGCACTTCTCTGCCTTCTCGTGGGCGGCCTGCGACGCCGTCTACCGTGATCCGGAGACATTCGCATCATCTGCCGAAGCCGTCGACCTCGAGGCTGGGGAACCGGGTCCGACGAACAGCATGCTGTCGATGGGAGGCACCCAGCACCGCCGCTACCGGGCGCTCGTACAGCCGTCGTTCTCACCCACGAAGGTCCAGTGGTGGGTCGAGAACTGGATCGAGAACACGGTGCACGCCATGATCGATTCCTTCGAGACTGCGGGCCGGGCCGAGCTGAACGTGGAACTGTGCGCGGCCATCCCGGTTCTGACCATCACGGGCAGCTTCGGTATTCCGGTGGACCAGGCGCTCGACGTTCGAGAATCGCTCGGGCAGCCCGAACGGATCATGGAGATCTTGGCCCCGATTGTGGCGGCCCGTCGGAAAAAGCCGGCAAACGACCTGATCAGCGTCCTCGTCGAGGCTGAGGTCTCCGACGAGGAGGGAGACACGCACCGGCTCACCGACGCGGAGATCCACTCCTTCGCTCTGCTTCTGCTGGCGGCCGGCTCGGGTACGACGTGGAAGCAGATGGGGACCACCCTGGCCGCTCTGCTTCTCCAGCCTGAGCACCTCGAGGCCGTTCGGGGCGACCGGAGCCTGCTGCGGTCGGCCATCGAGGAATCGATGCGGTGGGCACCGACTGACCCGATGTTCTCGCGCTGGGTGACGGCGGACGTGGATTTCTTCGGCGTCCATCTCCCGAAGGGTTCGGTCCTGCACGTCTGTCTCGGTGCCGGCAATCGCGATCCCGAGCGCTGGGAGCGTCCCGACGAGTTCGATCCTTCTCGTCCGATGCGGCCGAGCTTGGCCTTCGGCGGTGGCCCGCACGTCTGCCTCGGCCAGCACGTGGCCCGAGCCGAGATGACCGTCGCCATCAATGCCCTGCTTGACCGCCTGCCGAACTTGCGACTTGATCCCGACGCAGAAGCGCCCCGCTTCATCGGCTTTTACGAACGCGGGGCTACGGCCATCCCGGTCCGCTTCGACTGACAGCCCACTGGAGGAGTCACCTTGAGCGAAGACACCTATAAGCCGCCTGACCTCGTCCTACTCGGAGAAGAACACGTCCAGCGTTACCAGGAGACGAATGGGGAGGAGGGCTACATCTGGAACGGGGTCCCGACCCTGTTGCTGACCACCACCGGGCGAAAGAGCGGCGCAGCACGGACGACCCCGCTCATCTTCGGGCGCGACGGCGGCGACTATCTGGTGGTTGCCTCCATGGGCGGGGCTCCCCAGCATCCCAACTGGTACCGGAACCTGTTGGCGGACCAGTCGGCGAGGATCCAGGTGCGCGGCGACCACCTCGACGTCGTGACTCGGACGGCAGAGGACGATGAGAAACCCCGGCTGTGGAAGATCGTGACCGAGGTCTGGCCGAACTACGACGTCTACCAGTCCAGGACCGATCGGGTGATCCCCGTCGTCATCCTCTCGCCCACCGGCGGAGCCTGAGCCCGATGGCCGATCAGGCATTCGATGGGGTCCGGGTCGTCGAGCTGGCCCAGTGGGTCTTCGTCCCGGTTGCAGGAGCCCTCTTGGCGGACTGGGGGGCCGAGGTCGTGCACGTCGAGCCGACCGAGGGTGATCCGTACCGGGGCCTGGCCACTCAGGGGATCGGCACGGAGCGCAACGGCATCAATTTGTCGCTCGCCCTCGCCAACCGCGGGAAGCGGTCTCTCGCACTCGACATCAGACATGAAAACGGTCTCGCGATCCTGCACAAACTGCTCGAGTCAGCCGACGTCTTCCTCACCAACGTGCGCCCAGGGGCCCTGCGGCGCGCCGGACTTGGTTCCGACGAGCTCATGGAGCGCTACCCCGGGCTGGTGTACGCCCGAGGGCACGGGTACGGCGCCAAGGGACCTGACGCCGACCAGGCCGGGTATGACGCAACGGCGTTTTGGGCCCGGGGCGGTATGGCGCACATCTTGACCCCGCCCGAGCGCGAATACCCCATCGGCCAACGCGGCGCCTTGGGCGACCGTAACGGCGCGCTGGCCTTGGCGTTCGGTGTCGCTGCCGCGCTGCTCAAGCGGACGCGAACGGGAGCTGGTTCGGTCGTCGACGTCTCGCTCTTGGCGACGGCGATGTGGACCCTCTCGTCCGACCTCCTGGCCGCCCTCGGAGGAGACGAACCAAAAGCGTCGAGCGGCCGGGGTCCGTTGGTGAACCCGCTCGTCGGTGTCTACCGAACCAAGGACGATCGCCACATTCAGCTCGTGTTTCTCCAGCCGGATCGCTACTGGGCAGACTTCTGCCGGGTCATCGATCGCCCCGACCTCGCCGGGGACGCCCGCTTTGCCGACATGGTGACCCGGCGTGACAACGGTGCAGCGTGTGTGGCCGAGCTCGACGCCGAGTTCGCCAAACGGACATTCGACGAGTGGAAATCGATTCTCGCTCGGCTGGACGCACCTTGGGCTCCGGTGCAGTCCGTGACAGAGCTGCTGGAGGACCCGCAGGTGGAGGCCAACGGCTACATCGGCGAAGTAGTGGTCAATGGCGGTGCTTCCTACCGCCTTCCTGCCGTGCCGGTGCAGTTCGACGGCCAGCCACCAGCGCTGCGCCGTGCTCCGGAGCACGGCGAGGACACCGAAGCCCTTCTGCTCGAGCTGGGCTACGGCTGGGAGGACATCGGTGCTCTGAAGGAGGCGGGGGTCGTGCTTTGAGCGAACCCGCTCGCCCAATGCCCGTGCCCGACGAGCGGTCGCGCGAGTTCTGGGACGCCGCGGCTGCGCATTCTCTCGTGTTGGCCCGCTGCAGCGCGTGCAACCAGTTCAGCCACCCACCCGACAGCGTCTGCCCCCATTGTGGTGCAACGGATGCCTCATCCGAATTCGTACCGGTCGACGGCTCCGGACGGATCCGGTCGTGGACCTTCGTGCGTCAGTCCTTCCTTCCGGGTTTCGATGTGCCTTTCGTCCTCGTCGACGTCGAGTTGGCGGCACAGGAGGAGCTGCGACTGATCGGCCGACTGGTCGACGGCCCCGGGGCAGCGCTCCAGCTCGATTTGCCTGTTCGGCTGGTGTTCGAGGACGTGGCTCCGGGCGTGGCCATTCCCGCCTTCGCTCTCGAGGTCCCTTCGTGAGCGGCCGCATGGCGTCGAGCAACCGGGTGGCCGTGGTCGGCTACGCCCAGAGCGAAGTGCAACGACACGCCCCGTCGTCGCTGGGCGCCTTGACGGTCGAGACGGCCCGGGAAGCGATTGCGGACGCCGGCCTGACGATCGCCGATGTGGACGGTTTTGTGACGGCCAGCCTCTTTCCGTCCGCGGGCGCCCACGCGGTGGTGGACGGTGTCAGTCTCGTCTCGGCCAACTGGTTGGCCGAGAGCCTCGGCGTGAATCCCGGCTATGCCGCAGGCTTCCAGGGTTTCGGGCAACTGCCGGGTGCCGTGGCCTTGGCGGTCAACGCGGTCGTGAGTGGGGCGGCGGACTACGTGCTGGTCCACCGCGCCCTCCACAACCCGGCTGGGAGTTACCACGCCAATCCGATGACGGAGGCACACGGGGTCCAGCAGTGGACCGTACCCCAGGGCTACTTCGGCCCACTGACCATGATCGCCTTGCCGTACACCGAGTATCTGCAGCGCTACGGGGCGACCCGCGAGGCGATGGCTGTCGTGGTGTCCGAGGCTCGCAAGAGCGGAGCTCGGATCCCGTGGTCCTACTGGCATGACCGGCCGCTCGGGCCCGAGGAGTATCTGTCTGAACCCCTCATCACGGATCCGATCTGTCGACTCGACTGCGACATTCCGGTCGACGGCGTGGCCTGTTTCCTGTTGACCTCGGCGGAGCGCGCTCGGGACCTGCCTCACCGGCCTGTCTACGTCGCCGGGTACGCCACCGGAGCGCCGGTGCGGCACCGACTCCCTTTGCACTGGCCTTTGGACGACATCATGGAAGTCGGGTCGGAAACGGCCCGGCGGCTTTGGGAGCGGTCGGGGATCGGACCCTCCGAGGTCGATCTCCCGCAGGTCTACGACGGTTTCTCGCCATTCGTCTACCTGTGGATGGAGGTGCTTTCTCTGTGTCCGGTCGGCGAGGCACACCGGCTCGCTCTCGACGGCGGGATTGACAGTGACCAGGCGGGCGCATTGCCCGTGCTCTCGGGTGGTGGAGCGCTCGGGAATGGACGCATGCACGGAGTCCCACAGATGCTCGAGTGCTACCTGCAACTGTCGAGGCGGGCGGGGGAGCGGCAGCGGGCCGGCGCTTCGATCGGTCTGGCGTGCCATTCCTCTCCGCACTACGGCGGCGTCGTGGCGTACAGTTCCGAGCTCTTCTGATGTCCGCTCCGATGGCGAGTCCGCATCCACGCGTGAACATGGAACGAACCCCGCTACGGTGGCTCACGTGACGTGGGCCGAACGTGCCGCTGATCGGTCACCCGTCGTGCAGCGCTCGAGGGACCGGGGAGTCGAGCAGGCCACGTCCATCGTGGCGGCGGCGCGGCGGCTCATGGAGAGCAAGGGCCCGAGCTTCACCACTCAGGAGCTGATCAAAGAGGCGGGCATCGCGCTCCAGACCTTCTACCGGTACTTTCCAGGCAAGGACTACCTCCTGCTTGCCGTGATCGAAGACGTCATCGACGAGAACTGCGCAGTATTCCGCAAACAAGCGGCAAAACTCCCCGATCCCATCGAAAGGCTGCGCTACTACGTCACGGCGACGGTGCAGGCGTTAGAGGTGCCCGGCGGCAGTCCCAGCTTCATGACCTCGGAGCATTTCCGGCTGCAGACGCTGTACCCCGCGGAGGTGTCCCGGGCCACGCAGCACTTCACCGATCTTCTCGTGGAGGAAATCCATGAGGCAGTGGCGTCGGGCCGACTTCACCCCCACGACCCCGAGTACGCGGCCTGGCTCATCACCCAACTGTCGATGGCCGTCTTCCATCACTACGACTGCGCCGGCCTCGACGAACCGATCGGCCAGATCGCGGACAAGGTGTGGGAATTCTGTCTCACTGCTCTGAGTGGCCGCGCTCCTGCGAGCCCGTCGGCCAAGGCTACTCGCCGCCCGGCGAAGCCTCGCCGCTCCGGAGGTTGAGCAGCGACGAGGTCTCGACTTCGCTGTCAGAATGAAGTTCTACTGAGCGGATAAGATGCGTTCTGCCATATCGGGGAGGGCTCGAGCGGGTCGCGAGGGGGAGGTGAACGCCGAAGGTATGGGAACTTCCGGGTGGGACTTGCGAGAGATCGACCTTGGGGACCGCCGGAGGTTCACGAGCGAGGGTTGGTGGGATAGTCGGAGCGTGGGTCAGCGCATGGCCGACGGCCTCGCGGCGCACCGAAACCTGCCGTTCGTCATCCATTCGAGGACGCGCCCCTGGCGCGGCACGTTCGGTGACGTCCTCGACATGGCCCGACGTGCTGCCTCAGGACTGATCGCGCGCGGTGTGCGGCCCGGGAGACGTCGTCACATTCCAAACCCCGAACTGGCTCGAGGGGGCGATCACGTTCTATGCCGCAGTGTTCGCGGGTGCCGTGGTCGCACCCATCGTGCACATTTACGGGACACGCGAGACGTCGTACATCCTCAATGAGTGCCGCCCGAAGGTCCATGTCACCGCATCGAAGCTTTGGCCATCAGGACTTTCTGTCCAACCTGGAATCCATGCCGGATGTCCCAGGGATGCAGTTGATCGTCCTCGATCAACCCGGTCCGGCGGGGAGCATCGGATTCGACGAGTTGCTCGAGGTGGATGCCATCGATTCGCCCGTTCAGGTCGACCCCGGCACCCCTGCCCTCGTAGGGTGGACCTCGGGTACGACGGCGAGCCCGAAGGGCGTCGTCCATTCACATCAGACGGTCTGTGCCGAGATCGCTCAGCTCGGGGCGACCTCACCACCGACGGAACGACCGGGCCTGATGGCGAATCCCATCAGCCATGCCATCGGCATGCTCGGTGCGCTCTTGATCCCGGTGGATCGCGGCAAGGCCGTCCACCTCCTGGACCAATGGGACCCCGGCGAGGTGCTGGACCTGATCGATGTCGGAGGATCTGGGCGCGGGAGGCGGTGCGCCCTACTTCCTGACCAGCCTCCTCGATCATCCCCGGTGTGGTGAGAGCCACTTGGAGCGATTGCACTACCAAGGGATGGGGGGCGCCCCCGTCCCGCGGGCGGTCATGGAGCGCGCCACACGGCTCGGCCTCGTCATCTACTCGATGTACGGATCCACGGAGCACCCTTCCATCACCGGATGCACCTACGGCGATTCGCTCGAAAAGCGTCTGTCCACAGATGGACGACCGTTGCCCGGCAACGAAATCAAGCTGGTGGATCCCGGACGTGAGGTCGCACCCGGGGAGCCGGGTGAGATTCTTTCTCGGGGACCCGAATGCTTTCTGGGCTACACCGACCCGGTCGCTCACCGCGAAGGTGTTCGACCGGGATGGCTGGTACCACACCGGCGACGTCGGCGTGCTCGACCCTGATGGCTATCTCTCGATCACGGACCGGATCTCCGACATCATCATTCGCGGGGGAGAGAACATCAGTGCCGCGGAGGTGGAGGAAGTCCTCATGACGTTGGCGGGCGTGGCCGAGGTGGCCGTGGTCGCGGCACCTGATAACCGGATGGGGGAGCATGCGGCCGCTTTCCTGCGGATGGTCGACGGATCCCAGGCACCTGATCTCGCCGGGATGCGGGCTCACCTCGGGGCCACCGGTGTCGCCCGCCAGAAGTGGCCAGAAGAGCTGCATCCGGTTGACGAATTTCCCCGTACCTCGTCGGGCAAGATCCAGAAGTACGTACTCCGCGACCGTCTTCGCCAACCAGGGCACTGAGGCCGGGACCACACGATGACACCCTCGGTACCGGACACGCTTGCTGAGGCGTTGGATGCGGCCTGGCTGAGTGACGCGTTAGGTCAGCGGACTCCCGGCATCCGTGTGACCGCCGTGCAACCGGGTCCCGTGGTCGCACGGGTGTCCACCAACGCGCGGTTCCGCATCGAGTGCGAAGGAGACCTGCCTCCCGGCATGACATGCGACCTGTGCATCAAGGGGTACTTCGCCGACTGTTCCGAAACGGCGTCAGCCAGTCGGACGGCCGGAGTGCCCGAGGCGCTGTTCTATCAACATCTGGCCCCGACATCCGGAGTGCGCACTCTTGCGTGTTTCTATGCCGACGTCGACCCGGTGACGCAACACGGCGTCGTGATCACCGAGGACGTTGCCGCGCACGGGGCAAGCTTCCTGGACGCGTTGAGTCCGTATTCGGCTGATCAGGTAGCCGAGAGCCTCGAACAGTTCGCGATCCTGCACGGACGGTCCTGGGCATCGGGTCGGGCCGGCGAGCCGTGGCTCGCGCCGCGTCTGCAGGATGACCATGAGGGCGCGGGGCCTTCCCGAGATCAGCGGGAACTTCGACGGTCCAATCGGTGCTGGAGTGCCAGGAGAGGTGCGTGATCCCGAACGGCTGCTCGACGCCGTTCGCCAACTGGCAGACCTTCTCGACGACGCCGCGCCGCGGTGCCTACTCCACGGTGACGCCCACATCGGCAACCTCTTTCTCGATGCGGTCGGACGACCGTGCTTGTTGGACTGGCAACTCGTCCAACGGGGCCCGTGGTATATCGACGTCGGGTATCACATCGGCTGCACGCTGAATTCCGAAGAGCGGCGGGGGACCGAGTCGGATCTCCTCGCCCACTATCTGGACCGGCTTCGCGGCGAAGGCGTCGACGTTCCGTCACCGGGCGACGCCATGCGGAGTATCGGGCGCGGCTTGCTGTACGGATTCTTTCTCTGGGCGATCACGCTCAAGGTGGCGTCTCCGATCACCACCGTGATGCTCGAGCGGCTCGGTACGGCGGTCGCCGATCATCAGGCCTATTCGTCGGTGCTCGCCTGATGAGTCCACGCGGAGGCTGCCATCGGACCCGCGTACCTACGACGCCCTCCAAGCACTATTTTCTGCTGCCCAAGAGAACGACTTGATCCAAACCGCAGTGAAGCAGATCCACTCGCACGTCACCTGACCAGAGGTCGGGGGGAGGCAAAGCTGATGGAACCAATACGAAGCTGGACACGGAGAGGAGCTCTCGGTGCTGCGTTTCTGGCCCTGGTGGCCGGAGTGCCCACCGTGCTCTCTCAGGGGACACCCCCCGCTGCGGGGGCTGCAACCGATGCGGCACCCATCACGATCGCGTACATCACGTCGATCTCGGGCCCGGGTGCATCTGAGGACTCCACGTCTCCCGGAGCATTCAAGGCACGACTCGACCTGCAGAACGCAGAGGGCGGTGTGAACGGGCACAAACTGGTGCCGTTGATCGTCGATGATCAGACGAGCCCGTCGGCGGTCGCCACCGCAGTCCAAGAAGCCGACTCCAAAGCTTTCGCCATCGTGTCGCAGAGCCCGTTGTTCTTCTTGGCCGCGAAGTACCCCCAGCACCAGGGCATTCCGGTGACCGGTTCCTACAGCGACGGACCGGAATGGGGTGAGCAGCCTTACACGAACATGTTCGCTGCCGATGTGGGCAGCCTCAATCCCAAGTATCCCGTCACAACGCTTGCGGGGAACTTCCTCAAGCAGCACGGCGCAACGACGCTCGGGACCTACGGATACAGCATTTCGCCTTCGTCGAGCCGTGCCGCGATCCAAACCGCGGACTCGTTCAAACATGCGGGAGGCAAGGTTGGGGTGCTCAACACTACGGTGCCGTTTGGCGGAGTGACCTTCACGAGCGACGCGCTCGTCGCCAAGCAGAATCACGTCGACGCCCTTTCCCCTGAAATGGACAACAACTCGAACTTCGCCCTCGCCGAGGCTCTTCAGCAAGCTGGGGTCAAACTGAAGGCGGCGCTCTTTGCGACGGGTTACCAACCGGACGTGATCAACTCTCCGGCGTGGTCGGCTCTGCAGGGTGACTACTTCTATTCGCTCTTCCGCCCGTGGTCACTTCCCGACGCGGCGACGAAACAGATGCAAACGGCGATGGAGAAATACGACGGGTACTCCAAGACCGACTTTCCCTCCTTCAGCGAATACGAGGCGTGGCTCGGCGCGGACCTCATGATCAAGGGTCTCCAGCTTGCGGGTCCCAATCCCACGCATGCCAGCGTCATCAAGGCCCTCCGCGGGGTGAAGTCCTACAATGCCAATGGCCTCCTGCCCGTCACCTTGAACTTTTCCACCGACTTCGGCCACGATTCGAAGAGCTGTGCCTGGATGGTCAAGGCCAACAAGACCGGGTTTTCCGCCAGTCTCGTCGCAGCCCTTCTGTGGCTCGGACATCCCCGGGACATCGACCGCCAACGCCTCCTCATAGGTTTGCCCGGACCATCGCGTCGCGAGCGTTGGCCCGCTCCCGCCGCGACTGGTCCGTCGAGCCTCGGGCGAGATCGCAAGCCTGCCGTTCCGGAATCGGGCTCGGAATTTCCTTCAGCTGTCCGCACCGGAGCGGCTGAAGGAGAGCTTGTGTGTCAATTCACAAGCTCTGAGGCTGCGAGCACAGAGGTCGAACTGGCGGGGTGAATGGATGGTGAGGCGAATTCGCTGCGCTCCCTCATTACAGTGACCCCGACTTAGGGGTTGCAGCACACAACGCTTGAACGGGGGCCGTATGCGAGTGAGCAGTGGAACGAGGGCGCTGATGGCGACAGCCGCGCTGACCGGGGTCACGCTGAGCGGTGCCACGCTGTTGGCTCCGGCGACCGAGGCTGGAGCCGCATCCTCAGGTGGCGGTGCGCCCGGGGTCACTTCGAATTCGATCACCGTCGGAACGATCTCGACCCAGACCGGGACCCTGGCCTCGAACTTCTCTTCGCTCATTCAGGGCGAGAAGGCCTACTACCAGTACATCAACGCCCAGGGCGGTGTGAACGGCCGCAAGATCGATTACAAGTACCAGTTGGACGACGGCGGTAACCCGACCACGTTCAACCAGTTGGCCAACACGTTGATCAACCAGGACCACGTGTTCGCCGTGACGGGCGTGGCCACCGCCTTCTTCTCGCCGAACCTCTTCGTCGAATCCGGTATCCCGACCTACGGCTACAACGTCACCGGGAACTGGACTCCCGCTCCGAACCTCTTTGCGGCCGGGGGATCCGTTCAGTACTACCCGGCCGGTGCGCCGGCGGACGCCTACGTCGCACGGCAGACGCACTCGACGTCGTTCGCCTTCGTTGCCTACGGCATCGCCGCATCGTCCGCCGCCTGCCAGGCGGCCGAGAACTCGCTCAAGGCTGCGGGTTACAACGTGAGCTACTCCGACCTGAAGGTCAGCTATCCGGGCTCGACGGTGGCGACCGATGTCCAGCGGATGAAGCAAGCGGGGTCCAACTTCGTCGTCAGCTGTATGGACGTGCAGGGCAACATCAGCATGGCCCGCGCCATCAAGCAGTATGGAGTGAAAATGACGCAGCTCTGGCTCAACGGGAACGACCAGACCACGTTGAACGCGAATCAGAGCCTCATGCAGGGCATCTACTTCTCCATCGCCCACGTCCCGTTCGGCGCCCCGCAGTCGGACTACCCCGGCCTGAAGTTGTACGTGACTCAAATGAAGAAGTACGAGCCCAACTACGTCAACGACGAGCTGGCGATCCAGGGCTGGGAGTCAGCCGCCCTCTTCGTGCAGGGTGTGAAAATGGCGGGCAACGACCTCACGCAGGCCAACGTCATCAAGCAGGACAACTCCTTGACGTCGTTTACGGCGGGCGGACTGACGACCCCGACCAACTGGAAGGATGCGGGCCATAGCGGTCACAAGCCCCCGTATTGCAACGCCTTCATCAAGGTGTCCGGCGACAAGTACGTCCCGACGTTGAACAAGGGGAAGAACGTCTTTGTCTGCTTCAACTCGATCAATCCGAAGAAGGACCCGGTGTACCCCTTGCCGGCCGGAACACCCGCCCCTGCTTGAGCCGATCGGACCGTCCGGCCTTATCAACAGGAGTTGCCAGTACTCCCATCTCCTACTCCTCCTCTCTCTATCTCTAAAAACGATCTGATGGATCGGTCCTAGCAGGTTGACAGATATACTTGGAGCCTGCAGTCTGGTCGCAGGTAGACAAGAGAGAGGACCGAAGATGAATGTCTTCAGAGACGATTTGGCGGAGTTGCCGCTGTTCTCCGAGGTCAGCAGGTCGGAGATGGCGGTTGTTCGGCGACACCTCACGCCGCTTCGAGTACCGGCGGGCCGTGTGCTCGTGAAGGAAGGTGCAGTGGGGGACGAGTTCATGATCATCTCCGAGGGCCAGGCGACGGTGAGTCAGGGTGACCACTCCATCGCCACTCTCGGTCGCGGAGACCTCGTCGGTGAGATGGCCCTGCTCGATCACGACGTTCCAGGCCGCCGCAATGCGACGGTCACCGTCAATACGGACGCCGTGGTCTATGCCGGGTCACGGGCCGAGTTTCGTCAGATCCTCGCTTCAGCGCCCTCGGTGGCCCGCAAGGTGCGCGAGACAGTCGCCGCGCGTTCGGGCATTTCGGATCGTCTCGCAGCCTGAGTCGGGGTGACCTTCATGAGGGGAACGTCGGCTCAGTCGGCTCTCCGTGGGGATCTGCGTCCGGCGCAGGCCGTTGCGTTCCGGCTCTACTCCCGTCGTACCCTCTTGGCGCGGAAGGCGGAGGGGGTCTCGCCGGTCCATTGGCGGAAAGCCCTGCTGAAGGAGCTGGCGTTCTCGAACCCAACGGTCGTCGCGACCTGCAGGACCGATGGACGAGGTTCGGCGAGAAGGGCCATGGCACGCAGGAGGCGGGCCTGGACCAGGTAGCGCCGCCACGACATGCCAAGGCCGGCATCGAAGCGGCGCCGCAACGAGCGCTCCGAGAGTCCGACCTGGCGTGCCGCCGCTGCCACGGTGGCACTGTCGACGTGCTCGCGGGTCCACGCCATTGCTCCGGCGAGAACAGGGTCGGTGGACGTGGGAAGGGTGAGCGGCCGCTCGTCATGGAGGAGTTCTGAGGCGAGGCGACCCAGGGCGGCAAAGTAGGTGTCGGCGATGTCGTCAGACGTCGCTCGACCGATGGGCCATCGACCCGAGTAGACCATCATCTCCCTCAGGACGGGCGGCACCGCCAAGATCCGCACCCGGTCTCCGGGTGCGGGCACCAGGTGTGGAGCGAAGAAGACCGAGATGGTCCGAACCGAGGTCCGGATGGTCGTGCGGTGCTCCACGCCGGCGGGGATCCAGGCCGCCTGCTGTGGGGGCAACAGGCAGTGGGAAACAGCGGTCTCGACTTCGACCGACCCGCGGCAGGCGTACTCGATCTGGTGAAGATCATGGGAGTGCCAGGTCGTCACCAGTTCCTGACCCTCGTAGAGGTAACTGCCGGCCGGTGGGCGCCCCCCGATCCGCATGTCCACGAGACCCGACTTGGCCGACAATGGTAAATCTTTGACCGATTGCGCAGAGACGGCCACCACCGAGAAATCGTACAAGTAAGGACGTGAACGAGACCCACCTGCAATTTCTGGCCAGCCCCCAGTGGGCTCAGATGCTCCAGGACGAGCTCGTTCCCTGGCTGGAGGCGGCAGGTGACCTCGGCGACCACCTGCTCGAGATCGGCCCGGGCCCCGGTCTCACCACCGACTTGCTGCGAGGACGAGTGAGCAAGGTGACCGCGGTGGAGGTCGACCCGTCCCTGGGCGAACCCCTGCGCCGACGGCTGGAAGGCACCAACGTCGAGGTCATCGTGGCGGATGCCGTGGAAGCCGACCTGCCGGCGGGGTCATTCTCGTCGGCAGCGTGCTTCTCGATCCTCCATCACATGCCGTCGTCCGAGCTCCAAGACCGACTCTTCGAAGAGATCTACCGGGTGCTCCGACTCGGTGGCATCTTCGTCGGGCAGGAATCCCTCGACCTCGAGCCCATTCGGGCGGGCCATGCCGATGACGTCTTCACGCCCGTCGACCCGGATGAGCTCGTCCGTCGCCTGGCCTCGGTCGGGTTCCGGGCGACCCGGACGGACCTCCTCGGATTTCACTTTCGGTTCGTGAGTCAGAAACCGAGTTGAGTCGTCGCGCGGCCTGATACTCCCGCTGTGCTCAGGGAAGGCGGAGCGCCCAAATGGTCGGGGTACCGCCCAACCCGACGGGAACGATGATGGTCTTCCCCACGACGGACATCCATCCGTCGATTCCGCCGGGAGCCCGCCTCTGCCAGAGGATCCTTCCCGATGACCGCGACAGCGCAAAGATCGAGCCCTGCAAGGTGGCGGTGAGAACGAGATTGTTCACGAGCGTGACACCACCGGTGGGGTCCCCCGGCACGCTGCGTGTCCCAGAGCTTGCGCCCACTCCGAGCGTCCAGAGCCACCACCTCTCCCGGCATGGTCCCTGTCTTGCCCCCGAAATATGCGGTTTGGTCGGGATGCAGCGTGTCGGGGGCGTTCAGGGTCGCCACATAGACCGTGCCCGGAGCAGAGGCCGGCGGGGTCAAGACGCCTCCGAAGGTCCCGGGCAGGATCGTGGTCGCCCCGGACAGCGAGGTCAGGTTGTCGTTGCGGTGGATTCCGACGGGCGTCCGCCAGACCTGCCGACCCGTCGATGGATTCATCCCGATCACGACGCCACCTTTGCCTGTGCCCACGACGATCGTGGTGGCGGACCGACTCTTCGAGGCCGGCAGGGGAACGATCATCGTGTGCACGAAGTCCCGGTCGAACAGGTCATGGGGATGCGCCTGGTGGTACCAGACGAGCCTTCCGTTGGCGATCGTGAGTGCGACGGTGGAGTCGGTATAGAGATTTGGTCCAGGGCGGCTGCTGCCGTTGGGGTATTGCGGTGTACCGACGAACGGGGCAGGGTTCGCAATTCCGACGTAGAGCATTCCCGAGGCCGGCGAGAACGATGGGGGATACCAGGAGCCACCGCCGGAATTCACGGAGGGTTTGCCCCAGAGGTCCGGCGACGCCACCGTATCGAAGCTCCAGAGCATCCGACCGGTGGCTTCGCTGACGGCATCGATGGCGCCACGAGCTCCGCCCTCGTAGATACCGCCTTTGATGCTGACGGGTACTGTCGACGCGATCACCATTCGGCCGACAACCTGCGGTTCCACGTCGACACCTTCGGTCGCCGACTGCGTGAGCTTCGTTGACCACCGCTCTCGACCCGTCGCGGCGTCGAGTGCGAACAACGAAGTCGGGCTGACCCCGAAGACCTTGCCCCAACCCACGGCCACGCCCTCAGGCCCGATGGAGGGGCCGTACGGCGCCGACTTCCAGACGACGTGCCCGCTCCGCAGGTCGATGTCGAAGACCTCTCCGGCCTGATCCTCGACGAAGACTGAGTTTCCGACGACGACGGGAGATGTGGGTAGCCCGCCTGCGGCCGCCACCGACCAGGCGGTCTTGACGTGTGCGATGTTGCCTGCCGTGAGTGGCGAATCGACGGCTCGGCGAGAGTTCGAGGGATCGTGGTCCGGAGAGGGCCAGGTCCGCGCTTCTCCTGAGGCCAACGTCCGGAGCCGCCGGATGGTTCAGCGTTGACGCTGCGCTGAGCGAAGCCGATCCGAGCACCAAGAGGGCACCGATCACGCTCACGGCCAAAGGGCGACCCGACGATCGAGATCCCTTGGACCACGCGGCCGGCGTCATGTCGGTCCCACCCCTCTGTTGGCTCGGGAGACGACCCCTCGAGCGATCTTCGTGCTGCACCACGCGGTGCTCGACGTACGTCGAGCCAGGGTTCTCGCACGACGTACGTCGAACCAGGGTTCTCGGTCGAGGGCCACAAGGTAGCGCAACGCTGCGCGCTGACGGAGCTCCGTACGCCGCGGACGCGTGGAAGGATGTTCGCATGCAGGAGGGGCGATGACGGATGCTCGACTCGGTTGAAAGGTCGTCGTCATCACCGGAGCGAGTTCCGGGCTCGGTCCGGTGATGGCGAAGCTCGGTTCGCCGTACAGCGGCTGAACGACAGGTCGACTACGAGACCCGTCGGTCCGAACTCCTCTTCGAGCGTGGCACTGCGTGACATCTCGAAACCATCGGACATTGCCAACGCCGCGCTGTTTCTCGCCAGCGACGAGAGTCGCATGATGACGGGGCAGTCGGTCGTTGTCGACGCCGGTGGGTACATGCTCGGATAGGGAGAGCCGAACTCGCCCGCGTCGGCCGCCACGAGCGACGACGCCGACCGGTCGTCCGTGGGCCGTCCCACGTCCAGTTCGATTCAGTCCTCCGCGCCGACGCCGCGACGCGGTGATCCCGGTCGCACCGTGCGGCCTCTGATCCCTGTGACCTGACACGAGTGTCAGCAATCGGTATAGTCCCGCCAGTTCGGGATTCCTCTCGGTGGACCCCGAAGGGAGACGACCTGCGTGAGTCAGGGGGATCGGGATGGCGCTCGGTGAGCGGAAGCGGGACCGACGGAACCCGACGGGTGGATCGAGGAAGGTTCCCCGTCGGCGAGCCCTGTTGCCGTGGACGCCGGCTCTTCGCCGTGGGCGTGGCAGGGGCCTTGGCGGCTCCTCTCGCCCTGACGCTCTCCAGCGGCAGCACCCCGGCGGGCGCGGCCGCGTCGAACGTGAACCCGAACGGAGTTCTCCGCTACGGATTCGACCTCAACAACGAGTTCGACAACGATTTCGCCCCGGCCACCGAGGAGAACGACTGCTCCTACACGGTCACGTCGAACATCTACCAATCGATGACGACCCCAGGGAACACTGCTGTCGGGGGCGGCGTGGCGCAAAGCTGGACCGTGTCGAACAACAGCTCGACCATCACGTTCCACATCAGGCCCGGCCTCGAGTTCTCCAACGGTCAGCCCGTGACGGCGGCCGACGTGGCGGCCAGCCTGAACCACACCAAGACCAGCCCGCTGCGGTCGTCGCTCTTCGCCATCTCGAGCATCCAGACGCCCGATCCATCGACGGTGGTGGTGAATCTCACCAAGCCCACCGCGGGGGACTTCCTCTGGGCGAGTAGCTATGTGGACGGCCAGATCTACCCGGCCAACGCCATCTCGACCCAGTCGAGCCAGCCCGTCGGTTCCGGACCTTTCGTCCTGAAGAGCTATCGCCAGGGCGCGTCGATCCAACTGGTCAAGAACCCGAAGTACTGGGACTCGAAGGCCTACCCGCTCGGTGGCATCGACTTCACGCAGCTCACGCAGGGCCCCGAAGCGGCCACCGCCCTGACCTCGGGCTCGGTCGACATGATCGAAGTCGAGCCGGAGAACTATCCGCAGCTGAAGAGCGACCCCAACATCGGCATTTCCGTCACGAAGTCCTACGACGCCATGGAGATCGAGCTCCGGCAGAACACGGGGCCCTTCGCCAACGAGAAGGTGCGGGCGGCCCTCGAGTTCGCCGTGGACCGGGCCGCTCTCAACAAGGTCGTCTTCGACGGGCTCGGGGCTCCCGCCTACCAGCCGGTTCCCACGTGGTCTCCGGGCTATTCGAAGTCGCTGGGCACACCCGACCCCTACAGCCCCTCCAAGGCCAAGGCGATGCTCAAGGCGGCGGGCTATCCCAAGGGCGTCAGCTTCAGCCTCATCATCCCGTCGGGTGATGCCACCTACGCCCGGGCGGCCGCCCTCCTGCAGAACGAGATGGCCGCCGCGGGGTTCAAGGCCAACCTGCAACAGATTCCGGGCGCCGACTTCCTCCAGGACGTCTACATCAAGCATCAGGGGGACGCCCTCCTGAGCGAGCAGTTGTCGAATGGTGCGGATCTGGCCAACGCCTACGAGGCCCTCTTCGAGTCCACGGGATTCCCGGCGAACGGCCTCGGGTCGGTGAACCCGCAGCTGACGCCGCTGATCGTGCAGGCCAACGCGTCGCTCAGCCCGAGCCTCCAGGGCCCTCTGATGCAGCAGATCGACAAGACGGTGATTCAGCAGGGCCTGCTCGTCCCGCTGGCCTTCATGCCTTCGATCGTCGCGTACAACAAGAACCGTGTCGGCGGCAAAGTGGTGGCCCCGATCGGGCAGTGCCGTTCGGACCTGGCCGGCATCTACATCAAGAAGTAGCGAGCCGCCGTCCCGTGCATCCGGAACAGTGCAGGGATCGGAAGGTGCGGCGCACCAGCGGACCGCGTTGAGCTAGACGGCGATGGCGTCCGGCAGCGGTGGGTCCCTACTGACGTTTCTCGCCCGTCGCGTGCTCATCGCGATCCTGTTGCTCTTCCTCATATCGCTCGGGGTGTATTCACTCATCCTGATCCTTCCGGGCAATCCGGCCATCACCCTTGCCGGTGGGGCCAAGGCAACGCCGGCGGAGATCGCCCAGATCACCAAGCAGCTCCACCTCGATGACGGATTCTTCGTGCAGTACTGGAATTGGTTGAAGGCCGCCCTGCACGGGAACCTCGGGAACTCGCTGTTCAACAACGAGACCGTGTCATCGGGCATCGCGGCGCGCTTCCCGGTCACCTTCAGCATCGCCGCCGGCGGCATGATCGTGGCCATCCTGCTCGGGGTGCCATCGGGTGTCATCGCCGGGCTCCATCAGGGTTCAGCCCGGGATCGCGTTCGTCACCGTGGGTTCGAGCATCGCCGTGGCCATTCCAGATTTCTGGCTGGGCATGCTCCTGGTCATCGTCTTCGCCGTCAAGCTGGGCTGGCTACCGGCCCTCGGCTACACCCCGTTCACCCAGTCGCCGGCGGAATGGTTCGAGGACCTCCTCCTCCCATGGCTGGCGCTGGGGATCGGCGGATCCGCGGTGATTGCCCGGCAGGTGCGGGGCGCACTGATCGACACGCTCGACCAGGACTACATGCGGACCGCGGTGGCCAAGGGCCTGAGTCCGCGCATGGTCGTCGGCAAGCACGCCCTCAAGAACGCGCTCAGCCCGGCGGTCACCGTTATCGGGATCCAGTTCGGCTACCTGCTCGGCGGCACGCTCATCATCGAGCAGATCTTCTCGCTGCCGGGGCTCGGTACCTACATCATCCAGGCGATCAACGACAAGGACATCCCCGAGATCCAAGGGGTCGTACTGGTCGTGGCGACCTGCTTCGTCTTCATCAATCTCGTGGTCGATGTCATCTACGCCTACCTCAACCCCAAGATCCGCTTGTCGTGAGGGTCTCGCCATGAGCACCTGGAGCACGCCTGACGCCAGCGACCCGTTCGTCGGCCTGACCGTGATCCCCGAGACGGGAGACAGCAGCGACGAGTTGCCCGAACGCCGACCGGGGTTCTGGGTGCGCTTCGTCCATCAGCGCTGGGCCATGACGGGGCTGATCTTCCTCCTCATCGTCATCGTCGCCGCCGTCTTCGCCCCCTGGGTGGCGCCGCATGCCCCCGACGCCCAGGACATCAACGCGGTCAATGCGGGTCCATCGGCGGCGCACTGGCTCGGGACCGATGATCTCGGCCGCGACATCCTGAGCCGGCTGATCTGGGGCGCGCGGATCTCGCTGCGGGCGGCATTCGAAATCGTCGGCCTCGCTGCGGTGTTCGCCATCCCGCTCGGCCTCATCGCCGGTTTCTTCCGGGGCACGGTGGACACGGTGATCATGCGCACGATGGACGCGCTCTTCTCGTTCCCCCCGCTGATCCTGGCTCTCACCGTGGCTGCACTTCTCGGAGCCGACATCAACGACGCCGCCATCGCCATCGCCATCGTGTTCATTCCGGGATTCGTGCGCCTGCTGCGAGGCGAGGTGATTGCGGTCCGTGAGGAGGCGTACATCGAATCCGCTCGAAGTCTGGGGGCCACCTCCAAGCGCTTGATCGGACGGCACGTCCTGCCCAACGTGGCCTCACCGATCATCATCCAGCTGGCGCTCTCACTGGGCTTCGCTCTGCTGGCCGAGGCCGGATTGAGCTTCCTCGGGGTGGGTGAGCAGCCACCGACACCGAGCTGGGGTGGCATGCTCCAGGAGGGGTTCCAGTTCATCAACTCGTCGCCCTGGGCCTTGATCTTCCCCGGACTCGCCATCATGCTGAGCGTCCTGGCCTTCAACCTGGTGGCGGACGGCCTGCGGGACTCGCTGGGCCGGGAGCGACCCGCCGGAAGCAGTCCGGTGGCCGGTGAGAGGGAAGGCCGCCGGCCCCGCCTGGGCCGGTTCGGCGCGGCGGGCCGCCCGGCGGCGCCTGCGGTCGAATCACCCGGCGCCGCACTCCTCGAGGTCGAGCATCTCCGGGTGGAGTTCCTCACCCGGGGCGGATGGCTGCCCGTCGTGGAGGACGCCGGCTTCGGTGTGCGGCGGGGCCAGACGCTTGGTCTGGTCGGCGAGAGCGGTTCGGGCAAGACGGTGTCCGCGCTGGCGGTGATGGGCCTCTTGCCGGCGAAGATATCCCGGCTCTCCGGTTCCATCCGCTTCGAGGGTCAGGAGCTGACGAACATCAGCCCGGCCAAGCTGCGTCAGCTCCGGGGCAACGAGATGGCCATGATCTTCCAGGAGCCGATGACCAGCCTGAACCCCGCCTACACGGTGGGGAACCAGATCGCCGAACAGGTCCGGACGCATCTCGATCTCAGCCGGGCCGACGCCTGGAAGGTGGCCGTCCGGGCCCTCGATCGGGTGGAGATTCCCCAGGCGGGCGTCAGGGCTCAGGACTACCCGCACGCCTTCTCGGGAGGCATGCGCCAGCGGGTGATGATCGCCATGGCCCTGTCCTGCTCACCGAAGCTGCTGATCGCCGACGAGCCCACCACTGCGCTCGACGTGACCACCCAGGCGCAGATCATCGACCTGCTGCACGGGCTCCAGCGCGAGGAGGACATGGCGATGATCTTCGTCACCCATGACCTCGGGGTGATCGCCGACGTGGCCGACGACGTGGTGGTCATGTACGCCGGGCAGATCGCCGAGCAGGCGGCGTCGGCCCAGCTCTTCCTCCGGCCGCGCCATCCCTACACCGAAGCCCTGCTCGATTCGATCCCCCAGCTCACGCCCAAGGGCGAGCCGCTCCATGCCATTCCCGGCATGGTGCCCCGCCCGGACCGGCTGCCCTCTGGTTGTCGCTTCGCACCGCGGTGCTCCTACGCGCTGGACGCGTGCCGGACCGGGCCGGTTTCGCTGGTCGCGCCGGCGGACGACCGTGCCCTGCCCGACGCAAACGGCGGCGGGGCCGTGATGTCGTCGAGTCTGGTCCGCTGCGTCCGGACGGACGAGCTCGTGCTCTCAGGTCCACCCCCGGGACTGGTCTCCGACGCATCCGAGGGCTCGACGGGCGGATCGGTCTCCGAGCGCACTGCGGTGCTGGAAGTCGAGCGACTCACCAAGGACTTCGCGATCCGCAGCGGGGTGTTGCGCCGGACGACGGGGTCGGTCAAGGCGGTCGACCGCGTCGATCTCCGGGTGCCCGCCGGAACGACGCTGGGACTGGTCGGCGAGAGTGGCTCGGGCAAGTCGACGCTGGCCCGCCTGGTCCTTCGGCTCATCGACGCCACCGAAGGGCAGATCGTGGTCGACGGGATGGACATCAGCACGCTGCGCGGCCCGCAGCTTCGGCGGCGTCGCGATGCCATGCAGCTGGTCTTCCAAGATCCGTACTCGTCCCTCGACCCGCGCCAGAGCATCGCCGACATCGTGGGGGAGCCCCTGGCCATCCACACCTCCATGAGCCGGACGCAACGGGAGCACCGCGTGGTCGAGCTCCTCGCGCAGGTCGGCCTGGATTCGCACGTCCTCCAGCGCCAGCCTCACGAGTTCTCCGGGGGCCAGCGCCAGCGCATCGCCATCGCCCGTGCCCTCGCCCTCCAGCCGAAGCTCCTGGTGTGCGACGAGCCGGTCAGCGCGTTGGACGTCTCCACCCAGTCACAGGTCATCAACCTGCTCATCGGCCTCCAACGCGACCTGGGAATCGCCTATCTCTTCATCGCGCACGACCTCTCGGTCGTCCGCCACATCAGCGACCGCATCGCCGTGATGTATCTCGGCCAGATCGTCGAGGAAGGCGAGGCGGACGAGGTGTACGAACGCCCGACCCACCCCTATACCTCGGCCTTGCTCTCGGCCATCCCCGTCCCGGACCCGGCCCGCCAGTACGAGCGCCAGCGGATCGTCCTGCGAGGTGAGGTGAGCGAGCTGAGGGTCGGCGAGGTGGGTTGCCGCTTCCGCGCCCGGTGTCCCTTCGCCATGGACGTGTGCGCGCAGGTCGACCCCGAGCCCTATCTGACCCCTGCTGGGACCACGGTCCGCTGCCATTTGCACACCACCGGACCGACACTCGGGGGCGCCACGGTCGCTCGGCTGCCCGAACCGTCGCGCTCGAGGCGAGCGTTGAAGGTTCTTGGTCAGGAGCGCTACGTTTCATCGTCCCGGCGCACGAAGAGAGTGGTCCCATGAGCGAGCAGCGGGTTGCGGTCGTCACCGGTGGCGGATCGGGCATCGGCCTGGCCATCAGCCGTCGTCTGGCCGTGGACGGGCATGCCGTCGCCGTCTTCGACCTGAGTGACGAGGCCGCACTCGGCGCCGCCGAGGCCATCACCTCGGCCGGCGGTGAGGGGATCGGTCTCCCGGTCGACGTCGGAGACCGCGAGCAGGTCTTCGCCGCCGTCGACCAGGTGAGGAGCCAGCTCGGACCGGTCGGCATCCTGGTCAACAACGCCGGCATCGGCTCGACCTTCACGCGCTTCGGGAAGATCACGCCCGAATTCTGGGAGCAGGTGCTCCGGGTGAACCTGACCGGGACGTTCAACTGCTGCCAGGCCGCGTTGCCCGACATGGTGGAGGCACGTTGGGGTCGGATCGTGAACATTTCGTCCTCGAGTGCCCACAGTGGCCAACCCCTGCTCGCCCCCTACGTGTCGTCCAAGTCGGCGGTCAACGGTCTGACCAAGTCCCTCGCCCTCGAAGTCGGCGCCCGCGGTATCACGGTCAACGCCATCCCGCCCGGCTTCATCGACACGCCGATGTTGCGGGCCTCGGTCGAACGGGGCGAGTTCGGGGAGGGTGGGATCGACGATGTCATCCGCCGCACCCCTGTCCGCCGGGCCGGCCAGCCCGAGGACATCGCTGCCACCTGCTCGTTCCTGTGCCGGGAAGAGGCGGGCTACATCACCGGCCAGATCATCGGGGTCAACGGCGGCCGCAACACCTGAGGCGCCGCCGGATCAGGTGAAAGGCTGCAGATCGTCGTCGAGTGGGACGTCGAACGTCCGCATCGCCATGGCGAACACCTCGTAGGCACCGACGGTGAAGACCACGTCCATCAGTTGGCGCGTCTCGAGCGCACGTGACAGCACGGCGTAGGTGGCATCACCGATGCGGGCATCGGCCACGAGCTCGTCGGCTGCGCTCAGGAGCGCCGAGTCGAGCTCGTCCCAACCCTCCTCCGCTGCGCCGGAACGAACCCGCTCGACTTCTTCAGCCGTGAGGCCTACGACGCCGGCCTGGTAGACGTGTTGGGCCCATTCGTAAGCAGAGCCGCGCCGGTGCGCCACGCGGAGGATCAACAGCTCCCTCTGGCGGGGGGTGATGGTCGTGAAGTAGAGGGCGTGGCTGATGAGGTTGTTGTAGGCCGCGGTGAGCTCGGGGTGGTAGGCCAGCACGCCCATGGCGTTGAGGCCCTTGGGGCTGGACGGATCGAGCGGTGAGGGGGGATGTCGGGGATTGGTCGGCCGGTAGGCGGCCGCCAGCGCCTCGGCCATTCCTCCCGGCCACTCACGCGGCCGGAGCGGCTGCACGCGCGGTACGGGGCTGTCCTGCGGTGTCGGGCTCAACTGATGGGCTCGTCGCCGGCAAACGTCGTCCGGTGCATGTCCCGGGGCGATGTCGGGTCGTAGGGGGCGGCGCGGTGCAGCACCCCGCGGTTGTCCCAGATCACGACGTCGCCGACCTGCCACTCGTGGCGATAGACACGGTCGGCAACGGTGGCCCGCTCCAGAAGCCCGTCGAGCAAGGCCCGGCTCTCCCCGGGATCAGTGCCAACCACGTGGTCGGTCGTGGCGCCGAGGACCAGTGACTTGCGACCGGTTCGGTGTGTCCAGACCAGAGGGTGCTCCTTGGCCGGTCGTCGGCGCCAGAGGGCGAGCTGCTCCGGCGTCGGATCGACCGTGTGGAGCAACATGGTGGCCTCGATCGAGTGCACGACGCGGACGGATTCGAAGCGGACCTGCTCTTCCTCGGACAGGTCTTCGTAGGCCTGGTACGAGCTGGCGAATTCGGTCTCTCCACCGGACGCGGCGACCTCGTGGGCGCTCAGCATGGTGGCCATGATGGGCACGTCATCGGTGCAGCCGTCGATGTGCCAATGGAACGTGCCCTTGAGGTAGGCCGCCATCGGGTTGCGTGCGGGGTCCAGGGTGACCCGGAAGATCTCGGGATGCGCGCCGGTCCCGAACACCTCCACGGTCCCGAGCAACCTGGAGAAGGCGACTTGGTCGTCGTCGCTCATGTGCAGCCCCCGGAACACGAGGGCCCCGTGCGCATCGAGTGCCTCGAGCGTCCATCCGGGCAACGTCTCGTCCGAGAGCAGGCGCTCGCAGTCCACGCCCTCGACGAGTGCACCCACGGTCGGCGTGAGTCGTTCGGCGGTGATGGAGGTCGTCAACTCATTGCCCTGCGTTCTCCTTGACGAACGTGGCCACGCGACTGTGAAAGCGCCAGGTGCCACCGTCGAGGTGCAGGACGTCCTCGTAACGCCCCACGACGCCGACGACCCAGCCGCGCTCGGTCTGCAGGAGGAACACCACGTCGCTCGACACATGGGCTTCGTGCTGGTCCCACGCGGTGATCAACGTGTTGGTGATGAGATGGCGTTGTGGCTTCCTCGGTTTCAACCCGTCGTAGGCCGCCCGGAGAGCGTCGTGCCCGACGTGGTGACCCAGGCCCGGCATGTCGCAGAAGCCGTCGGGGCAGAACGTGGCGACGATGTCCTCCGTGCGGCCATCGTCGAGCGCCTGCGTGTAGGCCGCCATGGAGTTGCCGACGCCCGCGACGACGTCAGCCAGGGTGTGTGTCGTTGCCATCGTCGATCTCAGAATCCGATCTCGGCCACGGGCCTGTCGAGAGGAGTCACGCCGAAGCTTCCCAGGGGCAGGATGAAGGCGTGGGGAAGCAGTGCCCCTCCTCGATGGCGTACGGCACCGGGAGGGCGGACCACATCTCGTCCATGATGGTCATCGTGCCGCCCCTCCAGTGCGCGTTGGCTCGTATTAGACTAACCGGTCGGTACAATATGCCGCCGCTGCACCTGCGCCAGGCCGCCGCGGTTCACCCGGTGACGACAGGGGCTGCATCGACATGAACACCTCTCCCGGCTCGGCCGCACGCGGCGGCCCGTCCGGTGCCGCCGTCGACGTGGACGTCCTCGTCGTGGGCGCGGGGATCACGGGGATCTACCAGCTCTACCGGGCGCTCGAAGAGGGCTATTCGGCCCGCCTCCTCGAGGCCGGCGGGGGAGTCGGGGGGACCTGGTACTGGAACCGCTATCCCGGTGCCCGCTTCGACTCGGAGAGTTACACCTACGGCTACCTCTTCTCGAAGGAGCTCTTCGATGACTGGCGCTGGGAGGAGCACTTCGCCCCCCAGCCCGAGACCGAGCGCTACCTCAACCACGTCGTGGACCGCTTCGACCTGCGCCGCCACATCCGCTTCGACGCCAGAGTGAGCTCGGCCGAGTACCAGGAGTCCACCGGCACCTGGCGCGTGGTGGCCAGCGGAGGCATCGATCTGCGGGCCCGCTTCGTCGTCGCCGCCACCGGAGTGCTCTCCGTGCCCTACACACCGGACGTCCCCGGGCGGGACGACTTTGCCGGCGCGTCGTATCACACGGGCTCGTGGCCGGCCGGGCCGGTCGACTTCAAGGGCAAGCGGGTGGCCGTGATCGGGACCTCCTCGAGCGGTGTCCAGGTCGTTCCGTCCATCGCCGACGAGGTCGACTCGTTGACCGTGTACCAGCGCACGGCGAACTGGTGCACGCCTCTCAACAACCGACCCATCTCGCCCGAGGAGCAGGCGGACCTGCGGGCCGGCTTCGAGCAACTCCGAGAGACCCTCAACACCTCGGTGCACGGCTTCCACCACCGCGCCCACGACCGCACCGCCTTCGAAGACTCCGAGGGGCAACGTCAGGCCTTCTACGAGAAGATGTGGAACAGCCCCGGGTTCACGAAGCTGACCAGCAACTACCTTGACCTCCTGTCGAACCCCGAGGTCAATGCCGAGTGGTGTGCCTTCATCGCCGGGAAGATCCGCGCCGTGGTCGAGGACCCGGTGACCGCCGATCGCCTCGTCCCGAAGGACCACCGGTTCGCGGAGAAGCGACCGCCCTTCGTGAACGGGTACTTCGAGTCCTTCAACCGCCCCAATGTCTCCCTGGTCGATCTCCACGAGACCCCCATGGTCCGGCTGACACCGACCGGAATCGAGACGACGGACGGTATCCGTGAGTTCGACATCATCGTGTGGGCGACCGGCTTCGACTTCGGCACCGGCGCCCTGGCCCGGATGGGCATCGTGGGCCGAGACGGGCTGGCCCTCGTCGATCACTGGGTCGACGGTCCGCTCACCTTCCTGGGCGTGCAGACCCACGGGTTCCCGAATCTCTTCTTTCCCGGAGGGCCGCACGCCGCCGCCGGCAACAATCCGCGCTACAACGGGGACCAGGTCGATTTCGTCACCGACCTGCTCCTCTTCGCCCGTCGCCGCGGCTTCGAGGTGATCGAGGTGTCGGCTCGATCCGAGGAGCGCTGGACCAACATGGTGAACCGCGGTGCCGCGTCACCGCTCTCCTTCGGCGAGAGCAGCTACTACTTCGGCAGCAACATCCCGGGCAAGCCCAAGCGGTACCTGCTCAACTCCGGCGGCCGGCCCAAGCTGTTCTCCATCATCGCCGACGTGGTCGCCAACGACTACGACGCCTTCACCTTCTCCGGCTCGGACGAGCCGGCACAGGTGCTCCGATAACGCAGGTCGGGCCGCCCTGGTCGCGTTGTCGCGTACCGACCGGTTGGTCTAGCCTCTGAAAACGAGCTTCTCGCAATTTGCGGTGGCCACTCTCTGTCACACGGACGGAAGGGACAGCACATGCAGGACAAGCCCTTTGTCGTCTCCGCCGACGGGCACATTCTCGAGCCCACCGACCTCTTCCGGACCCGCCTGCCCAAGCATCTGCGGGATCGAGGGGTCTGGGAGGACGATTTCGAGATCGAGCCACTCGTCGAAGGCGGAGCGCGCATCTTCCGGCGTCTGCACACTCCCGGCTTCGAAGGGTGGACGATCTCCCGCTACCGCCAGACGGGAGGGCGGATGCCCGAGGGTGATCCCGAACTGATTCTCGAGGACCTCGACTTCGACGGAGTCGACGTCGGCGTCATGCATCCGAATCTCTCGCTCTTCGGGCTCTATTCGGACGACCACGAACTGTCCATGGCGCACGCCCGGGTCTACAACGACTACATCCTCGAACGCTTCAGCCCGTATTTCGCACGCCTGGCCCCGACCGCCCCCATCCCGCTGACCGACGTCGGGGAAGCCGTGGTCGAGATCGAACGTGTGGCCGCGGGCGGGTTCCGGGGGATTCTGCTCCCGGCGGTCCCGCCGAAGCCGTACTACTCCCGTGACTTCGACCCGATCTGGGCGGCGGCCCAGGCCAACGGCGTCCACGTCTTCATCCACACTCAGACCGGGGGCGTGAAGGTCAACGACACGGAGGCCACCACGCTGAAGGTCGTGATGGAGAACGCGCAGCAGGTCAATCAGCCGATGACGGAGAAGGCCGCGGCGAAGCGGATGATCACGCAGTGCATCTACAGCACGATGGTCCCGCAGCAGGTGATCTGCCAACTGGTCGGGGGTGGTGTCGCCGAGCGCTACCCCGATCTGCACTTCGCACTCATCGAATTCAATGCGCACTGGCTGGCGTCCCTCGTGGGAAGCATGGACAAGTGCTGGATCACCGGCATCGGCCAGGATGCGGACTGGTGGCTCGGTGTCTGGGACGAGACACGTCCCGCCAGCGAGCAGAGCGGCATGGCGCAGCTCTTCCGGCTGAACGAGAAGTGGCCCTACCCGCTGATGCCGAGTGAGTACGTGCGGCGACAGTTCCACGTGTCGTTCCAGGACGACCCGGTCGCCATCGCCTGTCGAAACATCACCGGCGTGTCGACCATCGTCTGGGGCAACGACTACCCGCACGCCGAGGGCACCTTCCGGGGAAGCCGCCAACTGATCGCCGAGCAGTTCGTCGGCGTCCCGGCGGCCGAGCGCGACGCCATGCTCGGCACCACCTTGGGCGGCCTCCTCGGTTTCAAGGCTCCGGTGGCCGCCTGACCGGTCAGGGCGGTCATCGCTTCGACGGCCGGGCCGCCGTCGTCACCGGTGCCGGACGCGGCATCGGGCGGTCCTATGCGCTGTTGCTCGCCGAGAGGGGAGCCTCTGTCGTCGTCAACGACCTGGGTGGATCGATGGACGGGGTGGGGTCGGACAGCGGGCCGGCGGCTGACGTCGTCGAAGAGATCGCCGCACTCGGTGGCACCGCGGTCGCCGACACCAGCAACATCGCCACGGCGGCCGGAGCGGGCGCGGTCGTGCAGGCCGCGCTCGATCGCTTCGGCCGCATCGACATCCTGATCAACAACGCCGGCATCATCCGCTGGGCGGGCTTTCCCGAGGCGGACGAGGAGAACCTGACCAGCCACCTGGCCGTGCACACGGTCGGGGCGTTCAACACGGCCCGGGCCGCCTGGCCCCACCTGGCCGACCGGGGCTACGGACGGATCGTCATGACGACCTCGAGTGGCATGTTCGGGCTGCCCAACAACGCCTCCTACGCCACGGCCAAGGCGGCCGTCGTCGGGCTCACGCGCAGCCTGGCCATCGCCGGGACCAAGCGAGGCATCAAGGTGAATCTCATCGCTCCGGCCGCCATCACGCGCATGGCGGGCCCCGGTGGCACGCCGTCGGAAATGCCGCCGGAGCTCGTGGCACCGATGGTCGCCTACCTGGCGCACGAGGACTGCCCGGTCTCGGGTGAGATGTACGCGGCCGGCGCCGGGCGCTTTGCCCGCGTGTTCATCGCCACGACTCCGGGCTACGTCCACCCGGGCCCGAGTGCGTCCATCGAAGACGTCGCCGAACATTGGGCGACCATCAACGACGAAGCCGGCTACTTCGTCCCCAAGAGCCTGATGGATTGGTCGGCCTCGTTCATGACCCACCTGCAACCCGAGGGCGACTGAGCCGCTCGGCGCTACTCCTCGAGCAGGTCCGGCTCCTCGGCCACGATCTGGTCGTAGAGGGGCTGGAACTGCGACCATCCGGCCCGGTGGCTGCCGGTCTGCCCGGCGGTCTTCTCGGCCACGTCGGGGCGGATCAGGACGGGGGTGCCGGCGGCCTCGGCCAGCAGCTGCGCCTGGCACGAGCGTTCCATGGTCACGAACCACCAGGCCGCTTCGTCGACGGTGCGCCCGACGGTGAGCAGGCCGTGATTGCTCAGGATGGCCGCCTTGCCGTCGCCGAGCGCGTGGGCGATCCGCTTTCCCTCCTCGGGGTCGAGCACGGCCCCCGTGAAGTCGTCGAACACGGCGTGATCGCCGTAGAACGCGCAGGCGTCCTGGGTCAAGGGGTCGAGCGGCCGCTGCAGCGTGGACCAGGCCTTGCCGTGCACGGAGTGTGCGTGGGCGGCGGAGATCACGTCGGGTCGGGCGGCATGGATCTGGGAGTGGATGGCGAAGGCGGCGGCGTTGAGCGGCCAGGTGCCCTCGACGACGGTGCCCTCGTGGTCGACCAGCAGGAGATCCTTGACCCGGACCTGGCGGAAGCTCATGCCGAACGGGTTCACCCAGAAGTGGTCCGGCAGCTCGGGGTCGCGCGCGGTGATGTGCCCGGCCGTGCCCTCGCCGAAGCCGAGCCGGCCGAACAGGCGGAAGGCCGCGGCGAGCCGTTGCTTGCGGTGCCGACGCTCTTCCTCGGTGGTGTCGAACTTGGGAAAACTGTGTGGGAGCCGGTCGGAGGGCACGACACCAGTGTACGGGCGTTTGTACCGGTCAGTCCATAGGATGACGGGATGGATTTCTCCCTGCGCGAACCCGAGCGCGAGCTGGTCGCACTCTGCCGCGACTTCGCCCAGAACGAGATCGCCCGCCGGGCCCCCGCGGCCTGGGACGAGGCGCGCTGCCCCACCGATCTGCTCCGCGAGATGGGGACCCTCGGCCTCCTCGGGATGCTGGTGCCCGAGGAGTGGGGCGGCATCGGCATGTCAACCGTCGGTTTCGTCGCCGCCATGGAGCAGATCGGTGTGGCCGACCAATCGGTGGCCGCGGCCTGGCAGGCCCACGTCACCATCGGCTCGCTTCCGCTGCTTCTCTTCGGGAGCGACACCCAGCGGGAGCGCTGGTTGCGCCCGCTGGCCGAAGGTCGGGTGCTGGGCGCGTTCGGTCTCACCGAGCCCGAGGCCGGATCCGACGCCCGCGGCATCCGCACCCGCGCCGTGGCCAAAGACGGCGGCTGGGTCATCAACGGACGGAAGACCTTCATCTCCAACGCGGGAACGGACATGTCCTTCGGGGTCACGTTGTTGGCCCGGACGGAGGCCGGCGACGGCGAGCCGGCGCGCTACGCCAGCTTCGTGGTGGAGAGGGATGCGCCGGGCTTCACGACCGGGCCCAAGATGCGCGGCATCGGCTGGCGCGGCCTGGACACCCGCGAGCTCTACTTCGACGACGTATGGGTTCCCGAGGATCAACTCGTCGGTGACCCGGCCATGGGGCTGAGCCAGTTCCTGCGCACGCTCGAGGTCGGTCGGATCTCCATCGCCGCACTGTCGTTGAGTCTGACCCAGGCCGTCTTGGACCTGGCGTTGGACTACGCACGGCAACGGGTCCAGTTCGGGCAGCCCATTTCGAAGTTCCAGGCGGTGCAGTTCAAGTTGGCCGACATCGCGACCGAGCTCGAGGCGGCCCGCTGGTTGACCTACCGGGCCGCCTCGCGGCGCGACGCCGGCGAGCCCTTCGTGAAGGAGGCGGCGATGGCCAAGCTCAAGGCCAGTCGGGTGGCGGCGTGGGCCGCGTCCGAAGCGGTGCAGATCCACGGTGGGGTTGGCTACATGCTCGAGTCACCGGTGGCCCGGTTCTACTGCGACTCCAAGGTGCTCGAGATCGGCGAGGGCACGAACGAAATTCAGCACATGGTGATCGCCCGCGCGCTCGGCTGCTGAGGCCCTCAGCCGTCAGACCGCAGCCAACGTGCGGATGGCCCCTGCGATGTCGTGGCGATCGGGAAGCCAGGCTCGTTCGAGCTCGGGTGCATACGGGGGAGGCGTGGCCGCCGCTCCCACGCGCTGAATGGGCGCATCGAGGTCCCAGAACCCCTCCCGGCCCACCGTGGCCGCGATCTCGGCGCCGATGCCGAAAGGGACGACCGCCTCGTGGGCGATGAGGAGCCGGCTGGTCTTGTGGACCGACGCCAGCACGGGTTCGAGGTCGAGGGGCGCCACCGTCCGCAGGTCGATCACCTCCACCGAGATCCCTTCTCCCTGCAGTTCCTCTGCGGCGGCGAGTGCCTCGTGGACCATGCGCGACACCGAGACGACCGTGATGTCGGACCCGGCGCGGACAACGGCCGAACGCCCGATGGGCAGGAGGAAGTCGGGGGGCGGCTCCGGCCCCTTCATCCCGTAGAGCAGCCTGTTCTCCACGAACACGACCGGATTGGGGTCCGCAATGGCCGCCCGGAGGAGCCCGTACGTGTCGGCCGGGGTCGACGGCATCACCACGCTGAGCCCGGGGATGTGGGCGAGCAGCGCCTCGAGACTCTGCGAGTGCTGGCTGCCCGACGAGCGACCCGCACCGAACTGGGTCCGCACGGTCAAGGCCATCTCCGCGGACCCCCCCGTCATGAAGGGCAGCTTTGCGGCCTGGTTCAGCAACTGGTCCAGGCAGACGCCGAGGAAGTCGAGGTACATCACCTCCACGACGGGCCGCATCCCGGCCATGGCCGCCCCCACGCCGAGCCCGACGATCGCCGTCTCGGAGATCGGGGTGTCACGGACGCGGTCGCCGAAGCGCTCGCGCAGCCCGCGGGTGAGGCCGAACACGTTTCCACCTTCACCGATGTCGATCCCGGCCAGGAACACGCGCTCGTCGGATTCCAGTTCCGCTTCCAGCGCACCCCGGATGGCATCCATGGTGCGGTAGACCGGTGCGTCGGCCGGCAGCGCAGGCGGTTCGGGTCTTGCGGGCCGCGCCCGAGTGACGAAGTCGAACAGCGTGGTGACGGCCGGTGCAGCCAGTCCACGCGCCCGCTCGACGGCCTCGTCCAGCCGGGAGTCCACGGAGGACGCGAGGGCGTCGATCTCCGAGATGTCGACGCCGGCCGCGATGAGGCGGTTCCGATGCACCACGAGGGGATCGCGTTCCTGCCACTCCTGCAGCTCCACCTCGGTGCGGTAGCGCTGGGGGTCGCCCTCGTAGTGCCCATGCCAGCGATAGGTGGACGCTTCCACGAGGACGGGCCCGCCCCCGGCCCGGGCCGCCACGACCATGTCCTGCATGCAGATGGCGGTGGCGACGGCGTCGTTGCCGTCCACCGGCACGTAGGGGAGCGCGTAGCCCTTGGCCCGCCGTTTGAGCGACGCCGCCTGCTGGGTCCGTGTCGGGGAGAACTCCGAGTACCCGTTGTTCTCGCAGAAGAAGATGACCGGCAGCTGCCAGATGGCGGCCAGGTTGAGCGCCTCGTGGAACGCACCCTGGGCGGCCGCACCGTCTCCGAAGAACGCCACCACGACGGTCCCGTCGTCCCGCAGTTGTGAGGCCACGGCGGCGCCGTTGGCGATCGGAAGGCCGGCGGCCACGATGCCGTTGGCCCCGAAGATGCCGAGCCTCGGGTCGGCGATGTGCATGGACCCGCCGCGACCTCGATTGGTCCCCTCGTCCTTGGCCATCAGCTCGGCGAACATGCTCTCGGGGTCCAAGCCCTTGGCCAGGCAGTGGCCGTGACCGCGGTGTGTCGAGGTGATCACGTCCTCGCGGCGCAAGGGCCAGCACGCTCCCACGGCCGACGCCTCCTGGCCGATGGACAGGTGCACGAATCCGGGAATCAGCCCGTCGCGGTAGAGGTCCGCCACACGCTCCTCGAACCCGCGGATCAGCAACATCTGACGCTCCATCTCGACCAGGTCGTCGCGGGGTACCGAGGGTCCAGGACGCTTCACGTTCGTGTACTGTACTGATCGGTACAAGCAGGAGGCAGATGTCCGACCAGATGGAGATCCCCGTCTCGTTCCCCACCCCCGGTGACGTGGCGGGAAAGCGGGTCGTCGTGACGGGTGCCGGTCGGGGTCTGGGCACGCTGCTCGCCCACGCCTTCTCCCGCGCCGGCGCGTCGGTCGTCCTCGTGGCCCGGACCGAACGGGACCTCAAGGCCCTGGCCCAGGAGCTCCCCGGCCCCTCGTTGGTGCTCTGCGGTGACGTGACCGACGAGGACTTCAACGAGGCGGTGGCGGACGCCGTCGTTGCCGAGTGGGGTGGCCTCGACGTCTGGATCTGCAATGCCGGCATCTCTCCCGTCGTGGCCGGCCCGCGCCAGACCGAGGTGTCCACCTGGCGCCGCGTGCTCGAGGTGAATCTCACGGGTGCGTTTCTCGGCGCCCGGGCCGCGGCCCGCGTCATGGGGGAGGGCGGACGGCTCATCTTCACCGGATCGGTGCTCGGTGAGCGTCCCCGCAAGGGCCTGTCCGCCTACAGCTCGTCGAAGGCAGGCCTGACCGCGCTGGCCAAGGCCCTGGCGCTCGACCTGGCCCCTGCGGGCATCACGGTCAACGTCGTGGCGCCGGGTTGGTTCGACTCCCCCCTCGCCGTTGGATGGAAGAACGCACCCAAACTCGACGCGGCGATCACCGGACACACGGCGCAACGACGCTGGGGGGCGCCGACCGACCTGGCGGGGGCCTATCAATTCCTGGCCTCGGACGCGTCGGCCTTCATCACGGGGACGGTGCTGAACGTGGACGGAGGGTACCTGCTCGTATGACCGAGGAGCCTGGGGATCGGCGGATCGTCGTCATCACGGGCGCCGGCGGAGCGCTCGGTGCCGCGGTGTCGCGACGGCTGGGCGCCGAGCCCGGCACCGCGCTGGTGCTGAGCGACGTGTCCGAGGAGTCTCTGGCGGCGACGCTGGCGGGCCTCGAACAGCCGGCGCCGCCGGCGGAGACCATCGTCGCCGACGTGAGCGACGCGGGGCAGGTCGAGGACGTGGTCGCCCTGGCGGTGGAGCGGTTCGGCCGGCTCGACGTCCTGATCTCCAACGCGGGCGTGCTGGCCCCCAATGGCCGCATCCACAACCTCGGGACGGAGGACTGGGAGCGTTCGTTCCGTGTCAACGTGCTCGGCGCGGTCAACGGCATCAAGGCGGCGGTCGGGGTCATGCGCCCGCAACGATCTGGCTCCATTGTGCTGACCGCCTCGGTGGCCGGCCTCACCGCGTGGTCCCATTCGGCACCGTATTGCGCCACGAAGGCGGCCGTGATCCAGCTGGCCAAGGTGGCCGCGGTGGAGTACGCCCGTGACGGCATCCGGGTCAACTGTGTGTGTCCCGGGACCTTTCGCTCGGCGATCCACACCGGTCTCCCCGAAGAGGCCCTCGACACCATCGCAGCTCGCCACCCGCTCGGTCTCGGGACGGCGGATGACCTGGCCGGTGCGTACGCGTACCTGGCGGGGAGCGAGTCGCGCTGGACCACCGGATCGGCCCTGGTGGTCGACGGCGGCTATTCGGCGCCGTGACCCTCTGGGTCGGACTGCAGGATGCCGCGCATGAAGATCTCGGCAAAGGGGCGGGCCACCGAGCGCGCGCTCAGGCGTCCCTCGGGCTTGAGCCAGAGATAGGTGTAGTTGTGCATGCCGAGCCAGGCCCGGGCGACCAGCCAGGGGTCGAGGTCGCGGAACTCGCCGGTCGCCACGCCGGCGCGCAGCACGTCCTCGACCCGGCGCTCGTAGGCCTGGCGTCGCCTGCGGAATTGTTCCGCCCGATCGCCGGTGAGCGCGGGGAACTCGTGCAGGAAGACCCAGACGTGATCGGGGTAGCGGTGGATGACGTCGATCAACTCGTCGCCCAGCAAGGCCAATTGTCGGGATGGGGAACCGCCCGCCTCGGCCACCCGGTCCGCACCGAACATGACCTCGTCCATGACCCGGTTGTGGATGGCGGCGAGCAGCTCTTCCTTGGACCCTATGTAGTGGTACAGAGCTCCCTTGCCGAGGTCGTTGGCCGCGCACAATTCCATGATCCCGGTGGCGTGGTAACCCTGGCGGGCGAAGACCCGCGCCGAGGTGTCGACGATCGCGTGGCGCCGCTGCTCCCACTTGGGGCTGCGCCTGGACTCCCCGGTCGCCTGCACACTCATGGGTGCGACGCTAGTTGGAACGAGGCCGGAGCCGAAGAACTCCGCCCAGCCGCTTGACGGGCACCGTGTCGAGGTGATGGCGGGCGTTGTGGGAGGGACCGACGACATGAAATCCGATGTGAACTGGTTCGGGGTGCTGGCGCACCATGCGCTCCGGGCACCGGACAGGCCGATCACGGTGTTCGAGGGTCGGGCCACGACGTATGCCGAGATGGAAGCACGCGCCGTTGCTCTGGCCGGTGGCCTCGCCGCCCGTGGTGTCCGACCAGGGGATGTCGTCGGGCTCCTCGCCTACAACTGCCCGGAGTTCCTCCAGGTGATTTTCGCCGCCAATTGCCTCGGGGCCATCGCCATGCCGATCAACTGGAGGCTGGCCGCGGCCGAGGTGCGGTACATCCTCGACCATTCGGTGGCTCGCGCCTTGGTCTGTGACGAGGCGCTGGCCGAGGTCGCCACGGCAGCGACCGATGGCGGGGCGCCGGGGCTGCTGCGCGCCTGCATCGCTCCGGTCCCACCGGACGGTTGGTCCAGCCTCACCGAGCTCGAGTCCCGGGCGGCCCCGTCACCACGGGTGCTCGTGGAACCCGACGACGTCCACCGCCTCATGTACACGTCCGGGACGACCGGCCGCCCCAAGGGCGTGATGATCTCCCACGCCAACCTGGCGTGGAAGAACCTGGCGCACATCACGGAGTTCGGGTTCACCTCGGCCGACCTCGGATTGGCCTGTGGCCCGCTCTACCACGTGGGAGCACTCGACCTCACGACGACATCGCTCATCGGGGTCGGCGCTCCCACCATCATCCACCGCACGTTCGACGCCGCGGCCGTCGTGGACGAGCTGGAGCGCTCGCGGGTGACCGTGGTGTGGCTGGCGCCCGCCATGGTCAACGCCATCATGGCGATCCCCGGCCTCGAGGCGCGCGACCTGTCCTCGGTGCGCGTGATCATCAACGGTGGGGAGAAGATGCCGATCCCGCTGATCGAGCGGATTCAACGCACCTTTCCCTCCGCGTGGTTCGCCGATGCCTACGGCCTCACCGAGACGGTGTCAGGCGACACCTTCCTCGACCGGGACAGCATCGTGACCAAGCTGGGGAGTGTCGGGCGCCCCTGCCTGCACCTGGAGCTCGAGGTGTGGGACGACGAGGGACACCCCGTTCCGGCCGGCGAGCGCGGCGAAGTCGTCCTGCGTGGCCCCAAGGTGTTCAAGGGCTATTGGCGCGATCCCGCATCGACGGCCCGTGCGTTCGCCGGCGGCTGGTTCCACACGGGCGATGTGGGCATGCGCGACGAGGACGGCTACCTGTTCATCGTCGACCGCCTGAAGGACATGATCGTATCGGGCGGTGAGAACATTGCCGGCTCGGAGGTCGAGCGCGTGCTCTACGAGCACGAGGCGGTGCTCGAGGCCGCGGTCGTGGGTCGGCCCGATGCGCGTTGGGGCGAGGTCCCGGTGGCCTTCGTGGTGGTCCGCCCGGGTGCGTCGGTGACCTCCGAGGAACTGATCACGCACTGCGGCGGGCAACTGGCCAGGTTCAAGGTTCCGAAGGCGGTCACCTTTCTCGACGCGCTCCCCAGGAACCCGTCGGGCAAGGTCCTCAAACGCGACCTGCGGGTGCAGGTCGAGTCGGCCTGATCCGGCGGGTGCCCGGCACCGGAGCGGACCACGTTCCCGGCACCTTGGAGCGCCATACGGCGTCGGCTACCTTTGCGCTCATGTCGGACTCCCCTCTTCGACGAAGCCGGTTTGGCGGCCCAGCCACGGAGGTGCAGTCGTGAGCGTCGCCGTCGTCACGGGAGCCTCCAGCGGCATGGGCCGCCGTTGTGTCGACCGGCTGCGTGGCATGGCCGACGACCTGGTCCTCGTCGACCTGGAGGCCCCGGTCATCGAGGGCACCATCGGCCTCGCCTGCGACGTCTCGGATCCCGACGGCGTGGCCGCGCTGGCCGAGCAGGTCCGCCAGCTCGGTCCTTTCCGGGCTCTCGCCCACGCGGCGGGGATCTCCCCGACCATGGGCGACGCCGGGCGCATCTTCGACGTGGACCTGGTCGGCACACAGCGGCTGCTCGACGCCTTCGAAGCGCTGGTGGTCGCCGGGTCGGCGGCGGTCTGCTTCTCGTCCATGGCCGCCTACCAGCTGGCGCCCTTCGCCACGGCGGAGATCGACGCGCTCATCGACGAACCGATGGCACCGGACTTCTTGGAGCGGGTCGTCGGGCTCGCCCCCGACAGCGGCCTGGCCTACGGCTTGGCCAAGCGCGGGGTGGTCCGGGCGGCGGCGCGGGCGGCCGTGCGCTGGGGCACCCGCGGCGGCCGGGTCAACTCCGTGGCACCCGGCATCATCGACACGCCGATGGGCCGCAAAGAGCTCGGCCAGCAGCCGTTCATGCACACGATGCTCGAGCAGGTGCCGCTCGGCCGCCTGGGCGAGGCCGACGAGGTGGCCGCGGTCGTCGCCTTCCTGCTTTCCGACGAGGCTTCCTTCGTGTCGGGTATCGACGTGCTGGTCGATGGCGCCAATGTGCCGGGCATGGCCGCCGCCGCAACGCCTGGTTCGTGAAGGCCACGTCCACGGGGCCGGTGCAGTGAGATCGGCCGGGCCGACCGGCCCGGGCCGACCTCTCCCCGAGGCACAGCTCCTGCGCTGCCTCGACGAGTACCCCGACATCGCCCTCATCGTCGGACCTGACGGTCGCATCAAGTGGGGGAACCACGCCGGCGAGACGCTCTTCGGGCGGTCGGTCGAGAGCTCGGTGGGCCTGTCGGGTCTCGACTTCGTGCATCCCGAGGACGTCGAGCTGGTGTTGCGCTCGCTCACCAGCATCCAGGGCAAGGAGACCGGGTCGCCCATCGAGATCCGGGTGCGCTCCGCCACGGGCTGGCGTCTGGTCGAGGTCGTCGGCACGCCGGTCTCGTGGTTGGAGCAGGGATCGGTCCTCTTGAGCCTGCGCGACCTGACGGAACGCCGGCGCTTCGAGGTCTCACACGACGCCGAATCCGGCTTCCGGAGTTTGGTGCAGAACGCGGCCGTCCTGACCATTCTGCTGTCGCCCGACGGCCTCGTCCGATCCTGTTCGGGTGCGCTCACCCGACTGCTCGGCCACGACTCCGAGCTGGTCGAAGGCAGGCCTCTCGAAGACCTGATCTCCGCCCCGGACAGGCCGGTGCTGCGCGAGGCCCTCCGTCGGGCGTCCCGGGGAGCGACGACGGTGAGCCCGGTGGTCGTGGTCGTCTCCATGGTGCACTACGGCACCGAGACCCTCGTCCCCTTCGAGCTGTCGTTCGTCAACTTGCTCGAAGATCCGACGGTGGCGGGGTTCGTGGTCTCGGGCGTCGACGTCACGGAGCGCCGCCGGCTGGAGCGGGAGTTGCAGTACCAGGCCTTTCACGACTCGCTGACCGGTCTGGGCAACCGTGCCCTGTTTCAGGATCGACTCGACCATGCGATCCGGCAAGGCAACCGGGCCGGTCGCCGGCTCTCGCTGTTCTTCCTCGACGTCGACAATCTCAAGAGCATCAACGACACGCTCGGCCACGCCGCCGGTGACGCCGTGCTCAGGGCCAGTGCGGACCGGGTGCGCCGCTGCCTGCGCTCCGCGGACACGGCGGCGCGCATTGGCGGCGACGAGTTCGGCGTCCTCATCGAGGACGCGGTCCATCTCGGCGGATCCGTGGTCCTGGCCGAGCAGCTCCTCCACGCCTGCCGGGAACCGATCCCGGTCGGTCCCAGCATGCTCTGGACCACCTTGAGCATCGGCATCACCTTCGACGTGCCCGGCGCCACGGTCGAGCAACTGCTCAAAAACGCCGACCGGGCCATGTACACGGCCAAGAAGAACGGGAAGGACCGCTACGAGATCATCGACGGGCGTAACCCGCGCGATCAGGACGCACCGGCCCCCGACGATCGGCGCAGCACGGCGGCCACCCCACCCGGGCCGGCCGAGCGCGGCGCCTGGGTGGCCGACGACCTGTCCGGGGCCTCCCCACCCGGCGCACAGAGCACGAGCTGAGTCGGCGCGGGACTGGAATATCGCATGTCCACACGGGTTGAAGAGAGCATGGCGGCAACCATTCCCGACGAGTGGCGCGACCTGCACGACTCGGACACCGCCATCCTGGCCACGATCGGGCCCGACGGCCGTCCCCAGCTCAGTGCGGTCTGGTTCCTGGCCGAGGGCGACCACATCGGGGTTTCGCTCAACAGCGCCCGGCAGAAGGTGAAGAACCTGCGCGCCAACCGGGCGGTGACGTTCTTCGTACTCGATCCGACCAGGCCGAGTCGCTATCTCGAGATTCGCGGCGACGCCGAGATCGCCGAGGACCCCGGGTACGCCTTTGCCGACCGGGTCGGTCCCAAGTACGGCGCCGACCTGCGCGCCTACGACGGTCCCGGACAGAGCCGGGTCGTCGTGACCGTCCGCCCGGTCCGGGTCAACGCGGTCGACATGGCGCACGGCCACTGCGTCGGGGGCCCGCCGCGGCTCCGCCCGGGCCTGCCTCTCCATCTCTGACGCGTCACCCCCATTGCCCGCAGCCGATCGACCGGACTGTGCGATCCGACGGTGCGATCCGACTGTGCGATCCGACTGTGCAATCCGACTGTGCAATCCGACTGTGCAATCCGACTGTGCGATCCGACTGTGCAACCGGAGCGAGCGCGCGGCGCGGAGCGCCGGGATCGACCGCTCGGTCGCCTCGCTAGCGTTGGTAGCAGCAAGCACGAGACAGCACCGACGGGAGAAAACCACCATGGCTCCGACTCAGCCTGATCGTCCGCCCACCACCACCGACGCCGGGATCCCGGTCGCCAGCCAGGAGCATTCCCTCACTGTCGGCCCGGACGGGCCCGTCCTGCTCCAGGACTTCTACCTGATCGAGCAGATGGCGAACTTCAACCGGGAGCGCATCCCCGAGCGCCAGCCCCACGCCAAGGGTGGCGGCGCCTTTGGGATCTTCGAGGTCACGAACGACGTCAGCGCCTACACCAAGGCCGCCGTCTTCGCGCCCGGGACCAAGACTGAGCTGGTGATCCGCTTCTCCACCGTGGCCGGCGAGCGCGGCTCGCCCGACACGTGGCGTGACCCGCGTGGCTTCGCCGTGAAGTTCTACACGAGTGAGGGCAACCTCGACATCGTCGGCAACAACACGCCGGTGTTCTTCATCCGAGACCCCATCAAGTTCCAGAATTTCATCCGTTCGCAGAAGCGGCTGGCCGCCAACAACCTGCGCGACCCCGACATGCAGTGGGACTTCTGGACGCTCTCACCCGAGTCGGCCCATCAGGTCACCTACCTCATGGGCGACCGCGGTATTCCGCGTTCGTGGCGTCACATGAACGGCTATTCGTCCCACACCTACATGTGGGTCAACGAGGCAGGTGAGCGCTTCTGGGTCAAGTACCACTTCAAGACCGACCAGGGGATCGAGAACCTGACCCAGGCCGAGGCGGACCGGATCGCGGGCGAGGACGCCGACTATCACCAACGCGACCTCTACGACGCCATCGCCCAGGGCGACTTCCCCCGTTGGTCTCTCAAAATGCAGATCATGCCCTTCGACGCGGCCAAGACCTACCGGTTCAACCCCTTCGACCTGACCAAGATCTGGCCGCACCAGGACTATCCGCTCATCGACGTGGGCACGATGACGCTCGACCGCAACGTCACCGACTACCACGCCCAGATGGAGCAGGCGGCCTTCCAGCCCAACAACACGGTGCCCGGTACCGGCCTCTCCCCCGACAAGATGCTGCTGGCCCGCGGGTTCTCCTACGCCGACGCCCACCGGGCCCGCCTGGGCGTCAACTACCAGCAGATCCCGGTGAACCGCCCCAAGTCGCCCGTGCGCAGCTACTCGAAGGACGGGGCCATGCGCATCGACAATGTCAGCGACCCGGTGTACTACCCGAACTCGTTTGCCGACGCGCCAGCGGCGGACAGCGACACCTACGCCGAGCATGCCGTCTGGGCCGCCGACGGCGAGATGGTGCGGGCCGCCTACACCCTCCACGCCGAGGACGACGACTTCGGCCAAGCCCGGACCCTGCTCACCGAGGTCATGGACGACGCCGCCCGCGAGCGCTTCGTCGACACGGTGTCGGACAACCTGGCCAAGCTGCAGCGTGAAGAGGTGCTCCGGCGGGCCTTCGAGTACTGGCGCAGCGTCGACAAGACCATCGGCGATCAGATCGAGGCCGCCACCCTCGAGTAGCGCCAAGGCTGAGCGCCGCCGCTTCACTGCCGGGGCCTGGACGCCGCCGCCTGAACGCCGCCGCCTGAGGGACTCCGACTGGCCGCCTCCGACTGGGCGCTGGCCCCCGGGCCCGCGTTCGTCAAGAATCCACCCCATCCGCGAGCAGCCGGATGGCGGGTCCCGATGACGCTCGTCGCCCCTTTCGCCGGGACCGTGGTGCAGGTCGAGGTCGAAGCGGGGGACACCGTGCGAGCCGGGGCCACGGTCGTGATCCTCGAGTCCATGAAGATGGAGCATGTGGTGGTGGCCGCCACGCCCGGGCGCATCGACTCGGTGGCGGTGGCGCCCGGCGCGGCCGTGCAGACCGGCGACCTCCTGGCCACCATGACCGAATCGGCCGGGCCGGCCGAGGCTGCGGAGGAGATGGCTGCGCCCGAGACACCCGAACGCGTGCGCCCGGAGTTGGCCGAGCTGGTGGCTCGGGTGGCGGCGACGACCGACGCGGGCCGGCCGGCGGCGACGGAGCGGCGCCATGCCGGCGGCCGGCGCACGGCCCGCGAGAACATCGAGGACCTGTGCGACCCGGCCAGCTTCGAGGAGTACGGCGGGCTGGTCATCGCGGCGCAGCGGGCCCGGCGCAGCCTCGACGACCTGGTCGCCAACACGCCGGCGGACGGGTTGGTGGCCGGCATCGGCCGGGTCAACGGGGACCTCTTCGGCACCGAGGCGCGCTGCGCCGTGCTCTCTTACGACTACTCCGTCCTGGCCGGCACCCAGGGCCAGATGAACCACCGCAAGAAGGATCGCCTCTTCGACCTGGTCGAGCGTTTGCGGTTGCCCGTGGTGCTTTTCGCCGAAGGCGGCGGCGGCCGACCCGGCGACACGGACCACGCCGCGGTGACCGGGCTCGACACCGAGGCGTTCGCCCGTTTCGGCGCGCTGAGCGGGCGGGTGCCACTGGTCGGCGTGGTGTCGGGCCGTTGCTTCGCCGGCAACGCGGCGCTGCTCGGCTGTTGCCACGTGATCATCGCCACGCCTGACGCCAACATCGGCATGGGTGGGCCGGCCATGATCGAGGGCGGCGGGCTCGGGGTGTTCGCGCCCGAGGAGATCGGCCCGGTCGCGGTGCAGACGGCCAACGGCGTCATCGATGTCCTCTGCGACGACGAGGGGCAGGCCGTCGAGGTGGCCCGCCGGTACCTGGCCTACTTCCAGGGTGATCTGCCCACGTGGAGCGCGCCGGACCAGGAGGCGCTGCGCGAGGTGGTGCCCCGGGACCGGCGCCGGGTCTACGACGTGCACGGGGCCGTGGAGTTGTTGGCCGACGAGGATTCGCTCTTGGAGCTGCGGCCGAGCTTCGCTCCCGGCCTGGTCACCGCGCTGGCCCGGTTGGAGGGTCGGGCCGTCGGCATCGTGGCCAACAACCCGTTGCATCAGGCCGGCGCCATCGACGGGGCCAACGCCGACAAGGCCGCCCGGTTCCTCCAGCTGTGCGAGGCCTTCGGTCTCCCCGTGGTCTCGCTGGTCGACACACCCGGTTTCATGGTGGGACCCGAGGCGGAGGAGACGGCGCTCGTGCGCCACGTGAGTCGCATGTTCGTCGTCGGCTCGTCGCTCACCGTGCCGCTCTGCGCCGTCATTCTGCGTAAGGGCTACGGGTTGGGTGCGCAGGCCATGACCGCGGGCCACTTCCATCGGCCCCTCTTCACCGTGGCCTGGCCCACCGGTGAGCTGGGCGGTATGGGCCTCGAGGGCGCAGTGCGCCTGGGCTTCCGGCGCGAGCTCGACGCCATCGAGGACCCCGAGGAGCGCGACGCGGCCTTTTCGGCCATGGTCGAGCGCGCCTACGAGCACGGCAAGGCGCTCAACGTGGCGGCCCACTTCGAGATCGACGATGTGATCGATCCGGCGCTGACCCGGAGCCGCATCGTGCACGCGCTGGCCTCGGCCGGCGGTGACGGACGGGGCTGGGGCTCGCGTTCGGGGGCGGCGGCGTGGGGGAGGCGCCCGTACGTCGACACCTGGTGAGCCGCCCACGGGTCAGGTCAGCCGGCCCATCTCGCGCAGGAAGGACTGGGTCTGCACCACCCGGCCCGTGAGGACCTTCGGATCGCCGGCGCACAGGATGCAGGCCGTCTCGGTGATGAGCTCGATGTCCTCGGTGTCGGTCTGGGCCAGGTCGAGGGTGCCGGCTCCCGGCGTGGCCACCGGGTTCGTGGGGGCGGCCGCGTTGACGGCGACGCCGTCGTCGAAGAGCTCGGCGGCCAGGCTGAGGGTCAGGCGGTTGAGGGCGGCCTTGACCGTGCCGTAGAGGCCGAAGCCGGCCGTACGGTCGAACTCGGAGAACGGTGGGCCGTCGATGAGATCCCCGGCCACCGAGGTCAGGTTCAGCACCCAGCCTCGACCGCGCCGGCGCATCGCGGGCAGCGCCAGCTGGGTCAGGTGCAACGGCGCCAGCACGTGCATCTCGACCATCAGCAGCGGCCCGGCGCCCGGGGAACTCGTCGAGCGGGCGCAGGAAGGTCACCGCAGCGTTGTTGACCAGGATGTCAGGAGCGCCCACCCCGGCCACGACGTCGGCGAACATCCGCTCGCGCTCGTCGCGATCGGAGAGGTCGCACGGCACGGCCAGCGCCGAACCCCCGGCGTCTTCGATCTCCTCACACGTTTCACGCAGTGATCCCACGTACTTGGGGTCGGGATCCATGGTGCGCGCCGTGATGGCGACCGTCGCACCCTCGCGGGCCAGCCGCTGTGCGATTGCCTTGCCGAGGCCCCGGCTGCCGCCGGTGACCAGCGCGACCCGTCCCTCGTAGGCTCCGGCCACACATCCTCCCTCGGGGGTTTGGCCGATACTAGGTCGGTGCCGACGATCGACCTCGGGGAGCTCTCCACCCGCCTGGAGGCCGCCGGCGTCACGGGTGTGGAGCAGTTGTCCGGGGGCGCGTCGAGCCTCACCTACGTGGCGCACCGGCACGGCCGCAAAGTCGTGGTCAAGGTGGCGCCGCCGGGACTGCCGCCCGTCCTGCACCGCGATGTCCTGCGCCAGGCCAGGCTCGTGCGCGCGCTCGCACGGTCCGAGGTGCCCGTACCGGAGGTGCTGTGGGAGGACGAGGGCGCCCCACCCGAGGTGCCGCCGCTCTTCGTGATGTCGTTCGTCGAGGGGAGCTCGGTCGAGCCCCTCTTCGACCTCGAGGGCGAGCCGGTCGAACCCGAGGAGATGGGCGCGCGCCTGCACCATGCGGCGCGAACCTTGGCCGCCCTCCACCGCGTCGAGCCGGGCGGGCTCGGGTTGACGGAGGATGCCACCGGTCTGCCCGACGAGATCGCGCGCTGGAGTCGCCTCCTCGAGACGGTCGACCCTGAACTGGTCCGGGGCTGGCCCGCGGCCCGCCAACGCCTGGAGGAGACGGCACCTCGGGCCCTGGGGCCGGCCGTGGTGCACGGTGACTTCCGCCTGGGCAACCTGCTCGCGCAGGGTCCCCGGGTCACCGGGGTCATCGACTGGGAGATCTGGTCGCTCGGCGATCCCAGGCTCGATGCCGGTTGGTTCCTCCTCAACGCCGACCCCGAGACGTACGCCCGGCCCACCCGCTATGCCGGCCTCACGCCGACGCTCGGGGAGCTGGCCGCCGAGTACACCGACGCCCTGGGTGTTGCCCGCGCCCGATCTCACCTGGTTCCAGGCTCTGGCCTCGTTCAAGTCGGCCGCTACCTGGTCGCTCATCGTGAAGCACAATCGCCGGCGTACAGAGCCGGACGCCGGCCTCGAGTCGATGGCGCGCGACGTACCCCGCCTGTTGGCCCGGACTCTCGAGCTGGTCGACGACGAGAAGCGCCTGTCGAAGGGTTGACCCTCGCTCGGCACCACGTCAAGAGGTGGTGATCCGCCCGATCGACGCGTTCCCGTCGTTGGTGAACCAGAGTGCACCGTCGGGTCCGGCGGCGATGCCCTGAGGTTGGCTGATCCCGGTACCGGTGTCGTTGGTCACCGTTCCCGAGGTGGTGATCCGCCCGATCGAGTTGTTCTTGTCGTTGGTGAACCACAACGCACCGTCGGGACCGGCTGCGATACCCCATGGCTTTCCGATCCCGCTCCCCGTGTAGATCTTCACCGTTCCCGAGGTGGCGATCCGCCCGATCGAGCTCTTCTCGTCGATGAACCACAGAGCCCCGTCGGGCCCGGCCGCGATCTCGGAGGGATGTTTGATTCCGGTCCCGGTGAAGTTCTTCACCTTCCCCGAGGTGGTGATCCGCCCGATCGAGCTGTTGCCGTGGTTCGCGAACCACAACGCCCCGTCGGGACCGGCCACGATGCCTTCCGGCTCGCTGATCCCGGTCCCCGTGTATTTGGTCACGGTCCCCGAGGTGGTGATCCGCCCGATCGAGTTGTTGGCGACATTGGTGAACCACAACGCTCCGTCGGGACCGGCCGCGATATCCCAGGGAAGGTCGATCCCCTTCCCGGAGTAGTTCTTCACCTTCCCCGAGGTGGTGATCCGCCCGAGCGAGTTGTTGAAGGTGTTGGTGAACCACAACGCCCCATCGGGACCGGCGGCGATGCCTTGGGGGCCGTCGATCCCGCTCCCGGTGAAGGTGGACACCGTCCCTGAGGTGGTGATCCGCCCGATCGAGTTGCTCCCGTTGTTCGTGAACCACAACGCGCCGTCGGGACCGGGCGCGATATCCCAGGGCTGGTTGATCCCAGGCCCGGTCACGTTTGTCACCATCCCCGAGGTGGTGATGCGCCCGATCGAGCTGTTCCCGTAGTTGGTGAACCACAGCGCCCCGTCGGGACCGGCCGCGATGCCGCCAGGCGCGGCGACCCCGGGCCCGGTGTAGTTGGTCACGGTCCCGGCGGTGGTGATCCGCCCGATCGAGCCGTTTAGCCGATTGGTGAACCACAAAGCCCCGTCCGGACCGGCCACGATCTCATCGGGCACGTCGATGCTGGGATCGGTGTAGTTGGTCACTGTCCCCGAGGTGGTGATCCGCCCGATCGAGTTGTTCATCCCGTCCGTCTCGCCGTCGGTGAACCACAGCGCGCCGTCGGGACCGGCCACGATGCCTTCCGGGTCGTAGATCCCGGTCCCGGTGAAGTTCTTCACCTTCCCCGCGGTGGTGATCCGCCCGATCGACCCGCAAGGTGGTGTCTCAGTAAGGCATCCGCTTCCGCCATCGGCATTCGTGAACCACAGGGCCCCGTCGGGACCGGCTGCGATACCCACGGGATAGTCGATCCCGGTCCCGGTGTAGTCCGTCACCGTCCCCGAAGTGGTGATCCGTTCGATCGAGTCGTGCCCGTCGTTGGCGAACCACAACGCCCCGTCCGGTCCGGCCGCGATGTCAGTCGGATCCCTGACGTCAGGCCCGGTGTAATTCGTCACCGTCCCCGAGGTGGTGATGCGCCCGATCGTGTCGCTGCCGGAGTTGGTGAACCACAACGCCCCGTCCGGACCGGCCACGATACCGTAGGGCTGGCTGATCCCGGTCCCGGTGTAGTTGGTCACCGCACCCGAGGTGCTGATCCGCCCGATCGAGCCGTTGGCGAAATTGGTGAACCACAATGCCCCGTCCGGGCCGACCGCTATGCCGATCGGATTGCTGATCCCGTTCCCGTCGTAGTTGGTCACTGTTTGTCCGAACGCCGGCGAGATCGACCCTGCGACGGCCAACGCCGTCGCCAGCACACTCGAGGCCACGATGGACCGGCCATACCTCGGTCGCCCGCTACTCCGCCGTTCCCGAGCCATGAGCCCCTCCTTGCTTCACGCCGCTCCCGCCGAGGATTCATACGGCTCTCGTCGCGGAGAGCCCCCACCAACCGTCTTTCGGTTCTCGATCCTTGCCCGCAACGACATTTAGGACAGCGACCGATCGAACCGTGGGACACGTAGAACATAGAACAGAGGTACGGATTGTCAAAGATTTCCGAAGAGGAGTCCTCGTGGTGATCGATCACGATCAGGACCGTGCGATGCCGGCCGAGCGGTCGGCGAACTTCGCCTCGGCCGCGGCCCGGAGCCGCAAGAGGTGCTTGCTCGGGAAGAGATCCGGGGCGGGTTCGTAGCCCTTGAGCAGCCGGCGCGCCAGCGTGACCTTGTGCACCTCGGTGGGTCCGTCGGCCAGCCCGAGCACGAATGACTCGACCCCGGTCTGGACGAATGGCATCTCGTGCGTCGTGCTCCGAGGTGGCGGTCGACGGGCTCGCACTCCTCGCGCACGAACTGCTCGACCCAGGCCAACTGCTCGGCCCACTCGGCGTCGGTCGAGAAGTCCCATGCCATCGGTCTGCCCTCTCTGATTGTGCTCTCGAACCCGCCGGTGCTAACAACGTCGGTCGTGGGCACCAACAGTAGGACAGCCTCCCGAGAGGCCGGTCCGGAGCATGGGTGACGCCTGGATCATCGACGTCGTGCGGACACCACGGGGCAAGGGACGCCCCGACGGTGGGCTGCACGGCCAGCATCCCCAGGCGCTCTTCGGGAGCTGCCTGCTGGCCCTGGCCGCCCGCACGGGTTTCGATCCGGTGGACGTGGACGACGTGATCGCCGGAAATGGCGTGCTGTCCGGTGAGCACGGCGACGACATCGCGCGGCTTGCCGCGCTGCTGGTCGGCTGGCCCGACACCGTGCCCGGCATGACGCTGAATCGCTTCTGCGGGTCGGGACAACAGGCCGTGACGGTGGCGGCCATGGGTGTCGGCAGCGGGGCCCAGGATCTCGTCGTGGCGGGCGGAGTCGAATCCATGTCGCGCTGGGACGTGGGCGTTGGCGCCTCGACCATCGACGGTGCCAATCCGGCCCTGCGCGAACGGGTGCCCACGGTGCCCCAGGGGATCTCGGCCGATCTCATCGCCACGGTGGAGGGCTTCAGCCGCGAGGACGTGGACGCCTTCGCCGTGGAGAGCCAGCGCCGCGCCGCGAGAGCGGTGGGGGAGGGTCGCTTCGACCGTTCCCTGTTGCCGGTGACCGACGCCAACGGCGAGGTCGTGTTGGCCGTCGACGAGCACCTCCGTCCCGGGACCTCCATGGAGGCGCTGGCCAAGCTGCGCCCCGCCTTCGCCGAGCTCGGTGCCACGGGACGGGTCGAGGGGGAGGACCTGTCGTTCGACGAACTGTGCCTGGCCCGGTATCCCGACCTCGACCATGTCGAGCACGTGCACCACGCCGGGAACTCTTCGGGCATCGTGGACGGCGCCGCCGCGGCGCTCGTGGCCTCGGACGGTTGGGTGCGCGCCCACGGCATCACCCCACGGGCCCGGGTGCGCTCCACCGCCGCAGTGGGGTCGGAGCCGGTGATCATGCTCACCGCTCCGGGCCCTGCGGCGCGCCGGTGCCTGGAACGGGCGGGCATGCAGACCCGCGACGTCGATCTGTGGGAGATCAACGAGGCCTTCGCCGCCGTTCCCCTCAAGACCATGCGCGACCTGGATCTCGACCCCGACACCGTCAACGTCAACGGGGGAGCGATCGCGCTGGGGCACCCGATCGGCGCCACGGGCGCCATGCTGATTGCCACCGTGCTCGACGAGCTCGAACGCCGCGACCAGCAGACCGGCCTGGTGACCATGTGCACCGGCGGAGGCATGGGCACGGCGACAATTGTCGAACGGGTCTGAGGTGGCGGGGGCGCTCGTCGTCGAGGCGCCCGCCGACGGCGTCGTCCTGCTCCGGTTGAACCGTCCGGAGCGTCTCAACGCCCTCGACCACGAGTTGGTGGGCGAGCTCGAAGCGGCCTGCGCCCGGCTGGCCAGCGACCGGGGCACCAGCGCCGTGGTGGTGACGGGTGCGGGGCGGGGGTTCTGCTCCGGTCTCGACGTGCGGGACTTCGGTCCGGGATTGCCTGCCCGGGACGCTCCGACGCTGGAGTTGCTTCGCTTCCAGGAGCGGATGGCCGCGCTTCCCGTGACGCTTCGCTCCTTGCCCCAAGCCGTCGTCGCCGCGGTCAACGGGCCCTGTGTCGGTGGCGGGTTTGCCCTCTGCCTGGCGGCCGACATCCGCCTGGCCTCGACGGCGGCGTCCTTCGGGAACGGCGCCATCCACCTCGGCCTGTCGGGCGCGGAGATGGGCCTGAGCTACCACCTGCCCCGGGTCGTCGGAACCAGCGTGGCGGCCGACTGGATGCTCACCGGTCGCACGGTGTCGGCCGAAGAGGCCGATCGGCGCGGGTTGGTCAGCCAGCTGGTGGCCCCGGAGGCCTTGCTCGACCGGGTACTGGAGCTGGCGGCCGAGATCGCCCGCTTCCCGCTCCTGGCGGTCGAGCTCACCAAGCGGGCCCTGCACGTGAACACCGATGCCCCCGACCTGGCGGCGGCGACGGAGTTGGAGAACCGGAACCAGGTCCTGGCGCACGGCACGCCGGAGGCCGCGGCCCGGCGGGCCACATGGGATCGTTGATGCGGCCTGGTCGACGTCGACGTCCACGGCAGGAGGGGTGAGGGCGAGCTGATGACGATGTTCGACGACGCGGTGCGCGCCGTGCAGGGCGGGCGACCCCCGGCCGAGGCGGCCGCCGAGCTCTCTGCGGCCCTCACCGACGAGGAGCGTCTCTGGCTGCTCGACGGCGACGAGGATTTCTGGGAGGGCATGTCCCGGTTCCGGACGGAGGGCTACAACACCGTGCCGATCGTGCACGGCCGGGTCGACCGGGTCGGGTTGCCCGGGACGCGCTTCGTGGACGGACCCCGCGGCTGCGTGGCCGGTGCCGCCACGGCGTTCCCGGTCTCCATGGCCCGGGGCGCCACCTGGGACGTGGACCTCGAGGAGCGGGTCGGCGACGTGATCGGGCGCGAGATCCGCGCCCTCGGCGGCAACTTCTTCGGCGGGGTCTGCATCAACCTGCCCCGCCACCCGGCCTGGGGGCGGGCCCAGGAAACCTACGGCGACGATCCGCACCATCTCGGCGAGTTCGGGGCCGCCCTCACCCGGGGCACCCAGCGCTGGGTGATGGCGTGCGCCAAGCACTACGCGCTGAACTCCATGGAGAACGCCCGGTTCGTCGTCGACGTGACCGCGGACGAAGCAACCCTGCACGACGTGTACCTGCCTCACTTCAAGCGGGTGGTCGACGAGGGCGTGGCGGCGATCATGGGCGCGTACAACTCGGTCAACGGCGAGTGGTGCGGGCAGAACACCTACCTGCTGACCACGGTGCTGCGCGACCTGTGGGGGTGGGAGGGCATCACGGTCACCGACTTCATCTTCGGCTTGCGCGACGCCGCCGCGTCGCTGAACGCCGGGATGGATCTCGAAGAGCCCTTCCGCCAGCAGCGGGCCGAGCGCCTGACCGGCCAGCTCGAAGCGGGCGAGACGTCGTGGGACATGGTGGAGCGCGCCGCCGTCCGGCTCATCGCGGCGCAGCTGCGCTCGTACGCCGGCCGGACCGCGACGGATCCGCCCGTCGTTGTGGTGGCCAATGCCGAGGCCCGTGCTCTGGCCCGTACGGTGGCGGCCCGGGCCATGGTGCTGCTGAAGAACGACCCGGTGGACGGCGCGGCGGTGCTGCCCCTCGATCCCGGGTCGGTGCGCTCGATCGCGCTCGTGGGCCGCCTGGCCGGCGCGGCCAACCTGGGAGACCACGGGTCCTCCGACGTCCGGCCCCCGTCGTCCGTCTCCCCCTACGACGGCTTGCGGGCCGCCTTCCCCGAGGCCGAGATCCGCCTGGTGCAATCGGACGACGTCGACGAGGCGCGCCGCGCCGCGGCCGAGTCGGACGTGGCCATCGTCGTCGCCGGGTATACGGCGGCGGACGAGGGGGAGTTCATCGGGCCCGACTCGGGGATGACGGCCGAACTGCTGACGCTTTTCCCTCCCATACCCCAGTCCGCCGCGGCGCTCCTGGGTGAGGCCTTCGCACCCGAGAACGAGGACCACGGCACCGGGGGCGACCGCGTGTCGCTGGCGTTGCGGCCGCAGGACGAGGACCTCGTCCGCGCGGTGGCTGCGGCCAACCCTCGCACGGTGGTGGCCATCGTGGCGGCCGGTGCCGTCCTCACCGAGAGCTGGCGGGGAGGAGTGCCCGCCGTGGTGATGATGTGGTACGCCGGCATGGAAGGCGGGCACGCGCTGGCCGACGTGCTGCGCGGGGCGCACAACCCGAGCGGACGCCTTCCCTTCTCCATTCCCACCTCGGAGGCCCACCTCCCCTCCTTCGACCGCGAGGCCACGGCGATCACCTACGACCACTTCCACGGCCAGCGGCTGCTGGACCGCCTGGGCGTCAGGGCCGCCTTCCCGCACGGCTACGGCCTGTCCTACACGAGCTACGAGGTGCGCCGGGCCGAGGTGCGCCCGACCGAGGACGGTTCTCGGAGCGTGTCGGTGGAGGTGGCCAATACGGGTCCACGTGACGGCACCCATGTCGTCCAGATCTACGGGCGGAGCTCGAGCGGCCCCTACGCCGGGGAGCTGGCCCTGGTGGGCTTCGCACCGGTCAGCGTCGGCGCCGGCGCGACCGCCACGGTCGAGGTGGAGGTGTCACTCCTTCCCCTCGGCGCCTGGGATCCGGCGAGCCGACGGCGCATTCTGCCGGCCGCGGCCGACGTCGAGCTCGAGGTCGGGGCGCACGCCCACGACCCGGCCGCCCGGCTGTTGCACCTGGCGAGCCCTCGATGGCCCGTGCAGCCGCCACCGGCCGGCCGAGAATCGATCCCATGATCGGCGAGGGCGAGGGCCCATGGCTCATATGACGACGAGACGGTTTCCGCTCAGGAGTTGGGCCGCGGCCACCGTTGTCGCCGGTCTGCTCGTGTGTGGCAGCGCGTCGCCGTCGAAAGCCGCGGGTCGGCCGACGCCGGTGACCGACGCCAGCACAAGCGCCCGAGGTGTGTCGGCCGGCGCCATCAATGTGGTCTTCCCGATCATCTCGTTCAGCAGCATCGAGGGGGAATTCGAGATCAAGTCGGACGCCGAGTTCGGCGAGCAGACCAAGGCCATTCACCTCTTCGTGGACGAGATCAACGACGCCGGAGGAATCAACGGCCGCAAGATCAACCCGATGATCGTGGGCTTCGATCCCACGAACGTCGCCGAGCAGCGGGCGTTGTGCGAGCAGTGGACCCAGGGCAACCCTCCCGTCTTCGCGGTTGTCGATGGTCTCGGGACATTTCAAGGGGTCGACGAGCTCTGCGTCACCCGAGAGGGTCATACGCCGATGCTGTCGCAGTGGACGACGACGACCAACTGGACAAATCTCGGTTCGCCCTATCTGTGGTGGACAGGGGCGGACGACGCATCGATTCTGGCGGCGACGGTCAAGTGGGGCCTTGACTTCGGGCCGCCTCGGTCACGGCAAGAAGGTCGGCGTGGTGGTGTCGGACCAGGCGAGCGACCAGAGCGCGCTCGATTCGTATTTGCTGCCTGACCTCAAGAGGATCGGCGTCGTGCCCCAAGTGGTGACCATCGCGGCTGCCGTCGAGGACACCGCCAGCACCGACTCGGATGCGGTGCTGGCGGTCGAACGGTTGAAGGCCGCGGGGATCCAATCGGTCATTCCTTTGCTGCCCGACAACGCCTTCACTCCCTACATCGGTGCGGAGACTGCGCAGGACTACTTCCCGACGCTCCTTCTCAGTGACTATCAGTCCGAGATCGAGATCGCGCTCGGACTCATCCCGATCCCATACGAGAAGGCATTGAACGGCCAAGAGGGCGTCACGGCCGAGACACTCGGAGGGATCGACCTTCCCGTGCCCGAGTCGCAAGGCGGCTACGACCCGGGGGTGCGCAGTTGCTGGACGGTCTGGCACCAGGCCTACCCGGAGACGCCTCCGGGCAACATCAACGACGACATCGAGGAGCAGGGTCCGGTCCAGGGCTGGTGCCAGGAGATCCGCCTCTTCGCCAAGGCGGCGACCCAGGCGGGTGCGGACCTCAATCGACGGACCTTCGTCGAGGCGATGGCGCGGATCCGGGACTTCCCGGGCGGTTACTCTCCCGTGCTGAGCTACGGGCCGGACAAGTTCTCCGGTCCGACGCAGTACCGGGTGGTCGAGGTCCACGACAACCACCCTCCGACGAGTCTGTGCAAGCGCGGCCCCGCCCCATCACCTCCGGCCGGAGTCTGCTGGGTCGTCGAGCAGAACTGGAAGCCGCTTCCCAGAGGTTGAGGAGCGAGGTTGCAGGGTCAGGAGGGTTCGATGACCACCCGGATGGCGCCGCTGCTGCTTGTCCGACGCCACCGCGAAGGCCTCGGCCGCCTCGTCGAGGGCGTAGCGGTGGGTGATCACCGTGCGGGCGATGTCGGGCTGCTCGGCCAGCATGGCGGCGGCCTCCTCCATTTCGCGCACGCCGTCGTGGGCGCAGTAGCCCAACGACGGGACGAGCCGTGCCTCGTGGTGGAACAGGTCCATCCAGTTGACCTGGACCGGTCCGTAGTGCACCCCGAGCACGGCGATGGTGGCGGAAGGTCCGGCCAGCTGGCCGCAGCGGGCCAGGCTCTCCTCGCTGCCCGCCGCCTCGATCACGACGTCATAGGTCCCGGACGCCCCGATGCGCGCCCCGAGACGCTCGCCCGCCTCCTGCTGATGGGGGTGGCGTGCTTCGAGGGTGACATCCTCGGCGCCCATCCGCCAGCGCCCCGGCCACGGCCAGGAGTCCGAGGGCACCTGCACCGACCACGGCCACCCGCTTGCCCGGCCCGGTGTCGGCCAGGCGCAAGGCGTGCCAGGACACCGAGGCGGGCTCCACGATGGAGGCGTCGCGCAGGTCGAGTCCCGGGGGGAGCGGGACCAGGCGTTCGGTCGGGGCGCGGAACTGCTCCACCATGCCACCGTCGGCGAACATCCCGAGGGCACGCTGCCCGTGCGTCGCACACAGGTTGTAAGCCCCGCTCCGGCACTGTGCGCAGTCGAGGCAACCGTAGATGGCCTCGACCACGACCGGCGTGCCGTCGCTGCGCACGCCGGCCAGCTCGTGCCCGAGGATGTTGGTACTGCCGAACCGGATGTAGCTCAGGTCGGAGGCGCACACGCTGGTCGCCCGCATGTCGAGGATCTCCCCGTCGCCCACACCCGGAGGCTCGTCCACCTCCACGACCGCAACGCCGCCCTCGTGGCTCCGCACTGCCTTCATGGCGTCAGTCCCCCTTCCCGGCGCTGATCTCGCCACGCAGGCCGATGCTGTTCAAGACGGCGGCCAGGGCCAGGTAACCGCCCACCACGAAGAGCAGCTCGAAGAGCTGCGCGGGCGCGAAGGCCTCGGCCAACAGGTTCCACGTCCCGTCGCTCACCTCGAAGTGGTCGATCATCTCGTCGACCGCGCTCAAGAGGGCCCGCTCCTCGGGGGTCCAGACCGGATCGGCCGGTCCCACGGCCACCGCCGCCAGCTGCGCTGCGCTCAGGCCCTCGTCGCCCCCCATGCGGTGGTGCTGGTTCCATTCGTACCCCGAGCCGGTCCGCCAGGCCACGCGCAGGATCAGCAACTCTCGCACTCTGGGCTCGAGCGTCGAGTCGTCGCTCGCCAGGATGTCGGTGAAGCTCATGAAGCTCTCGCCCACCGGCACATGATGGGCGAACAATTCCATGACCACCGGCATGGGTCGCGCCTCGGGCCCGCCGGAGAGGTAGAGCTCGGATCGGCGGAGATGCGCCAGCAACGCGGTGCGGGTCCGCTCGTCCCACTCGGCGAAGGGGATGGGGGAGAGCCGGGTCTCGGGCGGTGGCGTCGTCATGGGCGAGGTGCCCGCATTGTGGCATCAGGTTCGCCCCATCTGCCATCGAGTGGCGTACGACCTCCTCGTAGACGGGTTCGAGCGGTCGATCGTGCCGACGCTCAGGGACCGGCCACCCCTGGTTCGAGGAGGGAGCGATCGAGCTCGTCCACCGTTGACGCCCCGAGGAGTGTCATGGTGCGGACCATGTCGTTCTCGAACCACGAGAGCAGCCGGTCGACACCCTGCTCGCCCCCCGCCGCCAACGCGTAGAGGTAGGCGCGTCCGGCCATGCACGCCGTGGCGCCTGCGGCGACCGCCTTGACGATGTCGCTGCCTCGGCGCACGCCCCCGTCACAGATGACCGCGGTGCGGCCGGCGACGGCATCGGCGACCGGAGCCACGAGGGAGAACGGGGCCGGGGATCCGTCGAGTTGACGGCCTCCGTGATTCGAGAGCGCCACCGCGGCCACCCCCATGTCGGCGGCGATGATGGCGTCGGCCACCGATTGGATGCCCTTGACGATGATGGGGCCGTCCCAGTTCGCCTGGAGCCACTCCACATCGGACCACGAGAGGGCGGGGTCGAACTGGGTGTTGATGTAGTCCGACACCTTGACCGGCGTTGCTCCGTCGCCGACGTCGTCGCGGCCGAGCACGTTGGCGAAGCGGATGGGATCGCTGCGCAGGAAGCTCAGCGTCCATTGGGGGTGGAGGGCACCGTCGACGAACGTGCGTGGGCCGATGGAGGGTGGCATGGAGAAGCCGCGCCGCACGTCGCGTTCGCGCCGTCCGAGCATGGCGGTGTCGACGGTCAGGACGAGGGCTTCGTAGCGAGCCTCGGCACACCGAGTGATCATCTCTTTGACCAACCCCCGATCGCGCCAGGCATAGACCTGGAACCACAGGCGTCCAGCGCTGGCGGCCCGCACCTCCTCGATGGAACAGGTGCTGAGCGTGGAGAGGGTGTAGGGCAGGCCGTGGCGAGCGGAGGCTCGAGCCACCGCCAGTTCACCGTCGGGATGCACGATGCGCGTGAACCCGGTCGGTGCGAGCACCAGCGGGTAGGGGATCGATTGACCGAGCATTGTGGAGGAGATGTCGATGGAGCTGACGTTGCGCAGCACCCGGGGCCGGAACACCGCTTGCGCGAAGGCGTCGGTATTGCGGGCAAGGGTCCGCTCGTCGTCGGATCCGCCGTCGACGTAGTCGAAGACCCCGCCGGGGAGGCGGCGCCGGGCGATCCGCCGCAGGTCGGCCACCGAGGCGGCGTGGGCCAGCCGGCGTTCGACCGGGTCGCTCTGGAACTCCTCGAGTCGGACGACCGCCTTCAGGTTCTGCCAAAGGCTCATTGCGGTGCATACCTCCCGAGTTCCGTGACGCCGGCGACCGCCTGGCTTCCGCCGGTGTCGATGTGCGATTCTGTTACATCGTTCAGCAATTCTGAAATCCGCTCCCGGCGGCCGGGGAAGGCCGGTGAGCCCGGCCATCCGAGCGTTTCGTCGTCGTGGCGGCGAACAGGCACGAGGGAAGGTGTCGGGCATGGGTGAAGGTCCCTATCGAGTCGTCCAGTGGGCCACCGGAAATATCGGGCTGCGCTCGCTCCGGGCCGTGATCGACCATCCCGAGCTCGAGCTGGTGGGCCTCTACGTCTACTCCGACGCCAAGGCGGGCCGCGACGCTGGAGAGCTCTGCGGCAGCGCCCCCACCGGCGTCCGAGCGACCCAGGACGTCGACGAGATCATCGCCCTCCGACCCGACTGCGTGCTCTTCATGGGGGACCGGGCCGACATCGACGTCCTGTGTCGGCTCCTCGAGTCCGGGGCCAACGTCGTGTCGACGCGCAGCGAGTTCCACCGTCCTCAGGACCTCGACCCCGACGTGCGCGAGCGCATCGAGTCGGCCTGCGCCCGGGGCGGGTCATCCCTCTACAGCACGGGCTCGAGCCCCGGCTTCATCACCGAAGCGTTGCCCTTCGCGCTGCTCTCGCTGCAGCGACGTCTGGACCGGCTCCTGATCGAGGAGTTTGCCGACATGTCGTCGCGCAACTCGCCCGAGATGATCTTCGACCTCATGGGCTTCGGGCGCGACCCGGCCCGGTTCGATCCACGCGGGGTCGAAGCGCACGGCGGGTCGTCCTTCGCCGGCTCGCTGGCCACGGTGGCCGACGCCCTCTCCGTCCCGCTCGACGACATGGTGGCGACCGCGGCGGTGGCGACCGCCCGCCAGCCCGTGGAGATCGCGGCGGGGCGGATCGAGGCCGGCACCATCGCGGCGCAGCGCCTCGAGGTGTCGGGGATGCAGGGCGGACGGCCGCTCCTGACCTTCCGGGCCAACTGGTACCTGACCCGCGACGTGGAGCCGGCCTGGGATCTGCGCGACACCGGGTGGCACGTGCTGGTCGAGGGCGACACCCCGCTCGACCTCGACATCCGCTTCCCCGTGCCCGAAGAGGAGTGGGCGGCCACGTCGCCGGGCCTGACCGCGCACCGCCCGGTCAATGCCGTGCCCTATGTCTGCGCGGCGGCTCCCGGCATCCGCACGACGCCCGACCTGCCGCAGATCATCCCCAACCTCGGGTGACCGGCAGCGCACGCTGAACTGCCGGATGGATGACACCGTGAGGACCGTCGGGGTGGTCGTCGGCAACCCCAAGGCGCGCTCGCGCACGCTGGAGGTGGCGTCACGGGTGGCCACGGCGGCGGCGCGGGCCACCGCCCTCGAGACGGCCGAGCGCATCACGGTGGACCTGGCCGACCTGGGGCCCCAACTCTTCGATTGGGGGTCGCCCGAGGTGCGCGGCGCGGTCGAATCCGTGCGCACCTGCGCGCTCGCCGTGGTGGCCTCACCGACGTACAAGGCGAGCTACACCGGGCTGCTCAAGTCGTTCCTGGACTGGTTCAGCACGACAGACCTGCTCGGCGTGTGCGTGATCCCCGTCATGGTCGGAGCCGGCCGGGACCACGCGCTGGCGGTCGAGGTCCACTTGCGGCCCGTCCTGGTCGAGCTCGGCGCCACCCTGCCCACCCGCGGCCTCTACGTCACCGAGGACCAACTCGACCTCCTCGACGACGTGGTGGGCGCATGGCTGGAGCAGGCGGCAGCCCAACTGCGCGCCGCGGTCGGCCCGGCGCCGCCGGGCTAGATCCTCTCGGCCCCCGAAGGGCTTACCTATGTGACGAGTGCTGATTGACGGCCGCAGCGATGCGTAGTAAGCCCATTGTGCGGTTCAAGGAATGGCCGCGGAGCAGTCGGGAGTGAGCAAATGAGACCTCGCTACGTGTCCCGAACGGTGTACGTGCTCTCGACGATGACCCTGGTGTTCGGCTCGCTGGTCGGGTTGACCGCACAGCGGGCAGGTGCCGCTACGTCGGCGGCGCGGCCCGCTCTCGCGCACGCGTCGAGTGGCCCCGCCGGCTACTGGATGGCGGCCTCAGATGGCGGCGTCTTCGCCGAGGGTGCTGCTCCCTTCGAAGGCTCCATGGGTGGAAAACCGTTGAATGCCCCCATCGTGGGGATGGCGGTCACACCTTCGAGCACCGGCTACTGGATCGTCGCGTCCGACGGCGGAGTCTTCAGCTTCGGGGACGCGACGTTTTTCGGGTCCATGGGCGGCGTGCACCTCAATGCCCCGATCGTGGGCATGGCGGCGTCTCCAACTGGCAACGGCTACTGGCTCGTCGCCTCCGACGGCGGAATCTTCAGTTTCGGGGACGCGACCTTTCGCGGCTCGATGGGCGGCAAACCGCTCAATCAGCCGGTTGTCGGCATGACAGCGACACCGACGGGCAACGGCTACTGGCTCGTCGCGTCCGATGGCGGGGTCTTCAATTTTGGTGACGCGACGTTCCAGGGCTCAATGGGTGGCACGCGGCTGAACAAGCCCGTCGTGGGAATGAGCGGCACACCGGCCGGAGATGGATACCGGCTCGTCGCATCGGATGGCGGCGTCTTCGACTTCGGGTCGGCCGCCTTCGAAGGATCGATGGGCGGCACCCCGCTGAACAAGCCGGTCGTGGGTATGGCCGCCACCGGGGACGGCAACGGCTACTGGCTGGTGGCGGCCGACGGTGGGATCTTCAACTTCGGAACCGCCCCGTTCAGTGGATCGCTGGGCTCGGTGAAGCTCAACGAGCCCATCGTCGTTATGGCGTCGGTCGGTCCGGCGATTGGGGGTCACGCGCTGTTGGTCGGGACCTTCGACGGAATACCGGGGCAGTATCAGAGCATCCAGGATGCCGTGAATGCCGCTCAGCCCGGTGACTGGATCCTCATCGCTCCGGGCGATTATCACGAGCAGGCCGACCACCTCAATCCGCCGTCAACAGCCGATGTGTCACTCGGTTGGTACGGCGGCGTCGCGGTCCATACGAGCGACATCCATCTGCGCGGAATGAACCGGAACTCGGTCGTGGTGGACGGCACCAAGCCTGGTGCGCCGCAATGCAGCGACCAGGCCGCCGATCAGGATCTCGGGCCCTTGAACTCGGTCAATGCCCCGCTCGGGCGGAACGGAATCGATATCTGGGCCAACGGCGACTCGGTCGACAACCTCACGGTGTGCAACTTCCAACTTGTCGAGGACAGTGGAGGGAACCAGGCGGGAGACGGTGGAAACGAGATTTGGTGGGACGGCGGTGACGGCACCGGCAAGATCGGGCTGCAGGGCTACGAGGGCAGCTACCTGACGACGACCGACACTTTCAACGGCGCAGTCAGCGGCGGTACGGCCTTCGGCAACTACGGCATCTTCTCATCGGCTTCGCAGGGACCCGGAGTGTGGAACCAGACGTACGCCAACAACTTTGCCGACTCGGGAATGTACATCGGAGCCTGCCAGCAGGCCTGCGACGCCTGGGTCAACAACTCGTGGATGGAGAACAACGCCCTCGGCTATTCGGGAACCAACTCGGGCGGCACGCTGGTGATCGAGCACTCCCAGTTCGACAACAACATGGACGGGCTCGACACCAACACACAGAGCTCCGGTGATCCGCCGCCGCCTCAGAACGGAGCCTGTCCATACGGTGGGGTAAGCGGATTCACCGGGACCCACTCCTGCTGGGTCTTCATGGACAACAACTCCCACGACAACAACAACGTGGCGGCTCCGGGCGCCGGGTTGTCCGGCGAGCCGCCGGGGACGGGCATGACCGTGTCGGGTGGCACCAACGACACTGTCATGAACAACACGTTCGCCCACAACGACGCCTGGGGCACCTTGTTCGTCCCCTTCCCCGACAGCGATCCGGGACCGACCGGGCTGTGTGCCGGCTCCGGTGGGCAAGTGGTCACGGGCACGTGCATCTACGACCCCAAGAACGACGCTCTGTTGAACAACACGTACGCGGGTAACGGCGGCTACGGCAACCCGACGAACGGTGACTTCGGGCAGATCACCTTCTTTGGCGGAGAGCCACAGAACTGCTACGGCGGCAACACCGCTCCCGCCGGCTCGACGCCCTCCAACCTCGAGCAAACCCAGCCCCCTGGCTCGTGTGGTGTGACGACCACTGCCGCCAACACCGGCGGCGCACTCCTGACCCAGGTCTTGTGCGCCACCGGACTCGCCCCCAGTTTCGGCGTTTCGTGCACCGGGATCACCTACCCGACCCCGATAACGCCTCCGGTCATGACATCGGTACCGGCGAATCTTCCGACGATGCCCAATCCGTGTCAGGGGGTGCCGGCCAACGCGTGGTGCGCCGGCGGAAGGCCGATCTGAGTTTGAAGTACCCACCGGACGAGAGCGGATGGCAGGCCAAGGTACCCGTCCTGCATCCGATGTCCGCTACGGAGTGGCACCGAGTTCGTGAGCTAAAGCGATATACGGATTGATTCACCCCGATCGGGATCGAGGGGGTCCTAGATTCGGTGAGTCGTGGCGGGCTCAATGGCCTTGACGAATGGATGTGGATGTTCCCGCGATCTTTGTGAGGACGATGTCGCGCACTTCGACCAGGGTGGAGTCGACCGGTGAGACAACCACCTCGTCACGGCTGTGGATCAGCGGAACCATCGAGTTCCCAGTTGGCCGAAACGAGACGGTGTCGCCCCCGGCGACTCGCTCTGCTGTCTGTTTCATCCCTCCGAAAATACCTGGCTCAAATGGCTAGCCCCGTAGAGCCGGCTGGTGGCCTTCGGCACTTTGGTGGTGCCCTGGTTGTGGCGACGACCGAGTTCCAGCTATCTGGTGAAAGTCAGGACCTGCGGTACCAGCTGGGTGGGTCCCTACTCGACTATGACATCGCTTTCATGGGCCCCAAGGGCCAGGCTGTAGCGAGTCATCGCCGTATGCATTGCTTCGGCGCGTCGGAGGCCTCGCTCGGTGCCGAACACGAAGGGTAAGAACCCGCCAGCCTCCTCAAGACCCTCACGGATCTCGTCGACTCGGTCTGGAGGGTAGAGACGAGCAGGATCGCCGACCGCCACCCAGCCGATCGGGATGTGGGTTTCGGCGGGCACTTGACAGCCGATGTGGACGGCCGCTCCCAGCGCAAGGCTACTGGCCTTCGCCAGGACGGCACCGTTGAAGATCATGGCTCCGGTTGCCACGAACACATGGTCATCGAGGATGGCACCGCTGATAGACGCGTGCGGGCCTACCAGGACCTCTCGGCCCAGTCTGGTCGGATGGCGAGCCGTGCCTCTGAGCACCGCGTTCTCCATGATGACGCAGCCCGGGCCCACCTCGATTGGCCCACCTTCACTCGACAGGACAGCACCAAAGAGGATTCGAGCATCCGACCCCACATGCACGTCGCCCGACAGAACCGCCGTAGGAGCCACATACGCGTCAGGATGAATAGTTGGCCTAAAACCAGCGTGATTGATTAGCACTGCAAGATTCTGCCGCGAGATCAGGTCGCCCCTCCAGATATCCGTGGTCCTCTGCGGCCCGTGAGTGAACTTCTACCAACCGGCGTTGGCCGTCGGGCCTCCACCCGTCCATGTCGCAGAAACGCTCGGCCCGCTCGTTGCCGACGAAGACCCACAACACGGCCCCATGGAACCCGTGGGGGATGATTCGGACGCACTTGCTCACGAGTGGCTGGCCGTCGGAGTTGAAGTCCATATACCTGAGGACACCGACTGAGGCCAGCACGAGGGTGCTGTGGTTCAACATCCTCCGGTTTGGATCGCCAATCGACTGACTGGGTGGCTCCATACGTCGGATATGCGAGTGTCCAGTCGAGGGGTGTTGGCTCGCCCGCTGGTTGGTGCTTCCTCAATTCTGGTTTGATATCGGTCTCGCGACGCCGGGTTCGTTGGCTGGAGGCCTCAGGACTTCGTCGGGCCGGTTCCGGTCCCGCCGGTGTTCCCGCTGTTCCCGGCCCGGGCGACGTTCTGGCCGCTGCCGCTGTTGCCAGAGTTCCCTGACCCCACCCTTCCACCGCCGGTGCCGGCGCAGTGGACTACCCCGTTGGTTCCGTCGGGAGTCGTGGTCGGCGTGCAGGAACCGGGGACGGGGGGCGTTGGCGGGCCCTTGGTCGATGAGACGAGAGCTTCGGACGTCGTCCCGGACGCGTTCGTTACCTGTGATGAAGTTGCCGCGGCGTCGCTGGGCCACCAGGCGAGAAGCCACCCGTCGGCCACGGTGGCCACAACGTCTTGCCCGTTTTCGAGCACGAGGGTGACTCCTGTCACCCCTGACGCGACTCGCCCGTCGACGAGGGTGTACGGGCCGTCAGTCGTGGAGAGATGCGACTGCACGACGTTTTGGAGGTCGCCAGAGGTGGTACCGCCTACCGTTCCCGTCGATAGGCCCTGCGCGGGGCTGCCAGCCAGAGCCGGAGCCGGAGCCGCTGACCTTGAGCACGCCGTTCGAGGTGCCGTCGGAGCTCACCACGGTCACCTGCGTGAAGGAGGAGCTAGTGAAGCAGCCCATGTAGGCGCTGTCGTTCTGGTAGAGCGCCACTGTGAATGGGCCACGCACGTCGGTGAGCAGGGGCTGCCAGGGCCCAGAGCCGAGCTCGCCGCCGGCAGGCTGGTCAGCGGAGAGCGCGCCCAGGCAGCTCTGGTCGGCCTGCGACGACGGTGAGGACGAGGCCGCGGTCGGCGCAGCGCTCCAGCCCGCGTAGGCGGGAGCAGCCCCACCGAGAGCGACCACCAGGGCGGTTCCCGTCGCGGCGGCACCGACTGCCGTGGCGCCGAGTGCCGCAGGCGCGGCGCGGCGATGCCGGCGTGGGTGGTAATCGACCGAGCGCAGTCTCTCCGACGCATCCATCGGGAGCGCTGCCGCGCGAGCTCTGAGCTCGGAGATCAGCTCCTCTTCCAATGTCGTCTTCATTTAGGGGTGCTCCCTTCAGTGGCTTGGGTCGTATCGGGTGCGATTGCGTTGACGACGTCTGGCCGGGCATGCGAGAGCGCGGCCGTTCGGAGGTCGGTTGGCCGCGACGAACCGCCAGCACCGTTTGCCTTTGTGCCTTCCGCCGTGTTGTCGGATGCCGCCCTCGTGCCTTCGACGTCCCGACGGAGGCGCCCGAGGGCTCGCGACGTGGTGCTCTTCACCGTCCCCACCGAACAACCCATGACGTCCGCGACCTCCGCTTCGCTCAGGTTGTCGCTTGCCAGTCCTAAGGGACCACCTCTTTGCCAGAAGCATGGGACCACGTTGCGTCCACTTCGACCGGCTGTGCGCGATGATCTCGGAGAGGCTCCTCGAGTGTCAAGTACGTCGTCGCTGACGGGGTGGCGGAGGCGATCCCGGAGGGGTCGCGTCTCAAGCCTTGGTTTCTCGTGCTGGCGGTAGGACTCGCCTTCGATGACGAGCTCCCACGCCGCGCTCTTGAGCCGGTCGATAGCGGACTGGGCGAGCAGCGGATCGGCCATGGCACGCCAGCCATTCGCTCGGGTCACGGTTCGAGGTCAGCACGGTGGCCTTGGAGTGGTGTCGTTCCACGACAGAGTTCGTAGACGTCGGCCGTCTCGAGCATGTCGAGCGGCTGGAGGGCGAAGTCATCGATCACGAGCAGGTCGACGCCGATGAGCTTGCGCATCTCTTGGTCGTAGCTGGCGTCGAGACGGGCCGCCTTGAGCCGCTTGTGCAAGCGGTCGTGCGCGTTCGAAGTGCACGCTGATGCGCCGCCGACAGGCGATGTGCCCGAGGGCGGTGGCCATGAAGGTCTTGCCCACCCCGACCGGACCCAAGATGAAAGCGTTGCGGGCCTGGCTCGACGAAGCGCATGGAGACCAGCTCGGACCAGATGGCGCGGTCATAGGTGATCTGGGCGCTCTCGTCCCAGGCCTCGAGCACCATGTGGCGGGTCCAGCTTGGCCGCCCGGGCCCGCAGGCCGGCCGAGGCGGCATCGCGTCGGCTGCACTTCGTCGCTGAAGAGCTGCTCGAGGAACTCGATGTGGGCTGAGCTCGTGGGTGCGCGCCAGGGCCAGGCGATCGGGCAGCGTGGTGAGGAGCTGGCCGAGTTTGAGGCGCGCGCATGAGGATCTTGAGCTCGGGCGAGACGCGTGGGGCGCGGCGCGCTCATCGGCCCGACCTCGGTGACGCTGACGAACTCGGAGGGATCGCGGGCGAAGCGACCCTGGATCACGACCGGTCGGGGCGCAACGGCTCGGGCTCGGCTTCTTCTCGGGCCCGCTCGAGCATGCGCGAGACGAGGTTCACGTCGACGGCCTCGGCCTCGAGGGCGCGACGGCAGGCCAGCTCGACGCGCTCGGGCCCCCACTTCTTGACCAGGCCGAGCAGGCGATAGACCTGGCGCATCTTGGTCCAGGGCAACGGCGTGTCCAAGATGGCGGCGGCGTAGAGGCCGATGGAGGGGCCGTGATCGGCGGCCATGCGCCCGAGGCGTTCGATGTCGCGGGTGGCGTAGATCTCGGTGCCGGTGGGCATGTCGGCGGGATCGGTGGACTCTGCCCACCTGGTGGTTTGCGGGGATGGACCTTGACCAGCTCGCCTTTCAAGTACAGCTTGACCGTGCGCGGAGTCGCGCCGGGCCCGCAGCGTTCGCCCGACCAGGTGGTGGGGCACCGAGTAGATCGCCTTGTCCACTTCGACGTGGAAGTCGCGGTGGACCTTGGGATCGGACCACTTCGGCGTGTCGAAGGGCGCAGCGGGCCGGGGCAAGAGCAGCGGGAGCTCCTCGGTGCGGAACGCCTCGATGGGCCGGCACTGGGTCGTGCCGTGGATGCGCATGCCCGCCGTGGTGGCACACCAGGTCTCGGCCTGCGCCCGGCAGTCGGCCAGGTCGACGAAGGACTCTCCGGCGAAGAAGTTGTGCTGCACGTAGTGGACAACGCGTTCGACCGTGGTTTGTCGGTGGGTGTGGCCACCGGGCCGCGTCGATGACGAAGCCTCTGGATTGCGCGTACTCCATGAAGGTGTCGTTGATCCGCGGCGCGGTGTTCTCGGCCGTGATGACGATCGACTTCATGTTGTCGGGGATGACGACGGGGAACACCCCGCCGAAGTAGCTCCAGGCCGCCTCGAAGCCTCTGATGACCTCTTCTGTGGTCTGGAGGAACGTCGGCCAGACGAACTGGTGGCGGCTGGAGACAGGCCGTGAAGATCAGCCCGTGGCAGACCCGCCGGCGTTCGCCGTCGGGGACGAGCCCGAGGCGTCCGAAGTCGACCTGGAGCTCTTGTCCCGGCGGCGGGTCGGCGACCCGGACGGTGACGGTGCGCCTCCCGGCTCCGCAGCGCTCGACAGAGAAGCGAGCCAAGGTGCGCGGCGGGACGACCACCCCCTGGCGGGCCAGCAGGATGCCGATCTTGGTGACGGTGAGATCGTTGTTTCAACCAGCCCTTGATCCGCTCCTCTTCGCCCAGCAGGGTCCGCCAGGCCTCGCCGTGGCCATCGGGGCGGTGCGGACGGACCCGCTCGAGCACCTGGCCGATCAACTCGTCACCGAGTTGCTCCTCGCCGCCAGAGCGCTCAACCCCGAGCTCGATGGCCGCGCGATATAGCGCCTGACCGTCTTTCGATCGATGCCGACCCCCTGGGCGATGGGGCGCTCGCCCTCGCCGCGAAGCCAGCGCCGCAACGCCTCTTTGACCTGGACGACCGATACCTCCCGAAACGCCATGGGGCCTCCTCGCCAGCGGCTCTGGAGGCCCAGCCGAATGTCTTTTCGGCCGGCATTGGTGGACCCTCAAGGTGGTCCCATAACTGGCAAAGAGGGTGGTCCCATGTCACTGGCAAAACCAGCGATCAACTGGTCCCATGTGACTGGCAAACGACACTCAGGTCATCGAAGTACCGCAGCACGAGGGCGGCGCGTTGCCGTGGTGGCAGCTCTCTGAGCACCCCCAGCAGGTCGCTATTCGTCTCGACGCGTCCAAGGATGCGCACGGCAGCATCGTCGTGGTGCGCCTCGAGGAGCCCTGTCGCTTCAGGTCCGAGCTCTGAGCGCCGCCGGCTCCTCCGCTTTCCTTCGTCCAACGCAAGGTGGATGAGCACCGTGCGCGCGGTACGCGACAGGCCGCTCCATCTTCTTGACCCGAGGCCATCGGCGGGCGACCTTGAACAGACACTCCTGAACCATGTCTTCCGCCTCGGCGAAGTCCCAGGTGATCAGGCAGGCCGACCGAAGCAGAGGCTCAGCCGTCTCGGCGACGAAGCGGTCGAAGTCAATCCGGGGCTGGCTCTGATGCCGACGTCCGTCCATTATCTACTTCAACCCTCCTGCGTCTTCGAAAGGTTGCCTCCTATTAGGGCAAAACAGGAGAACCCGGCACCAGCGTGTCCGTGGCGTTCGCCGAGAGCGGATCGGTGGGGGCGGTGGGCCTGTCCGGGCCACCTTGACGGACTGACCTGCGAACTCGGGGCATCCAATCGGCGAACACTTGACGCCAAAGCCTGCCCTCTCTCCGTGACCGGCCTTGGGCGCGTCATCCAGGACCAGGTGCTTGCAGAGAGCTAACCGCGAGCCAACCGCCCTCGACCGGCACCATAAGGAAGAATTGTCATTCGAAGAATCGAACCGCGCAGCATTAGCGACCGGTCCAGCGGGGCGCCCGCTTCTCGGCGAAGGCTCGGGCACCCTCCTGTGCATCCTCGGAATGGAAGACGGCGTCCACCAGCGTCACCTGCTCCTCCCAGAGCTCGTCCTCGGTTCGGCCCGGCCTACGGCGCAGGAGCTGTTTCGCGGCGGCCACGCCGAGCGGTGCCGCGGCGACGATGGCGGTGGCCAGCTCACGTGCGCTGTCCAACGCGGCTCCCGGTTCGGAGAGCCGGACCAGCAGGCCGTGCTCGAACGCGGTCTGGGCCGAGATCAGTCTGCCGGTGAGGGCGAGCTCGACCACGAGGGACTGGGGCAGGTGGCGGGGGAGTCGCAACAGGGCCCCACCGCCGGGGAAGAGACCGAACTTGACCTCGGGCGAACCGAACCGGGCCGTGCTCGAGCCGACGAGAAGGTCGGCGATCAGCGCCAGCTCCAGGCCTCCGCCGACGGCGACACCCTCGATGGCGGCGATGAGCGGCTTGCGGCACCCGTTGCGCAGTACGGCGTCGATCTTGGCGGGCAGCCCGGAACGGGCAAACGCCTTGAGGTCCATCCCGGCGCAGAAGTCACCGCCGGTACCCGTCAGGATCCCCACCCGCACGTCATCGTCAGCGTCGAGCGCAGCCAGCGCGTCGAAGACGCCGAGCGAGACGTCCGAGTCGATGGCGTTGCGCGCCTCGGGCCGGTTGAGGGTGATGATGCGGACCTGGTCGACGGTCGACGTCAGGACGGCGTCAGGCACTGCGCGCTCCCGGTCTCTTCACGGCACGAACACCGGGAGCTTCTCCCAGCCACGGACGGTGGACGTCCGGGCCTGCACCGCGTTGGCCTCGTCGATCTCCCAGACCGGGAAGCGGCGGAGCACCTCCTCGAGGGCCACGCGGGCCTCGAGCCGGGCCAGGTGCGCGCCAAGGCAGAAGTGGAGCCCGTAGCCGAAGCTGAGGTGCCGTTGGGCCTTGCGTTGGATGTCGAAGCGGTCCGGGTCGGAGAACTGGCGCTCGTCGCGGTTGGCCGAGGCGTTCAGGAGCAGCACGATGCTGCCCCAGGGGACCGACTGGCCGTGGTGCTCGACGTCCTCGGTGACCAGGCGGGCCTGGACCGGCGACGGCGGTTCGTAGCGGAGGCACTCTTCGATGGCGTTGGGGATCAACCCGAAGTCCTCGGCCATGGCCTGGCGTTGGTCGGGGTGATCGGCCAAGAGCTTGGCGGCCCAGCCGATCAGGCGCGTGGTCGTCTCGTTGCCCGCTCCGGCCAGCAGCCCGATGTAGCCCAGCACCTCCTCGCGGGTGAGCGTGCGCACCGTCCCGTGCTCGTCGGTGAACTCCGCCGTGAGCAGTTCCGTCATGAGGTCGTCGGAGGGATTCTCGGCCCGCCAGTCGATGTACGCCGCGTAGTTGGTGGATGCTCCGTCACGAGCCGTCACCTCGGGCATCACCCCGTCCTCGAGACGCAGCCCCTCGTCGAGCTGCACCCGGAGCGCCTGCTGGTCCTCCTCAGGGATGCCGAGCAACATGCCGATCGTCCGCATGGGAATCTCGGTCCCGAGGTCGGCGATGAAGTCGAATCCGCCGTGGCCGACCAGCGGGTCCAGCGTGCGGGCGGCGTAGGCGCGGACCTGAGGCTCAATGGCCGCGAGCCGCCGCGGCGTGAACACGCGGCTGAGCAAGCCACGGTGCAGGTCGTGGTCCGGTGGATCCTCGAAGATGAACATCCCCGGCGGCATCTCCATCTTCGCCTTGATGATCTCGAGCACCGAGCCCTGGGCCGAGCTGTAGCTCTGCCAGTCGTTGAGGCCCTTCTCGACGTCCTCGTACCGGCTGAGCGCGTAGAACTCGTACTTCTCGTTGAAGTACAGGGGCGCGTCGTCGCGGAGCCGCTTCCAGACCGGATACGGATCGGCGTCGATCTCGAAGTCGTACGGGTCGTAGTACGGCGCCGGCGCGGTCATGGCCATCACGTCTCCCTTGCAGCGGCGGGACGCTCGAGCATCCCGATCGGCGCCTTGTGCGGTCGCCGATTGAAAGTAACATTATTGTATGGCAAGAGCAGCATTCTCAGCAGTGGGCGCGGCCATGCCGCCAGCAGCGGCGTGAGCGCGCCGACCGGCGCGTGGCCGAGCATCCCGGCCATGGTGGCCGGTGCCGCCAAAGAGTTCGGCGCTGTGACGGCCATCCGCGACGACAAGACTTCCATGTCGTACGCGCAGCTCGCGGCGGCCGCCGACCGCTTCGGGGCCGCGCTGGTCGGCTCGGGGGTCGAATCGGGCGATCGGGTCGGCCTCTGGTGCTTCAACTGCGCCGACTGGGTGGTGGCCGCCCTCGGCATCTTCGCCGCCGGCTGCGTCCTGATCCCCGTCAACACCAGGTTCAAGGGGCCCGAGGCGGCCGATCTGCTCTCGCGCAGCCGGGCCAAGGTTCTGCTGACCGTCACAGACTTCCTCTCCACCGACTACCTCGCCCTTTTGGCGAGCGCGGGGACCCCGCTGCCCGACCTGACGACCACCGTCGTCGTCCGGGGCCCCGTTCCGGACGGCGCGCTGTCGTGGAACGACTTCGTGGGCCGGGCGACGCCCGAGAGCCTTAACGAGGTGGCGCGTCGGAGCGCCGCCCTCACCGCCGATGACCCGTCGGACATCCTCTTCACGTCGGGTACCACGGGGGTGCCCAAGGGCGTCGTCATGACCCACGGGCGCACGCTCACCATCGCCACCGACTGGGTGGCCATGTCCGGCCTTTCGGTCGGCGACGTCTATCTCCAGGTGAACCCGTACTTCCACATGTTCGGGCTCAAGGCGGGCATCTTGGCCAGTGTGGCGGCGGGGGCGACGATGCTCCCCGAGCCGGTGTTCGACGTGGACCGGGTCCTCACCCGGGTCGCCTCCGAGCGGGTCACGGTGCTGCCGGGTCCGCCCACGCTCTACCAATCCATCCTCGACCACCCGGCCCGGGACGACTACGACCTCTCGACCTTGCGCGTCGCCGTCACCGGTGCGGCCGACATCCCGGTCGAGCTGATCCGGCGGGTCGATGCCGAACTGCCCTTCTCCAGGGTGGTCACCGGCTACGGGCTGACCGAGGGCGGGACGGCGTGTGGCACCTCGGACGACGACGACGCGGCGGCGGTGGCCACCACAGTGGGGCGCCCTCGTCCCGGGTTCGAGGTGCGCATCGTCGGTGAGGGTGGGCGCGAGGTTGCACCAGACGAGGCCGGCGAGGTCCTCCTGCGCGGGGGGAGCATCATGCTGGGCTACCTCGACGACCCCGACGAGACGGCCAAGGTGCTCACGGCGGAGGGCTGGCTGCACACGGGCGACCTGGGGTCGCTCGACGAGGCGGGTCGGCTGCGCATCGTGGGCCGGGTCAAGGACATGTTCATCGTGGGTGGCTTCAACGCCTATCCGGCCGAGATCGAGAACGCCCTCCTCCGACACCCGGCCATCACGCAGGCCGCAGTGATCGGCGTCCCCGACCAACGCCTGGGCGAGGTGGGGATGGCCTTCGTCGTGCTGTCGGAGCCGGTCTCGGGCGAGGACATCATCGCCTGGAGCCGCGAGCAGATGGCCAACTACAAGGTGCCCCGGGCGGTCACGATCGTCGACGCCCTGCCGCTCAACGCGACCGGCAAGGTGATGAAGGACGCGCTGCGCCGGCAGGTGTCGGAGGCAACGTCATGACAACGGGGCCTTCGGGACTGTCGTCGCTCGCCGGCCTGCGCGTGATCGAGATGGGGGTCTGGGTGGCGGCCCCCTCGGCGGCGGCGCTGCTGGCCGACTGGGGGGCCGACGTCATCAAGGTGGAACCCCCGTCGGGCGATCCCATCCGGGGCGCCCTCGGGTCGTTGGGGATCGGCGACCGGCCCAACCCGGCCTTCGCCCAGGACAACCGGGGCAAGCGGAGCGTGGTGCTCGACCTGCGCCAGCCCGAGGCCAAGGAGGCGCTCGAGGAGCTGCTCGCCTCGGCCGACGTGTTCTTGAGCAACCTGCGGCCCGACGCGCTCGACGGCCTGGGTCTCGAGCCCGAGGCCACGGTGGCGCGCCACCCTCACCTCGTGTACTGCAGCATGAGCGGGTACGGCTTGCGGGGCGAGGACCGCAACCGCCCCGCCTACGACATCGGCGCCTTCTGGGCCCGCACCGGGCTCTCGGTCCAGCTGGCCACCAACGCCGAAGGCGTCCCGCTCAACGCGCGCGGTGGCATCGGCGACCACGTCTGCGGGCTGGCCGGGCTGGCCGGCATTCTGGCTGCCGTCCTCGAGCAGCGTCAGACCGGTCAGGGGCGCGTCGTCGAGGTCTCGTTGTTGCGGACCGGCAGCTACATCCTCGGGTGGGACCTCAGCCTGCAGGCTGCGCTGGGCAAGGTGGCGCCGGCCGAGGCACGCGACGTGAACCAGACACCGTTCATGAATTCGTACCGGGCCAAGGACGGCCGCTGGTTCTTCTTCATGGGCCTCGAGGCGGACCGCCACATCGGCAGGATCTACCGGGCGCTGGGGCGTGAGGACCTACACCAGGACCCGCGCTTCGCCGACGCCCGGTCGCTGCGCAAGAACCGGGGCGAGGTGATCGCGCTGCTCGACGAGATCATCGCAGCGGAACCGCTCGCCGTGTGGGCGGAACGCTTCGATCGCGAGGGCGTGTGGTGGGCCCCGGCGCTGGGACCGGCGGAGGTACTCGAGGACGCACAGCTCGTCGCCAACGACGGGTTCGTCGACCTCGACCTCGGTGACGACGATGGCGGGTCGCAGCGATTGGTGAACGGGCCTGTCGGGTTCTCAGACGCCACCGTGGGACCGGCCGGGCCGCCACCGCGGCTCGGCGAGCACACCGACTCCGTGCTCGAGGAGCTGGCTGCACGCCGGGAGACCTGACGGTCCGCTCAGTCCTGAGCGCGGGCCCGGGCCAGGAGGCCCCGGGCGATGACGAGGCGCTGGATCTCGTTGGTTCCCTCGCCGATCACCATGAGCGGCGCGTCCCGGTAATAGCGCTCGACGGGGAATTCGGTCGTGTAGCCCACCCCGCCGTGAATGCGCATCGACTCCATGCTGAGCTCGAGAGCGGTCTCGCTGGCGAAGAGCTTGGCCATCCCGGCCTCGACGTCGCAGCGCAGCCCCTGGGCCTTGCGCTCGGCCGCGTTGCGCGTCAACAACCGTGACGCTTCGAGCCGTGTCGCCATGTCGGCCAGTTTCAGCGCGATGGCCTGGTGCTCGCCGATGGGTTTGCCCATCGTTTCGCGCTGCTGGGCGTAGGAGAGCGCCGCATCGAAGGCGGCACGTGCGACGCCGACGGCTCGCGCCGCGATGTTGATCCGGCCCACTTCGAGCACGCTCAAAATCTGGGGCAGTCCGCGACCGGCCTCGCCGATGAGGTTGGAGGCCGGGATGTGGTGGTCGGCATAGGCCATCTCCACCGTCTCCACGCCCCGGTAGCCCAGCTTGCTCATGTTCTTGCTGACCGAGATGCCTTCGAACCTGGGCCCCGGCTCTTTCTCCACGATGAAGGCGGAGATGCCCTCTTCCGATCGGGCGGCCAGCGCCACGATGGCCGCCCGCTCCCCGTTGGTGACCCAGGCCTTGGTGCCGTTGAGGACGTACTCCTCGCCGTCGCGCCGGGCCCGGCACGACAAGTTGCGCGTGTCACTGCCGGCGTCGGGTTCCGACAGTGACAGGCAGCCCCTCTTGGCACCCGACGCCATGGCGGGCAGCCACCGCTGCTTCTGCTCCTCGGTCCCGTGCGCCATGATCAGCGTCGCCGCCATGGTGTGCGTATTCACGATGCCGGTGAGGCTCATCCAGCCGTAGGACAGTTCCTCGATCACCCCGATGTAGGTGAGCAGGTCCAGGCCAAGGCCGCCGTAGGCCTCCGGGATCGTCACCCCGAAGAGGCCGAGTTCCGTCATCTGCTCGACGATCGCCGACGGGAAGGTGTCGCTGCGCTCCAGTTCGGGGGCCGCCGGAATGACCTCGCGGGCCACGAACCTTCGTACCAGCTCGATGATCTCGGTCCGGACCGCCTCGTCCACGTCTTGCGGGTTCGCTCCCGTCACACCGGCACCTCTTTCTTGGCCGCGAAAACCATACACTTCGCTGGTGTTGACGCTGAATCTCAATTCAGAGAAGACTGTTTCCCGATGACTGCGGGCCTCATGCACCGAGGGCTCGAGTCGGCCGCGACGCGCTTTCCCGATCATCCCGCCCTGCTGGTGGGTACTGCGTGCTGGACGTTCGCCGACATCGACCGCGCCGCCAACGCGGTCGCGCGCGACCTGGTTGATCGGGGCCTCGAGCCCGGCGATCGCGTCGCCATGATGACCTCGAACCGTCCGGAGTTCGTGGCCGTGGTCCACGGGGCCAGCAAGGTCGGCGTGGCGCCCGTGCTCTTGAATCCGGCCTGGAAGGGGTTGGAGGTGGCTGCCGCGCTCGGCTTGACGTCGCCGCGCTTCGGGGTGGCGGACGGCGCGGGCGCCGCGCTGCTCGGCGAGCGCCTGGGCGAGGAGGCGGTCCTCGACCTCGACGACGCCGACGCGGCCGGCATGGTCGATCGGGCCTGCACCGCGCCCGCTCCCGAGCGCGACGTCGGCGAGGACGACGACGCCGTGCTGGTCTTCAGCTCGGGGACCACCGATCTGCCCAAGGCGGTCCGCCACACCCACCGTTCCATGGTGCTGGCCACCGCACACTGGGTGATGGCGCTCGGACTCGACCACCACGACCGCTTCCAGATCGCCACCCCTCCGTCGCACATCCTCGGGCTGCTGAACATGCTCACCGCCGCCGTGGCCGCGGCCACCGTCCGCCTGCACCGCCGGTTCGACCTCGAAGACGAGCTGGACTCGATTGTGCGCGACCGGATGACGCTCGAGATGGCGGTGGCGCCGATCGCCCTGGCCATGGCCAACCATCCGGAGCTCGAGCGCTACGACCTCTCCTCGTTGCGCTACATCATGTGGGGCGCCACACCGGTCACACCCTCGGTGGCCGAGACGGTGACGGCGCGCACGGGCGTTCGCTGGTTGCCGGCGTACGGCACGAGTGAGGTCCCGGTGATCACGGCCAACCCCGTCGGACGTCCAGAGTCCTGGCGGCTCGACTCGGCTGGGCTTCCGATCGGTGACGTCGTGCTGCGCGTGGTCGATCTGGACTCGGGCTCCGTCCTCGAACCCGGTGAGACGGGGGAGATCGAGGTGCACAGCGCGTCGGCGATGGCTGGGTACCTTCCCGATGACGCCACGGCGGCGGCGTTCGACGATGGCTGGTACCGCACCGGAGATGTGGGCTGGCTCGAGGCGGAGGGATGGGTCCATCTCACCGACCGCTGCAAGGAGATGATCAAAGTGAGTGGCTTCCAGGTGGCGCCGGCCGAGATCGAGTCCGTGCTCCATGGTCACCCCGGCGTGCTCGACTGCGCCGTCTTCGGCGTCGACGACGCGCGAGCAGGCGAGGTACCGGTCGCCGCCGTCCAGGTCGAGGCCGGCCGAGGGGTCCGCGCCGAAGACCTGCAGGCACTGGTGGCGGACTCGCTGGCCACTTACAAGCACCTGCGCACGGTGGTGCTCGTGGACACGATCCCTCGGACCCCGTCGGGCAAGGTGTTGCGTCGGACGTTGCGCAAGGAATGGGATTCGCACGCCGCGCCACCATCGACGAGAGTGGACTGACGTGGACGTTCGACTCTCGCCCGAGCAGGTGGCCCTGCGCGACTCGGCCGCCCAGGTGGTGGACCGGCTCGGGCTCCATATGGTGGCCGACCTCGACGACACCGAGCGAGTGGGCAAACTCGACGCCGCGGTCATGGCCTCGGGCTGGCGTGAGCTGCGTGCCGCGTCAGACGAGGAAGGCCCCTGGGCGTCGGCGGTCGAAGTTGCGGTGGTGGCCGAGGAGTTGGGTCGTGGGCTGGCCGACGTACCGTTCATCGGCCCTACCATGGCAGCTGACCTGCGACGGTTGACCGGCGCAACGCCCACGGACACACCCGAGACGATCGTGCTCACGCTCGATCTTTCTGAGGTTGTTCAGAGCAGCGGGCGCCGCCTGGCCGAGGGCGGGCTGGCCGTCGACCGGCGCGGTTCGGTGTCGGCTTTGGCCCTGGTGCCCGGGGAGGGCGGCTCCGTTTCCAGGTGGGGAGCCGGGTCGCTTGCCCTCACCGACGACGGTCCCGCTGAAGGGGTCGACCTGACCCGCGTCGTCGTGGGGTGTCCGCCCGGAGCGTCCGTAGCGCCGCTCTCGCATGCGTCCCGTTCGCTCGAGCGCGACGAACTTGTGCGTTGGCGGAGCCTTGGCCTGGCTGTGGCATGTGCCGACCTGGTCGGCGTGATGCGGGGCGCTCTCGCTCTGGCGGCTGACTATGCCCGAGAACGCCGGCAGTACGGCGCGACCATCGGATCGTTCCAAGCCGTCCAACACCTGTTGGCCGATGCCCAGGTGGCCGTGGAAGGTTCGAAGTCCATCGCCCTGCACGCCGCCTGGGCGGTCGACGCCCTGCCCGCGTCGGATGCGCTCGCCGCGGCGTCGTCCGCCAAGGCCTACTGTGCCCGGGCCGCCCGAGACGTGTGCGAGACGGCCGTCCAGGTGCATGGCGGTATCGGGAATACCTGGGAATGCCTCGCGCACGTCTACCTACGGCGCGCCCTCTTCTCGAGCGAACTCTTCGGGGGGATCGGCCTCAGCCTGGAGCGGGTGCTGGCCGGACGCGGAATCGGAGGAGACGATGGACTTCGGTGACTCGCCCGCGGAGCAGGCCTTTCGCCTCCGCCTGCGTGAGTGGCTGGACGCGCACAACCCCGGCCTGCCGGCGTCGTCGACCGCCGACGAGTACTGGGCCGGCCAGGCAGCCTGGCACCAGAGGCTCTACGACGCCGGTTTTTTCGGCTTGTCCTGGCCGACCGAGGTGGGCGGGCACGGCCTGCCCAGCGTGTACGACGTGATCCTCGACGAAGAGCTCACCGCAGCGGCGGCCCCGCCGCGTCCGAGTGTCGGCTACCTCGTCCAGGGTCTGCTCGAGCACGGAAGTGCAGAGGTGCAGCAGCGCTTCCTGCCCGGGCTGGTAAGCGGGCGCGATCGCTGGTGCCAGGGGTTCAGCGAACCCGATGCGGGCTCAGACCTGGCCGCGTTGCGTACCCGGGCCGAGCGCGACGGCGGCGAGTACGTGATCACGGGGCACAAGGTATGGACGAGCTATTCGGACGCCGCCGACTGGTGTCTCGTCCTCGCCCGCACGGACCCCGAGGTGCCCAAGCACCGCGGCATCTCGGCCTTCGTGGTGCCGATGGATCAGCCCGGCATCGCACAGCGACCATTGAAGATGATCAACGGCATCACCCGCGAGTTCGGTGAAGTGCTCTTCGACGGTGCTCGCGTCGACGCGGCGAACATGGTCGGCCAGCCCGGTGAGGGCTGGCGACTGGCCATGACCGTGGTGAGCCACGAGCGGGAGCCCGGTGAACTGGGCTATGTGGCTCGCTACGGAAAGATGGCCAACGAGCTTGTCCACCGTGTGCAGGCCGACCCGGCACGCTACGGCGCCGAGCAGCGCCGCCAGCTGGCCTGGGCACTCGTCGAGGTCGAGATGCTCCGTTGCCACGTGAGCCGACGACTCTCGGACCGACTCGAGGGCATCGTCCACGGGCCCGAGGGCTCGGTCGACAAGCTGCTCATGACGTGGTGCGAACAGGCCGTGGGCCACGCCGCCCTGGCCATCGGCGGTATCGCGCCGGCCGGTGAGGACGACACCTGGCTCAAGGCGTATCTCTACAGCCGGGCGCAGAGCGTCATGGGCGGCACGTCGCAGATTCAACGCAACCTGATCGCAACCCGAATTCTGGAGATGCCCGCCACATGATCACCTACGACCTGCCCGACGAGATCCTGGTGGAGGCCGATGGTGCGATCCGTGTGATCACGCTCAACCGACCCGACGACCTCAACGCGACGAACCACGTCCTTCACTCCGGTTTGGCCAAGCTGTTCCCGCAGCTCGACGCCGACACCGAGGCGCGGGTCGCCGTCATCACCGGCGCCGGACGAGCATTCTGCGCCGGCGGCGATTTTTCCTATATCGACGAGTTGACGAAGGACACTGCGCTGCGCAAGCAGACCCTGATCGATGGCAAGGCCATCGTCACCGGGATGGTCGGTTGCCGAGTGCCGATCGTGGCCGCGGTGAACGGTCCGGCGGTGGGGCTCGGCTGCTCACTGGTGGCCCTGTCCGACGTGGTGTACATGGCGGAGACCGCTCATCTGGCTGACCCGCACGTGCTCTTGGGGTTGGTCGCCGCCGATGGCGGTCCGGTGGTCTGGCCGCTGCTCACCAGCCTGCAACTAGCCAAGGAGTACGCGCTCACGGGCGAGCGCATCCCGGCCGTTCGCGCCGCGGCGATCGGGCTGGTCAACCACGTCTGTCCGGACGAAGAGGTCATGAGCCACGCCATGGAGTGCGCGCGGCGCATCGCCAGCCTGCCCCGAGGCGCGGTGGAGGACACGAAGCGGGTGATCAACCTCCACCTCGAGCGGGCCGTGCTGGCCACGATCGATTACGCCTTGACGGCCGAGGACCGTTCGTTCACTTCACCGGAGCTCCGGGCGAACCTGGATCGCATGATGAAGCGGGAGACCCGCTCGACCGAGTGACCACTTGGGCTGCCCTGTCTAGCCGGGGACGACGGGTGCGTCCTCCCCCTCGTTCGCGCTGAGCGCCGCGAGGAAGTCGCCCAGCGCGTGGCCAGCCGTGAGGACGTGGTCCTCCGCGACATGTCGGGCCGTCGATGCATCGCCCGCAGCCATGGCCTCCAAGAGCGCGGCGTGCTCGTGCTTGCTGCGGTGCTCCTGCTCGGGAAACAACTCGAAGAAGTTCCCAGGTACGACTCGGATCGCCTGGCGCAGGTACACCAGCAAGCGAGGCGACCGGGCGGCGCGGTTGACCGCCCGGTGGAAGCGACGGTTGGCCCCGACCACGTCGTCGGATCCGTCGATGGCGTCGGCCAGGCGTTCGAGCTCCGTGAGCTCGGGCGGCCCCATCCGCTGGGTGGCCATCTCGGCCCCCTTCCCGGCCAGAGCGGCCAGGATGGCGAAGTTGTCCACCGCATCGTCGGGCGTGATGCCGACGACGGCCATCCCGCTGCGAGGGGTGATGGCCACGAGTCCCTCGTAGGAGAGCTCGAGCAGGGCCTCTCTGACGGGGGTGCGACTGATCCCGAACTCGGCCGTCAGTTGGTCGAGGTCGAGCCGGTCGCCCGGCCGGAGCCGGCCGGTGAGGATGCGGTCGCGTAGTTCGTTGGCCGCCTGTGTCCGGACCGTGGTGCTGATCAGTTTGATATCTGAAATATTACATATTAAGTTGCGCGGTGCACGTCACGTCGATGACCGCCGCGCCCGGACTGCGCCGTGGATCAATGAGATCAAGAAGGAGAGGGCCATGCCCAAGGGCTCGAAGCGCGAGATGGCGCTGGTGGGGTTCATGCAGGCGGGGAACGCCACCGTGTACGCCGGTTCGTGGCGCCATCCGGCAACCGAGCACGGCTTCCTCCAGGCCGGCTACTACGAGAAGTTGGCCCGCACGCTCGAGCAGGGCTGCTTCGACCTCATGTTCTTCGACGACCGGCTGGCCATGCCGGGGATCTACGCCGGCTCCGTGGCCGAAGCCGTGCGCACGGGGGCTCGACCGGTGAAGCTCGATCTGAGCATCGTGCTCGGGATCTGCGCCGCGGCGACGAGCCGCATCGGATTGGGCGCCACCTACTCGACGACCTATTACACGCCTTTCCACGTCGCTCGGACCTTCGCCACCCTCGACCACCTCTCGGGCGGTCGTGCCGCGTGGAACGTGGTGACGTCGGTGAACGACGGCGAGGCGCAGAACTACGGGCTGGAGGAGTCGCTGCCCCACGACAAGCGCTACGACCGGGCCGACGAGTTCCTCGAGGCGACGACCGGCCTGTGGGACACGTGGGAGGACGACGCACTGATCCTCGATCGCGAGACGCCGCGCTTCGCCGATCCGGAGAAGGTGCACCGACTCGACCACGAGGGCGAATGGTTCAAGGTGCGCGGGCCGCTGACCGTGCCCCGAGGCCCGCAGGGCAGGCCGGTGCTGCTCCAGGCCGGATCGTCGGGACGAGGCCGCGACTTCGCGGCTCGCTGGGCCGAGCTCATCTTCACCGGCGACCCCGACATCGACATCGCGCGAAATCACTACAAGGATCAGAAAGAGAAGATCGGCGAGGGCGGTCGCAACCCCGAGACCGTCAAGATGCTGCCGATGGCCTATACGGTCGTCGGCGAGTCCAAGGCGCACGCCGAGGAGCGCGAGCAGCTCTTCCTCAACGACCTGGTCGACCCCATGGCGTCGCTCACGTTGCTCTCCGAGCTCATGAACTACGACTTCTCGGGTCTCTCCCTCGATTCACCCATCACCGACGAGTTGATCGAATCCGTCTCGGGCATCCGCGGGCTGGTGCAGAACATCAAGACGCACATCGGTGGTGACACCATGACGCTGGCCGATCTGGCGGGCCACCGCGCCACCCTGCTCCAGGGGCCCCGGTTCGTCGGAACCGGCCCGGACATCGCCGACCAGATGGAGGCCTGGTTCGACGGTGGCGCCTGTGACGGCTTCGTCATCGCCGCCACCCACACCCCGGGGGCCTACGAGGACGTGGTTCGCCTGGTGGTGCCAGAACTGCAGCGCCGCGGAGTCTTCCGCCGGGAGTACGCCGGCACCACACTGCGCGAGCACCTCGGGCTCGAGCGTCCCGCCACTGCGCTCCGTGCCTGACCCGCCCGACCTTCCGCTGCGCGGCCTCCGTGTCATCGATGCGGCCACCCTGGCGGCCGGCCCCATGGTGGCCACCGCGCTCGGGGAGTTCGGCGCCGAGGTGATCAAGGTGGAGCAGCCGGGCGCCGGCGACCCCCTTCGCACCTGGGGTCACATGAAGGATGGCGTGGGCCTGTTCTGGAAGAGCGTCGGGCGCAACAAGCAGTGCGTCTCCCTCGACCTGCGCAACGAGGCGGGCCAGGAGCTGTTCCACCGGCTCTTGGCCGTCAGCGACGTGGTCGTCGTGAACAACCGTCCCAGCGCCCTGGCCCGTTGGGGCCTCGATTACGAGTCGGTGCGGATGACGAACCCGCGGATCGTCATGCTGCACGTGAGCGGATTCGGCAGCGGTGGCCCGGCCAGTGACCGTCCGGGATTCGGCACCCTGGCCGAAGCCATCAGCGGTTTTGCCCACGTGACGGGGCAACCTGACGGTCCCCCGACGTTGCCCCCCTTCTTCCTGGCCGACGGGGTGGCGGCGCAGTCCGCAACCTACGCCGTCATGATGGCGCTCTATCACCGCGACGTGCACGGGGGCGGGGGGCAGCTCATCGACGTCAATCTGATTGAGCCGCTGGCACGGCTGATCGAGACGGCGACGCTGGCCTACAGCCATAAACAGGTCGTGCAGGGGCGCACGGGCAACCGACTCGACGCCAGCGCGCCGCGCAACGCGTACCGCACGGCGGACGGCCGTTGGGTCGCGCTCTCGAGTGCGTCGCTCAACATCGTCAAGCGGCTCTACCGCACGGTGGAGCGGCCCGAGCTGGCCGAGGACCCCGAGTACGTCGACCCGGTGCGGCGCCAGGGTCACGCGGACGAGATCGACGCCATCGTGGCCGGCTGGGTGGCCGATCGCCCCTTCGCCGAGGTCATGGACAAGTTCGAGCGCGCGGAGGTGGCCGCGGCACCGGTGTACGACGCGGCCCAGCTCCTGGCCGACGAGCACTTGGCGGCCCGGGGGACCTTCGTGCAGGTGGACGACCCCGATCTGGGAACGATGACCGTGCAGGCACCGGTGGTGCGCTTTCGCGACATGGCGGGGCGCATCGACTTCCTGGGCCGGGCCGTCGGCGCCGACAATGACGCCGTCTACGGTGACCTCCTCGGCCTGGACCCGGCGCGGCTGGCCGAGTTGCAGGCCGCCGGCACCATCTGAACGACGGAGCGAAGGAGCGACTGTGCCACCATCCCGAGCTCGACGATCGGAGCTGGCGACGCCGGCCAGCAGCGAACGCATGTGCGAGAAGGCTTCCACGGCGGGCGCCGACCTCGTCTTCCTCGACCTCGAAGATGCCTGCGCGCCCTCCATGAAGGAGACGGCACGCGGGATCGCGGTCGGCGCCCTCACCGGTCTCGACTGGGGCCGGACCGTGCGCGCCGTACGCATCAACGGCATCGACACGCCCTGGTGTCACGGCGACATCATCGAGGTGGTGACGGGCGCCCGTGAGGCCCTCGAGGTGCTGATCGTGCCCAAGGTGCGCACGGCCCGCGACGTCTGGTGGGTCGACGTGTTGCTGGGCCAGCTCGAAGCCAAGCTCGGACTCATCCGGCCCATCGGTCTCGAGGTGCTCATCGAAGAAGCCGAGGGATTGGCCAACGCGCTCGAGATTGCCCAGGCCAGTCCGCGACTGGAGGCGCTGATCTTCGGGGCGGGGGATCTCTCGGCCTCGCTGCACGCCCGGGTGGACGGGAACTTCGACCCCGTCGACGACTACCCGGGCGACTTCTGGCACTTTGCCCGGGTGCAGGTGCTCACCGCGGCCCGAGCGGGACGGGTCGACGCCGTGGACGCGCCCTATCCCGCCTACCAGGACCCCGACGGGTACCGCCGGGCGGCCCGGCAGGCGAGCGCCTTGGGCTTCGACGGCAAGTGGGCCATCCATCCCTCCCAGGTGACGATGGCCAACGAGATCTTCTCGCCCACGCCGGCGGAGGTGGACGAGGCCCGCCGGGCCATGGCTACGTACCGGGAGGCCGAGGCGGGCGGGGTCGGAGCCATCGGGCGTGACGGACGCCTGGTCGATGCCGCCCATATGCGCCTGGCCGCCAACACGCTCCACAAGGCCGCCCTGGGCGGGTTGGCCGGCGGCGAGGCCCCTTCAGCCACCGAAGCCGACCCTCGATCCTCCGGCTGATCAGCAAGTTCCGTTTCGGGTGTACCGATCATCCCAAAAACGGAAACGACCTTCTCATCAGCTGAGAGGCCTGCTACCATGAGGTCGTCGTTGAACGCCGCACTGGGAGGGACCCACGCATGGCACGTTGGCCGAAGCCGCCTGAAGGGAGCTGGACCGAGCACTTCGATCTCGGGACCGAGCCCATCTCGTACGAGGACTCCATTTCGCCCGAGTTCTACGAGCTGGAGCGCGACGCGATCTTCAAACGATCCTGGCTGAACGTCGGACGCGTCGAGCAGCTGCCCCGCAAGGGGAGCTACTTCACCAAGGAGCTGACCGTGGCCCGCACGTCGGTCGTCGTCGTGCGCGGGACCGACGGGGAGATCAGGGCCTTCCACAACGTGTGCCGTCACCGCGGCAACAAGTTGGTGTGGAACGACTACCCCCAAGAGGAGACGAGCGGCGTCTGCCGCCAGTTCGTGTGCAAGTATCACGGCTGGCGCTACGACCTCGACGGGTCCAACTCCTTCGTCCAGCAGGAGTCCGAGTTCTTCGACCTCGACAGGGACGACTACGGACTGGTCCCGGTGCACTGTGACGTATGGGCCGGTTTCGTCTTCGTCAACGTGGCGAAGGGAGAGCCGGAGCAGAGCCTGCGCGACTTCCTCGGGCCGATGGTGACCAAGCTCGAGAACTACCCCTTCGAGAAGCTGACCGAGCGTTACTTCTACCGGGCCACGGTGAACAGCAACTGGAAGCTCTACATGGACGCCTTTCAGGAGTTCTACCATGCGCCCGTTCTGCACGCGAAACAGACGCCGCCCGATCTGTCCACCTCGATGCAGCAGGCAGGCTTCGAGGCGCCGGCCTACGCCATCGACGGGCCGCACCGCTTGGTGAGCACGGCCGGCGTCCACCCCTGGACGCTGCCCGAGAACATGCTCAAGCCGATGGAGATCATCACGCGCAGCGGGCTCTTCGGCCCGTGGGACGTGCCGGACCTCGACTTCGACCCCAAGGACGCGGGGATCAACCCGGCCGGTTGCGACCCGTGGGGCCTGGACTCGTTCCAGGTCTGGCCCAACTTCGTGATCCTCGTCTGGGGGCAGAACTGGTACCTGACGTACCACTACTGGCCGACCGCAGCAGGTTCCCACGTCTTCGAGGGCACCCTGTACTTCGTGCCGCCGAAGAACGCCCGCGAGCGCGTCCAGCAAGAGCTGGCGGCGGTTTCCTTCAAGGAGTACGGGCTCCAGGACGCCAACACGCTCGAAGCGACCCAGCGGGCGCTCGAGTCACGCGTGATCGACCGCTTCCCCCTGATGGACCAGGAGGTGCTCTGCCGACACCTGCACAAGGTGGCCGCCGAGTGGGTGGACGACTACAAGAAGTCCCGCGAGACGGTGGAGGTTTGAGCGACGATGGCCGATTCCCTCTTGCCCCCGGAGTTCTCCGACCTCGAACCCTTCGCGGCGACCTGGTGCCTGGCCACCGAGCCCGAGCGCTTTGCCCAGCGCCTCGCCGTCCCCATGGACGAAATGCAGACGTTCTACGACGCCGTGACGGCGCGGGCTCAGGACGCCCTGACCTACCTCGACGAGTTCCCACTCGACGACATGCCCGAGGACGCCAAGAACCTGCTGCACATCTTGCTGTCCATGGTCATGGTGTCGTTCCCAATCGAGTGCTGGGGTCAAGGTCGGGTGCCCGACACGGGCGCGGCCTATCTGGACTTGCTGGTCGAACCTGGGCCCTGAGCCCGGGAGGGCTCAGTTCAAGACGGCCAGCACGGCCGAGCCCGAGGTGATGGCGCGGTCGCCGTTGCCCTCGTCGTGGATGAGCAGGCGCACGCCCACCTTGTTGCCCGGGGCGCCATAGGCCGAAGCGTCCACATGGAACGGTCCCACCTTGCCGCGGGCGAGGAACATCACGTGCCAGCTCTCGACGCCGACACGGCGGGTGCCCGCCAACTCCGCGGCGGCAGTCGATGGCGGCGGTTTCGAGCACCACGTGCTGGGGCCCGATGTGAAGCGCCGCATCCGGTGACGCGAGCTCAGTCGTGAGCTCGGGAAGTACCCAGTGACCGTCCGCCCGGCGCGACGCCCCGAAGACCTGCCACAGCGGAGGCAGCGACGGCGAGTCCTCGATGACGAGCTTGGACTCCTCGACGTCCATGCGCTCGAGGCCTTCGGGCGGGATACCGATAATGGCGCTCTGTCCGTCGATGAAGGCGATCACCCGGTCATGATTCTCGGCGTCGACGATGCGGCAGCGTCCGTAGCCCATGGTGCGGCCCTGGTGGATCGACCCGGAGTCCAGCACCTCGACCGTCTGCACGTCGAAGCCGGGATCGAGGACCTGTACCGAGGCGATGACCGGGTTGGGGACGGCGACCATGTCGGGCTGGCCTCCCTCGGGGGAGCAGATGGCCAACGGCGCCACCATGATGCCGCCGGCCTCGTTGCGCATGTCGCGGCGGATGCGCACCGTGTTGTCCTCGGGCCCCACGTTCATGGAGGAGTGGTTGCGCCCGATGTAGCGGTAGCTGAGCAACCCGCTCCAACGCCGGGTCAGCTCCTCGCGGTAGGCATCGGGGTCGTCCTTCAGCTCGCGGATGTCACGCATGCGCTCGGTCATGGCATCCATCCTTCCACCGAGCTCCGCCTCACATCGCTTCGTACTCGACGGTGACGGTCGGGCCACGAGGCAATCCCTGGCAGGTGAGGATCCACCCCTCCTCGACCTCCTCGGGAGTCAGGGCGTTGTTGGCCCGCATGACAGCAGACCCTTCCTTCAAGAAGGCCATGCAGGTGGCGCAGTTGCCCGACTCACAGGAGAAGGGCGGGCGCAGGCCGCCCCGGCGTGCCGTCTCGAGCAGCGTGTCCCCGCGCTGATAGGCCACGACGACCGTCTTCTTGTTCAGGATCACGGTGACCTCGACCGGCACGTCATCGTCGACGCCGCCCGCACCGCCCGCCTCTTCCGCCGCTGTCTCCTTCTCCTGCTGCTCGACGAGGAAGCGCTCGATGAAGATGCGCTCGGATCCCACCTCCAGCCCGCCCAGGACGGTCTCCGCCATGTCCATGAAGGGGCCGGGGCCGCAGACGTAGAAGTCGGCGTCGAGGTCGGTGCCGACGAACCCGGCCACGTCGTCGGGGCCGAGGAATCCGGCCGCCGAGTCGTGGTGGTGGCGCACCTCGAGACGGCCCGGGTGGGCCGCCTCCAACTCAGCCAAGGAGTCCTCGAAGATGACCGAGGAGGGATCGCGGTTGGCGTAGAGCAGCCGAACCGGCCGCTCATCGGTGTGGAGCACATGCTTGGCGATGGACATGACAGGCGTGATGCCGCTGCCACCGCAGAGGCCGACCACGACGCGCTCCGAGTCCTGGGGGCAGAACACTCCGGCCGGCTTCGTCAGCTCGAGGACGTCTCCCGCCGAGACGTGGTCGAGGAAGTAGTTGGAGACCACGCCGCCCTGCACCCGCTTCACGGTCACGGTGAGATCGGGGTCGGTGGCAGGCCCGCTCGACATGGAGTACGACCGCAGCTGCTCCTCGCCGTCGACATGGACGCGAAACGTACAGAATTGTCCGGGTTGGTAGTGGAAGGTCTCGGCGAGGTCCGGCGGGACGTCGAGCACGAAAGAGCTGGCGTCGTGCGTCTCGCGCACGACCTCTTTCACCCGCAGCTGGTGGTAGCCGTGCTGGCGTAGGACGGGATCGTGACTCGTCACGGCGCGCCGACCATCTGATCGACCGATCCGAGGCCGGGAGAGGAGCTACTGCGGCGTCGGCCAGGCGACCGACTTCGTCTCGAGGTACTGGTCGAAGCCGGCGAGCCCGTTCTGCCGCCCGATGCCACTGTGCTTGTAGCCGCCGAAGGGCATGTCGGCCTGGCCGATGGGCATGCCGCCGTTGACGGCGAGGCTGCCCGTGCGGATGCGTTCCGCCACGGAGATCGCCCGCTCCAGCGAGCCCGAGAAGATGCCACCGGAGAGGCCGTAGACGCTGTCGTTGGCGATGCGCACGGCGTCGTCGTCATCGTCGTAGGGGATGGTGACCAGCACCGGTCCGAAGATCTCCTCCTGCGCGATGGTCATGGAGTTGGCGACGTCGGTGAAGAGCGTGGGCTCGACGAACCAGCCCTTGAGCAGGTGGGCCGGGCGGCCGCCGCCCAGGGCCAAGGTGGCCCCTTCCTCGACGCCCTTGGCGATGTAGCCGAGCACGCGGTCGCGCTGCTTGGCCGAGATCACCGGGCCCATCATGACGTCGGGCTGCTGCGGGTCGCCGTAGGCCACCGAGGAGAGCGTCGCCTTGAGGATCTCCACGCCCTCCTCATAACGGGAGCGGGGGAGCAGCATGCGGGTCTGGATGGCGCACCCCTGTCCGGCGTGGAAGCAGACCGCGATCCCCGAGGGTACCGACGAGGCGAAGTCGGCGTCGTCGAGCACGATGGTGGCCGACTTCCCCCCGAGTTCCAAGAAGGTGCGCTTGAGCGTGGCCCCGCCCCGCTCCATGATGCGCATGCCCACCGCGGTGGATCCGGTGAAGGAGATCAGGTCCACCTTGGGCGAGAGGGTGAGCTCTTCACCGACCAGGTGGTCCGACGAGGTGACCACGTTGAGAACGCCCGGCGGGAACTCGGTCTGCTCGGCCACGAGGCGGCCCAGGCGGGTGGCGTTCCACGGCGTGTCGGGCGCCGGCTTGAGGATGACGGTGTTGCCAGTCGCCAGCGCCTGCCCGAGCTTGTTCAACGTCACCTCGAGCGGGAAGTTCCACGGGACGATGGCCCCGACGACGCCGACGGGCTCCTTCCAGATTTGGCGCGTGTTGGTGGCGCCGCGGCGGTCGACCGCCGTCGGCATCTCGGTCCGCCAGGGAAACTCGTCCATGAGCTTGATCGGGTACGCCAACGCGCCCTCGAGGGGGATGTCGAGCTGGTTGGCGTGGGTGGTCATCCGCGGGCAGCCGACCTCGAGGATCAACTCCTCGCGCATCGCCTCCCGGTCCTTCTCCAGCGCGTCTTGGAGCTGGGCCAGACACTCCTTGCGGCGGTCCCGGTTGGTCGACCAGTCGGACTCGTCGAAGGCCCGGCGGGCGGCGTCGATGGCCCGGTGCATCTCGGCGTTTGACGCGTCGGCCACGGGGCCGAGCACCTCTTCGGTCGCCGGATTGACGTTGTCGAAGGTCCGGCCCGAATCGGCCTCGACCAGCTCGCCGTCGACGAGCATCCTCACTTCGTGGTCGGCACCTGCCGTCATGGCCCACCCCTGTCTCTCAGATGTTTCTCGCCGAGCGGAAACCTAGTTATCAAAATTGTGCAACAAGCATAATCGACCGGGTCGTCGAGCGCCCTTCCGGTCGTCCCGCCGGATCGGGCCGCCGGCCGGGCCGTTGGGCCGGGCCGAGTCAGAGCGTGAAGGCTGGAGGCAGGGTACCTGTGGCGAGCACGTCGGTCCCCAATTGGCGGGTCAGGACGCTGCCCGCGCCGAGCAGCTGGTCCAGCACGACGACGCGTCTGTAGAAGCGGTGGAACGGGTGCTCGGCCGTGAAACCGATCCCGGCCAGCACCTGCTGGCAGTGCTTGGCCACGGTGCGCGCCCCTCGTCCCGCCATCCCCTTGGCCATGGCGGCCAGGACCGGATCGGGCTCCTCCCAGGCACCGGCCAGCAGGCTCTCGGCCGCCTCGATGGCGATCAGGCTGTCGGCCAGACGGTGGCGCACGGCTTGGAACATGGCAATGGGCCGCCCGAACTGCACGCGCTCGGTGGCGTGTCGGCGCGCCAGCTCGAGCATCGTCCGCGCCGCGCCGATCAACTCGTGGCTGAGCGCGCGCCGGCCCAGGGCGAGCGCACCGTCCCACTCGGCGGCCGGGATCGGGCGCGACGGGCCGAGCTCGACCTCGCCGCTCACCTCGAGCAGCCCGAGCGCCGGGTCGAGGCCCGAAACCGGTCGCAGTGCCAAGGCGGCGACGGGCACTTCGAGCCCGACGGAGCCCGCGCCCGTCGTGGCCACGACGATGGCCTTGCTCTGGCGGCGCAGCGCGGCCGTCCCCAGCCCGGATACCGCGCAACGTCCGGATTGCACGAGGCCCGGCGGGGCGCTCGTGCGGAACCGGGGCAGGACCACGGCCGCATCCGACGCCCCGCCCAGGGCGTCGGTCAACAACCAGTCGAGTGCGGAGGAGGTGGCGTTGGCTCGCCCTGCCGCGTCGAAGAGGAGAGAGATGGCGACCCTGCGGTCGGCCGCCAGCGCATCGCGCCACCCGAGGTCCTCGAGCGCGCGGTCGAGGGCCTCGCCGCTCGCGGTGTCGGTGGCACGGGTCACACTGCCCGCGAAGAGGGCGAACTCGTCGTCCTCCATCACCGGTCGTCTCCCAGGTCGAGCAGGCGACGGGCGATGATGTTGCGCTGGATCTCGGAGCTGCCCCCGTAGATGGTGGCGGCGCGCGAGTAGAGGAACTCGGCCCGCCAGCGCCGGCTGGCCGGATCGTCGCCCAGCGCCACCTCCGCGCCCAGTGCCTCGGCCGCCAGGTCGAAGACCGCCTGCTCGGCGGCGGCGACGAGGGCCTTGTCGATGGAGGTCTCCGCGCCGAGTGTTTCGCCGGCGGCCAGCCGCCGCTGGGTGGCCCGCGATCGGGCCCGGAACGCCCAGAGCAGTTCCATGGCTTCGCCGAGCGCCTTCGCGTCGAGCGCGCCGGGCGCCGCCGCGCCGACCAGCTTCTCGAGCCGTCGCTGCATGTAGGCGGCCCGGTGCCACAGCGCGGTGCTCCGCTCGTAGGGCAGCAGGTCCATGGCGATCGCCCATCCGCCGTCGACCTGGCCCAGCACCCGGTCGTCGGGGATGTGGACGTCGTCGTAGAAGACCTCGGAGAACTCCTCGACCCCGTGCATCGTCTCGATGGGCCGGACGGTGATGCCTGGGCTGTCCATGTCGACGAAGAAGGCGGTGATGCCGCGATGGGCCGACTCGGGGCTGCCCGTCCGGGTCAGGAGCACGCAGCGCGAGGCGAACTGGGCCAGGCTGGTCCAGACCTTCTGGCCGCTCACGCGCCAGCCGTCGTCGGTGCGCGTCGCCCGGCACATGAGTGAGCCCAGGTTGCTCCCGGTCCCCGGTTCGGAGAAGCCCTGGCACCAGGTCTCCTCACCGCTGAGCAACCGCGGCACCATGTCGGCCGCCAGGGCCGGGGGAGCGAAGTCGATCATCGTCGGTGCCAGCACCTCGGGCAAGGAGTAGATGCCCGGCTCGACGAAGTCGCGCGCCGTCAGCTGCTCACCGAGGTAGGCCCGCAAGAGACTGCTCCCGCCGAGGCCGCCCACCCGTTCGGGCCAGCCCATGCGCATGAAGTCGGCGTCGTAGGCGAGGCGCATGACCTTGCGCAGGTGCGCCATTTGTTGGTCGAGCCTCCCGATGCCGGCGTAGTCGGGGGTGAGCTCGGCCGCCTGCGCGTCGAGCCACTGGTCGACCGCGGCCTTGAACTCGACGAGCTCCACGATGGGTCCGGATTACCCAGCCGGTTCTTCGGAGGGCCGTGGGCGCGTCGGGTCGTGTGGCTTGCCCGCGTCCCGGGTGCCGTTGCGCCGCAGGAAGGTCATCTTCCTGGTGCGCAGCCGCCAGCCCTGCTCCGTCTTGCGGTACGTGTCGGTGTACCAGCCGATGCGCATGTCGTGGGTGGTCTGGTCCACGAAGCACAGCGTCTGGGCACCCGTCCCGGCGTCGCCCTCGAGTTCGAGGACCGGGGTGCCGGTCAGGAACAGGCCCTTGGGTGCGGCCGCCACCAGGGTGGGGAAGTCCTCGAGGGTGTAGGTCTCACCGAACGCGCTGTAGGTGCCGTCGGGGGTGAAGACGTCGATCACGGCGTCGATGTCGTCTTGGGTCATCCCGACGGCGTAGCGGGCCAAAACCTGTTCGAGTTCCTTGATGTCGGCCAGCCGGGCCTCGTCCACGGCAGCCGACGATAACAGCATTCTCAAAATCCGAAATGAGAGCAGTCGTCAACCAGGGCGCTCCGGTGCGCGGTGGAAGTGATGGTGCACGGATTTTTCGGCGCGCCCGGCAGTGTGGGGAGAGTCTTACTCTCCGGGAAAGGGAACTCGGTACACTGGGAAAATGTCCACCCCCGAGACCCCTGCGCCCGACAACGGCGCGCCGCTGCGCCGACGGGACCTGGCCGTTGCCCGCTCCCTCGACTCTGCCCGGGCTCGGAGCGAGGGTCGGGTCCAGCGCTTCCTCGACGCCGGGTTCGAGCTCCTCTCCAGCGCCGAGTCGGGCAAGGAGTTCACGGTGCAAGAGGTGGTTGATCGCTCCGGCCAGTCGCTGCGCAGCTTCTACCAATACTTCGCCGGCAAGCACGAGTTGCTCCTGGCCCTCTTCGACGAGGCGATCCGGTCCACGGCCGACCGCCTCGAAGACCTGGTGGCCAAAGAGACCACGCCACTGGCGCGTCTGCATTGCTTCGTCGTCGAGTACTACCGCATGTGCTTGCCCGCACCCAAGGGTCGGGGTTCCAAGAACAACCCGACCCCGGTCATGGCCGAGTTCAGCCATGAGCTGCTCACCGGGCACCAGGACGAGGCGGCACGGGCGTTCGTGCCGCTCGTTTCACTCCTCGAGAAGGTCGTGGCCGATGCGGTCGAGGCCGGCGAGGTCCGGGCCGGCTTCGAGCAAGACGACGCGGCGGGGCTCATCCTTTCCACCATCATGTTCAACGCCACCTACGCCTCGACCATCTCGGGATCCGAACCGCACGACTCAGCGCGGGCTGCCGATGCCATGTGGCAGTTCGTCTCGGCCGGCATGCTCGCACCGTCGAGCTCCTGACCGGCGCGCCATCAAGGAGCGATGTCGACGGTCGTCTTCCCGGCGAGAGGGAATGTCTTCCCGGTCGAGGGATCGATGCACACGCTCAGCTTTACGGCGGCCCCCGGTGAGGTCGTGCCCGTGCTGTCCGCAGTCACCTTGCCCTTTCCGAGGTATTCCAATTTGGGCCTTGGGCACGGATTCTGATTCTTGGCGGCGACGCTGTATTTCACTGTGAACGACGTCCTGCGTCCCTTCGACCAGTGAAGGGTCAGAGACGTGTCCGAGGCCAACCGTGTCGCCGTTGCCGTCCCCCCGGTCTTGGCAGTGGGCTGGCACCCCGAGAACGTCACCACCTTCTGTGCCTTCCCCGAGATCCCCGTGCACGTGAGTCCCTGCACCGCTGCGCCGGCCGGAGAGGAGACCCTACCCATTCCCACTGCGATGAGCGCCAGTGCAGGAACGACAGTACCGGCGACGAGGGCGCGCCTCAGAAACTGACGCCAAAAACGAACCTTGGACACCGTCGACTCCCTCTACGCAGAATTCGCCGAAAAAGCGTACCGCCACTGCGTTCTTGCAAGCGGCAACCATCCACCTGCACGCATGGCCCGCACGAACGGCCATGCGGGGCGATGGCTAGCTCGCGTGGTGCATGGCCGGCACGACCGAAGCCAGGAACTCGCGGGTCCGCTCGGCCGACGCCTTGATGGCCTCGCGGCCCTCCCCGAGAGCCACGATGCGACAATTCAGGTCGGTCACGCCCGCCTCGGCGAACCGGCGGAGCCGTTCCTCCATGGCCGCCTCGCTACCGCAGATGAGCACGTCACCGATCGACTGGGCATCGCCGTGCTCCATGAGGCGCATGTAGTTGGGCGAGGCCACCACCTCGCTCAGCGTGCGGTTGGTGCGCTCGATGGCCGCCTCCACCTCGTCGTCGCGACAGAGGCACACCGGCACGCCCGCCATGACGCGCGGCGCCGGGCGGCCCGCCGCCTCGGCCGCCTTGGAGATGCTCGGCACCACGTGCGTAGCGATGGTGCGCTCGTCGGCCAGCCACAACACCGTGCCCGAGGTGCGCTCACCGGCCAGCTTGAGCATGACGGGGCCGAGTGCGGCGATGAGCACCGGCGTGGGCGTGAGGTCGGTGATGTCGATCGGTTGGTGGATGTCGAAGAGCTCGTTCTTCACCTCGACGATCCCGGGACCGGCCAGGGCCTGGTCCAGCACGTCGAGGTAGCAACGCATGGTCAGCGCCTGGCGCTCGTAGGGCAGGCCCATCATGTCCTTGATGATCCAGTGGTGCGAGACGCCCAGGCCCAGGGTGAAGCGCCCTTGGCAGACGGCCTGGTTGGAGAGGGCCTGCTGGGCCAGCACCACGGGATGGCGCGGCTGCAGCGGCACAATGGACGTCCCGATCTCGATGCGTGACGTTGCCGTCCCGAGCAGCGTCACCGCAGTCATCACGTCGATTTCATCGGGGATCTGGGGTGTCCAGATCGTGTCGAGGCCGGCCTGGTCGGCCCAGCGGGCGTCCGCCTGGAGCTTCTCCACCTTGGTGGCATAGCGCCCCCGGTCCGCGCTCACCTGTAGACCGATCCGCATGGGGCGCGCTCCTTTCTGGGTGGAAAATGGCGTTCTCTGAAACGCTATATCGTGCTATCGCTCAACGCTAGGGACAGTTGACAGGAAAGTGCACTCTCCGTAACATCGACCAACTCTATCGGCACCCCTCGGCGCCGGCAGGGCTGGCGGATGCGCCCGTGACAGGGGCGGGGAGCGGGCCAGACGGAGACGTTCGTGGGCGGGGGCCGCGCCAGCCGCGGGACCCGCTCGCCTGGGAAGCGGCACGAGAGGGAGGCCGGCAATGGGAAGCAGCGGGTCGGAGGTGAGCCGGACCGCCGTCGTGACCGGGGGCGGCTCGGGCATGGGGGAGGCCATCTGCCACCACCTGGCCCGCCAGGGCCGCCAGGTGGCGGTGTTCGACGTGAACGGCGACGCCGCCGAGCGCGTGGCCAAGCAGCTCGAGGCCGAGGGCTTCGCCGCGCTGGGTGTGCGCGGTCGACGTGTCGGACCGGGCCGCCGTCGAGGGCGCGCTGGACCGGGTGCGCCGGTCCCTCGGCCGGATCGAGATCATGGTGACGAGTGCCGGCATCGAAGGCTTCGAGGACTTCCTCGACATCAGCGTCGAGGACTGGGAACGCATGATGGCGGTCAACCTCACCGGCACCTTCCACTGCCTCCAGGCCGCCGTGCCCGACATGATCGAGGCCGGCTGGGGTCGCATCGTCACCATCTCGTCGTCCTCGGCTCAGTCGGGCACCCGCCGCATGTCGCACTACGTGGCCTCCAAAGGTGGCGTCATCGCGCTGACCAAGGCGTTGGCGCTCGATCTGGCTCCCAAGGGCATCACCGTGAACACCATTCCACCGGGCGTCATCGACACACCCATGATGCGCCGCCCCATCGAGTCGGGCGCCATGGCGAGCATGGACGCCGTCCTGGCTCGGGCGCCGCTCGGGCGCGCCGGTACGCCCGACGACATCGCCGTCGCCTGTGCCTTCCTCTGCTCCGAGGAGGCGGGCTACATCACCGGCCAGCAGATCAACGTGAACGGCGGCTGGTACCTGTGAGCGCGCTGTCCACGCGCCCGCTCGGGAACGTGGGCGCCGAGGTCCTCGGGATCGAGGCCGATCGGCTGCTGGAGGACGACGAGCTCCCCGCCGCCGCCATGTCGGCCCTCGAGCAGCACGGCGTCCTCGTGTTCCGCGAGCTCCACCTGGACGACGAGACCCAGGTGACGTTCTCCAAGAAGCTCGACGACGTGGGCAAGTCCGAGCCGGCCCCGGCGCCCTCCATCTACAAGGTCACCCTCGACCCGACGAAGACGGCCACGGCCGAGTACCTCAAGGGCACCGTCTTCTGGCACATCGACGGTGCCCAGGACGAGGTGCCGACCAAGGCGACCATGCTCAGCGCACACGTGCTGTCCGCCCGCGGCGGCGAGACGGAGTTCGCCAGCACCTATGCCGCCTACGACAGACTGAGCGACTTGGAGAAAGGGCGTGTCGACGCACTGCGCGTCCTCCACACCTTCGAGGCCTCGCAGCGTCTGGTCAACCCGGACCCCACCCCCGACGAGCTGGCCAAGTGGCGGCAGCGACCCGAGCGCGAGCACCCCCTCGTCTGGCGGCACCGGTCGGGTCGGCGTTCCCTGGTCATCGGGGCCTCGGCCGACCACGTCGTCGGCCTGGAGCGCGAAGAGGGGCGGGCCCTGTTGGCCGACCTCGAGGATCGGGCCACGGCCGAGGACCGCATCTACCGCCACGAGTGGACGGTGGGCGACTTGGTGATCTGGGACAACACCGGTGTCATGCACAGAGTCCAGCCCTACGACGCCTCGTCCGCCCGCGAGATGCACCGGACGACGATGACCGGCGACGAGCCCATTCGGTGACCCGACCTCAGTCACCCAGACTTCAGTGACCCCGTTCTGAACGAGAAGGAGCCAAGTGTGAGCGACGTGACCATCCTGCGCGCCGACCGGTGGTGCGATGTCGAGACCGGCGAGGTGAAGTCGCCGGCCGTCATCGTCGTCGACGGCAACACCATCGTGGCGGTCAATCCCTCCGAGCTCCCCAGCCCCGCCACCGAGGTGGACCTGGGCGACGTCACCCTCCTCCCCGGGCTGATGGACATGGAGCTGAACATGCTCATCGGAGGACCGGGCGGTCCCGACGGCCTGCCCGACCCCATGCACGGGGTGAAGGACTCCCCGGTCTACCGGACGCTGCGCGGCGCGGTGAACTGCGCCACCACGCTCATGGCCGGGTTCACCACCTGCCGCAACCTTGGCCTCATGGTGTACACGGCGGGCTTCCTGCTCGACGTCGACCTCATGAAGGCGGTCGACAACGGCTGGTTCCCGGGCCCACGCATCTTTCCGGCCGGCCACGCCATCACCCCGACCGGGGGCCACCTCGATCCGACCATGTTCCAGGGGCTGGCGCCCGGGATCATGCCCCAGAGTGTGGAGCAGGGCATCGCCAACGGCGTGCCCGAGGTGCGCAAGGCCGTGCGCTACCAGATCAAGTACGGGGCCAAGCTGATCAAGATCTCGGCCTCGGGCGGCGTCATGTCCTTCAGCTCCGCCGCCGGGTGCCAGCAGTACTCCGACGAGGAGTTGGACGCCATCGTCGACGAGGCCCACCGCAACGGCCTGCGCGTGGCGGCCCACGCCCACGGCGACGCCGGCATCCGTGCCTGTGTCCGGGCCGGGGTCGACTGCATCGAGCACGGCTCGCTGGCCACCGACGACACGTTGCAGGACATGGCGAAGGCGGGCTCCTTTCTCGTGGGAACCACCGCGTTGGCCGACCACATGGCGGTCGACCGCATCCACCCGATCCTCCAGAAGAAGGCCGCCGAGATCTTCCCCCAGGCCCGCCGCATGTTCGGCCACGCCCTCGAATACGGCGTGAAGATCGCCTGCGGCTCCGACGCGCCGGCCATCCCGCACGGGTCCCAGGCCTTCGAGCTGATCGCCATGTGCGACCGTGGCATGACCCCGATGCAGGCACTGCAGTCGGCGACGCTGACGAGCGCCGAGCTGATCGAGCACGAGCACGACCTGGGCCGGCTCGCCCCGGGGTACCTGGCCGACATCATCGCGGTGCCCGGCGATCCCTCCGAGGACATCACGGTGACCAAGGACGTGCGTTTCGTCATGAAGGACGGCCACATCTACAAGGGCGTCTGAGCCCCGGGACCCCGCCCCGCCGACGAGCGCCGCCGACGGCACGACCGAAGAGGAGCGCCCCATGCCCGAGAACGAGCAACCCGGTGCGGCCCAGGCCATGCGCCGCGCCATGCTGGGCAATGCCTACGTCGACGCCCAGGCCGCCGATCCGAATCCGGTCATGGGCGAGTTCTCCGACTATGTCACGTCCATGGCCTGGGGCGTGTGGGCCCGTGGCGGCGCGCTCAGCCCTCGGGACCGCAGCCTCCTGGTGCTGGCCATGACCGCGGCGTTGGGCCGGATGGAGGAGTTCCGCCTCCACGCGTCGGCCCGGGACCGCACCGGCGTCACCGACGACGAGTTGGACGAGCTCCTCTTCCAGATCGCGGCCTACTGCGGAGCGCCGGCCGGCAATGCGGCCAAGCGCGCGCTCCGCGCGGTCCGGGCCGAGCAGGCCGGGAGCTGACGATGGGTTCGGTCGGCGTCGTGGGCCTGGGCAACATGGGCAGCGTCCTCGCCGCCAACCTGGTGGCCTCGGGCCACGAGGTCGTGACCAACGACGTGGCCGGCGACGAGCGCAACCCCGCGGGTGCGCGCTTTGCCCCGTCGGTCGACGAGGTGGCACGGCTCGCGGCCATCGTCGTGTGCAGCCTGCCCGACGGGTCGGTGTCACAGCAGGTGGCCCGGGCGTTGGTCGCCGCGGCGGACCGCCGCACCACGCACGTGGTGGACACGTCGACCATCGGGGTGGCCGCCGCCCGGGAGATCGACGGGCTCTTGGCGGCGGCCGGACTCGGCTACGTCGACGCCCCCGTCTCCGGCGGTGTCACCGGTGCCCGGGCCCGCACACTCAACGTGATGTACGCCGGGACCGACGAGGCCTGTGCCGCGGTCGAGCCGGTGCTGGCCGGCTTGAGCGACCGCCGGCGTCGGGTCGGGGAGCGCCCGGGGATGGCCCAGGCACTCAAGTTGGCCAACAACTTCCTCTCCGCCACCGCGCTGGCCGCCACCAGCGAGGCGGTGGCCTTCGGGATGGCGGTGGGCCTCGACCTGGCCACGATGGTCGAGGTGCTCGATGCCTCGAGTGGCCAGAGCGCGGCGACGAGCGACAAGTTCCCCAACCACGTCGTCACGGGCCGCTATGCCGCCGGCTTCGCAAACACCTTGATGGCCAAGGACCTGTCCCTCTACCTGGGCGCCGTCGGGGACCAGGGGGCACCGTCGGTCATCGGCCCCGTCACCGCCGCCCTCTGGGAGCGCTTTGCCGACGAAGAGCCGGGGGCCGATTTCACCCGGATCTATCCGTTCGTCGAGGGTTCCCGACCCCCCCTCTTTTGACCGCCGCGGGAAGCGGGTGCTAGGCACTCGCACAGCATCAGGCTGAGCAAGTGCTCAGCGCACACGGTGCAGAACGGAGCGGTGATGACCGACTACGACTCAGTCGATTTCTTCGCGGACGAATCCCTGCTCGAGGACCCCTACCCCTACTTCGAGCACCTGCGCTCCCGCTGCCCCGTCCTGCCGACGAACCCGCACGGCGTGGTGGCGGTGTCGGGCTACGAGGAGGCCTCGCAGATCTATCTCAACCCCGACACCTTCTCCTCGTGCAACTCCGTCGTGGGGCCCTTCGCGGCGTTCCCGGTGCCGCTCGAGGGTGACGACGTCGGTGAGACCATCGACACCTACCGCGACCAGCTGCCCATGTACGAGCACATGGTCACCATGGATGCGCCGATGCACACGCAGGAGCGGGCGCTCATCATGCGGCTCCTCACGCCGAAGCGGCTCAAGGAGAACGAAGACTTCATGTGGCGCCTGGCCGACAGGCAGATCGACGAGTTCGTCGCCGACGGCCACTGCGAGTTCATCAAGGCGTACACACAGCCCTTTGCCATGTTGGTCGTAGCGGACGTGCTCGGCGTTCCCGAATCCGATCACGAGCAGTTCCGTGAGGGTTTCGGTTTCAGTGCGAGTCCAGGGAAGCTGGGCAGCGGGAGCAAGGGCATGTCCTCCAACGCGCTGAATTGGCTCGACGATTGGTTCACCACCTACATCGAAGACCGGCGCCGGGTGCCGCGGGCGGACGTTTTGACCGACCTGGCCCTGGGCACCTATCCCGACGGGTCGACCCCCGAGGTGACCTCGGTCGTGCGGACCGCCACCTTTCTCTTCGCCGCGGGGCAGGAGACGACGGCACGCCTGCTCGCCGTCGGCCTCAAGTACCTCTGCGAGTACCCCGAGCTTCAGGATGAGTTGCGGGCCCATGGCGACCGGATCCCGGGCTTCATCGAGGAGGCGTTGCGGATCGAGAGTCCGGTCAAGGCCGACTTCCGCTTGGCCCGTCGGAACACCAGCGTGGGCGGCGTCGACATCGCGGCGGGGACTCCGGTGATGCTGCTCAACGGAGCGGCCAACCGTGATCCGCGATTGTTCGAGTGCCCCGACGAGTTCCGGATCGACCGTGAGAACGCCAAGGTCCACATCGCGTTCGGCCGCGGTCCCCACGCCTGCCCCGGGGGGCCCTTGGCCCGGGTGGAGGGCCGCGTGAGCATCGAGCGGATCCTCGACCGCATGCGGGACATCCGGCTCTCCGAAGAGCACCACGGCCCACCCGGGGACCGTCACTTCGCGTACGAGCCGACCTGGGTCCTGCGCGGGTTGCACGAGTTGCACATCGAATTCAGCCCGGCGGAGGCGACGGCATGACGAGTCGAATCGCCGTCGTCACCGGAGCCGCCTCGGGGATCGGGCTCGGCATCGCCACGCGGCTGGCGGGCGACGGGCACGCCGTGGCGCTGCTCGACCAGGATGGCGGGGCAGCGGAGAAGGCCGCCTCCGAGTTGTCCGGAGCCGCTCACAAGGCATCGGGATACGAGGTGGACGTGGCCGACCGCGCCGCGATCGAGCGGGCGTATGCCTCGATCCGCCAGGATCTCGGACCGATCACCATCGTGGTGACCAGTGCCGGCATCGAAGCCTTCGAGCCCGTCGTGGAGATCACTCCCGAGAAATGGGACCGTTTGATCGCGGTCAACCTCACCGGCACCTTCACTTGTGTGCAGCTTGCCGTGCCGGACATGATCGAGGCTGGCTGGGGCCGCATCGTGACCATCTCCTCCTCCAGCGCCCAGTCTGGCGCACCCAACATGGCGCACTACGTGGCGTCAAAAGGCGGCGTCATCGGTCTCACCAAGGCGCTGGCCCGGGAACTGGCGGACCGTCACATCACGGCCAATACCATTCCGCCCACCATCGTGGACACGCCGATGGCGAGAAAGGGAGTGGCGGGAGGCCACGTACCCAGCATCGAGGTCATGGGTCGGATGGTGCCCTTGGGCCGGGCCGGCACGCCCGACGACATTGCGGGCGCCTGTTCCTATCTGTGCTCCGAGGATGGGAGCTATGTCACCGGGCAGGTGATCGGGGTCAACGGGGGGATGTACATCTGAGCACCCCAGTCCGAACGGACCGCACCCAGAGCGCAACGAGCGAAAGCCGCTCGGATGCCGGCCGGCGTCTGGGCGCAGAGACCTCCAAGACCCGGGCTGCGCTGCTCGACGCCGCGGAGCAGTTGATGCTCGAAGAGGGGTACGCCGCAGTGACCTCCCGGCGGGTCGCCGCCGCGGCCGGCCTCAAACCCCAGCTGGTGCACTACTACTTCCGCACCATGGACGACCTCTTCCTGGCGCTCTACCGAAGCCGGGCCGAGCTGGGACTCGAGCGCCACGCCCAGGCTGCGGCATCCGATCAGCCGCTGTGGGCGTACTGGGACCTGAGCCGGGACGCGAGGGGTACCCGGCTGACCATGGAATTCATCGCCCTGGCCAATCACCGCAAGGAGATACTCGCCGAGATCACGGCGTCGGCCGAGCGCTTCCGCGCCGACGAGCTCGAGGGCATCGAGGCCGCGCTCAACCGCTACGACGTCGACCAGAAGCAGTACCCGCCACTGGTGTGCACCGTCCTCATGACGGCCATGTCGCAGTTCCTCGTCATTGAGCACGAGATCTTGGGCATGTCGACGGGTCACGCGGCGACCGTGGCCTTCGTCGAGGAGTTGTTGACCTCGCTCGAAGGACCGCGGGCGACGCCGGACCGGGTGAAACCCCGGCGAACCGGCTCCCGCCGCCGTGTCGTAGCATCGAGGAACCCGCGGATCGACCGTTGAGGAGGAGGGAGTCCCCATGCGTGTCGTCGTCGACTTCGACCTGTGCGAGAGCAATGCGCTCTGCATGGCGGCGGCACCCGAGGTCTTCGAGGTCCGCGACGACGACTTCCTGTACGTGCTCGACGAGAACCCACCCGAAGAGTTGCGCGAGAAGGTCATGGCGGCGGTCAGAAGCTGCCCCAAGAACGCCATCTCCGTCGAGGACTGATCCCGCCCGCCGGACCCGAACATCAGACCGGCGGGCGGGCGTCGGTCAGGACGAAGCGGTGCTGGTTCCGGGGATGTCCGTGCCGCAGCTCGGTGTGGTCGAGGCCGGGACGAATCCCTTCTTCTCGGCGATCATGTACCAGCCGCACGACTTCGGCAGGTCCTTCCCGAAGTCCGTCGAGTAGTTGATCGTCTCGGGCAGCAGGCCGTTGCCGTTGTAGCTCTTGAGGTGGCGCAGGTCGCTGATGACCGCGGCGCGAGTCGGGTTCTTCCCGGCGAGCTCCAGGCCCTTGATCATCAGGTCAGCACCCAGCCACGACTCGTACTGGCTGAAGGTCGGGAAGTCGCTCGACTTGAAGTGTGCGTACTTCTCGAGCGCCGCCTGCATGTTCTTGGTCCCAGCGTTGGGAATCTGGAAGGGACGGAAGGTGGTGTCGAAGTACCCACCTTGGACCGAGGACCAGGCCGGCGAACCGATCACGGCGGGGTCGTAGCCGGTCGGAAAGACCATGACCTTGGGCTTCACCCCGTTCTGCTTGAGCGCCGCGGCGAGGGCATCGTTGGAGTTGTCGTCGAGGCCGGCATAGAAAGCGTTGCAGCCTTTCTGCTTGGCGACGAGGGCGGGTGTGCCCATCTGGACGGAGCCGAAGGGGATCGACGTGTCGAGCACCCCCTCCTTCCCTCCGGCGTGCTCGAAGGAATCAACCGTGCCGATGGCCGACCGCGACGACGACGGGGAGATGCCGTAACCGTACGAGCAGACCACGGTGCCGCCGTGCGCCTTCAGGAAGCCGCCGATGGCGGTGTTGACCGGGTACTTCGGGTCGAGGCTGCCCACATCGGAGGCAAACATGTTGGTGAAGGGCTGGGTGCCCCACTCGGGCCCGTCGAAGAACCCCCCGGTGACCGGGACGCCCTGTTGGTTCGGGACCTTGTCGCCCAGGAAGAACAGCGGGCTGGTCGAGACGATGCCGAAGGCACCCTTGGACAGCGCCGACTGGATCGCCGTGACGACCTCCGTCGGACTGGTCTGGTCATCGAGGACCATACCGACGAGCTTGTGACCGTTCACGCCGCCCTCGGCGTTCTGCTGTGCAATTCGCGCGTTGAACCCGGCCGGGGCATTGAAGAACTCCGACGAGCCCGGTCCGGTGAGCGAGGTGATCATGGCGATGGTGATCGGCGCCTCAGAGGTGGATGCCCCAGCCGCCGTGGTCGTCGCGGTGGTCGCCGCCAGGGTCATGAGCCCCGAACCCGCCGTGGCCATCGCCACTCCTGCCAAGCCCAGGCGGCCGAGAAGCCGGCTCGAGCGTTTCTGCATGGTGTTGTCCTCCCCGAGATCACCGGACATTCCGCCGGTGTGGGCACAAAGAAATACACGCCCGTGGCGTGGAATGCAGGTCAGCCGACCACGCAGCCCGTCACGAGGCTGCGACCTGCAGCAACGCATCCGCCGTGCGCGCCGGCTCGGTGATCATCAGGTCGTGGCCCGTGTCAATTTCCCACAGCCTTCCCGCTGCCCGGGCCTGGTCCATGAGGGACTTGTCCCTGGTGGGCACAGTGGAAGTGCACACAATGTGGTACTGCGGGATGGCCCACAGCGCATCCTCGTTTCGCAGCGCCAGGGGCTGTTCGAAGCACTTCCAGGGATGGCCGGTCAGGCGCTCGGCCATCCAGGCCAGGTCGCCCGGATCGGTGACGCCGTAGAGGAGGCCGGCATCGGGAGCCGGGAGCAGGACCAGCTCGATGCCGTCGACGACCCGACCCATCGGCCGGACGGCGTTGATCACCGGGCCGGCGACATCGACGAGAGATTGGCCGTTGCGCGGGGTGGCGGCGTCGAGGAACACGAGCTTCCCGATCCGGTCGGCTGCCAGATCGGCGGTGCCGGTGATCACCATGCCGCCATAGCTGTGGCCGACGAGGATCACGTCGCGCAGGTCCTCGTAGTGCAGCACGGCCGCGACGTCGTCGGCATGCAGAGCCAGGTCGATCGCCTCGGTCAGGAGGCCGGAGCGCTCACCGAGACCCGACAGCGTCGGAGCGTAGACCTGGTGCCCCTCGGCCTGGAGGAGACGGGCCACCCGCTGGTAGCACCAGCCCCCGTGTCCGCCTCCGTGGACCAGCACGTAGGTTGCCACTGCGTCAGACCTCCCTGTCGGGGCGCCTCGGTGGAGGAGCCGGAATCGCCGGTCACGGTAGCCGGGATGGCCGTTCCACCCGAGGGGTGGGGCACGTGACTCTGGTAGAAACGGGAACTGGGTCTGCAAAGCTTTGCAGCACGTGCAGCTGCCGGCCCGCAGCGAAGGACGCGGGGACGACGGGAGGTCGGATGGCTGACATCGAGGCGCTGCTTGCGGCGCTCACCCTCGAGGAGAAGGCGACGCTCACCGCCGGCGGGGACATGATGGCGACGGCCGGGATCGATCGGCTGGGCATTCCGGTCATCTCCGTGACCGATGGACCAAACGGGGCGCGAGGACCGAGCTACCCGGGTATCGGTGGCGATCCATCCACCTGCATCCCCTGCGGCACGGCTTTGGGGGCCACGTGGGACCCCCAACTCGTCGAGCAACTCGGTTCGCTCGTCGGGCGCGAAGCGCTCGACCGCGGCTGCCGGGGTCTGCTGGCGCCGACGGTCAACCTCCATCGATCGCCACTGGCCGGGCGGAACTTCGAATGCTACTCGGAGGACCCTCTCCTGAGCGGCCGCCTGGCGTCCGCCTACGTGAAGGGCGTGCAGTCGTCGGGCGCCTTTGCGACGGTGAAGCACTTTGTCGCCAACGAGGCGGAGTACGAGCGCAATGCCATGAGCTCGGTCGTCGATGAACGGTCCCTGCGCGAGCTCTACCTCGTTCCCTTCGAGCTGGCCGTCCGTGAGGGCGGTGCCCTGGCCATCATGACGGCGTACAACCGACTCAACGGCAGCTGGCTGACCGAGCAGCCGCGGTTCCTGATCGACCTGTTGCGCGGCGAATGGGGTTTCGAAGGCCTGGTCATGACCGACTGGTTCGCCGTGGCGGACGGTCGGACCTCACTCGGAGCCGGGCTGGACCTCGAGATGCCTGGACCAGGAAGGGCCTTGGGCACAGGCATCGTTCCGCTGGTCGAGGAGGGCAACCTCTCCATGGCCGATCTCGACGGAGCGGTGCGCCGGCTTCTGACCGGTCTCGACCGCGCCGGAGCTCTCGACGGACCGGCAGAGGTCCGAGGGGCGAGGGAGCCCAGTACCGAGGACGAGGCGTTGATTCGGCATGCCGCCGCCGAGTCCGTGGTCCTCTTGCGCAACGACGGCGTCCTCCCTCTCAAAAACGGGTCCCCGACCCGCATCGCGGTCTTGGGGGACCACGCGACGACGCCGCGAATCCAAGGGGGTGGGTCCGCCCAGGTCGTACAGCGTCGGATCACCTCGCCTCTCGAAGCGCTGACGTCGGCTTTGGGCAGCGACGTCGAGGTCGTCTTCGAGCGGGGCTGCGAGGTGGACCGGTCAGCCACGCTGATCGGGCATTCCGTCTTCTCTGCACCAGATGGCTTCGAGGTAGAGGTGTTCGACGGGCTCGAGCTCTCGGGCGACGTGGTGCGACGAAGCCGCCTGCAAGAACTCCGATTGTTCGTCTTCAACGCTGCAGTGCAGGGTTATCCGGAGGGTGAGTGGTCGCTGCGCGCGCGTGGCAACGTCGTCCCTTCCGAGAGTGGGAGGTTCCAGTTGGCCCTGGCGCAGGTCGGTCCAGCCCGTGTGCTGGTCGACGGTGTGGTGGTGCTTGACGGGTTCGAGAATCCGCCGGCGCCGGGCGGTAGTGATTTCTTCGGGTTCGCGAGCCAGGAGTTGGTCGGCGAGGTGGAACTCGTTGCGGGCAGGCCGGTTGAGTTCATGCTCGAGTACGCCAGGGCGGACTCGGCGCTGGCGGGCATGCGGGTGGGTTTCCGCACCATCGACACCGAGGTGTTGCTCGACCGCGCCGAAGCGGCCGCCAAGGACGCAGACATCGCCTTGGTGTTCGTCGGCACGACGCACGAGTGGGAGACCGAGGGGAGGGATCGAACGACCTTGGCGCTCCCCGGCCGCCAGGACGATCTCGTGCGACGCACAGTTGGCGTCAACGATCGCACCGTCGTCGTCGTGAACGCTGGTGCGCCTGTCGACCTGCCGTGGGAGCACGACGTGGCCGCCGTGCTGCAGTGCTGGTTCGGGGGCGAAGGAATGGCCGGAGGCCTTGCTGACGTCCTCACGGGTGCTGCCGATCCCGGAGGCCGACTGCCCACGACCCTGCCCCTTCGGCTCGAGCACAGCCCGTCTTACGACAACTTCCCCGGGGAGAACGGGGAGCTGCGTTACGGCGAAGGGCTGTTCGTCGGCTACCGCGGTTTCGAGCACCGGGGCATCGAACCCCGCTATCCCTTCGGACACGGCCTGAGCTACACCACGTTCGAATTCGGCGAGCCGAACCTCTCGTCAGACACGTTTCGCAGTGGCACGCTCTTGTCGGTCACCGTCGATGTGCGCAACAGCGGCGATCGGGCAGGGAGCGAGGTCGTCCAGTGCTACGTCGCCCCGGAATCGCCTCGATTGGCCCGACCGAACAAGGAGCTGAAGGCCTTCGCCAAGGTCCACCTCGAACCCGGCCAGTCGACGTCAGTCACTCTCGAGCTCGACGACCGCTCCTTCGCCTATTGGGACCCGGGTCAGCCGGATTGGGATCGGGTCTCGAGCCGGTTCACCGCCATCTCGCCCCAGGTGGCGGCGCATGACCGGCGCGCTGCGGGTTGGCAGATCGACCCAGGCACGTACCGGGTGGTGATCGGTCGCTCCTCGGCGGACATCGTCGCCGAGCACCGCGTCGAGGTGCTGTAGGGATCGGATCTCACCACCCCGTGGCCCGGGTCGCCCGCTCTGATAGCGTTAACAGAGCGATCCGGAGGTTGGAGACAGACTGATGCGCCGCACCCTGCTCAACGACGGCTGGACCGTTCGCCCCAAGTCGAACCGGTTCGAGGAGCGGTTGGGCGCGGGGCCCGCAGGCCGTGCGGTGACGCTGCCGCACGATGCGCTGCTCGGATCACGCCGCGACCCCGGGGGCAACGCGGCCACCGCGTTCTACACCGGGGGTGAGTGGGAATACACCCGGGAACTGAAGCGCTCTGCCGAGACGGTCTCTCTCGAGTTCGAGGGCGTCTACCGGGACGGTGTCGTATTCGTGAACGACAACGTGGTGGCTCACCGACCGAACGGATACACCGGTTTTGTGGTCCAAGTGGATCACCTGTTGCGGGACTCGGGCCCGAACCAGATTCGGGTGGAGGCGCGGACCCATGCGGACAGCCGCTGGTACCCCGGCGCGGGCATCTACCGCAATGTATGGCTCCTCGAAGCCGGGCCGGTGCATCTTGCCCCGAATGGGCTAGAAGTCCGCACGCCCGAAGTGGACGACGAAGTGGCCGTCGTCTCCGTCGATGCCGTGGTCTCGAATCGGTCGGCCTCTTTGTCACAGGCGGCGATGCGGGCGGAGATCGTGGATGCTCGAGGGACCGTCGTCACCTGGGCGGAGGCGCCGGTATCGGCCTTTCCCGGTGACGCGCTCGAGGTCCGACAGCGACTCTTCGTCGCGGCCCCACACCGGTGGGGTCCAGACGACCCCTACCTCTACACCTGTCGAGTCAGTCTTCGAGAAGGTGATGAGCTGCTCGATGAGGAGTTGACCACCTTCGGGATACGCACCCTCTCCCTCGATCCGGCACGCGGCCTGCGGATCAACGAGCAGCCGGTGCTGTTGCGAGGTGCCTGCTTGCACCACGACAACGGGGTCCTCGGCGCGGCGACCATAGACCGGGCCGAGGAGCGCAGGGTCGAGCTGCTCAAAGAGGCCGGATTCAACGCGATCCGGAGCGCCCACAACCCCTTGAGCAAGGCCATGCTTCATGCCTGCGATCGGCTGGGCCTTCTGGTGATGGACGAGACGTTCGACATGTGGGAGCAACCGAAGAGCGAAGACGATTACGCGTTGCGCTTCTCCGAATGGTGGCAGGAGGACGTCGAAGCGATGGTGTACAAGGACGTCAACCATCCGAGCGTCATCCTCTACAGCATCGGAAACGAGATCCCCGAGGCTGGCCGCCCGCACGGATCACGCCTGGGACGCGCCCTCGCCCAGAAGATCCGCTCTCTCGACGACACCCGGTACCTGACCGAAGCGGTGAGCGGGATGCTGATGGGCGGACCCGAGATGTTCGACGAGTTCAGGCAGCAGATGGCCGAGCGGGCCGCAGAGACGGAGGGCGAGCTCGGCCCCAACGCCGCCATGACCAACCTGGCCGACCTGATGAACCAGGTGATGGTGGCGCCCTCCATCGCCCGGCATTCCGCCGAGACGTTCTCCTATCTCGACGTCGCGGGGTACAACTACATGGACTCTCGCTTCGCCATGGACGGCGCGCGGTATCCCAACCGAGTCATCGTCGGGAGCGAGACCCATCCGGGTGCCATTGACGCCGGATGGGCCGGCGTTGTCGAGCATTCTCACGTCATCGGGGACTTCACTTGGACCGGCTGGGATTACCTCGGCGAGGCCGGGATCGGTCGGACCGAGTACGGCGGTCAGGGTGAGGGGGCCGCACCATCCTTCCTCGGCGCGTATCCCTGGCGAACAGCCTGGTGTGGAGATCTGGATATCACGGGGCGTCGTCGCCCGCAGTCGTACTACCGCGAGATCGTCTTCGGCTTGAGGTCCGATCCGTACATCGCGGTGCGGCGACCCGAGTATCACGGCGTGTCCGGCGCGACGACGCCGTGGTCGTGGTCCGACTGCGTCTCGAGCTGGAGCTGGCCTGGCCGGGAGGGCACGCCGGTGACCGTGGAGGTCTATGCAGGGACAGACGAGGTGGAACTCCTCCTGAATGGTCGTTCGCTGGGTCGCCAGCCTGCGGGACCGGACCATCGGTTCCGCTCCGTCTTCGATATCTCTTACGAGCCCGGCCTGCTCGAAGCGGTGGCCTGGCATGGCTCGGCCGAGGCCGGGCGGCACGGCCTTGCTTCGGCGGAGGGGCCCGTCCACCTGGCGGTCGAAGCGGACCGGTCGGAGATCGCCGCGAATGCGCAGGATCTCGTCTTTCTCCCGATCTCGCTCGTCGACTCCGCTGGTGTGCTTCAGGTCGGTCTCGACCGCACCGTGGCCGTGGACATCGCCGGTCCGGGAATCCTCCAGGCGTTCGGCAGCGCCAACCCCGCCACGGAGGAAGGGTTCGCTGACCCGGCGTGCACGACCTTCGATGGTCGAGCCCTGGCTGTGGTCCGCCCCACGGGATCGGGAGTCATCGCGATTTCAGTCACGACAGACGACTGCGAGCCGGTCCAGGTTCGCGTCGACGCGATCTGACAGATCTCACGATGACCTGGGAACTCCGGTGGCATCCGTTTCGTGCAGAATGGGTCCTTTTCACTTCGCATCGCGACGCTCGTCCGTGGATCGGCGAGTCCGGGGGACCACAGGACGCGCCGATACCCGAGCAGAACGCGCTGGCACCCGGCGGACGCCGGATCGCCTCGGTCAATCCGGACTACACCGGTGTCTACGTGTTCACGAACGATCTGCCCGTGTACTCGCCCGAGGCTCCCACACCAAGCGGCGACGACGACCTGTACCGGACCAAGCGGGCCACCGGAACGGCCGAGGTCGTGTGCTATCACCACGACCCTCATACGTCTATCGCAGACCTCACCGATGACGAGATGGCCGCTGTCGTGTTGTGTTGGCGGGAACGGACCCTGGAGTTGCAGCGGACCGAAGGCGTCGCCCACGTGCTGATCTTCGAGAACCGCGGTGCCATGGTGGGGACCTCGAACCCCCACCCCCACTGCCAGATCTATGCCGGTTCTCTCGTCTACGCCACGATGGCCCGCGAGGCCGAGGTGGCGGCCGAGCATCGCCAGCGGACAGGTCGCTCCTTGCTTCAAGACGTGATCGCGCGGGAAACGGCCGGACCACGCGTGGTCAGTAGTGGCGAGCACTTCTTCGCCTGCGTGCCTTGGTTCGCGCAATACGCCTACGAGGTCCTCGTCCTGCCTCGGCGCCCGGTTGCATCACTCCTCGATCTGGACGACGAGCAATGTCGCTCGCTCGCCTTGGTCCTGCGTGACGTCGTGCGTCGTTACGACAGCTTGTGGGGGTTTCGGATGCCTTACGTGCTCGCGGTCCATCAGGCGCCGGTGGGCAGACATCCCGACTACCCGTTCCACCTGGAGCTGCACCCGCCGCTGCGGGCTCCCGGGCTTCGAAAGCATCTCGCCGGGCCCGAGGTGGGCGGGGGGTCGATGACCAACGAATCAGATCCTGATGCCAAGGCAGCAGAGCTCCGTGCCGCTCTCGCCTGAAGATCTACGCTGCCGCCTCTGCGCGCTCGGCGCGCACCTGCGGAGCTTGATCGCCAACGCCCGCGGCGTGGACAAGGCCGCCGTGACCGGGTCGACAGCGGCCGACGTGATCTACGGCATCGACCGGGTGGCTGACGATGCGCTCCTGGGCTGGTTCGAGCAGCATTGGCAGCACGTCCGGGTCGTCAGCGAAGGCCTCGACGAACCGGTCGAGGTCGGGGGCGAGCCCGAGTGGACCGTGATCGTCGACACCATCGACGGAACGCGTGGCCTGATGTACGACAAGCGATCCGCCTGGTGCCTGGCCGCCGCGGCACCCTGCGGTGGTTCGCTGGCCGACCTCTGCGCGGCGGCAATGACAGAGTTGCCCACGAGCAAAATGGGGATGGCCGATCAACTGAGTGGCCATCGCGGTGGCGGCCTCCATGCCGAACGGGTGTCGCTCCGCGAAGGATCGACGACACCACTGCTGGTGCGCCCGTCTTCGGCCACCGACCTCGAGCACAGCTTCAGCGGGGTGGCCAAGTTCTTCCTGCCGGGAAAGACGAGGCTGGCGACACTGGAAGCAGAGTTGTTCCGGCGTCTTGGATGCGTGCACGTCTTCGACGACGAGTACCTCTCCTCCGGGGGCCAGCTCTACGAGCTGATGACCGGCCATGACCGCTTTGTGGCCGACCTGCGGCCTCTGGTCGACGGAATCCCGTTCGCCTGCCATCCCTACGACGTCTGTACCTCCTTGTTGCTCGAGGAGGCCGGAGGCGTGGTGACCGACCCCTGGGGCCACCGCCTCGACGTCCCCTTGGACACCGTGAGCCCCGTGGCCTGGGTGGGGTACGCCAACGCGGCACTTGGCGGAGTGGATCGGACCGGTCCTCAGGGAGCTGGTGGATGAGTTCGGGACGAGGTAGGGCTCCAGGCCGTCTCGATCTCATGGGTGGGGTGGCGGACTACTCGGGGGCTCTCGTCCTGGAGATCCCGACCCGTCAGGGCACCGAGGTCGTCGCCGAGCCGGACGATGCACTGGTCGTTGGCCCGGTGACGATCCCGGTCGATGAACTCGAGCGCCTCGCCGCCATGCCCTACCCCTCAATCCGTCGAGCTTGGGCGGAGTATCCCCGCTGGACGCACTACGTGCTCGGGGTGGCGCTCGTCCTTGTCCGTCACAGAGTCATTCAGGCAGCACGGGCCCGGCTTGTGGTTTCGTCCGATCTCCCGGCGTCCGTGGGCGTGGCCTCGAGCGCCGCGCTCGAAGTGGCGACGGCGCACGCGCTGGGCGCCGACGTCGAGCCACTGCGGTTGGCCTTCTTGTGCCAGGAAGCAGAGAACTACGTCGTTGGCGCCCCTTGCGGCGTCATGGACCAGGTCGCCGTCGCGGCGGGCCGTCCCGGTGCGATATTGCCCATTCTGTGTCGTCCGGCGGAGGTAGGGGCGAACGTCGGTCTGCCGTCGGGTCTCGAGGTCGTCGGCTGGCCAACCGGCGCGGAGCACGACGTCGGCGGACTGCCCTATCAGCGGGCCCGCGCCGCGGCCTTCATGGGCAAGCGCATCGTCGAAGCCCGTGCCAGGCGGACGTGGGCCTGGACGAGCGAACTCCCCGCAACCGGGACTCTCGAACTACCCGAGGACCTGGATGGAGCGACCTTCATGGAGCGCTGGGGTGACACCGACGACGCGCTCACCCTCGTCGATCCCGGCGAGTCCTACCCAGTTCGCGCTGCCGCAACCTTCGGCGTCGAGGAGCACGCTCGGAGCTTGGAGGTCTTGGCCCATTTGAGGGCGGACGAGACGCAATCGTTCGGCCCGCTGATGGCGGCGAGTGATGCCGCGTACCGGGCCATGGGTCTCGGGCACCCCGCAGCGAGTGCGACCGTGGCGAAGGCGCTGGACCGGCCGGGCGTCTACGGCGCTCGATCCAGCGGCGGAGGGTGTGGTGGCACGGTGGTGGTCGTCTGTGCTGCCGGCGCCCTCGACGACGTCGAGAACCTCATCCGCTAGGGATCCCTTCTTCACCGGGCCCTGAGCCGCTTCATGGCCCGCGGCCCCGACGTGCTGGCGCGCACGATCAGTTGGGCGGGCACAACCACGTGCCCGTTGCTCTCGGTGCCCTCTATGACGTCGTGGAGCAGTGCGACGCAGCGCTGGCCCACCTCTCCGAAGTCTTGTCGGATGGTGGTCAGTGTGGGAGCGAAATAGGCGGATTCCGGAGTGTCATCGAAGCCGACGACGCTCACGTCCTCGGGCACGCGGCGGCCTGCGTCGAGGAGGCCACGGACCACACCGAGCGCTGTCTGGTCGTTGGCCGCGAACACGGCCGTCACCTCGGGGTCGCGGGCAAGGCGGGTGCCGGCGACGAAGCCTCCGTGCGCGCTCCAATCACCGACCAGCGGTCTCGGTCGCGGCACCGCGGCGGCACGCAGCGTCTCGGACCATCCGCGGACACGGGCGGCGGCGTCGATCCAGTTCTGAGGACCGCGCACGTGATGCACCGTGTGATGTCCGAGGTCGAGGAGGTGCCGGGTCGCCCGGCGTGCCCCCTCCTCCTGGTCGATCGTGACGGTGGGGGAGCCAGTAGTCGGATCGCCACCGACGACCACCAGGGGAAGGTCACCTTGAATCCGGGCGGCGGCCTCGACCACCTCCCGGACCGGCGCCACCACGATGACCCCGTCGACATGGGCCGCCCGGAGCCGGTCGAAGGTCGCCGCCATGTCCTCACCCGAGGGGGCCATCGTCACGAAGCTGAGCGTCTGCCCGGCTGATCGGGCGGCCGCCTCGATCCCGAACAAGGTGTGCGACGGACCGAACTGCTGGGATTCGACGGCGATCACTCCGAGGGCTCCTGAACGCCCACCGGCCAGTACGCGGGCCGCAGTGTTTGCCTGGTAACCCAAAGCGGTAATCGCTCGCTCGACCCGACGGCGCGTCTCGCTCGGCCACGCCGGGGAAGTCGTTGAGCACGCGCGAAACCGTCATCACCGAGACCCCGGCCTTGGACGCGACATCGGCCATCACCGCTCGTTGTGGCGTTCCCACCTCAGGTCCCCCTGTAGTCGAACCAGTCGAATGCCGCCGAGCCGCCGACGGCGTACATCCCGACGGTGCGGCCGAGGAACCCTCCGGTGACCTCGGTCGAGAGATAGCGACCGTCCAGTTCGGCCAACACGTGCGGAGATCCGTCGCCGTCCTCGTATCCCAACACGACCGTGTCGGGTGCCCAGGGGTCGTCGACGGCGTTCACGGTGAGGACGACCACAGGGGCGAACCGACTCGCGCTCGCCACGACGGAACGGAGAGGCCCGATGCGTGCCCGCACGACGATGCGGTCACCGGCCAGCCCGATCTCGTAGTGCGCTGCGGTGTCGAGCACCACCGCGATGCCCGCCTCGGCCGCATCTCCGGCATCGACCGCGTGCCCGGACCCAGAACCCGTGGTGTTGTTGGCGCCTTGCGATGTACGTTGGCCGTGAAGCGTCGAGTGTCCTGGCATCCCCGAACAGCGTCAGCCATCCCGTCCGAGCGTCGAGCGAGCCGATCTCTGCGGGAGGGCGGCGGAGGGCGATCCACTGCGGTCCGAGCACTGGCCCGTCGAAGGCGTCACGGCCGCTGTCGGGATTCGGAATGGCTTCGGACGAGCCGGGCGGCCGGTCCGGCATCTCCAGAGCCACGGTGGAAGGGACCGGCCACCCGCCGACCCATTCGACTGGTGTAAGGAAGGTCTCACGACCCAGGACGTGAAAGCCCGGTGACACACCGCGAGGCCGCACGCCGAGGAGGACCATCCACCAGGAGCCATCGGCCGCTTCGATGAGGTCCCCGTGACCTGTGTTCTGAATCGGGCTGTCGGTGCTCCGGTGGCTGAGGATGGGGTTGTCCGGGGCTCCGTCCCACGGCCCGGTCGGTGACGGAGCGCGGGCGACCGAAACGCAGTGGCCGCGCTCGGTGCCCCCTTCGGCCATGACCAGGTACCACATCCCTTCGCGTTGATACAGGTGCGGGGCCTCCGGGTATTGCAGGCCGCTGCCCGACCACGTGACCTCTGGCCCCTCGAAGATGGCGCCTGTCGCCGGGTCGATACGCGCTCGGGCTATCCCGCCCAGGCCCGAGAAGTGCATCCAGCACATGCCTTCGTCGTCCCACGCCAGGTCGGGATCGATACCGGGTACGTCGACGATGACGGGATCCGACCATGAGCCGCCAGGATCGTCGCTGGTGAGGATGAAGGAGGTCGCTCCCGCCTCGGTGACGTTTGTCGTGATGAGCCAGAACGTTCCGTCGTGATGGCGCAGGGTCGGGGCGTAGATGCCGAATGACGACCACGAGTCCGTCCGCGACAGATCGAACTGGGACGTGCGGTCCAGCGCGTTGCCCAGCAGCGTCCAGTCGACGAGGTCGGTGGACCGGAAGATGGGGACGCCGGGGAAGTAGGTGAACGAGGACGCGGCCAGGAAGTAGGCGTCGCCAGCTCGGCAAACGCTCGGGTCGGGATGGAAACCCGGGATGACGGGATTCTGATAGGTCACCGGGCCGCGCTCGACGCGTGGTCGGCGTAGGTCGCCCGGATGCCTGCTGCGTCGACCGAGCCGTCCGGTTCGATCGTCCTGCCGCGGCCCAGTTGCCAGGCTTCGGCGACGGCGTCGAAGCCGTCCCCCAGCCTGACGGCAGCCGCTTGGACGGCGGCACCGGTCGCCACCAGTTCACCGTCGGAAGGCACGACCACGGCCCGAGCTGTGAGGTCGGCCACGACGCGGCGGTAGGCCGCGCTGCGTGCCGCGCCGCCGACGAGGAACACCCGGCCTTCGGTCGGCCCGAGCGCGTCCGCCCCCGCCAGCAGGTTGCACACCACACCCTCGACAGCCGCGCGGGCCAGTTGTTCAGGGGTCACGTCGCTGCGCAGACCGACGACCGTGCCCGTGTCGTCGGGACGGTTGGGCGTCCGCTCGCCGTCGAAGTAAGGCACGAGCACCAGGCCGGCCGCACCGGGCGGCGCGTTGAGGGCGAGCGCGTCGAAGCGGTCGTGGTCGACGCCCAGGAGCCGAGCCACCGCGTCGGTCACTTTCGTCGCGTTCATTGTGCAGACCAACGGGAGGAAGCGTCCCGTGGCATCGGCGAAGCCGGCCACTGTGCCCGACGGGTCCGCCCATGGGTGATCGCTCACCGTGAACGCGGTGCCGCTGGTGCCGAGACTCAGCACGAGGTCGCCTTCTCGCAGTCCGAGACCAAGGGCCGCGGCCATGTTGTCGCCGGTGCCGGGAGCGACCACGACCCCGGTGTCTGACCACTCTCCGGCCACGGTCAGGGGCGGGAGCACCGTCGGGGAGGGCGGAGTCCCAGTCGAAGGCGTCATCCACCAGGTCGAGGAGCTCAGGGCAGTAGCGCTCCTCCCTTGGTGACCAGTAGCCCGTCCCGGAAGCGTCACCGCGGTCGGTTGTCCGTCGTCCGGTCAGGCGCGACGAGAGCCAATCGTGAGGGAGCAGCACCGCAGCGACGCGGCGGAAGACGTCGGGCTCGCAGCGCCGGAGCCAGCGCAGCTTCGTGATGGTGAAGCTGGGCACGGGCACGCTGCCGCAGCTGGTGGCCCAGTCGGCAGCACCCCCAGGCAGTGAGCTGATGAGCTCCGCCGCATCGGGGGCCGACTCGGTGTCGTTCCAGAGCTTGGCCGGTCGCAGTACCTCGCCGTTCGAGTCCGTGACCACGAGCCCGTGTTGCTGCGCCGCAACCGCGATCGCATCGACGTGTTTCGTGTCGGGCACTCCCGCCTGGGCGCAGGCGCTGTTGAAGGCCCCCTCCCAGTCCGCGGGGCGTTGCTCGCTCCGCGGGGGCGACGTCGGCGGATGAGCGGCACGGCCCGCGGAGAGCACCGCTCCCGTGTCGAGATCGCGCACTTGGACCTTGCACGCCGTCGTGGACGAGTCGACCCCGGCCACGAGCGGCATCAGCGCACCCCGAGCAGCAGCTCCGTGACCAGCTGGTCGAGTCGCTCGTGTCCGTAGCCCTGGGCGGCCAGCGCGCCCTCGTCCTCCTGCCCGGAAAGGATCCCGGCGAGGCCGTCGGGTCCCGCTGTCGGCTTCCTCAACTCATCTGCTTTTGCCGTGCGCAGCGCTTCTTGGATGTCGGCGTCCTCTCCGAAGCGGCGTGCCTTCTCGGCCAGGATGAGATAGGTCCGCATGCAGCCGCGGGCGAAATCCCAGACGCCCGCGGCGTCCTCGGTGCGGTAGGGATGAGCGTCGAAGTGACGCATGCCGGGCCACCCAGCGTCTTCGAGCAATCGGACGGTGGAGAAGGCGTCGCGGATGCCCTCGGAGCCGAACCGGAAGTCCTGGTCGAACTTCCCGATCCGTTGGGCGTTGAGATCGATGTGGAACAGCTTGTCGTGCCAGAGCGTCTGCGCGACGGCATGCGAGAACGACAACCCACTCATGGTCTCGTGGGCGAACTCTGGGTTGAGCCCGACCATGTCCGGCCACTCCAGCTCACCCACGAAGGCCAGTGCGTGGCCCACCGTCGGAAGGAGAATGTCGCCTCGCGGTTCGTTCGGCTTTGGCTCCAGGGCGATGCGCAGTCCGAGGCCGCGCTCCCTGATGTGCTGACAGCAGAGGTCGACCGCCTCCTTGTAGCGATCGAGCGCTGCCCGCACATCCTTGGCCGCGTCGGCTTCGACACCTTCACGGCCACCCCACAGCACAAAAACCTGTGCTCCGAGATCGGCTCCGAGTTCCATGGCCTCGCAGGCCTTCCGGACAGCGAACCGGCGCACGGCAGGATCGTTCGCAGTGAATGCGCCTTCTTTGAAGATTGGACGCCAGAACAGATTGGTCGTTGCCATCGGCACCTTGAGTCCCGATTCGTCGAGCGCCGCACGGAACCGCTTGAGCACGGTGGCACGCTCCGTCGGGGTCGCGTCGTAGGGCACGAGGTCGTTGTCGTGGAAGCTCACGCCGTAGGCTCCGAGCTCAGCCAACCGATGCACTGTTTCGACGGGATCGAGGTCGGCGCGGACCACGTTGCCGAATGGGTCTCGGCCTGGGTTCCCCACGGTCCACAGTCCGAACGTGAACTGGTGCTCGGGCCGTGGTGTGTAGTCGTCCGACATGTCGGCTCCTCTCGTCCGGGTTGCGGTGGTTCGGCACGGGACCTGCCCCGCTGCCACCGAAGCCCTCCACCGGGCAATGGTAGCGTTACCAGGAGGGGGCGGTCTCGCCGTGATGGCGAACCCCAGTTCGAGCCGGACCGTCCGATGGGCGCAGGAGGGAAGGCCACATGATCCGTTGGGGGGTGATCGGTCCCGGTGCCATCGCGGTCGGTTTCGGCGACGCCATGACCATGGTGGACGGGGGTGAGATTCTGGCCGTGGCTTCGCGGTCCGCCGGTCGCGCCGAGGCCTATCGGCGACCGGTTCGGCGTTCCGCGGCGCTACGGCGACTATGCGGCGTTGGCCGAGGATCCAGAGATCGACGTGGTGTACGTCGCAACGCCCCAGTCGCGACACGTAGAGGACACCCTGATGCTCCTCGAGGCGGGCAAGCACGTGCTCTGTGAGAAGCCGTTGGCGCTCAACGCCGACCAGGCCCGCGAGATGGTCGAGATGGCTCGGGGCCGTGGACTGTTCCTCATGGAGGCCATCTGGAGCCGATTCCTCCCCACTTACCGGCACCTGGTCGAAGTCGTCGGCGGTGGCCGGATCGGCGAGCCGATATTCGTCGAGGCCGATTTCGGTTTTCGCCGGCCGTTGGATCGGGACGACCGGCTCTTTCGCCTGGACCTCGGTGGAGGCGGGCTGCTCGACCTGGGTATCTACCCGCTCCAGCTGTGCACGCTCGTGCTCGGCCCGGTCGAGCACGTGGCAGCCGAGGGTGTCCTCGGCGACACCGGGGTCGACGAGCAAGTGGCCGCGGTGTTGCGGCACGGCAACGGAACCCTGGGAGTGATCAAGGCGGCGCTCCGCGTGGGTATGACCTGTACCGCCAGAATCTCCGGAACCAGCGGTGTCATCGAGATCCCGGCCTTGATGCATTGCCCCAACTCCCTCAAGGTCATGTCGCCTTCGGGCATCGAGGAGTTCGACGGGTCCTACGAAGGGAACGGGCTCCGCTTCGAGATCGAGGAGGTCCAACGTTGCTTGGCCGAGGGCAAGACCGAGAGCGACACGATGTCGCTCGATGAGACCCTGGCCCTGGCCGGCACACTCGACGCCATCCGGGCCCAGATCGGGCTGGTCTATCCCGGCGAGGAGCGGGAGCTACCCCAGCAGGCGATAGAGGACCTCGCCGGCATCCTTCACGACCAGGGTGTCGGGGTCCGAGGAGCCACTGGTCGACATCGACCGAAGTCGGATCGAGGTACGTCAGGTTGGCCCGTCGGACGACGTCCTCGGGGATACCGGTGGCCAGGGTCACCCGGACACGTGCGCGTTCGCCCCGGACCGGGTCGTAGGTCCCTGCGCCGAAGAGGTGAGTGGAGTGGGCGAGTTCTCCCCGAGGATGGTCCCGGTAGCGGTCCCAGTGGGCCAAGAAGTAGTCCCGGCAGTGGTAGCCCAGGGCCTCCTGTCCGGCATGCATCGCCGCGATCTGGGTGATGTGCGGCGCGTAGAGGACGACCTCGCCCCCGTCGGCCACGACCGGTTCAACCTTGTAGAAGCCCTTGGCCCCGGTCCAGAGGTCGGCGTAGCGAGACGAGACCAACGAGAGCACGCGTCGGCACGGGCGCATCGAGGTAGTTCACGTGCGTTGACGCCGAGACCTCAGCCGCCGACGCCCATGCGTCCTCGGGCTCGCCGAAGGCGAGCCGCGCGAGAGCCGGCCCGTGTCGTGATCGACCACCACGCAGAGGGCGTGGCGCTCTCCCGGAACCAGTTGGGCGGCGGCGTTGATGATCGCCCGCACCGGGGTGATCCCACGGGTGCCGATGATGACGGCACTGGTGATGAGCGCACCGAGCCAATGCGTGACGTCGATCAGGTCTTGGCCCGACAATCCGGGAAACAGGTACTTGTTTCCTCCCGAGAAGCCGACCACTTCGTGTGGCAGGACCGGCCCGATCATGATGGTCACGTCGCTCTCGGGAACCGTTCGATTGATACGCACATCGACCGACTCGTCGAGCAAGCCCTTCGAGATCTGTGCCACGACGCCGGCTCCCAGGGTGCCGACGTTGACGTAGGTGTGGTCGTCCCACCATTGATGGTTGACGACAGGAAATGTGATCTCGCCCGTCATCGCCTGGATCGACTCCGGCGACATCGGTGCGTGGGTTCCGAGTGCGACGACCCCGATGCACGAGCTGACCCGGTCCTTGACCGCATCGTCGATGGCCGAGAGGATCAACGGCAGCGGGCAGCTGCGGGTGGCATCGGGCACGACCAGGCAGAGCCTGCGCCCGTCGAGGTCAAGCCCGTCCATCTGGGCCTTGACGAATGACCGGACCGCCGCGTCATCGAGGGTGATGCCGTCACTCCGCCGCAAGCAGCCTCACGTGAGATCCTCGAGCACACCACCACCGCGGCGGGTAAGTTGATCCAGGGTTGCGGCCACTTCCTCTTGGAAAGGCTCGTCGAAGTGTGCGCCCAACGCACGAGCGGTGATGCGGGGGAGGTCGTGGCGCGGGAGCGAAGCCAGTCGGTTCGCTTCCGGGTCTTCGAGGGCGGGTAGCGGCCTGCCCCGGACCTCGATTCCCGCCGCTGCGGCGACCCAGACCGCGGCGACGGCGGCGAACCTCGCCGTGTCGAGTCCGGCCCGCCGGCGAGCCGCGACGACCGGACCGAACCGGAGCGGGATCTTGCGCGAGCCGTCCGCGCCGACCTGGGCACATGAATGTCTGAGGTAGGGATTGGCGAAACGGCGCAGCGCATCCTTGGCAAAGCGCCGCGGGCTCGAGGGCGGACGGAATGTTCGCGACATCGAGGACATCCTCAACCAGTCCGTTGACGAAGCGCGCGACCCTCGCGTCGGCGGCAGCCGCGGCGATCGTCGCTCGTTTCATGATGAGACCGCCGTAGGCGAGGGCGGAATGGGGGCCGTTCAAGAGCCACAGCTTGCGCTGTTCGAAGGGGGCGACGTCGTCGACCAATTCCGCTCCGACCGTCCCGAACATCTCGAGCGCCTCATCGGCCCCGACGATCCAAGAACGGTGCTGCTCGGTCGTCACGGCGCCGAGGTCGACCAGGCCGAGCTGGGCCGCGATCTCCGAAATATCGTCTTCCGTCGTCGCCGGAACCATGCGATCGACCACGGAGTTGGGAAATCGCACTTCGGCCGAGATCCAATCCGGGAGCGCCGGGTCGAGACGGGCGGCGATGTCGGTCACGAGCGCCCGGAGCCGTTCGCCGTTGCCGGACACGTTGTCCAACGATGCCACCACAGGCGGAATGCCGTCAGCTTTCCTCCAGCGGGACAGGGCGAGCGCCAGGAGACCGGCCGCCGTCGACGGTCGTACGGGCCGCTCCATCTCGTCGGGGTCCGGGTCGTATCCCTTCTCGGTGATGGTCAGGGTCACCACTCGGGTCGAGGGTGCGGTCAGCGCAGTCAGTGCAGCCGGCATACCGGTGGAGACCGACCCGAGAGAGCCGATGACCCGCAGCCGAAGGTTCTCCCCGGGCTCACGCTCCGCGACGGCGTAGTAGCAGTCCTGTGGTCCGAGTCGTTCCTGTGCACCGGCACTATGGAGGGAGACGCCTCGAATGACCGCCGGCGTCCCGCGGCGTAGCAGATCGTCCGCGTAGACGGCGAGGTGCGCCTGCATGAAGGCACCCACGCCGAGATGAGCGATGGACGCCGTTCTTGGCCGCTCGTAGGCGCCAACAGAGGCGCCTCGGACGCGTCGACGAGTGGCAGACGGACAGCCGTGCATCCTCCTCCGAGGTCAGCGTCATGGGCCAACGTCCCCCTCCGGGTAACGTCGCACGTTGTGCGGCCGCATCGACGCGTCACGATCCTCGATGTCGCGGCTCGGGTTGGCGTGCATCCGGCTACGGTGTCCCGAACCCTGAGTCGGCCCGAGAAGGTGGCGCCCGACACGCGTCGGCGGGTTGAGGCCGCAGTGGCGAAGCTTGGTTTTGTTCCGAACCGGGCGGCGCAAGTGATGAAGACGGGTCGGACCGGCAACATCGCCGTCATCGTCCCGGACATCACGAACCCTCACTTCGGGTCGATGGTCCGGGCCGTCGAGCGCACCGCCCGCGAGGGGGAACTGCAGGTCCTCTTGGCAGACACCAGCGAACACCCCGACGAGGAGGTCCGGGCGGCCCGAACCTTCGCCCCCGACGTCGATGGCTTCGTGGTCCTGTCGCCCCGCCGGCTCCACCGCGAACTCGACGCTCTCGGTGGGAAACCGGCGGTGTTCGTCAACCGGCCCGTGACCGGGTACGGGTCGGTCCTGCTCAGGTCGGCCACCGCAGTGGAGGACGCGCTGCTCCACCTGGCCGGACTCGGTCATCGATCGCTCGCCTTCCTGGGCGGTCCTGCGGGATCGTGGGCGGCTGCCGAGCGCCGCAGTGCTGTCCGCAAGACCAGCCGCATGTCCGACCTCGACGTCCGCATGATGGACGTATCGGCTCCGACCTTCGAGGCGGCCGCTGAAGCAGTGCCCCGCTTGATCAGGAGCACGGTGTCCGGAGTGATCGCGTTCAACGACCAGATGGCACTCGGGGTCATCGCGGGACTCTCGCGACGTGGGATCGCCGTGCCGCACGGCATGAGTGTCATCGGTTTCGATGATGTACCGATGGCGGCCATGGTCGCACCGCCGCTCACCACGATCCGGCTTCCAACCGAGGAGGCCGGCGTGGCTGCCGTCATGGCACTGCGCGAGGACGTCCACGTCCACGAGCGAGCTCGTCGGGCAGCTGGTCGTCCGGAGCTCGACCGGACCCGTCACGAAGCGCCGAGCCAACGCCGGCGCAGACGGTGCGCGGCGGCCTTCGGCCGCCGGTCCCGGGTGAAGACACCCTTCTTGTTGCCGTCGACGCGCATGAAGGAAGGATTGGTGGCGAAGTCGGCAAAATTCCACACCTGCTCGCCGACGACCGCGTCGACGCGGTCGAACACCCGGTGGTACGTATCGAGGAGCTCAGCCTGGTACTCCTCACTCCAGACGGCGCCGTCGATGGTGTGCAGTCCTGGCATGGCGTCAGCGCCGTACTCGGTCACGATGATGGGCTTGCCGTGCTCTTCGACCCAATCGTTGAGTTCGGCTTCGAGCCCTCTCTCCGCCGCACCGAGGTCACCCGGTTCGACGTACCAGCCGTAGTAGCGGTTGATCATGATGACGTCGGCCAGTGCGCTCACCCGGCACGTCTTGGGTTGGGCGAACATCATGTTGACGAAGCCGACTGGTCTGGTCGGATCGGCTAGCTCGAGCCACCGCGAAAAGGGGTTCGAAATAGGCCAAGGCCTCCTCGGAGTGCGACTCGGGCTCGTTGGCCAGGCTCCACAGGACCACACTCGGATGGTTCTTGTCCCGGTCGATCAGTTCCTCAATGGCGCGCCGGTGAGTGGCCTGGGTGGCCGAGCCGATCGTTTCCTCCGAGAACGTGGTCCTGGGGCCACCGAGGAAAAGCCCGCCACCGACGCCGAGATTGAGGCCGACGGCCGCGGTCTCGTCGATGACGACGATGCCGAGGCGGTCAGCCATGTCGAGCACTTCCTCCGCGTAGGGGTAGTGCGACGTCCGAAAGGAGTTCGCGCCGATCCAGCGGAGAAGCTCGAAGTCGTGCAGCATCGACGCATCATCGTGGCCACGACCACGGACATTGAGATCCTCATGCTTGCCAAATCCCTTGAAATAGAACGGCTCTTCATTGATGAGGAAGCGTTGCCTCTCGATGCGGACGGTCCGTATGCCTACCGCCAGGACGTAGCGGTCGGCGAGCTCGCCCGCGGAGTCGAGGTCGACTCGCAGCCCGTAGAGGTAGGCGGCGCCCGGTTGCCAGAGAATCGGGTTGGAGACTCGAAGCACGCCGTGCGCCCCGCTGGCGGACGCAACCACACGACCATCCGCATCACTGAGTTCGACGCGTGACGCCGTCGGCCTCTGGCGTCGTCGTGACGTCGTAGCGTACGAGTCCGGTGTCCGCCTCCACTGCGGTGACGACGGTGAGGTCGCTGATGTGTGCGGGGGACGTCGCATACATCCAGACACTCCGGTTGAGGCCGGCGTAGTTGAAGAAGTCGTGATATTGGCGTTGGCGGCGCCGATCGTCTTCAAGGACCTCGACGATGCCCGGCGGCAGCGAGTGCCAGTGCAGCTCGTTGTTGACGACCACGGTGAGACGCAGCGAACCACCCGCTCGAACGAGTTGCGTGACGTCGGCTTCGAAAGGTGTGTACCCTCCTTCGTGCTCGACCACCAAGGTGTCGTCGGCCCACACAATGGCACGGTGCGTCGCTGCGTCGAAACGGAGGACAACCCTGCGGTCATGCCATCCGTGAGGCACGAACACGGTCCGCTGGTACCAGACGTCTCCGACGTGGTTGCGTATGGTGGGATCGACGAAAACGTCGTTGTAGCTGCTGGGGACCGGTACCGGCCGCGTTGTGGGCAACGGCGCCCTCCACCATTCTTGGTCACGCCCGACGCCGGCCTCATCGACAGCGAAGTCCCAAAGTCCGTCGAGCCGCTTCGTCTCGCGTGCCGCATTGTCCTGTGGCCGAAGCATGGCTTCTCTCCTTGGTCAGTGGTCGATCCGGAGCGTGCGGAGCGCCGCCAGGAGGATCTCGGTCACAACAGGGACACCGTGTCGACCGCAGTCCACAACGAGGTCGGCGACGTGTGCGCAGCGGTCCGAGCGGTCCTGCGCCCCGAGTTGGCAAGAGTCGGGGCTCATGGTGTCTCGGTGCGAAACGCGCCACGGGCGAGGTGGTACGCCAGGTCGGCTGCGATGTCGGCCGCCTCAGGCTCCTCCATCCGGTGTTCGGCCACCAGCCCGGCCAGATAGCCGGCGTTGACCCGTCGGGCCACGTCGTGGCGGGCCGGGATCGTGAGCAACGATCTGGCGTCGTCGTTGAAGCCGACGGTATTGGCGAAACCCGCGGTCTCGGTCACGAGGCTGTAGTACCTGCGCAGACCCTCGGGACTGTCGAAGAACCACCAGGGCGGCCCAAGCCGCAAGGCGGGGTAGTGCCCGGCCAGGGGCGCCAGTTCGCGGCTGTAGGTGGTTTCGTCGAGCGTGTAGACGACGACGGTCAGCGCCGGGTCGTTTCCGAATCGGTCGAGCAGAGGTTTGAGCGTCGCGACATAGTTCGTCGCCTGGGGGATGTCGGCCCCCATGTCCGGGCCGAAGCGGGCCCATAGCGAAGGGTTGTGATTTCTCCAAGCTCCGGCATGGATCTGCAGCACGAGTCCGTCCTCGAGGCTCATCGACGCCATCTCGACGAGCATCTGGCCCCGGAAGAGCTCGGCTTCCCCTGCGCTCTGGGTCCCGGTGACCACCTTGGCGAAGAGATCCTACGGCGTCCCTCTCCGACAGGTCCGCGGTGGAGGCCGACGGGTGTCCATGGTCCGAGGCCGTAGCACCGGCGGCGACGAAGTGCGCCCGGCGCTGGCGGACGGCCTCGAGATAGCCCTTCCAGGTCGAGACGTCGCATCCCGTGAGTTCGCCCAGTTTGGTCAGGTTGGACTCGAAGCCGGGCCGATCCGGATCGACGATGTCGTCGGGACGAAAGGTCGGGACGACCCGACCGGACCACTCCGAGCTGCGCAGCCGGCATGGGCCGCGAGCGGGTCGAGCGCGCCGTCGGTCGTGGCCAGGAATTCGATTCCGAAGCGGTCGAAGAGTGCTCGGGGACGGAACTCGTCGACTGGTGAAGCACGAGGCAAGGTGGTCGTACAGGTCGTCGGCGGTTGCAGGGCCGAGCGGTTCGTCAACTTCGAAGACGGCAGCGAGGGTGTGGTCCAGCCAGAGCTTCGACGGTGTGCCCGAGAACAGATGGTAGTGCTCGGCGAACTCCCGCCAGACCTGGCGCCCGTCCACGGCGGTCGCCCGGCCGTGCACCGGTTCGACGCCGAGCGCCTCGAGGCGAACACCCTGGCTGTACATGAGGCGGAGCAGGTAATGGTCCCGGGTCACCAGCTCGAGTGCCGGGTCGCCGCCCCACTGCGTCCTCGGCCAGCTGGATCGGGCTGCAGTGACCATGCGGGCTCACGATCGGCAGTGCCTTCGTCGCCTCGTAGAGGCGTCGGGCCATGTCCCGAATTCCGGGTTCCGCGGGGAAGAGGCGGTCTGGATGGAGCACGACTGCAAAGCTTTGCAGAGGCTGAGCCGCCCTGCCAGGTTCACACTCAGACGCCAGGAATTCCTCACACGTGTGATGATTCTCGGGTTTCCGCAGGCGAAAGGATCGGGCCGGCGCGAGCGAGCTGTCGCCGGCCCGCGCCGAACCAGGGGAAGGGCTCACGAGCGACGCGGAGGATTCCCGACGGACGCCGACCACTCACTCGACGTGGCCCCGAACCTCTCATGCCCTCTCGCTACTCCCAACGTCGTGCTGGTGTGGCGGAAGGGATGGTCCGCCTCGCCGAGAACGCGCATGACGCGGGAGAAGAATCGTCCTATCATGCCTCCCCGGTGTACTGATCGGATCCTCCGGACGTGGGCCGCCTGACAATGGGGTGGGGGCAGCAGTGAGCGAGATTCCGCCGGCGGTGCCGCCCGCTTCGTCGCACGATGATGCTGCGGCCAGCGCAGCCGATCTGGCCCGCCTTCTCGCCGACTCTGCCCAGGAGCGGCACAGTGCCGCGCAGGCGGCCGACGAGGTTCTGCTGGCCGAGAACCAGCTGCCGGGAACCCAGGAGGAGCACACCTCCCTGCGCGAGGGCCTGCGCAGGTCCGGGACGACCACGTTCGTCGTGCTGGCCATCATCGTCGCCCTCGACAACCTGCAGAGCTCAGGGTTGGCCACGCTGGCCCCCAACATCCGGGCCTCCCTCCATGTGAGCTCAGGCGTCATCGTGTTCGTGGCCGGAGTGTCGGGCGGGTTCCTCGTCCTCGGCATCCTCCCGATGGGCTGGTTGGCCGATCGGTACCGCCGAGGTCCGATCGTGGGCATCGCCACCCTCGTCTTCGGCTGCATGGTCTTCTTCACGGGCTTGGCCACGAACATCTTCTTGTTCTTCTGCGCCCGTTTCGGAGCTGGTGTCTCGCAGGCCTCCACCTACACCGTGCACGGATCGCTGTTGGCCGACACCTATCCCATCAGCCTGCGCGGTCGGATCGGCTCGGCCATGGGTATTGCCACCGGTATCGCCACCGCGCTCAGTCCGATCCTGGTCGGTTCCATCGCCAGCGGGATCGGCGGGCCGAACGGGTGGCGTTGGGCCTTCTACATCCTTTCGGTTCCCATCGTTCTTGTCGCCGTGATCGCGTTCAAGCTGCGCGAGCCCCCGCGAGGGCAGCACGAGAAGATCGACGTGCTGGGTGAGCTCATTGAGGACACGCAGCCGGTGCCGCCCTCGCTGGAGGCCGCGTTTGCTCGCATTATGCGGATCCGAACGCTGAAGATGTGCCTGATCGCCTTCTCCGCCATGGGATTCGGCCTGTTCACCCAGCCGGTGCTGGGCAACCTCTTCCTGCAGCAGCAGTTCGGGTTGGACGCCTTTCGCCGTGGCCTGATCGGCACCATCGGCAGTCTCGGCGTCCTCGTTGCGTTGCCCTTCGTGGGTCGTTACTACGACCGGCTGTACCACCAGGATCCTGCGCAGGCGATGGCGCTCATCGGCAAATTGATCCTGCCGGTGGCCGTGATCGTGCCCATTCAGTACTTCATGCCGAATGCCGTGCTGTGGACCGCCTTCTGTGTCTTGGCCACTGCGCTGTCGTTGTGCGCCTTCTCCATGGTCGGGCCGGTGATCACGTCTGTCGCGCCTTACCACCTCCGCGGCATGACCGGTGCGGTCGGAGCGATCTACCTCTTCTTCATCGGGGCCACCGGCGGCGCCGTGCTTTCGGCCGGTCTCGACCAGGCCTTCGGGCCACGCGCCGCCGTGCTCATCGTGGTGATCCCGACGACGATCATCGGCGGGTTGATGGTCATCCGCGGCTCTCACTTCATCCGCAACGACCTTTCCCTCGTTGTGCTCGAGCTCCACGAGGAGCAGGAAGAACACAAGCGCCAGGCGGCCGATCCGGAGTCCATCCCGGTCCTGCAACTCAACAACGTCGACTTCAGCTACGGGCACGTCCAGGTGCTCTTCGGCGTCGGCTTCGAGGTGCGTCGAGGCGAGGTCCTCGCCCTGCTGGGCACCAACGGCGCGGGAAAGTCGACGGCGTTCGCGCGTGGCGGCCGGGACTCGTCACGTCGCGACCGCGGCGTCGTCCGGCTCAACGGTCGCACGGTGACCTACGCCACACCCGAGCAGCGCTCGCGCCTCGGCATCCATCTCCTGCCCGGTGGCCGGGGAGTCTTCGGCGAGATGACCATCATGGAGAACCTGGAGATGGGCGGATTCGCCTACCGGAGCGACCGGGCCGACCTGCGCCGCCGCATGGAGCGGGTCCTCGGGCATGTTCCCGGCGCTCGAGCAGGCACGAGGCAAGCGGGCCGACGCGCTCTCGGGTGGTCAGCAGCAGATGCTGGCCCTGGCCATCGCCCTCCTCCACGATCCCCGAGGTCCTGATGATCGACGAGCTCTCGCTCGGCTTGGCCCCGATCGTGGTGCAAGAGCTCATTGAGGTGGTCGAGCGCCTCAAGGGCGAAGGCGTCACCATGATCATCGTCGAGCAGTCCCTCAACGTTGCGGCGGCCATCGCCGACCGGGCCGTCTTCATGGAGAAGGGGCAGGTGCGCTTCGAGGGTCCCATCGCCGACCTGGTCGAGCGCAACGACCTGGCCCGCGCCGTCTTCCTGGGTGGGGAGGTGCCGGCCTGATGCTTGCCGTCGGGTGGGTGAACTCGCAGATCGTCTTCGACGGGGTCATTCAGGGTCTGGCCATCGCCGTCATCGCGGTCGGCGTGGTGTTGATCTACCGCGCCACGCAGGATCATCAACTTCGCCGTCGGCAACATGGGCGTGGTCGGCGCGGTCCTCCTCTCCTTGCTCGTCCTCCAGTACGGCGTCCCCTTCTGGATCGCCCTGGTCATCGCGCTGCGTCGTCGGCCTCGTCTTCGGCGCGGCGGTGGAGATGACGGTCATCCGCCGTCTGAAGAACGCCCCACGCGTGGTCGTCCTGGTGTCCACCATCGGCATCGCCGGCCTGGCTCAGGCCATCGCCATCGAGATCCCGCAGCCCTCCGACGCCAGCGCGCACTTTCCCAGCGCCATCAATGGCTCGTGGACCTTGGGAGGTGTGAGCATCCGAGGCGCCGACCTGGGGGTGCTGATCCTGGTCCCGGTGAGCGTGATCCTTCTCATCTGGTTCCTCGACCGCACCATGATCGGCAAGACGGTCAAGGCGTGCGCCACCAACCCGTCGCTGGCCCGGCTCTCCTCCATCTCGCCCAAGCTCGTCTCCACCATGGTCTGGGCGCTCGCCGCCGTGCTCTCCACCCTCTCGGTCATCCTCATCGCCGGCGAGTCGTCGACCGCGGCGGGCCTGGCCACGCTGGGGCCACAGACGCTCTCCGAGGCCCTGGCGGCGGCGGTCATCGCCGGGATGCGCTCCTTCCGCGTTGCGGTGATCGCCGCGGTCGCGATCGGCGTGCTCCAGAGCGTGCTCACCTACAACTTCCTGGCCGTGCCCGGCATCACCGACTTGCTGCTCTTCATCGCCGTCTTCATCGCCGTCATCTTCGCCAAGCGCGAGGGCGGCGAGGAGCAGGTTTTCGCTTTCAGCCCGCGGGCCAACCCCATTCCAGAGCGCCTCCGCTCCTTCTGGTGGGCTCGCAACATCGACAAGGGCGGCATCTTGCTGCTGGGCCTCATCGCCGTCCTCCTCCCCATCCTGGTGAGCGAGCCGTCCCGCCAGCAGCTCTACACCGCGGTCCTGGCCTTCGCCATCTGCGCCTCGTCGCTGACGGTGCTGACCGGATGGCTGGGGCAACTCTCGCTGGGTCAGATGGCGTTCGCCGGACTGGCTGCCCTGTTCGGAGCTCGCCTGGTCACCGAAGGAGTGCCGTTCTGGCTGGCCATCGTCATCACGACCGTGGCCTCCGCCCTGCTTGCATTGGGGATCGGCATCGGTTCTCTTCGCGTCCGTGGCCTCTACCTGGCCGTCGTGACGTTCGTCTTCGCGCTGACGGCGCAGCAGTACTTCTATTTCCTTCCTTTCTTCTCCGGGGACTCGCCCGACGGTGCCAACGTTCCCTTCGCTCCGGGACACCTCTGGTTCCTGTCCTTCCCCGGGCAGCGCACCTACTACTACGTCGTGCTGGCCATCCTCGGTGTGGTCCTGCTCGTCCTGAGCAGGTTCCGTGACAGCGGCGTGGGTCGGACGATCAAGGCGGTCCGCGACAACGAGATCTCGGCCGCCGCGTACAGCGTGCCGACCGTGCGGGTGAAGTTGCAGGCCTTCACGCATGGCCGGCGCGCTGGCGGGGCTCGGTGGCGCGCTGCTGGCCGGGGCATTCGCCAACATCGCCTTCACCGAGAACTTCTTCTTGGTGAACGACTCGCTGAACCTGGTGGCCATGGTGGTGATCGGCGGAATGGGCTCGGTCTCGGGCGCGGTCATCGGCGCCATCTTCGTGATCGGGATCCCGGCCATCGCCCCGAACAACCAGTTGGTCGGACTCCTCTCCTCCAGCCTCGGGCTGTTGGTGGTCCTGCTCTACTTCCCCCGTGGTCTCAACCAGATCACCTACGCGGCGCGCGACGCCATCCTCTCGTGGGCGGATCGCCGAATGGGCGATCGCAAGGAGCCGGAACGCCCGACCCATCCGGCCACCGTGCGACGCAGGCCCGCTTCCGAGGTAGCGACTGTCGAGGGCCCGGTGCTCGGTGTCTCCGATCTCAGCGTCCACTTCGGCGGTATCGCCGCCGTCGACAATGCGACGCTTCACGTGGAGAGCGGCGAGATCGTCGGGCTCATCGGGGCCAACGGGGCGGGCAAGTCGACGCTCATGAACGCCGTCGGTGGCTTCGTCGGCGCTTCGGGCTCGGTCACGCTTCTCGGTGAGGACGTCTCGGGGAAGTCAGCCGGGTACCGGGCCTCGCTCGGGCTCGGACGAACCTTCCAGGCGGCGACACTCTTTCCCGAGCTCACGGTCAACGAGACCTTGCTCGTCGCGCTCGAGGCGAATGGTCGAGCCGGGCCTGTTCGCGACCGCCCTCGGCCTGCCCGGGGCCCGCCGCCATCGGCGCGCCGCTCTGGCCGAGGTCGGCGAGCTCATCGACTTCCTCGGGCTCAGCCGCTACCGTGACCACTACATCAGCGACCTTTCGACCGGCACCCGTCGCGTGGTCGAGTTGGCCGGGCTGTTGGCCCGCAACGCCAAGGTCCTCTGCCTCGACGAACCAACTGCCGGTCTGGCCCAGCGGGAGACGGAGGCCTTCGGCCCGCTCATCACGACCATCCAGCAGGAGCTCGCCGCGTCCGTGCTCCTCATCGAACACGACATGCCATTGATCATGGGTATCTCGCAGCGCGTCTACTGCCTCGAGGCCGGGACACGTCATCGCCGAAGGCGCACCGGCCGAGGTGCGCAACGACCCCAAGGTCATCGCCAGCTACCTCGGCACTGACGAGCGGGCCATCGTGCGCAGTGGCGAAGTGGCCTCGCCCCTGGCGGGCTCGACCCAGCCTGGCGCCGTTCTCGGGCAAACTCCCTGGCCAGACGTCAGAGTTGTCGCTGACTCTGGTGTCAGCATAATATTGACGTCGAAGTTGAAAACTCTCTGAACAGCCGATCTCCCGGAGGTGTGTGCCATGACCAAGCCGATCGTCGACTTCCCGGTGTTCGACGCGGACAACCACATGTACGAGAACACCGATGCCTTCACCCAGTTCCTGCCCAAGGAGTACGAGGGGCTGGTCAAGTACGTGCAGGTGAACGGCCGCACCAAGATCGCTGTGCGCAACGTCATCTCGGACTACATCCCCAACCCCACCTTTGAGGTGGTCGGTCGTCCCGGCGCATCCGAAGAGTTGTTCAAGCACGGGAACCCCGAGGGCAAGACGCGCCGGGAGATCATCGGCAAGCCGATCCGTTCACCCGAAGCGTTCTTCTCGCCCGAGCCACGGCTCAAGCTGATGGACGAGCTCGGCCTGGACCGCGCCCTCATGTGGCCGACATTGGCCAGCCTGCTCGAGGAGCGCCTCGACGACGACCCTGTGGCCACCCACGTGGTGATCCATGCCCTGAATCAGTGGATGCACGAGCACTGGACCTTCGACTACGAGGGCCGCATCTTCCCGTCCCCTGTGATCACACTGCCGATCGTCAGCGAGGCCATCAAGGAGCTCGAGTGGGTCGTCGAGCGCGGGGCCAAAATCATCCTGATCCGGCCCGCACCGGTTCCCGGCTACGAAGGGCGGCGCTCGTTCGCCCTGCCCGAGTTCGACCCGTTCTGGGAGAAGGTGGTCGAGGCGGACATCACGGTCGGTATGCACGCGTCGGACGACGGGCTGATCCGCTACTACAACCAGTGGGAAGGGAACCACCGCGGAGAGCTCCTCCCCTTCACCAGTAAGCCGTCGGCGTTCATGAACATCATGCACACCCAGGGCCGCGGCATCTTCGACACCGTTTCCTCGCTCATCGGGCACGGCCTCCTGTCGCGTTTCCCGACGCTGCGGATCTTGCCGGTCGAGAACGGCTCGGCCTGGGTGCGCCCGTTCGTCGAGGCCATCGGGCAGTCCTATGCGCACGAACCCGTGCTCTACGACGAGGACCCGCTCATGGTGCTCAAGCGCAACATCTGGGTCCACCCGTTCCACGAAGAGGACCCCCAGGGGCTCATCGACATCGTCGGTGTCGACCGTGTCGTGTTCGGCTCCGACTACCCGCACATCGAGGGCATGTCCGAGCCGCTGTCCTACGTCGACGATCTCGCCGGCCTCTCTCACGCCGACATGGCGAAGGTCATGGGCGGCAACCTGGCCGAGGCGATGAAGCTGCCCTTCGCGGCCTGAGCGCGAGTCATTGCCCGGACCACCGGGACTCCAATGTGCGATCTCGGCGATCGGACCGCCGTTGATGTGTCCGCTGGAGATCCACGGCGGAAAACCTGTCGCGAGTGGGTGGAGTCGCGACGCGACTGAATACATGGCGGATGGCTCTGACGCAGGGTCAAGCTGAGTGGCGGTGGCAACCTTCAATCGGTGACAGTGCCCTGTGCACCGACCGGCCGTAAGCATGAACGGGGTTTTCTCCGGTGTCAGTCCAGAGACGTCCCGGGACGATCTCGCGAGGGCTCACGTGGCGTCTTCGTTGGTGTCGTCCTTGGAGCCGCGGATCTCGTTTCCCACGATCGCAGCCATGATGAGATCGGTGAGTTCGTCGATCGGAAGCGTCTTGGGCGGATCCGCGTCCATAAACTGATAGCTGAACGCAGCTCCCGTGATGAGGTTGGGCAGGAGAGGGCGTGCATGGAGGACGTGGGCGGGTGCGTCCCCGGTTTCGACGGCGGCCTCGAGAACGGAGTGCACCACCGCTCGATACTCCTCCTGACGACGTTGGAGGCGTGTTGCTACCTGTTCGTTCACGCGCATTTCGGACATCAGTGCCGGCATTGCGGCGCGGGTAGCAGGTTCGCCCAGATACATGAGGCTGCCTTCGACCAACGTACGAAGATCTGCGCGCAGCTGTCCGGTGGCGCTCGGAAGTCCCATTCCCGGAACGTCGCCGCCGACGATCGCTGCCGTGACGAGCTCCGCCTTCGTCGGCCAACGCCGAGCGATCGTCCGCACGTGGACCTTGCACCGCCGTGTGACCTCCTGGACGCTGAGGCCGAGATAGCCGCGTTCCACGAGGATCTCGCGCACAGCTTCGAGGATGAGGTTGTCGAGCGCCGCATTGCGCGGTCGACCGACAGCTCCCCGCTCGACCGTGCCGGGCTCGGGCGACGCTGCCATATCCCCAGGATAAACGGGGGACGGATTAATTAGGGTCATGACTTGACACTAATAGACGGTGAGGGGTACGTTCGGCTTCGGGCGCGGCACTCTTCTGAGGAATTTGCTCCTCTGGACGGGCCGAGGCACGCAATCTCTCTTCGGCAAGAAGACGATCCAAATCGGGGGTAACGCAGCGTGGAGCACAGTGTTCGCATCGGGAGTGGACGCCACGTCCGCAGGTCCCTGACCCCGACGCTCTTGGCCGGGTTGGCCTCGGTGTTGGCCCTCACCATTGCCACACCGACAGCATCAGCGACATCGGCTCCCGGCGTGACGAAGACCACGATCAAGGTCGGCATTCCCTACGTCGATCTGGCCGCGGTCGACAAACAATTCGGCCTGCACATCGATCAGGGCAGCTACCCGGACGCGTACAACGCATTGTTCGCGGACATCAATGCCCATGGTGGGATCAATGGGCGCAAAGTCGTACCGGTGCTCGTGGCGGTCAATCCGACGGGTACAGCGGCAGCGGCATCCGCCTGTACGTCACTGACAGAGGACACGCCCGTGTTCGTAGCCCTAGGGCCACTGAGCCCAGAGTGTTACCTCGAGCATGGCATACCAACGATGAACGCCACGGTGACAGGAACGGTCGCGCCGGGGTCGGCACAGAATTTCTCGCTGACCCCACCTTCGACTGCATACGACCCGATCCAGCTCGGCGTGTTGGACAAGCAGGGGGTCTTCAAGGGAAAGAAGGTCGCAGTCTTTGGTGAGACGGCTGATGCAGCCGAAGTCAAGGTGGTCGATTCGGCCCTGGCCAAGGACCATGTCAACGTCGTGCTGTCGGCTATCGATTCCGCTCCGACGACCGATGGCGCCGCCTCAGCGCAACAGCAGCAGATCATCGCTCAGAAGTTCCAAAGCGCCGGCGCCAACGAAGTCGTCGCCGTCGGCACGGGTTCAGCGAGTTGGTTTACCTACGAGCAGCAGAACCAAAGTACGTTCAACCCGTCCTGGGTTGCCACCAGCTGGAGCGACCTTGATGGAACCCTCACAGGCAACAAATCGCCCGATGCCACGTACCTCAAGAACGTCATCACGACATCCCCGACCCCCTCTATCATCGCGACCTGGCAAGAGCCGGCGATCAAGCAATGCGTCCACACGATCGAGAAGGCGTATCCGAGTGACTCGATTGCCTCACCGGTCACCCAGTCCACCGTCACGACGTACACGGCCCCGATGAATTCCTGTATTCAGGTGGGCTTGTTCGAGGCGATTGCCAAAGCGGCCGGCAAGTCGATGACGACCTCGAGTTTCACAAAGGCCGGCTATGGACTGCACGGCGTCACGTTGCCCGGGTCCAGCGTCCCTGTCTCCTTCGCCCAAGGCCGGGCCTATCAACTGGGTCCCGTCTACCTCGCGCACTTCGACAGCTCTTCCGGGCAGATGGTGATCGCGTCCAAGGCGGCGACTTGATGGGCAGCAGGTCCACCCACGGCAAAGAACCAATCGGAGACGGTCGCTACGGAAAGGATTGCACTCATGCCAACGGTTGATTTCAGAACGCGATTTGAAGGCGATCACATCGACCTCGAGCCGGATGACTTCGTCGAAAACCGGCTCCCGCTCCTCATCGATGCGAACGGTGGCGAGGCTGGGCGAGGTGGAACGCACCTCGATCTCACCCCCTTGACCTTCGATATTGGTGGCGATCTCTTCACATTTCAGATCGAGGATGAGCGGCTGACCGTGCACCCGGGTGGCGGCCCTGACAATGCGCTTGTTGTCGCGGTAGACGTCGGCGCGTTCTCTGACCTCATGCAGGATGTCTCTTCGACCTTCGGTCTCGAAATGGGTGGCCGCGCTCAAGTTCGAAGCGGCAGTCTCGACGCATTTGTCGAATGGGAGCCCGTCCTTCGGTGTCTGCTCGACGGACGTCCGGCGTACGAACCTGGGTCCATCAGGTTCGAGAACCGGCTGGGTGGGCCGCTCGACCTGCAGCGATCATTTTCGCTCGACGACGAGCCCGAAGAAGTAGGTCAATTTCTGGCCCAGGCTGGGTTCCTTCATATCGAGGGGGTATTCAGCAAGTCCGAGATGGCCGCCGTCTCGGCCGAACTCGATACTGCCATTGATGCCGCCGAACGTGATGATGGCGCGTCCTGGTGGGCGCAAACCGACGCCGGGGAGTGGTATCCCTCGCGAATTCTCGGGTTCAATCAAAAGTCAGCGACTCTGAGGGACTTGCTTCACAGCGATCGCTTCGCATCCATAGGCACCCTTACCGATGACCGTTTCATCCAGCGTGACCCCGACGTTGGGGACGCAGCAGAGGGATTACTGAAGAAGGTTGGCGTCGTTGAAGGAATCTCGGACGTCAGTTGGCACAAGGATTGCTCAATGGGCGGACACAGCCGGCACTGCTGCGGACTTATCGTCGGCATTTCGATCACCGGTGCGACCCGCGAGAATGGCGAACTCGGAGTGGTCCCAGGATCACATCGGGCGAATATCGCGCTGCTCGGAACGGAGGGCCTGGACCTCGCTCGCCTGCCACTGCCGACACAGACGGGGGACGTCACGGTGCATTGCTCGTGCACACTGCATATGAGTCGCCCGCCGCTATCAGACGAACGCCGTGTCGTCTATTCGGGATTCTCCCTGGCCCCGCGTGCAGGAGATCATCAATCCGATGTTGACGCCACCGAGATACGCCGACAGCGTGCCGCACTCAACGACCAGACTCGACGCGTCCGGAGTTCGACTTCACGGATTTCGAGCTTCGAGCTCTGATCGACAGCTGATCCCCAGTCGGCTGGTTCTGTCGAAGACGAAATGGAGCGTTTCAGAACTGCTCGCAAGCCCGAGGCTTGTTGGAGGTTGCCGGAGCACGAGCCGCCCGCAATGACCGACCGGTGCCGTGAGGGAGAGATCAATGTGGCATGAACATGGGGGCGGATCTCTGACGTGGCGGTAGCCCCGGTCGACCTCCGGGTCGAGTATCACCGTGATCGTGCTCTGGGGATCGGTGAGCGCCGGCCCCGGTTGTCGTGGGCCATCTCGACCGATATCGATGCCTGGTATCAATCCGGCTACGAGATCGAAATCGACGGACTCGGAAGCGGCCGGCAGGAGAGCGGTGACTCGGTCCTGGTCGCGTGGCCCGGTCCCGACCTGAGCTCGCGTGAATCGCACCAGGTTCGGGTGCGGGTCTGGGGCATGGACGGCTCGGCGTCGGATTGGAGCGAGCCGGTGATGCTCGAGGCCGGGCTTCTCTCGCCGGAGGATTGGGCGGCCCGATGGATCAGGGCCGGAGTGAAGCCGGCGGAGGGCGGGCCCGTCTATCTCCGGCATGCGTTCGAGTTGACGGCCGGCCCGGGCGTCGTGATCGAGCAGGCCCGCCTCTACGCCACCTCCGCCGGGGTGCATCAACTGCATCTCAACGGCGACATCGTTGGCGACAGCGTGCTCTCGCCGGGCTGGTCCGCGTACGCCTCACGGCTCCGCTACGAGACCCACGATGTCACCCACGCCGTGTCCCTCGGTGACAACGTCATGGGCGCCGTCGTGGCCGACGGCTGGTGGATGGGCTATCTCACCTGGCAAATGAGGCGGAACGTCTATGGGGATCAACTGGGCCTGCTGGCCCAGCTCGAGATCACATACTCAGATGGGACATCGAGGTTGGTCAGGACGGGTGTCGACTGGCGTACGTCTGATGGACCGATCGTCGAGGCGGACCTGTACAACGGCGAGGCCTTCGATGCCCGCATCGATCGGGACGGATGGTCTGCTCCGGGTTACGACGACGCGGCATGGGTTCCCGCCGAAGAATTCGAGCCCCACCGTCGGCGACCTCGTGGCGCCGACCGCTCCTCCGGTACGCCGTATCGAGGAGCGCGCCGTCCACGAGGTGATCGTGACCCCTTCGGGTCGTATCGTGCTCGATTTCGGGCAGAACCTCGTTGGCTGGGTTCGTTTCGCCGTGGAGGGCGGGCCGGGGACGACGATCGCTCTGCATCACGCCGAGGTCCTCGAGGACGGTGAGCTCGGGATCAGACCACTTCGGAACGCCCGGGCCACCGACCGCTACACCTTGCGAGGCGAAGGTCCGGAGACGTGGGAGCCGACGTTCACCTTCCACGGGTTTCGCTACGTCGAAGTCGATGGCTGGCCCGGGGAAGTCCATCCGGAGGCCTTTCGAGCGATCGTGGTTCATTCGGACATGGAGCGGATAGGCACCTTCACCTGTTCGAACCCGATGCTGAACCGCCTGCACGAGAACGCGGTCTGGGGGATGCGTGGCAACTTCGTCGATGTTCCTACCGACTGCCCGCAGCGCGATGAGCGGTTGGGCTGGACGGGGGACCTTCAGGTCTTCGCGCCCACGGCGGCATTCCTCTACGACGTGTCCGGATTCGTCGCGGACTGGCTGGAGGACCTGAGGGCGGAGCAACTCGAGAGCGGACAGGTCCCGATCGTGGTACCGATCGGGCCTCTGGGTCCCATCATCCTGGGCAATTTCGCCGCCGCAGCCTGGGGCGACGCGGCGACAGTCGTGCCCTGGACGATGTACGAGCGCTATGGGGACGAAGGTCTTCTGGCCCGTCAATTCGATTCGATGCGGGCCTGGGTGGATTTTGTCCACGCCAAGACGCGTCCGGCGCTTCTGTGGCCCGAGGAATTCCAATTGGGAGACTGGTTGGATCCCGACGCGCCCCCGGCAGAGCCCTGGAGGGCGAAAACGGACGCGGTCCTGGTGGCGACGGCCTACTTCGCGTACTCGGCCGGCCTCGTCGGCCGTGCGGCACGGATTCTCGGTCGACCACAGGTGGCAGAGGAATACGAGCAGCTCGCCGAAGAGGTGCGCCGCGCCTTTCGGGCGGAGTACATGACCTCATCGGGTCGCCTGAGTTCAGATTCCGTGACGGCCTATGCCCTGGCGATCAGGTTCGGGCTGTGCGAGGACACTTCGCAGCGGGCTAAGGCGGCCGAGCGCATCGCCTCCTTGTCCTCTGCTCGCGGCTATACCGTTTCCACCGGTTTCGTCGGCACGCCCATCGTGCTGCCTGCTCTGACCGAGATGGGCGACACGGTGACGGCCTACCGCCTCGTCACCGAGACGGCGTGCCCCTCGTGGCTCTATCCCGTCACCATGGGCGCAACGACGGTATGGGAGCGCTGGGACAGCCTGCTTCCGGACGGGTCGGTGAACCCGGGCGAGATGACCTCGTTCAACCACTACGCACTCGGCGGTGTCGCGGATTGGATGCAGCAGACAATCGGGGGTATCAGCCCTGACGCGCCCGGCTACCGCAAGATCCGATTCAGTCCGGTTCCCGGTCGCGGGGTCACGTCCGCTGCGTGCTCGCTCCGCACTCCCTACGGTCAGGCTTCTTGCCGGTGGTCGATCGAGGACGGCCACGTGAACCTCGCCGTCGCCGTTCCACCGAACACGACTGCGATCGTGGTCCGGCCGGGACGAGACGAAGAGCGCCTCACGGTGAGCGCCGGTACGCACCAGTGGAGCTATGCCGTGCCGCAGGCGACCCTCGCCAGGTGGGCGGACGAATGAGCCACGGCCTGGCGCGCCATCGACCCGACGAACCTCGTCGAGACAGAGACCGGGAACCCGGCCACACCGCGGTCGCCCCTGTCGCTGTTCTCCCACGTGTCCTGTCTCGCCGTGTATCGCGGTTGATCTCTCGCCCCCCTTGGCGGCCAGAGCGAGGCGACCCTGGGTCACCTGGGGTGCACGCCCCGTTGCAATTCGGAGGAACGGACAACAGAGGACGCCGCCGGCACGCCGTTCGCCTCAGGGGTGCCGGCCACGGTCTGCATCCACCGGCCGGCCACGTTCGAAAGTCCCCGGCAGGACCGAAGAGTTCGCACGTCCTGGGCCGCGGCCCCTCGGAGCCCTCGGGCATCTATCCTTCACCGATCCGGGAAACCGGGTGCGGGAGGCGGTTGGGATCGACGGTACGAGGCGACGTGGCTTCGCGCGCGAACCAGCACACCAGCAGACAAGAAAGGCCATCATGCGTAAGGCAACCTCGGCGCTCGCCGTCCTCTTCATCGCCGTCACCGGGCTCCTGGTCACCGGAGCGGGCGCCGGCGCCGCCGAGTCGAGTCCGGGCGTCACCGCCGGGACGATCAAGGTCGGCGTCACCTATCCCGACGTGGCGGCGATCCGCAACCTGATCAACGTCGACCCCGGCGACTACAAGGCCGCCTATACAGCTGTGTTCAACCAGATCAACGCGAAGGGCGGCATCAACGGCCGCAAGATCATCCCGACCTTCGCCGCGGTAGACCCGCTCGGCACCGCCGGAGCGGCCACCGCCTGCACGCAGCTGACCGAGGACGACAAGGTGTTCGCCGTGTTGGGCTTCTTCCAGGCTCCAGACGTGGCTTGTTACCTCCAGACGCACCCCACGCCGATCGTGGGCGTGTCGCTGACGGCAAAGCAGTCGGCCGCGGCGAAGGCCGCGTGGTACAACAACCAGATCTCCGACAGTGATCTCATTCCCAAGGAGATGGCCATCTTCAAACAAGAGGGTGCCTTCACCGGCAAGAAGGTCGGCGTGGTCGGGACCTCGGCCGATTCCGACGAGATGGCCCTGGTCGGTCCGGCCCTCAAGAAGCTCAAGGTGAACGTGGTCCAGACCGCGGTCAACTCGATCCCCGACACCGACACCACGGCTCAGATCGCCGAGTACCAGAGCATCGCGCAGAAGTTCCAGTCCTCCGGGGTCGACCTCGTTGTCGCGGTGGGCAACTCGGGGAACGGATGGCCCGCCTCGCTCCAGGACAACCAGAGCACCTACACGCCGCGGATGATCGCCACCGACTACAACGACCTCAACGCCTACGTGTCCAACAAGGCCGGCGTGACCCAGTCCATCATCAAGAACGTGCTGACGGCGGGGCCGACGCCCCCGGCCGCTGTCACCTGGAACGATCCGGCCATGAAAAGCTGCGTGGCCACCATCAAGAAGGCCAATCCCGGCGACTCCATCAGCAATCCGGTGACGGCGACGGCATCGACTCCTGTCACCTACACCGCACCGGAGGTCGCTTGCCAGCAGGTGGCGCTCTTCACCGACATCGTGAAGGCGGCCGGCAAGACCCTCACCGATCAGACCTTCGCCAAGGGTGGAGCCTCACTGACGCACGTGACCATCCCCGGAGGCGGCGGCACCTTCAACTTCTCGGGCGGCCACAACGACGGGAACGGACCCGTCTTCGTCTACACGTGGAATCCCTCGACCAGCAAGCTGGTGCTCAAGACCACCGAGGGGTAATGAGCGGCTGACCCCGCGTCGAGCTCGGGGCGCCGGGGTCAGGTGGAGACGATGGCGACGCCGGCCGTGCCCGGCGCACCGTAGAGCTGGCTGTACCCGACCTTGGGCCTGCCCGAAACCTGGCGCTCGCCGGCCGCGCCGCGCAGTTGAACCACCAGCTCGTGCAGCTGGCGCAGGCCGGACGCGCCGATCGGCTCACCGTTGGCGATCAGGCCGCCGTCGGTGTTCACGGGCAGGGCACCCCCGATCTCGGTCGCCCCTTCGGCCAGGAGCGCCTCCTGCTCACCGTCCTTGCAGAACCCGTTCTCGGCCATGTGGATGACCTCGGCCCCGGCGTCGGTGTCCTGCAGCTGCACCACGTCGACGTCCTCGGGTCCGAGTCCGGCCATGGCGTAGGCCGCCCGCGAGGCGTCGACCGTGGGTGCGTCGGTCCGCTCCAGGGGCAGCCAGGGGCTGTGCACCTCGAAGGCGCCCAGGCGCCGGGTCCGCACCACCGACGCCCGCAGGTAGATCGGTGTCGACGTGTAACGGTGGGCCACCTCCGCCTTGCACAGCACGACCGCGGCCGCCCCCTCGTCGGGCGAGCAGAACATGTACTGGGTCAGCGGGTCGTTGACCATGGGTGACTCGAGGATCTCGTCCTCGCTCAGCGGCTGGCGGCGGAACGCGTCGGGATTGAGCGCACCGTTGCGGTAGTTCTTGGCGGCCACCCGGGCCAACGTGCGCGGGCTGATGTCGAAGTCGTGCATGTAGCGCTGGATCTTCATGGCGAAGAACTTGGGGGTCAGGAAGAGGCCCGTCTCGCCGTACCAGCTCGGTACCCCGTACTGCACCGGATCGGCGGCGAACGCCCCGGGCAGGTGCTTGTCCATGCCGATGGCCATCCCGAGCTCGTACTCGCCGAGGCGGATGGTGTTGGCAGCCTGGGTCAGCGCGCTGGCCGCGGTGGCGCAGCCGTTGTAGACGTCGGTGAAGGGGAGGCCGGTCAGGCCGAGGAAGTTCACCACCGCGTCGGGGTTGTCCACCTCGTAGCTGCCGCCGAAGGCGAACTGCACGTCCTTCCAGACGATGCCGGCGTCGGCCAGCGCCAGGCGGGTCGCCTTGGCCCCCAGCTCGATGGCCGAGACGCCGGGGAAGCGCCCGAAGGCGGTGCGACCGACTCCGATGATGGCAACGTCGTCCATGGCTGCTCCTCAGCTCTCGTCGACCGGTCGGAAGGCGTAGGTCAGGACCTCGGTGCCGTCCTCGTCGGTGGTGAAGGGGACCACGGTCAACTCCATCGGCATGCCGATGCGCAGCTCCTGGTCGAAGGGCCCGGCCAGCCGGGCTTCGATCCGGCCTTCGGGCAGTTCGATGAAGCCCACGCCGTAGGGGACGAACTCGTTCGCCGGCTCCCGACCGAGATAGGGCGGGTTCTTGGGCTGGAAGCGCTGCCGGGTCCACGTCCACAGCGTGCCTGTACGTGAGAGCAGGGTCGGCGTCACCGCGTCCCCACCGCAGCTGGGGCAGGCGTCCTGGGCCGGGAAGGACACGAACGAGCAGGCGTCACAGCGCGAGCCTCGCACTCCGGGCTCCTCGGACGGCCACTCGAACAAACCTTCGGCGATGCTGCGTTGCTCGGTCATCTCTCCCTCTTCGAATCCCTGCGCCCTGTCGGTCCGAGGGTAGTGCCCGCTCGGGTCGGCGGCACCCGACCTCATCCGAATGCCTTGCGGAAGTCCCAGCTGACGATCTTCTCCGGGGTGACCTTGAGCCAGGCGTGGCGCCCGTCGTGGTGCATCTGCCCACCGGCGTACTTGTCGGCGAAGATCCGTTCGGGTGTCTCGAGCTCGGCCACCGGCTCGCCCGTGCGCGGGACCTCTCCGACCACCTCGGCCGTGCCCCGCAGCTCGACCCCGTGGAGTTCGGTGAATTCCGCCCCGGCATCGACGATGACGCTCACCCGGTTGTCGCGGCTGATGTCGGTCCATCGCTGGCTCTTCACGATGGAGGTCAGCCAGAGCGAATTGCCGTCCCAGGCGAACCAGAGTGGGGTGACGTGCGGCGCACCGTCCCCGCCCAGGCTGGCGACGCGGCACGTGCGCGTCTCCGCCAGGAAGCTGTCGCGTTCCTCGTCGGTCATGGCCGCCCTGCGGCCCCGTCGCTGTTCCTTCATCACGGTCTCCCTCGGACTGGTGCTGGTCGTGGCTCAGGCGTCGAACGTCCGGCTGGTGGCCACGACGCAGAGCCGATTCTCGTTGCCCTCGTCACGCACCTCCACCTGCCCGAGCCCCTGGTGCACATCCGCCTCTGCCACCACCGGGCCGACCCGGGCCGGTTGCAGGTAGTGCAGGGCGAGTGACGACAGGGTGGCGCCGGGGGAGAGCGAGAGCACGGCCTCCTCGGTGGCCAGGGCGATGAGGCCGCCGTTGACGGTGTTCGACGCGTTGAGCACCTCGTCGGAGTGACCCAGCTGGGCCACCCCGGGCGCGACCCGCTCGCAGCCCGCCCGTTCGGCCCAGGGCACGGACAGGCGGTTGGTGCGTTCGGGCATCTGGCCCACGGTGTCCGGGATGGCGATGGTCAGGCGCTCGTCCGGTGCCGCCATGAAGGACAGTCCGGCGAAGCCGATCGGCTCGCCCTCCCCGGCGGTGAAATCGACCCGGGCCACGAACACGGACCGGCCCACCTTCACCGCCTTGGCCACTGCCGGCGACCGTGCCCGAGGAGGGTGCCGGTGCGAACAGGTGCACGTTGAGCTCGAGGGTGACCGGGACCCGCGGGCCGACGGAGTAGATGGCCAGATGCCCGGCCAACACGTCCGCCCACGCCGCCAGGATGGACACACGCAAATGGTCTGTTCCCGGCACGTGCATCTCGGGAGAGATCCGGGCCGAGCCTTCCATCGCGTCCTCGGTGCGGGCCACCGTCCACCCCAGGTCCGAGAGCACGTGCCGGCGTTCGCTCGGCCCCGCGCCCTCCGTTGTGGTCATGCGTCCTCCTGGTTCCGGTGCCCTGCCGTGTGCCGTGTCGGCCCAATCTACTGGAATCGACGTCGACGTCACAATCAAGACAAGAGGCGTCAGCGGCCGAAGGGCTGGTCGAGCAGCGAGGCACCACCCTGGGCCAGCGTCGGCCAGGGAGAAGCCGGCGGTGCGCCGATAGCCCTCGGTCACCTCGGCGATCTCTTCGGGGCTGATCACCGAGGCGATGTCGTCGAAGCCGTCCGGTGCCCGCTGTTCCACCAGGAGCATCGGCAGCTCCGGCCCGAGGCCCCGGTTGGCCTCACGACGGCGGCGGTGGCCGGGCCGCGCACCGCCTCGTAGCGGGCCAGAGCCGCGTCGAGGTCGTCGCCGTGGTGGCGCACGCAGCCGGCCAGGACCCGGGCGTCGAGGATGGCCTGCGACGCGCCGTTGGAGCCGATCGGGTACATCGGGTGCGCGGCGTCGCCCAGCAGCGTGGTGCGGCCGAAGGTCCAGCGGGGGATCGGGTCGCGGTCGACCATCGGAAAGAGGAAGGTCGCGGGCGCGGCGCGGACGATGGAGGGGACGTCGAGCCAGCCGAAGTGCCAGTCCGCGAAGGCGGGGAGGAAGTCCTCGAGCGATCCGGCCCGGTTCCAGTCCTCCCATGCGGCCAGGTCGGATCCGGGCCGGCGCAGCTCGGCGATGAAGTTGAAGGCCTGGCGCCCACCGGGCAGGTCGGCGATCGGGTAGCCCACGAACTTCTGCTCGGGATGCCCCGCCCAGATCATGGTGCGCCCGTCGAGGACCCGCTCGATCTCGGCCACACCGCGCCAGAGGAGCGACCCGTTCCACTTGAGCGGGCCCTCGTCGGGGTAGCGCGAGGCCCGGGCCGCGCTGTGGATGCCGTCGGCCGCCACCACCAGGTCCGCTTCGGCCCGCTCGCCGTCCTCGAAGACGGCCACGGTCGCGGTCGCCACGCTCCTCGAGCCGGGCCAGGCGCCGGCCCAGGTGGAGTGCGCCCGGGCCGAGCCGGTCACGGACGGCACCGAGCAACATGTCCTGGAGAGCGCCACGATGGATGGACAGCTGGGGCCACGGGTACCCGGCGTCGAGGCCGCGGGGCTCGCGCCAGATCTCCTGTCCTCGGCGGCGTGCAATAGAGGAGGAGCGCCGGCGCCACCGCCTGCTGCGCGAGCTGCCCCAGGAGCCCGAGGGCGTCGAGCTCGCGTACGGCATGGGGCAGCAGGTTGATGCCGACGCCCGAGCGGGCGCATCTCGGGCACCGCGTCGAAGAGCTCGACCTCTGCCCCCACCTCGTGCAGGCTGAGTGCCGCGGCCAGACCACCGATGCCTGCCCCCACCACCACGGCGCGCCGTGTTCTCACAGCACCTCGTGGACGTCGATGGTGACGATGGACTGGTCCCGGCGCCCGGTGGAGACGGCGAGCAGATCGTTGAGCCAGACCAGACGGCCGGCTGCGGTGGTGAACCGGACGTGGGTCCGGAAGTAGTACTCGTCGGGATCGACCGCCGCCCCGCGCCGGAGTCGCTCCGTCACCTCTGGGCGTGGCTTTGCGCAGGCCCACCGAGCGCACCTCGATCAGCTCACCGGCGTCGGTCTCCAACGTGTAGTGGGCGTCGATCTCGAGCGTGCCGTCGGGCCGCACCGACTGCCAGTCGACCCCGCCTTCGCGCAGGATTCCGCGCAGGCCGTCCCGTCCGGTGAAGGTCCCGCCCTCGAAGGGGACGTAGCGACGGCCCCCGCCGAGGTCGACCAGGGGCAGGACATGCACCTCGATGGAGAGGAGCTCGCGCAGACCGAGCGGCCGCATGGATTCTCCTCCTTCGTGGTCCTGTCGTGGCGCCGCGCGGCGGCGCCGCGCGCCCTACAGCTTGCCGAGCAGGAACCCGGCCGCCGCGGAGGCGGGAGGGTAGGACTCGGTGATGCCCGAGCTGATGTAGCCCACGTCGCTGATCAGCGTCTGGCCCGAGATGGCCGCCGCCGCGTCGCTGCAGAGGAAGACCAGCGGGTACGCCTGCTCGAGCGGCGTGGAGGCGGCGATCCCGGTCTCCTCGCGGTAGTCGGCGCCGAAGCCCAGCCACATCTCCGCGTTGGCCTGGGCCAGCGGCGTGTCGGTCGGTCCCGGGCAGATGGCGTTGATGCGGATGCCGTGGTCCTTGAGCATGGGGAAGGCCTGGGAGGCCACGTAGCCGCAGACCGCCTGCTTGGAGTGGAAGTAGTCGGCCCAGCCGTGCTCGATGGCCCAGGCCGAAGCCGAGTCGAAGTCCGGCGTGGCCAGGTACTCCTTCACCTGGTCCCAGCCGGCCTCCCAGCCCAGGCCGGCGGCCGAGGAGATGAAGCCGATGGCCGAGCCCTTGGGCATCATGTTGCCGGCCAGCATGCGCTCGATCAGGTGGCGGTGCCCGCCGAAGTTGATCTTCTCGATGTTGGGTGTCCCGTCGGCCACACCGGCGGCGGCCATCAGCGCGTGGACCGGGCCCCCGCACTCGTCCACCGCCTTGTCGATGGACTCCTTGTCGCCCAGGTTGACGTGGATGGCCTTGGCGCCCGGAAGGTTCACCTCGGCGAAGTCCATGACCACCACCTCGGCCCCGGCGTCCTGCGCCAGCTGCGCCGCCGCCGCGCCCATGCCGGTGGCCCCGCCGACCACCAGCACCCGCTTGCCGTCGTAGCGAAATGCGTCGAACGTTGACATCAATAACCTCCTGAAAGATGTGACGAGTTGACGAAGTGACGTCGCGTGCTTACCCGACGACGGAGCGGACCTTGAGGTCCACGATGGTATCCCAGTCGATCCCGATCTCGGCCAGGATGTCGTCGCCCTGCTCGTTGAATTCGGGCGCCCGCTTGGCCGGTGCCGGCTCGCCGCCGAACTGGATCGGTACGGCCACCATCTGGAACGGGCTGCCGCTCGCCGTCTGCGCATTCCTGCATGTAGCCGTTGGCTGCGACCTGCGGGTCGACCGTGGCCGCCTCGAGCGTGTCCTGCACCACGCACCACTGCCCGGTGAAGTCGGCCAGCCGCTCGCGCCATTCGGTGAGCGTGCGCTCGGCGAACGCCGCCTCCATGAGGGCCTGGGCCTCGGCCGTGTTCTCCAAGAGGGAGGCGTGGTCGGCAAAGCGCGGGTCGGTGCCCGCCTCGGGCCGGCCCACCAGGTCGCACAGCTCGGCCCAGTACCGGCTGGCCTGGAGGCAGCAGAACGACATCTGGCGCTCGTCCTTGGTGATGTAGTTGCGCACGAGCGGGTTCATGCGTGGCGCCGTCGACGGCGGACCTTCCACGGCTTGTCGAGCAGGAGCGAGAGCGCGTAGGCCTGGCCCATGGCCCACATGCCGGAGCTGAGGAGCGAGACGTCGACCGTGGTCGCCTCACCGGTCCGCTCGCGGTGGAAGAGCGCGCCCATGATCCCGCCGGCGATGGTCATGGCTCCGATGGAGTCGCCGAAGCCCGGGACCGGGAGGGCCCGGCATCCAGTCGGCGTCGGCCGGCTTCACGCCGAGGGCCACCCCGGCCCGGTACCAGAAGGACAGCGAGTCGTAGGAACCCTTGTCGGCGTCGGGACCGCGCTCGCCCTGCCCGGTGCCGGCCACGTAGATGATGTTGGGGTTGTGGGCCCGCACGTCTTCGAGCTCGATGTTGAGCTTCTTGCGCACCCGGGGCAGCTTGTTGGTCAGGAAGACGTCGCAGGTCTCCGCCAGCTTGTAGAGGATGTCGAGGCCGTCGGCGCGTGGTGAGGTCCAGGGCCAGGCTCCGCTTGCCCCGGTTGGAGTGCTCGAGCAGCGGGTGCACGTCGCCGGTGATCGGCATCACCCCGGTCGAGGCCAGGCCCCGCATGGCGTCGCCGCGTTCGGTGGGCTCGATCTTGATGATCTCGGCGCCCAGGTCGGCCAGCAGGGCCGACGCCGCCGGGACGAACGTGTGCTCCGCCACCTCGAGGACGCGGACGCCCTCCATCACCTGGGTACTGCTCACCGGGTCCCTCCCTCCGCCCGCACCGGGCCACCGGGGCCGGACGTGCGGGCATTCGTCCGTGACTCTGACATCGACGTCGATATTAGGCACGGGCACCCGGGCGCGCCTGGCCGGCCCCGCACGCGACGCTCGGTCATGCCCGCCGGTCCGGCCACCTGGAGCAGGATCTTGCCGACCGCCCGCCCGTCGGCCATGTGCTGGAGGGCGACGGCCATCGTCGGCCAGGTCGAACGTGGCCCCGATCAGGGGTTGTGCCTTGCCCTGGGCCAGGAGGTCCATCAGCTCGGCGTCGTTGCGGGCCAGCTCCTGCCCGCGGTGGGTGGCCCAGTCGCGGAACTGGAAACCCAGGACCCGGACCCCCTTCAGGAGCACCAAGTTCAGAGGTATGCGGGGGATCGTCCCCGAGGCGTAGCCCACGGTCACGAAGCGACCGTCGAAGCGCAGCGCCCGCAGGGCCGGCTCGGCCAGGTCGCCCCCGACCGGGTCGACCACGACGTCGGCCCCCTCGGGCAGGGCCTGGCGCAGGGCGGCCCGGAGGTCGCCCGCCCGGTGGTCGATCAGCCGGGTGGCCCCCAGGGACTTCGGCCGCGGCCAGCTTCTCGGGCGACGAGGCGACCGCGGTGACGGTCGCCCCCATGGCGACGCCGAGTTGCACGGCGGCCGATCCGACGCCGCCGCCGGCGCCGAGCACGATCGAGTTCTTCGCCCTGCGGCCAGCGTGGCCACCGAGCGAAGCACGTGGTACGCCGTCTTGTAGGTCACGCCGAAGGCGGCCGCCGTGCGGTCGTCGACGTCGTCGGGGATGCGGGTCAGCGAGGACGCGCCGACCACGATCTCCTCGGCGAAGGCGCCGATGAAGGCCGAACCGAAGACGCGGTCGCCGACCACCGATCCCCGTGACGTCGTCCGCCACCTCGGTGACGACCCCGGCGTACTCGCTGCCCGGGGATGAACGGCGTCGGCGCCTGCACCTGGTACTCGTTGGCCACGACGAGGACGTCGGGGAAGTTCAGCGCGGCGACGGCGATGCGCACCCGCACCTGGCCCGGGCCGAGCTCGGGGGCGGGGACGTCGATGCACCTCCACCACCTCGGGGCCGCCGTATCTGCGGCAGACGGCGGCGCGCACGTCAGGAGGCGGCGAGCACGGAGTAGTCGGAGGACTCGGCCATGTCGGCCGCGCTCTGCATGAGGTCGAGCACGATGGGCCCGAACGCCAGCAGCTTCTCGTCGTCGCCCGCCCGCTGGAAGCCCTGCTCGAGCACGACCGCCAGCTTCCACTTGGCCAGGACGACGTAGTAGTCCATGTCGTCGACCTGGCGGCCCGACACCTTGGCGTAGTGCGCCACGATCTCGTCGCGCGAGGGCATGCCCGTCATGTCCACGTAGCCCCCGGCGCGGTCCTCGTCGGCCGAGGTGTCCTCGGGCCAGCCCTGCACCACCCAGCCCAGGTCGAGCTTGGGATCGCCCACGGTGCCCATCTCCCAGTCCACGATGGCGGCCAGCCGGGCCGGGGCGCCGTCCTTGAACATGACGTTGGCGAACTGGTAGTCGCCGTGCATGAGCCCGGGGATGAAGTCGATCGGCCGGTGGGCCCGCAGCCAGGACGACGCCTCGTCGAAGCCCGGGAGCTCGCGGCCCTTGATGCGCTCGAGGAAGGCGGTCCAGCGGTCGACCTGGCGCTCGTGGAAGCCGTCGGGCCGCCCCAGGTCCATGAGGCCCTTGGCCTGCCAGTCGACGTTGCCGAGCAGCGCGATGCCCTCGACGAGCTGGAAGGCGAGACCGCGCCGCTCCTCGACGTCGGTGTCGAACGGGGCCGGCCACTCCCGCCGCATCTGCATGGGCGACCAGCCGTCGACGAAGCCCATCAGGTAGAAGGTGCGCCCGAGCACGGCGGGGTCGGTGCAGACGGCCACCGCCTCGGTGTGCGGCACGTCGGTGCCGGTCAGCGCCTCGATGATGCGCCACTCGCGCACGATGCCGTCGTCGCGCGAAGCCGGTGCCGAGGCCGGTGGGATGCGCATGGCGCAGTGCACGTCGCCCCGGCGCAGCTCGAAGATCTCGTTCTGGCTGCCGCCCGAGATGTAGCTGTGCTCGAGCGGCGCGCCCTTGGCCCAGCCCCTGGGTCGTCCATCCAGGCGACCAGCTTGTCGACGTCGGCGATGGTCGGCACCGCCTCCTCGGTCGTGCTCACAGGTTCCCTACCTCCAGCTCGAGATACTCGGCGTACTTGGCCCGGGCCGCCTCCTGGCGCTTGGGCAGCCACTGGGTCGGCCAGATGTCGTCACTGGCCTTGTAGTCCCGCAGCACCTGGCGGGCCACGGTGACCTTGTGCACCTCGGTCGGCCCGTCGGCCAGGCCCATGACCGCGGCGCCGTGCACCATTCCCATGAAGGGCATCTCGTTGGTGGTGCCCGAGCGCGCCGTGGACCTGCATGGCCCGCCAGCGCGATGTCGTGCAGAATCGTCGGCATCACCACCTTGGCCGTGGCGATGTCCTTGCGTACCCGCTTGTAGTCGTTGTACTTGTCGATCTCCCACGCCGTGTAGAGGACGAAGAGGCGGAACTGGATCAGCTGGGCGTAGGAGTCGGCGATGTAGCCCTGCACGAATTGCTTGTCGGCCAGCAGGCTGCCCTGTGTCTCGCGGCTGAGCGCCCGCTCGCACATCATGTCGAGGGCCTTCTGCGCCATGCCGATGGTGCGCATGGCGTGGTGGATGCGACCGCCGCCGAGCCGGGTCTGGGCGATCACGAAGGCCTGGCCCTCGCCGCCCAGCAAGGACTCCTCGGGGACGCGCACGTCCTCGTAGTGGATCAGCGCGTGCGAGCCCTCGTTCACCGGCTCGCCGTAGAGACCGACGTTGCGCACGATGTTGATGCCGGGCGTGTCGGTCGGCACCAGGAACATCGACATGCCCTTGTAGGGGTTCACGTCGGGGTTGGTCACCGCCATCACAATGAGGAAGGAGGCCGTCTTCGCGTTGGAGGAGAAGTACTTCCAGCCGTTGATGACCCATTCGTCACCGTCCTTGACGGCGTGCGTCTTGAAGAGCGTCGGGTCGGCCCCGGCGTGGGGCTCGGTCATGGAGTAGCTCGAGAAGCACTCGCCGGTGAGCAGCGGCTGCAGATAGCGCTCCTTCTGATCGTCGGTGCCGTAGTGGGCGATGATCTCGGCGTTGCCCGTGTCGGGCGCCTGGCAGCCGAACACGATGGGCGCCCACGACGAGCGACCCAGGATCTCGTTGAGCAGGGCCAGCTTCAGCTGCCCGAAGCCCTGCCCGCCCAGTTCGGGGCTCAGGTGGGTGGCCCAGAGCCCGTGGCGCCGGACTTCCTCCTTGAGCGGATCGATCGCCTCACGGCGCTTGCCCTCGAGAGGCATGAACTGCAGGTGGGGGAACGCCAGATCGAGCGGCTCGACCTCCTCGCGGACGAAGGTGTCCACCCAGTCCAGCTTCTCTTGGTATTCAGGATCGGTTTCGAAGTCCCACGCCATGTGGTGCCCTCCCTCGGTCGACGAATAAGAATATGATTCTGACTATCAAGAACGCAATACCGACCAGACGCCACCGAGGCGCCCGGTGCGGAGCCGTCGAGCGGCCGGATCGCCCGCCGTTCCGTGGCCAAGCGCGAGAGCGAGTATGCCGAGGAGGTCCGCCGCCTGCTCGATGCTGCGCTCGACCTCATGCGGAGCCACGGCACCGGCCTCGCGCCCTCGGGTGGCCGACATCGTCGCCGCGGCCGGCCTGTCCAACGACGCCTTCTACCGCCATTTCAAGTCGAAGGACGCGCTGGTGACGGCCATCCTCGAGGACGGCAGCGAGCGCCTGCGCACCTACCTGGTCCACCAGATGGCGAAGGAGTCGACACCCGAGGGGCAGGTGCGGCGCTGGGTCAAGGGCGTCCTGGCCCAGGCCGACGCCGAGCTCTCGGCCACCAGCCTGGCCGTGCTCTGGAACGGGGGCAGCGCCGATGCCGGCCTGGCCGCCGGCCGCCACTTCGCCAGCGCCCCGTTGGCCACGCTGCTGGCCGAGCCCTTTGCGGTCGCTGGGCAGCCGCTCGCCCGAGCTCGATGCCGCACTGGCCGCACACGCCGCCCTCGGCCTGCTCTCCGACTGCGTGTGGCGGCAGAAGGAGCCGACCCGGGCCGAGATCGAGCGCGTCGCCACCTTCTGCCTGGGCGCCGTGACCCGGCTGAGCCCTCAGGACACCACGACCCGCACCCGGGCCAGGTTCTGCAGCCGGGCGTAGGGCGTGGTCACGTCCCCGTCCCGGTGCGCCGCCACCCGCACGACGGGGAAGTGCGTCCCGGTCTCGGTGCTCGACCACCGTCGCTCCACCTCGACCCGCGGCGCCGGCTCGATGTGCTCGCTGAGGGCGAAGGTGCCGCTCCCGTCGAGGTCCCACTCGACGGACACGATCGATCCGGTGCCGGGTGGCACTTCGGCCGTGGCCCGCAACGTGATCTCCTCGCCGGAGCGCACGTCGGCCCGGGCCTCCCCGTTCGCGGTCAGGCCCACGACGGGCTGGATCCCACGGCGCCCCGGCGCGTCGGCCGGCACGACGACCTGGCCGTCGACCACCTCGTAGTGCGTGCTCTCCGGTGGGACGACGCCCTTCTCGACCCACCGGCTGAGATCGCGCAGGGCCTGATGCAGCACGCCCAGGTAGCTGACCGCGTGCGTCTGCGTCCTCCTGGGTCGCGAAGTCGCCGTGCAGCGCGTTGTCGGTGAACCACAGCCGGAAGTTGTCGTCCAGGGCGTCGCCGAGATGCTCCTGCACCCGGGCCCGGTACCAATCGGCCTGCCACGGCAAGGCCTCGCGGTCGAGCAGGGACTCGACGACGATCATCTTCCCCTCGAAGCGGCCCGACTGGACCGTGCCGGCGGCGCCCGCCGCGAACAGCGGCCCGAGGATGAGCGGGCGCTGCGGGTAGATCGGCGACCCGTCCGGATGGCGGAACTGGTCCCAGACCGGGAACTGGTCGTTGTCGGGCACCTGATGGCGGTGGTACGTCTGCGCGGCGAGGAAGCCGCTGTTGTCCACCTCGACGGCGTCGCCGGGCCGGATCCCGAGGATGGACTCGGTGTCGCCGGGCCCGAGGGTCACGATGTCGCCGATGACGTTGAGCAGGCCGAGACGTGCGCCTGCCGCCGCTCCGGTCCGCACGAGCAGGTCCGCCCCCTCGACGTCGATCGGGGCCGGGCTCGAGAGCCGGAAGGCCACCGGAACGGGTTCCGGCTCACCCGAGTCGCGCCACGCCGTGTCCACCGCACCACGGGCCTGCCCCGGTTGTGACCCGACCGGCAGGCCCAGAGCGACGGCTTCCTCGTAGGTGAGCGCCGCCGCGATCGCGCCGGCATGGCGCAGGCGGTCTCGTCGCAGAGAGGGCGGTGCGTCGTGAGCCCAGGTAGCCCGGCTCCGTCCAGAAGTCCTCGAAGTAGGTGGGATCCGCCGCCCGCATGCCGCCGTAGAGGACGGGGAAGGCGTGCATGCCCATGGTGCGCCATCCGAACCACGAGCGAGGGGGAAAGCCCATGCGCGTGATCTCGCGCAGGGCGTCGCGTTCCTCTTCCGAGAGGCCCTCGGAGGGGTCGCCGCTCCCGCCGGGTTCGACCGCATCGACGATGCCCTCGAACCGGTCGCGCAGGATCCGTTGCGCGTGCATGCGGACGGTGAACATGTTCGGAATCGCCATGGGCGAACCGATGACATAGGGCACGACGCCGTCCCAGACGCCGGTGGTGTTCTCGATCGACCCGATGGTGCGGAAGCCGCCGCCGCTCCCGCCGTAGGCGTACCCGAAGGGCCGGTGCGGGCCGTACATCTCTGCCGCCACGACCCGGGAGTACTGGGCGGCGGCGGCGTTGGCCCGATAGGCGGCGATGGTCGGGTCGTCGGCGCCGTACCCGCCGAAGACCCCCCCACCGTTGGTCTCGAGGAAGTAGGCGCCGCTGTCGAGCGAGAACCCGATCTTGTCCTGCTCGCCGGGGGCCTGGTGCTGGGCCAGGTGCTCGCTGTCGGGCACCGGTGTGATGTGTTGGAAGAAGCGACCCTCGTACGACCCCTCGGGCGGCAGGTAGACGGAGAACCGCGTCTCGGTATCCCGGAATCCCCCGTGCACGTAGCGGTGGCGCACCGGCGTCTCACGCCACTCGTCGACGTCGACGTAGGGCGCGCTGAAGGTCGGGTCGGCGCTCTCGAAGGCGGGGTCGTCGCCCCGACCGGTTCTGCTTCGGGCAGTCATCGGTAGATCTGAGCGACGGCCACCATGTCCTCGGACGCCTTCTCCCGTGTTCGGTTCCACAGGACGAGGTCATGGCGGCCCGAGAGGCCTTCCGCAACCGCATGGCCCATGCGGCCGAGTCCGAGCACGGCGACCCTCATCGGAGTACCCCTTTCGTTCGGCTCTGATCCACTTCGTTCGGCCCTGATCCACCCGCGGCACACGAACAGGAGCCGGCGCCGCGGCAGCGTTTGTCGGAGGAGAAGGAGGGTACATCCGAAGCACGCCGGAATTCGAAGGAAAAAGAGCTTCTGCACGCAGGGGCATCGGGCGAGGGGAGAGGCGGCGCGACGTCGGCGGCCACCCGTCGGTCGATGTCGACGCGGCGGACTGAGGGGTCCCGGATGCCTGTCGTCCTCGGCACCTCCGGTTGGCACTACGCACACTGGAGGCCGCAGTTCTACCCGGCTTCGATGGGCCCGGCGCATTGGTTGGAGTACTTCTCGGAGCGATTCGCCGCAGTGGAGGTCAACAACGCCTTCTACCGGCTGCCGGAGCGCACGACCTTCGAGCATTGGCGCGACACCGTGCCGGCTGACTTCACCGTGGCGGTGAAGGCCAGCCGCTATCTGACTCATGTCAAACGACTGCAGGACCCGGCTGAGCCGGTCGCCCGCCTCATGGACCGGGTGATCGGGCTCGGCCCGCGCCTGGGTCCGATCCTGTTGCAGCTCCCACCGAATCTCAAGGCTGATTCCGAGCAACTGGACGAGACGCTGGCCGCATTCAAGGGTGCTGTCCGAGTCGCGGTCGAGCCCCGCCACCCAAGTTGGTTCACCAAGGACGTGCGGGCCGTGCTCGAGAGGAGGGGATCAGCCCTCTGCCTGGCTGACGGCGGACCGGTCGAGATACCCATGTGGCGCACCACTGACTGGACGTACGTCAGATTTCACGGCGGTCGTGGACGTCCACGAAGCTGCTACATGCGTCGGGAACTCGAGGCCTGGATAGAGCGGTGGGCGCATCAGTGGCGCGACACCGAGGACACGTACTGCTTCTTCAACAACGACGTGCACGGATGCGCGCTGCGCGACGCTCGATGGTTCGCTGAGGCGTGCGAGCGGATCGACCGTCAAGTCAGCCGGGTACCCGCCGCCCGGGAGACGCGGATTCGCAGGGACTCGTCGTCCCTCGGTCGAACGGAACGCTCGTGAAATGGGAGCCGGGTCCGGCTGCCGCCGCGGTCCTACAAGTCTGTGGTTTCCCGTGTACCAAGACAATGGGGTCGCCGTTCAGCGAACGAGGCGATGGACCTCGGTGATCGTCACTTCGGGTTCGCCCATCTTCGAGTGGTCGAGGCCTCTTGCCACGGCAACCTTGCCCATGGCCGGCAGCAGCGTTGACTGGACGAACTGCTGATAAGCCTCGACCGAGTCCCGTACGTCGACGCCGTGAGCACGGCCGTCCCTTTCGAAGTGCACATGCACGAAGCCGCCGAGCGGGAGTTCGGCGTCGACGCCCATCTCGCCGGTGACGGCATCGAGCAACTCGTTTGATCTGCGAGACTCGTGGGCATGCCGGAGGCCCGTCGAACGAGGTGACCACAGGCCGGCGCAGGCCGAAGATGCACGTCCACGAAGTCGAGTTCGACGACGCGACGGTGCGCGGGCTGCTCTCCGAGCAGTTTCCGCAGTGGTCCGACCTGCCACTGCGCCGGATCCCCGACTCGGGTACCGACAATGCCATCTACCGCCTGGGCGATGACATGGGCATCCGGTTGCCACGCATTCAGTCGGCCGTGCCACAGATCGACAAGGAGTGCCGATGGCTGGGCCGGCTGGCCGAACATCTGCCCGTCCCCGTGCCCGTTCCCATAGGGAGGGGCGAGCCCGGACACGGCTACCCCCATCCCTGGCTCGTCTATCCGTGGCTGGGCGGGCTCAGCCTCGACCGCAGCGCGGCGGAGACGGCGGCGCTCGTCGGCGACGTGGCGTCGTTCGTCCTCGCGCTGCACGCGATCCCGACGGCCGGCGGACCAGAGCCCGGACGCCGGGGCGGTCCGTTGGCTCCGCACGATCGTGAGGTGGAGTGGGCGCTCGAGAAGCTCGAGGGCCTGGTCGACACCGCTCGGGCGCGGGAGGTCTGGCGGGCGGCGCGTGAGGCCGAGTCGTCTTCTCGAGAGCAACGTGTGGATCCACGGCGATCTGCTCCCGGGCAACATGCTGGTGGCCGACGGGCGACTCGTTGGAGTCATCGATTGGAGCGCCACCGGTGTCGGCGATCCCGCCGGCGACGCCATGTTCGCCTGGAGCCTGCCAGCCGGGGAACGCGCGCGCTACCGGCGCCTGCTCGGCCTCGACGACGCGACGTGGGCCCGGGCCCGTGGGTGGGTGGTCGAGCAGACCGCCTTGTACATCCCGTACTACGCGGAGACCCTGCCCGAGGCGGTGGCGCAGGCCAAGACCCGACTGGAGGCCGCGCTCAGCGACGAACCATGAGCGTCGAGTCATGAGCGTCCGGTGCGCGCCACGCCCGCGCCACCGTCGGCGTCAGGTCAACGAGTCGGGCACCCAGCTCGGCGGGCGCTTCTCCATGAACGCCGACATGCCCTCCCGAGGCTCGGGCGACTCCTCGAGCGCCCAGAACATGGTCTGGTAGTCGATGAGGCCGTAGCGCTCGTTGAGCATGCGCTTCACGTGCATGCGCGCCATGGGCGGGGTCTGGAGGATCTCCTTCGTCGCCTCGAGCGCGGCGTCGCGCAGCTGGTCGTGGGGGACGACGCGGGAGATGAGACCGATGCGCAGGGCCTCGGCCGCGTCGAAGCGGCGAGCCGACAGCAGGAGGTCGCGGGCCACGGCGATGCCCACGTGGGCCGGCAGCACGGCGGCGTAGGTGGCGTCGGGAATGCCGCGCAACAGCTCGGGCACCCGGAAGGTGGCCCGGTCGCTGGCCACGCAGATGTCGGCCAGCATGGCGATGAGCAACCCGCCGGCCTGGCAGATGCCGTTGACCGCGCTGACCACGGGCGCCCGGCTGTCGCGGATGGCGAGGAAAGGCAGGATGTCGTGGCCGATGTCCGGCGTCGGTTCGTCGTCGGGATGGGCACGGCCCCCGAGGTCGCCGCCGGGAGCGAAGACGTCGCCGGTGCCCGTGATGATGAGCGCGGCCAGGTCGGGATCGGCGTTGACCTTGCGCACGGCCCGCTTGATCCCGAAGTACATGGCCGGTGTGAGCGCGTTGCGCGCCTCGGGCCGGTCGATGATGCACCAGGCGATCGGCGCCCTCGCGCTCGAAGCGCAGGCCTGCTGCTCCCAGTTCGTTCGGCATGGCGTCCTCCTCAGAGCTTTCCGGCGCCGCCGCTGCGGGCGCGGATCATGGCGTCCTGCATCCACGAGCCGACGAGCTGGCCGTCGAGGCCGAAGATGTCACCCCGGCCGAAGCTGCGTCCGTGCCCGGTGTAGCCGGCCCGCATCTCGAGGAGGTGCCACTCGGCGGCTGGATAGGGCTCGTGGAAGGTCTGCGTGTGCGTGAGCACCCCGGTCGAGAGCGTCTTGTGCGCCTGGGCCTGGCCCACGCCGGCATGGGGGCGCATGGCCGTGCCGATCAGGAACGTCTCGGTCGAGAAGGCGAGGAGAGCCTGGCTGACAGCGGGATCGTCGGGGGCACCGGCGAAGCGGGCCCAGACGGCCAGCTCGGGCGGCCCGACCAGGTCGGGGTCGTTCACGTCGACGGCGTCGACGACGCCCGCCTCCCAGGCCCCGTTGATCTTGACGTCCCCGGCCACCGCTTCGGGCCCCGAGGTCCCGGTGGGCGGATCGGCGTGCCGGATGACGTCGGGTTCGGGCGCGCTGAGCAGGGCGAGCGAGCGGGTCACGATCTGGTCGTGCTGGCTGATGGTGACCGTGCTGCTGGCCAGCGAGCGTCCCGCGTGCATGCGCTCGACCGTGATGTCGAGCGGCTCGTCGGCCGAGGCGGGGCGGGCGAACACCGTGTGGCACGTCTTGACCGCCTTGCCCTCCTGGCCGGCCAGCGCGGCGAAGGTGGCCTGGGCCAGGAGCTGGCCCCCGAAGACCATGCCGTAGTCGGTCTTGATGTTGGGGGCCCGGTAGGCGTCCTCGCCCACCGGCTCGAGGGTCAAAGCGTCGAGGAACGCCTCCATCGTGAACATCGGGCCTCCATTTCTCCTGTGCCGGCGCCCACTCTGCCGGATGTCCGGCGGGGAGGGCCCGACCTCGGGTTCCCCGCTCCGGTGGCGGGACGAGGCCGATACCTTGGCCGAAGGCGAGATTATCGCCATTTTTGACGGCGACGTCAAAGTCAGATACCCTCAAAAAAGGGGGTTTCCCCAGGCCCGTTCCTGCCCGAGATGGTGGTCGCGGGTGTTCGCCGGCCCCGTGTGGGCCGGGTGGAACAGGACGACGAGAGGAAGAAGGACTGTGAGCGAGTCAGCCAAGGTCAACCCGGAGCACCGGATGCTCATCGACGGCAAGTTGGTCGAGGCCGATTCGGGCAAGACCTTCGACAACGTCAACCCGGCCACCGAGGAGGTCATCGGAGCGGTGGCCGACGCCTCGAACGCCGAGATGCACCGGGCCATCGACGCGGCCCGGCGGGCCTTCGACGAGACCGACTGGTCGACCAACCACGCTTTCCGCAAGCGCTGCCTCGAGCAGCTGCACGACGCCTGCCAGGAGGACCAGGAGGAACTGCGCGAGGAGCTCATCCTCGAGGTGGGCTGCCCCCGCATGACCACCAACGGCCCCCAGCTCGACGCGCCGATCTCCGAGGCCTTCGCCTGGCCGGCCAAGACCATCGACGAGTTCGAGTGGGAGACCGTCCTCCCCGACGCCATGACCATCACGGGCCAGGTCAACGCCCGCCGCATCTGGCACGAGCCGCTCGGCGTGGTCGGCGCGATCGTCCCGTGGAACTTCCCCTTCGAGGTGACGTCGCACAAGTTGGGCCAGGCCTTGGCCACCGGCAACACCGTGATCCTCAAGCCGGCTCCCGACACGCCGTGGAACGCCACCCTGCTCGGACGGCTGATCGCCGAGAAGACCGACATTCCGGCCGGCGTGGTCAACGTGGTCACCGCCTCGGACCACCTGGTCGGCGAGGAGCTCACGCTGTCGCCCAAGGTGGACTGCATCTCGTTCACCGGCTCGACCGCGGTCGGCCAGCGCATCATGGAGAAGGGTGCCGCCACCATGAAGCGCGTCTTCCTCGAGCTGGGCGGCAAGTCCGCCACCATCATCCTCGAGGACGCCGACTTTTCGACGGCGACGCTCGTGGGCATGGGCGCCTGCTTCCACGCCGGGCAGGGCTGCGCCATTCAGACCCGCATGCTGCTGCCGCGCTCGCGGTACGAAGAGGGCGTCGAGATCATGAAGGGCCTCTTCGCCGCGGTGCCCTACGGCGACCCGCAGCGGCCCGACGTCATGATGGGCCCGCTCATCAACGCCAAGCAGCGCGAGCGTGTGCTCGGCCTGATCGAGAAGGGCAAGGAGGAGGGCGCCACTGTCGCCGTCGGCGGCGGCCGTCCCTCGGGCGACGAGTTCGCCAAGGGCTGGTGGGTCGAGCCCACCCTCTTCACCGACGTGGACAACTCCATGACCATCGCGCAGCAGGAGATCTTCGGTCCCGTGCTCTGCGTCATCCCCTTCGAGGACGAGGACGACGCGGTGCGCATCGCCAACGACAGCAAGTACGGGCTCCAAGGTGGCGTCTTCTCGGGCTCGCTGGAGCGTTCGCTGGCCGTGGCCCGTCGCATCCGCACCGGTGGCATCGGCGTCAACGGCGGTGCCCCCTACGGACCGGACCTGCCTTTCGGGGGCTACAAGCACAGTGGCATCGGCCGCCAGAACGGCCTGCCCGGCTTCGAGCAGTATCTCGAGATCAAGTCCATCGCCTGGCCGGCCGAGTAGGGGAACCGGGGTGACCGTCACCAGCGACGCCGAGGTCTACTACGACCCCTACGACTTCGAGATCGACGCCGACCCGTACCCGGTCTGGAAGCGGTTGCGTGACGAGGCCCCCCTCTACCGGAACGAGAAGTACGAGTTCTTCGCGCTGAGTCGCTGGGACGACGTCGACGCGGCCATGCTCGACTGGAAGACCTTCATCTCGGGTCGCGGCTCGGTGCTCGAGATCATCAAGGCCGGCGTCGAGATCCCGCCCGGGTCGATCCTCTTCGAGGACCCGCCGACCCACGACCTCCATCGTGGCCTGTTGTCGCGTGTCTTCACGCCGCGCAAGATGCAGGCGCTCGAGCCCCAGGTACGGGCCTACTGCGCCGAGGTGCTCGACCCGCTTGTCGGAACGGGGCAGTTCGACTTCGTGGCCGACCTCGGAAAGTTCATGCCCATGCGGGTGATCGGCATGCTGCTCGGCATCCCTGTGCAGGACCAGGAGGCAATTCGCGAGCAGATCGACGACGGCCTGCGGCTCGAGGAGGGCGTCCCGAACGAGACCGAGTACGACGGGCTCCGCTCGGCACGGGTCTTCTCCGACTACATCACCTGGCGGGCCGATCATCCCTCCGACGATCTCATGACCGAGCTGCTGAACGCCGAGTTCGAGGACGAGCACGGTACGACACGCACGCTGACGCACGAGGAGATCCTCGGTTACGTCGGCTTGTTGTCCGGCGCCGGGAACGAGACGACCACGCGGCTCATCGGATTCGCCGGCGAGGTGCTCGGACGGCACCCGGACCAGCGCCGTGAGGTGGTCGAGGACCGGTCGCTGGTCAACAACGCGGTCGAGGAGTTGCTGCGCTTCGAGTCGCCCTCACCGGTGCAGTCGCGCTACGTCGCTCGCGACGTCGAGTACTACGGCACCACGGTGCCCGAGGGCAGCATCATGGTGCTCCTCAACGGCTCGGCCAACCGCGACGAGCGGCACTTCCCCGACGGCGACTCCTTCGACATCCATCGGGAGATCGGGCGTCACCAGGCCTTCGGGTACGGCATCCATCTCTGCCTCGGCATGGCGCTGGCCCGCCTCGAGGGCCGCGTCGCCCTCGACGAGGTGCTGCAGCGCTTTCCCGAGTGGGAGGTCGACTACGACAAGGCCCGGCGGGCCCGGACCTCGACCGTGCGCGGCTGGGAGACCCTGCCCGTGCACACGTCGTGACCGGCGCGTCGGCGCCGGGCATCCGTGCACCGCCCGGCCCAGGAGAGGAGCAACCCATGAACCTCGAGGACATGATCCTGGTCTCGATCGACGACCACATGATCGAGCCGCCGCACATGTACGAGAACCACGTGCCGAAGAAGTGGTTGGCCGAGGCACCAAAGGTCGTGCACGAGGACGGCATCGACCAGTGGGAGTTCCAGGGCGAGAAGACGTCGACGTCCTTCGGCATGTCGGCCACGGTGGGCTGGCCCCGCGAGGAGTGGGGCTTCAACCCGGGGACCTACACCGAGTTGCGCCCCGGCTGCTTCGACGTGCACGAGCGCGTCCGCGACATGAACGCCAACGGCGTGCTCGGCTCCATGTGCTTCCCGACCATGGCCGGGTGGAACGCCCGCACCTTCGCCGAGGCGAGCGACAAGGAGATCGCGCTGGTCATGCTGCAGGCCTACAACGACTGGGCCATCGACGAGTGGTGCGGCACCTATCCCGGACGTTTCATTCCGCTGGGCATCGTTCCCATGTGGGACGTCGACGCCGCGGTGGCCGAGGTGCACCGGGTGGCCAAGAAGGGCTGCCGCTCCATCAGCTTCCTCGAGACCCCGCACGTGCAGGGGTTCCCGAGCTTCCTCTCGGGCTACTGGGACCCGATGCTCAAGGCGCTCTCGGACGAGAACATGGTGCTGTCACTGCACATCGGCGCCGGGTTCGGTGTGATCCAACGGCCCGAAGAGGCGCCGGTGGACCACCTCATGGTGTTGGCCTGCCAGATCAGCGCCATCACGGCACAGGACCTGCTGTTCGGGCCGACCTTGCGCCGCTTCCCCGAGTTGAAGGTGGCCCTGTCCGAGGGCGGGATCGGATGGATCCCCTTCTACTTCGACCGGATCGACCGGCACTTCTCCAACCAGGAGTGGTTGCACAGCGACTTCGGCGGCAAGTTGCCCTCCGAGGTCTTCCGCGACCACATGCTGGCCTGCTACATCACGGATCCTTCTGGGCTCCTCCTGCGCGACCGCATCGGCATCGACATCATCGCCTGGGAGTGCGACTACCCCCACACCGACACCACCTGGCCCGAGTCGCCCGAGTTCGCCTGGAAGGAATTCCAGGAGGCCGCCTGCCGGGACGACGAGATCCACAAGATCACCTGGGAGAACGCCTGCCGTTTCTACGGGTGGGACCCCTTCGCGCACACGCCCAAGGAGAAGGCGACGGTGGGCGCCCTGCGCGCCTCGACACCCGACGTCGACGTGACCCGGATGTCCAAGGACCGAGTGGCGTACGCGCAACGAGGCAGCGGGGATCGGCGCCATCTGACTGCGGCAACCGGGCCGGCACCGCGAGCGCTCTGGTAGCCCGGACCGTATTCACCACACCATTTCAGCCACACCATTCGAGCCACACGATTCGAGAAGGAGGGCCAGGCACCGCGATGCTGGTTGCACTGACCGAAGACCAGGAGTTCTTCCGCGAGACGACGGAGCGTTTCCTCGTCGAGCTGGTACCACCCGATGCGGTGCGCGCCGCTGCGCGACGACCCGGTCGGTTTCGACCCGGGCTACTGGCGTCGCGGGGCCGAGCTCGGCTGGACCTCGCTCCTCGTGGACGAGGCGCACGGCGGCGGGAGCATCAGCGGAGACGGGCTCGTCGACCTGAGCCTGGTGGCGTACGAGTTCGGCCGTCACGCAGCGCCCGGGCCGCTGCTGCCCGTCAACATCGTGGCGGGCGCTCTGAGCGAGCACGACGCCCATGCGGCCGTGCTGGCCGACCTGCTGGCGGGCGAGGCCGTGGCCGCCTGGTGCGCACCCGAACCCGAGTTCAGCGGTCGGCGCGTGGCGCAGCGGCGTCACGGTGCGACGCGATGGCGACACCTACCTCCTCTCGGGATCGGTGGCGCCGGTGGAGGCGGCGGCCCAGTCGACGCACCTCCTGGTGACGGCGACCGACGGTGACGGGCTGACCCAACTGCTGGTGCCGGTGTCGGCTCCCGGGCTCAGGGTGACGGCGATGGAGACGGTGGACCTGACCAAGCGCTTCGGTGCCGTGACGTTCACCGACGTCGTGGTCGGGGCGGACGCGCTGGTGGGCGAGCCGGGCGCGGCGGAGGCCGCGGTGGAGCGCCAGTTCCTCCAGGCGGTGTCCATCCTGAATGCGGAGACGGTGGGGTGCCATGCAGACGGCCTTCGACATGACGGTCGAGTGGGGCTTCGACCGCTACACCTTCGGCCGACCGCTGGCCTCATACCAGGCGATCAAGCACCGCTTCGCCGACATGCTGACCTGGCTCGAGGCCAGCCACGCCATCAGCGACGCCGCCTGCGCCGCCGTGGCGGCTGCGGCGCCCAACGCCTTCGAGCTCTCCAGCGCGGCCAAGGCCTATGTCGGGCAATACGGGGGCGACCTGGTGCAGGACTGCGTGCAGATCCATGGCGGCATCGGGGTGACCTTCGAGCACGACCTGCATCTGTACCTCCGCCGCATGACGGTGGACCGTTCGCTCTTCGGCAACCCGGCCGAGCATCGGCGCCTGGTGGCGCTGCATCACGTGGCGGACTTGGAGGTGGCGGCGTGAGCGCGCTGCGCGCCGAGGCGCTCGAGGAGTCGGACGTGCTGGAGGACCTGGACACGTTTCCGGGAGCGGGCCCGCACGTTGGATACGGACCAACCTGCGCCTGGCCACGCCCGAGGAGTTGCGCTGGGCCCCCGGCACCCTGAGCGAGGAGGAGGAACTGGCCCAGGTCGCCCGCGACCGCGAGCTCCAACGCATGCTCTTCGACGCCGGGCTGGCCGGCATCTGCTTCCCCAAGGAGTACGGGGGTCAGGGCCTGACCGTGGCCCACCAGCGGGTGCTGAACGAGGAGCTCGGGAGTCGCGAATTCCCGATGCGCTACCAGGTCCCGACCTTCTCGCCCTGCGCCACGGTGATCCTCGAGTTCGGCACCCACGAGCAGAAGCTTCGTCACATCCCGGCCATCCTTCGTGGCGAAGAGCTGTGGATGCAGTTCCTCTCCGAGCCGAGCGGTGGCTCGGACGTGGCCGGCGCTCTCACCACGGCGGTGCGCGACGGCGAACAGTGGATCCTGAACGGCTCCAAGGTGTGGACCACCGGTGCCTGGTGGTCGGACTGGGGCCTCGTGCTGGCCCGCACGAACTGGGACGTGCCCAAGCACCGCGGCCTGACCGTGTTCATGATGCCCATCCACCAGGACGGGATCGAGGTGCACCGCATCGAGATGCTCAACGGCTCGCACGAGTTCTGTCAGGAGTTCATCACCGACGTCGTGGTGCCCGACGGCGACCGCATCGGCGAGGTCGACGACGGTTGGACCGTCGGCACCCGGTGGATGTTCCACGAGCGCATGCTCTTCAACTCGCCCTACGTGAACAATCCGGTGGGCCGCAGCCGGGGTGCATCGAACGGCAGCACCGTCGCCATGGTGGCCCAGGAGCTGGGGAAGATGGACGACCCGGCCGTTCAGGACCTGGTGGGCGAGGCCCGCATGTTCGAGCTGGTTGCCGACCAGATCCACGCCCGCGTGAGCGACAGCATCCGGACCGGACGGCGCAGCGACCAGGCTGCGGCCATCGGGCGGTTGTTCCACGGCATGGCCACCAGCCGGGCCGCCACGATCGGACTGGAGGTGGCCGGAACAGTCGGGCGCCGCCTGGATCGGCGACGGCGAGGCGGCCAGCGCCGCGGTGAACTTCCTCATGCGCCAGGTGGGCAGCATCGGCGGCGGCACGACCGAGATGGCGCGCAACGTGATCAGCGAGCGCGTGCTCGGCATGCCGCGCGAACGCACGCTGGATCGCGACGTCCCCTTCCGCGACGTCCCGCGCAGCCGGCCGAGCTCGTCGTAGGCGACGTCGGCGACTCGCCGACCCGGACAGGGGGTTTCTGACACATGGCACGGGCAACGGTCGACGGGCTGACGCTGGGCTACGAGGTGATCGGAGACCGAGGGCCAGCCCTGGGTGATCACGCCCGGGGGACGCTTCACCAAGGAGTCGCCCGGCGTGCGCGAGCTGGCGGTCGAGCTGGCGGGGCACGGCAACCGGGTGCTCGATCTGGGACCGGCCCAACTGCGGGGAGTCCGACGTCTGCTTCTCGGGCAGCTCCGAATCGGCCATGCAGGCCGACGCCCTGGTGGCGCTGCTGGCGCATCTCGACATGACGCCGGCGGTGATCGCGGGTGGGTCCGGAGGCGCCCGGGTGTCGCTCCTCGCCGCCGCACGCCACCCCGAGGCCGCCGCCGGCGTCGCCGTGTGGTGGATCAGCGGCGGGGTGTACGGCCTGCTGACGCTGGCCACCCACTACTGCGGCAACTCGGTCGGCGAGGCCTGGCGCGACGGGATGGAGGCGGTGGCCGATCTCGAGGAGTGGGCCGAGGTGATCGAGCGCAACCCGACGAACCGCCAGCGTTTCTTGGACCAGGACCGGGCGGAGTTCATCACCACCCTGGAGCGTTGGATGCTGGCCTACTGCCCCCGCGAAGGTGAGCACGTGCCGGGCCTGCCCGATGCCGAGGCGCGGAAGATGGACCTGCCCGCCCTGGTGTTCCGCAGCGGGGAGAGCGATCCCCACCACACCCGGGCCACCTCCGAGGCGGTGGCCGAGCTGCTGCCTCGGGCCCGTCTGGTCGAGCCGCCGTGGGGGGACCGCGAGTGGATCGAGCGCCAGGGGACCCACGACGAGGGCCTGTTCGTCCGCTGGCCCAAGTTGGCTCCGCAGCTGCTCGAATGGCAGGCGGCAACGCTGGGCTGAGCCAGTTCGGCTCAGCCGGTGGCGGCCCGCACCGGGCGTCCGGCCAGCGGTGCCCCGTCGTCCTCGAGCCCGAGGGCCCGCACGAAGAGCAACGTCAACTGCTCGACGCCCTCCTCGAAGTCGCAGTCGAGCAGGCCCTGGACGAACCACATCTCGGGGAAGCGGTAGGTCATGGAGCCGAGCGCGGCGGCGGCAATGTCGGGATCGAGCCTGGCATCGGCCAGGCCATGGCGCTGGAGGCTGCGGATGGAGCTGGCCACCTCGTTGTGGTTGACCCGGTGGCTCTCGGCACGTTGGGCCATGATCTCGGGGTCGAAGCGGGACACCTGCTCGATGACCCCCATGATGCGCGCCTCGTCGCGGTAGCTCTCCAGGTGCAGCCGGATGGCCTCGCGGATGCGCTCGGCCGGCCGGGCGGACGACTGGGCCAGGATCACGCTGTTCATCGGCTCGTAGCAGCCGCGCCTCGACGTTGGCCGCCACCTCGCGGAAGACCTCTTCCTTCGATTCGAAGTAGTGGTAGAAGGACCCGTGGGAGAGCCCGGCCTTCTCGGCGATGTCCGAGATGCGGGCGTCGAGGAAACCGTCGCGCTCGAAGACCTCCTTGGCCGCGTCGACCAGGCGGGCCCTCGTCTCGATCCCCTTGCGGGACCGCGGTCCGCTGGGCTTGTCGGTTCCGTTCGTGGCGGTGGACCGCGCCGTCGTCACGCGTGCCTCCTTCCGTGCCAGCCGCCGGGCCGGCGGTTGGACAAACTTACTGTTCGCCCCTGCGGGCGTTGGTGGACGCGGGTCATCGCGATCAGGCTCCGTCCCGCTGCAACAGCATCACGCCGGAGGGAGTCCCGCCGCCCGACGTGACCACCGCCGTGCTGGCGTCGCGCACCTGACGTTCGCCGGCGTCGTGGCGCAGCTGCTGCACCGCCTCGTAGATGAAGCCGAAGCCATGGGTCCGGCCCTCGGAGAGCTGGCCGCCGTGGGGGTTGACGGGCAGATCGCCGTCCAAGGCGATGCGCCGTCCGCCGTCCAGCCAGTCGTAGGCCTCGCCGAAGTCACAGAAACCGAGGCCCTCGAGCCACGAGATCGCGTTGAAGGTGAAGCCGTCGTAGAGCGAGAGCGAGATCGACGTCGGTCGTGGCGCAGGTCGGTGCGCGTCCACAGGTGGGCCGATTGCCCGATCACCTGGGGCTCGTGCGTCACCGTGTCCTGGTCCCACGACACCCGTTCGAGGATCTGGGTGCCGACGGCCTCGATGCGCACGGCCGGGTGGGGAAGGTCGCCGGCCACCGAGGCGTCCGAGACGATCACCGCGATCGACCCGTCGCAGGGCACGTCGCAGTCGTAGAGCCCGAAGGGAGAGGTGATCGGACGCGCCGCCATGTAGTCGTCCATGGTCATGGGGTCGCGGTAGATGGCGGCCGGGTTCCGGCCGGCGTTGGTGCGGGCGTTGATCGCGATGAGGCCGAGCATCTCGCGGGGCGCTCCGTAGCGGTGCAGGTACTGGTTGGCGTGCATGCCGATCCAGTTGGCCGCCGACATGGCGCCGAACGGGCGCGCGCCACTCCGTCATGGAGCCGGTGACCCGACCGCCCCCGTGGCGGTATTTGCCCTGGGCCACGAGCGCGGCGTGGGTGGAGGCCCACACCGTGCGGAAGCAGAGGACGTGGCGGCAGAGGCCGGCGGCCACCGCCATGGCGGCGGCGATGACCGACCCGCCGGGGCCGGGCAGGTCCAGGCCGCCGTTGTGCCAGGTCGGGTGGATGCGCAGCGCCTCCTCGATCTCGGGCGGCCCGCCCTCGCTCATGCCGCCGCCGGAGAGGCCGCCGGGATAGGTCGAGAGCCCGTCGATGTCCTCGAGGGTGAGGCCGGCGTCGGCCACCGCCTCGAGGCAGGCGTCGACGGCCAGCGCGAGGGGATCGACCATGAGGCGCCGGCCGAGCTTGGACCGGCCGACGCCGCTGAGCACGGCGCGGTGCTCGAAGCGTTCGGGGCTGAGCCGGTGGCCGCGGCGTGCGGCGCACCGGGGCGGGCACCCGGTCGACGGGATCGATCGGCGCCGGTGGGCTCGAAGAGCGGCAACCAGACGTCCTCGCGCTGCTCGAAGCGCACGGCCACCTCTTGGCCGATGCGCACGTCGGCCGGCTCGCAGCCGACGATGTTGGTGGTCAGGTGGACCGAGGGATCCTCGGCCAGGGCGACGTTGGCCACGACGTAGGGCGGGTCGAAGTCGGGCAGCCAGCGGTGCTCGTTGACGGTGAACCCGATGACGGTGGCCCGCCCCGAGACCTCGGTGGGCTTGGCGGAGCGGCTGCGGCAGTAGGGGCAGATCGGGGTGGGCGGGTGGACGAGCCGGCCGCAGTCCCCGCAGCCCTGGATGCGCAGGACACCGTCGGCCCCCGACGTCCAGAACCACTCCGTGGCCAGGCTCAGCTCAGGAAGGGGAGGCACCCGGGCTCCTCGGGGCTCGGCCCGGCCGTCCCACCTGCCCGGTCGGGACAGTATTGACATCGACGTCGTAATCGAACACGGTCGTCATGCTAGGCCACGGGGGCCCGGCGTGCCCTCGAGCGGAGACCGGCATCGGGCGCCGGGGGACTGGGCAGCGGAGCCCGGATCGGACCATCATGGGCCGACCCGGGCGACCCCGGGTCCGCTTGGATGCGACCTTGATATTCTAATATTGACGTCTAAGTCAAAACTGGATAGCCTGGAGCCATGCCGACATCTCTCGACTTCCCGACCTTCGATGCTGACAACCACCTCTACGAGACCGAGGAATCGTTCACCCGGTACCTGCCCGAGCAGTACCGGAGCGCCATCGACTACGTCGAGCTGCACGGGCGCACGAAGATCATGATCCTCGGCACGGTCAGCGAGTACATCCCCAACCCCACCTTCGAGGTGGTCGCCAAGCCGGGTGCTCAAGAGGAGTACTTCCGCAACGGGAATCCCGAGGGCAAGTCCTACCGCGAGATCATCGGCGAGCCGATGCGCAGCCATCCCCGCGTTCCGCAAGCCGGGACCGCGCCTCGCGGTCATGGACGAGCTCGGCGTCGACCGGACGCTCATGTTCCCGACGCTGGCCAGCCTGCTCGAGGAGCGGATGCGCGACCACCTCGATCTCACTCACGCGGCCATCCACGCCCTCAACGAGTGGATGTACGAGGAGTGGACCTTCAACTACGAGGACCGCATCTTCGCCACACCGGTGATCACGCTGCCCATCGTCGAGAAGGCGATCGAGGAACTCGAGTGGTGCGTCGAGCGTGGGGCCAAGACCGTCCTCATCCGGCCGGCGCCCGTCCCGGGCTACCGCGGCTCGCGTTCGTTCGGTTACCCGGAGTTCGACCCCTTCTGGCAGGACGTCGTCGAGGCCGACATCCTCGTGTCGATGCACTCCTCGGACAGCGGCTACACCCGGTACACGAACGACTGGACCGGGCCGAGTGAGATGCTGCCGTTCAAGCTCGACTCGTTCCGCTACATGACCGGTGGCCACCGGCCCATCCAGGACGCCATGGCCGCCTTCGTCTGCCACGGCGTGTTCGCCCGCTTTCCCGAGCTCCGCGATCGCCTCCATCGAGGCCGGTGGGGAGTGGATCCCCGCCTTCGTCCAGCACCTCGGCGACACCTACAAGAAGATGCCGAACGCCTTCGACGGCGACCCGGTCGAGCAGTTCAAGCGCAACGTCTACGTCAGCCCGTTCCACGAGGACGACCTCGGCGAGATCATCGACGTGATCGGTGCCGACCACGTGCTCTTCGGGTCGGACTGGCCGCACCCCGAGGGTCTGGCCGAGCCGACCAGCTATGTCGACCACCTGCCCAAGGGCCTGCCCGCCGAGGACGTCGAGAACATCATGGGCGGCAACCTGGCTCGCCTCATGAAGGTCGACGCGCCGGTCGGCGCCGCCTCGTAGCGCACCCTCTGTCGCCGGGTTCCCTCGCACAGTAGGGTCGGCGCGCCCACGAATTCGATGACGCCCAGGGGAGACTGAGATGGCTGACTACAAGTTCGTGCTCTACGAGACGCTCGAGTAGGGGCGCATCGCGCGCATCATGCTCAACCGGCCCGACTCCCGCAACGCGCAGAACCGGGGCCTCCTGGTCGAGCTCAACGACGCCTTCTTGCAGGCCGAGGCGGACGACGAGGTCCGCGTCGTCATCCTGGGCGGGATGGGTCCGATGTTCTCCTCCGGGCACGACCTCGGTTCGAAGGAGGCGCGTGAAGAGGGGACGGCCGGCCCGAATCGCCATCCGTCGCTGGAGATCAACGGGGGCACCCGCAAGGGAGCCGAGTCCCTCATGCTCCAGGAGTGGCACTACTACTTCGAGAACACCCGCCGCTGGCGCAATCTCCGCAAGATCACGATCGGGCAGGCGCACGGCGACGTCTACGCGGCCGGCCTCATGCTGCTCTGGGCCTGTGACCTCATCGTCTGCGCCGAGGGGACCCGCTTCGCCGACGTGGTCGGCGCCCGTCTCGGCATGTGCGGAGTCGAGTACTTCGCCCACCCGTGGGAGTTCGGGCCACGGCGGGCCAAGGAGCTCCTCCTCACCGGCGACTCCATCGATGCCGACGAGGCCCATCGCCTGGGCATGGTGAGCAAGGTGTTCAAGCCGGACGAGCTCGGTGACCGCACGGTCGAAATGGCGCAGCGGATCGCTCAGCTGCCCGACCATGACCTCGCTCCTGATCAAGGAGGCGGTGAACCAGAGCGTCGACAACATGGGCTTCTACAACTCCCTCAAAGCGTGCTTCACCCTCCACGAGCTGAACCACTCGCACTGGGCCTGGGTCAACGAGAGCCGGTACCCGGTCGCCCTCGAGGACTCGGGCATTCCCAATTGGAAGGAAGCGCCGCCCATCGTGGGCTCGGTGAAGGACAAGGTACGGGCCGAGCAGTAACGGTGGCCGCCTGAACGCAACGTCACGGGCGGGCAGGCTGAATTCCCAGGTCAGCGAGGCCAGCGCGTCGCCATGCACGGCGCGCCCTGCCTCGTTAGTATCAGTATCGACGTCGATGTCAGAAATGCCGGGGGAACGGACCGGCAACGAAGGGGTGGGCCCGCAGGATGCTTCAGTTCGTGATCGCCGGTCTGGTGCTGGGGGGCATCTATGCCATCGCCTCCGCCGGCCTGGTCATCACGTACACGTCGTCGGGATCCTGAACTTCGCGTTCGGCGCGATCGCCTTCTTCATCGCGCGCTTCTACTACTGGCTGCACACCCAGCAGGGCTGGGGCATCGGACTGTCCGCCTTCGTCGCCATCGTGATCGCCTCGCCGGTGCTCGGCGTCGTCCTCTACTTCGCTGCTCTTCCGTCACCTCCGACTGTCGTCACCGCTGATCAAGGTGGTGGCCACCATCGGGTTGCTGGTGGCCTTCCCGTCCCTGGCCACGATCATCTTCGGGAACCAGGCCATCAACCAGGCTCCGGGTCTCGCTCCCGAGCCCGTCCACGTGTACCAGTTCCTCGGGGTCCCGGTGACCCTGGACCAGATCATCGTCTACGCCTGCGTGGTGGTGACCGTCGTCGCCGGCGCCGCTGATCCTGCGCTACACCGAGGTCGGTCTCAAGGTGCGCGCCATGGTCGATTCGCCGGCCATGACCGACCTCTCGGGGACGAACCCGACTTTGGTCTCCGTCGGGGTCTGGGCGGTGAGCACGTTCTTCGCCGGGCTGTGCGGCGTGCTGGCCGCTCCCATCATCGGGCTGGACCCCAACCAGTTCACGGTGCTGATCGCCGCCTCCTTCGCGGCGGTGGTGGCGGCCAAGCTGCGTAACCTGCCCGTGGCCGTCCTGGTCGGTCTGTTGATGGGCGTGGCCACCTCGCTCATCCAGCGCTACCTCCCCGCCGAACAGCAATTGGACGACGGAGGTCATCGACGCGGTTCCCTTCATCGTCATCGCCCTGTTCCTCATCTACAGCCTGTTCCGGACCGGACGGGTGGGAGCCAACGACGGCTGGGGTGGCGCATTGGACCGGGCCATCACGCCGCAGGGTGAGAGCCGGCTGGCCGCATCGACCAACAGCGTGGTCGAGGAGGCTCAGCTCAGCTTTGCCGGCAAGTACGCCGGCCCGGTGCTCCTGATCGTGATCGCCGGGGCCCTGCCGATGATCGTCTCGAGCTACTGGGTCGGCCTGTGCGCGGCGGCGTTCGCCTATGCCGTCATCTTCTTGTCATGGACCATCGTCACCGGCGAGGGCGGCATGTTGTGGCTCTGTCAGATCACGTTCGCCGGCGTGGGTGCGCTGACCACGGCGCAGCTGGCCAACCACTACGGCTGGCCCGTACTGGCCGGCGTCGTGGTCGGCGGCCTGATCGCCGGGGCGATGGGCGCCATCGTGGGCTTCCTCAGCATCCGCCTCGGCGACCTCTACGTCGCCTTGGTGACCCTGACCTTCGGGCTGCTCATGGAGAACCTGGTCTTCACCCTGCCGAGCTTCGTCAACCAGGGCCTGGGCCTGACGCTGAACCGGCCGGGCTTCGCCACCTCGGACCGGGCTTTCTCCTATCTGTGCCTGGTCGTGTTCGTCGTCCTGGCCCTCTTCATCGTCAACTTCCGCCGGTCGACCACCGGCCTGGCCCTCAATGCGGCGCGCTGGAGCGAGGCCGGCGCGCGGACGTCGGGCATCAGCGTGGTGCAGATGAAGGTCATCGCCGGCTGCGACCGCGGCCCTGATCGCGGGGATCGGCGGGGGACTGCTCGCCCTGGCCCAGACGACGTTCCAGCCGAGCGAGTTCGCCACGTTCGCCGGCGTGGTGTGGCTGGCCATCCTGGTCACCATCGGTGTGCGATCGAACGCGGCGGCGCTCATCGCCGGACTGACGTTCGTCTTCCCCTCGGCGCTGCTGCAGTACTACTTCTCGACCGTGACCCTCCTGCCCAACCTGCTACCGGTGCTCTTCGGCCTCGGGGCCATTTCGGCGGCCAAGTACCCCGACGGCGCGTTGGCCGAGAACAGCCGAAAACTGCGCAGCATGGTCCTGCGGCTCTCGCCCAGACGCGGGTTGATTCGCTCTTCGAAGACGGCGACGACATCGAAGCGGACATCGCGGCGGTCGAGAGCGGGCCACGGGTGGCGGAACAGGTCTCGTGACGACGGCTGCCGTGCCTTCGGTCGAAGAGGGCGGACTCGCGACCAGCGCCGACATCCGGCGCTTGGCCGCCGAAGGCATCACGGTCCGCTTCGGCGGGCTCATGGCGTTGAACGACGTCTCCATCGACGTCGCCCCGGGCGCCATCGCCGGACTGGTCGGGCCCAACGGTGCCGGCAAGTCGACCCTGCTCGCGGTGCTCTCCGGACTGCTCCGGCCCAATGCCGGAAGGGTGTGGCTCCAGGGTCAGGACGTGACGGGTTCGTCACCGCGGACCCGGGCCGGCCGGGGCCTGGCCCGGACCTTCCAGCAGCCCGAGCTCTTCTTGGGCCTGACCGTGCGCGAGCACCTGGTGGTGGCGCACCGGGCCCGTGTGTCGCCGCACCGGATGTGGCGGGACATGTTCGACCCCCGCTCGCTGCTCCCGCCCTCGAAGGCGGAGAACGAAAAGGTCGACGGCTTGCTCGAGCTGCTCCGCCTGACCCGGGTGGCCAAGGCGCCGGTGGCCGCCCTGCCGCTCGGCATCCTCCGCCTGGTCGAGGTGGGACGGGCCCTGGCCAGCGACCCCCAGGTCCTCCTGCTCGACGAGCCGCTCTCGGGCCTCGACATCAAGGCCTCGGAGAACCTGCTCTCGGTGTTCCGTCAGATCGTCGACCAGGCAGACCCGCCGCTCTCGCTGATTCTGGTCGAGCACGACGTCGCCGCGGTGCTCTCCCTCTCCGACCAGGTCTTCGTCCTCGACTTCGGCGAGCGGATCGCCGTCGGCTACTCCCGAGCAGATCCGCCAGGATCCCGCTGTGCGGGCCGCATACCTCGGCGACAGCGATCTCCCGCAACGCACGACCGCGCCCGTTGGCGGACCCGGCGGGGACCGGCGGGCAGGCATGACCGAGCCGTTGCTCGAGGTGCGCAACCTCGACGTGAGCTACGGCTCCTCCCAGGCTCTCTTTTCGGTCTCGGTGTCGGTCGAACCCGGAACGGTTCTGGCCGTTCTGGGCGCCAATGGTGCCGGGAAGAGCACGCTGGCCCGTGCGGTGTCGGGACTGGTCCGCCCGGGCGGCGGGACAGGTGTTCTTCGAGGGTCGAGAGGTGACGGGACTCCCGGCCTACAAGATGCGCAAGCTCGGCCTCACCTACATTCCCGAAGGCCGGGGCATCTTCCCGGGCCTCTCGGTGATCGACAACCTGCGCATGGCGGTGGCCCAGGAGCGTCGGGGCGAACGGGCCTCGTGCCATCGACCGGGCCATCGATCGCTTTCCCGTGCTGGGCAACCGTCGCTCCAGCGGGCCGGCAGCCTCTCGGGTGGCGAGCAGCAGATGCTGGCCCTGGCCCGGGCCCTGGCCGTCTCGCCCAAGCTGGTGATCGCCGACGAGATGTCGCTCGGCCTGGCCCCGCTGGTGGCCGAGTCGGTCTTCGAGGGCCTCGAGGAGGCCCGGCGTTCGGGGATCACGGTCGTCCTGACCGAGCAGTTCGTCCACCGGGCCCTCGCCATGGCGGACAGCTGCATCATCCTGACCAGGGGACATGTGGGCTGGAGCGGCCCGGCATCAGGAGCGGGCCAGGAGGTGATCGACCGCTACCTGGGGGAGGCCGAAGAACCCGACCCCGACTTCCACCGGCGTTTCGACTTCGTTACAATAACTGACCTCACCAGAACCGAAGGCTGATTCTCCGGAATCTGCAGTCCGGTTCACTTGCCGAAGCACAGCGGATCTCTCAAATGAGATCCGGGGAGGGAGTCGTCGAGATGCAATCTGTCCTGTCCTTGAGCCTGTCCATGCGGACCCGTCGAACCGTTGGCGCGGCCCTGGCCGCCGCGGTGGCCGGACTCCCGCTCATGCTGGCGGCGATGCCGTCGGCACCGGCGGCCGCTGCGGTCCGCGCGTCGGCGTCGCCGATCACCATCGCGTACGTCACCGACCTGACCGGGGAGGGCGGCTCGGAGAACTCGACCTCGCCGGCCGGCTTCAACGCCCGCATCGCCATGCAGAACGCCGAAGGCGGCGTGCACGGTCACAAGCTGGTCGGGCTGGTCATCGACGACCAGACCAACCCGTCGCAGATCGCCACCGCGGTGCAGGAGGCCGACTCCAAGGCGTTCGGCATCGTCTCGCAGAGCCCGCTGTTCTTCCTGGCCGCCAAGTACCCGAACCAGGCCGGTGTGCCGGTGACGGGGACCTACGACGACGGGCCCGAATGGGGCACGCAGCCCTACACCAACATGTTCGCCTCCGACGAGGGGAGCGTGAACCCCAAGTACCCCGTCAACACCCAGATCGGGAACTTCCTCAAGCAGCACGGGGGCACCGTCCTGGGTTCCTACGGGTACGGGATCTCCCCCTCGTCGGCCCGGGCCGCGGCGCAGACGGCACAGTCCTTCCAGCACGCCGGCGGCAAGGTCGGCGTGCTGGACACGTCGGTCCCCTTCGGCAGCGTGAACTTCACGAGCGCGGCGCTGACGGCCAAGCAGGACGGGGTCAACGCCATGGTGCCCGCCATGGACGCCAACTCGAACTACGCCCTGGCTCAGGCGCTCCAGCAGTCCGGGGTCAAGCTCAAGGCCACGCTCTACGCCACCGGCTACGAACCCGACGTCATCAACTCACCGGCGTGGAAGACGCTGCAGGGCGCGTACTTCCTCTCCCTCTTCCGCCCGTGGTCGCTGCCCAATGCCGGCACCGAGCAGATGCAGGCCGCCATGGAGAAGTACGCCCACTTCACCAAGACCCAGTTCCCGAACCTCGGCCAGTACGAGGCCTGGGCCGGGGCCGACCTCATGATCAAGGGCCTGGAGATGGGGGGCAGCACCCCGTCGCGCTCCGCCGTCATCAAGGACCTGCGCAGCCTCAAGTCCTACAACGTCAACGGCCTGCTGCCCGCAGACCATCGACTACTCCACGATCTTCGGCAAGGACCTGCCCAAGCAGTGCACCTGGATCATGCAGGCGGAGAAGACCGGCTTCAAGGCGGTCTCGGCGCAGCCGTACTGCGGGACGGACATCCCAGGGACCTCGACGGCTTCCCCGTCGTCGCTGACGCCGTCCGATTCTGTTCACTCGCCCCCGGCGCACCTGCGCCGGGGGCGAGCCATGTCCGGGGTCGTTCCGGCGAAGGTTCAGCGCAACCGCCAGTCGATCCGTCCACCTTGGAACGACTGCTGGCCGCTCTCGATGTCGTCGTAGTCGGTCCCCAAGAGCACCAGGCTCGACATCTGGGCCAGGGCCTCGCGCCGGGCCACCTCGTGGGCCATCCAGACCGCACGGAGCGTCCCCTGGACGGCCATCACCGGTGCGGAGGCGATGGCCCGGGCCACCCACATGGCCCGCTCGCGCAGCTCTTCGGCCGGGACCACCTCGGAGACGAGACCGAGCTGGTGGGCCCGGGCCGCCGACATCCGCTCGTGGGCGCCGAGCAGCGCGATCCGCAGCGTCTCGCCCAGGGGAAGCTTCTGCAGCAGGTGGAGCGACTCGAAGCCGGCCACCATGCCGTACGTGACGTGGGGGTCGAAGAAGGTGGCGTGCTCTGCCGCGATCACGATGTCGGACTCGCCCAAGAGGTAGAGGGCGCCGCCGCACGCCATGCCGTTCACCGCGGCCACCACCGGCTTCCACAGGTCGTTCTGTTTCGGGTTGATGCGGCTCCCCGGATCGTTGTACTGGAACGGGGTGGCCACGAAGCCCGTGGGGTGCTGGCGCCTGCGCTCGGTCGGCTGCACGTCCTCGAGGTAGCCCTGCTCAATGCTCTCGTCCCGGTCGATTCCCGAGCAGAAGGCCTTGTCCCCGGCTCCGGTCAGGATGATCGCCCGCACCGCATCGTGGCCACGCAGGTCCCGCCACAGCTGCCCCAGCTCCTCCTGCATCTCCTGATTGAAGGCGTTGTGCACCTCGGGGCGATCGAGCGTGACGACGGCGACGCCGTCGTCCTCCTCGTAGCGCAAGTGTCTTGAACGAAGTCTCCAACTCTCGCTGCCCCCTTGACGCAGCCTGCGCAGGCCTGATCCGCCTTCGGGGTCACACTAGCGAGAAGCCCCGAAGCCTTTGCGGGGGCGTCAACCGGCCGGTGGCAGGTCGTGCTGGAGGGTGACGCGGGAATCGTCGAAGCTGAGGAACTGACCCAGGGGTGCAGATTCGGGCAGGGGATCCTCGTAGCTCCATGCAATGTCGGCGACCACCTCGTCGCCGAGGCGGGCCGTCCAGTAGCCGGCCGTGCCCTTGTAGGGGCAGTAGGTCGTGGTCCTGCTGCGCTCGAGCACGTCCATGCGCACGTGGCGCGGGTGGACGTAGAGGCGCGGGTCCAGGGCCGTCTCGTAGACGGCGAGGGTGTCGGTGGTGTCGACCAGGGTCAGCCCTGACACCTGGACCCGAAGCCGCCGTTGGGAGCGCAGGCAGTCCACCCGGTGGTACGGGTTGCGCGGATGTCCGAACACCTGTTCGTCCTCCTCGAACCAGGCATCGACAGCCCCCCAGTCCACGCCGACATAGCCGGGGGCATCCGGCTTGGGGCCGGCCTGGGGACGCCGTGGACGTCGGACTCGGGGATGGCATAGGTCGGGGGTTGACCCTGGCGGTGGACGAGCAGCACGCCCTCGCTGTCGACCACGGTGCGCCCGTCCTTGGTCGCCCGCACCCGCCGCCGGAAGGGTTCGATGTAGGCGACGTCGGTCGGGCAGGGCGGACGTGAACCGTCCCGCCGGGTGCGCACTGAGAGGACCGCGGCCGGTGGTCAGGCTCACAGGGCGGTCCGTTCGTCACGGGACCGGTCGCCGTGGCCGAAGGGTCGCACCATGGCGTCCACGCTAAACGAGGCGAGCAACTGACCCTCCTCGTCGTGCACGCGGCACTCGGCGTGGGTCATCCCGTCGCCGGCGAAGGTGGAGAGGTGGCGGTAGAGCATCCACCGGTCGGCCCGGACCTCGGCGTGCAGCGAGAGGTTGATGGCGTTGATGCCCATGGAGAGCGTGCGATGCGCCTGGTCCTGACCGAGGCCATCGTGCGGGCGCAGCGCGGCGGCGATCGGGATGTGCCCGGTGAACTGAGCGAGGAGGCCGGCGTGGATGGCCGGGTCCTGGGGCACCTGGCGGAAGCGCACCCAGCAGTCGATGAGGGGTGGTCCGAGCGGCGCGCCGGAGTCGTTGGTGTAGGCACCGTCCACGACCCGGAGATCGCGTCCGGTGACACCCATGTCGTAGGGCGGACACTCGTAGGGCCCCGGAACGTCCGGCGCGTCGGCGGCATGACGCGCGATTGGGGGTGACATCGTGTCGAGGAGCAGCGTTCCCGCGGCACAGCAGCGACCGCCCTGGCTGCACCTGTGCGGACACGCCGGTGAACGTCCGGCCGGCGCTGAGCTCGGCCAGCTCGAAGTCGAGGGGTCGTCCGGCGTCGGCCCCTCGGAGGAACAGCATGTGCGCAGAGACGACACGACGACCCGGCGCGTGACGCATGGCGGCCACGATCGATCTGGCCCAACATCTGGCTGCCTTCGACCACCGGACGCCGCCCATCGGTCCGGGCCACGCCTTCCCAGGACAGATCCCCGGTCTGGCGCAGATCCAGCATGTCGATCAGGTGGGCGGCGTCACCCCACGTGGGGAACGCCTTGACGGTCGTGTCCCGATCGTCTTCGCCCGCCGCCGCGTCGATGACTTCCACGCGGACCAGATCCGGATCGAAGGCCCGGTGATCGTGGGACGCCCCGCGTTCGTCTGCCGGCTCGCTGAACATGGTCTCGCTGAACATGGTGAGGAGCGACGTCTCATCGCCGAGGCCGGCCAGGTCGATGTCCGCCATGCGGGAAGTAGAGCACGGCCGGCTCGCCGTCGCGGTCGTCGTACAGGCAGGCGTCGGATCGGGCCACGAGCTTCTCACCGAGCCACGCCTGGGCCCGGTAGGGGTAGCGCTGGACCGTCACGGTCGTCGTGCCGTCAGGGTCAGAAACTCGGGGTGGCCGGGGACGAGGACGTCGTACGCGGCGCCACCGTGACCGAGGGAAGGCTCAGGCTGCCGCCGTGGCGCACGAGGGTGTCCACCACCGTCACCAGCTCCTCGACCTCGATGAGGCTGTCGCTGAGGTACTTGCGGGCCATCCATTCGGTGCCGAACTGCACGGCGCGGTCAGGGTCCCAGTCGTCGGCGAACCCGGTCATGGAGTCACCCTCGCCTCCGGCGCAGTCCCCTACGACCAAGCGAGTGAAGCCGATGCTCGGATGCTCCGCTCGGAACGCCTCCACGAGCTTGTCGAGCGCCGCCTTGCTGACGGCGTACGAGCCCAATCCGGGCCACGGTGGTGTGAGCGATGCGCTCACCGACGAGAGGTAGACGGCGATGCCCTCGCTCTTGGCCAGATGGGGAAGGGCCGCCGTCGTGACCAGTGCCGCACCGATCACGTTGGTGTCGAAGACGCGGCGCCAGGTGTCCACGTCGATGTCGGTCAGGCTGGCCAGCGGCCCGATGGCAGGCGTGTAGACGAGGGCGTCGATGCCGCCGAGCTGCCGGGCCGCCTCGGCCAGGGCCGTTGCGCAGGACTCCGGGTCGGTGACGTCGCAGGCCAGGGCGATCGCCCCTGGTCCCGCCTCTTTGGCCGCGGCTTCGAGCCGCTCGAGCCGGCGGGCCAGCAGGGCTGTCTGAGCCCCGCGTTTCGCCAACCCGACGCCGATGCAGCGTCCCAACCCGCTCGAAGCGCCAACGACGACTGTGCGCACTATCAGGTCCCTCCCATGCTGAGTTCGAAAGCGATGTTAGGCGGGATCTGCCAGTGCCATTCTCGTGGGACCGTGCTCCGGGGAGCCGTTGCGGACCGAGTTCGGCTCCGTCCCGGCCCCATCGGCGGGCCAATGCCCGCCCGGCCATGATGTCCGCACCGGTCAGCAGGCTGGACGTATTCTGAGCAACCACTGACCCCGGAGGATCTGTGCATCTACTACTCGGCAGCCTTACGCCCTCGTCCGTCAGCCTGGCGCTGCTCCTCGCCCGCCTGGTGCTCGGCGCGGTCTTCTTGGCCCATGGCATCAATCACATCATCGGGGGCGGAAAGATCGCAGGGACGGCCCGTTGGTTCGAGGGACTGGGCATGCGCCCGGGCATCGTGCATGCCTGGTTCGCCAGCCTGACGGAGGTCGGGGCCGGTGCGCTGCTCGTCCTCGGGCTGTTGACGCCGTTTGCCGGTGCCGGCGTCGTCGGGGTCATGCTCGTGGCCTGGATCACCAACCACCGCAAGAACGGCTTCTTCATCTTTCGCCCCGGCGAGGGTTACGAGTACGTGATGACGCTCACCATGTTGGGGGTCGTCGTCGGCACCCTCGGCCCAGGGCAGTGGAGCATCGACGACAAGGTGCATGCCCTCAACGATCTGTGGGGTTGGCCCGGATTCTGGATTTCGCTGGGCGGGGGGGCGATCGGGGCCGGACTCCTGCTCGTGACGGCCTGGAGGCCACAGAAGAAGGTCGAGGCCGGCTAGGTCGCAGCTACGTCCGCTCCACCACCGGCGGGGTCACTGCGGCCGGCGTCCCTGGCGGACAGCGTCGCTGACCAGCCCGATGGCCCAGGTAAGCGGTCCGGACAGCCTGTTCGTGGTCCATCTGCCAGTCGGCCGTCAACCTCTCGTAGGCGCCCACGCTCCAGAGCACGTCGAGCACGGCGGCCACGCCGGCGGCGTCCTCGGCCGGCCAGTCGGCGGTCCATGCTTGGAGCGCGCTGTGCAGCGCGTCGCGCTGGCGCAGGTTGGCCTCCGTCAGTGTCGGGTCGAGCGGAGGTTTGGACGCAAAGGGAAACGACGAGACGTAGGAGAAGACGCGGGCGGCAACGTCCCCGACGTTCTCGAGCTGCATGCCGTCGAGATCGATGCCCGCCTCCCGTTCCATCCGGTGCATCACCGCATCACGCAAGCCCCGCTCGTTCGTGAAGTAACGGTAGACCGTGCGCTCGTTGACCCCCGCCTCCCCGGCCACGCCGCGGATGGTCACGGCGCCCCAATCGCGGACGGATCGGTTGTGCATCAGCGCGCAGGCGGCGTCGATGATCCGCTCCCGGGTCTGGGCCGACCGAGCTCGGCGCACCGGGCTGTCGTAGTGCCGTGAGGTCTGGCTCCCGTCGGTCTCGGGCTCCGTGGTCATCCCCAACGTTCTCGCGACAACCGTGGCGTCAGCACCGGATGACCGTCGGAGGGTCTCTGGAGCGTGCTAGCCAATGCGGGCCGGCAACGTCTCGAAGCCGCGAACGGTCGACGTCGGCGAGAGCTTTGCGTTCTCCAGGTCGACCTCCCAGTCGGGGAAGCGAGAGAGGATCTCGTCGAGCGCGATCGAGCCCTCGAGTCGGGCCAGCGCCGCACCCAGGCAGAGGTGAATGCCGTTGCCGAAGGTGATGTGTCGACCGTCGTTCCGAGTGACGTCGAAGCGGTCTCCATCGGGGAACCGTCGGTCGTCCCGGTTGGCCGAACCGATGAGGAAGAGGAGCGCGCTGCCCGCCGGGACCTGCACACCGTGCAGGACGATGTCCTCCCGGGCGACACAGCGCCCGACGTGCGGTCCCGGCGGCTCGTAGCGGAGGATCTCCTCGATGGCGTTGGGGATGAGCGAGCGGTCCGCCACCAGCTGGGCCCGCTGGTCGGGGTGCTCGGAGAGGAGCTTGGCCGTCCAGCCGATGAGGCGGTTCGTTGTTTCGTTGCCCGCGCCGGCGACGACCTCGAGGTAGGTCAGGAGCTCCTGGCGGGTCAGCTTGCGCTCGGTGCCCGTCTCGTCGGTGAACTCGACGTTGAGCAGCTCGGTCATGATGTCGTCGGACGGGTGCGCGGCCCGCCACTCGATGTAGTCGCCGAACATCTCGCCGGTCACGAAGTTCTCGCGAACCTGCATCGGCTCGCCTTCCTTGGTCCGCAAGTTGTTGTCCACGTATTCGCGGACCGATTCCTGGTCCGACTCGGGGATGCCGAGCAACATCCCGATGACCTGCATGGGCATCTTGGACCCGAAATCGGTGATGAAGTCGAGCCGGTCGGCCCCGACGAACGGATCGAGGCTGCGGGCACAGAACTCCCGGATTTTCGGTTCGAGCTCCGCCACCCGGCGTGGGGAGAAGGCGCGGGAGAGCAGGCGCCGGTGGATGGTGTGGGTCGGCGGGTCTTCGAAGATCAGGATGCCTTTGGGCATCTCGATGTTCGCCTTGATGAGTTCGATGATGCCGCCCCGCCCCGAGATGAAGCTCTGGGCGTCGAGGAAGCCCTTCTCGACGTCCTCGAAGCGGCTCGCCGCGTAGAAGTCGTGGACGTCGTTGTAATAGAGCGGTGCCTCTTCCCGGAGCCGTCGGTACACCGGATACGGATTGGCGTTGATGTCGACGTCGTACGGGTCGTAGTAGACGTCGGTCGTGCTGGTGGTCACCATCTCGGGCCCCGATCTCTCAATTCACGTCAGAGTGTGACATGAAGTTCAAGACCGGTCAATCGGCCGGAGCCGGACGTCGAGCGCATCGGCTTTGCCATCGACGGCCTGTCCGTTCGCGCGGTCCGAGCTGAGCCCGAAGCGACGCCGTGTCAATCGAGGGCGTTGCGGGCAGCGATCCGACCCAGCCAGCGCGCCGAAGGCTTGACCGTGCGGCGCGAAGGTGGTCCGGTCGACTGCGATCAGCCCGAAGGTTTTCGAGAAGCCCGAGATCCACTCGAAGTTGTCGAGCAGCGTCCAATGCAGGTAGCCGCGCACATCGACGCCGTCGTCGATGGCGTTGGCCAATCCTTCGAGGGCGCGGCGGGTGTAGACCAGACGCGCCTCGTCGTCGTCGGTGGCCATGCCGTTCTCAGTGACCAGCACCGGCACGCCGGCTTCTTCGGCCGCCAGGCGCACCGTGTGCTCCAGTGCCTCGGGGTAGACCTCCCAACCCGTTTGCATCGTCGGGACGCCGGCATCGGGTGGGAGCTGACCCTCGGGACCGATCATGCTGCGCGAGTAGGTCTGCACTCCGACAAAGTCGTCGTCGGCCGAAACGGCCAGCCAGTCCGTTTGCGCGATCCGGCGCACCTGGCGCCATCGCTCCTCACCTCCAGGAGCTGGCTGCATGTCGACCAGGGCCAGGGTCCAGCCCACTTTCACCGGTCCCGAGGCCGCCCGGATGGCCTGCGTCGCCAACCGATGGGCCCGGGCCATCGTTTCGAGATCGCCGGCGACAAGTCCCATCTGGTAGCGGGCCGGCCCGGTCGACACGGCCGCGTCGCTACCGGTTGGCCGCCGGGGGGCGTTCGGACCGGACGCGGCGTCGTTCGAACCCATGGCGAGGACGCCGGTGTTCATCGTACATCGCCATCAGGTTGGGTTCGTTGAGGGTGCAGGCCCACGACAGCAGGTCACCGAGGTACGCGGTCGGCGCGGTGCGGCGAATTCGCCGAAGCGTTCAGACGCCTCGAGCGCGGACCATCCGCCGCGTGCGGCAAGCCAGCGGGGCAGGGTGAAGTGGTTGTAGGTCACCACCGGGGTGACGCCCTGGTCGAGACACGAGTGGATCATGCGCCGGTAGTGATCGAGCGCCGCCACGGAGAAGTAGCCGGGTTCGGGTTCGATGCGCGCCCACTCGAGAGAGAACCGGTACGCGTTCAGACCCAGGTCGGCCAGCGTGGCCACGTCTTCTGGGTAGCGGTGGTAGTGGTCGCAGGCATCACCGGAGGGCTCGGCGAAGATGGATTCCTCGGCCCACTCGAGTGGCCAGATGTCGGCATTGACGTTGCCACCCTCGACCTGGTGACCCGCTGTGGCCGCGCCCCAGAGGAAACCTTTGGGGAACGGCGTCATGGCGTCGACGAGAGGAGGGCTCTCATACTGCAAAGCTTTGCAGAGCTTCGTGATGTCGGACAACGCCAGAAACCGCCCAGGGAGACTCGCTGGAAAATATTTTGACGTTGAAGTATTCTGGAGGTCATGGCAGACCGTGGAACCTGGCAGTGAGGACTACGAGCGTTCGCCTCGGCGCGACACGCGCTTCGAGACGATGTCGGGCGTCCCGCTCGAGCCGGTCTACGGGCCGGACGGGGCGGAGCTTCCCGGGCAGTTCCCGTACACGCGGGGCCCCTACGCCTCCATGTACCGCTCACGGCTTTGGACCATGCGCCAGTTCGCCGGCTTCGGGTCGGCAGCCGACACGAACGAGCGGTTCAAGGAATTGCTGCGGGCCGGCGGTGACGGGCTGTCGACGGCCTTCGACATGCCCACGCTCCTCGGGTGTGACTCCGACGACCCCTTGGCCCGGGGCGAGGTGGGCCGGGCCGGGGTCGCGGTGGACACGCAGGCAGACATGGAGCGGCTCTTCGCCGACATCGATCTGGGGCGGGTCTCGACGTCGATGACCATCAACTCACCGGCCGCACCCCTCCTGGCCATGTACATCGGAGTGGCCGATCGCACGGGGGTCGAGCGGGCACGGCTGTCGGGCACGCTGCAGAACGACATTTTGAAGGAGTACCAGGCTCAGAAGGAGTACGTGTTCCCGCCGCGGCCATCGGTGCGCCTGGTGACCGACGTCATGCGCTTCTGCGCAGCGGAGATGCCCCGGTGGCATCCGGTCTCCATCTCGGGCTACCACATCCGGGAGGCCGGATCGACGGCGGCCCAGGAGCTGGCGTTCACGCTGGCCAACGGATTCGCCTACGTCGAGGCCGCCTTGGCGGCGGGGTATGGCGGTCGACGATTTCGCGCCGAGACTGAGCTTCTTCTTCAATGCGCACAGCGACTTCTTCGAAGAGATCGCCAAGTATCGTGCCGCCCGGCGCATTTGGGCCCTCTGGATGCGCGACCGCTATGGCGCTGCGCGACGGGCGCTCGACCCAGCTCCGCTTCCATACCCAGACGGCCGGCGTGTCGCTCACGGCGCAGCAGCCCGAGGTGAATCTGGTGCGCGTGGCCATCGAGGCGTTGGCCGGCGTGCTGGGCGGCACGCAGAGCCTGCACACGGACGCGTTCGACGAGGCGCTGGCACTGCCGACCGAGCACGCGGCGCGCCTGGCGCTGCGCACCCAGCAGGTGATCGCCGAGGAGTCGGGGGTCGTGCACGTGGCGGATCCACTCGGTGGATCGTGGTTCGTGGAGGAGCTCACCGACGAAATGCAGCGCCAGGCGGAGGAGATCTTCAGCCCATGTCGACGCCGCTGGGTCCGGCTCCATGCTCGAAGGCGTCTTCGCCTGCATCGACGACGGCTGGTTCACGTCCGAGATTGCGGACGCCGCCTACGCCTTCCAATCGAAGATCGCCCGCGGCGACTGGGTGCAGGTGGGGGTCAACGGCTACGTCGAGGACGACGGAGTGGCGCCCTCGACGCTGGTCATCGATCCGGGTGTCGAGGCGGAGCAGATCGAGCGCCTGGCTACGGTGAAGCAGGAGCGAGACGACGACGCGGTGCGGCGGGCGCTGTCCCGGCTCAGCACCGAAGCCGTCGATCCGGAGGTGAACCTCATGCCGGCGCTCATCGAGGCCGCTCGGAGCATGGTGACGGTCGGCGAGGCCATGGCTGCGCTCGAGTCGGTCTTCGGGACGTACGTGGAGCGCCAGGTCGCCTGAGCGTGACGCCCCGCACACCGGCGGCCGGCCCCCGCTCGGCCGCGCTGAGCGTCCTCGTGACCGAAGCCGGACATCTGCCCTTCGATCCCATCGCCGAGGCGATGCGTCACTGGCGCGGTCACGGCTGGGAAGAGGCTGTCCGCGGCATGGGCGTGGTGACCTCGGTGATCCGGGTCGAGCAGATCCTGTCCGGCCGGGCCGAGGACGAAGTCCGTCCGTTCGGCCTGACCTTCGCCCGCTACGAGGTGCTCATGCTGCTCCTCTTCTCGAGGCAGGGAGAGCTGCCGCTGGGCAAGATCGGCGAGCGGCTCCAGGTGGCGCCGGGCAGCGTGACCAACGCAGTCAGCCGCCTCGAGCGGGACCGTCTCGTCCATCGGCGGGTGAACCCGGACGACGGACGGGGGGTCCTCGCCGCCATTACCCAGCGCGGGCGCGACCTGGCTCTGGACGCCACGTCCGCGCTCAACGGCTCACTCTTCGAGCGCGGTGGAGCTGTCCCCGTCGGACACCGACACCCTCTTTCGCCTGCTCGGCAAGCTGCGCCAGCGGGCCGGCGACTTCGATTGACCGGGGTCGGCCGGGCCAGGACCCTTGGACAGGCTCCCGCCGGAGCTTCTATTCTCAGCTGAGAAGAACGTGGTTCTCACAGCCGGGCACCCCGTAGCTCGCAGGCAAGGAGGAGGCCGTCCGTGCCGGAGTACGACGACATCGATTTCTTCCGGGGCAACGAGCTGATCGCCGACCCCTACCCGTACTTCGACCACCTGCGGTCGGGCTGCCCCGTCCAGCGCGAGCCCAAGCACGGGGTGGTCATGGTCACGGGATACGAGGAAGCGGTCTCGGTGTACACGAACACCTCCACGTTCTCGTCCTGCAACTCGGTGACCGGACCGTTTCCCGGGTTTCCCCGTGCCGCTCGAGGGCGACGACGTGAGCGACGAAATTGAGCAGCATCGCGATGAGCTGCCCTTCAGCGACCAGATCACGACGATGGACCCGCCCAAGCACAAGGCGCACCGCGGACTGCTGATGCGCTTGATCACGCCGAAGCGTCTGCGTGAGAACGAGGACTTCATGTGGCGCCACGCGGACCGTCAGATCGACGAGTTCGTGGAGAGGGGTCAGTGCGAGTTCATCCGCGACTTCGCCGGACCCTTCACGCTCTACGTGATTGCCGATCTCCTGGGTGTTCCCGAAGAGGACCACGAGTGGTTCCGCGAGGAACTCCAAGGTGGTGGCCACAACCGTGATCAAGGGCTGGGGAGCACCGGCTCACGCACGATGAGCCACTCACCCCTCGAGTTCCTCTACGACAGCCTGTCGAAGTACGTCGAAGAGCGTCGGCGCGAGCCCCGTGAGGACGTGCTTGACCGGCCTGGCCACGGCCACCTTCCCCGACGGATCGATGCCCGAGGTGATCGACGTCGTCCGGGTGGCGGCCAACGTGTTCTCGGCCGGCCAGGAGACGACGGTCCGGTTGCTCGGTGCCGCCTTACAGACCATCGGGGACAACCCCGACATCCAGGGTCGCCTCCGGGAGGACAGCAGCCTCATTGCGGACTTCGTCGAGGAGTGCCTGCGCTTCGAGAGTCCGGTGAAGGGCGACTTCCGGCTTGCCCGGACCGGGTCGACGGTGGGCGGAGTCGACATCCCCGCCGGCTCGACGATCATGGTGCTCAACGGTGCGGCCGGACGCGATCCCCGCCGCTTCGAGGAACCGGACCGATTCCAGATGGACCGGCCCAACGCCAAGGAGCACCTGGCCTTCGGGCGCGGCCCGCACGCCTGCCCCGGGGGCCCGCTGGCCCGGGCGGAGACCCGGATCAGCATCGAGCGGCTCCTGGCTCGAATGGGCGAGATCGAGATCTCCGAGTCGGCCCACGGGCCGTCCGGCCACCGTCACTACGACTACGTCCCGACGTACATTCTGCGCGGGCTCACCCAACTCCACTTGGAGTTCACGCCGATCGTCTGACCGGGAGGCGAAGTGCGGGCTCAGGCCTCCGGGGTCCGGAGCGCTCCGATCACCGATGCGCCGAACTCCGCCACCGTCTCGGCGGGAGCGAAGTCGGTGAACCAGACGTAGATGCGTTCGACCCCACGTTCGCCGAGCGAGCCGAAGTAGTCGACGAGCTCACCGGGCGATCCGGCCACGATGCTCCTGCCGAACCGCCGCTGGGCAGTCGTGACGATCTCCTCGCGGCGGTCCTCTGATGCGATGAGTGCCGTCTGCACCTGCAGCGAAGGCCGGGCCCGGCCGGCCTGTGGCCGTATTTCGTCGTAGCGGTCCAGGATCCCGAACGTGCAGGTTCCACCAGTCCGCGTAGGTGGCGACCAGTTCCATCGTCTTCTTGCCTGCCCCACCGATGACGATGGGGATGCGAGTCGATCGGGGTCGGCCGCTGTTGGGCCGACTGCAGCGTGAAGTGTTCCCCTTCGTAGTCGAAGGGTTCGCCACGCCAGAGCGCGGTGATGATGTCGAGCGATTCCTTGAGCCGGCTGACCCGGAAACGGGGTTCGGTCGATCCCACGCCGAAAATGTCGAACTCACGGGCGACCGAGCCCCAGCCGAGGCCGAGCTCGAAGCGGCCACCGGAGGCATGGTCCAGTGAGACCGCTTCTCGGGCCAGCTGCGCCGGATGGCGAAAGGAGTCACACAGAACCAGGGAGCCCAGGGAGAGTCGCGACGTGTGCGCGGCGAGCCACGTCGTGGAGATCATGGCCTCGAACATCGGCTGATCCTCGGCCCGTGGGGGTGCCATGTGGTCCATGCCGGCGATGCCGTCGAAACCCGCCGCCTCGGCGTTGCGCGCCCGCTCGACCAGCTGGTCCAGCGAGAGGCGCATCTGGGGCAGGTAGAGCCAGAACTCGAGAGACGCTGCCATGGCCGTCGAGACTATAGAGCCCGGTCGCCCCTGCTCCCGCTGCCTCCCGGCCCGGCGCGGCGCTCGCCGGGATCAGCGCCACTTGAAGTCGGGCTCGCGCTTTTCCATGAAGGCCCGCCGGGCCTCCCGCGCGTCGTCGAAGCCCTGAAGGCGCGCCGTGTACTCCTGCTCGGTCCGGTAGGCGTCGCGGAACGAGAGGTGCTCGACCCGATTCATCGACTCCTTCGCCAGCCGCAATGCGATGGGGCTCTTCGCGGCGAGCTGTGCGGCCAGCGCGTGCGCCGCTGCGGCCAGCTCGGCGCTCGGCACGACGGCGCGGAGCGCACCCAACCGGTACAACTCATCTGCGGAGATCTGCTCGCCCGTGAAGAAGAGCTCGCGCGCCTTGTGTCGTCCGACCAGGAGGGACAGGTGTGAGCTCGCACCGAGCAGGCCGACGTTGATCTCCGTCGTACCGAACCGGGCGTTGTCCGATGCGATCAGGATGTCGCAGCAGGCGGCAAAGGCGACTCCCGCGCCGAGAGCCGGGCCGTTGATGGCGCCGATGACGGGGACGGCGCAGTCCACGATCGCCCACATGGCGTCGCGGGCCGTGCTGCCCGGGTCGGTGACCGCCCGCGCGCTGACGGTCTCGGGATCCGCCGGTTCGTCGACAGACTTGAGATCGACACCGGCCATGAACGCTTTGGTGCCGGTCGCCGTCAGGACGGCCACCCGGACCTCGCGGTCCGTGCTGAGCGCAAGGAAGACATCGCGCAGTTCGGCCATCGTGGCCCGCGTGATGGCGTTCACCGGAGGTCGGTCCAGGGTGACCGTGGCGATGTGGTCCTCGAGTTGGACGGTGATGATCGGGCATAAGGGACGGAGCATACCGAGCGACCCGATCGACCGACCGTGGTTCGCCCCGGATCGATCGGAGCGCCCTTGACGCGAGGGCGGGCGTCACGGAGAGCCACCCACGGGTACCCCCTTCATGCCCACCGCTTTCTCCGGAGGGTTCGTGAAGTCGCCGGTGGCGAAGGCAGGCGGACGAGGAAGTGCACGCGCGCCTTTCTGCCGTGACGGCCAGGATGGCAGTGGGATCCGACCGGTGCCTTCCGCCTCAAACCCTATCAATCCCCTAAATACGATTGACTTACTCGGATTTATCTTCTAGCCTCGTGCGATGTCCCGTACCGCCGTCATTGCTCCAGCCCGGAAGCGCCGCCGTCGCCCCAGCTCGCCGCACCCCGCCCACACGATCGGGGTGGATCCCTACGAGGTCGCCGGTCGACTCGCCCCGCTCCTGCGCTGGGAGGAGGTCCCCGAGCTCGTCGAGCGCAGCTGGCAGCTGGTGGCGCGGACGCCCGATTTCGACGCCTGGCTGATCGTCTGGCCGGCCGGGGGTCGGGTCGAGTTGCACGATCACGGCACGTCACGCGGGGCGCTCAGCGTGCTCGGTGGGACCTTGGTCGAGACCGTTCCGCACCGGGACGAGTGGGGCCGGCTGGATCTCTTGCGTTGCGACCTTCAGACTGGGGTCACGCTTCGCTTCGATCAGGGCCATGTGCACGATGTCCTCAACGAGGGACCAGAGCCGGCCATCAGTCTGCACGTCTACAGCCCGGCGTTGACTTCCATGACCCATTTCGACCTGGTCGGCGATCAGCTGGCAGCCCGTGAGGTCAGCTTCACCGACGACGGGTGGGAGGACGATGGCGGTTCGGTGCTCCTCGATCCCGACCGCCTTGCGGCTCATGGCGGCGCAATGACCCGATCGGTCGACGACCTCCTGGCTCAGGCGCGCCTGGAGATCGAGCGGGTCGACCCGGGCGAGCTGGAGCGGTTGCGGGCTGAGGGCGCGTTGGTGGTCGACATCCGGCCCGAGCGCCAGCGGGCGGAGGAAGGCGAGCTGCCGTTCGGGATCGTGGTCGAGCGCAACGTGCTCGAGTGGCGGTTCGACCTCCTGGGGGATCATGCCCTGCCTCGAGGTCCAAGGGCTACGACCAGCAGGTGGTCGTGGTGTGTTCTGAAGGCTACGCCTCGAGCTTTGCCGCGGCCTCGTTGCACCAACTCGGGTTCGTCCTGGCCGCCGACCTCGAAGGTGGATATCGGGCCTGGCGGGCCTGGCGCGGCGACCCCGTGCCCGACGGTCGCGGTCGCCCGCTAGCCGTCCGACGGAATCCCTCGCCCCGCCCCCTTCCGTAGTACCTGGTCGGCGGGCATCCCTCGCGGGAGCGCTGCCGCACCGAGCCCAGTGAGGAGGCAGGCTGGCCGTGACGACCGTCGCACCCGTGGTGAGCACCGGGCGCCGCGGCGGTGTCGCACTCGCCCTCGGTCCGGTCGCCATCGCGCTGGCCACCGGCGTGGTCCTGGCCGAAGCCGTCGACGTCCTCGTGGTCAACCACGGGTTCGCCTCGACGCTGCGCACGGGCTGGGCCCAGCTGGTGGCGCCCGCATTTGTCGTTCTGGTGCTCCTCGCACTGGTCTGCGAGCGCATCTGGCCGGCCGAGCGCCGACCGTTGCTGGCCCGAGGCCATCTGCAGGACGCCGGCTACTTCTTGCTCTACATCCTCGCCATCGCGCCGTTCATGACGCTGCTCGAGCGTGGGCAGCGCCGTCGTCCTGGGCAGCCACGCCCGCTGGCTCGAGGCGCCGTGGACGGCCAGCTGGCCACGCGTGGCCGTCGTCGTCACGACGCTGCTGGCCATGGACCTGTGCAACTGGATCGCCCATCTGGCCGATCACCGCGATCGGTGCCTTCTGGCGGGTGCATGCCTTGCATCACTCGCAGGAGGAGCTCAGCGTCCTCACCTCGTTCCGGGCCCACCCGCTGATGCACACGAGCGGCTTCTTGCTGGCCACCGTGCCCGTGCTGGCCCTGACCGGGGCTCATCCGCTCGCCCCCGTGCTCATCACCGTCTACGTCTGTCTCGGCACCCTGCCCCACACCAACGTGAACTGGTCCTACGGTCCTCTCGGGTGGGTGCTGGTCAGTCCGGCCTACCACCGGCTCCACCACTCGGCGGAGCGTCAGGGCGTCAATCTCGGCGTCGTGCTCACCGTGTGGGACCACCTGGCCGGGATCGCCCAGCGTCCCCGGCCGGGGAGATCGCGCCCTGCGCCACCGGCCTGGCCGGCCGTCCGGTGCCCGTGGAGCAGGCCGGCGCACGTTCGGGAGCGGCCGGCCTCATGGCCCGCCAGCTCATCGAGCCCTTCAGCGCCGAGCTGACGGCGGCGGCTGTCGCCGCGCAACTCGCCCATGGGGCAGGTGACCGTCCGCTCAGCACCAGCGACGAGTGCCTGACCCGGCACCGGAGACGACGTCTCCCGCGCCGAGGGACCACTCCATGTCGTCGGCCTCCAGTCGCACACCGGAGAGCTCGACCCCGAACGGGTTGGGCCCGTCCGAGACACTCAAGAGGTCGAGCACGGCGCGGACCCGCGCCTCGGGGACCTTTCGCTCGAGCGGCACGGCCTCAATGACGTCGAGTCCGTGAATGACGCAGTGCGTCAGCGCACCCTCGACGCCGCCGCCCGGCGGCTGCCAGGCGTGCAGGACGTCGGGAGCGCAGGTCGTCGAGCAACCGGGCGACGGGGAGCGCCCCGTCGCGGGCCGCCACGACATTGGACAGGCGGGTGAAGTCACCGCCCGCCGCCTGCAACTCAGCCATGAAGGCTCGGCCGCGGAATAGCGCGCCGGCATCGTCACATGCGCCACCACCTCGCGGGTGCGCCAGCCCTCGCACAGCGAGGGGGCGTCCCACACCTCGACGGGAGAGGAGGCGAGGAGCTCGGCCAGCGCCAGGTACTCCTCGGCGATCGCCCCTGGCCAGGTCGGGATCGGACGCCCGGTCCGGCGCGACGGGCGATCACCGGGTCGAGTCCGACGTGTCGAGCGTGGCCAGGTAGGCCGCGAAACGGTCGAGTGACGAGAGGAACCCGGCCTGGGCCTCGGCCGAACGTGATCGCCGCCGGGCACGTTGACCTGGTGGATCTGCACCTCGGTGCGGCCGTCGGCCAGCTCGACGAACTCGGAGGTCACCCGCATGCCGGTGGCCGGGTCGGTCCAGACCAGTCGCTCGGGAGCACGCACCTCGTCGTAGATCGCGTGGGTCGGGAACTCGGTCCCGTCGGCGTCGCTGACCATCACCGTCTCGAAGACGCCGCCGGGTCTCGCGATCCACGGTGATGCGCTCCCGCGTGGTGCGCTGACGCCGGTCGGTCCCCAGAAGTGCGTCAGGTGATCGGGATCGATCATGCAGGTGAACACGAGCTCCCGTGGCGCGTCGAAGACGCGGGTGAAGCGAAGTTCGGACTCCGGCTGGTTCGGTCATGGCGATTCTCCTTTCTGCGTCGGTGATCTGTCTTCTGGACCTCGCGCAGGTGCGCGTCGAGCTTGTCGAACCGCTCGTCCCAGATCCGACGGTGCTGGTCGATCCAGTCCGAGGGCGCCGTCGAGCGCCCGCACCTCGAGGTGGCAGGGCCGGAACTGCGCGTCCTTGCGTCGCGAGATCAGTCCGCTGCGCTCCAGCACCTTGAGATGCTTGGACACGGCGGGCAACGACATGTCGAACGGAGCAGCCAGCTCGTTGACCGTGGCGTCGCCCCGGGCCAGCCGGCTCACGATGGCCCGCCGGGTGGGGTCGGCCAGCGCGGCGAAGGCCGCATCGAGACGCTCGGCCGTCCGTGTGCTCATGGTCTTATTTAACCAAAGAGTTAGTTATCTGTCAAGTTAAATATGTCGCCGGCTTTGCTACGGTGGCACGGAGAAGCCGCCCGAAGCTGCGAGGAGGAACCGCCCGTGCTCGTCCAGGTCATCACCGGAACCACCCGCCAGGGCCGTTTCAGCGAGCTGGTGGCCGCGTGGGTCATGACGCAGGCTGTCCGAGCACGCGAGCCTTCGACGTCGAGCTGGTCGACCTGCGCGACCACGAGCTGCCGTTCTTCGACGGCGAGGCGCCGGCCCGGACCGGGCGGGACTACGAGAGCGACGCGGTGGCCCGCTTCGGCGAGGTGATCGACCGCGGGGAGGGCTATCGTGATCCTGACCGGCGAGTACAACCACGGTTACCCGGCCGTCTTGAAGAACGCCCTCGACTCCACCTTCCCCGAGTGGCGCCGCAAGCCGGTGGCGTTCGTCGGCTGGGGCAACACCGGCGGGGCCCGGGCGGTCGAGCAGTTGCGCCAGGTGGCGGTCGAGTTCGAAATGGCGCCGTTGCGCCACGCCGTCCACGTGCTGCCCGACGTCCTGATGGCCGTGCGGCGCGCAGACGGATCCGACCGACCTGGCCCACTTCGCCCCGCTCGAGCCCCGGCTCACGCTGCTGGCCGACGACCTGGCCTGGTGGGTGACGGGCGCTGGCCGCGGCGCGAGCGGCCGACGCCTCGTAGCCCGGTACCCTCGGCCGCAACGAGAACTCTCGAGGAGCAGACATGGACGCCAGTCTCAGCGCCCTGCGGACGTCGGCCGAGCGCCTGCGGGCCACGGCGACGGCCTTGGACGACGCTCAGCTCGTCGGGGCCTCGTACTGACAGCGAGTGGACGATCGCCGACGTGCTCTCGCACCTCGGGCTCGGGCGCCGTGATCATGCAGCAGCGTCTGCAGGACGCCCAGGCCGGGACGGAGACGCCGGACGATTTCGCGCCGGCGGTCTGGGACGAATGGAACGCCAAGTCACCCCGGGCCAAGACCGACGACGCGCTGGTCGGCCGACCGCGCCCTGGTCGAGGCGTTGGAGGCGGTCGGCGACGAGGAGCGGCACGGCCCTGACCTTCTCCATGGGGCCGATGACGCTCGACTTCCCGACCTTCGTCGGCATGCGCCTCAACGAGCACGTGTTTCACACCTGGGACGTGGAGGTGGCCCTGCACGGCGCGGCGACGCTGGCTCGGCGGACGCCGTGCCGCTGGTCGTCGACAACCTGGGCATGATCGCCCGCTTCACGGCCCGGCCCGTCGGCGAGCCCCGCACCATCGCCATGCGCACGACTGATCCATCCCGCGACGTCACCGTGACGCATCGGCACCGATGGTGTCGAGTACGCCGGCGTCGGGGTCCGGCGAGCCTGACCTGGTCCTGCCGGCCGAGGCGCTGTGCCGCCTGGTCTACGGGCGCCTCGACCCCGACCACACGCCGGCCTTCACGGGCGACGGCAAGGCCCTCGACGCGTTGCGCCAGGTCTTCCCCGGTCCGTGACCGGGCACGATGGTACGACGATGACCGATCCGGCCCGCACCGCCCTGGTCATGATCGAATGCCAGCGCGGCGTGGTGGGCGACCTCTCGGTCCTGCCCGACCTGGCCGCGGCGGCCGGACCCGTGCTCGAAACCATCGGCCGCGCTGGCCCGGGAGGCCAGGCGCGCCGGGGTCACCGTGGTGCATCTCACCTACACCCCGCTGGCGGAGGGCCGCTCGACCAACCTGCGCTCGCCTGTGACCAGGGCGACCGCTTCGACGTCTTCGTGGGGCCCGGAGCGACCGGGGGCCGAGGTCGTCCCGGCCATCGGAGTCGAACCGGCGGACCTGGTGTTCGAGCGGCACCAGGGCATCTCTCCGGTCCATCGCACCGAAGTGCTCAGCGTGCTGCGCAACATGGGCATCGACGAGATTGGTCGTCACCGGCGTCTCGACCAATCTGGCCGTTCCCGCCGTCGCGGTCGGCGCGTCGGACGAGGATTTCTCCGTCGTCGTCGTCTCGGACGCCACCATCGGCGTTCCCGAGTCCCACCACCGGTCCATGCTCCGGTACTCGCTCGCCTTCGTGGCCCGCCTGTGCACGGCGGACGAGCTGGTGGCCGCCTGGCGGAACTCCGACCGCGCCTGAGCCCGTGCCGGCCTCGGTCTGAGTGGCGTTTGCCGGCGCGCGCCCGGTTGGCGAGGATGGGGCCGTGCCCATCGCCCGCCTGAGCGCCGCAATCAGCACCCGGGGAGGTGGCCGCCCTGGTCGGCCGGGACGGGGCCGTCGTCGTCGAGAGCGTGGCCGGCGCCGAGCTGCTCGACCGGATCGAGGCGGAGTTGCGGCCCTTTCTCGAGGCCACACCGACTGGGCCCGACGACTTCAGCGGGAACCGGACCAGGCGCACCGGGTCGCTCATCGCCCGTTCGCCCGCCTGCCGAGAGCTGGTCATGCACCCGCTGGTCCTGGGGACGGTCGGGACCTTCCTCGGTCACGCCACCAACTTCCAGCTCCACCTGACCCAGGCCATCGCCATCGGGCCCGGAGAGTCGGCTCAGCCCATCCACCGTGACCAGTGGGCCTTCGATTTCTTTCCCTTCCCGCCGGGATACGAGGTGCAGTGCAACTTCATCTGGGCCCTGACCGATTTCACCGAGGAGAACGGCGCCACCCGGGTCGTGCCGGGCAGCAACCTGGGGGAGGACCGGATGTCCTTCGGGCCCGACGACACCGAACCGGCCGAAATGTCGCGGGGCTCGGTCCTCTGCTACTCGGGTTCGGTGTACCACGGAGGCGGCGCCAACCGTTCGGACGCAGACGCGCATCGGGTTGAACATCACCTACAACGTGGCCTGGTTGCGCCAGGAGGAGAACCAGTACCTCTCCGTGCCGCGGGAGGTGGCCGCCACCTTGCCGACCGACCTCTTGCGGGTCATGGGCTACGACCGGGGCGCCTACGCGTTGGGCTACATCGACGACTCTGCGCGATCCGATCGAAGCGGTACGGCCGGGGCTCGGTTCGACCGGTTTCGCAGTCTCGACTCACAGGACGTGAAGGGTCAATCGTTCGCGGGCTCGTCGCCACTACCGTGGGAGGCATGCCGGTCGAGATCCGTCAGGCCAGCGTCGTACGACTACGACGACCTCTACGAGGCGTTCAGCCGCATCGCCAACGCGGGCGAGGGCTTTCCGCAAAAGGGACCGGTGGCCCGGGCCGAGTTCGACGAGTACTGGATCGACCATTCCGTCGGGCGTCTACGTGGCCAAGTTCGGCGGCTTCCTGATCGGTGCGTCGTACATCAAGCCGAATTTCGTCGGTCGGGCGGCCCACATCGCCAACGCGGGCTACTTCGTGCTCGCCGCCTACCGGGGCACCGGTGCCGGCCGGGCACTGGTGGAGCACTCGCTGCGCGAGGCCGCGCCGCCTCGGCTTCGACGCCATGCTCTTCAACTTGGTCTTCGAGTCGAACTCGGCCCGCACCATGTACGCCAAGCTCGGGTTCGTCGAAATCGGCCGCATTCCCGACGCCGTCGAGGGGGAGGATGCGCTGATCTACTGGCGCAGCCTCGGCGACGTCCCGGCGTGAGCGGCCCCTCCGACGTCACGGTCGAACGCGAGGGCGAACACGTGGCCGTGGTCTGTCTGCACCGGCCGCCCAACAACTACTTCGACACCGCACTCGTGGCGGCCGTCGCCTCCGCCTACGAGGAGCTCGACGCCGCCGGATGGTGCCGGGCCATCGTGCTGGCCACCGAAGGGAAGCACTTCTGCGCCGGCCTCGACTTCGCGCCAACGCCGGGCAGGACATCGCCGAGCTCTACGACCAGGCACGACGCCTCTTCGCGGCCCCGTTGCCCGTGGTGGCCGCGGTCCAGGGCGCAGCCATCGGGGGCGGCTGCGGGCTGGCGCTCTCGGCCGACTTCCGGGTGGCCGCGCCGTCATCGCGCTTCTCGGCCAACTTCGCCCGGCTCGGTTTTCACCACGGCTTCGCCCTCAGCGTCACGCTGCCCGCCGGCGATCGGACGCCAGGCCGCGGCCGACCTGCTCCTGACCGGCCGGCGCGTCGGCGGCGAGGAGGCGCTGGCCCTCGGGCTGTGCGACCGGCTGGCACCCGAGGGCGAGAGCGAGTTGCGGGGAGCCGCCTTGGCCTACGCCGGCGAGCTGGCCGCCTCGGGCCCGCTCGCCACCCGGGCCATCCGGGCCACGCTGCGCCAGGGCCTGGTGGAGGAGGTCCGGGCCGCCATGGCCCACGAGCGCGCCAGCAACTCGCCCTGGCGGACACGTCCGACTTCGCCGAGGGGGTGCGGGCCACGGCCGAGCGGCGCCCGCCGCACTTCACCGGGGCGTGAGGGGGTGCCCGGCCCGGCCCGACACGAGCTCAACACCGCGTTCGCCTGGTCGGGGCACGGCGGACCCTTCCGCCGGGTCACCGAGGAGCAGGCCCGTCAGTACGACGAGTCCGGCTACTTCCTTCTCGAAGGCGCGCTGGCGCCCGCGCGAGCTCGACGCGCTCGTGCGGGCCATCGACCCGCTCGAGGCGCGCACCGTCGCCGCCTTGCGAGAGCGTGAGGGCGGCCGCTTCTTCATCGCCCGAGCCGACGAGATCACCTTCAGCACCCACCTGGTGACCCACTCGCCCCTGCTGCGCCAGTTCACCTCGTCGCATCTCTTCGCCGATCTGGCGGCGGATCTCATCGGACCCGACGTCCGCCTCTACTGGGACCAGGCCGTCTACAAGAAGCCCGGCACCGAGTCCCCGTTCCCCTGGCACCAGGACAATGGCTACGCCTTCGTCGAACCACAGCAGTACCTCACCTGCTGGGTCGCTCTGACCGATGCCACCGAGGAGAACGGTTGTCCCTGGGTGGTGCCGGGCTTGCACCGGCTGGGCACCCTGGCCCACGAGTACTCCGACATCGGGTTCGTCTGCCTGCGTGATCCCGAGGATGCGGTGCCGGTACCGGCTCCGGCCGGCAGCATCGTGGTGTTCTCGTCGCTCACCCCGCACTCGACCGGTCCCAACCGGACCGACGGTCGTGCGCAAGGCCTACATCGTGCAGTTCGCCCCGACCGGGGCGGAGGTGATCCGATCCGAGCCCGGAGGTCCTCCGACCCGGATCAGGGCCGACGACCCGGCTCGCCAGTACGAGATCGTGCGCTCCGGCGCCGCCGTCACGCGCGAAGCGCCGCGCTCCGGAGAGCTCACGCTGCGACGCCCGCCTGCGGCGCGAGGCCTGACCCGGCCGCCGGGCGGCCCGAGTGCTGCACCATGATGCGCGAGGCGGACACCGTGCCGTCGCTCTTCGTGGTGCCGCGCACGCCGATGAAGGCACCGACCTCGAGGGTGGGGGCGCTCGGATCGCTGGTGGTGCCCCCGGCCGAGTGGACGGTGAAGGTCGTGCCGGCCGTGTCGTCGACCGTGGTGACGGTGTCGCCGCGCGTGCGCAGCGTGATGGCGTTGCCGGAGATCGCGGTGATCCGGCCTGCGACGGTGGGCCGGGTCGTCGGCGCGTGGCTCCCCCGGGGACGCCGGCGCGGCCGTGGCCCCCGACGACGAGGACGTGGAGGAAGAAGAAGAGGAGGAGGAGGAGGAGGACGACGACGCGCTCGTCGCTCCGGCCACGCCGGTGCCCAGGCCGAGCACGGCGGCCATCGTGCCGCCCGCCACCGCGGCCCGGCCCGGCGTCGACCAGCGCCAGCGGGCGCGACCGCGGGGTTGGGGGAGGTGCGCCGTCGTGACTGCCGGCTCGTCGTGGGGTGTGGTCTCCATGGTCGTGCTCCTGTCCGTGTGCATCGTCGGCGATCTGCCGTCACCGGCACACTGCGCTCACGCCGTGTGGCCGCCCTGCGCATCGCCTGGGGCCGGGAGCAGAATCGCGACGGGTGGCGCGTCGCGCCGGCACTAGGGTGGACCGAGGGGCACGAGCACGGAGCACGGACGGCACGGGCTGGCCACGGGAGCAGAGCGGCAAGGGGATCAAAGACATGACACAGATTGCGCCCGTCGAGAACTGGGCCACCGATTTCGACGTCATGGACCCCCGCTATCTGGCCGATCCCTTCAGCATCTGGGACGAGCTGCGCGGCACCTGCCCCATCCCGCACACCAACCGGCGCAAGAGCAGCTGGATGCCGCTTCGCTACGACGACGTCACCGCCATCGCCCACGACGTCGAGCACTTCAGCTCCATCAAGGTGGCGGTGATTCCCGGCGACGAGGACGAGGACCACAGAGGGTTTCGACGGGCCCAACCTCGAGTACGGGTTGCCGCCGATTTCGGTCGACCCCCCGATGCACACCTGGACGCGTCGCCTGCTGCTGCCCTGGTTCTCCCACACGCGGGTGGACAGCTACGTGCCCATGACCCGCGACCTCTGCCAGAACCTGCTCGACGGTTTCGCCGGCTCGGGCCATGCCGATGCCGCGGCCGACTACGCCCAGCAGATCCCGGTGCGGGTCATCGCCCGCATCCTCGGCGTGCCCAGCCGACATGGCCGACACCTTCACCGGGTGGGTGCGCGACGTGCTCGAGTTCGCCGACGATCCCGAGCGGCGCCAGAAGGGGGCCGAGGGCCTCCTCTACTTCTTCGTCGACCAGCTCGAGCACCGGCGCCAGGACCCGGGCGACGACCTGTTGAGCGAGCTGCTGCACACCGAGGTCGACGGCAAGCCGGTCGACGACGGCATCGTGCTCGGTATGGCGGCCCTCGTGTTGATCGCCGGGGTCGACACCACCTGGAGCGCCATCGGATCGTCGCTCTGGCACCTGGCCTCCCACGCCGACGACCGCCAGCGCCTGGTGGCCCAGCCCGACCTCATGCCCACCGCGGTCGAAGAGCTGCTGCGGGCCTACTCTCCGGTGACCATGGCCCGGGAGGTCACCGAGCGACATCGAGTACGCCGGCTGTCCGATGAAGGCGGGGGACAAGGTCCTCATGAACTTCCCGGCCGCCAACCGCGACCCCGAGGCCTTCGAGCAGCCCGACGAGGTCGTGCTCGACCGCGCCCACAACCGCCACGTCGCCTTCGGCTCGGGCATCCACCGCTGCGCCGGGTCGAACCTGGCCCGCATGGAGCTGACGGTGGCCCTCGAAGAGTGGCTGGCGCGCATCCCCGACTTCTCGCTCGCTCCGGGCGAGGAGATCAGCTGGGCCGGCGGGCAGGTCCGCGGCCCCCGAGTCCTCCCGGTGGTGTTCTGATGAAGGTCCGAGTCGATCCCGACAAGTGCCAGGGCCACGCCCGCTGTTACGGCCTGGCTCCGGAGATCTTCGACGTCGACGACTACGGCCAGGCCTCGGTCCTCGTGGACGTGGTCCCGGCCGAGCTCGAGGAGAAGGCCCGCCTCGCCGTGGCCAACTGCCCCGAGTACGCCATCGAGATCATCGAGTAGTTGACGCTCCGGTGGCGGAGCGCGACCTTCTGCCCGACGCGCCGCCGTGGTTCGGCCGCGCCGTGGCCACGCCTCACGAGGACGGGCGCGTCGAGGTCGACGGGGCAGCCGTCCACTACATGACGTGGGGCCGGCCCGGCCGACGCGGCCTCGTCTTCGTGCACGGCGGCGGCGCGCACGGCCACTGGTGGACCCACGTGGCGGCGACCTTCGCCAGCTGAGTTCCGGGTGGCCGCGATCGACCTGACCGGGCACGGCGACAGCGCGCACCGCGAGCATTACGACCCCGAAGCAGTGGGCCGACGAGGTGATGGCGGTGGCCGGCGACGCCGACATCGACGGGCTGCCCGTCGTCATCGGCCACTCCATGGGGGGCTTCGTCACCATCGTCACGGCGGCCCGCCATCCCGACCATCTGGCCGGGGCCATCATCTGTGACTCGCCCGTGACCGAGGCCGACCCCGAGGTCAGCGCCCGCGACGCCTTCGGCCGGCTCCGCACCTACGACACGGTGGAGGAGGCCATCGCCCGCTTCCGCACGGTCCCGCCCCAGGAGCACTACCTCGACTACGTGGTCGACTTCGTGGCCCGCCACTCGCTCCGGTGGGTCGACGGCGGTTGGCAGTGGAAGTTCGACCGCCGCATCTTCGAGCAGTTCGGGGACGGCGTGCGGGAGCTGGCCGTGCCCTACCTCGACCAGGTCGACTGCCGTCTGGCCCTGTTGCGCTCCGAGTACGGCCTGGTCACGCCCGAGATCGGCGCCTTCATGTTCGAGAAGCTGGGCCGGGTGACCCCCGTGATCGAGATCCCCGAGGCCGGGCACCACGCCATGCTGGACCAGCCGCTCATCCTGCTCACCGCGCTGCGCACGCTGCTGGCCGACTGGGACCACTCCGAACCCCATCACCGCCGCTGACCGCGCTCGGTGGGAGCGGGTCGGCGGCGGTGCCTGCCGACATCCGGCCGGGGTGGCTTCAGGCCGCAGCCAGGACCAGCGGCTCCTCTTCCAATTCGCTCCACCGGGGCCTCCTGGTACTTGGCCCGGCGGATGAGGGTGAGGGCGGCCACGGCGGCGGCGGCCAGCACGATGGCACTGAAGGTGAACGCACTGGTGTAGCCGTGGATCGCCCCCGCCTCGAGCGACGCCGCCGACTTCCCGTGCGTGGCCACGTAGGACACGGTGGCGGTGGTGGCAATGGTGTTGATGAGGGCGGCCCCCATCGTCCCGCCCGTCTGCTGGGTCGAGTTCACCAGGGCGCTGGCCACCCCGGCGTCCTCGGGGTTCACCCCCACCAGGGCCGTGCTGCTCATGGCCACGAAGGACATGCCCATACCGAGGCTCACGATGAGCTCGGCCGGCAGCACGATGGAGACGTAGGTCGAGTCCACGCCCAGCGTGCTGAAGAGGGCCAATCCGGCGGCCGCCATCACCAACCCCGTCCCCATGGTGGCCCGGGGGCCGAAGCGGGGCAGGATGCGGCTGGCCGCGGTCGCCCCGCTGATGATGCCGATGGAGAAGGGCACGAAGGCGAACCCGCTCTTGAGGGCCGAGTAGTGCAGCGTGTTCTGGAAGTAGTAGGTGAGCGAGAGGAACGTGCCCAGCATGGCCGTGCCCACCAGGAGCGAGGCGATGAAGGAACCACCACGGTCCCGGTTGAGGACCACCCGCAGCGGCAGGAGCGGGTGCTCGGCCCGCATCTCGATCACCACGAAGGCGAACAGCAGCACCGCGGCCGCCACGAAGAACTCCACCGTGGTCGAGGAGCTCCACCCGTCGGTCCCGGCCTTGGTGAAGCCGTAGACCAGGGCGAGCAGGCCACCGGTGACGGTGGCCGCCCCGGGCAGGTCGTAGCCGTGATTGGCCGAGGCCCTGCTCTCACGCACCACCCGCAGGGCGGCGATGGCCGCAACGACGGCGAAGGGGACGTTGATGAGCAGCGTCCAGCGCCAGGAGGCGAACTCGGTCAGGAAGCCGCCGAGGATGAGGCCGATGGCCGCCCCGCCGCCGGCGATGCCGCCGTAGACGGCGAAGGCCCGGGCCCGTTCCTTGGGTTCGGTGAAGGTGACGGTCAGGAGGGAGAGGGCGGCCGGCGCCATGATGGCGGCGAAGGCGCCCTGGAGGGCCCGGGCGCTGAAGAGCATGGCCGAGTTCTGGGCCAGGCCACCCAGGGCGGAGGCCGCGGCGAAGCCGATCAGGCTGATCACGAACATGCGCTTGCGCCCGAAGTAGTCGGCAATGCGGCCACCGAGGAGCAGCAGCCCGGCAAAGGCCAGGGTGTAGGCGGTCAGCATCCATTGGCGGTTGGCCGTCGAGATGTGGAGGGCCCGCTGGGCCGAGGGCAGGGCGATGATGACCACGGAGGCGTCGAGCACCACCATGAGCTGGGCCACCGCAATGACGGCCAGCGCCTTGAAGCGCTTGGGGTCGCCGGCCGGCGGAGCGGCCATGTCCTGGTCAGGACCGTCCAAAGTCGTGGTCATGATGAGAGTCTCCCGTCTCGTGGGTTGTGCCGAATCGCCCGGAGGGCTCCGGTCCGAGACCACCGTGGGGTGGGTCTCGATTTCCGCGACCGGATTGCCCTAGAATCGGAGTATCGGTTCCACTTAGACTATACGGAACGAGAGTTCCGTTTGTCAACGGGGGAGGGGAGGATTTCTGTGGGCGCAAAGCCGACGGTAGCGGGAGGCAGTGACAGCGCCACCGAGGCGCGCCCGCTGCGGGCCGACGCGCAACGCAACCGGGCCCGGATCCTCGATGCGGCCGAGGTGGTCTTCGCGGCCGAGGGGATCGAGGTGCCGGTCGACACCATCGCCGAGAAGGCCGGGGTGGGCGTCGGGACGCTCTACCGTCATTTCCCGACCAAGGAGAAGCTCTGCGAGGCGATCCTCCTCGAACGCCTGGCCGGACTGACCGAGGACGCCCGGGCTCAGGCCGACGCGGCCGACCCCGGCGCGGCGTTCTTCGCCTTCTTGAACCACATGGCCGAGTTGAGCTCGTCCAAGCGGGACCTGATCGCCGCCGTCATGGGGGCCGGCCTCGAATTCGATGAGGCGGCCGCCGATGTCAAAGCGGACCTGCGCGAGGCGGTCGGCGTCTTGTTGCAGCGGGCCCAATCGGCCGGTCGGTGCGTTCCGACGTGACGGCCGACACCGTGGTCATCTCTGGTGGTGGGCACCTGCCAGGCCGCCGTCTCCCATGTCGACTCGTGCCCGTACGACCTGCTCGACATCGTCTGCGACGGGCTGCGCCGGCAGTCCTGAGCCGGCAGTCCTGAGCCGGCCGTCCTGAGCCGGCCGCAGTTCTCCCGGCCCTGAGGCGGGTTCAGCCCTTCGTGGCCGAGTACGAGTCGATCGGGCTGCGCAGGGCCAGGCCGCCGTCGCACTCGACCACCTGGCCGGTGACCCACGCCATCGAATGCAGCGCCAGGATGACGGGCGCGATGTCCTCCGGCCTCACCGAGGCGCCCCAACGCGGTGCGCCCGGCCACGCCGGCCAGCCAGGGCGAGTTCTGGGCCGAGGCGCCCCGTCCCAGCATGGGCGTGGCCGTGACGCCGGGCGCGACGGCGTTGACCCGCAGCCCGTCGGCGCCCCACTCAGCCGCCGCCACCTGGACCAACATGCTCAGTGCCGCCTTGGACGCGCAGTAGAGGCCCATGGAGCGGTCGACCAGTCGCGCGCTGATGCTCGAGACGGCGACGAAGGAACCGGCGACCTGCTCCGCCCGCATGACCCGGGCCCAGGCCCGCATGCAGAGCAGCGGGCCGCGGGTGTTGATCCGCAACACCCGGTCGAATTCCTCGGGCTCGATATCGGTCAGCAGCCGGGCGTGGCCCACCCCGGCGGTGACCGTCACCTGGCTCGGCACTCCCCAGCGGCGGCGGGTCTCGTCGACAGCGGCGTCGATCGCCCCCGGCTCCGCCACGTCGCAGGTGACGTCAGGCGAGCCGGCCACGTCCCACACCACGGCCGTCGTGCCGGCCGTCCGGTACGCGCCGACCAGGGCCGCCCCGATGCCCGAGCCACCACCGACGACCAGCGCGACCGGATCGGTCTCGTCGCTCATGGCGCTCCTTTCCGTGTCGCATTCTTGTGCCACCCGGGCCAGACCGTACCGGCCCGGGGATGACAGACTCAGGGCCTTCTTCTCATGGGACGGAGGCCGCGGTGGCCAGGGTGCACCATGCAGCGATCGGGACGCGCGACGTCGAGGCCAGCCTCCTCTTCTGGCGCGACGGCCTCGGCTTCGAGGTCCTGATGGATCGTTCCTTCGACGGTCCCTGGCCCGAGCTCTTCGGCGGCTCCGCCACCACGCTGCGCTCGGTCTTCCTGGGCGATCCCGTCGCGCCCGAGTCGGGCATCGTCGAACTGGTCGACCTCGACGGCATGGCGCCCCCGAGCGAGGCCGGACCCGGACCGGCAGCCGGGTTCTTCCTCCTCTCGCTCTCAGCGGACCTCGACGCCGTCCTGCCCCGCTTGGCCGGCCTCGGCCTCGGTGGTGAGCCGGTGGTGGCACCGGTCGGGCCGGTCCGCCTCGCCGTGGTGCACGACCCCAACGGGGTGCGGGTCGAGCTGATGGACACGGAGGCACAGGCGAACATGGGGTCGCTGCTGGTGGCGGGGGAGTGAGCCAGGCGGTCGGGCACTGGGAGGTGGCCATCATCGGGGCCGGCCCGGGTGGTCTCGGGTTGGCCATCGCCCTGGCCGAGTCGGGTCGGCGCGACTTCGTCCTGCTCGAGGCCGGCGACGGGGTGGGCGGGACCTGGCGGGTCAACACCTACCCGGGTGCGGCCTGCGACGTTCCCTCCCACCTCTACTCCTATTCCTTCGCCCTCAAGCCGGACTGGACCAAGACTTACGCGACCCAGCCCGAGATTCTCCGGTACTTCGAGGACTGCGCCGATCGCTTCGGCATCGGACCCCATCTGCGCACCGGCGTGCGCGTCGAGGCCGCCCGTTGGGACGAGGCGGCGCGCCATTGGCTGGTGACCGACGACGCGGGCCTCCTCTACGAAGCCGATGTCCTGGTCAGCGCCATCGGCACCTTCACGACGCCGTCACTGCCCGACATCGAGGGGTTGAGCACCTTCGCCGGTCCGTCGTTCCACTCCGCCCGCTGGGAACACGAGCACGACCTGAGGGGCCGGCGGGTGGCGGTGATCGGCACCGGGGCGAGCGCCGCGCAGATCGTGCCCGAGCTGGCCCAGGTGTGCGCCCAAGTCGACGTGTACCAGCGCACGCCCCAGTGGATCATGCCCCGCAAGGACGTGGTGTTCACCGAGGAGGAAAAGGAGCGCTTCGCCCACGACCCCGAGGCCATGGCCAAGCACCGCGAGGAGATCTTCTGGGGCTTCGAGAACACCATCGCCTTCCGGGTCGACGACGACGGGGCCGCCCCCCTCGAGGCTCTGGCCCGGAACCACATCGAGTACCGGATCACCGATGAAGAGCTCAAGGCCAAGCTCACGCCGGACTACCCCTTCGGCTGCAAGCGCACCCTCGTGTGCAGCGACTTCTACAAGGCGCTGCTGCGCGAGAACGTGGAGCTGCTCACCGATCCCATCGACCACGTCACGCCGGGCGGCGTGGTCAGCGTGGACGGTACCGAGCGCGCCGCCGACGTCATCGTGCTGGCCACCGGATTCAAGGCGACCGAGTACCTCGAGGGCATCGACGTGGTGGGCCGGGGCGGCCGGCGCCTGCACGAGGACTGGTCCGAGGTGGCCCATGCCTACCTGGGCCTCGCCGTCTCGGGGTACCCGAATTTCTTCATGCTCTACGGCCCCAACACCAACCAGGGCGGCAACTCGATCATCGTCATCCTCGAAGCCCAGGCCGGCTACGTGGTCGGCGCGCTCGCGGCCATGGAGGCCGAGGGGATCGACGCCCTCCAGGTGCGTCGCGACGTGATGGACGCCTACAACCGGGACCTGGCCGAGGCCCTCGAGGGCACGCTGTGGCAGCACGGATGCCAGAGCTACTTCAAGAACGCGAACGGACGCATCGTCACCCAACTACCCCAGACTTCCCTGTGGTACGCCGAGCGAACCAGGGAGTTCCGACCAGAGGAGTACGAACACGCATGAAGGCCGCCGTCTATTACGAGACAGGAGCGCCGGACGTCTTCCGTTACGAGGAGGTGCCCGATCCCGTGGTCGGACCGGGCGACGTCCTGGTCGACGTCGAGGCCGTGAGCATCGAGGGCGGTGACACCCTCAACCGGTTGGGCGGCGACCTGGCCCGGGTGCCCCACGTCGTGGGTTACCAGTGCGCCGGGACGGTGGCCGAGGTCGGGCCGGGGGTGCGCAACTTCGCGGTCGGGGACCCGGCGGTCACCGTCGGACTGGACGGGTCGCACGCGGAGCGCCGGGCCGTGCCCGAGGGCTTCGCCTGGAAGATCCCCGATGGAGTGTCGACCGACGAGGCCGCCTGCGTGCCCGTGCCCTTCGGGACGGCCGACGACTGCCTCTTCGAGTTCGGCCGTCTGCAGGCAACCGAGACCGCCCTGATCCATGCCGGCGCCGGCGGGGTCGGCATCGCAGCGATCCAGATGGCCAAGCGGGCGGGCGCCCGGGTGCTCGCCACGGCTTCGAGCGACCAGCGTCTGGAGCGGCTGCGCGAGCTCGGGCTCGACGAGGGCATCAACTACGTGACCGAGGATTTCGTGACCGAGGCCCGGCGGCTGACCGACGGCCGCGGCGTCGACGTCATCGTGGACTCAGTGGGTGGCACCACCCTGCAGGGCAGCATCGCGGCGCTGGCCTACCGCGGCCGCTGCGTCACCGTGGGCGACGCTGGTCGTGCGCCGGCGGAACGGCTCGACATCTCAACCATGCGGGCCAACAACCAGAGCCTGTCGGGCTATTTCCTCGGGGCGGAGCTCCTGCTGCATCCCGAGCGGGTCCATCCGATGATCGCCCGCCACCTCAACGCCATTGCCCGTGGCGAGCTCTCCGTGGTCATCGACCGCGCCTTCCCGCTCTCGGACGCGGCGGGAGCGCACGCCTACATCGAGAGCCGCCAGGCCTTCGGCCGGGTGCTGCTCGTTCCGTGAGCAGGCGCGGGCTCTCGTGCACCGTCAACCAACACGACGGCCGATGGGCATCAACTTCTGGGGAGAGTTTGCCGGGGTGGCGCAGAGCTGACTCGCGCGACGGCATCTGCGCCCCACATCAGATCGCCGGTGCCGACCGTCGCGATCCGCTTGCCGGGAGTTCAAGGCAAGGTCGCAATGACCACCGGGACTTCTCAGAATCCCCATGAGCGAAATGCCTGAGGAAGCGCCGGCGGAGAGCATGGCGGCCGCATCGAGCGAACCGGGCGCGACCGAGGATCCGAGTGAGGGCGGAAGGCGGCTCTCTCGTTGGGCTGGAGTGTCGAAGTTGAACGCTGTGCTCGCGACCATTCTGGCGATCATCGGCACGGTCATCGCATATGAGCAGGCGCATCTCGCTCAGGTGACAAACAGCGCCGCTGAACAGCAGGCAGTCGCCACTGCCACGGCGGCCAATCAGCAGTCGCTCGTGTCGTTGGTCGGGGACATCGCTGACCTCTCGAAGTCGCTGCCGCAAACACCCGGCGATGAGGTTGCGGCGGTACACCAAGAAATGGCGGTCGAGGCCGAGCAAGGCTTCGCGCTAGTGAAGGAACTCGGTGGTCGCGTGCCGCCAATCGACAAATTCGAGCTGGGAGTCGGGTTCGAGCCCTCGGGCGATCTCCGTTTGGCGCTGATCTCGTTCACTGCTGCGGGGACAGACCGTGCGGGGCCAGATGCAAACGAACCCGTCTATCGGTCCAAGGCGCTGCGAGCTGCCGCAGCGATCCTGTATGCGCTCGGAGGCCGAGCCCACGCGAACGCGGCACACAAGGACAGCCTCCTCGCATATCACTCGTTCGAAGGCCAACGAGACGTGACACGTCCCCAGGCCGACCAAAATCACGAGCTCGTCGACCTCTGGGACACATACTGGAGCGCCGGCTCAGCGTGCAAGACGGCCGCACCGGAGGCGGCAAAGGAATTGCAGGAAGCAACACAACTCATAAAGCAAGACCCTGCGTCCAAAGATGCAGGCGTTGGCGACTACCTCCGTGACGCATCAAATGAGCTCCAATCGTGCCGCGCCGGCCGCCCTGACCTGCTCCCCTTGCCTTCCGTGCCCGTCTCATGAGGGTACTGGCGCATTTCCTGACCCACGTCGCACAATCACCACCTGCGACGCCCATGGATATTTCGTGCCTGAGGTCGGCTGCTCTCCGTTCTGATTGCGTCGAAGCTGGCCAGCGGCAACGATCTCCGTAATGGACCACGGCACACCGGCAGGTAGCAAGAAACCGTTACCGCTCATTCTCGCTCGCGAGCTGGCGTCAAATCTCGCGACGCCCATGTTCCTCCTGGACGTCCGTGGCGTTCTCGTGTTTTACAACGACGCCGCCGCGCTGCTGATCGGCAAGCCTTTTGGCGAGATGGGCGAGATCCCGGCCGAGGAGTTTGGCGCGGTCCTAAAGATGAAGACTCCTGACGGCCGACCTCTTCGTCGGCGGGACACGCCCGCGGGTATTGCCTTCTTCGAACGTCGTCCCGCACACAAGAGGCTCGCCGCGACCGGCTACGACGGCGTGCAGCGCCTCGTGCATGCGACGGCGTTCCCGTTATTCGGCACGACTGCCGAGATGCACGGCGTCGTGTCCGTGTTCTGGCAGGTAGCCGACGAGGAAGTCGACGCCTGATGCAAGCGCGCGTGTGGGGGTGCCGTGGCTCGGTCGCGGCGCCCGGTCCGGATACCCTCAAATACGGCGGCAACACGTCGTGTGTCGAAGTGCGGCTGTCCAGCGGACAGGTCCTGGTCCTCGATGCAGGAACCGGGATCCGGCCGCTCGGCGTTGCAATGGAAGTGAATCAGGGCCACGAGCTGCACATCCTGCTCAGCCATCTCCACCTCGACCACTTGCAGGGTCTCGGGTTCTTCCGACCGCTCTTCGATCCCACCCGAGAGATTCACATCTGGGGGCCGCCGTCTCCGGTTCAACCGCTCTCCGAGCGCATTGCGATGTATCTGTCTCCTCCGCTGTTCCCTGTCCATCTGGATGACGTTCCGGCACGCCTCACCTTCCACGATGCGCCGGAGGAAGCCGTCACGATCGGATTGGCCACAATACGATCTGGCAAGGTGCAGCATCAGGGCCCCACCGTCGGATACAGGATCGAGGAGCACGGGCTGGCGTTGGTGTACGTCCCCGATCATGAGCCCTCGCTTGGGATCGACCTCTGCTCGGTCCCAAGCGAGTGGATGAGTGGTTACGACATCGCCCGCGGCGCCGACGTCTTGTTGCACGATGCTCAGTATCGCGACCACGAGTACGGGGAGCACGTCGGTTGGGGACACTCGGGCCTCGCCGATACAGTGGAGTTCGCGCACAAGGCTGGCGTTCGGAACTTGGTGCTGTTCCATCACGACCCGTACCACACCGACTCCGAGCTCGAAGCGCTCCTTTCAGAAGCTCGTACGATCCCGTCCTGGGCCGATGATCGGATTCACCTCGCGAGCGAGGGAATGACGATCACGTTGGACAGTGATGGTGTGCAGTTTCTGCCCGGTGAGTGAGCGCGCCGCGCAGAGTCTGTTGGTGTTCTGACATAGCCAGGGCGAGTCCACCTTCGTGCGAAGGGGCTCTCCGATTCTCGTCTCCGGCGCTCGGGTCCTCTTCGCGAACGGATGAGTGGGTGTCCAGTACGTTGCCCGGGGTGCCACTGTGCGGCACGTCGGGGTTGGTCGACACGGGACTCGCATCTGGCCCGCGGCCACCGACGGGTTACGACGGAGAGAGTGTCTCGGGCAGGTGCAGGTCGTGCAGGGCCGCTCGTGCCGCGCCCAGCCCGCACATACCGTGCACGCCGCCACCGGGTGGTGTGGCCGCGGAGCAGAGGTAGACGCCCTTGAGTGCGGTGCGGTAGGGATTCCAGCGCGCCGTCGGCCGCAGCACCATCTGGCGGAGCGACGCCGCGCCCGCGTTGATGTCCCCGCCGACGTAGCTCGGGTTGTGGGCCTCGGTCGCCACCGCGGTCATGGTGGAGCGGCCCACGACCAGGTCGCGGAAGCCAGGGGCGAACCGTTCGATCTGGGCCTCCATGCGCTCGGTCATGTCGACGTCGGACCCGTTGGGGACATGGCAATAGGCCCACAACGTGTGGCCTCCGGCCGGAGCCCGGGTCGGGTCGACGAGGCAGGGCTGGGTCACCAGGCAAAAGGGCTGCCCGGGGTGCCGCCCGTGTGCCACGTCGTCCTCGCTGCGGGCGATCTCCTCGAACGTCCCGCCCACATGGAGGGTCACCGTGTCGCGGCAGGGTGCGCCGGCCCAGGGCACCGGTCCGCTGAGGGCCCAGTCGACTTTGCAGACGCCGGGGCCGTAGCGGTACCGGGACAATGCTCTGCGGTCGTGGCCAGCGAGGCGTCCGCCCGCCAGGTCGAGCAGCTGGCGCGGCGTGACGTCGAGGACCGTGACCCGAGCGGCCGGCAGGTCGGCCAGGCTCTTCACCAGGTGCTCGGTCTCGACGCGGCCGCCCAGCGCCGTGAGCTCGTCGACCAGCGCACCGGCGATGGCGGCGCTGCCCCCTTCGACCACAGGCCAGCCGTAGCGGTGGGCCAGGGCGGTGAAGAGACGGGGGAACGCGCCCGAGAGCGGCGCCGTGAGCGGCAGCATGGCGTGGGCGGCAGTGCCCGCCACCAGTGCCCGCCCCTCGTCGGTGGCGAAGCGCTCGGCCATCCGGTGGGCGGAGGTCAAGGCCGCCAGGCCGAACTTCCCTGCCGCGAGTGGAGACGCGGGCACGGAGCGCATCGAACCGAGAAAGGCGGGGAGAATCTTGTCGAGGTCGCGCACGAGCGGCGTATAGGTGCGCGCGTAGACCGGTCCATCGGTGCCCAGCGTGCCGACCACGTCCGCCACGCTGCCCCCCACGCCGGCGGCGCGGCCGTCGTCGAGCGGGTGGGCGAAGGCGATCTCGGGCGTGATCAGCCGGACCCCGTGGCGCGCCAGGTCGATGGCGCGGAAGGCCGGCGAGGCGAGGAGGAGCGGATGCACGGTCGAGCAGATGTCGTGGCGAAAGCCCGGCAGCGTCAGCTCGGCCGTGCGGCAGCCACCACCGGCCTCTTCGGCTGCCTCGTAGACGTCGACCGCCAGGCCGGCCCGGGCCAGGATCAGCGCGGCGACCAATCCATTGGGTCCCGCTCCCACGACGATGGCATCGGCTGCCCTCATTGATGCCTCACAGCGAGATGGTGTCGCCTTCCTCGGCCCCGACGACGAGCACCGGGTCTTCGGAGAACCGCTGCACCATGGCCTCGACCTGGCGATCGGTTCGATCGGGACGGTGATGGAAGAGGGCGACCCGGCGTGCGCCGGCAGTTTCGGCCAGCGCCACCGCGTACTCGGCGGCAGCGTGACCGAAGGACCCTTGCACCGCCACCTCCTCCGCCCGCAGGTGGGCGTCGTGAATCAGCAGGTCGACATCACGGGCCAGCTCGACCGCGGCCGGGTGGCGCGCCCCGAGCCCGTCGGGTCCGGGCCCGAGCGCGGTCGGGCAGTGATCGGGGACATAGGCCAAGGACGAATGCCCGTCGCTGATGCGATAGCCGACCGTCCGCCCGCCCTTGTGCGGCACGTCGACGGGCACGACGCGGAAGCCCTCAATCTCGAGCGGGCCACACGGCACGAGCCCGAAGTGCCACTGGCCACGGAGCTGGGACGGCGCGATCGGGAAGAAAGGGGGCGACATCATGCGGGCGAGCAAGGCCTCAGCGTCCACCCCGCCTTGCGCCGGCAGGAGCAACCTCACCTGAGAGTCGTCGCGGTCCCCGCTGGTGAAGAAAGGCAGACCCTGCACGTGGTCCCAGTGCAGATGCGTCAGGAGGATGGTGCCGCGGAAGGGGCGGTCACCGAGCAGGTCGGACACCCGGCGCAGCCCGGTGCCCGCATCGAGGAGGAGGCTGGGCGCCGTGGCCCCATCGGCGGTGATCGCCACGCACGAGGTGTGGCCGCCGAAGCGGATGTAGTCGGGTCCGGGTGAGGGCGTCGACCCCCGCGTCCCACAGAAACTGACGCGCACCCGGTCAGTCTCGCGCCCGCTCTTCGCGGCGGTGCCCCGCCGAGAGCTCCTCGAGATGTGCGCGGTCGACGAGATCGGCGTCGAACAGCGCGACCCGGCAGGGCGTCACGGCAACGTTGCTCGACGTGCGCAGGCCGCCCTCGAGGTGCGCCCGCTCGCCCAGGAGGGCACCGGGCCCGTACTCAGCCAGGCGCTCGCCGTCCTTGTCCACGCGCACGATCCCGTCGAGGATGAGCAGCACCTCGGTGCCCGGCTCCCCTTGCTGCACCAGGACGGTGCCGGCCGGGAATTTCTCGATGCGGCGCCGGCCGCCGCTCCCCATGAGCTGGGCCGACAGCGAGCTCTCGAGCGCGGACTCGACCGCGGCCACCAGCGCCTCGGAGTCCTCGTCGCCCCAGGGGCTGTGCTTGCCGAACGACGTGCGGTACCAGTCCTTGAAGTCGGTCAGCCCGGACTTGTGCGAGAGCCGGCTGTCGGCGCCGTAGACCCAGTGCCGGGGGAAGGGGCTGGCACCGGTGAGCGCGTACTCGGCGCGCCCGTCGGCGTGGAGGGTGAGCGAGAGCGTCGTCCAGACGAGTGGCGCCTGCCACTGCACGTAGGGCTTGCGGCGCACCCGGCGCGGCGCCGGCATGCCCGTGCGGCCACCACAGGTCTGGACGAAGCGCACCCAGCCGTCGCCGTGCTCGGGCGGGCGCTGGATGTCGGGCAGTTGAAACGCCGCAAATCGGTGCTTCACTGCTCGCAGGTCTACGAGCGTCGATCCCATGACGCCGCCACCCAGGTACCCGCAGTCGACGATCCGTCCGGCCTCGTCGGCCGTGATGAAGGCCCGGAGCTCGTTGGCAAAGCGGAAGCGATCCGCCTCTTGGAGGGCCGCCAGGTCCATGTTCTCACTGGGTGGGGGGGCGTCGTAGTGCGTGATGCCCGAGTCGAAGGCCAGGCGCTGGGCGCCCTCGATGGCCTCGGTCGGGATCCACGAGAGCGAGGTCACAAGGCCCTCGTGTCGGGTCAGGGTCTGCGTGTTCATGGCTCCAGGGTGGGCCACTCCGCCGAGGTTGGCGAGTGTGGTGACAGCCATCTCCTGGTGGGCCTAGCACCACCCGTTTCAGGAGGGTCGCCCCCTTTCCCGCGGAGTGGATTCGTGTGAGAACTGAGGGCAATGAACGACGACGGGCAGGAGAGGGGCACCATTTCGGTGCTCTTGGCCGATGACAACCTCATCGTCCGCGAGGGCGTGCGGGCACTGATCGAGCGGCATCGCGACCTCGAGATCGTGGGTGTGGCGGCCGACTACGACGAGGTGGTCCAGGGTGCGACGGCGCTGGCGCCCCAGGTCCTGGTGACCGACATCCGGATGCCGCCCTCGTTCAACCGTGAGGGGATCGATGCGGCCAAGGAGGTGCGCAAGCGCCATCCCGGGACCGGCGTGGTCGTGCTCTCGCAGTACGACGACCCCGAGTACGCCGTGTCGCTCCTGGCGGAGGGATCCGCCGGGTACGGCTACCTCCTGAAGGACCACATCGCCCAGGGCGATCAGTTGGTCGACGCCATCCGGGCCGTCGCTTCCGGGGGTAACGCCCTCGACCCGGCCATCGTCGACGCCCTCGTCCGCCCGGTCACCTCCGACGGGGGCCTGACCCCCGCCGAGGAGGAGCTCCTGGGCATGGTGGCCGAGGGCAGGCCGATCAAGGCCATCGCGGCGGCGAAGGGATTGCCGCCCGAAGCCGTCGACACCGAGGTCGAAGCGGTGTTCGTCAAGTTGGCCGAGGGCGTGTCGGCCGGCACCGAGGGTGCCCTCCTGCGGCTGCGCCTGCTGCACAAGGCCATCGTCGACCGCGAGGAGCAGGGCGAGACCCTCTCGCGCCTGCTCCCCGGCGGCCTGGCCGAGAAGTTGCGTCGCGATGGAAGGCACATCGGTGAGACCGAACGCGTCGTCGTGACGGTGTTGATGAGCGACATCCGCTCGTACTCGACCATCGCCGAGCATGCGGACCCGAGCCAGTTGGCGGGGCAGTTGAACGTGCACCGCGCCGCCATGAACGACGCCATCCTGGGCGAGAATGGAACGGTGATGCAGTTCGTGGGCGACGCCGTGATGGCCGTCTTCGGCGCTCCCTTCGCCCAGGAGGACCACGCCGACCGGGCGGTGGCGGCGGCGCTGGCCATGCACGAAAAGCAGCGTGCCGTGAACGATCGCTGGACCACGGAGGGCCTGCCCCCGTTCGGCCTCGGCCTCGGCCTCTCCACCGGTGAGGCTGCGGCGGCGCTGCTGGGCTCGGAGGAGCGCTTGGAATACACCCTCGTCGGGGACACGGTGAACCTGTCCCAGCGCCTGCAGCAGTTGGCCGACGCCGGCGAGACCGTGGTGTCCGAGGCGACCCTCCGGTCCTGGCGCACGCCACGGCCTACGGTGGCTCTGCCGCCCCAACTGGTGAAGGGCCGCGAGACACCCGTGCTGGCGTACAAACTGATGGCGGCGGCACCCGGAGGACAAGGGTGCACGTCGAGTGAAGGAGAGTGACATGGACGCCTTGGTCGTGGACAAGGTTCGCAAGACGTTCGAGGCTGAGAACGCACCCGTGCGCGCCCTGCGCGGCGCCAGTCTCACCGTGCCGTCGGGGGATTTCATCGCGCTGATGGGGCCCTCGGGCTGCGGGAAGTCGACGCTCCTCAACCTGATCGCAGGCCTCGACGTGGCGGACGAGGGAACCATCACGGTGGCCGGCGAGCCGGTGACGGGGCGTACCGAGGACGAGCTCTCCCAGCTGCGCCGTCGCCACATCGGGATCGTCTTCCAGTTCTTCAACCTGCTCGAGGGGATGACCGTCCTCGAGAACGTGGCGCTGCCTGCCGTCATCGCCGGGCGCAAACGCAAGGCGGCCGAGACGCGCGCCCGCGACTCTGCTCGACCTCCTCGGCATCGGCGACAAGGCGGGGACCGTGCCTGGCATGCTCTCGGGTGGTCAGCGGCAACGACTGGCCATCGCCCGGGCGCTGGCCAACGATCCCACACTGCTCCTGGCCGACGAGCCCACGGGAGCGCTCGACTCCGAGGGTGGCCAGGAGGTGATCGAGCTGCTGAGCCGGCTCCACGCCGGTGGACAGACCATCGTGTTGGTGACCCATGATGCCGGCGTGGCCTCCGCCGCCGACCGGATCGTCCGCATGCGCGACGGCCGGATCGCAGTCGACGAGGACGCCGACATTCCCGTAGCCGTACCCTCCTGAGCCGGGAGCCGTGGTGACCGTCGGGAGCGAGCTGGACCTCGAGGTGGACGGCGCCCGGCCCCTTGCCGGTGGGGCCCACGTCTCGGTCACCCCGGCCACCTTCCGGCTGCTGCAGCTTCCTCCTCCTCGGGCTCACCGTGGCCGGTGTCGCCGTGGGCCTGTGGACATCGACCCCCGGTGGCCTGGCGCCGGCCGTCGCCGTGGGCTTCGGGCTCACGCTCCTCTGGGCGCTGGTGGGCGTGGTCGACGCCAGAGCGCGCGATCGTGTCGGCACCGCGTTCTCCCCGTACCACCTCCTCGCCGGGCTGGACGCGTTCGCGGCCATGGTGGCCCTCACGGCCGGTCGCCGGGCCGAGGCGCTCCACGCGACGAGCGGTGCCCGCGAGGTCGCCACCGTGGCCGCCCTCCTCGTGGCGGCGATCTCAGTCCACTTCCTCGTGGCCCTACCCGACGGCCGTCTTGCCTCCTCGTTCCGTCGTGGCCTGGTCGTCGCCGTCTATGTGGCATCACTGGGCGTCGGGATCGCACTGGCTGCAGCCCAGCACGGCTTCTCGCTCGTCGACGGCGCGGTCAGTTGGGCCATCGCCGGTCTGCTGGTCATCGCCCCACTGCGCGCCCGCTACATGAGCGTGGCTGGTCACGGTCGCGAGCGCATGGAGTGGTTCGGCATCGGGGTCACTCTGGCCGCGACCGTCGCCCTGGTGGTGACGGTGTTGCACCTGCTGGTGGGATGGCCCGAGGAGCTCGGTGCCGTGGCCGCCGGCGCCACGGCCCTGGTCCCCTTGGGACTGCTGGCCAGCGAGAGTCGGAAGGCGGCGCCCCATGCCAGCCGGGTCCTGGTCCAGGTGTTGGCGGTGTTCGGCTTCGTCCTGGTCGTCTCGGCCATCTACCTCGTGGCCGTCCTGGGCCTGGGGCACGCGCCCGCCACGACGGGCGACAAGGAGGCTCTGGCGCTCTCCATGGTGGCCTCCGGGGTGGCGGCCGTGATCTTCGTGCCGGTGCGTTCGCGCTTCCTCGAATCCTCCACCCGGTTCGTCTACGGGTCGCGCGAGGCGCCCGACGAGATCGTGCGCACCTTCGGCAGTCGCATGACCCGGGCCATCCCGATGGACGAGCTCCTGCTCCAGCTGGCCGAGTCGCTGCGCAAGACGTTGGCTCTCGCCAGCGCGGAGATCTACACGGGTGTCGGCGAGGTGCTCGAGCGGACCGCCTCGGTTCCCGATCTCGGACCGGGCTCCATCGTGGTGTCGCCGCGGGAGCGCCCCGTCGTCACCCGGGCCGGGGTCTCGGGAACGGCGTGGGCCGCCATCTGGCTGCCCTCGCTGCTGGCCGGGCGGGATGCCGAGCAGCTCAGGGTGGCTCCGGTGAGCCACGGGGGAGAGCTGCTCGGGCTCATCGTGGTCGAGCGCAGCTCGCCGGCCGGCACGTTCTCCGAAGACGACGACCGGGTGTTGACGGACCTGGCCCGCCAGGTCGGGCTGGCGCTGCACAACTCGCGGCTCGACACCGCGTTGCAGACCACGCTCGACGAGGTGCGCAAGCAAGCCCAGGCCTTGCGCGAATCGCGGGCGAGGATCGTGGCCAGCGGCGATGCGGAACGTCGAAAAGTCGAGCGCAACCTCCACGACGGGGCCCAGCAACACCTGGTGGCCCTGGCGGTCAACCTGCGGTTGGCCCGCGACATCATCGTCGACGACCAGGAGTCAGGTCTCGAGATGCTCGACTCGCTGGCCGGGGAGGTGCAGGAGACGATCCAGGAGTTGCGCGAGCTGGCCCACGGCATCTACCCGCCGCTGCTCGTGGACAGCGGGCTGCTCGAGGCGCTGCGCGCCGCGGCCAACCGGAATCCACTGCCGGTCGACATCGTGGCCGAGGGGATCGGTCGCTACTCCTCCGAGACGGAGGCGGCCGTCTACTTCTGCTGCCTCGAGGCGCTCCAGAACGCGGCCAAGCATGCGCCCGAGGCGACCGTGGAGGTCCGGCTCTGGGAGGAGTCCGGTGGCCTGCTCTTCACCGTCTCCGACGACGGGCCCGGGTTCGATCCCGCCCAGGCCCGGCGTGGCCACGGATACGTGAACATGGCGGACCGCTTGGGCGCGATCGGGGGAACGGTGCGCTGGGACTCCCAGGTCGGAAAGGGCTCCGTGGTCCGGGGCTCGGTCCCCCTGGTGGAGGACGCCGGCGCGCTCACTACGCCGAAGTGAAGTCCTCCGAGTCGCGGTGGTCCCAGAGTCGGCGCAGGGTGTCGGCGCCCAGGTGTTCCTTGTTCAGGTAGGCCCGGGCTCCACTGGTGGCCACCTCGCGCGGGAGGTCGCCGGCGTCGTAGGTGGAGCAGAGGATCACCACGACGTCGGGTTGCTGGGTCACGAGGAGCCGGGCCGCGTCGATGCCGTTCATCTCGGGCATGTTGATGTCCATCAGGACCAGGGCGGGGTGCAGCTCTCCGGCCAGTGACACGGCTTCGCTCCCGTTGGCCGCCTCGCCGACGAGCTCGAACTCGGTCGTCCGCCTGAGGACCGCCTTCATGGCTGCTCGGAAGGGCGCCTGGTCGTCGACGATGAGGACGGGAAGGCGCTCGCTCACCCTTCCATTGTCGCACGGCGGGGTTCTCCGGGACGCTGGTGGTGCCACGCCCCGTCGGGTGGTGGTGTCACCCTCCGGCGGGGTCGCTCAGGTAGACGAGGACCGCCTTGACCCGCCGGTTCACGTCCCGCTCCTCGCTCAGGCCCAGCTTCGAGAAGATGGAATTGGTGTGCTTCTCCACTGCCCGTTCCGAGACCTGGAGGGAGGCGGCGACGGCGGCGTTGCTCTTGCCCTTGGCCATTTCCGCCAGGATCTCGGATTCGCGTGGCGTGAGCCACGAAAGACTGGACTTGCGGCGGGACGACTTCGCCTCGATGAGCTCATCGACGATCTGGGGGTCGATGACCGATCCACCCTGGGCCACGATCCGGATGGCTTGGGCCAGCTCGTCGACGCCCGCCACCTTCTCCTTGAGCAGGTAGGCCCGGCCCGCCGATCCGGTCTCGAGGAGGGACAGGGCGTACGAGGGGGTCTTGTACTGGCTGAGGACCACGACGCCCACCTCGGGCATGTGCTCGCGCAGCCACGATGCCGCCTGGATCCCCTCGTCGGTCCCCGTCGGTGGCATGCGGATGTCCGTCACCACGACCTGGGGTGATTCCCGTTCGATGAGGGCCAGGAGCTCGGGCAGGTCCGCCGCCTGCCCCACCAGTTCGAGATCGTCCTCGCCCTCGATGATGCGCGAGATGCCTTCCCGGAGCAGCGCATTGTCCTCAGCCAGGGCCACCCGGATGCTCGCCATGCGAGCGTACGGTAGCGCGCCGACCCAGGCGGCCCGGCCGGGAGCCGAGTTCAGCTGGGCCCGGCGCCGCCGCTGCGCCAGCGTCGCTCGAAGGGCAGGCGCCAACGACGCGGTGCGATCAGCTCGTTGCTGGCTTCGGGTCCCCAGCTCCCCTTGGCGTAGGGCTGGACCGGCAGCGGGTCTTCGAGGAGAGGCGTGGCCACCTCCCAGAGCCGCTCGATGCCCTCCGCGGTGTTGAACAGGGTGTGATCGCCCATCATGGCGTCGTGGAGGAGGCGCTCGTAGGCCTCGAGCACGTCAGCGTCCTGTCCCATCTCGTGCAGGGCGAACTGCAGGCTCAGCTTCTCGAGCTTCATGCCCATGCCGGGCTTCTTGCCATAGAACGACAAGGAAAGTTTGGAAGAGTCGGCCAGGTCGAAGGTCAGGTGGTCGGGCCCCTGGGCGCCCACGCCGGAGCCCTCCGGGAACATCGACTTGGGAGGCTCGCGGAACGCGATGGAGATGATGCGCTCGCCCCCGCCCAGTTCCTTGCCCGTGCGCAGGTAGAAGGGCACGCCGGCCCAGCGCCAGTTGTCGATGTCGCACTGGAGGGCCACGAAGGTCTCGCGTCTGGGAATCGGGCGCCACACCCTCGAGATCGCGGTAGCCGTCGTACTGGCCGCGTACCACCTTGGTCACGTCGAGCGGGCGAAGGGAACGGAACACCTTGTTCTTCTCCTCGCTGATCGAGACCGACTCGAGGGCCGTCGGCGGCTCCATGGCCATGAAGGCCAGGATCTGGAACAGGTGCGTGACGATCATGTCCTTGAACGCGCCCGTGGCCTCGTAGAAGGCGACCCGGTCGTCGACCGAGAGCGTCTCGGGGACGTCGATCTGCACGTGGTCGATGTGGTCGCGGTTCCAGATGGGCTCGAAGAGGCCGTTGGCGAACCGGAAGGCCAGGATGTTCTGGGCCGCCTCCTTGCCCAGGAAGTGGTCGATCCGGAAGACCTGGTCCTCGTCGAAGATGGCGTGCACGGCTTCGTTCAGGTCCTTGGCGCTGGCCAGGTCGGTGCCGAACGGCTTCTCCATGATGATGCGGGACCGCTTGACCAGGTCGGCCTCGCCGAGAATGGTGAGGACGCCACGGGCCGCCGAGGGCGGGATGCTCAGGTAGTGCAGGCGCCGGACCTCGCCGCCGCCGATCTCGGTCTCCGCCCGGGCCACCGCCTCGGCCAGGCCGGCGGGACCGGCTTTGGTGGAGACGAAACTCAGCTTCTTCTCGAAGCCCGCCCACTCGAGCAGCGAGATTTTCCCGGTGGCGTACTGGTCGCAGGCGTGCCGGGCCAGGTGACGGAAGTCCTCGTCGCTCAGCTCGCTGGTGGAGGAGCCGATGACGCGGTAGTCGGGCATGAGGCCCGACATCGAGAGGTGGAGCAATCCGGGCAACAGCTTGCGCGCCGCCAGGTCACCCGTGGCTCCGAACAGCACGATGACATGCGGCTGCAGTTGCGTCGTCGCGTGTGCTTCCTCGCTCACTCCCACCTCTTTTCTCTCTCCTCTCGGGTCGCCGGACCGGACGCCGGTTGCGTGGTCGTCCTCGGTGCCGCCTAGCCAGCCGCGGGTTGGCGCAGGTTCAGCTCGGCCACATTGGCGCCCATGATCTTGGGGACGGACTCCTCAGGCAGTTTCTGGAGCTCGCGCACCCAGTCGGTCGGTTCGGGCAAGCCCTCGATATGGGGCCAGTCCGATCCGAAGATGACGCGGTCGTCGCCCATGAGGTCGACGATCTCGTCGACGTCGTCCTCCCAGAAGGGGTTGATCCAGATGTGGCGGCGGAAGGTGTCGACCGGATCCTCGGGGAAGTAGCCCGGCATGCGTCGGGCTGTGGTACGCAGCTTGCGAAAGAGCGGGGCCAGGAACTCCGAACCGTTCTCGACCGAGGCCACCCGCACGTTGGGGAAGCGGTCGAAGAGCTTCTCGAGGAGGAGGGTGGCCAGCCAGTCATGAGCGGCCCGCTCAATGGCGAACATCTTGATGCTCGGACGGGACGGCCCCGATTTGAACGTGGCGGCGAAGCCGTCCACGGAGTACCCGTTCGACGAGAGACCGGCGTCTCCGGCATGGACGACCACGGTGATGCCGGCCTCGTTGACCCGGGCCCAGAAGGGGTCGAACTCGTCCGCCGCCGGCGAGCGCGGGCCCGCCGCCGTCACCGGCGCTGCGGCCCGGAGCACCACGCTGCGGGCGTCCTGGTCCAGCGCCCACTCGAGCTCACGCACTGCCTCGTCGACGTCGGCCAGCGTGATGTAGGGGGCGGCGAAGATCCGGTCTTGGTAGGCCATGCCCCAGTCCTCGGCCAACCAGCGGTTGAAGGCGCGGAACAGCAGCACGACCGCCTCGGGGTCGTCGCGTAGCGCCTCCTCGTAGAGCATGCCCAGCGTCGGGAAGAGCCAGACCTGCGCGATGCCCTGGGCGTCCATGACCGCCAACCGGGCGTCGCGGTCGCGGTACTCGGGCCGGATCGGTTCGGGCCTCCCCATCAACTCGCGCATGGGCACCCCGTTCGGATTGCCCCGGAAGTAGTCGAAGAGCGCGCCGGCCGGCGAGATCGGGTTGAAGGTCGGGTTGGTGACGGCGTGGTTGATCCGCCCGCCCACGGAGTGGTAGCGGCGACCGTTGACCTCGGCCCACTCGATCACCCGGGGCCCCAGCGCCGGGTCGAGGTGGCGGGTGAACGCGTCGAGCGCCTCGTAGTAGTGGTTGTCGGCGTCGAAAACGGGATAGTCGAGCGTGTGCATGGTAAGCCTTCCCAGGTTGGGCGGGTGTGGCGTAAACCCTGACTGTATTAGGTGCGGCCGCGGGGGACCGGCCGCCGTGAAGCGGGTGCCGTCGGGGTCATCGGCCCATTCGGGTGCCTCACCCCAGCGCGCACCGAACACGAGCTCGGACATGGGCCGGCGGCGCACCGGGCCGTGGTGCCCCTGGGGGCGCCCGAGCGTGATGGTCGCCATGATCTGGGCCTCTTCGGGCAGGTGCAGAAGGGCGCGGAGCTCGCCATCGACGAAGTGGTGCAGTCCGGTGAGCACCCCGCCGTAGCCGAGGGCCCGGGCGGCCAGGAGCAGGTTCTGGCAGGCGGGGTAGACCGACGCTCCGTCCGTGGCCGCCGTGTGACGGCGGTAGCGGACGTAGCAGGCCAACACCAGCACCGGCACCGACTCGAAGCTGTCGACGTAGTGCTGCATGGTGCGCGCCATGCGGGCCTTCGGCGAGCGCTCGTCGGCGCCCGAGCCTTCGTCGTAGCCGTCCTCGGCCTTCTTGGTCGCCCAGAACTCACTGGCCCCGACGCCGATCAACCGCTTGGCCTCGGCCGCCTCGGGGCCGTCGCTCAGCACGACGAAGCGGAAGGGCTGGCGGTTGGATCCGCTCGGAGCGCGCGTGGCGGCGAAGAGAATGTCGCGCAGCGCCTCGTCGGGGATCTTCTCGTCGGTGTAGCGCCGGATGGCCCGGGTCGTGAGCAGCCCCTCGTAGAGCGAGACTCGGTCGTCGTGCGCCATGCGATGCGACCCTACCAATGGCCCGACGGCACCCCCCGGCACGTGCCCTGATCTGGCGGGGAGGGTCCGATAGGTTGGCCAGCCGTGCCAAAACACCTTCGTCTGCGCTCTGGCGCGCTCTTGGTCGCCCTCGCCGGGGCGACGCTGCTCCTCACCATGGGCCCGGCGGCCGCCACGGTGTCCTCCGGATCCGCCACGATGCCGCCACTCGGGTTCCTCCACGTCGTGTCGCCGTCCACGGGCGACAACCGCACCCCCTACCTGGCCGACACCGCCGGGCGCCAGGTCCTGCTGCACGGCGCCGCCGCCGTCGGGCTGGAGGACGTGGCCTACCCGGACGCCAACGGCGGCCCGGCGCTCTTCCCGGTTTCGCCCACCGCCTACGACGGCCGGTGCCCGAAGGCGTCGGCACTGGTCCCGCAGCCCCCGCTGTGCGAGGTCCAGGCGTCTCGCTCGCCCTTTGCCCAGTCCACGGCGCCGGCCAGCGGCGACGACTTGGCGCAGATGCGAGCGCTGGGCTTCGACGTCGTTCGTCTCGTCCTCAACTGGAGCCAACTCGAGCCGACCCCCGGGGCCTACTCGAAGACGTACCTCGCCCGGGTGGCCCAGGTGGTGTCGTGGGCGCGCCAGCAAGGCATCTACGTCATCCTCGACATGCACCAGGACCAGTACTCGCGCTTCATCCTGCCCGCCAACGCGAAGGTGGCCCCCGCGGGTTGCACGCCGTCGGGTGGCAGCGACGGCGCACCGGGCTGGGCCGTCCAGGCCGGCGACCAGGTCGGCTGCGCGCTCGACGGCATCGACGAGCTCAACCCGGCCGAATCGGCCGCCTTCGCCCATTTCTGGCAGAACAGCCCGGTGAGCGGCGAGCAGGGGCAGGCACCCGGGACAGGGTTGCAGGACCACTACATCGGCGCGCTGGCCGCCCTGGCCCGTCGCTTCGAGCGCGACCCGGCGGTTCTCGGCTACGAGTTGATGAACGAGCCGCAACCCGGTTCGAGCGGATCCCTTCCCGCCAGCAACGGATACCAGGCGAGTAGCGAGGACCTCTACCCGTTCTACACGCGGGCCGTCGAGGCGCTCACCGGGGTGCGGGACGGGCGACCGACCTGCCCGGCCGCCGCGCCGACCTCGCTCGATGATGCCTGCGCCTACCCGCAGCAGGCCTCCGTCTCGCGCCAGTCGATCTTCTTCGAGCCGCTGGCCTACCGGAACCTGGTCGACTTCTCGCTCCAGGTGAGCGAGCCCTTCACCTCCTATCCCAACATCGTCTTCGCGCCCCACGTCTACACCTACGCCTTCACGGTGGAGCAGGACCTCCTGGGAATGCCGGCTCGGCCCGGTGGCTACCCGCCCAACTTCACCTTCGGGTATCAGACGGCCGAAGCCGAGGCACAGGCCATCCATGCGGCCGTGTTCGTGACCGAATTCGGCGACTCGTCGAGCACCGACGGCTCCATCCTCGCCAACGAGCTCTCGGCCCAGGAGGCGACGCAGACCGGCGCCACCCTGTGGGCCTGGAAGGGTCTGGCCAAGACACCGGGTACCTGCTGGTGCGTGCGCTGGCAGCACTCGAGCTACCAGACGACGTCGAACGGGACGGCGGGCCGGGGCAATCCGAAGTCGGTCCCCTCGTCGCAGGACCGGCTCATCCCGAGCCGCCAGCGCCTGCTCATGCGGGCCTGGCCGGTGGCCACGGCCGGGCGGTTGGGCGCGTACGCGTTCGACCCCACCTCGGGCACGTTTGCCCTGACGGCCAGTGCGACGGCGCCGGGCCGCCGGGGCCAGACGGGATCGGACACCGAGATCTACGTCCCCTCCGATGTGCACGGCGCGGTGCACGTCAGCGGCGCCTCCGCACTCGACATGGTGGTCTCGCGCCCTGATGGCAGTCGCCTGGCCTACGTGCGGACGACGGCGGGCGGTGGGGCGGCGTACGGCGTGACGGTCGGAGCGGTGTCGCCGCGCCGACGTGCCCTCGTCGTGGGCGAGGCGGCCCATCCCCTTGCGCCCATCAGCGAGCCCACGGCCCGGGCCGCCGCGCTGGGCGCCCTCGCCGCCGAGGCGCAGTCACCCAACAAGTCGGTGGCGGCCAACGCCCAGCTGGTGCAGGGCCTGGCCGGTGTCGTGCTGGGTTCGAGCGACCCGAACGCGGCGCCCGCCGGTTGAGTCATCAAGAAGCGGTCGGGAGACCCTCTCCCAGCTCGGCGTAGAGCTCGGGCCGGCGCTCGTCCTCGAGGAGCGCACTCTCGCCCTCTCGCTTGTAGGCCAGATGGAGATCGATCCGCTGCACGAGGAGCTCGGCCGGGGTGGCCCGGCCCGGCACCGCGCCGCTGGCCTCGGCCACCACCGTCCCGGTCGGGGCGATGATCCGACTCTGCCCGAGCAGGGTCGACGTCGCGTGCGAGCCGGCCTGGTTGGCCTGCACCCACCACTGCCCGTTGGTGAGGGCCACCGCCGGGTGCAGCAGGTCCCAGGCCGGCGATCCCTCCACCTCGTAGGCGGAGGGAGCCAGGACCAGACGGACCCCGCGCAGGGCGAGCGCCCGGGCCACCTCGGGAAAGTCGCCGTCGAACCCGACGACCAGGCCCACCCGGCCCAGCGTCGGGTCCTCGAAGCTGGTGAGGCGGTCGCCGGCGGTGAAGACGGCCGGTTCGAGCGTGGGCGGGTAGAGGTGGGCCTTGCGGTGCCAGGCCACCAGCTCACCCCGAGGGTTGAACACGAGGGCGGTGTTGTACACGTGCCCGTCGTCGAGCTCGGGCACGCTCCCGGCCGCCAGGTAGAGGCCGAGAGTCCGCGCCGCCTTGGCCAGGCGCTCGGTGCGCGGCCCCTGCCGCGGTTGGGCGTCGTGTCGCGCGTCGGAGGCCAGAGACTCGGGGTCGTAGCCGCACGACCACAGCTCGGGCAGCACGACCAGCTCGACGCCGCGAGCCGCCGCGTTCTCCATCATGCCCAGAGCCACCGAGAGGTTCTCCCTGGGCTGTCCGGGGCTGGCGAGCCATTGGGCCACCCCGACCAGAAGGTCCCGCTTCACGTCCCCACCAGGCCCACGCCGCTCCCCTGTGTCGTCGTCGTGGTCCGAACCCTAGGAGCACAACGTTCAGGGACGGTTTCCCGGTTGTGAATGGACTGTTACAAGCTTGATCCCGCTCCGGCCGCCCGGCGGGCCAGGATGGTCACCAGCTCGTAGAGCACGTGGGAGGCCGCAACTGCGGTGATCTCCGCCTGGTCGTAGGCCGGCGAGACCTCCACCACGTCGGCTCCCACGAGCGCGGCCCCCGCGAGGCCGCGCACGAGCCCGAGGAGCTCGCGGCTCGTCAGGCCACCCGCCTCGGGGGTGCCGGTGCCCGGGGCGTGCGCGGGGTCGAGCACGTCGATGTCGACCGAGACGTAGAGCGGCGCGTCGCCCACCCGGGCCCGCATCCGCTCGACGATGGCGGCCACGCCGTCCTCGGCCACGTCGTCGGTGGTGACCTGGGCGAACCCCATCTCGGTGTCGTCGGTCAGGTCGCTCCGGCCGTAGAGCGGCCCGCGCAGGCCCACGTGCATGCTGTGATCGCGCAGGAGGAGGCCCTCCTCCCAGGCCCGTCGGAAGGGCGTGCCGTGGGTGTAGCGCTGGCCGAAATAGGTGTCCCAGGTGTCGAGGTGGGCGTCGAAGTGCACCAGGGCCAGCGGACCGTGCCGGGCCGACGTGGCCCGCAGCAGCGGCAGGGCGACGGTGTGGTCGCCGCCGACGGCGACCAGGTGCGCGCCCTGGGCCAGGAGTGCATCCGCACCGGCCTGAATCTGGGTCACCGCCTCCTCGGTGCTGAACGGGGTACAGGCGATGTCGCCGGCGTCGACCACCTGAGCCAGTGCGAAGGGAAGGGCGTCGGCCGCCGGGTGGTACGGCCGGAGGAGTCGGGAGGCCTGGCGCACGGCGGCCGGACCGAAGCGGGCCCCGGGCCGGTAGCTGGTCCCGCCGTCGAAGGGGATGCCCACGATACCGACGTCCCAGTGCGTCACCTCCGACGCCATGGGCAGCCGGGCGAAGGTGGCGAGTCCGGCGAAGCGCGGTTCGAGGCTGGCGTCCGTCGGTCCGATCGGGCGGTCCGGGTCGGCCGGGTCGGCCATCAGCCGTCGAGGGCCTGGTAGACGAGCGCCCGCAACTGGTTGCGGAAGGGGTAGGCCGCTGAAGGGAAGAGCTGGGTCATGAAGACACAGAAAAGGTCCTCGACGGGGTCGATCCAGAAGGCGGTGCTCGCCGCCCCGCCCCAGTAGTACTCACCGGGCGAGCTGGCCATGGCCGTGGCCACCGGACCCAGGCCGACGGCAAATCCGAGCCCGAAGCCGACGCCCTCGAAGTTGGCTTCGCCGAACCCGCCCACAGCGAGGTCGGCCAAGGTCGCTCCACCGGGGAGGTGGTTCTGGCGCATCAGCTCGAGCGTCTTGCGGCCGATCACACGGCGCCCGTCGAGCTGGCCGCCGTTGGCCAGCATCTGGCAGAAGGCCACGTAGTCCTGTGTCGTCGAGACCAGGCCGCCCGCTCCCGAGAGATAGGAGACGGGTGCCGTAACCCTGGTGGCGAAGGGTCCCTCGAGCAGGCGGGGCGTGTTGGCCGGCCGGTACTGGTAGAGCGCGGCGAGTCGGGACAGCTCGGACTCGGGCACCCAGAACCCGGTGTCGGACATGCCGAGCGGTTCGAAGAGCTCGGTCCGCAGGTATTGGTCGAAGGGTTGGCCCGAGAGGATCTCGACCAGGCGGCCCACGATGTCGGTGGACAGTCCGTAGTTCCAGTGCGTGCCCGGGTGGAACTTCAAGGGGTGCTCCGCCAGCAGCGCGGTCACGCTCTCGAGCGTCTGCCCCGGTCCCAGCGTGTCGCGGGCCTCCTTGAACGTGGCGTCGATGGGGTTGCCGGGGAACAAGGAGCCGGGCAGGCCGGTCATGTGCATCAGCACGTCGCGCATGTTCATCGGTCGTTCGGGCTTGACCAGTTCGATGCCGCCATCCTCTTTGACAACGCCGACGCTGCAGGGTGCGCCACTCGGGGATGTAGCGGTGAACCGGGTCGAGCAGCTGGAACATGCCCCGCTCGTAGAGCTGCATCAGGGCGACCGATGCGATGGGCTTGGTCATGGAGAAGATTCGGAAGATGGCGTCGTTTGCCATCGCGATGCCCTGCTCGCGGTCCATGAGTCCCAGCGTGCGGTGATAGGCCACGTGCCCACCCCGCGCCACCGTGATCTGGCACCCGGCGATCTTGCCGGTGTCGACGTAGGTGGCGCTGAAGTGGTCGGTGATGCGCTCGAGGCGCTTCGCCGTCCATTCCCGCCGCGTCAGGTTCGATCTTCACGGCGCGCTCAGGCCTTCTGCTGCTTCTGCTCGCGGAGGTAGCTGGCCGTCCCCTCGATGAAGGCGCCCACGTCCTTCGCCTTGCCGGCCGCGATGCCCTGGAAATACTCGGGCACGTAGACCTGGGCCGCGCCCGACTCGAGTCCGGCCAGGATTGCGTCGACGGCGACCGACACCGGTTCCGCCGCCACCGGGGATTCGAAGGCGTCGTTGTCGGGCAGGGTGAACAGCTCGGTGTCGATCACCCCGGGGTAGACCACCATCACCTTCACTCCCGCGTCCCAGAGGTCGACCGCCATGGCCTCCGAGAAGGTGGTCAGGGCCGCCTTCGACGCGTCTGTAGGCCGCCTCGCCCGGGGCGCTGAGCGTGGCCGCGATGGACGACACGTTGACGATGGTGCCTGAGCCGCGGGCGAGCATCTGGGGCAACAGGTCCAGGGTCAGTCGGATGGGTGAGAGGTAGTTGATGTGCATGACGGCAGTGACGGTGTCGATGTCGAGCGCGGTGACGTGCCGTCGCTTGGGGATGCCGGCGTTGTTCACCAGGAGGTCGACGCCACCGAAGGCGTCCATGACGTCGATCGCCAGCTGGTCGACCGCGTCCGGGTCGGCCAGGTTGACCGCCCACATCCGGCTGTCGGGCGAGTGCTCCATGCAGCGGGTGACCACCTCGGAGAGCCGGTCGGCCCGGCGGGCACAGATGCCGACGATTGCCCCCCGTTCGGCCAAGGCCTCGGCCAGCCCGGCCCCGATGCCCGAGGACGCCCCTGTGACCAGCGTGCGACAACCCTTCAGATCCAATGCCACCGTCCACCCCACTTTCACATCGCGACGGTGGTCACCTTAGAGCGCGCTCCATCGGGCCAGGCCAGTTCGTCTTTCGCCCGGCGATCTGATCGCCTCCAACGTGATGATGAGGACATCGAGAACCGATGGGGGAGGCGATGGGAGACAGAACCAGTCGGTCCGGCGTAGGCGGTGAGTTCAGAGGTGCGAAACTTCGAGTCAGCGGGCGGTGGTCTGTTTCCTGTGGTCAAGGGGAGGCGACCCGCGGCTCGGGCGTGCCTCCAGAGGGGCGATCATCGCGGCTTACGTTTGCTTTGTTGTGGTGCTGCTCGCCACAAGTTGCCCGGATGACCTTTGAGGCGTTTCTCGGGAGGATGGCTCTCGCCCTGGTGACGGACTCGATGACCCCGTAGTCCATGTGGACGCGATGGCGACGACATTGACGCTCCAGTAAGGGGTCCGCGCACCAGGACGACGAGTCGCGTGAGCGATGAGAGAGCGTTTCAACGCATTCGGCGAGAAGGATGAAGCTGGACGGTTCAGGCGGTTCAGGCGGTTCGGGAAGTCAAGTCGGGCGGTCCCAGGTTCAACTTCATTTACAGACTATTTATGCGGATCTGCGTCTGTTCACTTCTTGTTGATGCGGTGCCGAGTTGAGTTGCGGTTATGGCTGATTTTCTCGTAGTGCTCGGAATTGTGGGCTTTACCGCAGTCTTCCTTGGCCTGATCTGGTGCCTGGAGCGGGTATGACAGACGTCCAAGGCATCCTCCTCGGCATCTCCATCGTGGTCTTCATCTACCTAGGGGTCGCGATGTTCAAACCCGAGTGGTTCTGACGTGGGTTTCTTTTGGACCATTGTCGTCCTGATCGTCACACTGGGCCTTGCCTGGCGATACCTGGGTTCCTACATGGCCGCCGTCTTTGACGGTCGCGTCCACTATCTCGCCTGGGCCGAGCGGCCCTTCTACCGGCTACTGGGAACAAGTCCCGACAAAGAACAGTCGTGGAAGCGCTATGCGGCCTCGACGGTCATCTTCTCCGGAACGTTTCTCGCAATTGGCTACCTCCTGCTGAGGATTCAAGGGTCGCTGCCCCTGAATCCTCAGCATTTCGGCGCGGTTCCACAGGCACTCGGCTTCAACACGACCGTGTCGTTCATGACGAACACCAATTGGCAGAACTACGGCGGCGAGACCACCATGTCGTACTTCTCCCAGATCGGTGTCCTGACCGTTCAGCAGTTCGTTAGCGCAGCCGTCGGAATTGCCGTGGCGATCGCAGTCACTCGTGGCTTCTCCCGCAGGAATTCCCCGACCATCGGGAACTTCTGGGTCGACATCACTCGCTGCATGCTTTACATCCTGCTCCCAATTGCCTTTCTGGCCGGGATCTTGATCGTCGGAGAGGGTGCCGTGCAGACCCTCACCGGGCCGGTCATGATCCACAACTCTCTGAACGGGGTCACGCAGACCATTCCCCGCGGTCCAGCCGGGTTCATGTCTTCGATCATGCAGCTGGGGACCAACGGAGGTGGCTTCTTCAACGTCGACTTGGCGCACCCGCTCGAGAACCCGACTGCGATCACCAACTTCGTCTTCATCTGGCTCACCCTCTCGATACCCTTCGCACTCACCTACACCTTCGGTAAGATGGTGGGGAGTATCCGGCATGGTGCAGCACTGCTGGTCGCCATGGTGTTGATCTTCGGAACCTGGGTGGGTTTCACGAGTTTCGCCGAACACCAGAACAACCCGGCCGTCGCCGCTGCGGGCGTGCACTCCACGGTGGGCAACACCAATGGAAAAGAAGTTCGCTTCGGCGACACCTCCAGCGCGCTGTTCAACGTCTCAATGACCCAGACGTCCGACGGCGCCGTCGACAGTGCGACGGACTCCTTCACTCCCATCGGCGGAATGGGCCCGCTCACCGGCATGATGCTGGGCGAGGTGACTCCGGGCGGGACGGGCAGTGGGTTGTACACGATCTTGATCTACGCAGTCATTGCCGTCTTCATCGGAGGGCTAATGATCGGGCGAACACCCGAGTATCTCGGGAAGAAGATCCAATCCCGGGAGGTGAAACTCGCGGGCCTGGCCGCGCTGGTCATGCCCGTTATCGTGCTCGTCCTCACCGCGGTGGCCGTCTCAATTCACGCCGGACGGGCTGGACCGCTCAACAGCGGCCCTCATGGATTCACTGAGATCCTTTACGGCCTCACGTCCCAGGGCAACAACAACGGTTCGGCCATGGCCGGACTCACGGGCAACACGGCGTTCTACAACATCGTCGGCGGCATCGACATGCTCGTCGGAAGGTTCGGCGTCCTGATTCCGGCCCTTGCGCTTGGCGGCGCACTTGCTTCCAAGAATGTCGTTCCGGCGTCGCTCGGGACCTTCCGCACCGACAACGGGATGTTCGTCGGCCTGACCATCGGCGTCATCATCATCATCGGTGGTCTCACCTTTTTCCCTGCCGTTTCGCTCGGACCAATCGTTGAGCAACTCAGCCACGGAAAGTTCTTCTAATGACCATCGTGAGCACGCAACCGCAGTCTGAGCCAAGCGAGCTGCCCCACGGCGTTGCCGGGGCCCGGAGCCTTTTCGATCGCGAGATCATGGGCCGAGCGCTCCTCGACGCCTTCAAGAAATTCGATCCACGGGTACAGGTCAAGAATCCCGTCATGTTCGTGGTGCTTATAGGCACGGTCGTGACCCTGCTGGAATCGATCGCTCACCCCGGTGTGTTCGACTGGTCGATCACGGTCTGGTTGTTTTTGACCGTGCTCTTCGCCAATTTCGCCGAAGCCATGGCGGAGGGGCGCGGCAAGGCTCAGGCCGACACGCTGCGCCGGATGCGTGCGGAGACCCTGGCCCGTCGCCTGACTCCATCCGGATCGGAGGAGAGCATTGCGGCTGCGGAACTGGCCAAAGGGGATCTGGTCGTGTGCGAGGCTGGTGACCTCATCCCTTCGGACGGCGAAATCATCGATGGCATCGCGTCGGTGGACGAATCGGCCATCACGGGTGAATCAGCACCCGTCATCCGAGAGTCCGGGGGTGATCGATCGGCCGTGACGGGAGGCACACGCGTGCTGTCCGACCGCATCGTCGTTCGCATAACGGCTGAGCGCGGCCAGACATTTCTAGACCGCATGATTACCCTCGTCGAAGGGGCTAACCGCCAGAAGACCCCGAATGAGATCGCTCTCACCATTCTCCTCGCCGTCCTGACGATCGTCTTCATCCCCGTGGTGGTGACCCTGCAGGCCTTCGGCGTGTATTCAGGTGCATCGGTGTCGGTCGTCATATTGGTCGCCCTGCTTGTGTGTCTCATCCCGACAACGATTGGCGCGCTCCTGTCGGCCATCGGCATCGCCGGCATGGATCGACTCGTCCAGCGGAACGTCCTTGCCATGAGCGGGCGTGCGGTCGAAGCGGCCGGCGACGTGCAGACCCTCCTTTTGGACAAGACCGGGACGATCACGCTTGGCAACCGCATGGCGTCGGCCTTCTTCCCTGCGGCCGGGCATACGGAAGAGGAGGTGGCTGACGCCGCCCAGCTGGCTTCGTTGGCCGACGAAACACCCGAGGGCAGGTCGATCGTGGTCCTTGCCAAGGAGCGCTTCAATATCCGCGAGCGGGAACTCGGCTCGCACGAGTTCGTCCCGTTCTCGGCCACGACCCGGATGTCAGGGTTGGACTTCGACCACCGGCAGATTCGCAAAGGTGCGGCCGAATCGGTGCGAACGTGGGTGATGGAGCAGGGGGGTACGCCACCTGAAGGGCTTCAAGAAATCGTCGATCGGATCGCTCGTGCTGGGTCGACCCCGCTCGTTGTCGCCGACGGTCCCACGATCCTGGGGGTCATCGAACTCAAAGACGTCGTGAAGCTCGGTATCAGCGAGAAGTTCGACGAGATGCGCCAGATGGGGATCCGAACAGTCATGATTACTGGCGACAACCCTCTTACCGCGGCTGCCATTGCTCAGGAGGCAGGCGTCGACGACTTCCTGGCCGAGGCAACTCCAGAGGCCAAGCTGGGATTGATCCGACAAGAGCAGGAGGGTGGAAAGCTCGTTGCCATGACCGGCGACGGCACGAATGACGCGCCCGCTCTGGCCCAGGCTGACGTGGGCATGGCCATGAACACTGGGACGACCGCAGCAAAAGAGGCTGGCAATATGGTCGATCTCGACTCGAACCCCACAAAGCTTATTGACGTCGTTGAGATCGGGAAGCAACTCCTCATCACTCGAGGATCACTGACCACCTTCTCCATTGCCAACGACGTCGCAAAGTATTTCGCCATCATTCCGGCATTGTTTATCGCCACCTATCCTCAGCTCGCTCCCCTCAACATCATGAGATTGCACAGTCCTGAGAGTGCTGTGTTGTCGGCCGTCATCTTCAACGCCCTCGTGATCGTGGCTCTGATCCCCCTCGCTCTCCGAGGAGTCAAGTTCCGTGCCGCCGGCTCTGCCGCAATCCTGCGGCGGAACGTATTCATTTACGGAGTGGGGGGGATCATCGTCCCCTTCATCTTCATCAAGCTCATCGACCTCATCCTGGTCGCCTTGCACGCCTACTGAGAGCGAGCCCCGCATGATCACCCATCTCCGTCGCTCGATCATTTCGATCCTGGTCTTCACCGTCTTCTTCGGTTTTGTTTACGCCTTTGCGGGAACTGGGATTGCCCAGGCGTTCTTTCGGCAGCAGGCCGATGGATCCGTCACTGCCAACGGTTCCACGCTTATCGGGCAGAACTGGTCTCAGACAAGGTGCCCGGGCCATCGGCTGGGTAGCTGTGTGTTCCAGGGCCGTCCTGATGCACTCGGGCCTTACGCCGGTTCGGCGAACCCCGCCGCGGCCGGCGGCAATAACCCGCTCCAGGCGAACAACATCCCCGGACACCCGGGTGTGCTCAATAGCGGGGAGTCCAGCGCCACCAACCTCGGCCCGCGGTCCAAGACCCTGTTGCAGAACACCCAGGCGTTGGTCGCCTACTGGAAGGCGCGGGGCGTCGACCCGACACCCGACCTCGTCACAACCTCGGGGAGTGGGCTTGACCCCGATATCTCCCCTCAGGACGCCGGTCGCTGAGATCCCTATGGTTTCAGGAGCCACAGGGATCTCCCCATCGGCGCTGCGGAATCTGATTGCCCAAAACACGACAGGGATGCAGCTCGGCTTCCTTGGGTCGCCATATGTGAATGTGCTGCAACTCAATGAGGCGTTGGTCAAGCTGGAAGGATGAGCCTCCGGTACGACTGCCTTTCAGCCCTCGTTGTGTCCAGCGGGGGAAGGCGCCTCGACCACCAGCTGGTACCCGATCCCCGGCACGGTGCGCAGCATTGTCCCGTCCTCGTCCCCCAGCTTCTTGCGCAGCCGATGGGTGTAGACCCGCAGGTAGTTGGACTCCTCTCCGTAACCCGGGCCCCACACGTCCTTGAGGATCATGTGATGGGTGCAGACCTTTCCGGCGTGACGAGCCAGGTAGGCCAGCAGTTCGAACTCCTTCGCCGTCAGGCTGACCGGTCGGCCCGCCTCGGTGACCATTCGGTGCACGAGGTCGATGTGCAGATCTCCCACCGCCAGCTCGGTTCCCGAGGTGTCGTGGTTCCTCTCGGCACCGTGGCGCAACGCCACCCGCAAGCGGGCCTCGAGCTCGGCCATGCCGAACGGCTTGGTCACGAAGTCGTCGGCACCGCTGTCGAGCGCCTCGACCTTGCGCCGCTCGTCGCCGTAGGCCGAGAGCACCACGATGGGCACCTGGGAGAACGCACGGATCCGGCGGCAGACGTCGATCCCGTCGAGGTCGGGCAGGCCGAGGTCGAGGATCACCAGGTCCGGGCCTTCGAGGGCGACCTGGGTGATCGCTTCGGTTCCGGTGTGGGCGGCCAGCACCTCGTCACCCCGGGCCCGAAGGCCGATGCGCAACGCCTTGAGGAGAGAGGGATCATCGTCGACGACGAGCACCTTGGTCATGGTCAGGCGGGCTCCCGTACCAAGGGTTCGCCGGGGACGGTGAAGACCACCCTGGCTCCTCGGGTCACATCGGGATCGATCCAGATGCGCCCCCCGTGCGCCTCCACGAAGGCCTTGGCGATGGCCAGCCCGAGCCCTGCCCTGCCCCCTCCACCGTTCTGGCTGAACATGTCGAACACGTGGTCACGGTCCTCCGGGGCGATGCCCGGTCCGTCGTCGCTCACCGAGATCTCGACCCGGTGGCTCGCGCTGCCCGGTGCCACCCGGGCCGCCACCCGGATGGGACTCGGTCCCGCGGACAGCCGGTCGGCATTCTCGAGCAGGTTGGCCAGGACCTGGCTGATGAGGACGTGGTCGATGCGCAGCAGAGGAAGGTCGGCGGGCAGGTCGACCTCTACCCGTTGGGGCGCCACGATGCCGCCCAGGGAGGCCAGGGTCTCGTCGACCAGCTCGTCGAGCCCCAGGGTGGTGGGACGCAGCTCGAGCGCGCCCGACGTCAATTCGGGTCATGTCCAGCAGATTGGTGACGAGTCGGGCCAGGCGGTCGGTCTGTTGTTCCACGAGCTCGAGCAACTCCGCCCGATCGGCCGGCCCGAGTTGGGCGCCCTCTTGGCGCATGTTCGAGACCGCCGTCTTGATCGAAGCCAGCGGTGTACGCAGATCGTGGGAGGCGGCACCCATCAGCGCACTCCGCCAGCGGTCGATCTCCTCGAGCAGCCGGGCCCGCAGGGCCTGCTCGCGCAGTTGGGCCCTGTCCACGGCCAGCGCCGCCTGGTTGGCGAACGTTCCCAATAGGTTGCGCTCCTGCTCGCCCAGCTGCACGTCCTGGAGGACGACCATGCCGACCGGCCGTTCGCTCACCACCAAGGCGACCGAGACCCGGCGTGGTCCGGGTGTGTCCTCAAACCCGAGGGACCGGGCTTGACCGCCACCAGAGGTCAGCGACGTCACATCGTCGTCGGTCAAGGACCGCCCGGCCGAAGCGGCCACCTCGAGCTGGCCTTCGGCTTGGGCCGGCAGCACCAACGCCGTCCACGTCGGACCGAAAGCTTCCTGGATGACGGCAACGATGTGCGACAGCAGTTCGGTCAGGGTGAGATCGCCGATGAGCGTCTGCGAGAGCTCGAAGAGCCGGACCGACTCATTGCTGCGACGCAGCGCGTCCTCGCGGGCCTCCCTGAGCTTGGCCACCACCTGGGCCACGACGAGAACCACGATCACGTAGACAACGAGTGCGACCCAGTTCTGCGGGGAGCGCACGCGTGAGCGTGTCGTACGGCGGCAGGAAGAAGACGTCGTAGAGGACGAACCCGGCCACCGCTCCGATGGCGCCCGCCACGAAGCCGCCGATGACGACTCCGATCAGCGCGGGCAGGACGAAGACGAGCGCCGGAATGGCCGTGCTCAGGTGCGCGCGGACGGGCAGGAGGATGGCCAGCAGCACGAGCAAACCCAGCCACGGTCGCCGCAGTGCCCAGAATGATGCGCTGGTACGTTCCGAATGTCCCGAGCCTGTCTGGCGTCACTTCTGTCACTGCTTCCCGTCATTGCGAGGTTCATTTGAGTGTACCGACCGTCCGACCGGGCGCAGTTGAGGAGAGCAGATGATCAGCGCCAGTGGTGAGGACGAAGGTGTCCGCCCCACCGGCCGCTTCCGCGTTTATCTGGGTGCGGCGGCCGGTGTCGGGAAGACGTGCGCCATGCTTGACGAAGGGTGGCGCCGCTTCCAGCGTGGGACCGACGTCGTCGTCGGGTTCGTCGAGACCCATCGGCGCCCCTTCACCACCCAGCAGATCAGGGACCTCCCGACGGTGCCGCGCAAGCAAATCGAGTACCGGAACTCCACCTGGGAGGAGATGGACCTGGACGCTGTCCTGGCCCGCCGCCCTACGGTCGTTCTGATCGACGAGCTGGCCCACACCAACGTGCCGGGATCGGGCCGCCACGAGAAGCGCTGGGAGGACGTGCTCGAGATCCTCGACGCCGGCATCGCCGTCATCACCACCGTCAACATCCAGCACATCGAGTCGTTGGCCGACGCTGTCGAACGCATCACCGGTGCCGGAGTGCGCGAGAGGGTCCCGGACTGGGTGGTCCGCCGAGCTGACCAGATCGAGCTGATCGACTCGTCGGCGGACCAGCTCCGCCGGCGCATGCTCCACGGCAACATCTACCCCGAGGCCAAGGTTCCCGCCGCACTCTCGGGGTTCTTCCGGGCGGAGAACCTGGTGGCCCTCCGTGAGCTGGCACTCCGTTTCGTGGCCGACGAGGCGGAGGAGGAGCTGCTCGAGTACCTCCGCTCGAAAGGCACGAACGGCGAGGTGTGGGAGACGACCGAGCGGATCATGGTGGCCGTGACGGGAGCCCCGGGAAACGCTTCGGTGGTGCGGCGGGCGGCCCGTATCGCGGCCCGGGTCAAGGGCGACCTCATCGCCGTGCACGTCGTCTCCGATGACGCCGCGGCACGGCGGTCGGACACGGGGGAGCTCGAGGAGTTGGTCACGGCGGTCGGCGGGCGCTGGCAGACGCTCCGCGGCGACGATGTGGCCAAGACGATCTTTGCGGCCGCGGTCGACCAGCAGATCACCCAGCTCGTGCTCGGGACGTCACGGCTCAGCCGCTGGCAATCGTTGACCCGGGGGTCGGTCGTCCAGACGCTCCTGCGCCTCGCCTCGGACAACGACATCGACCTGCATGTCATCGCCCGGCGCGACGAGAGCATCGGCCGGCCGGCCGGGGACGACGGCGGTTAGTGACGAGTTAGCCGGCGGCCACGAGGTCCTGGCGTGCCGCGTCGGCGGCCAGGCGGGCCGCCACCTGCATACAGCGGTTGAGGTGGGCCAGCGCCTTGGCCCGGCGCGGGTCGCGGGCGAGGTACTTGGCCACCGCCACCGCGTCGGCCGAGCCATCGGGCTTGCTCAACCCGAAGACGGCTTGGTCGACGATCCGCTCGTCGGGACGGTCGCTGATGCCGCGGTAGATCGACCAGTCGACCGCGGCGGCGTCGCACACCTCGGCCACACCTGCGGCCTCCATGTCCACTGCACCGAAACCCCGCTCGAGGATGGGCCCCCACACGCCCTCGTCGTCGAAGAGGCCGTCGGTCGTCATCAGCGCTCCGGCAGGTTGGCGAGGGGGTAGCGGCCGAGTGGCGAAGCGGGGGCCGTCCGGATAGAGCTGCACGGCCTCGGGCACCATCAGCGCTCCGACAGGGAGCTCCGGGCTGAGGCCGCCGGCAATGCCGATCACCATCACGTGGTCGGCGGGACCGGCGTCCAGTGCTCGCCGGGTGGCGACCCGCGCCTTCTCCGGACCCATCCCGGTGACCAGGGTCACGACGGACCACGTCCCCACCAGACCGCGGTGGGTGAAGTCAGCGTCGCCGGGGGTCGGCTGGAGATCGAAGGACCGGACGATCTCCTTGAGCTCGGGCTTCATCGGGGCAAGGACGACGACTCGCTTGTTCGGCACCCCATCATCATCGCGGACGGCTGGGTAGCGTGTGCGGTGCCGGTCCACCGCCGAGAGGAGTGCCATGCCCAGCGCCGAACAGGTCGTCCGAGAATTCTGCGCGGCCGCCAGCACGCGTGACCCCGAGATTCTGCGCGGCTACCTCGCAGACGACATCGTGTACCACAACATCCCGATGGAGCCTGCCGAGGGAATCGAAGCCACCATGGGCGTGATCAACATGTTCGTCGGCATGTGCGACGCCATGGAGTTCGAGATCCACCACCTGGCCAGCGACGGATCGACGGTGCTGACCGAACGCACCGACACGTTCACCATGAACGGCAAGACGGCCCCCCTGCCCGTCATGGGTGCCTTCCACGTCGCGGACGGGAAGATCACCGCATGGCGGGACTATTTCGACATGGCTCAGGTCACAGCCATGTTCGGAGGGGACTGACGCGTCGTCGTCTAGAGGCCACAGACGAAACGGGTGGTCCAGGGCTCCCAGCCACGCTCGGCGAAGAGCCTCAGCGCAGCGGAGTCCTGCACGGCCGGCGGTGAATCCTGTGCCGGCGTGGTCGAGACCGGTCAGGCCTTCCCACGTCCCCAGTTCGAACTGGTAGGCGCCACCGTTGTACTCGCCATAGTTGCCACCCGACTCATGTTGACGGATGCAGGCCCAATCCGGCGTGTTGGTGCTCGAGCCATCCGATCCCGACCCGGCTGGTGCGGCGACCGGGTTCGGTGCTGCGACCGGAGCCGCCGGACTTGAGACGGCCGCACGCTGCGCCGCTGCCGCCGCCGCACGCTGTGCTGCGGCCGAGGCGGCCAGTTGTGCCGCCTGCTTTTGTGCCTGCAGCGCCTTCAAGTAGGCCACCTCTTTGAGGTAGTTCTCTTCCTGGCTCCGTGTCACGGCGTTGTAGAAGGTGGCCAGTTTTGCCAACTTCTGAGCCTGTGCGTACGACATCAGTTTCATGCGGGGTGCCGCCGTCCGGTGGTGGGCGGCCGCCACATGACGGACTGCTCCGTGATGGACCCCATGATGGACTGCCCCAGTACGAACGCCCTTGGCGGACGCCACGGGACTGGTGTTGGTGAATGCAAAAATTACAGCTGTGATCAATGTGACGGCCACCGCCGTCGCGAGTGCAATGCGGATCCGCACGGCACCTCCCTTCGTCGGGCGCGCCCTGGGCGCGCCTGGCTCTGCTCGGTGTAGGCGGGCTCCGGCCATCGCATTCGCGCCCCGAACGGAGAGCGGGAAGGCGTCGTCCGTTCTGGCTCGTCGCCGCAGGGTGTGCGGCCGGTTGTGTACAGCCCAGTGGATGCGTCTGGGTCGTGTCCTCTATTCGTCTTTGTTTGGGCCTGGGGGCAGGCGCGTCGAGACCTTGTGTGATCTGGGTAGATCCGATCGGCGGCTCACTTCGGGTTATTCGTCGGCTCTCCGCTCAACGCATCTACCCGAAAGACCAATCGGTCTCAGTGGTGGATGAATTTAGCAGGACGCAAACCGAACCCGTAGGCAGCCGATAAATAGCCCTCTGAACAGCGAGTTTGTTCTGTACCTTTGTGAAATTGATCACAAAAGCCCAGGTGGTCGGTCGATATTTGCACCAATGGTCAAATAAAAGAATCTTTAATTTGGTGAAAATGCATCGTGACCAGCTGACGTGGGGACTTCCGACAAGGAGGAAGAACGGTCTGCTGTCGGAGAGCCCGACAACGTAGGGTCCCTGGCCTAACGGAGCTGCGTCAGCTCCAAGGGAGGGTGGGCCGTGTCGCCGAACGTGCGAGAAGGACCGGTACACGGTCGCCGGCCTGATCCGCACCCTCGCCGCGTCACAACCCGACCACGAGATGCTCGTGCAGGGTGACGAGCGCCGCCGGTGGGGCGAGGAATATGTGGTGGTCTGTCGGGTGGCCCAAGCCATGCGGCGAGACGGAGTGGCAGCCGGGGATCGGGTCGCCTTCCTGGATCGCAACGGCATCGCGTACTTCGACTTCCTCTTCGGCGGCGCGCTGATCGGGGCTGTCAATGTCGCGGTCGAATTGGCGGCTGTCACCGGCGGAGATGGCCGCCATCATTCAGGACTCCGGAGCGCAACTGCTGGCGGTCCATACGGACTACCTTCCGGCATTGCAGGACATGCCGAACCTGCCCGACGTGCGCCAGATCGTTGTCTTCGGCGACGGGCCGGCCGGCTTCGATCCCCGCGCCGTTCGCTTCGATGATTGGATTGCCGGTTGCCCCTCAGAAGATCCGGGTCACGAGGGATCGCCGGACGAAATCAGCATGCAGCTCTACACGTCGGGAACCACGGGTCTCCCCAAAGGAGTCATGCTGACGAACGCGAACCTGTCCACCGCCCTGTCGGAAGCGGGGCACACCTTCTCCATCGGTGACGACACCGTGAGCCTGGTTGCCATGCCGCTCTTCCACATCGGCGGATCGGGGTGGGCTCTCTGTGCCATGTCCCGCGGCGGCCGCTCCATCATCCTTCGTGAGGTCGATCCGGTGATGCTGCTCGAGCTCATCGCGACCGAGCGGATCACCGAGATGTTCATTGTTCCCGCGGTGTTGATGTTCCTGCTGGCAACGCCTCAGTTGGCGCACACCGACCTCTCCAGCCTTCGTCTGATCTTCTACGGGGCGTCGCCTATCTCCGAAGACGTGCTGGTCAAATGCATGGCGGCGTTCGGCTGTGGCTTCTGTCAGGTCTACGGCATGACCGAGACGACGGGCGCGATCACCGCGCTGCGCTTCGAGGACCATGATCCCGACGGACCGCGCCGCGGGCTTCTTCGTTCGGCGGGAAGGCCGCACGAGGGTGTCGAACTTCGCGTCGTCGATCCGGACAGCGGCCGCGACGTCGAGCTCGGCGAGGTCGGAGAGGTCTGGACGCGGTCGCCCTACAACATGGCCGGCTATTGGCGGAAGGATGCCGAGACTGCCCGCGACGATCGACGCCGACGGTTGGTTGCGGACGGGTGACGCCGGCTACCTCGACGCACGAGGGCTACCTCTACCTGCACGACCGAATCAAGGACATGATCGTCAGCGGCGGGGAGAACATCTACCCGGCGGAGGTGGAGAACGTGCTGCTCGCGCACCCCGCCGTCGTGGATGCCGCAGTGATCGGCGTGCCCGACGAGAAATGGGGCGAGACGGTCAAGGCCATCGTCGTCCTGGGGCCCGGCGCCCGTCTCGACGAGAGTGGCGTCATCTCCCACTGCCGGGAAAACCTGGCCCACTACAAGTGTCCGACTTCGGTCGACGTCGTGGACGCCCTGCCCCGCAACCCGTCAGGCAAGATCCTCAAGCGCGAGCTCCGGGCGCCCTACTGGGCCGACCGGGTCCGATCCATCAACTGAGATCAGCTCGCTAGCCGAAAGTGAAGTCGTAGGCCTGGACGCCGGGTGACATCGACAGCTGGAGGACCCCTGACTCGAGGGCCGGAGCCGGAGAAGAGCGTGTAGAGCTTCGGGATGCCGGAGACGTCGACCGTTTTCAGATGTCGCCCGTCTTCGGACACGCCACCGTGCCCTGACCGCCCATGACCAGGTAGACGTCGTCGGCGGTGAACTGCAGGTCGAGGTCTGGCCTTGGTGCCTGCCGTCGCCTCCTGGCTGTGGACGTTCCAGGTCCCGCTGAAGGCCAGGCTGTTCGACGGGATGTTCGACGGGGCGCTGTAGTTGGCCGCCTGGTCGTGGCGGACCGGTGTGCCGACCTCGTTGTCGAGCTGTTCGTAGCCCACATAGCTCTCGGGAGTGATCTGGTCGCTCGTCGGGGTCTTGTCGGGCTACGTCGGTGCGGGCCGGCAGGCTTTGCACGCCGTTGGCCGAGAGCAGCATCCGGATGTTGCTCTCCATCTGCGAGTAGCCGCCCTCCCCGAAGTCGTACGCCCGCACGATCCCCGTGGGGTCGATCAGGTACTCGGCCGGCCAATACTCGTTGTTGTAGGCATCCCAGGTGTCGAGGTTGTTGTCGACCGCCACTGGATAGTCGATTCCCAGGTTGGCGGCTGCGCTCTTCACGTTGGACACGACGTGTTCAAAGGAGAACTCCGGGGCGGAGACACCGACGACGACGAGGCCGTCGTTCTTGTAGTCGTTGTACCAGCCCTCGACGTGAGGGAGCGCGCGCTGGCAGTTGATGCAGGAGTACGTCCAGAAGTCGACCAGGACCACCTTGCCCCGGAGCTGGCTCAGGGAGAGCGGCTGGTTGCCCGGCGTGTTGAACCACGTCGTGATCCCGGTGAAGTTCGGCGCCTTGCCCAGCGCGGGCAGGTTCGTCTTGTTGGCCATGAACGACCGCCGGCTTCTGGGGTGATGGTGGTCGGCGCTGCCGGCCCCGTCGTCGTGGTGGTGGGTTTCCCGGCGGCCAGGTGACCGCTCTGTGACTGCCCGGCGTCGGTGGTCGAGCACGTTGCCTTCTTCCCTTCGAGGCGCGCATTGGCGGCCGCGAACTGGTTCTGGTGCTCGCCACTGAGGTGCTGGAGTTGGAGGCACGCAGAGTTGGTCGACTCAATGTGGTCTTCGAGCGCGTTGGTGTATCCGGGTACGTCGCGCTGGAGCCCTCCGAGCCAGTTGAAGGCGATGGCAAGCGTCGTGACGCCGAGCACCACTCCCGCGACCTTGCGCACCGAGGGCAGATGGCGGCGCAAGGACGACCACGTCGTGGCCCGCTGGGCCAGGACGGCGAGCACGAGCAGCGGCACGGTGAGCCCGAGGGCGTAGAAGAGCGTCACCAGGACGGCGCTGCCACCCACACGATGGTGGTCTGCGGCCACGGTGATGGCGGTGAGCACCGGACCGGCGCACGGGACGAAGACGGGCCCGAGGCTCAGGCCGAGGAGGAAGCCGCCACCCTCGGTGGCGTAGCGCGTCGAACCCAGCCGGGCGAAGGGCCGCTCGAGCAACTCGCCCACTCGGGGGATCATCAGCCCAACCGAGATGGCGCCGAGCATGGCCACACCCAACCAGAACAGGAAGTCTTGGGGGAGGTGGAGGAAGCCCAGCAACGTCGTGGCGAAGAGCACCGTCAGGCTGAAGCTGAGAACGAGGCCACCAATGATGAGGAAGGGTCGGGCGCGGTTCGTGCTCGAAGAGCCTCCCGCCACGACGACCGGGAGGACCGGGACGATGCACGGGGAAAGTCCGGTGATCAACCCGCCCAGGAACGCAATGACCACGAGTTCAGCCATGGGCGTCGGATTCCATCGGTCGCTCGGCCACTCGCGCTCCTCGAATTGCTCCTGCGACGAACCTAGCGGGCCGCTCCGACCCAGGAGTGGTCGCCCCCGACGTGAGACGTCGGCTCCGTCCGCGGAGCAGACTGTCGGGCAGTGATCAACGAGAACTGGATTTTTCTCGGAACCGCAATCGGCGCGGCCGGCACGTCCGTATACCTGCGCGACACCCTCAGGGGGACCACTCAGCCCAACCGGGTGACGTGGCTCCTCTGGGCTGTCGCGCCCTTGCTCGCTTCAGCGGTCGAATTCAGTGACGGCGTGGGTCTGCGGGCGTTGCCGACATTCATGGTCGGGTTCATGCCCCTCCTCGTCTTCGTCGGTTCGTTCCACAATCCGGCGTCGCTCTGGAAGATCAGGCGTATCGACTACGCCTGCGGCGCCATCTCCGTTGTCGGGACCCTCGTCTGGCTGGTGACCCGTGACGGCACCCTCGCGATCTGCGCGGCGATCGCCGCGGACTTCATGGCGGGAATCCCGACGCTAATGAAGAGCTGGACCCATCCGCGAGACCGAGACCGTCTACTCCTACGTGGGCGCAGTGATCAGCATGGCCATCCTCCTTCTGACCGTGACCGACTGGACCTTCGAGGTCGCGGCCTTTCCGATCTTCATCCTGTGCATGGCCTCCATCGAGGTGGTGCTCGTCGGCCTCGAGCCCGGCCCTCGCCTTCGCCACGCCCGCAACTCGAGGTCGATCGTGGCCCCGCCCGGTTGAGAGGGATGGGCATCGGATTCGTCCGGCTGGTAGGAAACGGGGCGAAGTCGTGCAGAAGGGAGTCGCTGGTGCCCACCGCCCACGTCAACGGGATCGACATCGAGTACCTCACGGAAGGGGATCCATCCGATCCGCCCATCTTCCTCGTCATGGGCCTGGGGGCTCAGCTGATCACCTGGCCCCAGGAGTTCGTCGACGGCTTGCGCACAACGCGGCTTCTTCGTGATCCGCTTCGACAACCGTGACTGCGGGCTCTCGACAAAGTTCGAAGGTCTGCCCGACCTCGGCTCGCTCCTCGGCGGCGACCCGTCGATCGGCCATCTATTTCATTGAGGACATGGCCGACGATGCCGCTGCTCTGCTCGGAGAGCTCGGCATCGGGCGTAGCCATGTGCTGGGCGCGTCGATGGGCGGCATGATCACGCAGGCCCTGGTGATCCGTCGCCCCGAACTCTTCGCGACCGCGTGTTCCGTCATGTCGACCACCGGCGATCCTTCGGTGGGCGCTCCGACCGGGGAGGCCCTCACCGCCCTGCTGCGTCCCGTGGCCACCAGCCGCGAGGAGGCCATCGAGGCCAGCATCGAGGGCAGCCGGGTCATCGGTTCACCGAAATACCCCACCGACGAGGCCGTCCTGCGCGAGCGGGCTGCCGCGGCCTACGACCGCAGCTACTGCCCCGAGGGAACGGCGCGGCAGTTGGGGGCCATTCTCGCCTCCCCCGACAGGACCGAAGGGCTGCGCGGCGTCGACATGCCGTTCCTCGTCATCCACGGCGAGGAGGATCCACTGGTCACGCTGAGTGGCGGCCAGGCAACCGCGGCGGCGGTGCCCGGAGCCAAGCTCATCACGATCCCGGGAATGGGTCACGATCTCCCGAGGGCACTCTGGGACGAACTGACCGACGCCATCGTGGCCAACACCGAGCTCGCTGAGCTCTGACCGCTGTCAGGCGTCCAGCGCGTTGGCCGAGGCCACTGCGGCCAGCCAGGCCGCGCTCGGTTTAGGTGTGCGGGCGAAGGTCTCGCGGTCGACGGCGACGATGCCGAAGTGGGGCCGATAGCCCATGGCCCATTCGAAGTTGTCGAGCAGCGACCAGTACGTGTACCCGCGCACGTCCACTCCCTGTTCGATGGTGTCGAGGACACCTGCGAGGGCCTGACGCACGTAGTCGATGCGCTGGGCGTCGTCCCGCGTCCCGATGCCGTTCTCGGTGACGAGCAGGGGGAAGGCACCACCCGTGTAGTCCCAGGCGCGCTGCAGGCAGTTGCCGAGAGACGGCCGGATAGAACTCGTAGCCCATGTCGAGGACGGGAATTCCGTCTTCGTAGCCGGCCCAGCCGTCCGGTCCCACCCGCATCCTCGTGTACACCTGCACCCCGAGGAAGTCGTCGCCCGCGGTCGCGTCCAGGAAAACGTCCTCGGCGTGGTGCCGGATGCTGTCGAGCTTCTGTTCACCGCCCGGAGTGGCCTGGTAGTCGGTCATCGACAGGGTGAGGCCGACGGGGATGCCCGGAGCGGCGTTGCGAATGGCCTCGACGGCAACCCGGTGCCCGTCTGCCAGGTGTTGCCCTACCCGGTAGGACAGCTCGGCGTCCCGCTTGCCCGGCGGGAACATCCCGGCGTGCCAGCCCATGGTGGCCACGATGTTCGGTTCGTTGACCGTGCAGGCCCGGACCATGACGTCACCGAGTGCCTCGGCCACGACCGTACAGAAACGACCGAATCGCTCGACCGCCGCTCCCGTCTCCCATCCACCCTGGTCGGCCAGCCAGCGTGGGGTCGTGAAGTGGTGGAAGGTCACGACGGGATCGACGCCCCGTTCCCGCAGCCCGAGACACTGACGGCGATAGTGCTCCAGGGCGGCCCGGGAGAACTCGCCCTCGGCCGGTTCGATCCGGCTCCACTCCACCGAGAACCGGTAGTTGTCCAGGCCCAAGGCGGCAACCAGATCGGCGTCCTCCTCCCAGCGGTCCCAGGAGTCGCAGGCGTCGCCGGAGGGTTCGGCGCAACCGGAGCCCTCCAGGTGTTCGAAGGCCCACCAGTCATTGTTCGTGTTGCCGCCTTCGATCTGGTGCGCCGCCGTCGCTGTCCCCCAGGTGAAACCGTCCGGGAAGGCCCGTCCTCGCCCCTCCGTCGCCATCGGCGCCCCTTCCCACCCAGAAATCGGCTCGTCGTGCGAGCACGGTATCGTTACCTGACAATGACGTCACATTCATCGCCGATGACTGACGTCCCCGAGTCGGAACAGACCGGGGTCGACGCACCAACGAGTGGGCTCGAATGGCGCGCCCATGGTCGAGGCCCAGCGGGCTCGTGAAGCGTTTCGGCGACTTCGTGGCCGTCGACGGCGTCGACTTCACCATTCGAAAAGGGGGAGTCGTTCGGATTCCTCGGGCCCAACGGTGCCGGCAAGACGTCGACCATGCGGATGATCTCATGCATCAGCCCGCTCAGCGGGGGCAGCCTGCGCGTTCTCGGTCTGGACCCCACGTCCGACGGGCCGCGCATCCGTTCACGCATGGGACTGGTGCCGCAGGAGGACTCGTTGGACACCGAGCTGACGGTGCTCGACAACCTCATGATCTACGGGCGCTACTTCGACATGCCGCGCAAGGTCATCCGTGAGCGAGCAGATCAACTGCTGGAGTTCGCCCAGCTGACCGATCGGGCCAATGACCGAGTCGATCCACTCTCGGGCGGCATGAAGCGGCGACTGACCATCGCCCGGGCGCTGATCTCGAATCCCGATCTGCTCATCCTTGACGAGCCGACGACGGGGCTCGACCCTCAGGCCCGTCACCTCTTGTGGGACCGCCTCTACCGGCTCAAGCAGGAAGGCGTGACCCTCGTCATCACCACCCACTACATGGACGAGGCCGAGCAGCTCTGCGACCGGCTGGTCGTGATGGACAAGGGCCGATTCGCCGCCGAGGGTTCACCCCGCCAGCTGATCGATGAGTACTCGACGCGCGAAGTGGTCGAGCTGCGCTTCGCTCCGGGTGCGCACGAGGAAATGGCTCCTTCGCTGGTCGACCTGGCAGATCGGCTCGAGATCCTGCCCGACCGCATCCTCCTCTACACCGACGACGGTGACGCCGCCCTCGCCGAGGTGGCCCGCATGGGCCACGTGGCCCGGAGCACGTTGGTCCGGCGTTCGACGCTCGAGGACGTGTTCCTGCGCCTGACCGGTCGCACCCTGGTCGACTGATCATGGCGGTGGTGGGGGACGGGAGGGCACAGGGGGCCGGCGCGCTCTTTGCCTCCGACGGGCGAGGACGCTCGATCGAGAATGGCCACGCCGGCCTGGTGGCGGGCGGCCGGGTATTGGGCCTACCAGTACAAGCGGACATGGCGCAGCTCGGTAGCGACCAGCTTCCTCATCCCGGTGCTCTACCTGGCCGCGATGGGGGTGGCCCTGGGCTCGCTCATCGACAAGCACTCACACGGGGTGGACGGGGTCACCTACGTGGCGTTCCTGGCGCCCGGACTGCTGGCCGGCACGACGATGCAGATCGGCACGAACGACGCCTCGTACCCGGTGATGGGGGCCATCAAATGGATGCGGACCTACCTGGCCCAGCTGGCCAGTCCGCTCACCGTCTACGACGTGTGGCTCGGCCACCTGGCCTGGATGGCGGCGCGACTCGGCATCGTGGTCAGCATCTACCTGGCCATCATGGCCGCCTTCGGCGTCATCTACTCGCCTTGGGCCATCCTCGCTCTGCCCGCCGGGGTCCTCACCGGCCTGGCCTTCGCGGCCCCCGTCGGCGCCTGGGCGGCGACGTTGGACAAGGACGCGCCCATCTCCACGCTGTATCGATTCGTGATCATCCCGCTCTTCCTCTTCTCCGGTCTCTTCTTCCCGGTCTCCCAGCTCCCGTTGGTGCTCGAGTGGCTGGCCTACATCTCGCCGCTGTACCACGGGGTGGCGCTGTGCCGGGATCTCACCCTCGGACAGGTCAGGCTGTGGGCCGACCTCGGGCACGCCGCCTATCTGGCTGCTCTGGATGGGCGTCGGCTACGCCGTGGGCCGCCGCACGTTCGCCAAACGGTTGGTGGTGTGATGACGACGACCAGCACGACCATCGACACCCGCGCCCCCGGGCATCGCCACCCGAATCACGCCGTTGGCCTTCCTCGGAGGACGACACGCCTCGAGGGTGCTCGAGCGGAACATCCTGGTCTACCGGCGTTCGTGGATCTTCCTGGTGTCAGGTTTCTTCGAGCCGCTCTTCTACCTGCTCTCCATCGGGATCGGCCTGTCCCACCTCGTCGGGCCCATCCCCGTCGACGGGAAGCTCGTTGCCTACACGTCCTTCGTAGCCCCCGGATTGCTGGCCTCCTCGGCGATGAACGGCGCCATGATCGACTCCACCTTCCAGGTCTTCTTCAAGCTGAAGATCGCAAAGACCTATGACGCCATGCTCTCGACGCCGCTCGGCGTGGGCGACGTCGCTCTGGGCGAGCTGAGCTGGTGCGTCATCCGCTGTGCCCTGTACTCGGGTGCGTTTCTCGCGATCATGGCCATCCTGGGCTACATCGTCTCGCCCTGGGCCGTGCTGTGCTGGCCGGCGGCCATCCTGACCGGGCTGGCCTTCGCCGCCGCCGGCATGGCCGGAACCACCTACATGCGCACCTGGCAGGACTTCGACATGGTCTCGCTGGCCTTCATCCCGCTGTTCCTGTTCTCGGCGACGTTCTTCCCGATCACGGTGTACCCCGGTTGGCTCCAGCTGGTCGTTCGCTGCACGCCGCTCTACCAGGGTGTGGTGCTGTGCCGGGCTGCAGACCTGGGCATCTGGAGCTGGCTCTTGCTGGGCCATGCGGCCTACCTCGTCGTCATGGCGATCGCCGGAGTCCTTATCGTCCGCCGCCGGCTGGGCAAGCTCCTCCTGCCGTAGTCGTGGGCAGGGAACGGCCGGTACCGTATGCCCCGACATCGGCGAAGCAAGAGGATCCGGGCGCAATGAACATCGTGGTGAGCAACGTCAAGGGTGGGGTGGGGAAGACCACCACCTCCGTGTACCTGGCCGCCGTGGCGGCCCGCCGGGGCAAGGCTCCGGTCCTGCTGGTCGACGCCGATCCCCAGGGATCTTCGGCGGAGTGGTACGACGTCGATCCTTTCGACGGCGTCGAGCTCGTCGAGGGACCCTCGGTGCGCACCGTGACCAAGGCCATGAGCCAGGAAGACGGCACGGTGGTGGTCGACACGCCGCCCGGCGAAGGCACGGTGGTGCAGGCGGCCCTGGCCCGGGCCGACGCCGTGGTGATCCCGACTCGGGCCGGAGGGGTCGAGCCGAACCGGGTGGTCACGACCCTCGAGATGACCCCCAGCAACGTCCCGGCCGGCGTGGTCATCTGCTCGGCTCGCCTCGGGACCAACGACCTGGAGGCGACCATCGCCTGGTGGAACGAGCTGAAGGTGCCCGTCTGGGGCATCATCCCCGAGCGCGTTTCCATCGCTGCCGGCCCGTCGTCCGGGCTCTCGACGGAGGGGATCGAGCTCTACGGCAAGGTGCTCAAAAAGGCCTCGGCCAAGCTCCGCTGAGCGGTTCTCAGCCGGAGCCAGCGCGGGGAGTTCAGCCCGGAAGCGGCTGTCGCCCCAGGACACGGGGGTCTTCCCGTGCAGTTGGCCGACGATCTCCGAGACGAACCAGCGCCGCACCGCAACGCTGGTGGCAGAGGCAGGCAGCGTGAGAAGTTGGGCCGAGAGCCCGAATTCGTCTGCCTCGTCCAGCACCGCCCCGTAAAACTCGCAGCGAAGCCGCCGCGGCCTGAGGGAGTTCGAGTTTCCAGTCGAAGCACACTTCGTTGTTGTCGACCGCCGCCTGCCACACGTCGTCCATGCCCGGGCCCGAGCCGGTTGAACCGCGTCCCGATGTCCGACACCAGCACGGCCAGCCTTTCGGGGAGGAGCGGACGCGCTCTCCGTGCGGCCCGTCCGCTCCTTCATGAGGCGTAGCTCGCGGAAGAGCGCTTCGTACTCCTCGCTGGCCTTCTGCAGGAGGGCGACGGGAATGCCGAGGAGCTGGATCTCGATCGTGGCGGATCGTGAGCAACTCTTCCCGGCCGAGATCCGAGTGAGCGATGCTCGCGATGTCGAAGCGAAATCTGCCGTCGGAGACCGAGGTCGGGGGCACGCCGTAGTCGACCGGCAGCTCGAACCAGACGATTTTGCCGCCCGTGAACGGAATGGACGCCCCAATCGGCGGCCAGGGTCTTGAAGAGGGTGAGCCCACGACCGGTGGCCGCGTCGGGGCCGTATTCCTTCATGGCGGGGAAGCTCGTGCTTCCATCGGCCACGTCAATTCGGATGCGGTCCGGGCAGCAGGTGCAGGGTCACGCACATGGGTGTCGCCGCGTGCAGACAGTGCGTTCGTCACCAGCTCCGACGTCAGCAGTGCCGCGCACTCTGCGGTCTCGGAGGGAATGTCCCGGAGATGGGCCGCGACCCAATGACGGGCGACGGGAGTGCTCTCGACGACCGGATCGAGTTGCAGGGTCGACATGCCGTCCCGTGACGTACCCACTCGGGGCGCCGTTACGCCTCGAGTCGTGCTTCCAGTGAAATTCCAGTGAAATTGCCGGTGAAGTTGCCGGTGAAATTGATGGTGAGGACCACCGAGTCGTCTGCTCTCTCGTCCTCTTCGAGGAAGGACGCGAAGGCGACGGCCGGGTCGCTCGGGCCACCCGCTCTGCGCGATCGTTGTTGCGGCACCGGCCAACCGGTCCATGCCATGTGTGAGGAGCTCGCCGCGCCGTTCAATGAGCCCGTCGCTGTACATGATCAGTGAGTCGCCGGGCTGGAGGACCACCTCGTCGCGGGGCCGCGGGGCCCCGTTCAGGCCCGGACGCGATGAGCAGGGATTGCTGGAGCGGACAGAACATCGCTTGCCCGTCGGATCGAACGATCAACGGTGGTGGGTGCCCGGCATTGCAGAGCACGACTTTGCCGGTCGACGGGTTGATCGTCCCGACGATGGCGGTCACGACCCGCTCCTCGACCAGGTTGTCGAAGAGGTGGTCGAGGGAGGTCAGAATCTCGTTCGGCGTCTGTCCGGCGACGGCGTAGGCCCTGATGGCGCTGCGGACCTGACCCATAAGCGCGGCCGCCGGCGCTCCCTTCCCCATGACGTCACCGACGCTGAAGCAGACGGCGTCGACGCCGAGCTCGAAGACGTCGTACCAGTCACCACCGGCGTACGACCCGGCGACTCCCGGCCGGTATTCGGCGTCAAGCTGCAGCCCATCGATCTGGGGCAGAGACTCGGGCAGCACAGCACGCTGGAGGACCTCGGCCACGACGTGCTCACGCTGGAAACGGGTGGCGTTCGAGAGCGCCACCCCGGTCCGGCTTGCCACTTCGGTGGCCAGGGAGACGTCGTCGGCCTCGAACGCCCGGCCCGGCCCGTCCAGAAAGGTCATGACCCCGATGACCTCTCCGTTGGCCGTGAGCGGCACGGCCAACGCAGTCGACTTCCCTCCGTGTCCCTCGTCGTCCAACTCGAGTGACGCCAACTGCATCCGACCGGTCCGGTGGGCCAGAGCCGCCGGCGCATCCGAGTCGTAGGGCACGTCCTCGCCGCCTTGTTGGCGGAAGCGCGGACCCGGTGGCACCGGGGCCGCGGACATCGAGCCGGACGAGCCCGGTGTCCGCCTGGGATCTGCACGACGCAGGAGTCGGCCAGACGGCCTTCGACCAGGCTCATCGTGCGCCGGATGACCGTGGTGGGTTCCAGGCTCGAGCTGAGCAAACGGGTCACCTCGGAGAGGAGTGCGAGGCGTTCGCGGGCGGCTTCGGCCGCCCGGAGGGCTTCTCGTTCGTGTTCGAAGACCTGCGCCCGTTCGAGCGCCTGAGCGGTGAGGGCGGCCAGGGTAGCCAGGAAGCGGACGTCGGGGCCGCTCAACTCGGGATCGTCCACGAAGGCCAGGGACAGCACCCCCAGGGGTCCGGCCGAGCCCACCAGGGGCTCCGTCACCACGGTGACCGGCCGCGACATTTCCTTCACCGTGCCGCGGCACGATCTCCTTCGCGATCTCGTCGTCGGGTTCGCCGCGCGCGTCGATGGTGGTCACCACGGTGCGACCGCGGGCGAACGCAGCGCCGGCTCGAGTGGACTCGATGGGGATCATCGCCCTGCGAGAGCAGGGCGGGGTGCCCGTTGCTGGCCAGGCAGTCCAGGCCTGCGATCGCCCGCGGCCGGGACGCGCACGATGGCCGACTGCGCACCCAGCGCCCGGCGACCGCCCGCGATGGCGGCGTGGGCCACGTCGCCCGGCGTCGTCGCTGCGGCCAGGGCCGAACTCAGCTGGTGCAGGTGCTGGCTTCGCTCCAGGTTGACGAACTCGGTCAGGGTGAGACGGGCACGCTCGACGGCCTGAGCCGCAGTGCCCGTCATGGTGAGGAGGAAGGACCGGTCGGGCCCCGAGATCTCTCGGTCCTCCGACCAGTGGACGATCACGACGCCGATCGTGTGGTCGGAGACAACCATCGGGACGACGGCCAGGGCGCGGAACCGACTCGATTCGGACGGCGGCCACGATGTCGGCGCGCTGGACGCTCGAGCTCCACGAGTGATTCGGCAAACAGGGCCACGTGGAGTCCGAGGACGGGTCCGTCCTTGCCGGAGCGCGCTCGAGGACACCGTCGACCGCCTCGTCGGGCCCGTAGCCGAACCGGCGCAGGGTCCGCAGGGTACCCCCGTCGCCGACGATTGCGAAGGTTGCGGCATCCACGTCCAACTCGTCACGTAGGGCGGCGAAGACGGCGTCAGCCACCTGGGAGGGGTCCGCGGCGGTGGTCAGGGCCCGGGCCATGGCCTGCATGCGCTGGGCGGTCTCCGCGGCCACCCGTCGGCGACGCTCGTTGCGCGTCTCCGTGTGAGCCGTGGACAGCTGCACGTTGCGTTGTCCCCTCAGGTAGGCCATGTACATCGCCACGGCGGTGGCAACCAGCTGGGTCACCACGCGGAGAACGTGATTCAGCTGTCCGTAATTGTGGGGAGGCGTGCCGATGACGAGGGCGAAGAATGCGGCCAGCAGTCCGACCAGGGCGACCCGCCAAGGCCGGGCGTAGAGCGCGGCGATGAAGGGGCCGATAGCGAGCAAACCCACGGCCGAGATGTTCCCGGCCGACATCGCGAAAAGGATGGCCACCCCGGAGACCCAAATCAGGGCGGCCAATGTGGCGGTGGCTTCGGCGCGGTCCGCCCGCAGGCTGCTCAGCCTGGAGGGTCGCTCCTCGTCTCGCTGTTCGGGCACGGTGCTGTGAGGGTCCTCGGTCGCGGACTCGTGGGAGTGAACGCTACGTCGTTTCGCGCCGCCGCTCTCCACCATGGCGCGGATTTGTCCGTCTGCCGGGGATTCCTCGGGCTTTCTCGCCCCCAGGTCGATCCGTGGGTACCCCCGTGTGAACCGTGGGAAACTGGGCGCGTTTACGTTGTCATGGGCAGGACCAGCGAAATCCAAGCCAATCGCCGTTGCATGACCTCCGGGATCGCCCTCCATGGCTCCCTCGGTGATGCGGGAGGAAACCGTGGAAAAGGAATTTCGAATCGAAGAGCATGGGGACGGCTCCATCCCAGTTGTGGCGGTCAGCGGAGAGATCGACGTGGCGACGGCTCCCCAGCTCCGTGAGTGCCTCCACCACGTGATCACCGAAGGAAATGCAACGGTGGCGGTCGATCTGCTCGAAGTCTCGTTTATCGATTCGACCGCCCTGGGAGTGCTGGTTGGAGGGCTGAAACGGTGCCGGGAACTGGGTGGGGACATGCGTGTCGTCGTGGTCGACCCTCGAATCATCAAGATCTTCGAGATCACGGGACTGACCAATGTCTTCAGTATCTCGGACTCACTCCAGGCAGCGGGTGTTTCGTGAGTCTTTTGGGGGAGAAGCTCGGCGAGGGCGATCGTGTCCAACTCACGTTTCCCGCCCGCGGTGACCTGATCGTCCTGGCCCGGCTCGTTTCGAGCGCTGTCTCGGCCCGGGCCGGGTTCGACATCGAGGAACTCGAAGACCTGCGCCTGGCCGTGGGAGAGCTCTGCCTCCTGACCCTGCAGGGGAGCGACGCCCAGCATGGGAACCTCTCTCTCGAGCTGGCGGTGCTCGGAGACGCCATCGAGGTGACCTCCACCCTCGAAGGGGCGGCGGCCCGCAGATCCGGCGACCGATCCGGAGGCGGACGAGAGTGCGCGTCTGAGCGAGCAGATCCTCGACGCCCTGGTCGATCAGCACGGCCGGGAGCACCAAGATGGATTTGTGCGGGCGTGGCTGCGCAAGCAGCGGTTGGGACATGGGGAGTGACAGTGGGCCCGGAGCACGCACCCGGGCCGGATTTCGATGCCTCCGGGAGCGTGCGGCCAGTCCTCGATCCGGCTGAACGTGAGGAGCTGATCGAAGCCAACCTCGCGTTGGCCAGTCAGCTGGCCCGCCGCTTCCTGCACCGCGGTGAACCCTACGAGGACCTGGTTCAGGTGTCCTCCGTCGCCCTGATCAAGTCGGTCGACCGCTACGACCCAGCCCGCGGTGTCGACTTCGCCCCGTTTGCGACCCGCACCATCATCGGCGAGCTGAAACGGCACTTCCGCGACAAGGGCTGGGCCGTGCGGGCCAGCCGCAGGGTGCAGGAGCTCTACCTCGAGCTCGGACACTCGTCCGCCGCCCTCGTCCAACAGCTCGGACGTAATCCAACAGTGCCCGAGCTGGCCGAGGCCACGGGGGCGAGCGAGGAAGCGGTCATCGAGGCGCTCGAAGCCGGCCAGGGTTACCGCGCCGCCTCTATCGACGCATCCGAGAGCGCGGACGACGCCGTTCCTCGCCCGCCTGGGCGAGCACGACACGAGCTACGACTTGGTCGAAGACCGGGCGATGCTCGGTCCGGCGCTGGCCACCCTGCCCGTGCGCGAGCAGTCGATCCTGCACATGCGGTTCGTGGAGGGTCTGACCCAGTCGGAGATCGCCGAGGCGGTCGGGGTCAGCCAGATGCACGTGTCGAGGCTGCTGACCTCGAGTCTCCAGAAGCTGCGGGACGGCATCGGTGTGGCCGGGGTCGAGGCCGCTGACGATTTCGGGCGGTAACGGGAGACACTCTCTCTGAAATCCGTGCCCGAACGGCGGACCGGAAGACGAGATCGGAGAAAACCCGAGCAATTCCGGCGCGCCTTGAGTATGGTGCGGGCGAAATCCCCCGAGCGAACGGAGGGCGGCCAATGGCGCATCTCGATGCAACGCTGGCGCATCAGAAGGGGTTGGCTGGCGACAAGGGCCTCAAGACAGGAGCCCTCGGATTGATCTCCTCGGTGGTAGTGGGCGTCGCCTCCACTGCGCCGGCATACAGCCTGGCCGCCACCCTTGGTTTCGTCGTCATCGCCATCAACGGCGGCCTTCAGGCGCCGATCATCACGATCCTGGCCTTCGTCCCGATGCTGTTCATCTCGTACGCCTACAAGGAGATGAACTACGCCGACCCCGACTGCGGCACGACCTTCACCTGGGGTGCGCGGGCCTTCGGCCCGGCGACCGGGTGGTTCGGCGGCTGGGGCATCGTGGCGGCCGACATCCTGGTGATGGCCAGTCTGGCCCAGATCGCGGGGCAATACGTCTTCTTGTTCTTCGGCGCCGGCGGGATCGGGTCGAACCCGTCCAGCGGCTGGGTACTCCTGATCGGAATCCTCTGGATCGTGGTGATGACAGCGATCTGTTACATCGGCATCGAGATCTCGGCGAACATGCAGAAGGTCCTCCTCGGCATCGAACTGGTCATCCTGCTGTTGCTCTCGATAGTCGCGCTCATCAAGGTCGGTCAGGGTCACGCGCCCGTTGGCCATCTCACTCCCAGTTGGGAGTGGTTCAACCCCTTCCACCACTTGTCGTTCACGAGTTTCATGGTCGGCTTCTCCCTGATGTTGTTCATCTACTGGGGGTGGGACACCTCGGTCTCGGTCAACGAGGAGACCAAGGACTCGAATCGGATCCCGGGCCGCGCCGCGGTGCTCTCGACCTTGATCCTCCTGGTTACGTACGCCATCGTGGTCATGGCCTCGCAGTCCTACGCCGGCGTCGGCTCAACGGGCATCGGGCTGGGCAACTCGGCCAACTCGGGCGACGTGCTCAACGTGCTCGGGACGTCGGTCTTCGGGACGTCGGGGATCGATTGGTTCATCACGAAGCTCCTGTTGCTCATGGTGCTCAGCTCGGCGGCGGCGTCGACGCAAACCACCATTTTGCCCACGGCTCGGACCACGCTCTCGATGGCCGCCTACAAGGCGATACCCTCCGCCTTCGGACGGGTGCACAAGCGCTTCCTGACTCCGACCGTGTCGACGGTCGCCATGGGTGCCGTCTCGATCGTGCTCTACGTGGCCATGAACTATTTGTCGAACGGCAGCAGCGTCATCGGCGACTCGGTCTCCGCTCTGGGCACGATGATCGCGTTCTACTACGGGCTGACCGGGTTCGCCTGCGTTTGGTACTACCGCAAGAGCCTGACTGAGAGCACTCGGAGTTTCTGGCTCCGTGGCGTCCTTCCGCTCGTCGGCGGTCTCATCTTGTGGTTCACGATGTTCTGGTTCCTCTGGTACAACTGGACCACTCCCGACAACAGCTACACGACGTGGAAGTTCCCAGGAACCGACCGTGTCATCGGTGGGGTGTTCGTCATCGATGTGGGCGCCGTCCTCTTGGGCATTGTGTTATTCCTGATCTACCGGTCCATCCGTCCCGCCTACTTCCGCGGCGAGGTGCTGAACCGTGACACGCCGACGCGTGTGCCCGACGACCTCGGGGTCCCAGTTGGTCTGTTCGGGATCGACGAGAGCCAGGGGGGCGCCGGAGCGAAGGAGCCGACCGAGACGGGATAGCCCTCGGGGTCTTGCGCGGCGCGCCGCGCTGGGCCGCCGTCCACTAAACCGTGGTGACGGCCGGAAGGCGGCCGCACAAACCGAGGTGGAGGCTGCATGACGAAGAGACTGGAAGGGACTGTCGCGCTCGTCACCGGCGCCAGCAGCGGCATCGGCGAGGCCACGGCCTCGGTGCTGGCCGAGGAGGGAGCGGACGTCGCGTTGGTGGCCCGTCGGCGGGACCGGCTCGAAGCCCTCGCCGAGCGGATCGGTGATACCACGAGGACGGCGGTGATCGAGGCCGACATCACCGACCTGGGCCAGGCGCAGCGTGCCGTCGCCACGACCGTGGCCGAACTGGGACGCCTCGACACCCTGGTCAACAACGCCGGGGTCATGCTCCTCGGACCGATCGTCGACGCGCCCATCGAGGAATGGCAGCGCATGGTGAGCCTCAACCTGCTGGGCCTGCTCTACTGCACCCACGCTGCGCTGCCCCATCTGCTCTCGACGGCGGAGAACGGGCCACGCTCGGTGGCGGACGTGGTCAACGTCAGCTCGGTGGCGGGCAGGGTCGCCCGCCTCAACAGCGGGGTGTACAACGCCACGAAGCACGGCGTCGGTGCCTTCAGCGAGTCCCTGCGCCAGGAGGTGACGGCGCGCCACGTGCGGGTCACCCTCATCGAGCCTGGAGCGACGGCGACGGAGCTGGCCTTCCAGAACCGCCCCGAGATCCTCGAGGGCATGGCGCAGACCTTCGGCGGCGTCGAGATCATGCACGCCGAGGACATTGCGGAGAGCATCCGCTACGCCGTCACCCAGCCGCGCCGGGTGGCCGTCAACGAAATCCTGGTCCGGCCGACCGAGCAGGAGCGCTGACATACGACGGGTCGTCATCGTCGGGTGCTCGGGATCGGGCAAGACGACGCTGGCCTCTGCGCTGGCCCGAGCGCTGAGCGCCCCGCATGTGGAGCTCGATGCCATCTTCCACCAACCGGGGTGGACAGAATTGCCCGAGGCGGAGTTCCGTTCCCGAGTCGACCAAGCCACTGGCCCGGAGCGCTGGGTGGTGGACGGCAACTACTCGGCCGTCCAGGAGCTGATCTGGACGAGGGCCGACACGGTGGTCTGGTTCGACCTGCCGTTGGCGCTCGTACTGTCCCGCATCATCGGGCGTACCCTGCGTCGCGTCGTGTCCCGCCAGGAGCTGTGGAACGGGAATCGGGAGCCGTTCTCCAACCTCTGGTCGCTGAAGCCGGAGAAATCGATCATCGCCTGGGCGGCCACCCAGCACGGCAGGTACCGCCGCCGCTATCTGGCGGCCGAGATCGCCCCCCGCTGGTCGGGTTTGCATTTCGTACGGTTGCGCTCACAAGGTGAGACAGACGCCTTCCTGGCTGGCGTGGTGTCGGGCCCCGAGAGAGAGGGATGAGCGATGGACCTCGAGCTGGCAGGAAAAGTTGTCCTGATCACGGGTGGGACGGACGGTCTGGGGCTCGCCCTGGCCGCCCAGCTGGCCGGGGAGGGCGCCTCCGTCGCCGTCTGCGGGCGTTCTGAGGACCGCCTCGGGTCGGCCCGCACTGAGATCGAGGCAGGCGGGGGAGACGTGCTCGCGGTTCAGGCCGACGTCTCGCGGGCCGAGGACCTCGAAAGGTTCGTCGAGGCGTCGATCGCGCGCTGGGGTCGGATCGATGCAGTGGTGCACAACGCCGGCCGAGCGTCGGCAGGATCCATCGAGTCGATCGACGATGCCACCTGGGAGGAGGACTTTCAGCTGAAGTTGATGGCGTCGGTGAGGCTGACCCGCCTGGCCCTGCCCCACCTGCGGGCGAGCCGTGGCTCGGTGCTCTTCACGCTCGCCTTGGCGGCCAAGGCACCTGGCGGCGGGAGTGAGCCGAGTTCGGTCAACCGGGCAGCCGGCATGGCTTTGATGAAGGCCCTCTCCAAAGAGCTGGCACCCGCCGGTATCAGGGTCAATGCGGTCTTGATCGGGTTCGTGGAGAGCGGCCAGTGGGTGCGGTTTGCCACCGGCTCGGGCCTGAGCCAGGAGGAGTTCTACGCCAGGTTCTCCCAGGACGCGGGCATCCCGCTCGGCCGGTTCGGGCGCAGCCAGGAGTTCGCGGACCTCGGTTGTTATCTGCTCTCCGCCCGGGCCTCGTACCTGAGCGGGGTGGCGATCAACCTCGACGGGGGTCTGTCACCCGCCGTCTGAGCGTCACTCGTTGTAGCTCACCGTCTGGAGGGTGTCACCGTCGCCCTGTTGCTCGAGCCCGACGGCGAAGCCGTCGATCACGTCGATCCGGGTCAGGGCGTCGACGTGCGGTCGCCCGCCACCACCCCACTTCGCCTTGGCCGCCCGCCGCGCCGAGAGTTTGTCTTCGGCCACCACGAACACCACCTCGTGATCCTCTCCCATGCGGCCGGGACCGAGGTCGCCGCCCAGGAATGCCGCGTAAAGATGCACGCGGCGAGCGTAGCGAGTACGAAGGAGCATGAGCTCAGACGCCTTGGACGGGTCCACCATCGTCATCACCGGGGTCACCGGCCAGGTGGCGCGCCCCCTGGCCCTGGCCCTGGCCCGGGACAACCGCGTCATTGGTGCCGCCAGGTTCACCGACTCCGGAGCCCGCGCCGAACTCGAGGCGGCAGGAGTCGACTGTGTGCCGGTCGACCTGGTCGAGGGTGATGTGGCCGGCCTGCCGACCGACGCCGAGTACGTCCTGAATTTCGCCGTCGCCAAGACCAACGACTGGGACCGCGACCTGGCGGCCAACAGCGGCGGACTGGCGTCGTTGATGGAACACCACCAGAACGCTCGTGCTTTCCTCCACTGTTCGTCCACGGCGGTTTACAAGCCGGAGGGTCATCGCGTCTTCGCGGAGGACGGCCCACTGGGCGACAACCATGGCGTCTGGCCCTTCCTGCGCACCTACTCCATCTGCAAGATCGCCGCCGAGGCAACAGCGCGCTCGGTGTGCCCAACGCTTCGGTGTGCCGACGACGATCGCTCGCCTCTCGGTGCCCTACGGGGACAGCGGCGGCTGGCCTGCCATCCACCTCCACATGATGTTGTCGGGTAACTCCATCCCCGTGCACGTCGACGCACCGAGCGTCTACCACCCGCTGCACGCGGACGACATCGTTGCCATGGTGCCCCGTCTGCTCGCCGCGGCGTCGGTGCCGGCGACCACGGTCAATTGGGGCGGCAGTGAGCCGGTCAGCATCGAGGAGTGGTGCACCTATTTGGCGGGGTTGGTCGGAACCGAGGCGCGTTTCGAGCCGACCGAGGCCACCATCGACAGTGTGCAGATCGACGTGACGCGCATGCATCAACTCGCAGGCCGGACCACGGTGCCGTGGCGCGATGGCATGGCCCGCATGGCCCGGGCCCTCCATCCCGACAAGGTTTCGTGAGCGACCCGCGTTTCGAGCGCTGGGATCCCGAACAGCCTCCGGCCTCTGAGTTGCTCGCCGAAATGCGGTTCGAGCTCAACGACCTGTACGAGACGTTCAGCCGGTTGGACAACCCGCCCCTTGACCCCGCCGAGCTGCGGCAGCCGAGCGGGGCCTATCTGGTGGGTTTCGATGCCGATGCGGTTGTCGCCGGGGGAGGATTCCGCCGTCTCACCGACGACGTGGCCGAAATCAAGCGCATGTTCGTGCGACCGGCCTCTCGGTCGCGTGGGGTGGCCCGGGCGTTGCTCGCCGCCCTCGAGCAGGAAGCGCTCCGGTCGGGCTACTCCGCCACACGGCTCGACACCGGACCCAGACAGGTGCAGGGCCTGGCCCTCTACCGTTCGGCCGGCTACGTCGAGGTCCCGGCCTACAACGACAATCCGTTCGCCTGCTTCTGGGGCGAGAAGGTGTTGCAGTGAGGTACCCCTCTCAGAAGGTCCAGACCTCCAGCACCGGCGCGTTTACGGGAGTTCCGCCCGTGCCCCTTGTCGGTGGCTGGCGCCGCCTCGTTGTCGTGATCGGTCACGACCCACATCCCGTGACACCCGGCGCGTCCCGGATGACCATCAAGGCGCGTCGGGTTCCGGCCGAGCTCCCAGCGCAGCCCACATCATCACCGCCTGCAGCGGCAGACGCGCCCAGGCCAGGACCCGATTGTCCGCCGGTCCCTCATGACGACCCGAGCCGCTGTCGAGCGCCATCTGGACGTTGGCGGGGAAGACCGCTGCCAGGACGGCCACGCTGGCGGGGGCGGCCCAGCGGGTGCGCCGGAAGAGCCCGATGGCGCAGATCAGCTCGGCGAGGCCACTGGCGTAGATCAGATTGGTGTGATGCTCCTGCGGGATGGCCCTGGGCATGGTCGACTCGAAGGACTGGGGTCGCAACAGGTGCACACCGCCGCTTCCGGCGAAGGCGGCGGCGACGGCGAGCGAAGCTCTCTGCCGGAAGGTGCCCATGACGCGGACTGTATCGGCCCGAGAGGTTGGGCCGCGCCGCCATAGACTGCCGCCGATGGGGAGACGAGGAGGCATGGCGTGACGCAGGTCACCATCGTTGGGGGCGGCAGTTACCAGTGGGCACCGGAGCTCATGGCGGATCTGTTCGGCACGCCGGCCCTCTCGGGCATGCACCTCGTGCTCCAGGACATCGATCCTGCGCCCCTGCCCAAAATGGAAGCACTGGCCCACAAGGTCAACGACGCACTGAATGCCAAGGCCACGGTGTCCGCGACGACCGTCCTGGGTCAGGCTCTCGACGGCGCCGACTTTGTCATCGTCTGCATCTCGACTGGTGGCTTCCGCTCCATGGCGGTCGATCTCGACGTGCCCGCCTCCCATGGCATCACTCAGACGGTGGGGGACACCGTTGGCCCCGGTGGCATCAACCGCTCCCTGCGCAACGTTCCGGTTTTGGTCGGCATCGGCAAGGCCATGGAGGAACATTGCCCGGACGCCTGGCTCTTCAACATCACCAACCCGATGACCTGTCTGACGCGCTCGGTCTGCCGGGAGACCTCCATCAAGACCGTCGGCCTCTGCCACGAGGTGGGCAATTTCACCATGGACCTGGCCATCGCCCTGGGTAAGCCCTGGGAAGCGGTGCAGGCGTCGGTCACCGGCGTCAACCATTTTCCGGTGCTCACGGCGCTCGAGGTCGACGGGCAGGACGGGTTCGCGGTCCTGCGAGAGTTGGTCGAGGAGGTCGGGGGTCTCGACTCGTTGGTTCCCTTTCCGGACCGACCCGAGGCCGAGGCGTTCTCCAAGCTCGACTTCGCCCAGCGGCACCTCTTCAAGCTGACTCTGCTCGACCGCTGGGGGACGTTCCCCGCCGCGGGTGACCGTCACATCGCGGAATTCGTGTCCTTCGCTCTCACGCCCGAGTCCGGGTGGGGCGCGTCCTACAACATCGAGCTCAGCCCGATTTCCCGGCGCGAAGCACATCAGGCCGGTTACGTGGCCGATGTCGACGCCTGGCTCGCTGGGAGCAAGGATCTGCAGACGTGGCAGTCGGGAGAGCTGCCCTCGCCCATGATCCAGGCCATGCTCACCGGTGACCCCTACGAGGCACCCGTGAACATCCCCAATCGCGGACAGGCACCCGGACTGCCGCCCGATGTCGTGGTCGAGTCGATCTGCGTCATCGACGGGGACGGCATTCGCGGCCGCGACGTCAGCGTGCTGCCCGCCCCTTACGACGAAATCGTCCGTCGCCACGTGGCCACGCAGGAGCTCACCCTCGAGGCCGCGCTCCGGGGTGACCGCGTCCTTGCCGCGGAGGCCTTCGCCCTCGACCCGCTGGCCGGTCGGGGTGACCTGCGCACCATGGAGACGATGGTCGACGAACTGCTGGCCGGCACGGCCGAGTGGCTGCCCCAGTTCGCGTAGGGCCGGACTGACCCAGTCGGAGGAAGAACGCATGCGCATCGGATTCATCGGGCTGGGCGCCATGGGTCTGCCTATGGCTGGTCACCTGGTCACCGCGGGCCACGAGGTGACGGTGACCTCACGCAGCCGGGGACCCATCGACGCCGCCGTGTCGGCGGGTGCGCTCGAGGGGAAGGGCCCGCGCGCCGTCGCCGAGGCGTCCGAGGTCGTACTCCTGTGCGTGCCGAACTCGCCTGAGGTCATCGAGGTGGTCGATGGCATGCTGCCGGTGCTCGGCCCGGGCCAGACGGTGGTCGACTGCTCGACCATCGACCCCGAGGTCGAGCGGGCACAGCACGATCGGGTCGGCGCAACCGGTGCCCACTATCTCGACGCGCCGCTGTCGGGCGGCACCGCCGGCGCACGGAAGGGAGCACTCACCCTGATGGTGGGTGGCGACGCCGGTGTGCTGGACGAGACCGAGCCGGCGCTCGAGCCCTTTTCGGGACTCATCGTCCATGTCGGTGGTCCGGGTATGGGCCAGGTGGTCAAGCTCTGCAACAACTTGATCTATGCCGCTCAGATGACGGCGACCGCGGAAGCCACCGCCATGGCGGTCAAGTCGGGGGTGGACATGGGCAAGCTCTACGAGGTGCTCACGCACGCCACGGGTGACTGTGTTGCCGTGCGTACCCGCTTGCCCGTCCCCGGGGTGGTCCCCGAGAGCCCGGCGTCCAACGGGTGGCAGCCCGGTTTCATGACTGACCTGATGGCCAAGGACATCGATCTGGCGCTGGCCTACGCCGCCCGGACAGGCGTGCCGGTGCCGACCACGGCGGCCGCCCGCCAGCTCCTCACTGCGGCCAGCACCGCCGGATACGGCCGCGAGGACTTCTCGGCCGTGGCCAAGGTGGTCCTTGCCCTGTCCGGCCGGCCGTGACGCGCCACCAGCCGCTGCCGACTCCGGCCCTCATCCTGGCCGCCGACCACCGGGCCCGGGCCGTGCTCACGACCGAGAACTGGTCCGAGTTCTTCGGTGCCCTGACCAAGGCATTGCCGGAGTGCGACGGAATTCTGGCCACCGCACAACCACTTTCGGGGCTGGCCGAGGCTGGCCATCTGTCGTCGTCGCACCGCACCTACCTCTCGGTCAACCGGACGGGACTCGCCGACTCCGCCTTCGAGCTGGACGACCGCCTGGTGGCCAGCGTGGGCCGGGCTGCCGTCGACGGCTGGACGGGGATCAAGCACATGACGCGGATCGACATGAGCAATCCCGTCACCGCGCCTGCGCTCGAGCTCTTGGGCCGCGTCCTCGAGGACTCTCGTGAAGCCGGCCTGGACGCGCTCGTCGAACCGCTGCTCTGGCGCGATGGTCGGGTGTGCCGCGAGCCCGACGACATCGTGCTGGCCGCCGTGGTGGCTCACGACATCGGTGCACCCGTGATCAAGGTGCCGGTGCCCGCGCTCGCCCCAGGCGCGGCGCGCCGCCGCGCCGTGGCCCGCATCGTGGCCAGCGTGAGCGTGCCCGTCCTCTTCCTCGGTGGTCCCGTGTCCGAGGGCGGGCGGGAGCGCGTGCTCGACGAGGTGCGCGACGTGATGGAGGGCGGCGGTGCCGGCATGGCGATGGGACGCACGCTGTACCAGGATCCCGATCCGGCCGAAATGGCAGCGCTGGTGCGCTCGCTGGTGCACGCCTCGTGATCCTCACCATCGACTTCGGCACCACGGTCACCAAAGTCGGCCTCTGGGGCGAGAGCGGCCTGGCCGCACTGGCCCGGTCCGAGCTGACCTCGACGCACCCCCAGATGGGATGGACGGAGCAGGATCCGCTGCGCTGGTGGACCTCGGTCGTGATCGCCTGCGCCGAAGCGCGCGCGCAAGCGCCCGCCGCCTTTGGCGCCGTGGACGTTGTGGCCTGCTCAGGGGCCCGGCAGACCTTCGTCCCCGTGACCGCAAAGGGTGATCCCATCGGCAAGGGCATCCTCTGGTCGGATCGGCGGGCCTCGGCCGAGGGCCGCCTGTTGGCGGAGCGCATGGGGGGGGACGACATCAATCGGGCCCGCACGGGAATCCCGCTCGACGCCGGTGCGGTGGCCGCCAAACTGGCGTGGCTGGCCGAACACGAGCCGGATCGCATGGCCGCGGCCGACGTCATCCTCTCCCCCCGCGACTTCATCGTCTTCCGCATGACGAACCAGTTGGTGACCGACGCGACCTTCGCCTCGCGCAGCGGTCTCTATGACTTCGATGGCAACGCCGTGCGGGAGTTGGCCGGCCCTGCCCTGGGGAAGCTGCCCAGCGTCGTGTCGTCCGACACGGTGATCGGCAACCTCAAGTCGGTCCCGGGCGCCGAGCTCGGGCTTCGCCCGGGCATCCCGGTCGTCATCGGAGCCGGAGATCGCCAGTGCGAGGTCCTTGGCTCGGGTGCGTCCGAGGGCTGCCCGATGGTGAGCTGGGGCACGACCGCCAATGTGTCGGTGCCGGTGCACGAGCGCCCGGTGCCGTCCCCGGCCGGTGCGGTCGTGACCCGTGCCGCGGACGGGGGCTGGCTGCTCGAGGGGGGCCTGTCGGCCGCCGGGTCCTTCCTGGCCTGGTTGGGGCGCTTGCTCGGGCGGAGCTCCGACGAGTTGGCCACCCTGGCTGCGGCCAGCCCGCCGGGCGCCAACGGGGTGATCGCGGTGCCCTGGCTCGACGGGGCCCGTGCTCCATGGTGGCGGGACGACGCCCGGGCCGGCTTCATGGGTCTGGGCTCGGCCCATGGGCCCGGGGACCTGTCCCGGGCGGTCATCGAGTCGGTGGCCTGGGACGTCCTGCGCTGCATGGAGGTGGTGACGGTGGGCCGGCTGGGGGGTAGCTCCGCCGACGGGGTGACACTGGGGGGCGCCGGCACCGGTTTGCCTCTGTGGGTGCAGGTCCTGACGTCCATCCTGGGCGTCCCGGCAACGAGGCACCGATCGGGCGAAGCGGCCTCTGCGGGAGCGGCCCTGCTGGCCGGTCGGGCCCTGGGGATGGACCTCGCCCTCGAACAGCTCGATCCCGTCGAGGCCGTGATCGACCCGGACCCCGAGTCCGTGCAGGTCTATCGGGCCATGCGCATGACCGTCGACTATGTCGCCGAGGCGGTGCTTTCGGCTACCGAGTCCCTCCCCACGGCACCTCCCCGACCCTTTTAGCCTCCGCCGACACGGGCCGGAGGGTGATCACTCTCCCTGACACCGGTGTCAGGGATAATGTCCCTGGCCAGTGCCCGAGGACCCGCTGTTCGATTTTGCCGTTCCCGACGATCTGCTGCGGGAGGCCGTGTCCCAGGTGGGCGATCCCGAGGTGGTGGCCGACCTTGCCGTGATGCCCGGAACGGGCGAGGGCAAGCCCCCTCCGCTGATCGGCATTCTGCACGGGTACGGCACTGCACCCCTGGTGTTGCTGACTGCCGCCGCGCTGGTCCCGGGCACCTTCGGCAACGGCATCAGCCTCATCGGGAGGAACCTCGAGACCTCGTTCCACATGTCCAACGCGTCGCTGGGCGCGGTCGCCTTTATCGCACAGGTCTCGCAGCTTCTGTGGGCGGTACCACTGGCCCTCTGGGCTGATCGCGGCAGCCGCAAGCTGGTGGCCGGCGTCGCGCTCCTCGTCTTCGCCGGCTTCGGCAGCCTCATGGCGATCTCCCCGAACGTCTGGTGGTTCGCGTTCCTCTATCTCGCCGCCTCGGTGGGTACCGGGGTGAACAACACGGTGCACAACTCCTACCTGTCCGATGCCTATCCCACCGAGTCGCGTGGCCGCATCTTCAGCTGGCACAACCTCTCTGACCCACTGTCGCAGACGGTCGGCATCCTGTTGTTCGGATACGTCGTTACCGTGGCCCACAACTGGCGCTTCGGATTGCTCGTCGCGCTCGCCGGCATTCCGCTCGGCCTGGCCCTGTTCACGCTGCACGAGCCCGAGAAGGGGGCCAACGAAAGCAGCCACATCCTCAAGGCGTCAGGTATGGACCTGCACACCCAGCAAGAGGGGGCGCCTCGGGTCCTGCTCGGTTCGGCCGTCACCCGGCTGCTGCGGATCCGTTCGCTGTATTTCGAGTTGGTGGCCGTGGCCATCCTCGGGTTCGCCGGGACGGGTGCGCCGCTCTTCGGCAATCTCTTCTTCATTGACAAGTTTCACCTGGACACGGCCAGCCGCAGCGAGGTCTACGCCATCATCGGCCTGGCCGCCTTCCTCGGGCTTCCCCTGGCCTACGTCTTCGGAGACCGCTATTTCCGCCGGGCTCCGCAACGGCCGCTGGTTATCGCGGGCATCTGCATCACGGCCTACGGGGGCTTGTTCGTCCTCTCGCTCTATGTGTCCCAGCTCTGGTTGTGCGTCACACTTCAATTCCTGGCCAGTGCAGCTGTCTCTCCGCTTGCCATCTGCATCTTCCTGACCCTGGCCGCCACGGCGCCGCCCGAGATGCGAACCATCTGCTTCGCCATGTTCGGCGTGTACTCCCTTGTTTTCGGCGGGTTCACCGGGTCGGTCATTCTCGGCGCTGTGTCCGACGCCATCGGTGGCCTGCACGGGATCGTCGTGGCTCTGACCCTGATCGGCCCGGTCTGCGCCGTCGGCGGGTTCCTGCTCGTCGTGGGGTCGCGGAGCGTGCGCCGGGACATCACCCTGGTGATCGAGGACGTGATCGAGCGCTACACCGAGGGCAAGCGCCGGCAGGAAGGTGGTGCCATCCCCGCCCTCCAGGTGCACAACCTCGACTTCTTCTACGGCACCAATCAGGTCCTCTTCGACGTCAACGTCGAGGTGGCCCAGGGCGAGATGGTGGCCCTGCTCGGTACGAACGGGGCGGGCAAGTCCACCCTCCTCCGGGCCGTGTCGGGACTGGAACATCCCCATCGGGGCGTGATCCGCCTCTTCGGCATGAACTCGACCTACCTGGAGCCAGAGCAGATCATCGACGAAGGGGTGGCGCTCCTGGTGGGTGGGAAGATGACCTTCCCGGGTTTGACCGTGCGCGACAACCTGCGCATCGGGGGGCACATCCTGCGGCGTGACCGGACCCGCATTGCCAAGGCCTACGGGGATGCGCTGGACACCTTTCCCGAGCTGCAGGCCCGCCTGGACCAGCCGGCGGGCACCCTCTCGGGCGGGGAGCAGCAGATGCTGGCGCTCTCACGGGTGATGATGACCGGACCGCGACTGCTCATGATCGACGAACTGGCACTCGGTCTCGCCCCGATGACGGTGGAGCGGCTCATGGCGATGGTGCGGCGGATCAACGATGCAGGCACCACGGTGATCCTGGTCGAGCAGAGCCTCAACCGGGCCCTGAGTCTGGCGGACCGCTGCTTCTTCATGGAGCGCGGTGAGATCCGCTTCGATGGTCCCACCGCCGATCTGATGGCCCGCGGCGACCTGCTGCGCCCGGTCTTCCTGGGCGCCGCGTCCTCGGGGCTGAGCTAGGCAGACCGATGCTCGCCCTGTCCGTCCCCGACTTTATTCTCGTCCAAGGCCTCTTCCTCGGCCTCGGGTACGGGCTGCTGGCCCTCGGGTTGGTCCTGGTCTACCGCACCAACCGGGTGCTCAACTTCGCCCAGGGCCAGATCGGCGTCATCGCCGCCGTGTTCCTGGTCAAGCTCACCGCGGACTTCAAGTTCAACTACTGGTTCGCCCTCGTTCTCTCGGTCGGGCTGGCTGCCTCCGTCGGTGCCATCGCCGAGCTCGTGCTGCGGCGCTTGTTCAACCGCCCCCGCGTGCTCGTGATGGTGGCCACCATCGGCTTGAGCTACGTGCTGTTGGCTCTGACCACCCTCCCGTTCATCGCGCCGCACAATCTGTCCCAGCCCGCTCCGGTTCCTTTCGATCTCTCCTTCTCGCTCGGGCCCTTCATCATCACCTCGACCGAGGTGCTCACCCTCATCGTGGCTCCGCTGGTGACCGTCGCCCTCGTGCTGGCTGTCCGCTTCACGTCCTGGGGTCTGGCCATGCGGGCCATGTCGGAGAACGCCGACTCGGCCCGCCTCTCGGGGGTCTGGATCCGCCGCACCTCGACCATGACCTGGACGGTGGCGGGAGCGCTCTCCGCGTTCACCGCCATTCTCAACGCGCCGAATCAAACCAGTGCGCTCACCCAGGCGCTCTCACCGGACCTTCTGCTCTTCGCGCTGACCGCCGCGCTCATCGGCGCCATGGTGAACCTCACCGTGGCCTTCATCGCGGGAGTCGGCATGGGTGTTTTCCTCGAAGTCCTGGCGTGGAACATCCCCTCTCCGGCCAAGCAGCAGCTCGTGATCTTCATTGTGGTCATGGTGGTCCTCCTGGTACGGGTCGGTGCGCTGCGCAAGGGTGTGCGGACGGGCGACCGGAGTACCTGGGGACACGGGGCCGTGACCACACTGCGTTCCGGCGCCGATCAACTGCGTCGGCGGGTTTCACTCTCGGGCATCTGGTTGTGCGTGGTGGTCGCCGCACTCATGCCCCTCGTGCTCTCGGTCGGCAACGACGTCCTCTTCAGTCAGATCTGCATCTACGCCGTCATCGCGCTGTCGCTCACCTTGTTGACCGGCTGGGCCGGCCAGGTGTCCCTCGGGCAATTCGGGCTGGTGGCCGTGGGGGTCCTCGTAGCCGTACACCTCGGGAGCTCCCTGCCCCTCATCGTCGTCATGCTCTATGGCGGCGTGGTGACGGCCGTGGTCGCCATCCTCGTCGGGCTGCCCGCCTTGCGCATGCCGGGCCTCTTCCTCGCCGTGACCACGCTGGCCTTCGCCATCTTCATGCAGAACGCGGTGATGGCGACGCCGTGCATCACCGTGCCCGGGATCAACAAGACGCTCTGTACCGGACTGCCCAACCCCGCCTACACCTTTATCAACCGGCCCAACCTGTTCGGCCTCAGCCTGTCGTCCCAGCGCTCTTTCGCCTGGTTCTCCCTGGCGGTGCTGCTGGTGTCGATCTTCATCGTGCGTACCTGGCGCGACCGAGGTGTGGCCCGGAGGTTCGTCGCCGTCCGGGACAACGAGGTGACCGCAGCGGCCATGGGGATCCCGATCCTTCGCACCAAGCTGCTGGCGTTCGCGCTCTCCGGGTTCATGGCCGGCTACGCGGGGGTGTGCTTCGCCTTCGCCACCCAGTCCTTGAACAACACCGATATCACCTTCGACCCGACCACTTCGTTCGTGATCATCTCCATGATCGTGATCGGCGGCCTGGGATCGATCCCCGGTGCCATCCTCGGCGCGCTCTACCTGGAGGGCCTGCCGGCCATCTTCGGCTCGAACCAGACCATTCAGTTCATCACCAGCGGGCTCGGTCTCCTCGCCTTCATCCTCTACCTGCCCGGCGGCCTCGCCGAGGTGTTGCACCGCACCGGCGACCTGGTGACCGATGCCCTGCGAAACGTGAAGGGGCGGTATTTCTCGGGACCCGACGACCCCAAGCCGACGGAGCCCGCCCTCGCCCCGGCCCTGGTTGGCGGGGGGGCCGACCCGTGACGGCTGCCACGACGCGCCACCCGGCCGAGCTGTCGGTGGACGGGCTGACGGTGCACTTCGGCGGCGTCCACGCCCTCAACGGCGTGACCTTCAACGCCGCGCCGGGCGAGATCGTCGGGCTGATCGGGGCGAACGGCTCGGGGAAGACGACGACGCTCGACGTCGTCTCGGGCCTCGTGGCGCCCCAGGCCGGCACGGTGCGGCTCGACGGTATCGACCTGGCCGAGTACCTGCCCGAAGAGCGGCTCGGGGTCGGGATGGTGCGCTCCTTCCAGGATTGCCGGCTGTTCCCCGAGCTCACCGTCCTCGACGTGCTCCTCCTCAGCGAGGACGCCCGATCCGAGGTGGCCGTGTTCTCGACCACGCTGCGGCTGCCCTGGGCGCGCCGGGCCGAGCGACGCAAGCAGGAGGCGGTCGATCAGGTCATCGCCGCCTTCGGGCTGGAGCGGTTCCGGCACCACCGGACGGCCGAACTCTCGACGGGCACCAGACGAGTCGTGGACCTGGCCTCGATCGTGCTGGCCCGGCCGCGTCTGCTGCTCCTCGACGAACCCACCGCCGGGATCGCCCAGCGCGAGGCGGAGGCGTTCGTCCCGCTCCTGCGTCGACTGCACCAGGTCGCCGACACCACCATCGTGCTGGTGGAACACGACGTGCCTCTTGTTTTCGAGCTGTGTTCCACGGTGGTGGTCATGGAGTTGGGACGTGTGGTGGCCGCCGGGCGGCCCGAGGAGGTCCGCGCAGATCCGAAGGCTCTTGCCGCCTACCTTGGTGCCAGCGACGAGGCCCTCATGGCCTCAGGTCCGGTCGAAGGGCGCGGCCGGAGTGCGGCCGACAGCAACGGAGGAGGGTGACGATGGAGGGGACGTTGGAGGTGGCGACGCACCGGGGGAGGTTGCATCCCGTGGCCGCGCTGGGGCGATCCTGGCGCCGGCTGCGCCGGCGACCGCGCGCCATGCAGGTCCGTACGGCGCTCATCGTGGTGGCCATCGTGGTGGCCTTGATCGCCTGGCTGATGCTGGCCCCCTCGGGCACGCCCGGTGGGGGCGGTACCGCGGGAGCCGCGGAGGTGGCGACACAGGCCAGCTCCGCCCAGTCGAGTGCGGCGCCGACGCCGGTGACCAAGGCGAGCACTGAGCACGCGCGGGGTGACCGCGACCTCGATCAACGTCGTCTTCCCGGTCGTCGCCGTCAACAGCCTGGCCGGCAAGGAAGGTTTCCACGCGGACAAGGAGTTCAACGAGCAGATCACAGTTATCCACCTCTATGTCGATCAGATCAACAAGGCGGGCGGCATCAACGGCCGCAAGATCAACCCCATCATCGCGCAATTCGATCCCACCAACGCCGCCAATATGCAATCGCTCTGCTCGCAGTGGACCCAGGGCAACCCGCCCGTCTTCGCCGTGGTCGACGGCATCGGCACCTGGGAAGGGACGAACCAGCTGTGCGTGACCCAGCAGGGCCACACGCCAATGATCAGCGCGTGGTCGACGGTCACCGATTGGACGAACCTCGGTTCGCCCTATCTGTGGTGGACCGGGCCCGACATGGCGCCCGTGCTCGACGCGACCGTGCAGTGGGGTCTGAGTTCGGGTCGACTCGGGCACGGCAAGAAAGTCGGAGTCGTTGTCTCCGACCAAGCCGCCGACCAGGAAGCACTCGACCAGTACCTGATGCCGGACCTGAAGAAGGCGGGCATTACGCCGTTGGTCGAGACGGTCGCGGCCAACCCGGACGAGACGTCGACCACCGGCTCGGAGGCCCAGTTGGCCGTCGAACGCTTCAAAGCAGGCGGCGTGCAGTCGGTCATTCCGCTGGTGCCCGAAAACGCGTTCTTTCCTTACATCGGGGCGGAGTCGTCGCAGGAGTACTACCCGCAGCTCCTGCTGAGCGACTACCAGTCCACGATCGACATCGCGCTCGGCCTCATCCCGGTGCCCTACCTGAAGGCGCTGAACGGTCAGGAGGGTGTCACCACCGAGACGCTCGGCGGGATCGACGACGACCGGCCCCAGAGCCAGGGTGGCTATGACCCCGGCGTACGGTCCTGCTACACGACCTGGCACGCGTATCACCCCAAGCCCATCCCGGGCACGCTCTACCACTACATCGAGGAGCAGGGTCCGATCCAGGGCTGGTGCGGAGCCATCCGGCTCTTCGCCACCGCGGCCAAGGACGCCGGTCCGGATCTGAACCGGCGCACCTTCGTCGAAGCCATGTCGAAGATCACCAACTATCCCGGGACGCTCTCACCGGTGTGGAGCTTCGGGCCGACCAAGTTCTACGGGCCCACCCAGTACCAGGTGGTCGAGGTGCACAACAACGTTCCGCAGTCGAAGCTCTGCAAGATGCCGAAGAGCGGCAAGCCCCAAGGCACCTGCTGGGTGACCATGCAGCCCTTCAAACCGCTCCCCACCGGTTGACCGGCGGCGTGCCCGGGAACGGGCGCGCGAGTCTCTCAGCCGAGCGGGCCCGGGCTGGGCGACCGTCCCTCGAGGATGTCCTCGTGCCGCAGGGCGAGGGCGGGCTTCACCTCAGGGTGGGTGAGGATGTAGAACGTGCCGTCGCGCAGCGCGTCGAACACTCGGTCGGCGACCGTCTGCGGGTCGATCCCGGCGTCCACCATGGCCTGGATGAACGAGATCCGCTCGGCCGCCGTCGCCGGGTCGCGCTCGGGCGCCCAGGCTGGCCGGTTGCGATCGGACCGGGCGATGCCCGTCTGCACGAAGCCCGGGCACAGCACCGAGACACCGATCGGCGCGCCTGCGGCGCGCAGGTCCTTGTACAGGCTCTCGGAAATGGCGACCACCGCGTGTTTTGTCGCGGTGTACGGCCCGAGCCCGGGGGTCGAGCTCAACCCGGCGATCGAGGCCGTGTTGACCACGTGGCCCTCGCCCTGTTCGAGGAGCAGGGGCACGAACGCGTTGATGCCGTGGACGACGCCCCAGAGATTGACGCCGAGGATCCAACGCCACTCCTCTTCGGTGATCTCCCAGATCGGGCCGCCGAGGCCCACCCCGGCGTTGTTGTGCACCAGGTGGGCGCCACCGAAGTGCTGCACGGTTCGGTCACGAAGGGCGCGGACCGCGCCGGCGTCGGAGACGTCGGTCGCCACGGCCAGGACCTCGGCCCCGTCGGCGGCCAGGGCGGCCGCGGTCTCCTCGAGTGCGGTCTCCTCGATGTCGGCCAGGACGACCCTCATGCCCTCTGCGGCGGCGCGCCAGGCCACCGCCTTGCCGATGCCGCTCGCCCCACCGGTGATCACGGCCACCTTGCCGGCCAGATTCTCCATGTGCCCTCCGTCGCTCCGGTCCTCGCGGGCAGTCAAGCACGAACCGATCGGCTCAGGGTCCAGCCGGGACCGCGAGGCCCGATGCTCATGGGTCCTGCAGCAGACCCAGAACGTTGCCGTCAGGGTCGGTGACGGTGGCCACCAGGCGTCCGCCCCCGACGTCGTGGGCCGCTTCGTTGACCGCGGCGCCTGCTGCCACGACCTCGGCCAATTTCGCTTCGATGTCCGATACCTCCCAGAAGGTCACGGGCGAGGTCATGCCCTGGGGCCCACCGCCGGGGACAAGCCCTATGTGCTGGCCCCCGGCCTCGTAGCCGACGTAGTACTCCGAGTCGGCGTCAGGGGGACCGCCGAGGAGCGCGCTGTAGACCGCCTTCGCGGCCTCCAAGTCGGTCACTGGGTGCAGCACCGTCTTGATTCCTTTGGTGGTAGAGCCGGTCATGGTCGCTCCTCATCGTCGTGGGTGACAATCGATCCGTTGTCGTACCGGGCCCGAGTCAACTTCGGTGCCCGGATGTCGACAAACCGTCGCTCCGGCACTGTACCGGTGGCCCCTCGAGCGCAGCTTCTCTATTTCTGATCGGTTTGCCGCCACACCAGAACACACCGATCATCGGGCGGCCGGACGGGCTAGAGAAACGACAGGCTGCCCGCCTCGAAGAGCACCAAGACCCCGATGGCACAGAGCAGGACGGGCACGGCGACCACGCCGACCCGGGCCATGAGGTCGCGGGCTCGCGGGTGGGTACCGCTGCGGAGGGCAATCATGGTGACCGCAATCTCGCCCACGGCGAACACGAGCACGATGATGCCGATGCGAGCGATACCGCCCGGCCGGAACAGGGGAATGTAGGTGGCCAGGTTGTCGCCGCCGGCCGCGATGGTCACGAGCAGGGCGGCCGTGAAACCGCTCCCCACAGCCCGGCCGGTCACGGCCGTATCACCCTTCGTGGCGCGCAGACGGAGCAGGCCTCGCAGCCCGAGGGCCAAGGGAACCAGGCCGAGCAGGCCTACCACCTTGGGGGAGAACTCAATGAGCACTGCCGCGGAGGCGGCGGCGAGCGCCACGACCGCCGTGAAACCCACGGCCTGCCCGGCGGCGATGCGACGGGCGCGCCGGGGCGGGGAGCCGGCGATGAGCGCCGAGGTCACCAGTGCGTTGTCGATGTTGGTCCCGACGAAGGCGACGGCGGCGATCCCGGCCTCGGCCGCCAGGCCCGCGCTCAGGAGGGGGGCAGCGGCATGGCCGGCCCGTAGGGCTTGTCGCCACGCAGCGTCACCCGGTGGGCATAGCGGCCGGCGTCGCCGTAGTCGTCGAGGGCGTAGTGCAAGGTCGCCCGGTTGTCCCAGAACGCGACCGATCCCGCCCGCCAGCGGAACCGGCAGGTGTACTCCGGTTTGATGCAGTGGTGGTAGAGCATCTCGAGGATCGCGTTGCTCTCGTTGTCCGACATCCCGAAGAGTTGGCGGGTGAACTGGCGGTTCACGAAGAGCCCGTTGCGCCCGTTCTCGGGGTGCGTGCGCACGACCGGGTGCAGGGCCGGCAGCAGCTTCTCTTGCCACACGCCGTCCCACTCGTAGCCACCGCGCTCCGCCACGTCGGCTGCGAACCATGGGTCGTGGTGGATGGCGATCAGCTTGTCGCACATCTCCCGGACCGGCCCGGCCAGCCCGTCGTAGGCGTCCTGCAGGCTGGCCCACATGGTGTCGCCACCGACCTCGGGCGCCTCGAGCATGTAGAGGATGGAGCCCATGGCCGGGGTCTGCAGGAAGGTGACGTCGGTGTGCCACCAACTGGCCCGGTCCACCCGGCCGTCGATGGCCAGCACCTCGGGGCTCTCCTCGATGGAGGGCAGCACGGGGTGTGCCTCGGTCACCGTGCCGAACTGGCGGGCGAAGTCGGCCTGCTGATCGGCCGTAAGCGACTGGTCCCGGAAGAAGATGACGTGGTGGGTCGTCCAGGCATCGCGTATGGCGGCGACCACCTCAGGAGCGAGCGGGGCCGAAATGTCCACGCCGCTGATCTCGGCCCCGATATCGGGGGAGATGGGGTGGACGCCGATACTGGTGGCGAGGGTCACGGGCCAATTGTGCACGGCTGGCGCCTCCTCCTCAATCCGTCCCGCCCGACCACCACGCCTACATTGTCCGTCCACCACCCGACCAGCAGACGAAAGGGGCCGCCATGAGCGATGACACCGGGGCGGGCGAGCTCGTCCTGAACCCGCCGGCGCGCAATTACTCGCCCTGGTACCAGTGGATGACCCGCCTCAACGCCACCAAGCACGAGGATCCCCTGCCCGAGGGCGATCCCGAGGCGTTCGGTCCGTGGCTCGAGCGCCGGCGCCACGTCCTGGCCGAGCTGCTTGGTCCCGAACCCGAGCCGGTGCCGCTCGACCTCGAGACGCTCGAGTCCACCCAGTGCGACGGGTATCGCCGGGACAAGGTCGTCTTCGACAGCGAGGACACCATGTCGGTGCCCGCCTACCTGCTCGTGCCGGATTCCCGCGCCGAGGGCCCACCCGGGGCCGCCGTTCTGGCCTGCCACGGCCACGGACCGGGGAAGTCACAGGCGGTGGGCCTCGAGCACACCGACATGCCCAACGCCGACTACGCGCTCCAGCTGGCCCGTCGGGGCTACCTGGTCCTCGCTCCCGATCTGCGCTGCTTCGGCGACCGATTCGACTGGACGCCCGAGGACCACTACGTCTGCGACACCAACCTGGTGCACGCGGTCATGGCGGGTTGGAACCCGCTGGGCCAGAACGTCTGGGATCTGCGGCGCTGCCTCGACGTCCTCGAGCAGCACGAGCTGGTCGACCCTGCCGCGCATGGGAATGGTGGGAATCTCCTATGGCGGCACGGTCACGTTGTTCACCGCGGCCATGGACGACCGGGTGGCCGCCGCCGTCGTCAGCGGGTATTTCTCGTCCTGGGCCGAGTCCCACAAGATGCCGTGGAACATGTGCGGGTCCCAGGTCATGGTGGGCATGCTCGGGCGGCTCGAGCACGAGGACCTCGGGGCACTCGTCGCACCCCGGCCGCTCCTCATCGAGAGCGGTACCGAGGACTATCTCTTCCCGGTGGCGACGGCGCGGGAGTCGGTCCGGCGCACCCGCCTCGTCTACGAGAGCGAAGGGGCGAGGGACCGCTTGGTGCACGACATCTTCGAGGGCGAGCACCAGTGGCATGGCACCGAGGCTCTTCCCTTCCTGGACCGCTGGCTGCGCCACGACCGCTCGGCGTGATCACCCAGCCCGGCTGATCCTCCGGCTCCGCGGCAGTCGCGGCGTCGCCCCTCTTGGTTACAGGAAGGCGCGCAGGACGGCGGTGAAGGCCGACGCCAGGACCACGTTGCCGGAGGAATCCCGAGACGTCGGGACTTCGACCGGGTGTGCCGTCGGGACGTTCATGAGGGACAGGACGGCTGACACCGGGGTACCGGGCCCGAGGTAGATGTGCGAGGCCACCGCTCCCATGAGCGACGTGGTGCCGGTCGGGTTCGAGATCATCGACGTGATGGAGAGTCTTCCGCTCGCCAGTTGGCCAAGGTTCGAGTCCGGGCTGACCGCGTGGAGGTCGACACCGACGTAGTGGCTGACCGGGATGCCCAGTTTGTCCAGCCCGGCGATGATGACGCTCGGCGTGTGGATGTCGAGCGTCTTGAGCGGGACGGTCCGCCCGGCGTCCAGCGGCACCGCGAGCGCGCTCGGAATGGTCAGGACCTTGGTCGTCGAGTCCGTCTGGTGAAAGACGTAGGCCTCCTCGCTGTGGTCCGGGCCCCGCACGATCGCCAGGAGGTCGTTCCTGCCCTGGGCCAAGAGAGCGGCAGGGACACCCACATGGTGCACGTTGTGGTCGATGCGCCACAGGCTCACGCCGACAAGAGTGGCCAGGATTGTCATCACGGCGAACAGTCCCGCACCCACGACGAGGAAGATCCGCTTGACCAGTCGGCGCCGCCGGGACGGCCGCCGCGGCGCTGCCGGCGCGTCCATGTCCACTCGCCCATCGGCGATCCCGATCGTCAACGACCTTCCTCCGTCGGGCGGATCCTCGACCGCTGGTACCACCCGGAACTCCGAACCGTACGCAGCTCCCATTGCACCGTCGTAGCCTCCCGGGTGCGATTCGGTTGCCTTGGGCTCGGTGGGGAAACGGGGGATGGGGCATGCTAGACGGATGGTCCCGCTATTCCGCGGTCACACCCGAACTGGGCTGAGGTGCCCATCGAGCCCGACAGCCTGGGCTGAGGTGCCAATCGAGCCCGACAGCAAGGACTGGACCTGGGTCCTGGAGCGACCTTGCCCCGAGTGCGGGTTCGACGCCTCGAGCTTCCTCGCCGCCGAGGTGGCCGCGTTGCTCCGCGCCAACGCCGCCGCCTGGGAACGGCTGCTCTCGGGCCGGGCCGACGATCTGCGCCGCCGCCCGAGCGACGAGCGCTGGTCGCCTCTCGAGTACGCCTGCCACGTGCGCGATGTCTGCCGCCTCTACGACGAACGCCTCGACCTCATGCTCCGCCACGACGATCCCCTCTATGCCAACTGGGAACAGGACGCCACTGCGGCCGAGGACGACTACAACGGGCAGGACCCGCTGACCGTGGCCACTGAGCTGAAGGGGGCCGCGCTCGGGCTGGCCGAGGCGTTCGACCAGGTCGAGGGGGCGCAGTGGCAGCGCACCGGCCGGCGCAGCGACGGCGCCGAGTTCACCGTCGACACCTTCAGCCGCTACCTGGTGCACGACCCGCTCCACCATCTCTTCGACGTGACGGGGGAGCGGGTTCGCTCGGTGTGAGCCGCCCGTTCTCTGGGGTCATGCCGGGCCTCATTCGTTCGGTCGGAGGCAGCCGGGGTCAGTCAGAGAGCAACTGGGCCGAGTCCAGATCGAGGTGGATCGTGGCGTGGTCGATCGTGCGCAGCGCCGTGGCGGGACAGTTGGTGGCCACGGGCGCGGAAAGGGCGGCCCGCACCGGCTCGGCCTTGCGGGCCTCGGGGACGATGGCCAGCACCTGGCCCGCCCGGAGCAGTGCCGGGACGGTCACCGTGATGGCCCGGGTCGGCACCGCGTCGAGGTCGGCGAAATGGCCCTCGTTGACCTGCTGGGCCCGGCAGCCATGGTCGAGCTCGACCACCTTGAGGTCGAGCGGGTCGTCGAAGTCGGCCACCGGCGGGTCGTTGAAGGCGAGATGCCCGTTCTCCCCGATCCCGAGACAGCACAGATCCAGCGGGTGTGTGCGCAACAGGTCCGCGTAGCGCCGGCACTCCGCGTCCGGGTCGCCCAGCCCCTCGACGTAGAACGCCTCCTTCGGATGGGCCGGCTCGACGATCCGCTCGCGGATCCAGCGCTGGAAGCCGGCCGGGTGGTCCGGTCCCACCCCGACGTACTCGTCCATGTGGAAGAGGACGGTTCGGGCCCAGGGCACGTCCGGGGTGTCTCCGACCAGCGCGGCGATGAAGGCCAGCTGCGAGTTGCCGGTGGCGAACATGGCGTGCACCACGCCCCGTGCGGCCACCGCCGCCCGCATCACCTCGGCCGCCTGGTCAGCCGCCGCCCGCGCCATGTGCGCCCGGTCGGGATGCACGACCACGGTGGCCCCGTCCACGGTCCATGTGCGTGTCTCCTTCATGTCGGTCAGCATGCCAGCCGCGGCGCGGCCAGACTGGATCCGTGCGCGACGTGGCGATCCCGGGTCCCGCTCACGTCGAAGGAGCGTGGAAGGCGGTACGGAGGTTCCTTCCGCCGACGCCCGTCGTGGATGCGCCCCAGCTTGGCTCCTCCGTGGCGGTCAAGGTGGAGACGGTGCAGCCCACCGGCTCGTTCAAGGTGCGGGGCGGGCTGGCCGCCGTCTCGGCCACGCTCGAAGACGAGCCCGGCCGGGCCGTGGTCGCCTCGTCGGCGGGCAATCACGGACTGGGCCTGGCCTACGCCGCCTCCAAACTCGGCGCGCAGGTGACCGTGGTGGTGCCCACCGGAGCCTCGGCCGCCAAGGTGTCGGCCCTGCGTCAATTCGATGTCCGCCTCGTCCTCCATGGCGAGGGCTACAGCGAGGCCGAAGCCCATGCGCTGGCGCTGGCCGCGGCCGAGGGCAGCCGCTACGTGTCTCCCTACAACGACCCGGACGTCATCGCCGGCCAGTGCACTCTGGCCCGCGAGTTGCTGGACCAGGTGCCCGGACTGGGGACCGTGGTGGTCCCGTGCGGAGGCGGCGGCCTGCTGGCCGGCGTGACCCTGGGCTTCGAAGGCACGGGCGTCCGGGTGGTCGGCGTCGAGTCCGAGGCGTCCCCGTCCATGAGCGCCGCGCTGGCCGCCGGGTCCATCGTCCCGATCCACGTCGAACCGACCGTGGCGGACGGCCTGGCCGGGAATCTCGAGCCGGGGGCGGTGACGCTGCGCATCGCACTGGACCATCGGGTCGAAGTGCGCACGGTGAGCGAAGCCGACATCCGTTCCGCCATGGCGTTCTCGGCCCACAAGATGGGGCTGGTGCTCGAGGGCGCCGGCGCGGTCGGGGTGGCCGCCCTCCGGTCGGGCGTGATCACCCCCGACGCCGACGACGCACCCTCGGTGGTGCTCCTCACCGGCCGCAACGTGGCGCCGAATCTCTTGTCCGAGGTGCTGCATGGATGAGGTCACGGCGAATGGGGCGACGCTCGCCTACGAGGTGACGGGGGAGGGCGAGCCTCTCCTCCTCATCGCCGGCTGCGGGCAGCCGGCGATCGCGTGGCACCTCGGGATGGTGCCCGCGTTGGCCGCGGCCGGGTACTCGGTCGTCACGTACGACAACCGCGGCGTCGAGCCGTCCTCGTCACCGCCCGCCCCCTACAGCGTGGACCAGATGACCGACGACGCCGTGGCCCTTTTGGACCATCTCGGCTGGCACGAGCCGGTACGCGTGGCGGGCCACTCCATGGGGGGCTGGATCGCCGAGACCCTGGTGCTCGACCATCCCGGGCGCGTCCAGGCCGCGGCGTTCATGGGCAGCGCCAACCGCCCCACCGCCTGGGAGATCGCCATCACCACGGTCGAGCGCGACCTGGCCCGGCTCGACTACGACCTGCCCCCGCTCTTCTACGCCACCGAGACCCTGCGCTATCTGCCCACCACCGACATTCAGGACTCCGACGTGGTGAGCGAGTGGCTCTCGCTGATGGGCAACCTTCCCGCCTGGCCGAACCCGGGACGGCAAGGGCAGTACGAGGCCGCGCTGGCCTGGTCGACCGACGCTGCCCGCACGACGCGCTGGCCCGAGATCCGGACGCCCTGTCTGGTGTTGGCCTTCGAGCACGACGTCGACTCACCGCCCCGCTACGCCCGCGAGGCGGCCGAGGCCATCGCGGGGTGCGAGTACCGCGAGGTGGCCGGGTCGGGACATATCGGGATCATCACCCATCCGGCCGAGGTGGCCCAGATGTTGGTGGAGTTCTTCGACCGCCCCGCTTAGCCGGGCGCCGGCGTCTCCCAATCGACGGTGACCCGGGTCGCGTCGTCGGGATGCTCGTGCAACCACCGCCGGGCGAACGGGCACCAGGGCACCACGGTGAGGCCTTCGCGTTCGGCCCGGTCGAGGGCGGCGCGCACCAGCCGGCCGCCCAGCCCCTGCCCGCTCAGGGCGTCAGGCACCTCGGTGTGGATCAGGACCAGGCGGGAACCGTTGAGGTGGTATTCCAGCTCGGCTTCGGCGCCCGGGCCGCGGAAGACGAAGCGCGACTCGTGCGGAACGTCGACGATGGCGGGGGACTCGGGGGCGTCGGTCACGTGGGTGCTCCCTCGGGGTTTGCTGGCCGGGCTGCACCCTATTGGGGAGCCCGGGCGTGCGCGCCCGCCACATCCGATATAGGAAGGTGACGTGAGCGGACCGGTCGGCGCCGACGACGTGGACACGGCACCCGAACTGTCCCGAGCCACCGAGCGCGAGGTCCTGCTCGAGCCCGGCCGCCGCACCACGGTCGGTGAGCTGCCCGTGCGCCGGGTCCTGCCGCAGCGGCCGCGGCGCACCGTCGGGGCCTGGTGCTTCGCCGACCACATGGGTCCGGTCCCGGTCGGCGTGGAACGCGGGGTCGACATCGGTCCCCACCCCCACATGGGGCTCCAGACGGTCACCTGGCTCGTCTCGGGCGAGGTGCTGCACCGCGACAGCTTGGGTTCCGAGCAGGTGGTGCGGTCCGGGCAGCTCAACCTCATGACGGCCGGTCGCGGCGTGGCCCACTCCGAGGAGAACACCGGGCACTTCGAGGGCGAACTCCAGGGAATCCAGCTCTGGGTGGCCCTGCCCGAGGCCACCCGGCACGGCCGGTCCGCCTTCGAGCATCACGCCGAGCTCCCCCGCCTGGAGCTCGACGGACTTCGGGGCACCGTCCTCGTCGGCGCGTTCGGCGGCCAGGAGTCACCGGCTCGGCGCGACACCGACCATATGGGTGCCGACCTCCTCCTCGAGCCACCGGGCACGGTTCTCCCGTTGCGGCGCGAGTGCGAGTACGCCCTGATCGTCCTCGAGGGCGCCGTCACCGTTGGCGACAAGCTGGCCGAGCCGGGCCTGCTCGCCTACCTGGGCGAGGGACGGGAGGAGTGCCGGCTCGACGTCCGCGCTCGTTCTCGCGCCCTGCTGCTCGGCGGCATCCCGTTCCCCGAGCCTCTCTTGATGTGGTGGAATTTCGTGGCCCGCAGCCGCGATGAGGTCTCCGAGGCCCGGCGCCAGTGGTCGACCGGGGACGAGCGATTCGGCGTCGTGCGCTCGTCGCTGCCCCGTATCGACGTCGGGCCGCCGCCCTGGGAGTGAAGAAGGGGCCTACCAGTCACCCCAGCCCTGCGGGCTCACCGTGCCGGTGATGGTCCGGGGATCGACCGGGGAGCGGGTCTCCGCCGCCTGGTAGACGCCGAAGCAGAGACGGAGGACGTCGGTGGCCTCGGCCGCCGTCATGGAGGCCGGTCTTCCCTCGACGAGCGAATCGATGAAGTGCCGCGACGAACGGACGAAGCCCGATCCCCAGTCGGCGTCGAGGTCGGTGAACTCGGTGGTCTTGCGCTCCGAGGCCGTCCCCGTGAACAGCATCACGGGGGCCAGATCGAGCAATTCGCCGGTGGCCCGGGTCACCCAGAGCTGCCCCTGGTCCCCGGTGATCTCGAAGAACTCGTCGGCTCCGTAGTAGGAGGAGCGCAGGTAGAAGTTCGGCGAATACTGCACCTCCATCATGCCGAGCACGTCGGGGTTCTCGTACTCGAAGATGACGGCACACGGCTCGAAGAAGAGGTCTCGCCGCCGTACCACGGCCTGGACCGAGGTGATCTGGAGATCGAGCAACCAGAGCGCCATGGCGTACTTGTGCACCATGTCGTCGAACAGGTGGCCTCCGGCGCTTCGCTTGTCGAGGCGCCACCCGTATCCCTCCGGGCGCAGGCCGGCCTGGAAGGAGGAGTCGGTCTGGCCGACCAGGGTGCGGATGCGCAGCGAGGTCGGCTTGCCGATCGCCCCGTCGGCCACCAGCCGCTTGGCCAACTCGAGGGGTGGGTAGTGGACGAAGCATTCGCCGACCCGCAGGGTGCGGCGCGCCTTCGCCGCGGCCGCCTCCATGGCCAGTCCGTCGTCGACCGAGTTGGCGATCGGCTTCTGGACCGAGACGTGCTTGCCGGCTTCGAGCGCCTCGATGACGTGGTCGCGGTGCAAGTAGGTGGGTGTCAAGATCTCGACCGCGTCGATGGAGTCGTCGGCCAACATGCGGGTCAGGTCGGCGTAGTAGGTGGCGTCTCCCCAGTCCTTGGCTGCCTGCCGGCCTATGGCCTCGTCCGTGTCGCAGACGGCGACCACGTCGCAGCGCGGGTCCTCGAGGTACCCGCGCACGTTCAGGGCTGCGATGTTGCCCGCGCCGACCACACCCAGCCGGACTCGATCCATGCTGTCCTCCCTCCGGCAGCGCTAGGCGTCGGTCCCGAATGCCCCCTCGCTGCGGGCGGTGGCGATCCGAGCATCGTCGTAGCCGAGCACCGAGCGCAAGACGTCCTCGGTGTGCTGTCCCACGGTCGGGGCCTTGGCCGGGTGCGGGAGTTCTTCGCCCACGAAGTGCAGCGGCGTGAAGATCTGATCGTGGCCCACCTCGGCCGCGGGCAGCAAGGGGAGGCGATCGGCGAACTGGGGATCGTCGAGCAACGTCTTGGGGGTGTTGACCGGCGCGATCGGCGTGTTGACCCGCCCACCGAATTCGAGCCACTCCACCGCCGTCTTGGTGAGGAAGATGTCGCGCAGTTCGCCCTGGAGCTCGCGGTTTCCCCGCGCGTGGTCGGCGTACTTGGACCCGGGCCAGCGCTCGAAGAGGTCGGTCCGATCGACGGCACCGCAGAAGTTCTTCCAGAAGGCCTGCTCGGATGCCATGAAGAGGACGTGCTGGCCGTCCTTGGTCTCGTAGACCTGGTAACGCACCCCTTCGACCATGCCCGCCGTGCCCGGCGCTCGGCGTTCGTAGTTGTCGGCCTTGTTGCCCGTCACCTCGGACTCGGGACGCTCGTAGGCACGAAAGCTCTCGGAGCGGTACCAGTCCACGGCCGCCGCGGCGTCGGACTGCGCAATGTCGATGTAGGAGCCCGCGCCGGTCTCGCGGGCCCGGATCACGGCGGCCAAGATGCCGAGCGCCCCGAAGACGGGTCCGGCGTTGATGCCGATGGAGACGTGCTCGGGGATGTAGGTGAAGCCTTCGTCGTCGGTGGCCACCTTCACGATGCCGGCCCAGGTGTCGTAGGCCACGCCGTGGCTCGGGTAGTCGCGGTAAGGCCCTGTCATCCCGTATCCCGAGATGGTGCAGAAGACGATCTTGGGATTGATGGCCCGCAGCTCCTCGTAGCCGACCCCGCGCCGGGCCAGTGAGCCCGGGCGCATGGCCTCGACCACGACGTCGGCCCCTTCGGCCAGCTCCTTGAGGATGGCGACGCCGGCCTCGGTGCGCAGGTCGAGCACGAGCGAGCGCTTGCCCCGGTTCACATGAAGGTGCATGAGGGAGGTGCCCTCGACGATGGGCCAGGTCATCTCGCGGATGTAGTCGCCGGCCGGTGGCTCGATCTTGACGACGTCCGCGCCCAGGTCGACCAGCGCGGTCGTGATCGCGGCCGGCCCCAGGGCCGAACACTCGATGATCCGCAGGCCGTGCAGTGGTGGCGTCGTCGCCATGGTCCTCCCCTCGTCGAAGGCCGGATCGTAGTGGCGCTGAGCCGAGCACCCCTCCCGGCGCTTGGCCATACTGGAGCGGACCGGCTCGGGGAAGGGAGATGTGGTGGACGCTCTCGACGACGCCTTGACCCTTTTCGCCGCCACCGCACCCAAGTACGGCCGCCTCGGGTTGGCCAACCACGGGCCGATGGCCGCCGAGGCGCTCGACCACCTGGGGCGGGCCGATGCCATCGAGGGCTGGGTGGCGCGCTACCGGCCCCGCCTCGACGTGGCCCCGCCCCCGGCCCCGCCGCTCGGCGAGGACGCCTGGCCGGGCGCCCTGGGCGACGAGGCCCGATATCCCGAATGGCTCGCCCTCTTCGAGAGCGAGCTGGCCGACCGACCGGCCGCCGTCGTGGTGGGCGAATGGGCGCCCCGGCTGCTGCCCGGGACCGTGGGCGCCGCCACCCACGGGCTCATCCGCACGGCGCACGGCCTGCGCGGCCTCGGCGGAGCCGATACGCCTCCCCGCCGGCTCGAGCTGGCTTCGGCCCTCGCCTTCTGGGGCTCGTCCTACCGGGAGCTGCCGGGCCCGCCGCTGCTCATCGGCCACCAGCGCGTGCCCGAGGCCTTGGCCGCATTGCCCTACCTTCCCGAGGACGCCCCGCGCCGGCTGCTCATCAGCGACATGGTGGCCCAGGTGGCCGCCATCGCCGATGAGTTCGAACAAGGTGTGTCCTCGCTGGCCGGGGGAGCCGGCTCGACCGAGCTGCTGGACCAGTTGGCCTCTGGGGGTGCCCTGGCCTACCTGCGCAACGCTGACGGGGGCGGAGCCATCGGCCTGCTCCATTCGGTCACCTCACCTCTGGCCTGCGAGCTCCTCCTGCCCTGGCTCGAGGCAAGCGATCACGACGCGGCCCTGGGCTACGCCTGGCAGGCGGTGGCCGCGCTGCACGTGGCCTACGCGCTCGACCGCACCGGTCCCGTGCCCGCCCGGAGCGCCTCGTCGAGCGAGGCCCTGGTGGACAGGGCGATCGCCTCGGGGGACGAGCACGCCATCAAGCTGACCGAGGCCGCGCTGCGCTCCTCCAAGCGCTCCGGGGACCCGACGCTGCTGTGGGCGGCCGCCGACGCGTGCGCCCGTCTCTGAGCCCGGCGCTCTGACGGGGCGGTCCGCCAGGACCCTGGGTAAGGTCGGTCCGTCGCACGTCGGAGGGAGTCAGTCATGGAATACCGCACGCTCGGACGAACCGGGGTCAAGGTGAGCCCGCTCTGCCTGGGGGCGATGATGTTCGGGAGCTTCGGCAATCAGGACCACGATGACTCCGTCCGCATCATTCACCGGGCCGTCGACGCGGGGATCAACTTCATCGATACGGCGGACATGTATTCGTTCGGGGAGTCCGAGGAGATCGTCGGCAAGGCGCTGGCCCAGATCAAGCGGCACCAGATCGTGCTGGCGACCAAGGTCCACGGCGCGATGGGGCGCGACCCCAACGCCCAGGGCAACTCGCGGCGCTGGATCATGGCCGAGTGCGAGCGCAGCCTGCGCCGGTTGGGAACCGACTACATCGACCTCTACCAGATCCACCGGCCCTCGCCCGACACCGATATCGACGAGACACTCGGCGCGCTGACCGACCTGGTGCGGGCGGGCAAGATCCGCTACTTCGGCAGCTCCACCTTCCCGGCCCACGAGATCGTGGAGGCGCAGTGGGTGTCCGAGCGCCGCTCGCGCGAGCGCTTCGTCACCGAGCAGCCGCCGTATTCCGTGTTCGTACGTTCCATCGAGAAGGACGTGCTGCCGATGTGCCAGAAGTACGGCATCGGCGTGCTCTCGTGGAGTCCACTGGCCGGTGGCTGGCTGTCCGGCGCCTTCGGCCCGGGCAAGGAGAACACGAGCCGCCGGGCCGCCGTCATGCCCGACCGCTACGACACGACCATCCCAGGCAACCGGGCCAAGGTGGAGGCGGTCGGGCGACTGAACGAGCTGGCTGAGGGTGCGGGTCTGAGTCTCATCGAGCTGGCCCTCGGCTTCGTGCTCGAGCACCCGGCGGTGACGTCGCCCATCATCGGCCCGCGCACCATGGAGCACCTCGAGTCCCAGCTCTCCGCGCTCGAGCTGCGGTTGAGCCCTGACGTGCTCGACCGTATCGACGAGATCGTGCCGCCCGGGATCGATCTGAACGACACCGACGTCGGCTGGGTGCCCGAGGCGATCGCCGACCCGGCGCTGCGCCGGCGTCCCCGCTAGCTGCGCAGGGCCTTGGCGATGGCGCCGCCGGTGCGCCGCGAGTTCAGGTAGGGCTCGGGCGCGTGGTAGCGGTGGCCGTTGTCGATGAAGAGCTCTTCGACCCGCGGACCGAACTTGTCGGCCAGCGAGGAGGAGCAGGCCTTGTCGTTGAGGGCGCGCACGTTGACCCAGCGCGCGACGCCCCCGGGCCAAACCCCGCGGCCCTCGACCGGCGCTGGGCTGAGGCCCTCGAAGAGTCGCGGGTCGGCCATCGGTGAGCCGAGGGTGACGAAGGTGTGCACCGGCCACTCGGGATGCGCCGCCAGGGCGCCGTAGGCCACCACCGTCCCGAAGGAGTGGGCCACCAGGACGCGGGTGTCGTCGTGGATCACCGTCTCGATGCGCTCGCGCAGTCGGCCGCGCATCTCGGGTTCGGCGGTCATCACGGCCACCATGTCGACCGTTCGTTCGAACACGGCCTCGCTGGCCGCGTCGGCCAGCGCGGCCAGGGCGTCGGCCCCCTCGAGGTCGCCCAGCACCTCGGCGATGCCGGGGCGAGCCTTCTCGAGCAGCTCCTCCTCCTTGGTCCCGGGGTGGCGGCGGAAGAGGTCACCGTAGAAGCAGACGTCGACGTCATGCTCGGACACCTCGACGCCGTGGTGCCACAGGCCATCGCGGACAGCGGGGAGCCAGCGAGCCTTCAGTTCGTTGGGCCCCCAGAGCTCGTTGAAGGCCCCGTGGACGAGGACGATGCGTGCCATGGGCGACATCATCGCGGACCGGGTCACTGCGGTTTGGCGCGCAGTGAGCGCAGCGCGGCACCGGCCCGGCGCCCCACGTCCTCCGGAGCCAACTCGTCCAGCGCGTCCGAGAACACCTCGACCCCGATCGGCGCCGTGGTGCCGGTGGCCCGTAGGTCGGCCATCAGGCCGGCCAGGTCGAGCTCGCCCTGGCCGGGCAGCAGCCGTTCGTGCAGCGTGGCATGGAGGGCATCGGCCTCGGGCACGGCGGGCGCGTCGCAGAGTTGCACCCCGACGATTCGTTCACCGGGCACGGAGCGGAGCAGGCCCGCCTCGGCCGACCCGCTGGCGAAGTAGTGCCAAGCGTCGACGGTCAGGCCCCCGTTGGGCGCGCCGGCGTGCCGCACCACGGACCAGGCCGCGTCGAGGTCGGGGATCTTGGACCAGGGCAAGAACTCGAGCTGGACCAGGAGTGCGTGTTCGGCCGCCCGCCGGCACAGGGCGGCGAAGCTCTCGGCCGCGTCGTCGAGCGACCACGGACCCCCGAAGACGTCCACCGCGTTGAGCGAGCGGGCGCCCAGGGCGTCAGCCACGGCGAAGAGCTCGGCCTCACCGGAGGAGAAGATCCGCTCGCGGTCGTGCTCGGGTGCGATGTGCACGTCCGCCGCGCCCGGGAGCCACCACCAGGCCGGGTCGAGCTCGGCCACCGCCACCCCGTGGTCGTCGAGGATGGCGCGCAGGTCTCGGTCGCTCAGCCCCTCGGCGCGGGCGTCGTGGTAGTCGCGTCCCCAGAGTGACAGGTAGTCGAAGCCACCGGCTCGCGCCGCCGCCACGCGGGCGCGGAAGGGGATGCCGGGACGCAGTGTCCCGGAACAGAGCACCGTGGCATCCGCGCCGGGACGGATCATCCGGCGCCCTCAGTCGGCCGCGGGTTCGAGTAGCGGTGCGGGCACGGCCATGGCCGGCGCCTCGGTCCCTCCGTCGACCTCGAACACCTTGCCGGTCACCCAGGAGCTGGCGTCGGAAACCAGGTAGAGGACGGCGCAGGCGATGTCCTCGGGTTCGCCCGGACGGCCCATCGGCGTGTTGGCCAGGAACTGGCTGCGCAACGCCTCGTCGGTCAGCACGATGTCGAGCGAGCGGGTCGCCACGCCGCCTACGTCGATGGCGTTCACCCGTACCCGGGGGGCCAGCTCGGGCGCCATGTTGCGCGTGATGCGGTCCAGGGCCGCCTTCACCGCGCCGTAGGCGGCGAAGCTGGTCTGGGTCATGCTGGCCGAGCGCGACGAGATGTTGACCACCGCTCCGCAGCCCGATGTGTCCACCATGGCCCGGGCGGCCAGCTTGGTCAGGTTGAAGGGCGCGGTGACGTTGAAGTGGAAGGCCCGCTCCAGGAAGCCCTCGCTGGTGTCCATGGCGGCCCGGGGCATGGCCCCGCCGGCGTTGTTCACCGCGATGTCGAGCCGCCCGAACTCGCCCACCACCGCGTCGACCAGCTGCTCGAGTTGGCTCAGGTCGGTCACGTCGGTGGGCACGACCAACGCCCGCTGGCCCGTGGCCTCGACCAGGGCCGCCACCTCGTCGAGGTCGGCCCGGGTGCGCGCCGCCAGCACGACGTCGGCGCCCGCCTGGGCCAGGCCGATGGCGATGCCCCGTCCGATGCCCAGCCCGGCCCCGGTGACGACGGCCACCCGGTCGTCGAGGCGGAAGCGGTCCAGGATCATGCGCCGCGTCCTTGGCGCAGGCTGCGGTCGGCGCGCCCCGCCACCAGCGGCATCTCCAGGTAGGTCTTGAGGCCGGGCTCGGCGTCGCATACGTACGGCACGGCGTTGACGCAGTGCAGGGCCGTCGCCACGATGCCGGGGTTGCGGGCCAGTCCGGCCTCGATGGATGCGGGGTGGAGCTTGCGGAACGTCACCAGGCAGTCGGGGTCGCCCGTGATCTCGATCTCGAAGTGCTCGCCGTCGGGGCCGAAACGCCATGGCGGGTCGAGGTGCTCCTCGCCCATGAGCCAGTTGACCGCCGCGGTGACCACGGGCGCGCCGTCGACCAGGCCCTCCCACTTGAAGCGTTGCGCCGCCACCCGGCCCGGGGCGATCGGCCCGATGGGTGAGTCGATGGGGGCGGTGGCCACCGCCATCTCGTGCGTGGTGCGCAGGGCGGCGTCGAGGTCGAACCCGAGCTCGTCGGCCACCATGTGCACCGACTGGCGGAAGCCGCCGCCCAGGGCCTCGGCCATGATGCTCTGGCGTGACTCCTCGGGTGTCTTGCCGAAGAGCATCCAGTCGCGGATGACGTCGGGGGCGCCGTAGGTGCGGATGTCGGAGAACTCCTCGGCCCGCACGCGGGTGATGGAGCCCGACAGGGCCGAGACCATGAGCGGGAAGCGCTCGGTGATCCCGCCGGGGTGGATACCCGTGCCGTGGAGGGTCACGCCGGCCCGGCGGCATACCGCATCGAGCTGGGTCCGTTCGTCGCCTGGCGGGTAGAACCAGCCGAGCGGCGTGACGAGGTTCTTGCCCGACTCGAGGATGCGGGTGACCACTCCGACGTCGGCGAAGATCGGGCTGTAGACGACGCAGTCGGCCTCGACCGCGAGAAGCCGGTCGACGTCCGCGTGGGCCGAGATCCCGAGGGGATCGTGGCCGATGAGGGTACCCACGTCCACCCCGTCCTTGGCCTCGCTGTGCACCCAGCACCCGGCCAGCTCGAGGTCGGGATGTGCCAGCACTCCCTCCATGGCGGCTCGACCCACGTTGCCCGCTGCCCACTGGATTACTCGGTACGCCACTGATCCACCCCCACAGGTCGACTGCGCGTCCAACCATAGGGGGAGGCTGTCGGGCGCGGAGAGGGTTGGCCCCCTGGCGCCGTCGCCGCGCACTGCCCAAAGGAAACTGGTGCCTGGATGCGTCCGGGGCCCGGATCGTCGACCAGGTTCCCAGAGCGTCCCCGCCGGCACCTCTGCCACGCGTCCCACCGAATTTTTATTGAGCTTTGGGGACACAACTCGGTGCGTCTTGCATTGGGAGCCGATCTTGAAGGCGGTGGATTGAATCGCTCACGGTGCGATACTCGGGCCGTACAAAGGTGACCCCATGGTTCGCAAGCCGGCTGAATTCTCTTTCCCCACGGTCATCGTCATGGCCGCCCTGGCTCTGGTGGGGCTCAGTTCGCCCGCAAACGGTCTGGTTGCAACGAGGGCGGCGGCCAAGACAGTTGCGCCTGACACCACCAGCGCCATTGTCGGCAGCCGTCTCCCGGTTGAAACGAACGTCGAGGCCAATGGACTTGGCGTTGCGGATCTCACCTCTGTGTCGTGTCCAACCTCGCGGTTCTGTGCCGCAGTCGACGCTGCTGGCTTCGCGTACATCTACGAGAGGGGTGCGTGGTCAAGTGCTCGGAAGATAGCCGGCGCTACGAGCATTCTTAACTCCGTGTCATGTCCGACTGCCTCGTTTTGCATGGCGGTTGCGGGCAGCACAGGCGCTGCAGGGGGATCCACGTACCTGTATTCGCACGGCAGGTGGTCGATCGGCCAACGGTTCACGAGGGACGGATATGGCGAGTCGTCGGTCTCCTGTCCGGCCGTGTCCCGCTGCGTTGTGGTCGGCTGGGGAAGCGACCACCACTATTCGAACGGGGTGTGGTCAAGTCAGGTCTCCTTCGCCGGCCCTGTGACGTCCTTGACCTGTACGTCGGTTGCCTTCTGCATCGCGGTACAGCGAGATCGAGGCAATGGCGGAATCGCAATCACCTATACGCATGGGAAATGGTCGACCAAGAACGGCGGAGTGATTGCCGAGCCGTCGGCCGTGTCGTGTGCATCGACCTCATTCTGCGTAGCCCTTGGCAGAAACAGCGCGTATTCTTACTCAGATGGCACGTGGTCGGGCGCTCAACCGCTCGGATTGGGCATCACACTGTCCTCAGTGTCGTGTCCCTCGCGTTCATTTTGCATGGCGGTTGGGGTCTCCGGGGCAACAGGTGGAGCGCCCTCAGGCTATGGCTTTACGTACTCGAACGGCTTCTGGTCGACCGGGCAAAAGCTTGGCAGCGCGCTCTCTTCGGTGTCCTGCCCTACCTCGAAGCGCTGCATTGCAGTAGGTCGTCGGGGACACGCCCTCACCTACTCGGATGGTCATTGGAGCTAGTGGCGATCGCCGAGGCTGTCGCAATGCCGCACCTCAAGGACGCTCGTCCGGCCTCGATCCGAACAGCGCTCCGACGTCACTGTCCCTGCCACCGAGGAGGAATTAGAGGGAGGCGCCTCCGATGGTGACCGCTTCGATCCCGAGAGCGGCGCCCCAGCCGTAACCGATCCACGCCCCCACGGCGATGAACGAGCCGAGCACGAGGGTCCCGGCGGGGATGATCAGCCGAGTGTGTCTCGTTGCAATCATTTCTTGACCTCCTGGCTTGGGTCGAACATCAGATCAACGGTCGAATCGAAGAAACGAGCGATCTGAAACGCCAAGGGGAGTGACGGCGAGTACCGACCGTTCTCAATGGAGATGACCGTTTGTCGAGAGACACCCAGGGCTTCGGCAAGGTCCGCCTGCGATAGCCCGCGATCCGAGCGCAACTCGCGGACTCGGTTCTTCATGAAGTAAAGGTAACTTGACGTGAGGAGTCAAGCTACCTTTACCACGCCCAGGACCCTCCGCAGTCGCTGGTGCGTTATCGTCCGGACGCGCCGAGGTACGTGCGCAGGCGCACCCGGCAACGGTGGCGCACCCCGGGAGGTGCCGCGTGGGGATCGTCGACGAGAACCGGACCTTGATCGAGGCGTTCTGGGCCGATCTCTACCGCCAGGACCTGGAGGCGGCCGCAGCCCGCTTCACGCCCGACGGCGAGTACACCGACGTGGAGACGCCCGACGATGACGTGGCCCGCGGGCCCGACGAGATCGTCCGGCGCCTCACCCTGGCCTTCGGGAAGCTCACCGAGCTGCGGGACGAGCGTCGGCACCTCGTCGCAGGCGACACCGCGGTCATGACCGAGCACGTCGAGCACTGGGCCTGGCCGACGGGCGAGACCATGGCTCTGCCCGTGGCCTCGGTGCACGAGGTGCGCGACGGCCGGATCACCCGCTGGTGCGACTACTGGGACATGAACGTCCTCGTGGCCGCCGCCCCGCCGTGGTGGTTCGAGCACGTGCTGACGGGCTGGAAGTAGGGGCCGGGACATGACGCGCCTCGTCCTTCGCAACGCGACCGTGCTCGATGCGGACGGACCACGGCCGCGGACCACCGTGGTGGTGGAGGACCGTCGCATCGCCGCCGTGCGTCCCGCGTCCGCATCGGTCGAAGCCGGAGCGGGCGACCGGGTGGTCGAGTTGGGCGGGCGCACCGTGATGCCGGGCCTGGTGAGCAGCCACTTCCACGCCACGTACCACGAGCTGGGTTCGAAGGCGACGCCCTTCGGGCTCGAGGAGCCACCGGCGCTGCAGGCCGTCCGGGCCGCCCACCACCTCGAGCTCCTCCTACGCAGCGGGTTCACCGGCGCGGTGAGCGCGGGCGCGCCCTTCGCCATCGACGCCTCCATGAAGGTCGCCATCGCCGAGGGCCTCTTTCCCGGTCCCCGCCTCATGGCGGGCAGCCGTGACGTCAGCACGACCGGGCATGCCGGCGACAAGAGCTTCCCCTGGTACTGGGATGTCGGGGCCCGCGGTGCCATCAACCGCTCCGACGGCCCGGCCGAGTTCCGACGCGCCGTGCGCGAGGAGATCAAGCAGGGGGCGGAGATCATCAAGATGTTCGTCACCGGCGGCCACGGCACCGTCGCCCCGGCGGAGCAGACGGAGATGACGTTCGAGGAGATCTCGGCCGGCATCGACGCCGCGCACCAGCGCGGTGTGCTCGTGCGCGGGCACATCGCCAACCGCACCGCGCTGCACATGGCCCTCGACGCCGGCATCGACGTGGTCGACCACGGTGACGGCCTCGACGAGGCAGCCATCTCCCGCATGGTCGACCGGGGGACGTTCCTCGTACCGAGCCAGCTCTTCCCGGCGCGCTTCGCCGACCTGATGGCCGGTGGCGGCCTCGGGTTCACCGCGGCGATGACCGATGACATCGCGCGGGCCCTGGCCATCCTGCCGGCGGCCAACTCCGCCGGGGTGAAGCTGCTCGTCGGGGACGACTATGGGGCCATTGGCCTGCCCCACGGACGCTACGCCGACGAGCTCGAGTTCTACGTCAAGGAGGCGGGCATCCCCGCGCTCGACGTGATCCGCTGGGCCACCCGCAACGGCGTCGAGCTCATGGGGCGTGGGCACGAGCTCGGTTCGGTGCGCGAGGGCTACCTGGCCGACCTGGTGGTGGTGGACGGCGACCCGCTCGCCGACATCGGGGTGTTGCAGGACCGGGCGCGCCTCCTGGCCGTGATGAAGGGTGGCACGCTCGTCGCGGACGAGTTGGCCACCGTGGGGGCCGCCGCCTGAGGCGGTACCCTCCCGGCATGATCATCATCGAGGGCGCACCGGTCGCGCCCTCTTGACCGGGCCGTTCCTGATGCGCGGCGCATGGACCTGAGCCGCCCCCGCCGCCGCGCGTCCGAGCTGGCCGGGCGGGCGGTCGACGCCCTGCCGAGCGGGGCCAGCCGTCGGGTGCGCGCCGCCCTGGGTCGACCCGCACCGCGACAACTGACCATCGACGAGCTCGACACCGAGCTCCATCGGGCCACCGCGCTCATGGCTACGGCGCCCGACGAGGCACACGCCCTGCTCCAGTCGTTTGCTCTCGCCCTGCCGTCGTCCCCACCGGCGGACCCCTTCTCCGAGCCCTACCGGGAGTGGACCTGGGCGCTCTACCGACGCATCTCGGGACGGGACTCCTACGACACGTCGCACGAAGCCTCGCCCTTCGACCTCGAACTGGCCCGCGAGCGTCCGTTCCCCTACCAGAGCGGCTCGCTGACCATGGTCGGACGTGACCTGGCGGCCCGCGGGCACCTGCTCAGCTGCCTGGCCGAGCTCGCGCCGCGCCGCGTGGTCGAGTTCGGTCCGGGCTGGGGCAACGTCACGGGCGACATGGTGGCGACCGGTCTCGACGTCACCGCGGTCGAGGTGGACGAGAACTTCTGCCGCCTGGTCGCAGCGCGCGCTCACGGTCCGGGGGGCCTCTCTGTGGAGCGGGCCGACATGCTGACCTTCGTCGCGCCTGAGCGCTTTGACGCCGCCGTGTTTTACGAGAGCTTCCATCACTGCGCCGACCACCTGGCCATGTTGCGCCACCTCCACGGCATCGTTCGGCCCGAGGGCGCGGTGTTCTTCGCCGCCGAACCGGTGCAGCGCCTCGGGTACCCGTGGGGCCCCCGGCTCGACGGGCTCTCGGTCTGGTCGAGCCGTACCCATGGCTGGCTGGAGCTCGGTTTCGACGAGCGCTACTTCTTCGAGGCCCTGGCGCGCACCGGCTGGCGCGGGGAGCGGCACCGGGCCGGCGCCCGGCCGGGCGAGACCGATGTCATCGTGGCCCGGTCCGCCATCACGGGCGGGGCCACGGCGAAGGACGCGGAGAAGGACACGGCGAAGGACACGGCGAAGGACACGGCCCAGACGTAGCCACGTGGGGGCATGCCCGGACCCGAGCGGCCGGCGGCCCTATCATCCGGCCCGGACCGATCCGGGGTCCCGCTCGGTGCGGGTCTTGCGGTTGCTGGTCGGAGGAGCAACCGGATGCAGACCCAGAGGTGGATCGCCGTCACCGCCGTTCTCATCATCGGCCTCGCCACCCTGGCCGGAGCAGCACCGGCCGGCGCGGCCGGCGGCAGTGACGTCTACGCGGCGACGGCCACACTGAGCGGGCCGGTCACCACCGGACACGTCATCGAACCCCTCTCTGGTGTCGGCACCGACCTGGCCGCCAACGGATACGTGGAGCAGGAGTACTTCGCGTCGGGGACGGCCCACGCCTTCAAGGCGACGTCGAGCCCGTCGGACGGGCGCTGGACCATCGAGCCCACCACCTCCGCCCCCTACGAGACCCGCCTCATCGTGCGCCGCCCGTCGTCGCCGAAGAAGTTCAACGGGACCGTCGTGGTGGAGTGGCTCAACGTGTCCGCCGGCGAGTCCTCGCCCGACTGGGACTACCTCAACCCGATGCTCATGGCCGAGGGCTACGCCTGGGTCGGCGTCTCGGCGCAGGCGCTCGCCATCAATGGCGGTTCCTCCATCCTCGGGACGCAGAGTGCGGGCGGCGGGCTGGTGCAGCAGGAGCCGAGCCGCTACGGATCCCTCCACCATCCGGGCGACCAGTACGCGCTGGACATGTACGCCCAGATCGGCCTGGCCCTGCGCAAGGCCCACGGGACCGACGTGCTCGGGTCTCTCCACCCGCACCACTTCGTGGCCGCCGGCGAGTCCCAGTCCGCCTTCTACATGACCGACTTCGCCGATGCCCTCCAGCCGTTGACCCACGCCTACGACGGCATCTTCATCCACAGCCGGGGCGGGAGCGGTGCCGGCATCGGCTCGGGCAACGGGCTGAAGGGCGACTTGCGCATCCGGACCGACCTCTCGGTCCCGGTGTTCATGTTCGAGACCCAGACCGACCTCACCACCCTCGGCTATGCCCCGGCGCAGCAACCCAACACGGCGCGCATCCGGACCTGGGAGGTGGCGGGCACCTCACACGCCGACGCCTATCTGGTCGGCGGCAACGGCGGGATCCTCGGCTGCACCCAGCCCATCAACGACGGGCCCCAGCATCAGGTCGTCCAGGCCGCCTTCACCGCCTTCGACAAGTGGGTGGTCGACGGGACCGCGCCACCCACGCCGTCCCCCTTCCACCTGGCCGGCACGAATCCCACCACCTACGCCACGGACAAGAACGGCAACGTGATCGGCGGCGTGCGCACGCCGGCGGTCGACGTCCCCATCTCCACCCTGAGCGGGCAGGCCCCGCCAGGAGCCACCGTCATCTGCTCACTCTTCGGATCGGCCACGCCGCTCAGCGCATCCACCCTGGCCGCGCTGTACCCGACCAAGGCGGACTACATCGCGGACTACACCAAGAGCTTGGACAAGGCCATCAAGGGTGGCTACATCCTGGCGGCCGACCGCTCCGAGATGCTGGCCCAGGCCCAACAGGCTCCCATCCCGGAGACCGCACCGGGGTCGTAACGGAATGAGCGAAAACACAGGGATACGCACCCCTGGTGGCATTCAAATGGGCACACTCGATGATCAAGAGGACCCGAACGACGAATCGCAAGATCGATCGTTCCGGGACTACTTCGTGCCAGGACTGCTGTTCGCACTGACCCTTGTTTTCGGTGTTCTGGCAATCATTGCGTTTCCCTTTCGCCCGGCAGTTCGAAGCCCTGGAACATTCCAAGTCTCCGTTGACGCAAACGCGGAGGTCCGTTACGTCTCTCTCGTCGTCACTCCTCCCGCCCAAGGGACCGAGTCGTACACACCTACGAGCGAGGTGGCGTTGGCGGAACCAACACCCTCGGCTCCCAGCCAGTGGACCGCCTCCCTACACCTCGTCCTTCCCGGAGCGATGAAGGTCGAGGGATGTGGCGGATCCTGCTCGGCCTCATCGTTCAGCGGGGGCAATCTTCCCCAGCCGGTTGCGGGCGGAGGGATCAGCGTGGCCAACACCTTCGTTTCGATGACCCTCAACGGCCGAGAGAACGGCGCTGCAGGAACTCAGTATTGGTACGGCCGCAAAACCCTTCGGTTGGATACCCATCGTTTTGCTTTTGATCAGAACGGGGAAGACTTCCTGGGCCAGCTTCCTTCTCTGACTTCGAGTGGGGATCAAGACTCTGTGGATCCTGCAACAGCTGACTTTGACCTGTCAGTGCTCTATCGGGTTCCCAACGCCTCGTCCTACATTTGGACTGGAGGACCCGAGCCGTCTTCGATTGGAGGCAATGAAGTCTCCTGGGATGAGCAATCGTCGACGAGCCGAGAAGCGTCTCGCCAGGACGATGGAGAGGTCGACGAAGCATAAAGCCCGAACCCGGCTGCTTGTCCCATCTCTCTCATCAGCTGGAGCGGTTGGCTCTGCCGCCAGCCGACATGAACCGCCCCTACACCCGCTCCTGTTTCGGCATGCTCTGGTGCTCCGGCACCGGGTAGACCGGCATGTCCTTCTGGACGTTGAGGATCTCGGCCTGCGTGATGCCCTCGGCCATGATGTCGGACTCCGTGTCGTTGGCCGTGCTGGGCAGCGCCGGCACCGAGGCGTCGGCGTGGCCGGGGTGCAGGGTCGACGTCAGGTCGCCCGCCGTCTTGCGGCGCCAGGCCGAGATGTTGGGGGCGCGCACGCCGAAGCGCTCCTCGAGGAAGCGCATCTGCGAGGTGTGGTCGAAGACCTCGGACGCCACGTGGCCGCCCCGGCTGAAGGGCGAGATCACGAGCAGGGGGACCCGGAAGCTCATGCCGACGGGGCCGCGGATTCCCTTGGCGTCGGCCGGCAGGGTGTGTTGGGTCAGGTACTCGCCCGGCGTGCCGGCCGGCGGGACCGGCGGCGCGACGTGGTCGAAGAAGCCGTCGTTCTCGTCGTACATGTGGAACAGGACCGTCTTGGACCACACCTCGGGGTTCGAGGTCAGCGTGGCCACCACCTGGCTGGTGTACCACTCGCCCAGGGCGGGCGGCGCCGAGGGATGCTCGTCGTACCCGAGGGGCGGGATGAGCCAGCTGACCGCCGGCAGCTGGCCCGAGGCCACGTCCGCCGCGAAGTCGCTCGGGTACTGCGGGAGGAAGGCCTTCTGGTACAGGGCCGAGCTCGGGTTCTTGTACTGGGCGAAATAGGGGAGGATGGCGTCGCTGAGGATCCCGTACTTCTCGAAGACGGTCGGTCCGGCGATGGCGCCCCGGGCTGTACACCTTCCAGCTGACGCCGGCATCCTCGAGCACCTCGGGGATGGTGTCCCAGTGCACGCTGTAGACGGCGTCGGGTGACGAGTTCGTTTCGAGGACGGGACCGCCGGCGTGACCCGAGGGGTCGACCGTCCCCGAGAGCGCCATCAGGCGGTTGGGGTGCGTCGGCCCGAGCACCGAGCAGTGATAGTTGTCGGCGATGGTGAAGGCGTCGGCCAGCGCGTAATAGAAGGGAAGATCCTGGCGCTGGTAGTAGCCCATGGTGAGGACGCCGTGCTCGGGCCCCTCGAACCGGGTCTGCACGTGCGTGCGCACGAAGGCCTCGTTGGTGCCGTTGCCCCGGCTCAGGTGCTCGCCCTGCCAGCTGTGGTCGAGGTCCGCGGTCGACTCGCCGATGGCTTGCGAGGAGTCGAGGTGGAAGGGCAGAAGTTTGCGGTCGCGCCCGCCCGGCCAGGCCTGGGCGAACACGCCGAGATCGCCCTTGGGGTGGTCGTCGAAGCCGCGCACGCCGGGGTAGGTGCCGTAGTAGTGGTCGAAGGAGCGGTTCTCCTGCATGAGGAAGACCACGTGCTCGATCGCGCCGAGGTCCGAGCCCGCCGGCTTGGTGGCCGCCGCCGCCCGGGCGATGGCCGCCCCGGCCCTGGCGGTGTCACCTCGGCTGGCCGCCGCCAGCACCGCCGCCCCGCCGGTGGCCAGCGCGGCGGAGAGGAGGGTGCGCCGGTCGAAGCGGGGGGTCTGTGATGTCACGTCGGCATCCTTTCACGGCCCGGTCTCTCACGGCCCGGTCTCTCACGGCCCGGTCTCTCACGGCCCGGTGTCTCACGGCGCCGTGTCATGGCGCCGGGGCGATGAGGTCTGGGTCGTTGTTGCGCACGTTGCCGATGCGCGGTCCGACCCGATGGTGGGCGACCGTGCCGGCAGGCAGCGGTGCCAGCAGGGCGCGCAGGCCCTCGGTGTCCTCGTTGGCCGGGTCGAGCCACAGGTCGAAGGTCGCCGGGTCGAGCAGCACGGGCATGCGGTCGTGGATGCCGTCCATGTCGGCGCCGGCCGGCGTGGTGATGATGGTGCAGCTGCGGATGACGGGGGCGTCGGGGGGCAGGTTCTGGTCGCGCCAGCGCTCGGCCAGACCGGCCAGCGCCATGGGCGCGCCGTCGGCCCGGGTGAAGAAGTGCGGCTGCTTGCCACCGCTCTTGGTGCGGCGCCACTCGTAGAAGCCGTCGGCCGGGACGATGATGCGGCGCTTTTCGAAGGCCTCGCGGAACGAGGGCTTGGTGAGCACGGTCTCGCGGCGCGCGTTGATGAGCCGGCTGGCCGACTTGGTGTCCTTGGACCACCACGGGATGAGGCCCCAGCGGAAGGTCAGCAGGGTGCGTTCTGGCGCGCCCTCGTCAGTGGGGCGGTCGCGCACGCCGAGCACCTCGTCGGTCGGCGCCACGTTCCAGCTGGGATGCTCGCTCTCGGCCCCTTCGCCCAGGGAGGCGCCGAAGTAGCGGGCCAGCCGGGCCGGTGGGGTGTAGAGAGCGAAGCGTCCGCACATGTGGCTGCATTGTGGCGTGCGGAGGCCTTCCCCGCGCTTCACGTCGTTTGACCTGCTCCTTTATCTCCCGGAGCAGAATGGGGCCGGCGTCGGTACAGTACGAACATATGTTCGCTTTCCAGGCTGGGAACCCGCCGTCCTCCCGTTCGCGCACCTTGCCCGCCGGGCTGGCCGACCGGGTCAAGCCGGCCACGCCGGTGGCCGGGCGCACCCTGCCGGTACCCGGGCCGCTGGCCCCCTTCTTCCCCGGTGGCTCCCTGCGCCGGGGGACGACCGTCACCGTGGAGGGGCAGCCGGGCCACGGGGCCACCACGCTGGCCCTGGCCCTCCTGGCGGCGGCCACCGGGGCGGGGAGCTGGTGTGCTGCGGTCGGCCTGCCCGATCCCGGCGTGGTGGCGGCGGCCGGGCTCGGGCTCGACCTGCGCCGCGTCGTCTTCGTCCCCCATCCGGGGGCCGGCTGGGCGGAGGCAGCCGGCGATCTCCTCTCCGGCGTCGACGCCGTCCTGGTGCGGCCGCCCGGCCGGGCTGGTCTGACCGCGGCACGGCATCTGAGCGCGCGGGCCCGCGACCGCCAGGCCGCGCTGGTGGTGCTGCTCGAGGGACCGGGCCGCTGGCCTCTGGGCGGGGACCTGGCGCTGTCGGTGGGCGAGGTCGAGTGGGAGGGGGTGGGCCGGGGGCACGGCTACCTGCGCGGCCGGCGGGCCCAGGTCCGGGTCAGCGGTCGCCGCGCCGCGGGCCGGGTGGGTGAGTGCTCGCTCTGGCTCCCGGCGGGTTCGGGGACGCTGGCTGCGGTGGTGGCCGAGGTGGAGGGGGGCCCGGAGGACGCCGGTCCCGGTGGCGGGCCGGAGGCGGCCTGAGCGACGGATGGTGGAGAAAACATGGAACGGCTGGTCGTCATCTGGTGCCCCGACCTCCTCGAGGAGGGGGAACGGGGAGAAGAGGCCCGGCGCTTCGCCGGGGTCGTGGCCCGGGCGGGCGAGTTGTGCCCCTGGGTGCATGCGGTCCGGCTCGGCGTCTGCGCCCTCCCGGCGCGCGGGCCGGCCCGCTTCTTCGGCGGGGAGGAGGCGGTGGTGTCCCGCCTGGCCGCGGCCGTGGGCGAGGAGGCGACGGCCGGCGTGGCCGACGGCCTGTTCGCCGCCGCGCTGGCGTCCCGGGCGGGGCTGATCGTCGCGTCCGGCGGGACGGCCGACTTTCTCGCCCCGTGGTCGGTGGCCACCTTGGCCCGGGCCGACCTCGCCGTCACCTTGCAGCGGCTCGGGATCACCACCCTGGGCCAGTTCGCCGCGCTGCCCGCGGCCAACGTCTCGGACCGCTTCGGGCCGGACGCCGCCGCCTGCCACGCCGTGGCCCGGGGCGAGAGCGGAGAGCTGGCCGGCCTGCGCGACAAGGGCATCGAGCGCCGGCTCCGGGTGGCCCGGGGCGAGGACCCCGACCGGGGAGACGCCCCCCCGCCCCCCTTCCAGCCCGGCTTCTTCGGCGGCGTCTCCGAGGCCGACCGGCGCGCCGCCCGCTCCTTCGTCAGGGTGCAGGAGCGCCTGGGCGTCGAGGCGGTGTTGATGGGGCGGCTGCAGGGCGGGCGCGACCCGGCCGGCCGTTCGGTGCTGGTGCCCTGGGGCAGCCCCGAGGCCGACCCCGGCCCCGCGGGCGCCCCGTGGCCGGGCCAGCTCCCGCCGCCGGCGCCGACCGACGTGCTGCGCGCGCCGCCCCGGGCCGAGCTGATCGACGCCGAGGGGAACGCCATGGTGGTGAGCGGGCGGGGGTTGCTCACGGCACCGGTCGACCGGCTCTCGGTCAACGGCGGTCCCTGGGCCCAGGTGGTGGGCTGGGCCGGTCCCTGGCCGGTGACCGAGCGCTGGTGGTCGGTGCGCCGGCGCCGGGCCCGGCTCCAGGTCGTGACCGCGGACGGGGTGGCCCGCCTGCTCTGCACCGAGCGCGGCCAGTGGTGGGTGGAAGCGCTCTATGACTGAGCCCTACGCCGAGCTGCACGCGCACTCGGGGTTCAGCTTCCTCGACGGGGCCAGCGATCCCGAGGAGCTGGTGGCCGAGGCGCACCGGCTCGGCCTGGACGCGCTGGCGCTCACCGACCATCACGGGTTCTACGGCGTGGTGCGCTTCGCCGAGGCGGCGCGGGTGTGCAACCTGCCGACGGTGTTCGGCACCGAGGTGACGCTGGCCCCGGCCAGCCCGCGCACGGGCGAGCGCGATCCGACCGGTGCCCACCTGTTGGCGCTGGCCCGTGACCCCGAGGGCTACGCGCGCCTCTCCACCGTGCTGGCCGACGCCCATCTCGAGGGTGGGGAGAAGGGGAAGCCCGTCTTCACCCTCGACGCGCTGGCCCGCGCCGCCGGCGGGCACTGGCTGGTGTTGAGCGGCTGCCGGAAGGGGGCGGTCCCCGCCGCGCTGATGGAGGCCGGGCCCGGCGCGGCCTCCCGGGAGGTGGGGCGACTGGTCGAGGCGTTCGGGCGGCCCAACGTCGCCCTCGAGCTGTGGGACCACGGGGACCCGGTCGACACGGCGCGCAACGACGCCCTGGCCCGCCTGGCCGTGGAGTGGGGGGTGGACGCCGTGGCCACCAACAACGTGCACTACGCCACGCCGGCCGGGTTCCCCCTGGCCACCACGCTCTCGGCGGTGCGGGCGCGCCGGCCCCTGGCCGAGCTGGAGGGCTGGTTGCCCTCGGCCCCGGCGGCCTGCCTGCGCTCGGCGGCCGAGCAGTCGCGGCGCTTCGCCCGCTGGCCCGGCGTGGTCGAGCGTGCGTCCGAGCTCGGGCGGGCCTGCGCCTTCGACCTGCGCCTGGTGGCGCCGCGGTTGCCCGACTTCCCGGTGCCCGAGGGGATGGACGAGCAGGGCTACCTGTGCCAGCTGGTGAGCGAGGGGGCGCGGGCCCGCTACGGGCCGCCCGAGCGCGAACGGGTGGCGGGGGCGTGGAAGCAGATCGCGCACGAGCTCGACGTGATCGGCCAGCTCGGCTTCGCCGGCTACTTCCTCGTCGTGTGGGACATCGCGCGGGTGTGCCGGCGGTTGAACATCTACTGCCAGGGGCGCGGCTCGGCCGCCAACTCGGCCGTCTGCTACGCGCTCGGCGTCACCAACGTGGACGCGGTCGACCTCGGGTTGCTCTTCGAGCGCTTCCTCTCCCCGGCGCGCGACGGCCCGCCCGACATCGACGTGGACATCGAGTCGGGGCGCCGCGAGGAAGTGATCCAGTACGTGTACGAGCGCTACGGACGGCGCCACGCCGCCCAGGTGGCCAACGTCATCACCTACCGGCCGCGCTCGGCCGTGCGCGACGTGGGCAAGGCCTTCGGCTTCACCCAGGACCAGGTGGACGCGTGGTCGGCCGGGATCGACGCCGGGCACGGACGGGGGCCGTCGTCGGCCGCGGCCGTGCACGAGGCGGTGGCGGCGCGCCAGGAGGTGCCGCCGCTGGTGGCCGAGCTGGCCGCCGAGCTGCTGGACCGGCCGCGCCACCTCGGCATCCATTCGGCCGGCATGGTGCTGTGCGACCGGCCGGTGGTGGAGGTGTGCCCGGTGGAGTGGGGCCGCATGCCCGGCCGCTCGGTGCTCCAGTGGGACAAGGACGACTGCGCGGCCATCGGGCTGGTGAAGTTCGACCTGCTGGGCCTGGGCATGCTCGAGGCGCTGCACCGCATGGTCGATCTGGTGCACGACTTCTTCGGGGTGACCGTGGACCTGGGGCAGCTGCCCCAGGAGCCCGAGGTCTACGACCTGCTCTGCCGGGCCGACACGGTCGGGGTGTTCCAGGTGGAGAGCCGGGCCCAGATGGGGACGTTGCCCCGGGTGCGGCCGCGCAGCTTCTACGACATCGCCATCGAGGTGGCGCTCATCCGGCCCGGGCCCATTCAGGGGCACGCGGTCAACCCCTACATCCGGCGGCGCCGTGGCGAGGAGGAGGTCACCTACCTGCACCCCCTGCTCGAACCCATTCTGGAGCGGACGCTCGGGGTGCCGCTCTTCCAGGAGCAGCTGATGGAGATGGCGGTGGCCGTCGCCGGTTTCAGCGCGGCGGACGCCGACGAGCTGCGCCAGGCCATGGCGGCCAAGCGTTCGGTCGCCCGCATGGAGAAGATGCGGGCCCGCCTCTACGAGGGGATGGCCGAGCGGGGGGTGACGGGGGCGGTGGCCGACCAGGTGTTCGACGCGCTGGCCGCCTTCGCCAACTTCGGGTTCCCCGAGTCACACTCGGTGAGCTTCGCCCACCTGGTCTACTCGTCGGCCTGGTTGAAGCTGCGCTACCCGGCGGCGTTCACCGCCGGGCTCCTCAACGCACAGCCCATGGGGTTCTGGTCGCCCCAGTCGTTGGTGGCCGACGCCCAGCGTCACGACGTCTCCGTGCGCCGGCCCCACGTGAACCGTTCCGAGGTGGGGGCGTCGCTCGAGGGCGAGGTGACCGACCCGGTGCTGCGGCTGGGCCTGGGGTCGGTGCGCGCGGTGGGGGAGGCCACGGCCGAGCGCATCGTGGCCGGCCGGCCCTGGTCGGGCGGCGAGGACCTGGTGCGCCGGGCCGGGGTGACCCAGGCGCAGCTCGAGACGCTGGCCGCCGCCGGGGCGCTCGATCCCGAGGGCGCGGAGGCCGACGCGCTGGGGTCGGTGACGGCGGTGCGCCGCCGCCTGCTGTGGGCGGCCGGGGCGGCGGCCCAGGGCACGCCCGACCGCCTGCCCGGGGTGGTGGTGGGGGCGGAGGCGCCGCCGCTGCCCGAGCCCAGCCTCTACGACTCGGTGGGTGACGACCTGTGGGCGCTCGGGCTGGCCCCGGAGCGCACGGCCATGCATCTCGCCCGCGAGCGCCTCGAGGCGATGGGCGTGGTGACGGCGTCGGATTTGGAATGGTCGGCCGACGGCGACCGGGTGACGGTGGCCGGGGTGGTGACGCACCGCCAGCATCCCGAGACGGCGCGCGGTGCGGTGTTCGTCAACCTCGAGGACGAGACGGGACACGTGAACGTGGTCTTCTCGCGGGGCCTGGGCCCGCTGGAAGCACGTGGCCCGCCACGCACCCGTCCTCCTCATCCGGGGCCGGGTGCGGCGGGGGCAGGGGGCGATCAGCTTCGACGCCGAGCGAGTGGATCCGCTCGTGGTGGGGACAGCGGTGCCGGCCAGCCGGGACTTCCGCTGAACCGGGTTGCTCCGACCGGCCAGACTGAGGCGAACAACCAACCAAGGAGCCGACATGATCCGCCTGAGCGTCCTCTACCCCGCCGGAGAAGGGGCCACCTTCGACCACGACTACTACCGGGACAGCCACGTCCCGCTCTGCCTGCGCACCTGGGGCCTGCCCGGTGCCGAGATCGACCGGGGCGTCGATGGGCCCTACGTCGCCGCGGTCCACTTCCAGTTCGAGTCGCTCGACGCCATGCAGCAGGCGATGGCGAACGAGGGCACCGGCGCGATCATGGCCGACGTCGCCAACTACACGAACATCACGCCCGTGCTGCAGACGAGCGAAGTCGTGGACTGACGACGAGCGCGTCGACGCGCTAGGTGACGACCAGGCCGCGGCCGGTGACGAGGGGGAGGTCGAGCGCGCTGACCAGGCCCGGCGGGGCGGCCACGACAGCGGGCACCGCGTTGACCAGGCGCATGGCGGTCGCCTTGAGCCCGGCCGTGTTGTGGTCGCCGTCGGTACCCATGAGCTGGAGATCGAGCGTGTAGTTCGGTTCTCCGGTGATCTGCACGCGGTAGCAGCCCTGCCCGGCGGGTCGGGGCCACGAGGAGCCCAGGTCGTCGCGCAACCGGGTGACGTGCTCGAGCACGACGACCGCCTTGTCGCCGACCAGGCCCCGCACCTCGAAGTGGAGCGCGGCGGCCGTGCCCTTCTCGATGGTGCCCGCGTCGACCTCGAAGTCCTCGGGGGCGGGCTCGCGCTCGTACCACTCGGTGACATCGGTCAGCGTGACGCCGAGGCCCGCAGCGATCTGGCGCACCACGCTGCCCCAGGCCATGGTCAGCACGCCCGGCGAGAGCAGGAAGGGGACGTCGTCGAGGGCGCGGCCGAAACCCATGATGTCGAAGAGGACCATGGGTTGGTTGTAGGTGTTGTAGTTCAGCACCTCGGAGCAGCGCACCTCCTCGATGCGCTCCGAGACCCCGCTCAGCACCAGCGGCAACGCGTCGTTGGCGAAGCCGGGGTCGACCCCGTTCACGAACAAGGAGACGCCCGCCTTCTGTGCCGCCGCGATGACCGGCGCGGCCAGCGGGTCGTCCGGTGCCGGGTACTGCAGCATGACCGGGCTGGAGGAGACGACGTTGATGCCGGCGGCCAGGAACCGTTCGAGGTCGGCCAACGCCTCGAACATGCGGTCGTCGGCCATGGCGGTGTGGACGATGCAATCGGGCCGCAGCGCCAGCAGGGCATCGACGTCGCTCGAACCGGTCACGCCCATGGCGTGGCCCAGACCGGCCAGCTCACCGGCGTCGCGACCGACCTTGTCGGGGTTGGAGACGAAGAGCCCGACCAGCTCGAGCTCGGGATGGGCATCGATGCCGGCGAGGGCGTGTCGGCCCACGTTGCCGGTGCTCCACTGCACGACGCGGTACGGCATGGGTTACTCCTTTGTGCCAGTCGGCCTAGAGATCGGGAAGCGGCATCTCGAGGTTGGGCGACTGCAATCCGCCGTCGACCTCGAGCACCTTGCCGGTGACGTACGAGCCCGCCGGCGCGCACAAGTAGAGGATGGCGGAGGCGATGTCCTCCACCTGGCCCAGCCGCTTGAGCGGCGTGGTCTTCTCCATGGCCGTACGCAGCTCGTCGCTCGACATCACGATGTCGAGCGCGGAGGTGGCGGTGGAGCCGACCCCGATGGCGTTGACCCGGATGCGGGGCGCCAGGTCGCGTGAGGCCAGGCGGGTGTACTGCTCCAGGGCGCCCTTCACCGTGCCGTAGCCCAGGTAGCCCCGGCCGGCCACGTGACCCATCACGGACGAGATGTTGACGATCGAACCCCCGGCGTGGTCGCCCTCGAGCATGCGGGGCACCGCCGCCCGCACCAGGGCGTGCCCAGCCGCCACGTTGAAGCGGAAGGCCTCCTCGAGGAAGCGGGGCGAGGTGTCGAGGAGCGGCCGGGGCATGGTGCCCCCCATGTTGTTCACGACGATGTCGAGCCGGCCGAACTCGCTCCAGGCCCGCTCGGCCAGCGAGGCCATGAGCTCGTAGTCGGTGAGGTCGCCCGGAACCACCACGGCCCGACGGCCCGCCTCCTCGACCTGCTCGGCCACCACGCGCAGCTGGGCTTCGGTGCGGGCGGCCAGCACCACGTCCGCACCGGCCTGGGCCAGGGCGACGGCGGTGGCGGCACCGATGCCGCGCCCGCTGGCGGTGACGACGGCGACGTGGTCGGTGACGAGGAAGCGATCGAGGATCATCCGAGGAACATAGTTGTCCGCCGGGACCCGGGCTCTGGACGCCAGGTCAGGCCGGGCCTTCGACGGCGCCGTCCGGCGCCTTCGACCGTGCCGGCTCCTCCCGCCGCCCCATACGGTCGATCAGTCCGAGGTCGGACTCGAGGATCGGGAACGCCCTGGGCATGACCTTGGCTTTGACCTCGTCGGGCAGGCTGAGGTCGCCGCCCGTGTGCCCGACGCTGAAGACCCGTTCGGGGCGGGCCCGTCCCAGCATCGAGCGGCTCCAACGCCACAGGGCACGCGCCCGGTTGCCGAAGCCGTTGAGAAAGGCCACGTGGACGAAGAGCCACACCACCCAGCCCGGGAAGCCGCTGAGATGCAGTCCCCGGACACTCACGATGGCCTTGAAGCGACCGACGGCGGCTGCGCTCCCGAGGTCGCGGTAGGTGAAGGCCACGCCGTCCTTCCCGGCGAGTCGCCGCTTGACCGTGTTGGCGGCGTGGAGGCCGCCCTGCAGGGCCACCTCGCAGACTCCGGGGAGATTGTTGACCGTCGCCATGTCGCCCACGGCAAAAACCTCGGGATGACCCGGCAGCGTGAGGTCGGGCAGCACGGCGACCCGTCCGGCGCGATCGGTGGACGCCCCCGTGGCCTCGGCCAGCATGCCGGCGAGCGGCGAAGCCTGCACGCCGGCCGCCCAGATCGTGGTGGCGCACTCGAAGCGACCCTTCGCCCCGTCGGATCCCTCGGTGTCGACGCCGAGCGGGTCGACACCCACGACGCGCTGACCCATGCACAGCTCGACCCCCATCTTCTCGAGCTCCTTGCTGGCCCGTCCCGAAAGGCTGTCCCCGAAGTTGGCCAAGGGCTGGGCGCCGCCGTCGATCAGGATGACCCGCACCGTGGACGGATCGATGTGGCGAAAATCTTTGGTGAGGCTGCGGGCGGCCAGTTCGCGGATCTGGCCGGCCAGCTCCACGCCCGTGGGCCCCGCCCCGACGATGGCGAAGGTCATGAAGAAGCGCTGCTGTGCGGGGTCGGATCTCGTCTCGGCGATCTCGAGGGCGCCGTACACGCGGCGACGGAGCTCCATGGCGTCGTCGATCGTCTTCATCCCCGGAGCGATCAACGCGTACTCGTCGTGTCCGAAGTACGACTGCCCGGCTCCGGCGGCGACGATCAGGCTGTCGTAGGGATAGTCGAACGTCTCACCCGGAAGGGCGGCGGTGTGCACCACCCGCGCCTCGAGGTCGAATCCGGTGACCCTGGCCAGGGCAACCTCCACGTTCTTGTGGCGGCGCAGCAGGTGCCTCAGCACCGGCGAGATCTCACCGGGGGAGAGGATGCCGGTCGCCACCTGGTAGAGGAGCGGTTGGAACAGGTGATGGTTGCGCTGGTCGATGAGGGTGACGTCGACGTCGGCCCCTGAGAGGACGCGGGCGGCGGGAAGGCCACCGAATCCGCCACCGACGACGACGACACGGTGGCGCGGGTTCTGGCTCATGGCAGTTCCTTTCCTGGCAACGGAGCGCCGGCGGGCGCGTTCGGGTCTGCGGGCTCGACATCAGCTCGTTCTGGACTGCACGTGGAGTGCCGGACGTGGGTGGAGGTGCGACACCCTCTGGTGGCGCTGGGCCAGGACGAAGGACAGACCGCCCATGGCGAGGGCGAACACCGCGGTGAACCCGAAAATGGTCGAGAGACTGACGCCGGCCCCCTGCAGCGGACCGGCGCCGAAGGCGGCGATCCCGTAGCCCAACTGGTAGAAGGCGATGATGGCGCCCGGCGACGATGGACGACAGGGCGACCAGTTGCTCCTCGCTGAAGCTGATGGTCAATGGGAGCAGCGCGGAACACCCGAGGCCCGCCAGGCCGAACCCGACGATGCCCAGGGCCGTCGAGCCTTGGGGCAGGAGCGCCACGAGCACGAACGTGCCGACGAGCACGAAGGGGAGGAGGTGGTAGGTGCGGGTGGTCGGGAACACCTTTTGCACGGTGGCGAAGAGGACCCGGCCCACCGTGACCATGACCCAGAAGGTCGTGAGGGCGAGTGAGGCGATCGTGGTCGAGGCGCCGAGGTGCGCCATCAGCCTCTGCGACCAGTTGCCGTTCATGGTCTCGCAGATGCCGTAGAGGACGGCGAACCCGGCGAAGAGCCAGAAACGTTCGGGCAGGTGCACACGTTCTACCGTCGCGCCCGGCGCGGAAGCCGCGGTGCCCGGCGGGCGAAGCGGCAGACGCTCGCTCGCGGCGAAAAGGCCCACCAGGAGCACGCCCGACATGAGGGGCAGGCCCCACCAGGCGCCCAGACCGACGAAGAGGGCGACGAAGACAGGGGCCAGAGCGGTCCCCAGGCCGAGCAGCGCGTTGAGCGTAAGCACGGCTTTGTCGACACCGATCGGGATGGAAGGCGGCGGTGAAGGTGTTGAGCGCCGGCACCACCAGGCCGAAACCGACGCCCAGGGCTGCGGTGGCCACGAGCAACAGCCCGTAGGCGAAGGGCTGGGTGCTCGTGAAGAACTGGCTGGTGACGAGAAGGCCCATCGACACGAGGTCGGCCAGGAGACCGGCCACGAAGACGCGTTTGAGGCCGTAGCGCCCGGCCAGACGGGCGCCCAAGAGCGAGGCCGTGATGGCCGTCACCACCTGGGGGAGGAACATGCTGCCGTACTGGGTGGTCGAGAGCCCGTAGTGCGAGGGGCTGGTGAAGATGGAACTCGCGGCGGGGAAGGTGACGAGGGCGATGCCCTGGACCAGCGCGGCGGCAAGGACAAGGGAGGTCTCGGGCCGAGTGCCCACCGCGTCGCCGCTGGTTGGGTTCAGGCTCAGGCCAATCGCTCGGTGAGATGCTCGCCCACTCGGATCGCATTGGCCATGGCCGTCAGCGCAGGGTTCACCGCTCCGATACTGGGGAAGAAGCTGGTGTCGACGACGTAGAGGTTGTCGACGTCGTGGGCCTTGCAGTTCGTATCGAGCACGGAGGTCTCCGGGTCGGTGCCGAAGCGGCAGGTGCCCGCCTGGTGCGCCACTCCGGCGACGGGCACGCCCATCGACATGTAGACGTTCTTGTCCCGCACGTGATGGGAGGCCATACCGATGTGGTTCAAGATCTTCTTCAACTCGTCGTAGAGATGGCCGGCCTCCTGGTCGTTGGTCGACGTGTAGTCCAGGCGGACGTCGCCGTCACCGTTGAGGGTGACGCGGTTCTCGGGCCTCGGCAGGTCCTCGGTGGTCAACCAGAAGTCCACGGCGTGGGCGGCCACGTCGGCCAGGCTCCAGTGCGGGGCCAGGAGGGTGAGCTTGGGCTCCTCGCCCTTCATGGCCTCGGCGTTGGACTTGCCGACCATCTGGATGTTGCCCATCGGATATTCGTAGTCGGGGGTGGCGAAGTAGAAATCGTTCAGCCCCAGGGTCTTCTGGAAGGCGGTGCCGTTCGACTCCCTGCCCAGCGCGACGACCGCCTTGGAGTTGTGGTACATGTAATTCCGCCCGACCTGGTCCGAGCCGTTGGCCAGACCGTTGGGATGCGAATCGCTGACCGAGGACAGCAAAAGCCGGGCGCTGTTGGTCGCCCCAGCCGACACCACCACGATGTCGGCCGCGAAGATCTCTTCGGTGCCACCCCGCTTGGTGACGACACCCGTGACGGTCCGGCCCGAGTCGTCGGTCTCGAGGCGCGTCACCTCGGTGTCGACCAAGAGGGTGACGTTCGGGTGTTGCAGGGCCGGGAGGACGGCGATGACTTCGGCGTCGGCCTTGGCATGGACCAGGCAGGGATAGCCGTCGCACCAGGTGCAACGGATGCAGGTGCTGGCCGGCTGGTTGGCTTCGTCGAGGAGGATGCCGCAGGGCGCGTTGAACGGGTGATAGCCGGCCCGCTCCAGATCGTCCGCGATCTGCTGGATGCGAGGCTCGTGGCTGACGGGCGGCCACGGGTACTGGCGGCTCCAGGCGCCCTCGGTGGGGTCCTCGCCGTGAGCGCCGTGGACCTGGTAGAGCCACTCGGCCTTCGTGTACCAGGGCTCGAACTCCTCGTAGCTGAGCGGCCAGGCGGGGGACACGCCGTCGACGTGCGTGAGCTCGCCGAAGTCATCGGGGCGCAGGCGGTACAGCGCGGCGCCGTAGAGCTTGGTCGCGCCCCCGACGTAGTAGTGGACCCCGGGCTGGAAGGGTTTGCCGCTCTTGTCGTCCCACGTGTCGGGCGAGACATAACGACCCTGGATGAACACCGCGCCGGGATCCCAGTTGTCCTTTTCTCTCGGGAGGAAGCCACCGCGCTCGAGGAGCAGGATCCGCTTGCCCGAGGGGGCAAGCGTGTGGGCGAGCGTTCCTCCGCCGGCGCCCGTGCCGATGATGATGACGTCGTAGTGCTCGGCCATCGATGGACCTCCTCAGGCCACAATCGGCATGTGCTCGTTCGGCGCGGTGAGCCCGGCAGGGCCCGGTTCTAGACGGGGGCGCCCCCGCGCTCCGCTTCGATCAGGCGACCGACGGCGTCAATCAGGGCCAGGTGGGTGAAGGCCTGGGGAAAGTTGCCGAGGTGCTCACCGGTCGCGGCGTCGATCTCCTCGGCGTAGAGCTGCAGGGGGCCGGCGAAGGCGAGCAGCTTCTTGCACAGGGACCGGGCCCGTTCCTGTTCGCCGATCATGGCGAGGGCGGTGACGAGCCAGAACGAGCAGATCGTGAACGTCCCCTCCTTGCCCTCGAACCCGGTGTCGGTGCTGTCCACCTTGTAGCGCAGGACCAGACCGTCCTCGGTCAGCTCGTCGGCGATGGCAAGCACGGTGGCGCGCACCCGCTCGTCGTCGGGCGGCAGGAAGCCCAGGATCGGGATGAGGAGGAGCGAGGCGTCGAGCTCTTCGTTGCCGTAGGACTGGCGGAACCGGCCCTTGTCATCGACACCCTTGTCCAGGATCTCTGCCTTCAATTCGTCGGCCGCCTTGCGCCACGCCTCGGCCCGGTCCGGTTCGTGGCGCACCCGGGCCATGTCTGCTCCACGATCCATGGCCACCCAGCACAGGACCTTCGAGGCCGTGAAGTGCTCGGGATCGCCCCGGATCTCCCAGATGCCCTGGTCGGGGTCCCCGGCGTGCGCGATCGCCGCCTCCACCATCGTGGCCAGCCCCTCCCAGATCGGTTTGACGATCTGCGCCGCACCCTTGCGCAGGTGGATGTCCACCGCGTCGAGGAGCATGCCCCACACGTCGTTCTGGTGCTGGTCCCAGGCGCCGTTGCCCACCCGCACCGGTTTCGAGTTCCGCCACCCCGAGAGATGGTCGAGGGTGGACTCGGTGAGGTCCTTCCGGCCGTCGATCCCGTACATGATCTGCAGGTCGAAGTCGCCGTGGAGCCCGGCCGCCGCCTCGATGATGAAGGCGAAGTACTCGAGGGCCTCCCAGTCGAATCCGAGCCGGTAGAGCGAGCGCAGCATGAAGGAGGAGTCGCGGATCCAGGTGTAGCGGTAGTCCCAGTTGCGCGCCCCACCGGGGGTCTCGGGCAGCGAAGTCGTCGCGGCCGCCATGACGGCGCCGGTCGGCGCGTAGCTCAGACCTTTGAGTGTCAGGGCGCTGCGCTCGATGTAGCTGCGCCAGGGATGGTCGGGGAACGTGCCGTTGGAGAGCCAGTCCCGCCAGTAGACAATGGTTGCCGCGAGCTGCTCGTGCGCCTCGTCGAGGTCGGCCGGCCGGTGGCCGGACCACGACAGCGCGACGAAGGCCGACTCGCCCTTTTCCAGCGTCGAGCGTCCGTAGCAGCGGGCCCCGACGGCGCTGAGGCGGATGGTCGAGTTCACGGTGAGAACCGGGTCGCCGTCCGGGGGTCGGACCGTCATGGTCTCGTAGCCGTCGCCCTCGTAGTCCCACGTCCCCGTCTGGACCCCGTACTCGAAGAGGGGGACGACGTTGGCCACCACCTCGACGTGGCCCTCGATGCAGGTGGCCAGGCGCAGGAGGGTGCCCGTGGCGGCCGCGTCACCGGGGGACGCGGCGGTAGTCCGGCCGCCGGGGCCCGTCGGTCACAGGCTGCACCACGAGCAGGTCCTCGACGAGCAACCAGCCCGTCGGGGTGTGCCAGGTCGTCTCGAGCACCATGGTCCCGGGCACGTATCGTCGTTGGTGAGGGACGAGGGTGCCGGTGGGACCGAAGCGGAAGGTGCCCGCCGTGCGGTCCAACAGGGCGCCCAAGACGCTCGGTGAGTCCGGGCGTGGGAGGCACAGCCACTCGACCGAGCCGTCGGGCGCGACGAGACAACTGTTCTCGCAGTCCGAGAGGAACCCGTAGTCGGCGATGGGGGGGAAGGTGTCCGCCTCCGCCTCCCTTTTGATGGCGGCAGCGTCCGTGGTCACGTGAGCGAGGCTATGGGCGTTGTGTCGTTGAATCAAGCGAGCGGCGTCCGCGGCGAGACGTCGTGCCTCGAAGGGCCAGCGTCGAGGTAACAGACGCGTGACGTCGGTGGCAGGAAGGCGGCGCGTGGCTTAGCGTGCGAGCATCGCTTCAGCGCCCCCGATGGTGTGGGTGCAGCACGGAGGTCGGCATGGCAGAGGCACTGCAGGACAAGGTTGCGATCGTGACGGGGGGCAACACGGGCATCGGTGCGGCGGTCGTCGTTGCCCTCGCCGACCAGGGAGCCAAGGTCGTCATCGACTATGTGGCCCACCCGGACGCCACCGAAGAGCTGGAGCGCAAGCTCCACGCGCTCGGTGAGACCGCGGTCGGCGTGGAGGCCGACGTGTCGAAGGTGGAAGACATCCAGCGGATGATCGACACGGCCATCTCGAATTTCGGTCGGCTCGACATCATGGTCAACAACGCGGGGATCGAGACCCGGACCTCGATCCTCGACACGACCGAGGGACAGTTCGAGAAGGTCATGGCGGTGAACCTGAAGAGCGCTTTCTTCGGCACCCAGCTGGCCGCCAAGCAGATGATCGCCCAGGGCGGCGGCGGCCGCATCATCAACATGACGTCGGTCCACGAGGACTGGCCGATGCCGGGCAACACCGCCTACTGCCTCTCCAAGGGAGGCATGCGCATGTTGACGAGGACGGCCGGCGTCGAGCTCGCGCCCCACAACATCTGCGTCGTCGGCGTGGGTCCGGGTGCCGTGAACACGCCGATCAACGCCCAGACGGTCAACGATCCCGCCGCGCTGGCCAAGCTCGACAGCGCGATCCCGATCGGCCGCCTGGCCGAACCCGAGGAGATCGCCTCGGTCGTTGCCTTCCTGGCCGGAGACGGCGCCAGTTACGTCACCGCCACCACGATCTTCGCCGACGGCGGGATCATGCAGAGCAGCCCCGGGCTCTGAGCGACCCGGGGCCCGCCGCCGACCGGATCGCCGGCGGCGCACCTGGTCCTATGACGATTCGGTGGGTGCGGAAGCTCCCGCCGTGGCCGAGGCGTGCGTGCTCTCGGGTCATCCGCGTCCACCCGTGGCACCGAGAGGCGCTTTTTGAAGATGTGGTAGCCCCACGACTGGTAGACGACCACGACGGGGAAGAAGACGACCGCCACCACCGTCATGACCTTCAATGAATACGGCGGACTGGCCGCATTCTTGATGGTCAGGTCGTAGGCGGCGTTGGTGCTCGAGATCATCACCCGGGGGAAGAGCTCGCTGAAGAGTGCCCCCACCGTGCCGGCCATGCCGAGGGCGGCCGCCGTGAAGGCCCAGCCTTCCGCCTTGGCCTGGGCGGCCCAGGCGGCGCCGATCACCGCCATGAAGCCCAGCGCCTCGATCGGCTTGGGAACGAATCCCGTGCTGAGGCCGACGTGGATCCAGGTCATGAACCCGAACGTCACCAACACCGCCAGCAAGCCGATCCAGGCCGACACCTTCTGCGCCCGATCGTGAAGCTCTCCCGTCGTCTTCAAGGTGAGATAGGTGGCGCCCATGAGGAGGGAGAGCACGAGCAGGGTGAGGCCCGACCACAGGCCGAACGGCGTCAACAGGTCGAAGAAGTTGCCCGTGAACTCGTGCGAGCTGTTGATGGGCAGGCCGTGCAGGAGATCGCCCAACGCGACCCCGATGAGGAGCGGGATCAGGGCGCTGCCCACGGTGAGGATCCAGCGCCACGAGCTGCGCCAGCGGGGGTCGGCGAACTTGCGCTGGAACTCGAACGAGACGCCGCGGCCCATGAGGGCGGCGAGCAGGATGACCAGAGCCAGGTAGAGGGCCGAGAACATGGTGGCGTACCAGTCGGGGAAGGCGGCGAACGTCGCCGCTCCGGCCACGATCAGCCACACCTCGTTGCCATCCCAGACCGGGCCGATCGTGTTGACCAGCACGCGTCGCTCGAGGTCGTTGTGCCCGAGGAACGAGTGCAGCATGCCGACCCCGAAGTCGAAGCCCTCCAGCACGAAGAAACCGGTCCAGAAGACGGCCACGATCACGAACCAGAGGGTTCCGAGTGAGATGCCTCCCATGTCGACCTCCTAGTAGACGAGGGCCATGTCGTCCTCGTCCTCGTGGGACGAGACGGACTCGGCGTCGGCGGATGTGACGGTGCCCGAACCGGGGCCGCTCTCTCCCTCGGACGTGATCTTGGCCAAGGGGTCGTCGCCGATGGCCCGGCGGCTGTAGCGGATCATCAACCAGCAGTCGGCCACGCCGAGGACGGCGTAGATCAGGTAGAAGACGACGAGCGATATCCAGATGTCGGTGGCCGAGACCGAGGGCGACACCCCGTTCTTGGTCAACATGAGCCCCTGCACGATCCAGGGCTGTCGACCGTTCTCCGTGAGCATCCAGCCGGCGGTGTTGATGAGGAAGGGCAGGACCACCACCCAGGGTGCGAGGCGCAGGAACCATTTCGCCTTTTCGAGCCGATGGCGGTAGAGGAGCCAGGCTCCCCACAACGCGAAGACGAAGACGAGCGAGGCCAGGTACGCCATGACGCGCATCGACCAGTACTGGATGAACACGTTGGGGATGTAGTCGCCCGGCCCGTACTCCTTCTGGTACTGCGCGTTCAGGTTGTTGAGGCCCTGGACCGTGCCGTCGACGTGGTTGGTGGCCAGGATCGACAGGAGGTCGGGGACCTCGATGATCTGGGTCGGCGTCTCGTCGTCCTTTCCGCCCCCGATCTGGCCGAGGGAGAAGGCGCAGTGACTCGGGCAGGTCTGCCAGAGCGCCTCGGCGGCGGCGATCTTCATCGGCTGGTAGGTCCCCTCCACCACGCCCAGTTCGCTGCCCACGAAGAGCGCGAGCGCCACCGACGGCAGCAGGACCACGAGCGAGATCACGGCGGTCCGTCGGAAGGACTCGACCTGGTGGTTCTTGCGGATGTGCCAGGCCGAGACCGCCAGCATCACCACGGCGCCAGTGACCAGTGAGGCCAGGATGACGTGGGTGTAGCCCCACAGGAACACCGGATTGGTGAACAGCGCCCAGATGTTGTTGAGCTGCGGTTGATGGGTGCTGTTGTTCGTCGTGAAACCGACGGGGTGCTGCATCCACGAGTTGGCCGCCATGATGAAGGCCGCCGAGAGCATCGTCGCCCCGGCCACCAGCCAGATGCACGTCAGGTGCGCCTTCTTCGAGAGTCGGTTCCAACCGAAGATCCAGATGCCGAGGAACGTCGACTCCAAGAAGAAGGCGGCGAGGCCCTCCATGGCGAGAGGGCCGCCGAAGACGTTGCCGACCAGGCGCGAGTAGGCCGACCAGTTCATACCGAACTCGAACTCCTGGATGAGTCCGGACACGACGCCCACGGCGACGTTGATCAGCAGCAACGCGCCGAAGAACCGGGCGAGACGGCGGTACGTGTCGTCACCGTTGCGGTACCAGGCCGTCTGCAGCAGAGCGACCAGGAAGGCCAACCCGATGGTCACCGGGATGAAGATGAAGTGGTACACGCTCGTGCTGCCGAACTGCCAGCGGGCGAGGTCGAGGCTCATGGGAGGTCGTTCCCTTCGTTGAGGACAGCGTCATTGCGTTCGGGCCAGGCAGCGTTCGGGGTCGCGGCGCTCTCCGGCGTCGGCTCGGACGCCGGTGGGTCGCTCATCAGCTCGTCCCACCACAGGCCGGCGTACCGGCCGCCGGCGGACACGAGATCAACGTGGTTCCCCCGCTCGACGACCCGTCCCTCGTCGAGGACGATGATCTCGTCGACCCGCTCGAGGCCCCAGAGGCGGTGGGTGACGAAAAGGGTCGAGTGACCCTCGGTGAGGTCGAGGAGATCGGCGGTGAGTGCGTCGGCGGCCGCAGGGTCGAGATGCTCCGCCGGCTCGTCGAGGACGAGAATGGGAAATTCGGCCAGCAGGGCGCGCGCCACCGCCACTCGTTGGCGTTGACCCCCCGAGAGCCGGGACCCCCAGGGCCCGACCCGGGTGTGTAATCCCTCGGGGAGGCCGGCCAGCCAGTCGCCCAGGCCGACCCGAACCAGCACGGCGCTGAGATCGTCGTCGTGGGCGCCGCGCCTCCCGATTCGCAGATTCTCTGCGACGCTCGTGTCGAAGAGATGGGGGCTCTGCTCGACCAGCCCCACCACCCGGCGCACCGCGTCGGAGGACAACCGCTCCAGCGGCACACCGCCGAGCGTCGCCTCACCGGCGTCGAGGGGCAGGAACCGGAGAAGGACGTCGGCCAGGGTGGACTTGCCGGCTCCGCTGCGCCCGACCAGGGCCACCCGCCGTCCGGGAGTGAGGTCGAGGTCGACCCCGCGCAGGACGGCCGGGCCGGTGCCGGGGTACCCCGCCCAGACCCCGCGCAGGACGAGAGAGGGGGATCCCCCCTCGCCCGGCACGGGCAACGGTGCCTCTGGCTCGTCGACCGGGGCGGGGGCGTCCATGGCGGCGAACACGCGGCCGGCGGCCGTGCGACAACGCTGGAGAGCCTGGGTCCCCGCCGGGAGCGGGGCAACCAGCTCGAAGGCGGCGAGCGGGACCAGGGCCAGCACGGCGAGGAGCGCGCCATCGAGGTGCCCGCCGTGGGTGGCGCGCACTCCGAGGGTCAGGGCCCCCCAGCAGGCCAGCCCCGCCAGTGCCGTGGTCAGGCCCAGACCGATGCCGGCGGTGCCCGCGCCCTGGCGAGCCGTGGCGCGCACCCGGCGATCCGCCCGAGCGATGCGCTCGACCTGCTCCGTGGTGCCTCCCAGAACGGTGAGCTCGGCCGCACCCTCTATCAGATCCACCACGGCCACGCCGAGCTCGCCGCGAGCCGATGCCAGGCGCGCCTCCTCCCGCTGCGCCAGCCGGCCGGTGAGCCAGGGCACCACGGTGGCCGAGACCAGGAGGGCGACCAAGAGCACCGCGCCGGCGCCCGGGAGCAGGATCCACATCACGGCAACGGTGCCGGTGCCGACCAGGGTGGCGACCACGAAGGGCTGGACGACCCGGAGCACCACGTCTTGGAGCGAGTCCACGTCGTCGACGACCCGGGCGACGAGGTCGCCCCGCCGGAAGAGCGGCAGCCCGGCCGGGGCCACCCGTTCGAGCTGCTCGTAGACGCGCACGCGGAGGTCGCCCAGCACGTGCAGGGCAGCGTCGTGCCCGACCAGGCGCTCGCCGTAGCGCAGGAAGCCGCGTGAGAGCCCGAAGACCTGGACCCCCACGATGGCCAAGGTCAGGGAGGCCTCGGTGGGGTGCAGCGCCGCCCGCGAAATAAGCCAGGCCGAGGTGCCCATGAGGGCGATCGAGGCGCCGATGGCCCCGGCACCGAGCGCAGAGGCCCGGGCCAGCCTGCCCGACGCCACGCGGGCAATGCCGAGAGTGCGCCCCACCGAGGCCGGTCGATCAGGCGCCCGCTCGAAGACGGTGCCGCTCATGGCGCTTCGAGCGGCACCGGAAGGCTGACCACGCGATCGGCCAAGGCCACGAGGGCGGGGCGATGGGCCACGACGAGCGCCGTCCGTCCCTCGGTCAGCCGCCGTACGGCGTCGAGCACCTCGGCCTCAGTCTCGGCGTCGAGGCTCGCCGTGGGCTCGTCGAGGACGAGCAGGGGTGCGTCGCGGACGAAGGCCCGCGCCAGCGCGAGGCGTTGACGCTCGCCTGCTGACAGCCCGGCGCCACCGTCGCCGAGCGCAGTCGCCACACCTTGGGGGAGACGGCGTACCGCGACCGCCAGGCCTGCGGCCTCGAGCGCCTCGGCCACCTCGGTGTCCGAAGCGTCGGGCCGGCCGATGCGGACGTTGTCGGCCACGGTGCGGGCAAACAGGTGGGGGCGCTGGGGTACCCAGCCGATTCCGGCGCGCCAGGCCTCCAGGTCGAGGTCGCGCAGGTCCACCCCGCCGAGGAGGACCTGTCCCGAACCTGGGCGGCGCAAGCCCAGGACGACGTCGAGCAGCGTCGACTTGCCACAGCCGCTGGGTCCGGTGAGGGCGACGACCTCACCGGGCTCGACCACGAGGTCGGCACTCTGCAGGGCGGGAATCCGCCGGCCGGCATGGGTGACCTCGAGGCCGACGATGCGGATGCTCGTGTCTTTTGGCCGCACCGTGGCGACACCGACACCGACACCGACACCGACACCGACGCCGACACCGTCGCCGACGACGGGGGTTGTCTCCAGCAGCTCGAAGATCTGCTCCGCCGCTTTCATCCCGTCGGCGCTGGCATGGAAGTTGGCGCCCAGCGCCCGCAGCGGCAGGTAGGCCTCGGGGGCCAGGACGAGCACGAAGAGGGCGGCGTGGAACTGCATGTCCGCATCGAGCAGCCGCAGGCCGACCGCCACCGCGACCAACGCGACCGAGACCGTGGCCAACAGCTCGAGGATGAGCGACGAGAGGAAGGTCAACTTGAGGGTGGCCAAGGTGGTCACCCGGTAGCGATCGGTGACGTCCGCGATGGCTTGGGCCTGTGCCTTGGCCCGCCCGAACACCTTCAGGGTGGGGAGGCCCGCCACCACGTCGAGGAAGTGGCCGGCGAGCCGATGCAGCGACCGCATGCGGGCCGCGGTGCGGTCCCGCGTCGTCAGGCCGACCAGGCCCATGAAGACGGGGATGAGGGGCACCGTCACCGCGATCAGCACGGCCGAGACGGGATCGGCGCCGGCCACGACCCCGATGAGGGTCACCGGGACGATCACGGCCAGGAAGAGCTGGGGCAGATAGCGGGAGAAATAGCCGTCGAGCGCGTCGATGCCGGTCGTGACGAGCACACTCAGGCGCCCGCGGTCCTGGTGGTCCAGACCGGCCGGGCCCAGCGCGGCGATGTGCTCGGCGGCCGAGTGCCGTAGTTCCGATTTGGCCGAGGCCGAAGCCCGGTGGGCCGCTCGTTCGGTGGCCCAGGCCAAGATGGCGCGGCCGACGATCACCGCCAGCAGGAGGATGAGTGGGGTGCGCAGCGAGGAGAGGGACCCGTGGTGGAAGAAGGCGTCGTTGGCAATGGTGGCGATGAACCAGGCTTGGGCGACGACCAGGAGCGCGGTCACTCCCCCGATGAGCACGGAGAGCACGACGAAGCGCCGTGTGGTTCGTGCGTAGCGCAGCAGCCTCGGGTCGAAGGGCCCGGACCGGCGGACCGGGGCGGTGGGCGCCCGTCCCGTCACCTTCGCCTGTGCGCTCACCGCGTCCTTTCGTCAGGCTGCGGGTACGAGGTATATCCGGCCTCGGCGGGGCGCGCCACCGGTGAGGTCCGCCGAGCCACCGCTCGCGTCCGCCGCCTGGACCGGGTGAGGGGAGGAGAAAGGTCCGTACCGGTGGTCGAATCGCGGTTCGCCAGCCTTGACGGCGTGCGCCGGCAGGCCCCAAGGTGTCGGCGTGGGTCGCCTGCTGTCCAACACGGATCCCGTCCTGCGGCGTTGCTGGCACCCGGTGGCCCGAACGGCTGAGGTGTCCGAGCAGCCGCTGGCCGTCACGTTGCTGGGTGAGCCCTGGATGCTCCATCGTTCGGGCGGTGATGTCGTGGCCTTCGCCGACCGCTGCCCGCACCGCCATTGCCCGCTGACGCTCGGTCACTGCGAGGAGGGCGTGTTGCAGTGCGCCTACCACGGCTGGCGTTTCGACAGAGCGGGCCGCTGCGTCGAGATCCCGGCGCTCGGTCCCGACGCCGCCCTCCCGTCCACCGCCCGGCTGAGCGCGGCCGCCGGCGTGGCCGAGGCGCACGGCATCGTCTTTGTGGCCCCCGACGAGCCCATCACGCCCCTCGGTGCTCTGCCCGAGGCGGACGACCCGTCCTTCATGGTCGGAGAACTGCCCACGCTGCGGGCCCGGGGAAACGCCGGGCTGCTGGCCGACAACTTCCTCGACATGGCGCACTTCCCCTTCGTCCACGCCGGGACCTTCGGCGCGGACGAAGCCGCCGAGGTGCCGTCCTACTCGGTGGCACGCGACGGCTGGTCCTTCACGGTCGCCTACGAGCACCAGTTCGCCCACCGCGAGGACCCGGGGGTCGCCGCCGGCCTGCGCCCACTGATACAGACCAGGCGCTTGACCTACCAACTGTGCGCGCCATTTCACCTCCGGCTGCGCATCGACTTTCTCGACGCCGGTGGCTCCAACGTCATCGGCTTCTTCATCCAGCCCGAGACGGCAGAGACCTGCCGGCTCTACACCACTTTGTGGCGGGACGACCTCGGGGGCGATCGCCGACGCATGGCGGAGGCGATCGAATTCGAGGTGGCCGTGCTGCGCGAGGACCTGCGCGTCCAAGAGGCGTACCACGACCTGGTCCTCCCGCTCGATCCCCGCGACGAGGTGCACACGCGGGCCGACCGCACCACGTTGGAACTGCGCCGGGTCCTGGCCGACCTGGTCACGGTGGCCGAGGGGTGAACGCCACCGTCGTCGGCCACCCCGTACTGGCCCACCGCGTGGCCCAGTTGCGGGACCGGACGACCGGGGGCGACACCTTTCGCCAGCTCGTGTCCGAGGTCTCCGGGCTCTTGGCCTACGAGGCGTTGCGCGACCTCGGCTCGGCCGAGATCGCGGTCGACACCCCGGTCACGGACGGGGCCCCGGCCCGCCGGGTCTCCGAGGTGGTGCTCCTCGTTCCCATCCTGCGCGCCGGGCTCGGGATGGTGCCGGCGATCCAGGAGGTCGTTCCTTTGACCGAGGTGGCCCACGTCGGTCTGCGCCGAGACGACATCACCCTCCAATCCGACTGTCTACCTCAACCGCCTGCCCCGCGACCTGTCCGGGCGCCGGGTGGTGATCTGCGATCCCATGCTGGCGACGGGGGGGTCACTCGGGCAGGTCTGCGACATCGTGGCCGAACGGGGAGCGCAGCGGATCCAGGCGCTGTGCATCATCGCCTCGGAACCCGGGTTGGCCGCGTTCGCCGCACGGCACCCGGCCGTGCCGGTGTTCTGCGCCGCCATCGATCCGCTGCTCAACGAGCTGGGTTTCATCGTCCCTGGCCTGGGGGATGCCGGCGATCGTCTCTTCGGACCACCCGACTAGTTACAGGCCGATGTCCTCGTGCCAGACCTCGCGGTTGGCCGCGATGTAGCCGGCCAACAGATCGATGCATTCGGTGTCGTCGAGCAGCACGACCCGGCAACCGTGCCGGGCCACCCACTCGTGCCCGCCGACGAAGTTGTGGGCCTCGCCCACCACCACGGTGCCGATGGCGAACTGGCGCAGCAGGCCGCTGCAGTACCAGCACGGTGAGAGCGTGGTCACCATGATGCAGTCCTGGTAATGGCGACGCCGACCTGCGGCACGGAAGGCGGCCGTCTCCGCGTGCATGGAGGGATCCCCGTCTTGGACCCGGCGGTTGTGGCCGCGGCCGAGGAGGGTGCCGTCCTCGTGAAAGAGCGCAGCCCCGATCGGGATGCCACCCTGTTCCATGCCGTGGCGCGCCTCCTCCACGGCGACGGCCAGCATCTGGCGCAGGAGCGCCTCGCTGAGCACCTCAGCCGACGGCATATGCTCCACTCTGAGCCATGTCCACGACCCCGGATGGTACCTACACGACCACGGTGGGAAGCCAGAAGGTCGAGCTTCCGCTCATCGCGCTCAATGACGAGCTGACCATCGCGCTCCTCATCTGCGTCGACATGGGAGTGGAATTCGCCGAGACGGCGGGGCGCGAGTTGGCCGACTTGATGCGCCCGTACGAACCCGAGATCATCGTCTCGGTCGCCACCATGGGCATCCCCCTGGCCATCGAGGCCAGTCGGGCCATGGCCCTCGACGACTATGTGATTTTGCACAAGACCCCGAAGATCCACCTGGGCGAGACCTGGTCCGAGCCCGTGCACTCCATCACCACCGACAAGCCCCAGCGCCTGCGCATGGATCCGGCCCGGGTGGGCGCGGTGCGGGGACGACGGGTGGCCGTGGTCGACGATGTGATCTCCACCGGTGCCTCGCTGGCCGCAGCCCTGCGCCTCGTCCGCCGCATGGACGCCGAACCCGTCGTCATCGGCTGCCTGATGACCGAGGGCGGGGGTTGGAGGGAGGCCTTGGGCGCGGACGCGGCTCTGGTCCGCGCGCTCGGGGCCATGCCCCTCTTCCACCCCGACGGCGCCGGCGGGCTCGTCGAAGACTGGGGCTGAGGGCGACTCAGGCCGGAGCCAGCAGCCCCTCCTTGCGCAGCAGGTCGACCTGCGCGTCCGCCTGTGTGGCCACCGCGCGGTGGGCCAGGAGGTAGTACACGGCCCCGCCGACGCCCATGCCGAGGAAGATGCTGAAGTCGGCGCCGTTGTTGTGGTACGTCACCTCGTTCAGCCACTGCGGGAGATGGAAGGTGGCGGACAGCCCCGAGAAGGCGGCGAACATGCCGACCACCTGGGCCACGATGGCAGGCCAGAAGATCCCGCCCGAGTTCCAGTAGAGGGAGGTCCTCCCGGTGTTCTGCAACTCGCTCGGCACATAACGGAAGCGACGCAGCGCCCAATCGACCAGGAAGATGGCGCACCACGGTGCGATCCAGACGATCACGAGGTCGACGAAGTCCTCCAGGTAGGTCGTGAAGGAGGAGCTGAAGATGGCGTACATGGTGATGCCGAGTGCAATGACGCAGTCGACCACGACGGCCTGGTAGCGCTTCACCGGCAGGCCGATCGCCTGGAGGGTCACCCCGGACGAGTACATGTCGAGGCTGTTGATGGCGAAGAGCTGCACCATGGCGAAGACCAGGAAGACGACGATGAACCAGGCCGGGATGACACTCTGGTGGGCGAAGGGGAGCAGGCCACCCGCACCGGTGCCGATGCCGACCACGAACGTCCCGATCACGGCGCCCAGGGTCATGATGAGGATCTCGGGGACGGCGGTGCCGAGGAAGATCCAACCGACCAGCCCCTTCTTCGAGACGTCAGTCGGGCAGTAGCGGGTGTAGTCGTTGCCGCACTCGGTCCACCCGAGCCCACTCAGGGCGATGGTGAAGGCCAGCCCGGCCAGGTAGGTCTGCCAGCCGGCCCCGTGGGCCACGGCGTTCAGCTGGGCGTGCCCGACCGAGAAGCCCAACAGGATGGCGAAGAGGACGATGAACGGGGCGATCAGCAGGCGCAGCGTCTTGACGATGGCGGCGTGGCCGAGGAAGGGGAGGATCCCCTGGACCATGACCGCCGCGATGACCAGGATCACCTTGGCCGGGTCGCCCGGGTCGAAGCCGCCCTTGACCATCAGCACCAGGCCGGCCCCGACTATGAGGATGAGTCCTTCGACCTCGAATCCGATCTGGGTGGCCCAGTTGAAGAAGGAGATGGGTCGGGACCCGTTGGGCCCGAAGGCGGCCCGGTTGATGGCGAAGACCGCCGTCCCGGCGTCGGGTCCCTGCAGGGAGCACAACCCGAGCAGGAAGTAGGACAGGTTGCCGATGATGATCAGGGAGAGGGCCTGGGCGAAGGTGAACCCGAAGGTCATGAGGATGGCGCCGTAGAGGAAGTACTCGGTCTGCACGGAGGCGCCGGCCCACATCCCGAAGATGTCCTTCGGCCGGGCCCAACGTTCGCTCTCGGGGATGAAGTCGATCCCGTGTTGCTCGACCGTGAAGGGGTCGTCGACACTCGGGTCGTGAATGATCGCTAAGTCCTCGGCGATCGCCACCGCGGAACCTCCCTTGTCGTTCGCCTCGTGGAAGTCGTGGATGTCGTGGAAGCCGCCTCCCTGGCGAGCGACCGAAGGTGTGCGGCCACACATTGGGTGCTGGCACCACCCACGGTCAAGTGTGTTTCCGTGAACGCCGTGTAAAGCGGCGCCAGGGAGAACGCCTGTGTGGACGTCAGCCCCCGAGCTGGGGGCGCATGAAGACGACGGACTTCTCCTGGGTGGAGCGGGCCTGCGCCTCAATGAAGCGCTCGACGATGGGACCGGCGCCGAAGATCTTGACCTTGGCCTCGAGGGTGAAGGTCTCGACCGTCCGGCCCGACGCCTCGGACAGGGCGATCGCTCCCCGGATGTCCGTCTTGTCCGCCATGGTGCCCGGGGTCATCACGAACGTGCACGACGACATGGCGGGGTCGAACGTGCTCACCTCGGTGGTGACGACCTCCTCGCCGAAGATCTTGCGCACCGGGCCCGGCATGTTCGGCTTCTGTCCGTAGCGCAACGTCCGCACGAGCCCGTTGCTCAGGTCACCCTCCTGCGACACGATTTCGGCCGAGGTCGACCCCAGGCTCTCGAGGTGCATCCGCACGGCGAAACCGGGGTCGTAGTACAGCGCCCAGAACTCGCCGGGTCGGCACGACCAGTCGTAGCTGAGCGAAAGCTTCACGGCCGGAGGTCGAAGAGCATGTGTCGGCTGAGGTCTCCCATGAGATCGATGATGATGTGCATGGCCGTCACGCGCCACCCGCCTTCGACCCGTTGGTAGCGGTGCCGGTAGCGTCCGGCGATCACCGGCTGGAGCGCCAGTTCGCCGGGGACGGCCTGGAGCACGGTGAAGTAGGAACGGCTCGATGCGGTCCCGCCTCCTTCGTCGACGTCGACGATGAGATTGGTCATGACGTGCTTGGTGCGGGGCGTGCCGTCCTCGAAACGCCGGGTGGTCCGGCCGTAGAGCGCTTCGACGGCGTCGCGGCCGCTCACCGCGTCGCCGAATCCCTCGAAGGTCAAGGTGGCGTGGTCGAAGAGCTCGCCGACGCCGGCGAAGTCACCGAGGTCGATGCGCTCGGCATAGAGATAGATCAGCTTTGTGATGGATTCGGTCGGCGTCTCCTGCACGGCTGCCGATTGTGGCACCTTCACTGCCCGAGGAGTCGACCCATCACGCCGGCCAGCCGGCTGGGCTTGCCGTTCCTGACCTCGCTGCGGTCGGCCAGCTTCATGGTCCAGAGCCCGGCGTTGACGCCGAGCCAGCGCAGCGGTTCCGGCTCCCAGGACGGGGACCGGTGCCCGACCCAGGGCAGGTGCACGAGGTCCGTATCGCTCCCCGTGATGAGGTCGGCCAGGGTGCGACCGGCCAGGTTGGTGGTGGAGACACCGTCGCCCACGTAGCCCCCGGCCCAGGCCAGGCCACTGGCGCGGTCGAGCCCGACCGACGAATGCCAGTCCCGCGGGATTCCGAGCGGGCCCCCCCAGGCGTGGGTGAAGCGGGCCTCGGCCAGCGCCGGGAACAGCTCGGCCAGCGTCTGGCGCAGCAAGGTGTGGACCCGCGGCTCCGCGTCGAAAGCGGCCTCGATGGAGGACGCGTAGTGGTAGGGCGCCCCCCGCCCCCCGAAGGCGATCCGCCCGTCGGCCGTGCGTTGGCCGTAGATGATCATGTGGCGGTGGTCGGCGAACGTGGTGCGCCGCTCGAGGCCGGCCTCGGCCCAGAAGGCGTCGCCCAGCGGCTCGGTGGCCACCATGAGCGAGTACACCGGGACGATGGCCCGCCGCAGCCCGGGCAGTGTCGGCGTCCAGGCCTCGGTCGCCCGCACCACCACCTCGGCCTGGACGGTCCCGCCGACCGTCTCCACCCGCGCCCCCCGGCCGGCGCCGGCCGGGCGGATGGCGGTGACGGCGGTGTGCTCGAAGAGCCGGACGCCGGACCGCTCCACCGCCTCGGCCAGGCCGCGGGCGAGCAGCGCCGGCTGAATCGCCGCGCAGTGCGGGGTGTAGGTGGCGCCGAGCACGCCGGTCGCCCCGATCAGCGCGCCTGCCTCCTCCGGCCCGAGCCAGCGGAGGTCGTCCTCCCCGAAGCCGAGCTCCCGTTGTTCGTCCAATTCCGCCCGGGCCCGGGCCTCCTGGGCCTCGCTGCGCACGAGGTCGACCGTGCCGCCCTTGGCGAACTGGCAATCGATGCCCTCGGCGGCCGCGCTGGCGCCGACGACGTCGACCGTGTCCTGCATGGCCCGCCGCATGGCCACCATGGCCTCCCGTCCGTGCCGGCGGGCCAACGCGGCGTCGGACGTGGCGAAGAGGGCCGAACACCAACCGCCGTTGCGTCCGGACGCGCCGAATCCGGCCACCTCACGCTCGAGGACGGCGATGCGCAGGGTGGGGTCTCGCCTGACGAGCGAGTGCGCCGTCCACAGGCCGGTGTAGCCGGCACCGACGATGCAGACGTCGACCGCCAGGTCCTGGGTCAGCGCGGGACGCGGCGGCAGCGGGGCGGGAACCGCCTCCCACCACAGCGAGAGGCGCTGGTAGCCCGAGCCCGGCGCTACAGCCGGCGCCACGCCTCGGTGAGCACCTCGCGCAGCGTGGAGGCGATGAAGTCGAACTCCTCCTGCCCGCAGATCAGGGGCGGAGAGAGCTGCACCACGGGGTCACCTCGGTCGTCGGCCCGGCAGATCAGTCCGGCCTCGAAGAGTGCGCCGGAGAGGAAGCCGCGCAGGAGGCGCTCGGACTCCGCGTCGTCGAAGGACTCCCGGGTCTCCTTGTCCTTGACCAACTCGATGCCGTAGAAGTAGCCCGCCCCGCGCACGTTGCCGACGATCGGCAGATCGGAGAGCCCTTCGAGGGCGCCCCGGAAGGCCTGCTCGTTCGACACCACGTGCGCGAGGATCTGCTCGCCCTCGAAGACATCGAGGTTGGCCAGGGCGACCGCGCAGCTCACCGGGTGCCCGGCGAAGGTGAACCCGTGCAGGAACGAGGCTCCCGGCCCCAGGAACGGCTCCATGAGACGGTCCGAGGCGACCATGGCGCCCAAGGGGGCATAGCCCGAGGTGAGCCCCTTGGCCACCGTGATGATGTCGGGCTGGTACTCGTAGCGGAGCGCGCCGAACCAGTGGCCCAGTCGCCCGAAGGCGCAGATGACCTCGTCGGAGACCAGCAGGACGCCATGGCGGTCACAGATCTCCCGGACGCGCTGGAAGTATCCCGGAGGCGGGGGGAAGCACCCACCGGCGTTCTGCACCGGCTCGAGGAACACGGCGGCCACCGATTCGGGTCCCTCGCGCACAATGGCCCGTTCGATCTCGTCGGCCGCCCATTGGCCGAAGGCCACCTCGTCGTCCGCAAAGATCTCGGCCCGGTAGAAGTTGGTGTTCGGCACCTTGATGGCCCCCGGCACCAGGGGCTCGAAGGGAATGCGCAACTCGGGGATGCCGGTGATGGAGAGCGCACCCATGGAGGTGCCGTGGTAGGCGATGTAGCGGCTGATCACCTTCGTGCGTTCGGGCTGGCCGATCAGGCTGAAGTACTGGCGCGCCAGCTTCCAGGCCGACTCGACCGCCTCGGAACCACCGGAGGTGAAGAACACGCGGTTGAGGTCGCCCGGCGCGTAGCCGGCGAGCCGTTCGGCCAGCTCGATCGCCCGGGGGTGGGCGTAGGTCCACAACGGGAAGTAGGCCAGGGTCTCGGCCTGCTTGGCCCCGGCCTGGGCCAGCTCCGTGCGCCCGTGCCCCAGCTGTGAGGTGAAGAGTCCGGCCAACCCGTCGAGGTAGCGCTTGCCGTGCTGGTCCCAGACGTAGGCGCCCTCACCGCGGACGATCACCGGGACCTCGTGGGTCTCGTAGGAACCCATCCGGCTGAAGTGCATCCACAGGTGGCGCCTGGCCTCCTCGCTCAGCATGGAGTCCTCGGGATTGATGGTGCTCATGTGTCCTCCTTCGATCTCAGCGCGTGCCCCAGGTGTAGGTCTGTTTGGCCAACTTCAGGTACAAGAACGTCTCGGTCGAGCGCACGCCGGGGATGGAGCGCACCGAGTCGTTGAGGACGTGGAGCAGCGCCTCGTCGTCCTCGCACACGATCTCCGCCAGAAGGTCGAACGAGCCCGCGCACATCACCACGTAGTCCACCTCGGTCATGGCGATGAGCTTGTCGGCCACTCGCCGCACGTCGCCTTCGACCGTGAGGCCGACCATGGCCTGGCGGGTGAAGCCGAGCTGGAGGGGATCGGTGACCGCGACGATCTGCATGATCCCCATCTCGCGCAGGCGTTGCACGCGACGGCGCACCGCGGCCTCCGAGAGCCCGACCGCCTCCGCGATGGCCCCGTAGGGCTGGCGGCCGTCGCGCTGAAGGGCCTCGATGATGGCCCGGTTGGGACCGTCGAGCAGGGACCCGGCCGATGGCGTCCCGTTCTGTCCGCCTGCCCCCACCGTCGCTTCGGCGTCGGGCATCTCGTACCTCTCTTCGGTCGTCCCGCCGGGCCGTGATCCCCGGTCTGCAGAATTGTGTCATCTTTCCACGCTCAGTCAAGCAGAATCCGTCGTCGCAGGCACCTGATATGGCGAAATCGCTTGTTGGCGCCCTCATTCTGTGATTCCCTAACCAATGGCACGAGCGAAGGGAGCGGGCATGCGCAGGTTGCAGAATTTCATCGGGGGCGCCTTCTGCGACGCCGAGGACGGCCCCGTGGCGCCGCTGATCAACCCCAGCACCGGCGAACCGTTCGCCGAAGCACCGGTCTCGGGCCGCGCCGATGTGAACCGGGCCGTCCGGGTGGCGGCCGACGCCTTCTCATCCTGGAAGCGGACCACACCTTCGGAGCGGTCGCTGGCCCTCATCCGCATCGCTGACGCCCTCGAGGCGCGGGCCGAGGACCTGGTCCGGGCCGAATGTGAGAACACGGGCAAGCCCTTCCAGCTGACCATGGACGAGGAGATCCCGCCCATGATCGACCAGATCCGCTTCTTTGCCGGTGCCGCCCGCCTGCTCGAGGGCAAGGCAGCCGCCGAGTACATGTCCGGGCACACCTCGTTCATCCGCCGTGAGCCCATAGGCGTCTGCGGGGCGGTCACACCGTGGAACTATCCGATGATGATGGCGGTCTGGAAGTTCGCCCCGGCCATCGCCGCCGGCAACTCCCAGGTCCTCAAGCCGTCCGACACCACGCCCGTCACGGCGCTTCTCATGGCCGAGATCATGGCCGAGCATCTCCCACCGGGTGTCTTCAACGTGGTGTGCGGCGACCGCGACACGGGTCGGGCGCTGGTCGAGCACGAGACACCGGCCATGGTTTCGGTCACCGGCTCGGTCCGGGCCGGCATGGAGGTGGCGGCCGCCGCCGCGCCGACCCTCAAGCGGGTCCACCTCGAGCTGGGTGGCAAGGCCCCGGTCATCGTCTTCGACGACGCCGATGCCGCCGCCACCGCCGAGGGGATCGCCGGAGCCGGCTACTTCAACGCCGGCCAGGACTGCACCGCGGCGACCCGGGTCCTGGCCGGACCGCGGGTGCACGGTGACCTGCTGGCCGCCCTGGTCGAGCAGGCCGAGGGCACCACGGTCGGCGGAACCGACAATGCGGAGGCCGACTACGGGCCGTTGAACAACGCGAACCAGCTCGAACGGGTGCGCGGCTTCCTCGAGCGCACCCCCGCCCATGCGTCGGTGGTCACCGGGGGCAGCCCGGTGGGTGACCGCGGCTACTGCTTCGCTCCGACCGTGGTGGCCGGATTGCGCCAGGACGACGAACTCGTGCAGAGCGAAGTCTTCGGGCCTGTCATCACGGTGCAGGAGTTCAGCGACGAGGCCGAAGCGCTCGAATGGGCCAACGGCGTCGAGTACGGGCTGGCCTCGTCGGTGTGGACCAGGGACCACGGGCGTGCCATGCGTATGGCCCGTGACCTCGATTACGGCTGTGTGTGGATCAACACCCACATCCCGCTGGTGGCCGAGATGCCTCACGGCGGGTTCAAACGGTCGGGGTACGGCAAGGACCTTTCGGCCTACGGCTTCGAGGACTACACGCGCATCAAGCACGTGATGAGCAACATAGAGGAGTAGCCATGATCGTCGGAGTGCCCACCGAAGTGAAGGCCGACGAGTACCGGGTCGCCTTGACCCCGGCCGGTGTGCGCGAGCTGACGTCCGCCGGGCACACGGTGCTGGTCCAGAGGGGGGCCGGTGACGGTTCGTCGATGCCCGACGCGGACTTCGCCCGCACGGGGGCGAAGATCGTCGAGGAGGCCGACGAGCTCTGGGGCGCCGCCGACCTGGTCTGCAAGGTCAAGGAGCCCGTCGCCGAGGAGTACCACCGGGCCGGCCTGCGCACCGACCAGACCCTGTTCACCTACCTCCACCTGGCGGCCTCGCGCGAGTGCACCGACGCCCTGATCGCGGCCGGCAACGTGGCCATCGCGTACGAGACGGTGCGCACGGACGACAACGCGCTGCCCCTGCTGTCACCGATGAGCGAGGTGGCCGGGCGCATGTCGCCGCTCATGGGTGCCCATCACCTCATGCGACCCGGGGGCGGCGGGGGCGTGCTGGTGTGTGGTGTCCCCGGGGTGAAGAGTGCCCGCGTGGTCATCCTCGGGGCCGGGGTGGCCGGGTTCGCCGCCGCCACCATGGCCGTCGGGATGCATTCGGACGTGTACATCCTCGACCGCAACCTTGATCGCCTGCGCGAGGTCGACCACCACTTCCGCGGGGCGCTCGAGACCGTGGCCTCCTCCGAGCACGCCATTGAAGAGGTGTGCCTCGAGGCCGACATCGTGATCGGGGCCGTCCTGGTGGTGGGAGCCCGGGCCCCGCATCTGGTCTCGGACGCCCTGGTCGAGCAGATGCGGCCCGGATCGGTCCTGGTGGACATCTCGGTCGACCAGGGGGGCTGCTTCGAGTCCACCCGGCCGACGACGCACTCGAACCCCACCTTCGAGGTGTACGGGTCGATCTTCTACTGCGTGGCCAACATGCCCGGCGCCGTGCCCCACACCTCGACCCACGCCCTGGCCAACGCGACGCTGCCCTACACCTTGAGCATCGCCAACCTGGGCTGGGAGCGGGCCGTCCAGGCCGACCACGCGCTGTCCGAAGGTGTCAACGTGGTCAGCGGCCACGTCGTCTACCGACCGGTGGCCGAGGCTCACGGGCTGGCCTACACGCCGCTCGAGGCCTTTCTCACCTGATCAGCAGGCCCTGCTCACCTGATCAGCCGGGCTCGTTTCCCACGACCGATACGAAGGAGAGCATCTCACCCGGGTAGCCGCCCAGGTTGTGGGTCATGGCCAGGCCGCGGTCGCGGGTGGCGATCTGGCGTTCGGCCGGCGCTTCGCCGCGCAGCTGCAGCCAGCATTCGAAGAACATGCGCAGACCCGAGGCGCCCACCGGATGGCCGAAGCTCTTCAACCCGCCGTCGGGGTTGATCGGAAGGTCGCCGTCGAGGTTGAACGCACCGGCGAGGACTTCCTTCCAGGCCGTGCCCCGCGGCGCGAAGCCGAGGTCCTCCATGAGCACCAGTTCGGTCGGGGTGAAGCAGTCGTGCACCTCGGCCATGGCCAGCTGGTGCCGGGGGTCGGTGATGCCGGCCTGGGCGTAGGCGTCGGCCGCCGCCGCCTCACACTCGGGGAAGTGCGTGTAGTCGTAGCCCGGGTCGATGAGGCCCGACCCGCTGCCGGTCGCGAAGGAGAGCGCCTTGATGTAGACGGGCTTGTCCGTGTAGCGGTGGGCGTCTTCGGCGCGCACCACGATGGCGGCGGCCGCGCCGTCGGCGACGCCGGCGCAGTCGAACACCCCGAGGGTCCCCGCCAGCCGGGGCGAGGACAGGACGGTCTCCTTCGTGATCTCCTTGCGGAACTGCGCCCTCGGGTTGCGGGCCCCGTTGAAGTGGTTCTTCACCGCGATGGAGGCGAGGACGTCGGCCATGGTGTCCTCGTCGACGCCGTACTTCTGCCCGTAGGCCGGGGCGACCATGGAGAACATCGCCGCCGCGGTCAGGGTGCGGGCGGTGCCGTCGCCCGGCGGGTTCACGGCGTTGAGGCCCTGGTATCCGCTGTCCTTCACCTTCTCTGCGCCGACGGCCATGGCGACGTCGTAGGCACCCGAGGCCACGGCGTACACGGCGCCGCGCAGGGCCTCGGACCCCGTTGCGCAATAGTTCTCGACCCGGGTCACCGGCTTGTTGCGCAGCTGGAGCGGGCGAGCCAACGTGATGCCGCTCATGCCGCTCTGGGCCGTGCCGAACCAATAGGCGTCGACGTCCTCCTTGTCGATGCCCGCCGAGGTGAACGCCTCGGTCGAGGCGTCGACGATCAGGTCGTCGAGGCCCTTCTCCCACTGTTCGGCGAACTGAGTGCATCCCATGCCGACGATGGCCACCTTGTCCCGGACGCCGTGCGAGCCCATCAGCTGTCTCCTCCCATGCGCACGGGGCGCGCCTTCCAGAAGTAGTCGTGGATGCCGTCGGCGCTGAAGAGACGGCGGAACGTCATCTCGACCCGGCTGCCGGAGCGGATCTCGTCCGCGTCGGTGTCGGTCAGCTCCACCGGATAGCGACCTCCGCCGTCGAAGTCCACCACCGCGAAGACGATCGGCGGGCTGGGGGAATAGGCCAGGCGGTCGATGGTCGAGGTCACCACCGTCCCGACGGCGTCGGCCATGCCCACGGGGTCCATGTCGTCCACGGCGCCGCCTTCCATGGAGACCCGTGACGGGGGGAGGTGCACCGCGCCCGAACTGCGGTCCTTGGACCCGACGAAGCCGAACTTCCAGTCCTCGTTGCGATGGGCCGCCGTGCTGGACACGCGGGCGGGCTCGGGCCGCCGGGGCGGTTCGGGTGTCAGCTGACCCCGCCAGGACAGGAACTTCGAATAGGGGAGCGGCGCGCCGTTGGCCACCTGCTCGGCCACCGGGCGGGGCGGGCGCCAGGCTCCGAGCGCCTCGCCGGTCCGCAGGACCAGCGCGTCGGCGCCGTCGGCCAGGTGGACCAGCACGACGGGCGTGCCGGTTGGCACCGACCCGGCCACGGCTTCGAGGGTGGCGGCCAACACGAGCAGCGGATGGGCCACGCCGCTCTGACCGACACTGCCCGTGAGGTCGTCGGCCAACACGCCCTCACCCAGACCGAGCTTTCGGGTCAGCCCCGAGACGGCGCGCCCGTGCATGCCGGTGACCACGAGCCGGCCCACCTCGCCGGCGGCCAGCCCGGCGGATTTGAGTGCACGGTCGAGGGCGTCGCGGCCGAGGGCCAGGTAGCGGTTCTCGCCGAAGCGCTCCTCCCACAGCTTGGAGACCCGATCGCCCGGTGCCCGCCAACGATCGGTGAACTCGTCGGTGGCCGACGCCGCCCCGGCGAACTCGGCCAGCAGATCGGGTCCGTCCCCGACCAGCACCGCTGCGCCGGCGTCACCGCCGGCCGATTCGTCGGCGCTGGTGGGCAGGCCGTCGCGCAGGTCGGAGGCCACGATCAGGGTGGTGCCCGCACCGCGCAGGGCAGCCAACAGGGCGCCGCTGCCCGAGCGCAGCGCGCCGCCGAAGTCGTAGGCACCGACGTCGCCCGGCAGCCGGAGGGCGGCCGCCACGGCCGTGGCGTTCGTCTTGTCCAGGTAGGCGGGCCGCGCCGTGGAGAACCAGAGTGAGTCGGGGGTGCGCCCGGGTGCGCCACGCAGGGCGAGACGAGCCGCCTCGACACCGAGGGTCGTGGTGTCCTCGTCGTGCGAGGCCACCGCCCGCGTCCCCTTGCCGCCGCCTCCGCCCATGAAGGCGGCAATGTCCGCCCGGGCCAGGCGCCGGTAGGGCACGTAGCCCGCCACACTGACAAGTCCTCGCACGACGGCCAGCCTAACGGCTGCCCCGGGGCGGTATCTGACGGGTCGTCAGATCCACGCGCCATGCGGCACGGTGCCCCGGGAAGCGAGCAAACTGCAGGCATGGCCGACCAGCCGAAGCCAAGACGTCCCCGGGCGCCGGCGGGTGGTGAGCTCGCCATGCGCGTGGCCGACGCCGACCGCGACCGTACGGTGGCCCTGCTGCGCGAGCACGTCGTGGCGGGTCGCCTGACGCTCGACGAGTTCTCGGACCGCGCCGGGCGTGCCCTCGAGGCCACGACGCGGGGCGAGCTCGAGGCGGTCATGACCGACCTGCCCGAAGCGTCCGAGCCGTCGACCACCGGCAGCGTGACCCCGCGGGCGCGGCGTCGCTGGCACATCGCCGTGATGAGCGGGCACGACACCAAGGGCCGCTGGCGCATCGGGGACAAGACCAACGCCGTGGCGATCATGGGCGGCTGCGACATGGACCTGCGCTCGGCCGAGATCGAGGGCCCCGAAGTGGTCATCACCGCCTTCGCCTTCTGGGGCGGGATCAACGTCATCGTGCCGGAGGGCTTCGACGTCGAGCTCGTCGGGTTCTCCTTCATGGGGGGACGCAGCCTCAAGTTGCGGGACGCGCCCATCATCCCCGGCTCGCCTCGCATCGTCGTGCGCGGGTTCGCCGTGATGGGCGGGATCGACGTGCGGAGCCGCTCGAGCCGCTCGGGGCGCAAGACGGCCAAGGCCATCACCGAGAGTGCCCTCGGGGTGGTCGATGCCCTCAGCGAGCGCTCGGCCGCCCGGTCCGAGGTCCGCTCCGTGCCCCCGACACCCCCCGACGTCCCGGCCGCTTCCGCCGAGCTGGCCGCGCTGGGCCACAGCGACCTGGTGGCCGACGGCACCGTCACCGTCCTGTTCTCGGACATGGTCGATTACGCCGGCACGACCGAGCGCCTGGGCGACCAGGCCTCGCTGCGCCGGCTGCACGAGCACCACCACATCGTGCGCCAGGCGTTGAGCCGCTACGGCGGGCGTGAGGTCAAGGTACAGGGGGACGGCTTCATGATCGCCTTCAACGGTGCGGCCAGGGCCATGCGCTGTGCCATCGAGATCCAGCGCGCCTTCCGCGACCACGTGCCGCCTGCGGGCGAGGACCCCATCGCCGTGCACATCGGGATCAACACGGGCGACGCCGTGGTCGAGGGTGACGACTACATCGGCCATACGGTCATCGTGGCCAGCCGCCTGGCCGATGCCGCCGTCCCCGGCGAGATCCTGGTCTCCTCGCTCTCCGAACAGCTCGTCGCCGGCACCGGTGAGTTCGCCTTCGGCGCCTCGAGCGAGACGCCTCTCAAGGGGATGACCCGACCCCAGATGTCGGCCTCCCTTCTCTGGGCCGACTGAAGCGACGGTCCCCCCCGGGCCCACCGCCACGCCACCGGGCGCCCGGTGCCCGACGCCTCGAGCAGGGTCTGGTCCGGCGGGAGGCGCGCCGGGCCCGTGTCCTAAGATGACGCATCTGACGGGTCGTCAGATCGTCGCCGGCTGGATATGGAGGCAGTGATGGATTTCGAGTTCTCCGAGGAACAGCTCGCGTTCGTGAAGGAGGTGGAGGCCTTTCTCGACGCCAACGACGACCCCGAGGTCTTCGACTTGACCAGGGAGAACATGGCCCAGATCGTCGATACGCCGAAGCGACGCCGGTTCATGGCCTCGCTCGGTGAGCGGGGTTGGCTGGGCATGACCTGGCCCACCGAGTACGGCGGCTCCGAAGGGGAGGGCGTCTACGAGTACCTCCTCAACGAGCAGCTGGCCGGGCGGGGCGGCCCGCAGATCGGCAAGGGCGTGGGCATCGTCGGCAAGACCATCATCCGCCACGGCAACGAGCGGTTGAAGGCCGAGTTCCTCCCCAAGATCCTCCGCAACGAGGTCGAGTTCGCCGTCGGGTACTCCGAACCCAACGCAGGCTCCGACGCCGCCTCCATGCAACTCAAGGCCACTCGAGCCGACGACGGCTGGATCCTGAACGGCCAGAAGACGTGGACCACGTCCGCGCACTTCGCCGAGTGGTACTGGGTGGGCGGGCGCACCGATCCGGACTCCAAGCACGCCGGCATCACGCTCTTCCTCGTCCCCATCGACCAGCCCGGCATCACGGTCAACGCCATTTGGACCATGGGTGACGAGCGGACCAACGAGGTCTTCCTCGAGGACGTCTTCGTGCACGACGACTACGTCGTGGGCCAGGTGGGGCGTGGGTTCCAGTACATCTCCGAGGCGCTCGACCTCGAGCGCTTCACCATGTTCACCTTCTCGCCCATCAACCAGCGCTTCGAGCTGCTGGTCGAATACGTGAAGACGACCGTGCGCGATGGCCGGCCCCTCAGGGACGACCCGGTCATCCGCCAGCGCCTGGCCCAGCTGGCCACCCAGCTCGAGGTGGCGCGGGTCATGGGGCTCAAGTTCGTCTACGAGTCCTCCAAGGGCGGCGCCGCGCCGACGGCCGAGGCGTCGGAGTACAAGCTCTTCGCCACCGAGCTCTCCAAGCGTCTCGCCAACGCCTCCATGGACATCGCGGGGCCCGGGAGCCAGCTGCGCGTGAAGACCGAGGACGCTCCGATGGCGGGACGGTCCGAGTCGACGTACCGCTACACGGTGATCGACACCATCGGCGGCGGCGCTTCCGAAATCCAGAAGAACATCATCGCCCGGCGCAAGCTCGGACTGCCCAAGAACTTCTGAGTGTCCACCGCCTCGTCCTCCCCAGGTCCCCTCGGCGGGGTCACCGTGCTCGACCTCTCGACCTTCGGCCCCGCAGCCCACGCCACGCGGCTCCTGGCCGACTACGGGGCCCGGGTGGTCAAGGTCGGCCCTGTGCCCTCGGCCGACGCCTCGCCGCCCGAGCCCGAGTTCTTCGCCTACAGCGGTCACCGCGGCATGATCCGCGTCCTCCTCGACCTCAAGGAGGAGGGCGGGCGGGAGGCCTTCTTGTCGTTGGCCGCCGCGGCCGACGTCGTGGTCGAGAGCTTCCGTCCGAGTGTGGTCGACCGGCTCGGCATCGGCTACGCCGCGGTGTCGGCCCGCAACCCGGGCGTCGTCTACTGCTCGACCACCGGCTACGGGCAGGACGGCCCGCACGCCCAGTGGGCCGGGCACGACATCGACTACCTCGCCGTCGGCGGCTTCCTGGCCATGAGCACCCCGGGCGAACGGGGCGCGCCACCGCTGCCCGGCGCCACCATCGCCGACGCCGCGGCCGGTGGACTCCAGGCCGCTCTGGCCGTCACCGCCGCGTTGGCCGAGCGGGCCAGGACCGGTCAGGGGGCCTACCTCGACGTCTCGGTCGCCGAAGGCGTGCTCTGGCTGATGTCGCTGGCAGTCGACGAGCAGCTCGCCCTGGGCGGCGACATCGGTCCCGGGCACGACGTCCTCTCGGGCCGCTACGCCTGCTACGGCACCTATCAGGCCTCCGACGGGCGCTGGCTGGCCGTCGGCGCCATCGAGGCCAAGTTCTTCGCCAACCTGTGCCGGGCGCTGGGCTGCCCCGAGCTGGCGGCGTCCCACTACGACGAGACCGCCCAGCCAGAGATCCGGGCCTCCTTCGCCCGCGCCTTCGCCACGCGGCCCCGTGACGAGTGGGTGGAGCTCCTGGCCGGCGCCGACACCTGCGTCGCGCCCGTGCTCGAAGTGGCCGAGGTCGCCGGCGACCCGCAATTCGGCGCCCGGGGCGTGGTGGTCACGGCCACCCACCCCACCCATGGCACCTTCGCGCAGCTGGCACCCCTCCTGGCGGGGATGGACCGCACGGCGGCTCCGACGTTGCCGGACATGCACGTGACCGAGACCGAGCACCTTTTGAAGGAGGCCGGAGTGGACGGCGAGACGGTGGCCGATTGGGTCGAGCGGAGGGTGGTGGCGTGAGCCGGGACCCGTTGACGGTGGCCCTCGAGCTGGTCGGCAAGGAGCAATACCACGAGGTGGGGGAGTTCCCCGTCGAGCGGGGCTACGTCTGGACCTCCTGCGCATCGGTGGAGAACGGCAATCCGCTCTTCTGGGACGACGCCGTGGCGACGGCGCTCACCGGAGGTCCGGTGGCCCCGCCCTCGATGGTGTCGGTCTGGTTCCGCCCCCACCACTGGGCGCCCGGGCGCCAGGAGCAGGCGTTGCCGCTCCAAGTGCACTTCGACCTCAAGGCGCTCTTCGGTCTGCCCGAGGCGGTCATGACCGAGAACACCATCGAGTTCCACGAGCCGGTGCGCATGGGCGACCGCCTGCGCACCCATCAGGTCCTGCGCTCCGTGAGCGAGGAGAAGACGACCAGGCTCGGCACCGGACGGTTCTGGGTGATCGACGTCGTCTACACCAACCAAGACGAGGAGCTGGTCGCCGTCGAGTCCTACACGGGATTCGGCTACCGGCGGGGGGAGGGCGCATGACGGTCACCGTGCTGCCGGTGCTGGTGCTCGACGACGTGACGGCGGGCGACGCGCTGCCCGAGCTGCGTCACGAGGTCGAGCGCGACGACGGTGGTGCTCGGCGCGTTGGCCACGCGCGACTGGCGCCCGATGCACCACGACAAGGACTTCGCCGTCAACCGCAACGGCACGCAGGACATCTTCTTGAACACGCCGAACCAGGCGGCGTGGTTCGAGCGCTACCTGACGGATTGGACCGGACCGCACGGCCGACTGGGCCGGGTCACCTTCCGCATGCTGGGCTCGGTCTTCCCCGGGGACACCATGGTCCTGCGGGGCGAGGTCGAAGCGACCGACGTCGACGAGGTCGGCTGCGGCTTCGTCACGGTTCGCGTGACCCTCTCGGTCGAGGGCGACGTCAAGACGACGTGCGCGGCCCGGATCGCCCTGCCCCGGTCCTCCGACGACAACCCCTGGGCCCGCCGAGGCGACCAGTGGCGACCCTCACCGCTGACCGCGTGAGTCTTTCCTACGTTCCCTTGCAATCACGAAGGTGGTGCTGACGTTGCTGGACCTCGAGTTCGACCAGGAGCAGGAGCTGCTCCGACAGACGGCGCGCGACGTGCTGGCGCGTCACTGCTCGCCCGAGGTGGTGCGGGCCATGGAGGACGACCCCGTCGGCTACCCGGCCGAGCTGTGGAGCCAGCTCGGGGCACTGGACCTGATCGGGTTGCTCCTGCCCGAGGAGTACGGCGGATCAGGCATGTCGCTGGTCGAGGGCGTGGCTCTCTACCAGGAGCTGGGTCGGGCTCTGGCTCCCGTCCCGCACTTCGTCAGTGCGGTGCTGGGCGGCGGGGTCCTGGCGACGGCGGGGAGCGCCGGCCAGAAGGACCGGTGGCTGCGCGCCGTGGCGTCCGGCGAGGCCATCCTGACCCCGGCCTGGCTCGAACCCGAGAACGGCTTCTCGCCCCGCGGCGTCGAGGCACGGGCGACGGCAGCGGGTTCCGGCTTTCGCCTCGAGGGAGTGAAGCGCCACGTGGCCTACGCGTCGTCGGCCGACCGACTCGTCGTCCTGGCTCGCACCGGCGAGGCGGACGACGCCGTCGATCTCTTCCTGGTCGACCCCACCGCGGCCGGCGTGACGCTGCGCCAGCAGTTCTCGGTGGCCTCCGACACCCAGTACGAGGTCTCGCTGGCCGAGGTGGCCGTGACCGGGGAGGACCGCATCGGTCCGGCGGGAAGCGGCTGGGCGACCTGGCAGCAGGTGCTCGAGCCGGGGCTGGTGCTCCTGGCCGCGCAGGCGGTCGGTGGGGCGCGCTACGCGCTCGAGATCACGACGCAGTACACGCTCGACCGGCGCCAGTTCGACAAGCCTCTCGGGGCGTTCCAGGCGCTGGCCCACTACCTGGCCGACGCCGTGACGAACCTCGACGGCGCCGAACAGCTCGTCCACGAGGCCGCGTGGGCCGGTGCGGCCGGGCGCCCGCTCGACTCGTTGGCCCCCATGGCCAAGCTGTTTGCCTGCAGCACGTTCCGTGACATCACGGCCATGGCGCAACAGATCTTCGGCGGCATCGGTTTCACCCTGGACTTCGACATCCAGCTCTACTTCCGCCGGGCCAAGCAGCAGCAGCTGATGTGGGCCAACGATCGCACGCTCGAGGACGCAGTCGCCGCCGCGCTGCTCGACTGAGCGCCGGCCCGTCGCGAACCTCCGCTACCTTGCGGCAGCGATGCCGCGCCCCGGTGACGACCTGAGCATCGGAGAGGCGCGCCGGATCGCGCTCGGCGCCCAGGGACTGCGCGGGCGCAGCGCGGGAGGCGGCGTGCCTGCGATGGTGCGACGTCTCGGGGCAGTCCAGCTGGACACCATCTCGGTGCTCGCTCGCTCGCACGAGCTGGTCGCCTATGCCCGTCACGGGGCGGTCGGCCGCTCCGCCGTCGAGCGGGCCTACTGGGGCGACCGAAGCGCGACGTTCGAGTACTGGTCCCACGCGGCCTGTGTCATCCCGCTCGAGGATTGGCCGCTCTACGAGTTCAAGCGCCGGGCCCGGCGGGCCAAGGGCAAGCGCTGGCACGACCTGGCCGATCGCGAGCGCAGTTGTGCCGAGGTGGTGGGCCGCCTGCAGGCCGACGGGCCCCTGACGGCCAACCAGCTCGGGGGGGCCAAGAGGTCCGGGGTGTGGTGGGACTGGTCCGAGACGAAGATCGCCGCCGAATGGCTGCTCGACGTGGGCGAGCTGGTGTGTCGGGAGCGGCGGGGGTTCCAGCGGGTCTACGACTTGACCGAGCGGGCCATCCCGGCCCCGCTCCGCCAGACCGAGCTCGCCGACGAGGAATGTGCCGTGCGGCTGGTGGCGGCGGCCGGCCGCTCCCTCGGCCTCGGCACGCTGGGCGACCTGGCCGTCTACCACGGGCTGCCCCAGCACATGGTCCGCCGCGGTGCTCCCTGAAGCGGGACTGGTCCCGGTCCGGGTGCAGGGCTGGAAGCCCCTGGCCTATGCCGACCCGACCGCCCTCGCGGCGTCGGGCCGGAGGGCCAAGGGAAGGAGCCTGCTGCTCTCCCCGTTCGACTCACTCTGTTGGTACCGGGACCGCCTCGAACGGCTCTTCGGGGTGCGTCACCGCTTGGAGGCCTACACGCCGCGGCACCGGCGCACCTACGGCTACTTCGCCATGCCCGTCCTGGGCGACACCGAGATCGTCGGGCTGGTCGACCCGGGGCGCCGCGACGGGGCGCTCGTGGCCAAGCAGGTCACGCTCTTGCGGCCCGAGGGCGTGGCCCACGTGGCCGCCGCCCTCGGTGCGGCGGCGCGCTGGGTCGGGTGTGATCGGGTCGTCGTGGAGCGGGTCGCCCCCGCCCCGGCTCGACGAGGCCTCGAGTCGCTCGTGGCCGAGGCCGCCCCGGACTCCGACTGACGAGTGCTCGGGCGAGCGGGATCTCAGGTCGCGTGGCGCCCGGCGATCTCCTCGAAGGCGGCGATGGTTCCCCGGTAGGGCCCGGTCTGATCGGGGTGGTGCAACACGAATTCGTCGAAGCCGAGTTCGGCGTAGGGGCCCGCCAACTCCTCGAACTGCTCGGCCGACTCGAGCACGGTCTCGGTCGGCGTCCACAGGACGATCTTCGAAGGCGTGGGTCGGCCGAGCTCACGACACCAGTCCTCGAGCTGGCCCAGTTGCGTGCGGGCCGCCGCCTGAATGTCTTCGGGTTGTCGTGGTCCGTGTCCCGGACCGATCGTGACCCACTGCTGGCCGTAGAGCGCGGCCAGCCGCAGGCCCTTGCTGCCGCCGGCGGCGATGGTGAGCGGCAGCGGGTCCTGCACGGTGCCGGGCGTGCTCGGAGCCTCGGCCGCGTCGTAGTGCGCCGTGTGCACGGTGGTCCGGGTCGTTCCGTTGGCGTTGACGATCGGGCGCAACACCTCGAGGAACTCCTCGAAACGGGTCATCCGCTCCGCCGGGGTCCACGGATCCTGACCGAGCGCGCCGGCGTCGGGTCCCTCGCTGCCCGGGCCGAGGCCGAGGTCCAGGCGCCCACCGCTCAGGTCGTCCAACGCGATGGCGTCGCGGGCCAGGGTCACGGGATGGCGGAAGTTGGGCGTGGCCACCAAGGTGCCGAGCCGCAGGCGCGCCGTGACGACCGCCGCCGCGGCGAGCACCGGGACGGCGGCATGCCAAGGCCCGTCAGGCATTCCTCCCCAGCGGACGTGGTCGTAGGTCCAGCCCGTGGCGAAGCCGGCGTCGTCCGCCCATTCCCAGTGCCGGCGGGCCTCGCGCCACCGATCGCTCGGAAGGATGACCAGACTGACTCGCACGGCGACGAACGTAGCGGGCCCGATACCTTGGCGCGGTGGACAACGAATCGGAGCTCAAGCGTTGGAACGACCCGGTGTGGGTGGCCACCTGGCCGAAGCGTGAGACCTTGACCGGTGCCGTGACGCCCTATCTGCTCGATGTGATCGCGGCTCGGCCGGGCTGGAGGGTCTGCGACGTGGGCTGCGGTGCCGGACCGCTCACCCTCGCACTGGCCGTCGCCGTGGCTCCCGGGGGCGAGGCGGTCGGCTTCGACATCTCAGTCGGACTGCTCGAGCTCGCCCGTACCCGAGCCGTCGACACCGGCTGCACCAATGCGCGCTTCGTCGAGACGGATGTGCAAACAGCGGAGGACGATCAGGGCCTCTTCGACGTGGTGGCCAGCCAGTTCGGGGTCATGTTCTTCGACGAGCCCACCCGGGCCCTGCGCGCCCTCAGAGGGAGGCTGACGCCGTCGGGCCGCCTGGTCTTCGCCTGCTGGCAGGGCGTCGAACGGAACCCGTGGCACGTGAGCACGGTGCTCCGGCCACTCATGCCCGCACCCCGGACACCGGCGCCCGGGAAGAGCCCGGTCGGTCCGTTCGCCTTCGGTGACGAGGAGTACGTGCGCGAGGTCCTCGAGGCCGCCGGTTACGCCAACGTCTCGGCGACACCGCACCGGATCACAACCCGCGGCGCGGCGTCGGCCGTGACGGACCCAGCGCTCTTCGCCGGGATGGGCATTGCGCCGGCCCGCGAGGAGGAGGCCAAGGCCGCGGTCGCCCGACACCTCCGACAATTCGCGGTGACGCCCGACGCGCCCGACGAGTTCGAGTTCCCGCTGGCCTTCATGGTCTACGAGGCCGCGGCATAGGGTCGGCCCTTCAGTGCCGGCTACAGCGGAACCCCACTGCTGAAGAAGTTGGGTATCGGTGAGGGCTCCACGGTGGCGCTCATCGGTGCACCTCCGGGCCTCATCGACGACCTGCCCCCCGGGGCCACGCTGAGACGCCAGGCCCGCGGGAAGGCCGACGTCGTCGTTGCCTTCTTCGTCGAGCGGGCCGAGTTCGAGCGCCGGATCGGAACCCTCTCCACCATGATCGTGCCTGACGGAGGTCTCTGGGTGGCGTGGCCCAAGCGGTCCTCGGGTGTGCCGACGTCGATGAGCGACCAGGTGGTGCGGGAGGTCGCCTTGCCGCTCGGGTTGGTGGACAACAAGGTCTGTGCCATCGACAGCACCTGGTCCGGGCTGCGTGTCGTCTGGCGCGTCGAGCGTCGGCCATGACGCCGTCTCGTTGAAGACCCAGGTTCGTGAGACAGCTTCGTCAGAACAGGGCGAAACGTGACAGCGGCCAGATCCGCAGGTCGACCTTGCCCACGATCGCCGACTTGGCCACCGGCCCCCAGTAGCGGCTGTCACAGGACTCGGGACGGTTGTCGCCCATGACGTACACGTCACCCGGGGGGACCACGTAGGGACGGCGGAGCGAGTACGGCTGGAAGGACGGGCCCGGAAACGTCTGCGAGCGCAGGGCCGGAGGGAGCCACGGCTGGGCGAGCAGCGTGCCGTTGATGAGCACGTGCCCGTCCGACAACGACACCGTCTGGCCCGGAAGGCCGATCACCCGCTTGACCAGGTTGGCCACCGGTGGTCCCGCACAGTCCTCGTTCGCGGGCGTATCGAAGACGATGATGTCGCCGGTGCTGACGCCGTGGAGGTGGAAGGCGAGCTTGTCGACCACAATGCGATCGCCGATCTGCAGTGTGGGCTCCATCGAGCCCGAAGGGATGGAGTACGTCGCCACGACGAAGGTCCGGAGCAAAACGGCGACCACCACCGCCGCCACCAGGACTCCGACCAGCTCGAGGACCCAACGGGTCGAGGGTGCCTCGTTCCGGGTCAGGGCCTCGGGGGTTCCGGGGAGGTGAGCGCCGGGTGGCGTGGGCTCCTCGACGGCCATGACCAGGAGTATTACGCGCGCACAGGAGCAACGGGCGACGCGCCGGTGCCAGCCTGTCACGCCGGCGAGAGAGGATAACGACGTGGTTCGGGCCGTCATCTTCGACTTCTACGGCACGCTCGCCCGCTGGGCGGATGGCAGCGCTACCTACGCCAGCGTCTTCGCCGACCATGGCTACAGGCCGGACGCAAGCGTTCTCGACGGGTATTTCTCTCGCTACAACGGGATCGACCACGGCGAACACTCGGTCAGCGAGACGGCCTACGAAGTCTGGGTCCGGACGCGCCTGCGCCAACTCACCCGAGATGGCGGCGTCGACGATCGTGACGCAGAAGCGATCGTCGACGCGCTCCGCCGGCTCGACGAGGGGCGGATGGTGCCCTATCCCGAGGCCGCGGCCACGTTGGGCGCGTTGCGCGACGCCGGGCTCATCGTCGGCGTGTGTTCCAACTGGGGCTGGGAGCTCGATGCGTACCTGAACCAGGTGGGTCTGCTCGCTCTGGTCGATTCCAGCGTGACCTCCGCCCGGGCCGGGGCGCGCAAGCCCCATCCGAACATCTACCTGACGTCGGTCGAGTCGCTCGGCGTCTCGGCGGCCGACGTCGTGTTCGTCGGCGATTCGTGGGAGCCCGACGTGCGCGGGCCCCGTCGCCTGGGGATGACCGCGGTGCATGTCTGGCGTGAAGCTGAGCGTCAGGGCTTCGACGCCCCCGAACTCGAGCCAGGGGATCGCCGCGTCGGCGACCTCTCGGGCGTGCTCGAGATCGTGGGGCTCAGCTAGCGCGTCCGACCGGCGGTCGGCCGTTCTCGGCCAGACCGGCCGCCAGCTTCGGCGCGGTCCTCGTCGCCCAAGGCCTCGAACCGAAGCTCCGCCGTGTCGAGGGGCCGCCACCACACCGGTTCGTCGCAGACCCAGGCCTCCTGGCGCAGGCCGACCTTGGTCACCTTGCCCGTCGCCGTCTGGGGCAAGGAGTCCGACACCCGGACATAGCGGGGGATCCACTTGGGGCCGAGGTCGGGTTGGTCCTCGAGCCATGTGGCGAATGCCACGGGATCGAAGGTGGCGTCCGGGGCCAGCTCGACCGCGATCATGACCTGATCGCCCGCGCCCGAGACCGTGTCGGGGACGGGGTAGACCGCCACCACGGCCAGGTCCGGGTTGCGCGAGAGCACCGCCTCGACCGGCCCGGCGGCGAAGTTCTCCGAGTCGACCCGCAGCCAGTCGCCGTTGCGGCCGGCGAAGTAGAAGAAGCCGTTTTCGTCGACGTAGCCCAGGTCGCCCGTCCAGTACCAGCCGCGGCGCAGCCGATCGTGCTCCGCGTCCTCGCGCTTGTAGTAGCCCTCGAACTTGCCCCGGCCGCTCCGGTTGACGATCTCCCCGATGGCCTCGCCCGCGTTGAGCAGCCGTCGTTCGGCGTCGAAGCGGGCCGGCGCGCATTGCTCGCCGGTCTCGGGGCTGATCACAGCCAGGTCCACCCCGTCGACCGGGCGTCCCAGCGCTCCCCTGGGCATGTCGGCCGTCGGATTGATGGCGACACCGCCCTCGCTCTGCCCGTAGCCCTCGATGAGGTAACAGCCGAACCGCTTCCGGAAGCGGCTGCGGTCGCGCACCGAGGCCTCGGTCCCGAAGGCGCTCGTGAGCGTGTTCTCGGCGTCGTCCGGACGCTCGGGGGTGGCCAGGATGTAGGCGATGGCCTTGCCGACGTAGCTGAACTTCGTGGCACCGAAGAGCCGGACGTCGTCGAGGAAGGACGATGCGCTGAATCGGGGCCGCACGGCGATGGCCGACCCCACGTTCACCGATGGTCCCCACAGGGCCATGAGCGCGTTGCCGTGGAACAACGGCATGGGGCAGTAGCAGACGTCGTCGGTGTTGTAGCCGTAGCCGGGGGCGGCGATCTCGGCGATCCCGGCCAGCCGGCCCTGGGTGCAGCGCACCGCCTTCGGTGCACCGGTGGTGCCCGAGGTGAAGATGAGGAGGAACAAGGAGTCCTCCTCCACCCGGTCGGTCCCGGCCAGCACCGCATCTGCGGCCGGACTGCCCCGGTACTCCTCGACGAGGGTGCCGTAGCGGTCCGAGTCGACGATGAGCACCTTGTCGGCGTCGAGGTCGAGGTCCAGGCCCTCGAGCAGCGCGGCACCGTCGTCGTCGGTGACGATCAGGGCGCAATCGGTAGCGCGGACGTCGGCCGCCAGCGCCTCGCCGCGGCGGGTGGGATTGATGCCGACGATGGCGGCACCCGCCAGCGCAGCGCCGTTGAGCCAGAACAGGTATTCGGGGCCATTGGGGAGCAGGACGCCGATGTGGGGCGGTCCGCCGCCGAAGAGCGCCCTGGCCAGGGCGCCGCGGGCCGCACCTTCGGCCACGGCCTGACGCCAGGTCCAGCTGCCGCCGGCATCCATCACCCCGGTGCTGTCGTCCTGCGCCCGCACGGCCAGCATGGCGGCGATCGTGCTCATCGGATTCCTCCCTCGAGTGGAAAGCCGGGCGTCCGCCGCACCAAGGTGCGATCGAGCGCTTCGACGTTGGCCGCGCCGCACAGGGCCATCGTGCGTCGAACCTCGGTCTCGAACCACCGCAACAGCCCGGCCACGCCGTCGGCACCACCCGTGGCCAAGGCCCAGAGCGACGGGCGTCCCACCAGCGCGGCGCGCGCCCCGAGGGCCAAGGCCTTCACGACGTCGGGGGCACGCCGAACACCCCCGTCGACATAGACCTCGGCCCGGCCGTCGACGGCGTCCACCACCTCGGCCAGGATGTCGGCCGTGGCCGGCGCGTCGGCCAACTGGCGCGCCCCGTGGTTGGACACCACGACCGCAGCTGCCCCCGCCTCGACGCAGCGGACCGCGTCGTCCGCCCGCTGCACGCCTTTGGCCACGACGGGGAGCTCGCTCAGGCCGGCCAGCCACGCGATGTCGTCCGGGGTGAGCGCCGGTTCGAACTCGTGGGTCACGATCGCCATGAAGCCTCCCTGCCGTGCGCTTTCCGTGCCGGCACCGGTGAGATTGGGCAGGGCCAGATCGTCCGGCAGGTGGACGCCAGAACGCCATTCCCGCAACCGGAGGCCCGAGACGGGGGCGTCGACGGTGAGGACGAGGGCGCCGTAGCGGTGGGCGACGGCCCGGGCGACGAGCTCCTCGGTCCGGGACCGGTCCCGCAACACGTAGACCTGCATCCACCGCGGCGCCCCGGGCGCCGCGGCCGCCACCTCCTCGAGCGGGCAGGTGGCCAGCGAAGACAGGATCATGAGCGCGCCCGCCTCGGCGCTCCCCCGTGCGGTCGCCGCCTCGCCCTCCCGGTGCGCCAGCCCCTGGATGGCCGTGGGGGCGATGACCACCGGCGAAGCCACCGGCGTGCCCAGGAGCGTGGTGGCCGTCGACACCGTGTCGAGGCCCGCCAGCACCCGTGGGTGGAGCTGCCAGTGCGCCCAGGCGGCCACGTTTCCCTCGAGGAGGCGCTCGTCGTCGGCACCTCCGGAGTAGTAGGCGTACGCCATCTCGCCCATGGCGTGCCGGGCGTCGCGCTCGAGGTCCTCGAGCGAGAGGTCGGTGACCAGGGGCGCTCGGTCGTCCGCCTTCAAGAGGGGCTCACTCGGGTTGTGCCCCGAAGGGTCGGTGCTGGCAGGATGAGCGGGCACGGGCCGCATGGTAGGCGGCAGTCGTGCCCCACAATCCCGATCTGGTCCCACTACGGAGGTGCCGTGCGTTTCTCCTATGCGGAGTCGATGACCGACCCGTCTTTCTACCTGCCGCTGGCTCAGGCGGCCGAGGCGGCGGGTTACGACTCCATGGTCGTCCCCGACAGCATCTGCTACCCCGAGTTCTCGGACACGACGTACCCCTTCAATCCCGACGGCAGCCGCGAGTTCCTCGAGGACAAGCCGTTCCTCGAGCCCTTTTCGCTGATTCCGGCCATGGGCGCCCTGACGGAGCGGATCCGCTTCGTGACCTTCGTGATCAAGTTGCCGATCCGCCAACCCGTTCTGATCACCAAGCAGGTCAGCTCGACCGCCGTGCTCACCGGCAATCGGCTCGTCCTCGGCGTCGGGTCGAGTCCTTGGCCCGAGGACTACGAGATCTGTGGCGTGCCTTGGGAGCGCCGGGGCAAGCGGATGGACGAGGAGATCGTCATCATGCGGGGTCTGATGTCGGGCGGGTTCTTCGAGTTCCACGGCGAGATCTTCGACGTGCCCTCTATCAAGATGTGCCCGGCGCCCAGCGCACCCGTCCCCATCCTGATCGGCGGCCACCACGAGGCGGCGCTCAAGCGGGCGGCGGTCGACGGTGACGGGTGGCTTCACGGCGGGGGTGACCCGGCGGACCTGCCCGGGCTGCTGGAACGCCTGGACGTGCTGCGGCGTGAGCACGGAACGGAGACCAAGCCCTTCGAGGTCCACGTGATCTCGGTCGACGCCTATAGCGTCGACGGTGTCCGCCGGCTCGAGGACCTCGGAGTGACGGACGTGATCGTCGGCTTCCGGTGGCCCTACGGGGTGGAACAGGATGCCGAAACGTTGCAGACCAAAGTGGACAACCTGCGCCGGTTTGCCGACGACGTGATCGCCAAGGTCCGCTGAGCGAGAAAGAGGGGCCGTGATGAGTGAGACGCCGAACGTCCGCGAGCTGGGGATCCGGTCGCGGGCGGCCGTGACCGCCGGCGACCGCGAAGGCTGGCTCGGCCTCTTCACCGAGGACGCCGTCGTGCAGGATCCCATCGGCCCCTCCCCTTTCGATCCCGAAGGCACGGGTCACCGGGGCATCGCGGCGATCGCCAACTTCTACGACACGGTGATCGCGTCGAGTGAGGCCATCGACTTCGAGATCACCCATTCGTATCTGTGCGGCGACGAAGTGGCCGACGTCGGCATCATCCGGACCACGCTGGCCGGCGGAACCCATCAGGCCGTGGTCCACGGCGTCTACACCTATCGGAGCGACGGTGCCGGCAGGATCGCCGCGCTCCGCGCCTTCTGGGAGTTCGACGCGCTCGAAATGGTGGAGTTGGGCGGGTGAGCGGGCGCACGATGGTGCGCGAGGGGTTGTTCCGCGGACGCGGATCCTCCGGCCCTGCTGGGCAGCCGGTGCGCCAACTGCGGATCGACCTCCTTCCCGCGCACCGACACCTGTCCCTACTGCGCCACCGAGGATCCCGAACCGGTCGACCTCTCACGGAGAGGCCGGCTCTGGGCGTGGACCGCGGTGACCGCTTCGCCGCCCGGCTATGCCGGCGAGGTGCCCTACGGGATCGGTGTGGTGGAGCTCCCCGAGGGGATCCGCGTCATCGGGCGGCTGACGGAGAGCAACCCGGCGGCACTCGGCGCGGACCAGGAGATGGAGCTCCAGGTGGTGCCGCTCAGCTCGGATGACGAGGGCAACGACGTCGTCACCTACGCGTTCTCTCCGGTGGGTGCGGCGTGAGTGCGGTGATCACCGGGGTGGGCATGCACCCCTTCGGGCGTTTCGAGGGCGTGACGCCCACGGACATGGGTGTGGTCGCCGTCCGCACCGCGTTGCGGGAAGCCGGCGTCGGCAAGGGCGGCTTTCAGGCCGCCTTCTGCGGCACGGCCTATGGCGGCGTGGCCACCGGCCACAAGGTCCTGAGCCGGCTCGGCATGACAGGGATGCCCATCGTCGACGTGGAAGCGGGGTGCGCCAGTGGCGGCGCCGCGCTCGATGCTGGCGGCCGCCTCCATCCGGGCCGGCCAGTACGACACCGTGCTCGTGTTCGGGACCGAGAAGATGCCCAAGGGCATCATCCGGTCCTCCTTCTTCGAGCCGTGGCAGGAGGAAGCGGGGCTGGCCGCCACGCCGTCGTTCTTCGGGCTCCGGGCGCAGCGGCTCACCATGACGTCGGGCGTGACCAAGGATCATCTGGCCAAGGTGGTGGTGAAGAACCGCCGCCACGGCGCGGCGAACCCCGACGCCATGTACCAGAAGGAGATATCGGTGGAGGAGGTGCTGGGATCGCGGGTGGTGTGCGAACCCCTGCACCTCTTCATGCTCTGTTCGCCGAACGAAGGTGCCGCCGCGCTCGTCCTGCAGCGCGACGATCTGGCGCCGGGTGGCCCGGACGCGGTCACCCTGTCCGGGGCGGTGCTGCGCTCCCACATTCCGGGCCCGGTGCTGAGCGAGTCGACGCCGCTGTCGGGACTGGCCGACGACTCCGTGCCCACGCCGACCGCCCTGGCCGCCACTGCGGCCTACGAGGAGGCGGGAATCGGCCCCGGGGATCTCGACGTGGTGGAGTGCCAGGACACCGACGCCGCCCGCGAGCTGCTGTCGTGCGAGGAGCTCGGCTTGTGTGAGCCGGGCGGTTCGGCGGCCTTGCTCGACTCGGGCGCCACCGCCCTGGGGGGCCGCCTCCCGGTCAATCCGAGCGGCGGGCTGCTCTCGAAGGGCGAACCGCTCGGGGCCTCCGCCCTGGGCCAGGTGGTCGAGCTGGTGCGCCAGCTCCGGGGTGAGTGCGGCGTGCGCCAGGTCGAAGGGGCGCGGACCGCGCTCTCGCACACGGTGGGTCGCGGCGCCAACGCCGGCGTGGTGATCCTCTCGCGCTAGACGTCGCCCGTTGTTCCACCCCGCGTCGCATTGGCCTCGCGGCGACCGGCTGGGCGCGACGCAGAATTTCGGGGGTGCGGGCCGAGCGTCTGGCCCACGTGGAAGACGGCCTCGATCATGAGGCGACGAGGACCACCTTGCCGAACTTGGCACCGGAGCCGAAGCGCTCGTAGGCCGCGGCCGCCTCGGAGAGTGGGAAGGTCGCACAGAGCGGGACGCGCAGGCGCCCCGCCGCCAGGGCCGGGAGCACGTGGGCGGCGACGGCGGCGGTCACGTCGGCCTTCTCCCGCCTGCTGCGGGCGCGCAGGGTCGAGCCGCCGATGCGGGCGCGCTTGGACATGAGGGTGAACAGGTCGAGGTCGATGCGGCCGCCCGACCCCACGCCGATGACGACCACCCGGGACCAGGTGGCCAGGTGGGGCAACACGTTGGTCAGGCTGGCCTGCCCGACAAGCTCGAGGACGACGTCGTAGGGGCCGTGGTCACCTTCTTCGCCGGGCGCGATCACGGCGTGCACGCCCAGGTCGGCCACGGCCCGGCGGTGCTCGGCTTGGCGAACCGTTGCCGTCACGATGGCGCCCGCTTCCCGGGCCAACTGGACGCCGGCCGTCCCCACACCACCGGCGGCGCCGCTGACGAGGACGCGCTCGCCCATTTCGAGCGCGCCCTGCGTGAAGAGGGCGTCATAGGCGGTCGAGAAGGCCTCGGGGAAGCCCCCGGCCTCGGGCCAGGGCAGGGAGTCGGGGACGGCCAAGGCATGGGACTCGTCCACGAAGGCCATCGTCGCCTGGGCACCGCCCCCCACCAGGGCCATGACCCGGTCGCCGGGAGAGAAGGCGGTGACCGAGCGCCCGACCGAGACGACCTCGCCCGCCAGCTCCATGCCCGGGATGTCGGGTGGCCAGCCCGGAGGCGCCGGGTAGAAGCCGGCTCGCTGGGTGAGGTCGGCCGAGTTGAGACCGGCCGCCTGCACGGCCACGACCAATTCGGTGTCGCCGGGCACCGGGTCGGGCCGCTCCTCCCATGTGAGTTCCCCCTCGCGGATCACGGTGGCGTGCACGGGTGTTCACCCTATGGCGGCCGGGCGCGCCGGCGCCGGTGGCCGGTAGGGTCCCCGGCATGGCTCTCTACGACATCCCCATTCACACCCTGCAAGGCGCGGACGCCAAGCTCGGCGACTACGCGGGCAAGACGCTGCTGCTGGTCAACGTGGCCTCGAAGTGCGGCCTGACGCCTCAGTACGAAGGGCTCGAGCGCCTGCAGAAGAAGTACGCTGACAAGGACTTCTCGGTCATCGGGTTTCCCAGCAACCAGTTCATGGGCCAGGAGCCCGGAACGGCTGAGGAGATCGAGAAGTTCTGCTCGACCACCTACGGTGTGACCTTTCCTCTGATGGAGAAGATCGAGGTGAACGGCGAGGGTCGTCACCCGATCTACCGCGAGCTCACCGCCACGCCCGATGCCGAAGGCCAGGCGGGCGACATCACGTGGAACTTCGAGAAGTTCCTCGTCTCGCCGAAGGGTGAGATCGTCGGTCGCTACCGCCCCCAGGTGGAGCCGGAGGACCCCTCGATCGTGAGCGACATCGAGGCGCAGCTCACCGCTTGAGCGCGCCCCCTCCCGCGCCGGCGGGGTTCGCTGCGTCCGTCTTCGACACGGACGCGGGGTTCGTCGCGTCCACCTTGGACAAGGACGCGGGGTTCGCCGCGTCCATCTTCGACATGGACGGGCTGCTCATCGATTCCGAGGTGCTCTGGCACGAGGCCGAGATCGAGATCCTCGGCGGCCTGGGCGTTCCGCTGGACCCGACCGGATGCCGCACGACCAAGGGGATGTTCGTCGGCGAGGTGACCGTGCACTGGCACAGCCACTACCCGTGGGAGGGCCCGGCGCCCGAGCAGGTGGCGGTGGAGATCGTCGACCGGGTCATCGAGCTGGTGTACGCCAAGGGCGTGCTCAAGACCGGTGCCGTCCACGCCATCGAACTCTGTGCGGACCGGGGCTGGGCGTTGGCGGTGGCGTCGTCGTCGCAGTACCGGCTGATCCACGCCGCGCTGGACCACTTCGACCTGCTGGATCGGTTCGAGCTGGTCCACTCGGCCGAGGACGAGGAGTTCGGCAAGCCCCACCCGGCGGTCTTCGTCACCGCCGCCCGCCGGTTGCGGGTGCCGCCCAAACGCTGCGTGGTGTGGGAGGACGCGCCGGCGGGGGTCCTGGCGGCCAAAGCCGCCACCATGGCGTGTATCGCGGTCCCCGAGGAGGGCGAGGGCGGTCATCCCGCCTTCGGGCTGGCCGACCTGGTGGTGGGCTCGCTGGCTGAGGTGGACGAGGCGGCGCTGGACGGCGTCGCCCGACGCCATTTCGGTCCTTAGCGCGGTCGGGAGAGCGGGCCCTCGAGGCGCGCCGCCACCTCTCGGTAGCGCGTCACCGGGATGAGGTGCACCCCGTCGAAGGCGCCCGAGTCTCGGATGTCGAGAACCAGGTCGCAGGCGGCGTCGACGCCGGCGCCGCGGTCGTGCTCCAACCGGGCCAGCAGCTCGGGCGGCACGGTCAGGCCGGGGATGGTGAGGTTCCGGGCCATGGTCGCGCTGGGTACGACGAGCACGCCGGCATAGACGGGACACGTGACGTCCACCCGTGACCGCCACTCGAGCAGCGCGTCGAGGGCGAAGCCGATCTGGACGAAGAGGAAGTCGGCCTGCTGCTTCCAGGCCGGCAACGGCCGGAGACCGGTGGCGACGCCGAAGCGCATCGGCGATCCGGTCCTCAGGGTGTCGGCGTACGTACGGCCCTCGTGCAGCATGGTGCGCACCGTGAGCTCGCTGGTCCGGGTGCCCGCCCGCGGCTCGTCGCCGTAGACGAAGAGGAACTGGTCTACGCCGTAGGCGGCGGCGGTCAGGAGGTCCCGTCGGAAGCCGAGCAGGTTGCGGTCGCGGGCGTTGAGGCAGGCAATGGAGCGGCCGCCCATGGCCTCCACCTCGTGGGCCACGGCCACGCTGGAGACGGTGGCCCGACCGATGTGATTGTCCGGAATGAGGAACGAGGACGCCACCGGGCTCAGGACGCCGATCTGGTGGCGGACCCGTTTGAGGTCGGGGGAGGTGGCGGGCTCGATCTCGCAGACGAGCTCGAAGGTGCGAGGGGCGGGTGTCGGGGCGCGCTCGGGCGAAGCGCTCGGGGAAGGAGACGGCGGCACAGCCTCTATCCTTTCCCAGACGCCCGGGGCACCCCGCCATCGGCGTTCGCTCACTCCTCCCCGTGTTCACACCCGTCCCCCCCGACACCGACTTCGTCGCACTCGAGCAGGCCGAACTGGCCCGCTGGTCGGCACATCGCGTCTTCGAGCGTTCGATCGAGCAGCGCAAGGGCTCCCCGGCCTGGGTCTTCTACGAGGGGCCCCCCACGGCCAACGGCATGCCGGGCCTGCACCACGCCTGGGCCAGGGTGTACAAGGACCTCTTCTGCCGCTTCCGCACGATGGAGGGCAATTACGTCGCCCGGCGCGCCGGGTGGGACACCCACGGGCTGCCGGTCGAGGTGGAGGTGGAGAAGAAGCTCGGGATCACCGGCAAGCAACAGATCGAGGAGCAGGTCGGCATCGCCGAGTTCACCCGCCTGTGCCGCGAGTCCGTGTATTCCTACGTCGACGAGTTCGCCCGCCTCACCACGCGCATCGGCTACTGGGTGGACATGGACGCGGCCTATTGGACGCTGAGCCCCGACTACATCGAGTCGGTGTGGTGGCACCTCCAGCAACTCTTCGACCAGGGCCTGCTCTACGAGGACCTCAAGGTCGTGCCCTACTGCCCGCGCTGTGGCACCGCGCTCTCCAGCCACGAGCTGGGACAGCCCGACGTGTACCGCGACGAAGAGGACGAGTCGGCCTACGTGCGGTTCCGCCTGGTCGCCGACGGCGAGCAGCTGCCGGGCGACGCCGAGTGGTTGGCCGTGTGGACGACCACGCCCTGGACCCTGCTCTCCAACACGGGCGTGGCCGTGAACCCGGGGCTCACCTACGCCGTGGTCGATCGGACGGTCGTGGCCGACGAACTGGTCGACGCCGTCCTGGGCGACGGGGCACGCCAGAGGATCACGGCCCGGGTTCCCGGATCGGCCCTGATCGGTCTGCACTACCAGCGCCCGTTCGACGATCTGGCCCCGCCTCACGGCGCCGACGGGTGGCGCGTCGTGCCGGCCTCCTACGTGACCACCGAGGAAGGCACCGGCCTCGTGCACCTGGCGCCCGCCTTCGGCGAGGTGGACCGTCAGACCGGGCGCGAGCACAACCTGCCCTCGCTCAACCCGGTGGGGCCCGACGGGCAGTTCTCCGAGGAGATCTCCTGGTTGGCCGGGCGTGATGTGCGGGCGGCGAATCACGACATCAACGACGCGCTCGAGGTGAAGGGTCTCCTCATGCGCCGGCAGCCCTACGTCCACTCCTACCCGCACTGCTGGCGCTGCCGCACACCGCTCATCTACTGGGGGAAGCCCAGCTGGTACATCGCCACGTCGACCCGCAAGGACGATTTGCTGGCGGCGAACGCCACCGTCGACTGGCATCCGGCCCACATCCGTGACGGCCGGTTCGGCGAGTGGCTGGCCAACAACGTCGACTGGGCCCTCTCGCGCGACCGCTACTGGGGCACGCCGCTGCCGATCTGGCGCTGCGGGCGCGGGCACCTGCGCTGCGTGGGGTCCCTGGCCGAGCTGTCCGACCTCTCGGGACGCGATGTCACGAGTATCGACCCGCACCGCCCGACCATCGACGAGGTGACCTTCGCCTGCTCGACCTGTGGGGCGGACGGTTTCGACGACGAGCTCTCCGTGTTCCGTCGGGTGGAGCCCGTGATCGACGCCTGGTTCGACTCGGGGTCGATGCCCGCGGCACAGGTCGGCTTTCCCCAGGTGCCCGGGTCCGACGAGTCGTTCACGTTCCCGGCCGACTTCATCTCCGAGGCCATCGATCAGACCCGGGGCTGGTTCTACTCGCTCTTGGCCGTGAACACGCTGGTCTTCGGCGAGAGCCCGTACCGTCACGTCGTGTGCCTCGGCCACATCGTCGACTCCGACGGCCGCAAGATGTCCAAGTCGCTCGGCAACATCATCGATCCGTGGTCGATCCTCGACACCCGGGGCGCCGACGCCATGCGCTGGTGGATGTTCAGTCAGGGCTCACCGTGGACGCCGACGCGGGCGACGCTGGCCGCCATCGACACGTCCATGCGGGACATGCTCCTCACCCTGTGGAACACCTTCAGCTTCTTCACCACCTACGCGTCGCTCAACGGGTTCGAGCCGACCGAGCCCGCCATTCCGGTGGCCCGTGACCGCGGGCCTCTCGATCGGTGGATCCTCTCCCGGTTGGCCGGCGCCACGGCCGAGGCGACCGAGGCGTTGTCGTCCTACGAGCCGTTCACCGCGGCGACCGCTCTGGGTTCGCTGGTCGACGACCTTTCCAACTGGTTCGTGCGCCGCAGCCGCCGGCGGTTCTGGCGCACCGATCCCGGTGCGCCCCCCGGCGACACCCTGGCCGCCCAGGCCACGCTGCACGAGGTGCTGACCACGGTCGCCCTCCTGCTGGCTCCCTTCTGCCCCTTCGTCTCCGATGCCATGTGGCGACAGCTGACCGCGGCGGCCGAGGACGAGTCGGTCCACCTGGCCGACTGGCCGGTGGCCGACCGGACCCGCATCGATCGCGACCTCGAGGCGCAGATGGCTCTGGCCCGCCGGCTGACCTCGCTGGGGCGGGCCGCCCGCAGTGAGGCGTCGGTGAAGGTGCGCCAACCCCTGTCGCGTGCACTGGTGTTCCTCCCCGCAGGGTCGGCGCAGATCCTGGTCGACATCGTGGCGGAGGAGCTCAACGTCGACCGGATCGACACGGCCGACGAGCTGAGCGACGTGATCCAGTTCGAGCTGGCGCCGAATTTCAAAACCCTCGGACCGCGGCTGGGTGAAAGGGTCAAAGAGCTCAAGGCCGCACTGGCGGCACTCGACAGCGCGGCCGAGGCGGCCCGGCTCGAAGCGGGGGAGTCGATCACCGTCATCCTCGGTGGCGAGCCGGTGGAGCTCACGCCCGAGGACGTGCAGCTGCGCGTGCGCGGGCAGCAGGGCTTCGCCGTGTCGCGCGAGGGGGGCGAGGTGGTGGCCCTCGACCTCTCGGTCGACGACGGGCTGCGCCGACGCGGCCTGGCGCGCGACGTGGTGCGCCTGGTGCAGGACCTGCGCAAGACGAGCGGACTCGAAGTGTCCGACCGCATCCGGCTGCGCCTGGTCGGGCTGGACTCGCTCAGGGAGTACTTCGACTTCATCGCCCGCGAGGTCCTCGCCGTCGAGGTCCTGACCGATCCGGGGCCGGGGGCGGGCACGGTGCTCGAGCTCGACGACGACACGCTACGGGAGCCGGTGCGGGTCTGGCTGGAAAAGGTGGACCGGGCCGGACCGTAGGCGGCCGGGACTTGGGCCGCCGCCGGTTCAGCGGCGCGGGTCGCCGGGGAGGAGCCGATCGGTCAGTGCGATCTGCACGCCTCCCGTGTCGGCCGGGTCGATGACGGTCAGCACGGCGTCGGAGCGCAGCACCCGCACGCCGAGCGCCCCGAGGGTGGCCGCGGCGGTGACGCAGTCGTCGACGCGCAGGGCCAGGAGGTGTGTCCGCGCCCGCTCGTAGCGGCGGCCCCACAGACCGGCCGACTCGGGGGCCGAGAGGGCGAAGAGGGCCAAGGTGCAGTCGCCCAGGGAGACACCGGCCATCGGTCGGTCCGGGCCGGCGGCCCCGTCCTCGAACGTCACCTCCGTCCCCATGAGCTCGGCCAAGCGGTGGGCGACCCGGCGCGGTTCCTCGACCAGCGCCCCCACGAAGGCGTGCTGGACGACCGGGATCGGGGCGCGGACCCGGCCACCGGCACGGGGGCGCCGAAGTGCGGGTCGACGTCGAGCTCGAAGCAGCTCCATTGCACGAAGACCCCTGCCGTGTCGCGAGGGTCGGTGAAGCACATCTCGCGCCGCGGCCGGGCGGCGATGCGGACGCCTTTGGCCTCGAGGTTGGCCACGGTGGCGTCGAGGTCGAGGACCTGCAGCGCCACCGAGTGCATGCCACCACCGTGGCGGTCCACGAACTGACGGGCCGCCCCGTCGACCACGGGCTGGCCGACTTCGATGGCGTGGTCGCCGACCCAGGCCATCCCGCCCCTCCGCCCGATGCCGGGCTCGGAGGACTCGCCGTACTCGAGCACCGCGAGCCCGGTCAGGTCGGCGAGGCGCGCCGTGGCCCGGTCGTAGTCCGTCACCATCGCCGTCGAGTGGAACAGCCACCGTACGGCATGGCCCGCCACGCCTACCGGCCGGCTCCCGGCGGCCGGCATCGGTTCGGCGACCCGCGGCCGCCGGCAGGTCCAGGCCGGTGACCGGGGCGCGCCCATGGTCCGGCGAGGAAGCGCCACCATGCTGAGAGGCGCGTCATCGTTCAGTCAGTCCCCGAGGTCCGGCGCCCACGGCACGCCGTTGATGTGGCCTCCTCCGTCGACGAACAGCGTGTTCCCCGTGACGTAGCGGGCGTCCTCGCTGGCCAGGAACACGGCAACGGGGGCGATGTCCTCCTCGGGGTCGCCGAGGCGGCCCATCGGATTGGTGGCGTCGGCCGCCGCTTCGAGCTCGGGATGGGCGGCGAACGCCGCCCGCGAGGCCGCGGTCTTGGCGCCCGGGCAGATGACGTTGACCCGGATCTGCCACGGGGCCCATTCGCGTGCCGCCGTGCGACTGGCGCAGCGCAATGCTTCTTTGGCCACGTTGTACTGCAGCGTGCCCATGTGGGCGTTGACCCCGTTGAGCGAGCACATGTTGATGACGGCGCCGTCACGCCCGGCCTTCATGATCGGGAGCACCGCCTGCATGGCCCAGAACGGGCCCATCAGGCCCAGGGCGAGGCCCTGGTGCATCTCTTCGTCGCTCTTGTGCTCGAACCGGCCGAGACTGCCGCCGCCCCAGGCGTTGTTGACCAGGATGTCGACCGAACCCCAGGTCTCAAAGGCGAAGGCCACCATGGCCAGCGCGTCGTCCTTGACCGCGGCGTCGGTGTGCACGAAGCGCACGTCGGCCCCGAACTCGCGGGACGACGCCTGCGCCACCTCCCGCCCGCGCTCGTCGTCGATCTCGGCCACGACGACGTGGGCGCCCTCCCGGGCAAAACGGCGGACGATGCCGCGGCCGATGCCCTCTCCACCGCCGGTGACGATCGCCACCTTGCCCCCCAGCCGGTCCGTCATGGCCGTCCACGCGAGCGACGACAGGGCCAACCGATCGGGGGCCGCACGCGTCGGCCGCGAGTGTTCAGGATCCTTCCGCCTCGAGCACCTTGGTGAGCGCGGCGGCCAGGGCGGCCCGGTCCCCGGCACCGAGGGGGGTGAAGAGGTGGCGCTCGATGCTCTCGGCGTGCGCCGCGATGGCCCGCCCCATCACGTCGTGTCCGACCGGTGTCAGCACCACGTGGATGCTCCGACGGTCATTGGGGCAGTTCTGCCGTTCGACGAGGCCGGCGTCCACCATCCTGTCCACCAGCCGGGTGACCCCGCCGGTGGTCAGGGCCACGTCCGTGCTGAGCCTGCTCATGGTGAGGCGGCCGTCCGGGGCGGCCCCCACGTGGATCAGCACGTCGAAGAAGACGAGCGGGATCCCGGCCGCTTCCTCGAGCTCGCGCCCCAGGCGCTCGGCCAGGAGTCGGTGGGTGCGCACGAGAAGGCTCATGAGCCTGATGCGCTCGTCGTCGAGCTGTCCGAGGACGCCACAAGTCCCGCCGGTGTCCGACGCGTCCGGCGCGCCATCGTCGTGAAGAGTCACCGTTCCCATCCCGCAGCCTTCAGTCTCCCCCTTTGGCACGGGGGATGCCAAACTTCTGATTGACAAGTATCTGCTAAGTCAGATACTATCATATCAGTAACACTTCGATCAACTAAGGAGTCCAGAGATGAGCACCGAGACAATCACCCTTCCCAAGACCGGCACCTACGCCATCGACCCTGCTCACACCGAGGTCGGGTTCGTCGCCCGCCACCTGATCGGGACCAAGGTCCGAGGCCGATTCACCGACGTCGCCGGCACTTTCACCGTGGCCGACCCGATCGAGGACTCCACCGTGGAGGTCACCGCGCAGGCGGCCAGCATCCACACCAACCAGGAGCAGCGGGACGAGCACCTGCGTACCAACGACTTCCTCGACGTCCCGAACCACCCGACCGTGACCTTCAAGAGCACCTCCCTGAAGCGGGGGAAGGACTCCCACTGGGTCCTCACCGCCGACCTGACCATCCGCGGCGTCACCAAGTCCGTCGACTTCGACGTGGAGTTCCTGGGCGAGGGCCCGGCCATGGCGGAGGGCAAGTCGGTCGTGGCCTTCTCGGCCAGCGCCGAGATCGACCGCCGGGACTTCGGCGTGAGCTTCAACCACTCGCTGCTCGACGGCAGCGTGGTCGTGGGCAACAAGGTCGTCATCGAGATCGAGACGGAAGCCGGCTTGGCCGACTGACGGACCGGTGGCCGGCCCGGAAGGGACTGGCCCCGCTGGGTACGCTTCACCGCCATGCCCACGCCGAGGACGGGTCTCCACGCCCGGCCGGCCACCGAGCTCCGCACCGTCACCACCACCGGCCCTGACGATACGTTCGTCCTGGCCGTCGACCTCGGCACGGGCGGTCCCAAGGTGGCCGTGCTGTCGGGCGCGGGACGGATCGTGGCCCACGCCTTCCGGCCCGTCGGCCTCGAGCTCACCCAGGACGGGGGAGCGGAGCAGTCACCCCGCGACTGGTGGGAGGCCGTGGTGGCCTCGACCCGCGAGGTACTGGCCGCCAGCGGGGTGGCGCCCCAGCGGGTCGTCGGGATCGGCTGCACCTCGCAGTGGTCCGGCACCGTGCCGGTCGACGACGAGGGCGACGCCATCGGTGCCGCCATCATCTGGATGGACTCGCACGGGGCGCGGGCGGTGCGCGACACCGTGCGCGGCGCGCTCAACGTGCAGGGCTACTCGGCCTCCAAGTTGGCCCGCTGGGTCCGGCGCACGGGGGGCATCCCCAGCCTCTCGGGCAAGGACCCGGTCGGCCACATCCACTTCCTGCGCACCGTGCGACCGGACGTCTACCGCGCCGCGGCGGTCTTCCTCGAGCCGGTGGACTACCTGAACCTCCGCCTCACCGGACTGGCCCGCGCCTCGCACGACTCCATCACGGTGCACTGGGTCACCGACAACCGCGACGTCCGCGCCGTGGCCTACGACGACCAGCTGGTCGAGCTGGCCGGTCTCGAACGCTCCACGCTGCCCGAACTGGTGCCCACGGGCAGCGTCCTCGGCGGGCTCGCCCCCGACACGGCGGCCGAGCTCGGCCTGCTCGCCGGCACCCCGGTGGTGGCGGGAACGGGCGATCTGCACTCGGCGGCGGTGGGCTCGGGTGCGGTGTCGGACTTCGACGGGCACCTCTACATCGGCACATCGAGTTGGATCAGCTGCCACGTCCCTTTCAAGAAGACCGATGCGCTGACCAACATCGCCTCCATCCCTTCGGGCCTCCCCGGTCGCTACCTGATCGCCGACGAACACGAGACGGGGGGCGCCTGTCTGACCTGGCTGCGCGACAACCTTCTCTTCCCCGGCGACCCGTTGGGGCCGGGCGCTGCGCCCGGGGACATCTTCGCCACGCTGAACGACCTTGCGGCCTCGGTGCCCGCCGGCGCGCACGGGGTGCTGTTCACGCCCTGGCTCAACGGAGAGCGGTCGCCCGTCGACGACCACACCATCCGCGGCGGCTTCCACAACTTGTCTCTCTCCTCGACGCGGTCCGACCTGGTGCGGGCCGTGTTCGACGGGGTGGCCCTCAACTCGGCCTGGCTGCTCGGTGCGGTCGAGAAGTTCACCAAGAAACCCTTCGGCTCGCTGGCCTTCGTCGGCGGCGGCGCCAACTCGGACCTGTGGTCGCAGATCCACGCCGACGCCACCGGGCGCACCATCCGCCAGGTGGCCGACCCCGTCCTGGCCAACGTGCGCGGTGCCGGGCTGCTCACATTGCTTGCCCTCGGGCACCTGACCGTGCCGGACATCCCGGGGACCGTCGCCATCAAAGCGACCTACGAACCGAACCCCGAGACGTCCGCTCTCTACGCCGGACTGCTCAAGGAATTCGTCAACCTCTACGACAAGACCAAAGGCATTCACAAGCGGTTGAACGGGCGCCGCCTGCACTGACCGATGGCCGTGTCGCCGTCGAATTACCCCCGCCCGACCAGGGCGCGCCAACGCCCCGAGCGCCGCGGGACCCCCTTGGTCACCACCAGCGCCAACGACGTCGTCACGTACCCGCTCAGCTCGGTGCGCAGGTGCACGTCGCTGAAGGGCGGCACGTCGACGTGGAGATCCTCGGGGGTGGTCCCGAGCGCGTAGTCGACGTCGATGTCGTGACCGGCCCGGCGCAGTCGTCCGGCCAGGGCCTCGATGTCACGCCGCCGGTAGAACACGGTGCCTCCCGATTCCACGGTGTCGGCGTCGGAGGACACCAGGAACTCGGTCGTGTGGACCGAGACGCCACCCGGGCGCAGGCAGTCCATCTGGGCCAGCACGAAGTCGGCGCCGGCCCCGAGCGTGCCCAGGTGCTCGAGCGCGCAGGACGACCAGCTGAAGTCGAAGCCGCGCAGGTCCTCGGGCACCGCGTTCATGTCGACGGGGCGGAAGCGCACCCGCCGTGCGAAGTCCTCGGCCGGGCACAGGCCCGAGCGGTTGAGCGCCGAGAGCCCGTCCGCCCACTCGACCTGCGAGTCCGTCCAGCCCGACGCCACCGCGGCGGCCTTCGGTTGGTCGGTGGCGACGATGTCGGCGCCCTCGGTGGCGAACAGCGCCACCAGGGGCTCCTGGCCGACGCCGAAGCCGAGGCCGCGGCGGCCCTCGGCCAGCATTCCGCGCTCGCGCAGCGCCTCGGCGATGAAGAGCCACTCCCACATCTTCCGGTGCAGCATCACCGCGCGCTGGTCGTCGGTCGCGGCCCAGAGCGGCCGCAACCGGTCTGCCCAGGTCACCAACGCGGGGGAGCGCAGCGACTCGGCCGAGCACAATTGCGAGCGCAGCATGCCCGGGCGACCTTACCGGCGCAACGGCGCCCGGACCGTATGCCCGGCGCTCAAATACGCTCGAAGTTGCGGGCCAGCTCCCAGTCGGTGACGTGGCGGTTGAAGGCCTCCCACTCCTGCACCGCGGTGTTGAGCAGGTGGTGGTGCACGTCGGGTCCGAAGGCCTCGAGGGCGACGGTCGAGCCACGAAGCTCCTCGATCGCCTCGATCAGGGTGGACGGGATGCGGGTCACGTCGGTCGCCTCGTAGGCGTTGCGCGGGTACGGGTCGCCCAGCTCGAGCTCGTGGTCGATGCCGTAGAGTCCGGCCGCCAGGCAGGCGGCCAGCACCAGGTATGGGTTCACGTCGGCGCCGGGCACCCGCGACTCCACCCGGCGGCCTGCCCCATGGCCCACCACCCGGAAGCCGCAGGTGCGGTTGTCCTCGCCCCACACCACCGCCGTGGGCGCCCAGCTGCCCGGGGTGTAGCGCCGGTAGGAGTTCACCGTCGGCGCGGCCAGCCAGGCCAGCTGGCGCGCCGGCGTGCAGCTGGCCGGCCAGGAAGCGCCGCGCCAGCGTCGACAGCCCGCTCGGGTGCGACGCATCGGCCATGAGGGGGTCGCCGCTCTCGCGGTCCCACAGGCTGGTGTGCACGTGGCACGAGGAGCCCACGTCGTCCATCGTCCACTTGGCCATGAACGTGGCCGCCCTCCCCTCTTGGGCCGCGATCTCCTTGATGCCGTTCTTGAAGACCAGGTGGCGGTCGGCGGTCTCCAAGGCCTCGTCGTAGGTGACGTTCACCTCGTGCTGGCCGCGGCCGGCCTCGCCCTTGGAGAACTCGACCGGGATGCCGGCGTCGATCATCTCGTTGCGGATCCTCCGCAAGATGTACTCCTCGCGCGCCGTCTGCAGCAGCTGGTAGTCCTCGATCGTCGAGGTGTGCGGCGTCAGGCCGTGCCAGTGCTTGGCGCCCGCTTCCCCGTAGGTGTCCATGAAGAGGAAGAACTCGAGCTCGGTGGCGCTGCACACGCGCAAGCCCCGCTCGGCGGCCCGCTCCAGCTGGCGGCGCAGGATCTGGCGGGGCGACACCTCGACGGGCCTCCCGTCGAGGTCGGTGAGGTCGCAGATGACCATGGCCGTGCCCTCGAGCCAGGGGATCCGGCGGGCGGTGGCGAAGTCGGGGACGCAGACGACGTCGCCGTAGCCGGTGTCCCAATTGGCGAAGGAGTATCCGGGCAGCGGGTTCATGTCGACGTCGACGGCGAGGAGGTACTCGCAGGCCTCGATCCCGTGCTCGGAGACGTGCGAAGACCAGAAGTCGGCCGTCACCCGCTTCCCCACGGGGCGCCCGTACATGTCGGGGAAGGCGACGACGACGGTGTCGACGGAACCGTCTCGGATTGCGTGGTCGATGAACTCGCGGCCGGGCATCGGGCGCCATGTTGGTCGCCCCGCAGGCCAGCGTCCAGCCTCTCTGTACGCTGGCCCGGATGGTTCCCCTGATCGGCGTCTCCACCTACGTGGCCGAGGCGAGCTGGTCGACCTGGACGCGGCGGGCCGCCGTACTGCCAGAGAGCTACTTCGAATTGGTGGCGGCCGCCGGTGGCCGGCCCCTGCTGCTCCCCCCGACGAGCCGCTCTCCCCATGGCCCGGGCGCGGCGGCGGACGAGGTCGTCGCCGTCCTCGACGGCCTGGTGCTCAGTGGCGGTGGTGACGTGGATCCCCGGGCCTACGACCAGAAACCCGATCCCGAGGTGGCGGGGGTCGACACCGACCGCGACGAGAGCGAGCGCGCCCTCCTGGCCGCGGCCCTGCGGGTGGACCTGCCCATCCTGGCCATCTGCCGGGGCTGCCAGGTGCTCAACGTGGAGCTCGGGGGCACGCTGTACCAGAACCTGCCCGACGTGATCGGCACCCTGGCCCACCGCCGCGCCCCCCTCGTGTTCGGCGACGTCGAGGTCGAGACGGTGCCGGGGACCCGGGCCGCCGCCGTCTTCGGGCCGTCGCCCACGGTGCTCTGCTCGCACCACCAATCAATCGCCGCCCTTGGCCGGGGCCTGGTCACCACCGCCTCCGCGGCCGACGGCGTCATCGAGGCGGTCGAGCTTCCGGGGGCGAGCTTCGTCCTCGGAGTGCAGTGGCATCCCGAGGAGGGAATGGATCAGCGGCCCTTCGACGCGCTGGTCGTGGCCGCCACCGCCTACGCCGAGGGGCGGTCGGTGCGCCGCAGCGCGTGATCGCGCCGGCCAGCGGCCGGGTCGCGGTCGTCACCGGGGCCAGCCGTGGCCTGGGTGCCGGGTTGGCCGTCCACTTCGCCGCCGCGGGCATGCACCTCGGACTGTGCGCACGACACAAGCCGGCGCTGGCGGCACGCACGCGTCCTACCGCGCGCGACGGACGTGTCGTGCGGGCGGAGACCCCCGTCGTGGCCGCCGTGGACGTGACCGACCGGGCCGCGCTCGAACGCTTCGCCGACGACGTGGTGGTCCGGTTCGGGCGCATCGACCTGTGGGTGAACAACGCCGGACTTCTCGGCGACATCCGCCCGGTGGCCGAGGCCGACCCGGCCGCCTCGGCCCGCACGGTGGCGGTCAATGTGACCGGCACGCTGCACGGCAGCGCCGTCTTCGCCGCCCACGTGCGACGGCGCTCGGGTCCCGGTGTGCTCGTCAACATCTCGTCGGGCGCGGCCACCAAGCCGTATGAGGGCTGGGGCGCCTACTGCGCCTCCAAGGCGGCGGTCGACCAGCTCACCCGCGTCCTCGCCCTCGAGGAGTCCCGCCACGGGCTGCGGGCCTACGCCCTGTCTCCCGGCGTGATCGACACCGAGATGCAAACGGCCATCCGGGCCTCGGACGAGCGCGATTTCCCCGAGGTCGAGCGCTTCCGCCGCTTCGCCGCCGACGACCGGTTCAACTCGCCGGCCTGGGTGGCCGATCACATCTTGGCGCTCGCCTTCGGCGGCGACGACCCCGGCCAGGTCTCGGTGCGGGTGGGGGAGCAACCGGTCCCCGGCGTCGCCGGGTAAGGTCTCCGGCCATGCCCAAGAGCGGTGCTCGCAAGGTGGTCAAGCCCGTGGCGGCGGCCGCGGTCACATTGGGGACGATCGCCAGCATCTGGTGGTTCGCCCTCAAGCCGCGCCGCAGCGCGAAGAAGCAGGGCATCACCACCGAGAAGAAGTAGGCGCGCTCCTCAGCCTACGGCGGGGAGCCCTGCCACCAGGGCCGGGAGACACTCGCTGATGGAGCCTGTGACCACGACGTCGGCCAGGGCGTCCATCTCGGTCGGGCCGCCGTTGACGATGACGACCACGGCGCCGTGGCGCACCGCGAGCGGCACCATGCCGGCGGCCGGGAAGACGGCGAGGGTCGAGCCGACGGCGAGGAGCAGGTCGCAGTCCTTCGCCGCCTGCTCGGCCCGGAACAGGTCATCGGCCACCAGGCTCTGGCCGAAGCTGATGGTGGCCGACTTCAGGATGCCGCCGCAGGCCAGGCAGCGCGGGTCGGCCTCGCCGGCCCGGACCCGCTCGTGCACCGGTTCCGCAGTGTGGCGATCGCCGCACGTCATGCAGACCACGTCGAGCGACGTTCCGTGGATCTCCACCAGTCGGTCGGGGTCCGTGCCGGCCCGCCGGTGCAGTCCGTCGATGTTCTGGGTGACCAGGGTGTCGAGCCGACCGCTGCGCTCGAGGCCGACCAGGGCGTGGTGCCCGGCGTTGGGCTGGGAGTGCCACATGGGCGAGGTCAGCCGGTTCTGCCACGACCTCTTCCGGATGTCGGGGTCCGAGAGGTAGACGTCGAGCGTCGCCAGCTTCTCGGCCTCGGGATTCTTGGTCCAGACCCCGTCGGGACCCCGGAAGTCGGGGATGCCCGAGTCGGTCGAGATGCCCGCCCCGGTCAACACCACGACGCGCCGGGACCGACTCAAGAGGGCACGGGCCCGTGCCAGCTCGGGCGGTATCGCGTCAGCCCCGTCCGCCGGCGCAGACGTGGGATCGGGTTCGGCCATGGCAGGTCAATGCTGGCACGCAGACGGCGTCGCGGCGCCGGGCCTACAGTGCGCCGGTGCCCGCGGGCGGTACCCCCAGCGTCGAGATCCTCGAGGCCTCCGACGCCGAGGTCCGCCAGCGCCGTGCGGCCGGCGCGCTGCTGGCCCGGGGTTGCACCCGGGGTGACCGGGTGGCCTTCGCCCTCGGCTCGTCGGCCGACCTCATCTGCGCCGTTCTCGGCGCGGCCCGGGTCGGGCTGATCCCGGTGCTGCTCAATGCCACCCTCACCGACGTCGAGCGCGATCTCTTGGCCGAGGATGCCGACCCGGTTCTGCGCGTCTTCGACCAGGCCGCGCTGGCCGCGTTGTCCGACGGCCCGGCGACCGAGCTCGCCCCGTACCCACTGACCCGCCCGATGCACTACACCTCGGGTACCACGGGGCGGCCCAAGGGCGTGACCACCGGGCTGTGGGACGAGGCGACCGCCCGCGCCGTGTTCGAGGACGAGGCCTCGGTGTGGCACTTCGACCGGGCCGATCTCCATCTGGTGTGCTCGCCGATGTACCACACCGTCTCCGTCCGCTTCTCGGCCGGGACGTTGCTCTCGGGCGGCTCGCTGGCCATCCTCCGCCGCTTCGACGCGGCGGGCGCGCTCGATGCCCTCCGCCGGCACCGGCCGACCACCGCCTTCTTGGTGCCCACGCACCTCCAGCGCATCCTCGGGCTCGGCGAGCTCGGTCCGGACGAGCGGTTCGACTCGCTCCGCCTCCTCGTCCATGCCGGTGCACCCTGCCCAGACTCGCTCAAGCGGGCCAGCATGGCCCGGGCCACGCCCGGGGCGGTCTGGGAGTTCTACGGGTCGACCGAGGCGCAGTTCACCGTGTGCTCGCCCGACGAGTGGCTCGAGCGTCCGGGCACGGTGGGCCGGGCCCGCTCCGGCCGCCGGCTCTCCATCGCACCGCTCGACGACACCGGCGAGGCCGACCCGGGCGGTGCCGGCACCATCTGGAGCACCATGCCGGACTTCGCCCGCTTCGCATACTGGCGCAACGACGAGGCCACGGCGCAGGCCTGGCGGGGCGACGCCTGCACCATCGGCGACCTGGGCACGCTCGATGCGGACGGCTACCTCTCCCTCACGGGCCGGCGCCACGACCTCATCATCAGCGGCGGGGTCAACGTCTACCCGGCCGAGGTGGAGAACGTCCTGGCCGGGGTCGAAGGCGTGGCCGAGGTGGCGGTGTTCGGCCTGCCCGACGAGCAGTGGGGCCAACGCGTCTGCCGCGGCCTACGTGGCCGACGGGCCCGGGGCCGAAGAGGCCCTGCGGGCCGCCGCGTCCTCCGGCCTCGCCCCGTACAAGCGGCCCAAGACCTACGTCGCCGCCCCGGATCTGCCCCACACGGCGACGGGCAAGCTCATTCGTCGGACCGTGCCCGAGCACCTGGGGTTGATCACGGAACCGTCGTGAGGCTCCGACGGGGTCTGGCGGACGCCGGTCCCGACGCTGTGCCAGTCGAAACCGATGCCGGGGCTGTCGAAACCGATGCCGGGGCGGTCGAAACCGATGCCGGGGCGGTCGAAACCGATGCCGGGCCCGTAGGAAATCCGCCCCGCTGCGGGTAGGTTCGACCCATGCCCTTCGCCACCATCAACCCTGCCACCGGCAAGACGGAGAAGGAGTTCCCCTCGCTCACGCCCCAGGAGCTCGACGCGCTGGTCCAGCGCGCCGTCGAGGCCTTCGCCGACTACAAGCAGACGTCCTATGCAGAGCGGTCCCGCCATCTGATCACCGCGGCGGAGCTCCTCGAAGGAGAGGTGCCCGATGTGGCTCGCATTCTCACCACCGAGATGGGCAAGACCTTCGCCGCGGCCAAGGCCGAGGTGTCCAAGTGCGCGGTGGGCCTGCGCTGGTTCGCCGACAACGGCGAGCGCCTGCTGGCCGACGAGCCCATCGCGACGACGGCCTCGAACTCGTACGTGCACTACCAGCCCATCGGCGCGGTGCTCGCCGTCATGCCGTGGAACTTCCCGCTCTGGCAGGTCATCCGCTTCGCCGCCCCGGCGTTGATGGTCGGCAACGTCGGCCTGCTCAAGCACGCCTCGAACGTGCCCCAGACGGCGCTGGCCCTCGAGGACCTCTTCCGCCGGGCCGGCCTGCCCGACGGCGTCTTCACCAATCTCTTCCTCGATTCGGCGGACGTCGCCGCGCTGATCGAGGACCCGCGCATCGCCGCGGTGACACTCACCGGCAGCGAGCGGGCCGGCATGTCGGTGGCTTCGGCGGCCGGTCACGCGCTGAAGAAGAGTGTGCTCGAGCTCGGCGGCTCGGATCCCTTCGTGGTGCTGCCCTCGGCCGACCTCGAGACCTGCGTGCGCACCGCGGTGAACGCCCGCGTGCAGAACAACGGCCAGTCCTGTATCGCGGCCAAGCGCTTCATCGTGGTCGACGAGGTGCACGACGAGTTCCTGGAGCGCTTCAGCGCGGCCATGGACGCCCTCGTGGTGGGAGACCCCTTCGAACCCGGCACCGACATCGGCCCGATCGTGACCGAGACCCAGCGCGACGAGCTGGTCGGCCAGGTCGAGGAGGCCCGCCGGCAGGGGGCCACCGTCCACACGGGCGCGGCGCTGCCCTCGGGCGATGGCTGGTGGTTCGCGCCCACGGTGCTCTCGGGCGTCACCACCGACATGCCGGTGTCCCAAGAGGAGGTCTTCGGTCCCGTGGCCATGGTGCTGCGCGTGCCCGACCTCGACGCCGCCCTCGTCGTGGCAAACGCCACCACCTTCGGGCTCGGCTCGAGCGTGTGGACCAACGACGAAGAAGAGCGGCGCCGCTGCATCGAGGGCATTGAGGCGGGTGCCGTGTTCGTCAACGCCATGGTCGCCTCCCTGCCCGAGCTCCCCTTCGGGGGCATCAAGCGATCGGGCTTCGGCCGCGAGCTCTCCGAGGTCGGCCTCAAGGAGTTCGCCAACGTCAAGACGGTCTACATCGCCTAGGCCGGAGTCGCCATGAGCACATCGCTCACCTACCTCGACTACGCCGCCACCGCACCGCTGCGGCCCGAAGTGGCCGAGGCCATGGCGGGGGTGCGGGCGGAGTCACTCGGAAATCCGACGGGGAGCCATCCGGCCGCGCAGCGAGCCCGCCGGCTCCTCGAGGAGGCGCGCGACGAGGTTGGCGACTGCCTGGGCCGCCCGGCCGGGGAAGTCGTCTTCACCTCGGGAGGCACAGAGTCGGCCAACCTGGCCGTGCTCGGCCCGGTCGAGGCGGCCCGGCGCGCCGGCGAGGAGTCGGTCGTCCTCTTTTCCGCGGTCGAGCACCCGGCGGTGCGCCAAGCGTGCCGTGCGGCGACCGAGCTCGGTGCGGATGCCCGCGAGCTCCCGGTCGACCGGGCCGGGGTGCTCGACCTCGACGCGCTGGTGCGCGCCCTCTCGTCGCGCATCACGCTCGTGGCGGTGATGGCCGCCAACAACGAGACCGGAGTGCTGCAACCGGTGCGCGAGGTGGCCGACGCGGTGCACCACCGCTCGCCCCGCGCCGCGGTGTTCAGCGACGCGGTGCAAGCCGCGCCTTTCCTCGACCTGCGCGAGGTGTGCGCCGGCGCGGACCTGGTGTCGATCAGCGCCCACAAGGTTGGCGGTCCGGTCGGGACGGGCGCGCTGGCCGTCGGGCCCGGCGTGAACCTGGTGGCGCGCCAGCACGGGGGCGGACAGGAGCGCGAGCGCCGCAGCGGGACCCAGGACGTGGTCGGCGCGGTCGGCCTGGCCGTCGCGCTCCGATTGGCGGCGGCGGAGCGGGAGACGGCGAGCGCGCTGGCCGCCCGCCGCGACCGACTCGCCGCCGGGCTGCTCGACGCCCTCCCCGAGGCGCAGCGCACGGTCCCGGCGGGAGTGGACGTGCTCCCCGGGCACCTCCACCTCTGCCTCGCGGGCGTGGAGCGCGAGGAGCTCCTCGTTGCCCTCGGCGCGCAGGGTTTGTGCGTCTCTGGGGGGTCGTCGTGCGCCAGCGGCGCGCTCGAGCCGAGCCCGGTGCTGGCCGCCATGGGGGTGGCGGCCAGCCTGGCCGCGGGAGCCATCCGCTTCTCCCTCGGGGCGCGGACCACCGACGAGGACGTCGACCGGGCCCTGCAGATCGTGCCCGCCGCGGTGGCCTCGCTGCGCGTGCGGGCCTGAGCACGGGTGGCACACTGGGGTCGTGCGGGTGCTCGTGGCGATGTCGGGGGGTGTCGATTCCTCTGTCGCGGCCGCCCTGCTGGTCGAACGGGGCCATGACGTCGTCGGCGCCACGCTCAAGCTCTGGGGCGGACCGTCCGATTCGGGTTGCTGCTCGGTGGCGGACGTGGAGGATGCCCGCCGGGTCGCCCAGCAGCTCGGGATCGAACACCACGTCTTCAACCTGACCGAGGAGTTCGACCGGGCGGTGGTCGCTCCCTACGTGGACGAGCACGCCCACGGTCGCACGCCGAATCCGTGCATCGAGTGCAACCGAACGATGAAGTTCGACCGGCTGCTGGCGCGCTCCGAACGGCTTGGTTTCGACGTACTGGCCACGGGGCATCACGCCCGCGTGACCGGTGAGGGTGTGCGACGACTCCGCCGCGGGGCCGACGCGGCCAAGGACCAGTCCTATGTCCTCTCCATGTTGGGCCAGGAGGCCTTGGCCCGAGTGGTGTTCCCGGTCGGGGAGTTGACCAAGGACGCGGTGCGAGCCGAGGCCCGGCGCCTGGGCCTGCGGACGGCGGGCAAGCCCGACAGCCAGGACGTCTGCTTCATCAGCCGCACAGAGGGCCGGGCGGCGTTCTTGGCCGGACGGCTGACCCTGCATGCGGCGGACGTGGTCGACGACCAGGGGCAGCCCGCGGGGTCGGTCGACGCGGTCGAGCTCGTGACAGTGGGGCAGCGGCGCGGGATGGGCCACGGCCACGACGGGAGGCGTCGCTACGTCACCACCGTCGACGTGGCGGCGCGCCGGGTCACGGTGGGCAGCGCGGAACAGGTGCTGCGCTCGTCGGTCCTGCTGCGCGCGCCCTCGTTGACCTGGGTGGACCGGGCCCTCCCGTCCGGGGCGCGCGCCGTGGCCCAGGTGAGCGCGCACGGCCGTCCGGAGCCCTGCACCGTGGTGCGCGAGGCCGCGGGCACCACGGTGCAGTTCGATTCGCCCCAGCGGGCAGTGGCACCCGGCCAAACCGTGGCTCTCTACGACGCCGAGGATCCCGACGCCGTGATCGGCGCAGGCATCGCGGCCTGACCGTGGCCAAGAGCGCCGGCGCCCCCGTCCCGGCCGAGGCGGCTCGTCGGGCCGAGGAGTTGCGGGCACAGATTTTGCAGAACAACGAGCTCTACCACGTGCTCGACTCGCCCGAGCTCCCCGACGCCGAGTACGACCTGCTGGTGATCGAGCTGCGTCAGCTCGAAGCGGACCATCCCGAACTGGTCACTCCGGATTCGCCCACCCAGACCGTGGGCGCGGCACCCTCGGGCCTCTTCGCCGAGGTGCGGCACCGGGTCCCGATGATGAGTCTGGACAACGCGTTCGACGAGGCGGAGCTGATGGCGTGGGCCGAGCGGCTGCGCCGGCAGGATCCCGATCTCGACCTGACGGCCCTGACCTTCTCGAGCGAGCCGAAGGTCGACGGGGTGGCCATGTCGCTGACTTACGAGCGGGGCCAGCTCGTGCAGGCGGCGACCCGGGGCGACGGCGTCACCGGCGAGGACGTCACCCCCAACGTCCGCACGGTGAAGGACGTTCCCGCGGTAATGGCCGCGGCGGGAGAGCCCTACCCCGAGGTGCTCGAGGTGCGCGGTGAGATCTACATGCCGGTGGCGGAGTTCGAGGCGATGAACAAACGCCAGGCCGAGTTAGGCGAGCGGCTGTTCGTCAACCCGCGCAACTCGGCAGCCGGCGCGCTGCGTCAGAAGGATCCGCGGGTCACCGCGCTGCGTCCGCTGCACTTCTGGGCCTATCAAGTGGGAGTGGTCGTGGGGGCGCCGGCCAAGAGCCACTGGCCTGCACCGACGCAGACGGCCACGCTGGCCCAGTTGAAGAAGGCGGGCTTCCCGGTCAGTCCCGACGCCCGCCAGGTCACGGGCATGGCGGCGGTGGTGGCCCGGTGCGAGGCGCTCGCCGTTGAGCGCCACGACCTGGCCTACGAGATCGACGGCGTGGTGACCAAGGTCGACGAGCTGGCCCGCCACCGGGTGCTGGGGGCCACGTCGCGCGCCCCTCGCTGGGCCATCGCCTTCAAGTTCCCCCCCGAGGAGCGCACCACCAGGCTGCTCGACATCATGGTCTCGATCGGGCGCACCGGCCGGGCCACCCCCTTCGCCCGCCTCGAACCGGTCTTCGTGGGTGGCTCGACGGTCGGGGTGGCGACGCTGCACAACGAGGACCAGGTCGCGGCCAAGGATGTCCGTCCGGGCGACCTGGTGATCGTGCGCAAGGCGGGCGACGTCATCCCCGAGGTCGTGGGACCGGTGCGCCGGGGTCCCGGTGTGCCGAACCGTCGCAAGTCGAAGTGGAAGTTCCCGATCACGTGCCCGGCCTGTGGGCAACCCCTCGTACGCCTGCCGGGCGAGAGCGACACCTATTGCACGAACATCGACTGTCCGGCCCAGCGGGTGCAGCGCATTGCTCACTACGCGTCTCGTTCGGCCATGGACATCGAGCACCTGGGCGAAGAGCGGGCATTGCAGCTGGTGGCGGCCGGACTGATCAACGACGCGGCGGACCTCTACGACCTTCGGGTCGGACAGCTGATCGAGCTCGAGCGCTTCGGAGCGGTCTCGGCCGCCAACCTGGTTGCCGCGATCGAGGCCTCGAAGACGCAGCCGCTCAGCCGCCTGCTGGTCGCGCTGGGCATCCGCCATGTCGGCCCGACGGGAGCCCGGGCGGTGGCCCGCGCCTTCGGATCGCTCGAGGCCATCGAGGGCGCCACCGTCGAGCAGCTCTCCGCGGTGGACGGCGTCGGCGGGGTCATCGCGGCGAGCCTGGCCGAGTTCCTGGCGGCCGAGATCAACGCGTCGGTCGTCGGCCGCCTGCGGGCGGCGGGGGTCACCACGGAGGAGCCGGGGGCCGCCGGGGCGACGGGGGACGGGGACGAGGCGGCGGGCGCCCTGCCCCAGACGCTGGCCGGCAAGACCGTGGTGGTCACGGGCGCGGTCCCGGGATACACCCGCGAGGGCGCGGAAGAGGCCATCATTGCCCGTGGCGGGAAGTCACCCGGGAGCGTGTCCAAGAAGACGTACGCGCTGGTCGTGGGCGACGCGCCCGGTGCCAGCAAGACGAAGAAGGCGGAGGACCTCGGCATCCCGACGGTGGACGCGGCGGAATTCGACGCCCTCTTGGAGACGGGCGAGCGACCGGGGTGACGAGACGGTGCAGGTGAGGAGGCGTCCACCGGCGATGCCTGCGGGATCAGTAGCGTAGGGCCTGCCCGATGCCCCTGATATCTGATTCCATCGGCCGGGTCCTTGGGAAGCGGTACCGGCTGCTCTCCGCACTGGGCACCGGCGCATCAGCTCACGTCTACCTCGCCGAGGACGTGTCGTTGCAGCGCCATGTCGCCGTCAAGGTGTTACAACCCGGCTTCGCCACCGACGAGGCGTTCCTCAAGCGTTTCCGGGCCGAGGCGCGCTCGGTGGCCTCGCTCAACCACCCGCACGTGCTCCGCGTCTTCGACTGGGGCGACGACGCTGACGGGCCGTACCTCGTACTCGAGTATCTCGGCGGGGGCTCGCTGCGCGACCTGCTCGATCGCGACCTGCGGCTCACCCATTCTCAGGCGGCCTCACTCGGAACCGAGGTGGCCCAGGGCCTGGCCTACGCCCATGTGCGTGGCCTGGTGCACCGGGACATCAAGCCGGCCAATCTGCTCTTCGACGAGGAAGGCCGGGTGCGGGTGGCCGACTTCGGCGTGGCCCGGGCGCTGGCCGAAGCGGCGTGGACCGAGCCGGCGGGAGCGATGGTCGGCACGGCCCGCTACATCTCGCCCGAAGCGGCCGAGGGCAAGCCGGTCGACGGCCGGGCCGACGTGTACTCACTGGCCCTCGTCCTCTACGAGGCGGTGACGGGCACCGTGCCCTTCGTCACCGACACGACGATGGGGACGCTCGCTGCTCGCATCGGCCAGCCGTTACCCCACCACGCGGACCTGGGACCGCTCGACGACGTGTTGGCGCGTGCCGCCGCCCCCGAGGTGTCATCCCGGCTGGACGCCGCCGGTCTGGCCGCCCGCCTCGGCGCCCTGGCCTCCGCACTCCCGTCCCCGGCACCTCTTCCCCTCGTCGTCCCCGACATCGTGGCGGCCGCGCCGATCAAGGGATTCCGGGCCCCGGGCGTGACCGAGCTCACCCATCAGCCCCAGTCCGCCACCGTCGTGGCGCCGTCGGCCAGCCGCGGCGCCGATCGGCACCAAGGCCGGGCCGGGGGAGCTCTTCGACGCCGAACCCAGTGCCAACGGCTCGTCGGGCCGCCGGCACACGAGCGGCCCCGGCGGGACATCGACTCGGCGCACCCGCAAACGCACCTGGTGGATCGTCGCCGCGGTTGCCGCGGTCGTGCTCATCGCCGGCGGGCTGGCCGCCGCCTTCGCCACGCAGCTCTTCACGCCTTCGCACCCGGTCCCGACCCTGGTCAACTTGCCCCTGGCCAAGGCGCAGGCGGAGGTGTCCAAGCTCCACATGACGCTGAAGGAGGAGGCGCCCGTGAAGTCGATCACCATCGGAGCCGGCGCCGTGGTCAGCCAGAGCCCGAAGCCCGGGACCAGTCTCAAGGAGGGGTCGACGGTCAGGGTGTCGCTCTCCGACGGCCCGCCCGACGTCGCCGTCCCCAACCTGGCCAACATGACGTGCGCCCAGGCCGCCGCGGCACTCCAGACGGTGCACCTCAACGGCACCTGTACGCCGGGGGCCTACAGCGACACCGTGGCCGCGACCACGATCATCTCCTGGTCGGTCGGTAACACACCGAATCCGACCGAGGCGCCGTACGGCAGCACCATCACGATCGTGCCCTCGCTCGGTCACCAGCCGGCCACGGTGCCCAACATCCCGACGACCTACACCTTCGCCCAGGCCCAAGCGGCGCTCCAGGCGGTCGGGCTCACGGCGACGCAGGCCAACAGCACCTCGACCACCGTGGCGGCCGGTGACGTGATCTCGACGACGCCGGCCAGCGGGGCGGCGGCCCCCTACGGCTCGGCCGTCACCGTCACCGTGTCCACCGGACCGCCGACGACCACCGTGCCCAACGTGAACGGCGACACGGTGGACCAGGCGACAACCGCGCTGCAGAGTGCGGGACTGGTCGCGGTGGGCGTGTCGGGCAACCCGCAGAGCAACGTGGTGGGCACCCAGCCCTCGATCGGCTCGACCGTGCCGACCGGTTCGTCGGTACAGCTCATCACCCACTAGCGCAGCGCATGACGCTCCCGATCGACCCGAGCTGTGACCTCTGCGAGGCGGCGCGCCTCTCGCCGTGGCACCACGAGGACGACGTGTGCTGGGTGGCCGACTGCGAGGTGTGCGGCGTGCCCATGGTGGTGTGGCGCCAGCACGGCCCTACCCCGCCCGAGAGCGACCTCGAACACATGCTGACCGAGCTGAGCCGGGTGGCCGACGCCCGCTTCGGGCCGGGCGCGTGGTCGATCGACCGGGTGATGCGCCAGATCCCGAACCACTTTCATGCGCACGGACGCGACCCGCACTGGTGGTCGCGGATGCGGGGCCTCTGAGAGAGTCCTGAAATTGGGCGCCGGTAGGGTGTCCGCTCGTGGAGGTGACCCCGGTCGAGCCCGCTGACGCGCTGCTCGACCCCTCGCACGACCCCGGTGGCGGTGCCATGGGGACGCTGGGGGACGGCTCCGTCGAGACCAACTGGTTCGTCCTGCTGCACCGCCGGGTGTCGGCCCGTGCCGTGCGCAGCCCGCGCTACCAGTGGTGGGCCCTCGTCGCGCTGCTGGCGGGGCTGCTCGCACTCAACATCACCTTCACCGTTTTCGTGGTCGCCCTGCCGACGGTCAAGGCGGACTTCCACACCAACCTCTCGGTGCTGGCCTGGGTGTCGACCGGACCGTTGTTGGCCTTCGGCGTGGCCGCGCCCTTCTTCGGCAAGGTGGGCGACCTCTTCGGGCATCGTCGCCTCTACCAATTCGGATTGCTCGGGGCCATGGTCAGCGCCGTCCTCACGGCGTTGGCGCCCAATGTGGGGCTGCTCCTCTTTGCCCGGGCCCTCGACGGGGTCCAGGGCGCGGCCACCGGTACGGCGTCCATGGCGATCATCCTCGAGCTCTTCAACCGTGAGGACCGGGTCAAGGCCTTGGGTTGGTGGTCACTGGTCGGGGCGGGGGGCCCGGTGCTGGGCGTGACGCTGGGTTCGCCGGTGATCCAGTACTTCGGGTGGCGCACCCTGTTCTGGGGTCAGCTGGTGCTGCTGGTCATCGCCTCGGTGGTGGTGGCGGTACTGCTGCCCTCGGGAGGGCGCCGGCGCAAGGTGGCCGAGGACGGAGCGGCGACGGCCCATCGCGCGAACGTCTGGGCGGGCATGGACTGGGTGGGCAGCTGGAGCCTGGCCGGCGCGGTGACGGCAGGGATGCTCGTGCTCAGTCTCGGACCCGTCGTCGGCTGGAATTCGGGCGCGATCTATGCGGCCGGCGTCGCCGCCGTCGTGCTCGGCGCCATTTTCGTGTGGCGGGAGACCACCTTTGCCACGCCGCTGGTGCCGACGAAATACTGGCGTCGTCGCAACTTCATGTTCCCGATGGCGACCAAGAGCTTCACGAGCTTCGCCTATTTCGGTGGCTTCTTCCTCTTCCCGTTGCTCATGGAGCAGGTCTACGGGTACAGCGTGTCGCAGGTGGGGTTCATCTCGGTGGCCCGGCCGCTGCTGTTCGCGGTCAGCGCGCCCATCGCCGGGTACATGACCGTGCGCACGGGCGAGCGAACGGCCACGCTGATCGGCACCGGATCGCTCTTCGTCTCCATGGTGCTCTTTGCCACCCTGCGCCCGTCGGCCGGGCTGTTCATCGTGCTCGTCGCCTTGGCCCTGTCCGGTCTCGGCATGGGGGTCTCGCAACCGGCCACCTCGTCGACCATGTCGAACGAGCTCGAGGAATCCGAATACGGCGTCATGAGTGCGGCCCAGCTCCTGGCCACCCAGGTCGGGGAAGTCGCAGGCATCCAGGCGGTGCTCACCATTCAGGAGTCGATCGCCAAGAACTCGGGACTCGGCGCCGTGCACCAGAGCACGGCGCTGTTGCACAGCTTCAGCGTGCCCTTCTGGGTGGGCGCGTTCGTGGCCGGCCTGGCCGTGGTGAGCGCACTGTTCATCCGGTCCCTGCCGCGGCCGGCGCGCACCGTGTCGTTGGCCGCTGACGCGGCCTGACGCGCCCGGGCGCGACTACTCGGTGATGTCGCGCAGGCGCTGGGCGAGCCCGGCCGCGTTGGGGTCGGCCGCCGCCGGGGCCGCCGTGAGCGCCATCAGCTTGGCCATGTCACCCTCGACGCGGACCTTTCCCTGCATGAAGGCCTGCATGCCGGCCTGGGGGTCGCCCTCGACGAGGATCGCCTTGGCGGTGTCGTAGTCCACGGTGACTTTGAGGTCCTGGGCCTCGAGGTGACCGGTGTCCAGTTCGAGGTCGCCGCCCGAGGTGTCCAGGTGGGCCAGGATGTCCTCGTCCGAGAACGGAACCTGTGTGACGACGAGGTTCATGCGCACGACGTGGGGGACCGGGGATGTCTTGCCCTGGTACTCGGCGCGGATGGCGCGGGCCTCGTCGAGCCACTCGTCGCTCAGGAACGGGTAGGGCATGCGGTGCTCCTTTTCGTGGTCAGGCTCCTGGTCCAGGACCCGCCCCGAACCAACCTGGCGCCGGAACCCTACCCGCGGCACCGGTAGGCTGCCCCTCCGTGAGCGCTCCCGTCCTCGCTGGTGCCGAGCCCTATTCCGCGTCGGGAGACAACCGGGGCGCGCTGGTGTTGCACGGCTTCACCGGCAATCCACAGTCGATGCGCGGGCTGGCCGTGGCGCTGTCCGACGCCGGTTTCACGGTGGAGATGCCGCTGCTGCCCGGGCACGGCACAGCCGTCGAGGACATGCTGGACACGCGCTGGAAGGACTGGTCGCACGCAGCGGAGCAGGCCTACACCGACCTGGCCGCCCGCACCGATGCGGTGGTCGTGGTGGGCCTCTCCATGGGCGGCTCGCTCAGCGTGTGGCTGGCCGAGCACCACCTCGAGATCGCCGCGCTGAGCCTGGTGAATCCGCTGCTCATGGCGCCCGACGAGGACACACTCGCGTTCCTTCAGGCGATGATCGACGCCGGGGACACGGTGGCGCCGGGCATCGGTTCCGACATCGCGCTCGAAGGGGCGGTCGAATCGGCCTACCCCGGGCTGCCGTTGCAAGCCGCCCTCTCCCTGTTCGAGGGGGTGGCTGAGGTCGAGGCGCTCGTGGGCCAGGTCGGCTGTCCCGTGCTCCTCTTCACCAGCACGCAGGACCACGTCGTCGACCCCAAGTCCAGCGCGCTCCTCATCGAGAAGGCCAAAGGTCCGGTCGAACAGGTCATCCTGGAGCGGAGCTACCACGTGGCCACGCTGGACTACGACAAGGACGAGATCGAGACGCGCACCGTGGAGTTCCTCTCGGGCGTGCTCGCCCCACCGGCATGACCGAGGGCGCGGGCCCGGCACCGCTGAGCCGCGAGGACGTCCTCTACGTGGCCGGGCTGGCCCGGCTGGAGTTGAGCGAGGAGGAGGTCGGGCTCTTCACGGCCCAGCTGCGCACCGTGCTCGAGCACGCGCGGCGACGTGGCCGCGCTCGACCTCTCCCACCTCGAGCCCTCGTCCCATCCGATCGCCCTGCGCAACGTGTGGCGGACCGACGAGCCCCGCCCCAGCCTGGACCGAGCCGAGGTGCTCGCTGCGGCCCCGGCGGTCGAGGACGACCGCTTCCGGGTGCCGCGCATCGGGGGCGAGGCGCCATGAGCGTGGGCGCGCTCGAGTTGGCGTCCGACGTGCGGGCGGGGAGGCGCTCGGCTCGTGAGGTGGTGCAAGAGGCCCTCGACGCGGTGGCAGCGGGCGACGGCGAGGTCCATGCCTTCCTGAGCCTGCTGACCGACCAGGCCCTGACCCAGGCCGACGAGGTGGACGCCGAGGTGGCAGCCGGGCGCGATCCGGGACCACTGGCCGGCGTGCCGGTGGCACTGAAGGACAATCTCTGTACCCGGGGCAGCGCCACCACCTGTGCCTCGCGGATACTCGAGGGCTGGCGGCCGCCCTACGACGCCACGGTGGTGACGTCGCTGCGCCAGGCGGGCGCGGTGGCCGTGGGCAAGACCAACATGGACGAGTTCGCCATGGGCAGCTCGACGGAGAACTCGGCCTTCGGGCCGACGTGCAACCCGCGGCACGCCGGCAAGGTGCCGGGCGGCAGCAGCGGCGGCTCGGCGGCCGCCGTGGCGGCGGGGTTCACTCCGTTGGGCCTGGGTTCGGACACCGGAGGGTCCATCCGCCAGCCGGCCGCGCTCTGCGGGGTGGTGGGGATGAAGCCGACCTACGGTCGGGTGTCGCGTTATGGGCTGGTGGCCTTCGCCAGCTCGCTGGACCAGATCGGACCGTTCGCCAACTCGGTGGAGGACGCCGCGCTCCTCTACGAAGTCCTGGCCGGGCACGACCCGCTCGACAGCACGTCGTTGCCGTCCACGCCCGAGCCCGTTCTGGCGCAGGTGCACGACGGCGCCGAGGGCGTGCGGGTCGGACTGTGTCGCGACCTGGTGGACGGATGCGCGCCTGACGTGGCGGCTCGGGTGCAGGAGGCGGCCGACGCCTTGGCCCGGGCCGGGGCCAAGGTGGAGGAGATCTCGGTGCCCGAGTTCGGCTACGGCCTTTCCGCGTACTACCTCATCGCTCCGGCGGAGGCGTCCTCCAACCTGGCCCGCTACGACGGCGTGCGCTACGGATTGCGGGTGGACGGCGACGACGTGGCGGCCATGAACACGGCCACCCGCACGGCCGGCTTCGGTCCCGAGGTCAAGCGGCGCATCATGCTGGGAACCTACGCCCTCTCCGCCGGGTACTACGACGCGTACTACGCCCAGGCGCAGCGCGTGCGCACGCTGGTGATGCAGGCCTTCGACCGGGCCTACGAGACGTTCGACGTGTTGCTGGGGGCGACCGCCCCCACGACCGCGTTCGACCTTGGGGCCAAGGTGGACGACCCGATGGCGATGTACGTGAACGACGTCTGCACCATCCCGTCCAACCTCTCGGGTCACCCGGCGCTGTCGGTCCCTTTCGGCACGGGGGAGGACGGCCTGCCGATCGGGGTCCAGGTGTTGGCGCCCGCCATGGGCGAAGCCCTCCTTTTCCGTGTGGGCCGTGCGGTCGAGCTGGGTGCGCCGGAGACGGTGTCATGAGCGAGTGGGAGATGGTGGTCGGACTCGAGGTCCACTGCGAGCTGGCCACGAGCACGAAGCTCTTCTGCGGGTGCCGCAACGCGTTCGGCGACGACCCCAACGTCAACATCTGCCCGACCTGCCTGGGTCTGCCCGGCGCGCTCCCCGTGCTCAACGAGCAGGCCGTCGAGCTGGCCATGCGGATCGGCCAGGCCCTCCGCTGCGAGATCCGGCCGTCGACCTTCGCTCGAAAGAACTACTTCTATCCGGACCAGGCCAAGGACTACCAGATCAGCCAGTACGACTTGCCGCTGAACTCCGGCGGATGGCTCGAGTTGCCCGACGGTACCCGGGTGGGGGTGACCCGGGCCCACATGGAGGAGGACACGGGGAAGCTGACCCACGTCGGCGCGAGCGGGCGCATCAACGCGGCCAACCACGCGCTGGTCGACTACAACCGATCCGGGGTGCCACTGGTCGAGATCGTGAGCGAGCCGGACATCCGTTCCTCCGCCCAGGCCCGGTCCTACGCGTCGGAGCTGCGCGGCATCCTCGTGGCCACGGGCGCGTCGGACGGTCGCATGGAGGAGGGCTCCATGCGGGTCGACGCCAACGTCTCGGTGCGGCCGGCAGGCAGCTCGGACTTCGGCACGCGCTGCGAGATCAAGAACCTCAACTCGTTGCGCTCGCTCGTACGGGCCGTCGACTACGAGGCGGCGCGACAGATCTCGCTGCTCGAGTCGGGCGGCCGGGTCGCCCAGGAGACCCGCCACTGGGACGAGTCTGGTGGCCGGACCGAGTCCATGCGTTCCAAGGAGGAGGCCAACGACTACCGCTACTTCCCCGAGCCCGACCTGGTGCCGCTGGCGCCGGACGACGCCTGGCGTGAGCGGGTCCGCCTCGGCCTCGGGGCCATGCCGGCCGACCGCCGGGCCGAGCTGGCCGCCGCGCTCGGGGGCGAGCCGAGCGCGGCCGAGATCGACCAGATCCGCGCCGTGGTGGACCTCGGGCTCGACGGCCTGGTGACCGCGGCCGCGGCGGCCGGGGCGCCGACGGCGCTGGCCCTGGCCCGGACGGCCAACGAAGTGGCGGCCCAGGGCGAGGCGGCCGCCGGGCTGACGGCCGAGTCGTTCGCCGCGTTGTTGACCATGGAGGCGGGGGGCCGGCTCTCGGCCACGCAATCCAAGACCGTGCTGGGCGCCCTGCTCGAGCGGGGCGGCGATCCGGCCGCGCTGGCCCAGGAGATGGGCTTCGAGGCGCTCGGATCGGACACCCTCTCGGCTGTCCTCGACGAGGTCATCGCCGCCAACCCCGACGAGTGGGCGCGCTACGTGGCCGGAGAGGACAAGATGACCGGCGCCCTCACCGGTGCCGTCATGAAGGCGACATCGGGCAAGGCCAACGGCAAGGAGGTGGCGGCCGAGCTGCGCCGCCGCCGCGGCTAGCCCACCGGACCGAAGAGGTACTCGTCCAGCGGGCCGAAGAGGTACTAGTCCAGCGGGCCGAAGAGGTAGTTGTCCAACGTCGGCCCGGCCCACCGGGCGATCTCGACCGGCGAGGCCGTCGAGATCGGTGGCATGCGCAGGATGTAGCGGGTGAGGGCCAGCCCCATGAGTTGGGAGGAGACAAGAGCCCGCCGGCCGACGGTGACGGCTTCGCTCTCGTCAGTGTGCACCGGCTTGCCCTTCCAGACGCGTTCGGCCACGAACTCGCGCATGGCGTCGGCCACGCTGGCCGAGGTGGCCATGGCGGCCACGCACGAGGCAAAGGACGAGCCCGAACCCTCGGCTCGGTCCCACATGGTGAGGAAACCCGTGACGATGCCCGCCCCGAGTGATCCGTCCGCGCCGGCTTCGGGGGCCTGGCCGGCCACCTCGGCCGGGTCGAACGGGAGCGCCATGGCGGCCACGAACAGACTCGCCTTGCCGTCGAAGTAGTGGTGGACGAGAGCCGGGTCCACCCCGGCCTCTCGGGCCACGGCGCGCAGGCTCGCTCCGTCGTAGCCCTTGGCGGCGAAGACCCGCTTGGCCGCCTCGACGATCTCGCCCCGCGTGTCGGCGTTGCCGGGCCGGCGGCCGGCGGCGCTCACCGGTGCGATCCCGAAGAACCACAGGTCACGGGGTATTCACCAGCGGGGAATTCTATGTTAAAACTCATCAATGATGAATCATACGGTGGTGGAGGCCGGAACCGAGGCGACGACGCGTAAGGCGACGGAGGAGCAGTCACCCCGGACGGTCCTCGGTCGGCTGGCCGGAGCCTGTTACGACCGCCGGCGCAGCGTCCTCGCGCTCTGGATCCTGGCCATCATCGCCATCACCGTGTTGTCCCAGGTCGTGGGCACCCATTTCGAGAACAAGTTCACTGCAGGCAACACGCCGTCGCAGCAGGCCCAGAACATCCTGGCGGCACGCTTTCCCGCGCAGTCAGGGGACACGGCCGACATCGTCTTCCACACGGCGACGCCGATCCCGGACAACCGCGGCGCCATCGAGGCGGTCGTGGCCCGGGTGCGACCGCTGCCCTATGTGCGCAGCGTGACGAGCCCGTTCTCCGCCGCAGGTGCCCACCAGATCGCCCCGCGCGGCGACATCGCCTTCGCCCAGGTCCAGTTCAGCACCGACACGGCCGACATCCCGACCGGCGCGGTCAAGCGGGTCGTCGGCGCGGCCCGGTCCGGGGCCCATGCGGGGTTCGCCGTCGAGCTCGGCGGAAATCCGATCTCCTCCGCGGTCACGGCGGCGCCCGGACCGAGCGAGGGCATCGGCATCTCGGCCGCCATCCTCATCATGCTGCTGGCCTTCGGGTCCGTGGTCGCCATGGGCCTGCCCGTGATCACCGCACTGGCCGGGTTGGGAATCGGCGTGGCCCTCCTCGAGCTCCTCACCCATGTCCTCGTGGTGCCGAACTTCTCCCCCGAGATGGCCGCCATGATCGGTATCGGGGTCGGCATCGACTATGCGCTCTTCATCGTGACGCGGTACCGCCAGGGGATCTTCGAGGGCCGGGATCCGCGCGACGCGGTGGTGACGGCCCACATGACCGCCGGTCGTTCCGTGCTCTTCGCCGGCACCACGGTCGTAATCTCGCTCTTCGGCCTCTACCTGATCGGGCAGGCCTACATGATCGGCCTGGCCACCGCCTGCATCGCCGCCGTCCTCATGGTGCTCTGCGCCGCCTTGACCCTGCTCCCGGCGATGCTCGGCTTCGCGGGCAACGCCATCGACAGGCTGCACCTGCCCGGCCTGCTCCAGAGCGGCGGACCGCCACCCGAGAACGGTTTCTGGCACCGCTGGAGCCGCTACGTGCAGCGCCGGGCCTGGTTGACGGGCGCGGTGGCCGTGCTCATCCTGGTGGCGCTGGCCCTGCCGATGTTCAGCATGCGTCTCGCCTTCACCGACGCCGGCAACGACCCGACGTCGCTCACCACCAGGCAGGCCTACGACCTGCTGGCCCAGGGCTTCGGGCCGGGGTTCAACGGTCCGCTTATCGTGGCCGCCGACATGCACGGGCCGAGCGACGTGGCCACGATGAACCGGCTCCAACAGGCGATCGCCGCCCACCACGACGGCGTAGCCTTCGTCACCCCGGTCCAGTACAACGCGTCGGACACCGGAGGTCTGATCGTCGTGTACCCGACGACCTCGCCCCAATCGGCCCAGACGGGGCAGCTCGTGCAAACCCTGCGCAACGACGTGATCCCCGCCGTGACGGCGTCGAGCGACGTCAATGCGCAGGTGGGCGGAGAGACGGCGGGCAGCATCGACGCCGCCAACTTCCTGGGCCACCGGCTGTTCGTGGTGATCGGCGCGGTCCTGCTCCTGTCGTTCCTGTTGCTCATGGTGGTGTTCCGGTCACTGGTCCTGCCGCTCAAGGCGGTCATCATGAACCTGCTCAGCGTCGGCGCCGCCTACGGGGTCATGGTGGCCGTCTTCCAGTGGGGCTGGGCGGGCAGCGTCGTCGGCATCGGAGAGAAGGGGCCCATCGACCCGTGGATCCCGGTGGCGCTCTTCGTGGTCCTCTTCGGGCTGTCGATGGACTACGAGGTCTTCTTGCTCTCACGAATCCGCGAGGAGTGGTTGCGCACCCGCGACAACTCGACAGCCGTGGCCGACGGGTTGGCCATCACCGGCCGCATCATCACTGCGGCCGCCGCCATCATGTTCTGCGTCTTCGCGTCCTTCGTCATCAAAGATCCGCTGCACATCCTCAAGGTCTTCGGGCTCGGCCTGGCCACCGCCGTCCTGGTCGACGCGACGCTCGTCCGCATGGTGCTGGTCCCCTCGATCATGGAGCTGCTCGGACCGCTCAACTGGTGGATGCCACGCTGGATGGACCGTTCCATCCCGACCATCGGCGTCGAGGTCACGCCGAGCGCGCAACCCGCGCCGGTGACCGCCTGAGCGAACCTGGGCCGGCCGTATGCTTGGCCCTCATGCAGACCGAGCAGGGCGAGCGCAACGGATCGCAGTCGACGGCCACGTTCGTCTCCATCAACCCCGGGCGCGACGTCCAGCGAGTCGGCACGGCGAACTTCCTCGGGGAGGACGTCGCGAAGATCCACGACCCTGTCTGGGCGGTCATCGGAAACCTCGGCGACAGCCAGTGCTATCTCGGCGTGCCGGCGAAGGTGCAGAACGTCCAGGAGGCCATGTCCCGGCGCATCGCCCGGGACGACCTCCCGGTGAGGTTGATCCCGCCGGTCTTCACCGTCGGGGTGTCCGACGGCCAGCTCAACGGGACGCCGCAGATGCGGTTCTCCCTCGTCGGTCGCGAGCTCGTGCACGACGTGGCCGACGTGCACCTGGCGGCGAACAGCGTGGCCGGTCTGGTCGCCGTCGTGGCGTGCGACAAGCCCCCGGTCGGGACGGTCGCCGCCGTGCTCGAGAACAACACGCCCGCCGTCATCCTCTCCGACGGACCGATCCGGCCCGGCGTCGACCCCGAGACGGGTGGCCCTATCGACCTCGTGTCCGCCTTCCAGGTGGCTGACCAGGACGAGGAGGTCCGTGCCCGCTACGCCCTGCATGCCTGTCCCGGCCAGGGCAGCTGTGGCGGCATGTTCACGTACAACACCATGCAGACCTTCATCGCGCTGCTGGGCCTCGAGCCGCTGCACATGGTGTCTCCGGCATCGGAGGATCCGCGGCGACTGACCGAGTTCCCGGATCAGGTGGTCGACTGCCTGCTGGCCATGGCGAGCCGCGGCATCCGTCCCCGTGACATCGTGACGCCCGCGTCGCTCCGCAACGCCATGACGGTGGCCATCGCCATGGGTGGTTCGACCAACGTGCTGCTGCACAGCGTCGAGATCGCCCGTGCCGCGGGCATCGACTTCTGGGTCGACGTGCTCAGCCAGGAGGACTTCAACCAACTGTCCCGCCGCGTCCCGGTGCTGGTCAACATGCGGCCCTTCGGTGAGTACTCCATGGTGGACGTGGATGCGAGGGGCGGGCTGCAGGTGATCGTGCACGAGCTCCTCGAGGCCGGCTTCCTCGAGGGTGGGACCATGACGTGCACGGGAGAGACGTTGGCCGAGCAGGTGGCCCGGCTGGCCCCGCCGCCGCCGGACACCGACGTGATCCACCCCGTCGCCAAGCCGTTCAAGGACACCGGCGGGCTGCGCCTGCTCCAGGGCAACCTGGCGCCCGAGGGCGGCGCCATCCTCAAGATCGCCGGCGTCGAAGGTGGGGTGAAGAACGGCGCCTTCACGGGCCGGGCCCGGGTGTTCAACGGTGAGCGTTCGCTCATCGAGGCCCTCGATCAACACCCCGACAGCTTCGAGGACAACGACATGGTGGTCATCCGCTACGAGGGGCCCCGCGGGGCACCGGGGATGCCCGAGCTCCTCGATCCCACGTCACGCATCACGGCCCTGTGCCGTCAGCGTCACATCACCATTGCGCTGATGACGGACGCCCGCTTCTCGGGAGGATCGGTGGGCCTGGTCATCGGCCACGTCGCGCCCGAGGCGCTCCTGGGCGGCCCGATCGCGCTGGTCGAGGACGGGGACACGATCGTCGTCGACCTGACCACGGACCGCCTCGACTGCCTCGAGCTGACCGACCCCGACCGCTCCGAGCGCCGCCGGGCCGGCTGGCGGGCGGCGGCGGCGGGAAACGGCGGCGTCCATCCGGACGTGGCGCCTGTGACCGACCGGGTCCTGGCCCGGATGCGGGCAACCGCGCTCCCCGCCCTCCTCGGCGGGGGCATGGCCACGCCGCTCCCAACCTGAGACCCCCGATGGGGCGCAGCCGGGCGGCGGGCCGACGAGACGCGAAGCCCGCCGGGCGGGGCCGGGGTTGTCCCCGGGCGGCCGCCATGCCACAATGCACGGGTGATGCAAGAGCGCACCCGTCCCGAGATTCTGGTACTCGTCACGTAGGCGCGCGCCCACCGCATCACGCGCGCCTACCGACCTCCCGCCTCCCGGGGGGTCTTTTCAATTTCTGGACCGATTCGACCGACAACCTCGCGACCCCCAACAGGAGAGCACCCATGAAGCTGACCGGAGCACAGGCCCTCATCAAGAGCCTCGAGATGCAGGGCGTCGACGTCATGTTCGGCCTGCCCGGCGGCGCCATCCTGCCGGTGTACGACCCGATCATCGACTCGTCCATCCGCCACATCCTGGTCCGCCACGAGCAGGGCGCAGGACACATGGCCGAGGGATACGCCATGGTGACCGGCCGGCCCGGGGTGGCCATGGTCACGAGCGGGCCCGGGGCCACCAACATCGTGACGCCTCTGGCCAACGCCTACATGGACTCGACCCCACTGGTGGTCGTGTCGGGCCAGGTGGCAACGGCGTCGATCGGCACCGATGCGTTCCAGGAGTGCGACATCACCGGCGTCACCATGGGCATCACGAAGCACAACTGGCTCATCAAGAATGTCGACGACATCCCGCGGGTGGTGGCGGCCGCCTTCCACGTGGCCACGACGGGACGTCCCGGCCCTGTCCTCATCGATCTGCCCAAGGACATTTCGAACGCGACCATGGAGTGGTACTGGCCCTCCTCGGTCGACGAGCTCGACCTGCCGGGGTACCACCCCGTCACCTTCGGTGATCCCGTGCTGGTGGCCCAGGCGGCGGAGCTGATCGCCTCGGCCCGGCGCCCGGTCCTCTACGTCGGCGGGGGCGCTCTCAAGGCGCGGGCGGCCGAGCCGCTGCGGATTCTGGCCGAACGCACCGGCATCCCAGTCGTGACGACGCTCATGGCGCGCGGCGCATTCCCGGACTCGCATCCGCAGGCCCTGGGCATGCCGGGCATGCACGGGCACTACACGGCGGTGACCGCGCTCCAGAAGAGCGACTTGCTCATCAGCATGGGGGCGCGCTTCGACGACCGGGTCACCGGCAAAATCAGCGCGTTCGCCCCCGAGGCCAAGGTCATCCACGTCGACATCGACCCCGCCGAGCTGGGCAAGGTCCGTGTCCCCGACGTGGGCATCGCCGGCGACTGCCGCCAGGTCATCGAGGAGTTGCTCCTGGCCATGGACGCCCGCTCCGACGTGCCGGCAGTGCCGGACCTGGCTCCGTGGTGGCGCCAGATTCGCGAGTGGCAGGAGCGCTTCCCGCTCCACTACGCGGACGCGGACGGCGGCGCCATCAAGCCGCAGAACGTGGTCGAGCAGCTGCGCGACTCGACCGCCGATGACACCATCGTCGTGGCGGGTGTGGGACAACACCAGATGTGGGCCTCCCAGTACTGGAAGTTCGAGCACCCCTACACGTGGGTCAACTCGGGTGGCGCGGGCACCATGGGCTTCGCGGTGCCCGCCGCCATCGGGGCCAAGGTCGGACGTCCCGAACGCACGGTGTGGGCCATCGACGGCGACGGCTGCTTCCAGATGACGGCGCAGGAGCTGGTGACGGCGAGCGCAGAGCAGATCCCGGTGAAGATCGCCATCCTCAACAACGCCTATCTGGGCATGGTGCGCCAGTGGCAGGAGATGTTCTACGAGGAGCGCTACTCGGAGGTCTATCTCTCTCCCGACCTGCCCGACTACGTCATGTGGGCCGAAGCCATGGGCTGTGTCGGCATCCGGGCCGAATCGCCCGAGGACGTCGGCCCGGCCATTGAGAAGGCCAACGGCATCGACGACCGCCCGGTCGTCGTCGACTTCCGCACCGACGCCTTCGAGAAGGTCTTCCCGATGGTGGCGGCGGGCGCCTCGAACGACGACATCGTCGTCCACCCCGAGCAGGCGGCCCGATGACGGCGACCCACCTCAGTGCGCTGCCCGGCGCGGGCGCGGGCACGGGCCGGAGCCGCCACCACATTCTCACCGTGCTGGTCGAGAACAAGGCCGGCGTCCTGGCCCGGGTGGCCGGATTGTTCAGCCGGCGGGGTTTCAACATCTACTCGCTGGCCGTGGCCCCCACCGACGAGGACGAACACTTCAGCCGGATCACCATCGTGGTCGACGTCGAATCGGCACCGCTCGAGCAGGTGATCATGCAGCTCGACAAGCTGGTCAATGTGGTGTCGATCGGCGAGCTGTCGCCGGCCGAGGCGGTGGAGCGGGAACTCGTCCTGGCCACCGTGGCGGTTGGCCCGACCGAGCGCCAGCAGGTGATCCAGTTGGTGGGCGTGTTCGGGGGCGAGGTGGTGAGCGTCGGGCTCGACCGGCTGACCGTCATGCTGGCAGGGCGGCCCGAGAAGATCGACGACTTCGAGGGCCTGCTCGAGCAGTACAGGGTCCTCGAGAGCCAGCGGACGGGGCGAGTGGCCTTGCCTAAGCTGACACGTCACTAATCGCCATTCGAGACAGAGCACCCAGAGAGAGAAAGAGCAGACCATGGCCACGCTGTACTACGAATCCGACGCCGACCCGACGCTGATCGCCGGGCGCAAGGTCGCCATCTTGGGTTACGGGTCGCAGGGGCACGCCCACACGCTCAACCTCATGGAGTCGGGCGTCGACGTCCGGGTCGCCTTGCGCGAAGGCAGCGCCAGCAGGCGCAAGGCCGAGGAGGCCGGCCTGCGGGTGACCTCGATGGCCGATGCCGCAGCCGAGGCGGACGTCATCATGATCCTGCTGCCCGACACCGAGCAGAAGGCGGCCTACGACGAGTTCGTGGCGCCCCACCTCAACGACGGTGACATGCTCATGTTTGCCCACGGCTTCAACATCCGCTTCGGCCTGGTCGTCCCACCCGCCGGGGTCGACGTCACCATGGTGGCGCCCAAGGGACCGGGGCACCTGGTGCGCCGCACCTATACCGAGGGAGGTGGCGTGCCCTCGCTCGTCGCCGTCCACCAGGACGCCACCGGCAAGGCCCGCGACGTGGCGCTCTCCTACGCCCACGCCATCGGCGCCACCAGGGCGGGCGTGCTCGACACCACGTTCGACGAGGAGACCGAGACCGATCTCTTCGGAGAGCAAGTCGTCCTCTGTGGTGGCCTGACCGCGCTGGTCACCGCCGGGTTCGAGACTCTGGTCAAGGCCGGTTACCAGCCCGAATCCGCCTACTTCGAGTGCCTGCACGAGCTCAAGCTGATCGTGGACCTGATGTACGAGCAGGGCATCGCGGGCATGCGCTACTCCATTTCGGACACCGCCGAGTACGGGGACCTCACCCGCGGCCCGATGGTCATCAACGAGGCGGTGCGGGCCCAGATGCAGACCATCCTCGACGACATCCGCAGCGGCGCCTTTGCCGAGGAGTGGATCGCCGAGAACAAGGCCGGCCGGCCCCGATTCGACGAGCTGCGCAAGGCCGGGCAGGCCCACCAGATCGAATCGGTGGGTCAGGAGCTCCGGGGCATGATGCCGTTCATCTCGTCCGGCAAGACCCGGGTGCAGGACGCGTCAGGCGGCTGACCAGCCTCGACGCGTTCATGACCTGAGGGGGGTTGCTACGACATCGCAATGATGTCATGATGACGTCATGCAGATGTCATTGACGGTCGACGCAATCCGGGCCGACGTCGCCGCGGTGGGGGAGCTGGGCGACGACGCCGTGGCGGAGCTGGCGGAGCGAATCGGCGCCGTCCTCGGCCGCTCCCTCCCCGGTCGCCTGCTCGATCTTCTCTCCGAGGTCGCAGCCGACGTCACGGCGGAGCTGCCCGAGGGTCGGCTCGAGGTCCGGGTGACCGGCGATGTCGTCGACCTCGTCTACGTGCCCGACGACCACGCGAGCCCAGCCGAGGCGGAGGGCGACCTGTCCGCCCGCATCACCCTCCGGCTCGGCGAGAGCCTCAAGTCCCGCGTCGAGGCCGACGCCGCCCGTCAGGGGCTCTCGGTCAACGCCTCCATCGTGCGCGCCCTCGAGCGCAGCACGTCCCAACGCCCGCGCCAGAGCCGTGGCGGCAGCCGAATCCGCGGCTACGGATCAACCTGAGAGGAGAAAGCACATGGAACGCACCTTCGACACACCCAAGCCTGTGCGGCTGGTGGTGGAGAACGAGTCGGGACTGGTGACCGTGGCCGCGACGACGGCCGTCACGACCACCATCTCGGTCAGGGCCGAGACGCCCGGAGGAGAGGAGCTGGTGGAGGACACGACCATCGAGTGCCGTCCGTCGGGCGGGACCCACTCGGTAGTGGTGAAGGTCCCGCGCCAGCGCGGCCCGCGCCTGCTGCGGCGCCAGGCGGTTTCGGTCCACGTCGAGTTGCCGGAGGGCAGCGACGTCACCGTGACCACGGCGGCGGCCGACGTCGAGGTGACGGGCACCGTCGGCGCGGCGGACGTCAAGACGGCCAGTGGCGACGTGTCGACCGACGACATCAGCGGCGGGCTCCGGGCGACCACGGCGAGTGGCAATGTCATCGTCGGGACCGTCACCGGGGAGTTGCGCATGCGCTCGGCGTCGGGCCACCTGCGCTGCCTGCGAGTGACGGGGCGCGTCGATTGCGCGTCGACCTCGGGCGACGTCGAGATCGGCGCGGCCGACGACAGTGTCGAGGTGCACGCCACTTCGGGCAACGTGCGGCTCGGCGAGCTGCACCATGGCGCCAACGTGGCCAACGTCTCGGGCAACGTGCGAGTGCTGTCGCTGGGCGAGGGCAGGCTGCTGGTGCGCTCTGTGTCGGGAGACGTGGCGGTCGGCGTGCCCACGGGGGTCGATCTCTTCGTCGACGTGTCGACGATGGGCGCGTTCCGCTCCGACATCCCCATTGACGACTCCCCCGCATCGGGTGGGAGCGGGATCAAGGTCGACCTGTCGGTGTCGAGCGTGTCGGGCAACGTGGAGATCGAGCGGGCCCTCGAGCAGGTGGCCTGAGGCCCTCACCAACCCCGGGCCTACCCGGGTGCCGGGGCACAGGCCGCGCCCAGTTCCCGCTGGGCCGACGCCAGACTGTGCGCCGTGGATCGCCGATCTCGGCTGGCCCTGCCTGCCGCCCTGCTGGTGGCCGCTTCGGTGCTGGTGGGGTCGCCTGTGGTGGTGACGTCGGCCTCGGCCACGGGTCGGGCGGCCCCTGATTCCCTCCACGCGTCCAAGGTGACGACGGCAGCCCTTTCGGGAGCCTTGCGCGCACCGGGCGGTCCGTACCTCTACGACAGCCAGGGACGGGTGGTGTTCCTCCATGGCGTGGACGCCGTCTACAAGTTCGCGCCCTACGAGCTCTATCCCGACCCCGGAAGGCCCTGGAACTTCTCGAGCGCGGACGCGTCCCTCATGGCCCGGATGGGGTTCAACGTGGTCCGTCTGGGCATGACGTGGAGCGGCCTCGAGCCGGGGAGGGCGCCGGCCAACGACCCGGCCATCTGCGACCAGGGCAAACCCGGCAACCCCCGGCAGTTCAGCCAGGCAGTTCTCACGCGCTACATCGGCCACCTGCGCACGACGGTGAACCTGCTGTCGAGGTTCCACATTTACACGATCCTCGACATGCATCAGGACGTGTACAACGAGATGTTCGGAGGCGAGGGTGCACCGAGCTGGGCGGTCTGCACCGATGGCGTCGCGAGCGTCGACCCGCCGGGTCGTTGGTCCCTGGCCTACGCGACGACGGCGGCCGACATCGCCTTCTCCCACTTCTGGAAGAACAACGTGCGGGGCGACCTCCAGGGTCAGTACGACCGCGTCTGGGGCGACGTCGCCCGCGCCTTTCGCTCCGACCGCTGGGTGCTCGGCTTCGATCCCTTCAACGAGCCGTTCTCGACCGCCCTGGCCCGCTTCCACGGCCAGCACTTCGACGCGCAGCTCGAGTGCTTCTACACGGGGCGGGCCCACGTCGGCGCTCCGTCACACGGTGCCCCGCCCCTTCGCTGCCCGTCCGACGATCCGAAGCAGGGGGTCGTCCCGACACTCTTGGCCAACGATCCGAGGGGTCTGGTCTTCGACGAGCCGGACAACTTCGCTTCCCGGGGCTTCCCCACCTACCTGGGTCCGATGGATCTGCGGAATCTCGTGTACAACGTCCACATCTACTGCGGTGCGCGGAGCCCCGTCACGGGCAACCCCACCAACCTGACCACGTGCGCCGCGCAGGACATGCACTCCATCTCGGTGCGCCAGGGGGACCGGCCGTTGCTGACCTCGCCGGCGCAACCGGGAGGACCGGCCTGGCTGGTCACCGAGTTCGGCGCCACCAAGAGCGCACCGCTGCTGGCGGACGTGACGGCGCGGTTCGACGCGGACAAGGTGGGATGGATCTACTGGGCTTGGAAGTACTACGGCGATCCCACCGGGAGCGCCGCCGAGTCGTTGGTGATGGCCGACGGTCAGTTGCGCTCCTCGGCCCTGCTCCTCAGCCAGGCGTATCCGGAGGCGGTGGCCGGGATCCCGTCCTCGTTCGATTTCTCGTCCTCGACCGACGTCTTCGACCTGTCGTACACCCCGAACCACCACATCGACGCGCCGACGGTCGTCTTCGTGCCGACTGCGCTGCACTATCCGCAGGGGTACTGCGCGCAGACGACGGGAGGTCGGGTCGTCTCGAGGCGGGGCAGCGATCTGCTCGAGGTGGACACCAGGGCCACGGCCCGGCAGGTCACGGTGACGGTGACCCCGGGACGCTGCGGTCGGGTGAGGTCCGCGTAGGGTGGTTCCATGTGCCGGAACATCACCACGTTGCGCGGGCTCGAACCCGCGGCCACACTTCAAGAAATAGAGGCGGCGGCGCGCCAATACATCCGCAAGGTCAGTGGCGTGCAGTCCACCTCGGCCCAGACGGAGGAGGCCTTCGAGCGGGCCGTCGGCCTCGTCACCGAGGCCACGACCGAACTGCTGGCCGGGCTGCCCCCACGCAAGCAACCGCCGCCGACCGTCCCGCCGCTGCGTCGGCTGGCGGCGCGGCGATGAATATGTCTTGACAGTTATATACGTATAAAGTCATACTGGCTGTGTGACAGCCATGTTCGCGGTCCTCGCCGAGGAGAGTCGACGCCAGATCCTTGACCTCTTGGTCCAAGAAGAGCGCCCGGTGGGCGATCTCGTGACCCTGCTGCCGCTGAGCCAACCGGCCGTCTCCAAGCATTTGAGGGTCCTGCGCGAGGCGGGCCTGGTCGAGGTGCGCACCGACGCGCAGCGGCGCGTCTACTCGGTGTGCACCGAGCCCCTGCGTGAGGTGGACGACTGGCTCGAGCCCTACCGCCGTCAGTGGGCGGGCCACCTCGATGCGCTGGAGCGGCACCTCGACACCATGGACGACCAGGGAAAGGAGTCGCGATGAAAGAGGACGAGTTCGGCACCTTGGAGCGAGTCGGAGACGTCTCCATCCTGCGCTTTCGTCGTCGGCTCGAGCACTCCCGGGAAAAGGTCTGGACGGTGCTCACCGAGGACGAGCACCTCGAAGGCTGGTTCCCCACGACTATCGAGGGTGCACGGGAAGCCGGCGCCGCACTGCATTTCTCGTTCCGGGAGGGCGAGGACGAGGCGTTCGACGGCGAGATGACGGCCTTCGACCCGCCCTCACTCATGGAGTTGCGCTGGTCGGACGATCTCCTGCGCTTCGAGCTGCAGGCCGATGGTGCCGGGTGTCTGCTGTCTTTGACGGTGACCTTCCCCGAATACGGGAAGGCCGCGCGCGATGCGGCGGGCTGGCACGTCTGCCTCGAACGACTGGCCTACCTCTGTGCGTCTGCTTCACCAGCCTGGCCACCGCGGGAGCGCTGGCGTGAGGTCCACCCGCGCTATGTGGAACGACTGGGCCCGAAGGCATCGGCCATCGGGCCGCCCCCGGAATGACAGCACGTCACCCCCTAGATTGGGCTGCACACCAAGGACGCCGGGAGTCTGCATGAGCGTGAAGGGAAAGGTCGTCGTGATCACCGGCTCGAATGTCGGGATCGGACTCGAGACGGCGGTCGCCATGGCCGCACAGGGAGCAACGACAATCCTCGCCTGTCGCAACCGGGACAAGGCGGAAGCGGCGGCCAAGGAAGTCACCCGCCGCACCTGGAACGACGACGTCCATGTGGTGACCCTGGACCTGGCCGATTTGGCATCCGTGGCCGCCGCGGCCGACGACATCCTGAGCCGCTGGCCCCGGCTCGACGTGCTGGTCAACAACGCGGGCGGGACCTGGTCCGGCCGGCAGGCAACGAAACAGGGCTTCGAGTACACGTTCGGCGTGAATCACCTCGGCCACTTCTCCCTGACGAACCTGTTGCTGGCGCGCCTCGAGGCCAGTGCTCCGGCGCGGATCATCAACGTCACCTCGGTCGGCCACCACTTCGCGCGGAACGGGATGCGCTTTGACGACCTCCAGAGTGAGCGCGGGTATGACGCGATGGACGCCTACTGCCGCTCGAAGCTGGCGAACGTGCTGTTCACCCGACAGCTGGCCGCGCGACTTGGCGATCAGGCGGTGACCGTGAACGCCGTGCACCCCGGCCCGGTGCGCAGCGGGTTCGGGATGGACGGCGACCTGACTGGCTTCATGGGATTCGGGATGAAGCTGGTGCGCCCCTTCGAGATCAGCGCCAAGCGGGGGGCGAAAACCTCGGTTTACCTGGCGTCCTCGCCCGAGGTGACGGGAAGGACCGGGATGTACTGGGTGCGGTCCAAGCCGGGCCACATGAGCCGCCGTGCCCGTGACGACGACGCGGCGGCCCGGCTGTGGACCGAGAGCGAGGCGTTGCTCTCCTCGGCCGGCTTCGCGCTGGCTTCGTCAGGCGGCCAGTGCACCCACGATGTAGGTGATGCACCCGCACAGTGATGCGACGTCGTCGGGCTCGATCGCAGGGAACATCGCGATGCGCAGCTGGTTCCGCCCGAGCTTCCGGTACGGCTCCGTGTCGACGATGCCGTGAGCCCGAAGCACGGCGGCCACCGTCGCGGCGTCCACCGCGTCGACGAAGTCGATCGTGCCCACGACATGGCTCCGGTCGGCCGGGTTCGTGACGAAAGGCCGGGCAAAGTCGGACTGCTCGGCCCAGGTGTAGAGGATCTCGGCCGAGCGGTCGGAGCGCGAGGCGGTCCACTCGAGGCCGCCGTTGTCGTTCATCCAGTCCAGCTGCTCGGCCAAGAGGAAGATGGTGGCCAGGGCCGGGGTGTTGTAGGTCTGGTCCAAGACCGAGTTGTCGATTGCAGTCTTGAGGTCGAGGAACGTCGGGATCCAGCGCCCGGAGGCGGCGATGCGCTCCACCCGCTCCAGCGCGGCGGGGGACATCAGCGCGATCCAGAGGCCGCCGTCGCTGGCAAAGCACTTCTGCGGCGCCAGGTAGTAGGCGTCGAACTCGGACGGATCGACGCGCAGACCCCCGGCCCCCGAGGTTCCGTCCACGGCCACGAGGCCGCCCCCGTCCTCGGGTCGGGCGGCGCCCCTGGGCCGGGCGATGGTCATGGCGACCCCGGTCGACGTCTCGTTGTGCGTGAGGGCGTAGAGATCCACGGAGGGGTCGGCCACCGGCACCGGGTGCGTGCCCACGTCGGACTCGATGATCTGGGGATCCTTGAGGTGCGGCGCCGCCTTCACACAGGAGGCGAACTTCGAGGAGAACTCGCCGAAGCTGAGGTGCTGGCTCTGCTCCTCGACGAGGCCGAAGGTGGCGGCGTCCCAGAAGCAGGTGGTCCCGCCGTTGCCGAGCACCACCTCGTATCCCTCTGGGAGCGAGAAGAGTTGGCGCATCCCCGCACGCACCCGACCCACCTGAGACTTCACCGTTTTCTGGCGGTGACTCGTACCGAGGTAGGCCCCGGCCACCTCGGCCAGCGCCGTCATCTGGGCGGGACGCACCTTGGACGGGCCGGACCCGAAACGGCCGTCGGAAGGGAGGAGCTCGGCGGGAATCGTGATGTCGGGGGTGTCTGGCACGTATGAGATCATGACATCCGTGACGAGGATCCCTACCCCGACCGAGCTCCGTCGCATCTCGCGGCGGGCGTCCGCGGTGGCGCCCTCGGCGACGCTGGCCGTGGATGCCAAGGCCAAGGCTCTCCAGGCGGCCGGCGAGCTCGTCATCGGTTTCGGGGCGGGCGAGCCGGATTTCCCCACACCCCCCCACATCGTGGAGGCGGCCGTGGTGGCGTGTCGCGAACCGGCCAACCACCGTTACACCCCGACCGCCGGGATCCCCGCCCTACGAGAGGCGATCGCCGCCAAGACACAACGCGACTCGGGCTTCACCGTCAAGCCGTCACAGGTGCTGGTGACAAACGGCGGCAAGCAGGCCGTCGCCAACGCCTTCGCCGTCCTGTGCGACCCCGGCGACGAGGTCATCGTCCTGGCCCCGTATTGGACGACCTACCCCGAATCCATCGCCTTGGCCGGGGGCACACCCGTCGTGGTGACCTCGGACGAGACGACCGGATTCCGATCGTCGGTCGAAGACCTCGAGGCGGCGTGGACCCCGAACACGAAGGCGCTCCTCTTCGTCTCGCCCTCCAACCCGACCGGCGCCGTCTACCCACGCGGGGAGATCGAAGCGATCGGTCGCTGGGCCCTCGAGCGCGGGATCTGGGTGCTGACCGACGAGATCTACGAACACCTGGTCTACGGCGGCGCTGAGCACCAGTCCATGCCCGTGCTGGTCCCCGAACTGGCCGATCGTTGTCTGGTGGCCAACGGTGTGGCCAAGACCTATGCCATGACCGGATGGCGCGTCGGGTGGCTCATCGGTCCTGATGATGCCATCGCCGCCGCCACCAACATCCAGAGTCACGAGACGTCCAACGTGTCCAACGTGTCCCAACGGGCCGCGCTCGCCGCCGTGTCCGGCGGCCTCGAGGACGTGGCCATGATGCGCGCCGCGTTCGACCGGCGTCGCCAGACGATCGTGGGCATGCTCAACGCGATCGACGGCGTGGTCTGCGTCGAGCCCGAGGGTGCGTTCTACGCCTATCCCTCGGTCAAGGGGCTCCTCGGACGCTCCATCCGCGGCCAGCGGCCGAGCAGCAGCGCCGAACTGGCGGAGCTCTGCATCAACGAGGCCAAGGTGGCAGTCGTGCCGGGCGAGGCCTTCGGCGCACCTGGCTACTTCAGGATGTCCTATGCGCTGGGCGACGGCGACCTGGTCGAAGGCGTCTCCCGGCTGGCCGAACTCTTCGCCGAAGCGCAAGACTGAGACCTCGGACGGCGGGGGAGTAAGGAGACCACCGCGGTGGCACGGGTATTGGTAACCGAGAAGATCGCCCAGAGCGGGCTCGACCTGCTCAGTCGGGCCGGCCACGAGGTCGACATCGCCGAGGGCCTCAGTCCCGAGCAGCTGCTCGAGACCGTCGTCGGGGCCCAGGCCCTGATCATCCGCTCCGCCACCCAGGTGACGGCCGAGGTCCTGGCCGCAGGAACCAGCCTCGTGGTGGTGGGCCGGGCCGGGGTCGGGCTCGACAACGTCGACGTGGCGGCGGCCACCGAGCGCGGGGTCATGGTGGTCAACGCGCCCACCTCGAACATCCTCTCGGTCGCGGAGCAGGCCATGGCCCTGCTCCTGGCCCAGGCCCGCAACATCCCGCAGGCCCACTCGGCCCTGGTGGCCGGGCGTTGGGAGCGCTCCAAGTGGGAGGGGGTCGAGCTACACGGCAAAGTGCTCGGCGTGGTCGGCCTGGGTCGGGCCGGTTCGCTGGTGGCCCAGCGGGCGCACGCCTTCGGCATGGAACTGATCGGCTACGACCCGTTCGTCTCCCAGGACCGGGCCCGGGCCATGGGCGTGCGGCTGGTCAGCATCGAAGAGCTCGTGGCCGAAGCCGACTTCGTCTCCATCCATACCCCGAAGACACCCGAGACGATCGGGCTCTTCGGGCGTGATCTGTTGGCCAAGGCCAAACCGGGCATCCGCATCGTCAACACCGCCCGTGGGGGCATCGTGGACGAGGAGGCGCTGGCCGACGCCATTCGTGACGGGATCGTCGCCGGGGCCGGCCTCGACGTCTTCGCACGGGAACCCTGCACCGAGTCGCCCCTCTTCGAGCTGCCCCAGGTGGTGGTGTCACCACACCTCGGCGCCTCCACGGAGGAAGCGCAGGACAAGGCGGGCGTCACCATCGCCGAGATGGTGCTGCTGGCCCTCGACGGTGACTTCGTCCCCTACGCGGTCAACGTGGCCGCCCGTGACGTCTCCGACGCCGTGCGCGCCTTCCTGGGACTCTCCGAGCAGCTCGGTCGCTTCTTCGTCGGGCTGCACGACGGGCTGCCCGACTCGCTCGAGATCGAGTACGAGGGCGATCTGGCGGCTGAGAACACCGGCATCCTGACCCTCTCCGCGCTCAAGGGCATCTTCGGAGGGAGCACTGAAGAGCCGGTGTCCTACGTCAACGCGCCTCAATTGGCTGAACAGCGCGGACTGGCGGTGCGGGAGTCCTCGACGTCGACGTCCCCCGACTACAAGTCGCTCATCACGTTGCGGTCGAACTCCCACGCAGTCGCGGGAACGCTCATCACCGCCGGCGTGCGTATCGAGCCGCGCATCGTCATGGTCGACGAGCACGTGGTCGAAGTCCCTCCGTCGGAGCACATGCTCGTCGTGCGGAACGACGATCGGCCCGGTGTGATCGGGGTCGTGGGCACGGCCCTCGGCCTGGCCGACGTGTCCATCTCGTCCATGGCCGTTGGGCCGAGTCCCGGGACGGCGACGGCGATGATGGTCATCTCGACAGCCTCGCTGGCGCCCGACGTCGTCGTCGAGCAGTTACGCGGCGACGACGGCATTCTCGACATCCACCGCGTCACCCTCTGATCCGACCGTCCTCAGGACCCGGGCTTGCGGGGCACCGCCGGCCAGGTGTCGAGGCTGCCGATCACCGGCTCGTGGCCATTGGCGGGGATCTCCCGTTGCGGTGCCCGGTCGAGCAAGACGCGCGGACGACGGCCAGCACGGCGATCACGATCAGAGCGCGGAACAGCGACGAGAGGAGACGGCGCATGCGTCCACGGTAGCGTGCCGCCATGGCCACCCTGCGCAGCATCGCCCCCATCTTCCCGACCTCGGACCTGGAGGCCATGCGGTCGCACTACGAGGCGCTCGGCTTCACCGTCGCGGTCCACGCCGGCGGGTACGCCAGCGCCGCTCGTGACGGCGTCCAGATCCACTTCCGCCTCGATCCCGAGCTGGAATCGGCGGGTGAGCGGGGGGCCGCCTACATCGGGGTGGACGACGCGGACTCCCTCCACGCGGAATGGCGGGCCGCCGGAGTGGGGGAGACCGATGACCTCTTCGATCCCGGTTTCGCGGTCTGGGAGGCGGCACACCATGACTCCGATGGGAACCTGCTGCGCTTCGGTTCACCCATGAGACGCTCTTGACGGTCCGCGCTACCGGTGCGACAATCTGCACGTCATGAAGACACTCACGTCCGACCTGCTGCTTACCTGACGGCGAACGCCACATCGCGTTCGCTCGCAACCTCCTGTGCCGAAAGGCCAGGGGGTTTTTTGTTGGGCCAGGACCAGGACGGCCGAGAGAGATAGACGACACATGAAGGGAAACCCGAAACATGGCTGAGGGACAGAAGGGGAGTGGTGGCGACGTGGAGCGGGGTCACCTGGCCCTGCCCTGCGACCCGTCACCCATGCCGTTCGAGAAGTACCGCTCACACGTACCCCTGGTGCTCCGGGACCGTACCTGGCCGGACCAGCAGTTCACCCGGGCGCCCCACTGGGCCAGCGTCGACCTGCGTGACGGCAACCAGGCCCTCATCGATCCGATGGATCCCGAGCGCAAACTGGCACTGTTCCAGACTCTTCTCGACGTCGGGTTCAAGGAGATCGAGGTCGGCTTCCCGTCGGCATCGCAGACGGACTACGACTTCCAGCGCCTGATCATCGACGAGGACATGGTTCCCGCCGACGTGGAGATCCAGGTGCTGACCCAGTGCCGCGACGAGCTCATCGAGCGCACCTTCGAGTCGCTGCTCGGAGCGCGCCGAGCCTGCGTGCACTTCTACAACTCGGTGTCCGAGCTGCAGCGTCGTGTGGTCTTCGGCCTCGACAAGCCGGGCATCATCGACATCGCGGTGAAGGCGGCCGAGCTCTGCAAGAAGTTCGAGCCGCAACTGGCCGGTACCGAGCTCCGCTACGAATACTCACCTGAGAGTTTCACGGGGACCGAGCCGGAGTTCGCGGTCGAGATCTGCGAGGCAGTCATGGACGTGATCGGCCCGACGCCGGAGCAGCCCATGATCCTGAACCTGCCCGCCACCGTCGAGATGTACAGCCCCAACGTGTACGCCGACGTCATCGAGTGGTTCGGTCGCACCGTCAAGAACCGGGACTCCATCGTGCTCAGCCTCCATCCGCACAACGACCGCGGCACGGCCGTCGCCGCCGCGGAACTGGCCGTGCTGGCCGGGGCCGACCGGATCGAGGGAACGCTCTTCGGCAACGGCGAGCGCACGGGCAATGTCGACGTGGTGACCCTCGCCATGAATCTGTTCTCCCAGGGCATCGATCCCACCCTGGATTTCAGCGACATCGAGAAAGTCAGGCGGGTGGCCGAGTACGCCACGCGCCTGCCGGTCCATCCACGCCACCCCTATGCGGGCGACCTGGTGTACACCGCGTTCTCGGGTTCCCACCAGGATGCCATCAAGAAGGGTATGGCGGCCATCGGCTCGGAGTACGACGAGTGGGAGGTGCCCTACCTGCCCATCGACCCCAAGCACACCGGGCGGACGTACGAGGCCATCATCCAGGTGAACAGTCAGTCGGGCAAGGGCGGTGTCGCCTATGTCATGGACACCGATCACGGTTTGGACCTCCCGCGCCGGCTGCAGATCGAGTTCTCCAAGAAGGTCCAGGAGATCACCGAGGCCAGTGGGACCGTGATCCGGTCCGTCCAGATGCGCGACGTGTTCGAGGAGATCTACCTTCCCGACGACGCCGGATTGCGGCTCATGACGAGCGAGGTGTCGACGGGCCGTGGACACACGAGTGTGACGGCGCAGATCCTCGTCGACGGCGAACACCGCACCGTGACCGGCGAGGGGAACGGACCCATCGACGCCCTGGTCGCCGCCCTGAAGGCCGACCTCGGGATCGTGCTGGAGGTGAAGGACTACCACGAGCACGCACTCACCGAAGGTTCGGGCGCGTCGGCCGTCGCCTACGTCGAGTGTGCGAGCGCCGACGGCACGACCTGGTGGGGGGTGGGCCGCGACTCGTCCATCCTCGACGCCTCGCTCGGCGCGGTGGTATCGGCAGCGAACCGGGCCCGTACCGGGTGATCCGTCCGGCGGTCGAGGCAGATGTCCCGGAGCTCCTGGCCATGATCAAGGAGCTGGCCGACTACGAGAACCTGGCCGACCAGGTCGCCATCACCGAGAAGGACCTGCGTCAGACCCTCTTCGGCCCCGGTGCCATCGTCTACGACACTGTCGTCGAGGACGAGCGGGACCACCTGGCCGGGCACGCCCTGTGGTTCCGGACGTTCTCGACCTTCCTGGGCCAGTCGGGAATCTGGCTCGAGGATCTCTACGTGCGTCCGGCCCACCGCCGCCAAGGCCATGCCCGCGAGCTCCTGACCTTCCTACGCGGCCAGACCCAGGGACGCCTCGAGTGGGAGGTGCTCGAGTGGAACGAGCCGGCGCTCGACTTCTACCAGCGGCTCGGAGCTCGGCCCATGTCGGGCTGGACGCGCTACCGCTGGTACGAGGGGTAGCGCGCTCGAGCCTGAATCCCGGTAGCTGGGAATAAGCTGCGCAACTGACGACATACTAGGTAGAGTTCTGGGTATGTACAGACTCCCGGAACTCACCGATGAGGACACGGCTCGGGCAGCGCCTCGTCCGAGACGTGCCTCGAAGACATGACGGACCTCCTTGCTCCGCCGGGGCGGACCGATGAGTGGGCGGTGGAGACCCATGGGCTCACGAAGCGATTCGGTGACAACATCGCCGTCAACGACGTCGAGCTCCTCGTTCCCCGCGGCTGTGCGTTCGGCTATCTCGGCCCGAACGGTGCCGGCAAGACGACGCTGATCCGGGTGCTGCTCGGGCTCACCCACGCGGATTCGGGCACCATGTCACTCCTCGGACACCGGGTCCCGCGGCACCGCGACCTGGCCCTGGCCCGGGTCGGCGCCATCGTCGACGAGCCCCGCTTCCACGGCCACCTGACCGGCCGCCAGAACCTGCAGATCCTGGCGGCAGCCCGCGAGCCGGCGGCCAAGGGCCGCATCGAGCCGGCGCTCGAGCGCGTCGGCATCGCCCACCGCGCCAACGACAAGGTGTCGAAGTATTCCATGGGTATGCGCCAACGTCTTGGCGTCGCCGCATGTCTTCTCGGGGACCCGCACCTGCTGATCCTCGACGAGCCGATGAACGGCCTCGACCCAGGAGGGATGCTCGAAATGCGCGACATGATCCTGTCGCTCGTCGCCGAGGGTCGCACCGTGGTGCTGTCCTCCCATCTCCTCGACGAGGTCGAACGCACCTGCCATGCGGTGGCCATCGTCGATCGGGGCTCGGTCATCCGGCAAGGACCGATCTCTCAACTCTTAGCCGGCTCTTCCTTCGAGGTCCAGGTCGATTGCTCCGATCCCGACCGGGCGCAACACCTGCTCGACGGCACCGCGTTCGGCGTGCACGCAGAGGCCGGTCCCGACGGCGCTGGCCATCACGCTGCCCGAGGGCACCGAGCGCGACGCCATTGCCGAGATCAACCGGCTGCTGGTCGAGGGCGGGATCTCGGTGTATCGGCTCCAGCACATTCAGGCCTCGCTCGAGCAGTGGTTCCTCTCCGTGACGAGCCGGCTGGGGGCCTCGGAATGACGACAGATTTCGGATCTTGGCGCGCCGACGCCCGGTCCAGCCCCCGAAGTGATTCCGGCGGCGAGGCGGGGTGATCACCGCGGTTCGTGGATCCCGACGTGGGGCATGGTGACCACCCGCTTCATGGAGCTGCGCAGGCGCCGCGGACTGATGATCGCCCTCATTGCGGTCAATATCGGCATCCCGGTTGTCTTTCTCGCCGTGCGCCTCATCGCCCATGCCGTGGACCCCGCGTCCTACGGCCCGGCCGGTGGCTATGACATCTTCACCACGTTGGTACTCGGCTTCATGTACGTCTTCGGCTTCATCGTGGCGGCCGTCGTCGGCTGCACGGCGGGGTCGGTCGACCTCACCGAGGGGATGTTCCGCCACCTGGTCATCACGGGACGTTCCCGATTGGCCCTCGTATTTCGCGCGGATCCCCGCCGGGTTGGCGATCGTCATCGCCATGGTGGCAGTCGGCTACACGATCATCTGTGCGGTGTGCGTGTTCGCTGCCCCGGCGCAGCTCAACTTCGACGGGGTCACCGTGCCGCAGGGACTCTCGCGTCCAGCTCTGGACAATTGGGCGGCGGCGCACGCCGACGAGGTCATCTGCGACTTCAACTATGGCGGCGGCAAAGGACTGAACGGTCCGCCGCCCAATGTGTCGTGCGGCGGCCAAACCATCGGCCCCCCGCCCGGATCGATCGTCAAGACACCGAATGGCACGGTCACCGTTCCCGCTCATACCTCGCAGGCACAGGTCCGTGCGTTCGCCGTCGCGGTCGGCCAACCAGGACTACGCCGTCTACCGCGCCAACTTCACCGTCCCACCGACCTCGCTCATGATCGATGTTGGTCTGTGGATCGCGCTCGAGGCGACCGTGGGATTCATCGTCGGGCTCGGGCTGGCCTCCCTGATGGGACAGCGGACTGTGCCCGTGATCCTCATGGTGGTGCTGGAGCTCATCCTGACGCCGATCTTCAGTCGCGCCGTGATTGCCTACGTGCTGAACGTTCAGCGAGCCATCGTGGGCGTCGCCATGCTCCACATCGAGCCGGGTGGCCTCCCGACACCGTTCAACGGGGGTGGTGGTGGAGGTGGCGGCCTGGGCCAGACGCTGCTCAGACCTGAGTCCACCTTGGTGGCCTCACTGGTGATCGTGGGCTGGCTCTTGTTCTGGACCGCGATCGGGGCTTGGCGGATGATGACCCGGGACGCGTGACCCGCGACCTTGCCTCGATCGGTTCGGCTACCCGTAGCCGCCGCTCGGTATGTACGGGCGAGGCGGCCCGTCCATGCCACGCACCATCACCGGGCCGAATGGTTGGAGCTCGATGCCGGCCGCCACGACCTCACCGATGGCCCACTGCTGGGCGGACGTGAGCCAGTTGATCTCGATGGTCTCGCCCGGCGGGGCCTCGGCCAACATGGCGCGCAGGACGAAGACGGCGGAGGCCTCCCGGCGCGCCCCGACCGTCACGATGCGGTCGTCGGCGGCAACCGCGTAGGCCTGATCACCGTGGAGGAGGAGATGGTTCCCCGGATGGGCGAGCATGGCCACCACGTCGACGGTGCGTGCCGACCCGCGCACCTCGCGGTCGATTGCCGTGACGATTTCCAGCTCGCGTTCGGTCACCCGCTCGGGCTCGACCCGCACGACGTCGTCTGGCCGGGCGACCGAACCGGGCCGCATGATGCCCCAGGCGGCGACGACCGGATGCAGCTGGAACCCGTGGCCCGCATAGAGCGCCATCGCCTTCGGATCGCGGGAGCACTGAATCGTGCCCGGGCTCTGCGGATCACCGTGGGAGAGCGCGAGGCGCAGCAGCTCGCGTCCGATTCCCTGTCCCTGCACACCCGGCACCGCACCGAGCTGAGAGAGCATCCAGTAGTCCTCGCGCACGAAGGACTGGGACACGCCGATGATGGCGTCGCCGTCCTCCGCCACCCAGGAGCCACCCGGATCGGTGCCGAGGAAATGGCGGGTCCGGTCGATCCGGCGCCGTTCGTCCTGAATGGAGTTCCCGGTGACCGGGAGACCGTGACGGGCCAGCATGGTCAGCAGGCCGCCCTCGAAGGCGGCCACCGCCCCGGGAACGTCGGCCACCTCCATCGGCCGGAACGTCACCATCAGGTGATCACGCGGAGGGCAAGAAGGACGGGACGGCGGCGCTCGTACGCCTCGATATCGTCCGCGAAGCGCAGGGAGAGCCCGATGTCGTCCCACCCGTGGAGCAGGCGCTCGCGCGTGAACTCGTCGAGCGGGAACGTGCCCGCCAAACCCGCGGCCGGCGCCTCGACGGTCCCGCGGGCGACGTCGATGGTGATCTCGAGTGAGGGGTCCGCAGCGACGGCGTCGAGCAGAGCCCGGTCCAGATCTTCTGACACCTGTACAGGCAGGAGACCTTGCTTCGTGCAGTTGTTGCGGAAGATGTCGGCGAAGCGAGAGGAGATCACGGCCTCGAACCCGTAGTCCATGAGGGCCCACACGGCGTGCTCGCGGGAGGACCCGGTGCCGAAGTTGTGCCCGGCCACGAGGACGGTCGCCCCGACGAAGTCCGGGTTGTTGAGCACGAACTCCCGGTCGTCCCGCCATTCGGAGAACAGTCCGGCGCCGAAGCCCGTGCGCTCGACTCGCTTGAGCCAGTCGGACGGGATGATCTGGTCCGTGTCGACGTCGGTGCGATCGAGTGGCACCGCACGTCCCGTGACCACGACGACTGGTTTCATCGGTCGAGATCCTCCGGTGTCGCGAACGTCCCGGCGACTGCGGTGGCCGCGGCAACGGCGGGCGAGACGAGGTGGGTCCGCCCACCACGTCCCTGGCGCCCCTCGAAGTTCCGGTTTGACGTCGAGGCGCAGCGCTCACCGACGGCCAGCTTGTCTGGATTCATGGCCAGGCACATGGAACAGCCCGGCTCGCGCCACTCGAAGCCCGCGGTGGTGAACACCTTGTCCAAGCCCTCGGCCTCCGCCTGCGCCTTGACCCGGTGGGAACCCGGGACGGCCAGGGCGCGCACGCCCGCCTGCACCGATCGTCCTTCGAGCACGGCGGCGGCGGCCCGGAGATCCTCGATGCGCGAGTTCGTGCAGCTCCCGAGGAAGACCGTGTCCACCTTGATCTGGCGCATCGGCGTCCCGGCCTCCAGCCCCATGTAGGCCAGCGCCCGCTCGGCCGCATCGCGGTCGCCCGGGTCGGGCATGGTCGACGGATCCGGCACCACACCCGCGATCGGCGTCACCTGGGCGGGATTGGTGCCCCAGGTGACGTGCGGTGTGATGGTGGCGGCGTCGAGCACGACCTCCTTGTCGAAGGTGGCTCCCTCGTCGGTGGGCAGCGTGCGCCAGTAGGCCTCGGCGGCATCCCAGTCGGCCCCCTTGGGCGCCTGGTCCGTGGTGCGGACGTAGTCGAACGTGATCTCGTCCGGTGCGACCAGACCGGCTCTGGCCCCACCCTCGATCGACATGTTGCACAGCGTCATGCGGCCCTCCATGGACAGGCCACGGATGGCAGAACCCCGGTATTCGACGATGTGGCCGATGCCACCGCCGGTGCCGATGGTGCCGATGATGGTCAGCGCCACGTCCTTCGCCGTGACACCGGGGGCCAGGTCGCCCTCGACCGTGACCGCCATGGTCTTCGGCCGCACCTGGGGGAGGGTCTGGGTGGCCAGGACGTGTTCGACCTCGCTGGTCCCCATGCCGAACGCGATGGCACCGAAGGCACCGTGGGTCGAGGTGTGGCTGTCACCGCACACAATGGTCATCCCGGGTTGGGTCCAGCCCTGCTCGGGTCCGATGATGTGGACGATGCCCTGGTTCGGGTCACCCATCGGGAAGCAGGTGATGCCGAACTGGGCGGTGTTGTCGTTGAGTACCTGCAGCTGCTTGGCCGAGACCGGGTCCGCGACCGGCTGGTCGATGTCCGTGGTGGGCACGTTGTGATCGGCCGTCGCCACGGTCAGGTCGGGCCGCCGGACGCCTCTCCCGGCCAACCGGAGGCCGTCGAAGGCCTGGGGCGAGGTGACCTCGTGGACGAGGTGGAGATCGATGAAGAGGAGGTCGGGTTCGCCCGCGGCCGCATGCACCACGTGGGCGTCCCAGATCTTCTCGATGATGGTGCGAGGAGCCATCAGCGGGTCACCGCGACGATGTGCACCTTCAGCATGCCGCCGGGCGCCTTGTACTCGACCGCCTCACCGACGCCGTGGCCGACCAGGACCTGCCCCAGGGGGGAGCTGGGCGAGACGACCTGGAGATCGCCCTGGCGTTCCTCGATGGAACCGACGAAGAACCGCTGCGTGTCGTCCTCGTCATCGCCGTCGTAGCGGAGAGTGACCGTGCTGCCCAGCGAGACCGACCCGTCGCCGGCTCCGCTGTCGTCGACCAGCTCGACGTCCTTGAGCATGGCTTGCAACTGGCGGATGCGCGACTCCATTTTTCCCTGGGAGTCCTTGGCTGCGTGGTAGTCGCCGTTCTCCGAGAGGTCGCCCAGGGCCCGGGCGGCTTCGATCTGCTGCGCGATCTCCACCCGACCCCGTGTGGTCAGGTCCTCGAGCTCTGCCACCAGGCGGTCGTGGGTGGCAGGGGTCAGCTTCGTGGGTCCTGTCTGGTTGGCGGAAACGTTCGTCACGGCGAGTCCTTCGGGAGGCGGGCGTGCGGCGGTGCGGTGCACGGCGTCAGCCCCACCAGGGTATCCGGCCCTGCACGGTCCCTGGTCCCGGCCAGGCATTGTTGACGTGGGCTCCCCGGTTGCGAGAGACTGCCGTGGTCATGTATCGCTTCGAGCGCTCTGTAGGCATTATTCACTAGGCGCGCCACACCCACGCGCGCCTTGAACCGTCCACGCTGTGGGCGGTTTTTCAATTTCGGCCCAGATTCAGCACGACGAGGGAGAAGGAACTGTGAACACCAGGCATCGGGTCGCCGTCATCGGAGGGGACGGCATCGGGCCAGAGGTCTGCGCCGAAGCGCTCAAGGTGGTCAGCGCCGCCGGGGTCGACCTGGACACCACGGTGTACGACCTCGGCGCAGCCGCGCTATCTGCGCGACGGGGAGGTCCTGTCCGACGAGACGCTGGCCGAGCTGCGCCGGTTCGAGGCGATCCTCCTGGGCGCGGTCGGCCCTCCGGTCGGTGACACGTCGGTCCCGCCCGGCACTCTGGAGCGAGGTCTGCTGTTGCGCCTGCGCTTCGAGCTCGACCTCTACGTCAACCTGCGCCCCTTCGTCGGCGTGCCGGGATCCATCGCCCATGGCGCCGACTTCGCCGTCGTCCGGGAGAACACCGAGGGCACGTACGCCGGTGAAGGTGGGTTCCTCCGCAAGGGCACACCCCACGAGGTGGCCACGCAAGGTTCGGTCAACACCCGAATGGGGGCCGAGCGTTGCACTCGATTCGCCTTCGAGCTGGCCGCACGCCGGAGCAACAAGCTGACCCTGGTCCACAAGACCAACGTGCTCACCTTCGCCGGCGATCTGTGGCAGCGCACGGTGGCCGAGGTCTCGAGCGACTACCCGGACGTGACCTGGGACTACAACCACGTCGACGCCGCGTGCATCTACCTGGTCGAACAGCCGAAGCGCTACGACGTGATCGTGACCGACAACCTGTTCGGGGACATTCTCACCGACCTGGCCGGTGCGGTGAGCGGTGGCATCGGTTTCGCCGCCTCGGCCAACCTGAACCCGGCGCGCACCGGGCCCTCCCTCTTCGAGCCCGTGCACGGCGCCGCTCACGACATCGCAGGACAGGGTGTGGCCAACCCGTTGGCCGCCATTCACTCGGCCGGGCTCATGCTGGAACACCTGGGTGAGACCGACGCCGCGGCCCGCATCCTCAAGGCGCTCGCCGCCCAGTCCGATTCCATGTCAACGTCCCCCGAACAGCTGTCCACGTCCGCCGTGGGCGACGCCATCGCAGAAAGGCTGTAGTCGCCATGCCCATCACCCCGACCGAGAAGATCTGGATGGACGGCAAGCTCGTGGACTGGGCCGACGCCACGGTGCACGTGCTCACCCACACCATGCACTACGGCTCGGGCGTCTTCGAGGGCATCCGGGCCTACCCGACGAACCGCGGTCCGGCCATCTTCCGCCTGAGCGACCACATCGAACGGTTGTTCGCGTCGGCCAAGATCTTCCTGATCGACGTCCCGTTCACGCGTCGACCAGATCATCGAGGCTTCCCGCGAGGTCGTCCGGGTCAACGGACTGCGCGACGGCTGCTACCTGCGACCGCTCGTCTACCTCGGCTACGGCGAAATGGGCCTGAACCCCTTGCCCTGCCCGGTCAACGTCTCGGTGGCCGCCTGGCCGTGGGGCACCTACCTCGGTGACGAGGGCATCGCCAACGGCGTGTCGGTGAAGATCAGCTCGTGGCGCCGTCATGACCCCAACGCCGTCCCGACGGCGGCCAAGGGGACCGGCATGTATGCCAACTCCTCCCTGGCCAAGGTCGAGGCGCTCAATGCGGGTTATGACGAGGCGATTCTCCTGGCGCCGAACGGGAACGTCAGCGAGTGCACCGGCGAGAACATCTTCATCGTCCGCGACGGCGTGCTCATCACCCCGCCCACCTCTGACGCCGGTGCTCTGGAGGGGATCACGCAGGACTCCGTCGAGACGATTGCCCGGGACCTGGGTTACGAAGTGCGCCACGAGCCGATCATCCGCACCGACCTCTACCTGGCTGACGAGGCCTTCCTGACCGGCACGGCGGCCGAGGTGGTGCCCATCCGGGCCGTCGACGACCGCCCGGTCGGTCCGGGCCACCCGGGCAGAATCACCAAGGAGATCCAGCAGGCGTACTTCGCCACCATCCGCGGAGAGATGGACCAGTACAAGGAGTGGCTGGACTATGTCGACTGACCCCGACGCGGCGACTCACAGTCACGGCGGCGCACGCCATACCCACGCGCACGGCCACACGGCCCACGCCCACGACTACGCCGTGCCAGACCTGCCCGAGGCGGTCGACATCTTCGACACCATCCTCCGCGACGGGAGCCAACAGGAGGGCCTGTCGCTGACCGTCGACGACAAGCTGCGTGTGGCCGAACAGCTCGACCATCTCGGCGTGAGCTTCATCGAAGGTGGATGGCCCGGCGCCAATCCGAAAGACATCGAGTTCTTCGCTCGGGCCAAGAAGGAGCTCAAGCTCACCACGGCCACGCTGGTCGCCTTCGGATCGACGCGTCGGGCGGGCGTCAAGCCCGAAGAGGACGCCGTATTGGCCAACCTCATCGAGGCCGGCGCTCCCGTCGCCTGCATCGTGGCGAAGTCCTGGGACCGCCACGTCGACGAGGCGCTGCGCACGACCCTGGACGAGGCGGTGGCCATGGTCGCCGACTCGGTCCGCTATCTACGAGAACACGATCTGAGGGTCTTCCTCGACGCCGAACACTTCTTCGACGGGTATCGGCGCAACCCCGAATTCGCCCTGTCGGTGCTCGGCGCGGCGGAAGAGGCCGGCGCAGAGGCATTGGTGCTCTGCGACACGAACGGAGGCTCCCTACCCGACGACGTCGGCCAGGCCGTGGCGGACGTGCGGGCCCGGACGAGCGCCCAGCTCGGGATCCACTGTCACAACGACGCGGGGTGCGCGGTGGCGAACTCGCTGGTCGCCGTCCAGGCCGGAGTGACCCAGGTGCAGGGGTGCATCAACGGCTACGGCGAGCGGGCCGGGAACACCGATCTCTCGGCGGCTATCCCGAACCTGTCGCTGAAGCTCAACATCCGGACCATCCCGGCCGAACGCCTCGAGCGCCTGACCCCGGTCGCCCACCACATCGCAGAGCTGGTCAACATCGCGCCCGACCCTCAGCAGCCCTATGTCGGCCATTCGGTGTTTGCGCACAAGGGCGGCCTGCATGCCAGTGCGGTGGCCCGCAGCGCCGACCTCTACGAGCATGTCCCGCCCAACTCGGTCGGGAACGGGACCCGGGTGGTCGTCTCGGAGATGGCCGGCCGCTCCACGTTGGCCATGAAGGCCGCCGAACTCGGTCTCGACCTCGACGGCGAGGTCATCGGGCGGGTCCTCGACGAACTGAAGCACCTGGAGCACGAGGGCTATCACTTCGAGGTGGCGGACGGTTCCCTCGAGCTGTTGCTGCGCAGAGCAACCGGGTGGGCTCCCGACTTCTTCACGGTCGAGTCCTTCCGCGTCATCACCGACCACGGGGATCGGGCGGAGGCCGCAGTCGTCGCCAACGTCATGTCCGGTGTGATGACCGAGGCGACGGTGAAGGTGCACGTCGGTGCCGAGCGCATCGTCGCGGTGGCCGAGGGTAACGGGCCGGTCAACGCCTTGGACGGAGCGCTGCGCGGTGCCATCGGTCCTCGCTTCCCGGTGCTCGCGAGCATGCATCTGACGGACTACCGGGTGCGTGTCCTCGACACCGGTCGCGGTACCGGTGCCGTCACCCGGGTTCTGGTCGACACGACGGACGGTCAGCGCACCTGGACCACGATCGGGGTTTCGGAGAACATCATCGAGGCGAGCTGGCAGGCCCTCTACGACTCCATCCTGTTCGGCTTGCTCCACGCGAGCTGAGACAGACGCGGCACACGTGGCTTCTGGGAGTATCACGACGGGAACACCACGATGACCGTGCTCAGCCGGCTGGCCGGCCCGCTCCTGAAGCTGCCTCCACCCGAGACCCGCGCCGTCTCGGTCGAGCGCGATCTCGTGGCCAAGATGGCGGACGGGGTCGCGCTGCTGGCGGACCGATGGTTCCCCACGCGGCCCTCGGGCGACGTGCCCACCCTGCTGATCCGCACGCCGTACGGACGGCGCATCATGGGACCGCTCGGGCGGCTCTTCGCCGAGCGCGGCTACCAGACCGTGATCCAGAGCTGCCGGGGCACCTTCGGGTCGGGGGGTGCCTGGGAGCCGCTTCGACACGAGCAGTCCGACGGGCACGCCACGCTCCACTGGGTGGCGGGTCAGGCCTGGTTCGACGGTCGACTCGTCACGTGGGGAGCCAGCTATCTCGGCATGACGCAGTGGGCGGTCGCTGCGGACCCGCCCGAGTTCCTCAAGGCCATGGCGCTGGACGTGACCGCGGCGAATTCCCGGGATGCCTTCGTCTACCCCGGTGGCTCCTTCGCGCTGGAGATGGCGCTGAGCTGGGCCTACCAGCTCAAGCATCAGGAGCTCGGCTGGCGCACCGTGCTGCGAACGCAAGCCCGCAGCGCCAAGGTGGTCGCACGGGCCGCGGAGATCCTCCCTCTGGGCAAGGCCGACGCCGAGGCGGTCGGCGAGCCGGTACCGGCGTACCAGGACTGGCTCGAGCACAGCGAGCCGGGCGACGAGTGGTGGGACGTGACGGATTTCAGCCGCCGCCTGGGTCGCGTCCCCCCGTCGAGCTTCGTGGGGGGCTGGTACGACATCTTTCTCGCCGCCCAGGTCGCCGACTACGAAGGTGTGCGCCGGGCCGGTCGGTCCGGGCGGCTCACCATCGGCCCTTGGACACATTCGTCCCCCGGGTTGGTCGGCGAGAGCGTTCGTGACGGCCTTTCCTGGTTCGACGCACAGCTCGGCCGGAGCGACGGCCTCGAGCGGGCCCCGGTGCGGGTCTTCGTCATGGGGAGGAACCGGTGGGAGGAGTTCTCTCTGTGGCCGCCGGCGGCGGAGGAGCGACGCTGGTACCTCGGCCCGGAGCGGACGTTGATGCCCGAGCCGGGGCCGGCACGTGATCCCGACCGGTTCCACTTCAACCCCCATGACCCGACGCCGGCCGTCGGAGGTGCCTCGCTCAACCCGGGCACGTCGGGTCCCAAGGACCAGCGCGAGCGTGAGTCACGCCGAGACGTCCTCACCTACACCAGCCCCGTGCTCAAGGAGGAGCTCGCGGTCGTCGGGCCCCTGCGGGCCACGCTCTTCGTGCGTTCGTCGCTCGCGAACTCGGACTTCTTCGTGCGGCTGTGCGACGTCGACCGGAAGGGGAAGTCCACCAACATCAGCGACGGGATCCTTCGGCTGAGTCCGGGCTCGGTGAAAGAGGACGACGAGGGAGTGTGCGAGATCGACATCGCCATGTGGCCCACCGCCAACACGTTCAGGACGGGACACCGGATTCGGCTTCAGGTGTCCAGTGGGGCTCACCCGCTCTATGCGCGCAACCTCGGCACGGGCGAGCCGCTGGCCACCGGCTCCTCCATGCGTTCGGCCGACCAGGAGGTGTTCGGTGGCGGCGCACGCTCCTCTTCGATCGTCCTGCCGGTGGTCTCGCTGTTCGGGTAGGGAATGGGTCCGCTCGCACCCCTCGGAGTAGCCTGCCCGCCATGACGCAGCCCACCTTTGTCCCTATCGCCGAGGCCGATCAGGTGCGTCCGGCCCGCCACCTTCACGTGCCTGGTGCCTGGACGACCTCGCGACCGGCCGAGCTGGTGGTGCCCACCCCGGGCCGGGGCAGGGGCATGGGCACGGGCACGCCCGGTCCCGACTCGGGCTTCGCTCTCCGCCTGGCCAAGCGTTTTGAACACGACCTGCGGCTCGACGAGGGAGAGTCCGAGCACGACGTGGTGCTCGGCGTGGCCCTGATCGCGGCCAAGCGCGCCGCGTTGTTCGGTCGGGCCCCCTGCATCTATGACGTCCGTCTTGCCCTCGACCTGTGGGGCTTTCTCGAGGACGCCCCGGCTGAATTGAAGGTGGCACGACGGGCCGCCTTTTCGGGGGTCGGGCACGACTACGTCGTCCAGCGGGCGCTGGTCGACGACATCCCCGAAGAGACCCTTCGGCTGAAACCAGAAGACGCCACGGGCGCAGCCGTCTCCCACTAGGTCGGTTCCCTCGATTCGGTGACGACGATCGGTGCCATCGACCGTCTCGAGATCGAGGCGGGCGGGTTGACCTTCACCGGGCGGGCCTGCGGCCCCCATGGAGGCCGGCCGGTTCTGCTCCTTCACGGGTTTCCCCAGACCTCCTGGGCCTGGCGAGACGAGCTGTGGGCGCTGGCCGCCGAGGGCTATCGGGCTGTTGCGCCCGACCAGCGTGGGTACTGTTCGGGCGCTCGGCCGACGGAGCCCGAGGCGTACGCCACGGAGCGGCTGACCGGGGATGTCCTGGCGCTGGCCGACTCCATGGAGATGGACAGCTTCGATCTCGTCGGGCACGACTGGGGCGGCATGCTGGCCTGGCTGGTGGCTTCCCAGCGTCCCGATCGGGTGCGCTCGTTGAGCGTCGTCTCGACCCCGCACCCGCTGGCGCTCGGGCGAGCCAGCGGCCAGGGAGACGAAGACGGCGCCACCGCGTTCCTCTGCACACCTGAGGAGCCCGAGCGGCTGCTCTTGGGCGCGGACGGTTCGGGTGGCGGCCTGGCCGCGGTCCTGGCCGATTCCGGACTCGACGACGACGACGCCAGCATGTACGTCACCGCCCTCAGCGAGCCCGGTGCCCTGACGGCCGCGCTCAACTGGTTCCGTGCCATGGACGCGACGTCGCTCGAGGACCTGCCACCGGTGAGCGTGCCGACGCTCTACGTGTGGTCCACGGGTGACGGGGCATTCGGTCGTGACGTGGCGGAGGCCACCTCGGCCCACGTGTGCGGCCCCTACGCCTTCGAGGTGCTCGAGGAGGTGTCGCACTGGATCCCCGAGATGGCGCCCGGGCAGCTGTCACCGCTGCTCGTCCGCCATCTGGCGGCGACCTGAAGGGGCTCCGAACAACCGTTCGACGTCTGCGACAATGAGCGGGTGAGCACGCCGACCTTCGACCTGACCGACGTCCAGCGGGACTTCCGCCAGATCATGCGCACCTTCGCCGAGGAGAAGGTGGCGCCCCATGCCGCCGAGGTGGACCGGAACGCGGAGTTCCCCTGGAAGTCCTTCGAGGCATGCAGGGAGATGGAGTTGCCCGCGCTCGGCATTCCCGAGGCGTACGGCGGTGCAGGGGCGGACACCGTCACTCAGGCCATCGCAGCCGAGGAGCTGGCCCGGGTGTGCGCCTCGACTGCCCTCACCATCCTCATCTCGAAGCTGGGCATGACCCCGGTCATGAACTGGGGCAGCGAGGAGCTCAAGCGGACCTACATGCCGCGCGTGGCCGCAGGAGAGATCCAGGCCAGCTACTGCCTGTCCGAAGCCGACGCCGGGAGCGACGTCGCCGCCATGCGAGCTCGCGCTGTCCGTGACGGCGACGACTACGTGTTGAACGGCTCCAAGTACTGGATCACGAACGCCGGGATCTCCGACGTGTACATCGTCTTCGCGAAGACCGATCCGGATGCAGGCAGCCGTGGCATCTCGTGCTTCCTGGTCGAGAAGGAGTGGGGCGTCCACATCGCCAAGCACGAGGACAAGCTTGGGCTTCGGGGCAGCCCCACGGGAGAGGTCATCCTCGATGCGGTGCGGGTCCCGGGTTCACATCGGATCGGCGAGGAGGGGCAAGGCTTCACCATCGCCATGCACACGCTCGACCGCAGCCGTCCGACTATCGGTGCCCAGGCGGTGGGCATCGCCCAAGGAGCCATCGACTACGCGGCGGGGTACATGAAGCAGCGACGCGCCTTCGGTGGCCCGATTGCGGACCTGCAAGGTTTGCGATTCATGTTGGCCGACATGGCGACCCGGACGGAGGCGGCACGCGCGCTGGTCTACCGGGCCTGCGCCATGGTCGATGACGACCAGTCCGGAGAGCTCACCAAGTACGGCGCCATGGCCAAGGCCTTCGCGTCGGACACCGCGATGTCGGTGACGGTCGACGCCGTCCAGCTGCTCGGCGGGTACGGCTACACCAAGGACTTCCCCGTGGAACGCTTCTTGCGCGACGCCAAGGTCACGCAGATCTACGAGGGGACCAACCAGGTCCAGAAGGTGGTCATCGCCCGGGAGATCCTCAAGGAGTTCTGAGCGGCGGGACCGGACGTCAACGTGGAGCACCGGCCCTCGGGCGCATTTCTCTCGAGGCGATGTTCCCTGCCCGGAAGCGTGAGGGTCCCGGCCTCGAGCGGTAGCGTGCTCCGCCCCGTCCGGAGGCAGGGCGTTGGCCCCCGGCGGCACGGTCCGGGCAGACTGCCGGGGCCGGACCCGGAGGGCTGGTGTTAAAGTTAGAACAGGTTCTAAATTGTGCCCACAGGGGCAGCCGGCCCAGGGCCGGTCTTCGCAGCAGGAGGGTCGTTCGTCATGGCGCAGCCGGTAATCATCGAGGCGGTCCGCACCCCGATCGGGAAGCGCAACGGCTGGCTCTCGGGCCTCCGTGCGCCCGACCTCCTCGGTGCCGCCCAGGTCGAGGTGGTCAAGCGTGCGGGCATCGACCCGGCCTCGGTCGAGCAGGTCATCGGCGGATGCGTGACTCAGGCCGGCGAGCAGGGTTTCAACGTGACGCGTACGTCGTGGCTGCTGGCCGGGCTGCCCTACGACGTGGCCGCGACGACCATCGACTGCCAGTGCGGCTCGTCGCAGCAGGCCAACCACATGGCCAACAACCTCATCGCCGCCGGAGCGGTCGATACCGCGATCGGCTGCGGTGTCGAGACCATGAGTCGGATCCCGCTCGGGGCGAACGCCTCGGCCCCCGGCGTGGGCCGCGCCCTCCCCGAGGACCTGCCTTACGACATGCCCAGCCAGTTCGAGGCGGCCGAGCGCATCGCCAAGAAGCACGGCATCACACGGGAGAACGTGGACGCCTTCGGGCTCGAGTCTCAGAAGAAGGCCGCCCGGGCGCAGGCCGAGGATCGTTTCGCCCGCGAGATCTTCGCCGTCGAGGCGCCCATCGTCGGTGAGGAGGGGCCACGGGGCGAGCACGGCGGAGAGAAGATGGTCGTCGCCAAGGACCAAGGCCCGCGTGACACGACGCTCGAGGGTCTGGCCAAGCTGAAGGCCGTCCTGCCCGACGGCATGCACACCGCGGGGACGTCCTCGCAGATCTCCGACGGCGCGGCCGCCGTGCTCTGGATGTCAGAGGAGCGGGCCAAGGCGGAGGGACTCAGGCCGCGGGCGAGGATCGTGGCTCAGGTGCTGGCCGGGTCCGACCCCTACTACCACCTCGACGGCCCGATCGTGGCCACGAGCAAGGTGCTGGCCAAGGCTGGGATGACGATGAAGGACATGGACCTCTACGAGGTGAACGAGGCCTTTGCCTCCATCGTGCTGAGCTGGGCCCAGGTACACGAGGCCGACATGGACAAGCTGAACGTCAACGGCGGGGCCATCGCGCTGGGCCACCCGGTCGGAGCGACGGGCAGCCGGCTGATCACCACGATTCTGCACGAGCTCGAGCGGACGGACGGCACCTACGGTTTGGTCTCGATGTGCTGCGGCGGCGCACTGGCCACGGGCACCATCATTGAGCGGCTCTGAAGCCTGCGCTCCCGCTGACGCCGGCAATCCGAATCCCGTCTTCGCACAACTGACCTCACAATCGGCGCCTACCTCCGGAGGGGACCGTGTCATCGATATCCACTGAGCACCTGACGTTCGAGCGCGACGGCGCGACGGCCATCGTGACGATGAACCGGCCCGAGGCCAAGAACGCCCTGAGCCTCCCCATGCTGGTGGGGATGAAGGACGCCTGGGAGGAGATCAACGGCAACGACGACATCCGCTGTGCCATCCTCACCGGCGCGGGCGGGACGTTCTGCGCCGGAATGGACCTCAAGGCCATGGGGGGCAGCGACGCCGAGAAATACCAGCGCCGCACGGCCGAAGACCCGGACCTGCACTGGAAGGCGCTGTTGCGCCACTACGACCTGCACAAGCCGCTCATTGCCGCGGTGGAGGGATGGGCCGTTGCCGGGGGCACCGAGATCCTGCAGGCCACCCACATCCGCCTCGCCGGTGAAAGTGCTGTCTTCGGCGTGTTCGAGGCCAAGCGCGGCTTGTTTCCCCTTGGCGGCTCGACCGTGCGTCTGCGCCGCCAGATTCCCTACACCCTGGCCATGGAGCTCCTGCTCACGGCGCGCGAGGTCCCGGCAGAGGAGGCATTGCGCATCGGGCTGATCGGCCACGTCGTGCCGGACGGCAAAGCTCTCGAACGCGCCCTCGAGATCGCCACCGTCATCGGGCAGAACGGACCCCTGGCCGTGGAGGCGATCCTCCGCAGTGTGCGCGAGACCGAAGGCATGTCGGAGATCGACGGGCTGGCCCGCGAGCTCGAGATCGGCTGGCCGGTCTTCGCCAGCAACGACGCGACCGAAGGGCAGAAGGCGTTCGCCGAGAAGCGCCCGGCCAAATTCACCCGGACGTGAGCGACATCGGTCCCGGCCAGGGCTTCCCCGGCATCGACGGGCCCTCGGAAAGCACGGCCGAGGGCCCCCTCAACCGGCTGGCCGAGGCGATGCGCCGGATCAGTGCGGTGGCCGTCGGGCAGCCTCTCCCCGAGGCGGAGATCGCCGAGGCGGCGGCGCAGGTCGAAGCCGTGGCCGACCACCTCGAAACAGCGGCGGAGCCCACCAAGCGGACCCGGGCCCAGCCCGATCCCATCAGTCACCCCCAGGACCACTTCTCGACCAGTCCCATGGTCGGCTTTGCGAATCCCGTCGCCCCTCCGGTCACGGTGTGGGCCGTCCACGGGGAGGATGGCCACCGCGAGATCAGGGGCACGGTCACCTTCGGGTACCAGTACGAAGGTCCACCCACCTGCGTGCACGGCGGCGTCGTCGCCGAGCTGTTCGACGAGCTGCTGGGTCTGGCCAACATCGCCGTCGGCGAAGGCGCCATGACGGGCACGCTGAAGATCCGTTACAACCGGCCGACGCCGCTCCTGGCGCCGCTCGAGCTGGTGGCGCGCAACACCGGTCGCGACGGCCGCAAGGTCTTCGCCTGGGGCGGGATCTACCACGACGGCGAGCTCACGGCGGAGGCCGAGGGCATCTTCATCGATGTCATGCAGGGCAAGATGCTCGAAATCGTGCGGGCGAATGCCAACATCGCCGAGGCCCGGCTGGTCGATCCCCAGTGGGAGCGACTCATGGAGCGAGACGGGGCGCGGCGAGAGGATTGAGGCGAGTGGAATGAGGGGTCAGCGGGGCCCGGTCCGGGTCGCCCGGTCCTCCTCCTCCTGGCGCCGGATCTCACCCCGGCGCATGAAGGTCGGCGAGTACATGGCGACCAGCCGGGCCACCAGCACCACCAGGAAGATCTGACCTATGAGCGCCTCGAGGACCGAGGAGGTCCGGGGTAGGCCGGGTGCCGGGGTGAGGTCCCCGTAGCCCACCGTGGCCATGGTGATGTAGCTGAAATAGACGAAGTCGGGTGGCCCGTGTGGCCCAGGCTGGGCGAAGTAGGTGCCCGACGCCAACGCGATCCCGTAGTCGAGCGTGGCGAACATCATGCCGATCAGCACGTAGATACAGAGGGCGCCCAAGATGGTCTCCCCGTTCACGCTCCGGTGCTGGAAGGTCCGCCATGCGATGGCGATCGGCGTGGTGAGGACCAGAGCGGCGACGAGCAGGACGATGACACCCCCGGCCACGGTCTTGCCCTGCAGCGCCACGACGATGGAGACGACGAAGGTGAGGCCGGATGCCACGGTCACGGTCAGCATGATCCGGCGCGGCACCCTCGAGGTCCAAAAAGCAAGGACCGCGGTGAGGCAGAGCCAGCCGATGCGCAGGATGAGGGCTCCTTCTCCGCTCCAGCCGATCGTCAGCACGACAAAGTCGATGATCAGAACGCAAAAGAGGAGACCGTAGGAGTCAGGGGCCCTGATGATGGCGCCCAGGACCCCGCGCCACGACCCCTTCTCTGACGCGCGCTCCTCGGGCCGGTCTTCCATGGCCCACCATCATGATCCGGCGCGGGGCCGACCGGTTGGACCCGGCGGTCCGCCGACGCCCCGGGTGCTCAGATGTCTCGCTTGACGCCTTCCCAGTACGGGTCGCGCAGCTTGCGCTTGTAGAGCTTGCCGTTGGGGTCGCGTGGCATCTCGTTGGTGAAGTCGATCGTCTTGGGTGTCTTGAACTTGGCCATCTTGTCTGCGCAGAAGGCGAGGATCTCCGTGGCCAACTCCTCGCTGGCCTCGATGCCCTCGGCCGGCTCGATTACCGCCTTGACCTCCTCACCCCAATCCTCGTGGGGGATGCCGAAGACGGCGGCATCTCCGACTTTGGGATGAGACAACAGGACACCCTCGATCTCGGCCGGATAGATGTTGGCGCCGCCTGAAATGATCATGTCGATCTTGCGGTCGCGCAGGAACAGGTACCCGTCCTCGTCCAGCAGGCCCACGTCGCCGACGGTGAAGAACGATCCGATGCGGTTCTTCTTCGTCTTCTCCTTGTCGCCGTGGTATTCGAAGCCGGCCGACCCCATGGACATGTAGACGGTCCCGATCACGTTGGGCTCGCTAATCCGGTTGCCGTCGTCGTCGAAGATGGCGATCTCGGAGATCGGCCACGCCTTGCCCACCGTCCCGGGCTTGGCGAGCCACTCCTCCGCGGTGACCAGCGTGCCACCACCTTCACTGGCCGCGTAGTACTCGTCGATCGCGTCGCCCCACCACGCGATCATCTTGCGCTTCACGTCGATCGGGCAGGGTGCCGCCGCATGGATCATGTGGCGAAGAGAGGACATGTCGTATCTCGCCCGGACGTCCTCGGGCAGGGCCAACAGACGGTGGAACTGGGTGGGCACCATGTGCGACGTCGTGACGCGCCGTTCTTCGATGAGACGCAACATGTCTTCGGGCAGCCACTTGTCCATGAGCACCAGGGTGTGCCCGAGGTGCAGTGAGGCGCTCGCAAAGCGCAGCACCGCAGTGTGGTACAGCGGCGAGCCGATGATGTGGACGTTGTCGTCCTGCGGCTGAACGTTGAAGAGGAACAAAAGGCCCGAGAGGCCGAGCGCAGCCTGCTCGGGCGACGCGCCGGACAACCTTCGGTAGATGCCCTTGGGATTGCCCGTCGTCCCCGACGTGTAATTCATGACGTCGCCGATGGTGCGGTCCTCGGGCAGCGTGGTGGGCTGGGCGTCGCGCGCCGCGGCGTACGAGGCGAAGCCCGCAATGTCGCCCACGGCCAGGCGCCCGTCGGCGGCGAGGCCGGCCTCGTCGGCCGCGGCCACGGCAACCTCGGCGAAGCGCTCGTGCGAGACGAAAGCCTTGGCGCCCGAGTCCTTCAGGATGTAGGCGACCTCGGGTGCGACCAGGTGGTGGTTGATGGGCACCAGGTACCAGCCGGCCTGGAGGGCGGCCAGGTAGATCTCGATCATCTCGGGGCAGTTGGGGAGCAGCGTGGCCACGACATCGCCCACCCCGAAGCCTTGGGCCCGCAGCGCGTGCACCAGCTGGTTGGCGTGACCGAGCAGCTCGCCGGCCGGGACGTCGTCGCCCTCTGGGGTCACCAGGGCCAGAAAGTCGGGATCGTCCCGGGCCAGGGCCCAAAAGCCGAGATCACCCATCAGCAGTCTCCTCGCAGGTCGCGGAGCGGGCGCAAGTGGCAGCCCCCGCGTCGGGCAGACTAGAACGTGTTCTAACTCAGAGCAATTTGCTGCGGCCCTGGCGCGGCCGGGAGAGAGATCAGGAGCACACGACGATGGCAGGGTTCCTCGAAGGCAAGGTGGTGGCGGTCACCGGAGGCGGCGGCGGGATCGGGCGCGCCGTGGCGCTGGCCGCGGCGGCCGAGGGGGCGAAGGTGTTGGTGGCCGACTACGGCGTGGGCATGGCCGGTGAGGACCCCAGCAGCGCGGTGGCCGATGCCGTCGTCGACGAGATCACCGAGGCCGGTGGTGAGGCCCTCGCCGTGGCCGACGACATTTCGAAGATGGAGTCCGGTGAGCGGCTCATCGCCACTGCCGTCGAGTCGTACGGCCGGATCGACGGCGTGGTGGCGGTCGCCGGGATCCTGCGCGAACGGATGCTGTTCAACATGTCCGAGGACGAATGGGACTCGGTGGTCGCCACCCACCTGAAGGGTCACTTCACGGTCTTTCGGGCCGCCGCAGCCGTCATGCGCAAGCAGGAAGGTGGCGGAGCCCTCGTCGGTTTCACCTCGGGTGCCTTCTCCGGCAGCGTGGCCCAGGCCAACTACGCCGCGGCCAAGGGCGGCATCGTCTCACTGATCCGCTCCGCCGCGGCCGGCCTCTACCGCTACGGCGTGACCGCCAATGCCATCGCGCCGGTGGCCCGGACGAGGATGTCGGTCAACGTTCCGGCGGAGCTGGCCGAGAACGGCGACCCCGAGGACGTGGCGCCGATGGTCGTCTACCTCCTGAGCGACCAGGCCAAGCACGTGACCGGCCAGGTGTACACCGCGGTGGGGTCGAAGATCGCCGTGTGGAACCAGCCGGAGGAGGTGCGTGCCATGTGGGCCGATGGCCGCTGGACACCCCAGCAGATCGCGGACCGCCTGGACTCCAACATCGGCCAGGAGCGCATGGGATTGATCGACCGCCTCGAGCAGATGCGTCAGGCCGCAGCGTCCGGCGAGAAGCCGAACGCCTGACTCGGGTGACCCGGCGCCGGCCGGAGCGTGAGGGGCGGGTCCACCCATCGCCGCACGCGGCTCTCTAGTCTGAGCGGGCGGGATCGTGTGTCGCCGCGGCGGATGATCCGCCTCCCGGGGACGTTCGGACAGGTGGAAGAGGGGATTGCGCTCGTGATCGCACCAGCCGAGGAAGGCTCCGAGCGCCAGGCGGTACCCGAACTCCGCCCCGGACGCGAAGTGGGTTGGATCTTCGAGAACGGTGACGCCGTTGCCGTCGAGCGTCAGGGCGAGCGAATTGTGCCCCCGGCTCGGGTCCCGGGCCCGCGGGACGAATAGCTCAGACCGACTGTTCGGCCGGAGCTGGTTTCGGTTCGACCGCGGGCGCCTGGTGCGTGGCGAGCCAGGACCGCCAGCGCGACCGGGTGCGCAAGAGGACGACGGCGCCACCGACGACGAGCAGGACCCCGGCCACCTGCACCAGGTCGGAACCGAGCGCGCCGTCCTGGCCCAGCCAGAGGTGCTCGTCGAGCGAGCGCTCGATGCCCCAGAGCACCATGGTGGTCCCGAGGACGATTCCCGTGGGATAGCCGCGCCGGGGCATGCCGTTGGGCCACCGGTCGAGGGCCCGCTCGATGGCGATGAGCACGAGGTAGACGGTGAAGTCCTCGAGGGCCTGAAAAACCGGGACGGGAAGGCGCCGACCGCCCTGGCCGGCGTAGTACATGCCGAACCACTGGTGGGTCTGATGCCCGCCCCCGGCCACCATCAACTGGGGGCCCAGCAGGCGTCCCATGGCCCAACACGCCATGAGCACCGGCATGACCAGATCGAGGGCGCGCCCGAGAGGGAGTTCGGGGCAGCGTCGCCGGGTCAGGATGATCCCGGTCGGCACCGCGAAGAGGAGACCACCGAACGAGGAGAGGCCGCCGTGCCAGACGGCGAAGACGTCCCCGATGTTGTGGGTGTAGTAGCTGACGTTGGTCAGGACATGGAGGGCACGGGCCCCGACCACGGCGGCCAGGATGACCCAGAGGAAGACCGCGACGAACCAATCGGTCGGATAGCCGTGCTTGCGCAGGCGCCGCTCGAAGTACGTGAAGCCGAACCAGAAGGTGAGCGCGAGGCCGATGCCGTACGTGTGGACCTGGAGGGGCCCGATGTGGAAGACGACGGGAATCGGTTTCATGGCTCGGCCGCACCCAGACTAGGACCCGGCCGGAGGCCGGATCCGTGCGGCTGAGGACCGGTCCGACCGAGCTGCTGCGACTATGGGCGGCCGGCGCCGACGAAGTCGCCGCCGAGGCGCAGGGAGGTGACCCAGACCGACGCCCCGGTGAAGGGAGCCTCGATCATGGAACCCGGTCCGACGTACATGGCGACGTGATCGGAACCACCGGGCCCGTAGAAGAGCAGGTCGCCCGGCTGAAGGTCACTGATGGGGACCGGAGCCGAGTCCGCCATCTGGGCGCCCGAGAAGTGGGGGAGGCCAACGCCGACCTGACCCCAGGACCAGGCGGTCAGGCCGGAGCAGTCGAATCCGGGGCTGGCCGAACCCTTCGGTGATTCGCCGCCCCAGACGTAGGGCACGCCGATCTGGCTCATGGCGGCTTCGACCGCTCCTGCCCCTCCGGCCGAAGAGGGCGGCGGTGCGGCCTGACTCAGCCCGGCGGGAACGGTGGGTGTGGCGGCGCTCTGATGGGTTGCGCCGGCGACGCTCGTGGCGGCAGCCCTGGCGTTGGCGACGCTCGTGGCGGCAGCCTTGGCAGCGGCGAGCTTCGCCGCGGCGGCCTGGGCGGCGGCGGCCGCTTCGGCCTGCTGCTGCTGCTGGACCAGCTTGGCGATCTGACCCTGCTCCTGGGAGAGTGCCTGCTGCTGCTCTTGGATCGCCTGTTGGTTCTGCGCCACCGCGTTCTGCTCGACACTCACCTGGTTCTGGGCTTGCGTCTTCTCGCCCTGAAGCTGGTTCTGCTGGGCGTTCAACTGGCTCTCGGCCGTGTGCAGGTTGTCGACGGCGAGCGAGATGTCACCCTCGGCAATCTTGTTGTACATGGTGCTGGCGCCGAGTGTCTCCTCGTTGCCACTGAAGATCGGGTTCTGGGCGGCGGCCGAGCCGTTGCTCATGTAGTTGGCCACGGCCGCCTTGGAAAGTGTCGCCTTGTCTTTGGCCACTTGCTTGTGATCGTTGGCGATGTTGGCCTGCGTGGTGGCGATGCTCGAGGTGATCTGCGAGAGGTGGAACTTCGCCTCGTCGTACTGCTGGCTCAGTGCGGACATCTGGTTCTGGGCCTGGGAGAGCTGGGACTCGATGGCGGCCGCCTTCGCCTTCGCATCGGAGATGGAGTCGCCGGCCGCCGGACGCGCCAAACCAAGCACAGTGCCCGACCACACTGTGACAACGGCCAGCACGGGAACGGCAATCCGCTGGAGCACCGGGATGCTCCTGGCCGGCCGTGGCGTGGAGTGGCTCAAAACCCGCTCTACGTCAGTCACGATGCTGGACATTCTTATCGGCGGCCTCCGAGCGGTTCAAACATCCCTGGTGCTACACGCCTGTTTTTGGTCGTACCGGAGGTATGAATTCCCAGCTGAACAAGGAATCTAAAGATATTCGAAGTTCTTGTGAACAGGTTCTCAAAACGCCCGAACCACGCAGGAGCTACCGTCGGCTCCATGGGCGAGATGATCGAGTTTCCGAGCAATGGGTCGACTGCGGGGGGCTATCTGGCGGTCCCCGAGGGCGGAAACGGGCCCGGCGTCATCGTCATTCAGGAGTGGTGGGGGCTGGTCGACCACATCATCGACGTCTGCGACCGCTTCGCCGCCGAGGGTTTCGTGGCCCTGGCTCCCGACCTCTACCACGGCCAGAAGGTCCCACCCGGTGAGCCGGACGAGGCGGGCAAGGTGATGATGGGGATGCGGCTCGACCAGGCCGGCCGCGACATGAGCGGCGCCATCGACGAGCTGTTGCGACGCAGCTCGTCCGAACACGTCGGGGTCATCGGCTTTTGCATGGGCGGGGGTCTGGCCCTCGTGCTCGCCACTCAGCGGCCGGACGCCGTCTCGGCCGTCGTGCCGTGCTACGGCATCATCCCCTGGCCCGACGTGCAGCCCGACTACGGCGCTCTCGAGGCCAAGGTGCTGGGCCACTACGCGGAGAAGGACGGGTACTTCACTCCCGAGGCGGCGAACGCGTTGGCGGAGCAGCTGCGGGGACTGGGGAAGTCGGTCGAGATCATCGTCTACCCCGGTGCCGACCATGCGTTCTTCAACGACACCCGCCCCGAGGTCTACGACGCCGAGGCTTCACGAGCCCTGTGGGAGCGTTCCGTGGAGTTCTTCCGCGAGAACGTACGCTGAGCGGTCACGCCCCGGCGCGCCGGGCCTGAACCGGCCCGGACCCGGCGCGCCAGAAGCGGCCGCGAGGTCCTTTGTTAGCCTCTGGGACATGTCCGCACGCTCACGTGACCTGCCCCGTCGTTCCTGCCTGTCGACGCCGGGTTCGAACGAGAAGTTCCTGGCCAAGGCACCCACCGTCCCGGCCGACATGACGTTCTTGGACCTCGAGGACGCGGTGGCGCCGCTGGAGAAGGAGGCGGCACGACCCAAGGTGGTCGACGCCATCAAGAACCTGTCGTGGGACGACCGGGTGCTCTGCGTGCGGGTCAACGCCTGGGACACCGCGTGGACGTACGGCGACGTCATCGAGGTCGTGGGCAACAGCGGCGAGCGGCTCGACGAGATCATGCTGCCCAAGGTGCAGTCGGCGGCCGAAGTGCAGGCGCTCGATCTCCTGCTGACGCAGGTCGAGAAGAAGTCGGGCCTGCCGGTCGGGCACATCGGGATCGAAGCCCAGATCGAGACGGCCCGCGGGCTGATCAACGTGGACGACATCTGCGCGGCCTCGCCCCGCCTCGAGACCATCATCTTCGGCCCGGCCGACTTCGCCGCCAGCATCGAGATGCCCGTCCTCACGGGAGGCGTCGACATCCCCGAGTACCCGGGCGACCATTTCAACTACGTCTTCAGCCGGATTTTGATGGCCGGACGGGCGAACGGGCTCCAGGTCATCGACGGCCCGTTTCTCAAGGTGCGCGAGCTCGACGCCCTGCGCGACTACTCGCTGCGCACGCGCATGCTCGGCTACGACGGCAAGTGGGCCCTCACCCCGGACCAGGTCACCGTGCTCAACGAGGTGTACTCGCCCACCCAGGAGCAGTTCGACCGGGCTTTCGACATCCTCGAGGCCTATCGCAAGGCCACCGACGAGGACCGTACGGGTGCGGTCATGTTCGGGGACGAGATGATTGACGAGGCGAGTCGCAAGATCGCCCTCAAGTTCGTCAGCCGCGGCGAACGGGCCGGGCTGAGCCGGAGCGCGTCCTCCTAGGTGCCGATCAGGCGGCGAGAGATGACCTTGAGGGCCAGGGTTTCGTCGGCGCCCTCGAAGATCGACAGCACACGGGCGTCGACGAAGTAGCGGCTCACCGGGAATTCCTCCGCGTAGCCCATCCCACCGTGGATCTGCATGGCCTCACGGGTCACCCATTCGGCGGCGCGGCAGACGTAGGCCTTCACCATCGACGCCTCGAGCGCGCCCTCTCCTCGGGCCATCAGCCGGGCCACGTGGTACGAGCACTGACGGGTCGCCTGGATCAGCACGGCCATGCGGCCCAACTTGGCCCGGGTCAGTTGGTAGTCGCCGATCGGGGAACCGAACACCTTGCGTTCGGACGCGTAGGACGCCGCCGCGTCGTACGCCGCCTGCATGACGCCCAAGGCCCGGGCCGCCGTTTGCAGACGGCCGTTCTCGAAGCCCTGCATCTGGAGGTAGAAACCCTTGCCCAGCCCGTCGCGGCCCCCGACCAGGTTGGCCTCGGGCACGAACCAGTTCTCGAACGCGAGCTCGTAGGAATGCATGCCCCGGTAACCGAGCGTGTCGATGGGCCGGCCCTCGAGCCGGCCCGTGGCGAGGTCGGAGGGCCGGTCGGCCGACCCGTCCTGGGTGAAGAGGAACCCCTTGCCGTCGCCACGGGGCTTCTCCACCACGAACATGGAGAGGCCCCGGTGGGCCAGCGAGCGGTCCGGGTCGGTGCGGGCCAACAGCATGAGCACGTCGGCCCGGGCGGCGAAGGTGCACCAGGTCTTGACCCCGTTGACGACCCAACCGCCTTCGACGGGGACGGCCGACGTCACGATCCCGGCGACGTCAGACCCGTAGTCCGGTTCGGTCACCGCGACGGCGGCGAGGATTTCGGCCGAGGCCAGCTTGGGAAGCCAGTGCTTCTTCTGTTCCTCGGTCCCGCCGTAGACCAGCGCCCGGGTCAGGATCTCGGGACGGGTGATGAGCGAGCCGCCCAGGCCGAGCGAGCCCCAGCTCAACTCCTCGGTGGCGACGACCATGCCCATGTAGTCGCTCTCGCCCCCCGATGCGTACCCGCCGTACTCCTCGGGGACCGAAAGCCCGAAGCCACCGAGTTCGGCCAGACCCTCGATGACCTCTTCGGGGATGTCCCCGTTGGTGCGGTGCACGTGCTCGGCGTGCGGGCGCACCTTCTCCTCGGCGAAGCGGTGGAACGTCTGGCGGACCAGCTCGAAGTCCTCGCCGAGGTGGCGTGGTCCTTCGCTGCCGGCCAGGTCGGCCAGCACGGCGGGGTCGCGTTCGGAGGCCAGGAACTCGCGTACCGGCTCGATCCACTCCCCCTCGACGCCCCAGAGCAACTCGCGACCCGCGACCTTGCCGGCCAGGTCGGCCAGCACGTCGGCCGCGAAGGCGGCGGCGATGCGGGCCTCGAGGTCGCCCCGGGCGCCGTACTGGAGCGTGGCCCGGGCCGTGGCCACCGCGGCGGCGGCATGGGCCACGTCGTAGGCGACCACCTGGTTGGCATCGATCCCGCCGTGTCCGCGCACGGCGGCGCACGCCTGATCGACCAGTTCCTGGGCCAGGTCGACCGCCCGGGTCGCATCTCGCAACGAGGGGGAATGGGTCGCCGTCACCGGCCGCGACGCTACCGGCTGGCCCGCCGGTCCTCTTTCGCTCAGGCCCGGCGACCGATCACCGTGACGAGCGGCGGCAGGACGACCGGGTCCTCGCCCGGATCGACCCCGGTGAGCGTCTCGAGATAGCGCGAGACCGGCCCCGGCCCCACACCGGCGGGCGCCTCCGCCCAGGCGTCGATCACCTCGAGCCCCACGTCGCGCACCAGCGCGGGCAGGACAGCTCCGACGTCGGGGTGCCGCACCCCGGGCATGGAGAAGGGCGTGCCGGCGATCCGCCCCGCGGTCGTGATGGGCTCCTGGGCCACCACCCAACCACCAGGCCGCACCGCGGCCGCCATCATGCGCACGACGGCCAGGGGTTCGTGCACGTGGAGCAACAGGAACCGGCAGAAGGCGAGATCGACCGCCTCGGGCAGGGAGAGGTCTTCGCCCGCCTGGGTCAGCGCAATGACCTGGGCGTGGGCCGCGGCGGCCCGGGCCACCTCGTCTCGGGTACCCGGATCGCTGTCGACGGCATAGACCCGGCCGTCACGACCGACCATCTCGGCCAGGGCCACCGAGACGTCGCCGCCACCGGCACCGACGTCGACACAGCGCCAGCCGCCGGCCACGCCCAGTCGTTCGAGAGCCGTGGCGAGTGGACGCCGGTACACGTCGTCGCGCAACCCCTTGAGTTCACCCGCCTGGCTCATGTCAGGGCGCTGTCACCATGTCGTCGCACTCTATGGCGGGCACCGGCCTGAGGCGTGCCGCCGGAAGCGCCAGACGGCGTTGCGAGGCGTCCCCCCTCGTTTTGATGCCCTGGCGGGCCCGTATCCGGTCCGTGCTCTCCTCTTCTCGAGCACTCGTGGCGGACCGATAACCTCCCTCCCCGTGAACGTGACCATGTTGCTGTGCGACGCCGCCCAGGTTTCCGACGGGAAGCTGTACATCCTGGGGGGCGGCTGGAGCATGACGGGCCCGGATCCCGTCCCCTCCGCCGTGGCCCTGAAGATCGATGTGGATTGGCACGAGGCGGAGACCTCGCATCACTGGGAGCTCTTCCTTGAGGACGCGGACGGCCGACCGGTGCTGATGGAGACGGCGGAGGGCACCCAGCCTGTCGAGGTGCGCGGTGAGTTCACCGTCAGCCAGCCGCCCGGCATTCCCGAGGGATCGCCCATCGACGTCGCCCTTGCCGTCAACCTCGGGCCCATCCCACTGGCGCCGGGCACCCGCTTCGCCTGGCGCCTCACCATCGACGGTGATTCGTTGCCCGGTGCGTCCTTGGGCTTCACGACCAGGCCGCGACCGGCCACGGAAGAATGACCGTCTACGACCGACCCTTCGGGCGCTACCTCGAGGACTTCGTTCCCGGTGACATCTACAAGCACTGGCCGGGCAAGACGATCACCGAGTACGACGATCATCTGTTCTGCATGATCACCATGAACCACCACCCGCTGCACACCAACGCGTGGTTCGCAGAGAACGAAACGGTGCAGGGCAAGAACGTCGTGGTCGGCAACCTCGTGTACTCGCTCGCGCTGGGCATGAGCGTTCCCGATGTCAGCGGGTCGTGCATTGCCAATCTCGAGGTGGAATCGCTCATGCATCGCTCGCCCACCTTCCACGGCGACACCATCTACGCCGAGACCCGCGTGCTCGACGCGACGCCGTCGCGGTCGAAGGACGACCGGGGCATCGTGACCGTGGAGACCAAGGCCTTCAACCAGCACGGCGACGAGGTTTGCTCCTTCCGGCGCAAGCTCATGGTGTGGCGGCGCGAGGCCGCGCCTCTCCGGCGTCGGCCCTACGGCGACGACGTCTGGGACTGAGGCTCCGGGCGTCACGGCCGCCCGGGCCCGCCGCGTCGCTCAGCGGGTTCTCGAATGGGGCGAGGGACATCGCCGAAACCTGCCCTGGCGCCGGACACGCGACCCCTGGAAGGTCCTCGTCTCAGAGGTCATGCTCCAGCAGACCCAGGTCGACCGGGTCGTGCCCCACTACGAGCGCTTCGTCGGAACCTTTCCCGATCCCTTCGCCTGTGCCGCCGCGGGACCGGCCGAGGTTGTGCGGCTCTGGTCGGGGCTCGGCTACAACCGGCGTGCCCTGAACCTGCACCGCTGCGCCGTCGCTGTGGTCGAAGAGCACGGCGGTGCCCTTCCGGCGGACGATGCCGGTCTGCGTGCCCTGCCCGGGATCGGCACCTACACCGCCCGCGCCGTGCGCTCGTTCGCCTTCGCTCAGGACGTGGCGGCCGTCGACACCAATGCCGTGCGGGTGCTGTCCCGTGCCGTCTCGGGCCGGGGCCTGAGCGTGGCCGAGGCGTCGCGCCTAGGTGACCGCCTGGTCCCCCCGGACCGGTCGTGGGAGTTCAACCAAACGATGTTCGACCTCGGAGCCACCGTGTGCACCGCGGCCCGGCCAGGCTGTGACCGGTGCCCCCTGCGCCGGCTCTGCGCCTGGCGGCGCCAGGGAGCCGGCGCGTCCGATCCGTGGCGGGCCGGTCCGCCCCGGCGGCGGCAGAGCGCGTTCGCCGGGTCGGATCGCAAGGGGAGAGGGCAGTTGCTCGACGCGCTCCGGCGCGGTCCGGTCGGCCGGCCGGCGCTGGCCACCGCCTGCGGGTGGCCCGACGATGCGGCCCGGGCGCAACGGGTGGCGGGCGATCTGGTGGCCGAGGGCTTCGCCTGCTGGTCCGGCGGGAGGACGGACGCCCTCCGGCTGGTCGAGGCGGCGCCGTCGAGGCCGCCCGCCGTCAGGCGGTGAGGAAGTCGACGATATGCGCGTTGACCACGTCCGGCGCTTCGACATGGAGGAAGTGCCCGGTCGCGTCGACCACCTCCATGGCGGAGCCTTCGGCCAGGAAGGCGAGCGGATCGCTGCTGATCGACGACAGCAGCATGCAGTTGTCGTCGCGCCCGTGCAGGTAGAGGGTGGGTTTGGGCGTCGGCTGCAGAATCGCCGCCTGTTCGTCGGCCAGCTCGGGCACCTGGAGCTCGGCCTGGTACAACGCGCGGTAGTAGCTGATGGCGGCGAGCATGTGCTCGGGATCTCCGATCGACTCCTTGACCCGGGCCACGTCCCACGCGGCGTCGTAGCCCGGGGACCAGTCGGCCCAGAGGTGGTCGACGAAGGAGTAGTCCTCCAGGGGCAGCGCCGCTTCGGCCAGCGGGGAGAGGAAAAAAAACATGTACCAGCTCCGCTGCAACTGGGTATAGGTCAAGAGTGATAGGCCGATGGCCGCGGTGGGGGGCACCGCCGCCGCCACGGCGCGACGCCAGCGGTCGGGCTGGTGCGCCACGGCGCCGTAGGTCACCAGCGCCCCCCAGTCATGGCCGACGATGACCGCGTCGGGGCCGGCCCCCAACGCCTCGTGCAGGCGGTTCGCGTCGCGCACGACCGCGCCGAGCTGGTAGTTGCCGTCGGCCGGGAGCTCCGTCGGTGCGTAGCCGCGCAGGAAGGGGGCCACGGCGTGGAAGCCGGTCCGGGCCAGCTCGGGCAACAGGTAACGCCAGGTGTAGGCCGAGTCGGGGAACCCGTGGAGGCACAGGGCCAAGGGTCCGTCGGCCGGACCGTCCTCGAAGTACGCGAACTCCAGGCCGTTGGCGCTGATCGTCTTGGCTTCCATGAATGAAGAACGTACTTCGGCGGGCCGCGGTAACGTCGGGCCGGTGAACATCACGTTCTACGGGGTGCGCGGCTCGTGCCCGTGCTCGGGAGACCGGTACCGTCGCTACGGTGGGAACACGTCGTGCCTCGTGGTCACCATGGAGGACGACGAGCCACTCATCGTCGACCTGGGCACCGGGCTGCGGGCGCTGGGTGACGACATCAGCAAGGAGGTGCGGGCGCTCGGCACGCCGATGCGCGCGACGGCGTTGCTCACCCATCTGCACTTCGACCACATCTTGGGGATCCCGTTCTTCGCACCGCTGCACGATCCCGGGGCCCGGCTCACCGTGCACGGGCCGGCCCAGCCGAAGGGCTCACTCAAGGACGCGCTGCATGCGGCTGTACAACCGCCGGTCTTCCCCATCCACATGGAGCAGTTCCGCGGCGAACTGATCACCATCGACACCCGGGATGAAGACTTCTCGGTGGGCGGGGCCAAGGTCATGGCGCGCCACATCCCCCACGCGGGCCCGACGTTGGGCTACCGGATCGAGGCCGAGGGTCGTTCCCTGGCCTATCTGCCCGACCACCAGGCTCCGCTCGACCGCCGCACCATCCCCGAGGCCGTGCTCGAGCTCTGCCACGACGTCGACCTCCTCGTGCACGACGGGCAGTACACCGACGACGAGTTCTCGGCCAAGGCCGACTGGGGCCACTCGACCGCCGCCTACGCCGTCCACGTGGCCGCCGAATCGGGCGCCCGGCGCCTGCTCCTCTCGCACCACGATCCCTCGCACACCGACCGCGAGCTCGACCGCATTCTGAACGCCGGCCGCCGGTTACCCGAGGCCAAGCTGATCGAGGACGTGTCGTCGGCCCACGAGGGCCAGACCGTCGACCTGGGCAAGGCTTAGGCAACTTCGTTGTCCTCGGGCCTCGACCAGGCCCGGTTCCGCGAGGTGCTCGGCCACTTCGCCACCGGGGTCACCATCGTCACCGCCCTCGAGGAGGGCCTGCCCGTCGGCTTCTCCTGCCAATCGTTCGCCGCGCTCTCGCTCGACCCACCCATGGTCGTCCTGGCCCCGGCCCGCGCGTCCACCAGCTGGCCCCGCATCCGGGCGGCCGGCGCCTTCTGCGTGAACATCCTGGGCGAGCACCAAGAGGCGGTGTGTCGGGCCTTCGCCATCTCGGGTGGAGACAAGTTCTCGGGCGTCGGATGGCGCCCGGGGATCACCGGCGCCCCGGTCATCGACGGCTCGCTCGCCGTGGTGGAATGCGAGCTGGGCGAGATCTTCGAGGGTGGCGATCACGAGATCGTCACCGGATTGGTCGTCTCCCTCGAGGTGGGCGAAGGCGGGCCACTCCTCTTCTACCGGGGTGGCTTCGGCCGTTTCGTGTCCTGAACGCGGGCGCTGGTACCGTTCGCCCCCGTGCCCGAGCTCATCCCCTCCTCCGTCATCGACGATGTCATCGTGGTCCGCCCCACTGTTCACGGTGACGAGCGCGGCCGCTTCGTCGAGACCTACCGGCGGAGCTGGTTCGGCGAGCAGGGCAGCGAAATGGTCCAGGGCAACCGCTCCGAGAAGCAGGCCGGCGCCCTGGTGGGACTGCACTACCACCTGCGCCAGGCCGACTACTGGTACGCCCTGCGGGGGACCGTACGGGTCGTGCTCCACGACCTGCGCGTGGGCTCACGCACCGACGGTGCGACCGAGGTGATCGACCTCTCGGGCGACACCGACCAGGGCGTCTACATCCCACGCGGGGTGGCCCACGGATTCGCGGCACTGACCGACGTGTTGCTCACCTACCTGGTCGACAACTACTACGACAACTCCGACGAGCTCGGGCTGGCCTGGGACGACCCCGCGGTCGGGGCCGACTGGGGCCTGACCGACCCGATCCTGTCCGCCCGGGACCAGAGCAACCCGCGCCGGGCCGACATCCCCGACGACATCCGTCCGAAGCGGGGTCGCTGACACCTGGTCGCTCACTCCGGTCGTTGCGCCCTCGGCGGCCCGAGCGACGTTTCGCGCCGGCACCGGCCGGGCCCACCAATCGAGATCACACCGGTCGAGCGACGGACCTACGCACGGCCCGGAGGCCGCGGCCCGTTTCGGTGCCGGATCCTGTTGAATAGGAGGCGGTGCTGATCGGTGGGATCGTCGCTGTCGTCGTCGTGGCCCTCGTTGCCGTCGCCGCGGTCCTCCTGCGGCGCTCGCAGGACGACGCCCACTCGGTCGAGCACTATCACCGCCAGCTGCACACGCTCGAGGAAATCCGTTCCCACCCTTCGGTCGGCCCTTCGGTCGCCCCTATGGGCGGTGACGAGACCCTCCTCCCCGACACCGCCGCCCCCGACACCGCCGCCCCCGACACCGCCGCCCCCGACACCGCCGCCCCCGACACCGCAGCGGAGAACGGCACGCCCCGGGAGGCCTACCCGGCCAGCGCGTTCCGCGTCTCGGGCACGCGTACCGTTCGCCTGACCGACCTCGAGACGCCGGTCGTCCCCCCGGCGCCCCCTCCGGCCGTCCCCAACCCGGCCGAGCCGGTGAAGTTCGACGACACCGGAGCGCCCCTCGCGGCGGGCGAGGGCCTGGCCGAGGGGACTCGGCCGTCCTTCCTGCGGGGGGACGGCGACAAGGCGATGCACTTCATCGACCACCGTCCGCGCCGGCTGGGCGCCCCCCTGGCCGCCATCGGCGTGGTGACCGTGCTCGTCATCGTGCTGATCGTGACCGGTCTGCACTCGAACACCAAGCCGTCCGGCCACGGGTCGTCCTCCACGGCCACGACGACCCCGGTGCACGCGCGCGGGCGCGCGACGGGGACCGGTCATGCCCGACACCGGCGCCCGGCCACGACCTCGACGACGGCAACGCCCGCTCCGCCCGCGGTGAGCGCGCCGACGGTGGCGTCGGCCCGCGCCGCCACCTACGACGTGACCGCGGGTTCCTACTCGCTGTTGCTGTCGGCGTCATCGGGGGAGTGCTGGGTCGAGGCGGAGGACCCGGCGACACGCACGGTCCTCTTCAGCGGCACGCTCTTGGCCGGTCAGTCCCACGCCGTGTCGGCCAACGGCCCGGTGGTGGTGATCGCCGGCGCGCCGGGCGCGTTCGCGGCGACGGTCAACGGGGTGCCGGTCGCGTTGCCCTCGGGCTTCGAAGCCCCCTTCACGCTCACCTTCGAGACGCCGGCGGCGGGCGGCGCCGCGACCACCACGCCGACCACCTAGGTCCGGCCCCATCCGGACACCTTCGCCCGAAGTCGTGAAGGTCGCCCCGGACTCAGCTGTCGGGTGTGGCCATATCCAATCGGCGCCCAACCTCCGACGTGGTCACGCCGAGAGCGCCCAGCAGCACCGCCGCGGGATCTGGTGGTTGGAGAGCGAGGATCTGGGCCAGCACCTGCTGAGGCGTGACCTGGAGCTTCCGACGGTTGGGCTTGACCGCTTCCTGGAGCACGTTCTTGGCTGCGGGAGTCATGCGGAGGCGATCTTTTTTCATGACGTCTCTGATCGTCGGTTTCGCCGGCACGGCGCGCATCGGCAGCGGGGGAGCTGTCGGTGCCGGACCCCAGGCCCAGAGCGCCCAGGGCTTCGTCATCGAGCGACTCGAGGGCCTGGCGAGCTTGCTGCAGGCTCACGCCCAACACGACTTCGAACGAGGCATCGTCCAACAAGGCGAGCAAGAGGTGATCGGTGCCCGTTCGGCGATCACCTCGGCGACGAGCCTCCTCACTGGCCCGCAGATAGACGGCCCAGACGTGAAGCACCTCTGGTGCAACAGATTCGGTGATCATGATGACTCCTTGTTGTATTTGGTGTGCACGGATTGGCGGGTGACGCCCAAGGCGTCTCCGATCTGCTGCCACGACCAACCTTTTTCCCGGGCGGCCGCGACGTGGTTCGCTTCGACCCTCTCGGCCAGGCGATGGAGCGCCAACGAGGCGCGAAGCCCCATCGCCGGGTCGTCCGACGAGAGATTCAGGCCGAGGTCTTCGATGTCCATGCCCGTCAGTTTGGACTGACAGGCTGGACTTGTCAACCTAAACTGACAGAACGGGATCGCCGCCACGCACCGGAGTCCCCCGGCTGGCCGGGTTTACGGGAACACCTCTCAGAGCCAGGACGCCGAGGGCTAAGGCCCCGGCGCGGTGGCCAGGCCGAAGGCGTCGAGGAGGAAGGCGAACACCGTCGCCTCTTCCTTCCAGGCGTCATAGCGCCCGGAAGGCCCGCCGTGGCCGGCACCGAGCTCGGTCTTGAGGAGGACCTTCGTCTCGGGGACGGTGGCCCGCAGCTTGGCCACCCACTTGGCCGGCTCCCAGTAGGAGACCCGCGGATCGTTGAGGCCGCCGGTGACGAAGAGCGACGGGTAGCGGCGGGGCGAGCCGTCGGACTCGACCGCGGCCACGTTGTCGTAGGGCGAGTAGCTCAGCATGCGCCAGTAGGCCTCGACGTCGGCCAGGGGATTGCCCCACTCCTCCCACTCACCAACGGTGAGGGGCAGCTCGTCGTCGAGCATCGTGGTCACGCAGTCGACGAAGGGCACCTGGGCCACCAGCGCGCAGAAGAGCTCAGGGGCCTGGTTGGCCACCGCCCCGATGAGCAGCCCGCCGGCGGAGCCGCCCCGGCCGGCCAGCGCGCCGGCGCGGGCGATGCCGGCGTCGAGCAGGGAGCGGGCGCAGGCGGCGAAGTCGCCGAACGTGTTGGCCTTGTGCTCCATGCGCCCGTCGAGATACCAGGAGCGCCCCATTTCGCCCCCGCCGCGCACGTGGGCGATGGCGAACACCACGCCGCGGTCGAGCAGTGAGAGGCGGTGGTGGGAGAAGGCCGGGTCGATCGAGATCTCGTAGGCGCCATATCCGTAGAGGAGACACGGCGCAGGCAGAGCCAACCCGCGCCGGTGCACGAGCGAGATCGGGACGCGGGTGCCGTCGGGGGCCAGCGCCCACTCGCGTCGGCTGACGTAGCGCGCCGGGTCGAAGTCGCCCAGGACCGGCTCCTGCTTGAGCAGCGTCTCCTGGCGATCGTCCAGCTCGATCTGGAGCACGCTGCCGGGCGTCACCATCGAGGTGCGCCCGACGCGCAAGGACAGAGGATCGGGCTCGGGGTTGGCGCCGAGCCAGGTCGACGACGGGCTGTCCATGGAGGGCACGATCCAGCCCGCCGCCATGAGGTCACCGGCGAAGGGGTCGTCCGTCGCCGCCAATGGGAGCACCCGCACCTCGGTCTGTGCCTCGGAGCGCTCGCTCAGCACGAGGGCCGACGTGAATGCGTCAACGTCCTCGACGCGCACGCCGGGCCGGTGGGGCACCACCTCGCGCCAGGCGTGGTCGGCCCGTCGTCGCGTCGTCGGGAGCGGCGAGGACGCGAAAGTCGAGTGCGTCCTCGTTGGTGAGGGCGACGAACCAGCCCCGGCCCGTCGCCCGGCTGAGGTGGTCCACGCTGTACTCGATGCCTTCGCGGCGCGCCGACGAGGACCCGGGGCCTTGCCAGGGGCTGGTCGGCCGGGACGGCCCACCACTCGGTCGTGTTGGTGCTGTGCAGTCCGATCAGGACGAAGGCCTCGTCGCGGGTCGAGCCGACGCCCAGGGCGAAGCGGCGGTCTGGCTCTTCGAAGACGACGACGTCGGTCCCCGGGTCGCTTCCCAGGCGGTGGCGCCACAGCTGGAACGGGCGCAGCGCCTCGTCCAGGCGGACGTAGAAGACGTGATCGGCCCGGGCCGACCAGGCCAGCCCGTACCCGGTCTCCGGCACGACCTCGGCCGCCGCCGTGAGCGGGGTCTCGGCGTCGAGCGGCGTGAAGCGCAGCTCGTACTTCTCGTCCCCGGTTCGGTCGGTCGAGTAGGCCAGCCAGTTGTGGTCATGGCTCACCGCGGCGCTGCCCACGGCGAAGTAGTCCGAGCCGGCGGCCAGCGCGTTCTCGTCGAGGAGCACCTGCTCCTCTTGGCCGGGCTCGCCGGCCGGGGGAGCTCGCCGCTGCGCCGGGCGGGCCGGCGGCAGTGGATGCCGTAGCTCTGCCCCTCCTCGGTGCGCGAGTAGTACCACCAGGGCCCGCGCCGGGCCGGCACCGACATGTCGGTCTCCTTGATCCGGGCCTTCATCTCCTCGAAGAGCCCGTCGCGCAACGGCCCCAGGGGCTCGAGCCTGGCGTCGGTGTAGGCGTTCTCCGCCTCCAGGTAGGCCAGGACGGCGGGGTCGTCGCGCTCGCGGAGCCAGAACCAGGGGTCCTCGCGGTCGTCGTCGTGGGCGGAGACGGCGTGAGGGCGCTGGGGTGCGGCCGGTGGGGTGTCCATCGGCCGAGCCTGCCACGCCTGGCGACACGGAGGTGGCCTGGTCGGTGCGTTTCGGCAGGCCGAGGCAGTTGTTACTATCTCCATAGGGGAAACTTCCCCTCCCCAGAGGTGTTCTCCGGGGCCACGTCAGGAGTGCCATGGCGGTAACGGATCTCGACCTCGGGCGCTACCAGCTCGGCTGGAGCGACAAGGAGGACTACGTCTTCAAGCCCAAGAAGGGCCTGAACGAGTCCATCGTGCGCGAGATGTCGGAGATGAAGTCGGAGCCGCAGTGGATGCGGGACTTCCGCCTGCGCGCCCTGAAGCACTTCGAGCGCAAGCCGATGGCGCCCTGGTTCGCCACGCAGATGCCGGACCTCGACTTCGACGACATCTTCTATTACATCAAGCCGACCGGCGGACAGGTCGACGACTGGGACGATCTGCCCGACGCCATCAAGAACACGTACGAGAAGCTGGGCATCCCCGAGGCGGAGCGCAAGTACCTGGCCGGGGTGACCGCGCAGTACGAAAGTGAAGTGGTTTTCCACCGCAACCGCGAGGACCTCGAAGCACAGGGTGTGCTCTTCTGCGACATGGACACGGCGGTGCGCGAGTACCCCGACGTCGTCCGCAAGTGGTTCGGCAAGATCATCCCGCCCAACGACAACAAGTTCGCCGCGCTCAACTCCGCCGTGTGGTCGGGTGGCTCCTTCATCTACGTCCCGCCCGGGGTGAAGGTGGACATGCCGCTGCAGGCCTACTTCCGGATCAACGCCGAGAACATGGGCCAGTTCGAGCGCACGCTGATCATCGCCGACGAGGGCTCGCAGGTGCACTACATCGAGGGCTGCTCGGCCCCGGTGTACACCACCGACTCCCTCCACTCGGCCGTGGTCGAACTGGTGGCCCTCCCGGGCTCGCGCATCACCTACACGACGATCCAGAACTGGTCGACCAACGTCTACAACCTGGTGACCAAGCGGGCCCGGGCCGAGGCCGAGGCCCACGTGGAGTGGATCGACGGCAACATCGGCTCGCGCCTCACCATGAAGTACCCGTCGGTCTACCTGATGGGGCCCAAGGCGAGCGGCGAGGTCCTCTCGGTGGCCTATGCCGGCGCCGGCCAGCACCAGGACGCCGGGGCCAAGATGTACCACGTCGCCCCCGAGACCACCTCGACCATCGTGTCCAAGTCGATCTCGAAGGACGGCGGCATCACGACCTATCGCGGCAAGGTGCACGTGGACCCGGAGGCCTACGGGGCCAAGTCCTTCGTGCGCTGCGACGCCCTCCTGCTCGACGACGACTCCATCTCCGAGACCAAGCCGTACATGGAGGTGGGGGAGCGCGACGCCCGCATCGGTCACGAGGCCACGGTCTCCAAGGTCGGCGACGACCAGCTCTTCTACCTCATGAGCCGGGGACTCTCGGAGAGCCAGGCCATGAGCATGATCGTCAACGGCTTCATCGAGCCGGTCACGCGCACGCTGCCCATGGAGTACGCCGTGGAGTGGAGCCGCCTCATCGAGCTGCAGATGGAGGGCTCGGTCGGCTGACGCGCCGCGGCCGTACCTCGAGCGTGGCACCATAAACCGATGCCGATGCGCGAGGAGTGCGTCAACTTCCAGAGCCGGACCTACGATTCGGGTGAGGCCGCCCGCTTCTGCCGCCTCGACCTGGCGCCCGAGGCGCCCTGGCGCTGCCCCGACGACTGCCCGAAGTACAAGCGGCGCCTGGCCGACGTGGGCTGGGTCCACGGCAGCCTGGTCGAGCCGGCGATCGAGGACGAGCCCGCCGGCGACGCCGACAGCATCGCCGAGCTGCTCGACTCGGCCGAGGAGATCGTCAACGAGGTGGCCCCGGGGATCCTCGAGGAGGCCCGGGCCGAGGATGCCCGGCGCGAGCGCCAGGGCAACCGTTGGTGGCGCCGCCGGCGCTGAGGCGGGCCGTCCGGCCGCTGACCTAGCGACCGGTGAACGTGGGCCGGCGCTTCTCCATGAAGGCGCTGACCGCCTCGGTCAGGTCGTGTGAGGCCAGCTGCCCGGCATTCCAGGTCGCCACGTAGTCGAGGCCCTGGGCCACCGTTCGTCCTTCGTTGGCCCGCAGCACCGCCTTGGTGCCCTGCACGGCGAGGGGTGAGTTGGCGGCGATCTCGCCGGCCAGGGCGCGCGCCGCCTTGGCCACGCCGTCGGCATCGGCCGCCACGTCGTTGACCAGACCGATCTCCTTGGCCCGTTCCGCGTTGATGTCCTTGGCCGTGAGAGCCAGCTCGTTGAGGTGGCCGGCGCCGATGATGGCGGGCAGCCGCTGCAGGCTGCCCAGATCGGCCACGATGGCCATCTTCGCCTCGCGCACCGAGAAGACGGCGTCAGCCGAGGCCAGCCGGATGTCGCAGGCCGCGATGAGGTCCACACCGCCTCCGATGCAGTAGCCGTGCACCGCGGCGATCACCGGCTTGGGGCAGTCGGCCACCGCCGTGATGGCCCCCTGGAGGTGCAAGACGTTGAGCCGGGCCCGCCGCCCCTGGTCGGCCAGGGAGGGCGGTGCCTCCCCGCTCTGTGCGGTCGAGGGCCCGCGGCCGCCGCCGGTCAGCATCTCGCCCATCGCCTTGAGGTCGAGCCCCACCGAGAAGTGCGGTCCCTTGGCCGCCACCACGACGACGCGGACCGCGGCGTCCGTGCCCACCGCCTCCATGGCCCGGGGCAGGTCGCGCCAGAGGTCCACACCCATGGCGTTGCGGGCTTCGGGGCGGTCCAGCCACACCGTGGCCACCGCGTCCTCCACCTCGATGCTGAGCACCGGCGACTCGAAGCTGGCGATGTCTCCCATGGCACCAGGCTAACGCCCAAGTCCAAGAACCCAAGGGGGCCGGTAGAGTGGATGGGCTGCGTCGCCCGCCCCAGATCGAGGGCCAGATCGAGGGAGAGGACCCACCCTGCACACCTTTACCGCCGAGGCTTCCGCGGCCGTGCCCGGGCCGGACTGGCTGCGTCGGCGCCGGGCCGCCGGGTTCGAGGCCTTCGCCTCGATGCCGCTGCCCAGCGAGAGCGAGGAGGTGTGGCGCTACTCGCCCATCGACCACCTCGATCTCGAAGCCTTCGCACCGGTCCCGGCCGCCGTGCCCGCGGCCGACGGTGCCGGGGCCGCCCGGCTGGCCCAGCTGGCGGGCGCGACCGGCTCGGTCGCCGGCTCGGTGCTCGTCCACAACGGTCGGGCCGCTGCCGGCGCCCGAGCACAAGGGTTCGAGTTCGGTCCGGCCTCCGAGGTGGCCTCGGGTGCCGCCCTGCTCGGTTCGGTGCAGCAGGGGGGCGACGCGCTGGTCCGCCTCAACGACGCCTTCGCGCTCGACCCGCTCGTGATCGACGTCCCGGCCGGGACCCGGGTGGCCGGGCCGGTGCTCGTCGTGCACTGGTGTGACACCGAGGGCGCCGCGGTCTTCCCGCGCCTGTGCGTGCGGGCGGGAGAGGGCGCCTCGGTCTCGGTCGTCGAGGTGTTCACCGGGCCGGCCGGTCGGGGCCGGGCCTTGGTGGTGCCGGTGACCGAGCTGGTGGCCGAGGACGGGGCGGCCCTGGCCTACGTCTCACTGCAGACGCTGCCCGAAGAGGACTGGTCGATCGCCCGCCTGGCCGGCCGCGGGGCGAGCGGGACGCACCTGCGCACCTTCACCGTGGGGCTGGGCGGAGCGTACGAGCGGGTACGGGCGGATGTGTCGGTCGACGGCAGGGACGCCCACAGCGAAATCCTCTCCACCTACCTGGGCGACGGCACCCAGGTGCACGACATCCGCACCCTCCAGGACCACGTGGCACCCCGGACGACGAGCGAGCTGCTCTGCCAGGGCGCGGTGGCCGGGTTGTCGCGCTCGGTCTACAGCGGTCTCATCCGGGTGCACCGCGGCGCCGTGCGCTCCGACGCCCGCCAGACCAACCACAACCTCGTCCTGAGCGAAGGGGCGCACGCCGACTCCGTCCCCAACCTCGACATCCTCGAGAACGACGTGCGCTGCTCGCACGCCTCGACGGTGGGTCCGGTCGACGAGGACCAGCGCTATTACATCGAGTCGCGCGGCGTGCCGCCCGAGGCGGCCGAGGGACTGATCGTGCGCGGCTTCTTCGACGCCATCGTGGACCGGAGCCCGGTCCCCGAGGCCACCGCCCTGCTCGAGCGCGAGGTGCACGGGCGGCTCGACCGCGCCCTGGCGGGCCGCCTGGAGCCAGCCCGTGCCTGAGACCGTGGACCTCTGCCGCACCGACGAGCTGGCGGCGGGCCAGGCCCGCCGCTTCGACGTAGCCGGGCGCCGCATCGCACTCGTGCGCATCGGCGACGACTTCCACGCCGTCGACGACGAGTGCAGCCACGAGGACTACTCGCTGTCCGAGGGCGAGGTCTGGGCGGAGGAGTGCGAAATCGAGTGCCCACGCCACGGCAGCACGTTCGACCTGCGCACCGGCGAGGCCTGTTCGCTCCCGGCCACCCAGCCGGTCGCCGTGTACCCCGTCGAGGTCGTCGGCGACACCGTCTCGGTGGTGCTGCCGTGAACGCCGCCCACGTGTTCGAGGTCCGCGACCTTCACGCGTCGGCCGGCGGCCGCGAAGTCCTGCACGGGGTCGACCTGACCGTGCGTTCGGGCGAGGTGCACGTGATCATGGGCCCCAACGGCTCGGGCAAGAGCACGCTGGCCCACGCCCTCATGGGCCGGCCGGGCACCGAGGTCACGGCGGGCAGCATCCGCATGGACGGGCACGAGCTGACCGGGCTCCCGGCCTGGCGGCGGGCGCAGGCCGGCCTGTTCCTGGCCTTGCAGCACCCGATCGAGGTGCCCGGTGTCAGCCTGCGCGACCTGCTCTTCGCGGCCGACCGGCCTCCCGGCGACGGCGCGTCGGCCTCGCCGTCGATGGAGGAGCGGATGGCCGGGGAGGCCAAATCGATCGGCCTCGACCCCAAGCTCCTCCTGCGCCCGGTCAACGTCGACCTGTCGGGAGGCGAGCGCAAGCGCACCGAGATGGTGCAGCTGGGCGTCCTGCGTCCCGCCGTGTGCATCCTCGACGAGATCGACTCCGGTCTCGACGTCGACGCGTTGGGCGAGGTGGCCCGCCGGCTCCAGCACGCCACCACCGAATGGGACGTCGGCCTGCTCGCCATCACCCACTTCAACCGCTTCCTGGTGCAGCTCGAGGCCGACCTGGTGCACGTGCTGGTGGGCGGGCGCATCGTGGCGAGCGGCGATGCCGCGCTCGCGCTCGAGCTCGAGCGGACGGGGTACGCCGGCTACCAGTAGGGCGTCCACCCTGGTCACGGACCCGTCTGTGACCCCAATTTCGACGTGGGCCTTGGTACCGTTGAACGCCATGGCAAACGGCCGTCCACCCGGCGACGGGCCGCCCCCTCCCCCCGGCCGTCCCGGCAGGAAGCCCGCCAACGAGGAGGGCCTGTCCGCGCTTGGTCGTCAGATGAGCGGCGCCGAGGACCCCGGGCACCTGGCCAACGAATCGGGCCTGCGAGCGCTCGGCGAGCGTGTCGACGCGTCCACCCGCGGATCGCGACGCCGCAGCGGCCGGGCGCGCTGGAGCACCCGCCGCAAGGTCGTCGTCTCGCTCCTCAGCGTCGCCGTGCTGGTCGGGCTCGTCGTCGGTGGCACCTACGGCTACCTCTGGTACCGCTACCAACAGATCAGCAAGGTGCACATCGCGGACGAGGTGGCGGCGGCCAGCGGCGCGCCCTTCACCATCCTCGTCATCGGCTCGGACTCCCGGGTGGGCAACACGGGGCAGGCCGTCACCAACTTCGGCTCGTCCTCCGTCGTGACCGGGCAGCGCAGCGACGTGGTGCAACTGTGGCGGGTGAGCCCGGACACCAAGACGATCCAGACCGTCTCCATCCCGCGCGACACCGTGGTCTCCATGCTGCCCCCCGACAACTCGCAGTTCGGCACCTACAACCGCATCAACGCGGCCTACAACTCGGGGGCCAACCAACTGGTCAAGACGATCACCGCCAATTTCGGCATCGTCGTCAACCACGTGGTCCAGGTGGACTTCTCGGGCTTCCAAGATGCGGTGAACGCCCTCGGTGGCATCTACCTGGATTTCCCGTATCCGGCCAAGGACTCCTTCTCGGGTCTCGACATCACCACGCCGGGCTGCCAGCTGGTGACCGGCTTCCAGGCCCTGGCCACGGCCCGGGCCCGTCACTACGAGTACTACACCGACGGCTACTGGCACACCGACGGGACGAGCGACTTCGGGCGCATCCAGCGCCAGAACGTCTTCCTGCGGGCCCTCATCGCGTCGGCCAAGTCGAAGGTGAACCCCCTGACCGTGAACGCGTTCCTCAGCTCCATCCACGAGGGGGTGACCATCGACGACGGTTTCGGCTTCAATCAGCTGATCGGCCTGGCCCTCGACTACCGCTCCTTCGACCCGGCCGACCTCGAGGGGCAGACCCTGCCCACCGAGGCGGCCAACGACTTCGGTGACCTGGGTGACGTCCTCACCGTGGACCAGCCGGCGGCGCAGCAGATGCTGGTGGACATCTTCGGCTCGAGCCTCGTCTCCCCGACCAACCCGCCCCCCAATGCGAACGGGGTGCCCGAGCCGCCGCCGACGGTGACCACCACGACCCTCCCGCCCACCACGACCCCGAGCAAGACCACGCCGACCACGGCGCCGGCCACCACGACGACCACGGCACCCTCGTTCAACCCGGTTCCCTGCACGCCGAGTTGAGCCGGCGCCGGCAGGTCGCGCCGCGCTAGGAAACGGCCGCAGCCACCTCGTCGAGACCCTGGGCCAGCGCGTTCCAACTCAAGGTGGCGCACTTGATGCGGACCGGGAACTTCACCACGCCTTGGAGCGCGGCCAGCTCACCCAGCTCGGCCAGGTCGACCGGTTGGGCCTCGGCGGCCAGGCCGTCCTCCTCGGTCTCGGGCTCGAGCGAGGCCTCGTGGATCGACATCAGTCCTTTGAAGGTGCCGATGAGCCGGCGCACCTCGTCGAGCTCCCTGCCCTTGACGGCCGCCGACATCAGGGAGGCCGACGACTGGCTGATGGAGCAGCCCGAGCCGCCGATCTTGAGGTCCGCCAGCTTGCCGTCCTCCACCAGGAGGCTCACGACGACCTCGTCGCCGCAGAGGGGATTGAAGCCCTCCACCCGATGGGCCGGGGGTGAGTCGAGCTCGCCCCGATTGCGCGGCGACCGGTAGTGGTCGAGGATGATCTCGCGATAGAGCTCTTCGAGGTCGGCCATCAGCCGAACAACCTACCGGCTTCCACCAATCCCTCGATCAGCACCTCGATGTCGTCCTCGGACGAGAAGAGCGACAGCGAGGCACGGGCCGTGGCCTGCACGCCGAGCTTGCGCATCAGCGGCTTGGCACAGTGGTGGCCCGGCCGCACGCACACGCCGAACTGGTCGAGCACCTGGGCCAGATCGTGCGCATGGATGTCGCGGTAGGCGATGGAGAGGACGCCACCGCGGTCGTCGCCCGCCGGTGGGCCGAACACGGTGACGTCAGGCCCGAGCTTCTCGTCGAGGCGGGCCAGCGCGTGGTTGGTCAAGGCGAGCTCGTGGGCCCGGATGCGGTCCATGCCGATGTCACCCAGGTACCCGATGGCGGTGGTCAGCCCGACCGCCTCGGCGATGGGTGGGGTACCCGCCTCGAAGCGGGTCGGCGACTCGGCCGGCCGGAACGAGTCGAGCTTCACGTCGAGGATCATGCCGCCGCCCCCGAGGAACGGGCCCATGCCCTCGAGCAGGTCCCGCCTGCCCCAGAGCACGCCGATGCCGGTCGGGCCCATCATCTTGTGAGCCGAGAAGGCCAGGAAGTCGACGCCGAGGTCGCGCACCGAGACCGGGGCGTGCGCCACCAGTTGCGCGCCGTCGGCCACCACCACGGCACCCGCCGCGTGCGCGGCCTCGGCCACGACGCGCACCGGGTTGATGGTGCCGAGCACGTTCGACATGCACGACACGCCGACGAGTTTCACCCCGTCGACCAGTGCGGCCAGGTCGTCGAGGATCAGACGGCCGTCGCCGTCGATGGGGATGTAGCGCAGGTCGAGTCCTCCGAGCTCCTCGGAGAGGATCATCCACGGCACGATGTTGGCGTGATGCTCCATCTCCGTGAGCAGCACGGCGTCGCCCGCCCGCAGGTTGGCCCGGCCCCAGGAGTGGGCCACCAGGTTCAGCGATTCGGTCGTGTTCTTGGTGAAGACGATTTCGTGGGCCGGATCGGGCGCGCCCACGAAGCGGCCGGTGATCACCCGGGCCCGCTCGTAGAGCGCCGTCGCCTCCTCGGCCGTGGCGTAGACGCCGCGGTGCACGTTGGCGTGCGTGGTCTCGTAGTAGCGGGTCATGGCACTGATGACGGACTGGGGCTGGAGCGCGGAGGAGGCCGAGTCGAGGTAGACGATCGGCCGTCCGTTGACCGTGCGGGTCAGCAGCGGGAAGTCCTTGCGCAGCGCCTCCACGTTGAGCGGGACTGCGGCACTTGCGCCCACGGACGGGCCGGCCGTCATCGCCACACCTCGTAGCCCGCCGTCTCCACGGTGCGGGCGAGTTCGGGCCCGCCGCTCTCGACGACGCGCCCGTCGACGAGGATGTGCACCACGTCGGGCACCAGTTCGGTGAGCAGGCGCTCGTAGTGGGTGATGGCCAGCACGCCGAGCTCGGGCCGGGCCTCGCGCACGGCGTGCACGCCGCGGCCCACGACGCGCAGCGCGTCGATGTCGAGCCCCGAGTCGGTCTCGTCGAGCACGGCCACCAGGGGCTCGAGCAACGCCATCTGGAGGATCTCGTTGCGCTTCTTCTCGCCGCCGCTGAACCCCTGGTTGAGATGGCGGCTGGCGAAGGAGGTGTCCATGCCGAGCCGCTCCATCCACTCGGTCATCAGCAGCCGCACCTCGAGCACGGAGACCTCGCTGTCCTTGCGCGCCGCCATGGCCTGGCGCAGGAACTGGGTCACCGACACGCCCTCGATGGCCTCGGGGTACTGGAAGGCGAGGAAGATCCCGGCCTTGGCCCGCACGTCGGTCGACCACCCGGTGACGTCCTCGCCGTTGAGCAGAATGGCGCCCTTGGTCACCGTGTAGGCCGGGTGCCCCAACAGGGCGCCGGCCAGGGTCGACTTGCCCGCACCGTTGGGCCCCATGAGCGCGTGCACCTCGCCGGCGCCGACGACCAGGTCGACGCCGCGCAGGATGGCGCCGTCCTCGGCGGACACGTGCAGGTCCCGGATCTCGAGCAGCGGGGGTGCGGTCTCCATTACCAAAAGCTTAGCGTTTTGGTCAGATTTTCCGGACAGCCGGCCGCCCGGCACCGGATCGGCCTCCGTCCGGCGGTCCTCACCAGCCCCGGTCGACCCATTCCTGGAGGTGGGGGGACTCGTTCCCCACCGTCGTCGAGCTCCCGTGGCCGGGCAGCACCAGGGTGTCGGCGTCGAAGGCGGCGAAAATACGGCGGTCGATCGACTCGATGATGGTGGAGAAGTCCGCGTTCTCGAAGCTGGTGTTCCCGGGGCCACCCGGGAAGAGGGTGTCCCCGGTGAAGAGGAGATTGGTGCCCTCGACGGCGAAGCAGATGGAACCGGGGGTGTGGCCGGGGGTGGCCAAGGTCTTCAGGCGCAGATCACCGACGCTGAGCTGCTCGTCGTCCTCGAGGATGAGGTCGTAGCTGGGCAGCATGCCGGCATCGGCGCTGGTCACGGCGACCGAGATGCCGGCCTCGCGCACGGCGGGCACGGCCTGGATGTGGTCCCAGTGGCCGTGGGTCTCCACCACCTGGTTCACCCCCAGGTCCCGGCAGATCGGCAACAGCGCCTCGTGCTCGTTGGCCGCGTCGATCAGCATGGCCTCGCCCGTGCGGCGGCAACGCAGGATGTAGACGTTGTTGTCCATCGGACCCACCACGATCTGGTGGACCTCGGCGCCGGCGTCGCTCCAGATCTTCTCCAGCTGTCCCATCCCCCCAGCGTGACACAGCCGGGCCGGCGTCTGGTCGGCCCCGCCCCCGGAGTGGTAGACAGCCAATCTGAGAAGCCCAATCTAAAAAGCAACGACACCGCCGGCTGGGCCGCCGGGGGCAGAGGTAGAGGAGCCCGTGCATGAATTTCGCCTTCAGTGACGAACAGGAGGAGCTGCGCACCGCGGTGCGCCGCTTCCTGGCCGAGAAGTCGCCCGAGACCGAAGTGCGCCGGCTCATGGACACGACCGAGGGCTACGACCCCGCGGTCTGGGGCCAGATGGCCGACCAGCTCGGCCTGCAGTCGTTGACCATCCCCGAGGAGTTCGGTGGTTCGGGCTTCACCTACGTCGAGCTGCTCGTCGTGCTCGAGGAGATGGGAGCCGCCCTGCTGTGCGCGCCGTTCTTCTCCTCGGTCGCCCTGGGCGCCAACGCGCTGCTCACCTCGGACGACGACGACGCCAAGAAGAGCTACCTGCCCGCGATCGCCTCGGGTGAGACCATCGCCACCCTCGCCATCACCGAGGACAACGGCAGGTGGGACTTCGGCGGCATCGAGCTGGCCGCCACCCAGAAAGGCGACGGCTGGGTACTCGACGGGCACAAGATGTTCGTCATCGACGGCCACGTGGCCGACCTCATAATGGTGGCCGCCCGCACCGGTGCCGGTGTCACGCTGTTCGCGGTGGCGGGCGACGCCGCCGGCCTCACCCGCACCGCGCTCCCCACCATGGACCAGACGCGCAAGCAGGCCCGGCTCGAATTCTCCGGCACCCCGGCCACGCTGATCGGCACGGAAGGCGGCGCCGAGCCCGGGCTCTCCAAGACCCTCGACCTCGCCGCGGTGGCCCTGGCCGCCGAGCAGGTCGGTGGGGCCCAGCACGTCCTCGACGCCTCGGTGGAGTACGCCAAGACGCGGATCCAGTTCGGCCGGCCCATCGGCAGTTTCCAGGCCATCAAACACAAGTGCGCCGACATGCTGCTCGAGGTGGAATCGGCCAAGTCGGCCGCGTACTACGCGGCGTGGGCCGCGGCCGAGGACTCCGACGAGCTGCCGGTCGTGGCCAGCCTGGCCAAGTCCTACTGCTCCGAGGCCTACTTCCACGCCGCAGCGGAGAACATCCAGATTCACGGCGGCATCGGCTTCACCTGGGAGCACCCGGCCCACCTCTACTTCAAGCGGGCCAAGTCCTCCGAGCTCCTTTTGGGCGACCCGTCGTACCATCGCGAGCTGCTGGCACAGCGCATCGGGATCTGAGATGCCGGGGCCATTCAGGCTCCGCCCCGGCCCGGCCGGTGACCTTTCGTCGTACACCAGCGCGACCACGCCCGGCGCGCCGGTCCGTGGCCACGTCATCCTCTGTCACGACCTGCCCCGCCCCAAGGGCGCGGCGGCCGACGTCGCGCTGACCTTCCCGGCCCTGGCCGACCGCCTGGCCCGCGAGTCGGGCTGGCACGTGGTCACCGGCGCGCTGCGCGGGGCCGGAGACTCGGCCGGTGATTTCTCCGCGCTGGGCTGGCTCGAGGACCTGACCTTCCTGGCCGATTCGGAGATCCCCGAGAGCGAGCCCCGCTTCGCCGTGGGATTCGGCTTCGGCGGGGTGCTGGCCCTCCACCTGGCCGCCCAGGATGAGCGCATCGCCGGCATCGCCTGTCTCGGCACGCCCGACGAGCTGGGGTCGCTGGCCTCGGACCCCGGGGCCTTCCTGGCCCATTGCCGGGAGACCGGCGTGATCACCTCCCCCGGCTTCCCCGAGTCGGTGGAGGCCTGGGCGAAGGAGCTCTCGGTGCTCCATCCGGCCGAGGATGCCACGCTGCTCAAGGGGCGTCCCATCCTGCTGGTCCACGGCTCAGAAGACCCCGACGTGCCGGTGACGGGCATGCGGGCCCTGGTCGAAGCGGCCACCGGGCCCTCCGAGCTGCACGTCGTGCTGGGGGCCGGGCACTGGCTGCGGGCCGATCCCCGAGCCATCGCCGTCCTGGTGGGCTGGCTCGAGCGGCGCCACTAGGCACACGTCCGTCCCGGGCAAAGCTCACAACGTCGGCGCCGTTCGAAGTCAGGCCGGCCGCGCGGTGCTCAGGGCACGATCGATGGCGTCACGCAGGGCCTGAGCGGCGCGCCGCGCGTCGGGCGCCCGGGTCAGGGCCCGCACCACGACGAAGTGGCGGACGCCGGCCGCGACCAGTGCCGGAACCTTCTCCGTCGTCACACCGCCGGTCACGTAGACGGGAACGGTGGAGCGTGCGCTGGCCCGGCTGACGTAGTCGAGTCCCGTGCCGGCGCGGCCGGGTTTCGTCGGCGTCTCCTCCACCGGGCCGGCGGAGATGTACGTGACGTCCTCGGCTGCCGCCCCGTCCAGGTCGGTCGGGCTGTGGGTGGACAGACCGACGATGGCGTCGGGACCGAGGATGCGCCGGGCCAGCGCGACCGGGGCATCGTCCTGTCCGACGTGCACCCCGTCGGCTCCGACGGCCAGTGCCAGGTCGGGGCGGTCGTTCAACACGAAGGGGACGCCGGCCGCACGACAGACCCCGCCCACCAGGGCCGCCCGCTCCAGCAACGGGCGGGCGTCGAGCTGCTTGTCCCGCAGCTGCACCACGTCGACCCCGCCCGCAATGCAGGCGGCGACGAAGTCGGCCAGGTCGGGCCGGTCGGGTGTGCAGAGGTAGAGGCGGCGGGTGGAGAGGTCGAAGCCGGCGGTCACGCCGACGCGCGCGCCTTGGCCTTCATCGCCTTCTTCTTGGCGCGCACCTTGGCCATGCTCTCGGCGTCGGTGATGTCGGCGACGGAGAGGTAGGTCCCCTCGACCCCGAAGGGCTTCGAGGCGGTGCGCCAGCCGTCGGGCTGGACGCCCAGTTGTTTGCCCAGGAGGGCGACGAAGATCTTGGCCTTCTGTTCGCCGAAACCGGGGAGCGCCTTCACCCGGGCGAGGAGGTCCTGGCCGTCCTTGGCCCCCTTCCACACGTTCTCGGCCGAGTTGGCGTAGTCCTCGGCCACCGTGCGGCACACGGCCTGGACCCGGCCTGCCATCGATCCGGGAAAGCGGTGCAGCGCCGGGCGCTCCTTGAAGAGTGAGGCCAGCTCGTCGGGGTCCATGGCGGCGATGGTGGCCGCGTCGAGCGGGCGCCCGAGACGACGGGCCAGCTCGGCCGGGCTCGAAAAGGCCTTCTCGAGGGGGATCTGCTGGTCGAGCACCATGCCGATGAGCAGGGCCAGGGGATCTCGGCTGAGCACGGCGTCGGCCTCGGGGTCGCCGCTCAGGTGCAGGGGGGCGCGTGCCATACCTCAGATCTTGACACGGCCTTCCCGACCACCGTGCGTGACCTGGGCCCCGCCGCGGGGCAGACTCTGGCCATGCACATCCCGGCCAAGGTGGACTACGGCATCCGCGCCCTGCTGACGCTGGCCGCGGCGGGCACGCCACAGACCGCCGAGTACCTGGCGGGCGAGCAGGGGTTGCCGCCCCGGTTCCTGGGAGCGATCCTGGCCGATCTGCGCCGGGCCGGCATCGTGGCCAGCCAGCGCGGCGCCGAGGGCGGGTACCGCCTGGCCCGTGACCCCGACGCGATCACGATCGCCGACGTCATCCGCGCCCTCGACGGTCCCCTGGCCGAGGTGCGCGGGTTCCGGCCCGAGGCCACCTCCTACGACGGGGCGGCCGAACACCTCCAGCAGGTGTGGGTGGCCGTACGGGCCAGCCTGCGCACGGTGCTCGAGAAGATCACCCTGACCGACGTCATCACGGGCAAGCTCCCGTCACACGTGCAGAAGCTGGTCACCGACCCCGATGCCTGGATCGCCCACTAAGGGCAGGGGAGCGGTCACACTCCCCGCGGCCGACTACCTGTGGTTCGTCGACCGTGCCCTCGACGCCATGGTGGGCATCGTGGTGGAGCTCGGTGACGAGCGGGCCAACCGGCGACCGGATCTGCCCGAAGCCAACTCGGCCTACGTCATCCTGACCCACTGCCTGGGGGTCATGGAGTACTGGGGCGGAGGGACGGTGGCCGAACGCGACTTCACCCGCGACCGCTCGTCGGAGTTCGTGGCCCGCGGCGGCGTCGAGGAGCTGACGGAGCGGGCGGGCGCGGCCCGTCGCCGACTAGCCGAAGACATCGCCGGGCACGACTCCGAGGCCGCGCCAACCAACGTCCGTCCCGATCCCGACGACCCCGTTCCCTACGACCTGCGCAAAGGGGCGGTGCTGGTGCACATTCTCGAGGAGCTCTACCAGCACCTCGGGCAGATGGAGCTCACCCGCGACCTTCTCGTGGCCTCGCCGTGAGCGACGACTGCAGCCCCATCGCCTGCAGCCTCGACGCCGGAGCGCGCAGCGAACGTGTGGAGGAGTGGCGGGCTCTGGTGGCCTCGTCCGTCTCGACGATGAGCTCCGACGCCACGTCGGTGCGCCTGGTCCTGGACGAGTCCGACGCCGCCCTGCTCGAGGCGGCCAGCTTGGGCCAGCGCGAGAAGGCGTGCTGCGCCTTCTTCGAGGTCTCGTTGGACCTGACGGCCGAGACGCGCACCCTGTCGCTGCGGGTCCCCGAGGGTGCCGAGGAGGTCCTGGCCGGCTTCGTGGCCATGCTCAGGTCGTGACGGGCTCAGGTCGTGACGGGCTCAGGTCGTGACGGGCTCAGGTCGTGAACGGTGCCCGGGGTGAGGGTTCGATGCCGAGCTCGTCGATGGCGCCCTTGACGACGGTCCGGTCGATGCGGCCAGTCAGGGCGAGCTGGTGGAGGACGGCCACCACCAGGTGGGCCGCATCGACCTCGAAGTAGGAGCGCAACGCCTCGCGGTTGTCCGAGCGCCCGAAGCCGTCGGTGCCGAGCGAGCCGTAGGGCCGGTCGACGAAACGAGAAATCTGGTCGGGGACCGAGCGCATGTAGTCGGAGATGCTGACCACGGGGTCGGGCCCCGAGCCGAGCGCATCGGTGATGTAGGCGCTGCGGGGCTCGTCACCCGGGTGGAGGCGGTTCCAGCGCTCCACCTCGAGGGCGTCCGTGCGCAGGCGGGTCCACGACGTGACCGCCCAGGCGTCGGCGGCGACGTCGTAGCGCTCGGCCAGGATGCGCTGCGCCTCCATGGCCACGCTCCACATCGGTCCCGAGAAGCAGAGAGTGGCCCGCAGGTCCCCGGGGACCTCGGGGGCGGTGGCGTAGCGGTAGGCGCCGTCGATGATGCCGCGGCGCACGGTCTCACGGTCCTCGCCCTCAGGCATGGCCGGCATGGGGTAGGTCTCGTTGTAGAGCGTCAGGTACCAGAAGCGGTCCTGGGGCTCGGAGCCCAGCATCTCGGCGATGGCCTCTTCGACGATGACCGCGACCTCATAGGCGAAGGACGCGTCGTAGACCATGGCGGCCGGGTTGGTCGAGGCGAGCAGCGGGGACTGCCCGTCGTCGTGCTGGAGACCCTCGCCCATCAGGGTGGTGCGTCCGGCCGTGCAGCCGGCCAGGATGCCCCGCCCGCGGATGTCGCCGAGCGACCAGGCCAGGTCGCCCACCCGTTGGAAACCGAACATCGAGTAGAAGAGGAAGACCGGGACCATGGGCTGACCCCAGGTGGCATACGCGGTGGACAATGCGATGAACGAGGCCAGCGCGCCGGCCTCGCTGATGCCCTCCTGGAGCATCTGGCCCGATGAGCTCTCGGCGTAGTGCAGCGGAAGGTCGGCGTCGACCGGGATGTAGTGCTGCCCGTCGGGCGCGTAGATCTTCGCTTCGGCGATGATCGGTTCGAGGCCGAAGGTCCGGGCTTCGTCGGAGACGATCGGGGCGACCAGCGTACCGACGTCGGGATCGCGGACCAGGTTGCGCAACAGGCGGGCGAACACCATGGTGGTGGAGACCTTCTGGGTACCCGAGCCGGAGGCGAATTCGGCGAACACCTTGGCGGCGGGCCGGCGCGCCGGTCTGCGGCGCACCACCCGGACGGGCAGCGGTCCCTGGAGCACGCGCCCACGGGCGCGCAGGTACTCCATGGCGTCGGAGCCCTCGGCCGGGCGGATGTAGGGCGGGTCGCCACCCTCGAGCGCGTCCTCGGGAATGTCGTCGGTCAGGTAGAGCCGGTCGCGCAGGGTGCGCAGCTGTGCCTTGCTCATCTTCTTGATCTGGTGGGTGGCGTTGCGCGCCTCGATCTCGGGGCCCAGGGTCCAACCCTTGATCGTCTTGGCCAGGATCACCGTCGGGGCTCCGTGCTGCTCGGTGGCCAGCTTGTAGGCGGCATAGAGCTTGCGGTAGTCGTGGCCGCCCCGCGGGAGCGAGACGAGCTCCTCGTCGCTGAGATCCTCGACGATCTTGCGTAGGCGGGGGTCCGGACCGAAGAAGTGCTCGCGGATGTAGGCCCCTGACTCGACGGCCAGCTTCTGGTACTCCCCGTCGACCGTCGTGTTCATGCGGTCGAGTAGGACGCCGTCGACGTCCTTGGCCAAGAGCGCATCCCAGCGCGAGCCCCAGATCACCTTGATCACGTTCCATCCGGCACCCCGGAAGACCGCTTCGAGCTCCTGGATGATTTTGCCGTTGCCCCGCACGGGCCCGTCGAGGCGCTGCAGATTGCAGTTGACCACGAAGATCAGGTTGTCGAGGTGCTCGCGTCCCGCGACCCCGAGCGCGCCGATCGATTCGGGTTCGTCCATCTCACCGTCGCCGACGAAGCACCAGACGCGGCTCTTCGACGTGTCGACCAGCCGGCGCAGGTGGAGATAGCGGTTGATGTGCGCCTGGTAGATGGCGGAGATCGGGCCCAGGCCCATCGACACCGTCGGGTACTCCCAGAAGTCGGGGAGCGAGCGCGGATGCGGATAGCTGGGGAGCCCGTTGCCCCCGACCTCGTGGCGGAAGTTGTCGAGTTGCTCCTCGGTCAGTCTGCCCTCGACGAAGGCTCGGGCGTAGATCCCGGGCGAGGCGTGACCCTGGAAGTAGACCTGATCCCCGTAGCCTCCGTCCGCCTTGCCCCGGAAGAAATGGTTGAAGCCGACCTCGTAGAGGGCGGCCGAACTGGCGTAGGTCGAGAGATGCCCACCGATGCCCTCGGTGCGCGCGTTCGCCCGGGTGACCATGGCCGCCGCGTTCCAGCGGATGTAGGCCCGGATCCTGCGCTCCTGGTATTCGTCGCCGGGGAACCAGGGTTCGGCGTCAGCCGGGATGGTGTTCACGTACGGGGTCGACACGGCGGCCGGGAAGTCGACCTGCTTGGTGCGTGCCCGTTCCAGGAGCTTCATGAGCAGGTAACGCGCCCGTGACCTTCCCCGGGCGTCGACCACGGCGTCGAACGAGTCGAGCCACTCTGCCGTCTCGTCCGGATCGGTGTCCGGGACTTGGTGGCTGATCCCGTCGAAGAGCATTGGTCAACGGTATCGGCCGGAACGGCCTCCCCATGACGGGCGTTCCGGGTGTTACACATTTGTCATGCCAGCCGAGCGCACGCCCGTGATCGTCTATACGGACGGGGCGTGTCGGGGGAACCCGGGCCCTGGTGGGTGGGCCTGGGCCATACCGGATGGTCGCTACGCCAGCGGCGCCGAAGCGCACACCACCAACCAGCGTATGGAGATCACCGCCGCCCTCGAGGCCCTGCGGGCGCTTACTCCTGGGTCACCGTCGGCCATCGAGGTGGTGAGTGATTCCACCTACGTGGTCAAGTGCTTCACCGACCGCTGGTGGCAGGGTTGGCAGCGACGCAACTGGAAGAATTCGCAGAACAAGCCGGTGGCCAATCGCGACCTGTGGGAGCCGCTGATCGAGCTCGCCGTGGCGCACGAAGTCCCGGTCGGCTTCCGGTGGGTCAAGGGGCATTCGGGCGACCGCTGGAACGACCGGGTGGACGAGCTGGCGACTATCGCCGCCGACACGGGGAGTGGCGCCAGCGGCTGACGGGCTCGTCTGGAGCGGGCGGTGCGAACGGTAGGCTGCCAAGGCACGCGCGCGCGGCGCGGGACGGGTCCGCCCGGTGCGATCGGGAGATGTCTCGGGGGGCGGACGCGCCGGAAGGTCTTCGTGAGCTCAGAGGAAGAGGACAGTCGATGAGCACCGAGGAGGAGTTCGACATCGTCGTGATCGGTGGCGGCCCCGGTGGCTATGCCACGGCCCTCTACGGTGCGGCTGCCGGGCTGTCGGTGGCCATCGTGGAGCGGGACAAGGTCGGCGGGACCTGCCTGCACCGGGGCTGCATCCCGGCCAAGGAATTCCTCGAGACCGCCGCTGTGCACCGCACCATCGTCGGATCGCACGAATTCGGTATCGGCGTCTCCGACGTCTCCGTCGACTTCTCGGTCAGCCAGGACCGCAAGAACGCCGTGGTCGACAAGCTCTGGAAGGGTCTGGCCGGACTGCTCAAAGGACGCAAGGTCACCACGTTCATCGGGACCGGGACACTGCGGGCCGACCACCGGGTCGAGGTGGTCGACGGCGAGCATGCCGGCACGGTGGTGGTCGGGCGCAACGTCGTGCTGGCCGCCGGCTCGGTGCCTCACACCTTGCCCGGGTTCGAGGTGGACGGGCGCTGGGTCATGACCTCCGACGAATTCCTCGACCTCAAGGAACTGCCGGCGTCGGTCGCGGTGATCGGCGGCGGGGTGGTCGGCTGCGAATTCGCCTCTTTGCTGGCCGACCTGGGCTCCAAGGTGACCATCCTCGAGGCGCTCGACGGCATCCTGGCCGGCTGCGACGGCGACATCGTCCGCCTGGTCACGCGCACGTTCAAAAAGCGCGGCATCGACATCGTGACGGGGGTCAAGGTCGAGAGCCACTCGCCCTCGCAGGACGGGAAGGTGACCACCGTGAAGGCGGGGGGCCAGACCTTCGAGGTCGAGGCCATCGTCGTCTCCGTCGGCCGGCGTCCGCGCACCGAGGGTTTGGTGTCCGACGGTGTGGGGGTCCAGATCGACCAGCGCGGCTTCGTGGTCGCCGATGAATACCAGCGCACCGGAGTGACGGGAGTCTGGGCTGTGGGCGACCTCGTCGCCGGCACCCCGCAGCTGGCCCACGTGGGCTTCGCCGAGGCGATCGTGGCGGTGAAGGGCATGCTCGGCGAGCCGGTCGTTCCCGTCGACAACGCCAAGGTGCCCTGGGCCATCTATTGCCATCCCGAGGTCGCGTTCTGCGGCATGACCGAGGAGCAAGCCAAGGACGCGGGCATCCCGGTGCTGGTCAAGAAGGACCCGTTCGGCGGAAACAGCCGGGCCCAGATCATCGGCGACACCGACGGAATGGTGAAGATCATCGCCGAGCAGCGCGCCGATGGGACGGCCGGCCGCATCCTCGGTGTGCACATGTGCGGGCCTTGGGTGACCGAACAGCTGAGCGGCGGCTACCTCGCCGTGAACTGGGAGGCCTTTCCCGACGAAGTTGCACAATTCATTCAGCCGCACCCCTCGCTGTCGGAGACCTTCGGCGAGACGATGCTGGCGCTGACCGGAAGGGGATTGCACCTTGGCTGACGTGATGATGCCGCAGCTCGGCGAAACGGTGACCGAGGGAACGATCACGCGCTGGATGAAAGGTGTCGGCGACGACGTGGCGCGCGACGAGCCGCTCTTCGAAGTGTCGACGGACAAGGTCGACTCCGAGGTGCCGTCACCGGCTGCCGGGGTCCTGACCGAGATCCTCGTGCCCGAAGGAGAAACCGTCGAGGTCGGGGTCCGGCTCGCTGTCATCGGAGACGGATCGGACGAAGGGGCGGCGCCGGCCGCGGCCGAAGGGGCGCCCGCTGCGCCGCCCGCCGAGAGTGCGCCGCCCGCCCAGAGCGCAACGCCCGTCCAGTCCGCGCCACCCCCGGCCCCGCCGGCTCAAAGTGCACCGCCACCGCCACCGCCACCGCCACCCCCCCGCTCCGCCGGCTCAGAGTCCGCCACCGCCACCGCCGGCCCCGGCGCCCGCACCCGAGGCGCCCGCTCCGACCGCTGAACCTGCTGCGGCCAACGGGACGGAGCCGTCGGTGCTCTCGCCCATCGTCCGCCGCCTCTTGTCCGAGAACGGCATCGACCAGTCCGAGGTGACGCCGACCGGCGCCGGCGGGCGAATCACCCGCGAGGACGTGCTGGCTGTGGTCGACGCGCGCCGGACCACGGCGCCGGCTGCTGCCCGCACCCGCACCGCCACCGCCCCCTCCGGCTGCGCCTCAGGCACCGCCCGCCCCCGCGCCCAGCACGTCCGCCGCGGTCATGAGTCCGCCCGCGGCAGCGCCCTCGGTCTCGGTCGCGGCCTACCGCGGCGCGGGAGACCAGGTCGTGCCGTTCTCGAACATGCGTCGGCGCACGGCCGAGCACATGGTGCGCTCGAAGGCAACGTCGCCGCACGCGTTCATCGCCAAGGAGGTCGATTTCGAGACCGTCGAGCGCGTGCGCAAGGCGTGGGGCGAGCGCTTCAAGGCCGAGGAGGGTTTCTCCCTGACCTACCTCCCCTTCGTCGCTCGGGCCACCGTCGAGGCGCTCCGTGACTTCCCCCTGCTCAACGCCTCGGTGGTCGAGGACTCCCTGGTCGTGCACGGCGAGGTCAATCTGGGCATCGCCGTCGACTTGTCCCACGAGGGCCTGATCGTGCCGGTGATCCACCGGGCCGAGGAAGTCACGCTGCGCGGCGTGGCCCGGCGCATCCGCGACCTGGCCGAGCGGGCGCGCGACCGCAAACTCAATGCGGACGACATCGCCGGGGGCACCTTCTCCATTACCAACGACGGCCCGTTCGCGACGTACTTCACGGTCCCGATCATCAACCAGCCCCAGGTGGCCATCCTGGCCACCGACGGGATCGCCCGCCGCCCGGTGGTCGTCACGCAAGCCGATGGCTCCGAATCGATCGCCATCCACTCGACCGGAGTGATCGGGTGCAGCTGGGACCACCGGGCCGTCGACGGGGCCTACGTCTCGTTGTTCCTGGCCCGGGTGTCCGATCTTCTCGGCAGCCGCGACTGGGCGGCCGAGCTCTGAGGCCAGCACCGGTGCTTCGCATCCGTTCGCTCGGGACGGTCTCGTACCACGAGGCCTACGACCTCCAGCACGCCCTGGCCGTGCAAGGAGGTGACGACTACCTCCTCGTCCTCCAGCATCCCCACACGTACACGCTCGGGGCGCACGCCGATGACCGCCACGTGCTCGTCGACCCCGCCTCGGTCGGCGCCGCGCTCGAGCGGACGGATCGCGGTGGCGACGTCACGTATCACGGCCCGGGTCAACTGGTGGCCTACCCGATCGTCACCGTGCCCGACGACCCCTCCTCGGGTCCGGCCCACGTGCACCGGCTCGAGCAGGTGGTGATCGACACGCTGGCCGACCTCGGTCTGCCCGGGGCCAGCAGCGTCGGGGAGTACCCCGGCGTCTGGATCGACGCCGATGGGCCCACGCCGCGCAAGATCGCCGCCATCGGGGTGCGGACGCGACGGGTCGGGCCCGAGCGCCGCACACTGCACGGACTGGCCCTCAACGTGACGACCGATTTGGCCATGTTCGGCCACATCGTGCCGTGCGGGATCGCCGATCGTGGTGTCACGTCGCTGGCCGCCGAGGGTCTCGAGGTGGACATGGAGACCGTGCTCGAAGCCTTCGTCGCCCGGGCCGCCGCGGCCTTCGCCACCGGAGGGGTGGAGCGCAGCGATGTCCGCGCCGGTCCGACGGCGCGCCAGGCGGGCCTGAGCGTTGAGCGACCGCTCCTGCGCCGCCTACGCCAGGCCGGGGTGGCACCCGAGGACGGGCTCGACCTGGCGACGCGCAAACCTGAGTGGGTGCGCGTGCCCGTCCGCATCGGGAAGGGCTACCGCAGCCTCGGGGCCACCATCCACGACCTTGGTCTCGTGACCGTGTGCGAGGAAGCGGGCTGCCCGAACATCTACGAGTGCTGGGCTGACGGAACCGCCACCTTCATGATCAACGGAGAGCGCTGCACCCGGGCCTGCGGCTTCTGCCAGGTGGACACGCGCCACCCCTTGGCGCTGGCGCCCGACGAGCCCGAGCGGGTCGCCGAGGCAGTCGAGCGCATGCGGCTGAGCCATGCCGTCGTCACCTGCGTGGCCCGCGACGATCTGCCCGATGGCGGTGCGGGTGCCATGGCGCGCACCATCGAGGCCATCAGGTCCCGCCGGCCTGGGACGACGGTCGAGGTGCTCATCTCGGACTGCCGCGGCGACGCCGCTTCGCTCGACACCGTCTTCGCCGCCCGGCCCGACATCCTGAACCACAACATTGAGACGGTGGCCCGGCTGCAGCGGGCCGTCCGGCCTTCCGCCGGCTACGCGCGCAGCCTGTCGGTGCTGGCCCGCGCCGGCGCCGCCGGCCTGGTGACCAAGTCCGGGTTGATGGTGGGGCTGGGCGAGCAGGAGGACGAAGTGGTCGCCACCCTGGCCGATCTGCGTGCCGTCGGGGTCTCCATCGTGACGGTGGGCCAGTACCTGCGTCCGAGCCGCCAACACTTGCCGGTGTCGCGTTACTGGAGGCCCGAGGAGTTCGAGGCCCTGCGCCGGGCTGGTGTCGAATTGGGGCTGGCGCACGTCGAGGCGTCTCCACTCACCCGGTCGAGCTACCACGCCCGCGAGGCCGCCTCCGCCGTGCGTTGAGCGTCTGTCCCGAGCGCCGAGCGCCCTGCGCCGAGCGCCCTGCGCCGTGCGCCGAAGGCTCAGGCCACGAAGTACTTGGCCTCCGGGTGGTGGCAGATGATGGCGTCGGTCGTCTGCTCGGGGTGGAGCTGAAATCCCTCGCTCACCGTCACGCCGATGCGTTCTCCCCCCAGAAGCTCGACCACCTTGGCGTTGTCGCTGAGGTCTGGGCAGGCCGGGTAGCCCCACGAGTACCGGCCGCCCCGGTACTGCTGACGGAACAGCCCGGTCAGGGTCGGCCCGTCCTCGGCGGCGAAGCCCAGTTCCTCGCGGATGCGCCGATGCCAGCATTCCGCGGTGGCCTCGGCCATCTCGACGCTCAGGCCGTGCAGGAAGAGGTAGCTCTGGTACTCGTTCTCGGCGAAGAGGCGCGCCGCCTCCTCCGAGGCCCGGCTCCCGATGGTGCACAGCATGAAGCTGGCGAAGTCCTCGTCGCTCGAGCCGGCCGGGCGGAAGAAGTCGCTGATGCAGAGCCAGGGCTCCTTGCGCTGGCGGGGGAAGGTGAAGCGCATCCATTCGGCGGTGCGCGAATCGTCCTTCCAGATGACGAGGTCGTTGCCCTCGGCGTTGGCGGCGAAGTGCCCGTAGGCCACCTGGGGCACCAGGAGATCGGCCTCGCGCGCCTTGGCCAGCTGCTCGCGCAGGGTGGCCTTGACACGCTCCTTGAACTCGGGGTCGCTCTCCCCGTCCTCGGGCCGGAAGCCCCACTGGTTGCGGAAGAGCGCGGTGAGATTCAGGTACTCGGTCACCTCGTCGATGGCGATGCCCACGGCGATGCGGCTGCCCACGAAAGGCGGCGTGAACAATCGATTGTCGGTGGCCACGGCCGAGCGGGCGGGCTGACCCTCCACCGGCGCGTCGTCGGTGTCCTGGAAACGACGAGGCACGTTGCGCTCGGAGATCTCGCGGCCGAAGATCGGATCGTCCTCGCCGGAGCGCTTCAGCTCGACCAGGCGGTCCATGGTGCGCAGGCCCTCGAAGGCGTCGCGCCCGTAGAACAGGCGCCCCTCGTAGATCTCGCGCAAGTCCCGCTCGACGTAGGTCCGGGTCAGCGCCGCTCCGCCCAGGATGACGGGCATGTCCGAGAGCGACCGGTCGTTCAGCTCGACCAGGTTCTCACGCATGATCAACGTGGACTTCACGAGCAGCCCGCTCATGCCGATGGCGTCGGCCCGGTGTTCCTGGGCCGCGCTGACCATCTCGTTGATGCCGACCTTGATGCCCAGGTTGACGACCTCGTAGCCGTTGTTGGTCAAGATGATGTCGACCAGGTTCTTGCCGATGTCGTGCACGTCGCCCTTGACCGTGGCCAGCACGACCGTGCCCTTGCCACCCTGGTCCGACTTCTCCATGTGCGGTTCGAGGAAGGCGACGGCCGCCTTCATGGTCTCGGCCGACTGCAGCACGAACGGCAGCTGCATCTCACCGGAGGCGAAGCGCTCACCGACGACCTTCATCCCCTCGAGCAGGATGTCGTTCACGATGGCGAGGGCGGCCGTGCCGCCCTCGAGCGCCTCGGTCAGGTCGTCCTCGAGGCCGTTGCGGTTGCCGTCGATGATGCGCTGGCTCAAGCGGCGATCGACCGGCCAGTCGAGATGCTCGTCCGGCGGGCCGGTGTTGACCTTGACCCCCTCGAAAAGGGCCAGCAGCTCCTGGAGCGGGTCGTAGTCGTCGCTGCGCCGGTCGTACACCAGGTCGAGGCAGATCTCCTTGGCCCGCTCCTCGATGCGGGCCAGCGGCAGGATCTTCGAGGCGTGCACGATGGCCGAGTCCAGGCCCGCCTCCACGCACTCGTGCAGGAAGACCGAGTTCAGCACCTGGCGGGCGGCCGGGTTCAGGCCGAAGGACACGTTGGACAGGCCGAGGATGGTCGAGACACCGGGCAGCTCCGCCTTGATGGCCCGGATGCCCTCGATCGTCTCGATGCCGTCGCGACGGCTCTCCTCCATGCCGGTCGAGAGGGGCAGGGCGAGCGGGTCGAAGAGGAGGTCCTCGGGCTCGAGCCCGTAACGCTCCACCGCGATGGTGGCGATGTTGCGGGCCGCCCGCAGCTTCCAATCCGCCGAGCGGGCCTGGCCTTCCTCGTCGATGCAGGTGCACACGACCGCCGCCCCGAACTCGCGGGCCAGGCGCAAGAACGTGTCGAGCCGGGTCCCGGGCTCGTCGCCCTCCTCGAGGTTGACCGAGTTGAGGATCGGGCGGCCACCCAGCCACTCCAGCGCGGCGCGCACGACCGGGCCCTCGGTCGAGTCGACCATGAGCGGCACACTCGACTGGGTGCAGAAGCGGCTGGCCACCTCGTTCATGTCGGCGACGCCGTCGGCCCCCGTGTAGTCGACGCACACGTCGATGAGGTGCGAGCCCTCGCGCACCTGGTCGCGCGCCATGGCCACGCAGCTGTCCCAGTCGCCGGCCAGCATGGCCTCGCGGAAGGCCTTGGACCCGTTGGCGTTGGTGCGCTCGCCCACCACCAGGAACGAGGTGTCCTGCTTGAAGGGCACCGAGGTGTAGATGGACGCGGCCGCCGGCTCGTGCACCGGCGTGCGGGCCGCCGGCACCGCGGTGGCGCAGCGCTCGACCACCGCCGCGAGGTGGGCCGGGGTCGTGCCGCAGCACCCGCCGATGGCGGTCACCCCGAACTCGGTCACGAAGCGGTGCAGGTGCTCGGCCAGCCCGTCGGGCGTGAGGTCGTAGTGCATCTTCCCGTCCACGACCGAGGGGAGACCCGCATTGGGGATGCAGGCGATGGGGACGCGGCTGGCCCCCGACAGGTGGCGCAGGGCCTCGCTCATCTCGACCGGACCGGTGGCGCAGTTGAGGCCGACCACGTCGACCTGCATGGCGTCGAGCACGGTGAGCGCGGCGCCGACCTCGGTGCCGGGCAGCATGCGGCCGGTCAGCTCAATGGTCACCTGCGTCTGCAGCGGCACCACCCGGCCGAGCGCCACCATGGCCCGCCGGGCTCCGTTGATGGCGGCCTTGACCGAGAGCAGGTCGAACTGGGTCTCGATGAGCAGCAGGTCGACCCCGCCCTCGAGCAAGCCGAGAGCTTGTTCCTCGTAGGCGTCGCGGAACTCGGCGTAGGGGATCTGACCGAGCGTGGGGAACTTGGTGCCCGGGCCCATGGAGCCGGCGACCCAGCGCGGGCGCTCGGGCGTCGAGAACTCGTCGCGCACGGCACAGGCCAGCTCGGCCGCGGTCCGGGTCAGCTCGCGGGCCCGCTCGGCCAATCCGTACTCGGCCAGGACGACCGAGGTCGACCCGAAGGTGTCGGTCTCGACCACGTCACAGCCCACCTCGTAGAAGGAGCGGTGCACCTGGGCCACGAGGTCCGGACGCGTGTCGACCAGCACCTCGTTGCAACCCTCGAGCTCGGGCCCGCCGAAGTCCTCGGCCTCCAGGCCGAGGATCTGGAGGTTCGTGCCCATGGCGCCGTCGAACACCACCACGCGGTCGCGCAGGGCTCGGAGGTACTCGGAGGCGGCCGGATCGAGCCGGCCCAGGAGCTCGGGCGAAGCGGACATTAGCCACACATCCTACCGGCGCCCCCCGGTGCGGCCCGACAGGACCGGTAGCATCCGGCCTGGTGAAGCCCAGGATCTACACCAAGACGGGGGACGGGGGGACGACCGGTCTGCTCTACGGCGGTCGCGTGCCCAAGGACTCGTGGCGGATCGAGCTCAACGGCACCATCGACGAGGCCCAGTCCGCCATCGGCCTGGCCCGGGCCGAGACCGCCCCGGGCTCCGAGGCGCACGGCCTCCTGACCGCGTTGGCCCGCGACCTCTACGTGGTGATGGCCGAGGTGGCCACCGCCCCGGAGAACCGGACCAAGTTGAAGGCGGGGTCGAGCCTGGTCACCGAGGACATGGTGACCGCGCTCGAGGTCAGGATCGACGACCTGCTCGAGCGCTTCGAGATGCCGGCCGACTTCACCGTTCCGGGCGAGAACCGGCTCGCCGCGGCGCTGGACCTGGCCCGGGCCGTCGTGCGCCGGGCCGAGCGCCTCGCCGTCTCCGAGCCGACCGAGGGGTCCTTCGTGATCGCCTACCTCAACCGGCTCTCGGATCTGCTCTGGGCCATGGCGCGCTGGCTGGAGGGGCCCGAGCACAGGCTGTCGAAGCGCCAGGACTGATTCCCGTCCACGTCGATCCGGTGATGTGGGCGGCCGGTCGCTCACCAGCGCCCGCGATGCAGGCGCTCGGCCCGGGGCGGACGGGGTCGATCGAGCGAGTCGGACCGGTGATCGGCGGCATCGGGCCGCCCGAGCGCGACCGCGCAGTAGAGGCGCCACGGCGTCGGAACCGCGAGCCGCTCCGCCAGCGTCTCGGCCCCCCGGAACGCCCCGAGGATGCAGGCGCCGAGTCCGGCATCGACCGCGGCGAGCAGGATCGCCATCACGCCCATAGCGGCGTCGCCGTACCAGTACGGGACCGGCCAGGCCTCAGGACCGGCACCCAACCCCGACGCCTCCTTGTCCGACTCGCCGTAGCGGGCCACGTACGCATCGGGGGAGGTGTAGGCCAACAGGACGACCGGCGCCCGGCGGAGGCCCTCTGACCACTCGGGGTGGGCCGACCGCCAGTGCTCGTCCGTGGTGGCGTCGAAGTAGAGGGCGGTCTGCGCGGCGCCTTCGAGAACGACCCAGGCCGTGCCGGCCGTATTGCCCGCGGTGGGCGAGCGCAGGGCGGCGTCGACCAGGTTGTCCACGAGCGCCGGATCGAGTGGATCGGGTCTGAAGCTGCGGACCATGGCCCGCCGCCGGATGGCCTCGTGGAGCTCCATGGGCGGGCAGTCTCCCCGCCATGGTGGGCCGGCCGCCAGGCCGGGAATGTTGACCTCGCTGGTAGTGTTTAAGGGTTCGTGTCGGCGAATTGCTGACCGTAGCTGGAGGTTTGGAGTGCCTACTCCGCGAGATCTGCTGAACGACGCCAAGGCGTCCATCCGTGAGGTGGACCCGCCGGTGGCCGAGGAGCTGCTGTCCCAGGGTGGGGTCACGTTCCTCGACGTGCGTGAGCCCGACGAGTACGAGCAGGGTGCCCTCCCCAATGCCGTCCACCTGCCCCGAGGCCACCTCGAGTTCCAGGTCGAGGGCAAGCTGCCGGACAAGACCGCTCCCGTCGTCGTCTACTGCGCCGGTGGTGTCCGCTCGGCCTTCGCCGCCAAGACCATGGGCGACCTCGGCTACACGGACGTGCAGTCGCTGGTCGGCGGCTTCAACAAGTGGAAGGACGAGGGGCGGCCCTGGGCGGCTCCGCAGACGCTCACCCCGGCCCAGCGCAACCGCTACCAGCGCCACCTCCTCCTGCCCGAGGTGGGAGAGGTGGGCCAGCTCAAGCTGCTCAACGCCAAGGTGCTCCTGCTGGGCGCGGGCGGGCTTGGTTCGCCGGCCGCCCTCTACCTGGCGGCCGCGGGCGTCGGGACCATCGGGATCATCGACATGGACGTGGTCGACGAGTCGAACCTGCAGCGCCAGATCCTCCACAACATGGACCGGATAGGGGAGCGCAAGGTCGACTCGGCCAAGAAGACCCTCACCGCCATCAACCCCGACGTGAACGTCGTCACCTACGACGTGCGCCTGGGCGCCGACAACATCCTCGACATCATCGACGGCTACGACGCCATCGTCGACGGCACCGACAACTTCCCGACCCGCTATCTGGTCAACGACGCCTCCCTGCTCAAGCGCATCCCGGTGATCCACGGGTCGATCTTCCGCTTCGAGGGACAGGCCACGGTGTTCGACCCCTACGTCGGGCCCTGTTACCGCTGCCTCATCCCCGAGCCGCCTCCGGCCGAGCTCGCACCGTCGTGCTCGGAGGCCGGCGTGCTCGGCGTGCTGCCCGGCATCATCGGGTCGATCCAGGCCGTCGAGACCATCAAGATGCTGCTCGGTCTGGGCGATCCGTTGGTCGGGCGGCTGCTCTCCTACGACGCGCTGGAGGAGTCGTTCCGGACGTTCAAGGTCCGGCGCGACCCGGCGTGCCCGGCCTGCGGCCCCGACGCCGGTGAGATCGTCATCGCCGAGTACGACGACCTCTGCATGCCGCACGCGCACTAGTCGATCCGGCGGCTCACGCTCCGTCCGCCGGCCGCGAGCCTGTTTAGGCTGTCGGCACGTCACCCTCCGACCTGCTGATCCCTCCAGCGCCCGAGACGGACGCGCCGCGGCGCCCGCCTCCCGAGGTGCCCGCGCTGACCTCGCGCCGGGTCAAGCGCAACCGGTTCATCTGGCTCGGCGCTCTCGTGGTCCTCGCCCTGTTGGCCGCGTTGCTCACCACGCGGGGCGGTGGCCACCCCTCCGCCGCCGGCGTGCACCGCGGCGCCCGGCACCAGCACCGGCACCAGGTGCGGCCGCCCGCCGGCAATCCGCGGCTCGAGCCGGACTGGCAGGGTGACGGCCAGGCCGTGAGCTTCGCCTTCGGGGGCGACGTGCACTTTCCGGCCGGCACCACCTTGGGGGACCGGCTGGCCGCCGATCCCTCCGACGCGCTCGGTCCCACGGTGCCCGCGCTGCTCGCCGGCGTCGACCTGTCCATGGTCAACTACGAATCTGCGTTGACCGACGGCACCTGCCCCGATGCGCAAAGCAAACAGTTCGTCTTCTACGCGCCGCCCACCGTGATCGACGCGTTCAAGGGCGCCGGCGTGACCCTCGTCACCGAAGCCAACAACCACGGCGAGGACTGCGGGCCGCCGGGACTGCAGACGGCGCTGGCCACCAAGGCCCAGACGGGGTACACGATCCTCGGCATCGGGCAGAACGCGACGCAGGCGTTCACGCCGTACGTGACGACGATCCACGGGCAGCACATCGCGATCATCGCCGCCACCCAGGTCATCGACTCGGACCTGCAGACCGCCTGGACGGCCACCGCCACCCAGCCGGGACTGGCCTCGGCCTACGACATCAACGACCTGGTGGCGGCCGTCGAAGCGGCCCGCAAGACGGCGGACACCGTGATCGTCTACCTGCACTGGGGCACCGAGCTCGACGCCTGTCCGAACCCGCTGCAGGAGCCGCTGGCCCAGGTCCTCGTCGCGGCCGGCGCCGACATCATCGTCGGCACGCACGCCCACGTGCTGCTCGGTGGTGGCTACCTCGGCTCGGCCTACGTCGACTACGGATTGGGCAACTTCGCCTTCTACGACAACTCGCCGCCCGAGAACGCCAGTGGTTCGCTCGTCATCACCGCGACGGGTCGCCATATCGACACGGTGACCTGGCGGCCGGCTGTCATCGTGGACGACCTGCCCCAGCCGCTCACGGGAGCAGCCGCCGCCTCGGCCCTGGCCGCGTGGAACCAGGCCCGCACCTGTACCAACGCGTCGGCCGCGCCCGGTGCACCGGTCGCCACCGTGACGACGGAGACCGCGCCGGCTCCTGCCTCCGCCGTGCAGACGCTGTCGGGCGACTCGGGGTGAGGCGCGTGCGCAGGGGCGGGCGCGGGGCATCCGCTAGACAGGTGGGGTGACGGCCATCTCGCAGACCCAGACCTTCCACGTGCACGGCGTCGACCTCTCCGGGTCCGAACAGGGGAGCGGCGACCCTGCGCTCGTGCTCTGTCACGGCTATACCGGCTCGTCGCACGACTGGCTCCTCCAGGTGGACGAGCTGGCCCGGCATCGGCGGGTGGTCACGTACGACCACCGTGGTCATGGGTACTCGACCAAGGTCGGGAGCCTCGAGGGGTACTCGATTCAGCAGCTGGCGGACGACCTGGCTGCGTTCCTCGACGCGGTGGGCGGCGGCCCGGTCGACCTCCTCGGGCACTCCATGGGCGGCCGGGTGGTCATGACCATGGTGCTCGAACGGCCCGACCTCGTGCGTTCACTCATCCTGATGGACACCAGTGCCTGGTCGTTCCAACCACCCGACGAAGAGGTCCGCACCTTGGTGCACCAGTTCATCGACTCCTTCGACCCGGCCGGCGGCATGCCGCGCAACTTCTCGCTCGAGGGACCCGAGGACACGCTGATCCGGGCCACGGTGCCGGCGGAGTGGATGGCGGAGAAGGAGACCATCAGTGCCGGCATGGACGCCTACGCGTTCAAGGGCCTCGGGCTGGAACTGTGGGCCGACGCCGAGGAGGGCCAGGGATCACTGCGCAGCCGCCTCGCCGGCATCTCCTGCCCGGTCACCGTCATCGTGGGGGAGCACGACCATCCTCTGGTGGACCAGGCGCCCGAGCTGAGCGCCGAGGTGGCAGACGGCCGGCTGGTCATCGTTGAGGGCGCCTACCACTCGCCGCAGCTGACCCACCCCGACGAGTGGCGCGCCGCCGTCGAGGCCCATCTGACCCGGGTCGGCGCATGACCGGGACTGCGGCCCCGCAGGCGAGCGACCGGATCGCATTGGCCGGTTCCGACGTCGCCATCCCCCCGCTGGGCGTCGGCACCTGGGCGTGGGGCGACAAGGGCACCTGGGGCATGGGCGGCTACGACCAGTCCCTCACCGAGGCGAGCATCCGAGAGGCCTGGGAAGCCAGCATCGAAGCCGGGGTCGTCCTCTTCGACACGGCCGAGGTCTACGGCCGGGGCGAGAGCGAGCGCATCCTCGGCCGGCTCCTCGCGGCCGAGCCCGGCGTGCGCCCGCAGGTGGTGATCGCCTCGAAGTACATGCCCAGTCCGTGGAAACCCCACGCCCACGGTGCCTTGGTCTCCGCGGCCCGCAAGTCCGTCGAACGGCTCGGGGTGGAGCGCATCGACCTGTACCAGATCCACGGTCCCATTTCGCTGCGATCGCACGGCGCCATGGCCGACGCGCTGGCGGCGGCGCAGGGCGAGGGCCTGGTCGAGGCGGTCGGCGTCTCGAATTACTCGGTGAAAGAGATGAGGGGGATGGACCGTGCCCTCCGTTCGCGCGGCCTCCGCCTGGCCAGCAATCAGATCGAGTTCTCGCTGCTGCGGGCCATGCCCCTGCGGGTCGGCCTCATCGCCGCCTGCCGCGAGCTCGGTGTCGTCCCACTCGCCTATTCGCCCATCGGGCAGGGCCGGCTCACCGGCAAGTACTCGGCGTCGAACCCGCCTCCGGGCGCCCGCACCTTCTCCGCCCACCCCATGGAGCAGGTCGACGGGGTGGTCCGGGTGTTGCGCGACATCGGCGAGGCCCACGACGGCCGCACGCCCAGCCAGGTGGCGCTGGCCTGGCTGGTCTCCCACGGTGCCGTACCCATCCCCGGAGCGAAGAACCGCACCCAGGCGGAGCAGAACGCCGGTGCCCTGGGCTGGCAGATGAGCGCCGAGGAGGTGGCGGCCCTGGACGCCACCGCCTTGTACGGCACCCGCGGGATCTCCCAGCGCGTCTGGCAGCACGGCTGACTCCGGCAGTACCGTCGTCGGAGTGTTCGCTGCGCTTCTCGATGCGCGATTGCCCCCGCTGAGCGGGAGCCAGTTCTTCTCCACCCAGTTCGACTTCGTGCCGGTGGCCTTGATCGTCGCGGCCCTGGTCCTCTACCTCTGGGCGGTCAGGCGGAACGACGCCCTGCACCCCCGGCACCCCTGGTCCGCCCTCAAGACGGCGGCCTGGATCGGCGCGCTGGCCACCACCGCGATCTCGATCTTCAGCTTCGTCGGGGTCTACGACGGCGAGCTCTTCTGGGACCACATGGTCCAGCACCTGCTCCTCATCATGGTGGCGGCCCCCCTCTTCGCCATCGCCTCGCCGTTGCAGCTGGCCTGGCGGGCCACCACCGGTACGTCGCACATCGCCGTGACCGAGATCCTGCGCTCATGGCCGGCCAAGGTGCTCGGCCACCCGGTCACGGCCTTCGTCCTCTACGCGGTGTTCATCCCGATCTCACATCTGACCATTTGGTACAACTACACGCTCCAGCACGAGGCGATCCACAACGGGGAGCATCTGGCCTTCCTCTTCGTGGGCTACCTCTTCTGGCGCCAAATTTTCGGCGACGACCCCAACTGCTACCGCCTGCATCCCGCCCTGCAGTTCTTCTATCTCTTCATGGCCATCCCGATCGACACCTTCACCGGTCTGTCGCTGGCCGGAGCGACCAGGGAGATGTTCCCGGCCTACTGCGAGACGCTCCGCCAGCTGGGCTGTGCCGGCGTCACCGTGCCCCATCCCTGGGGCCCGTCCTACGTGGTGGACCTCCACATCGGCGGCGACCTCATGTGGGTGGTGGGCGACACCTTGATGCTGTGGCCGATGATCCCCGTCGCCCTGCGGTGGATGCACATGGACGAGCGCAGTGCGGTGCGCATCGATCGCGAGCTCGATGCGCAGCTGGCCACCGAGGGGGATCAGCCGCCGAGGTCCATCAGCTCGACCCGCACGCCGTCGGGGTCGGTGCAGTAGACGAATTCGAGCGCCGTGCCACCGAGGTCGATGGTCGTGCGGCTCGACTTCACCACGGTGCCTCCGAGCTCCACGATCCGGGCCATGGTGCCCTCGACGTCGCGGACCCGGAAGGAGAGGTGCGTCAACCCGAGCTGGTTGACGGCCCGGCGTTCGCGCGGACCGAAGGGGGCAGGCTCCGCGAAGGCCAAGAGCTCGATGGCGGTCGGGCCACGCCGGATGAACTGCGACGTCACCGCCACGTCGGGGAATTCCATGAGCTGGGCGAACTCGGAGCCGATGGCGTGCGATTCGGCCTTCTCGAAACCCAAGGCCTCGCAGTAGAAGCGCAGCGACCGCTCCAGGTCGCTCACGCAGATACCGAAGTGCGAGAAGGTCGTTTCCAGGGTGTCGTCCACGGCCGTCAGTCTGCCCGGTTCGGGGCCCGGATGGCCCCAGGACCCAGAACCTTCGTAATCTCGTAGATGTGAATACGCAGACCGACCAGGGACCCCCCGAGCGCCAAACCGACTCGGGCATCGACATCCACGCCGTGTACACGGCCGACGATCTCGCCGGTTGGGACCCTTCAGCCCAGCTCGGGCAGCCCGGAACGTTCCCGTACACCCGTGGCGTGCACGCCCAGATGTACCGCTCGAAGCTGTGGACGATGCGCCAATACGCGGGCTTCGGATCGGCCGAGACCACGAACCAGCGCTTCAAGTTTCTCCTCGACGCCGGGCAGACAGGCCTCTCGTGTGCGTTCGACCTGCCCACGCAGATGGGCTACGACTCCGACCACCCGCGGGCCGAGGGCGAGGTCGGGAAGGTCGGGGTGGCCATCGACTCGCTGGCCGACATGCGCCTGCTCATGGCCGATCTCCCGATGGACAAGGTCACGACGTCCATGACCATCAATGCCACCGGGGCCATCCTGCTCCTGCTCTACGAATTGGTGGCCGAAGAGCAGGGGGTGCCGGGCGAGAAGGTCCGCGGCACCATCCAGAACGACATTCTGAAGGAGTACATCGCCCGAGGCACGTACATCTACCCGCCCCGCCCTTCCATGCGCCTCATTGTGGACACCTTCGCCTACTGCGCGGCCAACCTGCCCAGCTGGAACACCATCTCCATTTCGGGCTACCACATCCGTGAGGCGGGTTCGACGGCGGTCCAGGAGATCGCCTTCACCTTGGCCAACGGCATCGCCTACGTCGAGGCGGCCATGGCCGCCGGTCAGGACGTCGACTCCTTCGCCCCCCGGCTCTCCTTCTTCTGGAATGCGCACAACAACCTCTTCGAGGAGGTGGCCAAGTACCGGGCGGCGCGGCGCATGTGGGCGCGCATCATGACGGAGCGCTTCGGGGCCAAGGACGAGCGCTCGAAGATGCTGCGCTTCCACACCCAGACCGGTGGGTCGACGCTCACGGCGCAACAGCCGGAGAACAACATCGTGCGGGTGACCGTGCAGTCGTTGGCGGCCGCGCTGGGGGGAACCCAGAGCCTGCACACCAACGGGTTCGACGAGGCGCTCGGACTGCCCACCACCCGGGCGGCGAAGATCGCTCTGCGCACCCAGCAGATCGTCGGGTTCGAGTCCGGCGTGGCCGACACCGTGGACCCGCTGGCCGGGTCCTATTTCGTTGAGGCGCTCACCGACGAGGTGGAGGCGGCAGCGAACGACTACCTGCAGCGGATCGAGGACATGGGTGGCGCGGTGGCCGCCATCGAGGCCCGTTTCATGCAAGAGGAGATCGAGTCGGCCGCCTACACCTACGCCAAGGCGGTCGACGACGGCGAGAAGGTGGTCGTCGGGGTGAACAAATTCACCGATGCCGAGAGCGAAGCGGCCGAGGTGTTCCCCATCGACATCAAGCTCCAGCAGATGCAGATCGACCGCACCCGCCAGGTGCGGGCCGAGCGCGATCAGGCCGCCGCCGAGCGGGCCCTGGCCGAGGTGGCCGAGACGGCGAAGGGCGAGGGCAATCTCCTGGTACCGATGAAGGAGGCGCTGCGGGCCATGGCCACGCTGGGCGAAGTCGCCGACGTCCTGCGGGGCGAGTTCGGCGTGTACCAGCCCAGCGGCTGAGCCCGCGTGTGAGCGTGGCGGGCCAGGGCTCGTACTGGCCCCTCTTCGACCTGGCCGTGCGTACGCCCCGGCTCGAGCTGCGCCTCCCCCGGGAGGACGAGTTCGCCGCCATGGTGGCACTCATCGATCAGGGCATTCACGATCCGCAGACAACGCCGTTCACCGTGCCCTGGACCGACGAGGAGCCCGGGCGGCGGGCCCGCGCCACCGCACAGTGGTTCTGGACCAATCGGGCCAGCTGGTCCCCGGACAAGTGGACCCTCAACGCCGCCGCCTTCGTCGACGGGCGCCCGATCGGCCTCCAGGACCTCATAGGTGCACACTTCGCTGCGGTGCGCTCGGTGGAGACCGGATCCTGGCTGGGCCGGGCCCATCAGGGTCAGGGGTTGGGCCGAGAGATGCGCGAGGCAATCCTGCACCTGGCCTTCGCCGGGCTGGGGGCCGAGGAGGCGCTGAGCGGCGCATTCGAGGACAACGTGGCGTCGATCGCCACCTCCCGGGCCGTCGGTTACGAGGAGAACGGCGAGGCGCGCGGCCACCGCCGCGACGGCTCGGGCCGCACCATCCGCTTCCGTCTGAGCCGTCAGGCCTGGGAGCAGCGGCGCCGCCACGACATCGAGATCGTCGGCCTCGAGGGCTGTCTCGACATGTTCACCGGGCCCGCGACCGCCTGAGACCCGTTGCCTGTCGCGGCCCGAACACGCTGGAGGCCACTGATCGAAGCGATCGTGCCGAGACGACCATGCGCGATGGAAGCCACCGGCCTTCTGGACTTCACCTTCGGACATCACGAAGCGACGTTCTATAGCCTTGGTGGCACAAACTCCCATGAGAAGGCGTCGCATGGCGACGAAGGATCGACCGGAGGTCCTGATATGACGACCGCGGTCATCGGCACCGGTGGGCTCGGATCGGCCATCGCCCGCCTGCTCGTCTCGGGTGGCGAGACCCTGTGGCTCTCGAGCGCCGACAATGATTCGGCCCGAAGGCTGGCTGTAGAGGTCGGTCCGGCTGCGGTTGTCGCCCGCGACAACGTCGGCGCCTTGCGGGACGCCGACGCCGTCATGCTCGCGCTTCGTTTTCCCGCGCTCGAGGGCGTGATAGACGAGGTTGCCGACCACCTCGCCGACAAGCTCGTGGTCGTTCCGAGCAACCCGGTCGGCCTCGACGCACAGGGCAACGTTGTCCATCTCCTGCCCGAAGGGCAATCCTCGGGCGAGCTGGTGGCCGGGTGGTTGCCGGCAGGGGCCCGCTTGGTCATGGCATTCGGGACGATGTCGGCCAATCTGCTCGAGTCCTCGAGCAACCGATCACCGGAGCCGGCGGTCCTCTTCTACGCGACCGGCGACGACCGTGCCGGCGAAGAAATCGAACAGTTGATCCGCACGGCCGGCTTCGAGCCGGTCAAGGTCGGCGGTATCGAACAGTCGAGTCGGCTCGAGGTGGACGGCGACCTCCACGATCTCGTCGTCGGCGCCGCTCAGGCGCGGTCATTGGTCGCTGGGACCTGATCGTTTCGCCATCTCGAGCCGTCAGGTTGTGACGGCGGGGGCGAAATGCTCGACGAGCGGGAAGGGGTCGTAGAAGTGATGCAGCGCGGCCCGCCACCGCTCGTAGGCGGGCGAGCCCCGGAAGCCTTCGGTGTGGTCCTCGAGGCGTTCCCACTCGACGAGGAGCAGGAAGCAGCTCGGTCGTTCGATGCCGCGCTCGACCCGGAGAGAGACGAATCCCGGGCTGGCAGCGATGAGGGTCTTGGCCTGCTCCAGAGCGTCGAGGAACTCCCCTTCGCGTCCGGGAATGACGTCGAGGAGGGCGTGCTCGGTGATCACACCCGAGCGAGCAGGTGGGCCCGCAAGTCGGGGTTGGAGGCGGCGTCGATAGCCGTCCAGGCCAGGGCGACCGCGCCGTCGCGCACGGCGGCATCGGCCGAGGCCGTCACACAGGCCGCCGCAAACTCCTTTTGGTGGTTCACTGCACCATTCGTCTCGATACCGATGAGCGGATGGATCGTCGGGACGGCAAGCGAGACATTGGCCATGTCGGTCGAGAACGTCGGAAGCGGCGTGTCGTCGTCGTCGGCATCGAAGTGGCGGCCGAGCGCCTCTGCGTTGGCCCGGTACGCGGCCTGCAGATCCGGATCCGTCTCCATGTGCGAGTAGACGGGGGAGAGCTCCTCATAGCCGAGGGTGCACCCGCTGGCCAACGCGCCGGCCTCGAAGCAAGCCTCCACCCTGGGCCGTAGTGCGCGCAGCCCGTCGTAGGTCATGGAACGCACCATGTAACGGGCGGTGATCGATCCCGGGATGACATTGGCCGCGCCGGGACTGCGCGTGACCACACCGTGGACCTGGTCGCCCGGGGCCAGCTGTTGGCGAAGCAGGCCGATTGCAACCTGGGACACGGTCAGCGCGTCCTGAGCGTTGATCCCCTCCCACGGCGCCGCCGAAGCGTGGGCCTCACGGCCGGTGAAGGTCACGTCGAAGTGGGCCACAGCCAGACAGCGGCCGACAAGGCGCTCGGTGGGCCAGGGGTGGACCATCATGGCGGCGTGCACGCCGGCGAAGGCGCCGCGCTCGAGCATCAGGATCTTCCCGCCTCCGCCTTCCTCGGCCGGGGTGCCGAGCACGCGGATGCTGAGATCGAGGTCGTCGGCCACCTCGGCCAGGGCCAGGCCGGCCCCGACGGCGGTCGCCGCAATGATGTTGTGCCCGCAGGCATGGCCCACATCGGGGAGCGCGTCGTATTCGGCGCAAACCGCAACCGTGAGCTCGCCCGACCCGGAGCGCGATTCCACCGCCGTTGCGAGCTCGTACGCGCCCTCTCGGGCTTCGAGTCCGCCGGCACGCAAGGCCTCGGCCACCGCGTGAGCAGACGTTGTCTCGTCGTAGCAGAGCTCGGGATGCGCGTGGACGAAATGGCTGAGCGAGACGAGCTCGTCGAGGTGACGGTCGACTGCCGCCGCCGCCGCTTCCTTTGCCGCGGAGGTGCTCGACACCTACTCGATGACCGCCACGATGTCACCGGCCCCGACGGAGTCGCCCGCGCTCACGCGGAGCTCCTTTACGACGCCGTCCTTCTCGGCTGCCACGGCGTTCTCCATCTTCATCGCCTCGAGGAGGCAGATCGACTGGCCGACCTCCACGACGTCACCCACGGCGACCAGGAGCTTCACGATTGTTCCCTGCATGGGCACGATCACCTGACCCGAGCCGGTCCCCGCCACGGCGTGGCCCGAGGCCCGCTTGGGTCGGCCCGCGGCGCGAGCCGGTGCCGCCGACTGGCCCAGGTCGGGGACCCAGAGCCGCACCGAATAGCGCCGGCCATCGACCTCGGCCGTGACGTCGCGTTGCACGGTCGGAACCTCGTCGTCGCCGGCTGCGGAGGTGACCTCTGCGGCCGGCACGGTGAGCCCGCTGAGATCGAGCGTGTCCTCGACCCACTTGGTCGAATACTCGACGTTGGCGAAGTCAGGGTGGCTCAGGATCGCCTGGTGGGCCGGCAGCGTGGTTGCCACGCCGGTGATCGTGGTCTCCCCGATGGCACGCAACATGCGGCGCCGGGCCGCCTCGCGGTCGGGGGCCCAGACGATGAGCTTGGCGATCAGGTTGTCGTAGTACTGGGAGACGGTGTCACCGGACTCGTAGCCGCTGTCGAGGCGCACTCCCGGGCCCGACGGCTGGTGGAACATGGCGATCGTGCCGGGCGAGGGCGAAAATCGACCACCGCTCGGGTCTTCCGCATTGATGCGCACCTCGATGGCGTGGCCGTTGCGGGCGATGTCCTTCTGGGTGAAGTCGAGCGCCTCGCCCGATGCGATGCGGATCTGCCAGGCCACCAGGTCGAGACCGGTGACCAGCTCGGTGACCGGATGCTCGACCTGGAGCCGGGTGTTCATTTCGAGGAAGTAGAACTCGCCGTCCTGAAAGAGGAATTCGACGGTGCCCGCGTTGAAGTACCCGCAGGCTTGCGACACCTGCACGGCGGCCTCGCCCATGGCCTGACGCACCTCGTCGGGAAAGGCCGGCGCGGGGCTCTCCTCCACCAGCTTCTGGTGTCGACGCTGGGCCGAACAGTCCCGCTCGCCCAACCAGAGAGTGTTGCCGTGGGTGTCCGCCAGCACCTGCATCTCGACGTGGCGGGGCCAGGACAGGTACCGCTCGAGATAGATCTCGGGCCGGCCGAAGTAGGCCTGGGCCTCACGGGCGGCCGACTCCATGGCCTCGGCCGCCTCGTCCGGCGAGGTCACGACCTTCATGCCACGCCCACCGCCGCCGTAGGCGGCCTTGATCGCCACCGGCCAGCCGTGCTCGGTCCCGAACGACACGACTTCGTCCGGCGAGGTGAGCGGCTCGGACCGCCCGGGCACCCCGACCACCCCGGCTTTCTCTGCCGCCAGGCGCGAGCTGATCTTGTCGCCCATGACCTCGATGGCCTCGGGGGGTGGCCCGATGAAGGTGACCCCCCGGTCGGTGATGGCCCTCGCGAAGTCGGTGTTCTCGGAGAAGAAGCCATAGCCGGGGTGGACCCCGTCGGCCCCGCTCTGCTCGATGGCGTCGAGGATGGCTTCGGTGTTGAGGTAGCTCTCGGCCGCCGTCTCGCCACCGAGCGAGTAGGCCTCGTCGGCCATGCGCACGTGGAGGGCATTGCGGTCGAGGTTCGAATAAACGGCCACCGTCCCGATCCCCATCTCGCGGCACGTCCGAATTACCCGGACGGCGATCTCGCCGCGGTTCGCAATCAGGATCTTCTGGAGCACGCTGGACCTTTCCTCCGCTCGGGGCTCTCACAATTGCACGTGCCGTATGGTCTGTGCCATGTGGGCAGGGGAATGGCAGGTCCGCCGGTTCGACGAGATCGACTCGACCAACTCCTACCTGCTCGAGCGCGCCCGCCAGGGGGATCCTTCGGGGCTGGTGGCGGTGGCCGATCACCAGACGGCGGGGCGCGGACGCCTCGATCGGCGCTGGGAGTCGCCGCCGGGCGCCAACCTGCTGGCCTCGGTGCTCCTCCGCCCCGACTGCGACCCCGACGACCTGCACCTGTGCACGGGCGCCCTGGGCCTCTCGGCTCTCGATGCCTGCGCCGAGGTTGCCGGGGTCGAGGCAGAGCTCAAATGGCCCAACGACCTGCTGGTGGGGGCGGCCAAGCTGGCCGGGGTCCTGGCCGAGGCCGAATTCTCCGCCCCCTCGCCGGCCGTGGTGGCGGGCATCGGGATCAACGTCGCCTGGCCGGGTCCCCCGGACGCCGGAGGCACCTGCCTCGACGACCTGAGTGAGCGCCATTCGCCGATCGACCGCATGGTTCTGCTCGAGCACATGCTGGCCTCCCTGGCCAACCGCCTGCCCCTCCTCGACGACGGCATCGGCCGCCGCCGGCTGGCCGACGAGCTCCGGGCCCGCTGCGTGACCCTCGGCCGGGAGGTCCTGGTGATCCTGCCCGCCGAGGAACTCTCGGGGCGGGCCGTCGCCATCGACGACGCCGGCCGGCTGCTGGTCAACACGGGTGCGGGGCAACGGGCGGTCACGGCCGGTGACGTGATCCACGTCCGGTCGTCCTGAGCTGGGAGGGCTCTGGGGACCGGGCTAAGATCGGCCCGCATATGCGCCTTCTCGTCACGGGAGGTGCCGGTTTCATCGGGTCGAACTTCGCCCGCTACTGGGTCGAGCAGCACCCCGAGGACCATGTCGTCGTCTACGACGTGCTCACCTATGCCGGCAACCGACCCAACCTGTCCGAGATCGAAGACCGGATCGTGTTCGTCCAGGGGGACATCTGTGATCCGGCGGCGGCCGAGAAGGCACTCCGGGGGGAAGGGATCGACACCGTCGTCCACTTCGCCGCCGAATCGCACAACTCACTGGCCGTGCTCAACCCGGGTCTCTTCTTCCGCACCAACGTGCTGGGCACCCAGACCATGCTCGAGGCGGCGCGTCAGGTCGGGGTGGCCCGCTTCCACCACGTGTCCACCTGCGAGGTCTACGGCGACCTGCCCCTCGACACCGACGAGGCCTTCACGGAGGAGTCGCCCTATCGCCCCCGCACGCCGTACAACGCCTCGAAGGCCGGCGCGGACCACGCGGTGCGGGCCTACGCCGAGACGTACGAGCTGCCGATCACCATCACCAACTGCGCCAACAACTACGGGCCCTACCAGTTCCCCGAGAAGCTGATCCCGCACTTCTGTGCGCTCGCCCTCGACGACAAGGCGCTCACCCTCTACGCCAGCACGGAGAACCGACGGGAGTGGCTGCACGTGATCGATCACTGCACGGCCATCGACGCCGTGCTGGCCCGGGGAAAGGTCGGTGAGACGTACCACGTGGGCAGCAGCGTCGAAGCGTCCATCATGGAGGTGGCCGACCGCATCCTGGCCGCGCTCGGCAAGCCCGAGTCGCTCAAGACGATCGTCCCGGATCGCCCAGGTCATGACCGGCGCTACGTGCTCGACTCCTCGAAGCTGCGGGCCGAGCTCGGATGGACGCCGTCCGTCGACTGGGAACAAGGCTTGGCCGACACCGTGTCGTGGTACGCCGACCACCGCGAATGGTGGGAGCCGTTGATGGCCCGGGCGCCCGTGGTCGAAGGCGCCTGGGGCTCCCAGAAGGGCTGAGTCGGTGCGGATTCTGATCACCGGGGCCGACGGGCAGCTCGGGCGCGACCTGCGCGACTGCCTCGAGGGCACCGTGCCGCGTGGCGGTCTCCGCTGCGCCCTGCTCGGCCCCGAGGGTCCGCGGGCGGGGCTGGAGCACGACGTGTTGGCTACGGACGTCCACAACATGAAAGTCGACGATCGCGACGCGGTGTTGCATACGTTCATGGCATTCCGGCCCGAGCTGGTCCTGCACGGAGGAGCGTTGACCGCGGTCGACCTCTGTGAGAGCGAGATCGATTTGGCCTATGCCGTGAACGCGGTCGGGACCCGCAACGTCGTCGAGGCGGCTTCCCTCGTCGGGGCACATGTCGTGTACGTGTCCACCGACTATGTGTTCGATGGGAGCTCACCGCGGCCTTACCGAGAATGGGACCAGCCGAACCCCGCGTCCGTCTACGGCGCATCCAAGCTGGGGGGCGAGCGCGAGTTGCGGCCAGGGTCCACCATCGTGCGCACCAGTTGGGTGAGTGGCGCCCACGGCGCCAACATGGTGAGGACGGCTCTCCGGCTGGCCGGCGGGGACGGTGAGCTTCGCTTCGTCGACGACCAACAAGGGTCACCGACCTTCACGGCCGACCTGGCCCCGGCCATCGTGACCCTCGGCCTCGACCGCAGGCCGGGGATCTTCCACGTGACCAATTCGGGGTCGACGACGTGGTGGGGTTTCGTGCGGGCGGTCCTCGAGGAGGCAGGAGCGGATCCCGAGCGAGTCAAGCCGATCACCACGGCCGACCTCGACGCTTCGCGGTACCCGGCGCCCCGCCCGGCCAACTCCGTGCTGGACAACATGGCCCTCCGCCTGGGCGGCCTTCCCATGCTGCCGGACTGGCGCCGTAGCCTGTCCCGCTTGGTGCCCGTCATGCAGTCGGCCGCGCAAGCCCCGGCGTGATGGCCCGCAGTCGCGACGGGCGGACCGTCGCCGTCATCGGGGCGGGCTACGTCGGGCTGCCCACGGCGGCGACGCTGGCCCACTTCGGCCACACCGTGGTGCTGGCCGAGCGGGACGAGGCCAAGTTGGCCCTCCTTCGTTCCGGCCGTATGCCGATCGTCGAGACGGGCCTCGAGGAGCTGGTGGCGGAAGGGGTGACGGCGGGCCGGCTCTCGTTCACCCACTCGGCGGTCGAGGCCGTCGTCGGCGCCGACTTCGTCTTTCTCTGCGTGCCCACGCCCCAGCGGGCCGACGGCTCGGCGGACGTCTCCTATGTGGAGGGTGCAGCCAAGGAGATCGCCACCCACCTGAGCCGAGGTGCGACCGTCGTCAACAAGTCGACCGTGCCCGTGGGTTCGGCCTCGCTGGTCGACCAGATGATCGGCCGGTCCGACGTCCGGGTCGTTTCAAATCCTGAGTTCCTCCGCGAGGGCACGGCCGTGCACGACAGCCTGAACCCCGACCGGATCGTGGTGGGGGCGGACGACCCCGCCGCGGCGGCGAATGTCGGCGAACTCTTCTCGGGCACCGGGGCACCCCTCATCGTGACCGATAGCACGACGTCGGAGACGATCAAGTACGCGTCTAATGCGTTCTTGGCCACCAAGCTGAGCTTCGTGAACTCGCTGGCGGGGCTCTGCGAAGAAGTGGGCGCGGACGCTCGTGACGTCTTGCTTGGTCTCGGCTACGACAAGCGAATCGGCTTCGAGTTCCTGCGGCCAGGTCCGGGCTGGGGTGGTTCCTGCCTGCCCAAGGACACCCGGGCTCTTCTGCATATCGCCGGCACCGCCGGCTACGACTTCTCCCTCCTGGCTGGCACCATCGCGTCGAACGACGAGCAGCTGGCCCGCGTGGTGGGCAAGGTCGAGGCTGCAGCCGGTGGCACGTTGGACGGAGTGGTTGTCGGCGTCTGGGGCTTGACCTTCAAGGCCAACACGGACGATCGGCGCGACTCACCGAGCGTGCACGTGACCCGCCGCCTGCTCGGACTCGGTGCCCACGTCCAGGCGTTTGACCCCACCGTCCAGCCCCAGGAGGACGCCCCCGAGGACCTGAGTGGTGTGGAGGTCAAAGACGATCCGTACGGGGCCGTGGCCGGGGCCCAGGTGCTCGTCGTCCTGACCGAATGGGACGCCTTCCGCTGGTTGGACTTCACCCGCGTGCACGCGGACATGGCCGCGCCTGCCATCGTCGACGCCCGCAACCTCCTCGACCCGGCCGCCGTCCGCCGCCTCGGGTTCACCTACTCGGGCATCGGTCGACGATGAGCCGCGTCGTGGTGGCCGGCGGGGCCGGCTTTCTCGGATCCCATCTCTGTGACCGCCTGGTCGAGCGGGGGGACTCCGTGGTCTGCCTCGACGACCTCTCGACCGGGTCGGAGGAGAACGTCTCGCATCTGCTGTCACACGACCGCTTCCGGCTCGTGGTCACCGACGTCAGTGAAAAAGTCGAGCTGGGCGATGACGACCCGGTCGATGCCGTGTGCAATCTGGCCTCGCCGGCGTCGCCACCGGCCTACCTCGCTCGCCCGCTCCAGACGTTGGCCGTGGGCAGTGAGGGCACACGCCGGCTCCTGGAGCTGGCCCGCAAGCACGAGGCCCGCTTTCTTCTGGCCAGCACGAGCGAGATCTACGGCGACCCCACGGTGCACCCCCAGGTCGAGAGCTACCGGGGCAACGTCGACCCGGTCGGGCCACGGAGCGTCTACGACGAGGCCAAGCGCTTCGCCGAGAGCCTGACCATGGCCATGCACCGAACTCACGGGCTGCGCGTGGCCATCGTCCGCATCTTCAACACGTACGGCCCCCGCCTCTCGGCCGGCGACGGCAGGGTGGTCTCCAACTTCGTGGTGCAGGCGCTCCGGGGCGAGCCCCTCACCGTCTACGGCGACGGATCCCAGACGCGCAGCCTCTGCTTCGTCGACGATGAGGTCCGGGGATTGCTGGCCCTCCTCGATTCGTCGCTCACCGGGCCGGTGAACATCGGGAACCCGGACGAACGTACGGTCATGGAGCTGGCCAATCTCGTCCTGGAGGTCACGGCCTCGTCGTCGGAGGTCGTCTTCGAGGCGCTGCCCACCGACGATCCGACCCGGCGCCGCCCCGACATCACATTGGCCCGCACCGAGTTGGGTTGGGAGCCACGGATCGAATTGCGCGATGGTCTGGCCCGCACCATGGAATGGTTCACGCAGCAGGAGGCTCGAGCATGACCGATATCGACATGGAAGAGTTACCAGCGCCGCGGACCTACCGGACGTTGAGCGTGATCACGCCGGTGTTCAACGAGCGGACGACGGTGGCCGAGGTCATCCGGCGCATGCGCGCCGTCGATCTCCCCGGATCGCTGGTGCTCCAGATCATCGTGGTCGACGATGGTTCGAGCGACGGATCCGACAAGGTGCTCGACGCCATCGAGGACTCCACCGTGCACGTCATCCATCACAAGGTGAACCAGGGTAAGGGTGCAGCCATCCGTACGGGACTGGGCGAGGCCCGGGGTGACCTGGTGATGATTCAGGATGCCGACCTCGAGTACGACCCTGAGGATTGGCCCCGCCTGCTCGACCCGATTCTCCGTGGCAAGGCCCGGGTGGTCTATGGCAGCCGGTTCACGGGTGAGCACAAGAACATGCTGCCCCTGCACTGGCTGGGGAACCGGCTGTTGTCGCTCGTCACCAACGTTCTCTACAGCTCGACCCTCTCCGATATGGAGACGTGTTACAAGGTCTTCGATGCGCAGGTCCTCGAGGGGCTGACGGTGGTGTCGAACCGCTTCGACTTCGAGCCCGAGATCACCGCCAAGGTGCTTCGGCGCGGCCACCGCATTTATGAGGTGCCCATCTCGTACGCCGGGCGTGAGTTCGACGAAGGCAAGAAGATCACGTGGCGTGACGGCATCAGCGCACTGAGAGCGTTGGTCAAGTTCCGTTTCACCCGGGAGTACTGAGCCGGGTGCCACGAACTGTCGGCGCCGTCGTGGTCGACCACGATGTGGGCCCAATGCTCAGCCGGTGTGTGTGCTCGCTGCTTGCCGACGGGGTGTCCCGAGTCGTCGTGGTGGAGAACGGCGTCGCCGACAGCGTGAAGCGCGCTCTGGTCGACGCGCCGTCGGACGTGCTCGAGCGGGTCCACGTGGTTCGGCCGGGGTGCAACCTCGGCTACGGGGCCGGGGTGAACCGCGGCCTGGCCGCCCTGGCCGGGGAGTCTCCACCGCCGGACGCGGTGCTGGTGTCCAACGCCGACGTGATCGTCCATCAGGGTGCGGTCGCCGGACTTGATCGCGCCCTCGAGGAGCATCCGTCCTGGGCCGTGGTCGGGCCGAGGATTTTCACCGACGGGGGCGATGTGTACCCCTCTGTGCGCAGCTTTCCGAGCTTCGTCGACGCGGCGGGGCACGCCCTCTTGGCCCAATTCAAACCGGACAACCCGTACACCCGCCGCTACAACCCCGGGACACCCGACGGCGCGGTGGTCGTGCCGGCCGACTGGGTCTCGGGATCGTGCTTCTTGGCCCGCCGGGAGGCGTTCGAGGAGCTCGGGGGCTTCGACGAGGCCTACTTCATGTACCTCGAGGACACGGATCTGTGCTGGCGGGCGCACCATGCCGGGTGGGGTGTCGGCTTCGCCGGCACCGCCGCCGTCACCCATGTCCAAGGCGTCAGCACGGCCCGCCACCCGTACCGCATGCTGGCTGCCCATCATCGCTCGGCGCTGCGCTTCACCGTCCGCACGACGTCGGGCTGGCGCCGTGCCGCCCTGCCGTTCGCGGTCATGGTCCTGGGCGTTCGCATGGCCACGGCGCTGGTGCGCCAGGCCGTCACCCGCTGAACCGTGCCGGCGAAGCGCGGCTGGTCGATCGCCGCCGTGGCTGTCATCATCGCCGCCCTGGTCGCCCTCGTCCTGGTCATGGCGCTCAGTGGTCCCGTGCCGCCCAAGGTGCATGTCGAGCCCGAGGTCACCTTCGCTCTGCCCCCGACCTCAGGGTGTGGGGGAGACACGATGACCGTTGGTGGGGTGACCCAGGTGCCGTTGACCGTGAGCACGGTGGCCGGCCAGACCGCCGAGACGCTCGACGTGTGCATCGGAGGCCGAGGCCCGTATCCCTTCGTGCTCGACTCCGGTGCGGGGCAGTCCACCATCGACGCCGGTCTGGCCAAGCGTCTCCACCTGGCCTCGGCCGGTCAGTCCAGCACCTTCTTCGGAGTCGGCTGCACCGGCTCGGCCCAGCCCGTTGCCTCGGGATCGTGGTCGCTCGACGGGGTGGCCCTGTCCCCCCAGCAGTTGACCGCGGCCACGCTGCCCCAGATCGGCGGCAAGGGGGAGCCGGTGGGTCTTCTCGGTTCCGACGTCCTCGCCCGCTTCGGCGCGGTGCGCATCGACTTTGCCGCCCGCGCCCTACTACTGCCCGGTTCCGAGGGCGCGGCACTCAGCGCCACCTCCGACTACGCCGGTCCGCTGGGCCCGCCTCCAGCCGCGCTGACGCTCGGGCAGGGCACCACCGTGCCCCTGACCGTCTCGTCCCAGGCCGGCGACGTGTCCTTGAGCGTCGCCGTCCGCTTCTCCGGCGGCACCCGCCGGAGTTTCATCGTCGACACGGGTTCTTCGCAGAGCGTGGTCTCGACGAGCGTGGCCCGGAAGGCCTCACTGCGAGGAACCGAGCTGGCGCAGCGCCAGGCCACCGTGTGCTCGGTCATCACCGTCCCCCTGGTGCACAGCGGGAGCTGGTCCATCCCCGATGTCGTGCTCCATCCGCAGCTGCTCGGCTCGACCAACTTCGGAGCCATCGCTTCGGGTGACCTCGACGGTCTGCTCGGATCGGACCAGTTGCTGCGCTACGGCTGGGTCGTACTCGACTACACGGGCGGGCGCCTCGTGCTGGGCTGATTCCCTTACATGAGCGGCCGCCTACTCCGGGCCTGACAACCCGAGCAGGTCCGTCACCCCGTGGTCCCGGCCGGCCGTGTAGCCCCCGTCGACCGGAAAGGCGTGGCCCGTCACGAACGACGCGTCGTCGGAGAGCAAGAACGCGGCCACCGAGGCAACCTCGTCGGGACGACCCATGCGCCGGCCCAGCTTGTGCTCGTGGAGGATGTCGGCCAACGCCGCCTCCATACCCGGACCCAAGACCGACGCCGACATCGGCGTCTCGATGAATCCGGGGCAGATGGCGTTCACCCGAATGCCGCGTCCCGCGTAGTCGATGGCCATGGCCTTGGAGAGGATGACGACGCCTCCCTTCGAGGCGCTGTAGGCACTACCGCCGGCGGTGCCCTCGAGGCCCTCGATGCTGGCGAGCGTGACCACCGATCCCCGCTGGCCGTCCTCCCGGGCCGGCTGGGCCAGCATCTGGGTCACCACGTGCTTGGCCGTCAGAAAGGTTCCGGTCAGGTTGACTTCGATGATGCGGGACCACTCGGCGGCCGGCAGCAGGTGCACCGGTCCACCGCCGGCCACTCCGGCAGCGTTGACCAGTCCTTCGACCGACCCACCGAAGGAGCGGGCGGCCTGCACCAGTGCAGCCACGGCAGCCTCGTCGGTCACATTGGTCCGGACGAAGGTCCAGCGGGCCCGCTCCTCGGGTCCGGCGGCCACCTCACCGTCGGGCTCGGAGAGGTCGGCCCCCACGACGCGGGATCCTTCAGCCAGCAACCGGACGGCGCTGGCCCGCCCGATGCCCGAGGCGGCCCCCGTGACGATGTAGGTCCGTCCTTCGAGTCCTCGCATTGCGCCTCCCGGGTTCTTGCGCCCGGGGGAGCCGGGCTGATAGTGACACATGTTCTAGCCCGGGCCGTCCCGGGGTGCCCGACCTCCTGGGGGGAGCCGACATCATGAAGTTCGCGCTGTTCTACGAGATCCCCGTGCCGCGCCCATGGGGCGACGACAGCGAGCTGATCGCCTACCAGAACACCCTCGAACAGGCGATTGCCGGGGACCGCTTCGGCTGGCACGCCTTCTGGACGGTCGAACACCACTTCCTCCAGGAGTACTCGCACTGTTCGAATCCCGAGGTGCTCTACGGCGCCATCGCGTCGCGCACCGAGCGCATCCGGTTGGGTTACGGCGTGCGGCTCATGCCCAAGCCCTACAACCACCCGGTCCGCACGGCCGAGTCCGTCGCCGTGCTCGACCTGCTCTCGAACGGGCGGGTCGACCTCGGCACCGGCCGCTCGGCCACCCGGGCCGAACTCGAGGGCTTCGGCATCGACCCGGCCGAGAGCCGTCGCATGTGGCAAGAGGCGATCGAGCACGTGGTCGGCTGCTGGACCAACGAGGAATACGCGTTCGAGGGGGAGTTCTGGCAGATGCCGCGGCGCCGCGTGCAGCCGAAGCCGTTACAGAAGCCGCACCCGCCCTTGTGGGGCGCCACCACGAGCGACGAGGGTCACGCTCAGGTCGGCGACCTCGGCCTCGGGCTGTGCTCCTTCGCCGTCGGCCTGCCCCCGTCGGAGGTCAAGCGCAAGATCGACATCTACCGTGATGCCGTCACCCGTTGCTCCGATCCCATCGGCGCCTTCGTGCACAACCGGGCGGCGACGTTCACCATGGCCATGTGCAATCCCGACCGTGACCAGGCGATCAGCGAGGCCCGTGAATCCTTCGAGTGGTACCCCAAGACGGGCGCCCGCCAGATCGCCACCCTCACCGATTGGATGACCGAGCGAAACGAGGAGCTCGGCTCGTACTCCTATGCCGCCGACATGAAGAAGCGCGACGACGAGGGCACGCTCGATCTGCTCTCTCTCGAATACCTCATGGACGCCAATGCCTGCGTGCTCGGCACGCCCGCCGAGTGCCTGGAGGCTTGCCGCCAATACGAGGCGGCGGGCGTCGACCTGCTGCTCTGCCTGGTCAACCCGTACAAGGTCTCGCACGAGTCGGTCATGCAGACCATCGAGCTGATGGGAACCGAGGTCATCCCAGCCTTCACCGATTGAGGTTCGCGAGGCGGCCCAACGTGGCATACGCAGGCTTGGGCACGGTGGGAGGGGCGCCCCCAACAGTGTGGTCGTCGCGGTGTGTGGTCAGGACGAGGTGACTACCGGAACCTCTGCCACCCGCAAGGGGCTGAGGTCACCCCGGCGCTCACGGCCCGATCGGCGAGCGGCCACATAGATCTCTCTATGATCAGCGATGACGCGGGACCAGCGAAACCGTCGGGCCCCGTCGCCGGCCCGGGCCGCCAGGGCGTCACGTAATTCCGGATCGACGAGAACGCGGCGGAGCGCATCATCGATACCTTGCGGGTCATCCGGGTCCACCGCGAGGGCCCATTCCCGGCAGTCGGCGAAGACGGGGCGGTCGGTGATGACGAGGGGACGCTCGAGTGCGAGCAGGAACCGCAGGGCTGCGCTGGAGGATTCCTGCGTCTCTCCGTAAGGAAGGGCGATCACGTCTGTGCCCCGCAAGATGATGCGGGCGGTCTCGTCCGGCAGGTACTCGCTCATCAGAACGACATTGTCGGCCAGGCCTTGGCGATCGATCTCAGCCCGAACCTCTGCCTCGTATTCCTCGGACGTGACATCGGGATACTTTGCACAAAGGGCCAGCAGGCAAATGTCAGGGAACTCGTCTCGGAGACGGCCTACGGCTCGAACGAGCTCCAGTGTTCCCTTGTGGGGCAAGAGGAACCCAAACGTCCCGATCACTGGTCGGGCCCCGAGTCCCAGCGCGGCCCGCGCCTCGGTGGACGAGATGGCAGGCGGTGTCGACGTACCGAGTGGTACCACCGAGACGTTCTCCGAGAGCCCCATGTCCGCGAGGACAGCCAGGTCGTCGACCTGGTGAACGATCAGCCGATCGACTCGCTCGAGAGCGGTCTTGATCGACGAGAGGCTCACCACCTCGCCATCGATTGTGGCGTCCTTCGTCCGGTGGAGGGTGATGACGACCCCACGAGTCTCGAGTTCCCGCTCGATCAATTGCGCCAGCCTGCTGAGCTCGAAGAAACCGAAATTGAATTGCAGGTGGACGACGTCGGCATCGGACAGGCGGAGCGCCTCCCCGAGAGATCCCAGGTCGGGATGCCAACGATCGATCCAACTTCTGTGGACCCCGAGCTCTCGACTCGGGTCGATGATCTCCGGATCGATGTTGGCGAAGAGGTCGAACGCCACCTGCGCCTCTGCACGATCGATGATATTGCGAGTGTTCTCCGCAACGCCGCAGCGCGTATTCCAGGTTGTGACCATCGCCACGCGTGGCGTCTCAGCGGCGTCCTCGATCTGGCTCAAGAAGTCGTTCCAACGTCGTGCAGCAGCTTCCCAAGTGAACTTGGTGGTGACGAGATCTCGGGCCCGTCGGACTTGCTCGGCGACCTTCTCCCGATTGACACCCTCGACGTGGTCCCGCAGCTGTGCGGCGAGCGCAGCTCGGTCCGGCTCCGCCCAGACGGAGTAAGGGATTTCGAAGTGTGTCTCGGCAGGCTCCAACTGGAAAGGCACGGTGCTCGCCGTCTCGTCCGAGACGAAGTCGGCGAGACCGGAGTACGCGACGCTGATGACGGGGACCCCGGCCGCCATCGCCTCGGCAACCGGGAGTCCGAAGCCTTCCCCCTGGCGGGGTGGACGTAGCAGTGGGCAAGGTTGTAGAGCCCCTGGATCGTCGGGGTGTCCATATCACGATCGATCCAACGGACGTCGGGTGGGTTCGGGTGGCGTGCACGAACCGAAGCCAGCAAATTGGCCACGGTGTTGTGGGGATTGGGAAACGTCTTCAGGATGAGGGAGACGTCATCGGACCCGTCAAAGGCGGAGAAGTACGCGTCGAGCAGCACGTCGATACCCTTGCGCGGAAAGGCCGAACTGACGTGGAGGAACCGATAGGACCTGAGTTCTTCGAGCTCGGTGGCTTCAGCCACTGCAGTGGGATCATGATGATCCACACCGTTCCAAACGACCTCGATCGGCACGTCGACACCCGAGTCCCTGAGGACTTCCTTCACGAAGTGGGACATGACACCGATACCTTCGAGGTAGCGGTTGAAGTCATCGACCATCGAGTTCGGTATCCGGCTTTCTTCCCATCCGAAGTACTCGCAGGTGAGGCCACCCGGTGTGTCGATCAGCCGGGGCGGCCACATCTGGCGGATCACGACGTGGGGGTAGGGCACGTCACGCGAACGACGGAAAAGCATCGTTGCCTGCGGATGGAATGCAAGATCCCGCTCGCTGGGCTGGTAGTCCCCAGGGCCTTCGGTGGCATAGATGGAGATGGCGCGATCGGGCGTGCCGTCCAAGGCATCCGCCAGGCTGCGGTTCATCATGGCCAGGCTGTAGCTGGTCTCGAACGGGTCCCTGGACCTGGACTTCGAGTGGCTGTGCCGCTCCTGCTGCCCTGCTGATCACCCCGGTGAGAAGACCCTCGACGTTGAATCCCTGGACGTCACTGACCCGCACGTCTTGACGCGCAAGCAACCTGCTCTGCAGGTCAGGATCCATTCTCAGCGCTTGGACGGTGGCCGCCACAACCTGAGGATCCTTCGTTCGCAAGAGGATGCCCGCACCACCCATGGTCTCGGGAACGGCGGCTGCGGCGTACCCCACGACCGGCACCCGGGCCGCCATGGCCTCGAGTATGGGGACGCCGAAGCCTTCATGCTCGCTCAACGACACAAAGACGCCGGCACCGAGAAAGGCCGAGCGCAGCTGTTGATCCGACACTTTGCCGAGCAATACGACCCGATCGTTGACACCCAGACGTCGCGCTTCGTCTCTCACCACCGCCACATAGTCGGCGCGGACCGTATCGCCGATCAGTACCAACCGAGCGTCGCCGTCGTCGAAACTGTTGACGTAGACGGCAAACGCACGTACGAGCTCGTGCTGACACTTGTTGCCCACAATTCGCCCGACATAAAGCCAATCCGTTGATCGGCGTCCGGTTTCTCCGGAGGTAGGTACGAACTCCGAAAAGTTGGTTCGGACGGGCAGGACCTCAACCCGTCGAAATCCCACCCCGAGCATTTCCTGTCGGTTGAAGTTAGAGTCAGCCACTCCCACCGCAGCGCGAAGTGCGAGAAGGGAGAGCTGCTGGCGCCCCAACCGGATTGCATCTCGAAAGACCGGGTCCGAAAAATACCTCTCCGGTGTCACGTTGTGATACACCGCGACGACGTCGTCGGGGCGTCCGATGACTTCGTCGAAGATCGAATAACCGAGCGAGTGATGGACCAGCAGAAGGTTGGCGCTCGAGCCCTCGTAGCCTCCAATAGGGTGGATCCGATCCCGGAGACCCTCGGTGACGTGCTCGGCAAAAATCTCCGAGGCATGCCCCATACGCCGAAGATGCTCCTGCAGTTCCAGCATCTGCTGCGTGATGGCATCACCCTGTGCCGTTCCAGAATGGAACTGATGGATTGCGGCGTATTCCTTCATTTGGTCGCGACGATGGCGTAATCCTGATAGCCGAAGACGCTCTGCAAGAGCTCTTTGAGAGCGGTACCAACTTCCCCTTCGGGAAGTTCGTCGATCGTGTTCATGAGGGGGTGAAGGGATCGCTCTTCGAGTTCCACCTTGCCAAATCCGATCTGTTCGCAGATGAACCGCAGCGTTTCGGGGTGCACGGGCTTTATGTGTGAGACATCGGCAAAGAAGTGATTCCCAAGTGAGAAGAGGCTCCTTGGATTGATCGTCTCGATGACGAGGACAGCGCTCGGCAGAAGCTTCTGATACGACAACTCGACCAGTCGCTCGAGTTCAGAGGTGAGGAGGTGCTCGACAACTTGGGCGCAGAAGATCCCTCGGAGCGAGTCGTCTTCGATCGCTTCGAGAAAGTGGATGCCGTCGCCCTGCTCGACCGGGAGTCCTTTTGAACGGCAGAGTTCGACCATGTTGGTGTCCATGTCGACACCGATGGCCGTGTAGCCGGCAGCGATGAACAGTTCCAGCATCTCACCGCGCCCGCACCCGATGTCGACGACAGCCCCGCTACCTGAGGGGGGTGGAAAGAGGCTGAGGTAGCGCTCCTGCTCGTGCTGGATACTCTCGCTGGAGCCCCGACAACGGTCCTCGAACTCCACATAATCGATGGCTGCGCTGGTACTTCCGGTCACGCCGAGACGTTTGACGTCGCGGCTCAGATTCTGGACATCCACATGGCTCGCCACAGTCTTCAGGGTCTCTGCGACCTCTCGCCGATGTCGGCTGTGTCGCTCTATTTCCGCCACTATCTGCAACTTGAGCCGGACATTCTGCTGCCGGAGATCTTCAAGTTCTGCATCGACTCTCGCCAGGTGCCTGTTCGTGAGATCGAAGGCCCCGATCACGTGTCGGGAAAACTCCATATTTCGAAGATCGAACTCCTGCTGAGTGACCCACCGTGGTTCCACGTACCAGCTGTTGAGGCGACGTACGACGCGCTTGAAGTGTCGACCGACGCGACCGCGGAGACCCGCGGCACCCGAGAGATCGGGAGGGTGGAGTGCCTCGAGGAGCGGCTGCATCGCATGGACCGGGGCGGCAAGTTGCTCGGTGGCGACATCGCGGATGTCAACCGGGGGTGACAGGCTCTGCCCGTCGATGGTGGAAACGAGCTGCTGGACCCGCTCGAGCAGCACCTCAGGGCTGATTACGTGTCCATCAATGTCGAGCATCTACATCTCCTCGGGTCCACCTGGGAACGTGTCCACCGGCAGCCGTCATCGTATCCAGCGTCGTCACGCCACCTGGTCCGCGGGCCGTTCCTCGGAGGAGTCGGTCAGGGAGCAAGGGCAGCCCCCGATCCGTTTCCAGGTCCTCCGTGGTCCCTCTGCCGGTTGTCCGACCGCAGAGCCACCGCAGCCGCGGCGAAGGTCAGGCCGAGACCGGCGATGAGTAGCAACCAGCCTTTGGCCTGACGGTCACCCTGAAAGTCCCACGGCGCCGTCTTCGCCGACCCATTCTCCAGGAGGTCGCTGTCGCCGACCAGATGGCTGCCCGGGAGAGTGAAGTCGAATGCATTCTGGACAGCCAGTGGTGCGTTCGGATCCGGTACCAGGTGCCCTGCGTCGTAGTGGGCCCGGAGATCCGGCGTACTGATGGTCTGGAACCACTGCTCGTACGGGACGCGGACCGAGAGAAATGAAACACCCAGACTGAGCAGAGCGAGAATGCCGAAGGCGATTCGAGCGAGGACGTCCCACCCCCCCTTGTGCCGGGCAGCGACGAGGACCTCGACGGCGGCGATGGCAAAGAGCGCCACCACGGGATCCAGGAATCTCGGACCCCAAGCGACGCCGCCGTCCCAGGAATCCCACTTGGCGAAGAAGAGTATCCGGGGAACGATGAGCAACAGGAAGAGGACCGCAATGGGTCGGTCTCGACGCATGAAGATTACGATGCCGACCAGGCCCAGCAAGGCGATGGGGTTGAACACAAAAAGGCTCTTTCCTGGACTGACCAGCATGCCCTCAAGCCCACGGCCGATCGCCGTGTGGAAGCCCTGCCCGTTGTACGAGAAGACGAGTTCGCTTCCGAACCTGAGGTGGTTGTACCACCCAATGAAGGCCAAGCTCGGAAGAACGGGAATCACCATCGCCGCGAGGTTGCGGGGCTTTCGGATTTCTCTCCAGGGCACGAACATGGGGAGAGCAAGGAGCCCGATCCAAACCGTGAGGATGGAATCAGAACGGAACTGGATGACCGCGGCGGAGGTGAGACCGATCACGAGAGAGGCCCACCGCCATTCGTGTCTCCAACGCAAGATGGCCCACACCAAGAGGACGACGCAGAGCGCAACGGCTGGTTCGCTGAAGAGTTCTGTCGTCGATTGCAGAGCCATCGTGAGGAACCCGAAGGTCACCGCAGCCAAGACCGACATGGCTCTTTCCCATCGCAGCTCACGCCCTATGGCGAAGACAACGACGCCGGCAACCGCGGTAAGCAGGGGGTTGATCAGGGACAAAAGCAGCATCTCGTGGCCAACGAGTTTGGACAACGCATACGCCGGAACGACAAGGACGCTGACGCCGATCCCGTAGGGCGAGTAGGGCGTGCTGAGGTGCAGATAATCGTCGAAGGCGCCGACCGTCTTGAGTGTGAAGTGATTCGTGAGGTTCGTGCCCACCGCGACCATCGAGTCTGCGTCATACGCCACGAACGTATGACGGCTGACCGCGAGGTACACGAGAAAGAGGCCGCCGAAAACACACGCAGCGATCAACAAATCAGTCCGGGCACCGTCCGGCGCGGCATGACGCGGCCCAGCGCGAATGCCCCGATCGGCCTTTAGCGTCGGAGCCTGCACGCGCCTACGATAACCCGGGTGTTTGTGGCTTCGGGATCGTGAAGCCAGTTTGAAGTTTCCAGAGCGGATGAAAGCAAATGAGGACGGAGAGCAAATGGGTGGACTTCGGAGGTGACGGGCAGTAGGACACTCCCTTTGAGCAGCTTGACCAACATTGCCGCGTACAAAGACCCGCGCTGGATGGAACTATTTCGAGAACTCGGCACCTATTCGTACGACACGCACATCTTCAATGCCGACAGCGCGCCCGACATCTACCGGAAGGGATGGGAGTGGACCCAGACCGTCTGGGGCCTCGAGCAGCTGGACATGATTCGGCCCGACCATAGGGCAATCGGAGTAGGGGCAGGTCGTGAATGCGTCATCTTTTGGCTGGGAGACCGTCTCCGCACGGTGGTCGCCTCCGACCTCTACGGAGGAGCGAATTGGTCTGACACTGGCGGTCGGGAGGCGGACCCGGCGGTGCTCGAGGATCCTCAGCGGTTTTGTCCCCGACCTATCCGAAGCGACGTCATCGAGTTCAAGACTCTCGATGGTACGGACCTCGCTATCTATCCGGCAGACACCTTCGACTTCGCGTGGTCGCTTTCCTCGATCGAACATTTCGGTTCGCACGAGAGATCGGCGGAGGCCGTGCGCGAGCTGGCCAGAGTCGTCCGGCCCGGCGGAGTTATCGCTGTGGCCACCGAGTACCTGCTGCTTGCGGAACAGACTCACGAGGAGTACTTCAACCGGCAGGATCTCGACGACCATGTCATCAACGCCACACCTGATCTGGAGCTCATCGAGCCGATCGACTGGTCTCTCCCACCGGCGGACTTCCTGATCGATTCAATCGTGTTTCCCCAGGGTATCGACCGGACCCGGCGCCACGTCGTTCTCAACGACGGTTGGGTGCAATGGACCTCTGTGTTGCTCTTCCTGCGAAAAAAATCTCGGTAGTTTCGCCCAACCCGAACCGAGAACATCCACTTGCTGGTCCCGAGGTCGAGTTCGTCGGTGTCCATCGTGAGCCCGGCGCGTAGCCACCATGGCACATGGAGCAGGTGAGCCCGACAATCCAGAGCTGCGGCCCCGGACACGCTTCGCGAGAGCACCCGAGCCCGCGGACGTCCGGTAGATTCTGGCGCGGTGTCCCGACAGCGATCGAGCGTTCCCGACCCCGGACCATCCGCGCGGCCAACAGACTCGCCCCGCGAGACCGACGGTATCGCCAGCCCAGAGCCTCCCATGGCGAGAAGCGAGGAACGCGATGCGCAGCTGGCCTTGGCTCAGAGACATGCCAACCTAGGGCTACCCGTAGGTGCATCGGAACGCTTCCGATTCGCGAAACGGCTTGCCTACCGGGTCAGTTGGCTTTTTCTCCGCCATCAGGTCGCCTTCAACTGGGCGATCATCGAAGCAATTCGGGGATTGACGGAAAATGTCGCCCGACTGGAGCAGGCGATCGAGCAAGGTATTCGAGACGACCTCCTTGATTTCGCCGATCGGAGTGTGTCGCAGGCCCACGCGGAGATCAGCGACCAGATCGCCGACACTCGCAGCACCCATGCTGACCTCATTCTCGAGCTACGCACGCTCCAGGCGGAACTCGATGCGGTGTTGAAGACAGTGGCGGTTGCCCTCCCGCCGGACCGAGGACCCGCTGGCCTCGAAGGGCGGGAAGATGCCACCCACAACGACGACTCTGGTCCAGAAGGTCATCGTTGATATCACGCGAACGCCCCGGCCTGAATGCCTTTGGCGATTGGAGTTCGACCACGGGTCTGGCCCAGGCCGGCAGGCGATTGGTTGACGCCTTGGAGCGACGAGGCGTGGCACTCTCGTGCACCACCCTCAGAACGGGCGCTCCGACCGACGACACACTTCTGTCCCCGGCCCTCGCTGCCCTCGAGGGCCCACCGACGTGGCCCATCGATCTGTGGACGCTCAATATCAACGAGTTCGCCATGCTGGGAGCGACAGCCGTCTCTTCGCTTGGCGGTTTACGGCACCGTATTGCCACTTGGTATTGGGAGCTCTCGACCGTTCCGAAGTCGCTGTGGGATCAGTTCGATCAAGTCGACGAGATCTGGGTGCCCAGCTCCTTTGTCCGACGGTCCTTCCTTCGCTATACCCGACGACCGATACACATCGTTCCGACGGTGGTTCCGAGATTCGAGCCCAGCGTCAACCGGCCTGATGTGCGTGCTCAACTCGGCATCTCGCCTGACGCAGTCATGTTCCTCTTCACATTCGATTTCAACTCGTCGGTCGCTCGAAAGAACCCGCTCGGTGTTATCGAAGCCTTCGCCCAAGCCTTTGGTGCGGGGGACCAGCAGGCAGAGCTCGTGATAAAGGGCGTGAATCTCGACCAGTCACCAAGGTTCGAGAGGGATCTTCGTCAGGCGCTCCAACGCGTCAACGGTCAATTCATTTCTCAATTTCTGTCCCAGCAGGACCTAGCGGACCTCTTTCACGCCTGTGACGTTTACGTCTCAATGCATCGGTCGGAAGGTTTCGGACTTGGTATCGCTGAGGCAATGGCTCTCGGCAAACCGGTTATCGCGACTTCGTACTCGGGTAACTGCGACTTTATGAACTCCGTGAACAGCTGTCCTCTGGGCTATCGACTACGTGCGGTGAGGGAGCGAGACCACGAATACCAGATGGGTCTCCGTGACGTCTACGTCGAGGGAGCGGTCTGGGCCGAACCGGACATCGGTCAGGCAGTGGAATGGATGCGGCTGCTCGCCCATAACGAAGCGATCCGGACGACGTATTGGCCTCGAGGCGGCTCGGACGATGCGTGAAGGATTCTCAGAGGCAGCCGTCGGCCGCGTCGCCGAGGACCGGCTCGTGGCCTCCTACGACCGTCTCCCAAAGTATCGCGGCATGACGACTGCCACGATGACGAATTAGTGCCGGGTCAGCCACAGGTTGCGACGTTGAGCCTTGTGCCTCGCAACCTAACTTGCGATTATGGGGCAGGCCGACTGTGCCGGACCGACCTTACCCGTAGGAGCACGATTCGGTGCTCTTCGTGACAAGGAAAGTGCCAGAACGAATCTGTGCTTTTCCGCGATCGGAGGGCCCATGAGGTTACCGACCAATGCGCTGTTGGTGTCTTGCATTCTTGTCGGTGGATTGATGAACGCCATTGTCGACGCCCAGGCGGCAAGCCCCGTCGATGTCCTCTATGTCGCCACGACTGGGACTGACGCATCGAACAACTGTCTGGTCCAGTCCGATCCGTGCGTCACCATCAGCCACGCAGTCAGTGTCGCGGCAAGCGGGGACAACGTCGAGGTCGCATCCGGCACCTACGTCGATGTCGTGGTGGTGAACGTCCCGAACCTGACGATCACTGGTCAGGGTCCCTCAACCATCGTCCATAAGAGCATTGCCAACGAGCCGATGTTCAAGCTGACCAGCGACGGAACTTCTCTCACAAAGATGTCGATGTCGGCGGGTATGGAGGGTTCCAACGCCGGCGACGCGATCGACAATAGCGGCAACTCCACCACCATCGAGGACGATGCTGTGACGCTCTTCAACGGAGCGGGCATCTCCAACACGGGCGACAACGTGACGATTCGCAATGACCTTATTGCTGGAAATAGTGGCGACGCCAATACCGGAGAAGGCGGTGGTATTTACAATCAAGGTGACAATGTGATCATCTCGAACGACACGATCGCCAACAACGGAATAGTGGTCTACGGCGGGGGTGCTCTGTGGAACTCAGGCACCGGGGTCCTTCTCACCGGCGACACCATTACTTCGAATCAGTCAAGTTTTCACTACGGCGGACCGGGCGGTATTGATTCCACAGGACCGGCTGGCTCTCTCACCATCGGGGCGACCATCGTGAGCGACAACATCGGGAGTTCCAACTGCGACGGCTCGATCACGGACGCGGGTTACAACTTGGAGTGGGACGGGGAGCCGGGCCCGCCAGAAACCTCGTGCGGTTTCTCGGCCGCCGACCACGACATTCTCGACCAAGACCCCAACCTCCAACAGTCATGGGCTTGGAACGGCGGACCGACTCAGACCGAGGCGATCGGGGCCGGAAGCCCGGCCCAGGGAGCCATCCCGGCGAGCGCTCCCTTCTGCACCGGCACCGATCAGCGTGGTGCGCCCCGTCTCCAGCCCGGTTCGACGGCGTGCGACATGGGAGCCTTCCAGTCGATCGGCGGCTACTGGGAGGTGGCCTCGGACGGCGGCATCTTCGCCTTCGGGGCGCCGTTCTTCGGTTCGATGGGTGGCACGCATCTGAACGCTCCCATCGTTGGCACGGCCGAGAACCCCATCACCGGCGGCTACTGGGAGGTGGCCTCCGATGGGGGAGTCTTCGCCTTCAACGCGCCCTTCGATGGGTCGATGGGCGGCCAGGACTTGAACGCCCCTATCGTCGGCATGGCTACCGACGCCAAGGACGGCGGCTACTGGCTGGTGGCCTCAGACGGTGGCATCTTCGCCTTCGGAGGTGCCAGGTTCTTGGGCTCGATGGGCGGTCGAGAGCTCAACGCCCCGATCGTCGGCATGGCCGCCGATCCTACGACCGGCGGCTATTGGCTGGTGGCCTCCGACGGTGGGATTTTCTCATTCGACACGATGTTCTCCGGCTCGATGGGTGGCCAGCACCTCAATGCCCCGATGGTGGGGGTCGCCACGACAATGACAGGCTGCGGCTACTGGGAGGTCGCCGCCGACGGCGGACTGTTCAATTTCCCAACGTCCGGAACGTGTGCGCCGTTCCTCGGCTCGACGGGTGGCCAGCACCTCAATGCGCCCGTGGTTGGCACGGCCGGCCCGCCGAACGGTCAGGGCTATTGGGAGGTCGCCGCAGACGGCGGCATCTTCGCCTTCGGTGTCCCCTTCCGGGGCTCGATGGGCGGCACACACTCCTCAATGCCCCGATCGTCGGCATGGCCACGGGGTGATGCTTTGACGCGGGGAGCGTAACTCAGTGATCCGTCGCTCCATCACCCGCGGCAACGAGGTTCAACTCAAGCGCGAGGACTAAGGGGTCTTTCACTGCGACCCGGGCCAGATTGTGCTCGGCCGAGACTGGTCCCCCGAGATAGATCGTCCCCTCGACAGCTCGGCGCTGGGGACATTTGCGTCGTACGTAGGGTCCCCATCTCGTTTCGAGGGCGTCGATCCCACGTGGGGAGTATCACTGGCCAGCACATTGCGCTGACCGAGAGTCCCGCTGGCGTATCGTGAGGCGGATGTCCGATGACGCCGCCGACTTGGTCAAACCTCTGCCAGCCGAGAAATCTCCCGGGACGCACGAATTCACGGCGACCACCAGTCGCACGGGCACATGACTTCTCCGTCGAGTCCATGGGTCGCCAGGAGTCGATCCCTCGCGAGCCGGCTGAAACGGGGGTCGCGACAGACGCCGGTCGAGCCCGGTCGACCGGTAGCCGGCGTGGAGGCTCCGATCGAGGAGCCCGATGCGTCAGGGGGCCGTCCGCCTCTTGTCCTCGCTCGACGAACTCAAGGAGAAACTCAGCGAGATCCGTGCCGCGGCGGCGATCTCGGACGACGCGATGCGTGAAGTCTTTCAAGGATTTGTCATGGCTCCGCCCAGCGACCTCCCGGCCGATCCTTACAGCTCTGAGTACGCGGAGCGCCAGTTGGACTTCTATCGACACATCGCCGATCGGCCTACGTACGAGATCGACAACGAGCGATCAGACTTTCCGACCGACGCGAACTGTCCATTCCCGTACTACACCAAGAGCTCGGATACGGTCGGCCACCAACTGATGGGCATTGGCTTCATCATCAAGACCATGGGCCTGCCGGCCGGATCGTCCATCCTTGACCTGGGCCCTGGGTGGGGGAACACGACGATCGAACTTGCCCGCATGGGCTATGCGGTGACCGCCGTCGACATCGACCCAACCTTTGTCGCATTGATCAACGAACGAGCCGAAAAGATCGGATTGACCGTCGACGCACGACCGGGCGGTTTCCTCGAGATCGACCAATTGGACCGGACGTTCGATGCCGTGCTCTTCTTCGAGTCCTTCCATCATTGCTCCGATCATCGAGAGCTCGTCCGAAAACTGACGACGGTCGTGGCGCCGCAGGGAAGAGTGTTCTTTGCCGCCGAACCGGTGAATGACGCCTTCCCAATGCCGTGGGGCGTGCGCACTGATGGCGAATCCCTGTGGGCTATCCATCAATTCGGCTGGCTTGAGCTCGGGTACCAGGAGTCGTATTTCTTGCGGATGCTTGCGCACCTTGGATGGATGGTGAAGAAGCATGTGGCAGTCGACACGCACCTGGGCGTCATCTTCGAAGCGTGGAGGGCCGACGGCGTCTATGAGCTGTCCACGTTCGTCCTGCCTCCTGACGAAGACACGACCTGGGCAATCCCAGATGGACCGGACATCCGCCAGCGATACACCTCAGGCCACAGCCTGATCTCACTGGAGCAGGGACGAGATTGCACGTCAATCGTGATCGACGCCGTGAATGCGTCTCCGAAAGCGATCCCCTATCGAGTCGTGCACGGTCACGAAGGTTTGGAGGCCGTCGCGCCACCTCATCAGGAGTTCACCGTCCGGCTGCCTTACGACCCAGTAGCCGACTCGCTGCTGATCGAGGCGGTCGAATGGCGGCCGGCCGACGTCATGGACTCGGCCGACACCCGAGTACTCGGCCTGGGCGTACGCAAGATCACGCTTGAATGACCATGGTTGGGAGCTGACAACTTCAACAGTCCGCCGGGACCGGCCTTGGAGAGGTCAGAAGACCCGCTCGCCGTAGGGCGACCGGTGCAGGACGGCGCTTGCACCGGATGTGCCGACTTCCGCCTCGATCTCCCGGCTGACTGGCCCGCGATCGAAGATTCGGATCTCACGCGGTGGCTGACCGACGATCGCCTCCACAGTCGGAAGCACGCCGCCCTCTCCGACGGTGAACGTCGTTTCGAAGCCCTCGTAGGAGGCCGTGATGATCGGCGCGGCTCCGTCCGGGTCGATCCGAAAGCACACGACGTCGTCGACGCGAGGTCGTTGGTGCAGCCGGCTGGTCTCGAGCCGGAACCCGTGTTCGCGCGCCGCCGACGTCACGATCCGGTTCAGACCGCGCTCTCTCAGACCGCCGATGGTGTTCGAGGCGGACAGTGTGGCGAGCTGGGAGCCGTAGTGCGGATATCGCTGATCGATGATCGCCCGGCGGGTGTGCACAATGCGGTCGCTGTCACCGACGAGGCCCTCGGGGTTCCTGGTCCCGCTCCCGGCGTGATACACGAAGCACGACGGAACGAGGACGGACTGGTAGCCCATGGCGTGGCTGCGCTGGCACCAGTCGATCTCTTTGGAGTCGCCCCGGCCGAAGACCGGGTCCATGAGCCCGACGTCGTTGATCTTCGCGGTCGGGACCGCCATGCAGAACCCGACGCCCGTTGGAGTCGGGACGGCCTGCCCGTCGAATTCCTCGTTGAAACGCTCGGAGATCCAGTCCACGAACTCGGGAGTTTCCGCCAGATGTTCCGGATCGGAATTGGGGATCGAATAGACGCCGGAATTGTTCGGACCACGCGGTGGCGGAGGAGATGGAGCGGTCTTCGATCAGCGGACGCATGAGCGTGGGGACCAGAATGGAAGGCACGATCGTGTCGGAGTTCAGCAGGATGACGGCGTCATAGGCCGCGTCCACGGCTCGCAGCATCCCGAGGTTCATGTTGCGGGGAATCCCGAGGTGCCGAGGAGTCCGGTAGTACCCGAACCCGAGATCCGTCGTCATCTCGCGGCAGCGGTCGCTCCAGTCAGGTGCCGGGCTGGCATCGTCGAGAACCAGGACGTCAATGGAATGAACCCCTGGGTTCAGACGCGCCAGCGAGGACAGGCAGGGGCCGACGAATTCCTCGCCGTTGTAGACGAGCAGCGCAATCAGGACCCGCCAGGATGGTTCAGAGCCCGAGGGCATTGCGCACCGCCCAGATCCGGTCGGCCAGTCGGAAGGCGGCGGAAGACCTCATCTGCTCGTGCTCGACCCGGAGCCGCGTGTATTCGATCCGAAGATGCTCCAGCTCGCTCTGCACCTTGACGATCTGTTCACGCGCGTCGACCAGGCGCTCGGTGAGGTCGATCACCCTCGCCGTGGCCATCTCCGCGTCGACGAGTGCCTGGGTCAAAGAAAGCCGGTCCAGCTCCACTTCTAGCGCTTCGTTCAAAGAATCTCCTCGGGGACGCGACAACGGACGCTCAGCGTGGCGTGAATGCCATGACGTGGCGATAGAGATCGGCGAGCGCTTCTGCGGTCGCCGACCAAGTGTATTTCGTACCGGCCGCCAGGCACGATTCGACCTGCACCCGTGCCTGAGCCGGGTTGCTCAGCAAGGAGTCCGCCGCCTCCGCCAACCGATCGGGCGACCAGTCATCGGCGGCCACCGGGATGTCCGGCGCCAGTTCTTGCAGCGGGCCGAAACGCGTGAACACCGTGGGCGTACCGAAGCGGGCCGCCTCGTAGGGGACCAGCCCGAACCCTTCCGCCGAAGACGGGTACAGGACGAGATCAGCGTGGCGCATGAGCCAGTTGCGCTCGGTCGACGGCAGGTCTGGCAGCATGAACACGTTGGACTCGAGGGTGTCGCGGTGGTGCAGCATGAGGTTTGCCTCACTGAGCCGCGACGACCCGTAGGGCACGGTCGGACCCGCCATCACGAGTGCGTGAGAGTGTCCCCGCTGACGGAGCTGTACCAGCACGGCGAGGGCCAGGTCCCTGTTCTTGTGTGCGTAGTCCGTTCCCAGGCAAAGGATGAATTGGCCTTCGATGAACCCGCGCGCCGCGAGCTCACGAGGCACCTCGATGGGCTCGTTCCCGGTCAGGTGCTCGGTGCCGAAGGGTATGACGTGCAGCCGCTGCGGATCGATGGGAAGCCGTTCCATCTCGGCCTGGACCTTCACGTCCTCGGAGCTGACCACGACCGCATCCGCAGCCGCGGCACCCGCCCGGAGCGCTTCGCGGTACGAGAGCCAGTGGGCGGCGTCCTCGTGGTAGGCACCATTTCGGTATCCAATGAGATCGAGGATCGTGACGACCACACGGTCCGCGACCTTCCGCCAGCGGTCCACCGCGAACCACTCGTCGGGTTGCACCATCCGGTGCACCACGTCGAAATGATCGAGTCCTTCGAGCGTGTCGAAGTTGGTGCTCCGGGCGACGACCTTGGGTAGCGAGAACGTCTTGCTCGCGTAGGGAGGTATGTCGGAACGAAGCGCAACCACGACCTCACGCACGTCACGGCGACGGCTCAATGCTTCAACGACGGACAGGATCGAGACCTGGGTGCCCATCTCATGGGGTCCGAGGTAGGACCCATCGACGACGATGCGCAACCCGAACACTTTGGCCCGGGCCAGTCCGTGCGTCAGGCCGAGAGGTGACGTCGTCGATCGCGCTTCGTGGTCGACGAAGAACTCCTCGTTGGGGTGGAGCGTGTGGATCCAGTGTCGTTCTTCGGGGTGCAGATCGTTGAGAGTCCCGGTCCTGTGCGGAGCATCGCCTGCGGCTCTGTGGCGGAGGAAGAACGTCGAGTCATCGACGAGGTGGACGAAACCCCGTGACCTGGCCCGGGCCGAGAACTCGGCCAACGAACCGGCAAATTCGGCCCGAGGGCCCGGGACGAGCCCGCCCACGGCACCCAGTGCCGAGGCAGCCAAGAGGACCGCGGCGCCGCCGGCGGCCGGAATGGGGGTGGGCGGTTCGTGGGGACCGAGCTCGCGAAGGCGGCGGCTCACCGAGCTGGCGTCGTGTCCACCGGGGGGTTGGTTCGTGGGGTCGTTTCTGAGGGGAAAGCTCAGGAACCCGGCATCGTTGCTCAGGAAGGACACGGTCGCCACCCGCAGGTCATCGGCCATCAGCTGGAGAGCACGTCCCAGGAAGTGGTCGGGCAGGCTCACGGCATCGGCCACCGCCAGCACGGGGAGGCGATGGAGCGTCCAGGTCTGGTTGATCAGGTCCGCGTGGCTGCTCGCCACGACACACTCGCAACCCGTTTCCCCGAAGGGCACCATCATTTCGCCCGACGGTCCACCAGCGACCACATGGATCCCCGCTGAGGTCAAGGACCGCACGGCAGTCATCAGGTGGTCGGCGTCGGCCGGCGGAACGAAGAGCGCCGCAACGGCGGGTACCCGGTCGACCGTCAACCTGCCATCGTGAACGGTCGTCACGATGCGAAGGCTACTAGGTGGGTGGTGACTTTCGTGTGATAAAGCACCCTGAGCGCGTGGCCGCGGAATCGCGATGTCTGTCCGGATCTGAGAATTACAAAGTTGTAGTTCTCGATTTGGAAGGACGGATAACGCTCGCTGGCCGGCGAACAGGGCGATCTCTTCGAGGACGTGACCGGGTTCTGCGACGAGACGTTCCAGGCGCACTCGATCTACGCCTTCTTGCACCGTCAGCGGAATTGGCTCTTCCCGACGAGGCCTTCGCCGACCTCTCCGAGGACTCAAGCCGGCGGGTCGGTGCGGCCCGCGGTCGTTGCCGTGATCATGGTGCTCCAGCGCCTCGAGGGGCTCTCTGACCGTGAAGCGGTCGAGCGCTACTGCTTCGACACCGCTGGGCACTACGCGGCGGGCGTCGGAGACTATGACCCCGAGGGGTGACGTGATTCGCGCACACCTTTCTCGTGGACATCGGCGAGCGCCTTCCCGCTCGGTCACGCCCAACCGCCTCTTCGGCGTCACCCGCGCCGCCAGAGGTCGGACTCGTCGGACGCAAGCGCGTGTTGGACTCGACCTCGCTCTATCATTCCAACTGCCCAGGTTTGGAGAGGCTACGGGAACCCAAAAGCCTTCAACGTCTACTATCACGCGGATGCGTCTGAGCGAGCCGACGACAACGAGGTAGTCATCACGACTGCGGCCCGATTCCCGTACCTGAGCACTGTCCTGTTGTTCAACCGGCCGGAATACGCTCGGGCCACCCTTGAATCGCTGAAGAACCAGACGCTGCCGGTGGCGTCGGACCGCTTCTTGCTGTCGATCGACGGCTACGCCGGGTCGAAAGACGAGACCCTCGGAAGGCCTGACCGGACCGGCGAAGTCGAGGCAGTTGCTCGCGAGTTCTTCCCCGACGCGCGAGTGACAAAAGCGCCGCGAAACATGGGTATCGCTAGACACTACGCGCTCGTTGAACAGCAGGCGTTTCAGGACACTGCGGCGAACTGGGCAACGTTCTTCGAGGAGGATCTTGTCCTTTCGTCCAGGTACCTGGAAATTTTGGCGACATTGATTAGCTTTGTGGACGCCGAGCCGCGGGTCGTGCAGGTCTCTGCCACAGGCGACACCATTCTCACCAAAGATATGAGGACCGATGCCCTCTATCCGATGTGGCACGCCTGGGGTTTTGCCCTCCGGCGGGACCACTTCCGAGAGCGAACAACGATCGTCAACAAGTACCTCGAAACGATTGCCGATCTTCCCTACTTCATGCGGGATGAAGAGGACGTTCGGTCAGCGCTTGTCGGCTTCGGGCTTTATCCGATCGCATCGAGTCAGGATTACATCAAGCAGGAGATTCGGCGCCATTTCGGAAGGTTGGCGGTTACCACAGCACGCTCCTATGGTCGGTACATTGGTAAGGACGGCGAGCATTTCACTCCTAGGATCTTTGCCGAATTGGGGTACGAATACTCACAAGACGTCGCCGACGGACCGCCGACGTTCACCCAGGACATTTCGGCCGCTTTAGCGGACTTGTGTCGTAACGATCAGCGCGCTTGGGCTATTGAGTTCGACGCAGTCATCAAGAGCCGGATCGAATCCACCCACGCGCAAGCGGACGTGCGAGCGTCGAATGCAGAGTCCCGCGTTGCAGATGCTGAAGCTCGGTTAGCTGAAGCCCAAGAACTTGTCGTTGAGGCTCTGAGCACGGAGTCTGAACTTCGAGACCGCCTGTCACATCTACAGGCGGTATACGAGGATGCGATTCGCCAGATCGAAAAGGTAACGGCGAGCCACTCATGGAGATCCACGGCCGGCTTTCGGGTCCTCGGTGGACTGACGAGAACGATCTCAGAGAAGCTCCGCAGAACAAGAGCGAGCCGGTTCTAGTGGCCCGGAAGATTGAAGCACCCTGAAACGGAGCGCGCCAGCGTGGTGGGCGACAAGGGCAACGTGGGAGATGTGCGAATGATTGCTTGGACTCGGATTTCTCGATGCCGAAGACGCTGACGGGCTCGCGGAGAGCCCGACGACGTCGCGGATCTTCTCGACGAGGTCCGGGTCGGGCGACATTCTTGGAGGAGTCCTCGCGCCACGGCTTGAGCCCGGAGGCACACCAGATCTCTCGCACCGTGGTGTGGCTGATCCTGTGCTTGGGGGCCAGGTACGCGTCGACCAGTGCGTGGCATCTTAAGGCGCGCTCTCGAGCGTCTCGAACACGATGGCTTCGACCAGGTCGTCACCGATGGTGCGGGTCGCCCCCTGGACCCGGGGCGAGAAACTCCCGTTCAGCCAATATTTCTTGGCGGTTGACCTTCCGGGACATTGGGCCGCACCAGCAAGCCGGGGGGGGACTATTGCCTGGGGGCGGTGTACGACGACGAGAGCGCCGTTCGTGTCGTGATAGCAGAGACAGGAATTGAGAGCTTGAGGCCTTGCGGCCAACGACCGTGGGAGAGGGCCTCGATCCAATTGGCGTGGCCGCCGGGTTACTGCAGCGCCAGCATCTGGTAGTGCAGGCTCGTGACCTCGCCGGACTTCGGGAGGCGAGAGAAGTTCGAGATCATCCGGCGTCATCCTGTCTGCGGCGTGAGAGGCACTCCAGCACCGAGCAGCGCCGGGAGGAGGTGGGTAGATCTCGCCCAGCGGGTTCCGGGCGAGGCACTCCACCCGGGTCGCAGCGAGCTCAGGGGATCAGCGCGATCTTCCCGACCGTCCGCCGGCCCAACAGGTCCTCGAGCGCCCGGGCCACGTCGTCGAGCGGATAGGGGACCGGGTGCACCGGGTCGAGCGTCCCCGACTCAACCATGGCCAGCAGGTCGTCGAGGAGGGCGCGTTGCTCGGAGGCGTTTCGCATGGCCCAGATGCCCCAGTCGATGCCGAGCACGGTCCGGTTGCGCAGCAGCACCTGGTTGAGGGGCACCTCGGGGATGGTCCCCGACGCGAAGCCGATGACCAGGTAGCGCCCGGAGTCGCCCAGGGCGCGCAGGGCGGGCTCGGCCAGGTCGCCGCCCACCGGGTCCACCACGATGTCGACCCCACTGCCGCCGGCCCAGGCCCGGGCTGCGTCCTTCACCGGCTCGGCCCCCGGGTCGAGCACGACCTCGGCGCCTGCGGACCGGGCGGCCTGCCGCTTCTCCTCGGTCGAGGCGACGCCCAGCACCCGGCACCCGAGTGAGCGGGCCACCCCGATGGCCGCCAGCCCGACGCCGCCCCCGGCGCCCAGCACCAGCACGGCCTCGCCCGCATGGGCGCCCGCCCGCTCGCGCAGGGCATAGAGGTTGGTGCTGTAGCTCTGGGTGAAGGTGGCGGCCCGGGGCGAGTCGAGGACGTCGGGGATGCGGGTGGCGGTGCTCTCGGCAGCGACCAGCCGGCTGGCGAAGCCGCCCAGGCCGGCCGAGACGAGCACGCGGTCGCCCGGGGCCAAGGTCGTGACCCCGGCCCCGACGGCCACCACGGTGCCGGCCGACTCGGTCCCCGGCACGAAGGGCACCGGCGGCTTGATCTGATACTTCCCGGCCACGAAGAGGGCGTCGACGTAGTTCACCCCCGCCGCCTCCACGGCCACCGCAACCGCGCCCGGTCCGGGCTCGGGATCGGGCCGGTCCTCGACCACCAGGAGGGAGGGTGGCCCGAGCTCGTTGCAGACGACGGCGCGCACGGCCGGTCACGCTACCGTCGCCCGGTGGTCGACATCCGGTCCGCCCGCCCCGACGAGCTTGCGCTCCTCCCGCCCGTCGAGGCGGCGGCCGACACCCTCTTCGACGCGCTCGGCATCGGACCACTGCCGGGGCCGTGCGACGTGGCGGACCTCGAAGGTGCCCTGGTCGTCCTGGTGGCCGGCGACCCGCCGCAGGGGTTCGCCCGCATTGAAGCCATGGCCGGGGGCGCCCATCTCGAGCAGCTCTCGGTCCACCCGGACCATGTCCGCCGGGGCGTCGGCCGTGCCCTCCTCCGCGCCGCCGTCGCCTGGGCGGCCGGGCACGGCTACGACGCGCTCACCCTGGCCACCTACCGCGACGTTCCCTGGAACAGGCCCTTCTACGCGTCGGAGGGTTTCGTCGAGCTGGGCCCGGCGGACGACTGGTACGCCGCCCGAGGCCTGCCGTCCGAGGAGCCGGTCATGGGCCGCTTCGGCGCCCGCGTCCTGATGGCGCGTCGGCTCCCGTGAGCTCGGGGTAGCGGAAGCAGCTCACCAGGTGGTCGTTGACGAGCCCGGCCGCCTGCAGGTGGGCGTAGCAGACGGTCGGCCCGACGAAGCCGAAGCCCCGCCGGCGCAGGTCCTTGCTCAGGGCCTCGGACTCGGACGAGATCGCCGGCAGCTGGTCGGTGCGCCGCCACCTGTTGACGAGGGGGCGGCCCCCGACGAAGCCCCACAGGTAGGCGTCGAAGGTGCCGAACTCCTCCTGCACGTCCAGGAAGGCCTTGGCGTTGCGCACCGTCGCTTCGACCTTGGCCCGGTTGCGGATGATGCCGGGGTCGAGGAGGAGCTTCTCGACCCGGGCCGGGGTGAAGCGGGCCACCTTGGCCGGGTCGAACCCGACGAAGGCCTTACGGTAGCCGCCGCGCCGCTTGAGGATGGTGGACCAGCTCAACCCGGCCTGGGCCCCCTCGAGCACGAGGAATTCGAAGTGGGTGGGGTCGTCGTGCACCGGCACGCCCCATTCGGTGTCGTGGTACGCCACCATCTCGGGGTCGGTACCGGCCCAGTCGCACCGTCGCCGCCTGTCGTCGCTCACGCCGCCACCGTAGGGGGAAGCTGCGACGCGCCGATCCGGTAGAGCACGTGGCGCCGCAGCGGGCTGTCCTCCGGCAGGGCCGGGTGGTCGAAGTCGCCGTCCGCGTCGCGGCGCATGCCGATGCGCACCATGACCGCCTGCGAGCGCATGTTGAGGGTCGTGGTGAAGGCGACGATCTCGTCCAGACCGACCAGGTCGAAGCCGTGGCGCAGGGAGGCCAGCGCTGCCTCGGACGCGTACCCGTGGCCCCAGTGGTCGGGGTGGAGGCGCCACCCGACTTCGACCGCCGGTGCCACCGGGAGCTCCGGGCCGACCCGGTGTAATCCGACCATGCCGGCGAAGCGCGGTCCGCCGGCCACCTCGAGGGCCCACAGGCCGAAACCCTCGGACTCGATCTCCTCGTTGACGGCGTCGACGAAGTGGTCGCTCTGGGCCCGGGTGGGTGATTGGCCCAGCGACTCGACGACCGCTCGATGCGTGTTCAGTGCGTGGAACGGTGCCCGGTCCATGTCGGTGAACGGTCGCAACACCAGGCGCGGCGTCGTGACGATCACGGGATCACGCGCCGCCGCTTGCCGTCCCCTGTGCCTTGACGGCCGTTTCGGCGGCCCAGCGGTAGTCGGCCTTGCCCGAGGGCGAACGCTCGATGCGCTCGACGAAGACGACCTCCTTGGGCAACTTGTAGCGGGCGATGAAGCCCGAGGCGTGCTCGACGATGGAGTCCCCGTCACCGGTGGCGCCCTCGGCCAGCTGCACCACGGCCACCACTTCGGAGCCCCAGCGCTCCGAGGGCCGGCCCGTCACCACGACGTCGGCCACGGCGCGATGCCCGGCGATGGCCCGCTCCACCTCCTCGACGAAGATCTTCTCGCCACCCGAGTTCACCGTCACCGAGTCCCGGCCCAGCAACTCGACCGTGCCGTCGGCGAGGAAACGGGCCCGGTCACCGGGAATGGAGTAGCGGACGCCGCCGATGACCGGGAAGGTGCGGGCCGTCTTGGCCTCGTCCCCGAGATACCCCAACGGCACGTTCCCGGTCTGGGCCAGCCACCCGTTGCCCTCGTGACCCGGGGCCAGGACCGTCGCCAGGTCCTCGTCCACGACCACGGTGCCCGGACCGGGGACGAACCTGCCCACCTCGATCCCGTCGACCGAGGTGACGTGCATCTGCGCACCGGTCTCGGACGATCCGGCCGAGTCCGAGATGACCAGATTGGGCAGGCGCTCGAGGGCCATGGCCCGCACGGCCGGCGTCAGCGGTGCGCCGCCGTTGCCCACCGCGAAGAAGGACGAGAGGTCGTAGCGCTTCTTGTCGAGTTGGAGCACGAGCGGGCGCAGGATGGCGTCGCCCACGATGGTCATGGTGTTGGCCCTCTCGCGCTCGACCGTCGTCCACACGTCGTCGGGGTCGACGCGCCGGGTGTCGTCGGGGAACACGAGCGTCGCGCCCTGCGCCATCAGCATGAAGCAGGCCCACTGGGCGGCGCCGTGCATGAGTGGGGGCAGGACCAACAGCCGCAGTGGCACGCTCTCGTCCAGACGCTCGGTCAGCCCCTCGTAGCTCTGCACCCTCTCCCAGGTGCCCACCTTCCGCCCACCCATGGCGGCCATGAAGATGTCGTGCTGGCGCCAGAGCACGCCCTTGGGCATGCCGGTCGTGCCCCCCGTGTAGAGGACGTAGAGGTCGTCGGGGGAAGGGTCGACCGGTGGCCCCGAGGGCGAGGCCGCGGCCAATGCCTCCTCGTACCAGACCGCACCGGGGAGGAGGGGGTGACCCGACTCGTCCTCGACCTGGAGCAGCACGTCGGGCGGAACGTCCAAAGTGGGCAGCACCTCGGCCAGCGTCGGGGCCAGCGAGGAGTGCAGGATCATGGCGCGGGGGCGGGCGTCGTCGAGCAGGTAGCGCAGCTCCTCGCCGACGTAGCGGTAATTCACGTTGAAGGGCGCGGTGCGCGAGGCGTAGCACCCGAGCATGCCCTCGAGGTACTCGTTGCCGTTGTAGAGGGCCAGCGCCACCATGTCCTGGCCCGACTCCCAGTTGGCCAGTGCGGTGCGCTCGGCCCGCACGCCCAGACCCTGCCCGTGCAGGTAGGAGGCCAGACGCTTGGACCGCTCCTGGAGCTGGCCGTAGCTCAGGCGCCGGTCACGCCAGACGACGCACTCGCGGTCGGCCAGGCTCTCGGTCAGCACGTCGAAGGCCTGGGCCAGGTTGAACTCGATGGCGTCGGTCCGTGGAGGACCCGTCTCGGTGGAGGAGCCGGATGGCGGCGGCGGCGCGGCGGGCACGGCCCCGCACTGTACCGAAGCGGGCCGGGCGCCGGACCGGGAGGCCGCCATCGGCAAAGATCACTGCGTGGACGTACGCAATCCGGCAACCGGCGAGATCATCACCAAGGTCGAGGGGCTGACCGCCGACGAGACCGACGCCGCCATCGCGGCGGCCGCCACCGCCTTCGAGACCTGGCGGGCCGTGGCCCCCGGTGACCGGGCCCGGTTGCTCCGTCGCTTCGCCGCCGCGGTCGACGCCCATCGCGACGAGCTGGCCGACCTCGAGGTGGCCAACGCCGGCCACGTCATCGGGAACGCCCGCTGGGAGGCCGGCAACGTGCGCGACGTGATCGAGTACTACGCCGCCGCCCCCGAGCGTCACGTGGGCCGGCAGATCCCGGTGTCGGGCGGCCTCGACGTCACCTTCTTCGAGCCCCTGGGCGTGGTCGGCGTGATCGTCCCCTGGAACTTCCCGATGGCCATCGCCGGTTGGGGCTTCGCCCCGGCCCTGGCCGCCGGCAACACCGTGGTGCTCAAGCCGGCCGAGATCACTCCGCTCGAGCGCGCTGCGCATCGGAGAGCTCGCCCTCGAGGCCGGGCTGCCCGAGGGCGTCCTGCAGATCCTGCCCGGTCAGGGCCGCGTCGTCGGCGAGCGTTTCGTGACCCACCCCGCCGTGCGCAAGGTGTGTTTCACTGGCTCGACCGAGGTGGGCCGCGGCATCATGCGCGGCTGCGCCGAGCAGATCAAGCGGGTCACCCTCGAACTGGGGGGCAAGAGCGCCAACATCGTCTTTGCCGACGCCGATCTCGAGCTGGCCGCCGCCCGTGCCCCCTCGGGGGTGTTCGACAACGCGGGGCAGGATTGCTGCGCCCGCTCGCGCATTCTGGTCGAGCGTCCGGTCTACGACCGCTTCCTCGCCCTGCTCGAGCCGGCGGTCCGCCGCGTGGTCGTGGGTGACCCCACCGTGGAGTCGACCGAGATGGGCCCGCTCATCTCCGAGGCCCACCTGGCCAGCGTGGCCGCCTTCGTCCCTGACGGGGCCCCGGTCGCCGTGCGCGGTACCTGCCCCGAGGGCCCGGGCAACTGGTTCGCCCCGACCGTGTTGGCCCCGGTCGAGCCGGGGGACCGGGCGGCCTCCGAGGAGATCTTCGGGCCGGTCGTCGTGGTCGTCCCCTTCGACGACGAGGCCGACGCGGTCCGGCTGGCCAACGACACGCCCTACGGATTGTCCGGTTCCCTCTGGACGCGCGACGTCGGCCGCGCGCTCCGGGTGGCCCGCGCCGTCGAGACGGGGACGCTCTCGGTGAACTCGCACTCCTCGGTGCGCTACTGGACACCCTTCGGCGGGATGAAGCAGTCCGGTATCGGCCGCGAGCTCGGTCCCGACGCCCTCGAGGCCTTCAGCGACGTGAAGAACGTCTTCATCAGCAACGAGTAACGCCACCCGGCAACCCCAGTCAGCCAAGGCTCACCCGCGCCGGCGACGCCGGCCGCCACGGATCACACGCCACGGATCAAAACGGAGGACGCATGAGCGACACGATTCCCTACGCCCACCGATTGGTCGACCGCGTCGCCGTGGTGACCGGAGGGGCCAGCGGCATCGGGCGCGCCATGTGCGAGCGCTTCGCCGCCGAAGGCGCCAAGGTGGCGGTGGTCGACCTGGACGAGGAGGCCGGAGGCGCCCTGGCCGCCGCCGTCGGCGGCAAGTTCGTCAAAGCCGACGTCACCTCCGCCGGTGAGGTGGAGGCCATGTACGAGTCGGTCGCCGCCGCCTTCGGCGGCATCGACATCTGCTGTAACAACGCGGGCATCAGTCCGCCCGACGACGACTCCATCCTCGAGACGGGTCTCGACGCCTGGGACCGCGTGCAGCGGGTGAACCTCACCTCGGTCTATCTCTGCTGCAAGTTCGGGCTGCCCCACCTGCTGGCGCGGGGCAAGGGCTCCATCGTCAACACCGCCTCCTTCGTCGCCGTCATGGGCGCGGCCACGAGCCAGGTCAGCTACACCGCTTCGAAGGGTGGCGTGCTCGCCATGTCGCGCGAGCTCGGCGTGCAGTTCGCCCGCCAAGGAGTGCGGGTCAACGCGCTGTGCCCGGGTCCGGTGAACACGCCGTTGCTCCAGGAGCTCTTCGCCAAGGATCCCGAACGGGCGGCCCGCCGCCTGGTCCACATCCCGATGGGACGCTTCGGCGAGGCGTCGGAGATCGCGGCCGCGGCGGCGTTCCTGGCCAGTGACGACTCCTCGTTCATCACCGCATCGACCTTCCTCGTCGACGGTGGGATCTCCGGTGCGTACGTGACGCCTCTGTAGTTCGTCGTCAGCGAGCGCTCAGCGCGAGGTGTCGCCAGGGCGCGTACCGAGAGGGGCCCGTCTCGTGCTCGGCCCGTGCAGCGGCGGTGGCCACATCGAGCGCACCGGAGTCGACGAGGCCAGAGCGGCGCTCCGACGTTGGCCCGCGACCCCGATTCCCCGTACGTCGCGCCGTCGCCGTGTGCGCGTCAGCATGGGGAAGAGCTGGGGACGGTGGCGGCGCGAGTTGGGGATGAACCGTAGAAAGGTGGGGACAACCCCTGGATTTCGCGAATCCGTCTTGACCTGATGTGAGCGGAAGCGCAGTCTGTCCCCAGTTCGGAGACGAAAGCCCACCGAACCTCAAGCGAGCACCGAAAGGTGGGAGCGAGGGAAGCCTGAAGGGAAGCCGCAGGGTGGAACGGAGGGAAGCCGAGAGAACGCTGCAAGGCGGGATCGAGGGATGGGAACGAACCCCCAAAAAGGGAGCGTGACCGGAGTGGGCAGGAGGATCCGACCTTAGGTGGACCGTGGCGTGTCACGGCGGCTTCCCTGGAGCCGACGGGGCCGATGCGGGTGGGGGTTGTCCGACACGATCCCCGCTGGTGTCCAGCGGCCATCGCAGGCGTAGCCCCGAGGAGCACGGGAGGCTTCGGCCGAACGGTTACTCGGGGTTGCGTCGCGTCCGGGGGCCGGAGTGCTCCCGGTTCGCTCTCCACACGCCGTGGCGGGAGATCAGCCCGGGAGCGGAGAGAGGACGTCGCTCAGCGAAGCGAGGGCCAGAGGGCGGCCGGGCGCTCGCCAGTGGCGATCTGTCGGTTGAGCTCGGCCTGGACCAGCGAGAGGTCGTCGGGGTGGGTCACGCCCACGCAGCGGCCCTGGCCCTCGAGGACGGCGAAGGAAGAGGTGGACAACGTCTGGGCCACCACCTCGGGCAGAAGGACTTCGGACTCCTCCGAGGCGTCGGTCGCGGCAGCCATGGCGGCCTGGAGGACGGCGTGGAAGGCCGGAGTGAAGCCCCAGAGGTTCATGGAGACCCGAGCATCGGGCGACAGCGACGCGGGCTCACGACCGTCGCCCGAGACGAACCGGCCCTCGGGCGTGGCCTGCACCTTTCTCCGCTCGTCGACCCGGACCAGCATGCCGTCGTCGCTCACGGTGCAGATGCCCCGGGTCACGGGGGCGAAGCCGATCACCGCGTCGGCCAACCGGTACCCCACGAGCGCGTTGGTGTCCCGCTGGTGGCGTAGGTGCTCGGCCAACCGCGCGCAGCTGGCCCGTCCGTAGACATCGTCCGCGTTGCCGACACCGTAGGGGGTGTCACCGACGTGCTCGGAAGCGCTGAGCACCGCGTTGACCGTGCCCAGTGGAGCCGGCTGGAGGGCGAAGCGCACGTCGATGGCGTCGGGCCAGGTCTGCTCGACGTGGTACCGGATGGCGGGACCGGTGCTCGGACCGAGCACGAGCACGATGATGTCGAAGCCGGCGGCCAGCGCGTCGGACGCCACGAGGTCGATCACGGCTTCGCCGCGCGGGCCGACGGGGGCCAGCGGTTTGCAGCCGCCGTAGCGCCGGGCCCGTCCTGCGGCGAGGATGACGAGCGCCAGGGCCCCCCCGTCCGACCGGCCGCTCACGCGTTCCAGCGGAGGACGGCGCTGGCCCAGGTCATGCCGCCCCCGAAACCGGTGAGCAGGACGTGGTCGCCGTCGTGCACCCGGTCGTGGAGGAGCACGTCGTGCAGGGCGAGCGGGATGGAGGCCGACGAGGTGTTCCCGTAGCGGTCGATGACGACGGCGGTGCGTTCCTCGGGGATGCCGAGGCGCTGGCAGGCGGCATGGATGATGCGCAGGTTGGCCTGGTGCGGCACCATCATCGCGATGTCGTCGGCCGTGAGGCCGGCATCGGCCATCGCCTGCTCGGCCGACTCGACCACGACGCGCACGGCCCGGCGGAAGACCTCCTTGCCGTCCATGAACAAGGTCCCGCCGTGCTCGCACTTGAGCAAGTGCTTGAGGGAGCCGTCGGAGTTCATGTTCCAGCTCCGCAAAGCGCCGGGTCCGTCCACCGGTTCGACCACCACGGCACCCGCGCCGTCCCCCACGATGATGGCGATCTTGCGGTCGTCCATGTCGGTGATCTTCGAGAGGGTCTCGGAGCCCACGAGGAGCACCGGCCCGGAGCCCAAGGCGATCAGGCCCGCCACGGTGATCAACCCGTAGACGAAGCCCGAGCACGCTGCGTTGAGATCGAACGCACCCCCCTTCATGCCGATCCCGTGCTGGACCGACGGTGCGGTGCCCGGGACGATGCCGTCGGGTGTCGTGGTGGCCAGCACCAGGTGGTCGATCTCCTTGGCCGTACGACCGGCCTTGGCCAGGGCGGCCTGTGCGGCTTCGATGGCCAGGCCCGACGTCGTGCCGCCGATGTGACGCTCGCGGATGCCGGTGCGCTCGATGATCCACTCGTCGCTCGTGTCGAGCGAGAGCGCCATGTCGTCGTTGGTCACCACCTTGTCCGGGACGGCGATGCCCCAGCCGGTGATGCGGATCCCTCTCACGCGGCGGACCCCGCCCGCATTCCGTGGATGCAGACGATCCCCGCGTCGCCGTAGATGATGCCGCCGGTGTTCACCGCGACGCCGAGCCGGGCGTCCTCGATCTGACGGTCTCCACATCGGCCCCGGAATTGGTTGGCCAGCTCCACGATCTGGGCCAGCCCGGTCGCACCGAGGGGATGGCCGCGTCCGAGCAGGCCGCCACTGGGGTTGACCACGAGCCCGGGGGTGTCGACCGCGGTGGCCCCGGCCTCGGTGGCCGGCCCGGCCTCGCCGTCGGCGAAGAATCCGAGCGACTCCAGGGCGTAGAGCTCCTCGGCCGCGGTGGCGTCGTGCAGCTCGACCACGTCCGCCTCGCCCGGACCGAAGCCGAAGGCCTCCCAGGCTGCGTCGGCGGTGTGTGTCAGCCGGTCGTGGTAGTCGAGCAAGCCATTCCCGGAGCGTGCCACCGAGCCGATGATACGAGGCGCCGAGGCGGGGGCTCTCGAGGAGCCTCCGAGGACGACGGCGGCGGCGCCGTCGGTGAAGGAACTGCACATGAGCCGGGTCAACACGCCGGCCACCTGGGGCGATTCCAGCACCTCGTCGATCGTCGCCGAACGTTGGCACTGGGCCAGCGGGTTGCGCGACGCGTGGCGGAACGCCTTGACCGCGGCCGCGGCGATCTGGCGGACAGTGAGCCCGACGTCCTTCATGCGGCGCTGGGCCCATACGTTGTTGAGGCCCATGAGGATGCTGCCGGCGGGGTTGTTGTCGGTTCGGCGCCGCTCGTGCAGGTCCTGCCGGTACTCCGCCGGAAGGCCGTCCTCGATCCCCGCCATCGTCTGTGCCCGGTCGCCGGTCCACATCTTCTCGACGCCCAGGGCGAGCACGGGACGGTCCGAGCTGGCGGCGGCCATGGTGGCCAGGTGCAGGGCGGAACTCCCCCCGGCACACGAGTTGTCGACGTTGACGATGGCGGCCTCGCTCAGTCCGGCCTTGCGCAGCCAGGTCTGGCCGCGCACACATCCCTGGTCGCTCAGGCGGTGGGCCATGGCGTTCCCGACGATGACGAGCCCGAGGTCGTGCGAGGAGAGGCCGGCATCACCGAGGGCTTCGTGCACCACCTGGTAGGCCATCGTCTCGGGCGTCAGGTCGCGCCGGCTCATGTCGGTCATGCCCGTGCCCAGAACGGCGACGTCGTGGCGGCTCATGCCGGCACCTCCTCCAACTGACGGGCGGGCAGCCCGCCGGTGAACGCGGCCTGCAGGGCGCCGAAGTGCTCCAGGGCGGGAGAGCCGGCCACCATGATCAAGATGTGGCGGGCTCCGCTGTCGGCGAAGCGCTGCAGCGCCGCCGCGCACACGTCGGCCGGTCCGGCCACCAGGTGGCGCCGGAAGGCCTTGGCCGGCAGTCCGTACAGGTTCGAGAGCCAGGCGGCCCCCCGTTGGGGATCAGCCTCGTCATCGCCCACGTAGACGAAGACGACCGCACCGGCCTCGACCGAGTCGGGGTCGCGGCCGGCCTCGGCCGTTTCCCGCCGCAGATCGGCCACTGCGGGCTCGTACTCCTCGGCCGTCAGGAACAATGGGACCCAGCCATCGCCCACGGCGGCGGCTCGTCGCCGGGCCGCAGGGCTCGACCCGCCCACGTACAGCGGGACCGGGGGCGAAACCGGCTTCTGGACGTACACGGACACGGGCTCGGCCGGGTCGGCCCAGGCTCGCTGCATCTCGGCGATCCCTTGGTCCATGAGGGCGCCCCGACGGTGGAAGTCGACGCCGGTCCGAACGTATTCGCCTTCGTGGATGCCCACACCCACTCCCAGGACGAAGCGCCCACCGGAGAGGAGCTGGAGTGCGGTGGCCTGCTTGGCCACGGCGGCGGGACGCCGCAAGGGGAGTTGGAGGACACAGGTGCCCAGGGTGGCCGAGCTGGTCGCCCCGGCGGCCACGGCCAGCGTGGTCAGCGACTCCCCAATGGGGTGGGGCCAGTAGAGATGGTCGACCGCCCACAGCGAATCTGCCCCGGTCGCCTCGGCCCGGCGCCAGAGCTCGGCGACCTCGGCGGCCGAGCCGGTCGTACCGATGGTACCACCGCGGTCACCCACGAGTTCTCCCTGCGTGGTGGGGGGGAGGATCAGCCCGAGCTTCGGAGCGGCGGCTCCACTTCCTACCGGGGTCACACCGACATAGTAGGCCGATCCGCGGCTTTCGGACTATTCGGTTGTGCCTGGCGGGGCCGACACCGGTCCGTCGCCGCCGCCGGGCGCGGCGTCGATGACCGAGACCGTGCAACGTGCCGCGCAGATGGCCCTCCCGTCGTCGTCGGTGAGGGTGATCCCCCACACCTGCAAGGTCCTCCCGACCCGCACCGGTGTGGCCGTGGCCGTCAGGTGTCCCTCGCGCAGGGAGCGCAGGTGGCTGGCGTTGAGTTCGATGCCGACGACGCCCTTGCCCGGCCCGGCGGCGAGGGCGGCGCCGAGGCTGGCGGCCGACTCGGCCAGCAGCGCGGAGACACCGCCGTGGAGGATGCCGTAGGGCTGATGCACCTTCCAGTCCACGGGCAGGCGAAGGACCACTCGCTTCGATGTGGTCTCGAGCATCTCGACGCCGAGGAGGCCGTGGATGCCGGCGGCCGGGCCAACTCCGGGCGCGCCCGGTCCGGCGGCGGAGGGGGGAGTGGTCACCGCCGGATGATAACGGTGCACCGGTAGCCTGACCGCGTGCCCGACGTGGTCGACCTGCGGAGCGACACGGTCACCCGCCCGACGCCGGCCATGCGCCGAGCGATGGCCGAGGCCGAGGTGGGCGATGACGACTACGGCGAGGACCCGACCGTGCGTGCGCTCGAGGAGGCGTTCGCCGAACGGATGGGGAAGCCGGCCGCCCTCTTCGTGGCGTCGGGGGTGATGGCAAACCAGATCGCGCTGCGGGTGCTCACGGCTCCGGGAACGGCAGTGGTGGCCGGGCGGCGCCAGCACATCGTGTCCTACGAGTACGGCGCGGCCGCGCTGAACTCGGGCGTCCAGTTCATCGGGCTCGACGACCGCGACGGGATGCTCTCGGCGGCCGAGGTGCGCTGGGCCCGCCAGGCGGCGGAGCACCACCAACCGGCCGTGTCGTTGGTGAGCGTCGAGAACACGCACATGGCGGCGTCCGGTGCGCCCTGGACCGCGGCGGGGTTGGCCGCGTTGGTCGAGGCTGCCGGCCCGGTGCCCATCCACATGGACGGGGCCCGGCTGTTCAATGCCGAGGCGGCGACCGGTGTGTCGGCGGCGCGGTGGGCGTCGGCGGTCACGACCGTGATGTGCTGCCTCTCCAAGGGGCTGTGTGCGCCGGTCGGTTCGTTGCTGGCGGGCGAAGAGGAGGCCATGGTGCAGGCACGCCTGGAACGCAAGCGGCTCGGCGGCGGCATGCGCCAAGCCGGCGTGCTGGCCGCGCCGGGACTGGTGGCCCTGCGTGACATGGTCGAACGCCTGCCCGAGGACCACCGCCGGGCGGCCCGGCTGGCCGAGGCGGTGGCGACCCGCTGGCCCGGGTGCGGCCTCGACCCCGCGTCGGTGCGGACGAACATCGTGACCTTCGACCATCCCGAGCCCGACAAGCTCCTGGCCCACCTCGAGGAACGGGGCGTCCTGGCCCACGCCGTCGCTCCGGGGGTCGTTCGCTTCGTCACCCACCACGACGTGGACGACGGGGGGATCGAGCGGGCCCTGATGGTGCTGGCCGATGCACCGGGACCCGGGGTGTCGTGAGGTGAAGGTCCGCATCGGCATCAGCGCCGGCGGGGAGAGCCTGGGACCCGAACAGATGCTGGCTCTGGGCCGGGCCGTCACCGAGACGGGGTTCGACTCGCTCTGGCTGCCCGAGGTCCTCACGCGCCCCGGACCCGACCCACTGGTCGGGCTGGCCTGGGTGTCGGGGGCCTGCCCGCGGCTGAAGATCGGCACGACCATGCTGTTGCCCGGGCGCAACCTGGTCTGGTTGGCCAAGGCGGTGGCCACCCTCGACCAGCTCTCGGGTGGGCGCTTCCTGCTCACCTTCGTCCCGGGCCTGGCCATTGGCGGCGAGCGCAGCGCCATCGGCCTCTCGACGCCGACCCGCACCGCCCACATGGAGGACGGGCTGCCGGTGCTGCGCAGGCTGTGGGCCGGTGAGGTGGTGAGCCACGACGGCCCCGCCGGCTCCTTCGAGGAGATCTCGGTCTCGCCCCGGCCGGTGCAGGACCCCTTCGACGTGTGGCTGGGCGGCAACCTGCCCGCCGCGCTCGAGCGGTGCGGCCGCATGGGCGACGGGTGGCTCCCGGCCTTCTGCACGCCCGAGGACGCCGGCGCCGGCAAGGCGGTGATCGACCGGGTGGCGGCCGAGCACGGGCGCACCATCAGCCCTGAGCACTTCGGGATCTCGTTGGCCTACGCGCCCGAGGGAACGGACGTGGCCGCGCTGGCCTCCTCGCCCTTGGCCCGGCGGGCCCGAGGCCGGCCGCTCGAGGACATCGTCCCCGCCGGCCGCGGGGGGCTGCGGGCGATGATCGAGCGGTTCCTCGACGTCGGTTTCTCGAAGTTCGTGGTGCGGCCGATGGCACCGCCCGACGACGGGTGGCCGGCCGAGTTGGAGCAGCTCGCCGGCGCCGTGGGGGCGTTGCAGACCTGACCGGCTGAGCGGAGACGGCGGTCCTTTACGCTGCTGCGCATGCCGGTGCGCCCCCTCACCCTCATGGCCGTCCACGCGCATCCGGACGACGAGGCCATCAGCACCGGCGGCATCCTGGCCCGCTACTCGGACGAGGGCGTGGACACCGTCCTGGTCACCTGCACCAACGGCGAGTTGGGTGACGGGCCGGGCGGCGTGAAGCCGGAGGATCCCGGCCACGACGAGTCGGTGGTGGTGCCGCTGCGCCGCCAGGAGCTCGAGGCGAGTTGTGCCGTGCTGGGTGTGCGCCACCTGGAGCTCCTCGGCTACCACGATTCGGGTATGGCGGGGTGGCCGCAGAACGAGGCGAAGGGTTCCTTCTGGCAGACGCCGGTGGCCGAGGGCGGACATCGCCTGGCCGAACTGATGCGCCGGTACCAACCCGACGCGGTGGTGACCTACGACGAGAACGGCTTCTACGGGCACCCCGATCACATTCAGGCCAACCGCATCACCCGCGCCGCGCTGGCCGAATGGGGCGTCCCGACCAAGCTCTACTACACGGCCCTCCCGCGCTCACGACTGGCTGGTTTCGCCCAGGTGCTGGCCGAGGCCGGCATCGAGGGACCCGGCGAAGAGGTGCAGGAAAACCCAGACTTCGGCACGCCGGACGAATTGATCACGACGACGGTCCAATGCGGCCCGGTCGCCGCGCGCAAGTACGCCTCCCTGGAGGCGCACGCCAGCCAGGGCGACAACATCTTCTTTCTTCAGATGGGCGTCGACTTGTTCTCGAAGATGATGAGCGCGGAGAGCTTCGTCCGTGTGCTCGACCCGACGGGCGCGCCCCTGCCCGAGGACGATCTCTTCGCCGGCCTCAGGGACTGACGGCGGGGACCGACCGGAGACCTGAGCCGGGCCCGCCCCCCGACCTGGAAGGGCTCAGGCCCGGCCCCCGGGGAGGTCCATCCACGGCGGCGCTGTCGCACGCCGGGGTTGCGGCCCGCGGGCGGCCCGGGGTTCCCCCCGACCCTGGGGAATCCCCAGGTCGACCCCGTGCGTACAGCTGTAGATGAGAGAATCGCGCGTGGATTCGGCTGAGCTGACCGACGAGGATCTCCTGGCCGGCATGGCCGTGGGCGACCAGGCCGCGGCCATCGCCTTCGTGCGCCGCTACCAGCGACGGGTGTTCGGATTGGCCTATTCCATGACGGGCGATCCGGGAGTGGCCGAGGACGTGGCCCAGGAGGCCATGACCAGGGTCTGGCGGCACGCTCCCGTGTTCGACCAGCGCCGTGGTTCCGTGACGTCCTGGGTCCTGACCATCACCCGCAACCTGGCCATTGACGCGCTGCGCATGCGGCGGGCGGTCCCGACCGACCCCGACGACTTCGCCATCGCCATGCTGGCCAGCAACGAGCGCCACCCCGAGGACACGGCGGGACGGCACGACGCCCAACGGATCGTCCGGGCTGCCTTGCGTGTGTTGCCAGACGAGCAGCGTCGTGCCGTGGTGCTCTCTGCGGTCTACGGCCGGACCGCACTCGAGATCAGCGCGTCCGAGGGCATCCCCCTCGGCACCGCCAAGACGCGGATCCGGACCGCCCTCATCCGGCTGCGCTCCGCCATCGACCACGCGGAGGGGGTGAACGAGGACCGATGAACGACGAATGTGTGCAGTACGAGGATGACCTGGCCGAGCTGGCGCTCGGCGTGTCGACCGGGCGGGAGCGGGCGCGGACGATTTCGCACCTGGAGTCCTGCCCGCGCTGTGCCGAGGAGCTCGAGCAGCTGTCCCGGGCGGCCGATGCTGTGGTGGCCGTAGCCCCGGAGGCAGAGCCGCCGTTGGGGTTCGAGACGCGGCTCTTCGAACGGATGGGGATCGAGGTGGCGCGGGCGACGCGCCGGCGCCGCCCCCGGTTCTGGATCCCCGCCACGGCGGCGGCCGGTGTGGCCGCCCTGGCCGTCGGTCTGGGGCTCGGGCTGTCCTCCTCGCCGGCACCGACCACCAGCGCGCACGGTGCGCGTCCTTCTCATGCCGTTCAGTCGGCCGCGCTGATGGAAAACGGCGAGAGCGTGGGCCACGTGGACGTCTTCGGCGGCGCCACACCGTGGATGCAGATGACCCTGGACGACTCGACCGCACGCGGCATGGTCCATTGCGTGGTGACGACCGATGACGGCCGGGTCCACGAGGTGGGCAGCTTCGTGTCCACCGACGGGTACGGCGCCTGGGCGGCGCCCCTTCGATTCAAGCAGGCGACGGTGCGCTCGGCCCAGGTGATGTCGCCCAGCGGGACCGTGATCGCCACGGCCTCGCTGGGCTGACACCAGCCCTTAGTAGCGGTACGTGTCCGGCTTGTAGGGACCCTCGACCGGGACCCCGATGTAGTCGGCCTGGTCCTGGCGCAGCGTGGTCAGCTTCACGCCCAACGCGTCGAGGTGGAGGCGAGCCACCTTCTCGTCGAGGTGCTTGGGCAGCACGTAGACGTCGTTGACGTACTGGCCGGTCTGGCTGAACAGCTCGATCTGCGCCATCGTCTGGTTGGTGAACGAGTTGGACATGACGAAGCTGGGGTGCCCGGTGGCGTTGCCCAGGTTCAGCAGCCGGCCTTCGGACAGCACGATGATGGCGTGACCGTCGGGGAAGATCCACTTGTCGACCTGTGGCTTGATGTTCACCCGTTCGATGCCCGGCGTGCCGGCCAACCCGGCCATGTCGATCTCGTTGTCGAAGTGGCCGATGTTGCCCACGATGGCCTGGTGCTTCATGCCGGCCATGTGTTCAGCCCGGATGATGTCCTTGTTGCCGGTCGTGGTGACGATGATGTCGGCCTCGGGCAGGATGTCCTCGAGCGTCGTGACCTGGAATCCCTCCATCGCCGCCTGGAGAGCGCAGATGGGATCCACCTCGGTCACGACAACTCGGGCGCCCTGGCCGGCGAGTGACTGCGCACAGCCCTTGCCGACGTCGCCATAGCCGCAGATCACGGCCACCTTGCCTCCGATGAGGACGTCGGTGGCCCGGTTGATGCCGTCGACGAGGGAGTGGCGGCAGCCGTACTTGTTGTCGAACTTCGACTTGGTCACCGAGTCGTTCACGTTGATGGCCGGGAAGAGCAGCTCTCCCTTCTTGGCCATGTCGACCAGGCGGTGCACTCCGGTCGTCGTCTCCTCGGTCACGCCCTTGATGTCGTTGGCCATGGACGTCCAGCGTCCGGCGTCCTCGGCCAGGCTGCGGCCGAGGAGGGCCAGCACGACGGCGAACTCCTCGGAGTCAGCGGTCGATGGGTCCGGCACGGCACCGGCCTTCTCGAATTCGACGCCCTTGTGGACGAGCAGGGTGGCGTCACCGCCGTCGTCGAGGATCATGTTGGGTCCGGCCTCGCCGGGCCAGCGCAGGGCCTGATCCGTGCACCACCAGTACTCTTCGAGCGTCTCGCCCTTCCAGGCGAAGACGGGAACGCCCTTGGGGTCGCTCACGGTTCCCTCGGGCCCGACGGCGATGGCCGCCGCCGCATGGTCCTGGGTCGAGAAGATGTTGCAGCTGGCCCAGCGCACCTGGGCGCCCAGTGCGGTGAGGGTCTCAATGAGCACCGCGGTCTGGACGGTCATGTGCAGGGAGCCGGTCACCCGGGCACCGGCCAGGGGCTTACTGGCGCCGTACTCGGCCCGCATGGCCATGAGGCCGGGCATCTCGTGCTCGGCCAGATCGATCTCTTTGCGACCGAACTCGGCCAGGGACAGGTCGGCCACCTTGTAAGGCAGGGGGCTGTCGGGATTGGTCATTACGTCTCCTTTGTCTCGCGCGCGCGAGCGCGCAGGCCTGATGTCGTGGGCCGGACGGCGAAGGCGCAACGCACGTGCTCCGACCTCTGTCGGAGGCCGCGGGTCCCACCCAAAGACTACGTGCCCCTCGGGGGGTGGGGCATACACCCGTGAATGAGGCATCACGGAAACCTCGTCCCCGCTTCGTCGCGTGCGTGTGAGCAGGGAGGGAATGGAGGATCACCATGCGGGACATGGAGATGAGATGACAGGACCGACCAGCTGCCGGTGGTGCCGGATGAGCACCGACCAGCCCGACCAATCCCGGTGGGTGGTCGGCCAACGGTCGGAAACCCAGAGCCCGAGGCCGGCGGCGAGTCCGGCCCGAGGACCTACGATGGCCCGTGCGGCCAGTCCCGCGCAGTGTGTCGTCCGGCGGCCGGTGCGTCACTGGCCCCCGTAGCTCAGGGGATAGAGCATCGGTTTCCTAAACCGTGTGCGAAGGTTCGAATCCTTCCGGGGGCGCCGAAGAGATTTCGGACACGGGTGAGAGCCTTGACTGGGTGCCCTCGGGCGGTCCAGCCCGGACGCTCTGGCAGGCGGGGGTCTAGCCGAGGCCCGCCTGTTGTCCGATCTCCCCGGCGTCGATGCGGCTGAATACCCCAAGCTTGCGCAGGATGTTCGACACGTGCACGCTGGCCGTCTTCTTGCTGATGAACAGCGTCTCGGCGATAAGCGCGTCGCTGCGCCCGGCGGCCAGCTGCCCGAGCACCTCGACCTCGCGCTGAGTGAGGCCGAGATCCGAACGGGCGGTGGCGGCCGCTGATGGCGTCTCGTCGGCCATCTCGAGCTGGATCGGAGCGCGGCGCGCCAGGTCCTCGATGTCGAGCCGCAACGGCTCGGCGCCGAGCGACACCGCCGTGCGCCACGCATCGGTGACGAGCGCCGTCGCTCGTGTCCGTCCAGAACGGCCGGCCAGCAGCGCCTCGGCGTGCCGCCATCTGCAGTAGGCCGTGCCGATTGGCTCATTGAGCGACTCCCAAGCACCTGCGGCTGCCTCCCACAGCTTGGGCGCCGGTGGCCCCGTGCGCGCTGCCTCGGCGCGGCTTTGTGCCTGCCACGCCAGCGCGCGGGGCAGCGGCCGCAATCCCTGGCGCCGGGGCCGGTCCGCGATCTCGTCGGCCTTGTCCGCCAGCTCGGCGGCGCGCAGGCGGACTTTGGCGTCGTCCACCCGGCGGCGCTCGGCTCGAGCCCGTACGGCCCCATCGACCACGGCCCTGATACCGACCGCGCACATCTCCGTGGCAAGGGACTGTTCCTCGGTTCCCGCGACCAGGCCCAAGGCCTGCTCGATGGCGTCGGAGGCATCCTTGAACCGGCACTCGACCATGGCCAACTGGGCCTCGAGCAGATGGAACGACCCCCGGAACTGGACGTCCGTCAGCGATGCTGTGCGGCTTCCGACCTCTTCGAGGAGCGGACGAGCGCGGTCGAGCTCCCCGCGGAGAAGGGCCAAGGTGACGTGCAACATCAAGGGCGTCGAGGCGCAGTTGCCCGACGGCATCCCGCCGTAGTCGCGGGCCATGGCCTCGGCTTCGTCCCACCGGCCCAGCCGGACGAGGGCCTCGGCGCTGTTGAAGGCTGACCCGTTCAAACGAATGCCCCCAAGCTGCTCGCCGGCGGCCACCATGTCGAGTGTCAGCGCGGCCGCCTCCTCGAGCCGAGCCCACTCGACAAGGCAAGAGGCCAGGTTGCCGTAGGCGCGGTTCAGGCTCTCGGGGTCTCCGACCTCCTCGGCCATCTCGAGGGACCACCGGAGCAGGGCCAGGCCCTCATCGGGACGGCCCAACAGGCAGAGTGAAACCCCGAGCGTGTTGCTGGCATGGCCCTCCTCCAATCGGCCCCCGACCGCCCGGGCAGTACTGACGGCTTGCCGGCAGCGGACCTCGGCTTGTTCGTAATGGGACATGAGCATGAGCCACCGTGCCTGCTCGCACTGGACACGGGCCAGCTCCACCGAGGGCTCGTCCTCCGGCAGGAGGCGCTCCGCCTCGGCCAGCGCCCCAGCCGATCCCGGCGGATCACCGACGGCCCAGGCATTGCGACCCAAGCGCGTCCAGCAGCGTGCCGCGCCCATCGGATCGGCATCGGCATCGATCAGGTCGATTGCGGCGCGGGCGAAGGCGACGGCGCGCTCGCCCCGGCCCCCCCAATAGGCGGCGTCAGCCGCCCTGCCCAGCAGCTCGACGCGGTCCACCGAGGCCACCGCGCCGGCAGCGGCCAGGTGGTCACAGGCACCGAGCACCCGTTCGAACTGTCCCAGCGCCTCGTCGAAGGCATAGACGGTCATGGCCTTGTCGGCCGCCGCCAGTGACGTGCGCAATGCCGGCTCCCAGTCGCCGGCGTTCCACCAGTGCCGGGCCAGCTCGGCGATGAGTCGGCCGTCCGGGTCGGGCTCCACGTCGAGGACGCGGGCAAGGTTCCCGTGCAACCGACGCCGCTCCCCCGGGAGCAACGAGTCGTACAGCGCCTCGCGCACGAGGTCGTGACGGAACCGGTAGCCGGCGTCATTGGCGATGAGCAGTCCCTGTCTCGCTGTCTCGCGCAGGGCTGTTTCGAGCTCGATGCTCTCGAGGTCGACGACCTCGGCCAGCAGTCTGTGCTCTATGGCGTCACCGAACACCGATGCCGCGCCCAACGCTTGGCGTGCCGCGGGCGAGAGCTGCTCCACCCCGGCCATGACGACGTCGCGCAGGCCCGATGGCACGACAGTGCGGTCGCCGGCGGCCAGGAGCTCCTCCGCGAAGAACGGGTTTCCCCCGGCAAGCCGCTCGACTGCGTCGAGCCGGTCGGCAGGCACCGCGGCGCCAAGGATGTCAGCCGCCATCACCGCGAGGGCTGCGCGGTCGAGCCCAGCGAGCTCGACACGTCGCACGTTGGCGCCGCGGGCCAGCTCAGCGGCGAATGTCCGGAGCGCCCCGTCGGTACCGAGCGCGTCTGACCGACACGTGCAGACCAGCAGAACGGTGCGCTGGGCCAGGTTGCGAGTGAGATGATCGACGACACCCAGCGTCGCGTGATCGGCCCACTGCATGTCCTCGACGACGAGCACCACGCCGGTGCGGCTCGACACGGCCGCCATCTGCTCGAGGATCGTCTCGAACAGCCAGGTCCGGCCCAGTTCGCCGGCGTCGGGCCGCGCCGGCACCGACGCGATGCCGAAGACTCCGAGCGCGCGCAGAGCTGGCTCCACCGCGTCGTCGCCGACCTCGCGGGCCAGGCTGCGGAGCACGCTCACGACCCCCCCGTACGGGAGGTCGTGACCTACAACCGGCGAGCACCCGCCTACGGCGACCAGCCACCCGTTGGCCGCCGCCCGGCTGCAGAACTCGGCCACAACTCGGCTCTTGCCGATGCCGGGCTCTCCGCTTACCAGGACCGTCGTCGCCGTGGAGCCGGCGCCCTCCAACGCGTCCTCGAGCAGCATCAACTCGGCTGACCGACCCACGAACTCGGAGGACGATACCCTTCCGGTCACCGCGGAATTGTCCCACAACGTCGTCACCGGCACCCGGCCCGCACAGTCGCGCTTACGGCCACCCGAACGGGGAACCCGGCGGCCGTCACCACCAAGAGCATCGGCCCGTTCAGCATGCAGTCACCGAGCGCGGAGCAGGGTTGCAGGCGGCACCGCCGCCGTCGGACACGGCCGGCGCCAGGAGGTGGGTCTGTGCAGGGGACGCCGTGGTAGACGGCGCCGACACGCGCCCGATTATGAAGACGCCGGCCAGCAGCGCCAGCATCGCCAGGACCACCAGGGTGGCCCGCGCGGACTGGGCCCATGTGCGTCCGGTGTCGATCGAGGAGTTGATGGTTGTCATTGGGTTTCCTTTCGGTGCTCGGAATCGGTCAGTGTTCGGAGACTTCGAAGATTTCGTAGGCCACGAGCCCGTGCGCCTCGCGCTGCACCGCGCTGGCAGCCCCGGCGCTCGGAGCCGCTACCAGGCGGTAGATCGTTTCCGGCCTTCTCGTCCACCCAGTACTGGCGATAGTCGACGCCGTGACGGCCTGGCGGGGCGAGATCGGCCTCGTGAGCCTTGGCCACGTCGGCGGCGGCCACGCCTCCCTGGGGGTGCGCACGTCCAAGTACAGCGGCATGGCCGTCCTCCTTCCGTTGGTGATGGATCTGATCAGTGGCGATCGTTCTGCCCGTGAGGGCGACTGGCTTTGGCATCCGCTGCCCGACCGGGTCCGATGTCAGGACCCAACTGGCAACGGCGCCTACCTCTTGATCGATCAGCGTCGAGATGATCACAACCCTCACCTTGCGCCCCGAGAGTCTCCGGCACATCGGGAAAGCTCCTTAGATCAGATGCCGGGCTCCTCAGCGGCCGATTGGGCTGGGCTTCGCCTTGGGTCCCGCTGCCCAACAAAGAACCTCGTGGGAATCCTCCCTTGGAGATCCTGAGATTGCCTGGCCATGCGGGGTCATACCGAGGATTGCGGTAGGAACGCCTCGTGGGCCAAGGTCTACGCCGTCGCCAGAGCGATGGACGACGCATCGACGTCACGCGAACGATCCAGGGACGAAGCGATTCGCCGAAGGCAGCCTGGCCGAGCTGCTGATGAAGGTGGGTGACACCGATGAAGTCACGAGCAACGGCACGCTTGCAGACCTGGTCCAGCGGTGAACATCGATGACGTGCTCGAGGGCCACGTGGTCTCGATATCGAGGGTGGACCGGCCTACTGAACGTAATGGCGACCCATCGCCCAGCTGAACCTCTCACCGACGACGCTCCACGAGTTCGACCGTTTGCTCGAGAAGCGCATCCTGCCGAGGTTCGGCGGAACGAAGGTCAGATCGATCAGGGCGGCAGATATCGACGCCTTCAATGCGAATCTCCAGCGACGGGGGAGTGCGGACGGAGGCCTGCTCGACGCGCAGAGCATCCACCACCTCCACCGCCCTTCTCGGCAGATTGGCTGGCCCACCTCGCGCGTGGAGACGAGATTCTGGTCAGGGCTTCGATCGGAATATTGCACCGTGCGCCGAGACTTTCAGCGTGTTTGTGCCACCGTTGGCTAGCCTTACGGCGGTAAGTCCGAGGGTGGAGGGTCAGTGACGCAGAAACCGATCGCGAACGTATTCACCTGGCCGGCCGATGATCCGCAGTTGCTTGGTGGTCAGTGCACGGGTTGCGGGGCGATCACTTTTCCGATGCAGTCGCGATGCCCCCGCTGCGGTACCCAGAGCATGGCCGAGGTTCCCTTACCCCGCCGCGGCACCCTCGTCTCCTGGACGACTCAGGAGTTCCCGCCGAGCTTTGACTACAGGGGTGATCCGACTGGCAAGTCCTTCGAGCCTTTTGGGATCGGGCTGGTGCAACTTGACGATGTGGTGCGGGTCGAGTCGAGGCTCACGGAGTGCGATCCCCAAAAGCTCGACTTCGGCATGGAGGTCGTACTGCGGATCGTCCCGTTCTATCTCGACGACGATGGCAACGAGGTCATCACCTTCGCCTTCGCGCCCGTCGGCGCGCAGACCAGTGAGGAGCGCTAAATGGACGATGTAGCGATCATCGGTGTCGGACTGCACCCCTTCGGCCGGCACGGCGACAAGTCCGCGTACGAGATGGCCGCGGACGCCGTAGAGCTGGCGTTGACCGACGCTGGCGTGACATGGAACGACGTCCAGTGCGCCTTCGGCGGGAGCTGGGGGGTCTGGACCGACCCCCTCACGGGGCTGGTCGGTCTCACCGGTCTTCCGTTCATCCACGTGTTCAGCGCGTGTGCAACCGGCGCTGCCACAATCCAGCAGGCCGCAAACGCCATTCGCGCCGGCAACGGTGACATCGTCGTGGCTGTCGGCACGGACAAGCATGCTCGAGGGTCGTTCAAAGGAGATCCGACGACCACCAACGTGCCTACTTGGTATGGCGAGAACGGGCAGTACGTGACCACCAAGTTCTTCGGCATGAAGATCAACAAGTACATGCACGACCATGGCGTATCCCAGGCAACGTTGGCCAAGGTGGCGGCGAAGAATTACCGCAACGGCGCTCTCAACCCGAAGGCCTTCCGTCGCAAGCCGATCACCGAGGAGGAGATCCTCAGCTCTCAGATGCTCAACTACCCGCTCACTTCGTACATGTTCTGCGCTCCCGACGAGGGCGCTGCGGCGGTGGTCCTCTGCCGCGCCGACATCGCTCACCGCTTCACGGACATGCCGGTGTACGTGAAAGCGACTGCTATCCGCACGCGCAACTACGGCTCTTACGAGGTCAACACCACGTGGGCTCCGGTTGCGGAAGATGTTGCCCCCACTGTGCACGCCTCTCGCGCCGCCTACGAAGACGCTGGGATCGGGCCCGAGGACGTTGATGTCATCCAGGTCCAGGACACCGACGCTGGCGCCGAGGTCATCCACATGGCTGAGAACGGCTTCTGTGCTGACGGCGACCAGGAGAAGCTTCTCGCGGACGGCGCTACCGAGATCACGGGCTCAATGCCGATCAACACCGACGGGGGCCTCATCGCCAACGGAGAGCCGATCGGAGCCTCCGGCCTCCGCCAAGTCCACGAGCTGGTGCTTCAGCTCCGCGGCCAGGCCGGCGACCGCCAAGTCCAGGGTGACCCACGCGTCGGTTACGCCCAGGTCTACGGGGCTCCAGGCACCGCCGCCGCCACGATCCTCGCCCGCTGAGGGCACGGACACTCGATCACAAGTCAAGGGTGGGGCCGGTCGGCAGCTCCCGATAACTGTCGCCGACTGGTCGAACTGTTCTCACCGGACTGGACCGGCCGCACCCTTGGTCAGCAGGGTCACATCGATGGCAGGGTGCGTTTCGTCCGCTGACCCTCAAGCTGGCTTCTTCAATTCGATTCGGTCGGCCACGCCCACCGAGAAGCGTTTGGCCCCGACGGACGAATCTCTTCTGAGCGCATCCCATGAAATCCCACGGATCCGGAAATTGCTGTTTCCGGCTAAAAACTGGTCAAGCAGGTCCTGCATCCAAACCCCAGCTAGACCGCTGATTTAACGACACCGCCTGGATCCATGGATGAGGTGCCAGACGATCGGAATGGGTTTCATGACCGTTCGGATGGAACATTGAGGCTGTCCGAGTTTGGCTTGGGCTGCGACTGTCTGTGGCCAGCCTCCACCCCAAGTTCGGCCATCAGAAGTTCGCCACCCCCTGCAATGGTCTCCTGTCCGCCCTTCGCCTATTCCGACACCTCGCCGGCCGGCATGTTGAGCAGGGCCGCTTCTTCCCGAAACGTCTGCCACATCGATTGCTCCCATGCGGCGTTCAGTTGGCCCTTGATGTGCCCCAGGCGCGCACTTACGTCACGACGCTCTCCCGACGCAGCCGGACCGAATGAGGGGGGCTCCAGCGTCGCGAGCTTCCGTGCCACTCCAGCGGCCACCGTCTCGAGCTGCTCGGCAGGTACGCATCCGTTGATAAGCCGCCACTCGAACGCCTGCTTGGCGCTCAAAGGCTCACTCAGGAGGGCCATCTCCTTGGCCAGCGGAAGGCTGAGGGACCTCGTCAGCAACCATGCCGCCCCGCCCTCGAGCGGGAGACCGATGCGAGCGAAGATCTCCCAGAAGGTTGCCCTCTCGGACGCGTAGATCAGATCGCACGCCAACGCGAGCTGGCATCCCGCCCCGATGGCCGGTCCGTTGACCGCGGCGACGAACGGAGTCTCACTGCGCCAGATCGACTCGAGCAGGCGGTACCAGCCGTAGAGAAGCCCGTCGTCGCGGGCGACCGTCGGAGACCGTCTGTGCTCCGGCGGAATCTCCAGCGCCTCGCTCTTCAGGTCGGCGCCGGCTGAGAACACTGAGCCCTTGCCCGTGATCACCGCGACCTTGACCGCTTTGTCCTCGCTCGCTTCGCGGATGGCTTCTAAGAGCGCGTCGCGCAAACCCATGCCGTCAGGACCCTCACCGCCCGGATAGTGGTCCAATGCGTTTCGCCGTTGCGGCCGGTTCAGGCGCAACCACGCCACGCTCTCCGATAGTTCGTAGATCAGACCAGCCTGGGCCCAAGCGTCCATGTTGGTGACCATGTGACCTTCCTCTCCGTGTGGGGGACAGTGCCCCCTTTGGGTGTATCACCGTGACGGCGGCGGAGCGGCCCGCACGGGTTGTGCACCCTGTAAGGGTCCAGTCCAACGAGACTTGACATAGGGTCTGTCCGTCGCCGACGGCCGGAGGCCCGGTCTTGAAGGGGGTCGACATGCGGGAGCGCACCAACGAAGTCGAGGTCGAGCGGGACGTCAAGGTCAGGCTGTCGGATGGGACGGTGCTGCTGGCCGACGTCTACCACCCCGTGGGCATCGACGACGCCCCCACCATTTTGGAACGCACGCCGTACGGCAGGGTCAACTTCGCCTCCGCCATGGGGCCGGAGTTCGCCGCACGTGGCTACCGCTACGTCCTGCAGGCGTGTCGCGGCACGGACGGGTCTGGGGGAACGCACAGCTACTTCGCCGAAGCGGGTGACGGGCGGGACACCGCCGACTGGATCGCCTCCCAGCCGTGGTTCGACGGCCGCATGGGCACGTTCGGCGGTAGCTACATGGGCTTCACCCAGTGGGCACTGGCCTCCACCAAGCCGCCGCATCTCAAGGCCATGGCCGTCGCCCTGTCGACCTCGGTGCGGGCCTACTCGTGGTATCCGGGAGGATCGCTGGCTCTCGAGGTGATCATCCCCTGGGACGCGGGTGCCACCCAGTTCAACAAGCAGGGCGATGCCGTCCCCACCGACATCTCCCCCGATGGGATCGGGCGGCGCATGGCTGAGCTGAGGGCGGGCTTCGACCACCTCCCGCTCGGTGAGGTGATCCTTCGGCTCACAGGTGTTGATCTCCAGCTCTACCGGGACCAGCTCGCCCACGGCGGCGCCGGGGATGCCTTTTGGAATCCGGTGAACTTCCGGCACCTGCTGGCGGAGTGGACGGTGCCAACCCTGCTCGTCGACGGCTGGCACGATTACCCGCTGCCCGGCGTGCTGGAGGACTACGCCGTCCTGCGCGCGTCGCCTGCCCCCGTGAATCTGCGTATCGGCGCCGGTGGACACCTGGGCGGGGGCGGGGAGGGCGGCATGACCGACGCCCCACTGGACTGGTTCGATACCTGGTTGCTCGGTCGAGAGGAACTGCTCGGCCCCACGCCGGTAAAGGTCCACATGCAGGGTGAAGGCGGGCACTGGCGCGACCTTCCGGACTGGCCTCCTCCCTCAACTCCGACCCGCTGGTACCTCCATGCCGGGGGTCACCTCTCGGCAAGAGAGCCGGAGGCGCCGTCGGAGCCCGACCACTATCGCTACGACCCCGCCGATCCGACGCCATCGATGGGTGGTATCGGCATGCTCACCGGGGGCATCGCAGATAACCGGTCACTCGAGGCACGCCCCGACGTCCTCGTCTACACCTCTGACGAGCTGGACGAGCCTCTCGACCTCGTCGGTCCAGTGGAGGCGGAACTGCACGTGGGCTCGAGCCTGGACCACACGGACTTCTTCGTCCGGCTCTGCGACGTGTCACCAGACGGCCGGTCCGTCAACGTGTGCGACGGACTGCAGCGCTTCGACCCTGCGTCCATCCGACGGAATCCGGACGGGACGTTCACGGCGGCGGTGGCCCTGTGGCCGGTCGGTCACACCTTCGCCACCGGTCACTGCCTGCGGGTCCAGGTCTCGAGTGGTGCCCATCCCGTCTACGCCCGCAATCTCGGCACCGGAGAGGCGCCGGCCACGGCCACCACCCTGCGGATCGCCGAGCAGGCTGTGTACCACGAGCCGGGCCGACTTTCCTGGGTGACACTCCCGTACTTCTCGGGCTGACATCTCGGGCCACCTGTCGGGTCGGCGAAATCGGTGTGGGACCGCGGTCCGCACCGAACCTTTCGGATACCTGCCGCTCGAGGGAGGCCTCATCCGATGATCGAGACGACGACCATGCCCAGTTGGCGGGAAGGTGGACGCTCTGAGGGCGCAGAGCCAACGCTCGCGAGCTCTGGCAAGCGCAAACACGACATCCCGACACGTTGGGGAAAGACACGTCGGTCGTCGGCATCCGCCGCGGTCTTCCCTATCGCTGAAGTTGTGTTGGCACGGCCAGTTAGTCACCGATTACGGCATATGAGATGCGCGGTTCAAAAGGGAACCGCCTAATGCGGAGACTGTTCAGAGGCAACGTGTCCAGCACGGCCAGTGTCTCGCCCGGAAACGCCTCTTCGTTCAGTTCGTCGAACACGATGATTCCCCCCGCGGAATGCGGGGGAGAAACAGTTCCAAGGCGAGCCGCGTGGGCTTGTACATGTCGAAGTCGAGATAGAGGCAGCTCACTACGAGATGTGGGTAGTCCTCGAGATATTTGGGCCCCGTCTCCAAGAAATCGCCTCGGACGACCTCAACCTTCGGTATGTGACTGATAAAGCGGTTCGCATCGAAAAGGTCGACGGCGGCCAAGATGTCCTCATATCCTCCAGAGGCCGAAAATCCTCCCTCGTGCATGTAGCTGGACTTCCGCTCCGACTTTCCCAGCTGGTCGTGTTCGTCCACCTCGGAAAAGCCGGTGAAGGTATCGAAGCCGATAACGCGGCGCTGGAAGTTGTAGGGCTCGAGGATGGCCGATAACTTTGCAAAACTCAGCAACCCTCCGCCGAGCAGAACGCCGCACTCAATGATGGAACCCTGGATGTCAGCTACAATTTTTGAAGAGTTCATAACGGGCCAAGAAGCGAGCCAGGCTCTGCCGGGGGGCATATTTGGGGAAGTTCTCGAGCTTCTCTGTCGCGGTGCCGGCACTGTTTGTGAAGTATCGCTCTAGAGCCGCCCGAGCCTCAACATCACCACTGGTCTGGGTCTTCGGATCGTGTGCTGAGGGTGAAACTTCGTGGATTTGATCGTCTTCGTCATCGCTCATGGTCGGTACCTTCCTGGAGGTTAGCGCTCCTCCACAATCCTTCGTGGCTTGCCCCTCTCGAGGGCTCAAAGCCGCGTAGGGGCGCCATACCAATCCCTGCCCGTGTGTCCCGATTCGTTAGGTCACCCACGCTTTTCCCATCTCAGTGACGAAGCCGAGGGTACGGGCGGTCAGGCTTCATGATCCGCGTCACCTCGCCGACACCGGTCACTTCGCCACGAGTGCGCGTGAACACGGTGGCGCGGGCGACCGGGCGACCGACGACCCGGGTGACCGGGTGACGCCGACGCCGTCCCGACGCGGCCCCGACGCTCCAGGCCTCGGGGCACTGCCTCGAATGCCCAAGAGGCCGGCTGCAGTGGTGCGCGCGGCTCTTCTCGACAATCCCACCGACCGGACAACGGCGGACGTCGCGACGATCGTCATTGGCGCAGCGCAGCGCATTGGGCGGCGGCCCGACCGGTTGCGTGCGAACCTGAGGAGATGGATCTGGCCGAGCTCCTGGCCATACCCGGAATGAGAGAGGAGTGCGTGCTGCGCTCCAAGGTCGGCTTCATGGCACTCCATGGCGGGTCACAGGACCGGGGCACCGAGCACATTGCCGGCCGGGCCGCCGAGCAGGCCGGAGCCTCCTACTACGGGATCTTGCATCCGTCCGACCTGCGGGTCCACCTTACGTCTCGGCTTCACGATCCTGCCCACTCGGTCCAGTTGCGGGCTTTCTTGATGCATGTCGATGTCGCCATCTCGGTGCATGGCTTCGGGCGTGACGGCTTTGCCCTGTGGATCGATCACGACTGCGGCCTCATGATCGAACCGTACGGGCCAGCAGTTCGGGGGAGACAGACCGGACCGTTGCGGGGCATCATTCTGGGAGGATTGAACGTGCAATTGCTCCATCGCGCGCGGGAACTGTTCGCCCAGCGCTTCGGGGGTTACCAGGTCGCCGACGAACGCGTGCGGCTCGGCTTTCACCCCGACAATCCCGTCAACCTTGCCTCGGCCCGCGGCGTCCAGCTCGAGCTGCCGCCCGGTCTACGCGGAATCGGCGATTTCGGCGAGATCCTGGTTCCCCGACAGGACGGAATCGTGAACGAGGTGGTGGCGGCTCTCGTCGAACTGGCGAAGCGGGCCGCGGAACTGGTGCGCATGACGTCGGTGGACCCTTCGAAGCCGACGAGTGACTGAGCAAGCCACTCGAAGGGACCGGCTCTGCATGCTCACGCTTGGAGAAGAGAACTCGTGAAGACCGGACAAGTGCGGACGCGAAATCTGGACCCGTCAGATCATCGGGCTGAATAGCGGCCCGATCAGCGGGCTGCGGACCGTCGTTCAACGGCCTCGAGGTAGGCCAGCTCGAGTCGTCATGTCCGGTGAACCGGAGCGATCGCAGGTCCGTCACGCTCGTGTTTGTTCAACGTTCCGCTTTGATGTCACGGTTCGAATGCTCTTGCCGAAACCCTTCGCCAACGTGCTCATACGTCTGCGCTGCCGTACAGCTCCACCTTGACGTGGACTTCGGGGTAGACCCGGACCATGAGCATGCTCGGAGGTTTCATTCCGAACTGGCGGATATCAAAGGTGTCCTCACCAGAGAGCAGAACGGTCCCGGGCCCAATATCGATGTCCATCTCGTGCTCGAACGTGAGGGTCTTGCCGTGGAATGAGATGTCGCCTGTGACCCAGTAGTGGGGGTGCTCGCCGGTGGGGGAGATTCGCGACAGGGAACCCCCGACGGTCGGATGCCGCCGGGCATCGATGCGTCGGCGCAGCTCGCGGTCGTAGAGGTGATTTCCCGATGTCAACCGCTCGACCGCGAGGGTGAGAGCCCCGCCGACGGGCTGGTCCAGATCGAGGGATCCGTCGTCCCGGGTCGCCGCTTCGAACCATCCGGTCAGACCCCGCGTCTCGGTATTGATGGGGTGGAGGCTTGATCGGGCGCTCACCCAGATGCAAGATCGCACCGAATCGAGCATGTAACGCGTCATTGCGGCCCTCCGTGTCCGCGGCACTCCTCGGGGCCTCGGCCGCAGAAGTCTCGAATATTGGCATACCGGTGCCAAGTCTCCCTTCCGGTCGACCTCACTTCGTTAGGGCGACTGACGGGCAGGAGCCGGGCGGTAGGGACTTTCCTTTCACCGCCCCGCGCCGACGGGATGTCACAGGAAGCGCACAGCGCGTCCTGAGCGGGGGTGGAATCGGGGCTGTTCGGATGAACACGTTCCGCCAGCGGAGGTTGTTGATCGATGAGACACCTACCCCAAGTGAAAGGGCCCGAGAGGAGGGCCATGGCGCAGTCCCGGCTGCGTGTCATGTCGCGCTGTGGCGTGCTGGCGGTCACGGGGGCGACCGCCGTGATCGCCGTGGTGGTGGCCCGAGAGCACCCCGGCTCGAGCTCACCGGGCTCCTCCACCACGGCGAGCAGGGCAACGTCCGCCCCGACCGACGGAACCACCTCGACGACGAGCAGTTCGTCGACGCCGTCGTCAGACGGCGGGGGAACCTCGAGAACGACCACCACCACCACCACCACAGCACCATCCTCCACCTCGTCCACGCCGATGGTGACGTCCGGAGGCACCACACGATGACAGGGACGGTCGCGCCCGATGCCGGTCTGACGGCTCGTTCGTTCCGGGCCATCGGAACCACGGTCAGCGTGGTCGTGCAGCAGCCGGACCAAGCCGACCTTGCCGAGCGCATGCTCGACCGAGCGCTCAAGGAGATCGACCTGGCGTGCAGCCGGTTCCGCGAGGACTCAGAGCTGGCCATGCTCCACGCCGAGGCGGGACGTACGGTGCGGGTCTCGGGCTTGCTGTTCGAGGCCCTCGAGGTGGCCTGCATGGTCGCGGCCCGCACCCGTGGCGCCGTCGATCCCACAGTCGGCAACGCTATCTGTGCACTCGGGTACGACGCCGACCTCGCCCAGGTGCACGCTCGCGGTCCTCTGGCCCCACTGGCCCTCGGGGTGGTGCCCGGCTACTCGCACGTGCAGCTCAATCCTCGCACGAGTTCGGTCCGCATCCCGAAGGGCGTGCGTCTCGACCTCGGTTCGAGCGCCAAGGCATTGGCGGCGGACCGCGCTGCGGCGCGGATCGCCCACGCCCTCAACGGTGGGGTGCTGGTCAGCTTGGGTGGTGACGTTGCCGTCGCCGGTCCGTCGCCGCGTGACGGCTGGGCTGTGGGCATCGCTCATGATTCGTCGGCCCCTGCGGAGGAGGTTGATCAGGTGGTCGCTATCGGGCACGGCGGGCTGGCCAGTTCTGCCGTCGGGGCCCGGACTTGGAGGTCGGCCGAACGCGAGGTGCACCACATTGTCGATCCCCGCACCGGTGACTGCGCCGAGGCCCACTGGTCGCTCGTATCTGCCACGGGGGTCTCGTGCGTGGAGGCCAACCTTGTCACCACTGCGTCGCTCGTTTGGGGGGCCGAGGCACTCGACCAACTCCGCCGCTTCGACCAGTCCGTCCGATTGGTCCGCTTCGACGGGAGGGTCTTCAGCGTAAACGGCTGGCCGCACGAGGAAACAACATGAACTCAACCGCGTTCTGGTATGCCACCCGGGCCACCGGGTTGATGGGGCTCATCCTGCTCACCACCACGATGGTGCTGGGCATCACCACCACCACCCGGGCCCGGGCGCGCCGGTGGCCCGGGTTCGCCCAACAGGAAATGCATCGGCGCCTCTCCATGATGGCGGCGGTGTTCGTCGCGCTCCACGTGCTGACCAGCGTCCTCGACACGTACGTCGACATCGGTTGGACGGCAGTCGTGGTGCCCTTCACGTCGGGCTACGACAGCTTCTGGGTGGGGGTTGGTGCTGTCTCGCTGGATCTGATGGCCGCAGTGCTGGTGACGAGCCTGCTGCGCTCTCGCCTGCGACCGGACACCTGGCGTGCCCTGCACTGGTTGGCCTACCTCTGCTGGCCGGTCGCCCTCGCCCACACGTTTGGCATGGGCACCGATTCGGGCGAACCATGGGTGATTGCGCTCGGGGTGGTCTGTGTGGCCACCGTCCTGGCGTCCCTGGTCTGGCGGATGGTCGTCGTCTCGCGTCAGAGGGCAGCGCGCACGGCGCACTCAGCGGTCGGCGGCGTGCCGCCCAAGCACCTCACGCTCGGCGGCAGCAGCGGTCCGGGAGCGCGCCGTGGTTAGCGTCGAAGGGACCGTCGCCGCTCCTGGCCGGTACCGCATCCTCGGTCATCCGACAGATCTTGCCGGCCATGTGGCAGCCCTCGGCCCACTGCCGGTATCCACCTCGCCCGGACCGGAGTGGCAGGACGCTTTTGTCGGCACGCTCGAGGCGTCCGGTCTGACCGGCCGCGGCGGAGCCGGGTTCCCCGCCGCCATCAAAGTGGCAATGACCCGCGGCGCAGGATCAGGCGGCACCATTCTCGTGAATGCCATGGAGGGGGAGCCGGCCAGCGACAAGGACAAGCTTCTGCTGATCCGCTCCCCTCACATGGTGCTCGACGGCGCTCAGCTCTTCGCAGCGGCCACCGGCGCCGCGCGGGTCACCGTGTGCGTGCCCGCCGGCCGCCATGAGGTGGCCGCCGCCACGGCGCATGCCCTCGCCGAGCGGACCGCGGCGGGCTGGACTGTTGTGCCCGAGCAACTGGTACGCCCGCCTGACCGTTACGTGGCCGGCGAGGAGTCGGCGTTGGTGCGGTGGGTGGAGAGCGGTAGGTCCCTACCGTCGCTCCGACCCGACAAAGGGACGCCCTTGCGCGTCGGGCGCCGGACGGCGCTGATCCACAATGCGGAGACTTTGGCCCACGTGTGCATGATCGGACGGTTCGGGGCCGAAGCCTTTCGCAGCCATGGACCGATCGATGATCCCGGGACCTCGCTCATCACCATTTCGGGGGCCGTGACACACCCCGGAGTGGTCGAAGTCGTCAGGGGGACTTCCCTTCTCGATATTGTGAATCGGGCGAACCCGATGCGTCCCCCGGTTGCACTCCTCATCGGCGGCTACGGCGGCAGCTGGGTGGGACCTGACCGTTTCGCGACGCCGTACGCCTCGCTGCCACTCCGTGCCGTGGGCGCGAACGCCGGCGTCGGCATCCTGATCGTGCTCAGCGATGAAGCATGTGGCCTGACCGAGACGGCACGGGTGGCGAACTTCATGGCAGGCCAGAGTTCGGGCCAGTGTGGTCCCTGTGTGTACGGCCTGCCGGCCATCGCCGACGACTTGACCCGACTCGCTCGCGGCGCGGCCGACTCCGATCTGTTGGACCGGCTGGGCCGGCGCCTCAGTGTCGTGAACGGACGGGGCGCCTGCCGTCATCCCGACGGTGTGGTGAGTCTGGTGCGCAGCGCGCTGGTCGTGTTCGAGGAAGACGCCCGGGCCCACGCCCGTGGCGTGCCCTGTCCCCGTTGGAACGCACCGAGCCGGATGCGGTTTCCCGCCGTCAGCCAGGCAGCATGAGCGGTCTGCGGATCTTGATCGATCCCGTGGCGTGCGACGCCTACGGCTATTGCGCCGAGCTGCTGCCCGAAGCCGTCACGCTCGACGAATGGGGGTACCCATTGGTCGACGGCAAGCCGATTCCGCCCGAGCTGGCCGCGGTCGCACGCCGAGCTGCACGCGACTGCCCTCGGCGGGCCATCACGCTGCGCGAACGTCCGGGCGATCGTTGACGAGTCGGACCACAATGGCGGTATGCCCATGGTTCCCGGAGGCCAATGCCACCATCACCCGTGCTAATCCGCAGGGCGGCCGACGCCGACTTGCCCCGGATCGTCCAGCTCTTGGTGAGCGGTTCCGTTCCGGGCGAGACCTCTCCGGAGGTTGGGGACATCGCCCTCTACCGATCAGCCCTTCACGAGATCGAGAATGGCGCCGGAGCGGTATTGGTGGCCCAGCTCGGTGACGAGGTGGTGGGGGTCTGCCAGCTCATCGTGTTCCGTCACCTGCAACAGCGCGGCGGTCTCTGCGCCGAGATCGAGTCCGTGCACGTGGACACCGACCATCGGAGCGCCGGCATCGGCTCGACCCTCGTGGCTGAGGCCATCGACCGAGCCCGGGCACTCGGCTGTTACCGCGTCCAGCTGACCTCCAATCGTGCCCGAGAGGATGCCCACCGCTTCTACGAGCGGCTCGGATTCGTGCCCTCCCACGTCGGCTACAAGCTCTTTCTCTCGTGACGGCCGCCGCACGGGATGACCGCTTGCCATCGGTGTGTAATCGTGTAATATAGTAATATGACTGATACAGGCAGAGGGTCCCAGCGGGGGCGCAGGCGCTCGGCAGAGCAGGTTCCATCGGGGCCCGAACAGGAACGGCTCATCAGCGCTTGGTTCAGCGGCCGCGTACCCGAGGGGTGGTTCGAGGGCAGCCCGACGATCGAGATCGACGGTGACGAGATTCTCATCGTCGGCAGCCTGGCGGCCCCCCAGCTGGCCGAAGGCGCCGGAGACGACGAGGTCAGGGTGGCCGAGCAGGCGCGCATCAGCGGATTCCGAGAGGAGACCAGAGGCGCCAGGGTGCGAATTGCCGAGGAGGCTCAGCCGGCGTTTCGGCGGTCGGTCTCGTGGGGCGCTCTGTGCGGAGACTCCCGAGTCCATTTCACGACAGCCGGCGTTCCCGCCATGACCCGGCTCGGGATGCGCGACAGGCGCGTGCTCGACACCTTGATCGATGCCGGCGTGGCCGGCAGCCGGAGCCAGGCTTTGGCCTGGTGCGTGCGCCTTGTCGGGCAGCACGAATCCGAGTGGATCGACGAGCTCCGTGAGGCCATGGCCAAGGTGGAAGCGGTGCGCAACCGGGGACCGCGGAGCGGCGATCCGGATTGACGCTGCACGTGCCAGCATGCGCCATGGAACAATTTCACCAGGTGCAGGACGAGCTGCGTGAGCCGTACCGCCAGCTACGGGAGGCCATCCCGGACGTGAGCGAGGCGTACGGGGCGCTTCACGACGCGGCAATGAAAGAGGGCGTGCTCTCGGCCAAGTTCAAGGAGCTCGTTGCTCTGGCCATCTCCATCACGCGGGAATGCGACGGTTGCATTGCTGCGCACGCTCGTGGTGCCGTGCGCCGGGGCGCGACGCGCCAGGAAGTGGTCGAGATGATCGGCGTGGCCATCAGCATGAACGGCGGACCCGGCACCGTTTGGGGTCCGCGCGCGCTTGCCGCATATCAGGAGTTCGGCGGCGAGACGGTCTGAGCGGCACCCCTGGCAGGGGTGGGCTCCGTGACCGGTGGTCGTTCCTCGAGGTGGCGCGGCCACAGGCGCTTCGCCAGGACCACATTCGTCTCGCCGGCGTAGATGAAGAGCTGCGAGCCTAGGGAGAGCCAGAACACCAGGCCGAGCACGGTGGCGAAGAGGCCGTAGAGCTCGGTGGCGTGACGGAGGGCGTGACTCACCAGCAGGCCGCCCGCCGCTTCGAGGACGGTCCAGCCGAGCGCCCCGATCAACGCCCCCGGTAGGAGCTGGCGCCAGCGTGTCCCGGGCGGGGCCAGGATGTGTAAGGCCAGGACATAGGCAGCGAAGTTGACCGCCGCCGCACCGACCAGCGTGTAGGCCCAGTAGGCCACCGCGTTGTCGTGCACGCCGCCGATGGTCGAGATGCCGGCCAGGATGGCGCTCCCCACCACGGCCACGGCGATGGTTCCCAGGAGCAACAGCCCGCGCATCACGCGCGTGACGAGCCCGGCTTCTTTCCGGCGTGGGACTCCCCACATGATTGCGCTCGCGGTCTGGAGGTGGTTGGTCACGCCGAGTGATCCCCACAAAAGGCCCACGAAGCTGACCACGAAGGCCAGCGGGGATGGCCGGTGCAGTGCGGAGATGCTCGATGCCAGCTTGTCACCGATCACCGGGAACTCGCCGAGGGCGGAGTGAATGATGTGTTGCTCAGCCTGGGGATTGTCGCGCAGCACCAGGCCGACGATGGTGACGAACAGCAGGAGCAACGGGAACACCGCGAGGAACCCGTAGAAGGTGACGAGGGCGGCGAGCGACCCGCCACGATCGTCCCCATACTTCTTCAGCACTGCCACCGGGATGGCAGTGAGTGCCGAACGGCGTTGCCGGTCGTCGAGCCAGCGGGAGATCCGCCGCCAGAGGTTCAGCGTGCGACGGCCGCCGGCGTGAAGGTGCAGTCGAGGTGTTTGATGCCGTTGATGAACGGGGACAGCAGACGGTCTGGCTCGCCGGTTGCGGCAATGTCGGGAAGCCGCTCGAAGAGCCGCCGGAACATCACTTCGATCTCCTCCCGGGCCAGGTGCGCACCCAGGCAGAAGTGAGGACCGGCCGCACCGAACCCGATGTGGGGATTCGGTGAGCGCAGCACGTCGAAGGTGTACGGGTCCTCGAACACCGTTTCGTCCCGGTTCGCCGAGTTGTAGAACATGATGACCCGGTCGCCGGCCACCATCTCCTGACCTCCTAGGACGGTGTCCTCCGCCACGGTCCGGCGCATCCAGATCACCGGCGAGGCCCAGCGCACGACCTCGTCCACCGCAGTCGGCGCTACCGTGCCGGGGTCCGCCTGCCACAGGGCTCGTTGTTCCGGATGTTGGGTCAGTGCCAGCAGTCCATGGCTGATGGCGTTGCGGGTGGTCTCGTTGCCTGCCACCACCAGCAAAATGAAGAACGACGCCACTTCGGCGTCGGTCAGCGCCTCGCCATCCACATTGGTGTTGACCAGTGCGGAGGTCACATCCTCGGTGGGGTGCTCCTTTCGGTACTGGGCCAGATCATGCATCAACAGATTCAACTGCTGCGCCGCGTTCATGAAGGCGACCATGGGGTCCTCACCCTCGGCCACGTATTCAGAGTCACCGTTCGAGAGGATGATGTTGGACGCGTTGAAGACCGTGTCGTAGTCGGTCGGGCCGATACCCATCATGTTGCAGATAATCTCGAGGGGCAGCCGGGCGGCGACTTCGACCGTGAAGTCGCAGCCGCCCTGGGCGGCCACTCGATCGATCACGGTGTTGGCCACGTAGTCGATGCGTTCCTCGATGGACTTGATCATGCGCGGGTTGAAGGCCGCCGACACGATCCGGCGCAAACGAGCATGGCGCGGGTTGTCCATGTTGATCATGGAGCCGAAGAACTCGTTCATTTCCTCGGGCAGGTCGATCATTGAGGTTGCGCCCTTGCCCGACTGGAAGATCTCAGGGTGACGGCTCGCCTCAGCCACGTCAGCATGCTTCGTCAAGGCGTAGAAGCCGTTCCCCTTTGACACGAGGTAGGTCAATGCCTCGGCGATCTCCGGATCGTCGAAGTGCGCAATCGGCCGTTGGCGGCGCAGTGTCTGGAATGCTCCCTCCCGCTCCTCCCAGGGCCGGGCCCAGAACTCGATGTCGGAGAGATCGATGTCGTCGACCGTCAGGACGGCACGTGGTTCCATGTCGTCCACCCTACCCAGGTCCCTACACTCCGATCATGTGCGACACGCTCTGTGCTCGAGTCCCGGGCGGCATGACCTTTGCCAAGAATTCGGACCGTCCGCCGGGTGAGGTGCAGATCACTTGGCCGTTCGGGCGGCGCGCCTCGAACGGGTGCTCACTGCGCACCCAGTACCTGACCATTGGCGACACAGGTGCGTATGCCGCCCTGCTCTCCTGCCCGACCTGGCTCTGGGGCGCCGAGCACGGGGTGAACGAGTACGGCGTAGCCATCGGCAACGAGCGGGTGGGTACGACCCACGATTCCGAGCACGCCAAACCGGCCCTGATCGGGATGGACTTGGTCCGACTCGGGTTGGAGCGTTCTCGCACCGCCGCTGAGGCCGTCGACGTGATGACCGGACTGCTCGAGTCTTGCGGGCAGGGTGGGATCGCGGACGCCGCCAATGGGAAGGCCTACGACTCCTCCTTTCTGGTGGCCGACCCCGCCGAGGCTTTCGTGCTCGAGACGGCCGGGCGGGACTACGCCGTCGCGCCGGCCCGGGGTGCGACTGCCATTTCGAACCGACTGGGCATCGGCACGGAGTGGACGCAAGCTTCACCGGCGCTGGAGCCGGGAGCTTCATTCACCCATTTCCGCGATCCGAATGAGAACACCGCCTTCGCCGACGTCCGGCTGGCGGCCAGCCGCCGCTTCTTGAACTCCGCACCTCCCGGCGGACTCACGGCAAGGGCCACCGCCGGACATCTGCGCGACCACGGCGCCGGACCGTGGGGCCTTCCGGGGGAACGGGGTCCGGTACGGCCTCCCCCGTCGCGAGTTGGGGAGGACTTCGCCGGCGTGACGGTCTGCATGCACGTCCGTGACGTCAGTGTGACCGCGGCCTCAATGATCGCCGAGCTCCCCGACGCCGTGAATGAAGGTGCACAATTGCGCGTCTACGTGGCTCCCGGGAGTCCGTGCGTCAGCGTCTACATTCCGACCTTTCCCCGGACCACCAAGGGCCCCCCACCGTTTGTGCCAACGGAGCTCTCGGGCGAGGAGATCTGGCGCGCCGCTGACACGCTGCGCCAATGGGTCGAGTCGGACCCCGATGCCCTGGTATCGGTTCGAGCCGCGCTCCAACCGGTGGAGGATGAGATCTGGTTCGAGTCCGACGAGGTACTCGAGCACCCCGGCCGCTGGGCTTCGGTCGCCGGCTCGTGGGGTCTCCGCACCCTGGAGGCGCTCACTTCCTGTATCCCCTAAACGGGTCAACGGCGACAGTACGCTGCGAAAACGTAGAGCACTCCTACTCGCCTAAGGGGATGACCATGACTTACTCGCTCACGACAGACGACATCACCGTCGGTGACGCCGTGACCACCCAGCTCGAGAAGATGTGGGGCTGGTACCTGGCGGGCGGAATCATCTCGGTGATCTTCGGGTTCTTCGTCATCAGCTGGCGCCATGCCACGGTGTACGCGGCTATCTATTTCGCCAGTGGGTTCTTCATCGTGGGAGGGCTTTTCGAGATCATCGGATCGGTGCGCATGGCACGTCAACGCTGGATGCACCTCGTCTTCGGGGTGTTCTGGCTGGGCGCCGGCATCGTCGGTTTCGTCTGGCCGCACATCACGATTTTCGTGATCGCCGTGCTGATCGGGTGGTCGTTCCTGGTGCTCGGGATCTTCGACATCGTTTCGTCCCTCTCGCACCACCACCTGCCCTATTGGTGGCTCTATCTCATCCGCGGCGTCGTCGCCATGGCGCTGGGTTTCCTGTGCATCCGCCACCCGGGCGGGACCTTGACCACCGTGATCGTCATGGTGGGCATCCTTGCCATCCTCTTCGGCGTCGTCGAGATCGTGGGCGCTTTCTCGGCTCGCCACGCCACGAAGTACTGGGACAATTACAAGAAGGAGCTGACCTGAGCGCCGACTCGAGAAGCGATGCGTCTTGCCAGCTTCTCTGCCGCCGACGGTGTGGTGCGCCCCGGGCTCGTCCTCGGTGACGAAATCGTCGACCTGAGCGACCCGATGACGGGTCTTCCCGAGACCATGAAGGCAGTGCTGGCCCTGGGGCCTGCGGCGCGGCCCGCGTTGGACGCGGCACCGCGAACGAGTGCGAGGCGCCACCGCGTTGACGAGGTGCGCCGGCATGCGCCAGTGCCTGATCCACCCACCATCCTCGGGATCGGCATGAACTACCACGCCCACATCGCCGAGTTGGGGCGCGAGCGGCCGGAGTGGCAGTACTGGTTCAACAAGCAGCGAACGGCCATCGCCGGCCCGGGTGATCCGATCGTGCTGCCCGCTGTCTCGGACATGGTCGACTACGAGGGGGAGCTCGCCATGGTGATCGGTCGGCGTTGCCAGAACGTGCCGGCCGCACGAGCGTTCGAGGTGGTCGCCGGTTTCACCATCGTCAACGACGTGAGTGCGCGAGATTGGCAGTGGCGGACCCCGACCTTCACGATGGGCAAGTCCTTCGATACCCATGCGCCCTGTGGGCCCGAGTTGGTCACGTCGGACGAGCTGGGTGACCCCGGTGATCTCGCCCTCCGTACCTGGGTCAACGATGAGTTACGCCAGGATTCGAGGACGTCGGACCTCATCTTCGGACTGCGCGAGATGGTCGAGTACCTGACGACAGCCTTCCCGCTTGAGCCGGGGACCATCATCGCCACGGGCACCCCGGCCGGGGTGGGCGCAGGCTTCGATCCACCCCGGTTCCTCCGGGACGGCGACCTCGTCCGCATCGCCATCGAGGGCATCGGCGAACTGTGCAATCCCGTCGTCCAGGGTGAGACCCGGGAGCCAGTTGGGCTGAATTGATCGCCCTCGGCCGTCCATGTGGCGCCCTGAGGGTCACGTCGGGCGCTCAGCACGGCAGAATGTGTGGGTGGTAGACATCGCATCGGAACTGAGTGACGCCGACCGGGCGGAGCGCTTGACCAAGTTGCAGGGGATCATGGATCTCATGCGCCCTGCCGTCCAGGCCGACGGCGGCGACCTGGTCCTGGTCCGGGCCGATGTCGTGACCGGGGTGGTAGAGGTGGAGCTCCAGGGTGCCTGCAGCTCGTGTGCCGTGAGTTCGGCCACGCTGTCCGGCGGCGTCGAGCGAATCCTCAAGGAGCGGTTGCCATGGGTAACCGAGGTCGTCGGCGGCGTCGACGACTCACTCAGCTTCGACGAGAGTTCTGCTCTGGGCGCCGGCGGCTACGTCCCCAGCCTCTAGCCACGCCCCACCCTGCCGACCGCCACGGTGAGGGATTGACTCCGCCTGCGCATTGCCGTCATCCCTGACCGACGGCTGCGCCAGGACATGCTCAACGCGCTGTCGCCGGCCCGCGCCTCTCCCCTGGGTTCCCCCCGCCGGCTCGGACCGCCCGCAGCGCAATGGCCCGCCGATGTCCGCGATGGGGACCAGGAGCACTCCACCAGGCTTACGGATCTGCCCGATGTCCCAGGTTCAACACCGTCCGATCCGGGAATGCAGAGGGTCAGGCCGGTTTTGGCTCCTTGGGTAGCCCGAGGGCGCGTTCGCCCACGATGTTGCGCTGAATCTCGGCGGCACCACCCCATATCGATTCTGAGCGCGAGAAGAAAAAGAGCGACTGCAGGTTGTTCACGGGGTAGTTGGCCTTCGCCCGCCGCGCGCCCGGCAACACCGTGTCCGCCCCGTCGTCGCCCATCAGGATCTGTCCCTCTGGGCCGTAGATGTCCATGGCCAACATCAACGTCGCCTGGTGCGCCTCGGACCAGAACATCTTGTTGCATGCCCCGAGCTTGGCCGTGGTGTGGGTGCCGTTGAGCGCGTCAGTCAGGGTCCTGAAACCGTTGATCTGCATGATCTTTATGTTCGACCAGGATTTGGCCAGGCGCTGACGGATGAGTGGGTCGCCTGTGCGACCTTTCTGGCGCGCCACCTCGAGGATCTGGTCGAACTCCTTTTGGAATCGCCGGTGACCCGTCGTGGCGGAAGTGCCGCGTTCGAAACCCAAGGTGGTCATGGCGACCTTCCACCCGTTGTTGACCCCCCCCACCACGTTGTCCCTCGGGCAGCGCACGTTGGTGAAGAAGACCTCGTTGAACTCTGCCGACCCGTCGATCTGCTCGATGGGTCGCACCTCGACTCCGGGTTGCTTCATGGGAACGAGGAGATACGAGATGCCGGCGTGCTTGGGCACATCGGGATCCGTCCGGGCCAGCAAGAAGATGTAGTCGGCGTACTGCGCCTGGGTGGTCCAGACCTTTTGTCCGTTGATGACCCACTCGTCGCCGTCCAGCTCGGCGCGGGTCTTGAGGCCGGCCAGGTCGGAACCGGCGTCGGGCTCGCTGAAGCCCTGGCACCAGGCGATCTCCCCCTTGAGGATGCCTGGAATGAACTGCCGTTTCTGGGCCTCGGTGCCCCACTGGAGAATTGTCGGCCCGACGAGAGTGTCTCCGAAGAAGTCTCCCCGGAGAGGTGCTCCCACCCGGGCGAATTCCTCGTTCAGCACGACTTGCTGGAGCAGTGACAGGCCCTTGCCCCCGTACTCCGTGGGCCAACTGGCACAGATCCAACCCCCACCGAACAGCTTGGCCGTCCACTCGTCGTTGAACTTCGTACGCTCCTCGGGAGTCATCGCGAAGTCCTCTTTGCCCCATCCCTCGGGGAGATTGCCCCTGAGCCAGCCGGCGATCTCCGCGCGGAACTCCTCTGCTTCGGGGGGGTAGGCGAGGTCCATGGCCATGACGGTACCCGCCTGTGTGACCGACGCGAAACTGCTTCGGCCAGAAGAGCGGGGCAGGCACCCAGATAAGCTGTACGGTCGAATCTAGGGATGCACCATCCCTGACAAAGGGTCGAGGAGAAGGAGGTGTGGCCGTGTCGAGAGGCGAACCCCCAAGTAGCTCCGCCGGCGCGTGCTCCGCTCCGTGCATCGGCTGATTTTCGCCAAGAGCTCGCGGTGAGCCCCGAAAGGCACCCGCACGGACGCAGGCTCCGGTAATTGAAGCCCGGCGGGCCGCAGGCCCGCCGGTGGCCCGAAACCGACTCTGTCCCATAGTGGGCGTCACGCAGGAGGGAGCTCCATGGCAACGCCACCACCGACGAGCGCACCGGCCCGCTCTGGCATCTTCAATGGCCGGCCCCGTGGCCCGGACCGCGGGCCGGGCCAACGGCGCCGCCGCACGCGGCGCATCCTCGCCTCGGAGGGCGTGTTCGATTCCATCGTGTCACTGGCCGGCATTCTCGGTCGTCCGGTGCGTAACCAGCGGGGTCAGGAGATCGGACGCCTCGAAGACGTCGTGGCCCGTTGGGCGGATGGGCAGGTCTACCCGCCCGTCAGTGGCCTGGTTATCAAGGTCGGGCGCCGCGAAGCCTTCGTTCCCGCCTCGTCGATCGACCGGATCGGCCACGCGGAGGTGTTGTTGCGCTCGAGCCGGCTCGACCTACGCGACGTCGTGCGCCGGCCCAACGAAGTGCTCCTCGCCAAAGATGTGCTGGACCACCAGCTCGTCGATGTGGAGGGTGTCCAGGTCATTCGGGCTGCCGACCTGTACCTGGCCGAGGCCATCGGCCGCATCCGCTTGGTGGGTGCGGACGTGTCGAATGCCACACTCCTTCGCCGTCTCGGGCCGCGCCGCTGGCGCCCTCGTCCCACGCCTGACCGCGTGATCGACTGGGCGGCCATCCAGACCTTCGCTGAGTCGACCGGTGAGGCGCAAGCCGCGACTCAGGTGCGTCTCAAGACAACGAACGAGGGGCTCCAGCGCCTGCGCCCGGCTGAACTGGCTGACCTTCTCGAAGACCTGCGTCGTGACGAGCGGCGCGAGCTGCTGTCAGCGCTCGACCCGGACGAGGCGGCTGACGCGCTCGAGGAGATGGAGCCAGAGGATCTCGAGCAGTTGTTGCGCGAGACGGATCCGGCCGATGCCGCCCGCTTGGTCGCCGCCATGGAGCCGGACGAAGCTGCTGACGCCCTCCGCCATCTGCCCCTGGCTCTCCGGGCCGAGGTGCTTGGCCACATCCCCCAGTCGACGGCCCTCGCCCTGCGCGAACTGCTCGGGTACGAAGAGGACGAGGCCGGCGGAATCATGACGACGGCCCTGGTCACGGCCCATTCGGGCGACAAGGTGAAGAAGGTCGTCGACCGGCTCTCCGAGGCGCGAAACCACGGGGTCGACCTCGACGCCGTGGCCGTGGTCGACAGCGACGGGCGTCTGATCGGCGACGTCGCCGTGCTTGACATCCTGCTGGCTCTGCGAGACGACAAGGACACCCGGATGTCGGCACTGCTCCAGGAGGAGGATGTGCTCGTCCACGCCAAAACGCCTACCAAAGAGGTCGCACACCGTTTGATCGAGGCCCGACGCCACAGTCTCGTCGTCGTGGATGATGCCGGGTGCCCGATCGGGCGGATCATGGTGGACGACGTGCTGGACGTCCTGGTCCCGACCAAGGGCAGATTCCACTTCCCGCGCCTGCTCTCGTGAAGCCACCCGCCTCCCGGCGGTGGCTCATCTATCTGGCCGCAGCCGGACCTGGGCTCATCGCGGCGGCGGCCGGCAACGACGCCGGCGGCGTCGTGACGTACGCGTCCGCCGGGGCGCAATTCGTCTACCGCACCCTTTTCCTGATGGTGCTCATCACGGTGGCCTACGTCATCGTGCAGGAGATGGTGGCCCGGCTGTCGGTGTTCACCGGCAAGGGATTGGCCGCGCTCATCCGCGAAGAGCTACCTCTGCGCCTCACCGCGTTCGCCATCACGGCCTTCGCCATCGCCAACCTCGGTCTCATGGTCACCGAATTCGGTGGCATCGCCACCTCGTTCGAGCTCTTCGGTGTTTCGCGCTACCTCTCGGTTCCCATTGCCGCGGTGGCAATCTGGTCACTCGTCCTCTTTGGCTCGTACCGCTACGCCGAGCGGGTGTTCCTACTCCTCACACTCGTCTTCATCACTTATCCGATCGCTGCCGTCCTCGCTCACCCGAACTGGCACCAGGTGGCAGTCAACACGGTGTGGCCCCACTTCGTTGCCAGCAAGTCGTTCCTCCTCCTTTCGGTCGCCCTCATCGGCACCACCATCACTCCGTACATCCAGCTCTACGAGGCGGGTGCCGTCGTCGACAAGGGGGTCAAGCCCGAGGAGTATCGGTACCAGCGCTTTGATGCCATCGTCGGAGCCTTGATGGCGTCGTTCGTCGCCATGTCGATCATCGTCGCCACCGGGGCCACCATCGGGGGGTCCGGCCCGCTCACCTCGGCGTCGACCGCGGCAGAGGCGTTGAAGCCGGTCGCCGGCGCCGCCGCTGAGACCCTGTTCGGGCTAGGGCTGCTCGGTGCCTCCGCCCTGGCGGCCGCTGTCGTACCTCTTTCGACCTCCTATGCCGTGGCGGAGGCCATCGGCGTGGAGCGCTCGGTGTCCTCGAGCTTCCGCCAGGCACCCGTCTTTCTGGGCATTTTCACCTTCCAGATCCTGGTGGGCGCCGCGGTGGTGCTGGTGCCGGGCAACCTGATCACCCTGATCCTCAACACCCAGGTACTCGAGGGCGTGATCACCCCGATCACGCTGATCCTGATCCTGATCCTTGCCAACCGCCGTTCTCTGCTTGGTTCGGCCAGCAACGGTCCGGTGTCGCGCTGGGTGGGAGGCCTGGCCATCACCGCCGTGGCCGCCGTGGCCAGCGTCTACGTGCTGCTGACCGTGCTCGGCTGGTTCGGGCTGGGGTGAGAGCGAAGGTATGCCGTTTCGAGGGGCCGTTTGCGGAAGAGGAGGCGGTTCGGGGAGGCTATGCGGCCATGCTGGGTCGAGTCGGGACATCCGTTGCCTAAGACCCCCCGCCAGAAGTGGATCGAAACCAAGGAATCCTGGGAGCGCTCGCGCCACATCGAGGTGCCCACCCGGATCCCGGCCGCACCACCTCGACCAGGGGGGCGACGCGTCGCCTTCCTCACCTACCGGGGGAACCCTCGCTGCGGGGGCCAAGGGGTCTATACCCGTCACCTGACCCGTGAGCTGACCGCACTCGGTCATTCCGTGGAGGTCTTCTCGGGCGCCCCGTGGCCGGAGCTGGACGAGGGTGTGGGTTTCACCCCGGTGCCCGGTCTCGATCTCTACCGCGACCCCGATCCGTTCCGCGTGCCCCATCCCCGCGAATTCCACTCGCGTGAGGACTTGGCTGAATTCGCCATCATGTGCACAGCGGGATTCGGAGAGCCTCTGACCTATTCGCTGCGAGTTCGTAAATTGTTGGCTGAACGCCGTGACGAGTTCGACGTCGTGCACGACAATCAATGCCTCGGCGACGCAATGCTCGGAATGGTCGAAGACGGCTGGCCCCTGTTGACGACGTTGCACCATCCCATCACGGTCGACCGCCAACTCGCCCTGTCCCACACAACCAACCCCTGGCAGCGTTTCACCACTCGCCGATGGTTCGGGTTCCTCGGCATGCAGGTCCGGGTGGCGCGGGCACTGCCCGCCGTGCTGACGGTGTCGGAGAACTCCCGGCACGACATCGCCGCGCAGATGGGTGTGGCCCCGGAGCGCATGACCGTGGTGCCGGTCGGGGTCGACCACACGGTGTTCCGTCCGTTCGAGGACGTGACGCCCAAGCCTGGGCGCATCATGGTGACCTCGAGTAGCGACGTCCCGATGAAGGGTCTGGTGCCGCTCCTCGAAGCCGTCGCCAAGTTGCGCACCGAGCGCGACGTTCAACTGACCGTGATCGGGCGGCCGAATGAGGGCGGCCGCGTTGATCGGGCCATCGTGCGCCTGGGACTGTCTGACGCAGTGCACTGCGTCAGCGGCATCAGCGACGATGCGCTTGCTCATCTCTATGGCGAAGCGCAGGTTGCCGTGGTGCCCTCTCTCTACGAGGGCTTCTCGCTGCCGGCGATCGAAGCGATGTCCTGTGGCGTCGCCGTGGTGGCCACCACTGGCGGCGCGCTGCCCGAAGTCGTGGGCAACGACGGGGAGACGGGGCTGCTCGTCGCGCCTGACGATCCTGGTGCGCTGGCCGGGGCCATTGGCCGCCTGCTGGACGACCCCGTCCTGCGGGCGCAGCTCGGGAGCGCCGGCCGCCGGCGCGTGGTGAGCCGATTCACCTGGCAGGTGACTGCGGCGGGCACGGCCGCCTGCTACGAGGCGTTGCTCGAGGGCAAGCCGTTGCCCGGCGCACCAGCGGCTGGTATCGGGAGCGACAAGGGCCGGTTCGGGGCGGCCTGATGCTCACCGTCGATTACGACCAGCTCGGCGTCGGGCCGGGCGAACGAGTCCTCGATCTGGGCTGCGGCTTCGGCCGTCACGCTTTCGAAGCGGCTCGTCGCGGCGCATCGGTGATCGCTCTCGATGCCGGTCCCGAGGAGGTTGCGCAGGTGCGCGCCACCTTTGGCGCCATGATCGAAGCAGGGGAGCTCGACGTGCATCACCCGGCGACCGCCGTCCAGGGCGACGCCTTGCGGCTGCCCTTCGCCGATGGCACATTCGATCGGGTCATAGCCTCGGAGGTGCTCGAGCACATACCCGATGACATCGGCGCCATGCGTGAACTGGCGCGCGTGCTCAAGCCAGGAGGGACCATGGCGGTGACGGTGCCTCGCTGTGCCCCAGAGGCGATCAATTGGGTGCTCTCCGACGAGTACCACGACACGCCCGGTGGCCATGTGCGCATCTACCGCCGCTCGACGCTGGAACGCCGTCTGCGCGCCGCCGGACTGGAGCCGACCGGCTTCCATCACGCCCATGGTTTGCACTCGCCCTACTGGTGGCTCCGTTGCCTGGTCGGTCCGAGCAACGAGACCCACCCGGCCGTGAAGGCCTATCACCAGGTTCTGGTGTGGGACATCGTCAAGGCCCCGCTGGTCACCCGGATGGCAGACCGCGTACTGAGCCCACTGATCGGTAAGAGCTTGGTGGTCTACCTGACCAAGCCCGATGCACAGGTGTCGGGACTGCCCGATGCTCGTCCCAACGTCCCCCGCGGCGTGCCCGGACGGCGCGGGCCCGACACGCCGAGCCAGGGAGCTGCTGCATGACGACAGAAGACATTCGCTCGACGCAGATCACGATCCCAGAGGTATCGGGCGTCCTGACGAGTCGCGACGTGCTTGCAACGGCAAAGGCCATCGCAGAGGTGCAGCGCCACGACGGGATGATTCCGTGGTTCGAGGGCGGGCACTGCGATCCGTGGAACCACGTCGAAGCGGCCATGGCGCTCACGGTGTGCGGGTTGGTCGACGAGGCCATGGACGCGTATCGCTGGCTCGCCTCCCGCCAGCTACCCGACGGCAGTTGGTTCAACTACTACCAGGGTGACACGCTCAAGGACCCCCGCCTCGACACCAATGTCTGCGCCTACCTGGCGGCTGGGGCCTGGCATCACCATCTGATCACCGGTGACGTCGAGTTCCTGGGCGAGCTGTGGCCGACCATCGAGAAGGGCATCGACTTCATCTTGCGCTGGCAGCAGCCGGACGGCTCGGTGCTCTGGTCGCTCGACTCCGCCGGACGGACCGAGGGCTACGCCCTCTTGACGGGCTCCTCATCGATCTATCACTCCATGCGCTGCGCCGTCGCCATTGCGGAGTGCCTGGCAAAGGACCGTCCGGATTGGGAGCTGGCAGCCGGCCGCCTCGGTCATGCGGTGGCGCATCATCCGGCCGCCTTTGCTCCAAAGCTCGAGTTCGCCATGGACTGGTACTACCCGATGCTCTCGGGCGCGCTCGAGGGTGAGGCCGGCCGTCGGCGCATCGCTCAGGAGTGGTCCCGTTTCGTCTTGGAGGGTAGAGGCGTGCGCTGCGTGTCGACGGGGGACTGGGTCACAGCCGCCGAGACGGCCGAATGCGTGCTCACGCTCGACGCCCTCGGCATGGAGGGTCCCGCCCTGAACCTCTTTTGCTGGGGACAGAACCTCCGGCTGGGCGACGGTTCCTATTGGACGGGGATGGTCTATCCGGACATGGAGACCTTTCCCAAGAACGAACGGACCACCTACACGTTCGCCGCCATGGTTTTGGCGGCCGACGCGCTCTCCAACACATCGCCCGCGGCGGGTCTCTTCCGCGGTGAGGGCCTGCCGGCGGCACTGGACCTGGCCGAGCCGCACTGCGGCGACGCCACCGCTGGCTGCACCGCTACCGATCCGAACACCCGGCGCTAGCCCGGGCGTCCCTACCGGAGAGGGGCGATCGCTCGAGGAGCGCCCTCGGGCGTACGTACCCGTCGCAGCACACGCAGGCTGCCGCAGGCGCCGTCATCCACGAACTCGTCCGAGTCCATTGCGGCGCAATAGAGCTCGTAGGGAGGCCGGCCGCCGTCGGCCGGGTCGGGAAACACGTCGTGGATGGCCAGCCAGCCCCCGAGTGCGACGTGGGGCGACCATCCCCGAAAGTCTGCCCAGGCCGGGTCCTCACCGTGCCCGCCGTCGATGAAGCAGAACGACAGCGGACGGTCCCAGCGCGCCGCCATGGTGGGGGAATCACCCACGATGCCCACCACTGACGCCTCGAGACCGGTCTCCGAAATGGTGCGACGCCAATGGAGCAGCGTGTCGATCCGCCCGGCGTCGGCGTCCACCAGATCGGGCTCGTGGTACTCCCACCCGGGTTGATTCTCCTCCGAGCCCCTGTGGTGGTCGATGGAGAGCACGACGGCTCCCGTGGCTTCGGCGGCTGCACCGAGATAGACGGTGGACTTGCCACACCAGGCACCGATCTCGACGAAGGTGAGCGGCACCGCTCCGGGCACTTTCGCCTCTCCCGCACGGAGGGCGGCCTGGTAGAGCGCCTCGCCCTCGTCGTCGGGCATGAAGCCGCGGGTACGACGTGCGGCCTCGAGCAGCGTCTCGGTTCGCTGGCTCGCATCCTGGCCCCCAGCAGGGACCTCCGCCATCAAGAGGAGCGAAGCGCGCCCAGCGAGTCCGCCAAGTGCGGGCGCTCGCGGGCGGCGAAGGCGACGTTCACTCGCAGCCGCTCAATCGACTGGTTCACCCGGCGCGGCCCGGACGCTAGCGGTCGGGCGTCGAGGAAACCGATGGCGTTCTCGGCGAACTCCGCGTCGGCACACAGGGCGGGAATCGACTCGAGGATGCGCGGCGGCGCGTTCTTCGGGAACCGCTCGAGGATCTGGTCCCAGGTCTCGGTCATCCTCGTCCATACAGCCTGACACCCAACCGGGTTGACCAGGAGCGAACTGAGAACGGCAAAGCCGTTCTGGCTGCGCACCTCCGTCATGGCGAGATCGAACGTGCGCATGCAGAGATCCACGTCGGGGAAGATGGCCAAGGCTCCGAGGGAGCGCATCTCCTCCTGCGGTGTCTGGGCAGCCTGGTAGCGCTCGAGCAGGGCGTCGTAGTCCCCGTCGCGCAGTAACTGGGCCACCACGGCCAGCGTGGCCACCTCTATGTCGGGCGAGATGGGGGCGCCGGAGCCGCCGCCGATGGGCGAGTCATCGAAGCGCCGTGCGGCCTCGGCCCGAACCGCCTCGTCGGCACCGATCGTGCCGAGGAGGTTGATGGCCAAGGCCCTCAGGGTGGGCGTGCGATCGCTGTCGTCGGGTAGGGCATCGAAGCCAAGGTGGGCGTGGACGGGACCGAAGAGGGAAGCCACGGCGTCGTGCAGCGCCGGCCGCTGATCCTCGAACGCGATGCGATTACTCAGGAGCAGGGCGGCCGACACCGACATCCAGGTCACCGGGTCGGGCTCGAGTCCGAGGTGTGAAGCCAGCAGCAGGAACTCGCGCAAGCCCGAATGTCCCGCCAGTGTCGTGGCCCAGGTGTCTGAAATGAACTCCGCCCGTTCGAGTGCGGTCAGCTCGGGCAGATGCTCGGCCAGGGCCAGGCGATGAGCGGTCTCGTATCCCACGCGGAAGACGCCCCAGCCACCCGCGTTGATCACGGCCAGTCCCTGGGCGGCCTCGGGCAAGGTTGCGGAGTCGTCGAGGATGAGGTTGCGGGTCGGAGCGCCCGGCCGGTCCTGAGCCGGAAGGGCCCGCACGGCGACCGGGACCTTCCATGAGGTCCCGATGGACGACGTGGTGCCCGGTGGCACGGGCCCCAGTGCGAAGGGCTGCTGACGCAGGGTGTCACCCTGAAGGGAGAGCAGCGGGTGGCCTCCCTGGAGGATGAAGGTGTTCATCATGTCGCGCACCGGTGCGCCGCTGGCATCCTCGAGCGCGTCCCACAGATCGGTGGTCACGGTGTTGCCGTACGCATGTGCTTTCAAATAGGCACGCACGCCGTCGCGGAAAACTTCGGCACCGATGTGCTGCTCGAGCATGCGGAGCACGCTGGCGCCCTTCTCGTAGGTGAGGAGGTCGAACATCCCTTCCGCCTCTTTGGGCGGACCCACCGGATATTCGATAGGCCGAGTGGAGTGCACGGCATCGATGGCGAGCGCAGCCTCGCGGGAGGGGGCGAAGCCGACCCAGCGGTCCCACGACGGGCGGAAGGCATCGACACAAAGCATCTCCATGAACGTGGCGAACGCTTCGTTCAGCCAGATGCCCTCCCACCAGCCCATGGTGACGAGGTCGCCGAACCACATGTGCGCCAGCTCGTGTGAGATCACGTCGGCCACCCGCTCCAGCTCGGTTCTCGAGGCCTCGTCAGGATTCACGAGCAACGCGGTGTCGCGGAAGGTGATGCAGCCCAGGTTCTCCATGGCGCCCGCCGCGAAGTCGGGGATGGCAACGAGGTCGACCTTCTCACCGGGGTAGGGGATGGCGAAGTACTCGGTGAAGAACCGAAGGGCGAACGCTCCAACTTCGAGCGCATAGGTGCCCAGGGAACTCTTGCCGGGCGTCGTCACGACGCGTAGCGGCACGCCGTCCACGTCGATCGTCTCGGTCGACTCGAGCTCGCCGATCACGAAAGCCAGGAGATACGTGGACATCTTCATGGTGGGCGAGAAACGGATCCGGCGTTTGTCGCCCACGGACTCGTTGGCAACGACGGGCGAGTTGGAGATGGCCTCGACGTCGGCATCGACGGTGAGGGTGACGTCGAACACGGCTTTGCGGTCGGGCTCGTCGAAGCAAGGAAAGGCACGCCTGGCGTCCACCGACTCGAACTGCGTCGTCGCCATGGTCCGGATCTCCCCGTCGGGACCGGTGTAGGTCGAGCGATAGAAGCCACGAAGCTTGTCGTTCAGGGTCCCGGAGAAGCGACACGTGATGACACAAGGACCGGGTGGGAGCGCCGTCGAGGGTCGGAACGACACTTGCTCGAGATCGTCGTCGAAGTGAACGGCGCAGGCCAACGTGTCGCCATCGGCAGTCCGTATCTCCACGTCGCTCACGACGAGCTCGGCCGCGTTCATCACCACGACATCGATCGGTTCGCGGACCACGGCATCGATGGCGAGCGTTCCCGAGAACGTGGCTGAGGCCACGTTGGGCTCGATCTCGATGTGATAGGTCTCCGGTTCGACCGTGCGGGGCAGGCGATACGCCTCCGTGCCACCCCCGCCGGCCGTCGTGGCGGCGCTTGAGTCCATCCGGGCAGGCTACCCGCAGCACCGCGAGTAGGTTCTCGCATTGTGCAAGACGAGGCCCCCGTGCCCCAGGCCGCCCACGACCTCGATGTGGTGGCGATTGGATCGCCCCTGCTCGACGTCATCGATATGGCGACCGAGGAGCAGGTTGCGCAGGTCGGCCTCGAGAAGGGGTCGATGACCCTGGTCGACCTGGTGAAGGCCAACGCCGTGCAGGCCTCCATGGCGGCGCCTCGCTTCGTCTCCGGCGGTTCGGTGGCCAACACCGCGGCGGGGATCGCCGAGTTGGGCGGGCGGGCCGGCTTCGTGGGGGCGGTGGCCGACGACGAAGTCGGCCGCACCTACACCGAGAACCTGCTCGCAGCCGGCGTCGAATTCGAGCCCAGCGTCAGCGAGTCGGCGGCCGGCGACGGTCTCGGGACTGGTCGTTGTGTCGTTCTCATCACCGACGACGCCGACCGGACCATGGGCACGTACCTCGGCGCCGCCTCGACCCTCTCGCCCGCCGGGGTCTCCAGCTCGTTCGTAGCCCGGGCGTCCGTCGTGCTCTTGGAGGGATATCTCTGGGACGTGCCTGCCGCCAAGGAGGCGATGCGCCACTCTGCGGCGATCGCCCATGGCTCGGAGGGTTCGGTGGCCCTGTCGCTTTCCGACCCCTTCTGCGTGGAACGGCATCAGCGCGACTTCCTCGAGTTGCTCCTCGACGACGTCGACATCCTGCTCGGTAACGAGGAAGAGGTCACCATGCTCTTCGGCGCGTCCTCCTCCGCGCGGCGCTCGATGCGGCGGAGGAAACAGGACTCCTCGTGGTCATCACGCGCGGCGCGCAGGGCGCCACCGTGCTGACGGCACGGGGGCCGGAGGAGGTACCGGCCGCTCCAGTCGAGCGGGTGCTCGACACCACGGGCGCCGGGGACCTCTTCGCAGCGGGTCTGCTCTTCGGCCTGACGCATGGGATGGGCCCCGTCGACAGCACCCGGTTGGGCAGCCTCTGCGCGGCAGAGGTGATCTCGCACACGGGGGCCCGACCCGAAGCCGACCTCAGGGTGCTGGCGGCGGCCGCTGGTCTGCTGCCGGCCTCGTCCACGCCGTGAGTCTGTCCATCGGCATCGTCGGCCTGCCCAACGTGGGCAAGTCGACACTCTTCAACGCGCTCACCCACAACGAAGTGCTCGCGGCCAACTACCCCTTCGCGACAATCGATCCCAACGTCGGCGTCGTCGCCGTCCCCGATGCACGACTCAAGGTCCTCTCGACCATGTACGAGGGTGCGCCGGTCGTGCCGGCCACGGTGACCTTCGTCGACATTGCCGGGCTGGTGCGCGGGGCATCGCAGGGGGAGGGTTTGGGCAACCAGTTCCTGGCCTCCATCCGCGAGACGGACGCGATCTGTCAGGTGGTGCGCGCGTTCCACGACGACGATGTCGTCCACGTCGACGCCCGAGTCGATCCGGTGGGCGACATCGAAACCGTCAACACCGAGTTGATCCTGGCCGATCTGCAGACGGTCGAAAACCGCCTGCCGAAGCTGGCCAAGGAAACCAAGACCACACCCGCGCTGCGACCCAGGCTCGAAGCCGTCGAGCGCGCCCGGGGCATCCTCGACGAGGGCCGGACCATCTCGGCGGCCACGGCGGCGGGAGAGGTGGAAGGCGCACGGTTGACCGACCTGCACCTGCTCACGGCCAAGCCCTTCATCTACGTCTTCAACATCGAGGAGGGAGCGCTCGGCGACGCCGGGGTGGTGGCCGGGTTGGCCGCCGGCATCGCGCCGGCCCCGGCCATCGTGCTCTGTGCCCAGATCGAGGCCGAGGTGGCCGGTCTCGAGCCCGACGAGGCCAAAGAGCTGCTCGACAGCTACGGGCAGGAGGAATCGGGTCTCGAGCAATTGGTGCACGTGGGCTTCGCCACGCTCGGCCTGCAGACGTTCCTTACCGCGGGCCCCAAGGAGGCCAGGGCGTGGACGATCCATGTCGGTGACACCGCCCCCAAGGCGGCCGGTGTGATTCACACGGACTTCGAACGCGGCTTCATCAAGGCAGAAGTGATCAGTTACGAGGACCTGGTCGCCGCCGGCTCCGTGATGGCGGCGCGCAGCGTGGGCAAGGCCCGCATGGAAGGCAAGGACTACCTCATGCGCGACGGTGACGTCGTCGAGTTTCGCTTCAACACCTGAGAACCCTGCGGCGACGTCAGCCCGCGGGATTGCCGTTTTGGTTGGGGCTGGTGACCGAGAACGACGTGGTGATCGGCTTGCCTTTCGCGTCGATGACGTACCAGAGGCCGCCGTCTTGGTCGATGGCCTGGCCAGTCACCATGCCGGGGGTGACATCGAGGTTGTAGGTGTAGAGCGGGTGCCCGCCGTAAGAAATCTGCGTCGACCCGTCTGGTCGGCGCAACGTGCCGACCAGCGAGGGGTCCAGCCCTTGGCCCAGCCGGATCGGACCCGACTTGATGAGCGGGGGCCACTGGAACACGCAGCCATCGTTCAGACAGGCAGAGTGGGTCGGCGTGTCGGGCGCGAAGTCGTAGAGGGTGTCGCCGCCACCCGTGGCCAGGACGGGTCCGACGGGCGACTTCTGCAGTGTCAAGGTGAGGGAGACGTCTGTCGTCGGGGGCGCGGACAGGGTGGTCGAGTTCTGGTTGTTGCACGCCGCGAAGACGAGGATGACACCGACGAGGGCGGCGGGAAGGATACGCATACGGCGGGGCAGGCGTACCCCGGTCACGACGTGGGTTGGATCGTCGTCCCGAGCAGCCAACTGATGGATCTCAGGGCGTCGGCGACCGTCCAATCGGGGCCCTGCGGGTGTTGCAGGTTGTAGACGCCGCCCGAGTTGAGCAACGTGGTCAGCTTCTGGTTGAGCCGTCCCGACATGTCCGGTGCGCTCACATCGACGAAGCGCTCTTGTCCGGCGGGGTCGATGAGGATGTAGCCGTCGGTATGGTCGACGTCGTAGGTCAGCGGCTGACCGGTATACCAGTCGGTCTTCGGCGGTTGCTCCTCGGGCACCATCTGGTACGAGACCCCGAAGGGCTTCCAGAAGGCCGCGATGGCGGCTGGCGTGCCGGTCCACAGATCCCACTCGGCCCCGAACTCCCTCTCGTAGGCCGCCAGGCGGGGCACGGTGTCGCGCCCGGGGTCCACCGTCGTCTCGAGGAACACCACCTTGTTGCCCAGCCCGGCGCCGCGCACGTCGCGCTGGAGGGCGATGAAAGCGCCGGTCACGAGCGGGCACTCGTCCTGACAAAGCGAGAGGAACGGCGCCATGACGACCACCTTGCCGCGCAGCGACGCCAGGGAGACCGGCTGACCCTCCTGGTTGGTCAGCTGCACGTGCTGGGGCGTGGGTCGCTGGAGGACCAGCCCCTGGTTGGCCGGCGGTTGGGCCGGCGCGGCCGGGCCACCGCACGCGGCAAACAGACCTGCTCCGAGGGCGAGCAAGGTGACGAGGAGCTGCGTCCGGCGGGGTGGGGAGCCCATGTGCATCTCAATCCCTAGCGGGCGTCGGACCCTGATTGCCAGTCAGGGCGCGCCGTGTGCGCTCCTGAAGGCAGCGGCGCGTCAGTCCTCCTCGCCGGGTGGAAGGAAGCTGAAGGGAAGGTCCGCCAGGGAGATGAGGGTGGAGGCGATCCATCGCGTGAGCCCGTCGAAAATCGGCGTGATCGTCGGCGGGTCTTCGAGGTTTTGCTCGCTGAAGCGGATCGAACCTTCGTAGGTCGCCTCGACCGCCCAGCGCAGACCGCCCGGCGTCGCGCCCTCGGGATGGAGGCCGCCGTCGTCCGGATGGACCTGCTCGATGGTGGTCGCCGTGCGGGCCAGGTCCGTCGGCTCGGCCAGCGGTCCGAAGGAGGGCAGGACGGCCAGAACCTTCTCCGTGTCCGGTGCCTCGGCCATGCGCTGCACGCGCAACGCCACCTCAATGACCACTTCGGGTGACTCGTCCGGCGGTTCGCCGATCGACCAGCTCCGGTACGAGGTCTGGCTCCAGGTCGGCCAGTCGACCGAGACATCGGCGCGCACTCGGGGCGGCTGCTCCTCGCCGGGAAGGCTGTAGGAGGTCTCCCACGAGACATCACCCAGGAACACGTCGACCTGGAAGCGCTCCTCGACCGCCTGGCGCTGGAGAAGCGCCCGGTCGAAGGAAGCCCGAATGGTGCCGATGACGTCGACGAGGAGATGGTCGAGCACGCCCCGCGAGGATAGGCGTGTAGGAAGCCGCCTTGGCCTCGGCCGCCAGCCGGCCGGGCCGGTCCCGGCTGTTACGGTCGATCGAATGGGAATGGGGTCGGTCTGGCTGGAGCGGCGGGTGATCGCCTATGCGCACCAGGGCGGCGCCTGGGAGTCGCCCTCCTCCACGCTGCACGCCATCGGGCGGGCGCTCGAGGCGGGGGCCACGGGGATCGAGCTCGACGTCCATGCCACCGCCGACGGCGAACTCGTGGTCTGCCACGACGCCACCGTGGACAGGACCACGCCACAATCGGGGACCATCGCTTCGTACACGCTCGAGGAACTCCGGTCCATGGACTTCTCGTACTGGTGGATCCCGGGGGCGGACGTGACACCGGGTCGGCCGCCCGCCGACTACCCCTTCCGGGGACGGGCGCCGGTCGATCGCTCCTACGGCATCGCCACGTTGCGCGAGGTGCTCGCAGAGTTCCCCGGCGTCGTGCTCAACCTCGACATCAAGCAAACGGCGCCGGTGGTGACCCCCTACGAGGAGTTGCTGGCCAAGCTGCTGAGCGAATTCGGGCGGACCGAAGACGTGATCGTGGCCTCGTTCCTCGACCAGGCCACCGACGTGTTCCGGCAGTTCGCCCCACAGGTCCCGACCTCAGCCGGAACGGTGGCGACGGCCGAGGCTTGGCAGGCCCTCCAGGCCGGGGAGCCGATGCCCGAGATCCCGGCTGTGGCCTTCCAGGTGCCCGAGCGCCAGGGCGACCTGGTCGTGGTGGACGAGCGGTTCGTGGCGGGCGCTCATGCAGCCGGAAAAGCCGTCCACGTGTGGACGGTGAACGACACCGAGTCGATGGAGCGCCTGCTCGGCCTGGGGGTGGACGGAATCATCTCGGACGTTCCGACCACGCTCTGCGCGGTGTTGGACGCGGCCGGAGCAGCCTGGGGCGGGTCGGCTCGGTCCTGAGGGGAACCTGGTCAGCCGCGGCCGCAGTTCGGCTTCTTGCCGTGGTTGGCCTTCTTTTTCGTCCTGAGCTTGCGCTTGACCGTTCGCTTCGACATGGGTCTGACATGTTAGACGGAGTGCGACAGGGCGTCCGGTAGCCTCAGCGGCCATGCGGTCCGGTTGGCTGCTGCGGGACGGCGACGTGGTCTGCGCACTCGAAATGGTGGAGACGCCCGCCGAGCAGCGGCGGATCCTGAGGGAGCGGACCGGCTGCGAGGGCGCCGTGCACGTTGACGGGGTCCGGAGTCTGCACACCGCCGGCATGAAATTCCCCCTTGACGTGGCATTCCTCTCTCGCGATCACATGGTGCTCCGCGTCGCGCACCTCAAGCCCTGGCGGCTCGCCCTGGGCGGCCGAGGCGCGCAGAGTGCGGTGGCCCTGGGCGCGGGCTCCCTCGAGCGCTGGGGCCTGCGAGTCGGGGACCGACTCGAGATGCGCGAGGCGCAGCCCGGCTCGAACGGCTCGTCTTGAGCCCGGCCGAGATCGGGCGTGGTCGCCTGGTGCTGGTGGCCACGCCCATCGGCAACCTGGGTGATCTGGCCCCGCGTGCTCGCCAGGTCCTGGCCGAGGCCACCCTTATCTTCTGTGAGGACACCCGACGGACCCGCGCCCTGCTCGCCGCGCTCGGCATCGGCGGGGGTGATCGGCTGGTGTCGTTGCACCGGCACAACGAGGCTGCCGGAGCGGACAAGATCGCCGAGGCCGTGGCCGGTGGCGCCATGGTCGCGCTGGTCAGCGACGCCGGGACGCCCGGCATTTCGGACCCCGGCGCGCTGGTGACGGCCCGCCTGGCCGCCCAGGGAGAGGTGGTGACCACGGTGCCCGGGCCCTCGTCCGTCGTGGCGGCCCTGACCGTCAGCGGGCTTCCGACGGCCCGCTTCGTCGTCGAGGGCTTCCTTCCGCGCAAGGGCACGGATCGGCGGCGCCGGGTGGGTGCCCTCTTGGCGGACGAGCGTACGTCGGTGGTGCTCGAGGCGCCCGGGCGACTGGCCGCCACGCTGGACGAGCTCGCCGCGCTGGACCCGGACCGTCCGGTCGCGGTGGCGCGTGAGATGACGAAGCTCCACGAAGAGGTGTGGCGGGGGACGATGGCCGGCGCCGCCACAGAGTTCGGGGGGCGGGAGGTGCGTGGCGAGATCGTGCTCGTGGTCGGCGGCGCCCCGGCTCCTGACCCCGCCGACGACGAAGCCCTCGAAATGGCCGTGCTCGCCGTGTGGGCCGACGATCCCTCGGCCGGGCCGCGCCAAGTGGCCGACCGTGTGGCGGCGACGCTCGGGGTGGGCCGCCGCCGGGCCTACGAGGCAGCACTCCGACTACGCGGCGGCGCGACGGGGTCCGGAGGCGACTGAGGGCACCGGTACGCTACCGGCGATGCCCGCGTACTACCTGACCACGCCTATCTATTACGTCAACGACGCGCCGCACGTGGGCACGGCCTACACCACGGTGAACGCGGATGCGCTGGCCCGGTGGCACCGGCTGCTCGGCGACGACGTGTGGTTCATGACGGGCACCGACGAGCACGGCGCCAAGATCGTCGAGGCCGCCGAGGCCAACGGCGTGACCCCCAAAGAGTGGACCGACAGAACGTCAGCCCGCTTCGTCGAGGCATGGAGCCGGCTCGACATCGGCTACGACGACTTCATCCGCACGACAGAACCGCGGCACTACACCGTGGTCCAGCAGTTCCTGCAGCGGATCTACGACAACGGCTTCATCGAGCTCGCGCCCTACTTCGGCCTCTACTGCATCTCCTGCGAGGACTACTACACCGAAGACCAGTTGGTGGACGGCAAATGCCCATTGCACGGCCGGCCCGTCGTCGAGATGCAGGAGGACAACTACTTCTTCAAGCTGAGCGCGTTCGAGCAGCGGCTGCTCGACCACTACGACCGCCACCCCGAGTTCGTGCGTCCCCTTTCCAAGCGGAACGAGGCGCTCGGCTTCATCCGCGGCGGCCTGCTCGATGTCTCCATCACCCGGACCTCCTTCTCGTGGGGTGTGCCGGTGCCCTGGGACAGCGGCCACGTGTTCTACGTCTGGTACGACGCGCTGATCAACTACCTCACCGTCGCCGGGTATGGCACTGACGAGGCGACGTTCACCACACGCTGGGCTGCGGCCCATCATCTGCTGGCCAAGGACATTTTGAAATTCCACTGCGTCTGGTGGCCGGCCATGTGCATGGCAGCCGGCATCGACCCGCCGGCCGAGATCTTCGTGCACGGATATCTGCTGATGGGCGGTCAGAAGCTCGGCAAGACGATGATCGCGGCCGGGCTGGGAGGTGACGGCGCGCCGCTCAAGATCACCGATGTCTCGCCGTTGGCCCTGGCCGACGACTTCGGCGTCGATCCGCTGCGCTACCACCTCCTGCGGGAGGTCCCGCTCGGCGGCGACGGGGACTTCTCCGACGAGGGCATCGTCGCCCGCTACAACGCGGACTTGGCCAACAACCTCGGCAACCTGGTCTCGCGGGTCACGACCGTCGTCCACTCGAAGTGCGGCGGGGTCGGCCCGAAACCGGATCCGCAGAGCGAGCTGGCCCCGGAGGCGGCCCGGGTCCTCGAGGCGGTGACGGCGGCCTGGGAGCGCTGGGCGCCCCACGAGGCGCTCGAGGAGACCTGGCGTCTGATCGGTGCGACCAACGCCCGCCTGGAGGCGGCCGAACCCTGGAAGATGGACCCGGGGCCCGAGGTCGATGCGGTGCTGGGGGACGCCCTCGAGGCGCTGCGTATCGTCGCCGTCCTCTGTTGGCCCGCCATGCCGTCGACGGCGGCCGAGATCTGGCGGCGGATCGGTGTCCCGGGCGACCCGGCATCGGCCCGGCTGCCGCTCGGGGCCGCCTGGGGCGGCTACCCCGGTGGGGTGGCGGTGACCAAGGGCGACCCACTGTTCCCGCGGCGGAAGGTCTGATGGCCGGCTGGTTCGATTCGCACTGTCACGTGCAGGAGGAGTTCCGCGAAGGCGAGGAAGTCGGCGAGCTCGACCCCGTCTTGGAGCGGGCCCGGGCGGCCGGCGTGGAACGACTGGTCTGCATCGGCACCGGGGTGGCCACTTCGGCCCAGGCCGTGGCCGTGGCCCGGGCGAGCGCCGGCCGCGCCCCGAGGGCGTGGGCCTCGGTCGGGCTGCATCCCCACGAGGCGTCCGAGGGGGTGGACGAGGTGGCCGCACTGCTCGAGCGCGAGCTTGCCGTCGGCGACTCTGCCGTCGTGGCGGTAGGCGAGTGCGGCCTGGACTACCACTACGAGCACTCCCCGCGTGACGCGCAACGCGCGGCGTTCGCCGCGCAGATCGCACTGGCTCACCGTCACGACCTGACGCTCGTGATCCACGCGCGCGACGCGTGGGCCGATCTCTTCGATGTCCTCACTGCTGAAGGCGTGCCGGCTCGCACCGTGTTGCACTGCTTCACCGGGGGTGTCGACGAGGTCGAGCGCTGCCTCGACGCGGGCATGTTCGTGTCGTTCAGCGGCATCGTCACGTTCAAGAACGCGGCTGACATTCGTGCCGCCGCGGAGCGCTGCCCGCTCGACCGACTGCTCGTGGAGACGGACAGCCCTTTCCTTGCTCCGGTGCCGCACCGAGGCCGGACCAACGAGCCCTCGTACCTTCCCTACGTCGGCGAGGCGATTGCCGCCGTGAAGGGCTGCACCCCGTATGAGGTCATGGAACGGTCGGCCGCCGCGGCCGCATTCGCGTTTTCCACAGGTTCCTGAATTGCACCCTGTTCGGAAAAATTCGAGAACCTTGTGACCTGCATGTTTAGGCGTCACTTCGGCCAGAAATCGCCACTGAGCAGGAGTTTCACATAAATATCGCGAGTCTTGTCCTGTCTGACCTGGGGAAATAAAACTTTAAAACGCTCTTCCCCATTTTGGATTTGCGCGGGCTGGGACCTTCTCCTAGCTTTTTCCGAAACCCCCCCGCCCCCGTGAGTCGGCGCGGGCGCACTGTGTCCCCGGAGAAGGGTGGAGCCCTGCGGAACCAGAGCACTGGGGGGAGGCGTCTTGGCGTCGCAGCTGTGCTGTGCGGCGTGCTGTTGGGATTGCCTCTCCTCTTGTTGCAGAACGTCACGTCGCACGCGTCACGGGCGCGGTCGGCGGCGCCTGTCGTGCACTCGATACACAAGGTGTTCCGGGCCAGACATCTCGACGGTGTGGATCTGAAGTCCCACCTGGCGGCTTACCAACACGCAACGGCATCGACGACGACGCCCGTCGTTGCGCCGACCACCACGACGACGAGCGCGCCGACCACGACGACAAGCGCGCCCACGGCACCGTCGACGACGACGTCGACGACAACACCACCACCACCCCCTCCGACCACAACGACCACGACGACGCAACCGCGGCCGACGAACTCAGAAGCGGGCGAGGCGACGTGGTATTCGGCGGCACCCGCCGGCTATTGCGCCAGTCCGACCCTGCCGTTCGGGACCGTGATGACGGTGACGAACGACGCAACCGGCGCGTCGACCTCGTGCACAGTCGACGACCGCGAGGACGCGGGCTACCCGCGGGTGGTCGACCTGTCGCCCGAAGGTTTCGGGCAAATCGCCTCGCTGAGCCAGGGAGTGGCGCAGGTCACAATCTCCTGGTGACCCATTCCGGTGCCGACATCGCACAACTGCTGTCGGCGCACGGGATCCACCCGAGTCGGGCGCTCGGTCAGAACTTCGTCGCCGATCCGAATACGGTGCGGCGCATCGCCCGCCTCTCGGGCGCCGGCGCAACGAGCAACGTGCTCGAGATCGGAGCCGGCCTGGGCTCCCTGACACTGGCCCTGGCGGAGACCGGCGCCCGCGTGGTGGCGGTCGAGACGGACCGCCACGTGCTCGCGGTGCTTCGCTCGGTGGTCGAGCCGGTGGGCGTCGAGGTCGTCGAGGGAGACGCCCTGAAACTCGATCTGGCCGGGCTCCTGGCCGAGCGGGCCACAGGCCCCTGGAGCCTGGTCTCGAACCTCCCTTACAACGTGGCAACCCCTCTCGTGATGCGCACCCTGACCGAGGTGGCGGCGGTGACCACCCTCCTGGTCATGGTGCAACGGGAGGTGGGGGAGCGCATGGCCGCCGAACCGGGTCACCGCGCCTACGGATCGGTCTCGGTGCGGATCGCCTACTTCGCCCGGACCCAGGTGGTGGGCCGGGTGCCGGCCGGGGTCTTCGTTCCCCGGCCTCGGGTGGAGTCAGTCCTGGTTCGGCTGGAGCGCCGGCTGGAGCCGGCGGTCGATCCCGACCTGGTCTCGTACGACCGGCTGGCCGAGGTGGTGCGGGCCGGCTTCGCGCAGCGCCGCAAGATGCTCCGGCGCTCCCTGGCCGGAGTCGTCGAGCCGGACGCCTTCGTCCGGGCTGGCGTGCGGCCCGATGCCCGGGCCGAAGAGCTCGACGTGGCGGCCTGGGGCAGGCTGGCCGCCACATGACCACGCTCGTGGCACCGGCCAAGCTCACCATCTCGCTCGGGATCACCGGCGTGCGCGCCGACGGGTTCCACGAGCTCGACGCCGAGATGGTGACGCTCGACCTGGCCGACGTGCTCGAGATCGACGAGGCCGGATCAGGGCTGGTGGTGGAGCCCGTGCCGGGCACCCGGGCGTCCGATCTCCCGGCATCCGCGAACAACCTGGTCACCCGGGCCCTGGCGGCCTGCGGACGGACGGCCGGTGTCCACCTGACGAAGCGCATCCCGCTGGGCGGCGGTCTGGGCGGCGGCTCGGCCGACGCCGGCGCCATCCTCCGCTGGGCCGGGTGCCACGACCTGGACCTGGCGGCGTCGATCGGCGCCGACGTGCCGTTCTGCGTGGTCGGGGGCCGGGCCCGGGTCGCGGGCATCGGCGAGCGGGTGACGCCGCTTTCGCCCGTGGATCGCCACTACCTGCTGCTCCTGCCTCCGTTCGGAGTCGACACGGCGTCGGTCTTCAGGGCTTGGGACGGCGGTCAGCGGGCGGAGGGTGCCAACGCGCTCACGGCGGCAGCGCTGGCCGTCGAGCCGCGGCTGGCCGCCTGGAGGGATGCGCTGGGCGACCTGTCGGGGCAGGTGCCGACGTTGGCCGGCAGCGGTTCGACCTGGTTCGTCGAGGACGGTCCGTCGTTCGCGGGTACCGAGGATCAGCCGCTGCTCGAGCTCGAAGGTGTCACGGGCAGGCTCGTGCGGGCCCATACGGTGCCAGCGGGGTGGCGCGGTGCTTGAGGGAAGGTCCCGACCGAGACGGGTGTGACTACTTGCCGGCCCGCCGTTGCCAGCGGGTGGCCTTCAGCATCTTCTTGTGCTTCTTCTTGCGCATCCGCTTGCGGCGCTTCTTGATCAGTGATCCCATGACGTGCGGCAGGCTAGCGGTCCACGGGCCTGACGGCCAGATCGCCCAGGATGCCAGGAGGCCGCCGTGACGTTCGAAATCGTGCGTCTGGACCACGTGCAGCTGGCCATGCCCCCCGGTCGGGAGGATGAGGCAGAGGCCTTCTATGCCGGTGTGCTCGGATTCGAGCGCCTCCGCAAACCCCCGGCGCTCGCCGCCCGTGGCGGTTGCTGGTTCGCCCACGGGCCCGTGGCGCTGCATCTCGGGGTGGAGGAAGATTTCCGGCCCGCCCGCAAGGCCCACCCCGCCCTGGCGGTCAACGACCTGGCGGCGCTCGAGGCGGCCTTGCAGGCGGCCGGCGTCGAGGTGCGGCCCAACGACGACCGGCCGCCGGGCACCGGGTCCTATGCGGACGACCCGTTCGGCAACCGCCTCGAGTTCATGGCGGCGGGCAGCGAGGATCGCTGAGGGCGGGCCGTCCCGGCCGGGGGGAGGTGCCGACGGGAGCGGAGGCGGACCGCCCCCGTCGGCACTACCGGTGGCCGAGTTGCGGACTCAAAGGGCCACCGGGGGGGTTGCTCCCGTCAGTGTGCTCCGCCCGCCTGTGGGTCAGGTTGGGAATGCATAAGAAATCTTTATGGCCTGTGCCGGTCAGCCCCGCTGTCGGTCAGCCCAAGGGAAGCTCGACGTCGGCCGGAGCGGGCACGGTCGGGAGGCGCATGGTCATGCGGGCCCCGCCGGCCTCGTCGTTCTCCGCCGTGACGGTGCCTCCCTCCGCCTTGACCACCTGGGCCACGATGGCCAGTCCGAGGCCAGACCCCGGCAAGCCACGCGCCGCGGGCGAGCGGTAGAAACGGTCGAAGATCCTCGGGAGGTCGTCCTCGGCGATGCCGGGGCCGCGGTCGCGCACGACGACGGTGCCATTGGCACACTCGACGGTCACGGGCTGGCCCGGTGGGCTCCATTTGCGAGCGTTGTCGAGGAGGTTGCCGACGGCGCGAGAAAGCCGGTCGGCGTGTGCGTCGACCCAGCAAGGCTCCGCCTCGAACTCGAAGGACACGTCGTCGGCCCGCCCGTGTGTGTTGGCGACCACCACGGCGTCGCCCACCAACAGGTCCAGGCGCAGCGGCTCGGCGGGGGCGGGAGTCTGGTCTCCCCGGGCCAGCTCGGCCAGGTCGCCGACGGTGTCGGTCAGCTCTTGCAGCTGGACCAGGACGTCATCCACCAGGACCGAGCGATCCTCGTCGCTCAGCTCGTCGACCCGGCGGATGACCTCGAGATTGGTGCGCAGCGAGGTGAGCGGGGTGCGCAGCTCGTGGGAGGCGTCGAGCACCAGCCTGCTCTGGGCGCGGCGGGACGACTCGAGCGCCTCGAGGAGCCGATTGAAGGTGCGGCGCAGGCGGCCGAGCTCGTCGGGCCCGCCCGGAGACAGGCGCCGGGAGACGTCGGTGGTCTCGGCCAGGTCCTCCACCGTGTCGGTCAACGAGTTCAGCGGCACCAGCGCGGTGCGGGCCACGAGGTAGCCGAGGACCACGGCCAGGACGACGCCGCTGACGGCGACCGCTCCGAGGAAGAGGGCCAGCTTCTTCAGCTCGGATCCGGCATTGAGCAGCGTGGCGATCTGGAGGGCTCCGCCGTCGACCAGGGTGCCCGACTGCACGGGCGTGTTCACCGGCAGGTGTTCGACGAACTCGCGCATCTCGTTGCCGTCGACATTGACGGTGGTGAAGAAGGGCGGGGCCAGTCCGACCGACACCAGGCGCACCTGGCCGGTCACGGGCAGACCGCCGCCGGACACCACGGCGCCACCGGTATCGATGACCTGACCCAAGGTGGCGGTGGTCGAACCGATCTCCTGGCCGGCGACGATCTTCGCGGCCGCGGTGGTGAGCGAGTTGTCCGCCGCGTTGAGCAGCGTGTTGCGGGCGACGACGAATGCCGCGCTGCACGAGGCCACCACCGCCACCACCACCGCGGCCGTGGTGGCGAGGACGAGGCGGCTGCGGAAGGTCATGTCTCCCGCAACACGTAACCCACGCCGCGCACCGTCTGTATGCACCGCGGCTCGCCGCCCTCTTCGAGCTTGCGCCGGAGGTACCCCACATAGACGGCGAGCGAATTGGTGCCCGAGTCGAAGTCGAATCCCCAGACCCGGTTCAACAGGACCTCGCGGGTGAGGACCTGCCGGGGGTGGCGCAGAAACATCTCGAGCAGGTCGAACTCAATGCGGGTGAGGGTGAAGCCGCGGTCGCCGCGCTGGCCCTCCCGCGTGGAGAGGTTGAGCACGAGATCACCCACGCGAACGAGCCCACCCTCCCCCTCGAAGCGCCGGCGGAGCAACGCCCGCAGACGGGCCAGCAGCTCGGCCAGAGCGAAGGGCTTCACCAGATAGTCGTCGGCACCGGCATCGAGGCCCTGCACCCGGTCGTCGATGGCATCGCGGGCGGTCAGGATGAGCACGGGGGTGTCGTCGCCGGCGCTGCGCATGCGGCGGCAGACGGTGAGGCCGTCGATGTCGGGCAGCCCGAGGTCGAGGACGAGGGCGTCGGGCGGCGCCTGGGCCAACGATTCGAGGGCCTCGCCACCCGTCGGCACGGTGACCACGTCGTAGCCCTCGAGGCGCAGCGCACGGTCGATGGACCGTCGCACCGCCTGATCGTCGTCGACCACCAGGATGCGCACGACGCGAACCTACCGCCGCGCCCTGGTCATGGACGGGCGGAGTGGCTGTCTAACCTCTAGTCGGCGACCGCCCGGTCGGCCCATCCGGGGTAGTTCAATCGGCAGAACGTCGGCCTTTGGAGCCGGATGTTGGAGGTTCGAGCCCTCCCCCCGGAGCCTCAGCGTCCGCTGCCCCGATCCTGCTCGGCCAGCTGTGCCAGGTAGTCGTTATAGGCGGCCAGTTCGGCGTCCTCCCGCTTGTCCTGTGCCGTTTCGGCCGGGGCTCCGACGGTCCCGTCGGGCCCGGTCCGGGTCCGACCGCCGGAGGCAGCGTCGGCGGTGGCGGGCGGTGCCGTGCCCTCGGGCACGGCGTGGAGAAGGCGCCACCACATGTAGACGGCGTAGGCGGCGAAGAAGGGCCACTCGAACACGTAGGCCCAACTGAGCTCGTTGCCGCCGGTGGCCCGGTCGATCTGCCAGATGCACAGGGCCATGAAGGCCGGCACCACCACGAGGATGACCGCATGGAGCCTGAGCGCGCGTGGCGAGAACCAGCTCCTCTTGTCCATCAGGCCCCGCCGGAGAAGAGAAAGTCCTCGATGAGCCCGGCCAGCTCGAGCGGTCGGTCGCCCTGGATGCTGTGTCCCGCGCCCTCCACGCCCTCGATGCGGACGGAGGGCTGGCGCCGGCGCAACTCGGCGATGTCGGCGTCGTCGACCACCGACCAGGCCAGCCCCTGGACGAGCATGACCGGGACGGCGAGGCCGGAGACTGCGCTCCACAAGTCGCCGAACTCGGGGTGCCCGGCCGCGCCGTCCGCGTTCCGGAAGCGGGCGTAGCGCCAGACCCAGGTCCCGTCCTCGCGCTGCACCGCGTTATGCAGGATGCCACGGCGCAAGGAGGACTCCGAGCGGCCCGGGTTGTGCTCGATGGTGCGGGCCAGCAACTCGTCGAAGCTGTCGAAGCTGGCCGGTCCATTGACGAAATTCGTCACGGGGGCGGCTTTCTCCGCGTTGACGCCCGGGGTGATGTCGACGAGCACCAGGGCTCGCACCAGGTCGGGCGCCTGCGCGGCCAGGGCGATGGAGGACATGCCGCCGAGGGACATCCCGACCACCCCGCGGGCCTCGGGCGCCAGACGCCGCACGACGGTGGCCAGGTCACGCCCGTTGCTGCCCGCCGAGACCGAGCCCTCGGGCCCTCCGTCGGAATGCCCGTGCCCGGGTAGGTCCACGGCCAGCAGGGGGCGGCCCAGAGCCAGGGCCACCGTGTCCCAGGTGTGGGCGTTCTGCGCCCCCCCGTGCACCAGCACGAGCTCGGGTGTCCCGGTCTCGGCACCCCAGAGCAGGCTGGACACGGTGCGCCCCGGTTCGACCTCGACGCCGACCCGGCGCACGTCGGGCGGACCGGGGTAGGACAATCCGTACTCGCCCGCGTTCTCGTGGAACAGGCCGAATTCGTCGTAGGGGGTCATCTCCGGCACCACACGAGTTTCCCATACGCACGTGCGGTGGCCCCGCGGGCTAAGAATGCGGCCATGCCCGAGCGCCGACTCTCCGCCGTGGTCCTGGCCGCCGGCGAGGGGACGCGGATGCGCTCGGAACGACCCAAGCCGCTGCACCAGCTGTGCGGCCGACCGATGATCCTCCACGTCCTCGACGCCATGGCCGAGATCGATGTGCACCGGGTGGTGGTGGTGGTGGGCCACCGGGCCGAGTGGGTGACCAAGACGCTCGTGCAGCTGGCCCCCCCGACGATGGAGATCGAGTTCGTGGAGCAGCTGACCCAGTCCGGCACGGGTGATGCCCTGGCTGTCGGCTTGACCGGCCTGCCCGACGACGACGACGAGGTGGAGGACGTCGTCGTGCTGCCGGGCGACACGCCGTTGCTGCGCCCCCAGACACTGGCCGCGCTGGTGCGGGCGCACCGGATCGAGGACGCCGGGGCGACCATGCTCACGGCAGTGGTGGAGAACCCGTCCGGCTACGGCCGGGTGGTGCGCGGCAAGGACGGCGACGTCGTCCGGGTGGTCGAAGAGGCCGAGGCCACGGACGAGGAGAAGACCGTCGACGAGGTCAACACGTCGATCTACTGCTTCCGCCGTTCCATCCTGGCGCCGACGCTGCGCCGGATCAGTCCGGCCAACGCCCAGGGTGAGTACTACCTGACCGATGCGGTGGCCGTGCTGAGCAGCGCCGGCTACAGCGTGAAGGCGCTTGTCCTGTCCGACTCCATGGAGGCGGCCGGGGTCAACGACCGGGCCCAGCTCGCGGTGGCGGAGGCCGAGCTGCGCGACCGCATCAACGAGCGCTGGATGCGCCGGGGCGTGACGATGTGGGACCCCGAGCGGACCTACGTCGACGCCCAGGCCCGTCTCGAGGCCGACGTCGCCCTGCTGCCGGGCGTGATCCTGCGGGGCCCCTGCACGATCGGCGCCGGCGCCGAGATCGGTCCCAACGCCGTACTGACCGAGACGGCGGTGGGAGAGGGTGCGGTCGTGCGCGAGAGCGTCTGCACCCAAGCGGTGATCGGTGCCGGGGCACAGGTCGGTGCCTACAGCGTGCTCGAGCCTGGGGCAGAGGTGGAGCCGGGTGTCGTGTTGCCGCCGTACTCGGCCCTCGGGACCCCGGAGGGCTAGCACGGCGGCAAGGACGGCACAGACGTGCGGGGCCGGTGCGCACTAGCGTTGGTGCCGTGGAGTTGATCCCCCGTCGTCGCCTCGAACTGATCTCCGGGCGCGCCCACCCGGCACTGGCCAAGGACATCGCCGGTCACCTCGGGGTCGAGCTGGGCCAGGCGAACCTGCGCGAGTTCGCCAACGGCGAGATCTACTGCAAGTACGACATCTCCATTCGGGGCTGTGACGTCTTCATCATCCAGACGCACGCGTCGCCGGTGAACGACTCGGTGATGGAGCAGCTCATCATGATCGACGCCGCCAAGCGGGCCTCGGCCAAGCGCATCACCGCGGTCTGCCCCTACTACGGCTATTCGCGCCAGGACCGGAAGTCAACGGGACGCGAGCCGATCACGGCCAAGCTGGTGGCCGACATGCTGTCCGCGGCCGGGGCCGACCGGGTGGTCAGCGTCGACCTGCACTCGGGGCAGATCCAAGGATTCTTCGACACCCCGTTCGATCACCTGGTGGCGGCACCGGTGCTCGAGAGCTACCTGCGCGAGCACCTGGGCGACGACGTCGTCGTGGTGGCGCCCGACGCCGGGCGGGTGAAGGTGGCGGAGCGCTACAGCCAGCATCTTGGCTGCGACCTGGCATTGATCCACAAGACCCGCCCCCGGGGTACCTACAACGAGGTCAAGGCGCGCCACGTGGTCGGCGACGTCGAGGGTCGCCAGTGCGTGTTGATCGACGACATGATCGACACGGCCGGCACGGTGTGCGCGGCGGCCGAGCTGCTCTCGGCCGCCGGGGCCTCGGACATCTCGGTCATGGCCACCCACGGCGTGCTCTCGGACCCCGCCGTGGACCGCCTCAAGGCAGCACCGATCTCCCGGGTCGTCGTGACCGACACCCTGCCCATCGCCGAGGACCGGACCTTCGACAAGCTCGAGGTGCTGTCGGTGGCCAAGATCATCGCCGACGCCATCGACGCCGTCTTCGAGGACACCTCGGTCTCGGAGCTCTTCGGGGGGGACAACCTGGTCTGAGTGCCCGTCCGGAGCGGGGCGCGTTGGAGCCCGGCGGGTGTGGCGACTACGCTGGTAGGCCGTTCGCCGGAGGCCACTCAGCCGTCCGCGCACACCGTTCTCGCCACCCGAGGAGATTCCGTCATGGCCGAAGTCGTTCTTGCAGCCGAGGTTGGGCGCCCCGTCGGCTCGCGTGCGGTGCGCCGCCTGCGCCGTGAGGGGAAGATCCCGGGCGTGATCTACGGGCACGGCACCGATCCGCTCCCCATCGCCGTGGCCGGACGTGACCTGCGGGTCGCTCTCAACGGGGAAGCCGGGGCCAACCAGCTCCTCTCGCTGAACACGGGTTCGGAGACCTTCCTCACCCTGGCCCGGGACATGCAGCGCCATCCGGTGGCCCAGACGGTGACCCACGTGGACTTCATCATCGTCCGTCGTGACGAGGTCATCGCGGCCGACGTGCCCGTGATCCTCGTCGGCGAAGCCCTCGAGGTGCACCACGGCGACGGCCTGGTCGACCAGCAGATGTTCACGCTCTCGATCAACGCCGTTCCCGCCGCCATCCCGACCTCGATCGAGGTCGACGTGAGCGCGCTGACCATCGGTGATGCCATCCGGGTGTCCGATGTCGCACTCCCCAGCGGCGTCACCACCGATGTGGACCCCGACTCTGCCGTCGCCATCGGCCAGCCGCCGCGGGTCGTCTCGGCCGAGGAGGCCGGCGAGGGCGCCGAGGACGAGCTTGCCGAAGGTGCCACCGCCGAGGCGGGCGGGGGCGGGGAGGCCTCCGAGGCCGCGACCGAAGAGGGCTAGGCCCTGCGCAGACCCTTCGCCCGGTCGGAGCACCGGGGTACCCCGGCCGACCTGCTGGTCGTCGGGCTGGGCAATCCGGGCCCCGAATTCGACGGCAGCCTGCACAACGCGGGCGCCGACGCGGTGCAGCTGTTGGCCCGGCGCCACGGGGTCACCCTGCGGGCCGAGAAGGGTGTGTCGGCCCGGGTCGCAGTGGCGTCTCTGGCCGGGCGCCGGGTCGCACTGTCCGTGCCCACGACCTACATGAACGAGTCCGGTCTCGCCGTGCGCGGTCTGGCCACGCGCTACGGCATCGACGCCCCGGCGGCGATCGTCGTCGTGCACGACGAGCTCGACCTGCCTCCGGGCACGGTGCGGCTGAAGGCCGGCGGGGGACTGGCGGGACACAACGGCCTGCGTTCCATTTCGATGCACCTGCACACCAACGACTTCCTGCGCGTCCGCATCGGCGTGGGGAAACCACCGAGCGCGGCCCAGGGCGCGTCACACGTCCTGCGTCGGCCACCGAGGGCCGTGCGCGAGATGCTGGGCGTCTCGCTGGAGACGGCGGCCGACTCGATCGAGCGCATCGCGGCCGATGGCATCGACGCAGCCATGCTGTGGTGCCATTCGCTGCCCACGCCATGAGCCGATGAGCAGCGGCAGCGCGCCATTCGCCGTCGTGCCCACGGCCGGGGACGAGACGGGAGCGACCGGGACGGCCCGAGCCCCTGGCGCAGGCAGCCTGGGCGCCCTGCCGCGGCTCTTGCGGGCCGAGCCGGCCCTGGCCGGCCTCATCGGGGCGGCGGACGCCACCGTGGCCGTGCCCGAGGCGGCGCAGGCCGTGGCCACGGCGGCGCTGGCGGCACTGGGCGACCGTGGACCGATTCTGGTGGTGACACCGACGGGTCTCGACGCCGATCGGCTGGGCGACGACCTGGCCTGCCTGCTCGAGGCGGACGACGAGCCCGGTCTCGCCGGCGCCCTGGGCGGCCCCGTGACCGTCCTGCCGGCCTGGGAGACCCTCCCCTTCGAGCGGGTCAGCCCCGAGAGCGAGACGATGGGGCGGCGGCTGGCCATCCTGCATGCGCTGACGGCGGAGCCGGACGGCGACCTGCCCCGGGCGCCGCGGGTGATCGTGACTCCGGTCCGCGCCCTGTTGCAGCGGATCGGGCCCCTCGCGGCCACCGGACCACTCTCGCTGCGGCCCGGTCAACAGGTCGACGTCGATGTCCTGCTGCGGGACTTGGTCGAGAAGGGCTACCGGCGAGAGCACCAGGTGGAGCATCGGGGCGAGTTCGCCGTGCGCGGCGGCATCGTCGATGTCTTCCCGTCGACAGCGGACGCGCCGGTGCGCGTCGACCTGTGGGGCGACGAGGTCGACCGGCTGACCACGTTCGCCGTCAGCGACCAGCGCTCGTCGCGGGACCTCGACGGTGCACTTTTCTACGGCTGCCGCGAACTGGTGCTCACCGACGAGCTGCGCGCGGAAGCCGAACGCCTGATCCGGCTCCGGCCCTGGGGTACGTCGGTCTGGGACCGGCTGGCCCGGGGTGAGCAATTCGACGGCATGGAATCGTGGCTCCCGTTCCTCGACGTGGAGGCGCGCGTCCTGCCCGACCTGCTGGGACCGGCGGCGCAGATCGTCCTGGTCGAACCGCGGCGGATTCGCGACCGCGGGGCCCAGCTCCTCGACGAGGAGGCCGCGCTGGCCGAGACCCTGGCCGCGACCTGGGGGGCCCGGGACAGCGACGAGGACCCCTTCCCGCGGCTGCACGTCCCTTTCGAGCGACTGCTGAGCGAGAGCCGGGCCGGCCTGGTCGCCCTGCCCACCGTTCCCGAGGGTCCGTCGACGGCCGCCCTGACCGTGGGCCGTTTCGAACAGGTGGCCGGCGATCCCTCACGGCTGGCCGCGGGTGTGGCACGGCTGGTGCAGGAGGGCTACACGGTCACCCTCTGCGCAGCAACGGCGGCGGGAGCGGGAAGGCTGTCCGCCGTCCTGGCCGAAGAGGGCGTGCACGCTCCGGTCCGAGACGACGCGACCGGCCGGCCCGGACCGGTCGTCGTGGCGGCGCCACTGGCCAACGGGTTCATCCTGCCCGACGCCAAGGTGGCGGTTCTCTCGGAGACCGACGTGACCGGCCGCCGGGTCCCGCACCGCCGGGCCAGACCCCGGGCCCGGGCGGCAGACGGCTTCTTCGACGATCTCGAAGTGGGGAGCTTCGTGGTGCACCGCCAGCACGGTGTGGCCCGCTTCGAGGGTGTGACGTCGCGCACCATGGGCGGGACCACGCGCGACTACCTGATCCTCCAGTACCGCGGGTCGGACCGTCTGTACCTCCCGGTCGACCAGATCGAGGCCATCACCCCGTATTCGGGCGGCGAGTCGCCCACCCTTTCCAAGATGGGCGGGGCGGACTGGCAGCGCACCCGAGCCAAGGCGCGGGCGGCCGCGGGCGAGGTGGCGGCCGAGCTGGTGCAGCTCTACCGCCGCCGGCTGGCCGTCGAGGGCAGGGCTTTCGGCCCTGACACGCCGTGGCAGACCGAGATGGAGGCCTCGTTCGGCTTCGTCGAGACCGAGGACCAGCTCAAGGCGATCGCCGACGTCAAGGTCGACATGGAAGAACCTCGACCGATGGATCGCCTCATCTGCGGTGACGTCGGCTTCGGCAAGACGGAGATCGCGGTACGGGCGGTCTTCAAGGCGGTGCAGGACGGCGCCCAGGCGGCGGTGCTGGCACCCACCACCCTGCTGGCCAGCCAGCACGCCCAGACCTTCGCGGACCGCTATGCCCCCTATCCGGTCCGGGTCAAACTTCTCAGCCGCTTCTTGTCACCAGCGCAGCAACGCGAGGTGGTGGCGGGCCTGGCCGACGGGAGCGTCGATGTCGTGATCGGCACGCACCGTCTGCTGGCCCAGGACGTCCGGTTCAAACGGCTCGGCTTGCTGGTGGTCGACGAGGAGCAGCGCTTCGGGGTCTCGCACAAGGAAGCAGTCAAGCGCATCACCGAAGGCGTCGACGTCCTGACGCTGACCGCCAGCCCCATCCCGCGCACGCTCGAGATGGCACTCACAGGGATCCGCGACCTCTCGATGGTCAACACCCCGCCGGCCGATCGCCGCCCCATCCTCACGTACGTGGGCGAGCAGGACCCCTCGGCGGTCAGCGAGGCGCTGCGGAGGGAGCTGCTGCGCGAAGGCCAGGCCTTCTACGTCCACAACCGGGTTTCGGACATCGAGCGGGTGGCCCGTGACATCCGGGACCTGGTGCCCGAGGCCAAGGTGGCCATCGCCCACGGGCAGATGGACGAGGGCAGCCTCGAGACGGTCGTGCTCGACTTCTGGGAGCGGCGTTACGACGTGCTGGTCTGCACGACCATCATCGAATCGGGCATCGACATGCCCTCGGTGAACACGCTCATCGTGGACCGGGCCGACATGCTCGGCCTCGGTCAGCTGCACCAGATCCGGGGCAGGGTGGGGCGGGGCGGGCAGCGGGCTTACGCCTATCTCTTCCATCCCGCCGATCGAGTCCTCTCCGAACAGGCCTATGAGCGGTTGCGCACCATCGGGGAGCACACGGAGCTCGGCTCGGGCTTCAAGATCGCCATGCGCGACCTCGAGATCCGGGGCGCGGGCAATCTGCTGGGGTCGGATCAGTCGGGTCACATCGCGGCCGTCGGCTACGACCTCTACGTCCAGCTGGTGGCCGAAGCGGTGGCCGAGGCCAGGGGGGAGGCCCGCCCCGCCCCGCCGACGGTGTCGGTGGATGTCCCCGAGGACGCCCACCTGCCCAAGGACTACGTGACGGCCGAGGACGCCCGCCTCGAGGCCTACCGCCGCCTCGCCGCCGCCGCCACGACGGAGGACGTCGACGACATCGGGGTCGAGTGGCTCGACCGCTACGGCACGTTGCCCGTTCCCGCCGAGGGGCTCCTCGCCGTGGCCCGGCTCCGGGTGGGCGCCATGGCCCGGGGCATCGGCGAGGTGGTCGTGAGCTCGGTACGGGCCGGTGGGTCGCGGCATCCGGTCGTGCGGCTGGCACCCGTGGCGCTGCCCGCCAGCGCGCAGGTCCGGCTGCGGCGCGTCGCACCCGGGGCGACCTACCGCGAGGAGCTGGGACAACTGCTGGTTCCGGTTCCCGAGGGGCAGTCCGCGGCGACCGCGGTGTTGGGGATCCTCGAGGAGTTGGTCCCTCTGCCTGATTCGGGTGCCACGCCGCCACCCGGTAAGGTGCGCGGCGCGTGAAGCGCTTCGTCGTCCTCCTCGTCGTCCTGGCCGGTGGCCTCCTCGCGGCCGCGCTCGCCATCCCCACGAATGCCGCCGTGGTCAACGGAACCTCCGTGAGCCAGGCCCAGCTCAACTCGGACGTGCACGCGGTGGCGGGCAGCGCTGACTACCAGTGCTTCCTCAACGCTCAGACCTACATCGAGTCACAGGGGAGCGCGGAAGCGCCTCCGGTGTCCGGCGCTGGTACCGGGCAGAACGCCGGTGACCACCCGACGGCGACCAACGCATTCGTCTCCCAGTCTCTGCAGCAGGAGATCGACCTGCAGACGGTGGACCAACTGGCGGCCCGCAACCAGGTGACCGTGACCCAATCCCAGCTCGACGCCGCCCACCAGGTCTATGAGACCGAGGTCACCCAGGTCATGGCCGAAATAGCCCAGACGGCCCAGGGCGAGAATCCGGCCTTCTCGTGCAGCGTCACGGGCAAGCCGTTGACCGGCGCTGAGATCCTGAGCACGCTGCCCACGTCCTATGTCGACCGCCAGGTCCAGTACATCGCCTCCGTCACGGCGCTCCGGGAGCATTTCTCCGGGTACGGATCGAGTGAGGCCGGACTGCTGCGGTATTACCAGTCGCACCTCTCGGCCTTCGACACCGGTTGCTTGACCGTCGCCGTGTACACGTCGCAGAGTGATGCGACGGCGGCCAAGGCGTCGGTGACCTCCGGCGCCCCGTTCTCGACCGTGGCCTCGGCGACCCAGGGCGGTGGTCCACAGGGCTGCATCGTGCTCGCGCAGCTGGCCGCCGAGCTGCCCTCGAGCGCGCACCTCCAGACCCTCCCGCTCAACACCGTGTCCGACCCCATCAACGACAACGGCATGTACCTCCTCGTCGAGCTGACCGAGCGCACGCACACCGACTTCAGTGCGGTGAAGTCCTTGGTCTCCCAGTCCGTCCAACAGGCAGGCGCAACCAAGACGCAGACGGCGCTTGCCGCCGTGCAACGCCATTCCGACATCAGCGTCAATCCCCAGTACGGCGTCTGGGTTCCCGTGCCGGGACAGATCCTGGTTCCGTTGGCCCCGGCGGCATCCGACGTGCCCAACGCCAAGGCCAACGAGCCGATCACGTCGACGTCGTCGTCATCGTCGTCATCGTCGGCCGCCGCGAGTCCGTTCGGCGGCTGAGTGTGCGGCGGCTCCGCCCCCACATCACGGTGGTGGGTCTCGGACCCGCAGGGAGCGAACTCCTCGGAGCCAAGACGGCCGAGTTGCTGGCCGGCCCGCGCCCGGTCTTCCTGCGGACGGCGCGGCACCCGGCGGCGGCCGGTCTCGTCGGTGTGCAGACGTTCGATGCGCTCTACGAGTCGTCGGACACGTTCGAGACGGTGTACGCCGCCATCGTCGAGGAGCTGGTGGCCGCGGCCGCGGCCACGACCGGGCCGGTCGTCTACGGAGTGCCCGGCTCGCCCAGCGTGGCCGAACGCACGGTGGAGCTGCTCCGGGCCGACGAGCGGGTCGACGTCACCGTCATCCCCGCCCTGTCGTTCCTCGACCTGGCCTGGGCCGCGCTGGGCATCGATCCGCTGACCCACGGTGTCCGGCTGGTCGACGCGTCGGATTTCGAGCTGGTGGCCGAACGCGACGGTGGTCCGTTCCTGGTGGCCCAGGCCTGGTCGCGTCAACTGCTGTCCAACGTGAAGCTGAGCGCGGGTGACCGGGTCGAGGACGAGCCGGCCCGTCCCGTGCTCCTGCACCATCTGGGACTGGAGGACGAACTCGTGCTCGCGGTGGACTGGTGGGAGCTGGACCGCACGATCGAACCCGACCACCTCACGTCGGTCTACATCCCCGCCCTGGGGCGGCGGACGTCAGCGGCGGTCGAGGTGGCACGGCTCGAGGCGCTCATGGACACGCTGCGCGAGCGCTGCCCATGGGACCGGGCCCAGACCCACACCTCGCTCATGCCCCACCTGGTCGAGGAGTCCTACGAGGTCCTCGACGCGCTGGCCTCGCTCGATGACCGCGGTGGTTCGGGGGCGGCGTACGCCCACCTCGAAGAGGAGCTGGGCGACCTGCTCTTCCAGATCGTCTTCCACGCCCGGTTGGCCCGCGAGGAGGACCGCTTCGACCTGGCCGGAGTGGCCCGGGGCGTCCACGACAAGCTGGTGCATCGCCATCCCCACGTCTTCGGCGACGTCGAAGCCACCGGGGCGGAACAGGTCGTGGCGAACTGGGAGGAGATCAAGCGCAGCGAGAAGGGCCGGCACAGCGTGACCGAAGGCATCCCGCTCGGGTTGCCGTCGCTGATGCTCACCGCGAAATTGGCCCGCAAGGCTCGCTCGGTCGGCTTGGAACCTCCGGGCGCCGACGAGGTGGCCCCCGCCGTCGGGGCCCTGGGCCGGTTGGCGGAGGCGGCGGCGAAGGCCGACCCGCATCCCGACGACCCGCTGTCCTCTGACGCGGCTGGTCTCGAGCGCGCCGTGGCCGAGTGCCTCTTCGTGGTGGCGAACCTCGCCCAACGCCTCGGGATCGACGCCGAACACACGCTGCGCGAGCGAGCGTTGCACCTGCGTGACGACATCGTCGCCGCAGAGGGCGTCCCCAAACCGGGCAGGACGAACCACTAGTCTGAACGGCCGGGTGTCCCATCAGGGAGGGCGCCGAGGGAGAGAACTCGTGAGCACCATTGAGCACGTCATCGGGCGCGAGGTCCTCGATTCCCGTGGCAACCCCACCGTGGAGGCCGAGGTCTTGCTCGACTCCGGGGCGCGTGGGCGTGCCATCGCCCCGTCCGGTGCATCGACGGGCATCCGCGAGGCGGTCGAACTGCGCGACGGAGGCAGCCGGTTCGGGGGCAAGGGTGTCCAGCGCGCCGTGGCCAACGTCAACGGCGAGATCGCCGGTGCGATCTGCGGGTTGGATGCGCTCGACCAACGGGCGGTCGACTTTGCACTGATCGACCTGGACGGGACACCCGACAAGGGGCGGCTCGGGGCCAACGCCACATTGGCCGTCTCACTGGCCAGCGCCAAGGCCGTGGCCGACGATCTGGAGATTCCCCTCTACCGCGCCATGGGCGGTTCCAACGCGCACGTGCTCCCGGTCCCGATGCTCAACGTCTTGAACGGCGGCGCCCACGCCAAGAACTCCATCGACTTCCAGGAGTTCATGCTGATGCCGGTCGGTGCGGCGTCCTTCGGTGAGGCGTTGCGCTGGGGGACCGAGACCTATCACGTGTTGCGCTCGGTGCTGGCCGACCGCGGGCTCTCCACGGCGGTCGGGGACGAGGGAGGTTTCGCGCCGGACCTGCCCACCAACGAGGACGCCGTCATGCTCCTGATGGAGGCGATCGAACTGGCCGGCCGGGTGCCGGGTGAAGAGATCGCGCTGGCGCTCGACCCGGCCACCAGCGAGCTGTGGTCCGACGGTTCCTACGTGCTGGCCGGCGAGGGACGGACGCTGTCGCCCGCCGAGATGGCGGACTACTGGGTCGACCTGGTCGACCGCTACCCGATCGTCTCCATCGAGGACGGGATGGCGGAGGAGGACTGGGACGGGTGGGGTGCGCATACCAAGTCCCTCGGGCGGCTCATCCAACTGGTGGGCGACGACATCTTCGTGACCAACGCGGAGATCCTGGCCCGGGGTATTGAGGAAGGTGTGGCCAACGCCATCCTGGTCAAGCTCAACCAGATCGGGACATTGACCGAGACCCTCGAGACGGTCGCACTGGCCAACCGCTCGTCCTACGCCACCGTGATCTCGCACCGCTCGGGCGAGACAGAGGACACCACCATCGCCGACCTCGTGGTGGCGGTGAACGCGGGACAGATCAAGACGGGCGCGCCGTGCCGATCGGACCGCGTCGCCAAGTACAACCAGCTCCTCCGGATCGAAGAGGATCTTGGCCAATCGGCCGCATTCCCGGGCCGGTCGGCGCTGTCAGGTGCAGGGGGCGGGCGCGTTGGCGCGGGCTGAGCACAAGACGATGCGGGCGCGCCGGACCGCTCCGGCCCCGGCGGCCCGGCTCGTGCGCTCCCGTCTCCTTCTCCTGGGTGGATCTGTCCTCTTTTCGGCGGTGGTCCTCTTCGCCTGGTTCCCGGCGTCGTCGCTGCTTTCCGCGCATTCCGACCTGAAGGCGACGCGGGCCCAGCTGGCCTCGCTGCACGCGCAGGACGCCGCGCTGGCTCAGGAGCAGAAGAACCTCACCAACAGCAACGAGATCGAACGGATCGCCCGCGAGCAGTACCAACTGGTGAGCCCGAGTCAGCAGGCCTACGAGGTCCTGCCGCCCGCCGGCTCCACCTCGGCCGGGACGGCCTACGCGGGAGACCCGGGATCCGACGGCCCCGCCGCCCCCTCGGCGGCATCGGAGCTTCCGCCGGGCGGGGTGACGACCACGTTGCCGGCGAGCCGAGCGCACGCGGTGATGCACCGCAGCGGGGGTTCGCCCGGGCTGCTGACCCGGATGCTCCACACGCTCGAATTCTGGCGCTGACCCCGGTGGAGCCGAGTTGCCCCACCCCCTCGGAAGATGTCGAGGCGGTGGCCCGCCTCCTCGGTCGAGAACCTGGCGGGTCGTTCACCGTGGTGATCCGTGGCGCGGATGGCACCCCGATGGTCATCCGCAACGAACCGTTTCTTCGGGACGCGACGCCCATGCCAACGAGATATTGGCTGGTGGACCCCGGTCTGCGGGCCGCAGTGAGCCGACTCGAGGCCGCCGGAGGCGTCGCTCAGGCACAACGTGAGGTCGACGGTGCGGCATTGGAGGCATGTCATCTCCGATACGCGCGGGAGCGGGACGGCTCGATCCCGTCGGATTGGAAGGGTCCGAGGCCCGGAGGCGGCGTGGGAGGGACCCGCAGAGGAGTCAAGTGTCTCCATGCCCATTTGGCCTGGTGGCTTGCGGGTGGCGACGATCCTGTGGGCGTCTGGGTGGCGGCCCGGCTCGGGTTGAGATGCGAAGAGCGATGATCGACCAGCCTCCTGTGCCCGGCTCCCAACCATGACGGAGTACGGAGCCCTGGCGGCCCTGGACTGCGGTACCAACTCCACCCGACTCTTGGTGGCCGATGCGAATGGCCGGCCGTTGGTGAGAGAAATGCGAATCACGCGGCTGGGTCAGGCGGTGGACCAAGGCCGGCGGTTACAGGCGGACGCGATAGAGCGCACCACCACGGCACTGCGAGAATTCCGATCGCTCATGGACCGGGAGGGGGTCCGGCACGCTCGCCTCGTCGCCACCTCGGCCGTGCGCGACGCGGTCAACGGACGCGAGTTGCTTGTCGCCGCCTCGGAGGTCACCGGTGTCGAGGCCGAGCTCTTGAGCGGTGAAGAAGAGGGGCGGCTTTCGTACCGGGGGGCAATGGCGGATCTGCCGGCCATTCCCGGGCCGACCGTCGTCGTGGACATCGGAGGGGGTTCGACCGAGATCGTCACCACCTCCCTCGGCGACATTCGGTCGATCTCGCTCGATATCGGATGTGTGCGCCTGACAGAGCGCTCCCTGCTGGGCGATCCCCCCTCGAGCGAGGAGGTGACCGCGGCGACGGAAGCCATCGCGGTGCAGTTGCGGCGGGCTCAGCACGAGATTCCGCTGCTCGGGCACCTGCCCCAAGGGGCACGGCTCGTGGGTCTGGCCGGGACCGTCTCGACCCTGGCCTCGTTGGAACTCGGCCTCGGCCCGGAGTACGACCGGGAACGTGTACACCATTCGGTCCTGACCGGCGAGGCCGTCGGACGATGGTGCGACCTCCTCGGACGAGAGCGAGTGGCCACACGCGCGGCACGACCGGCGATCCCGCTCGGACGGGCGGACGTAATTTTCGGGGGTGCGCTGGTGCTGAGAGAGGTCATGAGCAGACTGGGCTGTGACCGGTGCATCGTGTCCGAGTCGGACATTCTCGACGGCCTCGTGATGTCCATCCTCGAGAAGGAGCGGGATGGCTGAATCGTTCGACGTCAATGACAACAGCGACGTCTACTACTCCGACATCTACTGGAACGACTTCGCGGTGGTGCGCGAGCGCATCAACGAGCGGATCTCGGGGGATCCGAACATGCAGTGGTTCGAGCACTTCGCTCGAGCCACTGGTCGGGTCTTCAGGCGAGCCCTCATTCTCAATTGTGGCAACGGTTGGGTGGAGCGAGGCCTGGTGGAGTATGGCCTGGTCGAGGAGGCCGTCGGGATCGACTACTCGACGAAGCTGCTCGAAACCGCTCGGTCGGCGGCATCGACGTCGGGCCTTCCGTTGACCTACTTCCAGGCCAACATCAATGACGGCGTGCTCCCCGACATGGAGTTCGATCTGGTCGTGAATCACGCCGCCGCGCATCACATCGCCGCGATCGACCGGGTCCTCCGTGAAGTGTGCCGGATCCTTCCTCAGGACGGATGGTTCGTCTCCTTCGACTACGTGGGCCCCCACCGCAACCAATACCGGATGGATGCGTGGGAAGAAGCGTGGTGGCTCAACCGACAGCTGCCCGAATCGCTCCGACAGGACATGGCGTATCCGCCGCTCCCGGTCATGTTGCAAGTCGACCCGACGGAGGCCGTCCATTCAGAACTGATCGTCGATACCTTCCATCGCTATTTTGCCGAAAGCGAATTCACACCACTCGGCGGAGCAATCGCCTACCCGCTACTCACCCACAACAGGGCCATGTTCGAGGCAGACGACGACGAACGGCGCGCCAGCTGGATCGATCGCATCCTCGAGGCGGACGACGCATTCCTAGGAGAGCATCCGGATGCGTCGCTCTTCGCGTACTTTGCCGGAACGCCGAACAAGGGCGTGCTCCGTCGGTCCGATCTGCTGGCCGAGTGGGAGGCGCAGGAAGTGCTTCGGGAGACTCGAGTGGCCGACGAAGGCGGCGCGTACTACGAACAAGGACCGCTCGCTCTTGCGCTCGTCGAGATCGAGGAGCAGAAGGCAAGGGCCGCGGCCATGCAGATGCAGCTCACGCAGCTGCGGTCAGAGCTCGATGACATTCGACGGAGCTTTCTGTACGGCACGACGACGAAGCTGCTCGGTTCGAAGCTGCTCCGTACCATCCGTCAAAACCGATTCGTCGTCAGGCTCGAGCGCCGGCTCCGCCCCTGAAGAGCCGCAGGCGCATCACACGTCAAGATCGCGCAGGGCACGGTCGACGCGATCCACGAAGGCCTCGGGTGAGAAGGCACGGCTTCGCTCGCTCACGCGTGCACTGAGGGCCGACGAGCGAAGAGGATCTCCGAGCAATGACTCGACGACGCGGACGCATCCGCCGATCGTCTGGAATGTCGTGTCGGACCCGAGGACCTCGATCACCTCACGTGGTCCTCCTTGTCCGTAGACGACCGGGATGCACCCGAAGCTGCTCGCCTCAACCGGTGTGATGCCGAAATGCTCGAGACTCTCGGGGAACTCATCGGGATCGACTCCGTATCCCGCGGCGTGCACAAGGACGGCCGAGCGTCCGTAGAGCGCGGCCAGATCGTCGCGGGCCACGTTCGGGTGGAACGTACAGGGCAACCCCTCGGCCAGCGCCTGGAGTTCGTAGTAACGCTTCCGCCCCTCCGGCCCGGGATGGATGGAGCCCGCGACGGCAAGTTCGAAATCCTCCAGCCCGTGTTGGAGCAACTGCCGGAATACGTCGATCACGACGTCTTGGCGCTTGAGGTGGCCACCGGCGAAGAATCGCCCGACGGTCAGGATGGTCCTGCGGTCTGCCCACGCGACGTCTGCGCTCGCCCCAGGCCAGGTTGCCGGGGGCGAGATGACCCTGATGGGAACCCGCCGGAGGCCGTAGTGCTGGAGGAGTCCGTTGACGTGTCGCCGCACGAAGTCCGAGTACACCCAGATCTCGTCATAGTCGGCCAGCAGCTTGGCGTTGGCCGTGATGTCCTTGTCCGACATGGAGAACGGAAACTGCAGTTGATAGACGCTGCGGCGACCGAAGGCGGGGATCGGCGGAATGATCCGATTCCCGAGTACGACGGAGAAACGACACCGACTCCGCTCGACATCGTCCCAGGGGTGCGCCGTGGCCACCGCATCCTCGAAACCGAATGCGGACGAGATCTGACGCACGCGGATGGAGCTGTAGCGCTCCGGCGTGCAGAACGTGACGTTCGAAATGCCGACCAAATCTTTGAAATGGGATGCCAGCTCGAACAACACCCGCTCACCTCCACCCGGAACGAGCGGGTAGGGAGAGTACAGAACGAACTCGGAGTCCCTCTTCACGGTGGCGCCGGACGTGCTGTATGGACCTCCCGCAGGTGGTCGGCGCGCCGGCATGTCGGCAAGATGTCTTGTGTGCCGGGCCTCGAGCCACGGTCCCCACTTTCGAGCGAAGCGCTGCCGGTTGATCTCAGAGATGTCATCGAGGCGGAGTCGGCTGTCCGAGGTCGTCTGACTCTCAATATGCACGACCCGCGCCCTCGGGTTGACGACGACCTTTCCGCACGTGGTCCAGAGCTTCAGGCAGAGGTCCACGTCTTCGTAGTAGGCGGGCTCCCATTCGAAACCGAACCCGCCGACCTCGAGGAAGTCGGACCGGCGCATGAGCAAGCAGGCGGCCGAGCAGAAGTCGACCACACACGGAGTGTCGTAGTGGTCCGGACCCCACACGCTGCCCTTGCCCACCTGCATGACATCTCCGGTTGAGAGAGCGAGGCTGCCGACCTCCTGGACTCTGCCATCGGGATAGAGGAACATGGGGCCGACCGCAGCCACCATCGGATCGTCTTGCATCGTGGCCGCCAGCTCGTCGATCCAACCGGGTTCGACGAAGGCGTCATTGTTGAGGAACACGATGAAGTCGCCGGTGGCGAAGTCGACGCCGATGTTGTTGCCCTCGCTGAAAAACCTGTTCTCTCCGACGTCGACCAACAGGAAATCCTGTGTCTTGCTCCGTTGTCGAAGGACGGCCACCTCTTCGTGGGTCGAGCCGTTGTCGACGACGACAATCTCGCGTATGAGTGAGCTTGTCGCCGCGCTGCAGCGCGTCGAGACATCGGAGTGTCGTGGCGGCGTGGTTGTAGTTGAGGACGATGACGGAGACGTTATGGTCGAAGCACTCGGTAGCCAACTTCGTGCTACCCGTGGTTGGGATCGACGGCACGCCGACGCACTAGTCCCGAGAAGAGCCGCAACGGAGCGGTCAGTCTCCATGAACTCGATCGCTGGAGGTCATCCACGACACTCTGAGCCGAGGCGGCCAAGCCGGCATAGACCAGGACTCGGTTCTCAGCGTCCTCGAGCAGGAGCTCCTTGTCCTCGAGCTCGGCCCGGTGCTTGGCAGCTCCGGTCGACACCTTTGCCGCGAGAAGGTCGACGCGGTCGAGGAACTCCTTGACGAGCGCTTCTCGCTCCAACCGGGCGGACTCGGTTTGCGCGGCGAGTCCCTGGCGGGCCACCGAGAGCTCGTCGGAGAGCTGCATCGTCAGACCCTGATACGTACGCAAGGCTTCCAGGAAGGCCGCGCGCTCCATGTGTTGTCTCTCGATCAGGCGGCCGACGAGCACCTCGGCCCCCGGCGGCAGCTCGAGCGCTTCTCCGATCGGACCGTGGTCGTCGGCATGGGTGCCAAAGAGGGTGAGGATGCTGCCCACGGCGCTGGGCACATTCTCCAGCAAGTCGACGGACCGGCTGGAACCGTCGATGGGTTCTTGGGCCACGAGGGCTTCCCCATCACCGCCGAGTGGAACGCGCACCGTCCTGAAATGGTCCGGGACCACTTCTTTGGCGATCCGGTCCAACTCCTCGGAGGCTCCGGCGGCGGAGTCTGTGAACACGACGGTGGCCCCTACGCCCAGGAGGCCGAGCCATGGCATCAGGTCGGATGAAGACGGCACCGTTCCGGAGATGGCGACATGGAGGAGGTCGACGCGGGATTCAGCTCCCAGCGCGGTCTTCGCATCGTCTTGCGAATCGAATTCCTCGAGAACCGAGTGTGCCGAGGGTGCGCTCCCTGGCCCGAACCGCCGAGGGGACTCGGACTCGCGTTGACCACCGGCCCGAGGTCCCACAGCGATGTAGCGGGTGCCCGCGCCCGCTTGCTCCACTGCCTCAGACATCGAAAGCAGCAATGTCGGGTCACGGTGTCCGACCCTCACCGTCATTCCGGGTCTCGTGGTGGCAATGATCCAGCGCATGAAGGAGGCCGTACCGCCGTGGGACGCATCGACCATGGGATCGACGGCGAGGGGAAGGAAGTACTGCACAACGGTGGCTTCGCTCGCCCGGCCCAACGAGGGAACGACGGCCACGCGATCTTCGGCCGACTGGGAGGAACCCGTCACGGGACCACTCGGTGGTTCGGAGTTTTCAGTCATGGCGAAGAGAGGGTAAGTGCCGCTGATCAGGGATTCTTGGTTGCGTCCGGGCGATCGGCGAGAACTCCACAAGGTGACGCTTCATCCTAGCGTCGACCGGTTCGGCACTGACGGCCAAGCGTGCGGACGTCACGCTCGGCGGGGATCCTCACGTCCCGTCCAAAAGGGAGCCCAGGCGCGCCACGAGCGCGGCCGGTCTCCCGTACCGTTCGTCGGCGTATCGTCGGCCGAGCGCAGACGCACGCGATCGTTCGGATTCCCGCCTCAGCCGGCTGGTTGCACCGACGAGCCCCTCGGCATCGTTGAAGACCGCCCCACCTGTTGCAAGTGCGTGCTCGGCCGCCGCCGGTGACACGGATGGCACGACGATCGGCGTGCCGAAGCGAAGCGCCTCGACACACTCACGAGCGACGTGAGGCCCGGGCGCCAGGTCCACCACGAAGATCGCATGAGCGAGCAAGCGCCAGAGATCCATGCGCGTATCGACGGAGATCTCCCCACGCAGGACTGACCCCCGCCACGCCTGGGCCCTGCCTCCTTTCACCAGGACGATGTCGTCGTCGGGAAAGGAGGCGCCGAGCTCCTTCACTTCGCGTCCGGGATCGTCGGTGGCGCCGTCGACATCGCCTGAGAGGACCAGTTGATACCCGACGAAGCCGAAGCCGTGATGCCGGTGCCGCTCGGCCATCCGGTTGACCGGGACGTGCAGGCTGACGTCGGTCGTCCCGTCACCACCGCCGGCGGCCGTGATCCGATGCCACGAGGGATTCAGCTCGAGCGCCGAGGAGACGAACCAACCGGCCCTCGGTGTGAGATCGCTCAGCAGCGTGGACAGGGCGGAAGACACCTCGTCGACAATGACGGCTTGGTGCGGTGGGAGCCCCGGGGGGAGGCGCCAGGCCCGGCCCGGACCGGACCCCATGACGTCGAATCCTCCGTCGGGAACGGTCTCGCCTTCCGGTCCGGGAGCGACCACGGTCACCTCGTGGATCCGGGTGGCTGCCGCGGCCAGCGACCTCGTCACGAAGGCCAGTTCGGAGCGAGGTTCGTGCCAGTGTTGGGCCAGGAACAGCACGCCGCCGTCAGCCACGCTCGGACCGGAACCTTTGGGCTACTGCGCCCGGACCGTCGAGTGCCATCGGTCCCACTGTTCTGCTTCGCTCGCGCTCGCCAGACGACATGACGGATCTGACCTCGTCAAATGAGGATTGAGGTAGCGATCTCCGTCGCGAATGCGGTCTTCCCAGCGGTCGAGGAAGGAGACGATGTCGCCAACTCCACCGGCTGTCCCTCGGCTCGGCGATTCGTGGTGCACGAGCTCAGCTGCCGGTTCGTAGAGTGTGCGGAACCCGGCGTCCCAAGCGCGCAAGCAGAAGTCCACGTCGTTCAGGTCGACACCGAGGCCTTCGTCGAACCCGTCGAGCTGCTCGAAGACCTCGCGCCGCACCGCGAGGCAGGCACCCGTCACCGCTGAGCATTCCCGGGTGACACTCGCCATTTGCAGGTACCCGCTCTGACCCGGCGCCAGTCCCGCCAGAGGGTGCCCTGCGGCCCCGTTCAATCCCAGGACGATGCCGCAATGTTGGAGCCTGCCGTCAGGGTAGAGAAGCCGGGCTCCGACCGCCGCCACATCAGATCTGAGGGCCTGAGTCCGCAATGCGGCAATCCATCCCTCCGTGCGCGCTTCGATGTCGTTGTTGAGGAAGATCAGGACCTCACCTCGGGCCGCGCGCGCTCCGTCGTTGCTGAGCCGGGCCCAATTGAACGGTCGGGCGTCGTGCAGAACGCGTACATCCGGTTGAGTCTCTAGGCGCTCCATCAACGTCTGGGTCTCCAGATCGGTCGAGCCGTTGTCGACCAGCACCAGTTCGACCTTGTCGTAACGGGCGGTCCTTCTGACTGAATCCACGCACGTCCGCAGGAGGCGAGGTTCGTCCCGGAACGGGATCACGACACTGACCGTTGCCCGGGGCCGGTCGGGCCAGATCACGTGAAAGGTTCCGGGACTGCTGCCCGGCCGGACGGTCGCCCGAGGCTGTGTCCGCTCGATCGCCACCTCCACGTGATAGCAGTCTGGATCCTCGGCCGGCTCGGCTGCCCACCGGTGACAGAGCACCTCAGGAATGTGCACGACGCGGTCGGCCACCTCACAGGCAGTCAGGGCGCACGCGTGCTCGAGGGAGCTCGCCGCGCTGGCAATTATCCGAGGCATGTCTCTGGTCACCGCAGATCCGATGACAAGAGGACGACCGATGTAGGGCGCCGAGGACAAGAAATCGGGCGAATACTCGGGCTTGAGCCGAGGTGAAGTGTGGAGACCGTTCGACCCGAGAGCATCTTCGTCGGCGTAGACCACGTTCGTCGGGGTGACCTGCGAGGCCAGCAGAGCGACGGCGTCAGGCGCCCAGACGTCACCGGGGAAGATCAGCGCGGTATGGCACCCACGGCGGAGATCGATGGCCTCATTGAACATGACGAACACGTCAGCTGGTCCCCCGGAGTTGAGGATGCGGGTGCGCCGCCGGGTCGTCCGGGGCGAAGCCGTCACCAGGTTCTCGACGTGGCTTTCGGAGGTCTCGGAGACCAGGATGGTCAGTGACCACGTGCGACCGGTCTGGCCCGCGATGCTCTGCAACGTCCGGGCGAGGCCCTGCACGGAGGCAGGCACGACCATGACCAGAGCAAGCTCTGGCTGGTGCGGGGAGTCGGGAGCGCGTGATCGACGCTCTGCCTCACGAGAGGTGACCCAGGCGGCATAGCCGGTGGGGTCCTCGGAGACGTTTGCGGGCAACGGGGCTGGCTCTCGCGTGGCGAAGAGCACCCGTTCCACGCAGGCAATCTATCGGACGCCAACCCGGTGAAAAGCCGCGTTGGCGCACGTGAAGGCAGACCTGTCACGATTCGCCGATGCGGAATCCCGACCGCTTGCTCATGGGCCCCGGGCCGTCGAACCCGTACCCCGTCGTGACGATGGCGCTCGCCGGGCCGCTACTGGGTCACCTGGACCCCGACTTCCTGGTCGTGCTCGACGAGACGTGTGAGCGTCTCCGCGTGGTGTTCGGGACGGACAACGCCCTCACACTGCCGATCAGCGGCACCGGTTCGGCCGGCATGGAGGCCTCTTTCGTGAACGTGGTGCGGCCGGGCGATGTCGTCGTGGTCGGGGTCAACGGCGTCTTCGGGGAGCGCATGTGCGAGGTGGCCGACCGGCTCGGCGCCGAGGTGGTTCGCGTCGACGCCGAGTGGGGCGAGCCACTCGATCCGGGTCTGCTCGTGGCAGCGCACCCCGCACCTGCGGTCATCGCACTGGTCCACGCCGAGACGTCCACCGGGGTGCGAAACGACGTGGGGGCGGTTGGTCAGGAGAAGGGCAGTGCACTGCTCTTGGTCGATACCGTGACCTCACTCGGCGGGATCGAGGTTGCCGTCGACCAGTGGGGGGTCGACATCTCCTACAGCGGGACCCAGAAATGCCTGGGTGTGCCACCGGGCTTGTCCCCGCTCACGCTTTCGCCGCGGGCGACCGAGCGCCTGGTCGAGCGGCCCAGCAGCTGGTACCTGGACCTGAACCTGATCGCCAAATACGCCAGCGGGCCCGCGGGCGGTGGCCGCACCTACCACCACACCGCTCCGGTGGCGATGGTGGCTGGCCTCCATGCCGGGCTCGGGGCCCTGCTCGAGGAAGGCCTGGACGGGGCCAGGGAACGGCACGCCGAATGCGGCCAGCTGCTGTGGGACGGCCTCGAGGATCTGGGTCTGGAGCTTCTCGTCAAGAAGGAGCATCGCTTGCCTCAGCTCACCACCGTCCGTATTCCTGAGGGGGTGGACGATGGAGCGGTCCGGACCCGGCTCCTCGACGACTATGGGATTGAGATCGGCGCCGGAGCAGGTCAGCTGGCCGGAAAGATCTGGCGCATCGGCTGCATGGGGCACACGGCCCGCCGTCGCAACGTGCTGGCCCTCCTGGGTGCGCTGAGGGAGGTGCTGGACGGGTGAGTGCGGCCCGAGCCGTGCGCCACGCGCCGCTGCAGTTGCGGGGGCGCCGAGTGTTGTTGCGGTCATTGACCGAGGACGACTTCGTAGCCTGGCACGAGGTGCGCACCCGTTGCGCCGACTGGTTGTTGCGCTGGGAGCCCAGGCCCAAAGGTGCCCCCGTTCCGTCGGAGGACCGTCCGAGTTTTGCGGCACGCTGCGGCATCCGCGAGCGGGAGCGGCACCTGGGTACCGGCTATGGCTTTGGGATTTTCGTTGGCGAACGCTTCGCCGGCGAAGTGACGCTCTCATCCATCCAACGCGGGCCGTTCCAGAGCGGGTTCATCGGGTACTGGATCGACGAGGCGTTGGCCGGGCGGGGGCTGGTGCCCGAAGCGGTCGTGGTGACGCTGCGCTTCGCATTCGAGGCGATCTCGCTGCACCGGGTCGAGATCTCCATCATCCCTCGGAATATTGCGAGCCGGCGGGTCGTCGAGAAACTCGGCATCCGCGAGGAGGGGATCGCGCAGCGTTATCTGGAGATCGACGGCGTCTGGGAGGACCATGTGCGCTACGGCATCACCGCCGAAGAGTGGGCCGTCCGGGAGCGCGGGCTGGTCGCCGAATGGATCGGCCCCTGACCGACTACGTGGTCGTCGAACCGATCACCGAGGGCGAGTGTCGGAAGAACTGCTCAATGTCGTGCTCGTACGTGTAGGTGTGCTGGGGCCGACCTGATTGCCGGCGCAACCGCGCCGATCGGGCGAACGTTCGGACCGCACCGGCGCTGGTGGCGTTGTACGCGAAGCCGGTGGCCGCGAACCGTCGGGTGTCCACCCCCCGGCCGTAGCGCAGGAGGTCCTCGAGTTCGGGGGGAAGGTCGAAGAGACGACCCAGGGGCCGGACCTTCAGCGGGCTGAACGGTGCGAGGGGGACCAGACGGGTCCCACAGATACCGGCCACCTCGCTCCAGGGCAGTCGCCCGTCACCGGCCACGTTGTAGAGACCGGGAATGCCCGCCCGGGTGACATGAAGCAGGGCGCGCACGACGTCCTCCTCCTCGACGAACTGAAAGAGGGGATCGAACCCGAAGATGGACGGGCAGACCGGTCGGGACAGGTTGCGACTGACCGGGGTGGACAGATGCGTGCCGAGGACGTTGGCAAAGCGCAGGACGGTGATGCGAGTGGCGGGGTTGTCCTCCGAGAAGTCGCGCACCAGGCTCTCTGCCTCGATGAGGGCGCGCTCCACGGAGTTCTTCGCCGGACTGGTCCGCGCCGTGTCCTCCAGGAACGTGTTCGGATCGGTGGCGGACGACCCGTAGACGAGAGTGGAGGACTTCACAATGACGTGTCGGACCGACGAGCCCGCCGCGCCTGCAGCGGCCAGCAGGTTCATGGTGCCGATCACGTTGATCTCGTGCATCGCCCGCTGGGGCACGGTCACCGAGTTGGTGATCATGAACGTGTGCAAAATGGTGTCGACCTTCGTCGCGTTCACGATCCTGTTCAAAATGGAATAGTTCTGATCGGTCCGGACGAACTCGGCCCGTTCGAAGGGGACCGACGGTGCGTGAGCCCCGGTCCCGAGGATGACATCCATGCTGGGGTCCGATTCCAGTGCCTGAATCATCCGACCACCCCAGAAGGTGTCAGCCCCAGTAACCAGGATCCGACGGCCCATCAGCCGGACCAGATACTGCGCCGGTCGCGCAGCATGTCGTCGACCGCATCTTGGAGTTGCGAGCGAATGTGCTCGGATTCGTCCATGATCCGGCTCTTCGAGTAGCGCTCCTGATCGGGCGGAACGTCGAAGAAGACCGGGTCGAGGACGTGCAGCTTGAACTTGGACGGGAAGGGGAGGACGACGCCGATCGGGCCAAGGGCGAGCATGTTCGCCGTGACCGGCAGATAGGGCACACCGAGGGCACGGGCCACATTGGGTAGCCGGAAGACGATCGGCATGGCCTCCTCCGATCCCACGACGGCGATCGGGACGATCGGAACGCCGGCCCTCATGGCGATCTCCACGAAGCCACCGCGGCCAAAGCGCCGGAGTTGGTAGCGGTCGGTGTACGACTTCGACGGCCCCTTCGTCCCCTCGGGAAAGACGAGTGCCAGTTGGCCCTGCTCTTTGAGCAGCCGGTAGGCGTTCAGCGGCTGCGCCGGTACCCCGCCGGCCCGAGCCCACAGCGTCCCCAGGACGGGCAGGGTGCGGAAGAAGTATTCCGCCAGGCCGTAGACCGGGCGCTCCAATTCCTTCTCCAACCCGTGCATGATCACCGGCGCGTCGGAGGGGATGGCTCCGGCATGGTTGGCGACGAGTAGAGCGCCACCAGCGCGGGGAACGTTCTCGAGCCCCTGCCACTCGGCCCGGAACCACTTGGAGTAGATCGGCTCGTACATCGCTCGCACCACGGCTCGGGTCCGCTCCGAGCGACCCCATTCGTCGACGTCGGACATGCGCGGATCCTCGAGATCCTCGCCATCCGGCGCGGGAATCCGGATGGATACGATCGCCGTGGACTGGTTCTTTTCACCCGCCACCGCGCGACCGTCGGCCATGGTTCCATGGTACCGAGCGCCGCGGTCGTGGCGGAAGCGATGACGTGCGTTCGCCGGTCCGGCCCCTTGCCGGGCAGAACCGGCGTGCCCTCTACGGGCGAGCTGCGCCGATGAGGCCTTCGGTGAAGATCGGGGAGTACGAGACGGTGGAACCGGTGAAGGGAGCCTGGATCACCGTGTCCGCGCCGTATGGACCAGAGCCTGTGTACATGACGACATGGTCGACCTGATTGTCGTCGTCGAGGTTGTAGTAGAAGAGCAGGTCCCCGGGTTGGAGGTTGGCCAGCGAGACGTGTTGGATCGCCGGCCACTGCGTCTCGGTCACCCGCGGGATCGAGACCCCGGCCTGGGCCCAGGCCCATTGGACGAGACCCGAGCAGTCGAACCCCGAGCCGGGGCTCTCGCCGCCGAAGACGTAGGGGACGCCCAGCTGCGAGACGGCCGCCTGCACGGCTGCCATCCCGGCCGAACTTCCTTGCGCGGAACCGGCGATCTCACCCTGATAGCCCGACGAACCCGCCGCACTGTTCGCGGCCTTGGTTGCCGCCGCTCCGCTGGACGAACCTCCGACGGCTCCGGCCACACTGGCGGCCGTGGCCGCCGCTGCGGCCGCCCGCTGTTGCGCAGCTTGACTCGCCGCCCGGGCCGCCGCCGCGGCTTCCTGTTGTGCCTCTTGGATTGCTGCTTGCGCGACCTCTTGGGCCAGCTGGCCCTGTACCTGGCCGAGCGTCGCCTTGGTTGTCGCCGCTTCCTGCTCGTTGGCCGTGGCGAGCGACTTGGCTTGTGCGGCCTCAGCCTGCGCCTGCGAGGCAGCCGCTTCCTCTTGCGTCTGCTCAGATTCCAGCTTCGACTCCGAGCGTTGCAGCGCACTCTCGTCGTTCGTGAGGTTGCCCACGATCTGGTTGGTGTACTGGTTGCGAGCCTCGCTGTCGCTGGCCGATTGCGAGAAGTACGACGCGAACCCGGTCTGCGGGGTGCCGTAGATGTACGCCTCGACGGCGTCGTTGGCCACCAATCTCTTGTCGACCTTGACCGCTGCTTTGGCGCTCACGAGCTGAGCGGCGAGCGACTGTGCCTCAGTCTGATCGTTCTGGAGATCCTGGACGGCGGTGTTGTACTTGTCGTCGAGGATCGAGGTCTGCTGCTCCTCTTGGGCCAGGGTTGCTTCGATCTGCGATACCTGCGACTCGGTTGAGTTGATCTGCGCCTGGTTGGGTGCCGGTCCAGGCAGCGTGGTGGAGGTCGTTGCACCGGCCGCGCTGAGGGGCAGGAGCCACACGCCGAGGACTCCTGCGATCAGTGCCGCCCGAGCGATCCTGCTCCGCCCGCGCGCAGTGTTCCGACAATCCACTGCACCCACCTGGGAGAGCGTAACTGCTCGCAGGTGGAAAATTCGTCATCCCCCCGGTCGCCGTTCGGTTGCAGGGCCAGTTCGCGTGTTCTTCACGAAACATCCGAGCGTGGATCACCCGTTCGATTGACCCGGCGAACCGCCCTCCGTAGGGTGCCTGAGGTGGAAGGCGTGGTCGACATCTCCCAGGGTCGCGTCCGAGGGGCCTGGAGGGAGGACCACTGGTCGTTCTCCGGCATCCCCTATGGCAGGGCCCCGGTCGGGAGGCTGCGCTGGCGCCCGCCTCTCGCCGCCGAGGCTTGGGACGAGGTCAGGGACGCCTCGACCTTCGGTGCCATCGCCCCGCAGTCGGCGGCGATTCCCGGAATCACCGCCCCCTCGGATCCCGGAGCCACGGAGCCGCACAGCGAGGACTGCCTTTCGCTGAACGTCTGGACGCCCTCGCTGCCCGAGACCCCCACGTCGACCCCCGGGCAGGGCCGGCCGGTGATGGTGTGGATCCACGGCGGCGGCTTCACGTCGGGCAGCGGCTCGGTCTTCCTCTACCGGGGCGGCAGCCTGGTCCGCAACGGCGACACGGTGGTCGTGACCATCAACTACCGGCTGGGGGCGCTCGGGTTCCTGGCCCATCGCGATCTGGCCGACCCCGACGGCCTTCTGGGCAATTGGGGCATCCACGACCAGTTGGCGGCTCTCCGCTGGGTGCGAGACCACATATCGGCCTTCGGGGGCGATCCACACAACGTGACGGTCTTCGGCGAATCGGCCGGTGGATTCAGCGTCTCAGCCCTGCTCGGTATCCCGGCCTCGTCCGGCTTGTTCCGTCGGGCCATCGTGCAGAGCGGAGGCGCGTGGGTCCACACGGTGGAGGAGGGGGAGCGAACGGCGGAGCGGCTCGCCGCGATCCTGGGTTTGGCCCGCTGCAGTCGAGACCTGCTCCAGGGGGTTCCGGCCACCGAGTTGGTGGCCGCCACCGAGGAACTCGGTCGACGCCGCCCCGATCCCGGGCAGCTGCCCCTGCCCCATCTCCCGGTCGTCGACGGAGTGCTCATGCCTCAGCATCCGCTCGCCGCGATGGCCGACGGTGCGGCAGCAGGTGTCGACCTGCTCATCGGGACGAACCGCGACGAGCTCACTCTGTTCGGGCTGGGGAATCCGGCCCTGATTCCCCTCGATGCGGATGGCGTCCGTCGGTGGATGGCCAACGCCGTACCCGACATCCCGCCCGACGAGCTGCTCGACAGCTACCGCTCGGTGCGGCAGTCACGGGAGGAGCGGGTCGAACCGCGCGACCTGTGGGTGGCCGCGGGCACGGACATCGTCTTTCGCTGGCCCAGTTTGCAGTTGGCCGCGACGCACGGAGGTCACGGCGCCCGGTCGTTCGTGTATCTCTTCGACTGGGAGTCGCCGGCCTTCGAGGGGATACTCGGCTCGTGCCACGCACTCGAGTTGCCGTTCGTCTTCGGGGTCGTGCACGAGCCGGCTGTGCAGATGTTCTCCGGGAGCGGACCCGAGGTCGAGAGGCTGTCCCGGAACATGCAGGCCGCCTGGCTCGCCTTCGCCCGAGACGGCGTCCCGTCGCACGACGGGATAGGCGAGTGGTCGGCCTGGGAACCCGAGTCGCGGACCACCATGATGTTCGGCCCGCACACCGGCTTGGTTCCGGCGCCGCGCAACGGCGAGCTCGCCGTGCTGGAGCGGCATCGGCCGCTCGTGGCGAGCGCCTAAGGCTCAGCCTTCTCGAGCCGAACGGGGAGATGGCGGATGCCCGTGTGGCGGTTGCTGCGCGTCCACACCGGTGGCCCGGCCAGCTGGAAAGATTCGACGCGGCCGAACAGCTCCTCGAGCGCGATGCGGATCTCCATGCGTGCCAGGTGTGCGCCCAGGCAGAAGTGCACGCCGTGACCGAATGACAGGTGCGGGTTCGGATCACGGGAGACCACGAAGCGATCCGCATCCTCGAAGTGCTGTTCGTCCCGGTTGGCCGACCCCTCCCAGACGACCACCTTGTCTCCCGGAGCGATGCGCTGGCCCGCCAGCTCGCAGGTTCGCGTCGCCGTCCGGCGTTTCGACGGCGACGGGGTGGTCCAGCGCAAAACTTCTTCGACGGCCTTCTCCATGGGCACCCGGTCTGCACGCACCAGGGCCAACTCGTCGGGCCACTGGTCCAAGGCCAAAAGAGCCCCGGCGATCGCGTTGCGAGTGGTCTCTGCGCCCGCCGAGAACAGGAGCGAGAAGAAAGCCGAGAGCTCGCCCTCGCTCAACGCCGGCGGATCGGTATCGCGGAGCTGCGCGTGGATCATGATCGACAACATGTCCGGACCCGGGCAAGCCCGCTTCTCGGCAATCAGGTCGGCCCCATAACGAGAGAGAAAGTCCACTGAGTCCTGTCGTTGCGGACTCATCGAGAGGAAGTCGGACTCGTCAGGTATGTCGAAGATGTGCTCGACCGCCGCAGACAGCCGGTGCCGGTCGGACTCGGGCACTCCGAGGAGGACGCAGATGGCCTGCATCGGGAGCTCCGCCGCCACCTCGGTGAGGAAGTCGCACTCCGAGCCGACCGAGTCCAGAAGCCGGCGCATGCGTCGCCGCAGCTCGTCCTCCAGCCCGCGGACGGCAGCCGGGGTCAGGCCCTTGGTGACCAGCCTTCTGATGCGCGGCGTGCCTGGGGTCGTCCATCATGTTCAGCACGATGCCGGCCACCGGCAGATCCTGAATGATCGTGCCACCGTACGGGCGGCCGCCGCCCGTCTCCGAGGAAAACGTCACGGGGTCGTCGAGCACGTGGAGGACCTCGTCGTAGGTCGCTACGGACCAGAACCCTTCACCGTCCGGGGTGTGAGTTGTTGGGGCGTGCCACCAGACAGGGGCTGACTCGCGGTGGCGCCGGAAGAGCTCATGAGGGAAACCTTGGGAGAACGTGTCGAGGTCCGTGAGGTCAACGCCCTGCATCGACTCGCTCATCGGTTAATCCTCACGGCGACGTCCCGTTGCGGTCAAGAATGGGACGGCGCGGGGGCGTAGCCCAATCGGCAGAGGCAGGGCGCTTAAACCGTCCCAAGTGAGGGTTCGAATCCCTCCGCCCCCACGAAAACGAACCAAAATCCCTGGTGAGAGAGCTCTGTCTCGGGTCTGCACGTCGACTTCTCGATCCCCGCGATTTCCACGCATGCCAACGCGCGTGATTTGGTCGCGTTCGTACGGTTCCGTCTTCACCGATCGCATCGGCTCGGGCAATGTCCATCGCATCGGCGAAAACATGCAGATCGCCCGGATACATGCGCTGCCCTGCTAGCCGGTGGAAGCGATACCTACGACGGGTGCATTGAGGTGCGTCCCGCCCTGCGAGCCGAAGAACTCGGCATCGGGAAAGGCGAACACGCCTCCATCCGAGGCGACGAGGTAATACCCGAAGCCATCGCCGCTGGCCGCCATGCCGACGACCGGCGCGTCCAGGTGTATGGAGCCGGTCGAACCGAGGAACGGTGCGCCAAACGAGAACACGCCGCCGTCGCTCGCGCCCAACCAGTAGCCGGACGCGTCCACAGCCATGCCGACGATCGGATTGTTCAGGCGAGTTCCACCCATAGAACCTTGGAACGTTGCGTCACCGAAGGCGAACACACCGCCGTCGGACGCGACCAGGTAGTAGCCACCGGACGCGTCCACTGCCATGCCGACGATCGGTTTGTTCAGGCGAGTTCCTCCCATGGAACCTTGGTACGTTGCGACACCGAAGGCGAACACACCGCCGTCGGATGCGACCAGGTAGTAGCCCGTGCCATCGCCGGTCGAGGCGATTCCGACGATGGGTGCGTCGAGAACCAGCCCACCCATCGATCCGAAGAACCCGGCATTACCGAAGCTAAAGACCCCACCGTCGGATCCGGCCAGCCAATAGCCCCCCTCCGGAGCGCTCGCCACTGCGACGATCGGGGCGTTCAGACGAGTTCCACCCATCGATCCGAAGAACCCGGCCTTGCCGAAGCTAAAGACCCCACCGTCGGATCCGGCCAGCCAGTAGCCGCCCGGCGCCGACTCTGGCACCACGGTCAGCGACCCCTCGCTGTGGGCGGTCGTCGGCACGGCAACGATCGTCGCCACCGAACACGCCGCCCCGCACTGAACTCCGACAACGGTCGCACCGCCTTCCGTTCCGGCCAGAAGTTCACCCGGTTGAACCCCCGCCGACACCAATGCGGACCCGCTCAGCGTCAGGACCCGGTCATTCCCGGGGTGCGGGTTCCCGGGCGTAGCCCGATCGGACACGTATGCCACGCCAGGGCCGGTCGCCGGCACGAAGCCCAGGCTTTCGACGCCGATGTCCTGTCCAAACGGCAATCCAGACTTGGCAACCGTGCTGAGGCCACCGGCAGGAGACACAGCGTAGATCGAACCGTCAAGTTCGTTCGGCGCGATCAGTTGGCCGGCGAACGTGCCGAACGTCGACGGGGCGACGGCGATGCCGCCCTCCAGCGGGACGTTGACGATGCCGATGGTGCTGACATGACCGAAGCAGTCAATGGCCGAGATCTGTGATCCCCCGCCAGGCACCGACCCAACCACAAGGATGCGATGCCCGAACTGACCGGTGGCGTCGAAAGTGATGCCGAAAAGACCGGACACCCCGGCGACGCTGGCCAGGTGGGACACACCACCAGTTGGGGCGATGAGGGTGATACCCGGTGGACTGGAAGTCAGGTCCAAGGCCGCGACCGTGTCCTGTGGGAACACGCAGGAGCCGTTGTCGTCGCTCAGCCCCGGCGAGATGGCGATGTACGACTCCGGGCCCGGCGGCGGCGAGTACGCAGGAGCGAAGTGGGTCGTCGTCCCGGCGGCGTCCATGAGGTAGAGCCCACTAGTGGCCGCCACAACCAGTCGACCATCGCTGCGCGGGCCGACGACGTCGAAGACGCCCGGAATATGTGCGCCTGACTGCCATGTCAACCCCGTCGCTGCTGCCCTTGGTGCGATCACAACGAAGAGCACAAACACCAGCGACGCGAGGGCCAACCCTCTCCGCATGCATACAGCTTAGAAGGCCCTGAGAGGGACCAAACAACGAACGAAATGCGGAGGACCAAGAGCGAGGACGCGGTGCAGGCCGTTGGTCGGTACGCAGCCACGCCGACGGGACCGTTCTTCTCCGTGGAGCGCGCCCACGTCGAAGTCGCCGTTCTCGGGCCGATCGATCTGCACGGGGGCCTCGCGCCCTTCTGCCGACCCGCGGCCCGCGACCTTGTCGTGTACCTGGCCCTGCATCCGGAGGGGGCGACCCACGCCCAGTGGTCCCTGGCTCTGTGGCCGGATCGTCCGGTCTCGCCGGCGACGATCCACTCGACCGCTTCGGATGCCCGGCGTGCCCTGGGGGTCGATCGATCCGGGCAGGCCCGCCTGCCCCGGGGCCGGGTGCTCCGGCTCTCCGAGGACGTCACGACCGACGTGGAACGGTTCTCCCGGCTGGCCTCGGCGGGAAACGCGGACAGCCTCAGCCGGGCGCTCGAGCTCCTGCGCGGTCCGGTGCTGGGCGGGCTGCGGCGATCGGACTGGGCCGTGCTCGACGGGACCCAGGCCCGGCTCGAGAGCCTCGTCGTTCACACCGCCCTGCGTGCCTCGCGTGCCCTCCTCGCCGCCGACCGGCCCGACCGTGCCGAATGGGTGCTGCGTCGCGCCCTGGTGGCCAGCCCCTACGACGAACGTCTCTTCCGGGCCCTGCTCGAGGCCACCGCAGCCCAGGGCAACCGGGTGGCCCTCGGTTCCACGATGGCGGAGCTGGTCGCCCGCGCCGGCGAGGCCCAGGCCGCATTCGGGCTCCCGACACCGTCCGCGAAGCAGTCGTCCCTGGTCAGCGTCCTCCATCCCCAGACGACGGAGCTTTATCGCCATCTGGCCGGCCTCCGGCCTGCCACCGGAGAGTGTCCTCCGAGGCTGTAGGGTTTCCTCCCGCCATGGCGCGCAGCTCCTCGGGAAAATCGGTCGCCCGCGCCGCCGCCACAGGTGGCGGTGCGACCTACCGCGGTCAAATGCCGGTGAACTGGTACGCCGCCCTGGTCGCAATCGTCCTGGTCGGGCTCGGATCGGTGGCCCTGGCCAAGTTCCATTACAACCAGACCGCTCCGGTGGTCCAGCCCTCCACCACGACGACCTGGCACGCCGGTTTGGCCGTGGACATCTGCGGGACCATGGAGGAGGCTCTTCCGGCTTCACCTTCGTCGAGCACCCATGGACTGACCACGACGGGTCAGGGTCTGATCGTGATCGCGCCGAAGAGCGCTAGTGAAGCCGGCAACAACGCCACCCTCGGCAAATTCGCTTCGGAGTACACGGGATTCACGCTGACCAACACCTCGCTCCAGTACCCGGGCAAGCCGACCGTCTATAAGAACGGCGACAAGTGTCCGTCGGGCACGCCCGACGCCGGGAAGGTGGCCGACGTCAAAGCCCGCTCCTGGGTGTTGACCACCAAGACCGACAAGAACGGCCAGCAGGAGCAAACCGAAACGGGCGGGGCCACCACCCTGAAGCCGGCCAGCCTCAAATTCGAGAACCGCCAGCTCATCACCCTGGGTTTCGCACCACCCGGGACGCAACTGCCCAAGCCTCCCAGCTCGACCATTCTGGCTCTGGTCCAGGCGGCCTCCGGAAACCAGCCCGTGACGTCGACGACGGTTCCGGTCACCCCGACGACCGCCGCGTCGTCGACAAGCAGCACGACGGCGGCGCCCAGCACGACCAGCACGACGGCGGCGAGCACGACGACCACCAAGCCGGCCACCGCCACCTCGACGACGAAGCCTCCGACAACGACCACCACGACGAAGTAATGAAGGCGGTCGTCCTCGTTGGCGGCGAGGGGACGAGGTTACGGCCCCTGACTCTCACCGCGCCCAAGCAGATGCTGCCCGTCGTCGGTGTGCCGATGATCGAGCGCGTGCTCGGACACCTGGCCACCCACGGGGTCGACGAGGCTGTGCTCTCGCTCGGCTACCTCCCCGACGCCTTCATGGAGACGTACCCCGAGGGGACGGCCGCCGGCGTCCGCCTCACCTACGCCGTGGAGCCCCAGCCGCTCGACACGGCCGGCGCGGTTCGCTTCGCCGCCACGTTCGGCGGGGTGGACGAGACCTTCGTCGTCGTCAACGGCGATGTCCTGACCGACCTCGATCTGAGTGCCCTGGTCGAGTTCCACCGGGCCCGGGGCGCCGAGGGGACGATCGCCCTGCATCCGGTCACCGATCCGTCCTCCTATGGCGTCGTGCCGACCGACGAGGAGGGCCGCGTGACTGCGTTCGTCGAGAAGCCTCCCCGCGAAGAGGCGCCCACCAACGAAATCAACGCGGGCACGTACATCCTCGAGCCCTCCGTGCTGGCCCGAATTCCTGAAAGTGGGCGGGTGTCGATCGAGCGGGAGACCTTTCCGGCCATGGTGCGCGAGGGCCGGCTCTTCGGCCTGTCCGACAAGGGCTACTGGCTCGACACGGGTACCCCCGCCGCCTACCTCGAGGCGAACTTCGACTACGTCTCGGGCCGCCGTGGCACTCCCGTTGCCCCAGGCCTGGTGGCCCAGGGCGAGCTCCTTCTCGAGGGGAAGAGTGAGCTGGCGGGCGACCTGGTCGGGCGCTCGGTGGTCTTCGCCGACTGCGTGGTGGAAGCCGGGGCCCGGGTCGAGCGTTGCGTGCTCGGGCGAGGCGTCACGGTGTCACCTGGAGCCGTCGTCAGTGACAGCGTGATGATGGACGGCTGCCATGTGGCCGCCGACGCCAAGGTCACAGGGTCCATCATGGGACCGCGATCGATCGTCGGGCAACGGGCCGATGTCCGCCCCGTGTCGGTTCTCGGCGCCGACGCGGTGGTGTCGTCAGGAACGCTGGTCGACGGCGAACGCGTCGCAGGGTAGAAAGACCCGCGCATGCGTGCGCTGGTGACCGGAGGAGCGGGATTCATCGGGTCGAACCTGGTGGACCGGCTCCTCGTCGAGGGCTTCGAGGTCGACGTCGTCGATGACTTGTCGACCGGGTCGCTGTCCAACCTCGCTGACGCCCGCGGCAGCGCCGGTCGCACGCTGACCATCCATCATCTGGACATCTCGGTCCCCACCGTGGTCGAGCTCATGGTGCGCCGCCAACCCGCCGTGGTCTTCCACCTGGCCGCGCAGCCGGACGCCCTGGCCTCGGTGCAGAGCCCGGCCTTTGACGCCATGGTGAACGTCGTCGGTTCCCTCAACATCCTCGAAGGCGCGCGCCAGGCCGGGTCCGAGCGCGTCGTCTTCGCGGCGAGCGGCAGCACCCTCTACGGGGAGCCGGATCCCGAAGACCTGCCGGTACGTGAGGCACACCCGCACAAGCCGCTCATGCCCTACGGCGTGTCCAAGAAGGCTGTGATCGACTACCTGGTGGCCTATCGCGAGCTGCACGCCCTGGAATTCTGCGCCTTGGCCTTCGGGACGGTGTACGGCCCCCGGCAGAGTGCCCAAGGGGAAGGTGGCGTCGTCGCCGCCTTCGCAGAGCAGATCATGCACAACGACCCCGTGACGGTCTACGGGGACGGTGAGCAGACACGCGATTTCGTCTTCGTGGACGACGTGGTGGACGCGTGCATGCGGGCCACCACCCGCGGTGGCGGTCTCGTCTGCAACGTCGGCACCGGGAGCGAAACCAGCATCAATGAGCTGCTCTCCACCCTGGCGCAGGTGGTCGGGCAGGACGTGGTGACGATCACCGCACCACCACGTCCCGGCGAGGTCGTGCGATCGAGCCTCGACGTGGAGCGGGCCGCGATCCAGCTGGGCTGGCGTCCCTGGACCAGCCTGCCCGACGGCATCCGGGCCTTGCTCGAGTTCCTGCGCGACCGGCCGCAGTGAGCCGGCCGGAACACTGAGCCACCGCCCCAGCTCCGAGGGGTTCAGCGAAAGAGATCCTCGGCCGGGGGACGGATCACTTCGGTCCGGACGGACGCCGTGCGCAGCCAGGCGGTCGGTACCCCGCGCACGATGGCCACCGGTACGCCCCGGTCCTTTCCCATGACCAGCTCGGCGGCCGAGGCGATCTCGTCGGCCACACAGACCTCGGTCGCCACCAGCTCCCGACCTCCCGCGTCGAGCGTTCCCTTCAGGTCCACCACGGCGGCCACGCCGGCACAGCCGATGGCGACGTCGGTGACGCCGCGGCGCCAGGGTCGCCCGAAGGTGTCGCTCACGATCACGCCGACGTCCACTCCGAGCAGTGCCTGCAGGCCGGCCCGGATGCGCCGGGCCGACCGGTCGGAGTCCTCGGGCAGCAGGGCCGCGGTTCCGTCGTCCACGTTGGAGAGATCGATTCCCGCATTGGCGCACACGAATCCGTGCCTGGTCTCGCTGATCACCAGCTCACCCCGGCGACGCACGATGCGCAGTGACTCGCGGGCCACCAGGGCCGCCTTGGCCTCGGGGTCGTCGTGGTCCAGCGGGACCAGGCGACCTTCCGCCTTCGACACCACCTTTTGGGTGACCACGATGACGTCGCCCGAGCGCAGCGCCGGACCGCCCGTGGGTGCCTCGGCGATGAGGCGGGCCAAGTCGGTCCCCGGCGCCACCTCGCCCAGGCCCGACACGGGCAGGATGGCCAGGCTTTCAGCGTCCGGCATCGAGAACGCTCCGGGCCAGGGCGGTGGCCCTCTCGGGTGAGCTCATCACGGTGTCGGTCACGACGCAGCGCAGGCCTTCCGCCTCCACCTCGGCCGCTCGGGCCGCGTCGGCCGCGTCGATGACCAGCGTGCCCACCCACGGGGCGTAGAGGCGGGCCACTCCGACGACCGACGCCTCGGTCCCCAACTCGGCCATCAACCGGTCGGCCGGGCCCTTCAATGCGGCGCCCGCCACAATGGGTGAGACAGCCACCACGTGGTCGCGACGAGCAATGACCGCCTCACGGACGCCCGGCACGGCGAGGATCGGTCCGATGGAGACGACGGGGTTGGACGGGCAGACCACGACGGTGTCCGCCCGCTCCAGCGCCTCGAGGACTCCGGGCGCGGGTCCGGCGGACTCGGCACCGGCGAACCGGACGCCGCGCACCGCCACCTCGTGGCGCAGGCGGACGAAGTAGTCCTGAAAGCTGACCTCGGTCCCGGCCGGCCCCAGCACGCTGGCCTCGGCCAGTGTCAGTCGCGTGCGCAATGCGTCGTCGGTGACCGGCAGGAGCCGCACCGCCACGCCGCGCCGTGCCGCCAGCGTCGCCGTGACGGCGCCGAGCGGCTCACCGGCCGCCAGCCTGCCCGTGCGGAAAAGGTGGGTGGCCAGGTCCCGGTCACCGAGGGCAAACCAGTCCTGCCCGCCGATGCTCGTCAGCTCGGCCAAGACGTTCCAGGTTTCGCCCGCCACGCCCCACCCGGTCTCACGGTTGTCCATGCCGGCCAGGGTGTAGGTGACCGTGTCGATGTCGGGGCTGATGTGGAGGCCGTGGAGCACCACGTCGTCGCCCACGTTGACCACGGCCGTGATGTCCGCCGCCGGGACGACGCGCACCAGGCCCGAGAGCATCCGGGCGGCACCGACACCACCGCACAGGGCGACCAACACGGGGTGAGCATAGAGAGCCGCCGCCGGGGGTCGGTCCGCGACGCCCTGCTACCATCGCCGCCCGCCATGCCCCAGCAGATCCCCCCGGACCGGCACCCCACGGTCGTCTCCGTCCTGCGGGTGGCCGCAGCCGTCAACGGCGACGTCGAGGCCTACGTGGAGCCGGCCGTGGGCGGGAGCACCCGTCGCAGCCTCACCTTCGGGGCCTGGGACCGTGCCGCTGACGGCGTGGCCGGCCTTTTGGCCAGCCACGGGGTGGGCCGGGGCGACGTCGTCTGCCTGCTGCTGCCCTCTTCGATCGACTACGCCGTGCTCTACGCCGCCCTGCAGCGCCTCGGCGCGATCACCTCGGGCATCAATCCCCGGATGGGCGGGGTGGAGGTGGCCTCCATCGTCGAACGGGCGGCGCCGGTCCTCGCCGTCGTCGACCCCGAGGCGGGGTCCCTCCCGGCCGGCACCGTGGTGGCGACGCTCAGCCGGGCCGAGGCCGCCGCGGCCTGGGACGGCGGCCCGCCGGACACCTGGCCCGAGCTGACCCCGCACGACCCGGTCGCCGTGGTGTGGACGAGTGGGACGACCGGACGGCCCAAGGGAGCGGTCTTCGACCACGCCAACCTGGCCGCGGTGGCCAAGGGCACCGACCTGCTCAGCCAACCGGGCGACCGCCGCCTCTCGCCCGTACCGTTCGCCCACGTCGGCTACATGACGCGCACGTGGGACGAGGTGGCGCATGCCGTGACGACCGTGATCACCCCCGCGCCCTGGCGGGCCGACGACGCCGTCCGGATCATGGCCGAGGAAGGCGTCACGGTGGCCCAGGGCGTGCCGACCCAATGGGCCCTGATGCTGGGCAGCGCCGAGCTGGAGCGGGCCGACCTGAGCACCCTGCGCATCGCCGCCACGGGAGCCGCGCGCACGACGGCAGCCATGATTGCCGAAATTCGCCGCCGGCTGGGCGTGCCCGTGGTCGTCCGTTACACCTCGACCGAGGCCTCTCTCGGGACGGGGACGACCCTCGATTCGACGGACGAGGAGGTGGCCACGACCGTGGGCCGGCCCGTGCCCGGCGTGGAGTTGGCCGTCGTGGACGATGACGGGCGCGTCGTGCCCGACGGAGAGGTCGGGAGAGTCTTGCTGCGCTCTGCCGCGGTCATGCGGGGCTACTGGGGCCGGGGCCTGGGCCTTGGTCGTGGTCAGTCCGCTTCCGAGCTGATCGACGCCGAGACGACGGCGGAGGTGCTGTCGTCCGACGGCTGGCTGACCACGGGCGACTTCGGGCTGCGCACCGAATCGGGCAACCTGCAGCTGGCCGGGCGGGCGCACGAGCGCTACATCCGTGGTGGCTACAACGTGTACCCGGCGGAGGTGGAGGAGGTGTTGGCCACGCACTCGTCCGTCGCTCGGGTGGCCGTGATCGGAGTGGCCGACGACGTGCTCGGCGAGGTGGGCGTCGCGGTCGTGGTCGCCCAGGCCGGCGCCCAGCCCGATCTGACCGAACTCCGGGCTCACTGCGTCCGATCCCTCTCTGACTACAAGGCACCCGATGGCCTGGTGCTCGTGGACGAAATTCCCCTGACCGCGATGATGAAGGTGGATCGGGTCCGCCTGGCCGGCCTGGCCGAACGGGGGGCGGCGGAACGCCGCGAGCGCCGGGCCCGGAAATCGCGGTCCGGGCCCCCAGGTGCTAGGCAGTGACCCCATCCGGGCGTGACCAGAAGGAGCGTGCATGAGCCCCACCACCAGAGTCGGCCGGTCCGACCCCACCCGCGGGACGGCGCCCGAGGCGATCACCCCGGGTCGCTACGCGGACAGGGTCGCGGTGGTCACCGGCTCGGGCTCGGGTATCGGCCGGGCCACGGCACGCCGTCTGGCGGCGGAGGGAGCGATGGTGGCCTGCTTCGACCTGGCCGAGGACGCCGTCGCGTCCGTGGCCGAGGAGATCAACCGCGAGGCGGCCGAGGCCGGCGGGCGCGCCGTTGCCCTGCCCTGCGACGTGACCGACGAGGATGCGGTGGCCGCTGCGATCTCCCAGGTGCGTGAGGAGCTGGGCCACGTCTCCTACCTGTGCAACATCGCCGGGATCGGGGGGTTCGCCCACACGCCCGAGCAGTCACTGGCCGGCTGGGAGAAGATCCTCGCCGTCAACCTGACCGGGACCTTCCTCATGTGCCGCGCCGTGCTCCCCGGCATGCTCGAGCACGGCGGCGCCATCACGAACACCGTCTCGACCGCCGGGGTCATCGGTCAGCCGTACTCGGCCGCCTACTGCGCGTCCAAGGGCGGCGTCAAAATGCTGACCAAGGCCCTCGCCGTGGAGTACATGGCGCGTGGCGTCCGGGTGAACGGGGTGGCGCCGGGCGGGGTGGACACGCCGATCATCCACAACTTCGGCCCGCCCGAGGACGCAGACTTCAAGCTCATCGAGCGCCTGATGACGCCCATCGGCTTTGCCTACCCTCACGAGATCGCGGGTGCGTTTGCGTACCTCGGATCGGGCGAGGCGGCCTACATCACCGGCGCCATCCTCTCCATCGACGGAGCGATCACGACCTGAGCGGCCTGGACGCGAGCAGGGGCGCCGAGCCCGTACGGCTCCGGGTCGCGCTCGATGCGACGCCGCTGCTCGGGCAGCCCACCGGGATCGGGGCCTTCTGCCAGGGTGCGCTGGGCGCCCTGGCCATCCGGCCTCGTCTCGATGTGCAGACCTACGCAGTCAGCTGGCGCCGGCGTGGGTTCGTCGCTCCGCTGCTGCCCCCGGGGGTGAGCGGCCGCCAGCGCCCCATGCCGGCCCGGCCGTTGCACGCGCTGTGGCGCCGATTCGATCACCCGGCGCTCGAGCGTTTCGTCGGCGCCGCCGACGTGGTGCACGGGACCAACTTCGTCGTCCCGCCGACGGCCCACGCCACCACGGTGGTGTCGGTGCACGACCTCACGCCGATGCACCATCCCGAGCTGTGCAACCCGGCCACCTTGGCCTATCCCGAACTGATCCGGCGAGCCCTGCGTCGGGGCGCGTGGGTGCACACCGATTCCGACTTCGTGGCCGCCGAGGTGGTGGACGCCTTCGGGGCCGACCCCGAACGGGTCCGGACCGTCGCGCCAGGGGTGCCCGACTTGCCCGAGGTAGGCGAGGACGAGGCGGCCGACGTGCGGGGGCGCCTGCTCCCCGAAGGCACGGCGCGGTACTGCCTGGCCATCGGGACGGCCGAGCCGCGCAAGGATCTGCCCGGTCTGGTGCGCGCCTTCACCGCCGTGGCGGCGCGGCACGCCGACACAGCGCTGGTCCTGGCCGGCCCCGAGGGCTGGGGAGAGGATGAGCTGCAACGTGCGCTGGACGCGTCGCTCGTCCGTGATCGGATCGCCCGCACGGGTTGGGTCGAACCGCACGAGTTGGCCGCGCTCCTGCGCGGCGCGCATGTGCTGGCCTACCCGTCGCGTTACGAGGGGTTCGGGTTCCCGCCCCTCCAGGCCATGCGCGCCGGAATCCCGGTCGTGGCCACCGCCGTGGGCTCGCTGCCCGAGGTTCTCGGTGACGGCGCGCTGATGGTCGAGCCGGGAGACCAGGACGGGCTGGCCGGCGCCCTGGCCGGGTGCCTCGACGACGAGGGATTGCGCGCTCGCCTGATTGCCGCAGGCGAGTCCTGGGTTCGTCGCTTCTCGTGGGCCCGCTGCGGCGCCGAGCTCGAGCAGCTGTACCGGGACACGCGGCGCGGTGTCTGAATCGACTCGCTCAGTGTTGCTCGCGGTGGAGCAGCTGCGGCGCCGGGTCCCCGGCGGCATCGGGGCGTACGCCCGGGGGTTGTTGTCCGGGCTCGAAGCACAGGCCCCCTCGGAACAGCGCATCGCAGTGACCCTGTTGGCCAGCCGGGCGCCCGGTGGTCGGCCGCCTTCCGGGCCCGACCCGCTGGCGCAGTTCGGCAAGCCGGTCATCGCGTCACACTTTCCCGGACCCGTCATGACGCGGGCGTGGGACCATGGGTGGCTGCGCGCGCCCGAAGGCTTCGACGTCGTGCACTCGGTCTCCCTTGCCGCGCCCATGCTGCGCCGGGGCAGCCGGAGCAAGCTCGTGGTCACCGTCCACGATGTGGCCTGGCGCCGACACCCCGACGCCACCACGCCCCGGGGGAGACGCTGGCACGAGCAGGCGCTCCTACGGGCGGCCGCTTCGGCCACCGCGCTGGTCGTGCCCTCGCGCCTGGTGGCGGCCGACCTCGAGAAGAGTGGCGTTGATCCGGCCCGGCTCGCACTGGTGCCCGGTGGCACCGATCACGTGGCCGACCCCGATCCGTCCGCCACCGCCGACCTGTTACGTCGCGTCGGGGTGTCCGGGGAGTTCCTCCTGACCGTGGGCACGCTCGAGCCGCGCAAGAACGTCGACCGGCTCGTGCGAGCCTTCGGGCGGGTTCGGCCCTCGTTGCCCGGCCGCTGGCCGCTGGTCATCGTGGGTCCGTCGGGCTGGGGCGCGAGCCCATCCACCCTCCGGACGCGGACGGCGTCGTGTTTACTGGCGCGGTGTCCGACGCCATCCTGGCCGGGCTCTACGAACGGGCCCGCGCCTTTGCCTACGTCCCGCTCACGGAGGGCTATGGCCTGCCGCCGCTCGAGGCGATGCGCTTGGGGACGCCGTCGGTGGTGGCCAACGAGGTGCCGAGCGTGCACGACCTGGGTGCGACCGGGGAACCGCCGGCCTGCATCGTCGATCCGCTCGACGTCGACGACATCGCCCGCGGCATCTGGGCCGTCCTGACCGATGACGCCCTCCGGGTCGACCTGACGGCGCGCGGGTCGGCCTACGCGCTGGCCCGCACGTGGGCCGCCGCTGCCCGCGAGCACGTCGCACTCTGGGCCAGGATCCGATGACCGCGCCGCTCGCCCTCTCGCTCGACGTGTCGGCGGTGCCCGAACGGCCGGGCGGAGTCGGCTACTACACCATGGCGATCGCGTCCGGCCTGGCGGCCCGGGAGGACGTCGCGCTGACTGTCCTCAGTCGGCGCGACGACGAGGCCCGATGGACGGGGCTGGCGCCCGGCGCCCGGGTGCGCGGGGCGGTCCCGGGGGCGCGCCCGGCCCGGCTCGTCTTCGAGCAGGCGGGCTTTCCGTCGCTGCTGCGTTCGTTGGATCTCTCGGTCCATCACGGGCCGCACTACACCATGCCGCACCGGGCGCCGGTGCCCTGTGCGGTGACCATCCACGACTGCACGTTCTTCGACCATCCCGAATGGCACATCCGTACGAAGGCGGTCTTCTTTCGCCGCGCCATCCGCTACGCCGCGCTCCGGGCCGGGGTGCTCATCTGCGTCAGTCACGTCACCGCCGATCGACTGCGCGCCTCGTGTCCGGTGTGGGCGCCCGTCGTGGTGGCACCCCACGGGGTGGATCACGCGCGCTTTCGACCGACGGAAGGCGCTGCGGGGGCCGACCGCCACGCGCTCGAGGCAGCCGGGGTGCCGGTCGATCGCCCCCTGGTCGTCTTCGTCGGCACGCTCGAGCCCCGCAAAGGAGTGGTCCCGCTGGTCGCCGCGTTCGACCGGGTGGCCGACGCCGACCGCGACGTCGTGCTCGTGTTGGCCGGCCAGCCGGGCTGGGGTCTCGAGGAGACCGAGCGGGCCCTGGCCTCGGCCCGTCACACCGACCGCATCGTGCGCACCGGCTACCTGCCCGACGCCACCGTGCCGGCGCTCCTCCGCCACGCTGCCGTCGCCGCGTGCCCGGCCCTCGAAGAGGGGTTCGGTCTGCCGGCTCTCGAGGCCCTGGCCTGTGGCGCACCACTCGTGACAACGGAGGGCACCGCCATGGCCGAGGTGGCCGGGGAAGCGGCCACACTGGTGCCGCCCGGGAACGCGTCCGATCTGGCCGACGCCCTGGAGGGCATCCTCAGGCAGGGTTCAGCCGATGAGCGTCGGCGCCGGGGCATCGGCGTCGCCAGCCGTTACACCTGGGAGGCAAGCGTCGCCCTCCACCTCGATGCCTACGCCATGGCGTTGGCGGCCCCGAAGTAGGGTTCCGCGGATGCGGGCGCTGATCACGGGGGGGAAGGGCTTCGTCGGCCAATGGCTGGCCGCCCATCTCAAGGACGGCGGCGACGAGGTCGCCGTGATCGACCTCGAGACCGACGTGGCGGACGGCTCGGCCGTGCGGCGGGTCATGACCGACGTGCAGCCCGACGCCGTCTACCACTTGGCGGCGATGACGCATGTGGGTGAGAGCTGGGACGATCCAAGTTCTGTCCTCCGGGTCAATGTGCTCGGCACGGCCGAGATCCTCGCGGCAGCCCGGACCCTGCGTCCTTCGCCCCGCGTCCTTTTCGTCAGCTCGGCCGAGGTCTACGGCGTGGTCACACCCGGACAGCTCCCGCTCTCCGAGGACACGCCCACCGCCCCGGCCAGTCCCTATGCCGCCAGCAAGCTGGCCGCCGAGGCGGTCGCCCTCCAGGCTTGGCGGGGCTTCGGCCAACCGGTGCTCGTGGTGCGGCCCTTCAACCACATCGGTCCGGGCCAGTCACCCAACTTCTTCGTGCCCGCGCTGGCCAAGCGCATCGTCGAAGCCAAGCGATCGGGTGCCGGTTCCTTGTCCGTCGGCACCCTCAGCACTCGACGCGATTTCACCGATGTACGTGACGTGGTCGGCGCGTATCGCCTCCTGGTGGAGCAGGGTGAACCGGGCACCGTCTACAACGTGTGCTCGGGTCGTGACGTCGCCATGTCGGAGGTCGCGACCCAGCTCCTCGACCTGGCCGGAGCCGATCTCACGCTCGTGACGGACCCGGCGCTTCTTCGCCCGGTCGACGTCCCGGTGTTGCGCGGCGACGCCCGGCTGCTGCACCGCGCCACCGGGTGGGAGCCCACCATCCCCCTGGCGACGACGCTCGCCGACGTCCTTGCCTCTTGGGAAGCGGACTGACGGCGAGCGTCGAGGTGCGACGTCCGATGGGGACGTGCGCTAGGTGTTGACGAGGTGGCGGATCTGCGAGCGCACCTCGCGGGCCTGCACCCGGGCCTTGGTGGTCAGTTGGGACACCGTCGGGGGCAGCTTCTCTTCGATGGGCTCGAACGTGTTCTCCACGAACTGCACGGCGGTCTCGGTCAGGTCGTCCAACTGGAGGATCCCCTTGGCCACCCCGCCTCGCACGTCCTCGATCCGCTTGTCCAGATCGATGTCGAAGTCGTGGGAGAGCCGGTTCTGCAGCTCGACCCGCTGCACCTGGGCTCGCTGGTAGGCCAGCACGCCGAGGCCGACGGCCACGTAGGCGGCGTCGCGGGCGAATTCGGTCACACCCTTGGAGAGTGCGGTGAGATTGTTCGTTACGTCAGGCATTTGGAGGGCCTCCTGTCGCTGGTTTCGGTTGTGTCGATCGGCCCCGGGGGAACCTCTGCGGCGCCCGCGGGTCACGTACAAGAGTATAGCTTTTGTTAAACAGTAGCAAGCAGTCAGGTCCCCGATTCTGTGCCCCGAGGGGTTCTGGGCGGACGGGATAGCCTCTGCTCCCTGATGGACGCCCAAGTGCCGGCCGTGGTCGCCGTCATGGTCACCACCGAGCCGGGTCCTTGGTTCGAAGAGGCGCTTTCGGCCCTGGCCGCCCAGGATTACCACGAACTCTCCATCCTGGTGCTCTCCAACGGGACCGAGGCGGACGAGGTCAGCGTGCGGGTGGGCCGGGTCCTCCCCGACGCCTTCGTGCGCCACCTGCCGGAATCGACCGGGTACGGCGCCACGTCCAACGAGGCCCTCCAGATGGTGGAAGGGGCGGCCTTCTTCCTGCTCTGCCACGACGACGTGGCGCCTGACCATGACGCCGTCGGCCAGCTCGTCGAGGAGGCCTTCCGTTCCAACGCCGGAGTCGTCACCCCTAAATTCGTCAACTGGGACGACCCGCGGATTCTGCTCCACGTGGGCATGAGTTGCGACAAGACCGGAGCCGTGGTCGACCGCATTCTCGAGGGCGAGGTGGACCACGGGCAGCACGATGCGGTGCGTGACGTCTTCGTCGCCCCGAGCGGGTGCTTCCTGGTCAGGGCCGACCTGTTTCGCGAGCTGAAAGGCTTTGACCCCGGGATCGTCGCCATGGGCGAGGACCTCGACCTCTCGTGGCGCTGCCAGGTGGCCGGGTCGCGGGTCGTGGTGGCGCCTGAGGCCAGGGTCCGTCACCGCGAAGCGGTGGCCAGCGGGCTGCAACCGCTCCACCTGGCCGGGGAGGGGCGCGGGCGACACCCGGTCACCCTCCAGATGTTGCAACGGCGCCACGAGCTGCGTGCCGTGTTCAAGAACTACACGCGTCTGAGCCTCGTCCGCGTGCTCCCGCAGGCGGCCCTGCTGGCCCTGGGCGAGCTCCTCGTGGCGCTGTTGGCCCGCGACGGGGACCGGGCCCGCGCCGTGGCTGGAGCATGGCGATGGAACGTGAGGCAGTTGACCGAGCTCTCGCGTCTGCGGGGCGAGGTGGCGGCCCACCGGCTGTTTCCTGACGCCGAGGTCCGGCGCCTGCAGCTGCGCGGCAGCGCGCGTCTCTCGCGCTACGTCAGCCGGCTCTCACACCAGGGCCTCGAGGCGGCCAATGCCGCCGCCACGACCGCCACCCTGACGCGTGAGACCGAGGGCGACGAGGTGCCCCAGCTCACCGGCAGCGTGGGCCTGGCCTTCAGCGAGGACACGGACTTCGACGAGCTGGACGACCTTGGTCGCCGCTCGGGGCGGGACCGCTTCGGCCGTCGGGTGCGATCGGCACCACTCGGCACCGGACGCCAGCGCGCCGTGGCTGTCCTGATCAGCGCACTCGTCATCGTGCTGGGCACCCGCGAGCTGTTCTTCGGGACGCTGCCCCTGGTGGGCCAGTTGGCGCCGCTGCCGTCGTGGTCGGGGGCCTGGCACCACTTCTTCTCGGGCTGGCAACAGGTCGGCGTGGGCACGACGGCCCCGGCGTCGCCGCTCTTCGGGGTCGTCGGCGTCACGGGCACCGTGATGTTCGGCGCCATGGGCACGCTCCAGCGCGTCCTGCTGCTGGGCTGCATCCCCGTCGGCGCATGGGGCGTGTCCCGCTTCATGCGCCCCCTCGTCTCGCCGCGGGCGCGCGTGGTCGCGGTGATCTGCTACCTCGGGCTCCCGCTGCCCTACGGCGCGTTGGGCACGGGCCGTTGGGACGGGCTCGTCGCGTACGCGCTGTTCCCCTTCATCGCCCTGCGCCTGGCCCAGACGGCCGGCGTCGCGCCGTTCGCGGTCGAAGAGGGTCAACACTGGCGAGGTCGCCGGTCCGGACGGGTTGCCGCCCTCGGCGCGGTCATCGCACTCGCCGCCGCATTCGCCCCCGCCATCGAGCCCATGGTCCTGGCTGCTGCCGTGGCCTGGGCTCTCGGTGCCCTCATCGTCGGAGTGCGTGAATCGAGCGGGCGGCTTCTCTTGGTCGCAGCCCAAGGCGTCGTTGTCTCGCTGATCCTGCTGGCGCCCTGGGTCGTGGGCACGGCGCTGGCCGGGAAGGGGGCCGTGCAGATCTTCGGGCTGCCCCTCTCCGGGGCCACCGCTCCCGACTGGGGCGAGGTGCTCCGTTTCGCCATCGGTCCGGTGGCCCGCTCTCCCTTGGTCTGGTGCATCGTGCTGGCCGCCGCCTTGCCGCTCGCGGTCGGACGCGGCCTGCGCATCGTCTGGGCCGCTCGCCTCTGGGTCTTGGCCCTGGGCAGCTGGGGGCTGGCCCTGGCCGCCACCCGGGGCGACCTGGGCAGCTTCACCCCGTCGGAATCGGTGGTGCTGGCTCCCGCCGCCCTGGCCGTGGCGGCCTGCGTGGGTCTCGGCATCTCGGCCTTCGAGAACGACCTCTCGGGGCGCGAGTTCGGCTGGCGCCAGCTACTGAGCGTGGCCGCGCTCGTCTTCGTGGCCGTGGGCCTGCTCCCGGTGGCGGCGGGTGCGGTGGGCGGGCGCTGGGGCCTGCCCACGCAAGGGGCGGAGCAACCACTCGCCTTCCTGGCCCGACCATCCACCGCCGGCGTCTCCCGGGTGCTGTGGCTAGGCGATCCGCGGGCCTTGCCCGTGGGTGGGTGGACCGTGCACCCGGGCCTGGCCTATGCGCTGACCCCCCAGGACCTCCCCGACGCGGCCCAGGTCTTCACTCCGGCTGGCCCGGGCCCGGCCAGCCTGGTTGGCAATGCAGTCGATCTCGCCGTGTCCGGGGGCACGGTGCACCTCGGGCGCCTCCTGGCCTCGGCCGGGGTGCGCTACGTCGTGGTGGTGGACGGGCTCTCGGCTTCGGGCCAGAGCACAGGTCCGCCCTCGGTCAGCGCGCCGCCGCCGGCCGGCCTCGAGCAGGACCTGCTCGAGCAGGACGATCTTCAGGTGGTCCCGGGTGTCCTCGGGGTGCAGGTCTTCGCCAACAGCGAGTACCTGCCCGTGACGGCCGGGCGGGGCACGCCGTTGCCGCCCACGACGGTCTGGTCCTACCCGGGACCCGCGGACGTCGCCGGTTGGTCACCCCTCTTCACAGCTTTGAGCGGGAGCGCTCCGACCACCGACGCCGTGGCTGCGGGCTCCGTCTATGCGGGGTATGCCCCGGCCGGGAAGTTCAGCGTGTCCGTGAACGGCCGTACCGCCGTGCGCCGGCCTGCCTTCGGCTGGGCCGCCCAGTTCCAGGTCACGTCGGGCACGGCGACGCTGGATCTCTCGCAGTTTCCGCTCGTCCCGCTCGCCGTCTCGCTCGAGGTACTGGCCTGGGTGGTCCTCCTGGTTGCCCTCCTCGGGCGGCCCGGGCGCGTCGCCGCTCCCCCGCACGGGCCAGCGTGACGCCGGCTCACAAGAGCCGCGAGCATCGCTGGAGGATGCTCGTGCTGGTCCTGGTCGTCGTGGCCGGCGTGGGTGTGGCAGCCGGCGCCCGGGGAACGCCGGCGCCGGTCAGCCCCCTGGTCGTACCCGCCTCGCTGGTCAGCCCGGCCAACGCAGAGTCCTCGGCGTGGTACTGCACTGGACAGACCACTTCTTCGGGCGGGGCTCCGGGCTTTCTGCTCCTGACCAACACGACCGGCCGTATCGTCGGGGCCACGGTGCGCGAGGAGACCGATACCGGATCGGTGGAGAACGCTGCGGTATCGGTGCCGGCGCGCGGCGACCTGGTCCCGAGCGTGCCTGCGCCGTCTTCGGGTTTGTGGTCGTCGGCCGTCGTGACGGTGGACGGTGGAGGGGTGGCCGTGAGCCAGGTGGTGGCCGCACCGTCCGGCTGGTCGGTGTCCCCGTGCCAGAGCACCACGTCGGCCGCGTGGTTCTTCGCCGGCGGCTCCACTGCCGGGTCCAACGGACTGTCGGTGTCGTTGCTCAACCCGACGTCGACGCCCGTCGTGGTCGACCTCAGCTTCGTCACCCCGGCCGGCGTGGTGCACCCGGTCAACTACCAGGGGATCGTCCTGCAACCCGACCAGGTGGTCGTCGAGAACGTCGCGTCCGAGGTCCAGAACGTGGGCACGGTCAGCACCACGGCGACGGCCCGGACGGGCCGCATCGTGGCCTCCGAGGTCCAGACGTACGCCGCTCCCACCTCCGGGCTGTCCCTCGTGGCGGGCTCGAACGCGCCGCAGAGCACGTGGTTCATCCCCCAGAGCGAGGAGACGGCGGGCGGATCGTCGGCGATCGACGTCTACAACCCGGGCCAGGTACCCGAATCGGTCACGGTTCATCTCCGCCTTCCCTCGGGCCTGCTGGCCCCGCTCCGGCACACCGTGGCCCCGGGCACCACCTGGAGCCTGCTGACGAGCAAACAGACCCGCATCCCCGCCGGAGCCTTCTACTCCGCGCGGATCGTCGCCAGCGGGGGTCCCGGGGTGGTGGTCGGGCGGGTCGTGGCGGCACCGGCCACCGCCCAGTCCCCCCAGGCCGGCCTGGCCAGTGCCGTCGACGGGCTCTCGACCTCGTCGACGAGCGGCGCCTGGATCATCCCTGCACCGGGCAGCTCGGTCCAGGTCCCGGTCGGCAACGTGTCAGCCGAGAGCATGGCCTTCATGAACACCTCGAGCACGACCGAACGTTTCAGCGCGTCGGTTGTCACGGCCAGCGACCACACCGTCCTGGTGACAGGCGCACTCGCCCCCGGTGCCACGGCCCAGGTCAGTGGGAACGCGTTGGCCCCGGTCGGGCTCAACCCCGTGCTGGTCCGTTCCACGGGCACCATGGCAGTCAGCAACGACGTGGGACCGACCGGCATGGTCGGCGTGGTCACGATGCCCGGCATCCCCTTGTCCGCCGCCATCGGCCTTTGAACCGCACCGGGTCGGCGCTCTGTGTGCCGCTCCAGGTCTGGTGGCGGACGTTCGCCGTCGGGTGTCAGAGGTTGTGACGCTGGTATCGCCGCCACAGCGTCCGACCGCCCAGCCAGACCAGCCCCAGGCAGATGACCGCGAAGAGAACGGGCCCGGCATAGCGGATGACGCCCTCGACGCCGGCGGCAAAGCCGTGGAGGCTGTCGTGCCAGGACTTCACGACGCCGGTGTCGGGCGCCGGGCTGCTTCTCGGTGGTGCCGGCCGCTCGTTCACCGTGACGGTCGCGGTCGAGTACGCGGTCTGGCTGCTCAGCAGCTGTAGCTGGCCCTGCAGTTGCTCGATCTGCGTCTGCACCGAGTCCAGCTCCTCCTGCACCGACAGGATGTCGCCGATGCTGGTCGCCTTGGCCAAGATGCTCAGGTACTGCTGACGGGTCGCCTCGAGCGCGTCGAGGCGCGCCTGGAGGTCGACGTATTGCCCGGTGACGTCGGTGGCCTTCGTGGTCAGGTATGACGTTTGGCCCAGGGTCTGCGCCTGCTTGAGCAAACCGGCGAAGTCGGCCACCGGTACCTGAAGCGTGATGGTGCCCGAAGGGGGGCCGTCCGGGCCGGTGGCGGTCCGCGTCTGCGAGCTGGCCACGAAGCCGCCCACACCGGTGGCGATGGCGGAGAGCTGGGTCATGGTGCGGTTCAGTGCCCCGGCCTTCACCGTCAACCCGAGCGACCCTGTCTGCTGGATCCGGGCCGGCTGGCCGACGGCACCGTTGGGGAGTAGCGCCGCCGCCGAGCCCGGGACCGTGGTGCTGGGCACGGATGCGTTGGGTTGGCCTGTGGCCTGGTGCTGGGACGGTGCGGCTGCGCTCCCCGCCGATGACCCGGCGTGGTTCGCGCCGAATGAAGGCACGGTCGTCGTCACCGGGGACGACCTTGCCCCGGGCGGGGTCGAGACCCGCAGCGGGCGCAGGCTCGAGGTGGCCGTCGGGCTCGACGTGCCCCGGCCGAGGGCGCCGACGATGCCCGCCGCCGCCAGGACGACGACGAGACAGGCGGCCACCGCCAGGAGCCGGTGACGTGCCGCCGCTGCGCCGGCCCGGCGCAGGCGACCCTCCCGCCACCGGGACGGCGCATCCGCGTCACCGCCCGGATCACCCACGACGTCACCGCCCGCGCCCGCCTCGCCGGCTTCGGGCCCGTCTCTCCGGGCCCGCGCCACGATCTCGGCCGGACCGGATTCAGGCAGCTCGAAGTCGGCCGCGGTGCGGGCGAAGAGGGTGGCGAGCTGGTCGTCGTCGAGCATGGTCATGGTGCGGTCTCCTGAATCGATCGGGAGGCCTCGGGGTCGACGAGGGAACTCAAGGCGGGGTCGGCCGCCAGGCGGCGCCTGGCTTCGTGGAGGCGGGACTTGACGGTGCCCGGACGGCGGCCGATGGCCAGCGCGATATCGCGTTCGCTCAGGTCGGCGTAGTAGCGCAGGACGACCGGGACCCGCAGGGACATGGGCAGGCGGGCCAGTGCGGCCAGGACGGTGCCGGCCACCTCGCCCTGCACGGCGCCGTCCTCGGGTCCCTCCCCGCCGACGGGCAGGCGGGTCAGCGGCTCGTCAGGCGCCCGACGGTCGCGGTGGGGGATCTCGGTCCGCAGCTTCGAGTAGCAGGCGTTGACCACGACCCGGTAGAGCCAGGGTCGCAGGTTCGGCACCGACGAGAGCGAGTCGCGGAAGCGCCACGCCCGCAGGTAGGCGTCCTGGACCGCTTCCTCGGCGTCGGCCCGGTTGCCCAGGATCAGGCAGGCCGTGCGGAAGGAGCCGGCGTACCCCTCCTCGAGCCACTCTTCGAGCTGTTGGTCCACCATCCCCCTTCATGACGCCGCCCGGCCCGAAGAGGTTCGGAAAAACCCGACGAGGTTCGGAAAAGAAGGTTCGAAGGCTGGGTGCGCAGGACCTAGTGGGGCGGGGGACCCTCGGGCGTGGTGCCAGAAGTTGGGTCGGACCCCGGGCTGGGCGGCCAGGGTGGAGGCGGCCACACATCGGTGTCCGCACGCACGGTCACCGGGTCGCCCTCGCCGTTGGTGGCGGCCGGGCCGGCGTGCCCGTTGGCGCTGCCGGCTCCCGCATCGGCTCCGTTGCCCCCGTTGGCGCTCGGGAGCACCGGCGGCCGTACCGCGGCCCCGCTGAAGTGCGGGACCGACTTGGATCCCTCGGCGTGCACGGGGGAGCCGTGCGCCTCGTCGACCAGCCGGGCCACCTCGGCCCCGTCGATGATCTCGTTGTCGAGCAGGGCCCGGGCGAGCGCGTTGAGGCCGCCCCGGTGCTTGCTCAGCACCTCCATGGCCCGCTCCTCTTGGGCCCGCAGGATGCGCTCGACCTCGTCGTCGATGACCTTCGAGGTGTCCTCGGAGTAGTCACGCGTGTGCATGAGGTCCTCGCCCAGGAACACCTGGCCCTGCGAGCCCCAGGCCATGGGGCCGATGGCCTCGCTCATGCCCCACTCGCGCACCATCTTGCGGGCCAGCTCGGTGTTGCCGACCAGGTCGTTGGCCGCTCCGGTCGAGAGGTCGCCGTAGACGAGCAGCTCGGCGCAGCGCCCGCCCATGCGCACGCACAGCGCGTCCTCGATGTAGTCGCGCGAGTGGATGTGCCGCTCCTCCATGGGCAGCTGGTGGGTGACCCCGAGTGCCATGCCGGTGGGCAGGATGGTCACCTTGTGCACGGGGTCGGCGTGCTCGAGCACGTAGGCCAGCACGGCGTGGCCTCCCTCGTGGTAGGCCACCCGCTCCTTCTCCTCTTCGGAGAGCACCATGGAGTCTCGGCGCTGTCCGAGGAGCACCCGGTCCCGCGCCGTCTCGAAGTCGGCCATGGCGATGTCGACGCTGCCCCGGCGCACGGCGTGCAGCGCCGCCTCGTTGACCAGGTTGGCCAGGTCGGCCCCGCTCATGCCCGGCGTGCCGCGCGAGACCACGCCCAGGTCCACGTCACCGGCCATGCGCTTGCCCTTGCAGTGCACCTGGAGGATCGGCAGGCGCTCATCGAGATCGGGCAGCGGAACGACGATCTGGCGGTCGAAACGGCCCGGCCGCAGCAGGGCCGGATCCAAGATGTCGGGCCGGTTGGTCGCCGCGATCATCACGACGCCCTCGGACGTGTCGAAGCCGTCCATCTCCGAGAGCATCTGGTTCAGGGTCTGCTCGCGCTCGTCGTGGCCGCCGCCGAGGCCGGCACCGCGCTTGCGTCCGATGGAGTCGATCTCGTCGACGAAGACGATGGCGGGCGCCTGCTTGCGCGCGGTCTGGAAGAGGTCACGCACCCGGCTGGCGCCGACACCCACGAACATCTCCATGAAGTCGGAGCCGCTGACCGACATGAATGGCACCCCCGCCTCACCGGCCACGGCCCGGGCCAGCAGCGTCTTGCCCGTTCCCGGGGGACCGACCAGGAGCACGCCCTTGGGGATTTTGGCGCCGATCTCCTTGAAGCGGGCGGGGGTCTTGAGGAAGTCGACCACCTCACTGATCTCCTGCTTCACCCCGGTGTAGCCGGCGACGTCGTCGAAGGTCGTGGTCGGCCGGTCGCTGCTGAACGTCTTGGCCTTGGAGCGCCCGATCGACATGATCCCCGACATCTGGCCCCGGGTCTGGCGGCCGATGAGGTAGATGAAGCCGACGCCCAGGGCGATGATGAAGAGGTAGGGGAGGAGGGCGGTGAAGATGTTGCTCGAGGGGGTCGGGAACGAGACCGCCACGCCGTCGTGGCGCATCTCGGAGACGTCGTTGGGCAGGGACGGGGTCGGGCCCTGCACGGTGTAGACGGTCCCGTCATTTAGCTTCCCGGTGATCGTGCCGGTGGCGTTGGAGATCTGGGCCGTCGCGACCTCCTTGGCGGCCACCTGGGACATGAATTTGGTGTAGGTGATGCTGTGGGCGTTGCTGGTCTTGATCGTCCCCACAGCCAGGAGGATCGCCACGATCCCGATGGCCAGGACACCCCACAGCCAGCGCCAGCTCTGACCTCCCGATGCTCCGGGGGTGCCCGGCTGCTGGCCTCCCTCGCCTCCCGGCGGCGCGTTCGGGCCCCGGCCGGGCTTCTCCGTGCGCTGGGGAGTCACCCCGCCATGCTATGCGCCGACCCTCGAGAAGGGTGACCGCCCCGTGACCGGGACGGCGGCCGGGCGACCTTGCCAGCTGGGGGCCACCTTGGCCCTGCCAGCTGGGGGCCACCTTGGCGCCGGTAACGTCTTGACGATGGCCGAGACCGATTCCGGCGCGCCGGAACCCCCGCCCGAGGGGCCACCAGTCCGCTCACCGGCCCCGCCGCCCGACGGTTTCGTGCCCCGGGAGTGGATCGAGACGCACCACGCCCATGTCCGCGGGCAGACCGAGACAGCCGCGGCCGGCCCCGAGGGACCACCCCGGTCGTCCGGGCCCTCGCCGACACTGCCGCCAACGCCGCCCCCGCCCGCCACGCTCACGGCCCGACCCGCGCCGCCCGCCCCGGGAATGCCCGGGATGACCACCATGCCCCCGCCCCCGCCCCCGCCCGCGCCCCCGCCGCGCCGCGATGCCGCGCCGTGGGACGCCGCCGCCCTCGCCGCCCTGCCTGCGCCGGCGCTCGAGTCCTCGTCCGGCACGCCCTTTCTCGATACGCCCTGGGTCCCCCCGAAGACCAGGCGCCAGGCCTGGTTCTGGCTTCTCTTCGCCCTCATCGGGTTCCTCGTCGGCCAGCTCGGCGCGGTGATCTTCGCCACCGTCGGTGGCGCCATCGCCGGTGACACCGGAGCTCAGCTCCAGGCCATCGCCTCGGCGCAGGTCCCGCCCGAGTGGTACGTCGTCGTCACCCTCCTGGGCCTGTGGATCGGCTTCATCGGCGCGCCCTGGTTGGCCAGCTTCTTCCAGGGCACGCGCCACTTCTTCCGCGACCTGGGCATCAAGATGAAGTGGATCGACCTCATCGGCATCCCCATCGGGCTGGCCGGGCAGTTCGTGGTCGTCCTCATGTACGCGCCGTTCCAGCACGAGATCCACGACTTCAACGGGCCCACCAACCGCCTCACCGGCAGCGCCCACGGCGGCGGGTTCGTGGTCATCGCCATCGCCGTCTGCGTCTTCGCTCCGGCCATGGAAGAGCTCTTCTTCCGGGGTTTGCTGCTCAAAGGCCTCCTCCGCGCCTTCACCCCGATGGGGGCAACCGGCCGCGTCCGCGTCGCCACCGTCGTCCTGGCGGTCATCGTCGACGGGCTCCTGTTCGGCCTGGCCCACGGCGAATGGGTCCAGCTGGCTGGCCTGGCCGTCTTCGGCATGGTGCTGGCCGCCATCTCGTATCGGACGGGACGGCTGGGCATGAATTTCCTGGCTCACGCCGACCTTCAACTCGGTTGCCATCCTGGCCCTCGTCGCCCAGGGAAACGCCGTCATCCACTAGACCCTCCGGTCCACCCTCCGCTCCGCCGAGATGGGCCATGCGCTGCCCCTATGGTTGGTCTCCGTGATTTGGACGAACCGGCGAATTGGATGAACCCGTGAATCGGATGAAGCAGGTGTTCAAGGCCTACGACGTGCGGGGCATCGTGCCCGACCAGCTCGACGCGGCGATGTGCCACGCCATCGGGCGCGCCATGGCCCTTTTCGCCGGCGCCCCCGAGGTGCTGGTGTGCCGCGACATGCGTGAGTCGGGGGTGGAGCTCACGGCCGCCTTTTCCGACGGCGTGCGTTCCGAAGGCGTGAACGTGACCGACCTCGGCCTGGCCTCGACCGACTTCCTCTACTTCGCCTCGGGCCATCTCGATGCCCCCGGCGCCATGTTCACCGCGTCACACAACCCGGCCCGGTACAACGGGTTGAAGCTCTGTCTCTCGGGCGCACGCCCATCGGGCGCGACACCGGCCTGGCCGAGATCGAGGCCGAGGCGGAGAAGCTTCTGGACGAGCCCTCGGGTCCGCTCACCGGGAGCAGCCGCGAACTGAGCCTGCTCGACGAGTGGGCCGACCACGTCATCTCGTTCGTCGACCTCTCCACGTTGCGGCCCCTCAAGGTGGTGGCCGATACGGCGAACGGCATGGGCGGCCTGGTCGTGCCGATCGTCTTCGAACGGCTGCCCTTCTCGGTCGACATCCTCTTCCCCGAGCTCGACGGCAACTTCCCCAACCACCCGGCCGATCCGATCCAGCCCGAGAACCAGGTCGCCCTGAAGGAGGCCGTCCTGGCCCAGGGGGCCGACATCGGTCTGGCCTTCGACGGCGACGCCGACCGGGTCTTCCTGGTCGACGAGCGGGCCGAAGGGGTGTCGGGCTCGCTGACCACGGCGCTGGTGGCCGCGTCCATGCTCACCAAGCACCCGGGCGAGACCGTCCTCTACAACTTGATCTGCTCGCACGTCGTGCCCGAGGTGGTCACCGAGATGGGCGGCACGCCGGTGCGCACCCAGGTCGGCCACTCCATCATCAAGCAGGTGATGGCCGAGACCGGCGCCGTGTTCGGTGGCGAGCACTCGGGCCACTACTACTACCGCGACAACTTTCGGGCCGACTCGGGCATCATCACCGCCCTCCTGGTCCTCGAACTGCTGAGCCAGAGCGACCAGCCCCTCTCGGTCATGCTCGAGCCCTACCGCCGCTACGCCGACTCAGGCGAGATCAACACAGAGGTGACCAGCCCGCCGGCCACCGTCGCGGCCATCGCCGAGCACGAGCGCGCCGCCGGCGCGTCCATCGACCGGCTCGACGGGCTGACGGTCGAGCACGCGGACTGGTGGTACAACGTCCGCCCCTCCAACACCGAGCCGTTGTTGCGGCTCAACGTGGAGGCCAAGACCGAGGAAGTCTGCGCCGCCCATGTCGCCGAGGTGCGGGCGCTCATCGCGGCCAACGCCACGCTCGAGGCCGACGCCACGCTCGAGGCCGACGCCACGCTCAAGGAAGGAACCAACCCGTGAGTCTCGATCCGCTGCTGCTCGACATCCTGGCCTGCCCGATCGACAAGGGCCCTCTGCTCTTTTTCGAAGACGAGGACGTCCTCTACAACCCGCGCCTGCGCAAGAGCTACGCCGTCACCGACGGGGTCCCGGTGCTGTTGGTGGACGAGGCGGCCGACATCGGTGACGCCGAGCACGAACGCTTGAGCGCCAAGGCCGAGAGGGGCGGCGTGCGCGCCACCGGTCCCGTCGCGGGGTGAGCCCCCGGCCCGACATCGACACGCTCGGCCTCTGGGACGAGGCGGTTGCTGTGCCCGAGCAGCTGGTCGAGGCGCTCGAGCTGAGCCGGATCTCGGCGGGGATGTCCCCCCTGGCGGCGTACGCCAGCCGGTCCGTCGTGGCCATCGGGGTCGGCGTCGCCGCCTCGGCGTGTGATGCGGTTGCCGCCTTGACCGCGCCCTCCCTTGCCGTGCCCCTGACCGTCCGCCACGACGCCGCGCTCCCCGATTTCGTGGACGGCTACACCCTCGTCGTCGCCCTCTCCGCGACGCCCGGGTGCGCCGAGACCGACGCGGCCGTCCGCTCGGCCCTCGCCGTCGGCGCCCACGTCCTGATCATTGGCCCCGAAGGCAATGACGACGCTTCCAAGGGCATCGTCTCGGAGGCGGGCGGAAAGGGGACCTGGTGGCCGGCCCTCTCCGGCGCGACCTCGGGCCGGGCCACTCTGCCCGGCCTCGTCGTCCCCGTGTTGGTGGCGCTCGACCGTCTCGGCCTGAGCCGCGAGTGGGAGCAGGAGCTGCAGGCCACGTCGGCCGCTCTGGCCCCCCGTCGCGATGCCCTCGTCGCTCCCGGCGGGTTGCCCGAAGAGCTGGCGCGTCGCATCGGTCGCACGTTTCCGCTCGTCTACGGGTCGTCGGGCATCGGCGCCGTGGCCGCTCGGTGGTGGAAGGGCGAGGTGAACCGCCACGCCAAGTCACCCGCCTTCGCCGCCGAGCTGCCCAACCTTGCCTACGGAGAGCTGGCCGGCTGGGGTCAGAGCGGCGACGTGACGCGCCAGATGCTCACGCTCGTCCAACTCCGCCACGGCGGGGAAAGCCAACGCACCGCCGACCTCTTCGCCGCCGTGACGGCGGCGACTGACGAGGTCATGGCCGATGTGCTCGCGGTCGAGGCGGCCGGGGTGGACGATCTCACCCGCTTCTTCGACCTCGCGCTGGTGGGCCAACTCGTCTCGCTGCACCTGGCGGCCCAGGAGGGCGTGGACCCGGGGCCCACCCCGGCCGTCGACGATGCGCTGGCCGGCGCGTCGCTGCCCTAGAGCGCCCGCCCGGGACGGAACCCGCCCGAGCCGGCCCGCCGGTTTGCGCCTGGCGCCGATCAGCTCAGCTGAGGCGCTCCACGATCATGGCCATGCCCTGGCCGCCGCCGACGCACATGGACTCGAGACCGATGGTCTTGCCCGTGTCCTCGAGCGCGTTGAGCAGCGTGGTCATGATGCGCGCCCCGGTCTGACCGAATGGGTGGCCCAGGGCGATGGCGCCGCCCTTCACGTTGAGTTTGTCCCACTCGATCCCGAGGTGCTTGGCCGACGGCACCACCTGGGCCGCGAAGGCCTCGTTGATCTCGACCAGATCGATGTCGTCGATGGACAGGTTGGCCCGCTTGAGCACCTGCCGGCAGGCCTCGATCGGCCCCAGGCCCATGATCTCGGGGTTCAGCCCCGAGACACCGCTGGCGACGATCCGGGCCAGCGGGGTGATGCCCAGCTGCTTGGCCTTGGTGTCACTCATCACGATCACTGCGGCGGCACCGTCGTTGAGCGGGCAGGCATTCCCCGCCGTGACCGTGCCGCCCTCGCGGAAGACGGGCTTGAGCTGCGAGAGTCCTTCGAGGGTGGTGTTGGCCCGCGGCCCGTCGTCCTTGGTGACCACGGTGCCGTCGGCCAGGGTCACCGGGATGATCTCGCGCTCGAAGAAGCCGTTCTGCTGCGACTCGACGGCCCGGGACTGCGAGAGCAGGGCGAACTCGTCCATCTCCTCCCGGGTCACCTTCTCGTACTCGGCCACGTTCTCGGCCGTCTGGCCCATGGCGACATAGACGTCGGGCAGACCCTTGGGGGGGGCCCAGGGCTCGGTCACCGCCGGGGTGCGCGCCTTGGTGCGCGCCTCGGCATCGGTGAACAGGACGTTGTGCGGACCGGTGTCCGACGCGCCGTACATGTAGCGGCTGACCGTCTCGACGCCGGCAGCCACGAAGACGTCACCCTCGCCGGCCTTGATGGCGTGGGCCGCCATGCGGATCCCCTGGAGCGAGGAGGAGCAGTAGCGGTTCACGGTGACGCCCGGTGCGTCCTCGAGGCCGGCCAGGATGGCCGCCACGCGCGCCATGTTGTAGCCCGACTCACCCGCGGGCTGGGCGCAGCCCAGGATCACGTCCTCCACGTCGGAGGGGTTGATCTGGGGCACCTTCTCGAGCACCGTCTTGATGACGAGGGCGCTCAGGTCGTCCGGCCGGCAGTCGACCAGAGAGCCCTTGTTGGCCCGGCCGATCGGGGTGCGGCCGGTGGCGACGATGACGGCTTCAGGCATGATGGCTTGCTCCTCGCTTCGGTCCTCGGCCAGGGGGTTCCTTCCCGAGGCGGACTGCACGTTACTCGTCGGTACACAAGGCCCCACCGGGGGCGCATTGGCTGGTCGGGCGGGGCGGACTGTAACGTGTTCTCGCGCGCCGAGCCCCTGGTTGGGGGCAGGCGACGATGCGCCGTTGACGTGGGGCGAGGCAGCCGCGCGAGTCGGGAGGGACCTATGGAGATTGCCTACACCGAGGAGCAGCAGGCGCTGAAGGCCGAGCTGCGTGCCTACTACCAGAACCTGCTCACGCCCGAGCTCGAGGAGGACCTCGCCCACGCGAACGGAATCGGCCCCGTGGTGCGCAGGGTGGTCAAGCAGATGGGTACCGACGGCTGGCTCGGCATCGGCTGGCCCACCGAGTGGGGGGGCCAGGGGCGCTCGGCCATCGAGCAGTTCATCTTCTTCGACGAGTCGATGCGCAGTGGGGCGCCCGTCCCCATGCTGACCATCAACACGGTGGGCCCGACCATCATGAACTTCGGGACCCAAGAACAGAAGGAGTTCTTCCTCCCCAAGATCCTGGCCGGGGAGATCCACTTCTGCATCGGCTATACCGAGCCGAACTCGGGCACGGACCTGGCCTCGCTGACCACCCGCGCCGTGCGCGACGGCGAGGAATATGTGATCAACGGCGCCAAGATCTTCACCAGCCTGGCCGGCGACGCCGACTACATCTGGCTGGCCACCCGGACCGATCCCAACGTGGCCAAGCACAAGGGCATCTCCATGTTCGTGATCCCGATGAACACGCCCGGCATCCGGGTGGTGCCCATGAAACTGCTGGGCGATCACAACATCAACTACACCTTCTACGAGGACGTGCGGGTGCCCGCCACTGCGCTGGTGGGCGGCGAGAACCAGGGCTGGAGCCTCATCACGAACCAGCTCAATCACGAGCGGGTCACGCTGTGCTCGCCGGGCATCATCGAGCGGGTACTGGGCGACGTGCGCGCCTGGGCCCAGAACACCAAGTTGCCCGACGGCCGGCGCGTGGTCGACCAGGAGTGGGTCCAGGAGCACCTCGCCCGCGTCCACGCCGAGCTCGAATTCCTCCGCCTCGTCAACTGGAAGGTGGCCTGGCAGGCCACCCAGGGACACCTCGACGTGGCCGACGCGTCGAGCATCAAGGTTTTCGGCACCGAGTTCTACCTGCGGGCGTTCCGCTCGCTGATGGAGATTCTGGGCCAGGCCGGCTACCTGACCCGGGGTTCACCGGCGGCGGTGGTCGCGGGACGCCTCGAGATGTACGCCCGCTCCATGATCATCCTCACCTTCGGCGGCGGGACCAACGAGATCCAGCGGGACCTCATCGCCATGTTCGGGCTCGGCATGCCGCGCTCGCTGCGCTGAGCCGGACGGAATCAGGAGACTCCAATGGACTTCAATTACAGCGAAGAGCAAGAAGCCGTTCGCCAGCTGGCCGGGCAGATCTTCGGAGAGCGCGCCACCCACGAATCGCTCAAGGCGATCGAGGCGGCGGCCGGACCCGAGGGTCCGATCGACCGTGACCTCTGGCGTGAGTTGGCCAACGCCGGTCTCCTCGGTATCAGCCTGGGCGAGGACGTCGGGGGCGCGGGACTCGACTTCATCGCCACCTGCCTCGTGATCGAGGCGGCCGGCCGCACCGCGGCCTACGTGCCCGTCGTCGAGACGATGGTCTACGGCGCCCTGCCGATCGCCCGGTTCGGCACCGAGGCCCAGCGCAAGACCTGGCTCAGCGGCGTGACCAGTGGCGAGACCATCCTGACCGCGGCCATGGCCGAGCTGGCGGGCGAGGTCATCCTGCCCGGCGGTACCGCCCCGGCGACGACGGCCACCGAGCTTGCCGACGGGTCGTGGAGAGTCACCGGCACCAAGGCGTGCGTGCCCGCAGCGCTGGTGGCCGACGCCATCCTGGCCCCCGCCACGTGCGTCGCGGCAAACGGGTCGAGTGCCGGCGTCGGTGTCTTCATCGTCGATCCCACTGCGGCAGGAGTGTCCCTGACCCGCCAGAGCACGACGACCGGACGGCCCGAGGCCATCATGGAGCTCTCCGACGTCTCCGTCGAGGCCGACCGCCGCCTGGGCGACGGTGCCAACGGGGCGGCCATCGTGAGCGTCATCACCGAATTCGCCACGGCTGCGCTGTGCATCATGGAAGCCGGAGCATGCGCCACCGCACTCGAGCTGACCGCCGAGTACACCAAGACGCGGGTGCAGTTCGAGAAGCCGATCGCCACCTTCCAGGCCGTCGGTCAGCGGGCGGCCGACGCCTACGTCGACACCGAGGCCATTCGCCTCACGGCCTGGCAGGCGGCCTCACGGCTGGCCGCGGGCCTGCCGGCCACGGCCGAGGTGGCCGTGGCCAAATACTGGGCGGCCGAAGGCGGCCAGCGGGTCGTGCACGCCGCTTCGCACCTCCACGGCGGCGTCGGCGTCGACCGCGACTACCCGCTGCACCGCTACTTCCTCCTGACCGAGCAGATCGAGCTGACCCTGGGCGGGGCGGGCGAGAGCCTGCGCCGCCTGGGCAAGATCCTGGCCGACGAACCCGTCTGAGCCGAGCTCAGGACCGGGGCGACGAGAGCCCGAGTCCGTAGCCGGCCAGGAACAGCCCCGCTTCGGCGTGGCGTGGGTAGCCATCGGCCAGGCGGTGGAAGGCCGCCGAATGGTCGTGGTGCGAGAGGTGGGCCACTTCGTGGACCAGGACGGAGTCGAGCACCCAGCCCGGCGCGATGCGCAGCCGGTGCGAGATGCGGATGTCGCCCGAGTACCACGAGCACGAACCCCAGCGGGCGGCCTGGTTGGTGACCCAGCGCACCGAATTGGGCCGGGCTCCGACCAGGTAGCGCTCGCTCAGCATGACGGCGCGCTCGAGCAACTCGTCGTCGCCGTGCACCGACTGCAACCGCTGGCGGGTCATCAGGCGTTCGACGAGCCAGTCGGTCGTCTTGCGCCGCGCTTCGAGGCTCAGATGGGCCGGGAGGGACACCACGATCTTCTCGCCCACCCATTTCGCCTCGGATGTCTTACGGCGTCGGGTGCTCAGCCGCACCTCGATCTCGGGCCGGGTGATGGTGGCCTCGACCGCATGGGGCGGGGGGTCGATCGGTTCGGCCGGACCGACCAGGTCCCAGGCGGCCGGTCGTTCCTCGGATTCGTCGCCGAAGAGCGGCACGGGGTCGAAGAGGGTCACGTCTGGCATTGTGGCCCAGCCGTGTGACCCCCCCGCGAATCCCCGATGACGTCGTCCGTGGCCTGCCTGGTCGAGATCCGCTCGTGGTGAGTTCGTTCAACCGTTTCGGATCGGGATTGCCCGCCCTGACCAGCGTTGTTCGGCCTGCTGGCGTGAGCGGGGCCAGCCGGGGACCAGCCTGAATCGGCGGCGCGGCTTCGTCGCCCGGCGTCGACGGCTCGCCTACGGCCGCTGACTGTAGGTGAGGTCTCCACTGGGGACCGCTCCCACAATTCGACCTCGGCGCCACGACCGTCGATGCGCAGACGGCAGCTTGTGTGTCTTACTGTCAGGCGGCATCTCGAGGGGTCACAGCAGAAGTTCGGAGCCTGCGAAGCAGGGGTGGCAGTTGCGGCTGGCTTCGCCGAGTGTCGACGCCAGGTACCGTTTGATCGAGTGTGTAGCGTTCAACTGCAAGTGTTGCGGGCCCAGAGGTAACCCGAGATTGGCGCGGCGCGCACGCCCCGTCAGGCTGACTGCGCTGCTGCTTTACACGTGCATGGTCAGCGCCTGTGGGAGTTCCCCTTCCACGACCAGCGAAACGACCTCGAGTGGAACGACCCCTCAGATTGCCCCTGGAGCAACCGCGCTCGTCACGTACTGTAACGGCCAGACCGTTCAGATCACCCGCCCGCAACGTCACAGTCGCCCGGCTCCTGCGGTGATCTATTTACACGGTGGTTCCTGGATCGGGGGTGACCACGAAACCGGAGGATTCATCGTCCATCAAATCGGAGATGCGCTGAATCAAAAGGGGTTTCTTGTCGCGAGTGTGAACTATCGACTGGGACCCGACGAGCCGTGGCCGGCCCAGATCGTCGACGCCAAGTGTGCGGTTCGATACCTGCGGGCAAACGCCAAGGCGTTGGACATCGACCCGAAGGACATCGGCATCTGGGGCCACAGCGCTGGGGCCCATCTGGCCAGCCTCGTCGGTACTGCGGGTCCCGATGTGGGATGGGATACCGGTCCCTATCGAAACCAACCAAGCACGGTCGAAGCGGTAGCCGACTTCGCGGGACCATCGAACCTTCTCACGCTCGGCGAGGAGGGCGCCGCTGGCCACGTCCACGACAACTTTGTCTCACTGCTCGGACCTGTCCCTGCCGAGCAGGTCCCAGCTGAGCTCAAGGCGGCCAGTCCGGTTACCTACGTCTCAAAAGATGATCCGCCCTTTCTCATCATCCACGGCGATATGGACCCGATCGTGCCCTTGTCTCAATCAGAAGAGCTGGCCAGCGCCTTGGGATCTGTGGGCGCTCCAGTGTCGTTGGTGGTGGTCAAGGGGGGCGGACACGCCCTGGATGAGCCGGGCGCACAGCCCGACACCGAGCACATTGAGGCGTTGATCGTCGACTTCTTCGTTCGAGAGGTACAGCACTCTCCGTGACAACTGAGTCGGTCTAGCCGATGGTGCCCGATATGAGGAGTGCGTGCTGTGGCTGACCTGCAGTCACCGCCCAACTACCGGAGGCGAAGCAAACCCTGCGAGTGCAGGCGATCCCGCGAAGGGTAATCCTGAGCCGACCCACGAACGTCAGCACCCGGAGAGACGGTCCAGGCTGTGCCGTTCCACCCTTCGATCAGTTCGCCAAGTTCGGCCGCGCCGTCGATTCCCACCACGCAGTCCGTTGAACGGGGCCAGGAGACCTTCTGAAAATAGTTACTTCCGCCCGGAGCCTGCGGGCTGGTGACTGACCTAACCCGTGGGCGTCCATGATTCGATGAGGCTCTGAGCGGATGCACCCGATACCGATGGGGTGTAGGAGCCGACGGCGACACAGCTAATCAGCTTCTTCCGACACGTGACGCCCTCAAGAACGTTGTCCCCAGCTCGGACTGATCGGTTCTCGTCGGGGAAGTGCGACCAAGTCGATCCGTCCCAGTCGAGTGCGAATCACAGGGATTGGACGGAAGAGCCGTATTCATCAGGAGATGCAATTGCCACACAGCTCGTCGGTGCGACACAGCTCACGCCGTCTTCCCTGGTCAGGCCCGAGGCTGCGGGGCGCCCGAACCTCCGAGCACGCCGCCTGCCCTCATCGTCCGGACCGGGCCGCGATCCCTTGTGTCCGAAGGGCGTAGGGATAGCCTGGCGTCGTGACGACCCCCGCGTATCCAGAGGCTGGCTTCCCGCTCCAGCTCGACTTGGATGCGCCCGACACGATCGCCCGGTGGCGTCCCCTCGTCAACTGGTTGTTGGCGATACCACAGCTGATCGTTCTGTACGCGCTGGGGATCGTTCAAAGCGTCCTGTGGTTTCTGGCCTTCTTCGCCATCCTGTTCACCGGAAGGATGCCCGAGAGCTTCTTCGGGTTCATGGCGATGACACATCGGTACCAGTGGCGAGTGACGACGTTCATATTGTTCATGCGCGAGAGCTACCCGCCGTTCGATTTCCCGACGGTGGCGCCGGATCCGGACACCGACCCGGCCCACTTCTCGGTCGAGCCATCACCGCACCTCAGCCGTGGCCTCATCTTCGTGAAGTGGCTGCTCGCCATTCCCCACTACTTCGTGCTCTTCTTCCTCTTCATCGCCGTCTACGTGGTCGTGATCATCGGATTTTTTGCCGTCTTGATCACCGGGAAGTGGCCCGAGAGCCTGCGTTCGTTCGTCATCGGGGTGATCCGCTGGGCCAACCGCGTCAGCGTGTACACCTTCCTCATGACCGACACGTACCCGCCCTTCAGTCTCGACTGAACCGGACCGCACGAAATCGAAACTCAGCGTCGCGCCCCGGGCGGACGCGGAGCAGCCCACCCGACCCCGGACAAGGGTCAGGTGGGCTGTCTCCTTTCGGCTCCCGCTAGTTCACCGTGAAGTTCCCGGAGCTCGTCACCGATCCCACAGGTGTGGTGATGGTGATCGGTCCCGTGGTGGCACCGGTGGGCACGACGACCTTCAGCTTGTTGGCCGAGTCCCTCTTGATCGCCGCCGCCTTGCCGTTGAACTTGACGCTGGTGGCATTCTCCAAGTTCGACCCGGTGATCTTGACCTTGGTCCCGACCGGCCCGGTGGCCGGGGTGAAGGCCGCGATCGTCGGGAAGTCACCGACCGTGACCGTGGTGGTCGCGTTTGCGATGGTCCCCTGCGATGCGGAGAACAGGTTGAGCGTGAAGGTGAGGTTCTGTGTCACCGTGCAGTTGAGCAACGGGATCCGCACCACCTGGGTGGTCACTCCGGGCAGGAAGGTCACCGGAACGGTGCCGATTCCCTGATAGATGGAGTTGCCCGAGCAGGCGGTGTTGGTGAGTCCGCTGCCGTTGGAGGTGTCGTAGTTGACCGTGACCGGGTTGATCCCCGGCACGTTCAACGTGACCGGCAGATCGACGTAGCCGTCCGCCGCACCGACCACCACGTTGGGCGGAGCCGAGATGGCAGGGCTCGTCACGGCGGCGCCCTTGTTGCTCTCGATGGTGACCGTGCCGGTGCCACTGGCGATGGTGGCGTTCGACGAGGGAGCCGACAGCGTCACCGCGAAGCTCCGGGTCGCCGCACTGCGGGCGGTGATGGGCACGCTGATGTTCTGGGCCGTCTCGCCGGCCGGGAAGGTCAAGGTGCCATGTGTCAGGGAGTAATCAGTTCCGGCAGTCGCTGAACCATCGACGGTCGTGTAGTTGACCGTGACCGCCTGAGCCCTGGGCCGAGCCCGAAGGCCCACCGAGCACGACGGGCACCTGGACCGTGCCGGCGCTGGCGTCGACCACGGCGTTCTTGACGAAGAGGCCTGACGTGCCGGGCGCCGGAGCGTTCCCCGTGACATCGACCTGGGTGAGGTTGTCGGCGATCGTTGCTCCCGAGGCGCTGAAGAGGTTCAGGTAGAAGGTGTAGAACCCGCTCGAGTCGCTGGCCGTGCAGTTGAGCAACGGGATCCGCACCACCTGGGTGGTCACTCCGGGCAGGAAGGTCACCGGAACGGTGCCGATTCCCTGATAGATGGAGTTGCCCGAGCAGGCGGTGTTGGTGAGTCCGCTGCCGTTGGAGGTGTCGTAGTTGACCGTGACCGGGTTGATCCCCGGCACGTTCAACGTGACCGGCAGATCGACGTAGCCGTCCGCCGCACCGACCACCACGTTGGGCGGAGCCGAGATGGCAGGGCTCGTCACGGCGGCGCCCTTGTTGCTCTCGATGGTGACCGTGCCGGTGCCACTGGCGATGGTGGCGTTCGACGAGGGAGCCGACAGCGTCACCGCGAAGCTCCGGGTCGCCGCACTGCGGGCGGTGATGGGCACGCTGATGTTCTGGGCCGTCTCGCCGGCCGGGAAGGTCAGGGTGCCGCTGGTCGCCTGGAAGTCTGTCCCAGACTTGGCCGAACCGTTCACCGTCTTGTAGTTGACGGTCACCGCCTGAGCCTGGGCCGAGCCCGAAGGCCCACCGAGCACGACGGGCACCTGGACCGTGCCGGCGCTGGCGTCGACCACGGCGTTCTTGACGAAGAGGCCTGACGTGCCGGGCGCCGGAGCGTTCCCCGTGACATCGACCTGGGTGAGGTTGTCGGCGATCGTTGCTCCCGAGGCGCTGAAGAGGTTCAGGTAGAAGGTGTAGAACCCGCTCGAGTCGCTGGCCGTGCAGTTGAGCAACGGGATCCGCACCACCTGGGTGGTCACTCCGGGCAGGAAGGTCACCGGAACGGTGCCGATTCCCTGATAGATGGAGTTGCCCGAGCAGGCGGTGTTGGTGAGTCCGCTGCCGTTGGAGGTGTCGTAGTTGACCGTGACCGGGTTGATCCCCGGCACGTTCAACGTGACCGGCAGATCGACGTAGCCGTCCGCCGCACCGACCACCACGTTGGGCGGAGCCGAGATGGCAGGGCTCGTCACGGCGGCGCCCTTGTTGCTCTCGATGGTGACCGTGCCGGTGCCACTGGCGATGGTGGCGTTCGACGAGGGAGCCGACAGCGTCACCGCGAAGCTCCGGGTCGCCGCACTGCGGGCGGTGATGGGCACGCTGATGTTCTGGGCCGTCTCGCCGGCCGGGAAGGTCAGGGTGCCGTGTGTCAGGGAGTAATCAGTTCCGGCAGTCGCTGAACCATCGACGGTCGTGTAGTTGACCGTGACCGGGAGGCCCTGGGCCGAGCCCGAAGGCCCACCGAGCACGACGGGCACCTGGACCGTGCCGGCGCTGGCGTCGACCACGGCGTTCTTGACGAAGAGGCCTGACGTGCCGGGCGCCGGAGCGTTCCCCGTGACATCGACCTGGGTGAGGTTGTCGGCGATCGTTGCTCCCGAGGCGCTGAAGAGGTTCAGGTAGAAGGTGTAGAACCCGCTCGAGTCGCTGGCCGTGCAGTTGAGCAACGGGATCCGCACCACCTGGGTGGTCACTCCGGGCAGGAAGGTCACCGGAACGGTGCCGATTCCCTGATAGATGGAGTTGCCCGAGCAGGCGGTGTTGGTGAGTCCGCTGCCGTTGGAGGTGTCGTAGTTGACCGTGACCGGGTTGATCCCCGGCACGTTCAACGTGACCGGCAGATCGACGTAGCCGTCCGCCGCACCGACCACCACGTTGGGCGGAGCCGAGATGGCAGGGCTCGTCACGGCGGCGCCCTTGTTGCTCTCGATGGTGACCGTGCCGGTGCCACTGGCGATGGTGGCGTTCGACGAGGGAGCCGACAGCGTCACCGCGAAGCTCCGGGTCGCCGCACTGCGGGCGGTGATGGGCACGCTGATGTTCTGGGCCGTCTCGCCGGCCGGGAAGTGCAACGTGCCATGTGTCAGGGAGTAATCAGTTCCGGCAGTCGCTGAACCATCGACGGTCGTGTAGTTGACGGTCACCGCCTGAGCCTGGGCCGAGCCCGAAGGCCCACCGAGCACGACGGGCACCTGGACCGTGCCGGCGCTGGCGTCGACCACGGCGTTCTTGACGAAGAGGCCTGACGTGCCGGGCGCCGGAGCGTTCCCCGTGACATCGACCTGGGTGAGGTTGTCGGCGATCGTTGCTCCCGAGGCGCTGAAGAGGTTCAGGTAGAAGGTGTAGAACCCGCTCGAAAGGCTGTGTTGGCAGTTCAAGAGGTTGATGGTCACGTTCCGTGTGGTTACGCCGGGTGCGAAGCTCAACGCGGTGGTCCCTTGGCCCTGATAGATGGAGTTGCCCGAGCAGACGGTGTTGGAGAGTCCGCTGCCGTTGGAGGTGTCGTAGTCGACCGTCACCGTGCTCGAGCTCGACGCGCTGAGGGTGACCGGGATGGTGACCGACCCGTCGGCTTCACCGACGACAACGTTCGGGCCTGCCGAAATGGAGGGGGTACCTCCCGCCGCTTGTGCCGGAACGCCACCGATTCCCATCGACGCAGCGGCGATGGTGAGGCCTGCCGCCATGATCTGACCTGTTCGCGTCAGTGTCCTGCTTCGGCGAACGCCCCAAGACACACCCCTGGCGCGATGCCTTCCATCTTCGAGTGCCTGCATCTCCCCGCCTTTCGCTGGGCCCGATTCGGCCCCGTCTGAATTCCGAGGGAGCGTAACCTCTCTTGCAACAGGCGTGTCGGACGTAACCCCCCGCTGGCGCTGCGCCAGGTGCTCGTCGCCTCTTTCAGGGATCCGTCGCACGAACCTGAATCTGTGGTCTCTCATGACTGCTCCTTCGGATCGGTTTCCCGGGCGCCGGATCGCGCTCGATGCCCTCAGCTTCGGCTCCGGCCCTGACGGAGTCCTGACCGATTGCTGAAGGATCGGCAACGGGAGCTGAAGACATCGGGCCTCGGCCGTGGGCCCTGACCGGCCCCCCAGAGTGAGTGCCGAAGAATCACCAGGTCAGAGGCCGATAGTCTCACAGTGGTGGGCAGCGTTGAGGGCGGAAGGACGAGGGCGTGCGGTACCTGATCTTGGGCCCGCTTCAGGTCCTTGACCTCGAGGGCCGCGCCATCCCGGTTCGCGGGCGGGTCGACCGGGTGATCTTGGGGGCGTTGTTGCTCGAGCCGGGCCGCATCGTCTCCCGCGACCGCCTGATCGAGGCCGCCTGGGGTGACCAACCCCCGGAGACGGCGCCCAACGCGGTCCAGGCGCACATCTCCAAGCTGCGCAAGCTGCTAGGCGCGATTTCCGGCGCCGAGAGCGTGCTCCACACCCGGTCACCGGGTTACGTCGTTGACCTGGCCCCGGGGGAGCTCGACTCGGTGGAGTTCGAGCGTCTGGCCGCCCCTCCCGTACCGGGGGAAACCCCAGCTGCAGTGGCCGACCGCATGACTGAGGCCCTCGGATTGTGGCGGGGCCCGGTCCTCGACGGCATGGACCTGGGGACCTTCGGCCAGTCGGACGTCACCAGGTTGGAGGACCTCCGGTTGTCCGCGCTCGAATGGAGGATCGACGCCGATCTCGCCCTCGGCCGCCATCGTGAGATCACCGGCGAGATCGAGGCGCTGGTCCAGACCCACCCCCTGCGCGAATCCCTCCGGGGCCAGCTCATGGTGGCGCTCTACCGATCGGGTCGTCAGGCCGACGCACTGGCCGCCTACCGCGACCTGCGTCAGCTCCTCACCGAAGAGCTCGGCATCGATCCCGGCCAGCCGTTGCAAGCGCTGGAGTTCGCGATCCTCGACCAGTCACCCGAGCTCGACCTCGCCCTTCGGAGCCCATCCACCGCGCCCGGCGCCCAGGTCGACCAGGCGCGGCGCGCGACCCGGATACCGCTGCCCGCACGGCTCGCCGCCCGCCCGCTCATGGAGCTGATCGGCCGGACGAACGAACTCCAGGCCCTGGGCGAGGTGCACAAACGGGTGGCCGCCGACGGTGGCCGAGAGGTCGTCCTCGTCGTCGGGGAGGCGGGCCTGGGCAAGACGACGCTCACCGCGGCGGCCGCCCGGGCGGCGTTCGACGAGGGGTCGCTCGTGATGTTCGGCCACTGCGAGGAAGATCTGGCCAGCCCGTATCGCTACTTCGCCGAGGCGTTGGAACATTTCGTGGCGCACGCCAGCGACGAGCAGCTGGCGCAGCACGTCCTGCCCGTCGCGCCGGACCTCTCCCGGCTCGTGCCATCGGTCTCGAGGCGATTGCCGGTGATCCCGGCCACCAAGGGCACCGACATGGACACCGAGCGCTACCTGCTCTTCGCCGCGGTTGCCGGGCTCATCGCCGACGTGTCTCAGGTCACACCCGTCGTCCTCGTCCTCGACGACTTGCAGTGGGCCGACAAAGGAAGTCTGTTGCTCTTGCGCCATCTGGCCGGGGCCGAACAGATTTCCCGGCTGTTGATCCTCGCCACCTACCGTGACAGCGAGCTCAGGCACGCCGAGGCGCTGCGAGACACGCTCGGCGCGCTCCGGCGCCAGAGCGGGGTGCAGCGGATCGAGCTCAGCGGTCTGAACGACCATGAGGTCGTGTCGTACTTCGAGGCCGCCTCCGGTCAGACGCTCGACAAAGACGGTCTTGATCTGGCCCACGCGGTCTACCGCGAGACCGACGGCAATCCCTTCTTCGTGGGAGAGGTGCTGCGTCACCTGGCGGAGAGCGGCGCCATTCGCCGCGACGCCGAAGGGCGCTGGGTGGCCGGAGCGTCGCTCGAGACCACGGTGCTGCCCGACAGCGTGCGCGAGGTGGTCGGCGGGCGCATCGTCCGCCTGGGCCAGGAAGCAGAGCGGGTGCTCGCGATCGCAGCCGTGGTCGGTCGTGAGTTCGATCTCGATCTGCTGGCCCGAGCGGCGGGAGCCTCCGAGGACGATGTGCTCGACATTCTCGAGAGCGCGGTTGGCGCCGCCCTGGTTCGCGAGTTCGCCGAGGCACCTGGCCGATTCCAGTTCACGCACGCCCTGATCCAACACACGCTCTACGAGGATCTGAGACCGACGCGCCGAGCCCGTGCCCATCGCCAGGTGGCCGAGGCCCTCGAAGAGGTGGGGGCGGCGAGGTCCGATGCCGGCGTGGGACAGCTGGCCCGCCACTGGGTCGCGGCGATTCAGCCGAGTGATCTGACCAAGGCGATCTCCTACTCCCAGCGTGCCGCCGACGCCGCGCTGGCGGCGCTCGCCCCGGCTGACGCGGCGCGCTACTACGCGCAGGCCTTGGAGCTGAGCTCGCAGCGCCTCAAAGCGGAACCCGTCCTCGAGCTCGACCTGACCATCGGTCTGGGCACGGCCCTGCGACAATCGGGCGACCCCGGCTTTCGCGACATGCTGCTGGGGGCATCCCGTCGAGCCGCCGCCCTCGGCGACACGGATCGCCTGGTCGCCGCCGTCCTGGCCAACAATCGCGGCACCTTCAGCACGGTGAGCACCATCGACGAGGAGAAGGTCGAGATGCTCGAGACCGCGCTCGACCGGCTGGGCTCCGACGACGTCCGACGGGCCCTGCTCCTCGCCACCCTCTGCACCGAGCTCACCGTGGGCAGCTCGCTCGAGCGTCGTGAGGCACTCGCTGACGAGGCGCTGGCCATGGCGCGCCGGCATGGCGACGATGCGTCGGTCGTCAGGGTGATCAACCAGGTCCTCCTCCCGCTGTCGATCCCGCATCTGCTCGAGCTGTCGACGGCGCGGGCCGAGGAGGGTTTGGCCCGAGCGGAGTCGGTCGGCGATCCCATGTTGCTCTGCACCGCGGTCAGCGGACGGCGACTCATCGCCGGCTCGGCCGGGGACATCGCCGAAATGGACCGTTGCTTCGAGGTCAAGGCCAGGCTGGTCGAGCAGCTCGATCTGCCCTTCCTGAACTGGGTGCACACCATCCAGCGCGCCACCCGGGCGCTCGTGGGTGGCGACCCCGACGCCGGCGAGCAGCTGGCCCAAGAGGCCATGCGCCTCGGCTCGGATGCGGGACAGCCCGACGTGGTCACCGCCTTCGGGATCCAGCTCATCATGGTGCAGCTGCAGCGGGGCACACTGGGGACGTTGGTCCCGCTCATCGAGCAGGCCGTCAGGGAGAACCCGGGATTCGGGGTCTTCACCGCCGTCCTGGCATTGGCCCATTCCGAGGCCGATCGGTTCGACGAGGCTCGGCGCGTGCTCGACGGTTTCACCGGCTCTGGCTTCAGGCTCCCATTCGATGTCGCATGGCTGACGGCCATGATCGCTTGTGCCGAAGCGGCCGTGGCCTGCGGCGATCCCAAGTATGCCCAACCCCTGCTCGATCAGCTTGCGCCGTTCGCCGACCAATGGCTCTGCACCGATGTTTCGGCGTCGGGCCCGGTGAGCCGCACCGTCGGCGATCTGCTGACGAACCTCGGTCGCTACGACGAGGCGGAGAAGCACTTCTCTGCGGCCCATGCCTCCGCCACGTTGGCGGACGCCTCGTTCTACATGGCCCAAACCGACCACTCCTGGGGGCGGATGCTGGTGCGGCGGGGCGCACCCGGGGACCGCGACAGGGCGCACCGCCTTCTCACTCGAGCTCGCGATGTCGCGGCGTCGCGTGGCTTCGGTACCGTGGAGCGACGGGCGTCCTCCGCGCTTCAGCGCATCGGTCCCTGAACATCCGGCGCCAGGGACCCGACGCGATGCTCAGCCGAGGACGAGCTCAGCCGAGGACGAGCTCAGCCATGGTGCGCAGCGTCGGCACGTCGCCGTTGACCAGCAGCGTGGTGGCCCGCGACTCGCGCCAGGCCTCCAGGTCGTCCCTGATCTTCTCGGCCGGGCCGATGAGCGAGATCTCCTCGACCAGCGAGGTGGGTACGGCAGCGGCGGCGTCGTCCTTGCGTCCGTCGAGGTAGGCGTCCTGGACCTTGGTGGCCGCCTCCTCGTAGCCCATCCGAGCGAACACGTCGAAGTGGAAGTTCATCTCCTTGGCGCCCATGCCGCCGATGTAGAGGGCGAGGGAGGGCCGGAACCCGTCGGCGGCCGCGTCGACGTCGTCGGAGATGACGGTCGGCGCCATGGCCAGCACCTCGAAGTCCTCGGCCGAACAGCGGGCGCCGGGCCGGGCGTGACCCTCGTCGAGCGACACCTCGAAGGCCGACATGGCCCGGGGCGAGAAGAAGATGGGGAACCAGCCGTCGGCGATCTCGGCGGCCAGCGCGATGTTCTTCGGACCCTCGGCGCCGAGGATGATCGGGATGTCGGGTCGCCGCGGGTGCACGATCGACTTGAGCGGCTTGCCCAGCCCGGTGCCGCCCGGATAGGGCAGCGGGTAGTGCTTGCCGTCGTTGGTCACCGGCTTCTCACGCCGCAGCACCTGGCGCACGATGTCGACGTACTCGCGGGTGCGGGCCAGCGGGGCCGGGAACGGCTGGCCGTACCAACCCTCGACGACCTGGGGCCCCGACACGCCCAGGCCGAGCACGAAGCGCCCGTCGGAGAGGTGGTCCATGGTCTGCGCGGCCATGGCCATGGCCGTCGGCGTCCGGGCCGAGAGCTGGCAGAGCGAGGTGCCGAGCCGGACCTTCTCGGTGCGCGAGCCCCACCAGGCCAACGGGGTCAGGGCGTCGGAACCGTAGGATTCCGCCGTCCAGATGGAGTCATAACCGAGGCGGTCGGCTTCCTCGACGAGCTCGACCGCATGGGCCGGCGGACCTGCGCCCCAGTAGCCGAGTTGCAGTCCGACCTTCATCGCCTTCATCGACTGACTCCCTTGCTCAGAACTTCGACACGATTTCGTCGGCGAACCAGCGCACGGCGTCGAGCCGGGCGGCGAGCGCCTGCTCCTCCGGCATGTCCGGAGTCACGCGCACACCCATCCAGGGCGCGCACACGAAGTCGGTCACCCCTGCGTCGATAAAGCGGCCGTAGAGGTCGACGCTCGGGCGTTCGTTGATGGAGAGGTAGATGGCGAAGTCCCCGTCGGTCCTCCGCCCGGCCTTCTCGAGTGCCTCCCGGAGATCTCCGAGATGTTCCCAGGCCTCCTCTTCGCTGTAGGCGCCGGCCGCGATCCATCCGTCGCACAGCGCGGCCGTGCGCCGGAGGGCGACGGGGGAGTGGCCGCCCCCGATGATGGGTACCGGCGCCGATGGTGACGGTTCCATCTGGCACTCGGGCACGTCGTAGTAGTCGCCGTGGAACTCGACGTAGCCGGGGCACCACAGGGCGCGCAGGGCGGCAATCATCTCGTCGAGGCGCTTGCCCCGGGTGTCGAAGTCCTGCCCCGTCTGGTCGAACTCCTCCTTGCTCCAGCCGACACCCACGCCGAGGCGCAGGCGGTCGTCGGAGAGTACGGCCGCGGTCGCCGTCGTCTTGGCCACGGTCATGAGGTCGCGCAGCGGGGCGATGTAGATGCCGGTCGTGAAGACGAGTTGATCGGTCAACGTGGCCAAGGCCGAGATGACGCACATCGGATCGGGCCAGGCCGTCTCGTCCTCCCAGCCCGGATGTCCGTCCTCGCGCTTGGAGTAGGTGTAGCGCGACTCGCGGCTGCGGGGATTGAAGACGTGGTCCGACACGTAGATGCCGCCGTAGCCGAGCTCCTCGCTCAGCAGGGCCAGGGGCATGATCTGGCGCGTCGGCAGGAAGGCCACCGACTGGTGGAAGCGCACGTCGCTTCCCATGCGACCTCCCAGGCTGCGCCCGGCGGTGCTCTTGGCGGCCGTTTTGCGTCCGCCTCCCATCACGAAGCCCATCTCAGCCCGCCCGGGCGGGAAGGGGAGCGCCGCCGAGCGGGGCCGTGGGCGCGAAGGCGACCGGCAGATGCTTGGTGCCGTTGATGAAGTTGGACTGGAGCCGCTGCACGTCGCCGTCCTGACGGATGTCGGGAATCCGATCGAGGAGCCGGTCGAACATCACCATGATCTCCATGCGGGCCAGGTTCGCGCCCAGGCAGAAGTGCGGGCCGCCGCCCCCGAACGCGATGTGGTTGTTGGGCGAGCGCGTGATGTCGAACGTGTCGGGGGCGTCGAACGTGCCCTCGTCGCGGTTGGCCGAGGTGTGCCAGAACACCACCTTGTCGCCCGCTTGGATCTCCTGGCCGTTGAGCGCGATGTCGTTGACGGCGGTGCGCCGGAAGTGCATGACCGGGGTCACGTAGCGCAGCATCTCCTCGACGGCCGAAGGCAGCAGCGAACGGTCGTCGCGCAGCTTCTGCCACTGCTCGGGGTGGTCGAAGAATGCGGCCATGGCGCCGGACATCAGGTTCCGGGTGGTCTCGTTGCCGGCCACGATGAGCAACATGAAGAAGAGGTCGAGCTCGAGCTCGTTCAGCTTCTCACCCTCCACCTCGGCGTCGATCAGGACCGAGACGAGGTCGTCCTTGGGGGCCAGCTTGCGGTTGTTGGCCAGCTCTTCGGCGTAGCTGAACACCTGCATGGCCGCCTCACCGGGATCGGCCCCTGGGATCTGGTACTCGGGATCGTCCGAGCCGATCATGCGGTTGGACCAGTCGAACACCTTGCGCCGGTCCTCCTGGGGGACGCCCAGCAGCTCGGCGATGACGAGCAGGGGCAGCTCGGCCGAGATCTCCTCGACGAAGTCCGCGGTGCCGCGCTCGCACACCGAGTCGATGATGCCGTCGGCGTAGCCGACGATATGCGCTTCGAGGTCGCGCACCATTTTCGGGGTGAACCCCTTGTTGACCAGACGGCGGTAGCGCGTGTGCATGGTCGGATCCATGTTGAGCATCATCAGCTGCTGCTGGGCCAGCTGTTCGCCCTCCATATCGCTGAAGAGCGAACCCCGCCGGGCCGAGGAGAAGTGCTCCCAGTCGCGGTTGACGGTGACGCAGTCCTCGTAGCGGGTCACGGCCCAGAAGCCACCGCGGGGGGCCTCCTTCTGCTTGTGCCAGTAGACGGGAGCTTCGCGGCGTAGCTCGGCGAACCACTGGTGCGGTACCCCGGCGACGAAGTTGCGTCCGTCGATGAGGTCGATCTCCTCGAGGCTCAAGGCCCCCCCTTTCACACGCCGCTGCCCAAGGGCGGTGCCTGCGCTTTCGGACGTTTTTTAGAACGTGTGTCAGTGATCTTAGGCACGGTGACCCCGGGGGCGTCACGGACGTGCCGCCGGGTCGGCCGGACGTGCCGCCGGGCCGGCCGGACCTGCCAGGCGGACGTGTCGCCGGGTCGTCGCGCCATAGTTGGGCAGCACGGTTGGGCTGTAGGGTCCCGGGAGCCGACCTCCCGGCGGCCGTGCGAGCGCAGGCGCCCGAGCGCCACGAGAGAGGGACGTACCCAACGTGACCTACTGCCTGGCCCTCCGTCTCCACGAGGGCATGCTCTTCCTGGCCGACACCCGCACCAACGCCGGCGTGGACGACGTGGGCACCTACCGCAAGATGCACGTGCTCGAGCCGGCGCCGGACCGACTCTTCGTCATCGAGTCCGCCGGCAGCCTGGCCACGACCCAGCAGGTCCTGGACCGGATCGCCCACGACCTCGAAGCCGGCGACGCCGCGGAGAGCCTGGCCACCGTGAGCCACCTCTTCGAGGCGGCCCTCTACCTCGGACGCCTGGGCCGCGAAGTGGCGGCGTCGCACCACCAGGCGCTCAGCCAGGTCGGGGCGGACGGCACCGCCACCTTCATCCTGGGTGGCCACGTCGGGTCCGACCCACCCGACATCCTGCTCGTGTACCCCGAGGGCAACTACATCCGGGCGTCGGACGAGCGCCCCTTCCTCCAGATCGGCGAGAGCAAGTACGGCAAGTTCATGCTGGAGCTGGCGGTGGAGGCCCATGTCGACCTCGTCACGGCGGCCAAGATCGCGCTCGGGTCCATGCTGAGCACGGCGCGGGCCAACCTCTCGGTGGGTCCGCCCTACGACATCGGTTTCTATCTGAACGAGACCCGGGCGCTGAGCCAGTTCCGCATCGAGAGCGATTCGCCCCTGCTCGAGAAGTTGCGCCACGGCTGGGAGCAACACCTGCTGGCCGGCATCACGGGGCTGCCGCCCATCACCCAGGACGACCTGACCGACGTCGACGAGCTGACGTAGGCGCCACGATGGGCACGTGCCGGCCCGCAAAGCCGGTCGTCGGACAGGGAAGGCAACGATGGAGAACGACGGCACGGGAATCGGTCGGGGCGGCGGTGGTGGTGGCACCGTGCCCCCCAGGGTCTCGACCGGGAACCTGCCGGGCGACACCGCGGTCGCGGCTGCGGTGTCGGAGGGCTACGAGCGCTTTCGTCACGATGATTCGGGCACGGTGGCCGACTACATCCCTGGTCTGGCGAACGCCTCGCCCGACGCGTTCGGAGTCTGCGTCGCCGGCGTGCACGGTCGCTACGTCGCCATCGGTGACGCCGAGGTGCCCTTCACGATCCAGAGCATCTCGAAGGTCTTCGTCTTCGCCCTCGTGTGTGACGCGTTGGGTCACGACGAGGCGAGGCGCAAGCTCGGGGTCAACAGCACGGGCCTGCCCTTCGACTCGGTGATGGGTATCGAGCTCAACGACGACCGCACCATGAATCCCATGGTCAACGCGGGCGCGTTGGCCACGACCAGCCTGGTGCCGGGGGCGACGATGGAGGAGAAGTTCGGGCGAATCGTCGACATGTTGTCCTGCTTTGCCGGTCGGCGACTCGTTCTCGACGAGGAGGTCTACGAGTCGGAGGCGGCCACCAACGATCGCAACCGGGGCATCGCCCACCTGCTGCACGGGTACGGGCGCCTCTACTGTGACCCCGAGCTGGTGACCGATCTCTACACGCGCCAGTGCTCGTTGCTCGTGACGGCACGCGACCTGGCCGTCATGGGCGCCACCCTGGCCGACGGCGGGGTCAACCCGCTGACGGGGGAGCGGGCCGTCGCTCCGGGCTGCTGCCGGCGGGTGCTGGCGGTCCTGGCCACCGCGGGGCTCTACGAACGGTCGGGTGACTGGCTCTACGACATCGGGCTGCCCGGCAAGAGCGGCGTCAGCGGCGGTCTGGTCACCGTCTCGCCGGGCAAAGGAGGGGTGGGGACCTATTCGCCGCCGCTCGACGAGGCCGGCAACAGCGTGCGCGGCCAGCGCATCACCACCTACCTGTCCGAACATCTCGGACTCAACCTCTTCGCGTCGAAACCTCTGACCGAGGCCCCCGACCCACCAGCCTCGTAGGCCTCCCCGCTTCATCGGCCGCGCCGTCGCAGTCCCCGGGACGGCGCGGCCCCCGCACCTGGGTTGCGGGGTCGTCTCGCGCTCCCCCGCTCGAGGGGTTGACATCCGAACTGTACAAGTAGATACTTGTACAATGAATCACTTGTTAATGTCCACGAAAGGAAAACAAACCATGTCCACGATGCAGACCAAGACACAGACCAGGGACTTCGAGTCCGCCAAGACCTTCGAGGCCGCGCCCGACACCGTGCTCGCCGCCCTCACGACGGATGAGGCCATTTCGGCCTGGTGGGGAGTCACGGTGGGGACCCCGGCCCGGGGTCAGCGCTTCGAGGTCGGGTTCGGCAGCGAGAAGGGGATCGAGATGGAGGCCGTGGCGGACGGTCCGAGTGTGGTCGAGTGGTATGTCCATGCATCGCCGTTCACCCCCGAATGGCACGGCACGACGGTCGTGTTCGAGTTGAGCCCGGCCGGCGAAGGGACAGAGCTGCGCTTCGCCCACAGGGGCCTCACCCCGCAACTCGAGTGCTTCGACATGTGCCACGAAGGCTGGACGCACTACCTGGCCAGCCTGGTGGACTACGTCGACCGGGGCGAAGGCGAGCCGTACCGCGGCCAGTGAGAGGACGGCGTCGCGGGGTTCCACGAGAATGGGACCGTGATGCCGGCGCCCGAGGAACCGGAGAGCCCCGCAGGACCCGACGCGGTCCTGCGGGCGCTCGCGGATCCGCATCGCCGCCAGATCATCCGGCTCGTCCGCGAAGGTGAGCTGCCCGCTGGGCAGATCGCCACCCACTTCGCGCTCACCCAGCAGGCGGTCAGCCAACATCTGACCGTCCTCAAGCGCGCCGGCCTGCTCGAGGAGCGGCGCGACGGCACCCGCCGGTTGTACCGCTTCCGCGGGCAGTCGCTCGAGCCGGTGCGCGCGCTGCTCGAAGAGTTCTGGCCCGACGCCCTGGCCCGTCTCAAGCAGGCCGTCGAGCGCGACCACCCACACGGTGACGGCCAACAGCGAGGAACGACATGACCACACCAGCCACACCAGCCATGCCCACGACGCCCGTCAGCGCCAGCGTGCGTATCGCCGCCCCGCCGGACGTCGTCTTTCCGTATTTCACCGATCCGGTCCTGATCACGAAGTGGATCGCCCAGTCGGCCGACCTCGAGGCCCGGCCCGGTGGCCTCTTTCACATCGTGGTGGAAGGGAACCCGGCCACCGGAACCTTCGTCGAGGTGGACCCGCCGCAGCGCGTCGTCTTCACCTGGGGCATCGACGGGAACGAGCACCTGCCCCCGGGCACCAGCACGGTCGAGGTGGTCCTGGTTCCCGAGGGAGACGAGACCGTCGTCACCCTGACCCACCGGGACCTGCCCGAGGACTTCACACGCTCGCACCAGTCGGGGTGGAGCGAGTTCCTGGGTCAACTGGTCACGGTGGCGGCCGGTGGCACTCGGGCCTGAAGCGCGGGCTGTGGTCCGGCGGGCTGTGGTCCGGCGGGCTGTGGTCCGGCGGGCTGTGGTCCGGCGGGTTGCGGTCCGGCGGGTTGCGGTCCGGCCGCCGGGAGAAATGGACGAGGACTCCGGCGGCGGCCTGCCCAGGGCAGCTCGAAAAGAGAACGTGTTACAGTTTTTGGCGGAGGGCGGCCTTGACGCGCAGGGACCGCCGAAAGGTGCGCGAGGCTGCCCCACGATGTTTCTCGAAGAGAGTCCTGACCAGCGGCAACTGCGTAGCGAATTGCGCCGCTACTTCCAGGAGCTGTTGACCGACGAGGTGCGGTCCGGTCTGGTCGAGGACGGTGAGGGGGGCGATGCCTGGCGTGAGGTGGTCGGCCGGATCGGCAAGGACGGCTGGCTCGGCATCGGGTGGCCGACCGAGTTCGGCGGCCAGGGCCGCCCGGCCACCGATCAGTTCATCTTCTTCGACGAGACGCGGCGCGCCGGTGCGCCGTTCCCCTTCGTCACCATCAACACGGTCGGCCCGACCATCATGCGCTACGGCACCGACGAGCAGAAGTCGTTCTTCCTCCCCAAGATCCTCGTCGGCGAACTCAACTTCGCCATCGGCTACACCGAGCCCGAGGCGGGCACCGACCTCGCCTCGCTGCGCACCCGGGCCAGGCGCGACGGCGACGAGTACGTCGTCAACGGCGCCAAGATCTTCACCTCCGGGGCCGACGCGGCGGACTACGTGTGGCTGGCCGTGCGAACCGACCCCGACGTGCCCAAGCACAAAGGCATCTCCATCTTGTGTGTGCCGACGTCGTCGCCCGGATTCGAATGGTCCATCATCAACACGGTGGGCGGCCTGACCACGACGCAGACCTTCTACGACAACGTGCACGTGCCGGTGGCCAACCGGGTGGGCGACGAGAACGAGGGCTGGCGCATGATCACCACGCAGCTCAACCACGAGCGGGTCGGGCTGGCCGCGTGGTCGGGGCTCTCCATCTCGCTCTACGAGGACGTCGTGCGCTGGGCCGCGACGCAGCAGACCGACGACGGGCGCACGCTCATCGAGCAGGGCTGGGTGCAGATGGACCTGGCCAGGTGCAAGGCCGAGCTCGATGCGATGTGGCTCCTCAATTGGCGCATGGCCGTCCACGTGGCCGACGGCGAGCTGACGGCGGCCGAGTCGTCGTCGATCAAGGTCTTCGGCACGGAGCGCACGCTCGACGTCTTCCGACTGCTGGCCGGGATCATCGGGGCGGCGGGCTACCTCACGCCGGGCTCGCCGGGCGCGTTGTTGCGTGGGCGTATCGAGTCGTCGCAACGCCAGGCCCAGATCAACACGTTCGGGGGCGGGGTCAACGAGGTGCAACGCGAGATCGTGGCCACGGCGGGGTTGGGCATGACGCGGGGTTCTCGGTGAGCGCGGCGTCTGCCGGAGCCGGGGCTGGGGCCGGAGCCGGGGCCGGGGCGAGCGGGCGCCTCGAGGAGCTGGCCGCGTTGCCGGACCACTCCGCCGAGCTGGCGGCATTGGTCGGGCAGGTGTCGGGTAAGCCGAACCTTTCGTGGGACGCCGTCAACGTGCCGATGATCCGGCACTGGGTCGAGGCCATGGGCGACGAGAACCCGGTGTACCTGTCGGACCAGGCGGCCCGGGAGGCCGGGTACGACCAGCTGATCGCCCCGCCGTCGATGCTCCAGGCCTGGATCATGCGAGGGCTGAAGGTCTCCAACGACATCGAGGCGGCCCGGGCGGCCGGGGAGTCCCAGGGCGACGGCCCGAACGAGCGCATGATGGCGCTGGTCGATGACGAGGGGCTGACCTCGGTGGTGGCCACCAATTGCGAGCAGACCTACATCCGGCCACTCGTGGTGGGGGACCGCATGCTGGTGCAGTCGGTGATCGAGGCGATCAGCGATCCCAAGCGGACGGGACTGGGCACGGGACGCTTCATCACGACGCGGTTGGACTTCGTGGCCGTGCCCGAGACGTCGATGCCGGCCGGGGAGGCCGACGCGCTGAGCGATGCTGCGGTGCAGGGGCTCTACGACGCCGGTGAGCCGGTGGCGACCATGCACTTCCGCATCCTCAAGTTCCTGCCCCCGGTGAGGCAGGCGGTGCGTCCGGCCCGGCCGCACCCGGCGTTGACCCAGGACAACGCCTTCTGGTTCGAGGGCGCGCAGGCCCACCGGCTGCTCATCCAGCACTGCCTGTCGTGCGGGACGCTGCGCCATCCGCCGCTGCCGGCGTGCGCAGTCTGCGGCTCGCTCGAGTGGGACGTGGTCGAGTCGTCGGGGAAGGGGACGCTGTACTCCTACGTGGTGGTGCACTATCCGCAGGTGCCCTCGTTCGAGTACCCGCTGCCCATCGGGCTGGTGGAGCTCGAGGAGGGGACCCGGGTCGTGGCCAACCTGGGCGGCCTGGAGCGTGACGACATCGAGATCGGGATGGCCTTGCAGGCCGAGTTCGTGGACTTCGACGAGGACCTGTCGTTGCCGGTGTTCGTTCCGGCGCTGCCGGCCGGGAGAGGGGCCTGATCCCGATGGATTTCGCATTGACCGACGAGCAGCGTGCCGTCTCGGAGGCGGCCTCGGGCGTGTTCTCGGGCGGCCTGGCCGATCCCGAGCGCATCGCGATGGTGGAGTGCACCGAGGAGCGTTTCGACCGCGAGCTGTGGCGGGCGCTGGCGGCGGCGGACCTGCTCGGCCTGTCGGTGCCCGAGGAGCAAGGCGGCGGAGGCTTCGGGCTGATGGAACTGTGCCTGTTGCTCGAGGCGCAGGGAAACGTGGTCGCTCCGCGTCCCGCTGTGGCCGACGCTGGTCCTGGGGGCGCTGCCCCTGGCCCACTTCGGGTCCGTGGCGCAAAAGGAGGCCTGGTTGCCCGGGGTGGCGGCGGGTGACGTCGTGCTGACGGGAGCACTGACCGGAAGCGCGCTGAGCCCGACCTCTTCGCCGGCCGTGCGGGCCGAGCCTGACGGGGGCGACGGTCACTGGGTGCTCGAGGGCATCGAGCTGGCGGTGCCCCAGGCGCACGTGGCCGAGCGGATCGTCGTGCCCGCCGTGACCGATGAGGGCGCGGTCGTCCTGACCTTGGTCGATCCGAAGGCGGCGGGGGTGACGCTCGAGCGGGCCGTGACCACCAACCGCGAGATCCATCCCCATCTGCGCCTCTCGGGCGTGCGGGTCGGTGCGGGTGACGTGCTGGTCGGTCCCGACCTCGGTCGCTCGGCACTCGAATTCGTGTTGAGCGCCTCGACCATTGCGTTGTGCGCCCTCCAGGTCGGGGTGTGCGAGTCGGCCCTGCACCAGACCGCCGCCTACCTGAACGGCCGCAACCAGTTCGGCCGGCCGCTGGCCACCTTTCAGGGGACCATGCTGCGGGCGGCCGATGCGGCGATCGACATCGAGGCCATGCGGGTCACGTGGCAGAACGCGGCCTGGCGCTTCGACACCGGACGCGACGCCGCCGACGCGGCGCGGGTGGCCAAGTGGCAAGCGGGGGAGCGGGGCCAGCGCTCGGTCCACGCCACCCAGCACCTCCATGGTGGGATGGGGGCCGATATCACGTACCCGATCCACCGCTACTTCCTTTGGGGCAAGCAGATCGAGCTGCTTCTCGGGGGCCCGAGCCTGCAGCTGTCCAAGCTCGGGGCGTCCATTGCCGAGCAGGCGCTGGCGGGTGCGTCGTGACGGCGACTCCGACTCCGGCTTCGTCTGCGACTCCGTCTCCGACCGCGGTCTCGGCGGGACCGACCTACGAGGACGTGGCCGTGGGCGACGCGCTGCCCACGCTGGTCCTTCCGATCACGCGCACGCTGGTCGTGTCGGGCGCCATCGCCAGTCGCGACTACCAGGACGTGCACCATGACCAGGTGCTGGCCCAGTCCAGGGGCTCCAAGGACATCTTCATGAACATCCTGACCACCAACGGGCTGGTGGGTCGCTACATCACGGACTGGTCGGGGCCGCGCAGCCGCTTGGCCTCGATCAACATCCGCCTGGGCGCGCCCAATCACCCCGACGGCACCATGACGTTGACCGGATCGGTCACCGAGAAGGGTCCGCTCAGCGACGACGGCACGTCCGGCGCGGTCACCGTCAGCATCCGGGGCGCCAACGACCTGGGCGACCACGTCACGGGCACCGTCGTGGTCATGCTGCCGCTCGGTTCGGGGCCCGGCGTGAAGGCGAAGTCGTGACGTCGCACTCCTTCGCGGGACAGGTGGCCATCGCCGGCATCGGGGCGACCGAATTCTCCAAGGCCTCGGGCCGATCCGAGTTGCGCCTGGCCGTCGAGGCGGTCGGTCTGGCGCTCGAGGATGCCGGCATCGCACCGGCCGAGGTGCAGGGCATGGTGACCTTCAGCTCCGACACCAACCCCGACATCGACATCGCCCGCAGCCTCGGCGTCGGTGACCTCACGTTCTTCAGCCGTATCCACTACGGGGGCGGCGCCGCCTGCGCCACCATTCAGCAGGCGGCGCTGGCCGTTTCGTCGGGTGTGGCCGACGTGGTCGTCTGCTACCGCGCCTTCAACGAGCGCTCGGGGAGCCGGTTCGGCGCCGGTGTGCAGGGGCGACCGCCGCTGCCCAACGCCGAGAACGCGCACATGGCGTCCTATCTCCCGGTGGGCCTGCTGACCCCGGCTTCGTGGGTGGCCATGGCGGCCCAGCGCTACCTCCACATGACCGGGGCGACCAGCGAGGACCTGGGCCGGGTGGCCGTGGCCGACCGCAAGCACGCGGCGACCAACCCCAACGCATGGTTCTACGAGCAGCCGATCACGCTCGAGGAGCATCAAGCCAGTCGCTGGATCGTCGAGCCCTTGCATCTGCTCGACTGCTGCCAGGAGACGGACGGCGGCCAAGCGCTGGTCGTCACCTCGCTCGAGCGGGCCCGTGACCTCGCCCAGGCGCCGACCGTGGTGCGGGCGGCGGCGCAGGGTTCGGGGGCCGGCCAGGACATGATGACCAGCTACTACCGCGACGACCTGCTCGGGCTCCCCGAGATGTCCGTGGTGGCCCGCCAACTCTGGGCCACCTCGGGGCTCGGCCCGGCGGACATGCAGGCCGCCATCCTCTACGACCACTTCACCCCGTATGTGCTCTACCAGCTCGAGGAGTTGGGCTTCTGCGCCAAGGGCGAAGCGAAGGACTTCGTACGCGACGGCCGGATCGAAGTGGGCGGCTCGTTGCCGATCAACACGCACGGCGGCCAGCTGGGTGAGGCCTACCTGCACGGGATGAACGGGATCGCCGAGGGCGTGCGCCTGGTGCGCGGCACCTCGGTCAACCAGGTACCCGACGTGGAGCACGTGGTGGTGACGGCCGGCACCGGGGTGCCGACCAGCGGGCTGGTGCTGGGCGTCGATCGCTGAGGCGGCGCTTCAGGTGGACGGTGGTCTGGACCGTCGGCGCAGGTTCACCTCTCGTTGAAACCCTTCAGGACGCTTTTGGCCGTGAGCAAGACGGAAATAGCTGGGACTTGCTGCTCGGGCTCGCGCCGAGGCCGCAGCCCGTCAGGATGAGGGTCAGGCCGCCCCAGGTGATCTTGACCGGTCCGTAGCCCGGCGCATACCAGACGGAGTTGGCCACCGACTTCGCCGCGACGGGTTCGATTTCCGGGTCGAGGTCGTGGTACTCGCCCTCGCGGTTGGTGATGTCGAGTGAGCGCAGGCTGGAGAAGCTGTGGTCGCCCCAGGAGATCGCGGAGCGCTTGCGCCTCGAGTACCCAGACGATCCGATGATGCAGGTGAGCCACGAGACCATCTACCAGTCCCTCTTCGTCCAAGGCCGCGGTGAGCTCCGCCGTGAGCTGGCCCGCTGCCTGCGCTCGGGACGCACGGCCCGCCGCCACCAGGGCCGGGTGGAGAAGCGAGGCAAGATCTCGAACATGGTCATGATCGCCGAGCGCCCCGCGGAGATAGAAGACCGGGCGGTGCCCGGGCACTGGGAGGGTGACCTGATCATCGGGGCCGGCAACAAGTCAGCTGTCGGCACCCTGGTTGAGCGCTCGACCCGCTTCGTGCTCCTCTTGCATCTCCCAGACGGCTACGCGGCGGTGAAGCGTCGAGAGGGCCATGCGCAAAGCCATCAAGAAGCTGCCCGACGAGCTCGCCCGCTCCATCACTTGGGACCAGGGACACGAGATGGCCAACCATGTGGACTTCACCGTGGCCACCAGCATCCCGATTTACTTCTGCGATCCCCATTCGCCGTGGCAACGTGGATCGAACGAGAACACGAACGGCCTGCTGCGCCAATACATGCCCAAGAGCACCGATCTCTCAGTAGCACAGCGCCGCCGACCTAGCCCGATTTCAGCGAAGCCTCAACGGGCGTCCTCGCAAGACGCTGGGATATATGAAACCATCAGAGAAGTTCGCTGAGCTCGTTGCGCTCACCGCTTGAATCCGCCCTCTGATTCGACCCTGGATCGAAAAGAACGTCGATTCCATCGCTTTCGCCAAGGTAAAACGCCGTTTCAGGCAGGGCATTCGGCTTCGGGCCAGATCCAACCCAATCAACCGTGACTGGCTGTGCCTCAATCCCGTAGAAGCCCTGACTTCCCCCAAGCCACGGAAACGAGAGGTCATAGCCTCCGAACTGTACACAGCCGCATGGGAGCGGACTGGTCTGGGCATCCCACCTTGCGCCCACGAGGTAGCCGGCTTCTCGGTATCCGGTAATGCCGGCAAGTCCGAAGACAATGACCAACGCGAATCCGAGCAGGACCAACAGCCAACGTTTATCCTTCTGGACTGCCTCTTTGAACGCGACGTAGCGTGCGCTTTTCCAAGCCGCGAGGAAAATGATCAAAAGAGTCACGATGAGTGGGACGAGTGACCGGCCGAGTAATCGCACCTGCGGTAGTGGTAACAACACGCCAAGCGATATGCCGGTAATGACCGCGATTACGCACGCAAGAAAAAACGCGAGCGACCCTTTTAGCCGAACACACAACGTCGTCGTAAGCACTAAGGCCGTGAGCAAGGCGACCGGACCAGCCACGCGACTCAGGGTCTCGCTGTAGCTGATACCAACACTGTCGGGCGTCGTGCCCAGCCGGGCATAGAAGACTGTGTCGGCGAAGCGAACAGATCCGTACACCGCGAGCCCGACAACTCCCAAGAACCCGAGAATGTCCTTCCCACTGACCTGGCGCAGCAGGGAATTCCATTCGGAACCACTCGATTTCGCCGTCGGGGGCTCTTCGGGGGACGCCTGACCATCTCGGGCAGCTCCGGGGTCGGCCCCATCGGCCTCTGGAGTAGGTCCACCGGTTGCGACCGGTGCGGAGGTGTCGCTCATGGCTGCTCCCCTCAGGCCACGATCAGCCCAAGCACGGGAGCATAGGGCGGATTTGTCGGTACACAAACCCCCCTTGCAGGGTAAGAGATCGGAATCCCACGAGGTTGAGAACTCCCGCAAGCCACGCCCCATCCAGGAGTCCTAGGAGCTCGGGCCCGTCACGGGCCGAGCCAGGCGGCTCAGTGTCGCCTGGCTCGTGCGCTTGGAGTGTCTCGAGGCGGCGCTGGGTGGACAAGAGGCTGGTGGGGCGATGGACGTCGAGCGACGGCGCCGAGCGGGCCCCAGGGAGCACGGCGCCACCGGGAAAACCCGAGCCAGGAACGGGGCGGGGGGCGAGGGCCACTTCGCTTCAACGAGTTGGGCGGGCGTTGCCCATCAAGACGCACGGCGGCCAGCTGGGTGAGGCCTACCTGCACGGGATGAACGGGATCGCCGAGGGCGTGCGCCTGGTGCGCGGCACCTCGGTCAACCAGGTACCCGACATGGAGCACGTGGTGGTGACGGCCGGCACCGGGGTGCCGACCAGCGGGTTGGTGCTGGGCGTCGATCGCTGAGGCGGCAGGTCCAGCTGCTCAGATTGGCCGATCACCCACGGCCGCTTCGAGTTCGACCGCATCCTCCGCGGTGAGGATGCCGTAGGGACCGCCCTTCTCGGGTTGCCAAAGGACGGGCTCGGCGCAGTTCCAGCGCTCGGCCCGCAGTCCGCGCTTGAGCACCTTGTTGGTGGCCGTGATGGGGAGTGCCGCGCTCATGCGGACGAAGCGGGGTGCCCATTTCGTGCCCAGGTCGCCCTGGGTGGCCAAGAAGGCCGAGAGCTCGTCGCCGTCGAGCGCGTCGAGCCCGGGTCGTAGCTGCACGGCCACCATGACCTGGTCGCCCACGACCGGATCGGGCACCGCGTACACCGCAGCCAGGGCGACGTCGGGATGACGCTGCATGATCCGCTCGATCGGCGCCGAGGCAAAGTTCTCGCCGTCCACCCGCAACCAGTCGTGGTCGCGTCCGGCGAAATAGAAGAACCCTTTCTCGTCTCGGTAGGCCAGGTCGCCCGTCCAGTACCAACCCTCGCGCAGGCGAGCGTGTTGTGCCTCGTCGTTGCGCCAGTAGCCCTCGAAGCCGGCACCGCCGACCTTCGACACCAGTTCGCCGATGGCCTCCTCCGCGTTGCAGAGGCGCCCCCGCTCGTCGAAGCGGGCCGGCGGGCACTCCTCGCAGGTGGAGGGGTCGAGGACGACGGTTCCCTCCGGACCGACCCCGAGAGCGCCCGGCGGCGTGTCGGGCGTGCGCGCCACGGAGGCGCCACCTTCGGTCGACCCGTAGGCATCGGTCACCGCAACGCCGAAGCGTTCGGCAAAGCGGGCCACGTCGTCGATCGAGCCTTCGTTGCCGAAGGCCCGCACCAGTGGATTGTCGGCATCGTCGGGTTGCTCGGGCGTGGCCAAGACGTAGGAGAGCGGCTTGCCGACGTAGTTGAAATATGTGGCTCCGGCCGCCCGCACGTCGGGCAGGAAACCCGAGGCGGAGAAGCGTCCCGTCGAGGGCAGGGCGAAGGTCGAGCCGGCCATGAGCGCGGGCCCCCAGCCGGCCATCAAGGCGTTGGAGTGGAACAGAGGCATGGACAGGTAGCACACGTCCTCGGACACGAGCGCGTACCGCTGGCCCACGATGTTGCCGATCCGGGCCAGGCGTCCCTGGCTGCACAGGCAGGCTTTGGGTGCGCCCGAGGTGCCGGAGGTGAAGAGGAGGTAGCCCAGGGAATCGGGTGTGACGGTCCGCTCAACCACATCGGTCGGCGCGGCGCCGGCGAACGGGGCCAACGCGGCCTGCGCCCTCTCGGTATCGAGCACCAGCACCCGGTCGTTGTCGAGGGCCACGGTCCCGAGCGCAGGAGCCAGACGAGCCCCCTCGACCAGGGGGAGGTGCGCGGACTCGGTCACCAGGAGCTGGCACTCGGTGTGCATCAGGTCGCGGGCGAGCTCGTCGCCCCGGTGGGTCGGGTTGGCACCGACGACCACCGCGCCCACCAGCGCGGCCGCCTCGAGCCAGAAGACGAACTCGGGGACGTTGTCGAGGAGCACAGCCACGTGGAAAGGGCCGTCGACCCGCTGTGCACGGAGCCAGGCCGCCCGTTGGGCCGCCCTGGCCACCACCTCGGCGTGGGTCAGGCGCAGCTCGCCCGCCACGAGACCCAGATGGTCGTCGTCGGCCCGTTCGAGGACGGCCCGGGCGATCGTCTCGGATGGCGGGAGGCCGGCGCCCGTATCGGGAGCCTCGTCCGGCGGCACCTCAGCTGGGGTCACTCCATCTCCAAACGTCTCTGACCTGCGGTGGAAGGGTCATTATTGAAACACGTTGCATTTTAGACCATCCCGTGTTACGGTCGCTGCGGAGCGCCTGCGGGATCGACCGTGGCCACGCTACGAGAGGACGAAACCCTTGGAATTCGGGATCTTCAATGCCGCGTGCCTCCTGCCCAAGTACCGCGCCGCGCACGGTGACGCGGCCGAACACGACCGGATCATGGACGAGGTGGCGTTCATCGTGGCGGCCGACCAGGCGGGCTTCAAGTACACCTGGGCGTCCGAGCACCACTTCCTTACGGACTACTCGCACCTCTCGGCGTCGGAATCCTTCCTGGCCTTCTGCGCCGCCAAGACCAACTCCATCCACATCGGCTCGGGCATCTTCAACATCACCCCGCCCGTGAACCACCCGGCCCGCATCGCCGAGCGGGTGGCCATGCTCGACCACCTCTCCGAGGGCCGTTTCGAGTTCGGTACCGGACGGGGTTCGTCCACGACCGAGCAGAAGGGCTTCGGTATCCCCGAGCCCGACATCACACGCGAAATGGTGGCCGAGACGCTGCCCGAGATCGTGCGCATGTGGAAGGACGAGGAATACAGCTACGACGGCAAGTTCTTCTCCATGCCGCCGCGCAACGTCCTTCCCAAGCCGTACTCCAAGCCGCACCCGGCGATCTGGATGGCGGCCGGAAGCCCGTCCACCTTCGACCTGGCGGCCGAGCTCGGCGTGGGCGTCCTCTGCTTCGGTTTCTCCACCCCGGACCAGCTCACCCCGCTGGTGGCCCGCTACAAGGAGAAGATCGAGGACTGCACCAACCCGGTGGGTGAGTTCGTCAACAACAATGTGATGATCACCACGCAGATGATCTGCATGGAGGACGGCCAGAAGGCCCGCCAGACCTTTCTCGACTCCGAGTCGAACTACCACCTGAGCCTGGTCTTCCGGTACCTCGACACGTTCCCGAAGCCCCCGGGCGTGCCCGAGTGGCCCGAGATCGTTCCCGCCATGGACCCCGAGACGCTCGACGCCGCCATTGCCATGGGCGCCATCGCCATCGGCGACCCCGACGAGGTGGTCAAGGCCATGGAGAACTACACGACGACGGGAGCCGACCAGATCTCCTTCGGCATGCTGTCGACCTCCATGCCGATCGAGGCGTGCCAGGAGGCCGTCGAGACCTTCGGCAAGCACGTGCTGCCGCAGTTCGACAAGGACCCGGTGCACAGCACGACGAAGCAGCGTCTGGCGGCCGGAGGCAGCTGAGTCCTGGCGGTTGCTCCGCAGGCCTCTACAACCTGAAGTCACCGGCCTCGAGTCGGCGATCGATCTCCTCGGCCAGCTCGGCCGGTGAGCGCTGGCCTGAATCCACTCGGTGTCGCTCCTCGACGCCGTGGCGCTCGAACTGCGCCCACAGGTCGTCGACCACTGTGGCGTCCGCGAGCGCGCCGGCGTGCCGTGGTTCGGCCCTGCGGTCCTGCACCCGTTGTTGGACGACGGCGACCGGTGCGTGCAGCACGGCGTAGCTCAACTCGATGTCCAAGGGTGCACACGCCGTCTCGAAGAGGTCGAGCATGAACGGGTACAAGATGCCCTCGGCCACGGTGAAGTAGCCACCCCGGACGAACTCGGCCACCGCAGCCGCTGCGGCCGCGAGCACGGTGCGGTTCTGCTCGTGCGCCTCGGGCTTCCAGGGCTCGACGGCGCCCCGGCGCACCTTGGTGAAGAACCAATCGAGGTCCAGGCACGCCGAGGGCTCGTGGCGATCGGCCACCAACGGTGCCACCGTGGTCTTGCCGCAGCCGGGCGAGCCCGTCAGCAGGAGGAGGCGAGCGGGAGGGGGACCCACGACCTGCATCATCGCGTCCGGGGCGGTCGCCGGTACCATTTGTTCGTGGTCGCGGCTCGAGTGACGGGTCGTCGAACCCGGAGCGTCAGGGAATCTGCGATGTCCGAGACCGAGACCGTCGATGCGTTGGTCCTCGACCTGCTCGAGTGGATCGGTGCAGCCCCGCGTCCCTACGACGACGTGCTCGATGCGTGGCGCACCTCGTGTCCGCGCCTGCCTGTGTGGGAAGAGGCCAATGCACGCGGCTTCGTCCTCCGCCGACACCAGCCTGGTCAGGGCGTGCTGGTCTCGGTATCCGCGGCGGGCAGATCCGCCCTGCAGGCCGCGCGCGCGCCGCCGCTCGCGTGACGACGCCCTGACGCGCCTCCCGGGGTGGCCTTCGCCATGCACCCCGCGGCACGGAACAGATCGCGACCTAGGGATGGACCTCAGAAGCTGAGAAAGAGCTGAAAATAGGCCTGTTGTCCGAACCTGAGATCTGTCAGGGTAGAGGTGGGCGCGCCACGCTTCGTCCTGTGCCTCCGCTGAATCCAACCAAAGGGGGCGCTCGATGAGCGCTTTGGCATGCCCGAGCGGGGACCGGCCGGCGGCGGCAAGAAGGTCCAGGTCCGGAGCGCTGAGGGCGTGGCACCTGACCGCGGTGCTGGTGGCCGGGCTCCTCGTCTCGGTGGCTGGTCCGGTGGCAATCGTTGGTCGGGTTGCCGCGGCCGGGGTGGGCGAACCGGGCGCAGCGCCTGGCCCAGCGGCGCCCTCTCCCGAAACCCTCACCACGCCTGAAGCACTGGCGGGCCTCCAGATGGTGCCCAACGTGTCACTCGCCGGGATCTCGTGCTTCTCGAGGGACCAATGTGTCGCGGTCGGTTCCGAGGGCGGATTCAGCGGGTCACCAGGAACCAAAGGGGTCGTTGTGACCATCACCGACGGGACTCCTGGCCCAGTTGAGGCAGTGAAAGGCACGTATGGGTTGGCCTCGGTGGACTGCGTCAGCGTGAAGACCTGCTTCGCCGTGGGGACTGCCCCCTTCGTGAACCCCCCGGAACCCAAGACGACGGGTGGCGTGGGGGTGAAAATCGTGAATGGCGCTGTCACCGCCGTCTCAGGCAATGGCGCCCCGAACGTCGGGCCCGGGGTCCCGGGTCTCGAGTTTCTCTACGGCATCGGGTGTTCGAGTCCCTCCGCCTGCGTCGCGGTCGGGTTCTCCAACGTGCTGGGCGGCTTCGCGGTCTTCTCAACGCAGGGAAGCGTGGGAGAACAGCAGAATTTTCTGCTGACAGGGCCGTACAACGCCAATGGCGTCGAGTGCGTGAGGCACGGTTCGTGCATGGTCAACGCTGAATCACTGACAGACGTGGGCAACAAGGTCATCGGATTGGACGAAACGGTCATGTTCGCTCGCCATGGAGACCTGAGCAGGGGAGCGTCCGGCGGGGAAGTCGGCGCGACTCTCGGTGGCGGCAGCTGCCACGACCTTGAGTTCTGCCTGATCGCCGGCTCGGCCGGCGCTCATGGCATTCCGCCACAGGGAAGCCATGGTCTTGTCGACGTCGCCGTCGGGGTCACCTCTACCCGAGACATCACGGTGCCGAACACGAGCTCGCTCAGTGATGTCGCATGCGCCAGTGCCTACTGGTGCATCGCCGCGGGCCAGAGCACCTCAGGTGAAGGCGTGCTCGTTCCAATAGGTTGGGCGACCCCCGCCGCTCCGGTCCTGGTCGCCGGAACATCAGGCTTCAGCGCCGTGAGCTGCGTCGCGACCGGCCTCTGTGTCGCGGTAGGAGGCGAGGCCGTCGACAGCTTCCGGGTCTGGAACGGGCAGTGAGAACTCGGAGGTATCTGCGAAGTCCGAGACCGAGACCGTCGATGCGTTGGTCCTCGACCTGCTCGAGTGGATCGGTCCTGCCCCGCGTCCCTAGGACAACGTGCTCGATGCGTGGCGCACCTCGTGTCCGGGCTTGCCCGTGTGGGAAGAGGCCAACCACGCGGCTTCGTCCTCCGCCGACACCACCCTGGTCAGGGTGTGCTGGTCTCGGTATCCGCGGCGGGCAGATCCCACCTGCAGGCGGCAGCGCGCAATCCAGTTGCCCTGATCCCGGCACCGCCAGGTCGGCGCGCCACCGGTTTGGGGCGCGGATCTCGTTCAGCTGGCCGACGCCAGTCCGACCACTGGCTGGTTCAGCACGATCCCACCCATGGAGCCGTTGAACCGCGCGTCGCCGTAGCTGAAGATGCCGCCATCAGAGGCGGCGAGCCAGTAACCAAGCCCGTCGGGTGTACCGGCGACGCCGACAACCGGCCGGTTCAGTGGGGTCCCGCCGGCCGATCCGAAGAACCCGGCGTCGCCGAAGTTGAAGATGCCGCCGTCGGATGCCACGAGCCAGTAGCCCAGCCCGTCCGGCGTGGCCGCCATGCCGACGATCGGCCGGTTCAGGGGCTGCCCGCCCATCGATCCGTGGAACGAGGCGTCGCCGAAGGCGAAGATGCCGCCGTCGGATGCCACGAGCCAGTAGCCCAGCCCGTCCGGCGTGGCCGCCATGCCGACGATCGGCCGGTTCAAGGGCTTCCCGCCCATCGATCCGTAGAAGTGGGCGTCGCCGTAGGAGAACACCCCGCCGTCAGAGGCCACCAGCCAATACCCGCCGCCGTCCGGTGTCCGGGCCATGCCGACCACCGGCGCCACCAAACGCATTCCGCCCGTCGACCCGAAGAAGCCGGCATCGCCGAAGGCGAAGATGCCGCCGTCGGAGGCCACGAGCCAGTAGCCCTTCTCATCGGGCGTCGCCGCCATCCCGACGATGGGACGGTTCAGCGGTTTTCCGCCCATCGAGCCGTCGTAGCCGGCGTTGCCGAAGGCGAAGATGCCGCCGTCCGACGCGACCTCCCAGTAGGACGAGTTCGAGGGCGTGGTCGGTGGTGGCGCAGGTGGCCCGGGAATCCCGGCCGAGCCCGAGAAGGCGAGCACCTGGTTGGTGCTCGGGGCAAGGAGGAGACCGTCACCCACTGACGGCGTGGGGAAGTGGTTGGCCTGCCCACCGAGGGCGAGTGTCTTCACCGTGGCGCCGTTCGACGGTGCGATTCCCTTCAACGTGCTGCCATCGATCGACCAGACCAGACCAGACGCGACAATCGGTGGTCCAGGCGTACTGCTGGAATTGGTCCACAACGTGGTCAGGGATGGTGGCGCGTTGGACGTCTGGAGGGCCGCCAACCCGTTGCCACAGGCGACGTAGGCCACTGCACCGACCACCGCGTCACCGCCGTCGGCATTCGCACCTTCGCAGACGGCGGTCGTTGCGAGCTGGCCGCCGATTCCGCCCAGAGCGCTCTGGTTCAACAAGTAGGCGGTCTGGGACTTCCCGACCTGGACGGCGGTGCCGTTGGGAAGCAATGCGGGTGCGGTCGATCCAAGGTCGCGGTCGGTCGCGTTGTCAGACGCCCAGTCGCTCGGTGCGAACAACTGTTCCCGAGCCAGGGAGGGCGAGAGCTCGAACACGGAGTCGCTTCCGTCGTATGGATTGGAGGACGAACCGTTGCCGGTTGACGCCCAGATGTTCCCGCCCGAATCCACCTCGGGTGCGGCGCCTCCCATCCAGACGGCACCCCGAATCCCGTTCACGGTGGTGTTGTACACGCCGAGAGGACCGCCGGACTCGGGTACGGCGACGATGTATCCGTGATAGGTCGAGCAGTCGCCGGAATTGCCCCCGTACCCGAACACCACCTTGCCGTCGCTCAAGTTCAGCCCGGTGCGTTGCAGAATCGCCGCGGGATCCTGACCGGGGGGATCGACGGCCTGGTCCAACAGGACGACACCTGAATACATGTTCAGACCGATCAGGAAGTGGGCCGGTTTCCCGCCGACGAGCTCATCCGCCACAGCAAAAATCTCGCCCCGTGCCGCGTCGACCACCGGCGTGCCCGTGATCCCAAGGGTTGGGCTGATGTCGCCGCACGGGAGCTCACCCGAGGGCACCGGTGTGCCCACGTGACTGGACCAGAGGACCTGGCCCGAATCGGCCGCGAGCGCGTACACGGTGTCGTTCTCGGTGGCGGCGTAGACGCGCCCGGTTGCCTCCAGCGGCTCGCCGTAGAGCTGCCCGTCGAGGGCGGGCGATGTCCAGGCGTGGACGGCGGCGGAGAAGTCGACACCGGAGGTGTCGCTGCCGCTGCCGAGCGGATCTCCGTGGTACACGGTCCACGACGCCCCGGCGTTGATATGGGCAACGGTGGAGGCACCTGACGGGCCTGAGGCCGTGCCGAGAGCGAAGACGGCCATCGAGGCACCCCCGAGCAGCGCGGCTGCCACGGCATTGGCGATGCTGATGCGCCGGGTCAGTGCCTGCCGCGGTCGCTTCTTGGTCCCTGCCGATTGGTGGGTTGCGATCAGCGAACGTTAACGCGCCCTCACGGACCTGTCGACGACCGGCAGGGCTACCCCCTGTTGCTCTTTCTTCGCGCGGGCGGGTCGTTCCAGCGGTACAGTCCGCCGGTCGCTCCGCACCCCGCGCTCAGTGAAGGTCAGCGAAGTCGACGCGCTGCATGATGACCGCGGTATCGGGTTCCGAAGGAGGCAACAACCATGACAGCACGACGCGTGGTGACCGGGCACGACGGCAGTGGCAAGGCCGTCTTCGTCAGTGACGAACAGGTGCAACCCGTGACGCTCTCGCTCATACCGGGCATGGAGTTCCATCTCCTCTGGGGTGCCGACAGCCCATCTCATTTTCCCGACGACGGGTCGAAGCCCGATGGGCCGAAGTACTTTCCGCCGGTCGGGGGATCGCGTTTTGCGTTCTTCACCATCCCACCCGACGGGGGAGCGGGCGCACCCGAAGGCCTTGACATCGGGGCCGCCCTCGAAGAGTTCCAGCAGAAGCTGCCGGGAATGATGGAGCACCTCGAACCCGAGAACCCCGGCATGCACACGACAGCGACGATCGATTACGGGGTCGTCCTCTCGGGCGAGGCCATCATGGAGCTCGACGACGGGGCAACCGTGACGCTGTCGGCCGGTGACACCTACGTGCAGAACGGTACCCGCCATCGCTGGTCGAACAAAGGCACCGTGCCGGCCGTGATCGCCGTCGCCCTCATCGGCGCACACCACGACCGTTTCGAGTGAGCAGATCGGCTCACCAACCTGGGCAGGCCCACCAGCGCAGGCCCACCAGCCAGGCCCGAGCTCAGGGCACCGCTTTCGCCTCTGCTCCGGCGTTCACGATGGAGGCCGCCCACTGGTAGTCGGGCTTACCACTCGGGGAGCGCTCGACCGTCTCGACCACGTGGAGCCGGCGGGGCACCTTGTAGCCGGCGATGGCCTCCCGGCAGTGCTCCTGGATCGCCTCGAGCGACGGTGCCTCGTGGCCGACCCGGGGCTGGATGATGGCGGCCACCGTCTGACCCCAGCGCTCGTCCGACGCCCCGCACACGATGGCGTCCATGACGTCGGGGTGCGACCGCACGGCGGACTCCACCTCTTCGGGGAAGATCTTCTCGCCGCCCGAGTTGATCACGATCGACCCACGTCCGAGCAGGGTGATGGAGCCGTCGGCCTCCACGGTGGCGTAATCGCCCGGCATGACGTAGCGCGTCCCGTCGACTTCGACGAAGACCTCGGCCGTCTTCTTCGGGTCGTTGTAATAGCCCTGGGGGATGTCACCCGAGCGGGCGATTTTGCCGATGACACCGGAACCAGGCTCGACCTGCACGAGGTTCTCGTCGAAGACGACGGTCGCGCCGAGGAGATGCACGGTCGGCCCGCTCTTCATCGCAGTATTGCCCGCGGTGACCATGGTCATGCCGTTGTTGCCGCCCTCGGAGGAGCCAATGGCATCGGTGATGACGATGTTGGGTAGGTGGGCGAAGAAGTCGTCCTTCACCGGCGCGCTGAAGAGCGCGGCGGAGGACACGACGGCCAACAGCGTGCTCAGCTCGTGGTCGAAGCCCGGGTCGTCGAGTGACTCGACCAGCGGCTTGCCCATGGCGTCTCCGGTGATCATCACCGAATTGACCTTCTCGTCGTCGACCAGACGCCAGACCTCGTGGGGGTCGAACTTGGCCATGAGCACGATCTTCGATCCGACGAAGCTCTGTCCCATGACGCACCACTGGGTCGCCCCGTGCATCAACGGGGCAATGGGCAGGTGGGTCATCCCGCCGGCGGCACCCTTGGTCACCATGTACGTCGGGTCGGTGACGCGGGTGTTGGTCGCCGGGTCGGTGCCGCCCCCCAAGGCATAGAAGACGTCCTGGTGGCGCCAGACCACTCCCTTGGGCATGCCGGTGGTGCCACCGGTGTAGAGGATGTAGAGGTCGTCGCCCGACCGGGGGCCGAAGTCGCGGACCTCGGACTGCCCGGCCAGTGCATCTTCGTAGGGGATGGCGCCGGGTGTCGCCTCGACGGTCGTGCCGTCGTCGATCACGACGACGTGGCGCAGCTCGGGGAGCTCGGGCAGCAGCGCCGCGACCAGTGGGGAGAACTCGCGCTGGTGCACGATCGCCTTGAGATCGGCATTCGTCAGCAGGTAGCGCAGCTCGTCCTTGACGTAGCGATAGTTGATGTTGATCCAGATGGCGCGGAGCTTGAACACGGCCCAGGCCGTCTCCACCCACTCGACCGCGTTGTAGGCATAGATGCCCACGTGGTCGCCGGGACCGATCCCCCGGTCGGCCAGGAAGTGGGCCAGCTGGTTGGCCCGGGCCTCCATCTGCGCGTAGGTGCGCCGCTCGCCGTTCGCCACCAGGTATTCCCGCTCGGGGTAGGCGTCGACGGCGGCTTCGAACAGATCGGCGAGGTTGAACTCCATCGGACTCAGATTAGAACACGTTCTCGTTCTGCGCCGCATCCGCCGCATCGACCGCTCTGCCCACCGAAATAGGGGCAGCGCCGGAGGGAGCGGGCGCCGCTCGCACTATTCGAACAGGTCGGGCTCGCTCCGCGAGATCTCGTCCCACATGGGCTGGAAGGAGAACCAGCCGGCGAAGTGACTGGCCGTGTGGTCCCGGGTGTAGCGGGCGCCTTCGTCGTCGATGAGCAGGGGCGTCCCCGCCGCCTCGGCCAGCAGCTGGGCCTGGCACGAGCGCTCCATGGTGATGAACCACCAGGCGGCCTCGTCGACCGAATGCCCGACGGTGAAGAGCCCGTGATTTCGGTGGATGGTGGCCTTGTGCGGGCCGAGGGACGAGGCGAGGGCCTTGGCCGCCGCCTCCTCGAGCACGATCATGCCGCCGCCCTCGGCGCAGACGGTGTGGTCCTCGAAGAACGCGCAGGCGTCCTGGGTGATCGGGTCCAACAGGCGGCCGAGCGTCGACCAGGACTTGCCGTAGACCGAGTGTGCGTGGGCGGCGGCAATGACGTCGGGCCGGGCGGCGTGCACGGCGGAGTGGATGGCGAAGGCGGCCGGGTTCACCGGACGGTTGCCCTCGACCACCTCGCCGCTGTGGCTGACCAGGATCAGGTCCGAGACGCGGACGTGGCGGAAGCTCATGCCGAAGGGATTGACCCAGAAGTGGTCGGTCAGCTCGGGATCGCGCGCCGTGATGTGCCCGGCCACACCCTCGGAGAAGCCGAACCGCCCGAACAGGCGCAGCGCGCCGGCCAGCCGCTGCTTGCGGTGCAGTCGCTCCTCGTCCGCGCTCGCAAAGACGGGTGGCATCGGCCCCACCAGCTGAAGTGGGCTCGGGGTGGCGGAGTCGGCGGTTCCTGTGGTTTCTGTGGCTTCTGGGGTCTCGGAGATGACGTCGGTCATGCACCCAACCTAACGTCACACCATGCCGTACTCCACAGCCGTCAGCCGCGACATCGACGCCCCAGCCCACGACGTGTTCGCGCTCGTCTCCGACCTGACCCGGATGGGGGAGTGGTCACCGGAGAACGCCGGCGGCAACTGGGTCAAGGGATCCACCGGGCCCGCGCTGGGTGCCGTCTTCCGGGGCAACAACCGCAACGGAATGCGGCGCTGGTCGACCACGGTGACAGTGATCGCCTTCGATCCGGGGTCGAGCTTTGAGATCGCCGTGACGTCGGGCCCGCTCGAGGTGGCCCATTGGCGCTACGACTTCGAGGAGACCGAGTCCGGTTGCCGGGTGACCGAGTCGTTCGAGGACCGGCGCAAGCCGTGGTTCGCCTTCATCGCCCGCACCATGGGTGACCACAGCAGCGAGCACGCCGAACAGGAGATGACCCAGACCCTGGCCAACCTGGCCGAGGCCGTGCAGTCGACGACGCGCTAGATCTCTGAACCTTCGGGGTCTCGCGCCGCTCGGGGACTCTCGCTACATTGAGTTCTTCACTACGACGAGAGGATCCCGATGTCGTCAACCTCAGGGCCTGGGCATCTCAGCGGTCATCATCGAGACACCCTGGTGCAGATCTTTCAGCAAGAAACGAACCACAACGTCGAATGGCACGATGTCGTCTCATTGCTCGAGGCGGTCGGATCCATCGAAGAACAGCACGACGACATGTTTCTGTTCCGCCTCGGTCAAGAGACCGAGGTTCTCAGGCGTCCGAGTGACAAGGACATCGACGGACAACAACTCGTCGACTTGCGCCGAATACTGACGAGTGCCGGCTACGACACCGTGGCCGCAGACCTCGAAGACAGGGGCAAAGAAGTCTGAAAAGGGCCGAGGGCTTCGAGCAGATCTCCTGAAAGAAACGTCGTTGCCACGAGCCTCGTGATCGCCGACCAGCTCGACGTCACGTTCCGAGGAAGGCCAACAAGTCGGCGTTGATGGTTTCCGCGTGCGTCGTTGGCATCCCGTGCGGGAAGCCTGCGTACGTCTTCAGCGTGCCGTTTTTCAGCAGTTCGACCGCTCGCGGACCGGAGGAGGCACAAGGGACGATCTGGTCGGTCTCGCCGTTCATCACCAGGGCCGGCACGGTGATCTTCTCGAGATCCGCCGTGTAGTCCTCCTCGATGAATCCGGAGATGCATTCGTAGTGGCCCTTTGCACCGCCCATCATGCCCTGGCGCCACCAGTTCTCAATGACTGCCTCGGAGGGATCGACACCCGGCTGGTCGAAGTTATAGAACGGACCGGACGGCACCGCTCGACAGAACTCCGAGCGGTTCGCCGCCAGCTGGGCTTGGAGGCCCTCGAACCCTGCCTTTGGCACGCCGGCCGGATTGGTTTCGGTCTGCAGAACGGATGGCGTCACGGCGCTGATCAGCACCACCCTCGCCACGCGGTCCTCCCCATGGCGGCCGATATAACGCGCCACCTCGCCGCCGCCCGCGGAGTGCCCGACGTGGATGGCGTCGTGCAGATCGAGGTGCTGGGTCAGGTCGGCCAAGTCATCGGCATAGTGGTTCATGTCGTTGCCTTCACTGACCTGCGCAGAGCGCCCATGCCCGCGCCGGTCGTGGGCGATGACCCGGTAACCGTGGTGCAAAAAGAACAGCATCTGGGTGTCCCAGTCGTCAGCTGACAGCGGCCAAACCGTGGCTGAACACGATGGGCTGGCCGCTACCCCAGTCCTTGTAGAAGATCTCCGTGCCATCTGAAGTGGTGATCGTTCCCATGGGCACCTCCACGTGATGAGAAGATCCTTCGGAATTGCCAGCTCTGGATTTGCAAGTCAATCGTCCCAGAACGCCAGCCCGGCCAGAACGCCAGCCCGGCCAGAACGCCAGCCCGGCCAGAACGCCAGCCCGGCCAGAACGCCAGCCCGGGGAGTGACCCGGACTCACGTTCCGAAAGCAGCACCCGTAGCGTGGCCGACGCACTCTGGTCTACGTCTCGACGGCGTTGGGCCAAGATGCCCCTCATGGATCTCGGATTGCGTGACAGGGTCTACCTCGTGACCGGAGGCAGCCGCGGCCTTGGTTTTGCCGCGGTTCAGGCACTCGTCGGAGAGGGAGCAAAAGTCGTCCTCACCTCCCCTCATGAGGCCACGGCCTCAGCGGCCGCAGATCGCCTCTCACGGGGCGGCACCGCAGCGAACCCCCCCACCTGGATCGTCGCGGACAATGCGGATCCTGCCACGCCAGGTCGCCTCATCGCAGCCGCCAAGGAGACCCACGGTCGCATAGACGGGGCGCTCGTGAGCGTGGGGGGCACCCCGACCGGGAGTGTCGCGAGCACAACGGACGATGCATGGCGTGCTGCTTTCGAAAGCGTCTTCCTCGGGGCCATCCGCCTCGGGCGCGTCCTCGCAGCCGAGCTCGGCAGCGAGGGAACCAGCCTTCCGAGTGGGACGGGCGCATCTCTCGTCTTCGTGTTGGCTTCGTCGGTACGCGCACCGCTGCCCAATCTCGCCATCTCGAATGGCCTCTTCCCCGGGCTCGCGGGCGTCGTGAAGACCCTGGCCGATGAGCATGGACCCGCCGGGGTACGGATCAATGGACTGTTGCCAGTCCGGATCGCCACCGACCGAGTCCGTGAGATCGATGCCCTCGCTGGCGATCCCGAAGAGGTTCGTGTCAGACAGTCGGAGCACATCCCCCTACGCCGATACGGGGAACCAGAAGAGTTCGGCCGAGTTGCCGCTTTCTTGCTCTCTCCTGCCGCGTCGTACGTCACGGGAGCAATGATCCCAGTCGACGGAGGCGCCATCCGTTCGATCTGAGGCGCGGCGCCTGTCGGGACCGTCGGACCGATCCGTATCTCCACCAGACCTGCCCACCACGCCGGCTTGTGGTCAGTGGAAACGTCGTCTTCGCCGAAGTTCGGCACCCGAGGGTGGAGGTCCTGGCGCCGCGCTGCCGAGGTTGGCCGCGATCGCATCCTCGACGAGCGAGAGGGCGAACGCCATGTCGGCCTCTGATTCGATCCTCAATTCGAGCCAATCCGACGAATTGGGTCGAAGTACGATCCTGCGATCTGCTCGCAGTGAGGATCGCCGACTTCGGATGACCTCCTTCGTGAGTCGAACGTCGAGCGCCTGATTGTCATCGATATGAGCAACTTCACGTTTGCCCACCCACACGGCGGGTCCTGACGAGAAGGCTCCTTCAGCGATGGCCGCTCCTTGGAGCCGCCCAAGTCGCTCGATCAAGTCTCCGTTCACGCCGATCAAGTCTAGGACTGGCACTTCGCCAATTCGCCGCATCGGTGGCTCTACGACAGATCCGAGATGATCTGCTCCTCGACAGGGTCGGGGGTAGCGATCCGAAGTGCAGTACGGTTCTCGCCAGGCCGCCGTTCTCGGAGATCGAGGTATTTCCATGAGCGTTACCACCGTCACTCGATTTCACGCCGCAGAGGGCCAGGAGTCAAAACTCTTCGATCTTCAATCCGAAGGCCGCCGGCGCATGCTTGGCGCCGATGGATGCGAATCATTCGACATCCTCCGGGATCAGGACGATCCTCGATGCTCTGTGTTCATTCAGACTTGGTCATCACGCCAAGCGCACGATGCTGCGTTCGGAGAATTTATTGTGGCAAGTGGTCACCTGGAGAAAGTGCTTGCCGCTCTTGACGATGATGTCGTTCAGTCCTTCTACGACGTGGTCTCCTGATTCGGTCCCGCCGTCCCATCACAGGTACGGAGACGCGTCAGGGACCACCGCTGAGTGCGTAGACCGTAGCCTTCGCAGCTCCCGCCACCGCGGGGGATGGAGAGCACCGTCGTGTTCGACCCCTCCCGAGCTGTGCGTCGCTTCGTAGAACCCAGCGAATTGAGGACGGCCCTCAGCCGCGTCTGCCGGCCGGCCTGTACATGTAGATGGTCGTTTTGAGAATGCAGGAACCCGGCTGGATGACCTCCACCCGCAAGACGTCGGTCGATGTGTCGAAGTCAACGCCCTCTGCTTCGAATGTGCCGGAGCAGGCGCTCTCTTGCGGGATCGATCCCAGATCCACCACGTGCCCTTTTACGCTGGTGCCGGCAAGCGGCGCGGCCAGGTCAATTTGCACAAGCGGCTTGGCGTTTCGAAAGAGCGTCCGTGAGTCGTCGTCGGAGGCGCAGATGAGTCGGACCGGAGTCACGAAGTCACAACCCTGGACGTCGTTTACCTTGTGGTCGAGTTTGACGTACCCGGCGAGCCGCAACGATCCACCGCGAGCAGGCGACCTGTGGTTGAGGAGGGGTGTGGGGTAGATCTGTAGATGGCTCATCGTTTCCCACTCGCCAGCGACCATCCATTGGCTGTCGGGCGAGATGGTCACGAAGGAGTTGTTGTACAGCTCACCGGGTACCAGCCGGTGGACGTACTCGAAAGTCTTGCCCGACGGGGTCGTGACGAGAAACATCTTCGAGTGTCCCGAGCTGGGACCCTGATAGGCGTCGAACACATACCCGTGGAGCGAATCAGGATCTCCGATGTGAGCCCAGCCCTGCGCCTTTAGGGCGCTCGGTATCGATGCGAGCCCCCTGTACAGCTCGTGGGTGCGGCGACGCGATGCAAAAACCGTCGTCACACCTTCGCCGGCAAAGAGTGTGTTCTGGTCATAGCTCCCGACCGCGGCCCACCCGGTGACGCCAGACTGCGAACCTGTCCCTGCCCGATCGTGGGTTGGGGCGGCGGCCGATGCTGGACTGCTCAAGCCGGTGCCCAACAGGACGACAGCGCAGGCGAATTGGAGGAAGAGCCAGGCGATCCTGCGAGTCTCCGTCACCTGTCTCATTCTGGCCTTTCTCCTCTGCCGCCGGAGCGGTGTGTCCCCGCAGCGCGGAACGTGCTCACGAGATCAGTCGGCGAAAGCTCGTCGAGCGATCGTGGAAATGCGTTCGACCTCGGCCGGATCGGGTCGCACGCAGGCGGAGAACATGGCCACCTGCAGCTTCGGTCCGTAGGCTCCCAAGTCCGACATCTGAGTCTTCGTTACGGGCTGCACGACATAGTGAATATGGACCGGGACTCCTCCTGCGTGGGACCACGAGCAGTTGTAGACCTGATCGCCGTCGACGAGCTGGCTGGCCACGCTCGATGCTCGCCGAAGGAGCGGCCCGAGCTCTGCCGCCTCATCCTCGGAGAGCTCTCCCACCGCCGTCACGTGGCGCTCTGGCTTGACGATCAGCGTGCCGAGACCGAGCGGGCCGACGCAGTGCTCGACGAGCCAAAAGCGGGTGCGGTGGATCAGGCCGCCTGGGAGATCTCGCTCCCCGTTCGAGAGCTCACATGCCATGCAGTCAACCATCGTTTCAGTCTTCCACTGGTGCTGGCAGGCACGACGAGGGGTGCCTCGCGGCCAAAGGTAAGACCCTGTTTGCGCCTCGACGGCGACGGTTCGATCCGTGCCGGACCGCAGTACTCCGAAGCGTCTGACCGAGAGGGGTCTGGGCGAAGACCTTCGCCGTCCTGGTGTGGGGCGTTCTGATATCAGGCGGTCCGTGAAAAGAGAACGCGCTCGGCATTCACCAGCGTTGTGCTCATGTCCGCTCGCAAGGTGTCCGCTCGTTCGCTGATGATGCTCGAGGCTTCGGCGGGGTGCTCTTCAGCCCAGATGCGGGTGAAGCTGTAGTTCGGTCCGTGTTCGAATCGCTCCACCACGAGCGTGCCCGTGCCTTCTTCGGCCAGGGTGTAGCACCATCGTGATGAGGGATTCTCGGGTTCGAGGACCGTCCAAGAGAACCGGGTCGGACGGTCGCACTCGGTGACATGACACGGGACCTCCCAAACGTCATCGCCGCGCCGATTCTTTCCGCTGAACTGGGCGCCGACGCCTCTCTCCCGCCCGAGCCAATGGGCCTCGACATGCTCGGGTCCGAGCCCAGCCATCCGCTCGACATCCGAGAGCAGTGCCCACACGGCCTCGATCGGCGCATCGAAACGGTGGGAGACCTCGACCTTCATGGCCGACAGCAGCTGCAAGACATCGATCGGTTCACCACTCACGCCCGATAGTGTTGCCGATTCGGTCGACGCTTGGCGCCTTACTTCCGTCCGGCTCGAGACGGCGCAGCGTGTGCTCGGCGGCTGCCCGGTCCTCGGGCGTGCCCCGGTTCCGGAGATGCTCGACCACCGCCCGCCGGTGCGCCTCGTCGACGTTCCCGCCGTACTTGAACTTCGCCCTGACCCGCTCGATCCGGATCTCGATCCCCAGGATCCCGAGGAGTTTGGCCCCATGGGCTTCGGCCGGGTCGGCCGACTCGACGTCGGGCTGGAAGGTGGCCAGCTGGCGTCGCAGGATGGCGGCCACCGTGCCCGGAGCCGTGCGCTCGTCGTGCACCCACGCTCTCCCCTCCAGCTGCACCGCGCCGTAGTAGGTGGTCGGGATGCCGAGCGCGGGGTCCTCGCCGTCGATGGCCTTCCACGCCGAGGGGATGAAGGCCCAGTCGCCGGCCACGCTCAGTACCACCGCCGGGTTCTCGTCGAGCACGGTGAAGATGGGGTTCGCCCGCACAAGATGCAGCCAGACGGTCTGACCGGCCAGCACGAACTGAGTCGCAACCACGGCGGGGACGAGGCGCTCGGGTCCGCCGCCGGCGACCAGATGGCCGAAGGGATGGGCCTCGACGAAGGCACGCCATTCCGGTTCGCCGAGGGTGGCGTCGACGGGAGCGATGAACATGACTGCAGTCTGGCTCAGCCGAAGCGCGACGTCAGGCCGTTGGGCCTACGACAGTTCAGTCGGCAACGGCGCCGATCTCCTCGATTGACTCGTTCCGGTGCCGCGCGTAGTCCACCTTGCCGTTGGGCGCGCGCCCGATGGTGGACACGACCCGCACCCGTCGCGGCGCCTTGTACGAGGCCAGTCGCTCCTTGACGTGCGCGATCAGCTCCGCCTCCGCCGGCACAGCGGCCTCGTCCGCCGGCTCGACCACCGCCACGATCTGCTCACCGAACCTCGGATGCGGGATGCCGACGACGACGGCGTCGCGCACGGCGTCGTGCGTCTTGAGCGCCTCCTCGACCTCCTCGGGGAAGATCTTCTCGCCGCCCGAATTGATGCAGACCGAGCCCCGCCCGAGCAGGTGAATGGTGCCGTCGGTGTCGACCTGGGCGAAGTCGCCGGGGATGGAGTAGCGCACCCCGTCGATCTCCTTGAAGGTGCGGTCCGACTTCTCCTCGTCCTTGTAATAGCCCAACGGGTTGCGCCCGCCGAGGGCGAGGACGCCGATCTCTTCGGACCCAGGCTCGACCTGGCGGCCATCATCGGTGAGGACTTTCACTTCGGGCCCGAGCGTGAACGACGCCGTCTTGGCCGCGGCCCCGCTGGCCGAGACCGACACGCCCATGCCGAGCGCCTCCGACGAGCTGAAGGCGTCGACGAGGAGCATGGCGGGATGCTGGGCCAACAAACCCTCCTTCACGGGCTCGCTCCACATGGCGCCCGACGAAATGATCATCATGAGCGAGCTCAGGTCCCACGCGCCGGGATGCTCCTCGAGCGCGCCGAGGAGCGGGCGGGCGAAGGGATCGCCCACGAAGACGAGGCCGTTCACCTTCTCGCGCTGAATCGTGTCGAGCAGCTCCACCGGGTCGTAGCGCCGCGACTCGAGCAGGCAGACCCTGCCCCCCTCGGCCAGCACGGTGTTGGAGGGGAAGTTGCCCGTCCCGTGCATGAGTGGGCACGCGGGCAGGATGGTCACACCGCCGGGACTGGCCTCGACCGCGGCGCGCACGGCCTCGAGGCCACCGTCGACGGGGTAGTGGCGCACCGCGCTGTCGATGAGGCGGGCGAAGAGATCGTCCTGTCGCCACATCACGCCCTTGGGCATGCCGGTGGTGCCGCCCGTGTAGAGCAGGTAGAGGTCGTCGCCGCTGCGCCCCCAGGGCGCACGCACCCGGCCGATGGCCGACTTGGCCGCGTCGTCGTAGGGAGTGGCCCACTCGGGGCACGGGCCGGTGCCGTCGTCCACCCACAACCAGCCCTTGACCCGGGGCACGCGCTCGAGGATGCCCTCGATCCGTTCGGAGAAGGTGCCGTGGAAGACCACGGCCACCGCGTCGGCGTTGTCCCACAGGTAGCTCAGCTCGTCGTCGCCGTAGCGGTAGTTGGTGTTGACCGGGACCAGGCCGACCTTCACGGTGGCGAAGGTGCTCTGCAGGTACTCGGGGCAGTTGTAGAGGTACAGGGCCACCTTGTCCTGCTTGGCCACGCAGAGGTCGAGCAGGAACTGGGCCACGCCGTCGGCTCCGTGGTCGAACTCCTCCCAGCTGACGGTGCGGCTGCCCTGGGTCACCGCGGGCAGCGTGGGCTGTACGTCCGCCACCGTCTCCCAGACGTCTGCGTAATTCCAATCCGTCATCACCACGCTCCCATCCGCCACCGGCACTCCCACCGACATTGCTTTCATACCGCGACTGTCGCTTTGCTTCTCTGACACTGCCCCGGCCCACGACACTGCCCCGGCCCACGACACTGCCCCGGCCCACGACACTGCCCCGGCCCACGACACTGCCCCGGCCCACGACACTGCCCCGGCCCACGACACTGCCCGGCCCACGAACCTCGACGTGCGAGAAGCGAGGAGCCGAGAATACGCTCCCGCCGTGGACCTCGGCCTCCCTGGCGAAGACGACCCCCGCCGAGACCAGGTCAAGCGGTGGTTGGACGGGCACCCGAATCCCACCGGCCGACAGTTGGCCGAGGCCGGGTATGTGGCCCCCCACTGGGCTCCACCGTATGGACTCGATGCCGATCCCGTCACGCAACTCCTGATCGACGAGGAGCTCCGGCGGGCAGGGGTGCGACGCCCGGTCAACCCCATCGGTATCGGCTGGGCGGGGCCAACCCTCATGTACGCCGGCACCGCGGAGCAGAAGGAACGCTGGCTCTGGGCGCTGCTCAGCGGGGAGGAGTTCTGGTGCCAGCTGTTCTCCGAGCCCGGCGCCGGGTCCGATCTGGCTTCGCTGAGCACACGGGCCGAGCGTGACGGCGACTCCTACGTCGTCAACGGGCAGAAGGTATGGACCAGTTACGCGCACATCGCTCGTTGGGGGATCTTGCTGGCTCGGACCGATCCGACGGCCACCAAGCACATGGGCATCAGCTACTTCGTGTGCCCGATGGATGCTCCGGGCATCGAGATCCGGCCGCTCGTCGACATGACCGGCGAGCACGCCTTCAACGAGGTCTTCTTCACCGACGTGCGCATCCCGGCCGACCACCTGGTCGGCCCCGAGCACGGCGGGTGGGACCTGGCCAAGGTGACGCTGGGCAACGAGCGGGTCTCGCTGTCGGGCGAGGGGGCGCTGTGGGGGATGGGCCCGACGGCCGAGGACCTGGTGGCGCTCGTCCATCGTTGCGGGGGTGTGCCGTCACCCTCGCTGCGTGAGCGATTGGTGTCGGTGTGGGTCGAGAGCCGGATCTTGCGGGTGCTACGCCTGCGCATGGTCTCGGCCGTGCTGGCGGGGCGCCAGCCCGGGGCCGAGGCGTCGGTGCGCAAGGCTCTGGCCGATGCCCATGGTCAGCACGTGATGGACCTGGCCCGGGATCTGGCCGGGCCTTTCGGGATGCTCATGGGGCCGGGGACCGGGGCCGGGGCCGGGGTCGGGGCCGGTCAGGGGATCTTGGGTCCTGGACGATCCGACGTGGTCCCGGGGGTTCCTGTTCGCCCCCGCCCTCACGGTGGGCGGGGGAACGGCCGAGGTGCAGCGAAACATCGTGGCCGAGCGGGTGTTGGGGCTGCCCCGGGATCCCTGAACCGGGCGCCGGTTTGGTCAGACCTCGAGGGGCCCTGCGTGGGCGAACCCTTGACGCACTCCCTGGCCGGCCCGGGCGATGAGCTCCTCGGGCTCGTAGAGCATGAGGTAGGCGTTGCGGGCGTGGTCCCGGGACCGATTCTTGAAGACCATGGCCAGGGTGGCCGGGTCGTCCGATTCGTCCTCGTGCACGAATACCTCGAGGATCGGGGTGTTCGTCATGAGCTGGGCCGTCATGATCCCGGTGGACGCCTCGTGGGCGCACATCTTGTCGACCTGTTCCTTGCCGGGCATGCCGAGGGCAACCACGATCCGGCAGCCCTCCTCCTCGATCAGCTTCTTGGCCTGCACCGCCAGGTCCTTGAACCCGGGCACCGTCCGGCGCACGGTGGTGAAGACGGTCCCGTATCCGGGGCATTGGGCCAGCTCATCGAGGGCTTCGCCCCCCATGTCGTAGCGGGCGAACATGGTGTCGACCACACCGATGAGATCCATGACCCATATTCGCGCAATGGACCTCTCGGTCCGGCAGCGTCCAGAATCTGGGCGTGAGCAGCCTGCCCCCCGGCCCGTCCAGGCCCTCCCAAGCCCCAGCGCCAGCCCCAGCCCCAGCCCCAGGCCCAGCCCCCGAGACCCCGCCCCGGAACGGCGCCCGCACCTGGGTCGAGCGGGATGCCGCCGTCGTCTGGCACGGCTTCACGCAGATGGCGGCCTACGCCGACAACGCCCCCCTGGTCATCGAGCGGGCCGAGGGGCGCGAACTGGTCGACGCCGCGGGCAACCGCTACCTCGATGCGATCTCATCCCTCTGGGTCAACACGCTCGGCCACCACGTGCCCGAGCTCGACTTGGCCCTCGCCGAGCAGGCGGCCAAGGTCGCCCACACCACCATGCTGGGCAACGGCAACACGGTGGTGGTCGAGCTGGCCGAGGCCCTGGCCGCCGCCGTCCCGGTCGACGACCCCCATTTCCTCTTTGCCGCGGATGGGGCGGTGGCGGTGGAGCAGGCTCTCAAGATCGCCTTCCAGTACTGGGCCAATCGGAGCGAGAGGGGGCGCACGGCCTTCCTCGCCCTCGGCGACGCGTACCACGGCGACACCATCGGCGCGCTCTCGCTCGGTGACGGCGGCGTGTTCAGCGCCGTGTTCGAGCCGCTGTGTTTCCCGGTCGTGCGCACCCCTGGATACGCCGATCCCGGTTGGGCCGCCAAAGCCTGCGCCGCCATCGAGGCCCACGCCAGCGAGCTGGCCGCAGTCGTGCTCGAGCCCCTGGTGCAGGGGGCGGCGGGGATGCTGTGCGCCTCGGCCGCCGACGTCGGGCAGGTGGGCGAAGCCTGCCGCCGGGCCGGGGCGCTGCTCATCTGCGACGAGGTGGCCACCGGCTTCGGGCCGGACCGGGACGCTCTTCGCCTCCGAGCAGTGCGGCGTGCGACCCGACCTCTTGTGCCTGGGCAAGGGGATCACCGGCGGCTACCTGGCCATGTCGGCCACGGTGGCCTCGGGCCGCGTCTTCGACGCCTTCCTCGGGTCCGATCTCGGGCCGCAGACCTTCTACCACGGGCACTCCTACGGCGGGAATGCGCTGGCCGCCGCGGTGGCCCTCGAGCACCTGCGCCTCATGGACGAGTGGGACGTGCTGGCCAACGTGCGGGCCCGGGCCGACCAGCTCTCGGCTCTGCTGACCGAGCGCATCGCCCCGCGCTCCGAAGTCCTCGAGGTCCGCCAGCGCGGTCTCATGGTGGGCGTCGAGCTGGCGCCGCCCGGGCCCGGCCTGCGTTGGGGCCGGCAGGTCTGTGCCGGCGCGGTCCGACGTGGCGTCCTGTTGCGCCCGCTCGGCGACGTCGTCGTGCTCATGCCGCCCCTGACCACGACCGAGGACGAGATCGTCCGCATCGTCGACGCCCTGAATGGCGGCCTCGACGACCTCACCACCACCACCACCACCACCACCGCCACCACCACCGCCATCACCGCCATCACCACCGCCTCCGCCGCCGCCCCACCGGACCGGCCGTGACCTGGCCCGATCGCATCCGGGGTGAGTTGGCCCAGGTGGTCGCCGAGGATCGCTGGCGTGCCCCCCGGGAATTCGACGCCCGCGGTCCGGCCGGCGCCCTGCTGGGCCGACCCGTCGTGTCCTTCGCCTCCAACGACTACCTCGGATTGAGCGCGCACCCCGAGGTGGTGCGGGCCGCCCACGACGCGCTCGATCGCTGGGGCGCCGGAGCCGGGGCCTCGCGGTTGGTGACGGGTTCCCGACCGATCCACACCGAGCTCGAGCTCGAGCTGGCGGCGTGGAAGGGCACCGAGGCCGCCGTCTGCTTCCCCACCGGGTTCGCGGCCAACCTCGGGACGCTGTGCGCGCTCGGCGGCCGGGGCGTGCGCGTGCTCTCCGACGAGCTCAACCACGCCAGCATCATCGACGGCTGCCGGCTTTCCCGTTCGGAACTGGCCGTGTACCGCCACGCCGACATGGACCATCTCGAGCAGCTTCTCGCCGGGCGCGAGCCATCGCCTGCCGGCGCCGAATGGCTGCCGACGATTGTGGTCAGCGATTCCGTGTTCTCCATGGACGGCGACGCCGCCCCGCTCGAGCACCTCCTTTCCTTGTGCGCGCACCACGATGCGCTGCTGGTCATCGACGAAGCTCACGCCGTCCTCGGCCCCCACCTCCCTCCGGCAACGGGAGGCGGAGGGGAGGCGAAGGGAAGCGGGGACCGGGCCGGCGTTGCGTCTGTCGGGACGCAAAGGAGAATGGTCGTGCACGTCGGCACCATGTCAAAAACCCTCGGCGCACTCGGCGGATTCGTCGCCGCCAGCCGTGACGTCGTCGACCTCCTCGTCAACCGGGCCCGCTCGTACATCTTCTCGACCGCGCTGTCCCCGGCTGACGCCGCCGCCGCCCTCGCTGCGCTCCGGATCCTGCGCTCCGACGAAGGTGCTGACCTAAGGGGGCGCCTCGCCGCCCAGATCGACCGGATGGCGGAGGCGGGCATCGTGCCGCCGGGCCATCCCAGCCCGATCGTGCCGGTCATCCTCGGATCGGAGCAGGCGGCGCTCGATGCCTCGGCAGCGCTGCTCGAGACGGGTCTTTGGGTACCGGCCATCCGCCCACCGACCGTGCCTATCGGCACCAGCCGCCTGCGGGTCACGCTGTCGGCGGCACACTCGGACACCGACGTCGAGCGGCTCCTCGAGGCACTCTCCGCGCTTCCTCTCACCCTTGCGTCTAATTCGACTCTTGCGTCGAGTCAGGACTCTTCGACACCCACCTCCTTTTCGCCCGCACCCGCCGGCGTCCGCTGACCCGCGTGGCTCGTCCGCGTCGTGTCGTGGCCGTTGTCGGCACCGGTACCGACATCGGTAAGACCTGGGTCGGTGCGCACCTTCTCATGGGGTTGCGCGCGACCGGCTTGTCGGTGTCGGCCCGCAAGCCCGCCCAGTCCTTCGATCCCGAGGATGATCCGGCCGGCTTCGATGCGGCAGTCCTGGGCGGTGCCAGCGGGGAGGCCCCCGAGGTCGTCTGCGCATCGCATCGTTGGTACGAAGTGGCCATGGCGCCGCCGATGGCCGCGCAGGCCCTCGGCCGTCCCAGCTTCACGGTCGGCGACTTGATCCATGAATTTGGTCTGGCACGGCGGCGACGTCGGTCTGGTGGAGACGGCGGGCGGATTGCGTTCTCCGCTAGCTGCCGACGGTGACTGCCTCGCCTTCTGTCGTGCCGTGGCACCTGACTTGGTGTTGTTGGTTGCCGACGCCGGGTTGGGAACGATCAACTCGGTCCGCCTGACCGTGGACGCCCTCACTCCTCTCGCTGTCCCGATCGTCGTCATCCTGAATCGGTTCGAGCCCGACAATGGCCTCCATGAAAGAAACCGGGAATGGTTGCGGGATCGAGATCGCTTCGCCGTCGTAACCGTGCCCGGAGAAGAGGATCGTCTCGTCGCGCTCGTTCAGGACTGACTGCTTCGTCACGGCGCCGGCGACGCGATGTCTCCCCGGCGACGCGATGTCTCCCCGGCGACGGTCCGGCGAGGCGACGGGGTCGACTACCCAAAAAATGAAAATACGCGCTCGACCAAACGGAGGAGCGACCGTTCATTCACATGAGGAGTGATCGTTCGGGTCGGGCGGCCACGGTCGATGGCCGGGTCATGCGGCGGCGTCCGCCGTGCCGCGAGTTCGGGCGCGACGCTCGTTCGAGGGAGTTGGCGGCGCAGATGCGGGCTCGGGCGGGCCAGATCTCGGCGTTGCTGCACGAGCAGCTGGCCGACATCGCGGAGTTCGACCGGGCCGAGGCCTGGCGGGGCGACGGCGCGGGGTCGATGATCATGTGGGTGACCGAGCAGTGCGGAGTGTCGGCGTCGACGGCTCGGCAGTGGGTGAGGGCGGCGGCGGATCTTGCTGACCTGCCCGCTCTGTCGGAGAGCTTGGCCTCGGGGGAGATGTCGCTCGACAAGGTGGCCCCGCTGGCCGAGGTGGCATCGCCCGAGACCGACGCCGAGATCCGTTCGGCGGCCGCTCATTGGACGGTGAAGCAGGCCCGGGATCTCGCCGAGTGGCACAAGGCGACCGAGGAGGCCCTGGAGCACTCGGCTGAGCGGGAGTTCGAGCACCGGACCCTTCGTTTCAACGACGCCCGGCGGACGATGTGGGTGGCCTTCACCCGTGACGAGTACGCACTGGCCAAGTCGGCGCTCGTTGGGCGTGTCTCGGCGGATGCGGCCAAGGCTCGGGACGCGTCGTCGCCCGTGGTCAAGGCCCGGCCGGACGAAGGCGGGGATGAAAACGGAACGAAGATGAAGGGATCGGAAACGAATGGCGCCTACGTGCCGTACGACCAGAGGCTCTACGACGTTCTGATCGAGTTGTTCCAAGAGGCGGCCGAGGTTCGTCCGGGACGTTCTGTCAATGATGTCGCATCCGCCGGTCGTCGCCGCATTGTGCGCCCGCACCTCGTTCTTCATGCGCCCATCGGTCTGCTGCTCGGGATCGACAACGGTGTGGCCGAGCTCGAAGGCGTGGGTCCGGTCGCCGCCGAGGTCGCTCGCCGACTGGCGTGTGACGCCGGGGTCACCTTGTCGGTCGAGGGTCCGGATGGATCCATCCTCGACCAGGGGCGCGCTCGTCGGGATCCGACGACGGCACAGCGGATCGAGATCGCCCGGCGGGACAAGGGCTGTCGTGTCCCCGGCTGCCCCTATTGCGAGTTCACCGACGTCCATCACATGAGGCACTGGACGAAGGGTGGTCTGACCAATCTGGACAATCTCATCACCTTGTGCGGCCGGCATCACAACGCCGTGCACGAACTGGGTTGGTCGATGCACGGCGATGCGAACGGCGAAGTGACGTTCGTCAGTCCGACCGGGCAGACGATGATCTCGGTGCCGTCGCCCACGTGGCGGGCTCAGGGGCCGCCTCAGTCGGAGGCGAAACCGAAGCCGAAGCCCTCGGCGAAGGGTGAAGAGCATCGAGCCGGATCCGGGAAGGTGGAGGGGAATGCGTCGCCGTTGACCGCCCAGCCGGCTCCTGAGGGCGGCGGCGAGGTGTCGCGTCGTTGAGCTGAGGCCGGCCTCAGGCGGATCGGAGTTCAGCGTGGTCGCGGCAGCGCGCCACCCAGCCCGTGGGGGTGACGGTGACCGTCATGCGTCTCCCACAATCCGGGCAGAAGCGCGGTGGGTCGAGGTCGCGCCCGCAGCCCTCGCAATCCGTGGTGGGTCGCCCGCAGCTCGTGCAATGCGTGGTGGGCATGGCCGAGCAGGGTGGCGTGTCGGGGTTGTCAGGGTTGACAGGGTTGTCGGGCTTCAGATGGCCGCGCTGAGGGCACCGATGGGCATGCGCAGGTCCTCGAGCATCTGGATGTCTTCGTCGGCTGAGCGGCCGAGCGTGGTGAGGTAGTTGCCGACGATGAGCGCGTTGATGCCGGCGGTCATCCCCATGGCTTGGAGATCGCGCAGCGTGACTTCGCGTCCACCTGCGTAGCGGAGGATCACTGAAGGAAGGGCGAGACGGAAGAGCGCGATCCAGCGGACGGCCTCCCACGGGCCGAGGATGGGTCGGTCGCCCAGCGGCGTCCCCGGCCGGGGATTGAGAAAGTTGAGAGGGACCTCGGTGGGGTCGAGATCCTGGAGCTGGACGAGGAGCTCGACTCGTTGGGCATCGGACTCGCCCATGTTGATCAGGGCACCGCAGCAGAGTTCCATCCCGAAGTCCTTGACCAGGCGGCAGGTGTCGGCCCGCTCGTCCCAGGTATGGCTGGTGACGATCTCGGGGAAGTAGGACCGTGCGGTCTCGACGTTGTGGTTGTAGCGGTGCACGCCGCCCTCGGCCAGGCGTCGGGCCTGATCCTCGGTGAGGATGCCGGCGCTGACGGCGACGTTGAGACCTGTCTCGTCGTGGATGAGAGGGACGAGGTCGAGGATGCGCTGCATGGTGCGTTCGTCGGGTCCGCGCACGGCCAGCACGATGCAGAACTCTGATGCGCCGAGCGCCGCCGTCTCGCGCGCCGCGGTGAGGACCTCGTCCTGGTCGAGGAACGGCGTCGCCTTCACCGGGGTCTCGAAGCGGGACGACTGCGAGCAGAAGTGGCAGTCCTCGGGGCATCCACCGGTCTTGGCCGAGAGGATGCCTTCGATCTCGACCTCGGGACCGCACCAGCTGAGTCGGACCTGATGGGCCAGGGCGGCCAGGTTCATGACCGCGCCGTCGGGCAGTGCCGCGAGGGCGGTGAGTTCGTCGGCGGTGAGCAAGCGGCGCTCGTCGAGGAGCGCCATTTCGGCCGCGGCGATCACCGCTCGGTCCGCCGGGCTCAGGGCAATCTGGGGAGGGGGCGTCGGGCTGCCCATTAGGCCGTCCTGAGGGCTGCCCGGCTGGGTGCCCGGCTGGCCGGCAGTTCCGGGCGTTCGGAAGGAGACGGGGCTCGTGGTGGTCACGGCGCCCAAGGTAGTGGCAGGGTGAGGATCCCCGGTAGCCGAGGGACCGGCGCTGGGGAGAGGGAGAAGAGCGCATGGCCTGGGATTTCTCGACCGAGCCCGAATTCGAGGCGAAGTTGGTGTGGATGCGCGAATTCGTTCGGGAAGAGGTGTTCCCGCTCGAGACGCTGGATCTGACCTACGACCAGATCCGTGAGGTGATCCAGCCCATGCAGGAGCGAGTCAAGGCCGAGGGTCTATGGGCGGCGCACCTGCCCCCGGCGCTGGGCGGGATGGGCTTCGGCCAGGTCCGCCTGGGCCTGATGCACGAGATCCTGGGGCAGTCGCCGTTGGCGCCGGTGGTCTTCGGCAACAACGCCCCGGATTCGGGGAATGCGGAGTTGTTGGCGGTGGGGATCGAGGAGACGGGCGATGAGGAGATGCGCCGGAAATGGTTGTTGCCCCTGCTCGAGGGGACGCTGCGGTCGGCCTTCTCCATGACGGAGCCGAACACGGCTGGATCAGATCCGACGCTTCTGGCGACGACCGCCGTGCGGGACGGCGAGGAGTGGGTGATCAACGGGCACAAGTGGTTCACGTCGAACGGATCCGTGGCAGATTTCCTGATCGTCATGGCGGTGACCAATCCCGACGTCCATCCGTACTCGGGGTCGTCGATGATCGTCGTGCCCGTGACGACGCCCGGCGTGGACATCGTGCGTGACGTGGCCACGATGGAGGATCCGGAGACGCCGTTCGGGCGGTTCGGAAACCACGCCGAGATCCGATACGTCGACGTGCGGGTGCCGGCGGGGAATCTGATCGGCAGGGAGGGGTCGGGCTTCGTCCTGGCCCAGAAACGGTTGGGGCCCGGCCGTATCCACCACTGCATGCGCTGGCTCGGCCAGTCCAGGCGGGCCTTCGACATGCTTTGTGAGCGGGCGGTATCCCGTTACGCCCACGGGTCGATGTTGGCCGAGAAGCAGACCATCCAGAACTGGGTGGCCGACTCTATGGCCGAGATGCAGGCGGCCCGCCTGATGACGCTGCAGGCAGCTTGGAAGATGGATCAGGAGGGGGCGCCGGCGGCGCGGGTGGAGATCGCCATGATCAAGTACTTCGGGGCCAAGGTGCTCTACGACGTGATCGACCGCGCCATCCAGGTGCACGGTTCTCTGGGGTACTCGTGTGACCTTCCGTTGGAGTCGATGTACCGGGCGGCCCGGGCGGCCCGTATCTACGACGGCCCCGACGAGGTGCACCGCCAGACGGTGGCGCGCCAGGTCTTGAAGGGGTACACCGTGCACGAGGTGCCCTCCGAGCACATCCCGACGCGTCGGCTCGAGGCGCAGCGTCGCTTTGCCGACCTCTTGGAGGACTTGACCATCGACGCCTGAATCGCGCTGCGGGCGCTATTCGAGCGTGTGGCAGACAGCCTCGATGTTGTTGCCATCGGGGTCCCTGACGAACGCGGCGTAGTAGGTCGGGTGATACTCCGGCCAGACCTTCGGCGCGTAGAGGATCTCGGCGCCGATCGTCGAGGCGGCCTCGAAGAATCCATGGACCGAGGCTCTGTCGCGCGCTTGGAAGGCGATATGGGTCTCCCGGAAGCCGTCGCCGGTCCGTTGCTTGCCGATCCAGAACGCTGCGATCGGTGGGAAGCCGTAGCCGATGGCGCTGCCGCCATCGTCCTCCATGATCCGCTCCCCGCCGAGCGGTGCGAGCACGGCGTCATAGAAGGCGGCGCTGTCCTCGAAATTGGTGCACTGGATGGACACGTGAGCGAGCATGAGCGAGATTCTGCCAGCACCGCGTCGTGCGCACGCCGTCGACCGGGTCGTCGCGCCCTAATGTGCGTGCGTGTCTCTGGGAGTCTTCACCGGGATGGGGCAGGCGCCCGTGCTGGCCACCCTTGATTGGTCGACCGTGGCCACCCTGGCCACCGCTTTCGGCACGCTCGTGCTCGCCGTGGCCACCTTTGCGTCCGTGCGCTCGGCCAATCGCGCGGCCCGCGTCGCCGAGGCGGCGTTTCAGGCCAATCTCCGTCCGGTCCTGGTGACCTCGCGGATGCAGGACCCGATGCAGAAGATCCGCTGGGTCGACGACCACTGGGCCCATCTCGACGGGGGACAGGGGTTGGCCGAGCTGGAGGACGGATCCATCTACTTGGCTATCTCGTTGCGCAACGTCGGGACGGGTCTCGCCGTCCCGATTGGATGGTGGTTGAGCCCAGAGGCGGCTCGAACCGACAGGTCGCACGAGGACCCAGACTCGTTTCGGCGTCAGACCCGCGATCTCTTCATTGCTGCGAGCGACTTGGGGTTCTGGCAGGCCGCGATCCGTGAGCCCGATGACCCGGACTACGGCTGGTTGACCAGCTATCTGAAAGAGGCGACACCATTCACCGTCGAACTGCTCTACGGCGACGCCGAGGGCGGGCAGCGCACGATCACCCGCTTCGGGATGATCCCGATGCGAGTCGACGAGGACGTCCGCTGGTATCCCTCAACCGCCCTCCACTCGAATCTGGACCGGCCAGATCCTCGCTAGCGCATCTGCCGTCTCGAGTGACGCGGCAACGAGGTCGCCTCTATTCGCCCTCCTCTGACTGGGGCCGGAGCCCACGGAGCATGGTCTTGCAGACCCGGTCGAATCCGGAGTCCTCGTCTTCGATCATGCCGATGCCCAGCAGCTCGAGTGACACCCATCCGTGGATGGACGCCCAGATGAGCTGTGCCGTCTCGGTCAACGGCCCTTCAGCGATCACGCCGGCCGCCATGGCGCGCTGAACGGCGGCCACCAGACTGTCGAAGGCTCGAGCCGCCACCTCGAGCGCAGCCAGGCTGGGCTCGTAACCCGGGAGCGTGCGCAGGAACATCAGCTGGTACACCATCGGGTGCGCCTTGGCGAGCGCCCGGTAGCGACGCCCCGCCTCCCGGAGAGCCTCGTACGGATCCTGGATTTCGGCGATCGTCGTCAACGCCTGCCGGAGGCGTTCGAAACCCTGGATGAAGAGGGCTTCGATGATCCCGTTCTTCGAGTCGAAGTGGTTGTAGACGCCCATGGGCGCCACGCCGGCCGCGGCGGCGATGCGGCGGACGGAGAGTGCCTCGGGTCCCTCGCTCTCCAGGATCTCGGCGGCAGAGGCCAGCAGCACCTCGACCATGTCCGCGCTCGGAGTCCTGCTCCTGGTTGGGCGAGTTTTCGGCACGGGACCTAGCGTACTAAAGAACGTCGTGCTATAACAATGGCACAGCGTTCTATTATCTCAGGAAGGACCCGCCATGAAGCCTGGAACTGAGCTCGAGATCGTCCCGACCGGGGATGGGATCCACCACCAACCCCACGCCCGCATCGACGCACGCCGCTGGATCGTGCTTCCCGTCCTCTGCCTCTCCGTCTTCCTGGTGGTGGTCGACAACACCATCGTCAACGTGGCCCTGCCCACACTCAACCGCCAGCTCGGTGCCTCCATCACGTCGCTTCAGTGGATCGTCGATGCCTACAGCCTCGCCTTCGCCGGGTTGCTCCTGGCCGGCGGTGGCATCGGGGACCGGCTGGGTCGCAAGGGGACGATGCAAGTTGGCCTCGTCTTCTTCGGCCTGTTCTCGGCGGCGGCCGCCCTGTCGAACTCGACCGGATCCCTCATTTCGGCGCGGGCGCTCATGGGCGTGGCGGCTGCCTTCATCTTCCCGGCCAGCTTGGCCATCTTGACGAGCGTCTTTCCGGATCCATCCGAGCGGCAGAAGGCGCTGGGCATCTGGGGCGCGACGTCGGGGATCGCCGTCGCTTTCGGACCGGTCGTCGGCGGGGCGTTGCTCGAGCACTTCTGGTACGGATCCATCTTCTTGGTCAACGTGCCGATCGTCGTGGTCACGTTCATCGCCGGTCAGGCGCTGATCCCCAAGATCCCCAAGGTCGCCTCCCACTCCTTCGACTATCGGGGCATGCTCCTCTCGACGGCGGGAGTGACCAGCCTGGTCCTGGCCATCATCGAGGGTCCGCAGTGGGGCTGGACGTCAGTCGGAACCCTGACCTGCTTCACCCTGGCGGCCGTCCTTCTCGCCGCCTTCACCCTGCTCGAACTGCGCACCGAGGGCCCGCTGCTCGATGTCCGCGTCTTCCGCATCCCACGCTTCACTGGTGGAGCACTGTCGCTGTCGGTTGCCTTCTTCTGCCTCTTCGGGTTCATCTTCCTTATCACGCAGTACTTCCAGTTCGTGAAGGGCTACTCGACGCTGTCGGCGGGCGTGCACACGCTTCCGTTCGCCATCGTCGCCGCCATCGCCACGCCGCTGGCCGCGATCCTCGCCCTGAAGATCGGGACCCGGGTGGTCGTGGCGACCGGATTGGTGCTGATGGGGAGCGGGCTCGTGGTCACGGCCTTCAACTCCGAGGCGAACACGACGTACTTCGGGCCCATCATCATCGCCATGGTGCTCTTGGCCTTCGGGTTGTCCTCGATCAGCGCACCGACGACCGAGGCCGTGATGGGCTCGGTGCCCAACGAGCAGCGGGGTGCTGCGGCCGGGGTCAACAACACGACCCGCGAGCTCGGAGGCACCCTCGGTGTGGCCGTGTTCGGCTCCATCTTCGCCTCGGCTTACGCGCCTCGCATCATCGGTGCGTTCGGTCCCCTTCCGATCCCGGCGGGTCCCAAGACGGAAGCGCACCAGTCCATGGCCGCCGCGCTCGCCGTGGTGAAGCGGGCTCCGCACTCGGTGCAGCCCTTCCTCCAGCGGTCGGCGTTCGATGCGTTCCACAGTGGGCTGTACGTGGCGTGCATCGCCGGCGCCGTGGTGGCGGTGATCGGCGCCGTGGTCGCTTGGATCCTGCTCCCCGGACGCAACCCGCCAGAAGCGCTGGTCGGATCGGCGGGCGACCCCGAGGTGCGAAGCGATGTCGTGGAGGACGCTCAGATCGAACGCTGCCCCGACGGCCTCGCCCCGTTACCCGCCTGAGCAGGGCGAGGCACCAACCAGAACAGATCAGCCGAACACGATCGATGCGTGACGCACCCCGGCGATGACCGGGCTGGCCGTCCGCTCGACCGCCCCGGCCAGCTCCAGGCATTCGAAGCGCTCGAGCAGCTCACCCAGCACGACCCGGGCCTCGAGCCGGGCCAGCGCCGCACCCAGGCAGAAGTGCGGGCCGAACCCGAAACTCACGTGCGGGTTGGGATGGCGATCGATCCGCAGTTCGCCGGCATCCGCCCCGAACACCGCTTCGTCACGATTGGCCGAGGCGTACACCAACAACACCGGATCTCCGGCGGCCAGCTCGATCCCACGGATGGTGGTGGGGCCCGTCGCCGTCCGCATGAACGAGATCACCGGCGTGGTCCAACGCAGCAACTCCTCGACGGCGCCAGGGATGGTGGACCGGTCGGCCCGCAAGGCCGCCCACTGATCGGGCCGCTCGGCCAACGCCACCAGCCCACCCGAAATCAAGTTCCGGGTCGTCTCGTTCCCCGCCACCAGCAGCTGGATCAAGAACATCGCCAGTTCCGCCTCGGTCAGCTCCTCACCGGCACCGGCACCGGCACCGGCACCGGCACTGGCACTGGCACTGGCACCGGCAGGGCTACCGCCGCTGCCACTCTCCGGATCTGATCCGACAGTCGCCAACACCGAGACCAGGTCGTCCGCCGGCGCCCGCCGCCGCTCTTCGGCCACCCCGATCAGGTACTCCCACATCTCCAGCTGCAACGCCGCCCGCTCCTCCTCGGTGCGCTCGGATTCGCCCGGGATCACCGCCTCGGACCACTCGAAGAAGCGCGGCCACTGCTCGCCGTCCACCCCGAGCAACTCACAGATCACCTGGAGGGGGAACGGGATGGACAGCTCCTGCACGACGTCGAAGGCCACCCCCGACTCGATCCGCTCGAGCAACGCCCGGGCCTTCGCCGTCACCCCAGCCTCCATCAGTCGCACCATCGACGGCTTGAACCCGGGCTGGACCAGCCGCCGGTAGCGGGTGTGCTGGGGCGGGTCGGTGTGCATCATCGTGGGCGGGTTGTCGTAGGTCGACCCGATCTCGTCCGTGAGGATGCCGCGAGACGAACAGAAGGTGACGGGGTCCGCGCCCATCGACGAGACCTCGGGGTGGGTCATGACCGCCCAGAAGCCGCCGCCCTCCCGGTCGACCCAGCACACGGGCGCCGTCCGTCGCAGCTCGGCATAGAGCTCGAAGGGGTCGCCGCCCGAATACAGCGTCGGGTCGAGGAGGCGGCCCGCATCGGTTGCCGCCCCCGTGTGAGCGCTCGTGCCCGCGCCGGCGCCCGAGACGGTTCCGGCTGGGGAGCTTTCGGTGACGTCGGAAGAGGTCATGAACGACTGGCTCGGATCAATTCGCTCCGATCGTTGATTCGGATCACACGGATTCGGATCGGTGGGCTCGGGTCAGGCGATGATGCCGTTGGGCCGAGGATCGCCCTGGGCCTCGAGCATGGCGAAGTAGGCGGCCAGGGTGCTCGGCCCGTCTGAGACCGACTCCACGGATCCGTCCTCGGCCAGGTTCAACAGCGCTCCCTCGATGATGAAGCACACATCGGTATCCACGGTGTTGTCCTCGGGCACGTGCAACGTGTGCACCGAGTTGGCCGGCTCGAACAGGTAGGAGCCCGGCGTGACGTAGAAGTCGTATTCGAGGTAGTGCCAGCGCCCAGCGGAGGTGAAGGCGTCGACCGATCCGGTGTGGCGGTGCTTCTGCAGCTGCACGCCCGGCTTGAAGCGGTTGAGGATGACCCACGTGCCGCGCTGGACGTCGAAGCGCACCACCTTGAGGAGGACGCCCATGCCGGTGTCGGCCCAGGCGGCGTCCTCTTCGCCCACGACGCGGACGAGGTCGCTCGGGTTGACGGGGGTCTCTATCGACATGGCTGCTGCTTCCTCTCGTGCTGGGTTCTGGCTGGTGAGTGATCCGCGGATGGGGCTGCCCAACGGATAGGGCGACCCGACGGATAGGGCTACCCGACCGAGAGCGGCACCACGGATGGGTGGGACTGGTCGGCGGTCGGTAGGACTGGTCGGCGGATGGGTAGGACTGGTCGGCGGATTTCGATTATGGGATTGGAAACACCCACCCCTATTGGATCAGATTTGGATCAGATGTGGATCAGGTCGGGAGGGGGGCCAGCGGGTCGACGTCGAGAGCGGCCTCGAGAGCGGCCGCCGTGCGCAGAACGACCAGGTCGGCGTGCTGGGGACCGACCAGTTGAAGGCCGATCGGGAGGCCCTTGCTGTTGGTGCCGACGCAGACCGTGGCGGCGGGGGAGCGGGTCATGTTGAACGGGTACGTGAACTGGACCCAGTTGACGGTCGTTTCCCCGTTGACCGAGCTGGTCATCTCGCCGGCAAAGGGCGCCACGGCCGAACACGTCGGGGTGACCAGGATCCGGGTCGTGTGGAAGAGCTCGACCAGGCGCAGGTTCATGAAATGGAAGCGGTCCATCGCCTGCAGTAGCTCGACCGCGGTGGTGGACTCGGCCCGCGCCAGCAGGTGGCGCAGGATGGGATCGACCTCCTCCCAGCGCGGGTGATCCATGGAGTCGTGGAGGGTGCGCAAGGTGCAGGCCCCCGTCATGGTGAGGAAATCCCCGACGGGGTCGGCTTCAAAAACGGAGTCCAGCACGGTGACGTCGGCCCCCATGGAGGCCATCTGCTCGACGGCACGGTCGCAGGCCGACCGGACCTCGTCGTCGACGGTGGCGTAGCCAAGGGTGGGGGCATAGGCGACCCGGACCGGGACGTGGGGGTCCTCGAGCGCGGCGAGCCACGAGGCCTCGGGGCGGGGGAGGCTGCGGAGATCGGTCGGGTCGGGGCCGACGCTGACGTCGAGGGCCAGGGTGACGTCGGCAATGCGGCGGGCCATGGGGCCGTTGGTCGAGAGGTCGATCCAGCCGGGCGGGGTGGCGCCGCCGGCCGGGACGCGTCCGAGGGACGGCTTCATCCCCGAGAGGCCGCAGCAGGCCGAGGGGATGCGGATCGAGCCGCCGCCGTCGGATCCCGTGGCCAGGGGGACCATGCCGGCCGCCAGTGCCGCGGCCGCTCCACCCGAGGAGCCTCCGGATCCCCTCGATGTGTCGAACGGGTTCAGAGTGGGGCCGAAGATGGCGTTGGTCGTGTTGCCCATCCAGCCGAATTCGGGTGTGTTGGTCTTGCCGACCACGATGCATCCCGCCGCTCTGAGGCGGGCCACGAACGGACTGTCGGTCGTGGCCGCGGGGTCGTCCTGGTGCAAGGCCGATCCGTTGGTCGTGGTGTAGCCGACCGCATCCTGGAGATCCTTGACGCCGAGCGGGATGCCGGCGAGGGGTCCGGGGTCGGCGCCGGCGGCGATACGGTCGTCGAGGGCGGTCGCGTCGGAGAGGGCCCGCTCCCCATCCACGGCGACGAAAGCGTTGTAGGTGGGGTTGAGTCTCTCGATCCGATCCAGGGCTTCTCGGGTGAGCTCTCTGGCCGAGACCTGCTTGGAGCGCACGGCCCGGGCGATGTCGACCAATGGGGTGGTCCGGAAGTCGATGTCCACGTCGGTCACGTCGTGATCCCTCCCCTGATGGCGTCCCGCTGGGGCGCCGGTCGTGCTCTATCCGGCAGACGGCGACAACCCGGCCACCGCATCGGCCAGCTCGATCCCGATCGGGATGATCATCGGCGCCGGAACGGTGATCCCGTTGTCCACGTACCGCTGGATGTGCGCCCGGCACTCGGCCACGGATCCGTGGACGACGAGCTCGTCCACCACCGAATCCGGGATGGCCTCGAGCGCCCCCTTGCGGTCGCCGGCCGCCCAGGCGTCCCACATGGGCTGGAGCGCCGGACCCCGACCGAGCCAGCGGTGGAACTCGGCGTACGCCTCTACGTTCAGATACGCCGTGATCATCCGGCGCCCGATGGTGCGGGCCGTCCCCGCGTCCTCACAGACGATGACGAAGATGCGGGCTACGATCTCGCGAGAGGCTCCCTCCGCCGCCTTGTCGACCTCGGCCACGGACGTGGCCACGTCCTCAGCGCTCAGCCAGTTCAAGATGGCCCCGTCCGCCTCTCGCCCGGCCAGGCGCAGCATCCCGGGACGCAAGGCGGCCAGGTAGATGGGGGGCAGCTGCTCAGGGATGCGGGACAGCCGGAACCCCTTGACGCTGAAGGTGTCGTAGTCCTGGGTCACCTTCTCGCCGGTGAAGGCGAGCCGCAGGAAGCGCAGGCTGTCTCGTACTCGCTTGTACTGATTCTCGAAGAGGAGACCGTTCCAATTGGCGACGATCACCTGAGAGGAGGCGCCCAGACCGACGAAGAAACGACCTGGTGCGGCGTCAGCCATGGCGGCCACGCTCTGGGCCAGCAACGCCGGCCCTCTGGTGTAGGCGGGCGTGATGGCGACGCCCAGATTCAAGGTGGGCTCCCACGCCGCCGCCAGGGCAAGGGGCGTGAAACCGTCGGCCCCGTCGACTTCGGCCGACCAGATGTCGGTGTATCCCAGCTCGCGCAGGCGGGCGAACCACTCACGGTGTCCGTGCAGGGGGATCCCCTCGAACGGGATGGTGATGCCCGGCCGGGCCGGTGGGGTACCGGGAGCAGGGCTCATCCTCGGGCCTCCATGCGTCGTTGGGCCGATGCGCCCTCGCGCGTCCCGCTCCCGCTTCCACTCCCACTCCCACTCCCACTCCCGCTTCCGCTTCCGCTTCCGCTCGCACCCGTATCCCCAGCCGGGGACGCCGACGCGGCCACCGCAGCCGCAGCCACGGCCACCGGATCAGGCTGGTACTCCGCGTCGTCGATCACCAGAGCCAGCTCGGTCTCCTCGACCTCGGCCTCGTACGTAGGCACCTGGATACCCCAGCGCCGCATCCCTTGCTCCATGCGCCGGATCACCGTCTCGATCACCTGCACACGTCCATACCGCTTGTTCTCAGCCGAGATCACGTCCCAGTGCGCCAGCGGACCGCAGGTCAGGCGCAGCATCTCGGAGACCGCCGCCTCGTAGGCGCCCCGCTTCTCGCGGTTGCGCCAGTCCTCGTCGGTCAGCTTCCATGACTTGAGCGGATCGTCCCGCCGGCGCACGAATCGCTGCAACTGTTCCTCGTGCGACAGGTGCATCCACAGCTTGATGACGATCATCCCCTCTTCGGCCAACGTGTGCTCGAAGTCGTTGATCTCCTGATAGGCCCGCCGCCACTGCACCTCGGTGGCGAGATCCTCCACCCGCTCCACCAGCACCCGGCCGTACCAGGAGCGGTCGAAGATCGTCATGCCGCCCCATCCGGGCAGTGGCGGCCAAAAGCGCCAGAGGAAGTGGTGCCGCAACTCGTCGGGCGTCGGGGCGGCGAACGGGGCGATGTGCACGTGCCGGGGGTCGAGCGGTTCGACCAGTCGCTTGATGGCGCCACCCTTGCCGGCCGCGTCCCAGCCCTCGAACACGATGCAGACCGGCGGTCCGAGGTTGCCTTTGTTGAGCTGACCGCCATTGATCAGCCTCAGGTGCAACAGGCGGCGTTGCGCCCTTCCGAGCCGCTTCGCCTCCTCGTCTTTGGACAGGCGCAACGAAAGGTCGGCGTCCTCGAGGCGGGCGTAGTCCCGACTGCCGCCCGAATCCTCGTGGCCGCTGTCGCGATGGTGGCCCTGCTCGTGCCCCTGGTCGTGGCCGCTGTCGCGATGGTGGCCCTGCTCGTGCCCCTGGTCGTGGCCACTGTCGCCGTGGTGACCATCGCCGTGCCCACCGTGATCACGCTTGCTCACGTCGCCTGTTGTAGCCGATCCGCCGCGCCGACGCCGATCCGGGCCGATCCGGGATCCGCCTCGCCGACGCCGATCCGGGCCGATCCGGGATCCGCCGCGCCACCCCGGGCGCCGCCCCCGGCGCCATCCACCGTCCCACAGGCCTCGACGACATGGCGCACGAGGTCCTCCTGGCCGGCGATGACCAGCAATTCCCGGTTCGAGAGGTGGCTCACCCGCCCCACTCTGCGCCCGGATGGGTCGAAGATGCCGATGCGCGCCCCCACGTATCGAGTTGAGTCGAAAGCCAAGGTGGCCACCTGTCGCCGCCCACCGGACGCACCGGGTCCGCCGCCGCAGATCGCTTCGAGCTCCGATGCGTCGAGCCATGACTCGTCGTTGTACGAGAGCACGAGCAGATCGCACGACACCCCCGACACGACCGACGCCAAGGCCTCGGGCATCGTCCGCTTCGAGTTGAACGCGGAACGAGTCGTTGGATCGCGGGCGTCCACCCGCTTGCGGGCCACGCCGTACGCCTCGGGCGCATCCCAGGCCACCAGCGTCTCCCACACGTGATAGTTGGTGAAATACCGGTGCTGGTTGTACGGCGGATCCAGGTAGGCCAGATCGAAGTGTCCCAACGCACCGTCGGCGGCGGTGAGGGCCACCGCATCGCCTCGGATGGCGCGGCCCGGCCCGGCCAGGAGCTCGGGCATCCGCAGCTCCAACGGATTGAACGACCGGGGCGCCCACTGCTTCACGTACGCCATCTGGACGCCCGTCGTCGAGTCCACCCGGTCGGCCGCCTCGATGAGTGACGTCAACAGGAGCGGATACAAGGGCGACCCCGCATACTCCGACTCGAGGCAGTCCCGGGCGGCGTCAATCCGAGCGGCGTTCTCGGGTCGGAAATACCTGGCCTGGAGGCTGAACGTCTCGTGGACGTAGCCCGGTTTTCCGGGGACGGCGTTGAGGTGGGTGATCGCCGCCCGGAGTTCGGCCACATCGGTGGCGGCGGCATCCGTCTCGATGTAGGTGCGGGCGAAGACCTCGGCGTAGCGGGCGCTGTCGACGGCGGTGACGTGCACGCCTCGAGCCTTGAACGCCTGGGCGACGCGGGTGGTGCCCGTGAAGAGATCGAGGGCGGTGCGGGCACCCGAGGCCTCGCAGATCCGGGCGAGGACCGGGACCAGACGGCGCTTCGATCCGATGTACTTGATCACTCGGGCGGTCCCATCCGTGGGCTGCCGTCCCTCCCGGTTCGGTGCCCCGGCCCGTTTCGGTGGGCCGTCACGGGGCGGCGGCTGTTCATCGAGCGGTCACGGGCCCCCACCCTACGATGGGCACCCATGGTGTCCGGGGACCATCCAGGCGAGGCTGTGACCCGGTCGCACGAAGCCGTCACCGGGCCCAACGAGGCCGTCACCGGGGCAGACGGGGCCGCCACCGGGCCGAACGAGGCCGGCACCGGGGCAGACGGGGCGGCCGCCGCCACTTCGCACTGGGTGCATTGGCATGGCGCCTACGAGGATCCGTCGTCCCCCCTTTCCGAGCGGCTACGGATGGTGCAGAAAATGGTGCGGGGCGCGCTCGACGAGATCCTGCTCGGGCGTGATCAGAGGCGTGATCCGCCGGGCGATCCGGATCCGGTGGAGCCCATCCGGATCGTGAGCCTGTGCGCCGGCCAGGGGCGAGATGTGATCGACGTCCTGGCCGCCCATCCACGGAGGGGGGAGGTCGAGGCGCTGCTCGTCGACCTCGACCCGGCGTTGGTGGAGTTCGCCCGGCGGAGGGCAGCCGAGGCGGGGCTGGCGGACCGGGTGCGCGTCGAGCAGGGGGACGCATCCGAATGCCGTTCGTTCGCTCGGTTCGTGCCCGCCGATCTCGTCTTGGTGTGCGGGATCTTCGGCAATGTGAGCAGGGAGGACATCGCGGCCACCATCCGTGCGTTGCCCGCGTTCTGTCGGCCTGGGGCGAACGTCGTCTGGACCCGGCATCGGCGGCCGCCCGATGCCACGCCGGCCGTGCGGGCCCAGTTCGCGGCGGCCGGGTTCACCGAAATGGCCTTCGATGCGCCCGACGGGTACATCCTGGCGGTGGGGCGCCATCGCCTCGATGGCGATCCGGGGGCCTTCGGGCCGTTCGATCCGGACCGGCGGCTTTTCGAGTTCGTGGGTGACGGGTCGGCTCCGGCGTGAACGAATCGCCGATGAACGAATCCTCGATGAGCGACCTGTCTGCAAGAGGCGAGGTCGAGGGGGAGGCCGACGGCGAGGTCGAGGGGGATGTCGACGGCGAGGTCGAGGGGGAGGTCGACGGCGTGCGCGACGGTGAGGGCGGGGCGGAGCCCTTTCGTCACCACCTCCACCCGCTCGAGCTGGTCAGGATGGCCTGGCGTACCGCCCGCACCGAACCGGCCCGGGTCATCGTGCCCGCCTTGGTCATCTTCGGCCTTGACGCGCTCCAGAGCACGCTCTACACGGAGATCTCCAGCCAACGTTTCGGGTGGGAGGCAGCGGCCGGGATCGCCGTGTTCAGCGCGTCGAGCCTCGGGCTCACCTTCTACGCGGGCATGCTCGAACGGCTCGTCGGTTCCGTGGAGCGCAACGAAGCTCCTCAGGCGATCAGTCAGGTCCTGCGGAGCCTGCCCTGGGGCCGCCTGATCCTGGCCGACCTGTTCCTGTTCGTCATCGACGGGCTCGCCGCCCTGCTCGTCGTCGTACCCGGTCTGGTCGTGGGCACCCTGTTCGCTCTGGTCGGTCCGCTCATCAACCTCCTCGACCTCTCGGTGCCCCAGGCCCTGCGACGTTCGGTCAAGGTGGTCTGGCCCCACTTCTTCGTCGTGTTCTGCTTCATCACGCTGCCGCTGGCCATTGAGCACGAGGTCCTGGTGTTGGTGTCCGACCTCATCCCCAACGAGCAGCTCTGGCTGATCTTCCTCTCCAGCTTCATCCTGGGCGACCTGTTCGGCATGGCGCTCGGACTGATGGAGGTGACCCTGGCCGAGCGGCTGGTTCGAGGAGCGCAGGGGCCAGGTGAGGACGTACGCGCGGAGGACATCGAGCTGCCCGATCTCCTCGGATAGGTGAGGAGGACGCAACTGGTCTCCCTCCGTGTGGCCGCTGCAGTTGAGCCGCCGGAGTCGATCTCTTCGAGAAGGGGTTCCGAGGTTCGGGCGTGAGGGTCAGTCGGGTGGGGTTGGATCGGGTTGGTTCCACTCGATCCAACCGGCGCCCGTGCGGCCGTCATCGGTGCGGCACCGGACCATCGCCCGCGGAAAGTAGCTGACCCGGCCGCTCTGGTCGTCGCGCAGCAGCACCGGCCCGAAGGCGGTGGGCGTCACCTCGATTCCGAGCTCATGCACCGGTGGCGTGGCGGGTTCGCCCGAACCCGTGACGCCGGCGTTGAGCTCGACAGCGCGCCGTGGTCGGGAAGCCGTGGTCGCCGAGAACTTCGGTGAGCTTCAACGCGGTCAAGGGATGAGCCAGCGCGGGTGCCTGGTCGGGAGTCTGGACGTAGCCGAAGAAGGCCCCGAATCCGTCGAAGCGAATGTCGACCGCATGGGTCCGGGTCCCGTCATCGAGCCGCATCGAGTTCCAGCACCAGCCGAACGCCCACCAGTCGCGTACGCCCCAGGAGTGATCGCGCTGCCCCTGCCCGTCGACCGAGAACGTCTCGCCTCCGATGGTGACCGTGCCCGACACCAGGCATGGGATCTCGTAGCGGGTCGTGACGTCGTAGTGATACGGCACGCCGTCGGTCGTCCATGTCAGGTCGAGACTGGCCTCGACGGGCTCCCAATCGGTGTCGGTGTAGGCGTCCTCGGGCTGGGCGAACTGCTGGGCCTGCATGCGCGGCACGGCCAGGCGGAACTCCTCGAGGGGCCGGGAGATGTCGATCTCGACCGTGGCGGGATGGGCGGCGTCGGGGGCCGACTCGGTGGCCAGGCCCGTGCCCGGCGGGATGGGCATGTGGTAGTCGACCGAGCAGACGCCCGGGTGGCCGGGGCGCACGATCCAGGTCGTCCACCAGGCGACGCCGAGGTTGGGATACAGCCCGAGGCGGAGCCAGCCGCCGAGTGAGCCGTCGGCCTGGACGAAGTCGCAGTAGTACGACTCGTTCCAGAGCGCCTCGTCGTCAGGGTCGTGACGGTGCTCGTCTGAGGGCAGAACCTCGTGAGCCGCCGTCACCGATTTTCTCCGGCATGCATTGCGCTGGCCCCCTTGGGTCCGGGCACCTCGACGACGGGGTCGTCCCGGTCGTCGAACTCGGTGCGGAGTGCTTTGGACATCACGGCGTGTTGAAAGTACAGCGTGGTGATGTAGGTGAGTTCGAGGATGGCAACGTCATCGAGGTGCCGGCGCAGCTCGGCGAAGAGCTCGTCGGGCACTCGGCCGTGGTCGTACACGAGGCAGTCGGTGTAGGCGAGGACGGCCCGTTCGGCTTCGTCGTAGGTGCCGGCGGGTGCCACAGACCAGGCCGGGATGTGGGCGATCTGTGTCTCGGGCATCTCGAGCTCGCGCATGGATTTGGCGTGCTGGCTGTAGACGAACTGGCTGCCGGCGGCCCACCCCGCCCTGATCTGCCCGAGCTCGCGGAGTTTGGGGTCGAGCGTTCGGGTGGGGGACTGGTAGAGGCCGAATCCTTTGACACAGTGATCGAGGATGTCGGGGCTGTTGGCGAAGACGGTCCACCAGTCGCCGGTGGTGCCGTCCCACCGACCAGGCTCGGCGACAGGGTCACGTCCCTCGAAGAGCCACTCGTACATGGTGGTGACGATGGGCGCGGTGGCTTCGTCCTTGGGGACCTGGCGGAGACGGGGCATGGGTCGTCGATGAATCAGGCGTTCGATGGATCAGGCATGGGTAGCTGCAGGGGCTTCGACGGAGTGGGACGGTGTATGGCTGACGTCAGCGGAGGTCAGAGGACGGGTCCAGCACGCGAACTCGAGCAGGATCCCATCGGGATCCTGGAAGTAGATGCTGCGGACGAACACGCCGGAGTGCAACTCGTCGCTGATGCCCCACTCGGAGTCGTCGTGGTTTGCCACCTCGGTGCAGTCGATCCCGCGGGCGAGCAGGAGCTCGCGGTACTCGTCGATCTTCTCGGCCGGGACGTTGAAGGCGACGTGGTTCATGGAGCCGACGGCGCTGGTGAGCTCGCCCTGATCGGGCCGCCCACGCGGGGCACTGACGCCCGGGATGCCGTCGGGGGCATCGGGGAACCAGAAGAAGGCGAGGCAGTCGCCGCCCCCGCAGTCGAAGAAGAAGTGCTGGCCCATGCCGGCCGGCAGCTCGATCGTCTTCACCAACGGCATGCCGAGCACGTTCGTGTAGAAGTCCACCGTGCGCTCCATGTCCCGGCAGACGAGGGCCAGGTGGTTGACCCCTCTGAACTCGAATGGACCGCTTGTGTTCTCAGCCATGGTCTCTGTGCCCTCCCTGTGACCCTCCCGGTGGCCCGCCCCGTGACCATCCCGGTGGCCCGTCCTCGGCCGGTGCCGTCCACATTACGCGGCAATCCGCTCGCGACTGTGGGCCGTATGACCGGTCATGCGACGGGTGGCGAATCCGTGCGGCGATCCGTGCGGTGAACCCGACCACGGCCCGCACGGGATGCCCGCAGGCATACCACCGGACGAAAGGACGACGGCATGGCTCGACTGGGTTTGACGGGCAGGTCACAACGGGCAGGGCGATCGAGGAGGTTGCGACGGACCCGCCTCGTGGCCGACGGATTGGCCGCCGCCGTGGTCTTGACCGGGGTCACCGTCGGGATGGTGAACGTCGCCCACGCCTCGGGTACGAAGCCCAAGGCGATCAAGGTGTCGACCACGACGATTCCGAAGATCGGCACCGTGCTGACCACCGCCTCGGGCTTGACCCTGTACCGCTTCACCCAGGACACGAAGGGGAAGTCGAACTGCACCGGGGTCTGTGCCAAGGCCTGGCCGCCGCTCACCGCGGCGAAGGGCGAGCACGTGGCGGGGCCCAAGGGGGTCAAGGGCCTGTCGGTGATCAACGTCGGCCACGGACGCTGGCAGGTGGCGTTCCACAGCGTGGCGCTCTACCGCTTCGTCGGTGACAAGAAGAAGGGTCAGGCCCACGGCCAGGGCCTGGCGAACGAGTGGTTCGCCGCCCTGAAGAGCGGGATCCCAGCGGGCAATGCAGCGCCCGCGACGACGACCACGGCGGCCGCCGGCTCGGCCACGCCGCCGTCGAGCGCAGCCACGACGGGCGCTCAGACCTCGCCCGCCCCGACGCCGGTGACCCAGATGACCTCGCCGCCGGCGACCCAGACGACCTCGCCGCCACCCGCGCCACCTCCTCCGCCTCCGGCGCCGACCACCACCCCGACCACTTCGCCACCGGCACCGACCACCACGACGACGATGGCCGGCGGGTACGGCTACTGAGCGTGCGAGGCCTCGGGGTCACCGCCCCGGCCCGGATCTGGCTGCTGCTGGGCGTCACCGCGGCGCTCGTCGTCGCCGGTTGGCACGCGCTGTCGGGTGCCCCGGGTGCCCCGGGTGGCCCGTGGCACGCCGTGCTGGCGGAGGGCACCGTTCTGGTGGGACCGGCGGTGCTGGTCCTGGTGCTGGTGGCCGTCGTCGCCGAGCAGCTGTGGCCGGCCGAGCGCCGGCCGCTCAACGCGCCGGGCCATCGTCAGGACCTGGCCTATCTGGGGCTCTACGCGCTGGTGGCCGTGCCTGCGGTGACACTGATCGGGACAGGGGCCGCGGTGGCGCTGTCCCGGGTCGACCACGGCTTCACGCTGCATCCGCTCGACGGATTGCCCCGGTGGGCGCTGGTCGTCGCGGTGTTGGTGTTGATGGACGGGGCCAACTGGGCATCGCATTGGCTCAATCACCGGGTGGAGACGTTCTGGCGTTTCCACGCGCTGCATCACTCGCAGGAGGAGATGAGCATCCTCACCTCCTTTCGGGCACATCCGGTGGTGCACACCAGCTTCCAGCTGGCCGCACTGCCTTTAGTCGTCCTCGGCACCGGAGGCGCGGTGCCGGCCTGGGTGCTCGTGGGCTACATCGTGCTGAGCACGGTGCCCCATGCCAACGTGAACTGGCGCTTCGGCCCGCTTCGCTACGTCGTGGTGACGCCGGCGTATCACCGTCTGCACCACGACCGCTCCGACGTCCGTGGGGTGAACCTGGGCACGGTGCTCGTCCTGTGGGACGTGCTGGCCGGGCTGGCCGTGTTTCCCACCCGAGGCGCCGTGCCTGTCCGGACCGGACTGGGTGGGCGTCCCTTGCCGGTGGAGCAGAGCGTGGATGGGTCGGGCCGCGTGGGTTGGTTCCCCATCATGGTGCAACAGCTGGCCTCCCCCATCCGGGGAGATGGCGTTTCCGAGCCGCTCACGCCGCGGGCTCCGCAGCGACTCGGCGTTCAGGCACTGCTGCAGCGGCCCGTGCTGCAGCCGGCGCTGCTCAAGGTGGGCGGCGTGACGGCGACGGCGAGGGCGAGGGCGACGTTGAGGATGACGGTGGATCGGAATGAATGACTCGATACTGCGCTGGTTGACCCGGCCCGTGGCGGGCGCCGCGCCAAGTTGGGTGGCCGTGGTGGTGGCCGCGCTCTTCATGGTGGCCTCGGCGTTCATCCACATCCACCTGTGGGACATCGCCTACCGCCACGTGGCCACGCTCGGTCCGCTCTTCTTGGTGCAGGCGGTCGCAGCCCTGGTGGGTGCCGTCGTGCTGGTCGTCCTGCGCTGGGTCGTGGTCGCCATCGGTTGCACCGTCCTGATGCTGGGAACCGTGGTGGGGTTCATCCTGGCCGACACGGTTGGCCTCTTCGGGTTCAAGCTGCCGGTGGTGACGTCGTGGGCCTACGAGGCGCTGGTGACCGAGTTGCTCTCTGCGGTCGTCCTGGCGTTCCTGGTCGTGCGGTCTTGGAAGCAGGAGCGTTCCGGATCGCAGGCGGGCGATCGGTCCAAGCCGATCGGCGTGGCCGGGGCATAGGCAACTCCCGACACCGCTCTGACGGACGGGGGAGCCTGGTTCGGGAGCTCACGCAACGATCCGGTGAGCCCGAGTTCCGAGCCCTGAGTTCCGAGCCCTGAGTTCCGAGCTTTGAGACGTCGCCGTTGCCCCCGGCCAGCCCGTGGCCATTCCGGCTGCGCGAGGGCGCCAGCCCAGTGACGTCGAATTGGGCCGGTACGGTGGAACCGGACATGCCCACGCCGAATCCGACTCCGAATCCGACGCCGAACCCGACACCACCACCGGTGACGCTGCCACCGACCTCCCCACCGCCACACCACAAGCTCTCCGCGAGAATCGGCTGGAAGATCCTCAACCGCCTCCACAAAGGCGCGCTCCGCATCACCGGTGGCCGCTGGCCGGCCACTCTCCGCGGCATGCCGGCCGTCGAGCTCGAGACCATCGGGCGCAGGACCGGCCAGGTCCGGTCCACCATGCTCACCTCGCCGGTGCACGATGACAGCCGGGTCGTCCTCGTCGCCTCACGGGGTGGGTCTGACCACCACCCGGCGTGGTACGTGAACCTGAGCGCCCATCCCGACGTGAAGGTGACCATGTACGGCGAGAGCCGCCAGATGCGAGCCCGCACGGCCTCACCACAGGAGAAGGCGTCGCTCTGGCCCGAGATCGTCGCCGTCTACAAGAACTACGAGGGGTATCAGAAGCGCTCGAGTCGGGACATCCCCGTCGTGATCTGCGAGCCGCCGCCGGCGCAACGGCCCGCCTGAGCCGGGAGGACACGCAGGACCGCAGGTGTGCACCCCCCTCGAGGCGCCCGGTCGGCCTCTCCGGCCCGGCCACTACGCTGCGCTCAATGTCGCTCGAGCCCTCCGGGGATGCCAACGCCCTCGCCAACACCAACACCAACGCCAACGCCGACGCTGATCCCGCCTTCGACCTCAGCCTGGCCGTCTCGCAACTGGCCTCGAACAGCACCGATCTGCACATCATGCTCAAGCTGCTGGTGTCGCAACTGTCCGACGCATTGGGCAACCGCATGATGGTGGAGCGGGCCGGCGGCCGCTTCCGCAAGAGCGACGAGATCAAGTCGGTCCGGATCACCTTGGGCGACGACACCCTCGAAGCGGCCGTCGACGGGCCGTCGGTGCGCTGCAGCATCGGCCACGCCTCGGGCGGGATCCGGATTCGCAGTGAGCAGGTCGGGATGGACGTGTGGCTTACCCGACTGCTCTCCACCCTCCAGGCCGAAGCGCAAACCAGCGAGCAGACCCGCCAGGCGCTGGAGAACATCGTGATCGGAGGATCATCGTGACGGATCCACAAGCCCAACCCCAACCCAAAGCCGCCCAACCGCCATCCGACCTCCCCAAGGACGCCGCCCACCGCCTCGAGGAGCTCGAACACGGCCTGTTCACCTCTGACCTGTCGGTCAACGAATTCCTCCTCGTCAAGGAGGCCGGGTTTCACCCTCTGGGATTCGTGATGGGCTCGTCGATCTACCACATCGGGATCCAGACTAGGAAGTGGGGCGAGAGTCAGGAGCTGTCCAAGCTCACCGAGGCCATGTACACGGCGCGCGAGCTCGCCATGACCCGGATGGAGGAGGAGGCGGAGGAGCTCGGCGCCGACGGCGTGGTGGGCGTGCGGCTCGATGTGAATTACTACGAGTGGGGCAACGACTCCGCCGAGTTCATCGCCTTCGGCACCGCGGTCAAGGCGGAGGACGGCACCTCGTACCTCAACGCCCTCGGCAAACCGTTCACCTCGGACCTCTCGGGTCAGGACTTCTGGACGCTCATGCAGACCGGTCATGTCCCCCAGGGTCTCGTCATGGGCACCTGCGTCTTCCACATCGCGCACCGCAAGCTGACCCAGGCCCTCGGCTCCATGGGACAGAACGTCGAGCTGCCCAACTTCACCCAGGCCCTCTACGAGGCCCGCGAGCTCGCCATGACCCGCATGCAGGACGAGGCCAGCCGCCTCAACGCCAGCGGCATCGTCGGCGTGCGCCTCGAGGAGAAGTCGCACCAGTGGGGCTCGCACACCATCGAGTTCCTGGCGCTCGGCACGGCGGTCACCAAGGTGAGCGGCGAGGTGACCCTGCCCAAGCCCACCACGATCATCTCCTTGGACAACTGATGCCCGACGGGGACAGCCCGACGTTGGGCAGCCCGCCGCCCGATGCCGTGACGAGCACGGCCGGCGGCCCCCAGGGCGATCTGCCCGAGGCGGCACTGCGCCGTCTGGACTCCGACACCTTCTCCTCGGGCCTGAGTGTGCCCGACTTCGCCGCCTGCCTCGAGCTGGGTCTCCAACCCGTCTCGCTCGTGCAGGGCTTCTGTGTCATGCAGTGGGGCTGGTACGGCCGGGGCTCGTCCTACATGCGCGGCATGAACCCCTACGGCGGTCCGAGCAATGCGGACGCTTACACCGAGACGTACCGCTGCCCGCACGGCTACGTCAGCGCCGAACACCGCACCTGGGGTCAGAACTTCGAACAGCCCTGGGTCGAGGAGGCCTGGACGTCCGGCTACATGAGCGCCTACAACCGCATGCTCGAGGAGGCCCGGCTGCACGGCGCCCACGGGGTGATCGGCGTGGTCGACCGCATCTCGCCGGTCGCCGACACCGGAAACACCGAGTTCCACTTCCTGGGCACCGCCGTCGTCGTCGAGGACGGGCCGCCCCCCGCCGGCGGCGCGCCCTGGAGCACCTATCTGGCCGGGCAGCGGCTCACCAAGTCGATCGAGGCCGGGTTCATGCCCATCTCCATCGTCGCCGCCCTGGCCTCGGTGCGGGTCTGGGCCTACTGCATGACCGAGTACCAGATGGAGGGCTCCATGGGTTGGGGCTCCCCGCAGCCGACCGTGGTCGACCAGATCAGCCGGGCTCACATGGCCGTGCGCCAGCTCGCCCGCAAGCACGTGCGCCAGCAGCTGATGGGCGACGAGCTCCACGGGGCCCGCATCGAGGTGGACGGCCGCGACCTCGCCCAGGGCGACGAGGTGATCGACTGCACGCTGCGCGGCAACCGGGTGCGCCGCTTCAAGGACTACGACGAGATCCCCGCTCCTCGACCCACGGTGCGCCTCGGATGAGCCCCCCCAGCCCCCTGAGCACCGCGGGCACCCAGGACGCCCCCGACACCAAGGCCGAGATGCGCAAGGGCGCCGCTGCCCTCGCCCAGGCGGCACCGCCGACCAACGCCCGGGGGATCACCTCGGACCTCTCCGTCGACGAGGCCCTCCTGCTCCACGGCGGCGGCTGGGAGCCGCTCGACCTGGTCTGCGGGGTCGCCGTCTGCTCCATTCCCTACGGGGTCTGGAGTTATGGCGGCTACGGCGGCGGGAGCGCGATCGGCATCGCCTCGGACGCCAACAACATCGCCATGGGCGAGGCGGTGGCCCAGATCCGCGCCGAGTGCGGCAAGGTCAAGGGCTACGGGGTCGTGGGCGTCCAGGTCGAGGTCAGCCTGCGCCAGCATCACGTCGACGTGGAGCTCGTCGGCACCGCGGTGCGTCCCATGCAACGGCCCGGACAGGGCCAAGACGCCGCATTGGCCATGCCCTTCGTGTCCGACCTCTCTGCCCGCGACTTCACCCTCCTGCTCCGGGCCGGCTGGATGCCCGTTGGCCTGGCCTTCGGCACCGCCTTCGCCTACGCCCCGCGGCGCGGCGCCGGCGCCGCCATGCGCCAGTCGACCCAGAACGTCGAGCTCACCAACTACACCCAGGCCATGTACGCGGCCCGGGAGTCGGCCATGGAGCGGATGCAGCACTCTGCCCTCCAGGCCGGGGGGCAGGGCGTGGTCGAGGTCAAGGTCACCGAGGGTCCCGTCGCCTTCGCCCGCCACTCCATCGGCTTCACCGCCTGGGGCACCGCCGTGAAGCTGGTGGCCGAGGCGCACCAGTCCATCCAGCCCCAGGTTGTCCTCCCGCTCGATGACGCGGTGGTGAGCTTCGAGGCCGAGAGTCTGCGCAGTGCAACACAGGGGAGGCATTGATGAGTCCGACCAGAGATTGGGAGTCCTGGGCCCGCACCTTCGAGTCCATCGCCGGGCCCGAGGAGTTCGCTGCTCTCTTCGCGCCGAGCGGTCGTTTCCGCGATCCGGTGACCCCGTGGACGACCGACCTGCACAAGGTGGCCACGGACACCGACGCCATCTTCCCGGATTGGAACCAGCGGGTCGACCGCATCCGCGGCGGTGAGGACTGGGCCTTCTTCGAGTGGACGGGGACGGGCACCTTCAACGCCGGCGAGGGCAAGGCGGGCATCCCCATCGAGATGACCGGCGCCACCGTGATCGACGTCGACGAGGCCGGCAAGGTCACCGACTGGCGCGACTATCTCGACACCAACGAGCCCACCCAGCAGATTCAGAACGGGCTCGAACGGGCCCTCGAAGGCGGCTGAGCGTAACTCAGTCTGCGCCGAACTCAGTCTCCGCCGAACTCAGTCTGAGCCCTCGGCCGCCACCGACTTCACGTGCGCCATCCTGGCGTCGCGGGCCTCGTCCAGATCCTCCGCCGCCTTCTCGTCGCTCGCCATCTCGGCGTCGATGTCCGAATCGGCAAAGCCGATCACGCCCATCGACTCGAAGGCCGTGCGCAATTTCGGACCCCAGAGCCCGATGTCACGCAGGATGGGCACGATCCGCATGAACAAGAAGTTGCGGAACTCGCGCAGCGTGTCGCTGTTGTCGACGTAGGTGGCGATCTCGGGCGGCAGCTCCAGGCGCTCCCACACCTCCTCGCCCAAGAACCGGTCCCGCATGAGGTGGCAGGCCTCGATGCAGAAGGTCTCCCGGTCGTCGCGCTCGGCCTGGCTCAGCTGCGGGTAGTAGTCGCGCAGGGCCAGCCGCCCGAACATCACGTGTCGGGCCTCGTCCTGCATGACGTAGGCGTTGAGCGCCTTGGCCAGCGGGTCGGTGGCGTTGTTGCGGATGATCCCGAAGGCGGCCAGGGCCAGCCCCTCGATGAGCACCTGCATGCCCAGATACGTCATGTCCCAGCGGCTGTCGGAGATGACGTCGTCGAGCAGCGCCTTGAGGTGCGGGTTGAGCGGGTACACGAGCTGCACCTTCTCGTGCAGATAGCGGCTGTAGACCTCGACGTGGCGTGCCTCGTCGATGACCTGGGTCGCCGCGTAGAACTTCGAGTCGACGTCGGGGACCGTCTGCACGATCTTGGCCGTGCAGATCAGCGCGCCCTGCTCGCCGTGCATGAACTGGCTGAAGCGCCACGCCTCGGAGTGCCGGCGCACCTCACCTTTGCGCTCGTCGGACATGTTGTCCCACCACTCCGTGCCGAAGATCGGGATGATCTCGTCGGGCATGCCGACCGGGTTGTTCAGGTCGACCTCCTGGCTCCAGTCGAGCCGGTCGCTGCCGATCCACTGGCGCCGCGTCCCCTTGTCGTAGAGGCGCAGCAACTGGTCCCGCCCACCCGTGTAGTTGAAGTCGAACATGGTGGTCGACGGCGACTCGATGCCCCACTTCGGCTCGAACGCCATGTCCGCATCGGACACGGTCGGGTTGGTGGCCATGGTGTCCCCTTGCTTCCTTCTGCACGGCGGCGCGAGGCCGTCGTTGCCGCGCCACGCTACCTCGTTGTCCGTTCCAGGTCCTGGGGTGGCCGCCCCGCGGCGCCGGAACGGCCGCCTCCTGGGTGTGTCCTGGGCGCCGCCCGGGGCTGGTGACCCAAGGCGCTCGGCGTCAGGAGGATCTGCTCACACCGGTACCTTCACAGCGTCTGCTCAGCGGAAGTCGAAGGCAACCTTGATGGCGCCGCTCTCCTTCTGGGTGGCCAAGGAGACGAAGGCGTCGCGCCATGCCTCGAGGCGGAAGGTGTGGGTCAGCATCCCGGTCATGTCGACGCGGCCCTCCGAGGCCAGCTTCAGGTAGTGGGCGATGCCGTGCATGCGGACGCCGTCCACCTCCTCCACCCCGAACGCGTTCGAGCCGACCCAGGAGATCTCCTTGAAGTAGAGCGGCGACCATTCCCAACGCTCGGGCGCGTGCACGCCGCTCTTGACCATGGTGCCGCGCTGCTTGAGCAGGCGGACGCCGACCTCCGCCGTCTGACTGGTGCCCACCGTGTCGTAGACGACGTCGAAGCCGCCCGGGTGGGCCATCGGCAAGCCGGTGCCCTCGAACTTCTGGAGCACCCCGCCCGACCAGGCGGCGGCCTCCTCGAGAAGCTGCTCGACCGGGAAAGGGTCGATCACGGTGGCGCCGAGTCGCTCGGCCAGCGCCTTCTGGGCCGGCCAGGCGGCCACGACCATGACCTCGACGTCGGGCCACAGGGTCCGGATGATGGCCGTGGCACAGGTGCCCAGTGCGCCGCCCCCGTAGACGAGGACCTTGCCGCCGGGTGTGGGCGGGTGCCGGGTCACCGAGTGCAGTGACACGGCGAAGGGGTCACCGATGACCGCCTGCTCGTCGGTCAGGTTGTCGGGCACCGGGATGAGCATCGTCTCGTGGGCCGGGAAGAAGTCGGCGAAGCCCCCCGGCGCGTCCTTGGACGTTCCGGTGTGGATGCCGGCGGCGATCGGCCCCTGGGTGAAGTGGTAACAGAGGCTGTAGTCGCCGGCCTGGCAGGACGGGCACATGGGGTCGATGCCACGAGGCGCGCACGAGAGCCAGGGGTTCAGGACCACCCGCTGGCCGACCTCGAGGGTGGTGACGGCCGGGCCGACCTCCACCACGTCGGCGACGACCTCGTGGCCGAAGACCGTCGGGAAGGTGAAGAAGCCGTTCAGGGCGCCGTCGCCGAAGTCGTCCCCGAAGTCCATGAAGACCATCTTGGCGTCGGACCCGCAGATTCCCGTCAGCCGGGTCTTGGCCACGGCCCAGTCGTCGCGGATGAGCCTCGGCTTCTCGAGCTCCTCGAGCCGCATGGGCGTCCTGGAGAGCCCGACCAGCAGATGGTTCGACTCGTCCGGTGGCGTCCAGCGTTCGGGCTTGACCCCGTACAAGAGACCCTGCATCACGTTCCTCCTCCGCGCGGATGCGCTCGTTGGTGTTCGGTGCGTCGAACTCGACACGTGCCGGTGTGCTCAGGCGAAGTGGGCGACGGCCCCGGCCAGACTGATCACGGAGCTGCTGCTAGTTGTGTCGTTGCTGACGGCGCCGATGATGGTCAGGAGCACGAAGAAGGCGACCCAGGCAAAGCCGATGATGATGCCGGCGATGGCCAACCCATCACCCCTCTGGCGCCCAGCCGACTTCCTGATCTGGGACCGGGCCACGAAGCCGAGGACGATGGCCGCGATGAAGGTGATGAAGAAGAAGCCGACAATGGAGCAGACGAACGAGGCGATGGCGAGACCGTTCATCGAGGCACCGCCCGCCGGTGCGTACACCGGTTGGCCGTAGGGCGTCGAGCTGCCGTATGGCGTCGAGCTGCCGTAGGGCATGGAGCCAGAGCCGGGCGTGACCGGGGGGGTTGCACCAGGCCACGCGCTGGCGCCGTAGGGCGTCGCCTGTCCCGGAGGTCGGGGATCTCCCGGCCATCCCACCGGCTCGGTCGGTACCGGCTGTGCCGGGGGGTACGCCGAGCCGGGCTGTGGCGTCGACTGACTGGGCGTCGATGGCTGCGACCCTCCGCCGGTTTGGCCACCCAGAGGGTTCGTGTTGGGCGGTCCGGTCCACTGCTCGGGCGGGTACCACCTGCCATCGGACGCCAACCACCATCCGGGACCCTGTGAGGTGTCGCTCATGCCCTGATTGCTCTCCGTACGCCGTGTGCGGGGCTGAGCTTACGGGTCGTCGCGCCGAGGCGCCGAAGAGGTGGGTTTGTGCGCGCTCAGGCCATGTACGGGCAATGGCGGCAACCCGAGCCGCAGCAGTAGCCCCGACGGGCCAGATACCCAGCAGTCAGGACGGTAAGGCCGGAACTGGGATCCACATAGGTGTCGGCCCCGACGCGCAGTGCCTCCGCGTGCACCGTAAGGATCTCGTCGTAGTCCGCTCGGGTGGAACAGAGGCGATCCGGGTGCGGCTCGCCCAGTGGGCGCTCGGCCAGTGGCTCGACCGGTGCATCGGGTCTGCGCCTCGGCTCGGCCATGTGCCGCGGGCCAGTTCGCCCGGTCCCATGCACGGGACCGGGCGGCGCTGCCTTACCTCTTGGCGGTCTTCTTGGCCGGCGTGCGCTTGGCCGGTCCACGCTTGGCCGGAGCCTTGCGGGCCGTGGCGGCCTTGCGGGCTGTGGCGGCCTTGCGGGCCGGAGCCTTCTTGGCCGTGCTCCTCGTCGCGGCGGCGCGGGCGGCAACCGGGGCGGCCGACTTGCCGGCGGCGGCGACCGCAGCGTCATCGGTGGGGAACGCACCCTTGGCCAGCTTGGGGGCCTTGGCCGGGGCCAGCACCGCATCCTTGAAGGCCTTCACCGGGGTGATCCGAGCCTTCTTCGACGCCTTGATGCGAATGGCCTCGCCGGTGGCCGGGTTACGGCCCATGCGGGCGGGACGGTCGACCTTGACGAACTTTGCGAAGCCGGGGATCGAAATCGGCTCACCCTTGGCCACGACGGCGGTCACCACTTCGGTGAAACCGTCGATGACCGTGACGACCGTCTTCAGTTCGACATCCGACTGGACTGCGACTGCTTTGGCTAGTTCACGCTTGTTCATGACGACATTGTGACCGACGCGCGCCTGCCAATGCACATCTTTCGAGGCGAAATGTATGGGAATTAGCTGAAATTATGGTCAGTTCGGCGTGTCGGCGATGCCATAGACCGCGACTTCAGTCACTTGGCATCCACTGTGCCCAGTAGGGGTTGGCGGTCGTGCCCTTCTCCATGAGGATGATGACCGTCCCCCACGGGTCGTGGCACCACGTCGTTTTCAGACCGGCCACCTCGGCGATTCCCGTCGTCAGGAACTCGACCCCGCGGGACTCGAGCTGGGCCCGGGTTGCCCCGAGGTCGTCGCAGACCATGCCCACATGGGTGAGACCCACTCTGGTCACCGACGGACGGCCCGAGGGTCCGATTGTCACGTCGGCCTCGGGGTATTCGATGAGTTCCACGACGCGATCGTCCTTGCCGAACCCGACGATGGCGGCCGTGACGACGACCGGCGAGGGCACGAGCTCGCCCATGTCGTGCTGCATCTGCTCACCCTCCATGCGGTAGGGGGGCGAAAGGACGTCGAGCCCGAGGACGTCGTGGTACCAGTCGACGGCGGCCCGCACATCGGGGACGCAGATGGCCGAATGCGCCATGCCGGTCAGCACTCGCTCAGGTCCAGCGAGCGATCTCGTGCTGCAACCGCTTGTTCCAGCCGCGGGCAGCGATCTTCGCCGACCGGTTCACCTTACGGAGGGCGAAAACGAGGACGAAGACGAGGGGAGCGAAGAACCCGGCGATGACGCTCATGCTCATGATCCGGACGCGATTCGTCCCCTTCTGCGGCATATCCACGCATTTAGTGCTACACCTGGACAGGCTGTGTGCGCCAGTACCTCTGGTTTCAAATACCGCGGGAGCACGTGCAGAGATGACCGACAGCAACCCTGAGGAGACCCGGTCGACGGATGTCGCTCCTGTTGAGACGCCCGAAATTGCAGGAAAAAAGCCTCGGGCTCGGCGGACGAGGGGAATCATCTCCTGGGTACTGATCGTGCTGGCGTCGTTGCTCATCCCGGTCTCGGTGGTGTCGGCCTGGGCCATCCGCACCGTGACCAACACCGACCAGTACGTGACGACCATGGCCCCGCTGGCGCGCAATCAGCTGATCATCGACCACCTGGCCGACAAGACCACCGACGCGCTCTTCTCCTCGCACGTCGTCCAGAAAAAGGTGACCGGTCTCCTCCCGGCCAAGGCCAAGCCCCTCGTGGTCCCCATCACCAATCAGGTCAAGTCCTATGCCCACGGCCTCGCCCTCAAGTTCTTCGAGAGCCCGGCGTTCGGCAAGTTGTGGGACGGGCTCAACCGCCACACCCACGAAGCCGTGGTCGACATCATGGAGGGGAAGACCGGACCCATTCTCGACAGAGTCTCGAAGAACGGCGCCATCGTGGTCAACGTCGTCCCCGCGCTCAACACCATCGTCACCGAGCTGGATCAGCGTGGCGTCACGCTGTTCAATCCGGTCAAGGCGATCTCGACCCAGGCGGACAAGGGCCTCTCCATCACAATCGTGAACAAGGATCAGATCGACAAGTACTCGGCGCTCTTCAACACCATCGTCGAGCTCGGTTGGGCGGTCCCGGTCACCGCGCTGGTCATCGGGGTCCTCTCCATCGCCGTGGCCGTGGAGCGGCGAAAGGCCTTGTTGCGAGTTTCCCTCGGTATCTCCATCGTCACCCTGCTCTTCCTCGCCGCGCTCGCCACGGGCCGGAATTTCTTCCTCAACGAGGCCTCCGGCCTCAGCTTCAGACGCGACGTGGCCGGGGCCGTCTGGGACACCCTCTTACGCTTCTTGAAGGCTGATTTCCGCTGGATGCTGCTCGTTTCACTGATTGTTGCCTTCCTGGCCTGGGTTTTTGGTCCGGCTCGCTGGGCCGTCGGGATCCGGACCCACGTCGTCCGGGCAACCCGCTGGATCGGTCTGCAGTCCAAAGCTCTCAGCGCGGGCGCCGGCCGCGCCGCCGCCGAGTCCGATGGCACTCGTCGCGTCGGCGGTTTCATCGTGGAGCACCTCAACGGTCTGCGCATCGTGGGTGTCGCTGTCGCCACCATCGTGCTGCTCTTCAGTGGGAACCTGACCGGCTGGAGCCTGCTGATCATCCTGATCGTGCTCCTGGTGTACCTGGGTCTGTTGCAGCTGCTGGCCGCCTGGGCACGCAAGGTTGCGGTGCCGACGGTTACTCCGGGTGCGACGTAGCAATCCCGATTCCGGGCTCGCCGCCGCCGCTCCGAGGCCATTGGCTGCCCGACCGCCGCTCGGTCAGGCGTAGCACGAAGGTCAGGCCGGCCGAGAGTCCGACCGACGTAGAGCCGGTGGTCCGGGGAGAAACAGAGCAACACGCGTCCCGGGCGACGGCGAGGTCGGATCTTCCCGTCCCCCCCGGCTAGGGACGCGGTGCACCACGCGAAGCCGGGTCGGAGACGAAACGACGGAGCCGGCGATCGTCGTGACCGGACCGGTCGGCCTCAGCGCTGACCATCCGGGTCGACCGAACCTCGGGAGCCGTCCGCGCCGTGAGTGGGTCGCCAACCTCTTCGCGGTCAACCGGGCCTCGGTCAGGCCACCAGAAGATTCGAACTTTCTTATCTGAACCCCCAGGCGCTCTTACGTGGCCTTTACGCGGGCCTCATAGCCTGCAGTGCATGGGAATGGGGTGGCGTATCGGCTTGGTCGCGGTGGTTGCCCGCCGTCCTGGGCGGCCTGGTGCCCCACGCCGTTGCCTCGGGCGCGGAGAGCGCCGGGGCGACCATGGTCCAGGCGGTCGAGTCACCCCTGGCCTCTCCCACGAGCTGTACTGACGCCACCTGCGGAAAGGGAAGTCCAGCCCCAGCCGCACCGTCGCCTGCCGTCGTCCTCGTGGCGGTGCTGGGCGCCCTCGCAGTTGCGGCCGCCGTGGCCGGATGGGTTCGTCGTCGATCCGCTGAGGTCGGTGCGCTGCCGAGCGGTCGCCGCGACCGGCTCTTCCACCCTCCTCAGTTCTCCTAGCTCAGTCCCGGCGCCCCTGCGCCCGCCGCCCGCTCGATCCGCAGCGACGAGCGCGCCGGCCACAGGGCGCGGGTCCTTTCCAGAGCCCTGCGGCGGCCCATCGGTGGCCGCCGCACATCACCGCCGAGCGCGCACCCCTGCCGCTCCTGACTCATCAAGGAGAACTCCCCGATGTCGAAGTCCAATGCCGGGCCCACGCGGCCCACGTCCAGCCGCCCATCGAAGGGCGCAGCCAGCACTCGATCCGCTTCGGGCCGTACGGGAACGTCCGGCGGACAGGCGCCCGCCCGCCCGTCGTTCCGTATGCGTCACCCCGTCGTCACCGCGCTCGTCCCGGTCGGACTCGTGGTCGCGGTCATCGCCACCCTGGTCGTCGTCAAGGCCACGGGAGGATCCGCCGCTCCGTCGTCGTCACCCCTTCAGGCGGAAGGGGCGAACCGTTCTGGGCAGACCGGGACCACTGCACTGTCGTCCACGGTCCTCGCCGATCTGGCCGTTCCCGCCTCGACCCTCGATGCCGTCGGCAGCCCCCGTGGCGACAGCCTTCCCGACGCCATCAGCGGTACCCCGGTCCTCAGGGGTCAGGACGGCAAGCCGCTCATCACCTACGTGGGCGCCGAGTATTGCCCCTACTGCGCGGCCGAGCGATGGGCCCTGGCGGTCGCCCTGTCGAGGTTCGGGACCTTCTCGCACCTGTCCGCCACCCATTCCGCGGGCACCGACGTCTACCCGAACACCCAGACGCTGTCGTTCTACGGTTCGAGCTACTCGAGTGCGTTCGTGGATTTCCAGCCCGTCGAAGAGGCGACCAATCAGGTCGTGAACGGGTCCTACGAGACGCTCCAGACTCCCACCGCCGCCCAGAGCGCGCTCATGGACAAGTACGACGCTGCGGGGAGCATTCCTTTCCTCGACATCGCCAACAAGTACGTGGTCGCCGGGGCCAGCTTCTCGCCACAGGTCTTGCAGGGCCTGTCCCGTGAGCAGATCGCCGCGCAGCTGAGCAATCCGTCGAGCCCGGTGGCCCAGGCCATCGACGGGACGGCGAACGACATCACCGCGGCCATCTGCAACGTGACTGGCAACCAGCCGAGCAGCGTTGGCAACTCGTCCGCCATCGCCGCCATCGCCAAGACGTTGGGTGCATGAGCATGGCTCCGTCGATGAACCGGCGTCCCCCGAACTGGGTGCTCGCCACGTCGCTCGGCCTCTCTCTGGCCGCGGTCGGCATCGCCTCGTACCTCACCGTCGCCCACTACGCCGATCCCGGCGCGCTCGCCTGCCCGGACCGCGGTGTCGTGAACTGCACGTTGGTCACCACCAGCCCCGAATCCGTGGTGTTCGGAGTTCCCCTCGCCGTGCTCGGGCTTGTCTGGGCCGTGGCGATGGTGGGTCTGTGCGTCCCCTCGGCGTGGCGGTCGCGCGCCGAGTGGGTCGGGCACACCCGCCTGATTGCAACGGGGGTTGGAGCCGTCACGGTGGTGTACCTCGTCTACACCGAGCTGTTTCGCATCGGCGCCATCTGCCTCTGGTGCAGCGCAATGCACGTGACCGCCGTTGCGCTCTTCGGGGTGGTCATGGCGGCACGGGCACAGACCGGTGCAGCGGTGACGGCCCATGGCTGAAACCCACGGAGATGGGGCCTTTTGCCCCTACTGCGACCGCTGTGCGTCCCCTCAGAATCACAGGAGGACATCTGCACATGCGGGATGCGGGTGGGCGGGAGGAGATTCCGATGCAGCAGCGTGAGCACCCGATGGAGGACGGCGCCAGCCTCCTGGTGCGAGAGTGCGAGGCGTTCCTCGAGGGGACCTTGGCGGAGCACCTCGACGAGCTGGGCATTGTCGTGCCCGTTTGGGCGTGGACCAACCTGTTGGCCCATGGCGGACCCGAGCAGGTCACCGATTGCGTGTGCTCGCAGAACCACCCCCGGCGCTCGGACCGGGACTGGAGCGTGGCCCGGGCTCTCCTGGCCTTCGAGATCTTCGACCTCATGGAGGCGGGCTACCCGCTTGAAGACCTCCAAGAGGACGTCCTGATCCCCCTCGAGCTCGAGTTGGCGTCTCGCCCTGAGGTCAGCCGGTGGACGCCCCGCCAGTGGCTCGACACCGTGGACGAGGCCATTCGCAGCCAGCAGGTCACGTTCGGCCTGTAGTCGAGAGTACGGGGAGCGAACCGGCGGAGACGCCGGTTCGCCCAGTCGAGCCGGCCGCGTCAGGTGGACGGAACGGGCCACCCAGCGTTCGACCGTGTTGGCCAGCGCCGGGAGCGGGAGGGATCCCGCCCGCAGAACGACGTCGTGGAACTCGCGCAAGTCGAAGCGGGAACCGAGCCGTTCCGATGCCTCCCGGCGCAGGCGGACAATCTCGAGGCGGCCGGTCATGTAGGCCAACGCCTGTCCCGGATAGGAGATGTAACGGTCGACCTCCGATTCCATCTCGATGCGGGGCATCGGCGCATGCTCCACGAGCCAGTCGACGGCCTGTGTCCGGGTCCAACCCAAGGCGTGCAGTCCGGTGTCGACCACCAGGCGGCCGGCGCGCCAGGCGTCGGCCGCGAAGAGTCCCATCCGCGAGAGGTCGTCGCTGTAGAGCCCCATCTCGTCGGCGAGCCGCTCGCTGTAGAGGCCCCAGCCCTCGGCGCAGGCGGTGTCGAAGAGCACGCGCCGGGCCGGGGCCAGTTCACTGTTCTCGAGGGCGATGGTCAGCTGAAAGTGGTGTCCTGGCACGGCCTCGTGGAAGGCCACGTCCTCGGCCGCGTAGCGGTGGCGCTCCTCCGGCTTCGAGGTGTTCAGGTAGTACGTGCCCTTGCGGGACCCGTCGATGGCGCCGACCAGGTAGTAGGCCGCAGCCATCCCCGCTTCCTCGGTCTCGGGCACCGCCTCGACGACACAGGCATCCTTGGGGACCACGCCGAACCACTTCGGGGCCTCGGCCTCGGCAGCGGCAACGACGCCACGGGCGTGCTCGAGCATTTCCTCGCGGTTCTGGTAGCGCAGGCTGAGGTCGGTGGTCAGTCGATCGAATATCTCGCCGATGTCAGTCGTTCCCCAGAGCTTCGAACCCGTCTGGCGGAACTCCCCACTCACTTGCTCGACGATCTCGAGTCCCATGGCATGGAGCTCGTCGGCACTGTGACGAGTGGAGGTGTGCAACTGGACCAGCTTGGCGTACATGGTGTCGCCGTCGGGCAGGTGGCAGATCCCCGGATGCTCGTCGTCGCGTGCCGCGGGGAGGACATCGGTGGACAGGCTCTGGCGGTAGCTGGTGAGTGCCGGCCGGACATGCTCGTCGATCTCTAGGGCTAGCCGATCTGCAAAGGCCGCGTCCTCGTGGCCGCGGAAATCCAACCCGCCGGCCGTCGCGTCCGTGGCCAGCATTTCGAGTTGCACCATGGCCGATTCCACGAGCCGCCGCACCGCCGTGCGCCCCGCTGCAGCGCCTTCACGGTGGCGCTCGGCCACGGTGGAGAGCATGCCGGGCAGAGCGCGGAGGCGGGCCACGTAGCCGTCTTGGCGTTCTTTGGTGTCGAGCGCGAGCTTGGGCAGCAGCGTCAAGACGCCGTTGACCGGGTCGACGAACGTGTCGCAGACGGTGAACTCCACGAGGGGCACGGCCGCCGCGCCCGCCATGTTTGCCGCCATGCGGCGCACGAAGTCCAGTGTCTGGAGTTGGACCTCGTTGAGTCCGGTGTCGTCGAATTGCGCCGCCTGCTCGGCGAGTGCGGCCAACCGTGTGCCCTGTGCCAGCTCGGACGCCTTCGAGAAGTCGGGCAACCGCTCGTCGTAGCCGGGGAAGCCGTAGAGCGATCCGGCGAGCGGGTCGGCGTCGAGCGTCGTCTCGAGGAGTTCGGACGCCAAATCGTCAGGAGTCATCCACCCGAAACCTACCCCAACTGCGATTCAGGATCATGGTGGTTCCCGTCCTTCGGGCCGCTGGCCGTCGGGTCCGTCAGCATGTGCAGAGCGACGTGGGGCTCATGCGCGTCGAGCCCTGAACGGAAAGCGCGACGAGAGCTCCCCCGTTCGGGTCGGTGCCGCGCTGCCGCCGGGCCGATCCCCCCGATGACTCTGTCGGCGCCAGCGGTCCCGAGGGACACCGACGATTCGGATGGAGCCTCCGAGAGGAGGGCACCTCCCTTCGCCGTGACCCGGAACCGCCGACGCCAGCCGTCGTGTCACGGAACGAGCGTGACGCTTGGGCCCCGCGATATCGGAAATGAGAAAGGGACGGGGCCGAAGCCCCGTCCCTTTCACGCCCGATCACTCGGGCCTGTACTCGGTGCAGCTTTTGTCGTTAGTTGAAAACGATCGAGCTGGTCGCAGGATCGATGGCGGCGGTCTGGATTTGCTCCGTCAGCGGGGCCGTCTGCAAAACCTCAGCGGTGATGTCATTCAGGAAATTTCCGCTGGTGCCCGGGCCCGTGTCAGTGCTGAGGCAGGCCGTGATCGTGGTGGCCGCACCCTTCTGTGAGGCAGGTGCCGAGAGCGTACCGGTGAGCACGAAGCCCGTCTCACCGCTCGGGCACTTCCCCGCACCGGTCCCGGAACCCGCCTGAGCGGACGTCTTGTTGGCTGCCACGTACATCGTGCTGCCGATCGTGAACGACGTGGTCTTCAGGTCCTTCGCCAGGTCGCCGGGACTGCTGACGAACTGATTGGCCGAGTCGTAGACGAAGTCGCCCGACGGGCATGGCGACGGCGGATTCGAGTCGGTGTCGCAGGTCACCTTGCTCACGGACTTGATCTTACTGGCGGCCACGGTGCCGGTCCCTTTGTGCTTGCCGGTGCACGTGCCACCCGTCGATGCAGACGTCGTAGACGTCGACTTCTTGCTCGCCGAAGCCGTGCCCTGGATCGACAATCCCGGTGACGCGAAGGTCACCGTTTGACCCGAGCCGCCCGAGCACGTGGTCGTCTTACCCGCGGCAAAGGCGTTCGTACTCGTCGCGACCTGTGCAACGCCGATCGAGAGGACCGGTACCGCACCCACCGCAAGTATTGCCATGATTTTACGTAACAACTACTCCACCCCCATATTTCTTTCTCTTCGAGGCTGACGGGCGATCCCCAACGTTCCGTCGTGGACCGATGGCTTCGCCCGTGCAGCATTTTGTTTGCGCCACTCTGTCACAACCGTCTCTGGAATGCTCGGGTCGAGCAGCCAAACGATTGCTTGGCATAGCTGCCCAGTCCGGACGTCTTCGCGGTTGATCGACGAAAGTCCAGGGTCACGACCTCGCACCCTTTCATCGCAATATGCGTTGCCAGATAAACCGCAGCCCGGATCAACAACAGACCGCAGCCGGACCAACAGGAGGTGCCGCCGAGTCCCGAGACCGAGCGCCGGTGGCTAGCGTGTGCGGCGAGCGGAGCTCCCGCAGTCCTTCTGTCGCCAGGAAACCACGTGAGAGTCCTCCTCGTCTCAGACCTCCATTACTCCCTGCCCCAGCTGGACTGGGTGGTCGACGCCAGCTCGTCCTACGACGTTGTCGCCGTCGTCGGGGACAGCCTCAACATCAGCTCTGCAGTTCCGCTCGAGGCACAGAGCATCGTGGTGAGCCGTTATTTGGAAGAGATCGCGTCGAGGGCACAATTGGTCGTGAGCTCGGGCAATCACGATCTCACCGGCCCCGACGAACATGGCGAGCAGACCGCCCTGTGGCTGAGCCAGGTTCGTCGCATGGGTATTCCGACCGACGGGGACTCGGTCTTGGTGGAGAACACGCTCCTCACGATCTGCCCCTGGTGGGACGGTCCCAAAAGCCGCTCCGAGGTGGCATTACAACTTCAAGCCGATGCGGCGCGGCGTCCGGCGCGCTGGGTGTGGCTTTACCACTGGCCGCCTCTGGGATCGCCGACCTGCTGGACGGGCCGCCGTGACTACGGCGATTCGGATGTCTTGGGGTGGATCAAGGAATTCCAACCCGACCTGGTCTTCTGTGGGCACGTGCACGAATCACCCTTCAAGATCGACGGATCGTGGGTCGACCGGATCGGCCAGACCTGGGTGTTCAACGCGGGTCACCAGATCGGGAAGGTCCCCGCCTTCGTCGAACTCGACTTGGCAAGAGATCATGCACGATGGGCGTCCATCATGGGCTCGGAAACACTGGACCTGCGCGATCCCAGGCCGCCGGCCCGCTCCGTGTTCTGATCTTCAGACCCGCCGGAGGTCGACCGCTTTCCGGCGCGCCGCCGCTAATACTCCGGATCGGGGTCACGGGCGGATCCGGGCCGGGCAGGGCCGGACTGACGTTGCGCCAGGTGCGAGAGCACATCGGACACCATCGAGAGCCCGGTTGAGTCACCATACTGGTACTTCAGATCGGCCAGATAGCTCGACACGAAGTTCAGCCGTTCGGCCAAGCTGACCGCGATGAGTTTTGTGATCTCGGGGTCTCCAAGAAGAAAAGCTTCTCCCTCGTCGGCGTGGCGCAGGCGGGTGGGCTCCGTCGTGACGACGGTGGCGCCGTGGCGGGTCCCGAGAAGTACGGACATCTCACCGACGAGGGCACCTGGTTGGGTGATCGTGTTGACCGCGACGTCACCCTTGAAGACCTCGAGCGCGCCTTCGACCAAGACCCAGACTGCTCCGCTCGCTCCGCCTTCGGACACGACCGCCTGCCCAGCGTCGAACTCGACCAGGGGTAGGTGCATCGAGAGAGTCAGCAAGTCGGACACACCCGAACTCTACGGCACGCCCGAGAAGAGTTCGATCCGGGATCCTGGCAAACGAGCACCATTCACGGGATCCTTGCGTGGTGCATCCGCGGGTGGGCCGCAGACGGATCGGGCGACCGCTCGCCCGAGACCAGTCGATACCGTGTGGGGGTCCTCGGTCCTCGGTCATCGGTCATCGGTCGAGCCGGTTCAGAGCGGGGGTGCGATCGTCAGTCTCAGTCTCAGTCTCAGTCTCAGTCTCCTCGATGACTCGGCATCGGCGTCCACCTAGTCCCTAGTGTTGGCGGGGTGCCATCACCACAGATGCCTGCAGCCGTCTATGTGGGCGACGGCAGAATCGCCGTCGAGCAGGTGCCCTGTCCGCAGCCGGGACCCGGCGAGGTGCTGGTCGAGATTGCTGAGTGCGGCATCTGCGGCTCCGATCTGCACATGGTCCTGGAGCGCTACGCCAAACCAGGTTCCATTCTCGGTCACGAATGGTCGGGCATCGTGGCCACCGCGCCCAGTGGTTCAGGCTGGCTACCCGGCGACCGGGTGGTGGGGAACCCGGCTCCGGGGTGCGGCGTCTGCCGACCCTGCCGGCGAGGCCGGCCTTCGGTGTGCCTGAACCGTGCCACCGCCGACTTCGCCGGATACCGCGGTGCCTTCTGTCAGTACAAGACGGTGACAACCGACGGCCTCATCAGGATTCCCGATTCCCTCCCGACGAGAGTGGCCGCGCTCGCCGAACCGACTGCCATCACCTTGCACGCGTTACGGCTGGCGCACGTTGAAGCAGGCGATCGGGTCCTTGTCACCGGGGCCGGGCCGGTGGGTCTCCTGCTCGTGGCCGTGCTGCGGACTCAGGGGATCTCCGACATCACGGTGAGCGAGCCCTCGGCGGTCCGGCGCCAGCAGGCCCTCGACGTCGGGGCCACCCGGGTCGTAACTCCGGACGAGCTCGAGGCGCCACCGATGGTGCTCCCGGTGGCGGACCCGTACGCCGTGGTGTTCGAATGCTCGGGTCACGCGAGCGCGGCTGAAGGGGGTCTCGGTCAGCTCGACTTCGCAGGCACGCTGGTGATCGTCGGAACAGGCTTCGAACCGCCGCGGGTCAATCAGAACCGGATGATCATCTTCGAACTCGAGATCATCGGGGCTTACAACTACAACGACGAAGGGTTCCAGCCGGCCGTGGACCTCCTCGACAGTGGCACGTTGCCGTTGGACGCCTTGATCGAACCCGCCAACGTTGCGCTCAGCGACGTGATGGTGTCCATGGAGCGGCTCGCCCGGGGCGAGATACCCAGCAAGGTGATGGTCCAACCGGGCTTGTCCACATGAGCTCTCCACCGTTCGCCCCTCGGATCAATCACGTGGCCATCAGCGTTGACGCCGAGATCATGGATGAGAACGGTCGTGCCGCGCTGCTGGCCTTCTTCTCTGAGGTCTTCGGGTGGACCGAGGGAGACAACAGCACGGAGAAGGGAAATCCTCTCATTCTCTACACAGGGTCTTTGGGCCAGTTCCTCTATCTGCTGCCGGCAGAGAACGATTTCATGATCACGCCGAACATGGATCACTTCGGGATGGAGGTTTCGTCCAAAGAGGAGTTGATGGCGATACTGGATCGAGCCAAGGCGTATCAGAGCAAAGACGACCGCGTGCGCATCACCGATGTCGGCGACATGGTCACGCGCTATCAGGACAAGACGTACACGCTGACCAACGCCTACATCTGGTTCTTGATCCCACTGTGGATCGAGATCCAACACGTGGAGCGGCGTACGGCGGACTGACGCCCACCGCCGGCTGCGACCGGGCGGCGAAAACTGGGCACGCACGCCGAACAACAGGAATGTACAGCGGGAATCGGTCATGGTTGGTCCATGGCAGAGGCCCAATCAAAAGATCCGAAATCCGGTGTTCTCCGGCGATCTGGTCGCTGGCTGTTCCTGAATCGCCTGACCGGTCGCATCACCGTGGCCCAGTGGCCGAATGCGTCCCTGACCGTATTCATCGTCCTCGCCGTCGCGTTGCGATTTCTCCACCCAAACGGAGGCTCCGAGGACGTGCTCCGTGTCGTCGCGGATGTGGCTCTCTTCGTGTGGGCGGCTGATGAGTTGATTCGTGGAGTCAATCCATTCCGTCGGATCCTCGGCCTGGTGGTCATCGGCGCAACCATTGCCAGCTTGACTCTCTAGGTTCAATCCCGGTTGACAGCACGGTTTGCGGTTGAGTTGTGGCAACTCGTCGGACAAAAGCGCTGAACGCACGGTCCCGAGAACGCAATCCTTCACATCGCGGCACCCGTACTCCTTCTTGAACCCGGGGCAGCGATCTCATGGAGGACAGACCATCATGACGAGTCGGACTCCGAACGGTCTACGCAAGGTCGCGCGACGACTCGCTCCGATCGCGATTGTGGCTGGTTTTGGCCTGGCCGCCGCCGCCTGCGGGTCCGGCAGCAGCGCGTCGACCGGTGGCCAACCCAACACAACGACGCCCTCAACGACGGCCGGACATTCGGGCGGGGGCTCGACGGCCGGAAACGGAGGAGCCTCGTTCTGAGGGGACGCTCCCGCTCAAGCGCGGCCCGTTGCGAGATCACGCCGGTCGACCTAGAACATAAACACTCAAACGTTGATGGAAATACCTCGATGGAGTCGACACATGCCGCCAGAACACGCGAACGATGAAGCCCCACGAGCAGGATGGCTGAGCGAAAAAGACGCGTCGCTCGTCTTTGGCCCCTTCTACGACGAACGCTTGCGGATTGATCGGATCGTCAGCCGGCTGGACGTCACGGACGACCTTATCGAGCGTGCGGACCTGGCGAGTGAGCTGGTGCGATCTGTTTCGCGGTACGAGGACACGCTCGAACGAGCCCTGTTCGTACGGTTCACAGATTCGCCAACCGCAGCGCTCGAGGAACTGGCCCGGGAACGTGATGAGCTTCGAGAGGCCATGACGGTCATCCATAAGCGGACGACGGGAATTGATCCCCGCAATGTGCACGCCCAAGACGGGCAGGGATTCGAAGACACACTCGAAGATGTCGTACACAGGTTGCGGGCGCTCCTGTTGGGTGAGGACCGCCAGATAGATACGCTCATGGCTTCACTCGGACCGGAAGACCGCCAGCAAGTGTCCGAAGATGTCGCCCACGTGTTCCGAAGCGCGTCGGAGCGTCCCCATCCTCCCCATACGGCCGTGGGTCGTTTCTTGAGCAACGCTCACGTCAAGCTGGACCACACGTTCGAAGATGTGTCCAGTCCCACCCATCCTGGTGCCGGCACTATCAACGGGTGAGTGGCCGACTCTCGCGGCCACGACATCGTTGACAGTGCGGGGTCGAGCCTCCTGGCATCGATGCAAGGCGTCTCTCGATGCGTCAGGACAGCAGCGGTCTCACGCTCATCTGGAAGCGCGACGCCACTCTCGGCGATTTAGAGTGAGCAAGGAGGGGAGAGGTACTTCGACGCCTGACCTCTGAACCTGACCTGTGAACCTGACCTCTGAACGCCTGGCGCCCTCGGTACGAGGTCTCACTCGGTGCGCAACTCGGCCGATGGAGCTGTGCGTGCCGCCTTGTAACCTGGCCAGGCGGCGAGCACGTTGGCGATGAGCAAGGTGATGGGGACGGTCAGCAGGATGCCGAGTAGGGGCACGACCGGAGGTGAGACGGAGCCGATTCCCGATGCCACGAGGATCCAGGCCCAACGACCGCCGACCACACCCAGAGGAACTCCGATCAGGAGGGCAAGGACGGAGAACGACGTGGCCTGCCAGGCAATGACGGCCATGAGCTGACGACGCAAGAATCCCAATGTCTTCAAGATTGCGAGGTCCTTCCCCCGGCGGCGCACCGAGGACACGAGCGCGTTGCCGACGGTTGCCAGCCCCAACAGCGCCACGAGTCCCGCCAGCAGCGGCGGAAGTCCGTCGACGCTCTGCAGGTTGATGACGTCCTCTGACGGGAGTTCCCTGAGCACGGTGCCCCCGAACTCATGCCGGAGGCTGGCCAGGGCCGCGGCATGCGAGACGCCGGGCGCGTAGCGCACGGCAAAGAGCGTGAAAAGGGTCGGGGGTGTGGCGCTGGAGTTGGAGTTGGACCCCTCGTTGGCCTGCTGCTCGTGCACGACCGCACCGGACACCCATCCGCCGACACCCATGCCGTTGTTGAACAGGTCGCCGACCGACGGAGAGATCATGCGACCGACGATGTGAACGGTGACCGGCCCGCTGGGACTCTGGACCTGGACGGTCTGGCCGACCTGACGGTGCAGCTGCTGGAGGGTCTGGTCGGCGAAGACCACCTGATTTGTCCCCCGTGGGGCATGGCCCTCGAGCAGCGGGGGATGGACCGAACCCTTCATGGGGTCGAAGGCGAGCAGGGAGTCGACCGTCTTCCCGTCGATAACGATCGTTCCCTGGCTGGCCCCGGCCAAAATGGCGATGGCCGAGTATCCGGCGACGAAGTGGTTGTGCGCCAGCAGTGCCTTGGTCTGACCCTCGAGGTCCGAGGAGCTGTTCGGATTGCCGACCAGGACGTTCCAGTTCCACCCCTGCTGTCGCGGGCTCTCGACCAGGTGCCCCAGGCTTGTCCCGAACGTGAGCGCGGCGACCACGGCCGCCACGGCGAGCGAGGCGGTGAGCACGGCTCCCACCACAGACACCCGCCGCGTGCCGCGTCCCGAACCCAAGCCGAACTGAATGCCGATCCTGGCCACCAGCGGGGTCCAGCCGTAGGAGCCGTTGGCGCGCACACCGCTCGACAGCGGTCCTTCGAAGCCGGGGCGGGAGAGGGCCGTGGGGGGTCGGCTGACTCGATAGGCCGGAATCAGGGCGCAGACGGCGATGAAGGCCAGCAGGACCACAAAACCCAGCAGCAACACCTGGGGATCGAAACTGATGCCCGGGTGTATCTCGGCCTGTCGGGCCGGTCCGATGGGCATGATCGAGGATCCCAGCGTCGCTACGAGCACGGCGAGGGCGCTGCCAACAATCCCGATCAGCACGACCCGCGCCAACACGATGGCGATGAGCTGCATCTTGGAAGCACCGAAACCACGCAGGATCTCGTAGTCGTCACCCTCCAGCATCACCATGCGAGCGATTGCTTGGCTGACGAGCAGAAGGGTCACCAAGGCCGCAATTCCCCCGAAGAGCAGCAGCGCGACGACCTCGAGGTGGATGCCGCGCTGCGTGCTGGCCGCGCTGGTCCGGATGTTGTAGACGTTGCCCGCTGAGGCGAACACGTTGGAGCCGCCGACGGCCCGAACGCCTGCCGCGAAGGCGCTCCAGTCGGCGGCGCCGTGCCGGAGGCGGACGCCGACGAAATTGAGGCTCGGGATCTCCTGGACGTGAATGCCCAGCCTGGCGGCCAAGTGCGGGAGGAAGGCCGGCGTGAGGTACACGTTCTCCTGCCCCTCGTACGAGACGTTCTCCTTGTCCGCCAACGGAAGGACGGCGTCGACGTCCTGGGGAAAGCGGACGATGCCCGTGACCCGCACCCGGAACGTCGGCCCCTGTGGCGCAATCGGTTTGTACGAGGCCCCGTTCGTGAGGGCGGCGTTCTGGTACTGCGCGGGCGTCTCTGCATACAGCAGAATGTGACTTCCGACGTGGAGGTGATGCCCCTCCGCGGCCAACTCGTTGATCGCGACGTCGTCCGGTCGCCTCGGGTCCGGCAGCTTCCCGGCGACGACGAGCGGGCGATCAACCGTGCGGTACAAGGAGGCGTCGGCCGCGGCGATGGCGTTCAAACTCCGGCCGGTGTAGCCGGCGGGACTCGAAGTCAGGTAGAGGTAGGGAGCTCGGAAATACTGCGCGACCTGCGGGAGGTCGACCACCCGCCTCTCGACCGGCAGGAGACCGAGCGAGTCGGCGGACGGGCCCGAGACCGTCGGGCCCGAAGTCGGGTTCCCATAGAAGAAAGCCCCATCGTCAGGGCGGCTGTACGAGACGAACTGTCCGATGGCGGTGTCGGTACGCCGAGCCCCGGCCAGTGCGGTCAGCGCCACACCGCCGCCGATGCCCAGCACCAGAGCGAACACCGTCATCGTTCGCCAAGACGACCGCACTTCGGATCGCGCCCGAATCCAGACGAGACCCATGGTTTCGATCAATCCTCGGGTCGCCGTTGTCCCATCTCCAGTATTCAGCCACCCCCGTGGCAGTGCGCCAAGGGTGGTCCCACGCTCGCCTTGGGGGTGTTGGCCTTACCGAGGGCATTTCGCCACACACGACCCTGCAGACGTCCACCGATGACAGCGAACGGCCGACGTCTGAGCCGTCCCGGGCCACATGCGACCCGTGACCGTTCGGGCGCGAACGTGCAGAAACACCTCTGCATCGGCACGTCCGTGGCGGTGGTGGTGGAGGCGATGGGACTTGAACCCACGAACCTCTTGACTGCCAGTCAAGCGCTCTACCAGCTGAGCTACGCCCCCAGTGGTGGGGATCCAACCTAGCAGTCGATATGGCCGCTCCCGGGGCGGCCGACCCCTCGACGAGCACGCCGAGGGCGGGCGAGGGTGGTGGGGAGTCGGGGGAGTCGGTCGGGAGTGGACCCACACTGAGGTCCCGGACCGAGGTGCCGGACCGAGGTGCCGTGCTGAGGTTCGGGTCTGAGGTTCGGGTCTGAGGTTCCGGGCTGGCTCACGAACCCCCTTGATCCTGCTCAGAGCCACAGGCCGCCTCGCGTACCCTGGTGGGATGGCGCGCTCCTACGACGTCCAAGCGGTGGAGGCCAAGTGGCAGCGCCACTGGATCGAGGCCGGCACGTACCAGATCGACAACGACGATCCCCGCCCGAAGTTCTACGCGCTGTGCATGTACCCCTACCCCTCGGGGCCGGCCCACCAGGGCCACGTACGCAACTACACCTTCGGTGACCTGGTCGTTCGCTATCAGACCATGCAGGGCAAGGGCGTCCTCAGCCCCATCGGGTTCGACTCCTTCGGACTCCCGGCGGAGAATGCCGCCATCAAGACGGGGGCCCACCCCCGCCCTTACACCGAAGCCCGGATCGCCGAGCTGACCTCGTCGCTCACCCGCCTCGGTGCCGTCTACGACTGGCGCCGCGAAGTGCGCAGCCACGACCCCTCCTACATCAAGTGGTCCCAGACCATCTTCTTGCGCCTCTGGGAGGCCGGCCTGGCCTACCGGGCCCTGGCCCCGGTCAACTGGTGCCCGGGCTGCCAGACGGTGCTGGCCAACGAGCAGGTCCTGCCCGACGGCACCTGCGAGCGAACCGGCGACGTGGTCGAGAAGCGGGACCTCGAGCAGTGGTTCTTCCGCATCACCAAGTACGCCGACGAGCTCCTGGCCGCCCTCGACGACCTCGAGTGGCCCGAGCGGGCCAAGGTCATGCAGCGCAACTGGATCGGGCGCTCCGAGGGGGCCGAGTTCGACCTCGCCGTCGAGGGCCGACCCGAGGTCAGCGTGCGTGTCTTCACCACCCGGCCCGACACCAGTTTCGGCATGACCTACGCCGTCATGGCCCCCGAGCACCCCCTGGTCGGCGCGCTCACCACCGAGGCCCAGCGCCAGGCGGTCGAGGAGCTGCGCCAGCGGGCGGCCGGCGAGACCGACATCGAGCGCATGTCCGAGGGCGACCTGGCCGGGCTCGACAAGCGCGGCGCCTTCACCGGGACCAACGTCATCAACCCGTTCAACGACCAGCCCGTCCCGCTCTACGTGGCCGACTACGTCCTCATGGGCTACGGCACGGGGGCGATCATGGCCGTGCCGGCCGAGGACGAGCGTGACTACGCGTTCGCCACGCTGCACCGCTTGCCGATCGTGCGCACCGTCCAACCGCCGGAGGGATGGGAGGCGGAGACGGGCGGCGGTGCCTACAGCGGAGACGGCGTCAAGATCAACAGCGGCTTCCTCGACGGGCTCGACGTCGCCACGGCGAAGCAGCGGTCCATCGAGTTCCTCGAGGAGAAGGGCGTGGGCGAGCGCAAGGTCAACTACCGCCTGCGCGACTGGCTGGTGTCACGGCAGCGCTTCTGGGGCTGCCCCATCCCCGCCGTGTACTGCGAGACGCACGGCGTGGTGCCCGTGCCCGAGGACCAGTTGCCGATCGTGGCGCCCGACGACGTCGAGTTCCTCCCGACCGGGCAGTCGCCGCTGTCGTTGCACGAGGGCTTCTTGCACACGACGTGCCCGATCGACGGCGGCCCGGCCCGGCGCGAGACCGACACCATGGACACCTTCGTCGACTCGTCCTGGTACTTCCTGCGTTTCTGCGACCCACAGAACACCGAGCAGCCCTTCGCACCGGCGGCGGTGCAGAAGTGGATGCCGGTCGACCAGTACATCGGCGGGATCGAGCACGCCATCTTGCACCTGCTCTACGCCCGCTTCTTCACCCGGGCCCTGATCGACGTGGGGCTGGCGCCGGGCATCGACTCCGAACCGTTCAAGCACTATCTCGCGCAGGGCATGATCCGCTTGGACGGGACGAAGATGTCGAAGTCCAAGGGCAACCTCGTCGCGCCCGAGCACTACTTCAACACCGTGGGCGCCGATGCGCTGCGGCTCTTCCACCTCTTCGTCGGGCCGCCGTTCGACGACATGGACTGGTCCGATCAGACCGAGCAGGTGATCGAAGGCTGCGGCCGCTTCTGCGACCGCCTCTGGCGCACGTGCACCAGCGAGCCCAGGGTGCGCACCGGTGCGCAGACCGAGGCCGACCGGGCGGCGCGCCAGGCCGTGCACCGGGCCATCGCGGACGTGACGAAGGACATCGAGCGGTGGTCCTACAACACCGCGGTCGCCCACTGCATGGAGCTGCTCAACCTCCTCCAGCGCTACGGCCGGGGCGAGGGCGAGGAGGGACCGCACGCCGAGGTGTGGGCCGAGGCGCTCGACTCTTTGCTCGAGATGCTGGCGCCCTTGGCCCCGCACGTCACCGCCGAGCTCTGGGAGATCCGCCATCCGGGGGAGGACTCGGTGCACGCCCAGCCGTGGCCGGCCTTCGACCCCGAGCTGGTGCGCCAGGACACGGTGACCATGGTGGTGCAGGTGAACGGGAAGCTGCGGGACCGCATCGAGGTCGACGCGGGCATTTCGGAGGCGGACGCCGAACACGCCGCGCTGACGTCGCCGCGGGTGGTCGAGACCTTGGCCGGAACCACGCCCAAGCGAGTGGTGGTCAAGCCGCCCCGCCTGGTCAACGTCGTGGTCTGAGCGGGAGATCCACGTGGGAGGGCCGCTCACGCGGCGCGAGCTCGAGCAGGGCAATCTCCGTCCGGATGTCGAGACGATCCGCCGCTACGGCGACGCCCACCCGGAGTCGTTCGTCGAGGTGATGTTCGACGGGGTGCGCCTCGTTGTCCTCCTGGCTGGTTCCGACGAGGACGTGGCGTACCACGAGTCGGCGCTGCGCGCCGTCGTGAGCTTCCCGGACCAGCTCGAGGTGCGTCACACGCCGTGGTCGAGGCACCACCTCGAGGAGATCCGCCAAGAGATCACGTCCTCATACCAGGGCGCGTGGCACGGCATTGGCGGCGGGAGAGGCGTGGTGTCCGTGAGCCTCTGGGCTGACCAGGTGGAAGCGGCCGAAGATCTCCACCGGCGCTACGGCGACGCCGTCGAGCTCGAGGTGGGCCATTTTCCGTACCCGGACCGCTTTGCCGCCCGGCGCTCTCCGAGTGTGCCGCCGAACCCTCCCGAGCACCCGCCCCTGCCCGAGGGCGTCGTGCTGACGCTGCCGGAGGAATTCGCCGTCCGCTCCGGGGGAACCGGACGGACGGTCCTGACCGTGCGCAACCGCACCGCCAACGACGTGCGGTCCTCTTCGAACGGGACGCTGTTCCCACCGGTCGTCGACCCGGGAACGGGTGAACACGTGGGCGGCTACGAGGGGGCCATGACCACGCAGCTCAAGGTCGTCACCATTGCGCCGGGCCATTCGGCAGAACTCCCGGTCCTGGTGGGCACGGCGTCGTCCCGGCCCGAGCTCGGCTGGGCCGTACCACCCGGGCGTTGGGCCCTGCGCTTCGGCCTCCTGCTGGGTGACGGGCGCGGGGAGAGAAAGCAGCCGAATCTCGGGCTGCCTGTGGACGGCGTACCCGGGTTCAGGCTGCTGCCGCTCGACGTGACGGCCTGAGTCGCGCCACGGTCCGGCCGGCCGCAACCGGTTCAGTCCCGAAAACCGGCCAGCACGCCCTTCCACTGATCCGCCGGCACCTTGTACGGCGCGTAGAACGAGAAGCGGTCGATCAGCCCGTCGAAACGCCCCCGCACCTCGCCGGCCACCTGGTCGAGCGGGGCCACGATGGCGAACGCCGAGAGCACGTCGTCATCGATCAGCTCACCCATCTTCACCCACTCGCCCCGTTTGGACAGCGTGTTGAGCTCGGATTGGAGGTCGCCCCAACCGTGCAGCTCGAGCACGGGCCGGTACGCCGGCGTCGATGCGTAGAACGCAATCTGCTGGCGCACCCCTTTGTCTGCGGCCCGGGTGCTCTCCTCGTCCACGCCGGTCACGACGAAGCCGGGGTAGGAGACGGTGAGGTCGGCCCGGGTCTTGCCGGCCTTGGCGGCGCCGCGCTCGAGCGCCGGCAACGACACCTCGCGCAGATAGCGCTCGGTGGTGAAGGCGTGGGCCAAGAAGCCGTCGGCCACCTCGCCCGCCACCTCGGTCATGACTTCGCCCACGCCGGCCAGGAGGATCTTGGCCTGACCGAACTCGTTGGGTCCCGGGTCGAAGAACGGCGTCATGAGCGTGTGCGTGTAGAACTCGCCCCGGAAGGCCAGGGGCTCGCCCGTCTCCCAGGTGTTCCAGATGGCCCGGATGGCCAGCACCAGCTCGCGCATGCGCGGCGCCGGATGGGACCACGGCATGGAGAAGCGCTTGGTGATGTGCGGCTTGATCTGGCTGCCCAGGCCCAGGATGAAGCGGCCCCTGGTGGCCGCCTGCAGGTCGTTGGCCAACACGGCGAGCGTCATGGGGTTGCGGGCGAAGGCCACGGCGATGCCGGTGCCGAAGTCGAGGTTGCTGACCGCGCTGGCGGCCACGGCGATGGGGAGGAACGGATCGTGCGAGGTCTCGCCCGTGAACACGCCGTCGTACCCGTCAGCCTCCGCCTTGGCGGCCTGCGCGCCGACCTCGTGCAGGTTCGTCCCGATGCCGCCGTCGATCTTCATTGCCGGATACCCCTTTCACGGCTCACTGCTCCTCACCCCGCAAGAACCGTTCCAGCTCCGCCGCGATCTCCTCGCCCGAAGGCACCGCGTCGACGCCCATGGCGTTGCCCTCCGAGGCGTCGATCGACTCCTCGAGCTTGCGCACCATGGCCACGTGCTCGGCGTTGTCCGAGATGAGCTGGTCCACCTGCCGCCGCGAGGAGTCGGCCGCCCGCCGCAACGCCGACGAATCGAGGCTCAACCCGGCCACGCCGGCCAGCCCCTCGATCAGCACGGCCGAGGCTTCGGGGAAGGGCATCCCGGCCACGTAGTGGGGCACCCGGGCCCACAGCGACACGACCGGCGTTCCCTGGGCCCCGAAGGCCATCTCGAGCGCAGCCGAGACCCCCGCCGGCACCTCCAGCTCGCCCTGCACCACCCCCACCTGCTCGATCAGATGGGCCGACTGCTCCGGTGCCGTGGCCGCCAGGCGCACCGGCCGGGTGTGGGGCGCCGGCGCCGGGAATGCCCCCAGCCCGACAACCTGGCGCACCCGCCACGAGCGGGCCAGGCCCACGACGGCGTCGCAGAAGGCCTGCCAATGAAAATCGGGCTCGGGACCGACGAGGTAGAGCATGTCGTGACCGCTCTCGTCGGTGCCGTGGCGCACCGTCGTGCGCGGCCAGGTCAGCTCGGCGGTGACCCCGTTCACGATGCGGGCCACGGGCCGCCGGGCCCTTTGATCCAAGAAGAGCTCGCCGTTGAAGGTCACGACCGGCTCTGTCTCTGCCGATGCGAGCAGCGCCGCCACCGCCGTGGTCGCCCCCAGGCCGGCGTCGACCCAGCCCTCGAGCGAGACGACCAGCACCGGGTTGGTCAACGCCGGCTCGCGGTGGACCTCGAAGATCTCGGTGAGCTCGGGGCTCATGGCGCCGTCTCCAGCGCGTCGGCGGCCATCTCGAAGAGCCGGCCGATCTGCACCGGGAAGCCCTCGACCGATCCCTGGTCGCCCGCGCCCGCCCCGGCCACGTAGCGGGCGTACACGCCCTGGAGGATGCAGCCCAGCTTCCAGTAGCCGAACGCGATGTAGTAGCCGACGTTGGAGGTGTCGAGGTCGGACACCGAGTCGTAGCGCTCCATGACCTCGGCCCGCGTGCTGAAGCCCGGCGCCGTGGTCGGCGACAGTCCGAGCACGGCCGTGGAGTCGGTCGGGTCGGCCCAATAGACCATGAGCAACCCGAGGTCGGCCAGGGGGTCGCCCAGCGTGCAGATCTCCCAGTCCAAGATGGCCTTGACCGTGCCGTCGTCGGCCAGCACCACGTTGTCCATGCGGTAGTCGCCGTGCACGACCGAGGTGCGCTGCTGCAACGGGATGCGCCCGGCCAGCTCGTCGCTCACCCGCTCGACGAGGCCGCCGTGGTCGACCCCCTCGACCTGCATCTGGTCGTATTGCGAACGCCACCGCTTGAGCTGGCGCTCGATGTACCCGTCGTGCCGGGCCAGGTCGCCCAGCCCGACCGCGTCGGGGTCGACAGCGTGCAGCGCGGCGAGCGTGTCGGCCATGTGGTCGCCCACGGCACGCCGGGTCGTCTCGTCGAAGGCCTTCTCCGCCTCGGGGGCGCTGCGCAAGATGTGCCCCTCGACGAACTCCATGACGTAGAAGGGGCGCTCGTTGACCGACTCGTCGGTGCACAGCCCGACGGTGGCGGGCACGGGAATGCCGGCCGGACCCAACGCGTGGATGAGCCGGTACTCACGGCTCATGTCGTGCGCGGTGGGCAGCACGTGGTGCAGCGGCGGCCGGCGTAGCGCCCAGGCTCGCCCGTCGCCGTCCTCGACCCGGAAGGTCAGGTTGGAGCGGCCGCCGGCGACGAGGGTGAAGGTCAGTGGCGTCGTCAGGTCGCGCACGTGGTCGGCCAGCCACTTCGTGACCTCGGCTTCGTTGATCCCCTGTGGTGCATCCGGCATCGATACGACGCTAATCGGTGGGGTGCCGGGTGACTGGACGGCTCGGCGCCCCGTCCCGGCCGATTCGCCCCGTCCCAACCGGTAGCGTCGTGTCGATGGACGTCACCGACCAGACCTTCCAAGAGGCCGTGCTCACCCGCAGCATGACCGTCCCCGTCGTCGTCGACCTGTGGGCCCCCTGGTGCGGGCCGTGCAAGACGCTCGGCCCCATGTTGGAGCGGGCCGTGGCCGCCACCGAGGGCGCGGTGGAGCTGGCGAAGGTCAACGTCGACGAGAATCCCCGGGTGGCCCAGAGCTTTGCGGTCCAGTCCATCCCGGCCGTCTTCGCCATCAGCGGTGGCCAGGTGGTGGACCAGTTCATCGGCGCCCTGCCCGAGAACCAGGTGACCGCGTTCGTCCAGGGGCTGGCCCCGGCCCCGAGCGAGGCCGACCTGCTCGTCGAGAAGGGTGACGAGGCCTCGCTGCGCCAGGCCCTCGAGCTCGAGCCCGACCACGCCGGGGCGACCGAGGGGTTGGCCCGGGTCCTGATCGACCGGGGCGACGCCGCGGGGGCGCTGGCCGCTCTGCAACGCCTGCCCGAGACCGAGACGGGCCGGGCCCTGGCCGCCGAAGCCCGCCTGCTCGAGGCGGGGGTGGACCTGGGTGGCGGCGTCGAGGCCAAACTGGACGAGCTGCTCGAGCGGGTGCGTGACGACGATGCGGCCCGCCAGGAGTTCGTCGACCTGCTCGAGACGATGGGCGCGGACAACCCGCGCACGAACGACTACCGGCGGGCACTCTCGGCACGTCTCTTCTGATGCCCGGCCGGGCGGCCGCTTCTTCCGTGGCCGGGGCGGCCACGGCCCCGCTGGCCACCACGCTCGACCTGGGTGGACGGCGCGACGACCTGTCGCAGCGGGCCCTGGTGATGGGCATCCTCAACCGCACGCCCGACTCCTTCTACGACCACGGTGCCACCTACGCGCTCGACTCGCTCTACGCGCGGGCCGAGCAACTGGTGGCCGACGGCGCCGACATCCTCGACGTCGGCGGGGTGAAGGCGGGGCCGGGTCCCGAGGTGACCGAGGATGAGGAGATGGAGCGGGTGGTGCCCGCGGTGACCGGGCTGGTGCAGCGCTTCGACACACCGGTCTCGGTCGACACCTGGCGGGCCTCGGTCGCCCGCGCCTCCTACGCCGAAGGAGCGGTGATGGGCAACGACATCAGCGGCCTGGGCGACCCCGACTACGCGCCGAGCCGCGGCCGAGCACGGCGCCGCCGTCGTCATCACCCACATCCGGCTCAAGCCGCGGGTGGCCGACCCCGAGCCGCACTACGACGACCTGGTGTCCGACGTGGCCCGCTTCCTCGGCGAGCGTGCGCAGGCGGCGCGGGCGGCCGGCGTGCCGGACGAGCGCATCGTGCTCGACGCCGGGCTCGACCTGGGCAAGACGCCCGAGCAGTCGCTCACCTTGCTGCGCGCCTCACGCACGCTGGCCGGCCTCGGCTTCCCGTTGCTGCTGTCCGCTTCGAACAAGACGTTCCTGGGCAAGATCCTCGACCTCGACCTGACCGAGCGCCGGGAGGCCTCGCTCGGCGCGGCGGCCCTCGGTATCGCCTGGGGATGCCGCATTCTTCGGGTGCACGACGTGCTCGGCACCCGGCGCGTGCGCGATGCGCTGGCCGCGGTCGGCGCGGCGCCATGAGCAAGAGTCGGACCGCATCCTCGTACTTGGTGCGAGGAGACGACCCCGCCCTGGTGGCCCAGGAGGCGCGCCAGCTCGTGGCCGACGTGGTGGGCGAGCGCGAGCACGCGCTGGTGGTCGAGGAGGTGGGTGGTGGCCCGGGCGACGACATCGACGTCGGTGCCATCGTCGACGCCTGCCTCACCCCGCCGTTCCTGATCGACCAACGCGTCGTGGTCGTGCGCGACGCCGGCAGGCTGCTGACCGGCGACGCCCCCCGCCTGGTCGAGGTGGTGCAGAACCCGCTGCCGACGACCGTGCTCGTGCTGGTGGGCGGGGGCGGGACCGTTCCGGCCCCGCTGGTCAAGGCCGTCCAGGCCGCCGGTCAGGTGCTCGACGTGGCCACGGGCAAGCCCAAGGACCGCCAGTCCTGGCTGCACGAGCACGTGCGCGGGGCGCCGGTCACCCTCGAGCGCGACGCGCTGGCGCTCCTCGCCGATCACGTGGGCGAGGACCTGGGCCGGGTCGAGGGCCTGTTGGCCGCCTTGGCCGCCGCCTATGGCGAGGAGGCCACGATTTCGGCGGAGGACCTGGCGCCGTATCTCGGTGAGCGGGGCACCGTGCCCCGGTACCAGCTGACCGATGCCATCGACCGGGGCGAGCCCGGCCACGCCCTGCGCGTCCTGCACCGCATGCTCGACAGCGGCGCGCTCGTGCCCGTTCAGGTGCTGGCCACCTTGCACGGGCACTTCTCCAACATGCTGGTGCTCGACGGGGCCGACGTGGCCGGCGAGCGCGACGCCGCGGCCATCCTCGGCTCGGCCCCCTTCGTGGCCAAGAAGGCGCTCGAGCAGTCACGCCGACTGGGCAGCACCCGGATCGCCGAGGCCGTCAACCTCATCGCCAAGGCCGACCTCGACGTGCGCGGGGCCAGCGGACTCGATCCCGTGATGGTGGTGGAGATCCTGGTGGCCCGCCTGGCTCGCCAGACCCGGCCCGTCCGCCAGACCAGGCCCCGCGCCGGCGCGCGCCGCTGAGTTCCGGACGGCGCCTCAGCCGAGGGGGGAGCTGAACCACCAGCGGTGGTTCTCGGGGTCCCGGGTGCCGTACTCGCGCAACCCGTAGGCCTGGTCCGTTGGCGGCCGATCGATACGGGCACCGGCGGCCACGCTGCGGGCGTAATGGGCGTCGACGTCGGGCACGATCACCTCGAGGCCGCCGGTGGCCGTGGCCGAGTCCTTGGGCGAGACCATCTCGTGCTCCTCGGTGACCCGGTGCAGCCACACGGCGGCGCCGCCCATGCGCACCTCGGCGTGCACGACGGCGCCGTCGTCGGTCCGGTGGATCCCGCCGGAGGTGAAGCCGAAGGTTTCCACCAGGTAGTCGTGGCCGGCCTCGATGTTCTCGTAGACGAGGACGGGGATCACGGACGCACCGGTGGTCGGGTCGTCGGCGATGGTGTCGTTGGTCATGGTCATGACACCGATTTTGACGGGGGATCGGGCTCGGCGTCTTGGACAAACCTGACCTCGGGTACCAGATCCACGGTCGTCACGAAGGCGCCCGGGGTCATGCCGGCCATGGCGGCGAAGTCGCGGGTCAGGTGCGACTGGTCGTAGTAGCCGGCCCCGATGGCCACGTCGGCCACGGTGCGCTGCGGTTGCGAGGGGAGCTCCGCGAGCAGGGCGCGGGCGTGTTCGAAACGCAGCAGCCGGGCGTAGGCCTTGGGCGAGACGCCGAGCTGGCGGCGGAAGTGCTCGGTCACGTGGCGACGGCTCCAGCCCGTTTCGTCCATGAGGGGCTCGACCCGCAGCGCGCCATGGGAGGCGGCCAGCTGGCGGCGCAGCCAGCCGACGTCCGGCGAGATCGCGCCACGGTCCCCGAGGCCCGCGTCCGAGGCCGAAGAGGATGCGAGACGTCCGAACTCGCGGTCGAGGAGATCGAGGCGCTCTGCCCACGACGCCGTCTCGGCCAGGCGCTCGACCAGGCGGTTGCCCGCGGCCCCCAACGCCTCCTCGACGGTGACGACCGTGTCGCTGAACTCCGAGACGTCACCGAAGAGGGCGCGGGCACCCTGCGGGCTGAGCTCGATCTGCACGCCGAGCTGGTGTCCCCCGACGCCGGTGACGCTCGAGCGCAGTTGGTTGCCGACGACGAAGGCGCCCAGCCGGCGTTGCGCCGTGTCGACCTCACCCTCGTAGACGTCGATGTCGTCGCCGAACCCCAGGATCAGGGCGACGCCGTGACGTGCCGTCTCCCGGCGCAGGAAGCCGGGTCCGACCCACTCCTCGTAGCCGGCGTAGCGGTGGACGTGTGCGCAACCCGGTCCGGCCGCGGCGCGCTGCGCCGTCTCGTGCCGTCCCCGCTCGGACTCCCGGCGGGTGAGGACCATTCCGTCCGCCATCACGACAGCCTTCCACGCGGATGCGGACAGCCTGGCCCGCTCGGGTTTCCGGAGTTGTGAATTCAATCCTCGGGAGCCTCATGGGCGGTGGGCCTGGGAGGACGTGACCGGTGGCGAGCATCGGTCGCGCCCAACGGCCTGCATCAGCTCGACCGGCAGGAGTCGTTCCATGGTTGCTGCCCATCGGCGTCGTAGAGCGCGATGGCGAGGTCGTCCTGCTCGGCCGGAGTCGCCTCGTTCGGGGGCACGTTGACGAGCTGCGGCATGCCAGCCAGTTCGGCTGCCTCGTTCCACGTCGGCTGGCTGAACTGGAATCCACCCATGTAGGTGCCTCCGGGCGAGACGGCGCCGTAGTTGCCGCCGGACTCTGTTTGCAGGACGCATTGGAGGAAGGGAGGGAGCTGCGGGTCGCCCGACGGCGGCCCGGCCGCAAATCCTTGTGGAGCAGCGGGAGTGGACGTGGTCGGCCGGGCGGCGCGCGCGGCCGCGGCGGCCGCCTGTGCCTGCGCCGCCCGGGCCGCAGCCGCAGCCGCAGCCGAGGCCGCCTTTGCCTGTGCCGCCCGGACCGCCGCCGCCGCGGCCGCCGCCTGGGCCGCCTGTTGCTGAGCCACCGCCGCGGCCAGCTGGCCCGTGATCTCCGACTGCTTCGAGGCGAGTTGGATCTCGGTCTGGTGGGCCGAGTCGGCCAGCGTTCCCTCCTGGTTGGTCGTCGCCTGGTCGCGCGCTTCCTCTTGTTCGAGCGTGGCGCGAGCGGCCCGCAACCCGGCCTCGTCGGTGTGCAGGGCGTCGACGGAGAGGGCGATGTCGCCACTCGCCACTTCCTCGTACTCCGTTCTCGTAGGTGCGTCCCTTTGATCGTCGAAGAGTTCCCCGATCCCGCTCACTTCCGGATCCACGTTGATGTAGGCCGACAACACTTCGGACTGCAAGCGCTTGCGATCGCGACCGACCCGGGAGACGTCGGCCTGGATCCGGGCCCCGCTCGATTCGATCGCCACCTTGTCGCGTTGAACCTTGGCGGTGTCGACGTCGTACTGCTGTTGGTACGTGCCGATCTGGAGCTGCTCCAGCACGAGATCCCGGGCGATGCTCGTCGCCTGGGCTTTGAGAGCGGACACTTGATCGGCCGCGGTGGGTCCCGCCGGTACCACCAACACGGAGATGGAGGACACGGTCAAAAGTGTCAACGCGCCCAGTGTCGCCCCGACGACGGGCAGGGTGCGTGGTCGCCAGGAGAGACGTTGCCTCGTCGTCCGACACTTCTTGGCACCGATCACGAGCCGTCAAGGGTATCGGCCGGCGGGCGCGGCGGTCCAAAATTCCCCGCCTCAGGCACGGCTGAGGGCGTGGTGAGCGGAAATTCGTCTCGCCCATTCCACCGACGACGCACCATGGCAGAGGATCAGATCGACGTTGGCTCGGCCATGTTTCGGCCATGTCTCGGCCATGTTCTCGGCCATGTTCTCGGCCGTGTACTCGCTGCTTCGGCCTGACAATTTTGGGTCAACAGGTGAACGACACCCGACATCGAGGCCAGCGTACGGAGCGGACGTCCGACCGCGCGTCGGCGAGCCCGCGGGAACGCTGACGGCGCGACCGCCTACGATGTCCCGCCCAGGCCGGGTGGGTGCCGCGGCACACGCACGCAAGACGCCGAGACAGTGTCGAGACAGTAAGGACAGCCGTGGCAGACATGGAGAGGAGCCCGAACCCGCTCCGGGCCGCCGCGGGTGTCGGCTCGCCGGGGGCCAGCACCACTTTGGCACCCCTGCTATCACCCTTGGCCCGGCCGATCCCGTTGTGGATCATTGGCGTCGTGCCCGCGAACGCAGAGAGCCGCCCCGAGGCACGACGAAGAAAGGGCCGCTAGGTGGCGGGTCCGTGGATGCGAGCGCGTGCCGAACTTCGTCGCCACTGGCGAGGAACCGTCGGGCTCGCCCTCCTCATCGGGTTGGTCGGAACCGTCGTACTCGGCAGTTGGGCCGGAGCCCGGCGAACCGAGTCGGCGTACTCGGAATATCTGGCGGTCACCCACGCGGCGGACTTCCTGATCTCCACCAACAGCTCAGGGTCGGCGCAGAGTGTGGAGTTCTATCACCGGGTGGAACACCTCCCCGGGGTGGCGAGAGCGGGCATCGTTGCCGGCCCGCTCCTGGTCTCAGAAACCGGTGGGAAGCCCGACGCAGACGTGGCGACGGTTGTCCAGACACTGGCCAGCGAAGACGGACGGGCCGGATACTCGGTGGCGGGGTTCAGGCTCTCCGCCGGCCGGATGCCGCGACCGGATCAACCGTTCGAGGCGCTGGCCAACCGGACCCTGGCGTTACGGCGCCACCTGCAGGTCGGCAGCCGTTTCACCATGTACCGCACGCCGCCGACGTCCAACGGTGACTTGGGAAGCGATCCTGCGCCGCGTCATTTAATACCGGAGACATTCACCATTACCGGTATCGGAGTGTCCTCGGACGAAGTCGTCCCGGTCGCCCCGAACGATGGCGGTCCAACCTTGCTCGTGACGCCGGCATACAACCGGAAATATGACAGGGGCATAAACGTGAACTTCGACGGCGTGTTCGTGCGCCTCACCTCGGGCGCCAGCCACCCGGCCTTCGTCGCAGATGTCGAGAAGGCTGCCCGGACCTCCCCGGCGGGAAGCGATCTGGACGGAATCTTCGTGGCCGATCTCGGCTCCCACGAGGCCCGAGTCGAGCGGGCGATTCACCCAGAGGCCCTCGCCTTGACCCTTTTCGCCGCCCTGGTCGCCCTGGGGGCACTCCTGGCGATCGGTCAGGTCATTGCCCGCGACGTCGCCCTGGCCTCTCGCGATGATCGCGTCCTCGTCGCCATGGGCTTCGACCGTCGACAGTTGATCAGCGTGCCGCTCGTCCGATTCGCCGTCCCTGTTGTCATCGGAGCCTTCCTGGCCGTGGTGGGCGCAATCTTGGCCTCACCGCTGATGCCGATCGGGCCAGCTCGCGTTGCTGAACCCAACCCGGGAATGTCGTTCGATCCGACCGTCGCCGTCATCGGCTTCGGTATCATCGTGCTGACGCTCCTCGCCGTCGCCCTCTGGGCCGCCTGGCGGACGACACGCACCATTGGGCTCGGCGCTTCGGGCTCACGTGACTTCACGCGGCCGCCGTCACGCATCGTCGAATTCCTGGCCCGCGCCGGCTTACGGCCCCCGGCGGTGGCCGGTCTGCGCATGGCCCTCGAGAAGGGCCGTGGGAGAAGTGCGGTTCCCATACGCGGGGCGATCACCGGAATGATCCTCGCGGTCGCCGCCATCATCGGGGTGTCGATCTTCAGCGCCAATCTCTCGCGGCTCATATCGACCCCAAGTCTGTACGGTGACACCTGGAGTTTCGCGGTCGACAACCAGTTCAATGCGGTCTCTCGCCAAGGCGTTCTGCACATTCTCCACAACGTGCCCGGCATTCAGTCCGCCGCCGGGGGCACCTACGGAGATGACACGACGTTGAACGGGCAAGCCGTCCCGACGATAGGAATTGATCCACTCGTGGGGTCGGTCCTCCCGACCATTGTGCATGGACGGGCACCTCGTGGACCGAGCGAGGTCGCACTGGGCGCCACGACCATGCGTCAACTGAACGTCGGCATCGGGAATTCCGTGGTTCTCGGCTCGCAAGGAACGCGGCACACGTTGAAGGTGGTGGGTCAGGTCGTGCTGCCATCGCTCGGACGCGGCTCGTTCACCCCGACAGATCTGGGCGAGGGCGCGGTGACCGTCGCCAGCCTGGTCGCACAACCGCCGGCAGGGTCGGGATGGTACAACTTCGTGCTCTTGCGCTATGCAAGGACGGCGAATCCGATCGTCACGACATCTCGTCTCAGCCGTCTGGTCCATCAGAAGGGATGTCCGGGGGACGCGTGTCTGCTGTCGGCCGCTCGGGTGCTGCCCACCGATATCAACAGCTACGACAAGGTGCGGTCCGCGCCCATCGTCCTCGTTGTCATTCTGGCTCTTCTGGGAATATCCATGATGGGGCACGCATTGATCAGTTCGGTGCGCCGACGACGCAAGGATCTGGCCGTCCTTCTGACGCTTGGCTTTCTGAAACGCGAGGTGGCGTACGTGGTGGCCTGGCAAGCGTCGGTCGTCGCGGCCATTGCCGCAGTGATCGGGATCCCGCTCGGGGTCGTCTTCGGTCGTTCGCTGTGGTCGTTGTTCGCCGACCAGATCGGGGTGCCACCCAGCGTTGCGCTGTCGCCCTCCCTGCTCCTGGCAATCCCGATTCTGATCGTCTTGGCCAACGCCATCGCGCTCGTGCCGGCGCTGTCAGCGGCGCGGACCCGACCGGCCTCGGCTCTGAGGAGTGAATAGGGGTCAACGTAAGCTCGGGTCCTGTGAAGCGACGAAGCCGCCTCCGGGCGGATGGGGACGGAGAACTCACGGAGTGGCCTCCGTGGCTCCTCGCCGTATGGATCGTCCTGCTCGCCCTCACTGTTTTGGAAGCGTTCAACGAGTTGGGTTGGGTCGGTCGACGCTCCTCGTTCTTCGAAGACGGGATCCACGATGCGGTCCTCGTCGGAGCCACGGTGCTCATCTTCGTCCGCGCCGCCTTCGAGCCGGTCGCCCGACGCGCCTGGCTGTGCTTCGGGGGTGCCTTGGCCGCCTGGAGTGCGGGCTCCATCCTGTGGAGCGTCATCTACGGAGGCGCCGCGCACCCTCCCTACCCTTCCTTTGCGGACATCCTCTGGCTTCTCTGGTACCCCTTGATGGCCGCCGGCATGGTGTACCTGATACGAGTCCGCTTCCGAAGCTTCGAGGTGCACCGTTGGATGGACGGGATCGCGGTGATGCTCATCGTGCTCGTCGCCGGCTTCGGCCTCGTGGTGCAGCCCTTGGCCGTCCATTCCGCGCAATCGACCTTCGCCACCGTCATCGACTTCGGCTATCCGATCCTCGACGTCCTGCTCGTCGGGACGCTCCTGGGTGTGTACGGACTGCTGGGCTGGAGACCCGACGCGATGTGGATCTTCATCGGCCTGGGCATCGTTGCCTGCACCTGTGCCGACGCGGCCTTCGCCGTCCAGCAGTCCCGCGGTGTCGTCGGAGACGGCAACTACGACTTCGTCTGGACCCTGGGCGCGCTCCTCATCGCCTACGCCGCCTGGGTCCGGTCCCCGACCGTGCACGACGACGACCGACAGGTCACGGGCATGCGCGCCATCGCCCTCGCCCTCATCGCTCAGGCGATCGCCATCGCGATCCAGATTCTGGCCATCTTCAAGCATTTGGGTGAGAGCGAGCGGGTGGTCACCGCGCTGGTGCTCGTCTTCGCGTCGGTCCAGATCATCCTGACCCGTCCCAGGGCGGGCACCCGGGGCGACGGCCCCCCTTCGTCCCCGGGTGACGGGATGGCTGCCCCAACCGACGACGCGGGCGCCGTGACCCCGTCGGACGTGCGCTGACCCGCCGTATCCGGTGACGTGGCGGCGACATCAAGAGCCGGAGAGCTCGAGGCCGAAGGCGCGTGCCTCCGGGTAGTGGCCGTAGGCGTCGATTCTGCGGTATCCCCGCGCCGCATACATCGCCTCGGCCTCTGGCTGCATCGGTCCGGTCTCGAGGATCACGCGGTGGTATCCCACGTCCCGAGCCGCGTCCTCGAGGGTTCGGAGCACGCTGACGGCCAAGCCGCGCCGGCGGTACGGCGGGCTGGTCCACATTCTCTTCACCTCACAGGTCTGTGAATCGTGGCGACGGAAGCCCCCGCCGGCAGCAGTGGTCGATCCGTCGACGAGGACGACGAACAGTCCGGCCGGGGGGTCGAACTCCTCTGGACTGGCCCTCGTCATCTCGATGTTCTCGCCGTATCGACTGTCGTACTCGTCGGTCAATCCGGCCAGGAGCGGCTCGACCTCTGCGTCGCTCAACCGGACCCGTCGTATCTCCATGAACAGTTACCCACTCACCAGACTCACTCACCATTGGCTACGGGACATTCCCAGCCCGAATATCCTGCCGCACGGGTGCTCAAGGACGTTTCAGGCACGAGCCCGAAAACGACGAGAGTGAGACCACGACGTTCGACGGCATGACGTGACGGGGAGGTTCCATGGCCACGCTTCGAGTGCCCGGTGCGGATCTGTACTACGAGGTTGCGGGTGAGGGTGTGCCGGTCGTCCTGGTCCATGGGTTGGCCCTCGACGCCCGAATGTGGGACGAGCAGGTGGAATCGCTCTCAGACTGCGCAATGCTGATTCGCTACGACGCACGCGGCTTCGGGCGATCCACGAGAGACGGTGAGGGCCTTTCCTATACCCATGCTGATGACCTCTGGAGTCTCGTGGACCATCTCGGCCTCGAACCCGTGGTTCTCGTCGGCCTCTCGATGGGCGGACGCATCGCTCTCGAAGCCACCCTCGGGGCGCCGCGACAGACCAGAGCCCTGGTCCTTCTCGATGCGGTGCTCGACGGTGTGCCGTGGGACGTCGAATCGCGTCGCGGCATGGATGCGATCTCTGAGGGATTGCAATCGAGTGGGATCAAAGGGGCCAAGGACGCCTGGTTGCGGCATGGCTTCTTCACGCCGGCCCGGCGGAGCGCGGACGTAGCCCGGCGGCTGAGGCAGATGGTCGACGACTATTCGGGGATCCACTGGACGGAGAACGATCCTCACGGACCACATCCCGACTGTCTGACTCTGCTTCAGACGATCGAGACACCGACCACGGTGGTCGTCGGCGAATTGGACGTCCCGTGTTTCATGGAGATGGCGGACGTCCTCGCCGGCTCGATCCCCGGGGGCCTCCAAGGTGGTCATTCGAGACGCGGGGCACATGGTCAACGTGGAGGCCCCATCAGCCGTCAACGCACTCTTGCGCGACGTCATCCTCGGGGTCGGTGCGTGAGCGGTCCGCCCGGGTGCTGGACTGGTTCCGTGCTCGAATCCTCTGAAGAACTGGAACGCCTCCAAGACCTGCTCGACAGCTCCATGGCTGGGGCCGGACCGCACCTGCGCGACATCATCGGCCCCGAACGACGCCTCGACGCCCGCCGACTGACCGAGAGGCTCACCGGCATGCGCCTCCTGGTCCTGGCCACCGTGACCGCCGACGGTCGTCCGCTCACTGCTCCGGTCGACGGGTATTTCCTGCACGGCACGTTCTGGTTCAGCCTGGGCACGACGGCAGTTCGCACGCGTCACCTGACCGAGCGAGCGCAGGTCAGTGCCACCCATCTGCCCGACGAGTCGCTGGCCGTCACCGTGCACGGGACAGCCGAACGCCACGAACTCCGTACGGACGCCTGCCACGAGCTTCGTCAGGCCATGCTCGACCATTACCTGCCGATTCAGGGGCCGTCGTTCGTCGAGTGGATGGACGAGGTCGACGCGGTCGGGGTGCGCGTCATCCCCACGAAACTCTTCACCTTTGCCATGACCGAGTGACGCTGAGCGTCACGCCGCGTCTCTGAGGCCAGAACCCCTCGGGGTGCAGGTCGGCGAGCGACCAGTCCACCCGTGCCGCGACCGGTGGCGCAGTCGCCGGGATGGGCTACTCGGCGGAAGCCACCTCGATGGCATTGATCCGTCGCACCAACCGGGACTTGTGGTTGGCCGCCGTGTTCTTGTGGATGACGCCCTGGGCCGCGGCCTTGTCGATCCGCTTCACGGCCAGGCGCAGCACCTCGGCGGTGTCCTCGGCCCCCGCCTCGGCCGAGGCCACGGCACTCTTGGTGCGGGTGCGCATCTCGGCCCGGACCGACTTGTTGCGCAGCCGGCGCTTCTCGTTCTGTCGGTTCCGCTTGATCTGGCTCTGGATGTTGGCCACGTGTCGATCCTTGGTCGTGCTCGAAAGGGGTCTGGCGGCGAGACGTCAGCCCACCAGCGCAGCCAAGAACCATAGCAGGTCGCGCCACCTTTTCCGCCTTCGCCACCCCGGGGGAGCCCCCGACCTGGGGCAGCGACCTGGACCGGTACGATCGACGGACCGTGCCGCCCCCCGCAACCGACCATGGACCCGTTGCGATCGAGCGCATCCGCAACTTCTCCATCATCAGCCATGTGGACCACGGCAAGTCCACCCTCTCGGACCGGATCCTCGAGATCACCGGTGCGGTCGACCCCCGCCTGATGCGTGAGCAGTACCTCGATTCGATGGACATCGAGCGGGAGCGGGGCATCACCATCAAGGCCCAGAACGTCCGGGTCGAGCACGAGGGTCACATCCTCCACCTGATCGACACCCCCGGCCATGTCGACTTCGGCTACGAGGTCTCCCGCTCGCTGGCCGCCTGCGAGGGCGCCGTGCTGCTGGTCGATGCCAGTCAGGGCATTCAGGCCCAGACGCTGGCCAACTGCTACCAGGCCATCGAGAACGACCTCGAGATCGTGCCCGTCCTCAACAAGATCGACCTGCCCGCCGCCGACCCGGTGCGCTGCGCGCTCGAGATCGAGCACGTGCTCGGTCTGCCCGCCGATGAGATCCTCCACATCTCGGCCAAGACCGGCGAGGGGGTGCCCGCGCTGCTCAGCGCCATCATCGCCCGCATCCCCCCGCCCAAGGGCGAGGTCGACGCCCCGCTGCGCGCCCTCATCTTCGACTCGTCCTACGACCAGTACCGCGGCGTGGTCAGCTCCATCCGCATCGTCGACGGCACCCTGCACACGGGTGACCGGTTGCGCTTCATGCAGGCCAAGGCGGTGCACGACATCGAGGAGGTCGGGGTGCGCACGCCCGACGCCCTGCCGGTGGCCCAGCTCGGCCCGGGCGAGGTGGGCTACCTCATCGCCGGGATCAAGGACGTGGGCGAGGCCCGCTCGGGTGAGACGGTGACCACGGCCCAGCACGGCGCCACCGACGCGCTGGCCGGCTACCGGGACCCCAAGCCCATGGTCTTCTGCGGCCTGTATCCGATCGACGGCGACGAGCTGCCCGACCTGCGCGACGCCCTCGAGAAGCTCAAGCTCAACGACGCCTCCTTCACCTTCGAGCCCGAGTCCTCCCACGCGCTGGGCATCGGCTTCCGTTGCGGCTTCCTCGGCCTGCTCCACATGGAGATCGTGCGCGAGCGCCTCGAACGCGAATTCGACCTCTCGCTCATCGCCACTGCCCCCAGCGTGGCCTACCGGGCCTTCCTCACCGACGGCTCCGAGCTCGACGTCGACAACCCGACCGAACTGCCCGACCCCAGCCGCATCGACCACATCGACGAGCCCATGCTCGAGGCCACCATCATCACACCGAGCGAGTACACGGGCACGGTGATGGAGCTGTGCCAGAGCCGGCGGGCCGACATGGAGCGCATGGAGTATCTCTCGCCGGAGCGGGTCGAGCTCGTCTACAGCATCCCGCTGGCCGAGGTGGTCCTCGACTTCTTCGACCAGCTCAAGTCGCGCACCAAGGGCTACGCCTCCCTCGACTACGAGCCGGCCACCTACACCACGGCCAACCTGGTCCGGGTCGACATCCTCATCAACCATGCGCCCTGCGACGCCTTCTCGACCATCGTGCACCGCAGCGAGGCCGACCTCTACGGCCGCAAGATGGCCGAGAAGCTGCGCGAGCTGATCCCGCGTCAGCTCTTCGACGTCCCCATCCAGGCCGCCATCGGCGGGCGCATCGTGGCTCGCGAGACGGTCAAGGCCAAGCGCAAGGACGTGCTGGCCAAGTGCTACGGCGGCGACATCAGCCGCAAGCGCAAGCTGCTGGAGAAGCAGAAGGAAGGCAAGAAGAAGATGAAGAACATCGGGCGGGTCGAGGTGCCCCAGGAGGCCTTCATCTCGGCCCTTCGCCTGGGTGACGACTGAGTCGGGACCGCCGGGCCGGGTTCTGGCAGCCCACGGCCCGTGCCCGGAAGAGAGGCCCTGGCACTCGGTAGACTTGAGTGCCAGGCACAATTCATGAACCCGCCCGCCGACACCGCATCCAACGCCGATTCCACCACCGACGACGGCGCCCTCAACGCGCGCCGAGCCGCCATCCTCGAGGCGGTGGTGACCGAGTACATCGGCACGGCCGAGCCGGTCGGCTCCTCTCACGTGGCCAGTGCGCCGGGGGTGAAGGTCTCCTCGGCCACGGTGCGCTCGGAAATGGTGGCCCTCGAGAGCGAGGGCTATCTGGTGCAGCCCCACACCAGCGCCGGGCGTATCCCGACCGACAAGGGTTATCGCTTCTTCGTCGACCACCTCACCCGGCCCGGCGTCCTGGGCCCCGCCCAACGGCGCCAGGTGAGCGAGTTCTTCGCCACGGTGCACGGGGAGATGGAGACGATGCTCGAGCGGACCACGGGTCTGCTCTCGGAGATGACGTCCTACGCCTCGGTGGTCATGGGCCCCTCCCACGAAAGGGCCACCATCCGTTCGGTCCAACTGGTCAGCCTGGCCCCGCTCCACGTGCTGCTCGTCGTCGTGCTCTCCGACGGCGCGGTGGAGAAGCGGACCATGGAGCTGGCGTCCGAGCCCTCGGCCGACGAGCTGGGCCAGGCCGGGGAGCTGCTCTCGGACTACCTGGTCGGGCGCACCGTGGCCGGCGGCTGCCCGCTCGCCCCTACCGGGTCGGCCTCCTTGGACCAACTCCTGGGTGAGGCCGCGACGGCCTTCGAGTCGCTCGAGGAGGGGACGGACGCGGACCAGGTCTTCGTCGGCGGGCCCGCCCGGCTGGCCCAGTCCTTCGAGGCGGTCGAGACGGTGCGCTCGGTGCTGAGCATTCTCGAACAGCAGGTCCTCGTGGTGACGCTGTTGCGCGACGTGCTCGACAGCGGTCTGACGGTCGCCATCGGCACCGAGCACGGCTTCGAGCCGCTCTCGTCGTGCGCCGTCGTGGTGGCACCGCTGTCGATCGACGGGCAGGACCTGGGGGCGGTCGGGCTGCTCGGCCCCACCCGCATGGACTACCCGCGGGCTTTGGCTGCGGCTCACGTGGTGAGCGAACGCCTGGGCCAGCGGATCGGAGGAGGACACGATGGCCGGCGCTGACATCGGTGACCTCTACGAACTGTTGGGCGTCCGCTCCGACGCCTCGGACGACGAGATCAAGAAGGCCTATCGGGCCCGGGCCCGCGAGTTGCACCCCGACACCGGGCACGGCAGCCCCGAGGCCGAGGCCCGCTTCAAAGAGGTGACGGTCGCCTACGAGGTGTTGCGCGACCCCGATCGCCGCGCCCGCTACGACCGCTTCGGGCCCGAGGGCGTGTTCGGCGCGTCCGCCGGCGGCGGTATGGGCGGCTTCGGCTTCGAGGGCGGCCTGGGCGACATCTTCGAGGCCTTCTTCGGATCCATGGCCGGCGCCGGGTCACGCCGGCGTGGCCCCCAGCAGGGGTCGGACGCCGAGGTGCGCCTCGGCCTCCAGTTCGCCGAGGCGGTCTTCGGCTCCCGCAAGGAGATCTCGGTGCGTCTCCCCGTGTCGTGTACCGCATGCGCCGGTATGGGCACGGCCCCCGGCACCACCGCCGCCACCTGCGCGGACTGCCAGGGCACCGGCGAGCTGCGCCGGGTGCGCCAGTCGCTGCTGGGCCAGGTCGTGACCAGCGTGGCCTGCTCGCGCTGTTCGGGCTCGGGCGAGATGATCCCGCATCCGTGCCAGGCGTGCCGGGGCGAGGGTCGGCGCATCGAGGACACGACGTTCACGGTCGAGGTGCCGGCCGGCGTGGAGGACGGCTCCACGCTGCGCCTGGCCGAGCGCGGGGCGGCGGGGCAACGGGGCGGCCCGAGCGGCTCACTGTTCGTCCATCTCGCCGTGACGCCCGACCCCCGTTTCGAGCGGCGGGGCGACGACCTGCACACCATGCTGACCGTGAGCGTGGCCCAGGCTGCGCTGGGCACCGAGGCGCAGATCCAGTCGCTCGACGCCACCCACGCGTACACCATGGCCCCGGGGACCCAGACCGGCCACGTCGAGCGCATCCGGGGCGCCGGTGTGCCCCACCTGCGCGGCCGCGGGCGGGGCGACCTCTTCGTGCATGTCGCGGTGCAAACCCCGACCGGGCTCACTCCCGAACAAGACCAGCTGCTGCGCCAATTCGCGGCGCTGCGGGGCGAGGACGTCGCGCCCCCCGGCGGCGGGGGCGGCGACGGCGTGTTCTCGCGGCTGCGTTCGGCCTTTGGCTAGTAGCTCCGGGGAAGCCGCGGCCATCGCGGCCCGCGCCGCTGCCGTCGCCCAGGTCTTCGTGGAGGACCCCGGCGCACCGAAGCTCGGAGACGAGGACGTGCACCACCTCGCCCGCGTCCTGCGTCTGCGTCGCGACGAGGAGGTCGTGGTCTCCGACGGTCGGGGCCGTTGGGCCCGTACCGTCTGGCGGGGTGACGGCGTCGAGCTGCTCTCGGGCGCCGCCGGGGTCGGGGGTGACGGGACGGTGCAGGTGGAGGCGCCGGCCGAGCCGGCGCTGACCGTGGTCTTCGCCCCGACCAAGGGCGAGCGTCCCGAGTGGGTGGTCCAGAAGCTGACCGAGCTCGGGATCGACCGCATCGTGCCGTTGCGCAGCGAACGCAGCGTGGTGCGCTGGACCGGACAGCGGGGTCAGGCCACCGTCGAGCGCCTGCGCCGGGTCGCCCGGGAGGCGGCGGCCCAGTGCCGGCGCGTCTGGCTGCCCGAGGTGGCCGACACCATCGGTTTCAAGGAGCTGGGTGCGCTCGGGACTCCGGGCGAGGTGGCACTGGCCCAACTGAGCGGGGACCGGCCCACCCTGGCCCAACGGGTGGTCGCGGTCGGCCCCGAGGGTGGGTGGAGCAGCGACGAGCTGGGCTCGGGCCTGTCCACGGTGGGATTCGGGCTGAGTGTACTGCGGGCCGAGACCGCCGCCGTGACCGCGGGGGCGCTCATGGCCTCGCTACGGACGGGTACCGTGGCGCCAGTGGGAGGAACGCCTCAATGAGCCGAGGGCGGGTTGGCGCGTGAGCGACGCCGACTGCATCTTCTGCAAAATCGTCGCCGGCGAGCTGTCGTCGGACATCGTCCACGAGACCGACGGCACCATCGCCTTCAAGGACATCAGCCCGGCGGCCGAGCTGCACGTGCTGGTGGTGCCGCGCCGCCACGTCACCGACGCCTCGGTCGTCGCGCCCGACGACGGGCCGCTGCTGGCCGAGATGCTGATGGCGGCCCGGGCCGTCGCCGACCAGGCCGGCCTCGCCACGCCCGAGCGCGGTTACCGGCTCGTCTTCAACATCGGGCCCGACGCCATGAACTCGGTGCCGCACCTCCACCTGCACGTGCTGGGCGGGAACCTGTCGGGCCACTTGGCCGGGTAGTGAAGGAACGATGACCACGAGCGAAGGCAACACGACCACGACCGTGCAGGCCCAGTGCTACGTGCCGGGCAACCACCTGATGGCCGGACTCCTGGGCACCCGCGACGAGCACCTGCGTCAGATCGAACGCGCCTTCCCCGACGAGCAGATCGTGGTGCAGGGCAACCGCATCTCGGTCGAGGGGCCGGCGGCCGAGCTCGTGGTCCAGCTCTTCGAGGAGCTGATCCTCCTGGTGCAGGCGGGCAAGGACCTCGACTCCTCGACCATGGCCCGCACCATCGACATGGTGCGTGAGGACATCCGGCCGAGTGAGGTGCTGCGCTCCGAGGTGGTCCGGGCGGCCGGCGGCAAGACGGTGCGCCCCAACACGGCGGGGCAGAAGCGCTACGTCGACGCCATCGCCCAGAACATCGTCACGTTCGGGATCGGACCGGCCGGGACCGGCAAGTCGTACCTCGCGGTGGCCCAGGCCGTGCACGCGCTGCAGTCGCGCCAAGTGTCCCGGATCATCCTGACCCGACCGGCCGTCGAAGCGGGGGAGCGGCTCGGCTTCCTGCCCGGCGACCTGATGGCCAAGGTCGACCCCTACCTGCGCCCGCTCTACGACGCGCTGTACGACCTGCTCGAGCCCGAAGGCGCGCAGCGCATGCTGGACCGGGGGACGATCGAGGTGGCGCCACTCGCCTTCATGCGCGGCCGCACCCTCAACAGCTCCTTCATCATCCTCGACGAGGCGCAGAACACGACGCCCGAACAGATGAAGATGTTCCTCACCCGAATCGGCTTCGGCTCCAAGTGCGTGGTGACCGGTGACGTGACGCAGATCGACGTGCCGGGCGGCCGCTCCGGACTGATCGGACTCGAGCCGGTCCTGGGCGGAATCGACGACATGGCCTTCGTGCACCTGACCCGCCGGGACGTTGTCCGTCACAAAATCGTGGCCGACATCGTCGACGCCTACGAGGTGGCAGAAGGGCGGGCGGGTCTGCCCCAGTGACCATCGACGTGTTCGCCGCCGACGAGCAGCAGGCGCACCCGATCGAGGTGGCGCGCTGGGCCGAGCTGGCCCGCCGAGTGATCACGGCCCGCGGGGTGAAGGGCGAGACCGAGGTCTCACTCCTCTTCGTCGACGAGGACGCCATCGCCCACCTCAACGAGCAGTTCCTGGGCAAGAAGGGCCCGACCGACGTGCTGTCGTTCCCCATCGAGGACGAGCCGGGTCCGACCGGGCGCTCGCCCGACTTCGGCGGCACCGGTCCGGGCACCATGGCCGAGCAGGGCATCCTCACGCTGCTCGGTGACGTCGTCATCTGCCCCTCGGTGGCCGCCGTCAACGCGACGGAACACGAGGTGACCTTCGAGGACGAGGTGGCCCTGCTGGTGGTGCACGGGCTGCTCCATCTGCTCGGCATGGACCATGAGAAGGACGCGGAGGCCGAGCGCATGGAAGCAGTGGAGCAGCAGCTGCTCGACCGTTTCTACCGGGTGGGCAAACGAGCGTGATCGCGGCGGCTGTCCCCTCCCTCTTGGCTGCCGAAGGCTTCCAGGCCGAGGACGCCGTCCTCATCGTCATCATCGCCGTGCTCCTGGGCGCCTCGGGTGTCCTCGCCATGGCCGAGACGAGCCTGGTGCGCACGAGCAAGATCAAAGCCAAGTCCTTGGTCGACGACAAGCGGCACGGGGCGCGCACGCTGGCCAAGCTGGTCGAAAACCCGTCCAACTTCCTCAATCCGATCCTGTTGCTGGTGCTGGTCTGCCAGTTGGTCTCGGCCACCCTGGTCGGCATCGTGACCGAGCATCTCTTCGGACCCTGGGGCGTCGTCCTCGGAATCGTCTTCGAAGTCGTGGTGATCTTCGTCTTCTTCGAGGCGGTGCCGAAGAACTGGGCCGTCATGAATCCCGACCGCGCCGCCCTGCTCGAGCGCGCCCTTGGTGAGCGCGGTGATCCGCTTCCCTCCCGTCAAGTGGCTGTCGCGGCTGCTCAACGGGCTGGCCAACCGCATCATCGGCGCGGGGGACGAGGGGAGCCAGGAGCTGACGCATTCCTACATCACCGACTCCGAGCTCAAGGCCATGGCGGACGTGGCTCACGAGGAGAACGTGATCGAGAAGGACGAGCGGACCTTCATCCACTCCATCATCGACTTCGGCGACACGGTGACCCGCGAGGTGATGACCCCGAGACCTGACATGGTGACGGTGGAGTCCGGCGCCACCGTGCACGACGCACTGGAGGCCGCACTGGCGGCCGGCTACAGCCGCATCCCCGTGGAGGGCGAGGGCATCGACGACATCGTCGGTATCGCCTACGCCAAGGACCTGGTGCGAGCCGAACGGGTGGGCAAGGCGGCCCAGGCCGTGCGCGACTCCACCCGGCCGGCCAAGTTCATCCCCGAGTCCAAGGACGTCTCGGATCTTTTGCGCGAAATGCAGGAGGAGAAGTTCCACATGGCCGTCGTGGTGGACGAGTACGGCGGGACGGCCGGGCTGGTCACGCTCGAGGACCTGCTCGAGGAGTTGGTGGGAGACATCGTCGACGAGTTCGACATGGAGCGCCCCAACGTCGAGCGCCTCTTCGACGGCTCGGTGCTGGTCAGCGCGCTCTACTCCATGGACGATGCCGACGAGTTGCTCGGGGCCGATCTGCCCCACGGGACGTGGGACACGGTCGGCGGCCTGATGCTCGACTTGATCGGACGGGTACCCGACCCGGGCGACTCGGTGGAGGTGGACGGCTTCCGCCTCACCGCGGTGGACGTGCGGGGCCGGCGCATCGAGCGGGTGCGCATCGAGCCGACGGCCGAACGCGCCAAGGCCACCGGCAACGGGAACGGGGAGGGCGGCGAGCGGGAGAACGGCGCCGCCGCCAACGGGAACTGACGGCGGTCCGACGATGCGCTCGGGTTTCGTGGCCGTGGTGGGGCGGCCCAACGTCGGCAAGTCGACGCTGGTCAACCAGATGGTCGGCACCAAGGTGGCCATCACGTCGTCGCGGCCCAACACGACGCGGCATCGCATCCTCGGGGTCCTGCACGATCCCGAGGCGGACGCCCAGGTCGTCTTCGTCGACACGCCCGGCATCCACAAGCCGAAGACCACGCTGGGCACACGGCTGAACGAGACGGCGACCAGCGCGCTGACCGAGGTGGACGTGATCATGCCGGTGGTGGACGCCACCGCGGCCATCGGACCCGGAGACCGCACGGTGCTCGAGCGGGCCGTGCGCGAAATCCAGCGGGCAACCAGCGCAGCGGACCGGGACGATGACGACGAGGCGCCGGCGCCGCCCAGCCTGGTGGTCGTGGTCAACAAGCTCGACCGGGCCAAGGGCGACCAGATCATGGAGCGCCTGGTCCAGGTCAAGGACGCGGTGGACACGCTGGGCGAGGTGGCCGAGGTCGAATACTTCCCCGTCTCGGCCCGCACGGGCCTGGGCGTGGAGGCGCTGGTGGCCCACCTGGTGAGTCGGCTCGTCGAGGGCCCACCGTTCTTCCCCGACGACGTGGTGACGGACACGCCCGAGGCGCTGTGGGTGGCCGAGCTGGTGCGCGAGCAGCTCCTGGCGAAGACGCGCGACGAGCTACCCCACGCCATCACCTGCCGGGTCACCGAATGGGAGTGGCCCCACATCCGCGTCGAGATCATCGTCGAGCGCGACTCCCAGAAGGCCATCGTGATCGGTAAGGGCGGCGAGGTGCTCAAGGCGGTCGGCATCGCGGCCCGCGAGGCGCTGCCCGAGGGGGCCTACCTCGATCTTCATGTGAAGGTGGAGCGACGCTGGCAGAACCGGGCCGAAATGCTCGATCGCCTCGGCTACTAGAGGTCCCTCTGCCTCACAAATATACAATTCACCATCAGGTCAGGACGTTTCACGTCCAACTGGCCGTGGAACGTCTGACCGAGGGAAGGTAATGCAATGACCGGCTCACAATCGAAGTACAAGCTGATTTCCGCCGACGGCCACCTCAATGAGCCGCGGGACGTGTGGACCTCCCGGGTGGCCAAGAAGGATCGGGACCGGGTGCCCCGGGTGGACCGACTGGCCGAGGGCGACGGGTGGGTGTTCCCCGGCTACGACACCACGCTCCCTTTCAGCTGGGGTGCGACGGCAGGGCGCAAGCCCGAGGACTTGGGCCAGTGGTGTCGCTACGAGGACATCAATCCGGGCAGCTTCGACCCGGTGGCCCGGGTCAAGGAGATGCAGCAGGACGGGGTCGACGCCGAGTTGATCTTCGGGTCCAACAACCCGCGCACCTTCGTGGCCGGCCACGAGGATGCCGACCTGCACCACGAGATGATCCGGGCCTACAACGACTTCATGTCCGAGTTCTGCGCCACGGCCCCCGATCGACTGGGCGGTACGGCGCTCCTGCCCAACCGTGGCGTCGAAGGCTGCCTCAAGGAGATCGAGCGTCTCGCGGCCATGCCCGGATTCGTGGCCTTCCTGATGCAGCGCTACCCCAGCGGCGAGCCGTCCATCGTGCCGGAGGACGACGCAGTGTGGGAAGCGATCGAGGCATCGGGTATGCCGCTGACCATTCATGTCGGCCTGGTCCAGGGCAGGATGGGCCAGCGCACCGTGGCCACCAACCTCCCGGGCACCGGGCACTTCTACGACGCACCGAAGCGGATGCTCGAGTTCATCTTCTCGGGCGTGCTCGACCGCTTCCCGAAGCTCCGCGTCCCCTTCATCGAGGTCGACTGCGGCTGGATCCCCTACTTCGAGAGTCAGTGCGACGACAACTTCTTGCGCCACCGCCGGGCCTCGTTGCGCGACTCGAAGCTGACCCGCTTGCCCAGCGAGTACATGCAGGAGTTCTTCCCGGCCTCCTTCATCACCGATCCCTTCGCCGTGGACAACCGGGCCCGCATCGGAGTTGAGCGGATGCTCTGGTCGAGTGACTACCCCCACATCACGACGGACTGGCCGCTGTCCTGGAAGACGATCAACGCCACCTTCACCGACGTCCCCCCCGACGAGAAGCACGCCATTTTGTGCGGGAACTCCCTGCGGCTCTTCAAGTTCGACCGTATCGGGAGCGCCTGACCCTTGCCGCCCGGACGGATGGGTGCGGTCGACCCGGCCCGGGCCAGCACCTTTGTCATCAGCATCACGCCGTTCACCGAGGACGGCGCCCTGGACGTGCCGGCCCTGCGAGGTCACCTGCGCCGCATGGCCGCGGCGGGCATCGGCGTCTACCTCGGTGGCGGCGGCAGCGGGGAGGGCTATGTCCTCAGCGCAGGTGAGACACGCAACGTGCTCGAAATCGGGGTGGAAGAGCTCAAGGGCAAGGTACCGGTCCGGGCCATGGGGGTCGAGCCCCGCACCTCGAGAGACATGATCGACTACTTCGACCTGGTCAGCGGCCTCGGCGTCGACGCAGCACAGATCTACTCGCTCGACCAGGGTCACGGCCACCGGCCCACTCAGAACGAGATCTACCGCTACTTCGACGATGTCCTGCGGGCGACCAGTTTCCCGGCCGTACTGTCCACCCATCAGTCGGTGGGCTACGTGGTCCCCGTCCCCATGCTGGTCGAGTTCGCCGATCGCTTCGATCATCTGATCGGCATCAACGTCAGCCACCAGGATCTGGGCTACTTGACCGCCGTCGTCGATGCGTTGGGCGACCGGCTCGAGATCCACACCGGCGGTCCTCAACTGGCCCTGACGGCGCTCGCCCTGGGGGCGAGCGGCTACCTCAGCTCCGAAGCCAATCTGGCCCCCACCCTGTGCGTCGAGGTGATCACGGCCTACCAGGACAACGACGCCCGGCTCCTCGGCGACCGCTTCGGCGCGCTGCTGCGCCTGTCGCGTGCGTTCTACGGCGCCGGCGGCATCCGGGCCACCAAGGCCGCCCTCAACGCGTTGGGGCTCCCGGGTGGATTCCCCCGGCTGCCCCAGCTGCCGGTGTCCGACGCCGTGGTGCCGGGGCTGCTCGAGGTGATCGATCAACTGGGCATCGGGACCATCGAAGGCTGGACGTAGGTCTTCGTGGTGGTCGAAACTCGGGCCGGCGACGTGGTCCAAGGAGACAAGCGCGTGGACACGCTCGAGTCGACCACGTGGCGGGTCACCCCGCCATGATCCAACCGAGACGACGCCTTGGTCCGCTTCTGCGGTGGTCCCGGCTATCCGTTCGTGGTGACGACCTGGGCGGTGAACGAACAGGTGTCGGTCCCAGAGTTGTAACGCTCGGAGGCAGTGAAGGTCGAGACGCTGGTGATGTTGTCGACTTGCACAGTGGCGACGTAAGGGTTCGTGGACCCGTTGCCAGGTGTGACGAAGTTGTCACCAAGGGAGGCAGTGCCTACCCCGTCTTTGTTCCACCAGGTGATCGAAGCGCCAGGGTTGTTTCCACCGTTGCTCGTGACCTCAAGCGACGCTCCATCACCAGCGCCACCGTTGTCGCAGTGCCCAATCAGATTGGCTCCAGGACTCGTGAGAAGGTTGCTGTTCTTTGACCCGGTGAGCGTCAGACGGCCACCAGTCGTGGAACCGCCGCCCTGCATGTATCCGCTGGCGGGTATTTCACCTAGCGCATTGGAGTTGATCGCCGTTGCCCCTGCTGGAAGGAAAAAGTTCGGCGTGTGCCCACCCAGCGCATTGGAGTTGACCGCTGTTCCGCTGGCGGGCAAGAAGGCAGACGAGCTGTCGCCGTCCAGCTCGCTGGCGTTCAAATTCGGCACTTGGACGCTGTTGCTCACGGCGAGCGACGGATCCGCTGCATCGGAGGACAGGCTGAGAGCCGTACCCTTCTTGTTGGTGAGCGAGGTCACGGTCTTGGCCGAGTTCGCCTTGCCGAGGACGAAGGTTCCTCCCGTCGCGGCGTAGGCCACTCCTGACAAGGAGAAGAACAAGGCAACCAGAGCTATTGCAGTCGCTGGTGTTGGACGGCGCATTACTACCCCTTTCATCAGTCTCCGGTGCTCGGATTTTGCCCGCCCCGGAGCCATCGGTACTTGAAGCGCAAAAATAATATCGGGGTCCGTTTGCGTTTGCCGATTGTCCTCAGGCGGCGATTCGTAGGGGCGACAGGAACCCGGACCGGTGGCCCGCAAGGTCTGCCAAACGGCACATGCCCCTGCGGACGAGGTCCTGGACCGGAAACGACTTGAGGATCGGCGTGCGACTATTCCGCGGCGAGGCGCCGACGGATATCGGCCCGCAGTTCCCCTTTGGCGATCTTGGCGCCGGACGAGCGCGGCAGTTCGTCGAGCTGCACCAGCCGCTCGGGAAACCATTCTCTGCTGACCCCACGGGTGACGAGGAATTCTGTGATGTCCGAAAGAGCGATCGGCACGTTGTCCCGAGTCGCGACATAGACGCAGACTCGCTCTCCAAACGTGTCGTCGGGCATCGAGACGGCGGCCACCAGGGCGACATCGGGATGCTCGGAAATCTCCGCCTCCAGGGCAGGGGCACTGATGTTCTTGCCACCCCGGATGATGATGTCCGAAGTTCGGCCGATGACTCGCAGATAGCCGGACTCATCGATTTCGACCACGTCACCCATGAGCATCCAGCCGTCCTGAGTGAACAGCTCGGCGTTGGCCTCGTCATCGTCGAGGTAGCCGACACACGTCGCTGGTCCCTTGCAGGCGGGGATCCCGACCCGCGGCGCCTCGGTGACCACTCCACCGAGTTCGTCGAGGACTCGGACTTGCATGGCGTCGATGACCCGGCCCGCCGTCCCGAAACGACGCTCCCGGGAGTCGGCCAGTGTCGTCCCGCTCAGTGCTCCGGTTTCGTTGGAGCCATAGAACTGCAGGACTTTGGCTCCCGTCCGGTCCTCGAACGCAGCCGCCCTGTCATAGGGAACTGCCTCGCCCCCCGTGAACATGACGCGGAGTGAAGTGAGGTCGAGTTCGTCGAGCACCGGGGAGTTCAGCATCATGATGAACTGGGTGCTCACGCACGCCAGTACCGAGACCCGGTGCTCCGCCATGGCCCGCAGTGCGTGATCGGCCCGAAATCGAGACGTGAGAATGGTCGGACATCCGAGGATGCCGGGTGAGAAGTGTGAGGTCCACAGTCCGAAGCCGAAAGGCGCCGGAACCGCCCCGAAGAACACGTCGTCGGGCATCAGGCCACCCGACATCGCGGCCAAATGGTGGAAGAAGAACCAACGGTTTTCCGTGTGCATCACACACTTGGGCAGGCCCGTCGTGCCCGAGGTCGAATTGAGCATGAAGAGATCATTCGGGCCGAGGCCCCGTCCATCGAGAAGTCGAGTCCCTTCACTTGCATCAGGAGCCGCCATCGGCTCCCCGTCAATGCGTACCGGTGGGCCGGGCTCGGCCAGCACGTCAGGCACGACGATGTGGCGCAATCGGGGCAATCCGTCGGCGCGCAGCCATTCGACCAGCTCGGCGGCCGGCTGCTGGTCGTGGAGGTATTCATGCGTGAGGAGGGCGGTGGCGCCGGTCCGTCCCAGGAGGTGACGGACCTCTGCTCGGCCGGCCCGGGAGCCAACGCCGGCCACCACCAAGCCGGCCTTTTCGGCCGCCAGAAATACCGTATGGACGGTCGCACCATCGGGCAGGAGGACCCCGAGCCTCATCCCAGGCTCGAGAGGGGCTTGCACAAGAGTGGCGGCCAGTTCCCGTGAACGCTCGTGGTATTGCGCCCAAGTCAGAACGCTCTCACCAGAGGCGTCCGCTGCGATGTAGGCGGCGTCGGCGGGACGGGTCATGGCATGGCCGGCTACCACCTCGGCCAACGATCGAGTGCCCCACCAGCCCGCGTCGACGTAAGCCTGAACGAGTGCCTCATCGAACATTGGATCCGCCATGCCGGGCCTTCCCCTTCTTGCTGATGGCGAAGGGCACGTACCTGGCCTCGAGGCCAGACGTGATCATCACATCTCGCAATGTCGCATCCTATAAATCCGCAGCAGCACCCACCTCGCGGACATCATCGCGTCGCCGCCAATTCTGCGGGTCTGCCCACGAAGGGCCCCTTCGAAAGATTTGCGAGGTCGAGCGAGGCGCTGGCGGGGGTGGCGACGAAAAATGTTCTTACGCAAAAGATTGGTCGTTAGGTCCCGAACCTGTACAGACGTTGAGCATTGCCGGCCAGGATGGCGTCGCGCTCGGCTCGGGGTACGTCGGCGAAATTTGCGTCGATGGTGCGCCACGAGTTCGGCCAGTCGCTCCCCCCATGGGGGAAGTCGCTCGACCACATCAGCCGATCCGTTCCGATGCGGTGACGATTGGCAATGGCGTATTGATCGGTGATGTACGTGAAGTAGAAACGCTCTTCGATGTACTCGCTGGGCAGCTTGACCATCCTCGACTTTGGACCTGACGCCCGGCGACGCCAGCGATTGTCCATTTGTTCCTTGATGTACGGCACCCATCCGGCATCAACTTCCACGAACACGATCGGCAGGTCCGGGACACGGTCGAGAACGCCTGAGTTGAGAAACTGGACGAGCACGGGCACCGCCTGCATGAACCTCAGGTCGCCCGCGGCCCTTCCGGCCGTCATCCGGCCCGGTGCATAGACATCCGAAGGGAACTCATTGACCAACCCCACATGAACGTGCAACGGAAGTTCGGCCTCGGTCAGCGCCTGAAAAACCTGATCGTCCTCTTCCATCAAGTCCGTATCACCGTGCGGGTAGCAGCCCATGAGTGCGCCGGTCACCCCCGTACGATCGCCTACTCGCTCAATCTCTCCCAGCGCCTGATCCACACCTCGATTCGGGAGCAGGATGATGGCGCCCAGTCGAGAGGGTTCGTAGGCGCAGTACTCAATCAGCCAGTCGTTGTACGCCTGGACCATGGCCAGGTGCAATTCGGGATCCTGATTTGCGATGACGATCTGGGAGAGCCTGGGGGTGGGATAGAACACGGCGGCATCGATGAGATCTTCGTCGAGCTCCTTCAACCGTTCCGCTGGCTCATAGCCACCAGCGGGGATGTCCTCGAACCGGACCCAAGGCTTGCGGTCGGCTCGCAAGAGCTTGGCCGATGCGTTGAACCCGAAGTTGATCGGTTCGGTCACTCCTTCGCCCACCCACGCATCGCCCTCTTCGAATTTCTCCATGCGTGGAGCGCGATCACGAAACTTGACGGGAACGCGGTCCCGCCACAGCTCAGGAGGTTCGTTGACATGCGTGTCGGCATCGATCAGTCGGTAGCCATGTCGCTCAACGTTTCCTTTGGGACCCATGGTGCTCATTTCGACCTCCCCTTCCACTCCCGCTGGTCTAGTTCTATCGCTCATGCATCGACGTGAAACAGTCCCATACCGTTCCAGCCCCCAAGCCGGTCGATCCTGGAGGAAGTTGGTCGTTGACACTGCTAGTCACGCCCCCCGAGGCGTTTGACGATCTCGTACTTCTGGACCTTCCCTGACGCCGTCATCGGGAGCGCATCGAGAATCTCCAACTGTTGGGGCAACTTGTACGTGGCCAATCCGACGTCGCGAAGCCGATCGATCATCGTGGCAAATGACAGCTCGGCTCCCGATTTCAACACCACGCACGCACAGACGCGTTCGCCCAGGCGCTGGTCCGGCACACCGACCGCGGCGGCGCGATCCACTTCCGGGAAATCCAAGAGCAGATCTTCGATCTCTCGTGGTGTGATGTTCAGTCCACCGCGGATGATGATCTCTTTCTTGCGCCCCACCACCGTCAGATAGCCGTCGGTGTCCATGGTGGCCAGGTCCCCTGAACGAACCCAGCCTCCCGGCAAATAGGTCGCTTCGGTACGCTCGGGATCGCGGTAGAAGCCGACACTGGTGTTGGGACCGCGCACATGAATTTCGCCCGTCGCGCCCGGTGCACAGACCGCGCCCGCCTCGTCACGCACCTCCACTTCGATGCCGCTGAGGGCGAGGCCATCGGTCTCGTCCGCGTGATCCAACGAACCACCGGGCCTGTTCCACGTCGCAACCAGCACCTCGGTCGACCCGTACAGCCTCAGGACGCCGATGCCACATTCCCTGGCCCGGCGGACCAGTTCGGACGGCACCGGCGAACCCCCACAGCCAAATCTGGTCATCGCCGAGAGGCTCCGGGCATCCTCGAGCCGCTCGGCCTCGGCCACCAAGTCCTGGAGGAATGTGGTGGAGGCCAGGGTATAGCTGGCTCGGTGTGCCGCAATGAGGTCACGGGCCACCGTGGCATCCCAGCGATCTTGGAGCACCAGCGGCAACCCGTGATAGATGGCCAGGCGAACGCCGTAGTTGAAGCCGGTCGAATGCCCGATCGGCGAGGGCATCCACACCACATCGATGTCGCCGAGTCCCAGGTCCTCACGGGCGACACGGACGCTGAAATTGGCGGTCTCCTCTGTGTGCATGATGGCTTTGGGTGCCGCCTCGGTACCCGAGGTGAATATCAGTTCGGATACGGCGCCGGCCGCGGCGGCCTGACGACCTGCACGAAGCGCCCGTGGGCCGGTCGCCATGATGTCGCCGAACCAGACCGTGCCGCCTTCGAGCGTCCCGCTCGTGACGGGACGTGTCTCGTCAACCACCACGTGCACGAGGTTCCGCCCGGACTCGGCAATGACCCGACGGGTTTCGGCCAGGTGATCGTGGTTTCGGTAGTTGGCCGGAGTACACACCACCTTCGGCTCGGCGACGGTGAGAACATGGAGCAATTCCTTGCGCCTGTACACCGGCAGCAAAGGGTTGATGACGCCGCCGATCCGTTGCGTCGCCACCGCGACCACGACGAACTCGTACCAGTTCGGCAACTGGATCGATACCACGTCTCCGACGGCCACTCCGGCGTCTTCGAGCCATGCCGCGAAGATCGAGACGTCGCGCTCGAGTTCGGCGTAGCTATGAGTGGCGCTGCCCTCGCGGTCGACAACGGCGAGACGCTCGGGCCGTTCTTCGGCCATGGTCACCAGGCGGCCGGACAGCGTCGAACCGTCCCACCGGCCGTCGCGCCGGTAGGCTTCGACATCCGCCGCCTCGGTCACCAGGTTCGTCAGCATTCGTCGCGCCCTTCTCGTCGGCCGACCCATCCATCAGCAGCGGGTCATCGTGTTCCACGCCCGGCGTGCTCGTCAGTGGTCGGTGGTCAGGATCAGGGCCGAACCGTCCATCAATGCTCCTGAGGTCACCACCGCCACCTCGTGGCGGGGCGCCTGACGGAGACCACCCCGGCCCTGCACCTGAAGGACCGCTTCGGCCACCGTATTCATCCCGTGCAGATAGCCCTCAGCCAGTAAGCCACCACCGGTGTTCGTCGGGAGTGCACCGTCGAGTGCACACGCGCCGGACTGCACGAAGGTGCCCGACTCCCCCCGCTGACAGAGACCCAAGCCCTCCAATCCCATCAGGACGGTGCTCGTGAAACAGTCATAGATTTCCGCCACGTCGACATCGTCCCGGCTCACGCCTGCTCGTCCGAACAATTCGTCTCGGAGCCAGCTGGTGTAATTCCTGGTGTAGTCCTCCCACAGAAGGTGATCGCCGATATCGAGGCCGGGTCGGGGGCCGGCCCGATAACAACCGGAGGCAACGATCGCCGGAGGATGGGCCAAATCACGCGCCCGTTCGAGCGATGTCACCACGACGGCACAGGCGCCATCGACCTCAACGGTGCAGTCGGAGCGACGGTACGGATCAACCACGTACGGCTCTTCGAGATACTCGGCCATCGCCAGCGGTTGGCGCCTCACTGCTCGGTCGTTGTCCTCCGCGTACTTGCGCTGGGTGACAGCCACTGCGCCGAGATCCTCGGGACCCTGACCAGTCTCGTACAGGAAGCGCTGTGCCCACATGCCCACATACATGAGGTAGGCCCCGTAGCCGATCGGGTAGCGATATTGGCCGCCCATGCCTGCGAATTGCATGGAACCAACCCGCGATCCCGAGCGGCCGTTGAGGGCCCGATAGACCACCACGACGTCGGCGTCGCCCCGCGCCACTGATTGCGCCGCCTGCCATACGAGATGGCAGGGCGCCTGGCCGCCCAACTGCAGGTCGAGGGTGCTGCGCAGCGGTCCGAGGCCCAGTGCGCTGGAGACGGCCACACACGGCACGGAGTCATCCGACAGCATGAAGCTGCTCATGGCGTCGACATCTCCAAGACGGAGGCCGGCGTCCGCGACGGCACTGGCCACGGCCTCCGTCGCCAACGACAAGACGCTGCGACCGGATGCCGCGCTGATCGAGCTATAGCCGACTCCCGCCAGTGCGCCGACCCGACTCGGGCTGGGGCTGGAACTGGAACTCGTCACGATCGGCCGGACACTGCCTGGAACGCCAGCTCGGTCCAGGCCTCGTGGTCTACGAACGCAGCGACCACCCGGTCTCCGATGACCACTGACCCTGGCGATTCGATACGGCCGAGCACACGAGGTCCTTCGGCCAGCTCCACTGTGGCCACGGTGTAGGGAAGCGGTCCGGTGTAGCCGGGCGACACCGCGACGTACGCCGTGACGTACGAATAGACGACACCGTGACCGGTCGACACCGTCACGTCGAATTGCGCCGAGGCGCACCAGGGGCACGTCGGTAGAAAAGGGAACCGGAAGCGGCCGCACCCCCGGCAACGCTGGAGCAGGAGCCGGTGCGTCCGCAGACCCTCCCACCACTCCGCGCTCTCGCGATCGGACTGAGGCGTGATTCCGGTGACTGACTCCTGTCGATCGGTCACTGCATCAACGGCCGCGAAACCGCGGCGAGCGCTTCTCGAGGAAGGCCTGTAGGCCTTCGGGAGCATCTTCGGAGGTGAGGCAGTAGTAGGCGTTGCGTTCTCGCTCGAAGCGAAGTCCACTGGAGAGATCACCATTGGTGGCCCACAGGCCCTGCAGTACCGCCTTGGCGTTGGCCACGGAAAGCGGACTCTTCGTTGCCACCTGGCGAGCGAACGTCATCCCGTTCTCGAACAACTCGACATCCTCGACGCAGCGGATTGCCAGGCCCCAGTCGACTGCTTCCTCCGCGGAGAGAAATCGTCCTGAGAAGATCAACTCGGAAGCTCGCTGCAAACCGATGACCCGTGGGAGCAAGGTGAGGACACCGCCACCCCCCATCTGACCGAAATTGAGATGGCCGTCTGATATGCGGGCGCTCCGGGCCACTAGGGCGAAGTCACAGTTGAGCAGGAGTTCGAGCCCCCCGGCAGCCGTCACCCCGTTGACCAGGGCCACCACGGGGACGGGCAGCTCGCGCAGGCGTCCGAATACCCGGTGGAGGTCAGCCACGAATTGGGGAAAGGCAACCGGATCGCGCTGCAGTTCGATGTAGCTCTTGAGATCACCGCCGGCACTGAAGGCCCGGCCCTCACCGGTGAGGAGCACGCAGCAGAGACCTTGACGCTGAGCCAGGCCGTCGAGGACGGCATCGAGTTCCCGAAGCATCTCCCAGTCGATGGCGTTCAGGCGGTCGGGTCGCGACAGAGTGATCACCGACACCAATCGAGCGGTGCCGCCTCCCTCGCTCTGGGGGGTGAGCTCGATCTCGTCAACGGCAACGGCCGGTCCTTCAGGCACCAGAGGAGTTCCTGGCCTCGTGCCCCTCACGTGTCCCGCAGTTCGGGTTGGCGCCGGGAGGGGTCATGTCGTCTTCTCCATCACGAGGCAAGGGGTGATCGCTCAGAGCTGTCCTGACGCCCCCGGCGGTCGCTCGTCCACATCCGGGTCGAACCAACCGTAGGGTCCAGACCGATGAAGAGGAACTCGACCCCCTCGAGACCCGTCCGTCCCCCTCCTTGGGTGTAACCCCCTTGCACCCTGCGAACGTCTCCTTCCCAGCACATTCCTTCGCCCGGGATGTGGAGTTCATCGCGACGCGGGATGGAGACCCTGTCCGATGGATGCCAGTGTGTCGGCCCCGGAGCGCCTGGCTCAATCAGATCAGCATAGAGAATTTGCTGCCAGCCGGATATCAGCCTCTTCGTGAAGACTTGTGGAATGGGTGCCGCATCCTCCATGAGAATGCAGCGCGCCTCTACCATCTGGATGCGTCGAGCCCAGCCATTGGTCGCGACTCTCTGCAATTCGCATCACCGCCGGTGGAGACAGCCCGCAGGACCCCGAGCATGGAAGGACGCCAATGCCCTCTGATCAGGACTCGTTGTCGTATCTCAGCATTGGCTCGCTCGGAACTGGCTTCGGAGAGGAGTCGCTCGAGCGGGGTCTGGCGATGGGCATCGATTTCATTGGTGCCGACGCCGGCAGCGTCGACGGCGGCCCGTCGGCGCTGGCCGGAGGACCACCGGCGTGGTCCGATGCCGCCTACAAGCGGGATTTGAGTCTGCTCCTACGGGCGGCCCGTCGCGCCGGAGTGCCCCTGCTGGTGGGGTCCTGCGCGCTGTCCGGTCGTGATTGGGGCGTCGACTACTTCGCGGAGCTGGCTCGGTCGATTGCTGCGGAATACGACCTGAGCTTCTCGATGACGAAGATCTACTCGGAGATCCAGCCCGAAGTCGTCATCGAGCGGCTGGCCAACGGTCGGGTCCATCCCATCGATCCGGCACCGCCGTACGACGCGGAGATCGCCAAGAGGAGTACCCGCATTGTCGCCGTTATGGGGGTCGAGCCATTCCAGCGGGCTCTCGAACTTGGGGCCGACGTCGTCTTGGCGGGTCGGGCCACCGATACGGCCATCTTCGCGGCCATTCCGCTGGCTCGCGGATTCGACCCGGGGTTGACCTGGCACGCCGGAAAGATCGCGGAATGCGGCACGGGGTCGGCCGAGCCGCGGCGTCGACTTGATGTCCTTCACGTCCAGATGGAGAAGGACTCGTTCGTCGTCCAACCGCTGGCTGACGATCTGCGGTGTACGCCCTTCAGCGTGGCGGCTCACCAGCTTCACGAAGTGGCCGATCCGTTCACCTTGGTCGAGCCGGGGTGGACCACCGACATGGAACATGTCCGCTATGAGGCGGCCACGGATCGATCTGTCCGGGTCTCGGGGAGTGCAGCGGTGCCGACGACCTACACAGTCAAGTTGGAAGGAGTCGAGTCCGCCGGGTTCCAGCGCATGTTCATGCTGTCCGTTCGGGATCCGACGATCGTCGCCGACATCGACACTTGGGTCAGTGGCATTCAGTCCGACATCACCATCCGATGCAGAGAGATTTTGGGCCAGGGCGCATTGGATCAGTGCGAGGTGCACACACGGATCTACGGGCGCGACGGCACGATGGGTCCGCGTGAACCCATCAGTGAGTTCGAAGGACATGAGGCGTTTCTTCTGGTCGACGTGGTGGCTCCCGACCAGGCCACGTGCGAGACGGCCTCGAGCGTGATCTGGTACGCCTTCCTCCACGCCAAAAGTCCGGGTTGGCGGGGGGGCACGACGGTGGCCTGGCCCTTCAGCCGGGCGATTCACGACATGGGCGAAGTCTTCCGGTTCAACGTGCATCACGCCATGGAAGTGGACGATCCGCTCGAGACATTCAGACTGGTATCGGAGCTGGTGGGATGAACTCCGATGCGAGCAAGACACTGCAAGATGCCCTGGCTTCCATTCGCAGCAAGAATGCGGGCCCGTTTACGGTGACCTTCGATCTCTTCTTCAAGGACCGTCAGACCTACACGGATGTCGTCGAGCAACACGTCATCACCCAGGAGGTCGTGGGCGCGCTGTACGGACTCGAGCCAGACCAGGTTCGAATTTTCGAGTTCGAGCCCGCCTTGGCCATCAAGGTCAGCGTGCCTCGTCTCGTCCCCGGCGGGTCTCCTGGTGACTCGGACGTAGCTGGGGGCCAACAGTTTGTTCCGCTCCTCGCCATCCCGCTTCACTGACGACCCGAACTCCGCCGGCGCCACACTGAGCACAGGGTGGGGGAGGCCCATTGCCGGCGGGACGAAGGTGTCGAGCACCACCAGGTGGAGCGGCGCCTGTGCAACGTCTGGATGCTCCTAATTGACGCCGGCAAAAAGCTGGCGGTAGGCCTCAGGAAGTTCGTCTTCGGACAGTTTGCGTGCACCATTGGGGTCGAAGTTGGCGTACCCGTCCTCACCCGTCATCCGTCCCTCACCGTCGAACGGCCAGAAGATGACGACTCGCTGAGTGACCAGGTAGGTGGCCTCGACGTCGTCGACGACCCAACCTCGGGCTCGGGCGACCGATCCCAGGTTCAACGCATGGATCCAACCTTCGGTGACGACGGTGTCATGGTCGACGACAATCCGTTCGACGTCGAACTCGAGGATCTGTCGTTTGTCCGAGACGAGCTGTTGGTAGTACCCGAGCACACCATCAAAGCCTTCCGGACCGATGTCCCTACCGGCATTCCAGAGGTGATAATTCGGTTGGTCGCAGAGGGTGGCGAGCAAGCGATCGACGCTGACGTCTGCCTCCGCCTCCAGGTGTTCGCGCACCGTGGCGAGGATGGCACGTTGGCGCGGATCCTCAGTCCGATCCAGGCGCTCTTGGACACGCCTGGCACTGAGACCCTGGTCGACGATTCCCATGGCAGTTCCTTTCCTGGCCTGTGATGCCCTGTGTTGCTGATCAGGCTGGGTGACGAGACGACCTCACCGTTCTAGTCACTCCCCTCGAGCGCCCGACGCAGGAACACCTCGACCTCCTCGGGATCGACCGAGCGCCGCATGGGGGGCAACGTCGACAGCAACACCCCCCGGTACGACGCCGTGGCCAACCGCGGGTCGAGCACCGCCACCACGCCCCGGTCCTCCGCCGTGCGGATGAGCCGGCCCGCGCCCTGCGCCAGCATCGTCGCCGCCCGGGGCAGGTCGACCACCTGGAAGGCCCGTCCGCCGGCCCGGTCGCGCCGGGCCTGGAGCAGGGGGTCGTCGGGGCGGGGGAAGGGCAGCCGGTCGATGGTGACCAACGAGAGGGCCGGACCGGCGATGTCGACCCCCTGCCAGAATCCGAGCGTCGCCAAGAGACAAGAGGTCTCCTCGTCGGCGAAGTTCTCGAGCAGTCGGGCCTTGGGCAGGTCGCCCTGGATCAGCACGGTGTAGGGCAGGACGGGCACCAGTGCCTCCGCGGCCGCCTCGGTGGCCCGCCGGCTGGTGAAGAGGGCCAGGGTGCGTCCCCCGGCGGCGCCGATGAGCTGGGCCAACTCCTCGTGCAGTGCGTCCTCTGCCCCCTCGGCCCGCCGGTCGGGGAGGTGGCGGGCCACGTAGAGCAGGGCGTGAGCTCGATAGTCGAAGGGGCTGCCCACGTTCAGCTCCTCGGTGGCGAAGGACTCCAGTCCGACCCGCTCGACGAGCCGGGGCGGGATGGTGGCACTCGTCAGCACCGAGGTCACCTCGCCCCACAACAGCCCGGCCAGCGCCGGGCCGACGTCGATGGGGGAGAGGCGCAGCCGGGCGTTGCGTCGCGTCCCGTCGACCCAGGCCACGTGGGCGTCGGTGCGCGAGACCAGCCGGTGCAGGTCCTCGGCCAGGTGGGCCGCCGCCTGCACCGCCCGCGTCTTGCGGGTGCCGCGGTCGGGGTCGGCCTCGCCCCCCTCGAGCAGCGAGCCCTGGCCGCCGCTGCGCCGCAGCGCGTCGGTCACCCGGCGTGAGATGTCGGCCGCACGCACCAGCACGTCGGAGAGCGAACGGTCCTCGTCGGAGAGCCGCCCCCGGTCGTCGAGCACCCGCGTCCCGACGCGATCGCTCACCAGATCGCCCAACTGATCACCCAGGTCCCCCAAGGTCTCGAGTTGGTCACGGTCGCGCTCGTCGACCAGTGTTCGGGCCGTCGTCACCAGGGCGCGCACGCGCCCGGCCGTGACTTCGACGCCGAGGCTGGAGGTCATCACCTCTTCGAGCTCGTGCGCCTCGTCGAACACGACGACGTCGTGCTCGGGGAGCACGACCCGCCCGCTGGCCAGGTGGGCCCCATAGAGGTGGGTGTTCACCACGACGATGTCGGCCGCGGCCGCCCGGTCGCGGGCTGCCTCGGCGAAACACTGGCCTCCCGACGGGCAGTTGAAGGCGCCGGGACACTCGCGCGGCCCGACGCTCACCATGTTCCAGGCCCGATCGGAGGGCTCGAAGCGCAGGTCGGCCCGGTCCCCGGTCTCAGACGTCTGGGCCCAGGTCACCAGGCGCCGCACCTCGTCGACCAGTCCGACGGGGGGCGGACCGTCGTCGCCGACCGGAGCGCTACGGCCCCCTTCCGTGTCCTCGCCGCCGGGCCGCTGATCACCGAGCTCGGGTTGCACCCCGTCGGAGCCCACCTCGAGCACCCGCTGCCGGCACAGGTAGTTGCTGCGGCCCTTGAGCACGGCGTAGTCGAGCGGTGCCGGCAGGCCCAGGCCGGCCTCGAGCAGCGGCAGGTCCTTGCCGGCTAGCTGGTCCTGCAGCGCCTTGGTCGCGGTGGCCACGACGACCTTCTTGCCGCTGAGAGCGGCCGGCACCAGGTAGGCCAGCGACTTGCCCGTGCCCGTGCCCGCCTGGACCACGAGGTGGCGCCCGGTCGCCAGTGCCTCGGCCACGGCCCGGCACATCTCCTGTTGCTCGGGTCGGTGTTCGCCGCCCGACATCTGTGCCGTGATCTTGTCCAGGCCGCTCACGGCGTCGTCGCCCGACTGGCGGACGTCGGCGGCCGTCCAGGCACCAACGGCTCCGTTCACCTCTACCTCGAGGTCGTCGAAGTCCCCGGCCTCGTACGGATCGAGGTCGCCGACCTCGTCCACCTCGGAGCCGTGCTCCGGCTCGTCCGTCATCGTCCGGCGACGCTACCGCAGGGTTGTCGCCGACCTCGGACCCACCGACTCACACCAACCGGCCACTTCACGGCGTCCGGTTCTGCACCTCCACCACGACCTGTGCGGCCAGTTCGTCGAAGGCCTGCTCCCCGAACCGCGTCCACATGTCGACCGCCGGCGGCGGCATGTGGGCCAGCATGGCAGCACGCTGGTCCTCGTTCATGCGCTCGCGGATCAATCCGAGGATCAACCAGACCTTGTCCCCGTCGAAGGCGGCCAACCCGTGGGCGGGCAGCCGGCCCCACTCCTCGGCGGAGAGGTACTCGGCCACCAGAGGCAGACCCAGCCGCTCCTCTTCGTCCAGGTGCTCGAGCAGGTGCTCGCGCAAGGCACCCAGCGCACCGGCCACCTCGGAGCGCACCGCGTCGCCGCCACCGGGCCACGCCGCGAGCCACTGCCTCGCCGCCATCAACGAGGTCAGCGCCTCCTCGTGCTGTTCGGCCAGCTTCTCCACGAGCGCACTCTGGTCGGGGCAGCGCTCGCGCAGCAGCGGGAAGACGACCTCTTCCTCGCCGTCGTGGTGGGCCTGGAGGAACGACAGCACGTTCTCGTAGTAGTTGGCCACCAGAGCCAGCCGCTCGGCATCGCCGTCGGGGACCCCACCGACGAGCTCCGTGGCCGCGCCGAGCGTGTCGCGGAAGACACCGTGCACCGCAAACATGTCCGAGGTGTCGAGACCTGGCGTCGCGGTTTGGGTGGTGGTGGGGGACTGGGTCATGGCGGGCTCCTGTTCGGCAACGGCTATGACATACTCGCACGCGGCGCTGGATCTCGCCTGAGTCCCACAGGGCGGCGCGGTAGGGTTCAGTCCCCGTGACCTCCGTAGCCCACGGACGGGACGGCCTGGCCGAGCCGGTCGATCCCATCCCGCCGGAACTGGACCTGACCAGGGTCCCCACCCACGTGGCCTGCGTCATGGATGGGAACGGTCGCTGGGCCAACGCGCGAGGGCTGCCCCGGACCGAGGGGCACGCGGCCGGCGAAACCGCGCTGCTCGATGTCGTCTACGGCGCCCTCGCCATCGGGGTGAAGTGGATCACCCTCTACGCCTTCTCGACGGAGAACTGGCGGCGTCCGCCCGACGAGGTGCGTTACCTCATGAACTTCAACCAGTCGCTGCTGATGCGCCGGCGCGACGAGCTGCACGCCAACGGGGTGCAGATCCGCTTCGCCGGCCGGCGCGACTGGAGGGTCCCGCGCCGAGTGCTCAAGCGCATGGACGAGTCGATCGGGCTGACCAAGGACAACCGGCGCATGGTGATGACCATGGCCTTCAACTACGGCGGCCGGGCCGAGATCGTCGACGCCGTGCGGGCCATCGCCGCCGAAGGCATCGCCCCCAACAAAATCGACGAGAAGACCATCCGCCGCCACCTCTACTTCCCCGACATGCCCGACCCCGACCTGGTCATCCGCACCTCGGGTGAGACCCGGATCTCGAACTTCTTGCTCTGGGAGCTGGCCTACAGCGAGCTGGTCTTCCCCGAGATCCTCTGGCCCGACATGCGCCGGCGCCACCTCTACGAGGCCATCATCGACTTCCAGCGCCGGGTCCGCCGCTTCGGCGCCGTCAACCCCTGACCCCCCTGCTCCCTGCGCTCCTGCTCCCTGCTCCCTGCGCTCCCTGCTCCCTGCTCCGGATCCCTGCTCCGGATCGGCCCCGCCCGCTCCGGGCGCGAGACTGGGGAGTGATGTCCTTCACCCGGATCGCCACCGCCGCCGGGATCCTCGTGATCACCCTCTTCGTCGCCGCCGTCCTCCTGGCCGGCCCCTTCGGCTCCACGACCGCCCTGATCGTGGCCCTGACCATCGCTGTGCTCATTGCCGGCGGCAGCCTGCTCTACGGCCGCGACTCGCACGGGGCCAAGGCCGTCGAGCGCGACCGCCCGGCCCAAGAGGCGCACGACCGGGCCGCCGACCTGGCCGCGGAGCGCCGCCGGGCCGCCGCCGAAGCGGCCAAGCGGGGCGAGCGCTCCTGCCCGCTCGATCCGGCGCACCGCTCACCGACCAGCTCGCAGTGAGCCTCTTCCGCGACAAGGGCGTCGTCTTGCGCACCTACCGCCTGGGCGAGGCCGACCGCATCATCGTCTTCCTCACCGAGCGCCACGGCAAGGTGCGCGCCGTGGCCAAGGGTGTGCGCAAGACCACGTCGAAGTTCGGCGCCCGGCTCGAGCCCCTGACCCACGTCGACCTCCTGCTCTGGCAGGGGCGCAGCGACCTCGACATCGTCAACCAGGTCGAGGTGCTCGGCTCCTTCCGTGCCGTGCGAGAGGACCTCGAGCGCCTGCCCAGCGGCATGGCCCTCCTCGAGGTGACCGACCAGATGGCTCAGGAGCGCCACCCCGACCCCCGGCTCTACGCCATGCTCGTCGGCGCGCTGGTGGCCCTGGCCGGGGACGACGCCGAGCCCACCCTGGTGGCTCCCGCCTTCTTCCTCAAAGCGCTCGTTCTCGAAGGCGCCGGCCCGCTGCTGAGTGCGTGTGCCACCTGTGGCGAGCCCGAGGGCGAAGTGGAGCTGGTCGCCTTCGACCTGGTGTCGGGGGGGACCTTGTGCCGGGCTCATCGCAGTGGGCGCCCCATGAGCGCAGCCGCGCTGGTCCTGTTGCGCCGCATTCTGGGCGGCGACCTGGCCGCCGTGCTCTCCGGTCCGCCGCCACCCGCGGGCGACGAGGTGGCCGAGCTGGCCACCGAGGCCATGGAGGTCCACCTCGACCGCCGCATCCGATCGGTGCGCTCGACGGCCACCCTTTGACCGCCTTCGGCGTCTACGTCCACGTCCCGTTCTGCCGGGAGCGCTGCGACTACTGCGCCTTCGCCACCTACACCGACCGCGACCACCTCATGGAGCGCTACGCGGAGGCCTGCGTCAGCGAGGTGACCCGCGCCGTCGAGGACGGCCGCCTCGTCGATTCCTCCTCCGTCTTCTTCGGAGGGGGCACCCCCTCCCGACTCCACCCCGACCTCCTCTGCCACATCCTCGAGGCGGTCCCGCGCCGCCCGGGCGCAGAGGTGACGGTCGAGTGCAACCCCGAGGACGCCGACGCCGCCCACCTGGGTGCATACAAGCGGGCCGGTGTGACGCGCCTCTCCTTCGGACTGCAGTCGACCAACGACGCCGTGTTGGTCGGTCTGGGGCGGCGGCGCGTACCCCGTGCCGCCGAGACGATCTCGGCCGCCGTGGCCGAGGCCGGCTTCGCCACCTGGAACCTCGACCTCATGTTCGGCGCGCCGGCGGAGCGTGACGACGACTGGGTCCGCTGCCTCGATCACGTCCTCGGGCTCGACGACCCGCCACCGCACGTGAGCGCCTACGCCCTGACCGTCGAGCCGGGCACGCCGCTGGCCCGGGACGCTCGGCGCCACCCCGACGAGGACGCGCTGGCCCGGCGCTACGAACGGACCGACGCCGTGCTCGAGGCCGCCGGGTACCACTGGGAGGAGATCTCCAACTGGGCCCGCCCCGGCCACGAGTGTCGGCACAATCATCTCTATTGGGACCAGGGCGACTATCTCGGCATCGGTTCGGCCGCCCACTCGCACCGCGCCGGCGTGCGCTGGTGGAACGTGCGCACGCCCGAGCGCTACCTGGCCGCCATCGAGTCCGGGTGCCCGGCCGAGGGCGGGCGCGAGGAGCTGACCGCCGACCAACGCGAGTTCGAGGCGCTCACCCTTGCCCTGCGCACCCGGCGGGGCGTGGCGTGGGACTGTCTCGAGCACCCCGAGGAGCTCGATGGCCTCGTGGTCGACGAGGATGGGCGCGCCGTGCTCACCGTCCGCGGCCGCCTGCTGGCCAACGAGGTCAGCACCAGAATCCGCTCCGGTATCCTGCATCGATGACCGAGACGACCGCCGCTCCCGGCGACGACCTGATGGAGAAGGTGGTGCGCCTGTGCCGCCACCGGGGCTTCGTCTTCCCCTCGGCCGAGATCTACGGCGGCTTCCGCTCCACCTACGACTACGGGCCGCTGGGCGTGAACATGCTGCGCAATGTCAAGAACGCGTGGTGGCGCGCCATGGTCCAGGAGCGTGACGACGTGGTCGGCCTCGATGCCGCCATCCTGGGGCCCCCCGCCGTCTGGGCCGCCTCGGGCCACCTGGCCACCTTCACCGACCCGCTGGTCGACTGCAAGAAGTGTCACGAACGCTGGCGCGAGGACAAGATCGACGGCGTCTGTCCCAACTGCGGTTCGCACGACCTGACCGAGGCCCGTGCCTTCAATCTGATGTTCAAGACCCATGCCGGGCCGGTCGAGGACGAGGGCCACGTGGCCTACCTGCGCCCCGAGACCGCTCAGGGCATGTTCACCAACTTCGCCAACGTGCTCGGCACGACGCGCAAGAAGCCGCCCTTCGGCATCGCCCAGGTCGGCAAATCCTTCCGCAACGAGATCACCCCGCAGAACTTCGTCTTCCGCACCCGCGAGTTCGAGCAGATGGAGCTCGAGTACTTCGTGCCGCCCGACGAGGGCCAGAAGTGGTTCGACTACTGGCTCTCCGAGCGCATGCAGTGGTATCTGGACCTCGGCATCCCGAACGATCAGCTGCGCCTGCGCCACCACGAAGAGAGCGAGCTCTCCCACTATTCGAGGGGCACGGCCGACGTGGAGTTCCGCTTCCCCTGGGGTTGGGACGAGCTCGAGGGCATCGCCAATCGGGGCGACTACGACCTGACCGCCCACGCCAAGGCGTCGGGGGAGAAGCTCGACTACTTCGATCCCCAGACCAACGAGCGCTACACGCCCTACGTGATCGAGCCGGCGGCCGGCGCCACCCGGACCATGATGGCCTTCCTCCTCTCCGCCTACGACGAGGACGAGGTCGGGGGAGAGACCCGCACCGTGCTCCGCCTGCACTGGCGTCTCGCCCCCTACCAGGTGGCGGTGCTCCCGCTGTCGAAGAAGGACACGCTCGAACCATTGGCCCGCCAGGTGCTCAAGGCGCTCCAGCCGCACTTCATGTGCGACTACGACGTGACCCAGGGCATCGGCAAGCGTTACCGGCGTCAGGACGAAGTGGGCACGCCATGGTGCGTCACGGTCGACTTCGACTCCCTCGAGGACGACGCGGTCACCGTGCGCGACCGCGACACCACCGAACAGGTACGCGTGCCCATCGCCGACCTGCTGGGCGAGTTGCGCCGGCGTACCGGCGAGAGCTGAGTACCCGGACGCTCAGGCGACCTTGCGGTACTTGCGGACCGCCAGAGGCACGACGACGATCAGCGTTCCGAAACACCAGGCCAGGGCCTGCCAGATGGAGCTCGTGTCCTGCAGGGTGCCCCCGGTCATGAGCGAGCGCGCCGCGTCGACCACCTGGGTGACCGGCTGGTGCTCGGCGAACGCCTGAAGCCAGCCCGGCATGTCCTGCACGGGGACGAAGGCGGACGAGGCGAAGATGAGCGGGAAGAGGATGGGGAACACCATGAGCTGCGCCGTCTCCGCATTGGGCGCGGAGAGCCCGACCGTGGCGAAGCCCCAGCACAGTGAGTAGGAGAAGAGCAACACGATCAGGATGCCGCAGAGGAAGAGCCCGAAGTTGGTGCCGATGCGGAAGCCCACGGCAAAGCCGACCACGCTGATGATGAACACGGTGAAGACGTTGCGCACCAGGTCGGCCGAGGTGCGGCCGGCCAGTACGGCGGAGCGGGCCATGGGCAGGGCGCGGAAGCGCTCGATCAAGCCCTTCTGAAGGTCCTCGGACAGTCCGACCGCCGTGCTCACCGCACCGAACGTCACCGTCTGCACGAAGACCCCGGGCATCAGGTAATCGACGTAGGGCACGCCCGGGATCTTGATGGCGCCACCGAAGACATAGACGAAGAGCAGCACGAACATGACCGGCTGCACGGCCGAGAAGAACACCGCGTCGGGATTCCGGCTGAGGACGCGCAGGTTGCGCCAGGTGACCGTGAGGATGTCCTGGAGGGTCCAGCTCAGGCGTCCGCCCTTCTCGGCCGGGCGCTCGCGCACGGTGGTGGTCGGGAACGTGAGCGTGGTCATGCGGCGTCCTTTCCGTTGGTCTCGGCCGCCGCGCCCCGGCGGCGTCCGCCCTTGCGGGTGGCCCGGGCGTCGGCGCTCTCCGCCTCCGTCTTGTGGCCGGTCAGGCTCAGGAACACGTCGTCCAGGCTGGGCTCGCGCAGGGCCATGCCGGTGACCGGGACGGCGGCGCCGTCGAGGGAGCGCAGGACCTCGGCTCCGACGGCGGGCCCGTTCTCGACGGTCAGCTCGATGATGAGGTGGTCGACCACAGGCTCCTTGTCCGAGAGCGGGGTCAACAGGGGCAGCGCTGCGGTCACGGCCTCGGGCGAGGCGAGCGTCACCGACACCACCGAGGTCCCGAGGTCGGCCTTGAGCTCGGCCGGCGTGCCCTGAGCGATGACGAGGCCGTGATCGACCACGACGATGTCGCGGGCAAGCCGGTCCGCCTCCTCGAGGTACTGGGTCGTGAGCAGCACGGTGGTGCCCTCGGCCACCAGCTCCTCGATGACCCCCCAGAGGTCCTGGCGGCTCTGGGGGTCGAGGCCGGTCGTGGGCTCGTCGAGGAAGAGCACCGGGGGGCTGGCGACCAGAGCGGCGGCCAGGTCGAGGCGGCGTCGCATGCCACCCGAATAGGTCTTCAGGACGCGATCGCCCGCGTTGAACAACCCGAACGCCTCGAGCAGCTCGTCGGCCCGCCGGCGAGCGGCGCGGCGACTCAGGTGGGACAGGCGGCCGACCATGCGGATGTTCTCCCGGCCGCTCAGGTTCTCGTCGACCGTGGCGTACTGGCCGGCCAGTCCGATGATGCGACGCACCACCTCAGGCTCCTGCGCCACGTCGTGGCCCAGGATGGCGGCACGCCCCTCGTCGGGCTCGAGGATGGTGGAGAGGATGCGCACCGCCGTGGTTTTGCCGGCCCCGTTGGGGCCCAAGAGCCCGAGCACCGTGCCTGTTTCGACCTGGAGCGAGACGCCGTCGAGGGCGCGCACGTTCCCACGGGGGAAGACCTTCACGAGGTCGTGCGCCTCGATGGCGATCGAAGGAGAAGAATTAGCCATCATCAAAGAAACTTAGTGATAAAGTTATTTACGTGTCAAGACAGTGGTCGCGCAGCGAGCTGGGTCAACAACTGCGCAACGAGATCATGGGCTATCTCGGCGCGGCCAGCGACTTCGACGAGCGCCTGGCCAAGAAGCTGAAGCTGGGCCGCAGCGACATGCGTTGCCTCGAGTTCATCGCCCGGGACGGCCCGCTCACGGCCGGGCACCTGGCAGAGGAGAGCGGGCTGACCACCGGCGCGGTCACCTTCATCCTCGATCGTCTCGAGGAGGCCGGCATGGTGACCCGTCGCCGCGACACCGAGGACCGGCGTCGGGTCTGGGTCGAGATGGTGCCCGAGGCACGTGAACGCCTGGCCGGCCTGCAGCAGCCGATCGCCGAGGAGATGCGCCAGGTGGCTCAACGCTTCAAGGCCGATGAGCTCGCCCTGGTGCGCGACTTCATGCGTCAGGCCAAAGAGGTCTTTCAGCGCCAGGTGCACGATGGCCTGTAAGGCGAGCCGGAGTCGTCCGAAGCCGGCTCGAGCGGTGGCGTTTCGGACTGAGAACGCCCCACCACGCCGCCGAAGGGGGTCAGAGGGGAAAGTAGGCTGAGCTGGCCCGTCCCAGGTCGGGAGGGAGCTCTGTTTTTCGTGACCGTATTCCGTGCGGTTCGCCCTTCCGGGCAAGGAGGCCTGATGCCGTTCGTCTTCGATTTCGACCACAAGCACCCCCGCCCGCCCATGGAGCTCAAGGATCTTCTGGGTGGCAAGGGCGCCAACCTGGCCGAGATGACGTCGGTACTCGAACTGCCCGTCCCCCCGGGCTTCACCATCTCGACGGACGCCTGTCGGGCCTACATGGCCGAGGGCTGGCCCAAGGGCCTCGATGCCGAGGTGGCCTCGGCCCGGTCCCGTTTGGAAAAGGCCATGGGCAAGTCCATCGGAGACGCCAAGGACCCCCTCCTCGTCTCGGTGCGTTCGGGGGCCAAGTTCTCCATGCCCGGGATGATGGACACCGTCCTCAACCTCGGCCTCAACGACGAGTCGGTCGAGGGCTTGGCCGCCCAGACCGGGGACGAGCGCTTCGCCTTCGACTCCTACCGACGTTTCATCGCCATGTACGGGCGCATCGTGCTCGAGCTCCCGGGCGAGGAGTTCGACTCCCTCTTCGACGCGGCCAAGGAGCTGGCCGGCACCACCTCGGACGCCAAGGTGCCCGTCGAGCTGCTGCGCTATCTGGTCGACTCCTATCAGCAGATCGTCGATCGTCACACCGGCAAGCCCTTCCCCCAGGACCCGACCGACCAGCTGCGGGGCGCCATCGAGGCCGTCTTCCGGAGCTGGGACGGTCCCCGCGCCATTGCCTATCGCGACCGCGAGCGCATCGCCCATGACCTGGGGACCGCCGTCAACGTGCAGGCCATGGTCTTCGGCAACCGCGACGACAACTCGGGCACCGGCGTCGGCTTCACCCGCGACCCGGCCACCGGCGAGAAGGGCGCGTACGGCGACTTCCTGGTCAACGCCCAGGGCGAGGACGTGGTGGCCGGGATCCGCAACACCGAGCCCATCTCCGAGCTCAAGAAGCAGTTCCCCAAGGTGCACGCGAAGCTGCTCAAGATCTTCTCCCGGCTCGAGTCGCACTACTCGGACATGTGCGACACCGAGTTCACCATTGAGCAGGGCAAGCTCTGGATGCTCCAGACCCGGGTGGGCAAGCGCACCGGCGCGGCCGCCCTGAAGATGGCGGTCGACATGGTGCGGGCCAGCGACCTCGGCATCTCCAAGGCCGAGGCGGTGACCCGCATCACCGAGGACCACCTCGACTCGGTGCTCCACCCCCAGTTCTCCGGTTCGGGCTACGCGGTGTGGGCCAAGGGGCTCGGGGCCAGCCCGGGCGCCGCGGTCGGGCAGATCTACTTCAGCGCCGACGACGCCGCGGCCGCGGCCGCGCGGGGCGAGCAGGTCGTGCTGGTGCGCAACGAGACCTCGCCCGAAGACGTCCACGGCATGCTCGCCTCCGAGGGCATCCTCACCGCCCGGGGTGGCCTGGTCAGCCACGCCGCTGTGGTGGCCCGGGGTTGGGGCAAGCCGGCGGTGGTCGGCGCCGAGGTGCTGCGCCTGGGCGACCGCACGGTGAGCGCCGGGGGCGTGACCCTGAGGGAGGGCGACTGGGTCTCCCTCGACGGAGGTGCGGGCGTCGTGGTGGCCGGGCAGGTGCCGCTCACTCCGGCCAAGCCGACCGCCGCCTTCGCGACGGTGCTGTCGTGGGCCGACCAGATCCGCAAGGGTCACCTGGCCGTGCGGACCAACGCGGACACCGGTGATGACGCGGCCAACGCCCGCACGCTCGGGGCCGAGGGCATCGGCCTGTGCCGCACCGAGCACATGTTCTTGGGTGAGGACCGGCTGCCCGTGGTGCGCCGCATGATCTTGGCCCAGACGCGCGAGGAGGAGACCGACGCCCTGGAGGAACTGCGACTGGTCCAGAGAAAGGACTTCGAGGCCATTCTCAGCGCCATGGACGGCCTGCCCGTCACCGTGCGTCTGCTCGACCCGCCGCTGCACGAGTTCCTGCCCTCGACCGAGGAGCTCGCCATCAAGGAAGCCACCGTCGGGCTCAACGCCGAGGAGCGCCGGCTCTATGAGGCGGCGCTCTCGTGGAAAGAAGCCAATCCGATGCTCGGCACCCGGGGGGTGCGCCTCGGGGTCATCAAGCCCGGCCTCTATGCCATGCAGGTGCGTGCCCTGATGGAGGCGGCCCGCCAGCGGGTGGCCGACGGCGGGCACCCGATCGTCGAGATCATGATCCCCCTCACCGTGACCCGGGCCGAGCTGGCCCTAGCCCGGGGGTGGGTGGAGGACGCGGTCGCGGACGTGAACAAGGAGCAGGCGCCGCGACCCTCCAAGGGAGCCAAGGCTTCCAACGGCAAGGTGGGCAAGCTCGAGGTCACCATCGGCACCATGATCGAGACGCCGCGGGCCGCCCTGCGGGCCGACGAGATCGCCGAGGTGGCTGACTTCTTCTCCTTCGGTACCAACGACCTCACCCAGATGACCTTTGGTTTCTCGCGCGACGACGTCGAGGGTCGCATGATGGACGCCTACCTCGAGCTCGGCCTGCTCCCGCGCAACCCCTTCGAGGTGGTCGACATGGACGGCGTGGGCGAGCTGGTGCGTCTCGGCACCGAGCGGGGCCGGGCCACCCGGCCCTCACTCAAGGTGGGGGTGTGCGGCGAGCACGGCGGAGACCCCGCCTCCATCGACCTCTTCTATGACGCCGGTCTCGACTACGTGAGCTGCTCGCCCTTCCGGGTCCCCGTGGCCCGCCTCGCCGCGGCCCAGGCCGTGCTGGCCCGGGACGGCGCCGACCCCAAGAAGGACGCCAAGGCGGCCAAGGGCTAAGAGGCCGCCGCGCCCTCGGCGCCCTGTCCGGCCCGCTGCCAGCGCCGGAGGGCGACGAGGGTCCAGATGGCCTCGACCACGCCGAAGGGCCACGCGCCCGAGAGGAAGCCGTAGGAGCTGGAGAGGGCACAGCCCAGGGCAAAAGCCAGGATGAAGCTGCGCCCGCGCCCCTCCAGGGCGTACATCCCCATCATGAAGGTGAGGGCGCAGACGCCGTAGATGGTGACGGCCATCTCACGACGGTAGGCCAGTCTGGGCTGGGGCAGCGTCGCGGTACGTTGCGGGTGTGGGTATACCGGACGAGGAGATCGCTCAGGTCCGGTCGGCCACCGACATCGTCGCCCTCATCAGCGAGCACACCCTGCTCAAGAAGGTGGGCCGGCGCTGGAGCGGGCTGTGCCCGTTCCACACCGAGAAGACGCCGTCCTTCAGCGTCAACGCCGAGGACGGCATGTACTACTGCTTCGGCTGCCAGGAGTCGGGCGACGCCATCAGCTTCGTCCGGGCCATGGACCACCTCGATTTCGTCGACGCCGTGCGGCTCCTGGCCGACCGGTCCGGCATCACCTTGCACGAGGACCGGGAGGCGGGCCGCGACCACCAGCGCCGCTCCGCACTGCTCGACGCCATGGAGCGGGCCGTGCAGTGGTACCACGAGCGCCTCCTGCGGGCGCCCGACGCCGGGTTGGCCCGTGACTACCTGCGCTCGCGTGGGTACGACGGAGAGGTGGTGCGGCGTTTTCGCCTGGGCTGGGCGCCTGCCGACTGGGACACGCTGGCCAAGGCGCTCAAACTTTCCGAGAAAGTCTTGTCCGACTCGGGCCTCGGCTTCATCAACCGACGGGGCCGCCCGCAGGACTTCTTCCGCGGTCGCGTCCTCTTCCCCATCTGCGATCCGTCGGGCCGTCCGGTGGCCATCGGTGGCCGCATCTTGCCGACGCGTCCGGGTCAGGTGCCGCCGGACCGACCCGAGCCCAAGTACAAGAACTCGCAGGAGTCGCCCATCTACTCCAAGCGGCGCACGCTCTACGCACTCAATTGGGCCAAGCAGGGCATCATCGCGCAGGGCGAGGTGGTGGTCTGTGAGGGCTACACCGACGTCATCGGATGCTTCGAATCGGGTGTGCCCTGGGCCGTGGCCACGTGCGGCACCGCGCTGGCCGAAGAGCACTTCGCGCTGTTGCGCAATTTCGGCAAGCGCATCGTCTTGGCCTACGACGCGGACAGCGCCGGCCAGAATGCGGCTTCACGGGTGTACGAGTGGGAGCGCAAGCACGAGGTCGATGTCGTGGTGGCTGACCTTCCCGGTGGGAGCGATCCGGGGGACCTGGCCCGCACCGACCCCGAGGGCCTGGCCCGAGCCGTCAAGGGGGCGCGCCCGTTTCTGCAATTCCGGGTGGATCGCATGCTGGCCACCGGCGACCTCACCACGCCCGAGGGGCGGGCCCGGGCAGCCGAGCATGCGTTGGCCGCGGTGGCTGAGCACCCTGACGACTTGGTCCGTGACCAATACGTGATGCAATTGGCGGACCGGTGCCGTCTCGACATGGCCAAGCTGCGCGAACGGCTTGACTACGTCCGGGCGCATCCACAAGCGATCGACAACGGGATGAGGAAGAGCAAGTTCCGGCGGGACGAACCACTCCCCAGGGACTACCCAGACGATGATGCGTACGACGTCGGCGGTCCCGATGCTGAGGCGGCGGGGGGACCTGTTGTATCCTACCGAGCTGGTCCTGGGCTCGAAGCCCTCAAGTTGGCGGTTCATCGACCCGATGAGGTCGTTGACCGTGTGCATCCCGTGCTGTTCGTCGACCCCATCCAACGGCAGGCGTTTGTGGCGCTTGAAGAGCACGACAGCGTCCATGAAGCCGTGGAGGCCGCGCCACCCCCGGTGGCGAGGTTGCTCCGTCGCGTCACGGTCGAGGAGCCGATTTCAGGGGACCCGGATCTGGGCGATCCGGTGCATTCCGTCGTCAGCGTGCTCGTGCGCGAAGCAGTGAGGCGTGCCTTGGCCGATGTCGGGATGGAATCCCGCGCCGGGGGCGAGTCATGGCAGGCCCGTGCCGCCGAGACGGCACAAGTGCGGCTCTGGCTGGACCAACTCGACGATGAGGCGGCCGGGCGCGACGCCGCCGACCGGTTGGTAGCGTGGTTGAACGGGAGAGACCCAGGGGAGTGACGACTTTGGTGGGACGGGCGTGAGCGAAGACTCGGCGATCGCCATCGACGACGAAGGCATTGACGCGCGAGCCGCGTCTCCTTCCACACCGTCTGGAGTCCTCGCGCCTATTGCGCAGGTCGCTTTGCCGGCTGGTGTCTCGCAGATCGACTTCGAGGCGGTGCTGGCCTTCGGGCGCGAGAAGGGGAAGCTGACACAGGACGAGGTCGTCGAGACGCTGCATGCGGTCGAGCTGACGCCCGAAGTGCTCACCGTGCTGATCGATCGCGTCACGGCCGCTGGCGTCGTTCTCGTCGATGAAGAGGACGACGATGAGCCCGTGGTTGTCGCGCCGCGCCGTGACACCACTTCGACCCATAACAACGGCGCGCGACCGGAGGGTCGGCGCACGCCGAATGGGAAACGCTCCTCTTCCGGGGAAACGGGGGGCAGCGCCGAGGACCCCGTTCACACCTATCTGAAGGAAATCGGCCGGGTCCCGCTGCTCAACGCCGAACTCGAGGTGGAGATCGCCCGGGCGATCGAGGAAGGGAACGTGGCCGCGGCCAAGCTGACCGCCCATGAGCTTGCCCTCGCCGGCGAGGGGTCCCGCGACGCCCTGTTGGACGAGGCCTCGGTGCGCAAGACCCGCCGCATCATGCTGAAGGGCCTCAAAGCCAAGGACGACCTGATCGAGGCCAACCTCCGCCTCGTCGTGTCAATCGCCAAGCGCTACCGCAACCGCGGCTTGGCCTTTCTCGATCTGATCCAGGAAGGCAACCTCGGGCTGATGCGGGCGGTCGACAAGTTCGACCACACGAAGGGCTTCAAGTTCTCGACCTACGCCACGTGGTGGATCCGCCAGGCCATCACGCGGGCCATTGCCGACCAGGCCCGGACGATCCGCATCCCGGTACACATGGTGGAGACCATCAACAAGGTCGTATGGGCTCAGCGTCAGCTCCTCCAAGAACTCGGTCGCGAACCGACCATCGAAGAGGTGGCGCTGCGTGTCGAACTCCCCATCGAGCGGGTGCGCGAGATCCTGCGCATCAATCAGGACACGGTGTCGCTCGAGCAGCCCGTGGGCGACGAGGACGATTTCAACCTGTCCGATCTCATCGAGGACAGGGGAGCAGTGGTTCCCGACGACGCGGCGACCCGCTCACTTCTCGATGCGGCGGTGCGCGAAGCACTCGGACATCTCTCGGAGCGCGAACAGGATGTCGTGCGGCTGCGCTTCGGCCTCGACGACGGGAAGATCCGCACCCTCGAAGAGGTGGGCAAGGAGTTCGGGGTGACCCGCGAACGGGTTCGCCAGATCGAGTCGAAGACACTGGCCAAGCTGCGCCGGCCTGACGCGGCCCACCTGCTCCGGGACTATCTCGAAGAGTCCTGACCCAGTCGAGCTCGGGTGATGGCAATGACCGGGGCGTGGTGCTGCCTTGGCTTCGGTCTATCGAATCGAACGCACCTATTTGCCGAGTGCAGTCTGGAGATCCCTGACATGCTCCTGGGTCTGCTCGAGTAGTGGGCGCAACGCCTCGGCCACGTCGGCGAGGCCGAGGTCCATCGCCTGGCTGAACCGGTTCCGATACCGATCAAGCTGTGACTCCTCGAGGCGAAGGTCCGCGGCCAGAGCATCGCGACCGTGCGCCGATTCCACCTTGGGAACGGTGGTGGCTGGCGAACCGCCGAGGAATGCGATTTGCTCCGCCAAGATCTGGGCGTGATTGAGTTCCTGTGACACATGGATCTTGAGCTCGGCGATGGTGCTCAGGAACTCGGCACCTGTCACCGTCGCGATGTGATTGATGTACTGCACGATCGATTGATATTCGGTTTGCAGATCCTCGTTGAGGGCTTCGACAAAGCTTTCCTTGTCCATGCGTTCACTCCGTTCTCTTCGTGTTCGAAATCCGTGTAGGTACGAGTTTGACGTGGCGACAGCCAACTTCGAGGTGTTTCTGGGACATCTGCCCCGCAACGGCCCCTCAGTGTTGGTGAATGAAACCTCATGGAGTCATTCCGCCGACCTGACGGCGACGTGTTTGGGGTCGTTGTCTCTCGCTCTCCAAGCCGCGGTCCCAACGTGATCGGCCGCTCACTCCAAGCGAATCACCTGCCGGTACCGTCGCTCGTTGCGTCGCGCGCGCTCTCGGCGACGTCCTTGGCCTGGTCCACGACAACACCCACCACCTCGGCCAGCACGCCCTTCCTCCGTCCTACTTGTCGCTGGTGCTCGGCTGCCATGGTGCCCCACAGGATCCCCATGAGAACGAGAGCGCCGATCCAAAAGACGGCAAAGGCAAATCCGGCAACGCCCAGGATGATGGCGAAAGTCAACGTGGCGATCTGGCCGAGGCCGACGTTGCGACGTTCGCCGACGCCCTGGCTGGACTTCGTCGACACCGACCTGGCCCGCCGGCGCTTCACGAAGCGACCGTCGGCATCGCGAGGTTGGGAGCTTGGAGTCGTAGTCGTCATGAAACCTCCATCGACATTGGTCGAAATATCTCAGTGTGGGCCCTGGTCGTGAATCCATCGGTTGGGCCCGCTCCGATGACTGTCGGCCCAACTGCCGGTGTCTCCTCCAACGGTCTGATCAGGCGGCCCGCTCTGAGTTGCTGGCGTGCTCGTCCGTAGTGTTCGAAGACGGCTTGGTGGGCTTCCGGAGGCGATGACGGAGCTGGCCGATGCGTGCTCCGCCGACGACGATCACCACGGCAGCTCCGGCCAGAGCCGCGACCAAGAGTGCAACGACAATCGGGATATGCCCGGACGCCGCGAAGAATTCGATTCGTACGGAGCGGGTGTTCTGCACGAGGAAGTCCACCAGCGCGATACCCAGAATGACACCAATGATCAGCGTGATCCATGCCCAGCTGATTCGCGTCGGCCTTCGGGCATCACGGCGCTCCGCCCCAGCGGTGGGGGACGAATCCGAGGCCTTCACGCTTGATTGATCCACACAAGGGTTCTACCCAATTGCGCAGCCATGTACCGGATTCCTCTGAAGGGCGCCGACGCAACCGAGGTGTCTCGGACCACGCCTCGCTCGTGGTCCGAGGTCCGCGAGGGTCTGCAGGCGCTGGCCAAACCGCGCCGGCTGGGAAACAACCTCCTGCTCAGGGGCGATAAAGATGAGTCTTGGACCAAGCGAAAATCACCTGCTCCTTCCCGAAGGAGGGTTGGACCGCTGGTATCGTGCGGGGGCTGTTTCCCAACCCTTCCGGGGTAGCTCAATGGCAGAGCAAGCGGCTGTTAACCGCTAGGTTGTGAGTTCGAGTCTCACCCCCGGAGCATTTCTCATCGTTTTCGCTGGTCAGCGGCGGTAGCTCCAGCACCTCACCTTCCACCTCAGGGTCGTCGTCGCGCGCCACGTGCGCGATCTCCTGGTGAAGCGCTCTCGATAGGTACCACGTTCGAGGTCTCTGCGAACTGATTGAGCGCTTGGGCGAGCTGCGCGTCACGCTCCTCGGATGCGTGCTCGTAGCGGACCACCATGGCGACGGACTTCCAGCCGCCACGGCTCATGATCTCCTTGGTACTGGCGCCGGTGGAGGCGAACATGGTGGCGGCGAAGTGGCGAAGGTCGTGGAAGCGCACCCACGTGAGGCCGCCCCGCCGGCGGGCGGTCTCCCAGATGACCCAGAAGTTGCTCGGACGCAGCCGGAGTCCCGTGGCGCCGAGGAAAAGGGGAGCGTCGCTTCCGGGGCCGACGAAACGCCGCAGGTGGTCCTCGAGCGCCGGCATGACCGAGCTGGGCATGTACACCTTGCGGGGATCCCCGTTCTTCGTCGGGCCGAGCTCGAGCCTGCCGTCGTAGAACTCGTGGAGGGACCGCTCGACCCGGACGGTGCCGGCTCGTAGGTCGACGTCCTCCCGGTTGAGGCCGAGCACCTCGCCCCGGCGCAGCGTCCCCCAGGCGGCGAGCGTCACCGCGGCCCGGTACTGCTCGGGCATGGACTGTGTGAGTGCCGCCACCTGGTCGACGTTGGGGATACGTCGATCGATGACCCTGTCAGTTCCACCTCCCTTTACCCGGCAGGGGTTCTTTACGATGAGGTCGTCGAGGATGGCGGTGTTGAAGATGGCTTTCAGCAGCCGGTATGCCGATCGGGCTGACCCGGGTGTCCGAGCGGCGATGTCGGCGTACCAGGAGCGGACATGGAGCGGTGTGATGTTCGCCAGCTCCCGCTGGCCGAAGGCAGGCTTGAGCTTGTTCTCGATGAGCAGGTCGTACTGCTCGCGGGTGCGAGGTCGAATGTCGGTCCGTTGGGCCAGCCAAAGGTCGGCGTACCGGGCGAAGGAAATCCGCCCAAGCTCCGGGTCGACCCAGTCACTGCGTCCGATCGCCGCAGATACGGCGTCAAGGAACGCGTGGGCATCGGCCTTCTGCTTGAAGGTCTCTCGAGCGATGTGCCGGCGCCCCTCGTGCCAATAACTGGCTTGATATTTGCCGCTCGGCAGGCGCCGTACGTTGCCGAAATGTCGTCGGTTCGAGCTCACTGCCACATCCCCCTCGTCATGATCCTGCGAGTTGGGAGGCGAACGCCGGCGGAGCTGTTGCTCCAGGCCACCTGGTCTGTCGCTCGCACCTTACCGCCAGGATGAGCCGTACCGAGAGGGTCGCGGAACGGCGGCAATGCGTTGAGTGTCCAGCCACACGTCGAGCTCTGCTGGATCGAAACGCACGAATCGGCCTACTTTCACGAAGGGGATCCGCCGTTCGCTTACCAATCGCTGCACGTGACGCCTCGTAGTACCGAGTGCCAGAGCAACCGCGTTGATGTCCAGCAGCGGCGCCCTCGTCCCCGACAGAAATGCCGCTAGCGGTATCGACTTGTCATTGTTGACACCCATCCGAGGCTCCTCTCTCGCCCGGAGAGCCACGCACTCTCCTACCTATAGATGGGCAATTCGCGGACCCGGATTGGACAAGACGCAGGTCAGAGGGAGGAGAACAGATCAGAATTCACAGCAAAATCGACACGCTCTTGAACGGTTCAGAGTGCATCACAGACACTTCGGTACCGACAGTCTCCGAACAACACCGTGGCCAGATGGCTCGCAGCCGCCCGCCAAACACACACAGCCGCCCGCCAAAATTTGTCAGGGTTTCTCCTTACATCATCAAGCCGTCCTTCCCCTCGGACGGCGGCTGCGCCGCCGCCTCGGCCGGGCGGTCGGGCCTTCGGCCCGTCCATTGGTAAGCGACTCGGGGTTTGCGCCGACTCAGGCCGGCGGGCTGTCGGTTGCGCTCCGAGCGCCAGCTGCCTCACGCTGATTCTCCCGCATCTCTCGGACGGCTCTCGGGGCTTGCCTCTCGGTCAGACCCTCCGCAGCTGCCTCCTAGCTGTGGAGAACGGTCGTCCGAGGTCAAGGGCCGAAAAGAAAGTCATGAGGCAAAGGCGAGATTTCTTTTCGCAGCTGCCCCTTCACCTCTGACCCGACCGCCCTCCGACGCCCCTCGCATCAGCAGCGGACCTGATCGAGGGGAAATCCTCTCGGTGGATCCGCACGAGAGAAGGAGCGAAACAATGCAACGCATCACGAGAGACTGGTTCAGACGGTGGTCTGAGATCGCCCACGAGTGCGAGCACTGTGGCGACATCGATGAGGCCTCCAAGTAGGAGACCCCAAGGTCGCGCGGGAGAGGCGTGCTTTGGTCGGGTCGCTGCCGGCTATGCGCTGCGCGACGGTCAAGCGATACCCCCCGTGTCGTCCAGCCTGCTACCCGTCGTCGGGAAACCAGCATTCGGTTGTGCGGTCTACTAACTTTAGGTCCTCCAGATTGGCCGAATGGCCATCCTGGTGGAAGCACGAGCAAGACGAGCAGAGAGGTGCGATGAGACGGCGCAACCTGTCAATGGTGGTCGTCCTTGCGCTGCTCGCTGGTTTTTTGGTGGCGACCCTGAACACGCCGAACGCCGTGGCACAGTCGGTCGAGGGGTGTGGCAACTTCGATGCACTCGGCCCCGCTGGAGGCTTCGCCGAGTTCATTCATCACGATGCGTCGCGGCTGTCGGATTCAGAAGGGCGTGTGGCAATCGGCGGCGACGCCACCTTGGGATCTCCTACTGCCCGAGTAGGTTTCTCGATCGGCTCTGGCCAGCCCGTGGATTCGGTCGGAATACCGCTTCCGCCCGATCCGAACCGCCACGATCTGATCGTCGGCGGCGCGCTGGACGGGTTCCATGTGGTGCTGATCAACGGGGGGGCACGGTACGGGTCGCTGGTGTCGGGCAGCAGCATCAGCAGCCAGGTGAGCGGCGGGTCAATCACCGCCGGGCCGCCAACCGAGTTCGCCGATGGAAGCGGTCCGCTCGATTTCAATGCGGTCTTCGATGATCTCAATGCGTCGTCGACGTTGTGGGCCGCGCTTCCACCGAATGGTACGACTACGGTGACTCAGTTTCCGACGGGGCTGAGTCTGCTTGGAACTGACTCGGGGCTCAATGTGTTCTCTGTGACCGCCGCCCAACTGAATGCGGCCACGTTCATCAAGATCAAGGTGCCCCAAGGAGCGACCATCTTGGTGAACGTGTCCGGCACCACGATCAACATGAATCAGGGGCCGCTCGCCACCGTGTCGATCTGGGACCCGGTCACCGGCCAGTACATCGTGGACAACCATTTCATCAACGGTCTGCCGGTACCCAGCACAGCCTGGCTGACCCTGCGCCAGAGCCTGCTGTGGAACTTCAGCACGGCAACGACGATCCTCAAAAACTTCGTGTCCTGGCCGGGCACCATCCTGGCCCCGCAGGCCCACTTCCAGTTCGGGCAAGGTACCGTCGGTCCCGGCCACATCAACGGCTCACTCATCGCCGACTCGGTCGACAGCGTGGTGGGCGCCGAGACCCACGACATGCCGTTCGTCGGAGGTTGCCTGCCCGAGGCGCCAACACCGCCGCTACCCACCGGCTCGATCGGCATCATCAAGCAGATCACCGGCCCACCACCGGACGCCGACGTTACGTTCGAGTTCTCCGTGGATTGCGGCAGCGACGGCGGCATCCATGACGTGGCGATCCAGGTGCCGGCGGGCCAGTCAAGTGGCCAAGCCAGTGTCGGCGATCTGCCGGTTGGGACGGTCTGCACCGTCACCGAGACCAGCGCGCCGCCCGGGTACGACCCCGTCAGCGTCACCCCGAACCCGGTCACTGTGTCCGCGACCGAGGATCCGCCGGCGACAGTCACTGCCACTGACAACCATCAGCTCGGCCAGCTACAGCTGGTCAAAACTCTCGACCGCCCCGCTCCGGTAGCCGGCTCGGTGACCCTCCATGTGTCTTGCACCGACGGCACCGATCAGGACGTGGAGTTGACGGTACCTGCCGGATCCTCCTCGGCCGAGACGGTGATCGGCGGGATCGCCGTCGGCGCGGTCTGCACCGTCACCGAAACGGCGGCTCCCCCAGATTGGCAAGCGGTGTCGATCAGCCCGGCGTCGATCACGATCCTGCCCATCGGCAACCCGCCGGTCACCGTTACTGCCGCCGATAGTGTCCGCCTCGGTGCCCTCCAACTGATCAAACAGATCAATCTCCCGGTCGCCACGGACACCAGCTTTACCCTGCATGTGGACTGCGACGGCACCGCATTCGATACCGATGTGACGATCACCGTGCCCGCTGGCGCGAGCTCGGCGGACGCCGCACCCATCAGCGGGATCCCCTTCGGAACCACCTGCACGGTGACCGAGCCCACCCCGCCCGCCGGTTGGAAAGTGCAAGCGATCGATCCCTCGGCGGTGGTGATCGGTTCCGGCGGCGAGACCACCGTCATCGTCACCGTTCACAACGCGACGATCAAGATCGTCGACGCAGCGGGCAGCCTGCAGCTGGTCAAACAGCTGACCGGACTCAGCGACGGTGTAGCGCACTCGTTTACGCTGCACGTCGCCTGCACCCCCGACGGGTTCACGACCGACGCCACGCTGACTGTTCCTGCCGGTGACACCACAGCCGCAGTGACGCTCACGGGCCTCACCCCGGGAGCCAGCTGCACGATCAGCGAACCGACGCCGACGCCCGGGTTCACGCTTACCTCGATCAGCCCTAACCCGGTCATCATCGCTCCCGGCGACCAGCCCACCGTGGTGGTCACGGCCACCAATGATCGGCAACTCGGATCGTTGCAGGTCATCAAACAACTCAGCGGGGCCGCCACCAGCGCTGCCCAATTCGAGTTCACCCTCGATTGCGACGGCACCGACTTCGATCGCAACCTCGCCCTGGACATCCCGGCCGGTGCCAGCACCGCCAACACCGTGGTTAGCGGGCTACCCGTCGGCTTGCACTGCATCCTCAGCGAGCCGCAGTCACCGGCGGGCTACCAGCTCACTTCGATTACGCCGAGCGGCGGCGTCACCGTCGAGAGCGCTCCCGATACGGTCACCATCACTGCCACCAACACGGCAGTCTCGGGCGCCATTCAGATCATCAAACAACTCATCGGCGGTACGGCCGACGAAGCGCTGCCGATCCAACTGGTCCTCGCCTGCACCAACCCCAGTCTCACTCGGGATGTGCAGATCACGCTGCCCGTAGGAGCCAGTACCGCGCAGACCCTGGAAACGGGACTCCCTGTTGGGGCCAGCTGCTCCGTAACCGAACCCGCCCCGCCAGCCCCTCTTGCCACAGTGGAGATCACGCCCGACAGCGTGATCGTCGGATCCGGACAACCCGTCACAGTCTCAGTCACCAACGATCTCAACAACTACACCGGCCAGCTGACAAAACAGATTACCGCCCCAGCGGCCGTCCCGGTCACATTCACCTTCCTCCTCGCCTGCAATGACCCCAGAGCGAACCGCCAGCTCACACTCACCGTGCCCGCCGGCGCCACCCAATCGTCCCTCACCGCTCCAAATATCCGCGGCAATGTTGCCTGCACCCTGAGCGAACCCGAAATCGCAGGTTGGACCCTCGTCAATCGCACCCCGAGTAACGGCACCATCACCGCGGCCACTCCGACCGTCACTTTCCTCAACGAGCCGGGCCCGTCGGAGAAGCCGAGCCCGTCGGAGAAGTCGAGCCCGGCCGCCCCGGCTCAACTCGCAGCCACCGGCATTGCCCAACTCGGACTGCTGATCACCAGCGGCGTGCTCGCAATCGTCTTCGGGGCGCTGCTTACAGTGGCATCAATGATCCACCCCAGGCGCCGCCGCCGCACCTAATCGACGGTTGTTCCACGAGATCCTCGTTCCGACCGACCCCGCCCGACAAGCGTCGAGCCGAGCATGACCTTGCTCCTGTTGGAAGTCGTGGCCCTGGCTCAAGCAGAGAGGTCGGCCCTGGCGGTCCGGCCTAGATCAGTTTGGTCTTGGCGCCAGTCCGACACATCAAGGGCCACTGCGGGACTCCGCTGCGCTCCATGTCCTCGTTCGCCTGGACGGCGTCCCTTGACGTATCTAGCGCGAACGCGAAGGTTTTCGAAAGTCAATCTCCGCGCGCGATCCGCGTGTGGAGCATCGGAAATGCACGGTCAATAGCGGTCAATGGCGGCATGACGAAATGAGGGATTAGCTGGTATTATTCAAGTTGGTGCTGTTCCGGATTCTCGTCTGGGGCGCCCGCTAGGTTGTGAGTTCGAGTCTCACCCCCGGAGCATTTCTCTCCGTTTTCGCTGGTCAGCGGCGGTAGCTCCAGCACTTCACCTTCCGCCTCAGAGTCGTCGTGCGCGCGACGTGCGCTGGCCGCCCTCGTTGTGGCTGGTATTGGCGCTGCTGCGGCCATCTACGCGAATAGTCCGACCAACCGTGCGGGCGACGAATGGGCCGATCTTGGCGTTCTCTACGCGGCTGTCGTCGCTATCGGAGCAGGTGCGGTTACCCTCGTTTGCTGGGTACCGGCGATTGTCGTTCACTACCGACAGCCCCGTGAGGACCGGGAGTGGTATCGACACTGATTCCCAAGGCCGCTGACAGCCCGCCGGATGATCTTGCACGTCAAGTTGGAACGTTGCTCGCTCGGACCTCTTATTCTGGGACCTTGACTTAGATTTGCCTAGTCAGGGCTTCAGAATGTCGGGTGGACTCGGACAGTCCATCTGGTCCAGCCTCCAAGCGCGACCAGCTGGCCTGACATCGCAGTCGCCGGCGCGGTTCTTTGAGCGGGCGCTACGTGGCACCTGTCTCAAGCAGATGGAGCTCATCGACGCCTCTTCTCGGTACAGCTACGGAATGTTGCCAGCCTGACTCAGAAACTTCGCCGCAATCGGTGCAGCCACCGTGCCACCTACGCCACCGCCAACGACCAGCACGGCAAACGCGAGATCACCTCGATAGCCGATGAACCAGGCGTCGGTCTGCGGTGGGTTGGCTGTACCGAATTCGGCGGTGCCGGTCTTGCCTAAAGTCCCAGCCGGCAATCCTGCCGCAGCGGCGGTACCGATGGAGCTGGTCACCACCGCGTTCATCATGCTCCGTAGGTCTGAGATGACCGTCGGATCGAGGGCCCGAGCCGGTGTCGAGTCGTCCGGGGAGCCCGTAACCAGCCGAGGGAGGTGCAGACTTCCTGAGTCGACGGAAGCCGCCACGTTGGCCATGGCCAGCGGGGACACGATTACCCGTGCCTGGCCGATGGCGGTGGCCGCCGCCTCCGATGTCGAAGTGGGTACAGGGACCTGTCCTCCAAAGGCGGTCAACCCCATTTGGATCTTCGATCCGATGCCAAATTGGGCCGCAGTCGTTGTGAAGCTGGCATCGGGCAGAGAACCGGCCAACCCGATGAACGCACTGTTGCAAGACATGGCGAAAGCGTCTTGCATCGATAAGGACGGAGTCGTCTCGCCTTCGAAATTATGGAAGACCTCCCCGTTGATTGTGATGGTCGAGGGACACGTTGCTGGGCTCGAGGGCGTCAGGCCACTCTCAATGAGATCGGTCGAGGTCACCACCTTGAAGGTCGAGCCGGGTGGGTAGGCGCCATCGAAAGCCTCGTTTACGGCTTGCGAGTCCGGCGTGCTGACCGAGGCCAACACGGCACCCGTCGACGCCTGAACAGCCACGATGGCGGCCGGCAACGGCTGACCGGTCAGCGCGGATCTGCCGCCTCCTGAACACTCGGGTCGATGGTCGTAGTCACCGGGGTACCGGGGTGCTGGGGAAACCGCCCAACCACTGCGACCGTGCTGCCCGCTTGGTCAGAAACGTGAACGACCGCTCCTGGAGTACCGGCCAATTGGCGCTCGTAGGCCTGCTCGATCCCGCTTTGGCCGACCATGACTCCATTCGTGTAGGGCGGTCCGAGTGTCTTGATCTCCTGGGCCGTGATCGGACCGACCGTCCCAACGACGTGGGCAGCGAGCTCGGAAGTGAGCGCACCCCGGGCGCTGTAGGTATTGAATACGGTCCCGGGGACCGGGTAGATCACTGGCTTGTCTTGTTCGTAAGTGGCCTGGCTCAGTTGAGTCACAGGGACGAACCACGTCGGGTGAGCCATCGCCGTCGCCTCGGCCGCCTGGATCTGAGTGGTGGGGACCCCGATCTGGGTCAGGGCGGCGGTGAGTTCGGACTCGCTCATCACCCCGAACCCTCGATACCCACCGAGACCATCGGGACCGAAGTCGTCAGAGGTGTACCAGCCGATCCGACAATGGCGGCCCGGGCCGGCCATGACAATGTTGTCGCAACCGAGTCCTTTGGTCCGAGGGAAGGGATGATCGACCGGGGCGACCACGCCACCTTCCACGAACCCGAGGAGTCGGTGAGCTCCAGCCGGCTGCGTACGTGCAGGATCCCCAGCGAGCCGAGTGTCAGCTGACTCGTGATACGGGCGGTGCTAGTCGCCCGGCTCGTTGAGACTGGCGCGAGTTGGTGGGCTTGCTTCGTCAGACCCAGGTCAGTGCTAACTCGCCGGTTGAAGCTCACAAAGTTCGCTGGGGGATGCGAGACAAGCGCGGCCATCGCGCCATAGTTGCCGTTGGACCAGGCCGCGAGGTAGCGCTGCACCGTGGCCGTGGGGCCGGTGGAGCTGGTGCCGCAGGCGGACAGGAGCCCTCCAGCGGCGACGATGGAGATGAAAAGAACCAATCCCGCCCATGCTCGACGATCATGACTTCGTAGCCGTTTCACGTTCGTCATTTCTAGGGTGTCGACGGCGCTTGGACAGTGCAGGGTTGCTGCACGGATCCCTGCGGGACGCTTGCTCCATCATGTACTTCATGATCGGGCCGGCCACGGTGGCCCCTTCCGAAGCGATGGGCTGGTAGGGAACCACGACGGCGATTGCGACCTGTGGGTTATTCGCAGGAGCGAATCCAATCATCCAGTCATGGTTCACGCCGAGATCGGTCTGCGCCGTCCCCGTCTTGAGGGCTGCACACAGATACGGGGGAAATTTGGCAATAGCCGCAGTTCCAGTGGTGAGTGACGCTCTCCATGAGTGCCGTCACCGACTGTGCAGCGGACGCCGAGGTCGCCTGCTTGTAGAGGGTCGGGGTGTACGTCTTGACCTGCGATCCTTGCGAATCCTCGATCGAGGACATCAGGTGGGGTGTCATAACGCCGCCGCCGTTGGCGATCCCGGCGGCCACCATTGCGTTCTGCAGCGCTGTCTCACTGACAGTCTTCTGCCCAATCGCGGAGTCGCCCTGGAGTCGTTGTGAATTGCCGGAATGTCCTTCAAGGTGGACTCGATTGCACCACCTACGGGCTGTTGGCTGTTGCCTGGGAGATCAATCGGTGGCGGTGCATTGATGCCGAACAGTTCGGCCTGTTGCCTCAGCGTCGCCACTCCGAGTTGGACCCCCAACTCCGCGTAGCCAGGGTCGCACGACGCCGGGAGCATGACTGGCATCGTGCCACCACACGGATGTGAGTTGGCCGGCGTGGTTCCGTCGTTGCAGATGGGGTGATCGGGCGAGTCGGAAAACGGCTGACAGGGCGCAACCGGATAGTCGAAATCATCCAGGGATGGTTTGAGGTTGTAGACCGCAGCCGACGTGATGACCTTCATGGTCGAGCCGGGGAAGAACGACTCCCCGGTGGCCAGCGGTCGAAGGGGGAAGAACCCTTCTTGGTCGGGCGTGGTGTAGCTCAGGTACGCCAGGCGGTCCACCGGCAGCGAAGGACTCACCAGGACGTTTGGTCGTAGGACGGGCTGGAGTACATGGCTAGCACGGCGCCAGTCTTGGGGTTGAGCACGACAATGGCTCCGTCTTTGTTTGCACTCGAGATGGTCGACAGTGCGAACTGTGCCGCCTGCTGCAGCTTTGGCTCCACCGTGAGCGTCACGTTGTCCGTGACTGTCGGCAATTTCTTTCGAAAGAGAATCTGGCTCAGCGTCTGGGCACTCTGCGGATGGCTCTCGAGATAGGAGTTGTATTCCGCCTCGATGTCAGTGACTCCGTAGAAGATCGAGTCATATCCAGTGATACCCGAATAGAGGCTGCCATCGGGGTACTGGCGGACATAGTCGTAGGGATAGTCAGTGCGATCCGTCGCGGCGGGCGTCGGCTCGGACTTGGCGAGGACTGTCCCGTCAGCGGCGAGGATCTCGCCCCGATGGTTGAGGTTTTTGAGCACAGCGACACGCTCGTTCTTGGGAGACTCCGCCAGCTCTTTGCCCTTTACCAGCTGAATGTTGACCAGCTCGGCTATCACCAAGCCGAAAAAGCGACCATGAGGACGCCGAGCCAGCGAATGCGTCGTCCCATCAATGGTCAAGCCTTCGAACAACCACTCTACATAACCGTAAGCAGTAGCTAAGTCGCGGCGACGGTCACTTAGCAGTCAAGGTGGGGTGGATCGCAACCTCGCAAGAGGTCACACGCCGCTCGAAACCGATAGAGAACGAAACCATGGTTACGGTCCGGTCGACGTACTGGTCGTGGTGTTCGGACTCAGCGATGTGGTGGAGGTCGTCGGAGAGCCGGTCGACGCCGGGGTCGTCGTGGGGGTCGGGGATGCCGATAGTGGTTGTCGGGGCGACTGTCGTGCTCGTGGTGGTCGGCGAACTTGAAGTGGTCGTTGTGGCGTTACTCGTCGACGTCGTCGTGGAGGACGGGGTGTCGGGCGAGACGCAGTTCGCTGGAGGTGTCGTCGGACCCACTTGGCCGGGCATGAGAACGGTTCCGGCACAGCCGAAGTTGCTGAAGTCGGCCTTTACGGTGACCGAACCCCCGTCAGAGAACTGGTACGTCGTGATCGACTGGATGATGAAGCCCTGCGCGTCCACAGCCACCTCCGTGCCTGTTCCGGAGAGCCCTTCGCTCTGGAGCTTCGCTATCGCCCCTCGGATGGTGGCGAGTTCTTCGGAAGTGGCGGTCGGGTCGTTTTCGAGCTGACTGGCGTCAGCCGCTACCTGATACTCGGTTACTGGCTTGCCATCGACCGTGCCTTGTCCAGCCGGCGTGACGCCGGTGATCTCCTGCTCGTCGAGCACCAGGTAACCCGTCGGACTGGCGATTCCGAGCATCGCCACCGCACCTTCACGAGCCCCGAGGGTGGACTCCACCAGGGAGGCGAACCCGAGATGGATTGACCCGAGCGTGGACCCGACGCTCGGGTCCGGGCGCCAATCCTCCTCCATCGTCACTCCCGAGCTCCCAGAGCTGCGACGAATCGAGCCGGATAATGACGGTGCCGAAATCGCTCGGGTCGGCTGTCGTCACCATGGCCTTCGGGATTCACGTCGATGACACCGGTTCCCGTCACGGTCACGTTCTCGTTATCAGGCGCCGATGCCCCGGTACGACGAGAACCGCGCAACCGCTTCCCGTTGCGCCCGACGGAGGATTCGTGGTTGGGACAGGTCATTGCCGGCGGCACCGTGGTCGTCGTGGCTGGAGTTTCCTCCGGGAACCTGGGTGTACGAGTACGTGATATTCCAGTTGCCCGCAGCAGTCGTCGCTCCGAGCGCCGAAATGACACGCGCACGGGCCCCTGAGGCATCCGTAGTCGAGGACTGATGCGGTCCAGACCCCGAGGTGCCTGTTCCCGCCACCACGAGTCCGACGGACACCCCCACTGCTGCGAGTAGCAACACCGATGCAGCCACCAAGACGAGCGGCCGTCGACTGGGCCGACGCGAGAGCGGCGAAGGCTTCTCATCGAGGAAGGCGCCATCGTCGTCACCGACCGGGAGCCCCCGAGGACTGGCGGTGTGAGAGACCGGTCCTCACCGGCGTTCGGCGGACCGTCGGCAACCCAGCGAAAGGTGCGCCGGAGCCGCTCCTCGAAGTCGTCGTGCTCAGGCATGGTTCGGCCCTCCCTTTGGATCAGGGTCTGCTTCACCGAGCTGCTTTCGCAGCGCGGCAATGCCGCGGTGAAGTGCGGACTTGACTGTCCCGGGGCGGCAGTTGAGCACCCGAGCGATGTCGGCCTCGGACAAGTCCTCGTAGTAGCGGAGCATCAGGACCGCCCGCTGGCGAAAGGGCAGCTTGCGGACGAGGTCCCAGGTCTCGTCAATCTCTGGGATACCCGAAAGAAGCGGCGCTCGTGGTGCCATCCGCCGTTCGATGAGCGTTCGGCGCTGTTGGGATCGACACAGGTTGACCACAATGACCCGGAGGTAGGCAGCCGGCTCGTTCTTCCGCCCCGGCGACCGAGCAAAACGAATGAACGCCTCTTGGACGATCTCTTCGGCCACCGCGGACGAGTCGGTCAGCAGCCGTGCCAAACGCACCATCGCGAGTCGCTGGCTCCGATACAGATCCTCGACATCGTCTTCAAGCTGCGACATCGTGTCGCTCTCGGAGACCCCGGGAGTGGAGTTCGCCTTGGAGCTACCAGAACCCAGGTCGGGTGCCGTCGGACGCCGGATCGGTCTGCGCCACGAAGACCCTCCTATGGGTGGTTTGCTCCATGTCCTGATGACGCATAGGCCCCCCGGTCGGTTCCACTATGCCTCTGGCCTGGATTCTAGGGGTCAGGTTCAGTCCCCGAACGCTCGGCCAAGGTGGTGATAGCGCAGCGAACGTCTGACCCGTCCTGCGGCGGCACGGGCCGCAATGCCGCCTCCTCTCCGGTCGGACGTCCTCCATAGCGTGCCTCGCGTTCGAGGAGGGCCAGCGACTCGACGTCGCTCACCAGCTGTTCGAGGCCGAGTCGATCGGACTCAGCGAACTTCCACCCAGTGTCGGGCAGTCCGAATATCGCCTCGCGGAGTCTGTGGGCGTGATCGAGTGGGGTCCGGCTGCGAGGGCAGCCGAGGCCAAGCCTGGCGAGCGACCGATCCGACTCCCACCACGCCTCGAGGACTGCCTGACGGGGTCCACGTGGCCCCGGAGGTCTTCGCCGGCGGACCAAAGTGACCAGGGCGAAAAGAGCTCCTCCCAGAACGACGCAGGCGAGGAGAATCCAGAGGACGGGAGCCTGGCGGCGTCACCCTGGACCGACTGCCTTTCTGGCGGAACGATCGGCACGGTCGGAGTAACCGACGTGGGTGCGGGCGAAGTCGTCGGACTTGTTGGACTCGCCGCCGAGGTGGGCGTCTGCGCTCGGCAGCGTGGAGGGTGTGCTCGTCGGCACCGGCCCAACGCCGCGGACACTCGGAGGGACAATGGCAGTGACACTCGATGCCGGCGTCGGCTCCACCGACTCCCATCCCGAACCCGGGCCGCCGAAGACCTCGGGCCAGGTGTGAGCATCCGCTCCAGTCACGACTGTCTCACCACTCGGCTCCCGCGCTCCGGAAGTGAATCCGACTGCCACACGGACCGGTATCCCGAGCGATTGCGCCATCATGGCGAACGCGTCGGTAAATGTCTGGCAATTGCCGACCTTTGTCCGGGTCAGGAACGCAACCACGGGAGCGGTCCCTCGCGGGGACACCGGCTGGGCCGCTGTCGAATACTGGAATCGCCCTGAACGGAACCAGTTCACAAGTCGCTGCACCATTTCGGTCTGGTCATCTGACCCGGCGGCGACCTGCCGAGCCATCAACTGAACCTCGGCCGGAATGGATCCAGAAGACGCAGGCGCAGGACTCTCCAGTCGATGGGCTGCTGGGCTCATCAGCGGGTTCCGAGCGAAGCGCCCTCTTGACCGACCGCGGAGTCCGAACCTCTTGTCACGTATTGCTCACCTGGCGTTGTCGGTCCCTGCTGCACGACGGCGTCATCCACCGACCGTGTCGGCCAGGGGCCTTGGACGGCCGCTGTTCCCAGCGGAACCGGGAGCACGCGCCCTCGGTACGAGGCGATCGTCACGTTGGCCGTCACATTTGAATGGGATTCCGACGCTTGCATCCGATCCGTCACCCGCCGACGAAGGGCTTCCTTTCCTGCCAGTACTCGAGCCAGGTCCGGCGAAACTTCCCATGTGCCACCGATCTGTCTCGTCAGAACTGCAACCTGCCAATAGGTCGGCGCCTTGCTGTGCGCCCGGAACAGCACGACATTGGGATCTTGTGCCGCGAACCCGACAACGTTGGTGACTAACGCTTCGGTCGTCGGAGCGTCAGAAGAATCGGCCGACCCACCCCCGCTGGTACCCAGCGCACCGCTGACGGATACCGAGAGCACCACCACAAGAAATGCCGCCAGCGGCGGGAGAAGGGCAGCCGTGATCCCTCTCCGTCGAGAACCACGGTGCGTGGCCCCAACGGGATCGGCATCGGAGTCGCTGAACAACCGGATCTCCGAACAAGATGAGCGAACCCCCGAGGACGATGAGGCCACCACAGAGAGCGCCCGAGACCAGGCCCGGCGCCGCGGCGGCCGACCACGTGACCAGGATGAGAGCGGGGAGTACAGCCAGAGCTGGGTGCCCGACGGACCCGGCCGGTCGCGGTCTCCGAAAGCCACTCGCTCGGAGGCTCCGGCGAGACCCACCAACACGCAGGCTGCGAGCAACGTCCGCTCTGTTGGAGCGCGCAGAGACGAGGCCACCCGATGCCAGGTGTTGGGATCCACGAGGAGGTGATGCCAGATGGCAGGAACCGCAGCTTCGATGATCACGGCCACCAGCACCACCGCGCTCACGACGACAGCCCGCTCGGGATACAGGCTTCGGACAATCCATCGCCCAGCGCCGGATCCCACCGCCGCACTGATCAGGAGCGCAACAAGGGTCGCCGATGCAGCTGGCTTGTCGAGCAACTCGAATATTGCAATGGAACCCAAGAAACTGAGTCCGGCGCAAAGCCCTTCGTCCGTCCAGCCTCTCGGGCCCGACGGAATGTGCATTCGCCAGCTCATGGAGCCACGACCAGTCGAACACCTCGCTCGCGCAGCGATCCAAGAGACCTCGACGCCGTCGCGGTGGTGAAGACTGTGTCGCCCGAACCAATCTCCAGCACTGACCTTTCTGCGTTTGGAATAGGACTATCGGTCTGTCGAGGCTCGAGGACGGCCAACCACCGCAGCAGAGTGGGCGTCAATCCGCCCGAGACCGAGACAACATGACCTGAAGTCAAAGACCGCAGGTCGATCGGCTGTGCCATCTGCGGCCAGTTCGCCATCGCACCCGTCAAGAGGTCCACCGCTCTCTCGAATGGACGATCGTCGATGCACCCAAGCCCGATCATCGATGACGACTTGGACTGGTCGCACCAACTCATCCCCCAGCTCGCGCACCAGCAAGGGCCCGGTGCCGGCCAGAGACCGCCAATGAACTGAGGAGAGCCGGTCTCCCTGTTGATAGGGGCGCACACCGAGCACATCGACGCCGCCCGCTTTGGTCGTGGGCTCCGCGACATCACGACCTTCCTCTCTGGCGAAAGACTGGATCCGTCGACTTCAGACCCAGCAATGGCAACTGGATGTACGACGATGGTGAGATCGGAGAAGACGGCAAGCCGTGCGCCGAACATCCCGAGAGGATCGTTCAACCACAGCGTCACCCCCCGGCACTCATAAATCCCTCTTCGTGTGGTCGGGACGGGAAGTGCGGGGAGAGGGGTTCTTCCCAGTGCTCTTGGCGCTCACCGCGACTCTGTGGCGGGACGCGGGAGCCAAGAGATGCGTTCGGACGCGGCCACGGGCCGGTTCGCATCGGTTCCCTCGACTCCACTTGGCTGAAGATGGGTCGATCCCGATCGAACATCCCCACGCCGACACGTCGCCAACGACAGCGGCATCGAGCAGGGCAAACTCACCTCTCGGGACAAAGGGTGGTCCAGAAAGCACGGCATGGAGGTCTCCGGGGCGTGATCGACACGACAGAACGATGCCCAACGCTCCGACGAGGGCAACCACGAGGCCGGCGTCGAGTGCAATCGCCGGCGCCGACGGCCAAGTGGCGGCAACAGCCGTCACGCAAAGGACGGCCAGCAGGAGGGCCCACCCACGGGCAGTTGGAGCGATACCCCGCCGCACACTTGACCGCCCGAAAACCACGTCAACGGAACTCGAAGACGGCATGGCGAGCGCCTTGTCAGCGAGCGCGAGGCCCGGCGTCATCGACGACCGGTACTGACCGCAGGACTTCGTCCACCACGTCGATAGGGTTCCGCCCCGCGCAGCGTCGCTTCCGTCGTGAGGAGAATGCGATGGCCAAGCACAGGGCCCGCGACAGCCTGTATCTCGTCCGGCGAGATGTAGTCGCGACCACGCCCTACCGCCAATGCCCCGGCTGTCCGTATCAATGCGAGGCCAGCTCGAGGCGATCCACCAACTTGCACACTTCCATGACGTCGCGTCGCTTCCAGCAATGCGAGCGCATAGTCGGCGATGCTCGGTGAGACGTGAACAGAGCGTGCCGCGGACTGCATCGCTGCGAGGTCATCTTTGCTGATCGGAGCGACTTGGTCGATCAGTTCGGAGCGATCGCCATGAACGAGGAGCTCGTGTTCTCGTGCGGGCGTCGGGTACCCGATGGAGAGTCGAAGCAGGAACCGGTCACGTTGCCCGTAGGGGAGCTGCATGGTCCCCGGGTCCTCGAACGGATTCTGCGTTGCGAACACGATGAATGGTCGTGGGAGGGCGTACGTCGTTCCGTCCACCGTGACCTGCCGTTCGCCCATCGCCTCGAGGAAGGCGGACTGTGAGCGAGGTGAAGCGCGGTTCAGCTCGTCGGCCAGGACGACGTTGGCGAAAATGGGGCCGGGACGGAACTCGGGCTTCCGTGAGGACTGGGTCGAGGACGAGTGCCCCGACCACGTCGGCGGGGAGAAGGTCCGCTGTGCATTGGATGCGGTGGAAGTCGAGTCCCACGGCTGCCGCCAGCGACTTTGCCATGGTCGTCTTTCCAAGTCCGGGGTGGTCTTCGATGAGTAGATGACCTTCCGCCATTACCGCCGCCACGGCGAGCTCGACGGTCGCACGGTCGACGAGAATGACCTTGGCGACCGTCTCAACGACGCTTCGAACAGCTTTGAGACCAGGCTGCAGTTGGTCCCCGAAATCGGCCGTAACCGGCCCTGCTCCCTCAGCCGTACCCACCTGGGCGATCATAAGTCGATACGTCGGGTCCGGTCAGGCGGACAATTACGAGGCAATCCCGGCCGCTGAATCAGTCTTCGATTTCATCGCATCCCCGATGGCGACGACTGACACAACTGCATTGCAGGTCTTGAGATGCGACTTCTGCACGAGTGCCTATCGAGTCGGCCGCTCGGGACGCCGGACGGTACACTGCCTCTACGTTTGGTTACAGCGCTTCTGCAAGCAGCCTCGTCATCCTTCCGCACGAGTCGATCAGCATTCCATAGGTCAGATCCATCCCATATGTTGGATCCGCTTATCCTTGTGATGTGCTCAAGACATTCAGGACGTCGGCCTGAGCTGTTTTGAGGAATATGGCCGTGAAGGCAGATCAAGACGGCACGTCTCCTTCTTCGTACCCGAACATCCCCGGCAAGCACGGGCTGCGAGCCTTTGTGACCCAATGGACACGATCGAATACGCGCGAGCGCACGGCGACTTGGACCAGTACGCCTCCTTGAGGGGCATCGTCCTGACATACCAGGGCTCGATCCTGGAATACGTCTACGAGTCTGAAGGGCTCGATCCGGCCAACCTTGACGTCCGGCCTCGCCAATTTTGGTCTACCGCTTCCCGACACGTCAAGACATCGGCGTCACTGTGTAGGTCTTGTCTTTCGAGTCTCACCCCCGGAACATTTCTCTCCGTTTTCACTGGTCGGCGCCCGGTAGCTCCAGCACCTCACCTTGTACCTCCCGTTCCGCGCGCGCCACGCCGCGATCTCCTGAGAGTTCGTGCCTGAGTAACACCACGTTGTCGCCCATCGTGAAGGCGTTGAGGGCTTGTGCGAGCTGAGCGTCGCGCTCCTCGGATGCGTGCTCGTAGCGGACCACCATGGCGACGGAGTTCCACCCGCCACGGCTCATGATCTCCTTGGTGCTGGCGCCGGTCGAGGCGAACATGGTCGCAGCGAAGTGGCGAAGGTCGTGGAAGCGCACCCACGTGAGGCCGACCCGCCGGCGGGCGGTCTCCCAGATGACCCAGAGGTTGCTCGGACGCAGCCGGGATCCCGTGGCGCCGAGGAAGAGAGGGGAGTCGCTTTCGGGGCCGACGAAGCGGCGCAGATGGTTCTCGAGCGCCGGCATGACCAAGCTCGGTATATACACCTTGCGAGAGTCACCGTTCTTCGTCGGACCGAGCTCGAGCCGTCCGTCGTAGAACTCATGGAGGGAGCGCTCAACGAGCACGGCGCCTGCCCGTAGGTCGACATCATCTCGGTTGATAACTAAATCGGTTGAACCGGTTAGTCCGTGCAGTCCACTTGGACGGAACGAATAGGTCGTCTCATAACCCCCCTGCGGCCTCTACCGGCCGAGTGGTCCCGCTCAAACTCGGTTGAGGACCTCGGTCGCAGCACGCAGGCCAGACTGCACGGCGCCCTCCATATACCCGATCCAGGTTGTCGCGGATTCCGTTCCCGCCCAATGCAATCGCCCGACAGGAGCCCGCAAAGCCTCTCCGTAGCCGGTCAACACCCCAGTGGGCAGGTGGGCCGCGTAACAGCCCCGAGCCCATTCCTGGGCCGACCAGTCCATTTCGACATAGTGCGACGGTCGGGCCGCTCGCGGCCCAAAGAAAGCAGCAAAGGATTTCAGTACAGCGTTGCGACGTTCGGCTTCTTCGGCTCGGGCCAACGCTCGCGCGTTGCCTGCGGACAGAAAGCCCAGCAGGATCCCCGGAGAACCGTCAGGGGGAGAGTTGTCGAACGTGGCGTGCACGGCCAGATTGTCGGCAACCGCCTGCCCGTTGTAGCCATCGTGGCGCCAGAACGGTTCGTCGTAGATGGCCAAACACTTGATGATCGATCCCATCGGTGCGCGTTGGGTCAGCTGGTCTCGTGGCGAGGGAAGCGGCGGGTTGTAAGCGATCCGGCCGGCGAGGGCGGGGGGCAACGTGACGATCGCGTGCTCGGCAGTCACAATGAGCTGGTCCGACGTCACCTCGACTCGATCCGAGGCCTGCGCGATCGCTCGAACGGGTGAGTTCAGGATCACGCCCTCTGGACCCAGACTCTCGGCTAAACGCAGGCTCAGGAGTTGGGAGCCGCCGACGAATCGTGCATCCTCGGCCCCACCACGAGTCCGAATCATTGGCCCGAGTCCTCGGGCGGACCGCACACAGGTGAGGACGTGAAGGACGGATACGTCCGCAGGGGTGCATGCAAAGACGTTTTCGACAAGTAACTCAAGCATGGTCCGTCCCACCCGAGTGTGGACATGACGGCGCATCCAGCTCGCCATCGTGAGCTCATCGAGTTTGCTCCGGTCAGCCCAGGGGTATTCGACGTCGATCCGTCGCGCCAGTCTGCTTAAGCGAGCAAGCGTCGATCCGGACTCGATCAAGCCGAAAGGGGACAGCCTGGGCACATGGCGATAGACGCTGCGGCCCCCATTCAGCATCGCGACTGATTTACCTGTTGTGTACGTCGGGTAGGTCTCTATTTGCAAGCGATCTGCGAGGTCGATGAGGTGATGTTGCGTTGGGCCGACCCACTGCCCACCGACCTCGACGACCTTGCCGTCGCCCAAGTCATAGTTGAGCGTACGACCACCAACGCGCTCGTCTGCCTCGAGAACGATGACCGAGCGACCTGCGTCGTTGAGCGCGTCGGCGGCGGAAAGTCCGGCGAGCCCCGCTCCAACCAGCGCAACGTCTGCCGCGAGTTCCTTCACGCCCTCCACCACCGTTTTCCGTCGCACTTGGTTTCCAACGTCAATGAATCTCTTTCGACGCGTCGAACCGAATAAACGCATCGTTGACAACGAAGCGTTGGAACTGAAGGACCGCGCGGTGGAACTCTACGGCGGGCCACAGGTGACAGAGCTTAACGGCCTCTTCTTGCTGCCACGCTCGATAGCCACCACGGTGAGAGTTTCTTCGACCCCGAGCCCTGCAATATCGGGCGCACTCCGTCGTCGGGCGCACCGAGCGGCGCGGGAGCCCGAACACCTTCATCGGATTGCTCCTTGTACCTTGGTTGCATGTGGGGACGATTCCTTCTGGTCGGGACTTCGCTGGCTCTGGCCAGCGGTGCAGTCGTGCTGAGTGGAGCGACGCCAAGGGCCTCCGGAGCGGTTGCGGCCGGTCAGGATCATGACTGCATTGTGGGAAGGCCGCCCCCGAACATCGATTGGTCCAAGCTGACCAACCCCGTTCTCTCGTACAAGAACACCGGAGTCAAAGATCAGGCGCTGCAGTGGTCCGGTGGCGCATGGCACATGCTCTTCAGCGACATGACGCAGACCCGCACTGCCCAGCACGTGAAGTTCGACGTCGCCATTGCACAGAGCTCTGATCTGCGTCACTGGTCGGCTCCCACGGTCATCGCCGCCAACGCAGCATCTCCGGACATCGTGCGTGATCCTTCCGGAGATTTCGTCGTTACGTACCAGACGCCGAACGGGCTGGATTACCGGGTGAGCACCGGGGTCTCTTTGCAGAGTTGGTCCTCACCCCACCCACTCGGCCGTGGCTTGGCCCACCGCATGATCGACGCGGCCTTGGCCTTCACGGGCCATGGCGTCATATTGGGGTTCAAAGCCGGCACGACGAAGCAACACTTCGAGATCGCCTGGGCGCCGTCCCTCTCGGGTACCTTCCATCTGATTGGTCGACCGGACATCGTGCTCTACGGCGACACCGTCGAGAACTACGAGTTCCTGACGGTCGACGGAGCCTGGGATCTGGTGGCGACGTCGAACACGCTCGACCAGCCCTTCCTCTTCACCCTGGCTCCAGGGGATCCAACCAACCCGACGACCTGGTTGCATTGGTCGACGGGGCGTGAGCTGATGGTCCCGAGCCAGCCCTTCAACACGGGCCCAGGCATCTCGAGCGTGAACTTCGAGCACGCCAACTCAGCCTTCCTCTGTGTCGGACCCAACGGCGAGGACTACCTGACATACGCCGGCAGCACTGAGCTCACGGCGTTTGGCGGCTGGGGTCACGCCCGAATCGGGGTTGCCCGGAGCTCGGACCTCATCAATTGGCAGGTTCCGCCGGGATGAGCGCGAGACCTTAACTTCTTGAGGGCTGCGGAATCTGAGCCTTCCCTGTACGTGGCGCTCTGACGCTACGATCGCTTCCACGTCACGATTCCGACAGGCAATCCCAATAGCTCGTTCCTCGGCCGATCTCGCAAGCTGACACCGAGCTGAATCCGCTTCAGGCGTGCCGGAGCGCCGTCCGAGTCGTCGTGCTCCACCGAGACGTGCGTCCGCAAATCGCTCGGCGTTAACGTGCTCAGGACACCGTGACCGGCTACCATCCTCTACAGCGGCGGAACACGGTGTCGCGGCCCGAGGAGGAACCATATGAAGTTTGATCGTCGACTCACGCGCCTGTTGGGCGCGTCATGGCTCATTGTTGGGGCGCTCAGCGTCACCGGCATCGCCGCGTCGTCCCTCTTGCAATCAGGTCCGGCCGGAGCGGCACCGACCTGCGTCGCGGCGGGATCAACGGGACTGACGGCCGCGGTGGATGCCACCGCTGGTCAGATCATCAAGGCACAGACCATTGATGCGACAGGGTGTGACCTCGGAATTTACGTCGGACCCACCGCCACCGGTGTGACGATCGGGGGATCGGCCGCCTCGGACGGCGTCACGGTCAGCGGCGCCAACGACACCGGCATCTTCGCCGAGCAGCTCCCAGCCGGCGTGATGATCGACAACGACACGATCCAGAACAACGGCGTCAGCCCGAACCTCAAGATTCAGTCGTTCGGCGGCATCGTGCTGGCTGGCGTAACGGACGGATTCGTCGAGAACAACACCGTCGTGAACAACGGCGGCGGTGGTGTCCTTGTCAACGACAACGGCCCGGTCGACCCCGGAGCGCCCAATGCGGGACCGACCACGCCCGTTCCGTCCGCCGATGACACGGTCAGCAACAACACGATCAACGGGAACTACGGATCGTGCGGCATCGTCTACGCCACCCACAACACGGGCGGCATGATCACCGGTGGCACCATTTCTGCCAACGTCATCACGGGCCACATCGGTGTGTTCAAGGCCACCGGTCCTGACCTCGGCGGCATCGTCCTTGCCACGGCTTCGGTGGGGGCGACCCTCAGCGGCACACTCGTCAACGGGAACTCGATCAGCGGCTCCTTCGAGGGCGGGATCATCGTGCACAGTCACGCGCCCAACGACGTGGTGAGCGGCGTCACGATCACCGACAACACCGTCGGACCCGCCAACAACTGGGGCCAGACCAACGGGCCGCCCACCACGGCCGGGATCATCGTCGGCGTGGACGTGCTCCCGCCGGCGATCGCTCCGAAGATCACAGGCACCATGGTGACCGCCAACACGATCAGCGGACAGTTCTACGGCCTCTGGATCAGCGGGGTCAACGACGTCACCACCAATCCGGCCAACACGATCAGCGTCTTGTCCGGCGGCACGGCCATTTACAACACCCCGACTCCGGGGAGCGGGTACTGGCAGGTCGCGTCTGACGGTGGTGTCTTCAGCTACGGGAGCGCCAAGTTCTACGGCTCGACCGGTGGCATGACGCTGAACGCTCCGGTGGTCGGTATGACGGCGACCCAGGACCAGGGCGGGTACTGGCTCGTGGCCTCCGACGGTGGCATCTTCAGCTACGGCGACGCCACCTTCCATGGTTCCACCGGTGGCATGACGCTCAACAAGCCCGTTGTCGGTATGGCATCGACGCCCTACTCGCCCGGAGTGGGTGCCGCACCAGCCAGCCCGGCCGGTCTCGGGTACTGGCTCGTGGCCTCCGACGGCGGCATATTCAGCTACGGAGACGCCACGTTCTTCGGCTCAACCGGTGGCATGACGCTCAACAAGCCCATCGTCGGAATGGCATCGACGCCGGACGGCAAGGGCTACTGGCTCGTGGCCTCCGACGGCGGCAGTGTTCAGCTACGGAGACGCCACGTTCTTCGGCTCCACCGGTGGCATGACGCTCAACCAGCCCATCGTCGGAATGGCATCGACGCCGGACGGCAAGGGCTACTGGCTCGTGGCCTCCGACGGCGGAGTGTTCAGCTACGGGGACGCCACGTTCTTCGGCTCCACCGGCGGTATGAAGCTCAACCAGCCCATCGTCGGGATGACATCGACTCCCGACGGCAAGGGCTACTGGCTCCACGCAGCCGACGGCGGTGTCTTCAGCTACGGCGACGCCACCTTCTTCGGTTCGTCCGGCAGCATCAAGCTGAACAAGCCGGTCGTCGGAGCGACGGCGATCGGCACCACCTTCTCGGGTTAGCACGTCCTGCCCGGTGGGGGGTCGTCACGTCGAGGCTGACGTGCGACCGCTCACCGGGTCAACGTGTCCTGATGGGTTGCAGCGGCGGGGCCGTGAACGGCGACTGAGAACAGAACTGGAAACGGCCGCCCTCGGGCGGCCGTTTCCGTATGCCGGATTTAGCGGGCCCCGGCTGACGCCGTGGCGGCCAACCCGTCGAGAATCATGTTGATGAGCCGCCGCGTCTGATCGTCGGGGATGCTGGTGTTGGTGCAGATGGGACTCACCAGCTGGGTGAGGTCATGGCCGCTGACGTCCTCGCGGACCACACCCGCCTGCTTGGCCCGCTCGACCACGAGGTCGAAGGCGGCATCGATCCGCTCGCGCATCCGGGAGCGCAGCTCAGGATTCTTCTCGAAGGCCTGCTGCAGCTCGCTGAGCAGCGCCTGCTTCGTCTTGGCGTAGCGCAGGAACGCCTCGAAGAAAGCCTCGACCGCGTCCCAGGGCTCGAGGTCTTCGGTGGCCTGTTCGGCCGCACGGACGAGTTCTTCCACGTCGTCCTGATAGACGGCCTCGACGATGTCGAAACGATTGGGGAAGTGGCGGTACAGCGTGCCCACGCCCACACCGGCCTGCTTGGCGATCGCTTCCATCGAGGCACCTGAACCCTGCTCAGCAAAGACCTCGCGGGCAGTGGACACCAGGCGCTCGCGGTTCCGCCGGGCATCCGCCCGCATGGGCCGGCCTCCATCGGTCGCGGACTCGGCCGGGATCTCTTTGACCGCCTGCTTCGACGCCATCTCCATACCTCGGCGAATTAGAGGGTTGCTAAACGGAGGCACCCTCCGTATAATAACCGGAGGAAGCTTCCGTTTGATCAGAATACCAGCGGAAAGGTCAAAGTCAATGCCCCTCTCAACCCTTGGTCGTTCGCGCCCCGCGAGCGGCGAGCAGAATCCCGATCGGCCTGAAACGCCAGGTCGGAGTGCTCTCAGCCGCCTCGCCAGCCCGAGTGTCCTCCTCTTCGTCATCCTCACGGCCCAGCTGATGGTCGTGCTTGACACGACGATCGTCAACGTGGCGCTGCCCCATATTCAGGAAAGCCTCGGCTTCTCCACGGGGGGCCTCTCCTGGGTGATCAACGCCTACATCCTCACGTTCGGTGGCTTTCTCCTCCTGGGAGCCCGGGCCGGGGACCTCTTCGGACGGCGCCGGGTGTTCCTCGTTGGGATTGCCCTGTTCACGGTCAGCTCGTTCCTGGGTGGGCTGGCTGAGTCCGGCTGGATGCTCCTGGCTGCCCGCGCCCTCCAGGGCACCGGCGCGGCGCTGGCTGCACCGTCTGCCCTCTCGCTGCTGACGGTGTCGTTCTCCGAGGGTCCGGCCCGCGTCAGGGCAATCGGCCTTTACACGACAGTCTCGGCGGCGGGTGGCGCTATCGGTCTTATCGCCGGCGGTCTCCTGACCCAGCTGGTGTCGTGGCGCTGGGTCATGTTCGTGAACGTGCCCATCGGGATCGCCGTCTTCCTGGTCGGTCGCATGGTGTTGGTCGAGACCGAGCGCCGCAACGGGCATTTCGACCTCTTCGGCGCGATGAGCTGCACGGTCGGTATCGGCGCCATCGTCTTCGGCCTGGTCGAGGCGGGTCAGGTTGGTTGGGCGAGCCTGGTGACCATCGTCGCCTTCTTCCTCGGAGTGGCCTTGGTGGTCGCGTTCCTCTGGCACGAGGCCCGGGCGGCCGAGCCCATCCTGCCGCTCAAGCTGCTTGCCAGCCGCACCCGCAGCGCTGCCAACGCGGCCCGTGGATTGCTCTACGCCGGCTTCTACGGTCTGTTCTACTTCCTGGCTCAGTTCCTCCAGGACGTGCATGGCTACTCGCCGCTGCGGGCCGGGTTGGCCTTCCTCCCGATGCCGCTGGCCGTCTTCCTGTCATCGCAGTTCACCACCCGGGTGCTGGCGCACCGCCTGCCCGAGAAGATGATCATGGTCATCGGAGTCATCTCGGCCACCGTCGGGCTCATTCTGGCCACCGAGATCGGGAAGAACACCTCGTACCTCCAGATGGTGGTCTCACTGCTCCTGATCGGTGCGGGGAGCGGCACGGCGCTGGTCGCGCTCACGTCGGCGTCGCTGGCCGACGTCGAGCCCGACGTCGCCGGTGCCGCCTCGGGCTTGGTGAACGTCTCGCAGCAGATTGGTGCCGCCATCGGGCTCGCCGTACTGGTGACGGCGTTCAACGCCTACCTCGGACACGGACAGCTTGCCTCAGTGGCGGTGACTGATCCATCGCATGTCGTTCACTCGTTCGACGCCATCTTTGCGGTGTCGGCGCTCTTCAGCATCGCCGCCCTGTTGATGGTGATCTTCGGTGTGCGCGGCGTGAAGGCCGAAGAGGTGGTTCTCGACGACCTCACCGGCGACCCTGTCCTCGACGACCGGGACCGGGTGCTCGAGCTCACCATCGCCGAGTGAGGTGCTCGGACCGGCCGCGAGTTGAGTAGGCGGTCCGTCGGGTGATCACATTCTGAACGAATTCGAGCCTGCGGTGGGTGGCGGAAATCACGGTGCTGGCGCGGTCCGCAGCACGGGTTCGAGACGAACAAAGGGGCGCACCACGCGGTGTGCCCCTTTGTTCTGTGCGTGCCGCTGGCCCACGCCTCGACGGCTGGGAGGTCCTTCACGGCGACCGCCTCCTCGAAGCGGATTAGGACAGCATGGAATTTCGTCCTTGTCACGCGTGCCGACGGCAAGGGCACACGGAGTCTGGTGCACGCGATCAGGGTTCCACCCTCGCTCGTGTTCGAACTGACAGGGCGACTGGTCTTGGCCAGCTTGCCGCGGCCAGTTCATGCCTGAGGCGGCCCCGACGATCAGGCTGGCCTCGCGGTCTGATCCGTCGTCGTGCGAGTGCCAACCGAGCGTTCTGGCTCGGCATGGACCGGTGACCAGGGCGGGTGTCCGAGCGAAAAGCGGCAGGTGTGGCGGTGCCAAAACGACGAAGCAGCTGCTCTGGCCAGAGCCATGCCACGGCGAGGCGTCAGCGCCGTTCGAGCCGCACGCGGGCTGCGGCGACTCAAGTGAGCAGCGCGTCTCGGAGAATGTCGCGTCGATGTTCGGGGGCAATTGTCCGCCAACGATTCATGGAAAATCGACCAAGGGCGCTCGCGATCGCACCTGCATCTCGATAGGTCTGCGTCGTTACGACGCGCACGTGCCGGGTTCATCGCTCAGGCGCGCGTGAACACCCATGAGTCTGCGCCGACGATTCCCACGACGTTGATGGTTCGTGATGGTCCTCGATGCGAACGAATGATTTCACCGCACGACTGGTCGAGTGGCCGCCACATGGGGTCCAGATTTATCACTCCCGGTTGCACGGTGCGCAACGTCAGTGTGCAGCGCCGGTTTTCACATTGTCCGGGTGCAATTGCTTGTTTTCAGGTTCACGTAAACGCTCGCTGGGTAGAGATATCTGCGACAACCAATCCAGGGGGGAGTGTCAGTTGGGTTGTCCCTCGCACACGGATTCTCCCCTCTTCACTATTGAAACAAGGAGATAATGCACGTGCTCAAGAATCGAATCATGATCGGGGCTGTCGCTGTGACTGCCGCTACGGTGCCGTTGGCCGGAATGGCTCTGACGGGTGGTCCTGCAGGGGCCGCAAAGACCAAGACGATCACTTGCACCAAGATCAGCGGTAGTTCGACAGGGAAGGACAAGCTTTCCGGTTGTAACGGCAACACCGGCGGATCATCGAAGAAGTTCAACGGTACAACTCTCGAGGCTGGCGGCAAGGTCACGTGGGTGAACGGAAAGACGACCACCCTTGGGGCCGCCACCCTTGGGACCGGTACGAACTGTCCGGCTGGTGACACGGACGTCACGGTAACCGGTGCGGTTACGGCCGACACGACGAAATCGGCCAAGCCGATTCCCGGCGTCTACTCCGGAGAAGCTTGCGTGAACGCCGCCGGAAAGGTTTCGGCGCCTGCTGGACATCCGCTCACGGCCAACTGAGGCTTTCGAGCGGTAGCAAAACCTGAGAGATAGACGAATGGGCCGGGCATTGGATGCCCGGCCCATTCGCGCGTTCGGCCGGCAATTTCATCGGCAGAGAGGTGAGAGTTTTCCCTGAGCGTCGAGCGCAGAAGTCCGGTGGCCGATGCAGTGCCGCTCAGGGAGACGGTGCAGGGGACGGAGGCGAAGCCACAGTTTTTGAAGGTGCAGTGAACTGCACGTCCGGTGCTGACCGTGGGACCCCCGTCGAGAGGCAAGGTGCTTCCTAGGACGCCCCTGAAGTAAGAGCCTCCGCGGAGTACAAGAAAGGGTCTTGGGGTTCGAGGCGCGTGTGCGCGGCGATCGTGTGCAGATGCGCAGTCCTCGTGTGAAGTGCACATCGCGGCCACACCGCCCAGAAGGAGGGCATCAGTGGGTCCGAGTGTGGCCTTCGAAGGCCTTCTCAGAGCCTTGCCACGCTCCAGTGGGCGCCGTCATGATCGAGCCCGAGCACGGCCAATCGAGCCCATTTGATGGCACCGGCGCGGGTGTCGACGTCGGTGGCGATCCGTCGCTTGCCGCGCACCCGGGCGTTGCGGCCACCCCAGGAGCGGCGGACGAAGTGGGAGATCTTGCGTTCGACCTTGGGACGGTCGCCCCGATAGCGCGCCTGCCACTCGGGGGTGGCTTGCTCGGAGCGGGCCCTCTGGAGGAGGTCTTCGTGGCGGCCGGTGCTGATGGTGCGTCCCGAACGTGACTTGGTGCAGGCCCGGCGCAGGAGGCAGTCCTTGTCGTGCGAGTGCCAACCGAGCGTTCTGGCTCGGCATGGACCGGTGACCAGGGCGGGTGTCCGAGCGAAAAGCGGGGGTGTGGCGGTGCCAAAACGACGAAGCGGCTGCTCTGGCCAGAGCCATGCCACGGCGAGGCGTCAGCGCCGTTCGAGCCGCACGCAGGGTGCGCCGACTCCGGTGAGCAACGCGTCTCGGAGAATGTCGCGTCGATGTTCGGGGCAATTGTCCACCAACGATTCATGAAAATCCACCGAGAGCGTTTATCGCTCCTGCATCTCGATAGTTTCTGCGTCTCGCGGACGCGCACTTGCGGCGGGCGGGGTCATCGCTCGGGCGCGCACCAACGCCATGTGCAGCCTAGGTCGACGATCCCGCGGCATTCATGGTTCGAGATGGTTCCTCGGTGTGAACAAGTGACTGCACGAAATTCGAGTTGGGCGCTGCGTTGCCGCGTTTCATCCCAGTTGCACGGTTTCAACGTCGGGGTGCAATGTCGGTGTTCACGTTGTCGGGGTGCAATTGCTTGTTTTCGGGTTCACGTAAACGTTCGCTGGGTAGGGATATTTGCGACAACCAACTTGGGGGGAGAGTCAGTTGGGTTGTTCCTCGCACATGGATTCTCCCCTCGTCACTATGAAATAAGGAGATAATGCACGTGCTCAAGAATCGAATCATGATCGGGGCTGTCGCTGTGACTGCCGCTGCGGTGCCTTTCGCCGGAATGGCTCTCACGGGTGGTCCGGCAGGGGCCGCAAAGACGAAGACCATCACTTGCACCAAGATCAGCGGTAGCTCGACGGGGAAGGACAAGCTTTCCGGTTGTAACGGCAACACTGGCGGAGCATCGAAGAAGTTCGCCGGGACAACTCTCGAGAACGGCGGAACGATCAAGTGGGTGAACGGAAAGACGACCACATTCTCGGCCGCCACGCTTGGTACTGGTACGAACTGTCCGGTTGGTGACACGGACGTCACTGCAACCGGCACCGTGACTGCCGACACGACGGGATCAGCCAAGCCGATTCCCGGCGTCTACTCCGGAGAAGTTTGCGTCAACGGCGCCGGTAAGATCTCGGCGCCTCCTGGACATCCGCTCACGGCCAACTGAGGCTTTCGAGCGGTAGCAAAACCTGAGAATAGACGAATGGGCCGGGCATTGAATGCCCGGCCCATTCGCGCGTTCGGCCGGCAATTTCATCAGCAGGGAGGTGAGAGTCCTCCCCTGAGCGTCGAGCGATGAAGTGCGGTGGCCGATGCCCGGTGCGGCTCAGTGCCGAGGGTGCCGGGGTTGGAAACGAAGCCAGGTTTTGAAGGTGCAGTGAAACGCGTCCAGTGCGGACTGCGGGGCCCCGTCGGAGGCAAGGTGCTGTCCGCTTGGTCGGAGTTGCCGCGTCTGTCGCCGGACTAAGCGATCGTCGGCCGTTGGGTGACGGTTCAGCCCAGAATCCCGGCGGGGGAGGGTGCGAACAGGCCGTGCCAGCGGGGGTGGGCAGCGATCCGAGAGAGGCATTGGTCCCGGCGCCCGTCGCCGGCACGCCGATGCTCGGGCCGCCCTTCGCCATGCGAAAGCGACGCGACGCCACGGCGTGCATATGAGATCGCGGCGCGGTGGACCACCGACTCCGAGCGAGGTGTACGCGTGCCCTGCCGAGCGGGCAGGTGACCTCGGAAGGCCGCCCTTGATCAGGGTGTGCGTGTGTCAGGCCATGACGGCGTCGGAGACTGGCGAGTCGGTGCGGCGCACCCAGACCCGTTGCTTCTCCTCGAGACCGAGGTCCGCCGCGCTGCCCCGACTCAGCTGGACCCAGCACGTGCCACCATCGGTCAGTTCTACGTCGACCCGCACCTCGAAACCCAGGTGAGTGATGCGGGTCACCAGGCCTTCGGCCGAGTCCGGCGGCGGGGTCCCGTCCTCCACCCGGTGAATAGCCAGGTCGTGCGGGCGCACCCACTCATCGCGCAGACGGGTGGCGCTCCCCAAGAAGGTGAGGACGAACTCGTTGGCCGGATGGTCGTACATGTCCGTGGGCGTGCCCACCTGCTCGAGGCGGCCATGGTTGATGATGGCCAGAACGTCGGCGACCTCCATGGCCTCCTCCTGGTCATGGGTCACCAGCACGGTGGTCACGTTCAGGGTGTCGTGCAGGTCGCGCAGCCACTGGCGCAGCTGCGTGCGGACCTGTGCGTCGAGGGCGCCGAAGGGCTCGTCGAGGAGGAGCACCTTGGGTTCGATGGCCAGGGCGCGGGCCAGGGCCATGCGCTGCCGTTGGCCTCCCGAGAGTTGGGAAGGGTAGCGCTCGCCCAGGTGTGAGAGTCCGACCAGCTCGAGCAGCTCGTCAACCCGGGCCTTGATATCGGCCTTGGGGCGCTTGCGGATCTCGAGCCCGAAGGCCACGTTGCGGCGGACCGAGAGGTGGCGGAAGGCGGCGTAGTGCTGGAAGCAGAAGCCGACGCCCCGGCTGCGGGCCGGGGTCGAGGTGAGGTCCTCGCCTTCGATCCGCACCGTGCCGGTGTCGGCCGAGTCCAGCCCGGCGATGATGCGCAGGAGAGTCGACTTGCCGCCGCCGCTCGGGCCCAGCAACGCGGTGAGCGAGCCCGTGGGCACCCGGAGGGAGACGTCATCGAGGGCGATCGCGTCACCGAATTTCTTACAGATGTGCTCGACGCTGATGCTCATGCCGTTGCCTTCCCATGCCAGTCGTCCCGCTTGCGGTCGGTCACCGTGAGGACCGTCAACACGATCAGTGCGGAAAGGCACAGGGCCACCGCGCCGGTGTAGGCAGCTTGCGGGTCGAGGTTGTCGATGCTGTCGGAGATGAAGAGGGTGAGGGTCTGGGTCTTGCCGGCGATGGCTCCCGAGACAATGGCCACCGCGCCGAACTCGCCCAGTACCCGGGCCGTGGTGAGTGTGACCCCGTAGGCCAGGCCGCGCCGGATGTTGGGCAGGGTGATGCGCCGGAAGACGGTGAGGGGGCGGGCGCCGAGGGTGCTGGCCGCCTGCTCCTGTTCGGTACCGATCTCCTGGAGCACGGGCAGCACCTCGCGCACGACGTAGGGGAGTGAGACTGCGGCGGAGGCCATGATGATGCCGGGCAAGGAGAAGATGACGGTGATGCCGCGGGCGGCCAACCAGTTGCCGAACCAGCCCGTGTGCCCGTAGACGAGGATCAGTGCCAGGCCGATGACGACGGGCGAGAGGGCGAGCGGTATGTCGACCAGCGCGTCGAGGAGCCAGGCCCCCGGGAAGCGGTGGCGGGACAGAATGATGGAGACGCCGACACCGAAGATCGTGTTGAGCGGTACGGCGATGAGGGCGACGAGCAGCGTGAGCCAGAGCGCGTGCAGCGCGTCCGGCGTGGTGATGGCATCCCACGCCGCGCCGAGTCCGTGCTGAAAGGCTCGGAAGAACACATCACCGACGGGCAGGAGGACGAGCAGGGCCAGGTAGAGGAGGACGGCGAAACGCAGGGGTAGGCGCCAGCGCCGGGCGCCGGTCGGCGCGCTCATACCTTCTCCGTGATGTCGAAGCGACGACGGGTCCAGCCGATGGCCAGCAGCACGATCAGCGAAATGAGGACGAGCACGATGGACACGGCGCTGGCCGCCGGCAGGTCACCGCTCTGCGAAAGGCTGAAGATCCACGACGATGCCACCTCGGTCTTGAAGGGCAGGTTGCCCGAGATGAGCACGACCGAGCCGAACTCGCCCACGGCCCGGGCGAAGGCCAGGCCGGCGCCGGCCAGGACCGAGGGTACGAGGCTGGGCAGGAGGACCCGGCGCAGCACCTGACGCCGGGTGGCCCCGAGGGACTCCGCGGCTTCTTCGATCTCCGCATCGAGCTCGGCCAGGACCGGTTGAACGCTGCGCACGCAGAAGGGCAGGGTCACGAAGAGCAACGCGGCGACGATGCCGAGGCGGGTGCCGGCCAGGTTGACGTGGAAGGGGCTGCTCGGGCCGTAGAGGGCGAGCAGGGTCAGGCCGGCGACGACGGTGGGCAGCGCGAATGGGAGGTCGATGACCGCGCTGACCAACGCCTTGCCCCTGAAGTCGTCGCGCACGAGCACGAAGGCGATGGCCAGACCGGCGATGGAGTTGACAATGGCGACGATCAGCGCGGCGACGAGCGTCAGTTCGAGTGCGGCCACCGCCTCGGGCGTGGTGACGGCCTGCCAGAAGGTGCTCCAGCCGTTGCTGAACGCATTGGAGATGAGGGCCGCAACCGGGAGCAGGACGAGCAGGGACAGATAGGTGACGGCCAGCGCAGGGCCGCCGGCCCGCGCCGCGACCCGCCCGACTGTGGCCAATGCTTGCGGCGGATCACCGAGGGGGCGCTGTCGTCCGTTGCGTCCCGTGCTGGTGGAGGGCGCACCGGTCCCGACCGCCGGCCCGAGGTCGGCGACGGTGGGGACGCCGGTGCTCACATCCGTCCTAGCTGCTGGCCGTGGAGACGCCCAGCGATTCCTCGTCCTTGGCCACGATGCCGGTGGTGGGGTCGAAGAACTTCGTGTTCACCGCGGTCCACCCGCCGAGCGAGTCGATGGTGAAGAGCGTCTGGGGCTGGGGGAACTTGAACTGCTTGGCCACCGAGGAGAGGACGGGTCGGTAACCCTGCTGACCCCAGACCTTCTGGCCGGCCGGCGACTCGAGGTAGGAGACGAACGCCTTGGCCGACGCGCTGGCCGTCTTGGTGACGGCGATGGGGTTCTGAATGAGGATGGTCTGCGGAGGCGTGATGACGTCGACCGCCTCACCCTGCTTCTTGGCGTAGAGGCCGTCGTCCTCGTAGTCGAGCAGCACGTCGCCCTGACCCGAGAGGAAGGTCTGCAGCGCCGCGCTGGCACTGGTGGGCTGGGCCACGGCGTGGTGCAGAAGCTGGGACAGGTAGGTCTGGGCGGCGGCGGGCGACTTCCCCTGGTGCACTTCGGCCCCGTAGGCCGCCATGATGTTCCACTTGGCGCTGCCCGAGCTGAAGACGTTGGGCGTGATCACGCCGACGCCCGGCTTCACGAGGTCGGCCCAGGTCTTGATGTGCTTGGGGTTCCCCGGGCGCACGATGAAGCTCACGATGGAGTTCGTCACCATGCCCTTGGTCGGGCCCTTGGCCCACGAGCTCGAGACCAGGCCGGCCTTGACCAGCTTGCTCATGTCAGGCTCGAGCGAGAAGTTCACGACGTCGGCCGGCAGCCCGTCGACCACCGAGGTCGCCTGCGTACCCGAGGGGCCGAACGAAGGTGAGATGGTCACGCCACTCCCCGCCTTGGTGGCGACGAAGTCCTGATCGAGCACGGTGTAGGCCGGCTTGGGCGTGGAGTAGGCCACCAGGCCCACCGTCCCGCCCTGAGCCCCCGCCGGCAAGGCGGTGAAGGCCAGGGGAGCCAGTGAGAGGGCGCCGATGCCGACGATCCGGCCGAGGCGGCGCGCGGTGCTGGTGGACGCCTTCTCAGGCGCGTCGAAATCAGTGCATACGCGGTTGCTCATGTGGCGAGATTAATGCACTCGAATTCATAAAGCAAAGCGCCTTAGTCGCATTTTAGGTGCAATCGAGGCCCGGGTCCAGACCCATGGTCTCGGGATCTCGTTTGCACGGCCGGTGCAGCCGCCCGGGGTGGAGACGCAGTTCGTTCCTGGTCAGAAGCGGGGACAGCAGCTGCAAATCGCAGCCAGGGCTGATTTTCTTCGTGGACCGGTCGGGGAGCGACCGCGGTCTGCAACTGGGATGTAGGAAAAGGTTGAATTTCTTCCATCCCTCGGCTGGCCCTTCCGCAGGGACGCCGGCGGTCGGTGTTCGTTCAGGTGGCGGGAGCGGCCCGCCCGGTCCAGGTCGCGCCCCGCCCCTCCAACATGTTCCGGTCGGCCCGGGCGATGAGGTGCTCGAGCGACGTCTCTGATCCGGGTGGTCGGGTGACCCAGCCGAATGAGAGGGCGGCCTTGGCGCCGACGAGGCTCGGGGCGTCGGGCTGGTCGAGCAGGGCTTCCACCCGGCGTGCCAGGTGGGGACGCGTCGCCGGGTCGAGCGCGTAGGCCAGGACGAGGAACACGGTGCCGGCGATGCGGGCCAGCACATCGTCGGGCTCGAAGGCGCGGGACAAGGCGTGGGCCAGGCCGACCAGAGCGGTGTCGCCCGCCCGCCGCCCGAGCCGCGCGTTCAGCTCGGCCATATTGTGCGCGTTGACGTAGAGCACCTCGACGGGGGTGCGCTCGCGGTCGGCCCGGGCGCAGAGCTCCGTGCCGGCGACGATGAGGCCGCGTCGGTTGGCCAGACCGGTGAGCCCGTCGGTCAGCGCCACGCGCTCGACGCGGGCGCTCAGTTCCTCGATGACCCGGGCCGTCTCGGCCCTCGCAGTGACGTCGCGGAAGATGCCCAACGACATCACCGTCCCGTCGGTGTCGGCGAAGAGGCGGCTCTGCACGGACAGGTCGACGATGCGACCGTCGGGCCGGCACAGCCGGGTCTCCCCGATGCCGACGCCTGTGCGGTCCCGCTCGGCCAGCCAGTTCTCGAGCTCAGGGTCGTCGGGGTTGTCGACCAGCGCGGCCCGGCCCCGCCGGCGGATTTCCGTCTCGGTCATGGCGAGCATGCGGCAGGCCGCCGGGTTGGCTGCGTGCACCTGGCCGTCGAGCGTCGAGATGATGATGCCCTCGGGGGCGCGCTCGAAGAGGACGCGGTAGGCCGTGAGCCCGAGTGACCCTTCTGACCCAGTGTTCCCTTCGGCCATGCGAGGGGTTCGCCTCCGTTCGTGCTCCGCTCGGCTCTTCTTGCCACCTCGATGTTAGGAAGCGCGACCGACGGAGGGAAGGATCCACGGACCCTTTGTGACTTTCGGCCCACACGAACCGCCCACACGAAGTTGGGCGCGCGTCGACGGCGTCGGCCAGCCAGCGTTCGTTCAGTAGGCGGTGGTGCGGCGGGCGCGGGCCGAGCGCCCGATGAGCTCCTCGAGCGAGGTCTTGTCGCCCGGCCGTCGGGTCGTCCAGCCCAAGCGCACCACGATGTCGTCGCCCACGTAGCGCACAGTTTCGACGTCGGTCAGGTGTTCCATGATGCGTTTCTCCACGCCGTCGCGCTCGTCCTCGGACAGGTCGAGGGCGAGCACGGCAAAGAGCGTCCCGCCGATGCGGGCCACCACGTCGGAGCGGCGGAAGGTGACGCGGAGGGCCCGGGCCACCGCTTGGAGGGCGGCGTCGCCGGCCTCGTGGCCGAGCCGCTCGTTGAGGTCGGACAGGGCGCGCACGTCCACGAAGAGAACTTGTACGTCGCAGCCCTGCTGGTCGGCCGCATCGAGCAGATCGGTGCCGGCGACGGCCAGGCCCCGCCGGTTGGTCACCCCGGTCAGCTCGTCACCGATGGACAGCTGCTCGAGGCGTCGGGTGAGCTCGGCCACCCGGACCTCAGCGTCGACCTGGGTGGTGACATCGCGAAAGATGATGCAGCCCCACTTCAACCCGTCGGCGCCGGTGAAATGGTGGGCGTCGACCTCGACCTCGATCACCGCGCCGTCACCTTGGCGGACACGGACCGAGCCCACCACCTGCCCGGTGCGCTGGACGATCTCGTGGCCGAGGAACCAGCGGGCGTCGTCGGGATCCCAGATGCCGTCGCGCCCGCGGCGCAGGATCTCCTCCTCGCTCATGCCCAGGATGGCGCAGGCCGCTGGGTTGGCGGCCAGGACGCGGCCGTCGTCCGCATGGGTGAAGACGACGCCTTCGGGGTTCAGTTCGTACATGACCCGGAGTGCGGTCAGGCCTTCGTGGTCGCTGAGCTCGTGCTTGGGCACCTGCACCTTCCCTCCGACTCGAAGATGGCCTGCTGTCGCCCGATATTGAGCGTACCGGGCGTCGAGAGGCGGGATGTGCGCCAAGGCGTGTCCATGGCGGTACGCAGCCGGCTCACCTCGACATCCAGAATCTGAGCCGTTCAGTGACACGGTGTCACTGAACGGCTCAACCGCCCAGCCCGACAAGGTCGAGCGTCGCGCGTGCTCGGAAGAGGTCGTCGTCCTCCTCCGTCCTCCGTCCTCAGTCCCGGCACGACGGACGGGAGCGTCAACCGGCAAAGTCGATGACGAATGCTTCCTGTTGCCCTGACTCCACGGCATTCGCGCAGTAGTTGTCACGGACCCAGCTCACGGCATCGCCGGGAAGAAGTCCACACAGGATGGCCAGGCATGCCAAGGCCGTTCCGGTTCGTCCGTGACCTCCGAGACATCCCAACTCGACTCGTTGTCCAGCGCGGGCGCGTTCGAGCAGGGATCTCAGGGCGGCCACCACGAGAGCAGCATCTCTCGGCACGCCGAAATCGGGCCAGACGAGGTGATCGTGGGACCACGGAGGATCCCACTGTGGGTCGAGGTACAGACCGAAATCGGGAGCTTGGTCGCGGGAGTAGGGATTCTGGGCGTCAAAGGAAAAAGCGGTGACCTCAGACCCATCCGGCAACACGACGCCGGATCGGTGCAGGTGCAGATCGAACCGCTGATGGTCGTGGTCAGGGACTGTGCACTTTGCCGGTTCATCGTTCACGTACCAATGGACCTCGCACTGCGCACACACGACGACGGATCGGATGTCAGTCACGCCTTCATCTTCGCGAGTGAGACAAGGCCCCCGGGCACCGGCTGGTGAGGTGCCTCGGTCACCGGACTGGTCGAAACGACCAGCCCTCGCCCACGTTGAGCGAGACCGACCGCCCGATCGGCCCAACCGTGCACCCAACCGTGCACCCAACAGAGCGATTTGGCAGACTCGGTCCCCGGGGGAGGGGAATGCGGGTGGACCAAGTGGGCACCGGGTGGGTGGGTGACCGCTTGGTGTTCATCGCCCCATAAGGAGGGACGGGTGAGCGAGTTCGAAAGCTTCGACGGGATCAGGCTCTCTTACGAGGAGGAGGGTGAGGGCTCTCCCGTGTTGCTGCTGCACGGGCTGAGCTCGAGCACCAAGGGGAATTGGCAGGACCCGGGGATCTGGGCCGCACTCGTGGCCGTGGGCAAACGCGTCGTCGGCCTCGATGCCCGAGGACATGGCCGCTCCGAAAAGCCCCACGAGCCGGCCGCCTACGAGAACGAGGCCATGGCCCGGGACGTCGGCGCCCTTCTCGACCGCCTCGACGTCGGGCAGACGGACCTGGCCGGCTATTCCATGGGGGCGGCCACCGCGCTTCGTTTCGCCACCACCGACACCCGTCTGCGTCGTCTCGTGCTCGGTGGTATCGGGGGCGAGCCAACGCTCTGGGGTAGCCCTGAAGATGGGGGGCGGTCGGCGATGTCGAAAAGATGGCTGGCCGGGCTCGAGGCCGAGGACCCCAGCAGCATCGAGGACCCGGTGGCGCGGGGCGCCCGCAGGGTGTTCGAGGCTCGGGGCAACGACCTCGAGGCCATCGCCGCCATGCTCCGCTCCAACCGCAAGCACCTCTCGGCAGACATTCCGCTCGGGCGTGTGACCATTCCCACCCTGGTCGTCTGCGGCGACAAGGACGCCTCACCGCACCCGCTGGCCGCCGCACTCCCGAACGCCACGGCGGTCGTGCTCGACGGCGACCACGAAGGTGTGGTGGTCAACCCTGAGCTGGCGAAGGTGCTTGCCGAGTTCCTCTCCGGTGAGCGGAGTTCATGGCCGGAAGCGTGCTCGACGGACCGTCTGGACCCTCGATGTGACCAACCGAGCTTGTGACAGGCTCAATTGGTAGACGAAATTCGGTGGGCGAGCGCTGTCGAGCAAATTCGCCAGCTGCAAAGCGGCGCACTTGGCGCCAACGAGCTCCGTCGAAGTGTTACCGAGACCATCGAACGGCTCAACCCGATCATCAATGCCGTCGTCATCTCTCTCTTCGACAGACCTGGCTCCGGGGTGCCCATCCTCTTGAAGGACGCAGGACAGGAGCTCGCCGGGACGTCGCATTGGGTCGGCGTCGCCGCGCTGCGCGATGCGGGCGTGACCTCGAGCCGGAGCACAGCTCTTGCGCTTCAGCTCGAGGCGGCGGGGTTCGACCTCATCGGGAAGGGAGCCTGTCCGCCGCTGTCGAACGGTGTCACGACCGAGCCGCCGGGCTTCGAGCCCACTCGCAATCCCTGGGATCTCTCACGATCGGTTGGTGGTTCGAGCGGAGGACCCGCCGCGGCGGTGGCGTGCGGAATGGTGCCCTTGGCCCACGGCTCTGACGCCACGGGGTCCTTGCGATGCCCGGCCGCGCTGTGCGGGGTCGCCACCCTCAATCCCACCTCCGGTCGGATCCCCAGCGTCCCGCCCGCCGGACAGCCCTCCAACGACGTGTGGCGCGACTTCGTCCTGGCCCGCCATGCCGAAGATCTGACGGCCATGTTCCGAACCCTCTGCGGTGCCCTTCGGCCCAGGGGAGCGACGTCACTTCGGGTGGGACTGTTGGACCACGATCCCGAGGTCGGATTGGAGGTGCACCCCGACTGCGCCGAGGGCGTGCACGTCGCCGGACGCCTCTTGGAGGAGCTCGGGCACCGGGTCGAGATCGCTTGGCCCGCGGTACTGAGCGGGTTCTGGGAGCAGGCGTCCGACTCGTTGGGCGTGCTCAGCGATGCAACCCGGCCCCATGTGCTCCGCTGGGTCGAGGATCGTCTCGGGCGTTCGGTTGACGAAAGCGAACTCGACCAACGGTTCTTCGAGGCGGTGGACCGCGCCGTGTCTCGCCGCGGCGGGGACGTGGTGCGCGCACAAGCGAGGATCGACGAAGCCGCCCAAACGGTGGTGCGTTGGTGGGACGAATGGGATCTGCTCGTCACCCCGAGCACCTTTCAGCCGGCATGGCCACTCGGATCGGCCTCGGGATTGGTGCAAATGGGAACGCTGCTCGCCCCGTTCAGCCTGTCGGGGCAGCCGGCCCTTTCCCTGCCCCTGCACTGGAGTGGTGAGCTGCTGCCGATCGGTGTGCAGCTCGTTGGGGCGCCCGGAGCCGACGAGATGCTCCTGGCCCTGGCCGAGGAGCTCCAAGCTGTCTTCGACTGGACCATTTTGCACCCGCCGGTCTGTTGACGACCCAAAGTCGGATTCCGATCGATCCGGGTTACCGATCATGTCCGCTCTACGGTCCGACCCAACCCCAGGTCCCGCCCAGACCCGCGGCCGTCACCGTTTCAGGCTGGCCGACGTCGGTGGTGGGCGTCATCGAGATGGTGGCGAACACGAGCATTCCGTCGACACTCACGGGATCGCTGAGTGCGACCGAAACGGGAAAGCTCGTGAACGTGCCGGCTGCACAGTCCGGTTCGCAGTTGTTGATGTTGTGCATGCCATTGCCGGTTGCCCCCGCTGCCGTCCAACTCGCCCAGCGTATGGGGCTCAGATTGTCAGCACTCGTCGCACAACCGACAAAGATCAACCCGGGGCGAACTCCGGGAACGTTCGAGCCGGCCTCGTCCAGATCGCACGGTGGCGAACCGGGCAGGCCGATGGACGGTGTCTGGTTCGTCGTGGTGCCCTGCTCCTGAGCGGCGGCAGGCGCTGCCGAAACGGAAACCGACGCCGACGGAAGGAGCGCGGCGGGCGACGTCGGGGCTGGAGACGCCGAAGCTGACGGGCTCGTCGTCGTGGTCGTCGTCGTGCTGGAAGTCGTGGTCGAAGCGATCGGGGGCGATGCCGGGGTCCTAGGACTCGGCGTTGCGACAGGTGTCGGAGGGGCTCCACCGTCTCCCATGGCGACCCCGATCAGCACTCCCGTGGCGAGCATGACGGCCAAGGAAGCCGCGGTCCAGCGATGCCGGCGCCGCTGACGACGCCGGGCCTCTTCGATGAGCGCTTGTGCGGGCGAAGCCGTAAGGCGCAACGTCGGGTCGGGATCGATGGACACATCGGCCACGGCCGTCGGAGAAACCTCGTCGAGCTGTGTCATTTGGTGCTAGTATAAACAGCACCATGATCCCTGTCCAGGTCGACCCCGGCGACCCGATGGCGCTGCACGAGCAGGTCGCCGGGGAGATTCGCCGAGCCATCGCCGACGGCGAGGTACACCCCGGCGAACGGCTGCCCCCGGCCCGGGACCTGGCGGCTGTGCTCGGGGTGAATCACAACACCGTCTTGCGTGCGCTGCGCGACCTGCGAGAAGAGGGGATCTTGGAGTTTCGGCGGGGCCGGGGTGTCACCGTGGTCGGAGCCGCCCCCCAGCGCAGTGCCGTGATCGCCATGGCCCAAGAGCTGGTCCGCTTCTCGCGCCAGCAGGGGTATCGCCGGAACGAGCTCGTGGCCATCATCGAGGCCATCCGCTGAGAGCGTTTGCGTGCGCTCGGACCGCCGGATGCTCCACGACCACGAGGTGATCGTCGTGCCCCTGTGCGGGCCGAACCGCGACCATCTCTTCGGATGCTCCGTTGCTTGGAGAAGAGAAACAGCGCGATTTCACAAGCACGGCACCAAGCGAAAAGGAGGAGAGATGACCCTGGGGGGACGGTTGGCAATGAGAGGATGGTTTGGCGTGGGGTGCGTGCTCACGCTCGTGCTGTTCGGACTTCTCGAGAGCCCGACCAGCGTCCCGGCGGGAGCAGTCACGCCGGGTGGCCCGGGGTACTGGCTGGCCGGCGCTGACGGCGGCGTCTTCAGCTTCAATGCGCCCTTCTTCGGTTCCGGGAACGCCGGTGCTTGTGACTTCTCACCTCAACCGCCGAGCACACTCGACGGCGCTCTCGGCTGCAGCGCCATCGCAGCCGACCCCGCCGGAGCGGGCTATTGGTTGCTCAACGCCTTCCGCTTGGCGACGCCCTTCGGCGGCGATCAGCTCAGCCCGAGCTGCACGTCGCTCAACGGCGCCATTGGTCGCTGGACCGGCATGGCGGTCGCGTCGGATGGCGACGGATTCTGGCTGGTCAGCTCCAACGGAGGCGTGCTGGCCTGCGGGAGCATGCCTGCACCCCTGGGCGGGGTGACGAATCTCACGCTGGCCGCGCCCATCGTCGGGGTGGCGGCCACCCCTGATCGGCACGGGTACTGGCTGGTCGGAGCGGACGGCGGGGTCTTCAGTTTCGGCGACGCCACCTTCTACGGGTCGACGGGCGCCATCCGTCTCAACAGCCCGATCGTGGGCATCGCCGCGACAGCCGACGGTGGTGGGTACTGGCTCGTGGCCTCCGACGGAGGGGTGTTCGCCTTCGGCGATGCGACGTTCCAGGGATCGATGGGCGGACACCAGCTCGCTGCGCCCGTGGTGGGCATGGCGGTCAACCCAGACGGGCCGGGCTACTGGCTGGCCGCTTCGGACGGCGGCGTCTTTGCCCTCGGTGGTGCGCCCTACCGGGGATCGATGGGTGGAACGGCGCTCGACGGCCCCATCGTGGGGATCGCCGCCACACCCGGGACCTGAGGTCGCCCTCGACGCCGGATGCGGGTGTACGTGCGCGCCACCTCACTGGTCACCGTCGACCTTCTCGCTCTCAGCCGAGCGCACCAAAGTCGCGGCGCGACGGTGCGCGCCGAAGTCGCGGCGCGACGGCGCGTGCTAGGAGACGCCGAGTCGGCTGTTGTACGACGAGATGGTGCTGTTGACGCTCTGCTCGGCCGTCTTGATCGCGCTGGCCGCAGAGACGCCGTTGGTGTACATGGAGAGCTCGGCGTTCTGCACGTCGGTGCGCACGTCGGCGTAGGGGCCGATCACCGAGCCCTGGGTGGCCGGTGTGTTCACGCCGTTGTTGATCTCGTTGTAGGCCACCTTGTAGCCCGGGTCGGTCGCCCAGAGGTGCTGCACGGTGGCCGTCTGGGTCGACGACTTGCGCACCGGGATGTAGCCCGTGCCCGCCGCCCACGTGGCTTGCGATTGCGTGTTGCAGATGTAGGACAGGTACTGCCATGCCGCGGCCTGGTCGATGGCCGACGCCTTTTTCGAGATGTACACGGCCGAGCCGCCCGGCTCGATGCCGCCCTTGTCCGACGAGCTGTAGACCGGGAAGGGCCCGATGCCCAGCTTCACGCCGGCGTACTGGCCGGTGCCGAGCACCTGGGTCACGGTGCCCAGGTCGGCCGAGCTGTCGATCGTCATGCCGTATTTTCCGCTGCCGATGCCGAGCAGGTTGTCGAACTGGTCCGGCCCGGTCGAGGGGTTGGTCTTGGCATCGCCCGAGGTCACCAGCGTGCGCAGCTGGTTGAAGATGCTCACCGACGTCTTCGTGTCGAACACGCCCTTGGTGGCCCGTTCCGAGCGGCCGTTCTTGTTGTTCACGAAGAGCTGGTTGGCCGAAGCCAGCCACGTCTCGAGGTGCCAGCTGTCGGTCACCAGGCCCATGCCGCTGCCCGAGGCCTTGAGCGCCTTGGCGTCGCTCAGCATCTGGGACAGGGTGAGCGGTGGGTCGGCCGGGTTGAGCCCGGCCTTGGTGAAGGCGTTCTGGTCGTAGAAGACGATGGGTGCCGAGACGGCGAAGGGGAGGGCCCACTGCACCCCGTCGACCTTCCAGTAGTTGAGCGGACGGGCCAGGTAGTCGCTGGTCGAGTACCTGGCCGCGTTCATGCACGACTGCACCGGTAGGAAGGACTGGGTGTCGATGGCCTCCTGGGTGCGCTGGTCCTGCAGCTGGACGGCGACGGGCAGCTGGCCGTTGGACAGGCCGGCCTCGTACTTCTGCCAGGTGTCGTCGTAGCTGGACTGGTCGACCAGGGTCACGTGCACCTTGGTCTGCGAGGAGTTGAAGGCGCTCGTGATGGCGGCCAGCGTCGTGCCGTTGGCCTGCACCATGGAATTCCAGAAGGTGATGTTGACCGTGCCCTTGTGGCTGGCCAGCGCCTTGAGGTTGCAGCTGGGCAGGCCGGCCGCGCCGGCCGCCGTCGCCGGGCCGGCGGTGGCGAGAGAGGCGGTGGCGGCACCGCTGGCCGTGGTGACGAAGAGGGCCGCCGCGGCGAGACGGCAGAGGCGTGAGGTCCGCATGCCCAATGCCTAGCACCCGCCCCCCTCGGACTGGCGCGCACCCCGTTACTTCACGGCCCCCGCGGTGAGGCTGCGCACCAGCTGCTTCTGGAAGACCAGGAGGAGGATGAGCAGGGGCACGAAGGCGATGACGGCGCCCGCCAGCGACACCGGGATCTGCGACACCTGGTTGCCCAGCAGCTGCTTGAGGCCGATCTGCACCGTGTTGAGGGGCGTCGTCCCGCCGGTGGAGACCAGCGGCCACAGGTACTGGTTCCAAGCCCCGAGGAAGGAGAAGACGCCCAGGGCGGCCAGCGAGGGGCGGGCGAGCGGAACGGCCACCCGGGTCATGAAGCGCAGGTGCCCGTAGCCGTCGAGCTGGGCCGCCTCCTGGAGGTCGCGCGGGATCTGCAGGAAGGCCTGGCGCAGCAGGAAGATGCCGAAGCCCGTGGCCAAGAACGGCACGGCCAGCCCCTCGTACGAGTTGAACCAGTGCAGCGAGCTGATGGTGTCGAGGTTGGTGATGAACGTCACCTCGAGCGGGATCATCAGCGTGGTCAGGCAAAGGACGAAGAGGGTGCGCTTGAAGGGGAAGCGCAGGAAGGCGAAGGCGTAGGCGGCCAGGATCGAGGTGAACAGCTGCCCGACGACGATGATCACCGTCATGATGGCCGAGGTCGCCATGTACTTGGACAACTGCCCCGACGTCCAGGCCGTGGCGTAGTGGCTCCACTGCGGGTCGGTCGGGAAGAGCGGCGGCGGCTGCTGGACCAGCTGGTCGGGGACGAGCAGCGAGTTGACCACCGTCACGTAGATCGGGAAGAGCACGACGATGGCCCCCGCCGTCAGCAGCGCGTAGCTGCCGATGGTGCGCCAGCGCCGCGACGGGCGCTGGCGCGGCCCGGTCCCTTCCTCAGCGGGCATAGGTGACCCGCCGTTCGAGCAGTCGCATCTGTACCAGGGTGAGCCCCAGCAGAATCAGGAACAGGACCGTCGCCAGGATGGCCGCCGCCCCCGGGTTGTTCTCGATCTGGAGCGTGTTGACGATGTTGTAGATCAGCACGTTGGTGTGCAGACGCACTGCGTTGGTGGACCCGATGAGGATGTCCACCGCGCCGAAGGCCTGGAAGGCGTAGATGGTGCTGACCACCACGGCGAAGAAGATGGTGGGTGAGAGCAGTGGCACCGTCATGCGCCAGAAGCGGGTCCAGGCCCCGGCCCCGTCGATGCGGGCCGCCTCCATCAGCTCGTCGGGCACCGACGACAGCCCGGCCGACATGATGATGAAGGACAGACCGAGGAACTGCCAGATCGTGATGACGGCCACCGCCGGCAGGGCCCAGGTCGAGCTCTCGAGCGCGGGCGGGGTGGGGTTGATGCCCAGCCAGGGCAGCAGGCCGACCACCGGGTTGAGCAGCGTGCCGAAGACGACCGAGGCCACCGCCACCGAGCTCACCACGGTCGAGGAGAAGATCATCCGGTAGACGCCGATCCCCTTGAGCTTGCGGTGGGCGGCCACGGCCAGGGCCAGCCCGAGGATGAGGCTGATCGGCACCACCAGCACCACGAAGACCAGCGTGGTGAGGAGGCTCTGGGTGAACTGGGTCGAGGTGAGGGTCGGGACGATCTGGTGCAGCCCCACGTAGTGGGCCGGTAACCCGGGCACCGGCGGCGTCTCGTAGAGCATCAGCTTGAAGTTGCGCAGGAAGGGATAGAAGGAGAAGACGCCGAAGAGGACCATGGCCGGCAGGAGGAGCGCGTAGGCCAGCACCGCCTCCTTGCGACGGCGCACCTTGAGTGTGCGGCCACCACCGGCGGCGGCGCCGCTCACCACGACCCCAGACGCAGACCGCTGGCCCCGTCGAAGAGGTGGTAGGCCGAGGCGACACCGTCCACCGCGATGTGCACCGACTCACCCAGGGACGGCCGGGGTGCCGCGGGCGACTGCCGCACGATGATCCTCGTGCCGTTCTCGCTCTGACAGATCACATGGGTCTCGGCCCCCAGCAGCTCCACGATGATGACGCTGGCCCCGATGGGCCCGGTCGCATCGAGGCGCAGCGCCTCGGGACGCAGACCGAGGACCACTTCGGGGCCGGCGCCGCGCACGACGTCGCCCACGGCATCGGGCAGCGGCACCGAGCCACCGGCGAAGGCCACGGCGAGCGGGCCAGGGCCGGCCGAGGCGCCCGGGGCCGCCCCGCTCTCGACCAGCATCCCCTCGAGCAGATTCATGCCGGGCGAGCCCAAGAAGCCGGCCACGAACGTGTTGGCCGGTCGGGCGTAGAGGTTCTCGGGCGCCGCCACCTGCTGGAGCGAGCCGTCGCTCATCACCGCGATGCGGTGTCCCATGGTCATGGCCTCGACCTGGTCGTGGGTGACGTAGAGGGTCGTCGTCTTGAGGCGGGTCTGCAGCTCGACGATGTCGGCCCGGGTCTGCACGCGCAGCGCGGCGTCGAGGTTGGAGAGCGGCTCGTCCATCAAGAAGACGAGGGGCTCTCGCACGATGGCCCGGGCCAGGGCCACCCGCTGGCGCTGGCCCCCCGACAGTTGTCCCGGCTTACGGTTGAGCAGGTCGCCCAGTCCGAGCGTCTCGGCCGACTGCTTCACCTTGATGCTGCGTTCAGCCTTGTCCACGCCGCGCTGGCGCAGGGGAAACTCGATGTTCTTCGCCACGCTCAAGTGGGGGTAGAGGGCGTAGCTCTGGAAGACCATGGCCACGTCGCGGTCCTTGGGGTCGACATCGTTGACCACCCGTTCGCCGATGCTCACCGTGCCCTCGGTCACCTCCTCGAGCCCGGCCACCATGCGCAGGGCCGTCGTCTTGCCGCACCCCGAGGAACCGAGGAGCACCAACAGCTCGCCGTCGGTGACGGACAGGGTGAAGTCCTTGACGGCCGTCGTGTCACCGAAGCGCTTGGTGACGCCGTCGAAGCCCACCTGTGCCACCGGGACCCCTTTCGCACGGCGGCCGCCTGGCCGCACCGCAAGTGAGGCGCACGGTAGCCAAGTGGCGGGGCCCCGTCACGGACGGTCTGAGTCAGCCGCCGCTCAGGTCGCCGGGATCTTCCAACCCATTGACTCGGCGATCTCCTTGCAGGTGGGGCACAGGCCGTAGCGCTTGGGATCGCGCCCGGGCACCCACTCCTTGCCGCACAGCGCCCGCACCGCCGTGCGGTTGACGATCCCCTCGACCACGCTCGGACCCAGCGCCACGTAGTCGCCACCCTCCTTGGGCGTGTAGCCCTCCAGGACGATGTGGGCGAAGCGGTCGTGGTCGCCGTCGTCCAGGTCCGGCTCGGGTCGGGCCGGGGCCAGCGTCGTCGACCCGGCCGGATGGAGCTCGACCTCGGACGGTCCAGCCGATCTGACCATTGCCCCAGCGTACGCCCCTGGCGGGGCCACACCGCCGTTCTGTGCGGTCCGTCCGCCTCGCCCCGGCCGGACCTACGACCTGGCCTGGGACAAGTCCCGATCGGGAAGGGAAACGGCACCGGGACTGCACGGGAACAACCACGCCACCCATATGGTTGACCAGTCAGAGGAATTGCCATTACGGCATTACAAAAGGACACAAACCCGATGACGAACGAGAACGTGACACTCCCATTGCTCCCCCTCAAGTCCGGGGTCGTGTTGCCAGGGATGGTTTTCACCATGGCGCTCGAGTCGGACGAGGCGCGGGCTGCCGTCGAGGCCGCCCGGTCCTCGGGCGGTCGCCTGCTCTTGGTGCCCCACATCGAGGGCCGCTTCGCCCGCGTCGGCGTGATTGCCGACGTCATGGAGGAGGGCGACCTGCCTGGCGGTCTGCCCGCCGTGGCCATCCAGGGTGGCCAGCGCGCCACCATCGGGACCGGGGTTCCGGGGACGGGCGAGGCCCTCTGGGTCGAGGCCGAGCCCCTGACCGACGTCGATCCCACTCCGGCCGCCAACGAGCTGGCCCGCGAGTACCGGGCCGTGCTCGAGAACATCTTGCACAGCCGCGGTGCCGGGCGCATCGCCGCCGCGCTGCGCGACATCACCGAGCCGAGCCGCCTGGCCGACATGTCGGGATACTCACCCGACCTCTCGCTCGGCCAGAAGGTCGAAGTGCTCGAGACGCTCGATGTCGAGGCGCGGTTGCGCCTGGTGTTGGGTTGGGCCCGTGACACGTTGGCCGATCTGACCCTGCGCGAAAAGATCAAGACCGACGTCGAGGAAGGCATGGAGAAGACGCAGCGCGAGTTCCTCTTGCGCCGCCAGCTCGAGGCCATCCGCAAGGAGTTGGGACAGCTCTCGGGCCATGAGGCCGACGACGACCCGGACGACTACCGGGCCAAGCTCGAGTCGCGTGATTTGCCGGAGCATGTCCGGGCTGCGGTCGAGCGCGAGGTCGACAAGCTCGAGCGCACCAGCGACCAGAGCCCCGAGACCGGGTGGATCCGCACTTGGCTCGACACCGTGCTCGAGGTCCCCTGGGGCGTCGAGTCGGACGACAGCCACGACATCGCGGAGGCCAAGGGCATCCTCGACGCGGACCACGACGGTCTCAAGGACGTGAAGGACCGCATCCTCGAGCACCTGGCCGTGCGCAAGCTCCAGGCCGAGCGCGGGCTGGCGCCGGTCGACGGGCGCGGCTCGGGCGCCATCTTGGCCCTGGTCGGTCCCCCCGGCGTCGGCAAGACGTCCCTGGGCGAGTCCGTGGCCCACGCGCTCGGGCGCAAGTTCGTCCGGGTCTCCCTGGGCGGCGTGCGGGACGAGGCCGAGATCCGCGGCCACCGCCGTACCTACGTGGGGGCCCAGCCGGGCCGCCTGGTGCGGGCCTTGCGCGAGGCCGGGACCATGAATCCCGTCATCGTGCTCGACGAGGTGGACAAGCTGGGCAACGACTATCGGGGTGACCCGTCGTCGGCCCTGCTCGAGGTGCTCGACCCGGCGCAGAACCACACGTTCCGCGACCACTACCTCGAGGTGGACCTCGATCTGTCGCGCGTGTTGTTCATCGCGACGGCCAACGTCATGGAGACCATCCCGGGCCCGCTGCTCGACCGCATGGAGATCATCCGGCTCGACGGCTACACCGAGAACGAGAAGGTCTCGATCGCCAAGCACCATCTGGTCGGGCGCCAGCTCCGTCGTGCCGCGCTGCGCGACGGCGAGGTGGAGTTCACCGACGAGGCGCTGCGCACCATCGTGGCCGACTACACCCGGGAAGCCGGCGTGCGGAACCTCGAGCGCGAGCTCGGGCGACTGTTGCGCAAGGCGGCCACGGCGCTCGCTTCGGGTGAGCGCACGGCTCCGATCGTGGTCGACGGTCCCGACGTGCGCGGATGGCTGGGACGGCCGCACTTCTTCTTCGAAGCAGCCGACCGGACCAGCGTGCCCGGGGTGGTCACCGGGCTGGCCGTGACCGGTGCCGGTGGCGACGTCCTCTTCGTCGAGGCCAGCGTCTCCGACGGCCCCGAGGGCCTCACCCTCACGGGCCAACTGGGCGACGTCATGAAGGAGTCGGCGGAGATCGCCCTCTCCTACGTGCGCTCGCACGCCGAGGAGCTCGGGATCGACTCGGGCGCCTTCAGCGGCAAGCGGTTCCACGTCCACGTCCCGGCGGGCGCCGTCCCCAAGGACGGGCCCTCGGCCGGCGTCACCATGACGACGGCCTTGGTCAGCCTGCTGCGCGACGTCCCGGTGCGCCCGGTCGTCGGCATGACCGGCGAGGTCACCCTGCAGGGCCGTGTCCTGCCTATCGGCGGGGTGAAGCAGAAGGTCCTGGCCGCCCACCGGGCGGGCCTGACCGAGGTCGTGTTGCCCGTGCGCAACGGGCCCGACCTCGAGGACGTGCCCGAGGAGGTGCGTGAGGTCATGACCTTCCATCTCGCCACGACCATCTCCGACGTGCTCTCCCCCGCCCTGGCGGGCGGGGAGGGCGCGCCGGCGGTGGAGGAAGAGGACACCGAGCTGGGCGCTGCCGCCTGAGCGCGGGCAGACTGGCGCGCCGGGAACCAGGTGATGGGAGCAACATGGACGACCAGGACATCGTGACGCGGATCAACGAGCTGGCTGCGGAGGAGCAGCGGCTCGAGGAGGCGCACGTCGGCGAGGGCTTGAGTGACGAGGAGCGCAGGCGAAAGGACGAGCTCGAAGTCACCCTGGACAAGATGTGGGACATGCTGCGCCAGCGCCGGGCCAAGCGGAGCGCCGGGCAGGATCCCGATCAGGCCCATGAGCGCTCGACCGGTACGGTCGAGGGCTATCTGCAGTAGTCGCCCTGCAGGAGTCGCCCTGCAGGAGCCGGCCCGCTCAGTCGGGCGGCAGCGTGCGGTTGAGCGACGGGACGATGAGGCCCAACAGGGCACGCAGGTTCCCGATCGTCACGTCGAGCCAGTCGAACGAGTCACGCCAGACGGCAATCTTGCCGTCGCGCACGACGAAACGGCCGTAGACCCAGAAGCGGGTGGCGAAGCGGCGGAAGTTGAGCTCGTCGATACGATCCGTGAGGACAACATCGCCCTCGGACGCCACGTGGTTCAAGTGAACGTCGAAGCCCATGCGTCCCGGGCGCAGGATGGGACGGGCCAAGCGCTCGAGCGCAGACCGTCCGTGAACGGTGGGCAGCGACACGTTGATGTACTCGATGTCGTCGGTCACCATGTCGAGCGCGGCGTCCAGGTCGTTGTGGGCCAGCGCCTGCAGGAAGGAGATCACGATCTCCTCGGGGCTGTGCCCGCCACCGGTCGAGGATCCGTTCGCCGCCACCGCCCCGGGTTCGTTCACTGGCTCAGTGTGCTCCGGCCGACCCCTGCTCCGCTACCCCTGCTTTCCACCGAGCCGGCCCCGTCGTCGCCACCCGGGTTGGAACGGTTCTCCGGGTCGCCCGCCCGGCCTCGGCGCCGCGTCCGGCGCCAGAGCCAGGGACCGACGGCCAGCCCGACCAACACGATGAATGTCAACGCGAACAGCGCGTTGTAGGACCCGAACCCCGCATAGCTGAAGGCCACCCTGTGCACCCCGGCTCCGACGACCACGCCGACGAGGGCGGGCGCCACCATGACGGTCGGTGCGGGGTGCCCGTCGACCGTGGCCGTCCAGCCGGGGTCGTAGGACGCGCTCAGCACCACGGTGGCCCGCCGCTTGGTGGAGACCACGGCGCGGGCCTGGCCGTTGGCCAGGTTGGCCGACTGGATCACGACGTGACCGGGCGCTCCGATCAGCTCGTTGGCGTCGGGCGCGGTCGGGGTGGCCGCCTTGGACCCGTTGAAGGCGACCGTGAGGTCACGGTCCTCGTTGGGCAACGCCGACTCGAGCAGGGACTCGCTCTGGGTGCCGACGTCGGCCCGGGTGGCCTCGAGCACGCCGGTGGTGTCGTAGACGTGGATGTAGCCGCCCTGGGGCAGGGACCACAGGCAATATTGCCCCGAGCAGCCCACTTTCGACGCGCTCACCGGCGGCGACATCGACTCGGGGATGATCAGGTAGCCGACGCCGAAGAGCGGGTAGTCGCCCGGGTTGATGTCGTCGAAGAAGTACTCCGGGTCGGTCATGAGTGACGCCGTGCGCAGCGTGTAGCCGACCTCGTCGACGTCCTTGCTCTCGAGGTACTTGAACACCGGTACGGCGCCCACGGTGAAGTCCGCGCCCCAGTTGGTCGGCGATCCTGCGTAGACCCGGCCCCGCGGGTGTGCCCGGACGTAGTCGAGGAGGTGGTCGATCTGGGGAGCTTCCTGGGTGTCGGACCGGGCCTGCAACGACACGTTGGTCCGGTTGTGCAGGTCGAACTTGCTGATGTTCCACCAAGCCGGAGCGAGACCGATCAGCAGCGCGGCGATGCACAGGCCGACCACCAGACCATGGCTGGTCGGGTTCTCGGTCCAGCCGCGCCGGTCCGGCGGAAGCAGTCGCGCCACTTCGTTGAGCACGAATCGCCCGATGGCGACGATGCCCACTCCGGCCAGCAGAAGACCGGAGAGCTGCACGCCCATCTCGAAGCGGCGGATGAAGATGTCGCTGCTCCCGGGCACGATGTCGTAGACGAAGCCCCAGGTGGCCCGTCCGAACGTCATGAGGAGTGAGACCACCCAGATCGTCACGATGGCCCGACCGGCGACGAACGTGCGCCACCGTGCGATGCAGACGATCAGGCCCACGCCGACGAGGACCGTGACGACGGGGACGACGCGCTCGAAGTCGTAGAGCTGACCACTGATCAACCACCACAGGACCCTGGGGGCGCCGTAGCCGTTCTCCAGAGGACCTTCGCTGAGGACCTGGTTGCGCGCCGCCCAGTGGGATTGGGCCAGCACCGGGTAGATCACCCAGGCCGAGGCGACCAGCGCCGACGCACCGATGGCGATGGCTCGCAGCAACCGACGCCGGAGGTCCGACGGAATCAGGAAGGGCCACACGACCAGAGGGACGAAGGCGAGGTAACCGGTCTCGAAGTGCAGGGCGACCGTGAGCATGATGAACAGGACGGCCGGGAAGATGGCGCGCAACGACCGGAGCGAGCGATAGGTGAAGCCCCAGGCCAGTGGAAGGGTCCACGACGCCCAAAGCTGGGTCCACACGCCGTAGCCCGCCCACACGTAGGCCTTCGTCTCGTAGCCGATGCCGGCCCACGAGGAGAGGAAGGGAGCGACGGCCGCCGCGCCGGCCGCGGTCCACCGACCGAGGCCGAACAGTCGCGCGCACCAGTAGACGGCCAACGGCCACAGGGCGAGCAACAGGTACAGGGACCAGCGAAAGACCGCGTCGGGGTCGGCCATCGTGCCGATCGCCCCGGCGGTCATGGCCGGCAGGCTCTGGTAGTGCAGGAACTGGGGCGAGCCCAGTCCGAGGTAGGGGAACCAGCTGGTGAGGGGGAGGTGACCCTCTTTGATGCGGCTGGCCGCCACGCGCACCATCTGCTGGTGCAGCGAGCTGTCGTCGAGGTAGGGCACCGCCGTCAGCTCGGGTCGCAGTTCGACCAGTCCCCAGATGCAGGTGATGGCCACGATGCACCAGGGACCGAACCGGGCGAGGAGCCATCCCTGCGCCGGTCCGGCCTCGGATTCGGGCTCGCCCGATGCCGATGCTTCGGTCGAGGTCGCGGACGCGCTCACGCAGGAATCGACTCGGGCCTGGGGCGCTGCACCGAACCATGATGCCGGTCAGCGGGGAGCGAGAGGCGTCTGGTCCCTTTGCAGCACCCGGAGGAGCTCCTCGTACGGCCCCAGGAGGAAGGCGCGATCGCCGGCAGCGAACACGGTGCCTCGGCGGGGAGGGTGCTCGAGGGCGCCGTCCGACGCCCGGCTGAGCGCGATGACCCGGGTCCGTGCGGACAGGTCCTGCATGGCCAGTCCCTGCAGGCCGCCGTCCGGCGCCACGGTCAGCGCTCCGACCAGGAACGGCTGCTGATCGACGTAGAACGTGCTGAGGACCTCGAGGCCCAGGGCGGCCCCGACGAACCACGGTGCCGCCAGCGCCGAGGTCGAGCGCACGTGCCGGAAGCCGAAGCTCCGCTCCATCATGAGGGCGAGCTCGCGATCGAACACCCGCAGCGCGACCGGCACGTCGTCCCAGCGCGAGCCGAGGGACTCACGGACGGACAGGCCCGCTTCGATGTTGGTGAGGTCTGCACTGGTGAGGACGGCCACCGCCTTGGCGTACGCGATGTTCACCATCTGGTGCGTCTGCACCTGCGTGGCATCCGCGATCACGACGGGCACGCCCAGCGCGCGGGCCTGGGCCAGATACCGGTTGTCGGTGTCGCGCTCGATCACCACGACGCGCTGACCCTCCGAGACCAGGCCGCGCACGACGCTGATCCCGATCGACCCGAGACCGATGACGATGACGTGGTCGGTCATGCCCGGCACCTGGCGGCGACCGAGGGAGCGCTCGATGCGTCGACTCACCAAGATGTTGGTGAACAGCGCGAAGGCGGTCGACACCAGGGCCACGCCGGCCACGATGAGCACGATCCCGCAGGCCATCAGCCATGGGGGCTCGTGGGCGAACGTGTAGTCCCCGTACCCCACCGTGGCCACGGTCTCCACGCTGAAGTACAGCGAGGCCAGGACGCCGAGGTGCTGGGTCTGCCCCGGTGGTCGGTAGGTGGCGTGCAGCAGGGCCGTCGCCAGCACCAGCAGCACCAGGAGCGACCCGGCCACGACGGCCAGCGCCTTGTTGCCTTCTTCGAGCGCGATGCCGAGCTGGAGGCGGGCGCGGCGGAACAGGCTGACGCGCCGGGTCGGTCCTCCGATCGAAGACCGGGCATCGATGCCGACGTGGTCCAGCTCGTCCGCGGTGCCCAAGACGGCCACACGGTCCCCGGCGGCGAGGGCGTGGTCGCGCCCGGGGCACGGGGCCATGGGTGACCCGTCCGCCGGCATGATGGCAACCGGGGCCAAGTTCCCGAAGTGCCCCCGGAACGTGTCGTGCGCGTGGTCGGACAATTCCACCTCGAGCTGCACCACGGCGAAATCGACCCCGTCGAGCTCAATATCGTGGGCCCGCCGTCCCAGGCAGGCCTCGACGAAGGAGGGGCCGGCGAGCGTGGCCACGTCGAGCACGTTGCCCGGGCCCGAGACCCGCCCCAGGGCGCGGGCCACGGCCGGGTTGGCCAGCTCGACCACGAGTGTCACCTCGGGCCGCAGCTCGCGCACGCGCAGAGCCGTCTCGAGCGTGTGGATCTCGTCCACCTCGACGCAAACCACCGCCGCCGCTCCGTCGAGATGCGCTTCGACGAAGCCCTCACCGCGATAGGCGTGTCGACGGATGTGCTCGACTCCCCAGTCCTCGAGCGCCCGGGCGAAGCGCGGATCCGCATCGTCGTCGATCACCAGGACGCGCGTCCCGCTCAGATGGAATTGCTCGACCGTCCGCAGGCCCACACCCTGAAGACCGCACACGATCACGTGTCCAGTGGCGTGGTTCCTTTCCATTGAGGCATGTTGCCAACCGCATCCGGGGCGAAGGTTGCCGCTCCGTTAAATGTTCCCGGCGAAATGTCGACGGCGCAAGGGTGCGTGGTGCGCATCCGGGCGTGCCGACCCCACGGAACGCTGCCCTCTACCCTTGGACCCCGTCGGGGCTGTAGCTCAGTGGTCAGAGCAGAGGACTCATAATCCTTCGGTCGTGGGTTCGATCCCCACCAGCCCTACCAATAAGTCCAGGTGAAGAGCTTAAACTGAATCCCACCCAACAGGTAGGACTTCCCGACGACGACGAACTCACGACGAAACCTCTCGGACCTCGAAGCCGAGTACTACGACTCGCGGAAATGGTGGTTCTGCGGGTGCGTGAGCAACTTTGCGCAGAATCGGTCATGCTACGCGGGACCAGCGAAAAGGAGGCGGAAGCATTGCGACTCGTCAGGACGGTGATCGTCGTCACCATCACCGCGGTTGCGACGGTGGGCGTAACCATTGGCGCGGCGGTAGCGACCGTGGGCGCGGTCGGAGCAGCCACACCTCTGAAGGTTGAATGCACAGGATTGACGGGCGAGGGGGGGCCTGGCACACCTGTCTACTTCAGCGGATGCTCTGGATCGGGCGTGGGAATCACTGGTTCGACCGGAACCGAGATGTTCAACACCCCAGCCGGTGGTGAATCACAAGTGACGTGGGCGACAGGGAAGACGATCACGGATGGGTCCTTGAAATTCGACTACAACGCACCTCACCCATGCGCGCCAATGTCGGGCTACGAGTTCGTATCCGCGGTGCACGTCACGGGCGCCGTGGGTGGAGGCACGGGTTCTGCGAGGAGACTAAACGGGGGCAGAGTCAGCCAACACTTCTGTCAATACGTCACCGGCGACGCTACGAACTATCTCATGATTGGTTACGGAGTTCAGCAGGAGTAGAAGAGGGCCTTCTGACCGGATTTCACACCGACGAGGCTCACCTACGGCATCAACTGCGCTTTGAGGCGTAACACGGGGTGGGCACCAAAATCCTCAGCGGTCCCCACGAGCGTTCGGATCAGCGGCCCGACGCCTCGTCACTCGCCGCCCAGGCCACGGCGCCGCCCGTGAGGTTCTCCGCCGTCCACCCGGCCTCACTCAGCGCCTGCGCCGCCACGGCCGAGCGCCCGCCGACGTGGCAGGCCACCACGATGGTCCGCTCGCGGGGCACCTCGTCGAGCCGGTCGCCCAGTTGCCCGAGCGGGATGTTGACCCCGAACGGGTAGGCCCAGGCCTCCACCTCGTCGGGTTCGCGCACGTCGAGGAGGAAGACGTCCTCGCCGCGGGCGACCCTGGCCTTGACCTCGTCGGGTTCGACCTCGCTGTAGGGCACGCGGTCCACGCTACGACACCGGCCCACAGTGGCCCACCGTGGCCCGGACGTCGCCGCCACCGCCGGTACGCTGGACCGCGATGATTCCCAGGAAGTTCCTCAACCAGGACGAGGAGCTGTTGGCCGAGTTGCGCCCGCACTGGATCTTCCTCTTCGGGCCACTCTTCACCTCCCTCGGGACCTGGGCGGTGATCGTCGTCATCCTGATCCTGTGGCACAGCGCACCCGGCTGGACGAACTACCCGTTCCTCATCCTCGCCCTCATCCCGGGCCTGTGGCTGTTGGGCCGCTACGTCCGCTGGCGTTCCTACATCATCGCCCTGACCTCCACCCGCATCCTGGTGCGCCAGGGCATCTTCGGGCGCGACACGGTGCAGCTTCGGCTTCAGCGCATCGTCGAGGTCAATCTCCGCCAGGCCTTCATCGAGCGCGTCCTCCAGTGCGGGACCCTGCTCATCGATGTCCAAGGTGAGGACAACACGCTCACCCTCGAGTACGTGCGCAAGCCGGCCGTCGTGCAACGCGTCATCAACTCGCAGATCAACGAGATCGTCGGCGGCGGTGAGCGCGAGCCGATCCCCGAGGACATGCTCCCGTTCGACCAGCGGTCCCGCGGGCGCAACCGCGCCGAGGACACCGACGAGATGGAGGCCCCCCGCACGCCGCCGTTCGGCCAGTCGGCGGTCACCGATCCGGTCGATCAGGACGCCACTGATCCGGGCCGCACACCGCTGACCCCGCCGCCGGTGATGACACCAGACCCCGGCGGGGGAGCCACCCGCGACGCCGCCGACCGCGGCGACCCGACCGACCGAACAGCCGGCGCCGGCCACGGACCACTTCGACGTCCGGGACCGGCTCATCCAGCTCGACGACCTGCGCCGGCGCGGCATCATCTCCGAGGAGGAGTTCGCCGCCAAGAAGACCGAACTGCTCAACCGGATCTAGCCCGCATCTGGACCGCACGCCTGGCCCGCGCCTCCGTGCGTCGCCGGGGCGTCGGCCGAGGGCCGCACCCTCGGGCCGCCCTCCGCCGAGCGGGTGGTCGAGTCGAGTCCTCTCGCGGCCCGGCTACCGTGGGCGGGTGAGCCCGACTCGATACCGCTGCGACGGATGCGGCAATCTCACGCGCTTCGACGTGACGATCTCGCAGCAGACCAGGGCCTTCCACCACTACACCGTGGGCGGTGAGCTGCTCGTGGAGGACGAGCAGGTTCTGTCCCACCGCGTCGACGAGGTCGTGTGTCGTTGGTGTGGCCACGGGCGTAGCGTCGTCGAGATCGACGAGGCCGCCGAATCGGTGCCGTGAGCGAGCCGCCGGCCGACATGCTGCGCCGGCTCCGCCCCATACCGACCTACACCGAGAAGCCGGCGACCCGTCCTCATGACGTGGTCGGCGTTGACCTTGACGGCGCGCCGCGCACGGTCTCTTTGGTCGAGGCCGCCGCGCCGCTTCTGCTCCTCTTCCTCGCGGCGGACTGCGACGGCTGCCGCGACCTCTGGGCCGGCCTGCCGGAGATCGAGGCCGGGCTCGGGGGTCGAGCCCGCCTGATCGTGCTCACCAAGAGCCCGGGCGACCAGGATCCGGCGGTGGTCGCGGCATTGGCCGGCGTGGCGCCGGAACGGTCCGGGATCGATGTGGTCATGAGCCGGTCGGCTTTCACCGACTATCGAGCCGCCGCGCCCTTCTTCGCCGTGGTCGACCGGCAGGCGGTCCGGACCGAAGGAGTGGCGTGGGGAGTCGACGAGACTCTGCGTGCCGCCCTGTCCGGCCTGGCCCGGGACTGAGTGCAGCATGCATCCGGGCCCCGCCACCCTCGTGTGTGTCACAGCCCTCGTTCACGATGAGGGCAGACAGAGAGGGTCAGTGACATGCCGATCACCAGGGAGACCGTCACGAGCGACGGCACCGAGCCCGAGGGTGGGTTCACAATTGACTGCGACTGCTGCGCATTGCGCGACACCGCAGCGTGCGATGACTGCGTCGTCACCTTCCTCCTCGGGAGGGAGCCCGACGACGCCGTGGTCGTCGACGCCGACGAGGCGCGCGCCATGCGCATGCTCGAGCGTGCGGGTCTCGTGCCCGCGTTGCGCTTCAGCCAACAAGGCTTCGGGCACCAGGCCGGTTAGCGGCCAGAGGTGGTGCGCGTGAGGCGCCACCTCCTCGTCACCAACGACTTCCCGCCCAAGGTCGGCGGCATTCAGAACTATCTCTGGGACCTGTGGCAGCGCCTTGATCCCGCGAGCTACGTGGTGTTGACCGCAAGCTCTGACCCCGGCGCGGCTGACTTCGACCGGCTCCAGGCCGATCGGGGCGTGCGCATCGAGCGCGTGCCCGAGTCCACGCTGTTCCTTCCGACCCCCGGCGCGCTGGCCGCCGTGCGCCGCTGCGTCGACCAGTACGACATCGATCTCGTGTTGATGGACCCGGCGCTTCCGCTCGGACTCCTGGGCCGGCGTCTCCCCGTACCCTACGGTGTGATCCTGCACGGGGCCGAGGTGACCATTCCCGGAAGGCTCTCCGGCCTGCGCCACGCTCTGGCCCGCGTGCTCGAGGGCGCCGCGCTCGTTGTCTCCGCCGGCCGGTACCCCGCCACGGAGGGCCGCCGCGCCGCGCCGCGTATGAGCGCGCCCGTGGTCGAGATCCCCCCGCCCGTCGACTCGAGCGCCATCGTCCCGCTGGTCGGCCCCGAGCGCGCCGCCGTGCGCGCCCGCCTGGGGCTCCCGACCGACGGGCCGCTCGTGGTCAGTGTCAGCCGGCTCGTTCCCCGCAAGGGCATGGACGTGCTCATCGAGGCGGCGGCCCGGCTGGCCCCCTCCTATCCCGACCTCGTCGTGGCGGTGGCCGGCGCTGGTCGGGAGCTCGAAACCCTGGGCCGACAGGCCGCCCGCAGCCCGGTCACCGTCGCCGTGCTCGGGCGGGTGAGCGACGAGGACCGGGCCGGGCTCCTCGCCGCGGGCGACGTCTTCGTCATGGCCTGCCGCAACCGCTGGTTCGGGCTCGAGCAGGAGGGCTTCGGCATCGTGTTCCTGGAGGCCGCGGCAGCCGGGGTGCCCCAGATCGCCGGGGACAGCGGGGGCGCCCCCGAAGCCGTGCTCGACGGGGTGACCGGGCTGGTCGTGCGCCGGCCCGAGGACCCGGGTGCGCTGGCCGAGGCCCTGCGCACCCTGCTGGCCGATCCGGCGCTGCGCCGGTGCATGGGGCAGGCGGCCCGGGCCCGGGCGGGGGATACCTTCGCTCCCGACGCTCTCGCTTCTAGGCTGGCCGACGCGCCTGACCGGAGTGGCAATCTGACCCAGCACCCACGGGTGCGACAGACAGGAAGGAATCCCTCATCGTGGCCGATACCGCCACCGAGCACATGTCGGTCGCTGCACCGCCCCAGCGGTGCTACGACGTGGCCGCGGACCTCGAGCGGTACCCCGAATGGGCCGCCGACATCAAGGAGATCGAGATCAAGGAGCGGGACGAGCAGGGCCGTCCTCTCCACGTGACGTTCCGGGCGGCCGCCTTCGGGCGGAGTACCAGCTACACCCTGGCCTACGACTACTCGGAGGCTCCCCACGTCCTCTCGTGGAAGCTGACCCAGGGCGACATCACGACCAAGCTCGACGGGAGCTACGTCTTCGATCCCGGCGAGGGTGATGGCGGAACCGACGTCACCTATCACCTCGAGGTCGAACTGCGCGTGCCCATCCCGGGTTTCATCAAGATGCGGGCCACGAGCCGGATCATGGCCACGGCCATGCGCGAGCTGAAGGCAAGGGTCGAGTCCACGTCGTGAGCGAGGGCTCCGGCCCTCCCGGCCCCCCTGGCGCCGCCGGCATCACCTACGGGATCGACATCGGAGGCACCAAGGTCCTCGGGCTCGCCCTCGACGCGTCCGACCGGATCGTCGGCGAAACCCGCGTGCCCACCCCGACGGGGACGCGGGAGATCGTCGGCAGCCACGTGGCCGATGCCGTCGCGGTCGTGGTGGCCGATCTCGACCAGGCGCTGGACTCGCCCGGTGCGGCTGTGGGAGTGGGGGCCCCGGGGATGGTCGACCGGCGTGGCCGGCTCTGTTTCGCCCCCAACCTGCCCCAGGCCCACGGGGTCGACTGGACCGAGCTCGTGGGCGGTCGGCTGCCCGGCCGCCCGGTGCTCATCGAGAACGACGCCAATTTCGCCGTGCTGGCGGAGCACCGCCTCGGCGCGGCGTCCGGTTTCGACCAGGTCGTCCTGGTCACGCTCGGGACCGGCATCGGCGGCGGGATCGTGATCGACGGGAAGGTCCAGGTGGGCGCAGCGGGCTTCGCCGGCGAAATCGGGCACATGGTGGTCGATCCGGCCGGGCCGGCCTGTCCGTGCGGGCGCCGGGGCTGCTGGGAGCGCTTCGCGTCGGGTGCCGGACTGGGCATGCTGGCCCGTCAGGCCGCGCTGGCCGGGCGGCTCGACGCGGTGGTGCACCTGGCCGGCGGCGATCCCGAGAGCGTGCGGGGCGAGGACGTCTCGGCCGCGGCCGACGCGGGCGACCCCGCGGCCCAGCAGGTCATCCGCGAGGTCGGGTCCTGGGTGGGATTCGGCCTGGCCAACCTGGCCTGCGTCACCGATCCGGAGTGCTTCGTGTTGGGGGGTGGCCTGGTCCACGCGGGCGACCTCCTCTTGGAATCGGCCCGCAGCGCCTTCGCCGAACAGGTCGAGGGCGCGGGGCGTCGTCCGGACGTGGCCATCGTGCCGGCCGCGTTGGGCGAGCGGGCCGGCGCGGTTGGTGCCGCGCTCGGGGCGCGCCAGGGTGGCCTCTGGTGAGCCGGGCCGGCGTGGTGCTCCCCACCTTCCGCGACACCCCCGACGAGGCGTTGGCGGCGGCGGAGTCGGCCGTCGCCGCCGGCATCGACGGGCTGTTCTGTTATGACCACCTGTGGCCCATGGGTCAGCCCGAGCGGCCCGCCCTGGCCCCCTTTCCGCTTCTCGGCGCGCTCGCCGCCCGCTTCGGTCCGCGTCCGGACGACTCCGGGCCGTATTTCGGGACCTTGGTCGCCCGCATCGGTCTCGTGCCCAACATCGTCCTCGCCGCCGAGTTCCGGGCGCTGTCCCGGCTGGCGCCCGGCCGCGTCATCGCCGGCCTGGGCACCGGAGACAGCCTGAGCGCCGAGGAGAATCGTGCCTACGGCATCCCCTTTGCGCCGGCGGCCGTGCGGCGGGCCGAGGTGGTCGCGCTGGCCCGCGAGCTGATCAGCGAGGGGATCATCGTCTGGGTGGCGGGCGGTCCGGCCGGGCGGACAGAAGAGGCAGTGGCGGCGGGGGCCGCCCTCAACGTGTGGAACGCCGATCCCACGCTGGTCACCGAGCGGTCCACGGGTGCCGATCCTCTCGAGGTCACCTGGGCCGGACCGCCCCCCGAGAGCGCTCCGGCCGCGGCCGAGACGGTGGCCCTCATGGCCGGTGCGGGGGCCACCTGGGTCGTCTTCGGCTGGCCCGTCGACGTGGACGCGCTCGCCGAGGCCGCGCACGCCGCGTCGCCCGGCCCATCGTCGGGGGTGCCCGGCCGGCAGCCGTAGACTTCAACGATGGAGTTTCGTCGCATCAACGGGCTGCCGCCCTATGTCTTCGCCACGATCAACGATCTCAAGGCGGACTCGCGGCGGGCCGGACGCGACGTGATCGACCTCGGGTTCGGCAACCCCGACCTGCCTTCGCCCGACGTGGCGGTGGGCAAGCTGGCCGAGGCGGCGCACAACCCGCGCAACCACCGCTACTCGGCCTCGCGCGGCATTCCCAAACTGCGCAGCGCCATCGCCGACCTCTACAAGCGCAAGTTCGACGTCGAGCTCGATCCCGATTCCGAGGTGGTCACCACCATCGGCGCCAAAGAGGGCTTCTCGCACCTCATGTGGGTTCTGGTGGGGCCGGGGGACACCGCGCTCGTGCCCTCGCCCTCGTACCCGATCCACATCTGGGGCCCGCTCTTCGCCGGCGCCGACGTGCGTCAGGTCCCTCTGCGCGGACCCGACGTCGAGTCGCTGGGCGCGCCCGACCCGGGAGAGGCGTTCTTCGACGGGCTCATGCACGCCTGGGAGGAGTCGTGGCCCAAGCCGCGCGTCATCGTCCTCTCCTTCCCGCACAACCCGACCACCGCCTGCGTCGACCTGACCTTCATGGAGCGGCTGGTGGCGTTCGCCCGCGAGCACGACACCGTGCTGGTGCACGACTTTGCCTACGCCGATCTCGGCTTCGACGGCTACGAGCCGCCCTCGATCCTCCAGGTCCCCGGGGCCAAGGACGTGGCAGTCGAGCTCTACACCATGACCAAGTCGTTCTCCATGGCCGGCTGGCGGGTGGGATTCGTGGTCGGCAATCCCGAGATCGTCCAGGCACTGACCAAGCTGAAGACCTACCTCGACTACGGGACGTTCCAGCCCATTCAGATCGCCGCCATCGTCGCCATGAACGAGGCGCCGGATTATCCCAAGGAGATCAACCGGATCTACCGCTCGCGCCGCGACGCCCTCTGCGACGGGCTCGACCGCATCGGCTGGCAGCTGGCCAAGCCGCGGGGAACGATGTTCGTCTGGGCCCCCATCCCCGAGCCCTACCGGGAGATGGGGTCGCTGGAATTCGCCAAATACCTGATCAGCGAGGCCGACGTGGCCACCTCGCCCGGCGTGGGCTTCGGCCCGGGGGGCGACGGCCATGTGCGCTTCGCCCTCATCGAGAACGAGCAGCGCATCGGTCAGGCCGTGCGCAACCTCCGGACCGCGCTGACGAAACTGGGGTGATCGAGCGGCCGGGTACCGGCCTGACCGGCACCGATGGGGCGGTTTCTCAGGTTGTCTCCAGGAAGGTCGGTCAATATCCGCCCATGGCGTCGACGGTCTCCCCGCTCGTTGCGGGCCGCCAGCGGCCGATCGACCCGACCACGGGGCGGGCCCTGCCTGCACTCGACGTGGCCTCGACCCGGGCCCCGTACCTCGGGCAATTCGACTCCTACCGGGTGATCGCCTGCTGTGCCGTGGTCTTGCAGCACTCGCTGTTGTGGAATGTCGTGCCAGGGAACACGCCGGCCTGGGCCCTCGTGATGCTGCTGCACTTCAGCCGCACGGCCTTCTTCTTCCTCACGGCGTTCGTGCTGACGTACTCCGAGATCCACCGCCCACGGTCGCTCCGCGAATTCTGGGGGCGGCGCTACCTGCAGGTCGGTGTCCCGTTCCTGGTGTGGACGGGCATCTACTGGATCTTCACGATGGTCGACACCAACGCCTGGGACCAGGCGGGCTCGCTGCTCTGGCACGACCTCGTCTACGGCTACTACCAGCTCTATTTCGCCGTCGTCCTTCTCCAGCTCTACCTCGTCTTCCCCTGGCTGTTGCGCGTCCTGCGCAGGAGCACGCATCACGTCGCCATCATGGTGGGCAGCCTGCTGTTCGCGTTGCTCCTGGCCGCCGACCTGCACTACACGCAGTACTTCGGCGTCGTGGGGAGCGCCACCCGGTCGATCGCCTCGGTCTGGCCCTGGGCGCGCGACCCGATCACCTACCAGGAACAGTTCGTGGCCGGTGTCCTGGTGGCGCTGCACTTCGACGAGATCAGAGGATTCGTCGAGCGGCGTTGGCGTGCCGTTGTCGCAGTCGGGGTGCTTTTCGGAGTGGTGGCGACGATGTGGTACCTCATCGCGGTCTGGACGGGATCGGACACCGGGCATGCGTCGGATCTCTATCAACCAGTGGCCTTCTTGTGGTTCACCGCCGCCGTGGCGGCGCTCGAGTGCGGTACGTGGGCCTGGTACCGGCGCCAGGTGCGCCGTCCCGGCATACGACGCCAATGGCCCCGCCTCCTCTCGGCCGAGTACCTGGCCGGCCTGACAGGTGGGATCTTCTTCTGTCACGTGCTCTTCCTCAACCTCATTCGGGCCGGGCTCGGTGACGCCGGCATCTCGGCCCATCTCGATTGGGCGGCCCTCGTTGCCCTGACGTTCGTGCTGACGATGACGTGCGCCGCGGTCTGTACCGGGCTGCTGCTCCTCACCCCGCTGCGCTGGGTGCTGACCGGACCGATCCGGGCCGAGCAGCGGGCGCGCCTGGGTGTCGACGACATGTCAGCTGAAACTCAGGAAACCACCGAGCGGCCCTTGCAACCCGAGCTGACCGGACCGAGCCGTGCCTGAGGCGGCCGAGAGCGGCCCCGAGTTCACAAATTCCTTACGAAGTCCTCACCGGATTCTCGTTCTTTTCCCAGTGCTGGCACAGAGTCATTGGCCATTGTGAAGGGAAGTGAAACAACAACGTAACTCTGGGTACACGATCTGGCTCCTCCGTCACGGAGAGAGCACGTGGAACGCGTCTGGGCTCGTGCAAGGTCAGGCAGAAGGTCCGGAACTGACCGCGGCAGGGCGTGACCAGGTGGCGGCCGCGTCGGACGTGGTCAGCCGGTTGCCGGTGACCACCATGATCTCGAGTGACCTGGCTCGCGCGGACGAGACGGCGTCGATCATCGGCGAGAAGCTCGACATGGCCTGGGTTTCCGATGTCGACCTGCGAGAGCGCGATTTCGGCTGCGCCCAGGGGAGGCCTTTGAACGACCTCGGTCCTGAGTGGTCCGGCATCGATGGCACTCGTGTCGTCGATGCCGACGCTCGTCCGCCCGGAGGCGAGTCGTTGCACGATCTCAGTCAGCGCGTCGACCGGTTCTTCACCCGCTTGGCCCATGGACAGCCGCGTGGTGATGTCCTCGTCGTGACCCACGGGGGCTTCATCCGGGTCGCCCTGGCGAAGTGTGATCGGCTGCCCGTCTCCAAGATGGCGTGGGGTCAAGTCCCCAACGCCGGTCTGTGGTCATTGGGCAACCAAGAGATCTGTCCACCCGTCCTGCTTTCGAGCGTCTGAACCGTCAAGGAGCGACATATGCGGCCTACAGCATTGGAACTGCCAGCACGAGCGTCCAAGCCCAGGAGCAAGGGTCGCACGATGATGGTCGACGGCGGCCTGCCGACGCGCCAATTTCAGGACATCGTCCAAAGCAGCGCTGAGTATCTCGACTTCGTGAAGTTCGGCTGGGGCACGGCCCTCGTGACCAAGGATCTTCAGCGCAAGATCGACGCCCTCGACGACGCCGGCGTGGACTACTACTTCGGCGGGACGCTGTTCGAGAAGTTCGTCCTGCAGGACCGCTTCGACGACTTTCGGGACCTGTGCCAGCGCTACTCGTGCCGCTACGTCGAGGTCTCCAATGGCACCATCAGCCTGTCGGGCATGGAGAAGGTCGGATACATCACGAAGTTGGCCGATGACTTCTGTGTCATCTCCGAGGTGGGTTTCAAGGATGCCGAGCGCTCGGAGCGCCTGGCCCCCGCCCGTTGGATCGAGAGCGTGCACGACGACCTTGACGCCGGGGCCCTGCTGGTGACGCTCGAGGCCCGTGAGAGCGGTCGTTCGGGCATCTGCCGGCCCAACGGTGAGCTCCGGTTTGGACTCATCGAGGAGATCCTGATGAGCGACCTTCCGGTGGACCGCCTCCTCTTCGAGGCTCCCTCGACGGAACTGCAGTGCTACTTCGTCACGCGTGTGGGCACCGACGTCAATCTGGGGAACATCCCCTCCACCGCGATCCTCGGGCTCGAGACGATTCGTCTCGGCCTCCGGTCCGACACCCTGGAGGCCTTCGAGGCCAAGGTCTCGTGAGGGAGAGCCGCGACGTCTTCCACCTGGCCATCCCCGTCTACGACCTCGACGAGTCACAGGAGTTCTACGTCGGGGCCCTCGGCTGCAAGCTGGCCCGCCGCTACGCCGACCGCATCACCATCGACTTCTTCGGCGACCAGCTGGTCTGTCATCTCGTGGACCCGCCGGAGGCGATGCCGGCCGAATTGAACCTCTACCCCCGTCATTTCGGGGTGACCTTCCGTGAGGGGAGCGACTTCGACGCCCTCCACTCCCTCTGCGCGCAGCGCAAGATCGAGCTGTTCTCCGACGTGTCCGTGCGTTTCGAGGGCCTGGTCGAGGCCCACCGGACGTTCGTGCTGCGCGACCCGTCGAACAATCTCGTCGAATTCAAGCACTATTCCGATCCGCGGATGATGTACTGACATGGCGGCGCCGATCCCGATTGCGACGCGTCCGGCCCCGGCCTCGCACCAGGCGAGGTCGGTGGTCTCGGGGATCGGTGTCGCTCCCGTCGGCGAATGTCTGGGAGCGCTGGTCTCCCGGCGGGCCGACGCGTTGGGGGAGCGGGTGTACGCCGAGGATGCTCGCAGCGAACGGGTCCTGAGCTTTGCGTCGTTGGACCGTTGGCGACGCGCCTTGGCCCGCGGACCATTTACCCCAGGGTCCACCGTGGCCGTGTCGATCGCCGACCCGCTGTCCTGTGCGGCGGCCGTGCTGGGTGCGGTGGCCGCCGGCCTGTGGGTGGCCCCGCTGGACCCCGCCCTGCCGCTCGGCGGCCCGGCCGGCCTGGAGTCGTTGCTGAGGAGAATCGGAGCCCAGGCGGTCATGGCCGACCGGTCCGCCGAGGCCGACGGGTGGAACTGGGTCGAGCTCGCCTCACTCGTACCGTCCCCGCGGGCATCGAGCGAACCGCTCTTGTCCGGGGCCACGTCCGGAGGCGTCGTGCTCTCCTCGTCGGGGACGACCGGCCCGCCCAAGGTGGTCCGCCTCGCACAGGCCGGGCTCTTGCACGCCGCTCGTTGCGTGTCGGCACACCACGACCTCACGGCGGAGGACCGCGGCTTCAACTCGCTGCCGCTCTTCCACGTCAACGCAGAAGTCGTCGGGTTGCTCTCCTCCCTCGTCGCCGGCTCGTGCCTCGTGCTCGACGACCACTTCCACCGGACGGGCTTCTGGCCGCTCATGGCTCAGCGGCGGATCACCTGGATCAATGCCGTTCCCGCCATCATCTCGCGGCTCGCCGAGCTCCGGCCCGACGAGACGGTGCCGACCGGCGTCCGCTTCATCCGCTCGGCCTCGGCGCCACTCCCTGTTGCGGCGGCGGACCGGTTCGAGGAGACCACCGGCATTCCGGTGATCGAGACGTACGGAATGACCGAGGCGGCCAGCCAGATCACCGCCCACCCACTGGCGGTGCCCCGTCGTGCCGGCTCTGTCGGCGTGCCCGTCGGAGTCGAGCTGCGCGTCGTCCGCGACGACGAACCGGAAACCAGCCCGACGGCGTGTGAACCGGCCGAGGTGGGCCAGGTGGAGATCCGGGGTCCGTCGGTGATCGACCGTTACGCGGGGGGCACCCATGCCGATCGCTTCCGCCCGGGCGGCTGGCTTCGCACGGGTGACCTCGGATGGCGCGACACCGACGGCTTCCTCTATCTGGTCGCCCGGAGCGACGACGTCATCAATCGCGGCGGCGAGAAGGTCTTCCCCCGGGAGATCGAGGAGGTCGTCAGCGCGGATCCGGCCGTGGTGGCGGTCGCCGTGGCCGGACGGGACGACAAGGAATTGGGCCAGGTACCCGTGGCCTTCGTGGTCCTCGCGGGCGTCGCATCATCGGGCGATGGCCAGGTTGCGGGCCAGGCGGTCGAGCGGATCAACCGGGCGTTGACCCGTGCGTTGGTCCGTTCGCGACGACCGGTCGCGGTGCAGGTCGTCGCTGCGCTCCCGAGGGGGGCAACGGGAAAGGTACGTCGGCGCGCCCTCAACGAAGCGGGAACCACGATCCTGCATTCCTTCCCGGGTCCTGATGGCTGACGAGTCCCCACTGGCCCCGGCGCAGCCCGTGCGCGGGACGCGCCAGCGTCTCGACCACATCGATGCGATGCGTCCGGTCAAGCAGGTCGGCGTCGTGTCGACCCACACATTGCTCTTCTTCGCCCCGGTGGCCGCCGGCGTGGCCGTCGGGGCGTCGTTGCAATTGCTCCACGTCACCCGCGAGGCCTTCCTCTTCGTCTCCGCCTGCATGCTCACCTACAGCGTGCGCGACCTGCCCGGCATCGACCATCGAACCTTCTGGCGCCGCCGTTTCGCCCTCGTGGCCGTGCCCTATGTGTGCTGGTCGGTCATCTACTTCTTCCTGACCATCGGGTCCGCCCCGGGCACGCTCTCGGGCGACACCGCCCACCTGGGCTACCTCGTCGGCACGGGGTACTACCAGCTCTACTATCTGTTGGTCCTCCTGGAGTTCTACGCCGTCTTCCCCCTTTGCCTCGTCCTCGTGCGGCGAACGGTCGGTCACCACGGACGCCTGCTCCTGGCCAGCGCGCTGGCGCAGGTGATCCTGGTCTCGTCCATGCACTGGGGACTCGCCCCGGGCTGGATGACGGGGTACTGGGCCACCCGAGAGGTGACGTCGTACCAGTTCTATTTGATCGCCGGCATGGTGATGGCGTTGCACCTCGACGAGTTCCACCGGTGGCTCTGTGGGCACGTCTGGACGATCGTGCTCGGCACCGTGGCCGCCGCCGCGGCGGCCGAGGCCTGGTACTACCTGTCGGCGGACCACGTCATCTCGTGGCTCGGTTCGAGCGCCGACCCGTTCCAACCGATTGTGATCCCCTTCAACGTGGGCGCCATCGCCTGCATCTACCTGATCGGCGTCCTGCTCGTCGATCGACGTCGCTCGGCGCGGACACGGCGGGTCGTCCACTCCGGCTCGGACAACTCCTACGGCGTCTACCTGGCCCAGCTCCTCTTCATCACCATCCTGGGCTGGTTGGGGTGGCGCCAGCTCGACGACGTGGTGCCCTGGCCGCTCGTCAGCGTGCTCACCGTCGTCATCGTGTTCCTGGCCTGCGTCGGCCTGACCGAGTTGTTGGCTCGGACGCCCTGGAGCAAGCCTCTGACCGGACGCTCGCGGGTACCGTGGCGCGTGCGTCGAAAGCCGGAGACGGCCGGGACGAAGACCGCTGCTCCGGGCGCCGACACCCGGACCGAACGGGTCGACGCGCTCAGTCCGACCTAGCCATCCCCTTAGACATGTCCCGTCAGGCTGGCCGCCAGAGCGACGGCGATGGCCCGGTAGCCCGTGTCGTTGGGGTGCTGGTTGGGGCCCAGGGGCGGCGGCGCGCACATCCAGGTCAGTGCGCAGACGCGGGCGACATCGGTCGGCACCGTGCCCAGGCCGGCCGTCGCGACCGGGGTCGTGTCACCCAGGTCGAAGGCTGCGCCGACATCGGCCATCGGTATGCCGGCCTTTGCGTAGGCGGCGTGCATGATGTCGTTCAAGCGGTCGATGACGACGAGGCTGGCCTGGGCGAAGGCCTGACCCGCGGCGCCACGGACGGCATCGCCCAGGTAGGGGTCGTAGTGGCCGACGCCGACGATCTGGGCGTTGGCCGGCGCGACCTGACGCAGTGCGGCGAGGATGCGGGGAAGTTGGGATTGCACGGCGGCCAAGCCACTGGCGACGCACGGACTGTTGAGATCCATGTCGTGCAGGCAGCGGACCACGTCGTTGAAGCCGAGATCGACCGTGACCAGGACGGTCGAGGGGTGGGTGCGCAGGAAGTCGAGCGCGGTCTGCAACTGGGTGCCGTCCGGGTAGGTGCAATGGCCGCCGCCGTCGATCATGTACAGGGTCGTGGTGCCGGGACAGCCGATGCGCACCAGGGTGAGGCCGGGCCAGCGCGTCGCTTCCCGGTCCGCCAGGTCGTCGGCATAGCCCGAATCGGTGGGTGAGCCGTGGGGGTGGGTCGACGTGGGCTGGAACCCGACGGAGCCCGACCCGCCGACCGCCAGATCGAAGCGGCGGCGCGCGCAGGCGCCGCCGCCCCGGCCGGTCCGGCGACGAGGAGCGCGGAGGCGGTGAGGAGAACCAGCAGGAGACCGGTCCCCAGCGCGGCCACGGCAGCCTTCACCGCTGCCACCCCCGGGTCACGGCAGCCCGGCGCCCGGAACGGTCGTGCGGACCTTCTCGATGGCGCCGTGGCGAGCCAACGGGGCCTTGTTCCCGTCGCTGTCCGCCGCGATGACGAGGTAGAGGGTGCGACGATCGTCGTCGCCCAGCATGCAGGCAAAGCACGGCATCGACGTGGTGACGCGCTCGAGTACCTCGCCGCCCTCGGCGAAGCGGACACACTCGGGCAACATGGCATTGGCCGCCCACACCGAGCCGTCCTCGCACAGACAGATGCCATCGGGGAAGACGCCCTCGGTCGCCGCCCACACCCGTCGGTTGGAGAGGGCGCCGTCGACGGCCCGGTCGAAAGCGGTGAGGCGTCGGCCCATCGTCTCTGCGATGATCAAGGTGCGGCCGTCGTCGGTGATGACGGTGCCGTTGGGGAACTCGATGTCCGTGGCGGCCTCGCAACTGGTGCCGTCGGGGTCCACCCGCACTACCGAGGCCGTGGAGATGTCGCCGGCCTGAAGTGTTCCGGCATAGAGCCCGTCGAGGTCGAAGCCGAAGTTCCCGGCATAGGCCTGGCCGTTGGCCGAAACCACCATGTCGTTGGCGTGCCAGGTGGCCCAGGGCCTGAGGTCGCCGTGCACCACGAGAGAGTGGTCCGGTTCGCGGCGCATGATGACCCGATCGAGGCGGGAGGTGAACAAGAGGCGCCCGTCGGGAAGCCAGCCGAGACCGCCGGGCTCGCCGTCGAAATCCACTTCGACCCGGCGCTCGCCGTCGGGCGAGACGGAGGACACGGCGTGGTCGAAGAAGTCCGAGTACCAGAGGCGGCCGTCGTGCCAGCGCGGGCACTCGCCGAAGTAGAGGCCCGAGAGGAAAGGCTCAGCGATCAGGTTTTCGTTGGTCACGGTCGTTTCTCCGGGCCGGTTGGATCGGTGCCAGGGCAGTTCACCACAGGCGGGCCCGGGCGCGCCGGTCACCCAGAGGGGTACCTTGTGCTCGTGGCCTACTGGGCGCTCAAGGTGGTCCTGACGCCGATTTTTCTCGTCCTGTTCCGGGTCAAGGTCGAGGGGCGCGAGCACATCCCCGAGAAAGGGCCGGCCGTGCTGGCGGCCAACCACCAGTCCTTCTGCGATTCTTTCTTCCTCCCCCTCGTGGTCCGGCGCAAGGTGACCTACCTGGCCAAGGCGGAGTACTTCGAATCGTGGAGGACGGCGTGGTTCTTCCGGGCGGCCGGGCAGATCCCGATCCGGCGCACCGGCGGCAGCACCTCGGAGCGGGCACTCGAGACGGCTCGCGCCGACGTGTTGGGCCAGGGTCGTCTGCTGGGGCTCTATCCCGAGGGCACCCGCAGCATGGACGGCTACGTGCACAAGGGACGGACCGGGGTGACCCGCCTCTCGCGCGAGTGCGGCGTGCCGGTCATCCCGGTCGGCATCATCGGGACGGTGGAGGTGCAGCCGGTCAACTCGAAATTCATGCGGCCCTTCAAGACGGTGACCATCCGCTTCGGCGCCCCCCTGCAGATGGACCCGCCTGCGGACCCGACGCACCCGCTCGAAAACCACGACCACACGCAGTGCCGCGCCTTCACCGACCAGCTCATGCACGAGATTGCCCGGCTCTCCGAGCGTCCGTACATCGACGAATACGTGCCCGCACGCCCGCATGCCGCTGCGGCCTGAGGAACCTGCAGGCCGGCGCCTTTCATCCAGCTGAAACAGCTCGTTCACATTGAGCGCCTAACGTTGGCTTATGGCTGGTTACGTCGTGCGCATCGCACTACCCGACCGGCCCGGCGCCCTGGGCCTGGTGGCCAGCAGGATCGGGGCGGTCGGGGGAGACATCGTCGCCATCAACATCCTCGAGCGCGAAGAGGGACAGGCGGTCGACGAGTTCGTGGTCGAGATCGGTGGCGATCACCTCATCGAGCTGTTGCGGACCGAGATCCACGAGGTCGACGGCGCGTCGGTGATCGAGATCAGGGCGGCGGACTCGACGGCTCCGGCGGGCTGACCACGTAGGCGCACACGTGCGCGCCGTCCATCAGGTGGGCGACGCGGCGCACGGTGGCGCCGGGAAGTGCGTCTCGGATGAAGGCCAACTCGCTCGTGCACGCCTGGGAGAAGCCGTGGGCCACGGTGAGAATGGCGCAGTTGTGTTCGGTGATGCGCCAGCTGCCGTCGTCGAGGCGCTCGGCGTCGGCCAGGTAGCCGTCCCCGTCGAGGATGGCGGTGAGCGCGGCCACCTGGTCGTCGAAGGGCAGGTGCGCGGTGCGGGGCAGGGCGTCGGCCACGCGGCGCCGGCGTCGCTGCTCGAAGAGCTCGTCGACCTGGCTGGCGCCCGGACCGCCCAGATAGCCGAGCAGCTCGGTCGTGAGGTCGCCGTAGCGCTTGGGGAAGAGGGTCTCGGCCGCCGAGGTCAGTGCGTAGAGGTGGCGGGGTCGCCCCCGCCGGGTCTGCTCCTCGGCGTCGTGGTGGGTCAGGAGCCCGTCCTCTTCGAGGCGGGTCAGCTGCTGGCGCACGGCCGCGGCCGTGAGCGAGAGGGCGGTGGCCACCGCGGCGGCATCGAGCGGTCCCTCGCGCTTGAGCAGGGTGAGGATGGCCCGCCGGGTGGTGGGCAGCTGCTGGAGCGGCGACTCGCCTGTCTCGGTTGCGCCTGTCTCGGTTGCGCCTGTCTCGGTGCGAACCGTCTCGGGGCTCACGGCAGGATCAGATGCACGTCGCCGAACTCGTGCCACAAGTACCTCTCCGAGAGGGCGGCCGCGTAGGACACCTCGAGCAGCGGGCGCCCGGCGATGGCTTCGAGCATGGCCAGGTGCGAGGCCTCGGGCTCGTGCCATCCCGTGAGGAAGCCGTCGATGGAGCGCACGGGATGCTCCGGTGACACCACGGTCTCGGTCCAGCCTTCGCTCGTGTGCACGTGCCCCTGTTCGTCCACGACCGACTCGAGGGCGCGTACCACGGTGGTGCCGATGGCGATCACCCGGCCCCCCGAGCGCCGGGTGTCGTTGATGCGGTGGGCGGTCGGGAGCGACACCTTGAAATACTCGGCGTAGGGCGGCTCGTTGGCCTCGAGCGACGCGACCCCGGTGTGCAGGATGAGCGGGGCCACGCCGACACCTTTGGCCACCAACCGGGTCAGCACTTCGGGGGTGAAGGGGCGACCGGCGCTCGGCATCTCGGCCGAGCCGGGCTCGGTGGCGTAGACGTTCTGGTAGGCCGAGAGCGGGTAGCTGCCTTGCACGTACCCGTAGCGGATGGGGCGACCGTAGCGGGCCAGGTAGCTGTGCAGCCGTTGAGGCACTTCGATGTGGCTGACCCAGAGGCGCACGCCGGCCCCGCCTGGACCGGGGGAGTACGGGGCGAGCAGCACGACCTGGCCACCGCCCGCCAGCTCGAAGGCGTCGCCCGCGCGGGCCCGGAGGTGGGCGGCGCCGTCCCGGCGGACCTCGACGGTCCAGAGCCCGGCCGGGAGCTGGGTCGAGAGATGGACCTGCACCGCCGAGCCATCGGCGGCGCTTCCGTCGAGCTCGGCGGCCAGGGTGCCCGACGTGTTGATCACGACCAGGTCGCCCTCCTCGAGGAAGCGTGGGAGCTCGGAGAAGTGCGAGTGGACCAGGGAGAGATCCGACTTCTTCGCCACGAGCATGCGCACGGCGTCGCGGGTGATGCCGCGGTTCTCCGGCGGAGCGGGAGCCTCGAGCTCGGGGGGCAGGTCGAAGGAGAGCGGGTGCAGCTCGGGCAGGCGGGACGGTGCGCCGGCCGTCAACGCGGTCATGGCGTCGCCCCCGCCATCACGAGCTCGGCCGCCCGGTAGCGCCCGCTCGGGCGGTCGCTCTCGATGAGGTCGAGGAAGGCAGGCACGACGCTCGCCGGTTCGGGCCGGTCCGAGATGTCCTCGCCCGGGAAGGCGGCCTGGTGCATGGCCGTGCGCAGGTCACCGGGATCGACCGACCACACGCGCAGGTCGGGAAGCTCCGCGGCCAGCACGGCGCCGAGTTGGTCGAGCGCCGCCTTGCCGGCGCCGTAGCCGCCCCACCCGTCATAGGGCTCGACCGCGGCGTCCGAGGTGATGTCGATCAGCCGGGGCCGGGGCGAGTCGAGCAGCAGCGGCAGCGCGTCCTGGATCAGTCCGAGGGGTGCCACCACGTTCACCTCGAAGGCGACGCGCAGCTCGCCCAGCGGATAGTCGGAGAGCGGGGGGAGGGGTGACGCGCCGAGGGTGCCGGCGTTGTTGACCACCAGGTCGAGCCCGCCCAGGTCGAAGGCGGAGCCGGTGAGGTCGCTCCGGTGGCCGGCGTCGGTGATGTCGCCGGCCAGCGCGACCACCTGGGCACCCTCCGCCGCCCGGGCCAAGATGCGCGCCGCGGCGGCGGCGAGCGCATCGACGTCCCGGCCGTCGACGACCACCGACCAACCGGCCGAGGCGAGCCCGGTGGCCAGCGCCTCCCCGAGTCCTCGAGATGCCCCTGTCACGATCGCCACGCTCATGGCTGACCACCCTTCCGAGCGGTGCGGAGGTCCGCTCCTTCGGGTAAATATAACAAGGATATCCTTTCTTTATTGCGCCAAAGGCCGATCTCCCTCTGGTCAGGGCTTTTCGGAGGGTCGGCTCAGCCGGAGTCGGCGGCCCAGCCCCGGGAGCGTTCGACGGCCCGCCGCCAGAGGTCGTGGAGGGCGTCGGTCAGCTCGGCCGGCAGCTGGGGCTCGAACACGGCCTCGGCCTCCCACAGGCGGGCCAGGTCGTCGAGGCTCGACCACACACCCTCGGCCAGGCCGGCCACGGTGGCGGCACCCATTCCGGTGGACTCGGTCGAGCGGGGACGGGCCACCGGCAGGCGGCTCTGCTCGGCCTGGAGCTCGAGGAGGAGGTCCATGGTGGCGGCGCCCCCGTCCGCCCGCAGCGCGGCGAGCCGGCGGGGAGAGGCGGCGACCGCACCCTCGGATGGGGACTCTGAGAGCGCCTGGGACATGGCGTCGGTCATGTCGCGCACCTGGAAGGCCATCGCCTCGATGCAGGCCCGGGCCAGCTGGGCCCGGCCGGCGCCGCGGGTCAGCCCGGTGACGATGCCGCGGGCTTGGGGGTCCCACTGCGGGCTGCCCAGCCCGGTGAGCGCCGGGACGAAGACGACGCCGCCACTGTCGGGTACCGAGGCGGCGAGCGGTCCGACCTCGGCCGCCGCCGAGATGATGCCCAGTCCGTCGCGCAGCCACTGGATGGCGGCGCCCGAGACGAAGACGGATCCTTCGAGCGCGTAGGCCACGCGGGCCGGGGCCGGCACGTGGTCGCCGAGGTCCCAGGCACAGCTGACGGTGAGACCCCCGGGCGCCGGCGGGCGCTCGGGCCCGGCGTTGACCAGCGCGAAGCTGCCGGTACCGTACGTCACCTTCACCATGCCCGGCTCGAAGCAGCACTGCCCGAAGAGGGCGGCCTGCTGGTCGCCCAACATTCCCGACACCGAGACGCCGTCGAGCACCGCGGCCGCCGGACCGAGGTCGTCGAGGCGGGCGGCGCCGAAGCGGCCGGCCGAGGGACGTACCTCGGCCAGGGTGTGGGCGGGGACCCCGAAGAGCGCACAGAGCTCGGGCGACCAGGCCCGTCGCTCGGTGTCGAAGAGCAGGGTGCGGCTGGCGTTGGAGGGATCGGTGGCGTAGGTGCCGCCGTGCGTGCCACCTGTGAGGTTCCACAGGACCCAGGAGTCGACCGTGCAGAAGGAGAGGGCGGGATCGGCCGGGTCGAGGTCGAGCCCGCTCTCGGTGAGCAGCCAGGCGGCCTTGGTGGCGCTGAAGTACGGATCGAGCACCAGCCCGGTGCGGTCGCGCACCAGGGGCAGATGGCCGGCCTCGGCCAGGCGGCGGCACAGGGGGGCGGTGCGGCGGTCCTGCCACACGATGGCCCGGTGGTGGGGCCGGCCGCTGCGGCGGTCGAAGGCGACCAGGGTCTCGCGCTGGTTGGTGATGCCGATGGCGGCCACCGTCTCGCCCGCCTCGGCCAGGCGGGCGCCCACCTCGGCCAGGGTGGTCTGCACGGCCTGCCAGATCTCGAGCGGGTCGTGCTCCACCCAGCCCGGGCGGGGGAAGTGCTGGGTCAGCTCCCGGTAGGCCAGGTCGGTGACCTGGCCGGTCTGGTCGACGGCCAGGGCGCGCACGCCGGTCGTGCCCGCATCGATGGCGACGACCCTGGCCATGGTGGGGCGACGCTAACCCGTCGCGGGTCCCCGGCGTCGGCCCGGACCAGGGGTCCCGCTGGTCAGGGGGATTTTTCGCGAACGGCCCGTGACCTGCACGGATGCTGGAGGTCTTTCGTTGACAACGGCGTAACTACAATGATGTAATGACCACAGCATCTCGTGTCTCGGGGGAGGGTTCACCACTACATCTTGTGGTGAGGCGAGAAACATCCCTCATCCGGGCACCAGCGGACAGAACCCACCCCTGAGCACGCAGGAGGACCCCAGCACCATGGCTATCGCTCCCCAGCGATCCGAGATCGGCATCCGCCGCCACTTCACGACCCCGGGCGTCCACCCCTACGACGAGGTGCGCTGGGAGCGGCGCGACGCCCGCATCACCAACTTCCGCGACGGGACGGTGGCCTTCGAGCAGCTGGGCGTCGAGGTGCCCGAGAGTTGGAGCGTCAACGCCACCAATATCTTGGCGCAGAAGTACTTCCGGGGGACGCTCGGCACCGAGGAGCGCGAGTGGTCGCTCAAGCAGGTGGCCGACCGGGTGGCGGACACGCTGACCGCCTGGGGCATCAAGGACGGCTACTTCGTCGACGACGAGGAGGCCCAGGTCTTCAACCACGAGCTGAAGTACCTCGTCATCCATCAGCGGGCGGCGTTCAACTCGCCGGTGTGGTTCAACATCGGCGTCAACGGCGTGCCTCAGCAAGCGAGCGCGTGTTTCATACTCGCAGTCGAGGACCAGATGGACTCGATCCTCAACTGGTACACGGAGGAGGGGATCATCTTCAAGGGTGGTTCGGGGGCGGGGGTCAACCTGTCGCGCATCCGCTCCTCCCACGAGCTGCTCAAGGGCGGCGGCACCGCCTCGGGTCCGGTCAGCTTCATGCGCGGGGCGGACGCCTCGGCCGGGACGATCAAGTCGGGTGGCAAGACGCGCCGTGCCGCCAAGATGGTCATCCTCGACGCCGACCATCCCGACGTCGAGGACTTCATCTGGTGCAAGGCCATCGAGGAGCGCAAGGCCCGGGTGCTGCGCGACGCGGGCTTCGACATGGACCTCGACGGGGTGGACAGCCACTCGACCCAGTACCAGAACGCCAACAATTCGGTGCGGGTGACCGACGAGTTCATGCAGGCGGTCATCGACGGCGACCAGTGGGAACTGCGGGCGCGCACCGACGGCTCGGTGATCCGCACCGTCCCGGCCCGTGACCTCTTCCGCCAGATCGCCCACTCGGCCTGGGAGTGCGCCGACCCCGGCCTCCAGTACGACACGACGATCAACCGCTGGCACACCGCGCCCAATACCGGACGGATCAACGGAAGTAACCCGTGCTTCCCCGGTTCGGCCAAGGTGCACACGGATAAGGGATTGATCCCTTTCCGCGAGCTCTTCGACCGGGCCAACGCGGGAGAGACGTTCGGCATCTACACGCACGACGCCACCAACCCCGACCACCCATCGGAGCAGATGTTGGTCACCTCGCCCGAAGCCTTCATGATCACGGGCTACAACGACATCGTGCGGCTCCGTCTCGACAACGGGGTGGAGTTGCAGTGCACCCCGTCGCACAGGATCTTCACGGTGAACCGCGGTTACGTAGAAGCGCGACACCTCACCTTCACCGACGAGGTCAAGCTGCTCGACCTGGCGGCTCCGGCCGAGGACGCCGATTTGGCGCTGCCGGTGTCTCCGAACGCTGAGGACTACTGGACGAAGGGGGACAAGAGCGGATCCCTGTCGTTCCCCGAGGAGTGGTCGGAGGAATTCGCGCACTACCTCGGCTGGCTGATCGGTGACGGTTCGACCTCGGGTACGACGGTTGCTTCCATCTACGGGAGCCAGGAGGACCGGGACGAGGTGTTGCCCCGGCACGCCGAGCTGCTGGAGCGCATCAACGGCGAGCGCCCGATCAAGCCCTCCGAGCAGGCCAACGGCACGGTGCAGCTGCGGCTGGCCCGGCGGGCCTTCAAGCGCTTCACGGAGGCCCTGGGCATCCGTGCGGTGAAGGGACCCGAGAAAACGGTGCCGTGGTCGATCGAGCGGGCGCCGGCGGAAATCATGGCGGCATTCCTGCGCGGCCTCTATGACGCAGACGGGTGCGTGGTGACTGCAGGCGGGAACAACTACGTCGGCTTGGGCTCGTCGTCGCCGGAGCTGTTGCGCGGCGTGCAGACGCTCCTGAGCACGTTCGGCATCTTGAGCCGCCTGTACCAGACGAAGTCTGCGTCCAAGGAAGGCTCGTTCGAGTACACCAACAAGGCCGGCGAGATGAGGCGGTACGGGAACGCGGCCGCCTACGACCTCAGAATCAGCTCGGAGTCCATCGTCACGTTCGCCCAGCACGTCGGATTCACGCTCTCGCGCAAAGCCGGACTGCTGCGTGACGTGGTCATCGACGCTCCCAGGGGCCCCTACCGGGGCCGCCGGACTGCCCACCTGCTCGAGCGCACCAACGACGGTGTCGAGCTGACCTACAACTTGAGCGAGCCACGCAACCACTCGTACGTGGTCAATGGGGTCGTTGTACGCAACTGCTCCGAATACGTTCACCTCGACAACAGCGCCTGCAATCTGGCGTCCATGAATCTGCTCACCTTCCTCGACGAGAACGACGAGTTCGACGTGGAGGGTTTCAAGGCGGCGGTGGCGGTCTTCTTCACGGCCCAGGAGATCCTCGTGGGTAACGCCGACTACCCGACGGCCAAGATCGGCGAGACGACCCGGGCCTTCCGCGAACTGGGCATCGGCTACGCCAACCTGGGCGCCCTGCTTATGGCGCAAGGCCTGCCGTACGACTCGGACGGGGGACGAGCCTGGGCGGCCGCCATCACGGCGCTGCTCACCGGGCATGCCTACGCCACCTCGGCCCGCACGGCGGCACGCATGGGACCCTTCGCCGGGTACCACGAGAACCAGGAGCCGATGCTCGACGTCCTGCGCATGCACCAGGCTGAGGCGGCCCGCATCGACGAGGACGTCGTGCCCCCGGACCTCCTCTCGGCCGCCCAGGAGGCGTGGGACCGTGCGGTCGACCTGGCCGAGGTCTACGGCGTGCGCAACTCGCAGGCCTCGGTGCTGGCACCGACCGGCACCATCGGGCTGCTCATGGACTGCGACACCACCGGCGTCGAGCCCGACCTGGGTCTGGTGAAGACGAAGAAGCTGGTGGGCGGTGGCACCATGTCGATCGTCAACCAGACGGTGCCCCGGGCGCTGACCAAGCTGGGTTACGGGCCCGAGCAGGTGGAGGACATCGTCGCCTACATCGACGAGCACATGTCCATCGTGGGCGCCCCGCACCTGGCCCCCGAGCACCTGAGCGTGTTCGCCTGCTCCATGGGCGACAACACCATCCATTACACCGGACACATCCGGATGATGGGGGCGGTGCAGCCCTTCATCAGCGGCGCCATCTCCAAGACGGTGAACATGCCCGAGGACGTGACGGTCGAGGACGTCGAGCAGTTGCACATCGACGCCTGGAAGCTGGGGATCAAGGCGGTCGCCATCTACCGGGACAACTGCAAGGTGGCCCAGCCGCTCTCGACGACCAAGAAGGAAGCCGTGGCGATCCTGGGCGGCGACGTGGCACCAGCGGGTTCCGAGGCCGAGGCACGGGACCGCATGTCGGCAGACCGCATCGCCGAGCTCGAGTCGGCACTGGCCCGGGCTCGCCAGCGCGAGGCCGACCCGGTGCTGGTCGGCGCGGTGCGCGAGAGGCTGCCCCGCAAGCGCAACTCCAAGACCTTTTCGTTCCGGGTGGCCGACTGTGAGGGCTACGTCACGGTGGGCGAGTACGAGGACGGGCGGCCCGGCGAGGTGTTCATCAAGGTGTCGAAGCAGGGTTCGACCCTGGCCGGCATCATGGACGCCTTCTCCATCGCCATCAGCCTCGGGCTCCAGCACCAGGTGCCGCTTGCGACCTTCGTGGGCAAGTACGCCAACATGAAGTTCGAACCGGCGGGCATCACCGACGACCCCGAGCTGCGCATCGCCTCGAGCCTGGTCGACTACATCTTCCGCCGGATGGCGCTGGATTACCTCTCGGTGGAGGAACGGGCCAACCTCGGCGTGCAGTCGACACAGGAACGGATGCAGCCGACGCTGCCCGGTGTCGAGGAACAGGCGACGCCGACGATGGGCCTGGTCGACGACGGAGGCGTTGCAGGGAGCGGCCTGGCCGCACCCGGGGCGACGGGCCTGACCACGTCGGCGGCCGCTCACTCGGCCCCGGCGGAGCGGCCGCTGGCCCGGGCGGAGCAGCGCGACGCGCCGTTCTGTTACAACTGCGGCAACCACATGCAGCGCGCCGGGTCTTGCTACGTGTGTGGGAGTTGCGGGACGACCAGCGGGTGTTCGTAAGGGAGAGTTCGCGTCGGTGACAGGGCCTTCGGCGAAGGCAATGGCCGATCCGCTGCCGCCCGTCCCGAGTGAAATCCTCGAAGTCCCCTGTCATTCCGGGGTTCACGACGACGTCACATGGCACCCGGGAAGGACTACCCGGGTGCCGCCCAGGTCACGCGCCTGAGACAGCAGCACGACCTGGCGTAGCGGATTCCGGATCTGGCTCTTGCGCACCCAGGCACAAGCCACTGGTCGAGCGAAGAGTGAGGGTCTTGACAATGCGCTTCTGTTAGTGCTTACTAACCGTTAGTGAGTACTGACCAAGATGACAGGGTGTGGGGGGCGCTCGGTGACCACACGAGGCGGGCGATCCTCTTGTGCCTCACCGAAGGTCCGAAACCGGTGGGCGAACTCGCCACGTACCTGCCGGTGAGCCGATCAGCGGTGTCCCAACATCTCAAGGTGCTGAAGGATGCCGGCCTGGTCGCTGAGCGGGCGGTCGGCACCAGGAGGATCTATCGCCTCAACGAGTCGGGAGTCCTCGCCCTGCGTGATCAGCTCGACACCTTTTGGAATCGGGCGCTGAGCGGGTACGAAGACGTTGTCAAGGAGCCAACAAAGGAGAAGCAATGAGCCTGTCCGATGATGCGGTCGTCCGTCGCCAAATCGTCGTCGACGTCCCGATCGATCGTGCCTTTGCGACGTTCGTCGAGCGCTTCGGTGACTTCAAGCCGCCGGAGCACAACCTGCTCGGTGTCGAGATCACCGAGAGCCGGTTCGAGCCCCGGGTCGGTGGGAACATCTACGACCGGGCAGCCGACGGGAGCGAATGCCGATGGGCCCGTGTCCTCGCCTATGAGCCGCCCAAACGGCTCGTGTTCAGCTGGGACATCAGCCCTCAGTGGCAGCTCGAGACCGACGAGGGCAATGCCAGCGAAGTCGAGGTCCTCTTCGTAGCCGAGACGCCGGAACGGACCCGACTAGAGCTCGAGCATCGCCACCTCGATCGCCACGGACCTGGATGGGAATCGCTGCGGGGCGCAATCGACAGCGATGGGGGATGGCCGCTGTATTTGGGCCGCTACGCGGATCTCGTCGCCGCGAATTCCTAGTACCGCAGATCACGGCCGAATCGAGGTCGAGCGCCGCCTGGCTGTTGTGGTGGCGGTCCGGTGAGGTGGGCGCATCACGTCTCCCCGACGGCTGCGATGGCGGCCTCGAGCGTGGGGTAGAAGCGGTCACGATCGAGTGTCTCGAAGAGACCGTAGCGACGAACCAGCTCTTGGAGCCGGGTGCGCATTTCTGCGAACGCCATGTGGATGCCCTTGGCGTTGAGCTCACGGTCGAGTTGTTCGAGCATCCTCGCTGCCGACACGTCGACGTCGGTCATCGCCTCGCATTGGACGACGATCCACAGCGCGTGGCGTTCGGCCGCGACGTGGCGTACCTGGTTCCGGAAGGCCGAGCAATTCGCGAAGAAGAGAGGCGCCTCCCAGCGGTAGACCACGATCCCCGGCAGTTCGCGCGCCTCGGGATACCGCGCCACGTTGTGCCACCCTCCCAAGGACTCCAGGTGGCCGAGGACGGCGCCATGGGGTTGCCAGCTGCGACGGAAGAACAGCAACACGGCGAGGACCACGGCAATGACGATTCCAGGCAGCACGCCGAACACGATCACACCCACGCTGGCGACCACGGAAAGGATCAGGGCGCTCTTCCGAACCCGGTAGTAGCGCACCAACGCCTGGAGGTCGAGCAAGGAGAGCGCGGCGGCGATCAGCACGGCAGCCAAGGCGGACTGGGGAAGGTCGGCGAGCAGGGAGTTGAAGAACAGCAGCAACGCGACAACGATGCCGGCGCCGACCAACGAGGCGAGCTGAGATTTTGCCCCAGCCTGCTCCACGACCGCCGTGCGCGACCCGCTGGTCGACACTGCGAAGCCCTGGAGCAGGCCCGCCGCGAGGTTGGCCGCTCCGATACCGATCATCTCCTGGTTGGGATCCACCTCCTCGCCCCGGCGGGCCCCGAAGCTCGAGGACGTGGCGATCGTGTCGGCCAACGAGACCAGGGTGATGCCCACGGCCGCCACCATCAAGGGCCCGACATCGGCCCACTTCGTCCAGGGGACCGAGGGCGCGGGCACCCCCCTGGGAAGCGTCCCCACCGTCGCCACCCCGTGCGCGTGGAGGTCGAAGATCGCCGAGACCACGGTGGCTGCCACGATGCCGACGAGGACCGCAGGCACGACCTTGGTGAATCGGGACAGCACCAACAAGATGGCCAACACGCCTAGGCCGACGACGAGTGCCGCCCCGACGGTGCCGTCGAGTCCGAGCACGAAGGCCTTGAGCTCGGGACCGAAGCCCTCGGCGTCGGTCGAGAACCCGAAGAGCTTGGGCAGTTGGCCCACGATGATGATGATGGCGAGACCGTTCATGTAGCCGACCTGCACCTCGCTCGAGAGCAGATCGGCGACGAAACCCAGTCGGCCGATCCCCAGTCCGATCTCGATGATGGCGACGATCACCGCCAGCATCCCCGCCAGCGCAATGGCTCGGTGCACGTCGCCACCGGCCAGCAGGGGCACGAGAGCGGCGAAGATCAGGGGTGAGATCGATGAATCCGGCCCGAGGACGAGGATCCGGGACGGTCCAAAAACCGCATAACCGACGAGGCACCCGATGGACGTGTACAAACCCGTCACGGGCGGAAGGCCGGCCAGCTCGGCGTAGGCCAATCCCTGCGGCACCAAGATGGCGGCGAGAACCACGCCGGCGACGAGGTCGGACCGTGCCCACTTTCGGTCGTAGGTCCGAGCGACTCGAAGACCCGGTACCCATCTGACTATTCCCGACGAGCCCTCGGCCATTGTGCCCCCGTTCCCGCTGCGACCTCGGCTCTGTCACGCCGTTCGGCGAGAACCTACAATGCGACTGGGTAAAAGACCAGGGGATAGGTGGGCGGTGATGACCGGAGGGACACCCTCGATGCGTGACACGAGGCGCACTTCCATATCGGACAACGAGTTCTTGCCATCGTCTCACTGGTCGCGGTCTTGCTCCTCGCCGTCGCACTGATCGGCTTCCTCGTCCGCAACGGCGTGTATGTCGCTATCGGAGCAGTCGGCTTCGTGCTCGGTGTGGCCGGAGGTTGGTGGGCGATAACAAAGAAGGCGCCACGCCGCGGGATCGGGATCATCGGGATCGTCGTGGGCGCGGCCATCGTGATCACCGCTCTGCTCGGGGCCGGGCATGAGGACTGGGAGTCGTTCGTCCGAGCGCTCATCTCTCTCGCGCTTCTCGTCATCGCGGTTGTGACGGCACGGGCGGCGTTGTCCGCCAGCCTCCGGAATACCGCCGCCGCTTGGGTGCACCGAGTGGAACGGCCCTCGCACCCGGTTCTGCTGTGCAATCCGTGGTCCGGCGGCGGGAAGGTCGAGGAGTTCGGTTTGGTGGAGCTGGCCACCTCGCTCGGCGTAGAGACCGTGATGCTCGACCACGGGCTTGACTTGGCCGAACTGGCTCGAGACGCCATTGCCCGGGGTGCCGATTGTCTGGGGATGGCCGGTGGAGATGGCTCACAGGCACTCGTCGCCTCCCTCGCGGTGGAGCACGATCTTCCCTTCGTTTGCGTGGCCGCAGGGACGCGGAACCATTTCGCCCTCGACCTGGGGCTGGACCGCCGCGACCCGCGCCAGAGTGTGTACGCCTTTCGCGATGCCCTCGAGCGGCGGGTCGACTATGCGACGGTGAACGACCGCTTCTTCGTCAACAACGTCTCATTGGGCGTCTACGCCACCATCGTCCAGCAGGAGGGTTACCGGGAAGCCAAGGTGGCGAAGACGAAAGAGTTGCTTCCCCAGTTGCTGGGCGAGACCACGGAGCCCTTTGATCTGTCATTCGTGACGCCCGACGGGACCGAGGTCAACGGACCATTCCTCGTCATGGTGTCGAACAACCCCTACGTCCTCGCCGCCTCACCGAGCACGTCCCAGCGCCTCCGGCTCGACACGGGTCGCCTTGGTGTCTTCGCCGTGACGGCGGCGACCGGAGCACAAGCGGCCGAAGTCGTCACCCTGGCCCTGGCCGGCCAGGGCTCACGCAGTGGACATGCTTTCGAGTTCACCTGCGAGAAGTTCGAGATCAGATCACACTCCGGCACGGCGTACGCGGGCATTGATGGCGAGGCCCTCGAGCTGGAGACGCCGATGACGTTTCGCTCATATCCGCAAGGACTGCGCATGCTCGTTCCGGAGGGCAACAGCGAGATCGCGCTCCGACGTCAGGCTCGGCGTGTGCACGTGCACGATCTCGTCCAGTTGGCAATGGGGGCGCACCCAGGTCCCCATTAGGTGCCGCCTCGGATTTCGGGTCAATACTGCATCGGCACCTCGTGCCGCTGCGCACTCGGTTCGTGGTAGTCGCCCTTCTTCTGCCGTTGAGGCAGAACGACGATCTCCGCTTCCTCGGTCTCGTAGGGAACCATGTCGAGAATGTGGCTGATGATGTTGAGGCGGGCTCGGCGCTTGTCGTCTGAGTTGGCCAAATACCAGGGCGCAGTCTTGGTATCGGTGGCGGCGAACATGGCATCGCGTGCCTTGGAGTAGTCGTACCAGCGGCTGTAGGACTTGAGGTCCATCGCTGAGAGCTTCCAGGTCTTGCGACCGTCGTCGATGCGAGCAGTCAAACGGCGCGTCTGTTCCTTCTGGCCGACCTCGAGCCAGTACTTGAGCAAAATCACACCGGAGTCGACGATTGCCTGTTCGACGAAGGGAACGAGCTCGAGGAACCGGTCCGTCTCGTCTTGAGTGCAAAAGCCCATGACTGGCTCGACTCCGGCGCGGTTGTACCAGCTCCGATCGAAGATCACGACCTCGCCACCGGCGGGGAGATGGGGAATGTAGCGCTGGAAATACATCTGCGAGCGTTCGCGCTCGTTGGGGGCCGGCAGAGCCACGACCCGGAAGACCCGTGGACTGACCCGCTCGGTGAGACGCTTGATAACGCCGCCCTTCCCGGCGGTGTCCCGGCCCTCGAAAACGATGCACACCTTGGCATGCTCCTGGACGATCCAACGCTGCATCTGCACGAGCTCGACCTGGAGGCGCGCCAGGTCGGACTCGTACTCCTTGCGTCCCAGCTTTGTCAACGCCGGTTCTCCATTGCCTCACCCTAGGCGGTCGGTCGTCGTGCCCTGTTTGAAATTTATAAGCCTTTGCGTTCCTCGTGCTCCTGCCGGCGCGCTCTGTCAGGGTCTGGTCACGTCCGGTTCCTCGAGCCCTTGTGCTGCTGCTCGCCAATTCGAGTTGGCGGACGCGGAATGGTAGGGCTGCGGCACGACCGCAACCGTATGACGAGAGGGAGAACGTGAGAAGGCCCAAAAGGCCAACTCATCCATCGACCACGGCAGAAGCGTTGTAGTTGGTGCTCGACACCTGTGTCACGTTGTCACTTGCCAAGATCGGCTGGGGTGTCAGCGGAACCGGACTGTCACCGCCGTTGCCGATCTGCCCATTGCTGTTGTCACCGCAGCCGTAGAGGTTGCCCTTTGTCGTCAACAGGTAACCGGTCGTCCCGCCGGACGCCACAGAGGACAAAGCTTCAGGCGGTGTGATGGTGATCATGGGGGTGATTGGGGTAGGGACCTTGTAGACGTTCGTGGACCCGGACTTGTCATCACACAGCTGCCCGAGCTTGTCGTCACCCCAACCCCAATAGCTCCCATCCGACAACAAGGCCATGGTTTGCCCATCGGATTTCGCCCCACCACCCTCGGACACTGACTGCACAGACGCCAGGGGAACTTTCACCGGTACCAGACTGTCCTTTTTCGATTTGTTGCCCAACTGGCCGAATTTATTGAAGCCCCAGTTCCAATACGTGCCGTCCGCGAGAACCACGCCCTCGTCGGACCACGATGCGGTCATGGCCGTGACCGGAGAATCGTCGGTGACGCCGTGGTCGGTGAATGTGGCCACCCGAACGGGTTTTAGGGATGGACTGGTCGAGTTGTCGCCCAGATCGCCGTGATCGCCTTGGTTGCTCCCACCGCACGAATACAGCCCCGCTCCCTTGGACTTGTACGAGGCATCGTAGGTGGCGTGATCACCTGCACCAGCAGCGAACGTCACCCCGGTAAACGGAAGCTCGGCAGGGGTGTTCACTTCGTCTGTATTGCCGAGACACAGTTGCCCGAACGAGTCCAATCCCCAACCCCATGCCGTGCCGGTAGAACCGTCGCCGCTGTCATCGATGGCGATCTCAGTACCGTTGGGTCCTACCGGAGCCAACGACGTGATGGTGACGCCCGAAGGCAGGTCCACCAATTGCATGCTGGTTACGGTTTGGCCCGACTTGTGGCCGTCGCCGAGCTCTCCGTTCTTGTTCACCCCGGCGGCCCACACCTCGCCATTCTCGAGTACGTAGGTATCCGTGTTGGTGGTGACCATCTGCGTGACTTGCGTGAAGGACCCGCCCGGAGGGTTCAGGGATATGGGAGTGGGACCGAAGTAATGCCCCCACCCGTAAACGGTGAAGTTTGATTGTGCACCGGCAATGACCGGAAATGCCACGACAAGTGCAATGGTCGCGCAAACGACCCCGATGATCCGGCGCATTCGTTCCCCCATTCAGACCTTCACTCGACAACAAGGCGGTGTTAACCAGTCGTCACCCCAAGAACCAGGCGACAGGTGTCACCGCCTCGTTTGAATCGCACTCCGGGGGCACTGTACTCAAAAACGCGCCCCAAAGCGCAGAGTATGCCGGGCCAAGATGATGGCACCGAGGGCTGTCACAAGTAGGCGAGTCGGCACGGGCGATGCTGGTGGGATCCTCGGCTGACGCCGCGGCACTCATTGCCTTGTTGCGAGCTCCGCGGGCGGTGCGGCAGCGTAGCGTCGAGCCAAGAGCTTGCCCACCTCCCAGATCAGGAAGAGCCCGACGGCGGGAACGAGCGCCCATCCGAACTCGCGCACGTTGAGGTCGGTCGTGTCGAGCAGGCGGCGTAGCGCGTCCATCTGTGTGACCAAGACGGCCAAGACGACCTCGGCGATCAGGGCTCGGTTCATCTGCTTCGAGTCGAAGGTGGCGGTGGTGAGGATGGTGCCGGTCTCCGAACGGCACTCGAGGGCCGCCACGACGAGACAGAAGGCGAAGGTCGTGAATGCGATTGAGTTGCCGACCGCCTCAGAGTGGAAGTGCTCGGTCCCGAGCTCGATCATCGTGAGCAGGCCGACCGTTATCACCAGGCCGGCGCCCCCGACAATGATCATCATGCGAGGGGTGAGAACGGACTCGCCTCTCGGTTTGGGGACCCGCTCCATGAGCCCGGGAGTCTCAAGGTCGAATCCGAGGGCGAAACCGAAGGCGGCGTTCACGAAGAAATGGATCCACAGGACCTGGGCTGGGTTGAAGGGCGCCCCATCAGCGATGTTGAAGAGTGAGGCACCAAGGAAGGTGAGCACGAAGACGACGAGGAGCACGAGGACGAATCGGATGTACTTGGTGAGGTTGTCGAAGATCTTGCGGCCCTGCTCGACCGCGTAGACGATGGTGGCGAAATTGTCGTCGGAGAGGATCATCCGCGCGGCGTTCTTGGCCACCTCGGTGCCGCTGCCCATCGCGATGCCGATGTCGGCCGCCTTGATAGCGGGGGCGTCGTTGACGCCGTCGCCGGTCATGGCCACGACCTCCCCCTTCGCCTTGAGGGTATCGACGAGCAGCACCTTGTGCTCGGGCGCGACCCGCCCGAGCACCCCAATGTCGCCGATCCGACTCAGGCGCTCGGACTCTGACATTGCAGCGAAGTCGGCTCCCAAGATCGCTTCGCCACTGATCCCGACCTGCTGAGCAATCGCGGCCCCGGTGGTGACGTCGTCGCCGGTAATCATCCGGACCCGGATGTGGGCCGCCTGGGCCTCGGCCACTGCTGCCTTGGACTCAGCCCGGGCCGGGTCCACCATCCCGACCAGGGCGGTCATCTGAAGGTCTTGGATGTGGGCGAGCAAGTCGCCTTCGGGATCGAACCCGGTGGACTCGAGGTCTCGCTGGGCGGCAGCCATGACCCGCTGGCCCGCAGCCGCCAGGCGCTCGACGTTGCTCTGAGCTCGCGCTGCGAGGTCTCGATCCCAGGGTATTGAGCTCCCAGCCGAGAGGGCGGTGGCGGCCCGATCCATCACGGCGGGTGCGGCACCCTTGACGAAGCAGCGCACGACGGCGCGACCATCGACGTTGACCTGGTGAAAGGTGGCCATCAGCTTGTAAGTCGGGTCGAAAGGCAGCGTGGCCAAGCGAGGCAACGCGTCGCGTGTGGCCTCGATGTCTACGCCGGCCTTGTGGCCGAGCACGAGCAGCGCACCCTCGGTCGGATCTCCGACCACCTCCCCGTCGACCAGCGTCGCATCGTTGGCCACGAGGAACGGCACGATCGCGTCTTCGATCGTGTCCGTCGTTCCCAGTGGATGCTCGACTCGTCCCTCGAGGCCGTATCCCGATCCGGTGATCGTGTAGCGGTCGGTCGGGTCGAGAACCTCGACCGCTGTCATCTGGTTGAGCGTGAGCGTGCCGGTCTTGTCCGAGTTGATGGCCGAGGTGAACCCGAGCGTCTCGACCGCAGGAAGTTCCTTCACCAGCGCATTTCGTTTGGAGAGTTCGACGCTGCCGAGTGACAAGATCACCTGGGTCACCGTCGGCAACGCCTCTGGAATCGCCGCGATGGCGAGTGAGATCGCTGCGACGAAAAGGACGTCCCAGGCCTCATTGCGGGCCCGCCCCAAGATGAACATCACCACCATGGTCAGACCGGCTGCAGCCACGATCCACAGGGTGAGGGTATTCAGCTCTTTGGTGAGCGGTGACTGCTCGGCCTCAGTGGCCGAAAGCATCCCCGAGATCTTTCCCATCTCGGACTGGGCCGCGGTTGCCGTCACGATCATCACGCCGCTGCCGTGCGTGACCGGGGTGTTCATGAAGGCCATGTTCACCTGGTCGCCCGGTGCCAGATTGCCCCCCGATAGCGTCGAGGCCTCCTTTTGCGCCGGGACGCTCTCACCGGTGAGCGCTGACTCGTCGATCTGCAACGCGGTCGCCGAAATGATGCGCCCGTCGGCGGGGACCTCGTCGCCCGCGGCGAGGAGGACGACGTCACCTACGACGACCACTTCGGCGGGTACAGCGAGTTCGCTCCCACCTCGGCGCACTCGTGCCGTGACCTTCATCATCGACTTGAGTGCGTTCATGGCGCTCTCGGCCTTGCCCTCTTGGCGCAGACCCACGACCGCGTTGAGGAGGGTGAGAGCGATGAGCAAGATGGCGGTGTTCCACTCGCCGACGGCGGCCGACACGATTGCCGCGCCGATCAGGATCAGCTGCATGTAGGTGCGGTACTGGTCGATGAAGCGCAGCCACCCGGGCTTGGACTTCTCCTCGGGCAGCGCGTTGGGCCCGTGCGCGGCCAACAACGTCGCAGCGCGTTCCGTGCTGAGGCCTGTCGCGGCGTCCACTCCGAGGGCCGATGCCACCTCGGTGCCGTTGAGTGCATACCAGAGCACCGCAGCGTTTCCCGACCCTGCGCTCTGACTCGAGGCGCTCTGTGTCATGACCCGAATGAGGCCATAAGGATGGCCTTGACGGTGTTGAGCCGGTTCTCCGGCTGGTGCAAGACGATGCTGGCGTCCGACGTGAAGACCTGGTCAGTCACCGCGAACCCGCCCGCCATGCCGGTGGCTTCCATGATCTCGGACCCCACCACCGTGTTGGTGTCGTGGAAGGCCGGTGGACCATGCATGACGCGCACCTCGGGGTTCCGACTCGCCCCCAAAAGCCCGGTGTTCACTTGGTACGGGGTAAGCACCTTGACCCGTTCGTTCCAGAAGTGGTGCGACTCGCCGATCGAGACCCAGATGGCCTCAGAGGCGCTTCGGCCTCAGAGGCGGTTCAGCTCTTGTTGACTGATCGTCGCCTCGACCGGGCCCCCGTAGGCGGCCAGGGCGTAGATGACCAAGGCGCCGAGGGCGATGTAGGTCAAGGACCACACCGGGTAGTAGGGCATCCACCAGATGGCACTGATGGCGCCGATGGCCCCGGCCGCGATCCCGACCCAGCGCCCGAGCTGCGAGCGGGTCATCACGGCCAGGGCGCACAGGATCAAGATGATGCCGACGATCAGCCAGACCCAGCCGTAGTGCTTGAGGGTGGAGCCCAAGAGGGCGTCTTGGAGGTGGTCGGGAAGCTTGCCGTGGTAGCGGAAGGCCCAGATCGAGTCGAAGATGCGCATGACGCCGGCCACCCCCAACACGACGGCGGCGAAGATGGTCCAGCCGTAACCTCGATCGTCCATGGCAACTCCTCTCGACCTGCCCCGCACCCGCGCTCCCGCGAACCCGGCGCTCCCCTTGCCCCGCACGGTACACCGGACGCCTCGGCGATGGTGGGATTGTCGAGGCGTCCCCCGCGCCATCGTTCGTGTGGGCGGCGAGCGGGTTCACCAACGGGCCTGAGCCTCAAGCGTGGCAACCGAGGTGCTCGCAATTCTGCAACGGGGCGGCTAAAACTTGAGTACCGGCCACAGCCACGAGTGCGGAGGAAGGGTCCATGCTTGCGTACGACTACCCCCTGGGCGGGGTCTTCTTGTCGATGTTGTACTTCTTCCTGTTCTTCATCTGGATCTGGATCCTCATCACCGTCTTCATCGACATCTTCCGCAGCCCCGACCTCAACGGGTGGATCAAGGCGCTGTGGTCCATCTTCGTCATCATCCTCCCGTTCCTCGGTGTCTTCGTCTACCTGATCGCCCGGGGCGGAAAGATGCAGGAGCGCAAGCTCCAAGAGGCCGCCCAGCAGAAGAGTGCCTTCGACGCCTACGTCAAGGAGACGGCGGGCTCCTCCGGTGGAACGGCGGGCTCCTCCGGTGGAGACGTCACCTCACAGCTCACCGAGCTCGCGAACCTCAAGGCCCAAGGTGTCCTCACCGACGCCGAGTTCGAGGCGCAAAAGGCCAAGGTTCTGTCCTCGAGCTGATCCGAGAGCTCGGCCTCGTCGGATACGGTCAAGAGTGAAGATCACGTGAGCGCAAGGAGCGGCAAATGGCAGAGGTGAACGGGCCCCTGGGGCCGATCAGCTACCTGGTGGTCGAATTCCCCGGAAGCAAGATGACCGGGGAGGGCTTCTCCATCTTGGTCGATCTGGTCGAGCAGGGTGTGATCAGGATTTTGGACTTGGTCTTCGTCTCCAAGGCCCAAGACGGCTCGTTGGGGATCATCACCCTGGCGGATCTCGATCACGACGGAACGTTGGATCTCGCCGTCTTCGAGGGTGTGTCTTCGGGCCTGGTGAGCCAAAAGGACCTCGCGGAGGCGGCACCCGTCATCTCCCCCGGGTCATCAGCCGCCATCTTGATTTTCGAGAACCGTTGGGCGACGCCCTTCATCCAGGCGCTGCGTCGGGGCGAGGCCGAACTTGTCGCCGCCGGCTACATCCCCCAAGACGACCTGGTGGCGGCGCTCGACGCCGCCGAAAGCTGATCCAACGAAAGGACGAGACTATGCCGCTTCTCCGAGGTATCGCACGCACCGCCGCCATCGCCGGGACGGCGACCGCCGTATCGAACCGCGTCTCGCGTCGCCAGGCGAATCGCTGGTCCCAACAAGAAGATCAGCAATATGCACAGCAGCAGCAATATGCACCACCGCCCCCACCGCCCCCACCGCCCGCGGCACCAGCGAGGGATCAGGTCGCGCAGCTGAAGGATCTCGCCGACCTCAAGGCGCAAGGGATCCTCAACGACGCCGAGTTCGAGGCCCAGAAGGCGAAGATCCTGGCCGGCTGAAGAGAGCGACTCGCTGGGGCGACTTCCAAGCCGTTCACGCGTAGTCGAGGTCCCGCGAGCACGCACGCGACCGCTCGGGGCCAGAGGCCGACAAGACTGCGCCCGTGAGTTCTGATCGTCTCCCGGTGCGGCACCCCAGCACTCGGTACCGTCTGTGGGGATGAGCGAGGAAGGATCCGAGGAATCAGGGGCGGTCCTCGCGGGTTCCCACGATCCCGATGCGCCGCGTGGGGGGCCAAGTCTGTCGTACATCCCCGCACTCGACGGGATCCGGGGCGTAGCGATCCTCGTCATCATGAGCTACCACGCGGGGGTCTTCCTCACGTCAGGGGGTTTCTACTCCCTCGACATGTTCTTCGCCCTCTCGGGATTTCTCATTACGTCGCTTCTGCTCTCGGAATGGCAGCGCACGAGCACGATCCGCCTCGGGCGCTTTTGGGCCCGGAGGGCCCGACGGCTGCTGCCGGCCCTCCTGCTCATGTTGCTCGGGGTGGCCTTCTTCGCCGCGTTCCTCGTGCCGGCGGCCACGTACCCCACGCTGCGCGGCGACTCGTTTTCCGCAATCTTCTACTACGCCAACTGGCACTTCATCGCGAACGGCTCCAACTACTTCGACCAGACCGCGCTGACGTCGCCGGTGACCCATACCTGGTCGCTCGCCGTCGAAGAGCAGTTCTATCTGATCTGGCCACTGATCTTCCTGGGCGTCTTCAAGCTCTGGAAGAGCACGCGTGCGCTCCTCGTGGTGTGTGTCGTGGGGGCGCTGGCCTCGGCGATCGAGATGGGCCTGCTCTACACGCCGGGAGACATCAACCGGGTGTACTACGGGACGGACACACGGGCCCAGTCCCTGCTGACGGGCGCGGCCCTGGCGGTGTCGCTCTCACTGTGGGCGGACCATCGACGCCGGGCCGGAACGTTTGTCGCCGGGACCGATCGGCACCAGCGCCGGCTCGGCGGCGATCCGGCGTGGGCCGTGCAGACGGCGGGTGGCCGGGCGGCCGCGCTCGCCGTCGGGCTGGCCGGTGTGGCGGTGAGTGCCGTCCTGTGGACGGTCGTCTCGCCCAACGACGCCTTGGCCTACCGCGGGGGCTTCCTTCTGGCGGCGCTGGCCACCACGGCCGTGCTGCTCAGCGTGGTGTGCTCCCAGCGCTCCGTCCTGGCCCGTTGTCTCTCGGTCGCGCCCCTGCGTTATGTCGGTCGCATCTCGTACGGCCTGTACCTCTGGCACTTCCCATTGTTTCTCTATGTGGATCATGCCCGCACGGGGCTCGACGGCTACTCCCTGTTCGCGGTGCGGCTCATCCTCACGCTGGGGGTGGCCAGTTGCTCCTTCTACCTGGTGGAGAGGCCGATACGGCAGGGGACGTTCATGCGCGGCTGGCGAGCGTTCGCTCTCACGCCGGTCGCGGTGTTCGGCACGGCCATTGCCCTGGTCGCGGCAACGAACGTCCCGGTCTCGGCAGTGCCTGTCCCGCCTCCCCCAGCTCGTGCCCTGAAGGAGGGACCTCCCGTCAGGACGCTCGTCGTCGGCGACTCAACGGCCGAGACGCTCACCATCGGCCTGACCTTGCGTGCCCGCGACTACGACATCGAACCGTTCGACGGTGGCATCTTGGGTTGCGGGATCACGAGCGGGGCGCAGGTGCAGCTGCAGGGTGTCGATGACGCGATGGACCCGCGCTGCCTCGGAGCCCCTGCGAGTACGCAGTGGCCGGCCCTCTGGAAGGCGGATCTTGAAAAGTGGAGTCCGAACGTCGTCATGATCCTCGCCGGGCGCTGGGAGGTGTCGAACCGCACCTACAAGGGACACTGGACCAACATCGAGAATCCGACCTACGCGGCCTACGTCCATCGCGAGCTCGAGGACGCCGTGCAGCTGGCCGGCTCGGGCGGCGCAACCGTCGTCGTGTTGACCGCGCCGTGTTATGACACCGGTGAACAACCCGACGGACAGCCTTGGCCGGAGGACTCGCGAAGTCGCCTCGCCATCTACAACGGAATTGTTCGTGATGTCGTTGCGTCAACTCCAGGCACGTCGCTACTCAACTTCAACGCGATGGCCTGCCCCAACGGCCACTACGAGGAGTACATGGACGGCCAACAGGTACGTCTCGCCGATGGCATCCATTTCACGTACACCGGAGGTGAAGTGTTTGCCTCCAGGATATGGCCTTTGGTCCTCAAGCTTGGGCGAGAACAGATGGCCGATCACGACGTTGCGGTCCGTAAGGCCAAGAAGAGCTGAGCGGATCGCAGGCTCGCGACCATTCCGAGCTTTCCTCGACCGTTGATCAGGTATGAGGCGGTCGGTCAGGTGTTGGGTGTGATCCGATAGGTGAACGGCGCGGCCGGCGGCTTGAGGACCTGGGAGTGCTGGCCCGAGGTCACCGTCACCGTCGTGCCACCGGCGCCGACCTCGATGGTGCTCGGGCCGAGGATGACGTGGTGCTGCGACTGCCCCGGGCTCATGATGCCTTCGAATGCCGGGCGTTGACCCGTCGGGCTGATGCTGACCCAAGAGCGCTCCGCCGAGGTGCTGACCGTGACCGAGTAGGCGGAGATCGGGATCGTATAGCTCGCCGAATCCGCCGAGGTCGAGGTCTGCGTCAGCAATGGCCCACCGGCCGGAACTGTGGTCGCGGTACCGACGGTCGCGGCCTTGTGCGACGGAGAAGTCGAATGGAGATTGATCACGCCTGCCTTCACCAAGCCGAGCATGGCCGCGGCCAGGAGCACGATGACGGCCACCACGACCACCGTGATCCGCAGGGCGTGGGCACCCCGATCGGGACGACGTGATCTCGATTGACGCGGGACGGCCTGGATCTGATCGGTGTCGGCGTACGACCTGTCCTGTGGACTCGAGGAGCGCTGCCCCTGCTTGACCGCGTCCGGGCGTTCGAAAACCATCGTGTCATGCTCGGACTGGAGTCCCGTCTGGTCAGCCTGCATATCCATGGCCGTCTGCTCGACCTCCTCGCGGCCCGCCTTGACCGTTTCGCCCCGCTACCCAGGGAGAAATCCCAGGTCACCCACTACGGTACCGCCCCCGCGGGCGAATGAGCGCGCGCGTCGGCCGGCCGGCCGGGGAAGGATTCCTGGTTCGACCCGGTATCGTTCGCCCCCTTTGGGCGTGACGGGGGTTGCAGCCCCGTCGAAGCCGGGCAGGCCAAGGGCGCTCCTCACCGGTCTCAGGGGTCTGGTCCTCACCTGCCCGGTCTGCTCAGCGGCCCGTGCTGCCGTCGAGGAGCTCGCGGGTGATGTCCATGTGGCCCACGTGGCGGGCCGTCTCCTCGATCATGTGCAACAGCGCCCAGCGCCACGTCGTCGGCCGAAAATCTGCGCCCGAGGGCTGATCGAGCGAACCCACCTGGGCCAGTGCGGCATCGGCGAGGGCGCTCTCGCGGCGGTAGAAGGCGACGATCTCGTCGGCCCCCCATCCCTCGGGCAGTTCGAACATGTGACCCCGCCAGCCCATATCCATGGGCTGGCCGGTCCCGATGGCCCGGAACCAGAGCCGCTCGGCGTAGCCGAGGTGGACGACGAGCACGCCGAGCGAGTTGGCCCCTGGCGCAGGCCGCCAGCGGAGCTGATCGGGACTGAGGCCCTCGAGTTTGAAGATGGCGCTGTCACGCAGGTGCTGGAGCCAGGCCCGGGCCATCGCCGTCTCCTCGAGCGGCGCGGCCTCGTCGGGACGGGGAACATGGAAGTGCGGCGGCCGCTCAGCCATCAGGTGTCCTCCATCGTTCGCGGCTCAATGCCGTGGGCACAATCTTCCCTCGCCTCGACGGCGCACCGGGAACCGGACCTGACGCCGCGTCAGGTGGGCGTTATGGTTGGCTCTCCAGGGGCCGGCGATCGGGGACGACGGAGTGGATGACCTCAGCGGCAGGGTGGCCGTGGTGACCGGGGGAGCGGCCGGCATCGGCCCGGGGATCACCGAGGCCAGCTCCCGCCGGCCGCGCTGAGCTGATGACGGTGACCGCGACCCCGCGCTACACCGTCGTCTCGGCCGACGGCCACGCCGGAGCTGACGTCCTCGACTACCGCCCCTACCTGGTCAGCCGCTTCCACGACGAGTTCGACGCCTGGGCGGCCGAGTACGTCAATCCCTATGCCGACCTCCTGGCTCCCATCGCCTATCGCAGCTGGGACAGCGAGCGCCGCCTCAACGAGACGGAGTCGGACGGCATCGCGGCCGAGGTCCTCTTCCCCAACACCGTCCCGCCCTTCTTCCAGCAGGGCAACCTCGTGGCCCTGCCGCCCACGCCCGAGGACTACGAGCGACGCTGGGCCGGCGTGCAGGCGCACAACCGCTGGCTGGCCGATTTCTGCGCGGCGGCGCCGGGGCGTCGGGCGGGCATCGTCCAGGTGTTCGCCAACGACATCGACGATGCGGTGGCGGAGATCCGCTGGGCCCGCGAGACCTTCGCGCCGTTCGGCGGCATCCTGCTCCCGTCGATCCCGCCCAACTCGCACCTGCCCCCGCTCTGGGAGGACCACTACGAGCCGCTCTGGCAGGTCTGCGCGGAGCTCGACGTGCCCATCAACATCCACGGCGGGAGCGCCTTGCCCGACTACGGCGAACACGAGGCCGCCCGGGCCATGATGCTGATCGAAATCCCCTGGTTCAGCCACCGCTCGGTCTGGCACCTGATCTTCTCGGGGGTGCTCGAGCGCCATCCCACGTTGCGCTTCGCGGTCACCGAACAGGGCGTGGCCTGGCTACCCCGCGGGCTGGAGACCCTCGACTGGTTCTACGGCCGCATGACCCTGACCAACGCCGCCGAGTCGAACTTCTTCGGCGCGGCGGCGGCGAAGATGACGATGACTCCCACCGAGTACTTCTCCCGCAACTTCTGGATCGGCGCATCCTTCCTGCGGCCGAGCGAGGCGCCCCTCTGCCGCGACCTCGGGATCGACCACGTCATGTGGGGCGCCGACTACCCGCACTCGGAGGGGAGCTACCCGTACACGACCGAGGCGCTGCGCGTCGCCTTCGCCGACTACGCCGAGCCCGACGTGCGCGCCATGGTCGAGACCACCGCGGCCGCCTTCTACGGATTCGACCTCGACCGACTCCGGCCGATCGGCGAGCGCATCGGCCCAGGCGTGGCCGAGGTGGGTAGGCCGCTGCCCCAGGACGACTGGCCGAAGACGACCACCTGCAACGCATTCGACCCCACGCAGATCCTGCGGGCGTGGTGAGCAAGGGAGGACCAATGGAGACGGTGCGCTTGGAGACGGTGCGCTACGGCGCCCGCACCGAGCACGTGAACCACGAGATCGAGGCGAAGAAGGCGCCCGATATCTGGTCGGAGGCGGTGACCGCGGTGTACGAGACCGACCCCGAGATCATCGCCGCGATCTTGCCCCCACCGCTCGAACCGGGCGAGCGGCCCCTCGTGCGCATCACCATCACCCGGGTGGAGATGCCGGGCCTGCCCGTGTTCGGGGCGGGCTGGATCGGCGTGCAGGCCCGGCACCAGGACCGGCTGGGTGAGTACCCGATCTTCATGCCGATGACGACGGAGCAATCGCTGATCGGGGGTCGGGAGATCAACGGCGAGCCCAAGAAGCTGGGCGAAGTCGAGGTGCAGCGCGAGGGCGACCAGGTCTCGGCGCGCATCGCCCGCATGGGCTTCACCGTGTGCGAAGTCGTCGGGCGCATCAGCGAGACCCGCGACAACTACGAGCTCGAGAAGACGGACTTCTGGCTCAAGCTGTCACCCTCCTGCGAGCGGGCCGGTGTGCTCGACCACGACCCGCTCCTCGTCTACGGGGAGAAGACCGAGCGCACCCGGCGGCACGAGGGGATCGAGGGCGACCTCATCTTGAAAGAGGCGCCGCTGGACCCGGTGGCCGACCTCGTCGTGCGCCGCATGGTCGACCTCAACTGGACCGAGCGTGCCTCGACCCAGGTCGGCCGGGTCATCGGGCCGGTGCCCCGGGAGGGCGTCCAGCCCTTCATCCACCAGCGCTACGACGACCTGTCGGTCCTGGGGGCGAAGCGATGAGCAACCGGTACGTGATCATCTCGGCGGACGCCCACGCCGGGCTCCCCTGCGAGGAGTACCGCCCGTACCTCGACGCGGCCTACCACGCACAGTTCGACGAGTACCTGGCCGAACGTCAGACCAACCGGGACCAGCTGCTGCAGATGAACTACGACTACATCATGGGCTGGGAGACGGACAACGAGGAGGGCTTGCGGGGCGCCTGGGACATCGAACAGCGTGACAAGGAGCTCGATGCCGACGGGGTCACCGCCGAGGTCATGTTCGCCGACGCCGACGCCATCACCGGCATGGCGTCCCCGCCCTTCGGAGCCGGCCTCTCCGCCGGCGCCATCGCCGATCCCGAGCTGGCCTTCGCCGGCGCCCGAGCCCACAACCGGTTCCTGGCCGAGATGTGTGCCCGGAGCCCCGAGCGTCATGGCGGCATCGCGCTGGTGCCCATCACGCACGGGGTGGAGCGCTCGGTGGCGGAGATCGAGTGGCTCGCCGAGCAGCCGGGCATCCGCGGGATCATGGTGCCGACCATGTGGCACGACCTCGTGCCGTACAACAACCCCTCCTACGACCCCGTCTGGGCCGCCTGCCAGGCGGCGGGCTTCCCGGTGCACACCCATTCGGGGGAGGCGCCGCAGGACGAGTACGGCGACAACGTCGGGATCTACCTGGCCGAGGTGGTCTGGTGGGCCGCCCGCCCGGCGTGGCACCTGCTCTTCTCGGGCGCCTTCGAGCGGTTCCCCGGGCTCAAGTTCGTGGTGACCGAAGCGGCCGCCTACTGGGCGGCCGACATGATGTGGAAGTGGGACCAGTACATGGGTGGTGGTCACACGACGAAGAAGATGGCGGCCTTGCTCAAGGGGAAGATCTCCAAGCTGCCCTCCGACTACTTCGGCGAGAACATCTTCATCGGCGCCTCCACCATGTCGCGCGAGGAGATCAGGCGGCGCTACGTCCTCGGCTGCGACGTCGTCATGTGGGGGACCGACTACCCCCACCCCGAGGGCACGTGGCCCCACACCCAAGACCGGCTGCGCGGCGACTTCGGCGATATCCCGGTCGAGGATGCCCGCAAGCTCTTGGGGGAGACGGCGGCGCGCTGCTACGGGTTCGACCTCGAGGCCCTGCGGCCCATCGCCGAGAAGATCGGCCCCACCCCGGCCGATCTGGGCCAGGATGCCTCGCTGCGCACCGACCCCGAGGCCGTGCGCACGGCCCGCTGGTGGAAGGACGAATACCAGGTGCAGCCCCCCGGCTAGCCCGCGGCCAGCCCCGCCGCGTCGGGCTCGTTCGGCCCGCCCGGCTCACATCTCGTCGTCGCCGAAGAGGTTGACCCAGTTGGTCTGCATGGACGCACCGTCCGCGATGATCGTGGCGCCACAGACGTAGCGGGCGGCCGGCGAGCACAGGTAGAGGACCATGGCCGCCATTTCGTCGACGGTCCCGAGACGCACCGTCGTGCCCTGGGCCACCAACTCGTCCGTGAAGCCTTCCTCGGTACGCCCCACCGCGGCCAGCTCTGCCTCGGCCAGGCCCGGCGAGGAGAAGATGCCGGGGGCGAACGCGTTGATCGTCACCCCACGGCGCATGAGGTAGGGCGCCAACGTCTTGACCATGTTGACCACGCCGGCCCGGGCCGCCCCCGAATGGGCGAACATCGGGGCACCGCGCTCGAAGGAGAAGGTGTGCACGACGTTCACGATGGCACCCGCCCCGGCGTCGGCCATCGGGCCCATGAAGCGGTTGGTCATCGTCCAGGAGCCGTGCAGGTTCAGGTCGACGACCGCCCTCCAACCGTTGTCCGAGATGGCGCTGGGCAGGGCCGGGAACTGGCCGCCCGCATTGTTGACGAGACAGTCCACCCGGCCCAATCGACCGTAGACGGCGTCGCGCAGCGCTTCGACCTGACCCGGCTCGCGGATGTCGGTGGGGACGGCGGTGCAGCGCCCGCCCTCCTCCTGAATGGACCGTACGACCTCGTCGAGCCGGGACGCCGTCCGTCCGGCGACGACGGCGTGCCCGCCCAGATGGGCGAAGGCATGCGCCACTTCGCGCCCGAGTCCGCTGCCACCACCCGTCACCACGGCGACCTGACCGTCGAAGAGTCCGGCGGCGAAGACGGACACCGCCGGTCCGGGCTGCCATGTCATGGCGCGGCCGTCACCCGGCGAAGTCCCAGCTCTCACCTTTCTCGTAGTGGTGGAGCACGTTCTTGGCGATGAGGATGCGGTGCACCTCGTCGGGGCCGTCGGCCAGCCGGAGTGTCCGGGCGCCGAGGTACATCTGGGCCAGGGGAAGATCGCTGGTCACCCCGGCCGCGCCCCACACCTGGATGGCCCGGTCCACCACCCGCAGGTAGGCCGCCGGGACGAAGACCTTGATGGCGCTGATCTCGGTCCGGGCCTGGGGGTCGCCGGCGTCCACCTTCTCCGCCGCGTGGATGGTCATCAGGCGCGCCGACTGGAGATCCATGTAGCTGTCGGCCACGAAGCCCTGCATGAACTGCTTGTCCTTGAGGAGGCCGCCATGGACCTCGCGGGTCAGCAGGCGCTCCACCATCAGGTCGAAGGCCCGCCACATCTGGCCGACCGAGTTCATGCAGTGGAAGATGCGGCCGGCGCCGAGGCGGTCCTGCGCGGCGCGGTGGCCCTCGCCCACCTGGCCCAGGGCGTTGTCGAAGGGCACCCGGACGTCGGTGTAGCGCACCTCGCAGTGGTCCGAGGAGGAGGAGCCCCAGATCCCGATCCCGCGCACGATCTCCACCCCGGGGGTCGAGGTCGGCACGATGAGCTGCACCATGCGGCCGGGCCCGTCGTCGTCGGCCGACTCCTTGGCCCGGCACATGACGATGAAGAAGTCGGCGGCCAGGCCGTTCGAGGTGAACCACTTGTGGCCGTTGACGACCCACTCGTCGCCCTCGCGCACGGCCGTGGTCTGAATGGATCGGGGGTCCGAGCCCGCGTTCTCGGGTTCGGTCATGGAGAAGCCCGACTGCATGGTCCCCTCGACCAGCGGGAGCAGCCATTTGCGCTTCTGCTCCTCGGTGCCGTACTTGACCAGGACGGTCTGGTTGCCCGAGTTCGGGGCGACTACGCCGAAGAGCGAGGCGGCACCGACGGCGTAGGCCAGGATCTCGTTCATGTAGGCGTGCGCCATGAAGTCGAGCCCCATCCCGCCGTACTCGGGCGGGAGGTGCGGGGCCCACAGCCCCTCGGACTTGACCGCGTCCTGCACCTCGTGGCGCAGGGCCCTGGCCTCTGCCCGCGCCTCCTCGCTGGACGAGCCCCGGCGGGCATTCCACAAGAGGGACTCGTTGGGCAGGATCAGCTCGTTGACGATGCGCCCCGTCCTGATGCGGATGTCGTTGATGTGGTCGCTGAGCCCGGCGATGGGCGTCACGGTGATCGGCATGGATCCCCCTGCGGGTCGTTCGGTCTTCCTGCGCACCTTACGCAGGATCGTCGGTACCGCCGCGTCCGGCCACCCAGCGCCCGGTCAGGGCACGTTCGTAGCGCCCGCGCCCGATGAAGCTGATGGTCCAGCGGGCCAGGGCGCCGAAGCGGTTCTTGAACCCGGTGAGGAAGGTGATGTGGACGACCAGCCAGATCAACCAGCCGAGGAAGCCCCCGACCCGGATCGGTCCCACCTTGGCCACGGCGGTGAAGCGCGAGATGACGGCGAGGGTGCCCAGGTCCCGGTAGTGGAACGGCTTGGGCTCCTTTCCCTCGAGCCGGCGCTCAATGGTGTGGGCGGCATGGGCGCCCGACTGCATGGCCACTTCGGCCAGGGCCGGCAGATCGTCGAGCGCCATCAGATCGCCGACGACGAACACCTCGGGGTGGGAGGCCAGGGAGCAGTCCGGTTGGACCTTGACCCGCCCGCTCTTGTCCACCTCGGCGCCGGCCAAATCGGCCAGCGTCTTGCCCAGGCCGACGGCGTTGGTGCCCGCCGCCCACACCTTGGTGGCGGTGTCGATGCGCTCGGTCGAGCCGTCCCGCTTCGTGATCACCACGCACCGGTCGTCCATGTCGGTGACCATCGCGCCGAAGTGGATCTCGACGCCCATGCGCTCGAGGTCACGCGCCGTGATGCGAGAGAGCCGCTTCCCCATGGACGCCACCAGGCCGTCGCCCCCCTCGACCAGCACGACCCGTGTCTGGTGGGTGTCGATCCGGCGGTAGTTGCGGTGCAGGGCCCGCCGGGCGAGCTCACGGAGCTGTCCGGCCATCTCGACCCCTGTCGGTCCGCCCCCGACGACCACGAAGGTCATGAGGGCCCGGCGCTTGTCCTCGTCCGGCTCGGCCTCGGCCAACTCGAAGGCGCCGAAGATCCGTCCCCGCAGCGCCATGGCGTCGTCGAGCGTCTTCATGCCATGGGCGACGTGGCGGAATTCGTCGTGGCCGTAATAGGTGGGGGCGGAGCCACAGGCGACGATGAGGCTGTCGTACTCGATGATCTGGGGCTGCCCGAACTCGTCGGCGTGGACGGTGCGGGTGGCCAGGTCGATCTCGCGGACCTCGCCCAGCACGACGCGGAGGTTGCGCATCCGGCGCAACACGTCGCGGATGGCCGGCGCGATCTGCCCCTCGGAGAGGATTCCGGTGGCCACCTGGTACAGGAGGGGCTGGAAGAGGTGATGGTTGGTCCGGTCGATGATGGTGACCCGCACCGGCGCCCCTTTGAGGGCACGGGCCGCGAAGAGGCCGCCGAAGCCGCAGCCCACGATGACGACATGGTGGTCGGGGTTCTTGCCGTCCACCACCGCGGTACCCACGCCGGCCGTGCTCACAAGAGGGTGTTCACCACCGTTTCCACGTAGTGGGCCAAGGGCAACGACGACAGCTCGTCGCTGCCGAACCACCCTACGGCGTCGGTGGTCCCGTCGGTCTCGGGCCGCAGCGTTGCCCTCCCACGACTCGACCCGGTAGACGAGCCGGATGGTGTGGAGGCTCACCCCGTCGGGCAGCGTGCGCACGTCGGAGAGCACGTCGAGCAAGGGACCGACCGTCACCGTCAGCCCGGATTCCTCCTCGATCTCCCGTCGGAGGGAGTCGACCGGGTCCTCGCCGTGCTGGACGCCCCCGCCGGGCAGGAACCAGCGCCCCTTCAGGGTGAGGAAGGGCGCGGCGCGCGCCAGGAGCAGACGGCCCTCTTCGTCACGCACCACGCCGTAGGCGGCGATGCGCTGGCGTTGCTCGCTCGGCATCACCGCATGCTTGTCGGCGCCGACCCCGGTCGCCAACTCCGGCGCCCGGTACCCTGGCCGGACCGTCCCGCCGGACCCCGGCGGCCAGAAAGGGAATCGTGCCAGAAAGGGAATCGTGATGGACACCGCCGCGCTCGAGGCCATCAAGCGGCTCAAGTACGCCTACTTCCGCACCCTCGACCTCAAGGAGTTCGAGGCGCTCGGTGCGCTGCTCACCGAGGACGCCACCTCCTCCTACGAGGACGGCAAGACGGTGCTCGAGGGTCGTGGAGCCATTGTGCGTTGGCTCTCCTCGGTGCTGGGCGACCCCGGCATCGTGACCGAGCACCATGGCCACCATCCCGAGATCACGTTCACCACCGACACCGAGGCCGAGGGCACCTGGTACCTCCAGGACCGGGTCATCGTGCCGCTGGCCGACGTCGAGATCAGTGGCACCGCGTTCTACGCCGACCGCTACCGCCTCACCGACGCCGGCTGGCTGATCAGCCACACCGGGTACCGGCGCGTCTTCGAGGAGCACCGCACCCACTCGACGCTCGAGGTGCGCAGCTTCAGCTCCCGCTTTTCGGCGGCCTGAGTCGACGGGCGCTCGTCCGGGGTGCCTGAGCTCGACGGGCGCTCGTCCGGGGTGCCTGAGCCCTACGGGCGCTCGTCCGGGGTGCCTGAGCCCTACGGGCGCTCGTCCGGGGTGCCTGAGCCCTACGGGCGCTCGTCCGGGGTGAAGGTGAAGCCCGGGTCGAAGAGCGTCGTCGGGGCCAGCGCCTGCTCGATGGCGTCGACGAAGTCGGGCTCGAGCTCGAGGTCGAGCGCCTTCACGTTCTCGGCGATCTGCTCGGGCCGGCTCGCCCCGACGATGGCGCTGCTCACGTTCTCGTTGCGCAGGACCCAGGCCAACGCCACCGCGGCCGGCGTGAAGCCCGCCTCGCGGCAGAGCTGCGCATAGGACGCCACCGGCTCGAGGACCTCGTCGCGCAGCAGCCAGCTCATCTCCTCGCCCTCGGGCCCGGTGGCCCGGGTGCCCTCGGGGCGATTCTCGCCGGCGCCCGGCTCGTACTTGCCGGTGAGCACGCCCTGGGCCAGCGGTGACCACACGATCTGACCCACGCCCTCCTTCTCGCAGAGCGGGACGACCTCGCTCTCGATCACCCGCCAGATCAACGAGTACTGGGGCTGGTTGGAGATGATGCGGTCGAAGCCCATCTCGTCGGCCAGGCGCAGGGCGTCGGCGATCTGCTCGGCCGTCCACTCCGAGACGCCGATGTAGTGGACCTTGCCCTGGCGCACCAGGTCGTCGAAGGCGCGCAGGGTCTCCTCGAGCGGGGTGAAGACGTCGTAGCGGTGGGCCTGGAGGAGATCCACGTGATCGGTCTGGAGCCGTTGCAGCGAGGACTCCACCGACTCGATGATGTGCTTGCGCGACAGCCCGCTGTTGTTGGGGTTTGGTCCCGTCCGCCAGTACACCTTGGTGAAGATCTCGATGGAGTCCCGGGCCGTGCCCTTCAGCGCCCGGCCCAGCACGGATTCGGCCATCCCCAGCGCGTAGACGTCGGCCGTGTCGAAGGTCGTGATGCCGTGCTCGAGGGCGGCCTGCACGCAGGCGATGGCGGTGTCCTCCTCGATCTGGCTGCCGTGGGTGATCCAGTTGCCGTACGAGAGCGCGGAGACGTACATGCCCGAGGCGCCGAGGTATCGATAGTCCATGGCTCGGGAGCGTAACCGCGCCACCGTACGCTCGTGGGGTGCCCGGAGAGGAGACATTGCACGTGCACCGGGGCTTGGACCTGCCCCTCTCGGAGATCACGTGGCGCGCCACGACCTCGGGCGGTCCCGGTGGCCAGCACGCCAACCGCACCCTCAGCCGGGTCGAGGTCCAGTTCGACGTCGAGGCGTCCGCCACCCTCGGACCGCGCCAGCGCGCGCGCCTGCGCGAGAAGCTCGGACGGGTGGTGCGGGCCAGCGCCTCGGACTCGCGCTCGCAGGCACGCAACCGCGAGCAGGCGCTGCAACGCCTGGCCGCCAAGCTCGATGCCGGCCTGCGCGTCGACCCCACCCGACGTCCGACCCGGCCCACCAAGGGCTCGCAGGTGCGGCGGGTCGAGAGCAAGCGCCGGCATGCGCAGACGAAGCGACAGCGCCGGCGCCCGGGCGACGACGACTGACGCTGGCGGGCTCAGCGCAGACCGGCGACGTTGTCGGCGGTGGAGGAGACCCGGGTCATGGCGGTCGTGACGCGCAGCGGTGTGGCCGCGCGCGCCGGGCCCCGGCCCGTGCCGAGCTGCCCGGCGTTGTTGCGACCCCACGACCAGAGCGTCCCCGTGGCGTCGATGGCATAGGAGGCGTAGCCGCCGGAATTGACCTGTACCCAGTGGACACCGTCCGGCGGCGTGACCCGGAGGGGTGACGACGAGCTCGTGAACGTTCCGTTCCCCATCTGCCCGTAGGTGCCGTTGCCCCAGGTCCAAACCTCGCCATTCCTCAGCAGCGCCAAGGTCTGTCCGTTGGCGCCGGTGCTGCCGCCCATCGAGACCTGGGACACCGGGCCGGGCAGAGCGACGGGGACGGGCACCGCGCTGTTCGCCGTCGTCCCGTTCCCCAGCTGTCCCGACGCGTTGTAGCCCCAGTCGTAGTACTCGCCGTTGCTCATCAGAGCGCCCGAGCCCATCCACGACGAGGTCAGCTCCTTCGCGCCCACGGCGGGCAACCCGACCACGGCGACCGGTGTGGCCGAACGGCCGAACGTCCCGTCGCCCAACTGTCCCGACTGGCCCTGGCCGCAGGCGGAGACCGTTCCTCCGGCGTCGAACACGATGTGGCGGGCCGCGCCGGTGGCCAGGGTGACCCCGTGCACCGGGAGCTTCGTCGGGCGCACCACCACGGCGGGACCCGGGAGGCAGAGCTCGTCCGCCGTGTTCACGCCCCAGCCCCACAGGTTCCCCCGGGTGTCGATGGCCAGGGCGCCGTCGAAGGGCATCGGGTTGGGCAGCGACCTGATGGTGACCCCGGCCGGGAAGTCGACCCTGACCGGCGGGGTCGACTCGAGCGGGGTGGTCCCGTTGCCGAGCTCACCCATGGCACCGGCACCCCAGGCCCAGACCCGTCCCGTGTCGGTGAGGGCGTAGCTGTCCGAGTTCGAGGTGGCGATCGCCGTCACCTCTCCGGGGATGCCCGCCACCGGGAACGGCCGCCGGTGGCCTCCGGGCAGCTTGCCCTTGCTCCCGAACGCACCCCACGACAGGACCGTCCCCGAGGCGCGGGATTTGCCGGCATGGTGCCCGACGGTGCTCGAAGTGGCCGGCGCAGCCACCGTCGGGCCGCTCTGACCGCAACCGGCCAGAAGGAGGATCAGCAGCGCAAGTCCGCCGAGTGGCGTGGCACGCCCCGGAAGCGGTCGCCGGCGCGCCACGGGGCTCAGCCCGAGAAACGGAAGGGGGAGAGCGCCGCCTCGAGGCCCCCGTCGAGCTGGGCCAGCAGCTCGCGGTCCTCGTCGGCCCGCGGGCCGCGCAGCGCGGTGAGGGCGGCGTAGCCCTGGGCGACCAGGGTGGCGTCCTCGGCCCCGGCGTCGGCCAGGCCCAGATCGCTCGAGTGGGGAAAGGGCGACCCGACGGTGAGCACGATCTCACCCTTCTCCTCGGGTTCTCCCTCCATGAACGAGCGTGAGGCCTCGAGCGCGGCCGGGCCTTCGATCTCCTCCTGGTTGGGGGCCTCCCAGGTCCAGGAACCCTCGGCCGACTTGATCAGGCCCGCCCCGCTGACCCGGGCCCAGCGCAATCCCCGCACCTCGGCGAGGGGCAGGGCGGGCACGTTCAGGTTGAGCACCGTGCGGGTGGGGGCCGCCATCAGCAGCGGGAGCAGGGCCATGGCCAGGTCGGCCGCCGACTCCCAGGGATCGGGTTCGACGCCGGCGCGCAACGACACCGCCAGGGCGCTGATGCCCAGTTGGCTGGCCGTCGAGCGCGGCACCCACGGTGCCCGAGTGCAGGATCGACCGCCCGACATTGACCCCGTGGTTGATGCCCGAGAGCACCAGGTCGGGTTTGGGCCCCACCGCACCGAGCGCGCCCGCGATCACCGAGAGGGCGGGCGAGGCATCGAGCCCGTACGCCTCCACCTCGGGCGCGCCCTCCACGAAGGCCCGCTGATAGGGGATGGTCGTCTTGTCGGTCACCGAGCCCACGGCGGCGCCCGCACCGCTGTAGTTCGAGCTTGGGGCCACCACGACGATCTCGTGCGGCGCGCCCGGGCCGTCCGGACCCGTGTGCTCCGTCCAGCGCACCAGCGCCCGGGTGAGTGCGGCCAGTCCCGGCGCACCCACCCCGTCATCGTTGGTGACCAGGATCCTCACGTGCATCGACCCTACAGGGCCGCTCGGGTGGGGCCGAGCCGCAGTCACCGGCCGTTCGTCACCCGGTTACTCCGCCGTCACCCCGGGCCGCCGGCGCAGCCTCACCCAAGTCGGAGGCCCGGTCTGCTTCGAATTCACCCCACATGCCGCCCCAGTCGCCCAGGATCTCCGTCGCCTCGCCCACGGGCCAACAGTGGCGCATCGGGCACGGCCGCCAGGAGGTCGTCGTCTGCGAGGTCGGCGCCACCCTGCGGACCTACACCGTCGCCGACGCCCCGGTGCTCGATGGCTTCGCGGCCGACGAATGGTCCCACTCGGGCCGGGGCCAGGTGCTCGCCCCCTGGCCCAACCGCCTGGCCGACGGCCGCTTCGAATTCCACGGGGTCCGGGCCCAGGCCGCGCTGGACGAGCCCGAACGGCACAACGCCATCCACGGCCTGGTCCGCTGGCTGCCCTGGACCCTCCAGACCCGGCACCAGAACCAGGTCTCGTTGCGCCTCCAGCTCCACCCCTCGCCCGGGTATCCCTTCTCGCTGCTGCTCGAGCTCGACTATCACGTGGGTCGCGAGGGCCTCACCGTGACGACCCGGGCCCGTTCGCTCCAGGAAGGGCCCGTCCCTTTCGGCCTCGGCTTCCACCCCTACCTGACCGCCGGCACCGAGACCGTCGACGGGGCCATCCTGCGCGTCCCGGCCCGCCACACCCTCGACACCGACGACCGCGGGCTGCCGACGGGTGCGTTGAGCCCCGTCGAAGGGACCGAGCGGGACTTCACCACGCAGCGCTTCGTCGGGCCCGCCGTGCTCGATACGGCGTTCACCACCCTCGAGCGCAACGCCGAGGGCCGGGCCGAGGCCAGCCTCGACGCGCCCGGCGGGGCCCGGGGCGCGACGCTCTGGGTCGACCAGGGTTTCGGGTATCTCATGGTGTACACCGGCGACACGTTGCCCGAGCAGGCGCGCCGTCGCCGGGCCGTGGCCCTCGAGCCCATGACGTGCCCGCCCAACGCGCTGCGCACCGCCAAGGACGTCATCGAGCTCCAGCCCGACCAGGAGTGGTCGGCCAGCTGGGGCATCACCCCCCGGTGACCTCGTCGGCGGCGCCGCTGGCCGGTCGGGCCGTCCTGATCACCGGCTCCTCGAGCGGCATCGGCGAGGCGACCGCCCGTGCCTTCGCCGACCTCGGGGCGGCCGTGCTCGTCAACTCCGCCCGCTCGGTCGAGGCCGGCGCGGCCGTGGCCGCGTCACTGCCCGACGCCCTCTACGTCCAGGGTGACATCACGGATCCCGAGGTCCCCGAAAGTCTGGTGGCGGCCGCACTCGAGCACTGGGGGCGCCTCGACACCCTGGTGAACAATGCGGGGACGACCGCCCTGATTCCGCACGAGGACGTCGAGGCGGCCACCGTCGACGTGTGGCGCCGCATCTTCGAGGTGAACGTCTTCGCGACGTGGTCGATGTCGGTGGCGGCCCTGCCCGCGCTGAAGGACGGCGACGGTGGGTCGATCGTGAACGTGGCCTCGGTCGCCGGCGTGCGCCCGACCGGCTCGTCCATCCCCTACGCGGCGAGCAAGGCCGCGCTGAACCACATGACCGTGCTCCTGGCCAAGGTGGTCGGTCCAGGGGTGCGGGTCAATGCCGTGGCCCCCGGTCTGGTCGACACCCCCTGGACCGAGGACTGGGACCTCGTGCGCGAGGTCGTCCAGCAGGCGGCCCCGCTCAAGCGCACGGGGCGGCCCGACGACGTGGCCGAGGTCGTGGTGGCGCTGGCCCGGGCCGCCTACGTCACCGGCCAGGTCGTGGTGATCGACGGCGGGTTGTCCCTGACCACCTGAGCGGGCGGCGCGTCAGGCCGGCCGGGGCATCACCCAGCGCACCACGTCCGAGAGCATGCGCATCAGCGGCGTGACGGCGAGCGTGTCGACCACGAAGTCGACCGGGGGAGCCACGGAGAGGCCCAGCTCGCGGCGTGCCCATGCGGGCAGCACGCCGATGGCCGCCGCCACCACCAACGAGTACACGGCGCGCTCGCCCGGGTTGTTGGCCACGCCGCGCAAGAGCCAGTCCCGGGCCTGGCGGGCCTGCGGCCCGGCGTACAGCTTGGGCCGCAGGCGCAGGAGATAGCTCTCGGCCTCGTCCACCGTGAGCGGCGCCCACTTCGCCCCGAGGTCGAAGGCGATGGGGGCCATCTCCTCGTAGTACCGGTCGCGTTCGCTCCGGTCGAGGGTCTGGGATCCGTAGCGCTGCGAGGAGGCCAGGAAGCTCGAGATCTCGGCCACGTGGATGAAGGTCACGAGCTCGGGATCGGCCGCCGAGTACCTGCGGCCGTCGGGTGCGATGCCCTTGACCCGGCGGTGTACCCGGAGGACCTGGGCCACTGCGGCCTCCGCCTGCGCCGTCGTGCCGTAGGTCGTGGTGCCGACGAACTGCGCGGTCCGGCGCAGGCGCCCGAGCGGGTCGTCGCGATAGCCGGAGTGGTCGGCCACGCCGGCCATGGCCAGCGGGTGCAAGGTCTGGAGCAAGAGGGCGCTCACCCCGCCGATGACCATGGCGGCCAGGTCACCGTGGACCTGGCGGGCGACGCCGTCGGGAGCCATGAAGGACTCGTCCGGATCGCTCGAGACGGTGCCGCGCCGCTCGCCGATGCCGATGGCCCGCCGGACGCTCCGCTCCATGCCGCCACGGGCGGGCGCGGCCAGCTCGCCGACCAGGCGCAGGGGGGCTGCGGCCACGCTCTCGCCGAGCGCGGCGGCCCGTCCGAGTGCGTGCAGCTCCGACACGCCGAGAGCTTGCCACGGCGGCGGGCGTGGCAGAGTGCACTCCGTGCGCTTCGTCGTCGTGGGTGCCGGTGCCATCGGTGGTTCGGCGGGAGCCCGCCTGTTCCAAGCGGGCCATGACGTCACCCTGGTGGCCCGGGGCGCACACGGTCGGGCCCTCGAGGCGTCGGGTCTGCATTTCGAGGCACCGGGCGAGACCGTGACCCTGCCCATCCCCACGGTGTCCGAGCCGGCGCTGGTGAGCTGGACGGACGACACCGTCGTCCTGCTGGGGGTCAAGGGACAGCACACCGAGTACGCCTTGACCCAGTTGAGCGTGGCCCCGCCCTCCATCGCCGTCGTCTGCCTGCAGAACGGCGTCGAGAACGAACGCCGGGTCCTGCGCCACTTCGCCGACACCTACGGGGTGTGTGTCATGTGCCCGGCCACCCAGCTTCGGCCCGGGGTGATCCAGGTGCACTCGGCTCCGGTCTCGGGCATGCTCGACCTCGGCCGTTTCCCCGCGGGTCTCGACGACCGGGGTCAGGCCATCGCCGACGCCATCGATGCCACGGCGTTCCAGTCGATCGCCCGGCCCGACATCATGCGCTGGAAGTGCCGCAAGCTGTTGATGAACCTGGCCAATGCGGCGGAGGCCCTGTCCGGGCCCGGGGGGCGTTTCAGCCCCCTGGCCAAGGCGGCGCAGCGCGAAGGGGTCGCCGCGCTGGCTGCGGCCGGCATCGACGTGGCCAGCGCCGAGGAGGACCGGGAGCGACGGGGCGACCTCCTCCAGATGGCCGCGACGTCGACGGGCGAGTGGCAGGGCGGGTCGAGCTGGCAGAGCCTGGCCCGCGGGGCCGGTTCCATCGAGGCCGAGTTCCTCAATGGTGAGATCGTCATGCTCGGTCGCCTCCACGGTGTGCCCACGCCGGTGAACGCCCTCCTGGAACGCCTGGCCGTGCGGGCCGCCGCCGAGAAGCAGCCGCCCGGTCGGTGGACGATCGAGGCGTTGAGCCGGGAAGCCGGGATTGCGCATGCCGAGTGAGCGCGGCGCCGCGTTGGCCGACGACTTCAGGGAGGCCAACGCCGACGCCATCGCTTTCGCCCGGAGCTGCCGTGAGGACGAGTGGGCCGCGTCCGTGCCGGGTGAAGAGTGGTCGGTCGGCGTCGTCCTCCACCACATCGCCGAAGGACACGGACAGAGCGCCCGCTGGCTGCGGGCGATGAGCGGCGGGCAGGCCGTGACCGAAACCGCGGCGGACATCGACCGGGCCAACGCCGACCACGCGGTGCAGGCAGGATCGGTCGGACCGGCCGAGACCATCGTGTTGCTCACCGAACGCGGGGCCGAGCTCGAGGCGCTGCTGCGCCTGCTCGACGACGATCAGCTGGACCGGGCGGCGCCGTTCGGTCCGGCCGGGGGACAGGTCTTCGGTGCGGCGGACCTGGCACCGGTTGCGGCGCGCCACACCCGCGAGCACCTGGCCCATGCCAGAGGTGCGCTGCACCGTCCGGCCTGACGCAGTCCTGTCAGCCGCGCCTGGCGCCCGAGCGGGACGCCCTCAGTCCGCGTGCAGGGCGGTGCGGATCTCGTCCACCGGGTCGGTCCTCGGTGTCCCCGGCGCCTCGATGCGCACCTGGTGCACGGTGCCCCCGAAGGGCGCCGGGGGCGAGTAGCGGGGGACACCGGGAACCCGACGTCGTGTCCGATCCGCAGGCCGGCGCCGCCGTGCTGCACCGCCATCGGGAGCATGCCCTCGAAGGAGGTCGCATCGACCTCGGTCCCGTCGAGCAGGAGCGCCATGCGTCCGGGCGCTCCGCGCCCTCCGAGCACGTAGCGCACGGTGAGCTCGTGGGAGCCCGGACGGAGCGTGGCGTCGTCGGCCAGCTCGATGACGTCGTAGGCGCGGGCGAAGGTGAAATGGACCTGCGCCGCCGCGACGTAGAGGGCGTAGCCACCGAACCAGTCCCCGAGCGCGCAGACCACGCCGTCGGGCGACCCGGTGCCGGTGTCGACGTCGGCCGTCATTTTGAAACCGCCCCAGAGGAGCGGTACCGACTCGTCGGCCACCGGCCCGCCCCCGGGCAGGAAGACCCGGGACGAGCCCGCCGGCCACGGCGGTGGGATGAAGCCGGCAAAGCGGTCGACCAGCCCGTCGGAGATGGGCAGCACGTTGTTGCGTGCTGCCTCGGCGTCCCACAGGTCACTCAGCTGGCGCACCCGCTCGGGCTCGTCGTCGGCCCGGTCGTGCGCCTCGGAGAAGTCGACCGTGAGATCGAAGAGCTCCCAGCGGTCCTCGTCGAAGTCGCGGCTGCCGATCGCCAGTTCTTCTTCGTCGAGCACGCCCGTGCTGATGTGGTCGGTCGTGGCCTTCCAGCCCTCGTGGTAGATCGACCGGGAGCCCATCATCTCGAAGTACTGCGTGTGGTGGACCTCGGCGGCTTCCGGGTCGTCGAGCGCAGGCAACAGGCTGGCCCCGTCCACCGGCTGTTGGGGCACGCCGTCGATCTCGTCGGGTACCTCGAGGCCGGCCGCGGCCAGGATGGTGGGGAGCAGGTCGACGGCGTGGCTGAATTGGGGACGCACCGTCCCCGGCTGGGCCACGCGGCCGCCCCAGTGCACGATGAGCGGCGTGCGGGTGCCCCCCAACCAGGTGTAGCGCTTCCAGAGCTTGTGCGGGGTGTTGCCGGCCCAGGCCCAGCCCCACGAGTAGTGGTTGTAGGTCGTGAACCCGCCCCAGTCGTCGTAGTGGGCGAGATTCTCCTCGAGCGACTCGCGGACGTGCGCCGTGAAGCGGTGCTCGTTGAGGCTGCCGTCCTTGCCCCCTTCGGCGCTCGCCCCGTTGTCCGAGAAGACCATGAGCAGCGTGTTGTCCATCAGCCCGAAGGTCTCGAGGGCCGACACGACCCGCCCGATCTGGGCGTCGGTATGGGTGAGGAAGCCGGCAAAGACCTCCTGTTGGCGGGCCAGCATGCGGCGTTCGTCGGGCGAGTGGTCGTCCCAGGCCCGTACCCACTGGGGCCGAGGTGTCAGCTCGGTTCGGGCCGGAACGACACCGTTGGCCACCTGCCGGGCGAACACGCCCTCACGCCAGGCATCCCACCCCTGATCGAAGACGCCGCGGTAGGGATCCACCCACTCCTGCGTGACGTGATGCGGGGCGTGCATGGCACCGAGGGCGAAGTACAAGAAGAAGGGCTTGCCCGGAGCGCCCTGCTGCTGGTCCTGGACCATGCGGATGGCCTGATCGGCCAGGTCCTCGCTCAGGTGGTAGCCCTCGTCGGGCCGGCGCGGCGGGTCGACGTAGTGGTTGTCGCTGACGAGGTTGGGCGTCCAATGGTTGGTGTCGCCCTGGAGGAAGCCGTAGTAGCGCTCGAATCCGAGGCCCAGGGGCCAGGTGTCGAAGGGCCCGGCGGCTGAGCGGTGCCAGCGCGGCGTGAGGTGCCACTTGCCCACCGCCATGGCGGAGTACCCGGCGTCACGGAGAAGGCGGGGCAGGGGCACCGCGGTCTTCGGCAACCGTGCGTGGTAGCCGGGGAAGCCCAAGGGGATGTCGGCCAGAAAGCCCATGCCGACGGCGTGATGGTTGCGCCCGGTGAAGAACGAGGCCCGGGTGGGCGAGCAGAGCGAGGTGACATGGAACCGGTTGAAGGCCGCACCGCCGGCCGCCGAGCGCGTCCAGGTGGGGGGTGCCGATGTCGGACCCGAAGGCCCCCAAATGACCGAATCCGGTGTCATCGAGGACGACGACCACGATGTTGGGAGCCCCTTCCGGCGGATGGGGGTGAGGGGGGATGCGCGGCACCGATTCGGACGCCGTGAAGCCGATCTGTTGGGGTTCGTCCACGGGTCGAGAGGGTAGACGGTCAAGACGTCTTCGCGCCCTGTCCAGGGGTAACGTGTTGGGTGATGCAGGGTCACGTGCCGGTACCACCCCAGCCTCACTTTCCTGAGGGGCTGGCGCCGTTCATCGGTTACGTCGCCACCCGGGAGCCCCGGCCCCTGGGCGAGCGGCCGCCCGAGGAACCGGGCTGGGCCGACGTCGACGGCACCGTGCTCGACGTCTTCGACGACGTCGGCGATTGGGAGCCGATGCGCCGGCCCTTCTTCAAGGTGATGGCGGTCGTCATCGCCATCTCCCTGGTCATCGGCGGTGTGAGCACCGTGCTCGAGGTGTTGCTGAACGCACGGTGAGCGGGCGCGCAATGGCGCCGCTGCTCGACCGGGACGGGTTGAGTCTCATCGTAATCTCAGCTTGGCATCGCGGAAATTGCCTCCTGGTGTTCCGCCGTTCGTTGACCAGAACTGCGAAGAACGTGATTGGGTCGAGGCGCAGTCGACGGACCACCCCGCCGTTGCTCTTGCCGGCAAAGCAACTTCGACCGGTCGTTCGAGATGCATGTCCGAAGTGGTCCAACTGGGCTCCGCCACCAAGATGTTCGCAGGCTGATGTGATGCCGAGGCGGCGACCTGGCGAGATGGCCTGACCAACCCGACCTGGAAGGCGAACGCTGCGGCTCGCACCCGATCTTTGAGCCCGAGCTTGGTCAAGATCTTGCCGACATGGGACTTCACGGTCGCTTCGGAGACGAAGAGATGTTCAGCGATCTCGGCGTTCGAGAGGCCTTCGGCCGCCACGATCAGTTCCTCACGCTCGCCTTCGGTCAACATGTCGAGCTCTGCACGGTCGACCGGTGACACCGGGGCGACCGTGAACATGTCCTGACCGCTCAACCTTCCCGGATCCTCGCCCAGACCCGGACCTCTCGCACCACGCCGGCCACAGCTGCGCCCACGGCGACAGCCATCGTGGCAACGCTGGCGATGAGCCAAGTGTCCCATGATGAACCGGCGGCACCGCCGGGGCTGGCGTCCAAGAATGCGGGGGCGTGCATTGCCATTGCCGCCCACCAGACCACGGTGGTGCCCATCATGATCAACATCGCTGCCGCGACAGCAGCGGCCACTATCGACTCCACAATGAGCACCGTTTTCGGGAACTCCAGCCGCCTGGCCGCGGCAATCGCCAACACCGTCCACAGGGTCAAGGTGATCGCAAGAAGCGTCACCCAGAACAAGAACAGGATTCCGTACCAGTGGAGACCGCCGTTCCGTTGATGAGTCGTGAGTCGGTGTGCCCATAGCAAAAACGGCACCGTGACGACGCCCATGAGGGCCGTGCAGGCAACGGCTCGCACGAAGTGCCCACGAAGTGAACCCCAACCCCCAGATCGCAGAAATCGTAGGAACGCAGGCAGAGCGAGAATTGCGCCCGTGACAACGAGGACGCACGCGAGTCCGGCCACCGTTTGGACCACCGTGAAGGCGATGTCAGGCACCCGGTGCGCCGCGCTGCCGTGAGGCAGTGCTCCGTCAAAATGCTCGGAGAGCTTGGCGAAGCTGGCGCCGGCGATGACGAAGAGGGTCCAGGCAGCGAGAACGACGAGTGCCCCGGCCCGCGCACGATCGGCCGCCGCTGCGGAGTCACCCGTCAGTCCCGATTGCCTGGCCCGCTGCTGTAGCCCGCGGGGAACAAGGCTTAGACGAACCATGACCGGGAGGTTGTCTCCGTACTCGTCGTCGAGAAGAGCGACGAATTCGTCTCCGTATCGGGAGCGCCACTGCTGTGGATACCAGCGGAGGCGGGGATCGCTCCTGCCGTCGTCCACACCGAAACCAACGTCCTTCGCTCGCCGCGCTCTCGATCGCATCACGCCAGCCTCGGTCTTGGTGTCGGGACGACCTTGAGCCGGGCTTGACCCACCCGGACGAGCTCGCGCATCTGGGAGACGGAATCACCGAGAACCTGGGTACCTGCAGCCGTGATCCGGTACGGGCGTCGTCTGTCGTTGGAGTCGAGCGGCTCAATAAGCCCTCGCTCTTCCAGCCTTGTGATTGCCCCGTACAGCGCGCCGGGACCGAGCGTCACACCGGCGAACTCCTCGATGTCCTTGAGGAGGGCGTGCCCATGCTTGTCCCCGCCGGCGAGACTCATGAGGATCAAGGTCGGGGGGTCGTTGGAGCGACGCCGAGATTGCGACGCTCCAACGACGCCAGGTTCGCCACGACTGGTTCGCATGTGGACAATCTACTACGTAGTACGTAGCTACGCAATACGTAGATTGAGGCTGGGCCGCCCGACCGGCGACTGTTCAGATTCCAACCGCTCCGATTCATGAGCCGGACCGGTCACCGAAGAGAGGTCCACAGGGACTCCTACTGGCGCACCCGGCCCGGCCGCTCGGCTTCCTTTCCTTCCTCACCCAAAGCGAAGGGCGGGGCAGGGATATGTCGAAGGAGACGCCACTGCTCCAGTCAGCCGGCGAGCTCCGAATTGCAGTCCCGCCCTGAACCCCAGGTGAACGACGTCGCGAGCAACCGATGCGCTCATTCGCTGACCCGGGGATTCGGCCCCATCGCTTCGGCCGAAAGGAGGATTCGCAGCGCACCCCGAACTCGTCTCACGGCGTTGCCCGGCGCCGACGCAGAATCCAGATGGTGCCCCCGACGACGATGACGATCGCAGCCCCTACCGCGACCCAACCTCCGAGTGAGCCCGAACCCCCACCACCGGCCGGCGCACTCGACGTGGTGGTGGATCGGGCGACCGTGGTCGTCGTGCTGGACGACGCAGACGTCGCGGTCGAAGTGGTCAAGGGTCGATGACATGGTGAATGCGATCACGTGGTCGGCCGAGGCGGCCAGGAGGCGGCCAGCGCCCACGGACGGGGTGGGGAAGTGGTTCGCGGGGGCTCCGACCACTGCATGCTCGCGCAGCGCCCCCGTCGAGGGATCGAGCCCGAAGAGCGTGCCGTCCTGACCGATGGTCCAGACGAGTCCTCCGGCGACGATGGGTGGTCCACCCCCGACCGAGGAGCGCCAAAGCACGCGGAGCCTGGCGGGGGCTGAGGACGCCCTTATGGCAATCGTCCCGCTGAGACAGGGCAGGAAGACGGTGGTGCCTTCGACGGCCACGCCTCCGTCGATGTCGTCGTTGCAGGCGTCGGGCAGCGATGATTCCTCCTGCCCGATACCCCCGAGCGCGGCGCCGTCGAGCAGATAGACGATCCGTGACTTGCCGGCCACGATCACCTGGCCGTCCGAAAGCAGCGCCGGCGCCGTCGACAGGTCGAGGTCGTTGGCGTTGTTGGCCCGCCCAATTGGTCGGTGCGAAGTACTGCAGCAGGGTCATCGTGGGCGAGAGCTCGAGCAGCGAATCACTGTGGTCGAAGGGGCTCGTCGGTGATGTGACCGAGCCGTTGCCGACGCTTACCCACACGTTGGCGCCAGCAGCGACGACCGGCGCGGCACCTCCCATCCAGACCGCGCCCTGGCTTTGCCCGGGGGCGCTGTCCACGGTAAAGGTTTCTGCCGCGCCCCCGGCTTCGGGCACGCTGATGATGCGGCCGCGGTAAGCTCACGCAGTCACCGTAGTTGCCACCCATGCCGAACACGACCCGCCCGTTTCAAGGGTCAGACCCGTACGCTGCAGCAGTGCGGCCGGATCGGCACCGGGTGGGTCGACCCTTTGCGAGAGCTCGACGTGGCCGTCGCCGGTGGACAGGCCGAGCAGTAGGTGGGCGGGGCGGCCATTGACGAGCTTGTCGGCGACGGCGAAGAGCTCGCTGCGGCCGGATCGACGACTGGCGTTCCAGTGATGCCAACAGTTGGTGAGATGTTTCCACACGGCAGCGCTGTCGAGGGGACGGGTGTACCCAGGTGCGTGGACCAGTCCACGACCCCGGAGGCGGCCGAGAGAGCATAAACGGTGTCATCCTCCGTGCTCACGAAGACCTGCCCGCCGAAGACGACCGGCGCGCCATAGATGTCGCCCTGCAATGCCGGGGAAGTCCAGGCACGAGTGGAGAGGTCGACGTGCCCGGGGGACGCGGCGACACCGCTGCCGGCCGGATCCCCGTGATAGAGGTTCCAATCCGCTCCCGATTCTGCGGCCACGGTGGTCGCCCTCTCGTGCGGCAACGGATGCGCTCCGGCGGCGCGGCCGCTGAAGGCCAAGATGATCAGGGCGAGTCCGACACCGAACGGTCGATTCATTCGCTCTTGATCAGACCGACCCTGACCGTCCACGTCGCCGCAGGGTGGAGTCGACGGCTACGGCAACGAGCAGAACGACGGCGGTGGCGATATCCGTTCCCGCCGTGCTGATGTTGCGCAGGGCGAGCCCGTTGGTGAGCGTTACGCGATGACCAGGCCCCCGAGGAGGGGATGGATCGGCTTGCCGTGGCCGCCGAAGAGGCTTGCACCGCCGATCACGGCAGCGGCGACCACGTAGAGCGCACAGGTTCCGCCGTCGAACCCGACCAGAGATGGAACCCAGGCGAGATGCGTACACGACCACGGCGAACCCAGCGGTGAGACTGCAGAGGGCGAAGGCGATCGTCCGGATGAGGTTGACGTTGATACCGGGCTCGACGGGCGGCTTCCGGACTGGCCCCGATGGCGTAGATGTAGCGCCCGAATCTGGTGCGGGCCAGCAGGATGGATTGGAAGACGCGGATGACCAAAACGACGGGGATGACCCAGGGCACACCCTGGACGGGGGTCAGCACCCAGGTTCAGGTTGCAGACCCAGACCAACCCGATCCCGGCCACGGCGACCGCGGCGACGATCAGCAAGGTGATGCTGAGCGGTGGTGCACTGAGTCCTCGGGCCCTGCGCCGGGTCGTGCGCAAGATCGAGAGGAGCGCGAACAGCCCGACCACGGCCACGAGCAGGATCCAACTGAGGACGGGGGTGATGTTGCCGCTGACCAGATTGTCGACCACATTGTTCGAGAATGGTGCTCTATCGACACCCCCGACCGCTCCCTTGTCGACGTCGAACACGTAGATGAGGACGCCCTGCCACCCCAGCAAGCCGGCCAGTGTCACGACGAACGAGGGGATCTTGAGGTCTGGTGATCAGCGTTCCCTGATACGAAGTAGGTTAGATGTGTTTCAGTATTGTTGCACCGCAATTAGGGGGTTGTAGGGAGAAATATCCCAAATCGGATTTCCGTAGGTTGGCCAGCCCCCTTCCGGCAGGCTGCGCCGTCCCGCCGTCAGTCGGCCTCGCCGAGGGCGGCGGCCCAGTTTGCCGCGCCAACGAGAGCGGCATCGTCGCCGAGCAGGCAGCGCACCATCGCGAAGTCCGCCGGAAAGTGCTCCTGTCGGCTCTCTACGAGCGCACTGAGTCTGTCGAAGAAGTCCGGCTGCCGTCCGATCCCTCCTCCGATGATCACCGTACTGGGGGAGAATGCCATCACGACGTTCACGACGCCGATGGCACAGGCGGCGATCGCGCCGTCCCAGATGCTGACTGCCGCCGCATCGCCGTCAGCCGCCGCGAGCTCCACGGCATGCGCGTCGAGCTGTCCGAGACCAGCCTGGCGAGCGAGACGGGCCACCCCGCTGCCCGACCCGAGCTCCTCGAGGGTGCTCGGTCGCAGTGCTCGCCAGGCCTGCCAGTCGATCACCGTGTGACCGATCTCAGCCAAGGACCGCATGCCGCGGACTAAACGGCCGCTCTGGACGACGCCTGCGCCGATACCGGTCGAGATCGTCAGGTAGGCGACGGCTTCACTGTCACGGCCGGCACCGTAGGCAGCTTCGCCCACGGCGGCCAGATCGGCGTCGTTGGCCAGATGGGTCGCCAAGCCGAGGCGCTCGCTCAACAGATCACGCGCCAGAAGATCAGGCCAGCGCGGAGGCAGGTTGGGTGCCCGCAGCAGTCGGCCTGCGTGGTAGTCGACGTCCCCGGGTAGGCCGATGACGGCATGAGAGGCCTCTCCGTAGCTATGGTCGCGGCCGACCTCGAGGATCAGTTCGATCAGCTCGGCGGGGACATCTGCGTCGGCCGGGGTCGTTCTCGCCTGGCGGACGAGCACCTCGCCACGAGCGTCGACGATGGCCGCTCGCATCTGGGTGCCCCCGACGTCCGCGGCGAGAACGGGTCTCGCATTCATCGGCCGATTCACTCTCCTTGTCCCCGATGGCGTCACGTCGGCGTTCCACGCCCGTCCGGCCGCTGATTTCACCGACCTCGGGGCCAAGCCGGAACGGCGGTCACCAACGCGTGACACGGTACGACGTTGGCGCACCCGAGGTCCGGGTGGAGTCGCTCCTCTTTGGATCGACACCGGGTCGGCGGCCGAAGGTTCCCCATGGGCCCGACCGTTGTCGCCCGGTGGACTCAGCTGCCGACGTCGTCGGTCGGAGCGTACCCGGTGCGGCGGAGCAGCCGCCGCAGGATGGCCAGCTGGTCCCCATCGATGTCCTTGTGGCGCTCTGCTTCGAAGGTCTCGGTATCACCGTCGATGGTCACCAAGACGTGATTCTTCTGCGTTTCCTTGACCGTCCCGACCGCGTTCAGTAGCGAGAGCACCGAATGCCATTCGATGTTGCTGCTCGACGGGTGCCGAAAGATGTGGACCAGAGTGTCCCGTTGATGATTGTTCAGTTCGCCGGTCTTCCTCACGTGCTGCTCCTCATCTTCGTAGAGCGCATTCGACTCCCTCTCATCCTCTCGCCGGTTGGGCGATCTGTCCGTTCCCCGCTCGAGTCCGCGGTGTCGTCGTCGAATCGATACCTATGCGTTGCCGCCTTTCTCGGCGGCGTCGTCCGGGCACACACCGAAGCACTTCTCGGATAGGAAGCAGTATCCGCACGGAAACACTACCTGGCCTCCAACAAAGCGGTGGATTCGTGCAGGGAGTTCGACCAGGCCTCGAGGCCGCACAGGCGCCCCGGCCTGCTCGAGTACTCCGAAGACGATCTGGTCTCGTCGAACATCATGGCTTCAATGGCTTCGTGCGTCATTGGTTGCAAGATGCCATCGCCAACGTGAACCTGATCGAGGTGCTTGGATGGTAAGACAACGAGACCGGCGATTCGACCCGGCTCCTGGACCTGACCGCCTCGATCGGGAGCACGGGTGGTTGAGCTGGACCGCCTTCGCGGTCCGCTGCAGACTGGCAGTCGCCCAAGGAGGTCGACATGCGCTTCCCCGATCGGAGGCACGCCGGGTCGCAGCTGGCCGAGGCCCTCCAGAAAGCAGGCATCGGTCCGGACCTGGTTCTCGGCTTGCCCCGGGGCGGGGTGCCCGTAGCCTTCGAGGTCTCGGCCTCACTGGGCGTACCCATGGATGTGATCGTGGTGCGCAAGCTTGGAGCGCCCTTCCAGCCGGAGCTGGCCATGGGTGCCCTCGGAGAGGGAGGGGTGCGGGTGGAGAATCGAGAGGTGCTCCGTGCGGTGGGACTCGACGAGCGCACGCTCGACCTCATGGTCGATCGCGAGAGCGAGGAGCTGGAGCGCCGAGCCGCGCTCTATCGGGGCAACCGTCCCCGACTCGACCTCGAGGCGCGGCGGGTGGTGATCGTCGACGACGGGATCGCCACCGGATCGAGTGCACGAGCCGCGGCCATGGTGGCGCGCGAGCAGGGTGCGTCGCATGTCGTCGTGGCGGCGCCCGTGGCTTCAGCGTTCGGGGTGGCCGGACTGGCGGACGTGACGGACGAGGTGGTGTGCGTCACCGCGCCCGAGCCGTTCTACGCCGTGGGGGAGTGGTACGTGGATTTCTCCCAGACCTCGGACTCCGACGTGCGCGATCTGTTGGCGCGGGCAGACGCGCGGAGAATGCCGGGCTTCGCAGGGGATTTGTGAGCGACCCGGACGAACCGTCTTCGTCGGTCGGGGAGAGCCCTGCGGCGACGGACCAGCCACAGACCCTCCAACTCCATCGCTGGTTCGATCCGGCTGTCCTGGCCATCGCGGTCGTTGCGCTGGCGTCGGGCTTCGGCCAGTTCGGCGCGGTGGCGGCCCTGGGCGACGTCTCGAAGCAGCTTGGACACGTCGCCGCCGGATCCTCCATCGCGGACAAGGTCGGGCTCTCGGGTACCAGCCTGGGCGTGGGCCTGGCCGTGATCCGTCTGGCTTCGCTGGGGAGCCTCCCTCTCATCGCCAGCGCAGATCGGTTGGGCCGGCGACGGGTGATCCTGGTCGTCACCGTGATCGGCCTGGCGTTGACCATGGCCGCGGCGGTCAGTCCGGGGTACTGGTGGTTCGTCGTGATTTTCGCGTTCGGCCGCCCTCTCCTCGAGCGCGACCAACGCGCTGGCCGAGGTGATGGCGGCGGAGGAGACATCGTCGAAGGACCGGTCGACGGCGATCGCACTGATCGCGGCCGGGTACGGGGTCGGTGCCGGACTCTCTGCCATTGTGCACAGCCTCGCGGCCGGGGCCCTGGGCTTCCGGGGCATCTTCGCGCTGGCGGTCATCCCGCTGGCCGTCGTGTTGCTGATCCGGCGGCGAGTAGAGGAGCCGAGCCGTTTCACGATTGCCGAGGCAGGCGCAGACCACCCGACGCCCATCTTGGCCGCGGTCGGGCCGCCCTACCGGGGCCGAGTCGCTCTGATCGCTCTCGTGGGATTCGCCGTCTCGGTCATCTCGGGACCGGCCAACAGCTTCGTGTTCCTCTATGCCCAGGACGTCGTGCACCTGGCCGGGTACGTCGTCGCCCTCATGGTGGCCGGTGGCGCCGTGACGGGGCTGCTCGGGCTCCTGGCCGGGCGCTGGCTGGCCGACCACGCCGGACGGCGTCCGACGTGTTCTGTCGGGATGGTCGCCATCGCACTGACCGGGGCCTTTTGCTACTCGGGTTCCCGCCAGGCGCTGGTCGCCGGCTACCTGGTGGCCGTCTTCTGGGCCTCGGTCTTCGCGCCGGCCGTGGGATCGCTTCTGACCGAGCTCTTCCCAACCTCGGTGCGCGCCTCGGTCACCGGATGGTGGACCGTGGCCGGTGTGCTCGGGGCGGTGGTGGGCCTCGTCGCCTTCGGCGCGGTGGCCGACGTCGGGAACCGCTTCGCCGCAGCGGCCGACGTGGTGTTCCTTCCCTGCGCGCTGGCCGCGGGGCTGTTCTGGGCCTTGCCGGAGACCAAGGGTCGCGAACCCGAGACGTTGTGGCCCGCGCCGGCCCAGCCTCAGCTGTAGGTGAACGTCATGGTGTTCGACGTCCCGCCTGCCGTCATGATCACGACCTGCGCCGACTCTGATCCCGACGGAGCCGGTGGGACGGTGACGCTGCACGTGTTCTGGGCCGGGCAACTGGTCGAGGCCACCTGGCCGTCGAACGTGGCGATGATCTGACCCGAGGAGCTCAAGAAGTTCGCGCCGGCGACCTGGATGGCCTGGCCGGCACTGCCGCTCGCCGGGTTGAGTGCCGCGATCACGGGAGGTCCGCTCGCATTGGGCGGCGTCGCGGTGGTGGTCGTCGTGGTGGTACTCGAGATCCCAGGAGATTTCGACGGGCCACCGCCTTTGCCTTCTGACGCGCCGTGCGGGGTGGTCGGGGCGGCGCTCTGTGCCGAAGTCGCTGGCGCGTTGTCCGGTCCACCGCCGGTTCCGCTCGTTCCGAGTGAGACGGCCAGGGCGCCGGCCGCCACCAGGACCATGGCGGCAACGACCCACACGGCGATCTCGAGCGGGCTGCGCCGGCTGGAGGTCTCCAGGGGGAGTGATTCGGGTGCCGGAGACGGACGCGGGAGATCGTCGTCGAAGGGGATCTCGACCGCCCGGGTCGGAGGACCCCCTTCCTGCACCTCGCGGGCTCGCCGCGCCGCCGCGGCCATGGCGCCGAGAGCGCGTACGCCGGGCGTCCCCGGGGGGTCTGACTCACCGCTGTGGCCATGGGGATCGTGACGGACCATTCTCCAACTCCTCGGGAACCGATTTCCCGACCGGACGTGTCACATGCCTCCTCGAGCATGCGGACGCACGTCATGGCGTCGGGGTCTCATCCGTGCGACCCTGGCGCGCGTGACCTCACTGCGGAAGATAGTCGTTTGCGAGGGTGACGAGACAGGGCAGGAGCTCCTCGAAGAATCGCTGCGCGTCCTCGACCCCTCGGTGCTGGGCTTCGAGCTCGAGCTGGTGCGTTTCGATCTGTCACTCGACAACCGCCGACGAACGGCCAATGCCGTGGTCTACGAGGCTGCTTCGGCCATGCGGGAGGCCGGCCTGGGGCTGAAGGCGGCCACCGTGACCCCCGAGGCGACGGGAGACGTGGGCAGCCCCAATCGCATCTTGCGCGAGGGCGTCGGAGGCTCGGTCATTGTGCGCACGGGTCGCCGCATCCCGGGTGTCTCGCCGCTGGCCCCGGTGGTGCACCCCATTGTGGTGGTGCGCATGGCCGTTGGCGACGCCTACGGGGCCGAGGAGGGACGGACAGGCGCCGTCGGTGACCCCGCCGAGCAGGCATGGCGGACCGAGCGCATCGACCGCTCAGTATGCCGGTCGGTCGCCGAATACTCGTTCCGCGCCGCCGCCGACCTCGATGGCTGCGTCTACGGAGGCCCGAAATGGACGGTTTCGACGGTCTACGAAGGCATGCTCAAAGAGGAGATGGACGCGGCGGCCGCCCGCCATCCCGATGTGACCTACCGGCCGACCCTCATTGACGCCGCGTACGCCGGGCTCCTCACCGAGTCGGGCGCGCAAACCCTGGTGGTGCCCGCGCTCAACCGCGACGGGGACTGCATCTCCGATCTGGTCCTGGCACTTTTCGGGTCGATTGCCGGCGCCGAATCGGTCCTGTTGGCCCTCGACGATGCGCTGGAGCCCGTCGTGGCGATGGCCGAGGCGCCGCACGGCACCGCTCCCTCGCTCTACGGCAAGAACGTGGCCAACCCGATGGCCATGCTCTTGGCCTGCGCCGCCGTCCTCGATCATGCGGCGGGAGGCGACGAGCCGGTGGCCTGGGCCGCCAGCGCCATTCGCGAGGCCACACTCGACGCAGCACGCGACGGTGTACGCACGTTCGACCTCGGCGGGGAGGCGTCCACCTCGGAGGTCGTCGACGAAGTGATCCGTCGCGTCCGCGCCGGCGACTAGGTCTTGGCCGGCTGACCGAGGGAGGCGAAGAGGTCACCGTCGCGAGCCACGCGGGCCAGTACCTGCTCGGTGTCGAAGCGCAGTAGGCCTGGGTCCCCGGTACGGGCGCAGCGACCGACTTCGTCCAGGGTCACCGGGGTGGAGACCATCGGCTGAGGCATCGCCCGCACCGAGTACACGCAGACGGTGGTCTTGGCCGGGTGGTTCTGGCTCCAGTCGATCAGGACCCGGCCCCGGCGGAGCTCCTTGCGCATCACCGAGACGACCAGGTCGTGGTGCTCGGACTCGAGCTGACGGGCCACGGCGTGCGCCTCGTCGCGGACATCGTCCCAGCGAGATCGAGCGGGCACGGAGCAGTAGAGCTGAAGTCCCTTCTGCCCGCTGGTCTTGGCCAAGACGAACGGATGCGTGTCGGCCAGGGCTTCTCCGATGAGCTCCGCCACCGCACAGCACTCGACGATGGAGGTCCCCTCTCCCGGGTCGAGGTCGAACACCATCTGGTCGGGGTTGGCCGGGAGCTTCCTCCGGCCGGTCGCACGCCACAAGGGGACGTGGAACTCAATGGTGCCCAGGTTGGCCGCCCAGGTCAGGGTGGGCAGGTCCGAGACGACGGCGTAGCTGATTTCGCCCTGGCGCTCGGAGGGGACCTTCACCGTCTTCACCCAACGGGGGGTGTGCGAGGGCGCGTGCTTCTCGAAGAAGAACTTGCCCTCGACCCCGTCGGGAAAGCGCTTCATGGTGAGGGGCCGACCCGAAAGGTGGGGGAGCATGACCGGGGCGATGCGGGCGTAGTAGTCGATCAACTGCCCCTTGGTGAAGCCGGTCTCGGGGAACAGCACCTTGTCCAGGTTCGTCACCGAAAGCTCGCGATCGCCGACACGAACGCGCTGCGAGCCGTTCTTGGCTCCTGCGCCGGCCGTGCGCGCCCGATCCGGGACCGGAGGGCCGTCGCCTGGCGGACCTTTCGAGGGCTCTGACTCGCGCCCGACATCGGCCGGCGTCTTGTCGGGACGCAGACCACGCCAGGTCGGGTGGCGCAGTCGACCGGCCGGGGTCCATTCTCCGTACGCGACCTCACCGACCAAGCTGGGACGGACGAAGTGCGCACCTTTGGCCTCGGCTTCGGTGATGGTGCCGACGAAAGGATTGGTTCGGGAGCGAAGAGCTCGCAACTGCTCCACGATCGACTGGAGGGCCCGGTCGTCGAATCCGGTGCCAACTTTGCCCACGTAGTCGAGGCCGTTCGACCCTGGAACTCCGAGGAGCAAGGATCCGAGGCTCGTCCCGCGGCCGCCCTTCCCGTCGGTCCACCCGCCGATGACGACTTCCTGGGTATTCACCACCTTGACCTTTACCCACTCGGCGACGCGACGCCCCGGCCTGTACGTGGAATTGCGTCGCTTGGCCACCACGCCTTCGAGCCCGTTCTCCGAGGTGGCGCGCAGCACGTCGCGCCCGGAAACGTCGCGAAAGCACTCGGTCGTCGAGAAGTTGGCCCCCGCGAACTCGAACTGCTCGAGGCGGGCCCGCCGGGCGTCGTAGGGGTCTGCCATGAGGGAGCGCCCATCGGCGTAGAGCACGTCGAACGCCACGAAGTGCACCGGGTCCGCTGCGGCGCGCCGGCGGGCTTCCCTGGGGTCGGACAGGTGCAGCCGGTTCTGCAGGCGGGCGAAGCTGGGCCGGCCGTCATCGCCGAAGGCCACGACTTCACCGTCGAGCACGACTGCGTGCATCCCGAGGTGCTCGCCCATCCTGGCCAGCTCGGGGAACATCGCAGTGACATCACGCTCGCTGCGGCTCTGGAGCCGGACGCGACCACCGTCCACGAAGGCGAGGGTGCGGGCGCCGTCCCACTTGACCTCGTAGGCCCAGGCACTGCGGCCCTCGGGGAGCGTCCCCAGCACGGCCAACATCGGTTTGACCGAGGTCGGGATCGGATCGGTCAGGACGGAGTCGCCGTGGCGGTGGATCATCCAGTTCTTGCCGTCGGTCTGGAAGAGCACGAAGTCCCCGGAGGCCCGAGTGCCGTGCAACACGAACTTCACTTCCGTGTCGGACCACTTTTCGGTCTCGTAGGTGCCACGGTCCCAGATGGCCATGGTGCCGGCGCCGTACTCGCCCGCCGGGATGTCGCCCGAGAAGGTGGCGTATTCAATCGGGTGATCCTCGGTGTGGACGGCCAGGTGGTTCCGCCTGGGATCGTCCGGCAATCCCTTGGGCAGTGCCCAGGAAGCGAGAACCCCGTCGCGCTCGAGGCGGAGGTCCCAGTGCAAGGCCCGGGCATGGTGCTCCTGGATCACGAAACGTGGGGTGCCCGGCCTCGGGGCGGGACGGCGGCCCCCCATGGGCTCGGGTGTTCTGGACGGATCCCGCTTGGTCCGGTAGGCGTCAAGTGCCTCGGGTTGTTCGTTCTGCTTGCGCCTGGTGGCCACGCCACCACTCTTACCCAGGTCCACTAGGTTGGGAATTGGCCCTGCGCAGCGAGAGATCGAGGGTATGGATGACTGATTCCCAGGACGAGGCCGAGGTGCCCGAGGACGAAGCCTCGCGGGAGTCGTTCCCGGCGAGTGACCCCCCGAGCTCCTGGTCAGGAGAAGACAAGCCGGAATAGGCCAAGCACTGGTGAACCTCGCGGTCCTACGCCGCGATTGGAGCGACCCTCTGGAGCGGGTTGGCGACGGCAACGACTGCTGAAATGTCGAGTGTGCTCGGCGACGAACGACCGGTCCTCGATCGGGCGATCACCCGTTCGTCGAGGACAGCTGCCTTGTGTTCGGGAAGACCACCCGTCGTCCAACGGACACTGTGTTCCGCGTGCAGCTCGGTGGCCAGGGCGAGGCGGGCGAGCGGGCTGTGCAGGAGCTCCTGGTAGCGCCAGGCGGCGTACTCGTCCTCTCGGCCGAAGCCAACATTGAGTTGAGCGTGACCGAGGATGTCGTGCACGGCGCGGAATCGATCGTACGCGCCTCCGACCTCACAGCCCATGACGGGGTGAAGACGGTCGCCTTCGCAGGCGGCCGCCGTGACTTCCAGGACGCGATCACGGGTGATCGACGTGATGAGCTCGTCCGCGTCGCGGTACGGCGTTGTGCACAGCGAGAAGAAGACCTGCGTGGGCGGTCGGGCCTGAGTGACGAGCGTGAACAAATGATCTGACTCGCTGACGAGCCGGGCGTAGGCGGCGTGAGTGAGCGGCCCACCGACTCTTGGCGCCTCCTGGTGCGCCGCGGCGACGTCGGCGGCGGCGATGGGGTCGAATGGGTCGAACGAGAGAGACATGCCGAATTGGAGAGACCAGTCGTCGACGTTCATGGATGGATCCCGATCTGCTCGAGGGGCGCTCACTGCTTCTGTCCGTCATGAGCCCGATCCACTCCACTCGATGTTACGCATGTCGTTCCTGGAGGGCTCCGGGCCCGTGGGTCGGCGCGGCCACCTGATCGGCGGTTCATCGCGATCGACGGCCACGACAGAGTCCGCATTTGACCGCGCGACCGAGCCGGCGGTGACGCAACGACTCCATCCGTGATCCTGATTCCGGATCGGGGGCCGCCTTGACACAGAGCTTCCCGGCCTCCAAAGTAAGGCTCCCCAAATATTCGGGAACCCTAACTTCAGCTGAGAGATGCTACCGACCTTCGTCATTGGGCTCCGAGAGGGCATGGAAGCGGCCTTGATCGTGGGAATCGTGGCCGCCTTCCTCGGCCAGCAAGGGCGGCGCGACGCTCTGCGTCAAGTCTGGGTCGGGGTGGCGGTCGCGGTGACCATCTGCGTGGCCATCGGCGTCCTGCTCCAACTGCTCTCGCAGGACCTGCCCCAGCGCCAGCAGGAGGGGCTCGAGACCGTCGTCGGCGCCATCGCAGTGGCGATGGTCACCTACATGATCCTGTGGATGCGCCGGCACGCCCGCGACCTGAAGGGCGATCTGGAGCAGCAGGCCGAGTCGGCCTTGGCCAAGGGCTCGGCCAGGGCCCTAGTGGTGATGGCCTTTCTCGCGGTCCTGCGCGAAGGCTTCGAGACGGTTGTGTTCCTCCTGGCCACGTTCCACGCCAGCGGCAACGCCACTGGGAGCTGGCTCGGCGCTGTCCTCGGCGTCTTGCTCGCCGTGGTCCTCGGCTACGGCATCTACAAGGGCGGGGTCCGCATCAACCTTGGACGGTTCTTCCGAGTGACCGGAGTTCTGCTGGTCGTCATCGCCGCCGGTCTGGCGATGACGGCGTTTCACACGGCCAACGAGGCCGGGTGGGTGAACTTCGGTCAGACCCAGGCCTTCGACCTCTCCTGGCTGGTGCGGCCCGGAACTCCGCTCGAGTCGTTCGTCACCGGAGTACTCGGCATTCAGCCCTATCCCGTGTGGATCGAGGTCATCGCCTGGTTGGCCTATCTCGTTCCGATGCTCTTGATCTTGTGCCTGCCCGGGACGCGGACGCAGAAATCGGCGCGCCCCGAGGTATCTGAGCCCGTTCCTGCCGTGCCGCCCCGAGGCGCACCCGCGCTCCTCGGCCCGGTGCGGACGACCACAACCGACAAATGAAGGAGTGACATACGGTGGCCACGAGACAGTCTGATCGCGACCGAGCAACGCACGAGGCGTGCCGACCGCCGGCACGGTCACCGTGGCGTCGCGGGCTCTGGCTCAGCATGGCGGCGGCCGCGGTAATGCCGATAGGACTCCTGGCTGCGGCCTCACCCTCCGGCGCCGAGGCCAAGACCACCAACGTGCATGTCGTGCTGACGCCGCAGGGCTGCGCGCCCAAGCCGGCCAAGGTCCCCACCGGCCAGATCCAGTTCAATGTGAGGAACAAGAACGCCGGGGCCGTCTCCGAGGCCGAGCTACGGACGGGCAACCTCTCCCACATCTTGGGCGAGCAGGAGAACCTGACGCCGGGCCTGTCGGGCGGATTCGCCCTGGTCGTCCAACCGGGGCACTACGTGATCAACTGCCCGGGCGCCAGCCGGCAACACGCAGCCTTCACGGTCACGGGCAAATCAAAGGCGGCCAATTGGAAGACCAAGTCGGTGCTGAGTCGCGCGGTCACTGGTTACGCCACCTACGTGCATCAACAGACCAGCGGGCTGGTGTCGTCCACCCAGGCGCTGTGTGGGGCGATCGACGCCGGGAACCTCACGCAGGCCGAGCAGCTCTACCCAGGCGCCCGCGTCTCCTACGAGCGGATCGAGCCGGTGGCCGAGGTCTGGGGCACCCTCGATACCGACATCGACGGACGAATCGACAACCCGGTCACCAATCCCGCCGAACTGGAAGGCTTCCACAAACTCGAAATGCTCATGTGGTCCGATGGCACCCTGACCGGCGCCTCCCCGGTCTGCAGCCAGCTGGTGTCGAACGAACAGGATCTTCAGAAGCTCATCGCGACGGCCTCGTTCGATCCGGTGACCATGGCCAGCGGTGCAACCGACCTCATCAACGAAGCAGGCACCTCGAAGATCACCGGTGAGGAGGAGCGCTACTCCAACACGGACTTCATCGTGTTCCAGGCCAACGTCGATGCCGCAATGGAGGTCTTCGACTTGCTGAAGCCCTACCTCCAGAAAGATGATCCCTCGGTCGTCAAGGGTGTCGAGAACTCCGAGCAAGCGGTCGAGAACGCGATCGCCAAGTACAAGGCAACGCCCGGCTATGACGGCACCGGCTATGTCGAGTACTCGACCGTGCTCGATCCCCAGCGTCGGGCCCTGTCCGCGAAGGTCCAGGCGTTTGCCGAGCAGTTGTCCAAAATGTCCGGCCGGGTGTCATGAGATGAAAAGGATGGTTGGCCGGTCCGTCGGGGCCGCGACATCATGAGCTCGCGCCGGCGTTCCGGGATGACCGAGCAGATCGAGACTGGGCTCAGCACCGACGGGGGCGGCCCGCTCGGAGGCGGTCTGTCGCGGCGACAATTGCTTGGCAGTCTCGGCGCCGCCGGGGCCGGTCTGGCCCTCGGGGGCGCGGCTGCGGCGACCGCGCTCGATCCCTTCGGAGCGTCCGCAGCGGCCGCTACCGACACGGGAGCCGCACGGACATACCCCTTCCATGGAGGTCATCAGGCTGGAATCGTCACCCCTGCCCAGGATCGATTGGCGTTTGCCTCCATGAACGTCATCGAAGGTGTGGAGCGCAGCGAGCTGCGGACCCTGCTGAAGGACTGGACGGTGGCGGCCGAGCGCATGACCCGGGGCCAGCTCGTGGGCGACGACAGCAACCTGAACGTCCCGCCCCTCGACACGGGCGAGTCCATCGGTTCGCCGGTGTCGGGTCTCACCATCACCATCGGGTACGGACCCTCCCTCTTCGACGCGAGGTTTGGCCTGGCACCGAGGAAGCCGGCGCTGCTCGTCGACCTGCCGTCCCTGCCCAACGAGAATCTCGATCCCGAGCATGTCGGCGGAGACCTCTGTATCCAGGCCTGTTCTGACGATCCGTTGGTTGCCTTCCATGTCGTGCGGAACCTCGCCCGGCTCGGTCTCGGGGTGGTGAGTTACAACTGGATGGAGCTCGGGTTCGGCAAAACCTCGTCGACCAGCACCGCGCAAACCACGCCGCGCAATCTGCTGGGGTTCAAGGACGGCACTCGCAACATCAAGGCTGAGCAGACGGATCTCTTGGATCGCTACGTCTGGGTCGGTGACGAGACGGACCAGCCCTGGATGAGGGGTGGGAGCTATCTGGTGGCCCGACGGATTCAGATGTTCTTGGAAAACTGGGACCGCGACTACCTGGGTGACCAGGAAGATGTGATCGGTCGTACCAAGGTGACCGGCGCACCACTCACGGGCGGCAGTGAGTTCTCGGAGCCGAAGTTCGCAAAGAAGAACGACCAGGGTCAGCTGATGATTCCGGCGCACGCCCACATTCGTCTGGCGAGTCACGAGGAGAACGACGGCGTTCGAATCTTGCGTCGGGGTTACTCCTTCACCGATGGGGTGGACCCGGTTCGCGGCACCCTGCTCGGTGGCCTCTTCTTCCTTGCCTTCATGAAGACGCCCGACCAGTTCGTCACCCTGCAGCAGAAGCTCGGGACCGACGACGCGCTCAACGAGTACATCCAACACATCGGAAGTGCCCTGTTTGCCGTCCCGCCCGGGCTCCGTCGTGGTCAGCATTGGGGCGACAGCCTCTTCGCGTGACCCCGCTCGGTGGGAGCTGCCCCTCGGCCGGAGTCCCAGACCGCCACCTCGACGCCGTCCGCCATCGCCCTCGCCTCGAGCCGGATCCGGTGGCCAGCGCTTGGCATCCGCCCGGATTGAGCGTATAGTTTGAGCAGTCGCTCAAGTGAGGTGCCATGGCCAAGTCCGGAGCTCGCAGCAGTGCCACGGTCCAGGGAGCGGATCGCTCCGCGGCGACCAAAGGCCAGCTGGTCGACGCGGCGGTAGAGACGCTGAAGATCGATGGCTACGTCGGTGCCAGCGCGCGGACGATCGCCCGTCGAGCCGGCATGAACCAGGGTCTCATCTTTTACCACTTCGGCTCGGTGGCCAACCTTCTGTTGGCCGCACTGGACTCGGTGAGCGCGGAGCGCCTCGACCGTTACGAGGCAGAGGTCTCTGCTGCGACCAGCCCGAGCCAGCTCATGGAGGTGGCGGAAACGATCTTTCGGAGCGACCTGGACGACGGATACATCACCGTGCTGGTCGAGATGATCGCCGGGACGTCCTCGACACCCGGCCTGGGTCCCGAGGTCGCCGCGCGGATTCAGCCGTGGCGGTCATTCGCCCAGTCCTCGATCGAGGCGGCCCTGGGCGCTTCCTCGTTGACCAGCGTCCTGCCGGCTCGCGACGTCGCCCATGCTGTCGTCGCGCTCTATCTCGGTTTGGAGATGCTGAGCCACCTCGAGGGTGACTCCGAACCCGCCCTCGCACTCTTCACCAGAGCGAAGCACATCGTGCCGCTTCTCGAAGCTCTGATGACGCCGCCCGTCCCTGAGGAGATCAAATGACTGCAACGCTGCCGACCTCAAGCATTCCTGTCGATGAGGACAGCGGTGTCGATGTCGTGACTGGGGCGTTCAGCTATTCCGGGGCGGCGATCGCCAAGGCCCTGGTCGCCAAGGGACGCAACGTTCGCACGCTCACGGGCCATCCCGAACGCGGACTCGACCACACCGCCATTGACGTACGGCCCCTGGACTTCGACGACCAGATCGGATTGGTCGAGTCGCTGCGAGGTGCGACGACTCTGTTCAACACCTACTGGGTGCGTTTCGCCCACGGACAGGTGGATCACGACCTTGCCGTAGCCAACTCGCGGACCCTCTTTCTCGCGGCGAAACGAGCCGGAATCCGGCGAATCGTCCATATCAGCATCACGAATCCAAGGTTCGATTCGCCGTTTCCCTACTTCCGGGGCAAGGCCCTCACAGAGCGGGCACTCGCCGAGTCGGGAGTCTCCTATGCCGTGCTTCGTCCGGCCATCCTGTTCGGAGGCGACGGTGTGCTGATCAACAACATCGCCTGGTTGCTACGCCGACTTCCCGTCTTTGCCGTCGGGAGCACCGGGGACTATCGCGTCCGGGGCGTTCATGTGGACGACCTGGCCCAACTTTGCCTCAAGGTCGCGGCTGGGACGGACGACAGCGTGACCGATGCCGTTGGTCCCGAACGACCGACGTTCAACGAGCTCGTGGAATCCATCCGTCACGCGGTGGGTGCACGGACTCGCATCATCCATGTTCCAGGCGTGCTCGTGCCCCCGCTGTCTTCGGTCCTTGGACTGCCGCTCCGCGACGTGCTTTTGACCAAGGAGGAGTACCAGGCCATGGCCGCAGGGCTGGCGGATACCGAAGGACCGCCAACGGGGACAATCCGACTGTCATCGTGGATCACGGAGCACCGAGACAGCCTCGGCGTCAACTACGCCAATGAATTGACCCGCCACTTCACCGAGTCACCATCGGTTTAGTGCGACGACATGGAAGTCTGGCGCCTTGGAGATCGAGCGGGACGGAGGTTTGTCAACGCAGTCGAGGCCGCGAGCGCGTAATGTCGAGAGCATGCGGCCACTCTTCGTTCACGATCCTGTCCTCGACGCGACGATGTGGACGCTTGAGCGCCTTCAATTCCGAGCGGCGATGCTTCGGGAGACAATGGGCTCTCTCTACCGCCCGATCACGCGGGCGCCGGTCAAGGTCAGAGCATGAAGGTCTTCCGCTCCGCGATCACGTCGCCCGTTCTCGCGGTCACCTTGCTCCTCGCGAGCGCAGCTGCTCCGCTCCTCTTCGGGGGCGCCGAGACCGCTGGAGCGACCTCGGCGATCACGCCAAAATACGCAGTCGGGTTCGTGACGGAAACCTTCGTCGATGCGCACCGCACGACTCCGGCCTGGAACGGGAGCCCGGCGTTGCCGACGCGCACGCTCGTGACGACGATCCTCTACCCGGCGACTGGTGCAATCGGCAGCGAACCCACGCAGGGCGCGACGCCGGAGAAGGCGGCGGGGCCATACCCCCTCATCGTCTTCGGCCACGGTCTCGGCGGTACGCCGCAGGGCTACATGAACGTGCTCGCCGCGTGGGCTTCGCAGGGCTTCGTCGTGGCGGCGCCGCTCTTTCCGCTGTCCAATGGCAACGTCGCCGGTGGGCCTGACGCGGGAGACGTGGTCAACCAGCCCAAAGACATGAGCTACGTGATCAGCGCTGTCCTCGCTGATTCGATGTCTCCGACCGGAGCCCTCGCGGGGCTGGTCGATCCCAAGGAGATCGGTGCCGCGGGTCACTCAAACGGAGCGGTCACCACATTGGGCCTGGTCGCCAATACCTGCTGTTACGACTCCCGGGTGAAGGCGTCCGTCGTGATGGCAGGCACGACCGAGGGTTTCCCTCCTGGTCACTATGAACTCGCGAAGGCGCCCCCACTTCTCCTGGTCCACGGCACGGCGGACGAACTGATCCCGTACCGCAGCGCTCCGCTGATCTACAACCAGGCGCAGGGTCCCAAAGGACTGCTCACACTGGTGGGCGGTTCCCATGACGCGGCCGGTGGTCAGGATCCACGATCGGCCCCGACGGTCATCCGCACGACGACCGACTTCTTCAAGAGGTACCTCACCGGCAATCGGCAGGCCGGCTCTCAGCTGGCCACGGACGGAAGAAGTCCGATCACGAAGATCACGTTGGACCTCACGCCAGGCTCCCGTGGAGCGGCCATTGCAGTCCCTGCGATACCGGTGGTCCATCTGCGGGCTTCGGTCTCGCCAAACCACGACCTCACCAGTGGCGAGGCGGTGAATGTGCAATGGAGCGGCTTTACGGCTGGAAAGGTCGTCAACATCCTCGAGTGTTCAACCGTCGACATCTCACAGGGGAGTTCAGCCGGTTGTACGTTCGCCAACGCGGGCCTCCTTCATCCCGATCCCACGGGACACGGGCAGTTCACGATGCACATCATCACGGGACCGGTTGGCAACGGGGTCTGTGACTCGAGTCATCCCTGTTCCATCGCGGTGAACAATGCGAGCGCGCTGACAAAATCGAACACAAAGATTCTTCCGATCTCCTTCGCTCCAGTCAAAGACTGAGAAATCCATTGCCGGACGGTCGAACCGGAGCGTGGGGTTGGACGTTGCGGTATGTACCGGTCTCGGGCCTTCTAATCCGACGCTCATACGTGACGCCGCTGCCTGTAAGGTCCGAGAAACCAGTGCGAGGATGGGAGTCAACGTGACGCAACGCTCCGTAGAGGTCCAGACGTCAGATGGAAGTTGCCCGGCGTCGCTCAGCCTTCCCGTCGGTGAGGGACCCTGGCCCGCCGTGATCATGTTTCCGGACGCCGGGGGGATGCGTGACACCATGCGTCAGATGGGCGAGCGGCTAGCGGATCTCGGCTATATGGTCCTCGTACCTGACTTCTACTACCGCAACGGCCCGTACGATCCGGTCGACATGCGCACCGCGTTCTCCACGAAGGAGAGCGCCGAGAAGATCATGAACATGATGCGGGGTTACACCGCAGACCTGGTCGTGCGCGACGCCGCCGCGTACCTCGATTACCTCGACTCTCTGCCCGAGAAGAAGCCGGGTGGCGCGGGAACCACCGGCTATTGCATGGGTGGCCGGCTTTCCCTGATCACCGCGGCAAACCTGGGCGAACGCATTGCTGGCGCAGCTTCCTTCCACGGTGGAAACCTCGCCAACGCCGATGACCCGGACAGTCCCCATCACAAGGCGAGCGCCATCAAGGCCGCGGTGTACGTGGCTGGGTCTATCGAGGACCAGTCGTTTCCCGACGAGCAGAAAGTTCTGCTGGAGAAATCCCTCGACGAGGCCGGGGTTGTCCACACCATCGAGACCTATCAGGCGCACCACGGCTTCGCCGTGCCCGACAACCCGAGCTTCGACTCGGATGCCGCCGAGCGGCACTGGAAGGCCATGGAGGGCTTCTTCGGCTCCGCTCTCACGTAGCGCGCGCCCGCGGATTCGTTCATCGCTCTCCCCGAACCGATCAGGGGTGCATGTCCGATAGGAGCACGGTTCTACCGGCGGATCTCGAGCTACGGATCCGCCGTTGCACGAAATCCATCGCGGGGCGGTTTTTCCTGAACTCGTGACGCATGGAGACGCTCGATCCGGAAATCCGCGAACTGGCCGAAGGACTGGTGACGAACGCGTTGAGCAAGGGAACGATCGACTTCATGGGCGCCATCGGCAACGTCGTGCCCATCACGATGATCAGTCGGCTCATCGGATTTCGAGGCAGCAATCTCGATGAGTTGTGGCGCTCAGCGGTGCACATGACCAAGTTGGTCGGGTCGACACTGACGCGGACGAATGTCGTCGGTTTGGCGCGACGATCTCCAGATCCTCTTGAAGCCGAGATCGTCGGCAACAGCTCTGTCCGTAACGAGGGTCGTTTTAGTAGGCTCGTCGCCGGTGGGTACCAGGGCATTTTCCATGAGATCAGTGCCGACCGGGGCGGGGCACGTTGCAGTCCGAAGGGCGCGAGAGGACTGAATCACGCATGTCGGCACCCGAGGATTCAGAACTTGTCATGACCGCCATCCGATTCGGTTGGTATGTCGCCGAGGTACGGGGCCGGAATCGGCCAAATGGGCCATGTCCAAGTGGTGCCGCAACACCGGATCCACGCACCAATCAGCTCCCCCTTCGCATGGAGCGAAGCTCTACCGAGCGTCGCGTCGAGGCGCAGACCGTGATGAGCGCTCTGGCCAAGAAGCTTGCTCTCGCGGCCACCGGAGACGGCACATCGACGGAGGCGACGTGCACAGCCATCGATGTCTCCTGCGAGAATCTCTGGCAAGCGCGCGACGATGACAAAGCAGCATTGGCGCTAAAGAGTTGGGAGACGCTCGAGGGCCAACTTTTCGCCTTTGACCTCGACGTCCAGGACATTTTGACGGCAACGTCTGACACGCAGGCCTGCGGCTATCAGCTCGGACGCGGTCTTGCCGAGGTCTATTGGCAACTTGACATCGAGCCGCCACCACAGCCGCCACATGCCTCCGCTGAACTTACGTGGAACAGCTGGACCTTCCTTCTCGGGGAAGCTCGTTGCACCGAGTTGACCCGTCTTGTCGGGCGACTCTCCGCGTACTTCAGCACCTACACGGCGGCGGGAGTGGCGGGGTCGCTCGCGGCCTGGAAGATGGTTGCCGCCGATTCAATCTGGAGGACGGTTGACGGGCCCGACGGCCAGCAGAGTTACGTCCGAGACGATTGCCTCTATCGGCAGATACGGCGGTGGTACGAACTCATCGTTCTCGCACAAAACCCGTCAACTCTCATTCGGCCCTACGCCATTCTCCGGAATCTCCGCGGCGTCTGGAAGGGAATTCGAGGGTTCTGGGTGCAGATTGTCGGGGCTCTTCTCACCCTGGCCGCTATCGCGGTGTTCCTGGTGCTCTTGGCAGACAATGAAAAGAGTTCCTTCGAAACCAGCGTGTTCGGGATCCTCAGCGTCATCGGCATCTCCGCCACCACCGTGTCCACGAGGTTGAAGAACACGGCACAGTCGCTCATTGCTCGGATTCAAGGGGATGCCTACGGCGATCTGGTCGGACTTCAGATCACCACGGTCCCGTACCCACCTCCGGCCTTTGGATCAGGATTGCAAAACGACGATCGACGGAGGGATCGCATCGTCAAGAACGCCGTCCAGTCAAGACGGATCACCTCCGTCAATCGACAGCCCGACTAGGGCCTCCGAGGTGGCGTGGGTCCCGCAGGTCCCGCCGGCGCAGCATCGCTGAGGTCTCGCCTGGTAGGCTATTTGTGTGCAGAAAGCAACTATCGAGCCCCGGGCCGTTTCGGGCCCCCCGGCACGGCCAGTCGACCGGTTCGACGAGGCGTTGCAGACCGTCGCCCGGTCGATCACCCAGGTGCGCCTCCACGAGCGGCTCCTGCAATTGGCCGGAGTCCGGCTTGACCGGGCCGGAGCCACCCTGCTGTTCAAGCTCTCTGCCAAGGGTGATGCGCTCCGGATCACGGACCTCGCCGAGCTCCTGGGGGTCGATGCCCCGACGGTGACCAGGAAGGTCCAACAGCTCGAGCGCGACGGGATGGTCGTTCGCCACACCGACCCCGACGACGGCCGAGCCTCGAGGATCGGCCTGACCCCGGCCGGTCGGCGGGCCATCGAACGGGTTCGCCGGGCCCGCCGGTCCTGGCTCGAGCAGCTCTTGGAAGATTGGCACGACGACGACCTGTCTGCCTTGGCCGACTTGCTCGGTCGCTTTGCCGATGTCCTCGACCGCGATATGGACGAAGCCCGTGACTGAGTTGGCGACGGCCCCGGTCGACGAAGAGGTCGCCGGCGCCGAGCACCGCCGGATCCTGGTCATTCTCGGCGCCCTCATGCTGGGAATGGGCCTGGCCGCCCTTGACCAGACGATCGTGGCGACCGCACTCCCCACGATCGCCGGCGACCTGCACGGGCTCAACCACCTGTCGTGGGTGGTGACGGCCTACCTCCTGACCACGTGCATCTCCACGCCGCTGTGGGGAAAGCTGGGCGACCTCTTCGGCCGCAAGGCGCTCTACCAGCTGGCCATCGTCATCTTCCTGGTCGGCTCCGTGCTGTCCGGACTGTCCCAGTCCATGGCCGAACTCATCGCCTTCCGGGCGATCCAGGGTATCGGCGCGGGCGGATTGATGGTGGGGTCCCAGGCCATCATGGGCGATGTCGTGTCGGCCCGGCAGCGGGGCAAGTACATGGGCTACTTCGGCGCCCTCTTCGGCGTCACCAACGTGGCGGGTCCCCTGCTCGGCGGCTTCTTCACCGAGCACCTGTCATGGCGTTGGATCTTCTACATCAACGTGCCGCTCGGCGTCGTCGCCCTGTTCGTCGTGGCCGCGGTGCTCCACCTCCCGGTCAAGCGGGTACCGCACAAGATCGACTGGGCCGGAACGGCCTTCCTCTCGATTGGCGTCACCTGCATCATCCTGCTCACCACCTGGGCCGGCTCCGAATACGCCTGGGGCTCGCCCGTGATCATCGGTACCGGGCTCGTCGCCTTGGCCTCGCTCGTCATCTTCTGCTTCATCGAGACGAGGGCCTCCGAGCCCATCATCCCGTTGTGGCTCTTCAAGAACCGGACCTTCACCGCGACCTCGGCCGTCGGGTTCATCATCGGTTTCTCGATGTTCGGGGCCATCATCTACCTGCCCCTGTACCTCCAGATCGTGCACGGGGCCTCGCCGACCCTTTCGGGTCTCGAGCTCCTCCCCATGATCGGCGGGATGCTGCTCACCTTCATCTTGAGCGGGCGCCTCGTGACCCGCACCGGGCGCTACAAGGTGTTCCCGATCGTGGGCACGGCCGTCCTCTCCCTCGGCCTGCTCTCGCTCACCCAGCTTGGACCGCATACCCCCTATGGGGAAGTGGCCGTTTTCATGTTCATCACCGGGCTCGGTTTGGGATTGGTCATGCAGGTGCTGGTGGTCGCCGTGCAGAATGCGGTGCCGTACTCCGCCCTCGGAGTGGCCACGGCGACGTCGACCTTCTTCCGGACCATCGGAGGAGCCTTCGGAGTGGCGGTCCTCGGTGCCGTCTTCGCCAACCGCCTCATCTCGCAACTCAAGCTGCACGCCACCTCAGGCGAGCTGAAGTTGGTCAGCGGCTCGAGCGTGACGGCCAACCCTGCGCAGATCGCGCATCTCCCCGCCGCCCAGCGCACCTTCGTCGTCAGTGCCTTCAGTCACTCGATCGAGACGACCTTCCTGGTGGCTGTGCCCTTTGTCGTCCTCGGCTTCGTCTTGAGCTGGCTCATCAAGGAGATCCCTCTCCGCACGACGACGTTCGTCGCCACTCGTCGGCCGGATGGTCAACAACCGCAAAGCGGCGATGTGGACGCGTCTGCGGTTGACGAATCGACGGCGCCGTCAGCCGTGGCCAGCTCTGCCTGGGAGAGCCTCTGAGTCTGGGGCTCAGGGACGGGTAGCCCGATCGCGCGCCAATTGGAGTTCGCGATATGGATCCGGCAGGGGATTCAGCTCAGAAGACTCGCCACGATGTTGATGGCGAGAGCAACGATCACGGCGCCGAAGAGATACGACATCAGGGCGTGTGAGAGGGCAATCCTGCGGATCTGTTTGGTCGTCAGATCGGTATCGGACACCTGAAACGTCATGCCGATGGTGAAGGCGAGATAAGCGAAGTCGAGGTACGCCGGAGGATTCCTTCTCGTTGAAGTCGACTCCTCCTTCTGGAGGCTGATAGTGCGACCTGGTGTAGCGCAGCGTGAAGACCGTGTGGACGGTCGCCCATGAGAGGACCACGCTCACGATGCCGACGGTGATCAGGTATGCCTTCGATCCACCGTGGGACTGACCTGCTTTGATGAGAACAAGGCCTACTGCGGCAAGGAGCGCCACTCCGGCAAAAAGGACGATCCCCTCGGCGACACGCCGGCTGGGGTCTTCCACGTTTGCGTGGCGTTTGGTTCCCGCCGGATCCAGTCGACCAACCGTTGCCCAGGTCCAGACCAGATAACAGAGTGCCGCAGCATCCCAACCGACGAGAATCGCGGCCTGCCAGGCAAGAGCGAGGGTCACGAGGAACCCAGCAACGATGCCGATCAGAGCGGCAACTGAGCAGCGAGCTCCGACCGTCTCCATCGTCTGAGGACCAGGGGTCAATGTTTGCCCTTTCCCACGAAGGGTAGCCCCGTGCAGGAGAGACGTTCACCGTGGATGTCATCCGGGTCGATCACAGTCGAAGAGTAAGGCAGCCGATGACTCCAATGGGCCTCCGATCCGACCAGATTTTTGATGGACGACCGGCATAGCCGGGCAATGACGCAAGGGCCGCCGCCGGAAGGACAGAGAGATGTCAGAGAGTCAGGTTGTCGTGGTCACCGGGGCGAGCGGAGGTATCGGCCGTGCCGTCGCGCGGGCATACGGAGCACGAGGCTGTTCGGTGGCACTTCTTGCCCGTGGAGCACAGGGTCTCGAAGGAGCGGAGAGAGACGTCAAGGCGGCCGGGGGCAAGCCTCTGTCCATCGAAATCGACGTCGCTGATTCGCAGCAGGTACAGGCGGCAGCAGAGAGGGTAGAAAGCGAGATGGGCCCGATTGATGTCTGGGTCAATGTGGCCTTCACTTCGGTCTTTTCTCCCTTCGATCAGATTGAACCCGATGAATACAAGAGGGTGACCGAAGTCAGCTATCTGGGTTACGTCTACGGTACGATGGCTGCGCTGAAATTCATGAAATCCCGTGATCGGGGCACGGTCGTCCAGGTTGGTTCCGCCTTGGCGTATCGCGGGATTCCGTTACAGAGTGCGTACTGTGGAGCAAAGCACGCCATTCAGGGTTTTAACGAGGCCTTGCGGTGTGAATTGCTCCACGACAAGAGCAACGTCCACGTGACGATGGTGCAGATGCCGGCCGTGAACACACCACAGTTCTCTTGGGTGCTGTCACGCCTTCCTCGACATGCGCAGCCCGTGCCGCCCATCTACCAGCCAGAGCTTGCAGCCCGCGCCGTTCTCTATGCCGCTGATCATCCCCAACGACGGGAATACTGGGTCGGCACATCAACGGTCGCTACCTTGGCTGCCAATGCGGTTGCACCCGGCGTGCTGGACCGGTATCTCGGCAAAACGGGATTCTCGTCACAACAGACTTCGGAGGGGCGGAGTCCAGGTGCGCCCGTGAACCTTTGGGACCCCGCCGATGGAGGCGATGGACAGGACTATGGCGCCCATGGTGAGTTCGACGCGATGTCCCACCAAGACGACCCGCAGATATGGCTGTCCCACCATCACAAGGTGGTCGGCGTGGTTCTCGCCTCGTTGGTCGGGCTTTCCCTGTTGCTCAAGCGCCGGCGATGAACGCCAAGCGTGTTCTGGGCATCGGCCAGGGGGCACTCGGGCTTGCGTTGGTAGCGTTTCCAAGCGCCATCGCCGCCAGGACCGCGGGAAATGAGACGCCTCCGCCGACTTGGCTGGTGCGGGTCCTCGGGGTACGTCTCATCGGACAGGGCGGGTGGCTTACGGCACAGCCGTCTGCTCGCACTCTTCGTTGGACGACCATGACCGACCTCGTGCACGGCTCCAGCATGCTGGCAGCCGTTGTCGCCAATCGAACCTACCGGCGGAGTGCGGCCGTCGCCGCAGCGATGGCGGGGCTGTCGATAGCGGTGAGCACCGCCATTCGCAGATGACGAGTTCGACCTCAGACTTCCCGCCCCATGTGTTGCGCGAATACGCCCTGCTTGCCGATGGAGAGCGCGGAGCCCTCATCGGACCGCGAGGAGAGATCAGTTGGATGTGTGTGCCCAATTGGCACAGCCCGTCCGTTTTCACCTCACTCATCGGCGGAATGGGTACGTACGCAGTCACTCCGACATCCCGATTCGTGTGGGGCGGCTATTACGAACCTGGGACCTTGATCTGGCGGAGTCGGTGGGTCACTGATGACGGCATAGTCGAATGTCGAGAAGCGCTTGCCTTTCCGGGGGATCCCTTCCGCGCGGTCGTACTTCGACGGATCATCGCGGCCGAAGGAGAGGCCCGTGTCCGCGTGCATCTCGAGGCACGAGCTGACTACGGCAAGGATGCCTTGTCCGAAATTGCAATGGAGAACGGGATCTGGACCGCTCGAACGGGTCCTCTCCATGTTCGCTGGCAGGGGGCGGCCGAAGCACGGCCCAGTTCCGCCAGGAATCGACGGCACCTGACCATGGATTTGGTCCTCGGCGCGGGCCATGCATCACGACTTGGTCCTCGAAGTCGGGCCAGGTGGATGCTCTGAAGAGCCGATCGATTCCGAAGAAGCTTGGAGCGCGACCGCGGCAGCGTGGAACGATGCCGTTCCCCTCTTGTCGGATTGCCTCAGCCCACCCGAGGCCCGGCATAGTTACGCGGTTCTGCGCGGGCTGACGGCGTCGAGTGGAGGGATGGTGGCTGCGGCCACCACCAGCCTGCCCGAGCGCAGCGAGGCGGGACGAAACTATGACTACCGCTATGTGTGGATCCGAGACCAGTGTTACGCCGGTCATGCGATGGCTGCCATAGGGGACACACGTCTCCTTGGTGATGCCGTCCGGTTTGTCACCAACCGATTGCTCGAACATGGAAGTCGTCTCTCACCCGCCTACACCGCAAAAGGTGAACCGGTTCCGGATCAGCGCAGCCTCGATCTACTCGGATACCCGGGGGGCTTCGATCAGGTCGGCAACTGGGTCAACGGACAATTTCAGCTGGACGCCTTCGGGGAAGCCCTGTTGCTGTTGGCTGACGCAAGCCACAATGACCTTCTGGACGCCGACGGACTGCAAGCAGGAGAGCTCGCAGCGACCGCAATCGCCGAGCGATGGACGGAGCCCGACGCTGGAATCTGGGAGATCGAGAATCAGCCCTGGACTCATAGCCGCCTGACCGCAGCCGCCGGATTGCGCTCCTACTGTGCGGCGCTGCCCCGGGGGCTGCAAGATCCTGAGTGGCTCGTTCTGGCCGACCGGATCGTGGCCGATACCGCGAGCCATGCCACGAATCCGGACGGTTATTGGCAACGCACTCCGGACGACCCTGGCCTCGACGCCGCGTTGCTTCTTCCAGCCTTGCGAGGTGCGATACCAGCCGATGACCCTCGGAGCGTGTCAACCTTCGACGCCTACGCGGACTCACTCACCGTCGATGGCTATGCCTATCGTTTCAGGCACGATGAAAGACCACTCGGCCAGGCCGAGGGCTCCTTCACCCTGTGTGGCTTCCTCATGGCTCTGGCCACTCATCAACAAGGTGACCGGCTCAGGGCCGAGAGTTGGTGGGAGCGAACCAGGGCTTCATGCGGACCGCCGATCTTGTACTCCGAAGAATACGACACGGACGAGAGACAGATGAGGGGCAACCTGCCCCAGGCGTTCGTTCACGCTCTCAAGCTCGAGGTGGCTGCGACCCTGGATGCGTAGGTGAGACACGCGCCGATCGTCCCGTCCCGTTCGTTTGCCCACTTGAGTTTGGAGCCAAGCTGTGACAGACAGAGACCGAAGCCGCCCTCAGCGAGGGCCATCGAGGTGCCCATCGATATCCTCCGTGCGAAGCACGATGTTGATGCCGTGACCACACGCGAGCAGGGCGAAGCTCTGCGCATCGGCGCATCCAGCTTCCTGGATCATCAGCTCGACGTGGCTAGCGGATAATTCTCACCGAGTATCCGTGTACCGGACCAGTCGGCAACCGGAGCGGGTTCACCACGGATTGGCCCACGGCGATGCACACGTGGGGACCCGGGCAGCTCACTGAGGCAAGGGAATCGGCGACTTTGTCCGGCGTCCGCGGCGTTGGCGCGACGAACCATCTCCCGTCCGACTCGACTTCGATCAATGCCCCACCTTCGCGGTTCCTCTTGGGTTGGCCGACTTGTGGTCCGATGACCTCCCCGACCGCCACACAGGAATAGCCAGCGCCGCAGGACACCGCCTCCAAATCGTTCTGTGCAAACCTCAAGTTCGGTGAAGGGACCCTGTGCCATCTAGAGCCCGAGAGTCCAGCGATTGATGTGGCACTGCTGATGACAGAGCCACATTCGAGGCTCGAGGCGGAAGCGCAAGGCTGATCGGAAATGCCTGTCCCGTCGTGGCCGACACCGACACAGGGGGCGTGAAGCGGGCAACTGACCGCGTTGAGGACGAGGCTGTGCGGGCTGAGTACAGCCCAGCCTTGTCCGCGGGACAGGAAGCCTCGAGGAGTGCCGCTGAGCGAATCTCCGTTGCCGACCGTCACACACAGGCTGCGCGTACACGCGACCGATGTGAGCATGGTGGGATCAAGCGAATTCGTGGGTACGAAGTAAAGGCTCGCAGTGGGCGAGTATTCGGGGGTGGGGACGAGAGGGGCCAGGGAGCTGATCGCCCAGCCCGCTGCTGTTTCCCTGATGATGAGGCTTGCGTAGGGAGTGGTCTCGCGCGGATAACAGCACCCATTGTCCCAACCAACCGCAGTGCATTGACGAAGGGAGGTGCACGACACCGCCTGCAGCCGATTGATGTTGATCGGGAACCAGGAGGCGCTCGGTGAGGGAACCACGGACCAGGTCGTACCGCTCATCTTCTCGATGAGGGTGGAACCCCCTTGGGCGTTCGCCAATTGCTCCCCAACCGCGATGCATGTCGTTCTCGAAACGCAGTCGACGCCGTTGAGCTCAGTGTTGACGACGCGAGGTGTCGTCATGGTCGACCACGTCCGCCCATCGAAGCGCAAGACGACGGGTTCCTCACCTTGGCTGTTCATCGAAACGGCGGCAGGGCGGAATGTACCGACTGCCACGCAAAATCTCGGGTCTACGCAGCTGATTGAGGACAATGAAACGTTCGGCGCCCCCTGGCCGGGTAATGGAAGTGCCCGCACCGCCATCCCGGGGCACGCGTGCGATCCGGTGGCACCGGAGTACCCCCCGGCCCCGAGAAGGACAATCAGGCAGGAAGCTACGGAAACGGCAATGGTGGCCAATCGGACCGCCGGGGGCCGATCGAGTCGTTTCCGGGGTCGCACAGGCGGAGAGGCCAAGAGCCGCACGGGACAAGGCTATCGACGAAATGCTTCGAATTTGGCTCTCAACTCTTGGGTGTCCGCCGTCCCCGACGAAGCCGCTGGCCAGCGTTCGTGGGTCCCAGTTCGATCCTCGCCATCGGGTGTGCATATGGGGATCTGAAGTGGCCATGATCTCGACCCGGCTGACGGTCTGGAGGGAGGCGGTGCAGGTATCGGACGAGGCCTCGCCCGGGGCTGGCCGCATTGGGTTAACAGTCTGATCTGGGAATGCGCGTTCGATTATTTCGTGGGCGCCCTCTACCTACCGAGGCACTGCGATCTCTTCCAGACTTAGGATGCAGCAGCGCTCGCTGCGCTGCCTACACGTGTCCCCGCACACAAGAGGAGTGGAATGGATCTCGGACTTGCTGATGCACACGTTCTCGTGGTCGGCGGGTCGCGGGGTATGGGCCGCGCAGCCGCCGAGACATTCGCCCGAGAGGGTGCCCGTGTGGCGGTACTGGCCCGAGCCAGCGAGGCGCTCGACAACACGCTCTCCACTCTCGATTCTTTGGGGAGCTCCGAGAGCGTGGCTTTAATCGCGGATCTCACGAGTCCCATCGAAGTTGACTCGGCCTTCCACCGTCTGGGAGAACGGTGGGATGCCTTGGAGGTCCTCGTCAACACCGCGGGACCGGTCGACGTCGGGATCGGCCGCTTCGACCGGCTTGACGACGACGAATGGCGGGATACCTTTGATATTGGGGTGTTCAGCGCCGTCCGCACAGTTCGCCGATCCCTACCCCTTTTGCGCCGCGGCTCGTTCGCCAGGATCGTCAACGTCTCGGCTCATTCGACCAAGCGGCAGAGCCCCGACCTCGTGGCGTACACCGCAGCCAAGGCGGCCTTGAGCAGCCTGACCAAGAACCTGTCCCAGTGGCTGGCACCCGAAGGCATCCTAGTGAACACGGTCTCGCCGGGGTCCTTCCTTTCGGAAGGGATGCAGGGCTACCTCCGAACCCTCCCTCCCGAACGTGGTGTGGACAGCACCAGCCTCACCGACGCGATGAGGGTCATCGCAGAGGATTTCGGTCATCCCGCTTATCTGGGTCGAGCCGGCAGCCCAGTCGAGATCGGGCCTGTCATCGCATTCCTCGGCTCCCCCGTGAACAGCTACATGACCGGAGCCGATGTGAACGTCGATGGTGGATCCGACTTCACCTGAAACTCCGCAGATGATGACCGAGGCGCACTGCGGCGACATCTTCGGCGGCGAGGCCCCGCCAACTGAGTGATGGCAGCTGCTCCGGTCAGCGGGTGACGAGACCACCATCGGCGTGGATCACGGTGCCGGTCACATAGCTGGACGCATCGGAGGCGAGAAATAATGCTGGCCCCACCATCTCGTGGGCATTCGCCACGCGTCGCAGCAAGGCTGCTCGGGCCATGCCGGCGGTTGCTACTGGTCCGGTGGCGCGTGTCATATCGGTGTCGACGGATCCTGGGGCCAGGGCGTTGACCCGAATGCCTTCAGCGGCAAGGCCAGCGGCCAGAGCCTTGGTATAGGAGACCATGGCGGCCTTGGCGGCGGCGTAGTGGGCGACCGTGGCAGAGAAGAGCCAGGCTCCCGCCGAAACCATGTTGATCACCGACGCATGATCCGAGACCCGCAGGTAGGGAAGCGATTCCTGGACGAGAAAGAGCGGTCCCCTTACATTGACGTCCATCGATTTGGTGACTCCCGCCTCCGTGAAGCTACCAACGGGTTCGGCAAGGGCGTTCGCGGCGTTGTTCACGACGACGTCGATGCCACCGAAGCGTTCCACGGTGGCACTGACAAGGGCCCTGACATCACTCAAGGAGCCCATGTGGCAGGCGATGCCAATGGCGTCGATCCCCAGGGAATGTAATGCCTCTTGCGTGTCGGCACATGCGTCGGCCTTTCGGCTCGCGACAACCACGCGTGCGCCGGCCTGGCCGAATCCCTCGGCGATGGCGCGGCCGATCCCGCGAGTACCGCCTGTGACCAGCGCCACTCGCCCATCAAGGCGGAAGAGTCGACTCACGTCGATACCTCCGGCATCAGTCACCTCACCGGCACCACCGGCACCACCGGCACCACCGGCACTTCCAGGTGAGTCGATCGGGCGTTCGTTCTGCTCCTCTGAGTTCATGAGAGTCCTGGACCGATCTGTGGGCGGACTGCGACCATCCCGTGGGAAACATCCTGGACGGCATAAGGGAACCAGTCCATAACTCGAAATACCTCTTTCGTGGAAACCTCGGACCGAGCCCAATTCGGACAGTCAACGGTCACCGTAGGAATTTGTATATTATATTATCGGGGCGTGCCTGGGCAGGCCCGGGTTGCTTGCCAGTGGTGATTTCCCGCTCTCGTTGTAGTGATGCGGGACCGGGATTCCTCATCGCGCCTCACCACGATGAAAGGGACACAGACGCAGGGTGGCCCTGTGACTGCATTTGATATGTTCGCCCGATGAGCACCGTAGTCATACCGGATGGTCTGACGACGATCACATATGACGTTCGTGACCACGTCGCGCAGGTGACGCTGAATCGACCAGACATGCACAATGCATTCAACGAGCGCATGCAAGATGAGCTCGCTGCGCTCTGGCGCCATATTCGCCTCGACGATGCGGTGCGGGTCGTCGTATTGACCGGTGCGGGAGATCGGGCGTTTTGCACGGGCATCGATCGTGGGGATATTCCTGTCGACGAAGAGTTCGATCCCTTCACCTACGACGATCCCGGCCAAAAGATCGGCCCCAAGAGTCAAGGTTTGTGGAAGCCCGTCATTGCCGCCGTGAACGGCATGGCGTGTGGAGGAGGTTTCTACCTCCTCGGCGAGAGCGACGTCATCATCGCGGCGGAGCATGCCACGTTCTTCGATCCGCACGTGAGCTTCACCATGACGGCTGTCTATGAACCCATCTTGCTGACCAACAGGATGGCGTTCGGGGATCTGGTGCGGATGAGCCTGGTGGGACTCAATGAGCGGATGTCGGCGCGGACCGCCCGTGAGACCGGATTGGTGAGCGAGGTTGTCCCCACGGAGCAGCTCCTCGGCTCCAGCCGAGCCCTCGCCGGGGTCATCGCCTCGCAACCTCCGACGAGCGTGCAGGCAACCCTGCGGACTCTCTGGGCAGTGCGCGGTCTTTCGCGGGAACAAGCTCTAGACCTCGGAAATGTTTTCCTTCAACTGGGCACGAGCGCCCGGGCGCTGCGAGAAGGCCAAGAATTCTTCTCGCAACAGAAGCGGGGGGAGTGGAAGCTGCGCTAACGGATTGTGCTGTTATGAGGGATCGCGTGCTGTCCGCGGAGCAGTCGCACGCAGCTATATCAGACGCGAACGCAGGTCCTGTTTGAGCACCTTGCCCATTGCGTTCCTGGGAAGCGAATCGACGACTTCCAGCTGCTCGGGGCACTTCTGGATGGCGAGACCTTCGAGGAGGCAGTGGGAGCGGATATCCTTCAGCTCCACCTTGGACCCGTTCTGAAGAACCAAAACGGCTACGACCCGTTCTCCCGTGCGTTCGTCCGGTAGTCCGAGTACGGCCGCCTCGGCGACTGCGGGATGACGGTAAAGCATTTCCTCGACCTCGACAACGGAAATGTTCTCTGCATTGCGGATAATGATGTCTTTAAGGCGACCCGTGATGCGGACGTTTCCAGCGCCATCGATCGTGCCGAGGTCACCGGTGTGAAACCATCCGTCGGCATCGAACGAAGACTCGTCGAGCGCCGGATCGACATAGCCCGAGAAGCATTGTGGACCTCGAAGGAGAAGCTGGCCTTCTATCCCCGCCGAACAGACGCGCCCTTCTGTGTCGACGGCGCGCACCGAGACCCCCGACGCCGGCCGTCCGACCGACGTTGTGAGTATCTCCACCGAGTCGTCGGGCGCCGCGGATGTGGCATTAGGGAACTCGGTCAGACCCCAGCTGCCGATGAGTGGCACGCCGAACGTCGCCCTCATTTCGTGGTGTATCTCGGTCGGAACGGGGGCACCGCCGAAAGTCCCGAACCGCAGGGCAGGAAAGAGCGCCGCACCGAGGCTGTCTCGCGCGGCGTCCAGATACGCCCGGAAGAACGGGACCGCTGTGCCCAGGGCGGTGGGCTTGTAGACAGCCATCCGGCGCGGGGTTTCTGCGGGATCGAAGGAATCGAAGAGGATGAGATGGACTCCGCCACGAATGCTGGTTGCTAGGACGGACGCGCCACCGATATGTGTGATCGGCCAGGGGATTGGATAGACATCGTCCTCTCCGAATCCCATGAGATCGAGCAACGGATTGGACGAGGACATGATGCTGGTGTCGGTATGGCGCGCGCCCTTTGGGTCGGCGGTGGTGCCCGACGAGTAGTAGATCCAGCGGGGACCGTCTTTCGAAGGCGATGGGGTTTGCGCCGAGCTGTTCGGGTCCGCGGTCGGGAGGTTGAGTCCGTATGGGGCTCCACGAGCGCTCAGGTCGAGCAGATCGATCGCCATCACATCGAAATCACCGGACGTGGCAAGGTCCCGCGCCATCGCCCCGTGCGAAAATCCTCGCCAGCTCTCCGGGACGATGAGCAGCTCGGTACCGACTTGTTTGGTGATGAACGAGACCTCACGCTCACGCAAGATCGGGATCAAAGGGTTCTGGACGGCGCCGATCCGCGCCAGCGCGACCAGGAGTACGACGGCATCTATCGTCGTTGGCAACTGCCAGGAGACCACGGTGTCGGTTCTGATTCCGCGATCCGAGAGCGCAGCCGCTGCGGCCTCAGCGGCCTCCCGAAGCTGGGTTCGTGTCAACGACCGGCCGTGGTCGTCGGATACAACGAGGGCCTGCGGTTGTTCCTCGGCTGCTTGAACGACGAGCTCCCAGAACGTCGGTGGCAGCGTCGATCCCATCATCGGACCCCCTCGCTGTCGAAACTGATGATCTCGCTCTGCGTAGGAGGATAAGGCTCGTCCGTGATCTCGGAGTCTCCTTCGAACATCAGGTCGATGCTCTCGCTGAGATAGTCGTAGAGACCTGTGATGGGCAGACGCCCGGCGGACCAGGCACGCAACTGGCTGTCGAGGACGGCATCCACTGTCCGGACGATGGTACGGGCCCGACGTGGCTCCACACCGTCGAGCAACTCCATGTAAACGCTTGATGTGGTCTGATCCATTCTCTCGAGGATCTCTGTGGCGAAGGGGTCCGACGACAACTCGAGTGACGCAATGAGCCGGGCCAGCTGAGGCTGATGCTGGAAGGCGCGAACCGAACGATGGAGCGCCTCGGTGAGCTTCTGGCGTGGCGTGAGTCCTTGTGGGGGATGACGAGCAAGGCTGGACCTGAGTGTGGCCGCCCATTTGACGAGTACTTCGGCGAAGAGGTGCTCTTTCGACGAGAAGTAGTGATACAGCGTGCCAAGCGCAACATCGGCTTCCTCGGCCACGTCTTTGATTTGAATGCGCTCGTACTCATTGCGCTCCAACAGCACGAGTCCAGCGTCGATGATGCGCTGACGGCGCGCCCGCTGATCCTCCGTCAGCAGGTTCGGCGATACCGGTTCGGCCATTTCAGCCTGTTCCGAGTGGGTTCATCACGCCGATCCTCGGACAGCGCGGCTTGTGCGTTTCAGTCGCAGTAGTCACTAGAAGCGAAGTCTAGCCCTTGGGGGAAAATCCGTTCCTAAGGTATTGGGACGCGGTTGAAATTCTGTTCTATTGCGGCGAGATCGGGGCAACCAAATCCAATTGCGATCGAGCGAGGCTCAGCAATTGTCCCGTGTGAGGCCGCTGAAGCAGCGATTGAACTTCGGGCTTCAAGAACCCATGCGATCAGCCCCAGAGGAAATTCCGAGGGGACCGCCCAGTCTAGACGCGAATTGGCAGCTGCTGATAGCCGCGTACGGTGCTGGTGTGCAGAGGAACAGCGCGCTCCTTGTCCACGGTCCAACTCTTGTATCGCTTGAACGTCTCTTCGAGTGCGATTTTGCCCTCCATCCGGGCGAGTGCTGCACCCAGGCAGAAGTGAATGCCGTAACCGAATGCCACGTGCAATCGGAAATCACGGCGAATATCGAATTGATCCGGTTCGGGGTAGACGCGGTCATCGCGCCCTGCGGAGCCCGTCAGCAGGAGCACCTTTGAGTTGGCTGGAATGAGGCGCCCGTGGAGTTCGACTTCTTGGGTCAGCCACCGGCCCTGTACGGGCGACGGTGACTCGTAACGAAGAAGCTCTTCAATGGCGTTGGGTATAAGAGATGGATCCTGCACCAGCTCGGCCAGCTGTTCAGGGTGGTCAGCCAGAATGAGTCCTGCCCACCCGAGGAGGCGGGCAACAGTTTCAGTGCCGGCGCTGACAAGAAGGATTCCGAACTCCGTGCATTCCTGGGGTGTGAGGCGCCGGTGGACGCCGTCACTGCCCTGGATCTCCGCCTGCACCAAGTCCGTCAGCATGTCGTCCTGCGGTCTTTCTCCACGTTCCTTGATCACACCGCCGAGGTATTCGAAGAGCCAACCTGCTGATCGCATGGACGTCTCGTTCGCCATGCCAACGCCGGGCTCAAGATGGAACAGGCCATCGATGTGGTGACGGACATCCTCTCGGTCAGATGGTGGTACGCCGAGCAGCATGGCAATGACCGTGGCGGGAAGCCGGGCTCCGAAGTCCTGCACATAGTCGAAGCTGGTCTCACCCTGTTGGGCATCAAGGAGACTCGCACAGAGGGTTCGGATTTCAGTCTCGAGCTCTGCGACGCGACGGGGCGTGAAGGCCTTCGACACCAGCCGACGCAGAGCTGTGTGCTCCGGCGGGTCGAGGAAGATCATCATGCCCTCGGTCTGAGCCTTCTCCGTCATGCTCTCCAAGACGGTGGAATGTGCCGAGCTGTAGCGCTGTGGATCCCGGTGGGCTCTGTCGATATCGTCAAAGCGACTCAAAGTCCAGAAGTCGTATTGATCGTTGTAGTACACCGGCGCTTCGTCGCGGAGTCGTTTCCACACCGGATGGGGATCGTCCTTGAGCGATTCGTCGAAGGGGTCCCAACGCAGGTCGTCGGGTTGACCGGGGATTCTGCTCATCTCTCGATTGCCTCGTGCACTCGTGTCTCAATCATGCATCCCTCTGGTGCCCGCCCGCCGGGCCGGCCTGCAATTCAACCTCGTGAGCCAATTGGATATAATATACCCGATGACGACCGTCCTGGAACCTGACGTCGACAAGATCCCCTGGATCGTGGACCTTGATGCGCACGTGGTCGAACCCCCAGACGTGTGGTCCAGCCGCCTTCCAACCCATCGACGCGACGCCGGCCCTCATATCGAGTACATGCCCGGGGGAGTGCCCAAACTCGAAGGGGCGTCCTATGTCGAGGCTCCCGGCACCGACGGGCCGCCGGTTGCCTGGTGGTGCTACGAGGATCATCGGGCCTCGGTGAAGCGCACCATCGCCGCGGCGGGCTTCCCGGCCGAGGAAGTGGTACTGAAGGGAGTCACCTATGACGAGATGCGTCCGGGCTGTTGGCAGCCCAAGGCTCGTCTGGAGGACATGAGTCTCAACGGAGTGCAGGCCCAGCTCTGTTTCCCCAACTACCCCAGATTCTGCGGGCAACAGTTCCTGTGGGGCAAAGACCGGAGCCTCGCGCTGCTGTGTGTCGAGGCGTACAACGACTGGATGGTGGAGGAGTGGTGCGGTTCGAGCGAGGGCCGGCTGTTGCCCCTGTGCCTCATCCCGCTTTGGGGCGTTGATCTCGCTGTAGCCGAAGTGGCTCGCAACGCGGCTCGCGGGGTTCGGGCTGTGGCCTTCAGCGAGCTCCCTACCTTTCTGGGCCTCCCCAGCATCTACTCGGGCTACTGGGATCCATTTTTCCGGGTCTGCCAGGAAACTGGGACCGTCGTCTGCATGCACGTGGGTTCGGGCACCAAGACGCCACAAACGTCGCCCGACGCACCGGACGCAGTTCCTGCGACCATCCTCTTCGGCAACAGCATCGGCGGGATGTCCGATTTCATGTTCTCCGGTGTTCTCGAACGCTTCCCGCAGCTCAAACTGCTCTTCGCGGAATGCCAGATCGGCTGGATCCCCTACCTGCTCGAGCGAGCCGATGACGTGTGGTTGACCCACCGAGGCTGGAGTAACTCGCAGCTGTACTGTCCCGAACCGCCCTCCACCTACTATTACCGGCAGATCTGGAGTTGCTTCTTCAAGGATCCAGTCGGTATGGCGCTTCTTGATCGCGTCGGTCCACGCAACGTCGTCTTCGAGACCGACTACCCGCACCAAGATGGCACCTGGCCCCATTCGGTCGAGGCGGCAGCTGAACAGTTCGGCGATCAAGCACCCGAGATCGTGAACCGCCTGGCGCGAGGGAATGCAATCGAGCTGCTCGGCCTCGATCTTCCGTTGGAGGCGCCGCGCCAGCGTGAGCGACTAGGCCGTGGCCTTGGCCGCAATGGTGCCCAAGTCCACACCTTTGCCCGTTCGCTCGAACCGACCCTGATCATACGAGCGGATGGATACGTCATGTCCGATCGCTTCAGCTCGAAGTGCACTCACCGTGCATCGTTCCCGGGGTCGATGGGCGAGAGGATCAAAGGAGTACCAGCGACACGCATTCTCCCAAGTGATCTTTTCCAATTCATCCTCGGGTACCCCGGTCGCGACCTCAGCCAACTCTTCGGGGGCGTGGGGCCACGACGAGTCTGAGTGGGGGTAATCGCATTCCCACGCAATGTTGTCTATTCCGATGAGATGACGAAGCTGAATCCCGATCGGATCGGAGATGAAACAGGTCAGGAAGTGTTCCCGAAAGACCTCGCTGGGCAACTTGGCGCCGAAGTCCTGTCCCGTCCACTTGTGGTGCATCTCATACGTCCGGTCGACCCGGTCGAGAAAGTAGGGAATCCATCCCGTGCCTCCCTCAGAGAGGGCGATGCGAAGGTCTGGGAAGGTCTTGATCACGCGGGACCAGAGCAAGTCTGAGGCCGCGCTGCAGATGTTCATGGGCTGGAGGGTGATCATCACGTCAACCGGGGCGTCCGGAGCCGTCAAGGCGAGCTGGCCGGATGAACCGAGATGGATAGAGAGGACAACCTGCTCATCGCACAGCGCCGCCCACAGCGGATCCCACGAAGGGTCATGGAAGCTTGGGTAGTTGAGCGCGGCCGGGTTCTCGGTAAAGGTCAACGAGTGGCAATCTTTTGCAGCCACTCGCCGCATCTCTTCCGCGCAGAGTTCGGCATCCCAAAGGACAGGCAGCGCCATTGGGATGAATCGGCCGGGGTAGGACCCACACCACTCGTCGATGTGCCAGTCGTTGTAAGCCCGTAGGACGGCGAGCGCGAGTTCCTTGTCACGACAGGCAGCGAAGAGGCGGGCGCTGAAGCCAGGGAAGGAGGGAAAGTTCATCGAGCCAAGGACCCCTCCAGCGTTCATGTCCTTGATGCGCTCATGAACGTCGAAACACCCTGGTCGCATCTCTTCGAACGCCGTTGGTTCGATGCCGTATTCCTCACGAGGCCGGCCTGCCACGGCGTTCAAACCGATGTTGGGAATCGTGTGTCCGTTGAAGACCCACACGTCGCTTCCGTCCGGCAGCCGCTTCACCCTGGGCGCCCGGTCCTGAAACTTCGCGGGTAGTCGGCCCTCGAAGAGATTGGGTGGTTCGACCAAATGGTCGTCCACGCTGACCATGATGAGATCGTCGGCGTCCATTGTGTCCCTTCCTGATTAGGTGCTATGCCGTGTGGAGATGGGCTGGAATGGTTGAACGTGGGGGTCCAACGAGTCCCCGTTCAGCTGTCCTCACTCCGAGGGCTCGAAGAGCCCTTCGAATTCGAGCTTTGCGTTGCGTACTCGGCCATAGAGCAACCAGTCACCTCGGAACATCCCGTGCTCATAGGGCGCGGCGGCGATATGTGTGCGTGGCCCACCGGTCGTGCTTGGCATAAATCGGATCTTCTCCAGCCCGTCTTTGAGTCCCGGTCCGGAGAGAGAAGGGGCCCGAAAGAGACCCTCAGCAAGCACGCGGGCCGTGTCGTACGCCAAGACCGGGATTGCGTTGGGCCACATTGGCGGATCCGCCTGGTGTCGCTCGACATACCTCTGATGAAATCCCTCGATCAGCGTATTGTTCGGGTCGAACTGGTCGATTCCCACCCAGCCCTCAAATTTGTCAAAACCCATCAAATAGAACATGAAGGCAGTACCCATGATCCGGGGGGGATCCCACGCCAATTCGTCGAGCGCCTTGCGAAGGAATCCTTGCGCCGCCAACATGCCGTATCCCATGTAGCAGAGTGCATCAGGATTTGACTGGCGAAGGTTGTCCAGGTTCTCCGTAAGATTCGCCGGCGTCTGGCTGACGGTCTCGAGCGCAACAATTTTCAAGTTGTGTCTGCGGCACTCTTGGCGGAAGAAGCGAAAATACTCTTCGCCATTGGGTGACACTTCGCTGAGCACCGCGACGCGCGTATATCCGTTGCGAGCAAGCCAGGAGGCGCAAAGTGCGGCGTCACCACCGCAGTCCCCGTTACCGAGTCGAAAGCAGTAATCGCCGGCCAACCGCTCGGTACCAGCCCAGCTGATGAGAGGGATTTTGAGCTCATTCGCCAGTGGAGCGGCGACAATCGCATTGTCGGAGCTGTAAGCACCCGCGATACCAATGCAACCTTGGTCGACGAGATACTTGAATCCATCAGCTGTATTGCGAGCTGAGCCACGTGGCAACCCGTTCTCCGCGTGGAGCACGAACTCCACCGGGCGGTCGAGCAGGCCCTCCTCGAGTGCCTCATCGAAGGCCATCCGGTGGATCTTGTTGTATCCGCCGTCAGGACCGTCAAGCGCCGAACCAAGCCAGCCGATCTTGATCGGGTCTGGAGACCCCGTCCAACTGCTTCCACTGTCTGCCACTGCAGGGCTCCTTGCATTTGGGTGCAGGCATCCGATGCTGCACGAGATCGTCCGAAACAAATATAATGTACAATCCTTCTCGGCTGGAGGGCCGGGACGGTGGACCGCCTCGGGAAAGGGGTTCCTTTTGTCTGAGCTCTTCATCCAGCGCCCGAGCGCCAGGGAGCCGCGCGGCACTGAGCGGCAATTTGCCGAAGACGTTTGCACCGAACCGCCTTCTGGCGCCAACGTGGGGTCATGATGGAGCCCGCCGCCAGCCTGGCGGACCTCCTGACGGCACATCCCTTTTCCGACGGCGAAAGCTTGATCAACACCGTGGATCGGACCGTATCGGCCGGCACTGCGCGCGCGGAAGCCTTTCGAATCGGCACCCGGCTGCGTTCTGTTGGCGTAGAGCCTGGCCAGGCCGTGGTGGTCCAGCTGCCAAACGGACCCGAGTTCGTCTTCGCAATGTTCGGCGTCTGGCTGGCGGGCGCGGTGTTCGTCCCGGCGAACGTTCGGCAGCCCCAGGCGGAACTGGACCATGTTCTCTTGTCCACGGCGCCCGCCTGCGTGATCGACACGGCTGGAATCCACCCCTCGGACGCGTCGCCCACTCTCTACGAACCCGACACGGCTTTTGTCACCTGGACGTCCGGAACGACCGGGTGGCCGAAGCCAATCCTGCAGACGCACACCGGGTACCTCGAACTGCTCGACCGTGTCCTGGGCCCCCTGCGGGGGCGCCCCGCCGATCCGGCCCGCCCTCCGTCCCCCAACCTGGTACCTGTGTCGCTTGCGCTCAACGCCGGCATCTACAACGTGTTGTTCGGTTTGCGTGCCGGAGCGTCCCTGGTTCTCATGGACCGATTCAGCACGGCAGAGTTCGCCGCACTCGTCGGCCGCTTCTCCATTCGCTCCACCGTCCTGCCGCCGGCCGCCATGGTCATGCTGGCCGACGACGCAAACGTGGCCGATCTGACGCCCCTCCGCTTCGTGCGAAGCATCACCGCGCCGCTGTCGCCCCTTGCGGCGCGTCGGTTCACCGAGAAATTCGGCGTGACGGTGCTCAATGGCTACGGCCAGGCTGAGATCGGAGAGGTCATAGGATGGACCGCAGCTGATGCGCGGGACCATCCAGACAAGGTCGGGGCGGTAGGGCGGCCCCATCCTGGAGTCGCGATCAAGGTCGTGGCGGAAGACGGGTCTGCCGCGTCAGTCGACGCCGTCGGTGAGTTGCTGGTGCGGCCGCCACGTATGGCCTCGGGATACGCCGACGGGCAGAGCCTGGACGATCGAATTGATCCGGATGGCTACGTCCGCACCGGAGACTTCGCCCGAATCGACGGTGATGGTTTCGTCTGGATCGAAGGCCGGGTCGGCGACGTCATTAATCGCGGAGGCAACAAGGTCTTCCCGGGACAAGTCGAAGAGGTCCTTCTCCTCTCACCGGGCGTGAGCGAGGTGGCCGTCGTCGGGCTGCCCGATGAACGCCTCGGTGAGGTGCCGGTCGCTTTCGTGGTGGGTCAGGTGTCAGATGCGGAGCTCGATCGACTGTGCCGAGAGCACCTTGTGGCCTACAAGGTTCCCGTGACCTTCCGGCACGTAAATTCACTACCGAGGAGCGAGGTTGGAAAGGTGCTGCGTCGGGAGCTCGTTGAGATGGGAACCGGCGGCCACATTGACGACGGTGAGCGCGCTTCGCGCCAGACGGGATAGAGCGAGAGCCTCAATTGCGGCAATCGCCTCAGTCGTTCCAGTCCTCGGTGCGATCGGCGCGAGACGGCTGACGGCCCAGACGCATGGGCGAGAGAGCCGAGTCGACGAGCAGAATGCGGCTTACGCTCTCGGTCAACGACAGGTTCTGCGCTTCCAGCTCGACCAGTCCCGGGTGGCGGCGACGTGCCTTCTCCCGGTCGGCCCAGTCCTGCCACGTGGGGATGGCCCAGAGAAGAAAGCACTCACTGTCATCGATCAGAGCTGTCTCCCACGCTCCGGCCAGGACCCACCCGAACTCTCGCATCACCGGGACAACCTCGCGATGAACAAATTCTAGGTAGGGCGCGGAACTCCCCCTAGGCACCTGGATCTGCTCGTGTGCGTAGACGTCACCCCGTATCCCAGCCGAGCACGCCTGCTCGATCGTGGGCATCCACGGAGCCGGAACCAACAGGCGATCGACACCCCCCGCCCGCAGCTCGGCTGCCGCCGCCCACCACGCAGCGAGCTTCGGATCCTGCAGATCGCGATGGCCCAGTTCATGCCCAAAGGACCCGGCCAGGCCGTCGAATCCGTCCTCCTCCCAGAGGTTGACCACCTGGGGCCACCGTCCCGTGCTACCCACGACGCCCCACACGCCATAGCAGAGTTGGTGCCGATCCTCTTGCGCCGTGGGACTCCAATTCGCCGTCATGTGGTACATGTAGCGCCCGCGGTTATGTCCAATGATGTCGATGTATTCGTGGATATAGACCTTGTCGTTCACGGGAGATCCCATCACCGTCACGACTGACCTGCTGTCGCTGGGGAGAAGTACGGAAGAGTGATCTCGTCGGACGCAGGATGGAATTCCACCGAGAGCGGTAAACCATCGCGCAATTCATCTGGCTCGCAACCGATCACCGCGCTCAGCATCCAGACGCCCTCATCCAAGTGGACGACGGCGGGTGCATACGGCACCCGGAACCCCGGGTTGGGAGGGTGCCACACAATTGTCCAGCTGTAGAGGGATCCCCTCCCGGCGCTGGACTCCCAGACTGGCGACGTCGCGTGGCACTCTGCGCAAATTGTGAAGGCGCCGAGACCGCGGTAGCCGCACACCACACACCGTTGAAAGAGCAACCGGTGTCGGCGACATCCATCCCAGTAGGCCGCGCTGCGCAAACTCGGTCGTGGTATCGAGACGCTCGGAGGTTGGGGAAGCAACAGGCTCATGGGCGTTCGCGTCCCAGCAGCAGCACGTCACAGAACAGTGCGCCCGCACCTCCATTGGAGCAGAGGGCAACCTCTGCTCCAATGACCTGATTCGTGGCGCAGGCGCCCCGCAACTGCAGGGCCCCCCGGATGACCCGCTGCAGTTGTTGGGCGTTGATTCCCGGATGACTGTACGACATCGTCCCTCCGTCGGTGGTGACGGGGAGTAGAGAGCCCGGCCCGATGTTTCCGTCTGCGACGAAGGGTCCAGCCTCACCGGGCGAGCAGAAGCCAAATGCCTCCAACTGTCTGATGACCTCGAACGAGAAAGGGTCATAGAGTTCGGCGACATCGACATCGGCCGGTGTGAGGCCAGCCATGGCAAACGCTCTCTTGGCGGCGCGAGCACCCACCATTCCGGCGGGATCGGAGTCCGGTCGGGGCCGGAAATCCCACACCGGTGCAACGGTGTACGCCGGCCCGAAGGAATCGCTGGCTCCCCCGAGGATCCACACAGGCATCTCACATTCGGCCGCCCGCTCAGCGCTCACCAGTACGACACCGCACCCGCCTTCGGATGTCATGGCGCAGTCGAGCAGGTGAAATGGGTCGGCGATCATCCGAGATTCCAAGATGTCCGAAGGTGAGAATGGTCCCCGGCCGTGGTAGACGGCCTCCGGATTGACGTGGCCATTTGTACGAATCGTGGCCGCGACGGTAGCCATCTGCTCGGGCGTGGTGCCGTAGGTGAGCATGTGGCGACGCGCCATGAGGGCGAATTCAGCGGCAGTGAACAATCCGTAACCGACGACTAGCTCGTTGGTCGGCCGGGTCCAGGGTGCCGTCGAGGTGCGTTCGGTGTGAACCGCGGCGCCCACCAGCAGCGACCAACACGACGTCGCACTGACCGGTGGTGATCAGCGCGGCTGCGTCGAGAATCGTAGGAATTCCCAAGGAACTGGGACGTCGGGTGCACGGTCCGAGACCCAATTCAAGGGCTATTTGCGCGCAGTCGGGACCGACGACACCGTCAACCTCGTGCGGGTCGATGCCGGCGTCGACGAGCGCGCCGAGAGCGCCGATCAGCGCGATCGACGTCGAGTCGTGGTCCGGGAGCCGGCGCGCCTGGACCGTGTTGTGGACACCGGCAATGGCGACGTCTCGAAAAGGGTGTGATGGCACGCGGTGGACTGCGCTCGAGTTCTCGGCCGTCAAGCCGTCGCTTCCGTGGGCGCGAACAAAGAGCGCTGCCGGAAGAGCTGTGCCACTTTATTTCCCACGTTGCGCATCATCTTGACGTACTCGGCCGCTGCCTTCTCGCCGTCACCCTGTTTCATGGCCCGAGCGATCGCGGCGAGCCCGCGGCTTTCAACCTCCACCGCTTCGGGAACCTCCTCGAAGAAGTTTCCGGGCACGAGGGCGGACATGGCGCGAAGCGCCACGTTGATTCGGGGTGACGCTGCGCCTTTCACGATCAAGCTATGGAAGGCAATGGAGAGATCGTAATGATCAGCCGCCGTCGTGGCCTCGGCAAACTGCATCTGGATCTCTCCCAGTTGTTGCGGCAGATCCTCACCAGCGCGCGCCAGCGCTCGCTTTGCGGCGAATCCATAGATCAAACCGAAGAGCTCGTAGTGGTCATGGACCGTCGGCTCATCGAGCGCATTGATAAAGGCGCCACGGTGCATTTCATTGGTGACCCATCCTTCGCGCTCGAGCACGATAAGCGCCTCGCGCACTGGTATCCGACTCACACCGAGGTCTTGGGCAATCGCATCCTGTGGAACCCGCATGCCAGGACGCAGCTCGCCCTCGAAGATCAGACTTCGGACATGTGACGCGATGTGCTCACCACTGGGCGTGCGGACAAGCTTTGCTTGCCGACTTCCCTTCGAGCCGCCCTTGGCTGCGGGGCGGGAACGAGAAGTGGACGCTGACATACGTATATCTTATGCGAACTGGCACACGAGGCGGCTGATCTCCGCCCTTCTGGGACGCCGTCGTGGACGGCAGGGAACGGGTAACGGCCGCGTGTCTCGGCTGTTTGAGCCAGGGATATGATAAAATATACGATCTGACGATGAGACACGTGGTCGATGTGCTCGAGTTCGAGGATTGAGGGACAGGTCAGAGCCGGTGGGCGATATCGGAAACCAGGACGGGTGAGCATGAGCCCGCGTCGGCGCGGCCCATCAAGCTGATGAGCTGATGACAGAGCCGCTCACGATCTTGACCTCCGCCCACGACAACGGAGATGGACTGCTCTCTGTCGCATCGGACGCGTCCACCGATGACGTCGTCGCGTCGGTGCGGACCTGGATTGCAGCGGCCATACCCCGGGCATGGGTCGAGGCGGGCCGACGGGCCGGGCCGGCCGCTGTCCGTGAGGTCCGGACCAGGGCGGAGTACGAGGCGTGGTATCCCGTCTTTGGAAGGTCCGGATTGGTTGCCGCCACTTGGCCTCGTGCCTACGGCGGGCTCGCGCTCTCACGCGAGGCCGCCCGGCAGGTCGAGCAGGAGCTGAGTCCGTTCAACCTGGGCCGCCTCAACCCGCTCGGGCTCAACCTGGCTGCGCCCGCTCTCTTTGCACACGGGACGGAGGAACAGCGACTTCGATTTCTCCCTCCGATCGTGCGGAACGAGGAGGCCTGGTGCCAGCTCTTCAGCGAGCCGGGAGCGGGGTCCGACCTCGCATCACTGGCCACCAGGGCAGAGCGTGACGGGGATGACTGGATACTCACGGGACAGAAAGTGTGGACCACATGGGCGCACCTCTCGGACTGGGCCGTGTTGCTTGCCCGGACCGATGCTGACGTGCCCAAGCGTCAAGGGCTTACGTATTTTCTGATCGATCTGCACCAGCCGGGCGTCGAGGTTCGCCCGTTGCGTCACATGGGCGGTGAAGTCGACTTCAACGAGGTCTTCCTCGAGGCGGCCCGGGTTCCTGACGCGTACCGGGTAGGGCGAAGTCGGTGCCGGATGGAAGGTGGCCAACTCCACTCTGTCGGGGGAACGCCAGATGGTGTCTGGAGCGGGATCCGGAGGTGTGGATCGGATCGGCGGCTCGGGTATCGGCTATCTCATCCGGTTGGCGAAGCACCAAAGCGCCGAAGGGAGGCTGAGCGGTTGGGACGATCCTGTGCGCCGCGACGAGATCATGCGGCTCTACTGTGAGGAGCGTGTCCGAGAGTGGACGAACCAGCGCGTGCGCAGCCAAGCCCGTGCGGGGCGTGCCCCCGGTCCGGAGAGCTCGGTTGGCAAGGTCCATCAGGGCGAACTCAACCAGCGCATCCAGCTTGCGGCCACCTCGGTGTTGGGTATGCGGGCGACGGCCTGGGTGGGCGATCTCGGTGACTACGCGGCCTCGCTGCCCTACGAGGTCCGGGGGATGCTGCGCAGCCGCGCGAACACGATCGAGGGCGGGACAACCGAGATCAACAAGAATATCCTCGGGGAGCGTGTCCTTGGCTTGCCCCGCGAGCCGGACCCCTATTCCTCGCAGCCATGGCGGGAGGTGCCCCGCAGTTGAACTCGTACTCCACATTGCTGGTCCAACGCGAAGGACCCGTCGGGTGGCTTACCTTTAATCGCCCCCAGTCCGGCAACGCAATGGATGCGCTGATGCTCGACGAGCTGGAGGTGGCCTGGCGTGAGCTCGATGAGGATCCCGCCGTGCGGGTCATCGTGAACACGGGAGCAGGTGGGGCTTTCCAGACCGGCCTTGATGTGGTCCAGTTGAGTCGGAACCCAGAGGCACTTCGCAAGCAGTCCGGGCGCACGCGCCGTGCCGAGTTGCGCTTGACATCCTGGCAGAACTCGGTGTGGAAGCCGGTCATCGCGGCGGTGAACGGGATGTGCGTGGGGGGCGGACTGCATTTTGTGGCCGACGCCGACATCGTGCTCGCGGCGTCCGACGCGACGTTCCTCGATACCCATGTGTCCGTGGGACAGGTGGCCGCCTACGAGCTGATCGGACTGGCCCGACGCATGCCCTTCGAGGCGGTCCTGCGCATGGCGCTGGTCGGACGGCACGAGCGCATGTCGGCTGAACGTGCGCTCGCACTGGGCATGATCAGCCAGGTGGTCGATCCACCCGAACGCCTGCGTGAAGAGGCTCAGGCACTGGCCGAGAAGATCGCCCGCAACTCGCCAGCTGCCATGGCGGCCACCAAGCGAGCGTTGTGGGGCGCACTCGAGCAGGGCCTCACCGACGCCTGCAAGGCGGGCGCGACGGAGCTGGTCTCAATGTGGGGGCATCCCGACCAGGTCGAGGGCCCCGCCGCCTTCGCCGAGAAGCGAGAGCCGCAGTGGGCCGTCCTCACGAGCGGTTCACCCATCCCTGACAAATGACATCGAGCATCAAGAAGAGGGACTCGCAATGGTCTATGAAACTCTGAAACTCGAGCGCCACGGCCCGGTTGGCTGGTTGATCAACAATCGCCCGGAACGCCTCAACGCAATGAACAACGCCATGCGTGACGAGTTCGCCGAGGCGTGGAAGGAGTTGGACGCAGATCCCGCCGTTCGGGTGATTGTCCACACCGGGGAGGGCAAGGCATTCCAGACGGGCGCCGATATGATCGAGATCGCATCCGACGGCCTCGGATTCGAGCGGTATCGCGAGTCGAGCGAAAAGTTCGACTTTCACTTCACCTCGTGGCACAACGAAGTGTGGAAGCCCGTGATCACGGCGGTGAACGGGATCTGTGCCGGCGGGGGATTCCACTGGATTGCCGACGCCGACATCGTGCTCGCGGCGTCCGACGCGACGTTCCTCGACCCTCACGTCTCCGTGGGACAGGTGGCCGCCTACGAGCTGATCGGACTGGCCCGACGCATGCCCTTCGAGGCGGTCCTGCGCATGGCGCTGGTCGGACGGCACGAGCGCATGTCGGCTGAACGTGCGCTCGCACTGGGCATGATCAGCCAGGTGGTCGATCCACCCGAACGCCTGCGTGAAGAGGCTCAGGCACTGGCCGAGAAGATCGCCCGCAACTCGCCAGCTGCCATGGCGGCCACCAAGCGAGCGTTGTGGGGCGCACTCGAGCAGGGCCTCACCGACGCCTGCAAGGCGGGCGCGACGGAGCTGGTCTCAATGTGGGGGCATCCCGACCAGGTCGAGGGCCCCGCCGCCTTCGCCGAGAAGCGGGAGCCGCAGTGGGCAACGATCGAGGGGACGGCAACACGTTGATCCGAGGTTCCGCCGCGGTCGGCTTCACTCTGTGAACGCCATTTCGGCAGATGAGCTTTGGCGACGAGTGGCCGTCGTCTCAGGCCTCGACGCGATATACGGAGCGCCTTTCGGCGCGCTCGAGGTGGTGCCGGTGGCCGGCACGGCGGCTCCGCTCTTCGCGAAAGCGCACCAAAGGATCCACCGATCGCGGGCCGCGGTGCACCGAGGCGACGGCATCTTCTGGCTGCCCGGGCTCGAGCCTGGGCCTTGCCTTACGGTCGAGGTGGACTCGGCCGAGGCATTGGTGGCCGTCGCCGCCACACTCCCCTCCGGAGAAGTGGAGCTTCACATCACCCTCGATCCCACTCAGCCGGTCGAGGAATCGGCCCTCTGGCCCCGACCGCCTGATGAAAATTGGCTAGAGCCTGCTGACGAAACGGTCGAGAAGGTGCGGGCCGCCGCCACTCTTGTTGTGTTGGCCGGCCCGGGCACCATCTGGCACATGGCGGTCTCCGGCCTGCACGATCTGGCCGTATCGGCTGGGGTCGGCGTCTTGAACACCTGGGGCGCAAAGGGGGTCTTCGATTGGAGGAGCCAACACCATCTGGCCACGATCGGGTTGCAGGCTGACGATTTCGTCCTGAGCGGGCTGGACGAAGCCGACCTGATCATTGCCACCGGGTTGGATCGCGCTGAGTCTCCCGAAGATCGTTGGCGGTTGGCTCCCGCCCTGACGGTCCCTCCAACTGGCCTCGCTCCGCTGGCCGAACGGTGCAGCCCGAGCCGCAGAACCCCGATGACCATGCCGCCGTTACGTGCTCGTCTGGCGGAGGTGACGCAGAGGGGTTGGAGACTCGGAGCGAGCCCTTTGCCACCGAGCAGGGCCACGATGCACTATGCGGAATGTGTCGCCGCCGGAGCGCTGGTTGCGGCCGACGCCGGCCACGCGGGGTTTTGGGTGGCCCGCACGCTGGGTACCACCCGGTTGGGGGCCGTGGTCGTTCCGTCCACGGTTTCCCCGGGGTTCGCAGCGGCGTGTGTCGCCGTCTCGCTGCTCCGCCGTCCCAACCGTCCGGGCCTGGCAGTGATCGATCTTGCCGAGGCAGACGCAACGGCAGTGATCGTGGACGCGGCGGCGGAGCTCGGCATCCGCGTCCCGGTCGAGGCGTGGGATCCGGACGGTGATCGTCTCGACGCCGATGCCCACCGGGACCGACTCCGTGGGTTGGTCCTCGGGAGGCCGCCGGGAGGGGAGCGGCTCTGCACTCTGGCCACCGACCGACACCAGCTTTCTGAGATGATCGAGGCAGCCGGTCCTATTGTGGCCTGGACCTGAATCGGACGCCCGGTGGGAGCGAGATCACCCGGTGAGCTGCGCGCGTAGCTGAAACTTCATGACCTTGCCGGTGGGATTCAGCGGGAGAGCATCGACCACCCGGATCGAACGCGGGACTTTGAAGTTGGCCATGTGATCTCGGCACCACGTTCCGAGCTCGTCCGGGTCGACGGTCTGACCGGGGCGAGGAACGACGAACGCCACCCCGACCTCCCCCAACCGCTCATCGGGGACGCCGACGACCGCGACCTGACCCACCAGCGGATGGCCCACCATGATGCTTTCGATCTCGGCGGGATAGGCGTTGAAGCCGCCGACGATGTACATGTCCTTCTTGCGATCAGTGATTCGCAGATTGCCGTCCCGGCCCAGGATGCCGATGTCCCCGGTGCGGAGCCACCCATCCTCGTCGATTGCCTCCTTCGTGGCCGTCGGATCCTCGAAATATTCCTGCATGACATTGAAGCCTCGCACGAGGATCTCACCGGGCTCATCCGGTGTGGCGGACTGTCCGGCGTCGTCCACAATGCGCACGTGCACACCCGGAAGTGGTCGTCCTACCGTGCCGGCGATGACTTCGGGCGCGTCGTCGTGGCGGCACATGCTGACCGTGCCCGTTGTCTCGGTCAGCCCGTAGCCGGTGACGACCGTATCGAAGCGCAACTCGTCGCGCATGCGCCGGATCACTTCCACCGGGACGACTGCGGCTCCCGTCACCGACAGACGAAGGGACGACAAGTCGAATGACGAGAAGTCGGGATGATTGAGGATCGACTGAAAGACGGTGGGAGGTCCGGGCAGCATTGTTATCCTCTCGGACGCCACACGTTCCATCACCGGCACCACGTCGAACACGGCGTGGGGGACGATGGTCGCGCCGCGCAGCACGCAGGCCAACAACCCTGACTTCAACCCAGCCGTGTGGAAGAAGGGGTAGACCACGAGGTAGCGATCGCCTCTGCGCAGCCCGACCAATTCGGACCAGGCAAGGTAGGTGCGGACACTGGCACCGTGGCCAAGGACGGCCCCTTTTGGTTTGCCGGTGGTGCCAGACGTGAAGATGATGTCGGAGGCGTCGTCTCCACCGAGGTCCGAGCGGCGGCGGTCCACCTCCGGACCATGCGCGTCGAGGGCTCGGGCCCGAAACTCGGCGACGCTCGTGCACCCGGGACGTGCCGGCCCTTCCAGTACCACGATCTCTCGGAGGGATTCGAGCCCGGGCACGTCGGCAAGCAGCTCCACAAGATCCGAACCGAGCATGTCGGTCACTGCGAAAAGCAGTCGGGCTCGCGAGGTTCGCAGGACGTGACCGGCCTCCTCTCCGCGGTATCGGGTGTTCAGGGGCACCAAGACCGCGCCCACGGCATAGACGGCGAAGCTCGTGATCACCCATTCGGCGCTGTTGGGTGCCCACAGCGCCACGCGATCTCCAGGCTCGATGCCACTCCCCACCAGTGCACGCGCGACGTGTTCAACCCGGTTCGCCAGCTGGCCAAAAGAAAGTCGGTCCGTCCCGTCGACGAGGGCTTCGTCATCCCGGTAGCTCTCTACGGCCTGCTGCAACGCCTCGGGGATGGTCCGAGGCTGCCGATCACCCCACCCGCTGTCTCCATCTTGGTCGTGCGACACAAATGTATATATTATGAGAATGGCAGGGCCTGAGGGTGCAGTGGACTCGCCGGAAGGCTCAAACTACGTCCGGGTTGATCGCCGAGGTTCTGTGGCCATCATCTCCCTCGACCACCATCAAGACCGGAACGCCCTCTCACTCGCCATGAGCCGGGCACTCGCAGCGGCCGTTCACCGCGTGGCCGCAGACGGCGCAATCGGGGCCGTCGTGCTCGCCGCCACGGGCAGCGTGTTCTCCGCTGGAGGATCGATCGACGATCTTCTCGAGCCCAAGGCGCCGCTCAGCGAGACGTATGTCGGGTATGCCGCCTTGCTGGAGTGCGAGCTCCCCACGGTGGCCGCCGTCAGCGGCCCGGCACTCGGGGCCGGCATGAATCTGGCCCTGGCGTGTGATGTGATCGTGTGTTCGCCTGCAGCTCGATTCGAGACCAGGTTCCTCGACGTCGGTCTCCATCCAGGTGGCGGGCACTTGTGGCAACTGCGCCAGCGGATCGGTCGACAGGGCGCGGCCGCCCTGTCGCTGTTCGGGGAGACGTTGGATGGCGAGGAGGCGGCGCGTCGTCAACTCGCGTGGCGTTGCGTCCCCGAGACTGATCTTCTCGAGACCGCGTGGCAACTGGCGTCGAGGGCGGCCGGTCATGACCGCGCCCTGGTCGAAAAGACACGCAAGACGCTCGCCGAGAGCGCGTCCGTCGTCCAGGCGGCCGACGCAGTCACACTCGAGCTGGGACCGCAGCAATGGTCGATGGGCCGCCCTGAGTTCGCTGATGCACTCAGTCGATTGCGTTCCCGGCTTGGACGGAGCGACGGAACGAACTCAGCGTAGGCGAAATCTATCCGACCACTGATGACGATCGCAGGCCATCGATCGTGGCATCGGACAGACCGAGCTCATCGCGCAAGACCTCGTTCGTATGCTCTCCGAGCCAGGGGATCCGGCGGTCACCACCCTCGCAACGGTCGACGATGAGTGCCGGGTTACCCGGCACGAGCACCGGTTGGTCCACACCGTCCGTCCGACGTATGCCGACGAGCATATGACGAGCAGCGACATGACCATCGGCGACCAACTCTTCGGCATGGGCGCAGGGTCCCGCCGCGATGCCGGCCTCACTCAGGGCTTCACAAATCTCTAAACGGTTCCGCCCGGATGCCCATTTCTCGACTGCCGGACGGATGACGTCTTCAAGGTGTTGCACCCAACCGTAGGGAGTGTCGAATCGTTCGTCCGATACCCACTCGGGATGTCCGACGAGCTGAGCCAGACGCTCGAAGACGTGCACGCGTGCGACCTGCATGACGAACCAACCGTCGGCAGCCCGAAAGCCGTGGTTGATCACCGAGCCTGAGTCGCCGTTGTCGACGCCCATCGACCAATAGTTGGTCACAATGTCCGTCATTGCGATCACGGAATCGAGCATGGCGACGTCAACGTATCCGGATCGGCCCGTCCGATCGCGATCCCGAAGAGCCGCCAGAATGCCGATCGAGGTGTACAGCGCCGCGCCGATGTCGCCGAGGGCGCCAACCGGCGAGACCACGGGCGGGAGATCGTCGATGCGCTTCATTTCGTACACACCTGACATCGCCTCGACAATGGGAGCGAAGGCGGGCCAATCGCGGTAGGGGGATGGGGAAGAGTTCCCGAAGCCCGACACTGACGCGTAAATGCAGCGGGGATGTACGGCGACTATGTCGTCGTAGCCGAGTCCCATGCGCTCCATGGCACCGGCCTTGAAGTTCTCCGCAAAGATGTCAAAACGCGGAGCGAGGTCCAGCACGAGTTGGCGTCCCTCATCGCTTTTGAGGTCGACACACATGCTTCGTTTGTTGAGGTTGTTGCGAAGGAACGTGGCGCCAACGGGCCGCCCTTCGGGATCGGACATTGCAGGCAGTGAGGCCCGTCCGAGCTCTCCGCGCAGCGGTTCAACTTTGACGACGTCGGCGCCCAGGCGGCCCAACAGTTGGGTGGCATAGGGGAGTGCCTGCATTTGCTCGATGGCGAGCACGCGGATGCCTTCAAGAGGCCGCCCCCTCGCCTGGACGGCCCCCGCCTGTGCCGAAGCGAACTCCATTCTGAATATTATATCCGAACTGGGCCCAGTAGTCCGAGCGACCCAACCAAATGGTGACTTATCGCCCGGTGAATCGGGGCTCGCGCCTCTCCTTGCTCGCCTGCCCGTACTCCTTGAAGTCGTCGGACCGACTGGAAACCTCCATCGCCCAGGCCTCATCCGCCATGTGGCTGCTGAGGTCGGCGGTGAGACCTCGTTGCAGCAACAGCTTGGTGAGACCGACAGCGACGGTAGGCGCGGCGGCCAGTCGGTCGACGAGGTTCTTCGAGACGGCATCGAGGTCGGAGGCGGGCACCGCGCGGTGGATCAGGTTCCAGGAAGCTGCGTCCGCGCCCGAGACCTTCTCGCCCAACATGAGCATCTCGCGCGCGCGCGCCACACCAGCGAGGCGAGGGATGAGCCAGGTGGCGCCACTGTCCGGGGTGAAGGCAAAGGTCGTGAAGGGCGCCCAAAGCCTGGCGTCGTCGGCCACGATCGCGAAGTCGGTGGCCAAAAGGATGTCGAGACCGAGACCGATGACCCAGCCCTTCGCGGTGCAAACGATCGGGGTCTGGCAAGTCAGCATGGCTGGGATGAGGCGATTGACGTGACCGTTCATGCGGCGGTGTACCGAGCCCACTCGGGGGCGCTCGGGTCCCGGTGTTCTCTCGGCCAAGTCAAAGCCGGAGCAAAAGTGATCGCCCTCACCTCGCAAATGGATGACTCTGACGGACTCGTCACTAGCTGCAGCGTCGATCGTGTCGGTGAGCGCGTACACCATGGGGTCGGTAAGGCTGTTGCGGCGAGCTGGGCGATCGAAGCTCAAATTGAGAATCTCTCCGTCACGCTCCAAGGTCAGCCCCGGTGGCATCTCGGGATATGGCTTCACTCTTGCTCCTCGGCGGCAAAGCGTTGAGCTAAGGAATCGAGAGCTTCTTGGCAGGTGGTCGCCCCACCCGGCGCTGGAGGTAGTCGGACTTCTCCGTGTTCGTGCGAGGGCAAGAGGATGGTCGCGTGGCCCGGGGTCGTCGTCTCGCCGCGCTGGTTCTTTCCCCAGACCTCGAGGTCTACGGCCGGCCGATCTCCGTCTGCCAGGTACTTGCGGGTGACGCGTCCCTGCATCCAATGGGTGTCACCTACGTAGTTGAACTTGCGGAACTGACAATCAAGCTTCCACAGCCAGGCGTCGTCGCCCATCCAGTCGGTACATAAATGGATGAGCCAGGTCTCTCGCATGCGCCCGTAGTCGTAACAGGCAGGGTTGCCTGCCCTATGGGCCCATTCAGGATCCCAGTGGACGCGCTGTTGGACGTCGGGGATGTTCAAGTCGTCGGGTTTGAAAAAGCGAGGCATGCGTTGTCGCTGGTCGTGGCCAAGTCGCAGGGCGGCGACGCCGTACAGGCCCATGCCCATGCCGGTATGCCACACGACCACATCGGTAACCCGCATCGGGCCCTTGACGAGGGCAGGAAGCTCATCTCCCTCGTTCACATCCTCCCACCAACGGGGCTCAGCGCCGCGCCGCCGATTGCGCTCACCGGCGATGGTCTCGTCGATGCCCGCAAGCTCCTCCTCGGTGTAGGGTCGGATGTCGACCTCGTCGTTCTTCTTCCGCTCGGTCGCCTTTTCCCGTTCGGCCCGGATCATCAAGCGGTATTGCCCAGAGAGGACGGGACCGTCCGCCGCGGCGAACACTTCAGCCGACCATTCGTGCACTGTGCGCCCGGCGAAGTCGCCGACCTTGTCGTGCACGCCGACCAGAGCATTGCGGCGCGTGACCCGCGTGCCCGGACGCAGTGGGTTCCACCACTCACGGAACGATCCCGAATAGAACGCGTGGACGCCTCCGAGCGGGTCCCCCTTCATGAGGGCCTTCGTCTCGCCCTCGAGTACGGTGATCTCGTCCTCCCCGATGAGGGTGTCCCCGCCGACCAAGTGGGGCGGAGCGATCGGTCCGCCCCACCTGGTCCCCACGCCGTAGGACGGGTCGCACCAGAGGGGGTTGTCGTCCCCGTAGGCCTCGGCGACGTGCCGGAACGCGTCCTCGTTGGGACTGAGGTAGTGAGGGGGATTGGTATGGGGACGCGCGATCCCGATCCGTTGTCGAAGCCGGGCCACTCCCTCATCGGTAATGGCTTCAGGCATGTCGCGGCGACTCCTTGGTCCCTAGAGAAGGGTGCACGGGATGACCACGATCCAATGTCGACGCACTCTGCCTACCCTTCTGAGGGCAAACTCCCTGATATCTCACGATCCGAAGATCATGGCGGCTGAATTCCCCCACCAGGTGAAAACACTCGAGATTGCACTTCCGAATTTCAAATATAGTATACGAAAGTAGTGCGCCGCGGAGGAGTGAGATCGGTCCGACTCGGCCGAGGCGGATCTCGATTCAGTTCAGCTCTCCCGTCAAGTGCCTCGGTCGGTTTGACTCACAGACGCCTCGGCTCCGCCCACAGGACCAGGTTCGTGGCATCACCAGAGGTTTCGGCTGCACGTACCGCGATCCACCTCCGTCTGTGCCAGATTGTCCGACCGCCGGCGATGGTCATCTCTCGAGCCGAGCCCTAATGTCTGGAGCCAGCCATGGATTTTGACGATACAGAAGAGGACGCCGCGTTCCGGCGCGAGGTGTCGGCGTGGCTCGAGAAGCACGCCGAGGTCAGAACTGGGTTGGCTGACTGGTCGCGGGACCCAGCGCGGCCTGATTACGTACGTCGCTGCCGCGAGTGGCAGCACACCCTCTACGAAGGGGGCTGGGGCGCCATCACCTGGCCCAAGGAATACGGCGGGCGTGGCGAATCCTCCTGGCACCAGACCATCTTCAATCAGGAAGCGGCCAAGTACGACGTATCGGTGGGGGCGTTTTCCGTCGGGATCGGCATGGCCGGGCCGACGCTCATTGCGCACGGGTCCGAGGAGCAGAAGCGCTGTCAACTCCCAGCGATGTTGCGGGGCGAAGCAGTCTGGTGTCAATTGTTCTCAGAACCAGATGCCGGATCCGATCTCGCTGGGCTAAAGAGCCGCGCCGAGCGCGACGGGGATTCTTTTGTCGTGAACGGCCAGAAGGTCTGGACTTCGGGTGCCCAACACAGTGATTGGGCGATTCTGATCGCTCGAACGAATCCGGACGTCCCCAAGCACAAGGGCATCACTTATTTCGTCGTCGACATGCACTCCCCCGGAATCGAGGTCCGTCCGCTGCGGCAAATTACGGGGATCGCCCATTTCAACGAGGTCTTCCTCACCGATGTTGTGATTCCCGCCGCCAACGTGGTGGGGGAGGTCAACAGCGGATGGGCCGTGGCTCACACCACCATGGGGTATGAACGCTCCCTCATCGGAGGCGCCGGACAGAGCATCACAGTCGCCCAGGTGTTGGATCTAGCGTGCCGTACTGGGAAAAGCGCTGACCCTTTGGTGCGCCAAAAGATTGCTGACTTCTATACCCGGGTACAACTCCTCCGGTTCATGAATTATCGGGTGCAAACGGCACTTTCCCAGGGTCGTCTTCCCGGTCCAGAGGCCTCCACCACGAAACTGTTCGTCTCCCAGCACATGGGTCTGAACGGGGAACTGTTCATGAGCCTGGTCGGCACCAACGGCATGTTGGCCGATGACGGCGCACTCGACGATGGTTTCTGGGAAACGGCCTTCTTGAACCAGTGGTCGTCGAGACTCGGTGGCGGCACGGACAATATCCAGCGCAACTCGCTGGCCGAGCGCGTTCTCGGACTTCCGCGCGAGTTGCGAAGTGACAAGGATCAGCCGTTCAGCGAGTTGCGCTGAGCTGGCACTATCTCTGCGCAGATATTCCCATTTCATGGAGGGGGTATCCACCGAAGGAAGGAACGTGATGACAGACAAAGTTCTCCTCGACATAGACGGTCCAGTTGCCGTGATCACCAACAACAATCCGGAGAAGCGCAACGCGTTCGACGACGACATGGACGCTCGCCTGTTCGACATTCTGAGCGAGTTGAAGGGCCGTCCAGAGATACGTGCCGTCATCTGGCGAGGCGAGGGCAAGGCATGGTCGTCGGGCCGCGATGTGTCAGTCATCGGAAAGAACGCCACCTCCCTCAGTCATCACGAACTCATGAGCCGTGGCCATCAGGGCATCCTGCAGGTCTTCGAGATGGACGCGCCGATCATCGTGGCCATCCACGGCTGGGCCATCGGGGGATCCTTCCAGCGCGCCCTCTTGTGCGACATCAGGATCGCGGCCGAGGGGTCTCGGTTCATGCTGCCCGAAGTGGGCCATGGCGTCATCCCCGACACCGGTGGCATGGGCCGGCTCTACGAGATCTGTGGCAGTGGCGTGACCAGCGACCTCGTGCTGACCGGGCGGGCCATGGACGCCGAAGAGGCCTACGGTCACGGGATTGTGTCGCGCCTCGTGGCTCCCGAGGCACTCGACGAGACGGCCTGGGAGATTGCGAACAAGATCGCGGCCTCGCCGAAAGTGACGGTCAAGATGGCCCGCCGTGTGTTGCGACACCTGAGCGAACCGGGGGTGCGATCCTCCATGGAGGACGAGCTGATCTACCAAACCTTCATCAACAAATCGTCGGACTTCGTTGAATTCCGAGCGGCCAGCGCCGAAGGACGCGAGCCGCATTACACAGGGAGTTGACCATGACCCAACAGAGCGGACTACCCGAGCCGCCACCCGTAGGAACGCTGGCCCTGCCCGCTGGGACCTATGCCGGGAGCTGTGTCCTGGTCACCGGGGGCGGCACGGGTCTCGGCAAGGCCATTGCCACCGAGTTCGCGCGGCTTGGGTGCCGACCTGGTCGTTGCCAGTCGCAAGGCCGAACATCTCGATGCGGGCCGCCAATCGATCGATGCCCTCGGGGCCCGAGTGCTCGGGGTGACCTGCGACATTCGTGACGCCGATCAGGTCGCCGCCGCTTTCGACGAAGCCACCGCAGCGTTTGGCTTACCCAGTGTGCTCGTCAACAACGCGGCGGCCAACTTTCCGGTTCCCGCGGAGGACATGTCACCAAATGCCTGGCGGACCGTCGTCGACATCACCCTGAACGGCACCTTCTTCTGCTCCCGCGAATTCGCCCGGCGTCATATCGAAGCCGGAACGGCCGGGTCCATCGTCAATGTCGGGGCGTCCTATGCCTGGACCGGGGGTCCTGGGTTCGCGCATTCAGCTGCCGCGAAGGCGGGGGTGAAGAACATGGTCGAGACGCTCGCCGTGGAATGGGGGCCCTACGGCATCCAGGTGAACGGGCTGGTACCGGGTCTCTTTCCTCATGAGGACATGACTGCTGACATCAAAGGCAACCTCGACCGGACCAACGAGAAGGATGCCTGCCAGCCGGCCCTACGGGTCGGGCGACTGCAGGAGCTGGGCTGGGCTGCGGCCTTCCTCGCCTCACCCTTCGCCCGGTTCATCTCCGGGCACACCCTCGTCGTCGACGGAGCCAATTGGCAGCGCCGAACCTTGACGAACCCGGCGGTGGTCACCGTGCGCGACCAAATGGGACGCGGGGCGTTCGATCCTGCCCCGCCCCGGTAGGCCCAACGGCGAGGATGGCGCCGCTGCGGGCAGTTCGCTCCGCGGACCTGACAAACGAGCGGCCCTTCTTCGGCGAACACGGTGGTCTGGGACCCAGTTGTCCTAAGGGGCTCTTTGCACCGATGTCTCTACGGTGTATCGCTGCCGTTCTGTGCGGACGAAGTCGGCTCAGGGGGCGGAACGGAACCCAGGTAGGCCGAGTGGAGCACCGACTCCACTTCGCTGGCCGCCCCGGTCTGAACGATCCGTCCGTTCATCATCACCATGGCCGACTCTGCAACGGCCAGCGCGGTGCGCGCGAATTGTTCCACCATCACGACGGTGATGCCCTCCGTCGAGAGTTGCACGACATGGTTGTAGAGCTCGTCGACCACAATCGGTGCCAGCCCCATCGAGAGCTCGTCCAGCATGAGCAACCGAGGGCCGGTCGCAATCGCGTGGGCCAGCGCCAGCATCTGCTGCTCGCCGCCTGAGAGCGTTCCGGCCGGCTGAGTGGCGCGCTCGGCCGAAACGCGGAAAACGTTCGAATGCGCAACGCTCGACGTGTCGTCGCCCCGAACCGCTATGGGTCATGACCCAGAGGTTCTCGCGCACGGTCAGGTTCGGGAAGACACCCCGGCCCTCGGGAATCAAACAGAGCCCCCGGCGGGCCAGCGTAGAAGTCGATCCGACGCGTACCTTTTCACCGGCGTAGCGGACCTCACCCTCGCTCGGCCCCATGATGCCGGCGGCCAAAGCGAGGAGGGTCGACTTTCCGGCGCCGTTTGCCCCCAGGACAGCCGTCACGACGCCCTCTTCGAACCTGACGTCGACGCCGTGGAGCACCTCGACTTCCTCGTAGCATGCCCGCACTCCCCGGAACTCCAAGAGAGGTTCAGGCATCCGCCACCGCCTCCGTGGCCGTGCCCAGATACGCGGCCTGGACATTGGGGTCGGAGCGGACTTCGGCCGGTGTGCCGGTGCAGATGACTTGGCCATAGTCGAGAACCACCACCGTGTGGCAGACGTTCATGACCAGCTCCATGTCGTGTTCGACCAGCAGAATGGCGAGTCCGTCGTTCGCCAGGTCACGCAGGACCTCCGAGAAGCGCTCCGTTTCGTCCGTGTCCTGACCGGCCGCCGGTTCGTCGAGGAGCAGGACCTTGGGCCTGGTGGCCAGCGCCCGCGCAAGCTCAACGAGGCGACCGGTTCCCGTCGGCAATGTATCGGCTCGGTCATTGGCCAAGGCCTTCAGTCCCAGCCGGTCCAGTACCTCCTCGCGGATCTCATGGATTGCTCTCGACCTGGCTCTTACAACACCCCGCTGACCGATGGAGGCGGCCACCCCGACGTTCTCGGCGACGGTCAGGGTTCCGAAGAGCTCCAGACGTTGAAACGTGCGGCCGAGCCCGAGCCGAGCCCGGCGATACGACGAGAGCGTGCGAAGATCCTGACCGTCGAGACGTACCGTCCCCGTCGTGGGGCGCTGCATTCCCGTCACCACGTTGAACAGGGTCGTCTTGCCCGCTCCGTTCGGCCCGATCAATCCGGTGATCGCTCCCTCAGTGGCGCTGAGGGACACCTCTGACAGCGCGGCCAGGCCGCCGAAGCGCACCGAGACCTCTTCGATTTCAAGCCCCACTGGTGCCTCCGGCCCCCGACAGGGTGGGGAGCGGATCGGACGACCCGGCAGGGTCCTCGTCGGACACCGCTTCGGCGAACCAAGCGTCCCTCTTTTGCTTCGACCGTCGCTCGGGAAGGCCGAATGCGGGCGGCGCGATCCTCGCCCGGTAGTCGGCGATGTAGGCGGGGACCGGGAAGAGCGCGAGGTCGACCACAATGAGGATCGTCATCGGCCAGTTGCCGATTGCTCCGCTGAGCCGGAGCGCCCAGGCCGCCCCGACCACCGCCACGATCAGGGCCACCAGCCAGCGGCGTCGCGCCACCGAGAGATACACCGGGCGGATGCTGCCCGGGATGGTCCCATTCGGCGTGGTGCCCACACCGATACCGCCGAGGCCGACGAGGACCAGCGGCAACTGGGTGAGTGACGGGAAGAGGTTGGTGAAGAGCGGCGACCCTTGGTAGATGCCGTTCAATCCCGCCGCACCGAACGAGGTGATCCCAAAGACAACCATCACCAAGAGCACGGAGAGACCGTTGAAGAACTGGAAGACGTCGGGCGCCGCGCTGCCGAGGGCCGTGCCGTAGATGCCGCCGCCAATCCCCGCCAGAGCGGCCGAGAAGGCGAACACTCCGACGAAGGTCGCGCGGCCGTTCATGCCCAGCGTCGCACACGCGGCAGGACTGTCCTTCATGGCCAGGAGGCGTTGGCCAAACTCGGATCGCCGCACGCCGACGACAAGAGCAACCAGGAGGACGAAGGCTACCGATCCCGCAATGAACTGTGACGTCTTGGAATCGAGCGCGAGCGAACCGATTCGGAAGGGAGCGAAGACGAGCGACCCTGAACCGAAGGGCGCGTAGGGATGCCCGAAAAGATTGAAGGAGGGGAGAGCGAACACCCAGTTGTCCATGGTGATGGCGAAGGCGGCGGTCGCCAGTGCGAAGTAGATGCCAGAGAGTCGCAGGGCGGGGATGGCCACGATGACGCCGACGACGGCACACACCCCGGCTGCAGCCAGTAGGGAGAGGGGGTTCCCCCCCGCTCCCAGATGGCCCACCATCGTCGCCCCGATCCCGGCGAAGGTCATCTGGCACAACGACAGGCGGCCCGCGTACCCCACGATGGGAATGACCGAGAGTCCGACGATGGCCAGCCCCCACATGCGATTGAGGCTGAACAAGTCGGCGGTCGAGACGGTGGTGGCCAAGAAGACGGCGGCGATGATCGTCCCGGCGCAGAACAGACCGGTGCCGTTCCACGTGGGGCGAAAGGCGAGCTCGCGGCTCCGAAGCTGCCGGTGCCCGCGCAGGCGTGATTGGGGCAGGACCAAGAGGGCAATGAAGAGGATGATCGCAGGCACGGCGTTCTCGAACCCCTGAATGTATGGAGTCTGGGGCAGATAGGCCACTGAGTACGCGATGGAGAGACCCAGGATGATGGCACCTACGAAGGTCATCGGAATGGAGCGCAGGCGCCCGATGACCGACGCCGCGTACGCGTTGACGATGAGCAGCGTCAGCGCGGACGCCGACAGCGTGAGTGTGGGTGCGATGAGGATCCCCGCCAGTGCGGCCAGTATGGAGCCGATGATCCAAGCGTTGCGGGCGTTGGCAATGGCACTCGACCCGTTGAGAGAGGTGAGTGTGCGGTCGTCGACGCTGGCCCGCATGGTGACGCCCATCCGAGTGCGGTAGAGGAAGAGCCGCAGCCCGATGGCGACGACCAGAGCCAGAATCAATACCGTTACGTCGTTGTAGGAGATCCTGATCGTCCCCAATACCAAGGTGTCGTTGTTGAAGAGGGGAGGGAGGGCCCGATACGTCGTCGGGTTCCAGATCCACTGCGCAACGCCCAGCAGCATGAGCGCGATGGCCAACGTGACGACAAGTTTGGATGCCTCTGAAACACCCTCGAGCCGGCGCATCACCGCGGCCTCGATCACGATGCCGATCGCAGGCGCCACCACGAAGAGGCAGACGAGCATCGACACGAGCGTCGGCCAGCCCCACCCGATGCTCATCTGCCAGTAGGCGAAGGCGCAGATCATCCCGATCGCGCCGTGCGCCCAATTGAAGATGCCTGTTGTCGTGTAGGTGAGGGTGAGGCCGCTCGCCGTTATCGCGTAGATGCCCGCCGCAGCCAGGCCGCCGATGGTGAAGATGATGAATTCATGCACAGCCGTCCCCCGGACAGAGAATGGTTAGTCGCCTACCGGGCCAAGACTATGCAGTGTGCACCTATCCCCGCGGCCGGTCGGACCCATGCTCACAGGGAGTTCAGTTTTTGTTGCTGTTGGGCGGTCAGATGCACGACGTTCTTGGGGTTGCAGTTCCAGATGGACTGCGTGGGCTTCGTGATGGCCTTGTCGTAGACGATACCCTTGGATTCGATCTTCATAATGGCGAAACACGGCGAGGGCTGGGGGTTCTTGTTGGAGAGCGTCAGGCTGGCAATCGGCGCCTGAATGCCACCGGCGTCCCAGTTCTTCTCGGCAGCCGAATTGTTGAGCACGCAGCTCACGGTAAGGCTGGCGCCACAGGCCGAGGCCGCCTTGGCCCACAATAGCCACGCCTCGGCCCCCTCCTCGTCGTCGAAATCGATGGCGTCGCCCTTGGCATAGGTGTGCATGACCTTCACGAGCTGCTCGGTCGAGGGGTTCTGCGAGGCCAACGAGAGCGGCCACCACGCAGTCTCGACGTAGACCGGAGGCAGGCTGGGGTTCGCAGCCACGGCTTTCTGCGTCTGGGCGTTGGCGAACTGGGTTCCCAGCAAGACGAAGGCTGGGTGGTAGCCGGCGGTCGTCATCGCCTGCGCGAAGGGCGTGAAGTTGGCGTTGTCAGCGGGCCAGAGGGCCTGAACACCCTTGGCCTGGTAATCCTCGACGTAGGGCGCCCAGTTCTCCACCGTGACCGGGGGCTCGAGGAAGTCGACGACGTGCCAGCCCTGAGCTTCGGCGACGTACTCGTACTTCGTTTCGGATTCGATGACGGAGGGTGTGTTGGAGCCACCCATGCCGGCCTGCTTGACCGCCTGCGGGTAGGCCTTGGCCATCGCCCCGAACCATCCCGCGGTCGACGAGTTCGTGTTGATACCGCTGGGGTCGACCTGGTCGGTGGAAAGGGCGGAGGCATCCGAGACGACGTAGCCACTGATCTGCCCCAGCCCGCACTTCTCACGGATGGGGACCGACGGCTGGTCGAGTGCCATGCCGCCGCCGACCGCCATGAAGTCGCTCTGGCAGGCCGCGGTTACTTGCTGCGCTGCGTTGAACAGCGCAGCATCACGATTGTCGATCACGATGTGGCGACCGTTGATGCCCCCGGCGGCGTTGCACCAATCGGCGAACGCCATGGCCTGCTGGGGGAATTCGGCCTCCAGTCCAGGATCAATTGTGTTGGCGGCGTCGTTGAACACGGCAATGTTGATGGTCTTGGAGCCCACGCCGCGCACCGATGAGGCGCCGCCGGGTCCCGGCTCGCAGATCTTGCCGACCCCGGGCCAGACACCGGTGGACGAAGCGCTCGACGACAGCGTCCGGCTGGCCGAGGTCGCCGCCGAAGCGGGTGTCGACGCCAGTGCGCCGCAGGTCCCGGCGACCATCACGGATGCCAATACCAACGGCAGCGCTGGCCTTCTACGCTGGGCTAGTCCTTTGCAAAACATGGTGAAACCCTCCCCGGGAGCAGTTTGCGATCGGGTCATTCAATCAGGACTGCGACTGGAGCGGGGATCGGGCCGCAGTGGCGAGCCGGGAAAGATGCCCAGAACCGGGCCGTCGGCTGGTTGCAGCCCGAGAAATTGTGACTCCGTCGATCATCTTTCCCTCCCTCCACCAATTGGCGCGACCCGCGGTCTGATGATGCATGTCCGAGGGCGCAATCGCACAGACCCGACCTCGGCAAGTAGCGACGAACCCTACACCGTCACCAATATCGAATATAGTATACGAACGAGTGTTTCCGGGGAAACTGAAGAAGAAGGGTGGTGGGCAAGCCGCGACCGGGGCTGGTCACCCGGTGATGGTGCGCGTCGGCCGGAATTGCTCCAGGTGGACTCGCGGTCGAAGGGACAGAGTCTTGGTATGCCTGCTGGTGTTCGACTGCTCCGGCCTGTTGTTTAGCCCACTTCTGTGAGCGGTTTCAATCTGGCCGACCTCTGGGAGGCGGTCGCCGACTGCGTGCCGGATCGCGTTGCGCTTCGCTGCGGGGAAGTGAGCCGGACGTACGCGCAACTCGAGCATCAATCCAACCGATTGGCCCACTGGTACCTCGGACAGGGCGTAGAGGCGGGAGACCACATCGGGCTGTATATGGAGAACTGTGTGGAGTATGTCGAGGCCATGATGGCTGCGTACAAAGTCCGAGCCGTTCCCATCAACATCAACTACCGCTACACCGCCAGGGAGCTGGAGCAGCTGTTCAATGATGCCGACCTGGTCGGCGTCGTCCATCAGTCGGGCTACACCAACCGAATGACGGCGGTGGAACTCCAGGTTTCGACACTACGTTGGAAGCTGCCTGTCGGTTCCATCTACGACGGCGCCCTGGCCTCGTCGTCGCGGGATCGGGACTTTGGCCCACGGTCGGGCGACGATCACTACATCCTCTACACCGGGGGCACCACGGGGTTGCCCAAAGGGGTGGTGTGGCGACAGGAGGACGCCTTCTTCGCCTGTATGGGCGGTGGCAATCCCGCTCTTCCCGAGGTCACATCGGTCGCTGGGCTGGTTGAGCGCATCGCGCCCGATCAGAGCACCTTCCTACTCCTCGCTCCATTGATGCACGCGGCCGGCGGATGGGTGGTGCTGCTTCACCTCTTCAGCGGCAACAGAGTCGTATTGTGGTCGGGCTCACTCGACCCACGCCAGGTATGGCGCACTGTCGAGCGAGAGCAGGTTACTGCGACCAGCACCGTGGGTGACGCGGTCATGCGACCCCTGCTTGACGCTTGGGACGACTTCGATCCAAAACCCGACATCGAATCCCTGGCCGTGGTCAGCTCGGGTGGCGCGCCACTCTCGACGGCGTTGCGCGATCGCTTTCTCGCAACCTTTCCTTCTATTCCACTCTCCGACGGGTATGGATCGTCCGAGACCGGGATACAGGCCGGGCGCATCTTCTTGGGACCGGTCGGGGAGAAGTCGGAGCCGCAGTTCACGGCACAGCAGGCGGTGGTATTGGACGAGGAGACCCACCAGCCCGTGGTTCCGGGTTCGGGCACCGTCGGTCGTGTGGCGCGCTCAGGGCGCATCCCACTCGCCTATTACAAGGACCCACAGAAGTCGGCTTCGACATTCGTCGAGTGGGGGGGACGTCGATGGTCCCTCACCGGTGACATGGGCACCGTTGCGGACGACGGCACCATCACCTTGCTCGGGCGGGCCAACCTGTGCATCAACACGGGAGGCGAGAAGGTCTATCCCGAAGAGGTCGAGGGCGTCCTACGCCAATCCCGAGCCGTCTACGACGTGGTGGTTGTGGGCGCCCCCGATGAGCGCTGGGGCGAACGCGTCGTCGCAGTCGTTCAGCCGACATCCGGGACGGTTCCGACGGAAGACGAGCTGAAGGCTCTGGTGCGAGCCTCGCTCGCGGGCTACAAGGTGCCGAAACAGGTGATCTTCGTCGATGAGGTTGTTCGGTCCCCGACCGGTAAGGCCGACTATCTCTGGGCGGCTGAGAAGGCGGCATCGTCGTGAAATCGGCTGCGGAGATCGCCACGCACAAGGCGTGACCCTGCCCTTGTCTTATATGCCCAAGGGAACTGCACCGACGTGGCCTGCCTCGTGCAAGCGCCTCCTCTCTTCGGGTGAGTACCCGAGTTCTTCGAGAACCGAGTCATTGTCACCGCCAAGCGTCGGCGCGGGTGACCGCAGCCAATGCTCCACACGCGAGAAGCGGAAGGGCAAGGTTGGCACCTCATGGTCTCCCGTAACCGGATGATGCTCTACCTCGAACAGACGGCGATGGCGGAGTTGGGGGTTCGCTGCGACGTCTCGCGGTGGAACCACCACGGCGGACGGTATGCCCGCGTCGAGGAACATCTGGGCCACCTTGTCGGCTGGGTGCTTCCGGGTCCACGACGACAACTCCCGATCGATAGCGTCATGGGCAGCGCGGCGACCCGCAGCAGTCGAGAAGGCGCCCGGTAGCACCCACGATGGATTGCCGAGCAGCGCCTGTAGGGACCGCCACTGCTCGTCCGACGCAACGGCCACGGCGACCCATTCGTCGTCACCGGCACATGGGTAGACGCCTTGAGGGGCGGCACATGGCCCGCGATTTCCGTCGCGACTGAGCAAGGTCCCGCTCGAGAAGTACTCCACGATCTGTTCCGCGGCGGTATTGAGGACGGACTCGACCATGGCCGCTTCCACCAATCGTCCGTCGCCGTCGCGATCACGCGCGATGAGAGCCAGCATTGTGGCAATCGCCGCATGCATACCGGCCAGAGGGTCACAGGCCCCTCTGACCAGTACAGGAGGTCCTTCAGCGAAGCCCGTCAACCAGGCCATGCCGGTCAGGCACTCCATCGTCTGCGCGAATCCCGTTCGATCACGCCAGGGGCCGTCGAGACCGAAGGCCGGCATCCGGACCATGATGAGCTCGTCGTTGAGCGCATGGACTCGGTCCCAGTCGAAGCCAAACTGCTCCATGACCCGAGGGGTGAAGTTCTCCACCAATATGTCGGCGGTCTTCAGCAAACGCTCGAGCATCTCTGCCCCTTCCGGGCGGGAGAGGTCAAAGGTGACGCCGCGTTTCCCGAGGTTGGCAGCGTGGAAGATCGGGCTCCACTCCCACCAGCCATCGTGGGACGGTGGCCGGGTACTCGCGAACCGCATGTTGTCAGGTCGCGTCAGCGATTCGACTTTGATGACATCCGCGCCCAGAGCGGCGAGGGCTGCGGTCGTGACCGGACCAGCCCACCAGGCGGTGCAGTCGACGATACGAACCCCCGCAAGAGGAAGTCGCCAGCCGTCCTCGCCGACCCCTCGTGTCGAGTCGGTTCTCGTGCGCCTGGCAGCAATTCTCCCGGGCGCCCAGTCGATCGATCCTTCGTGCTGACCGAGATCCGGGGCGGCTTTGAACGGCTGAGGCGCCTCGCTCGAGACACGATAGGGAACACGGGGTTGGGGGAATCGTCCGGAGGGACCTGGCACGAAGACCCCGCGGGCGACGAACTGTTCGAACTCCGTCATCGTCGAGCCGTTGAGCAGGGGGCCAGCAGGGATCCTGAGCAGGGCCGCCGCCTCCAGGACTTCGGCGGTGGTGTGCTGGGTCGTGTACCCGTGGACGGCCGTCAGGAACTCTTCTCGGCGTCTGAATCGCTTGGCCACCTGTGGCAGATCGGCGTCATCCATGAGGTCGGGCCGCTCGATCATGATGAGGAAATCCTGGAACTGTTGGGCGCTGTTCGTGGTAACGACGAAGTAACCGTCCTGTGTTGGTTCGATGGATGGAACCTCGATCGTCCGTCCGGTCCCCGCGACCCTTGGCCATCCGGCAAACGAAGCGAAGACGGAGGGATACGTGACCATGGTCGCCGCCATACAATCGAGCATTGCCACATCGATGAACTCACCAACGCCGCTCCGGACGGCCTCGCGATGTGCGGCGATCGCCCCGAGCGCAGCAAAGGTACCCGACATCCACTCACCGACACGACCACCTGCCGAGAGAGGCGGAAGATCCGGGAGGCCACGCTGTCCGATGGATCCACACGCAGCCTGCAGGGTGAATTCGGTGCTGGCACGATCTGACCACGGGCCTGTACAGCCGAATGGAGTGACGACGACGACTACCACAGACGGATTTTCGGCCCACAAGGCCGCAGTGTCGACTCGCTCCCCACTCACCAAAATATCCGCCGAGGTGGCGAGCTCCCATGCGTCGCCCGTTACGGATCGCTTCGAAGTGTTGAGATATTCGAAGAGTGCGCCTGAGCCCCAATGGCGAAGTGGATCGCCTCCAGGTGGTTCCACCTTGACCACGTCAGCACCCGCATCGGCCAAGAGCTTTGAGCAGTATGGCCCGGCAATCTCAGTCGTGAGGTCGACGACTCGAACACCATTCATCATCAGCGCGCACCCAAGGCGGGGCACTGTCGAGCGGAGGTACAGCACAGCGGCAAATGCATGCAGAACTGAATATAATATGGAGCTTGCCGGGGAGCGCATATGTGGTCCGCCCGTATGTGGTCCGCCCGTATCCAAGGGAGCGCGATGAAGGCAGAGGACATGATCCTCATCAGCGTCGATGATCACATCGCGGAACCGGCGGACATGTTCGAGGGTCACGTCCCGGCGAAGTACCAAGGCCTGGCTCCTCGCGTAGAGACGGACGAACGCGGCTTCCAGCAGTGGTGGTATGGCGAGAAGAAAGGCCGCAATCTTGGATTGAATGCAGTCGCGGGCAAGCCTCCCGAGATGTACAACGTAAATCCAACGAGCTACAGCGAGATGCGCCCGGGTTGCTACGACGTCCACGAGCGGGTCCGTGACATGTCTGCCGGCGGGACGCTGGCGGGGCTCAACTTTCCCAACTGGACTGGCTTTTCGGGACAGGTTCTGAACGAGGGCCCTGACCTCGTGGTCAACGAGATGATGATCAAGGCCTATAACGACTGGCATGTCGACGAATGGTGCGGCAGCTATCCGGACCGGTTCATCCCCTGTGGCATTCTTCCGCTCTTCGACGTGCAGAAGGCAGCAAAAGAGGTGCAAAGACTTGCCGGCAAGGGATGCCATGCCGTCACCTTTTCGGAGAACCCATCGGCACTCCACATGCCGTCGATCCACTCAGGCCACTGGGATCCCCTCTTTGCGGCGTGTTGTGACTCGGGGACGGTCCTCTGCCTGCACGTCGGGTCTTCATCGAAGGCGGCCTCCACCTCGGCCGATGCACCCGCCTCCGTTGGCATGGGTCTTTCCTCCGTCATGTCGATCTATTCGCTAGGCGATCTTTTGTGGGCGGATTTCTGGTGGAGATTTCCTGATCTGACCTTCTCACTCACGGAGGGTGACATTGGTTGGATCCCGTATTTCCTGCAGCGCGCGGAGCACATCCAGGAACGTCACTCCGGCTGGACGGGACAGCAGTTCCCAGAAGGCATGGGACCCGCCGAAGTATTCAAACAGAGGATTCTCTGCTGCTTCATCAATGACCAGATCGGCGTCAGACTCATCGACGAGTTCAACATCGACAACGTCTGTTGGGAGTCGGACTTTCCGCACTCGGACAGCTCATGGCCCCATGGGCCTGAGGTCAACGAGCTCCAGTTCGCCTCGCTTTCAGACGACCAGGTGAACAAGATCACTCACGAGAACGCCATGCGGCACTTCTCGTTCAACCCGTTTGGCGTCAGGCCCAAGGAGAGGTCGACGGTTCGTGCTCTCAGGGCGGAGGCCACGGACGTGGACACCGTAACCAGGGTGGGGCGAGCACCGGACCAGAGCGACCGCGACTACTTCAGGAATTTGGCAGCGCGACGGCCCACTGCGGCTCCGGTCTCTCTCCCTTGACACCAACAATCTCCTTGCCATAGGCAGTCGCGGGCGGACCACCGCGATCGTCTCTGGTCCCCGTCCCACTGGTTAGCTCGACCAGGTTTGCAGCCCGCGACCCTGCGTTCCGAAGATCTGTGTCGCCATGACTTGGCCGATCCCGGAGGCGTCCCAACGCTCCCCGTCATTCGAGGCAGAGGCTCCCTCCTGCCAGCCCCGCATCAGGTGTATTTTGTCGCCGATTACCCGGATGACCTGCCCGGTAACATATTGGGCCTCGTCGGAGGCCAACCAGGCGACCACCGGGGAACTTCCGGCAGGATCCAACGGATGGAATGTGTTCTCGGGGATCTCATCCGGTTCGACAACGGTCGGGGCATTTGGCATGGTGCCGGTGATACGTGTGGCACCGGCGGGTCCTATGGCATTCACGGTGACCCCGAGACGCTGGAGCTCCAGGGCCAGCGTCAGCGTGAGTCCCACGACGGCCGCTTTGGCCGTCGCGTAGTTGGTCTGGCCGAAATTGCCGACCAGCCCGGCCCCTGAAGTCGTGTTGATTATCCGGCCCCGGCTGTCGAGGCCGGCTTTTGCGAGTGATCGCCAATGACGAGTTGCAGCGCGGCTGGTCAGCCAGGGCCCCCTCACATGGACCGCCATGACAGCGTCCCAGGCCTCGGTGCTGAGATTCCAAATGACTCCGTCGCGCACAATGCCAGCGTTGTTGACCAGAATGTCGAAGCGGCCCCACTCGCCGATTGCTCGTTCGATCATTGCTTCTGCCTCGTCCTCATTGGAGACGTTGCCATAGTCCGCAATGGCTGCGCCCCCGCGCGCGGCGATCAGCTCGACTGTGAGGTCTGCGTCCTTACTGGAACCCTCACCGTTGACCGAGGTTCCCAAATCATTGACGACGACGCGTGCACCGCGACGCGCCAACTCCAGGGCATGACCCCGACCGATGCCGTGGCCGGCCCCCGTTACGAGGGCAACCTTTCCTTCAAGCATTTCGCTCATCGGTGTCAGACGTCGCCATGATGGGGGCATTGGCCCGATTGTCCTACGGGCGACCCGGCTTGACCTGTGGCGAAGAGCATGCCGAATATTATATGTAAAGCGCCAGCGTCGACATGGCACTCACATGTGGTGGCCGTCAGGGGCCCGCGCCTCAGCCCGTCGCCGACTTCAATTGGCCCGGCGGGTCAGCGTCCAGCCGTTCTCGGCCATCACGCTGTGAATCTCTTCCTCACCGAACCCATGCCGTCGGAGGTCCAACGCAAAGTCGCGTGGCTCTGCCAGCCCCTCGGCGTGCGGCCAGTCTGACCCGAACAGGATGTGATCCGTGCCGATGAAATCCTTCAGCTGACTCAGGTTGTCTTCGTAGAACGGCGCGATCCAGATGTGCTGGCGGAGCTTTTCGACTGGGTCGGATTGGAATGAGCCCGGCATCTGGCCGTACGCCTTCTTGAGTTTCTTGATCAGCACAGATACCCACCCCGCGCCGGCTTCGATGCTCGCCACTCGCACCTTCGGGAAGCGGTCAAAGAGACCCTGACACAGGAATGCTGCCATCGTTTCGAATGGCGGACGATCCGAACTGAGGACCGTGCGGAGGGGCGAGTAGCGGAAGGCTTCAAAGTCGCCGCCCGGCTCCCAATCGTTCAGGTAGCGACCGTAGCCCGCGTCACCCGAATGGATTCCGACCGTGACGCCGGACTCGTTGACCAGGCCCCAGAAGGGGTCGAATCGGGTGTCGGCCGGGGAGGTGAGACCGGATGGAGTGTACGCAGGTCCGCCCTTTATACAGACGATCCGCGCGTCCGCGTCCAGGACACGCCGTAATTCGGCCACCGCGGCATCGACATCGATAAGGGTGATCATCGGAGCCGCGAAGATCCGCTCTTTGTAGGCATAGCCCCAATCGTCCTCGAGCCATCGGTTGAATGCTTCGAAGGCGGCCACCAGCGCAGGTGGATCGTCTGCGAGCGCTTCCTCCATCCCGACCCCGAGTGTCGGGAACAGAAAGCAACCATCAAGACCCTGGCGATCCATGACGGAGAGTCGAGCGTCTCGATCACGGTATTCGGGACGGATGGGCTCCAGGTCGCCAAAGAGAGAGCGGATGTCCTTCGCGTTCGGATTCTTCCCCCGGAAATACTCGTCGAGACTGCCCGGTTTTGCCACGGGGTCGAACACGGGATTGGGGATGAACTTGTTCAGCTTGCCGCCGACGAGGAGTCGTTGCCGTCCATTGATCTCGGCCCATTGCATCGCGCGCTTCGCCATCGCCTTGTCAATGTGACGGATGTACGCATCGGTGGCTTCGTAGTAGTGGTTGTCGGCGTCGAACGTCGTGTAATTGACGGCGGCATCCGAACCGGTGGTGGTGTCCGCGGCGAATGTTGTCATGTTGCTCCTCTGATCGATTTGTCCGTGCGACGGAGTCGGGTGGAGTGGGCTTACGAAAGCCCGAGAACCCGGAGGGCATTCGAACGAAGGAATTTCGGCCATACCTCGTCCTTGAATCCGACATTGGTCATCTCGGTCATGATCCGCTCAAGGGAGAGTCCCATCGGGAAGTACCCGGCGTAGATGATCTTGTCGGCGCCGCGAGTGTTTGCATAGTTGATGATGTCCTGTCGGGTAGTACTTGGGTGCGAAGGCGCTCGTGGAGTAATGAAGGCCGGGCCACTTCAACATCAGCTTCACGGCCAGTTCGGTCCATGGCTCGCAGCCGTGGCGAGTTACGAAGATCAAGTCCGGAAAGTCGTACATGACCTCATCGATGAGCTCGACATGTTGGCAAGATGCCTTGAGCCGAGGGCCCGGTATGCCGGCACAACAGAAGATTGGTATGCCAAGTTCGACGCACTTGGCATAGATGGGATACATCTTCTTGTCGTTGATCGGGACCTGCGGGAACGTTCCCGCAGGAAACATGCCAACGGCCCGGGTCCCATAGGTCTCATGCTCGCGGACGAGGCGATTGATCCCCGCCATGCCCTCATTGGGATCCGCGCTCGACGACGGGATGAACCGATCGGGGAATCGCTTCAGCGCCTGGGCACCCGTACCGGCCGAATCACCGACGCCGATCAGCCCTTTCTCGATGCCCCAAAGGTCCATTTCCCGCACCGTCACCGCGATCGGGTCGTCGGCGTCTTGCAAAGCCTTCTCGGGCACGTCTTTGAACATGTACTCGACCGGGAAGTCGAATTCCTCCTTGGACTCGGTGTCCTTGGTCTGTCGGGTGATGAACCGGTAGACCTCTTTCATGTCTGGGTGCGGGAAGCCCAACATGGTGTCGATCGCACCGATGTCCCGGGGCATAACCATCCGAGCGAGCCTCCTATCGTTCATGGTTCACGCCTGTAGACGAAACCGCAAAGCTCAGATACTAGAATGAGATTTCAATTGCGTCCAATCCACTGGCGGTTCATATCCGACTAATCCTCGTGGAGCTGGGAAGACATCATTATCCAAGCCAACGGCAAGCGTAGAATCAAGTTGTACCTAAGGGCGCCCCGGGAGCTCAGCGCCGCCCGCCCGAGATCGACGTCAGACGATCTCGCTGATCTGCACCACGGGCGTGATGTTGGTGTAGTTCGCGACATCGGCCGTTACCTGCGCGGAGCCCTCACCCGACAGAGCCGCGGTCATCGTCTCGAGAGAATCGAACCGAAAATGGACGGCTGCGACGTAGGGACCATCGACGCCCTTGTCGATCTCGGCCAGCTCGAGTCCCCATGTCCGCAGAGCAAGGGGCACGTGGCGGTCCCGATAGTGATCGTGATCGAAGACGTGACCCTCGGTGGTGGGGTACAGAACGCTCATGCGTATCATCGAAGTCCGCCCTCCTTTGTCGGGAACTCCACCTTCTCTCGGCTCCGGTCAGCTCTTCGTGTCGATCGGCTTGGACGTCATCATGTTGGCTTCGAGAAGGTACTCGGGGGGACTGCCGTCGATCTGCGATGCGGCTCGGTCCCGGATCTTTTGTTGCTGACGGTCCTGGGGGACGGTGATCCAGAACGTGTCGTTGAGGATCCCGTCAAAACAGATGTCGGCCACCTCCGACAAGGGTGCGAACTTGACCTCCAAGCCGGCGTCTTCCATGCGCTGCAAGTAGGCGCCCAGCGCGTCTCGCCCCTCCTGCGGGGGTGCACCCGGCCGGTCGTATCGCTCGGGGCGATTGGCGCCCGGTCGCCAAATGCCGGTATTGAGCATCCCCGGTGTGGACGTCGACGGGTAGAGCAACGATGCGCTGACCTTCGCGCCGATCTCGCGGAGTTGGCCCCAGAGGCACTCGGTGATCGTGGTCACCGCCGCTTTCGTGGTCGCATAGACGGCACTGTTGATGAGTGGGGTGAATCCGCCGTTGCTGGAGGTGGTGTTCACGACATGTCCCTCCTCACCTTGCGCGAGAAGGGTGGGAACGAAGGCGTGGATGCCATTCACCACACCCATCACATTGACGTCGAGGGACCACCGCCAGTCGTTGACGTGGTGTTCCCAAAGCTGTCCCTCAGACCCGGAGCCGATGCCCGCGTTGTTGCAGACGAGATGGACTGCCCCGTAGCGCTCGAGGGTCGCATCCCGTAGGGACTCGACCGATTCGAGCGACGTGACGTCGGTCACCACGCCGAGGACCTCGAGTCCGCGGTCCGTCAACTCGCTCGTCGTCGTTTCGACCAACGCGGGAACGACGTCCGCCACCACGACCTTCATCCCCTCTGCACCGAAGCGCTCCGCGAGCGCCCGTCCGATGCCTTGGCCCCCACCGGTGACCACCGCGACCTTACCGACGACGTCCCTCATAACGGCCTCCCCTTGCTCGACGTGCGGACTCGCTGGCCGGGCAGGGCCCAGCCGCAGCCGACGTTTGCCGTCCCCACACAAAGGCGGCAGACGAATGATTGCATATCATTTGTGTTTGGACTATAACGCTGTCATAGGCCCTGGGGGGTATGAGATGCAGCCACTCGCCGATGACCGATACATCGTGATCTCTTCCGACGGGCACGCCGGCGCGGAGATGCTTGACTACCGCGACTACCTCGAGCGCCGCTATCTCGACGAGTTCGATGTCTGGGCGAAGTCCTATGTGAACCCGTACGCCGATCTCCAAGGGGAGACGGCCTATCGCAATTGGGATTCGGCCGCCCGGCTTCGCGAGCTCGAGGATGATGGCGTCGTTGCGGAAGTGCTGTTCCCGAACACGATTCCGCCCTTCTTCCCGTCCGGCAATCTGTTGGCACGGCCGCCGACGCCGGATACCTACGAGCTCCGCTGGGCCGGCCTTCGGGCGCACAATCGTTGGTTGGCCGACTTCTGTGCCGACGCTCCGGGTCGGCGTGCCGGGATGGCCCAAATCTTCCTCAACGACGTCGACGACGCCGTCGCGGAGATCACCTGGGCGGCGGAACACGGCCTCTTCGGCGGGATCCTGCTCCCGGGCGTGCCACCCGACTCGGGACTTCCTCCCCTCTGCGCCCCTGACTACGAGCCGATCTGGGCCGCTTGCCAGGATCTCGACATGCCGGTGAACAACCATTCGGGAGCCGCCGGCCCCGAGATGGGGGAACACTTGGCCTCCATGGCCATCTTCATGGTCGAGCTGGGTTGGTTCTCACACCGCGTGTTCTGGCACATGGCTTTTGGAGGCGTTTTTGCCCGTTATCCCCGCCTGAAGTTGGTGCTGACCGAGCAATCATCGGGATGGATACCAGGGACGCTCAGCATGCTCGACCACCAGTACAGCCGCTTCACGGACGACGGGAACGCAGAAGCGCACTTCGGTGCCGAGCTGGTCAAAGAGATCCCCGAGCCGCCCAGCTTCTACTGGAAGAACAACTGCTTCGTCGGGGCCAGCTTTCTCCGTCCGAACGAGGCACCCCTGCGTTATGACATCGGCATCGACAAGATCATGTGGGGCCAGGACTACCCGCACATCGAGGGAACCTACCCCTACACCACCGAGGCCCTGCGTCACACCTTTGCCGGAATCGACTCCGACGAGGTGGGGCCGATGCTCGGAGGCAACGCCGCCCGCGTCTACGGCTTCGATCTCGAAGCACTTGCTCCTGTCGCTGCTCGGGTTGGACCCCGCGTCGACGACGTGAACGTGCCGCTCGAACGCGTCCCTGCTGATTCCCATTCGCTTGCCTTCGCCGGAGGAGACGTAAAGCCGTGGTGACTGAGAACTACCTGATCATTTCGTCCGACACCCATGCGGGTCTCCCCGACGCCCAGTACAAGGAGTACCTCGAACCCCGCTACCGGGAAGCCTTTGACGAGGACCTTGTACAGCGCGCTGCGCTCCGCGCCCCGATGAATGCCCAGGTCGAAGAGCTCGAGTTCGTAAAGGACTGGTACGGCGAGAACGAGGAGGGACTCCGGGGGGGATGGGATGCGGCTCGCCGCGACGCCGAGCTCGAAGCAGACGGCGTAGTGGGCGAGGTCATCTTCCCCGACGCCGACGCAGTGTTGGGAGGTGCCTCGGCCCCGTTCGGAGCCGGTCTGGGTGCGAGCGGGGAATACGACCCGACGCTGCTGATGGCGGGGGCTCAGGCCCACAACCGATGGCTGGCCGAACTGTGCACGGACAGTCCGGATCGGCGGTGTGGCCTGGCGATCGTGCCCATCCTCGACGACATCGATGCTGCAGTCGCCGAGATTCGCAGGGCAAAGTCGTCCGGCTTGGGAGGCGTTCTGATTCCTGCGATGTGGCGTCCGTACCCTCCGTACAATGACCTCCGATACGAGCCGATCTGGACCGTGTGCGAGGACCTCGAGATGGTCGTTCACACGCATACGGGGCCGGCACCGCGCGAAGAAATCGGCACCGACCTCGGCATCTATGCCAACGAGACCATCTTCTGGACGATGCGACCGATGTGGTTCCTGCTCTGGTCCGGTGCATTCGAACGCCATCCTGGCCTGAAGTTCGCCATCACTGAAGGGGGATCGTGGTGGGCGGCCGACCTCCTGTGGAGATCCGACATCGCGTACATGCGGGAGCACGCCACCAAGAAGATGGGCGACATCGCCCCGAAGTTGAAGATGCTCCCGAGTGAATACTTCGACCGCAATGTCTTCATCGGGTCGTCCAACACCCGTCGACGCGAGATCGCGCGTCGCTTCGAGATCGGCGTCGGCAACATCATGTGGGGCAACGACTTCCCCCACCCCGAAGGGACGTGGCCTCACACTCGCCAGTGGCTCCGCGACACCTTCTGGGATTGTCCCATTGACGATGCTCGGCGGATCCTCGGGCTCAATGCCGCCGAGGTCTACAACTTCGACGTTGCCAAGCTGCAATCTCTTGCTGATCGTGTCGGACCCTCCCCGGAAGATCTCGGTCAGACCGACGGGGTGGACCTTCAGAAGTGGAATGACGTCGAAGCGGCCGGTCGACCGTGGTTGTCCGGCGTGGAGGCCCTTCCCGTGACCGTCTCCGAATAGTGGAAGATCATGGGTCCGGATTCGTCGTGGGATCGTCGTTGGTGTCCAGCGCAACTGTGCAATGGTGCCGCGGATGTCTTCAGGAGAAGGATGGTCCCATTGTGAATCGATCGTACGGCAGGAGGTAGAGCAATGGTGTCGATCCTTTCTCAATACTGCATCTACGTCAGTGATCTCGAACGCGCCATCGAGTTCTGGGAGGGCGTGATTGGTATCCCGGTGCAGAGCCGGACAGACATCCCCAATATCAAGGAAGCAGTGCTGCAGTCTCCTGCTGGGGGCAGTCGCATGCAGCTCGCCCAGCAACTCGACCGGCAGGGTCCGATCGACATGGGAACCGCCATGTGGAAGCTCTACGTGAACACCGACGATTGCGTGGCGTTGTACGACAAGGCGATCGCCGCGGGGTGCGAGTCGGTATCGCCCCCGAGTCGGCTCGAGCGTTGGCCCGTGACGATGGCGTATGTGAAGGACTATGACGGCTATCTGGTCGAGTTCGTGGAATACCACGAGGGCACGCCGCCCGGAGTGCCCGACCCCAAGCACTTCACATAGCGCAGCGCCATCGGCGGGATTGCTCTAGGAACCGAGGTAGGAAGTCGTGGTGCAGAAGCGCAAGACGGGCCCGGCTGGAGCGCTCAGCACCAGTCCCGCCATCACGGTCGACAAAGTGCTTGCGACAGCCATGGGGATGATCGAGGACAGCGGGGTCGAAGCGTTCAGCATGCGCAAGCTGGCAGCCGAACTGGGCGTCGGGACTCCGACCGTGTACTGGCACGTAGGCAACCGGGACGAGCTCTTCAACAGGTTGATCGGAGAGATCACCGACCAATTGGGCAGTATCTCGCCGCATGGCCGTACACCGGCCGAACGCATTGCATCAATTTCGAACGCTCTCCTGAGAGAGGTACGGGCTCATCCCCAACTCATCGCCCTCTCCAAGACACAGGGTCGCGGCGAGGCCATATTCACCAAGGCGCAAGCGGTCCTGGCCCACGAGCTGACCGCCAGCGGGCTGCACGGGAAAGACGCGGCCTTTGCGGTGGCGACCATTCTGCTCCATCTGGGTGGATTCATCATGCTTGAAGGTTCGCTCTCACCCGACTACCGGGTGCGCGGAGCACAGGTATGGGCCCAGGCCGACTCCGAGATCGACGAGACCATGAGCACCACGCTTCAGCAAGAAGTCGACCTCGACCGGATCTTTCGCTTTACGCTTGATGCCATCCTCCAGGCCATTCTCGGGGATGCGAGCGGGTGCCAATGATCGATCGACTGAGTGTCGGAGCAATCGAGACGGGCCTCGCCGTGACAGAACATGGACCGGTCGATCCCACCGTATCCAAGGTGGTTTTGGTGCATGGTGCCATGGATCGAGCCAAGAGCTTTCTCCCCGTCGTGGAACACCTGCCCGATCTCAGGGTGATCGAGTATGACCGCCGAGGTTACGGGGAATCCTTGCCGGCGGGTCCAGCCACGCTATTGGCGCAGCACGTGGACGACCTGCTCTCCGTAATGGGCGACGAACCCATCACAGTCGTCGCTCACAGTTTTGGGTGTCTTGTGGCAGTGTCGGCCGCCATCGAGCACCCCGGCCGGTTCCGGGGGCTCGGACTCTGGGAGCCCCAGGTGCCCTGGATGGAATTCTGGCCCAGATCGGTGCGGCAAGGACTCGAGGCCATGGCGGCCGAGGCCGACACCGATGCACTCGCTGAGCGGGTGTACGCATCGATGGTTGGGGACGAGGCTTGGAGTCGCCTTTCAGAAGAGCTCAAGGCGCATCGGCGAGCTGAGGGAATGGCCTTTCAAACGGACGTGCTTCAAGGGCTCAGTCCACCCTTCCGATGGGAGGACCTCAGGGTGCCCAGTCTGTTCGGCGTCGGCCTTCGGTCTTGGCCCTTCTCCCAGGAGGCCGCCACCAGGCTCGCGGAGTCGCTGGGCGCCGAGCTGTTTACGATCGCGGGCGCCGGCCACAGTGCGCATGTGAGCCATCCTCAGCAATTTGCGGAGTTTGTGCGACGCAGCACGGCTCTGGCGACCGAGAACTACACATACCAGGCAGGCATTCTCGATCGACCGTAGATCCTCGGAACGCTAGGAGTCTTCGTTTACCTCTTGCGTGCCGACGACCGGGCGTGGACCGTGTCGTGGATGAGCATGAACCGCATCGGCCAGTACCCAGGTCGCGGCTCTGCAAGCTCGTGGCGGGACCAGAAAACCCCCGCCAAGGTGACGGCGGCCGCGGCGAGCCAGATGATCGCCCCCACGGCCAGGACCCACGGCGTTGATCCGGCCAACAACGCGATGAGGCCCGCAATGGCCACGACCAACCCGACGTAGCCCACTCGGAGAGACCAGACCGCCATCCTCCAGTGTCCGTTGTGTTGCAGCTCCGGCGGCTCCACCATGTCAGGGATTGTCCCACCGTTGCGCCACCTCCTGGCACAGCGTCCTACACTCCACCCCGGTTCGTCAGAGACCAACACGTCGCTGTCCCGCTCTCGGACCAGCAACCTGCCATGAAGGCGGTCCATGTCTCCTCATCCACGCCGTCGTCTTGATACGTGTTGGGTGTGCCCCTGCCGCCGGTCGAACTCGACATGAAGCAATCGAGCCTCGGCGTTGAAGCGAGCAACATCAGAGCCGTTCGCCCATGCGGTTGTGATCTAGGCGCCGGTATCTCCAGATCACGGTTGGATGTGAGCCACCGCGCTATCGCCGCTCGTACTCGATCCCGGCCGCCTCGAGGTCCCAGGTGTTCGGCGTCACGCCCTCCTGACGGAGCTCACGCTTGAGGACCCGCCCGACGGGACTCCGTGGTAGGTCATCTCGGAATTCGATATAGCGGGGAAGTGCGAAGTACGGCAACTGAGTCACGCACCACTCGAAGAGCTCGGCCGCCGACAAAGGCTGATTGGCCTTGAGAACGGCCGTCACCTTGAGATCGTCCTCGCTGAGCTGACTCGGCACGGCATGGACGGCGACGTCGGCTAACGCACCGTGGCTCATCAAGATGCTTTCGACCTCGAAACTCGAGATGTTCTCTCCGCGACGTCGTAGATAGTCGGCCTTGCGGTCGACGAAGTAGAGGTATCGGTCCCCGTCGATGCGACCTATGTCACCGGTGTGGTACCACCAATTTCGACTTGTTTCCACGGTGACGTCTGGGCGTCCCCAGTAGCCCTCGAACATGACATGCGCTCGCTTGGGGCGTACCACGATCTCACCCTCGGAGTTGGCCGGAACCTCTTCGTCGTCGTCATCGAAGACTCGAACGTCGAAGTACTCGTCGTTGACGAGGCCCGCCGCACCCGGCCTGTTCCGAACCCCCGGGGGCTGCCACGAGATCAGACTTGCTTCGGTCACACCGTATGCACCGCTGAAAGTCGTGACACCAAAGCGATTTCTGATCGTGTCGTCTACCTCGGGCGGCATCGGCACCGCTCCGATCAGTCGCAGAGAGCGGTTTGCTTCAGGCTGACCGGACAGCGGCATTTCCGGTCGATCGATGTCATGTGCCAAGAGGTACGTCATGCTTCCGAGAGTCGACGTGATCGTCACCCCGACCCGGTTCATCTCGGACCAGAAGTTCGAAACCGAGAACCTTCGGTAAATCGCACCTCGACCTCCGTAGAGAAGGGTGCCAATGACCACCGTCGTGAGTGCGTTGAAGTGATAGAGCGGGAGGGGAGTCCATGCGACGTCGTCAGAGGTACGGTCCCAGCACAGGCCAATTTGCCGGGCTAAGGCGCCGTGGTAGTTGTGGGTCAACATGCAGCCCTTGGACGGACCCGTGGTCCCCCCGGTGTAGATGAATGTTGCGAGATCGGAACCGCTCATCCTGACCCCGGGCGGCTTGGCCTCGGCGGCCAAGACGTCTTGCCAACGATGCAGTACGAGGCGGGCGTCCCACGTCAGGTCTTGCTTTGGAGGGCCCGCGTCCTCGGCGTCATCGACCACGATGACATGGTCCAAGCCGGGGAGGTTGGGTCCGGCGACTTCCAAAAGGCGGTCGGCGAGGCTGGCAGCGACCACGACGACACGAGCTCCACAGTCGTGAAGCTGATGTTGCAGGTAGTAGCCCTTGTATGCCGTGTTGACTGGAACGGCAATTCGGCCTCCAAGGACGATGCCGGCCCAAGCCGTGACGGCCGCGGGCGAGTTCTCCAGGATGGTGGCAACCCGATCCTGATGAGCGAGCCCCAGCTCGTCGAGGACCGTCGAGACGCGCCAACCATCGGTCACCACGTCCGCGGCGGTCAGTTTCGTTCCGCACACGTCGAGATACTCACTCGACGGATCCGAATCAAGCCGCTCTTCGTAGAGCGAGGCGATTGTTACGTGCGGTTCGTTGCTCCAGACCGCATCCCTCATTGGCTCTCCCACTCAGTGGCTGGTCACGTGGAATGAACATAATCTGCAATCTCCGCCGATGGGCGCTACGCCGCGTCTCCGGCACACGGTTGCAACGCCGTTTTGTTGGTGTCCCGCGGACCGGCTCGGCGGCTGAAGATGGTGAAGAACGATCTGAACGGGCTTGCCTCTCAGCTCGCACCTGTCGGTTGCCACCAGTTTCATGGCGAAGGGTTCTCGTCTCGGCGCCGCGGCTCCGGCGCCATGCAGGGCTCGAAGTAGTGAGGCCGTCGATGGCCAGCCCCGCAGAATCCACGGTCCCACGAGGTGTCCAGCTCGATCGGTACGTCTCGGACCCGCCGGGGCGGAGTCGGGGGCACTCGCCATGAAAGAAGGAACGGAGCATTTCCACCCCTCCGACATAGTAAGTGCTATGGTTCGATGTACCAGATTGTCAAGGGGTGGAGGTGTATGGCAGGAGCATTCGAACATCTGCGCGTTCTCGATCTGTCCTGGGGCATGGCCGGCCCAATGACCACGATGTTCCTGGCCGACAACGGGGCTGACGTCGTGCGTATCGAATCGCCCCTGGGCGACCCATTTTCGGAGCAGGCCGGGTATCGGGTGTGGCATCGAGGTAAGCGCAGTGCTTGCCTCGATTTGCACAGCGCTGGGGGCCGGCAGCAATTCGAACAGCTCGCCCGAGGCTCCGATGTGGTCGTTGACAGCTTCTCGTTGGGGACAACCTCACGACTTGGCATCGACCACGACGCCCTGAGTGCACTCAATCCCCGGATCATCACCTGTTCGATCACGGCCTACGGGGAGCATCCCACCCACCGTGACCGTCCCGGCTACGACGGGCTTGTCGCCGCGCGGACCGGCCTTCTCTTTGACCAAAAGGGTCGGCGGGGAACTGCTATGGAGTTCATCAATGGCCGTCCCGGGCCGTACCCCGAGTTCGGGGCGCCCGAAGGGCTCGTCCGGGGCGCCGATCGGGAAGGGCCAATCTTCCCGCGGACCCCGTGGCCAAGCATTGGTGCGACGTACTTCGCCACGCTGGGCATCGCTGCCGCACTGCGCGCTCGACAGATCAGCGGCCTAGGTCAGCGCGTCACCACATCGCTGCTGCAGGGGGCGCTGGCCTCGTCGTGTCTGAATTGGCAGCGCGTCGAGAACCCAGATGCGCCGTTGTACTGGATGTGGCCCGTCGACTCGCGGTCGATCGAGGGCCTCTTCGAATGTGCGGATGGCAAATGGGTTCATCACTGGACACTCCGTCCCCGATGGGTCCTGTCGGTTTCTGAAGGGGACACGCTCTCGGCGATGGGGCTCGACACGTCGTACCGGGACGATCCCGATCGCGTCTCCATGGAATCGGACGGGCTGCTGGCAGGCATCTTCCTCTACCCGCAGCTGGAGGAGGCGTTCAAGAAATTTCCCTCCGACCAGTGGGTGCGCGCGGCTGAGGAGGCGGGTCTTGGTATGACCACGGTGAGGTCGCCGGGAGAGGCCCTCGCCGACAAGTCCTTCCTCGCCGATGGCTGTGTGGTGGAGGTCGACGATCCCGAGTTTGGAATGATTCGGCATGCCGGACCGCTCCTGGAGTTCTCGGCGACGCCAGGGGCAGTCAGTAGGCCGGCGCCGCGCCCGGGCCAACACACCGACGAGGTGCTCGCCGAGGCCGGATCGGGCCCGGCAGATCCCACGCATGTACTCGGAGCCGAGGGACCTCTCGCCCATCCCCTGGCCGGAGTTCGGGTTCTCGACCTGGGGCTGGGGGTCGCGGGACCGTTCACCGGGCGTGCCCTGGCCGACCTCGGGGCCGATGTCATCAAGATCAACGCGCTGTATGACAATTATTGGAACGGTACGCACATGGGTCTCGGTGTGAATCGCGGAAAGCGCAGCATCGCGTTGAACCTCAAGAACGGGGCCGGCAGGGAAGTGCTGGAGAGGCTGCTGCAGGATTCAGATGTGGTCACCCTGAACTGGAGGCCCGGCGCGGCCGCCAGGCTTGGTCTCGACTACGAGACTCTGCGCGAGCGATACCCGCGGATCGTCTACTGCAATACCCGGGGCTACGAGAAAGGTCCCAGGTCTGATCTACCCGGCACCGACCAGAATGCCGCGGCCATGACGGGAACGGAATGGGAGGACGGGGCGTGCGGCGCCGGCAACCCACCGCTTTGGAGCCGGTCGAACATGGGGGACACCGGCAATGCCCTCCTGGCGGCCATCGCCATTACGACCGCCTTGTACCACCGAGACAGGACAGGGGAGGGTCAGGCGGTGAGCACCTCCATCGTCAACGCCGGCCTCCTGCACACGTCCTATGCCTGGATCTATTCGGACGGCTCCGCCCCGGACTGGGGGCAGGTAGACGGTGATCAGTTCGGGCTCTCCCCCTACTACCGCCTCTACCAATGTGCGCTCGGCGGGTGGGTCTTCCTGGCCGCAGTCACGAGTGACGCGCAGGCGACGCTGCGGACGCTGCTTCCGGGCGAGCCCTCTGGAGGGGATGCGGGGTCGGTGGCCGACTGGCTGGGGTCGTACTTCCAGGGCGCCACCGCATCGGAGGTCTTCGCCACCCTCGATGACGGGGGTGTGCCGATCGAGGTGGTCGACGAGTATTTCTGCCGGAACCTCTTCGACGATCCCCACGCCAGGCGACTGGACCTGGTCAGTGAGACCCATTCGAGCGCTGTGGGCCGATTCGAAGACCCAGGCTTGCTCGTCAATATCAGCCCCTCCGAACCGGTCATCCAGCGGGGCCCCTGTGCCTGCGGGGAGCACACCAGGGACATCCTGAGCGAATTGGGCTACTCCGAGGCCGAGGTCAAGGCCTTGGTGGAGGGGCGTGCGGTCTTGGACGCGGCGCAATGAGCGAGACCGGCGAAGTCTCCCGCCCCGCCCCGCTCCTCGACGATGACAACCACTTCTATTGGGACGCTGCACGCGACGGTCGCCTCGTCACGCAGCGATGTCAGAAGTGTGGCCGGCTGCGACATCCGCCTCGACCAATGTGCCCGGTGTGCCACTCGCTCGAGTTCGAGATCATCGATCTGGCCGGAGACGGCATCGTCTACAGCTACGCCATCCTCCATCACCCACAGAACCCGGCGTTCGAGTACCCGGTCCTGGCCGCCTTGATCGATCTCGACGAGGGCGTCCGGGTGCTGTCGAACTTGGTCGAGGTCGATCCGGCCGACATCACAGTCGGCATGCCGGTGACCGTCGACTTCCGGCCGACGCGTCACGATGGCGCGGTTCCCGTCTTCAAGCCCAAGGCGAACTCCGATGGGTAGTCGACTGCGTGACACGACCGCGATCGTCGGCATGGGCCAGACGGAGTTCTCCAAGGCGGCCGGTCGCAGCGAGACGCAGCTGGCCGCCGAGGCGATCGTGGCCGCCCTTGCCGATGCAGGACTCACGACCGCAGACGTGAATGGGCTGGTCAGCTACACGATCGATCCCGTGGAGGAAACCGAGCTGGTCCGGACTCTCGGCGTCCCAGAGATCAGTTTCTCGAGTCGGGTGCCGTACGGGGGCGGCGGCTCCCAGGGCGTGCTCCTCCATGCGGCGGCGGCCGTGGCGGCGGGCGTCGCTGACGTGGTCGTGGTCTACAGAGCCATCAAGGCCAGGTCAGGTGAGCGTTTCGGCCGGGCGGCGGTCGGGGGCAGAGGGACATCGTCACACTCCGGCTCGACGGCCATGCAATGGTCTACGCCGTACGGCGTTCTCACGCCCGCGTCGTGGATGTCGCTCAATTCCGTTCGCTACATGCATGCGTACGGCGTGGCGAGTGAGGATTTTGGTCGTGCCGTTGTGCAGTTCCGGGACTACGCAGCAAACAATCCGAATGCCCACTTTTACAAGAAGCCGATCACGCTGGACGACCATCAGGCGTCGCGGTGGATCGCCGAACCAGCCATTCGGCTCTTCGACTGTTGTCAGGAAACCGATGGCTCGGTGGCGCTGGTGATCACGTCCGCCGAGCGTGCTCGTGGAAGTGACCGGCCCGTGCTCATCGGGGCTGTCGCGAACGCCGCCCTCTTCGAGGAGGAGATCGCCAGCAACCACTATGCGAAGGACCTTGCGGTCATGGAGGGGTGTGCGGCGATGGCCAAGAACCTGTTCGAGGGGTATGGATTCAAACGATCCGACATTGACGTCGCCATGATCTACGACGCGTTCACCCCGATGTTTCTGATGCAACTCGAGGGTCTCGGATTCTGCGGCCCAGGCGAGGCAAAGGACTTCATCGCGGACGGGAACCTGGGACCGCAGGGCAGTCTTCCCTGCAACACCAACGGCGGCTTGATCGGCGAGGGCTACATCCACGGACTGAACCTGACCGCCGAAGCTGTCCGGCAACTCCGTGGCACGTCGCCGAATCAACTTGTGGATCCTGAGATCGCGCTGGTCTGTGCCAGTCGAACAGGTCTGATTCTCAGGCGCCCCTGAGCACATGTCTCGCCGGCGCCTGTCATGCCAACCGGTCACGAGGCGGACCCCGCGGGAAAGCGCCTGATGATGAGCGGCCGTCCTCACTCCGTCTCTGGGACGGGTCGCTGATGGCGGCCGACCTCGCTGTCCTCGTGGATGACCTCGTGGCCGAGACCGCCGTCCTCCACGCCACGCTCGACGGACTCCGTTCCGAGCAGTGGTCGCTGGCCACCCCGGCCGCCGGCTGGAGTGTGGGCGACCACGTCAGTCATCTGGCGTACTTCGACGTCACGACGCTGCAGTCGCTCAGGGATCCGGAGCAGTTTCGTCTGGACGCCTCCGCCCTCAGGGCCGGTGGCGAGGACTTCTCAGACCGCATCGCGGCCGAGTACCGGGCCCTGCCGGGTGACGCGCTCCTCGCCTGGTTCCAGACTGCTCGTGCTGCGCTCGTAGACGGCTACCGCACAGTCGATCCCAAGCGCCGGCTCCCGTGGTACGGGCCGGACATGACGCCAGCCTCGTCCGTCACGGCCCGGCTGATGGAGACCTGGGCGCATGGTCAGGACATCGTCGACGCGCTGGGTATGAACCTTGTTGCCACAGGGCGGTTGCGTCACGTCGCCGACCTGGGTATTCGTGCCTTGCGTTACAGCTACGCGATCAACGATCTGCCGCCTCCCACCGACACGATCACGGTCGAGCTCACTGCGCCGGATGGGGCCGCTTGGAGCTGGGGTTCGGCAGACGCCGTCAACCGCGTCGAGGGCGACGCGTTGGATTTCTGTCGTGTGGTCACCCAGCGCAGGCATCCCGACGACACGGGGCTGGTCGTGACCGGTCCCGTCGCTCAGCAGTGGATCCCCATCGCGCAGGCTTTCGCTGGGCCGGCTGGGCCGGGTCGGGCTCGGGCCGTTCATGCCGGGACGGCCGTTGAGCTGGCTGGTTCGTGGCACGACAAGGACCTCGGCACGAGTTCCGCCAATGGAGACGTGCCAGCACGAAGCAAGGAGGAGCAATGACAGTTGTCGATGCCCGCAAGGGCCCGATGAGCGATGAGCGCCTGATCTCAGCTGACAGTCATGTCGCCATCACCCACGAGCAGGTAAGAGCTCATCTAGCCCGATCCTTCCACCCTGACTACGACGAGGCCGTGGCCGCCTTCACTCAGCGGATGGCGCGCGGCACGGCGGCAGCGAATCAAGCCGGCATGACCATGAAACGAAGTGACAGCAACGCTCACATCGGGGCCAATGCCGCCTTCAAACGCCCGGGTTATCGGGATCCGCGTGAACGGCTGTCGGACATGGACCTCGATGGCGTCGAGGTCGAGGTGCTGTACTCGGAGGTCAGTGCTTTCCGGTACATCCCGGATCTGAAGACGGGTGCCGGCGAAGCCACGCGCGCCTTCAACGACGCACTGGATGAGTTTGCCTCAACGGATCGTGCGCGGCTCTGCGTGTCTTACCAGATACCGATCCACGACATCGATTTCGCTGTTGCCGAAGTGCAGCGCACTGCGGAGCGAGGAGGGAAGTCGCTCCAGCTGCCCGTCTTCCCGCCCGAGTTCGGGCTCCCCGACTATTACGACGAGCGATACGACCGCCTCTTCTCGGCCATCGAGGAGACCGGTCTCCCGGTCTGCTGCCATATCGGACTCAACACGAGTCTGGACGACCTCAGCCGACGAGACCCGACACCGCAGAAGGGCGTGATGGTGGCGATGACCCCGCTTACGACGGGGGAGGCGTTCGGGATGTGGATCCTGACCGGCGTGCTGGCTCGGCACCCCCGGCTCAAGCTCGTGTTCGTCGAGCCCGGATTGGCCTGGGTCGCCTGGTGGCTGCACGTGGTCGACGACATGGTGCTCCGCCAGGGGTACGAGTACCCGGGATTGACCGAGTTGCCGAGTTTCTATTTTCACCAGAATGTGCATCTGACGTTCATCGAGGAGGACTTCTCGCTCGACCTCCTCCGCGATCGGATCGGCGTCCAGAACATCATGTGGTCGTCTGACTATCCACACCCGGTCACCTCCTGGCCGCACTCTCGACAGGTGGTAGAGACGCAGTTCCGCTCGATCCCACCAGGCGAGCGGGAACTGATTCTCTCCGGGAACGCCAAGCGTGTCTGGAACCTGTCCGATTAGTCCCCAAAGGGAGCTTCGCATGATTGGTCAGCCATTTGGTAGGAGTGCTGAACAGTGGCGTGGGGCCGATTGCGCGCCGTCATCGGCCGGCGGCCTGTTGCGCAGAGCGTCCTGAGCACGGTGCAGGAGGGTTCTGAATCGATGCTTCGAACGCGATCCGACGCAGAGGTGCTCGCCGTACGCCGGTCCACTTTCAACATGGACGTGAGTGACGTCGCCCCCGCTGGTTGCAAACGGATCGCCGCCGATCTCTTCGTGCCGCAGAGTGTCGGTCCCACGCATCTGCTGTGGGTATGTATTCCTGGCGGTGGCATCAATCGCAAGTACTTTGACCTTGACGTCGCGAGCCAGAACGGTGCGTTCAGCATGGCCCGTCATCTCGCGGCAGGCGGCGATCTCGTCGTGACCGTTGATCCTCCGGGTGTGGGGGAGAGCGATAGGCCTGATGACGGGTACACCCTCACCCCGCGCGTGGTCGCCGACGTCCTGGCAGCCGCTCTTGACGGGCTCCGAGCGGAGATCGGCAGCGACCGCTTCGCCGCAGCGGGACTGTCCGGCGTCGTTCCCCGGGCCGTAGTCGGGCTCGGGCACTCTGCCGGGGCCCTCCTCGTCGCGTTCCAGCAGGCGCACCACCACTCATACGACGTCGTCGCGTTACTGGGTTTCTCCGCGTCGGGACTTCCGGGCGTCCTCAACGAAGACGAGCTTCGTTATGCAGGCCACCCAGAGCGCCTTTCGGAGGAGGTGAAGAATCTCACCAGGGCGCGGTTTGGTGATCCTCTCCCCGAGTGGTCGAGCAGCATCACGGCAGAGCTCGAACCCAACGCCGTTGCCACGCAGGTCGATATGGCGTTGGCGGCGGCGAGCTCTCGACTGTTGGCGCTGGTCGGCATGACGGCCATCGTGCCCGGGTCAGTGCAACCCGAACTCGATGAACTCCGCATCCCCATCATTGCGTCCCTCGGCGAACATGATTTCGGGGGCACCTTGGATGTCCTGCCGGGGCAACTCCCGGCCTGCGGCGATCTGACACTCTTCCTACTCGAGGGCGCAGGCCACAATCACAACGTGGCCGTCAATCGCCGACTCCTCTGGGATCGCCTTGCCCGGTGGGCGACATCCGTCACCGCTTGACGAGTCATACCGAGCTGGCGTGTTCGTTTCCCAACCCAAGAGTCGACGTTACGGTACTCAGCTCCATAGTGGGTACTATCGAGTTGAGCATCCATGACGATCAAGCCAGAGCGGACCAAGGAAGCCCGCGCCCAGCGCCGCGAGCAGACCCCAGGCGCCGGAGACCTCGATACTCGTGACCGAGTGATCAAGGCGGCCATCGAATGCATAATCGAATTGGGCTTTTACAGGGGGTCCAGTACCAATGAGATCGCTCGCAGGGCGGGGGTTACCTGGGGGGTGATCCAATGGTATTTCGGCAATCGAGAAGGTCTGATGCTCGCGGTCCTCGAGGACGGGGCGAGCCACATGGTCGAGACCGTGAAGGGTGCGCACATAGAGGGAGAGACCGTCGCGGAGCGCATGACACAGCTGGTCGACGTGTTCTTGGCGCACTATTCCAGGCCCGACTATTTGGCAAGCCTTCAGGTCATGCTCAACATGGACCACGACCCCCGCACCAGTGCTGACGTCCGCAAGACGATGCGGGAGGTTGCGGAGCGGTCTCATACTTCCGTGCGGCGGCTGCTGCGGGAAGCCCTCGGCCCGGCAGCGAACAAGCCTGATCTGGCGACGACAATCTTTCTCGTGATTCGTGGCTTCGCCTTCAGCCAGCAACTCTTGGACTCCATGGCCTACGACACGGTGGCGCCGAAGCAAGACCGCGGCCAGCGGCATCGGCGACTGCTCACTGAAATCCTGACGCCCTACGTGGAGATCGCCGAGGCGACGGATCGTTGAAGGGCTGGCTCAACGGCCCGGCCCTCGACCAATGCCAAGGTACGCACATTGTCGCATGGGCATACGCAGGCCATTGCGAGCGGGGGGGTGACGAGTGGATCAACGCCATCGAGCGGCGGCAGCCGCGAAAACTGGCCTTGCGAATGGAACTAACTTACGGCTTAGCATTCTCCAGCAAGCTGAGGATGGAGGACTTCGATCAAGAATGAAGACTGGTAACGACACCATTGACAGGGCCGACGGCCACTACACGATCGTCACGGCCGACAGCCACGCCGGCGGCAGCCATGCTGCCTATCGTGAGTACCTCGATTCGAAGTACCTCGAGGAGTTCGATGCGTGGAGGGCCAAGTACAAGAATCCCTTCAAGGATCTCGGTGACACGCGGAGGCTCCGTAACTGGGATACCGAGATGCGCAACAGCCAACAGGAGGCCGATGGCATCGTCGGAGAGGTGATCTTTCCAAACACGATCCCGCCCTTCTTCCCGAGCTTTGTTCTCTTCGCTCCGCCGCCCGAGCCCGAAAACTACGAGCATCGCCTCGCTGGAATCCGGGCCCACAATCGCTGGCTGGTTGATTTTTGCGGAGAGTTTCCCGATCGCAGGGCGGGCATCGGTCAGATCTTCCTCAATGACATCGACGACGCCATCGACGACGTGCACTGGATCAAGGACCACGGCCTCCGCGGCGGCATCCTTCTGCCCAATGTGCCCCCCGATGTCAAGTGGGTCAGGCCGCTTTACGATCCTGCCTATGACCGGTTGTGGGAAGTCATCGAGGATCTTGAGATGCCCGTCAACGTTCATGGAGGTACGGGGGTACCTGACTACGGCAACTATCCCTTTGCGATGCTCTTTTACATCAATGAGGTCTCCTTCTACTCGCAGCGCCCTTTCGTCCACTTTGTCCTAGGAGGCGTCTTCGAGCGATTTCCGCGGCTGAAATTCGTGATCACTGAAACCCAATGCTCCTGGGTGCCCAAGTTGCTGAAGGATCTCGACGCCACCATCGACCGGATCCGTAAAACCGGCCAAACGGGGGAGATCCGCTACGGAGACGAGAACAAGCTCGACCATCTCGCCAGCGAATACTTTGCTCAGAATGTGTGGATGGGAGTGAGCCAACCGCGACCCGCAGACGTCGCAGTGCGAGCGCAGATCGGTGCTGACCGGTTCATGTGGGGCAGTGACTATCCCCATGACGAGGGAACGTACCCCTTCACCCGTGAGACCTTGCGCCAGGTGATGCTTGAGGTCGGGCCCGACGAGAAGCAGCGGATCCTGGCGGAGAACTGCGCCAACCTGTACGACTTCGATTTGGCCAAGCTTGCCCCGTTGGCGGCCAAGTTCGGTCCCACCGTCGACGAACTGCAGAAACCTTTGAAAGAGCTGCCTGAAGACGCGAACGACGCGCTCATCAAATCGCAAGCCGGTTAGTCGGCAGCTCATTCCGCGTTCGACCCTTGGGGGCGGCAGCGCCCGGGCGGGCTCGGGCTGGTTCGGGCTTCGAACCTGGGGCCAGCGTGTGAAGGGTCCAAATGGCCGCCGGAGTGCCATTGCCCTCCGAAGGTCCCGGTACAGCCGTGAGCTATGGGAAACGAGCAGAGCGCTGCGCCCGTATCAAGGGATCCATTGGCGAGCGCCGTGCGACGGCCACGTCGGCCGGTGGCCTTGGAGTTCTCTGATTTCGTGGCGAATCCCATTTGAGCCGAACTACTGATTGAATGTCCGAATCACAGATCCTCGGGGGTGGATATGAAGGGTTTGCCGAAAGGCCTCATCGACGTGCGACGGACGGCGCTGCCGCTCGCAACAGCGACCGCGCTTCTCGCCGGCGTGTTTGTTTCCCTGTCGTCGGCAGCGACGGGGGCGGCCACATCGTCCAGTCGCGTGCTGGCATCGAGCGCTCCCACGAACGGTGTATGGCCCGGCGTGGGCAAGATCTGCGAAGCGGGCCCGGGTGGTGCCTCCTCGGTACGCGGCGTGGGGGACAAGACCATTAACATCGCCGTGTTCAACGATGCCGCCAACACGATCGAGCCGGGCCTGGAGGCGGAGTTCCCCCAGCAGGCCAAGGCCTTTGCGGCCTGGTGCAACGCCTCGGGCGGCATCAACGGCCGCAAGATTGTCATCGACAACCGCGACGGCGCCCTTTTCAATGCCGCGCAGGTGACCGAGCAGGCCTGCCAGAGCGACTTCATGGCGGTCGGCGGTGGCATGGCCCTCGACCAGCCCTCGGTCCCGGTGCGTGAGAAGTGCGGGCTGGGCCAGATCAGTGGCTACGTCGTGTCCAACGCATCCGTACTCGCCCAAATCAGGTCAACCCCAGCGGAGGCAACATCAACACCATCGCCTCGGGTTGGTTCGGTGCGCTGGCCAAGAAATACCCCCAGGCGGTCAAGAAGGCGGGTATGGGCGGGGCGAACAACCCCTCCATCCTCGAGGCCGAGCGCAAGGACGAATACGGCGCCGAGGCCCAGGGGTGGAAGGTGCTCGACTTCCAGGAGCCACCGGTTATCGGTGACCGACTGGGCACCCTATATCGAAGAGGTCCAGAGCAAGGGCGTCGACTGCCTTGTGGCCGTCCCTGGACGACAACATCGTTCCCTACTTCCAGGCGATGAGCACCGCCGCCTACCACCCGGCCTTCGTCATCCTCGGAGTCCAGTTCTACAACTCCTCGACCACCAAGGGAGTCGCCGACAACCCATCTCTCCCGCCGGTCTACCTCGAGACGTCGTGGTGGCCACTCGAGATGGCCTCGCAGAACCCTTCGACAGAGCAGCTCGTCAACGTCATGCACACGTACGCCAAGGGCGACGCCGTCGACTTCGACGACGAGGAGGGTGCGGAGTCATGGCTCTTGTGGGCGAAGTCCGCATCGGCCTGTGGAGCCAACTTGACGACGTCGTGCGTGCTCAGCCACGCCGCCGCCACGAAGAACTGGGATGCCGGAGGCATTGAGTCACCGGTGGCGCAGTTGACCCTGTCCAACAAGAACCCGCAGTCCTCACCGTGCTTTGCCCTGCTCAAGGCCGAGCCCAACAAGTTCGTCTACGACAAGGCGATCACCCAGCCCACCCAGTCCATCTGGAACTGCAACCCGAAGAATGTCGTCCACCTGACCCCGCAGCAGCAGGCCTCTTTGTCTGGGTCTTCGTAAGGGGCTGACCGTCGCCTTTTCCGTCGGCACGCCCCGACAGCTGCAGACGCCTTCAGCGAGACATCAAATCCTCCCATCGGCGGTTTTGATCGCGGGCCCGGTCCGATCGGTGACGGGAGCGATCGCGTCGTGACGGTCGTCAGGCGAGGACACCGGCGGCGCGGAGCTCTTCGATGCGGTCACCGAGGCCGAGCTCGGCGAGCACTTCGTCGGTGTGCTCGCCGAGGGCCGGGGCAACCCCGCCGAGCGCGGCGGGCGTGCCGTGGAACTGGGTGGGGTGTCGGGGCAGGCGTGCCCGGCCGGCGACCGGGTGGTCGAACTCGGTAAACATGCCGATGGCTTGGGCGTGGGGGTCGTCGACGATCTCGGCGGTGGAGAGCACCATTGCGAAGGCCACCCGCTCGCGTTCGAAGCATTCGGTGGCCTCAGCCTGGGTGAGGTTGGCAGCCATGGCGTAACACATGTCCAGAATCGGCTCGAGCACGTCGCGGTTCTTGCGCCGCTCGGCAACGGTGGCGATGCGGGGGTCGTCGAAGCCTTCGACGCCGAGGGCCTTGCAGATGCCGGCGAAGTCGGCGTCGGTGGTGGGCACGGCGATGCCCCACCCGTCGAGGAAGCGCATGGGCTGGAAGCCGGCGTTGAAGCTCGAGTTCTGCGATCCGTCGGAGTCGAGCAGCACCTCGTTGCCCGCTGATTCGGCCCACAGGAACGACACGCAGGCGTCGGCCATTCCCAGCTCGAGGTGTTGCCCACCGCGGCCGCTGGCCCGCGCGTACAGCGCCGCGGTAATGGCCTGGCAGGCGTAGAGGGCGCTGACCTTGTCGGCCGCGTTCTGGCGCAAGAACGTGGGCGGACCGCCGTTGGGATCCGCCTGGTTGGCGGCGAAGCCACCGTAGGCCTGGATCGACGTGTCGTAGGCGCTGCGGTGTGCTGTACGGGCCCTCCGGTCCGTAGCCGGAGACCGAGCAGTAGATGACCTCGGGGTTCAGGGCCCGCACCGCCTCGTAGCCCAAGCCGAGCCGGTCGATGACCCCGGGCCGGAAGTTCTGGACGATCACGTCAGCCGTTGCGGCGAGTGCCAATCACGATCTGTCGGCCCGCGTCGGTGGCGAGGTCCACGGCGATGCACCGTTTCCCCCGGTTGCAGGCCAGGTAAAAGGCGCTCATACCGTTGACGGAAACGCCGATCCAGCGGGCGATGTCGCCCATCCCGGGACGCTCGACCTTGACGACCTCGGCTCCCTGGTCGGCCAGCAGTGCGACGGCATAGGGGCCGGTGAGAGCGATCGAGAGGTCGAGCACCTTCACCCCCGCCAGCGGTCCGGTCGAAGTGCTCTCGGAGGCGGCAGCTGTACTTCGAGACATGTCCTTCATCCCCCTGGTGGCGAACTTCCGGTTGAGTCCAACGGACTTTACAGGGTGCACAGAGTGTAAGGTGTCCGCTCGTGTCCGGCCCCAGCGCGACAAAGATTGCTCCCAGCTGGGCCGGCCGACCGCCGGCCGACGACGCGGAAGCGAGTCAGCGGATTCGCGACGCCGCTCGCCGGTGTATCGACCGCAACGGGGTCAACGTGCGGATCGCCGAGGTGGCACGCGAGTTGGGCGTGAGCCGCCCGACCATCTATCGGCACTACTCCAGCGGCCGGGCCGTTCTCCGGGCGGTCGCGCTGGAGTCGATCGATCCGCTCCTGGCCCGTGTCGCTTCCATGGAAATCGATCTCCGAGCCACTCCGGCCGAGGTCGTGGCGGAGGTGAGCTGCCTGCTCTTCGAGTGGCTCTGCCGCGACTCCCAGCTCCAGCAGTTGACGAGGTTCGGTTCCGGTTCGGGCACCGATGACGTGACGAGCAGCGCGGCGTTACTGCTCACCCGCGGGTTGATCGAGCGGGCCGGGGCCTCGTTCGACGGGCCGGTCGACGCGGACCACCTCGACGAGATCGCCGAGCTCGTCACGCGGTTGGTCCATTCGATGATCGAACGGCCCGCGCTTCCAGCTCGTCGAACGGGCGCGCCGAGCGAGCCCCTGCGCCGATGGGTTACCGCGGCCGTCGGCGGGATCCTTACGGGGAATGCCGAGTCCGCCAGAGACCGGGACCGGCAGCAATGAAGCCGGAGACCCGGCGTGATGTCGGAGGAGGGCTTCGCCAATGAGACGACGGCACATGGATCGACGACGTCAAGGGAGGAGGTAGCCGTGGTCAGGTTCGTGGAGAGCAACATCACGTTCCCGTACAAGCGGTCGCTTGGGCCGGTGATCGGGGCGTTCATGACGGCGTTGACCGAGAAGAGAATCCTCGGGATCCGCAACGGTGACGGCGTGCTCGTCCCGCCCATGGAATGGAATCCGGCGACCGGGGCCGAACTGCCCCGCGAGCTGGTCGAAGTCGGCCCAGCGGGTACAGTCCAGTCGTGGACGTGGGTGCCTGAACCCACGGAACAGCACCCGCTCGACCGGCCGTTCGCTTTCGCTTTCATCCTCCTCGACGGGGCATCGACGCCATTGCTGCACGCCGTCGATGGCGGTGTTCCGGACGCCATGACAGACGGCATGAGGGTGTCACCGCGCTGGAAGGGTCAGCGGATTGGCCACATCACCGACATCGCCTGCTTCGTGCCGGGCGAGGAATCCGAAGTCGAGGGCGAGGACTCGGGACCGGCCGCAGAGGGGGTGGAGATGATGGACTACCTCGCCTCCATCACCTACCGGAATCCGGTACCCTCAACGAGCGATCTCGTGGTCGACGCTTCCCGGCAGCACCGCCTGGTCGGCTTCCGCTGCCCCGAGTGCGGCCGGACATATGCCGGCGGCCGGGGCGTGTGCCCCATCGACTCGCTCGAGCTCGGCGAGGAGCACTTGGTCGACCTGCCGCCGAACGGAACGATCACGAACTTCGTGATCGTCACGCCGGTGCAGTATCCGGGGCAGACCGAGACCGAGCCGTTCGCCCGGGTTTTCGTGCTGCTCGACGAGACAGACGTGGTGCTGAGCTACCAGCCGGTGGTGGAGCTGCCCGTCTTGACGTGGCGGTCGGCGTCCGGGTGAGCGCGGTGTGGGCGTCCGCGGCGGAGGAGACTGAGGGAAACCCATATGGGAGCCTGATCGGCTGGGTCCCGAACGGCGAGCCCAACGTGGACGAACCCGATCTCGTGAACAGGATCTTCTGACATGCCGACCTCGACTGACATTGCGGTGGTGGGCTGGGCGCACACCCCGATGGTCCGCCACACCGAACTGAGCGAAACCCAGCTGTTGCTCCGGGTCATCACCGATGCGCTGGAGCCGCTCGGGCTGACCCGATCCGACGTCGATTTCACCTGCCTCGGCTCGTGCGACTACATCACCGGCCAGGCCTTCTCGTTCGTCGGGAATCTCGATGCCATCGGTGCGTGGCCGCCCAAGCGCGACTCCCATGTCGAGATGGACGGGGCCTGGGCGCTGTACGAGGCCTGGCTGCGTTTGCAGGAGGGCGATATCGATATCGCCGTCGTGACCGGATCTGGCCGCTCCTCGACCGGAAACCCGGCCCTGATTTACCCGATGGAGATGGATCCCTTCTACCTGGCGCCTCTCGGTGCCGACCCAGTCACGTTCGCCGCGCTGCAGGCCCGCGCGGTGATCGCAGCCGGCATCGCCGACGAGCGCTCAATGGCCGAAGTGGCCATTCGCTCGCGCGGGAAAGGGACGGTCGACGAGCTCTTGGCAGGCGACTATGTGCGCGAGCCCTTGAGACGTCACGACCTGCCGCCGATCACCGACGGCGCCGCCGCCATGGTTCTGGCCCGAGGCGACCGTGCCCGTCAGCTCGTCGAGCGGCCGGCCTACATCACCGGGTTCGATCATCGCACCGAGTGTCACAACCCGTCGTTCCGGGCTCTCGACGACTCACCGTCGACTCGTATCGCGGCCGATGCGGCCGGACTCGGCGACAATCCGGTGGAGTTGGCCGAGTTGCAGGCCGCGTTCACACACGAGGAACTGCTCCTGCGCTCGGTGCTCGGCCTCGGTGACGACGTCACCGTCAACGCCTCTGGAGGCGCGCTCAAGGCCAACCCGATCATGGCCACCGGTCTCAGCCGGATCGGTTATGCCGCCGAGCACATCTTTGATGGTGGCACCCGGTCTCTGGCGCACTCCACAAGCGGCCCGTGCCTACAACAGAACCTCGTCTGCATCCTGGAGGGACGGTCATGATTCCCGTAGCTGTCGTCGGGGTCGGTCAGACCCACCACAAGACGCGCCGCCGTGACGTATCCGTGGGCGGAATGGTTCGCGAGGCCGTCTTTCGGGCGCTCGACGACGCGCAGATGACGATGGACGACATCGATGCCGTCGTCCTCGGAAAGGCTCCGGACCTCTTCGAGGGCATCATGAAGCCGGAGCTCTACCTGGCCGACGCTCTCGGGGCGGTCGGCAAACCCATGTTCCGGGTGCACACCGCCGGTTCGGTGGGAGGGACGACGGGCATCGTTGCCGCGTCGCACGTGCAGGCCGGAAAACACAAGCGGGTGCTAGCCGTCGCCTTCGAGAAGCAGTCAGAGGGCAATGCCCAATTCGCACTGGGCTCCGGAAGGGGGGCCTCGTTGGGCGCTGGCGGTGCGTTTGCCCCGTTCATTCGGTCGTACATCCACCGCTCGCGTGCTCCCGAACACATTGGCTGGAAAGTTGCGGTGAAGGACCGGCAGAATGCCCTCAAGAACCCCTATGCCCACTTGAAGATCGAGGACATCTCCATCGAGAAGGTGCGCAACAGCCCGATGATGTGGGATCCGATCCGCTTCCTCGAGTCTTGTCCCTCCTCCGACGGAGCATGCGCCGTGATCATCACGGACGAAGCGGGCACGCAAGGCCGCAATCCGGCGTGGATACTTGGCGCCTCGTCTCGCTCCGAACCGCCAGCGTTCCCGGGCCGCGATCCGGTCCGACCCGAGGCGTGCCTGCTGTGTGCCAAGGACGTTTACGCCCAGGCTGGCATCACCCGACCGCGCCAACAGCTCGACATGGCCGAGCTCTACGTGCCGTTCTCCTGGCACGAACCCATGTGGCTCGAGGCGCATCTCATCGCCGAGGAGGGCGAGGGCTGGAGGATGACCGATGCTGGGGACACCGAGATCGCTGGTTCGTTTCCCGTCAACTGCTCCGGCGGCGTGCTCTCGTCCAACCCCATCGGCGCCTCGGGCCTCCTCCGCTTCGCCGAAGCGGCCAACCAGGTGCGTGGTGCCGCCGGAGAGCACCAGGTCGAGGGGGCCAAGACGGCCCTGGCGATGGCGTACGGCGCCAACTCGCAGTACTTCAGCATGTGGGTGGTGGCCAACAGCCTGCAGCCGTTCGGCTGAGGAGCGATTCCCGATGCTCCGGGTCACCAATCAGGGCCGAATCGTCGTCCTTCTCCACCATCGTCCTGGGGCAAAGGCCGGGGAAGATGGAGGCCGTTCTCGACACTGATCCGGGGTCTGCGCTCGCTGCCGGGTAGGTGCGGTTCGAAGTTTCAGCGCATCTGTCTCTTCCTGAGTGCCAGCGTCGTAGCTGAAGGTCGCCGATGTCCTTCCGACAGCAGCGCTCCTTTGATCTGCGTGACGATCTTCAATGCACCTCGCATGAATCCCCACTCAGTTGGCTCGAATAATTCGCATCTCATGAATGTGCAACTCATTTTGCGCTCTCAAGGGATTCATATGTGAAAAGTGAAGAACAAAGCTTCCAATCCGACATCATTGTCTCTACACTTTTGGCATGCGTCACAGCTCCGCGATAAGCGACCGGGATAACCGGTGGTTTGAAGGCCGACAGGCCAACGTGAATCCGCGCAGCATCACGCAGCTGACATCGCATGACCTGGGAACCCAAGTCATGTACAACGATGCTCCATCTCAGGAGGCGTCTTTAGCGTTATGAACTGGATCTTTACAGGTCCGCAACCGCTGGAGAGCCGCTTCCGCAAGGAGGCGGCTCTTTTGGTTTTCGGACTATGACGACGAAAAAGAACACACGAAGAGGTGAGGCACCGGTGGCCGGGCGGCATCCAAAGCCCCCGACAACGAGGTTCGACCCCCTGAGCCCTAGCGTGTGCGAAGACTCCATTTCTCTAAATGGGCTTGGTTCTTCGCGCCCAAATAGCTCCTTGACAACTGAAGAGATCGCCAGCAAAGGGATCCGGTCGCAACCATGCCACGTTGCGACCTCATACCGATCCCTTCCGCGGGTTTCCGTCGTGGGACGACCTTGGGGTCCTAATTCAGGTACGGCAGGTTCCATTCCTGCCCCGCGGTCATTGGAACCAGAGCACAAGTGGCAGTGCGGCTCACCTGCAAGGAGTCCGGTGACAGTTCGAGCCAGTCTGGGTCCACTGAGCCGAGCGACCGGTCCGCGCATATCGTCGCTGGCCGCGTTCGGCTCTTGTGCGGGCGTGGCGGAATCGGTAGACGCACCGGCCTCAGAAGCCGGCGGATCATGTCCATGAGAGTTCGACTCTCTCCGCCCGTACTCTGGCGGGAGCCCGGCTGACCCCTGGTCCCCTCGTGCCGATCCCCCCTCGGCCGATCTGGTGTCCGGTGCTCAGTCACCGACGCTCGTCACGAGCGGGTCGGGCTCCCCGCCAACCCCTTGTGTTCGGGGGCAATTGGCTACCGGGCGGCCAATAGCTCGCTCATCGGAGTTCGACCATCCGAGACGCATCATTCGGAAGTGGTCTAACTGGCGGCACACCTGGCCCTGAACCAGGGAGGCGTAGGCGAACAACACCGGGGCGTGCGAAGCTTCTTATGGTCAGTTTGGAATCTGGCCCCGGGTGCCACCTCGCCATAACTCAGCGGAACAGGGCGCTGCCCTTCGAGGGCAACGCTTGTCCGTTTGAATCGGACAGGCAAGACAACCGTCTGGGAAGGTGTTGTGTTCCTGGACCGGTGCGAATTTCGAAGGCCGGTCGAGGTCGTACGGCCTCTGTGTTTCGCACCTCCAGTTTCTCATCGATATTCACGGCTCGTCCGTCGAACCCCTTTAGGGGGCAGGGACGGCTGCTTCTCATGCAGCGGACGCAGGTTCGATTCCTGCACGGGTCACATTGGCCGGAGTCGCGCACCCCGGTCCGTCCAGTGGGCGCTTCGGCCTGCGGTGGACAACACACAAGGAAAGCCGGCATGCGTCCCCCCGGAGCATGACGTGATCCAGTGCGCATAGTGCGAAGTAGCTCAGCGGTAGAGCGGGTGGCTGTTACCCATCGTCGCCGGAGGTTCGAATCCTCCCTTCGCAGCCAATTGCCGGCAACGGGTGTCGAAACGGTGCCGTGGGTCCAACGGCACGGCGCTTCTTGCCATGGTGCAGACGGGGGGCTTGATACTCGACGGTTCACCTTGGTTCTTCCGAGGGGGATGTCAAGACAGGCTGCCGAGCTGGCGCCGACATCGCAGCTGCCTGCGCCTCCGACGAGAGGCCGGCTAGCGAAGAGGCGCGCCGCCCGTGTGGCACATGACCTTTCGTCGGTGCTGGCCCGTTCAACGGCAGGGGCTACGGCCGCCGTCGAGGTTCACATTGAAAAGGATGCCGTTCATGTCGTTGGCGTTGTCGGACGGGCAGAACTGCGAGAGCGCCTTGGAGTACTCCGCGTTGCCGATCCATTTGCCCGCGGCCAGGAAGGGGTGCAGATAGGAGCAGGTGTCGTATTGGTTGCACTGCTCGCTGATGATCCCCTGGGCCAGCGGCTCCATGGTGTCGACGAAGGAGGCTCGCTCGGTGTCGTCCAGGTTCTTGGCGATCCAGGCCAAACCGAGGCCGTGCATGTAGTCCGCCAGTGTGGTCAGGTATTTCTCCTCGCCGGCTTGGGAGATTTTGAAGCCGGACTTGCCCTCGTTGCCGTGAAAGGTCTCGTCCAGGTCGGTTTCGACGCCATCGAAGCCTTTGGCCGAGCACTGCTGGTCGATCATGGCCTCGACGATCGACACCGCAGAGGAAGCGTTGATGTTGATGAAATACTCCGGATAGCCCTTGATCTTGTCGCCGAGGTCACCAGCCTGTTTGAGCTGGTCGTAGTAGGTGACGGGGATGCCCTCCTGCTTCGCGCTGTAGTAGTTCCCTGCGGTGCCGACCTCGATGTAACAGACGACGTGGTCGCCCGTCGAGTGCAGCGCTGCGACGGTGGATGCCGGGTTCTCGATGCCGTCGATGTCGTAGAGAACCGGGTTGTCCCCCGGTGGGGTATCGCCGTTCCATGCGGTTATGCCGGTACCCATCAGCCTGGGGTTCGAGGTCTTCAGCGGCTTGTCGAGTTCCCACATCCAATCCGTGTCCTCGGCCGGCTGCCAGACCGCCGCCGCCCGCCCGCCCATGGTCGTAGACGTCGCCACGGCCTGCGCGGCCGGAGCGCCACCCAGCACGGGAAGGGCCAGGGTTGCCGTCACGGCCACCGCCGCCATCGCTGCGGTCCGCCTGGCGCGCCGGCCGCGCGGCAGCACTTCTGAGCGCAAATGATGCGTTTTGTGTCGTGTCATGTCAGCCTTTCGGAGGTTGGCGGGCTGGGACGCTTTGATCCGGGCGGAGCTGAGCGCCCGCATCGGAACCAGCCCTTTTGTTCTTGACGAACTTCATAGTCGGTCAGGATCCTTCGGTCACGTGGCCCCAGCCGTCGCCGGGCATGTCGACGTGGATGATCTCAGGGACGGCGGCAAGGAGGCGTGGCATCTCCGCCATGGCTGCTTTGAAGTGATCGGAGGCCACATGCGCCTCGCCGGCTTCCGCATCGATAAAACCCTCAATGAGGAACCACAAATTGGAATCATCGGCGCTTCGGCACCAGTCGAAGAAGAGGTTTCCGGGCTCGGCCCGTGAAGCGGCAGTGAAGTCCGCGACCAACGATGGAAAATCGTCACTGTATTTTGCCCGTACCGGCTGCCTTACAACGTTGAAAATCATCCCATCCTCCTCTGGTCGACGTCCTTGGTTCTTCACAATTGCACAGCACCCCGCGGCGGGTGAAATTCTGACGGGCCGGGCCGCAGAAAGATATCCGTGAGGAATGAGATTGGAGAGAGAACGAGGATGTGGCGTACCTAGAAGGTTCGGACGTTGCGACGAGCGCGGGCCGGCCGACGGGTTCATGGGGCTTCGTCGTCACTTCTGGTCGGCTGACGAGATCACCCACGAGGGCCGGTACTACTCAATGCGGTAAGTCGAATCCATCCTGTCCAGCCCAGCCTGGTAGCCCATTGGTCGTCGTGGCCGGCCGAAGCTTGAGGTCGACAACCGTGAATTCACCGCGACGAAGGGGGTGTCGTCTGAGGTCGTTCGCTAAATGTTGCGCAGAATGATGTCGAAGGTGGCGAAACGGTGGGCCGTCGTGTCCTGGCGCAGACGGGGCGGCTCCGCGGCCGGATCGAGCTCGAGACCGGCTCGCATCAGCTGCAGGATGAGCAGCACGATGGAGCCCAGCGGCGCGTCGTCGTTGTTGGCCTTCTGGGTGCTCGTGGCCAGCGGCCGGCCCAGGCACATGTGCGGGCCGCCGCCGAAGGAGAAGCCGAAGGGGTTGGGGCCCGACGAGATCTGGCGCCGGGGGTTGAAGTGCAAGGGGTCGTCGCCGAACCTCCCGACGTCGTTGTTGACCGATTCCACGTCGAGGGCGATGTGCTCACCGGCTTCGAACGTCCGGCCAGTCGAAAGGGTGACAGGCCGCAGGGCCCGGCGAAGTAGGGCGGGCGTCGGGGGGTGCAGGCGCAGACCCTCGTTGGCCACCTGCTTGATGAAGTCGACGTTGTGGATGAGGGCCCGATCGGCCGGATTGGCTTCCAGCCAGTCGAGAAGTTCGAGGATCACATGTGGCGTGGCGTGGGTCGTGGTGCTCGACGAGGCCAGCAGAAAGAAGATGGCCTCGCGCCGCAGGGCGCCGTCGTCGAGCTCTGGGGCATGCACGAGCAGCATGGTGAGGAGATCGAGCGGCAGGTCGGATGCGCCGCCGTCCTCGTCATGGCGGGCGACGAGCTGACGGCGCCGCTCGAGCGAGTGGCCCATCCATCGTTCGTAGAACGTGTCGTTCGCATCGAAGGCAGCGGCCAGGATCGCGTCGTGGTCGCCGGTGGACCACTCCACCGACGCCGCCTCACCGAACCGCTCGGCGCACCGATAGAGGGCTTCGACCTCGTCGGGATCATCAAGGCCGTCCAGGCCGATCATGGTGGCCGTCAGTTGCACCAAGACCATGCGGGTGAAGATGAGCAGGTCTTCATGAACCAACCCGTCGTCGCCCCGCTGCTCTTTGGCGAGCCTCTCGAGCCGTTGGCGGATCAGGGGCACGAAGACGGTGTCCTCGTAGAAGCGCAACGCCTCCCGGGAGATGACCCGGGCCTCGGCCCGCCGGCGCTGCAGGTGCTCTCCCTTGGTCAACGTCAGGATGGTCCCGCCGAGAAGGGGGGAGCTGTCTCGATTGTGCAGGTCGGCCGCGATGTCGGTGTTGCGGAGAATCTCATCGATCTCGACCGCCGAGGTGATTTGGGTCATGTGGGCCACCGTCGGCCCATCCGCACGCTTGGCCATGTCGGTGTCTCCGTTTGGCTCGTGGTCGAGCATGCTCAGGTGGGCGTCGGTCTGTCCCATCAGGCTAGGCCCCACTGGATGTGCTGGGGCTCGAGGAATTCCTCCATACCCCACCGCCCCTGTTCTCGGCCTATGCCGCTCTGCTTGAAGCCGCCGATGGTGGCATCGGGTCGGAGGCCGCCGCCGCCGTTGACCGAGACCATGCCGGCCCGCAGGCGGGCGGCCACAGCGAGGGCCTCCTGGGTATCGGGGCCGTAGACGTACGCAGCGAGGCCATACAGCGAGTCGTTGGCGATGTCGACGGCGTCATCGGTGTCGGCGAAGGGCATGGCCACCGCGATGGGCCCGAAGATCTCCTCCCGGGCAATGCGCCAGGAGTTCTCGACGTCCACCACCAGGGTCGGATTGGTGTACCAGCCCCGGGCGAGCGCGGGCCGGCCGCCTCCGGCCGCGATACGGCCTCCGAGACCACAGGCCTCTTCCACGAACCCTTCCACCCGGTCCCGGTGCTCGGGGCGGATGAGCGGGCCGACGTCGGTGGCGGGATCCCAGGGGTCGCCCACCGTGATCTGGTCAAAGGCCTCCTTGCTCAGGGCGAGGAACTCGTCCCACTGCGAGCGGTGCACCAGCAGCCTGGTGGGTGACATGCAACCCTGGCCGGCGTTGCGCGAGTAGCGCTGGTGGATGTTGAGGACAATGGGCTCCAGTTCGATGCCGGGCAGCACGACGAGGGGGGATTTGCCGCCCAGTTCGAGCATGACGCCGGTCAGATTGTCGGCCGCCTGGCGCATGACGTGCCGCCCGACGCCCGAGGATCCGGTGAAAGAGACCCTGTCCACCTTGGCGCTCTCCGTCAAACGTCGGGCCACGTCCACGTCACCGGTGATGACGTTGACCACACCCGGCGGGAGGTCGGCTTCGACGATGTACCGGCCCAGCAGCATGGTGGTCAAGGGAGTGCGGGCCGAGGGGAGCAGCACGGTTGTGCAGCCGGCGGCCAGGGCGGCGCCGATCTTCGAGATGGCCAGGAGCAGGGGGTAGTTGTAGGCCGTGATGGCGGCCACCACCCCGGCCGGGCGTAGCGCCACCATTGAGGCACTCGGGACCGGGTCAGCATGCGACCCCAGGTAGTCGGTCGGGATGCGCGTGGCCGCCCCGGCGTAATGACGGAGGTGGGCGATCGGCGTCTGCACCTGCAAGGACCGGGTCAGGCTGACGGGGGAACCGACCTCGTTGACGATGGACGTCACCAGTTCCTCGGCGTGCCGCTCCAGCACGTCGGCCAGCCGGTACAGGGCCAGGGAACGTTGTTCGGCGCTGTCGCGCCCCCACGGCCCGCTGTCGAAGGCGGCCCGGGCGGCGTCGATGGCCCGCTCGGTCTGATCGTCATCGGCGCTGGCCACGGTAGCGATGACCTCTTCAGTGGCCGGGTTGAAGACGGTGAGGGGAGGGCCTGCACCCTCTTCGGCATCCCCTCCGATCGTCAACAGCATGTGGTCGATGTTGGGCGGCTCCACCGTCGTAGTCATGGCCATCTCCTCATAGCTGCAGTAGTAATCTATGACTATCATCAGTATAATCAACCCACACGGCAAGCATGGGGCCCCGTCGCAGTGACGAGGGGTGCTGCGACAAGAGGAGAGCGATGTGAGGCTGGAAAACCGGGTGGCCATGGTGACGGCAGCGGGTTCGGGCATGGGTCGGGCCGGGGCGCGGCGCTTTGCCCAGGAGGGAGCCCACGTCGTGGTGAGCGACCTGGACGAGTCGGCGGCCAAGGAGACGGTGGCGCTCATTGAGGCCGACGGCGGTTCTGCCGAGGCCCACCAGCTCAACGTGACGGACCTGGAACAGGTGTCGTCCATCCTCAAGAGCATCGAGCGCACCCATGGTGCCCTCCACGTGCTTTACAACCACGCCGGGATTCCCGGTGCGGCCGGGCTTGACATGTCACCCGAGCAGTGGGACCTGGCTGTTGACATCAATCTGAAGGGTGCCTTCTATGTGGCCTCCAAAGCCACCGACCTGTTGCGCCGGGCCGAGGGCAAGGGCTCCATCATCTTCACCGCCTCCGTCTCGGGTCTGATCGGTTCCCCTTTCAGCCCGCTGTACTCCATGACCAAGGGCGGCATCGTGCTTCTCATGAAATCCATGGCTCTCAACCTGGCGCCCGATATCCGTTGCAACGCCATCTGCCCAGGGCCGGTCGACACGCCGATGCTGCCCCAATTCTTCGGTCGGGAGCCCGGGGCCAACGTGGCCGACCTCATGGCGGGCTTCATGAGCGCCGTGCCGCTGGGCCGGCCGGCGCAGCCCGAGGAGATCGCCAATGCGGCGCTCTTCCTGGCCTGCGACGAGTCGAGCTTCGTGACCGGCGTGGCCCTCCCGGTCGACGGCGGCTACGTCGCCCGCTGAACGGCAGCGACCCCGCCAAACCCTCGACGAGACGGAAGGAACGGACGCATGATCATTGAAGAGCTGGCGAACGCCGCTGGATGCTTCATCAACGGCAAGTGGCAGACCGGGGAAGGCGACATCGTCCGCTCGGTCAACCCGACCACGGGGCAGACCATGGCGGAAACCCCGTCGGCCACGGAGCGCCAGGTGGCCGAAGCGCTCGCCTCGGCCCGGTCGGCCTTCGACGGCGGCGAGTGGAGCCGCCTATCAGCACAGGACCGCAGCGCGCTCCTCTTCAAATTGGCCGACCTTATTGAACGGGACAAGGAGGATCTGGTCGAACTGGTCGTCTCCGAGGTGGGGTCTCCCGTCACGCTGGCCCGGGCCCTGCAGGTGGGGGCACCGATCATGTACTTCCGCTGGCACGCCGAGGCGGCGCTGCGCGGGCCGCGCGATGGACTCGAGCAGCAGCTGCCCCTGCACTACGAACCCATCACCACCTCGAGCATGTTGCTACGCGAGCCGGTGGGTGTGGTGGCCGCCATCACTGCCTACAACTACCCGATCAACCTCGTCTCGTGGAAGCTCGGGCCCGCCTTCGCCGCCGGCTGCCCGGCAATGCTGATCCCTTCTCCGCGTGGGGTCCTGTGTACGGTGGCCCTGGTGCGCCTCATGGAGGAGGCCGGTTTCCCGGCTGGTGCCGTCAACATGGTGTTCGGCCCGCCGGCGGTCACCGAGCAGGTCGTCCTGAGTGACACCGTCGACATGGTCAGCTTCACCGGCTCGGTCCCGGTGGGGGCGAAGATCATGGCCCTGGCCGGGCAGGGGATCAAGAAGGTGGTGCTGGAGTTGGGCGGGAAGTCCCCCAACATCGTGCTGCCGGGAGCGGACATCTCCAGCACCATCGGACCCTCGGTTATGCGCTTTTGCCGCAACGCCGGCCAGGGGTGCGGGGCGACGACACGGACGCTGGTACCCCAGGAGAACTACCAGCAGTTCGTCGAGGAGACGGCGGACTTCATGTCCAAGCTGGTGGTCGACGACCCGCACCATGACACGACCGAGATCGGGCCGCTCATCACGGACGAGCACCGCCAGCGGGTGGCCGGGTTCGTCGCGCGGGCGCAGACCGAGGGCGGCGAAATCATGGTGGGCGGTGGCCAACCGTCCGACAAGCCGGAAGGTTTCTTCTTTGAGCCGACTCTCATCGCCTCCATCGGCAATGAGGCCGAGGTGTCGCAGGAGGAACTCTTCGCCCCGGTCGGCGTGGTGCTGCCCTACAGCGAAGCGGGCGAGGCAATCAGCCTGGCCAACCAGTCACGCTTCGGGCTCAACGCCAACATCTGGGGGCCCACCTCGGAGGCTCTGGCCATGGCCGGCAAGATCCGCTCGGGCACGGTCACCATCAACGGTGGCGGGGGCATGCGCCCCGATGCGCCCTGGGGTGGATACCGCGAGAGTGGTGTCGGCCGCGAATGTGGTGAGGAAGGGTTCCGGGAGTACTTCGAGGTCAAACACGTTCAGTGGCCCGTCGACGACCCACCCTCGCGCTGAGCGACGCTTCAGGGGGCAGGGGGGACATGGGGCGACTCGGGATCGACGATCTGGCTGACTTGCGCGCAGCCCGACTGGACGGCGAAGGGATCGACGAGCTGCTCGAGCACGCCTCCGAGTGCAGTTTGGTCTTCGCCGGCCCTGACGGCTGGCCCATGGGCGTGGTGGTGAGTTTTGTCCGCCTGGACGGTTCCTTCTGGTTCACCGCGGTGGGGCAACGCCAGCACGTGGCCTGTATCCGGCACGACCAACGGGTCAGTCTGGTCGTCACCAGCGCCGGCACGGCACTCGAGGGCCGTCGCATGGTGGCGTTCCGGGGTGAGGCCATCGTGCACGACGACCGACCAACGGTGGAGACGATGCTGCACCGCATTGCGGCCCTGCTGGCGCCGACCGACCCCGAAAGCATGGTGCGGCTCCTCGACACCGAGCATAGGGTCGTCGTCGAAGTGCACCCGACGGCCCGAACGGCCAGCCACGACTCACGCCGCATCGCCGGCAACGGACGCGGGGGAGGGGTGGCCTCCGGAAGGGCAGGCGCCGATGAGGCGGCGGAGGCATGACCGAGGCTGCCTTGGCCGCCGATACTGAGGCGTTCACGCGGTCGTTTCTGCAGGAGGTGCGGGACCGCCGTGAGATCGAGGCGCTCAAGTTCGCGGATTGCCGCTCCGCTGACGCCCTCGACGTCGACGGCATGGTGTCGGCCTTCACGCAGGACTGCACGATCAACTTCCGGGCCGACGGCGGCGATCGCCAGCGGGGTCTCGACGCCCTGCGCCACTACTTCTCGGCCGCCCTGTTCGGCGTGACCTCGAGCAGCCATCACCTTTCCAACTTGGACATCGTGTTCCTGGGGCCCGACCGGGCCGCCCTGCAGTGTGCTCTCTATTCGTGGAAACGGTTCGTCGGTTACCCCGAGGTAAAGGACCGCCATCGCTGGGTCCGCTACGAGGACGTGTTCGTGCGCACACGCGATGGGTGGCGCCAGCGCGAACTGCTCTTCCTCGTCGCCGGGGAGATCGGCGGCGGATCGTCGCCACGTTTGGGTGAACTGGCGGGCCGTCCGGTCTGGCCGGCGACCGTGACGGGGTGTGAGGGCACCGGAGAGGAGCGTTCGTGAACGGGGAAGAGGGGGCCGGTGAGCCCGACAAGACGGCGCAGGACTTCCTGCTCGAACTGCGGGACCGCCAGGAGATCCAAGCGCTGAAATTCGCCTACTGCCGCTACGCCGACGCCATTGACATTGACGGCATGCTGTCGCATTTCACCGAGGACTGCACCATCAATTTCCGGGCCGACTGCACGGATGAACGCCGTGGCAAGGCGGCTTTGCGTCAGTTCTTCACGGCGGCCCAGTCCGTGGTGGTGTCGAGCAGCCACCATCTGTCGAACATGGACATCGTGTTCCTTGGTCCCGACCGGGCCGCCATGCAGTCCTACCTCTATTCGTGGCAACGCTTCGATGGCTATCCCGAAGTGAAGGATCGCCACCGCTGGGTCCGCTACGAGGACGTCTTTGTGCGGACCACTGAGGGATGGCGCCAGAGCGAGCTCCTCTATCTGGTGGCCGGGGAACTCGATGGCGGGACGTCGCCGCGCATCGGCGAGCTGGTGGGCCGTCCGGTGTGGCCGGCCACCGTGGCCGGGTATCCGTGGACAGGCGGGAAGGATCAGTGACCGACACCAGGTCCCTGGAAGGCACCGACGTTCCCGTCGTTTCGCTCAACCTGAACGACTCGACCGGGCTGTACGGCCACTGGGAGCTCATCGACGACCTGCAGGAGAAGCACGAGTACTTCTGGATGGACTTCGCCTTCGGTTACTGGGTCCTGACCGAGCCTGAATCGATCCGGGAGGCATTCCAGCGCCCCGAACTGTTCTCCAGCTCGGCCGAGGTGGCCTCCGAGCCGGACCCGAAGTACACCTTCATCCCGACCAACATCGACCCGCCGGAGCACATCAAGTACCGCCACATCCTCAACCCTCGCTTTTCGCCCGCCGCGGTGCAACGCCTCTCCGATCCCACCGAGCAGTTCTGCCGGGCCATCATCGGAAGGTTCCTGGCCGACGGCTCGTGCGACTTCATTGCGGACTTCGCCTCGGTCTTTCCGACCATGGTGTTCATGCGCAGCCTGGGGCTGCCGGTCGAGGACACGCCGGTCTTCGTGGCGCATGTGGCGACAATCTTCGCCAACCTGCGCGACCCGGCCATGGCGGACGAATTGGCGGCGGCCCTGCAGGCCATCCGCGACTACTTCCAGGACGCACTGGAAGATCGCAGCCGTGATCCGCGGGATCCCGAGGGTGACTTCCTTAGCTACCTCCTGGCCTCCGAGAAGGACGGCTCCCCTCTGAGCAACGAGGAGATCCTCAACATCTGTCAGGTACTGGCCATGGCCGGATTGGAGACCACTGCGGGGCAGCTGGGCTTCATGTTCCACCACATGGCCACTCACCCCGAAGAGCAGCGCCGGATCGTCGAGGACCCGTCCGTGATCGACCGGGCCGTGGAGGAATTTCTGCGGGCCCACGCCATCGTCCTGCCCGGACGCAAGGTGACCGAGGACGTCGAGTTCCACGGCTGCCCCATGCAGAAGGGCGACATGGTGATGCTGCCCATCCCGGCGGCCAACCGGGCTCCCTCGCTCATGGAGCACTCCACCGAGATCGAATTCGACCGCCCCCAGACCCGGCACATCGCGTTTGGGCTGGGGCCACACCGCTGTCTCGGGGTGCACCTGGCCCGTCGGGAGCTGGCCACCGCCTTGGCAGTGTGGCACGAGCTCATCCCGAGCTACCGACTGGCCACAGAGGAGCCGTTGGTCGAACGGGGCGGTCAGCTCGGCCTGGAACACCTGCCCCTGCGGTGGGACTGACGACCTACGCGGTCGCCCCGGCGCCGATGAGATCGGTCCCGCTGCGGATCAAGGCCGGGATTGCCTCGACCAGCCGCTCCTGGTAGGGGTCGTTCCGCCGTCCGGTCCGGTGGCGGCGCAGGTTGTTGCCCATGATGGCGGCCATCTTGTAGCGGGTGGCGGCGTCGAACCAGGTCATGTCGCCAACCTCGTGGCCGGCCGTCTCCTCATAGGCCCGCAGCAGGTCGTCGGGAGGCACGACACCCGACATGGGTGTGGAGATCCCGGGCAGGTCGCCAGGGCAGGACATGATCCGGAACCAGCCCAGGTCGATGCGGGCATCGCCTACGGACCAGATCTCCCAGTCGATTACGCCGGTAACGGTGCGGTCATCGCACAGGATGTTGCCCAGCCGGTAATCGCCGTGGACGATGCTCGGGCGGCTCGGCCCGGGGGCCTGATCGATCAGCGCGGCCAGGAGGGCCTCCGCGCCGACGCGCAAGTCGGGTTCCACGGTGGCCATGGTCGGCTCCCAGCGACGCAACTCGTCCACCGGGGCCGACGGGTCCAGGCCGATCGTGCTGCTCAGGCCTTCCGGGGCGACCGCATGGAGGCGAGCCAACGTCCGCGCCGCGCCGATGAAACGCTGCTGGAGCTGGTCCGCCGGGTGGGTGCCTGCTTCCATGTCGAGGATGGGCTCGGCCGCTTCACCGGGCTCCCAGGACAGGATCACCACCGGTGGCAGCTCGGCGTCGACCGAGAGGACGACGGGTACAGGGACGCCGCCTGCACGGGCCAGGTCGCTGAGCAGGGCGGCCTGGCGCACCACATCATGGCGGCCCTTGGGCTCGCGTCCGGCCGGGCACAGCTTGAGCACGACGCGCTCGGGCCCGGATCCTCCGGTGAGGTCGCCCCGCAGGGTCAGGCCCGAGTGACCGGTCAGGGAGTGCAGGGCGGTGAGCTCGCTCCCGGGCCAGCACTTGGCCACCGCTTGGGCGGACCGCTGGTGGATGTCGGCGTCGATGGTCATACCGGGGCCGCCGAGGGGTAGGTGAGGCTGGTGATGAGACGACCGCCGTCCACGTTGATGTTGCAGCCGGTGATCCACGACGCCTCGTCGCTGAGCAGGAAGGTGACGGCCGAGGCGATGTCACCCGGCTGACCGATTCGCCGCAGGGGGAGAACCGCCTCCTCGAAGCGGCCCGAGTCGCCTTCCCACAGGGTCTGGGCCATATCGGTCTTGACCAACCCGGGCGAGACCGTGTTGACCCGAACACCGTGCGGCCCGAGCTCATGGGCCAAATGCGTGGTCAAGATCTCGAGTGCGGCTTTGGAGGCGCAGTAGGGGGCCAGCTCGGGCTGGTACTGGCGGGCGCCGACGGTCGAGACATTGACCACGGCGCCCTTCTGCTCGATCAGACCGTGCCGGACGCCCGCCTGCACGACGGCCACCGCCGTCCAGGTGTTCACCAGCATGATCTTGGAGAAGGCGGCCGCCTCTACGGAGAGCAGCGGGCCCATGTAGGGATTGATGGCCACCATGTTGACCAACAGCCCGACCGGCCCGAACCGCTCGGCCGCCTTCGACACGAGCTCCTCTGCCCCGCCCTCGTGGGCCACGTTGAGAGCGACCCCGAACACGTCACACCCTTCGGCCCGCAGCTCCTCTTCGGCGTCGGCCACGGCGTCAGCCGAGCGTGCGTTGATGACGACCTGGGCTCCGGCCAGCCCGATCTGGCGCGCCACCGCCTTCCCGATCCCCTTGGAGGAACCGGTGACCACCGCCACCTTTCCCTTGAAGTCCCTCTCCACGCTGACTCCTTCCGGTTCCACAAATTTCTTCGGTCTCGACTCTAGATATTACTATAGTTATCATAGTTAGATACGGCCGAAGGGCCGGTGAAGTACGTGAAGGGAGGGTCGTCGTGCCCGCCAAGGAAATGAAGCAGCCCGCACTGGCCGGGATCAAAGTGGTGGAGTTCGCCCACGTGATCGCCGGACCCCTGGCCGGCACGCTCATGGCCGACCTGGGGGCCGACGTGGTCCACGTCGAGGATCCGGGAGCGGGGGACCCGGGACGCACCATGGGACCGAGCAAGGACGGGGCGCATTTGTGGTGGAAGGTTTCGGGCCGCAACAAGCGGTCGGTGACGATCAACCTGCGAGAGGAAGAGGGTCAGGCGTTGGCGCACGACCTCGTGCGGTGGGCCGATGTTGTCATCACCAATGTCCGGGTCGACACACTGGCCCGCTGGCGGCTCGACTGGAAGGCCCTGCACGCCATCAATCCCCGTGTGGTCATGTTGCAGATCACCGGCAACGGCGCCGACACCTCTGCCCGCAACGACCCTGGCTTCGGCAAGGTGGGCGAGGCGCGCAGCGGGGTGGTCAACATCACGGGCTTTGGCGACGGCCCGCCGGTGCACACCGGGTTCTCCCATGCCGACTCGGTGACAGCGCTCATGGGCGCCTACGCCGTGAGCGCGTCCCTCGTGCGCCGCCACGAGCCGGACTTCGAGGGGGAATGGATCGACATCGCTCTCTTCGAGAGCCTGTTCCGCCTCATTGAATGGCAGATCATCTGCTGCGACCAGCTGGGAGTGGCTCCGGTCCGGGCGGGCAACCAGCTGGCGGTAGCTCCGGGGGCCGTCATCAACACGTATCTCAGCGGGGACGGCGTGTGGATCACCGTGACGTCGGGAACTCCACGCTCGGTCAGCAACATCGCGGAACTTCTCGGCGAGCCGGAGGAGGAATACCGCACCGTGGCCGACCAGCTGGCCCGCAAGGACCGGCTCGACGACCTGCTGCACGAATGGATCGGACAGCGGCCGGCCGACGAGTGCCTGGAGCAGATGGCCAAGCTGGAGGTGGTGGCGTCTCGCATCTTCACCGCCCAGGACATCATGGACGACCCCATCTATGCCGAGCGCAAGGACATCATCGAGATCGACGACCCCGACCTGGGCACGGTTCGCATGCAAGGGGTGGTGCCCAAATTGCATTCGCGGCCCGGGTCGGTGTGGCGCACCGGTGCATCGCTGGGCCAGGACAACGATCTGGTCTACGGCGAGTGGCTTGGAAAGTCGGCCGCCGACCTGGACGTCCTGCGGGCCAGCGGCACCATCTGAGATGTCCTGAGCACTTGGTTGCGGCGGGGCTCAGCATGGTGTAATCTATACGCATGATTCGCCTATTAGGGGCGGGCTAGATGACGGGCCTGACCACCACCCGGCCCAACGAGGAGGAGAGCCATGGCGACCACCGCCCAGCCCATCACGGACACGCTTGAAGACATCGGAATCGTCGACTGCGACGCGCACTTCACCGAGCCCTCATCCCTCTGGAAGGACCGGGCGCCGGCCGCATTGAAGGATCGAGTGCCGGTCCAGAAGACGGTCGACGGCATCACGGCGTGGTATCTGGACGATGACGTCTGGGCCAGCACGGGCGGCAACACCATCAAGTCGGGTCGCCAGAAGATTCTCGGATCGCACGTGATCCAGCCCTTCGAGGACGTCGACCACGCGGCCTGGGACGTCAAGGAGCGCCTGGGCCTCATGGACGAAATGGGTGTCGAGGCGCAGATCATCTATCCCAACGGGATCGGCTTCGCCTCCAACCACATTTTCGCTATTGAGGATGTGCCCCAGCGTGAGGCCATCCTGCAGATGTACAACGACTTCTTCATCGACATCCAGAACGAATCCAAGGGCCGGCTGTACCCCCAGGCTCTGCTGCCGATCTGGGACATGGACTTCACCATGAAGGAGATGCACCGCTTGCTGGACAAGGGCATGCGCGGCTTCACCCTGTCCGACAAGCCCGAGATGCTGGGGCTCCCTGAGCTTCCGGACCCCTACTTCGCTCCTATGTGGGACCTCTTCAATGACTCCGGTGCGGTGGCCAACTTTCACATTGGTGCCGGCGCCCGCCGCGAAGAGCTCGAGAAGATGCGCAACATGCGCAATCAACCCCTGGATACTTCCAGCGGAGCACGCGAGATTCCGGCCGTGGTGAGCACCTATTGGGAAAGCTTTGGAGTACAGCGCCGTTTGGCCGTCCATGCCACGCAGATGTACATGAGCAACGTGCGCATCATGGTCAACCTCTGCATGAGCAACCTCTTCGACCGCTACCCCAAGCTCAAGATCGTCTCGGCTGAGAGTGGCATCGGGTGGGTCCCGTTCATCCTCGAGTCGCTGGAGTACCAGATCGACGAGATGATCACCGATCCGATCGAGCGGAGCCTGCAACTGCGGCGGCCGACGGACTACTTCCGGGACCACCTCTACGTCATGTTCTGGTACGAGAACCTAGGACCGTCCAAGATGATTGAGGACATCGGAGTCAATAACGTGTTGGTCGAGACCGACGTGCCTCACCCCACCTGCCTGTACCCAGGGGCCAAGGAGCACTTCAACAAGGTCATGGCGCACCTCGACCCCCACATCCGCCAGCGGGTGCTGCATGACAACGCGGCAGAGCTTTATCGCATGGAGCTGCTGGCCTCCTGATCCTGGCGCCGGGCCTGGTTGAGCGGCTGGTGGACCCCCTGCCCCCGCCCCAGTGTCCAGCAACCGGGTCCGGCAAGGTCCGGAAGACGAGACCCATGCGCTGCCGTAGGGGCGCATGGGTCTCGTGCTGTCCGGGCTCGTGTCGCTTGGCGTGGTTTGTGCGTTGGCGTGGCTCGTCCTTTCTGGTGATCGCTGACAGAGGCGTCCTGGTGCCCGCTGCGTCCATTGGGCGCGGTGGGTCAGCACGTGTCGGGGACCGGATGTCTCCGGAATGGTCGAGCAACCGGGTCGTCCTTGCTCGACGACGAACAGATCGTAGGGTGTCGGCCTACTCGGGGATGTCGATCAAAACGCCCTGACGGCGGGCGGAGGCCAGCACCTCTTTCCACACCACCATCGACGTCAACGCCGTGGGGAATCCGGCGTAGACCACCATCATGAGGAGGGCTTCGTGGATCTTGCGGGCCGAGATCCCGGCCTGGAGCGCGCCGTGCAGGTAGTTGCGGAGTTGATTCGGGTGCTCAGTGGCGGCCAGCGCGGTAATGGCGACCAGCATCCGCTCATCCTGCGAGATTCCTTCCCGGCCCCAGATCTCGCCGAAGATGAAGTCGTCGGCCCACTCGGCCATGACCGGATCGAACGATGCCAGTTCGGTCCGCAGGCTCTCGTGCTTGGCGCCCTGCGCCCTGGCCCGGCGTTGCGCGCCCTCGGATGAGCTCATGTTGACTCCTTCATGTCGTCCAATCGGCTAACTAGGCGAATCATTATATTAATATAGGACAGGGCCGGAGTCGGCATTCGGCTCGGTTGCAAAGGCAAGCAAATTTAGTACGAATCATTCGTATGGTTTGCATGAACAAGTACACTGCAAACATGGTGCAAACGGAGGAGTTGAACGGCGGCGCGGCACAGGAGACCGGCTTCGGTGCCAAGCGGTCAGCCGGAGTCGCCCCCCGCACCGAAAAAGTGTCCGAGGTCATCGCCCGGCAGATCGTCAAGGACATCGTCAGCAGCGGGATGACCCCCGGGACCATGCTGCCTGCCGAGACCCAGATGCTCGACCGGTTCAAGGTTGGTCGGGCCTCTCTCCGGGAGGCCTTGCGCATTCTCGAAGTCAACGGGCTCATCGTCATCAAGTCCGGTCCCGGTGGAGGCCCGATCGTCAGCGAACCCAACGGCGCAGACTTCGGGCGTATGGCGGCGCTCTACTTCGAGATGAGCGGAGCCACCATGCGCGAGCTCGTCGATGCCCGCCTCATCATCGAACCGATCATGGCCCGCCGAGCGGCCCTGCACCAGGATGCACGGGTGGTGCAGGAGCTCAACGAACTGGTCACGGACGCCGAGCGGGTCGACCTCCAGAATCCGGACGAGTACGGCCGGGTGTCATCGGACTTCCACGCCGCCATCACCGGATCATCGGGGAATCGAATCGTCGATCTCTTTGGCCAGGCGATCAAGGAAGTCTTCATGGAGCGCATCAACGGCATGGTCTTCCCTACCAAGGACCGGGAACGGATCCGGGCCGAGCACCAGGCGGTGATCGATGCCATTGCGGCCGGCGATGCCGATCTGGCGGAGAGGCTGATGCATGTGCACATGGAGGAGTTCGCCGAGCAGATGGCCAAGCGCTACCCAGGCTTGATGGACGAGGTCGTCGCCTGGCGCTGAGCGGGTCGTGCCCGCGGCGGCCTGTTCGAGCATCGGAAGGTCCCGTGTGCGTCTGTGGGGCCCGATCCCACGGAGCGGATGGGTGATCGGAGCGTCGCTTCGATGCAATCTATATGTATAGTATGCAGGGTAAGGCGTCACTCGGACGCCGACTCCGATCGCCGATTCTGCGGAGAGGAGCGCTCCATGTGGGATTTCGAGACTGACCCCGAGTACCAGGAGAAGTTGGACTGGGCCGAGCGGTTCATGCGCGAGGAGGTGGAACCGCTCGAATACGTGGTCTCCCATCCCTTGGATCTTTCGGATCCGGTGCGCCAGAAGCTGATTCCCCCTTTGCAGGACGCCGTCCGGGCCCATGGCCTCTGGGCTTGTCACCTGGGACCCGAACTCGGTGGTCCGGGGTATGGCCAGGTCAAGTTGGCCCTGCTCAATGAGATTCTGGGCCGTTCCGGTTCCGGATCCACCGTCGGTCCTGTCGTCTTCGGATGCCAGGCGCCGGACACCGGCAACGCCGAGATCCTGGCCCATTACGGCACAGAAGAACACAAGCGGACGTACCTGCAACCGCTGCTCGACGGCAAAATGTTCTCCTGCTTCTCGATGACGGAGCCCCAGGGTGGTTCGGATCCAAAGGTGTTCCGCACCACCGCCGTCCTGGATGGCGACGAGTGGGTGATCAACGGTGAGAAGTGGTTTTCTTCCAATGCCCGCTGGGCCGAATTCCTGATCGTCATGGCGGTCACGGAACCAGAGGTGGAGCCACTGCAGGGCATGTCGATGTTCATCGTGCCCACCTCGACGCCTGGCATTCACATACTGCGGGACGTGGGAGTGGCCGGATGGGTCGAGGAAGGTGGTGGCGACCACGCCTACATCCGCTACGAGGACGTCCGGATTCCGGTGGAGAACCTACTGGGCGGGCGGGGACAGGCGTTCGCCGTGGCGCAGACGCGCCTCTCGGGGGGCCGGATCCACCACGCCATGCGGGCCGTGGGTCAGATGAAGCTGGCCTTCGACATGATGTGCGAGCGCGCGGTGTCGAGGTTCACCCAGGGCGAGCAGCTGTCCAACAAGCAGCTGGTGCAACAGATGGTGGCGGAGGCGTGGACGGAGATTGAGCAGTTCCGCCTCCTGGTCCTGCAGACGGCGTGGAAGATCGATCTCTACGGTGACTACAAATTGGTGCGCGACGACATCGCAGCGGTCAAGGTGACGGCACCGCGGGTTCTCCAGAACGTGGCCAGCAAGGCATTGCAGGTGCACGGATCCCTGGGCATCTCCGACGAGATGCCGTTCGTAAGCATGTTGGTCAATGGGATACACGTCGGCCTGGCCGATGGGCCAAGTGAGATCCACACCGTCACGATGGGGCGTCACATCCTGGCCGGCTACACGCCCAGCCCGGGGGTTTTTCCCACCCGTCACATCCCTGCCCTCCGGGCCGAGGCGGAGCGTAAGTATGCCGACGTCCTGGTCTCGGAGTGAGCGCACGGCAGCCTCTGGGCAGCGGCTCGGTGGCGCTCGGGATGCATCTGGCCGAAGGAGACCCGGCTCGTGCCGTCGACAGCCTTCGCCATCAGGCACAGGCGGCCGAACGGGCGGGCTTCGACGGGGTGGCGATCAGCGAGCACCATGGCGGCTTTCCGGGCTATCTCCCCGTACCGGCCATGATGATCGGGACCCTCCTGGCCGCTACCGAGGCCATCTGGGGTGCGCCATGTCCGACCGTCCTGCCGTTGCGCCGGCCGGAGTTGGTGGTCGAGGACTTGGCCTGGCTCAACGCCGCGTTTCCGGGGCGAGTGGGCGCCGCCTTCGTGTGGGGTTACCACGCCCGCGACTTCGAGCTTGTCGGCGCGGATTTCGATCGACGGCGGTCCACGTTCGCCGACATGCTGCCTCACGTGAGTGGGGCGCTGCGGGGTCAGGCATCGGGATTGCTGGGCCAGGATCCGGCGGTGGCCGCACTGTCGGACGGGCCGCTCAACGTGCTGCTCGGTGTTGGGGGCCCCAAGGGGGCAGCCTTGGCGGCGTCGGTCGGCGCCGGCCTCCTCATGACGTCGCTCGACAATCCGACGACGGCCAGGCGCACGGTGGAGACCTATGAGTCGGCGGGAGGAACAGGGGCGCGGGTCCTCATCCGGAGGGCCTGGCTGGGCCGGGCCCCGTCCTTCGAGTCCCAGATGGCGGCATATCGGGCTGCCGACTCCGGGGCCATTCTCCCGGCGGTCGCACTGGACGCAGTGGTGGCCAGTGGTTCGCCGGACGAGGTTTTGACGCGCCTGGTGCGTGACTGCCGCGACCTCGGGGCGACTGCGCTCAATGTACGCATCTTTTCGGCCGACGAGGACGAAGGAGCGCACCTGGAACAAATAGCCGCCTTTGGTGCCGACGTAGTACCGGGACTCCGCCACGCACTCGGCTGGGCCGAGTCGAGTCCCCCGCGTCGAAATGATCGACTCTGTGGCCACGGTGCGCTAGACACATAACGTGGCCTCACCTGGCGAGCGGCGAGATGGCGGGTTGCCGGCCCGACGGAAGATGAAACTCTCCGAGGCGATCGCGGCCCAGATCCTCGACGACATTGCGCGGCGGGACATGAAGGAGGGTGAGCCTCTGATGGCTGAGGCCACCATGCTCGAGACCTATGGCGGGGGGCGGGCGTCGGTGCGCGAGGCCCTGCGCATCCTCGAGACCAACGGATTGATCAATATCAAGGCGGGCCCACGCGGTGGCGCCGTGGTGGGCCGGGTCGACCCCGTTCAGTTTGGCCGGAGCGCCACCCGGTACTTCCAAATGGGCGGCGCCACCGTGCGCGACCTCATTGAAGCCCGACTCATTCTGGAGCCGGCGACCACCGGGCTGGCGGCCAGTCGCCGTGATCCCGCCGACATGGAACGACTTCGGACCTGGGTCGACGCCACCGCCGGGAGTCCGATACCCGACGACACCACCTACCTGACCGAGGCGTTCGAATTTCATTCCCTCGTCTGCGGCATGTCGGGCAATCTCATCCTCGATCTGATCACCCTGGCCATGAAGGACGTCTTCACCAGCCGGGTCCGTAGCGCGGTCTATCCGCCGCACGCCCGCAAGAGGGTGCGCCAGGTGCACGCTGAAATCGCGCAGCTGGTCCTCGACGGCAACGCCGAGGGTTCCGAGAAACTGATGCGCCAGCACCTCGAGGAATACGCCCGCTACGCCGCCAAGCGGCTGCCCGGGCTGCTCGACGACCGGGTCTCCTGGCAATAGGCCACCCGGTCACGTCGGCCCGGCCGCTAGTCGGCCCGTTGAGGGCGGCATTCCCTTAGGGCTCTCCTTGGTTCCCGTCGTCATTGCCCTGCCCTACTTCTCGTACTACTATTAGCATAGTTAGTAGAGATTACGAGGAGAGGAGGGGCGGTGAGCGCTCCTGTTGGGCATGGGACTGGAACGGCGGACCCTCCGGGGGCCCTCGACGGCATCACCGTGGTGGACTTCACCCGGCAGATGTCGGGCCCGTATGCCTCGCTCGTCCTGGGGGATTTCGGCGCCGACGTGATCAAGGTGGAGTCTGCTCCCAAGGGGGACGGTTGTCGGTACATCGGCAACACCTTCATCGGTGGCGAGTCCACGATGTTCCTGACCTGGAACCGGAACAAGCGCAGCGTCTGCCTCGACCTCCGCAAGCCCGAGGGGCTGGAGGTGGCCTACCGGCTGATCGACCAGGCCGACGTGGTGATGGAGAACTATCGGGCCGGAGTGGCCGAGGAGATCGGCATCGGTCCGAAGGTGGTCCTGGCCCGGAACCCTCGGGTCGTCTATTGCTCCATCAACGCCTTCGGGTCGGTCGGGCCATGGGCCCAGCGTCCCGGCACCGATCCTGTGGTCCAGGCCATGAGCGGGGTCATGTCCGTCACTGGTGAGCGAGACGGCGGACCGCTGCTCGTGGGCATCCCCGTGGCTGACTACAGCAGCGCAATGTTGGCCGTGCAGGGGATTTGTCTCGGGCTGCTCTCACGGGAGCGCACCGGCAGGGGCCAGGAGGTGGAGATCTCGATGCTCCATGCTCTCGCGTTCGGGCTGACCACCCGGGTGGGCCCGTTCTTCGCCACCGGCGAGGACCCGACCAGATGGGGGAGCCAGCACAGCCAGGTCGTGCCCTACCAGGCCTTCAAGACGAAAGACGGCTATGCCGTCTCGGGCACGTGGGGCGATGCCGACTGGCCGAAATTCTGCGAGGCGCTCGGGTGGCCCGAATTGGCCGACGATCCGCTGTACGACACCAACGTCAAGCGGGTCGAACGCCGCGAAGAGTTGAGCGAGAAGATTCAGGCGCTCTTCGTCGACCGGACGACGGCCGAATGGGAAGAGCGATTTTCTTCCCGAAGCGTGCTCTTCGCCCCGGTCAACACCTTCTCCGAGCTATTCACTCATCCTCAGGCGGAGGCCATGGACCTGGTGATCGACGTGGAGCACCCCACGGCGGGTACGCAACGCCAGCTGGCGCCGGCCGTGCGGCTGGGCGACACGCCGGCCCGGGTCGACCGGCCGTCGCCGCTGTTGGGCCAGCACTCGGAGGAAGTGCTGCTCGAGTTCGGCTGGTCGACCGACGAGGTGAGTCACTTGCTGGAACGCGGCGTCATTCAACTGCCGGCTGACCAGGGATAAGAGATTGAGCTCGTCTGTTATATAGGAATATGATACGAATAGAAATGCCAACGACGCCAAAGCAGGAGCGTTCGCATGCACGAGTATGAAGTGGTCTCGGCTGATTCCCACATAGAGGCTCCGCCGACCCGATGGACGGACCGATTGCCGGCCAACCTGCGCGAGGCTGCACCGCAGGTCATCGAGATGGCGGACGGTGGACAGGGGGTCGCCCTGGGCGACGAGGCCGTCCCACTCGGTCTGACCGTCACCGGCGGCCTGATGTACGACCAGTTCCGCCAGAAGGGCTTGCGCTACGACGACGGGCCGCCCGGCACTGGGGAGCCCGAACAGCGCTTGGCCGAACAGGACCGGGACGGGATTGACGCCGAGGTGCTGTTCTCCACCGTGGTGGCGACCATGTTCACCAAGATGGAGGATCCCGCCGTTGTCACCGCCTGCGTCCGGGCCTACAACGATTGGCTGGCCGAGTTCTGTGCCCATGACACAGACCGGCTCTTCGGGCTAGCCCTGCTGCCGTTCAACGGAATCCGCCCGGCGATCGACGAGCTCGAACGCGTTGCTGGCAAGCCGGGCATCCGGGGCGTCCACCTCTTGAAGTTTCCCACGGGCGACTCGTACCTCAGCTCGGACGATGACGAGTTCTGGTCGGTCGCCAACGACATCCGGATGCCGATCATCGCCCATCACAATTTCGGCGGCGACGAAAAGGCCAAGTCGCACCCGATGTCCGGCATGAAGGAGAAGGCGCTGGAGATCGACGGCGGGGCCGATCTGGCCATGTTCGCTTGGCTGTTGACCTGTGACCTGCCCATGCCCACGTTGCCCATTCTCACCGTCGAGCAGCTCTTTCTCTCGGGCGTGCTCGACCGCTTCCCCAATCTCCGGTTCCACTTCGCCGAAACTGGAATCGGCTGGTTGCCCTATTGGCTCGAGCAGGTCGAGGACCGCTACGACCGCCACCGTTTCTGGGCCAACGTGGACCTGCCGCGTCGTCCGCTGCAGTATTTCCGTGACCACTTCACGTTTTCGTTCCAAGAGGACCACGCCGGGGTGGCCCTGCGCCATTCCATTGGCATCGAGAACATCTGCTGGGCCAATGACTTCCCGCACAGCGTGGGGGACTGGCCCTGGTCGCGCGATGTCAGGGCACGCCAGTTCGTTGGCCTGCCAGAAGACGAGGTGCGCAAGATGCAGGCGCTCAACATCACGGCACAACTCGGCGTCATCAGCCCGGCCGAGAAGGCCGAGCTGGCCAGCCGACCCCTCAAGAACTCTCTGGAAGCAGCGGCACCGGCGCGGGGCGCCCGTCGGATCCCTGCCGGTGTCTAACTCCCCATCGGACGAGCGCGTCCGAGAGCACCCCAGGATCGCCGACTTCTCGACCCACCTGTCGGGCCCCTTCGCCACCCGGACGTTGACCGACCTCGGCGCCGAAGTGATCAAGATCGAGAATCCGCGATCCGGTGACGGGAATCGGGGCGTGTCCCCTTTCATCGCTGGGACCGGCAACATGCATGTGACGCTGGGCGCCGGGGCGCGCAGTATCGCCATCGACAAGCGGTCTCCCCACTTCGGAACCGTGGTCAACGCGGCGATCGGCTGGGCTGATGCCGTCGTGGTCGGGGCGAGGCCCATCGACGCCGCGCGCATCGGGCTGGACTTCGCCTGCGTGGCCAAGGTGAATCCCGACGTGGTGTACTGCCTCATCTCGGGCTACGGAGAGAACGGGCCCTGGCAGGACTTCACCGCCCACGGTCAGACCATGGACGCCATGGCTGGCCTGGTGCCGATCGAGTGGGTTGACGGCAGACCACGGACCCCGGCCGGTTGGCGCTCGAGCGGAACCACCCTGGCGGGCATTTATGCGGCGCTGGGGATCATGTACGCGCTGTACCGCAAGGCCCGTGGGACGCCGGGGCCCGTCCACGTCAGCGTGCCGGTGTGGTCGGCCGCCATGGCCTGGAGTTGGCGTGACCTGGCCTGCCTGGGAAATCTGGACCAGCCTTGGAACGAGTACATGGACCTTGGCACCCGCTACGCAATGTACGGGACCTCCGACCACCGGGTGGTGATCGTGGCCCCGGCCGAGGAGAAGTTCTGGCACGAGTTCTGCGAGGCCGCCGGTTTGGAAGACCTGCGCGAGCACGGCCACTGGGAGCAGGGGATGGACTTCGGCCGCGGCCCCGAGTACGAGGTCGAAGGGGTCCGCATCGCCGATGCCGTTGGACAGCGAACGCTCGAAGAGTGGACCGGGATCCTGAGCAACACCACGGTTCCCTTCGCTCCGGTGCTCACGCTGGAAGAGGCTCTGCGCAGCGAGCATGCGGCGGCCATGGGAGTGATGCGCCCGAGCACGCTTGAGGGTGAGGCGGTTGTCTCTCCGGCGTCACCGATTCGTATCAGCGAAGGAGGCACAGCCGTGGGGCAATTGGGGCCGGTGTCATCACCACCGGGCATCGGCGAGCAGAGCGACGAGATCCTCGAGAAGCTCGGCCTTGGTCGACTGATCGGCCAATTGGGGGCGTTGTGAGCGACGCCCGAGAGCCATTGCGGTTTGGCCTGCAACTGACGTCGGTCCACCCGGCCACTGATCCGGCCGATCGACAGCTGGCCGAACACGAGGAGCTCGTGCGCTTGGCCGAGCAATTGCAGTTTGACTTCATCGGGGTGGGCCAGCACTTCCTGACTCCTGAGCTGCGCTACTACCAGCCCATTCCTTACCTGGCCCACATGGGCTCGATCGCCCCGTCACTGCGACTCGCCACCTTCATACTTCTGCTGCCCTTGCACAACCCGATCGACATTGCGGAGCAGATGGCCACCCTCGACGGCATTTCGGGGGGTAGGGCCATTATGGGAGTGGGCTTGGGCTACGCCGACCACGAGTTCGAGGCCTTCGGGGTGGCCAAGCAGGAGCGGGTGGCTCGTTTCGAAGAGTCCCTCACCGTCATCCGGGCCCTGTGGTCAGGGAGCGGCGGCAAGCACGAGGGTGAGCATTTCCCCATCGCCGACCTGCGGGCCAGCGCACTGCCGGTCCAGCGACCCGGTCCGCCGATCTGGTCGGCGGGCCAGACCAAGGTGGCCGTGCGGCGAGCAGCCCGCACCGCCGATGGCTGGTGCGTCCCCCCGTTCCTGACCCACGCGCAGGTGGTGGAGCTGACGGCTTGCTTCAATGAGGAGCGCCAGCGCTGCGGGCTCCCTCCCGCCTTGGAATTGCCCCTCCGGCGCGAAATGGTTATCGACGACTCCATGGAGAAGGCGGTGGCCGGGGCCGCTGCTCGTTCGGAAAGCCGGATGGGCACGTACGTCAAGTGGGGCATGGGCCAGGACTACACGTCGGGCGACCTGACCGGAGTCGATACGGGCAACCTGAAGGAGCGCTACGTCCTCGGGACCCCGGAAGACTGTGCGGCGCAGATTGACGAGCTCCGACGACGAGTGGGCATGACCCATTTCGTGATCAAGCCCCAGTGGCCCGGGCTCCCGCACGGCGAGGCAGTCGAACAGGTGCTGCGGTTCGGTTCCGAGGTCGTCCCCCTCCTGGAGGTCTGAGGTGCACACCGACGAGGTTCTGTTCGAAAGGTTCGGACATGTCGGGTTGGACCATGACAACAAGGAGTTCTATCGAGGACTGCTCGATCGACAGCTTCTCTTGCACCGCTGTAGCCAATGCGGCCACTGGCAGAACCCACCCCTGCCCATGTGCCCGGTGTGCTGGTCAACCGAAGTCGTCCCCACCGCGGTGGTCGGGCGGGGCATCATCTTCCTGCTCACCCTCATGCACCAGGGACCGGCAACGTCGGGGGTCGACTACACCACGCCCTACGCCGTGGGGGCGGTGGAATTACGTGAGCAGGTCGGGCTGCGTTTCACCTCCCACATCCTTTCCGATGGACCACGGACACCGAAGATCGGCGATGCCGTCGAGCTGACCTGGATCGAGCGCGGTGGCGCACCGTTCCCTGTGTTCGCATTGGAGACCATGTGAGCGGCCTGCGCAATCCCGCTCGAGACGCCGTCGCCTTCGCCGGTGTCGGGACCACGCCGTACCTGCGTGATGCCGGGACGCAGTCGACTACTGCCCTGGCCTGCGCGGCGTCACGGATGGCCATCGAGGACGCCGGCGTTGCCCTGGCCGACGTCGACGGGATCTGCGGCTCGTTCGTGCCCACGGCCGATGTACAGGCCGCGTTGGGCCTGCCGTCGGTAGGTTGGTGGTGCAACTCGAGCCTGCCCTTCAGCCTGCTGATCATCGAGGCCATGAACGCCGTCTACAGCGGCGCCTGCTCGACTGTCCTCGTCTACCACTCGACCCGGCGGGGCCCCGGAGCCTCTCGGGCTGCGGCCAGTGATCTCTTCCGCCTGCACAGCACCGGGGACGCGCACGGGCACAACGCCGCCATGACGGCCGAGTCGACCTCGGGCACCTTCGGGTACTGCTCGTGGGCTGCCCGCTACCTGACCACCTACGGCACGGGGCGCGAGACCTTCGGGATGGTAGCGCTGAACGGGCGGTCCAACGCAGCCGCAAATCCGCACGCGCTGTACCGGGAACCTTTGTCCATGGAGGAGTATCTCGGCGCCCGGATGATCCGCGAGCCCCTTTGCGTTTTGGACATGGACCCACCGGTGGACGCCGGCGATGCCTTCATCATCACCACCACGGAGCGAGCCCGCGATCTGGTCCGGACGCCGGTGCTCATTCACGCCGCCACGTCGGGGCGCACGGCTCGTCCCTACGCCGATCAGGTAGAGGAGTACACCCGGAGCGGCAAGGAAATCGTGGCGGAACGCCTGTGGGCCAAGAGCGAGTTGGAGCTTGACGACGTCGACATTTTCTATCCCTACGACGGCTTCTCCATCATGGCAGTGGGCTGGCTGGAGGCGGTGGGGTATTGCGATCCCGGTGAGGCCGGGCCTTTCATGAGCAAGCACTGGAGCGCGGCGGAGAACCGCCTGCTCCTCAATGGGAAGGTGCCCGTGAACACCCATGGGGGGAGCCTCTCCGAGGGGGCCACCCAGGGTGCCGGCCACATCCGGGAGGCGATCACCCAACTGCGTGGTGACGCCGGCAGCCGGCAGACGCCGAACGCGGATGTGGCGCTGGTCACTCCGGGTGGATTCTTGTGGAATGCCACCGGATTTCTCCTACGGGCCGGGTGAGACGGAAGCAGCAGATGCAACGTCATGAGGTGAGGGCGATCGCAACACCACAACGGAAAGGAAGGCAACACCATGGGCGACGAGCTGGAGGAGAGGATCCGCAATCTCGAGGACCGGGCTGCCCTGTGGGAGTTGGTCAACCGATACGGCATGGCGGTCGACGATGGGGACTACGACACTCTCCTCGGCCTTTTCGCCGAGGATGCCACGTTCCGCGGATTGCAGGGTGAGCCGGCGCACGGTGGGATGGCGGTGGTGGATTACCTGCGGTCCCGGGCGGCCACTGCGCACAGCTCGCGGGTGCACACCCCGACGGCCCAAGTCTTGGACCGCCTCGACGCCGATCGCGCCGAGGGATTGGTGACGTGCTACGCCGCGCTCTTCGGGCACGACGATTCGGAGTCGTTCTTCGCTTTCCGATACAAGGATGAGTACGTCCGTCGTGAGGAGCACTGGATGTTCCAGAGCCGTCACGTCCACGGCGTCACCCACATCTTCAATCGCTGATCCGTCGCCAACCCTTACTGGAGGGACCACATGAAGTTCGGCATCCTGCTCTCGGACGTTCCCACGTCGACACCCCCTCGCCAACAGCTCCACGACATGTTCCGCATTGTGCACGCAGCGCAGGAGAATGGAATTCGTTACATCGCCATCGGGCAACATTTCCTGTACGGCGACCTGCGCTGGCTCCAGCCCGTACCTGTGTTGGCCCGTTTGGCCGCCGAGGTCGATCCTGACGTGCGGCTGGTGACACAGATCATGATCGCGCCGCTTTATCACCCGGTGATCCTGGCCGAGGAGATCGCCACACTCGACATCGTGACCGAAGGTCGTCTCGAATTCGGCCTGGGACTGGGGTACCGGGCCGAAGAGTTCGACTACCTGGGCATCCCGTACAAGGAGCGGGCGCCGCGGCTGGACGAGACGATTGAGATGCTGATTCAGCTGTGGACTGAGCCCGAAGTGACCCACAAGGGTCGCTTCTTCGAGTTGGACCACGTGGTCCCTCACATCCAGCCGTTGCAAACGCCCTATCCACCCCTGTGGGTTGGCGGCCACAGTGCCCCTGGAGCCCGACGTGCGGGCCGGTATGGCGACTTCTACCCGGTGCCTCCGGAGGCGACGGAAGAACAGATGACCGAACGTTTCGGGATCATCCGCGAGGAATTCGCGAAGCGCCACAAGCCGTTCGGTCCGCAACCGGCCCGACGCAACATTCTCATCGCCAAGGACCGCGACACTGCACTCCGGGAGTTCATTCGGGTGGCCAAAGGCCGTTACATCGCCTATGCCCAGCGTGGATTGGACGTCTACACCGAGGACCAGTTGGAACGGGACTTCATTGAAGCGACGGCGTCCCACGCCCTCGTGGGCTCGGCCGATGAGGTGGTGGGCGCGCTGCGTGGCCTGGCCGAGCGGCTGCCCGTCGACCCCTTCATCTTCAAGCCCCAGTGGCCCACCATGAGCGCCGACGAGGCGATCGCCGCCATCGAGATCATCGGAAAGACCGTCGTCGCCGAGCTGGCCGACGTGTCGCCGCGACCCGATCTCTAGCAGAACCTGGTAGTTACCTGGGGCACTGGACGTCTCTAATCAAGTAGTATAGTATGCATAGTTATCAGCTATGGAGCGTGTCGAGCCTGGGGGGCAGACAGATGCGGGCAGCGGCAAGTTCAGTGCGCTCAGGGAGGGATGCGAAGTGAGCGTGGCCTTGGCCAGCGGTGACCTCGTCTCCGACGTGATGGTGGCGCACTACCGCCGTGAGGGCTACGTGAAGCTGCCGGCCGCAATCGACGGCGACACGCTCGAGGCTTTGCGCGACATCTGCGTGGCGACCGAGTCTCACGTTGGCGACGGGCTCGTCGGTCAACGGGCGGTCGCGCCAGCCGTGGCCGAGCGATTCGCCTACCAGGCCGACGCGCGTTACCGGGCCATGTGGTCCAACTCCTTCGACCTGCGGCTGCGCTTCGAATTGGTGTCCGCCTTGGTGGACCAGCTGGCCGATGTCGCTCGCACCCTCCTGGGTGAGTCGGACGTGCGGGTCTTCTGGGACAAGACCTTCGTCAAGCCGCCCAAGACTGAGGGGACCCGCGAGAGCGTTTGGCATCAGGACTTCCCTTACAACCCGATCGACCGACGCGGCATGCTCACGGTCTGGGTGGCGCTGGAAGACGTCCCGGCCGAATCAGGAGCTTTGCGCTTCGTTCCCGGTTCCCATCACCTGGGGCCGCTCGGACGCTTGGACCTTGTGAACGAGGAATACGACCTCGATGACATTTTGCGCCAGGACGACCGCGCATTGGTCCGTGAACCAGTTACCGTGCCTCTCCTGGCCGGTCAGGCCACGGTGCACGACGCCCTGACGCTGCACGGGGCCGGTCCGAATCTGTCGGACCGGGCACGCCGGGCGTGGTCCGTGGTCTTTTTGCCGGGAAGCACGCGGTACACCGGGGGTCCGCACCCGCACGACAACATCAACTCGCTGGGCCTGGAGCCCTTCGAGCCCTTCGACCATCCGATCTTCAAGGTCTCCAGCAACGCCGTTTGAACCATTCGAGTACAGCAAACAAACCGTCAAGAAGAGTGCGGTTCCACTAAGTGAAAGAGGGTCTAGAACAGTGCGAAACAGAAGAAGAGGCAAGACATTCGGAATGCTGGCTGCCGCGGTGGGGACAACCCTGACGACGGCACTGGCCGGAGGTCTGGCAGCATCGCCAGCGGGCGCCAGTCTTCCTTCGACGGTCACCCTGTATGACATCCAAGACGCCAGTGGCGCCGCCGGCGCCGTCGGCGTGGCCGACGAGAAGGGTACCAAGCTGGCGGTCGAGCAGATCAATGCCGAACACCTGCTCGGTTCGAGCAAGCTCGCCATCACCTATGCAGACGACGGAACAGAGGCGACCAACGGAGCAAGCGACGCCACTGCGGCTGCATCGGCGCACTACCCGATCGTCTTCGGACCCCCGTCGAGCAGCGTCGCCGTGGCGGTTGCTCCGGTGCTGGCACGGGCGGGCATCCCGACCATCTTCACCCAGGCCGGTGGTCCTGGCACACTGCTCAACAAGGACATCTTCCGACTGACGCCATTGCAGACCGACCGGATCCCGGCCGCCTTCGCCTGGCTGAAGTCCCAGAAGGTCAAGACGGTGGCCGTCCTCCAGGACTCCGACTTCCCGACCGAGGTGTCATTGGCCAAGGAGACCGCGGCTGACGGCCCCAAGTACGGGTACAAGGTCATCGCCACCGACTCCGTCCTCGCCGCGCAGTCGAACATTTCGGCCGAGGTGTCCAAGCTGGCATCGGCCGGAGCCGATGCGGTTGCCCTCGACGTGCTGCTGACGCAGAACGCCACCGCGGCCACTGAGTTGAAGCAGGCCGGTTACAAGGGCGACATCATCGCCGAGGATGGTGCGGGCGGAGGATCACTCCTCGGCGCCGGCAGCGCAGCCAACGGTATTGTCTGGGCTTCCGACTGGGTGCCCGGTGCCCCGTTCGGCTCCGTGTCGAACAACTTCACCACCGCCTACAAGGCGGCCTACCACACTGCTCCGAACGACTGGGCCGCCGAGTCCTACGACGAGGCGTTCTACGCCGCTCGGGCTCTCAAGGCGGCCGGCTCAGTGTCGCCCGCCGCGGTTGACGCCGCCCTGATCCAAGAGGGCAAGGAGGGCTTCACCGGCGCTCTCGGACATGCCACAGTGTCCGGTGGGCAAGAGCACGCCAAGCCCGACCTGGTCCAATGGGAAGGAACTACGGCCGTGTCAATGAAGAACCAGAACCCTTCGTAGGCAGCACGCTCTAGCGGCCCCGATCGTTCAAGTAGTTACGACTCCGAGAGACGAGGCGCGTTCACATGGAACAGGTTGTGAATGCCCTCGTCCTCGGGTCGTGCTACTGCCTCTTTGCCATCGGTCTCAGCCTGACCTGGGGCACGCTGAATGTCCTGAACCTGGCTCATGGCGCCGTGTTCATGTTCTCGGCGTTTGCCTGTTATGTGGTAACGCAAGTGTGGCACTGGAACGTCCCACTCGGGTGGCTCGTTGTCATTGCCATGCTGGTGGGTATGGTGCTCGAGCTGGGTCTCGATGTTTTGGTTTACCGGCCCATCAGGAAGCGAAGTAAAACCCTCCATGAGGCCGAGCTCTCCATGCTGATCGCCAGCATCGGGGCGGCGGCCATTCTGGTCGCCGTAGCCCAGCGCGTGACGGGCGACATCCCCTTCACCCTCACGGCCAAGCCGATCACGGTTTCCGAGTACCACCTCGGCGGCCTCTACATCACGAACATCGAGCTCGTCATCGTGTTGTTCACGCTGATCACCACCTTGAGCCTGGCCTTTTGGCTGCAGGGATCGAGAACCGGTCGGGCTTTGCGGGCGCTGTCGTTCGATGTCGAGACGAGCGGCCTGATGGGCATCAGCCAGGGTCGGCTCTCGGCGTTGGCGCTGGTCATCTCCGGCATGACGGCCGGCGCGGCCGGGGTGTTCCTGGCCATCTTCCTCGACAGCTTGACGCCCGAGGCCGGTCAGGACTTCTTGCTCAAGGCGTTCGCGGCCGTCGTGCTCGGGGGAGTGGGAAGCGTCTGGGGCACCCTCATCGGTGCCTACATCCTCGCGTTCGGCGAAACGTGGGTGAGCGCCACAACATCGGGCACCTGGACCGATGCCGTGTCGTTCGCCATCATCATCGCGGTGCTGCTGATCAAGCCGGGCGGGATCTTCAGCCGGGTCACGGCAGAACGCACATGAGCGTCTGGTACTCGGCCCACATCACGCTCTTCCAGACGACGGCGGTCTACGCCATCCTGGCCCTGAGTTTCCAGGTCGTCTTGCGATCCGGTGTGTTCTCGTTTGCCAGTGTGGGCTTCTTCGGCATCGGTGCTTATGCCGCAGCAGACCTCTCCAACCACGGAATTGGTGGCATCCCGATCATGTTGATCGTCATCGCGGCCTGTGCGGCCGGTGGGTACGCCATGTCGGTGCCGCTGACCAAACTGCGCGGCCTGTACCTCGGCATGGCGACCTTCGCCTTCGACCAGATCCTCGTCGTGGTGGCCAACAACGGAGGCAGCCTGACCGGCGGGGCTGTCGGGATCTTCGGAGTTCCCCAGGCCGTCGGCACCAACGAGCTGTACATCGTGGCCGTCCTGTGCCTGCTCCTGATCAGCCAACTTGAGCGACGGAGCCTAGGCCGGTCTATCTCGGTGATTCGCCTGGACGAGCAACTGGCCCGTTCAATGGGCGTCGAGGTCCGGCGCCAGCGCGACTTCATCTTCGCCCTGAGCTCGGCGCTCGGTGGATTGGCCGGAGTTCTCTACACCTTCACCTATTCGACGGTGGCGCCCGGAGGGTTCGGATTCAGTTTGATCACGTTGGCGCTCACCATGGCCATTGTGGGTGGTGTGGTGTCATGGCGTGGTTCAGTGATCGGAGCCATCCTCGTCGTGTGGTTCCCGCAGGTCTTCTCCTTCGTGGGCCAGTACAAGCAGATCGTCTATGGCGTCCTGGTCATCTTGGTGGTGGTGTACGAGCCCAACGGGATCGTCGGACTCTGGCGCCGGGGTGTCAAGGGGGTCGCCTGGTTGTGGCACAGGTCTGCCGCGACCGCCAAGCCTGACGTGGGGCTGACCTCGGGTGCCGGCGCCGGCGCCGGCGCCGCGGCACCCCCTCAGGTGGTTCGGTGAGCGCGCTGTTGGAAGCGAAGGACGTCAAGGTGCACTTCGGCGGCGTGAAGGCGGTCGACGGGGTTGATCTGGACCTCAAGCCCGGAGCGCTCTACGGACTGGTGGGCCCCAACGGTTCAGGGAAGAGCACGCTCCTTGGTGCATTCTCCCGCATGACGAATCTCACCGAGGGCACGCTCTGCTTCTCGGGTGAGGAGTACCAGAAGTACTCGGCGTCCCGGACGGCCCGGCTGGGTATCGGGCGGACCTTCCAAGCCGTACGCCTGCTACCCGAACTGTCAGTGCTGGAGAACGTCATGCTCGGAGGGGATACCCGATCGTACGGGTGCGGGATCCTGGCCAATTGGTCGGTCCCCTGGCGCAACAGGAACTGTGAGCGCTTGTGCCGCGAGGGGGCCATGGAAGCCATCGAGCGTCTGGAACTCACCGGCATGGAAAAGCGCACCGCCGGGACCCTGCCCTATGGGAGCCAGCGCCGGGTGGAGATCGCCCGCATGCTCAATGCCAAACCGACCTTGTTGCTCTTCGACGAGCCCACGGCCGGCATGAACCGCGAGGAACGCGACGAGATCGGCCATGTCATGGGAGATCTGCAGGCGGAAGGCATGACGCAGATCCTGGTGGAGCACGATATGCCAATGATCACCGAAGTGTGTGAGTACGTCTACGTCATGAATTTCGGCAAGGTCATCGCTGAAGGCGAACCCAGCGTCGTGGTGAGCAACCCCGAGGTGCAAGAGGCCTACCTGGGCAAGCGAGGAGAAGCCCGTGCCACTGCTTGAGATCCACGATCTGCACGTGCGCTATGGCGGCGTGGTGGCGGTCCGAGGCATCGATCTCTCGGTCGATGCGGGCCGGATCGAGGTGGTCCTCGGAGCGAATGGAGCCGGGAAGACCTCGACGTTGCGCTCCATCTGCGGCCAGGTGCGGCAGTCCGCCGGCCGGATCCTGTGGGATGGCGTTGACATCTCGAATTGGCCGTCGTTCAAGGTTGCCCGGTCGGGTCTCGTCATGGTGCCCGAAGGTCGCAGGGTGTTCGCCCCCCTCAGCGTGCACGAGAACCTGATGCTCGGCGGATATTCCAATAAATCAAAGGTCCGCCGGCAGGAGCTGTACGACCAGTCCTGCACCATGTTCCCCATCTTGGGGGAGCGCCTCAAGCAGCCGGCCGGCCTGCTCAGCGGCGGAGAGCAACAGATGCTGGCCTTCGCCCGGGCGATGATGTCCGAGCCCAAGGTGATACTCATGGACGAGCCGTCGATGGGACTGTCTCCGGTCATGGTCGACGTGATCATGGACGCGATCGGCGAGATCGCCCGCACTGGGATCGGCATACTCATGGTGGAGCAGAACGCCATGGCTGCGCTCGATGTGGCCCAGTCGGCTGTCGTCCTGGAGCGGGGCCACGTGGTGCTGGAGGGGAGCGCCGATGAGGTGCGCACCCACCCAGACGTGGTGAAGGCCTTCCTGGGCGAGAAAGCCAGTGTCCGATGAGCCAACAGTCCGAGGAGGACGTCAATGACCGACACCATCGCTGCTCTTGAAGACAACCTGTCCCTACGGATAGATGGCCAGAGCATCGTTGTCACCGGTGCGGCGTCGGGCATCGGACGGACCACGGCCGAGGTCTTCACCGAAGCGGGTGCGATCGTCACCGCCTGTGACCTCAACCCAATAGAACCCAAGACCCCGTACGGGCAGCTCGAGGTCAGGACGGGGAATGTGGGCGACGAGGAGTTCATCGCGTCGGTCGTGGCTGACGCGTCGAGGGACACGCCGTTGCGGGGCGTGGTCCACTGCGCGGGGATCTTCGACGGTCCCGGGCTCGATGCCGATCTCGATCTGTGGAAGCGGGTGATCGACACCAATCTGACGTCGGGTTTCCTGCTGCTCAAGCACGCCCTGCCCCGGATTGAGGAGGCAGGAGGCGGCTCGATCGTTTTGATTGGCTCCGTGTCTGGCATCAATGGGGGCTACAAGTCCGGTCCGGCCTATGCCGCTTCGAAGGCCGGCGTGCACGGCCTGGTCAAGTGGGCGGCCCGCCGCTATGCGCCAGTGGCCATCCGGGTCAACGCGGTGGCACCAGGGTCGATCCGCACGCCCATGAATGCCGCCGCACACACGCCGACGTCGTTGACGCCGCTGGGCCACCTCGGAGAGCCCCTGGACATTGCCCGGGCTGCGCTCTACCTGGTCAGTCCCGCCGGTGCCTTCGTCACCGGTACGGTGCTGGTGGCGGACGGTGGCATGACCATCTGATGCTGCCCGCTCCGTTCCACACCGGAATCGTGGTGGACGATCTGGGGACGGCGATGGCCGCTTACAGCGAGGCGTTCGGGCTGGAATGGGCCACACCTCTGCACTCCACCCACCGGCTCCGTACGGAACGTGGACTCCAGCCTCGCGAGACTTGGGCCGCCTACTCGCTCCAAGGCCCGCATCACCTCGAGCTGCTCGAACACACCGACCCGACCGCGTACGAGTCCCTGCCCGGTGGCCCGCGTATCAATCACATGGGCTACTGGGCCGACGATCTTCCGGCCGAGATTGCCCGCCTGGAGGGCGCCGGCATGCGATGCCGGCTGCATGGCGAGTCTCCGGGCGGCTGGCTGACCCGCATGGCCTACCTGGAAGACGGGAACGGCGGCCTCTACGTCGAGTTGGTCGACTCTGAACTCGAGCCGGAATTCCGTGCCTGGTGGTCGGCCCCTGACCAGCCCGTGCCGAGAAGCGTTGGACGGACGTTCCCCGTTCGCAATCTGATTGGCGCTAGCTCCCATCTCGCTCGGGAGTGACCGTCACCGAACGGACGCCGCGCCCGCTGATTCTGGTGCATGGAGGCCGATTCGCTGCATCGTGCTGGGATCGACTCATTCCCCACCTCGAACCACCGGTGGTGGCGGTCGACCTCCCCGGGCGGGGCACTCGTGCGGGAGTCGATCTCCGGACCGTCGGCATTGCCGAATGCGCCGGGGCGGTGCTGGAGGAGGTGGGGGAGTGGAATGACGTGGTGGTGGTCGGCCATTCCCTGGCCGGCGTGACCCTGCCCTCTGTCGCCGGTGCACTCGGGCCCCGCCTGGCCCGAGTGGTCTTCCTGTCAGCTGCGGTACCTCGGCACGGCCAGAGCGTGTTCGACACCATCAGCCCTGAACTCCATGCCTCGGTCGTGGACTCGTTCGACGATGGTGTCTACCATCCCGTCGGTCCTGATGCCGCGGTGTACCTGTGCAACGACATGGATGACGCGGCGACGCAATTCACACTGGCTCGACAGGTGGACGAGTCGTTCCGGCTGCTGACCGATCCCGTTGACTTGGCGGCAGCGGCTGGCGTCCCGTCGACGTACATACGGCTTTCCGACGATGCCACCCTGCTTCCGGCCGCTCAGGATGCATCCATTGCGGCGTTGGGATCACCGGGGGTCGTACACATGGCGGCTGGCCACATGGCGATGATCAGCCGGCCCAGGGAACTGGCTCTGACGTTGGAGCGGATTCGCAGCGGGGATTGAGAGATCGCTCGCGCCGGAATCCACTATTCCTCGATGGTGATCGCTCGCTCCGGGCAGTTCTGCACGGCCTGGCGAGCGTCCTCCTCACTCCCAGGAGGCACCTCTGCTGAGGTAATAGCGGAGTAGCCGACCTCGTCGAGCAGGAACAATTCGGGATTGATGGAGTTGCACCGGGCGTGCCCGGTGCAGGCGTTCTGATCGACGTGGATCTTCATGGCGCCGCCGGCGGCGTCCAGACCAGGGGAACGGATTGCAGTTCGGTCACGAACATCCCCACCCGGAGGCCAAGGTCGGCGCCGTCAGCGATGGTGTAGTCCGGGATCAACCGGTGCCACTCCTCGAGCGCCACCCGCAATTCCAGCCGGGCCAGGTGCGACCCCACGCAGCGGTGGGGTCCGGCCCCGAAGGCGATGTGGCGGTTGGGCGTCCGGTCGAGTTGAAACTGGTCGGCGTCGGGAAACGCGTTGGGGTCGCGGTTCGCCGTGGCGGTGGGGACGATGACCCGGTCACCTTTTTGGATCGGGCAGCCCTGCATCTCTACGTCGGCCGTGGCGTGCCGCGACATGGTCACGATGGAGTAGTAGCGCAAGAGCTCTTCGACGGTGCCCGGGATCAGGCTCGGGTCGTCGCAGATCCGGCGGCGGTCCTCGGGGTTCTGAGCCAGGTGCATGAAGCTCCAGCCCAGCATGCTGGCCACCGTGTCCAGTCCGGCCAGGAAGAGGAGATACAGCATTCCGCCCAGCTCCCGGTCATTAATGGGCCGGTCGTCGATCCGGCATTGGAGCAAACGGCTGACGATGTCCTCGCGAGGGTGCTGCTTGCGATCTTCGGCGATCGCCCCCATGAACTCGTGGATGGCCCGGTCGGCTCCATCGCGGATTTTTCCATCGGGATCGTCGGCGTGGCTCGTGTGCTGCGAATGGTGGACCCACGTGATGAGGGTGTCGAGGTCGTCGACGGGCACGCCGAGCATGCCCATAAAGACCGTGGTGGGGAACTGCAACGCAAAATCGGTGATCAGGTCGCCCTGGCCGCGTGGGGCCAAGCCCCTCACCAAATCGCGACACGCCTGGCGGACCACCGCTTCCATCTCTCCGATGCGGGCGGGTGAGAAGTGGGGATTCAGCTGGGTCCGGTACTTGGTGTGCTCGGGCGGGTCGAACTCGCTCGGGATCATCACGTAGTCACTCTCGTAGTCCGGGTGAGTGAATCCCTCACTCGAGAAGAGCCCCGTGTCGCGCAGGACCTTGTACACATCCTCGTACTGGAGGAAGTACCACAACGGTTGCGGGCTGCCCGGCGTGCGGTAGTCGCTCTTGAACACCGGTGTCTCATCGCGCAGCCGGTCCCATTCGGGATACCCCTGGGTACGCAGCTCCTCATTGTCCGAGTGCAAGAAGTCGTGACGAAGTGGAATTGACGATGCGGATGCGGATGCGTCTGTGGCTGTGCTCACAGGTGGACTCCTTCTGTGGCGGGGCTTGCCCCTAGCTATGCGAATGGTTAGCATAGAATAAGCGGTGGATCAAGCACGAGGAGGCATCGTGAGCACGGGAACTGCGCTGCTCGTCATGGATGTCCAGGGTGCAGTGACCAGCCGGTTCGCCGATGAGGCTCTGCTCGACCGCCTGGCAGCGGCGGTGGCCACCGCCCGGCGAGTCGACATTGCGGTGATCTACGTCAGGGTCGCCTTTCGCCAGGGCGGCCCGGAGGGGCACGAGCGGAATGCCCTGCTGGCGCGGGTGGCTGCGGACCCGGACTTCTTCGAAGGAGGACCCGGGGCCGAGATCCATCTGGCGGTGGCACCGCTGCCCGGGGACATCGTCGTGACCAAACGCCGGGTCAACGCGTTCTACGGCACCGACCTGGAGGTGGTGCTGCGGGCCCGCGGCGTCACCTCCCTGGTGCTGTGCGGACTGGCCACCAGCGGGGTGGTCCTCTCCACCCTGCGGGACGCCGCCGACCGTGACTTCTCGGTGACCGTTCTGGCCGACGCCTGCGGGGACGGCGACCCTGAAGTCCACCGGGTCCTCACCCAGAAGGTGTTCCCCGGCCAGGCCACGGTGTCGTCGGTCGAAGACTGGGCGGCACTGTACCGGTGACCTAACTATGCGTATAATAAGCAGGAACGACGCTCCGCGAGACAGAAGGAATGGCCGATGACTGACAGCCTTGACGGGCATTTCGAGTTCCTCGAACTGGAACGGCGGGGGAGCGTCGCCGTGGTCACCATGCAGCGGCCGCCCGTCAATGCCGTGAACCAGGCCATGTACAGAGAGGTGCGCGAGCTCTTCAGCCGGGCCGATGAGTTGCTCTCCGGCGTGGCCGTCGTCATCCTGCGCGGTGAGGGCAAGCACTTCTCGGCCGGAAACGACCTGAATGAGTTCTTGACGCTGAGCCCGGAGAATTCACCCGGCCGGATGAAGCTGGTGCGGGAGGCCTTCTCGGCCCTGTACGACTGCCCGGTGCCGACCATCGCTGCCGTGCATGGCTACGCCCTCGGGACCGGCGTGGCATTGGCAGGATCCTGCGATCTCGTCATTTGCGGGGAGAGCGCCTACTTCGGGACGCCCGAAGTAGGGGTGGGCGTTATGGGCGGGGCCAAGCACCTGTCCCGCCTGGTGCCCCAGCAGGTCATGAGACTGATGTACCTGACGGCAGAGCCCGTCCCGGCCGCCGAGATCCTCCCCTATGGGGGTGTGGTGCGGATCGTCCCTGACGAGGATCTCCTGCAGGCGGCGCTCGAACTGGCCTCCCGGATGACCAAGCACAGCACCATGGCCCTCCGCACGGCCAAGGAGAGCTTGAACACCATTGAGTACATGGACCTCAAGGCGGGGTACGAGTTCGAGCAACGCCTCACCGGGCGGTTGGCCGGTAGTGACGACTCGAAGGAGGCCCGCCAGGCTCTGGTGGAGAAGCGGCCACCCCGATACGGAACGGTCGGGGCCTGACGGTGCGGGCACACCTGACGGAGAACCAGATGGAGTTTCGGGACGAGGTGCGGCAGTTCACATCCCAACTCGAGCCCGAACGACGTCACTACTCGACCGACGACCAGTTCAAGTTCCTGGTCGATTTCCAATCCCAGCTCCATCAAGCAGGGCTGGCCGCGGTGGCCTGGCCCACGGAATATGGCGGACGGGGTATGGGCGCGGTCGAATACGCCATCGTCTGTGACGAGCTGGGTCGGGCCCGCGCACCTGAGGTCATCAATTTCGTGGGGATCGATGTCATTGCGCCCGCCCTCTTGACCTATGCCGACACCAAGCAGCTGAGGGGCTGGTTGCCGCCGATGGCATCGGCTCAGGAAATCTGGTGCCAACTCTTCAGCGAGCCTGACGCCGGATCCGACCTGGCCAGCCTCCGTACCCGGGCTGAGCTGGGACCTCACGGGTGGACACTCAACGGGCAAAAAGTCTGGAGCACCTGGGCGCAATACGCCACCTGGGGCCTGTTGCTCGCCCGGACAGGGACGGCGGAAGAGCGCCACCGGGGCATTTCCGCCTTCGTCTTCGATATGTCCACGCCGGGGATAGAGGTGCGTCCTCTCAAGACCATGACCGGCTCCGCTGAGTTCGCAGAGATCTTCTTCGACAATGTGGTCGTGTCAACCGAATCCCTCATGGGCGAGGTCGGCAGGGGATGGGATGTGGCCCAGGTCATGCTGACAGCCGAGCGCGGCCCGTACGCCATCAGGCGCTCGGCCGTCCTGCGCGGAGCGCTCACCGGATTGCACCAGTTGGCATCGGGCAGCACCGATCGGTTGATCCGCCAGCGCGTGGCCGAAGCGACGATCGCAATGGAGATCCTCGATCTGCGCATCGCCGACGTCGTTGCAACCTTGGACAGGGGTCAGCAGATCGGCACCGATTCGGCCCTGACCAAGCTTCTCCTGGGCCAGGTCGAGCAGACGATCTTCTCCGCCGCCATGGACGTCCTGGGCATGGCCGCGATGGGCGCCGATCCCGACGACATCGACCTGTCGGCCTGGTTGGAGCGTTACCTGTACTCGCGGTCAAGCACGATCTACGGGGGCACCCAGCAGATACAACGCAACATCGTCGGCGAGCGTCTCCTTGGACTCCCTCGTTGAACCCGAGATTGGCCAACGACCGTGGAAAGCCTGGTGGTGCCGTGATGACTTCTCCCGAGAATGTGGCCGCACCCACCTCCTCGGCCATGAGTGGCCTGAAGGTCGTCGAATTCGCACAGTTGATCGCCGGACCCATGGCCGGGAGCTTCTTCGCCGACTTCGGCGCTGAGGTCATCCACGTGGAGGATCCGTGGGGTGGGGATCCACTCCGCAACATCGGGGCCAAGAAGGATGGCATCGGGCTCTGGTGGAAGGTCTCGGCTCGCAACAAGCGTTCGGTCACCTTGGACCTGCGCTCCTCTGAGGGCCAGGATCTGGCCCGTTCCTTGGTGGGATGGGCCGATGTGGTCATCACCAACTTCCGGGTCGACACCCTGCAGCACTGGGGTCTCGACTGGGTTCGCCTGTCGCAGGAGTACCCCGGGCTCATCATGCTGCACGTCAGCGGCTTCGGGACCGACACGACGCGTCGCAATGAACCGGGGTTCGGCAAGGTCGGCGAGGCGATGAGCGGCGTGGTGCAACTGACCGGGTTCCCCGACGGGCCTCCCATGCACGCCGGGTTCTCGCACGCCGACTCACTGGCCGGCCTGGTCGGCGCCTACGGCGTGCAGATGGCGTTGTACCGCAAGGCGCACGATCCGGACTTTGCTGGTGAGTTCGTCGATCTGGCGCTCTTCGAGCCCCTCTTTCGCCTGATCGAGTGGCAGGTCATCATCCAGGACCAGCTCGGCGTCCCGCCGGTGCGGGCGGGCAACAATCTGCCCGGCTCACCGGGGAGCGTGGTCGACATGTTCCAGGCCGGAGATGAGCAATGGGTGACCGTGTCAGCGGGGACGGGACGATCGACCCAGATGCTGGCGAACATGTTCGGCGCAGTGGTCAGCGACACGCCGACTCCGGAGGAGTCGACCGCCCTGAGCGCTCTCCTGCACAAAGGGCTGAGGGAGTGGATCGGAGAACGGACGGTGGCGGAGGCCCTGTCCGGATTGGCCGAAAAGGGTGTCGTGGCGTCGAGGGTGTACTCGGCCGCCGACATATTCGAGGACCAGACGTACTCCGAGCGCCAGGACATTGTGCGGACGGAGGACGATGAATTGGGCACCATCCGTATGCAGGCCACGGTGCCCAAGCTCCGTCATCATGGTGGGAGCGTATGGCGTGGTGGACCGGCGCTCGGGCTCGACAACCAGCTGGTCTACGGGGAGTACCTCGGCATCGGGCATGAGGAGATGCAAGGGCTTCACGAGCGCGGGGTGATCTGACGTTGCGCGGTGGACGCGAACGCGACGGCGAAGACGTCCAGCTCGGGTCGTTGAGTGCCTCGGGCATGCCTGCATCACGCCTGCCATTGATCGGTCCGGCCGACATGACGGCCGAGCAAGCGGATCTCTATGGTCGACTGGTGTCCGACGAGCGCCGGGGCGGGCCCAAGGCCATGCTGGCCCAGGAGGGCGGCGCTGGTCTCGCCGGTCCGTTCAACGCTTTCCTCCTGAGTCCGGAGATCGGGGACAGTCTGCAGTCACTGGGGCGTGAGCTGCGGTTCGGTGGGCAACTCAGCGATCGGGTCCGCGAGATCGTGATCCTTACCGTGGCGGCGGCCCGCGGCAGTGAATTCGAGTGGAAGGTCCATGTCCGCATCGGACGGCGAGCCGGACTAACCGACGAGGAAATCGACGGCATTGCGGCCGGGAAGGCCACGCTGGACGCCGCGCCCGAGCAGGTCGCCTTTCTCCTGGCCCAGGCCATGGTGATCGAACGAGAAGTGGCGGACGAGCTCTACGAGGCGGCCATCAGCCAATTTGGCGCCCACGAGGTATTCGAATTGTCGGTGCTAGTCGGCTACTACGACCTGCTGGCGCTGCAGATGCGCGTCTTCGGAAGCTACTCCTGAGCCTCAGGTTGGCGAGGGGGTGAACTGGGGAAGCGTCACGCCATCGTCGAGGTCCTCGAACACGACGTGGACGGGCATGCCGATGGTCACGTCCTCGATGGAGCATCCAACGACGTTGCAGACGATCCGCACACTTGTATCGGCATCGTCCGGCCTCACCAGTGCCACGACGTAGGGACCGTTGAATCCGGGGACCATGTTCCGGCGATCGACAATGAAGCTGTAGACGGTGCCGGTTCCGGACAGCTCGGTCCATTTGACGGCCGAAGAAGAGCAGGACGGACAGATCTCAGAAGGAGGATGGCGGGTGGTGCCACAGTCGACGCATCGCATCACACAGAGCCGGTGTTCGGCCGCCGCCTCCCAGTAGGGCTGGGACAACTCATCGGGCTGTGGCCTCGGCTTGGGGGCGTGCTGCCGCAGCCACTGCTGACCCGCTTTCGTGGTCAAGTCGGGTGGCGCGTCGCTCATGGTCAGCTCCTCCCCAAAATTGCCACGGCGCCGTTGTACGGGAACGCACTGCTGACGATGGCTCGGTCTGCCTTGGCGGCCTGACGCACTCCCGCGGTTCCCCTGACCTGCTGGAAGGCTTCTAAAATATGGCCTGCGGCGTGAAGGCGTCCTTCGGAAAGCTGGCCCCCATGGGTGTTGACCGGGTGCTCTCCGGTGTGAGAGATCCGCTCACCCCCTTCGACGTAGGCGCCGGACTCCCCGGGGCCTACGAGCCCGAGCTGCTCCATCCACTGCATGGCCAGAAAGCTGAATCCATCGTAGAGCATCCAGACGTCCATGTCCCGGGGCGACAGCCCGGTGTCCCGGTAGAGCTCCATGGCGGAAGGGTTGAGCTCGTGTTCCTCTTCGGGACGCAGATGCGGAATCATGTCGCCTGCGCCCTCACCGGCCCACCCCAGGACCATGACGGGATCAGGGTTCAACAGTTTGGCAATGTCTCCTCGCGTGAGCACGTAGGCAAAAGCCCCGTTGACGGGGTAGTCGCAGTCGAGCAAGTGAACCGGCTCGGCAATGAACCGGCTGCTGACGTAGTCGTCAAGCGTCAAGGGGTCGTCGAAGATGGCTCGCGGGTTCAGCATCGCATGGCGCCGTTGGACCACCGTGAGCCAACCGACCTGGTCCTCGGTGATCGCATAGCGGTGCATCCATCGCCGCATCATGAACCCGACCCGCTGCATGGTGTAGCCAAGCCCATAAGGAACTTCGAATTGACCCGGTCCCGGCACGCCGCCCGTCTCCGGATTGATGACCGGAGTGTTGACCGGTGCCACTGTATTCATAATTTTGCAGACCACCACTGCCGTGCAGTGTCCGGCGTCGAGGGCCTGGGCGGCCCGGGCCAGGGCACCGATACCGAGACCACCGTCCTCCCTCCAGCGCAGCTGGCGCATACCCAGCACCCGGGCGATGGCCGGAGTGTCGAGAGGCGGGTCGTGATGGGTCTGGAGGTTGATGCCGTCGAGCTCTGCCGGATCGAGCCCTGCATCTTCTGCCGCCAGGCGGCATGCCTCGACCGCCAGCTCGGCTTCGGGGCGCTCGGGCTTGCGGGTCAGATCGGTGTAGCCGGCACCGACGATGGCGATGGGGTGATCAGTGGTGCTCACGTCGCGGCGCCGTCCGGGTGCACTGCGATCACCCCGGCCGCAGCGAGATCGGTGATCTCTGACGGCGAAAGCTTCGCCTCGAGCAGAACTCGGCGAGTGCTCTCACCGAGGACCTCCAAGGCCCCGAGGTGAGCGGGAGTGGCCGAGAGATCGATGGGCGCACCGGTGTGCTCGACCAAACCGACTCCAGGCACGTCGAACTGATTGGTCATTGACGGAGCGAGAGAGTCCGGAATGTCATAGAGAAACTCCGCCCACGTGTGGTCGACGGCAACGCAGCTCACGTCACGTGTTTGCAGGTCATCCTCCCATCGGGACGCGCTACGGGTGGCGAAGGCGGTCACGAGCGCATCGACGAGGAGATCGGAGTCGCGCTCGTGGTGAGCCCGTGGGTACCGCTCGGCCAGCGTCGGATCGACCTCGTCCGCCAAGCGCTCCCACTCGTCGTCCCACGGGCAGGCCAGAAACACCCAGCCATCGCCCATGGTCCGATACAAGCGGTACAGCGGATGCAGTCCGTACTGCCCGGCATCAGGTTCGGAGCGCGGAGGCTTGCGGTCGTAACTGAGAAAGTCGTCGGACATCAGATAGGCGGCACTCGCCAGCATGGTGGTCTCGAGGTACTGGCTCTTGCCGGTGGCGTCGCGACGCCGGAGGCCGAGCAAGGCGGCAACCGCAACTCCGAGCAGTGCGGAATGGTCGGCGGTCTGGCGCTGCTGGGGTGGATTGCCCTGGCCGGCCTGGAGCATTTCGCCGCCGGCCATGGCCGAAATCACGGGATCGAAGGCCGGCCGGGAGGAGTCTGGACCGCTCGACCCGAATGCAGCCGCGTAGACGTAGACCAACCGCTCGTTGAGTCGGCTGAGCGTGGCGTAATCGACACCGAGCCGCTCGGGCACACCGGGACGGAAGTTGTGCACCAGGACGTCGGCTTCCCCGATCAGCGCATGCAGGGCGGCCTGTCCGCGTGGGTCCTTGAGATTGATCGCCACCCGGTGCTTTCCCCGGGTGATGCGAACGAAGAGCTCGCCGCCGGTGCGCATCACGGGGTCTCCGGCGACCGGTTCCACCTTGATCACGTCGGCGCCCAGGTCGGCCAGGAGGCCCGGGCCACCGGGCGCTGCGGCGTACATGGCCAGGTCCACGACACGGAGGTGCGAGAGTGAGCCTCCTTCCCTCGGGAGAGAGGGTGTGGCGATGGTCTGGTTGGGGCGACGACGCCAGTCGAGTGCGTCTGGCTCCTCGGTGACCGGTGGACCCGGCCAGTGCCAATCGAGGTCACCGAAGGTGGCGAGTGGCCCCATCTGGCGCATATTCCCGAGTAGGGGATCGACCACAGAGACCACGTGCCCGTTGTGGAGGATCTGTGGGTACGACATGTAGTCCTGGGTGCTCAGGAAGATGCCGTAAGCGGCGTCATGCTCGTCGAGGATGGAGATCCATTCGGACAATGGCTTCTTGGCGTAGGCCTCATCGATGAGCACATTGAGCGCGATGCGGTCGGCATCGGGCAGGGTCCAGACGCCTCCGGCAAAGCGAGGATCGGTGAAATAGGCATCGAGCTCGAGCGCGCGCATCAGGTTCTCGAAGATCCCGGGCCCAAAGCTGCCTGATTGGATCCATTGGCCATCTGAGCATTGGGCGATCCGATAGCCGGGCGAGTCGTTGTGGGGATCCCGACCCTGCATGAGATTCATTTTCTCCGTCACCTCAGCGTCGGGGTGACGGAGCCCACCGTACGAGTACACAAAGGTCGACTGGACGAGCGACGTCTCGACATGTTGCCCCTGCCCACTCAGGCCGCGGTGCTCCAACGCGGCGAGGACGCCGATGAGGCCGAGCATGACCGCTCCAAATGTTCCCTTGGCGATGGCGTCGTAAATGGGGCCATCGCTGCGGTAACCGTTCTGAATCAGGTACTGCCCGCACAGCGCAGCGACGACGCCTTCGTAGGCCTTGTAGTTGGCGTAGCGGCCGTCGGGCCCGAACCCGGTAATAGAGAGAAGGATCAGGCCCGGGTTGAGAGGCGAGAGCTGCTCCCAACTCACCCCGAGCGTGGACGCGGAGGCTGGCCGCAGGTTCTCAATGACGACATCGCATCCACTGGCTAGTTGGCGCAGGAGCTCGCGTCCGTCTTCGCGATGCAGATCGATACTGCCAACCCGCTTGCCCCGGTTCCATTGGCGGTAGGCCGTCACCTTGTCCAGAACCGAACCGCCAGGGGGCTCAATGCGCACGACATCGGCGCCGAAGTCTGCCAGGATCATTGAACACAGAGCGGCTGGCCCTGTGGTCAGATCGAGCACCCGGAGGTCGCGGCAAGGCAAGGTCATCGCTCTGACTCCCGCGGGTGCTCCATGATCACGTGCTCTTCACCGAAGAAGATCGGAGAGTGCTCCAGGTCGATGAATCGACGCTCGTCCTCGGCGAGCCGCTCCCAGGCCACCCGGCCCTCCGGGCTGGAGAAGGCTGCGTTGGCAGATTCGAGGTCTTCGAACCAGGCCTCGGCCACCCCGTCGAATGGCTCTGGACCCCCTCGGGCCGCTCGGAGTCCTCGATTCGCCTTGTCGTGGGCAGTGTGCACTTGTCGATAGGCGATCAGCCCGAGCACTTCGGCGACCTCGCGCACCAGTGGAGCGTGCACGTCCTTCCAGTAGGTGGCGAACTCGGCATGGGTCATGCCGGATCGTCGCCGTAGGCAGAAGGTCGATTTCAGCATCCGGACTCAGCGCTCATGATGGTGTCAGGCCTATCTATACGTATGATAGCTATAGTAACGAGTTCAAGCCACCCCATTGGCTGCTTCTGCCAGACACCGGATCAGGGTTCGAGCCCGATGAGGACGACGCTCAAGGTGCAACCCTCGCTCCCGGCATGCCAACTGTGAGCCACCCCGGGGATGAGCACGAGATCGCCTGGGACCAGGTCGATCGACCCATTGTCCAGGCCGAGCGAAACCTCTCCCTCGAGAACGGTGTCGCAGTCGATCGTGTCCGTGCGATGGATCCCGAAGGTGGCCCCTGCGTCGTGCCGCACGAATCGCCACGAAATCTCACCCGGCCCACACGGGAGTGGCCGGAATTCTCCGGTGCGGGGCCGACTGGCCAAGGCGTCCTGGACTTGGGCGGAGCTCCAGACCTCTGATGCGATGAGGCCGGTGCCAGCCTGAGGGCTAGCGCTGCCGAGCTCCTCGACTCGCTGTATCTCGGACCGGCCCTCGGTGTCGGCACCGGTCACGATGAGCCGCATGACCTGCCTCCAGTCTGGATCCCGTTCCATGGGGCCGAGGAACGGACAATTGCGCTATTCATAATGATCATCAGTATAGATTTAGATTGTGCGGTGCTGCCTGCCGGGTGAACATCGAATCCGCCGTGACTGAACGTCCTCGTACCACGGGGGCTCGGTCCTGCGTGGAGTCCAATCCACCTGAGAGGGCTAGCTCGAACATCACGCCCGCGCTCTTGACGACGGCCACCCGCTCGCATCGAAACGTCCGACCGTCAGGTCGTGGGAGTCCAGAGTCGAAACACTCCCGTGGACGCGTTGGGTAGTCGATTCGGTGCGCAGTTTCTTGCACTTTGCGGCCGAAGGAGGCAGCACCGATCTTCACGACGCGATCTCCGATGGCTGCCCTGACTGACCGGCATCGCCGCGGCGAGCGCCAAACTGACCGCCGCCTTGAGGTTGGCACCTCGCGTCGGCCAGCATCAAATGTGGAACGCCGACGGACGGTGGGATGACGTCGCTGTTCCTCATGCGGAGATGGAGATGACATTCGAGGCCACTGAGATCGACCCTTACATCCACCCAGCTGAATGTGACGTCGTCTTCAATGGCGCACGATTCCCGCTCACGCTCACGACAGCCCCGCAGCTGGTCGACCTGCGCCGGGGTATCTTCGTTTTGACGGCAAGTGGGGATCTTGAGGCATCAGCCTTTGGTCTCAGCCAGCCGACGAAGGTCGCCAGCTCGGTCGTCCCGTGGCGCTGAAGTCGGGATGCTCACCGTGAGACTCAGCGCGTGGAGCAGTGAGATCTCGGGTCACCACCCGATGCGACCGTGCCTGTCATCGGGTGATGAATAGGGGAGGCCGACTGAATGACGAGGCTTGAGGAGGTCGGGACCAGTCGTACTTCGGACCCGGCCGGGTCAGAGGCCCCGCTTGCGCGCCGCCGCCTCCTTGTGCCGACGCTCGTGGTGTCCGGATCATTGATGGCCGTCGTGTCGAGCCTCGGCGCGCCCCTGATCACGACCCTGTCGCGAGCGGATGGGGTGTCGCTGAGCACAGGGGAGTGGATCCTCACCATCACCTTGCTTACCGGCGCCTTGGCGACACCGGTGATGGGGCGCTTGGCCGACGGGCCCCGCCAGCGGGCTGTCATCCTCGTTGCACTCGTCTCGGTGGTAGTGGGCTGCATGCTCGCAGCGCTATCGAATGGGTTCACGCTGTTACTCGCCGGGCGCGCGTTCCAGGGCGTGGGTCTCGGGCTCTTGCCGGTTGCCATGGCCATGGCTCGCCGGCACCTGTCGCCTGAGAAGGCCCGGAGGACTATCGCCACCCTCTCAGTCACAACCGCCATTGGAGTTGGACTGGGCTACCCATTGACTGGGCTGATCGCCCAGGCTCTGGGTTTCAGAGCGGCGTACTGGTTCGGTGCTATCTCCGTGGCCGGAGCCTCAGTCGTTGCGTCGATAGTTCTGCCCCCTCGCTCTGGAGGTACCTCGCGGCGCTTCGACTTCGTGGGTGCCGGCTTGCTCGGCCTCGTGGTCATCGGCGTCACGGTGGTGCTGAGCGAGGGAGGAGGGTGGGGTTGGGCTTCGAACCGGACTATCGCTATCGCTGGAGCATCAGTGATCCTGCTGGCGGTTTGGATCCCCTTCGAGCTGCGCTTTGCCCATCCGTTGGTCGATTTGCGCCAGGTCCGCAATCGCTCGGTACTCACCGCAGACGCGTCCGGATTCCTCATCAGTATCGCCCTGTACCTTCTCGTGCCGATCATCGTGGTATTCGTGCAGATCCCGATATCGACCGGGTTCGGCTTCGGGGCGTCGTTGGTCGTGTCCGGGCTGGTCCTGGTCCCGCTTTCGGTGGGGAGCTTCGTGGCCAGTAGGTTCCTCATCGCCTACGAACGACGCTTTGGCTCTCGGACCATGATCCCGCTCGGTTCGATGGTGTTCGCTGCGGGTGCTGCCTTCTTCGCATTGGAGCACTCTGCACTGTGGGAAGCGTTCGTCACAGCTGCCATCTGCGGCTTGGGCGTAGGGTTCACCACCGGAGCGATGCCTGGATTCATCGTGCGAGCCGTTGCACACAGTGAGACCGGAAGCGCGATGGGTTTCTACCAAGTGATACGCAGCATCGGGTTGGCAGTTGGAAGCGCACTGAGCGCAGCCGTACTACTCGCCCACACCCCACATGACCATGTCCTGCCTGACGTGGGCGGCTTCACGCTGACCCTGAACATCGCAGCCGGCCTGTGCGTAGTCACCGCGGTGGTCAGCTTTGTGCTGCCAGGACGGAGGGCATCGTCTTCGGACTTCACGGTCGATGAAGACGATCGCGAAGCGCTGATGAAGGGCGAAGCCGAGCTGGCCGGCACAGGTCTGGTCGCGGGCGAGGAGCTTCCTCCTTTCGGATCGGATGGCGTCGTTCCTCCCTGATCGGTTCCGTTGGGTGGCACTCGATCTGCGGGGCTATGGCTCCTCAGAAATGCCATCCGACGCAGGTTTGGAGTGGTCGGGCATGGCCGACGACCTGCTGGCAGCCCGAGGTCCCACGGTTCACGAAGTTCACACTGCCGGTCGACCCGCGTTCTTCATTCGGGTATACTCGAATACCGAATGGCACGGGCCCGAACCGCCGAAATCGATCTCTCCGCCGAGGCCGTCGACGCTGCGCTGGCGGCGCTCCATGCGGCCGGCATCAATGCCGCGCTTCGCCCACCGCGCAGTTACGGGGCAACGGACTCCTCACGGACGGACGCCGTACTCGACGTCACGGTCGACGACCGAGTCTTCCCGGTCTTGGTCGAAGTCGTCTCGTACTGCACCGGTCAGACCGCCACCCGAGTGGTCCGCCGTTTGGCGGCGCCAAAGGACGCGGTCCCGTTGCTCGTGGCGGACCGGATCACTGCCGAAGCCCGCACCATCCTCACCGACGCCGGCTGGTCGTGGCTCGACCGCCGTGGCCAGCTGCACCTCCGCGCGTCCGGCGTGCGCGTCGACCTGGCCGTGCCGTCGGCTGCGCGAGCGACGGCCTCGACCGCCGGTCCCGCGATCGCCGGGCGGTCTGGCATCACCATCGCGTACTGGTTGAGCGCGCACCCAGGGGACCGCTTGTCCCCCAACCATCACTCTGCGCTTCTTCGTCTCGCTCCGTCGACCATCTCCACCACGGTGCGGCGCCTCGCCGACGCGGGTCTGGTCGACGAGGCGGGAGCCGCCGTCGCCCCAGAACTTTTCTGGGAGTTGGCCGCGATATGGCGCACCGAGCGCACCTGGCTGGTTCGTCGTCCCGACCCGAAGCAACACGTGCCGACTGACCCTTTAGCGCCATCGTGGCGGGTGACCGGTACCGCGGCCGCGATGGCTTACGGGGCACCGCTCGCCGCCGCCGGGGAGGGTCCACTCGAGCTCTACGTCACGGGACCGGTCGAGCTCTCCATCGCCACTCGCCGCTACGGTGCCGCGGCGTCGGGCGCCGGGGCGGCCGTCATCGCGGTCCCGCCCACTTCCTTGGTCACCGAGCCCAACTTGGACGACGTGACCCCAGTGATCCGGCGGTGGCCGGCGGCACCCCTCCTGGCGGTCGCGCTCGACCTGGCGCAGGACAAGGGTCGGGGTCGCGAGATCCTCGAAGAGTGGAGTGCCGGGCGTGGCATCTGGCTCTGACGTCGTGCTGCAGGGTCCGGCCATGGTTGGGCTCATCCGCGCCGTCGCCGCCCTCAGCCAGAGTGGCCTGGACGGCTATGTCGTTGTCGGTGGTGTCGCCGTGGCGGCACGCCTCGGGCAGGCGCACCGTGGGACGACAGACGTCGACGCGGTGATCGACGAGGACGCGCATCCCGATGCGATCGAGGCACTGCTCGCTTTGTCCGATGCCCAGCCCGATCCGACCGGCGCCCACCGCGTCCGCGTCGCTGGAACTAAGGTCGAACTCATCGGTGTCGGGCCCGTCGACGACCGCTCGTTCGACGGCATGACCGACATGCAGACACTCTTCGTCGCCACCCATACGTGGGCGCTCGACACGGCGATCTCGCTGACCCTTGTGGCGGGAGCCGACTCGACCGTTCGGGCCACCGGCCCCATTGCCACTCCAGCGGCCCTCTTTGCCATGAAGCTCCATGTCATCCAGGATCGGCGGGCGACGAGCCGGCCAGAGAAGCGCAGCAGCGACGCGCTCGATCTGTACCGGCTCCTGCTCCAGCTCGACGCGGGGGGCTCGCTCCGGGCCGCCCTTTCGACGGGACCGGCACCGCTCCGGCGTGCCGTCCGCGCCGCCGCCCAGAAGGTTTTGATCGACGACGCCACCCGGACCCGGGCCTGGCTGTCGGTATCCGACGACCAATCGGGACCGGTGACGGCGGACGAACTCCGCTATCTGGCCCAACCGGTGGTCGACGCGCTCGGCTGACCGAGCCGATCCAGGCGCTGTCGCCCACCCTTTCTTGGTTATAACGACGCCGACCGCGTACAAATGGCCTGTGCGGCGGGTGCTCGAGCGGACGCGCTTTCACTACTGGACGGTTCGTGCCTACGTCGAGGGCTGGGTCCTCCTGCTTGTCCGGCGCGGACCAGGAGCCGTCTGGCGCCGCATCTGCCGTGCCCCCGCACGCGTCCCGCCGTCGTGCTGGCAGCCTGGGGGACATTGCGGCGCGGTGAGGTGCTCGGGCTGCGCAGGTGCGACGTTGACGTGACGGCCGCAACCGTCCGGGTCGAGCGGTCGCTGGGGGAGCGACGCAATGGAGCGGTGATCGTCGGGCCGCCCAAGTCCTTGGCCGGGGTCAGGACGGTGCACATGCCGTCCAGCGCCATGGCGCTGCTCGAGGAACACCTGAGGTCCTTCGTCGGGCCCGATCCCAGCGATCCGCTGTTCGTCGGCCGCACCGGTCTCCAGCAGCGCCCGCAGGGGCTCGAGGAGGCTTGGAGAACCGCTCGTGAGGAAGTCGGCCTGCCTGAGCTTCGTTTCCACGATCTGCGCCACTTCGCCGGCACCATGGCCGCCGCCGCGGGCACGTCAACCAAGGAGGTGATGGCCCGTGGTGGATGGTCCTCACCGCAGATGGCGCTCCGCTACGAGCACGCCACCCAAGAGCGTGATCGCTCCATCGCCCAGGCGCTCGAGTGGCTCTCCCAATCGACGCAAGAGACGCCGATCGGACCGTTGACGACCGCTGATGACCCGAAGTTGCGCGCACGTTCGCTCACGCAGCGCGCACGGCGGACTCTGGAGGGAGATGACGCAGATCCGGAAACGCATCGTGATCAGCACGTTTCGGGCGTTCGAGTGACGTCTTCACGTTTGCTCGTGACCTGGACCTTTTGAACTCTCTTTCAGAGTCAGTCGCGGCATAAGGAACGCTCGCCCACAGAGCAATCAGCGCTCCCAGCGTGGATCGGCCTCGACGATGCCCAAGCTGAGTTCCTCGAGTTCGGACACCAGCGTGCGTAGTCGGCGCTCGTTGTCGATCCAAGGACCGTAGTCGTCGAGCTGCTCGTCACTCATGAGACGCGTCACCGTCTTGGTGGCCACCTTGCGCGTCCACTGGTGATAGGGACCGTGCAGGACCGGGGGTTCGGCGTGGCAGCGGCAATTGGCTTTGCCACAACGGGTCAGGCGTTCGGTCATGGTGCCCGGGAGCACGAAGCCGACCTCGGCCAACGAGGCGGCGATGCGCCGGGCTTCGGCGCGCTGAGCGGGGGTGGGAGCCATGTCTTGGGCACAACCTTGGCACCGGGGATCCACCCGGTGAGGAGTATCCGACAGTATATATATTGTATGACTCGGCCTCCGGTCGACCTCTCCGTTTGGGTTCCCCGCGGGGTCGAGGTTCGGGCCGGCGCCTTCGCCCGTGAGGTGGTGGCCGCGGTCGAACCAGCGACCTGGGCTCGGGCCCGTTCCTTGGCCTGGGCGGCCAGCCGAATCTGCGACTTCGCCCTTTCGCTCGGCCACGAGCCCGATCCCGCCGTGGTGCTCTCGGGCGCATTCATCGAGCGCTTCATGGCGAGTGGGACGCCGGGCTGGAGCGGCGCGGCCCGGCGCTGTGCGCGCACCAATCTCTATTTCTTGGCCCGACGGTCCGCACCCGGGCCCACTCCACCTCCGCTCTCGCGCGAGCGGGCCAAGGCTCCCTATTGCGAATCCGAGCTGGCGGCCTACCTCGCCTTGGCCGATGCGCAGCCCACGGCGCGCCGGCGTTGGCGGGCCAGTGGGCTCATTGCGCTCGGGGCCGGGGCCGGCCTGATCGGAGCCGACCTGCGTCTGGTCAGCGGCCACGACGTCGTCGAGCGTTCGGGCGGAGTGGTGGTGAGCGTCAAAGGGGCCCGACCCCGAGTCGTGCCGGTCCGGCGCGAGCTGGCCGCCCGGGCGCTCTCGGCCGCGGCGCAGGCAGCAGGGTCCGGGTTCATCGTCGGTGGTGCCGCACCCACCCGGCGCAACGTGACCAGCCCGCTCATTGCCTCCTTGGCGAAAGGGCCCGACCTCGAGCGGCTCTCCTTGGCCCGGCTGCGCGCCACGTGGGTGGCCCGCTGTGCCGAGGACATCGGATTGGCCACCTTCTTGGCCGCGGCCGGGTTGCGCTGCTCGCAACGCCTGGGCGACGTGGTGGCCGAACTCGACCCCGGTGACGAGGAGCGGGCGGTCGCCCTCTTGGGGGGCCGGTGAGCGACGGCCCGCTCGAGCGCTGCGAGGCGATCATCGACGCCTCGGGAGTGGCCCCGCTGATCGAGTCGAAGTTGGCCGTGGGCGTGCGGCCGGCGTCAGCTCAGCGTGCGCACCCTTCTCGTCGGTCTCCTGCTCGTCCTCGGCGACGACCGGCCCGCCCATCTCGTGCGGGTCCATCGTGCCTTGGTGGCCCTCGAAGAACGCGACATGGTCCGCTTGGGCGTGCTGGTCCACTGGCACGATGTCGCCCACCTCTTGACCTATCGCCAGATCGAATACACCTTCGGCGTGTTGACCCGGGCCTTGGCCAAGGACCACCCCGACGGAGACCCTTCCGATGTCTTGGCCCTGGTCCTCGACGCGCTGCTCGAGGCGTCGGTCCCGGCCATCTACAAGGACGCCTCCTCCTCGTTGGCCGTCGACTGGAGCGATCAGGAGGCCTTCGCCACCCCTCCGGCCCGTCCTGAGCGAACGAGCGCGGACCGAGAAGCCAGTGGGGGCACCGGCGTCCCGGGCCCGGAAAGTCCGACCTGTTCTTCGGCTACTACTTCTCGGCCGCCACCATGGTGAACGACGAGAGTGGCCCCCCTGTCCCCGAACTGGTGCGCCGCATGGCGCTGAGCACCTGTGCCCACGATCCGGTGCGCGCCGTGTCCCGGTCCTCGAGCGCATGGCCGGAGTGACATTGCGCTCGGTGACCTGCTCTGTGACTCGGGCTATGCCCATCGCCGCTCCGAGTACTGGGCCCTGCCGCTGCGCGCGCCGGGGCCGACCTGGTCATGGACCTGCACCCCTCTGACCGCGGGACCAAGGGCACCTTTGGTGGGGCCATCTGTTGCAACGGCAACCTCTACTGCCCCTGCACTCCGCCCGCCTTGCTCGCTCTCGGCCCAGTGGCCCGGGGCGCCACAGAGGCCGAAGTGGCCGCCCACGATGTGCGCAGCGCTGAGCTGGCGCGTTACAAGCTCGGGCGCATCAGTGGTGACGATGCCGACGGCTATCACCGCGTGATGTGCCCGGCCGCCATGGGCAAGGTGCGCTGTCCGAGGCGTGAGCAATCCATGAACCTGCCCTTCGACCGGCCCAGCGTGGCGGGCCCGCCCGAGTCCGCGCCGACCTGCTGCGTGCAGGCGACGCTCAGCGTCCCGGCCGAGGTCAACGCCAAGACCACACAGAAGCACGACTATCCCTCGGCCGCCCATCGTCGTTCGTTCGCCCGACGCACGGCAGTCGAGCGCAGCTATTCGACCCTGAAAGATCCAGCCAGCACCGATGTAACCCGCGGCTGGTGCCGGGTCATGGGCTTGAGCGCCATCAGCCTTCTCCTCGCTTGTGCGGTTGTGACGCGCAACGTGCGCATCGCGGATGCTTTCGAGGAACGCCAACGCGATGACCAACGACGGCGTGAAACCGGCCTCGAGCCCAAGACGCGCAAGCGTCGCCGACGCACGAGCGCTGATCTCATCGCGGCCGCAACAGACTGAGCGCCGCTCTCAGGCGAACTTCGGACCGGACGCGACGACGCGCCGGATCAGAAGACGGATCTAGAGCGATTCACGTCCTGCGAACACCCAACTGTGAAGATGGGCTGACGTCAACTGTGAAGACGTTCGAGTGCGCCCCTCGGGATTTGAACCCGAAACCTGCGGATTAAGAGTCCGAGACAGGGGAGTCCAGGGTGTGCTGCGTAGTCCACTGAGCTGCGGTTACGTCTGGACTCGGTCCATGGAGTTGGGTGAATCGCGACGCCGTGTCGCTGAGATCGTGGGGCGGATAACGGGGGAGGGACCCTTGATTGATCCTCTGTGGAGGGATGTCGCGATCGCTCAATTGGGTTGGGACCTGACACGCTTCGCAGGCCGTGATCTGAGGTGTTCACTAGATGAGCAGGAAGGTGGAACAATCACCGCAACGCGTTGGAGAGCGGACGAGGAGTAAGCAGTGCCAGCACGGCGGCGAAAATCGAATGACGATTCAGCCACGCGCACCGCTCTTCTTGATGCCGCGGAGGCACTCATGATCGAAGAGGGCTACGCGGCTGTCACTTCCAGAAGGATCGCCAGTCGAGCGGGGCTCCCCAATGCCATCCACTACTACTTCGAGACAATGGATGACTTGTTTATCGAGCTCTTCCGGCGAGGCGCACGTCGGAGTTTGGCCCGACAAGAGGAAGTGCTTGCTTCGCCTCAGCCGCTCTGGGCTTTTTGGGACCTCCTATTGGATCGCTCGAACGGGGACCTCAACATGGAGTTCATCGCGCTCGCCAATCACCGGAAGGCAATTCGCTCAGAGATCGCCGAGTCTTCGCGCCTGTTCCGACGTGGGCAACTGGCGGCCCTCGCTGAGGTGATCGAGAAAGCGCAATCCACTACAGCCTTCGAATCTCCGCAAGCGATCGTCGTCCTGCTCAGTGCCGTTTCGCGGTTTCTCACCACCGAGAAGGCATTTGACCTGGACCTCGGGCACACCGAGGTCATCGAATTCGTGGAGCATTGCATCCGCGAGATTGAGGGCGGGCGACTGAGTGCCCCCGAGATCTGACACGGTCGCTTCCTGTTCATCGTCAGTCGCCCTGGCACCGTTCTGGCTGGTCCAGGCGACCCTTGCGGTTGTATTTCGTCACTTGACGAAATACTATCGAACCCCAGGGCAGCCGGGTTGTTCCGGCGAGGCACCGTCTTGATCGACGGGGGGAGGAGCGGGGGATGGTCACTCGTGAAGAGAACCAGCTGATGGTTCGGGTCGAGGGTGACGCGCCGATGGGCAAGCTCATCCGCGAGAACAGCTGGATTCCCTACGCCCTTTCGGACAACCTCGTGGCGGGAGAGCCTCCGACCCCTGTCCGTCTGTTGGGCGAGAACTTCGTCTCATGGCGTGCACCTGACGGCCGTGTCGGCTTTCTCGCCGAAGCGTGCCCCCATCGTCAGGCGTCACTCCTCTTGGCACGCGTGGAAGGCGATGGACTTCGCTGCATCTATCACGGCTGGAAGACTGATGTATCGGGCGCCGTGGTCGAAGCGCCGACCCAGGTCAACCGGCACGACCGGTTCTGTGCGAGGGTCCAGGTAACCCACTTTCCCGTCCACGAGGCAGGGAGCATCGCCTGGGTGTGGATGGGCAGTCCCGATCCGCCAGCGTTTCCTGACCTGCCCTTCACAGCCGAGCACGGGAACAAGACCGCGCTGACCTTCTCGGTTCTGCCCGTGAACTGGCTTCAAGCACTCGAAGGTGGTCTGGATTCCGTACATGCTGGGATCCTCCATCAGAGTTGGACCCGCAAAGTCCTAGACGAGAAGAGCGACTCGATGGACCAGGGCAAAGCGACGGTCGCCTTCAACAAGATCCCTACGTATGAGGTGGGGGAGGCCTCTTTCGGAATGCGAGCCGCTTCGCTTCGCAAGCAAGACGACGGAATGACCTATGCGAGGGTCACAAACTTCTTCTTTCCGCTCGTGATCGTGGCAGCGACCGGATTCGTCGACCGGTACCACGTATTCGCATTCGCCCCTGTCGACGATACCAATCACATTTTGTTCTTCGGGAGCTACGGCACGTCACCTGTATCGCAGAAGGACTTCGGTGCGGTTCGAGCAGACTTTGATCCCGACCCCCGCAACTTCTCGACGGTCAGCGGTGATCGAAGTAACCGGTGGGGGCAGGACCGCGATTTGATGGACGCCGGTCATCACAGCGGATTTAGTCGCAGCGTGGTTGACGAGGACTCCGTGGTCCAAGTCAGCATGGGGCCAATTGTCGACCGGTCCATGGACAATCTCTCTGCCAGTGATGGCGCCGTTGCCAACGCCCGCCTGCTGTTGCTTGACGTCCTGGCTGCTTATGAGAGCGGGCGGCTTCCTCCGGGCAGCGTGCGCGGCACGGAACCCGTTCGCATTCCAGATCCCTATGACGCCGTGCTCGGTCCAGACGAGTCGTGGCGTGACCTCGAAGCTGGTGTTGGCTCGTGAGCACTTTGACCGTCACGCGGACGACGGAGACGATCGGCGGGGAGATCTCTGGTGTTGATCCAGATGACCTGTTACACGATGAGTCGATCATGGCCATCGTGGTCGAAGCGCTCGAAACCCATGGCGTGCTTGTCTTCCGTGACATCAACCTTGATCCCGAAACGCAGGTCACGTTTTGCCAGCGGATTGGAGAGGTGGACTTTTCGGAGGGCCACCACCCGGTCCCTGGCATCTACCGGGTCACGCGAGATGCCACAAAGAACGCGAATGCGGAATATCTGAAAGGAACGTTCCATTGGCACATTGACGGCTGCACACCGCTCCACGACGAGCCGCCCCAGAAGGCGACAGTGCTGACAGCCATGGCGGTCGCGGAATCGGGTGGCGAGACTGAATTCGCCAGCACATACGCCGCCTATGTCGCGCTAACTGACGACGAAAAGGAACGATTTGTAGGGCTTCGAGTTCTCCATTCCCTCGAAGCGTCGCAGCGACTGGTCTATCCAGACCCAACGCCTGAACAAGTCGACGGCTGGCGAACCAGGCCGACTTCGGTCCACCCACTCGTGTGGACTCATCGATCTGGGCGCAAGTCCCTTCTCATCAGCGCCCATGCAGACCACATCGTGGATATGGATCCTGATGAGAGTCGATTCTTGCTCGACGCGCTTATGGAGCGAGCCACCAAGGACGAGTGCGTGTACCGACACCACTGGTCTGTTGGCGACACCGTGATCTGGGACAACACGGGCGTCCTGCACCGGTCCACTCCCTATCGCGCTCGGTTCTCCTCGCGAGATGCTCCGGACGACCATCTTTGGGAGTGAGCCGATCCAATAGGCGACAACCGGTTGAGGTTGCGAGCCACGTGGGTTCGCGGACGATCAAGGAGAGGTGGGACGTGCCCAGGGGTTACGTGATCATGACCGAGGTAATTCACAGTCCCGAGGGGATGGCTGCCCATGGCGCCGTGACCTACGACTCGCTGGTGGAGCATGGCGCCAAGATGCTCGTCGTCGATCCTGACTACGAGGTGCGCGAGGGCACTTGGGACGAAGCCAGCCGGCTAGCCATCATGGAGTTCGAGTCGCCTGAGATGGCCCGACACTGGTACGAGTCAGAGGCAGCTCAAGTGGCCCACAAGCTTCGACGAGAGGCCGCCGATTGCAACGTCGTCATTGCCTCGGGCTTCGTTCCCAAGAATCCGGGCAACAAGCTCGCAGTAGATCCCACGTCTGAAGCTGATCAGGATCTGATTCCTGGGTCTTCCCAGCGCGAACTGGAGACTCCACCGAGTGGGGTGAATCTGCCGAGCGAAGCCCTGGGCCTCGCTCCCGCCCGGGGGCGTATGGAAGGTCGGCGCGTGGTGATCGTCGGCGCGGGACAAACCGATTTCCACCTTGATGACCAGCCCATTGGCAACGGTCGGGCTTTGGCCCTCCTCCTCGCCCGTGAGGGGGCTCATGTCATCGCCGTTGATCGGAACGAATCGTCGGCCAACGGCACGGTGCAACTGATTCGGTCCGAAGGGGGCAGGGCGGACACCCTGGTGGCGGATGTTGTGGAACCTCAGAGCATCGAGAGGATGATCGGTGCTGCTCAGCGTCAGCTCGGGGGTATTGACGGGCTGGTCTACAACGTAGGTCTCCCCGGACCCGTGGGATTTGAGGCGAACACGGCTGAGGCGTGGGACATCACGGTAGATGTGAACCTGCGCGGTGCCATGCTGACTGCCCGGGCCGCCCTTCCCGTGATGGAGCCAGCCTCGTCGATCGTGTTCGTCTCATCCATCGGTGCCGTGAGAGGCATCGGGAAGATGATCGCCTACGACGCTTCCAAGGCGGGTCTCTCTGCCTTGGTTCGGGCCACGGCGATCGCCCGCAAAGATGACGCCGTACGAGCGAACATCGTGATGCTGGGGATGATCGATACCGGGATTGGGCGTGACGGCGACCGCAACATGCCAGGTCGAGAGAGCATTCCAGTGCCGCTCGGGCGCCGGGGGACGGCCTGGGAGGTGGCCAATGCCTCCCTGTTCCTTCTCTCACAAGAATCAACGTTCATTACCGGTCAGACCTTGGCTGTAGACGGTGGCCGCACCACGTTGTCGTAGCGAAAGTCGGGAGGTATCAATGACACTCGAATCGTCCACCCTGGTGGGAACGGCATCCGACGAGGTTCCCGAGATTCTGGCCACGGGAAGGACCGATGTCACCACGATCTACACCTCGCTCGCCAAGCGCCACCCCGAGGGTCGCGACGCCGACTATCTCGAGTGGCACTCCTTGGATCATCGGCCGGAGCAGCACCGTTTGGCGCAACTTCGAGCATCCTTCCGCATGGTGTCTACTCCGGCCTGCCGAGCCGCACGTGCGGCCAGCGACGTGCGCTACGACGAGGGCGACCATCTTCAGACATACTTTTTCGCCGGCCTCTCCGCCATGGACAGCTTCAACGAGCTGAGCGTGGCACTGCGAAACGCTGGTCGGGCTCCGTACCTCCTTCCGCTGGTCGAACGGAGCGCCTACCGCCTCGAAGGGATTGCCGCGGCGCCGCGGATCAAGGTGGGTGCCGATGTCCTGCTCTGGTGGTCAACCAAGGGTGTCTATTTCATGATCGAACGTGGCGGGGGACCGGTTGCCGATCTGCTCGACGTCCCAGGCGTGGGGGGCGGATGGTGGGGAGGGGCAGAGCCACTCGAGCCACCCTTCAACACTCGGGACAATTCCGGCCTTCACGTGAGCTATCTGTTTCTCGACGACGAACCAGCTGAGGTGGCGAAGCGCCTTCGCCCTCGACTTGAGCGACGATGGTCGGGGGCAGGAATTGAGCCACTCCTGGCCGCCCCCTTCCACAGCATCGTGGCCTATGAATGGGACCGGTATGTGCCCTGATTGCGCTTGCGTCTCGGCGGAAGCTGGCTATTTGGGTCGTGTTCAGAGCTTTCTGACCACGGAATTCACGGTTTGTACCAGCTAGATGCGCCCGGTCGTGGCGGATTCGACGACCGCGACACCGATCAATTTCCGGCCACTTGAGAAAAAGCGCTCCAGTCGTAGTGTCAGCGTCTGACACCAATTGAGAGGCCTTTCTCGTCTGGTCTTCGCCGAGCCAATACGAGGAGTCGCAATGGGTGCTGATGAGCTCACGATCCCAGAGGACTGCGACGACATCACGGCCGCATGGATGACCGCAGCGATCTCCATCCACTTTCCGGGCGCGGAGGTTTCCGAAGTAACGCTGCTGATGCGCGACGACGGGACCAACAGGCGGGCCCGACTCGGCATCGACTATTCAGCCGGAACCGGCCCAACCGAAGTTTTCGCCAAGGCTCCCGATCCGCGGCATGCCGAGTTGAACAACGCCACTGGCGGGCTGTTCAACGAGCCACGGCTCTTCGCGTCGGGGGTGAGCCTTCCCGTTGAGCACCCCACGCCGTATGTGAGCATCATTGACGAACCCACGCTCAATTACATCATCGTGACGGAGGATGTCACGCTACGGGGAGCGGATCCAGTTGACGCGACTCGATCATTGACGGTCGAGCAGGCGACGAACGGGGTGCGCACGCTCGCACGCCTGCACAGTAGATACTGGGGGCCGGGGATCGCCAACGAACCAGCGCTCCAGTGGGTACAGCCCTACGTCGCCTGGGGGCGAATGGGAAGCAAGATTCCAGATGCCATCGAGTTCATGGGCGCCTCGTGCCCAGAAGAGGTCCGAGCGATGTCGGTCAAGGAGATTATCGAGGACACCTGGGTCCCCTACATCGGATCACTCTCCAGCTCCACCCAAACCTTCCTCCATGGTGACGCGCATATCGGCAATACCTATCTCCTCCCCAGTGGCGAGGTTGGCTTTCTCGACTGGCAGGTCGTCCGTCGAGGGAACTGGTCAGTCGACGTGGGCTACTTCTTGCAGGGGGCGCTCACGATTGAAGATCGACGGCGCAACGAACGAGAGACTCTCGAGGAGTACCGGAACGCCCTCGAAGTGCCAGCAGACGAAAGACTCACTGCTGACGACGCCCTCCTTCGTTACAGGGCCTCAGCCAGTCACGGCCTCGCCCTGTGGCTATCCACATTTAGCGCTCCTGGTTGGCAGAGACAAGAGGTCAGCCTTTCCCTGGCCCAGCGGTATTCGGCTGCATTCGTCGATTTGGACTCGAGCGGGGCCGTGGAGGCTCTCACGCACTGATCCTGACGGCGTCAAGGGCGTTCCTCCGTACTGGCAGACGTACGGTCACGTAGCGCCGAGGCTTCCGAAGTATCGATGCCGGCCGTCAGACGTACATCCCAGCTTTCGCGCGCTGTTGTCAACCTCCGAGTAACCGATCTTGCGCTCGATTTGGCCGCGACCCGTAGTAGACCCATTTGCCAGACGGCGAATCCACGCGGTTCAGGTGGTCAATCTCTGGAGTGAGCTGCACAGCAATGGACTACAGGGAACTGGTTTGATAACTAGCCGTTCTGCCGCGGTGAGGGCTCGGTTCGATTCCAGCCATCCGCTCCAAGCCGCCCTGTGCCGGGCGGACACTGCGGCGCCCGCCTGAGGTTCGTCCGCACTCTCGCCAAGCCGCTTCTTCAGGTCGTAGGGAAGAGACTGTTCACGAAGTCGTTGCGAAACTTAAAGGTGGGGTCATATTCGAGGGCTAACCGTTGGAAATCCGAAGCGCGCTCATACTTCTTGACGACCTGATGCGGGGGCACCGTAGTAAGTTTGCCCCAGTGCGGCCGAGGGTCTAGGGGCGTCAGTCGTTCCTCTATAGCGGCGAGAGCAGATAACACAGCTGATTCGTTGGCGGTCCAAGTAAAGTGGATGGTGACGGAGTCTCGGCCGTAGGCGGGACTTAACCAAAGGTCATCAGAGCGGACCGTACGCACTTCGCTCACGAGCAATGCCGGCGCAATCAGGCTCCCGATCTCGCGCAGCACTGTAATGGCGTGTCGTGCGACAGGCCGCGGCAGGAATACCTCTGATTGCAACTCGTTCCCGGCATCCAAATTCGACTCGGCACGAAAATGTGCCAAGCGCTCATGCCAAGGTCCAACAACGCCCAGCTGTTCTGTGCACAATTCCGATGACATGCCGGGCACCGGATGCACTCCGTGCTGGGCTGGCCTCCCAGCGGTCCACCTCGACTCGGGCAGATCCATTCGCCGCTTGACCCACACGTTGGCCACGCCACTCCGCCAGTCGGTGAATGCGCTGACGCTGTAGCCCGCGCGAAATACGTCATCGAACCGGGCATCTATCTCTGCGAGAGGAATACCGAGGTTGACCCGCTGCGAAATCTCGTACGCTGGCTCGATATCCAAAGTCAGATGGGTCACGATACCGAGAGCACCGAGCGCAACAACCGAGCCACGAAAAGCGTCTCGATCGACTTCCCGTCGCAGTTCAACGAGCTCCCCGTCGGCAACGACAAGTTGTATCGCGGCGACTGACCCAGCCAGAACGCTCAGATCGTCGCCAGAACCGTGTGTACCAGTCGCGCATGCCCCGGCAATCGAGATGTGCGGGATCGACGCCATATTCGCCAGGGCGAAGCCGGCACCATCCAACTCCGGGGCAAGTTCCGTATAGGTCGTTCCGGAAGCCACCGTCACTGTGGAATTTGCCCTATCAATCTGAAGGGTCTTCGGCAGAGCGTCCAAAAGCACGAGGTCGCCAGTGGTATCAGCAATCTTGCTGAACGAATGGCCACAGCCAAGTGCGCGTATCCGACGGCTGCCTTGGACAATTCGACGGAGATCGTCAATCGACTCCGGCTTGTGCAGACGCGCAGCACCAAAGACGACGTTTCCAGCCCAGTTTGTCGGCCGAGCAAGGTGCCTCACGTTCCGTGGACAACCCGTGCCATCTGGTGCGCCCCTCGGGATTTGAACCCGAAACCTGCGGATTAAGAGTCCGTTGCTCTGCCGTTGAGCTAGAGGCGCGTCCAAGAGTGTAGGCGAGTCTGCTCTGCCGACTCGCCCCCTCCGGTCCGCCTGCACCAGGGAGAGACGGGAGCTCTTCAAGGGTTCTGACCAGGGCGTCAGGTACACTCGCCCCACTTCGGCGCCCGCCGGCGCCACAGCCGTCGGAAGGGGAGACAGGTGGAGCTCGAGTTCACGAGCGATCAGGAGGAGTTGCGAGACTCGGTCCGTTCGTTCCTCGAGAAGGAGTGCTCCCCCGAGGTCGTGCGGGCCGCCGTCGAAAAGGGTCAGGCCGAGCAGCTCTGGGCCTCCATGGTCGCCCTCGATTGGCCCGCACTCGCCGTGCCCGAGGAGTTCGGCGGCATCGGCCTCACCTTTGTCGAGACGGCCGTCGTCGCCGAGGAGCTGGGCCGGGTGGTGGCGCCCGGCCCCCTGTTCTCCACCATTACCCAGTTCACGCCGCTCGTGCGGGAGGTCGGGAACGGCGAGCAGCAGCAACGCTTCCTCTCCGTCGTCGCCTCGGGCGCCATCACCGGCACGTTGGCCCTGTCGGACCATCCCAAGGGTTGGTCCCTCGACCGCGTCACCATGGTGGCCGAACGGGTGGAAGGCGGCTGGGTCCTCGACGGCACCAAGGTCGGTCTGCTCGGGATCCCCGAGGGGGATGGCGAGGTCGCCGTGCTGGCCCGGGCCGGAGACGGGTTCGGCGTGTTCGTCGTCCCGACCGCGCAGGCCGGTCTCGCCCGCGTGCACTCGCTCGATGCGAGCCGACCCCTGGCCACCGCCACGCTGCACCGCGTCACCGTCGGCGAAGAGCGCGCCCTCGGAGAACCCGGCAGCGAGGCCTCGGAGCGCGGCATCCGCCGTGCCCTCGAGGAGGCGACCGTCGCCCTGGCGCTCGAGACCGTGGGCACCTGCGACGCCCTCTTCCAACTCGTGCTGGCCTACGTGAAGGAGCGCAAGCAGTTCGGCGTGGCCGTCGGCTCCTTCCAGGCGATCAAGCACAAGATGACCGACATGTTCCTCGCCCTCGAGCGGGCCCGCGCCCTCTGCTACTACGCCGTCGCCGCCATCGACGAGGACACCGAGGACCGTGCCGTCGCCGCCTCCATGGCCAAGGCGGCCAGCGACGACTGCCAGCGCCTGGTCTGCCGCCAAGCCTTCCAGTCCTTCGGGGGCATCGGCTTCACCTGGGAGCACGACAGCCACCTCTTCATCAAGCGAGCCGAGACCACGGGTGCGCTCCTCGGCGGTGCCGCCGAGCATTCGGTGGCGGTGGCGACCTCGCTCGGCATCCTGTCGGCCTGACGTCGCACGAGGCGACGCAGACTCCGTCGGTGCGCCCGGGCGAGCACTTCATCGCCGAGCTCGGGCTCGATCCACACCCCGAAGGCGGCTGGTACCACCGCACCTGGGTCGCCCCAGCCGAGGCCGGAGGGCGGCCTGCCGGGAGCGCCATCCTCTACCTGCTTCTCGAAGGTGAGGTGTCGGCCTGGCACCGCATCGACGCCACCGAGATCTGGCACTTCTACGCCGGCGACCCGCTCGAGCTCCGCCGCGAGTGGGAGGACGGACGGTCCGACACCCTCGTCCTGGGTCCGGAGGTGCGGGCGGGGCAGCGGCCGCAGGCCGTGGTCGACAAAGGCGTCTGGCAGTCGGCCCGGCCCCTGGGCCGCTACACCCTGGTTGGCGCCACCGTCATCCCGGCCTTCACCTTCGAGGGGTTCGAGCTTCGGCGGCCGCCGGAACGCTGATCGCGGCCGCCCGTTCTGGTAGGCAGGAGTGGCCAGTGACGCCGGACGCCAACGAGGAGGCCCGATGAGTGAGGCCAATGAGTGAGGAGGGCCAAGTGAGCGCGACCCAGGAGGAGGGCCTGTCGGCCCTGCTGCACGAGACCCGCACCTTCCCGCCCCCTGCGGACCTGGCCGAGGCGGCCAACGCCCAGGCCGGCATCCACGCCGAGGCGGAAGCGGACCGCATCGGGTTCTGGGAGGCCCAGGCCCGCGGTCTCGAGTGGGCCCAACCGTGGTCGAGCGTGCTCGAGTGGGACCTCCCCAACGCCCGGTGGTTCGTAGGCGGCACGCTCAACGTCGCCGTCAACTGCGTCGACCGCCACGTCGAGGCCGGGCGGGGCGACCGGGTGGCCTTCCACTGGGAGGGCGAGCCGGGCGACACCCGGACCATCACCTATGCCGACCTTCTGGCCGAGGTGTGCCGGGCCGCCAACGCGCTGACCGAGCTCGGCGTGCGGGCCGGGGACAAGGTGGCCATCTACCTGCCCATGATCCCCGAGGCCGTCGTGGCCATGCTGGCCTGCGCCCGCCTGGGTGCGCCGCACACGGTGGTGTTCGGCGGCTTCTCCTCCGACGCGCTGCGCAGCCGCATCCTCGACTGCGACGCCCACTTCGTCGTCACGGCGGACGGCGGCTACCGGCGGGGCGCGGCCAGCGCCCTCAAGCCGGCGGTCGACGAGGCGCTGGCCGAATGCCCGGCCGTCGAGAAGGTGCTCGTCGTGCGGCGCACCGGCCAGGACGTGGCCTGGGACGACGGGCGTGACGTCTGGTGGCACGAGGTGGTCGAGCGCCAGCCCGCCACCCACGCCGCCGAGGCCTTCGACGCCGAGCACCCGCTCTACATCATGTACACCAGCGGCACCACGGCCAAGCCCAAGGGCATCCTGCACACGAGCGGCGGCTACCTGACCCACGTGTCGGCGACGCACCGGCTCGTCTTCGACGTGAAGCCGGAGAAGGACGTGTGCTGGACGGCCGCCGACATCGGATGGGTCACCGGCCACAGCTACATCGTCTACGGCCCGCTGGCCAACGGCGTGACCCAGGTCATGTACGAGGGCACGCCCGACACGCCGACCCGTGACCGCTGGTGGGAGATCGTCGAGCGCTACAAGGTCAGCATCCTTTACACCGCACCGACCACCATCCGGACCTTCATGAAGTGGGGGGAGGACGTGCCCGACGCCCACGACCTCTCCAGCCTGCGCCTGCTCGGCTCAGTGGGCGAGCCCATCAACCCCGAGGCCTGGATCTGGTATCGCACCCACATCGGCGGCGGGACGTGTCCCATCGTCGACACCTGGTGGCAGACCGAGACCGGGGGCATCATGATCACCCCGCTGCCCGGCGTGACGGCCACCAAGCCCGGGGCGGCCATGACGCCCTTCCCCGGGATCAGCGCGGATGTCATCGACAACGAGGGCCACTCGGTCGGCAACGGTCAAGGGGGCTATCTCGTCATCACCGAACCATGGCCCGGGATGCTGCGCGGCATCTACGGCGACGACGAGCGCTACCGGGAGACCTACTGGTCCCGTTTCCCCGGCCGCTACTTCGCCGGCGACGGCGCCAAGCGCGACGAGGACGGCGACCTGTGGCTGCTGGGCCGGGTGGACGACGTCATGAACATCTCGGGCCATCGCATCTCGACCACCGAGGTGGAGCACGCGCTGGTCAGCCATCCCTCCGTGGCCGAGGCCGCCGTGGTCGGGGCGAACGACGCCACCACCGGGCAGGCCATCGTGGCCTTCGTCACCGTCAAGGGGGCGAACGACGCCGAGGGGGCGGCCGGTGAGGCGTTGGTCAAGGAGCTGCGCGACCACGTGGCCCGCGAGATCGGCCCCATCGCCAAGCCGCGCCAGATCCTGCTCACCCCCGAGCTGCCCAAGACCCGCTCCGGCAAAATAATGCGTCGCCTCCTGCGCGATGTGGCCGACGACCGCCCCCTCGGCGACGTCACCACCCTGCTCGACCCGACGGTGGTGAACGCCATCAAGGACCACATGGGCGACGGCGACGGCGGGGGAGAAGACAAGGAGTAGTCACGATCATGGCCATGCTCGACCACCTCATCCTCAACGTGAACGACCTCGACGCCAGCGTGGCCTTCTACACCGGGGTCATGGGCTTCGGTGACGACGGCGACGACGGGCCCTTCCGGATGATCCGGATCGGTCCCGATTCGATGATCCTGCTCGCGCCGTGGGGAAGCGAGGGAGGCGAGCACCTGGCCTTCGCGCTGGCGCCCGAGGAGTTCGCGGCCACCTTCGGGCGCATCAAGGACGCGGGGGTCCCCTACGGCGACTCCTACCACGACGTCGGCAACATGCAGGGCCCGGGCGACGAGCTCGGGGCGCGGGGTGGCGGACCGACCGTGTACGTCTTCGACCCCAGCCAGCACCTGATCGAGATCCGCCACTACGGGGATTGATCCCCCCCCCGGGCGGCCTGAATTGTCGGCGCCCGCAGGCCCGCTCCTCGTTACCCCATCCTCGCTACCCCATCCTCGTTACCCCATCCTCGTTACCCCATCCTCGTTACCCCATCCTCGTTACCCCATCCTCGTTACCCCATCCCCGTTACGCGGCCGGGTGCACCTCGAGCACGGTGGCCGAGCCCATGCCCCCGCCGGCGCACAGCGTGCCCACCCCGATGCCGCCGCCGCGGCGGCGCAGCTCGTGGGTCAGGGTGACCAGCAGGCGGGCCCCCGTGCAGGCGATGGGGTGACCGAGGCCGATGCCGCCACCGTTGACGTTGACGATGTCGTGCGGGAAACCCAGCTTGCGCGAGGAGGCCACGGCCATGGTGGCGAAGGCCTCGTTGATCTCGACCAGGTCGACGTCGGACTCGCTCAGCCCGGCCCGGTTCAGGGCCCGGGGGACGCACACCGTGGGGGCCAGCCCGGTGCGAGCCGGCTCGATCCCCGCCGAGTTCCACGCCCGCACCGTGGCCAGCGGCGTGAGGTTGTGCGCCTCGGCGTAGGCCCGTGACGTCAGCACCAGGGCGGCGCCACCGTCGCCCACGCCCGACGAGTTGCCCGCCGTCACCTGTCCGTCGGGCCCGGTGAGCGAGCGGAGCGCGGCCAGCTTCTCGAGCGTCGTGTCGGCCCGCGGGTGCTCGTCGATCGACACCGTCGTCGTCTCGCCCTTGCCCCTGCCTGCCGGCACCGTCACCGGGACGATCTCCTCGGCGAAGCGGCCGTCCTCGGTGGCCGCCACGGCCCGCATGTGCGACTGGTAGGACCAGAAGTCCGACTCCTCGCGGGTGATGCCGCACTCGCGCGCCGTGTTCTCGCCCACCGTGATGAGCATGTTCATGTTGGGCGCGTCGGGTGTGTCGGGATGGCTCGGCGGCGAGAAGCGCTGCATCTCCCCGAAGGGCAGCGGGGACTTCTGGTAGAGGGCGGGGAAACGGGTCATCGTCTCGATCCCACCGGCCACGACCACGTCGGCCATGCCGGCGCGGATGTTGGCCGCCGCGTCCTGGACCGCCATCATCCCGGTGGCGCACTGGCGCTGGGTCGCCCCGCCCGGCGTGTCGGGGGGCAGGCCGAGGGCGTTGGCGATGTAGCGCGCCGTGTCGCCGCCCCCTTGGAGGGCCTCGCCCAGCACGATGTCGTCGATGTCCGCCGGGTCGATGGCCGCGGCGGCGAGCACGCCCGCCACCGTCTGCATCCCGATGTCGATCAGGGTGAGCCCGGCCAGGGCGCGGCCCGCCCGACCGATCGGTGTCCGGGTGGCGGCGACGATGACGGCGTCGTTGGCGTCGGTCATGGTGTGTTTCCTCCTCAGGCCCGCACGAAGACGGGAATCGTGAACTCGTCAGAAATCGGTTGGAACGTGACCCGCAGGGGCATGCCGATGTGCAGCTCGTCGAAGGGGCAGTCGACGACGTTGGTCATCATCCGTGGGCCCTCGTCCAGGTCGACCACGGCGGCCACGTAGGGCACCCGGTCCCGGAAGGGCGGCTGGTCGTTGGAGTAGATGACCGACCAGGTGTAGAGGGTGGCCCCGCCGCCGGCCTCGAACCACTCCACCTGCTCGCTCCAACACCTGGGGCAGAAGGGCCGCGGGTAGTAGGAGTAGGCGTCGCAGTCGAGGCAGCGCCGGATGAGCAGGCGACCCTCCCTGGCCGCGTCCCAGAACGCGACGGTGTCAGCCTCCGGCGTCGGCAGGTCGAATCGGACCGTGGTCAAGGCGTCCCATCTCTCGGCTCGGCCCCGGGAGGCTGGGCCACCCGGGCGAATACGCTGCGCACGGGCGAGATTGACCCTCGCTCGGCGCGTCGGTCATGCTGCAACGACCCTGACATGAGTGTCAACTTTCGCCAACAGATCCGGCCCAGGGGGGGCACCCAGCCATGTTGATGGACGAGCATCTCGGCCGGATGGCCGAAGCGTTCCCCGACCGGACCGCCTTCGAGGTGGTCGACGTGGGGTCCATGACCTTTGCCGAGTGGGACGGGGCGGCCAACGCCATGGCCCGCCGCCTGCTCGAGGCCGGCCTCGAGCCCGGCGCCCGCGTCGGCATCCACCTGCACCCTGAGCTGGCCTTGAGCTGGCTGGTCTCCTACTCGGCCGCCCACCGGGCCGGCGGGGTGGCCGTGCCCATGAATCCCCGCCTGGCCCCGGCCGAGGTGGGGCACGTCCTGGCTCATTCGGGCGCCACCGCCGTGGTCACCGACGGCGAGCTGGTCCGCTCGGACCTCGAGGCCGCCTCCGGCCGCCTCCTCGCCCTGATCGACGCCGGCGCGGAGGTCGGATCCGGTTCCGCCGGACCCACGGCCCTGCTGGGGTGGGGTCAGGCCACCACCGGTGACCGCTCGGCCTTCCAGGCCCCGCGGGACAAGGACGACCTGGCCGACATCCTCTACACCTCGGGCACCACCGGGCGACCCAAGGGCGTGGCCGTCCGTCACTCCAACGGTTCGATGATCGGCGCCGTGGAACCCAACTGGAGCGGCGACGGCTGGCTGCACGCCAGCCCCCTCTTCACCTTTGCCGGCATCGCCCTCGTCTACACGCCGATGAAGATGGGCCTCCAGGTCATCTACCAGCCCCGTTTCGACGCCGGCCGCTGGCTCGAGGTGGCCGAGGCGCAGCGCCCGGTGGCCGTCTTCCTGGTGCCGGCCATGGCGCACCTCCTCATCGACCATCCCCGCTTCGACGAGGCCGACCTGTCCTCGGTCACCATGTGCTCGGTGGGCAGCGCGCCCCTGGCCCCCTACGTGGTGGAGCGGCTCCAGGCCAAGATGCCCAGCGCCCTGGTCTCCAACAACTACGGCATGACCGAGGCGGGGTCCGCCTACTGCGTCATGCCGCAGGGCGAGGCGGTGAGGCGTCCGGGCTCGGTCGGCATGATCGCGCCCCCGGCGGTCGTGCGCATCGTCGACGACCGGGACGAGCCGGTGCCCCCCGACACCGTGGGCGAGGTCCGCCTCCAGATGCCGGGGCGCCAGCGCGAGTACTTCAACGACCCCGACGCCACGGCCGAGATCTGGCGCGACGGCTGGCTCGTGACCGGTGACCTGGGGAAGCTCGACAGCGACGGCTACCTCTACATCGTCGGTCGCTCCAAGGACGTCATCATCCGGGGCGGCAACAACGTGCACGCCACCGACGTCGAGCACGTGCTCGTCCAGCACGAGGCGATCAAGGAGGTGGCGGTCGTCGGGGCACCCCATCCGGTCCTCGGCGAGGACGTGGTCGCCTTCGTGGTCCTGCACCCTGGGGCCCAGACCGACGGCGACGAGTTGCGGGCCTTCGGGCTCGAGCACCTGGCGGACTACAAGGTGCCGCGTCAGTACCTCTTCATCGACGCGCTGCCCCGGAACCCCACCGGCAAAGTGGTCAAACCCGAGCTCAAGGCTCGCTTGGCCGACGCACCGGCCTGATTCGACGGACCCGTTCGGCGTTTTCCGCCGCGTGTGACGCGGATATGAACTTTGCCTCACCGTGTCCAGGAGTGTGATCCGGCTCTCGTATACTGATCGCATCATGACGACGCAAGCGGTGGTGACGGGTCGAATGATCCGGTGTCCGGGAAGCGAGAGTTCCCTGATGCAGTCACGCGTCTCCATGTGCGAGGTACAGATCTGCGGGGTTCCCAAGCCGATCGCGCTAGGGGTGGCCTCGACGTCGTAGAGAAGGCTCTTTCAGAGTCTCGACGTCGAGGAGCCGCTCCCCCGGGGAGCGGCTCTTTTCGTTCAGCGCTCCCGCGCACGTCAATCGCAACACCGAGCATGAGCCAACACCCGAACCCGAAGCCCGACAACGAAACACCCGACGACCGACGTGAAAGCGAGGACGACGATGACGACACAGCTGTGCCGGCGTTGCCGGTACCACCCGGCCTCTCCTCGCATCGCGGGCTATTGCTCGTGGGACTGCTACGAAGCCGACGAGGACGACGACGCCGACGACGAGGAGGACGGCCAGGCGGCCTGACAATTGAGCGGCCTGACAACTGTGCTCAGGCGGACGTCCCGGCCACCAAGGCCCCGGCGGGCCGACAGCCACGTAGCTCTGGAGGCACGGTCCCCACCCCGCAGTCAACCTGCGAGGGATCAGGGGCGGACGACGATGCCATCAGAACCCCAGGCGAACCGTTCTGTGCGGGCAATCGACCAAGCCGATCCCTCCGGCAAGAGGATCTCGACCGTGATGGTCGCCGCGCTGACCATGGATCCGGCGAGATCGATCAGGGCGTATGAGTTCGACCACCCACGCGTCCTCCGGCTGATGGCCGTGCCGGCGCCCACAGCCAATGACCGGTGACGCGATCCCGGGTTGTCCATTGGTACGACGTCAACCGTTGGAATGTGGGTGTGGCCCGACAGGAGCACCGAGACGTCACTCTGTGCGCCGGCCGCGACGAGCGGTTTGCGGCCTCGCAGGCTGGAGAGTTCCGGGGGCAGCACGGGGTGGTGGGTGACCAGGACGCGCCACGCGTCGGCGGGACCGCTTCTGAAGGCGTCTCGAGCCTGCTCGATCTGGCCGCGGGACACGTGGCCCGCTTTCCAGCGCCACCGTGGCATCGAGTCGAGCCCTACCACGACGAGGTCGGGGAGGGCGACGACCGGTTCGAGGTCTTGAGCGACCACCTGCTCATACGATCGGTGTGGCCGGAACATGCGCTTGGGAAGATTGACGAGCGGGAGGTCGTGATTGCCGGGAACGACGAGGACCGGGCTCGGCAGCTTGTCCAAGAACTGTCGAGCAGCCGAGAACTCGGCCTGGCGCGCTCGCTGTGTGAGATCGCCCGAGACGACGACGAGGTCGGGCCTCCGTTCCCACACATCGACAAGCAAGGTCTCGGCCCGTTCCTCGATGTGGGCCCCGAAGTGAAGGTCCGAGACATGGGCGATCACCGGCATTCCTCCATCATGGCGTCCCGAGACGGTGGCGCCAGTGGAGAACTCGCTGCCAGTGGGCCAGCCCGGATCCCGGGTCGCGCCAGCAAGGTTTGGCCCGATCCGTGTGAAAGCCCGATCCGTGTGAAAGAACGTACGATGACGGCGGCACAACCCGGCCGACCGAAGGGATTACACAGTGCGTAGGTTCAACACAGAGTTTCTCCATCCTGGTGGCGGAAACCGAGAATCGAACGACCCGAAGCGAACTGCTCGAGGGGCCGGTCTGAGAGTGTTGTGCCTGTTGGCGCTCGCCGGATTGCTCTTGGCCGCCTGTAGCAGCAATTCGGCAGCGTCGGCCTCACAGAAGGTCTGTAGCGACCGCACAGACCTCAACAACGCCGTCACGAAGGTGGTCGATGATCTGAAGTCGGGCAACTTCGGCCAGGCGAAAGACGACCTGCCCGCCGTTCGTGAGGCGGCTCACACCTTGGGCAAGTCGGTCAAAGGGCTGACCTCAGAGCAGTCCAAGGCGTTGAAGCCGCAGATCGAGGCCGTAAAGCAGACCGCATCGGGCCTCAAGAACGCCACCTCACTCTCAGATCTGCAATCGGGTTTCAGCTCCCTCACGTCGGACCTTCAGACGCTGAGCACCCAGATCGGTGGAAATCTCAAGTGCTCGTGACCGAATCCGAGCCCCGATCAACACTTCAGTGCCGAACGGAGATGCCGCCCCAGTCCGGATCGGGACGTCCACTGGCGTAGGCGGCGCCGAGGTTGGACAGCCAGGCCACGCTGTCGTCCACGCCGCCCGGTCGGTTGCGCTCGAGCCACAGCGCGCGGTAGCGCTCCGTCAGGCCGTCCAGTTCGCGCCCGAGCACATCGCGCTCTGACTGCGACACCGACGCGATGTGCCCGTCGACCGCCAGGCGGGCCTGGAGGTCGCGCATGAGGAGTGCCACGAGGTCGATGCTGAACTCCACCTCGTCGACGAGTCCGGCCGCGTCCGCCCGCCCGGGCCTCGCCCGGGCCACCAGTCCGCGCACCTCGACCAGGCGGCCCTCGACCGCATCGACCTCGGCCGGCGTCAACCCCTTGGTCAAGGACCGGCCGACGGGAAGCTGCGGATAGTAGAGGTTCATCACGAGAGCCGACATGTTGGGGAACTGCGGCGTCACCGCGAGATGGAGATCACCGAGGTTCAGGACGGCGTCGGCCAGCGCGCCCGTCGGGTCCAAGAACACATGGGCGCTCAGGGCCTCGTGCAGGTCGAGGTCGGCGTTGGCGGCCAGGCACCACGAGACGGCCGCGCCGTAGGCCAGTCCAGGTTCGCTCACTACGGGCTGCTGGAGGTGGCCGTTGTCTCCCCAATCCGTGTTGAGATAGCCGGTGGCGCCGTGGGCGAGGGCGGCCTCGGCCGCCCGCCGGCACGTGCTGCGGGCGTTGGTGGCCCGTCCGAGGATGCTCATCCAGCTCGAGGTGCCCGGCGCAACCCAGAAGGGCACGCCCGCCTCGGCCAGAACCGCACAGCGCTCGTCGAACGGATACCAATCGTCGTAGCCCCACTCGCACACCGTCACGCCCGCGGGCAACCGGGCCACCAGGTCGCTCCGTCCACTGATCATGTCGCCCCACATCAACATCTCGCGGCCGGTCAGCTCCGGCAGCGCACGCAGGGTGCGCACCCAGGCCAAGAAGTCGTCCATGCGGGCGTGGGGGAGTTCCCAGGCCTCGTCGAGACCGACGTGCACCCGGCGGCTGGTGAAGTGCGGGAGCAGTTCGGCCAGCAGCTCGCGCACCAGGGCCAGCGAACCCGGATTCGTCGGCTCGAGCGTCATGGGGGCGCGGCGGATGCCGTAAGGGTCGGTGAAGCCGTCTGGCTCTATGGCCAGGTGCCGGTACCGCTCGTGGGCCAGCCACCGGTTCATGTGACCCAGGCAATTCTGGTTCGGGACCAGCTCGACGTGGCGGGCTCGGCAGTAGGCGTCCAGCTCCTCGATCTCTGCGGCGTCGAGGGGGCTGGCGCTGCGGTGGACGAGGTCGTGGTTCGCGTAGGCGAAGGTGTGCTCGGAGTAGAGCTGCACCTGGTTGACCTTGAGCGAGGCCAAGCGGTCGATGAGTGCCTTGAGAGAGTCCGTCGTCGGCACCTTGTCCCGTGAGATGTCGACCATCACGCCGCGCACGGGCAGGTCCGGGTGGTCGCGCACCGTTCCGGTGGGAAGGCGGTCCCCGTGCAACCGGGCCAGCTGGCTCAGCGTGGCCGCACCGTAGAACAGGCCGGCCTCGTCCGCCCCGACCAGCTCGACCGCGTCGCGCCCGATGCGCAACGTGTAGCCCTGGGCGGGCAGGGAGCCATCGAGCCGGGTGATCGGCGGTCGGTTCTCGACCAGCTCGGCCGTCAGGTCGAGTGTCCGGGGCACAGGGAGCAGATTCACGCCAACACCCTCCGGTAGACGAAGAAGACCTCACCCACCCGGCCGCCGACCGCGGCGTAGGGCACCACGGGACCGATCCACACCACCGAGATCCGCTCGGCGCCCCGGCGCCGGAGCTCGTGCAGTGCGCCGAGCAACACGCCCTTTCCTCTTCCTTGCCCCATGAGGTCGGGCCGCACGGCCACCGGACCGAGCAGCCCGCGCCGGTTCACCTCGAACGCGCAGAACGCCGTGACCGGTCCAGAATCCCCCTCCGCCCGGGCGATGAAGAGGTTGCCCTTGTCGAGGGCCCGCAGCACCTCGGCTCGCCAGTTGGGCCAGTGGGTTGCCGTCCACTCGTCCAGTTCGGCTCGCTCGTCGGGCCGGGCCAAACGGTGGCCGCCTCCGGGGTCCTCGGGGATCTGCGCCAGCTCCACGTCCATGTTGAAGTTGGCCTCGGTGCGGCTGTAGTGGCGACGCTCGAGAAGGGAGAGGAGCGCGGTCTCGGTGCTGGGCACGCCGGGCCACAGGAAATAGGGCGGGTCCGCCCCGGTGATGAGGCTCTGGTGCCCCGCCTCACGCGCCCAGTCCTCGGCCGAGGCCAAGAGCGCCTGGCCGAGACCGCGGCGACGGGCCGACGGGTCGACCGCCATGAGGCGGATGTGGGGACCGTCGTCGCATTCGACCAAGATCACCACGCCGGTCGTGGGGTCTCCGAAGATGGTGGCCGGTTGATCGTCTGCGCACAGGGCGCCCTCGAGCTCTTCGGGCGCCGGAGGATTCGCCATCGAACGGGCGCAGAGGCGGGCCAGGTCACCGAGGTCCGCGAAGTTGAATCCGGTGCCGGTCACACCGACACCCGCCCGGGGAGCAACGAGCTGAACCGTGGCATGGGCGATACGCGCAGTCGGGCCATCGGGAGCTCAGCCGACCTCGTCCACGAAGCGAACGCGCGCCAGTTGGAACCCCTCCGCCACCACCCGGCCCCGGCTGTCCCAGAGGATGCAGACCTCGTCGACCATGCCACCGGCGACCACGTTGGCGGTCATGCGCAGACCGAGCCACCCCGGGGCGGGGCGGGCCCGGACGTAGGTGGACATCTGGAGGGTCGGGACCCAACCGGTTGAGCCGATCATGAAGGTGGCCGGGGGGGTGGCATCGGTGGAGAACAGGAGGGAGAGTGCGTCGGGCTCACGACCGTCGGCAAAGCGGGCCCACCCCCGCAGCTCGGCCACCGAGTCGGCCGTCGGCTCGTGCGTGAAGGGCACCGTGGCGGGGTCGAGCCGGAAATCCAAGATGTCCAGGATCCCGACGTGGGGTCCACCTGGGATCCTCGGGGCGAGTCGGACGCAGTGTTCGGGAGGCGCCGCCTCGAGGGGAGGCAGGCCGACGTAGCGCGGCTCGACGTCGGGCAGTTCGGCCAGGACCGTCACCGCGTCGGCCAGGTCGTGCTGGTCCTGGACGAGCACGGAGCGAACGTGGGCCGCCGAGCGTCCCGTGCGGAGCACCTCGGTGCGGATCCGGGCCGGTCCGAACGACGGCGGTCGCAGGTACGTGATCGACGACGACACGACCTCCCACGCCGAATCCGGTCCCGCGCCGACCTCTCTGGCGGCTCGGCCGAGAAGTGCGAGCACGTAGCCGCCGTTCGGCTTGTCACCGACCGCCCACAACGGGTTGATGTCGGCGTCGAAGAGCCCGGGCTCTGCGGTGGGCCGCACCTCGGTGGCGGCGTCGAACGACAGCTCTTCGGGCCCGGGCATGCAGGCGACCCTACTGGCGGCGATGATGGCGCATGCAGTTCGACCTGGAGGGCACGTTCGGCGAGGACTACCTCTACTTCTACGAGGAGTCGATCGACGACGAGCATTCCGACTCCGACACCGCCGAGATCCTCGGCCTGCTCGAGCTCCCGCAGGGCTCGCGCATCCTCGACGCCCCCTGCGGGCACGGTCGCCTTGCGTGGCGCCTCGCCGCCGCCGGCATGGAGGTGACCGGCGTCGACGTGACCCCGGCCTACCTCGAGCAGGCGCGCCGCGAGACCGATCCGACCCCGGTGTTCGTGACCTATCTGCAGGGCGACGTGCGCCAGCTGCCCGTCGACGGTCCCTTCGATGCGGTCGTGTGCTGGCTGAACTCCTTCGGCTACTACGACGACGCCGACTGCCACGTCGTGCTCGAGGAGTTCCATCGGGTGCTTCGTCCCGGAGGACGGGTCGCCATCGACACCATGCATCACGACGGCGGCGTGCGGCACTTCACGCCGGCACCGGACGCGGTGGTGGTCCAGCGCGGCGACGACACCATGGTGGAGCTGTCCACCTTCGATCCGGTGACCGGCCGCATGGTGGTCGAGCGGACGGTCCACCGGGCGGGCGCGGTGCGCCACTCGCCCTACTTCATCCGCCTTCCCACGCCTCCAGAATGGGTGGTGTGGCTCGAGGCCGCCGGGTTCAGCGACGTGCGGTTCTTCGGCGGGGGCGGGGGCCCGCTCGAGCTCGACAGCTGGGAGATGGTCGTCGTGGCCTCGGCCTGAGCCCCGATGTGCCCTGCCCCGCTCACGGAGGGTGGCGAAGGGCCAGGTATTAGAGTGCACGCTGACGCGGCTGTCAGCGGCCGGTGGCGCGAACCCGCCCCGGACGCACCATCCGATCACGAGTTCTCGAAGGAGCGGCCAGTCCATGAGCGGTGGAATCGCAGCCTGGGGCAGCTACCTGCCCTACTGGCGCCTGCAACGTTCGGCGATCGCGGGCGTGCTCGGCAGCGGTGGCGGCAGGGGCACCCGTTCGGTGGCCTCCTACGACGAGGACACGACCACGCTGGCGGTCGAGGCGGGCCGACGCGCCCTGGCCACGGCGCCGGGCCCGGGTGCCGTGCAGGACCTGTTCCTCTCCACGCCTGACCCGTCCTATCTGGACAAGACGAGCGCCACCACGGCGCACGCCGCCCTCGGGCTGGGCCGGGGCTGTGGCGCCTACGATCTCGCCGGGTCGTCCCGCTCCGCCATCGCCACCATCCTCGGGGGGGCGGCCAACGCCGCTGCCGGGCGCACCTCACTCACCCTCGTCGCCGATCTGCGGACGGGCCTGGCCGGATCGGCCGAGGAACGTGAGAGTGGCGACGGGGCCGCCGCCTTCGTCTTTGCTCCCGACGGCGCCGTGGCCGAGTTGGTCGGGCGGGGCGCCGCCAGCGACGAGTTCCTGGACCGTTGGCGGGTGCCCGGCGAGGCCGATTCCCACGTGTGGGAGGAGCGCTTCGGCGAGGAGATCTACGTCCCGCTCGCCCGGGAGGCCTTTGCCGCCGCACTGAAGGACGCGGGCATCACCGAGAGCGACGTCGACCATGCCGTCGTGAGCGGGCTGCACGCCCGCGCCACCAAGGCGGCCGCCGGCGGCCTCGGCGTGCGCGACGGCGTGCTGGCTCCCGCGTTGACCGGGTCCATCGGGAACCTCGGGGCGGCGCAGTTCGGCGTGGCCCTGTGCGACGTACTCGAGCGCGCCCTGGCCGGGCAGGTCATCGTCGTTCTTTCGCTGGCCGACGGAGCCGACGCCTTCGTGCTGCGCACCACTCCTGCCCTGGTCCAGGCGCAGCAGGCACGGAGCGCGGCCGCGGTGCCATCGGTGGCCGAGCAGGTCGCTGCCGGCCGGGACGACCTGACCTACGCGAACTTCTTGACCTGGCGTTCCCAGCTCCGCCGGGAGCCACCGCGACGGCCCGATCCCGAGCGTCCCGGCGCGCCGAGCGTGCACCGCTCCGAGGAGTGGAAGTACGCCTTTGCGGCCAGCCGCTGTCTGGCCTGCGGCTTCCGCCACATGCCGCCGACCCGAGCCTGCCTGTCGTGTCACGCCATCGACCAGATGCAGCCCGAGCGCCTGGCCGACGTGCCCGGCACGGTGGCGACCTTCACCATCGACCACCTGGCCTATTCCATGTCCCCGCCGGTGATCGGCGTCATCATCGACTTCGACGGGGGCGGCCGGTTCCGCTGTGAGCTGACCGACGCCGTGGCCTCGGAACTGTCCATCGGCGACCGGGTGGCCATGACGTTCCGTCGCGTGTGGACGGCGCAGGGCGTGCACAATTACTTCTGGAAGGCCCGGCCGGTGAGCCGGACGTCACCCGACGCCGGGGAGCGAGGAGAGTAGCCATGGCAAGCAGCGGCATCCGCGACCAGGTGGCCATCATCGGGATGGGCTGCACCCGGTTCGGCGAACTGTGGGACAAGGGCGTCGACGATCTCATGATCGAGTCGTCGACCGACGCGGCTGCCTCGGCGGGAATGTCGATTCACGACGTGGACGCCTTCTGGCTGGGCACGATGACGTCGGGGATCTGCGGGGTGACCCTCTCGCGCCCGCTCAAGCTCGACTACAAGCCGGTGACCCGGGTCGAGAACTATTGCGCCACCGGATCCGAAGCGTTCCGCAACGCCTGCTACGCGGTGGCCTCGGGCGCCTACGACATCGCCATGGCGGTCGGGGTGGAGAAGTTGAAGGACACGGGTTACTCGGGTTTGACCGGCGTTCGGATGGTCGGGGACGGCACCGATCCCGGGCTGTCGTCTCCCGCCGCCTTTTCGTTCCTCGCTCCGTCCTACGCCCACAAGTACGGCGTCGACCGGGACCAGATGAAGGAGGTCATGGGCCGGATCGCCTTCAAGAACCACCAGAACGGGGCCCGGAACCCGAGGGCGCAGTTCCAAAAGGAAGTCTCCATGGAGACCATCGCCAAGGCGCCGCGGGTGGCCGGGGACCTGGGCGTCTTCGACTGCAGCGGCGTGAGCGACGGCTCGGCCGCCGCCGTGATCTGCCGGGCGGCCGACGCCCACAAGTACTGCGACAACCCGCTCTACGTGAAGGCACTCGCCTTCGTGGCCGGCCCGGCCGCCGGACCCATCGACCCGGCCTACGACTACACGACCTTCGAAGAGGTGGTCCGCTCGGCCCAGGACGCCTACAACCAGGCCGGGATCACCGACCCCAGGGCGCAGCTGGCCATGGCCGAGGTCCACGACTGCTTCACCCCGACCGAGCTCGTCCTCATGGAGGACCTGGGCTTCGCCGAGCGCGGTACGGCCTGGAAGGAAGTGTTGGCCGGCACCTTCGACCGTGACGGCGAGTTGCCCGTCAACCCCGACGGCGGCTTGAAGTCCTTCGGGCATCCCATCGGTGCGTCGGGCCTGCGCATGCTCTTCGAGTGCTGGCTGCAGCTGCGCGGCGAGGCACCGCCCGAGCGTCAGATCTCGACGGTCGGACCTGGGCGAACGCTCGGCCTGACCCACAACCTGGGCGGCGCTCCGGGCGAGGGCGTCAGCTTCGTCGGCATCGTCGGGACCGAGCTCGACTGATGGGCGGGGCATCGGGTGAGGACCTGCTGGCCGAGTCCGAAGACCAGGGGGCGCTGCGCCAGCTGGCGCGCGACGTCGCGGAGCGAGAGGTGGCCCCCCGGGCCCACGACGCCGACGAGGCTGGCGCCGTCTCCCCCGAAATGCGCAAGGCGCTGGCAGCGGCTGACCTCCTGCGCATCACGGTGGGGGAGCAGTGGGGCGGTATGGGCCTCGGCGACGTCGAGGCCTCCATCGTGCTCGAGGAGATCGCCCGGGCCGACGTGTCGTCGGCCATCTGCTGTCAGCTCACGTTCAACGGGCCGCCCCGGGGCATCGAGCACCTCGGGCCCGACGCCATGAAGGAACGCTGGCTCCCGGCCGCCGCCAACGGCGACGCCCTGATCAGCATCGGCATCACCGAGCCCGACGCCGGCTCGGCCGTGCAGAACATGCGCGCCGCGCTGGTCGAGGACGGGCCGGGGCGCTGGCGCCTCAATGCCTACAAGAACTACTCGACGCTGGGCGACGTGGCCCAGGGCGTGCTGGTCTGGTGCCGCTGGCCGGGGGGCGACGGTGCCAAGGGCATCGGCGCCGTCATCGTGCCGACCGACCGCGAGGGCGTCTCGATCACCGGCCGCCACAAAGGCATGGGGATCCACGCCGCCACCGAGGCCGAGCTGGCTTTCGATGGCGTGGAGATCACGGAGGACGACATCCTCCTCGTCGGCGACCCGTCGGACACCTCGGCCTTCAAGGTCCTGTTGTCGCATCTGAACCACGAGCGCTGCGGCAACGCGGCCATGTGCGTGGGGGCGGCCCAGGGCGCGCTGGAGCACGCGGTGCGCTACATGAACGAGCGCGTCATCGGCGGGCGGCCGCTGGCCGACCTCCAGGGATTGCAGTGGAAGCTGGCCGACATGGCGGTGCAGTTGGAGGGCGCGCGCATGATGCTGGCCCGGGCCGTGCGGCTGGCCGGGCCCCACGGCACACCGCCCGCGCTCGAGACGGCCATGGCCAAAACGGCCGCCAACCTCGCCGCCAAGTTCGTCTGCGACGAAGCGATGCAGATCCACGGCGGGTACGGCTACTCACGCGAGTACCCGCTGGAGCGGGCCTACCGCGACATCCGCGGCCTCTGCTTCGGGGCAGGCACCGTGGAGGCTCAGCGCAACTACATCGGGCTGCGGGTGGCCTCCGGAGCCCGCACCGGCTCGCCCGGCTGGCGGGCACCCTTGGCCGGGCCCTGACCATGCCGACCTGACCATGCCGACCTGACCATGCCGACCAGACCAGTGGTGGACCACGGACGCTGCGAGGCCAAGCGGGACTGCGTGCGGGTCTGCCCCTACGACGTGTTCGAGGTGCGGAGGATGGACCCCGACGACTTCACGGCACTCGGGATGCTGGGCAAGCTCCGCTCGACGGCGCACCGCCGCATGACGGCGTACGTCGCACACCCTGACCAATGCCACGAGTGCGGCCTGTGCGTTTCGGCCTGCCCCGAACACGCCATCGCCCTGGAGCCTCAAGCTGACGCTTGATGAGCTGATCGCCCGCTTCTGCGCGCACTCTTCCGGCGTCCGGAACCATTCACTAATCGATGGCGGACACCACCACTGAAATAGCCCCTTTGATTGCCGGCGCCGCCGTTGCCGACTTCATCAGCAGCCGGGTCATGGTCTCGCGCCCTTCGGTGCTCTGGACCCGAGTGACAGGCCCCACTAGGGCGGGCACATGGCCCTGAGCACTCGGTGAAGCGATCCCAGTATTGGAATTCGAACCGAAGGACCCAAGCAGTGCCGCTCAGCTGTGCGGTAGACCCCTCCGAAGCCGGGCCTGGGCAATGTCTTGTAAGCGTGACTGGGCGACGAGCCATTCGGTCGAACGTCCGACACGACTCTCCGCGACCAAGTGGTGCTCTCCCATAGGGCTGTCGGTGCGCGCCCCGCATATGTGACAGACCGGAATGCGTCCGTTCGTGTCGGGTGCGTGGTGCTCATCGAGCTGCGTGGCAACGTGCAAACACTCGGTTGAGGTCATGATGCTCCTTTGTGGCGCTCGCCACGCAGAAGCAGGAATGCCCGGCGGGAGCCAACCAAGCCTACGCCGTAGAGTGAAGAATGCGGCGTTGCCACCGCTGACGACAGGACAGATGTGCCTGAGGCATCTATCCCGGGGACTACGGACGTCACCGGGGCCCCCGCCTCTGCCCACGAATTCGTCAGGGAGCGCGTCGCCCATCTACGACAACGGGCGAAGCGCACCCGGGCGGGCATCGAGGCCTGACGGGCCGATTCGGCCTCCATCGACGCGGCGATGGATGCGGTCGAGCCCAGAGCGGGGGAGGCGTGCTCGCTGCCGCCGTGGCCTTTCGCCTGATCATGTTCCTGGTGCCCTACACCTTCGTCATGGTCACCGGTTTCGGCCTGGCGTCGACGGCGGCCGGCCAGAATCCGTGGAAGCCGCCCGATCGGCTCCTCAAGGCGGCCATCGCAGCGAACGCAACGCGTTGAAGCACCGTAGCGGGCAGGCAACCGGCCAGGAATCAGGCCCGGCGAGCGACCTGCTGTCGCCGCCCCGAGGCTCAGGCGCGCACGACGGAGCGGGCGAAGTCGGACCAGGCGCCGACCCATTCCCGCCAGACCGGCGGCGGGTAGTCGTGACCCATTCCGTCGATCTCGATGTAGAGCGCCCCGGGAATGACTGCGGCGGTCTGTCGTCCCCCACTGGGGTCGATCAGCGTGTCGCGGCTGCCGTGGATCACCAGTGTTGGCAGATCGAGACCCGCCAGCTCGGCGGACCGGGAGCCGTCCCGTCCGACCGCGTGCATCTGGCGCCCGACCCCTTCGGGGTAGAAGCAGCGGTCGTAGGCCGCGGCGGCCCGGGCACGGATGGCGTCGTCGTCCAGCCATTCGGGCTTCGACCCGTAGACGTGGAGGGCGGCCACCTGGCGGTCGATGTAGGCCGCGCGCGACGCGGCCGGCGGGGCGAGAAGGAATTCCAGGGCCTCGGGCGAGCTGTCGCCGTAGCGGGCCTCACCGGTGCGGGACATCACCGAGGTCATGGAGAGCAGGCGGTCCGGGTGGTCGATGGCGATCCGCTGGACGATCATCCCTCCCATGGAGCAGCCCATCACGTGGGCCACGTCCGCGCCGACGGCGTCAAGAACGGCGATGGCGTCATCGGCCATGTCGGCGAGGGTGTACTCGGTGCCCTCGGGTTTCGTGGAGAGCCCGACGTCGCGGTTGTCGAAACGCACGACATGAAAGCCCTCGTCGCAGAAGAGCCGGCACCACTCCACCGCGTAGTTCACGCACTGCGATCCGAGCCCGTTCACCAGCAAGAGCGTCGGCGCGTTCGTGTCGCCGAACTCCTCGTAATAGATCTCGATGGCACCGTTGCGCGCCGTGCTCATATGCCCTCCCCCAGGGGGGTCTTCGAGTGAACTCGTCCGGGCGGGCGCGCTGTCGCCTCTAGCGCTGCATCGCCTTGGTCTCGACGAACTCCTCGAGGCCGTACTTGCCCCGCTCGCGCCCGATGCCGGACTGCTTGTAGCCACCGAAAGGAGCGGACGGGTTGAAGTTGCCGCCGTTGATGTCGACCTGGCCGGTCCGCATCTGGCGAGCCACCCGCTCGGCTCGGCCGGTGTCGGCACTCCACACCGCGCCGGCCAACCCGTAGGGCGTGTCGTTGGCGATCTCGATGGCCTCTTCCTCGGTGTCGTAGGGGATGATCGAGAGGACCGGCCCGAAGATCTCCTCCCGGGCAATGGTCATCTCCGGGGTGACCTCCGAGAAGATGGTCGACTGCACATAGAAGCCCTTGTCGAGCCCTTCTGGTGCCTCGGCCCCGCCGACGACCAGCTTGGCCCCCTCCTCGATGCCCTTCTTGATGTAGCCGCGCACCCGGTCGCGCTGGACACTCGAGACCAGTGGCCCGAGCAGCTTGCCGGCCTCGAACGGGTCACCGGGGGCGAAGCCCGCCGCGGCACCGGCCGCCAGCTCCTCCACCTCGGCCAGCTTGCTGCGGGGCACCAGCATCCGGGTGAGGGCCGAGCAGGTCTGGCCCGAGTTCATGTAGCAGCCGAAGACCCCGGCCGGGACGGCCGTGGCGAAGTCGGCGTCGTCGAGGAGGATGTTGGCCGACTTGCCGCCCAGCTCGAGCGACACCGGCTTGATGTTCTCGGCCGCCAACTGCATGACCCGCCGCCCGGCCCGGGTCGAGCCGGTGAAGGACACCATGTCGACCTTGGGGTGGGAGGCGATGGCCTCGCCGACCACCGGCCCGACGCCGGTGACCAGGTTGAAGACGCCGGCGGGCAGGCCGACCTCGTGGATCACCTCGGCCAGGATGAAGGCGTTGATCGGCGCCACCTCGCTGGGCTTGAGGACGACGGTGCAGCCGACGGCCAGGGCCGGCGCCACCTTGAGGGCGATCTGGTAGAGCGGGAAGTTCCACGGCGTGATGGCGCCGACGACACCGACCGGCTCGTGCACGACGAGTGAGTTGCCGATCTCCTCTTCCCACGGGAAGCTCTCCGCCGCGTTGGCCGCGTCGGCGAAGGCCCCGGCCGGCAGCCCGACCTGGATCGAACCCGACAGCGTCATGGGCATGCCGACCTCGTGCGAGATGATCTGGGCCACCTCGTCGGTCCGGGCGGCCAGGGCCTCGCTGATGCGCTTGAGCAGCTTGCCGCGCTCCTCGCGCGAGGTGGCGGCCCAGGCGGGGAAGGCGGCCGCCGCGGCCTGGGCGGCCTTGTCGACGTCCTCGGGCGTGCCTTCGGGGATGGTGGCGAAGACCTCCTCGGTGGCGGAGTCGATGACCTCGAGGGTCCCGCTACCGGTGGACGGGACCCAAGCCCCGTTGATGTAGATCTTGTCGCGCACGTCCATGGGAGGCCTCCCGCTCGATGATCGAATCACCCCTCACCCTACCCAGGGCGGCCGGCGAGCGCACCGGGCGGCCCGTGGCTCGGGCACGCCGCGCGTTCGGGGCGCTACGACTTGCCGAGCAGCGGGTGGTCGCCCATGCCCACGGGCTGGAGGTGCTGGCCGAGCACCTCGTGGAAGTGGTCGGCCACCTCCTGGGGGCTCCAGCCGCCGTCACGCCACATGGTGGCGATCTGCCGCGGCGTCTGGAAGAGGGTGTAGGCGAACCCGGTGCGCCCGAGGACCTGGCCGTTCACGTAGGAGGCGTCTTCGGAGGCCAAGAACGCGATGAGCGGGGCGTTGAGGGCCGGGTTCTGGTCGGCCGGTGGCTCCTCCCCCTTGTAGAGGCCCTCGGTCATGCGGGTGAACCCGGCCGGCGCCACCGCGTTGACCGTGATGCCGTACTTGCCCAGCTCGAGAGCCCAGACGAAGGTCATGCCCATGATGGCGGCCTTGGCCGCCCCGTAGTTGGTCTGGCCGAAGTTGCCCCGCAGCCCGGCCGACGAGGTGATGTTGACGATCCGCCCGTATCCGGCGTCCTTCATCAGGGGGGCGGCGTGGCGCACCGTGTTGAACGTGCCCTTCTGGTGCACCGCGATGACGGCGTCGTAGTCGGACTCGTCCATCTTGACCAGGGTGCGGTCCCGCACGATGCCGGCGTTGTTGACCACGATGTCGATCTTCCCGAAGTTCTCCACCGCGGTTCCGATGATGCGTCCCGCGCCCTCGAAGTCGCTCACCGAGTCGTGGTTCGGCACTGCCGTGCCGCCGGCCGCCTCGATCTCGGCGCAGACCTGGGCGGCGGGATCCTCCTGCGTGCCCTCACCGCCGAGGGTCACGCCGACATCGTTGACCACGACCTTGGCCCCCTCTGCTGCCAGGCACAGGGCGATGTCCCGCCCGATGCCCCGACCAGCACCCGTCACGACTGCGGCACGATCCTCGAGAAGTCCCATGGCGGCGCACCTTATCCCCGCCCACCCTGACCATTCCCTGACATGCGTGTCAGGCATTGCCACCGCCGCTGTACGATCTGGCGATCAGCGGGCGAAGGGGTCGCCCCACAACCGAGCGGTGAGGAGCCCGGCCATGGCCACCTTCATAGAGGACGCACCCGAGAAGATCGTCGCCGCAGCCAAAAAGCTCCTGGAAAAGGGCTTGGTCGAGGGCACCTCGGGCAACATCTCGGCCCGCATGGAGGACGGCAACATCGCCTGCACCCCGTCCTCGCTCGACTACGAGATCATGACCGTCGACGACATCGTCATCGTGAATCCGGCCGGCGACGTGGTGGCCGGTGAGCGTGGCCCGACCTCGGAGAAGTACCTGCACCTGGCCGTGATGAACGCCTACGAGGACATCGGGGTCTGCATCCACTCGCACGCCGTCCACGCCACGATGTTCGCCGTGGCTCACCACGACATCCCGAGCTGCATCGACGAGTTCACCGTCTACCTGGGCGGCGACATCCGCTGCACCGAGTATGCGCCCAGTGGCTCGCCCGACCTGGCCGAGCAGGTCGTCAAGGCGCTCGAGGACCGGGGCGCTGCCCTCATCGCCAACCACGGCATGGTGGCCATCGGGACGACGATGGAGAAGACCATGCACAACACCGCGCTGGTCGAGCGCTCGGCCAAGATCATCTGGGGGGCCAAGCAGCTGGGCACCATCTACCCGTTGCCCGAGAAGACCAACGCCAAGTTCGCCTCGGTTTACCCGTACATGCGATAGGCGACATGAGCGACGGCACCATCCGGGCCAGGCTGAGCGAGCTGGGACTCACCCTGCACGGGCCCCACCCGCCCCACGACCCCCTCGATGCCGTGGTCGTGCACGACGGGGTCGCCCGCACCTCGGGCCAGTTGCCCCGGATCGACGGGAAGCTGACCTGCCTGGGCCACCTGGGCGCCGAGGTCACCGTCGAGGAGGGCCGGGAGGCCGCCGCCGTGTGTGCGCTCAATGCGCTCGCCGTCCTCGAGGCCGAGCTCGGCTCGCTCGATCGCATCGAACGGGTGCTCACGGTGACCGGTTTCGTCGCGTCGGCGCCCGACTTCGACCAGCAGCCCGCCGTGATCGACGGGGCCAGCCAGGTGCTGGCCGATGTGTTCGGCGAGGCTGGTCGCCACACCCGTTCAGCCGTAGGCGTGGCCGCGCTGCCCCGGCGCGGCGCGGTCGAGATCGAAGTGACGGTCGCCCTCAGGGCTTGACGAAGGCCCCCTGCATGGCCGGCTGTACCGCGCCGGCCTGCTCCCAGTAGTTCGTCGTCCCCTGCTCCTGGAGCTGACGCACCGCCTCGACGGCGAAGCCGTAGCTCGCGGCGGCGATGGCGCCCCCGACGGAGATGCGGCTGACGCCGAGCTCGGCCAGTGCACCGATGGCGGGCGCACGGGGCGTCACCAGCACGCTGACCGGTCGGTCGACGGCCGCCATCAACGTGCGCAGCTCGGCCGGGTCGACCAGGCGGGGAGCGAAGAGCACGTCGGCGCCGGCCTCCTGGTAGGTCTGGAGTCGGGTGATGGTGTCGGCCAGGTCGACCCGGCCGTGGAGATAGTTCTCGGCGCGTGCCGTCAGCACGAAGCGGACCGGTCCCGAGTGCGCCGCCTCGGCCGCGGCCCGCACCCGTTCCGCCGCCTCAGCCAGCTCGTAGATGGGCGCGTCCGTGTTGCGGGTGAAATCCTCGACCGATCCACCGGCCAGCCCCCGCGCGATGGCCGACGTAATGGTGGCGGCCACCCCCTCGGGGTCGTCGGCGAAGCCGTCCTCGAGATCGGCCGACACCGGAATCTCGACGGCGTCGACCAACTCGCTGCAGTGCTCGAGGACCTCCTCCCGGCTCATGGCTCCGTCCAGGCGACCCCGGCTGGCGGCGAAGCCACCGCTGGTGGTGGCGATGGCGCCGACGCCCAACGATTCGAAGAGCTTGGCCGAGCCGACATCCCAGGCGTTGGGCATCAGGAGCGGGGACCTCGCCACGTGCAGGGCCAGGAAGCGCTGCGCCTTCTCGACTGGACTGGTGCGGCCGGCCTGATTCGTGGGGGAGGTCATGTCCGCACCGTACCGGCGCGCGGTGACAGGGTGATCAGCTGGCCGCGGCGGCCTGTTCGGGGAACTCCCAGTACTGGATCTCGCAGGTCATCGGCAGGAGGTAACTCAGGTACAGCGAGTGAATCTTCACCATGCCCTGGTCGTCCATGTGCAGGTCGATGAGCTCCATCCGATCGTCCTTGCGTTGGAACTCCTTGGCCCGCTGCTGAATGCCCTGGAGGTCCTCGAACGAGTTGACGGCGAAGCCGTAGTGATCCATGCGCGGGCAGCGCATCGGGTCGTCCTCCCTGATGAGAAAGATGAACTGGTCCCAGTGGACGCAACTCAAGATGAGGCGTCGTTTGTCCTCGGTCATGACGGCGATCTCGTCGAAGCCGAGGACAGCCTTGAAGAAGCCGCACACGTCGGTCCGGTTCGTCTCGTCGAGCAGGTCGGCCGGCAACGACATGGCGACGTGATTGAAGCGGGGATTCCCCGACGGATAGAAGGGATGTGGCATCAGCTTCCACCTCCTGGTGCAACCATGACCTTGCCGGCGATGCGCCCGACGGCCAGGTCCTCGAGTGCGTCGCGGATCCCGTCGAGGGCGATCTCGTCGGGATCGATCAGGAGGTCACACGGAAACCCGTCCGAGGCGAGCAGTTCGAGCGCCTTTTCGAAGCCGCCGAGGTCGTAGACGAACGAGCCTGTCACGGTCAGTTCGTTGAGGATCATCCGGTTGATGTCGAAGGTCGGGTGGTCGATGCCGGCGCCCACCATGACGAGGATGCCGCCGCGAGCCACCTGGCAGAAGCCGGCCTCGAGGGCGGCCCGGTGACCCGAGCACTCCAGGACGACGTGGGCGGCCCTCGACGACTGGCGCTCCGGCTCCCACGACGGGAACACCTCGAGATCGGACGGGTCCACGATCTCCCTGGCGCCGAGTTTGCCGGCCAGCTCGCGCCGTCCCGGATTCGGCTCGACCACGGTGACGTCGTCGATGCCCGTGGCGCGCAGGGCGGCAACGCTCAACGCCCCGATGGGGCCGGCCCCGAACACCATCACGGAGTCTCCGGGCTGTACGCCCGAGCGCGTGATGCCGTGCATGGCGACCGAGAGCGGCTCGGCCAGGGCCGCGTGGCGCGGCGCCAGGCCGTCGGGGAGACGCAGGACACCGGCCGCCCGGCACAAGATGTACTCGGCGAAGGCACCATCGCTGTGGCTGTTCGTCATGTCGTTGCGGTTCTCGCACTGCGACGGCTTGCCCTCCCGGCAACGCCGGCACGTGCCGCAGCGCGGTGAGGAGCCGCCGACCACGAGCTCACCCACCGACCAGGCGGTGACGTTGTCCCCGACGGAGGCGATCGTCCCGCTCCACTCGTGCCCCGCCACAACCCCTGGCGGCAGCCCCCAGCCGTCGCGCAGTTGGTGGATGTCGGACCCGCAGATGCCGCATGAGTGCACCCGGACGACGATCTCGTCCGGGCCCGGCTGCGGCACCGGACGTTCTTCGACCGTGATGACCCCCGGCGACTGGTACACCGCCGCCGCCATGACCGCGGGGAGCGGCCCCCCCGATGATGAACCTGACATAGGCGTCAGGCTACGCGTTCGCCCCCAGCCAGGCGAGCCCCCCGCTCAGGTGGCGCAGGAAGACCGGGAGTTCCCAGGCCAGGGGGAAGTGACCGAGCGCGGTGTAGAAGCTGCGGGCCGGGCCGTCCTCCACGCACCAGGCGAGCGGAAACCCGCAACCGGGGACGCGACCGCCCGGCGCCGAGAGGTCCACCTGCCCATCGGCCAGGCGCAGGAGGACCCGGGCGTCGGGCCGCAGGTCCTTGAACAGGTAGACCTCGTCGGTCCAGTCCCACTGCTGGCCGATGTGGGCCGTGGCCGGATGGTCCTCGTCGACGACGTCGATGGCGAACTGCTGGGTCCACGGATGCCCGTCGAAGCGCGCCCCGAGCATCGCCCCGTACTCGGGCCACGTGTGGCTGGCGTCGGTGGCGGAGTGGACGCCGAGCAGGCCGAGCCTTCCGTCGCGCCACGAGGAGAAGATCGCCTCCTTCAGCTCGGGCGACCACGGCGTCTCCCCGATGGTGAAGAGGGCCAGGACACGGGCGGCCTCCACGTGCTCGGGCGACACATCACGCACGTCGCTGACCGCCACCGGGTGTAGCCCGGCCATGTCGGCCAGCTGCGACAGTCCGACCAGGGCCTGGGCGAGGGTGCCGTGCACGCCGGCGGGAGAGTCGACGTACGGCGCCACCTGGGTGACGATGAGCATGTCCGCAGCCATGCGCGGAGTGTACGGCTGGTGCGCCTCCCCCGCCCGATGATCGAATGCGTCCGCACCCAACGAGGAGGACGACGTGAGCACGACGAACAGCCCGAACAGCCCCGAGGAGATGGCACGAGAACTGAGCGAACTGGGATCGGCCACGCTGGGAGAGTCGGGCGGACGAGCCGCCCATCGCCGGCTCCGCCCGGCCTGGCCCGGCGCCCGCATCGCCGCACCCGCCTACCCGGTGGGCTGCGCCCCGGGCGACAACCTGGCCGTCCACGTGGCGGTGACGAAGGCACCGCGAGGGAGCGTGCTCGTGGTCGACGTCGGGCAGGTGGCCGATCGCGGCTACTGGGGCGAGGTGTTGACCACCGCCGCCGAATCGGCCGGGTTGGCCGGGTTGGTGCTCGACGGCGGCGTGCGTGACGTCGGCGCACTCGAGGCCCATCGTTTCCCGGTCTTCTCGGCGACCATTGCGCTGACCGGGGCCAGCAAGGACAAGCCGGGCACCGTCGGTGCTCCGGTGCGCGTGGGCGGAGTCGAGGTCTCGGCGGGGGACTGGGTCGTCGCCGACGTCGACGGAGTGGCCTTCATTCCCGCAGCTTCGGTGGACGAGGTCCGCGAAGCCGGCCGGGCCCGCGAACGTAAGGAAGCCGGCTTCTTCGAGGCGCTCCGCTCGGGCTCGACGACGGTGGAGCTCCTGGGGCTCGACGCGTCGCTCGTGCGGAGAGAGCGGCTGAGCGGCTGAGCGGCTGAGCGGCTGAGCGGAGCTCTCAGGTGTGGCCGACGGACGTGTGGGTCACGACGCGGCGTACCGCCTCGTCGTGGTGGGTCTGGTGTGCGCGCTCGGTCAAGGCACCATTGCCCAGACCAGTTTGACGTGGTCGACCTCGCCGGACGTCAGGGTGATGTTCACCGGTTGCCCGCACGTACCCAAGGTTCCCGCGCTCGATGAGGACGGGCCACAGCCGATGACGGTGTAGTTGCCCGCGGAGAGCGAAATCTTGAAGTGGCCCGATGGTCCCACGTGGTGAACGAGCGTTATTGGCGTCACCGAGTCGAACTCAACCTCCACTGATCCGGACGTGGGGTGGAACTTGCCCGGGAAGGCACCGCCCTCGTAGCCGAGCTTGCCGACCAGTTGGGCCTGCGAGCCGGTGGTCGGCGCGGCATGCGCGGGAACTGCGCCCAGGGCGAGTGTTGCGATACTGGCGGCCGGAACCGCCAGAGCCAAATTGGTCAGGCGTCTCATGGTTTCTCCCTTTGCATCAAGACAAAGACCACTCGCCGTGGCGGAGTCCGGCTTGGCGACACGCCCCGCCGAACGAGTGATCGCTCACCCTCTCCAATCACGAATCGTGCCACGAGGTCGGGCGTGCGGCAAGCGAATTCTCTGTGACGCGACAACACCCGGCCGGTGCTGGAGGCTGCAGCGGCGGAGCGGCTGTGTGGCTGAGCGGCTGAGCGGCCGAGCGGCTGAGCGGCTGAGCGGCGTCAGGGGTAGCCGACGGACTTGTTGATCACGACGCTGCGCACGGCCTTGTCGTGCAGGGTTTGGTTCTTCCGGTCCCAGAGCGGAAAGAGCATGTCGAGCACCCAGGGCAGGAAGAAAGCGAACGCAAGGACGTATTCGAGGAGTGCGCGCCCAAAGGCACGCCAATAGCCGATCGGTCCTCCGCTCGCCGCATCGACGGCGCGGACGCCCACCACCATCATGCCGAGGGTCTGGCCGCGGTTCGAGCCGCAGAAGACGGTGCCATAACCAACCACCAGGGCGGCAGCGACGAGCAGACCCCACCAGTGGACTCCGTAGGAGTTGGAGTAATACGTGCCGCTGCCATTTGGATTGATGATCCGGTTGTGGTATCCGCCGACGAGTATGGCCACCGGGATGGAGACGACCGTGACGATCAGCCAGTCGAGGAGCCAGCCGCCCAAACGTTGGCCATAGCCCGCGAGGTGTTGCCCCGACGTCGCGGCTGGCACCGGAGGCGGCATGAACCCGATGGCCTGCACGTGCTCGGTCCAGGTGGACCCGTTCCAGTAACGCTGCGACCCGGGAGGACCCTGGGGATCGGGGTACCAACCGGGCGGAGCAGTGGCCATGGCGGTTGTTCTATCCCGGAGGCGGCCGTCGCTGCGAGATGTCCCAAGAAGAGGACTTGCCTGCCAATTTAGTAAGTCTCAACTTATAAGAATAGGCTTACTAAATGGTCGACGCCGCAAAGCCGTCCGTTGACGAGGTGGCCAGTGACGTGCAGGCCGCGGTGCGCCTGCTCGTGCAACGACTGCGCCAGACCAAGGCGGGCGAGGGCGACGACCTGACTTCTTCGGAGACGTCGGCTTTGGCCCGACTCGACCGAACCGGGCCGGCCACGTCGGCCGATCTGGCCCGGCTGGAGCGGATCAGCCCGCAGTCGATCGGCGCCACGCTCGCCGCCCTCGAGACGCGTGGACTGGTGACCCGCCGGGCCGACCCTGCCGACGGGCGACGGGCCATTCTCTCGTTGACCGATTCCGGCCAGGCGTTGCTGCGTCGCCGGCGCACTGCGCGCAGCGAGCTGCTGTCTCAGGCCCTGGCGGCCAACTTCACGCAGACTGAGCTCAAGCAGCTCCACCTCGCGGCGCCGCTGATCGAGCGCTTGGCCGAGAACATCTGATGCCGGCAGCGCGCGAGCAGGCACGACACCGAAGCCCCGGCTCCACTCGACGACCGTTACAAATGGTCGGCCTTGGCCAACACCACGGCGGCCACCTTCATGGCGGTTCTCGACGGCTCCATCGTGATCATCGCGCTGCCCGCCATTTTCCGGGGCATCCACCTCGACCCACTGGCTCCGGGCAACATCGCGTTCCTGCTCTGGATGATCATGGGCTACCGCCTCGTGCAGGCGGTCTTCGTCGTGACCCTGGGGCGCCTGGGTGACATGTACGGCAGGGTGCGAATCTACAACGCGGGCTTTGCGGTCTTCACCGTGGCCTCCGTGCTCCTGTCGATCGACCCCTACCTGGGCAGTAAAGGAGCGCTCTGGCTGATTGCGTGGCGCTTCGTCCAGGCCATCGGCGGCTCCATGCTCATGGCGAACTCCGCCGCCATCCTCACCGATGCGTTTCCCGAAAATCAGCGTGGCTTCGCGCTCGGCATCAATCAGGTGGCCGGCCTCTCCGGTCAGTTCATCGGCCTCGTGGCGGGCGGTCTGCTGGCGGCATGGGACTGGCGCGCCGTCTTCTGGGTCAACGTGCCCGTCGGCATCTTCGGCACACTCTGGGCCTACTGGCGCCTGCGTGAGGTGGGGACGCACACGCGTGGCCGCATCGACTGGTGGGGCAACGTCACCTTCGCGGTGGGTCTGGGCTCGATCCTCATCGCGGTCACCATCGGGATTCAGCCCTACCACGGGGAGGCCATGGGATGGACCAGTCCCGAGGTGCTGGCCCTTCTCTTCGGCGGCCTGGCCTTACTGATCGCCTTCGTCGTCATCGAGAGCAGGGTGATCGATCCCTTGTTCCGCCTGAGCCTCTTCCGGATCCGGGCCTTTGCGGCCGGCAACGTGGCCAGCTTCGCCGCCCGCCTGGGTCAGGGCGGGCTTCAGTTCATGCTCGTCATCTGGCTGCAGGGCATCTGGTTGCCCCTGCACGGCTACAGCTACAGCTCGACGCCGCTGTGGGCGGGCATCTTCCTGTTGCCGCTGACGGCGGGCTTCCTCCTTTCGGGGCCCCTGTCAGGTCACCTCTCGGATCGCTACGGCGCCCGCGGTTTCGCCACCACCGGCATGGTCGTCTACGGCTGCAGCTTCATCGGGCTGATCTTCCTGCCCGTGAACTTCAGCTACGCCGCGTTCGCCACCCTGATCGCCATCAACGGCATCGGCATCGGCATGTTCAGTGCCCCCAACACCTCCTCGATGATGAGCAGCGTGCCGGCCGAGTTCCGGGGTGCGGCGTCGGGCATGAGGGCCACGTTCCAGAACTCGGGTACGGCGCTCTCCATCGGCGTCTTCTTCTCGCTGATGATCACCGGCCTGGCCAGCACGCTGCCCAAGACGCTCTCGAGCGGCCTCCAGCGTCAGGGCGTGCCGGCAGCCGCCGCGCACCACGTGGCAGCGCTGCCCCCGGTGGCCTCCCTCTTCGCCGCCGTCCTGGGGATCAACCCCCTGCACCACCTCCTGTCCATGGGTGGCGTCCTGCAAGCGCTCCCGTCCGACGCCCAGCACGTGCTCACGGGCAAGGAGTACTTCCCCCATCTGCTTTCGGGACCGTTCAGCCACGGCCTGACCATCGTCTTCTCTGTCTCGGCGGGCCTGGCCTTCATCTCGGCCATCGCCTCGTTGACCCGGGGACCAAAGGCAAAGGCGACCCAGACGGCTCCGACTCAGCCCCGGGACGAGGACGATGGGGAGCGGGTCGAAGTCGGCGCGGGGCACACCGCCGGATCCGGTCCGGTGGCATGATGCGGCGGTGAGCAACGAAGAGAAGGCAGTCGAGCGCATCGAGATCCAGCGGACCATCCCGGCGGAGGCTGGACGGATCTTCTCCCTCCTGCGCGATCCGAGGGGTCACGTGGCCATCGACAGCTCGGGCATGCTCCAGGGCTTCACCGGGGATCCGGCGAGCAAGGTAGGCGACACCTTCGTCATCCACATGGACCGTGAGTCGCTCAACGACTATCCGATGGGGCGCTACGACGTGACGGTCGTCTTCACGACCTATGAACCTGACCGGGAGATCGCGTGGACGGTCGAGGGGACCATCAAGCCGCCCATCGGTCACCTCTACGGCTATACCCTCGACCCGACCGAGGACGGCACGCTCGTCACCTCGTACTACGACTGGTCGCAGATTGCTCCGGAGTGGCGCGAGGCCAACATCTTTCCCGTCATGTCAGAGCTGGCCGTGCGGGCCACGCTGGGCATTCTGGAGCGAACGCTGGCCCAGTCCTCCCAGTGGTGAGCTGAACTCAGCGGCAATCGGCGCAGAGCCCGAGCAGGGCGAAGTGATGCGGGTCGATGGTGAATCCGAACTTCGACTGCGCTGCTTTGGTCAATCCGTCGAAGAATGAATCAGGCGCCACGATGAGCGTGCCGCACTGCTCGCAAACGAAGTGGCCGTGGAGGGAACTGGCCAGGTGATACGTGGCCGGACCGTGACCGAAGTGCGAGTGCACCACCACACCGAGCCGCTCGAGCTCTTCGAGGTTCCGGTAGATCGTCGAGAGGTGGATGTCGGGGTCTTCGGACTGGACCTCGAGGGCTAGCTCCTCGGCCGTCCGGTGGCCCCGAGTGGCGAAGAGCGCCCGCAACAAGATTCGGCGGGACGACGTGACGCGGCCACCGTGCTCGCGGACGAGTTCGAGGGCCTCCTCGAGCGTCTCGGCCTTGCCGAGACCGGCTTCGTGCGCAGGAGCGTGCCTGGTCATCGGGTCACCAGCGCCATGGTACCTGGGTACCTGCCCGCTCCTCGGCTGGAGGCGGTGCACCGACGACATCCGATGGGGGTCTCTATTACGAATGATTTGCAATAGTCCTAGAGTGAGCGGTGACAGGTCGGGCCGGACAGGAGGTGTCGACGATGGCGAGGGCTGGCCGGCTGGCGGCGTTGCGCCACGGGCTCTCCGGGCGCGAGTGGGCCCGGGTGGGCGGCATGGCGCTGACCGTGCTGGTGCTCAACGTCGTGGGCTGGTCGCTGCTGCTCGTGGCCGTCGGCCACCACTTCCACCTTTCGCAGACGAAGCTGTTCGGTCTGGGCACCGGCGTCCTGGCCTTCACGCTGGGTATGCGCCACGCCTTTGACGCCGACCACATCGCGGCCATCGACAACACCACCCGCAAGCTGGTCCACGACGGCCAGCGCCCCCTCGGGGTCGGGTTCTTCTTCTCGCTGGGCCACTCCACCATCGTCTTCGTGCTGGCCGTCGCCCTGAACCTCGGCATCCGTGCACTCAATATCCAGGTCAGCGCGGCGTCTTCGGGCCTCCACTCGGCCACCACCGTCGTGGGCACCACCGTCTCGGGCGCCTTCCTCTACCTCATCGCGTTGTTGAACGTCTTCGTGCTGGTCTCCATCGTCGGCGTCTACCGCCGCATGCGATCCGGTCACTTCGACCACGAGGAGCTCGAGCGCCAGTTGGACAGACGGGGCGTGATGAATCGCATCTTGGGCGGTTACGCCAAGCGCATCGACACCCCGTGGAAGATGTATCCGGTCGGGTGTTCTCTTCGGCCTTGGCTTCGACACGGCGACCGAGGTGGCGCTGCTGGTCCTGGCCGGGTCGGCCGTCGTCGGGGGATTGCCCTTCTATGCGGTGATCTCGCTGCCGGTGCTGTTCGCCGCGGGGATGTGCCTGTTCGACACGCTCGACGGATGCTTCATGAACTTCGCCTACGACTGGGCCTTCTCGAACCCGGTGCGCAAGGTCTTCTACAACCTGACCATGACCGGCCTCTCGGTTGCCGTGGCCTTCCTCATCGGCACGATTGAGCTGCTCGGGCTCCTCGGCCAGGAAGCGGGACTTCACTCGCCGTTCTGGAACGTGGTGATGGGATTCAACATCAACACCGCCGGGTTCGCCATCGTCGGACTCTTCGCCGCAACCTGGGCCGTCGCCCTCGTGTACTGGCGGCTGGCCAAGGTGGAGGAGAAGTGGAACGACGCGCTGGTCCCCGAGTCGGTCGACGAGGCCATCTCGGTCTGATCGCTTCGAGGGCGAGCGGATCCTCCTGGGTCAGCGCGGTTTCGACCCCGAGGACTGGACGGCTGCCATGCCGACGACCGGCTGGTTCAGGCGCAGACCGCCGGCGGAGCCGTAGAAGGCAGCGTCGCCGAAGCTGAAGATCCCGCCGTCGTGCCCGACGAGCCAGTACCCCCGACCGTCGGCGGTGTGCTCGATGCCGACGATGGGAGCGTTGAGAGGGAGTCCGCCGGTGGAGCCGAAGAAGCCGGTGTCACCGAAACTGAAAATGCCGCCGTCGGAGGCGACCAGCCAATAGCCGTTCCCGTCAGGAGCGGCGGTCATGCCCACGACCGGCTTCTGGAGGGGCAAGCCCCCGGCCGAGCCGAAGAACTGTGCGTCCCCGAACGAGAACACGCCGCCGTCCGATGCCACGAGCCAGTACCCGTGACCGTCCAGGGTCGACGCCATCCCGACGATCGGCTTGTCGAGCTTGATCCCACCGGTCGAGCCGTAGAAGCCGGCGTCGCCATAGCTGAAGATGCCGCCGTCGGACGCGACCATCCAATAGCCCGCTCCATCGGGCGTGGGGGTCATTCCCACGATGGGCGCGTTGAGGTGCGTGCCGCCGGTCGAGCCATAGAAGACGGCGTCGCCGAAGGCGAAGATGCCGCCATCCGACGCCAGCAACCAATAGCCGACACCGTTGGGGGTGGCGGCCATTCCCACGATCGGTGCGTTCAGGTGGAGGCCTCCGGTGGAGCCATAGAACGGAGCGCCTCCGTAGCTGAAGATGCCGCCGTCGCTGGCTACTTCCCAATAGCCGGGCGGTCCGAGAGCTCCGACGTCCAGGGTGAGGACGGAGCTGCCCGAGAGCTGATTGGCGTCAGTCGCTGTGACGGTGACCGAGTAGGCACCGGAGAGGATCGGGGTGCCGTTGATCGCGCCGCCCGGCGTGAGCCGGAGCCCCGGAGGTAGCGCACCGGCGGCGACGGACCAGCTATAGGGAGCGAGGCCTCCGGTCGCATCGAGGTTGCTGGCGTAGGGGACGCCGACGGTCCCTACGGGCAGGCCGGTCGTCGTCACCGTGGGCGGAGCCAGGAGGGTCACGATCATGCCGCCGCCATTGGCCGCGTTGCCCCCGGCGACACAGTTGGCCGGTCCAACGCAGGTCACCTCGAGGAGTTTCGAGACGCCAGCCGGCGTCGCCTGGGGATTCCAGTTGGAGCCGCCGTTCGTCGTCTGCAGGATGTTCGCGCCGCCGACCGTGGTGCAGGTCGTGGCGTCGACACACGAGACCGAGGACAGTGCGGTCGAGCCGAGCGGGTCGCCCAGGTTTCTCCACTGGGCTCCTCCATTGCTGGTGGAGAGCACGGTGGAACCGACCGCCAGGCAGCTCGAATCACTCGAACAGGAGATTCCGTTGAGAGCCGTGACTCCCGAAGGCACGGTCTCGTGCGACCATTTGGCTCCGCCGTTCGCTGTGCTGATGATGGAGGGACCACTCGGCGTCGCGCCCAGCGCTACGCAGGTCGACGCGTCAGGACAAGCGATCGCCTCAAGGCCGACGATGTCGCCAGGTATGACTTCGGGAGACCACGAGGATCCACCGTTCGTTGTGCCGACGATGCTCGGTGACTGAGAGGTTGACGAACTCACCGCTTGGCACACCGTCGTACTTGGGCACGCCACACCGACCATGATTCCGGTTCCGGATGGAGCGGGCTCCACAGTCCAGCTTGCGCCACCATTCGTTGTACCGATGATGGCTCCAGCTCCGAAGGCGCCGAATCCGACGGCCGTGCAATTTGAGATGCTCGGACATGCGAGACCATTCAAACCGCTGATCTGCGTCGGGACCGATTGGGGCTCCCAAGTCCGTGCCCGCTGTTCGCCGAGGGACCACTGAATCCACTCCAGCTGCCACGCAAGCGTTGAGTCCTCGGCAGGAGACGGCGCTGATCTCTCCGGTTCCGAGGCGGAGTCACCTGATCTTTCCAGACTGACCCAGCTGGTGTGTGCCGATGATGATCGATCCGGACCCAGTGATCGCCGTTTCCCCCAACGGCAACGCAGTCGACAGCGCTGGCACAAGAGACACTAGCGAGATCAACCGCATTGGCCGGAGCATTGTCTGGGACACCCACGTATTCCCATTGCTTGTAGATCCCAAGGCGTACGGAATTGAATTGCGGTTCGTCCCAACTGCGAAACAAGAGCCAGCGGTACAGCTCACGGCATTGAGCGCTGCACCGCGGAGGCGTCGTTCCCGCAGACCAATGGGTCAGTTGACCATTCGAGATTGACGCTAATTCCAGTTTGCTGAAGGGATATTCCCACGGCAACACAGTTTGTGCGGATCCGCAGGAGACAGCTGAAAGAGTTGAGACGACTGGTTCGGCAAGAGTTGTCCAGGTGTCGTCGTTCTGTGTTGCGAATATCGGCCGGGACCGCCATTGAGCAGGCCGATGGCAACGCATGACGGTCGGCGCTAGGACAGGACACGCTCGAAAGGAATTGCTAGTACCCGTAGGCGGCGATTGCGAGTTCCAAGTCTCGCCGTCCGCCGTCGAGACGGTCGCGCTGCCTTCAACGGCGGTGCATTGGTCTGCCGTAAAGCACGAAATGGAAACTGCTGGGAATGACGAATCCTCCAGGCGACCACGAGCTGCCACCGTTCGTTGACTTTCAAAGATCCCTTGATCGGCTGAGGCGTAACATACAGAGTCGGTGGCGCACGACACGCTCGTGAACGTCGAAGTGCCATGTGGAGGTGCCACCGTGTCCATGCGGATCCTCCATCGTCCGATCGTGATGATCGATGGAACGTTGAATTTCACTTCGCCGACTGCAACACATGTCGTTGTGGCATCGAACTGCTCTGGGCGCAAGAAACAGCGCTGACATTCGCAAGCGGCGGAAACGAGGCTGTTGTCTGCCACTGAGAAGTTGTCGCGCCTGCGGGCGTAACGCCGAGCGGGACGCTGAAAGCGCCCACGGCAAGCGATGCCATCAACGCACAGAGAACGGATACCGCAAAGTTTCGAATCGTACGCATGCGCTCCCCTCGCAAGGACACCATTCAAGCTCGATAGGTCGCAGATGGTAACCCTGCCCTGACCCGGGGTCGTCCCGTCGTGGGATCTCTCTCCGTGGAGGAACGGTTGTTATGTCGCGGGAATTGTCGGAACGATGAGATTCGGAGGCGTTCGTCCCGCTAGGACGTCGGAGACTCCCTGACAAGCCAGTCGAGCCATCCGGGTGCGCGTGCCGATTGTTGCACTACCTATGTGAGGAAGAAGCGTCGCCCGCGGTGCCTTCAACAACCGTGGGTTGACCGCGGGCTCGCCGTCGAACACGTCGAGCCCGGCTGCATAGAGGGACCCTGTCTCGAGCGCGTCCACCAACGCGTTCTCGTCGACAACGGGTCCGCGTGCGGTGTTGACGAGGACGGCCGTTGGCTTCATCAGCGCCAGTTCCGGTGCCCCGATCAAATGCCGCGTGGTCTCGCTGAGAGGCACATGGAGACTGACGATGTCAGAGCGTCGCAAGAGTTCGTGCAGAGAAGCCACGTAGCCGGGAACTCCGGTGTCGTGGCGCGTCGTGTGCAAGACCTCCATGTCGAAGCCGGCCGCCCGCCGAGCCACGGCGCGACCGATCCGGCCGTAACCGACCAGTCCGAGCGTCGTTCCGTACACGTCGCGAGCCAGGTGGGTGTCGAATCCCCATCCGGACCAACGTCCCTCCCGGAGGTCCTGTTCGGCCTGGGTGCTCTGACGGGCCGCCGCCAGGATGAGCAGGAAGGCCAGATCGGCCGTGGTGTCGTCGAGCACCCCGGGTGTGTTGCACACCGAGATCCCGCAGTCCTGGGCGGAAGGGACGTCGATGTTGTCGTAGCCCACGGCGGCGTTGGCCACGATCCGCAGCGTCCCGGCCTGACCGGCCTCGAACACGGCGCGGTCCATGCGGTCGGTCAAGTGGCAGACGATCCCGTCGACTTCACCCGCGTACCGGATCAGCTCGTCGGGCGAGAGTGGTGTCTGCTCCGGCTCGATGACCTCGTGGCCGTCGTGGAGCAGGGGATCGGTCCCGCCCTCGGTCAGCCGGCGGGTGACGAGGACGCGGCCCACTCAGTGGGAGGTGTAGTTGATTTCGCCCGCACCCTTCACGCCGACGGCGAAGCAAAAGCAGTGGATCGGTGCGTGATCAGTGGTGGGGCGAAGGGAGTGCACCTTGTCCGGCGGGATGTACACGAGGTCACCCTGGGTGATGGCACGGTCCTCCCCGTCGATGGTCATGATGCCGCGGCCATTCATGACGTAATAGAACTCATGGGTGGGGTGGGAGTGGGGGTCGACCATGCCGCCGCCCGGGACCTCGAACTCGTTGACCAGTTCCAGGTAGCCGCCGTCGGTGATCTCCTTGAACTCCCTGGACTCGATCATCCACCACACGGGAACGGTGCCGTTGTGCTCGACGACCGGCGCCTTGTCCTCGATGCTGCGCACGTCCATTCTCGGGCCCTCCCAACCTTTCCTAGACTGACTCGGGTGTCAGGTTACGCCAAAGCCGTGAACCCCGAGCCTCTCGGTGCCGCGGCCTGGGCGCCGTTCGGCTGGGTCCCCGTTCCCGACACGGATCCGCGGGACGGAGATCAGCGCATGACGTTCCAGTGGGAGGACGCCCACGTGAACCTCATCGGGCACGCCCGGAGCGAGGTGCCGCAGCTGGAACACGGCCTCGGTTGCGAGATGCTGTTCCGCCACGACACGCACACCCAGGCCCTGATGGCGTTGGACGTTCCCGCCGTGATCGCGGTCGCATCGGCCGACGTGGAGTTCGAACGCCCGGACGAAGTCGACTCCATCCGGGTCTTCCGCCTCGAACCGCTCCAGCCGTTCGTCCTGCATCGTGGCACCTGGCACTGGGGCCCGTTCCCCGTCGAGGCGGCCGAGGTGCGGTTGTTCAACGTGCAGGGTCTTCGCTACGCCGAGGACAACCGCTGCGTGGACCTGGCCTCCAAGGGTTTGTCGGTCGAGGTCGATCTGTCGTGAGCGCGCTGGCAGATCCGGGGGCGGGCGTTGGAGCTTGACCCCGCAGAAGAGGCGGAGGTCGTGTCGGCCACCGTCGCCGACCTGATCCATGCGATCACCGCGACCGAGTCAGGTCCGGCGCAAGGGGAGCGGCGTACCTTCGCGACGAAGAGCCCGACGTGGTGGATGGGCGGACGCACCTTTGGCGGCATGGTGGTGGCCCAGGCCCTGAACGCGGCGCTCCAGACCGCGCCACCGGCATCGGAGATCCACTCCCTGCATGGGTACTTCCTTCGTCCCACCCCTCCGGGCGCCACCACGATCCACCAGGTCGAACCCGTTCGCGACGGCCGATCGTTCTCAACCCGCTCATTGGTCAGCTCGGTCGAGGGCAAGGAAACCTTCCGCATGACCTGTTCGTTCCACGCCCCCGAGCAGGGTGACGAGTACCAGCTGCGGGCCGCCCCGGGCATCCCCCGTCCAGTGGACATCGAGGGGTTCGAGGCGCCGTTCCCCTTCGATATCCGCGAGCTCGGGCACACAGAGCAACGCTCGGACGGGACCTACCAGTCCACCCGCCGCTGCTGGTTCCGGACCAGGGAGCCGCTGCCCGACGACCCCGCGATCCACGCCTGCGTCCTGGCCTACTTCTCGGACATGACCGGAGCGGCCTTCCGTCCGCTGAGCCTCGGCGTCTGGGGCACCCACACCGACACCAGCCTCGACCACGCGTTGTGGTTCCACCGGCCCTGGCGGGCCGACACCTGGAGCTTTTTCGACCTCCACACGCTGGTGAACGCGGGCGGTCGGTCGACCATACGAGCCACCATGCACGGCGAGGACGGCACACTCCACCTCAGCATGGCGCAGGAGCTGCTCATCCGTGAGCTCGACGAGCCGATGGTGCTGCCCGAGACACCACCCTGGCTCCAACGGGCCGAAGACGGACGAGAGGAGAAGGTCGATGGGACTGCTTGAGGGAAAGCGAGCCGTGGTCACCGGTGGCGGGTCGGGCATCGGCCGGGCCACCTGCCGGCGCATGGCCGAGGAGGGAGCGCGGGTTGCCGTCTTCGACGTCGACGGTGACTCGGCCGCCACCACCGCCAAGGAGATCGGCGGATCCTCGTACGCAGTCGACGTCGGGGACCCCGAAGCCATGCAGGTCGCGGTGGACGCCGCCGCCGCCGAGCTGGACGGCTTGTCGATCATCTTCAACAACGCAGGCACGGCCGCCTTCAACAAACTGCACGAGCTCGACCCCGCCGAGTGGGATCGCGTGCTGCGCGTCAACCTGACGGGCGTGTGGGCCGGCATCCGCGCCGCCGCCCCGCACATGCTGGCCGGTGGCGCCGGGTCGATCGTCAGCACGGCGTCGATCAGCGGGACGCGCCCGGCGGCAGGGGAGGGCCCGTACTCGGCCACCAAGGCGGGTGTGGCCGCGCTGACGGCATCGGCCGCCCTCGAGTACGGGCCGACGATCAGGGTGAACGCCGTCTCGCCCGGGATGATCCGCACGACCATGACCGCGCCATGGTTCGAGTTCATGCCGGATCAGGAGGATCGTTTTCAGCGCGAGACGCCGGCCGGCCGTGTGGGCGAGCCGGAGGACATCGCCGACGTCGTCGTGTTCCTCTGCTCGGACCTGGCTCGCTTCATCACGGGTCAGAACCTGGTCGTCGACGGCGGGCTCACCCTGCACGGCTCGGGCGTGGACGGGATCTTCGACCGCATCTTCAAGAGCCGCTGAGCCCGGAGTCCGCCCCCCGGGTGACGCGCCCGAACATGAGTCCGGCGGTGCGGGCGGGGTGTCCCGTCAGGGAGCCCGGTCAGCGGACGATCTCGACCAGGAGCACCCAGGCGTTGTAGACGGCGCCGGCGATGCCGAGGATCGTGGCGGGGACGAGCCAGTAGAGGCCGCCACCCCAGTGTGCGGCGAGCGAGATGCCGGCGAGCAAGGTCGGAACGGCGCACACGGCGGTCGCGCTCATGCGAGAGACGAGCCAGAGCAACGGGTCTCCCTGGCGGGTGCGCCGGTAGGCGAGCTGGCTGCGCAAGATGAGGATCTGCAGGGGCACGGCGCCCACCAGGATCTCGACGCCGAGCAGCCGTACGTTCTGGGGAACGAGCACCAGCGCCGACGCGTAGAGGACGAGTAACAGTGTGCCCAGGGTCTCGGCCGCCCGGTGCGGGAGGAAGGCCGGGCCCTTGACGATCTTGTCCAGGTTGAGGGAGACGGCGACGAAGAGCAGGCCGGTGAGGGCGGCGGTGGCCCCCACCATGGCGCCGAAGTAGGTGCCCCAGTCCGCGGTGTCGTAGGCGTGCACGGCCTGGACCGCCCGCTAGGCGTTGGGGTCGAACAGGGCCCGGTACACCATGGTGGTCATCGTCTCGAGCGCGGTGGCGTCGATGGGCTGTCCCACGAAATCGCGCAGGTAGTGGAAGCGGTCGAGCATGGCCAGGGTGGCCATGCCGGCGGCTTCGGGATCGATGATGTGGCCCGAGGAGTCCGGGCTGATCTGCTTGCTCAGCGCGCCCGACATCGCAGTGAAGGTCTGGCGGACCATGTCGACCAGCTCAGGATCGGCCGTGGCCAGGTCGGTCCAGATCCGGAAGAGCGGTGCGTAGTTGGTCCACAGCTCCGAGTAGGCCTGCACCCAGCCGTAGACGTCCTCCCACTGGGGCGGCGTGCCCAGCGCGGGCAGCGCGTTCAGGGTGTCGTAGAGCCCCTGGGACTCGCTGGCGGCCTCGGCCACCAGGGCGCGCAGCAGGTCCTCCTTGTTGGAGAAGTACAGGTAGAAGGTGCCGTGCGAGGTCTTGGCGATGTCGACGATGTCGTTGACCCGGGTGGCGTGGTAGCCCCGCTTGTCGAAGGCGACCATGGCCGCATTGAGCAGCTTGCGCATGGTGCGCCGACCCTGGCTGCGCAGGACCCGTTTGCTGGCGGGGGCACCGATGGCGTCGCCGGCCTCGACCTCGTTGGTGGAGCGTCCCGAGGCCGGGTCGGGCGCCGTCGCGCTCTCCTCCTTCGTCGATCCGGCGGGCCGGTCCGACACGGTGGCGGGGGTCGCCGGGTCACGTCGGACTCTCGGCGATCCCATGCCCGGGGCATGGTAGTGCCGGGTATGCCCGAAATGGCTAACCTGACACGATGGTCAGGTTCGGCGAGGGCCAAAATTGAGGCTGGACCAGGAACTTTCTACGACGACGGCCATATCCATCCTCGTTTCATGACCCTCTCCGCCCCCTCACCGGCCCGACCGGTCGTGACCTCGCTGACCGAGGCCGTGGCGCAGAATGTCCGTCCCGGCGACAGCGTGCTCGTGATGATGGGCCACAGCCGGTGGACCGCGGCGGCCCGTGAGCTGGCCCGCCAGTTCTGGCGCACCGACCCGGGGTTCACCCTGATCATGACCAGCCTGGGGGCGCTCGGGGCGGCCTACTTCCGGGGCGGCCTGCTCAAGAAGGTGATCACCGCATATTCGGGCAACAGCTTCCCGACGTACACCCCCAATCCGATCTTCCGCCAGGCCTACGAATCGGGGGAGGTCGAGGTGGAGCACTGGTCGATCCTCACCCTCTCCCAGCGCTTGGAGGCGGCGGCCCGCGGTCTGCCCGCCACGGTGACGGGCTCTCTCGTGGGCTCGTCCATGGCCGACAACGAGGCCTTCGCCGTGGTCGACTCACCGTTCGGTCCGCTCGGCCTGCTCGAGCCGCTGATCCCCGACGTGGCGCTGGTGCACGCGGCGGCGGCCGACCCGTCCGGCAACCTGGTGCTGAGCGAGCCGCTGCTCGACGGGACGTGGGGCGCCTGGGCGGCGCGTCGTGGCGTGGTGGCCACGGTCGAGCGGGTGGTCGAGGACGTCGAAGGGCTCGGGCACCGGGTGAAGATTCCGGCCCACCGGGTCCTGGCCGTGGCCGAAGCACCGTATGGCGCCCATCCGGGAGGCTGCTACGCACCGGGACTGCCCGTGCGCAGCTACGGCGAAGACATCGCCCACTGGAGTGCGGTGGCCGGGGCGTGCGGTCGCGGTGAGATCGATGACTACATCGAGGAGTGGATCCTGGGTCCGACGACGCACGAGGACTACCTGACGTTGGTGGGCACCGAGCATCTGCTCTGGCTCGAGGGCCGCTCGGACCCGATGTCGTGGAAGGCGGACGCCGACGCCAATCCCGTGGTCGAGGACGTCTTCATCACCCAGTGGGAGCGGGCGGCGGCCCTGGGCGCCCGGGAGGTCGAAGCGGTCGTGGCCGACGTCGAGGCCGACGCCGTGCTGGCCGGCGCCGGGGTGGCCAACCTCTCGGCCTGGGTGGCGGTGGCCCGGGCCCGGGCGGCGGGGAGCCGGGTGATGCTCACGGCCGAACTGGGCCTCTGGGGCTACCAGCCGACCCCGGCCGACCCCTACATCTTCAACCAGCGGGTCTTCCCCTCGACACCCTTCCTGTCCGACGCCTCGACCATCCTGGGCATGGTCATCGGGGGACCGGGGACGCGCACCGTGGGATGTCTCGGGGCGGCTCAGGTGGACCGGGACGGCTCCTTGAACTCGACCCAGCTGGCGGGAGGGCGCTTCCTGGTCGGCTCCGGCGGCGCCAACGACGTGGCCAGCCGGGCTACGGCGTGTGTCGTCATCACGTTGGCCCGTCCCGAGCGCCTGCCCGAGACGGCCGGCTACGTGACCTCGCCCGGGCACCACGTGGTGAGTGTGGTGACCGACAAGGGTGTGTTGCGGCGCGACGGTGACGACCGGACGCTGCGGCTGGCGGCGGTCCCGGCGGGGGAGGGCAGCGTCGAGGAGCGGGTGCGCGAGTTCGTGGCCGCCTGCGGCTACGAGCCTGAGGTGGCGCGCCGCGTGGAGGAGCTGCCGGCGATCCACAGGACCGAGGTGCAGGCCTTGCGTGACTTCGACCGCCAACGGTTGTTCCTGGACTGATCGACTCGATCGACGCACGACGTGACAGGGGTGAGTGGAGAGGGAGACGAGGCCGAGTACCACGCGCTAACGAGATTTCCGAGAGGCCAGAGCGAGCAGCACACGGTGCAGCCGCTCGACTCGGCGGTGGAGACACCGTTGACACAAGGGGTGAAGAGACCACATGAAGGGCTGGAAGTACAGTGACCGCCATCCCCGGGGGGATGCACGAAGAAGGGCGAATGGGGACGGGATGCGAGTGAGGCAGGGGATCAAGGCGCTCGTCGCCACCGTGCTGGGCGGTGGTCTGGTGGTGAGCGCGCTGGTCGTCGCGCCCGCGGCATCGGACGCGGCATCCTCGGGGGGCACTGCGCCGGGGGTGACGTCGAACTCCATCACGGTGGGGACGATCTCGACCCAGACCGGCGAGCTGGCCGCCAACTTCAGCTCCCTGATCTACGGCGAGAAGGCCTACTACCAGTACATCAACGCCCAGGGCGGAGTGAACGGCCGCAAGATCGACTACAAATACCAGCTGGACGACGGCGGCAACCCGACCACGTTCAACCAGCTGGCCAACACCTTGATCAACCAGGACCACGTGTTCGCCGTCACCGGCGTGGCGACCGCGTTCTTCTCGCCGAACCTCTTCGTCGAGTCGGGTACCCCGACCTACGGCTACAACGTCACGGGCAACTGGGCCGGGCCGCCCAACCTGTTCGCCGCCGGCGGCTCGGTGCAGTACTACCCGGCCGAGGGGCCGATCGTGGGTTTCGTGTCGAAGCAGACCAAGTCGCCCAAGCTCGCCTTCGTGGCCTACGGGGTGGCCGCCTCCGCCGCCTCCTGCCAGGCCGGGGCCAAGGCCCTGTCGGCCAACGGGTTCCAGGTCGTCTACACCGACTTCAAGGTCAGTTACCCGGGCACCACGGTGGCCACCGACGTGCAGCGCATGAAGCAGGCGGGCGCCAACATGGTGGTGAGCTGCATGGACGTGCAGGGCAACGTCACCATGGCCAGGGCTATTCAGCAGTACGGCCTGAAGATGACCCAGCTCTGGTTCAGCGGCAACGACCAGACCACGTTGAAGGCGAACAAGAGCCTCATGCAGGGCGTCTATTTCAGCACGGCCCACGTGCCGTACACGGCACCGACCTCGATCTATCCGGGTCTCAAGCTCTACCTGACCCAAATGAAGAAGTACGAGCCCAAGTACGTCAACGACGAGATCGCGATCCAGGGTTGGGAATCGGCCGCCCTCTTCGTCCAGGGTGTGAAGATGGCGGGCAACAACGTGACCCAGGCCAACGTGGTCAAAATGACCAATACCCTCACGTCGTTCACCGCCGGCGACCTCACCGCCCCGACGAACTGGAAGACGGGCGGCCATTCCGGCCACGCGCCGCCGTACTGCGGCGCCTACATCAAGGCACAGGGCACCCAATACGTGCCGACGCTGAACAAGGGCAAGAACGTGTTCGTCTGCTTCCAGTCGGTGAACCCGAACAAGCCGCCCGTCTACCCGGTCCCGGCCGGCACGCCCGCCCCGGCCTGATCGGCCGGACGGGATAGGTCGAGGGCTCGAGCGGACACGGGCGAGACGGCACGACAATGGAGACACTCTTCGATTTTGCGGCTCCGGGGGTGCAGCAGGGGTGCGCGTATGCCCTGGTGGGGATCTGCCTGGTTCTCACGTATCAGGCCACGGGTGTCTTCAACTTCGCCTTCGGAGCTCAGGCCTTCGCTTCGGCGTTCGTCTTCACGTATCTGACCCAGTTCCATGGTTGGTCGGGGTTCGAAGCCTTCCTGGTCTCGGTGTGTGTGTTGGGACCGGCGATGGGCTACGCCTTCGACCGGTTCGTGTTCCGCAAGGTCTCGAACTCCAACTCGGTGGCCAAGATGGTGTGCAGCCTGGCCCTCCTGGTCGGGATCCCGTCGATTTTGCCGGTGATCTTCGGGTCGCAGCAGCTCATAGCCACGGCCACGATCCTGCCGTTCTTCAACCCCAATGTCGTCTACTTCACCTTGTGGGGAACCCCGATCAACGGCATCTACCTGTCCATCATTTCGGTGACCGCGGTCGTCCTGATCGGGTTGACGTTCCTGCTTCGCTTCACCGCGCTCGGCCTGCAGATGCGCGGTGCCGTGGAGAGCCGGCGCCTGGTCCAGCTCGACGGGGTCAACGCAGACGGTGTGGTGGCCGTGGCCTGGATCGTGTCCAGCTTCATGGCCGGCCTGGCCGGTGTGGTGCTGGCGCCGGTCTTCGGGCAGTTCAGTTCCGAGGACTACGTGACGCTGATGGTGACGGCGATCGCGGCGGCCGTGTGGGCGGCGCTGCGTTCCCTGCCCATCGCGGCCGGGGTCGGGTTGCTGATCGGCGTGGCGACCACGGTGTTGCAGGGCTACATCCCACCGGACAGCCTCTTCAACGCAGCGGTCGTCCCGTCGCTGCCCTTCATCCTCATCGTGATCGCGTTGCTGTTCCTCCCGGGCCTGCGCAGCCTGGACTCGAGCCGTGACCCGCTGGCCACCATCGATCCGCCGCCACCGCCCATCGCGGCAACGACGAGAGCTCCCACCATGAACCGCATCATCCGCGTCCTGTGGTGGGCCCTCTTCGCCGCGTTCTGCGTGTCGATGCTGACGTGGATCCCCAGCGCATGGGCCACGGTCTTCAACAACGGCATCACCTACTCGATCGTGTTGTTGTCGATCACCCTGATCACGGGGATGGCGGGGCAGCTCTCCCTGTGCCAGGCCACCCTGGCCGGCGTCGGCGCGTTCACCGCGGCCCAGCTGGCGAACCATCTGGGCCTGAACCTGCTGATCGGCGCCCTCGTCGGGGCGGTCCTGGCCGCAGCCGTGGCCGTGGTCCTGGCCCTGCTCTCGCTGCGCCTGCGCGGCCTGGGCCTCGCCCTCATGACCCTGGCCGCCGCACTGGCCTTCGACGCCACCTTCTTCAACGAGACGTCGATCTCGGGTGGACAAGAGGGAGTCAGCATCAAGGCGAAGTGGCTGGGCACGACGGAGTTCTTCAATTTCAACGGCCACTACATGTTCCTGCTCTCACTGGGCGTGCTCATCGTGGCCGTCATCGTGGTCCTCATGGTGCGCAGGGGCACGGTGGGGCGAAATCTGGCGGCCATGCGGGGCAGCGAGACGGCCACGGCCGGTCTCGGCGTGAACCCGTCGTGGCAGCGGATCATGGTTTTCGCGCTCTCCGGCGCCATCGCCGGGGTGGGCGGCCTGCTCCACAGCATGGTGCCGCAGGTGGTGTCGCCGACGGACTGGAACGCGGAGATCTCGCTGGTCCTCGTCGTGCTCGTCGTCACCACCAGCGTGACCACGGTGGAGGGGGCGATCCAGGCCGGCATCGGGTTCTTCGTGACCGAACAGATCCTGACCACCGTTCTGCCCGCCCGCATCGGCGCGTCCAGCCTGACCGTGGTCCTCTTCGCCTTCGGTGCCTTGACCTACGCGGCCCACCCCGAAGGGGTGCTCGAGTACCAGAAGCGAAAGAGCACCCTGCGTTTCGAGAAGCTGTTCTTCCCCAAGGAGGTGGCGGCCCTCGAGCTCAAGGCGCAGGCGCCGTCCATTTCGGCCTCGAGCGCCAATGGTTGAAGATCCCCTTCTCACCCTGCGGGGGGTGTGCAAGTCCTTCGGCGGGATCCAGGCCGTGCACGGCATCTCCTTCGACGTCCGCGCCGGCGAGAGCATCGGCCTTGTCGGCCCCAACGGCGCCGGCAAGACGACCCTGTTCAACTGCGTCTGCGGGCAGCTGCGACCCGAGCAGGGCGACATCATTTTCGACGGGATGGCGCTGAGCGGGCTGCCCACGTACAAGCGGGCCCGTCTCGGTATCGGCCGCACGTACCAGCGCATCGAGGTCTTCACCGACATGTCGGTGCGCGACCACCTCATGGTGGCCGAGCGCGCCCGGCGGGGCGAGGGCCGCCTGTGGCGCGATTTGCTGAACATGAGCAAGCCGACGCCGGACGAGGCGGAACGGGTGCAGGCCACCCTCGAGCTGGTGGGCATTGCCCACCTGGCCGACCTCTCGGTCAACGCGCTGGGGCTCGGCAACTGCCGCCTGGTCGAGCTGGCCCGGGCCCTGGCGGGGGAACCGAAGATCCTGCTGGCCGACGAGCCGTCGTCCGGCCTCGACCTGCAGGAGACCGCAGAGGTGGCCATGGTGCTGCGCACGGTGCAGCGCGAGCGGGGCACGGCGGTGCTGCTGGTGGAGCACGACCTGGCCATGGTGGCCGACGTAGTCGACCGGACGGTGGTGATGGACCTCGGCTCCATGCTGGCCGAGGGCACCTTCGACGAGGTCATGGCCGACCCGGGCGTGCGCAACGCCTACCTGGGGCGGAGCGCGTGACCGACACCGTGGTCCCCGAGACCGACGTGCTCTCGCTGCGCAACGTGTGCGCGGCCTACGGGCCCTACCGTGCCCTCTTCGACGTGTCCTTCCGGGTCCCTCACGGGGCCGTGGTGGCGTTGGTCGGCTCCAACGGCGCCGGCAAGTCGACGGTGGCCCGTACGGTGACCGGACTGGTGACCGCCACCTCGGGCCAGGTGCTCTTGTCGGGTGAGGACGTGACCATGGTGCCGGCGTACAAGATCGCCCGGCTCGGCATGGCGCACGTGGTCGAGGGACGCGGTGTGTTCTCCACCCTGACGGTCGAGGAGAACCTGACGCTGGCCTTCCGCCAACGGCAGGGTCGGAACAAGCTGAAGGAGAACCTGGAACGGGCCTACACGGCTTTCCCCATCCTCGGGGAACGGCGACGCCAGGTGGGAGGCACGCTCTCGGGCGGGCAGCAGCGCATGCTCTCGCTGGCCAAGGTCCTCGTGGTGCCGCCCAAGGTCCTGGTGGCCGACGAGCTCTCCCTCGGCCTGGCCCCGGTGGTGATCGACCAGGTCTACGAGGGTCTCGAGCAGATCAACCGCAACGGCACCGCTGTGGTCGTGGTCGAGCAACAGGTCAACCGGGTCCTCAAGCTGGCCACCTGGGCCGTGGTGCTGGACCATGGCACGGTGGCCTACGAGGGTGAGCCCGCCGGGGCCAACGACGCCGTCGAGTCGCTGATGGCCCGGCGCGAGCAGGCCGCGGCCGCCGGCGCGGGCGAGGCCGACGCCGAGTCCTGAGCCGGTCCGGTCCGGGACGGACCAGAGCTGAGAAGAGTCGAGGAGTTGAGGAGAGGAGAGGACACATGGGAGAACCGGTCATCGTCGACGTCGTGCGCACGGCCTTCGGCAAGCGTGGAGGCGCCCTGGCCCACTGGCACCCGGCGGATCTGTTGGGGTTTGCGCTGACGTCGCTGCTCGAGCGGACCGGGGTCGACCCCGAGCGCATCGACGACGTCATCGGCGGCTGCGTGACCCAGGCGGGCGAGCAGAGCACCAACGTGACCCGCAACGGCTGGGTGTCGGCCGGCCTGCCCCAGAGCGTGCCGGCCACCACGGTGGACCGCCAGTGCGGATCCTCGCAGCAGGCCGTCCACTTCGCGGCGGCTGGTGTGGCCGCCGGGCACTACGACATGGTCGTCGCCTGCGGGGTCGAGGTGATGAGCCGGGTGCCCATGGCCTCGAACGCCCGACGGCGGGACGGGGCCGTTCCCGCCCTCGTTCCTCGAGCACATCGACGGGCGGCTGTGGACGCAATTCCGGGTAAGCCAGGTATTGGCCGAGCGTTACGGCATCACCCGGGCCGAGATGGACGCCTACGCGCTGGCGTCGCACCAGCGCGCCGCGGCGAGCTGGGACAGCGGGCACTTCGAGCGCGAGGCGCTGGCCGTGCCGATCAAGGCGGAGGACGGCAGCCTGACCGGCGAGTTCCTGCGCAGCGACGAGGGCATCCGTCGCAACTCGACCCTGGAGGCGCTGGCCGCCCTCCCGGCCGCGCAGAACTGGGAGCCCGACACGGCACCGGACATCACGGCCGGCAACGCGTCGCAGACCACGGACGGCGCGGCCGCCATGCTGGTGGCCGACCGGGCGGTGGCCGAGGCGTTGGGCCTGCCGATCAGGGCCCGCTTCGCGCACTTCGCGGTGGCGGCCGAGGACGCGGCCATCGTCCTCTCGGCCCCGGTCCCGGTGACTCACAAGCTGCTGAAGCGCTCGGGTATGACCGTGGAGGACTTCGACGCCGTCGAGTGCAACGAGGCCTTCGCCGCCATCGCCCTCATGTGGCAGAAGGAATTCTCCTACGACATGGAGCGCTTCAACCCCCGCGGCGGCGCCATCGCCATCGGTCACCCGCTGGGGGCCAGCGGCGTCCGCCTGATGGGGACGCTGCTGAACCACCTCGAGGCCACGGGTGGGCGCTTCGGCTACCAGACGATGTGCGAAGGCGGAGGCCAGGCGAACGGCACCGTCATCGAGCGGCTGGGCTGACCCCTTCGGCGCTTGCGGCGGCCTGGCGGGCCGCCATGAGGGGATGGATCTTCTTGGTGACGATGATCCACTCCACGAGGAACGTGAGTCCGGGGATGAGGCCGGCGGCGAACATCAGGATGATCCAGGGCAGGTGCAGGCGCGCCTTGAGGGCCAGTAGTCCGGCCATCACCAGGTAGACGATGTAGAGGTAGCCGTGGCCCACGCCGAAGACGGCCAGCTCTAACTTGTAGCCACCGCCCTGGAGGTAATGGAGCGCGGTGAAGAGGAAGAGCGGGATGATGAGGACGCCGACGATGTTGGCCATCAGCTGGTAACGGAACAACGCTCCTTCGAGACCCCGTCCGAAAAGGCGCCTCACTGCGGGCGTCGGGTCACGACGGACTCACGGTTGCGCCAGGTCTTCGGTCCTTTGGCCGCCAGCTCGGCCAGGCGGGCGTTGTAGGCGGCCAGCTCGGGATCGTCATCGGCGGTGACCGTCGGTGAGGCGGGCGTGGGTGTGGAGGGCGTCGAGGGTGTGGACGTGGCTTCCTGCTGGGCCTGACGGCGCATCCCCTTGAGCCCGACGCTGTCGTAGTCGGTATGGATCAGCAGCCACCAGAACACGATGCCGAGCAACCCGAAGACGGGCCACATCACCGAATAGAGGTAGCTCAGCTGGTTCCCGTCGGCCGCCCGGTTGATCTGCCACCAGGCGGCCAGGGCGCAGCCGGGCACGAACACCAGCGCGGCCAGGTGCAGCGACACCGCCCGCCGGGAGAACCACCGTTCGCGCACACCCGAATCGTACCGGCCCCACGGCGGGGGCCGGAAGGCGCCCGGTCCAGGTGACAGGCCCTTTCCTGGATGCACGGGGTGGGTGCCAGGGGCGGGATGGGGCGCCGACGGCGGCCAACGGGCGGCGAGAACCCACCGCTAGCCTGACCGAATGTCCTCGCCACCCGACACGCGTCCGGAGCCTCCCTCGGTCGCCGGCGAGCGGGAGACGCTGGTCGGTTTCCTCGAGTGGCAGCGGGCCACGCTCCTCTGGAAATGCTCCGCGGTCGCGGCCGAGGACCTGGTGCGCCGGGCGGTGCCGACGTCGAACCTCAGCCTCATCGGGATCGTCCGCCACATGACGCTGGTCGAGTGGAGCTGGTTCGAGAAGGTTTTCTCAGGCGTTTCCGTTCCGCCGCCGATCTCCATGGATGAGGACAGGGACGCCGACTTCAACGACCTGGACCCGGCGCGCCGCGACGAGGACTTGGCCAGGTTCGACGCCCAGACCGACACCAGCCGGCGCGTCGTCTCGGGGGGAGAACTCGACCAGCTGGCGGTGTCGGGGCGGACTCCGACCACGTTGCGGTGGATCCTGGTCCACATGATCGAGGAGTACGCGCGCCACAACGGGCACGCCGACCTGTTACGCGAGGCGATCGACGGAGCCGTCGGGGAGTGACCGACACCCTTCCGGGGACGATCAGCACGGTGCACCAGTACGACCTGCCGCTTCGCCGCGAGCACGTCTGGGAGCAGATCAGCGCGGTTGGAAAGTACCGCAGCTGGTGGCCGTGGCTCCGGCGCTTCGATGCGGACGGCTTGACGGCCGGCGACGAATGGAGCTGCGAAGTGCAGCCGCCACTGCCCTACATCGTGCGGTTCCGGGTGGCCATCGAGAAAGTGGAAGCGCCGGCCCTGGTGCAGGCACAGGTATTGGGCGACGTGGTCGGTTCAGCCACGTTGGCGTTGGACGAGTCCGAGAGCGGATGCAGGGCCACCTTGACGAGCGCGCTGGCCCCGGGGAACTCGGCCCTCCGCCTGGTCTCGCGATTCGCCGCGCCTTTGGCTCGCTTCGGGCATGACTGGGTGCTCGATTCGGGGGCGCGCCAGTTCATCGCGCACATCGCAACTCCTCGGCCGGGCGGCTGATCAGTCAGCGGTGAAGTTCTCCATTCGACAGATCCTGGCCTCCGTCGTGGGTGCGGTGCTGGCCGCAGTGATCGCATCGGCCTTCGGGGTCAAGGGCACGATCGTCGGAGTCGCCATCGGCTCCGCCGCGGCCACGATCGGGACCGCGCTGGTGGCGCAGTCGATCGAACGGGGACACGAAGCGGTCAAACAGGTCGTGGTACGCGCTCCTGAGGACTCAGTCCTGCGCAGACTCGGGAGCACCGCGGTCGGCGGCGACACCGCGGCGAGGGTGGACGAGTCGTCGGTGCCCACCGAGGCGGTGGCGTCGGCCGCCGCCTCGAGCGCGACGGACGAGACGGCGCAGATGGAAGGGTCCGGGTCGGTGTCCGACCGCACCGAACCACTCGAGGTGACGGCGGCGGCGTCGACACCGGCCACGCAGCGGATCGACGCCTCGGCCTCGGCGGCTCCGGTGGCGTCCCGCCGCTTTACCTGGAAGGCGATCGCGGGCACGGCCGGCGTCGTGTTCCTCGCCGCGCTGCTCTTCGTGACGGTGGTGGAACTGATCGCCGGCAAGCCGCTCTCGTCCATCTTCGGTCATGGGGGCACGGGCACCTCGCTGGGCGGCGTCGTCAACGGGAACCCGCCCGCGCCGACCAGCACCACCACGACCACGACACCGACGACCACGACGTCGTCGAGCACCACGACGACGAACGCGACCCAGTCGTCCTCCTCGACCACGACCTCGACCAACGTTGGCTCCTCGAGCACCACCACGACCTCATCGACGGGCGGCTCGACCACCACGACGAACCCGGGCCCGGTCACCACGACGTCGGGCGATGCGACGTCGACGACGGCGCCGGGAACCTAGGGGGTCACCATCCCTTGAAGGCCGCCGGCCGGCGTTCGACGAAGCTGGCGATCCCCTCTTTGGAGTCGGCCGTCGTGGTGACCAATTCCTGGGCCAAAGCCTCGTCGTGGAAGGAGGTGGCCCGGTCGACGTCGAGGGCGCGATTGGTCAGCCACTTGGCCACACCGATGGCCTTGGTCGGGCCATGGGCCAGGCGTCCGGCCAATTCCTGGAGCGTCCCGGGCAGCTCGCTTCGGGGCACCAACCGGTTGACCAGGCCGATGCGGTGGGCCTCGGCGGCGGGGACGTCGTCGCCGAAGAAGAAGAGCTCCTTGGCTTTCTGGATGCCGACCAGGCGGGTGAGGATCCAGGCCCCACCGGCGTCGGGCGCGATGCCCCGGCGGATGAAGACCTCCACGAATTTGGCCTCCTCGGCCATGACGACCAGGTCGCAGGCGAGCGCCAGGTGCATGCCGCCCCCTGCCGCCGTCCCGTTCACGCCGGCGATGACCGGTTTCTCGCAGTCGATGACGGAGGCCACGAGAGCCTGCCAGCCGTCGCGAATCATGCGGGCGGCCGCTCCCGCGTCGCTCTCGGGCGCGTCATCGGGCCTGGGCCGCGGCGACAGGCGACCACCGCGCAGGTCGGCTCCGCTACAGAAGGCCTTGTCGCCGGCGGCGGTGATGACGACCACCCGGACGAAGAGATCGCTCGAGGCGTCGCGCACCCAGGCGGCGATCTGGTCCCGCATGAATTGGGTCATGGCATTGCCGGCGTCGGGCCGGTTGAGCGTGATCCAGCAGATGCCGTCCTCGATGCGCCGGGTCACGTCGTCGCCCGCGGGGTTCTCCGTGGTCTCGGTCATACCTCTCCTCGCCTGGGTGGTGCCTGCTCGCCGCCAGGGGCACTGACCGTACCCGGCCGCCTGGTCAGTGTCGATCCGGCGGCGCTGGGACATCGTGACCGGTGGAGGCTGAATTGTGGGTCCTTCGCGCCCGCCGTTACCGTGGCGCCCGGCGTCGGCCATGGTCGACACGCCGCTGGAGCACCATGAACAGTCCGGACACCAAGATCGCCATCGTCAAGGGATCAGCCATCGTCACCGTGTCACCTGGCTCATCGCGGTCCTGAGCATGCCGAACCGCAGGGTGGCCATCGTCGGCGCTTCCGTCTCCGACTGCGGTCGGGTGGACGACAAGACGGCCTTCGAGCTGTGCTTCCAGGGAACGACGCGTGCCCTGGCCGATGCCGGGATCGACCGGGCCGAGGTCGACGGGTTCATGTCGCTGAACGGCACGCTGCCCCCCGTCGAGCTCACCGAGTACCTGGGGCTGCGCCCGAACTGGGTGGACTCGACGGGACACGGCGGCAGCGTGTGGGAGTTCATGTTGGAACACGCCGCTGCCGCCCTCGCCCAGGGGCTGGTCGAGGTGGTGGTCCTGAGCTATGGCTCGACGCAGCGGGCCGACCTGAAGAAGGGGCTGCGCATGGCCAACGTCTCCTTCGGGACGCGCGGGCCGGTGCAGTTCGCGGCGCCGTTCGGCCACCCGGTGGGGTCGCACTACGCCATGGTGGCCCGGCGCCACATGCACGAGTTCGGCACGACGATCGAACAGCTGGCCGAGGTGGCGGTCTCCGCGCGCTTCAACGCCGGCCTCAACCCCGACGCGTTCTACCGGGACCCGATCACCATCGAGGATGTCCTCGACTCGGGCATGACCTGGGACCCGCTCACCAAGCTGCACTGCTGCATCCGGTCCGACGGCGGGGGATCGATCGTGCTGACCCACGAGGACCGGGCGAAAGACTGCGCCAAGGAGCCGATCTGGGTGCTCGGCACCGGTGAGGCCGTGTCGCACACCACGATGAGCGAGTGGGAGGACTTCACCGAGTCTCCCTGCGTGCGCTCGGGCGCCCTGGCCTTCGAGCGCGCCGGCTTGACCCCGGAGGACATCGACGTCGTCGAGGTCTACGACGCCTTCACCCCGATGGTGCTCCTCACCCTCGAGGGGCTCGGGTTCTGCCCGAAGGGCGAGGGCGGCCCCTTCGTGGAGGACGGCAAGCTCCGGGTCGGCGGTGCCCTGCCCACCAACACCGACGGTGGCGGGCTCTCGTCCTGCCAGCCGGGCATGCGCGGCATCTTCCTGCTCATCGAGGCGGTCAAGCAGTTGCGGGGTGAGTGCGGAGCCCGTCAGGTCGCCGACGCGGAACTGGCCTGCGTCAACGGGACCAGCGGCTGGTTCACGGCAGCGAGCACCGCCATCCTCGGGCGCGGGTAGTCCACGGTTCACTGGGTTTCTCCGCCTCGAGGACCATTGGCACGAACCCAGATGTCTCCACGAACTGGTGGGGTTCGCTGACCGCAGTCACTCTCTCACGATCGAATCCCTGTGACACGATGGAGCCGAAGCGCGCCTCACCTGGCTGAACAACCAGTACCGAGCGAGCAGTCGTTCCAGCTTGAACGAATCGTCGGCGACACACCTTTCTGCACCGGGCCATTCAAGAGTAGGAGCTCGTAAAATGTTGAGATCACTGGGCCTCCAGACCGATTGGTCTCGCGCTCCAGGGCGAAGGAACCACTCATTCGCCGATGTGAAAGGAACGCCTCTCGGGACTCCATCATCGGCCTGATGATGCCCGAACATTGGGGGACCAGTGACGAATCTCCGGCACGTCCGGTGCAATAAATGCATCGCTTCCGACGCTTCGGTCACTCCTCGATGTGAGGTGGTGGCGAAGAGGACTACGGGAGCTTGCATGCTCGGCGCCCTCGAATCAGCGCAGCGGTACGCCTCAGCGCAGGAGACCGCCCCGAGATGCGGCGGCCCGTTTTACGCCGCTAAGGTTCCCCGACCCAGGCGCGTCTCAGGCGGCGATCGTGGGACGAAACCTCCACTGGCGAACTCGACCTCTTGAAGAGATGCAGCTTGCTGATTCCCAAATCCCAGGTCACGGATAACATCGAGGCCGTGATCCACGATGCGCGTCGAGCACCAGCGCCCACCGTGAACCCCTCGCCACGTTGGATGACTGCAAAGGGTCCAGAACGCGTTGTCGGAGTGTTCGCTCATCCCGACGATGAGACCCTATGTGCAGGCGGCGTGATGGCCAAATGGGCGGCGGAAGGCGCCGAGGTTGTCGTGGTCAGTGCCACCCGCGGTGAAGCGGGCCAGATTCGCGACGCCACGACGGCCGTGAGACGCACACTCGGGAGCGTTCGCGAAGAGGAGTTGCGAAAGGCCTGCGCGATTCTGGGAGTTCAGGACGTTGCGATCCTGGGCTACCGCGACGGAATGCTCCAAGACGTGCCGTCGGAAGAGCTTTCAAGTCACGTTGAATCGGTGCTGACAGAAGTGAATCCGGATGTCGTTCTTACCTTCGGCGAGGACGGCGCATACGGTCACCCTGATCACCTGGCTATTGGAGCGGCGACGACGTCCGCAGTCGCAAATATTAGACGAACCACCAACCAATCATCGCAAACGACCCCACAACTTTGGAGAAGTCATTTTCCCACTCGCAACGTGTCGTTGGCGCAACGGCTCGCCGTGTGGTTGGTCGAGATGAAGGACAGGATTCGACGGATCGACAGACTATGGCCGTGCGCTGACGCTGTTCGCGACGGAGTCAACAACGATGCGATTCGCTACCGACGACGTGGTGGTCACGTGGTTTCCGCCTGGGTCGTTGATCGTAGAGCAGGGAGAGCCCGCAACTAGTCTCTGTCTCATCCTCTCGGGGTCAGTCGACGTCGTCCGAGAGGAGAAGGGCATTTCGCAGCGTGTGGGCTCTCTCGGCGAAGGTCAATTCTTCGGTGAGCTTGGGGTCGCGCATGGGCACCCACGGATCGGCAAGCGTTATCGCGACGAACAACGTCACCTGCCTGGTGTTGTCGCCCGGAAAGCCGATCGAAATGGGCTGGCCGTGGCGATCAGGCCGGTCAGTCTGCAGCCGCTGGGATCCCATGGGATGTCGAGGCTGAGGTCGAACAATCGGGAGCACTCTGTATCGACGTTGCGGCATATGTCCACAAGAAACTGACCGCCCTCGCCGCGCATCGTTCGCAGTATCCAATCGACCTCGATGCATTTCCGCCTTCGATGCTTGTTCAGATGTTCGGCGCAGAATATTTTTTCTCCTCGAACGACGCCGACTCATGAAATCATTCGGCGAGGGTCACAATGGCAGGGCATGGGTCGGCGAGGCGATAGGTAAGGTCCAAGCAGACGCCAACCGCAGTTCGGATACGCACCTCCACGTTTTTGCGCTTCCGCCGGCCTGGGGGGTCCAGTTGTACCTCAAGGACGAGTCGGTGCACCCAACTGGAAGTCTCAAACATCGCCTCGCCCGATCGATGTTTCTCTACGGACTCTGCAATGGATGGATCAACGAAGATACGACGATCGTTGAAGCTTCGTCGGGGTCGACAGCTGTGTCCGAGGCCTACTTCGCTCGACTGCTCGGACTTCCGTTCATTGCGGTCATGCCGCGGTCAACGAGCGTAGAGAAAGTAGCCCTCATTGAGAAGGAGGGTGGAAGCTGCCACTTCGTCGATCAAGCTGACGCGATCTATGAGGAGGCAGAGAGGCTGGCGGAGGTGTCTGGCGGTCACTACATGGACCAGTTCACCTACTCGGAACGAGCGACGGACTGGCGAGGCAACAACAACATCGCCGAATCCATCTTCGAGCAGATGTCGATGGAGCCAAACCCGATCCCAAGCTGGGTGGTCGTAGGCGCTGGGACTGGTGGGACGAGCGCCACAATCGGACGCTTTATCCGCTACAACCGCTACCCAACGCAACTGCTTGTCGTCGATCCTGAGGGTTCCGCGTTCTACGAGGGCTGGAGCAACAACGATCCGGAATACACCACTGGTCGAGGCTCTCGAATCGAGGGGATCGGCAGGCCCCGAGTCGAGCCGTCATTCATGCCCGCAGTCATAGACCGCATGGAGCAAGTACCGGACGCGGCATCGATCGCCGCCACGCGGTTCCTCTACGAAGCCAGCGGCCTCAAGGCCGGCGGCTCGACCGGGACGAATCTATGGGCGTCACTTGCTCTCGCGGCTGAGATGAAGGATGAAGGGATCAGGGGCAGCATCGTGACTTTGATGTGCGATTCTGGTGATCGTTATGCCGCCACGTACTACAGCGACGCCTGGCTGTCAGAATCCTCGATCGACATCGATCCACACGTGAAGACGTTGCGTGAGTTCATGCGAACCGGCGCCTGGACACTCCAAGGGGACAATTCGAGGACGGAGCGAAAGGCCAAACGGACGAGCACTCCGTCGCCTGCTCGAGCCATGAAGGCAGTTGGGGCGCCGGGCGGCGGAACCTGAGGGCAGCCAATGACCCGTCTTAGCTGAGCGAATCCTTGGGCTGGCCGGACCCGCCCCGGCCGTAACCTGGGCACCGTGCCCGCGCCCTACGACGTGTCCCGAGAAGAATTGGCCGGGCTGCTCGGCGAGGAACCTCCCTACCGGACCCGCCAGGTCTGGGAGGGACTGCACCAGCGGGTCCTGCGGCCGGCTGAGATGACGGACCTGCCCGGCGGCCTGCGGGACGAGCTCGAGGAGACGCTGGCCCCGGCCCTCACCGAGGTGTCGCGGCGCACGGCGGACGAGGGTCAGACGACCAAGTGGCTCTGGTCGCTCCACGACGGGGCCCGGGTCGAGACGGTGCTCATGGAGTATCCCGACCGGGTCACGGTGTGCGTCTCCACCCAGGCCGGTTGTGCCATGGCCTGTCAGTTCTGCGCCACGGGCCAGGCCGGCTTCCAGCGCCACCTGAGCCCGGGCGAGATCGTTGAACAGGTGGCGGCGGGCATACGGGCGGCCCGGCCGCGCCGACTCTCCAACGTCGTCTTCATGGGGATGGGGGAGCCGCTGGCCAATTACGACCGGGTGTGGTCCGCCGTCACCCGCCTGCACGGCGAGATGGGGCTGTCCGCCCGGCACCTCACGCTCTCGACCGTCGGCCTCGTGCCGGGCATCCGCCGGCTGGCGGCCGAGTCGCTCCCGGTCAACCTGGCCGTGTCGTTGCACGCGGCCAATGATGCGCTGCGGGACGAGTTGGTGCCCATCAACCGGCGCTACCCGCTCGAGGCGCTCGCCTCCGCCTGTGCGGACTACGTGGGGGCCAGCGGGCGGCGCCTGTCGATCGAGTGGGCGCTGATCGACGGCGTCAACGACCGGCACAGCGACGCGGCCGAGTTGGCCGCCTTCGCCCTTCCTCTGGGCGCCCACGTCAACCTGATCCCGCTCAACCCGACGCCGGGTTACGCCGTGGTGGGATCACCGCCCACGCGCATTCGGCGTTTCCGCGACCAACTGGACGCCTCGGGGGTGAACGCGACCGTGCGGGTGACGAGGGGAGTCGAGATCGACGCCGCCTGCGGCCAACTCGCCGCCGCGTCAACCTCGAAGGCGAAGGTCCGATTGGTCAGCGCTCCGGAAGATCGATAGAACCGGAGTATGGCAAAGACGTCATCCGCGGGGCTGGTACGCCCCTCGCTCCTCTGGTTCCTCCTGCTCGACGGCGGCATCATCGTCATGATCAAGTTGGTGCTGAGCCAGCAGGCCCACGACCGGCTCAACGGGCTGAGCGGTGAGAAGTTGCCGTCGCGCTCCACGCTGCGGGCCATGCTGGCCGGCACGGCGGCGATCCACCTGGCCGAGGCGTTGATCGCGGGACGGATAGCCGAGCGGCGCGGCTTGGCGCCGGGGGGCTGGCGCAGACAGACCTTCGTGGTCGGTTTCCCCTCACTGCTGGCCCTCCGTAAGGCCGGTCGTGGTTGAGCGCACCGCCCAGTTGGCGGGGCGTCCGGTGGCCCGCATGGGCTTCGGGGCGATGCAGCTCCCGGGGCCCGGCGTCTTCGGCCCGCCCCGTGACCGTGACGAGGCACTGCAAATTCTGCGCCGCGCCGTGGAGGCCGGGGTCGACCACATCGACACGGCGCAGTTCTACGGGCCCGACGTCGCCAACGAGCTGATCCACGCCGCCCTGCACCCCTACCCCGAGGGGCTCGTGATCGTCTCCAAGGTCGGGGCCCGGCGCGATGGCACCGGGCAGTGGCTCGAGGCGCAGCGGCCCGAGGAGCTGCGTGCGGGGGTGCAGTCCAACTTGGCCGAACTGGCCCTCGAGCAGATCCCGGTGGTGAACCTGCGCCGCCACCCCGAGACCTCGGTGCCTTTCGACGAGCAGCTGGGCGCCATGGTGGCCCTGCGCGACCAGGGCGCGGTCGGTGCAGTCGGGCTGAGCAGCGTGACCCTGGAGGAGTATCGGGTGGCGTCGGCGGCCACTGCGGTCGCGTGCGTCCAGAACGCCTACAACGTGGCCGACCGCTCGGATCAAGAACTGTTCGACGCCTGTGCAACCGACGGGGTGCCCTACGTGCCGTTCTTCCCGCTCGGCTCCGCCTTCATGCCGGACCGGCCCGTGCTGACCCATCCGGCTGTCGTGGCCACGGCCGAACGGCTCGGCCACAGCCCGGCCCAGGTCGCGCTGGCGTGGCTGCTCGCGGTATCGCCCCACGTGCTCCTCATCCCGGGGACGTCGTCGTTGCGACACCTCGAGGAGAACCTGGCCGCGGCGGACGTCGTGCTCGACCCGGCCGCGCTCCACGCGTTGGCCTGACGGTACGGTGCGCTCGCCGGCCGGCGAGGGGACGACCTCAGTCCTGGACCGGCCCGTCCCACGACCAGTGAGGAATGGCCAAGCCCGCCGGCACGTCGTCCTTCGAACGGTGATACCGCGCCATGGTGGTCCTCGTCGCCCAGGCGAAATAGTCGAGGAGCACCTGGCGCACCGGGTCGTCGGTGCCGAAGCCGGCGTCGGTCAGGGCCTGGTCGAAGCAGGCGATGGCCCGGCGGTCCATCTCCTCGTGCGGGCCGTTGCCGCTGTGCATGCGCACCACCGATGTCTCGTCGCCGATCGACTGCGAATAGGCGCGGGGTCCTCCGAGCGCCTCCGCCCAATAGGCGGCCAGCCGCTCGGTGTGATCAGGGTGGAACCCCTGGCTGAAGGCATGGCTCACCACCTCGTCGGCCAAGACCCGCTCGTGCCAGGCGTGGGCGAGGCGTGTCATGCCGGCATGGCCGCCGGCGGCGTCATAGACCGAGGGCACAAACCGAGGATATCGGTGGAGGCCTCGCTCAGCTCGAGGTGACGGTGGCGGTTCCTTGCGGAGTGATGCCGGATGCAGCGATCAGGAACCCAGCTCCTGACTGCAAGGTGCATGTGATCCCCGCCGTCGAGGAGTGGCACGAGAACGGGCCGAGCGTGATGGACAGGCCGTAGGCCAAGGTCGGCGTGTTCTCGCCGGCATTGGAGAGGCACTGCTGCCCGTTGCACTCCGTCAGAGAGGCGTCGGTCTTGAGCACGACCGAGCGGGGTGGGCTGATGGTCAGGCAGAGCGTCTGGGACTGCGAGGTCGGCCCGAAATTGGCGTCGATCTCGCAGCTGATGTTCTTCGAAGGTGACAAGAACTCCGTCTCAGTGGCCGTCTCCGGCGCCAAGGTGCCCGAGGTGACGGTGGTGCCGCCCGACGACGAGGTGGTCGAGCCGGCCGAAGCGGAGCTCGAAGTACTCGTCGCCGACGGGGTGCTCGTAGCCGAGCAGGCGGCGAGCACGAAGGCCAGGCCGCCGGCGAAGGCGACGAAGGCCAGGTGGCGCGTGGCTGTTCTCAGCGGTTCTTCCAGTTGGGTGCCCGCTTCTCCGCAAAGGCTCTCGGCCCCTCCTTGGCGTCCTCGCTCGAGAAGACCTCGCCCGAGATCTCGGACTCGATCGCGTAGGCCTCCTTCATGTTGGTGGCCAGCCCTCGCAGCACGGACTCCTTCGTCTTGCGGACGGCGAAGGGTCCGTTGGCCGTGATGCGGTGGGCGTAGTCGAGCGCCCGGGCCATCAGGTCGGCCGGACGGCACACCTCGTTGAGCAGGCCCATTTCGTAGGCCTTTTGTGCCGGCACCTGGTCGGCGCAGAGGAGGAACTCCATGGCCGCCGGGTAGGAGATCTGACGGGGCAACCGCACGGTGGTGCCTCCACCCGCGAACAGCCCGCGCTTGGGCTCCATCACGGCGAAGGTGGCCGTGTCGGAAGCCACACGCAGGTCGGTGCCGCCCAGCATCTCCATGCCGCCGGCCACGCAGGTGCCGTTCACGGCGGCGATGATCGGCTTGTAGAGCTTGGTGCCGCGCAGGACCGCCTTCACCCCGTCGTCGAGCCGGTAGCCGCCGAGCTCCTCGGGCCGGGCGCCGTCCTTCATCTTGCTCTGCAGCTCGGTGATCTGGGGGATGTACGTCTTGAGGTCCGCGCCGACGCAGAAGTCCTTCCCGACCCCGGTCACGATGGCGACGTAGGCGTCGTCGTCCTCACCGAAGCGATCCCAGGCCGAGCGCAGCGCGAAGAAGTGCTCCATGTCCATGGAGTTGCGTGCCTCGGGGCGGTTGATGGTGATGGTGACGACGTGGTCGTCACCCGCGACGTAGTCGATCGACATGGGCTCCAGTGCTTTCTCGGCGGATCGGTCGGTTTGAGTGATCGGCCGGGACACTACCCGGCTGGGACGTCAGTCCTCCTGGCCGAGACGCGTGGCGAAGCCCTTGACGCTGACGATGCCCTTCTCGTCGGTGGACGTCTGCCCCCGGGACCGGGAGACGAGCGAGGTGTCGACGTCCGCCGCCTCTTCCCGCAGCGCCGCCACGGTGCACTTCTCGCGGGGCCGCACGCTGAAGGGGTCGAAGCTGAAGTGCTTCATGGCGTTGAGGTGCGTGATCTTGTCGATCTCGTCGTCGGGCACACCCTCGATGTACTTCATGAGCGCTTCGGGTGCCTGGGGCCAGGTCGAGTCCGAGTGCGGATAGTCGCACTCCCACGTGATGTTGTCGATGTTGAGGTACCTGCGGTTGTCGACGCCGAAGGCATCGTCGATGAAGCACGTGATGATGCGGTCCTTGAACACCTGGCTCGGCAGCTGATCACCGAAGTCCTGGCCGGTCCACTTGTGGTGGTGCTCGTAGACGTAGTCGATGCGCTCGAGGGCGTACGGGATCCACCCGATGCCGCCCTCGGAGAGGGCGAAGTGCAGATCCTGGTACTTGCGCAAGATGGGCGACCAGATCAGGTCGGCCGCCGCCTGCACCATGTTGATGGGCTGCAAGCTGATCATCACGTCGATCGGCGCCTCGATGGAGGTCATGAGGATCGACGAAGAAGAGCCGAGGTGCATGCAGACGACCGTGCCCTCGTCCGAGCAGGCAGCCCAGAAGGGGTCCCAGTGGTCGCTGTGCAGCGAGGGCCAGCCCAGCTTCTCGGGGTTCTCGGAGAAGGTGACGGCGTGGCAGCCCTTCTGGGCCACCCGGTGCACCTCAGCCGCCGCGAGCTCGGGGTCCCAGATGGCGGGGATCGACAGGGGGATGAAGCGGCCGGGCTCGGCGCCGCACCACTTGTCGATGTGCCAGTCGTTGTAGGCCCGCACCATGGCCAAGGCCTCGTCCTTGTCCTCGCGGCGGGCGAAGAGCTGGCCGCAGAATTGGGGGAACGACGGGAAGCACATGGAACCGAGCACGCCGTTCACCGACATGTCCCGCACCCGTTCGTGGACGTCGTAACACCCCACGCGCATGTCGTCGAGCGACATCGGCTCGATGCCGTACTCCTCGGGAGGACGGCCCACGACCGCATTGAGGCCCACGTTGGGAATCTCGTTGCCGTCGTAGTACCAGTAGTCGGTCCCGTCGGGTCGCCGGATCAGCTGTGGTGCCTTGTCCTGGTACTTCGCCGGCAACAGCCCGTCGAACATGCCCCTGGGTTCAATGACGTGGTCGTCCACGCTGATCAGGATCAGGTCTTCCGTGCGCATCCGCGGTCCTCCCCGTGTGCCCTTCGAGCCGCCAATCCCTGACAGCCGTGTCACATACCTTATGCGTCCTCCCAAGCGTCGTGCGACGTGGCGGAAATCCCTCGACCAGCTGCTCTCGCTTCAACCTTCGGTCACGCTCCGGCGACCTGCAGTTCGGGTTCACGGGCGGCCGAGGGGACGGCCGCGGCCCCCGGTGCGCACAGGCCCCGGCGCGGGCTGATGATGTCGTCGATGATCCCGTAGTCCCGGGCCTCGGCGGCCGTCATGTAGTTGTCCCGGTCGATGTCGATGGCCACCTGCTCGACCGGTCGGCCGCTGTGGAAGGCGATGATCTCCGCCATCCGCTTGGTCAGCGAAAGCACCTCGCGCAGCTGGATCTCCATGTCCGAGGGTGCCCCGCGGGTGCCGGCCGAGCCCTGGTGGATCATGATGCGGGCGTTGGGCAGGGAGAAGCGCTTCCCCGCGGCACCGCCCGAGAGGATCATGGCCGCCGCGGACATGCCCATGCCCACGCAGATGGTCGACACGTCGGGTTCCACGTGCTGCATGACGTCGTAGATGGCCATGCCGGCATAGGCCACTCCGCCCGGCGAGTTGATGTAGAGGTAGATGTCACGCTCGGAGTTCTGGGCCTCGAGGAAGAGCATCTGGGAGATGATCAGGTTGGCGACCTGGTCGTCGACCTCCTGACCGAGGAACACGATGCGCTCCCGCAGGAGCTGGCTGTAGATGTCGAAGGCCCGGTCGCCCCGGTTGCCCTCCTCGATCACGGTCGGAACGAGTACGTGTCGCGGTGTCGACGTGGTCACGGTCGGCTCCTCCTCTTGGGTCCAGCTCGGCTCCTGCATTCCAGGTCCTCGCCATGTTATATCGAATATGAGATAATGGTACCTCGTGAGCGAGCGACGGCACCCGACCGTGTTCCCGGGCTTCAAGGAGATGGCCGAACGCCGGCGATCCGTTTCGGGGCAGCTGACCTCGATGCGCCGTGAGCTCGGGCTTTCCCAGGCCGAGGTGGCAGCCCGCATGGGCACGTCCCAGTCGGCGGTGGCCCGCTTCGAGTCGGGCGACCTCGACGTGCGGCTCTCGACGGTGGAGCGCTACAGCACGGCACTGGGGGCGCGGTTGGAATGGAGGATCGAATATGAGTGACGACTGGCCGTTGCTGACACCGCCGCCGGGCGGTCGTGACCCGCTGTCGGACCTGCTGGCCGAGCGGCTCCGGGCCCAGCGCGTCGTGCTCCTGCACGGCCCGCTCGAGGACCTGACCGTCGCCCGGGTTTCGGCCGAGCTCATGACGCTCGACGCCGAGGGGGACGATCCGGTCACGCTGCGGGTCGACTGCGGGGACGCCGAACTGGCTCCCGCGCTCACCCTCATGGACGTCGTCGAGCTGATGGGCGTGCCCGTGCGGGCGCTCTGCCTCGGGCAGGTGGGCGCGGGTGCCGTGGGGGTGGTGGCGGTGTGTGCGGCCCGGGCCGCAATGCCGAGCACCCGCTTCGTCCTGCGCGAACCGTCGGCCGCCCAGGCCACGATGCACGTACGCAACGTCGCCCAGTGGGCCGAGCTCAGGGCCGGAGAGCGGGCGCGCTTCTGTGATCGGGTGGCGGCGGCCGCCAAGCGACAGGCCGAACAGGTGCGCCAGGACCTCGAGCGCGGCCTCTTCCTCAGCGCAGCCGAGGCGGCGGAGTACGGGCTCATCGACGAGGTGTGCCGCCCGGATGCGGCCATACACCCGTTGCCCGGTTCGGGGCCGCCACCGATGGGGTTCCGTCCCGTGCGCTGATCTCGCGGCACGCCGTCCAGGCCCTGCGTACGATTCCGTCATGGCCGCGACCGCCCCCACGCCCCGCATCGAGCCGCTGCCCCGCCAGGCATGGGACGACGTCCTGACCCGGGTGCTCGAGGGTTCCCCGGGCGGAACCGACGAGCCCATGCACATCTTCACCACCCTGGCTCGGGCACCGGGGGAGCTGTTCCGGCGCTGGCTCGGATTCGGGGGGGCCCTGTTGGGTGGGACCCTGCCTCCTCGCCTGCGCGAGCTGGTCGTCTTGCGCACGGCCTACCGCTTCGACGGGCGCTACGAGTGGGCCCAGCACATCTTGCTGGCCGAGCGGGCCGGCGTGTCGCGCCAGGAGGTCACCGCACTGGGCGGTGATCTCGGTACGGCGGACTGGTCGCCATTCGAGCGGGCCGCTCTCGACGCGGTGGACGAGACGGCGGACGAGGGGGCGGTCTCGGACGCCACCTGGTCGGTCCTGGGCGCCAGCCTGAGCGAGGGTGAGCTCATCGAACTGCTGATGCTCATCGCCCACTACCTGATGCTGACGACGGTGTTGCGTTCGTTGCGGGTGCCGCTCGAGCCGCGGGCCGAGACGGTTGCCTCGTCCGTGCCGGCCGGTCCGGGCGCCTGAGGGGCCGCGAGATGGCACGTCTCCTCCAGGGTCGCTGCATCACCGTGGTCGGCGCCGGGACACAGGCGTCGCGCGACCTGGACGCGCCGCCGGGCAACGGCCACGCCATCGCGGTGCGAGCCGCCCGCGAGGGCGCCTCGGTCGTCTGCGTGGACAAGGACGAGGCGGCCGTCGAGGAGACCTGGCGCCTCATCACCGCGGAAGGGGGGAAGGCGGCCATCGTGGTGGCCGACGTCACGACGGAGGAGGGTTGCCGGCTGGCCGTCTCCGATGAGTCCACCCCGACTCCGGACGGGCTGGTGCTCAACGTCGGCACCGGCTTCGGCATGGGTGTGGCCGGCACCTCGGTCGACGATTGGGACCGCACCTTCGCCCTCAACTTGCGCGCCCAGTTCGTCCTGGTACGCCGGGCGCTGGTCACGCTGTCCGACGATGCGTCGATCGTCTTCATCGGCTCGGTGGCCGGACTCCGGCCAGGGAGCCGGATCCCCGCCTACGACGCGTCCAAGGCGGGTCTCATCGGGCTCAGCCGACACGTGGCCGTCGAGGGGGCGCGCCGCGGCATCCGGGCCAACGTCCTGGCCCCGGGGCTCATCGACACGCCGTTGGGCCGGGCTGCCTCCGCCGGGCGCCCGTCGCGGACGCGCACGCCGGTGCCGCTCGGCCGTCAGGGAACGGCGTGGGAGGTGGCCGCCGCGGCCGTCTTCCTGCTCTCGGACGAGGCCAGCTACATCACAGGCCAGGTCCTCGCCGTCGACGGGGGACTCACCCTGGTATGAGCGCGCATTCGGCCGAGCCGCGCTCAGGGTCACCTCCAGCGCCACCGCCCCGCCTGGGCCGGCGCATGGCCCGCTTCAACCGGGCGGTCACGAACAAGGTGTCGGTTCACCTGGCCGGCGTGCTGCCCGGCTTGGGAATCGTCGTCCATGTGGGGCGCCGGACCCGCACCGTCTACCGCACGCCCGTGAACGTGCTCCGGACCAAGGACGGCTTCCGCATTCCGCTGACCTACGGTCGGGACTCTGAGTGGGTGCGCAACGCGCTGGCCCATGGTGCCGTGCGCCTGGTGACCCGCGGCCGCGAGTACGAGTTGAGCGAGCCGCGATTGGTCGTTGATCCCAACCGCCAGCACGTGCCGCGACTTCCCCGCGCCATGCTCGGGTTCATGCGCGTCTCCGAGTTCCTCGACTTGCGCCGCGCCACCTAGACCCGGCGCCGGGCACGCACGGCCGCCGCCGGCACCACCACGTTGCCTTCGTTCCCCCCACGTCACGTGGAGAACGAAGCCGCTCATCTGACGTGTGCCGTGATCAGGCCACCACCTCCATGCGCAGGCCGCGAGCGTCGATCTCGCCGCCGAGCCGCAGGGCGCATCCGAGGGCCAGACGCCGAGCCGTCCAGGCCCCGGCGAACGCGTCCAACACGTCGTCGGCCCGGGCCCCCGGCGGGGGCCGACGCAGGTGCGCCTCGAGTTCGCCTTGGCCGAAGACCACTCCGAGCACGGCCGCCCTCTCGCTCCGTCCCGCCGCGTTGGACTTTGGCTGCGCCATCGGTGCCCCGGCCAGGACGGCCAGGCTCCATTCGGGGAACATCTCGACGAAGCGCTCCTGAAGCGCGGGCGTCATCAGCGCGTCGACCTCGGCGATCTTCCCGAGAATGTTGAAGAGCTGGATCGAGATCGCCTTGCCGCCGGCCTGCCGCGAGCGGGCGCAGGCCTCGGCGTAGGTCGTCGCACCGAGCACGGCCCGGGCCGGCGCCGGGAACACGGAGTTGCGGCGCGACCCGACCCGACGGCGCGCCTCGACGTCGGCGGTACGGGGTCCCGACTCGGGGAGTCCGATGGGGATGTCGATCGCCACCGCGCCGAGACGGCCGACGTCGAGGTCATCGATCAAGCCGTGAAGGTCGGCCACCGCCCGCACGTCGTATGGTCCCTCGCCCTCCCCGGGCACGGTCACCACGACCCAGCCGCCGCGGCAGCCGTCGACGCCGGCGACCCGCTCAGAGAGCGGCGTGGTTCACCGCGTCCAGCGGGGTGAGGGTCACCGGCCGGCCGACCAGTTCCTCGGCCTCGACCTCGAGAAGGGCGGGCACGCCGCCCTCGAGCAGGCCGTAGGAGCGTCCGCCCCCGGGCAGGTCGCACACGAGCACAGCGCGCTCGGCACCCCCGTCGTGGCCGTGCAACACCGAGTAGGTGGCCACCGTGGCCGCGCCCTCGGGCGAGCCGACGATGCCCAGTGGCGCGGTCGCCGCGGCGTAGGGCGGCGCCTCGACGAAAGACCCCGGCGCGGTCGACCACACGCCGTACGCGTGCTTCTGCATGTGCATCCCCACACCGCTGACCATGCCGTAGGAGCCGGGGTCGCGCCGCAAGGCCTCGGCCATGGCGGCCAGCGAGTGCGTCACGTAGTTGGAACCCGGGCCGCCGTGGTAGGGCAAGCCGCCGGTCTGGGTCACGCCCCGCCCGTCGTCCTCGGCCAGCCCCAACCCGTCCAGGGCGAAGCAGACGGAGCTGGCGAAGCACGAGTACAGGTCGAAGTGAGCCACGTCGTCGATGCCGACGCCGGCACCGGCCAGCGCGGACGACGAAGCGGCGGCCAGCGCGGGGGAGCGCCAGAGGTCGGGGTGCCCGGCCACGTGGACCGGGTCCTCGGCGTAGCCCCATCCCCGCAGATAGACCCGCCGCTCCTCGGGCACGCCGAGCGCGTCGGCCTTCTCCGCCGAGGCCAGCAGCAGCGCGGCCGCCATGTCGACGTCCATGATCGAGGTCATCAGCTTGGTGTAGGGGAAGGCCACCATCCGGTTGTCGGCGCTCGCGGTGGCGACTTCCTCTGCGCTGCGCTCCACCGGGAACCAGGCGTGCGGGCTGTGCGCGGCCACCTCGGTCATGCGGGCCATGACACTCCCGATGGCCGCCTGGTGCACTTCGAGCCCGCGCCCGAGGTGGGCCCGACGCGCGTTTTCGAAGAAGGCGAAGGTCAGGTAGGCCTCGAACACGGCATGGCTGACCTCGGAGGGGTCGAACTCCATGTCCATCGGGAAGGGCCGCTTCTCGGCCGGCTTGTACGACCACTGCGGCCTCTCGCCGGCCTTCTTGAGGCGTCGCACCGTGGCCAGCGCCTCCGCCCCCGCGATGAGGGCCAGGTCGAGATCACCGGCGGCGACGTCGCGCGCCACCTGCGTCGCCAGCACGTGGGGCACCGACCCGCCGATGCCCGAGTAGCGGCCGCGCCGCGGAGACGCCCCCAGACGTGCGGCCAGGCGGGCCACCGGGTCGTCGTACTGCCAGGACTGCGAGTAGACGACGTCAACGCTCTCGAGCTCACCGAGCGCGGCGGGCACCCCTGCGTCCTCTGCCGCGGCGCGCGCCACCTGCTCCCACATGTCGAGAGGTTCGGGGGCCAGCTCGACCTGGCCCGGGTGCCACGTGTGACGGGCCACGCCGATGATGCAGGTACCCCGGGGGTCAGTGCGCATCTGTTTGCGGAACCGTCAGGAGCGCGACTTGCCGGGCATGGTGATGGCCCGGTCGGCGATGATGTTCTTCTGGATCTCGGTCGAGCCGCCACCGATGGTCGAGTAGCGCTGGAACGCGTAGAGGCGGGTCCACTTGCCCCGGTCCACCGCATCGGGTCCACCCTTGGCCAGCAGCCCGGCCGGACCGAGGAGGTCGACGGCCAGCGCGGCCAGGGTCTGAGCCATGGACGACCACGACAACTTGGCGAAGGGCACCTCGGGCCAGTTCTTCTCACCCTTCATGATCTTGGAGAGCGCCCGCAGGGAGAGCAGCCGGGCCAGCTCGATCTCGGTCCAGAGTTTTGCCACGCGCTCCCGCAGCGACGGGTCGTCGAGAGCGCCGGGGTTCACCGACTTCGCGGCCTCGACCACGGCACGCAGGTCGGCGGCCAGGATGGCGATCTGCGAGGCGATGCCGACGCGCTCGAAGCCGAGCGTGCCCATGGCCACCATCCACCCTGCGCCTTCCTCGCCCAGGCGCCACTTGGCCGGGATGCGCACGTCGGTGAAGAAGATCTCGTTGAACAGTTCCTCGCCGGCCATGTCCCTGATGGGCCGCACGTCGATACCGGGGGTCTTGAGGTTGAGGATGAACGCGGTGATGCCTTCGTGCTTCTTGCCCCGCTCGATCGCGGTGGGATCGGTGCGCAGCAGGAACAGGCCCCACGTGGCCAGGTGGGCCGAGGAGATCCAGATCTTCGAGCCGTTGACGACGTACTCGTCAGCATCGGCGTCGTAGACCGCGGTGGTGCGCAAGTTGGCCAGGTCGTTGCCCGCCATGGGCTCGCTGAAGCCCTGGCACCAGTGCTCCTCGGCCTCGAGGATGGAGGGCAGCCACGCTGCCTTCTGCTCGTCCGTTCCCCACTGGATGATCATCGGCCCGATCTGCCAGATGCCGTTCGTGTTGAACATGCCCGGCGTGCGGTACTCCGCCATGACCTCCGAATAGATCAGGCGCTGCATGGCGTTGACCGTGCGGCCGTTGGCGTAGTCGGGTCCCCAGTGGATGGCGGCCCAGCCACCTTCGTGGAGCTTGCGCTGCCACTTCTGGCGGCGTTGCTGGCTCGCCTCACCGCTCAGCTGCGCGTCGTCCCCGAGTGACTCGGCCTCCAGGAACGGCGGCAGATGCTCGTCGAGCCAGGCGCGCAGCTCGTCACGGAACTTCTCGTCCTCGGGCGCCAGGGCAAAATCCACGGGGGGTAAGGGTAGCGGACCCACCGTGTACTGTGACGCCCGTGTCAGGGAACGGCACACGGGCGTGAACGAGGAGACGCCGTGGACTTCACGTACGACGACGAACAGGTGGCGCTCCAAGAGGTGGCGCGCGGCGCGCTCGAGCGCGAGTGCGGACCCGACCTCGTGCGCCGGCTGGCCGACGAGGACGCCGGCATCACGCCCGAACTGTGGTCGACCCTGGTCGACCTGGGGTGGGCCGGGCTCCTCGTGCCCGAAGAGCAGGGTGGCACCGGCAGTGGCCTGCTCGAGCTTTGCATCGTGGCCGAGCAGATGGGCCGTGTGCCCCTGCCCGGGCCCTTCTTCTCCTCCGCGGCGGCGGCCACGCTGGCCGCCCGGGCCCTCGGCGCCACCGAGTTGCTGTCCGACCTGGGCGCGGGTACCCGGCGGGGCACGATCGCCCTCGGCGAACAGGGCCACGGCGCACCGCTGGCCACGGTGCGGGCCCGGGCCCGCCGAAAGGGCGCGCGCTGGGTCCTCAACGGCGAGAAGCCGATCGTGGTCGACGGGCACACCGCCGACTGGGTCATCGTGGCGGCCCGGAACGAGGATGGCGTGCACTCGTACCTCCTCGAGTCGCCCGCGGCCGAGCTGGTGCCGTCGCTCGATCCCACCCGCAAGCTGGCCCGGCTCGTTCTCGAGGACGCGCCGGTCGTCCCGCTCGGACCCGGCGGCAATCACGCCGGGCTGTGGCAGCGGGTGCAGGACGACATCGGAATCGTGCTGGCCGCCGAGACCGTCGGCGCGGCGGACCGGGCGCTGGCCGATGCCATCGCCTACACGTCCGAACGGGTGGTCTTCGACAAACCTGTCGCCACGTATCAGACCGTGCGCCACCGGTTGGTCGAGATGTTCCAGCAGGTCGAGATGGCCCGAGCCGGCTTCCAATTCGCGGCCTGGGCCTCGGACACCGAGTCGCCTCAGCGCGAGCATTCGGCCGCCATGGCCTCTGCCTACGCGGCCGATGCCGGGGTGCGCGTCACCGGCGACGACATCCAGCTGCACGGTGGCGTGGGTTTCACCTGGGCCAACGACGCCCACTTCCTCTTCAAGCGGGTGAAGCAGAACGAGGTCCTCACCGGGGGATCGGGCGCGGAGTGGCACCGCCTAGCCTCGCTGTTCGTCGAATCCGCCTGAGTCAGGGAGAATCGGGGGCACGTGGTGAGCGCAGCGGCTGAATTCGACCTCCGGCCCATGCCGGAGAAGCTGGCGTCCCATTACCTCGCCGAAGGCGCGTGGGACGACCGCACACTCGGCGAGTTCCTGCGCGACTCGCTGCTGGCAGACCCGAAGCGGCGCATCCGCATTTGGTCTCCGACCAATCCCTATCAGGGCACGGTGGGCGAGGTCTACCAAGAGGCCCTTCACGTGGCCGGTGGCCTGCGGGCCCTCGGAATCGGACCGGGCGACGTCGTGTCCTTCCAGCTCCCGAACTGGATCGAGGCCGCGGTCACGTTCTACGCCTGCGCCATGCTCGGCGTGACGCTGGTTCCGATCGTGCACTTCTACGGGCCCAAGGAAGTCGGCTTCATCCTGCGCCAGAGCGGGGCTCGCGCCTTCGTCATCGTGTCGCGGATCAACCAGCGCGACTACCTGGCCGAGCTGGCCACCATCCGCGACGGCCTCACCGATCTCGAGCACGTGGTCGTCGTCGGCGACACCGACGACCCGAACCACCACCGCTTCGCCGACCTGCGATCGGCCGGCTCCATCGACGGCCCGGTGCACGTCGACCCCGACACGCCGGCGCTGATCGGCTACACCTCGGGGACCACCGCCGACCCCAAGGGTGTCGTGCACACCCACCGGACGCTGGGTTGCGAGGTGCGCCAGCTGGCCGGAAATCAGGCCCAGCGCGACCGGCCGGGACTCGTCGGTGCGCCGGTCGGCCACGCCATCGGCATGCTGGGTGGACTGCTGTGTCCGCTCGTCGCCGACAAGCCGATCTTCATGATCGACGGGTGGGACCCGCCGACCGTGCTGGCGGCCATGCTCGAAGAGCAGATCTCCGCCGGCAGCGGGTCGACCTATTTCTTCACCAGCCTGCTCGACCATCCCGACTGCGGGCCCGAGCACATCGAGCTCATGCACTTCATCGGCCTGGGCGGGTCGCCCATCCCTGACGCCGTGGCCGAGCGGGCCGACAAACTCGGCATCTCGCTGGTCCGGTCCTACGGGTCGACCGAGCACCCGTCGGTGACCGGCTCTCAGCACGAGGCGCCGCGGGAGAAGCGGATCCATACCGACGGCTGCCCGATGCACTGGGTCGAGGTGCGCACGGTGGACGAAGACGGGAGCGACGTCGGCGTCGGCGTCGCCGGCGAGATCCTCAGCCGCGGCCCCGACCGTTTCGCCGGGTACACCGACCCGGCACTGAACGCGGAGTTCCTCGACGCCGACGGATGGTTCCGTACCGGCGATGTGGGCATCCTCGACGCCGACGGCTATCTCACCATCACCGACCGGGTGAAGGACATCATCATCCGGGGCGGCGAGAACGTGAGTGCGGCCGAGGTGGAGCAGCTGCTGGCCCACATGGACGGTGTGGCCGAAGTGGCCGTCGTGGCCGCTCCCGACGAACGCCTCGGTGAGCACGGATGCGCGTTCTTCCGCATGCAGGCCGGGCACGAGGCCCCCGATCTCGATGCGGTGCGGACCCACCTCCAAGAGGCCGGTCTGGCCCGACAGAAGTGGCCCGAAGAATTGCGCTCGGTCGACGAACTCCCTCGGACGCCTTCGGGCAAGGTCCAGAAGTTCGTCCTGCGCCAGCAGCTCCGCGCCGGCGGCTGACCGGGCGGGTACGACCGCCGCTCATTCCGCACGGCGGCGGGCCGTCGAGCCCGGGCGATGCGGCCGTCGGCGAAGGGTCATTGCACCCAGGCGATGGCCTTGAAATTGGTGGTACTGAACTGCGCCACCCCGTTGAGGACGTCCTTGAAGCCCGTCTTGCCGGCGTTGATGCTGCCGATTCCGAGCTGGCCGGACTCGTTGTTCCCACAGTCCCAGAGCGAGCCGTTGGTGTCGATGCCGTAGCTGGTGTCACCACCGCTGTAGGTGGCCTTCCACGCAACGGGTGGGTCGAGCGTGATCGGGCTGACGACCGCGTTGGTCGGGCTGGTGCCACAGATCTGGCCGAAGCCATCAGCGCCCCAGCCCACCGTGCTGCCGTCAGTGAGCACCGCCAGGCTCTGACCGTCGACGGGTCCACCGCCGCCCTGGGTCACCTGGGCCACGCCGTTCTCGACGAGTTGCGGTGTGGTGGCATCGACCGTGGTGCCGTTACCGATCTCGCCCAGACCGTTGTAGCCCCAGTCGTAGTACGAGCCGTCGGGGTAGAGGGCTCCGCCGTTGCTCCAACCGGCCACCACGTCCGACGGTGCCGTCGCCGGCAGATCAGGGACGGCCACGGGCGTGAAGGAGGGAGTGGTCGAGCCGATGCCCAAGTCCCCGTGTGAGTTCCTCCCGCAGGTGTAGACGGTGCCGTTCGAGACGATGACCGAGTGGTCGCCCGCTCCGGCCACCAAGGACACATTGGTGAAGGGGAGCTCAACGGGAACGGGTTGGTAGGTCGCGTTGTCGAGGCAGAGCTGGCCGTAGCTGTTCCAGCCCCAACCCCACGCGTTGCCGTTGGTATCGATGGCCAGTGCCGTACCGTCCGGCGCCGTCTGGGCCACCCGGGCGATCTGGACCCAGCTGGGGATCTGGACCAACTTGGGCGTCGTGCTCGCCTTCTTGGCGTTGTCACCGAGGCCCTTCACCGCCCCCAGGCTGTAGACCTCGCCGGCAGTGTTGAGGATGTAGAAGTTCGAATTGGTCGACGCCACCTGCTCGACGTTGCCGGGGACGCCGGTGACCGGCGTCGGCGTGTCGTAGTTCAGCCCGGTCTTGTTGTTGATCATGCCCCAGACATAGACGCCGGGACTTGGTGAGATCGGCCTGACGGCGCCGGCACTGCCGGCCGCCCCGAGGCAGAGTGCGGCGGCCCCGGCAACTGCGCAAAGGCAAAGAACAGCACGTCGGATCACGACGCCGACCTCCTGGTGGCTGGCTGGCTGGCTGGGCTGGCCAGGCGATTTTGCGTGCGAAACCTAGCAGTCGATCACCGAGCACATCGGTGTGACGACGACGAACGCCTGAGGGCCCCCACGCACCAACCCGTCTGCTCGCGCTCGTCCGCCTCTGGCGGACACCGGCCCTCGCGGCCTCAGACGTCGGCCACCCCCCGCTCCTCGAGGGCGCGCTTCATCAGCCGCAGCTCTTTGCTGATCTGCTCCAGGCTGCCCGCCGCCGCCGCGGCCCGCACCTCGTCACTCAGTCCGTCGGGCAGCATCACCCACAAGGTCAAGGTGGCCGAGCACCCGCCATCTTCCGAGGGTGTCACCACGAACTCCTCGTAGGCCTCGGTCCCCCCGGCCATGCCCGCCGCCACCAGCGTAGGCGACACCACCTCTTCCGCCCACAGCTCGACCGGCTGGGTCCTTCCCGGGCTCCGTGGATCGGCCAGGCCGAAGGTGTAGCGAGCCCCGACGCCACACGCGCCACCCGGCCCGGCGGCATCGCCCTCCGACACGCGCTGCACGCCGCTCACGTCGGGGTTGTACTCGGGCAGGTTGGCGAAGTCGAGCCGGTAGGACCAGACCACGTCGGCCGGTACGGTGAAGGTCGCCGAGGCGACTGCGGTGGGAGCAGTGGAAGGCGCAGGCATGCGCCAAGACCCTACGAGCTACGAGCTAAGAGTTACGACGAGGCGGACGGGCCCGCGCCCCGCAAAGCCCCCGACTCGATGATCTGCGCCGCCTCCGTCGCCCGTTGCAGCGCCAGCGAGTTGAGGTCCTCCTCCGACAACTCGGAGAACACGCCGGCCGCGTACTGCACGAACAGCCCGACCATCATTGCGCAGAGCAACCGAGCGATCTCCGCCGCGCTCGAGCGCTCGGTCAGGTCGGGCCGTTGTGTCGAGATCCAGTCGGCGATGGACTGCTCGAAGCTGGTGAAGAGGTCGTAGCCGACGTCACGCGCCGTGCTGTCGCCCCGGATGGCCTCGCCCACCATCAGGCGCACGAAGTCCTCCACCTTGAACATGGACACGATGATGTCGGCCACCAGCTGGGCCAGGTTCGACCCTCCCACCAGCTCGATCGCCACCTCGGGCTCGGCGGCTCGGTCCGGCATGAAGCCCTGCTCGGCCAGCACCGACTCGAGCAGGTCCCGCTTGGAGGGGAAGTAGTGGTACAGCGAGGCCACGTTGAGCCCGGCCGCCGAGGCCAGGTCGCGCATGCTGGTGCCGTCCACGCCCCGCTGGGCCATGAGGGAGAGGGCGATCTGGAGGATGCGGCGCCGGGTGGCCGACCCCTCGCCCGGTCCGTCCTCGCCCGGACGAGCCGAATGGGGGCTGGTGTCGATGTCGGTCATCAGCTTGCTCTCCTGCGCCATGCCCCTCGACCTACCCCTTCCCCCAGCGGAAACGACCATGTCAGCCGGCGTGACCGTGGCCACGATCGACGTCCCGAACGAACGTTTGCTATAAATGACACGGTTGTCAGAGACCACCTCTCGGCACCCAAACTAGGGGGAACGTCGTCGTAATGCCAGGTACAGAGACAGCCAACTCAGCCGCCGTTCCCTTCGACCCGTACGAGTTGAAGGACGTGGTGGGCGGGACGATCCGCGACCCGTATCCCTTGTTGCACGAGTTGCGACGCCAATCTCCGGTGCACACCGGCCCCATCGACATCGGTGAGGGTATCGACGAGCAGGACCCCAACAGGCCGTCGCCGGTCACCGTGTTCGGTTTCGACGAGGTGGTCCAGGTGCTCAAGGACAACGAGACCTACTCGTCGAACGTCTACTCGGACGTGATGGGCATGGTCATGGGCCGCACCGTGCTCGAGATGGACGAGCCGGAGCACCGCCAGAACCGGGCCCTCGTCGCCGGGAGCTTCCGCACCAAGATGCTCGAGCGCTGGGAGGAGGACCTCGTCGCCCTGGTGGTCAACGAACTGATCGACTCCTTCATCGACGCAGGCCAGGCCGATCTGGTGCGCACCATCACCTTCAACTACCCGGTGCAGGTGATTGCCCGCATCCTCGGGTTGCCCCGCAGCGACTACCCGATCTTCCAGCGCTGGGCCATCGAGCTCACGAGCGTCGCGGCGAACTGGGAGCGGGGCGTGGCCGCCTCGGTTGCTCTGCGGGACTACTTCGCGGAGGTCATGGCCGAGCGCCGCGCCACGCCGGGAGACGACCTCATCAGCGACTTGGTGCGGGCCGAGGTCGACGGCGAGAGGCTGACCGACGAGGAGATCTACTCCTTCCTGCGTCTGATCCTGCCGGCCGGTGTCGAGACCACCTACCGGGCCTCGGGCAGCATGCTCTACGCCCTGCTGCACGACCGGGACCAGTTCGATGCGCTGTACGAGGACCGCTCCCTCTACCCGCAGGCCTTCGAAGAGGCTTTGCGGTGGGAGCCCCCCGTCACCGTCATCTTGCGCCGCGCCACGCGCGACACCGAGTTGGCCGGGGTCAAGATCGAGCGGGGCGCCGACATCGGGCTGATGATCGGCGCGGCCAACCGGGACGAGCGCAAGTACGTCGACCCCGACCGCTACGACATGTTCCGCCAGCAGCGCCAGCACGTGGGCTTTGGTTTCGGGGTGCACGTCTGCCTGGGGATGCACCTGGCCCGCATGGAGTCGCGGGTGGCCCTGAATACGCTCTTCGACCGGCTCGGCCGCTTCACCCTCGATCCCGACGCCGACGTGCCCCACATCGAGGGCATGGCGTTCCGCTCACCTCTGTCCCTGCCGGTGGTGTTCGAGGCCCCTTGAGCTCCGGGAAGGCGCCGTGGCGAGCGAGGGCCGCCACGGCGAGGGCTAGGTTTCGGGTCATGGGAGCCAGGGGAGCCATCGGTGCCACGCCGGGAGAGGTTGCAGCGTCGACGCAGGGAGCACGACCATGAGCGACGCGCCCTTCGAGATCCGCATCGACGCCGAACGCTGCATGGGGTCCGGCAACTGCCTGTTCTGGGCCCCCGAGACGTTCGACCTGGGAGATGCCGGGTATGCCGTGGTTCTCGACACGGCTTCCACCGACGAGGAGCGGATCCGGATCGCCGCGCAAGGGTGCCCGGTCGGCGCCATCTCCCTGTGGCGCGACGGGGTCGAGGTACCGACGGAGGACAAGATCTGATGCCCATCGCCGTCACGGAAGAGCACGAGTCGCTGCGCCGGACCGCCGAACGCTGGCTGGCGGCCCACTGCCCCCCCACCGAGCCCCGGGAGGTGGCCGAGGCCGCGCCGGGGCAGATCGACCTCCCTCCGGTGTTCGAGAAGATGGCGGCGCAGGGTTGGCTGGGTCTCCATCTGCCCGAGGAGTTCGGGGGCCAGGGCTTCACCCTGGCCGAGACGGCGGTCGTCCTCGAGGAGATCGGGCACGCGCTCTTCCCCGGACCGGTGCTCCCGACACTGCTGGTCTCAGCGGCCCTCTCGGCCGCCCTCTCGCCTGGCGCGGCCGGCGGGACCGATGCCACCCGGATCGGGCCGCTGCTCTCGGGCCTGGCCGACGGCACGGTGACGGGTGCCGTCGCCTTCGGTGCCGAGCCGCTGGCCACCGAGCGCCGGTCCGACGGCACCCTCGTCCTGCCCGGCGCCGCTGTCGTGCGCCCCGTGCTGGGCCTGCCGGCGGCCCGTCTGGTCCTGGTGCCGCTCGATGTGGACGGTGCCGGCGTGATCTGGGCCGTGCTCGATCGTGAGGTGCTCGGCGCGGGGATCAGAGGCGAGGCGCTGCCCGCCCTCGACGGCACCCGCGCCGTGGGCACGCTCGAGTTTCCGGCCGAGGGGTGCACCGTCGCCCCCGACGCGCTGCTCACGGTGCCCGATGGGACCGTGCGCGGTCTCGCCCTCGTGCTCGTCGCCGCCGAGAACACAGGGATCGCGCGCTGGTGTGTGGAGACGGCGTCGGACTACGCCAAGGTGCGGGTGCAATTCGGTCGTCCCATCGGCCAGTTCCAAGCCGTGAAGCATGCGCTGGCCGACATGCTCGTCGCCTCCGAGCAATCCGCCGCGGTGGCGTGGGACGCCGCCGCGGCCTTGAGCGAGGATCCGGCCGAGTGCCCCGACGACGCCAGCCGCGCCCTCAGTGCGGCGATCGCCGGCGACATCGCGCTCGAGGCCGCGACGCACTGCGCCAAGAAGTGCGTCCAGATCCTCGGGGGGATCGGCTTCACCTGGGAGCACGACGCGCACTTCTACCTGAAGCGGGCCATGGCCAACCTCCAGCTCGTGACGGGCGGTGACCTCGGTGCGCTCGACCGCGAGGTGGCCGCGCTCGCCGTGGGCGGGGCTCGCCGCAATCTCACCGCCGACCTGCCGAAAGAGGCCGAGGCGTTCCGACAGGAAATCCGTGGGGTCGTGGCCGCGGTCGCCGCCGTCTCCGGGGCCCCCGACCAGCGGGCGGCCATCGCCGAGGCCGGCCTGATCATGCCGCACTGGCCCGCACCGTGGGGCCGGAGTGCGTCGCCCCTCGAGCAGCTCGTCATCGACGAGGAGCTGACGGCCGCCGGCGTGCAGCGACCGCACCTGGCCGTCGGGGCCTGGGCCCTCCCCACCCTCATCGCGCACGGGACCGAGGAACAGCAGGAGCGCTGGGTCCGCCCCACATTGTTGGGCACTCTGAACTGGTGCCAACTCTTCAGCGAGCCCGGCGCAGGCTCGGACCTGGCCTCGCTCAGCACGCGGGCAGACAAGGTCGAGGGCGGCTACGTCCTCACCGGGCAGAAGGTGTGGACGTCGCTGGCGCAGACGGCCGACTTCGGCATCTGCCTCGCTCGCACGGATCCCGACGCGCCCAAACACGCGGGGATCACCTACTTCATCGTCGACATGCACGCCGAGGGCCTCGACATCCGGCCCCTGCGCGAGCTGACCGGCGCCGCCATGTTCAACGAGGTCTTCTTCAACGAGGTCTTCGTCCCGGACGACGCGGTGATCGGCCTCCCCGGGGACGGCTGGAGGATCGGCCGGACCACGCTGGCCAACGAGCGTGTCTCCATGTCTTCGGGTGCGTCGTTCGGCAACGGTCTCGAGTCGCTGGTCAGGAGCGTCACGCGCCGGGCCGAGGCCGGTCGTGGGATCGGCCCGAGTCTCGAAGGCCGTCTCGGTCACCTGATCGCGGAGGCGCAGTCGGTGGCCCTGCTCGGCCATCGCTCCACCTTGGCCACCCTGTCGGGCGTGGACCCCGGGAGCGGGTCGAGCGTGCGCAAGTTGTTGGGCGTCGAGCACGAGCAGCGCGTCCAGGAGATGGGCATGGCCCTCTACGGGGCTGACGGCGCGGTGCTCGACGGCAAGGCCCGGCGTTGGGAGGAGGGGTTCCTCTCCACCCGCTGCCTGACCATCGCGGGCGGCACGAGCGAGGTCCAGCGCAACGTGATTGCCGAACGCATCCTCGGCCAGCCCCGTGACCCCGAGCCAGGGAGCTGAGCGTCGGTACGATGACCGCGCCATGAGTCCGGCAGAACCCGACGACGAAGACCTCGACTACGACGTCGAAGAAGACCAGTGGCCACCGCTGTCGGACCGCTTCCTGGCCGACGACGCGCCCGGGGTGCTCCACGCCCAGAACGCGTGGATGTCCTCGATCGACTCCTTGCGGGCTCCCGATCGCAAGACCCATGAGCTCATCCGCATGGTCTGCACCGTGGTGGCCCGCCAGCACGGTGGCGTGCAGCGTCATGCCCGTTTGGCCGCCCAGGTGGGAGCCACGTGGGACGAGATCGCCGGGTCCATCCTCCTCACCGAACCCGCCTTCGGCATCGTGCTGGCCATGCAGGCCCTGCCCTACGCCCGCCGCGGGTTCAAGCAGGGCTCCGAAGACGTCTACGAAGTCGACGACGAAGACTCGCTGCCCGACTGAGGCCCATGTCATAGTTGGCCATGCGGCTCGCCCCCGACGACTCGGTCCTCGGTTTCCGCCGCGAGTTCGAGGCCTGGCTCGACGAGCATCTGCCGACGCCCGAGGCGATGGCGGGGGAGCAACGGCGTAGCTCGTCCCACATCCCCGAGTGGGGAAGGACGTTTCGAGCGCGCCATGTTCGAGGCGGGCTACCTCGTCCCGGGCTGGCCCCCCGAGTTGGGCGGGCGCGATGCGACGCCACAGGAGCAGATGGCCTACTTCGAGGTCGTGGCGGCGCGCATGGTTCCGCGCGGCCTGAATCCCCAGGGCCTGTCCATCTGCGCCGCCTCCATCGTCGAATACGGCACCGACGCCCAGAAGGAGCGCTACGTGCTCCCCACGCTGCGCGGCGACACCACCTGGTGCCTCGGGATGAGCGAGCCCAACGCCGGCAGCGATCTGGCCTCGCTGAGCACCCGGGCGGAGCGCGTGGACGGCCACTTCGTGGTCAACGGCCAGAAGGTGTGGACATCGGGCGCGCACGACTCGGACTACTGCTTGTGCTGGGTGCGGACGGATACGGACGCGCCGAAGCATCGTGGCATCAGCGTTCTGATCATCGACATGCGGACGCCGGGCATCACGTGGCGTCCGCTCCCTGAACTGACGGATCCCGGAGCCCATGACTTCAACGAGGTGTTCTTCACCGACGTCTTGGTGCCCGAGGAGAACCTGCTCGGCGAGCTCAATCACGGCTGGGCGGTCACCCAGGGCTCGCTGCGCCACGAGCGCGGCATGTTGTGGATCATGAGTGTGAGCAAGATGGAGCGCGCCATCAGAGGGTTGGTGCGGGTGGCCGGTCGGCCCGACGGGCGCGGCGGCTGCCTCGGGGACGACCCCCGGGTGGCCGAGGCCGTCGGCCGCATCGCCACGGACACGGCGGCCATGCGGTGCCTCGGCTACCTCGGCTTCGCCAAGTCGGTGCGCGGGGAGATGCCACCGGAGCACATGGTCCTCAAGCTGTTTTCGAGCGAGTCGGAACAGCGGGCCTGCCTCCTGGCCGAGGAGGTGCTCGGCCTCGAGGGCCTCGATCTCGACGGTCCGGGCCCCAATCGCCTGACCGAATGGGACAAGGAACGCTTCGACGATGCGTTCCTCGACGTCTTCAACGCCTCCTACGACGGCGCCTGGGCCGTGCAGTACCTGCGATCCTTCTCGAGCACGATCGCCGGTGGCACCTCAGAGATCCAGCGCAACATCGTGGCGGAACAGGCCCTCGGACTCCCCCGGAGCTAACCCGATTGCCCCACTGGGAGTCGGCCGGATCGACTCAACGCACCGAGGCGTGCTTAGCCGCCTGGTGAGGATTCTCCTGACGGAAGGCGCGGACGGTATAGCCCACGACCACGGTGTCCTCCAGCGCGCGCACCGACGCGCTGCGGGGCAGGTTCAAAATCGGGCTGAGCTCCCCCACATAGTTGCCCGGCTCCACCTGGGCCAGCACCTCATTGCTGCCGTCGGCGAGCTCCCGGTAGACCTCCAGCAGGCCCGATTCCACGTGGTAGATCAGCTCGCCCCGCTCGCCCTGGCGGAACAGCAACTCCCCGGGGCCCAGGACGACTTCTTCGGGTGGCTTGTCGGCGTCGGCGAAGTGCGGCGCCAGCTCGATCACCCTGTCCGCCAGCTGGCTGACCCGGTCGTCGTGCGTGGAGACAATGACGATACGGCCCGGGCTGGCCAACTCGCGCAGGAGGCGCAGGATTCCCTCGACCTGGATGTGGTCGAGGTGGGCCGTTGGTTCGTCGGCCAGGATCAGCTGCGGTTCGTGCACCAGTGCCCGGGCGATCGCCACCCGCTGTTGCTGGCCCCCGGAGAGCTGGGCCGGTCGGTGGTGCACGCGCTCGCCGAGCCCGACGAGCTCGAGCAACTCGGAAGCGCGCGCCTTCGCCCGGGCGCGCCGGACACCGGACAGGCGCATCGGCACGACCACGTTGCCCTGCGCGCTCAGGCTGGGGATCAGGTTGAAGGCCTGGAAGACGACTCCGACCCTTCGGCGCCTGTACTCCGCCAGGGCCGGCCCGCGCAGTTCGGTGACCACGGTTGAGCCAAAGGCGATCCGCCCCGAGGTCGGGGTGAGCAGGCCGGCGAGGCACGACAACAGCGTCGTCTTGCCGCAGCCCGATGGCCCGAGCAGCACGACCAGCTCACCGTCGCCGGCCGTGAAGCTGAGCTCGTCGAGGGGCTTGATCACGTAGCCCCCCGAGTCGAAGGCCACCGTGAGATCGTCGACCACCAGGTGATCGCTCATCCGAAGGCCGCCGCCGGGTCGGCGCCGGTGACCCGGCGTAGGGCCGTGATGCTCGCCACGACGCCGACCGCCACCGCAATGACGGGGAGGACCAGGCGGGCATCGATCGTGATGTCGACCGGCTGTGCGAAGGCCGGGGTCAGGAGGCTGGCCAGTACCTCCGCCAGGACGGCGGCCAGCAGCGTCACCACGACCGCCTCGAGGACGAGACTCGAGAAGAGCGCGCGCGACGATGATCCGAGCGCCTTGAGCACCGCGAAGTCGCGTTTTCGTTCGAGCGCCGCCACGTAGAGCATCGAGGCCACGATGGCGGCGGCCACGAGCCACATCAGCCATCGGGTGTTGTCGATGGACCCCACCGCGCTGCTCAATTGCGACACGGTGGCCGTGACGACCGTCGACGGCGAGAGGACCACGAGCCCCGCCGGCACGGCCGCTGGAATCCCGGCCGTGGCGATGGCGGTGATCAGCGGCTTCCCTCCGGTCACCGCTCGTTGTGCCGCCGGTAGCGTCATGTAGACCAGGGGGACCCCACCCGTCATGGTGCGGTGGTCGACGGTCCCTACCACGTCGAAGCGGTGACCGCCGATGGTGAGCACACGGCCGACCGGGCCTACCTTGGAGTCGACCACCACCTGGTCCGGACCGGTCAGCGGATGGCCCGACGCCACCTCGGGGTCGCCCAAGCCGTTGGGTTGGACACCGAAGAGGTTGACCGTAAGGGGACGGGTCGAGCCGGACACGAGGGCCGCCGTCGACGGAGCGAAGAGCACGGCGGAGGCGCGGTCGAACGCCGGGCTGATCGGCCACGGCGCGCTGGTCTGCGGCCGGGAAGGCGGCGAAGCCGGTGAGGCGGCCGTGGGCGGCCCCGGACATCACCCACGAAGTGGCACCGACGGCATCGACCGTGTCGGCCACCTCGGAATAGAAGCCATCGGCCAACCCGCTCAGGGCGAGCGCCAATCCCAGAACGAGCGCCACCCCGACCACGGCGATGAGGAACTGCCTGGCCCGGAACCGCAGGTCCGCGAAAGTGACCGCTAGCACGCGCTGACCCGCCCCTCGTCCGTGGGAATGGGCTGAGTCTATTCTCTTCCCAACCGGCATTGCAACTGACGGGCCAGTCGTGGCTTGCCTATGGCCCCGTCGGGACCGGCTCCCTGACCGCCGGCCCTGGGCACCGCCGTGATGAGCACACGTTGCTGCTGGTCACTGGAACGGGCGGAACCAACGGGCCCGACTTGGCGTCGCACTGCGCGACCGTCCACGTCAGGTCTAGGCCGTTCGCAGGAGGTCGCGCGGCTTGGAGCGTGTCGCCATCAGCGCGGGAGCCAGAGCGATGAGGTTGGCTCCGACCAGGACCGCCGCGATCAGAGCGCTGATGAGCCAGAACGGGACGACGGAGACGGGAACGGCACCCAGGTTGTTGGCGAACGCCAACCACACGGCCCGACCGACCACGATCCCCACGGGGACGCCGATCACAATGCCGACCACGGCGAGTGTGGTTGCCTGCCAGGCCACGGTCGAGGCGACCTGGCGGTTCACGAATCCCACCACCTTGAGGAGCCCCACCTCTCGTCGGCGGCGCGCGATGCTGACGACGAGCAGGTGGAGCAGCGTCGCCGCTCCGAAGAGCGCCAACATGGCTCCGAAGATCAAGGGAAAGTTGACTGCCTCCCCGAAGTTGATGAGCGAGGTCGGGGTGAACGCGGGAGTGATGATCGACCGGTAGCGGTCGAGATAGCGGTCGGCGGCTGCCTGCCCGCGCGGGCCAGATACGAAACCGGCCAACATCCCGCCATTGGTCGACTGCGCCACTTCCTTTCGGCAGGAGGCTCGCCCAGGACCCGGCGCGCACGCGGCGTCCTCGTAGCCCGCCATCGTGAACACCGCTCCGTTACCCAGCGCGACCGCGTTGCCGAGCACGGGGAGCGACATCTGACCGACCACTCGGAACGGCACGGTCCGCTTGCCCCCCGAAGGCAGCGACACGGTGACGTCGACGACCGAGCCGACTCGGGCGCCCACCGCACGCATGGTCGTACCGCCGAGACCAACCTCTCCCTTGGCATCGGGCGAGTGGCCGTCAACTGTTGAGAGAAGGAGCGATCCTCGGACGGCCGTTCCGGCCAGGGCCCCGACCACGACTTTGCCGATCTTGACGGCGGGCAGCGCGATCCCCTGCGTGAGGCCGGTGACTGTTCGGTCGTGCTCGAGGCTCCGCAACAAGGTGGGGTCGGGCGTCCCGCCGTTCGGGTTCGAGATGTTGAGCTGGAAGGGATCTCCGTACAGCTTCGGAGTTTCGGTGAGATGCGTGAGGCTGGCGCCGAACACCGCCGTCCCGCACAGCGCCACCACCGCCAGCACCGTGCCGAGCAACGCGCTGCCCACGGGCACGTTGCCCCCGCCGCTCCTCCTCTCGAGCGCGTTGCGGACACCGATCTCCATGCTTGGCGGTGCACCCATCGATCCCAGGAGACCGGGCAGCTTCGGGGGCTTCGCATCGACGATCGGGTTGCTGGCGCGTGCGGTCCGACTCGCCCGCAGGGCAGGCCAGATGCCGAGCGCGACCACAACGGCGACCGTGGCCAGGGCGCCGAGCGTCAGGACGAGCGCATCGAAGGTGATCCCGGTCGAAGTCTCGGCGGCACGCGCCTCGCCCAGCGGAGCGATCGGGGAGAGCAGGGTGGCGATGGCCACGGCGCCCACGACACCCGCGAGTCCCACCCCCAGACTCCGCGCGTTGCCCAGCATGAACAGTTGCCGGCGCTCCAGTCCGAGTGCGACCAACGTCGGGTATTCTTCGCTCTCGGCGATGCTCTGACGCCCCAGTGCCTGCCCGACGACCGCGAGCCCGACGAGGGCGGCCAGCGCGGCCAGCAACCACCAGCCGATCGCCTGGGGGTGCACCGACGCTTGGACCGATGCGACCTGGGCGTCCTCGTTCTGGACGAAGATCGAGTTCGGGCCCAGCGCACTCGCAGCAGCATCGAAGCGAGGCAGATCGGCCGCGCCATGCCGGAGCCGCACGAAGTAGAGGTGATTGACCCCGACCCTGGGAAGTACTTGGCAGCGTGAACGCGGGTGAGGCCCACAAGAGGTAGTCGGGGGCTTGGCCAGAGGGAAAGTCGAACTCCGTCGCTTCGAATCCCACCACCCGCAGCGCAAGCGTCGGACCCGCCGGTGGAGGCGTGGGCCCGTTGGAATCGTCGAGGGCCGCCGATTGCCGCGGACTGAAGAACGGGACGTTGATGATGCTCCCGAGCTTGACCCCTTCGTCGTGTTGGAGCGTGTAGGAAGCTACGACCTCCCGGGGGTTCGAAGGATCCGGTAGTCGGCCCGACACGAGATTGAAGACCGCCTTCTCGCCGGGGTCGAGCGCGGCGACCCCGAAGTTGGACAGACCGATCGGATGGGTGCAGGCACACTTCGGTGGGCCGTTGTCGGGGCCGATCACGGACGTCGCCGATGTGACCCCGGGCAGTCGGGCGATCCCCGGCGCGGCCCGGTTGGAGTAGATCTCTGCGTCGAAGCCATGGGCTGCCACGAACCTCGGGATGGCCGAATCAGTGCGCCGCCCGGCGGCGACCGCAGCCATGACCACGCCGCCCACCAAACTGATCAAGATCGTGATGGCGAGCCACGAACGCCATCGGTGCCGCAGCTGTGCGTTGAACACCATTCCGACGGACCCCAAGAGCCCTCCTCGCCCCGATCTGGTGTCAGCGTCGCCGAATTGGTGCCCCCCGCCAAGGTGGCTAGCCCGCGCGACGATGTCGTGCTGGCACCACGCACATTACTTGGACCTGGTCGTCGAACGACGCTGGGAGCTCTCCGTCACCCCGAAACGGGATGCGGCGTCAGAGGACGCCGCGCTCGGTGAGGTCGGCCAGCTCGACTTCCGAGAGGCCGAGCTCGTCGCACCACACCTCGCGGTTGTGCTGACCCAGCCGGGGTGCACCGGTCGGCACTGGCGCCGGGTGCTTGGCCAGCCGGGGGAACGGCGCCTGCTGGCGCACCGTTCCGATCACGGGATCGTCCACCGGGACCAGGTCCCCCCGAGCCGTCATGTGGGGGTCGGCGAAGATGTCGGCGGCGCTGTAGGCGGTGCCGACGGGCACGTCGTACTCGACACAACGGGCCGTGATCTCGGCCGCCGTCATCGACGACGTCCACGCCGCCACGACGCCGTTGATCTCGTCGCCGCGTTCCGCTCGCTCGGCCAGCGTGGCGAAGCGGGGGTCGTGGGCCAGATCGTCGCGGTCCATGGCCTTGCAGAGTCGGGCGAAATTGGCGTCCGACCCGGCCACGATGCAGATGTAGAAGCCGTCCGCGGTGGGGTAGTTGTCCAGAGGAGCCGAGTGCGACAAGCGATTGCCTTCGCGCTGGCGCACCGTGCCGAGGCGGTCGTGCGCGGCCAGGGTCCACTCGAGGATGCGCAGCACCGACGCGTAGAGCGGGGCGTCGATGACCTCGCCCCCGCCTCCAGCCGTGTCGCGGCCGTAGAGGGCGGCGACCGCGGCGAACGCGGCGAACGTGCCGGTGAGGTAGTCGGACACGGTGACCCCCGGGCGGACCGGTGGACGGTCGGGCTCGCCGGTCAGGTGCAACAGGCCGCCGAAGGCGATGCCGAGCCGGTCCAGTCCTGGCCTGGGCGAGTAGGGACCCGTCTGCCCGAACACGCTGATGCGCACGTAGACCAGGCCGTCGGTCAGGTCTTCGGGACCGAGCCCCCAGCGCTCCATGGTGCCGGGCCGGAAGTTCTCGCACAGCACGTCGGCCGTGGCCACCAGCCGCTTGAAGAGCGCCTTGCCCTCGGGATGGCGCAGGTCGCAGGTGACGCCGCGGCGCCCGCGGCCCTCGACGGCCCAGGCCAGCGAGTAGTCGGGTTCTCCCTCGACCGGGACGAAGGGTCCCATGGTGCGCATGAAGTCGCCACCGCCCGGTAGCTCGACCTTGATCACGTCCGCCCCGAGTTCGCCGAGCAGACCGGCGCAGAAGGGCGCGGAGATGCGAGTGCCCACGTCGATGACGCGCACCCCGTGCAGCGGGCCGGGGACGGCGGAGGGGACGGGGTCCACGTCAGCGGTCATGGCGCCGTCTCAGCCGCGAGGCAGGCCGAGCACCCGCTCGCCCACCAGCGTGCGCTGTATCTCGTTCGTCCCGGCGAAGATCGAAGAGGCCTGGTAATACAGCCAGGAGCGTTGCCAGGTCCCGCCGGCCGGGTTGTCCGGGGCGCCCTCCCAGAGCGGCGACGCCTCGCCCAGCACGTCCATCGCCGTCTGGTGCAGCCGCTTGGACATCTCGCTCCAGTAGAGCTTGAGGGCGCTGCCCTCGGGGCCGGGCGCCTCGCCCTTGGACAACCGGGTCAGGGAGCGCCAGTTGTGCAACTGGAAGAGCCGCACCTCGGTGGCCGCCTGGGCCAGCTGCTGGCGCAGGCGCCAGTTGTCGAAGCTCCCGTTGGACTCGGCCAGGCGCAGGAGCTCCTCGATGAGCTGGGAGTGGATCACCAACTGGCGCGGGTTCACTCCGCGCTCGTGGGCCAGGGTGGAGCCGGCGACAGCCCAACCCGCTCCCTCTTCCCCGATCCGCCGCCCCACCGGCACGAAGACGTCGTCCAGCTCGACCTCGTTGAACTCGGCTTCCCCGGTGGACTGGACCAGCGGGTGCACGCCCACCCCCTCCGCGTGCATGTCGATGATGAGGGCGGTGATTCCTTGTTGGCGCTTGGGGGCGTCGGGGTCGCTGCGGGTCAGGCACAGGCCCCAGTCCGCGAACTGGGCGTAGGAGGTCCACACCTTGCGGCCGCTCACCCGGTAGCCGCCTTCGACCGGGACGGCGCGGGTGGTGAGAGAGGCGAGGTCGCTGCCGGCGTCGGGTTCGCTGAAGAGCTGGCACCACATCTCCTCGGCCGCCAAGATCCGAGGCAGGAACCGTTCCTTCTGTTCGGCCGCACCGTGGGCCAGCAGCGTGGGCCCGACCAGGTTGACGCCGATGCGGCCGACCAGCTCGGGCGCACGGGCGCGGGCCAGCTCTTCGATCACCACGTAGTTCTCGAGCGCGCCCAACCCCCGGCCGCCGTATTCCTCCGGCCAGGTGACGCCGACCCAACGGTCCGCGGCCAGGGCGGCCTGCCAGCGGCGTCCGAACGCCACCGTTTCGGCCAGGTCGTCGAAGCGCGGTGGTAACCCGACGCCGTACGGCCACGGCAGGTGCTCGACCAGCCATTCCCTGAACGCGAGCCGCAAGGACTCTTGTTCGGGCGTGGTGCGCAGATCCATGCGTCGCAGCATGGCACAGGTGTTCTCCAGGATGACTCCCGTGCCGGCGTTGACCGTAGACTGCGCCGCCGTGGACTTCGACCTCTCGAGCGACCAGCAGGCTCTGCGCGACGCGGCCGTGACACTGTTGGACCGGATGGCCGGCCACGATGCGTTGCGGGCCCGCGTCGGCCCCGGAGCGGTGGTCGGCACCCTGCCCGGAGCCGGAGCCGGTGCCGGTGCCGGTCCCGACGGCGACGGCGCCAGGGTCGCCGACGCCCCGGCCGGCTACGACACCGCTGCCTGGTCAGCCATGGCCGAGCAAGGTTGGCTGGCCCTCGAGATCCCCGAGGACGAGGGCGGCCTCGGGATGGGCCTGGTCGAGACCGCGGTGCTGTGCGAGGAGATCGGACGCCGCCTGGCCGCCGTCCCCTTCCTCCCCTCGGTCGTGGCGCTGGGCGCGCTGGGTGCGCCCGATGCGCTCGCCGCCGGCTGGACCAAGGAGTGGCGCGAAGCGCTGAGCCAAGGCGAGGCCGTGGCCTGCGTCGCTCGTCTGGCCGGCGCCGGCATCACCGCCGAACCGTCCCCCGACGGCGACGGCGACGAGGTGCTCCTGAGCGGATCGACACCACCGACGGCCTATGCGCCTTCAGCCGACCTGGCTCTCGTCGTCACCGACACCGACGTATTCGCCCTCGACCAGCGTGCCGCCCCACGTCCCGATCCCCTCCCGGCCATGGACCGCACCCGTGAACTCGGGATCTTCCGTTTCGACCGCACCCCGGCCCGGCGCCTCGGAGGTGGCGAGGCGGCCGCCGAGGTCCTCGACCGTGCGGCCACCCTGGTCAGCGCAGAGATGCTCGGAGCGGCCGACCGGGTGCTCGGGATGACCGTCGAGTACGCCAAGGACCGGGTCCAGTTCGGCAAGCCGATCGGCTCCTTCCAGGCGGTCAAGCACATGCTGGCCGACGCCCTGGTCGACGTGGAGGGCATGCGCTCGACCGTGTACTTCGCCGCCTGGTGCGGTGCCGCCGCAGACCGCGAGCGCTCGCTGGCCGCCAGCATGGCCAAGGCGTGGTGTTCGGACGCCTCGCAGCGCGTCATGGCCTCGGGCCTGCAGGTGCACGGTGGCATCGGCTTCACCTGGGAGCACGACATGCACCTCTACCTGAAGCGGGCGCAACTCGACCAGGTCAGCTTCGGCGATGCCGCCTCCCACCGCGACCGCATCGCCGGTATCTTGCGCGCCCGCCTCGAGGCCGGCGAGAGCCTGTCCTAGGTCCTCTTCCTCGTCGCTCGTCCGGCAGCCGTCGCCGTCAAGAAGCGCCGGCCCGCCGGCGCAGCGCGGCCCGGTCGGCCTTGCCCGAACCCAGCAACGGCAACTGTGCGAGGCGTTCGACCTTCTCCGGCGTCTTGAAGACGGCCATGCCACGGCTGGAGAACCAGCGCCGGCACTCGGCGAGATCGAAGGGCCCGACTCGACTCGACGAAGGCGGCCACCCGCTCACCCATGAGCGGGTCCGGGTATCCCACCGCCACGGCGTGCCGTACGTCGGGATGCGCCTCGAGCGCCGCCTCCACCTCGGAGGCCGAGATGTTCTCGCCGCCGCGGATGATGACGTCCTTGAGCCGTCCGACGATGCGGACCCAACCCTCGTCGTCGACCGTGGCCAGGTCGCCGGTACGGAACCACCCGCCCGCCGCAATGACCGCGGCCGTCTGCGCCGCGTCGGCGTAGCCGGCGAACATCTCGGGTCCGCGTACCCAGAGCTCGCCCGGGTCGCCGTTGGCCCGACGCGCCCCCGTCTCGGGGTCAGACACGCGCAGCTCCACTTCGCCCACGGCTCGCCCGTCGGTGTCGCGCGCCTTCTCGAACGAGTCCTCGTCCCGGCTCGTCGTCACCGTTGGCGCTTCCGTCGAGCCGTAGGTCCGTTTCACCCGGCAGTCGAAGGTGCGCGCCGTGTCCTCGACGAAGGCGGGGGTGACCGAGGCGCCACCGCTCGAGATCAGGCGTACCGACGAGACGTCGACGTTGCCCCGACCCGCCAGCGCCGACCCCATGGCGATGAAGAACGTCGGTGGGCCCGCCAGGAACGAGATGCGCTCGCCCGCCACCAGGTCCAGTGCCTGCTCGGCGTCGAAGCGGCGCACCAGCACCGAACGCATCCGGGTGGCCCCGGGCAGCAACACCCCGTTGAGCATGCCCGAGATGTGGGCCATGGGGGCGGGCATCAGGACGGCGTCGTCCGCACCGAGCCCGTGCACCTGCGCCATGAGCGAGGCCTTCCAGCTGAGCCCGCGGTGCGTATGCAGCACGGCCTTGGGCACCCCGGTCGAGCCCGAGGTGAAGAGGACGAGGGCCACGTCGGAGGGACGGGTGGCGCTCGGCGCCGCCGCCACCGGCGGCCCGCCCAGCACCTCGTCGAGCGCGGCGGGATCCGACAGGGCGTCGGTCCCCAGCTCCACCACCAGCCGCGGCTCGACCTGGGCCAATGCCTTGTCCACGTCGGCCGCGCCGAACGAGTGCAGCACGGGCGCCGCCACCGCCCCCAACCGCCAGCAGGCCCGGGTGAGCACGGCGGCGGCCAGGCTGTTGGGCACCTGCCAGGCCACGGTCTCGCCCCGTCGCACGCCGCGGGCGCGCAGACCGCCCGCCACCGAGGCCACCAGGCCGTCGACCTGGGCCGCCGAGAGTCGGGTCGGGCCGTCGACCACCTCGCCACCACCACCACCGCCGCCACCGCCACCACGACCACCACCGCCCCCGATCGAGAGCAGCGCGTCGAGCGTGGGCCCCCGCCAAGGGCCGCCGGGACGCCGGTAGTGGCGGGCCCGCCTCGGCACCCACGTGGCACGGAGGCGGGCCGTCATCGGCACGGACCATATCCCGCCACCCCACTAACGTGAGCTCGATGCAAGGCTCGAGGTGGCCATGGATCTGGCGCTGAACGTTGAGGACGAGGCCTTTGCCGCCTCGTTCCGCGCCTGGCTGGACGAGCACCTCGAACGGCCGCCCGCCTTCGTCGATCTGGCCGACGAGGTGGCCTGGGGCCGCCGATGGCAGGCCACGCTGGCGGCGGCGCGTTGGGTCGGCGTGCACTGGCCCGAGGCGTACGGCGGGCGCAGCGCGACGCCGGTGCAGGTCGCGCTCTACCAGAGCGAGTACGCCCGCTCGCAGGCGCCCCAACCGGTCAACCGGGTCGGCATCAACCTGGTCGGACCGACGCTCCTGGCCCACGGGACCGAGGACCAGCGTCTCCACTACCTGCCCAAGATCCTCTCGGCCGAGGAGATCTGGTGCCAGCTCTTCAGCGAACCCGACGCCGGCAGCGACCTGGCTTCGCTCAGCACGCGCGCCGAACCGGTCGAGGGCGGCTACGTCGTCACCGGGCGCAAGGTGTGGACCTCCTACGCCCAGTTCGCCACCTGGGGTCTGTGCCTGGCCCGGACCGATCCCGAGGCGCCCCGGCCCCAACAGGGCATCTCGGCCCTGATCGTCGACATGGCCGCACCCGGCGTCGACGTGCGCCCGCTCGTCCAGATGACGGGGGACGCCGAGTTCAACGAGGTCTTCCTGACCGACGTGTTCGTCCCCGCCGAGCAGCTGGTCGGCATCGAGGGGCAGGGGTGGACGGTGGCCGGCTCGACCCTGGCCCACGAACGCGGCACCAACTTCCCCTTCAAGGAGCAGGTGGTGCACGAGACCTACCTGGCCCGTCTCTACGACACGGCTCGGGCCAACGGCTCAATCGACGATCCCGTGGTGGCCGATGCCCTGGCCCACGCCTACGTGGACCTCGGTGTGCTCCGGCTGCACAATCTGCGCACGCTCACCCGGCTCGGACGGGGCGAGGAGCCGGGACCCGAGTCGAGCTGGATCAAGCTCACGTGGACGACCATGACCCAGGGCATGGCCGAGGCGGCCCTGCTGGTCACCGGCCGCGACGGCGCTTCGGCCGAAGCGGGACCCTGGGGTCGTCAGTGGCTCTGGAGCAAGGCGGCCGGCATCGCGGGCGGCACCTCGCAGGTCCAGCGAGACATCATCGCCGGGCGCATTCTCGGTTTGCCGCGCTGAGCCGCCGCCGGCCGTTCAGGCGGGGTCCGGCTCGGCGCGCCGGGCCGCCACCCGTCGCCGTCGCCGTACGAAGAACACGGTGATCAGCGCGCCCACCGTGAGCCCCACCACCAGCGTCCCGATGTCGTGCCAGGAGGAGTGTCCCGAGACCAAGCGGCCCACGCCGTAGGTGCTGGCGGCGACCGCGAACGCGAAGGCGAACGAGGCCACCAGGTTCCACAGCGCGAACTGGCCGAGACGCATCTTGGCCGTCCCCGAGACGACGGCCGGAGTGAAGAACACGGCCAGGCGGCCCCAGCGGGCATAGGCCTGCTCGCCCCGCTCGATCATTCTCTCGCGGCCGGCCTGGTGCTTGCCCGGCCGGGCGAGGATCCTCCGTCCCCAGCGGTTGCCCACGCCGTAGCCGAGCAGGCCTCCGGCCTCCCCTCCGGCCGTGGCCACCAGGATCACCGTGGCCAGGTTGAGGTGGCCCTGGCTGGCCGCCACCGCCGCCGCGGTCAGGCCGGTGGCGCCGATGAAGGGCACTCCGGCCCAGGAGGCCGCCACCACGAGGAAGAGCAGGATGTAGGCCCACCAATCGGTGGCCAGGTTCATGTGACCGCTGAGACGCCCGGGGAATTCGGCTCCGGCGCGTCAGAGCCGGCGAGCAGCGCGATGCCCACGATCGCCACCAACAGGCCGATGACGGCGGCGCCGGAGTGGGAGGTGCCGCTCTTCGACAACGTCTCGCCGTAGACCGCCATGCCGAGGATGACACTCGAGAAGAGCGTCACCGAGTTGGCCGACGCCATGGCGGGCGCCAGCACGCCGGTCTTGAGCGACGATTGCTGCAGGGCGAAGCCGCTGACGGCCGAGACGATGAGGACATAGGTCGACCAGCTGGTCAGCAACCCGAAGGCGCCTCCGCCCAATTCGGTGACGAAGGTCTTGGTCACCGCGGCCTGGAGGCCGTAGCCCAGACCGGCGGCCGCGCCGTAGGTCAAGGCCTTGGCCGCGCCGGTGTAGTGACGACCCACCAGGAAGAGGATGCCCACCAACGCACCCGTGACGAGGCAGGCCGTCCACCAGGTCGACGCGCTCGGATGGGTCGTCCCGCCCTGGGGTTGGCCGGCCGAGATGAAGAAGACGATCCCGAGCATGGTCAGGATGGCGCCGGACAGCTCCCGTCCCCCGATGCGCTGGCTGGTCAGGGCGACGCCCAAGGGCAGGGCCAGGACGAGGCTGAGCGCGGTGATCGACTGGACCACGACGAGCGAGGCCCGGTCCAGGGCCATGGCCTGGACCACCCACCCCGTTGCTTGCATCGCCGCGCCGGCCAACCAGACCGGCCGGTGCAGGATGTGGAGGAGGAAACGGGCGTCGTCGTCCTCGGTGGCCATGGTGCCCTTTTGCTGGAGCACGGTGCCGAAAGCGAAGAGCACGGCAGCGAGAATGGCCAGGCCCACGCCCATGTCGGACTAGGTTACGCAGGCTCCCCGGGGCGAACGGGGGACCCGATCGGGCGACGAGGCCACGACGAGGAGTCCGGGCGGCACACTCATGAGCGACAGCAGTCCACTGGCGCGGCGGGCGGCCGCCAATCACGAATCGGTCAAGACGGACCTTGCCGCGGCGTACACCCAGGGGGACGATTCGCGGACGGCCCTCCTGGAGACGTTGCTCTCCTCCGGCGGTGGGATCCTGCTCTACCGACCCCGGCTCGAGCACTACGCCCTGCTCTTCGGCGACCTCGACGCGGCGCGCCACGTGGCCCTGATCGTGCCCGGCGTGGGCGACGGCACCAACATGTGCGACGACTGGATTCCCGGCGCCCTGAACCTCCACGCCGCCGCCGACGACACGGCCGTCGTGCTGTGGAAGGGCTACGACAACCCGCTCGACCTCTTCGACGCCGCCACCGAATCGCTCGAGTGCCGCGCCGACCTGTTGGCCGCGGGCGGCGACCTGGTGGCCTTCGTCGACTCGCTCGACCTGGCCGGGGGCCAGTCGCTGACCGTGGTGGCGCACAGTTTCGGCTCGGTGGTCACCGGCACCGCGCTGGCCGACCACGGGTTGCGCCCCACCGATGTCGTCGTGGCGGGCAGCCCCGGCATGACGGTCGACGAGCTGCGCCAGCTGCACGTCGAGACGGGGCACTTCTTCTCGGAGAAAGCGCCCGGTGACACCGTGGCCGAGTTGGGCATCTTCGGGGCCGCCCCGACCTCTTCCACCTTCGGCGGGACGAGGATGCGCACCAACGCGCCCGGGCACGAGAACGTGTTGGCCCACTCCGAGTACTTCGAGGCCGGGTCCGAGGCGCTCGAGAACATGGTGGCCGTCGTGACCGGTCGCTACGCCGACGTGCACCGCCACGTGTGGTCGGTGCCCGAGATCGCCGGCGGCCTGGTCTGCTGGACGCTGCGTCTGCCCACCATGCCGGTGCGCACCGTGGGCCGGCGTTACCGCGGCCCCGGGTTCCGGGTCATGATCAACGCCCTGCGCGTCTGCGATCTCGGGGCGGCCCAGTCCGGCAACCTGGTGCGCGAGGCGTTCGACGAGGGCGAGCGTGCCGTGGCCTGGGCGGTGCGCCGGGCCGGGGGCAGCTGGACGCCGTTCAGCTCGCCCGACGGGAGCTGACGAGCACCGCAACGGCGAAAACGCGACACGTCCAGTGGCGACATCGCCGGTGTAGCGTCCGCGGTCGTGCAGAGCGAGGTCCGGAGTGTCGTGCGGAGCGTGATGCGGAGCGCAGGACCATGCGCAAGACCGTACGCAACCGACGGAGAGGCGACCCGCCTCGGGGTGGTCCGGTGCACGCCCGGCTCCTGACGTTCACCGGCAGCGACCGCGTCGACGAGACGCTGGGCATCCTGAGCGACACGTCGCTGCCTCTCCTCAAAGCCCAGCCCGGATTCTGTGGCCTCTCGGCCGGGGTCGACCGCACGGCGAAGTCGCTCAACGTCCTCTCGCTCTGGTCCTCCGAGTCCGCCATGTTGACCAGCGACGGCACAATGCTCGATGCGCGCGAGAACGCCATGGTGCACAGTCGCGCCATCATGCAGGTCGAGCACTTCGAGCAGGTCTCCACGGCATTCGCCAAGACACCCGCACCGCACGGCGCGCTGCTCTTGACCCGGCTGCAGGTCGCTCCCGGCTCCGTCGCCGGCACCCTCTTCTACCTGGAGAGAGAGCTGAAGTCGGGCCTCTTGGCCCAGCCGGGCTTCTGCACCATGCGCACCCTGTTCGACCGGCGCTCGGGTCGGGGCGTGGCCGGATTGACCTGGGACGACGCCCGCGCCATGCGGGCGGGGGAGGCGGCGTTGCGCCAGGGCCTGAACGATGCCGCAGAGCACGGGCTCCGCCTCGACGGCAGTCATCTGCTCGAGCTCCTGCTCTTCGAGACGCGCTGACCGCCCCCGAAAAAGTCCTGTCCCGAACCTGACAGCAGCGTCAGCAATCGGGGTGGGCCTCGGACTACGTTGGGCCGAATGCCGGTCTGGTTCAGCGAGAACGAGTACGCCACCCTGAAGGCGGCCTGTGCCCAGATGATGCCCTCCTCCCCGGGGGGGGTCGGAGCCGACGAGGCGGGCGTCGCCGACTACATCGACATCTTCCTCGGTGCCTTCGGCTTCGACCCGCCCCGCATCTGGGCCGGGGGGCCGACGTCGGGCCGGCACGGGGGTGAGGCGGGCTTCGCCGACTTCATCCCGCTGTCGCGCCTCGACGAGCTGGCCTGGCGTACCCGCCTCGAGGGATCCCAGGGCCGGCCCGAGCGCGAGTTCAACGGCCCGGTGGTCGGGTTGCAGCAGCGCTACCGCGACGGCCTGACCGCCCTCGGGGCCGACTTCACCGAGGTGGATGGCAAGGAGCAGCGGCGCCGGCTGCGAGCGGACGAGAACGAGGAGTTCCGCGACCTGTTGTGGCAGCACTGCTGCGAGGGCATGTACGGCGTGCCCGAGTACGGGGGGAACCGGGACGGGGTCGCCTGGGCCTCCATCGGGTGGGAGGGCGACGTGCAACCACGCGGCTACAGCGATGCCGAGGTGTCGCAGGCATGACGTCCGAGGCCCTCGTCATCGGTTCCGGTCCGGGCGGTGCCACCGCCGCCGAGGTGCTCACCCGGGCCGGTTGGTCCGTGCGCATGCTCGAGAAGGGGCGCAACCACCTGCTCGATCCCGACGACATGACCAAGCCGGGACGCGACTACTCCAACGACGAGATCAAGTTCATCTCGCGCTATTTCCTGGGGCCGGATCCGCTGATCGAGCCGCGGGCCTTCCGGGTGTCGGCGGCTGACGGCGAGCACACGCATGTGGGAGAGGTCAACTCCATCCCGACCACGGTCGGCGGCGGTGGCGTGCACGCCGACGGCAAGGTGCCCCGCTTCCGTGAGGAGGACTTCCACCTGCGCTCGGCCAACGGGCCCCAGGAGGGCGCCCACGTCGACGACTGGCCGGTCGAGTACGACGAGCTCGAGCCCTATTACGCCGAGGTCGAGCGGGCCATCGGCGTCTCGGGTCGCGAAGGGGCGAACCCGTTCGCCGCCTGGCGCAGCGGTCCCTATCCGATGCCACCCGGTGCGCCCATGTACGGCGCCGTGCTGTCGTCGGCCGCGGCGGAGAGGGTGGGCCTCCATCCCTACGAGGCGCCGACCGCGGCCAACAGCATCGCCTACGACGGCCGGCCCGCCTGCAACAACTGCGGCTACTGCGCGTTCTTCGGGTGCCCGATCCACGCCAAGGGCGACCCGGTGGCCCTCCTGACCCGGGCCATGGCGACCGGTCGCCTCGAGCTGATGGCGGAGACCTGTGTCAGCCGGATCCTCATCGAGGGGCGGCGGGCGACCGGGGTCGAGTACGTCGACGCGGCGGGCGAGACCCACACCATGTCGGCCGACCTGGTGATCGTGGCGGGCGGGGCCATCGAGACGCCGCGCCTCCTGCTCCTCTCGGGCCTCGACCACCCGGCGCTCGGGCGCCACCTCATGGTGCACTTCCAGACCATCGTCGTCGGCCATTTCCCGTCGCTCGAGCTGCACCCGCACAAAGGTCGCTCCGTGACCCACGTGCACGACGACGCCATGATCCAGGACGACGCGTCCCGCGCCGCGGCCAAGGAGGCGGGCCTGCCCTGGTTCCGCGGCGGCCTGGTCGAGCACAGCGGGGGAGGGACGCCCATGATGGAGGCGCGTCACAGCCCGTGGGGCAAGCTCCACGCCGAGGTCATGCGCCAGTCGAGCTTCCGTGAGCACATGTGGGCCTTCATCATGCAGGGCGAGGACCTGCCCTACGAGACCAACACGGTGGATTTGAGCCCGTCGATCCGTGACGCCCGCGGCCTGCCCGTGGCCCGGATCACCTACCAGCCCGGGGCGCACGAGCTGGCCTCCTCCAGGCACCACGGCAAGATCCTCCAGCAGGTCCTCGAGGAGATGGGGGCCGAGTACGTGATCCACACGTCGTCGCCCGGCGTCTCGTACCACGGCATCGGGGCGACCCCGGTCCCCGAGAGCCGCCACGTCATCGGCACCGCCCGCATGGGAGACGACCCGGCGACGTCGGTGGTCGACCGCTGGGGCCGGGTGCACTCGCTCGACAACGTCGTGGTGGCGGACTCCTCGGTCTTCGTGACCTCGAGCGGCTACGGGCCCACCCTCACTTTGGTCGCCCTGGCCTCGCGGGCCGCGCACCACCTGGCCGGCACGACGCCCTCACCCGCCTAGTACGATCCCCCTTTTTCGCAATTCCGGGCACCCGACGGCGCACGGATACCAGCTCCTGCCGCCGCACCGCTCCCGCTCCCGCGCCGCTCACGCCCGTGTAACCGGAGACGCCCCGCGAGTTCGCCTTCGGCCTGCAGCTTTCACCCGAACCGCAACAACTGTTGACATTGAACCCCTTAAATCTGATAGGAAACACGAACTCACCGAAGTTTATGTAAATACTTCACAACAGGAGGAGAGAGACGCATGCGGAGGAAGCTTTCGGCGCGCCAACGCGCGGCCGGGCTGGGGGCGGGGTTGCTCGGGGCATGCCTCGGAGTGGCTGGTTTCGCCAGTCCCGCCTTGGCCACGCAGTCAAAAGGTGGAAACTCGGGCTCAGCCAACTACAACATCTATCAGGGCGGGGCGGCCACGACCTATCAGATGGAGCAGACTCTGGCCGACCTGTTCAACGCAGCACCGGGTTGTGACTTGGCCTCGTCCAGCGGCACTGCGCAGCCCCTCGACTACGGCTGCCCGGGCCTGAACGGCGAACCCGGGACCACGCTGTCGGCCCCGCAGACGGTGACGGTCACCGGCACGGTGACGAAGAAGAGCACGACGGTCACGGTGAGCAGCACGACGGGCTTCTTCCCCAACCAGGCGGTGAGCGACTCAGCCGGAGCCATTCCGGCCGGTTCGGTCATCACGAGCGTGACCAGCAGCACGGCCTTCGTGATCAGCAAGAAGCCGAAGACCTCCGCCTCGTCCGACAGCATCACCGTGACGACGACGCCGGCAGTCGGTGAGAACGGCTTCACCACCTTTGCCCAGCAGAACCCCTTCAACGACGTGCTGGTCGAAGAGCCGCCAACCGGTGCTACCAACGGCATCCAGGAGCTCGAGGATCAGGGCACCCACGCCGCCGGCGCCACTTCGAAGGGGAGTCCCATCAACGTGTCGCCGCTCGACCTGGCCAGCTCGGCCCACGCTCCGTCGCTGACCGCGACCGGCGTCACCGGTGACGACAAGGGGCTGAACTTCGTGGCCTACGCCATGGACGGGATCGACTGGATCCACTGGACAGAGGTCAGTGGCGCCTCCACCCCGTCGGCCAGCGTCACCAACCTGACGACTGCGCAGTTGACCTCCATCTACAAGGATCAGGGTTGCACCGCGGGTGCCCAAACGTTCACGACGCCGAACTGGGCCTGCTTCGGCGGTTCGGCTGCGCCCATCGCCATCTACATCGCGAACGCGGGCTCGGGCGTCGAGTCGACCTGGGCGAGCTTGCTCGGTCTGACCGGCACCTTCCCCTTCGGCAACGAGGACCCCAACCACGTGATCTTCCAGAACGAGACAGCGTCGATCCTGGCCAACCACGACCAGGCCGACGCCATCTACTTCTTCTCGTTCGGTCGGTTCCAGACCGAGTGCACCGCCGACCCGGCGTTCTGCTCGGGTGCGTCGAACAGCAAGGTTGCGCTGGGTTCGATCAACTCGGTCAAGCCCTCGACGAAGACCATCTCGGCGCAGTTGCCGGGTTCGACGACGGTGCCCTTCCCGGGTGACGAACTGCTCTACAACGTGTACTCGGACGGATCGAACCCCGACATCCCGGCCTCTTCACCCGCCGCCCTCAACGTGGCCAGTGAAGACGGCTTCGAGTGCAAACCGTCGACCAGCACGGACGTCGACCCCAACACCGGTTCGACCTACCGGACCGAGATCGTCAAAGCCATTCAGGCGCAGGGCTTCGTCCCGCTTCCCCTGGAGGTCGAGAACGGTCAGGGCCTGACGTCGGGCATCTACGGCACGACGGGGGCTGGTATCCCGAACCCGGCTTGGACCGCCGGCGGCCTCAGCGCCTCGGCCTACAACGCAACCAAGGAAGCGACCAGTCCTTGGAACTTCCCGGCCGGGGACCAGGACGACGACAACTCAGCCGTCAGCGGCAGCTACACCGGCGTCTACAACGACGGCACCACGGGCAATGCGACGGCGACGCCCGCCTCACCTGTGGGCTACTGCCTGACGCTCTCCACGGATGGCAACTCCACGGACTGAGGACCTCCCCCCTCAGCTCGTCGACCACTGCGGGTCCGCTTCGGCGGGCCCGCAGTGGCGCGTAAGGACCCGGATCATGACCTGGATCAGGATCAGGTAGAGCTCAGCGCACCCCGCGGGTGAGCAGCATGGTGCCGGCGATGGGGCCGCCACCGTTGGCCACCGCGGCCACCTCGACGTCACGCCCGCCCGGGCGCACCACCTGCCTGGCCCCGCCCTCGCCCCGCAGCTGCACACAGGCCTCGTGGATGAGTCCGAACCCGTGCAGGCGCCCACCCGAGAGCTGGCCCCCCGCCGTGTTCAAGGGCAGGAGCCCGTCCCGGGCGATGTTGGCACCGCCCTCGATGAAGGCTCCGCTCTCCCCCCGCCCGCAGAAACCCATGGCCTCGAGCCAGACCACGGTGAGGATGGAGAAGCCGTCGTAGAGCTGGGCCGTGTCCACGTCGGCCGGGGTGAGCTCGGTGCGCTCCCATACCGACGCCCCGGCGTCGCGGGCCGCCATGGTGGTCATGTCGTCGAACTGGTCCCAGCTCGGTCGGCCCCGCAGGGCGGTGCCCAGCGCGTTGATGTGCACGGCCGGGTGGTCGAGGTCCGAGGCAGAGTCCCGGTGCGACACCACGACGACCGTGGAGCCGTCGCAGGGTGCGTCGCAGTCGTAGAGGCACAGCGGCGTGGTGATCATGCGCGCCGCGAGATAGTCCTGCATCGACATCGGGTCGCGGTAGATCGCCTTGGGGTTCAGGCCGGCGTTGGCCCGGTTGTTGATGGCGATGGCGCCCAGCTGCTCGCGGGTCAGCCCGAACTCGTGCATGCGGCGCTGGGCCACCATGGCCAGCCAGTTGCCGGCCGAGACGGCGCCGTAGGGGAGGGACCACTGCAGGAAGCCGCCGAAGCGGGGGACCGAGCCCCCGCCCCCGCCGCCGCCCGCCATACCCTGGCGCCCGCCGGTGCCCTGAGCCGAGCCCTCGCTCACCGTGCGGTAGACGAGGACGTGCTTGGCCAGCCCGGCCGCCACGGCCAGCGCGGCGGCATGCACCGCCCGCATCTGCGCCGGCCCCTCGCCGCCGCCGTCGTGCCAGTTGAGCGAGAGCCCGAGCGCGTCCTGCACCTCGGGCGTCGACGGGCCGGCGAAGCCGGGCGGCCCGGCACCCATGGCCGGGTAGGTGGAGAGGCCGTCGATGTCGTCGCGGGTCAGGCCGGCGTCGGCGATGGCGGCCAGGCAGGCCTCGACCGTGAGATCGAGGTCGGAGCGGCCCAGCCGCCGCCCGATGTCGGACTGGCCGATGCCCGAGATGATGGCCCGGCGCTCCAGGGGCTCCTCGACCGGGCTCACGACGCGGGTGCCGGCGTGAAGAGCGGGATCCACACGTCCTCGTGATGCTCGAAGACCACCTTCACCGCCTGGCCGATGTGCACGTCCTCGGGCTCGACGTCGACCAGGTTGCACTGGATCCGCACGTCGGGCTGCTCCTCGATGGAGACCCAGGCGATGATGTAGGGCTCGCTGCCCGGGATCCATTGTTGGATGTTGATCGTGTACGTCTCGACCGTGCCCCGGCCGCTGACCGCCTGGGGCGCGACGTCACGCGACAGGCAGCGCCGGCACACCGGACCGGGTGGATGGTTGAAGTACCCGCACGCGTTGCAGCGCAGGAGGCGCAGTGTTCCGTCCTCACCCGACGTCCAGTAGAAGGCGACGTCGTCGGTGAGGCGCGGCAGGAGACGCATCGTCGGACCGTTGGCGACCATGGGCGGCATGTTGGCACACCGGTTCATGATCAGGGAATCAGCCGGGCACGACCCCGATCCCGACCGCGACCAGCGCCTGCTCCACTTCCGCCAGACCGCGCACGTGGCGGGAGACGTAGCCCGCGGCCGCGCCCGCCTCCACGTTCACCGCGTTGTCGTCGAGGAAGAGGACGCGCGCCGGCTCGACGGGCAGCCGGGTGGCGACGGCGGCGAAGATGCGCGGATCGGGCTTCACCAGACCCAGTTCGTAGGAGAGGAAGCGGTAGTCGAACCTGCCGGTGAGATCCAGGCCTTCGTAGCGGGCCTCCCACTGGCAGCGGTTCATGTTGGAGAGGAAGGCGACGGGCACCTCGGCCCGTACCCGCTCGACCAGGACGTCGGCGCCGGGGAACGGACCCTGGGGCCAGGTGGCGAAGCGGGCCAGGAAGTCGTCCGGGGAGAGGGCCAGCGCCCATTCCGAGACGAGGCCCGCCGCGAACTCCTCGGGCGTGCAGGCCCCGCTCTCGAAGGACTGCACCCACGGGCAGGCCAGCCATCGGGTCCAGAGCTCCTCGTCGCTGCCGATCCCGGCCAGCGCCCGCATGGGCTCGACCCCGCCCGGCTCCAACAGGACCCCACCCAGGTCGAAGAGCACCAGATCGACGGCTCGCTCTCCCACGGGCGATGATCATAAGGGCGGCCCGCCGCCCCTTTTGGGAGACTCTCGTGTCCGGCGGGCGCCCGTCGTGCCGCCGGACACGAACACCAGCATCGAGGAACAGGACCAGCACAAAGGCAACGAGAAAGGAAGGACCGCGTGAAGCTGTCCATGACGTTGAACTACGCCGGGAGCCATGCGGACTCGGCCCGCCAGGCCGTCGAGCTCGAGAAGGCCGGGCTCGACGTGGTGTGGGTGGCCGAGGCCTACAGCTACGACGCCCCGAGCTTCATGGGCTACCTGGCCGCCAAGACGGAGCACCTCGAGATCGGCTCGGCCATCCTGCCCATCTTCTCGCGCACCCCCACGCTCATCGCCATGACCGCCGCCGGTATCGACGCCATGTCGGGTGGCCGCTGCATCCTGGGTCTCGGCGCGTCCGGGCCGCAGGTCATCGAGGGCTTCCACGGTGTGCCCTACGACCGGCCGCTGACCCGCACCCGTGAGATCATCGACATCTGCCGCACGGTGTGGGCGCGCGAGGTGCCCCTCACCCACGACGGCGCCGCGTACCACATCCCACTGCCCGAGGGGCAGGGGACCGGACTGGGCAAGCCGCTCAAGATCATCAACCATCCGGTCCGTCCCCGCATCCCGATCTGGGTGGCGGCCCTGGGGGAGAAGAACGTGGCCATGACGGCCGAGGTGGCCGACGGCTGGCTGCCCATCTTCTTCATGCCCGACAAGGCCCGCGAGGTCTTCGGGCCTTCCCTGGCCGAGGGCACGGCCAAGCGAGATCCTTCGCTCGGCACGCTCGAGATCGCGGCCGGCGGCCTCTTCGCCATCGGCGAGGAGGCGGAGGTGGCCCCCGTGCGCGAGCTGGGCCGGCCCATGGTCGCCCTCTACGTCGGGGGCATGGGGGCCAAGGGGCGCAATTTCTACAACACGCTGGCTTGCCGCTACGGCTACGAGAAGGAGGCGGCCGAGATCCAGGACCTCTATCTCTCGGGCCAGAAGAAGGAGGCGGCCGAGAGGGTCCCGGCCGAGCTGCTCGAGGGCACTTCGCTCTGCGGGCCTGAGGGGTACATCAAGGAGAAGGTGGCCGCTCTGGCCGAGGCTGGCGTGACCCACCTCAGCGTGACCCCGGTCGGTCCGGACCCCGTCGCCATGATCGAGAAGTTGCGCAGCTGGGTCTGATGTTCCCGGCCCGACCTGGTCCACCCTGGGCCTGAGCGCCGTTCAGCGCGCTGCTCCGCTCAGCGCTCAGCTCAGCTCGACGCGCGCCGCGGCCAATGCGTCGGCGAAGCCGCGCACACAGAGCGAGGTGATGCGCGCCCCATCGGTCTCGAAGACGTCGCGCACCGTGGTGTCGGCCCCCCCGAGGTGGACGTCGATGTCCACCGTCACCGTGGTGCCGTCGATGTGCAGTGGCCGCGGTGAGGGGCGGAACTCCTCGAAGGTGAACGTGCGCCCGGTGTAGTACGCCAAGATGTCGGCCCGGCCCCGGCGCACCTCACCGTCGACGTCGAAGGTGGCGTCGGGCGCAAAGAGGCTGCCGAGCAGAGCGGCGTCGTGGGCCGTCACGGCGGTGAAATAGTCGGCGAGCAAGCCGGGTAGGCCTTCGATCCGCCGAGGCAGGCGGTAGAGGGTGCGCGCGTTGTGCCCGAGCACCCTGGCCTGGGTGGCGGTCGGGCAGGACGCCACCGTGGCCCGGATGGCCTCGACGGCACCGGGGAACGTGGCGTCGTGATGTGGGTAGTCACTGCCCCAGACGATCCGCTCGGGGCCGATGAACGGGGCGAGCGTCGGCAGGGTGCGCTCGCTGACCTCGAAGCCGATGGCGCACTGCCGGGCGAAATACTCGGACGGGCGCAGCTCGAGCCCGGGGCAGAAGCCACCGAACGACTCGACCTGCTCATCGAGCCGCTCGAGCCAGAAGGGCACCCAGCCGCCCGAGGACTCGAGGAACACCACCCGCAGCCGCGGGTGACGCTCGAGCACCCCGAAGGCGATCAGCTGGGCGCAGGCCAGCATCGCCTCGAAGGAGTGGGACGCCGCGTGCAGCACGAGCGGGTTGAAGGGCCGGTCGGAGCCCAGCGTCGGCACGATGACCGAGCTGCCTTCGTGCACGGCGATGGGGACATCGAGCTCCTCGGCCGCATGCCACAGCGGCTCGTAGGCGCGGTCGGGGAGCGAGCGACCATGGCACGGGTTGGGCCGGACGAAGCCGGCCACGAAACCGAGCTCGGTCACGGCGCGTCGGAGCTCGTGGGCCGCGGCGTCCGGATCCTGCAGGGGGAGGAGGGCAGCGCCGAAGAGACGCCGCGGGTCGGCGGCGCAGTAGGAGGCCAGCCAGTCGTTATAGGCGCGGGCCAGGGCGACGGCGCCTCCCGGGTCCGCCACCAGCGTGAAGTACAGCCCGATGGTGGGGTAGAGGACGGCCTGGTCGATTCCCTCACGATCCATGTCGGCCCGGCGGGCCAAGGGGTCGGAGCCGCCGGGCTGGGCCTCGGCCAGCGGGCGGAAGGTCGACGGGTCGTCGAAGGTGGAGCCGGGCCGGGCCAGCGTGCCGAGCGGGACGGCCAGGATCTCGGTCCCGCCCACCAGCACGTGCTCGTAGCCGTTGGCATCCGCGTCAATGCGTGGACGCTGATGGTCGGGCAGTCGCGCCCAGGCCGCTTCGGGTTCCACCACGTGTCCGTCGGCGTCCACGATCGGGCCGGCGTGCGGCGGGAGGGGCGCCTCGGTCACGTCGCTGCCGTGGCCCGCCAGTCGTCGGTGGCCGGCAGCGGGTGGCGGAACAGCGCGGCGGCGTTCCCCCCCGCCACGGCGCGCAGCTCGTCGTCGGGGAGCGTGCCCCAGGTCTCGGCCAGGACCCGTTGCGTGTCGGGCCACGAGGAGTCGGCGTGCGGGTAGTCGCTCTCCACCATTATGTGATCGATCCCGATCAGATGACGCAGCGGCACCATGGCCGGATCGTCGATGGTGCAGAACCAGAAGTTCCGTCGCAACACCTCGCTCGGCTTGAGGTCCGACGGCCACGCTTTGCTCTCGCTGCCCGAGGCCGAATGCGAGAGCACGTAGTCGCTCCGGTCCATCAGCATCGGGACCCAGCCGATGCCGCCCTCCGACAAAGCGACCTTGAGCTCCGGGATGCGCAGGGCGACCCCTGACCACAGCCATTCCCCGGCGGCGAGCAGTGCGTTGACGGGGAAGAAGGTGGGAAGGATCTCGAAGGGTGGGTCGGGTGAGGGCAAGGCGGCCCAGGCAGAAGAACCCGTGTGCAGACACACGACGGTCCCGGTCTCCGCGCAGGCGGCGAGGAAGGGATCCCACTGGCCACTGAAGATGGACGGGAGGCCGAGCTGGGCCGGGAACTCGGGGAAGCTCACCGCCTTGAAGCCCCGTTCGGCGTTGGCCCGGACCTCGGCGCCGGCCAGCGCGATGTCGTTGAGCCAAGGCAGCTGCTGGGGGATGATGCGATCCGGGTGGGGACTGGCCCACACCTCGAGGTGCCAGTCGTTGTAGGCGCGCAGGCAGGCCAACCCGAGTTCTTGGTCCTGCGCCCGCGAGTACACGGCGCCGCAGAACCCCGACACCAGCGACGGGAAACAGAGGGCGGCCCAGATCCCCGCCCGATCCATGTCGGCGACGCGGGCCTCGATGTCGAAGCAACCGGGCCGCATCTCGTCGAAGCGGGCCGGCTCCATGCTCCACTCGTCGCGGGGTCGGCCCACCACCGCGTTGAGCCCGATGTTGGGGTAGTGCTTGCCCTCGAAGACCCAGGCCTGGGTGCCGTCGTCTTGCTCCACCACACGGGGAGCGACCTCGGCCATCGTGGCGGGCATGCGACCCTCGAAGAGATCGGGCGGCTCAATGAGGTGGTCGTCGACCGAGATGACCGGGACCAGGATCGGCCGAGGCTCGGGGTCAGGCAGCAGGGTGGCCCGGTGCGAATGATCCGTCTCGGCGGTTCTCACGAGAACATGACACTATCGTCAGTCTCACAAGGGTCACGGGTTGGCGGGCGCTGGCCTTGCCTCTCGTCAGCCGACCGGGGCGCTGCCGCCGGGAACCAAAGTCTCACCGACATCGCCGATTCCGCGTCGGCCGGGTGGCAGCTCGACCTGGACGCCGTGAGTCGAGGGAATGATGACGGGTTTGTCGGGATGAGGGTTTGTCGGAATGACGGGCGAGCCGCACGCGTTGTCGGCGACGTGGTACCGGGCGATCCAGAGGGCAAAGCCGTCACACCCGAAGCCATCCACCGAGATGGCGAGGTCGACACGGATCAAGAAGTTCCCGGAGCCATCGAGCGTGCTGACCGCGTCGGCGTCACCGGTCCCCTGGGCCAACGTGTTTGACGCGCACACGAGCGGCGAAGTGACCGGAGCGGCGAAGTGATGCGGATCAAGAAGCCTGACGCCCGTACCCCCAGCCTCGTCCAAGAGATGCCTCGTCACAGAGATGCCTCGTCACAGAGATGAAGAAGATCGGGGTGACCCGGTTCGGACGCCATTCAACGCCGCCATCCTGAGAATCAGAAGAGAAAGACAAAATCTTGGCGAGCTTGCGACCTAAGGCCTGAGCGTTTCGGTCTCTCGACGGTGTGGTGATCCGAGGGAGCTCGGTGCCGCACGGCGCAGTCGGGCCCGATGCGGCGAGGGTGGCGGCAATTGACAACACTTCGACAACTCCGGCCGAGATTCCCGCCATGAGCGCGGACGTTCGTCGTCAGAGAAGTCACCAGCTGGCTCATACGCACTCCCGCACTACGATGTGCAGAACTTTCTATGGCGATGGTGAGTTGAATGCTTTACAATGAATGCAACTAGTGGCGGTCCGGCATTGAGTACGGTCTAGTGGCGGTCCGGCGGAAAGAAGGGGGCTGAGCGATGGCGTATCGCAACGCGGGCGGTGTGGCAGGGATATCGGAATCGGGCAGGATTCGGGCGAGGGGTGTGGGTCGCCATAGGCGTGTGAGGGTCCTCACCCAGTGCCTCTGTGCACTCACTCTGTGTTCTGGAGTGTTGCTGACCGTCGTCACCGGGGCGACAGCCGCCACCCGCGGAGCGCGGGCTGGGACTCAGCAGGTTTCGGCCCGCAGCCATGGCGCCCACAGCAATGGTTCGAAAGAGCAACCAGCGAACGTTCAACCTCTTGTCCCGGGTTTGAATGTTTCTGATCTCGACAATGGCGCTACTCCCGCTGGGCTGGTCCAGGGACTGGTCGGGACCGGTCTGACCGTGTCCAACGCCACATATACGGGCTCAAACCGCGCGGCCGGTACCTTTACCGGTGGGTCGGGCATCATCGGATTCGACTCGGGAATCGCCCTCGATACGGGGAAGGTCCAGACGTACGCAAGCGATCCTCCCTGCAGCCAGGGCGTCGAAGGCCCCAACACCTGCTACGAGGAGACCGCCTCGAACCCAGCCGGTGGACCGGACGGCACTTTCAACTCAACCGATTTCGGGCTTCCCGGGGATTCCGATCTTTCGGCGCTCGACGGGGATCCGACGTTTGACGCGTCGGTGTTCGAGTTCGATTTTGTTCCCACGTTCTCCACCGTTCAGTTCAGCTATGTCTTCTCCTCCGAGGAGTACAGCGACTTCGCGAACACGCAGTTCAACGACGTGTTTGGCTTCTTCGTGAACGGAAATAATTGTGCGCTCGTGCCCGGGACGACCGACCCGGTCGACGTCAACTCGATCAACGACGGCAACGACCAGGGTGGTGACACGACGCCCCACAATCCGCAGTTCTACGTCAACAATGTCCCGCCGACATTGAATACGCAGATGGATGGATTGACGACTGTGCTTACCTGCACCGCAAACGTGAACGCGGGCGTCAGCAATCACATGAAGCTCGCCATCGCGGACGGGAGCGACGGCAACCTTGACTCGGCCGTCTTCCTCGAAGGAGAGAGCTTGGTCAGCGGAACCGGAATCACCACGTCGTTGTCTGGCGGCGGCCAGTCTGGTCCGACGATTACGGTCCCGCCCAACACTGCGGTCTCGGACACGGCCACACTCTCGGGTGCCAATTCGTCGCAGGCGACGGGGAGCGTCGACTACAAGGTGTACTCCGACGCCAGCTGTATGAACCTGGTGAGTGACCAGGGCACGGTGACGGTGAACGGTCAGAATGTTCCGGCTTCGAGCAGCGCAACCTTGTCGACCCCGGGTACGTACTACTGGCAGGCCGCATATTCAGGCGATTCGCTGAACAATCCCGTGACCAGTACCTGCGGCTCGGAGGTCGAGAAGGTCAAGGTTCCGAAGAGCACGCCGACCTGTACGCTCTCCGCTGTCAAGGTCGGGCCGCCATCGCAGTTGATCTATACGGCGCAGGATCCGGTCGCGGGCCTGGCGAGCATTGGGATCCGCGATCACAACTCGACCAACACCATTTCAGGCTTCTCGCCCGGGACCACCGGCGTGGTCACGGTCACCTTCACCAAGAGGCTCGAGCCCCTTGGTGGGAGGGATGGTGTGGTCGCCACCAACACCCAGGGAAAGAAAGTGACGTGCCTGGGGCAGTGGAAGACGGTGAGAGCAAGACACTTCAACGCCCAGGGCTTCACCTTCCAAGGCGGGTTCAGCAATCTGGTGATTCAGAACGGAAAGATCGGGCTGACCGCTGTGCACATGACCTTGAACGGGGCACCGACGGTCAAGATCGGCCTGGCCCCAGGTCAGACCTTTACCGAGACCCTCCCCGGGTTGGTGAGAACGAACCGCATGGTGGTGCAAGGGCTCGGGGCAGGTCTTCCACGAGGCCCTACATCGTGCCGTGGCGGTCGTGTGGGGGCATCCCCAGACCTGAATTAGGCGAGAGCAGTAAGTGAATGGAAAGGCCCCTGGCTGACGCCAGGGGCCTTTCCATTTGGAGTGCCGACGCCTTGACCACGTCGTCAGCGAGGCGTCGACCGCGTCGCCGCCGCAAGCATCTTGGACCTTCAGGCCCACCTGAGTGCGTGCCCGTCTTCGACGGTCATGGCCAAGACCTTGGCCTTCGTTGGCGTGGTGTTTTATGACACTATCGTCAGCAAAGTCAGCCGGCCTGGGGGTGCGCATGACCACACACGTCGAGGAGGTCGCGACCAGGGTCGGGCTGGTGATCGGTGGCGACGTCGAAGCGGGGGGCGACGGCACCTATCCCGTGACCAACCCGGCCCGGCCGGCCGAGGTCGTGCTCGAGGCGCCTGCAACCTCGGCCGACCAGCTCGACCGGGCCGTCGGCGCCGCCCGGCGCTCGCAGCTGGCCTGGGCCGCCCTGCCGGCCGAGGATCGGGCCGCCCTGGTGTTGGCCGCGGCGGAAGCCGGCGTGGCCGCGGTCGAATCCGGAGACCTGGCCCGTCTGCTCACCCGCGAGCACGGCAAGACCTATCTCGAGTCGGTGTTCGACACCGCAACCGTGGCCGGGATGGCCGCCGCCTTCGCCCCCGTCGTGGCCGGCGCCCTGGCCCCACGCCACGTCAGCGGGGGCTCGACCCGGATCGAGTGGGTGCCCCACGGCGTCGTGGCCGCCATTCTGCCGTTCAACTGGCCGGTGTCGGTGATGGCCAACAAAGCGCTGCCCGCCCTTCTCGCCGGCAACGCCGTGGTGGTCAAGGCTCCCCCCACCTGTCCGGCCACCGTCCTGCTCGTCGCCGCCGCCATGGCCCAGGTCCTGCCCCCCGGCATCCTGAGCGTCGTGAACGGGCCCGACGCCGCGCTCGGGGCGGCGCTGGTCGGCCATCGTGACGTCGACATGGTGTCCTTCACCGGCGGTGTGGGCACCGGGCAGGCCGTCATGGCCGCTGCCGCCCGCACGACGCGCCCTGTCGTGCTCGAGCTCGGGGGGAACGACGCCGCCATCGTGGCTCCTGACGTGACTATGGGCGCCGCCCTGGCCAGCCGCCTGGTCGACGCCGCCTTCGTCACCAGCGGTCAGGTCTGCATGGCGGTCAAGCGGCTCTACGTGCACCGCGATCAGCTCGAGCGCACGGTGGACGCGCTGGCCGAGCGGCTGGCCTCCGAGGTGGTGGGTGACGGGCTGGCCGAGGGGGTGACGATGGGCCCGGTGCACACCGCGGCGGCCAAGGAGCGGGTCGACGCCCTGGTGGCCGAGGCTGAGGACGCGGGCGCGGCGGTGATCCGAGCTGGCCGGCTGCGCGACGAAGATGCGGCGACCGGCGGGTACTTCGTCTCGCCGACCTTGGTGGTCGGCCCGGATCCCGAAGCTGGCATCGTACGCGAGGAACAGTTCGCCCCGGCCCTCCCGGTCATCCCCTACGACGACCTGGACGACGCGGTGGCGGCGGCGAACGACACCTCGTTCGGGCTGTGCGCGTCGGTCTGGAGCAACGACGACGCGCTGGCAGCCGACGTGGCCGGGCGACTGGTGGCCGGCACCGTCTTCGTGAACGCGCACGGGCTCTCCGCGGTCGACATGTACGCGCCGATGGGCGGGTGGAAGCAGTCGGGCTTCGGGGTCGAGCTGGGAACCGAAGGGATGCAGGCGTTCGCCCGCCAGCGGGTGGTCGTGCGCCGGCCGGGCCCGGCAGAGGGAGAGGACACATGACGATCGTCGTCCGTGGCGGGAGCGTCGTCGACGGCACCGGCGCCGAACCGGTGCGCGCCGACGTGGTCGTGGTCGGCGACCGGGTCATCGCCGTCGGCCCCGACGTCGGCGCCGCGGGAGCGGACACGGTCATCGACGCCACCGACCAACTGGTCACGCCCGGCTTCGTCGACTTGCACACCCACTACGATGCCCAGCTCTTCTGGGACCCGAACGCCAGCCCCTCACCGCTGCACGGCGTCACGACGGTGCTCGGCGGGAACTGCGGCTTCTCGCTGGCCCCGCTCGCCCCTGAGCACGCCGACTACATCTCTCGCATGATGGCCCGGGTCGAGGGCATGCCTCTGGCGGCGCTGCGTGCCGGTCTGCCCTGGGACTGGAGGTCGTTCGGCGAGTGGCTGGGCCACCTCGAGGGCCGCATCGCCGTCAATGCCGGCTTCCTCGTCGGCCACTCGACCCTGCGCCGTTCGGTCATGGGGGAGCGGGCCGTTGGCGGCCAGGCCACGCCCGGCGACCTCGACGCCATGGAAGCCGCCCTTCATGCCGCCCTCGAGGAGGGTGCACTGGGTTTCTCCACCTCCCAGGTGCACACGCACAACGACGGCGACGGCCAGCCGGTGCCTTCGAGGGCCGCCGCCCGAGAGGAGATGGAGCGCCTGGCCGCCGCCGTGCGGCCCCACGAGGGCACGACGGTCGAGTTGATCGTGGCGGGCTGTCTGAACGGCTTCAGCGACGAGGAGATCGACTTCCTCACCCAGATGTCGCTGCTGGCCGACCGGCCCGTGAACTGGAACGTCCTGGGCGTCTCGGCGATGAACCCCGATGGTGCCGCCAGTCAGCTGGCCGCGGGGACGGCCGCCGCTGAGCGGGGGGCCACCGTGGTCGCCTTGACGCTGCCCCACACCATGCAGATCCGCCTGAGTTTCGAGCACGGCGCCATCCTCGACGGCTTGCCGGGCTGGCGCGAGGTGTTCGCCCTCCCGGTCGAGGAGCGCATGGTTGTGCTGTCCGATCCCGAGATGCGTCGGCGCCTCAACGCCGGGTCCCAGTCGGACGAGGCGGGCATTCTGCGCCACCTGGCGGTGTGGGACCGACTGATCTTCGACGAGACGTTCGCGCCGGAGAACGCCGGCCTCGAAGGCAGGTCGGTGGGCGACGTGGCACGCGAACGGGGCGTCGAACCGTTCGACGCCCTGCTCGACGTGGTCGTGGCCGACCGCCTGCGGACCGGGCTGCGGCCCCCCATCGGCGAGACCGAAGACGACTGGGCACTGCGCGCCCGGACCTGGCAGGACCCGCGGGCGATCGTCGGGGGCTCGGATGCCGGCGCCCACCTCGACACCATGTGTGGTGCCATCTATTCGACCTCCATGCTGGGCGACGGGGTGCGGGCGAGAGGGCTGCTCACCTGGGAACAGGCGGTGCGTCAGCTCACCGACATCCCGGCGCGCCTCTACGGCCTGCGTGACCGGGGTCGGCTCGTTCCGGGCGCCTTCGCCGACATCGTCGTCTTCGATCCGACCACCATCGGGCACGAAGCCGTGCGCACCCGCGACGACCTCCCGGGCGGCGCCAGTCGGCTCTACGCGGAGGCGGTCGGAGTGAACCACGTCCTGGTCAACGGGACCGAGATCGTCCGCCACGGCGCGTTCACCGGCACCGTGCCGGGCCGGGTGCTGCGCTCGGGTGCCGACACCGACACCGTGCACGCGGGCGCGGACTGGGCCGGCGCCGCCCTCTGAACGGCGAACGCAGCCTCGTCTTGGGCGCCACCTCGCCTGGGCGGCACCCTCCCGGCTCAGTGAGTCGTCCAGCTTCCCTTTGACCTCGATCAAGACGTCCTGGGAGTTCGGTTCGACTAGGAGACGTCCCGTCCTCGGTGGCGTAACGGTCGGGCGGTACCGTCGTGCGGGCGGCGTCCACGCCGCTGCGGTTCGACGTTCAATTCAGGGGCTTGGGTTTGCAACCCCTGACTTCACTGCTCCACTTGGAAATTAGACGTGCACTACTGGAGTGGAGGGCAGAAGAGGCGACGTCACGGTCCACGGATTCGCAAGGGCTATCGGCGAATGAGGTCCCGTCGGGTCGGCGAGCACGACGGCGATGCCTGAAGCCGTACTGGCGTCGAGCGGCTGCAGCACCTTTCCGGGGACCGCCGCGCACGAGATCGTGAAGTTGGTGGGGTCCTCGACGCCGATCTCTGGGGGAGTGAACGTCCAGCGCTGAAGCTCCGGGTGTTGCGAACCCAGCGAGCCCGGCGCGTACTTCACATCCTGCTTGATCCCCGGCGTTACCCCGGGGGCGGTCAGGACGTCCGCGGGTGCATCCGCGGTCACGTAGAGTCCCGCGAACGTCCGGATGTAGACGAAGCCGTCACCGGCGTCTTCGAACCGGAAATTCTGCGTCTGCGCATCCGTGACGACTGGCGAAGCCTGCCAGAGTGCCGTTCCGATGGCCGTACTGGCGGCTTGCACGTCGAGGTTCATGTGTGAGGCGACGCACACCAGCGTGTACGGGATGAACGGGCGGAACCGGTCTGGTCGCATCTGGTCGTCCAGGATCTCGGACAGATCATGGGCTGCCTCGTACCTCGCTCCCATGTACGGAGGGTTGTCGCTCATGAACCGTCGAGCGATCGTCTTCAGGATGGAGGTGTGGTCGAAGTGCAGCGTGTCCGAACCGAAGACACTGCCGCCTTTGACCCACGGCGAGACCACGAAGCACGGGACGCGCACGCCGGTCGTCGGGAGCATCTCGGGGGAGTCCTTGACCGCCGGGACGGGCGGTACGTGGTCGTAGAAGCCGCCGTGCTCGTCGTAGATGATGAGGAGCAGGGTCTGCTCCCACCTCGGACCGGCGACGAGTGCCTCGACCAGCGTGCGGATGAACGGCTGGCTGCTGCGGATGTCCGAAGGGGGCTCGTCGCAGAAGCTGCCGGGCGGATAGTCCACGAAGTGGGGGTCGACGAACGTCACGGAAGGCAGGTTTCCCGACTCCGCCGACGCCACGAAGCCAAGCTTCGGATCGTCGTAGTCGACGACATTCTCCGAGTCGAAGGTGTGACGTTCGAAGAAGCGGAGGAAACTGTAGGAGTGCTCGAAATAGGTCCAGGAGACCTTTTGTTCGCTCAAGTGCTCGAAGATCGTGTCCGTGAGCACGGGGCGCATCGGGCTCGAATTCTTGTACTCCCAGGCGCCCCAGGGATCGATGTTCGGCCTCCCGGTGAGCGTGTAGAAGCGGTTCGGAAACGTCGGCCCCGGATGCGAACAGAACCACCGGTTGCCGATGGCGAAATCACGCGCCAGCGAGTCGTAGGTGGGAACGTTGTCCGCACCGTGATAGCCCATCACGCGCTGGGCCGTCGCCGGCCCGCACTCGTCGGCCTGCGCCTGCACGAAGCCGTCCATGCTCCCGCCGTCGACCTGGACGACGACGCGCTCGGCACTGTTGGGCGGCCCGGGCGCAAAGATCGTGTCGCCTGTCGCGAAGCGAAAGGATTCGACTCTCCTCCCGTTGTACATGTTGAACTCGCCGCCTTTGAGGCCGTCGACGTCGTCTCGGTTCATGCCGCCCTTCTCGAAGGGCAGGCTCAAGTACCCCAGCATGTGGTCGAAGGACCGGTTCTCCTGCATCAGGACGACGATGTGCTCGATGTTCTCCAACCGGCCGGGCGGAAGCGTCTCCGGCCAATCGGCCGGTGCCTCATAGACGAAGGTCTTCTCCGGGGTGATGTAGTCGAGGCTCAGAACGTCGTTGTCGACGGTGACCCCGACCAGCGTGCACGGGCTGGGGTAGGGCTGCAGCTCCGAGTTCCCGCTGGCGATAACACTCCCCATCAGCCACGAGCTGGCCATCGTGTTGAACGAATCCCGTGTTGTCACCTTCGTAATGGAGTCGGCACTGATGAGGTGGTTGAAGATTCCTTCCCGGATCCTCTTCTGAATTGCGCCGGTAAAGTCCGAATCAGAGTCGAAGGTGACGTGGAGCACCTGACCGATCAGGTCTGTCCTGAAGCGGTCCGGATCGCCGGTGACCCCGCTGACGGGCTGTCCTAAGAAGGTCCCGCTCACGTTGTAGAGGGGGGGGACCTGGCTGCTCGATTGCTGGGTGTACGTGAAGCCGTTGATGTCGTCCACCCAGCCCATGAGGTCGACGGCACCGGTCGGCTGGTGGTAGCGGAGGGTGAGCCTGATCCTGACCTCGAGCTGGGTGATGTCGAGGGAAGTGGACCCGGTGACCTCTGTTGGACCGCCCGTCTCGAACTGAACATCCAGCGTGAACGGCGTCTGGCTGTCGCCCGGGTTGAGGTTGAGAGCGAGGGACTGGACGTTGATGTCGTTGAGGTGAACCCCGAGCCCGAACCACGTGGTGAACTGTCCCAGCTCGGATACGTTGTGCGCGTAGGTCGTACTCATCGGGACACCAGGGCCGAGAAGCGATGCGTCCGGGGACGGAGGATCGTTGACGATGAATTGGAGATCGACGAACGACGGCGGTATGGCGTCCCCGTATTGCGTCGCGTCTGTCGACCTTGATCTTGATGATCGGATCCAGACTCCCGAGCGTCTGCCGACTGTTGAGCAATTCCTGGAGCTTCTGCCCGACGAAGTCGAGCGAGATCGTCTTGTTACGCGGGACCGGCGCGGAGCTCAGCGGAGGGTACGGATAGGAGAGTGTCGGAAAGGCGCGACCGTTGTAGACCCCCATGTGTTTGTGATGATCCTGATCGATCACGACTCCGGACACCGTCCACGAATAGGGCTGGTCCTGGCCGAAGAAGAACGTCACGCGGTAGTCGAAGATCCACTGGTCCGTGTCGGCGACGATGTCGATGAAGACGATCGGCAGGACCATGTCCCGCAGGAAAATGGCATTGGAGGCGAGCGGAAGATCGAAGCGTCTGTAGGTATCACCGGAATCGGGGAACGTCTCGCCCGGCGCGACGTTGTTGACGACCGAGATGTCCTGGCTCGCGGTCGCGCTCAGACGGTTGACGATGTGGATGCCGAGCCCGGTGTCGTTGTTCTTGTCGTCGTCGTGCGTGTTGAATTCGATCGTGACGCCGGTCAGGACGGAATCCGTGACCGGTATGGTGCGAGGCGGAATGGGCTGAACCTCGGAGCATATGCCGTAGTAGTTTCGGTTGTCCTGGTCGAGAACGAGCCCGGTGAGTCCCTCGATGTTCGAACTGAACGGAGGGAGCACCGTCCCGTCGTCCAGGGTGATGGTCATGGTGTAGTCGAACTTCCAGGTGTCGCTGTCCTTCGCGAGGATGTGGATGTTCACCGCCGGAAGCAGAAGCTCTTCGAGCGGTATCGGTCTTGAACGCAACCTGATAAAGACCCGGTGCGTCGAGTTGTTCCCGAAACCCTGCCCCTCGCTCGCATTGATGGCGCATCCGAGGTAGGGGTTCGTGCTGAACCAATCGGCGTCGTGGTCCTGGTAGGACTGGAGATTGGCCACGAAGGTGGAGGCTCCCACGAAACCCGACGAGTCGTTGCTCCGGTTCGTGACGAAGATGTGGAGCACGGAGTCGTCGTTCAGGTCGTCGTTGTAGGTCTGAAAGTCCATGGCGATCGACTGGACGACCGGGCCACTGTGGTAACCGAAGTCGGCGAGCACGAAGCTGGCGGCTTGAAAAGTTCCGTCCCCGTTGCTCAGGGCGATCCACACACCCGCGTCGCCGAAGCCGATGATGTCCGCTTTGCCGTCGCCGTTGAGATCCGCGAGGTAGCGGGGATGGAGTGGCACCCGCCAGCCCTGGTTGTAGGAGAACCCGTCGAGGACGAGCCGTGCACCGCCATTTCCGGTGACCGAGACCCAGACGCCGTCGTCGCCGAAGCCGACCAGATCGGCCTTTCCGTCGCCGGTCACGTCGGCGGCGAAGCGGGGATGGTTCTCAATGCGCCAGCCGTCGTTGTAGCCCATGGCGGCGACGATGAACGTGGCTGCGGCGAAGGTGCCGTCGCCGTTGCTCATGGCGGCATAGACCCCCGCGTCGCCGAAACCGATGATGTCGGCGCGGCCGTCGCCGTTGAGGTCACCCATGATCCGCAGATGCTTGGTCCCGTCCCAACCCAGAGCCGGGTCGAAGTCGGCGAGCACCAGTTTCGGTGGTTGGAAGGTGCCGTCGCCGTTGCCCAAGGCGGTCCACACACCGTCGTTCCCGAACCCGACCAGGTCGGCCTTCCCGTCCCCCGTCAGGTCCACCACGTAGCGCGGGTTCTGATCGACCCGCCAGCCCTGGTTGTAGCCCAGGTCCGCCACCACGAACTTCGGCGCTTGGAAGGTGCCGTCGCCGTTGCCCAAGGCGGTCCACACACCGTCGCTCCCGAAGCCGACGAGGTCCGCCTTTCCGTCTCCGGTGATGTCGGCCACGAATCTTGGATGCTGATCGACGCGCCAGCCCTGGTCGTACCCCAGGTCCGCCACGACGAATTCCATTCCCTGAAAGGTGCCGTCCCCGTTGTTCCGGGCCGTCCAGACCCCGGCATCACCGAAACCGATGAGGTCCGCGCGTCCGTCCCCGGTGAGATCTGCAGCCAGGCGGGGGTGTCGTTCGTCCCTCCACCCGGTATGGAAACTGAAGCCGTAGACAACCAGGTTCGGCGGCTCGAAAGCGCCGCCGGAATTGTTCAGGGAGGCCCAGACAGCGTCGAGGCCGAAACCGACGATGTCCGCTTGACCGTCTCCGGTGAGATCCGCTGCGAACCGGGGTTGTTCGGGACCCCAACTCTGACCACTCCAACTCATTTCGGCGTCCTTCCTGGGTGGAGGCTGTGCACGTGCCCACCTGCCCGCTTGCGCAAACCAAGGGTACCCAACTCTGCTTACCGTTTCGAGGGGTGGCGACATGGGTTTGCTCGTGCACCGTTGGCCGTGCGGGTCGTGTTGTAGATCGGCGAGTCGGGTCGAACTCGCTGGTTGGCGCCGTCACTGTGACGATCTCTCGGTCGAGGTAGGTAGCCCCTGTCGTTGCGGCGGAGGGGCGATGCTCACGTCACGAGATTGTGTGTGGCACCCCTCTGTTGCCCTCGGCGGGAGGAGGTGCGAGCGCGAAGCCCGTTCCCGTCCAAGGTATGGCGAAAGAAGGAGCGAACTCGGGAAACCTATGTATGACGTTCAAGGAGACGCCGACATCCAGTCGACCATCCTCACCAATGTGCAGGTGCGCGAGGCCATCGGACCCTGTACGCGCAATGGACCCAGTTGTCACGACTCCTCATGTCGGGCCACTACGAGAACGGGTGGGGCGGACCAATCGGCACCTTCGACAGAATGGTGCATGTCGCCGCGCGGCGGGTACATCGATGAGGACAAATTCGAGACTTGAGAGGATCGGCAGGGGGCGCTCCCGCCCGGCGCTTCGGCACCGTCTCCCTTTCGCAAGAGTGGGCGGGTGCGGCTCCTCTTTGAGCCGGCCCTCTTTGACCCCGTGGCCCAGACTCGTCGAATCGGGGCTCGGCGATTGACGGCAGCCGCAACCGAGGCGACCAGGCTATGGAGGCCCTGCGCCTCTAAATGCACGAGCCGTCGTGGTGCGGGTTATGGCCTGCCCGTCGGGGACATCGAAACTGCCCCCTGGTCTACGGTGCCCAACGCCGTCCCGGGACCATGCCCGTCAATGTGAGTTTGATCCCCGCCGCTGCCGCCTTTGTGGGGCTGGCCGAGAGGGTTACGGGGCGATGACGATGGTCGGCGACTCGGCGCCGGCCTTGGGCGGCTTGCTCGAGTCGGTCGCGGTGATGGTCGGGTGGTAGGTCCCGGCGGCCGTAGGGGTGCCCGTGATGGTTCCCGACGACTTGATGGTAAGGCCCGGAGGGAGTCCGGTAGCGGTGACCGTGTAGGGGGAGGTCCCTCCGCTGACGGCGATCGACTTGTCGAGGTACGGGGTGCCGACCGTTCCGCCGGCGGGGCTGCCCGACACCACCGGGCTGGACCCGTAGGCGAAGGCGAAGGCGGCCGAGCCCGACCAGCCGGGAGCCGTGACGCCGTTTCCGAAATCTTGGTCCTCTCCCTTGTCCTGGACGTTGACGCTCTCAGATCGCTGGCCGACCGCGTACGCGTCGGGCGATGCGGTGTCCTTCCCATCAGGGTCGTGGAAGAGGGAGATACCCGAGTTCTGGTCATGGTCGAGCTCCGGACACTTGACGGGACCGCCAGCCGCCGACGACGCGAAGAAGTCGAAGTAGAGGTGGTAGACGCCGGCCGCATCGACCTGGATGCGGGCCGTCACGTGGATGGCGTCAGTTCCGAAGGTGAAGGGTTCGAGCGTGGGCGAGCTGTTGTCAGGGGGATAGCACGCTTGGAGGCCAGTGCCCGATACCGAGGTGGCCCCGTAGCAGGCGGTATCGAGGCCGTCCGTAGCTTCGGTTGGGCACGAGGATGGCGCCACGTAGTTCAAAATGAAGCTACCGGTCGTGCTTGTTTCGGCCGGCGGGAGCGCTCCGTCGTCGTCGAAGTATGTGAAACTGTCGGTGAACGTTCCCGTAATCGAGGAGGGGAACTTCCCCGGAGCGGTCACGTAGGTGAAGCGGTCGGCCCTACTGAGGGGTGAGGTGTGGCCGTTGGCGAGGGTGACGATCACGTCTTCGGGACCGGTGCCCAGCGACGGATCAATGACCGTGAGCTTGGTGGACGACGCAGCGACGATGGCAGCCTTTGCGCGGGTACCGAAGGTCACCAAGCTCGCTCCGGCCAGATTGGTCCCGGTGATGGTCACCACGGTGTTGCCTGAGGTCGTCCCTTTCGAAGGATTGACCTTCGTGATCGTCGGAGTCTTTCCACCTGTTGCGGAGGCAGGGGGTGACTGAATCACAGCACTCGCCCCTCCGATGAGGAGCGTGCACGCGCCAAGCGCGATAAGGATCTGTCGAAGAGGCATCATCATCATCGGGATCACTCCATTGCGTAAGAGATTTGAGGCGCCCTCGAATTGGGGAGCCCACGAAAAGGTGCGCTGACGCTGGCATCTTGGCGACGGCCGGTCAAATCTGGGTCAAAAAGCGTCTTCTCTTTCAGCCCTAGTGCGAAAACATCGGCTCCCTTGCCCCATCGCAGCAGGTTCACCACGGATGAGATCGCGTCATGCGACGGGACATCGTTCGGCAATTGCCTCTGCGTCGTTTCACCAGCGTGGGCCTCCCCGGTCGAATCGGGGTGCCGGGCGAGGTGGTGCGCTCGGCAGCCGGCACCATTCAGGCCGGCGCGGGTTGGGCCGGCGCCGCGCCCTGACGCGTCAGAGCAGCCGTGTCTCGAGCGCGACCTCGCGGGTGGTGGCACCGGTGCGGGTCAGCGAGTACGCCACCTTGCCCGCGACCTCGGTGAAGGCGTCCTGGAGTTCGGTGCCGTAGAAGACGAGTCCGGTGCCGTTCTCGGTGGCGTACCCGTCGGGCAGCACACCCTCGGCGATGAGGCGATGGATCAGCGGGCGCCGTTGCTCCTCGGCGTCGTGGTGTGGACTGTTCGAATAGGGCAGGAAGGCCAGGCCGTTGGTTACCGGCTGCAGGCTCGGCCCGAAGGAGTCGGTGGTGCCCCCGACGTGCCAGCACAGCGAGCCCGCCGAGACCCCCTTGAGCACGACCCCGGCCTCCCAGCACTCGCGCAGAATGATGTCGAGCCCGTGCAGTCGCCAGAGCGCCAACAGATTGGCCGTGCTCCCGCCCCCCACCCAGATGACGTCCTGGGCCAGGAGATGAGCCCGTACGTCGGGCACGTTCGGCATCGGGAACAGCGTGAGGTGCGAGCTGATGAAGCCCAGCTTGGAGAACGCATTGTGCACTGCGGCCAGCCGCGACGAGTCGTCGCCCACGGCAGTCGCGATGACGCAGAGCCGCGGGTGCGCTCTTGCCCCGGCCAGGTCGGCCGCGAGCCGGTAGGAGGGCCCAGGGCGCAGGTTGGCCGGGTCCGGGCCCTCGGGCTGGAACCCGATGGAGGTGGCGACGATGGTCGGTTGCCGGGCGGGCACGTCAGTTCGGGAGGACCTCGGGTTGTCCGGGCCAGTCGCGACTCGGCAGGGGCATATGCGTATCTGGCAGCAAACCGTCGCTCAACGCTCAGGAACCGATCTCGATGTCCCCGCTCGGGACGGGCACCGGGAGAAAGGCTGTGGAGTCACAGCCCTTGGAGACCTTGGAGAACGCTCCGGCAAAGGCAAAGCGCAGGGCAGGCCCGCCGTCCGCGGGATCCACAGCCTCGGCTACCACTGTCTCGCTGAAAGTGCCGTCCTTTACTCTCCCAGTGATCTGGGCGGTGCCACCACTGATGAGCACACATTTGACCTTGGCAGTACGAAGCGTGCTCGGAGTCGTCGGCTTCGGCCAGTTACTTTGATAAAAGGTGAAGTTGCCTAGCGCGGTGTTCCCCGTTCCTTGGGTGTCGATAGCGAAGAGCCCGCCGGCGGACTGGGTGCCCGAGCCCAGCACCTCGTTGGTTGGCAGCGTCGGGGGCGAACCGTACTCGATGTCGCCTGTCGCGATCGCGATGCCCGTCATCTGATTGGGCGCGTCGCATCCAGGAGAAACTGTCGAGATGTTCGGTGCGAAGGAGAAACGCAAAAAGACCGCACCGTCTTTGTGAAAGGTGAGGGCCACCACTGTCTCGGTGTGCGACCCCGACGTCACCGTACCGGTCACAACCGTCTGGGGACCGTCGAAGTTGTAGAGCACACACGTGACGCTGGCGGTCCGCAGCGTGAACGGTCTGCTGGCTTTGGGCCATCCACTCTGGGACAACGTAAAGCTTCCCGTAGCGGTATTCCCCGACCCGGTGGCGTACATCGTGAAAAACCCGGTGTCCCCGGGACCGGCCGGGAACTGATGGCCCGATCCGAGAATCTCAGGAACCGTCGTCGACGACGCTGGCGTGGAGGGCATCGCCACAGCGACCAAAGCGGCGACACCGAGTAGGCCGACCACTATTCGATTGATTCTCAACACCTCGTTCCCCCACATTCAATCGAAGCTTTTGCAGGCATTATAGAAATTGCAAGCTTGCGGAGTCGAGTGGGCCTGACCAGCCCGATGCGACTGCCCTATGGCGTTCGACCCGTCAACAACACGCACGTCGAGTTCAGCCGGTGAGGAGCCGTGGTGGAGTGCTCCAAGGCAGCGGTGGTCGCGGGCCGCCCACCTCACTCCCAGACAGACGCCGAAAGGACCCTCTCAGCTGCTCTGGGGAGCTTTCTTCGTGTCCAGGCGCCGAAGCAGGAAAGGTACCCGAAGTTCCCGGTCAGGCGAGATGCACCCTAACGCTCCAACACCTCGGGATTGACGATGTGCAGCGGGCGGGCTCCGGCCATCAGGCGGCAGAGGTCATCGGCGATGGTCTTGGTGTGATTGCTCTCGGTGTCGTAGGTGGCCCCGCCGATATGGGGTGTCAGCACCACGTTGGGGAACGTCGTCAGCGGATGATCGGTAGCGAGGTGCTCGCCCTCGAAATGGTCCAGTCCCGCCGCGCCGACCTTGCCCGAGGTCAGAGCGGCCACCAACGCGTCGGTGTCGTGGATCTTGGCCCGAGCCGTGTTGAGGTAGACGACGCCGTCGCGCATCTTGGCGAAGGCGTCGGCGTCGATCAAACCGGTCGTCTCCTCGGTCACGGGTGCGTGGATGGAGATGACGTCGGAGCGCGCCAGCAGCTCGTCGAACGAGCTGGTGGCGTCCGGCGCGTAGGGGTCGTAGGCCAATACGTCCATGCCGAGGCCGCGCAGGCGCCAGCGCAGGGCGCGCCCCACCGCGCCGAGGCCGACCAGGCCGACCGTCTGTCCGGCCAGCTCCCAGGCTCGGTAGCGCTGGTAGGGGATCTTCCCGTCCCGGTAGATCTCGCCCTCGCGCACGTCATGGTCGGCCGGGACGATGCCGCGAGTGGCGGCGAAGAGCAGCGCCACTGCCAGCTCGGCCACCGCGTCGGCGTTGCGGCCGGGGGCGCGCAACACGGGGACACCGGCCGCCGTGGCCGCCGGGACATCCACGTTGGTCGGGTCGCCCCGGCAACTACAGACGGCGATAATGGGTTGTTCGTAGAGCGCCGGGCCGCAGTTGTCGCTCTCGACGACGACGATGTTGGCCCCCTCGGCCGCCACCCGCTCTGCCAGCTGTTCGGCGTTGTAGATCCGCAGGCGGGGCTGTTCGAGCCAGGAGTCGAGCACGAGATCCGCCAGCTCGTGCAGCAAATCGAGACCCGGTCCGCTGACCGCGGCGGTCACGAGGGCCTTCGGACGGGGCGATGTCATGGGCGTGAGCTTCTCCTTCGGGGCGGACGTCGCCCCATAATGACACCTTGCGTGATGTGGGGACCGAGGACGACGACGAAGACGGCACCTGCCGCGCAACGGCCCCCGACCTCTAAGAGGCCGAGGGCCGTTCGCAAGGCCGAGTACCTCTACGAGGCCTTCTTGAAGGTTTCGGTGAAGACCGAACCGGTAGCGCTCGTGTGCAGCTTTCCGCTCTTGATGAGCAGGTCGCCCCCGTTCAACGCGTTCAGCTCAGTTGGGCCGTCGAATCCGAGGTAGTCCCCGTTGACCGTGGCGTTCGTGAAGTTGGCCGTTGTGAAGGTTGGAATGGGTTTGCCCTCCGACTGAACATCGTTCAGTGTCCCGATGTCGACGACGGTGTCGCCTTGGTTGACGGGGTTGTCCGAATCCCAACTCACGTTCGCGGTCAGGTCGTGGAGCTCAGCAAGGGTCGAGGTGCCGGACTGGAACAGCGAGGCGACGACGACGTCACCCGCCGCCGCACCCGGCTCGTTGAAGGTGCCCGCCAACGTACTGGAACTGCCAGTCGTAGACCGGGCCGCTCGAAAGACAATGGCCGGCGACTAAGGCGTAGGCGCTTGAGCGAGTTCGTGAAGACGCCGTTCCACTCTTCCGCACCCTTGTTCGTGTCCGCTGTCGTGCAGGAGATTTTGGGCACAGTGAAGGTGACGCTGGCGCTGGCCAGGCCACCTGTGGGGGTCGCCTGGTAGCCGGCAAGATCGGCCGACGAGCTTGCGCCCAGGGGGTGTACTCCGGCCGGGCGTTTCGCCACCGCGGAGCGGTGCCGTTCCGGCCGCACCGGCGGCCGAGGCGAAGCCAAGCGTTGCTGCGGCGAGCGCTGCCATCCCGGCGAAACAGGCTGAGAGCCTCGTGACGGGCCCAGAACTTCGGGTGAGACGGGTTCGACTGATCATCGTGTCCTTTTCCATTCGATTCGGAGAAGATGTGGCTGGCAACGCAGGTTGCGTTCCGGGTCCGTTGATATCACGTTTGGGCCCACCATGTCGAGTGTCCATCGACATCGCGGGTAGCCGCCGAGAGGCCACCACCACCATCGTCGTGGTCGAGAGCGATGCCTGTGGCCCGGCGCTCAACGAAACGCTGGGAGCTGGCCGGCCAGACGGCTGGGCTGCTCGAGCCAGGAGTCGAGCACGACGACGAAGACGGCACCTGCCGCGCAACGGCCCCGACCCTAAGAGGCCGAGGGTCGTTCGCAACGCCGAGTACCTCTACAAGGCCTTCTTGAAGGTTTCGGCGAAGACCGAGCCGGTCGCGCTCGTGTGCAGCTTTCCGCTCTTGATGAGCAGGTCGCCCCCGCTCAACGCGTTGAACTCAGTCGGGCCGTCAAATCCGAGGTAGTCCCCGTTGACCGTGGCGTTCGTGAAGTTGGCCGTTGTGAAGGTTGGAATGGGTTTACCCGCCGACTGAACATCGTTGCAATGTCCCGATGTCGACGACGGTGTCGCCTTGGTTGACGGGGTTGTCAGAATCCCAACTCACGTTCGCGGTCAGGTCGTGGAGCTCAGCAAGGGTCGAGCTGCCGGACTGGAACAGCGAGGCGACGACGACGTCGCCCGCCGCCGCACCAGGCTCGTCGAAGGTGCCCGCCAACGTACTGAACTGCCATTCGTAGACAGGGCCGCTCGAAAGACAACCGCCGACAACCAAGGCGTACGTCTTGAGCGAGTCCGTGTAGACGCCGTTCCACTCTTCCGCAGTCTTGTTCTTGTCTGTTGTCGTGCACGAGATTTTGGGCACCGTGAAGGTGACGCTGGCGCTGGCCAGGCCACCAGTGGGGGTCGCCTGGTAGCCGCCGAGATACGCCGACGAGCCCGCGGCCAGGGGGTGCACTCCGGCCGAGGGTCTCGCCAGCTGCGGGAGCGGTGCAGTTCCGGCCGCACCGGCGGCCGAGGCGAAGCCAAGCGTCGCCGCGGCGAGCGCAGCCATGCCGGCGAAACAGGCTGAGAGCCTCGTGACGGGCCCAGAACTTCGGGTGAGACGGGTTCGACTGATCATCGTGTCCTTTTCCATTCGATTCGGAGTAGCTCTGGCTGGCAACGCAGGTTGCGTCCCCGGTCCGTTGCTATCACGTTTGGGCTCGCCGTGTCGTGTGCCCATCGATGTCGCAGGGTGTCCTGGTCGAAGTCGCTCCGCGCCGGGGGCCCGGCCGGGCTCCACGCCGAGACAGGAAAGGTGACAGCCGGGGGCAGCGACACCTCGACCTACCCGCTGGAGGTGATCTCAGGTGGCGACCGAAGCCCGGATGACCAAGCGGGCCCCTTGTTTGGTTTCATGGAACCGTCCGCCGCCCCGGAGCTGTCGAAGATGATCGACCTCTTCGGCCAAACCCACCTGACACAATGACGTGGTCATGACACGCGTGTCAGATTCATGAGCCCTCACTCGAACGCAGTCACCGTCGGCGTCGACGTGGGCACCACATCGGTCAAGGCGCTGGCCGTCGACGAGCGCGGCCAGGTCGTCGCCCGCAGCCGCGTGCCGCACACGGTGGTGGCCCCCGAGGCTGATGTGCTGCGCCATGACGCCAAGAAGGCCTGGTGGTCGGGACCCAGGAAGGCCTACCAGGAGGTGACTGCCGAGTTGGGCGACCGCCCGATAGCCGGAGTGACCGTGGCGGCCATGGTGCCCTCCCTGACTGCGGTGAACCGCCGGGGCGTCCCCGTCCTGCCCGGACTGCTCTACGGAGATCGTGAAGGTCGGGTGGAGCCGGCGGCCGAGGGCGGTCTTCTCCCTGGCGCCATGCCCGACGCCGAGGGGTTCCTCGGCTGGGCGCACAACGAAGCCCCCGACGCCCGTGGGTACTGGCCGTGCCAGGCCGTGGCCACCCATGCCCTGTCGGGTCTCCCCGCCATCGACACGGGGGTGACGGCATCGCTCGGGTCCCTCCACATGTCGGGCACGTGGAACAGCGACCTCCTGGCATCGGTCGGGGTCGACGAGGCGCAGTTGCCCATGGTCGTTCCCATGGGCGTGGCCGCCGGGACGTTGCCTGGGTCCGACACCATCGTGACCGGCGGGACCATCGACGCCCTGTGCGACCAGATCGTGGCTGGGGCGTCGGAACCGGGCGACGTGCTGATTATCTTCGGGGCGACCCTCATCGCCTGGGCGGTGACCGATCAATGGCTCACCGTGCCCGGCCTGGTCAGCTTCCCCCACACGACGCCCAAACGGTTCCTCGTCGGTGGCCCCAGCAATGCCGGGGCTCTCTTCGTGGACTGGGCCCGTCAACTTCTGCGCGGCGCGCGCCGCGTCCGGGACCCGACCGAGAGAAGCTGCCTCCTCGTCTGGGTGATCCCGACCGCGTCCCGGTGTGGTTGCCTTACATCAGGGGAGAACGCACCCCGTTCGAGGACCACACCTTGCGCTCGAACATCTACGGGCTCGACATTGGCTCGGGAGCCGAGGCGATCGAGCGTGCCGCCTTTGAGGCCAGTGGATTCGTGGTGCAGCGCATGCTCGACATGGCCGATGTCAGGGGCAAACGGATCGTGGCCAGTGGGGGAGGGTCACGGGTGACCGCCTGGATGGCGGCCGTGGCAGACGCCACCGGGTTGCCCGTAGAGACGGTGGCCGTGCCGGAGGGGGCGGCGCGAGGTGCTGCGTACTTCGCTCGGATGGCAGCCGGTCTCGAGACTTCGCTCGAGGGTTCAGCCAACTGGGCGGCCATGGGTCGCCGGATCGAGCCCGATCCCCTCTGGACCCGCGCCACCGCCGAGCGCTACGGCCGCTTCCGTGAGCTCGGCACCGGGGTGCACTAGCTCAGCCGTTCGGCGTAAAGGCCACTTTGAGTGCGCCGCTGCGATCCTGGCGGGCGATTGTCTTGAGGGCGGGCCACCAGTCTTCGAGCGCGAAACGGTGCGTGAGCATCGGTGTGATGTCAAGCCGGCCATCGCTGACCAGTCGGAGATAGTGAGAGATGGCGTGCTCCCGCCTGCCCTCGAAGTCCTCCATGCCGAACGCGTTCGACCCGGAGATTGTGAGCTCCTTGAAATAGATCGGCGTGGATTCCCAGCGCTGTGGGGTGGCCACGCCGGTGTAGACCAGCTGCCCGCGCTCGGCCAGCACGCGGACATCGACCTCGAGCGTCTCTGCTTTGGCGATTGAGTCGTACACCACGTCGATGTGGCCTGGGTGGGTGGTGGGAAGCCCGTCGAGCGCCGCGTGCAGCACGGCTCCCGACCAGGCGGCGAGCTCTTCGACCAGGGCCAACCTGGGCTCGTGGGAGAAGACAGCGGAGGCGCCGAAGCGCAGGGCCATCTCCTTTTGGGACTCGAAGCGGGCGACGACCCCCACTTCGACGTTCGGGTACAGGGCGCGCAGGATGGCGACGCTGGTAAGGCCTAACGCACCCGCTCCATAGATCAACACGCGTCCCGATTCCGGAGGCGGATGGCGCACGATGGCATGGAACGAAACTGAGAAGGGGTCGGCCAGGACGGCCGCCTCGTCCGAGACGCCATCGGGCACCGGAATGAACATGGAGTCGTGCGCGGCCAGCCGCTCGGCCCAGGCGCCCGGTGCACCCGTGATGACTCCGACGTGAACTCCAGGACCGAGATCTCCCTTGGTGAAGCTCCAGCAGAGGCTGAGGTCGCCCGCCTGGCAGGCCGGGCATATGGGGTCGATGCCCCGCGGTCCGCAGGTCAGCCAAGGGTTGAGCACGACACGCTGGCCCACGTCAAGGCCCTGCGCCTCGGGCCCGAGCGAGACCACCTCGGCCACCACCTCGTGTCCGGGCACGTGGGGAAGTGAGGAGAAGGCAGCCATCGGGTTGTCGATGTCGCCGGTGTTGAAGTCACCGAGTACCAGCTTGGCGTCGGAGCCGCAGATGCCCGAGAGGATGGGCTTGGTGATGACCCAGTCGGGCCGGGACAGCCGTGCCTCGTCGATCTCGTGCAGGCCGAAAGGCGTCTCGATCAGTTTCGCCTCGAACTCGTCCTCCGGCGTGGGCCGGACCTCATCCTCGGAGGGCGGTGCTCCGAACAGCAGTGCCCTCACGACGCCGTTTCTCCTTGTGCCTGTTGCGTGAACGATCGCATCCCCTCGAGGAAAGAGTCGATGTCGGTGGTCTTGGCCTCGATCACTGCCTTCATGTCGGGCAAGTAGAACTCGAAGCGGTCGCTGTCGATGGCGTCGGCAATGTTGCCGGCGATGGACTCCGGAGGCTCCTTCGGGCCGTCATAGAGCGGCGCGTCGTTGTCGGGCTGGTCCCAAATCTCCGTTTCGATCGCCCCTGGCAAGACAAGCTTGATGTCGACACCCGTACCGGCCAGGTCGATGGCGACCGATTCACTCCAGCCGGCCAGGGCGAACTTCGAGCCCGAGTAGGCCGCCTCCGTCGTGATGCCCAGGCGACCGCCGAGACTGGACACCATGACGATGATTCCGTTTCGGCGCTCGAGCATCCGGGGCAGGACGGCCAGAGCGATGGCCACGGGGGAGAAGTAATTGATCCGCATGGTGCGCTCGACCTCCTCCATGGTGAGCCGGGTCACGTGGCGGCGCATGGGCACGGCTGCGTTGTTGATGACGACGTCGAGCCCGCCGTAGTGGTCCCAGATGTCGAGGACCAGTGCCGCAGCATCGCCCGGGCCTGACAGATCAGCCGCCCATCGGGCCGAGGCAGGCGAGGTCGTTCGGCAGTCGGCCAGCACCTCGTCGAGCCGGTCAGCCCTGCGGGCCACCAGGGCGACGGTCTCCCCACGAGATGCGAGCTCCCGGGCCACGGCCGCGCCGATACCCGACGATGCACCGGTCACCAGGACCGTCCTTCCGTCAGGACTCACACCCCATCCTCCTGCGACGCGCCGTCCACAGCGAGGTCAACGGCCGATTTGGGGTGAGCGAGGGGTCTCGAACCCCCGACCTCCAGGACCACAACCTGGCGCTCTAACCAACTGAGCTACGCCCACCGAGGGCCAATAGTGTGGCACACCGCCTCACCCCAGTCGGGACGAACCGTCCCGAGGTGATGCATGCGCCTATCCTCCGAGCGTCTCTATGTCAGGCTGTTCGGCGCCGGCGAGCCCCGGTGGCCGAGCGGACTTAGGCAACGGACTTCTAATCCGTTTTACGCAGGTTCGAATCCTGCCCGGGGCGCCCATGTGCCCGGTGCGCCCAGATACTGCCGGGGGCGCTGTGCCGGGGCGCCCTGTGCCCGGGACGCCCTTTGGCCCGCGTCCTCGCGTGACGTCGCGAGACCGTCGAGACCCTCCTTGGTTCCAAGGAGGTTGGGAGGGGGACCAGGCTACGCCGACCCGGGTGAGCGACACGTCGGCCTCTTCGGCCCGGTATGTTTGTCGGGGTGAGTGCTCTTTCAGACGTGCAAGACCTGGGCATCACCGACGAGGAGCTGACCGAGCTGGCGCTGGCTGCAGACCCCGATGCGCCTCTCCCCGAAGACGCAGTACCTATCGGCGTCCATATGTCCCAGTTCGCCCCCGCTCCGTTGCCGCTTTGGTACATGCCTGCCGTGGTCAGATCGTCGGGCGGACGGTGGCGCCTTCCCGTCGTGGTCGCAGTGGTGTCAGCCTTCTTTTTGATTGATGCTCTGGGCCTGTGCAACACCTACGGGATTCTCAGCTTCGCCTAGTAGCTCGTCGACGCCCGGCCCGTCTCTGCGCCGCCGGGTCCCCATCGGGATTTCCCTCTCACGGCGGACAAGAGTTGCTTCTCGAATCATGGGCAGTTCGAGGATCGCGCCGCCGGCCGAGATGATTCCGACCGAAAGCAACAGAGATCCGACTACGTCAAGTGGGGTGTGCCAGAGCCCCCCGACCACCGCCGACGACATCAGCAGGATCCAGGCCAAGCCGAGAATCAGCGAGGCGATGCGCGCTCGTCTTTCGAGCAGCGGGAAGAGGGCCAGCCACATGGCGACCGCCGTCGCGCTGGCCGCCGTCACACTCCCGGAAGGGAAAGTCAGTTCGCTGAAATAGGTCCGTTGGACGAGCGGCTTGGCGATGTGCTCGCTGATGAGAATCGCCCCAACGGCCAACCCCGCGTAGAGGGCGATACGGAGAAAGGCTTGCTTGGCCAGGCCGAGCGCAAAGCAGACGACGAGGACAGCGACCACGGCCGGGGTACCGAAGAGTTCGGCGACATTGGACCAGGTTCGGACGGCTGAGAGTTGCCCTAGCCAGTCGATGGCACCGTTTTCGAACCCGTAAGGACCGCTGCCGTGCGCGACGACCAATGCCAAAGCCGCAAACGCGAGTAGGGAGATCAGGGAGGTGATGGCAAGCCTGGCACTCGACATGGACAGCCAGGCTAGGTCGTGGGTCGAGGGGGATGTCGTCGGCCGACTCCGATCAGCCGCCGGTATCGGCCTTACAGGCCCATCACCGGTTGCGGAGTGTTGCTCGACCCACCGGAGGTTCCGTCACCCAGCTCGTCGGTGCTGTTGTCGCCCCAACACGAGACGGTGCCGGTAGCGCTCAAGGCGCAGGCACTCTGCGTGGCTCCGTTCCCCGAGATTTGAACGATCTGCGAAAGTCCGCCGACGTTGACCGGGGTGAGGGGCCACGAGGTGGGCGGTCCTCCGTCCCCGAGCTCCCCTTGGAAGTCGGAGCCCCAGCACTGGACGCTTCCGGTCATGAGCAGTGCGCAGGCGAAGGCACTTCCGACGATCACTTGCTTCGCCGGCCCGGACAGACTGACCTCGACTGGCGTCGAGCTGTCGCTCGATGACCCGTTGCCGAGGGCCCCGCCCACGCCCCAGCAGTACACCGCACCGCTGGTGAGCACCGCGCACGAGTGGTCGGCCGGATTCGGGCTGCCGTTGAAATCCCCGCCAACTGCGACTTGGACCGGGGTGCCGGGCAGGTTCTTGACCTTGACCGGATGGGCAACTCCGGTGTTGGTCTTCCCGTTCCCGAGTTGTCCAAAGTCGTTGGCGCCCATGCAGACGGCAAAATCAGGGTTCACGCCGCCAAGGACGACGGCACAGGTGTTGTCGAATCCGTTCGATACTTGCATCGCTTCGTATGGGATCGAAACGGGCACCGATCTGTCCGTCGTGGTGTCGTCGCCGAGTTGCCCGCGGTCGTTGGCACCCCAACACAGCAAATTGACCTTTTTCCCCTTCGTCGCGCACGTCACCGTGTCACCCTCGGATACGAATCCCACTCCTGACGAGAGTCCCGATACGCCGACCGGTGTTGGCTGCGGATCAGTGGTCCCGTTCCCCACCTCGCCCCGTTCGTTCCCTCCCCAGCACTGGAGTGAGCCAGATGTGGAGACCGCGCATCCGTCGATGGCTCCCGCCGACACCGCGGCGACGCCGCCGGGCAGGGCGGCCACCGTCTCGGCGCTCTGCTGCACGACGAAATCGTTGCCATCGAAGCCGCCCCAGCATTTGACCCCGAGTCCGGAGGTCAGAGCGCAACCACCACCACTCCCTTCGCTGATCTGCTGCGTTCCTGGCGTGATCCCGAGCACGAGCGTCGGCACGTCGCGGTCCTCTTTGGTGCCGTCACCCACCTCACCCTTGAGGTTGGCACCCCAACAGTAGAGCTGTCCGGTCAGGACGAACGAGCAGCTGTGGGCATTCCCGGCTCCTATCGCGGTCGGTACGACGCCCTGTCCCGATGCAGCGCTCCCCGCCAGACCGAAGACGGCTTCGGGCGAGGTGACCGGGGGTTCCTGCATGTTCCCGTCACCAAGATCGCCGCGCTGATCGTCGCCCCAACACTCGACTTCGGACTGGGGATTTCCGATGAGCGCACAGGTGTGATCGCCACCCAGGGCAATCTGTTGGACGGTCCCAGCCAGAGGGCCCACCGGAACCGGCACGTCACTGCTGTCGGTGGTTCCGTTGCCGAGCTGCCCGGAGGCGTTGTTCCCCCAGCACATCATTCCTCCGCTCGCGAGGAGTGCACAGCTGTGAGAGGTGCCGGCCCCGACCGCCATGGCGCCCACCAACCCAACGGCCTGGACAGGGCTCTTCTTGTTCTTGGTGTTGTTGTTGCCGAGCTGACCGTCTTTGCCGAGCCCCCAACACCACACGCTGCCGTCGGTGAGGGCGGCACAGGCGTGGCCGGGACCCGTGGCCACCTGCACTGCACCGGCGGGAAGCCCGCTCACGGCCACCGGCACGTTGCTGTTCGTCGTCGTGTTGTTGCCCAACTGCCCGAAGCCGTTGTAGCCCCAGCACCAGACCTGACCCGGCCCGCTGGCCGGGCCGGCTTTGGTCACGCCACAGGTGTAGTCAGCTGTCGGGAACGCTCCGGACGTCGCGAAGCCGCCGGCGGCGATCTGGGAGAACTCGAGGCCACCCGACACCGGCACGGGCGCCAGCTTGTTGTTGTTGTTCCCGTTCCCGAGCTCGCCATAGGAGTCGGTTCCCCAGCAGAATGCGTGGCCCGACGTGTCGAGTGCGCACGTGTGACCGGTGCCGGTGGTAATCGCAGACGCGGCTGGCAGGGCAGCCACCTGCACTGGGACGTCAGAGTCGTTCGTAGTCCCGTTGCCGAGCTGTCCCCAGGGGTTGACGCCCCAGCAATCGACACTGCCCGAGGGCAGCAGGGCACAGGTGTAGTTGCCACCGCCCGATACCTGGGGGGTCGTTCCCGCGGAGGCCGTCGACGGGGCCAGGGCCGCCGGAGCGAGGGCGCCGATGACGGACGCGACCACAAGAATCGCCGCACCGCCCAGGCTGCCCCCACAGCGACGGATCCGATTCGTCTGCCTGCGCCGAGCACCCATGCGGCCCCTTCCCCGGCCGGCACTCCGCTCGGGGCCACGATGGGCTGATCACCGCGCGGACGGGTCGACCTCGATGGTGACGACCTTCTTGCAAGAGCGAGAGTAACGGCAACTCCCGGTCAATGCTCGAGGGCGGTTCCGGGCTGTCCCGCTCCGAGGCAGAACTCCAGCCTGAGCTGGTGCGCGGGGTACCGTGGGGCCGAGCATGGACCAGACGCACGACAACGGGGCCGCAGGCACGCCAACACGGTCCCCGTGGCGCGATCGTCTCGTCCAAAGGCTGGGGGGCACCGTTCCCGAACGAGGGCTCACCTTCGATCAGCTGGTGCGTCTGATCTACCCGACGCTGCCCGAGGAGCTCCGCGGGGCGATCGACACAGCCGGATCGGGTGATCTGAGCGAGGTCTCCACGGTGAGAAAGATGCTCGGCACGATTGAGCACCAAGTCGCACCAACGGCATTCCTGGTTCAGTTGACCGAGGTTGACGCCGAGCGCTGTACGGTCGGCGGGGTCGAGCTCTTCTGTGACGCCGCGGACGCCGCAGTGACGCCCGGATTGCGGTCGGGGAGCTACGAGCCTCATCTCACGAGGGTGTTCGAACGGTACTGCGCTCCGGGAATGACCGTGGTCGACGTGGGTGCCAATCTCGGGTACTACTCCCTCCTTGCCTCACGCCTGGTCGGCCCTTCGGGTCGGGTGATCGCGCTCGAGCCCAACTCGGAAAACTGCCGACTGTTGCTGTCGTCACTCCGCCTCAACGGCAGCACGAACGTCGAGCTCCTTCCGGTCGCGGCCGATGGGGCGACGGGCTGGGCGTACTACTCGACGCATGTCGGTTCCAACGGCGGCCTCATCGACTCCGGCGACCTGCTGGCCCATCCGGGTGTGGTGGTGCCGACCTTCCGCCTCGACGAGCTGGTCTCGGGCCGGGTGGGCTTCCTCAAAATGGATGTCGAGGGCGCTGAAGGACGCGTGATGCGAGGCGCCACGGGCATCATCGAGCGCGATCGCCCGATCGTCACCACCGAGCTGAAGGACGAGATGCTTGCCCGGGTCTCTGAGATGTCGATCCGTGAATATCTTGGCTACTTCGAGGGCCTCGGATATCGACCGACGCTGCTGGACGCAAACGGTGGGGCCGAGAAGCCATATCCCTCCGTCGATGCCATGCTGGAGGACTGGGGCGAGACCGACCAGCTCCGCGACGTCCTCCTCGTTCCCGGAGACAACTGAGGGACACCGACCGGATACGAGCACCGCGCACTCGTGTACCCAGTCCCCATCAAGCGGGAACCACAGTGTCGAGCAGCGCGTCGACCTCGTTGAAGACCAACACCCGGCTGAGCTGCCGCGCCTTGATGAAGCCGCAGTCGACCGCATGATCCAAAAACGCCAGCAGCTGGTCGAAGAACCCGTCGACGTTGAGCACGGCGCAGCGCTTGTCGTGAATGCCCAGTTGCGCCCACGTCACCGACTCCATGAATTCCTCGTACGTACCAAAGCCACCTGGAAGCATCACGAAGGCGTCGGACAGGTCCGACATCCTCGCCTTGCGCTCGTGCATGGTGGTGACGATCATCAGGTCACTCAGGGTGGCATGCGCGATCTCGTGGCCGGCCAGTGCCTCGGTGATGACCCCGGTGGCCCTCCCGCCGCCTGCCAGCACGGCGTCGGCCACGGTCCCCATCAACCCGACCGAGGCACCGCCGTAGACGAGGGCCGCGTGGCGGGCGGCCAGGCCGTGGCCGAACCGCTCCGCTGCCGCGGCGAACGCGGGGTCGTTTCCCGGGCTCGATCCGCAGAAGACGCAGACCGTGGTCACGACACGGTTTCGGGCTGGACCGCTGGACGAGGTAGCGGGGTGGTCCGGGCGGCTCGGCCTCTGCGCACGATGGTCTCCGCTGCGTCGGCGTCATGGATGGTGAGCGAGCAGAGCGCCGCGCCGAGGGCGAACGCCATCGCCGCGTAGAACGCCGCGTGATAGCCGCTCAGGTCAGGTTCCGCCATGGCGCCTGACCCCGAAGCGGAACCCACCCCGATCAGCACCGTGGACAGGATGGCCACGCCGACCGCGCTCCCGACCTGACGCATCGTGTTGAAGAAGGTCGAAGCCCGGCCCATGGAGTCGGTCGTGATCATGGCGAAGGACGCGGCCTGGTTGGGCACCATGACCTGCGCCATCATCCACCCGAGCACGAACATGAGGGCCCGGATGAGCCACAGGTTCGTGGTGAGGCCCACGTGGGTCAGGGCAAACATGCAGACCGCCAGTCCGATCAAACCTCCGGTGATATGGCGGCGCGGACCGAGGCGCGGGTAGATGATCCGGCTGGCGAACTGGGCGCCGATCATCACGCCGATCGCCTCGGGGAAGGTCGAGAGGCCGGATTGGAGCGCCGACAAGCCGCGGGCATCCTGGAAGTAGAGAGGGATGAGGTAGAGAGTCCCCAAGAACGCGGCCGCGGCCAGGAACATCACCGCGTTGGTGGAGCGGAAGAGGCGGCCCGAGAGGAGCCGTAGGTCCACCATGGGCCTGGTCGTCCGCAGCTCGACGAAGACGAACACGACGAGCAGGACGCTGCCGGCGACGCAGGTGGCGACGACCTCGGGAGACGACCAGGACTTGAGTGGGCCCTCGGAGATGCCGTACATGAGGAGGCCGAGGCCGGCCCCACCGAGGACAAACCCGGGCAGGTCGAAGCGGCCGGCGTCGCCGGTCCCCATGCGCTCGAGGAACAGGGCGCCGAAGATGATGGCGGCGATGCCGAGGGGCAGGTTGACGAAGAAGACCCAGCGCCAGCTCAAACTCGTCACCAGGAGGCCGCCGAGGACCGGTCCGAGCGCAGGCGCCATCGTGGTGGGAATGGTCAGGATGCTGGCTGCTCGTACCCGTTCGGCCGGGGGAAAGACCCGGAACAGCATGGCCATGCCGACAGGCGCCATCATCCCGCCGCCTGCACCCTGGAAGATACGGGCGACCACCAGTTGGGTCATGTCGTGCGCCAACCCGCACAGCACTGAGCCCACGGTGAACACGAGGATGGCGACCAGGAGAACGCGCTTTCCTCCGAAGCGGTCCCCGAGCCATCCCGACGCCGGAATGAAGACGGCCAAGCTGACCAGGTACGCAATCACGACCCCGTCGACCGCCGTCGGGTCGATGTGAAAGTCACGACCGATGGTCGGCAGGGCCACGTTGACAATCGTGATGTCCATGATGTTCATGAACATGGCGGACACGAACACCGCGCCGACGGCGATCTTCTGGTTCATGCGAAACGCAGGCACGCGGCTCATCCTTAAACGATCGATACTCATTGGAGTTGCCGACCGGGCGGCCCGCCGGGCCGGCGCCCGAACTCCGCACTTGACCATAGGCGCTCGGCGGTGTGATTCGGACCCGGGCCCCCGCTGACCTCGCATGGGAGCGCGTACGGTGGCATCGCTCGACGAACGGAGGTAGGCCGATGGTGACCGGGACCAGCGCGGCGCGCCGGTACAGGGTGAGCAGCGGTTGGACAATGGTTCTGGCCGCGTTTCTGCTGGTCGCCGAGGTGGCCGTTCCTGTCGGAGCCGGCGCCTCCGACCGGGAGATTCGGACCTCGTCGTCGACGGTCTGGCTCTGCCGGCCGGGGCAGAGGCCCGACCCTTGCAACTATCCACGCGCCGCGACAACGGTCGCGGGGTCTGGGGCTACCCGCGTCGCGAGGAGCTCGCCCACGCGGCGCTCGGCCCAGAGGTTCGATTGCTTCTACGTCTACCCGACGGTGTCGACCGAGCAGACCGACAACGCCGACCTGGTCGTCCAGCCAGCCGAGCTCGCCGCGGCTGCGTCTCAGGCCTCACGCTTCTCCCAGGTGTGTCGGGTTTGGGCGCCCATGTACCGACAGGCCACGGTGTACGCCTTGTCCCATGGCGCCATCACCGGTGCCAATGTGTCGAACATCGCCTACACAAGCCTGCTCTCGGGGTGGCGCGACTACATCCGCCATGACAACGACGGCCGACCGATCGTGTTCATCGGCCACTCACAGGGGGCGGCCATGCTCATCCGGCTTCTGCAGACTCAGATCGATCCCTCACCCCGGCTGCGCAAGCAGCTGGTCTCGGCGATCATCCTCGGGGGCAATGTGCAGGTGCCAACAGGTCGCCGCGTCGGCGGGAGCTTCCGACGCATCCCGACGTGTGCCTCGGCCACATCCACCGGCTGTGTCATCGCCTATTCGACCTTTGGCTCCATTCCACCTCCCCTCGCCCTTTTCGGGCGTCCCGGGCGTGGGGTGAGCATCCAATCGGGGCAAACGGCGAGAATCGGTCAACAGGTGGCCTGTGTCAACCCGGTGACCTTCTCGAGCGGGACCGGGCCGTTGCAGCCCTACTTCCTCGCCGGCGGCTCCAAGGTGCCGGGCGTCACCGTCACCACCCCCTGGGTCAGCTTCCCCGGTCTCTACACCGCTCAGTGTCGCTCCGCCACGGGCGCCACGTGGTTGCAGGTCACGGCCACACCTGCGCCGAATGATCCGCGTCCGACCGTGACCGACAGCCTCGGGCCGTTGTGGGGCTATCACTTGGTCGACGTCAACATCGCTCTGGGAAACCTGGTCCGCGATGTGACCGTGGAGGAGGCTGCCTACCGATGAGGAGGCCGGTGTACGCCGTCGGCATCCCTATGGGGTGACCCGATCAAGGGGCTCTACAATCGCCCGATGGTCAGAGTGGTGGCAGTGGCCAACCAGAAGGGTGGCGTGGCCAAGACGACCACCGTGCATTCGATCGGCGTGGCCCTGGCCCAACAGCGCCTGAGCGTTCTCGTGATCGATCTCGATCCGCAAGCGTGCCTCACGTTCTCATTGGGCTTCGACCCCGACGGAATCGACTCTTCGTTGCACGACGTGCTGGTCCGCCGGGCCCGCCTGTCCGAAGTGGTGCGCCCGGTGCCCGGCGTCGACGGACTCTCGCTCGTGCCGGCCACCATCGACCTGGCCGGGGCCGAGGTTCATTTGCTCAGCCGGAACGGACGCGAGCAGGTCCTGTCGCAGGCTCTCCTCACCGTCGCCTCCGACTACGACGCAGTATTCATCGATTGTCCGCCCTCTCTGGGAATCCTCACCATCAACGGTCTTACCGCGGCCGAAGCCGTCGTGATTCCCGTTCAATGCGAGGCGCTGAGTCACCGCGGGGTCGGCCAATTGCTCGAAACGATCGATGACGTCCGTCACTTCGTCAACGAAAAGTTGCGTGTGCTCGGTGTGATTCCGACAATGTTCGACGGCCGAACGACCAACGCACGCAAGGTGCTCGCAGAGGTCGAGGAGCGCTACGGGTTGCCGCTGTTCGAACCTCCGGTTCCCAAGTCGGTCCGCTTCGCGGAGGCACCCGCCCTCGGCCAGTCGGTGCTCGAACACGCACCCACGTCGCCGGGCGCGCTGGCCTACCGGGCGCTCGCGAGCTCGCTCTACGACGCCATGCAGAAGGCCTGAGTGCCGTCCCGTCGCGAGGGGCCGCCCGACCCACTGGGCAAGCGAGCCCTGTTCGGGGTGCCTCCGGAGGTGGGCGCCGAGTCGGGAACCGCCGGTGCCCCCGACGAGCCGTCGACCGCGGGACGACACGACCTCGACGCCAGTCCCGAACCCGGTATAGGTGATCCCATATCGGACTCGCCGGTGGGCCGATGGGGCACCTTCGTCGTCGGATGCCAACGATGCCGTCAGGTTTCGTCGATCGGAGTACTCGACCTGTTGCGCTTCCAGCTCCCGCTCGGGATCTGGCTTCCTCGGGGCCGATTCGACCGTCGCATGACGTGCCCGACCTGCCGCACGCGCTCTTGGTGCAGCGTGACGCTCCGTCGCGGCTGACCCGACCCCTCGCGACGTTACGTCAAGGGTGGTGGGGGTACTCCGCTGGCGGCGGCGAGCGACGACTCGTTTGCGGGCTGCACCGTTGGGAGGCGTCTGGTGAGGGCCAGCCCGACCAGAGCGATGAGGGCGAGCAGGGCGAGGGACGCACGAAGGCCGTTGATGCGGGCCGACACGTTGTCCGCCACGATGGCGTCGGCGGTCTCGCTCGGGACGTCGGCTTTGGCCAGCGCGGCGGAAAGGTCCTTGTCGCTCACGAACGGGATGCCGGCGGACAGCTCGACCTGTGCCTTGGAGGCCATGGCATCGGGAACGGCGGGGTCATTGGCCACGGTGCCCAGGAACGTCGTGGTGAGCACGGCGATCAGCACGGTGCCGGCCAGCGCCGTGCCGATGGATGCTCCCAAGTTGGTCAGGGTGTTCTGAACACCGCCGACCTCACCGGTCTCCGAATCGGGGACCGAGGAGACCGTGACGCTGCCCAGCTGCGAGGCCAGGCTCCCCACCCCAAGTCCCGCCAGCAGCAGCGGCCACGTCACCACCTCCGGACCGGAGCCCGCGTCGAGGACGGCCACCAGGATCACAATGGCCACGAAAAGAAGCGCGAACCCGATGCGGACGACCCGTCGGGGCGAGACGTCGGGGAAGAGCTTGGGCACACCGACGGCGGCGGCGAGCAGGGCCACCGACAGCGGGAGCAGGCGCACGCCCGTGGCCACGGCCGAAAGGCCGAGGGCGACGGACAGGAAGAGTGGGATGACGAAGAACAGTCCGGCCTGGAGCAGGAATTGGAAGAAGAACGATGTGAGTCCGGCCTGCAGCCTGGGGATCCGCAGCATGGTCGGATCGACGAGGGCTCCCTTGTTGTGCCGGATCTGTCGGCTCTCCCAGAGCACGAAGAGTGTGAGGACGACGCCGCCTCCAAGGATCAGCCAGACGACGGGTGAGGTACCCAGCCACTGCGGCGCGTCCGGTTTGGGTTGGACGAATCCCCACGTCCCCACGCGGATCACACCGAACACCAGCAAACCGAGGCCTGCCGCCGAGAGGACCGTTCCGATCGGGTCGAGGTGGACGTCGGTTTCGCGCGGCGCATCGGCGACCCGTCTCGAAAGGGCGAGGATGACCACGACCAGGACCACCTCTCCGGCGAAGACCACACGCCAGGTGAGATAGGTCGTGCAAAGCCCCCCGATCAGCGGGCCGGCTGCGACGGCGATCGCGCTGGCCGAGGCGATCAAGCCGTAGGCGCGAGGACGCTCGGACGCGCCGAAGTTGGTGGCGACCAGCGCCACCACCGAGGGCATGATCAACGTTGCCCCGAGCCCTTCGAGGATCGACCAGCCGGCGAGCAGCACGGGCAGCGAATGAGCCAACGCGGTCGTCAACGAGCCGATCCCGTAAATGACGCAGCCAATCATGAAGGCGCGGCGCCGCCCGATGATCTGCCCGACCTTGCCTCCCGTGATCATGAATGCGGCCATGACGAGCGTGTAGAGGGTGATGGCGAGTTGAATCCCGGTCACCGTCGTCCCGACGTCCTTGGCCACTGTGGCGATCGAGACGTTCATGACCGAGCTGTCCAAGGTCATGAGGAACTGCGCCGTGGCCAACGTCAGCAGGACCACGCCACCCGAACGCGCTGTAGGGGCATCGGCCACGCCGGGCATTCTTGCTCATGACGCTTTCCATGGGACGGACCGCAGCACTGTCAGTCCTCCGACGCCGTGCTACTGCAGGGGTGAAGAATCTCGACTCAGCGCCGTTCCACGCCTCAGGCTGAAATCCGGGGCCCACCTCATGGGGTCAACCACATGTGGTGGTCCTGGTGAGTGGTTGTTTGGTCGGGATGCCGGGATTTGAACGCGGGACCTCAACCCGGCGATCCCTGCCCTGTTTCATGACCCAGGCCAGTCTGCCCGCTGTTGGACGATGGTCTACACCAGAACCTCCAAGCGACCTACTGCCGTGAGGAGCCGACATGGACGGGCCGGTGGTTCTCACCGAGAGGCGAGAAGTGGTGAAGGGTGTGGGCGTATCCCGATCGTCTCGATGCTTTGACGCGATTGCGAGAGTTCGGACGGCGGGCGAGGGAATCACCCGAAAGATCCATGCGGGGCCGGTGTGTGGTCGAAGCAGACCTGCGCCTCAGGGGAGCTGTGGCGAAGGATCACACGGACCTTCCGCCAGCCGGAGAAACAACAGCAGAACCCCAGCAAAACCCCAGTAGAACTTCAGCCTCGGCATCTATGTTGCCCGGTGGCGGGAGGCCAAACCCTCGTGTGCAATCCATCGTGGCGCGGTTTGTGTGTTCCACGGATCGAGGCGGGGAGCGGACCACCGGCGTTCTGAACCACGACAAGGGGGATGCGGACATGTTGCGACATGCAGCAGTGATAGCGGCGGGTCTCGCCATGGCGACGAGCTTCGGACTGGCGGGGGCTGGCATGGCCTCGGCGGCAGCGCCCGCGCTGAAGATCAAGAACAGCACGATCTGGACGCTCGAAGTGAACGGTGGAGGGTGTCAGCAAGACACGTTCAACGCGACCACCCACCATTTCAAGGCCGTGAATCCTCTTTTTGGCGGCGACAAAGGCGCCTGGACCGGCGGCGGATCGGGGAACACCGCCATGACATGGACGCACGGGTCCGATGCAGGAGGGCACTTCACCGGCGGCTTCCAGGTCGGATCGTCGCCGAAGCAGTACGAGGGTACCTACGTCAATGGTGACTTTATCGCCACCACTTGGCTGGTCAAGGGAGCCGTCACGTCCTTCAACGGACTGCCCTGCTGAACACTCCGCAGTCAACTGCCGCCGCTCCCGACGATGATGGTGGTCACGTTCCACCCGCTCCGCCGGACAGCTGAGTTCGGTCAGATCACGAAGCCGAAGATCTCGTCGGGCGACCAGGCGCTCAACCTCGCAGTGCGAGGCGACATCGCGCTGGCGCTTGGTGAAGGTGCCGGAATTTTCCGGGCTTCGGGGTTTGGCCACAAGGGCCGACCTCGTGTTGGCATTGACATCTCCAATGTCGCGATCGGCTACTGCTCCGGGAACGCGTTGGTCTGATGTCGTCGAGGATGTAACAAACCAACTTGGACTTTGCTCCTCAACCAAGCAGCATGGAGGCTCGGGCTATTGGTTTCCAACGTGCGGGTCGGCTTGTTGGGCAGCGTAGGCTGTTGAACTCGGTGGGGGGTAGGTCGCGAGGGAGCAGTGGAGGCGTTCGGTGTTGAACCAGTGGACCCAGGCGAGGGTGGCCAGCTCGACGGCATCGACGTCACGCCAGGGCCCTGCGGCGGCGGATGAGCTCGGTCTTGTAGAGACCGTTGATGGTCTCGGCCAGAGCGTTGTCGTAGGAGTCGACGACGGATCCGATCGAGGGGCGGCGCCGATCTCGGTCGAGGCGTTCGGTGTAACGGATCGAGGTGTATTGAGCTGCCGGCGTCGGAGTGGGAGATCAGCCCTCGAGGCGGGTGCCGCGGGACCAGCGGGCCATCTCGAGAGCTGTCGAGGACCATGTCGGTGCGCATGTTGGATGCGACCCGCCAGCCGACGATGGTGCGGGAGAAGACGTCGGTGATGAAGGACACGTAGACCAGCCGGACCACGTGGGCACATAGGTCAGATCGGTCACCCACAACTGGTTAGGGTCGCTCGGCGGTGAAGTGGCGCTAGACCAGATCTGGTGAGCGCGGTGGCCTTCTCGTCGGCCCGGGTGGTCTTCACCTGGGGGCCTCGCTTGACGCCCCCGATCCCGAGCTTGGCGCATCAGGCGGGCCACCTGGTCCCGGCCGATGTCCGCGCCGGCACGGCGCACCGCCTTCCACAGCTTGCGGACCCCGTAGACCTCGTAGTTGGCCTGAGAGTGGACGGTCACGATCACCACCTTCAAGCGCGTCGCGGATGGGCCCGCTGCGACAGGGGCCGGGTCTTGGCCGGCGTAGTAGGTGGAGGGGGCGAACTGCATGAACCTGCAGATGGGCTCGATCCCGAACTCGTTTGTTTGCTGAGTCGATGTAGGAGACGATCAACGCTGTGGGCGGTCGAGCTCCGCCTGGGCGAAGAGAAGCCGACGCCCGACGCAGGATCGCGTTGGCCCGCTTGAGCTCACGGTTCTCCTGCTCGAGCACCTTGACCCGAGCGGCCTGATCCGTCGTCGTGACCGGCGCTGCACGCCCTCATCGATATCGGCTTGGCGCACCCAAGAGCGCACCGACTCGACCCCGTAGCCGAGCTGGTTGGCGACCCGGAACGACCGTCCCGTGCTCGGTGCCGAACTCGCTGCGGAGCTGGCGCACCAACCGCACGGCCTGGGCCTTCTTCGTCGGGGTGTACCGACGCATCGTGGGACTCTTCGACTGCTGATCTGATCCCATGACTCCATCCTCGTTTCCAAGGTATGGAGCCTCCAACAACCCGGGCGACGTGCTACACACTCCGCCACGATTGGCGGAGGTGGGAAGTCCCAACTCCTTTGATGAAGGAGAGTGGAGATGCGAGGGGTGCAAAGGTTCTTCGTGGGTGTGAGCGCGGCTGCTTTCCTGTTGTCGGGCATCACGGCAGTGATCACGTCTACGTCCGCGTCGGCCAGCATCAGTCCGAACCCGAAGCTCGTCGGCACCTACAACGTCAAGGTGAAGGTGAATCCAGCCTTTGGTGGCACAAAGCTCAGTGGTCAGATCACTCTTGCCAGTGACGGAACATGGACTGGGAACGTCTTGAGTCACTTGGGCTGCTCAGAAAAGGGCAGCTGGCTCGCCACCGCTACGGTGCTTTCCCTGTCCGACCTCGACCCCGGTAACCACTGTGACCCCAAAGGGACAGGGATGACGTGGATGATCACCATTGGCACGAAGGGGACCCTTGGGTCAGCGACAGCGCCTGGATATCTGAACGTTCCGTACAACTTCAATGCAACGTGGGACGCGACCCTTGCCCCGCACGTCCCGCCTGCCCCGCATAGCTCCAGTTCGATCTCTCCAAGCGCAAAGCTGGTTGGCACCTACAACGCGACCTTGATTGACAGCGTGACGTCCGCTACGACTTCGATAGCGCTGAACAATGACGGTACGTGGACAAGCTCGACTGCAAGCATTTTCATTTGCGGCACCACGGGTACCTGGCTGTCCTCAGGAAAGACTGTTGCGCTCTCCGTGTACTACACGGGCGCCGCGCATGTACACCGGAGACCTACGGCGGGACGTGGATGGCGTCGGTCAAGAGTGGCCCAAGTCTGGGCACAGCCGCGAAGCTTGGTTACATCAACTGCCCATATTGGGGGAACGCGGACTGGTACGCCACCCACTCTTAGAGCTGGCAGCAGCGGAGCGAGATCCCAAGGAGAGACCGCGACCATGGTCACCTCCAGCATCAACAGCCGGGCGATCCACCCCGCCGCCTGCGGAGGAGGGCCAGGGAGACACCACCGCGGCGACGGTTCGTTCGCGTAGGTGAACGTAGAGCCGAGTCTCAGAGCAACCCTCCGAGGTCCTCGCCTGCTCCAGCTACACCAGAAAGACCGCCTGGGCGACGGGCGGGAGTTCCCTGATCGGACCGAGCGAGCCAGCCGACGGGTACGCGGTGAAGGCCTCCTCCCGGCTGTGCCTGCCATTGACGACCCAGCTCGGCCCACTCAGGTCCACGGCTCCAGCAGTCGAGGTATTCCCCAACCGTCTCGTCGGTACGCCCCAGGTACCTTCACAGCGTCACCGGCCGACGCCCCGATGTGGTCGGCTCGCCCTGCGTAACTCTCGGCGCATCGAACGTCTACAGCGCTTCAACGAGATACCCGTCCCGAACATCTTCGGTTTGAGGCTCTCTCCGCAAGAACCTCTCTCTCCGAGGGAGCCACCGCAACTGGTCGGGATGCCGGGATTTGAACCCGGGACCTCCTGCTCCCAAAGCAGGCGCGCTGCCAAGCTGCGCCACATCCCGTATCGCTCGACGAATGCTAGTTCGGGGTCCGGGCCCCATGGTTCACGTCTGAGGGCCGAGCGACGAGGAGCCGTCGACGCGCAGTCCCGAGAGCCACGACCGGATCTCGGGCCAACTTCGCTCATCACCCGGCGCTACGACAAGAACACGGTCGGAGGTACCACCGCTCGGCTTGTCCGTGCTCGCCGCCGGGGTGGATCGGAGCCGGGCTTAGGGCAGCATGCCGATGATGGCGCGGAACGTCTCCAGTCGGAGTCGGTGCGCCGCGTCCAAACTGTCGGCCAAGGATGGGTCGGCTGCGGCGCCTCCCTCTGCGCCACCTGCATCGACTCGGAGCGCTCCTGGATCTGGCAGACCAATTCCGCCATCACGTGGACTTGGCGGGCAGGGTCCGGCTCGGCGGCCAGGGCCACGAATCCGGGGCGGTCATGGTCGAGCACCTCTTGATCGTCGCTCGCCCCGCCCGGGATCACCTCTGCTCGTGAGGCAAAGCTTGGTGCGAGCACGCCCGTCCAGATCGTCTTGACGAGCGGGCGGCGGCCGACCGCCGGCTCAGGCCCGACCGACCGCCAGCACCTGCCACTCCTCGGGCACCCCCTTGAGCGTGTAGCGCCCCCGGTCGGCGAAGACCATGCCCGAGCCCACCACCAGGTCGCGCACCGTTCCGGTGACCAGGACCTCACCGGCGCCGGCCATGGCCATCACCCGCGCCGCGATGTGCACGGCCAGGCCGCCGATGTCGTCGCCCCGCACCTCCACCTCTCCCGCGTGCAGGCCCGCCCGCAGCTCCAGGCCGGCGGTCCGGGCGGTCTCGACCATGGCGACGGCGCAGCGCACCGCCCGCGTCGGCGTGGCGAAACGGGCCAGCACGCCGTCGCCCGTCGTCTTGACCAGGGTGCCGTCGTGGCGTTCGAGCAGCCGGCGCACGTTCACCTCGAACTCGTCGAGGACGCCGTGCCAATGGCTGTCACCGACCGCGGCGGCCCGGGCCGTCGAGTCCACGATGTCGGTGAAGAGGATGGTGGTCAACAGGCTGGTCGCCGCGGGCGCCCCCCGGGTGCCGGTCACGAACTCCTCTATTTCGTCGACCAGGCTGTCGAACTCGCCGGCCCAGGGCAACAAGTCGGTCCCGGGCACCATGACCAGGCGCGCCCCGACGATGTGCTGGGCCAGATAGCGACCGTGCTCGGCCAGGTTGGAAACGGTGTCGGTCCGGGCCAGGCTCAGCGTGGGGCAGGTCACCAGGGGCAGGCACCAGCGCAGGTCGGCCGAGAACGTGACCAGGTTGAAGGCGATCGCCGTGGCGGGGCTGGCCCCCCTCTGGGCCGCCCGCTGCCACCATTCCCGGAAGCCGACCCGGTGGGCCAGGCTGGGGGCGTACGTCGCGATGTCCCGGGGCACCCCGTCGTCGAGGAGCGGCACGTCGATGTCACTGCCTTGAGCGGTCAGTTCGGGCGAGACGCCGAAGGTGTAGTCCTCCGCCCACCCGACCCGCGCCGTCCCGTTCACCAGGACGAGCGAACGCACCCGCTCGGGGTGGGTGGCCGCCAGCCAGAGGGCGGCCATCGCGCCGGCGTTGGGCGCCAGCACGACAGCCGAGCCGCACCCCGCGGCGTCCATGACGGCCAGCGCGTCGCGGCCCCAGCCCTCGATGGAGGGATCCGTCCCCGCCGGCAGCGGGTCCGAGAGCCCGAGGCCACCGGCGTCGAAGCGGATCAGCCGGCTGAACCCGGCCACCCGCTGGGTGTAGCGGTGCCAGTTGGGCTCGTCCGTCGTCTCGTCGATGGAGAGCATGAGCCCGCTGTTGAACTCCAACACATCGACCACGCCGGGACCCCGTGGGGCGCCCCAGACCTGAAAGCCGACGTGCCGGCCGTCGCGCAACGCGTACAGGGTCTGCGGCGCGCTCATCACGGATGCAGTCTGGCCCGCCGCCATCGAACCTGCAGTGGCCACACCGCGCGCCGCCACCATGCAGGAGGGCAGTCGCCCCGAGGCGGCGACCACCGGCCGGATCGGACCAGAGGCCCGAAGGGTTCAGCGCGCCCCGCGCAACAGCCGGCCCGGGTACTCCCCGGTCGGCTCACCACCCTCGAAGGTCACCGTCCCCTTCTTGATGCTGCACACGTACCCGTCGGCCTTCTGGAGCAGGCGGCGGCCCCCGGCCGGCAGGTCCTGGCGCACGAAGGGTGGGCCCAGGCTCAGGGCCTCGTAGTCGATGACGTTGAGGTCGCCCAGCGCGCCGACCTCGACCGTGCCCCGGTCCGACATGCCGTAGAGGCGGGCCGTGTCGTGCGTCTGCTTCTTCACCACGTACTCGAGCGGCAGGGTGGCGCCGCGTGAGCGATCGCGCGTCCAGTGCGTGAGCATGAACGTGGGCATCGAGCCGTCGCAGATCGTCCCGGTGTGGGCGCCGCCGTCGGAGAGGCCGAGCAGGCTGCGGGGGTGCAGGAGCATCTCGTGCACGTGGTCGAGGTCGCCGGTGGCGTAGTTGAGGATGGGGAGGTAGAGCAGGCCCTGCCCGTTGTCCCGGGCCATCTCGTCGTAGGCCACCTCGAGGGGGGTCATCCCCCGTGCCACGGCCACGCCGGCCAGCGAGCGCTCCGGCCCGGGCTCGTAGTCGGGCGGGTCACCGAGGACGAAGGTGCGGTGGTACGCCTTCTCCATCGCCGCGGCCTGGGCCGGCGACGACGGCGTCCACGAGGTGATGCGCCGGCGCACCTCGGGATCGGCCAGCGCCGCTCCGAGCTCGTCGACCGAGAGCCCGCGGGCCCGCAGCTCCTGGTACTCGGGGAAGTCGGAGAAGAGACAGAGCGTGGCGTGGTGGCCGATCAGCAGTCCGGTCGGGCGCCCGGCGATCTGGGGGAAGAGCATGGCCCCCTCGGCGCAGGCCTCGAGCGAGGCGGCCAGCTGCTTGCGCCACAGGTCGGGGTCGTCGTCCACCTGGAGCAGGACGTAGGAGACCGGGCGCTGGATGGCGGCCGAGAGCCGTCGCATCCAGTCGATCTCCAGCCAGGCGTCGCCCAGCATCTCGCCGGCGGACCCGATGGGGGCGAGCTCGAACACGCCCGCCCCGGCGTCGCCCAGCGCCGCCCCGATGCCGAAGAGCTCGTCCTCCGCCGCGTAGGTGCCGGGTACCGGCTCGCCGTCGACGGCCCGGTGCCCGATGGTGCGCGAGGTGGAGAAGCCGAGCGCGCCGGCCCGCAGGGCCTCGAGCACGATGACCCGCATGGCCTCGATATCCTCGGGCGAAGCCGGCTCGTTCTTCGCCCCGCGCTCGCCCATCACGTAGGCCCGCACGGCCCCGTGGGGAACCTGGGTCCCGATGTCGACAGTCCAGCGCCGGCGGTCCAGCGCGTCGAGGTACTCGGGGAAGGTCTCCCATTCCCACTGCATCCCCTCGGCCAGGGCCGTACCGGGGATGTCCTCGACACCCTCCATGAGGCCGATGAGCCAGTCGTGGCGGTCGGGCCGGGCGGGCGCGAAGCCGACGCCGCAATTGCCCATCACGAGCGTCGTCACCCCGTGCCACGAGGACGGGGCCAGTTCGGGATCCCACGTGGCCTGCCCGTCGTAGTGCGTGTGGACGTCGACCCATCCCGGCGTGACGAGCATGCCGTCGGCATCGATGATGCGGGTGGCGCCGCCCTGGATCTGCCCGACATCGGTGATGCGGCCGTCGTCGACCGCGACATCCGCCGGTCTCGCCTCGGCACCGGTCCCGTCGACCAGCGTTCCGCCCTTGATGATCAGGTCGTGCATACCCCGCATCGTCTCACGCCGACCGGCCGGACGCCTGCCGGGCGACGCCGAGACGCCGCGTCCTCCCGACGTCGACGAAATCTCGGTGCCTAGACCTTGGCCTTGCCCAGGATGCGGTTCATCTTCGTGCCGCACTGGGGGCACGTGCCCTGCGCGGCGCGTCTCCCGTTGGCCAGTTCGACCTCCTGCCCGTCGAACTCCCGCTTCTCGCGGCACTTCACGCAGTACCCCTCGTAGTTCGCCATGGATCTCTCCTCTGCTGATCGCCCCCTCGGACCCGGTCGAACGTAGCGGGAGGGTTGCGGGGAGCGGGGGATGGTCACGGAGCCCGGTGCCTCATGGAGGACTACATTCGTCCTGGTGACGACCAACAGTGCAGGTCAGGACAGTGGTTGGACCGAGCTGGGGCGTGCCGCCACCGTTGGGCTGAGTGAGACCTGGGAGGGTCTGGCCGGGGCCTGCGACGAGCTGTCCGACTCCGAGTGGGCGCGACCCACGGAGTGCCCCGGGTGGGACGTGAAGGACCACTTGTCCCACCTCGTCGGGATCGAACGCTCCATCATGGGCGAACCGGCTCCCGTCTGGGACGGCCCGTTCGGCGACCATGTGCGCAACGACCTCGGACGGGGCAACGAACCATGGATCGCGGTGCGCCGTCCCCTCCCCGGGGCCACGGTGCGGGCCGAGTTCGTCGAGGTGACCGGGACCAGGCTGGCCCAGCTCGACCTGCTGACCGAGGACGAGTGGGCCGCCGTCGGCTGGAGCCCGCTGGGGGAGCGCCCCCACGCGGAGTTCATGGAGGTCCGGGTCTTCGACAGCTGGGTGCACGAGCAGGACGTGCGCCGAGCCCTCGACCGTCCCGGGGGGAGTGGCAACCAGGCGTCGGCCCTGTCGATCGACCGCGTCCAGGGGGCAATGGGCTTCGTCGTCGGAAAACAGGCGGGCTGCCCGGAGGGCACTGCCGTGCACTTCGACGTCGCCGGGCCGGAGCGCGACGCCCGCGCCTTCACGGTGGCCGTGCAGGACGGGCGGGCCCGAGAGGTCGGCGACGACGTGGCGCCGACCGTCACCCTGTCGATGTCGAGCCTCGACTTCGTGCGATTGGGCTGCGGCCGGGCCGGCGCAGACGAGATGGAGGCCGCCGGGAGGATCGGCGTCGGCGGCGACGCGGCGACCGGCCGGATCGTGCTCCGCGCCATGAACTTCATGCCCTGAGCGGAGCGCCGACGCGCCGGGGACGGACCCGATGGGCAGGAGAGGCCACCTCGGTATCTCTGGTGCGACCCCCTCCGGTGCGGGCGTGGGCGAGGGTTCGTTCATCTTTTCGTCACTGCAACTTTACCTTTTGGCTACCCTTTCCGCATGTTTCCCATACACATAGGAGGATTCGGGCTCGGCGCGGCCTCTCCCAACGTCGAGGGGTGGCTGCAGATGGGCGAGCTCGGCCTCGCCCTGTTGCTGTCCTCGCTCATCGGCCTCGAGCGCGAGATGCAGCAGAAGAGCGCCGGGCTTCGTACGCACACGCTCGTTGGCGTGGGCGCCGCCCTGTTCATGCTCATCAGCAAGTACGGCTTCAACGATGTCCTCGATCCGAACCAGGTCGTCCTCGATCCCTCCCGGATGGCCGCACAGATCGTGACCGGCGTCGGGTTTCTCGGCGCCGGCATCATCTTCGTGCGGCGGGATTCGGTGCGGGGCCTGACCACGGCGGCCTCCATCTGGGTGACCGCGGCCATTGGTGCGTGCGCCGGCGCCGGTCTGCCGATTCTGGCTTCGGTGACGACGCTCATCTACCTGCTCGTCGCCGTTGTCTACCCCAGGGTCACACGACGGCTTCCGCGGTCTTCCACGGCCATCTCTGTTCTGCGCGTTCGCTATCCCGACGGGCGGGGAATCTTGCGCCGGCTGCTGCAGGTGGCGACCGATCTCGGTTTCGCCCTCGACCAGGTCTCCACGGAATCGCTCGGACATGCCGGTCCGGACGAGAGCGAGGTTCAGCATGCCGGCGAGACCCGCCACGAGGTCGAGGTGACCATGCACGTGCACGGCCGAGCTTCCATCAACAACCTGGCGGTTGCGTTCTCCGAGATCGACGATGTCGACGCCGTGGTCGCCGGTGACGCCAACGACGTGGACGACTGAGTGCGGTCTCCGCCCTGCATGGGGGGTGGAGCGACGGTGCAACGGAGCAGCGGCAAGGGGACCCAGGAGGATCTCCCGACTCTGGTCAAGGGCGCCCCAGGCTGCGGAGGCGCTCCGATGAACGGCCGGACGGCGGGAGTCCCGGCCCCGAAGCGGCCGGTAGAGTGTTCCATTCCTATGCGAGCCACCACTGAGACCATGGAGGGAAACCTCGTCCGCCTGAGCGTGGAGGTCGACGAGCCCGAGTTCGACAAGGCCTTGGCCGATGTCGTGCGCTCGCTGTCGAACCAGGTGCGCGTGCCGGGGTTCCGACCCGGCAAGGTGCCGCGCCAGGTGCTCGAGGCCCGCATGGGTGGTGCCAACGCACTGCGCGCCGAGGCGTTGCGCGAATCGCTGCCCGACTTCTACGCGCAGGCGGTGGTCGATACCGAGCTCGATCCCATTGCCCAGCCCGAGATCGACATCAAATCGGGCGAGGACGGAGGTGTGGTCACCTTCGACGCCGTCGTGCAGGTGCGCCCGCTCGTCGGCATCCCCGGCTACGAAGGCCTGTCGGTGACCCTGCCCGGCCTGGCGGTGAGCGAGGAGGAGATGCAGCGTCAGCTCGACCGGCTGCGCGAGAACGACGCCGAGCTCGAGACGGTCGGCCGTCCCGCCATCGACGGCGACCTGGTGACCATCGACCTGCACGGCAACGACTCCGCCGGGGACGAGGTGGTGGGAGTCGACGACTACCTCTACGAGGTCGGCGCCGGAACCGTCGTGCCCGAGCTCGACGGCGAGCTGCGCGGCTCGAAGGCCGGGGCCATCCTCGCTTTCGAGGCGCCCAACCCCAACGACGCCGAGCAGCTGGTGTCGTTCCGGGTCCTGCTCAAAGAGGTCAAGATCAAGAAGCTGCCCGAGGTGACCGACGAGTGGGCGGCCGAGAGCTCCGAGTTCGAGACCGTGGCCGACCTCAAGGCGGACATCGAGGAGCGGATGAGCCGGGTGAAGCTGGTCCAGAGCCAGATGGCGCTGCGCCAGAAGTCCCTCGAGGCACTGTCCGCCCTGGTGGCCGAGGACGAGGTGCCTGAGGTCCTGGTCGATTCCGAGGTCAACGAGCGCCTGCACGACCTTCAGCACAGGCTCGAGGCCCAGAAGATGAGCCTGAACGAGTATTTCCAGGCCACGGGCTCGACCCCCGACGACCTCCTCGCTGCGGTGCGGGTGGACGCGGATGCCGCCGTCAAGGCTGACCTGGCCCTGAGGGCGCTGGTCGAGTCCGAGGAACTGACGCTCAGTCAAGAGGAGCTCGATGCCGAGGTCGCCACGATGGCCGAGCGCATGGGCACCACGGCGGTCGAATTGCGGCGCCAGCTCGACACGGCCGGTCGGACCGGCGCGGTACGCTCAGAGCTGCGCAAGAACAAAGCGCTGGAGTGGTTGCTGGACCACGTTGCGCTCTTCGACGAGGAGGGCAACCCGATGTCGAGGGACGACCTCAAGGCCGATGCCTCAGCGGACGGAGCCTCGGAGGACGGAGCCTCGGAGGCAGCCTCGGAGGACGGAACGGAAGTCGACGTGGACAAGGACGGCGAGGAGAGCGAGTGAGCATGCAGAATCCGGGGGATCGGTTGAAGACGTACAACTATCTGGTCCCGACCGTGATCGAGTCGTCGAACCGGGGCGAGCGCGCCTACGACCTCTATTCGCGCTTGCTCCGTGAGCGCATCATCTTCTTGGGCACGCCGGTGGACGATGCCGTCGCCAACCTGATCTGCGCCCAGATGCTCTTCCTCGAGTCCGAGGAGCCGGACAAGGACATCCACCTCTACATCAACTCGCCCGGTGGAGAGATCACGGCGCTCTTCGCCATCTACGACACGCTGAAGTTCATCAAGGCGGACGTCTCGACCTTCTGCTTCGGCCAGGCCGCCTCGGCCGCCGCGGTACTGCTGGCCGCCGGGGCCAAGGGCAAGCGTTTCGCCCTGCCCCACGCCCGCATCCTGTTGCACCAACCCTGGGGTGGCGTCGAGGGCCAGGCGAGCGACATCGAGCTCCAGGCCCGTGAGATCCTGCGGATGCGCGACCTCCTCTCGGGCATGTTGGCCGAGGACACCGGCCAGACCCAGGAAAAGGTGGCTCAGGACACCGACCGCGACTTCATCATGACGGCCGACGAGGCGGTCACCTATGGCGTGATCGACGAAGTCATCACGGCCCGTAGCGTGGCTCCGCTCGAAGCCATCGGCGCTGCATAGGCTCGAGACGGAACGGACGGGAGACTCGATCGGTGGCCAAGTTCGGAGAGGGCGGAGACCTCGTCAAATGCAGCTTCTGTGGCAAGACGCAGAAGCAGGTCAAGAAGCTGATCGCCGGGCCGGGCGTCTACATCTGCGACGAGTGCATCGACCTGTGCAACGACATCATCGCGGAGGAGCGTGACGAATCCGCCGAACTGAGCTTCGAGGATCTCCCGAAGCCCCGGGAGATCTTCGACTTCCTCAACGACTACGTCGTGGGGCAGGAGTACGCCAAGAAGATCCTCTCGGTCGCCGTCTACAACCACTACAAGCGGGTCCAGGCCGGGCCGCCCAGCGCGGAGGACGGAGTCGAGCTCTCGAAGTCGAACATCCTTCTGCTCGGGCCGACCGGCTGCGGCAAGACGCTGCTGGCCCAGACGCTGGCCCGCATGCTCAACGTGCCCTTCGCCATCGCCGACGCCACCGCCCTGACCGAGGCCGGCTACGTGGGCGAGGACGTCGAGAACATCTTGCTGAAGCTGATCCAGGCGGCCGACTACGACGTGAAGCGGGCCGAGACCGGGATCATCTACATCGACGAGATCGACAAGATCGCCCGTAAGAGCGAGAACCCCTCCATCACCCGCGACGTGTCGGGCGAGGGGGTGCAGCAGGCGCTGCTCAAGATTCTGGAAGGCACGACGGCGTCGGTGCCCCCCCAGGGCGGGCGCAAGCACCCGCACCAGGAGTTCATCCAGATCGACACGACGAACATCCTCTTCATCTGCGGTGGTGCCTTCGCCGGCCTCGACCGGCTGATCGAAGGCCGTATCGGGAAGCGGGGGATCGGTTTCCGGGCCGAGGTGCACCGCAAGGACCGCGACGACGGTGAGATCCTGCGCCACGTACTGCCCGAGGACCTCATCAAGTTCGGGCTCATCCCCGAGTTCATCGGTCGCCTGCCGGTCGTGAGCGCGGTGTCCCCGCTCTTCAAGGACGCGCTGGTGCAGATCTTGGTCGAGCCCAAGAACGCGTTGACCCGGCAGTACGAGCGCACCTTTGCCCTCGACAACGTCGAACTGGAGTTCACACCCGACGCGCTCGAGGCGGTGGCCGAGCAGGCGCTGCTCCGGGGGACCGGGGCGCGCGGCTTGCGGGCCATCCTCGAAGAGGTGTTGCTCGACGTGATGTACGACCTGCCCAGCCGTACCGACGTGGGCCGGTGTGTGGTGGACCGCTCCGTGGTCTTGGACCGGGTGGCGCCGACGCTGGTGCCGCTCGGAGGCGCGCCGGTCAAGGCGACGCGCTCGCGGCGCGCCGCTTCCTGATCCGGCCGGTTCCGGAGCCGCTGCGGTGGCCGAACCCGCGGCCCCACCCTTCGAGAACCTGGCCGACGCGTTGGCCTGGCTCGACGCCCACATCGACTTCGAACAGAACATGCCGCGCCGCCGGGCCTGGCCGACGCTCGACCGTATCCACGCCCTGACCTCGCTCCTGGGAGAGCCCCAGGACTCCATCCCCTCTATCCACGTCACCGGGACCAACGGGAAGGGGTCCACCTCGGCCATGGCCACCGCGCTCCTGCTGTCGAAGGGCCTGAGCGTGGGCACCTACACGAGCCCGAACCTGCACACGGTCTCCGAGCGCATCGCCCGCAACGCCGAACCGATCGACGACGAGTCGTTCATGGCGGTCCTGACCGAACTGGCCTTGCTCGAGTCTCTCCTGCCCGAGCGCCCGACCCGTTTCGACCTCCTCACGGCGGCCGCCTTCTCGTGGTTCGCCTCCGAGGCGGTCGACACCATGGTGGTGGAGGTCGGACTCGGGGGCACCTGGGACACCACCAACGTGATCCACGGTGCCGTGGCCGTGGTCACCAACGTGAGCTTCGACCACACCGACGTGCTCGGGCCCACCCTGGAGGGGATCGCGGCGGACAAGGCGGGGATCATCGAGCCCGAGAGCGCGGTGATCCTGGGCGACCTGCGCGAGGACCTGCTGGTCATCGTCGAGGCGCGGGCGGCCGAGGTCGGGGCCGCCTCGGTCTGGGTCTACGGGCAGGACTTCGGGGTCGAGACGAACGTGGTCGCGGTGGGTGGCCGGCTGGTCACGCTGTGGACGCCCGGTGGCCGCTACGAGGACGTCCTGGTCCCCTTGCACGGGGCACACCAGGGCGTGAACGCGGCGGTGGCCCTGGCCGCGGTGGAGGCCTTCTTCGGGGAGCCGCTGACGCCCGAAGTCGTGGAGGAGGGCTTCGCCGCCGTGCGCGTGCCGGGTCGGCTCGAGGTGCTCGGGCGCCGGCCGCTGCTGCTCGTCGACGGCGCGCACAACGCGGCGGGCATGGCGACGTTGGGCGACGCGCTGAACGAGGAGTTCGCGGTCGATGGCACCAAGGTGGCGGTCGTCGGCATGCTGACGGGTCGCGATCCCTCCGCGATGATGGCGCCACTGGCCTCGGCCGGAGTGACGGCCGTGGTCCTCTGTCAGCCGGACACGCCGCGCGCCATGCCGTTGGCCGCCATGGCCGAGGCGGCGCCGCGCACTCGGGCTGGCGGTGCACGAGGAACCCGACGTGTGCGACGCGCTGCGCTTGGCCCGCGCCATGGTCGACGCCGACGGACTCGTCGTGGTCTGCGGTTCCCTCTACGTGGTGGGGGCGGCGCGCGCCGACGCGTTGTCGTCCGCCGTGCCCTGGGAGGAAGCCGGCCGCTGACCGCGATGGCGCCGGTTTGTGTAACCTCGACTCCTCGTGGACCGCACCCTTGTCATTGTGAAGCCCGACGGCGTCGAGCGCGGCCTGGCCGGCGAGATCGTGTCGCGGCTGGAGCGCAAGAACTTGCGCCTCGTCGCCGCCGAACTCCGGACCATCTCCAAAGAGGTGGCAGAGACGCACTACGCCGAGCACAGCGAGCGCCCCTTCTTCAGCGACCTGGTGACCTTCATCACCCGGTCGCCCGCCCTCGTCATGGTGGTCGAAGGACCCAAGGACACCTATGCGGTGGTGCGGCTCATGATGGGTACGACGAATCCGGCCGAAGCCGCGCCGGGCACGATCCGGGGCGATCTCGGGATCGAGACCACCGAGAACCTGGTGCACGGGTCGGACTCGCACGAGTCGGCGGACCGGGAGATCGCTCTCTTCTTCCCGAACCTGTCCGCCCCTTAGGAGAGCCCTGCCGCGGCCGCTCGGGCGGCGGCCCGGGCACCCTACGCTGGCTCCAAGAGAAATTGCAGGTGACACGGGCGCGGCGTCTGATCCGCCTTGTGGGTCCCCCCACGTTCCCGTAGCCTGTTGTCCTTTCACCGCGAGGGACCGGTCCCGCCGGGCCCAACCCCGTATTGCGTCCGGAGAGATCTACCTATGGCCGAAAATCGACTTTCACTGCTCGGTCGAGACATGGCCGTCGACCTGGGAACGGCCAACACGTTGGTCTACGTGCGCGGCCGTGGCATCGTGCTCAACGAGCCCTCGGTCGTCGCCGTCGACATCAAGGACGGGCGCCCGCTTGCCGTGGGAGCCGAGGCCAAGCGGATGATCGGACGCACGCCGTCGAACATCCAGGCCATCCGGCCGCTCAAGGACGGCGTCATCGCCGACTTCGAAATCTGCGAAAAGATGCTGCGCTACTTCATCCACCGGGTGCACCAGCGCCGGTTCGCCAAGCCGCGCATGGTCATCTGTGTGCCCTCGGGTATCACCGGGGTGGAGCGGCGGGCGGTGATGGAGGCCGCGGAGTACGCCGGAGCGCGGCGGGCCTACATCATCGAGGAGCCGATGGCCGCGGCCATCGGAGCCGGACTGCCGGTGCACGAACCCACGGGCAACATGGTGGTGGACATCGGTGGTGGCACGACGGAGGTCGCGGTGATCTCGCTGGGTGGCATCGTCACCAGCCAGTCGGTGCGCATCGGGGGCGACGAGCTCGACGACGCCATCGTCTCGTTCGTGAAGAAGGAGTTCAGTCTTGCTCTTGGTGAGCGCACGGCCGAGGAGATCAAGATCACGCTCGGTTCGGCCTATCCGCTCGAGCAGGAACTGCACGCCGAGATCCGCGGTCGTGACCTCGTGAGCGGTCTGCCCAAGACGATCGTCGTGTCGACCGAGGAGATCCGCCGTGCCATCGAGGAGCCGGTCTCGGCCGTCATCGACGCGGTGAAGGTGACCCTGGACCGGACGCCGCCCGAGCTGGCGGCGGACATCATGGAGCAGGGTATCGTGCTGACCGGGGGAGGCGCCTTGTTGCACGGGCTCGAGTTCCGCCTGCAGCACGAGACGGGCATGCCCATCGTGGTGGCCCGTGACCCGTTGAACTGTGTCGCCATCGGAAGCGGTCAGTGCCTCGAAGAGTTCGAGGCACTGAAGCGGGTGTTGATCACCACCTCTACGCGCTGATCGATCGAGTTCATCCTGGGTGGCCCGGTCACGGCGCTCGCGCCGCACGCTGACGGTCGTCGTCCTGGTCGTCCTCTCGCTCTCGCTCATCTCGCTCGATCTCAACGGGCGGACGCACAGCGTCACGTCGGGGATCAAGTCGGTGGCCAACGACATCTACTCCCCGTTGCGTCAGGGCGTGCTCGACATCATCAGTCCCATCGGTGGTTTCTTCGCCGGCGCCTTCGACTATCACTCGGTGGAGGCCCAGAACGAGCAGCTTCAGCGCACCATCGGCCAGCTGCGCGCCGCGCACTCCGAGCGGTCGTTCGAGCAGGCACAACTGCGCACGCTCATGGCGCTGCAGAACTTGCCCTTCCTCCAGTCGCTACCGACCGTCACCGCGCAGACGACCGACGAGTACTCGTCGAACTTCACCGCCACCATCACGCTCGACAAGGGCCGGTCCGACGGGGTGGACGTCGGCTACCCCGTCGTGGCCAGCGGGGGATTGGTGGGCCAGGTGATCCAGTCCTTCCATCATTCGTGTGTCGTCCAGCTCATCACCGACGGCCAGTCGAAGGTCGGCGTGACCTTCGGCAACCAGCTCACCGGGATTGTGGACGGGCAGGGACCGGGGAACGACCTGACCCTGGACCTGGTGCCACCGCACACCCCGTTGAACAAGGGGGAGCTCCTCTCCACCAGTGGTCTGCAGGCGGCGGCCTTCCCACCGGGGATCCCGGTGGCCACGGTCGAGTCCTTCCATACGGCGGCGGGAGCCAATCAGGAGAGCGTCACGGTGGACGCGGCGGCCGACCTCAGCCAGCTGGCCTACGTCGACGTGGTGCAGTGGGAGCCGCCGACGTGAGCGGCCGGGCCATGCTCCGGCTGGCCTTCGTGATCTTCGTGGTCCTGCTGGTCCAGCAGGTCCTGATGGTGCCACTCCGCTTCGGCGGAGCCCATCCGGACCTCCTCTGGCTGCTGCCGATCACGGCGGCCCTGCTCGACGGGCCCGAGACCGGGGCAATTGTCGGATTCTGGGCCGGGTTGGCCTTCGACCTGGTGCTGCCCACCCCGTTCGGGCTGTCCGCCCTGGTCGGGTGCCTGCTGGGTTTCGCCGTCGGGTCCCTGACGGCGGCGGCGGACCCCCGGGCGGCCTGGCTCAAGCCGGTGGCCGCGGTCGCGGGGAGCGTCGCAGCGGACATGCTGTTCGCCGTGCTCGGCGCGATCATGGGACAACAGCAGATGGTACAGATCGACTTCCTCGCCCTCGGCCTCGTGGTCGCCGTGTCGAGTCTGGTCTTGGTGCTCCCGGTCAATCGGCTGATGCGCTGGGCTTTGGCCGGGGAATCCAACCGCCGTTCGCTCGTCTCGGCCGACGCCGAGAGCAGACTCTGGTGAAGCGCACCCTCCGGCACCCGTTCCGGGGCGACCGCCTCCACCCCAAGCCGTCCACCCGTCCCGCACGCCGGTCCTCGTGGCGGAGCGATGCCCGCCAGCCGCGCATGCGGCCGCGCAAGGGCGTCAACGTCGCCTCCATCGTCGGCTCGCCCGAGGAGGAGGACTCGCGCCCGAGCCTGCGCCTGCGCATCGTGGGCGTCACCGTGCTCGTGCTCTTCGGCCTCCTCGTCCTGCGCCTGTGGACGCTGCAGGTGGTCGACGGGAAGAGCTTTGCCGCCAACGTGACCCGGAACCAGGTACGCGTGGTCAGCATCCCCGCGCCGCGGGGCGAGATCGTCGACCGCAGCGGGACCGTGCTGGTGTCGAACACCTCGCAGGAGGAGATCCTCTTGTCGCGGGCCGAGGCGCAGCAGAACCCGGCCATCGTGGGCCTGGTGGCGGCGCTGGTGGGCCAGACGCCGAAGCAGGTGCAGGCGTCGATCAACAACGTGCAGTACAGCCCCTACGAGCCGGTGCCCGTCGCCGTGGGTGTCTCCGACGCCACGGTGCAATACCTCCAGACGCACCAGTCGCAGTACCCGGGCGTGACCGTCGAGACGGTGGCCCAACGCGACTATCCCCAGGGCGGGACGACGGCGACCCAGGTGCTCGGCTACACCGGGGCCATCACGTCGAGTTTCCTGGCCGCCCACCCCAACCAGGGCTACACCCAGGGCAGCCAGATCGGCACGGCCGGGATCGAGGCGCAGTACGAGCAGTACCTCAAGGGCGTCGACGGGCGCCAGGCCCTCTCGGTCGACGCCGGCGGGAACGTCGTGGGCACCCTCAGCACCACCGCGCCCAAGATCGGCGACTCCGTGGTGCTCAACATCGACGCCGGCTTGCAACAGGCGGCTCAGGCCTATCTGCAGCAACAGATCCTGGCCGACCGCAACTCGATCGATCCGGTCGACAACCTCACCCCGAAGGCTGACAACGGGGCCGTGATCGTGATGAACCCCACCAACGGCGAGATCTACGCGCTGGCCTCGTACCCGTCCTATGACCTGAACGAGTGGGTCGGCGGGATCTCGGCGGCCAATTATGCTGCGCTGCAGGCGACGGGTGCGGAGAACGACGAGGCCATCCAGGGTCTGTACACGCCAGGATCGACGTTCAAGCTGGTGACGGCCACCGCCGCCCTCCAGGACGGACTGATCACGCCCACGACCCCCTACGACGACACCGGCACCTTCAAGATCGACGGATGCCCAGCCCCCGGGGTTACCCAAGACACCGACTGCACTCTTCACGATGACCCCGGCGACAGCGCCGGCGTCTACAACGTGTCGAGCGCGTTGACGGTGTCGAGTGACGCCTTCTTCTACAAGTTGGGCGAGTCGTTCTGGGAACAGCAGAGCCAGTACGGTCAGACGCCGATCCAGAACGAGGGCACCGCGTACGGCGAGGGTACGATCACCGGCATCGACCTGCCGGGGGAGTCGCAGGGCCGGATCGACAGCCTCCAGATCCGGGCCAAGCTGCATGCCGAAGCCCCCAAGGGGTTCCCCTACCCGGCCCAGTGGCACACCGGTGACAACATCGAGTTGGCCTTCGGACAAGGCCAGACCGTGCTGACACCGATCGAGCAGGCCGTCGCCTACTCGACGTTCGCCAATGGGGGCACCCGCTACGCCCCCCAGGTGGCGTCCGAGATCGTCGACCCTCTCACGGGCAAGGTGGTCAAGAAGCTGGCGCCACAGGTGACCGGGCACGTGACCATCTCACCGACCAACTACTCGGCCATCCTCCAGGGATTCGAGGGCGTGATCTCCAACCCCCGCGGCACGGGGTACCAGGCTTTCACGGGATTCCCGGCGAGCTGGAACTTGGCCGGCAAGACCGGCACGGCCTCGAATTCCAAGGGCCTCGAGCCGAACTCGTGGTTCGTCGCCTTCGGACCCAACCCCAACCCCCAGTACCTCGTGCTGGCCGTCATCGACCAGGGCGGCTACGGCGCCGAGGCGGCCGCTCCGCTGGTGCGCAATATCTACAACTACCTGCTGACCAACCCGGTCGCCCCGACGATCAAGACCCCGACGCCGTCGAGTCCACCGAGCATCACCGAGCCACCCAGCAATCCGCCGGCGGGGACGCCGACCACGACCACCCCCACGACGGTTCCGGGCCAGCCGCCCTCGGCGACCACCTCGACATCGCTGCCGGGCGGCTGAGCGCTGCCAACGTCGTAACGTGGGCGCCACGATGGAAACCGTCTGGCCCCAGCTCGAGCGGCTCTTGCCCCAGGTCACGAAGCCGGCGCGCTATATCGGCGGCGAACAGGGTTCGGTCTACCCCGAGCACGGGCCGGGGAAGGTGGCCTGGCTGCTGCTCTACCCGGACACCTATGAGATCGGACTGCCCAACCAGGGCCTCCAGATCCTCTACGAGATCCTCAACGAGCGTCCCGACGCGGTGGCCGAGCGCTCGTATGCGCCCTGGGTCGATCTGGAGCAGGCGATGCGGAAGGCCGGGGTCCCGCTCTTCAGCGTGGAGCAACACCTCCCGGCATCCGGGTTCGACGTGCTCGCCTTCAACCTGTCGGCCGAGCTCGTCTACACCAACGTGGTGAACCTCGTCGACCTGGCCGGTGTGCCGCTGCACACGACCGAGCGGGGCGCCACCGACGCGCTGGTGCTGGCCGGTGGTCACTGCGCCTTCAACCCTGAACCGCTGGCCGACTTCGTCGACGCCTTCGTGCTGGGCGACGGCGAGGAGGTGGTGGGCGAGATCAACGAGGTGGTGCGGGACTGGCTGGCCCAGCCTGAGGCGGAGCGCTCGCGCGACGCCCTGCGCCGGGGGCTGGCCGCCCTCGAGGGGGTCTACGTGCCGGCGCTCTACGAGCCGTCGTACACCGACGGACGTCTGACGGGGACCGTGCCGGTCGACCCCTCGGTGCCGGCCGCCGTCGCCAAGCGCACGGTGGCGGACCTGGCCGACTGGCCCTACCCGTCCCGGCCCCTGGTGCCGCTGACCGAGGTGGTGCACGACCGCCTCAACGTCGAGGTCTTCCGGGGTTGTACCCGTGGCTGCCGCTTCTGCCAGGCGGGCATGATCACCCGGCCGGTGCGCGAGCGCCCCGCCCAGCAGGTGCGCGACATGGTGCAGCGGGGTCTCGAGTGGACCGGCTCCGACGAGGTGGCGCTCACCTCGCTCTCGACCGCCGACTTCTCGGGCATCGAGGAAACGGTGCGCGACATCGTCGACGATCCCGAGAACGGTGGTCGGGTTTCGGTCAGCCTGCCCTCGCTGCGGGTGGACGCCTTCACCGTGGGCACGGCCGCGCAGATCCAGAAGGTGCGGCGCACCGGCTTGACCTTCGCCCCTGAGGGCGGCACCTGGCGCATGCGCTCGGTGATCAACAAGCTCATCACCGAGGAGGACCTCTACGGGGCGGTCGACGCCGCCTTCAGCCAGGGCTGGCGGCGGATCAAGCTCTATTTCCTCATCGGCCTGCCCACCGAGCGCGACGAGGACGTGCTGGGCATCGCCGAGTTGGGGTCTCGCTGTGTCGAGATCGGCCGGCGTTACAACAAGTCGATCACCGTGGTGGCCTCCGTCGGGGGCTTCGTCCCCAAGGCCCACACGCCGTTCCAGTGGTTCGGCCAGGACACGGTGGCCGAGCTCGAGCGCAAGGTGGCGCTGCTGCGCGCCCAGGCGAAGCGCACCAGGGGCCTGACCATCCGTTGGCACGAGCCGGCGGCATCGGTGGCCGAAGGCCTGGCCAGCCGGGGCGACCGCCGCATGGGTGCGGTCATCGAGCGGGTCTGGCGGGCCGGCGGCACCTTCCAGGAGTGGTCGGAGCGCTTCGACCTCGGCCTGTGGGAAGAGGCCCTGGCGGCCGAGGGGCTCAGCTTCGAGGAGGTCTGCCACCGGGACCGCGGGGGCGAGGAGGCCCTGCCCTGGGACCACATCTCGGCCGGCCTGCACCGGGACTTCCTCTGGGGCGACTGGCAGGACGCCCTGGCCGAGGCCGCGGTGGAGGATTGCCGCTGGACCCCCTGCTACGACTGCGGTGCCTGCACGGATGTCGGCCTCGAGCACGTGGTGGCCTCCCCGGTCCCGCCGGCCGGCGGGAGCCAGGGAACGGGCCAGGACCTGCGCCAAGGTGACCGGATCCCGGTGCGCCTCGTCACCCGTGCCTCCTGAGCAGGAGCCGGTCCCGGTCCAGCGACGCCTCCGCCTGCGCTTCGCCAAGGCGGGAAAGGTCCGTTTCACCAGCCATCGCGACGTGGCCCGGCTCTGGGAGCGGGCCCTGCGCCGCAGTCGACTGCCCCTGGCCTACTCCCAAGGGTTCGTACCCCATCCGCTGATCAGTTTCGGGCTGGCCCTGCCGACGGGCTGCGAGTCGATGGGCGAGTATCTCGACGTGCGCCTGGGGGCGGCCCCACCCGGGGAGACGCCGGTCGAGGGCTTGCCCGAGGCACTGAGCGTCCTCTTGCCCGCAGGGATGGAGGTCCAGGCGGCTGCCCTGGTCGAGGATACGGAGGGCTCGCTCCAGCAGGAGGTAGCATCGTGTGATTGGGAGTTGGAGGTGTCCGGGGTGAGGAGTGAGGAATTGAGGCAGCGAGCCGAGATGGTGCTCGCGGCCACGGTCCTCACGATCAGCCGGGAGCGGAAGGGTCGTCCGGTGGACGACGATGTCCGACCGGCGATCCGGACGCTCTCCGTCGACGACTCCGATGGTCGCCTCCGGGCAGAGCTGGCCACGCATCCGCGTGGTATCCGCCCGACCGACCTCTTGGCCGCCCTGGGTGCCGACCTGGTGCTCGAGCGTGCCTGCAGAACGCATCAATGGATCGAGCGCGACGGTGCACGCTTCGAGCCGCTCCAGGTGAGCGGGCTCGCGAGCAGCGTCGCGCCCGCACAGAACGCAAGGAGGGCTCTCCCTCATGTCCGAGCCGGAAGTCAGACCGACCCCGCCGGGTCCAGCCCAGGAGGCGGGCTCCAGCCCTAGTCCGCCTGCGGCGCCCCGCCAGGCATCCCAGCGCAAGCCCAAGATCGGTGACACCCGGCCCGCGCCGGCGGTGCCGCCACCGGGTCCTCCGCCGCGCCGGTCGGCGCCCGACGCGGCGCCGCCACCGGGTCCTCCGCCACACCGGTCGGCACCCGACGCGGCGCCGGCTCCCGTGGCTGCCATGGAGCGGTCGGGGGCAATGGCGACGAAGGAGCCCGTCACCGAGGTGGCCAAGCTCGCGGGGGCGGACCGGGGCGAAGACGGTGGCGGTGGCGGGGCCAAGCGCTCGCGCGGTCGCCGGCGTTCGGGGCGCGGGACCGCCGCAGCAAGCAGGTCGGCCGGTATCTGGTCTGCGTGCACGTCCAGCCCCAGATGACCCAGATCGCCATGCTCGAGGGGCGTTCCCTGGTCGAGCACTACGTGTCGCGGGCGGCCGACGACACGACCCAGATCGACGGGAACGTCTACCGGGGCCGGGTGCAGAACGTGCTTCCGGGCATGGAGGCGGCCTTCGTCGACATCGGGATCCCGAAGAACGCCGTGCTGTACCGGGGCGACGTGCGCTACGACAAGGACGACATCGAGGGCGGGACCTCGTCCCAGCGCCGGATCGAGGACGTGCTCAAGGCGGGGCAGACCATCCTGTGCCAGGTCACCAAGAACCCGATCGGGGCCAAGGGGGCCCGCCTGACCCAGGAGGTGTCCCTGCCCGGGCGCTTCGCCGTGCTGGTGCCCAACTCGAGCGCCTTCGGGATCTCCAAGCGGTTGGGCGACACCGAACGGCGCCGACTGCGCCGGATCATCGACGAGGTGAAGCCGGCCGGCCACGGCATGATCGTGCGCACCGCCGCCGAGGGTGTCTCGGCCGACGAGCTCCAGCGCGACGTCACCTCCCTGCTCGAGCAGTGGAACACCATTGAGGCCGAGGCCAAGAAGTCTGACGCCCCAGGCTTGCTGTACCGGGAGCCCGAGCTGGCGGTGCGCATCCTGCGCGAGGAGCTCAACGGTGAGTACCGGGGGGTGGTCATCGACGACCGGGCCCTCTTCGAGCAGGTGCGCAACTACGTCCAAGCCGTGAGCCCCGAGCTGGCCGACCGGGTCGAGTACTACGACACCGAGGCCGAGGGCCTGCCCATCTTCGAGCGGTACCACGTGCACGAGCAGCTGCACAAGGCGCTGGACCGCAAGGTCTGGCTGCCCTCGGGGGGCTCGCTCATCATCGAGCGGACCGAGGCCCTCACGGTGATCGACGTCAACACCGGCAAGAACGTGGGCAAGACCAATCTGGAGGAGACGGTCTTCCGCAACAATCTGGAGGCCGCCGAGGAGGTGGCCCACCAGCTCCGATTGCGGGACATCGGCGGCATCATCGTGATCGACTTCATCGACATGGAGGTGCGGGACAACCGCGACCGGGTGGCCGGCGCCCTGCGCGATGCGTTGTCCCGGGACAAGACCCGCACCCAGGTCTTCGACATCTCAGAGTTGGGCCTCGTCGAGATGACCCGAAAGCGCATCTCGGAGGGCTTGCTCGAGACCCTCTCGACCGAATGCACCGTCTGCGGAGGCCGGGGCGTGACCCTCGACGACTCCGTTCTGCGCTAGCATCTCGCCCTTATGTATGCCGTCATCAGGTCCGGAGGAAAGCAGGAGCGCGTGGCCGAAGGCCAGCGAGTCCGGGTGGAGTTGCTGGGCCAGCCCGTCGGTGCCGAGGTGGCCCTCGAACCGGTCCTGGTGGTCGACGGCGAGCGGGTCCTGGCCACGCCGGAGCAGCTCGCGGGCGTGTCGGTGACCGGCAAGGTCGTGGGCGAGGAGAAGGGCCCGAAGATCAACGCCATGACCTACAAGTCGAAGTCGAACCAGAAGCGGCGCTGGGGCCATCGCCAGCACTACGCCACGCTGGAGATCACCGCCATCACGGCGGCCGGGTAGTCGAGTCGAGTCCGAGGGAGTCCGATATGTCAAAGACCAAGGGTGGTGGTTCCACTCGCAACGGCCGTGACTCGAACGCGCAGCGTCTGGGTGTGAAGGAGTTCGCCGGGACCGAGGTGACCGCGGGTTCCATCCTCGTGCGCCAGCGGGGAACCAAGTTCTTCCCCGGGGCCAACGTCGGCCGCGGTGGCGATGACACGCTCTTCGCCAAGGCGGACGGCGTGGTGAAGTTCGGCGAACGGCGCGGCCGCAAGCTCATCAGCATCGTCACCGACTAGAGCGCCGGGCCGGCGCCCTAGGTGTTCTGCCTAGGGCCGCTGATGCAGTTCGATCCCGTTCCCCCACGGGTCGCTGCAGAAGGCCTGCTTTCGTCCGGTGCTGCCCACGTCGACCGGATCGGACACCTCGAGTCCCCGGGCACGCAGCTCGGCGACCGTGGCCTCGATGTCGTCGTAGGCCAGCGCGAAATGCTGGCCTACGTTGGGTGGTGGCGCCAGTTCGATGAGGTGCACCTGTTGCCCGTTGGCCGTGTCGAGCCAGGCCCCGGCGAAGCCGAAGTCGGGCCGGGTGAAGTTCTGCACCAGGCCGATGGTCTCGGTGTAGAAGGCGATGGCGCCGGGCACGTCGGGGACGTTGATGGCGACATGGTCGACGCCGGCAGGGGCAACCGGGCTGCTCATGGTAGAGATGCTACGACGTGACGCACGATGCCCGCGATGGCCGCCGAGGCGGAGTCACCCACCTGGTGGATCTCTGCGATGGCCGTCGGGCCGGTGGCGGTGGCGGCGGCGTTCGTGACCAGGGCCAGTCCGAGCACCTCGGCCCCGGCGTGGCGGGCCGCGATGGTCTCGAGGGCCATGGACATGCCCACCACGTCGGCCCCCAGGGTGCGCAGGGCGGTGATCTCTGCCGGCGTCTCGAGCTGGGGGCCCGGCACGTGGGCGTAGACGCCGGCCTCGGCGGCGAGGATCTCACCGGCCGGAGGTGGGGTGGCGAGCGCGGAGGTTCGCAGGTGGGGTGCGTAGGCGTCGACCATGTCGATGCACGCCGGCCCCACCAGTGGGCTGCGGCCGGTCAGGTTGAGGTGATCCTCCACCACCATGACCGTGCCGGGGGTGAGGTCGGTCCGGATCCCGCCCACGGCGGTCGTGAGGATGACGGTGTTCGCCCCGGTGGCCATGCCCGTCCGGATCGGGTGGACCACCTCAGTCGGGTCGAGCCCCTCGTAGAGATGGCTGCGGCCCCCGAGGACCAGCACCTGCCGGCCGCTCAGACAAACCGACCAGGCCAGCGCCCGATGCCCGCTCGCCGTGTGCGCCGGCCAGAAGGGCAGGGTGTCGAGGGAGTGGGCGTCTTCACCGCCGGCCAGGAGCTCGCCCGTATGGGACAACCCACTTCCCAGGACCACCAGCACCTCGTGGTGGTCGACCTCCAGCCGGCGGCCCAGCTCGGAGGCGCTGCGCGCCGCCCGGTCGGCAGCATCGTCCATGGGTCGATGGTAGAGGGTGGCCCGGCGTCCGCCGCGTAACATCAACCGCAATGGCCCCTTCCAGCTCTCCTCATCCCCTGTCCCCGCTGACTGCAGACGACATCCGCGCCGCGCGCGAGCTGGTCCAGGCCCGATCGACCAATCCCGAAGCCGTGCGCTTCGCCTACCTCGGCCTCTGTGAACCCTCGAAGGAGGTGGTGCGCGCCGCCGATGCCGGCGAAGCCTTCACAGAGGACCGCCGGGTCAGGATGCACCTGCTCGAGGGCCCGACGGCCGACGTGACCGAGGCGATCGTCTCGGTGACGAGGGGGGCCGTCGACCGCTGGGAGGTCGTGCGTGGCATGCGGCCTGCGCTGCAGATCGAGGAGTCGATCCTGGTGCTCGCCGCACTGCACGAGAGCGACGAGTGGAACGCGGCCCTCGACCGGCGCGGTATCGTCGACCGCTCCCTGGTACAGATCGATCCCTGGCCGGCCGGCACGTTCGGCCTGACCCACGAGGAGAACCGTCGCATCTCGCGTTGCCTGGCCTATCTCCGCGAGTCGAAGGAGGACAACGGCTACGCCCGCCCCCTCGAGGGTCTCATGGCCTACGTCGACATGGGGCGTGGCGAGGTGCTCGAGGTCGTCGACCTCGGCGTCGTGCCCTTCCCGCCCAAGTCGGGCAGCTACTACCCCGAGGACAACGGACCGCTCCGGAGTGACCTCAAACCTCTGGAGATCATCCAGCCGGAGGGCCCGAGCTTCGAGGTGGAGGGCAACCTGGTCCGGTGGCAGAAGTGGACGATGCGGGTGGGCATGGACCCGTTCGAAGGCCTGGTGCTCTGGCGCGTCGGCTACGAGGACGGCGGGCACGTGCGCCCGGTGCTCTACCGGGCCTCCGTGAGTGAGATGGTGGTTCCCTACGGGCACCCGAGCCCGATGCACGCGTGGAAGAGCGCCTTCGACGCGGGGGAATGGGGACTGGGCCGCATGGCCAACTCGCTCACCCTCGGCTGCGACTGCCTGGGGGAGATCTACTACTTCGACAACGTTTGGGCCGACGAGCGCGGCCGGGTGCACACGCGCAAGAACGCCATCTGCATGCACGAAGAGGATTACGGCATCCTGTGGAAGCACGCCGACCTGGTGTCGGGGCGCACGGAGGTGCGCCGGTCGCGCCGGCTGGTCGTCAGCTCCATTGCCACCGTCGGCAATTACGAGTACGGCTTCTATTGGTACTTCTACCTCGACGGCTCCATGCAGCTCGAGGTCAAGCTCAGCGGGATCATGTCGACCATGGCGGTGGCGAACGGGGACCCCGGTCCCCACGCACGCATGATCGCCCCGGGCCTGGCCGCCCCGTACCACCAGCACCTGTTCAACGTCCGTCTCGACGTGGAGGTCGACGGTCCGGACAACGCGGTCTTCGAAGTGGACGCCGTGGGCGCCGGCCCACCGGGCACAGAGGGGAACCCGTGGGGCAACGTCTTCGGCACGACGACGACCCTGCTCGAGACCGAGCTGGCCGCCCGGCGCGACGTGGACCCGTCGCGCAGCCGGAGCTGGCGCATCGCCAACCGCTCCGCCCGGAACGGGCTCGGGGAACCGACGGCCTACAAGTTGCTGCCCACGTCGACGCCGACGATCCTGGCCCACCCGGAGTCGAGCGTGAGCAAGCGGGCGACGTTCGCCACCCACAACCTGTGGGTGACGCCGTTCGACCAGGACGAGCGACGGGCGGCGGGTGACTATCCCAACCAACACGCGGGCGGCGACGGCCTGCCCGCGTGGACGGCGCAGGATCGGAGCCTGGTCGACACCGATGTCGTGCTCTGGCACACCTTCGGCGTCACCCATGTGCCCCGCCCGGAGGACTGGCCCGTCATGCCGGTCGAGTACACCGGCTTCACGCTGATCCCCTTCGGCTTCTTCGACCGCAACCCCGCGCTCGACGTCCCACCGAGCGCAGCGCACTGCCATGACTGAACCGCAGGAATTCCACCCACCCGTCGAGGAGTACCTCGAGACGATGCTCGGGCTCGACGAGGAGGGGGTCCCGGTGATCCAGGCCCGCATCGCCGAGCGCCTGGGCCGCTCCGCCCCTTCGGTCTCCGAGATGCTGGACCGCCTCCGGGAAGAGGGGTACGTCGACCGGGAGGGGCGCCGGCTGTCCTTGACCCCGAGCGGACGGGCCCTGGCCGAGAAGGTGGTGCGCAAGCACCGGTTGGCCGAGCGCCTGCTGGTGGACGTCATCGGCCTCGAGTGGCACAAAGTGCACCGGGAGGCCGGGCGCTGGGAGCACGTGATCTCAGACGATGTCGAGGCGCGCCTGGTCGAACTCCTCGGTGATCCGGCCACCTGTCCGCACGGCAACCCGATCCCGGGCTCGCACTCGGCCGCCCCCGAGACGACCACCCGGCCCCTGGCCGAGGTGGACGAAGGCGAGGAGGTACGCCTGCTCCGGGTGAGCGAGGAGGTGGAGCTCAACTTGGGCACGCTGACCCTCCTCGACGAGGGCGGCTTCATTCCGGGTGTGGTGGCGCGGGTCGGCGGGCGGGACGTCGAGGGCAATATCGAGGTGACGGCCGAGGGTGGGAGGCCCATCCACGTCCCCGCGGCGGTGTCCGACCGGTTGTTCGTCGGGGCGCCGTGACCCAGCGGCTGGTGGCCGACGCCGTCTTCGCCGTCGACGACGAGGACCGCGTGCTGGCGCCGGGCGCGATCGAGGTGGACGAGGGTTTCATCACCTGGGTGGGGGATCCCTGGCAGGACGCGGCCGAGCCGGGGACCGATGTGCTCGAACTCGGGGGCATCCTCATGCCCGGTCTGGTCAACTGCCACGGCCACTCACCCATGACCCTGGTGCGCAGCGCCGGCGACGGGCTGCCGCTCGATCGCTGGCTCACCGAGTCGGTCTGGCCCCGGGAGGGGCGGATGGAGGACGAGGACGTCTATTGGGGGATGATGCTGGGAGCGGCGGAATTGCTGGGCAACGGCATCACCACGACCACCGAGCAGTACCGCCATCCGGACGCGGTGGCCCGGGGACTGCTCGACGCGGGTATCCGCGCCGTGTACACCCCGGCCATCTTCGACGTGCCCGGGACCGGTGACACCTGGGAGGGTCTGCTCGAGGGCGCGTGCCGGCTCTTCGGCGAGATGGAGGACAAGGAGGAGCGGCTGCGCATCGGGTTCGGCCCTCATTCCGCGTACACGGTGCCGCCAGAGGGATTGGCGGCCATCGCCGCCGAAGCCCGGCGTCGCGATGCGCTGCTGCAGATCCATCTCTCCGAGACCCGGGCCGAGTGTGCCGTGGTGCGCGAGCGCTACGGCACCGAGCGCGCCGCAGCTGCTGGACCGCCACGGCGTGCTCGACGGCCGGGTCCTGGCCGCGCATGCCGTATGGCTCGAGGACGACGATCTGTCCCTGCTGGCGGAGCACGACGTTGCGGTGGCGCACTGCCCGGGCTCCAACGGCAAGCTCGGCACGGGCGTGGCGCCGCTGGCCCAGTATCTCGAGCGAGGGGTGCGCGTCGGTCTGGGCACCGACGGCCCGGCCTCGAACGACGATCTCCACCTCTGGGACGAGATGCGCCTGTGTGCCCTGCTGGCCCGGGCCACCGCGGCCGATCCGAGCGTCGTGAGCACGCGGACGGCTTTGCGCCTGGCCACCCGCGGGGGGGCCGACGCGTTGGGGCTCCCGGTCGGCTCCCTCGAGGTCGGGCGTCGGGCCGACGTCATCCACCTGCGCACCGACGACCCTCGCTTCACTCCGGCCACGAGCGATGACGAGTTGCTCGGCCATCTGGTGTGGGCGGGTGCCGGCTACCTGGTGACCGATGTCTGGGTCAGCGGTGAACGGGTGGTCGAGGGCGGCCGCTGCATGCGCTTCGACGCGGCGCAGGCGAGGGCCGAGGTGGCCCAGCGCGCTCGCCGACTTGTCGGCTCGTAGGCTCTTTCTCCGTGCCCGGCTTCGTCGATCAGGCCCAACTTCACGCGCGGGCGGGCGACGGCGGCGCGGGCGCGGTCTCGTGGCGCCGCGAGGCACACGTCGACCGAGGGGGCCCCGACGGCGGCGACGGCGGCCACGGGGGCGACGTCTGGCTGGTGGCGTCGGTCAACGAATCCTCGCTGCTGGGCTTCCGTGACCACCCGTTCCGCCGGGCCACCAACGGTGTCCACGGGTCCGGTGGGAAGCGCCACGGCGCCCGGGGCAAGGATCTCGAGGTTCCGGTGCCGGTGGGCACGGTCGTGCACCACCGGGACGGCCGCGTGCTGTGCGACCTGGCCAGCGCCGGCTCGCGCGGCCTGGTCGCCGAGGGCGGCCAAGGGGGGCGGGGGAACGCGCGGTTCTTGTCCAACCGACGCCGGGCCCCGGCCTTCGCCGAGCAGGGGGAGAAGGGCGAGGAGTTCTGGCTCGACATGGAACTCAAGCTGATGGCTGACGTCGCGCTCGTGGGCTTTCCGAACGCCGGCAAGTCCACCCTCATCTCGACCGTGTCGGCCGCCAAGCCCAAAATCGCCGACTACCCCTTCACCACGCTCGAGCCACACCTGGGCGTGGTCCGGGTCGGTGGCGTGCACGAGGGGACCGAGTTCGTGATGGCCGACATCCCCGGCCTGGTCGAGGGCGCAGCGGAAGGCAAGGGGCTGGGACACCAGTTTCTGCGTCACATCGAGCGGGCCCGGGCGCTCGTCGTCCTGCTCGACCTCGGCGCGCCGCTTCTCATGATGGAGCCGCCGGAAGCACAGCTGCGCGTGCTGCTCTCCGAGCTGGGCTCCTACCGACCCGATCTGCTGGAGCGTCCCCGGCTGGTGGTGGGGAGCAAGGCCGACCTGGCCGGCGACGACGAGGGGCTCTGCGACCTCGTGCTCTCGGCGGCGACCGGCGAGGGCATGGGTGCGCTGACCGGTCGGCTGGCCGCGATGGTGCAGCAGGCGCGTGCTCGTTCCGAGGCAGAGGCCTCGAGCGAGATCGTGGTGCACCGCCCCGCGCCCGAAGGAGTAGACGTGCGGCGCACGCCTGACGGCTGGTTGGTCCTGGGCCGGGCCGCCGAGCGCGCGGTGGCCCTCTCCGACCTGAACGACGAGGGGGCCCAAGCCGAGGCCATGCGCCGCCTGCGCCGTCTGGGGGTGGACCGCGCCCTGGTCCGCGCCGGTGTGCGCGAGGGTGACGACGTCACGGTGGGGACCATGACGTTCACCTGGGAGGACGACGGAACGTGATCGTCGTCGTCAAGGTGGGCTCGAGCTCGGTCTCGGCGGAAACGGTGCAGCGGCTCGGCCGCGAGGTTGCCGCGGCGCGTGACGACGGGCATGTCGTCGTGGTGGTCACCTCGGGTGCCATCTCCGCCGGCTGGGACGCGCTGGCCGGGGGCGAACGACGCCCGGCGGACCCGGCGGTGCTCCAGGCCGTGTCGGCCGTCGGCCAACACCGCCTGATGCGTCTGTGGCAAGAAGGATTCGACGATCACGGCATCCTCGCCGGCCAGGTGCTCCTGGCGCCGCTCGACTTCGTGCACCGCACGCAATATCTGCATGCCCGTGGCACCCTGCGCCATTTGATCGCTCTGGGGGTGGTGCCCGTGGTGAACGAGAATGACGCAGTGGCGGACGAAGAGATCCGTTTCGGGGACAACGACCGCCTGGCCGCGCTGGTGGCCCACCTCGTGGACGCGCAGCTTCTCGTGCTCCTGACCGACGCGCCGGGTCTGCTCACGGCCGACCCGCGCCACGATGCGCAAGCCTCGCTCATCGAGGAGGTGATCGAGATCGACCATCAGCTCGAGCGGCTGGCGGGCGGCGCCGGCAGCGTCCTGGGCAGCGGGGGCATGGCCTCGAAGCTGGCGGCGGCGAAGATCGCGACGTGGTCCGGCGTGGAAACGGTGATCGCCGACGCCGGCCGTCCCGGCGTGCTGGCCGCCGCGCTCGCCGGCGAGGCCGGCGCCGGCACGGTGTTCAGGGCCCGCGAGCGCAGGCTCTCTGCCCGCAAGCTGTGGATCGCCTTTGCCCTCGGCTCGTCCGGCCAACTGGCCGTGGACGATGGCGCACGCGCCGCGTTGACCGAGCGCGGCCGGTCTCTGCTGGCCGCCGGCGTCGTCGGGGTGAAGGGCGACTTCCGGCCCGAGGACGCCGTCGAGATCGTGGAGCCCGACGGCCGGGTCTTCGCCAAGGGCCTGGTCCGAGTGCCCGCGGCGACGGCGGACGAATGGATGGGTCGACGGAGCCAGGTCGTCGTGCATCGGGACGATCTTGTTTTAGTAGCCTAAACAAATGACCTCGCCGGATCTGGAGCAGCTCGCGGAGCGCGTCCGCGCGGCCGCCCGCGTGGTCGCCCAGTCGTCGAGCAACGTGCGCGACGACACGCTGCGTCTGGCCGCGGACCTCTTCGACGACGAGTGGGCCGCCCTGGTCGAGGCCAACGCCTGTGATTTGGAGCGGGCGGAGGGCGCCGGCATGGCGGAGGCGGCACGGGACCGCCTGCGCCTGGACGAAGGCCGGGTCCATGGCATGGCCGAAGGATTGCGCAAGGTGGCGATGCTGCCGGACCCGGTCGGCGAAGTCACCGAGGGATGGGTCCGCCCCAACGGGCTACGGGTCTCCCGGATGCGGGTGCCCCTCGGCGTGATCGGCGTCATCTACGAGAACCGGCCGAACGTCACGAGCGACGCCGCGGGACTCTGCCTGAAGGCGGGCAACGCCGCGTTCTTGCGCGGCTCGTCGAGCGCCCTCGAGTCCAACCGGGCCGTCGTCGCCCTGTTGCGACGGGCCGCCCTCAAGTCGGGCCTGCCCGAGGACGCAGTGGCACTGGTCGAGGACACCACGCACGAGACAGCGGTCGCCTTCATGCAGCTGCGCGGGCTCATCGACTGTCTCATTCCGCGCGGCGGACCGGCCCTGATCGCATCCCTCGTCGAGCACGCCACCGTGCCGTATGTGCTCGACGGCGACGGGAACTGCCACATGTACATCGACCAGGCCGCCGATCTGTCCATGGCGCACGACCTGGCCGTGAACGCCAAGACCCACCGCTTCGGCGTCTGCAACGCCGTCGAGACGATCCTGGTGCACCAGCGGGTGGCCGGCGAGCTCTTGTCGCGCCTGGGCGACTCGCTGGGCGCAGCCGGGGTCGAGATCCGGGGCGACGAGCGGGTGCGCGCGCTGCTCCCGTCCGCCACGGCGGCGGATGAGGAGGATTTCGCGTCGGAATTCCTGGCCCCCGTGGTGGCGGTGGCGGTGGTGGACGACGTGGGGGAGGCGATCGCCCACATCACCCGCTACAGCTCAGGCCATTCCGAGGCGATCGTGACGGCCGACCTGGCCACGGCCGACCGCTTCGTAGCCGAGGTGGACGCGGCAGCGGTGGTGGTGAACGCGTCGACGAGATTCGTCGACGGCGACGAGCTCGGGCTCGGTGCGGAGGTGGGCATCTCGACCCAGAAACTGCACGCGAGGGGCCCCATGGGAGTGAAGGAGTTGACGACGTTGAAGTGGGTCGTACGGGGTGATGGGCAGGTGCGCCGGTGAGCGGCAACAGCGCGTTGGGACTGCCCGAGAGCGGACCACCCCGCTTTGCGTCGCTCGACGAGGTCCGAGGAGGTCTCAAGGATGTCGGCTACCTGGCCGACGACTCGATCAGCGGCGTGGTCTACCTGGCCGACCGGCTGGCCAAGCCGGTGCTGGTCGAAGGGCCGGCCGGGACGGGCAAGACACAGTTGGCCAAGTCGGTGGCCGAGCTCACCGGGGCCCGCCTGATCCGCCTGCAGTGCTACGAGGGGCTGGACGAGTCAAAGGCGCTCTACGAATGGAACTACCGCAAGCAGCTATTGCGGATTCAGGCGGGGGAGCACGGCCAAGGTGAGGTTGAGGGTCCCTCGTGGAAGGAACTGGAAGAGGACATCTTCTCGGAGGACTTCCTCCTGACCCGACCGCTGCTCGAGGCCATCCGGGCCAGCGACCCGGTCGTGCTGCTGGTGGACGAAGTCGACCGGGTCGAGCTGGAGACCGAGGCGTTGCTCCTCGAGATCCTCTCGGAGTACCAGGTCTCGATTCCCGAGCTCGGCACCGTGCGGGCCACCCAGCTGCCGATGGTCTTCTTGACCTCCAACAACACCCGCGAGCTCTCCGAGGCGCTCAAGCGCCGCTGCCTCTACCTGCACATCGACTATCCCGACCTCGAGCGCGAGCGCGACATCGTGCGGGCCAGAGTGCCCGGCATCAGTGAGGAGCTGGCCGATCAGGTGGCGCGGATCGTGCGCTCGCTGCGCACCCTCGAGCTGCGCAAGGCGCCGTCGGTCTCCGAGACGCTCGACTGGGCCCGCACCCTGGTGCTGCTCGGCGTAGAGACAATCGATGCGGCCGGCGCCAAGGACACCCTGCACATTCTGCTGAAGTACCAGGCCGACATCGACCGGGCGTCCAAGGAGCTCTTGTCCTCGGCGGCAGGCTGAGGTGCTCGACCTTCTCTCGGGCTTCGTGACCGAGCTCCGCCGCGCCGGCCTGCCGGTCTCGCTGACCGAACACCTGGACGCGGCCGAAGCGGTCAAGTTCATCCCCCTCGAGGACCGCGACGCCCTCAAGTACGCGCTGGCCGCCACCTTGGTGAAGTCGTCCTCGCACTGGCGTGCCTTCGAGACGGCATTCGAGGTCTACTTCGCCGTGCGGTCGGCCGGGGGCGCGCCCGGTGAGGAAGGCGAGGAGAGCGAAGGCGGGGAGGGCGAGGACGAGCGCGGCGAGGAGGGTCAGGGGCGTGCCCCCGGTCAAGGCCGTTCGTGGAAGGGCGGAGGGTCGGGCGAGGGCATGACGCCCGAGGAGCTGGCCGAACTGCTCTTCAAGTCCCTGATGTCGGCCGACGCCGCCATGATGAACGTGGTGGCCCGCAACTCGGTCGATCGCTACGCCGGCATGGAGCCCGGGCGGCCCGTCGGCGGCACCTACTACCTCTACCGCACGCTGCGGAACCTGGACCTCGACGGCGTGCTGGAGCGGCTCATGGAACAGGCCCAGGCGGGCGCTGCCGGGGGTTCGCTGACCGACCTCGAAGAGCGCCTGGCCCAGGACGAGTACAAGGCCCGGATCGAGAAATTCCGCCGGGCGGTGGAGACCGAGATCCGGCGCCGGCTGGTCGAGGACCGCGGAGCCGAAGCGCTGGCCCGCTCCGTGCGCAAGCCCCTGCCCGAGGACATCGACGTCATGCATGCCACGCGTGACGAGCTGGCCGTGTTGCATCGGGTCCTCCAACCCTTGTCGCGCAAGCTGGCCGTGCGCCTGGCTCGCAAGCGCCGCCATGGGCGCAAGGGGCCGCTCGACTTCCGGGCCACCATGCGCCGCTCACTCTCCACCGGAGGCGTCCCCATCGAGCCGCGCTACCGGCACCCCCGACCGGCCAAGCCCGAGATCTTCGTGATCGCGGACATCTCGGGATCGGTGGCCAGCTTCGCCCGCTTCACGCTGCACCTCGTGTACGCCATTTCGTCGCAGTTCTCGAAGGTACGCAGCTTCGTGTTCGTCGATGGCATCGACGAGGTGACGCGGTTCTTCGAAGGGGTGGTGGACCCGGCCGAGGCGGTGGCCCGCATCAACACCGAGGCCGATGTGATCTGGGTGGACGGGCATTCCGACTACGGGCACGCGCTGAGCGAGTTCCATCGCCGCTGGGGCGACCAGGTGACGTCACGCTCGAGCATCATGGTGCTGGGCGATGCCCGCAACAACTACCACGCCTCCCAGAGCTGGGTCGTCGAGGATCTGCAGGCCCGGGCCCGCCGGGTCTACTGGCTCAACCCCGAGCCTCGCGACTACTGGGGATCGGGCGACTCCATCGTGGGCGAGTACGGCGCGCACTGCGACGAGGTGGTGGAGTGCCGCACGCTGCGCCAGCTCGAGCACTTCGTCGGCAACCTGGCGTGAGCGAGGAGCGCTCCCACGAGGGCGTCCTCCGCATCGTCCCGCCGGCCGACGGCGCGTCGCGCATCGTGCTCATCCGCCACGGCGAGGCGGAGTGCAACCTGAACGGGATCGTCGGCGGTCGAGTGGGCTGCTCGGGGCTCAGCGCGCTGGGCCGTCGTCAGATCGCGGCGTTGGCCGACCGCCTGTACGAGTCGGGAGAGCTACGCGAGGCCACCACCCTCTATGCATCGGTGCTGCCCCGTGCGGTGCAGACGGCGGAGCGGCTCCGGCCTGTGGTGGGTCCCGGACCCGGGGCACTTGGCCCGGTACGCGAGCGCTGCGACTTGTGCGAGCTGCACCCGGGCGAGGCGGACGGCATGCAATGGGACGGTTACGTCGCCACCTTCGGCGTCCCCGATTGGGACCGCGACCCCGAGCAACCCATCGCGCCCGGCGGTGAGAGCTGGAGTGAGTTCGTGCTGCGGGCTTCGGATGCCGTGCGCGACGTGGTGCGCGCCCACCCGGGCGAGCTGGTGGTGGCGGCCGTCCATGCGGGGGTGATCGAGGCCACGATGATCTCGTTCCTCGGGCTGTCGCCCGACGTCACCCGGAGGGGGTGGGTGCGCATTGTGCACGCGTCCATGACCGAATGGGAGTGGGTGCCGGCGGAGGATCGCTGGGTGCTGCTCCGCTTCAACGACGCCTGCGACATTCCGCGCACCTGAGGCGCAACCGGGGCCCACCGCCGGGCTCGCCGGATCAGTCCGTTTTCGACAGATAGGCGCTGGCCATCAGCTCGGGCGCACAGGCGAGCCAGGCGTCCTCGACGGCCTGGGCCAGTGCCCGCTTGGCCACGATGTCCAGCTGGACGAGGACGGCGGCGTAACCGTCGAAGTGCGAGATGGTGAAGAAGCCCGTGCGACCCTCGGCCAGCACGGCGTCCTTGTCCTCGAGGTCAGCCGTGCGCAGGGCGACGATCGGACCCTGAGGGACCGGCTGGTCGCCGAAGCGCTTGAGGTCCGCCTTGGAGAACGGGCGTTCCCAGGCGAATGCCTTGCCGTGCACGAACCAGGTTCGGTTGCCGTGCCGCGCTCCCTCGATGACGTCGGGGAACGCGGCGATCATGGTGGCCACGTCTGCGGTCGACGCCATGGAGGCACCCTACCGCTAGCCTCGCCCGGCGTGGGATTTTCGGAGCAGGGGCTGGTCGGGCTGCACACCCGCCTCCGGGCCCACGTCGAGCGCGGTGACGTCCCCGGTCTGGTGGCGTTGATCGCCCGCGGGGGCGACGTGCACGTCGAAGTGCTCGGCTCGCTCGCCCTCGACGATGCGGCGCCGCTCGGACGAGACGCCATCTTTCGCATCGCGTCGATCTCCAAGCCGATCGGTGCCGCGGGCGCCATGGTGCTGGTCGACGACGGCGTGCTCGCACCGGACGATCCGGTGGAGACGTTCCTGCCCGAACTGGCCGGCCGGCGTGTCCTGCAAAGCATCGACGGGCCGCTCGACGACACGGTGCCGGCCGAACGGTCGATCACGGTCGAAGATCTCCTGACCTTCCGCCTCGGGTTCGGCGACATCATGGCCCCGCCCGGCTCCTTTCCCGTCCAGCGGGCGGAACACGAATTGCAATTGACCGCGCTGGGGCCGCCGTGGCCTCCGTCACCTTTTGGCCCCGACGAATGGATCGCCCGCTTCGCCACTCTGCCCTTGATGGAGCATCCCGGCCGGGTCTGGCGCTACGGCACCAGCGCCACCGTCCTGGGCGTGCTCATCGAGCGCGCCGCGGGCCGGCCCCTCGAGGAGTTCCTACGGACGCGGCTGTTCGAGCCGCTCGGCATGCGCGACACCTCGTTCAGCGTGCCGGCGGAAAAGCAGCCGAGGTTCGCCACCGCCTACGCCCCCGATCCCGACACCGGTGCGTTGGAACTGTTCGATCTGCCGGGGACGGGCTGGTGGAGCGCCCCGCCCGCCCTCCCCAATCTGGCCGGCATGCTCGTGTCCACGATCGACGACCTGTGGGTGTTCGTGTCCATGCTGGCGGCCGGAGGACGGCACGGCGACCGGCGGCTCCTCTCGGCCGAGGCGGTCGGGGCGATGACCACCAACCACCTCAGCGACGCGCAGCGCGCCGGCAACGGGCTCTTCCTCGGTGCCGGAGGTTGGGGCTACTGCATGGCGGCGCCCGTTCCGCTCGAGGGGGCACTCCCGGTGCCCTGGGGCTACGGCTGGAACGGTGGCACCGGCACGACCTGGCGTACCGATCCCGAACGCGGGTTGACCGGCATCCTGCTCACCCAGCGGGCCATGACCTCCCCCGAGCCACCACCGCTCTTCGCGGACTTCTGGGCCGGAGCGGTGGCCGCATTCACCTGAACGAGGATCCTGGCTACGCTTTCCCGAGAAAGGGCGTGGTCGGTCATGTACAAGATTGTGGTCGTGGGAACGGACGGATCGTCCACCGCGGAGAAGGCGGTCGAGATGGCGGCAGCGCTCGCCCGGCCGATGGGCGCGCATCTGCACATCGTGACGGCGTACAAGTCCGGCGCGTCGGGCATCGCCGCGGCGTCGGGTGTCGCGCTCGTGGACAGCGGAGCCGGGCACGCAGTGGCCGAGGATGTCGCCAAGGGTGTCGGCGAGCGTGCCGCCGAGACCTACGGGAGCGGACTCGACGTGACGACCCATGTGCTCCACGACGATCCGGTCCATGCCATCTTGGGCACGGCGACCCGCGTGGGGGCCGACCTGATCGTGGTCGGGAGCAAAGGGATGCAGCGCCGGATCATCGGCAGCGTGCCCAACTCGGTCGCCCACGGGGCCGACTGCGCCGTGCTCATCGCCAAGACCAACTGAGCGGGCAGACCGAGCCAAAGGTCGCTCGGATCAGCAGGCGTAGTCCTCGTCGTACTGCTGGCTGTCGTACTGCACGATGAGGAGCTGCCCGGCCGGGAGCAGGGCTCCCTTGTTCACCCAGTTGGCTTTGTCCGCGCACGAACCGGGACCGCTCGGGTTGCCCAGATAGTCGGCCATCCAGTAGGGCACGTCAGGCTGGTAGTTGCCCACGATGGAGTTCCACACGCCCGGGCTGGCGTAGATGCCGACGTTGGCCACGCCCTCGGTCTCGCGCAGCGCGTTGAGGGCCCCCCCGACGAGGGCGGCGTTCGAGCTGAGATTGCCCGACCAGGGGGATTGCGGGTCGTTCTCGACGTCGAGCCACCAGGTCACCGCGGTGTTGACCCCGGCCGCCTGGGCGTCGCCGAAGGCGTGGATCCCGGCCTCATAGCCCGCGTTGCAGGCTCCCGTCGGGTCGTTCTGGCACCCGGGTTCCGCCGTGCCCGAGGAGGCGTAGGTCAAGAAGCTGTAGAGGTTGAGCCCGCCGCCGGCCCACTGCGCCTCCTGGGCCAGACAGGGGTTGGTGGCACTGGACGAGGCCCCGTCCACCTGGACGATCGCGATCTGGTGGTCACCGCTCGGGAAGCTGTTGCACTGGAACTTGCTGATGTCGAAGCCGAACGAACCCGAGGGGTATGGCGCCCCCACGTAGCTGCCGTTTCCCGGCGCCTCCGCCATGCCCACAATCGGTCTGTTCAGTGGGTTCGGTGCGGAGCCGAAGTAGCCGGCCGACCCGAAGTTCGACACCAGTCCGGTGGCATCGGTCATCCAGTAGCCGTTGGCGTTCGGCGTGGCCGCGGCGGCCACGACCGGGCGCTTGATGGGGAGTGCGCCCAGCGAGCCGAAGAACTGGGTGTCGCCGTAGGAGAACATCCCGCCGTCGGAGGCCACCAGGAAATATCCGGCACCGCCCGGACCGGGCATCATCCCGATGACGGGCTTGTTCAGAGCGATGCTCCCGGTCGAGCCGTAGAAGCCGGCGTCGCCGTAGGCGAAGATTCCGCCGTCGGAGGCCACCAACCAGTAGCCCCTGCCGTCGGGGGTGGAGGCCATGCCGACGACGGGCTTGTTCAGCGCGATGCTCCCCGTGCTGCCGAAGAACGGCGCGTCGCCGTAGGAGAAGATGCCGCCGTCGGAGGCCACGAGCCAATACCCCTTGCCGTCGGGCGTGGAGGCCATGCCGACCACCGGCTTGTTGAGCGCCATGCTCCCGGTGGACCCGTAGAAGCCGGCGTCGCCGTAGGAGAAGATCCCGCCGTCGGAGGCCACCAACCAGTAGCCCCCACCGCCGGGGGTGGCGGCCATACCCACGACGGGCTTGTTGAGCGCGATGCTCCCCGTGCTGCCGTAGAACGGTGCGCCACCGAAGCTGAAGATGCCGCCGTCGGTGGCCACCAACCAGTAGGACGGCTCGGTCGAAGCCGCCGCCGCCGGCTGTGTGCTCGTCGCGACCGCCGCGCCGATCGCTGCCGTCAGGGGCAGCGCCAGGAGCAGCAGGGAGAAGACGAGGCGCCTGATCAACTTCTGAGGAACTCCGCGACCCGGAAGGCCAGATCGAGCGCCTGGCGCGCGTTCAGTCGTGGATCGCATGTCGTCGTGTAGCGAGCACCCAGGTCTCCTTCCAGAATCTCTTCCGCCCCGCCGAGGCACTCGGTGACGTTGTCCCCCGTGAGCTCCACGTGGACGCCACCCGGCCACGTGCCCTCCTCGCGGTGCACGTCGAAGAAGGCCTTGACCTCGGACAGGATGTCGTCGAAGCGTCGTGTCTTGCGACCACCCTCGCTGGCGAAGGTGTTGCCGTGCATGGGATCACAGGTCCACACCACCACGTGGCCCTCGGCCTCCACCGCCCGCAGGATCGGCGGCAGAAGCTCGCGGACCCTGTCTGCGCCGAAGCGGGTGATCAGGGTCAGCCGGCCCGGAACCCGGTCGGGGTTGAGTCGTTCGCACAGCGCGACGACCTCCGCCGGTGTGCTGCTCGGGCCGATTTTGCAGCCGATGGGGTTGTTGATGCCCGCCATGAACTCGATGTGGGCACCGTCCAACTGGCGAGTGCGGTCCCCGATCCACACCATGTGCGCCGAGCAGTCGTACCAGTCGTCGGTCAGTGAGTCGATGCGCGTGAGGCACTCTTCGTAGGGGAGGATCAGCGCCTCGTGACTGGTGAAGAAGTCGACCTGGTGCAGCCCCTCTTCGGCACCGAGGTCGATGCCGCAGGCCGACATGAAGCGCAGGGCCCGGTCGATTTCCGAGGCGATGCGCTCGTAGCGCTGTCCCTCGACCGAAGAGGACACGAACTGCTGGTTCCACAGGTGCACCTGCGAGAGGTCGGCGAAGCCTCCTTTGGTGAAGGCGCGGAGCAGGTTCAGGGTCGAGGCCGACTGCTGGTAGGCCGCGACGAGTCGCTGGGGGTCGGGCCTGACGCGCCTCGGGCTCGAAGGCCTCGTCGTTGACCATGTGACCGCGGAAGGACGGCAGCTCCGTCCCGCCCACCCGCTCCGTCTCGGCCGAGCGCGGCTTGGCGAACTGGCCTGCGATACGGCCCACCTTGACCACCGGCACCCCGGCCGCATAGGTGAGGGCGACCGCCATCTGCAGAATGATCTTGAGCTTGTCGCGGATGGCGTCGGCCGTGTGCTCCGCGAAGGACTCGGCACAGTCGCCCGCCTGCAAGAGGAAGGCCTCGCCGTCGGCCACCTGTCCCAACTGACGCATCAGATGGCGCGCCTCCCCGGCGAAGACCAGTGGCGGCAGGGTCGAGAGGGTGGCCTCTGCCTTTTTGAGCGCGTCCGCGTCGGGCCACTCGGGCTGCTGGCCTGCGGGGAACTTCCGCCAGGACGCGGCGCTCCAAGAGGAGGCAGAGGGCTGGCTCGTCACCGCACCAGGTTAACGCCGTAGCATCGCCGGCCGTGGCCGCCTTCCGCTTCGCGCTCCAGGTCTCGAAGGCCGACTCGGCCCAAGAGTGGCGCCGCCTGGCCCGCCAGGCCGAGGACCTGGGCTACTCCACTCTCTACGTCCCGGACCATCTGGACGACCAGTGGTCGCCGATGGTGGCCTGCGCAGTGGCGGCCGAGGCGACGACCACGCTGCGTGTCGGCACCCTCGTCCTGGACAACGACTTCCGCCACCCCGTCCTCCTGGCCAAGGAGGCGGCCACGCTCGACATTCTCACCGACGGCCGTTTCGAATTCGGGCTCGGCGCCGGCTGGCTGACAACCGACTACGAACAGTCGGGGATCCCCATGGATGTCCCAGCGGTGCGCATCGGGCGTTTGGAGGAGAGCCTCGAGATCATCCGCGCCATGTGGCGCGACGGCTCCGCCACCTTTGCCGGCGAGCACTACGACGTGCCCGGCGCGGTCGGGACACCGAAGCCGGTCACCCCCGGCGGGCCACCCATCGTCATCGGCGGCGGGAGCAAGCGCATCCTGAGCCTGGCCGGGCGCCACGCCGACGTCGTGAGCATCGTGCCCAGCCTGGCCGCCGGCCGCATCGGCCACGAGGTGGCGGCCGAGTCGGTCGTCGAGAAGTACCACGAGCGAGTGCGCTGGGCCCGTGAGGCCGCGGGGGAGCGCGCCGGCGACCTCGAGTTGCAGTGTTGGACGGTCGCGGTGCAGGTGGTCCCGAACGCGAACGAGATCTTCGAAGCCATGGCCCCTCTGTTCGACCTGACGCCGGACCAGCTCCGGGCGGCGCCGCTGGCGCTCATCGGCACCGGCCCCGAGATCGCCGACACGTTGCGCCGCCGGCGCGAGGAATTGGGTTTCAGCTACATCGTCGTCCATGAGGCGGAATTCGAGGCACTGGCTCCCGTCGTGGCAGAACTTGCCGGCACCTGACCGTCCTCGCATCGGCATCCTCGGTGGGACGTTCGACCCGCCCCACGTCGGGCACGTCGCGGCCGGCCGGGCTGTCGTCGCCGCACTCGGTCTCGACCGCCTTTTGCTCGTCGTGGCGAACGACCCGTGGCAAAAGTCTGGCCGGCGCGAGATCTCGCCCGCCGAGGACCGCTACGCCCTCACCGTTGCCTTGGCCGGCGAGATCCCCGGGGCGGAGGCCAGCCGGCTCGAGATCGACCGGGGTGGGCCCAGTTACTCGGTCGACACCGCCGAGGAGGTGCTCACCACGCTGGGCCCGGCCGACCTCTCCTTGGTGGTCGGAGCAGACCTGGTCCCCGAGCTCGAGACCTGGCACCGACCCGACGACCTCAAAGCCCTGGTCACGTTGGCGGTGGTGTCGCGCCCGACCACGCCGGCCCCTCGCGTCCCGGACGGCTGGCGGGTCGTCCGGGTGGACGGGCCCGACGAGCCGGTGTCGAGCTCGGAGGTCCGTGACCTGCTCCTCGAGGGCCGGTCCGTCGGCGGCCTCGTGCCCGACTCCGTCATCCATTGCATTGGTCGGCTGGGTCTGTACGCTGTGCGCAGATGAGCGCCTTGCCGGCCAGGGTGACGGAGCTGCCCGAGGGACCCGCGGTTCACGCGTCCCCGGTGGCGGCCCAGCGGAGGGCCGAGCGCCGAGCCGAGCAGAAGCTGGTCCGTCGGGTCCGGCGGCGCTGGGCCATTGCCGGCTGCTCCATCCTCGTCGTGGTGTTCGGACTGACAGTGGGAATCCTGGACGTGCTCCATTGAGTCCAGAGATGGACGTGCACGTCCCGCCGCCGCCCTCCGCGGCCACGGCCGCGGCGGCGGCCGACGCCAAGCTGGGGCACGACACCGTCATCCTGGCCATGGGCGAGCTCTTCGGGGTGGTCGACGCGTTCGTGATCACGAGTGCCCCCAACACGCGACACGTGCGGACGCTCGTCGACGAGATCGAGAGCGTCGTCAAGCAGGAGCACGGTTTCTCGCCGGTGCGGGTCGAGGGCCGGCAGGACCTGACCTGGGTACTCATGGACTACGGAGATTTCATCGTCCACGTCTTCCTGCAGGAGACCCGCGACTACTACGACCTCGAGCACCTGTGGTCGGGCGCCCCCCGCGTGGCGTGGCGGGCCGACGTCGAGCACACCGGCTGACCTTCGGGCGCTCCCCGCTCAGGTGGCGGGGCTGATGACCTCGAGCAGGTAGACGGGACCGCTCACCTGCGACCCGTTGGCGATGGGGACGTTGGTGTGCTGACCCTCGATCTCGAAGACGACCCCGGTGCCCAGCCCGTTCTCGTTGGCCACCGTGGCCACGATCTGTGCCACGGCGAGCTCGGTGTTGTTCCCGGTGATCTGTGCGAACGCACTGTTCATGTTCACCGTGACGACATTGCCCGCCGTCATGGTCGACAACACGGTCACGTTGCTGGGCAGCGCGGTGGTCACGCCGTTGGCCGCCTCTCCCTGTGACGGTCCGGCCAGGAGCGAGGCGAGGATGGCCTGCAGCGGCGCCGGCGCGGGGACGACCCGATCCTCGGGCTGCAGCTGGGAGCCGGCATTGAGGAAGTAGACCTTCACCGGGACCAGCGACGAGAGATCGGGCAAGGTCGTCGTCGTGGTGGGCAGGTGGGGGTTCAACAGCGAGAACGGCACCTTGGAAGACGGGATCGTCTGGGGCGCGCCCTGGGTCGGGACGGCACAGCCGGCCAGCGCGCCGCACAGGGCGATGAGCAGCATCGCCGGACCCGTGCGCCGCCTCACGCGTCGCCATCCTCGGGTTCGGCGCCGTCGAGCACGGGGAGGTGCAACACGAGGCGGGCGCCGCCCTGAGGCGACGAATCGACCGAGACGCTGCCGCCCATCAGGCGCATGTGCTCGGACACCAACGCCAGGCCGAGCCCGCTGCCGGTCCCGGTGCCGCGTCGTCCCGAGGCCGAACCCCGGTAGAAGCGCTCGAAGACCTTGGTGCGCTCGGCCGGGTCGATGCCCGGGCCGGCGTCGTCCACCGTGACCACGACCTGTTCGTCGCCCAAGGGCCCCACCGCGATCTCCCGGGCGCCACCCCCGTAGTTCGCCGCGTTCTCCATGAGGTTCACCATGACCCGTTCGAAGCGCCGCTTGTCGACCCCGACGTGGCAACCCCGCACGGCAGGGTCGATGCGGACCGACGGCGACGCACCTGCATGTCCGTCCAGGCTGCGAGCGCCGGCCTCCACGGAGCGCTGGACCAGCTCGACCACATCGACCTCTTCGAGGAAGACGTCGCTCGAACCCGCGTCGACCCGTGACATCTCGAGCAGGTCGCTCACCATCCGCTGGAAGCGGCGCAGGTCGTCGCCCAGGAGAGCCAGCGCTTGACGCGAGCGAGGGGGAAGGTGATCCTGCTCCGCCTCGAGCACCTCGAGCGACGCCGCCAGGGTGGTCAAGGGCGAGCGCAGCTCATGGCTCACGTCGGAATTGAAGCGGGCCTCCCGTTCGATGCGCACCTGGAGCTGATCGACCATGGCGTTGAAGGAGTTGGTCAGGCCCTCGAGGTCGGGGTCGGTCGCGTCGGGATCGAGACGCGTGTCCAACTCGCCTCCCGCGATGGCACCGGCGGCCCGCGACACGTCGGCCAGGGGGCGCAAGAGGCGGCTGCTGGCGAAGCGGCCCAAGGCGGTCCCGAGCACCGTGGTGACGATCCCGGCGACGAAGAGCGTGATGCCGAGGACGCGCAGCGTGTGATCGAGGTCGGACAGGTCGAAGAACTCGAAGTAGTAGGCCTGGACCGACGGGACGGGCACGCCCACGGCGATCTCGGCCGTGCCGTCGGCCGTCCGGTAGGTCTGGGTGGCCGCGTTCCCGGCCACCACGTCGCGGCGGAGCGCCGGGGGGATCGACGAGGCACCGACCGCGAGCGATGACGCGTAGGGCTTGCCCTGATGGAAGAGCACCGAGTGGGCGTCCGACCCGGCGTCGATGTTGGCCAAAAGCGTCACGTACTGATGGTCGTTGGACTCCAGGGAACTGCGCACCACACTGGCGTTGGCGAAGGCCTGACGCTGCGCCGCCGTCTCACGGCCGGCCAACAGGAAGTGCCGCGTCGTGAAGTAGGAGAGGCCGCCCATGAGGATGGAGAGCAAGAGGGCGCCGACCCCGAAGACGGCAGTGATCCGGGCCCCGATGCCCAGTCTCATGTCAGGGCACCAGCTTGTAGCCCATGCCCCTCACGGTGAGTATGTGCTGGGGCACCGCGGGATCAGCCTCCACCTTGGTGCGCAAGCGCCGGATGTGGACGTCGACCAGCCGGCCGTCGCCGAAGTAGTCGTAGCCCCACACCCGGTCGAGCAACTGCTCGCGGCTGAGCACCTTGTTGGGGCTCGCTGCGAGTTCGCACAGCAGGCGGAACTCGGTGCGGGTGCAGTGCACCTCCTCGCCGTTGAGCCGGCGCAGCACGCCCTGCTCGGGCAACAGTTGCAGGTCCCCGAAGGTGAGCGCGCCGGGCTCCTCCTCGGCCGGTCGGGCCCGGCGCAGGAGGGCGCGGATGCGGGCCGCCAGTTCCTTGGCCACGAAGGGCTTGGTCACGTAGTCGTCGGCCCCGGCCTCGAGCCCGGCCACCACGTCGTGGGTGTCCGCCCGCGCCGTCACGATGATGATGGGGACCGCGCTGTTGCGGCGCAGGGCCCGGCAACACTCGAAGCCGTCCATCCCGGGCAACATGAGGTCGATCAGGGCGACGTCGGTGGGTGCCTCGGCGAAGAGGTCCAATCCCTCCTCACCGCTGGCGGCGTCCTTTACCTCGTAGCCCTCGCCCTCCAGGGCGAGCCGCATGGAGGAGCGGATGCGCTCATCGTCCTCGACGACCAGGATTCGTCCGCTCACGTGCCTCCAGCTAACCGATCCAGATCTGGGTGGGCCAGATGGATCCTCCGATCAGTCCGAAAGCATTCTGCCCCGCCGGCGAGGTGGGGTTGTTGAAGTTCTGCACGTTCGGCTTGCCGACGACGGCCCAAACGGCCCGGTCGGTCCACAGGTAGGGCAGGTCGACGGCCAGGCGCTTGTTGACCGTCTTGTAGGCGGCGTTGCGCACCGAGGTCTGGGTGGTCGAGCGGCCGGCCAGCAGGGCCGTCTCGATCTGGGGGTCCGCGTTGCGGGCCATGTTGATGGACAGGGAGCCCGAGCTGACCGTGGTGGTGCTCCAGAAGATGTAGTTGAGGTCCGGGTTGACGGCGCCGAACTGGCGCCAGGCCAGCGCCTGGTAGGTGCCGGCCAGGGCCTGGTTGATGTCGTCGTTCTGCTGGACGATGGTGTTCTTGACCTGGAACCCGATCTGCTGCCAGGCCTGCTGGATGTACTCCTGGGCCCTGATGGCGGCCGGCGAGTTGGTGGCTCCGAAGGTGAAGCTGACGGGTCCACCCAACTGTTTCTCGGCCGACTTGACCAGCTTGGTGGCTTCCGAGGGGTTGTACGCCGGATAACCCGTGGTCGAGAAGTAGGGGGAGCCGGGCGTGAAGAGGCCGGCGCTCACGGGCAGCACGTTGTCGTCGATCACCCTGGCGTATTGCGTGCGGTTGATGGCCATGGCCGCGGCCCGGCGGACGTTGGCGTTGTTGAACGGAGCCTTGAGGCAGTTGAGCTGGACACAGTTCATGTCGGGTTCGCCGGCCACCTTGCCCGAGTCGTCCACGTACGAGTAGCTCTTGTTGCCCCGGAACTGGGTGATCACCTGTGGGGTGTCGGTGATCATGAGGTCGATGGTGCCCGACTTGAGCGCCTCGGCCCGGGCCGACTCGTCGGGGATCGGCTTGAAGGTGATCTGCGACAGGTAGGGCAGGCCGGGTCTCCAGTAGTGCGGGTTGGCCGTCGCCGTGAAGTGGTCGTTGGGGATCCACTGCTTGAACTTGAACGGACCGGTGCCCACGGGGTTGCTCGTCCCGTTCGGGTTGGCCAGCATGGACGGCGCCACCGGGTAGGCGATCTGCCCGCCGATGCCGCCGGCCAGGTAGTAGGGGAAGGGCACCCAGGGCTTCGAGAACGTGATGGCCACGGAAAGCGGGCCGGTCTGGGTGATCGACACGAGGGTCGGGTTGATCACGATGCCGGTGAGGACGGACTTGGCGTGGGCCTGGAAGTTGGCCAGGAGCGCGGCCCCGTTGCAGGGCGTGCCGTCGTGGAAGAGCACGTTGGGCCGCAGGGTGATGGTAAAGGTGGTGTTGGTCGAGTTGGGGACGACCGACTGAGCCAGGTAGGGGGCCCAGTTGCCGTTGGCCAGCACGATGGTCAGCGGGTCGAAGACGGTGCGGGCGTACATGACCCCGACTTCGTCGAAACGAGCCGTGGTGGGCAGGAAGCCGGACTCCTCGGCGTCGACGCCGAAGACCAACGAGCCGCCCTTCTTCGCCTTCTTCGTGCTGACACCGTTGCGGCCCGGCCCGTTGGTGGCGGCACGGGCCATGTCGTCCCATCCCAGCGCGGATACCCCGGCGAGGCCCGCTGCGCCTGCCGCACCGCTGGCCAGCAGCGTGCGGCGATCGAATCTCGACCCCATGACCCTCCTCCATTCCCCGAAGACTGTTCCCGAACCCAGCGGACCCCCCGTCGGTTCTCAGGCGACGTTAGTGCCCTGGCCGGCCCGGATGCGGGCAGTAGCGTTGCCTCGTGCCCGCCGAATGGGACCTGCCCGGCTTCGAGGCCTGGCTGGGCGGCCGTTCTCCGGCCACCCAGAAGGCCTACCTGGGCGACGTGCGCGGCTTCGCAGCCTTCATGGCCCGGATGGGGGTCGAAGGTCCCGCCGGGGTCGAGCGCCTCCACCTGCGCCGCTACCTGGCGTCGCTCGGCACGCGCAGGCTGGCCCGGGCCACCATCGCCCGCAAGGCGGCGGCGCTGCGCTCCTACTTCTCCTGGCTCCACCGGCAGGGTCGCCTCCCCGAGGATCCGGCCCGCTCGCTGCGGGCCCCCTCGGGGGGAGGCCGCCTGCCCCGGGTGCTCTCGGGCGGGGAGATCTCGACGCTGCTCGACTCGTCCGCGGCGACGCCCCTGGACCGCCGTGACCTGGCCGTGCTCGAGTTGCTCTACGCGGCCGGGCTCCGGGTCTCGGAGCTGTGCGGCCTCGACCGGGCCGACATCGACCTGCGCCGGCGCACGGTCACGGTCCTGGGCAAAGGGTCCAAGCAGCGCCGCGTCCCGGTCCACGACACCGCGGTCGCCGCCCTGGCGGACTGGCTCGAGCACGGGCGCGACGACATGGCCGGTCCCCCCGAGGCCGCCTTCGTGAACCAGCGTGGGGCACGCCTCGGACCTCGTGACGTGCGCCGCATCCTGGACCGGCGGGCCTCCTCGCCCACCCACCCCCACGCCCTCCGCCACACCTACGCCACCCACCTCCTCGACGGCGGCGCCGACCTGCGGGTGGTGCAGGAGCTGCTGGGCCACGCCAGCCTGGCCACCACCCAGATCTACACGCACGTGAGCAAGGAACGGCTCCGCAGCGTGTACGAGGGGACGCACCCCAGGGCGTAGGACCGCCCGAACGGCTAACCTGGTCCGGCCCGCCGCCCGGTGGGCGAGCATCAACTACCAACATCACCTGACGCGTCCCACGGTCGCCGGCTTCGGTCGGCGCTGCGCCAGGGGAGAAACCGACTGGAGGAATACACACCATGGCCGTCGTTTCCATGCGACAGCTTCTGGAGGCCGGAGTTCACTTCGGGCACCAGACGCGACGGTGGAACCCGAAGATGAAGCGCTTCATTCTTGGTGAGCGCAACGGGATCTACCTCATCGACCTGCGCAAGACCCTCACCGGCATCGAGTCCGCCTACACCTACGTGCGCGACCTGGTGGCCGACGGGGGCACCGTCCTCTTCGTGGGGACCAAGAAGCAGACCCAGGGCCCCGTTGCCGAGTACGCCGAGGCCTGCGGCATGCCCTACGTCAACCAGCGCTGGCTGGGCGGCATGCTCACCAACTTCGCCACCGTGTCGGGTCGGGTGAAGCGCATGCAGGAGCTGCGGGCCATGCAGGCTGCCGGCGACTTCGAGGGCATGCCCAAGCGTGAGGCCCTCCAGCACACCCGCGAGCTCGAGAAGCTGAGCCGGAACCTGGGCGGGATCGCCGACCTGGACCGGCTGCCGAGTGCCGTCTTCGTGATCGACACCAAGAAGGAGCACATCGCGGTGACCGAGGCGCGAAAGCTCGGCCTACCCGTGGTGGCCGTGGTCGACACCAACTGCGACCCCGACGTCATCGACTACGTCATCCCCGGCAACGACGACGCCATCCGCTCCGGATCGCTCATGTGCCGGGTGATCGCCGACGCTGTCGTCGAGGGCCGCTTCATCGCCGAGCACCGGCGCCGCGCCGCCCCGGCGGCTCCGTCCGACGAGGGCGGCTCGCCCACGCCCCGGCCCCGCCGGGCTCATCCGACCCCTACCCCCGCCCCTCCGACCCCCGCCGAGCCCGTAGAGGTTGCCTGAGCCATGCCGAAGTACACCGCCAAGGACGTTGCCACCCTGCGCCAGATGACCGGCGCCGGCGTGCTCGACTGTCGGAACGCGCTCGAGGAGGCCAACGGCGACTTGGAGGAGGCGGCACAGATCCTGCGCCTCAAGGGCCTGGCCGGCGCGGCCAAGCGGTCCGACCGGGAAGCCTCCGAGGGAGCCGTGGCGGCCGTGCGCTCGGGCGACGCCGCGGCGGTGGTCGAGTTGCGCTGCGAGACCGATTTCGTGGCCAAGTCCGATGAGTTCGTCGCGCTGACCGACGAGCTGGCTGCCGTCGTGGCGGCCAAGGGCGAGGACGCGGTCGGCGACCTCGACGAGGAGATCGAGCGCCTGCGCACCACGCTCAAGGAGAACATCTCGGTCGGGCGGGTGCGCCGACTGGTGGCCGAACCCGGCCAGGTGGTCGACACCTACCTGCACCAGCAGGCGGGCCGCGGCGTCAATGCCGTGGCCGTGGTGATCGAGGGCGGCTCCGAGGAGTTGGCCCACGACATCGCCGTGCACATCGCGTTCACCAAGCCGACCTACCTCAGCCGCGACGAGGTGCCGCAGGCCGACATCGACGCCGAACGGGCCACCGTGCTCGAGATCTCGCGCAACGAAGGCAAGCCGGAAGCCGCCCTCGACAAGATCGTCGACGGACGGATGAACGGGTGGTTCAAGGATCGCGTCCTGCTCGACCAGGCCTACGTGAGAGACGAGAAGCAGACGATCACCTCCATGCTCGGCTCGGCTCGCATCGTGTCCTTCGCGCAGGTCGTCATCGGCGCCTGACGCGGCTGATCGTGGGAGAACCCCGCCGGATCGTCCTCAAGATGTCGGGAGAGGCCCTCGCCTCTGCCGCCTCGGACGAGACCATTGACGCCGCAACCGTCGAGCGCATGGCCAAGGAGATGGCCCGCGCCATGGAGGGCGGCGGCCTCGAGCTCGCGGTCGTCGTCGGTGGCGGCAACATCTGGCGCGGCACGACCGGCGAGAGTGGCGGCATGGACCGCGCCACCTCCGACACCATGGGCATGCTCGGGACGGTCATCAACGCGCTCGCCCTCCAGGACGCGCTCGAGCAGAACGACCAGCCGACCCGCGTCCTCACGGCGCTCAGCATGCAGGAGGTGGCCGAGCCCTACATCCGGCGCCGGGCCATCCGTCACCTCGAGAAGGGCCGCATCGTCGTCCTCGCCGCGGGCATGGGCAACCCCTTCTTCACGACGGACACGCCGGCGGCCCTGCGGGCGGCAGAAATCGGGGCCGAGCTCCTCTGCAAGGGCACCCACTCGGGCGTGGACGGGGTCTACAGCGCCGACCCCAAGCTGGACCCGACGGCCACCCGCTACGAGGAGATCTCCTTCATGGAGGTCATCAACAAGGATCTGCGGGTCATGGATCTCACGGCGATCACCTTCTGCAAGGACAACGACCTGCCCATCCGGGTCTTCGACCTCATGAATCCAGGAAATATCCCTCGTGCGCTCAGCGGTGAGCGGATCGGTACGCTGGTCCACTGATGGACGAGGATCTCGCCGCCCTGGTCAGGGACGACACCAGGGAGAAGATGGTCAAGGCGATCGACCACGTCCGCCACGAGATGGGCACGGTGCGCACCGGCCGGCCCTCGTCGGCGCTGGTCGAGACGCTCGTGGTCGACTACTTCGGTTCGCCCACGCCGTTGCGCCAGTTGGCCGGGTTCAGTGTGCCCGACGCCATGCTGTTGGTCATCTCCCCCTACGACAAGGGATCCCTTGGCGCGATCGAGAAGGCGATCATGGCGTCGGACCTGGGGATCAACCCGGCCAATGACGGTGCGGTGATCCGGCTCGCCTTCCCGCCGCTCACCGAGGAGCGCCGCAAGGAACTGGTCAAGGTCGTGCGGCACAAGGCGGAGGAGGGACGGGTGGCGATACGGAACCTGCGGCGGGCGGGCCGCCACGAGCTCGAGTCGCTCCAGAAGGACGGAGAGCTCTCCACCGACGAGCTCGATCGCGTGGAGAAGGAACTGGAGAAGATCACCCACGAACAGGTGGCGCTCATCGACCAGGTGCTCTCCAACAAAGAGCAAGAATTGCTGCAGGTCTGACATGCCCGACGACACCAACGACTACGAAGACCTCGACGCGTTCTTGAGGCTCGGCGATTCCGAGCCCGAGCCCGAGAACGGAGGAGAGGTGGTCGACGTCGTCGAGGAGGAACCGACCAGCTACCACTCGGGTCGCGTCCGCATCATCGGCGCCGAGCCGGCAGGCGACAGCGTTCGTGACGCCACCGGGCCCGTCGTCGAGGACCACCCTGACCTCCCGCACTGGAACGACGCGCCGACGGGTCAGGTGCCGGCGATCCTCGATCGCAGCTCGGGCGAGGACCAGCTCGTCGCCCCGCCCACCTGGCGCGAGGAGGAGAACGACTGGGAGGCCCAGGAGGAGATCTTCGAGCCGGCCATGCTCTCCGACGACCTTCCCGCCGTGGGCGCGCTGCTCAGCGAGAACGACGAGGTCGACGTCGAGCGGGCGCCCTGGCACTTCGAGTCCGACGACACCCTGGTCATCCCGCCGGAGCCCGGAACCGAACGCGAGCTCGAAGCGCTGGTGGTCTCCGAAGTGGTCGGGGCCGAGCGCGAGGACGAGTACGAGCCGGCGGAGGTGGCCTCGGGCGCACCTGTGGCCGGTACCGCGGCTGCGGCGTCGGTGGCTGCCGCCTCGCGATTGACCCCGCCGAGCCCGCCCGAGCCCAAGGCGCGGGCGCCCCGCACCACCCGTGTCGCCACCACGGCGCGCACGGGGAACGTGAACACCGCCGGGACCGGGGGTCGCGACATGCGGGTGGCCGTCGGCTCGGGCCTGCTCCTGGGGGTCGCCGCCCTCGTCTGCTTCTCCTTGGGCACCGTGGCCTCCATGGTCATCGTCAGCGTGGTGATCCTCCTCGCCGCGGCCGAGGCCTACGCCGCCTTCCGGAAGGCCCACTACCACCCGGCCACGCTGCTCGGACTGGTGGGCTGCCTGTCCCTGGCGATTGAGACCTACAACAAGGGGGTGGCGGCGCTGCCGCTCGTCCTCGTCGTCTTGGTGGCCGGATCGTTCGTCTGGTACCTGGCCCAGGTGGAACCGGCGGCCGATCCTGTGTCCGGCATGACCTCGACCGTCTTCGTCTTCGTCTGGATAGGGGCGTTCGGTTCCTTCGCGGCCCTGCTGCTGGACCCGACCCTGTTCCCCGATCGCCACGGGATCGCCTTCCTGCTGGCCGCCATCATCGTGACGGTGGCCGACGACGTCGCCTCCCTCCTGGTGGGTTCGTACATGGGCCGACACCAGCTGGCCCCGTCCATCAGCCCGAACAAGAGCTGGGAGGGTCTCGTCGGCGGTGCCGTCGCCGCCATCTTGGTGTCGGTCATCGTGGTCCACTTCATCCATCCCTGGACGATCGGCAAGGCGTTCGTCTACGGCGTCATCGTGGCGGTCGTCGCACCGATCGGTGATCTCAGCCAGTCCCTGATCAAGCGCCACCTCGGAATCAAGGACATGGGTCGCATCCTCCCCGGGCACGGCGGCGTGCTCGACCGGGTGGATGGTCTGCTCTTCGTCCTCCCAGCCACGTACTTCGCAGTCAAGGCGCTCCACCTCGGGTGAGCTGATGCGTTCCGTCAGCGTGATGGGCTCCTCGGGCTCGGTGGGCACGCAGGCGCTCGACGTCATACGGAGCGAGCACACTCGCTTCCGGGTCCACGCCCTCGCCGTGCAGCGTTCGGCCGACGTCCTCGTGGCCCAGGCCCACGAGTTCCGACCTGACGTGGTCGTGATCGGCGACCCCGCCCGTTTCCGCGATGTGGCGGCCGGCGTGCCGGCGGGCACGGAGGTGCTCGTCGGGACCGAGGGGATGGAGGAGGCGGCGCGCCAGGCGGACGTGGTGCTCAACGGCGTCGTCGGGTTCGCCGGGTTGCCGGTGACCCTGGCCACGCTCGAAGCCGGCAAGCGTCTTGCCTTGGCCAACAAGGAGTCGCTGATCGCCGCCGCGCCCGTGGTGCAAAAAGCACGGGCCACTCCGGGTGCCGAGATCGTTCCGGTCGACTCGGAGCACTGCGCCCTCCACCAGTGCCTGCACGCGGTCGACGGGACGGCGGCGGTGTCGCGCCTTCTCCTGACTGCGTCGGGTGGGCCGTTCCGCGGCTGGCCCAACGAGCAACTCGCAGAGGTCACGATCGAAGACGCGCTGGCCCATCCCACGTGGACCATGGGACCGAAGATCACGGTGGACTCGTCGACCCTGATGAACAAGGGGCTCGAGGTGATCGAGGCGCACGAGCTCTTCGGGGTGGACTTCGACCAGATCGACATCGTCGTGCACCCCCAGTCGGTCATCCACTCCATGGTCGAGATGCGTGACGGATCGACCGTGGCCCAGCTGGCCAGCCCCGACATGCGTCTGTGCATCGGCTACGCCCTCTGCTGGCCCGACCGCGCCGCCACCCCCTTCGGTGCGCTCGACTGGTCGTCCCTCCGGACCCTCACCTTCGAGCCGCCGGATCGCGAAGTCTTCCGTTGCCTCGATCTGGCCTACTCCGCGGGCCGCAGGGGCGGGTCCGCCCCGGCCTGGCTGAGCGCGGCCAACGAGGTGGCCGTCGAGGCATTCCTCGACGGTGCGTTGTCATGGACCGGCATTGCCGACGTGGTGGCCGAGACGCTCGACGCATGGACCGACGACCAGGTCGACGAGGTCGAGGCGATCCTGGCGGCCGATGCCGAGGCCAGGGTCCGGGCCCATGAGATCATCGGGCGACGGCTGGCCGGCGGGAGCACCCGGTAGCGTTGGGGGCGCGATGACCGTCACCCAGAAGGAAGCGCCGGCGGCTCCGCCTACCCCTGAACCGGAAGCGGTCGTCGAGTCCGGCAATTTCGGCCGGGTGCTGCAATTGATCGCCGCCCTGGCACTGATCACCGCCGCCTTCATCCTGCTCGGCTGGGGCGACATCCTGCTCTTCATCGTGATCCTCATCGCCATCGTGATGCTCCACGAGCTGGGTCACTTCGTCACGGCCAAGCGGGCGGGCATGAAGGTGACCGAATATTTCGTCGGCTTCGGTCCGCGGCTCTGGTCCGTCCGCCGCGGTGAGACCGAGTACGGCGTCAAGGCCATTCCCGCCGGCGGCTACGTGCGCATCACCGGCTTCACCTCGACCGAGGAAGTGGCCGAGGAGGACGAGCCCCGGGCCTACCGGGCCCAGCCCTTCCACCAGCGCATCATCGTCGCCTCGGCGGGCTCGGTGATGCACCTGCTCATCGCCTTCGTCCTCGCGCTGATCCTGGTCCTCAGCTTCGGCGTGGCCTCGAACAACTACAAGGTCAGCTCGCTCGAGCACTGGTCGGGCGTGAATCAGACGCCGGCCCAGCTGGCCGGCCTCAAAGCCGGGGACACCATCGTCTCCGTCAACGGCAAGACCTTCTCCGACCCGAACTCCATGCAGAACGTCATCGGCCACTCGGTGGGCAAGCCGCTGACTCTCGGGGTGGAGCGTGGTGGCCAGCTCATCGATCTCCGGGCCACCCCGGCCAGTGGCCAGGGGGTCACGGTCCAGGGGGAGAAGCTGGCCGACCGGGGCTACCTCGGGGTCGGCATCGAGTCGGCCCCCGAGTCAGTCAGCCTGTCGTCATCGCCCGGCGAGGCACTGCGCACCATGTGGCAGGTCACGACGGCTGAGGTGGCCGGCATCGGTCATTTGTTCTCACCGCACGGGGTCACCTCGGTGCTGAACCAGGTGACCAGCTCCAAGGACGCCAGCGTGGCGGCGAACAACCCCGACGCCAACCCGCGCCCCGTGTCCATCATCGGCATCGGCAATCTCGGGGCGCAGGCGGAAAAGGACGGCTTGCCGACCCTGCTCCTGCTCCTGATCACCATCAACATCGTGTTCGCGCTGCTCAACATGCTGCCGATGATCCCGCTCGACGGCGGGCACGTCGCCGTCGCGACCTACGAATGGATACGCACCCGCAAGGGCGAGGCGTACTACCGGGCCGACATCACGAAGCTGTTCCCGGTGGCGGCGCTTTTCATCGCCATCCTGGCCTTTTTCGTCCTGGCGGGGGTCTACCTCGACATCACACACCCTCTGCAGATCCCGCACTAGCCGTGGAACTGTCCTCGTCCCTGCTGTCACCACGCCGGCAGACCCGTGGGATCACCCTGGGCGGCGTCCCTATCGGCGATGGTGCTCCCATCACGGTGCAGTCCATGACCACCACCAAGACGGCCGACGTCGACGGCACGCTGGCCCAGATCTATGCGCTGGCGGGCGCCGGCGCGGACATCGTCCGCTGCACCTGCAACGAGGAAGCAGCAGCCGAGGGGCTGGCCCACATCGTGCCGCGTTCGCCGGTGCCGATCGTGGCCGACATCCATTTCCACCACGAGATGGCGCTGGCCGCGCTCGAGGCCGGCGTGCAGGGCCTACGGCTGAACCCGGGCAACCTGCGCAAGGAGGCCGAGATCAAAGAGGTGGCGGCCGAAGCCCGCGACCGTGGTGTCCCGATCCGCATCGGTGTGAACGCCGGCTCGTTGCACCCCGAGCTCTACAAGAAGTACGGCGGGGCCACACCCGAGGCGCTGGTCGAATCGGCCCAGAACGAGCTCGCCCTCTTCGCCGAGGTGGGCTTCGACGACGTCAAGATCTCGGTGAAGGCTTCCTCGGTGGCGCTGATGATCGCCGCCTACCGGCTGGCTTCGGAGACTTTCGACCACCCGCTGCACCTCGGGGTGACCGAGGCGGGTCCCCCGCCGGGAGGCCTGGTCAAGGGCACCGCGGGCATCGGCACGCTGCTGGCTGAGGGAATCGGCGACACCATCCGCTTCTCGCTCACCGCGGACCCGGTCGAGGAGGCGCGGGCCGGTCGTCAGCTGCTCGAGTCGCTCGGCCTGCGCGAACGCAAGGGACTCGATCTCATCGCCTGCCCGTCGTGCGGCCGCGCTCAGGTCGACGTCATCGCCGTGGCCAAGGCCGCGCAGGAGGCGCTCGAGAAGCTGAACCTGCCCATCCAGGTCGCCGTCATGGGGTGCGTCGTGAACGGTCCGGGCGAAGCGCGTGAGGCCGACTTGGGTATCGCCGCCGGGAAGCAGAAGGGACACCTCTTCATCCGGGGCAAGATCATCCGCGTCGTGCCCGAGAACGAGATGGTGACCGCGCTGGTGGAGGAGGCCGAACGCCTCGTCGCCGACGGGGTCGAGGCCCGCATCGCCGCGGCCGACGAAGGCGCCGAAGCGGAGGCCGAGGCCGATCGACGTGCCCTCCTCGAGATCGGCGGGGCCGACCCGAACCACGCGAGCGAGAAGATCGAGATCATCCGCCGTCACGCCGACGGCGAGCGCTGAGCACCGCGGGAGCGTCGCACACCGGCTCCGGCTGAACGGGAGCGTCCGAGGCGGCAGGCTCGACTCGGTAGCCTGCGTCATGGCCAAGGGTGCGATCGTGACGCGCGAGGAGGACTTCCCGCGCTGGTACCAAGAAGTCATCGCCGGCGCGGAGATGGCCGACAACGGCCCGGCCCGCGGCACCATGGTGATCCGCCCGTGGGGCTACGGCATCTGGGAGCTGATGCAGTCCGAGCTCGATCGGCGCATCAAGGAGGCGGGGGCGGAGAACGCCTACTTTCCCCTCTTCATCCCCGAGTCCTTCCTGGCGCTCGAGGCCGAGCACGTCGAGGGCTTCGCCCCGGAGCTGGCGGTGGTGACCCACGGCGGCGGCAAGGAGCTCGAGGAACCCCTCGTGGTGCGGCCCACCTCCGAGACGGTGATCAACCACTTCTTCTCGAAGTGGGTGCAGAGCCACCGCGACCTTCCACTGTTGGTGAACCAGTGGGCCAACGTCGTGCGCTGGGAGCTGCGGCCCCGGCTCTTCCTGCGCACGAGCGAATTTCTCTGGCAGGAGGGTCACACCGCCCACGCCACGCAGGAGGACGCCCGGGCCTACGCCCTGCGCATCCTCAACGACGTCTACCGCACGACGATGGTCGACGTCCTGGGCCTTCCGGTCCTCACCGGGCACAAGACGCCACGAGAACGCTTCGCCGGAGCCATTCAGACATGGACCCTCGAGGCCATGATGGGCGACGGCAAGGCGTTGCAGATGGGCACCAGCCACGAGCTCGGGCAGAACTTCGCGGTTCCGTTCAACATCACCTTCTCCAACGCTTCAGGCACGCTCGAACACGTGTGGCAGACCTCGTGGGGGACCTCGACCCGTCTGATCGGTGCGTTGGTCATGGGTCACGGCGACGACTTCGGTCTCCGGCTGCCTCCGGCCCTGGCCCCGACCCAGGTCGTGGTGATGCTGGTCAAGGACGCCCCTGAGGTCGGGCAGGCGGCCGGCGCGCTGGTGGCCGAACTGGCCGCGGCGGGCCACCGGGTCCGCCTGGACGACCGGACCGACACCAGCTTCGGCCGGCGCAGCGTGGCCTGGGAGCTCAAGGGCGTCCCCGTCCGGGTGGAGGTGGGTCCCCGGGACCTGGCCGAGGGGAACGTGACGCTGGTGATCAGGCATCGCCGGGAGAAGGTGAGCGTGGCCCTCGGTGCGCTGTCCGGACGGGTGGCCGAGGTGTTGACCGAGGCGGCCGCCGACCTCCTGGCCGAGGCCACGACCGCCCGGGACGCCCGCACGACCGACGCCACCAGCCTGGAGGAGGCGGTCGAGGCGGCCGCCTCGGGTTTCGCCCGCATCCCCATGGGGATCCTCGGGCCCGGGGGCGAGGACCGCCTGGCCCAGCACGCGGTCACGGTGCGTTGTCTCCAGCGCTCCGACGGCACCCTCGCCGAGCCTGGGGACGCCGACGAGGACCTCGTGGCCGTCGTGGCCCGTTCCTATTGACTTTGCGGTTGCTATAATTCCTGAGCTGTCCATTTAGAAATCAGTACCTCGTTGAAGCGTGGGCTGCGGCCCACGCTTTCGCTTTGCGGGGCCCGGGAGGAAGGAGAGGAGGTGATGGCGATGACCGATGAGACGACTGACCTTGCTGGAGCGCTGTCACCCCTGCTCGAAGCCCGAGGTCTCGACCTGGTCGATGTGGAGATGCATGGTGCCCAGCTGACCGTGTTCGTGGACCGCGAGGGCGGCGTGGGTCTGGACGAGCTCGGCGCGGCCACCAAGGACGTGTCCGCCGCCCTCGACGAGATCGACCCCATTCCCGGGCGCTACATCCTCTCCGTCTCGAGCCCTGGGCTCGAGCGGCGGTTGCGCACCCCGGCCCACTTCGCCCGCGCCCTCGGCGAGAAGGTCACGGTGCGGGTCAACGCCGGCACGGCCGATGTGCGCCGTCTGACCGGGACGCTGGTGGCGGCGGACACCTCCGGGTGCACGCTGACCGGTCCAGAGGTGCCCGGTGGGGAAATTCGCATCGCCTACGACGACATCGAGCGGGCGAGGACGGTCTTCGAATGGGGACCTGCGCCGAAGAAGAGTGAGAGGGTGAAGCGGCCATGAGCAAGACCAACTTCGAATTCCTCGACGCCCTGGGACAGATCGCCCGCGACAAGGGAATTTCCGTCGACACGCTGCTCGACGCCCTGGCCAATGCGCTGGTGGCGGCCTACAAGCGACGTCCCGACGCGGCGGAGGAGGCGGTGGTCACCATCGACCCCGACTCCGGTGAGATCCGGGTGTACGGACAGGAGCTGAATGAGGACGGCGAGGTCGTCCGCGAGTGGGACGACACGCCGGACGACTTCGGGCGCATCGCGGCGCAGACGGCCAAGCAGGTCATTCTGCAGCGCATCCGCGAGGTCGAGCGTGACATGAAGTACGAGGAGTACGCCGGGCGGGAAGGCGACATCGTCACCGGCATCGTCCAGCAGACCGACAACCGCTACACCCTGCTCGACCTGGGCAAGGTGGAGGCGCTGTTGCCCCAGGCCGAGCAGGTCTCCTACGAGCGCTACGAGCACGGCGCCCGGCTCAAGGCCTACATCGTCGAGGTGCGCAAGACGACCAAGGGCCCCCAGATCGTGGTCAGCCGGACCCACCCCGGGCTCATCAAGCGGCTCTTCGAGCTCGAGGTGCCCGAGATCGGCTCGGGCGTGGTCGAGATCAAGGCGGCCGCCCGCGAGCCGGGGCACCGCACGAAGATCGCGGTCTGGTCGAACGACCCCAACGTGGACCCGGTGGGAGCGTGCGTGGGCGCCCGTGGCTCGCGGGTGCGCATGGTCACCAACGAGCTGCGGGGCGAGCGCGTCGACGTGGTGCCGTTCTCCGACGACCCGGTCGAGCTGATCCAGAACGCGCTGGCCCCGGCGCGCGTGCGCGAGGTTCGCCTGGACGAGGAGACCGGAACGGCGACGGTCATCGTGAGCGACTTCCAGCTCTCCTTGGCCATCGGCAAGGAGGGTCAGAACGCCCGTCTGGCGGCGCGCCTCACCGGATGGCGCATCGACATCAAGAGCGAGACCCAGTTGGCCGAGGAGGAAGCCGGCTACGGCGACCAGGAATGGGCCGAGGGCGAGTGGGTCGAGGACGAGGGGGGCGAGCTGGTGTGGAAGCCGGCCGAGGGCGGCGAGGCCATGTCGGCCGAGGAGTGGTCGCACCAGGCCGAGGAGACGGGTGACCAGGCCGCGCCCGACGCTCCCGCCGCCGAGTCCGGCGACGCCGACGGGGCGGTTCCCGCCGAGGCGGAGCCCGTCGTGGCCGCCGAAGTGACGGCGGAAGTGACGGCTGATGTGACCGGGGAGGCCGAGGCATAGCCCCGGCACGGACCTGTGTCGGCTGCCGGATGGTCCGGCCGGCCGACGAGCTGATCCGGGTCGTACGGAACGGGGCGGGCGGGCTGACCGTCGATCGCTCCGGACCGGGGCGTGGGGCGTGGCTCTGCTCGGAATCGTTGTACTGCCTGGATCGTGCCGTGCGCAGGCATGGATTCGATCGGGCCTTCGCCACGGCGATCGCCGGTGCGGAGGTGGAGCGCTTTCGGGCCGACCTGGCGGTGGCGTGGGGGCGGGTGACACCCGATGTGCGAGGATAAGGGGCTGGGCTACCCGCTGGGCCCGGCGTAGGACAAAGGACGAAGAGAACCACTTGCCGAAGAAGATTCGCGTCTACGAGCTGGCCAAAGAGCTCGGCCTGACCAACAAGGAAGGGCTCGAGCTGGCTCTTTCCCTGGGTATCGGGGTGAAGAGCCACTCGTCCTCCATCGAGGACGCCCAAGCCGACCGCGTCCGTCGCAAGGCCGACGCCGACGGTCTGCGTCGACCCGTCCAGCCCGACGAGCCGGCCCCGGCCAAGAAGGCGGCCAAGGCGACCACGGCCGCCGAGGCGGTGCCCGCCGCCGCGCGCGCCGTTGGCGGGGCAACCCCCGAGCCGTCCGCCCCGGCCACGAAGGTGGCCGCATCGAGCGGTTCGGCCGCCGGCATCGCCCCGGTCAAGAAGGCGCCGGCCCGCCAGGTGGCGGCTCCGGCGGCGTCCGCCCCCACGTCGGCCGGTCAGGCCCCAGAGGTTCCGGTTCGCTCGTCTCGCCTGATCAGTTCGAGGCCGGCCGCACCGCCGGCCGCCGCGCCGGCCGGGCCGCTCACCCGGGCACCCGCCGCCGCACCTTCGGCCGGTGCGCCATCGACGCCGGCGACGTCGTCATCCGCCGCTTCTCCCGTCGCGCCCCCGGCGTCGGCGCCCCGCACCGTCCGCCCCCGCACCGTCCGCACCCGCACCGGCGGCTCCGGGCGCCCAGGCGCCGCCCACCGGTACGGCTGTCGCGGCGTCGGCGCCCACCGAGGCACCCCAGAAGCGGGCGCCGCGGCCCCCGCTCAGCCCCTCGGGCAAGCCGGTACCCCCACCGCCCGGTGGACGCCCCCCGCTCGGTCCGAGCGGGCGACCGATTCCGCCCCCGCCCGGCATGGGCGGCCGGCGGCCCACGGCACCCCCCTCGGGACAGCGTCCCGGAGGCGGTTCGTACCCGCAGCGCACCGGTGGCCGGCCCGCACCCGGTGCCGGACGCCCCGCCGGCGGTCCTGGTGGAGGCAGCGGCGGTTTTGCCGGGCGTTCGGGTGGCGGCTTCGCCGGACGCCCCGGTGGAGGAGCACCGACCGGCGCCCCCCCGCCTGGTGGCCGCGGCGGCATGCCGGGCCGGCGGCCGCCACAGCGGCGTGCCCGGCGGCGCCGGCGCAACCTCGAAGAGCTCGAGCCGACGCAGATGACCACGTACCAGCCCTCCACGGCCCCCGTGCCCGAGGGCGAGGTGATCATCGAGCGCGGCTCGACCGCGCGCGACCTGGGGCCCAAGCTGAACCGCAGCGCGGGGGACATCGTGCGCTTCCTCCTTCTCCAGGGCGAGATGGTGATGGCGACCCAGTCGCTGAGCGACGACATGATCGAGCTGTTCGCGGCCGAGATCGGCGCCGACGTGCGCCTGGTCGACCCGGGCGAGGAGCAGGAAGCGGAACTGCTGGCCCGCTACTTCGAGGACGAGGAGGAGGAGGACGAGGCCGACCAGCGGCCGCGCCCGCCGGTCGTCACCGTCATGGGTCACGTCGACCACGGCAAGACGCTGCTGCTCGACAAGATCCGCTCGGCCAACGTGGTGGCCGGCGAGGCGGGCGGCATCACCCAGCACATCGGCGCCTACCAGGTCGACTGGCAGGGGCATCCCATCACGTTCATCGATACGCCGGGCCACGCCGCCTTCACGGCCATGCGGGCTCGAGGCGCGCAGGTCACCGACATCGTGATCCTGGTGGTGGCGGCCGACGACGGGGTCATGCCCCAGACGGTCGAGGCCATCGACCACGCCCAGGCGGCCGAGGTGCCGATCATCGTGGCGGTCAACAAGATCGACCGGGACAACGCCGATCCCCAGCGGGTGCTCCAGCAGCTCTCCGAGCGCGGGCTGGTGCCCGAGGCCTGGGGCGGCGACACCATCACCGTCGAGGTCTCAGCCCTGCAGGGCACCGGGATCGACGCGCTGCTCGAGCAGATCGTGACCGTGGCCGAGATCGAGGAGCTGACGGCCCGCGTCGAGGGCGAGGCCCGCGGGGTCGTGCTCGAGGCCGAGCTCGAGGTGGGCCGAGGCCCCGTGGCCACCGTCATCGTGGAGCAGGGCACGCTGCGGGTGGGCGATCCCGTGGTCGCGGGCGCGGCCTGGGGCAAGGTCAAGGCCCTCGTGGACGACCAGGGCGATCACATCAAAGAGGCGCTCCCGTCGACTCCGGTGCAGGTGCTCGGGTTCTCCGAGCCACCCAACGCCGGCGACGAGGTGCGGGCGGCCAAGGACCTGAGCCGGGCCCGGACGCTCGGTGAGGCCAGGGCCCAACGTTTCCGGCTGTCCGGCCACAAGCCGGTCGCCGCCGCGGCCGGCGCCCGGCTCGAGGACCTCTTCGAGCAGATCTCGCGAGGCGAGACGGCGACGCTCAACATCGTGCTGAAAGCCGACGTGCAGGGATCGCTCGAGGCGGTCACCGAGTCGCTCAAGCGTCTCGAGCGCGACGACGTGAAGCTGAGCTTCGTGCTGCGCGGCATCGGCGGCATCACCGAGAACGACGTGCAGCTGGCGTCGGCCTCCAACGCCACCATCATCGGCTTCAACGTGCGACCGGATCGCCGCTCGCGCGAGCTGGCCGAGACGTCCCATGTGCAGATCCGCACCTACGAGATCATCTACAAGCTGCTCGAGGACCTCGAGGCGGCCATGCTCGGGTTGCTCTCCCCGCTCTACGAGGAGGTCGTGACCGGCGAGGCCGAGGTGCGCGAGGTCTTCCGGGTCCCCCGGATCGGCGCCGTGGCCGGGTGCTACGTGCGCGACGGCAAGATCACACGCGGCTCGAAGGTGCGTTTCCTGCGGGAGGGGACGGTCATCTGGAAGGGTGCCATCAACTCGTTGCGCCGCTTCAAGGACGACGTACGGGAGGTGGCAGCCGGCTTCGAATGCGGTATCGGACTGTCCGACTTCCAGGACCTGAAGGAGGGCGACGTGATCGAGACGTTCGAGGAGCGCGAGATCGCGAGGACCTGACCGTGGCGGTACGACGCCGTACGGCGACCTACCCTCGCGCCCTGCGGGTCAACCAGGTCCTGCGTCAGGTCGTGGCCGAGGAGCTGGAGCGGCTGGCCGACGCGGACGAGCTCCCCATGGTGACCGTCACCTCGGTGGAGGTTGCTCCGGACATGCGCACGGCCGTGGTGTACCTGGCCACGCTGTCCGAGGAGACGGCCGTGGTGCTCGAGGAGCGGCGCAAGCATCTCCAGAAGCTGATCGGGTTGCAAATGACGATCAAGCGCACGCCCCGGCTGACCTTCGTGGCCGATCCGGCCATCGCGGCCGGGTCCCGGGTGGAGGAGCTGCTGCGCGGGCTCCACACCGATGACGAGGCGGAGCCGAGAGACGGAGAGGAGCCTCCCCCTCCGGCCGAGCGCGCGTGACGCGCCGGGCGCGGTGAGCGACGCCGGCGGGGTGCAGGGTCTGGTCGTGGTGGACAAGGAGGCGGGCTGGACCTCCCATGACGTCGTGGCTCGCTGCCGCCGCATCTTCGGGCAGCGCCGGACCGGGCACGCGGGGACGCTGGACCCCGACGCGACGGGGGTGTTGCTGGTCGGCTTGGGCCGGGCCACCAGGCTCATGCGCTTCCTCACCCCGCTGCGCAAGACCTACACGGCCGACATCGTGCTGGGCGTGGCCACGTCGACGCTCGACGCCGCGGGAGAGGTCACCGGCACCTTCGACATGGCGCACGTGACGCCCGACGAGGTGCGGCGCGCCGCCGCCTCGTTGACCGGAGAGATCGACCAGGTGCCCCCGATGGTCTCGGCCGTCAAGGTGGGCGGGCGCCGGCTCCACGAGCTGGCGCGCCAGGGAATCGAGGTGGAGCGGGCCGCCCGACGGGTGACGGTCTTTCGCTTCGACGTCGAGCCCGACCCGTCCCGACCGACCGTGTACCGGGCCGAGATCGAGTGCTCGTCGGGCACCTACGTCCGGGTGCTGGCTCAGGACCTGGGCGGCGCGCTTGGTGGTGGGGCGCACGTGAGCAACCTGCGCCGGACCCGGATCGGTTCCTTCGGCGACGCCGAGATGGAGCCGCTCGACGCGCTCGGGCCCCACTCGGTGCTGACACCGGCCGAGGCCGTGCGCGACATGGACTCGGTGACGGTCGAGCCCACCATCGCCGCGTCGATCCGCACGGGGCTCGCCCTGGACCGGGTGCCGCTCGGTGCGCTGGGGGACGGTCCGTGGGCGATGCTCGACGAGAGCGGAGCGCTGCTCGCCGTGTACGGGGCCACGGGGACAGACCGCATCCGGCCGGCGGTGGTGCTCGCCGCGGCCGGCTGAGGGCCGACCCGCCCCGAGGGAGCGAGTACCCTCAGGCGCGATGCCCGGACCAGGAACTGCCGTGACCATCGGCGCCTACGACGGGGTCCACCTGGGGCACCGGGCGCTGCTGCGCAACTTGTCCGACCGGGCTGCGGCCGAGGATCTCTCGACCGTGGTGGTGACCTTCGACCGCCATCCGGCGGCGGTGGTCCGACCCGACTCGGCCCCCAAGCAACTGACCTCACTCGAGCAGAAGCTCGAGCTCCTGGCCGAGTGCGGGATTGACCGCACCCTGGTCGTCTCCTTCGACGAGGCCCGGGCCGACGAGACGGCGGAGGAGTTCGTTCAGGAGGTCCTGGTCGACCAGCTCGGGGCCCGTCTCGTGGTGGTGGGCGAGGACTTCCACTTCGGGCACGGGCGCAAGGGCAACGTCGAGCTGCTGCGGCGCCTCGGGGCCGAACACGGCTTCGAGGTCGTCGGGGTCGGACTGACCGGCGACGGATCGGAGGCGGTGTCCTCCACCCGGATCCGCGCCCTCCTGGCGTCGGGGGACGTGGCCGGGGCGGCCCGGCTCCTGGGCCGGCCGCACGAGGTGCGGGGCCCGGTGGTGCGGGGCGACGGGCGTGGCGGTCCGGAACTGGGGTTCCCGACGGCGAACGTGGCCGTGAACGACGACATCGCCCGGCCGGCGGACGGCATCTACGCCGGCTACCTCACCCGGGCGGACGGCTCCGTGCACCGGGGCGCCATCTCGGTGGGCCGGCGACCGACCTTCTACGAGCCGGGCACCGCCCCGGTGCTGGTCGAGGCCTACCTGCTCGGTTTCGACGGCGACCTCTACGGGGAGGCGGTCCGGGTGTCCTTCGTGGAGCACCTGCGCGCCGAGCAGCGCTTCGACTCGGTGGAGGCGCTGATCGCCCAGATGAAGGCCGACGTCGAAGCGACCGAGCGCGTGCTGGCCGATCTTCCCTGATCAGCGGGGGGCTGCTACCATATTTGACGGCCGGGAGAGGTTCCCGGCGCACTCCGACCAGGTTCTCCCGAGGATTTTCCGTATGCCCGACACGCAGTCCACCATCTCCGAGTACCGGCTCCATGACACGGACACCGGCTCTCCCGAGGTGCAAATCGCACTGCTGTCCGGCCGGATCAACCACCTCACGGAGCACCTCAAGGATCACAAAGGGGACCACCACACCCGGCGTGGCCTGATGAAGCTCATCGGTCAACGCCGCCGGCTGCTCGACTACGTCCGCAAGAACGACGTCGAGCGCTACCGCTCCATCATCAGCCGTCTCGGCATTCGACGGTAGCGGCAGCCCCACACAACCGGGCGTCGACCAGCCACTGGCTGCCAGTCGCCGGTCACCTCGGCGTTCGAGGTGGTCGACGACTGGGAACCAGACGAGGAGATGCCCCCGACAGACGAGGAGCATCATGTCTGATGCCATTTCCGTTTCGGCCCCGATCAGCGGGACCGATCGTGCCATGTCCTTCGAGGCGGGCAAACTGGCCCAACTCGCCGACGGCGCCGTCCTGGCCCGCATCGGAGACACCGTGCTGCTGGCCACCTCAGTGGCCAGCCGCTCAGTCCGGGAAGGCGCCGACTTCTTCCCGCTGACCGTCGACATCGAGGAGCGCACCTACGCCGCCGGGAAGATCCCCGGCTCGTTCTTCCGCCGGGAGGGCAAGAGCTCGGACCAGGCCATCCTGACCGACCGGCTCATCGACCGCCCGCTGCGGCCCTCCTTCCCCGAGGGCTTCCGCAACGAGGTGCACATCGTGGGCACCATCGTCGGGGCCGACCAGGTCAACCCGCACGACGTGCTCGCCATCAACGCCGCCTCGGCCGCGCTGATGATCTCGGGCATCCCCTTCGACGGCCCGATCGGCGCCACCCGGGTCGCCTACACGACCGAGGGCGCGTGGATCCCGCACCCGACCTTCGAGGAGGGCGAGGAGAGCACCTTCGAGCTGGTCGTGGCCGGCCGGGCCCTGACCGAGAGTGCGGACACCGAGATCGCCATCATGATGGTGGAGGCCGGTGGTTCGGAGAAGTCCTGGTCCTACTACGAGACGGGCGCACCCAAGGTGACCGAAGAGGTACTGGCCGAAGGGCTCGAGGCCGCCAAGACGTGGATCCGCGAGTCGATCAACCTGCAGCGCCAGCTGGTCGAGGCCTACACCGCGGCCCGGGGTCCCATCGAGACGATCCCGTACTCGACCTTCAATGACTACGAGGACGACGTATGGCAGCGGGTCCAGGCGGTCGGCACCGACGCCATCGCCAAGGCCAACCTGGTCACCACCAAGGCCGAGCGCAACGCGGCGTTGGACGCGGCGGGTGACGAGATCAAGGCCGCCCTGGCCGACGAGTTCCCCGAGCGTGCCGGCGAAGTGAAGGCGGCCATCCGCTCGCTCACCAAGAAGCTGGTGCGCAAGCGCATCATCGAGGACGGCATGCGGGTCGACGGCCGGGGCACCTCGGACATCCGGCCCCTCTCGGCCGAGGTCGACCTCTTTCCGACGGCCCACGGCTCGGCGCTCTTCCAGCGCGGTGAGACCCAGGTCCTCAACGTGACCACGCTGGGCATGCCCCGCATGAACCAGCTGCTCGACACGATCACCCCGGTCGAGTCCAAGCGCTACATGCACCACTACAACTTCCCGCCGTACTCGACGGGGGAGACGGGCTTCATGCGTGGCCCCAAGCGCCGCGAGATCGGCCACGGCCTGCTGGCCGAGCGGGCCCTGCTCCCGGTGGTCCCGAGCGCGGAGGAGTTCCCCTACTCGCTGCGGGTGGTGTCCGACGTCCTGGCCTCGAACGGCTCGACCTCCATGGCCTCGGTCTGCGGCTCGACCCTCTCGCTGATGGCGGCCGGCGTGCCGATCAAGGCGCCGGTGGCCGGCATCGCCATGGGCCTGGTGAAGGAGGGCGACGCCTACGTCACCCTGACCGACATCTTGGGTTCCGAGGACGCCTTCGGTGACATGGACTTCAAGGTGGCCGGCACGGCCGACGCCGTGACGGCGCTCCAGCTCGACACCAAGATCGCAGGTCTTCCGGCCGACGTGCTGGCCAAGGCGCTGCTCCAGGCCAAGGAGGCCCGCCTGGCCATCCTCGAGGTCATGGCCGCCACGATCCCCGAGCCACGGCTGAGCGTGGCCAACAGCGCGCCGAAGATCGTCTCCATGGAGATCCCGATCGACAAGATCGGCGAGGTGATCGGGCCCAAGGGCAAGGTCATCAACACGCTGCAGCAGGAGACCGGAGCCGACATCGCGGTCGACGACGACGGCGTGGTCGGCACCGTCACCATCGGGGCCAAGGACGGCAACGCGGTGGAAGAGGCGCGCCGGCGCATCTCGCTCATCCTCGACCCGCCGACGGCGGAGGTGGGCGTGGTCTACCCGGGCAAGGTCGTCAACATCACCAAGTTCGGTGCCTTCGTGAACGTGTTGCCGGGCCGGGACGGTCTGCTCCACATCTCGAAGCTGTCGTCGCTGGCGGGCGGCAAGCGGATCAACAACGTGGAGGACGTGCTCACCCTCGGCCAGGCGGTCGAGGTGCGGGTCGACGACATCGATCCCCAGGGCAAGGTCTCGCTCTCGCTGGCCGACGCGCCGGCGGGCGCACCCGCGTCGTCCTCGGGCAACGGCGACAGCGCCCGGAGCTCGCAGCGCGCCCCGGCCGCCTCGAGCGGGGGTGGCGGGAACGGCGGGAACACCCCCTCCTTCGAGGATGCGTTCGAGGCCGAGCTGGTGGCCGACCTCGGCGACCTCGGCCCCGGCGGACCGGTCACCGCGGACGACGGCGGCCGTGGCGAGCGCGGGGAGCGCGGGGGCGACCGCCGCCCGCGCGGCCGTTCGCGTCGTCGTTGATCGAATCCTCGGTCCTGCCCTGCGGCATCCGCCTGGTCACCGAGACCATGGCGGATGTCCGCTCGGTCGCCGTCGCCTACTGGGTCGGCACCGGTTCGCGTGACGAGCCGGACGACCGGGCCGGGGCGTCCCACTTCCTCGAGCATCTCCTCTTCAAGGGGACGGAACGGCGTTCCGCCGCGGCCATCGCCGAGGAGTTGGACGAGGTCGGCGGTGACTGCAACGCGTTCACCACGAAGGAGTACACGACCTTCTACGTGCGGCTGCTCTCCGAGCACCTCTCGATGGGCCTCGACATCTTGAGCGACATCATGTGGCAGCCTGCGCTGCGGCCGGCCGACGTCGAGGCCGAGCGCACGGTCATCCTCGACGAGATCCTGATGCACGCGGACGAGCCGGCCGACCTGGCTTCGGAGCGCTGGCAAGCGGCCCTGTTCCCGGGCCATCCGCTCGGGCGCGACACGCTGGGTGAGGCGGACTCGGTCCAGCGGATCAGCCCGGAGGACATCCGGGCCTTCTGCGATCTGCACTACCGGCCGGCCAACATGGTCGTCTCGGTGGCGGGCGATTGCTCCCACGAGGTGGCGGCCGACGAGCTCGAACGCCGCTTCGCCGGGCAACGGGGCGGCGCCGCCCCGGTGCGCCGCGCCCCGGGCCCGAGTCGGTGACGCTCGACGTGGTGCGCCGCCCGACGGAGCAGGCCCACCTGGTGTACGGAGCCAGGTCGGTGTCGCGCTTCGACGAGCGCCGCTGGCCCCTGGCCGTGCTGAACCACGTGCTCGGAGGCGGCCTGTCCAGCCGGCTCTTCCAGAAGGTGCGTGAGGAGCGCGGCCTGGCCTACTCGGTCTGGTCGGAGCGGGCGGCCTATGCCGACGCGGGCTCGCTGGCCGTCGTCGTGGGCACGGCACCCGAACACGTGCCCGAAGTACTCCAGATCATCGAGGCCGAGCTCGATCTCCTGGCCCAGTCGGGGGTGACCGGGCGCGAACTGGCCGTGGCCAAGGGCAACCTGCGGGCCGAGATGTTGCTCTCGGGAGAGGACTCGGGCGCTCGCATGAGTCGCATCGGCGCGTCCTTGCTCCTGCACGACGAGGTGCTCGGCGTGGACGAGGTGCTGGAGCGGATCGAGGCGGTGACACGGGAGCAGGTGCTCGAGGTGGCCGGTCAGCTGGCCGCCGCACCGCGCACCGTCGAGCGCGGTGGGTCCCTTCGATGCCGAGGAGTTCGACTCCCACCTTCCCGCGCTGGCCGCCCAGTAGCCTGACCTCCATGTTCAAGGTCGGCGTGGTCGGGGCCGGCGGCCGGATGGGCCAGGAGGTGTGCCGCGCCGTCACCGCGGCGCCCGACATGGAACTGGTGGCGGCCGTGGACCCGGGCCACGTCGGGCGCGACGCCTGCGGTCGCACCATCGTGGCCGAGGTCAACGCGCTCTCCGACCTCGGGACCGAGGTCGTGGTCGACTTCACGGTGGCCGAGGCGGTGCGCCACAACGTGCCCCACTACGCGCACCAGGGGATCCACGCCGTCATCGGCACCACCGGGCTCTCGGCCGACGACCTGACCGCCCTGAGGGAGGGGTTCGGTGGCGGGGGTCCCAACGCCATCGTGGCGGCCAACTTCGCCGTGGGCGCCGTGCTGCTGATGCACTTCTCCAGGCTGGCCGCGCCCCTCATGGAAGGCGTCGAGGTGATCGAGCTGCACCACGACGCCAAGCGCGACGCCCCCTCGGGCACCGCGTTGCACACGGCCCGGGCCATCGAGGAGGGACGGCGGGCCGCGGGCAGCGCCCCCCTGCCGCCCGATCCCACCACCGACCTCGTCCTGCCCGGGGCCCGGGGGGCGGAGGGCCCGGGGGGCGTGCACGTGCACTCGGTGCGCCTGCCCGGTCTGGTGGCCCACGAAGAGGTCATCTTCGGGGCGCCGGGACAGAGTCTGAGCATCCGTCACGACTCCTACGACCGGGTGTCGTTCATGCCGGGCGTGCTCCTGGCCGTCCGCACGGTGGCGGACCGTCCCGGGGTGACGGTGGGGCTCGAGGCGTTGCTCGGGACTGTGAACCCCGAGGTACGGGAGCGCCTGCTCCAGGCGACGTACGACTGCGTGGCCCGCTGGGGTCTGGCCAAGACGACAGTGGAGGATGCAGCACGCGAGGCGGGTGTGTCGCGGACCACCGTCTACCGCTACTTTCCCGGTGGGCGCGACGAGCTGATCTCGGCCGTGGTCGGCTGGGAGTTCTCCCGGTTCTTCCTGCGCCTCTACGAGGAGGTGCACGGGGCCGAGACGCTCGAGGAGGTCATGGAGCGCGGACTGATGTTCGCCCACACGTCGTTGCTGGAGCACGAGGTGCTCCAGCGCATTCTCGTGACCGAACCCGAGGTGTTGTTGCCCCGCCTGACGGTCGAGGCCGAACAGACCCACACGCTGATCGCCGGCTTCCTGGCGCCCTACCTGGTCCGCCACGGGATGACCGAGGGGACCGATCTCGACCTGGCCGCCGACTTCCTGGCCCGCATGGTGCTGTCCTACATCGGCTCGCCCGGCCGGTGGGACCTCGAGGACCCCGAACAGGTGGCCCTCCTGGTCCGCTCGGAGTTGCTGGCCGGCATCAGGTGAGCGGACCGCCACCCCAGGCCGCGCCGACCTGCGGGCGCCATCCGGACCGGCCGGCCTCGGTCCTCTGCGCCCACTGCAACCGTCCCATCTGCACCGAGTGCATGGTCCAGGCCCCGGTGGGCTGGCAGTGCCCCGACTGCACCAAGGAGGGATCCAAGCGCTCGCGCCAGGTGCCGGCCTTCACCCGGACCGGCCCGGGCCGGTCCGGGGTGGTGGGCTCGACCAACCCGACGCCCATCGTGCTGACCATCGTGGCGGTCAACGTCGTCGTCTTCTTCCTCGAGCGCTTCGGCACCGACGTCAGCGTCATCGCCCGGTACGGCCTGTGGCCTCACGCCGTGCACGCGCAGAGTCAGTACTACCGGGCCTTCACGGCGATGTGGCTGCACGCCAATTTCCTGCACATCGCGGCGAACATGGTCGCACTCCTGATCGTCGGCCCGGCGTTGGAGGTGCAGTTGGGCAAGGCGCGCTTCGTCGCGCTCTATCTCATCGCCGGACTGGGCGGCAGCGTCGGGTCGTACCTGCTCAGCCCGCCCAACGTGGTGGGGATCGGGGCGTCGGGGGCCATCATGGGCGTGATGGGGGCCTACGTGGTGATCGGCCTGCGGCGGCGCCTCCCCATCGCCCCCGTGGTCGCCCTGATCGTGATCAACCTGGTGATCGGGTTCTCGGGCGACATCGACTGGCGGGCCCATCTGGGCGGCCTGGCCACCGGCGCCGTGCTGGCCTACGTCTACGACGCCGCCGGCCGCCTGCGGGACCGCCCAGCGGAGCTCGCCCTGAGCGTCGGGGGCAGCGTGGCCGTCCTCGGGTCCCTGGCCTTGCTCCTCACCTCGGTGGCGCCCGGCCTCGTCAACTGGAGTTGAGCGCGCCCTCCTGGTTGACACTGAGACAAAATCCGCCATACTGTTTCATCAGTGGGTGCGGCACCGGCGACGATCGACGACCTGAAGAGGGAGCGCCACGGCAACATCCGCCATCTCGGCGCGGACGACCGCTCGTCGACCCGGGTCCGCATCGTCGACGGTGCCCTGCGCTGCGTGGCCCGACAGGGCGTGGCCAAGAGCACGGTCGACGACATCGCCCGGGACGCCGGGCTGTCCCGGGCCACCGTGTACCGGACCTTCCCGGGCGGCAAGGACGACATCCTGGGCGCGATGGTCGAGACCGAGGTGGCCCGCCTGTTCTCGTCGCTGGCCGTGGCCATGGGAGAAGCCCACGACCTCGAGGACGTCCTCGTCGCCGGCATCGTGGAGGCCGCCCGCCGGCTCTCCTCCCACGAGGCGCTCGGGTACCTCTTGGCGCACGAGCCCGGGCTGATCCTGCCTCACCTGACCTTCGCCCGCCTCGACCAGATTCTGCTGGCCGTCGGTGACCTGGCCGCGCCGTTCTTCGGCCGCTGGCTCGAGCCCGAGCAGGCCTCACGGGCGGCCGAGTGGGCCGGGCGCATCGTCGTGGCCTACACGTCGGACCGCAACCCGACGACCGACCTCACCGATCCGAACGAGACGCGGGCCCTCGTGCGCGCGTTCGTCCTGCCCGGCGTCCTGGCCCTCCGGCTCGACGCCACCGGCGCGCCGACATCTCTACCCAACAAACCACTCACCAAGGGGGCAGTGCAATGACCACGGTCGACGACGACCAGACGATGCGGTCCAACGAGGAGCTCATCGGACGCGACAACATCAACGACCTCGAAGCCGTGCTCAGCTTCGTCGGCCACTACGACGTGGAGGGCTTCCACCGGGTGCCCGACCACTGCCCGGCCGAGTTCACGTGGGACTACGAGAAGGGTGCCAAGCCCCAGCTCGACAAGCTCTACGAGAAGGCCAAGAAGGCGCAGTGGAACGCCTCGACCGACCTGGACTGGTCCATCGAGGTCGACCAGGAGAGCGTCGTCGTGGCCAACGCCGCGGCCAATCCCGACCAGGGCTGGGACGAGGCGGCCGTTGCCGGCACGGTGCTCGAGACGTGGGACGAGAAGCGCTTCATGGAGTTCGGGATCCAGAACCAGAACTGGCTGCTGTCCCAGTTCATGCACGGTGAGCAGGGCGCCCTCCTCTGCACCGCCAAGATCGTGGAGACCGTGCCGTGGATCGATGCCAAGTACTACGCGGCGACCCAGGTGATGGACGAGGCCCGCCACGTCGAGGTGTTCTCGCGCTACCTCGACACCAAGCTGTCGGGTCACTACCCGATGAACGCCCACCTCGGGCTCCTGCTTGACGACATCGTGTCCGACTCGCGCTGGGACATGACCTATCTCGGCATGCAGATCATGGTCGAGGGCCTGGCCCTGGCCGCCTTCGGGTTCATCCACATGATGACGACCGAGCCGCTGCTGAAGAAGATGCTGCGTTACGTCATGGCCGACGAGGCCCGCCACGTCGCCTTCGGTGTGCTGAGCCTCCAGGAGTACTACCAGGAGCTCAACGCAGCCGAACTGCGCGAGCGCCAGGAGTTCGCCTTCGAGGCGGCCATCCGCATGAAGGACCGCCTCGTCATGCAGGAGGTCTGGGAGCGCATGGAGGTCCCGACCGACGACGTGATCAAGATCATGCAGGCGGCCCCCGACCGCGACGACTTCCAGATCCTCCTCTTCTCGAAGATCGTGCCCAACCTCAAGAAGCTGGGCCTGCTCGATGCAGCCGACGGCTGGCTGCGCCAGAAGTTCACCGAAATGGGTGCGATCGCCTTCGAGAACCTGACCGATTCGACCGAGGAGGAGGACGCCTTCGCCGACGGCTCTCCGGCCGAGCGCCAGGTCGCCTGAGCGCAGACGTCGTCACTGGTAGCCTGAGGGGGCAATGGGCCCCCTCGAGAACTCGCCTCTTTTCGGGCGAGTGATCACTGCAATGGTCACACCGTTCGACGAGCGCGGCGCGCTCGACCTCGCGGCCGCAGTGGAGTTGGCGCGCTGGCTCGCCGTCCATGGAAGCGACGGACTCGTCCTCACGGGATCCACGGGCGAGGGTTCGGTCCTCACCGACGACGAGAAGGTCGACCTCTGGCGCGCCGTGGCCGAGGCGGTGACCGTGCCGGTCGTGGCCGGGACCGGGTCCAACGACACCGCGCACTCCATTGCCATGACGCAGCGGGCCAGCGAGTGCGGCCTCGACGGCGTGCTGGTGGTGACGCCGTACTACAACCGGCCGTCGCAGGCGGGCATCTTCGAGCACTTCCGGGTGGTGGCCGAGGCCGCGGGCGACCTCCCCGTCATGCTCTACGACATCCCCATCCGCGCCGGGCGTCGGATCGCGACGCAGACCACGTTGCGGTTGGCCCGCGAGGTGTCGAACATCGTGGCTCTCAAGGACGCCGCCGGCGATGCACCGACGACGGCCCACCTGGTGGCCCAGGCACCGGCCGGTTTCGAGGTGTACAGCGGCGACGACAACATGACGCTGCCTCTGCTCTCGGTGGGCGCCATCGGTGTCGTCAGCGTGGCCTCACATTGGATCGGACCGCAGTTCCGCTCGGTGGTCGACGCCTTCCTGGCGGGCGACCTGGCCGCGGCGCTCGCCGGGCACACCGAACTCCTCGACTCCTTCGATTTCGAATCGAGCCCGGAGTACCCCAACCCGATGCCGGCCAAGGCAGCCATGCGGGCGCTCGGACACCGGGTGGGCCAGTGCCGGCTTCCGATGGGTGAGGCCTCGCCCGAGCTGGACGCCCAGGCGGCGAAGATCCTGGCGGCCGTGGGCAAGCCGGTGGCCACGGTGCCGTCGCTTGGCTGATCGCAAGAGGCTCAAGCCGGTCCGCGTCGTCTTTCTGGGCGGCCTCGGGGAGATCGGCCGCAACTGCGCCTGCATCGAAGTCGACAGCCGGATCCTCATCCTCGACTGCGGGATCATGTTCCCCGACCCGGACATGCCAGGCATCGACCTCGTGCTGCCCGAGTTCACCTACCTCCACGACCGCAAGGACCGGGTTGACGGGATCGTCCTGACCCACGGGCACGAGGACCACACGGGAGGCCTGGCCTACTTGCTGCGCGAGCTGCAGGCGCCCATCTACGGCTCGGAGCTCACCGTCGGGTTGGCCCGGCACCGGGTGGAAGAAGCCGGGCTGGCCGATCGGACCCGCTTCGTGCCGGTCCGCGACGGCGAGACGGTCCGCATCGGTGGCATCGATGTGGAGTTCATCCCCGTCACCCACTCGGTACCCGAATCGATGGCCATCGCGTTCCACACGCCCCAGGGCGTGATCCTGCACTCGGGCGACTTCAAGCTCGACCTCCAGCCGGTGGACGGCCGGCGCACCGACATGTCGCGTATGGGTGAGCTGGCCCGCACGGAGGGGATCCGCCTCCTGCTCTCGGACTCGACCAACGCGGAAGAGCCGGGCTTCACCGAGTCGGAATCCACCGTCGGGGTCACACTGCGCCGGGTCTTCGCCTCGCAGGCGGGCAAACGCATCGTGGTGGCCTGCTTCGCCAGTCACATGCACCGGGTGCAACAGATCATCGACGCCGCGGTCGCCACGGGACGCAAGGTGGCCACGCTGGGGCGCTCCATGGGCAAGAACGTGGAGCTCGGGCAGCGCCTCGGAATCATCAGCATTCCCGACGGCATGCACGTGGACATCGAGGACATCGACACGGTGCCGGCGGGGGAGATGTGCGTCATCTCCACCGGGTCACAAGGTGAGCCGATGTCCGCCCTCTCGCTGATGGCGACCGGTGACAACAAGTGGCTGCGCATCGGCGAGGACGACGTGGTGGTGATCAGCGCCCATCCCATCCCCGGCAACGAGTGGTCGGTGGGGCGGGTGATCGACGACCTGCACCGCCGGGGAGCCGAAGTGGTGCACTCGGGCGCGGAGGCCGTGCACGTCAGCGGGCACGCCCGGCAGGGTGAACTCCGGACCCTCATCGCGGTGACCACCCCGGAGTGCTTCGTGCCCGTGCACGGCGAGTTCCGCCACATGGTGCACCACGCCCGACTGGCCCTCTCCATGGGGATCGACCCGGCGAAGGTGCTCCTGTGCGAGGACGGCGACGTGATCCAACTCGACCAGAAGGGCATCACGCGCGACGGCCGGGTGCCGGCCGGCTACGTCTACGTGGACGGGACCGTGGGCGACATCGAGCACGGCGTGCTGCGCGATCGCCAGAAGCTGGCCGAGGAAGGCGTGGTCATGGTGGTGGTCACAGTCGACCGCCAGAAGGGCACCCTGAGCTGCCCGCCCGTGGTCGAGACCCGGGGCTGGGTCTACGCGCCCGAGGCCGAGGAGTTGCTGGGCGAAGCGAGCGACGTGGTGGGAGCGGCGGTGACCAAGGCCCTGGGCGACGGGGCCCACGACATCGAGGTGCTGAGCCGCCACACCCGCAAGGCCCTGGGCAAGTTCGTGGGGGAGCGCACCCGGCGCCGGCCCATGATCGTGCCCGTGGTGTTGATGGTCTAGCCGCGGTCCGAGCGTGGCTCCGGTCCCATCCTGACGAAGTCCACCAGCGCCCCGACCTGATTGCTGACCACGGCGTCGGCACCGCAGGCGACCACCCGTTCCATCTCGGGCACCTCGTCCACCGTCCAGGTCGACACGAGCCGCCCCGCCTCGTGCACCGCCGCCGCCCCTGCTTCGCTCAGCATGCCGAACCACGGGTTCCAGTACTCCGCTCCCAGCTCCTCGAGCAGCCCGAGCGGCGGTTCCTCTCCGTCGATCCAGGTGAGCCCGATGCGGGCCTCGCCCGAGAGCGCGCGCAGTTGGCGCAGCGCCGCCACGTTGCCCGTGACGAAGAGCGAGCGCTCGAGTGCATCGGCGGCGCGTACCTGATCCAGCGCGCCCGGCACGACCTCGCGTCGGGTGAAGTCGACCATCAAGGGGACGGGCACGGCCTCGAGCACCTGTCGCAAGGACGGGATGGACATGCCGCCCTGCCCGATCCGGGCCACCTCGGCCCAGTCCACGTCTCCCACCGAGGCGTCGACGCCCCACAGCCGCTCGAGCGACTGGTCGTGCAGGACCACGATCTCACCGTCCCGGGTGCGCCGCAGGTCGATCTCGACCCAGTCCGCCCCGAGCCCGAGCGCCGCCGCGAAGGAACCGAGCGTGTTCTCGCGGTGCCGGACCGGCTCGCCCCGATGCGCGATGGTGATCGGATGCGCCATCAGCCGGGGCCTCCCACCGGTGGCGCGAGCGACGCGCCGCCGGTGGCGTGGACCGTGGCGGCCACGTCGGCGTGGATCGGGTTGAGGGCCGGCCGCTCCACAGTGTTCCCTCAGAGAAGCGACAGCTGTTCGCCGCCGCCCTCGGGTGACCGCCGTCGGTGCCGGCGCCGCCGGCGTTGCCCGAAGGTGACCGCTCTGCGTGGGCACGCACGCCGGGTCGCGGTCCCGCCCGGTCACGCCGCAGCGCAGCGCCGCCTCCCGGACCACGCCCTGGATGCGGTCTCGCTCCTCGTCGGGTTGGTAGGCGCCGCGCCGGAAACGCACCCGGTGCACCCCGACCAGGTCGGGCCGCTGGCCCTCGAGCCAGTCGAGGTAGTGGTCACGCACCGGCCCCCGCAGGTGCAGCGCCACGCCCGACAACGACACCGCCCCCGCCGCCGCGCACGCCTCGACCACCTCACGCAGCTGGTCCTCGCGGTCCGAGAGCCCCGGCAGTACCGGGGCGACCAGCACGCCGCAGCGGATGCCCATGTCGGTCAGGCGCCGCAGCGCGTCCACCCGCCGGTCGGGCGGGGGAGTGCCGGGCTCGGTCGCCTTCCAGACGGCGCGGTCGAGCGTCCCGATGGAGAACGAGACGCCCACGTCGGTCCGCTGCGATGCCGCGGCCAGCAGCGCGGCGTCGCGCAGGATCAGCGTCGACTTCGTCAAGATGCTGAACGGGTTCCTCGCCCCGCTCAACGTCTCCACGATGCCCCGGGTGAGGTGGTACTTGCCCTCGGCGTGTTGGTAGGGGTCCGTGTTGGTCCCCATCGCGATGTGGTCACCGGCCCATCTGGACGAGCGCAGCTCGGCGCGCAGGCGTTCCACCGCGTTGACCTTCACCACGATCTTGCGTTCGAAGTCGGTCCCTATGCCCAGCCCGAGGTAATCGTGGGTGGGCCGGGCGAAACAGTACACACAGGCATGGCTGCAGCCTCGATACGCGTTGATGGTGTGCCGGAAGGGCATCTGGCTCTCCGGCGGCACCGTGTTGATGATGCGGCGGGCGTTCACGTGGAGGAACTCCATCCCGGCGTAGGCGCCCTTCCCGAGGTGGCGCTCGGCCACCCGTTCGTCCGGGAAGAGCGCGCCGCCCTCCTCGCTCTCCGCCGTCGTCCACCGGAGTGCCATTGGGCTACGATAGCGAACACGTGTTCGTAATTCAACGGGTGGGGTGTCCCCATATACGGCCAGGTCAACCGGTAATCTCGACCGCACTGTGGTGACCAAGACCCGCGGAGGGGCCCCGTCGCGTCCTCCTGCCCGCTCAGCGGCGAAAAAGCCCGCCGGCCGGGCCAAGTCGAGCGGGGCCAAGTCGAGCAGGACCACCAAGGCCGCACCGGAGCGACCGCCCTTCTGGCGGGTCCAGGCCCGCGACCTGTGGGCGGTGGGCCTGGTGACCCTCGGCGTCCTGCTGGCCCTGGCCCTCTGGGGCGGCCAGCTGGGTCCGGTGGGCCACTGGATCGATTCCGGTCTTGGGCGCCTGGCCGGCTGGGTGCGCGTCCTGCTCCCCGTGATCGTGGCCGGTGCCGGGGCGGCGTTGCTGATCGATCGGAGCGAGGCCGAGGATCCGGACCACGTCGAGGGCACCGACCCCTGGCGCCTCGGTGTCGGCATCGTGCTCGGGCTGCTCGGCATCTGCGGCTTGGCCGAGCTGCGCCACCTGCCGACCTTCTCCGAAGGTGCCGCCCTGCGCCGGGGCGGTGGCTACCTGGGCGTGCTGGTCGGCCGCCCCCTCCACGCCGGGTTGGGCACCGCCGGCGCCGCCGTGTTCCTCGTCGCCGTCGTCATCGTGGCCGTGCTGATCGCCACCGGCATCCCCCTGGCCTCCGTCTTCTCGGGCCTGCGCACGCGGGGCGTCCGCCGTCGGCCGGGGCGCCCTGGCCGCCTGGCGGGGCAAGCCGCTCGTCGCCGGTCCCTACGACACCGCCCACGAAGAGGGGAAGCCGGCCTCGTCGGCTGTCGCAGCGAACGTCGCGGAGGTCGGACCGCCCGCCGCGCCCGACGACACCGACATCGACATCCCCCTGCCCGAGCGGGCGCGGGCGCCGGAGCCGGGGCCCGAGATCGAGCCAGAGCCCGAGCCGGTCGAGGCGGCCCCCGTTCCCGCCGTGTCGCACCGCCCGGGCGGCTGGACGCTGCCGCCGATGTCGCTCCTCCACGCTTCCAAGAAGATGGAGCAGGACCAGAAGCAGACCGACGCTGCCGGCGTAGAGCTGGTGCGGGCCCTGGCCGCCCACGGCGTCGAGACGCGCCTGGTGGGCGCCCGGGTGGGGCCCACGGTCACCCGCTTCGAGCTCGAGCTCGGGCCCGGGGTCAAGGTGGCCCGCGTGACCAGCCTGTCCAAGGACATCGCCTACGCCATGGCGTCGCCCGACGTGCGCATCCTCGCCCCCATCCCGGGCAAGTCCGCCATCGGTGTCGAGGTGCCCAACCGCACCCGCCAGCTGGTCGCGCTGCGCGACATCCTCGACTCCAAGGAGGCCCGCCTCACGCCGACCAGCCACCCGCTCGAGGTGGCGATGGGGCGTGACATCGCCGGGCGGGCCGTCATGGCCAACCTGGCCGAGATGCCCCACGTCCTCATCTCCGGTGCCACCGGCTCGGGGAAGTCGTCGTGCATCAACTCGATCATCACGTCGATCCTGATGCGCCAGGACCCCGAGAGCGCCAAGCTGATCCTGATCGACCCCAAGCGGGTCGAGCTCGGTCAGTACGACGGGCTGCCCCACCTCCTCACCAGGGTCGTGGTCGATCCCAAGCAGGCGGCCAACGCGCTGGCCTGGGCGGTCAAGGAGATGGAGCGCCGCTACGACAAGCTGGCCGAGAACGGGTGCCGCGACATCACCGGCTACAACCAGTTGGTGGACGACGGCCTGGTCGCCACGCCGCCCGACGACCGGCGCCGGATCCGCGACACGGCCGCCGAAGCCCTCGGCGAGGACCATCCCGCCGTCGACCGCGGGGACGAGCTCGACGGGCCCGAGCCCGAACAGCGCCTCCCGTTCATCGTCGTCGTGGTGGACGAGCTCAACGACCTGATGATGGTGGCCGCCCGCGACGTCGAGGACTCCATCGTGCGCATCGCCCAGATGGCCCGTGCCGTCGGCATCCACCTGGTCATCGCCACCCAACGGCCGTCGGTCGACGTGATCACGGGCGTCATCAAGGCCAACGTCCCCAGCCGCATGGCCTTCGCCGTCTCCACCCTGATGGACAGCCGGGTCATCCTCGATCAGCCCGGAGCCGAGCGGCTGATCGGCAAGGGGGACATGCTCCTGCTCGAAGCGTCGTCCAACGTGCTGCGCCGGCTCCAGGCCCCCTGGGTCTCCGAGGAAGAGGTGCGCGACGTCGTGGCGCACTGGAAGCGCCAGGGCGGGACGACCGAGCCGGTGGTGGCCATCGGGTCCGGCGAGGTGACCGGCACGAGCGATGACGGACCGGGCAGCGACGATGACGAGCTGTTCGTCCAGGCCCGCGACCTGGTCGTGCGTTCGCAGCTGGGCTCGACCTCCATGCTCCAGCGCAAGCTGCGCGTCGGGTTCGCCCGCGCCGGGCGCCTCATGGATCTGCTCGAGCAAGCCGGTGTGGTCGGTCCCAGTGAGGGGTCCAAGGCGCGGGCCGTGCTGATCACCCTCGACGAGCTCGACAGGCTCAACCAGAAGTGAGCGAGGAAGGCCCGACGACGCCCCTCATGGTGGCGCCGTTCACCCTCGAGGCCCTGCGCCGGGCCGATGCCGGTACGCCGGCCGCTCCGCCTCCGCCTCCGCCTCCACGCCCGCCGTCGCGGCGGCAGCGCCGGAAGGAGGGCTCGCACCGACGGAGCCGGCGCCGTGGCCTCGTGGCCCTGCTCGTGTTGGTGCTGATCCTCGTGGCGGCCGGTCTCTTCGCCGCGGTCCGCCTTCGTGCCCCCGACCCGGTCCCCACCGTCACCCCGGTGCTGGACCCGACGGTCGCTCTCCAGGCGCCTCCGGTGAACCTGCCCTGGCCCAAGACCGGCATGGCGGCCGTCGCCATCCCCTCCATCGGCGTCGACATGGCCTCGGCTCCGGAGCAGCCACAGCCCGTGGCCAGCCTGACCAAGCTCATGACGGCCTACGTCGTCCTCCACGACCACCCGTTGAAGATGGGCCAACTGGGACCCTCCATCACGGTCACCCAGTCCGACGTGGACGACTACGACGAGGACACCGTCTCGGACAATTCGAACGCAAAGGTGGCCGTCGGTGAACAGATCCCCGAGGTCCAGGTGCTCGGTGGCCTCCTCATCCACTCGGCCGACAACTACGCCGACCTCCTGGCCCGGTGGGATGCGGGGAGTGAGGCCGCGTTCGTGGCCAAGATGAACGCGGACGCGGCGGCGCTCGGGATGACGCAGTCGCACTTCGCCGATCCGAGCGGCGTGGCCGCCGGTTCGCAATCGACGCCCTACGACCTCTTGAAGGTGACGTCGCGCGACATGACCGATCCCGTGTTCGCCTCGCTGGTGCGCCAGTCCTCCATCACGCTGCCGGTGGCCGGGACCATCTCCACCTACACCCCGTTCCTGGGCTTCGACGGCGTCATCGGGGTGAAGTCCGGGTTCACCACGGCCGCCGGCGGCTGCGACGTCCTCGCCGTCGTGCGCCAGGTGCACGGGGTTCCCACCCTCCTGCTGGCCGCCGTGACCGGCCTGGAGGGTCCGGCCGTCTTGGCCCAGGCGGGCCTGCATGCGCTGGCGCTGGTGACCGCCATGGCCCCCGTGGTGGGTGCGACGCCGGTCCTCCACCAAGGCCAGGTCGTCGCGCACGTGAGCGAGGCCGGCAAGACGGTGAACGCCCGCGGTACGGCCACCGCTTCGCTGCTCACGTGGCCCGGAGCCAAGGCCACCATGGTCTTCCATCCCGCGCCCCACCTGACAGACCGGGCGCGTCGCGGTGCCCTGGTGGGCACCGTCGACGTCACCCTCGGCACGCAACGCGCCACCGTGCCGGTGCGGTTGCAGCAGGATGTCGCGCAACCCACCATGCTCCAGCGCCTCTTCTGAACGCGTAGCCTGATCGCCGTGCGGGCCCGCGCTCCTGCCTCCTCGGCCAATCTCGGGCCCGGCTTCGACACCCTGGCCGTCGCCCTCGACTGCTACGTCAGCGTCGAGGTCGAGTCGGCAGACTCGCTCCGGGTGCACTCCGAAGGCGAGGGCGCGGGCCTGTTCGACGACGGATCGCACCTCGCCGCCCGGGTGGTCACCGAGGTGTTGGGACACGACCGCTTCGCCGTCACGGTGCGCTCGCAGATCCCGGTCGCCCGCGGCATGGGGTCCTCTGCCGCACTCGTCGCGGCGGCTGCGGCGGCCGCGGGCGCCGACGATCCTTTCGCCGTGGCCACCGCCTACGACGGGCACCCCGAGAACGCGGCCGCCAGTGTCTTCGGCGGCCTGCTGGCCGCCACCACCGTCGAGGGCATCGCGATGCACGCCCCGCTTCCCCTCGGCGACGACCTGGCCTTCGTCGCCATGGTGCCCGACCGCGACCTGGCCACACCCGAAGCGAGGGGTGTGCTCCCCGACACGGTCAGCCGCAGCGACGCCGTGTTCAATCTCGGCCGCATGGGTCTGCTGGTGGCCGGGCTGGCCGATCCGGCTCACCTGCGTGCCGCCGCCACAGAAGACCGTATCCACCAGCCGGCCCGCTCCGCCCTGTTCCCCGAGGCGCCCGCGCTGCTCGAGGCCCTGGTCGAGGCCGGCGCGTTGGCGGCCTGCTGGTCGGGTGCCGGCCCGACTCTCATCGGGTTCGTGACCCGGGACCGCCTGGAGCAGGTGCGCACCGACGCCGCGTCCGCGCTGGCCGCGACGGGTGTGCCGGGACGAGTGGTTGCGCTGGCGGCCGATCGGCGCGGTCTCGTCTACGGAGACGAGGCCATCGTCGATCTGTAGCCGGACGGCCCCGGTCAGGCCAAGCCTGGCGTGACCTGACGGCGGGCGTCGGCCTCTGGCGCCGCCGCGGAGAGGCGGAGGACTTCGTGGATGCCCGCGCCGACGGCAAGCAGAGCGAACACCAGCGTGCCCAAAGCATCGACCGCGTGGTTTCCCGGGCGCACCGCCACGAAGAATGCCGCACCAGCGCACCAGGCGAGGGAGCGGGAGGGTGAACGCCGGGCGACGAGGTCGAGCAGGAAGAAGAGCACGCTGGGGGCCAGGAGGTAGTAGGGGAACACGACCGACTCGAAGACGAGGCGGCCGCTCACGCAGGCCAGGCCGAGGGCCACCAGCGCATCGGGTCGGCGCAACCATGGGCCACGCCGAGAAAGGGCCCACAGGCAGACCGTGGCGGCAAACAGGACGGGAGCGTCACGGGCCACCGCGGAGGCCACAGTGCCCGAGACGCCGGAGAGGGTCAGCACGGTCGCTCCCGAGACGGCACCGCCCGCGCTGAACCCGCTGAAATTCTCGAGCGTGGTCCGCGGTGCCGAGACGAGGAACGGCAGCAGGCCGGCGGCCACCACGACGACGGTCGTCACACCGAGACGGAGCCGGGAGCGGGCGTCGGGAGCGACCAGGACGGCCGGGAGCACAAGGAGGAGGGCGAACTGCTTGGTCAGGACGGCCAGGCCGAAGAGCGCGCCGGCCAGGACCCAACGATCCCTCATCGTCTGCGCCATGGCGACCAGGGCCAGACCCAGGCTCACGATGTCCTGCGGATGGAAGAACTGCACGATGGCGCTGGTGGCCGCGGGCAAGAAGGCGAGGAACGCCAACAACGCGGCGGTGCGGGAAGGGGAGTCCGATCCGGCGGCGCGTAGGAGTGCCCAGCCCCCGGCGGCCAAGACCAGCCAGCCGAGGACGCCCAGCAGGGCTTGCGACCGATACCAGTCCGGCAACGAATTGGTGGCGGCGCCGGACGGGCCGACCTTCCCGCAGACGTTCACCCCGGCGGCACGGTTCGCAGCGCTGCTGTCGGGCGCCGTGGGCTGGCCCGCAACCCGGTTCGGCGTGAGGCACCAGGCGGGCGACCCGAACAGCGAGGGCAAGCCGGCCACGAGCGGGGCGGCCAGGAGGGGATAGCCAGGTGGGTTGGGTAGCCCGTCGTCCGCAGCGGCGACGTGCAATTCTCCTGAGGCCAGGGCGGAGGTGACCTCGGTGAGCGGCGTCGTGTCGCCATCGGGCGGCGGACCGTGCCGGGCCACGATGATGGCGAAGTAACACGCCGCCGCGGCAACGAGCAGAACCAGCCCGAGGACCGTGCGACGCTTCATGGCCCGTCGTGACCCGTGCTTGATCGGCTCACATTAGCGAGGGCCTGACCCCGGAGAGCAGCCCTCGGGCCGGGCCGTACGTGCGAAGCGTGGGCGCCGCGACCTCATGGAAAACTGTGCCGGGAGGCCCATGTGCCCATCGCCGTCAACGGATACGAATCTCACCGTGGACCTGCCTGAGGGCGGGGTCGCCTCGCCGGCGGCGACCCACGTGCTGAATCCCGACGCACCCGATGAGAGCCCGGTGAGCGCCCCGGCCGCGACGACCGGCGCCCTCACCCGCCGCGGGTCGGCCACGCTCGCCGCCATCGTGGTCGGCATGCTCGCCGCGGCGATCTATCGCCGCGGCGCCTTCTACCCCTCCGATGCCTTCGGCGTGGCCGTGGTCTCGGGCCTTCTCTCGGTGATCGCGCTGGTGCGCTTCCGGGATCGGTTGTCCGTCGCCGTCACGGTGATGATGGGTGGGCTGGCGCTCTGGTGGCTCGTACGGTCCGAGGCGGCCCACCGTCCCGCTGCGTTCCTGCCGCTCGGCGCGTCGATGCTCGGATTTCTTGCGGCCTATCTGGTGGTCAAGGCGCTCGACGACCGGGACCGTGCCCGGGTGGCGCTCGCCCTCGTCGCCGTGGCGGCCGTCACCGCCGCCACAGGGATCGTCGCACTGCTGTGGCGGGTCGACCCTGCTGGCCCAAAGGGTGGGCACGTTCTGGCAGCTGGCCACACCGCTCACCCACCCCGGGGCGGCCGCCGCACTCCTCGCGGTCGGCGCTGGTGCTGGCGTTGGGTCTCGACCTGAGCCGGGCGCTCGTTCGGGTCGCGCTGTGCCTCCTGGTGGCCGGCTTCATCGGCACACAGAGCCATTGGAGCTTGCTTGCGCTGGCCGTCGGTGCTTGCTTCGTTCCCGCTCGGCGCTGGCTCGTCGCCTGGTGGCCGTTGGCGACGGGTGTGCTGGTCGGTGTCGTCGTGGTGGCGTCGGCGTCCGGTCACCTCGGGCCGTGGCCGTCGACCGTTCTGGTCGTGGCGCTCATCGGGTCGACGGCGCTGCGCTCGGCGCCCCGATGGGAGACATGGGTTCCCCCGGGCATCGCTGTCGCCGCCCTCGTCGTCGTGGCGGGCGGCGTCACGGTGCTCCTGCTGCGGCCGCCCGTGGCGACGGCGCCGGCCGATCCGCCGAGCCAGGGCCAGCCGCTGGCCTGGTCCGCGAGTGCGCACAACTGGCGCTCGTCCCCCACCGGGGGCGTCGGACCGACCATCGTTCACGCGTCGGCCCAGCCGGTCGACCGCTACCCGGGACTGACGCCCGACACCTATCTGACCGTCTTGGCCGACGGTGGGGTGATCGGTGGGGTCCTCCTGGTCGGAGCGGTCACGACGACCGCCTGGGGCTGCCGTCGGCGCGACACGCTGACATCGTGTGCGGCGGGTGCCGCCGTGGCCTTCGCCGTGGCCGGAGCCATCAGCCCGGCGTGGGATCTGCCGGCCGTCGCCATCCTCGGCGGGAGCGTGGTGGGGTTGGCCACGCGGGCTCCCGGCGCGGCCGAACCACTGAGCGCCTGGCACGGGACCAGGCGAGGGGTGGGTGCGATGGCGTGGGGTTTGGCCGTGGTCGCGCTCGTCGTGGTCCAGATCTCCGTCGGGTTCGGGCGCGACGCCGGCGGAGGTCTGGCCGTGGCCCAGAGTCATGCGCCTCCCCCCACACCGACGCCCTCGGCTCCGGCTCGCTTCATCCTCACCGGGCCCGACGTGACGGATCCGTACATGCTGCATTGGCACGGGAGCTACTACATCTACACGAGCGAGGGCACGAGCGAGTTGAACGTGCCGGTGCGGGTCGGGCCTCGACCCGGACACTGGGGGCCGCCGAGTGACGCCCTGCCCCACCTCCCGCCCTGGGCCGAGGGCGGCCTCACCTGGGCCCCCGATGTCCACCAGGTGGCAGGCGGGTGGGCGCTCTACTTCAGTGCGCTGCTGCGCAACGTCCACCCCCTGACCCACTGCATCGGTGAGGCCTTCGCGGCGTCGCCCACCGGTCCGTTCGTGCCGTCCGATCACACCCTGGTCTGCCAGCTCGATCACCGCGGCTCCATCGATCCGCGTGTGTTCGTCGACGGCACGCATCTGGTCCTGCTGTGGAAGTCAGAGGACAACGCCAACCCGTACGTGCCCGGGCCGGACCAGAACGGCAACACCGGGATCTACTCCCAAGAGCTCAGCGCCGACGGCCGGGACCTGATCGGCCAGCCGGCCAAGATCCTCGGGCCGAGCCAACCTTGGGAGGGCACGATCGTCGAGGCACCCGACATGGTCGAGGCGTGGGGAACGTACTGGCTGTTCTTCTCGGCCAACTGGTACTACTCGACCTCCTACGGGATCGGGGTGGCCGCCTGCGAGACGCCCTTCGGCCCGTGCTCGGACGTCAGCCCCAAGCCGTTCATCGGCTCGAATCGGCAGGGTCTGGGGCCGGGGGAGGAGTCCGTCTTCGAAAAGGGAACCAACGTGTACCTGGTCTACAACCCGTTCCGGGCCGATGATCCCGGCCCCGTGATCCCGCGTCCGGCGGTGATGGCGAGGGTCGGCTTCACGCCCGAAGGGCCCTACCTGGCCGCGCCCTGAAGGGTTCGGGTCACGCGTCCGAGCGTTCGTTCGCCCACGGGGGTATGGTGAGCCGCGCTTCACCCGACTGGGAGAGGTTGGGGGTGTGACGTGAAGAGCTGGCAGCCTCGGGCGCGGATGGCGGTCATCGCCGCCGCGAGTTTCGTCTTGTTGGTCACGGTGCTTCCGCAGATTGCGTCGGGCTTCGGCCTCACCTCTCTGGCCAACCGGATCGTGAGCTCCGAGTCGTGCGTGGGGAGCAGCGGCTCGGGATCGAGTGGAAGCTCGAGCACGTGCTGTGGGAGTAGCTCCGGCAGCTCCGCAGGTTCCGGTTCCTCGGGTCAGTGCGGCATGGGCACCGTGTCCGGAACCGTCACCGTGACGGGCGCACCGAAGAAGTTCACGCCTGCGTTCCTCGGTGCCGGCGCCTGTCCGACCACGAGCCCACCGAACCAGTTCTGCGCCGACCCGCAGTATGCCTTGGCCTCGAACGGCGTCTACACGCTGAGCCTGAATCCGGGAACGTGGCGGATCGTCGGTTTCTACGAGAACAATGCCTTCGGCGGCGCGTTCCTCGGGCCCGCACACACCGTGACGGTGGCCGGCGGTGACACGGTGCATCTCGACCTGACGGTCCCCTATGAGAAGTCCGCGTCACTCCATGGGACCATCACCGTCAAGAACGTGCCACCGTTCGACCCGGTGTACGCGCTCCAGGTGTTGCTCTGCCCGTCCTACGCGCCCTACAACGGGGTGACCCCTTCCATCGCCTGCGTGACCGACGGATCGTCGAGCACCGGCACCACGACCACCACCACACCGCTCGAAACCAGCAGCAGTAAGGCCATCACCGCACCAACCGTCACCGGCGACGGAAGCGTCTCCGCGTCCTATTCGGTGTCCGGCTTGCCCCCGGTGACCTGGACGGCGTATCCGGGCTATCTGCGCTGAATCAGGCTGCGGGTTCAACGCCAAGAAGGGCGTGACCGTGAACCTGACCCCGGGCGGGAGCGGCACGGCGAACGTGAGCACCGATTTCCTTCTGCCCGGCCAGGCCCTCCTCACCGGCACGATCAGCGTGACCGGCGCCCCCACCGGCTTCGCGGACGAGGTCGGCGTGACGGCCTGCCCGCTGGGTCAGCAGAGCGGATCGCCAGCCTGTGACACCTTCTATGGTTTGTCGGGGAATCGGTACGTCATGGTCCTCGCGGCCGGACAGTGGAGTGTCAAGGGTTTCTACCTCTCCGAGCCCTACGACAATGCGGTCGATGGGCCGAGCCAGATCGTGACGCTGGCCAAGAGGCAGACGACGAATCTCTTCCTGAGCGTCCCCTACCAGGTCCCGGGCACCGCGACCGGCACCATCACGGTGAAGGGTCTTCCCGCCGGGGTGAAAGTCCAGTCCTACACCGTCCTGGCCTGCCCGTCGTCCGAGCCGTGGAACGGTGGGATACCCGCACCGGAGTGCGTGAGTGAGTTCTCGGGTCCGGGCGGATTCGGATTCGGGGCGGCGGACCGGGGTGAGGCGAAGAGTGCGAATCCGTCCGCCAACCCACCAGCGGGTTTCTCCGGGACCGCCAAGACACCCATCAACCAGTACTCGTTGCCGACGCTGACCCCTGGTGGGTGGTTGCTCTACGCCGGATACCAGACCGTCTTCGGCTCCGTGTCGAACATGACGGGGACGCCGGTCACCATTGCCTCGGGCAAGACGAAGACGCGTGACCTGACGGTGCCCTACAAGCAACCCGCGCAAGGAGCGGCGACGGGCGTCGTCACCGTGATCGGCGCGCCCGGCAACGGCTTCGAATCCGGCGTCATGGCTTGTTCCGGACTCCCGACCGCCGGCTCGTGTCCGGGAGAACAGGAAACCTTCAGCCAGCAAGGCGGGATCTACACGATATTGCTGTCCCCCGGGACCTGGTGGCTCGAGGGATTCGTCGATCTCTACGGTGGACCGGTCGAGAATCAGTCGACTTCGCCGGCCAAGAAGGTCGTGATCACGCCGGGCAACGAGGTCACCAAGAACTTCACGGTCACCGTCGGCGCCTCCTGAGCGCTGTCCGGGCGGCCGGCCGGGTGGCCGTCCCGTTCCGGAGTTCAAAATGACACGACGATCCGGTGCAGCGGTTGACGTCAGGTCGCTCGGGGCAGGTGATCTTTGCCCCGAGCGTCCGGTCCTCCACTTCGAGGCAGACGACAGGACTCGACTGGCTCTTGCAGCCGTCGGCCTTCGAGAGGTCCATTGTCCAGTGCGACGGGAGTCTGCCGTTCTCGTTCGTGAGCGGGTTCCGCTGATGGCCGTGGTCGCCGGGTCATCGATCCGGACGTCGACACGTGCCCAGATCCGGAGTTGCAGGCGGCCTGAGCCAGCGGGAGGAGGGGCAGGGTCCATCAGACGGGTCGAGGCGACCTCGGACACCTCAGGGTGGGGAATCGCAGGCCCCTCCGTTCCGTAGACTCCGACGGATGCCGCGCCGGTACTTCATCCGCACGTTCGGGTGCCAAATGAACGAACACGACTCGGAGAGGCTGGCCGGGCTTCTGGTGGCCGACGGCATGGAAGCCGCCCCCTCCATGGAGGAGGCCGACGTGGTCGTGCTCAACACTTGCTGCATCCGGGAGAACGCGGACCAGAGGCTCTATGGCACGCTCGGGCGGCTCAAGGAGCTGGTCGACGCCCGGCCCGGCCTCCAGATCGCCGTCGGGGGCTGCCTGGCCCAGAAGGACCGCGAGCGCATCCAGGAGAAAGTGGGCTGGGTCGACGTCGTCTTCGGGACGCACAACCTGACCAGCGCGCCCGGGCTCTTGCGCCGCTCCCTCGAGGAGGGCCCGGTGATGGAGATCCTCGACGCACCGGCGCCCGAGTCGGCTGCCAACCCCCTGCTCGGACCCGAAGCGGTGCGCGAGCTGCCCTATGCCGCCTGGGTGAACATCCAGACCGGCTGCGACAACTCGTGCGCCTTCTGCATCGTGCCCGCCGTGCGCGGGCCCGAGGTGAGCCGGCCCCTCCACGACGTCGTCGCCGAGGTCGAGCTGCTGGCCCAACGCGGTGTCACCGAGGTGACGCTGCTGGGCCAGAACGTGAACTCTTACGGCCGCGACATCACGAGGCGCCGTCCCCTCTTCGCCGACCTGCTCCGGTCCGTGGGTGCGGTCGAGGGAATCGGACGCGTCCGCTTCACCAGCCCACACCCGAAAGACCTCCGGCCCGAGACCATCGAGGCCATGGCGGTCACCCCCGAGGTGTGCGAGCAGCTCCATCTGCCCCTGCAATCGGGCAGTGACGCCGTCCTGCGGGCCATGCGGCGCGGCTACACGGCGGAGCGCTACCTCGAGAAGCTGGCCTCGGCCCGGGCGGCCATCGACGACCTGGCGGTGACGACCGACATCATCGTCGGCTTCCCCGGCGAGAGCGACGAGGACTTCGAGCGCACCCTCGAAGTCTGTGCCGAGGCGGCCTACGACAGCGCATTCACGTTCATCTTCTCGCCCCGGCCCGGGACGCGGGCAGCCGCCATGGAGCCAGCGTTCGTGCCTGCGGAGGTCATCGCTGAGCGATTCGAGCGACTCAAGACCGTCATCGACCGCTCGGCCCTGGCCCGGCACCAGGCTCGGGTGGGCCGAACCGAGGAGGTCCTCGTCGAAGGCGTGAGCCGCCGCGACCAGTCCATGCAGTCGGGACGCACGAGGCAGGGGAAGCTGGTGCACTTTGCTGCCCCGGGCACCGCGCCGGCGCCGGGGGCGCTGGCCCTGATCACCGTGACCGGGGGGCACCCTCATCACCTGTCCGGACGCCTCGAGGAGGTGACGGCGCGGCCCGCGGTATCGCGTGCGCATCCCGGTGGCCAGCGCTTGAACGCAGTCGCGCTGGTGGGCGTGACGGCGTCGGGCAAGTCGGCCGCGGCGCTCGCGTTGGCGATGCGGCGAGGGGACACCGAACTGGTCTCCGTCGATTCCATGTGCGTCTACCGGGGCATGGACATCGGGACCTCGAAACCCGACGCCGCGGCCCGGGCCGCCGTCCCGCATCATCTGCTCGACCTGGTCGAGCCCGACCAGGATTTTGCGGTGACCGACTTCCAGGTCGCGGCCCGGCAGGCTTTGGAGGACATCGCGGGTCGTGGCCGTCACGCCGTGCTCGTGGGGGGCACCGGGCTGTACCTGCGCGCCGTAGTCGACCACCTCGAGATTCCCGGCCGCTTCCCCGACGTGGCGGCGGGCCTCGAGGCCGAGCTCGAGGACGGTCGAACGCAGCCGGCCGATCTGCATGCCCGTCTGGAGGCACTCGACCCGGTGGCGGCGGCCCGGATGGAGCCCACCAATCGCCGCAGGATCGTGCGGGCGCTCGAGGTGACGCTCGGTGCCGGTCGCCCGTTCTCCACTTTCGGGCCTGGGCTCGAGACCTACCCGGCCGACGGTCTCACCCAGATCGGGATCCGCCTTGGTCCCGACGAGGTGGACCGGCGTATCGAGGGCCGATTCGCCGCCATGGTGGAGGCGGGCCTGCTCGAGGAGGTCCGGGCCCTGGTGGCGCGTCCCGGGGGCCTCTCGCGCACGGCCCGCCAGGCCCTCGGGTACAAGGAGCTCCTGGCCCACGTCGAGGACGGTGTTCCCCTCCGGACCTGCCAGGAGGAGGCGGTCCGCCGCACCCGCCAGTTCGCCCGCCGCCAAGCCGCCTGGTTCCGCCGGGACCACCGCATCACCTGGGCCGGGGACGGCCGCGAGGCGGAGGTACTGGTGGAGCGGGCCCTCGACATGCATGGCTGATGGACGTGGCCTGCGAGAATGGTGCCGTGCATGCCACGAAGCACGAGGGCGCAGGCAATGACTTCCTGGTCGTCCTCGACCCCGACGACAGCCTCCGCTTCACGGTGGCCCAGGTCCGCCTCCTGGCCGATCGTCGCCGTGGCATCGGGGCCGACGGGATCATCCGCGTCGGCCCCGGACGCGACGGTGCCGACCTCTCCATGCAGCTCCACAACGCCGATGGGGGAGAGGCTGAAATGAGCGGCAACGGCATCCGCTGCCTGGCCCAGGCCTCGGTCGATGCCGGGTTGGTGCGGCCGCCCCGCTTCACGGTGGCCACCGCGGCAGGACGGCGCACCGTTGCCTATGAGCCCGGTCCGACGCCCGGCTGGGCCACGGCCAGCGTGGACATGGGCCCAGCCCGGCTCGGCCCGGACCAGCCCCAGGAGTTCGAGGATCGGCGGGCCCGGACGGTCGACGTGGGGAATCCCCATCTGGTGCTGCTCGGACCGGACACGGCGTCGGTTGACGTCGCCGAGCTGGGACCCAAACTGCAGGCCGCGTTCAGCGGTGGCATCAACGTCGAATGGATCACTCCGGTGACCGACGATCGGGGCACGCTGCTCGACCTCCGGGTCTGGGAGCGCGGGGTGGGCGAGACCCTGGCCTGTGGCACAGGCAGCGTGGCCGCCGCCGCCGCGTCGCGCAGCTGGGGCGTGCTCGACGATGGTGCCGCGGTCCGCGTGCGCAACCCGGGCGGCACCCTCGAGGTCACCTTCGGCGCCGACGGGGACACCACGTTCCTGGCCGGCCCCGTACGCAAGGTGGCCGATGTCGACATCCACCCCGGGATGCTCTCTTGAGCAATCTGCTGCCCGGGACGCTCATCGAGCGGACGTTTCGGGAGCGCATCATCCTCGTGGGCGTGATGTTCCCGGGGCTCACCGCTGAGATGGTCGACGAGCAGCTCGACGAGCTGGCCCAGCTCGTCGACAGTGCGGGCGCCGATGTCGTCGGTCGTGTCGTGCAGCGTCGCGATGCGCCCGACCCGGCCACGTTCATCGGCCGCGGCAAGGCCGAGGAGATCGCCGCACTGAGCCAAAGCCTCGATGCCGACACCGTCGTCTTCGATGACGAGCTGTCTCCCGCCCAGCATCGCAACCTGGAGAAGATGTTCGGGCGGACGGCGATCGACCGCACCGCCGTGATCCTCGACATCTTCGCCCAGAACGCCCGCAGTCCGGAGGGGAAGGCACAGGTCGAGCTGGCCATCCTGCGCTACCGGCTTCCCCGGCTGCGCGGCCGTGGGACGTCGCTGAGTCAGCAGGCGGGCGGCATCGGGACTCGGGGGCCAGGAGAGACCCAGCTCGAGGTGGACCGGCGCCGGTTGGTGCGGCGCATGCACCGGCTCGAGTCCGACTTGCGCGACGTGGAGCGGACCCGAACGTTGCAGCGGCAGAGCCGGGCTCGCGGCCGGCACCGCGAGCTCGCGTTGGTCGGGTACACCAACGCCGGCAAGTCGACGCTGTTGAACCAGCTCACCGGTGCGGGCGTGCCCGCCGAGAACCGGCTCTTCGTGACCCTCGATCCGCGCACCCGGCAGTTGCAGCTCCCCGGCGGTGAGACCGTCCTGGTCACCGACACGGTCGGCTTCGTGCGCAAGCTGCCCCATGAGCTGGTCGAGGCCTTCCGCTCGACCCTCGACTCCGTCCATCTGGCCGACTTGGTCGTGCACGTGGTCGACGGTACGGCGGCGAACGCCGAGGCTCAGATGGCCGCCGTGCACGAGGTGCTCGAGGAGATCGGTGCGGCCGACGTGCCCGAGCTGGTCGTGATCAACAAGGCGGATCGGGCACCCGACGACGCCAAGGTGCTCGCCCACTCCCACGAGGGTGCGGTGCTCATCTCGGCCCTGACGGGCCAGGGCGTCGACGAGCTGCTGCGCGTCGTCGCCGACCGTCTGCGTGGTTCGGACCGGGTGGTGGAGCTCGTGGTGCCCTGGTCGCGGGGCGACGTACTGGCGGCCGTACACCGTGAGGGCGAGGTGGTGGCCCAGCGCGACGGGGAGGAGTCGGCCACGCTCCAGGTGGTGCTCGACGACGTGGGTCGGGCCCGGTTCGCGGAGTTCGTCAGCTCGTGACCTTCCGCCTGCCTCCCTACCCCTACGACCGGCTCGACGGCCTGGCCAAGCTGGCGGCGGCCCAGCCCGAAGGCATGGTCGACTGCTCCATCGGCACGCCGTACGATCCGCCGCCGCCCGCGGTCGTCGAGGCGTTGGCCAACTCGGGTACCGAGCGCGGCTACCCGGCGTCGGCCGGCAGTCCGCAGCTGCGCCACGCCGCCGCCGCGTGGCTGGACCGGCGCTTCGGCCTGGGCGGCCTCCCGGACGCGTCGGTTGCCGCCTGCGTCGGCACCAAGGAGCTCGTGGCGTCGGTGCCTCACGTGCTGCGCTTGCGCCGGCCCGGTCGCGACACCGTGCTCTACCCGGCCGTGTCGTACCCCACCTACGCCATGGGGGCCGAACTGGCGGGGTGCCGAGCCGTGGCCGTCCCGGCTGCGCCGGGCCGACCCGGCAGGCTCGATCTCGAGGCGATCGATCCGGAGGATGCCGGGCGCGCCCTCGTGCTGTGGTCGAACTCGCCCTCCAACCCCACCGGCGGGCTCGGTGACCTCGACACGGAGGCCGCATGGGGCAGGGAACGGGCCATCCCCGTCTTCTCCGACGAGTGCTACGCCGAGTTCACATGGGACGGCCCCCCGCGCTCGGTCCTCGAGCATGGCACCGATGGTGTCGTCGCCGTGCACTCGCTGTCGAAGCGTTCCAACCTGGCCGGCGTCCGGGTGGGCTTCTACGCCGGTGACGCCGAACTGGTCGAGTTCCTCCGCGCCGTGCGCCAGCACGCGGGTCTGATGGTCCCTGGTCCCGCGCAGGCGGCCGGGGTCGCGGCGCTGGCCGACGACGCGCACGTGGTGCGCCAGCGGGAGCGCTACCTCGAGCGGCTGGAATACGTGGCCGCGATCCTGGCTTCCTACGGTTGCCCCGTCTCGCTCCCCGAGGGCGGGTTCTATCTCTGGGTCCCCGTACCGGCCGGTCGCTGGACCGACGCGTGGGCCATGGCCGAGTCGCTGGCCCGCGACGGTGGGATGCTCGTGAGCCCGGGTGACCTCTACGGTGACGGCGGTGCCGGCCACGTGCGGATCGCCGTCGTGCAGCCGATGGAGCGCCTGGCTCTGGTCGGTGCGCGCCTTGGTTCGGCGTCCGGCGCCGGTGCCTGAGCGAGACCCGGTGGCCCCCGGACGCCTCGCTAAGGTGCGGCATGGCTGATCTCCAGGCGAATATCGAGGAACTGTGGGAGCGCCGCGACGAGCTGTCGCCGGTGGACGCCGACGCGGCGGCTCTGGTCGAGGAGGCCATTGAGCTGTTGGACACAGGCCAGGCCCGGGTGGCCGAGGTCGATCCCGGCACCGACGAGGTCGTGGTGCACGAGTGGCTCAAGAAGTCCATCCTCATGCTCTTCTCGCTGCGCGGCATGGAGACGATCGAGCACGGGCCGTTCGAGTACGCCGACAAGCTTCCGCTCAAGCACGGCTTCGCCGAGGCGGGGGTGCGGGCATTGCCCGGAGCCTCCGCCCGCTGGGGCTCGTTCCTCGGTCGCGGCGTCGTGCTCATGCCCTCCTACGTGAACATCGGTGCCTACGTGGGCGCGGGCACCATGGTCGACACCTGGGCCACCGTGGCCTCGTGCGGTCAGATCGGTGAACGGGTGCACCTCTCCGGAGGTGTGGGCATCGGCGGCGTGCTCGAGCCGCCCAACGCCGTGCCGGTCGTCGTCGAGGACGATGCCTTCGTGGGCAGCCGTTGCATGGTCACCGGTGGGGCCCGGGTGGGCCGGGGTGCCGTGCTCGGTGCGGGAAGCTTCCTCGACCCGTCGATCCCCGTCATCGACGCCGAAACGGGTGAAGAGATCTCTCGCGGGGTGGTGCCGCCCTGGTGCGTGGCCATCCGGGCCAGCCGTCGCCGCGAGTACCCCGGTGGCGAGTTCTTCGTCCCCTGCGTCCTCGTGATCAAGCGTCTGACCGAGGGCGATCGGCACGACAAGGCACAGCTCAACGCCGTCCTGCGCGACCACGGAGCCAGCACCTGATCATGGCGGCCGAGGGCGATCTCTTGGCGTCGACGGCGGGGCTGGTGGCCATACCCTCGGTGAGCCGTGACGAGGCGGTCATCGCCTCCACCGTGGAGGAGGCACTCGCGCCCTGCCCTTGGCTCAAGGTCGAGCGGGTGGGGGACAACGTGGTGGCCCGGACCGATCGTGGCCGACCCCAGCGCCTCGTCCTGGCCGGCCACCTCGACACGGTGCCTCCGAACGACAACGCCCAGGCCCGCCTCGAGGGCGACACCCTCTGGGGGGTCGGCTCCTCGGACATGAAGGGGGGCCTGGCCGTCATGCTCGATCTGGCCACCACCGTGGCCGAGCCGGAGGTCGACGTCACCTGGTGCTTCTACGCCTGCGAGGAGGTGGGTCGGGCGGAGAGCGGCCTGCTCCAACTCTGGGACGAGCGTCCCGATCTGCTGGCCGGCGACGCCGCCATCCTGGGCGAACCCACGTGCGCTCTGGTGGAGGCCGGCTGTCAGGGGACGCTGCAGGTGCGGATCACGCTGAAGGGAGTGCGGGCCCATACGGCACGTCCGTTCACCGGGCGCAATGCCATCCACCGGCTCGGTCCGCTGATCGACGCCGTCGCCGCCTGGGGCGGGCGTGAGGTCGTGCTCGACGGCTGCACCTACGCCGAGCAGCTCCAGGCCGTGGCCGTCGAGGGGGGCGTCGCCGGAAACGTGGTGCCCGATCGGGCCACGCTTGTCCTCAATCATCGCTACGCGCCCGATCGCCAGGGCGCCGAGGCCGAGGCGTTCGTCCGCCAGCTGCTCCAACCGTTGCTCGAGCCAGACGACGAGTGGGAGCTTGTCGACGCCGGCGACGGGGCACCACCCTCGCTCGGGCACCCGCTGCTCGCCGCCCTGGTGGAGAGGAGTGGCGCTGCTCCCAAAGCCAAGGTCGGCTGGACCGACGTTGCCTCCTTCTGGGAGCACGGGGTTCCGGCGGCCAACTTCGGGCCGGGTGACCCGTTGCTGGCCCACCATCCCGAAGAGCGGGTGACCCGGGGCCAACTGGAGCAGGCTCGCCGGGTGCTGGCCGCGCTCATCACCTGACCCTCACGGGCACGGAGCACGTCTCGCCCTAACGTCTGGCCGATGGAATCCTCACTCTCCGTCGTCTTGCTCGGGACGGGCAATCCGCTGCCCGACGCCAACCGGGCCGGCGCGGCCACGCTGGTCCGGGCGGGCGCCAAGAGCTTCCTGGTCGACGCCGGGCGGGGCGTCTGCATGCGGCTGGTTGCCGCCGGGGTGCTGCCGGTCATGCTCGAGGGGGTCTTCCTGACCCACCTGCACAGTGACCATGTGTGCGACCTGAACGACGTCATCACCACCCACTGGATCATGAGCGGCCAGCCGGGGCGGCTGGAGGTGGCCGGACCGGCCGGAACGCGTCAGGTGGTGGATGGGGCGTTGGCCATGCTGGCCCCGGACGTGTCCTACCGGCTGGCCCATCACGCAGACCTGACCTGGGAGCCCGACGTCAGCGTCCGCGAGCTCGGGCCGGGCGTTATTCTCGACACGGGCGACGTGCGCGTCGTGGCCGCGGCCACCGATCACCGTCCGGTCGAGCCCACGCTGGCCTACCGCTTCGAACACGACGGTCGGTCGGTCGTCCTGGCCGGCGACACCGTTCCCTGCCCTGGTCTCGACGAACTGCTCGTCGGGGCCGACGTCTACGTCCAGACGGTGCTGCGCGAGGACCTCGTGCGTCTGGTGCCCATGCCGCGCTTCGTCGACACCATCGACTACCACTCCACCGTCGAACAGGCCGCAACGACCGCGGCCCGCGCCGGCGTGGACACGCTCGTCCTGACCCACCAGGTGCCGACTCCACCGCACGGCGCCGCGGACGAGTGGGTGGCCCTCGCCCGCGCCCACTTCGACGGGAACATCGTCTTCGGCGAAGACCTCGTCGAGGTCTGAGCCGGCCCCCGGGAATTTCGGTTCGTGTCACCCCCTCAGTCAATCGCCACGAATCCGGCTCCGAAAGGATTGGGCGAGCCTGTGGGCTTTCATGACGCGTCAGACGACCGGTAGGGTCAGAGTGTGATCGCCCGGGACCAGGCACCGGCGGCCTTCACGGCATGGGACGAATTGATCGACGCAGTCGCCGCGACCACGCCGACCGATCTGACGGAGCTGGCGCGCGCCATCGCTCGGGCCAGCCTCGACCCGGCGGTGCCTGCCGTTCCGAGATCTGACGCGGTGGTCTTCGCCGAACAGATGGTCGTCGATGTGGCATCCATGACCACCGACGTTCGAGCGGCCGGACTGGCCGAACTCGGTGCCGGTGCCCCAGCCTTCGTCCTTGCCCTCTGGACCGAGGACATGACGCTTCGCGCCGATGTCGCCTGGCGTGAGATGTTCGGCGAACAATGGCGTCCGATCCCGGCTTCTGCCGAGACCGATCGTGATCAAGGCCTTCCGGGCCGGCCCTGGGTCGCCCACGAAAGATTTCTCGTCGAGGTGGCCAAACTGTCAGCCCTCGATCCGGTTACCTCCGAACTGGTCAGACTCCGCGGGGCGAGAGCCCACGACTGCCGACTCTGCCAGTCCCGCCGGAGCGTCAGTGCCATCGATCTGGCCGGTGGGGGTGATCTGTTCGATGACACGGATCCGGGCGCCATCTCCGACGCCCAGGCCCTGGCCCTCCAGGTCGTGGATGCCTTCGTGTGGCAGCCGATCCGGTGGCCACCCGGGCTCGGTGAGCACGTCGTGGACGCACTGGGTCCTACTGCGGCGACCGAACTGACCCTCGATATCGTCCGCAACGCCGCGAACAAGATCGCCGTTGCCTTCGACGCGGACGACCCACAGGTGAAGGTCGGCGTCGAGTATTTCGACATCGACGTGTCAACCGGGGAACTGCGCTACGACGTGAGCCCGATCACGCCGAGCGCCTGAATCACCGGCGCGCGATGGGGCGGGATCCACCCGCCACGGAGTAGGCAGCTCAGACGTTTGGAGAACCGCAGTATGCCCGCGAGCCGCCAAGAGGGGTCACCGTGATGGAGGCCTCGGTCTGCGTAGCGCGTCCACCAGCATGCGCCAGCCTTTGGCGATCTGCTGCCCCTTCCAGGCTTGAGCTTCCGCGAACCCCGCCGCGCCCTCTCGGAGGCGTGTTGGCGGCTCGGCGACGGGGTCGGGAGCCTCAGCTTTCGTCTCGTTCTCCCGACTGGGATCGCCCTCGACCGGGGTCATGAGCCCCGAGATTACCCGGGCTCGACCTGTGGGCGTTCCTCCCCGGTCTTACTCCCTGAGCAACGGGCTTCCAGTGTGCCGGCCTGTCTGGCTGTCCCGGCAGCAGTGACAGTCTCCTCGGTCGAGTCCGAACGCCCGGGGAACCGTCCGGTCTCGCTCGGCGTCATCGTTGGTGAGAAGCGTCAGGAGGTTGCGTCCGATGAGCTGGGTGCTGGGGCTGGCTGACCGTATCGGGAGTGGTCTATGAACTGCAGGCGGTCTGGAATCCCGCTGGCTTTGATGGTCGTCGCCGCCGCCATGTTTGCTTCGTGCACGTCGTCGACTTCGAGTTCGGCGAAAGCCTCACTGAGGAGCACCCTCACCGTTCCTCATGGATGGAAGACCTACGGCTACGGCAAAGCCCAAATCTCTGTTCCGGCCGACTGGGCAGTCCTGACGAACTACCTCTGTGCAAGTTCGACGCCGGTCGGCACGCTCTATCTCGGACCGCCGAAAGGGCCGCCGTATGCGTCTTGCCCCTCTGACGTGGGGCAGGGCGACTCGGTCACCATCACGCCACTTCCTCCTGGCACAACCGACCAACCGCAGTGCTCGCTCAAGATGAATGGCTTACGTGTCCACTATGGCCCCTGCACGAGCTCCAACGCCGCCGGAATTGTCTTCTACGACATCCCGACTCTGGGAATACGGGCCGAAGGGATGGGCAGCAACAACCAAGATGTGACGGGACCCGGCGCCGGGACGGTGGTAGGACGGGTTCTTCACACGATTCGCCCCCGCTAGGAGCCTCAGTTCGGGTGTGCCCAGTTTCGTACGAGCACCGAGTTCCAATGGCGATGTATCCGGTTGATCGCTTTCAAGGTCACCTGGCTGGTCGTCGAGGCTCGGTTCGCGTGGGCTGCTCAGGTCGCGCGGTTTCTCTCTCAGTGGCGTGATGGCTTGTCACGTCGGTACCGTGCACCGGCGTGCTTTATCGGACGACGATGGTGCCCATCATGTACTGGTGGATGTTGCAGATGTAGTGATACGCGCCTGGCTTGGTCGGCGCGGTGAACGTCTTGGTCTGGCCCCCGCCGATGTCGCCGGTGTTGAATTGACCGCCCGTCGCCGTCAGCGTGTGGTCGACCGAGTCCTTGTTGGTCACGCGGATCGTGGTGCCCGGAGCCACACTGGCCGACATCGGCGCGAACATGAAGTTCGAGATCGTGATGGAGTTGGCTTGCCTCGCCGCGCCCGACGAGGTCGGCGCAGCACCGGTGCCGTCGCTCGCGGCGCCACCATCACAAGCGGCCAGGAGGAGGGCGCCCGCTACCACCAAACCGACCGCCCCACCCCTGAACCACCGTCGCCCGGACTTCGTCATGCCTCAGGCTGCCTTGCTCGTCGGATTGAAGGCCACGGGCGTGCCCGCGGTGGTCTGCGCGCCTGGGTATTTGCCCAATACGTAGTACAGGACAGCGATGTGCTGCATCTCGACCGGCTGGATCGAAGAGGACAGGGCGATGGCTGTGCCGCTCTGCAACTTCGCCGTCTCTGCCTGGTAGGTCTGGGCTGCGATGGTCTCGAGCGTCAGGGCCAGCTCGGCCAGTCCCGTCACGTCGGTCACTTTGGCGAAGTTCGACCGCACCACCGGGGTGAGCTTCGGGTTGGTGAGCGTCACGGGCGCCTTGCCGTGTGATTTGAGGACCGCGTTCCAGGCGTCGGCGTGCTGTTGGTGCTGTCCCTTGACGGTGGTGGCGAACGTGGCCACCGCGGGAGGCACCGTCCCCAGCTTGCCCGCGTTCGCTGCACTCAGACCGGCCGTGTAGGCGAAGACCGCCAGGTTCTCCAGGCTGGCCGCGACTGCGGCCACCGCCAGATCACCACTTAGGCCTTTCGGTGGGAACGCGCTCGGGACGAGACGGCGGGTGGATGCGCCGGCCACGTTGGCCACGGCGGGACCACCGACCGCGGCGAGGACGGCACCGCCGGCCGCGGCGGCGCCCGCGCCCAGCAGGAAGGTGCGCCGGCTGGTGCCGTGCATCGCCCCCGTTGCTTCGGCCATGAGCGGCCTGCCCACGTCGTGATGGAGCAGATCCAACTCGCTCGTCAACGTGTCGAGCTCGTGCTCACTGCCCTCGAAGCTCGAGGTGTCTCGGGTATTCATTGGACGGCTCCTTGTCGCGCCGGCGCGGCGCTGTTGGTCGGGTAGAAGGCGTGGGGGAAGCCGACGCTGCCGGCGGCCGCCGGGAGTGCGGCCGCGGTGCCGGGCGCCAGCGAAATGAGCTGGGGTGCGCCGGCCATCATGAGCGCCTGGACAGCGAGGAGCACCGAGACGTGTTGGGCCTCGATCCCCATGACGCTGGCGAAGAGGGCCTTGTTGGTCGTCTTCGTGGCCAGGACCGTGTCCTTGATGTAGGTCTCGGCGGCGATGTTTTCCAGTTCCATGGCCAGTCCTACGACACCGAGCGCCCCTTGGGCTGCGCTGGCCCCGCTGAGGCTGGCCACCGCCTTGTTGACCACCGGGACGAAAGCTGGGTCCGGCTTGTCCTGGACCTTGCCCCCGAGCGACTTGGCGGCTGCGTTGAACGCGTCGGCGTGTTGGACGTGCTGACCCATGGTGACCTGGGCGAACTTGGTGATGACCGGGTTGGCCGCCGACCCGCCGATGTAAGGCAGGGTGAGCGCCGTCTTGTAGGTGCCCACGGCCAGGTTCTCGATGGAGGCGGCCGTCTGGAGGATCTGAACGTCGGTCGAGCTGGCTGCCCCGGCGGAGGAGGCCAAGACGCCGACAAGGGCGGCGCCTCCCGCCGCACCCAGAACAGTCGCCTTGGAAAAACTCGAAGCGAGGGCCCGGCTGTGCTCGGTGTGAAAGGCGCGGTTGGCCTCGACGTCGATGCCACCCGATCCGTGCCCGCACTCGACGATCTCGTCAAGCGCGCCGCGTGTGGGACGCAGTGCATCGGCCTGCAGATCTTGTGACTCTTCGAGCAACTCGGAGAGCGCCCGGGAATCTCCCGTCATGTGACCTCCTCAGTCAGTGAACTGCCCTTGTTCGGAGGCGTCCACGACGTGGATGTCGAAACGGGTCGCTCTTACGGCACAGGCGCCAGGCGCGCACAGGCCCGCGTGAGCAAATGGAGGTTCTCCTGCCCCGGGAGTCGGTCCACGCGGCGGTCGATCCGCTCGATCATTTCGCGGCCCTTCTCACCATCGAAGAGGTAGCGCACGAGGAACCCGACCTCGTCCTTGGGCATGACACCCGAACCCACCGGCCGCCACAAGCGCTTCAATGCGCCACGGGTCAACCGGCGCGCCTTCGGGCTGGCCCCGAGTCGGTGCGCCGCCTCGGATGAGTAGAAGTCGATGTGCCCACCTTCCTGCTTCATGATGCGCCGCAGGAGCTCGCGTAGTGTCGGGTGCGCGGCCTTCTCGGCCAGGCGTGCGTAGCCGGCCTGCGTCGTCCACTCGTTGATGGCCCCCCAGGTCATGTGGAGCGCAACGAACGCTCGCCCCGAGAAGGCGGCCAGGCCGATCGTGCTCATGGTCGTCATGGCCTCGTGCCGGCGCCGTTTGTGCCGCAATTCGGCGATCCGCGGTGCGCCCGCTTCCTCGCCGTGCGCCTCGAGGACGCGTCCGATGGCCTCGCCGTGCCACATCTCCTCGAAGACCCAACAGGAGAGGAACGAGGTGATCTCGGGCTCCTGGTGCGCGGGCGTCAGCAGGAGGTCGCGCAGGTAGCAGACCGTGTGGTGCTCGACGTCGTGCATGTAGCGAAGTGCCCGCACGGCGTCGGGGGCGAGGGGCTGGACGCGGAATTCGTCGAAATCGATCCCGTCCAGGTCCAGCTGGCCGGCCCGGTTCTTGTAGGAATCAATGGTCGTCGGCATAACGCCTACTATTCGGATCACAGGCCACTCCCGGATGGAGGCAAACCATCCACTGTGGGGTGCGGCGCCGAAGAACATCTACCTATGCCGGACTTGGAAAAGGTCAGCGACGCCCAGCTCGTCACCGCCATCGCTCGCTTCAGCGAGGTCGCCCTGGCCGAGGTGTACCGGCGCCACGGTGGGGCCGTGTTCGGTCTGGCCAAACGGGTGATGGGGAGCGCATCCGAGGCTGAGGACGTCACCCAGGAGGTCTTCCTCCGGCTGTGGAACCAGCCCGATCGCTTCGACGCCACCCGCGGCTCGCTGCGTTCGTTCCTCCTGGCGCAGTCGCACGGTCGTGCCGTCGACGTCATCCGCTCGTCGAGCTCGCGCCGGCGTCGTGAGGCGCGCGACGCCTTCGATACCGCTCGATCCTCCTATGACATGCAGCACGAGGTCTGGGATCTGGCTGTGGCCGATCAGGTCTCGACCGCCATGGGATCCCTACCCGATGAGGAGCGGCGGGCCATCGAACTGGCGTACTTCGACGGGCGCACCTACCGCGAGGTGGCACAACTACTCGGGCAACCAGAGGGTACGGTCAAGAGCAGGATCCGCAACGGCATGCGTCGCATGCGCGCCGTGTTGTTGGATGCCGGTATCAGGGGAGCGGACGCGTGATCTCGCACGAGGAGGCCAGTGAGCTGCTGGGTGCCTACGCCCTTCATTCCGTGGACGCCGACGAGGTGATCCAGGTCGAGGAGCACCTCGACACCTGCCCGCGCTGTCGGGCCGAGCTCGACGGGTTGCGCGAGGTGGCGGCTGCCCTGGGCAACTCGGTGGCGGAGCCGCCCGAGGCCCTGTGGTCGGGCATCGTCAGTCGGCTGCCCGAGCGCCAGGAGGGCGAGGAGCAGGTGCCCCCCATGCCGCGCCTGAGCGCCGCCCAGGATCCATCGCCCTTCCGCGTCCCGACGCCGACGCCGACGCCGACGCCGCGACGCAAGGCGAGCCGCGGTGTCATCGCCACCGTCGGGGCGTTCGCCGTGGCCGCCGCCGCCGTGGCCGTCGTCCTCGGCATCGGCCTGGTGCAGGCCAATCACAAGGTCTCGCACCTCCAACAGGTGGCCGGTCACCAGGCGGGCGCCGCTGCGGAGGCCGCCCTCGAGCTTCCGGGTCACCAGGTGATCGATCTGAAATCTGCAACAAAACGCCAGCTGGCCGAGTTCGTGGTGGTGCCCGACGGTCGGGGCTTCCTGGTCTCGTCGCATCTGCCCAAGCTCAGGTCGGGGCACACCTACCAGCTGTGGGGGATCGTGGGCACCCAGCCGATCTCGCTGGGTCTGCTCGGCGCGTCACCCCACCAGGCCACCTTCACCATGGCCGGGTCGGTGCAGCCGATGCAGCTCAGCATCACGGCCGAACCTGCCGGCGGCTCCGTCGTACCCACGGGTTCCATCGTCGCCACCGGGACTGTCTGACCCCTCGACCCAGCTGTTAGCTTCGCTGATCATGCCCGAGGAATCCAAGAAGCGACGCCCCATTGAAGTTGGTGCCGAGGCCGAGCCGATCAAGCTCGGCTCCATGCTGCTCACGGTGGTCGAGCCCCACCGGGGTCACGAGGTGGCCTACAACCGCTGGTACGAGCGCGATCACTTCTACTCGGGCTGCATGGTCGGTCCGTACAACTTCGCCGGCCGGCGCTGGGTGGCCACGGCCGACCTCAAGGCACTGCGCGACCCCGATCCTTCCGCCATCACCGGCGAGCCCGACCGCGGGTCCTACGTCGCCCTCTACTGGGTGCTCGACGGCTACTTCGACACGTGGAACCGTTGGGCCCTGCGCCAGGTCAACGCGCTGCACGCGGCCGGGCGCATGTTCCAAGAGCGCGACCACGTCCACACCTTGCTCTACCACTACAAGTGGGAGCACCGCCGCGATCCCGATGGCGTACCGGTGGAGCTGGCGCTCGACCATCCCTACCGCGGCCTGGTGGCCGAATTCATCGACGCCGCCGACGGCGTCTCCAACGAGGACCTGTGGGCCTGGCTGCGCAACGAGCACCTGCCGGCGCTCATGCCGGGCACCGATGCCGATCTGGTCGCCGCCTTCACCCCGATCGCGCTCGAGGTCGACGCCCCCGGCGACGTACCCCGCGAGGCGGCCCGGGACAACCGCACCGTCTTGCTGTGGTTCCTCAACACGCCACCCGAGGTGGCCTGGGACCCGGTCATCGCCGAGCACCGGCGCCAGCTCGAAACGGCCGGCAAAGGCAAGGTGGTGGCTGCGCTGCCTTTCATCCCGACCATCGTCGGGACCGACACCTATACCGACAAGCTTTGGTCTGACTGAGCCCGGCGCACGAGTCCGCCTGACGTCGAGCCGCGGACGGCTAGCCCCGTGCCAGAATCTCGACGTGGGTGACCACGAACACGCCGTCGGGTGAGTCGGCCCAGCGGCGCCAGCCTGCGGCGATCTCCTCGAGCTCCCCGGTCGTGCTGAGCCCGTACTCGACTGCCTGCTCGGCGAAGCGCGAGTAGCGCACGCGGTCGGCCCACAACGAACCCCACCAGTCCCGCGAGTCGGGGTCGGCGTAGGTCCAGGTCGAGCTCGACACCTCGATGTCGTCGAACCCCGCGGCCCGGGCGATGCCCGCCAGTCGGGGCCCGATGCGGGCGTCGTGACCGTTGCGCTCGGTCACCGCCAGGTAGAGCGAGAGCCAGCGCTCGAGCGTCGGGTCGCGCGGGGCCCAGGTGAAGGCCGAGTAGTCCGAATCGCGGGCGGCCGCCAATCCGTCGGGACGCAGGACGCGGCGCATCTCGACCAGCGCGGCCTCGGGCTCCCCAAGGTGCTGCAGCACCTGGTGCAGATGGACCACGTCGAAGCACTCGTCGGCGTAGGGGAGGGCGAAGAGGTCGCCTACCTCGAAGCGCAGGTTCTCGCGGCCCAGCTCGTCCGCATGCGCCGCCGCCTGGGTCACCACGTCGGGGGCGACGTCGAATCCCACCACGTCGCCCGGTGCCACCAGCAGGGCCAGGTCGGCCGTGATGGTTCCTGGGCCGCAGCCCACGTCCAGCAGGCTCTGACCGGGACGCAGGTGGGGCAGCAGGTAGGCGGACGAGTTCTCAGCCGTGCGCCAGGTGTGGCTGCGCAGCACCGATTCGTGGTGTCCGTGTGTGTAGGCCATGCCACCATTGTGACGTGCCCGAATTGCCCGAGATGCAGGCGCTGGCCGAGCGGCTCGACGCCCTCCTGTCCGACCGGGTCCTGCGTCGGGCTGATCTGCTCGGCTTCTCTTCCCTCAAGACCTACGCCCCCTCCCCGGGTGATCTCAAGGGTGCCACGCTGACCGCGGTGACCCGCCGGGCCAAATACCTGGTGTGGCGCTTCGACGACGGGAACCGCATCGTCCTGCACCTGTCGCAAGCGGGCCGACTCGACATCGAGACCCCGCCCAAGAAGACGAAGCCGAGGGGTGCCGTCGCCCGCTTCGTCTTCGGCGAGGGAACCGGCGGCCTGGACGGAGAGGGCATCGGCATCCTGGTGCGCGAGTACGGCACCCAGCGCAAGGCCTCGTGGTGGGTGCTCGGGCCCGACGACGAGGGCCCGCTCGCCGACCTTGGTCCCGAACCCGGAAGCGACGAGTTCGCCGACTTCATCCGGACCAGCAACTCCAAGCGTCACCTCACGACTGACCTGCGCGATCAGCACACGGTGTCGGGCATCGGGCGCGGCTGGGGCGACGACATCCTGCAGCGGGCCAAGCTCTCGCCGTTCGCGTCACTCAGTTCCCTGAAGCCCGAACAGCGCGAGGCACTGCTCAGCGCGGCGGTCGGGGTGCTCGAGGAGGCGCTCGAACTCGAGCGCCGGCGACCCGGAGGCCTCTCCGAGTCGAGCCTGGGCGGCCGCTTCAAGGTGCACGGGCGCTTCGGCGAGCCCTGCCCGACGTGCGGTACCAAACTCGAGCGGGTGTCATTCGAATCCTATGAGATGGCCTACTGTCCGACCTGCCAGACGGGCGGCAAGGTTCTGGCCGACCGTCGTCTGTCCCGCTTGCTCAAGTAATCCCAAACCGCGAATTGCAATCCGGTGCAACCGCCGGGTGCATCCGCCTAGTGACAATGGAACGGCCGGCTCGATTCCGCATATACGTGGATTGCCCACGATGACGTGGACCGAGCCAACATACGGAAGGAGCCGACCGTGTCCAAAGCCAATTCTGCCTCCTCGAAGACGACCTGGGTAGGCCTCGACGTCCACCGGGACTCGATCACCTCAGCTGTGCTCACCCCGGATAAAGAGACCCCCGTCGTCGATCGCTGGTTCCACGACGAGCCGAGCGTGCGGCGCTTTGTCGGGACGCTCGGTGAACCGGCGCTCGTACGCCTCTGCTACGAGGCGGGCCCGACGGGCTATGACCTGGCCCGATTCCTCGGGCGTCTGGGTGTGGCGACCGAGGTGATCGCTCCGTCGCTGATCCCGAGCGCACCGGGCGCCAAGATCAAGACCGACGCTCGAGACGCCCGGCGCCTCGCCCACCTCTACCGGGCCGGCGAGCTGACCGCGGTGCACATCCCGACGCCTGGCGAAGAGGCCATCCGCGACTTGGCGCGCACCCGGGCCGACCTGGTCATCGATCGCACCCGCTGTCGGCACCGGCTCAGTAAGTTCTTGCTCCGCCATGGTCAGGTCTATCGAGGCGGCGTGGCCTGGACGCTCGCCCATGAGGCGTGGCTGCGCCAGGCGCACTTCGACGACGCCGCGCTCAGGTCGACCTACTCGCACTACCGGGCCATCGTGGCCGGACTCGACGCCCACCTCGGCGCCGTCGAGTCCGACCTCAAGATCTACCTCGAGCAGGGGCCCTTCGCCGAAGCGGTCTCCCGACTGAGCGCCTACCGGGGGATCAGCGAGCTGGGCGCGCTCACCCTCTCGGCCGAGGTGTGTGACTGGCGGCGCTTCCCCCGTGCCACCTCGCTCATGGGTTTTTGCGGACTCGTCCCTTCTGAGTACTCCAGTGGCGAGCGCAAAGTGCGGGGCCGGATCACCAAGTCGGGCAACCTGCACCTGCGCACCCAGCTCGTCGAGTCCGCCTGGTCCTACCAGCACCGTCCCGCCGTCGGGGCCACGATCAAGAAGCGCCAAGGGCGCGCCAGCCACGACACCGTCACCCGGGCCTGGGCCGCCCAACTCCATCTCTGCGCCAAGTTCCGCCGCCTGGCCGAGCGCAAGAGCTCGCGCAACGTCGTGGTCACCGCCATCGCCCGAGAGCTCAGCGGGTTCCTCTGGGCCGAGATGGCCGCGTGAGGTGACCAAGACCAACCAGCTCGCCACCTCCGCGGCGCGGAGATGAGCGAGAGTTCCACCATGCGCCGGGGCAACCGCCGCGGCAGGGAAGATCCCCGTTTGATCTATGCGACCCGGAGTGATCCGGGACGCGTTCCTAGTGAGGGGCACCATCCTGCGCATCGCCGACCTGCGGTGAGAACCCGCGTACATCAGAGTGGCGGTCCGCCGACCCACTTTGTCCCGGCGCATGGTCGAGTTCTCATTCGTCCCCCGCCACGATCACGCGGGGCTGAGGCGTAGCAGCCGCCACCCCATCGTCAAGGTCGTTCGTCCTCGCTGCGCTGCGGGCGCTGCACCTTGACGTCGGGACCCCGTCGCCTGCCAGAAAGCATCCATGCGCCGAACCTCTGGTTCGGCGCGCCCACAAAGAACCTGGTTGTACCCACTTGACAAGCCGTTCCACATCAGATCAGTTGGCGCACCACGGTGACCACCTTGCCGAAGATGGTCACCTGGTCCGGCTGGTCGAACACCATGGGCTCGTAGGCCGCGTTGGCCGGCGTCAGCACGACCCGGCCCTCCTTGCGGGCAAACGTCTTCACCGTGGCTTCGCCGTCGTTGATGCCGGCCACCACCACGTCGCCGTTGTCGGCTTCGGGCTGCTGGTGCACCACCACGTAATCCCCGTCGAAGATGCCGGCGTCGATCATGGAGTCCCCGCGCACGCGGAACATGAACGAGGGACCCGAGCCGGTGAACTGCTCGGGCATGGGCAACAGCTCTTCGACGTTCTCCTCGGCCAGCACGCCGGTGCCGGCGGCCACGTCGCCCACCAGGGGCACGTTGTGCACCGCGGACGCCGTCAGCCTGGTTGCGCTGTCCTGGTCGAAGTGGACCTGGATGGCCCGGGGTTTACTCGGGTCGCGGGACAGGTAACCCTCGCGTTGGAGGACGGCGAGATGGGTGTGCACGGTCGCCGAGGAGGCCAGGCCCACCGCTTCGCCGATCTCGCGGACAGACGGGGGATAGCCCTGCTCCCGCTGGCAGTCCGCGATGTAGTTGAGGATCTGCAGCCGCTTTCCGCTCAGGACCTCGGCCATCGGCGTCTCCTTTACTGCCCGCCCCGGCGCTCCGCCGGGCCCCCACCGGGGGCGAACATTCGTTCGTGCCCGACCAAGATAGCCAGGTCCGGGCCCCAAAGCAAACATCTGTTCGCTGTCGGCCTGTTCCGGGAGCGCGTCCGGGCCCCGGAGCGGACCGCGCGCCCGTCGACTTAAGTGGGTCCATGCGACCCGTGGAAGAGCGGACCATCGTGCCCATCGACGGCATGGCGCACCACGACCTTGTCGCCACGGAGTCCGAGCGCCGGGCCCGGGGCCGAGCCGCCCGTTCGGACGCGCCCCGCTCGGCCGTCGGGGCCTGGGACGAGCCGTGTCCGCGGCCACGATGCGCTCGAGACCGTGCTGGCCCAGAACGCCATACGCCTGCCCGAGCTTGCGCCGCTGCGCCACCAGCGCATGGCCCGCTCGCCTTGGAACTACTACCGAGGCGCCGCGGCGGTCATGGCGGCCGACCTCGCCTCGCGCCCACACAGCGGTCTGGAGGTGCAGCTCTGTGGCGATGCTCACGTCCTCAACTTCGGCCTGTGGGCGACGCCCGAGCGCAACCTCAACTTCGACCTGCGGGACTTCGACGAGACGCTCCCCGGGCCCTTCGAGTGGGACGTGGCCCGGCTGGCGGCCAGCCTCGTCGTCGCGGCGGACGAGAACGGGCTCAAGCCGGGGCGAGGTCAGACCGCGGTCCGGGCTGCGGTCGACGCCTATCGCGGGCGCATGCGCCGCTACGCCGCCATGCGCGAGCTCGACATCTGGTACGAGGGCACCGAGGTGGCGCGCTTCGTCGACTACTTCGAGCGGGCCGACCGCGGGCGGGTCAAGGTCTATATCGAGAAGCGCAAGGACAAGCGGACGAGCCGGGGTGCCTTCCCCAAGCTGACCACAATGGCGCACGGACGACCGCGCATCACGACGGATCCGCCGCTGCGGGTCTGCTTGTCCGACGAGGAGCAGGACGAGATCGTCGACGTGCTCCTGGCCGCCTATCGGCTCACCCTCCAGGAGGACCGGAGGACGCTCTTCGACCGCTTCACCGAAGCCGACACCGTGCGCCAGGTCGTCGGCGTGGGGAGCGTGGGCATGCTCGTCTACCTCGTGCTCCTCGAAGGCCGCTCGGGTGCCGACCCGCTCTTTCTCCAGTGCAAGCAGGCCGGGCCATCGGTGTACGAGGCGCACCTGCGTCCCGCCGCCCACGCCAATCATGGTGAGCGGGTGGTGGCGGGCAAGCGGATGGTGCAGAGCGCCACCGACCTCTTCGTCGGCTGGGGTGCGCTGGGCGACCGCGACTTCTACGTGCGCCAGTACCGCGACATGAAGTTGATCCCGACGACGGAGATGATCGCGCCGCGGCTGGCCCGGTTCGCCGCCGCGTGTGGGTCCACGCTGGCCCGCGCCCATGCCCGTTCAGGCGACCCCGTCGCAATCGACGCCTACCTGGGAAAGGGTGAGGTCTTCACCAAGGCGATGGTGGCGTTCGCCCGTGACTACGCCGACCAGAACGAGCGTGACCACGCCCGCTTGGTCGATGCCATCCGCGGCGGCGACGTGACCGCCACCCCGGAGTGAGTGTGTGCTCCGGGCCCCTTCGCCTGCCCTCCGGATCAACCACGGCGGGCCCGTGGTCCCGGGTGAACCGACCCGGAGTCAGACCGTGCAGCGCCGGCTCATCTTGAACTACCTCTTCCGGACAGCATCGCTCGAAGGGCCTCGGGCACTGCACCCTCCGTGTGGCCGTCCCCCGAGCGCAATCCCTATGTAGGGGCTACGGTTTGGGTAAATGGCACCTGGCCCCGACCTCTCACAGATCTGGCTCTTCTCGACGGCGACGGCCAAAGAGCGGCGTGTCCTGCACAAGGCGCTCGAGGAAGTCACGGTCGGGCCCGGACGGGTCCTCTGCGAGCAGGACTCGATCGGGCGCGAGTTCTTCCTCATCGTCGCCGGCACCGCGTCGGTCCGACACAACAACCGCAAGGTGCGAACCCTGGGGCCGGGCCAGTACTTCGGCGAGCTCGCCTTGATCGACCGCCGACCGCGCTCGGCCACCGTCGTGTCGGACACGGACATGGCTCTACTCGTGCTCGGCCAGCGTGAGTTCAACAGTGTGCTGTCCACGATGCCAGAGCTCTCGCGAAAGATGCTCATCGCCATGGCCGCCCGACTGCGCGATGCCGACGTAAAGGCCACGGTCAACATCTGACGACACGGCTTCCCCGGCCGGGCGCCACGAGCCCTGACTGCCTGACCAGGTGGCACCGAGCCGACGACTAACGACGTCTCAGGCCAGCGCACCGGCTCTGAAGAGCCTGTGCGCTACCCACACATCGCTCAGAGGTGGGCCTCGAAGATCTCCCACTCTCCCGGGATGCCCTTGAGCGTGACCAGGCCACGTCCTTCGAAGGCAATCGCTGCGTCCGCGCAGCCCGAGCGGACGTCAGCCGATATGAGGAGCTGGCCACCTTCGGCCCGGGCGCACAACCGCTGCGCGAAGTGCACGGCGATCCCCGAGAAGTCGTTCTTTCCCATGCGGGCCACCTCGCCCACATGGATCCCGGCGCGGAGCACCAAACCCAGCTTGGCGACCGCGGCCATCGTGGCCAGAGCGCAGCGGACGGCGGAGTCCGCATCATCGAAGGCGACCAGGAAGCCATCGCCGGTGTGCTTCACCTCGTGACCCCCGTGCGTTGCGGCATGCTGGTGCATGCGGTCGTTGTGGTCTTCGATGAGCGAACTCCAGCGCTCGTCGCCCATCGATGCGGCCAGGGGCGTCGAGTCGACGATGTCCGTGAAGAGCATGGTGGTGCGCAGGCGGTCAGTGAACGGGGTGACGCGGCCCGTGGTGAAGCGTTCGACCTCGTCGATGACAGGGGGACCGTGGTTCTGTAGGAAGTTGTGGTCGGCACCGGGCAGGAGCGCCAGACGGGCACCGGGGATGGACGCGGCCAGGTAACGCCCGTGATCAGCCGGGACGCTCTGGTTGCTCGCGAGGTGGATGATCAGCGTGGGTGCGGTGATCGACGGGAGGGCGTGGCGGATGTCAAAGGTGCGGTTCAGATGGAACAGGTGGTCCAGTTGGTTGTGGCTGGTCGAGGCCAGCTCGACTCCGCCTCGCGAGCCCGCGATGCGCTCCGAGGCGTAGAAATTCGAGATCTCGCCGCCACCCCACTCACTGCGGTACCGCTCGGCCATGAGGTCGAGGATCTCGCTGGGCAGTCCGATCGGGAAGTCGTCGCAGCGCTCCAGGCGCGCCCAGGCGTTGCAGAGCACCAGCTGGCGGACCCGGTGGCGGCTGGCGTAGAGCGCGGCCACGGCCCCACCGTTGTGGGTGCCGAAGAGGACGGGGTCATCGCGTACCCCGGCCGCCTCCACCACGGCCTCGAGGTCGGCGACCAGGTCCTCGATGGTCGGGGGCGATGACAGGTCCATGCGGTCCGAGTAGCCCATGCCCCTTTGGTCGTACGTGACCAGGCGGCCGAAGCTGGCCATGCGGCGCAGGGCCCGGCCCGGGCCTGGCTCCTCCCAGCGCAACGAAATCGCCAGAGCGCCGGCCACGAAGACCAGATCGAAGGGCCCCTCACCGGCCCGCTGGTACGCAAGGTGGAGCCCGTCGCGACGGACGAACTCGAGGGGTGGCGGGGCCAGCACGTCTCCCTACCCACTCCCGACCCGCGATGACCGTCGCATCCCAAGAGTGTGACACCCCGGCTGCGCAGGAGGAAGAGGCCTTGCTTGCCCCCTGACCCCCCTGCGTTTCCCAGACCGTCACACTCCCATTGCGATATGTTGTCGCCATGGCTATGTCCGTCATGCTCCCACCGATGAACGCGATGTTGGCCGACCCGGCCAGCACGAAATACGCCGACGCCGCCACAGTGGTCGCCCAGGCGAACAGCTGTCGGGATGCCGTGGGCCAGCTCGGCCTGCTCGAAGGCCTCTCTCCTGAGGTCCTCCGGGAGGCCGAGGCCGTCCTCGCCGCGCTGCCGACGGAGGTGGACCAAGGCATCCTCGTCGCCCTACGGGCAGGATTCCGCCAGCGATCGCCCATGTCGTTGCATTGGGACAGGGACGAGAGCAAAGGGGCACCGACGATCGCGCACCGCGTCGACGAACAGGACGAACAGGACAACTGGGTCCACATCCACGTCGTCGCCCCAGACGGCGAGCGTTTCATCTGACCGACGAACCCGAGCGGGGTTTCGGGGGGCCAGAACGGGTGGGGGATCGAGTGGCCGGGGTGGTTGGGACGGTGGGTGAATTCGGAGACCGGTACGGAACCTGGGCCCTGATCGCCGGCGCCTCGGAGGGTGTCGGACTGGCCTTTGCCCATGCGCTGGCCGAGCGTCAGGTGAACGTGGTCTTGGTGTCACGGCGGCAATCGGTCCTCGACGAGGCGGCGGCCGACCTGCAGACCAGGTGGGGGATTGCCACACGGTCCGTGGCCATCGACCTGAGCGAAGCCCATGCCGCGACGACCGTTGCCGAGCGGACGGCTGACCTGGAGGTCGGTCTGTTCGTCTACTGCGCCGGGGCCGACCCGAACTTCGCCCCCTTCCTGGATGCACCGCTCGCTGCGGCGGAGTCCATGGTGGTGCGCAACTGTCTGGCTCCCACCCAGCTCTGCCATCAGCTGGCTCAGCCGATGGTCGAACGGGGCCGCGGCGGCATCATCCTGGTGTCCTCGGGTGCAGCGTTGGTGGGGCGCGGCGCATGGTGGCCTATGGCGCATCGAAGGCGTTCGACCTCGTCCTCGGTGAAGCGCTGTGGGCGGAGCTCCACGACCGGGGCGTCGACGTGCTCTCCCTCGTCCTCGGCGTGACCGACACTCCGGCGCTCCGCCGCCTGCTCGCGGAGAGAGGCAATCTGGCCAGTGCCCATGACGGCACCCCGATACCGGGCGCGGCCACACCCGAAGAGGTGGTCGCCGAGGCCTTCGACAATCTCGGGTCGGGACCCACGTGGTTTGTCGGCGAGCTCCTCCGGGAGGGCTCCAAGGTGTTGGGCGGCATGGGGCGCAACGAGGCGGCTCGGCTCATGCTCGATACCGGTGCGGGTGTGATGGATCAGAAGCTGAGCTGATGCAGGATGCGATTCGTGGAGAGCTGCACCAGGCCGTTACCGACCTCTTGATTCGCTATGCCGGTGGGATCGACGGCCGGGACTGGGCACTGTTCCGGTCGTGTTTCACCGACGACTGCGATGCCGACTACGGCGAGATCGGCCACTGGCACGGCGGCGACGAGATCACGAAGTGGATGGCCCAGACCCACGATCCGCTCGGACCCACGCTGCACCGGATCTCCAACGTCGTCCTCCGCCGGTCCGGTGAGAGGCTGCAGACGCGGTGTGCCGTGCACGGCATCATCGTGCTTCCGGATCGTTCGGCCGCCATCCACGCCTACGGGTTCTACGACGACGAGATCGTGCCGGGCGAGGACCCGAGGATTGCCCGCCGCCGGTTCACCCAGGTGACGACCGAGCGTCACCTGGCGATGCGCTGATGGTTCCGGCGGACCGCGGGCGTGCGACGGCCCCGGTCCGCCGAAAGGTTCAGCTGGCGCCGGCCAGGACGCCGAGCTCGGCCAGCAGCCGATCGCGCAAATCGTCGAACTCCTCGCCGCCGACACGGCGGGGCCGGGACAGCTCCACGGGCTGATCGAGTGAGATCCGCCCATCGGTGAGCACCATGACGCGGTCGGCCAGCAACACCGCCTCCTCGACGTCGTGCGTGACCAGCAGGACGCCCGGGCGATGGCGGGCACAGAGGTCCGCCACGAGTTGCTGCATGCGCAGCCGGGTCAGGGCGTCGAGGGCGGCGAAGGGCTCGTCGAGAAGGAGCAGCTGAGGTTGGCGCACCAGGGCGCGGGCCAGGGCGACCCGTTGCGCCTCGCCTCCCGACAGCGTGCCCGGCCAGGAGTCGGCCTGCGAGGCCAGCCCGACCTCTTGGAGGGCCGACACGGCACGCTCCCGCGTGGCCTGGGCACGTGGAAGACCCAGGACCACGTTGCGCCAGACCCGCAGGGAGACGACCAGGCGGGGTTCCTGGAAGACGACCGTGCGCACATCGGGGACGAGCACATCGCCCGCGCCGGCCGTCTCGAGACCGGCCAGAATGCGCAGCAGTGTGGTCTTGCCGCTGCCCGATGCACCGAGCAGGGCCACGAACTCGCCTTGGGCCACGGTGACGTCGAGGTCGGCCAGGACGTGGCGATCGCCGAAGGACTTGGTCACACCGTGGACGACGGCAGCCAGGTCGGTCGCGATGGGGGGGAGGGGTTCATCGGACCGCCTGGTGCCGTCTCCACGGCATGCTCACGCGCTCGAGGAGGCGGACCAAGAGGTCGGCCCCGATACCGAGCAACGCGTAAATGACGACGCACACCACAAGCACGGGTATCTGCTGGAGGCTGTCGGCCTGACTGACGAGGTAGCCGATGCCCTGGTTGGCGCCGATGCTCTCGGTGAAGACGAGGGCGATCACCGAGATGCCCGCCGAGTAGCGCAGCCCCGTCATGATCGACGGCATGGCCAACGGCACCACCACACGGCGCACGAGCACCCAGCCCTGCACGCCGAAGCTGCGCGCCGCCTCGACCACCCGCTTGTCGACGTTGCGCACGCCGTTCGAAGTGTTGAGGTACATGGGGAAGAGCGTGGCCAGGCCGATCAGGAGCACCTTGGCCGTCTCCCCGATCCCGAACCAGATGATGAAGAGGAAGATGACCGCGGGGTAGGGAACCATGCGCAGCATCTGCATGGAGGCGTCGAAGAGCTCCTCGCCGAGCCTGGTCAAGCCCACCACGATGCCGACGATCAGGCCGATCCCGGCGCCGAGCGCGAGCCCGAAGGCCGCCCGCCGGGCGGAGACCGCGATGTCACCCAACAGGTCGTCGTGGTTCCACAACTGCACGAAGGCGTCCCAGGTGGCCGTGGGCGTGGACAGTGTGGTCGACGGGATGACGCCGGTCCCTGTCAGGATCCACCAGGCGGCGAAGACAGACACGGGCACGATGAGGCGCAGCGCAAGCGACCAGCGTCGCGGCATCCGCCCGACCTCGCCGACGGGCAGCCGGACCAGCCCCGGCACGGGCGTCGCCGCGAGTGTCGGCGCGCCGGGTACCGGGGCATCGGGTCCGACCGTCAGCTGATCTGGGTGTGTGGCCTGGAGTGTCACGAGATGCCGGCCGCCTTGTCGACCGTCTTGTTGAACGGCAGGTCGAAGATCTTCTTGACACTGATGGGCGTGGTCAGCAGCCCGAGCTTGAGGAAGGTGTTGGCCTCGTTCTGCTGGTAGCTCACGATGGCCGGTGTGATGGGCGTGCCGGTGGTCTGATCGGAGGCGACGGCCTCTTTGGCCACGGCCAGGGGCACGCCGTAGGTCTTGACGTAGGTCTGAGCGGCCAGGGTCGGGTTCTTGCGCAGCAGGGCCTGGGCCTTGTCGAAGCGCACGATGAAGTCGGCGATGGCCGCCGCCTTCTGCGGGTTGGCCAGGGCACTGCTGCTCGCCGTGAGGTAGCCGAGGGTTTCCGAGGCGGTGCCGACGCCGGTGCCCAACACGCGGATCTTTCCCTCGTTGAGGTCCAGTCCCGTCAGCGGCTGTGAGATGACCGCGGCGGAAACCTGCCCGTTAGCCACTGCGGTGGAGGCGTCGGTGAGCGTGAGGTTCTGGATGTGCACTGCGCTGTAAGGGAGGTGGGCCTTCTGGAGCTCCTGGACCAAGAAGTACTGCTCGACCGTGCCCTCCTGCACGGCCACCGACTGGCCCTTCAGTTGCGACGCGCTCTTGATGGTCGACTTGGCCGGCACGACGAGGGCGTACGGCGACACCTTGGGGTTGACGCCGATGGTGGCCGCCACCACCTTGACCGGGTCGCCCGCCTCCTGGGCGAAGATGGTCGGCGTCTCCGCCATGAAGCCGAGGTCGACCGAGCCGCTCGTCTCCGCCGCGATGACCGGCGGCCCGCCGATGAAGTTGGCCCAGTTGACGGTGTAGGGCGCACCCTTCAGCGCGTTCGTGGCGGCCAGGATCGTCTGGTAGGCCTTGAGCTGGTCACCGAAGGTGATGGTGACCCCGGCCGGCGAGGGTGAGGCGGACGCTGGGGCGGCCAGGCCGGACACGGCGAGAAGTGTCACCGCCAGGCCGCCCAGCACACCACACGTCAGCGGTGGGCGACTGCCGGTGACATTGCGGCGAAACCTCGAGATGGGATGAATCTGCATGTCTTCCTTCTGGTGTGATGCCGACGAGGGCCGCCGGGACGATGGGGGAGCCGGAATCCGGGCGGTGGCCTCAGAAAGGCTTGTCGCCCTTGATGGTCACCCGCTGGATGACCCGATGCGCGTCGCCGTAGTCGCCGATGGCGTAGTGCATGGTGGTCCGGTTGTCCCAGAAGCCGAGGTCGCCGTCTTCCCAGCGGTAGCGGACGATGTACTCGGGCGTCGTCATGTGGTCGTAGAGGAACGCGAGCAGCGCGTCGCTCTCCTTGGTGGTGAGACCCTTGATCGAGCGGGTGAAGCCGGGATTCACGAAGAGGCTCTTGCGGCCGGTCTCCGGGTGCGTGCGCACGACGGGGTGCTCGACCGACTTGAGCTCGGTGAAGGTCTCGCCGTCCCACTCTCCCTGGCCGCGCTGTTTGAGGAGCGCGTTGAAGTTGCGGTTGCCGTCGTGGATGGCGGTGAGGCCGTCCACCAGCTGGCGGATGGGTTGGGAGAGGTCCTCGTAGGCGGCGTTGGTGTCGGCCCACAGGGTGTCACCGCCGGCGGGCGGGATGACGATGGCGTTGAGGATGGAGCCGAGCGGTGGGCGCTCCACGAAGGTGACGTCGGTGTGCCAGCGCTCGCGGTCCCCGTACTCCTGGGTCGGGACTTGCTTGTAGAGCTCGCGGGCTTTCGTGTAGTCGATCTCGAAGACCTCCTTGTGCTCCTCGAGCCCGGGGATGACGGGGTGGGCGACCGTGGGCTCGCCGAAGAGTGCGGCGAATGCCGTGTGCTCCTCGGGGCTCAGGTGGGCGCCCGGGAAGAAGATGACCTTGTAGTCGAGGAGGGTCTGTCGGACGGCCGCCACCGTCTCGGGGTCGAGGGTCCTGTGGAGGTCGAGGTTGCGTATCTCGGCGCCGATGGTCCCCGAGAGCGGGACGATGTCGAGCTGGAGCGGAGTGGTCGTGGTCATCGGGCGCGGGCCTCCTCGGGTGGGCGGAGCTGGGACGTGGTGAATCCTGACTAATCCGCGTTTATTTGTCAAGATGGTAGGAATTAGCTGTCACAGCCCGTGCGTACGGTGCGTGGCGTCGGCACGAACAGGAGTTCGCTTTCGAGGTTGACAGCGAACAGGTGTTCGTGGTTCAGTATCCAGGGAGCGAACAGGTGTTCGGAACAGGAGACGCCATGTCGGTCGCATTCGAGCTCGAGTACCCGGCGTACCGCCCTCTTCGGCTGCACGCCGCTCCGGACCCCCCGGCGCGGGCCGCACCATCCCCTTCGGTGCGCCGCCGCCGGGCGGTCCTGGCCGCAGTGGCTGTCGTCGTCACGGTCCTGTCGGTCCTGCTGGCCCTACCGCTGCGCCAGCTGGGCGGCAGCACGCTGGCCCAGGCGCAGCCGGCGCCCGGGCAGGAGTACATCGTCAAGAGCGGCGATACCCTGGCCTCCATCGCGGCGAGGGCCGACCAGGCCGACGCAGGCGCGCTGGCTGCAACCATCGCCCGCGAGGTCGGCTCGACCGTCGTGGTGCCGGGGGAGCACATCCAGATTCCCTGACTATCGTCGGCGGTGTGCGGTGTCCATGGTGCGGTGTCGATGACGACCGCGTCGTGGATTCGCGTCAGGCCGAGGACGGCGATGCCATCCGGCGCCGGAGGGAATGCTTGGGTTGTGGGCGCCGCTTCAGCACGCTCGAGCGGATCCAGGAGGTCCCCCTCTGGGTGGTCAAGCGCACGGGACTGCGCGAGCCTTTCGACCGGGCCAAGGTGATCGAGGGCGTACGCGCGGCCTGCAAGAACCGACCCGTCACCGACGAGCAGATGGAGGAGCTGGCCCAGAGCGTGGAGGATGCCCTGCGGGCCGAGACGACCGAGCCGAGCAGTCAGCAGGTCGGGCTGGCCGTGCTCGAGCGGCTCAAGGCGCTCGACGACGTCGCCTACCTACGCTTTGCCAGCGTCTACAAGGGTTTCGAGGACATCGACGACTTCCAGCGCGAGGTGGGCCTCCTGACCAAGACCACCGAACCCAAGCGCAAGTGAGGATCCGGACGTGATGGAGGAGACGCCCTCGGTCGTGCTGGCCGTCTACGCCCATCCGGACGATGCCGACGTGGGCTGCGGCGGTTCCCTGGCCCGCTGGGCCAAGGCGGGCAGCGACGTGCACCTGGTGGTGTGCACCGACGGCGGCAAGGGCACGAGCGACCCCGGCATCGTGCCGTCCGAGCTGGTGGAGGAGCGGGTGGGCGAGCTCGAGGCGTCGTCCGTCCTCATCGGGTTGCGCAGCGTGGAGAACCTGGGACTGCCCGACGGCGAGCTCGTCGACAGCACCGCGTTCCGCGGCGAGCTGGTGCGCCGGGTGCGTGCGTTGCGGCCTGACCTGGTCTGCGGCCACGACCCGTCGGCTCTCTTCTTCGGGCGGGACTACGTCAACCACCGGGACCACCGCATCTTGGGGCTGGCCCTGCTGGACGCCGTGGCGCCGGCGGCGGCGCTGCCCCACTACTTCCCCGAAGCGGGGCCGCCGCACCAGGTGGCCACCGTGCTGCTCTCGGGCACGCTCGAGCCCGACGAGTGGGTCGACGTGACCGACACCATTGAGACGAAGGCGGCCGCCGTGGAGTGCCATCGCACCCAGTTCGCCGGGTCGGGCGGTTCGGCCGGCTGGGCGGGCGAGGCGGTGTGCCGGCGGGCGGCCGAGGAGGGGCGGCGGGCCGGCGTGGAGTACGCCGAGGGATTCCGCCGCTTGACCCTCGGTGCCTGAGCGGTCCGATCCGCCCACGCGCTTCCGTCCTGACGTTCCCACCATCCTCCACGTGGACATGGACGCGTTCTTTGCGTCGGTCGAAGTGCTCGACGACCCGACGTTGGCCGGAAAGCCGGTGATCGTGGGAGGGGCAGGCGCCCGGGGCGTGGTGGCATCGTGCACCTATGAAGCGCGTCAGTTCGGCGTGCACTCGGCCATGCCGTCCATGCGGGCACGCCAGCTCTGCCCAGAGGCCATCTTCCTCTCGGGCCGTCACAGCCGCTACGCGGAGGTGAGCGCGCAACTGCACCGCATCCTGCTCGACGTGACCCCGATGGTGGAGCCCATCGGTCTGGACGAGGCCTTCATGGACGTGGCCGGCGCGCAACGCCTGCTCGGGCCGCCCGACGTGATCGCGCACGCGATACGGGACCGGGTGCGCGACGAGCTGCGCCTGCGCTGCGCCGTGGGCATCGGCCGCTCGAAGATGATATCCAAGCTGGCCTCGCGAGCGGCCAAGCCCCGGGCCACACGCCAGGGTCTCGAACCCGGGCCGGGGGTGTACGTCGTCGCGCCAGAGGACGAGCGCGCCTTCCTCCACGCCCACGACGTGGAGGCCCTGTGGGGCGTCGGTCCGGCCACGGCCAAACGCCTGCACGACCTCGGCGTCCGCACGGTGGGCGAGTTGGCCGCGCTGCCGCTCGACACCCTGGTGCGCCGCCTCGGCAAATCGAGCGGAGCCCACCTCGGCGCGCTGGCCCGGGGGGAGGATCCCGACCCGGTGCGACCAAACCGGCCGGCCAAGTCGATCGGCCACGAGGAGACGTTCAGTCAGGATCTGGTCGACCCAATCGTGCTGGAGCGTCATGCGTTGCGGATGGCCGAGTCCGTCGCCACCATGCTGCGGGGCGAGGGCAGCTCGTGTCGCACGGTCACCGTGAAGGTGAAGTTCCGGGACTTCTCGTTGCAGACCCGCTCACACACGCTCGAGCGCGCGGTCACCACCGGCAGTGCCATCGGCCAGGTGGCGGCCGCGCTGCTGGCCGGCCTCGACCCGGGCGAGGGGATCCGCCTGCTCGGGGTGAGCGCGTCGGGCCTCCAGGAGGGCGGGGCGGATCAACTCTCCTTCGATCTGGGCGACGGCATGGACGAGGCGAGCGAGAGCGCGGTGGCCCGGGAGCAGTCGTGGCAGGACGTGACCACCGCAGTGGATGTCATACGGAACCGCTTCGGCAAGAGCGCGGTGGGCTCGGCCGCTGATGTCACGGCCGAAGGGGTGGTGGTGCCTGCCCGGCGCGACGCGCCGTGGGGCCCCAACGAGTAGCGCTCAGCGGGCCGGCCCCGCAGGCGCGTTCGGCCACCACCGGATCCAGTAGCCGTGCGGGTGGGTGTCGGCCAGGCGGACCGGCTCGGCGCCACCCGAGGCGATGTGGACCAGCGCGGTGGACAGATCGGGCCCCTCCCGCGTGATCGGCGAGGGTGGGGTGGGCAGGCCGGGCGTCTCGAAGGGGGTCTCGCAGTAGAGGTGGTGCACCGGGCGTCGGGGACCGTCGAGTGCAGCGACCGCATCGACCAGGGCGCGCTGGCGCTCTTCGTCGAGGTAGGCGGCGACCCACGAGTGAAAGACGATCAGAGGCCCGTCGCCCTGGACGTCGGCGGCGACCCGGCCCAGATCATCGACCATGTCGCCCCGCTCGAGCAGGGGCGGGTGGTCCGAGGCACGGACGTTGGCCAGAGCGCCGCGCAGGCGGCCGAAGCGCGCAGGATTCTCCGGCCACTGGCAGGCCAGCAGCCAACGGGCCTCGTCCTCTGAGAGCGCGTCGATGGGGGAGAGATCGAGTCCGACCCGCGCCGCGATGGTGGGTGCCCGCAACTCCGGCAGGTGGCCCAGGTCCCCCCGGGCCCGGCATTCGAGGGTGACGGCGGCGCCGGCCCGCCCGGCGGCGACGGTCCGGTCACTGCCTTCTTGGCGGTACGTATAGCCGTAGTCGTCGAAGAGCAGGTTCAGCCCGGCCGAGGTGCCCAGGTCGAGGAGCGAGAGTGGGGTCGACGCCGGGTATCCGGCGGCCACGTGGCAGAGGCCCGGAAGCAGCGAGCTGCAACGACCGATCTCGTTGGTCTGTGTGGTCCGGGTCGCGATGAGCCGCTCGAGCTCGCCGCGGTGCAGCCGACAGAAGTCGGCAAAGTCGGCCGCCACCTCTGTCGGCGGAGGATGGAAGGGGATGCCGCGGACGCCGGCCACGGTGTCGTAGTGGGCGGCCAAGGGATGGTCGGCTCCCGCCAAGAGCAGGTCGTGCACCGAGGCCAGCAAGATGAGGGGCCGGCGCTGGGGCAACGGCGCGAAGTCGAGCAGGGAGAGCACCTCGTCGTCGTCCGCCACGCTGCGGCAGATGGCCGGGTAGACGGTGCCCCCGTCACGCTCGGCCACGGTGGCGAAGCCGCGGAAGTGGTCGGCCAGCGGCTCGTCGACGAGCACGCTGACCTCAGAAACTGGCCGGAAGGAGGGGGCTGACGGCGCCGAAGAAGGCGTAGAGCAGCACGAGCACCCCGAGCGTCCCGACAATCCACACGGGCCAACGGGTGCGCCGGAAGCGATGGCCGAGGTAGAGGACGAGGCCGCTGGCGAGGACGACGAGGGCGCCCCAGATGAAGGCGGTGCTCACCGACACGCCGCTGTCACCGGCCAGGTTCTCGGCCTGGGGGGCGCGGTGCGGCGTCGAGGCGGAGCGGAGGCCGGATTGCTTGAACAGCTCGGAGTGGGCCAGCTTGGCCACGACAACCAGGCGGCTGGAGGCGCTGAAGCGCGGATTGCAGGTCGTCAGGGTGAGGTAGTTGGCGAAGACGTTGTCGATGACCGTCGTGTCGCCGGGCGACACCACGGTCTGCTTGAAGACGTCGTAGACGAAGACGCCCTGCAAGGTGGTGACGACGATGGGATCGCCGGGCTTGACGCCGTCGAGGTTGTAGAAGGGGTGTCCGTAGGTGGTGCGGTGCCCAGCGATGGCGGCGTTGCCGCCCTGGCCCGGGAGCGGCGTATTGACGTAGTGGCCCGGACCCTGCCGCAGATCGTCGGTGCCCGTCCCCTCGACCAGGACCTGGTTGAGGCCGATGGCCGGAATCCGGATCTCACCCACCGGGCTGCCCTCGGGAGGGGGCTCGGTGCGCGGGGCGGTGACCGGCGGGCCCGAAGGCAAGGTGTTCGGCGCGCCGGCCGCGTCGAGGGCATGGACCACCTTCGTGTGGTGGGTTTCCGACGTCAGCTGCTTGCGCAACTGGTTCTGGGAGTGCGACTCCTGGATGGAGGTGCCCCAGAGCTGGTAGGCGGTGAAGAGCAGGAGGATGACCCCGGCACCGATCAGGATGCGACCGGTGAGGTCGGCCGTCCGGCGGATACCCGAGAGGGGGGCCTTCTTCTTGGGCGCCGCGCCGGCCCTGGTACTCGACTCTTCCTTGGCCGCCCTCCGCTCCGCCCGGGTCTGTGGTGCCGGGCCGTCGGCGTTCGTCGCCGGGCCGCTTCCGGCATTCGTGTCGGTGCTTGGGCCGTCCTCGGGCTGCGTCCCCTGCTCGGTCTCGATGGCCTGCTCGGTCACGACGTCTCGTGCACGGGGAGGGATCAGCCCTCGACGGTGACCAGGGTCCCGAGCGGAGTGAGCGGGAAGACGACAGCGGCGTTGGCCGGTGGCATCTCGACACAGCCGTCGCTCTGGGGGTGGCCGTAGGTGCTGCGGACGAAGCCGTGCAGGGCGTCGCCACCGTTGAAGTAGCTCACCCACGGGATCCCGGGATCCACGTAGTGCGAGCCGTCTGGGTTGGTCCCGCTCATGGTGGTCACGGTGTACCGGGCATAGACGGGGAACGTCCCGTCGGCCGTGGGGGCGCCGGGCACGCCGGTGTTGGCCGGGGTGCTGTAGACCGCGGCCCCGTTCGAATAGACGGTCGTGGTCTCCGGCAGCGCCTGGTTCACCAGGACGTAGTTGTACGGGTTGGCGTCGCCGTGGCCGCTCTGCACGTCGGCCAACAGATCGGTCCAGACCTGGGGTCCGGCCAGCCCGTCGGTCTTGAGACCGCTCTGATTCTCGAAGTTCATCACGGCGCCCTTGGTGATGGTGTTGGGCTGACCCTGCACCCAGAGCGAGGTGAGCGTGCTCGGCAGGTCAGGCCAGCGCCACGAGAACGTGCCGAGTTGATCGTTGCCCTCCTGGGTCGGCGACGTCATCGGTGCGGCCGGGGTGAACGAGAGCGGTAGGTATCCGAGCTCGGCCAAGAGTTCCTGCAGCCGCAGCGTCGAGCCCGGTGCCGCGGTGAAGCTCGAGGTCACCGTCTGGTCCATGTGCTGACCCTCCGAGCCGATGACGCCGGAGGGGCCGCCGGGAACGGAGAGCGTCTCGGTGGCACCGGGCACGAGAGGCCCGGTCGCCTGGTACTGGAGTAGCGACGGTGACAGCACCGCCCACGAACCGGCGACGGGAGGATCGAGCGTGGGCAGCGGCGTGTTCGGGGCGAGATCGGTCGAGAACTGCACGGAGATCGTCGAGCCGGCAGCCACGCTGGTTCCTGTCGGCGAGGTGGAGACCACCTTGAGCGCGGGCGGTGGTTTGGTGGGATCGGCCGAGGCCGGCGTGTCGCGCACGTGCACGAAGACGACCAGCCCTCCAGCCGCCACGGCGAGCGCGGCGGCACAGGCGGCGAAGATCGCCCACAGGCGCGGACCCTTGTCTGGGCGGACGTGTTCCCCCGAGCTCATAGCTGAGCATTATTCTACCTGGCCAGACGCGGGAATCGCGAGAGGGCTAGAGACCCAATTCGCGGCGCAGGGCGGCAGTGACGGCGCTGAGGCGTTCGGGGTCGGTGATCTTGGCCCCGTCGGACTCACGCACGTAGAAGGCGTCAACCACCATTTCTCCCAGCGTGGAGACCCGGGCGGACACCACGTCGAGATCGGTCTCGAAGAGGGCCCGGGTAATCCTGTGAAGGAGCCCGATTTCGTCCGGAGCCCGCAATTCGAGCACGGTGGCGGTCTCAGAGGCGCCGTTGTCCACCTGGACGTCGCTGCCCGGGAGGTGGGCGGCGGACCGGCGGCGTTGGGCGTAGAGCTGCTCTCGCTCGGAGAGGCGCTCGTCGAGCACGACGCCGTCGGAGAGCACCGCAGTGAGGTCTTCGCGCAACTTTGCCGTGTCGGGCCAGGTGCCCCGGGCGACCTCGACGGTGAAGATCTCGACGGCCACCCCCGCCTCGCCGGCCACGTTGGCCGCGCGGACGTCCATGCCGTTGAGGGCTAGGGCGCCGGCGACCGAGGAGAGGAGTCCCCGCCGGTCGGGCGCGGCGACGATGACCTGGGGCGGCTGGAGGAGGACCGACGGCAGCGCGGTCTGGCGAACCTCCTCGATGAGCTCTCGGTGGGCGGCCGGGATGGTGACGGGAGCAAGGGGAGTGCCGTCGTCACCTTGAAGGTATTTGTCCGTTCGTTCCACCAAGTCGGCGACCAGCCCCGCTTTCCACGGTCCCCAGGCGCTCGGACCGGTCGCCCGGCTGTCGGCCTCGGTGAGCGCGGCCAGCAGGTGGAGTGTGAGTTGGTTGCCGCTCGCCCGGGCGACGTTGGCGATCGTCGTGGGGTCGTCGAGGTCGCGGCGCGTTGCCGTGTCGGGCAACAACAGATGGTGGCGCACCAGGTCGACCAGGACGTCGACGTCGGCGGGCGGGAAGCCCATGCGCGTCGTGATGCGGCCCACCACCTCGATGCCGACGGTGGTGTGGTCGCCGGGGAATCCCTTTCCGATGTCGTGGAGCAGGGCACCGACGAGCAGGAGGTCGGGCCGTTCGACGGAATCGGTCAGTCCCGCGGCCAGCGCGGCAGTCTCGAGCAGGTGCCGGTCGACGGTGAAGCGGTGGTAGGCGTTGCGCTGCGGCTTGTTCCGCACGGCGGACCACTCCGGGAGCAGGCGTACGAAGAGGCCGTGCTGGTCCAGCGACTCGATCTTGTCGACTGCGGGCGGGCCTACGGCAAGCAGATCCACCAGAGCGTGGCGTGTCTCTTCTGTCCAGGGGTCCGTGGGGGCCGGCATGCGATCGTCGAGCCGGAAGAGCGATCCCTTGGCGATCGGCCGGTCGAGCCGCGCCGCCGTGGCGGCCAGACGGAGCGGGAGCGAGGTGTCAGACGAGACGGCGGCCTCGGGGGTCAGGGCCAGCTCGCCACCGATGTCGGTCAGGTCGGGTCCCAGATCCCGGGGCGAGACGTCGCCTGGGGACACGCCGTCGGCGGCGGATCGCCTCGGCAAGAGGCGTCGCTTGGGAGTGGGCGTCGGATCCCAGAGCCGCCGCCGACGCCACACGTCGTCGCTCACCCATGCGATCTGTCGCCCTGCGTTCGAGACCGCTGCCATGAGGTCGTCGGCGTCGGGGAACTCGAGGGACGTCGCAACCTGGTCCTGATCCTGGAGGAGCAGTTTGTCGTGCTCGCGCCCGGCCATTCGGTGAAGCTCGACGCGGATGTCGGTGAGCAGGCGCGTGGCCAGGTCGACCGAGCCGAGGTCCGCGTAGTCGGGCAGCTCGGGCGCGTACGCGGCGATGGCGCGCAGCACGCTCACATCGCGTAGACCGCCGTGGCTCTCCTTCAGGTCGGGCTCGAGCAGAAAGGCCACGTCGCCGGCCGCGGCACGGCGGGCGCCCATCTGGTCCTCGAGGAGCGGCAGGTACGTGGTTCCGAGCTTGTCCCGCCAGGCCGCCTTGGCCTTCTCCAAGAGCGGCTCGGCCACCCGGGGCTCACCCCAGACCATGCGCGCATCGAGCAGGCCCAGGGCGACGCGGACGTCGTCGGCCGCGGCGGTCAGTACCTCTTGGGGGCGCCGGACCGAGTGGTCGAGCTGGACGCCCTCGTCCCACACCGGGTACCAGATGCCGTCGGCGATGGCCTTGATGTCCCGGTGACCGGTGTGGACCAGGACCACGTCGAGGTCGCTGTAGGGGCACAAAGACTGCCTCCCGTAGCCCCCCACGGCCAGGAGGGCCAGGTGGCGCTGGGCGTCCTTGGCCGCCTTGTCTGCCAATTGTGAGAGCCAGGAATCGGCCTCGGCGGCATAGCGGCGGCAGAATTCCTCGCCCTTCAGCCCAGGTTGCTCGAGGAGTCGGCGCCTCCGTTCACGGAGTGACGTCTCGACCGGCATGGCGGGAACGTAGCATTGGGTTCGTGAGCAAAGACGTAACCAGCCAAGAAGGCAAGACCCCGATGAGCTTCACCCACGCCGTCGCCATGACGGCGGTGGCGGTCGTCGGGGTCCTGATCGCATTTTGGATCCTCTCAAGCGTCATCGGCATCATCTGGTTCTTCGTGAAGATCATTGCCATCGTCGCGGTGGTGGCCGGGGTCTTCTGGGCGGTCTCCCGCCTGAAGCACTAGATCCGAGGGTCGGCTCGCGGAGCCGGCCCGCCGTTCCAGGTGCTTGGTGGCCGGTCCGTTAGGCTGGCCGCCCGTTTCGTGCCGGCTGGTGTCCGGCGTACGGCGGCGTGGCCGAGTGGTTTAGGCAGGGGCCTGCAAAGCCCCGTACGGCGGTTCGATTCCGCCCGCCGCCTCTTTGTGAAGGCGCAGGTAGGCGGTGGGCACGCCTCTGTTGCCGTTTCGACGTTGTCGCTCCATGGCACACCGTGGCACAGCTCGATTCGGACGACGGCGTACGGGAGCGGACGTCGGCGCACGTCGGGCGGCCTCGATCGGGTCGTCGAGGCAGTCGGCGATGGCCTGGTTCCGTTCCGCCGTAGCGTGTTGGTAGCGCAGCGCCGCCGTACGACGAGTGCCCGATGGTCGCCATGAGCTCGCGGAGCGTCACGTTGGGATTGCGGGCGATGATGGTGGCCGCGTGGTGACGAAGATCGTGGGGGCGAATGCCCTCGAGGCCGAGAGCGGCACATACGTCCCTCCACGCGTAAGACAGATCAGCGCGGCGGAGCGGGAGCCCGTTGGCCGGGTGAAGACCGATGCATCAACGGCGGCCAAGAAGATGCCCCGCCGGGGGCATGCTGTAGCGTCCTTGGGCCGCCAATGGAGGAGGTGCTGGGCGAATGGTCACGCGGTTGCTCGTGGTTTGCACGATTCTGGTGAGCAGCGCCATCATCGTGGCCGGGGCTGGTCCGGCAGCCGCAGCAGCGGGGGCTCCGAGCCGCGGCGTCACCGCCACGACGATCCGGATCGGCATCCCCTACATCGATTTCTCAGCAATCAGGCAGTTCGGCATCACGCTCAATCAGGGCAACTTCACCGACGCCTACACCGCCATCATCGACGACCTGAACGCGGACGGCGGCGTGGATGGTCGCAAGCTGGTGCCCTACCTCCTGGCCGTCAGCCCGGTGGGCACGGCGCCGGCAGCGACGGCGTGCACCCAGCTGGACGAGGACGACAAGATCTTCGCCGCGATCGCGCCCTTCGAGCCCGCCTGCTTCCTGCAGCAGGGCGTGCCGACCATCGCCGGGTCGTACCAGGAAGGACCCGCCTCCGGTGTGGCGCCGAACTTCACGTTGACGCCGCCGCAGGCGGCCTACGACCCCGTGCAGCTCAAGGTGTTCGCGGACGAAGGTGTGTTCAAGGGAAAGAAGGTCGGGATCTTCGGGGGACAAACCACGGACGAATCCGAGGTCAACGTCGTGGCATCGGCCTTACGGTCCCTTCACGTCCCGGTCGTCGCGACAGCGGTGGACGGCGGTGCCTCGGGTGACACGGCTGCCATCAACCAGCAGGCGAACATCATCACGCAGCGCTTCGAGTCGTCCGGAGTCAACGAGGTGGTGGCCGTCGGTGAGGGCTCCCTCGTCTGGCCCGACGCACTCCAGGCCAACCAGAGTGCGTACCACCCGCCCTGGGTGGCCACGGTCGAGGGCACGTTGGAGACGTCGGTGATCGCCGCATCCATCTCCCCCACATACCTGCGCGGCGTGCTGACCTCGAGCCCGGTCCCGTCGAACTACCAGATCTGGCACACCCCGTTTGTCCAACACTGCGACCAGGTCGTCCGCAAGGCGTACCCGTCCGACAAGATCACGCCACCCAAAAACCCGATCAGCGGTTCGGACCAGACCTTCTTTTCGGTCGAATCGGCGTGCATCAACATGGCGCTCTTTACCACCATCGCCAAGGCCGCGGGCAAGGACCTCACCGTGGCCAGCTTCGAGAAGGCCGGCTACGGGCTGCGCAATGCGACCATCCCCGGGGCGGCGGAACCGGTTTCGTTCGGCCCCGGCCGGTCCTATCCGCTCGGCCCGGTGATCGTGGTCACGTACAGCCCCACCAAGAACGTCTTGAACTTCGCCAACTCGGCTGCCGAGACGTAGTACTGCGGAGGCGGTCAGACGGCAAGTTCGTAGTCGCGGGCTCGTTCTTCGCCCGCTATACCGAGGACAGCACCGAGGCAGCCTGACCTACTCCGAAGCGCTGCCACCGAACGCCGGTTCGAGGGGCGTTATCGCACTGGAGACGCCTGCTGGGGGCTCTCAGTCGCCGAGTTCATCGGCTCCCTGTGGCGCCTCTCCAGCTGCTCACTGATCCCTCAGTTGACCTGCATCTCGGAGTATCTTCCTGTGGAGATGTCTGCCAGGCACAGGTCGCGTGCGCAGCGCCACAGACAATGGATGATTGAGTCGTCGTCGCTGGCCGTGCTCGTGGGGATCGGAGTCACGGTCCTGATTGCCATCGGCCCGTCGCGTTCACTCCCCATGAACCGGGTCGCCGCCCAACGCAGTCGCAACATCGCCGGCGGTGTGACTGCAGTCAAGGAGGTGCCAACCACCGAGTCGACGACGACTTCGACAACGAACCCGACGTCGAACCCCGATGAGATGACTGGCCTGTTTGCAACTGCGGCCATCCGCGGTTACCTCCAGACTCAGGACAGCGATATCAATGCTGCCGTGTACAACCTCGACACGGGCCAGCTGTCGCTCTACCGGCCCGGCGCCGTCGAATACACGGCGAGCATCGTCAAAGTTGACATCCTGGCCACACTGCTCCACCAGTCCGAGCAGCAGGGGACGGGGCTCAGTGACGAGGAGCAGGACCTGGCCACCACCATGATCGAGAACAGCGACGACGATGCCGCCACCGACCTTTGGGACGACATCGGTCAACAGACCGGTCTGGCTGGCTTTGACTCGCTCATCCCCTTGCCCGACACCGTTCCGGACGCTGACGGGTACTGGGGTGAAACGACGACGACCGGCGCGGACCAGGTCGACCTCCTCCGCGACCTGGTGCAGCCCAGCAGCTTGCTCGAGCAGTCGGCGCAGTCCTACGAGCTGGGACTGATGGAGAACGTGGAGTCGGACCAGGCGTGGGGTGTGAGCGCCGGGGTGCCGGCTGGGGTTACCGTCGCGCTCAAGAACGGGTGGTTGCCGCTCGAAGACAACGGCGACTGGCAGGTGAACAGCATTGGTTGGGTCGACGGCGAGGGCCGTGATTACCTCATTTCCGTCCTCACCAAGAATAGTGAAACCGAGGCCAGCGGGATCGCCACGATTGAGGGACTTTCGCCACTGGTTTGGAACGCACTTTCCCCATCGTCAGGCTGAGTCACTCATTCAGCTTTTGGCATGCTCTCGGAAGTTCTGGGATGTCGGGGTAGC
>CAVVUB010000009.1:0-346150 GCA_963751335.1 uncultured Acidimicrobiaceae bacterium
GAGCAGCGCTCCCGCCTCGGCCACGGTGTCGACCAGGCAATCCTCACGCTCCGCCGGTGCCGAGGTGGTGGTGTCCATGACGGCCCTCCTTGGGAAAAGGAATCTCCTCTCCTACGTGTAATTGGGGGCGGGTTCAAGGGGTCCCCGCAACGTTCGGCGAGTCGGCGACAGTGTCGATATCCGATCGGAGGTTGCGGTTGTGAAGATGACGGAGGAGCAGCGAGAGAAGGTTCGTCGCCTGAGAAGTGAGGGCATGACCCTCGTCGAAGTGGCGCGCATGGTGGGTTGTTCTCTTAAGTCGGCGTCGCGGGTACACGTGGGCCCGATGAGAGAGGAGAAGGGCATCAAGGCCTGGTATCCGGGCTGTCGTCGTCTCTCTTATGAAGATCGCGAGCAGATCGCCTATGGACTCGCTCGCCGTGAGTCGCTCAGTGCGATCGCGCAGCGCCTGGGTCGTTCGAACTCGACGATCTCACGCGAGGTCAAGGCCAATGGCGGCCGAAGGATCTATCGAGCCTTTTCCGCCCACAATCGGGCGTATCGCATGACGAGGCGCCCCAAGGTGGCCAAGCTCGACTACGGCCCTTTGGCCGAAGTGGTCACTGCCTGGCTCGAGTCGTGGTGGTCTCCTGAGGAAATCGCGCATCGCTTGCCCATCGAGTTCCCACACGATCCGATGATGCGCGTGTCACACGAGACCATCTACCAGAGCATCTACGTCCAAGGCCGTGGCGAACTGCGTCGTGAGCTGGCTCGATGCCTACGTAGTGGCCGAGCTCAGCGCAAGGGGCGCGGCACGCCCAAGCGCGGCGGCGGCCACATCCAAGGCATGGTGATGATCTCCGAACGCCCGGCTGAGATCGAGGATCGTGCCATCCCCGGACACTGGGAGGGGGACCTGCTCATCGGCAAAGCTGGCCATTCCCAGGTCGGCACCCTCGTGGAACGCACCACGGGTTACCTCACCTTGGTCCATCTCCATGAAGGTCGAGAGGCCGCCAAGGTCGCCAAGGCCATGGCGAAAACTGTGCGCCGGCTGCCCAACGAGTTCGTTCGTTCCATCACCTGGGACCAAGGTCGCGAGATGGCCCAGCACGCCCGCTTCTCCGTGGCCACCGGGGTGGCGGTGTATTTCTGTGACCCCCATAGCCCCTGGCAGCGAGCGACCAACGAGAACACCAACGGTTTGTTACGTCAGTACTTGCCCAAAGGAATGGACCTCTCCGACCTCACGAGATCCGACCTAGACGCCATCGCCCAGAGCCTCAACGACCGCCCTCGCAAGCGTCTCGGATACATGAAACCATCGGAGCGGTTCGCCGAGTTTCTTGCATCGACCGCTTGAATGCGCCGGGCAATCCTGCGACCCCAAACCGGACAACACCAGGTCAGAGGGGCCAAAATGCAGTCATTCCGGAGGGCTTCGGAAGCCAGTTTTCGACGCCTCCAATGGCGCGGAGAAGACATCGAGGACCGCATCGGCGCGGGCACCTGTCCCCGTGACGCGATCAGGCGGTCAGAGTCTCGGGCATGTGAGAGCGTGCGGACCGATGGCACTCGGCGAGGCCTCGAGACGCCAGAGAGCGCCGGGATGCCGGGGCCAGTACGGGTTTACACGATCGGCGCGGGGATGATGCTTTACACATCCCTAGGAAACGTAGGCGGCTTTCCGGTGGCTTTGAAGCGGTTCACCTCCTTCGGTGTGTTGCGGGCCACGGTCTTGATTGTGGCCCCTTGGTCCATGACGCGGAGGTATCTCGCTTCGACGAGGACCTCCACGATCTTGCGGCGATGCGCTGAGCCGACGACGACCTGCTGTCCGCCCACCTTGATGCGGCCGTGGGACGAGACTCGGCGGGCCACCACCAAGGGCTCGGTGCGCAGGTCGATGTTCTCGGCCACCCGGGCCCCTTGGAGACGCTGGCGCTTGGCCGGAGGCAGGGCGCAAACAAAGGAGCGGACCATGACCCCGTCGCGCACGACGTGGGCCACGTCGGCTTCTAAGACGATGTGCACCCGTTCGCCGGCGAAGGGGTAGCCGACACGGAACTGGATGTCGCCGAGCGACACCAAGCCGGCACCGGTGACGGTGCGCTCGAGCTCCAAGGTGGCATCGGCGGCCCGCAGTCCCGTCGCCGCCGGGGAGCGTGGCGCAGGTCCGGCGCGGACAGCACCTTCGCCTAGGAGTCGGTGCAAGGAGTTGGTGCTGAGCCTCGAGGGCACGGTTTTGAGATGTGTTCGGTCCAAGGAGACGTGCACCGAGACGGTGTCGGCCCAAAAGCTGACCTCGCGTCCAGCCCACTTGGGTCCGATCCAGACCTGCTGCTCGGAGATCGACAGGTTGCCCGACGGCGGCACCGTCCGGGTGAACTCGACGGCCTCGAGATCGTCTTCGGCCCCGTTGGGCTCGGGCACGAAGTGCTCGGGTTCCTCGGCAACCGAGATGACCCGGTCGCCGTGAACGATGCGTAGCTCGGCGGGCAGCACCAGATCGGCGACGGTCTCTGGGCGAGGCACGAACAGGCTGGCCGGGGTGGCCATGTCCAAGGACTGATGCGGCCGGAGCTCGTTGTATTCGCTGCGCCAGGAGTCGAAGACCGCCTGGGCCTCCCCGATGTCGGCGAAGGGACCGTGGTCTTCGAGCATCTCGCGCATGGTCAGGTGCAGTCGTTCGATCTTGCCTGTCGTCGTCGGGCTGGCCACCTTGGTGAAGCGCTGGACGATGTCGTTCTCTCGACAGATCCGCTCGAAGAGCGCCTCGCCCATGGTCTTGCGTTTGATCAGCCGGTTGGTGAACTGGGTGCCGTTATCGCTGAGTACCTCGTCGGGGATGCCATAGGTGCTCATGGCCTGGGCGAAGGCGAGGCAGATCTGGCGCCCGCTGGCCCGGCGCACCACCTTGGCCAGCACGCAATAGCGCGAATGGTCGTCGATGCCGGTGACGACCTTGAGCTCGGGGCCGCGGCTTGAGCCTGACCCCCGAGATGAAGTCGTGCTGCCACAGTTCCATGGAGACGCCGCGCTCCCAACGCACGTAGCTGTCCCTCTTGCGCTTGCGGGGAACCGGCACGATGAGGTGGTTGCGCACCAGGACCCGATAGATCGGTCGATCGCGGCCGGCACCGGGTCGATGCCGTCTTGTCCGAGCCAATAGGCCAGGGTCCGGGGTCCCCAGCGCCGGTGGTTGCGCCGCATCTCGCAGATCGCCGCCTCCACTCTCGGGTCGAGGCGAAGGGGGCTCGAGCGTGGCGTCGTGGGCTGGTCCAGCAGCGCCCCGATGCCGCCCGAGCGATAGTGCCGGATCCATCGATGCACCGCCCTGACGGGAGACCCCATAGCGCTCGGCCACTTCGGTGACCGGGATATGGGCCCCGAGGACTTCCATGACTGCCTGATACCGCTGCTCCATGACGCTCAGCTCCACCAGCACCGGTCGCCATCCCTTCGTCCGTCCGAATCGACGTCGAAGAGTTCAATCCGTCAGCAGCTGTCACGCATGTGTCCACGCCGAGGTGTAACCCGTCTGTCCGGGCCCGACAAGGTGTTGCGTGGACCGGTTGAGACCGCCTCTCTACTTCTTCAAGCCGCCATGCCGTCAGCGGCGAACCATTTGTGCTCGAGGCTGGGTCACCAATCTGTGACGAGTTCCTCTATCTGAGCGAGATCAACCCGACGCTTGGCCAGCGTTGCCAGCCGCACGGGTTCGTTTGGCCGGAGTCAATGCCAGGGCGAGGACCACGAGGAGGCCCCAGACGAGGAACCACGGATCCCAGAGGTAGGTGTGCCAGACCAAGGCGCGCCGGTCGGTGGCCCTTCCCAGATGGATGACGCCGGCTTGTACCAGTAGACCCGCCGAGGTGAAGACGAATCCGTAGAGGGTCAGTACCGCGCCTTCTGCCCACGCCAACAACCTGAGTCGGCCGTGCCATTTCGAGGGCGGTGCGGGGCGGCGGAGGTAGAAGGGAAGTAGTGCACCTACACCTTTGAGGACGACCGCGGCCCACACGGCCATCACCACGGTGGTGCTTTGATCTGCGGTGACCAGCGAGGAGCTGACAGTGGCGAGGAGCCACGTGCCGCCGAGTGCCCAGTAGGCGCTGATCGCCACATACGCCAGGCCGGCGACCAACGCTGCCGCGGCCGCAGCCAGTCCGAGTTGATGACGGATATCAGGTGCGTCCAGCTCGCGAGATGAGCGGTCCGACGCTCTCGCAGCGGCATTCGAGCCAGGTGTCAATGAAGTTCCTACTGCACCATTGACGAGAATCATTAATCGTCCAGGCACTCACAAGTCACGAGTGTCACGGTCTCGCTGACTGCGCAGTTGATAGATGGTCAACCCCAGCGAGACCCCAGCGACCGTCAGGGCGAGTCCGGCCAGGCCGAAAGCGAGCCAGGCGGTCATGACCAAGATCTCCCGTCGGCGTGTCTCGCCACATCGCGGCGATCGGGATCGAGCTTCACGTTGTTCCTCCAGTGCTGGTTCTCACGGCTTCGCCACCTCCGCTTCACGCAACCTTGCGGATTACTGAGCAGAGACAGCGTTGGCGACAGAGGCGTCTGCGCGGTCTCGGCGCAACCGAGTCAACACAGCGACCCTTCCTGTCAGCGTCAGACCCGCAGCCTTGGCTTCTTTGACGCTCAAACGACCCGAGAGGGTTCCCAAGATGAGATGTGGGGGCCCAGCAAGTTCAAGATCAGGGGATTCAACTCTGCCAGGTCGCGTTCGGATTCCGTCTTGCGAGGCCTCGATGACGGCCGGGTAGTCCTCTGGACTGAGCTGTATGGAGACCGGAGGCCCATCTGGGGCGCGGTCTTTTAGAAACATCGAGACCGGACGCTTGAACCAGTGACTGCGGAATTGATCTGTTTCGTCTTTTTCAGACATGAAACGAGCACCCCATATCCCGAGCGCGTCGAGTACCGGCTCGAGGTCTGCTCCTGTATCGGTCAGGTGGTACAGCGTGGCAGCGACGGGCGGCGGAACCGGCTCACGCCAAACGATGCCGGATTCCTCTAAAGAGGCCAATCGGTCGGCCAGGAGGTTGGTCGCAATTCCAGGTAGCCCACTCATCAGGTCGGTGTAACGACACGGACCTTGGCTCACGAGCTCTCTGATGATGAGCAGGGTCCAACGATCACCCACAGCATCGAGCGCCTTGGCCACCGCGCAGTAGTGGTTGTACGACTTCATGCCGCCAGTATGCCAGATGTCGACTTGAGAATCAACAGTAAGGACTTGACTTTCTCAAGTTCCGTGGTAAAACAGCAGGCGTGTCCAATAAGGCCCGGGTTTGTCAGTCCACTACGGGCGGCCGCGTTGGCCCGCCATCTCGAGACGGCTCCGGTGCTCGCCGTCACCCTCTTGACGCATTCATCCGGCCGCTAGCTCGGGCCAGCAAGCACACGATCTCCCTGGAGGAACGTGACCACCATTAGTTATCAGGCAACCCGCCTGATCCACGACAGCGCCGTCGATTTCGAAGAGACCCGCCGCCGGTTCGACGAACAGGTGCCGTTGCTCGATCCGCTACTCACTCTCCGACTCGTCCTCGATCAAGCAACGTGGCGTGACGTCGAGGCTCTCGTGGATCGCACTGTTGGCCCAACAGGCTTCGTCGCCCTTGCGCGAGTCGATCAGGGAGCTCTGTTCAGCCTGAGCGGCGATCCGGTCCAGGCGACGCTGTATCTCGTCGGGAACCCGGTGATTGCTCGCAAGATCCTCGCGGTCGAGCCGGCGGCGGGTCTCTATGCACCTTTCCGCGTGGCGGTCTACCGAGACGCCATGGGCGCGCATGTCGCCTACGACCAACCATCAAGCGTATTCGCGTCGTTTGGTTCCGACGCGATCGACGCGATCGCTCGTGAACTCGACGAGAAGATTCGAAACTCAGCGGAGACGTCGTGTCGGTGACGACGATGCTCGGCGACCATCACTGCTTCTACATGCGCACTGGTGTCGCGATTCGCCGGTTCGGCCCCCATGCGACTGACAGTCGGATCACAGAACGATGTCAGATTGCGACTTTTGAAAGAGGAGACACACGATGAACACTCAATCCGATTTGATCGGAACCAGAAATGAGGACCACAGCGCGCCGATCGCTGGACGACATCGTGGCCCCGTCGATCCTCACAGAGGGACTCCCAAACGGCGTGGCGGTTCGCCGCGGTGGTGGTCGCGGCTCTCACGAGCTTCGTGGCGATTGTCGCGGCGAGCATCGTTGTCGCCGTACCGGCGACCGCAATCGGCCATCCAGCCGTCACAGCACCGTCAGACTCAAGGCTGGTGTGGATCCCGCGTGCTGGGTACCGGATTGCCGCCTATGTGCAGCCCGGTCGCGGCCCCGCGATCGTGCTCTGCCATGGGTTCCCGGACAACCACCATCTCTACGATCGAGTCGTCCCCTTGCTCAAGGGACACGAGGTCGTGACCTTTGATTTCCTCGGCTGGGGAAGGTCAAGCAAGCCCTCCCACTATTCGTACACCTTCGCCGGCCAAGAGGGGGATCTGAACGCGGTGATCCAAGGCCTCCACCTCGGCCGGGTCGTCTTCGTGGCGCACGACGCCAGCGTGCCGGCGGTGCTCAACTGGGCTCTTGATCACCCCGGTCAGACCGCTTCGATCATCCTTTCGAACGGCTTCTACGCTCCAGTCGCTGCAACCGGGCCTCCCGCTCTTGCAACAATCTTCGCGCTAGGCCAGTACCCGAACACGTCCCCGCTCGGACCGCTTCCGCCCGGCACCGCCTACGGACTCAACAGTCTGATGAACGGCCTGTCAACCGATTCCCGCCTGCTCGATGATCTGCTCACCTGGCAGGAGTCGACCTTTGACGGCAACCGCACCATTGCGCGGGAGTTCGCGCCTCTGTTCACGCAGCAGTTCCTCGCCAAACCCAGCACACTCGGGCCGCTTCGCTCGCTCGCGGGCAACATCATCTACGCAGTCGGCAGCTACGACGCTGCCCGCGTCCCAAGCCTCAAATCCCTCACCATGCCCGTTCATATCATCTGGGGCGCCCAGGATCCCGATCTCAGTCTCAATCTCGCCGATGCCCTGCATCAAGAGATTCCGGATAGCACGCTGACAGTCTTCCCCAACGCGCATCACAACCTGATGCTCGACGATCCAACGCAATTCGCCGCAGCAATCAGATCTGCGGCAACCGGATAGATGGGTCACAGCGAGAGCGTGCCGCCATTACCGAAGAGTTCACATGTTGAAGAGCCGGCTGTCGGAGCTGGCCCTGAACAGAAGGAGAGAGTGAAGCCATGAGTGCCAGTCCTACAACCGTCTACAACGCAACGATCTCACGGAGATTAAGGAGCGCATCATGATGGCGCCTATCGATATGCCGTCGGCTCGGAGCCGGCTGGGCATCATCGTGGCTCTTTGTCTCGCCGCCTTCATCATCAGTGTGGACGTCACCATCGTGAACGTCGCCTTGCCCACTCTGGTGCGGAGCCTGGGCGCCTCGACAACGCAGCTGCAATGGGTCGTCGACGCCTACAGCCTCGTCTTTGCCGCCCTGGTGCTGGCCGCGGGCAGCATGAGCGATCGCCAGGGTCGAAAGGGCACACTGCTTCTTGGCCTGGCGGTCTTCGCCTCAGGGAGCCTGGCCGGCGCGCTCGTCAGCACCACGCCAGAGCTCATCGCCGCTCGGGCCGTGATGGGACTCGGAGCTGCGCTCATGTTCCCCTCCACGCTCTCCCTCCTTGTGAACGTCTTCACCGAGCGGGGCGAACGCGCCAAAGCCATCGGCCTTTGGGGAGCTACCACTGGAGTCGGGATCGCGACCGGCCCAATCGTCGGCGGCTGGCTGCTCGAGCGCTACTGGTGGGGAAGCATCTTCGCCTTCATGGCCCTCATCGCCGTGGCGGTCGCGGTGCTCGTCGTCGTGGCGGTCCCGACCTCGCGGGACCCGCGGACGCCACGTATCGACTGGTCCGGCCTGGCGCTGTCGAGCGCCGCCATGGCAACCCTCATCTTGGGGGTCATCGAGGCACCGGATTGGGGCTGGGGCTCCGCGGCGGCCGTGGCGACCATCAGCGGAGGCATCGCGCTGTTCTTCCTCTTCATCGTCCACGAGAGTCGAAGTGACCACCCGATGCTCGACGTGGCGCTGTTCCGTAATCCACGCTTCACCGCGGCCAGCGGATCGGTGGCCGTCTCCTTCTTCGCCTTGCAGGGGTTCATCTTCTTGGTCACCCAGTACTTCCAGTTCATCAAGACCTTCAGCCCTCTGGGCACCGGAGTACGGCTCCTGCCGGTCGCGGGGTCCGTGGCGGTCGCCTCGGTCGTTGGGACGAAGCTGGCGGTGCGCATTGGCAACAAGGTCGTCGTCACAGCCGGACTTGTCTCGTTCGCGGTCGGCTTGTTATGGACGGCGACGGTCTCGGTGTCGACTTCGTACTCGATCATCGTTCTCCAGATGCTCTTCCTCGGCACCGGTATGGGCCTCACCAGCGCGCCGGCCACCGAAGCGATCATGGGGGCAGTTCCCAAGGCCAAGTCGGGCGTGGGCTCGGCGATGAACGACGCGACCCGGCTCTTCGGTGGCACGCTCGGCGTAGCCATCATCGGCAGCGTCGCGGCATCGCTGTATTCGAACCGGCTTGCCGCCACCCTCGCCCCAGCCCTGCCCGCCCGGGCCGTCACTGCAGCCAAAGCCTCTGTTGGCGGGGCGATCATCGCCTCGCACCAGCTCTCGAAACTCGGCCTCAACCAGGCGTCGGAGGGGCTCGCCCATACGGCCACGAATGCGTTTCTCTTCAGCCTGAGCGGTGGCTGCCTGGTCGCGGGAGGGGTCACCCTCGCAGGGGCAGTCATGGCCGCCCTGCTGTTGCCGGCGAGGCCGCAACCGTCCGACCAGCTTTCGGACGGAACGATGCAGGAGCGTGAGATCTCGTTGCCTGCGACCGAGCCTGTCCTGGCCCAACAGGCCGCCAGCCGGACTTGAGAGACAGCGCGCCTCTAGAGAGAGGTGCCGTGAAAGGAGACTGATATGAGCAAGATCGACGCAGATGTCAACGAGCACTACGTGTACCACGGAGGTGGATCCCTCTACGTCCTCGACTACGCCGGCGAGGAACCGGCGATCGTCCTGATGCACGGTTTTCCCGACGATCACCGCATCTACGACAAGCTGGCACCGCTTCTGTCCCCGAGGCGGGTCGTGACCTTCGACTGGCTCGGGTACGGGCGCTCCGATCGAACCGACAAGATCGGCTCGTCCTCAGACGACCACGGTTCCGAACTGAAGGCGGTGCTCGATGGTCTGGGCATCACCCGCGCCGTACTGGTTGGCCACGACGCGTCGGGTCCCGACGCCGTCGCGTTCGCCGTCGCGCACCCCGAGCGGGTAGCTCACCTGGTCCTACTCAACACCATGTTTGGGCACCAACCTTCGCTCAAGCTTCCCGAGATGATCCGGCTGCTTGCCGATCCGGCCTTCACCGCGCTTGCCGACGCCATGGTCAACGACGACGCCCAGCGCCTCTGGCTGCTCCAGCACACCGCCGCCCAGTGGCACATGGATGCCCTCGACCCCGAGGGCATCGCCGTGCAGTCGATCCTGCCGCAGTTCTTTGGCGACGCCGACCAGCCGGATGCCATCGTCGCCATCCGCGCCTGGACGGCCGAGCTGTTCGACGCTTTGGACAGGCAGGATGCTCTTAGCGAAAGCGGAGCGCTCCGACGGCTCGAGGTCCCGGTTTCGATCATCTTTGGCGAGAAGGATCGCTACTTGACCCCGACTCTTGGGGCCGAGATCGCAGGGCTCTTTGGGGACCCGTCGCTTCATTTGGTTCAAGACGCCGCACACTGGCCACAGCACGACCAGCCTGAAGTCGTCGCCGAACTCGTCAAGCGATGCGAGGTCGCGTAGGCGACACGAGGGTCCCTTTTCAGAGAGGTCGGAGATCGGACGGCGTCCAGCGAAAAGCAGCGCACAACGCGTCACATCCGAGCAACGACACAGGGAAGAACGGAATAGACAAATGAAGGCAGCGCAGATGGACAGCCAGTACTCGACCGGCATGTCCCGACAGAACATCGAGCAGGCTCTCGTCGCGTCCGGCAAAGACCTCAGTGAGATTCATGCAGAGGATCTGAGTGCGGTCGAGGACTTCCACACGCTGGGCCGAATCGCCACCAGCCAACTGGCCGAGCTGGCCGAAATCAAGAACCATGACGAAGTGCTCGATGCCGGCAGTGGCATCGGCGGCACAGCTCGCTTCCTCGCCAACAGGTACGGCTGTCGAGTCACCACCATTGACCTCACCGAGGAGTACTGCGAAACCTCTCGCTGGTTGAATCAACTCGTCGCACTGGATGATCGGATCTCTGTCCATCAAGGAGACGTGACGGACCTACCGTTCGATGCGGCCACCTTCGACGTGGTGATCAGTCAACACGTGCAGATGAACGTGGCCGACAAGGCCGGCCTCTATGACGAGGCCCGCCGTGTGCTTCGACCGCGAGGGCGCCTCGCCATCTGGGACATCGTCGCTGGGACGCCAGGCGAGCTCAAGTTTCCGCTTCCGTGGGCCGATCGGCCTGAGCTGAGCTACCTCGTCTCCGCCGATCTCTTGCGAGACACGATCGAATCTGCCGGCCTCTCGGTCACCCACTGGAGTGACATGACTGAAGACGCAGTGGCGGTCATGGAGATCTTCCTATCAACTCCTCCGGGCCCGCTCGGCTTGCACAACTTCGTGGACAACTTTTTGGCTAAAGCGAACAACCTCGTTGACGGGCTGTCGGTCGGTCGGCTCCGCGCCGTGCAAGCCGTCTTCGAGGCTCGAAGCTGAAGTCCGCTAGCCTCGCGGTGCCTATCGAAGGGGAATCCTTCCAAAACGGGGACACCCGAAACGATCAGAGAAACGGAGTCAACCCGATGACAACGCACAACGTAGAGAGCTGTCGCATTTTCCTCCTGCTGGGTTGCCAGAATTAAATGCAGCGCCGAGGGTTGGCAGACGTTGGCCACATAGGAAGTGATTTGGAGGTCGGCGTGTACTTGCGCCCATGCTGGGAGTTGCGCTCGGCTCCAACGCTGCCGCAATCCCGGGTTCACTCACAGAGGGCGACGAATCCTGGCGGCTAGAAGCGCTCTCGGCGTACCGTGGCTCGCCTGCCTCGGATTTTGGTGTTGCGTAGCGAGTCGATCACCTCGTCAGCGGCGTCTTCCGGCACGTCGACGAGGGAGAAGCGCCCAGAGATCTCGATCGAGCCGATGTTCCGCCCGCTGAGGCTTGTCTCGCCCGTGATTGCGCCGACCAGGTCCTGAGGCCGCAGCCCCGCCTCGCGCCCGAGGCTGACGTAGAGCCGAGTCGTACCGCGTCCACCTCCAGCGGCGCCGGCGCGCTTGCTTTTGCTGGCGCGGCGGCTGTTGCTCGCTTGCTCCTTGGGCGACACTGAGACGACCACATCGGGGATGTCCTCCCCATCGTCGGGACCCCCTATTGCGGCATGCGCCAGATTGACGGCCGCGAGCGCCACTTCCATCACGTCGAACTCCTCGGTAAGCGACTCGACGACCACCCGGAAGCCGTCCAGGTCGTCTCCGAGGAGGCTCTCGCGCAACGCGGCGCGGGTGAGGTCGAGACGTCGCTCACGAAGGTCCGCCACTGTGGGGATCTTCTCAACTGTGATCTTGTGTTTGGTCGCCCGCTCGATTGTCTTGAGCATCCGGTGCTCCCGAGGTTCTGCCAGCGTGATGGCCACGCCCTCTCGCCCGGCGCGACCTACCCGGCCAATCCGGTGGACGTAGGTGTCCACAGAGGAGGGCACGTCGTAGTTGATGACGTGGGACAGCTGTTCGATATCGAGGCCACGTGCGGCTACGTCGGTTGCGATGAGGAGGTCGGCGGTTCCTCCCCGTAGGCGCCCCATAACCCGGTCCCGCTGCTCCTGGCTCATCCCGCCGTGCAGGGCCTCGGAGCGGTAGCCGCGGCCGTTGAGCGTCTCGGCGAGACCGTCGACGGCCTCGCGGGTTCGGCAGAACACGAGTGCCGCGGTCGGCGACTCGACATCGAGGATCCGCCCGAGGGCGGCCGCTTTGTGGGCGCGTTGGACGACATAGGCGGAGTGGCGTACCCGGGGCGACTCATCGCTGCTCTGTACCTCGTCGATGATGCGGATGCGGGCCGGGTCGCGGAGGTGCTTCCGCGCGATAGCGTCGATGCGGTTGGGGAGCGTGGCCGAAAAGAGCACCGTCTGGCGGCTCGGTGGCGTCTCGGCGAAGATCGCCTCAAGATCCTCGGCAAAGCCCATGTCCAGCATCTCGTCGGCTTCGTCGAGGACCATCACCTGCAGCGATGCGAGCCGCAGCGTGCGGCGCCGTAGGTGATCCAGAGCACGGCCGGGTGTGGCCACGATCACGTCAACGCCGGCCTCGAGAGACCGCAGCTGACGGCCGATGGGCTGGCCGCCGTAGATCGGGACGACTCGGACCCCGAGCTGGCGGCCGTAGTGGTGAAGGGCCTCGGAGACCTGCATGGCGAGCTCACGGGTTGGCACCAGGATCAATGCCATGGGCTCTCGGCCTCGCTCATGGGCGGGAAGCCGTTGCAGGATCGGGAGGGCGAACGCTGCCGTCTTTCCCGTTCCGGTGGCGGCTTGCCCGAGCATGTCGTGCCCTTGGAGCAGGACTGGGATGGCCGTCGCCTGAATCGGCGTCGGTTCCTCGTAGCCCAGTGTGGCGAGCGTGTCGAGCAGCTCGGGGCGCAGGCCCAGCTCGGCGAAGGTGATCGGATGTTCCGTGGTCGGCTCGGCCACCGCGGTCCTTGCTCTTAGCGGGGCGGTGCGGGATGCACCAATCGCCACCCCACTCTACGGCGCAGAGGACTGCGATGAGGACGGACGGTCCAGGTCACTGTCATGCTGCAATGGAAAGTACAGGCTTGGACGCGGGATGCTGGGCTGGCGTGCGTGCGGTGCCGACTGGAGAATCGCCGTGAGCGATGCACGCGTGTGAGGAAGCCTTTGGCTTGGACATCCAGTCGGGCAGGTCAGAGTGTTCGGAGTGGTCCTCGTAACCTCTCAATCGATTGAGAAGACATGTGCGGGCGAGGCCGCATGGGAGAGCGCGGGAGTCGTGCGGAATGGGGGCATTGGTTCCAAGGAGGTGGAGCCGAAGTTGCTCCAGGCTTCTCGGGCGCCAGGGAGGTCGGGAGCGGCTCGTTCTGCCGGTCAGCGCGCGAGGACCGATTCTGAGTCGGCGCTTGCCGTCCCCCCCAATGGTCATTGCTCTCTCGGGAGCGCTGGATCGTCGAACCCGATCTTTGGATCGACGACCGTGCGCAGTAGTAGCGTCCTACGTCGTTGCGCCGGACGTTCGAGGCGGACTCGCCGGGTGTTTCCATCGGAACAGGGCGCGGAGGGGGAGTCTGCATGAGGAAGCAGTGGGCGGCGGGTTTGGTTCTCGTCAGCGCCATCATCATTGGTCCATTGTCAGGTGTCTGCCTGGGCGGCCTCACCGCCGGTGGTGCAGGCGCAAACGAGTGTCGCCGTGGACCTGAACAACACGGGCGGCGTCCAAACGCAGATCGAATCCCTGGTCCTCAATTCCGGCTCTTGGACCGTCACCTCCAACCTGACCGCAATCGACTTCGGCTCCGGCGACTTCGTGCGTTGTCACCTTCAGGCTGGTGCGACGGACATCGACGGGGGCGCCACGGTCTTCCTGGCCGACCGGGTAGCGGGCATCGTCAACGCCGGCACCATGGTGGCATCCAAGAAGGTCACGATTGGTCTGTTCTGCGACCACGACAAGAACGCGGCTACAGCGAATCAGTTCTACATAGACCCCGGTGCCACCATCACGGCGGTCGAGGGCGGGCCCATACAGGCACCTGGGATGACGGTCTCCAAGCCCAAGGTGGTCGAGGCGCGTACCACCGCCAACACCCCTTGGGCGAGAACTCTTACGGCGCGGTGACTTCGGTGACGTTGCCCAAGGGGAAGTGGGCATTGAAAGCCAACGGTTCGGCCGTCAACTTTGGTGACTTCGACTTCGCGGCCTGCACCATTGGCTCCACGGTCGCAAGTGTGTCGGAGAACTTTGTCAATGCGGGGAGCGATGCCACGGACGCCGCCGCGTCCGACATCGACCTCGAAGCCGAGGCATCCGTACCGGCCGGTGGGGCCAGCGTGACCCTTTATTGCGAGGCAGAGTTCACGAACAGCACGTACATTGACGCAGGCGCCACGCTCACGGCAACGAAGACGGCGGCAACGGTCGTCCAAGTCCCCGAGAACACTGCGATCTCCGACACCGGTGGCACGCCGACGACCATGGTGACCCAGACCATGCCCGCCGGTGCGTGGCGGATCACCAGCTCGGTCGGATTCGGCTTCAGGAATCCCAACAACTCCTGGGGCGGAAGCCCGGATTTCGTGCGGTGTCAGCTGCAGGCTGGCAAACACATCATCGGCAGCGGGCAGACGCAGCTGATCACCTCGCTGGCCAACATCCAGCAGATCGTGAACAGCGCCACCTACACGTCCTCCGGTTCGTGGACGCTCAAGGAAGTGTGCTCCCACGACGCGACCAACACCGATCCTGGCCACTGGACCGCCAACGTCGGGAATCTCGTCGCGATCAACCAGGGTGCCGTCGGCTGAGATCGACCCGCGTCTAACGGGGCCAAAGAGGAGTCACAGACGCGTTGGGTCTCTTGGTGAAAACCGCTTGGCTGCGACTCCCGAGTTCCGGGTGGGTCCCCGACCGGCCTTTACTTGGCGATCTCCCAGATATAGCCGTTGGGATCGAGGAAACTGGCCGTTCGGATACCCCAGGGCCGATTCATCGGGCCGTTGAGCAATTGAACTCCTCTCCCGATCAGCTCCCCACACATCGCGTCGACGTCGTCGACTGTGAGAGTGAACACCACGCGCGATCCGGCTGTTCGCGGTGCAAAGGCCGCAGGTGATACCAGTTCGGGAACTGCAGACTCAACAAGCAGATTGAGAAGCGTGTCCCCGAACTTGAAGACGGCGGAATGCGGATCCTCGAAATATATGGGAAGGCCGAAGACCTCGCGGTAGAAGGTCTTGGCCGCGTCGAGATCTTCGACGAACAACGTAATGTTGGATATTTGTCGCCAATCAGTCATTGATCACCTCATAGTAGCTACTTGATTTGTCGGACAAGAATGAGAGCCGTTTGCGTGGATGGTTCGATTCGTCGGCGAACGGGCTGCACTCACTTTCTGGTAGCCCTCGCACAACGACGGCCGGGAAGGATGTCGTTGTGCGTCCCAACATCAAAACCGCCCGGCTGGCATGGTGGCCGGAAGGTCGAAGTAGGTGGATAGCGCAAGGTCGGCGACAGAGAGATGCGGCTGAGTTGAGTCCGTGCGTCGCCGAGGTGCTTCTTCTCTGGCCAGAACTACTCAACGCAGTGGCCAAAGTCACCGTATCGATGGACTGGTCTTCGGACTGATCTCTGGGACCGCGGAAGGCTCGGTCTCAACGATGCCGACGAAGGCACTCATGTCTCTCACCGACTGGTCGAAGACGGCATCGGCATCTTCGACTATGTCGGCAAGGCGCCCGAAGACTTCGAAGTTGATCGCTCCGAAGACTTGCGTCCATGCCGCGAGCGATCGAATGATGGCGTCATCGGGCACACCGTGGAAGCCGCTCGCTTCCAGGCGCGCCGCCTCGGCGGCGGCGCTCTTTGAGAGCCTTGAAGACATCTGGGCCACGAAGGGCGTTCGAAGCTCTCCGGCTCCAGCGGCGTCCTGAATGATGGAAACAAGCGCCAATGCCACGCGACTCGCCGGAGGGTTGGTCTCCAAGGGAGCGTGATACCCGGGAACGGGCGATCCGTAGATCAGGGCGTACTCGTGCGGATGCGCCAGAGCCCAATCGCGTACCGCGTGACAACAGGCGCTCCATCGTCCGGCGAAATCGGCTCGCTCGCAGCGTTCGTCGGCTGACTCAACGGCGGAACCCATGGCTTCGTAAGCGTCGACGATCAAAGCCGTCAAGAGCTCGTCGCGGCTCTTGAAATAGCGGTAGATCCCCGACGACACCATGTCGAGGTGCCGAGCGATGGCACGGAGCGAGAGCGACGACGCGCCTTCTTGAGCCATCTGTCGGCGGGCCTCCTCCTTGATCTCCTGCATCAGCTCGGCACGTACTCGTGCTCGAAGTCCCCCGGTCGATGGCATGCCGAAAGTATGCCACGTTGGCGAGCGATGCACTCGAATGTGAGCGGTGCTCTTGACTTGCCGGGTCGAAAAGCGGATACTACTGCTCTGTATTCGGAGCGGTGCTCACATTTTGGAGGCCCGGTGCATCAGGAAAATTACGTTCCCGAGCGATTCCCGAAGTCCGCGACCTTGGGGCTGACGCAAAGGATGGCGGCATTCAGTTCGCGGCGACCTCGCCATACTCTCGCCATTTGGGGTCTTGTGGTCGTGGCGGCTTTGGCACTCGCGGCAACGTCGCTCAAGGGCCTTACAACAAGTGCACACGTAGTGGGCACAACCCAGTCCAGTCAGGCCGAAGCCCTCTACGACAGGGTCGTTGGGTCCGCGAGCCAGAAGCCGACCGACGTCATCGTGGTCAGCTCGACGAAGTCGACGGCGAGCGATCAGGACTTCAAGATATTCGTGAGCGGTCTCGAGGCAAAGGTAGGAGCCAACCCGGGCATCACCAATGTCGCAGCCAACTTCGCCTCGGGCAGCCCACTGGTCTCGGATAACCGGCACGCCGCCCTGATCTCGCTGAGAGCAGCGAATGACGCAGACATCAAGCCGGTGGTGAGCGCGGTGGATTCGGCTAATGGAAGTGGGGGGTTCTCAGTTGCCGTCACCGGCGACCACACGGTGGACAACGACTTCACCACCCTGGCGACAAGCGACCTCCGACGAGGAGAACTGGACTTCGGCCTACCGGTGTCGATCGTAGTCCTCCTGCTCGTGTTCGGGGCGGTGGTTGCCGGATTGATACCGATGCTGATGGCACTGCTATCGATCGTCGTCGGGCTCGGGATTGCGACTCTCGTCGCCCAGGAATTTCACCTTTCGACCTTCATCATCAACATGATGACCGGTATGGGTTTGGCACTCGGGACCGACTACTCGTTGCTCATCGTCTCTCGCTTCCGGGAGGAAAGGGCCGGCGGCCTCGACAAGGAGGCAGCCATCCAGCGGACAGCGGCCACCGCCAGCCGCGCCGTGCTGTTCAGCGGCAGCACATTCGTAATCGCCCTCTTGGGCATGTTCTTGGTCCCGACGAACACCCTGCGCAGCATGGCTGCTGGGGCCGTGATCGTTGGGATCGTCTCCGTCGCCGCTGCTCTCACCCTCCTTCCGGCAATGCTGCACCTTCTCGGGGATCGTGTGAACTCGCTGCGATTGCCGGTTGTCGGAAACCGTCTGGGGAACTCGGGCTCCGGCGAATCCCGGATCTGGCGAATCTTCATCGAAGCAGTTCTGCGACGCCGTATCGTCATGCTGACCTTGACCGTCGGCGTGCTGGTCGCGTTAGCGGTGCCGCTCCTCGGGATCCATATCGGTCAGAGCGGCGTGGCGACCCTTCCCAACAATCTCCCATCCAAGCAGGGTTACCTCGCAGTACAGCGCTATTTCCCCAATCAGGATCCCTACCCAGTCGAGATTGTCGCCGACGGTGGAGACGTCACAACCCATGGAGACCTGTCAAAACTCGAGAGGGTCTTGGCCGGCGATCCCCGGTTTGGATCCGGCACCATTGAGGCGTCTCCCAGCGGCAAGCTCCTCGCCCTCACTGTTCCGATCCGAGGTGATGTCGTCTCAAGCCCGGACGTGGCCGCGGTACACCTGCTGCGTAGCAATCTCATTCCGTCGATCTTCGCCGGCTCCCACGCGCGCGTCTACGTGGGGGGCAACACGGCCGAGACCGCCGACTACTTCAATGCCGTCTCGGCGCCTACGCCCTACGTGTTGCTGTTCGTCCTGGGCCTCAGCTTTGTCTTGCTCTTGTTGGCCTTCCGCTCGCTGGTGATCGCCCTCGTCTCCATCCTGCTCAATCTCCTGTCGGTCGGGGCCGCGTACGGACTCTTGACCCTGGTCTTCATCCACGGGATTGGCGCAGGCTTCCTCGGCTTCCAGAAAGTGACCTCCATCGACGCCTGGGTGCCGCTGTTCTTGTTCTCGGTTCTCTTTGCCCTTTCGATGGACTACCAGGTCTTTTTGATGAGCCGGATCAAAGAACGCTACGACGAGACGGGCTCAACGACCGAGGCGGTCGTTGGCGGTGTGGCCTTGACAGCCAAGATCATCACGGGGGCCGCACTCATCATCGTCGTGGTTTTCTCCGGGTTCGCCCGCGGCCAACTCGACATGTTCCAGCAGATGGGATTCGGGGTGGCCGTGGCGCTTCTCCTCGACGCCACCCTTGTCCGCTCAATCATCTTGCCATGCACGCTGAGCTTGCTGGGAGAGCGCAGCTGGTATCTGCCTCGCTGGCTCAACTGGCTGCCGCGCATTGAAGTCGAGTCGTCAGAGATTGCTCCTGTCGACGATGACGACGACGACCGAATTCTTGTCCCGGCCGCGGTGTAGGCGGCGGCGGACCATGGCGTGGCACCCAGGCTCCTGCTTCCTCCGCTCCGATTCTCAACTGGCACAGCGTCTTCGGGAGGCCGCCGACAACGTCCGAGCGACGCTGCTCGCTCTCGCCGGGATAGCGGTGATCTTCGGGCTTATAACCGTGGGAACGGCTGCAGCAGGGGAGGGAGAGGCGACTGAACGGCACCAAGGGGTGGAGCGGTCTGCCGACGGCAGAAGCCAGGTAGATCTCTTCGGGGACTCGCTCGGGTACCAAGCCGAGCCCTACCTCGACACCTTTTTCTCATGGACCCACAACTTCACGGTCTCCAACTACACCTACGGCGGCACCGCCACCTGCGACTGGCTGAGCAAGATGGCCGTCGCTGCCGCAGAACGACCCCTGGCGGCGCTCCTCGTCTTTTCAGGCAATGCGTTCACGCCCTGCATGGACGGCGTCGCTCCCCGGAGCCCCCAGTACTACGACCTCTACACCACCTACACGAAGCAGGCCATCGCCGTCTTCAGCGCGGTGGGGACCCATGTCTTCTTGGTCGGAACCCCCGTCGACGAGACCTCGGTGGCCGGGTGGGACCACCTCGACGACATCTACCGGAGGCTCGCCCAGGCGAGGCCATTCACCGTAACTTTTGTGGACGCCGGCGCTTCCGTTGAGACGGTTACGGGTGGCTTCACTTGGGCCCTGCCCTGCATGAGTTTTGAGCCGAGCTGTGGCCCCGGCGGGACCAACGTGGTCCGCTCGCCCGACGGCAGCCATTTCTGCCCTAACGGAACCTCAGCCCGCAGGGGCGTCACCGCACCATGCGATGAGTATTCGCCCGGAGCTTTCCGGTTTGCACTCGCCATGGTGAGCGCGGTCACGCAGTACGCGTACTCAACACCACGGTACAAACGATTCAGAGCCCACCCGCGCGTCCGACGAAACAGCCCATGAGGATCAGAGGATCCTGCTCAATCCTCATCTGACTCCTCGGCGTCTTCTTCGCTGAGACCCCTGAACGGATGGCCCGAAGAATGCCCTCATTGCCGGTGAGGCCCCGAACTCCCACGAGTTCGGGTTTGAGCAGTCACATGCTCCCGGCCTGGTCACTCTGATCGCTCGAGCCTCGAAGGATTGAGATCCGCTACCATCGAACATATGTTCGCCTGGATGGAGGAGCTCAACGAGGCTCAGCGAGCGGCCGTCAGCCACGAAGGTGGGCCGCTTCGGGTCCTTGCTGGAGCCGGAACAGGCAAGACGACTGCGCTCTCAGCTCGGGTCGCGTGGCTGCTAGCGACTGGAACGCCTGCGGATCGGATTCTCCTGCTGACCTTCACGCGAAGGGCAGCGCGTCAGATGCTGAATCGGACTGGTGTGATGTGGGCCGCACAAGAAAGGGACGGCCGTTCGGATCCGACGACGAACTGGGTGATGGGTGGAACGTTTCATGCCATCGCACACCGAACTCTGCGGAGATATTCGCAGGCGCTGGGTATCCCCGAAGGATTCTCAGTTCTGGACCCTTCCGATGCCGCCGATGTGATTGACCTCGTTCGAGAAGAGGGCTGCTACGCGCAGGTCGCCGGCCAGCGGTTTCCACGCAAAGCACTCTTACTCGATCTCTATTCTCGAGCCGTAAACACTGGGAGATCCATCTCGACGGTAACTGCGACAGCGGCGCCGTGGGCCAACGAAGTTGTCGAGCAGATAATCGAGATTTGCCGCGGCTACGTCGCCGCCAAAAGGGCTGGAGGCATGCTCGACTTCGACGACCTTCTTTTGCTCTGGAGAGCTGCTGCCCTTGATGATCGGTTGGGCCCAAGGCTCGCAAGTACGTTCGATCACATACTGGTTGACGAATACCAGGACGTGAACGGACTGCAAGTCGATATTCTGAAAGCGCTGCGCCGAACCGACGAACGAATCACGGTTGTCGGAGACGATGCACAAGCGGTCTATTCGTTCCGCGCTGCTGAACCGCATCACATCTTGGATTTCGAACAAGTCTTTCCGGGGGCTCGGACTGTAATTCTCAGCACCAACTACCGATCGGGTCAGCAGATTCTTGACGTGGCAAACAGTGTTGCTGTTGAAGCTCCGGAGGGGTTCTCTGCTGTCCTTCACGCAGCGAACGCACAAGCGGGAATACGCCCACGCCTCGTGAGGTGTGCCGACGAGGATGCTCAGGTTTCGGCGGTCTGCGAGCAGATACTTGCGCATAGGGAGGAAGGCCTTCTCCTCAAAGAGCAAGCAGTATTGGTGCGGGCCGCGCACCACTCAAATTTGCTCGAACTTGAGCTTGGGCGTCGACGAATTCCGTATGTCAAGTATGGGGGCCTGCGGTTCGTCGAGGCCGCCCACGTAAAAGACTTGCTGGCAGCATTCAGATTGTCTGAGAACGCCTCTGACTCACTGGCCTGGTTCCGTCTTCTGCAACTCCACGAGGGAGTCGGCCCGACCATTGCTCGAAGAGTTCTGGCGGCCCTTGGATTGAGCCATCCCGAGGCCGCCTCAATGAGCTACGAACAAGTCCTTGCTCGGTGGTCCTCCGCAGTCGAGTTGCTTCCAGCCTCATCTCGCTCCCAGGCCGAGGGTCTTGTCGCGGCCCTTGCTCGTAGAGATGGAGACTTAGTTGTGCGGGCGGAGCGGCTCCGAGTCGCTATCACTCCTCTCATCGAATCGACATATTCCGATTCGAGCGTTCGTCTCGTCGATTTGGATTCCCTCGTCGCTGGGGCAGCAAAGGCCGCGCGGCTCTCAGACGTCGCGGCAGACTTTGCCTTGGAGCCCCCGCGGTCGACGTCGGATCTTGCTGGCGATCCGACAATCGACGAGGACTGGCTGACGATTTCCACCATTCACTCAGCGAAGGGTCTTGAATGGAAGGCAGTACACGTCATAAACGCGACCGACGGAATGGTGCCGTCAGATATGGCATTGGGATCTTCAGAAGGTCTCGAAGAAGAGCGACGCGTCTTTTACGTGGCATTAACCCGTGCACGCAGAGCGCTTCATGTCTACGTTCCGTTGCGATACCACCACCGGACACGTGGTCGAGATGATTCCCATGGGTGGGCACAACCATCCAGATTCTTGTCCGCTCGGGTTCGATCGCAGTTTGACGAGGTAGTTATTGAACACGAGTTCGCTTCATGGGCTTCGGACTCCGGAACAGAAGATGGCTTCGGCAGAGTCGAAGCCGATCTCGAGTCACTCTGGTCGTAGCAGGACATACCTCGAAATCGCGTCTGTCTTCAGAGTCTTCGTTCCGATGTTATTTGTCCTAAGTACTCATCTGGCACCCAGTTGATCCCTCGCGCCCTCGGCCTCGACGAGGCCAAGGAGCAAAGAGGACGGTCACAACGCTTACGACCGCCTTGCGGGGGATCACCCAACGCCACCAGCGGTTTCGCGATCAGCGACGCTCTGCTCGGTCCCCACGGCACAGAGGAACCCAGGATCCGGTATAAGTAAATCTGTAATCCAGTAATAAGGACTCCGAATGGCCGACACTCTCGCCCGCCCAACCGAGTCGGAAGTCGCGGCTCTTGACGCATACTCCCAGGTCATCGTCTCAGTGGCTGAAAGTCTGACCCCCAGGGTCGCTGCGTTGCAGGTCTCTCGCCGCCGACGTGACGGGAGCATCGCCGCAGGTGCCGGGTCGGCTGTGGTGTTCACGAACGACGGCTTCTTGCTCACGAACGCCCATGTGGTTGGAAAGGCTGAGGCGGGGCGGGCCGCCTTCGCCGATGGCACGATCGTCCCTTTTCGAGTCGTCGGTAGTGACCCTCTGTCTGACCTGGCCGTGGTCCGCGCCGATGGCGCGACCCCGGCGCCGGCGCACTTAGGGGAGGCCTCGCATCTGAGAGTGGGACAACTGGTCGTGGCCGTCGGGAACCCTCTCGGATTGGCCGGCACGATCACTGCCGGAGTCGTCAGTGCCCTCGGTCGATCCCTGCCCACTCGAGAAGGGGAGAACGTGCGCATCGTTGACGACGTCATTCAGACCGACGCCGCCCTGAACCCAGGGAACTCGGGCGGTGCGCTCGTCATCGCGTCGGGTGAAGTCGTGGGGATCAACACGGCCGTCGCCGGAGTCGGAGTCGGGCTCGCCATCCCCATCAATGCAATCACCCGCCAGATCGTGGCCACCCTCGTAGCCGAGGGCCGGGTCCGCCGGGCGTACCTGGGCTTGGCGGGGAACCCCGCCCCACTCCCTCCGCCGCTCGCCGTTCGACTCGATCAGATGACCGGAATCCGGATCGAAGAGGTCGTCTCGGGCGGACCTTCCGCAACGGCTGGATTGCGACGCGGCGATCTCTTGGTCAAGGCCAACGGCGACGCAGTTACGAGCGCCCAGTCGTTGCAGCGACTGATGCTGGGCGACGCCATCGGCCAGCCACTGGCGCTGACCGTGGCCCGATCCGAAGCCCTCATCGATGTTGTCGTGACACCCGAAGAATTGCGTGGAGAGGGATAATCCCAAGCAGATGCGAGCGATGCGATTGGCATCCCAAAACCGCGCACAAATTCCGCTTTCAACTCCACGAGAAATCCCACAGTTTCGGGATTCCATGTCAGGAGCCGCTTCGCTGGTAGGAGTGCGTGGAGTTCCGTTATCCCAGGTGGAGGCCCCAATCGGAGGAACCTGAGAAATCCGTCCAGTCGGGTTGGAAGGACAAGAAGGTCTCATAACCTGACTGTCGGAGGCTCAAATCCTCCCCCCGCCGCTCAGACGTCGCAGCTCAGGGCCGGTCTTCGGGACCGGCTCGTCCTGCCTGCCCCGAGGTAAATGGGGGCTCGCGGCGATAGCCTTACGCGATGCAGCTGGGGTTTGAGACTTGCCGGAGGGGAGTACGCGACGGGCCGCTTTCTGGCCTCAGCCTGTAATGGCCATGTCTGGACCATCTCAGTCGGCGGACCACAGACTCGGCCCACCGCAATTGGCCACTGCGGAGGAATCGCTCACGTCGGATCGTGCCGCGAAATGGTTGCGTTGGAGAGGTCGATCCTTCGAGGCACCTTGGGTGGCAGGAGTCAACAGCACAGCTGATCGTCTTGAGGGCGAACTTAAGCGTGTTCCTGACACGACGCAGCCCGACTATCAAGTTGCTGCGGACGCAATCGCATTCGCTCGTCATCTCGCCGAGCGGCCAAATCTCCAAGTCGAACATCCATTGCGGCTGCGCGGGCTCCGGCGTCTTTGGAGACGGGTCGGATCTTGGTGGGCTGGAGCCGATGTCTATCAGGCTTGGGCAGCGATTCATATTGCGGGTCAGGCATTGCTTGGAATCGACTCAACGGAGAGCCTTCGATCGCAGCTCGGCGATATGGCCGCATCGCTGGTGACAACGCTCACACCAGACGATCTACGAACGTCGCACTACCTCGAGACGCTCGATGTCCTCTCTGACCCACAGCATGAGATTAGTCACAAGGATCGAATGCAGCTCCGAGCGATTCGGCATGCTTGCGACAGTTCGATGGACAGCGCGCATGCCGACGCAAGGGCCTATCGAAATACTCTCGTTCTCGCGGGCTTGCTCATCGCCTCCGTGTTGGTCGTCGTTGCGGTGATTTCATTGTTCGATGCTGGGTTTCGGTCGGTCTTTGCGAGCGGCTCGGTAGGTCGTTGGCAGGTCGTTGAGTTGGAGCTTGTTGCATCCTTGGCCGGACTAACCGGGGCTGTCCTTTCGCTTAAGAAGTACATCGGATTTCAATACACGTATGGCTTGCCCTTCGTACAGGCGTTCCTCAAGGGCACCACCGGGGCAGCTACCGGTCTGTTCGGAGTCATTTTCGTCCAAGCCGGAATCATTAGTTTTGTAAAGACTGACTCAAATGGCAGCCTCTTTGCCGTCGCGATCATTTTCGGCTATGCGCAGTATCTGTTCACTCGGCTGGTGGACCAACAAGCGAACAAGGTCCTGTCGTCGGCAAGTTCCCACAACGATCCTGGGACCGTGGCCAAGCTGCCCGCCACAACGGTTTCGACGCTTCTCACTATTCGAAGATCGTCCGAACCGCCAGCACCTCAGACGCCGGCCCCTTAGCTGCCCAGGGGCAGATGTGGGCGGTGGAGTTCCCGGTTGCCCAAAGGGTAGGGGCTCACATCTGAGGAGGTAGCCCCCACCGAGTCCAAAACCTCACCAGCGTTTTGTCGATCGATGCTGAGGCGACGTTTGGACCCATAAAGGCAACAGCCCCAAGTCGGAACGATGATCGGGGCGCTTCCACGCGCCGCAGAAACCGGACAGAAATCCTGCCGGCAGCGTGCTGTCGATCAGCGAGAGTGGCATCGCGTCGCCCTTTGCGAGGGACCGAGCATGTCTCCGAGCGTTCGCCGTGCGGCGCAGGTCGGCGCGGGCATCTCGTTGCAGATGGGTCTTCATCTCGGCGTGATCGAGGAGACCATCACGTAAACTCGTGCAGCCCTGCTCCGGGAGTGGGCACGGCCGAATAGGCAAGGGGCACATGATGCTCGCAAAACGGAACGAGAACCGAGTCGGCGGCGATGCAAAATGGTCGGCGTGACCAAGATTGCCATTCTCGACGACTACATCGGAATAGCCCTGGAATACGGGGACTGGACTGTGATGCCCGACGATGCGGAGATCACTGTGTACCGCCAGGCGATCCCCCCAGACAACCTGGTGCGCGAGCTATCCGACTACGAGGTCGTCGTCATCACCCAGCAGCGAACGCGCTTTCCCCGGCTGGTGCTCGAAGGTCTTCCCAAACTCAAGCTGATCGTTTGCAACGGCCCGACGAGCAACGTTGTCGACCACGAGGCCCGGATCGAGCGGGGGATCATGCTGTGCGGCACGGCGGGGAGCGAGCAGAGTGCAGCAGTACGTCCACTCAGCCACGAGGCGCCCCGCGGTTTGCCGCCGCCGTCGGAGATGGCCTGGGCGCTCATCTTTGCCGTGGCGAAGCGGACCGGCGTCGAGGACCGGGTCATTCGTGCTGGTGGCTGGCAGACCGGGTTCCCCATCCCACTCGCCGGCAAGACCCTCGGCCTTCTCGGCGCGGGCCGTCTCGGGGGCGCGATGGTCCCCGTGGCGAAGGCCTTCGGCATGGACGTCATCGCATGGAGCCAGAATCTGACCGAGGAGCGATGTGCCGCGCTCGGGGTAACCAGAGTCACCAAGAACCAGCTCGTTTCGTCCGCTGACGTCCTTGGCGTCTTTCTCGTCTTCTCAGAGCGCTCGCGCAACACGCTGCGCGCCGACGACCTGCACCAAATGAAGCGGCGCGCCATTTTGGTGAACATCTCCCGCGGTCCGATCGTCGAAGAGGCTGCCCTGGTCGAAGCGCTCCGGTCCGGGCACCTCGCAGGTGCCGGTCTCGACGTTTTCGACCGTGAGCCGCTCCCAGCAGACCACCCCTTCCGATCTCTCGACAATGTTGTCGTCACCCCGCACGTGGGTTACGTCACCGAGGAGCTCTTTCGGATCGCCTGGCGGAGGATGGCGGAGGACGTGGCGGCATACCTCGCGGGATCGCCTATTCGTGTCGTGATCGACCCGGCCGACTGTCCGCCGATGGCTCCGCAGTGATGCCCGCAAAGCAAAGAATTCGCCGTGGTAAACCTCGAACCTGAACCCGCGTCCGGCCTTGCACCATCCCACGAGGATCTCGCGGATCTGATTTCACCGTCGTCCGTCGTAATCCTGGTTGTGGCTGGGTCGGTCACAGATCTCGAGTTGGACGACCGACTCGAAGGAACTGCCTGGACTTGAGGATTGCGGACTGGGTGGTCCAAAACTGGTCAATCAACCGAAAGTCGTCGGTTCAGATCCTCCTCCATCTCGGTCGACCAACCGAAATGCGTCGATAACAGCATCGAGCGAACAGCCAGGGGCCGAGGAAAGGTAGCGAGTCATGTCCTCGTCGCCCAGAGCGTGCGATTGGCGAAGTCCGATGATCAACATTGCGAGGTAGGCCGCCGACGGGGCGCCGTACGCTGCCTCATTCATCGGATGGGGCGACGTAAAGGTCACAACCGGCACATCGTTGAGGCGCTCAGTGCAAAGAAGGTTCTCGTATCGCCTCGATCCAATCTGAAACGAGAAGCCCGGGACCAAGTCATCGTCATCGATCTCGATAGATGCCGACAGCCGACCGTTCTCCTGTGCAACGACGTCTAGGAACTGATCCCACCCAATGAGGTAGGCCCGGACAAGACACACGACCCCGTCTACGCGCTTCGTGTCGATATATGCGGGGCTGCCGCCCCAGATTCGCGACTCGCCGGAGAAGTAAAGCTGGTGTGAGAACTTGAGCGCAATCGAGTCAAGTGGCGGTGACTTGTCGCGAGCCCCCTTGTACGTTCGTGTCGCTCCGCTGGGACGTCCGCCCGCGATGTAGCAGGCGAAGCGTTCTGCGTTGAGGTTCGAGCCGTAGGAGGCGTACCAGACGAGTCGGCGTTCCATCATGAACATCTTGGTGCAATTCGGCCAGAGTGAGATTGAAAATGTCCGGCGGGGAGTCAGAGTCTTGACGCCACCCTGACCACCCAGAGCGCGACAGGACCAACTTCGACCGAATCTGCATACCTCGCCACCAATCACTTCCGGGGTACCGAACGACCCGTCATCGCCCTACTCCCGCCACGGTTAGCGCTTGAACCATACCCGAAGGGGTCGTGGGTCTTTAGGGGAGTTGTCGTTGGGCTCTGGACGATCCAGTCCTACCGGGTTCCCGCTCCGCCAGTTGGCGGAACTCCTCGGGTACTCGTTCGGTGCCGGAAAGAGTGGCAGCGGCGTAGCCAACGGCAGTCCGGCCGAACTTTTCTCGGATCGCGTCGACGGACCGGTCCAGTCCCCATCTGGATGCTTCGACGGCGGATCTGGCACGGGGCTCTTCATTTCGGCTGAGGTTTGGAGAATCGAGCGGCAGCTCGAGCTGCAGGGAATGCTCCGGGCGCAGGTTGGCGACCGAAACAGAGATGAGCGTGATTGCGCATTCTCGTTCGTTGTCGAGGATGGCCGAGTGGGCAAGCCTTTCAGCCACCTCAGTCAGTGTCAGCGTGGTCGAGATCGCCACGGACGATGTGACAGACCGCGTCACCGAGCGCATGCGAGAGAAGCGGATCCGCACGGTCACTGTCCGACCTGCCAGGTGTGCCTTGCGCAGGCGGCCGGCCACTCTGTCAGCCAGGTAGCCGAGTGTCTCTCGGATGAGCTCTGGAGTTGCATCGCGCCGTCCGAGGGCGGCCTGGGCGCCCATGGACTTCGACCGGGCCGGCGCCTCCACTGTCCGTTCGTCGATGTTGGTCGATAGGGCGGCCAGCTTTGCCCCGGTTGCCTGTCCAAGCAGGCTGCCCAGTAGGGGGCTACCGACCTCGGCCAGTTGCCCGATGGTATGGATCCCGGCCTCGTGAAGCCGACGCTCGGTCGTTGGTCCGACTCCCCATATCAGCCCGATGGGAAGGGGATCGAGAAAGTCGCCCTCATCGTGCGGAGCCACGGCGACCAGGCCGTCAGGCTTGGCCACTTGTGACGCCACCTTGGCGAGGTGTTTCGTGCGGGCTATGCCGATCGACAAAGGGAGGCCGATCTCGTCGCGTACGCGTCGGCGGATGGCAGCCGCTATCTCGATTGGTGCTCCGAAGAGATGGACGGCGCCCGCAACATCGAGGAATGCCTCATCTATAGACACCCGCTCGACGCGAGGGGTGAAGTCGTGGAAGACAGACACGACATCGTCGCCAAACTGTTGATAGCGGCCGAAGTGGCCACCGACGAAAAGGAGATCACCGCAAAGTTGGCGAGCCCGCCACCCTGGCATGCCGCCGCGGACGCCGTACCTCCTGGCTTCATACGACGCCGCCAGCACGACACTGCCGCCGACGGCGATGGGCCGGTTCCGCAGTGAAGGGTCCAACAGCTGCTCGACCGACGCGTAGAAAGCATCGAGGTCGGCGTGCAGGATCGTCGCCCGGCTTGCTCGCTGAACTTCCACCTAAGGCAAATTAGTCGAACATATGTTCGTCTCCAAGAAGAGTGCCATCTCCCCCTGTGAGCTGCCCAGGTCCTCGATTCGGCTGATCTATTGCCGATCCGATCGCACGGAATTCTCACGAATTGGGGTTCTCGTGTCGGCGGGCTTCCGCAGCTTCACAAGCGGCAGATTTACGTAACATCCCAGGAGATTGATTCACACGTACCGGGTGGATCTGCTCCCTCGTCGATGGCCGAAAGAGGGGGGCTCATCGCTCGAAAGTGAGGCTGTCGTCTCGCTCCGCTAACAGAAACACCCCGTCACCGCTTGGAATCATCTGGTCCCCAGATGTGCGGGTTCGGTCGCTCACTCTGAGTCTGACTCCGGGTTGCTGTGCCCACTTCTCAGTGGCCTCGGCTCATGGCCGACCCCTCAGTGGAGACGCGCCTTCGGGAGGGATGGGGGGCGTCGTTCCGTCGGCTCGATCGAAACAGCGGTCAGAGACCTGGGCTTCGGTTGCGAGCGGTATCACCCTCGACTGTTGACGTTCAGCACGCCCGAGAGGGACTCAGCTCGCCCTCGAGAATCGAAACGCTGATCTCGAGAGTCACCTGCCCGCCCGAGGGAGTGACGAAGGCGTCGCCGTCAAAGAAGAGACAGACGGATTCGGCGAAGACCCTGGCTCGGAATTCGGGTACCGACGGAACCCTGCGTGCAAAGTGTTGAGCCGTTCCGGCGCACCAAACCACACCGGAGTGAGATGGCCCCAGTTGTGCTCATCGGGCATCTCACTCCGGGGGGCGGAACCATTCAGCTCGAAGGCGGAGGAGGCTGCGTGCTGCCGTCGGCCACCGTGAAGCCGTCGTTGTCGCTGTCGGGGTTCGAGGGCGACGCGATGACCGCGGTATCGGCGTTGTTGACCATGAGTATCTGGTCGACAGTCGCTCCCGGCGCCGGGTGCATCAGGGGTGTCTTCGGCTTGGTCGACGTCCCGTATTCGCCGGGGTCGAACGTCACGTTGTTGGTCTTCGTCAAGTTGGCCAGGTCGTTGACGCTCGTGCAGCCGTCAGCGATGCAGGGCCGCTCGTGGATCGCCTCCACACTGCCCTCGGAGGAGCCGACCGCTTTTTTGCTTGCCGTCCGCTTCCCTTTTAGGCCTGTCGTGAGGTCCTTGACCGTCATGGTCCACGTTTTTGTGGTGGAGGAGAAGACCACCGAAGTCTTGATCGTGTCGCCGGGATGGACAACAAGGCTCAGAGGATCTTCGGGAGCCGGTAGTACCTCGGTCCAGGCTTGGTAGAAGGCAGTCCCGTTCGAATTGTCCGCTTCAGTGCCCGCTTGGACGAGTGTTCCGTCGTTGAGTCCGCCAATTCCCACCCAGTCGGACGAGAATTGTTTCCCGGAGACGCCGGGTTTCACGATCGGAACCTTCCAGGTGTCGACGACGCTCTGGTAGGTCCCGTTCGCGGCGCCTTGGGCATAACCAGACCAGTTGGAAGAGCCGAGCTGGCTCAGACCAAGGACGGACCTCCCGCCGGGCGCTGCGCCTCCCGGAAGGGGCGCAAGAATTGCTCGTCCTCCCACACCTGCGACTCCTGTCGAAGCCGCTGCACCCGCCGACCCTGCGACCATGGCCCCGCCCGACATCGTGCCAAGAAGCGCGACCGCGACCAACTTTGACCGAATCTGCATACCCCGCCTCCAATCAGTCTGGGGCACCGAACGACGAGTCATCGCCCTCGTCCCCGCCACAGTTACCGTTACACCTACGGTGTCAACGGTACCGCGATACCCTGAGAATGTCTTGAGATCCTGGGGCCGTTGCCCGCTCCGCTAGCCGCGAAGAAAACTACCGGCGAGGTCAGAATCGCCTGCTCAGGGCCAATCGCAAAGACCTGCGGCATCTGAACGAGCGACCGTTCGGATGACGAGTGTGCAAGACCTCGGCCTTGCGGCTCGTTGCCGACGTCCGTCTGTGTCGGGACGATCGAGAACCATCCGGCACCGATCAGAGCTCGCCGACGCCGGAGCTCCCTCGGGTGCGCGCGTACGTCGGACGTGCAGACCTGCTGGACGAACCCGGCGCAACGGGGTGGCGGCCCGGGCCTGTGTGTCCTTTTGCATCTGGGGGTGGCCCCGAGAAACGCCCAGAGCGATCGGACGTCGGACCGAGACGACGAGGAGCTCGCAATCGCCTCACGCTCGGGTGGTGCGGGAACTCACGATCCCGTACTCAATGACAAACGTCGCCGCGAGGGAGGGACGAAGGTCTGGGCTATCGCAGCGGCGCTTTCGGCACACACGGGCATGGTTCGGTCATGGATGTTCCTGACCGAGTCAAGGCACCCTGCCGAGACCGGCTGTGAAGCGGATGCGTGAGAGCGCGCAAAAGGCACCCGACTAAGGTTCGGCACCGACATGAGCACCGAATCCGAAGAGACCGCGCAGGTCGAGAGCGGGTCGAGTCCGCGGCTGGCGCTCCTACTGGCCGCGGCGATGTTCGTCCTCGTCGTGGACACCTCGTTCATGAACGTGTCGATCTCCGCGGTGGTCAGGGATCTGCACACGAGCGCGAGCGGCGTGCAGTCGGCGATCGCCCTCGAGGCGTTGGTCTCCGCTGCCTTCATTCTCATCAACTCGAAGATGGGCGATCTCATCGGCCGAAAGCGCGCCTACGTGATCGGCCTGCTGGCCTATGCCGTTGGTGCGCTGGCGATGACGCTCACCCAGAACCTGACCGCGGTCATCGTCTTCTGGGCGATCATCGGCGGCCTCGGGGCCTCACTCTTGTTGCCGGCCATGCAGTCGCTCATCCACGGCAACTTCACGGGGGCCGCCCAGAAGAAGGCCTACACGCTGGTCGGTGCCTCAGCGGCGATCGCCGCAGCCGTCGGGCCGCTCCTCGGTGGCTTCGTCACTACCTATCTGTCGTGGCGCGTCGGGTTCGGCCTTGAGGTCGTCATCATCCTGGTGGTCTTGTCCCAGATCCGCCTCGTCAAGGACGTGCCCTACACGGGACCGCGTCGGATCGACCTCGTGGGTGCGTTCCTCTCCGTCATCGGCATGGGCGGCGTCGTCCTCGGCATCCTGGTCTGGCAGGAGGGTGGTGGCTACGTGGGCCTCATCATCGCCATCGGTGTCGTCGCCTTGGCCGCGTTTGCCTACTGGCTCGTCCAGCGCAAGCGCCACGGGAAGCCCACCCTCTTGGACCCCGACCTGTTCAAGCACTTGAACTTCCGCATCGGCATCTCCCAGCAGATGCTCCAGCAGATCACCCTCGGTGGTGCGATGATCGCCCTGCCGCTGTTCTTGCAGATGACGCTGGAGTACAACGCCATGCAAGCCGGCCTCTCCCTCGCACCGCTCTCACTCTCCATGTTCGCGATGGCGCTCCTCGCCGGCCGCAAAGCTGGGAAGCGCCGCCCAGCCAACATCGTGCTCGTCGGGTTCTCCCTGAGCACCGTCGGCATCGCCGCCATCATCCCCCTGGTGCCGAGAGTGGACTCGGGCTGGTACCTCGTGATCCCCCTCATCGTCGCCGGCTCCGGCCTCGGCCTGCTCGTTTCCCAGCTCAACAACTTCACCCTCGCACCCATCGCCGAGGAGCGGGTGAGCGAAGCCGCCGGAGTGAACTCTGCCGCCGGTTCATTCGGACTGTCGTTCGGGCTCGCTGTAGCTGGCGGACTCATGCTCTGGGTTCTGGCGTTGAGCTTCACCCACCTGACCTATTCGAGCACCGCGATTCCAGCGGCCCAACAGCAGCAGATCGCCGCCCACATGGAGACCGACGCCGAGATCATGAGCAATACCCAGCTTCAGCAGCAGATCTCCAGCGAGCCCCAGCACGTGCAGAACGAGGTCCTCGCGATCAACACCGAGGCTCGGAACCGTTCCCTGCAGATCGCGCTTTTGGTCCCCGCCATCGCCGGACTCCTTGGCTTTGCCAACTCGTTTCGGATGCGACGACTTCCGGACATCAAACCCGCCGTACCTCTCGAAGGCGTCGATTTCGGCTAGAACCTCGGGTACACGCCATTCGTCAGCGTCGCTGGCTGGGGGTACCTCATGCGCTCGTCGTTCTCGAACTCCCCGAGTGCCGCAGTCGATGCTCGTGGACCGGTCTGGTCTCCATTTCTGTCGTGCCGTCTTCTGACGCGGACTTGAACCATCTGACGTAGTGGTTCACGAGCGGCGCAGCCGAAACCCCATGAGCAAGGACTGACAGGCCAACGGTGACGTAGGTAATCGTGACTATCTCCGAGGCATGCGGGAGGTGCGCATCCTCCACGATCACGGCGAACACGATCGAAGCGAGTCCGCGTGGACCGAACCATCCCATGAACGCTACCGTCGCAAGTCTCGCATGGGTGCCAAGCAACGACAGGGCTACAGGCAACATGCGAACGACGGTCAGACTCAGCACGGCGTAGAGCACGATCCGCCAACTCAAGTGCTCGAGTGATGGACCGAGCAGCACCGCTCCGAAGACCAGGAATGTCACGCCGTTGAGTGCGAGTCCCGTTTCCTCGGTGAATCGCATCGTCTGTGCCACCTCGTGGCCGGCCAGCAGACCGAAGAGAGCGCCGGCCACGAACGCTGCGATGAATCCGGACCCTCCGCACGCGGTTGCCGCCCCATAGGCGGCGAGCGTCGAAGCCAAAGGGATGATCTGTCGCCAGCTCGCTTCGATCAAACTTCGCCGTCCAGCGAAGATGACGATTCCCGAGGCAAGAACAGCCGCGCCGGCGCCACAGAGCACTCCGTAGCCAATCTCCTCGGCGACGACACGAAGCGGATGAACGGCCGCACCTGAGAAACTGGCGAGGAGGATCAACAGCAGGGGCACGCAGATCCCGTCGTTGAGTCCGCTTTCGACGTTGAGCGATTGGCGCAATACCTGGGGAAGCCTGTCGTCGGTCACGACCGCAGAACCAAGCCCTGCATCGGTCGGAGCCAGGATGACACCAAGGATCATGGCATCGTTCAATGCGAACGCGTGGAAGAGTAAAAGTGAAGTGAGGCCGCCGATGACGATCGTCAGGGGCAGCCCAATCCCGAGAAGACGCAGTGGCATCGACACGTCGCGCTTGAGCGCCCGCAGATTCACGCGAGAGGAATCGGAGAACAGCACAACGGCAAGTGTTGCCTCGGCGAGCGTTCGGACAGTCGAGCTGGTTGGCTGTGCCGTAATCTCGTCGAGCAGCAGCGGCCCGACCACCACTCCGATTGTCACGACGACGATGGCCGGAGTGAGCGGCGTCCCAGACAGATATCGGGATACTCCTGCGACCAGAAGCAGCGATACCCCGATGATCGCTAGCCCGAGTCCCACTCTTATTGCGCGCCCTCTCTGAGTCCGTTGGGAGGCATCACTGGTCAGAAGGATGCCATGGGTGCATGATCCGTGGGGACGTAAGCCAATGACGCTTGTCGGACCTGTCTCGTGCGTGTCCGTTTGTGTCCGAGTACCTCCCGGCAAGGGCCTGGGCCTCGTCCGCCATCCGAGTGTGGCGGGGCAGAGGGGTCGAGAGTGAGTGAAGTCGAACTTGCGGAGCGGTGCGCCGCGCCGGTGGCCGAAGACTCCGCCACCGGCGCGGCGTCGCCGTCAGGACTTAGGGACCAGGTTCTTCGGAGGGACCGAGGTCGGCCCGGTGTACTTCTTGATCGGGCCCGATCCGGGATTCGTGACCTCTACCGGGCTCACGGCGACTCCGCCGATCCAGCTGCCCGTGGGCGTCACCGCCGGCGGGGCCGAGCTTTCGAGCTTGACGACCTCCTCACCCTCGAACCCGAAGTGGGACGAGCTCGAGTAGGAGAGAGGCACGAAGCCGGGCGTCACGAAGCTCTTGCCGTCGCTCTCGATGGCACTGTTCAAGCTTTGGCGCGTGAGGTTTTTCCCCGCCTTCTCCAATGCCTGTACGAACGTGTAGGCCAGTGCGACGCCGTACTGGGTGTTCCCGTCGAGCCCGGACTTGGCATAGAGGGAGGGCGCGTACTGCTGGAGCAGCTTCTTCTCGGTCTGCACCCACGGGTTGGACGTATCCGACTCGGGGGCGAAGTAGGCGTCCGTGATGACCCCGTTCAGCAAGCCGGCGGCAGCCGTTGCCTGAGCCGCCGTACCGCCGCCCTTCTGGGTGTAGGAGGAGAGCAGCGGGCCGACAGTCGGGGAGTCGGCGCCAACGTTGTCGACCACATACTGGGGCGAGTAGCCGATGGCCACGGCGGGGAGCATCGCCAGTGCGGTCGCGGCCGGGATGGTCGCCAACACCACGACCTGGGCGCCAGCGGCCTTCAGCGCCGCCATCTGGTTCGACAGCGGGCCCGCCAGGGTCGCCGCGTCATAGGTCTGCTTGGAGACGACCGAGGACGACGGGATCTCCATGTCGAGGCCCTTGACCACGTCCTGCCCGAACTCATCGTCCTGTGAGAGGTAGCCGATCTTCTCTCCGGCGAAGTTGGCCTTTATGTATGCACCGAGGATCTTTCCGTCGACGGTATATGGGGGCTGCCACCCGAAGCTCTGGGGGAACTTCGGATTGCTCCAACAGTTGCAGCCTGACTCAATGAAGAGCTGCGGAACCTTCTGTGAGTTGAGGAAGCCCTGCACGGCGGACTGGGTAGGCGTCCCGAGGGAACCCACATCGGCGAAGATGTTGTCCTGGAGTACCAGTTGGCGGGTGAGTGTCGCCGTGTTCGATGGGTTGTAACCGTCGTCGAGGTACTTATAGTGGATCTTGCGCCCGAAAACGCCGCCGTGCGCGTTGACATAGTCGAACACGGCGTTCATGGCCGGGGCGATTTCGTCATATCCCGGTGCGGCCGGACCTGTGAGGGGAACCGTCGCGCCGACGTTGATCGATGTCGACGTCACCCCCGGCGTGCTCTCAGCACCCGCCGTGGCCGGAAGCAACGTCACCCCCAGCATCAGTCCCAGGAAACCGGCCACCAGGGACCGAGCCCATATGGCATTGCCCCTTGGCCTTCTCGCTCGTCGTTGCATCGTTCCTCCTTTTGTTGGATGTCGCATAGCTCTAGTCGCCTGTCGAAGCCGGGACGGGTGTCGGCGCGCGGCGCGTACCCGCGCCCGGGCGTGGCCTGTGTCCCCACATCCAGCGCAGTCCGCCCTGTATTCCGTTCGGTGCCGCAATCATCGCCACGATCAGGACAACGCCGAAGATGATCGTGGCGATGTAGGCACTCGCCCCACTTCCCAGGTTGAAATCCGAGGACACCGAGGTTGACCACTGCGGTAGGTACACCAGAAGGATCCCGCCCCAGACCATCCCGATCAACGTCCCTGTTCCGCCGAGGACCATGGCCGCCAGCAATTGGATCGACAGGGTGAGTGGGAACTCACCGGTGTTCACGACGCCGGTCGACAAGGCGAGAAACGCTCCGCCGAGCCCGGCACATCCCGCGCTGATGGCAAAGGCAATCACCTTCGTGCGCGCGCGACATGAATCCCCGCCAGCGAAGCCGCGATCTCGTCGTCGCGCACGGACCTGAAGGCGCGGCCGTAGCGACTCCACAACAAGTTGGCCACCAGGACCATCACGAGCAGGGCTCCGATGATCTGTATCTGCGCCAGCCACTCCTCGGCGCTCAATGATCCTGGCGCGGTCGGGACCGTGGTTGTCAAACCCTGGTCGCCGCCGAACGTGGCGGGCCACTTGTCGGCGATGGACGGCACTGCCAGCGCGAAGAGGAGCGTCATGCCCGCCAGGTACGGGCCTTTCAGGCGAGTGGCAGGCAACCCGATGACGAGTCCGGCCGCGGCGGCTACTCCAACCGCAGCGGCCAATTCGAGAATGAAATTGGCCTGTGTGTGGTTCATGAGCAGCGCCATGGAATAGGCGCCCACTGCCATGAACGCACCGTGGCCGAGTGAGATCTGGCCGTTGGTGCCGGTGAGCAGACTCAAGCCGAGCAGTGCCACGACGTAGGCGGCGATCTCCCCCACCTGGTATTCGTTGTAGGAGTTGAGCCGCGCCACCACGACGTAAAGAACACCTGCCGCAATCAGCGCGAAGAGGAGATGGCGTACGAGCGGCTGACGGGGTAGGTGCAGTCCTTGGGTAAACCCCGTCGCGTTCATTTCAGACCCTCCTCGCCGGCGGACGGGCGAAGATGCCTTCCGGGCGTGCCATCAGGGCGACCATGAGGAGAGCCAGGGCGCCGAGGGGTTGGAGCCCGGAACCGAGATACCCGCCGACGTACGAGATGCAAAGGCCTGTGATGAGCCCGCCGACGAGGGCGCCCACAGGGCTCTCGAGGCCGCCGATCACGGCCGCAGTGAACCCGTAGACGAGGACGAGATCCATGTAATACGGGCTGAACGAGCTCGTGGGCGCGACAAGGAGGCCGGCCAGTGACCCCGCGATGCCGGCCAACCCCCACCCGAGGGTGAGGAGGAGGCCGGCCCGCACCCCGAGAAGTCGGGCGATCTCGCGTGAAAAAGCCGTCGCGCGCATCCGTAGCCCGAGGGCCGTGTAGCGGAACAGCACCAGGGTGCCCGCCATCAGTGCGAGGACCGCGATGAGGATGAACACGTCGAAGTGCGAGAAGGCGATCACTGTGCTGCCGACCCTGAGGCCGCTCTGCGAAAAGGCAGCTGGGAACCCGCGGCTGGCGTTGCCGTAGATCGCGCCGGCCAGGCCCTCGAAGACGACCAGCAACCCGATGGTGACGATGACGGGGTTCAGCTCTGACCTTCCGTGCAAGGGCCGGATGAGGATGCGCTCACATGCCGCCCCGATAGCGAAACCGATGACGAGCACGAGAACGAACGCCCACCAGTACCCCACACCCCGGGACAGCAGGCTGAACGCGATGAACGTCGTCAGCATGCCAGCCGCGCCTTGCGCGAAGTTGATGATCTTTGTGGCCCTGTAGATCAGGACCAGGGCCAGGGCCAAGGTGGCGTAGATCATTCCATTGGCGATGCCGTCGAGGGAGTAGTCGAAGAAGAGACTCATGGCATTAGAACCCCAGATAGTGGTGACGCAATGCGTCGTCGGCCGCGACAGTGGCGGCGTCGTTGGAGACGACGACCTGGCCGAGATTGAGGATTACGGCATGGTGCGATACCGACAGGGCACTGCGGGCGTTCTGTTCGACCAGGATCACGGTGAGGTCCGTGCCCTCGGTCTGATCTCGTATCAACGCCATCAACTGCGCGGTCACCAGAGGGGCCAGTCCAAGACTTGGTTCGTCGAGTAGGAGAAGTCGCGGCCGCGAGATGAGGGCCCGACCGAGGACGAGCATCTGTCGCTCGCCGCCGGAGAGCGTGGAGGCGTGTCGCTTGCGGAAGTCCCGCAGGCGCGGGAAAAGGTCGAGGGTCTTCGTGACGGCCGCAGGGCGCTTGTTCTTGCGCAGGCACCACAGGGTTGCCAGGCGCAGGTTCTCCTCCACCGTCAGCTCCTCGATGACTCCGCGGCCTTCGGGCACATGGGAGACGCCCATACGGGCGATGGACTCCACGCTGTGCCCGAGCAGCGGGGATCCGGCGAAGTACACCGAGCCGTCGCGGGGCTTCACCAGGCCCGAGATCGTGCGCAGAAGGGTGGTCTTGCCCGCACCGTTCGCCCCGAGCACGGCGGTGATCGCCCCCGGTTCGGCATCGAAGGAGACCGATCGGAGCGCCTGCACCGCACCGAAGGAGACGCTGAGGTCCCGGACCTCAAGCACCGGGCTCCTCTGGATGGCCGGCCCGGCCGCGGTCGTGCACCTCGTCCCCGAGATAGGCGCCCACCACCGCGGGGTCGTCGCGGATGACGTCCGGTGCGCCGCTGGCGATGACCTCACCGAAGTTGAGGACGACGATGCGGTCGCATATCGACATGACCAGGTCCATGTGGTGCTCGACAAGGAGTACGGACATGCGCTCGGTCAGATTGCGGATTCTCGAACCCAGCGCCTCCATCTCGCTCTCGGACAGCCCGCTGGCGGGCTCGTCGAGCATGAGGAGGCGTGGCTCCGCCATGAGGGCACGGGCCAGTGCGGTGCGCTTCTGTACCGCGTAGGGGAGCGCGGAAGGGAGTCGACGGGCGTAGTCGGCCGCCCCGAGCTCGTCGAGGACCTCCATGGCCCGGGCCGCGACACGGCTTTCCTCCCGGCTCGACCGCCACAGACCGAGGAATGACGATGCCAGGTCACTGCGAAGCCTCGCCTCGGCGCCGAGCATCACGTTTTCGTGCACGGTCAGCCCGGCGCACAGCCCGATGCCCTGGATCGTTCGGGCGATCCCGAGCTTCGCCAGGTCGTGGGGATGGTGCCGACGCAAGACCCTGCCGCCGTAACTGATCGTGCCAGAGCTCGGGTGGACAAAGCCAGTGATCACGTTGAACAGGGTCGTTTTTCCTGCGCCGTTCGGTCCGATGACGCCGACGATCTCGCCGTCGCCGACTGCCATCGACACATCGGAGAGGGCCAGCAGACCGCCGAAGCCGACGCTGATCTCATCGACCAAGAGGAGCGGCGCGTCAGACCCCTGAGTCTCCCCGTGCTCGGCTGGCGTAGCCGAGGCCTCGAGGATCGGGCCCACCGGAGGGACTACCCGGGTCGGGAGGCGGCGTCGATCAATGCTGAGCGCGCCCCCCGAGCAGTCATGCCTTACCAGCCCCCCGCATCACTCCTAATGTTACAGCACTACCTCTTAATGTTACAGCTTTCGACCCGCGAGTGCCCGGTCTTCGCAAAGAACGACACGCGGCTCTGAACCGATCCGGTCGACCGACCAAGCCTCCCTGGAGCTGGGAGCCCCTCTTCCGATGCGGCGTCAGGACAAAACTGCTTCACACTCGGCAGGCAAATGTTACGCGCGAAGGCGCTTCTTCGTACGAGAGAACTCCCGCTGTTTGGTCGCTTTCCGCCACTCTGGGTACTCGTCACCGAAGTGCTGCTGAGGTTTCCCGGTGCCGGGCTTCCAGAGCACCGCGTAACCATTCTTGTCGATGGAGAATGTGGAGCCGAGGACTCCTAAGTGGGCACAGCACTCATGGCTGAGACATTGTCCGACACTCACCAGCGGATCCTTACCAAGATATTGGAGGCAGGGATCAACGAGAATGCTGCCGAACTTAACTCCGTTGTTGTCTTCACTGTGATAGCCCAGCGCACCCGGTTCAGTCTTGTCCTGGTCCATCAGTGTGATGACAAGATCTCCTGGCTTGGCCTTTCCACCTTGTGGGAGCACACTCCATGTCAGCTGTAGGTGGGGCAGAAGTCCTTGCTCATCTGCTCGTTGATCGCTGCGGTCATCTCTTGGAGCTGATTGACACTGACTTTGTTCGTGCCGAGTTGCGTGTAGAACACATGTCCTATCCCCCATTTGGGGTTTGATTGGGCTGCCGGCGACCTCCGAGGCGACACTATTCAGCAGTTAGGGGATGTTGTTGATCCTCACAGCGCCGCAACGATCGCCCAGCAGACAATGGCACTGCAGATCGAACTCCACAGGCCATATCCCTTGTAAATGGTGCCGGCCAAGTCCGTCTGTTGCTCGAGGGTGAGCCCCGTTGAGTCGATCTGGGGATCGGAGACGTTGCGGACAATCACATAATTGGGTGCCGCGGTGCCGAGTTCCTTGCACACCATCCCGAGTACCGCATCGCCCATTTCGGAAAGATCACCCTTGCCTTCGAGACCATATGTGTCGGCCGTGTTGTCGAATCCGAAAAAGTCGGTCGTCAGAATTCCCGTCTGCGCAGAGCGAGCGGAAATGATCTTTGGTGGGCGGCTGTTGTCCTTGGGCAGCATGGCGGCGTTTGTGGCGAACAGTGACTCCGCGCTCGTGAATCTGTCACTCGGTGCCTTGGTGTTGCAAGCAAATGACTCGCCGTTGAATTTCTTGAACTCCTTCTTGCAGTCGAAGGTGACAAAACGGCTCACAATGACGTCTCCGACCTCGAGCGTCGGACCGATGCCTCCACCGGTCCCGGTCGTGATGACCCACGATGGTTGGCAGTCGGCGATGATTTGCCTCCAGACCACCGCGTTCGCGAGGGCAGGCCCGTCCTGGGACATGTGCGAGTCCGATTTGAAGAGCGTGACCTGCTTGTTTCCGATCTGATTCGTCCAATACGTGCCGAGGCGACCAGCTTGTCGGGCAGGACACTCCGGCGACATCGTCTTTGCGATGACATCGAAATTCTTTGTATAGGGCTTCCACCCGGACTTGCTGTCGACGCCCGGTGTCATCACCTGGCTCAGCGCATGGCCCTCGTCCATGGTCCATGTGACGATGAGCACATCAGATTTGGGCAGTGACTCCCCAGCTGGCTCCGAGCCGACCCTTGGGTCCAGGTTCTTCGGCCACGGGATGGGCACGTAGTGCGACAATCCCAGCGCGGCCAAGGGAGCTCTTTTTGCGAACGCCGCTCCGCTCGCGCCCAGTGAGTCGTAGTCGATGAGCTCCCTTTGAATAGAGGCGTCTGCCGCGGCGACCTGTATTTCATCGGCCGCCGGCCGTGGCGCCAGATTTTCCAGACCCAAATTCCGCTGAACCCACGCGGCGCTGACAGTCATCGGACCCCCTCAGCTTCCCCTCAAGTTGCCCAATTTGCCAAAAAGCAGTCTTTGCCTGCTCCGGTCATTTTGTCAATGGGTCTTGCACCGTCGATTCCTTGATCCGCCTTCGTTCTTGCGAAACAAGAGCAGGCATGGCAATCGCATTACCGAGTCCACGTGACCCGACCCATGCGCCGGCGAGTCCGAATGGGGCCCCGACCCCGAGTGCACCAGCTACGGGTTGTTCCGCTCCTTCGGCGGGGATCTCGACGGTAATCTGTGGCTCTTCCGAGCGGCAACGACGTGGCGAGGGCTAGGTGGTCGAATCCGAAAGGGCAGTCCGACCACAGGCTGCGGGCCAGCCTTCTCGGGCTCGCGGAGTCGATCACTCTCAGTAATCCCGTTGTCGGGCATCTCAGGCGAGACACAGTGCCGGAGTGGGATCGTATGAGCCGTCGGGGCGCCGCGGTCGGGTGGCCGAAGGTGTAGCCCCCGATCTCCATCACGTGCGCCCTTCGACCGGCTCTGAATCCGTCGCGGCCTCCTCTCGCGGATTTCCGACTAGCCGTCTGTGATCGCGGCGCCGAATTACTTCTGCTGGCTCCTGTTCAACGCTTCCTCGATCCCGATGCGCTGTCCGAGCGTCGGCAGGAGAGCGATGGCCCGGGTCCGGTGCGGTCGAGACCCAGGACGCAGGGCACAAGTCGGATTGGCGTGCGGTCATGGCGAACCACGCCGCTCCAGAATCTTCTCCGTTGAAAATCGATTCACCCTCGTCGGCAAAGACCACCCACACAGTCAACTGGCAACCCAGGGCCGATCCGGGCTGGTGCGCCCTTCTGCTGCCCGGCTCGAATGAATGACCCGTTCTTGCAGCTTCACCCCAATCGCGTCAACACGTTCCGGGTGATCTGTTCAATCTGTTGGTCCCGCCCGGCCAGCCCGTGGGCCCAGTCGGTCGACCCCGACGTGACGACGGTCGCACCCGACTTGTTCGTATACGCCCCGAGCACCGCATGGCCGTGACGGATGCGCTCCATCGCTTCGGGGTCACGTGTCCCGAACACACGTGACGCGATGTACTCCAACTCGCTCGGCTCGCCCGGCTTCGGCGGACGAGGTGCAGTGTCACGTGTGAAGTGCCGGGTCGGGCACGTGCCGAGGATCTCGAAGGTCGGTGGAGTACCGTCCTCGCCCGTCGGGTGGGGAAGGCCGTCCCGGTATGTGAACACGCACCCGTCGCACTCGTAGCCGACGACGGTCGCCCCGGCGCCGAGGACGTCGCCGTAGCCGAGGCCCGTGCCGTCGAACATCCAATGACCGGAACGATGCAGGGTGTAACCACCGAGGCCGGCAGTTACGTTACGACCGATGCGGTGATAACCCCCGCGGGTGAACGAGACACCTGTCATTCGGTTCTCGGGACGTGCGACGATCACATCGGACCAAAAGGTCGTTACCTCTGCTTCGCGCGGTGTTCCCATCAGTGGGTCGTCCTTGAAGAATCCTTTGTACCCGACCATCACGTCGTGATCATCACCCTCGATCCGTACCTGCCACAGCGAGGTGTTCCCCGAGAAAAACGCCGCGTTGCCGCCCCCGGCGATGAAGGCCTCAACCGTGTCGCGCATCCCTCGCGACCAGTACTCGTCATGACCGACGGAGAGATACAGGCTCGCACCGTCCAACACCTCTGGGTGCTCTTCCAGATCGGCGTTCGTGCACACGCCGATCTCGAACCCCTCGCGCTCAGCCCACTCGATGAAAGGCAGCTCCCAGTCTGGCCAGCCCGCCGACCCGGAATATCCCGATAAGTGATTGATCTGGATGTAGCCCACATGCGCTGCATTCTGCGGATCAGGCGCGCCCGTCCCGGTAACGCGGCGCCCTTTGCCCGGAGGTTTGTAGAGGTAGCCGGCCGACATGGGCCGGCGCATGGCAACCTGAGTGCCACCGGTATAGAGATTCGGTCCGCCAAAATCGTTGTAGGCATGCCACGTATTGGTTGCGAGCGCCACCACGATGCTCGCCCCAGAAGGCGGTCGCACGACGAAAAAAGCGTGGTCGCGCCGCACCTTCTCGCCAACGTCGATCTCCATCACAACCTCGTAGTAGCCCGACCGCCACGCAGGGTCTACGTCCAGCATCAATGCGGTGGGCCAACCGCACCCATTCGAGGCGGCGTCCTTTGGCGTCTCGTGTTCACCGGCGGCGACCGCATGAGCGCTGAACACGACATCCCGTCGTGCCCCGACCCTCGCGACCTCGACTCGCACGGGCCGTCCGGCTGATGACGACATGTGCAGACCGACCTGCTCTCCCGCGTTCACCGATTGCGGCCAGCAGTACCCCGTGACGACTTCGCGCTCCATCTCTTGACCCTAACCTTGCCAACCGGTTGCTTCGCTCGCGACGGATGAGGCTACGTCATCATTCGCCAGTAACGCTTTTGGCCTCGCGGCGAGGAACCAGTAGCTCCGCCGGCCTTGTCGCAACATGCCCAGGTGCCATGATCAACGAGCTCGGGCGATGGCGGCGGACAGACCTTTGTGCTGCATCGTGCTTCCTCGAGCCCAACAAAGGGCAGATAGTCTTCGCCTCGCCATGACAGGGCGTACGCGTGAGGTGATCCAATCGAGTGACGGCGTTCGGATCGTCCTGCATGATCTGGGCGGACCGAGTGGCGGGACCGCCACTCCCGTGCTGCTCTTCTCGCACGCCACGGGGTTTCACGGTCGGGTCTGGGAGCCAATGGCGTCGTTCTTGAACGATCAGTTTCGATGTGTGTCGATCGACTTGAGAGGCCATGGCATGTCCGAGTTGCCGCCGGAGGCGGGATTGGCGTGGTCGGGCATGGCAGACGACCTGCTGGCCGTCCTGAGCAGCCGACCGTTTCCCGGAGGGACCGTTGCACGGGATCGGGCACTCCATGGGTGGAGCGGCGCTCGTTCTGGCTGCGGCGCGACGACCCGCTGCATTTCGGTCGTTGTGGCTCTACGAGCCAGTCATCGTCCCGACGGAGGACAGCCCCTTGACCGATGGCGACAACCCCATGTCGAGCGGGGCGGCCCGGCGTCGCGACCGCTTCGACTCGCTGGAGCACGCCTACGAGAACTATCGGTCGAAGCCACCGCTCGACCAGCTCCACCCCGATGCTCTCCGGGCCTATGTCGAGGGCGGCTTCTCGTCCTCTCCGGACGGCTCGGTCACGCTGCGGTGCCGGCCGCCCATTGAAGCCGAGGTCTTTCGTCACGCCGCGACGAGCGGGGCGTGGAGCGACGCCGCGACACTTGAGACACCGGTGGCCGTGGTCGTCGGATCCCCTGCCGATGCGGGGCCTGGTGCCTTCGCTCCGGCGATTGCCGATGCGCTCCCCTTGGGTACGCTCATCGAGCGAAGCCGCCTCGGACACTTTGGGCCGTTGGAAGACCCAGCTGCCATGGCTGAAGACGTGTCCGCCTGGGTCCGGGCTCACCCTTAGTCGTTGGCGCGCGGTCCTTTTGCCTGAGCTCCTAGCATTCATGGGGTCTCCGCGCACAGCCAACCAAGTGAAAAAGGATCTCTATGTTCTTTCGATTTCCGGCTCGTAGCCTTCCGGGCCGGGTAACGACCGGCGCATTCATCCTCCACTCGGGGATCGAGAAGTGGAACGGCCCTTCTGAGCAGGCCGAGGGTGTTCACGCCATGGCGGCGGGCGCCTTCCCGCTCCTCAAGTCGATCCCATCGGAGCGGTTTCTGAAGCTACTGGCCGCCGGCGAAGTTGTGACTGGTTCGCTCCTCTTGGCACCCTTCGTCCCGAACGCTCTCGCCGGTGCCGCCCTCACCGGATTTTCGGGCTCGCTCCTGACTATGTACGCCCGGACGCCGGCCCTTCACCGGCCGGGGAGTGTCTGGCCGACCCAGGGGGGCATCGCGGTAAGCAAGGACGTGTGGATGCTGGGCATCGGTCTTGGGTTGCTCTCCGACGCGGTCAGACGAAGGGTTCAAGTCGAGGGGGCCTCATGAGGCGCAGAGATCCGCACGACCACGGGTAGTCCCATGGACGTCGGCTCTCCGAAGGGAGGCTCGGCTGACGAAGACGTTAACGGTCAGTCCAGCGCTGTCTAAATGAGCGACAGTCGCCACGGTCTGTGCAGTGACCGCGGCCGTGGGATCGTCGCCCTGCGGGGTGTCCGGGGTCGACGATCCCTGGTCGACTGGAGCTTGTGGCACACACGGAGAGACTGTCCTCCCACATCGGCATTTGAAAAGCCATTGGAGGTGGATATGACCAGTTCACGAGGAGCAGAGGAGTACCGCGTCCGGTGACCACCTCGCGGGACAGCTCGAGCGAATCCAAGACTTCACCGTCGGGCCGCCGGGTCGTCGTCATCACCGGTGGTTCCCACGGCATTGGGGCAGGGCTGGTCTCTGGGTTCCGACGAGAGAGATATGCCGTTGTCGCCACGTCACGCTCCATCGAAGCCGTCGAAGAGGACGACTACCTCACGCTCAGAGGTGACATCGCCGACGATCGGACCGCTGAGGAGGTGGTGGAGCAAGCCCTCAGTCGATTCGGACGGATCGACTGCCTGGTCAACGATGCCGGTGTGTTCATCGGCAAGCCCTTCACGGACTACACGCTCGAGGACTATGTCACGATCACCTCGGTGAACCTGGGCGGATTCTTCCATCTGACCCAACGCGTCATCGGTCAGATGGTCTCGCAGGGCAGCGGCCACGTGATCAACGTCACGACCAGCCTGGTAGAAAAGGCCGACAGCCGGATACCCGCTGCGCTGACTGCTCTGACGAAGGGCGGTTTAGCCGCCGTCACACGCTCGCTGGCGATCGAGTACGCATCACGCGGAATTCGGGTGAACGCGGTATCTCTGGGGGTAATCAGGACGAGCGACGACCCTGCCTCTTATGCAGGCATGGCAGCCCTTCAGCCTCTCGGCCGGCTCGGCGAAATTGGCGACGTCGTCGACGGGATTCTCTACCTCGAGGGGGCGACGTTTGTGACCGGAGAGACGCTCCATATCGACGGGGGTCAAGCCGCTGGAAGCTGAGCCGTGGAACGGGGTGTCGGGGAACCCGGCATTATGCAGGTTAGGTCTTCAGTGGAGGGAGTCTCAATGGCGCACGCGATCCGGCACCTGACGGGGTCGGCCAGGCCGGGCCCGGGCAACGATCGACCTCCGGCACCAGCTGGTCCTCCGCCGCCACGGTGGCGCATGTGGCTATTGCCGGCCGGCATCCTCATCACGCTGCTCCTGTTCACCATTCCTCACATGACGGGCACGACCACGAAGAACTTCACCTACTCGAAGTTCCTCTCCGAGGTCACCTCGGGCGATGTCCGTACGGCGTCGGTCAACCCAGGCGGCGCCCTCTCCGGCTCGCTCAAAGGGGGAGACGACTACACCAGCCAAATCCCGACGGCCATCGGCGACACCCAACTGGCCCCGACCTTGAAGGCCCACGATGTCGACGTCACCGGCGTCGGGCAGGGTTCAGCCCTCCTGACAGATCTGCTTTCCTTCCTCCCGTTGCTGCTCCTCGTCGCCTTCTTCATCTGGATCGGTCGGAGGAACGCCAAGCAGCTGACCGGGGGGATCATGGGGTTTGGGGGGTCCAAGGCCAAGCTCTACGACGAGGAGAAGCCCGCCACCCGATTCACGGATATCGCAGGCTATGAAGGATCCAAGAGGGAGGTCGCCGAAGTCGTCGACTTCTTGAGCCACCCCGAGCGCTACGCCCGGGCGGGCGCCGTCGGGCCCCGGGGCGTGCTGATGGTGGGCCCACCGGGAACGGGCAAGACGCTCATGGCCCGAGCCGTGGCCGGCGAGGCGGGCGTGCCGTTCCTCGCCCTGACGGGTTCGAGCTTCGTCGAGCTGTTCGTCGGGGTGGGGGCTTCCCGGGTAAGAGACCTCTTCGCCGACGCCCGCAAGCGTGCCCCCTCGATCATCTTCATCGATGAGATCGACGCCATCGGCCAACGGCGCGGCGGCTCCGCTTTCGGAACAAACGACGAACGCGAGCAGACCCTCAATCAGCTTCTGGCCGAGATGGACGGCTTCGATCCCACCACCGGGGTGGTGGTCATGGCGGCCACCAACCGTCCGGAGGTGCTCGATCCCGCCCTGCTCCGCCCGGGTCGCTTCGATCGTGAGGTGGAGATCCCCTTGCCCAATCAGGCCGAACGGGCCGCCATCCTGGCCGTGCACGTCCAAGGCAAACACCTGGCTCCCGACGTCGATTTCGACGCCGTCGCCAGGGCCACGCCCGGATTCTCGGGGGCAGTTCTGGCCAACTTGATCAACGAGGCTGCCATCGTGGCCATCCGCGACGACCGCGACATGATCTTCGCCCGAGACATCGACGAGGCCAGGGATCGCGTTCTGCTGGGCCGGCGCGATGGGTCGAATGCACTTCTCCCAGAAGAGAAGCGTTCTGTCGCCATTCATGAAGCAGGGCACGCACTCGTGGCCTTCTTCTCGGAGCATGCCGATCCGGTGGCCAAGATCACGATCCTGCCCGCCGGCCGCGCCCTCGGAGTCACCGAGCAACTCCCACTCGATGAGCGTCATCTCTACCCCGAGAGCTACCTGCTCATTCCTTGGCCGTCCGTCTCGGTGGCCGCGCTTCGGAGAATCTCGTCATCGGTGAAGCCTCGACGGGCGCGGCCAATGACCTCTCGAGTGCCACCCAGTTGGCCATCAAGATGGTGACCGAGTGGGGACTGTCGCCCCGACTTGGGCCCATTGGCTACGGATCGGAGCGACTTCCGAACAGGCCGGGCCAGTGTTCGGCCAGGAACGACCGTATGCCGAAGGCACCCAGCAGGTCATCGACCAGGAAGTCAGCCGTCTGCTCAGCGAAGCCGAGGAGAGGGCTCGCGTCCTGCTCAGCAACCACCGGGCTGCACTCGACGCCGTCATTGCCGCCCTGCTCGAGAAGGAGACGATCTCGGGTGACGATCTCGCAGACATCGTCAAGCGGAGCCAACGCGTGACGAGCGGGCCACCGGCTGTCGTGGGGGCATAATCGACCTCGCACCGTCGTCAGGACGCATCAACTTCGGTGGCCATAGTGTGACGGACGTGCGGCTCTTGCTGGTGGCGTATCCGGGTGCCGGAAAGGGCACACAGGCGACGAAGCTGGCTGATCGATACCGCATCGCTCATCTGTCGAGCGGGGAACTGTTACGCGCCGAGGTGACCAACGGCACGGAGGTTGGCCAGGTCGCAGCCGACTACTTGAGGCGCGGTGATCTCGTACCCGACGAGCTGGTTTTCGAGATGCTGCTGACGCAGGTACTCGAAGCGGTTCGCCGCGGTGGCTATGTCTTGGACGGGTTCCCGAGGACGCTCCATCAGGCAGAGGTGGCGTACGCCGTGGCGCAAGAGATCGAGGAGGTTGAGCTCCAGGCCGTTGTCTATCTCCAAGTTGGTCATGACGAGCTGCGCGAGCGGCTGCGAGTCCGGGCGGCGAGAGAGGGACGTACCGATGACGACGAGGTCGCAATAGCCCACCGCTTCGAAGTCTTCGAGACCGAGACGGAACCGCTCCTCGACTTCTATGAGCGACGTGGCATCCTGATCGAAATCAATGGTGATCAGCCCGTTGGGGACGTGTTCCGTGACATCACGAACGCCGTGGATCGCCTTCAGGTCGGATGATGGATGAACGTCGTGTCAATGTGTGGAGCGACCGCGCCGGATGAGGCTGCGCCGGGGTCCGATGACGACTGTCGGCCGGTCGTAGACGAACGGTTCGGCGCCGCCGGGACGGCGCTGGGGCGGGCGCCGAGGTTCGACTGGACCTGATCGCATGTGATGCCGCTGACCAGACCACGGAGCCGGCGGCACGGTGAACCGGTCGGCCAGCCTGTAGGCCACGCTCTCGTAGTTGACACGCCAGCCGCGAAAATCGGCCCACGCCTCCTCGGCGCTCCGCTCGGTGTCGAAACCCACGCTCATGAGCATGACCACGGCTCGCTCGAACTCAGCGAAGGTCAGCTGAATCGGTCCCTCGGGATTCGGATCGTCGTCCACCTCGATTCGGAGCGTCGTCGCGATCCGGTTGAGCAACGTGAATCCCATCCGTAGACAAAGACGGGCCTGGGACGATGCTCGGCTTGGTGCGAGCGCCAGTTGCATCGCCGCAGCGTCCAGCACCGCAAGGAGTCCGAGCACCCACGAGTACCACGGCTCGGGTGAACGGAAGAGGAGCAACACCGGGTAGGTGGTGTGGCTTTCAGCCACGTCGGCCGACCAACCCTCCCATGCGGCGTAGAGGTCCGGGAGGGTGTCGGTGATGCCGACCAGCTGGTGCCGGGCCAACAGTTCGGGACCCCAAGCCGGGACACCGGCCCGACTTTCGAGCAGTGCGACCAGGCTCTCGCGTCGGTTGAACGAGCTGTAGAGGGCCGGCAGATAGGCGATCTGCAGGGCCACAATCACGACCCAGATGGCACCGACAGCGATGTCCACGCCCGTGTCGGCAGCCCCACCGCTGTGGACCGCCCCCACCGTGAAGAGTGCGGTGAGGGCCTGGAGCAACCCGTCGGCGAACGAGTTGCCCGCGCCGACGAGGATGAGTCCGAACCCGAGCACCAGGCATGCCGCCCAGAACAGCAACTGCACCATGAGGGCGACCGGGCCGGTCGGGGCCAGGATGGCGTCCTGGCGCTCGTACGTCTTGGCGAGGCGGGACGCCAGGACAAAGCCAACCCGGACGCTCCGGTTGACCTGGAGACTCAAGCGTTCGATACCCGATGGTCGCCTCGGGAGGACCATGGTGAGCACGACGTCGCTGACGGTCACTGCCACGACCACGAGGCCCACGACGGTTGCGACGACGTTCATCGTTCCGCCACGCGAGCTTCGAACGGGGACACGGGCACGAGCGTATACAGCGCCTACGGCCTCACCTGACGGAAGGAGGTCCAGATCCTCCTTCTGTCACTCAGATGGACGTCGCCACGGGGACACACGGTTCGGACACGGATGACAAGCTGTCGCTGGACCCGGGGCATCACGTCACCGTTGGGGCCGCTACGGCTGCACAGAGAAGGGAGGACACCCGTGGATCATCAGAACGGCGTGGCCGCGGGACAGTGACCGAGGCCGCGGGGCCGCTGCGGGGGATACGTGTGCTCGATCTGAGCTGGGGGATGGCGGGACCCGTCGGCGTCCTCCTTCTTGCAGAGCTCGGAGCCGACGTCATCAAGGTCGAACCGCCGGGTGGGGATCCGTTTCGACGCCAGCCCGGCTACCACGTCTGGAATCGCAGTCGGCGGTCCGTGGTCCTCGACCTCAAGGCGGACGAGGGCCGGGAAGCCTTCCTGCGACTCTGCGCGGACGCCGACGTGCTGGTGGAAGCGTTCAGCCCAGGCACGATGGACCGGCTCGGGCTCTCCTACGCAGATGTCTCACCGCAGTTTCCCCACTTGGTCTTCTGCTCGGTGCCGGCCTATCCGCCTGGCCATCGCTTCGCAGATCGACCCGGGTGGGACGCGACCGTTCAGGCTCGCTCCGGCATGCAGAGCGAGCAGCCCGGCTGGCGACCTGGCCCCACCTACCTCCACTTTCCGGCCCCGAGCATGGCCGCTTGCTTCCTGTTGGCGTCGGGCGTGCTCTCGGCCCTGATCTCCCGACAGGCGACCGGGCGCGGGCAGCACGTCGAAACGTCGCTCTATCAGGGTGTCCTCGCATACACCACGCAGATCTGGCAGGAACACGAACACGTGCCCGCTGGGTTTCACTCGGTCATGGCGAAGACGTATCCGCCCGGCATCCATCAGACATCCCTCTACGAATGTGCCGGCGGCGAGTGGATCCACGCCGCAACGATGAACGGCCTCACTCCGACGCGCACGCCCGAGGAGATCCTGGGACTGGAACCCGCGGACCGGCGCGAGCTCCACGGCGACCCGGAGTTGCGGGCGCGTCACGAGGGTCGGCTCCGCGCCGCCTACCTGGAGCGACGCCGCGACGAACTCATTGAGGCGTTCCACGAAGCCGGTCTTGGCGCTGAGGCCGTGGTGCCGATGGCCGAGGTTTTCTCCCATGCCCAGTTCGTGGCGAACGGGATGGCCGCGACTGTGGAGGACCCCGAACTCGGGCCCACCACTCAGGTCGGGGTTCCGGCCGTGTTGCGTCGCACACCGGGAGTGATCCAGGGCGGTCAGCCCCACGCTGGTGCTCATAGTCGCGAGGTGTTGACGGAAGCGGGATATTCCCCGGCCGAGATCGATCATCTGCTCGACGTCGGGATCTTGGAGGACGTGTCGTGGGCCCGTTGAGCGGTGTGATCGTCCTCGACCTTGGCCAGTACCTGGCCGGACCCTTCGGGCCGATGCTCCTCGCCGACTTGGGGGCCGAGGTCATCAAGGTTGAACCTGTACGCGGTGACGGCATGCGGATGGCTGGGATGCCCTTCGTCGGATGCCAGCGCGGCAAGCTCGATATCGCCGTCGACGTAAAAGCCTCCGAGGGGCTCGAGGCGGTCATGCGCCTGGCCGAAATCGCCGACGTGGTCCACCACAACATGACGAAGGGGACCGCAGCACGCCTCGGCATCGACTACGAATCCCTCAAGGCGCGCAACCCGGATCTCGTGCACTGCAACACCTACGCCTACGGCGCCGAGGGGCCACTGTCGGAGTTTGGCGGCCTCGACCCGCTCTACCAGGCCGCGTGCGGCCTCGAGTTCGAGGCGGGTCCGGTGGAGGAAGGCAATCCGCCTTTGTATCTCCGCTTCGGGATGACCGACACCGCCAACGCCATGGTGTCGGTGGTCGGGGTGCTCGCCGCCCTCTTCCACCAACGTCGTACTGGCGAGGGTCAGGACCTCTGGACGTCGCTTCTCAACGGTGCGGCCGTGTTCAGTTCCGACGTGTTCATGGTCGACGGGCAGCTCGGGCCGGTCCGTCCCGGGCTCGACCACAATCAGATGGGAGTCTCGCCCTGCTGCCGCCTCTACCAGACCCAGGACGGCTGGGTCCAGATTGCGGCCTTCCCGTCAGGTCAATGGGCGCGGCTGTGCCGCCTGCTCGGCCGCCCCGATCTTGAAGTTTTCGAGACCTTCGAGGAACGGGTGGCTGCCCGGGTGGAGATCGAGTTGGCGCTAGAACCGATCTTCCTCACCCGGACGGCCGTGGCCTGGTTCCATCTTCTCTCTGAAGCCGTTGTGGACGCGGAGGTCTCCGTCGACACCAACGACGGGGAGGCCGTCCTCCACGACGCCGACAACGAGCGTCTCGGCCTGGTGGCGGACTATCCCCACCCGACCCTCGGACATCTGCGCCAATTCGGCACATTGATCGATTTCTCGGAGTCTCCGACCGGCCCCTATGGTCCTCCACCTTTGGTGGGGGAGCACACCCGGGCCATCATGGAGCGCCTCGGCTACTCGAGCCAGGAGATCGAGGACCTTTTGTCACGGGGCATCGTGTACGAGCCGACCCAGGACTATCGCTGGACGCTCTGATCGATGTCTTCGCTGGCCGCGTGTCTTCGTTGGCCGGAATCGAATCGCCGTTCAGTGTGTTTCCTGAGGGGAACGGGTGCGCTGAAGGGCGCCAGGGCGACAAAACGAGAGATGGGACAGTTGGGAAGATGGGCTCGAAGGAAGGAAGACCGCGAGTTGCAGCTGGTCGACGCCATCAATGACCCATCCGAAGATTTCAATCCTTGATTTGGCGCCGATCAGGCGGGGCGAAACGGCCGGTGAGAGCTTCGCCGCCTGCGTCGTGCTGGCCCAGCAGGCTGAAACGCTGGGCTACCAGCGTGTCTGGTACGCCGAGCACCACAACATTGCGGGCATCGCCTCGTCGGCGACCAGTGTCCTCGTCGCGCACGTGGGCGCCCTGACCAAGACAATCCGACTCGGGGCCGGCGGGGTGATGCTGCCCAATCACGCCCCTCTGACGATCGCCGAGCAGTTCGGCACGTTGGCCGCCATGTACCCGGGGCGGATCGACCTCGGTCTGGGCAGGGCACCGGGTTCGGATCAGAACACGATGTATGCGTTACGCCGGGACCCGCGCTCGGCCGATAGCTTCCCCCAGGACGTCCTCGAACTTCAGGGCTATCTCAGCGGGCACAGCAGGGTGAAGGGCGTCGAGGCTGTTCCCGGTCAGGGTTCCCGTGTCCCGCTCTACATCCTTGGGTCGTCACTCTTCGGCGCGCAAATGGCTGCCGCCTACGGTTTGCCCTACGCATTCGCTTCTCACTTCGCGCCGGATGCGCTCCACCTTGCGCTGAAGTGCTATCGGGAGGAGTTTCAGCCCTCCGAACAGCTTGAGCGACCGTACGTCATGGCCGGAATCAATGTGATCGCGGCCGATACGACGGCCGAAGCCGAGGTGCAGCTCGAGGGTATCCGGCGGCTTCGTGCCATCAGCCTCTACGGCCGTCAGTTGGGTGAGCACCAACTCGACATGACCGACGATCAGGCAGATCAACTGTTGGCCGCCGGGGCCTCTGGCCATGTCGATCACATGCTGACCTTTACCGCGGCCGGTACGCCGCCAGAGGTCCGTTCGTCTCTGGAGGATTTCGCCCTACTCACCGGCGCTGACGAGCTGATCACCGTCCACCAGTCCACGACGGCCGAAAGCCGTCTGCGCTCGGTCACTCTCCTTGCCGAAGCGGCGAAGATCGCTGGCCCATGACGTGCCGCGGGGGTCGTCCGACCCTGCGGTGGAAATGTGCGGCAATCGGAGCCGCGTCTGACTCGGGCACCGCCACCAGAGATCAGAGAATCGGAACGATGGCTTCATCTGACGTGTTGTCACGGAGGCGGACGAAGGGTCCGCAGGCTGCCCCGACGAGTGCTGCCACCCCGGCCACCAGCATGGTCACGTGTAGGCCATCCATGAACGCGGCATGGCTCCCCGCAGCCACGCGTTGGGCCACCTGAGCGGAAGTCCTGTGGGGAACGGGGGCCAGACCCTGAGAGACGTCTGCCGCCGACCGGGCAACAACGTGAGCGACGTCCGGCGGCACACCGGCGCGAAGGAGGTGGACTACTAATCCGCTCGCCACAATGGAGCCCAGGATCGACCCGCAAACGGCCGTGCCGAGCACGCCTCCGAGCTGGATCGCCGTCGTTTGGATACCACCGGCGACCCCGGCCTCGTCGACCGGGACGTTGCCCACAATGGCATCCGTCGCCGCGGTCACCACCAAACCGATACCGAGACCGATGAGGACGAAAGGCGGCCAGAGATGGACGTAGCTGGAGTCGACCTGAAGCGTCGAGAGCGACAGGAGAGCAATGGAGGTGGCCAAGAGCCCCCCGGTGATCGGTACTGCCGGACCGAATCGTTCGGTGAGACGAGCGCCCAGGTTGCCCGAGACGGCAAAGGCAGCCGTCAACGGGAGTAGCCGGACGCCTGCCTCGACCGGGCTGTAGCCGTGCACGCTCTGCAGGTAGAGCCCCACGAAGAAGAGCACGCCAAAGAGCGCGAAGAAATCGAGGAGGACGATTGCCGTGCTCAGCGAGACCGACCGATCGGCAAAGATGGAGAGTGGCACCAGGGGGTTCCGCCGCTTCTGTTCAACGATCACGAACGCCACCAGCAGCACGATCCCGAAGGCGATGAGACCCAGGGTTTTCTCGTTTCCCCAGCCCCAGCCTTGGGCGTTGATCAGGGCATAGACGATCGCGAGCAGACCAATGGCCAGGCAGGCCACCCCGGGAATGTCGAAGGGCCCGACCTTGCTCTCACGCGACTCACTCAGCACGAGCGCTCCGATGACCAGTGTGACGATACCGACAGGGACATTTATGAAGAACACGCTCTGCCATGAGATGTGCTCCACGAACAAACCGCCGACAATTGGACCCGCAGCGGTCGCGGTCGCGGACGCGCTTACCCAGATGCCCACGGCGCGGTTGAGCTCCTCGGGAGGGTAGGCCGCACGCATGAGGGCGATTGTGTTGGGAAGGAGCAGCGCAGCAAAGGCTCCCTGGAATCCGCGCAGGACGATGACGCCGTCGATGGTTCCCACGAGTCCGATGGCCAACGATGAGATCGTGAAGCCGCAGACACCCACCAGGAACACGCGTCGTCGACCGAATCGGTCTCCAAGCTTGCCTCCAAAAATCAGGGACACGGCGATGACGAGTAGGTAGGCGTTGGTGATCCATTGCAGATCGGAGAGTGAGGCGTTCAAGTCTCGTCCGATGTACGGGTTCGCCACCGCGACGACGGACCCGTCAATTCCGACCATGACGACCGCCAGAGACACCACGACAAGGGTCAGCCACGGTTTTCCGCGGTACCGGGCCGGCGCGACGACCTCTGTGATGGTCTCCGTCAACGTGGGTCCCTCCTGGCCGGGCCGTAAAAACAGCCCGAGATGGCGGTTTCTGCCAGAGTGACAGTTTCTGCCGTTTGAGCACAAATTCGACTAGAGTGCGGTGGTCGGCGGCGGGCGACAGCAACCTGACGAGCTCGGGGGCGACGGGATGGGAAAGTGAGCGGAGGCCTCACGGCGCGAAACAAGGACAGAACTCGGCGCGAATTGGCGCAGGCGGCCTCACGTCTTTTCGCCGAGCGGGGGTACACGTCGACGACGGTCCAGGACATTGTTCAGGCCGTCGACGTCTCCCCACGGACGTTCTTCCGCTACTTCCCGTGCAAAGAGGACGTTGTGACCGCCATCGCAAGTTTCAGCATGGACGAGGTCCTCGGCTTTGTGTCAGAGCACGATCCTGCAGAACCGCTGGCGTCCGTGTTGCGGGCGGCCTTCACCGAGCTCCTCTCCTCTGTTCGCTCTGAGCCCGACGCAGCACGGTCTTTTCAGCGGACCCTCCGCGAGACACCCACGCTGCGCGGGCGCTGGCTCGAGGAACAACGCCGAAATCGTGACCGGCTCGCCGTTGCCTTGGCACCATGGTTCGAGTCGGAATCTTCGCCTCTCGCGGCGCACCTCGCCGCCGGCATCGCGCTTGTCGTCGTGGACGAAGTGATGGCGCTTTGGGCCGATCAGCCGTCCGAGCCAGATCCGCTCGAGCTCCTCGACGAGGCGTTCGACGCTCTTGGGGAATCGCTCCTCACGCGATTGAGCGGTGAGAAGGCTCTTCGGCCGAAGGTTTCTTCGTCGTGACGCCAGGGGACGACTCGCGTCCACAATGCGGAAGACGGACGGCTCAGGTGTCGTGAGCTGATCCGGCGTCCCGACTGAGGTTCAGGCTTCGCCGCGCCAACGCTTGTAGAGCTGGGTCAAGTCGTCAACGGCGGTGGGTGGCAGTTCCTCGGGCTGGATCGCGCCGGTGAGCTTGATGGTGATACGGATCTGCTCGAGGTAGTTCGAGCAGTTGGGGCATGCCCGGAGGTGGTCCTCGAGCCGCCGCCGCTGCCTCCGAGAGAGGGTCCCTTCCAGGTAGTCGGTGAGCAGTTCGATGGCCTGTTGGCACACCAGATCTCGATTGCGCAAGGAGAGCATCATCTACGCCCCCTTCATCTCGGTCGCCAAAATCTGGCGGAGTCCGGCGCGACCCCGGTGCAGCAGAATCCTCTGATTGCCGGGTTTGATACCCAGTACGTCGCAGGCCTCCTCGCTCGAAAGACCTTCCACGTCGCGGAGCACCACAATGGCGCGCTGGCGCTCGGGCAGTCCATCGAGCGCATTCCACAAGACCGCTGTGACCGCCGATGCGTCCATACGTTCCTCAACGTCTTCGTCCCAGCGTTCTACCGGTTCGGCCCATTGACCCGTTGCGTTGAAGTGATCGGGGTCTATAGACGGTTCCCGAGGAGGACGGCGTTTGTACTCGATCGTGCGGGCTGTACGCACCCTGTTGACGAGGATGTGAAACAACCATGTCTTCAACGACGAGCGGCCCTCGAACCGATCAATGCCTCGTATGACGCCCATCCACGTGTCTTGTACTGCCTCTTCGGCAACGGCATGGTCGCTCACCATCGAACGGGCGAGTCGGAGCATCGGCATTTGGTAGCGCTTTACGAGCATGACGAAGGCCTGCTCATCTCCACGTCGCAGCCCGCCGAGCAGCTCGGCATCCGTTTCCACGTTTCCGAGCGTAGATCGATGGCGACGAACGCCGGGCGCGGACAGGCCATCGGACCCCGCGTATTCATCCACCATCGCGAGCTCGAGATGGTGGATGTGGGCCCGTCGGGGTGCTCGTCACAGGCGTCACGACCCGATCTGCTGCGTTCTGCTTCCGAGCAGCGTCCCAGCTGCTCCTCGTTCGAGGCGCGTAACGCGCGCACTCCACCGAGGACAGTACGGACAGAACCCAGATGACTGGAGGAACATTGAAGACGTTTGCCCGAATTGTCCTGGCGGTTGGGGCCGCCATCAGTCTGTCCGTGGTGGCGCTCCCGACTCTCGCTGGCGCCAACCCGCCGAGTGTGCCTTCCTTCTCGGTCGGGGCCGACCATGCGGTGTTTGTGCAAACTGACAACCCTGCGGGAAACCAGATCGTGGCCTACCACCGAAATGTGGATGGGACCCTCGTTCCCGCAGGCACGTACCCGACCGGCGGACGTGGCGGTGTGCTCAACGGCTCTGCGGTCGACCATCTTGCCTCTCAGGGCTCCCTGGCCTACAACCCCGCCACGAGCGAGCTCTACGCGGTCAATGCCGGCAGCAACACCATCTCAGTGTTCTCAGTGCGCGGAGACCAGCTTGCATTGCGCCAGGTCGTCCCCTCTGGTGGTTCCTTTCCGGTCAGTATCGCCGTGCACGGGACTTCCGTCTACGTGGTCGACGCATTGAGTGCGAGCCTGCAGGGCTATGTGTCTTTCTTTGGTTACCTCTTCCCTCTCCCTGGCTCCAATCGCTCGCTCGGATTTGTGGTACCCAGCGATCCAACGCAATTCCTCAGCACACCGGGTCAAGTCGCGTTCACGCCCGATGGGTCCAGCCTGCTGGTCACAACGAAGGCAAGCGGGAGTGACATCGACGTGTTCCGCGTGGGTCCCTTCGGGTATCTCTCGCCGTCACCGGTCGTCAACGCAGAGCCGGGCGCCGTTCCCTTCGCGGTGAACTTCGACGCGGTCGGACACATTGTGATAGCCGATGCCGGAACAAATGCTCTCTCGACGTACTCTCTTGCCTCCAACGGCACGTTGACCTCGATCAACACCGTTGCCACCGGCCAGACTGCGACGTGTTGGGTGGCCACGGCTCAGGGGGCCTTCTTCGTTTCGAACGCTGGAAGTGCCAACGTCAGCAGATTCGCCGAGCAACTATCAGGACAGCTGACACTCCTCGGTACGACGGGGACGGATCCCGGCACGGTTGACGCGGCACCCTCAGCGGGCGGGCAGTTCCTCTACGTCGAGACCGGTGGGACCGGCACTCTCGATGAGTTTGAGGTCGGCCCGGGCGGCTCACTCTCGGGAATTGGCTCCGTGGTCGTTCCCGGAGCGGTAGGTGGCGAGGGCATCGTCGCCTTCTAAGGGTTCGTCCTTGCGGGACTCAGCTGGCGTCCGCGCCGGTCCCGGAAACGGGAGTGATCGGCGGTTGTGGCACGAGCGGGAAGCCCTCAATAGTGTGGTTGACGTGGGTGATCTGTCGGAGGCTCGCATGGATGGTCGATCCACAAATTGGTGGTGTGCTCCAAAACCTGAATGGCGATGGCAAGGAGGTGATGTTCGTGAGCAATGAAGACGACAACATCAAGGCCGCTGCACTGAAGCTCTCCGACGCGATGAGCGGGCTCGTGCGCGCCATGGACGCGATGTCAGATGAGGGGGCGGCTGGCAAAGACATCCCCGACGAGTTGCCCGAGCAGCTGGAGAGGCTGGCTGCTCGCCTCAACGCAGCTCGTGGATTCAGCGACTAGCTGGACCGTTCAGCTGGGTGCACCCCGTGCCAACTTCCAGCGTGCCTTCGCAGGCCTGGTCGAGTGTTTCGTGGCACGTGATGCCAGGTGTTCTGGTCTCGGTCTCTCTGTCGGAGCGTCATCGTCGGCCACTCGGCGGGAGCTTCCGTCGAGGAGAGGGGACGGAGTTTCCGGTGTCTGGCTGCGACGTCTTTCTCGATGCCGAAGGATGCTTACAACCGACCAAGAGAGGATTCCAAGGATCAACAGCTTGACCACGCTGATGCCGAGCCAAAGAAACCATGACCCAAACCCGATGTCATAGGGAGACTGCATCATTCGGATGGTCTCCTTGTCAGCGACCAGGATTCCGGTATCCATGGATCGAGTGGTCAACATCTTCCAACGACAACACCGTCGACGCGGAACCGCCGCATTGGCTGCAATCAGGAGTGTGTCGCCATGACCGGATCAGGCGGGTTCGAGCTGGGTTGAGGTAAACGGTGAAGCCCTCCGTCTCGAAATCCAGCCGGACCTGACTGTAGGGGCGCCATTCCGTCAAAACCGGTCGACCCCTGAACGCGACTCCTTTCAGGATGCGACGGAACCTCAGGTGGCGAGGATCAAATATCCACGTGCTGTGACACGAATCGAGGGCGAAGACATCGAGAGACTGAGGACTCGTTTCGGAAGACTGCGCTGTCGCACACGGGGCGCGATCCGTCCCGCCACCATCGACCCATGGTATGGGTGAAGCCGTCGTTGTCATTGGTCCGCAGCGATCCTGGAGGTCGGACCTGATCGGCGGCGGAGCTCAGGCGGCCTCGAATGGGAGCGCGGGATCGCCTGGAGGAGTCGAGGACCTGTACTGGCAAGACGGACTCCGTCGGGGGTCAATGATTCCTTGAGCACCAAGCCGTCCGAGATGCGTCTGACGTGGTATCCGTCGGCGGTTATTCCGGCGATTGTGAAGCCCGGTGCCCATCGTCCGAGCTCATATCGGGTGCGTACCTCGACCCGAGTTCCGACGGAGAATTCGCTTCTGTCTCTGCACGTCGCACTTGAGGTGTCCATGCGTCTCCACTCCTCTCGTTTGCCCTACAGCGACGACGGTCCGGTTCAGCAACCGCAATTCCGCTCTCTTGATACCGAGGCGCTGTCGCACCATCAGTCAATCCTTAGGTGGTGCAGATCCTGTCTTGCCGGCATGGAGGCGATATGGAGATTGAGGGATACGTCGGCTACGCACTAGGAATGACGATGATGAACCGACTGCCTTGACCTTCTTTGCTCACTGCGGTGACCTCGCCGTTGTGGGCGCGAACCAGCTCCTGAACAACCGCCAATCCCACTCCACTCCCCCCAGTAGTGTGCCTCACACCCGGTCCGCGCCAAAACCGATCGAAAACGTGGTCGAGATCGGCCTGAGGAATACCTCTCCCTGAGTCCTCTACGGCAACTCTGGCCAGGTGATCGCGCGAGGAGACGGTGACCTTGACGGAGCCTCCCTCCGGCGTGAACTTGATGGAATTGGTGAGGAGATTGGTGATGACCTGGTGCAAACGGTTCTTGTCGCCCCTGACCACGGCCGGCTGAAGATCGCAGGTCAGGGAGAGCCCAGCGGTCTCGAGCTGTGCTTTCAGGGCTTCGACCGCTTTGTCGGCGACGCCTGCGAGGTCCACCGTCCTGAGATCCAACGCCAACACGGCTGCTTCAGCCGACGCGAGCACTTCGAGGTCCTCGACAATGCGACCCAGACGCAGCGTTTCGTCGTGCAATGACGACAAGGTCGCTGGGCTCGGCTCGGTGAGGCCATCGGACATCGCCTCAGTCGTGGCCTGAAGAATGGCCAGCGGAGTCCGTAGCTCATGAGCAACATCGGCGACGAGGACCCGTCGGAGATGATCTTCCGACTCGAGCATGTCCGCCATGTGGTTGAAGGTCCTCGACAGATCCCCGAGCTCCCCTGGCGCCTGGGTGTCCTCAACCCGGATACCCCGCTGGCCGGACGCCATCGCCTGCGCTGCTCCCGTCAAGGCGACCACGGGACGAGTGATGCGCCGAGCGAATACGACTCCGGCAATGATGGCAAGAACAGCCAAGACCAAGGCACTCCAACCGATGCCCGTGGCAAACGCATGTCGAAGGGAGCGATCGGCTGCTCCAATTCCCGCCGTGGTCGTTCGCACCGAGACCGAACCGACCGGAACACCGCCTGCCGTTACCGGGACCACCAGTGGACGCCCGAGGGAATTCTGGCGGATTCCTTTGGGAGTGGCTGAGCCCACGACTGCGCCTGACCGATCGCGGACCTGGACGGCAACACCTGCCTGGCTGGCCAACGTCAAGGCTGGCGAGAGATCGGTGGCATCCCACGCATGGGCTTGCTCGTAGCTGACTCTAACCGCGCTTGCTAAGGCATGTCCCAAGTCGATCTGCTGTCGACTCGTGAGGGTGGAGACGTCGCTGTTCGCGAACACCAGTGTGACGGTGGCCAGAAGACCCAGAGCGACCAAGGCGACGAGGGCGATGAGGAGTGCGAGGCGTCGCGCAATGGGGGAGAAGCGAGTACTTCTCTGACGGTCCGCTGCTGGATGCGCGGAAGGGTTCCTCGGATCTGCCCCTCCGGGAGTTCCGCTACTTGCGAGTTCACTCATCCCGCGCGAGGCCGAGCCGGTAGCCGGCGCCGAGAACTGTCTCGATGACTTTGGAGGACCCTGGATCGAGCTCGATCTTCCTCCGAAGGTTTTTCACGTGCGAATCGACGGTGCGCTCGTAGCCTTCGAACTCATACCCCCTGGTTCGGTTGATGAGCTCGAAACGGGAATACACGCGTCCTGGCCTTGCGGCCAGGGCCAGGAGAACTCCCCACTCCGTGGGCGTGAGATCCACGAGCGTTCCGTCGACGCAGACTTCTCGTCGGGCCTCGTCGATGACGAGGCGGCCTTCACCGAAAGACAAACGATCGCCGAGCCGGGAAGGCTCTCGTCCCCTGCGCAGGATCGCCTGGGCGCGCAGCACCAGCTCCCGAGGGCTGAATGGTTTGGTCATGTAGTCGTCTGCGCCCAGCTCAAGCCCGTGAATTCGGTCACTCTCCGATGCCTTTGCGGTGAGCATGAGAATCGGAACGTCCACAAAGGACCTGAGCTCCGCGGCGACCTCTTCTCCGGGGATGTCCGGGAGTCCGAGGTCAAGAATGACAAGATCGGGTTGGCCCTTACGAGCGAGGTCGATTGCGTCACTACCGGATCCGGCGGAGAGCACCCCCATGCCTTCTCGCTCGAAGTACGAGCGAAGAAGGTCCCGAAGCTTGGTTTCGTCTTCGACGATGAGCACGGTGGTCGTCATGACAACAACTCCATGCGAACATTCTCCACCTCGGAGCGCCGATCATGTCGACGCCCTCTTTCGAGTGGACGTCCAGGACCGGTGAAATCGGTCACGAGCCGGAGAATGAGAGGAGAATATCCAGGAGCTGGCAACGCTGCCTCCGAGCGGATTCACGGTCCACGCCGAGGACTGGGCAATCGTCATTTCCATTGGCACCACCTGTGCGTAGCCATCCATTCGCTTCAAGGCCAAGGCCAGGGTCTCAGGATCGCGAATGAGTCCTGCTCCAAAGCGATCAGCAGCGCTCTCTCTATCATCCGAACATGCGAAACGGATCAGGCGTCCCATCAGGGTCAGCACCGAGGCCACAAGGATCCCGGGAGGGTCATCCTGACTTCGTCGTAAGGCTCCCACCGCAGGCTTCGTCAGATCGCTGAGGACGAGAATCCAGCTGGCCAGGGCTCCTGCGATTGAGGTTCCAAGAGTGTCCCGACGGCACACATGGCCCAGCTCATGAGCGAGCACGGCACGAACCTCGGTCGGCTCAAGAAGAGAGAGAAGACCGTCGGTGACGACGATGGCTGCGTGTCGAGAAGATCGTCCGACTGCACACGCGTTTGGTTGGGGGATGGGTACGACGTACAGCCTGGGAGGCGGAATCCCAGCTTTTCGGGAGAGCTGGCCCAGCACAGCCTGAACTGGCGAGGCGCTGCCTGCGGTAACGGGTTGTGCACACGTAGTACGCAGAACGAGTCGAGCGGAGAGACACCAAAGGCCGGCCGCAACCGTGACGCCAACGCCGAGGCTGATGAGAAGCCCTCTTCGACCCCACAAGATTCCACTACCGGCAACCGTCGTGCCGGCGATTGCACCCAAGAAGACAGCCGTGCGCACGGTGTTCTCGATTGCCGCTCGTCCCACTGGAGAGCGGGACAGCCCTCGATCAGGAGCCACGAGCACGGGGTGGGGCGTGGGCGGATGTCGTTGCCGACGCGGCCGCGCGCGGTCCGACCCGCCTGCTCCCATGATCTTCGACCAGATGCCATTCAACCTCCGAGCTGGAGACGAAGCGAAGTTCACAAAGAGGACATTGATGAATGGCCATGGTCCACTTCCTTGGTGTTTCTGGTTTGGAAGTGCCATCAAACTGCTGTCATGTGAGTTGGGCATGCCTTTCGTGTGTACTTCGGATGGAGACTCCCACTTGTGTGCTCGATAGGCGACCGATGCCCATACCGACGGCGATGTTCACATCGTCTCCACATCAGGCACACACCCGCTTCACCCCGGCCTGGTTGGGTGTGTGTCGTGCGGCACGCAATCACCGCGACAGATCGAATCTGGCGTTGACGAGGAGGAGAGGTTCGATGATTGGAAGGCACGCCCGGGTCATTCCGACGTTCGCGTGCCACCCGGCGGAAGTGCTTTGCCCTACTGGGTCGTCGTCCAGATCAGCACCTGACCACCAGAAGAGGCCTTTCTGGGTCTCACCCGATCGATCTCCTCGTCCGATTGCAGGGGTGGCAGGAGTAACCGAAAAGGTCTACAGCCAGGCCTTCTCAGGCTAACGACTACTCGGAATGACGACTCCGTGGTGGTGCTGGCTGGCCGTCACCGCGTTGATCCTGGTACTGCTCGCGGTGGACTATGCGGTGCACAGAGGAGAGGGCGCACCCACCCTCCGGAAGGCTCTACTGGTGAGCGGCGGCTGGATCGCCGTGAGCGTTGCCTTTGGGATGGCGCTTGGTGTTTTGGGAGGATGGGAAGGCGCGGGAGAATACTTCGGCGTCTATCTGACCGAGAAGTCGTTGAGCGTCGACAACATCTTCGTCTTTGCTCTCCTCTTCCGAGCCTTCGGGGTCCCGGTTGCGTACCAGCGCCGCGCCCTGTTCTATGGCGTTTTTGGTGCGCTCATCTTCCGTGGTGCCTTGATTGCCGCCGGTGCATCCTTGATCGAGCACTTCGATTGGATGCTCTACATCCTTGGAGCGCTCTTGATCGTGTCGGGCGCGCGGCTCGCGCGCGGTGGAGAACTCATCGATCCAGACCGGAATATCGCGGTCCGGTTCCTTCGCAGTCATTTACCCACGACGCCGAACTACCACGGCCAACGCTTCGTGGCTCGGGTGAAGGGGGTCCTGGTGGCGACGCCATTGTTGATCGCACTTCTGGCCATTGAAGTCACTGATCTCGTCTTTGCGATGGATTCGATTCCAGCGGCTTTCGGGATCACGAGTCAAGTCTTCGTGATCTTCACCGCGAATGCATTCGCTGTACTCGGCTTGAGGTCCCTGTACTTCGTCCTGGTGGGTGCAATGGATCGGTTTACCTACATCAACGTCGGTCTTGCTGTGCTCCTCATACTGATCGGCAGCAAAATGCTGCTGGAACCGATCATTTCGGTTCCGATTCTCGCAAGCGTCGGTGTGATCGTCATTGTCATCGGTACTGCGATCGCCGTCAGCGTCTGGCATAACCGTCGGACCGATGACGTTCCGTCCCTCGGATCGGCAGAGACGCCTGGAGTGAGGTCGTGAACCATCTCTTCGACCTCCAGCCTGACTCCGTACTGTCCTACCTCGTCGCTGTTCTGTTTCCGGCACTCGACGCAGTGCTCCCTGTTCTGCCGAGCGAGACCGCGATCGTTGCTCTTGGCGTCGCAACGGCGGGGAGTCTCGATCCGCGCCTCATTTTCCTTGTGATCCTTGCGGCCTGCGGCGCATGCGTTGGCGACAATCTGTGTTACCTGATCGGTCGACACTTCGGTCCCTGGGTCGACCGACGAGTGTTCGCTAGTGAGCGAGGCTCACAACGCCGGCTATGGGCCCAACGGACCCTCGAACGTTTTGGTGCTCGTCTGATCGTTGTCTGCCGGTTCATTCCAGGTGGCCGAACGGTCGTGACCTTCACTTGTGGCGCTGTTGGTTACCCATGGCGTCGTTTCTTCCCCGTCACGATTCTGTCCGGCGTGATCTGGGCTACCTACGCCTTCGTCATGGGTCGAATCGGGGGGACCGCATTTGCGAGCAGACCATGGCTGGGTCTGATTATGGCTCTCGGTCTTGCTGTGGGTGTCAGTCTGATCGCGGAACTCGTCCGCCGGATCGTCCAATGGAGAGGCCGTCTCGGCATGGGCGCAACGAAAGAAGGACCGCCGGAACCGGGCTCGCTCGATCCTTGTGGATCAGCGGCAGTTTTACGTGGTCTTGATCAATCCGCCGTCGATGACGTAGTTGGCCCCGGTGACGTTCGAGGTGCGTTCGGAAGCGAGGAGAACAACGAGTGTCGCTACTTCCTCCGGAGTACTGAAGCGTCCCGTCGCAAATCCGCCCATACCGGCGACGATCTGTTGTCGGGCGGTGTCGGCGTCGACGCCAGCCCTTGCCGCGACTGTTTGCGCCACGCCGTGTTCGCCAAGCCACAAATCTGTGCTCACGGGCCCCGGTGAGACGGCGTTGACGTGGATGCCTCTTGGTCCGAACTCCTGGGCCAGGGACTTCGTCAAGTTTGCGACGGCGGCCTTGGCTGCGCCGTAGTCGACTGTGGCGCCGTCGGGTTGGTAGAACGCGTTCACCGAGGCGACGTTGACGATAGCGCCACCGCCCTGGGTCACCATGGCGGCGAGGGCGGCCCGGCTGGCTCGGAGCGTCGTGAAGAAATTCATCTGCATCGCCCACTCAAATTCTTCGTCAGCGATGGCGAGAAAGCCGTCGAGCCGGATTCGTGTGGCACCGACGTTGTTCACGAGCACGTCGATACGCCCGTGATCGTTCAGGGCACGATTGACCAGTTCGGCAGGTGCAGCCGGATCCGTGAGATCGAGAGCGACGGCCGTCACGCCGGGGATGTTCGAGACTCCCTCCGTCGTGCGCGCACCAGCGACAACCCTGGCACCCTCCTGCACGAGCTCCTTCGTCACAGCGAGACCGATGCCCTTGCTTGCTCCCGTCACCACGGCCACTTTGTCGGCAAGCATCAGATCCACATCGACCCCCTTGGTTGGCGCCTCCGATCCTGACCCAAAGCGGCGGTGTCCCACATCCTGGAGCCCACCAGATCGCACAACGGGGCGAAGTGGACTGATCACTCCGCTTCGCCTACTGTAAGCGGAGTGAACTCTCCGGATAAGAGCCCGGCGGTGGGGCGGAGCGAGCCGGCCGCTGCGGCGGTCGGTCGACCCATACGCAGTGACGCCCGAAGGAACCGAGAGCGCCTGCTGGTGGCTGCCGGCCAGGTCTTCGAGGAGAAGGGGCTCGAGGCCAGCGTGGCCGACGTGGCCCGGGTGGCGGGTGTCGGGATGGGCACGCTCTACCGACGGTTCGCCTCGAAGGACGCCCTGATCGAGGCGCTGGTCACCGAGGTCCTCGAGGCAACGATCGCCATGGCCGCCGAGGCGGCGGACTGGCCGGACGGCACCGGGCTCGAGCATTTCTTGGAGGCGGCCAGCTCGTATCAAGCGGACCATCTGGGCTGCCTTCCCAAGCTCTGGAACACCGACCATCACCTCGTCAAGACGGCGCGAGACCTGATTGCCGGGCTGCTCTCCGACGCGCAGGCGCACGGCCGGATGCGCTCGGATCTCACGAGCACGGATCTCTCGCTCGTGATGTGGTCGATGCGCGGTGTGCTCGAGACCACCCGCTCCAACGCCCCCGAGGCGTGGCGGCGGCATCTCGATCTCTTGATTGCGGGCATGCGGCCGGCGGACGGCGTGCTTCCGCACCGTGCCCTCAGCCAGGGCCAGGTCGACCGGGTCGTCTCCAAGCGCAGCCCGTCGTTGGCGACGTGCGGCGGGGCGAACCCGTGACCACCCTGCAGAGCGCCACCCCGGGCACCACGTCTGGGAGGACGAGCCGGGCTCACTGGTGGATCCTGATCGTCATCGCCGGCGCCCAGCTCATGGTGGTGCTCGATTCGACGATCATGATCATCGCCCTGCCGTCGGCGCAGCACGCCCTCGGCTTTTCGAACACCGACCGACAGTGGGTCGTGACGGCGTACACGCTGGCCTTCGGCGGGTTCCTCCTCCTCGGTGGACGCATCAGCGACATGTTCGGACCGAAACGGACGCTCATGGCCGGGGTTCTCGGGTTCGCACTCGCCTCAGCCATCGGGGGGGCGGCCCAGACCACCCTGATGTTGATCGGTGCCCGCGGCGTGCAGGGTCTCTTCGGCGCCTTGCTGGCCCCGTCGGTGCTGTCCATCCTCACGTCGACCTTCACCGACCCGCGGGAACGAGGTCGGGCCTTCGGGATCTACGCAACGATCGCGATCGCCGGTTCGGCCTTCGGGCTGATCCTTGGAGGCTTCCTGACCGAGTACGTCGACTGGCGCTGGTGCCTCTACGTCAACCTGCCCATCGCGGCACTCGTCCTCTTCGGCGCCGTCACCATGATCCCCGAACGCGAACGGATTCGCGGCATCCGGCTCGACGTGCTCGGCGTGATCCTCGGCTGCGGCGGCCTGGTCTCTTTGGTCTACGGACTGGGTGAAGCGGGCACGAGCGGGTGGGATTCCACCCACGTGATCGTGGCCCTGATTCTCTCGGGCCTCCTGCTGACTGCATTCATCGTGTGGCAGAGCAAGGGCCCGAATCCGCTCCTCCCGCTGCGTGTCCTGCGAAACCGCAACCGCGCCGGGTCGTACCTGACCATCCTGTTGGCCGTGACGGGCATGTTCGGCACCTTCCTCTTCCTCACCTACCTGCTTCAGACGGTGAAGCACTACTCGCCCCTCTTGACAGGTGTCGCGTTCCTCCCCTTGCTGGCGCTCAACGCGTTGGCGGCGACGCAAATTGCCAGCCGCCTCTTGCCTCGCGTGCCGACCCGCCTGCTTGTCGTGCCCGGCCTTCTGCTGGCCGCCATCGGCGCCGCGCTCTTCACGACCCTGACGCCCGACGCCGCCTATGTGACCCACGTGCTCCCGAGCGAGCTCCTTCTCGGCCTAGGACTGGGCCTCGCCATCGTCCCCTGCATCAGCACGGCCACCCAGAACGCCGAGCCCAAGGACGTCGGGGTGACCTCGGCCATGACCAACACGTCGCAGCAGATCGGCGCCTCCATCGGGACGGCCCTCCTCAACACGATCGCGGCCGCCGCCACCACGACCTACCTGGCCACGCACGCACGAAGCCATGACCTCGTGGCCAAGGCGACGGTGCACGGGTATGCGACGGCCAGCGCCTGGGTGGCGGGGATCTTCGTCCTGGCCGCAGTGCTGGGCGGGGTGCTCATCAACGTGCACCCCGGAGAGCGGGTGGCTGATGTAGCCGGGACGGATGCGACGGAGGCTGCACTCCTCCCCACCGAGGTCTACTGAGCGGATCGGGTCGTGTTCCCGGGCGGTACTCGTCGAGAGACGGCGACAAGGCTCGTGCATTCACGCCGAGGGTTGCGCAGCGCCCGGATCGGCAGGCCGGCCAACGGCAGCAGCGTGCCGGCCTGACAGAGGAGCCTGCGCCCACTTCGGAGCTGGATCTCGAGTTCACCGCTCGCGACCTCGACGAGGCTGTCGCGCCATTCGTGCGCGTCGAAGATGAGCCGGCCGCCACCACTCAGGACGACGACTCTGACGGCGAATCCTCGGAGCATTGCCCCCATGAGCAGGCAGGGGTCGCCGGCGTCGGCAGGTTCACCCGACATCAGGGGAATCGCTCGCCGGTAGTGCTGGTGGCATGCCGAACGCCGGGAACACCTCAGATCCGAACGTCGTGATCTCGACCAGGACGTCATGGTCGATTTTGAGCACGTCCAGCACGGCGGCGCGGTATTCGGTCTCACCCCACGCCCGGATGTAGTTGGCCACGGCCAACTGGCCGTTGGCGTGGGTCGGGACAAGGCGCCATTGTCCGGGGTTCTCGTCGCCAAGGAGATCACGAAAGAATGCCGAGACGGCGGTCCGTCCCTCGAATCGGGATTCTTGAGGAGGCATGGAGAACCGCACCTCTTCTCCCAGGAGTTCGATGACCGCTGACGCATCCGCCCGGGCATGGGCGTCCATGTACTGCTGGACGAGAATGCGCTCGTCGGCGGTCGGAGGCTGGAGCGGCGACCACTCCATTCGTCCGGGCCGACCCAGTTCCTGCATGCGGGTTCGAGCTCGCTGCAGCGCACTGTTGACGCTGGGAACGGTGCCGCCGAGAGCATCAGCCGTTTCGTTCGCGGTCCAGCCGAGCACGTCGCGCAAGATCAGCACGGCGCGAGGTCGCGGCGCAAGGTGCTGGATGGCCGCGAGGAACGCAAGTTCGATGGTCTCCTTCGAGACCACGAGCTCATCGGGTTCGTTGACCCCGGGGAGGAACTCATCGGGGATCGGTTGGAGCCAGGGAACCTCGTCGAACCCCGGGGGTCGGTCTGGGTTTGGTGCCACATCGACGATCTGGACCCTGCGCTTCTTGGCTTTGATGGCGTCGAGACATGCGTTCGTGGCAATCCGGTAGAGCCAGGCTCGGAAGCTGGAGCGGCCCTCGAAGGCGTGGCGACCGCGCCAGGCCCGGCCAAACGTCTCCTGGACCAGATCCTCTGCATCGTCGAAGTTTCCGAGCATCCGGTAGCAGTGCACTCTCAGCTCCCTGCGATGCGGCTCAGCCAGGGAGGCGAACGTCGCCTCGTCACCGCCTCGAACGGCGGCCACGACCGCTTCGTCCTCGCCGTCGCCGGTGCCCTCACTGTTCGACATGGCCGCCACCTCCTTCGTCTGCTCGCCAAATGTGAAAGGGACAGTTCGGGACGGCCGGTGCGACGACACGCAACAGCCGTGCTCTGGACGGCCGGAGACTCAGCATTCCGAGGCCGCCAGACCAACCAAGCTTGCCCCGGTCCGAACCCGGCCGATGTCGGCGATGGTCATCGCTCCTTCATGGCCGTGAGCGAGGCGGAGCAGCGAGACACCGGCGGCCACCGCGACCGCCACCAACAGCCATCCCGCGGCCAGGACGCCGACGTGGCGAGAGAGGAGCCCGAACCCCAGGGCGAACGGCACGAACGCCATCCAGCTCATCGTTCCCACGCCTGAGGAGACCCCCGCCCGGATGGAGGACGGCACGACATCGTGCAGCTCCCGCGTGAGCACCGTGCTGATGGCGACGACCAGGAGCGCAAGGACGACCTGTGCAGCGATGACGGTCACCGTGCGGTGACTGGTCGTCAGGACCACGCTGCTGGCCACCATGGCCGCGGCCACGGTCAGCTTGTTGGCGGTCCGTGTGAGCGAGAGGCGGCCACCAAGGAGGCCGCCCAGACCCATGGCCGACATCAGCCCCGCCCATTGGGGACCGTAGAGGACTGCGGGCGCGGCCAAGGCGACCATCCAGAGGGGACCAAACTCGAGCAAGGCCTGCAACAGGAGAGCGCACAGCACCATGGTGGCGATGATGGGCCGAAGCCGACCACGGGCAACGATCGTGGTGTAGGTGGTCCGGATCTGGCGGCGCAGGGGCGGTGCGTCGTCAACGCGATGCAGGCTGGGCTCGGCGAGCCGAGACAGGACACCGATGGCCACCAAGGCGAAGGGAATCGTGAGGAAGTACGTCACGCGCGGTGTGCTGAGTGCGGCGATCACACCCCCGGCGAAGGCGCTCGACACGAGGGCGCAGCTCTCGAGCACACGAAGGCGCCCCAGCTCCCGTTCGAAGCCTTCGCTGCTTCCGGTCTCTTCGATCAGCACGTCATAGATGATGGAGTCGGCCGTCCCGGATTGCAGGGCGAAATAGCACCCGAGCAGGAGGGCAGCCACCAGGTACATCGGGACGTTGGTACTGAGGCCGCCCACGAGGGCGCTCGCGCCCAGAGCGAGGTCGGCGATCATCAGGACGCCACGCCGGCTCCAGCGGTCGGCCAGGATGCCCGACGGAATCTCGAGGAAGGGCACGACCACCGCGTACGTCGCGGCGAGGAGGCCGATGGTGGCGGCGGTGAACCCGATATGGCTGAGGAACAGCTTCTCGACCGGTGCCCAGAAACTGATGCCGAGAAAGAAACCCGCGACAAAGAGTGGCCGGAGGCGCTTTCGAACTCGGGTCGCGGCATCCACTTCCTGGGGTTGTTCCAGAGCGGCACCGGCGGGGGAGGAGTCGATGAGAATCGTCATGCATATTGAGACGACAGCCGGCGGGATTCTCATCGCGCCGGCCCACCGGCGGGTTTCTCACGTCCTGGACGGGCCGATATTCCCTGGTAGGAGACTCGAGTCGGCCCACGAACCGAGGCCATCTCCCTCGCCACACCGCCCGTACTCCGTGGGTCTCGTCCTCAGTCGGAAGGTTCCCCGGGCATCACGTCAGTCTCGGACCTGTGCCAGACGGGGGAATCTCCTGCGGTCTCCACGTTGAAGCCGTACTCGAAGACAAGGCTGCCACCGAACGTCGCGCCCACCGAGACGAGGAGGGCGACGACGATGGAGAGGATCATGATGCCGAGTGGAGTGACCAGGTGGGTGTGGTAGTCGCTCAGACGCCACACGATGTCCACCAGGGCGAGCACGGTCACGGTGATCATGATGGTGGCGTGGCTGTTGATGGTGCGACGGGCCTGGGTGCCCGCTTCTGAGGACTTCCAAGCGTCCATCAGGCCGGTCAGCGCGGCAAGAACCGATATTGCGGCGCCGATGAGGAACACAAAGGTCGCTGCATGCCAGAGCTGTCTCGCCCAAGCGTGGTGGATACCAGCGACGTACGAGGCGACGTCGAAGGCCGCGGCGATGAGATATGCGGTGATCGGAATGTCGGTGAGGGGCGGATGCAACGGTTTCCCCGACCATCCGCGCAGACCCTTGAATTTCCGACCTTTGAGCGTGAGGGTCGGTCTGACCGAGAACTTCCTCATCGTCTTTGCTCCTCCCTAGGACATCTCTGCTGTCGCTCGATCACGGCCTGCCGTGTCACGAACAGCCTGACTCGTGAGGGACTCCGCCGGGAGCTTCTCAAGATTCATACGGTCGTCGTGAGAACGCCGATTGCATTTCCTCGAGCCTCGGCGGGGAACGACCCCTCGTCTCTCGGAAGCGTCTGACCCCACAATGACCGGCCAGGACGCGGTGGTGTTCTGGGAGACCTGTGACCCGGGGCCACGACTGCGTCTGGCCGGGCGAACCCGATCAAGCTTTCGTCGACGTGGTGGCCGACTTCAATCCGGGTCGTGCACGACAGATCGTCCGGGATTCGCAGATCTCGCTGCCCGGCGGCCCACGAAGGTCCATGACCTTGTCCCGGGATGCTTCTGGCCATCACCCATCGACCTCCCACGCCCATGTCCTTCGGAGCGCTGCCGGCGCTCTGGCGCGGCACGGGCACCTGTTCGTCGTCCGACGCTGACCACGCCGCCGTGGTGCCGGCGGCGGCCGTTGCGTCTCAGTAACGAGTATGTTACGGTAACCAATATGTTACCGAGGTTCCCCGACTCCGGGTCCGGCAGTGTCGGGTGAATCCGCCGCCTTCGACGCGCTCGCCGATGGCCACCGGCGGGAGATTCTCGCCATGCTCCGGCAAGGGGACCGCGCCGTCCACGAGATAGCCGAGGAGCTTCCGATCAGCCGGCCCGCCGTCTCACGCCATTTGCGCCTCCTGAAGGAGGCTGGCTTCGTCGAAGAGGAGGCCGTCGGGACCCGCCACCTCTATCACCTCAAAGACGAAGGGATCGAGGCGGTGCGTCGGTACCTCGAGACGGTTTGGGGCGAGGCGGCAACCCGATTTCGCATCGTCGCCGAGAATGTGGACGGGTCCGTCCAGTGACCGAGCCGCTCCACCTCGCCTTTGAGGTGGCCTGTCGCCCGGCAGCCGCCTTCTCGATGTGGACGACGCGGACATCCACGTGGTGGCCGGTCGATCATTCCGCGAGCGGCGAGCGCGGCCTTGAGGTCGTCTTCGAGGACCACGTCGGTGGCCGCATCTTCGAGCGGACACCGGGCGGCGTCGAACACGAGTGGGGACGGGTGACGGCGTGGGAGCCGCCATCCCGCCTCGCCTACACGTGGCATTTGCGTTTTGCCCCGGAGGACGCGACGGACGTGCAGATTCGGTTCCTCGACGCGGGCGGAGACCGCACCCGCGTCGAGATCGATCACCGCGGCTGGGAGCGGCTCGGAGAGCGCGCACCCCAGCGCCGAGAGGGAAACCGGCTCGGTTGGACATCGGTCTTTGCGCATTTCGTCGAGGCAATTGAGAGAGGAGACAGCTGATGGCTGCCGGAAGCAAGGAAGATCCCTGGATGCTCAAGACTCCTCCAGGAACCTCCGAGTACACGATGTACCGGGATGACGAGGCCGACCCGGCGATCATCGTCTGTCAAGTCGGGTCGACGAAGCTCACCTATCAGGCTCGTGCCATTGACGACCTGGCCGCATGGCTACGTGCGCAGGGCGACTGGGTGCCTCTGGGATCCGCTGACGAGGGCAAGGAACCAGCGGCCGGCACGGTCGAGGAGTTCGGGCGTTCCGCGTCGAATCCCGTCGCCGGCTGGTACGGGATGCGCAAGGGCTACCGCGGCCGCTTCGGCATGTACATGCCGCCGCTCCTCGAGGAGCTGGGGTTGGCCGAGGTCACCCACCAGGCGCGAAACAACCAGATGCGGGCGAAGGAGAAGTGATGAGCGCAGTCAAGGTAGTCCGGTATAGAACGAAGCCGGAACACGCGGAGGAAAACGCCGAACTGGTTCGTGCCGTCTTTGCGGAGCTGGCCGCGGACGACCCGGGTGGCCTGCGTTACGTCACCTTTCGATTGGAGGACGGCGTGACCTTCGTGCATGTGGCCACGATCGAGGGGGAGGTCAATCCACTGGCATCGTCGGCCGCGTTTGGTCGATTCCAGTCCGAGATCGCGAGCCGTTGCGAGGAGGGCCCATTGGCGATGGACGCCACGGTCGTCGGTGAGTACCCGCTCCCCATCTCGTAGCCCGATTCGATCCTGCACAGCGGTCGCTATCCTGGCACGGGACACAGGGCTGTTTTGAGGTCGTTTTCAGCGCTGGCGCCCTCGCTCGATTCGCCGGCCCAAAGCCAGCAATCTGGTGTGAGACTGGTCGGGACCGAGGTCAAGGAAGGTTGAAATGACAGACGAATACCGGAAGGACCCCGAGGCTGTTGCCCAGCTGAACCAGCGCCAGTTCGCCGTGACCCAAGAGGCGGCGACCGAACCGGCTTTCGACAACGAATTCTGGGACAAGAAGGAGGCGGGCATCTACGTCGACATCGTTTCGGGTGAGCCCCTCTTCGCGTCCACGAAGAAGTTCGACAGCGGCTGCGGCTGGCCCAGCTTTACCCGTCCGCTCGAGCCGGCCAATGTGCTCGAGAAGACGGATGACAGTTACGGCATGAGCCGCACCGAAGTCCGTTCGAGTCATGGTGACAGCCATCTGGGCCATGTCTTCAACGACGGACCGGCCGAGGAGGGAGGCCTGCGATACTGCATCAATTCGGCCGCGCTGCGCTTCGTGCCGTACGAAGATCTCGAGGCTGAAGGCTATGGAAAGTACAAGGGGGTCTTCGACAAGCCCCAGCACGCGGAGGAGGTTGCCCAATGACTGAGCGCACCGAGAAGGCGATTCTCGCCGGAGGCTGCTTCTGGGGCATGCAGGACCTGATTCGAAAGCGGCCTGGAGTGGTCTCCACCCGGGTGGGCTACACGGGTGGCGATGTCGCCAACGCCACGTATCGCAATCACGGAACACATGCCGAGGCGATCGAGATCACCTTCGATCCGGAGAAGACGTCCTATCGAGACCTCCTCGAGTTCTTCTTCCAGATTCACGACCCGACGACCAAGAACCGCCAAGGCAACGACGTGGGCATGAGCTACCGGTCGGCGATCTTCTACCTCGACGACGAACAGCGCCGAGTGGCCGAGGACACCATTGCCGATGTGGAGGCATCGGGTCTCTGGCCCGGCAAGGTGGTCACCGAGGTCAGCCCAGCCGGGCCTTTTTGGGAGGCCGAGCCCGAGCACCAGGACTATCTCGAGAACTACCCCAACGGGTACACCTGTCACTTCCCGCGCCCCGGTTGGGTGCTGCCCCGCAGGAGCGCCGTCGCGTAAAAGGACGACGGCGCCTTTGGGCGGCGGAAGCAAGCGGCAACGCTCCGCAAATTGCCGGGCGACGGCTCTGGCGAAGGACAGATCGATCTGCTGAGGTCCGACTCTTCGGTCCTGCGCTCGACGAGGTCAAAATCCTTCCATCGCGCCGGAGCGTCCACGTGTCGCCTTCGAGACTCATCGCGTGGATCCTGGCGACCTCCCTCAGGCGTCGCTCGAGCCGAAGTAGTGGCCCTGGTCGAGGTCCTCGAGCAGGCTGGGCCCCGTCGGCTGCCAGCCGAGGAGCTCCCGGGTCAGCGCGGCCGTCGCCGGACTGTCCAAGGAGGCGAAGTGGCCCAAGTGGGAGAAGTGCTCCACGGCATCGCCGGGCTGCGACCGACACAGCCGGGATGCCCAGGTGACGTCCAATGGATTCGGCGATGGCACGAAACGGGACACCTTCGTCGCCCACCGCATGGAGGACCGATCCGGCCGGCGCGGCCTCCACGGCCAACCGAGCGAGCCGAGCGGCGTCCGAGCGATGGACGGCCGGCCAACGATTCACACCGTCACCGACGTATCCCGAGACGCCTTTCTGCCGGGCGATGTCCACAAAGGTGGCGACGAATCCGTGATCACCCTCGCCGTGCACCGTCGGTGGAAAGCGCAACACCGACGAGCGGACGCCGACGCCTCTGAATGACAAGGTGAGGAGGGCGGTCGCCGACCGAAGTCCGGCAGGGTTCGCACGAACGGCGGTGTTTGGCACCAGCCCGTCGCTCTCCGTGGCCGGCGTCCCCGACGTCAGCCCGAGCATGCCGGAGGCGAGCACGAATGGTCGATCGGAATCGGCCAGTGCTGCGCCCATGGCCTCGACCGCCCGCCGATCCGCCGTGGCGGCGGCAGCGAAGTTGCCGCCGAAGGCCACCTCGTGTTGGAAGGCCAGGTGAACGACGCCATCTGAGTCGGCTGCCGCTTTGGCCAGGCCATCGGGATCATCGACATCGCCCCGCTGCACGACAGCGCCCAACTCCTCGATCCGCTGAGCCGAGGCGTCTGAACGGGCGAGGCCCACCACCTGGTGGCCTGCCCCGAGTAGCTCCGGGACAAGACCCGAACCGATCCAACCGGATGCGCCGGTGACGAAGACTTTCATGGTGTGACCTCCCGCATGACGTCAGTTACTGACATCAAATATATGGCTGATGTCAGTAACTGTCAACACCTAAGATCGCAGCCATGGGTCGATGGGAGCCCGACAGTCGCGGACGGTTACAAGAGGCCGCCCTCGCTCTCTACTCCGAGCGAGGGTTTGACCAGACGACGGCCGCCGAAGTCGCAAAGCGAGCCGGGGTCACCGAGCGCACGTTCTTCCGGCACTTCGCGGACAAGCGAGAGGTGCTCTTTGGCGGGTCCGCCCTTCTCCGGGAGCGGATCGTGGCGGGGGTCGTCGGAGCACCCGAAGGAGCCACGCCGCTCGATGCCGTGGCCTGCGGTCTGGACGCCGCCGCGTCGATGCTCGGTGAGGGTCGCCGCGACCTGGCCGCCCAACGTCATGCCGTCATCGCCGCCAATCCCGAATTGACGCGAGAGAGAGCTGGCCAAGGGGGCCGACTACTCGGCGGCCGTTGCGGACACGCTGCGCGAGCGCGGGCGTGAGCGAACCCCAGGCGACGCTCGCGGCGGGGGTGGGCATGACGGTGTTGCGGGTCGGGCTTGAACGGTGGGCGAACGGAGACGACGGCCGGGACCTCAATGCGGTCATGCGGGCGGCCATGGCCGAACTCCGCGCCGTCACCGCCGATGGCTGAAACCCCCCACCCGGCCAGATCGGTCGAACTCAGTCCATGGTCGGGTCCGTGGTCCGAGGATGACCCAGACGCGAACTTCAAGGCCGACGTCGCGTTGTATGCCCACCTCGACCCGATGGCGACGATCGCAAACCTGGCGCAGGCCATGGATATCCCCGAAGGAGCGATCGTCTGGTACGTGCTGGCCAAATGGGCGACCGCCGGCAGCGGCGGTCTGCTCGAGCTCGGTCCATCAATGATCCACCGTCTGTGGCAACCGGTGGAGGAGGCTGAAGCAGCCGGAACGGACGCGGATCGCCTGGCGGCCTACGACCAGCTGCGCCAGATGCTCTCCTGGCTGCGCCTGCCGCTGGTCGACCCCGATGCGGCCGGCTATTGAAGACTTGACACGGATCCGCTGACGTCGCGCGTGATGATCCCCCGACACGGTGGCCGATCGAAGAGCGTCAGCCCACTGTGCAGGCACAGGTTCGGACCACCCGGGCGGCTCTCCAACCCCGCAGTGAGCTGAGGGTCGCCACGAATTGAGCACCGAGCAGATCGTCCACCGTGATCACGCGCTCAACCAGTCGACCGTCGGCCAGATCTCTCGCCCGCTGGATCCCGGGGAGCAACCCGCAGCGGAGCGGGGGCGTGCACCATTGATCTCCAAGACGCACGGCGACGTTGGCCCGCGTCGTCTCGGTGATTTCACCTCGTTCATTGATCAGGACAACGTCATCGACCATCGGGTGCCGGCGCGCTCTCTCGTCGTAGCGGGCGCGGTCCGTCGTTTTGTGAAACAGGGTTGTCTCGGACGAGCCGACGGGCTCGGGGTCGACGCACAGCGACAGCACCGAGGTCGGTGCCGAATCGTCGAGCGGAGCTGTGTCGAGTGCGATCGCTCCTCCGGCTCGGAGGACCAGGCGCACGCGGGTGGGCGTCTCCAACCCCTCGATGGCCTGGTCAAGCAATTCGGCAGTGTGTGACGGCAGGCACAGTCCGAAGTACTCCGCCGAGGCGCGGAGCCGGGCGAGATGATCGTCCCGATGGCGAATGGCGCCTCCGTATCCGGCGACCGGATCGAAGGCCATGGTCTCGATCAGTCCATCGACATCCGAGGTCAGCGCCGGCGGACCTTCCAGAGCCCTCGCTTTGAGGAGCACCTCTTCCCATTCTCGAATGGCCGTCGAATCCCAGGTGATGCCACCCCCGAGCCGTACGTTGCGGTCTGGGCGGAGCGGTCGAGTATCGCTGTCCTGATGCCCACCGCAAAACGGGCGGATGGGCCCGCCACAGTGCCGCGTGGGGCTGGGTGGACGAGCCCTACGGCTCCGCAATACACGCCACGAGGCGATTCCTCGAGGTCGCTGATCACCGACATCGCCGACACTTTGGGCGCCCCCGTGACCGAGGCACAGGGAAACAGTGCGCCGAAGATCTCCGGCAGGCCGACACTCTCCGGTGTGGTGGCCCGCACAGTCGAGGACATCTGCCAGACGGCCGGATGTCGTTCGAGGTTGCAGAGCGAGGGCACGTCGACGCTTCCCGGGACTGCGATACGACCGAGATCGTTGCGCAGCATGTCCACGACCATGATGTTCTCTGCCCGCTCCTTGGGAGAGTTCAAAAGCTCATGTCCGTGAGAGGTATCTTCGCTCGACCAGCGTCCCCGCGGAGCAGTTCCCTTCATCGGACGGGTTTCGACGTCGTACGAGGACCACTCGAAGAAGAGTTCGGGTGATGCGCATGCGACGGCCCAATCCGGTGTCTCGAGGTAGGCGTGATAGCCACTCGCATAACTTCGGACCAGGCGGCAGTAGAGGTCGAACGGTTCGTCGTCGGATGTCCAGGGACGATGGAATCGTGTGGTCAGGTTGACCAGATAGACGTTGCCGGCCGCGATCTCCTCGCGGATACGGGACACAGCCGCGGCATGCGATCCCTCGTCGACGTCTCTGCCCCAGCTCCCGGCATCGGGCCTCTGGTCGATGGTCGGCCTGACCGGAGCCGCTGGCAACGGGGGAGCGGGGCTCGCGTCTGCGAAGAGTCCGAACCAGGCGAGCGGGATGGTGGCTCCATCACCCGGCCGGAGCGAGGGCTCGGTCACCCGGAAAGCCGGATCGAACGCGGGAGCGGCGTCATAGGCGACGAATCCGGCGGCGTACCAACCTCGGCGCGCCGCGGCGTCCACCTCGCCGAGTAGGGCCATTACGTCCGAGGTCGAGTGCGTTTCGAGTTGCCCCTGGAGGTTCCGAAGCTCGAGGGCGGGCTGCCCAGCGGCCGTGTGATCGATTCGGCAGCGCACCAAGGGCGTGTCCAGCCCGCGGTTCGGGTGTACCGCCATTACCGGCGGTCGATTTCGTCGCTGGCTTCCGTGCAGCGCTCCGACGTCGTGCATGCTCTCGCGCCATTGACACGATTGGGGACCGCGCACAGGTCTTGGGCGTTCATCGACCTATGCCGTGGCGGGTACGGCTCCGCCGGGTCGCATCGGCGTATTCTGTCCTGCGGCAAGCCACCACGCGTCGTCGTGGCGTTTGAGCACATACATGGCCATCTCGGAGAACGGCTGATCTGAACCGGCGCTGGGTGCAAGTGGCTCGCCTTCGTCGTCCAGGGCCAGCCGAGCGATGTGGGCGACGACCACATCCTCGCCGAGGGCGACGACGTGGCGAACGTCGTACCGGAAAGCCGGAGTGCCGGTTGATTTCTGTTGGAAGCGAACATGAATCGGGTGGAGCTGTTCATACCCATCGACGAGTGCCCCGTACGGACTACCCCAGACGACGTCCGCAGCGAATTGCCCGTTCAGGATGTCGGCATCGCGTTGGTCGTGGCCGGCCTGGAGGCCGGCGGCAAACGAGTCGACCACGCGCCGTGCCTCCGCATTCGCTCCTCCGAGGGTTGGGCGGCTGGTTGTGGACGGAAACACGGTTTACGCCTGACCGTCGTGGAGAGACTTCCGTGGTTCGACGTTTCCGGCCCCCGGGAAACCCCGACCCTCCAGGTTCCAACTCCACGAGACGGTGGGTGCGACCTTGAGGGCCTGGCTCGAATCGCCGTCTCGTTGAACGACGCTCGCCTTGCCGTAGACCCGCACGAACCTCGGCGTCCACGGCGTCATCGTGACGAGGTCGTCGACCACCAGAGCGATCAACTCGTTGCCTGCAGCCACGTTCCGGTACTTGCGTGTCGACAGGAGGTCGAGTCCGCCGATGTAGAAGTCACTGCCGTCGAACTCGAACCCGACCGGGACGACGTCTGGTTGGCCGTCGCCGCGATACGGTCGCGACGCGGGCCAGCTGCTGTGAGTGCAGATACGCCTTCTCCTCTTCGCTGAACGACATTGAAGCGTTCCTCCTCGCAGAACGGTCCGAATGGCTTCTCCAAGCTAACGACCCCGTCGGTGCCACCGTCCGGTCCCGGCAGCGGGAGCGGGGAGTGACCGGTGTCACCCACTCGTTCGATGCTCTTAGCCTGGGGTCCAGGAAGACCGGAATCCCGATTGCACGGTCGTCCCGTTCGCCTGAGGACGCGTCAGATGCTGTCCGTGGCAGGTCAACCCCATTGGCCGTGGACGTAGTCGCCCGCCGGTTGCCGGGTGAGGACATTGACCCGGTTGTAGAAGTTGATTAGGGCGATCAGGCCGACGAGCGCCGCCAGCTGGTCCTCGTCGTAGTGCGTGGCAGCGTTGTGCCAGGCCTCGTCGCTGACCCCACCGGGCGTGTCGGCGATCCTCGTGCCCTCCTCGGTGAGCTCGAGTGCGGCCCGCTCCGCCTCGGTGAAGACGGTCGCCTCTCTCCAGACCGCGACCAGGTTGAGCCGAAGCGAAGTCTCCCCGTTGTGCTCGGCATCCTTGGTGTGCATGTCGGTGCAGAAAGCGCAGCCGTTGATCTGACTGGCTCTGATCTTCACCAGTTCCTGCGTGACGGCGGGCAGAGAGGACTGGGTCAGCACTGCCCCGGCGGAATTAATGTGCTTCGAGAACTTCCCGGCAACAGCGCTTTGCTGGAGGTCAAGTCGAGCTTCCATGAGGTATCTCCTTTGAATCTGTGGCTTCACCCTGTATGACCCCTCGGAGGGACAGGATGTGACAGCCCCGCTGCGGCCAGGGCGAACACTCGGGAGCCATGGACCTTCGGGCCCCGAATGGGGGCTGTCGAGCACCGCACCAACCGATCTCGATGTACCAAAATGGGTGCACCGACGGCGAGAGGGGTGGCAAGGATGGCGACAGTACAGACGGTCCGAGGGCCGGTCGACTCGGCCGAGCTCGGAGCGACTTACATGCACGAGCACGTGTTCGTCCTCACCCCCGACGTGCAATACAACTATCCGGCCGAATGGGGAAGCGAAGACGATCGGGTGGCGGACGCGGTCGTCAAGCTCACAGCCTTGGCCGCCCAAGGTATTCGGAGCATTGCCGACCCCACCGTCGTGGGGCTGGGACGGTACATCCCCCGTATCCAACGGATCGCCGAACAGGTTCCCGAGCTCAACATCATCGCGGCCACCGGTTGCTACACCTACGACCAGGTGCCGTTCTTCTTCTTCTATCGGGGTCCGGCCCTCTCGGCGATGGCCGGCACCGAGGTGCCCGATCCGATGGTGGACATGTTCATCGGCGACATCACCGATGGGATCGCCGGGACTGGTGTAAAAGCCGCGTTTCTCAAGTGCGCCATCGATCATCAGGGCATGACAGATGGTGTCGCCCGGGTCATGCGGGCGGTGGCGCGAGCGCACCGCCACACAGGTGCTCCCATCACGGTGCACACCCATCCGGGTTCTCACACCGGCCTGGCCGTCAAGGAGCTTCTGTGTGACGAGGAAGGAGTCGATCCGAGCCGAGTCGTGCTGGGCCATTCCGGCGACAGCGGCGACGTCGACCACCTGAGCGCTCTCGCCGACCAAGGGTTCATCCTCGGTATGGACCGCTTCGGACTCAACGTGGAGACGACATTCGAGGCACGAGCCGACACCGTGGTCGCACTGTGCGAGCGCGGGTACGCCGACCGGATGGTCCTCGCCCACGACGCGGCCTGTTACATCGATTTCATCGATCCCAACGTGATTGGGCTGATGACGCAGTGGCATTACCTCCATATCCATGATGAGGTCCTGCCCTACCTGCGCGAACACGGGGTGACGGAGGCGCAGATCGACAGCATGCTTGTGGGGACACCCCGTCGTTACTTCGAGAACACCGCCGCCTATTGAAAGTCACCTCAGGACGGAGGCTCGAACGGTTGCGCCGAGTCAGGGGGGACCACCAAGGGTCAGCACGGCGCCGGACATGGTGAGGCTTCGGATGTAGAGGGCCCGGTTGTTGGGGAACCCGACCGCCCCCGGGTTCCAGGCGGCGAAGGCGATCCACGAGTTGCCCTGTGCGTCCTGGAAGACTGATTCACCACCCGGTCCGGCCATCCCGTTGCCCGACGAGAGGATCGGCGTCTGCGAGGCATCGGTGCAGGGCCCCAAGGGTGCGGCGCAGATGGCCACCCCGACTCGCGTAGTTGGCCGTGCCCCAGTCGTTTCCGGAATAGAAGAGCAGGTAACGGCCGTTCACGGCGACCATGTCAGGGGCCTCGACGGTTCCTGCTTCCCAGCCCTGATCGGGCGAAAGGATGTTGGTCGCGGTCGAGCCCGACGCTGAAGGAATTCCCCGAAGGGTCCAACTGCTGCGCCCAGAGGCGAGATGAGCCGGGACCGCCCGACTTCCAGAGGAGATAGGGCGTGCCGCCGTTCGGGTCGACGAAGACTGACGGATCGATGGAGCCCCCGAGCGACGGCTGGCACTCGAGAGGCGTCGCTCGAGGTGTCGGTGAAGGGACCCTGCGGTGATGCCGCGGTGGCCACCGAAATGCATTCAGTGGCGCTCGCCATCGGGTCCACGGCGTAGTACAGGTCGTATTGCCCACCGATCTGGGTCACCGAGGGCGCCCAGGTGGACCCCTTGATCGCCCAGGACGGGAGATGCGGCAGCGCGTTGCCGACTGCCGTCCAGTGCTCCAAGTCGGTCGAATCGATGATCTGGATATTGCCGGCGACCGAGTTCGTCGCGTAGGCGTAGTACGTCTGGCCCACCAGGATCACGTCGGGATCAGGAAAGTCGAAGGGATAGACGAGGCCTGATTTCGTGCCGCCGGCCAACTCGGTGCAGGCATCGGAGACGACCGAGATGTCATTGGCCGCCTTGGCATTGTCTCCACCTGTTGATGGCGCCGAGCGCGCTCTGGACGCCTCCCAGGCACGTCTCGAGGGTGCCGATGTTGACGCCCAGCAGGAAGGCAGCCTGCTTCGTCGAGTTGAGCGACGTGTTGGTGTCGGCCAGTTGACCCGTGCGTGACTGCGATGTACGACTCGAGCTCGCTCCGCTTCGTCGCCGTGGCCATCCTCGTGGCCGCCGTGGCCTTGACCTGATGCCGGAGAGAGCTCAGGTGCTGGTTCGCCGCCGTCAGCGTCGCCGTTTCGTGTCGCGCCCGGGCCCGGGCGTCGACGTCGGTCCAGATCGCCGCGATCGAGAAGCACCGTGCAGACCGAGAGGGCGAGGAGAAACCACCGCCTCCGCCGGCGGGTGCGGGCCCGATCAGCCACCGGACGCCGTCGAGCAACTCGCGTTCACCGAGCTGAGCTCGGTGATCGCGTTGGCTTGACTCCCGACCGCCAGGGCATTGAGGGCCTCTTGGACCCCGCCCAGGCAGGTGTGGAGCGCCGAGATCCTGGAGGTTTGTTGGGAGACGTCGACCTGGGTCGCGGCCAGTTCGGACTGGGCTGCCTTGAGCTGGGCCGCGACCTGGTCGTAGGCGGTGCTGTCGCTGCCGACCTGGGTTGCCAGTAGCTCGACGTCGTGGCGGAGCTTCGCCAACTGTTGCGCCACGTCAGCCGTCTTGTGGCGCGTGACATGCAGTGCGGTCCGCGCCCGGTCGGCTTGGTCGTGCTCGCGGACCTGGTCGTCGATCAGCCAACCCAGCGTGGAGAGGAAGAGGGCCGTTGCGCCAAGGGCCACGCCCCAGCGCACCACGCTTCTGAGTCGATGCGGCGCCGGAGGCGCGCCCACCGAAGGGGGCCGGAGTCCCGTTTCGAGCAAGTCCATCAGATCGGGACTTCCTCGCCGTTCTGTGGCGTTCCTGCTCGGTGGCACCTCATACCGCTCCAGCGATGCGCCTGAGCCCGATTTTGGCAATGCGAGCCGACTCGTTCAGGCGCTGTTCGACCGCATGAAGCCCGTCGGACGTGATCCGGTAGGGGTGACGTCGATCGTGCGCCGGAAGTGCAACAACCAGGCCGGCATCCTCGAGTTTGGAGAGACAGCCGTACAGGGTTCCCGGACCCAGGGTGACACCTGCAAACGCCTCGATGTCCTTGATCAGCGCGTACCCGTGCTTGGGACCTCCGGCCAAGCTTGTCAGGACCAGGGTGCTTCGGTCAGAGGATCCTCGTATCCGCTCGGTGGTCACGACCGGCTCCTGGTGTCGGCTCGGTTAGCTCTCACGATGATATGTCGCAAAGTGTAGGAAAGCGCGACGATAGGGCAACGTCGAATCGCGGGCCAATTCCGATGTGGTCGCCGACTCAATCGAGGAACGTACGGAAACGCCGGCGGTAGGCGGCGAATCGACGCGCCAAGGCGTCTGCAGTGAGGCCGAATTCGGCGGCGTCGTATTGATGTCGACCGTGCTTGTCCTTCGGGTTGTCAGCTCGCCAGTCCAGCATGCGGACCACAGCCTTGTCCCCGAGCTCGTCGCCGAGCCACTCGTAGAGGCGCTGGATCTCGGCCAGCGGGTCCGATTGAAACTGGGTGAAGCCGATATCGAAGAACTTGGCATCCCGAGTCGGATCCCGGCGAAACTCGAGAATCCGATCCAGAGCGATACCCCAATGCTCCATGTTGAGCTCTCCCACGTACCGGGCATCCGTGCCCGGATTGCCGGCCATCAGCATGGTGAGGTAGAGGTCGCACACCGAGGGCAGAACCTTGGAGATGTCCCGGTGTGTCTGCACGAACCGCGCCCCAGGGAAGACCTTCTCGAAGTCGGCGAGGAACATTGTGTGCGTCGGACTTTTCAGTCGCCATCGCTTCTCGGGTGTCTTCCACTGCAACAGCTTCAACACTCGCTTTTCGTAGCGATAGGTCGGTTCCATATCGCAGTTGGCGAACCAGTCTGCGTACGAGGGGATGTGGGCAGACACCAGGAAGTACTGCGCCTTGAACTCCAGGGCCATGAGGTCGTGGTCTTCCATTGGCCCAGTTGGCGACTGCGGCAACATCGAGCGCAGACGCGGCGCCATCGCGCTGTGGCTGCGCTCCACCATGGCCCGCGCCGTGCTCCATCCGTGCCTCGTCCTCGTCGGGGAAGAGGCCGGGCGGTGGGCAGGGAGACACCTCTTCCCAGATGCGCAGGCTGCGAAAACCCCCGTCCTCGGCCAGCATGCAGGAGAGGGCGGTCGAGCCGGTGCGGGGGAACCCCACGCCGAGGAACTCGATCTCGACCTCCTGCTCGTCTATCTCGGGGTGCAGGGCGTACCAGTGCTCGACCTTCAAGCGGTTGACCAACGGTCTGACCAGGGACGAGTAGAAGGAGTCCTCGCCGAATTCGTTGAAGGTCGACTCGCTGAGGGCGGAGCGGACGAGGACTTCGAATCCCTCCCGCCAGCTGTCGCCGCCGAAGTCGTCGAGCCCGGTCTCCGCCGTTGCCAGGGCGATGAGGTCGTCGACCCGGCTTGCGACCTCATCGCTCCTCACTGATCCGTGATCTGGCTTCCCGGAGTGGAGCGTTCCATCATGCCGTGGGCCGATTCGTCATCCCAGGTGTAGCGGGTGATGGCCTGCTGGAGGACGGGGAAGTCCGGGTTGGACCCGACGCCGCCCATGACCTTGAAGTTGGACATGACCGATCTGCCGTCAATGCGCGTCGTGCCCTTTGCGGTCTCGAGGACGACCGAGACGTCCTCGTCGGACGGCTCCAGCCGACGCAGCCATGGTGCCTCGACGACCCAAGCCGGGACGAGACCGCCGTCTCCCTCGAAGAGGTAGCCCTCGTTGTAGGTGGCCAGTCCGTCGTCGCGCGGTGGGTACGTGATGTAGCCGAAGGCCCGCCCGCTCGGGAAGACGGCGGATTGCCAGGCGTGACCCCGGAAGGTCCCGAGCCGGCGAACTGCCTTGCCGGCGGACCCGGAGCGCTCCACCGTCGAACGGGTGTTCCTCGTCCCCGATGCGAACGGTACCGATTGCCGGGAGAGTTGCTCGAAACGGGGCCCACCCATCAGCGCTCCCTCGTCCTGCTCTTCGAGCACGCGCCTGGCCTCGGGAAGGAGAGCCCCGTTTTCCCACGGAGGGACGACGGATCGATGTCGATGTCGATCAGGACCGGGACGCCGGCTTCGTCGCTCCGGCGGTCGGAAATCTGGTCGGCCACCGTCGACGGCGTGGCCAGGCCGTCGAACCGAATCTTCCAATGTCGGAACGGCTCGACCAGCTCGAAGGCCAGTGGACCGGCACCCAGAATCCGTGGCTTTCCGTCAGATCCCAGCGGTTGGTGGACGGAACCGGAGCCGAAGAGGTTGAAGTTCTGTCCCGTGGTCGTCGTCAGGTTCAGCTGGACGTCATGGGTGTCCCATTGATCGGCCGCCGCTTCGACGCCGACGCGGGGCAGGCCGACCGGACCGCCGGCATCGGTCCAGAGCCACGCGTTGACCGACTCGCGCATGTCCGGATCGTCCGGCTGTTCCGCGAAGACGAACTCACGCTCGTCGCCCAACCCACCTGTCAGGTCCACGGTCATTGGTTCTCCCCAACCGGTGCGTGCCGCGCAATGCTCACCCCGTGACGGAGGACACCCAGGCCTTGGCGACGTCGGCCGGCTGTTCCTGCTGGGCCGTCACCTCGAGGTTCAACTTGGAGATGGCATCGGTGGTCAGCTTGGCGTCGATCTTGTTCAGCACCTTGGCCACGCCGGCCGTGTCGACCGACTTGCGGATCACCGGGACGATGTAGTCCGCTCCTTCGAGGTGCTTGTTGTCGGTCAGCGCGACGAAGTTGTTCGAAACGACGTTCCCGTCGCTCGAGAACAGCTCGACCACCTGCACCTCGCCGTTCTTGAGGGCAGCCACGCTGAGCGGGCCGGCCTCGTCGAGCGACTTGAAGCCCGCGAAGTTGAGGCCGTACACCTTCTTCAGTCCCGGCTCGCAGCCGGCGAAGGTCGGGCACTCCGGTGGGCCGCCCAAGGTCAACTTCGACGCGTACGGCTTGAGGCTCGAAAGGGTGGTGAGGTGGTCCTTCGAGGCCGTCGCTTTCGTCACCGCGAACACGTTGGTGTCGAGGGCCTTTGAGGCCGGCAGGACCGTCACGCCATGGGAGGCCAGAGCCTTCTGGTCGGCCGGGATCGCCGTCGCAATGTTGTCCCCGGCCGCTTGCGGCTTACCGCCGTGGAGGAACCCGAGCAGCGACGCCGCGTAATCAGGCTCCAAGTTGATCTGCCCCTTCTCGAGGGCGGGGACCACGATCGCCCGTGTGCCGAGGCTCGGCTCGACCTTCACCGGGTAGCCCGCCTTCTGGAGGACGTCCGCCCAGATGTTCGACACGATCGCCTGCTCCTCGAAGTTGGTCGAGCCGATCACGATGGAGGGCTTGTCGCTCGAGGCGGACGCCGACGTGGCCGGGACGGCCAACGTGGTGGCCAGCAGAGCCAGGGCTCCGAGGGCGAGTGGACGCGTGATGCGCATGTGGGGTTACCTGCTTGTTCGTCGGACGGCCGTCTCGTCGGCAAGACGCAACGCAACCGTAACGGGTGGTCGGGGGAGGCGAAATCCTGACCTATCCCGATCAACATTTGCAAGTAGGGGGTGCCTGACAAAGTCGGACGCGGCCAGCAGTCCACCGCCGCCGGCGGCCCGCGCCCTGAGCCTGGCGCCGCAGGGGACGAGGTGTCAAAGCCCTGGTCAGCAGGCCGAGCGCCAGCGCCACCAGCCCGGCCATGGCCGCCACCAGTAGAGCGCCGCTGAAGGCCAGAACGGAGTCTTGGGTGTTCGAGACCCGTGATGACGTAGGTCCCGAGGTCTGCGTAGCTGACGTACGCGGCCAGGGTGGACGTCGCCACGACTTCGATGCACGCGGTGCGCACGCCGGCCATGACGAACGGGAGAGCGAGGGGCGCCTCGACCGTGCGCAGCACCTGGCCACCGGTGAGTCCCATGGCTTTCGCGGCGTCGCGCACGTCGGCGTCGACCTCGCGCATGCCGACGTAGGTGTTGGTCAGGATGGGCGGGATGGCCAGCGCGGTGAGGGCCAACCAGGCGGCCAGGAAGCCGTTCCACTTCAGCGAGATGGCGGGTTGGATCGCCAGCAGGGTCAGGAGGGCCAGCGTGGGCACGGCTCGGAACGCGTTGGCCGCGTTCACGGCGACGAGCCCGCCGCGCCCGGTGTGGCCGAGCACGACTCCCAGGCCTCCGCCGAGGGCGATGGCGGTGACCACCACGGCGAACGAGAGCGTCAGCTGATGCCAGAAGAGCAGGGGGATCCCCTGGGGTCCGGTCCAGTTCGCCTCCGTGGTGAACCATCCGAACACCTGCGCGAGGAATGACATCTCAAGCCTCCCGGCCGCGACCGGTCCGCGTCCAGGGCACGACGAGGCGTTGCGCGGCGACGAGGAGGAGGTCGGCCACCGCGGCCAGCGCAATGGAGAGCACGAGGCCCACGATGATCGGCGTGTTGTAGCCGATCGTGAAGCCGTAGGTGATCTGCTGGCCGAGCCCCCCGAGGCCGATCAACGCGGTGACCGTCACGAGTCCGATGACCGTGGCCGTCGCCACGCGCAGTCCGGCGAAGATGTAGGGCAGGGCCAGCGGCAGGTCGACCTTGATCGAGCGCGGCGTTCTGGGAGTACCCCAGGGCTGTCGCCGCCTCGCGGGCGTCCGCTGGCACCGCGTCGAGCCCGGCCACGGTGTTCCAGATCAGGATGAGGAGCGTGTATCCGACCAGCGCGACCTCCGCCGTGGTGTAGGAGCACGATGCCGGTGATGGGTACGAGGATGGCGAACAAGGCCAACGACGGGATGATGTAGAGGGTGCTGGCCAAGCCGAAGACGGGCGAACGGATGATCCGGTAGCGCCAGGCCAGCACGGCGAGAGGGATCGAAATGGCCGTCCCGATGGCGATGGCCAGCACGGTCAGCAGAATGTGCTGGACCAGGTCGCCCTGAATCTGGTCCCAGTTGCTGGTGATGTAGCTCCACCGGAAGAAGGGGTTGGTCGTCCCCGGCAGCATCGTGTTGACGTTAGCGGCCGGCCATCCGTCCGGCCCCCGTCGGCGGCGGCGGGCGGTCGGTAACCTGGTGTCCAGTGATCACGCTCGACGCGGTCAGCAAGCGCTACGGCGCCGATTCGGTGGCCGTGGCGGAGCTGAGTCTGGTCGTGCCCGACGGGGAGCTCTGCGTCCTGGTCGGCCCGTCGGGCTGCGGGAAGACCACGACGCTTCGCATGATCAACCGCCTCATCGAGCCTTCGGGTGGGCGGATCCTCATCGACGACACCGACGTCCTCAAGCTCCACCCGGTCCAGCTGCGCCGCAGCATCGGCTACGTCATTCAGCAAGGTGGCCTGTTCCCACACCGCCGGGTGGGCGACAACGTGGCCACCGTGCCGCGCCTGCTCGGCTGGGACAAGAAGCGCGTCGACGCCCGCGTCGAGGAGCTGCTCGAGCTCGTCGGGCTCGAACCAGCGCAGTACCGGCGCCGTTTTCCCCACGAACTGTCGGGAGGTGAGCGCCAGCGGGTGGGCGTGGCCCGCGCCCTCGGCGGTGATCCGCCGGTCCTGCTCATGGACGAACCGTTCGGGGCTGTCGACCCCGTGACCAGGCAGCGACTCCAGCAACAACTCCTGCAACTCCAGGAACAGCTGCACAAGACGATCGTGTTCGTCACCCACGACATCGAGGAGGCGACGAGTCTGGGCAACCGGATCGCCGTCCTGTCGAAGGGCGGCCACCTGGAGCAGTACGACACTCCGAGTCAGGTGCTGGGTCGGCCCGCGACGGCCTTCGTTGCCGACTTCGTCGGAGCTGACCGCGGCGTGCGCCGGCTTGCGGTGATGCCGATCGACGTCGAGTCGCTCTTCCATCCACCCGAGGTGGCACCGGATCTCAGCATGTTCGAGGCCCGTGCCGCCGCGGCAGGGGCGGACAGCCGCTGGGCCGTCGTGGTCGACGAGCAAGGCCGCCTGCGCGGTTGGGTCGACCTCGAGCCCGGTCGGACGGGCACCGTGGCGGAGAACCTGGTGCCATTCGAGGTCCAGGTCCCTCTGGGCACGTCGTTGCGGGCGGCCTTCGGCGAAATGCTCCAGCACGACGTCAACTGGATCCCGGTCGTCGACGAACTGCGCTATGTCGGTGTGCTCACTCCGAACTTCCTGCACGCCGCCGTGCGCCGCTCGGTCGGCGGCGAACCCCTCGAGTCCTGACCGCTCACCGGCCCGCGCCGTGGTCCCAGCAGACCGACGAGTCTCACCACACCGAAGGCCCCGCCTGTCTGATGGGCGGCGTCGAGGACACCGTGATGTGCATGGTCATAGGTTGCTGCTCGGGAGTGGTCGTTTTGCATCTGCATTTCGACCATTGCGGTCAGCTCGGAGCGCTGAACGGGTGACGCTCAACTGAAGAGACCTCGAAGGACGTGGATGAGGGCGGCGCCGACCGTGATGATGAGCACAACTCCACCCGCTCCTATTGCGAGGCCTATTGCCAGGGCGAGCACGTCTTCAAGGATGAGGGCAAGAGCGACGAAGACGGCACCCAACGCAGGGAACGTGTCAAGACCGGAGAAGGGAGGGGCGACCGCAGCGGCGATGGCCAAACCGGTGAAGACCAGGCCGAGGATCCTCAGAAACCACCGTTGATGGAAGAGTGGCGCCGCCCGAGGCTTGGAGAATCGTTCCAGCCAGCGGATTCGTCGCATCATGAACGGGATCGCCTTCTCCGTCGTGGTCGCCCCAAGCGCACGGTTTTTCCAACGTGCTGGGAGCCAGATCGACCGGGCCCCGATCACCATCTCCACCGCCAAGAGAACAGTTATTGCCTCGAAGACGTGGGTGACACCCCCCGTCGGCAGTGGCAAAGCCGGGAAGAACATCAAGAACAGGATCGTGACCGCGAAGCTCTTTTCAGAGAAGACGCGGCCGAGTTCGCCGATCGTCTTCGAGCCATCTGCATTGAGCCAGGCCTCCAGCTGATCGCTAAAGGCCATTTCGGTCGTCATCTACTAGGCACCCTGGCTCAACCTGCTCAGGAGAATGCGGGTCAACCTTTGATCCGGCGGCGGTTTACGGGGTGCGGGTTCTACAACCCCTGCTCCTCCAGCCAGGCCACACAGGCCTCGGCGACGTCTGACCATCCGCTGTCGATGGTCAGGGAGTGGCCCCGATCTTCGAACTCGACCAGGTTGGTCTTGGCTGGGGAATGCCGGTATTGCTTGAGTGTCGACTTGGTGATGGATTCGGGGACGGTGTGGTCTTTGCCGCCCATGGTGAGCAGAAGCGGACCTCGGTCCGGGTTGTCGGTGTCAACCTTGTCGGGTGAGTGGCGCGAGAGGCTGGCGGCCGCCGCCTCGAAGAGTGGCCGTCCCGGAGATGGAACGGCCCATGTCTCATGGAGCTGGTTGGACTCCTCCTCGGTGATGGCGTTGCCGAAACTGAATCGGAACTGCTCGGCGGTCAGGGACACCGACTTGTGCTTGTTGGCCGGGTTCTTGAACACGGGCAGTGTGGCGTGCAGCGAGGAGAGTGGGAGCCGCAGCACGCCTTTGATCTGGGCGGCATCAATTCCGATGGCAGCCGCCCCCTTGTTCAGACCCAGCAGTTTCTCAGCGATCATGCCCCCGAAGGAGTGCCCGATGAGAATAGGTGGGGCGGGGAGGGTCTCGATGATGGCGGCATAGTGGTCGGTCACGTCGTCGATACCTTTGTCGGCGACCGTGTCCGGGTTGGCACGGGCCAACTCAACAGTGTCCTGGTCACCGGGCCAGCCCGGAGCCATGGTTTCGTAGCCGGCGTTACCGAAAAGGTCCTCCCACGGCGCCCACGAACTGGCGTGGAGCCACAAGCCGTGGATGAAGATCACCGGGTTCGTCTTCTTCGCCATCTCGACCTCGTTCTTCGACGTGCGGTCCGAAGGGCCAGTCTGCCAGTTCGCCTCGAGTTCTGCTTGGGCTTCCCACGACGCGCCGCCGGTTCAGATGCCGTGATGTGCCGGGCGATGACACCCCGTCATCGGCGCGCCGAATCTCGGTACTGGGCACGCTCGGCGAACAGGCTGAGCAACCAGCTCCGACGCCATCCGCTTCGACAAGGAGCCCGACTGAAAAGGGCCCCGGCCCGAGCAGTCCTTCGGGCTTGTCGACGCGACCGCGACAAACTGAAGGGGTGGAGAGCAACCCCTTCCCGCCCGGTTTCTTCGACCGGGCTGACCGGTCCCGCGATGCGGGGTTCTACTCGTCGCCTCGCCTGGTCACTCATCTCGACGATCAGGCCATCGCGGCAGTCGGTGCTCTCTACGACGACCTTGGGATCTCCGGCGACGTGCTCGATCTGATGAGTTCGTGGGTCTCGCACTTCCGCACTCCTCCAGCACACCTCACTGTGCTCGGGATGAACTCGGACGAGCTCGCCGCAAATCCCTCGGCCGGGGTGGCCGTTGTCCACGACCTCAACGCCGAGCCCCGTCTGCCGTTCCCCAACGAGTCCTTCGATGCCGTGGTGTGCTGCGTTTCCGTCGACTACCTCACCAGACCCGTAGAGGTGTTCACTGACGTGGCCCGCGTGATGCGCCCAGGAGGGCCGTTCGTCTGTGCGTTCTCCAATCGATGCTTTCCGACCAAGGCTGTTCGCGGCTGGCTGTACGCCGACGACGTTCAGCGCTGCGAGATCGTCGAACGGTACTTCCGTCTTGCTGGGCGCTGGGATGAGCCTCGAAGCCAACGACGTACCCCCGCTTCGCATCCAGGAGATCCGTTGTTTGCAGTGTGGGCTCGCCGAGCCAGGCGGGCCGCAACAGACGAGCCGAGAACCCCCGCCGTAATCGATGTCGATCGATGAGCCAGCGCAAACCGGCGGTTTGCGGCACTTGCGTATGCTCGAGCGGCACGAAAGGCCCCACCCCTTTTTGGCGAGAAAGAGCGGACGATGGCCAACATCAGGACTGCTGAGCTTTCCGACGCACGCGAGGTTCTCAGGTTGTGGGACTCCGCAGCCGGTCCTACTCGTTTACCGAGCAACGAGCGAGCGATATCGCTTCTGATCGCAAAGGACGCAGACGCGTTGCTCGTGGCCGAGGACTCGGGTCGCATCGTGGGTACCCTGATTGTCGGCTGGGACGGTTGGAGGTGCCATCTCTATCGTGCAGCAGTGCATCCAGATTTCAGGCGCAGCGGCCTCGCCTCTCAGCTGGTCTCCGTGGCGCGTGGTCGTGCTCGCTCTCTAGGGGTTCGGCGTCTGGATGCAATGGTTGACGATGACAACGTCGCTGCCCAGTCCTTCTGGAGGAGCCTCGGGTTCGCCCCACAGGGCGAGGACCGACGGTGGAGCAGCTCCGTCTGATGCTTGTGGAGGGTCCGCCACCCTCAATCGCCGGTCCCCAAGGTGGCGGCGCATTCTTCCGAGGGCTCGGCGGATGGGCCGGCTAGCGCGCCACGCGGTAGCGGAGGTAGACGACGCTCGAACTGAATGCTCGGGTCTCGATGAGTTCGAGATCCACCCGTCGCTCGTGCTGGGAGAAAAACGGAATGCCACCACCGACCAGCACCGGGTAGACCCTGGCCCGGTACTCGTCGATCAGACCCAACGCGGCCGCCTCGGCGGCAAGAGTCGCGCCGCCGATCGCGATGTCGCCCTCCCCCGGCTCGGCTCGCAACCGCTCGATCTCCTCAGCCAGCCCGCCGGTGGCCAGACGGGCAGTGCCCTGCACCCCCGACAGCGTGGTGGAGAACACCACCTTTGGGAGCGGCTTCCAGATCGCGGCCCACTCGAGCATTGAATCGTCGAGCGACGGATCCTGATCGGCGGCCTCCCAGTACAGCATCGTCTCGTACAGCCGTCGTCCCAACAGGTGGACGTCGACATTTCGTATCTCGTCGGTGACGAAGCGAAAAACCTCCTGGTCGGGCTCCGTCCAGCCGAATTCTCCGTCAGGCCCGGCGATGTAGCCGTCAAGTGAGACACCCATCGAATAGGTCACGTCGCGCATCAGGAGTCCTCCTTGGTAACGGGTTCGACAGTACGACCACCCGCATTCAATCGCGGATGTCATCCATTGATCTGAGCTCCCTCTCTCCATGGTGCCGGTCGACGGTGCGCCAGCCCGGTGTCACACGGGTGAACGGGCACACCTTGAGCGCCGGCTCGTAGTCTCTCCGCGTGCGTCCATTTCGCTTTGGCTTCCAGATAGGGGAGTGCTCCGCAGATGATCTGCGGTCACATGCTCAAGCCGCGGAAGAAGCCGGTTTCGACGTGATGCACACCTGGGATCACGTGGTTGATGGGTGGTCTCCTCTCATACCTTTGATGGCTATCGCCGAATGCACCACGACTCTCCGTATCTGTCCGCTCGTTCTGAACAATGACTTTCACCACCCGGTCCATCTGGCCCGAGAGCTCGCCAGCTTGGACCACCTGAGCGGAGGCCGCCTGGAGGTCGGGATCGGAGCGGGCCACTCCTTCCGCGAGTACGAAGCCATCGGTCAGCAGTTCGATCCACCATCGGTCCGCAAATCCCGGCTCGCCGAGTCGGTCGAGATCCTCCGTCGGCTTCTCGATGGTGAAGCCGTGACGTATGCCGGAGAGCATTACAGGCTGGAGCAGGTGCGCACCCTTCGCTCACAGCAGGATCACATACCCCTTCTCGTTGGTGTGAACGGTCGACGGGCTCTTGCTCACGCGGCCCGCCACGCCGACATCATCGGTCTCACGATGCTTGGTCGCACCCTCCACGACGGACAGAGGCACGAGGTCCGCTGGGAACAAGAGCGGCTCGACCGGACCGTCGGCTCTCTCAGAGAGCAGGCTCAGGAACGCTGGGATCAATTGGAACTGAACGTCCTGGTTCAAGCCGTCGTGGTCACTGATGACAGGCGGAAGGCAGCCACACAAATGGCTTCGCAAGTTCCGGGTCTCAGCGTTCACGATGCGCTCAGTACGCCATTTCTCGCCATCGGAACCCACGATGAGATCGCCGACCACCTCGAACGATGCAGGGATCGCTGGAGAATCTCTTACTTCAGCGTTCGGGACATTGATGCTTTTGCTCCGGTGATCAGGCGGCTCCGCGCCCCTTGACGAACCCGATCCGTGTCGTGATACTTGTATCATAGTTATGAATATGAAAGTATCTTTCGGCGATCAACCCGGCGGGCCCGGTGGCCTGGCCATGCACGAGCTGAGCCGGCCCCGCCGGATCGGCATCCTGCTCATCTGCTGCATGAGCCTGCTCATCGTCGGCCTCGACGTGACCATCGTGAACGTGGCCCTGCCCTCCATCGGGCACGACCTCGGGGCCAGCGTGTCGGGCCTGCAATGGACGATCGACGCCTACACGCTCGTCCTGGCCAGCCTGCTCATGCTGTCGGGCTCGACGGCTGACCGGTTCGGCCGCAAGCGCACGTTCGTCATCGGGCTCGCCGTCTTCTCGGCCGGCTCGCTGCTCTGCAGCCTGGCCCCGAGCCTGGGCCTGCTCATCGTGTTCCGCATGATGCAGGCCGTCGGCGGCTCCATGCTCAACCCGGTCGCCATGTCGATCATCACCAACACGTTCACCGATCCGAAGGAGCGGGCCCAGGCGGTCGGGGTGTGGGGTGCCGTGGTCGGCATCTCCATGGCCCTCGGCCCCGTGCTCGGCGGTCTCCTCGTCTCCTCGGCCGGCTGGCGCTCCATCTTCTGGATCAACATCCCGGTCGGTCTGACCGCCATCGTCCTGGCCGTCCGCTACGTGCCCGAGTCGCGGGCGCCCCGAGCCCGTCGCTTCGATCCGGTCGGTCAGGTCCTCATGGTCGTCTTCCTCGCCGCGCTGACGTACGGGATCATCGAGCTGCCGAGCAAGGGCCTCTCCTCGCCGGTCATCCTGGCCGCCTTCTCGGCCGCTCTGGTCGGGCTGGTCGGCTTCCTCCTCTACGAGCCCCGGCGGCGCGACCCGTTGATCGACCTCCGGTTCTTCCGTTCCATCCCCTTCGCCTCGGCGACGATCACCGCGGTGGCCGCGTTCGCCGCGCTCGGCGGCTTCCTCTTCATGAACACGCTCTACCTCCAAGAGGTGCGCGGCCTCTCTCCGCTGCGAGGCCGGGCTCGACACCCTGCCCATGGCGTTGATGACGATGCTGGCGTCGCCCGTCTCGGGTCGCATCGTCGGCCACCGCGGGCCCCGGCTGCCCCTGGTCGTCGCCGGCGCCTGCCTGATGACCGCGTGCGCTCATGCTGACCGGGATCGATCCGGTCACCCCGTTCACCTGGCTCTTCGCGGCCTACGTCGTCTTCGGTCTGGGCTTCGGGCTGGTGAACGCACCCATCACCAACGCCGCGGTCTCGGGCATGCCGCGGGCTCAGGCCGGGGTGGCCTCGGCCATCGCCTCCACCTCGCGCCAGATCGGCCAGACTCTCGGTGTGGCGGTGGTGCGGCGCGCTCGTCACCTCCCGGGTCGAGCGGGTCGGTGCAGGCCGGCCTGGCCACGGCCAGCCATGCGGCCTGGTGGATCCTGGCCGGCTGCGGCGCCGTCGTCCTCCTCCTCGGCTTCGTGGCCACCTCGCGCTGGGCCATCGCGACGGCGCAGCGGACGGCGGCCGAGCTCAACCCCGAGAACCTGACCGTGCAACCGGTGGCGGCATGAACGCGCCCCGTTCCGGTGCCACCCCGGGCTCAGACACAACGACCGCGCCGCGACGGCCACCGATCGACCTCGGCGCCCGCGAGGTCTGGGCCCGCATGTGCGATCTGGTGCTCGACAACGAGCGCCGGCGTGAGGTCTCCGATGCCGATCGGCCTGAGCTTCGGCCGCATCAAGGCCATCCGCCGCGTGGCCCGGCGGCTCCATGTCCATGCGCGAGCTGGCCGACGAGCTCGGCATCGATCCCCCGAACGCCACCGTGGTCGTCGACGACCTGGAGTCGCTCGGTCTGGCCCGCCGCCAGTCGCACCCGACCGATCGCCGGGCCAAGGTGGTCGAGGCGACGCGCAAGGGCAAGGAGATCGCCAAGCAGGCCGACGCCATCTTGAGCACGCCTCCGCCCACCCTGCGCGCGCTCAGTCCCGATGACTCGGCGCAGCTCGGGCGGATTCTGGACCAGCTCGACACGTCGGCCGAGCGGGAATGAGGGGCGGGAGTGTCCCGCCCGGCTCAGCTCCGCCGCAGCGCGATCGCGGCGTCGGGCTCGAGCACCCGGAAGCTGAAACTCTCCTCGATGTAGAGGCGCACGACTTCACCGTCGTGGCTGCCGGTAGCCGATGGAGAGGTCCTGGCCGCTCTCGAGCACGAAGTCACCGCCGCGCAGGCTGAGCACGACCCCGCCCTCGACGCCGGGCGACCACACGAGGGGCCCGTCGAGAATCTGGCGCAGGTGGTCGAAGAGCGGAGCCCGCCGTGCTCCGCCGTCTCGACAATCCCGGTGTAGATCGCCGGATCGATGGCCAGCCCGTAGGGGCCGCCGATGCCCGAACGCCGCAACACGTCGACGGCTTGGGCCACCACCGTTCGGGTACTGGTCCATGTCCGTCGACGAACGTGAGCGGTTCGTGCGAGCTTCACTCGGTGATGCCGAGCATGCCGGCGGCGGCGTAGCCGTGGAAGACGGTCGAGTTCTCGGCCAGGGCGATCTGGCGCACGGCCTCGTCGAGCTCGGGCAGCTCGATGTCGTCCGCACCCCGGTCGGCGTCGTCGAACTCCTCGCGTGACACGGAGAAGTCGGCCCGCAGTTCCACCAGCGGGAGGACACGGCGACGCAACGCGGCAACGCCTTCCGAGGGGCTGGCCACCTCGTCGACCCGTCCCAGGTCGGTGGCGGAGTGGCTCCAGCCGTGCGGCCCGACCAGGTCCACCAGCTTGCGGGCGGCCAGGTGGGTGACGAGGCGACCCTTGGCCTCCGACTCGATCTGCTCCCAGGCCGCTTCCGAAATGGGTGCCAGCTCGCGGTAGAGGTGGTCCATCACTCGCCTCCCTTCAGGCTGCCGATGCCGAGCGAACCGCCCGCGTGGTACTCCCCGTGCCGGCCTCGGTTTCGTGTTCGACCTCGGTCACCGGTTCGGTGGTGAAGAGGTACGTGCGGAGATTGCGATCGAGCGCCGGGTCACGGCGGCGGAGCCATTCGAGGGTCATGCAGGCGTGCTCCTTCTCCTCGTCGCGGTTGTGGGCCAGGATGTCGGCCAGGCTCGAGTCGTTGGTGGCATGCACCCGCTGGTCGTACCAGTCGACGGCCTCGAGCTCCTCGATCAACGACGTGAACGCCCGGTGGCGGTCGATCGTCTGCTCGCCGAGCAGCTCTGCCGGCTCGTGCAGTCCCTCGCTTCCCATCTTCACCTCTTCCCGTCGGCGCGCAACTCGAGCCGTCCGGCTCCGCCGAGACATTAGCGAAGATCATGGCCTGGACTTTCGGGGTGGAATTCGGCTCGGCGGCCGGATCGATCGAGTCGGGCACCCGTGGCCGCGTGTCGGATCTCAACGAACGCGGAACTCGTGAGTGCCGGCTGGGAGCTGCGCGGGTTGCTCGGGATGGAGCAACTCGGCCAGGAGCTCGACGCCGTCGACCACCCGCGGGCCGGGGCGCGAGAAGAACGCGTTGGCATCGACCGCCACGACCCGACCCAGCCGAGACACCTCGGGCCGCTCAAGGAATGAAGCCGCCTGTTCCACCGAGCCGGCCAGATCGAAGCCACAGGGGCTGAACACGGTGACGTCGATCTCCTCCGCCGCGATCTCCTCCCAGTCCAACCGGCGCGAGCGCGCTCGTGCCTCGGCCAGCACCGGTACGCCGCCGGCGGCATCGACCATCTCGGGAACCCAGTGGCCTGCATTGAACGGGCGGATCGGGCCACTCGAGGACGAAGACCCGTGGGCGGCGACGTCCCGCGTACTCGAGCTCCGGACCGTGGCGACGCGACCGCGCAGCTCGCCCATCAGCGTCGTCCGCCCGGGCCTCGGTGCCGGTGGCCCGCCCGACCTGGCCGATGCAGGCGATCACCTCGTCGAGCCCCTCGGGGTCGAGTGAGACGACCTCGGCCCGGCATCCGATCACGTCGAGCGCCTCTTCCACGGCGCCCGAGGGCACGGCACAGACCCGGCAGAGGTCCTGGGCCAGGATCACGTCGGGCGCGATCGATCTGATCCGGGCGTCGTCGAGGGTGTAGATCGACTCGCCGGCGGCGATCAGCGCGCTGACCTCCGCATCGATCTGCGCTGCCTCGCGGTCGTCGTCCGTCGTCCAAGACGGTGCCGGACACGATCGGCACCTCACGGGCCGCCGGCCGGGTAGTCGCACTCGAAGCTCACGCCTTCGAGCTGGTCACCGAGGCCCAGGGCGAAGACGATCTCGGTGGCGGACGGGAGCAGGGACACGATCTTCACGGCCCCATCTTTCCTCGTGCCGTGATGCCCTCTGGGGCGTCGGGCCGCCCAGGGTCAGGGCTCGCCGTTCGTCGGCACCCGTGTTACGGTGGAAATCGCCTGTCATGGCACTGCAGTAACTGCCCGAAAGGGGAAGCCGGTGAGAATCCGGCGCTGGTCCGCAACCGTGAGCGGCTCACCGCAGAGGTGAGTCGTGCAGCCGGGATACCTCGAAGGCAGCAGAGTTCCCATCTGTCGAGACACATGGACTGGGGCTCGGTGTGACCCCGTGTATTCGGAGTTTCCGGGCTGAGTCCGGGAAGCGAGCACGCATGCACACCGCCCCCAGAAACCGGCTGGTGGCCTCCGACGGGGGTTTCGGCGAAGCGGCCACCTCGAGCGGGGCGGTCCACGAGGGAACGTGTGCCTTCGTCCGCATCTCCGCCAAGGCGAGCTGAGGCCATGCGCATCCGTTCGCACGCCGGCCTCCTCGCCGTTCTCGGCCTGTCCGTCGGGGGTTTGACGGCGCTGGCCCTGTCCGTCTCTGCCGGTGCGGCGGGCGGCCAGGTCTGCATGGGCGTGGTCGTCCAGGACGGTTCCACCGCCGACGCCATCGGTCCAAGCGGCCAACGTCGACCCGGGCACGAGCGATCTCGAGGCGATGAGTGCGGCCGGGGACGTCCCCACCCAGAACAACTCAGGGCTGGTGTGCGCCATCAATGACTTCCCGGCCGACGGTCTTGATAAATGCCTGGACGCGAAGGGGGGCAAGTTCTTCTACTGGTCGTACTGGCAGGGCAACCCCGACACCAACACCTGGACCTATGCCAGCGTGGGTCCCGCTTCGCACGACGTCAGCGCCGGGACCGACTATGTCGAGGGGTGGCGTTACCAGGACCCGGGGGCCGACAACCCCACAGCGCCGGCACCGACGGTGACGCCAGCCGCCGCGTTCGGCCAAGCATGCACTGTCACGTCGACGACAACGACGAGCGGGGGAGGCGGTGGGCCATCTGGTGGCGGTGGAGGCTCGGGCGGCCCAGCGCCGAGTACCGCTCCGACCACGGCTCCGTCGACTCAACCGACCGCGGCGCCCGCAGGGATCGTGCCGCAGGCTTCGGGACCCGAGATCACAACCACGACGAATCCCAAAGGCTTGGCGGGGCCGGCACCACCGTCGGCGTCGGCCTGCTCCACCACGACGACGAGCACCTCGAGCACGACGACGAGCACCACCGCGGTCGGAGCAGGATCTCACCAGAAGGCCCGAGCGCCGAGTACCGCTCCGTCCACGACCGTGCCGACGAGTCAAGCGACGGGGTCGCCACCACCGTCGGCCCCGGCCTGCTCCAGCACGACAACCACCAGCACCGTGGCCGGAGCTGAGGCTCACCAGAAGAGCTCGACGAGCCCGGCCAAGCTGGCGGAGGCCGATACGTCGGCACACGGTCAGGGCGGTGGTGACCCGGCGCTCCCGATCATCATCGTGGCCGTCGTCATTCTCGTGCTCGGAGGCGTGTCGTGGTTCTTGTGGCGACGCAGACCGGCCGAGGAATGATCCGTCCACGCCCGAACCGCCAGGTGCATCCACTGGCCTGGTGGGCGTGGGCGGCGTGCCTGGCCGTGTCTGCCATGCAGACCACCGATCCGAACCCGTTCCTGTTACTCCTCCTGGGAGCGGTCGCGTGCTTCGTCGTCGCGAGTTGCCGCGGCAACGATCCCTGGTCCAGGTCGTTGGCGTTCTTCCTTCGGATCGGCGTCGTCGTGATCGTCATTCGGGTCGTCATCGAGATCTTCTTCGGCCAGCGCGGCGTCCCCGGCCACGTGCTGTTCACCATGCCCCACGTTCCGCTTCCGTCCTGGGCGGCAGCGGTGAGCATCGGCGGCGCCGTCACACTGGAGTCGATTGTCACCGCAGCCGTACTGGGCTTGCAGATCGCCGTGATCCTGGTCTGTTTCGGTGCTGCCAATTCGCTGGTCAGTCCGTATCGGCTGCTCCGCTGCCTGCCGGCCGTCCTCTATGAAGCGGGCGTGGCGGTCACGGTTGCGCTCTCCTTCACGCCCGAGCTGGTCGAGACGATCGGCTCGGTCCGCCAGGCCAGGCGCATGCGGGGCATCTCGACGAGCGGACTTCGGGGTCTGCGCGGCATCGCCGTCCCGGTTCTCGAGGGCGCACTCGACCGCTCATTGCAATTGGCGACGTCGATGGATGCGCGGGGCTATGGCCGTCGCAGCGACGCACCCGGCACGGCCCGGACGCTCGCCACCGCTGCCACCGTGGCCGGCCTCCTGCTGGCTGCGGTGGGCGTCTACGGGATCACGGATGCCGGCTCGGAGTTCGGGCTGGGTCTGCCGCTGATGGCGACCGCAGGGGTCTTGTGTGCTGTCGGGTTTGCCGCACGGGGTCGGCGATTGCAGAGGTCACGCTACCGACCGGACCGCTGGGGTGCCGTCGAGTGGCTCGTCGTGGGTTCGGGACTGGTGGCTCTCGGGTCGACGATTCTCGCCCATTCGCTCCAGATTCCCGGCATGGTGGTGTCCTTCGTGCCGTTGACCGTGCCGCCACTCCCTCTGCTGCCGGTGGTCGGAACCCTGGCGGCCGCCCTGCCCGCACTCGTGGTTCCGGCGCGGCGCGTTGCCCCCGCCTCGCCGAGGACTGAGCTCGAAGCAATGGTGGCCACGTGATCCGCTTCGAGCGCGTGTCCTTCCACTATCCGGAGTCCACCGAACCGATTCTCGACAAGCTTTCCCTCTTCATCCCCGAGGGTGAGTTGTGCGTGGTGATCGGCGAGACAGGGACCGGGAAAACGACCCTGCTGCGATGCATCAACGGCCTGGTCCCGCATTTCAGCGGAGGAACACTCGGCGGCACGGTCACGGTGGACGGCAGGTCGACCCGAGACCACCGGCCGCGGGACCTGGCCGATGTCGTCGGCTTCGTGGGTCAGAACCCGCTGGCAAGCTTCGTGACCGAACGGGTCGAGGACGAACTGGCCTACACCATGGAGAATCTGGGCGTCCCGCCCGAGGCGATGCGCCGGCGGGTGGAGGACACGCTCGATCTCCTGGGGCTGCAGGAGCTACGTGATCGGCCGCTGCGTACCCTCTCCGGTGGCCAACAGCAGCGCGTCGCCGATCGGGGCTGTGCTCACTGCATCCCCTCGTGCGCTCGTGCTCGACGAGCCGACCTCCGCGCTCGATCCGGCCGCGGCCGAGGAAGTCCTCAACGCACTCGCCCGCCTCGTCCACGATCTCGGTCTCACCGTGGTCATGGCCGAACACCGGCTCGAGCGGGTGTTGCCCTTTGCCGATCGGCTCGTCCTGGTCCCCGGCCGCGGCCGGCCCGTCGAGATCGGCCCACCCGAGAGTCGTGATGCGTTCCGCACCCGTGGCGCCCCCGCTCATCGAGCTGGGCCGGGCACTCGGGTGGGACCCCCTCCCGCTTACCGTGCGCGACGCCCGCCGTTTGGCTCCCGACTTGCGTGCCCGTCATCGCGTCCCAGGGTCGCGCTCGCGCCGCCGATGACACCGTGCGGGTTGACGAAGGGGTGGCCTCGGCCCGGCGGCTCGGCGTTCACTACGGGCCTGTGGCGGCCTTGACTTCGGTCGACCTCGAACTCCATCGCGGTGAGATCACCGGACTCATGGGTCGCAACGGTTCGGGCAAGTCCTCGCTCCTTACGGTGCTCTCGGGCGGACGTGCCCCGAGTCGTGGTTCGGTGGAGGTGGGCGGGAGGGATCCAAGGCGGATGAGCTCGGCCGAGCTGATCCGTGCCGTCGGTCTGGTCCCCCAGGATCCGGGATTGCTTCTGTACGGGGAATCGGTGGGCGACGAGTGTCGCAACGCTGACCGCGGCTTCGAGCTTGGACGATGGCACAACCAGGAGAACGCTCGACCGGCTCCTGCCCGGGATGCCAATGGATCGTCATCCTCGGGACCTCTCGGAGGGTCAGCGGCTGGCCCTGGTGCTCGCCATTGTCCTGGCCCCGCAACCTCCCGTCCTTCTCCTCGACGAACCGACCCGGGGTCTCGACTATCCGAGCAAGGACCGGTTGGTCGCCATTCTCCACGAGCTGGCGGAGACCGGCCACGCAGTCGTCTTGGCCACACACGACGTCGAGTTGGCGGCTCGGGTGGCCCACCGCGCCGTCGTTCTGGCGGACGGTGAAGTCATCGCAGACGGGCCGGCGCACGAGGTGGTCTGTCACTCGCTGGTTTTCGCACCACAGATATCCAAGGTTCTCGCTCCGGACGAATGGTTGACACTTGACGAGGTCGAGCAGGCGCTTGCCGGGATCCCCTCGTGACGATCCCGCTGGAGCGACCTCGGCGTCGCCACGTGCCGGCCATACGACTCGGCCACCGCTCGTCGTTCCTCCTGGGCGTGACGACCATCTTCGGCATCGTGGCCTTCTGCTGGCCCCTGCTGATCCACAAGGCTGCGGGCCAGAACACGGCGCACAGCGGCGATGCACCCTGGGTGTTCGTCGCGCTGGTCCCCCTGCTGATCGCGATTGTGATGGCGGAACTCTCCGAAGGCGGCATCGACGCCAAGGCGATCGCCCTGCTCGGAATCCTCGCCGCCTGCTTCTCCGCCCTGCGTATCGCCAGTCCGGGAATCGACGGCTTCGAGCCGGAGTGGTTCCTGCTCATTCTGGCTGGACGCGTATTCGGGCGAGGGTTCGGTTTCGTGCTCGGTGCGGTGGCACTCTTCGCGTCGGCCCTCGTGACCGGAGGCATCGGGCCGTGGCTCCCGTTCCAGATGCTCGCGGCCGCCTGGATTGGTTTCGGCGCCGGGTCTCTCCCCCCGGGTCGTGGTTTTCCCGAACGCCTCCTTCTCGCCGGGTACGGAGTCGTGGCTGCATTGGTGTACGGGTTGCTCACCAACTTCTGGTTCTGGCCGTTCGTGGGCTCGGTGACCCGATATTCGTTCGTGCCTGGCGCCGGCGTCGCCTTCAATCTCCACCGCTTTCTCCTCTTCGACCTGACGACGTCCATGGGATTCGATCTGACGAGGGCGGTGACCTGCGCCGTCCTCATCCTGGTGCTGGGGCGGCCCGTGCTGGCTGCGCTGCGACGCGCCGCCCGTCGGGCCGTCTTCGAGCCGGCCCCCCAGTTCGTGGAGTGAGGTGGGTCTTCGATTCGGCGTCGCCGGGTGACAGACTCGGTCATCGCCCAATGACGGAGTCTGATCGAGTTGTCGCCGCCGGGCGCCACCGCGGCACGAGGTGGCCGCCCTGGCCGATCGGGTCGAGATGACAGCGACCGACCCGCTCTCTTGTTTCGGCTCCAAGACCAGGAAGCAGAAGAGGAAGGCAACGAGGAGGGATCGTGGAACTCGTACCGCAGCAGCCGTCCGGCAGGGGCCCGTCCGAATGGTTCACCGGTGATGTGTACATCGACGCCATCGCCCGCGGCGAGGAGCCGTCCCGGGTGCGGGTGAACTCGGTCCACTTCACCCCCGGCGCGCGCACGGCCTGGCACTCGCACGCCCTGGGCCAGACGCTCTACGTCACCGAGGGCGTCGGGCTCGTCCAGTCCCGCGGCGAGGCCATCCTCACCATCCGTCCGGGCGACATCGTCCACGCCCACGCCGACGAGGAGCACTGGCACGGCGCCACCCGGGACCACTTCATGACCCACCTCTCCATCACCGAGGGCGTGGGTGACAGCGAGAAACCCGAGACCGACTGGCGGGTTCACGTCACCGAGGCGGAGTACCGGGGCGAGGCGTAAGTCGAGTGAAACATCCGGGGGCGCCGACCTGAGGGGCTCTGTCAGATGTAGCGCCGGGCCACGGCCTCAGCCTGGCCCCGGTAGCCGCCGCCGAAGAGCACCGTGTGCACCAGGAGGGGGACGAGCTGGAACAGGCCCACCCGGTCCTCCCAGCCGTCGGCGAGTGGGTTGACCTCGGCGTAGGCACGCCGCACTGTCTCGGGAACCGCGCCGAAGAGGGCGAGCATGGCCAGGTCCTCTTCGGGGTGGCCCCCGTGGGCGGAGGGGTCGATGAGCCAGGCCCGCCCGTCGGCACCCCAGAGCACATTGCCCCACCAGAGGTCGCCGTGCACCAGTGTGGGTCCGCCCGAAGGAAGCAGTTCGGGCAGCCGGTCCACCACGGGGCTGAGGGCGTCGGTCAAGCCACAACGTTGCGCCAGGCCCAAGAGTCGGACCGCGTAGAAGGTCACGCCATCGGGCGCGGGACCGGCATCGACGGGGCAGGCGCCGATCAACGAGGAGCCGCCACCCCACTCGCGCCACGGGCGGGCGTGCAGGTGCGCGAGGTCACGTCCGAGCGCCTCCTCGTGCCCGGCCGTGCGGGGAGCCTGCTCGACCGCGGTCGTCACCAGGAGGTCGGCGTCAGCGAGGACGATGTCGGGCACCGGCGGGGCACCCGACACCGCGGCCAGCGCACGCAGTCCCTCGGCCTCGTCGCATGCGCCGAGGCCTACCTTGGCCACCAGGGTCCGCTCGCCCGCCTCGACCATCCAGGCCGTGCCACCCAAGGGGCGCGGTGGTCCCAGGGGACCGACAACGGCGGCCAGGCGGAGCGCCCAACCCGGTACATCGTCCTCGCGCACCGCAGTCACTCTGGCATCTCGTCACGCCGGCGCGGTCGAGCAGAATGGGGCCATGCCCGCACGCGGACCGGCCGGACTGATCCTGACGCCCGGTGCGAGCGCGCGTCGCGACCAGTCGGGCCTGGTGGCGATCGACGACGCCGTGACCGCACAGGGTCTGGCCGTCGAACGGGTGGAATTCCCGGGACAGGCGTCAGGGAAGCGGCGGACCGACCCGCCCGCCGTCTGTATCGAGGTGGTGCGGAACGCCACAGCGGTCCTGGCCGAGCGGCTCGGCGTGCGGAGCGGGGGAATTGCCATCGGTGGTCGTTCCTTCGGGGGGCGCATGTGCTCCCTGGCCGCGGCCGAGGGACTCGACGTCGCCGCTCTTGTCCTCGTCAGTTATCCGCTCCACCCGCCGGGCAAGCCGGATCGCTTGCGAACCGAGCACTTCGCGCAGTTGGACCTCCCCTGTCTGTTCGTCTCGGGCGGTAAGGACGCCTTTGCCACTCCCGACGAGCTCGAGCGCGAGGTTGCCGCCATCCCCGGTCCCGTGACGGTGTCCCTCGTCGAGGGCGACCACTCGCTCCGTCGCAGCGAAGCGGAGGTTGCCGCCATCGTGGCGGCCTGGCTGGCCGGACTCGGAGCCACCCGGCGGCGTTGACCCCGGGCCGTGAAATCCCCTAGGCAACCGCCTCGGAATGTGATATCACTTTAATATCACATTCTGAAGGAGTTCCCATGAGCCGCAGCGAATCATTGGCCGCACCCAAACCAGTAGGGCACCAGGGCGCCCGGGTCGACATCGCCCAACGCCGCGCCGTCGCCGTCAACGGGTGGTTCGGTGTCATCCTTCTCGCCGTCTGCGGCTATGGCGTGTACCTCAGTGCCAAGAACGACCACGGCTTGATCTGGTTACCCATCCTCGTGTTCGCGTTGGTCGCGACCGCGCTGGTCATCGTTCCGCCCGGGCAGACCTCGGTGATCCAGTTCTTCGGGCGCTACGTCGGTACGGTCACCACGCCGGGGTTCTGGTGGGTCCTCCCTCTGACCGTGCGCCGCACCGTCAGCGTGCGGGTGCGCAACTTCGAGACGAACCACCTGAAGGTCAACGACGCCGATGGCAACCCGGTCGAGATTGCCTCCATTGTGGTCTGGCAGGTGGTCGATACCGCCCGCTCCACCTACGCCGTCGAGAACTACCAGGACTTCGTCACCGTACAGGCCGAGTCGGCCCTTCGTCACGTCGCCACCAGTCACCCCTACGACGACACCTCCGGCGCCGGCACCTCGCTGCGCGGTTCGACCGACGTCGTGGCGACCGAGCTGGCACACGAGGTCGCGGCCAAGGTGGCGGTGGCCGGCGTCGAGATCGTCGAGGTCCGCATCTCACATCTGGCCTACGCCCAGGAGATCGCCCAGGCCATGCTGCGCCGCCAGCAGGCCAACGCCGTCGTGGCGGCTCGCTCGCGCATTGTCGAGGGTGCGGTGGGCATGGTGGAACTGGCCCTCAACCGGCTCACCGAGGACGGTGTGGTCTCGCTGGACGAGGAGCGCACCGCCAGCATGGTGAGCAACCTCATGGTGGTGCTCTGCGGCGATCAGCCCGCATCGCCCATCGTCAATGCGGGCTCTCTCTATTAGTGGGCGGGCGCCGTCAGGTCCTCCTGCGGGTTGACCCGGCCGTCCACGACGCGCTGGCCCGCTGGGCGAACGACGAACTCCGGAGCGTGAACGCCCAGATCGAGATCGTGCTGCGCCGAGCCTTGAGTGATGCCGGGCGCATGCCCAAGCAGGCGGCGGACCTGCCCAAGCGGGGGCGTCCTCGGGCCGGGGCCCGAGGAGACCGCGCCGGAACGACGCCGGCCGTCGGGCTCTGAGATCTGCCGCGCTGGCGCAATGACATGCATCCGAGGCGGCCGAGCACGAAGCCGTCTGGTGCGCCTCCGACCGGTTCAGGTTCGGGCCGGCGTGAGGGCACCGCGCAGGGCGCGCAACCCGGCGGAGGTCTGCCGGACGAACTCCTCGTCTCGCCGGTGGTCGCCCCGTTCGAGCCAGGTGAGGGTGGCTTCGACCAGCCAACCGAAGAGGGCCTCGGCCCGCCAGGCGTCGAAGAGAGCGTCGCCCGAGTCGAGCCCCGTGAGCTGGCGCACGACGTCGACCGAGATGGCGCGCAGCTCCGAGGCGTAGGCGGCGAACCGGGGCTCCCGGGCCGCATGACGCCAGAGGAGCGTGAAGGCGGCCGGGTCCTCGCGGGCCACCGTGAGCAGCGTGCGCGGACCGAGGCCGCTGTGGGTGGGTTCGGCCAGTTCGCTGCGCAGCTCCTGGCCCAGGTGCTCGAAGACCTGCTGGAGGATGGCCCGGTAGAGGTCTTCCTTGGACGCGAAGTGCCGGTAGACGATCAGTTTGGTCACGCCGCAGCGGGCGGCCACGTCGTCCATCGACGTCTGGGCAAACCCGGACGTCGCGAAGGCACGCGCCGCGCTCTCGAGGATGGCGGCGCGTCGCTCGGCACGCGGGAGAAGCTTGCTCTCGATCTGTATACGTGCGAGTGTACACTCTGGAGTAACAGCGCAGAGGGAACCTGCAGGGGAGGACCGGGCATGGCCACGGCACAGGTCGAGTTCACCGAGGACGAGCTGCTGAGCGACCTGGCGGTGAGCGAACCGCTCCTCGCCGGCGGGGTGCGCTGCCACGGCGGCTTCGACGCCGCCGGCACCTACGTCTCGCCCCGCACCCGCTTCCGCGCCCCGGCCATTGCGGCCTGGGGTGAGCAGAACTGCGAGCGCTTCGGCACCGAGCTGATCGACGTGCCCCTCGAGCGCTGGGAACGCTCGTACCCCAACGTCGAGCAGGCGCGCTTCCTGATCCGCGCCGGCGTGCCCGAGCCGCTCATGGCCACGCTGACCCGCATCGGGACGGTGGAGGGGTACGGCGCCAACATCCGGCTGCTCAAGCCCAAGGACATGCAACGCCACTTCGTCGAGGACGTGCGCGGCACCGCCATCGACCATCTCGGCGGCGGTCTCTTCGAGGCGCACGGCCGCGACGAGGCGGGCTGGGAGGAAGAGGCCGGTCACCGCGACATGTGGTTCGCCGCCCGCGACATCGCGTTCGAGCGCCCGGCCGACGAGCTGGACATCGAGGCGATGCTGGCCCGCATGGGCTTCGGGGCGAACGGTCCCGGCACCGGCGGCACGCGCCGGTTGCCCGACGACGTCTCGCCCGATCTCGAAGTGATGGTCAGCCTGATGGTGCGTGTCCTCTTCATCGAGATCTCGGCCTTCCACACCTTCGCCTGGGCCGAAGCGTGGATGTCCGACACCGAGCTCGTCGCCGGGGAGGGCGCCGCCGCCCAGCTGGTCGGCTACATCCGGTCCGACGAGACGCCGCACGTCGGCTACCTGCGCACCGCGCTCTCCGAGATGCGCGACCGCACATGGGTCGGCGAGACGGGCACCCACCACGCCGGAACCGACATGATCGGCCGCATCTGGGAGCCGCTGCTGGCCCAGAGCCTGGGCCCGGCCCGCGAGGACGGCCGGCGGGCCACCCGGGCCGAGGTCGAGCACTGGTGCGAACGCCGCGCCGGACGGCGCCGACCTCCTGGCCGAGTTCAACGCCCTGGGCGACGCATGAAGTTCGGCGTCTTCTACGAGCACCAGCTGCCCCGGCCCTGGGACGAGGGCAGTGAGTACCGGCTCCTGCAGGATGCGCTCGAGCAGGTGGAGCTGGCCGATCACCTGGGTTTCGACGTCGTGTGGGAGGTGGAGCACCACTTCTTGGAGGAGTACAGCCATTCGTCGGCACCCGAGGTCTTCCTGGGGGCCGCCAGCCAGCGCACCAAGAACATCCGCCTCGGGCACGGCATCATCCAGACGGCGCCCGGGTACAACCACCCGGCCCGCACCGCCGAGCGCGTGGCCACCCTGGACCTGCTCTCGGGGGGACGGGTCGAGTTCGGCTCGGGCGAGTCGGGTTCCGAGGCCGAGCTCGGCGGTTTCCTGGTCGACCCGGCCACCAAGCGCGCCGCCTGGCTCGAGGGACTGGAGGTGGCGCTGCGCTGCATGACCGAGACGCCCTTCACCGGCGTCGACGGCACCTTCGTGCAGATGCCGCCGCGCAACGTCGTCCCCAAGCCCATGCAGAAGCCGCACCCGCCGTTGTGGGTGGCCTGCTCGCGGCGCGACACCATCCTCCTGGCCGCAGAGAAGGGGATCGGCGCGCTGACCTTCGCCTTCATCGACCCCGAGGAAGCGGTCAAGTGGGTGTCGGACTACGAGCGCACCCTGGCCGAGTCGTGTGTCCCGGTCGGACAGGCCGTCAACCCGAGCATCGCCTGCGTCACCCAGATGATGTGCCACCGCGACGAAGAGGAGGCCCTCTCCCGCGGGCTCGAGGGCGGCAACTTCTTCGGCTACTCGCTCGGGCACTACTACGTCTTCGGCGAGCACCAGCCCGGGTCGACCGACGTGTGGGAGGAGTTCCTCGACCGCCGGGGCGATCACGGCTACTCGCCCGAGGTGGAGGCCGCCCTGCGCCAGGAGCGCCTGGGGGCCCGGCTGGCGGCCGGCGACCGCACCGGGTTGCGCGGCGCCACCGGCACGCCCGCCCAGGTGCGCGAGTACCTCGAGCGCTTCGAGGAGGCCGGCGTGGACCAGGTCATCTTCGTGCTCCAGGCGGGCAAGAACCGCCACGAGGACATCTGCGAGTCCCTCGAACTGTTCGGGCGCGAGGTGCTCCCCGCCTTCAAGGAGCGCGACCAGAAGCAGGTGCAGGACAAGGCCGACCGCCTGGCCCCCGCGCTCGAAGCCGCCCAGGCCCGCAAGGCCGAACAGCCGCCGCCGCCCGCCCTGCCGGCGGACTATTCCTTCCCGGCCATGCCGCGGCGCTGGGCCGAGGAGACGGGCAGCGTCGAGCTGCGCGAGTGGCTCGAGCAATTCGCCGAGTCGCGGGCCAAGGGCATCCGCGACGAGCAGCTGGGCATCCTCGGCAACTGAACGGGACCGCGGACGGCTCCTCAGCGCCGGCGCAGCAGACGGTCGAGCTGGGCCACGGTGAGGGCCCGACGCTCTGGCCCGACGGGGGCACCGGGGCGGAACCCGTCGAGCACCAGCTCGAGGAAGCGCAACGAAGGCCGCGCCCCGGTGGTGTCGCACACGTCGGCGATGGCCCGTACCGAGAGCAGCCCGACCACGATGTCGGTCACGGCCAGGTCGGCCCGCACCGTGGCCGCCCGCTGGCTCCGGGCCAGGATCTCGTCGAGCAGGGGCGCCAACAGGTCGAGGCCGGTGCCGGTCGAACGCCAGGGCGGGGCCTCGGTGGTGGCCCGCCAGCAGCTGGGTGCGGCCACGCAGCGCCGCACGAACTCGAAGACCGCCTCGCCGTCGGGCACCTCGGCCAACACCGTCTCGGCGATCTCGCGGTTGCGCCGCTTGGCTTCGTCGACCACCGCCTCGAACAGCTCGGCCTTGTCGCGGGAAGCGCCGGTAGAGCGTGCCCACGCCGACGTCGGCCCGCTCGGCGATGGTCTCCATGGAGGCGCCGTAACCCTGCTCGGCGAAGACCAGTCGGGCGGCGTCGAGGATGCGGGCCAGGTTGACCTCGGCGTCGCGGCGCAGCGGGCGGCGGGCGGCGGTGGCTGCGGACCTGGTCACGCCGGCTACTCGGGCACGTAGGCGATGGCGCCCACGATGGCCTCGCCTTCGGCGGTGAGGCCGGGGTGGGACTCGCCCCGCACCGCCGTCTCGGTCCGGCGCGTCGGGATGAGGCAGGCGGCGAGTGCCGCCACGATCAGGCCGAGGCCGCTCACGGCGAAGGTCAGCACGTAGCCGGACTCCTTGGGGAAGCCGTTGGGCAGGATCTGGCTGACGACCAGGCTGGTGGCGATGCCGGCGCCCAAGCGCCTGCCCGATCGTGCGGACGTTGGTGTTCATGCCGGTGGCCACCCCGGTCTGGTCGGCCGGCACGTTCTCGATGATCAGGTTGGCCAGCGACGCGAACGCCGGGGCCAGCCCCACCCCGAGCAGCCCCGCCGCCAGGTAGATCGCCCAGGACTGACTGTGGCCGATCACGAGCACGACGTAGGAGGAGGCCGAGATCGAGCGATCCGATGATGAGCACGACCTTGGACCCGATGCGCAGCGAGAGCCAGCCGGTGAAGGGCGCCACTACGACCATGGCCAGGGCGAAGGGCAGGAGGTACAGCCCCGACTGGGTGACCGAGGCGCCGAAGCCGTAGCCGGCGCTGGTCGGCGTCTGGACGTACTGGGGCACGGTGATGAACATGGCGAACAAGCCGAAGCCGTAGAGCAGGGCGGCCAGGTTGGTGGCCCACACGGCGCGGATGCGCATGACGCTTCATGTCGACCAGCGGCGACTTGGAGTGCACTTCGGACAGGACCCAAAGGACGACCAGCACCACCGTGGCGATGTAGAGCTCCACCATGGTCGCGCTGAGCCAACCCCAGTTCGGCCCGTAGGAGACGGCGATCAGGCCCGTGGTGAGCCAGCCCGACATGAGGACGGCGCCCAGCCAGTTGATACCGGCCGGGGCCCGCACGGGCGACTCGGGGACGAAGAAGAAGGTGGCCACCGTGGCGGCGGTCGACATGATGAGCGGTAGCCAGAAGAGCCAGTGGTAGTTCAGGTGCACCAGGATCGGGCCGGCCAGGACGATGCCGGCTCCCGAACCCACGCCGAGGATGGCCGACATGAAGCCGATGGCTCCGGCCACCCGGGCCGCCGGGAACTCGTCGCGGATGATGCCGAAGGCGAGCGGGAAGATGGCGCCCGCTGCGCCCTGGATGACCCGTCCGACCAGGATCACGCCCAAAGTGGTGCCCAACGCACTGATCAACGTGCCCACGCTCAGGGCGATGAGCACGCCGACGATGACCTTCTCCTTGCCGATGGTGTCGCCCACCCGGCCGAGGACCGGCGTGGCGATGGCCGCGCTGAGGAGGTAGGCGGTCAGCAGCCAGCTGGCGGCGGACTCCGAGGTGTGCAGCGTGTGCTCGAGCTGGGGGATGGCCGGGATGATCAGCGACTGCAAGAGGCTGAAGGCCAGGGCGGCGGTGGCCAGCACGGCGAAGGTCGCGCCGTAGTGGATGCGTCGATCGCTCACCTCTGGTTTCTTAGCAGAAGCGGAATGGGGGATTCCAGTTGTGGGGGCCTCCGGAATCGACCGGAACCGGGAGATCGAGGTCAGCCGCCGCTAGGGCGGGCCCGGCGCCGGGATGTCGCGCAGGACGGTCGCATCGAAGGCCGGGGCGTCGGCCACCTGCTTCTGCACGAAGGTCCCGAGGTGGGCGAAGGACTCGTGGCTCTGGTCGGTCCAGGGCATCAGGATCTGGAAGACATGGAACATGCCCTCGAACTCGTGGGCGTGGGTGGGCACGCCGGCGGCGGCCAGGCGCTCGGCGTAGCGGCGGATGGGGTCGCGGAACATCTCGTCGCCGCCCCAGCCCACGAAGGTGGGCGGGAACCCGACGAGGTCGGCGTTCAGCGGCGAGACCGACGCGTCGGCGGCGTCCTCGCCGTGCAGGTAGCTCGCCGTGGGGATGTTCCACGGGAGAATGTCGAGGTGGGCGTTCTCGGTGACCGAGGGCTCGTCGAGGCGCAGGTCGACCTCGGGTGAGAAGAGGATGAGCCCGGCCGGGCGGATCGTCTCGAGGTGCTCCACGCGCGAGAGCAGCACGCTGTTGGCCAGCCCGCCGCCGCCCGAGTCGCCGGCCAGGAAGAGGCGCTCGTTCGGCACGCCGAGGTCGCGGAGCGCCTCGTAGACGGCGGTGGCGTCCTCCTCCCCGGCGGGGTAGGGGAACTCCGGCGCCAGGCGGTAGTCGGCCACGAAGACGGCGCAGCCTGTCTCTTTGCACACCCGCGAGGTGAAGAACGCGTACATCTGGGGCGACGTGCCGATGTAGCCGCCGCCGTGGAGGTAGAGGATCACGCCGACGGGCTCGCCGGCGCGGGGGCGGTAGAGGATGCCGGGCACGCCGCCCAAGCGCGGCGGGATGGCCCTTGACGTCGAGGGCGCGGACGACCGGCGGCATGATGACCTTGCAGATGTCATCGAGCACGAGCTCGACGCTGCGGAACTCGGGAATGGGCAAGCGACGACGCGTAGCCCATGAAGGTGCGGATCACCTCGCGGGTGACGCAGATGCCGAGGTTGGCCGCCGGGTTGGAGCCGCCCTGGCGCATGGGGCGACGGAAGGGGACCCGGAGCAGGGCGGCCCCGAGCTGCTGGGCCAGGAGGGCCACATCGAGGGCGGCGATCGGAGCCTGGGCCGTCTCCACCTCGGGCCGGTTGCCCATTGCCATGGCGCCCAGCGTAGGAGGGGCGGCGGCCCTCGGGCCCACGTCCACCCGGACGATCCACCCGGGGATCAACCCGTCGGTGGCCGCCCTCCAAGCCGGCGCCGCCGGCGAGGGTTGGCGACTGCCCTCATTTGGACTGCCGGGCCGGTCCGACCAGACGGACCGCCATACGCAACGCCAAGCCCGGGTCGCCACGGCGGACGCCGATCCCGGCCGCCACCCAGCAGCCAGCGAGCATCGCCGCCGCCCGCGCTCCCGACAGCGGATGGCGTGCGGCCGCTCCGGCGAACACCCGCCCCGCCGCTCCTGTCGTCCCCGCCTGGAGCTCCATGACGGTGCGGTGGTAGGCGATACAGGCCGGAGACATGAGGGCGACCGTGCTTCTCGACCAGCGCGGCGCGCCCCTGCCGGTGCCGTTCGGCTTGGCCTGTGACTCTCGGCCCTCGGTGCTGGCGGTACCTGTAGAGCACGCGGGGGACGGTGCGGAATGGCCGCTCCAGGGCGCAGCGCAGACTGCAGGTCCCAGTCCTCTCCGGTGACGAAGTCCGGGTCGTACCAGGGGTCGGACGAAAACGCCTCACGACGGACGACGATGAAGGAGATGGCGGGCATGTTCCACCACAACAGCTCGTCGCTGCCGTATTCGAGCGGCCCACGGAAGTCGACAACTCGGCGAGCGTGGGCGACCTGGTGCCACGCCGTGGCCGCACCGACCTCGGGGTGGTCGTCGAGATAGGCCATCATGGTGGTGGCGGCGCCTGGTAGCCAGGCGTCGTCGTCATCGCAGGTGGCGATGAAGTCTCCGCTGGCCACCGCCACGCCGCGGTTGCGCGCCTCGCATGGCCCGAGGGCCTCGGGGTTGCGCGGCACGCGGACGCGCCGGTCCTGGCACGCCAGGGCGTCGAGGATCTCGGGAGTGGCGTCGGTCGACCCGTCGTCCACCACGATGACCTCGAGCTCTGGGCCCTCCTGGGCGAGCACCGAGCCGGCGGCCTCGAGGACGCGATCGGCTCGGTCGTGGCTCGGGATGACGACGCTGATGAGGTGCGCGCTCACTCGGCTCTGCTCACCGCTGCATAAGGCGTCGGTCCATCGGCCATGTGCGCTCCTCGCCTCGAGCCGGGAGACCGCACGATCGCCTGCGACGTGTTCCCAGCGGGATCCCAGCTTAACAAACGGGGGATGCAGGGACCCGTCCCTTATGCTCGTGCCCGGAGGATCGAGCGATCCCGCGAGTGCATAGGCCGTGCTCAGCGGGAATCCGCTGCTCAGAGGCGCAAAAACCGATCCTCTAGCGAGGCTTCGGCCCAGCCCGGCGAGGCGGCGAGCGTCGACGGACGCGCCCGGGCTTGCGCTCTACTGGCGCCGGCGTGGGCTTGGCGACTGACCCGACCGGGCCGGTCTCAGAGTCGTTCTGCGGGAGCCCGCCTTCGGCTGGGGCTGAGCGGTCGAGGTCGGAAAGGCGGGACCGTCGGCGCCACCGTCGTCACCCGTGAGTTGGGAGAGGTAGGGCGACGAGGCGGCGTCGGCGGTCCCGATTGCGGTTCCCGCAATGCCGAAAGTCGCGAACCCCGACGCGCTCAGAGCAAGACCTCGGCCGTGGCAGCCCGGCGGAATTCTGCGTGTGCCTGATCGGAAGGCAACGAAGAACGGGCCGACCTGCCATGTAAAACGACCTCCTGGAGAGTGTGGTCCTGCCTGCACGACGGGGCACGAGGCCCGCTCGGCATCAGGTATACGGACCGGGTCCGCACAGGGATGGCGGACGAGGGCCGAGGATCGCCTGAGATCGCCGCACGCCGCTTCCGTCCTTCTGACTGGCCGGCCCGGGCGGCCTGGGCGGCTCGGGGAGGCTCGGGCGGCTCGATGAGCGGGGATCGCGCCCCTCACACCGAGGTCTGAAGCAATCCGGCGAGCCAACGGGACGGTCGCTACAGTCCCGTGCCGATGCCTGACTTCGACGCGATCGTCATCGGAGCAGGGCATAACGGGCTGACCGCCGCCGCCGTCATGGCCCGTGGCGGCATGCGAGTGCTGTGCGTCGAGAAGAACCACTTCATCGGAGGGATGGCCTCGACGACCGAGCTCATCCGGGGCTATCGCTTCGAGCTCGCAGGATCGATCCAGTTCCCCGTACCGAACGAGGTGTTCGAGGACCTGGAGCTCGGGTCGTGTCCCATCTACGAACCCGAGGTCCAGTCGGCCAGCATCGGCAACGGCGACCAGCCCCCGCTCTTCTTGTACTCGGACCCCGAGCGGCTCCTCGAGCACCTCGGCGAGGCGCTCGGGATCGAGGCCGTGCTCGGCATGGCCGAGGTGGCCGCTTGGGCCGAGGCTCCGGCCCGGGCCATCGGCCGCTTCGACGTGCGACGGGGGCCGCGCTCGCTGGACGAAATGTGGGACTGCGCCACGAACGAGACCGAGCGGGAAGCGCTGCGGGTCGCGCTGTTCGGCAGCGTCATGGACGTGATCGACCGCTACCTGCCCGACAAGTCGAAGCATGCCCCGGTCCGCAGCATGCTCAGCTTTCTCTCCGTCAACTCGACCTTCCGCGGGCCCGCCACTCCGGGCAGCGCGCTGTGTCTCGCCTTCGCCCTGGCCTCACCGGGCACAGCCACGATGTCGAAGGTGCGGGGAGGCTTGGGCACCATGGCGGATCACCTGTGCGCCATGTTCGAGCGCAACGGCGGCGAGCTGCGCCGCCACGCCAAGGTCACGAGGATCGTCGTGCGACGGGGGCGCGGTCCACGGCGTCGAGCTCAGTGATCGCAGCGTCGTGACGGCACCCGTCGTCGTGTCCAACCTCGACCCGACGGCGACCTTCGTCAATCTGATCGACTCCGAGTCCTTGCCCGATGCGTTCGCGCGCCGGGTGGCGGCCATCGACCACCGCGCCGCCTACTTCCAGGCCCACTTCGCACTGTCAGGCCTGCCCGAGTACCGCAGCCCTTACGAGGAGCTCAACGGCACCACCTTCGGACGCAACGTCACCTTCTTCGGAACAGCCGAGGAGATGCAGGCCGACTTCGAGGGCTGCGTGCGCGGCCTGGTGCCCCGGTCACCTTCCTTCAACCTCCAGATTCCCTCGCTGGACGATCCGAGCCTGGCTCCCGAAGGCATGCACGCGGCCAGCAGCTTCGCCTTCTACCTGCCGGTCGCAACCGACCGGGAGTCGCAGAACCGGCTGCGCGACGAGATGGCCGAGCGCATCGTCGCCAAGATCACCGCGGCGGCACCCAACTTCCCCGACCTGATCGACCGCCAACTCAACTACCCGGCCTTCACCTACGAGCTGATGTTCGGTTGCACCGGCGGCGACTTCACCCACGGCCTGCTCCAGCCCGAGTTCATGGGCCCGTTCCGGCCCGGTCCCCGCGGCTGGCCCGACAACCCGGTCCCGCTCGAGGGTCTCTATCTCTGCGGCGCCGGGTGCCACGGCGGCCCCGGGGTCACGTTCATTCCCGGCTACAACTGCGGCTACGCCGTCCTGGAGGCGACCGGCTCGCGGTTGTAGCGGAACTGGCGCTCCATCAACGCGAGGAAGAGGGCAATGGAGAAGGCCAGGCTGGTGAACAGGCTGATCACGAAGAAGATCCAGGCCCAGCGCAGACCGCGACGTCGCCCTTCGACGATGGTCCACAACGGGAGCAGCACCACGTTGACGATGACGTAGTCCTGGGCGGCCGAGTCCGCAGCCCAGTTGGTGAAGAGCATCTTCGTGTAGTTGACGTAGTTGGCGTTGGGATACAGGTGGGTGTAGCGCACATTGAAGTACCACCCGAGGACCACGGAGCAGATGCCCACGGCGTAGTAGACACCTTCGAGGGGGCTCACCGGCCCGCCCCGCCCGGCCCGCCCACCGGTGAAGAGGTGCCAGTTGACCCGGAAGGCCACCGCGGTGCTGGCGATGCCGAGGATGCCGAAGATCAGCAGTTGCGAGGTCATCGATCCCCCTTTGTTCGTGCCGCGCCCGGCGAGGACGTGCGCGGCGCCGCTCACCCTAAGTCACTCCGGCCGCGACACCTCGGTCGAGGTCCCGGCGGCCCGCTCAGAGCAGATCGAGCACGCGCTCGGGCGGGCGGCCGATGACGGCCCTGCCGTGGTGGACGAAGATCGGCCGTTCCAGGAGGATGGGGTGAGCGACGATCGCGTCGAGCAGCTCCGACGGCGCCTTCTCGTCCAGGGCCAGCTCGGCGTACACCGCCTCGCCCGTTCGCATCATGAGCCTGGGGTCGTCGATCCCCAACAGTGTCATGAGGTGCTCGAGGTCCGCCCGGGTCGGCGGGATGTCGAGATAGCGCACGACATCCGCCTCGATGTGGTGCTCGTCGAGGATGGCCTGCGCGCTACGGCACTTCGAGCAGGACGGGTTGAAGTAGATCTGCGAGGACATCGCGTCACCCTATGCGGGCACGCCGAGCACGGGCAGTGTTGCCACGACCTGGCTCCAGCGGTAGGTGAACACGCTGGCAGGGGCGGTCGGCCACGGCCAGGGTGACCGCCATGGACGTGCCCCCGCTGTCGCCGCTATGGGTATCGCTGGTGGTGTTCAGCGCCGCTCCCATCACGAGGTTGGCCCCCGAGCCGAAGTCGTCGAGGATGCCCTTGCGGTGTCCCCAACAGCCGGGGCCGTCGCGCCGCACACAGTCCAGGTTGCCGCTGTCGAAGCCGTCGTCGTACATCCACCCGTAGACGGCGTCGAGACCGTTCGACGACCCGCCGGCCCACTCGGCGTCGTCCAACGCGTAAGCCCCTCCCGGGTCTGGAGGGTCGTCGGCGTCGTCGGCACCGCGTTGCGCGTTGTGGTCGAGAGCCGTCGTCAGGCCGACGAAGGGCGCCAGGCCGCGGTCCACTCGCTCGAGATTGACGGCGACGAACAGTTGGTCGGGCACGCTCAGGTGTCCGTAGTCGGGCGGCAACACCATGGGCCGGACGCCCTCGAGCGCATGGGCCCGGTTGACCGCCGCCAGAACGGCGCCGAGACATTTGGGCGACGCGTCCAGCCCATTTGGTGCGCAGATCCGCGTGTAGTCGGGAACAGGATCGACGTTGGTGGACGGATCGGAGATACCGGTGTCCGACTCCGAAGCGGGGATGGCGCGCAGCGGCTGAAGTGTCCCGGTGACCATGGACGCGAGCGCCTGCTGTCCAGGTGTACGCGTAGGTGTCCGTCGTGCCCGAGGCCGTGAGGGCCATCGTTGCGGCCAGCGATGACCCACCTCGATCGCCGGTGACTGGTGTCGCCGGCGGGGTCGTAGCCCACTCCCATGACGAGGTGACCGGATCCGAAGCGGTCGAGCGACGATCTGGCGATCCTCCCAGCAGCCTGAGGTCTGCGCTCTCGAACATTGCGGCACCCCACTGCCGGGTCCGTCGAAGTACAACCATTGGTAGTCAGCGTCGAGGCCGTTGTCGACGGCACCGATCCATTCCTGGTTCACCTCGGAGTACCCGTGGCCTGGCCGGGCGGGCAGCAGGGCGGCATCGGCCGCCCGCTGGGCGTCGCGGTCGAGCGAGGTGGAGAGTCCGGCAAAGGGGCGCAGCCCCCGATCCACCCGCTCCGCATCGAGGGCGACGAAGAGCTGCTCGGGGACGCTGAGCTGGGCGAAGTCGGCTGGAAGCACCATCGGCCCCACCCCCTCCTGCGCCCGTGCCGTGTCGATGGCGTCGAGCGTCACCCGCAAGCAGGTGACCGAGGTGTCGGCGCCGAGCGGAGCGCAGTCGTCCGTGTAGTCGGGCACCGGCACGACCGATTGGGAAGGATCCGAGAGGCTGCGTGGGGCGGGAGGCTCCGAGGAGCACGCGGCGCAGAGGGCGGCAACCAGGGCGACCGAAACGACAACGGCCCATCGGGGCACACCGGTGCGACGAGTGCTGTGGTCGGCGGCCCCCATGAGTTGCTCCAACGTAGCCAGGCTGGCTTGGTGCGAGACCTCACCCGGTGAAGGCGAGCGCACGCGCCCTTCAGGACTCGGGGCGCGCCGTCTCGTCGCCATAGCGCGGCGGTCGTTTCTCCAAGAAGGCGGCGACAGCCTCTTGCATGTCTCCGGTCATGGAAGAGAGGACCTGAGTCCGGTTCTCGAGGTCGATGCCGGCCTGGAGCGAGCCGACCTCGAGTTGGGACCACATGACTTCCTTGGTCATCCTGATGGCCCAGGGGCTGTTGGCCGCGATGAGTGCCGCCGACTCCAGTGCGGCCTCCATCAATTGGTCGTCGGGCACGACGCGCAGGACGAGGCCGATGCGGTCCGCTTCGTCCGCATCGATGATCCGCCCGGTCAGCATCAGCTCCCAGGCCCGCGAGGCGCCGATGAGCCGGGGGAGCAGCCAACTGACGCCGATGTCGCAACCCGAAATGCCCAGCCGGACAAAAGCCACGTTGAATCGGGCGGACGCGCCGGCGATGCGGATGTCGCTGGCCAGGGCCAGCGCCAGTCCACCGCCGGCGGCGGCTCCGTTGACCGCGGCGATCACCGGCTGCGGCAAGGCTCGCAGCCGCGGCACGAGCCCTGCGATGTGCGTCTGCGTGGCGAAAGTGTCCTCGACCCGGCGCCGCCCATCCGCGCTGGGCGCCCGCCCGTACCCGGAGAGATCGATCCCCGCACAGAACCCTCGACCGGCACCCGTCAGAATCACGACCCGGCAGGACCGGTCGATCGCGATGGCCTCGAGCGCATCGTGGAGTTCGCCTATGAGCGTCGCATTCATTGCGTTCAATCGCTCCGGGCGTTGCAGGGTGATCCGCGTGACGCCCTCGACGGGTTGATCGACGACCACTGTGGACATGGGACGCTCCTCCGCTCGGATGGTCCATCCTCTCCCAGCGGTATCGCAAGCGGCGAACCGTCGCTACGGCGGGACGCCGATGCAGCGACCCTGCGCTCACCACCTCTGGCCTGGCGCCCCCCCGGGGTTCGGCGCGAAGGTCTAGGGACTCCGGATCCCAGAGAGGGGCGCCATCGTGGGCCTGCGGGCTTCGAACATCATCGAAGCACCGATCGACGAGGTCTTTGCGTGGCACGCGAGGCCCGGAGCGATCCGACGCCTCACTCCGCCCTGGCAGCCGGTGCGCGTCGTGGAGGAAGCGACGTCGTTGCGCGACGGCCGCGCCGTGCTCCGGTTGCCCGGTGGGGTGCGCTGGGTGGCCCAGCACGAGGCGTACGACCCACCCCGCCTCTTCGTCGACCGGCTGGTTTCGCTTCCGTTGCCCTGGCGCCACTGCCACGAGTTCGACGCCGTTTCCCCGTCGCGCACCAGGTTGACCGATGTGGTCGAGACCCCGATCCCGGGGCGGTTGCTCGACGAGATGTTTCGCTACCGCCATCGCCAGCTGGTGGGCGACCTGGCCGGACACCGCACCCTCCGGGACCTGCAGCCAGACCCGTTGACCGTCGCGGTCACCGGCGCTTCGGGGCTCATCGGCTCCGCTCTGTGCCGCGTTCTTGACCACGGGCGGGCACCGGGTCATCAGGCTGGTGCGCCGGGCGGGCCTCTCGCCAGACGAGCGAACCTGGGACCCCGAAGCTCCCGACCCGCAGTCGTTGGCCGACGTCGATGCGCTCGTGCACCTGGCCGGCGCCTCCATCGCCGGTCGCTTCACGGACTCGCACAAGTTGCTGGTCCGACGGAGCCGGATCGAGCCGACCCGACGGCTGGCCGAGGCCATGGCCGGCATGGTCGACGGGCCCAGGGTGCTGGTCACCGCCTCGGCCGTCGGGTGCTACGGCCCCGACCGCGGAGACGAACTGCTCACCGAAGACAGCGCACCCGGTGACGGCTTCTTGGCCGATCTCGTCCGGGACTGGGAGGCGGCAACGGCCCCGGCGGCCGAAGCGGGGCTGCGCGTGGTGCAGGTGCGAAACGGCATCGTCCAGTCCCCGGCCGGAGGGATGCTCCGGCTGCTCCGACCGCTCTTCAGCGCCGGTCTGGGCGGACCGCTCGACGGCGGGCGTCAGTGGGTGCCCTGGATCGGCATCGACGACGTACTCGACGTCCTGGCTCGGTGCGTGGTCGATCCCGACCTGCGCGGACCGGTGAACGCCGTGGCCCCCAACCCCGTGCGCAACCGCACGTACACCGCCACCCTGGCCAGAGTGTTGCGGCGACCGGCGCTGTTGCCCGTACCGTCGTTCGCGCCCGGCCTGTTGCTGGGCGAGCAGGGCGCGCACGAGTTCGCCTTGGCCGGCCAGCGGGCCGTTCCGCAGCGCCTTCTCGCGGGAGGTCACTCCTTCCGTCACCGCACCCTCGAAGGGTGTCTTCGCCATCTCCTCGGGCGTGCGGGGCCCGACGGCATCGGGGACTGAACCCGGACATGCAGATCCGCCTCGGCCACCCATAGTGTCGAGTCATGACGAGCAGCGTGCACGGTCTGCCCCGCGAGGCGACCGGAGAGACCCGATGAACCAGTCCGCCTCACTGCCGGTCCACGGCAGCGCGCTCGTGACCGGCGCCAGCCGCGGCATCGGCCGGGCTGTCGCGCTCGAGTTGGCCGTCCGCGGCTTCGACACGATCGCCACCATGCGTGACCCCGCTGCGGGGGCGTCCATGCCGGAGGAAGCCAAAGGGTCGCTCGAGGTGCGTCGGCTCGACGTGACCGACCCTTCGACGTTCGAGTTGCCCGGCGACCTGCGCGTCCTCGTCAACAACGCCGGCATCGACGTCGACTACCTGCCCGTCGAGCACGCCAACATCGAGGACTGGCGACGCCTCTTCGAGACGAATGTGTTCGGTGTGGTGGCGCTGACGTCGGCAGCCATCCCGGTGCTGCGGGCCAACGCGCCTGGCGTGGTGTGCACGGTGAGCTCGTCCTCGATCTTCGCGTCGGTGCCCTTCTATGCGGCCTACCGGGCATCGAAGGCTGCGGTCTCGGCGTTCGATGACAGCCTGCGCACCGAGGTGGCCCCCTTCGGCATCCGGGTCGTCGAGATCCTGCCCGGCCCGGTGGACACCGACATGTTCCGGCTCAGTTCGGGCGAACACGACGCCTCCCGCTTCGAGCACTACCGCTCCCTGGGGGACACGGCGGCCCGGCTGCGCGAGGAGCATGCCGATCCTCGGGTGGTCGACGCAGCCGATGCCGCCGTCGCCATCGTTGATGCCATCCTCGAGGGTGACGGTCCGATGCGCTACGGCTGCGACCCCGTCTCCTACGAGTTGCTCGAGCTGTGGCGCCACCATGACGACGAGACGGTGTACCAGCTGACCGGACGGTCCCTCCTCGATGCTGCTTCAGCCGGGAGCGGCGCCGGCACCGAAGGGGCCGGACCCGCCCCCGGGTGGATCGCTCAGGGCCTTCCTCACCCCTGACAACAACCGCAGCATCGCTCGTTCGCTGAGATCGATCTGCATCGCTCGCTCTCAGCCCATTCGAACGGCCTGCTCGGGGCGGGGTCCTGGGGAGCTGCGCCGATCCACCCGATGCCTGGTCGAAGGAAACGTACCTGGCGCGCTACGTTCGGTGGCCCCGCAGAAAGGCCCGCCTTGCAGTTCGACGTCATCATCGCCGTCTTTCCCATCATCTTCTTGGGCGAGCTCCCGGACAAGACGATGTTCGCCTCCCTCGTGATGTCGACTCGTGGGCGGCCACTGCTTGTCTGGTTGGGGGCGGCCGCCGGGTTTGCGGTGCACGTCGTGATCGCCGTGACGATCGGCGTCGCGCTCTTCCATCTTCTGCCCCACCGGGCGCTCGAGATCATCGTGGCCGTCATGTTCGCGATCGGCGGCGTGCTCGCCCTGCGCGAGGCGATGAAGGAGCGTCAGGAAGGAGAGCTGGTCGAGAAGGAGGTGGCCTCACACCAACGGGTGGCCGTGACCGCTTTCCTGGTGATCTTCCTGGCCGAGTGGGGGGACCTGACCCAGATCCTCACGGCCAACCTTGCGGCCCACTATCACGACGCCCTCTCGGTTGCCGTCGGCGCCGTGTTGGCGCTGTGGGCCGTCGCGGGACTGGCCGTCGTCAGCGGTCAGAGCTTGCTGCGTCTGGTGAACATCAAGACCGTGCGCATCGTGACGGCCGTCGTGCTGTTCGCCCTGACCGGCTATGCCATCTATGAAGCGGTGCGCTGACGGCCTCCCAGTTGCGAACGGGGGGAGCCGTTCCGTCCCGTCCTGGGGCGCCGCCACGGTCACGGCGGCCCCGGCCGGCCACCAGGAACTCGGCCGAGCCGGCCTCGAGGGAGGTCGCTGGTGGGTCACGGCCTTCAATATCGGGTGAGAGCGTGGCCGAACGCAGGGCATCACGTCCTCACATGCGTTGCCACTGGGTGCAGTCTCAGCTGCATCCCTCCCTCGTCGACCGGGCTGGCGCTGCCCTCGTCACCGCCGCCACACCGGCCTGACATCGGCCCTGGCCACAGCAGTTCGGCTCCGTGCCCCGACCCAGCGACCGACCCACCTGCCACGTCGGGTCCCGGGCCGATCTCACCGGGAAAACGAGCGGAGCCAGGTTCCGAGGTCTTCGAAATTACCCATTTGTCACGCGCTCGAAGTGGGGTGCCCGCGGCCCGATACTCTGTGCGGCGTGAGCGCAGTCACAGGCGCTCTCCGAGGGCCCTCAGAGGTCGCAACTTCGAACCGCTGCGGAGCCCCTTCTCCGATTCTTCCGGTAGCGGTGGATTGAATACCGTGGACCAGATCGACGACCAGACGGCCGGACCTACTCCTTCGCCGACGCCTCCTGACACGTGCGGGGCCGCCCCGGACGCGCCGCGAAGCGGCACGTCGGAGCTTGGCCGGGGCCGGGGCCGGCACCGTCGGCGGCGCCATTGGCCACGGGTGCATGCCATTCGTGTGGTGAGCTTGGGGGCGCTCAGCACCGTGCTGGTCCTGACCATCGCTCTGGGCTGGATGGCTCTGCACGGTGGTGCTGCCGACTCACAAGGTCCGCCTCGCTGGTCACAAGACCAAGCCCTCCGCTCCGGCCGGCAGGGCAACGTCGACGTACCGGCGGCCGCGGGTTTCTTCGGTCACGGGAAACGCGCCGGCCACCTGCCGGCGGCCACGGCTCCGCCCGCCGGCGCGTCGGCCAGCGTGGCCGCGGCCCCGCCGCTGCGACCCCACGAAGTCTTCGGCTTCGCCCCGTACTGGACACTTCCCTCGAGCGGTGGCTTCGACGTCCAGGGCATGACGACGCTGGCCTACTTCTCCGTCGGCGTGAATCCTGACGGAACGCTGCAGCAGTCCGGAGCAGGATGGAACGGCTACGAGAGCCAGAACTTGGCCACTCTCATCACCCGGGCCCATGCGGCCAACGACCGGGTCGTGCTCACCGTGACGGATTTCGACCAGGCGTCGCTCAACGCCTTGACCTCTTCACCGACGGCAGCGACCAAGCTCAGCTCCACATTGTTGAGCGCCGTCTCCGCCAAGAACCTCGACGGTGTCAACCTCGACCTCGAAGGGGAGGGTGCCGGAGATCAGGCGGGGCTGACCCGACTCGTCGCCGCAGTGTCGTCCACGTTGCACCGGGCGAACCCGCACTACCAGGTGACGATGGACACCTACGCCAGCTCGGCCACCGACTCCGGCGGCTTTTACAACATCCCTGCTCTGGCCCCCGTGGTCGACGGCTTCTTCGTGATGCAGTACAGCCCGAACCTCGCCGCAAGCTCGTCGCCGACGTCGCCGCTCACCAGCGGGCTGTTCTCCGATCAGACAACGGTCAACGAGTACGCCTCCGCCGTCCCAGTCTCCAAGGTCATCCTGGGCCTGCCCTACTTCGGTATCGACTGGCCGACGACGAACGGCACCCTTGTCGCCACGGCCACTGGTCCGGCCACCGATGTCTCGCTCAGCCAGGTCCTGACCAGCGGACACCCCCTCTATTCGGATCCTGTCACCGACAGCGGGTGGACCTCGTACCAGGTCGGCAACCAGTGGCACGAGACGTTCTTCGAAGATCCCACCTCGCTCTATGACGCCGCTCAGCTGGCGAAATCCCGGAACTTCGCCGGCGTCGGCATCTGGGCGCTCGGTATGGACGGCAACAACACGAACGACCTGGCTGCCCTCGATGGCTTCCCGCCGGCGGCCAATACCGCTCCGACCGGTCCCACCCTGACGTTCCCACCACCCGCTCCACCCGGCCCGACTCCGACTTCGTCGACGACGACCACGTCGGGGCAACCCGCAGGGACGACCACGACGACCGGGTCCCCGGTCTCGACCACCACGACCACGCCTTCTGCCTCGACCACGACGACCAGTACCACGGAGCCGTCGGGTCCGGTCTATTCGGGACGGTGGAACCAGACCCAAGTGGCTCTTGTCCAGGTGAGTGGTGCCGCGATTCCGCCGACCCAGGGCACTGTCCCGGTGGGCCAGCTGACCGACTTCGCGACTGACGATCCTTCCGTCGCGTGCCTCTCACAATCGCCGTCTCTGGCGGTATGGCAGGTCAGCGGGAATTCGAGCGAGTACCTGGTGGTTGCCACGTATCCGACGGATTGCGCCACCGCCGACTTCACGTTCTCCACCTCGTGAGGAACCAGGGCCGCTGAGTCAACAGGGCGGACCCACCCAGGCCGGGGACGGTCAGGTCGACCCTGCCGTCGTCACACCGAGGACCAGACGGCGTGGGGGGTTCGGCCTCGACCCACGATTGCGCGTCCCGACTCGTTCGATATCGGCCCCGGGGTTGTCTCAGGGTTTCTGCGTCAGGCCTCAGGAAATGCGTCAGGCCTCAGGAAAGCAGAACCGATAGCCCACTCCGCGCACGGTCAGGATCCAGCGGGGGGCGTCCGCATCGGGCTCGATCTTGAGCCGGACCCGCCGGACATGCTCGGTCACGGTCGAACGACCCTGCCACTGCTGGGTTGATCCCCAGACCCGCTCCAAGAGGTCCTCGCGGGAGAAGACCTGGCCCGGCGAGGCGGCCAGAAAGGCCAGGAGATCGAATTCCTTCCGGGTCATCAGGATGTTCTGGCCGTCGATCACCACGGTACGGGTGTCACGGTCGACCACGAGGCCGCCATGCTCCGTGCGGGTCACCGTGGGCTCGCTCTTGCCCCGCCGCAGCACCGCTCGCACCCGGGCCTCGAGCTCGGCGAAGGAGAAAGGCTTGACGACGAAGTCGTCAGCCCCGAGGTTCAGCATGCGGATCCGCTCTTCCTCCGAGTCCCGCCCGGAAAAGACGATCACCGGCACTGCACTGTGACGCCGGATCTTGGCCAGGACGTCGGGACCATCGACACCGGGCAGGCCCAAGTCCAAGATGACCACGTCGGCCGTGTGCTGAAACACCGCACGCAACGATGAGGGTCCGTCCTCCGCCTCAGTCACCTGGTAGCCACTGCGCTCGAAATAGTGGTGGAGCGCAGAGCGGCAGCTGTGGTCGTCCTCAGCCAACAGGACGGTGGGCTGGTTGCCGGCTTCGAGAACATGGTACGGCCGGGGCGCGTTGGCCTTTCCGTCATTCGGCCGCAGGGCGTGCCGACGGACAGCCGTCGGTGCAAAGAGCGTTGTGGCGCCCGCTCCATGGCGAACGGCACTTTCTTCAGGTGCGTCAATCATTGTTCGTGCACTCTCCCGTTCGGCCCAGTGGATGCTTGCCGCGCTCCGTGTCGAGCACCGGCAGCAGCCGTTGGGGCAGCTTGTAGGTCTAAGTGATGCAATGCCATGCGGGTCCGCAGACCGCCTTTGATACGTCGCCCGGCGCCCACCCCCGTGAGGAGCAGCCTCTCCATCGGCTCTTGCGCCATCGTGGTGTGACGCCACGTCGATCCCACTGTCTTGCCCCTCACTCGCACCATCCGACTGATGCCCTCGTTGACATCGTCCCGCCCGTGCCACTCCCTCTCGTCCCTCTCGAGCGCGCTCGTCGAACACGTCGATATGGCTCGTTCAGGAGTATCGCCAACACTAAAGACGACCGTTCTTGCAGGGCGGTTGTTCGTTGGTTGTTAGTCGGTTGCAAGACGAATGAAATGATCTTCACCCCCGTGGCAGAGGCCAATTGCCGGCGGTTACGGTCTCCGACGGGCGGCCTGGGACCGATTCCGTCGGACGGGGCGATGGTGCTCGACGGCATGCCCGAGAGTCGGTTCCCAGATCCACACGAAGCCGCTGCGCCGGCTGCGCTCGAAGCTGGCCGACCGTCCTCGACAGTGTCGGCGCGGTTCCGTGACGACCCGTCCCGGCGCCTCGTCGTCCTGGCACGACGCACCAGCCGGCGGAAAAGGCTCGGCTGCAAGTTCTCGCAAGCTGAGCAGGGCGAATCGGGGTCTGGTGGCCCCGGCACCGAGGCTCACGCCCACGGTGGACCGGGCGACGGTCACGCACGCCCGAGCGGACCGATACCGTTCGGCGTAAGAGCCGAACCGAGCCAGGAGGGTGGCGCGATGCCATTGCACAAGCGGGAGACGGTGCGAGAGGGAATGCTCGATTCGGTCTATGCAGACCGGGACCTGCTGTCCACACTGCCGTCGAAGGATTTCCCGACCCGGGAGATGCGCCCGGAGGAGGTGTTCCAGGGCATCTCGGACGAGCTCCTCTTGGACGGCAACGCCCGCCAGAACCTGGCGACGTTCTGTCAGACGTGGGAGGAGCCTGAGGTGCATCGCCTCATGGACATCGCCATCGACAAGAACCTCATCGACAAGGACGAATATCCCCAGACGGCGGAGCTCGAACGCCGTTGTGTGCAAATGCTGGCAGATCTCTGGAACGCTCCGGGCTCGTCTGCCGCCGTGGGTTGCTCGGCCATCGGATCGTCCGAAGCGTGCATGCTCGGCGGAATGGCCGCCAAATGGCGCTGGCGGGCGAAGCGACGCGACGAGGGAAAGTCGATCGATTCTCCCAACATGGTCTGCGGGCCGGTGCAGGTGGTCTGGCACAAGTTCGCCCGGTACTGGGACGTCGAAATGCGCGAGGTTCCGATGGCTCCTGGCCGGTACGCCATGGACGTCGAGCAGATGCTGGAGCGGGTCGACGAGAACACCATCATGGTGGTGCCGACCTTCGGGGTGACCTACACCGGCTCCTACGAGCCCGTGCTCGAGCTCTCCGATGCCTTGGACCGGCTCCAGGCAGAAAAGGGCCTGGACGTCGACATCCACGTCGACGGAGCGAGCGGCGCCTTTCTCGCTCCCTTCTGCGCACCCGAAGTCAAGTGGGATTTCCGGGTACCGAGGGTCAAGTCGATCTCCACCTCGGGGCACAAGTTCGGGCTGGCCCCGCTCGGGTGTGGGCTGGGTCCTGTGGCGTGATGCCTCCGAGTTGCCCGACGACCTCATCTTCCACGTCACGTATCTCGGTGGCGACATGCCCGTGTTCCAGATCAACTTCTCCCGACCGGCGGGCCAAATCGTCGCCCAGTACTACAACTTCGTTCGCCTCGGCCGAGACGGATATCGAAACGTCCACGACGCCTGTTACAACACGGGGAAGTTCCTGGCCCGGGAGATCGTCAAGCTCGGCCCGTTCGAGCTCCTCTGCGACTCCGACCCCGAGAGCGGAATCCCGTCGGTGGCGTGGAGGATCAAGGAAGGCGAAGACCCCGGATATACGTTGTACGACCTGGCCGACCGTCTCAGGGTCAAGGGCTGGCAGGTGCCGGCGTATCCGCTGACCGGCGCGGTCTCCGACGTCGCCGTCCAGCGCATCCTCGTGCGTCAGGGCGTCAGCCGGGACCTGGCCGGGTGCCTGCTGAACGATTTCAAGGATTCCATCGCCCACTTCGAGAAGCATCCGACGACGGTCTCGATGACCAAGGAAGAGTCGGGCGGCTTCAGCCACCTGTAGCGCTCAGTCGGCCGACGGCCATCGAGGAGTCGATCGGCAACGACCAGTCCACGCTCAGCGGCCGTCGGCGCAAGAAACGCGGTCGCCCGACGACCGCCGGACGGTCGGTGGTCCAGGGCGCCGGCGAGGCCTTGGTCAGTCCGGCCAGGGCCCGGAGCGCGGGTTCGTAGGCGGAGCGCATCCAGACGAAATGCGGCCAGGCTCGATCGGGACTCAGGACGCCGTCCCCCAGGATCGGATCCAGAATGCTTCGCGCGCGCAGGTACTCCTCCTGGTCGATCGCGATGGATGGCGGCGGCTCATCGAGATGCGGGCGCACGTCCTCGAAGCGCGTCGGATCGGGCAGAGGGATGCCGGCGGAGCGGGCCACCCGGACGAAGGCGGGCATCCCGTAGACGAGCACCATCATGGGACCCTTCTCGAGGTCCGAGAAGTGCTCTCCTTCGTTCCGCAGCGACAGCCGACACGACCAGAGCGGCGGCGTCGAGGAGCGTGCCGGCCGTGGCCACCCAGGAATGGCCTCGGTGCGTCTCGGGAAAATACGACAGCATCGGGAACGTCGAATGGGTCTGTTCGAGATCGAGGATCCAGTCGGACTGGTTGCGCCAGAAGTCCTGACCCTCGAGGGCGCCGATCCGATGCAGGGTGACCAGGAGGTCGACGGACGAGGGAGGGCGACCCGGCGATGGGGCGGACGCGGACGACGCCCTTCTCCCTCCCGTTGTAGGCCGAGAGGATGGTGGGCAGATAGCTGATCAGCAGGGCGACGAGACCGAGGCCGATGGTGGCCTCAATGAAGGCCAGCCAGATCCGGCTCGTCGTGTCGGGCTCACTGAATCCGAGGGTCGTCAGGGACGAGCCGCTGATCTCGAACGCCTTCTGCCAGATCAGGCTTCCGGTGCCCCAGAAGATCAGCGTGAAGGCGACAACCATGAGGATCATCCAAGCCAGCGGCAAGGTGACCAACGCCACTGGCGCGTACATCCGTCGAAGCCGCTGGGTGCGTTCCTCGCTGCTCCAGCGTGGGACGAGCATCCGGTAGACGACCGCGAAGACGCCCTGGGCCAGTCGCGGCGAACCCTCCTGGGGCAGGACGACGGTCTTCAACGCTGACCCGAGGACGGCAAAGCGCCAGCACAAACCCCGCGACGAACGACAGGACGCGAAGGGCGATCATGGGTGAGTGGATCGATTCAGACGGGCGACTGATTGCCGTCACGGTAGTACCCGCTGCGTCTCCGACTCGGCTTCAGGAATCGGGCATTCTGTCGCCGCGCTCGGGTGTCAGGAGACGGATTTGGCCGCCGCCTGTACAGCCTCGTCGATCTTGCCCTTGTCGAGCTCGAGTTCCTTGGTGGCGCGCTTCGTCGCCTTGAGTTCGCAGCTTCTCGAGGTAGGCCTCGATCTTGGTCTCGCCCACGATCACCAGTGCGGCTTCACCGGAGTCGATGATGTCGCCGAACTCCTTCACGTCGGCGCGGGACATTCCCTTCCAGAGGTGACCGCTCACGCCTCCGATGGCAGCACCGACGATGGCCGGTCCCGATGATCGACGGCGGGAAGAGAATTCCGACGAGCGCTCCCACACCGGCGCCGCCCCAGGCTCCGTGGCGTGTCGACGTCTCGTCCTTGTTCACGTGGACCTTTCCGTCGTCGTCCTTGGTGATCACGGCGGCGTCGTAGGTTCCGACGGCTCCCTGCGAATGAAGACCTTTGACCAGGTCGTAATCGGTACGGGCATCGACCTCACTGGCGTAGGTCCCGATGTAGATGAAGACTCCGTCTGTCTTGGACATGGCACTCCTGCTTCGTTCGTGTCAGGGTCGACTCCGCTCTCCCCACGGTACCCCTTGGTCTTGCGCCAACGAGCCATCCGGTCGTCCGGCCCGCCCATACGTGCACCGGGAAGCGGAGCGCCACGGGGTTGGGCGCCGGGATGAGCGGCAGACCGCAGGCCACCGCAGGGTCGGTCCTCCGTCTGGCATGATCCCCGACCATGTCCATGCCCCCGGCCATCGAGATCGCCCGCCGCGCCTCGCTGCTGCCGATCGACCGAGGTCGCCGCACAGATGGGGATCGGGTCGGATCTGCTCGAGCCCTACGGCAGTCACGTCGCCAAGGTGAAGCCTGGACGCGGTGTCCGCGTTGGCCGATCGCCCCAAGGCCAAGTATGTGGTCGTGACCGCCGTCACGCCGACCCCGCTCGGGGAGGGGAAGACGACCACGACGGTCGGACTCGGCCAGGCGCTGGCCTGTATCGGTCGTCAGGCCACGATCGCCATCCGACAGGCCTCCATGGGTCCCACCTTCGGCATCAAGGGCGGCGCCGCCGGCGGCGGGTACAGCCAGGTCGTCCCATTCGAGAATCTGAACCTCCACTTGACGGGTGACCTCCACGCCGTCACCGCGGCGAACAACCTCCTCGCCGCGATGGTGGACAACCACCTCTACAACGGCAACGAACGCGGGCTCGATCCCAGGGCGATCACCTGGAAGCGGGTCCTCGACGTCAATGATCGTTCGCTTCGCAACATCGTCAGCGGCCTCGGTTCGAGCGAGGACGGGATCCCGAGGGAGACGGGCTTCGACATCACGGCTGCGTCGGAGGTGATGGCCGTCCTCGCGCTGGCCACATCGCTGCGGGATCTCCGCCAACGACTGGGTCGGATCGTCGTCGGCTACACCCCAGAGGGAGAGCCCGTCACCTCAGAGCAACTGGAGGCCGCGGGGGCCATGACGGTCATCATGCGGGACGCCATCAAACCGAACCTGCTGCAGACGCTCGAGCACACCCCTGTGCTCGTGCATGCCGGACCCTTCGGGAACATCGCTCATGGGAACTCGTCGGTGGTAGCCGATCTGATCGGCATCCACGGCGGTGAGTACCTGGTCACCGAAGCCGGGTTCGGCGCCGACATGGGCGCGGAACGCTTCTTCAACATCAAGTGCCGAACCTCTGGGCTGATCCCGGACGCCGCGGTGGTCGTCACCACAGTGCGAGCTCTGAAACTGCATTCGGGACGGCACAAGGTCGTCGCGGGCCGGCCGCTGCCGGGAGCCATGCTCGAGGAGAACCCCGAGGAGGTGCAGCTCGGTGCGGCCAACCTCCTGGCCCATCTGGCCATTGTGCGAAGGCACGGTGTCGTCCCGGTGGTTGCCATCAACGCCTTCGACGACGACTACCCGTCCGAACACGCCGCCATCCGCGAAATCGCCGCGTCGGTGGGAGCGCGGTCGGCCGTGTGCCGGCACTTCACGGAGGGAGGCAAGGGCGCGGTCGAGCTCGCCGAGGCGATCGTCGAGGCGTGTGAGGAGCCGAGCCACTTCCGGATGCTCTATGACGACGATGCCACCCTGCGCCAGAAGGTGGAGACCATCGCCACGGAGATCTACGGAGCCGATGGCGTCGACTTCCTGCCGGCCGCATCGCGCCAGCTCGAGACCTACGAGCGCGCCGGATTCGGCCGCCTGCCGGTCTGTATCGCCAAGACGCATCTCTCTCTTTCGTCCGATCCGGGACTCAAGGGAGCCCCGCATGGCTGGCGCCTGCCGGTCCGTGAGGCCAGGGCCAACGTGGGTGCGGGCTTCGTCTACCTCGTCAGCGGCGACATGCGGACGATGCCGGGTCTCTCGCGCCACCCCGCGGCGGAGCAGATCGACATCGACGACGACGGCAACGTGGTAGGCCTGTACTGACCCGACCCCGGTCGGCCCGATGGCCGGTCGGTGCCGTCGGGACGGCTGTTCGGCTCCACACCAGGGGAGGTGCACGTGGCTATCGACTTCACGCTGGCTCCGGAACACGAAGAGATCCGGAGCCGTGTCCGCACGTTCATTCAGGAGACCGTGCAGCCGCGGATCAAGGGCTTCGACGACGAGTCCCGGGTGACGTCTCGTCACGAGTACCTCGTCACCATCCTCGAGCTCCGCGAGCAAGCCAAGAAGGAGGGCCTCTGGCTGCCGCACATGCCCAAGGAGTGGGGCGGCATGGGCCTCGGCCACGTGGAGTTGGCCATGGTCCAGGCCGAGGCCGGCAAGACGCGTCTCGGGCCATGGATCCTCAACTGCATGGCCCCCGATGAGGGCAACATGCACACCCTCCTCCACTGGGGCACCGACGAGCAGAAGGACAACTATCTCCGGCGCCTCTGTGAGGGCACCGCGATGTCGTGCTTCGCCATGACCGAACCCGAGGTCGCCGGCTCAGATCCCACGCTGATCCGGACCCGGGCTGAGAAGGACGGAGACGAGTGGATCATCAACGGCCACAAGTGGTTCATCTCCAATGCCCGACGGGCCCAGTTCGCCATTTTGATCGCTCGCACCGAACCAGATGTGCCACCCGGCTCGCGGGGCGCCAACACCGCCTTCCTGGTCGACCTCCCCGCTGAGGGCTGGAACGACGTACGCGAGGTCGAAACCATGCATGGCTCGACCGGTCACTCCGAAATCCTCATCGAGGATCTTCGGGTCCACGACTCACAGGTCTTGGGGGGTCGGGGCAACGGACACCGCCTGGGTCAGTACCGATTGGGTCCGGCACGGCTTGCCCACTGCATGCGCTGGATCGCTCAGGCGGAGACGGCCCTGGACATGATGGTCGACCGCTCGCTCAATCGGTATTCCCACGGATCACTCCTCGCCGAGAAGCAGGGTGTGCAGTGGTTGATCGCAGACTCGGCCATGGAGCTGTACCAGTGCAAGCTCATGGTGCTGCACGCCGCCTACAAGATCGACCGAGGTGACGACTTTCGCACCGAGGTCTCCATGGCGAAGCACTTCGTGGCCAACAGTCTCAACCGCATCATCGATCGCTCCATGCAAGTGCACGGAGCGCTGGGCTACTCGACCGACACACCCCTCGCCAACATGCTCCAGCATGCCCGGTGGGCGCGATTCGCCGACGGTGCGGACGAGATCCACCAGATGCGCATCGCCGAGCGGACCATCGCCGCCTACAAGGACACCGGATCGACCAACGCGGCCACCGGCGGACTCCCGGTCTGAGCCGTGGGCTGCATGGGCTGCATCTTCGCCCTCTTCGCCGCCTTCTCAGCCCGCTTCGCCCTGTTCCTCGTCTGGCTGTTCACCGATCGGCTGACCATTGCGTTCCGGTCTGGCTGGGAGGGCATCATCGGGTTCATCTTCCTGCCCTATACGACGCTGTTCTACGCGCTCGTGTACGCGCCCGCGAAGGGCGTCGACGCGTTCGGGTGGGTCATCGTTGCCTGTGGCGTCCTGTTGGACGTCGGTTCACATCTGTTCGGGTCTCGGGCCGTGCGTCGGCGTCGCCACCGCGTCGAGCTGGCCTCCTGACCGCCCCGTGGGGCGACGCCGCCGCCGTTGCCGCCGGTCAGTCGAAATGCAGCCGCAGGTCCGGTTCGGGCCCGAACGCCGGGTCGGTCGGTCCGTCCGCCGCCAGCTTCTGCCACCCGGCCACACCGATCATCGCCGCGTTGTCCGTGGCCATCGACTGCGGCGGGATGAGCAGGCGCGTCCCGAACTCGTCGGCCAATGTCTGGGCCCGAGCTCGCAGGACCGGGCTGGCCGCCACACCTCCGACGATGGCCAGGGCCGGATCGCGGAACTCGGCGAGAGCCCGTCGCAACTTTGCGATCAGCACGTCCATGCAGGCGGCCACGAACGACGCCGCCACCTCCCGGACGTCGAAGTCGGGATGGCCCCGGACGTAATTGACCACCGCGGTCTTGAGCCCCGAGAACGAGAAGGCATAGCCCTCCTTGAGCATCGGGCGCGGGAACCCGAGGGTGTCGGCGGCTCCGTCTGCCCCGGCCATGCGATCGAGGATCGGGCCGCCCGGGTAGCCGAGTCCGAGGAAGCGGGCCACCTTGTCGTAGGCCTCTCCGATGGAGTCGTCGACCGTCTCGCCCAACAGCGTGTAATGCCCCGGCGCGCCGGCCCGGGTCAGCATGCAGTGCCCACCCGAGACCAACAGGGCCGTCTGGGGGAACGGCACCGCACGGTCGGCCAGGTAGACGCTGGCCAGATGCCCCTCGAGATGGTTGACGCCGACGACCGGGATCCCCCAGCCGAGCGCCAGGGACTTCGCCGTCGCAATCCCGACCAGGAGCGCGCCCACCAGGCCCGGACCGTAGGTCACCGCCACCCCGGCGAGTTCGGAGCCACGAGCGACTCCCGCCTCCTCGAGTGCTCGCTGGACGATCGCCGTGATGGTCTCGGTGTGGGCCCGGCTGGCCAGCTCGGGCACGACCCCGCCGAACGACGCATGCAGGTCGATCTGACTCGCCACCACCGAAGAGCGGACTTCGAGGTTCTCGTCGACCACGGCCGCCGCCGTCTCGTCGCACGACGTCTCGAGGGCGAGGAGCAACCGCCCTGTCCCGGGGTCGGCGGCGCGGTTCACCGTACCCCCGACAGCGCAGCGGCGATCTCGTCCGCAGCAATGACGCCTTCACGCTCCACCACGGCCGCGGAGCCCGAGACGTTGACCAACGTGGAGGGGACCTCGGTCAACAGACCGCCGTCGATGATCACGTCGACGGACGACCCGAGACCACCGGCCGCCACGTCCTCGGCCGTGCGCGGCGTCGGCTGGCCGTGCGGGTTGGCGCTCGTCACGACGAGCACCCCGGTCTCGCCCAGCAGCGAGCGGAGAAACGCGTGGTCCGGGATGCGCACCGCCACCTCGTCCCGGCCCGTCAGCCATTCGGGCCGGCGGGACCCGGCCTCGAAGGAGAAGGCCATGGTCAACGGCCCGGGCCACCAGCGCCCGGCCAGCTCCCGCGCCACCGGGGAATAGGCCACGCCCAACGCACGCACCTGGTCGACGTCGGAGGCCAGGACGGGCAGGTGCATCCCCTCGGGACGTCCCTTGGCTCGATACACCGCCCGCACCGCCTCGGCCTCCGTCGGACGGGCGGCCAACCCGTAGACGGTGTCGGTCGGCACCACCACGAGACCGCCCCCGGCGAGGGCGGCGCACGCCGCCCCCACGGCAGCAGCGTCGTCGGCGCGCAGCACCGTCGTCACGAACCTTCCTCCTCGCTCACGAGCAGCCGAACAGTTGAACCGGGCCGGCCGACGCGGTCAGAGGCGCAGCGGCCGGATCGGCGCCGCGACCAACGCCGGATCGGACTGCCAGTCCACCCCGGGAACGTCCACGTAGAGCTCGATCTCGTTCCCGTCGGGGTCGAGGACGTAGAGGCTGTGGGTCACGGTGTGGTCGGAGGCGCCCACCACGGTGCCGCCCGCGTCCACCACGGCGGTCAGCGCCTCGCGGAGGTCGTCGTCCGTCTCGCCCACGTTGAGGCCGAAGTGGTACATGCCGATCCGGCGGCCCAGAGGGACCGGGGCAGCGTCCTCGCCCACCTGGATCAGCAGCAGTTCGTGGTGCGTGCGCCCGGAGGAGAAGCCGGCGACCATCGAGGCGCCGGACCCCGCGTCCGAGGGATCGGGCAGGATCTGGCGCCAGCCGAGCACGTCCCGGTAGAAGGCGGCCGAGCGCCGCACGTCGCGCACATAGAGGACGATGTGGCCAAGTTCGCGCACCCGTACGGTCATGCGCTCACGCTACCGGCCTCTTCGGGCCCGACCGCCCGGGCCCCGGCCGTCCGCACCCAGTTGGCGTTCTCCGGCATGCCCGGCCCCAGGTGCAGGGGCACGTCGAAGGGCTCGGGCGACAACCCGGCCGCCGAGAGCAGCTCGTCCAACGCGTGCGGCACCGCCGCCGCCACGTCCCACAGGCGGGGCACCGCCCGGGCGTCCGAGGCGAAGCCCCAGTACAGGACGCCCTGGTAGCTCATGATCGTGATGTTCAGGCCCATGCCGTCCATCACCGGCCCCAGCGGGAACATCCCGAGCAGCTCGCTCCCGCCGAGATACAGGGGAAAGGGCGGACCCGGCACGTTCGAGATCACCAGGTTGGCCACGGGACGATGGCGGTCCGCCAGTTTCATCCCGGTGTAGAGACGGGCGGCGACCGCAAACAAATTGGGCGTCGCGTGCTCGGCCCAGTTCTGCAGCGTCGTCGCCCCCAGCGCCTTGTGCTCTTCCTTGGCCCCCTTGGTGCCGTCGTGGATCACCTGCAACCGCTCGAGCGGGTCCTCGAGCTGGCAGGGCAGCTGCACGAACATGGCCGAGACCTTGTTGGAGCCCTTGAGCTCGGCCACGTCCGGCGTCACCGAGACCGGGACGACCGAGACCAGCGGGATCTCGGGCAGCTCGTCGCCGGCCAGCAGGTAGCTGCGCAGGGCCCCGGTGCAGATGGCCAGCACCACGTCGTTGACCGTCGTGCCCATCTTGTTCTTGAGGCGCTTGACGTCGCTCCAGGTTCGCCGCGGCGAAGGCCACCCGGCGCCGGGCGTGCACGGCCACGTTGATCGACGTCCGGGGCGCGGTCAGCGGAAGCGCCGCCTTCCCCGCCGGCTCGCTGCGCCTGATGGCCCGGATGCCGAAGAGGCTCCGCGTCGTGCGCAGCATCATGCGACCCACTTCGAAGGGCGCCACCAGGCTCGAGATCATCGCCTGGGACACCAACTCGAAGCCCGAGGGGATGCGCGAGTCGAGTTGGCGTTCGGTCACGTGCGCCGCCTCGGGCGCGGTCGGGCTCGAGGTCGAAGAGGATGCCCAGCAGCTCGGCGCCCGAGACGCCGTCGATGGTGCTGTGGTGCATCTTGACGACGAGGGCGATCTTCCCGTCCTCGAGCTCTTCGACGATCCACATCTCCCACAGCGGGCGGTCCCGGTGCAGCTGGCGGCTGATGACGTCGGCCGCGAAGTCGGCCAGCTCGCGCATGCCTCCGGGCGAGGGCAGCGCCGCCCGCCGCAGGTGGTTGTCGATGTCGAACTCGGGGTCGTCCACCCAGACCGGGAAGCCCAGGCGCATGGGCACCTCGACGAGCCGGCGCTGGAACACCGGGAGCCTGGGGGATCCGGTCGTTGAGGAGCTGGCGGATGCGCCGGTACGAGTAGCCGCCCGGCACGGTCGAGGGGTCGAACACGGCCACGATGGCCACATGCATGTGCAGGGTGGGCGTCTCCATGTAGAGGAAGCTCGCATCGAGCCCTGTGAGACGTTCGGGGGACATGGCACTCCTTGGTCCGAGAACGGCCGCGTTGCTTGGCTGCATAACCTCGCGCCAACACTTGTCCGGCGCTAATCGTCGACGGCGACTGTCGGCGGCGACTGTCGGCGCGACCTGGACCCTGCCCTTCTCCGCCCCGGCTGCCCGGCCACCCCGCCCGCCGCCCCGCCCGCCGCACCCGTCCGGGGCGATCGGCGATGATGGACGCCGTGCCCTACGCCTTCTTGGCCGTCACCGTGATCGGCTGCTTCGCCGTCCTCATGGCCTACCGCCCCATCAGGCACGAGCCCGGCACCGTCCTCGCCTTCGCGACCGCCTGGATCGCCGGCGAACTGGCCTTCCAGAACATCGTCTGGCAGGCGATCGCCACCGCCCTGTTCATCTGGGCCGGGGCGCTCGCCAACTGGGCCGGCTACCTGGCCCTGGCCCTGGTCGTCGTCGGCTGGGCCGGTCTCGTCGGGCTCGGCATCGCCGGGCCGCCGGGCCGCCCACGTCGTCGCCGCCTCCCTCGACGAGGTCCGCGACCCCGACGACGTTCCCCGTCCCCGACCGGCCCACCGCCCCCACCTGGGGCCGTTGGTGGCGTCTGACCAGGGCCATCCCGATCAAGAACAGGGCGGTCCGGGTCATCCGCAACATCGACTACGCCGGCGACGGCCATCGCACGCCACCGCCTCGATATCTACCGCTCCCGCCTCACCCCGCCCGACCGACCGGCCGCCCCGGTCATCGTCTACGTCCACGGGGGGGCCTGGATCGTCGGGGACAAGCGGGAGCAGGGCAAGCCCATGATGTTCGAGCTCGTCGCCCGGGGCTGGGTCTGCGTGTCCATCAACTACCGCCTCAGCCCCAAGGCGACCTGGCCCGACCACATCGTCGACGTCAAAAGGGCCGTGGCCTGGGTCAAGGAGCACATCGCCGAGTACGGAGGCGACCCGGGCTTCGTCGCCATCAGCGGCGGCTCGGCCGGCGGCCAGCTGAGCGCCCTGCACGCCCTGACCGCGGGGGACCCTGCGTTCCAGCCCGGCTTCGAGGAGGCCGACACGTCGGTCCAGGCGGCCGCCCCCTTCTACGGGGTCATGGACATGACGGGCTCGCCCGAGGGCTCGGGCGCCTACGGCCCCGGCCTGATCGAGATGCTCCAGAAGACCGTCATGAAGACCACGTTCGCCGCGCATCCAGAGGTCTTCGAGGCCGCCTCGCCCACCGAGCGGGTGCACGCCGGCGCCCCGCCCTTCTACGTGCTCCAGGGGGTCAACGACACCCTGGTCCCGGTCCAGGTCGCCCGCACCTTCGTCGAGCGCCTGCGCGCCGTCTCGCGCCAGCCCGTCGCCTACGCCGAGTTGCCCCTGGCCCAGCACGCCTTCGACGTCCTGGCCTCCCTGCGCTGCCAGGCCACCACCTCGGGGGTGGCCGACTTCCTCGAGGCCGCCCTGGCGGCTCACCGCCGGGATGCCGCCGGACCGTCACCGGCGGGGACCGACGGTGCGGCACACCCCGTGACAGGCACCGCGGCGGGCCGCCGTCTCGGCGACTCCCAGGGGAAATCTCTCTGACCGAGAGTCCCGGCCGACGGCGTCGCGCGCGATGGCGTCCTTTTGGGCGGGCGCGACGGGCGTGGTGAGTCAGGCGGTCTGATCGGCCAGCTCCACCTCCACCCGCATGTCCGGGTCCTCGACGGTGACCAGGTTGTCGATCCCGCCCGCGTCGACGAGGTCGCTCTGGGCCAAAAAGACGGCCTCGAGGGCGTCGGGTGGCCCGAAGACGGTGACCTGCGCCACCCGGGCCTTCATGGAGAGCTTGTTGTCCGTCTTCGCGCGACGCACCGCGCTCGAGCACCTGGGTCGCCACGTCGAGCACGTAGGGCTCGGCGCCGGCGTGCGGACCGACCTCGCTCACGTGGGGCCACGGAGCCTGGTGGACCGAGCCTTCCTGCCACCAGCTCCAGACCTCCTCGGTCACGAAGGGCAGGAACGGGGCGAAGAGGCGGTGCAGCGCGGACAGGGTGAGCGCCAGGGTGGCCCGGGCCGAGTGCGCGCCGGCTTCGGTGCCCTCGCCGTAGGCGCGGGTCTTGACCAGCTCGACGTAGTCGTCGCAGAAGGACCAGAAGAAGCCCTCGGTCACCTCGAGGGCGCGGGCGTAGTCGAAAGACTCGTGCGCCGACGGTGGCCGCGTCGATCAGGCGGGCCAGCTGGGCCAGCAGGGCCACGTCGAGCGCCACGTGCACGGCGTCGAGGCTGGGGGCGGGCTCGTCGCCGAAGCGGCCCAGCGCGAACTTCGACGCGTTGAGCATTTTGATGGCGAGGCGCCGCCCGATCTTCATGACCCCCTCGTCGAGCGCGGTGTCGGTCCCCGGCCGGCCGTTGCAGGCCCAGTAGCGCACGGCGTCGGAGCCGTACTGCTCGAGCATCTGGGTGGGCGTGGCCACGTTCACGTTGCCCCGGGACTTGGATATCTTCTTGCGATCGGGGTCGAGGATCCAGCCGTTGATGGTGGTGTGCTTCCACGGCACCGTGTGGTGCTCCTGGTGCGAACGCAGCAGGGTGGCGAACAGCCACGTGCGGATGATCTCGGGGCCCTGGGGCCGCAGGTCCATCGGGAAGGTGGCGGCGAAGAGGTCGGGGTCGTCCACCCACCCGCAGGCGATCTGGGGGGTCACCGACGAGGTGGCCCAGGTGTCCATGACGTCGGGATCGCCGACGAACCCGCCCGGCTTGCCGCGCTGGTCCTCGGTGTAGCCCTCGGGCACGTCGGTGGTCGGGTCGACGGGGAGCCGGGACTCGTCGGGGACGATGGGCGACGTGTGGTCGGGCTCGCCGTCGGAGCCGACCGGATACCAGACCGGGAAGGGCACGCCGAAGAAGCGCTGCCGGCTGATCAACCAGTCGCCGTTGAGCCCGTTCACCCAGTCGTCGTAGCGGACCTTCATGTACGGGGGGTGCCAGTCGACTTCCGTGGCCCGGGCCAGCAACTCCTGGCGCAACCCCTCGTCGCGGCCGCCGTTGCGGATGAACCACTGCCGGCTGGTCACGATCTCGAGCGGCCGGTCGCCCTTCTCGTAGAACTTCACCGGGTGGGTGATGGGCCGGGGGTCGCCGACCAGCTCGCCCGAGGCGGCCAGGAGCTCGACCATGGCCCGCCGGGCCTGGTTCACGCTGCGCCCGGCGATGGCGCGCCAGGCCTCGCCGTCGGGCACCCCGGGCGGTGGGCTCTCGCTGATGCGCCCGTTGCGCGTCACGATCGAGCGGGTGGGCAGGTCGAGCTCGCGCCACCACACGACGTCGGTGACGTCGCCGAAGGTGCAGATCATGGCGATGCCCGATCCCTTGTCGGGCTCGGCCAGCCGGTGGGCCAGCACCGGCACCTCGACGCCGAAGACCGGCGTGTGCACCGTGGTCCCGAACCGCTCGGCGTAGCGCTCGTCGTCGGGATGGGCGACCAGGGCGACGCAGGCGGCCACCAGCTCGGGGCGGGTCGTCTCGATATCGATGTCGTCGAAGCGCAGGCGGTGGTAGGCGCCGTCGCGCTCCCGGTCCTCCATCTCGGCCTGGGCCACCGCCGTCTGGAAGTCGACGTCCCACATGGTGGGCGCCTCGGACAGGTAGGCCTCGCCCCGGGCCAGGTTGCGCAGGAACATGCGCTGGCCGGTGCGTCGGGCGTCGTCGTCGATCGTGGCGTAGGTGCGCGTCCAGTCCACCGAGAGCCCGACCCGGCGCCACAGGTCCTCGAAGATCTGCTCGTCCTGGGAGGTGAGGTCGTGGCACAGCGCGATGAAGTTGGGCCGGCTGACGGGGATGTCGTCCTTCCCCGGCTCGTCGGGCAGGACGAAGTCGGGGTCGTAGGGGAGCGACGGGTCGCACGACACGCCGTAGTAGGTCTGCACCCGGCGCTCGGTCGGCAGCCCGTTGTCGTCCCACCCCATGGGGTAGAAGACGTTCCAGCCCCGCATGCGCCGGTAGCGGGCGATGGCGTCGGTCTGGACGTAGCCGAAGACCGAGCCCATGTGCAGCGAGCCCGAGACCGTCGGCGGCGGGGTGTCGATGGAGAAGACGTCCGGACGGGTGGTCGCGGCGTCGAAGAGGTAGGTGCCGTCCGCCTCCCAGGTGGCGGACCAGCGGTCCTCCAGCCCGTCGAGGACGGGCTTCTCGGGCACTCGGGGCGAGCCGTTCGGGGCGATCGACATGATCGCGTTACCGTACCTGGATGCTGCACCTCCACGACACCGCAACAGGGACCGTGCGCCCCTTGGAGCTGCGCGCCGCAGGGTGAGGTGTCGATGTACGTCTGTGGCCCGACCGTCTACGACCTGCCCCATATCGGCCATGGCCGGGCCAACCTGACCTTCGACATCCTGCGCCGCTATCTCAGCTTCGAGGGTCTCCGGGTGCACCACGTGGCGAACATCACCGACGTGGACGACAACATCATCAAGCGGGCGAACGAGTTGGGACGGACCGAAGCCGACGTGGCGGCGGAGTTCGAGGCCCGCTGGTGGGAGTCGATGGAGGCGTTGGGCGACCTGCGCCCGCACGACATCCCGCACGCCACCGGGTACATCGAGCGGATGGTGGCGTTGGTCAGCGAGCTCGAGGCCAAGGGTGTGGCCTACGAGACGGCCGACGGGGTCTACCTCGAGGTGAGCAGGGTGCCGAGCTACGGGCTCTTGGCCCTGCAGCCGCTCGAGTCCCTGCAGGCGGGCGCCCGGGTGGAGGCCAACGAGGACAAGCGTTCGCCGCTGGACTTCGCGCTCTGGAAGAAGGCCAAGGCGGGCGAGCCGAGCTGGCCCTCGCCCTGGGGCGACGGCCGACCCGGGTGGCACACCGAATGCGTGGTCATGTCGCTCGACCTGCTCGGCGAGGGCTTCGACCTGCACGGCGGGGGGCAGGATCTCAGGTTCCCGCACCACGAGAACGAGCGGGCCCAGGCGGTGGCCGACGGCAAGGAGTTCGCCCGCCACTGGATGCACAACGGCTGGGTCGAAGTCGAGGGCACCAAGATGTCGAAGTCACTCGGGAACTTCACGACCCTGCCCGACCTGCTGGCGCGCTCCGACGCCCGGGCCTACCGCTTGCTCGTCCTACGGGCGCACTACCGCTCGCCCATCGAGGTCACGCCCGAGACCCTGGTCGGACGCCGAGGGCGCACTGGGGCGACTCGACGCGTTGGCCCGACGGTTCTCCGTCGGTGGCTTGCTGGAGCAGACGTCCGACGGCTTCGTGGTCGAGGGCGAGGCGCCGGCGGTCGACCTCGACCCCGGGGCGCTGGACTCGTTCCGCGCCCGCATGGACGACGACCTCGACACTCCGGGCGCGCTGGCCGGCATCTTCGATCTCGTCAGCGCCGCACATTCGGCGGCCGACGCCGGGGACCAGGACGAAGGCGGAAGCGCTGGCCCGCACGGCGGCCGTGCTGGTGGCGGCGCTGGGTGTGTCCCTCCGGGGGGAGTCCGGCGACATCGACGAGGCGTCCGCCCAATTGGTGGCCCAACGCGACGAGGCCCGTCGGGCCAAGGACTACGCCCGGGCCGACGCCCTGCGGGACGAGCTGGTCGCCCTGGGGTGGACGGTCGAGGACACCCCGGCGGGGACGGCCATCCACCGCTAGATCGCTCCCTCGGAGGCGTGGCGACTGGTCAGAGGGGTAATGGCGCGGGCGGCGGCCGGCGTGTCCGACCGCACGGCCAGCAGGACGAGGCACCTGCCTCGAGTCCGGACCGTTGCTTTTCGCACCCCCGTCTTGGAGCTCAGCCGTCTGCCGACTCCCCGCCGTTTGTTTCTTGCATCTGCGGATGATCCCGCCGGGGCGGGTGGACCCTTCGCATTGAGGCCGAAGGGTCCACCCGGCTCCCGGGAGAACTAGCTATCCGTACCTATCCCGTCAAGCAGAAACCGATCAGCCGGTCGTGAAGGGTGTCGGGTTCGCGACAGGCTGCATCGTCGAGATGTCCGCTGCAATCAAGAAGCAGGGGGCACCCCCGTTACCGCCGGGCGCGCAGAGCCCGTCGCCAACCGCCTTGGTCGAACTGACCAGGACCTTGAACTTGACACGCGCGGTGCCCTTTCCGCCGGTCGTCGCGAGCACCGGCCCGCCCGGCTTGCCCAGGGTGGACGGGCTTTCCTGGCAGGCGTTCGCGTCACCGCCGGCGACGCCGGCGTTGCACTCGGTGACAGCGATCGTCTCGTGGGGCGCCGCCCTGACCACCACCATCACCGTTTGATGGTTGACCAGCCCGGCGTTCGGATTGATGCACATGGTCCCAGGCGTCGAGGGACATGTGCTCGCGGACGCCGGACTGGCGCCGGCGAGCAGCAGCCCCCCGCCCCCGAGCAGGCCGCCGGTCGCGAAAGCCGCGCAGGCGATTATTCGTGAAACTCGTGCGTTACGCATTTATTCTCCCCGTTTGTATGGCCACTGGCCATTGAGCCACTGGCCTTGAAGTGGCAAACGTAGCAATTTCGCCGGGCTGAGCCTCGTCTCACTTCACCACAGGTGAAACGAGCCAATGGTCCGCGGTGATCGCGTTTCGAATGACGGCTGAGTCCCCGCTGTGGATACCGACGTCGGCCTGATCTCGTAGCGCTCGCCCGGAGGGATGACTGGACGGAACCGCGGCTCGCAGGTTACTGTGTAGTAACCAGAGAGCGTGTAGTAACCGGAGAGCGGTCGGGGACCGACACGCCAGTGGCGTCGAGAGTCGCTCCGAGGACTTGTTTGTCATTACTGACGGACGCCGGCCTGACATGACGTCGGGCCGGTCCCAAGGAGGAGCACCATGTCCGACTTCTCGCTTGCCCTCAACGAGGACCAGCTGCAGATTCAGAAGTGGGTCCACGAGTTCGCCGAGAACGTCGTGCGGCCGGCGGGCCACGAGTGGGACGAGCGTGAGGAGACGCCGTGGCCCATCATCGAGGAGGCGGCCAAGAACGGTCTGTACTCGTTCGACTTCATCGCCCAGGCGTTCAGTGATCCGACGGGGCTGATGATGTGCCTCGTCAACGAAGAGATGAGCTGGGGCGACGCCGGGATCGCCCTGGCCATCTTCGGCTCGACGCTGGCCGTGGCCGGCATCTTCGCCAACGGGACGCACGAGCAGATCGGCGAGTGGATCCCGCAGTGCTTCGGGACGCCCGACGACATCAAGCTGGCGGCGTTCGGCGTGTCCGAGCCCGACGCCGGCTCCGACGTTTCGTCGTTGAAGTCCCGGGCCGTCTACGACGAGGCCAAGGACGAGTGGGTGCTCAACGGCACCAAGACCTGGATCACCAACGGTGGCATCGCCAACACGCACGTGCTCGTGCTGTCGGTCGACCCCACGCTCGGGAGCCGGGGCCAGGCCAGTTTCGTGGTGCCCGAGGGGACGCCCGGGATCTCGCAGGGGCAGAAGTTCAAGAAGATGGGCATCCGGGCCTCGCACACGGCCGAGGTCGTCCTGGACGACTGCCGGGTGCCGGGGCGCTGCCTGCTCGGGGGCAAGGAGAAGCTCGACGAGCGCCTGGCCCGGGCCAGGGAGGGCAAGAAGACCTCGACCCAGGCTGCCATGGCGACCTTCGAGGCCTCCCGCCCGATTGTGGGCGCCCAGGCCGTCGGGATCGCGCGGGCGGCCTACGAGTACTCGCTGGACTACGCCAAGGAGCGCAAGCAGTTCGGGCGGGCCATCATCGAGAACCAGGCCATCGCCTTCAAGCTGGCCGACATGAAGATGCACACCGACGCGTCACGGTTGCTGGTGCATCGAGCGGCGAACATGGCCTCGACGGGCCAGAAGTTCGAGAACGGCGAGGGTTCGATGTCGAAGCTCTACGCCGGCGAGAACGCGGTGTGGGTGACCGAGCAGGCGATCCAGATCCTGGGCGGCTACGGCTACGTACGGGAGAACCCGGTCGAGCAGTGGCACCGGGACTCGAAGATCTACACCATCTTCGAGGGGACGTCCGAGGTGCAGCGGTTGGTGATCGCCCGGGCGATCTCGGGGATCCACATCAACTGAGCTGCCCAGGGAGATAGTCGAGAACGCCGACCTCCGGGGTGTCTCGGGGATCGCCTCGGCCCAGCCCACGTGCGACAGGGTCCTTTCTGAGGCAAGGACCGGCCCAGTGTCACTAGATGCTGGACGAGCGACGAAGGTACGCGCGGAGGCGCGCTCCGTCCCCGGCATCCAACGCGACCAGCAACGAACCCAGTGCAGCGAACGGCGCGTCCCCGAGTTCGCGTCGTACTTCTTCCTCGATCGCCCGGGCCGCCGCACGCTGGTGCGCCAGGTAGTCGACCCCCAGAGGCGTAAGGACGACCGACTTCTCCCTCTTGCTGGTCGCCGAATCGGCTATGTCGACGTAGCCACGATCACGGAGTTCTGCCACGACCTTGCTGGCGCCCTGTCTGGTGATGCCGAGCTCTCGTCCGATGGCCGAGATGGTCGATCCAGCTTCGTCCGAGCACGCTCGCAACACACGGCCGTCGGGGAACCTGCGTTCGCCGAACCCCGCTTCGGCCATGGCTCGGTCTAACCGAAGCTGGTATCCCAGCCAGGCGCGCCTGAGCGCCGCACCGAGTCCCACCGAGGTCGACTCAACGCTCGATGTGTCGGCGTCGGTGACCACGAGGAAGATGTTAGCAAACTGTGAACCTAGTTGACAGTCTTCCTGGGGCACCGGATACTGCGAGCATGCGGCTCACGGACATCACGATCTACCGGTCGGCGCTGCGCTCCGATCTGGGCGACCAGGAGAAGCCGCCGCCCGTGACACAGCATCGCGGCGGAATTCGGGCTGCCCGCACTGTGGGGGTGGCGGCGCTGACAGTAAGTGTGTCGCTGGCAGGCGCAGTGACGGCCGCGCCGTCAGAGGCCACCAGCGCCCAAGATCCCGCGGCGCCGTACGCCGTGGCGGCACAGCGCCAACCGCTGACGACGAACGCCAAGTCCGCGGTGGCCCACGACACCGAGACTGAAGCGCTCGTCGCGCAGTCGGGTCGTCTCTTCGCAGCCACGGGCCAATGGGAGTATCCCGGGCCTTCGGCGTCCGGTCAGGTCCTGATCAAGAAGTCGCAGACCAGTCCGTGGTCGGTCTTCGAGCAGACGCAGTCCCTTCGGGTCCAGGCGTTGGACTCATTCCCGATCCCGAGGGATCAGGGGCTTGGGCCAGGTCATTCCCTCCTCGTGACTCAGGCAATCGTCGCCGGGCGCTCGAGGATCCAGTGGTTGCTCGACCGCGCCAGGTCGTTCTCCCTTCGTAATTCGTACGTGCTTCCCGAAGGCGCCGACATCCGTGCGTTCGGGGCGCACGAGGCGGGTGGGGTTTGGTCCGTCTACGCCGGAGTCCGCCCGACGGGGATCATTCAGGGAATCTGGTCGCCGGCTCGCCGCACTCTGGTGTTCAATCCCAGGCCCGAGCTCACGGTGGCCCCACCAGGGTCGCCGGGCGCAGTGACACAGAAGGTGACGGGCTTCGCTGATTGTGGCGGGGCCTTGTACACCACCATCAACACGACGCTCTATCGGCGCAACGACGGGACCCTGCCCTCGGGTACCCCTCGCTGGATCCCGGTCTACCGGGCGCCACCGGTCGGGCCGCACAACAGCGGGCTGCGGGGCATCACGTGTGTCTCCCACGACGGGTCGATGTCGCTGCTCCTCTCGACGGAGGGCAGCGGCAACGTGTACCGCTTCGACGATCTGCCGGGAGGCCAGCTCCATACCACGACAGGCCCGAGTCCGGGTTCGGTCTCCGACGGTCTGGTGCAGACGCTCGAGTTCCAACCCGCCTCCTCCATCCGCCGGATGCTGGCGACGCAGGGAACGGCCATTCCGGCAACAGGACGAGGCTCCATCGCCTACGTCATCGCGGCCTACAACAACGGCGACTTCCAGACCATGACGGTCGGAGGAGCCGACCGGCAGGTCTTCGGGTTCGAGTGGGGCTACCAAGGGGTCTGCCCGACGACACAGAGGTGTGGACCGATCGCCTCCGGCGTAGTGCACTTCAACGCAAGCGCCTGCTTCGCCGTGCGGACCGATCAGGGTCAATCGCCGACCTACACGCTGCGTTGTCTGAGTGGGCCCACGGTGAAGCCGTCGGCGCAGGTGTCGAAGCCCATTCGCTCCGGGCAGGCTTTCGTCTCCATCAGGAGCATCGTGCCCTCACCGTTCGCAGGTGGCCAGATCTACTACGGCGGTTATGACTGCAACTTCTATCCCGCAGTCGGCACGGCGTGGGTGGCAACGTCGCGGCGCAGTTCCCTCCACCTTTCCGTTTCCGCAAAAGGAAGACAATCATGAAGCGACCAACGAGATCACGGCGACGCCGTGGTGCACTCGCCATGGCTTCGGGCGGCGTCGCGGTCCTGGCCTTGGCGCTCAGCGCCTGCAGCGGCTCGCCCTCGCAACCGGCCGCCTCCCCCGAACGGGTGAGCGGTGGGTCCACGGGTCACTACGAGGTGGCGGCCGGCATCCACAAGATCAAGCACATCATCGTCATCGAGCAGGAGAACCGCTCGTTCGACAGCTATTTCGGGACCTACCCGGGCGCCGACGGCATTCCGACGACCAATGGCGTGCCGACGGTGTGCGTGCCCGTCCCGACCGGCGGTTGCCAAGCCCCCTACCACGACACGGCTGACGTCAACGGCGGCGGTCCACACAACGAAGGCAGTGCGCGCGTCGACGTCAACGGGGGGAAGATGGACGGATTCATCACCCAGGCGGCCAAAGGCAAGAAGGGGTGCGGAGCGAACAGGGCCGACAATCCTGCCTGCTCGAACTCGGCGACACCCGATGTGATGGGGTATCACACGGCGGCGGAGATCCCGAACTACTGGACCTACGCCAAGGACTTCACGCTCGACGACCACATGTTCGAGCCGGTGGCGTCGTGGTCGCTGCCTGATCACCTCTACCTGGTGTCGGGCTGGTCGGCCAAGTGCTCGAGCCCAGCTCCGTCGAGTTGCGTGAACGAGATCAAGGGTCCGTACACGCCGGCGCAGATGCAGAAGTACGTGGACCAGGCCATCGACACCGGTACGGCCGACGTCACGAACGCGTGGACCGACATCACCTGGCTCCTCTACAACAAGCATGTCTCGTGGGCCTACTACGTCCAGACCGGTGACCAGCCCGACTGCGAGGACGACGCGGCAGTGGCCTGCCCACCGGTGGCGCAGAGCTATCTGACCCCGGGCATCTGGAACCCACTGCCTATCTTCGAGGACGTGCAAAAGGACCACCAGATCCGCAACATTCAGCCGCTGGACAACTACTTCTCCGAAGCCAAGAAGGGCACCCTGCCTTCGGTCATGTGGGTCACTCCTTCCCAGGCCGACAGCGAGCACCCGCCGGCCAGCGTGCACCAGGGTCAGGCCTACGTCACCGCAGTCATCAACGCCGCCATGAAGAGCCCCGACTGGGACTCGACGGCCATCTTCTTGCAGTGGGACGACTGGGGTGGCTTCTACGACCACGTGGTGCCCCCGCCCGTCGACCAGAACGGCTATGGCCTGAGGGTGCCCGCGCTTGTGATCTCGCCGTACGCCAAGCAGGGCCACATTGACCACCAGACGCTTTCAAGTGACGCCTACCTCAAGTTCATCGAGGACGATTTCTTGGGTGGCTCCAGACTCAACCCCAAGTCTGACAAGCGACCGGATCCCCGGCCAGACGTCCGTGAGGACGAGAAGATCCTGGGCAACATCGTCAACGATTTCGACTTCAACCAGGCGCCACGGGCCCCGGTCCTCCTCCCGACCAACCCCGCTACGGACTCGCCGAGCATTCCTGCATACTTCAACGGACTCGGGCCGTGCGTCGGATGCACGGCGACGCCACCGAGCACTTAGGGAATCGGTCCAATGATGTACGTGGCGACGCTGACGATCATGGGGCAGATCGTTGCGGGCACCGCATTCGATCCCGAGACCACCGCAACGCGCTCCTGGGAGGTTGTTCATTCCGACGGTCCCTGGCAAGCGGAGTTTCGCTTTCCCGGTGAAGAGGTTTCGTGAGTCTTCCTCACCCAGGCTGATTCGCGCCGCCCTCGGACAGGATCTCGACGTACCCGTCCGTTCCGTTGATGCGGATCCGCTGGCCGTCGTGGATCAGGCGGGTGGCCTGCTCCACGCCCACAACCGCGGGCAATCCGTACTCTCGTGCGATCACTGCGCCGTGGGTCATCAGGCCACCGACCTCCGTCACCATGCCCGTGATCGCCACGAACAGGGGCGACCAGCTTGGGTCCGTGTAGGCCGTGATCAGGATGTCGCCCGGTTCGATGTCGGCCTCCGCCATGTCCAGGATGACACGGGCTCGCCCTTCGACGGTTCCGGCAGAAACCGGCAAACCGACCAGTGCTCCGGCCGGCACGTCGTCGCGTCGGTACGCCCCGGCGACGACCTCGCCATCCGACGTGAACACCCGGGGCGGCGTCAGCGCTTCGTACGACCCGAACGCGTCCTTGCGCTCGGAGATGAGCTGATCATCCACGTGGTTCGTACGCACGACGTCGTGGAGTTCTTGGAACGAGAGGTAGAAGATGTCCTCCTTCTCGCCGAGGACACGGGCCTGCACGAGGCGGCCGGCCTCTTCGAGCAAGGCTTGCTTGTAGACGAAGTAGCGGCTGACCATGCCGTACTTCGGATACTCCCGGTACCCGATGAAAGTCCTGACGCGGTCGATCCTCCACTTGGCCTCTTCAGCTTTCCTTTCCCCGTCTGGCAGGGCCCGCACGCGTTCGAGCAGCTCCTGTTCCTTCGCCCAAGCCTCCCGCCGCCCCTGCTCGAAGCGCCGCTCGCCGGCACCCGGCTCGAAGTTCTCGATGTTGCCGAGGATCAGGGGCACGAGCGCGCTGGGGCGTTCGCTCCAACGCGGCCTCGTGATGTCGATCTCACCGACGCAGCGCATGCCGTAGCGGTCGAGGTAGGCGTCAAGGGCCTCTCGCGCCGCGAGCCCTCCTTCGATGCTGGGCAGGTCGTTCAAGAAACCCTCGTCTTTGACGTGCTGGAGGAAGGCCACGACGTCTCGATGCGGACGGATCACGTCCGCGACCTCCAGGAGCGCCAGCCCCATCTCCGACGTGACGTTGTGGGGGACGGACTGCGTGAGGATGTCGGCCGCGTTGTTCTCGCCCAACCACGCCTGCAGCTTCTCGTTCAGCCACCAGGTGGCCTCCATGGCCGACATGAACACCTGATGGCTCTGGGGATCGAACAGGATCCGCCTCAGCTCCTGGATGTCGGCCAGGATGAAGTCGAGCAGCTCGGAGCCGGACTTCTCATCGATGTCGCTCTTCAATGTGGCAATCGAAGCCTCACTGTGCTCGATCAGCCCGGTGACGATGGCCGGATCGGTCTCGATGGGGGCAGGCGCGCCGCCACCACCCGGCGCAGAACCCGGAGGTTCGTCATTGAGGGTGGGGATGAAGTCGTCGCGTTCGAGGATGGTCTCGAGCGCGTCCGCCACCAGGGGATCGGATTTGCCCATGACCTCCAAGAGGCCGGCGCGCCTCGCGGGCGACGCCAGGTCCGAGGCGACATCGACGAACAGCCTCCCACCGGCCACGAACATCGGCCGCGGTGTGGTCAGCTGCCAAAAGGAGAGCCCTAGGGGCTTCATGGCGTCGGTCATCATCTGCGCATGACCGACGGACACGTACACGTGGTTCTCCCGGTCTCCGGCGGCGGGGATGGGGAACAGCGTGGTGATCGGCCGGCTCTGGACGATCTGGTACCCGTCGTCGACCAGGCACCACTCGATGTCCTGGGGCTGGCCGAAGTGCCCTTCGATCCGCCGGCCCAACCGGGCCAGCCGCACGACCTGCGCGTCGGTCAGCGCCGGCTGCCCCCGACGCTCGACCTCGATCGGCAGTTCCCGAGTTCCGCCTCCGGGCACCGCCTGGACGACGAGCTGCTTGGCGCCGATCGTCTTGTCGACGATCTGGCCTTCGCGCACCCGGTAGGCGTCCACGTTCACCCGGCCCGAGACCAGGACTTCGCCGAGTCCGAAGCTGGCCTCCACGGAGACGACCTTGCGGTTCGACGTGACGGGGTCGGCCGTGAAGAGGATGCCGGCCGCCAGCGGGAAGACCATCTGTTGCACGATCACGGCCATTTGGACCTTCCGCTGGTCGAATCCATTCCGCACGCGGTACGTCACGGCCCGCTCGGTGAACAGCGAGGCCCAGCACCGGCTGATGTGCTCGAGGATCGCCGCCGGTCCCACGACGTTCAGGTACGTGTCCTGCTGGCCGGCGAAGGAGGCCGTCGGCAGGTCCTCTGCTGTCGCGCTCGACCGCACCGCGTAGGCAGCGTGTTCGCCGAGCCCGGCGACCGAACGGGTGATCGCCGCCGCAAGATCGTCGGGGATGGCGATGCCCTCGACGATCCGGCGGATCTCCGCGCTGAGCGTGCGGATCGCCTCACGGTCATCCGAGGCCAGACGCGACAGCCGGTCGAGCCGCTCGTCGATCGGCGACGAGTCCGCCATGATCCTCCGGTAGGCGTCCGTCGTCACGCAGAAGCCAGCGGGGACATGGACGCCACCGATGCGCGTCAGCTCCCCGAGGCGCGCCCCCTTGCCGCCAACCGCCGCCACCTGCGTCTGGTCGATTTCCTGGAGATCGAGCACGTCGATGGCCATCCGCTCCTCTTTCCTCTCGCGCCCTCGGGCATCACTCATCCGCACTGTCCAGTCGTGTTGACGCGTGCCGTCCGCACTGCGGCGTGCATTGTCAGCACGCCAAACCTCCTTGCGGCAAGACCCTCACCTGGGTGTATCCTGGTCATGGCGGGCGGAACGTGGTGATCTTGGCCACACAGGATCCGGCTGGTGGCACCCGCAAGGCGCAAACCGTCCTTGGGGTCCCTGTGTGCAACCTGAGTTGCAACCTCGGTTCCCGGTCGATAACTTTCCGGCATGGATCGTTGCGAATCTGACATGAATTACTCCGCGCTCGCTCGGCGCCGTTGGCGTATTCCGTCCACCCTCCTCCTCGCGTTCGTGGGTGTGACGGCGGCCATTTCCTCCGCAGTCGGCGCTGCTAGCGCAACGCCCGCACCGCACGCGGCCGCTCAGTCCCATGTCATCTTCACGCCGTCCCCGTCGCCGGCCTACGCCAACGACGCGGGTGACCCAGATCCGCTGTTCTCGGGCGGTACGTACTACGCGTTCACAACGGGCACGACTCTGGGGAACCACATCCAGGCCCTCACCTCGACCAATCCCACGTCGGGGTGGCAGCCCTATACGGGCGGTTCGGGCTCGAGCGCATTGCCCAACCCTCCTTCTTGGGAGGCCGTCGACACTCAGACCTCGCCCGGCGTTTTCTTCTACGGCGGGCATTGGGTCATGTTCTACGACGCCTCACTGAGCGGCCATCCGGAGGACTCTGGCTCCAGTTGCATCTCGGTGGCGACGGCGTCGACGCTCAGCCCGCCCGTCTTCACCGACAACTCGACTGTCCCGGTCACCTGCGGCACACCCGGCGTGGGGGTGCTCGACCCGAGTCCCTTCGTCGATCCCGCCACCGGAGCGGCGTATTTGCTCTGGAAGACCAACGACGGTGGTGGGTCCGCGGCACCGTCTCAGATCGAGACCGCACCGTTGAACGCGAGCGGGACGGCCATCGACGGACCTACCACCGTGCTGCTCACCGTCGACCAAGCGCAGCTGCCCTGGGAGACCACGACGGACGACCCGCAGATGGTCTCCGCAGACGGCTCCTATGACCTCCTCTTCTCCGGGGGGAACTTCACGTCACAGAGTTATAACGAGGCCTTGGCTACCTGCGCCGGCGCGCTCGGTCCCTGCACACAGCCCGCGGCACCGTTCTTGACCACCTACGGCACGGCCTATGGGCCAGGTGGGGGTGCGCTCTTCCAGGACGGAAACGGTGCCTGGTGGCTCGGGTACGCGGCCTGGTCGGCTCCATGCACGAACTACGGCGGGGGCTGCAACGCAGTTCGGTACATGTACACGGCCCCGATCGACCTGAGCAACGGTCTCGTCGTCCCTTGTAACGCACCCACGGGTACGTCCTTTGGGTACCGCTTCGTCGCCACCGACGGGGGGGTCTTCACCTACGGCAATCAGCCCTTCTGCGGTTCGACCGGTGGGATCCACATCAACCAACCGGTGGTGGGCATGGCCAATACGCCCAACTCCGGCGGCTACTGGACCGTGGCCCGGGACGGCGGGATCTTCTCCTTCGGTAACGCCAAGTTCTTCGGCTCGACCGGTGCCCTGCATCTGAACGCGCCCGTCGTCGGCATGGCGGCCACCCCCGACGGTCAGGGCTACTGGCTGGTGGCGTCCGACGGCGGCATCTTCTCCTACGGCGACGCTGCGTTCTACGGTTCGACCGGGTCGATCCACCTGAACCAGCCCATCGTGGGCATGGCATCGACCTCCGACGGGAAGGGCTACTGGTTGGTGGCGTCCGACGGCGGCATCTTCTCCTACGGCGACGCTGCGTTCTACGGTTCGACCGGGTCGATCCACCTGAACCAGCCCATCGTGGGCATGGCATCGACCTCCGACGGGAAGGGCTACTGGTTGGTGGCGTCCGACGGGGGGATCTTCTCCTACGGCGACGCTGCGTTCTTCGGCTCGACCGGCGGAATACACCTCAACAAGCCGGTGGTGGGCATGGCCGCGTCTCCGGGCGGTGGCGGGTATTGGCTGGTCGCTTCCGATGGGGGCATCTTCAGCTACGGCAATGCAGGGTTCTACGGCTCGACCGGTTCCCTCCACCTCAACGCCCCGATCGTGGGGATGAGCGGCCCCTGATCAGGCCTGCTGCATCTTCAAGGAGTGCGGCTCGAACCTCATGTAATGGGAGACGTATCGATTCGCGACAAGATTCGCTCGGCCGCCTGGCCAAGTCGTCGCAGCTGCTCGGGTGACAAGACGTCGATGACGAGGGAACGGACATGGGCAACGTGGGCCGGAGCGGCGTCCTCGAGAGTTCGAAAGCCGTTTTCGGTGAGGATCGCGTTGGTGAATCGTCCGTCGGCAGGATCAGGCTCGCGGCGGACGAAGCCTCGATGCTCGAGTCGTTTGACCACACGAGACAGGCGCGACAGCGACGCGTTGGTGACAACAGCCAAGGAGCTCATTCTCAGTACGCGCTGCGGGCTCTGGGAGAGGCAAGCAAGAACCTGATACTCGACGGTCGCCAGGTCGGAATCGTGTTGGAGCTGCTGATCGATGGACCAGGGAAGCCAGGTCATGAGTCTCACCACCGATAGCCAAGAGCTCAGCTCGTCGGGCGTGAGCCATTCGACGGATGTCTGATCAGCGTTGGTGACGACCGCTTCGGTCACGGTCATATCGTAGCTAATTTCTTGCCACGTCAAGTCAAGTTGCACACGCTAGGGCGCTCAAGAGCGAGCTCCAGTTTGGTGCTACGGGAGCTACCAGTTGCTCTCGCATGCTTGTGATCACTTGACAGGGCAAGTACCCGGTCATACATTGCGCTTGACATGGAAAGTCAAAGACGACCCCAAGATATGAGGCGTCGGGTTCAACGGACTGGCACAGAGCAATGGGACGGTCGCGTGATCGAACCCCATCAGCAGCAGCGGGAATTCAGAGAGCGCATCCCGCTTCATAGACGGAGAATCCGATGACCACATTGATGACCTTGGAGCATCCGGCTGAGGGCGAAGCCCCTGATGACTTGGCCAACTACGACCGACGGTGGTGGATTCTGGGTGTGTTGGGGATTGCCCAGTTGATGGTCATACTCGACGGCACCATTGTCAATATTGCTCTCCCATCCGCCCAGCACGATCTGCACTTCTCCAATGCCGATCGTCAGTGGATCGTTACGGCATACTCGCTTGCCTTCGGCAGCTTGCTCCTCCTCGGCGGTCGGATCGGAGACATCGTCGGACGTAAACGTGCGCTTTTGATCGGCTTGGTGGGCTTTGCCATCGCCTCAGCGATCGGTGGTGCCGCGGTCAACTTCGAAATGCTCGTGATCGCCCGCACAGTCCAGGGCGCATTCGGGGCCCTCCTCGCTCCCTCGGTGCTGGCCCTGTTGACTACGACCTTCACTGATCCCGGTGAGCGTGGGCGGGCATTCGGTATTTACGGTGCCATCGCCGGCGCAGGTGGGGCGCTGGGACTGCTCCTGGGCGGCATCCTTACTTCCTACGCGTCGTGGCGCTGGACACTCTTCGTCAATCTCGCGTTTGCCGCCACCGCCATCATCGGTGCGCAGCTTTGGCTGAAAAATGACGAGGGCGTGGATCACGATCCCTTGGACCTGCCTGGACTCGTACTTGTGGCTACTGGGCTGTTCTCGCTCGTGTTCGGGTTCTCGCACGCCGAGACCACGGCGTGGAGCAATCCCTATACGATCGGGTTCCTCGCGGCGGGAGTCCTCCTGCTCGCTTCCTTCGCCTATTTGGAGACCAAAGCGAAGCACCCCCTCCTCCCGCCACGGGTCGTGCTCGACCGGACGCGGGGAGGATCGATGTTGGCGATGCTCTTCGCCAGCATCGGAATTTTCGGTGTGTTCTTGTTCCTGACCTACTACCTTCAGGGCACCTTGGGGTACAGCCCCGTAAAGAGCGGTATCGCATTTCTGCCTCTCGTCGCAGCATTGGCAGCGACGGCTCAGGTCTCCAATCAAATTCTGTTGCCGCGATTCGGCCCCAAGCCCATTGTGCCGATCGGACTGCTCGTGAGCTCCGTGGCATTGTTCGGACTCCACCTGGTCGGGTTGCACTCCTCCTACGTCACTCATGTGCTGCCCTATCTCATCGTGCTGGGAATTGGGTTCGGGCTGAGTGTCGCCCCCGCCTTCAGCACTGGAACTCTCGGCTTGCCACCTCAGGACGCCGGTGTGGGATCGGCCACCCTCAACACGGCGCAGCAAGTCGGGGGATCCATCGGCACCGCGCTCTTGAACACTGTGGCCGCAGGTGCTGCCACTTCCTACCTGGTCGGCCGAACACTGAGCCCTGCCACTTTTCGTGCAGCTGTGCTCCACAGCTACACAACAGCGTTTCTCTGGTCCGCTGCGATCTTCGTCGCCGGCGCCGTTGTGGCCGGCCTCGTACTAAAACGAGGTGGGTTGGCCGAGCTCGCATCCGAAGACCGGACAGGTGAGAAGCTCGACTTCGCACCGAAGGAACATCATCGAGTCCATGTTGTCCGAGTGCGAGTGGGTTGTCGGTGAACTCTCACATTTGCCGGTGAAGCTCCTTGCGGCGTCCGACGCGTGTGGATGTACCCCTGGCTTCGGCTAGCGGTCCTCGAGCCGATCGGCCACCTCGGACATTGAGGAAGCAACCTGGCGTCTGAGGGCGGGGCGGCCATGACCGGCCAGGTCCTCTGTTTGCTGAGGTCTCATTCTCCGGTAGGTTCCGGGTGTCCGGCGCGAGAGAGGCATCAATCGAGGTGTGTCCATGACCGATGCGGCGCTGATTCCGAAGCTCGATGACTCCGAGATTGCCTTGTTGGCGTCACTCGGTGCCCGCCGTGCGGTTCGTGCCGGCGAATACCTGTACCGAGCGGGCGACTCTGGCTACGACTTCTACGTTGTCCTTTCCGGATCGGTGGAGGTCGTCCTGGACGTTGACGGGACGGAACGGGTCATCATCACGCAAGAGCCCGGAGGGTTCTTGGGCGAACTGAACCTGTTGACAGGCCTCCGGGTCTTTGTCTCGGCCCGGGTCGCCCAGGACGGCGAGGTCCTGGCTGTCCCTGCCGACGAACTCCGTCGCGTCCTGGCGACGCAGGAGCAGCTGAGCGACAAAATCCTCGCCGCGTTCATGGCACGGCGGACCGAACTCATGACGGGCGCCGGATCGGCCACCCGAGTTGTCGGGTCACGCTTCTGCCCTGAGGTGCTCCAGCTACGCGAGTTCCTCTCGCGTACGCGGATCCCCCACGAGTGGCTCGATCCTGACAGCGACCCGCAGGTGGAGATCATGGTCGAGCAGTACGCTCTCGAGCCGTCCGATTTTCCGGTCGTCGTTTCATCAGGCAAGGTGTTTCGTCGGGCCACGCCCGGCGTAGTCGCTGACTATCTCGGCCTGACGGTCGATCGGCTCCCCGGACGGTGCTTCGATCTGATCATCGTTGGTGGAGGCCCGTCTGGTCTGGCTGCCGCCGTCTATGGCGCCTCCGAGGGCCTGACGACGCTCGGCGTCGACATGGTGGCTCCCGGTGGACAAGCGGGCACGAGTTCGAGGATTGAGAACTACTTCGGTTTCCCCACTGGCATCTCGGGCGCCGAGCTGGCCCAGCGGGGCTACGTGCAGGCAGAGAAGTTCGGTGCCCAACTGACCGCGCCGTGCAAGGCCGTCAGGCTGAGTGAGCGAGCGGGCCATCTCATCGTCCATCTCTCGGATGGTACGGAGGTCGTGGGCCGAGCGGTCATCGCTGCGACCGGCGCCCACTACCGGCGTCTCGACATCGAGCGGATCGATGATTTCGAGGCCAGGGGCGTGTACTACGCCGCCACGGAGCTCGAGGCCCGCCTGTGTGCCGGGAGCCCGGTGATTGTCGTGGGTGGCGGGAATTCGGCGGGACAGGCGGCGATCTACCTCGCCGACCAGGGGAGCGCGGTCACGGTGGTGATCCGACGAGGACAACTCAGCGACACCATGTCGGGGTATCTGGTCTCGCGGCTCGAGGACCACTCGCGTATCGACGTCCTGACCTCGAGCCATGTCGTCGAGCTCGAGGGTGACCGCGATTTGACCGGTGTGCGTATACAAGGCCAGGACGACATCGTGACGCTACCGAGCACTGCCCTGTTCTCCTTTATCGGCGCGGACCCCCAGTCTGACTGGCTGTCTGGCTGCGCTGCCCTCGACGACCATGGATTCGTATTGACCGATCGATCCCTGGCACCCGAGCACCTAAATGGGCCATGGACCGTTTTGGACCGTGCACCGCTGCCCTACGAAACGAGCCACCCGGGTCTGTTTGCGGTGGGCGACCTTCGGTCCGGGTCGACGAAGCGAGTGGCCACCGCGGTGGGCGAAGGTTCGGCGGCAGTCAAGGCGATCCACGACTATTTGAGCTTCACGCCGGCGCCAATCGCTTCTTGAGCCGCCCGGCCGGGTGGCGAGCAAGACCACTGGGCTGTGTATGCCGAGCGCCTGCGTCCTCTCCGCTCAATCGCCCAGTGAGTGCTCCGTCCGATGTCTCGTCACCGACGCGCGCCGGACCATTCACCCGAACGGGTGGTCCGCTCCTTTCCCGGGTTGCAACAAGGGAGCGCGGGTATAGAGCGACCATGACACCGACTGAAGAGCTGCGCACGGCACCGGGCGACGTGGCGGCACCGGTGCCAGCGGACCTGGAGATCGGCGACCTGGTCGAAAAGCTCTCGGACGATACGGTTCGCCTCGTTCGAGACGAGATCCGCCTGGCTCAAGCCGAAATGAGCCAAAAGGCCAAGGCGGCCGGCCTCGGAGCCGCCATGTTCGGCGGGGCCGGAGTCTTCGGGCTCTACGGACTTGGTGTCCTGATCGCGGCCGCCGTCGTCGGCCTGTCCATCGTGGTGGCCTTGTGGGCCGCCACGCTCATCGTGGCCGCCGCCCTGTTCGCCCTCGCCGCCGTCGCTGCCCTGGCGGGAAAGAAGGAGCTCGGGCAGGCGGGACCCCCATTGCCAACCCAAGCCGTGCAGAGCACCAAACAAGACGTCGACGAGCTCAAGCGAGGACTGCGGACATGAACGCAATTGACGATGCTGATGACCCTGTTGCGGCGCTGAGAACTGATATTGAAACGACGAGAGCCGAGCTGGCTGAGACCGTGAACGAGCTCTCGGATCGCCTGAGCCCGAAGAAGCGGGTCGGCGCCGTCACCGAAGGCGTCACCGAGAGCACCAAGCAGATGGTCGGCCAGGCTCAGGACCTGACCAAGGACACCGCCGCCAAGGCTCAGGACGTTGCGAAGGTCGGAGTCGAGCGCACTCGGCAACTCACCGAAGGCAGGGAACGACAGCTTCTCGGCGCGGTGGTGCTCGTCGTGGGATTGTTCTTGGGGTGGCGCCTTTGGAAGCAGCGCCGATGATGAAGCTCTTCTACAAGCCGTGGGGAATGCTCGCCGGCGTGATCGGGGGCGCCCTTGCCGGGGCGCTGTTCAAGCGGCTCTGGAAGCTGCTCAGCGGAGAGGAGGAGACTCCAACGGCGACCGACCGCAGCCGGGGATGGATCGAAGTCGTGCTCGCGGCAGGCCTCCAGGGACTGGTCTATGGCGCCGTCAAGGCGCTCGTCGACCGGGGAGGCGCAGCCAGCTTCGAGAAGGCCACCGGGCAGTGGCCGGGCAAGGAACCTGATGACGGCTGAGCCGACAGCAACGACACCGGATCCTGACGAATCCGGAGCCACGGTCGACAAGCCGAGTGAACTCTCCGGATCCTCGAAGACGGCAGTCTTTCGGCGCGCCGCCGCTGAGTTCAAAAGCGACAACCTGACGACCCTCGCCGCGGCGTTGACCTACTACGCCGTCTTGTCCGTGGTGCCCGGCCTCATCGTCCTTATCTCCATCCTCGGACTGGTCGGTCGCAATGTCGCAAGCCGAGTGGAGTCCCAGGTGCAGTCGCTCGCTCCCGGTTCGAGCGCCGCGTTCGTGCACTCGCTGATCACCCAGGCCCAGCACCACAAGAGTGGGGCCGGGATAACCCTCGCCGTCGGCCTTGTGATCGCCTTGTGGTCAACGTCGAGCTACGTCAATGCCTTCAGGCAAGCGTCGAACATCATTTATGGCATCGGAGAAGGACGACCGATCTGGAAAACCATCCCACTCAGGCTCGGCGTGACCGTGGTCGCGGTGATCGTGCTGGTCGTCGGCGCGTGCATCGTCGTGGTCAGCGGTCCGGTCGCCAATCAGGTTGGCAATGCTGTCGGCGCGGGTCGTGCGGCGGTGCTCGTGTGGGACATCGCCAAGTGGCCGGTGCTTCTCATCCTTGTCTCGTTCCTGCTTGCCCTCTTGTTTTGGGCCAGCCCCAACGCCAAGCAAGGCGGCATCAGATGGATCAGCCCCGGAGGAATATTCGCAACGACCCTTTGGCTCGTCATCTCAGCCCTCTTTGCGCTTTACGTCACAAACTTCTCCTCTTATGACAAGACGTACGGATCCTTGGCAGGCGTCGTGATCTTCTTGGTCTGGCTGTGGTTGACGAACGTCGCTCTCTTGCTGGGCGCCGAGGTGAATGCGGAGTTTGAACATGAGCGCGCCATCGCCGAGGGCCTGCCCGATGATGTCCGCCCCTTCGCCGAACCACGGGACACGCGCAAGCTCACCGAGGGCGACCGCCGAGCAGTCGAGGAAGCCCAAGCGGCCCGTCGATCGTGAGCAGACCACGGAGGGTTGACCGGTGAGTTCCCATGAATGCAGTGTTGCGGGAGAAAGAGGTAACACCACGTGAATCGAGTTCGTGCCATGCGAACCCGGACGACCGATGCGCTGGAGGGTGCCGAACAACTCGATGACGTAATCGGCCGGATCCGAAACGTGGTGCAAAACCTTGTCAGCCCCGTTCCGATCCGCCGGCTGCTCAGTGGAACCGACCTGGGTCATCCAAGCCATCCCATGCTGGTGCAGCTCCCCATCGGTCTGTGGACCAGCACGTGGGCGTTGGACTTCATCGGACTGGGCAAGACGAAAGCCGCTCGGACCCTGGTCGGTCTCGGTGTACTTACCGCCCTTCCGGCCCTCGCCAGCGGAATGTCAGACTGGGTTGATACCGATGGAGCCGAGGCTCGTGTCGGACTTGTGCACGCAACGACCAACTCCATCGCGTTGGCCTGCTTCTCGGTGTCGTGGTGGCGGCGCAAAGAGGGTCGGCACGGTGGCGTGTTCTGGTCGACCCTGGGCGCCACCTTCGCTACCGCGGCTGGCTTTCTCGGGGGGCATCTCGCTTACTCGTTGGGCGTCGGGGTGGATACCAATGCTTTCAACAGCGGACCTGACGAGTGGACTGCCGTGCGAGGCAGTGTGCCGACAGAGGACCTCGTTGCCCGCACGGTAGAGGGTGTTCGGGTGATGGTGGCCACGAACGAGGAAGGACGATTCGCCCTAGGCGACCGCTGCAGCCACCGGGGAGGCCCACTCTCCGAGGGAAATTTGGAATCGGAATGCGTGACCTGCCCCTGGCACGGGAGCCGGTTCGAGCTTGCCACCGGTGCTCCCATCCGGGGACCGGCATCAATCCCTCAGCCTGTCTACGAGAACCGCGTCATGGCGGACAAGCTCGAGCTGCGCCGTCGCGAAAGGCGGGCGCTGCGTCAACGGCCCGTATAGCGAATCGCATCATCGGGAGTGGCGTCACCGCGTGAGGCGCCACCAGGGTCCGGGACCCGAGAGCGGAGCAGCTGTGCGCAACGTGACCTCGGCGGCGCTGCTCCCCGCGCCCGTTCGGATCGTTCCGACCACCGCCCCTTCCGGCAGGGCACGATTGGTCGGTCGCGTGCGCGTCGTCGCAGTTACCGCGAGTCCCGGCCATCCGACCACGTTGACCGGAGCGCTCACCGTGAGCGGGGCCGCGGCGCCCCAGGGGGCGGAGACCTCACCCGCCTTCTGACCGGGAGCGAAAGCAGTGAAGCCGTGGACGGCGGCGAAGGTGCTCTTGACCAAGGCATCGCCCGCGTCCACGGCCGTCGTGTTCGGACCGAGTGACCCGCCGGGCTGACCGAGCACGGCGCCCACGACGGTCACCTCCTGGCCGCCGATGCTCTGCTGCGCAGCAAAGAGGTAGCAGCCTTGTGCGCTCGAGTCCGAGCCGGTCTTCACCCCGATGATCCCGTCCCGGCCCAAGTCGAAGTTGAGGTTGTAGACGACGGTGGTCATCGGCACGCTGGCCTGACCCAGCGACACCACCTGGCGGAGCACCGGGATCGACATCGCCGCCTCCCCGAGGCGCACGAGATCTTCGGCGCTGGCCGTCGTGCCCGGGTCCACGCCGCTCGGGTCGGTGATGTGGGTGGAGGAGAGACCGAGCTTTGCCGCGACCGTGTTCATCTTGGCGACGAACGCGGTCACGCTTTGCGCGTCCCAGTCGCCCAGCAGCGTGGCCATGTCGCCCCCGGAGTCGACCAGCAGTCCTTCGAGGGCTTGGAGCTCGGTGAGCGACTCTCCGGCCGAGACGGGCACCTCGGACTCCTGGTTGGCCAGTCCGGCTTGATACGACGTGAGCGTGTCGGCATTGACGGGGATCGCGGGTCCCTCGGCATTCCCCGTCGCCAGAGGATGGTCGGAGACGACGACGTAGGCGGTGAGCACCTGGGCCAGCCCCGCCATCGGGACGGACTGGGTGCCACGGACCTGACCGAGAAGACCGAGCCCGTCCACGCCCACCGCGGCTTCACCCGTGGTGGGCCAGGCCAGGCTGGGAGTCGGCCCGGGGATCCGGGTGTCCACCACCTGCACCGTGGCAATGGGTATCGGGCGGACCCACTGCACGACGGCGCCCGCGGCGAGGGCGGCCACCACGAGGAAGGCGGCCCAGGCCAGGAAGCGTCTCCGCCGCCGTGAGGCGCGGAGCCCGGCGATGATCTGGAGTTCGTTCTCGCTCGGCGGCGGAAGGCGTGTTGCGAGCTCGGCCAGCCGATCTTCGTTGGCCTTGGGCAGTGTCCGCCCGCGGGCATGAGCCGGCCCCTTGTTTCTCTCGGTGCCGTCAGGCGCTGCCATGACCTCACGCTAAGTCCACAAGGCTCCGCGAGCGAGGCACCCCCCTGAGCGGCTGCCGGGGTGGATGGCCCGGAACGCCGGTTCACCCTGCTCCGTTCAAGCCATCGCCCTCTCCGACACCGTCGTGCGCCTTCCGCTCCCTGGAGGAGCCGACAGCCGAGCCATCGCGCTGAGCCGGGCCGTGCGTTCGCTCTCGGTGCTCCCGGCCGAGTCGGTAGCTTCGGTCCGATGCCCCCCGTGCCGCTCCGGCGCAACCGCGACTTCATGCTCCTCCAGATCGGGCAGCTGCTGTCGAGCGCCGGGTCGCAGGCCACCGCCATCGCCTATCCGCTGCTGGCGCTTGCGCTGACCCACTCTGCGGTCAAGGCGGGCCTGGTCTCGTTCGCCCGGACCCTGCCTCTGGCCGTCCTCTCCATCCCGGCCGGGGTGGCGGCCGATCACTTCAGCCGGCGCGCCCTCATGATCATCGCCGACGCGGTGCGCGCCGCCGCCATCGGCACCCTCGCCGTGAGCTTGGTCGCCTTCGACCCGCCCTTCTGGGTCATCCCCTTCATCGCCTTCGTCGAGGGCGCGGGCACCGCCATCTTCGGCGCGGCCCAGCCGGGTGCCGTGCGCGCCGTCGTCCCGACCGAGCAGCTGCCCGAAGCGGCCGGTGCCCAGAGCGGACGAGCCGCCGCCGTGCGCATCGTCGGCCCGCCCATCGGAGGATCGCTCTTCGAGATGGCCCGCTCGTTGCCCTTCGTGGCCGACGCCTTCTCCTACGCCTTCTCGACCATCTCGCTCCTTCTCATGCGGGTCAGCTTCCAGGAGGAGCGAGAGCCCCACGGCGCCAGCATCCGGGAGCGGGTGCGCGAGGGCATGCAGTTCATTTGGCACCAGCCATTCGTCCGCGTCACCTGCTTCCTCTACGGGCTGCTCAACTTCACCGGTCCTGGACTCCTCTTCTGTCTCGTCGTCATCGGCGCAGGGGCAGGGACTGCGCGGCGGTGCCCTCGGGCTTCTCACCGCGGTCTTCGCCGTGAGCGTGCTGCTCGGGTCGTTGGTGTCGCCGTCACTGCGCAAGCTGCTTTCCGTGCGGGCCGTGCTCCTGCTCGAGGTCTGGTGCTGGACCGCCTGTGGGGCGTTCCTCGTGTGGCCCTCGGTCTACGTGTTGGCCGCCGGCCTGGTCCCGGTGGGCCTCGCCATCCCTTCTACGGATTCGGTCGTCAACGGCTATCGCATCGCCATCACCCCGGACCGCCTTCTCGGCCGCTCCGAGTCGGTGCGCAACGCCATCTCGCTCTCCATCAGCTCGCTCTCGCCGCTGGCCGCCGGCCTCCTCCTCCAGCACACGACGCCTCGCTGGACCATCGCCTGTTACACGGCCTGGGCGCTGGCCCTGGCGGTGTGGGGCACCCGGAGCTCGGTCCTGCGCCATCCGCCCAGCCCTCCCGACCGTGGCCGCGACCGCCTGACAGCGGACCCGAGCAGAGATCGGAGACAGTTGACGACGCACGAGGGGTTTCCCGCCGGACCGAGGCGAGCCGGATCCCGGCCACCTAGTCTCGTGCCCCCATGAGCCCGGTCCCCCTGCTCCACACCGCGGCCGACGTCACGGCGGAGTGGCTGACGGACGCGCTGGTCGAGGCCGGCGCCGTGCCGCCGGGGAGCCGGGTCGACCACTTCACCACCGAGGCCCATCGGCACCGGCCAGATGGCCGACACCACCCGCTTCACCCTCAGCTATGCCGGCGGCCAGGGCGCCCGGCCGGACGGCCCGGCCACCGTCGTGGGCAAGTTCGCCTCGGCCGACGAGCAGAGCCGGGGCACCGGCCTCGCCCTGCGGGCCTACGAAGTCGAGGTCCGCTTCTACCGTGAGGTGGCGGCCCGGGTCGACGCCCGTGTCCCCCTCACCTACCTGGCCGAGATCGATCCGGAGACAGGCTGGTTCACGCTCCTCCTCGAGGACATCGTCGGCGGCATCCAGGGCGACCAGATGGCGGCGTGCAGTCCCGACATCGCGGCGGCCGTCCTCGACGAGATGGCCGGCCTCCATGCCCCCTGCTGGGAGTCGCCGGAGCTGGCCGCGTTGGAGTGGCTCAACCGTGGCTCGCCTCAGGCCGACGAAATGCTGATCGCCATGGTGCAGACCCTGCTCCCCGGCTTCCTCGAGCGCTACGCCGACACCATGGCTCCCGAGCACCAGGAGGTCTGCCGCTTCCTTGCCGCGCACATGCCGGCCTACGTGGCGCTGCGCGACCGGTCCGCGGACGGCGAGCCACGGCGACTTCCGCCTCGACAACCTGCTCTTCCAGTCCGGCGACCCGCGGCCGGTGGTGCTCGACTGGCAGACCCTGATCTGGGGCAGCGCCGCGGCCGACGTCGCCTACTTCGTCGGCGGCTCGGTGAGCACCGAGGACAGGCGGGTGCACGAGCTCGACCTCCTGACCCACTACCACGAAGCGCTGCGCCGGCGCGGCGTGCAGGACTATCCGCTCGAACAGTTGCGCGCCGACGCCCGCCGCGAGAGCTTCGCCGGGCTCATCATGGCCATCGTCGCCTCCATGATCGTGCAGCGCACCGAACGGGGCGATCTCATGTTCCTCACGACGGCCACCCGCCACGCGCAGCACGCCATCGACGTCGATGCGCCTGCCTTGCTCCTCGCCGCGCCATGACCGAGCTCCTGGTGCTCTGCACCGGCAACGCGGCGCGTTCGGTCATGGCAGGCTTCATGCTCGACTCTTTGGGCGAGGGCCGCCCTGATCCGCTGCACATCGTCACGGCGGGCACCCACACCATTGACGGGCAGCCGATGGGCATGCGCACGCGCACCGCCCTGTCCCGCATTCCCGAGCTGGCGGACACGGACTTCCGTCGTCACCGCAGCCGGCAGGTGCACGAGGCCGACTTCCGCCAGGCGGAGCTGGTCGTCGTCATGGAGGCGGACCACGTTCGCTTCGTGCGCCGGCAGTTCGCCGAGTTCGCCGACAAGACAGGGATGCTCCGGCGGTTGTGCGTCGACCTGGCACCGGGCCGGGCCGCCCTCTCCGTTCGGGTGGCCGCCCTCGGTCTCGGCTCCGTCGACGTCGACGATCGCGACGACGTGCTCGATCCGGCCGGGCACGACGGCGATGTCTACGAGAAGGTGGTCGACGAGCTCTGGGATCTCTGCCAGACGTTGATCACCCGGCTCTGACCGACGCCGACGCCGACGCCGGCGCCGCCGGGGCCGCGACGGTCGCCGGGCTCGTAAGGGAATCAGTCGGCGTGCACCGAACGCAGCCCGGCCCAGGCCAGGTCGGCCATGCGCTGGGCCAGGCGCAGCGCCTGCTCCTCGATGCCCTCGTCCGAATCGGTCTCGGCCCGCTGGGCGATGAAGCGCCGGCTGGCCCCCTCGGCCAGGCCCACGATCCCGTAGGCCAAGAGCCGCCGGTGATCGGCGTCCAGCCCGGCCGCGATCAGTGGATCGATGGCCTCGGCGATGGCGTCCTCCACTGCCCGCAGGGCGCGGCCCAGCTCCTGGTCTTCCGCGTGGTCCCGTCCGTAGAGCAGCCGGAACTCCGCCTCGCGGGTGACGACCAGGCGGAAGTAGGCGGCGAAGCCCAGCTCCACCTGCTGGCGGGGACCGTCCGCCCCGGCCACCGCAGTGCTGATGGCGGTGAGCAGGTCCTTGGCGATGGAGTCGACCAGTTCCAGATAGAGCGAGCGCTTGGAAGAAAAGTGTTGATAGAGGAGTGGTTTGGTCACCCCGGCCGCCTCGGCGATGTCGTCCATCGTGGTCGCCCGGTAGCCCCGCTGCGCGAAGAGCTCGAGTGACACCGAGAACAATTGCTGGCGCCGCTGTTCCGCGGTCAACCGCCGCGTCGTGGCCTGCATCGCTCCTGCCATGGCGCTCACGTTACCGAACGCTTCCGTGGGGGGTGACGGCGCGGCTCGGCGGATTCAGACGCCGGCAAGGGTGTCGAGGACCCCGCACAGGCGATCCGGGAGGTCCGCCACGTTGAAGCTGCGAGCGGCCACGGCGTGGTTGTGCTCGAGCAACTCGTCGTCCGGGGCGGCCAGCCAGTCTCCCAAGGCGAACGGGTCGAGCGCGTCGAACCACCGGAAGCCGAAGGCCGCCAGCTCCCGCGCCACCGGATAGGGCCCGATGGCCAGCGGGCGTCGGTAGGTGGCCGACTCGACGGAGGGATTGCCGAAGCCCTCCCACCACGACGGCAACAGGACGGCGTCACACGCGCTGTAGGCGTCGGCGATCGTGCAGCCACCCGGCGGCTCACCGAGGACCACCGGGCACCGGGCGTCGCGCCACGATGCGGCCGAGTTCGGGGCCGTAACCGTCCTCCGCCGGTCCCAGCAACCAGTAGACGCCCCCGACCGCCTCGGATAGGGCGACCGCCGCCGGGATGTTCTTGCGCTCGAGCGCCCGGGTCGGTTGCAGCAGCAGGCGATCGGAGTCGCCCAGGCCCAGGGCGCGCCGCACGCCGAGGCGGTCGCCCGGCGCCGGGTCGGGGTCGAACGTGTTGTGGAGCGTCGTGACGCGCCGGAGGAAGCCGCGCCCCGTCAGCTCGCGCCGGCTCAGTTCGTTGATGGTGACGTGGACCCAGGCCGGGTCGTCGGGCGGCCCGGGAAGGTGGGCCAGGTGGGGCCGTTGCCACGGCAGATCGTGATGGTGCAGCACGGTGGGACGACCGGCGCACGCGGCCGCCACGGCCGATGACGCCGCCGGATTGAGCGGGAGCGAGCACAGGTTCTCGACGACGACGAGGTCGGCCTCCGCCAGCGCGCCGCGTGACCTCGGCTGCGCCGGGTGCCTCGGCGGCGTCGATGGCCAGCCCCGGCACCACCACGTCCACCGTTCCCGAGCCGGCCACGGTGACGACGTCCCATCCGAGGACGCCCAGTGCAGCGGCCCATTTGGCCGCCTCGATCGCCACGCCGTCGCCCCCGCCGAGCCGGAAGGAGACCAGGCACGCGGTAGGCACGGCCGCACTGTAGGGCGGGGAAATGGCGAGGCAGAAGCCTCGTCCGGGTCGGCTAGCGTTTTCCCGATGTCGAAACGGGCTCTGATCACCGGCGTGACCGGACAAGACGGCTCCTACCTGGCCGAATTCCTACTCGAACAGGGCTACACCGTCATCGGGATGGTCCGGCGGACGAGCACCGTCAATTTCGAGCGGATCGCCCACATCCAGGATCAGCTCGAGCTGGTCGCCGGTGACCTGCTCGACGAGGTGTCGCTCATCAACATCCTGCGCGACCACCGCCCCGATGAGGTCTACAACCTGGCCGCACAGTCCTTCGTGCAGACCAGCTTCAGCCAGCCGGTGCTCACGGGGGAGACGACGGCCCTGGGCGTCACCCGCCTCCTCGACGCCATCCGCTTTGTCGACCCCGAGATCCGCTTCTATCAGGCCAGTTCCTCGGAGATGTTCGGCAAGGTACTCGAGGTACCGCAGCTGGAGACGACGCCCTTCTACCCCCGCAGCCCGTACGGGGTGGCCAAGGTGTACGGGCACTGGATCACGGTGAACTACCGCGAGAGTTACAACCTCCACGCCTCCTCGGGCATCCTCTTCAATCACGAGTCCCCTCGACGCGGTCTCGAATTCGTCACCCGCAAGGTGACGCACGGGGTGGCCCGCATCGCCAACAAGCTCGACGACAAGTTGGCGCTGGGCAACCTCGACGCGCAGCGCGATTGGGGCTATGCCGCCGACTACGTGCGAGCCATGTGGTTGATGCTCCAGCAGGACGCGCCGGACGATTACGTGGTCTCGACGGGGGAGACCCACGAGGTCCGAGAGCTCTGCCGCCTCGCCTTCGACGCGGTCGGCCTCGACTGGGAGCAGCACGTCGTGATCGACGAGCGCTTCCTGCGCCCGGCTGAAGTCGACCTTCTGGTCGGGAAACCCGAGAAGGCGCACGATGTGCTCGGGTGGGCGCCCGAGGTCGATTTCGAGGCCCTGGTCTCCATGATGGTGGAGGCCGACATGAACCTCATTCGCAAGAGCCTCCGGTAACTGGGGGCCGCGGTCCTCTCTCCCGCTCTCCCCGCGGCGATCTCTGCCGATCCCGCCGGCGCCCTCGTCGCCTTCGGGGCCGGCATCCTCTCCTTCCTCTCGCCCTGCGTCCTGCCGCTGGTGCCCGGCTACGTCTCGATGGTCTCGGGCCTCTCGGCGGCCGAGCTCGAGGCGAACGACGACGGCACGACGCCCTCAGAGGCGCTCCGTCCGGTGCTCAAGGGCATCGGCCTCTTCGTGCTTGGGTTCACGGTGGTCTTCGTCGCGCTCGGTGCCACGGCGTCGACCATCGGCCAGGTGCTCAAGAACAACCGGATCGAGCTCGTCTACGCCAGCGGCGCCATCATCATCTTCCTCGGCGTGGTGATGGTGCTGAGCTCGCTGCCGCAGCGGGTGTGGGTGCACGCGGGGGCGGGCACCGTGGGCGTCGTCTCGCGCGTGACCGGTGAGCATCGCTTCGACGTGCGACCGTCCAGGCTCGGTGGCTGGGCCGCGCCGGTCATGGGGATGGCCTTCGCCTTCGCCTGGACGCCCTGCATCGGTCCGGTCCTCGGCGTCGTTCTCGGTCTGGCCAGTCACAACGGCACCTTGGCCGGCGGCGTCCTGTTGCTCTTCGCGTATTCCCTCGGTCTCGCCCTGCCCTTCATTCTCGTCGGGCTGGCCTTCGGCCGGATCACGGCCGCGCTCGCCCGTGCCCGCCACTGGCTGTGGGCCGTCGAGCTCGTGGCCGGCCTCCTCCTGGTCGGATTCGGCGTGCTCCTGCTCACCGACAACGTCGGCTGGCTCTCCAACCACGTCTCCACCTTGCTCAACGACATGGGTCTGGGCCGGCTGACCACGAGTTGACGTCGGAGGGGTGCCGCACCTGCTCGATGTGTCGCGTCACGTTCGGCGCGCCCGACCGGCGCGGCACGACCCTCAGGCGTGTTCGGCGAGGACCCCGGCGAATGTCTGGCCGAACGTGAACGCGTCCCCCGGCCAACGGGCCGAGACGTAGTCACCGTCACGCACGACGAAGGCCGGACGCGAGTCCGTCGGCGTATCGCGCGCCCGCCCACTGGACTTGTGCCGCCAGTCGGGGGTGCCCTTGGCCACGTCCTTGAAGTCGGACGGGTCGGCCAGGGCCCGCGTCACTTCCTGCTGGACCGACATGAAGCCCACGCGTTGGCCCGGGTCCTCCATGTAGGTGCGGTAGTAGTCGGCGTCCCAGAAACGCGTCCAGCGGGCGATGCCCCAGGCCCTGCTCTCGAGCGACCAGGTCAAGGCGGTCGTGGCGCGGCCGTGGAGGACGGAGCGCTCCGTCCGCGGATCGAGGGCCCGGGCGGCCACGAGCACCCCGTGGCAGATGGCGCCGACGGGCTTACCGTTGGCGAAGGCATCGACCGCCATCTGCTGGACCTCGAGGCTCTCGAGGTAGTCGCGCATCCCCCGGGCCCGGTGCCCACCGGGCAGCACCAATGCGTCGTACTGGCTCCTCCGGGCTGTTCCCCACGTCAGCGGCACCCCGAAGGCTTCATCGGACACGAGGGCGGCGTAGGCGGCCCGTGCGGCGGCGTCGGCCCGGAGGACACGACCGACGACGATCAGATTGCGCAGGCCCGGGATCAGACCCCAGGGATCGAGCCCCCGACCCGTCACCATGAGCTCGTCGGCCGCGCCGGGTTGGCCCGATGGGGTGGCGAACACGACCCTGTGGCCGGCTCCGGTCAGGACCTGCCAGGTCACCGCGACCTCGGTCGGGTCGAAGTCACGGGCCGGGATCGGCATCAGGACGGTCGCCATCAGCGCGACGCACATTACCGACGACGTACCGGCGGCCCCCCGGCGAACCGGGCCCGACGCCGGCGGGCAGCTCCACACGCCAGCGCCCGGGACGACCCAGGGGTAGCGTCGTCAGGGTGACGGAAACGAACACGAACACGAACACGAACACGAACACCGACGCCGGCACGAACACCGATGCCGGCACGAACCGCGACGGCGCCGCAGCGCTCGTCCCGATCTTCGGCCCCGAGGACTCGATCCAGGAGGTCCTGGACAAGGCCTACCAGGGCGAGGTCCTGGGTGAGGCGCTGTTCCGGGGCATCGCCGAGCAGCTCGATGATGAGGATCACGCCGCCAAGATGCGTGTCCTGTCCGAACTCGAGCGGCGCACGAAGGAGGCCGTCGTGCCCGGCCCTCACCCGGGCGGGCGTCGACACCGCGGCCCGATCCCGAGGTCCTCGGCACGGCCGCCGCCCTCGTGCCCGACGCCGCGGCCATGGGCTGGGACGAGCTGATGGAGTCCTTCGAGCCGATCACCTCGCAGTACATCCCGCTCTACCGGCGCGTCGGGGAGCTCGATCCGGCCGAGCGCGAGCTCTCGGACCTCCTGGTCGCCCATGAGCAGGCGTTGGGCGCGTTCGCCCGGGCCGAGCTGGTCGGCCAGACGTCGACCTCCCTCGAGCCGATCGAGGCCCTGCCCCACATGCGCTGAGCCGGCGGCGACCGGGCTGGGGCGCCCGATCGGCTCGGATCCGGCCGTACGGGCACTCGGGCCCGGCGTTTCCCAGCCGCCTCGCCGGCCTGGGGCGCCCGTCGGACCTGCCCGGAGGCCGGACCCGCTTGGAACCCCTGCCCCCGGCCCCCCTACCATGGTGGCGAAGGCCATGGCCCCCGTTGTCCTACTCCGTGCCGCTGTCGCTCTCGCCGGCCGCTTCCCCGCCCTTGCCGGGGTCGATCTCTCTCTCGAGCAGGGCGAGGTCGCCGTCGTCGTGGGGGCCAACGGGGCCGGCAAGACCAGCCTCCTCCGTGCCTGCGCTGGGCTTTTGCCCGTCACCTCGGGCGAGGCCACGCGTCCTCGGGGTCGACCTCACCGCGGACCACACCGCCGTCCGGCGTTACGTCGGTCTTTTGGGACATGCCGCCCCTCTCTACGACGACCTCACCGCGGCGGAGAACGTCCGGTTCGCCGTGCGGGCCCTCGGCCTCCCGCCCGAACGGGCCGAGGCCGCCCTGACCCGGGTCGGGCTGACCGGCCGCCTGCGCACCACCCCCACCGGCCGGCTCTCGGCCGGCCAGCGGCGCCGGGCCGCCCTGGCCGCGCTGTTGGCCCGCCGGCCCGCGCTGTGGCTGCTCGACGAGCCGCACGCCGGGCTCGATGCGCCCTCGCGCCAGCTCCTCGGGCAACTCATCGGGGAGGCGGTGGCCGACGGCGCGTCGGTGCTGCTGTCCTCGCACGAGCCCCAGCTCTCGGTCCCCCTGGCCGACCGCGTCGTCACGATGGGCGGCGGCCGGGTCACCGGTGAAGAAAAGGGGGGCCGGCGCGCCAGCCTGACCGCGGTGCCCGCCGGTGAGCCGGGCCCCAGGTTCGGCGGAGGCTTCGCATGTTGCATGACGCCGTCCTGGTGGCGGGCAAGGACCTGCGCATCGAGGCCCGCTCGCGGGTAGGGGTGTGGCAGATCGTCCCCTTCGCGCTGCTCGTGCTCGTGTTGCTGGCCTTCGCCATCGGGCCCGACCAGGCCTCCCTCCAGCACGCCGCCCCCGGCATCTTCTGGGTGGCCCTCCTGTTCTCGACCGTGCTGGCGATCCAGCGCAGCGTGGCGGTCGAGTCGGGCGAGGGCACCCGCGACGGCCTGCGGCTCTCGGGGATCGACCCGGCCGGAGTCTTCCTCGGCAAGGCGGCCGCGGTCGGCCTGCAGCTGCTGGTGCTCCAGCTCGTGCTCTGGGCCGGCGTGACCTTCCTCTTCGACGTGCGGGTGCACACCGTCTGGCTGGCGGTGGTGGCCTGCCTGCTGGCCACCGTCGGCCTGGCCTGCGCCGGGGTGCTCTACGGCGCCCTCTCGGCCGGCCTGCGCGTGCGCGACACGCTCCTCCCGCTGCTCGTGCTCCCCGTGCTCGCCCCGGTGCTGCTCGCCGGCTCCAAGATCTGGGAGGCCGCGCTCAGCGGCAACGCCTCGTCGGGTGAGCAGTGGCTGAAGATCCTCGTGCCCTTCGCCGTCATCTACTTCGTGATCGGCCTCGTCCTCTACGGACCCCTCCAGGAGTCGGCATGACCACGGTGGACGACAACAGCCTGACCGGTCTGCCCACCGGAGTGTCCAACGGTGCGGCGCCGGCGACGGCGCCGGCGTCGGGAAGGGCGTCGGGGTCGGCACCGGGGTCGGGATCGGCACCGGGGTCGGGATCGGCACCGGTGGCGACGTCTTGGCGGCCGCGTTGGCTGACCGTCGTCGGCGTGCTGGCCGTCGTCACGACGGCGCTCACCGTCTGGCTCGGGCTGTGGGTGACGCCGCCGGACGCCGTGCAAGGCAACCTGGCCCGGCTGCTCTACATCCATCCGGCGGTCGCCACCGTCGCGCTCTACTGGGCCGGCGGAGTGGCCTGCGTCGGCAGCCTGCTCTACCTGTGGCCGCGCACGCGCTCGTTCTTCTGGGACCGCCTGGCTGCCAGTGCCGTCGAGGTGGGGGCCGTGTTCTCCGCCCTCACCCTGATCACCGGCTCGCTCTGGGGGCGCCCGGTGTGGGGCGTCTGGTGGACGTGGGACGCCCGGCTGACCTCGACCGCGCTGTTGCTGATCCTCGAGATCGGGTACCTGGCGCTGCGCCGGGTGCCGGCCGATCCCCACATCCGAGCCCGCCGCTGTGCCGTCGCCGCGCTGCTGGTCGCCGTCGACGTGCCCATCGTGCACTTCTCGGTCGACTGGTGGAACACGCTGCACCAGGGCGGGACCATTCTCGATCCCGGCTTCAACCTGCACGTCCACGGCTCCATGCTCTGGACGATGTTGCTGAGCTTCATCGCCTTCTCGTTGATCTTCGTGTGGCTGCTGGCGATGCGCTACCGCATCGAGGTGCTCGAGGACGCCGTGGGGGACCAGGAGCTCGAGGTGTCGCTGGCCGAGCGTTGGAGCGAGGACACCGACCTGGTCGGTGCCGGCGCGGCGCAGGGGCCGTCGGCCGGCTCGGCCGGCCCGGCGGGTCCTGCGCGTCCAGCGTCCGGCGTCCGGCCGACGTCGGGGGACCCGTCGGCGGGGGTGGGGCATGAGCTACGTCGACGCCGGCTACGCCGCCGCCATCGGGGGCTCGTTCCTCTACGGCGTCAGCCTGGTCCTGCGCCGCCGCCGCTGGGAGCGGGCGCTGCGCGCCGCCGTGGTCCCGGACGGCGAACGTGACGGTGCGGCGGTCCCCGGCGAGCGGTCGTGACCGACACCACCACCGAACCCACCCCTCCCACCCCGCCGACGCCCGAGGTCAACCGGGGTCCGGCGATGCCGCCGGCCAAGCGGCGCAAAACGAGCCGGCGCGTGCTCGTGGTCTTCGCGTCTGCTGGTCGTTGCCCTCGTCTTCCTCCTCGTCGAGGGCCTGGGGAGCTCGCTCGACTACTTCGACACGGTCGACCAGGCGCTGGCGCACAAGACCTCGCTGGGCACGCAGACCTTCCGCCTGGAGGGCACCGTCGTCCCCGGATCCATCCATGCCACCGACGCCGGGACCGACTTCGTCGTCTGTCAGGGCCCCAAGTCCGTGCACGTGACGAACATCGGGAGCCCGCCCGCAGCTCTTCCAGGGGCGCATCCCCGTCGTCGTGGTCGGTCACTTCGCATCGAACGCTTCGACCGCGTTCGAGTCCAACACCATCATGGTCAAGCACTCGTCGACCTACAGCGCCCAGCACCCCAACCGGGTCAAGGTGACGTCGGCCGGACCGGTCTGCTGATGCTCGACGCGCATCTCGGCACGATCGGGGTGTGGCTGGCCTTCGTCGCCAGCCTGTGCGGGGCGGCGGTGATGGCCTACGGCCTCGTTGCCCGCCGCCACGTCGATGCCGTTCGTCGGCGCGGGCGCGCTCGGCCGGGCCGGGGCGAACCCGGAGGCGCCGAAGGCTGCTCCGCCGCGGTGGGGTGGCCGGGGCGATCGACGGCCGCTGGTTCGCCGATGGTGATGCTGGCCGGCGCGCTGCTGGCCGTGATCGCCATGGAGCACGCGCTGCTCACTCACGACTTCACCATGGTCTTCGTGGCCCAGAACAACAGCACGGTGACGCCGCTGCTCTACTCCATCACCGGCATGTGGTCGGCGCTGGCCGGTTCCATCCTGTTGTGGGGCTTCGTGCTGGCCGTCATCTCGACGCTGTTCGTGCTGCGCTACCGGCGCCAGGCGGCCGATCCGGTCATCCGCTGGGCCACCCTCGTCCTCTACGTCGTATCGGCCTTCTTCTTCGGGCTCATGACGAGCCCGTCGAACCCCTTCCAGACGGCGCCCGGCGTGACCCAGGGTCTGGGTCCGAACTCGCTCCTCCAGGACAACCCCCTCGTGGCCATCCACCCGCCGCTGCTCTACATCGGCTTCGTCACCTTCACCGTGCCCTTCGCCTTTGCCATCGGCATGCTGGCGACGGGGCGGGTGGGGGACCGCTGGCAGATCGAGTGCCGGCGCTGGACGCTGGTGGCTTTCACCTTCCTCTCCGTCGGCATCGTGCTCGGCGCCTGGTGGTCCTACCAGGTGCTCGGCTGGGGCGGCTTCTGGGGCTGGGACCCGGTCGAGAACGCCGCCCTGCTGCCCTGGTTGTGCGGCACCGCCTATCTCCACTCGGTGCTGGTCCAGGAGCGGCGCGGTTTGATGCGGGTGTGGAACCTCTCGCTCTCCATCGCCACCTTCGCGCTCACCATCCTCGGCACCTTCCTCACCCGCTCGGGCGTCATCACCTCGGTCCACTCCTTCTCCGAGTCGACGATCGGGCCGATGCTGATCGGGTTTTTCTTCGTCGTGGTCATCGTCGGTTTCGGGCTCATCGCCTGGCGGGGCGACCGCCTGCGCTCGCCGGGCGGGATCGACGCGCCGCTCGGACGAGAGGGCGCGTTCCTGCTGAACAACGTGGTCTTCGTCGGCTTCGCCTTCGTCGTGCTGCTCGGCACCCTCTACCCGCTCCTCTACGACGCGTTGACCCAGCAACAGGTCACCGTCGGAGCACCCTTCTTCAACACGGTCGCCATCCCGGCCGGCCTGATGCTGCTCTTCCTCATGGCGGTGGCCCCGGTGCTCAGCTGGCGCAAGATGAGCGGCCAGGTCCTGTGGCAGCGGCTGGCCCTTCCGGTCTGGATCGGGGTCGGCACGGTCGTGCTGTGCGTGGCCTTCGGGCTCCGGGGTTTCGCCACGCTGATCGGCTTCGGCCTGGGAGCCATGGCGGCGGCGACGGCCGCCCGCGCCCTGGTGCTCTCGGTGCGCGGGGCGCGCACCCGCCACGTCGGCTGGTGGCGCGGCCTGGTCGGGCGAGCCAACGGCGGCATGGTCGTCCATCTCGGCGTCGTGCTCCTGGCCGTGGGTGTCATCGCCGCCACGTCGTACCGGCACCAGGCCGAGCTGGCCCTGCACCAGGGCACCGTCGTCACCTACGACGGACACACCTTCGAGTTCGAGGGCCTGCGCACGGTGACCTCCCCGTCGCGTACGGCTCAGGAGGCGCTGGTCAAGGTGGACGGCACCGTGTTCGCACCGGCCACCACCAGCTTCGGGAGCGCCCTCTCGGTGGTCGGCACCCCGGCCATCGACTCAGGCTTCACCGGCGACATCTACCTCACCTTCGACGCCGTCGGGGGCCTCGGCGCCACCTCGGGGAGCTCGCCCATCGACAACCTGCCGGCGGGCTCGGTGGCGATCGGTGTCGTGATCGAGCCGCTGGTGGCCTGGCTGTGGGCCGGGGGACTGCTCATCGGTCTCGGCGGGCTGCTCGCGCTGGTCCCGGGTACCCGCCGTCGGGCCACCGATCCCGTCTCGGCACCTTCGACCATGGTCACCGACGCCCCGCCGCCCTCGGCCGGCCCGCCGGCCGAGGGAGAGCACGAAGAGACGCCCGAACCGGTCGGCGTCCTCGCCGCCCGCCCGGCCGGTCCGGCATGAGCGGCCGCCGGCGGGGGCATCCGGCCCGCTGGTTGGCCGGTGCCGTCCTCCTCGTCCTGGTCGTGGTGGGCATCGTGCTGGCCACCCGGACGCCCCAGGAGGCGACGGAGGTGCAGAGCCCGCTCCTCGGCCAGGCCGCGCCCGCCTTCACGGGAGCGAGCCTGACCAACGGGACGCCGGTGTCGCTCCATTCGTTGCGGGGCCACTACGTCGTGTTGAACTTCTTCGCCAGTTGGTGCATCCCCTGCCAGCAGGAGGCGCCCGACCTCTCGCGCTTCCACTTCCAGCAGAGCCGGGCCGCGGGCGGTGCCGACATGGTGAGCGTCGTCTTCCACGACACCACCTCGACGGCGAAGGGCTTCCTGAAGCAGAACGGCGACCTGTGGCCGGCCATCAGCGACCCCGGGGGCGCCATCGCCGAGCACTACGGGGTGACGGCGCCGCCGACGACCTTCGTCATCGACCCGGCCGGTCGGGTGTCCGCTGTGCTCGAGGGTCCGGCCACGCAGAAGAACCTCGACACCTCTCTCCGGGCGGCCCGGCAGTCCGCGGCCCGTTCGTCACGGGCCTGAGCCGGTGCGCGCCCGTCGCTTTCCACTCTGGGTCCGGGTCGCCCTCCCGTTGTCGGTCCTGGCCGTGGCCCTGATCATCGGGAGCGGCGCGCTCTCCTCGGCGCCCGAGACGACGGCGCAGCGGGCGGCGGCGATCGAGGCCGGACGTGCGCTGCCCCTCGTGCGAAGACCTCTCGGTGGCCCAGTCCAACGAGACCACGGCCATCGCGGTGCGCCACCAGATCGAGAGCATGGTGTCGTCGGGCGCCTCCACCGCCGACATCGACCGGACCTTGGTCTCCGAGTACGGCCAGACGGTTCTGCTCACGCCGCCCGACGCCGGCGGCATCCCCGTGTTGTGGATCGTGCCCATCGTCGTGCTGGTCGGCGCGCTCGGTGGCGTGGCCGTGCTCTTCTGGCGGCGCAGCCGCGACTTCGGCGAGCTGAAGCAGGGGGAGCGCACCGAGGAGGAGGTGCCGGCGTGACCGTGGGTCGAGCACCCGGTCGAGAATCGGCCCGACGAGCGTTGGTTCCTGACCGACCAGCGGGAGTTCCTGCTCCGTTCGCTCGAGGACGCCCACCGCGAGCACGAGGCGGGCGACCTCTCCGGACGAGGACCACGGGGTGCTGGTGGCCCGCGACAGCGCCCGGCTGGCCGAGGTCGAGGCCGAGCTGGCCACGCTCGGTCCGGCCGTCGCGCCGGTGGCGCCTCCGCCGCCGAAGCCACGGAACGAGCGGAGAGCGAGGGCACGGCGGCGGGCGACGGCACGGCGGGGGGCGACGGCACGCCGGAGGCGGCCGTCACCCGTGCGCCCATGGCGCTCTGGCGCAAAGTGGCCATCGTGGCGTGCTGCCTCCTGATTGTGCTGGGCGTCGGTCTCGTTGCTGACCCATTTCCTCCAGCTCGGCCCAGCCGGGGCAACCGCTGTCGGGCAGCATCTCGCAGTCCCGCGCAGCAACAGATCGAGCAGCAACTCGACGAGGCCCTGCCAGGCGAACAACCGCGGGGACGTCGGCACGGCGCTGAACCTCTACGACCAGGTCCTCTCCGAGGACCCGTCCGATCCCAACGCGCTGGCCTACGCCGGATACCTGCAATGGAACATCGGCTCGAAGTCCCACGTGACGAACCTCGTCAAGATCGGCCGGGCCGAGATCGAGAAGGCGGTACACGTGTCGCCGAGCAACCCCGAGGGCCACCTCTTCTACGGCCTGGTGTTGGCCAACCAGGACCACAACGACGCCGGGGCGGTCGAGCAGTTCAACGACTACCTGGCCGATGGCCCGCCGGTGGCGCAGACGTCCAAGGTGTCGGCCGACGTGGCGCCCTCCTACCAGGCGGTGGGGCAACCCTTGCCGCCCGCCTTCGGCGACACCGTCACCATCGACCACCACGACGACGGCGAACTCAGCTCCGTAAGGCGCGCAGATCGGCCACCACGCTCGGGAAGGACGCGGCGAAAGCGTCGCAGTCGGCGTCCGAGGTCGTCCAGCCCACGCTGAGGCGCAGCGAATGGCTGGGGTCGGCACCCATGGCCTCGAGCACGGGTGACGGCTCGATGCTCTCGGACGAGCAGGCCGATCCCGAGTGGACGGCCACGCCGGCCCGATCGAGCCCGATGAGGACGGGCTCGGCCTCCACGCCGGCCACCCCGAGGCAGACCAGATGGGGCAGACGCTCCCTGGCGGGCGGCCCGATGACCTCGACGCCCTCGACCGCCAGGGCTGCCTCGACCATGCCTTCGACCTGAAGCCGGGCCGTCGCCTCCTCGGTGAGCGATCGTCCGCTGCCCGTCTTCGTTCAGGGCGGCCGCCGCGGCACCGAAGGCCAGCAGGGCCGGAATGGCTTCCAGGCCGGCCCGGCGGCCCCGCTCCTGCTCGCCGCCGACGAGGAGCGGATCGAAGCGGCTGCCCCGCCGCACGATCATCGCCCCGGCCCCAGGCACGCCCCCGAGCTTGTGCGCGCTCACGCTCACCAGGTCGGCCTCGAGCGCGGCCAGGTCCATCGGCACGTGTCCGCACGCCGCGGCGGCATCGACGTGCACCGCGACGTCCATCTCCTGGCACAGGGCCACGACGTCCTGGACCGGTTGGAGGCTTCCGACTTCGTGGTTGGCCCATTGGCAGTGCACGAGCGCAGGTCGGGGTCGGGTTGGGTCCCCGAGCCGGGCCCGTAAGGCGTCGACCACGAGACGACCAGCGGCGTCGACTGGAATCGACTCGGTCGGCGCGGCGCGCGCCGAGGCGTCGCGCACGGCCGAGTGTTCCACCGCGGCGCAGAGCACCGGCGCGCCCGGGTGGGCTCGAGTAGCTCCCCAGACGGCGGCATTGATCGACTCGGTGGCGCCGGAGGTGAAAACGACCTGGCGCGGCGCGACCCCGAGCAGGTCGGCCACCTGCTGGCGGGCCAGCTCGAGACGGTCGCGGACCACCCGAGCCTCCTCGTGAAGGCGTCCGGGATCGGCCGAGGGCAACGCGCTCCAGTCCGCCAGGAGCGCAGCCAGTGCCTGCGGGCGCGGCGGCGTCGTGCTGGCGTGATCGAGGTAGGCCCGGGTCACGGAGGAGGGGAGATCAGGCGGAGGCGGCGCAGGTGTCGTCGCCGCGGGCCCGCGAAGACAGGATCACGGGGAGCGCGTGGCGCGATCCGTCCCCGCACAAACCGGCCAGCAGTCCCTTGACCATGCCCCGGTCGACCGCACAGAGGACAGGGTTGGTGCTGCTGGCGTCGCCGAAGGGACATTGCTGGGCGACCACGGCCGTCGTCTCGCCGCGGTCTTCGGCATGAGCCGCGAAGCCGTGTGCCGTCAGCGTCTCTGCCACGACGTGCATGGCGGCACGCACGGTGCGCTGTCCCTCGCCCGGGGTCATGCGCGAGGCGAGCGAGCGCCCGTACTCCTCGCCGACCAGGGCCGCCATCTCCTCGGCCTCGTCCGGTGCCGAGCCGGCGCATGGCTTCGCCGAGCAGTCGCATGAGCAGGTCGTCGCGCACGTTGCATCAAGCCCAGCGACAACTCCTCCTCGACGCAGGAGTAGCGCTTGGACGGCCGCCCGGCCCCCGACGGATTGCGCCCGGTCTCGACGCGGACATAGCCCCCGTCGACGAGGCGCTGGAGGTGATGCCGGGCCACGTTGGGATGCAGCGAGAAGGCGGAGGCCACCTCGGTGGCCGTGACTCCGGGTTCGGCCCGGACGTGCAGGAAGATGTCACGGCGCGTCGGATCGCCGAACGCCGCCGACACGGCAGCGACGGCAGCACTGAACCGGCCGTCGTCAGGCCCGGCCGATCGCTCGGACACCACCGTGATCGGAGCGGTGCTCACGGTAGGTAGTCTACCGGGGGATGCCGCCTGTCAGCCGGGGTGACGCGGGAAGGAACGTGCATGTCCCGGCCCGGATCCCACCCGAGACGAGGGAGTGCATGGCAGTCGATCAATTGCAGCTCGAGGCCGCGGTCAACGCGGTCGTCGATCCCGAGCTGGGCCGGACCCTGGGCGATCTCGGCCTCGTGCGCCTGGTGCGCCCACGCCGCCGGCGGGTCCTCATCGACGTGGCCCTCCCCGTGGCCGCCTGGCCGGGCACCGACGAACTGGCCGACGAGATCCACCGGGTGGCCCTGGCCGTTCCCGGCGTGGAGGAGGTCGGGCTCGAGTTCGTCGTCATGAACGAGGAGGAGCGCACTGGCGCTGCGCAGGCGACTGCGGGCCGACATGCTCGGCGTCGCCGAGGCCGAGGACCTCGAGTCTGGACGACGACGGGCACGGGCATGGCCACGGTGGGCACGGGCACGCGCCGGCCCGAACCCCTCCCGGTCTTCCTGGCCCCCGACTCCAAGACGCGGGTCATCGGGGTGTCCTCGGGCAAGGGTGGGGTCGGCAAGTCGACGGTGACGGTGAACCTCGCCATCGCACTGGCCCAGGCTGGGCACCAGGTGGGCCTGCTCGATGCCGACGTCTACGGGTTCTCGGTTCCCAAAATGCTCGGCACGGACCACGACCCGGTGATCCTGGGCGACATCGTGATCCCGACGTCGGCCCACGGCGTGCGCTGCCTCTCAATGGGCTACTTCGTGCCCGACGACCAGCCCGTGATCTGGCGGGGTCCGATGCTGCACAAGGCGATTCAGCAGTTCCTGACCGACGCCTACTGGGGCGAGCCCGACTTCGTGCTCGTCGACATGCCTCCGGGAACCGGCGACGTCGCGCTGACCCTGGCCGAAGTGATGCCGAAGTCCGAGATCATCGTGGTGACGACGCCGCAGGCCGCGGCGCAGCGGGTGGCGCAGCGCTCAGCCTTCGCGGCGCGCCGGCTGAAGCTGTCCGTGCGGGGCGTGGTCGAGAACATGAGCTGGTTCACCGGCGACGACGGCACGCGGTACGAGCTCTTCGGGGCGGGTGGGGGAGCCACCTTGGCGGCCGACCTCGGCGTGCCCCTGCTCGGTCAGGTCCCGCTGGTCAACGCCGTCCGCCTCGGTGGCGACGAGGGTCATCCGGTCACGGCGGTCGACCCAGAGAGCGAGACGGCGCTGGCCTTCCGGGCCATCGCCGACAAGCTGGCTGCCCTGGGACCGGCCCGCGTGTACCGACGGGAGCTCACCGTGCGCTGAACGCAGCGCTGGCGTGACCGTTCGAATCGGCCCACGGCGTCGTCGGATCTGGGTAATGGATCTCCTGTGAACTCGTCCAAGACCTCCCACGACAAATCAGGTGAAGAGATCCGAGACGCTTTCACGACGGAAGATCCTCCGGATGGCCTCGCCGAAGAGTCCGGCGACCGAGATCACCTCGACTTTGGCCGACAGGGCGACCGGCTGTGTCTCCACGCTGTCAGTCATGAAGAGTCGCCGAATGGGACTGGAATCGATTCTTTCCATGGCTGCTTCGGTCAGCAGTCCATGGCTCACCGCCGCATAGACCGACGCGGCGCCTCGTTCGACGAGGACTCGGGCCGCGTCGACCAGTGTGCCCGCGGAGATCGTGAAGTCGTCAACGATCAGCGCCGTTCGACCTTCAACCGATCCAATCAGTTCGACCACTTCCGCCGACTCGGAATGATCGACACGACGTTTGTCGGCAATGGCCAGTGGCGCGTGGAGCCGCTCGGACCATTGGCGCGCCTTTTTGGCGAAACCGGCGTCGGGGGCGACCACCACAAGGTCGGGCAGGGCCTTCGCTGAGATCGCCTCACCGAGCACGGGGAGTGCATACAGGTCATCGACGGGTACCTTGAAGAATCCCTGCACTTGGGGAGCGTGCAAATCGAGCGTCACGACTCGGTCTACACCGGCTGCTTCGATGGAATCCGCACACACCCGAGCTCGGATCGACACCCTTGGCTCATCTTTCTTGTCGCCCTTGGCATAGCTGAAGTATGGGATAACCGCGGTGACCGATGCTGCGCTGGCCCGCTTGAATGCATCGATCCAAAACAGCAATTCCATGAAGTTGTCGTTGGCGGGAAATCCGGTGCCCTGGACCAGGAAGACGTCACGACCGCGCACGTTTTCGAGTATTCGGACAAACAGGTTGCCCTCGGAGAAGCGCAGCGTCTCACTCGATCCAAGAGGGCAATCGAGGTAGTTGGCGATGGCTCCGCCCAGCGTGCGGCTTGCCGATCCGGCGAAGAGCAGCAACTCCTCGGACATGGCGTCAAACGATTCAGTCGTGAGTCAAACCCCGGGAAATGGCTCCGTAAGGGAGGCGAGTACGTGGTCAGCACCGGCCTTCGTCAGGTCGCTCACGGAATAGTGGCCGGTGGCAACGCCCACAGAGACGGCCCCCGCCTCGCTGGTCGCCTCGATGTCGCGAGGCGTGTCTCCCACGACGAACACCTGCGCAGGAGTGAGCTGGGCGTGCAATCGACGCGCCTTCTCAATGGCGATGCCGGTCAGCTCGGCGCGATCGGGTGAGTCCGATCCATAGGCGCCAAAGAGGAAGAAGCGGTTGAGGTTGGCAGGAATGAGCTTGGTGCGTGCAGCACCCTCCATCGCACCCGATACCAAGCCCAGGAGAACGCCCGCCTTTCCGAGGTCGGCGAGACACTGATCAGCTCCGGGCAACATCCGATAGCCCTCAGACTCCAGAATGTCTTGCGAGAGGTTGAGGAGGTACTGGGCATAGACCTGGACCAGCTCGTCGTCACTCGGCTCGCGTCCGAGGACTGCCTTGAAGGTCGCTTTCGCCACCTCGGGATCTGTCTCGCCGGCCGACGTGTGCTTTCCAATGTCGGCAGGAACGCCGTACAGCTTGTCGAACGCGACCTTCCAACTTCGAGCTCCCGAACCGCCAGTGTGGACCAGCGTCTCATCCACATCGAAGAGGACGACCACCGGCTTGGATGTGGCGTTCATCGATCACCCCTCACGACGTCGTAGGCGCGCAGCGTTGCTTGCGAGTGGAGGTAGGCATCTCGAGGTTTGATTGCTCTTCGGACGCCGGGCAGGTGTCCATTTGCAAGAGAACAGGCCCAGAATTCCTCCTCGACCACGTCAGGGCGACAATTGCTCCACATGTGTCCTGCAAAACCGCGAGGGTGGGAAGTGCATTGCTCTCTGTTTGCAATCTGGTGCAGAGCAATCATCGGTCTCGTTCCACGTCCGGCGGAGCGCACCCAGACTGCGCCGAATCCATTGCCAGGCTTGCAGCTGCCGGGGTTCTCGCATACCTCTGAAATCTATGCCGCGACCGGGTGCACTGTCGTCCGAGCGACGGTTTGCCCATCCGATGTGTGAAGAGCAGGTGACAGAACGACTCCTTTCTGGAGGTGGAACACCTGTCGTGGTTGCGACGGACTGTGATTCCGGTCTCCGCGATGAGACGCTGGGCAGGAAGCGATTCGAGGGACACATCATCAACAAATCATCAAAGGGCCTGGCCAGACGGTAAGCCGATGATCAAATGGGGTGACGGTACGGGTCGATTCGTCGGCCACGGACCGAACACTTCTGCGCTCGGAAGGCGAAAAGGATCGTGAACCGGGCCGGTGTAGGCTTCGCGAACCTCAATTCGGGGTCAAAGCGCCGCCGCTGACGGTGGCAAGAGTGGCAGCGCTGTGGCAACCAGATCGAGTGGCGGAATCGCCGAGCCATGGCACATGCTCCGCCTCCACCCGACGTCCCACGCCGATGGACGAGAAGGCTCGCTTCTTGTGATGCCTTCGCCCTACAAAACCCTTCGCCACGCATTTCCCGTCGTACTCGAGGCCGTCGTTGGTCCTCTCGTCCTCTTCTATCTGCTCCTCGTCCTCACCGGCTTCAGAGGCGCGTTGATCGCAGCGCTCGCCTGGTCGTACCTGGCCTTGGGTCGGCGCTTGTTCAAGGGTGAGCGAGTATCGATGTTGTTGCTGTTCGGGACGATCCTCATCACCTTGAGGACAGTGATTGCCTTCGTGACCGGAAGTGCGTTCGTCTACTTTGCGCAACCGACGGCCGGCACTGTTGTGATTTCGTTGGCTCTCCTCGTCTCCGCCGCGGTTGGCCGACCGTTCACGCAACGGTTTGCCCACGACTTTTGCCCGATGGACCCCGCAATCATGAAGCGACCTTTGGTGCGACGATTCTTCATTCGAATCTCCGTCCTCTGGGCAACAGTCCTGATGCTCAACGCGGGCCTCGTATTCTGGTTGCTCATCTCGTCGTCACTGCGTTCATTCGTACTCGAACGCTCGGCGGTCACGTACGGACTCACCGCTGTCGCGATCTTTTTCTCCATCACCGGATTCATGGCGATGATGCGTCGCGACGGCATCACCGTTCAATGGGCGGCCAACCGGGCGCCTCGCCCAGAGCCGGAAATCTGATCCCCAAATTCCCCGGCGGGGTACTCCCACCGGTGTACGTGCAACGGGCCCCCGCATTCGCAGCACGCATTCACGGCTGGCCATCCCAAGACGGCGACCAACTACAGGTCGATCGCAACGGCGGCCTCGAGAGCACGGCGACCGGCGCCACCAACAGCGGCCCGACCTAAACTCCGCGGTGGCGACCACCGCGAGGATTGAGGATGCAGATTCGCGTTGCAGGGTCTGATGACACTGACGGGATGGCGAAGACGCTCGCCGAAGCGTTCTTCAATGATCCCGTATGGGGGTGGGCGTTCTCCGATCCCGAGCGTCGCAAGGCCCAACATGAAGCCTGGTTCCGACTGTTGATCCGAAGCGCACTCCCTCATGGGTGGGTATGGACGACGCCGGCCCATGAGGCCGTGTCGGTATGGGTGCCGCCGGGTTCTCCTGAGCTCAGCGAGTCTGATGAAGCCCTGCTCGGACCGATGCTCGGAGAAATGCTCGGTGAGCGGGCCGAGTTGGTCATGGAGGTGTTCGATCGCTTCGAGGCCGCTCATCCTCGAAATCGGGGGCATTACTACCTCAGCCTGCTCGGTACTCATACCGATCATCGTGGCTCGGGCATTGGGATGCGACTCCTTGCGGAAAATTTGGCTCTCTTGGATACGCTTGGTATGGCGGCCTACCTCGAGTCCACGAATCCGGCCAATCTCTTGAGATACGAGTCTGTCGGGTTCGCGGTGTGCGGGGCTTTCGACCTTCCCGACGACGGACCCACCGTCATGACGATGTGGCGCGAACCTCCTTCTTGAGGTCACCGATCACTCTCTCCCGAGGATCGGGATGTTTCGCGGTCCGCCCCGACCTCGGTCTCAACGAGCGAGTGCTTGCATGCGATTGGGCACTACTCGAAGTCGTTGTTGAGAGAGGTCGGAGGATCTGGATCGATGGAAATCCATCCGATATCACCGGTACACTCTCTGAAGGGGCCACATCCCGTTTCCTGCCGGGCGCATCTGCTCCTCAGGTCCGAAAGAGGCGGTGTGGGACGGGCAAGTATGGGCGAGTCAAAAACTTGAGCCTGAGCCGACGAATCCCAATCGGTGGGACGGCGTCGCCACCCGTGAGGCGCGGGGCATTGACCCAGGGTCGCGGTTGGCTTGCCGGAGCTCTCCTCTTGGCGATCATCACCACGGTCGGCCTGTCTGGGTTCACACCAACGACCTCGGCCTCGGCCGAGACGACCAAGAGCGCTCCTCAACGCATCATCATCGACACCGACCTTTCCCTGTGGTGGGACGACGCCACCGCGGTCGGGATGGCCAATGTTCTTCAGCAACGGGGCAAGGTCCAGATTCTCGGGGTCATGTCGGACGTCCGGAACCCGATGGCGAGCGCGGCGCTCGACGCCATCGATACGGCCTATGGGCACAAGGGAATTCCCGTTGGAGCCGTGGCCGACAGCTCTGCCGATACGGCAGCTCATGGCTACAGTGACCTGCTGGCAGAAAAGCTCCCTCACACCATTCGGAATAGTTCACAAGCGCAGCCGGCGGTCCATCTCTATCGCCACCTGCTGGCGGCCCAACCGAATCACAGCGTGACAGTCGTCGCCCTCGGGGGCGACACCAACTTGGCGGGCCTGTTGCGCTCTGGCCCGGGTCAGGGCAGCTCGCTGTCGGGACGAGCGCTCGTCGCAAAAAAGGTCAAACAACTCGTGATCGAAGACGGGCTGTTCCCGACGGGTGGCCCCCCGTTCACCAATGAGAAGATCGACATCCCCGCTACGAAACTCGTCGTGAGCACAGGAGGCTGGCCAACGTCGATCGCCTGGGTCGACGGTCTGACCGGAATCAATACGAAGGTCGGTGCGACGCTCTGTTCGTCGGTGCCCCCAAAAAACCCGATGCGCATCGTGTATCAGAAGTTGTTCAGTTGCGGGCCACCAGGAGACGGCGACTGGGATGGGCCGACGATGTTGTACGCGGTGGGGGAAGGATCCGGAATCTTCTCGGAGCTGGGTCAGGGTGGTGCCGCAGTGATCAACTCGCAGGGTGGATTGTCGTGGGGTTCCGGCCTCGGACATCCTCGTGAGGTCTACGTGCACGTCGCAAATCAAGCCGAACTCAATGCGAAGATCAATTCGCTGATCACGAGCTCGTAGTGCTCATGAATGGAGTACACGGCTCGGTTTTTGCATTGTTCGATTTGGAATCGACCTCCGAGTCGGGACCCGCAAGAACACATTCAATCAAGGTCATCAGGATCGACGGACATGGAGGATTGGGCAAGTTCTCTGTGGCGTCGATATCTGGCCGGACACCTCAGCGAGAGATCGCCCATACCGACGACTTTGCCAGAGCGGACGGCCCCAGAGAGGTGTGTACCGAGCGGGGGACGACGCGGGATGGCGTAATGGGTACCAAAAGAGGAGGTCTGGGGGCGGTGGAACGAACGGTTGGACGACGAGCGGGATACGTGGCACGCCAGAAACCAGAGAAATTCACAGACCCCGTCATGGCTGGCACCGCGCCATTTGAGGACCAGTTGATCTGCAAGAACTGGCGTCAACCTGACGGGCGCCACCCTTCTCGGACCCATTAGGCTGGGCGCACGTTTTACGGTCACGGTTCCTGGATTGCCTTGGTAGTTTTCTTCGGCCTGTTCGCGATGCGGGCGTTTTCCTCTCAGCGCCGCCGCAGGGGTCCGCACGGGAGTTCACCTGCCGCGAGCCGGTTCACCGACCCCACTCCTTCACGTCGAGCAGCTGATCCTGCCCAAGCAATGTCTCCCGAGACCCCCTTCACCGGTATCGCTCCAGGCTGGCTGATCGACCCCTCGCGTCGACATGAGCAGCGATATTGGTCGGGGTCCGAATGGACGGAACACGTGATGGACGCAGGTGTACCGGGCATCGACCCACCCCCGGGCAGCGCCGGTCACGACGCATCCTCATAGCCCGGAGACCGGTTCCGTTCTGTCGAGCGCGAATGCCGGCCGCGTCGTCTGCTCCGGGGTCCGATCTCTCGGCCATCGTTCGTGGCGGAGTCTTACCCTCACGAACTCTCGAATCCGGGAGGTAGCTCCCCATGGTCCCGGCACGTGCCGCGCTGTTTGAATAGTCTCCATGACTCTCTACGCGCTGGACGAAGAACGGCCGCGGATTCACCCCGAGGCATATGTCCACCCCAAGGCCATTCCTCTCGGCGAGGTCCGAGTCGGACCAAGCGCAAGTATCTGGCCAGGGGCCATCATCCGTGCTGACAATGGCCCATCATCATCGGGGCTCGGACCTCCATTCAGGACGGCACTGTCATCCACACCCAATTGAGAAAGCAGACTCGGATCGGTGCCGATTGCGTGGTCGGCCACTTGGCGCATAGAAGGATGCGTTCTCGAGGACCTGGTGCTCGTCGGTTCGGGCGCAGTTGTTCTCGAAGGGGTCACCTGTCGCTCAGGCTCACTGGTGGGGGCGGGTGCCGTCGTCCCCCGGGGACCGAAGTCCCAGCCGGCGCAATGGCGCTCGGTGTTCCTGCCCGCATACGACGAGGTTGAGCGATTCGCGATTCCGTGAAGTTCAATGCGGAGGCATACTCATCTCGGCACCTGCCCCAGCATCGCGACGGCAGTCACGGGGTGTCCCTGGCCGAGTGCCTGGAGACGCGGCCCTAGGGCCCGGGAGCTCATCGACGCTACATTTCTTGGTCGTCACACGCCCAGGTCCATCGAGGAACCTCGCGCAATGGGTGAAGCTGGTCCTCTGTCTCTGCATGGGAGTTCTGCATCGCGACCTTCGAACCGAATTCAACGTGAGATCGGACCGCCTCTCGGAATTCCTCGTTGTGAGGAACGTCTGACGCGTCCAACGCCGTCATATAGAGATCGACGAATCTCCTTCGCTGTTCCTCGGTAATCCGGAGGTGTCGGTGGACCTTGATGAGATGGGCGAATCCGAGGTCTCGGGTGAAGCGGTCGGGACCACCAAAGGACTCAGCGGTGAAGGCGGTCAGGTGGTCGACATGTTCTGGCTTGCCGTCGCCGAAGAGTGGCTGGAGTAGGGGATCTTTGAGGACGCTGCGGTAAAAGCTGTCCTCGAGGCGGTGCAATGCCTCTTCCCCACCGGCGAATTCGTAGAGCGACGGCATACGGCAATTGTACGGGTGAGGATCCCATGAGACTGCCGGCAATCGAATGGGCGTTACCCTCAGCGAGGAGCGCGAGGCATGCCGAGTCCGATCATCGCGACAATGTCGCGTTGGATCTCGTTGGTGCCACCTCCGAACGTGAAAATGGTCTGAGTGCGCGCCTGCTGCTCGAGCCGGCCTCGCAGCACCGCTCCCGGAGAGCCTTCGACCAGATAGCCCGCTTGGCCGACCACCTCGAGTAGCTGGCGATAGACCTCGAGGGCGAGCTCGGTTCCGTACACCTTGGTGGCAGAGGCATCCGCGGGGTTCAGGCCCTTGTCGGAGGCCCACGCGACCTTCCAGTTGAACAGCTTCAGTACCTCGATCTTGGCGTGCACCTTGGCCAGGGTCATCTGGACCCACTCTTGATCGACCAGGCTGCGTCCGTCCCTGAGCTGGTGCCCCTGAGCCCATCGCCGTACTTCAGTCAGACTCCTGAGCAAGCCCGAAGCCGGACAGATCGCCACTCGCTCGTGATTGAGCTGGTTCGTAATCAGCTTCCAACCTTGATTCTCGGCTCCGACCAGGTTCTCGGCCGGAACCCGGACGTCCTCATAAAAGGTAGAGCTGGTGATGTCGCCGGCGATGGTGGCCAACGGGACCCAGCTGAATCCTGGACTGTCGACCGGCACAATGAATACAGACAGACCCTTGTGCTTTGGGGCGTTGGGGTCGGTGCGCGCCGCCAGCCACACGTAGTCGGCGTACTGGATTGCGCTCGTGTAGATCTTCTGGCCGTTGATCACATATTCGTCCCCGTCCCGCACGGCCCGCGTTTGCAGTGAAGCCAGATCGGTGCCTGCCGAAGGCTCGGTGTAGCCAATTGAGAAGTGGACCTCGCCCCGAATGATGCCGGGCAGGATCCGCTGCTTCTGTTCAGCGGTGCCGAGGGCCATGAGGGTGGGACCGACGCTGTTCAACGTGAGCAGCGGCAACGGCACACCCGCCCAGTGGGACTCTTCGACGAAGATCATCTGGTCAATGGGCCCTCTGGCTTGGCCGCCGTACTCGACTGGCCAGCCGAGGCCGAGCCACCCGTCCTGACCCATCCGGCGGATGTAATGGGTATACGGCGACTCGTTGAGGTCCGAGCCCTCAAACTCCGCGACCAGGACCTCGAAGTACTCTCGGAGCTCGCACTGCAGGTCCCGTTGCTCCTTTGTGTATTCCAGTTGCATGTTGCCTCCGATTGGGCAATGTGGTTGGAGTCGGTCAGAACGAAACGGTTCCGAGCGCCGCTCGGGGATCCGACGTCGGCACGATGTCCTTGCCAAGGGGGGCGATGGCCACAGCCGCCAACTTGAAGTTTCCGAGCCCGAGCGGGATGCCGATGATGGTCAGGCACAGCAAGAGACCCAGAACGAGGTGAGCGATCGCCATCCAAAGACCGACGAGGATGAACCAGATGACGTTTCCGATGGTGGATGCCGCCCCAGCATCCGGCCGGCGCACCACGGTTCTTCCGAACGGCCACAGCACATAGGCCGCGAGTCGAAACGACGCGATCCCAAACGGAATGGTGATGATCAGGATGAACATGACGACGCCGGCCACTGCGTATCCCAGCGCCAGCCAGATCCCCGACAGCACGAGCCAAATGATGTTCAAGATCGTCCGCACGCTACGAGTATCTCATGACACTTCGCAGAGAGGCTCCAGGCAGGCGACGTCACCAGGCAGGCACGAGGACACCCGCTCCAACTCCAAAATGAGAAGTGTGTCGGCGACCCGGTCATCATCCCACGCCCGACGGCCTCCCGCCGCTTCATCCATGACGTTGTGGTCCTCGCCGATGACGGCTGCGGGCGTCGTGTCGGCGCGCGATGCTGGTCGGACTGAACAACTCGAGGGTGGCCAACGAGACCGCTCACGTCCCTAAGGAATCCAATGCCCGATACCGTCTTCTTGTCCGACCGAATCGAGGTGACCCGGCCAATTCCAGCACCGGCCGGCGCCATTTTCGATGTCCTGCGTAGCCCGGCGGGCCATGTGGCCATCGACGCCTCCGGGATGCTGCAGGACTTCACCGGTGAGCCGGCGGAGAAGGTCGGTGACACATTCGTCATCCACATGGACCGCGAGTCGCTCAACGACGTCCCGCTGGGCAAGTACGACGTGACCGTGCACATCATCCTGTTCGAGCGCGACAAAGAAATCGCCTGGGACCTCGGGCCCGATATTCCGGTCCTGCACTTCTACGGCTACCGCCTGGATCCCGGTGAGGACGGGGTCACCAATGTGACGTCCTACTACGACTGGTCGAAGGTGACGAACGACTTCAAGGATCGCTTCCCGATCGTGCCCGAGTCGGCCCTGCGGGCCACCTTGGGAATCTTGGAGCGGACGGTCAGAAAGGGCCTGTGACCCTCCCCACCTCACTGCTCACTCATACCCACCGAGCCCACGAATCGGTTCAGCTGGGCGGTGGCTCCGGATCCGAAGATGCCCGACGGCCTCGGCTACGGCCAAGGACATCGCGCTACCTATCGCTGCCCGCGAGTCATATGGCCGGTACGCCCGAGTAAACACTGCTATCGAATAGGCCTCCCCATTTGAATCGGCGATGAGCGCGATCTCATTGAACACACGCCGAAAGAGTCCGCCACTCTTGGCCTCGAGAGTCCCGCCTTCAGTGACCGCACCAGCGAGACGCTGAGTCACCTGCCGGGACATAACGCGGCGGAGGACCGCGCACGCTGGCGGATTGGCGGCGGTCCCAGCCCACACGGTTGCGAGCAACCGGGTCGCATCTCGTGCCGTCGTCCGGGATGTCTGGAGCGGATCGAGTGCTCGACATCGGTCGATGCGCTCCGGGTCGGTCGCTGCGCTCTGTGCGTCCGGTCCCATCTCACCGCTTTGCACTGCCACGAGTTCGGTGTAGTTCCGATGGCCCATATCGGACGCCACGCCATCCAACATCTCGTGGAGACTCTCCACGACAACCGTTTCTCGACATCCGATGGCACGCAGCCGGTCATTGACCGCAGGGATCCCGACGGCGGCGGTTACAGCGTCGGCTGCCGCGTTGTCACTGATGGTCAGCATCAGGTAGCTGAGATCGCGGAGGGACATGGTGACCGCGTCCTCGAACTGTGAGATCCCGACGGGGCCGGGCGTTCGATGCGCAGGATCGAGTGAAGCTGTCTCCGTTGGGTCTATTCGACCCGCGTCGACCTGGGCGTAGAACTCAAGGCCAATGGGGACCTTGACCACGGAAGCAAGGACATGCGGCCTGTCGGCATCAAGCGAGACCTCGGCGCCATCCGACAAACGAACAGCATGCAACGAACCGATGCAGCCAGCCTCATCGAAGAGGCGTCTCAAATCCATGGGCACCCATTCTGCCCGGCGACGTGCGACCTGCTTGGGAGCACCGGCGGCAAGGGTCACCCGATCGTGAGCTGCCCACGGCCCGACTGATCGCCTGTGGTTCGGTCCTCCCCGCCGAAAAATCGACTTCGACTCGTGCCACATCCGCAGTGGGTGAAGCCGTTCGATCCACAACGTGGCGGCTTACGGGGCGTCCGGCTCACAAATCGGTGGAGATTGGGCTCGGTCGATCTCTCGATGCAGGATCGCCAACGCCTCTGCACTCCCGATCCCAAGCTCACGCATACTCTTCATGAACTCTCGAGCTACCCGTATCGCCGACGCCCTCTTCGCAGAAGGTCGCCCGGCCACGAAGGTACCCTGCCGGCCTCGTGTTTCGATGAGCCCAGCGAGCTCGAGCTGCCGATAGGCCTTTGCGACCGTGTTCACCGCCAACCCGAGATCTGCTGCCACCTTCCGCACCGTGGGCAATCTGACGGACGGCTGTAGCTTCGCGCTCTCGATACCGGCGGCTAGTTGTGCGCGTAGCTGTTCGTACGGCGGTACCGGTGAGTCGGCATCGAGCGTCAGCATCTCCACGGATACCTTGTATCAAGGGTTGTAGCAGGTTGCAAGATCCAAGGGCCGACAACGTGCCGTCCTGAACAAACTGGCCCCACGATTGGGGCACTGACTCAGCGCCGGCGTTGGGCCTGGATGAGGGGAACGCCGAAGGGCGCGAACGCCACGATCGCGGCGGCCAGGGCGAGGAAGGCGCCCCACGACCAGCCGAGGCCGGCTGGCTTGAGGAGAACCCCGAGCACGACGAGGACCAGATTGACTCCGGTGAGAAGGGCCAGGAGCTGATCCTTGGACATCCGACCCATCTCGGCCAGGTCGCCGGCCCCAAATGCGATGATGAGGGCGTAGAGGACCAGCACGATCGAGTTCACTACCGCGATGAACAGCCAGCCGTGGGCTGCCAGTCCACTCGCGGACAAGGGACCGATGCTGTACCAAGGCAGCCAGAAAGAGATCAAGAGGACCAGGGTGGCCACGCCGAGCACCCGATCTCGGCGATCCAGCGCGTTCAGCCGTTGTCGCGACTTCCCAGTGCGCTTCGGGGTCGGCCGCGGCATGACGGGCCGCCTGATGGCAGCGCCGCACTTGGGGCAAAGAGCGGTCCCAGGGGGCACCTCGACCAGGCAGCGGGAACACGCAGGCAATCGTCCAACCTCCTTCTTGCCGTCACGGATGCGCCGGTTCAGGCTACAGGCGAAGAGGGCGCCGTTTGACGCTGGTCGACTCGTGCCGACCGAGGCCAGACTCGGTGCCATGATCGATTGTCGCCTCCGAAACGCAGTTGCTACTGGTACTTGAACGGCGACTGCGGGCTACCAGGCGCGATTCCTACTCCTGGGGTATGGGTCCGACCAGGAGGAAAGGACTCAGGTGGGAAGGAAATCCTGGGGCAACGCGTTGACTTTGTCGGCGCTTCGATTTGCATCCAGTGGCCCGCGCCGTCAATGCGCTCGTAGCGAAATCCGTTTGCACAGAATCTTGCGGACCCGATCATCTGATCCTCCGTAAGGGCAAAGTCGCCTCCGCTCCGGACACCCATGGTCGAGGCCCGGACTGGCGGAAGTTCGATGGGTGGGCCCACGAACGCTTCAGGGATGATGTTGGCGCGATACCAGTTCAGCCCGGTGGTGAGTGAGCCGTCTCGTTCAAGGTCGGCAATGACATCGTCGACGTCGGGGTGCCTTGACCATTCCCGCATGCCGGTCCAGCCGTCAGCCGAGAGCCAGCGCTCGGCTACGCCGGAAAACTGAAACAGCAGCATTTACCAGGACTTCTCGCGCTGGATCATGCCGGCCTTGCTGAAGGAGCTGAGATGGCCAACGGACAAGGCGACCAGATGATCGACACGCTCGGGCGCGAAGGACGCGGTCGCCCACGCGACAGCTGCGCCCCAATCGTGACCGACCAAAGGGGCCCCGTTCGATCGAAAGCGCGTCAAGCATGGCGGTCACATCGATTGCGAGAGATAAGGGAGGCCGTAGGCGTCGACTTCGCCCGGCTTGTCGCTTGCCCCATACCCGCGTCCGTCGGGCACGATGACCTGAAATCCCGCTTCGACCAACGTAGGGACCTGCCTGACCCAGAGCCGCTTCGAGTCAGGAAAACCATGCAACAACACGAGTGGCCTGCCCGTCCCTTCAACCTGAACATCGAGTTGCACGCCGTTGGAATCGACCTTCACCGAACCATCCTTTCCACTCAGGTCTTTGAGGCGCCCAGGGCGACGAGCTCATCGCGGCTCGGTCCCGGAAGCTGCTCGTTTCGCCATCCGCTGCCGAGCTCGACGACCCTTTCGAACACCCCCGGCTGACCGTAAACCTCTTCGGGTAAGGCCAACACCCCGGCGACGTCGAGAACGGCGCGCAGCATCTCAGGATCTTTGCCGGCTGCGGTTGCCAACTTCTTGCCGATCTCGAACTCGGATGTCGGTTCGTGTGGATGGCCATCCAGCATCGCGTCGATCTCAGCCAGGCGGCCATTGTCGAAGGCAAGGGTCGTGCGATACCACGGCTCGGCAGTCGCCAGCGTCACGTCGTGCCAGCGCTGTTGCAGCGCGACTGGATCCGTCCACCTATCCTGCAAGACGTCACGCAAGGCGGCGGCATGGATTGTGCCGATGGAAATCCCGCGCCCGACCGACGGATTCGTACACGCCCAAGAGTCCGCCAGCGCGACGACCCCCGTAGCGACCGGGAGGCCATCCACTACGAAGGAACGATGCCTGTCCTCGATCTTGGCCATCACTGCAACGTGATCGTCGAGCGGCTCCCCATCCAACCAATGGGCGCACAACGGCATGCTTTTCATCACGTTGGTCCACACGTCGAGGTTCTTGAGGGATCGCATCGCCTTGTCTCTGGCGCTCGTGATGACCCCCACACCCCACGTCCCGTTGTCGGCCGGGAGCGTCAATACCGAGACGGAGTCGTACTCCTGTAGTAACGGTCCGAAGGCCACCGGTACCGAACCATCATCCGAACGGAAATGACGCCCGTAGTAGACAAACCCACAATCGGCACGCTCCTCGATGGGCGGCCGTGCGCCGATCGCAGCCAACCAAGTGGGAAGCGCCGAACGGCGACCGGCCGCGTCGACGACCAAATCGGCACTCACATCTTCGCCGGTATCGGTGCGCACGCCAACGACATGTGGGACGCCCGCCGCGGTCGAATCGCCGGTCAACAGGCCGACGACTCCGATACCGCGTCGGATCGTGAGGTTGTCAGTCTTCGTCGCGACTCGCGCGATCGCTGCTTCCGCGACCGGCCGACGTGCCGTCACTGCATCATGCCGCTCGTCTCCCTCGCGGAACCCACCCGTGACGCTTGCGGGCGCGTCACGAAGCGGATTCACCAACAGCGCACCTGCTTCCAGGAGCGCCGCGACGACGTCGGGTGCGTTGGCGTCCATCACCTCCCGATAGCGAGGCTGGAAGAAGTGCAGCAGGCGGAACTGATTGACCCCCCGTCGTTCCCAGCTCTCCCAAGCTGCCGCGGGATCCGGAGGGGGCGCCGGATCCCGCTCGAGGACCGTGACCGTATGGCCATCACGAGCCAACATCAGCGACGCACCCAACCCGACGATCCCTCCGCCAACCACGATGATCCGAGCCATTCCGATGGTTTAGTCCATCCGTGCGATGAACAAGAAGACCCTGAACCAAACTTTGAGCGGGGTCCCCCACGATCCGCAACGCGTCAGCATCGTCACGCTCTTCTGATGCAGTTCTTCCGGGCAGTTGGCCTGCATGTCACGGCTTGACGAAGACCGCGACCTGGGTGACGCTCTCCGAGCTGAAAGGCGACCGATCCAAGTCGCCCCAACGATCGTGGAGATCGAACCCAGCGATCTTTGCCATGAGAAGCAATTCCGAAGGCCTGATATATCGGTACGGCACTGAGTGACGCACCAGACGACCGCCGACATCGACCCAGTGATGGGACCACGCCACCTGGCCCACAAAGGTCATCGAACGTCTCGGTGCCGACGTGGTCGGCGTCCAGCCTGAAGACTCGGGCCACCCCGGACGGGGGTACACGGCGAAGTTGCGGGGACGATCAATTCGATCACGAAGCGTCCACCGGAGACGAGGTGGGCGGCTGCGTTCTTGAACACAGAGACTTGTTCCTCTTGGATTGTTACGTTCATGATCGAATTCGCGACCAGGTACACAAGCTCGAATTCGAGGGCAGCTCCATCGCCAGCGAGCTGTGCGAGCGGGTCGACCATCGGATCGACCACTGAAGACGCCGCCAGGGCGGCGTAGGTCGCGTTGGAGACCTCAGCGATCTCTCCGTTTCAGACGATCGATGCCATCGACTGTCTGGCATCGGTTCTCACCTGGCACGGTGAGGGCGTGCCGTTCGAAATGAACGCGATGGTCCGCTCACTCCGGCGCCTTCGCCGAACCTTGGGGCGGGTCCCCTCCCAGTGTTGCCACGCCCGGACCCACCGTGTGTGTCTGTAGCTCGCAGGGCCAGACGGCGGTAGGGCAAGCCGCCGCTCAATGCCTCTGGACGGGCCGCCCAGGTCCGCTGAGCCCGACCGGCCGGCGGGCCTCCGGCCGGGCAGGCCGTCGCTACTGTGAGCCGAGAGACGAGGTTGGAGGAGCCATGACACAGGACTGGGCGCGGCCCGTGGTGCATTGGGAAATCGAGGCCAAGGATCCCGACCGTCAGCGAGCGTTCTACGCCGACCTCTTCAACTGGAAGATCGGCGAGGGCTACATCATGGGGATCCCGCCCGGGATCGGCGGGCCCGAGCCCGGGCCAGCGGGACACATCCGGGGCGGGGAGCGCTCCGGCGTGACGCTCTACGTCCAGGTGGCCGATTTGCGGGCCTCCCTGGACAAGTCGGTCTCCCTCGGTGCCACGATGGTGGCCGAGCCCTTCGACCTGCCCGGTGGGCCAACCCTGGCCGGCATCACCGATCCGGAGGGCAACCCCCTGATGCTGGTCCAGGCCTGACCGATGGTCATCGACGTGAGCACCTTCCGCCTCGCCGCCGGAACCGCCGAGGACGACTTCTTGGCGACGGACCGCCGCTGGCAGACCGAGCTGGTGCCGAACCGTGACGGCTTCGTGCGCCGGACAACGGCGCGCCGAGGCGGCGAGTGGGTGGTGATCACCCTCTGGGCCACCGAGCAGGACGCCGCCGCCTTCGAGACCGACACGGCCGCGCACGACGTGCGGCGCCACTTCGACCAGTACGTCGCCGCGGAGAGCAGGCGTGCGGCGCGCTACGACACGTTGGACTGACGTGGAGCTGTCCGAGCTGAAGGTCACTCGTTTCGAGGTGCGCGACCGGGTGGCCACGATCACGCTGAACCGGCCCGAGCGGCTGAACGCGTGGACGGGTCGGATGCACGCCGAGTACCGGGCGCTCCTGCAACGGGCGGCCGACGACGAGGCCGTCCGGGTCATCGTTGTCACCGGAGCGGGGCGGGGCTTCTGTGCCGGGGCGGACTCGCAGGCCCTCGAGGGTCACGTGGCCCGCGGACGCTACGACCCCGGACTCGGTGACCACGTCGCCATGCCCGGCTACGGGGTGCGCCCCGAATTCGAAGCCGATTTTGCCTACCACTTCGGGGTGCCCAAGCCCGTCATCGCCATGATCAACGGCCCGGCGGCGGGAGTCGGTCTCGTGTTGGCCTGCTTTTGCGACCTCCGTTTCGCGGCGAGCGGAGCGAAGCTCACCACGTCGCACGGACGCCTGGGGCTGCCCGCGGAGTACGGATTGTCATGGTTGTTGCCGCGACTGGTGGGTGTCACGCGGGCCACCGACATCCTCCTGTCGAGCCGCGTCGTGCTGGCCGAGGAGGCGGCGGCCATCGGACTGGTCAACCGGACCGTCCCGCTCGACGAGTTGGCCGAGTGCACCTACGGCTACGCCGCACAACTGGCGAACGAAGTCTCACCATCGTCACTGGCCGTCACCAAGCTGCAGCTCTACCGGGACCTCCACGGCGACGTGGTGTCTTCTGTGGTCGACGCGGCGACGCGCCTGGAGGAGATGATGCGGGGCCCCGAGTTCGCCGAGGGAGTGGCGGCACTCACCGAGAAGCGGCCGCCGCGCTTCGCCGATCCGGCCTGAGCGAGCGGCCCCGACTGAGCGGTCCCGAGCGAGGATGACGCGAGGTCAGCCGTCGACGCCGGCCGGCAGCTTGCCAGGGTCCCAGCCCAGCAGCGCCACGGCCTGACGGAAGGCGAAGCGGTCGGTCATGCCCGCCACATAGGTGACGGCGGCCCGGAGGGCTTCGGGGCTGCCGGCCATGACGTCCGCCTGGACCGCGCCAGCGCCAGCGCCATAGCCATCGCCCACAAGATGGGGCCGGTCGGAGAAATGTTCCACGAGGGCGCGCAGGACGCCCACCACGGCCTCACCCTGGCGCAGCGAGGCATCGCGCAGGTAGATGCGCTCGTAGTTGCAGGCGCGGAAGGCGGCCAGGGCCTCCGCCTCCTCTTCTTCCATCCCGACCTGGCCACTGCGGAGCGTGGCCGAGACCACACCGGCGATGAAGGCGCCGAGCTGGGCGCTGCGCCGCTCCCCGCAAAGCGTGCGGACGGCCGGCGCCAGCTGATGCGGGGCGACGATGCCGGCGAGCACGGCGTCCTCCCAGTCGTGACAGACGTATGCGATGCGGTCGGCCCAACTCACGACCTCGCCTTCGGGGGTCGAGGGGGCGGGACGCGACCAGCTGTGGTTCGCGATGCCGTCGACCGTCTCGGCGCACAGGTTGAGGGAGGCGAGCGACACATGCGCCCCCCAGGGCGCATGGTCGAACCCGCCGGGCAGGTAGGGGTCGAGCGCATCCTCGCTGGCGTGGCCACCTGGCCCGTGCCCGCAATCGTGCCCGAGCGCGATGGCCTCGGTCAGGGCGACGTTCAGCCGGCAGGCCCGGGCGATGGCCGTGGCCACCTGCGCCACCTCGAGCGCATGGGTGAGGCGTGTGCGCTGGTGGTCAGCCGGGAAGACGAAGACCTGCGTCTTGCCGGCCAGCCGGCGAAAGGAGGTGGCGTGAAGGATCCGGTCACGATCGCGTTCGAAGCAGGTACGCCACGGGTCCGCTTCCTCGGCCACCGGCCGATCCCCCCTCCCACTCGAGCGCGTCGCACCCGGAGCCAGGAGCGTCGTCTCGAGATCGAGCCGCTCCGAGCGGTCCCGTGGGCCCGGCGAGGTCTCCCGGTGGGCCGGACCCCCACCCGAAGGCGGACCGATGCGGGCGTGTGAGTTCTCGTGAGCCAGCCGGACCGGGCCCGAGTACCCGGCCATCGTGGCTGCCCAGCGGACGCTGCGTTCCGTCCTACCTGCGTCGGGAGCACCACCCATGTCGTGCAGTCTGCCCGCTCCCTGTAACGTCCTGGAGGCCACTGGGCACGACACCTGTGCCCGCGAGAGGAGTAACCAGGTGGACGTGCGTATCGGCATCACCCAGACCCCCAAGGAGCTCGAGGTCGAGATGCCCGACGACACCGACCGCGACAAAGTGGTCGAGGAGATCGAGAAGCTGCTCAAGACCGGTGACGGCGTGCTGTGGCTGACCGACCGCAAGGGCCGCCGCGTGGGTGTTCCGGTGGTGAAGGTGGCCTATGTCGAGGTCGGTGCGCCGGCGTCGGAGCGGCGCGTGGGGTTCGGCGCGCCCTGAGGTCGGGGTGCGACCTCGGACGGCGCGACGGGCGAGGCGTGGCGTCGAGCGGGAGGCGGCCGGACCGCGCTGACCCGAATCCTGGGACGGGGAGGCGGTGACGGATCCTCCCGAGATCCTCGACCTGCGACTGGTCTTCGTCACCGGCAAGGGCGGCGTGGGCAAGACCACCGTTGCGGCCGGACTGGCCCAGTTGGCGGTCGAGCACGGCAAGCGCGTGCTGGTGTGCGAGGTCGACGCCAAGGGTGACGTGACGTCGCTCTTCGAAGCGAACCCCACCGATTTCACGCCACGCGAGATCGCTCCCGGTATCTGGTCCATGTCGATGGACACCGAGGCCAGCTTGCGTGAGTACCTCAAGCTCCATCTGCGCATCCCGGTGGTCGGGCGGATCGGCCCACTGGCCAAGGCGTTCGACTTCGTCGCCACGGCGGCACCCGGCGTGCGCGAGATCCTGACGGTCGGCAAGCTCTGCTACGAGGTGCGCGAGCGCCACTACGACATCGTGGTGGTGGACGCGCCGGCCAGCGGCCACGTGATCGGTCAGCTCGCCGCACCCCAAGCCATCAACGACCTGGTCAAGGTCGGGCTGATCCGCAGCCAGACGGACTGGATGCTCGACATCCTCTCGGACCAACGCCAGACCGGGTTGGTGGCCGTCTGCACGCCCGAGGAGATGCCGGTCAACGAAACGCTCGAGCTGGTCACCCGGGTGAAGGAGGAGACGACGGTGCGACTCTCGGCCGTCGTCGTCAACCGCGTCCTGCCCGAGCTCTTCGGCCAGCGCGAGGAGGAGGTGTTCGAGCAGCTGCGCCAGCCCGACACCGAGGTCCTGCTCTCGGAGCGGGCCGGCGGCCCCGTGGCGCCGGTCCTCGAGGCGGCCCGGTTGGCCGTGACCCTGCGCCGGACCCGCTCGGCCCACCTGCAGCGCCTCCAGGGCGGACTGCCCCAGGGCGTGCCCGTGCTGCTCCTGCCCTATCTCTTCTCACGCAGCTTCGGCGCCCGTACGACTCGGCAGGTTGCGCACTCGCTGGGCGAGGAGCTCGGGCTGTGACGGCCGACCTGAGCGTGGGCAACGGGGAAGCGCGCGACGAAGCCAACCGGCGCCGGGAGGACCGGCCGCCCAAGACGGTGGCCCAGCTGCTGGCGGCCAAGGACATCGTGGTCGCCTGCGGCCCGGGGGGCGTGGGCAAGACGACGACGGCTGCCGCCCTGGCCGCCATGGCGGTGGTGGAAGAGGGTGGCCGGGTGCTCGTCCTCACGGTGGACCCGGCCCGGCGCCTGGCCGACGCGCTGGGGTTGAAGGGGATCGGGAACGACGAGGTCCGCATCACCGACGAGGTGTGGGCCGAGGCGGCGGCCACGCCCAGAGGCGAGCTGTGGGCGGCGATGCTCGACACGAAGCAATCGTGGGACGACCTGATCCGCACGCATGCGCCCGACGAGGCGACGCGCCAGCAGATTCTGGCCAACCCGCTGTACCAGAACATCTCGGGACGCTTCGTGCAATCGCACGACTACATCGCCATGGAGCGCCTCTACGAGATCCACTCCGAGGGTGCGTACGACCTCATCGTCGTGGACACCCCGCCCACGCGCAACGCCCTCGACTTCCTCGACGCGCCGCAGCGCATGGCCGACTTCTTCTCTTCCCGACTGTTGCGCTGGCTCATCGTGCCCTATCGCTCCCGCCTGGTGAACGTGGCCACGCGCCCCTTCTACCAGGTGGCCGACCGCATTCTCGGCACGCAGTTCCTGGCGGACATCAGCGAGTTCTTCATTCTGTTCCAGTCGATGTACGAGGGGTTCGTCGAGCGGGCCGAGGCCGTGACCCGGTTGCTCTCGGACCGGCGCACGACGTTCATGGTCGTGTCCACGCTCGAGCCGACGCCGTTGCGCGAGGCCGAGTTCTTCAGCGCGGAGTTGCAGGCGCGCCAGCTGCACCTCGGAGCCATCGTGCTCAACAAGGTCCTGCCCGAGTACCTGCGTGACACCCGCACCGACAAGCTGGCCCAATCCATGATCGGCCGAGCCGCCGAATTGGCCGACGGTCTCACCGACGATCCGGTGGTGGCCGCCCGCGTGCTGGGTGAGGTGGGGGAGAGCTTTCTGAACTTCGGTGTGGTGGCCCGGCGCGAGGCGGAGCAGCAGGCCGAACTCAAGGGTGTGCCCGACGTGCTGGTGACCGTGCCCTACTACGACGCCGACATCTACGACATGGGGGGCTTGCTCCAGCTCGGGGCGCGGGTCTGGGGCTGAGGCCGCGCCGGATGCGGGAGGACCGGTCCGGACCGGGCCCGCCGGCCAATGCGCGTACCATGCGATGACATGACCCAGCTCATCAACCCCGAGGTGCTCGAGTATGCCGACGCACACACGACGGCGCCCCCGGCCCATCTCGAGTCGGTGGACGCCTCGACCAAGGAGGACTTCGCGGCCTGGGGGATGATGGTGGGGCGCCAGGAGGGTCGCTTCCTCGAGCTGCTCGTCTTCGCCACCCAGGCCACCCGGGTGCTCGAGATCGGCACCTTCACCGGCTATTCGGCCATCGCCATGGCGGCCGGATTGCCGAAAGGCGGGGCAATCATCTCGCTCGAGGTCGACCCCCACCACGCCACGACGGCGCGGGGCAACATCGCCGCCGCCGGTCAAGAGAGCCACATCAGCGTGATCGAGGGCCCGGCGCTGCGCTCGCTCGAGGAGCTGCAGGGCCCCTTCGACCTGGTCTTCATCGACGCCGACAAGGTGTCCTACGACGCCTACTACGAGGCAGTCCTGCCCAAGTTGGCGGGCCACGGACTCATCGTGGTCGACAACACCCTGCAGTCGGGGGGCGTGCTGGCCTCCGAGAAGGACCCCCACGAGGGGGCGAAGGCGCTGCGGGCCTTCAACGACAAGGTGGTCAACGACCCGCGGGTGGTGTGCGTGCTCACGACCATCCGTGACGGCGTGACGCTCATCCGCAAGGCGAGCTGACGGGGCGGAGGCGGCCGACGACGTGCTCGACTACCACCTCCATCTCTGGCCCCACAGCGAGCACGAGACTCCGCTGCGGGTGGAGCAGCTGGCCGACTATTGCGAGCGGGCCCAGGCGGCCGGGGTGCAGGAGCTGGCGGTGACCGAGCATCTCTTCCGCTTCCGCCAGGCCGAAGCCCTGCTCGGCGGTTTCTGGAACGACGAGCGGGTGCCGCCCGCGCTGGCCGAGTCCATGGCCGAGTACTGGCGCTTCCACGCCACGGCCGATCTCGACGAGTACGTGGCCTGCGCGCTCGAGGCCAAGGCGGCGGGCCTGCCCGTGGTCATCGGGCTCGAGGTCGACTTCTACCAGGACCGCATGGACGACGTCGCCACCCTCCTGGCCGGCTACCCGTTCGACGTGCTGTTGGGATCGGTGCACTGGGTCGGGGCCTGGCGCTTCGACGACGTCTCGGACCCACTGTCCATGGCCGAGTGGTCGAGCCGGCAGGTCGACGCCTGCTGGGAGGCCTACACGGAGGCGCTCGAGGAGCTGGCGGCGTCACGGGCCTCTGACGTGCTGGCCCATCCCGACCTGATCAAGGCGGCCGGCCACATCCCGGACGCGCCCGACGAGTGGTGGGACCGCATGGCCGAGGCGGCGGCCTCCTCGGGCATGGCGGCCGAGGTGTCCTCGGCCGGTTGGCGCAAGCCGGTGGGCGAGCAGTATCCCGCCCTTCCGCTTCTCCGTCGCCTCGTCGAGCACGGCGTGCCGCTGACCACGGCATCGGATGCCCATCACCTCGAGCACGTGGCGGACCGGGCCGACGACTTGCGCGACGTGCTGGCCGCGGCCGGCGCCGACACCCTCCAGGGCTACCGGTCCCGGGTTCCGCACACGGTGGCGGTGAACCCACCGGCGGCTCGCCCCGCCGCCACCGGCGTGGGCCGCGGCGGGGCGCGGGGGTAGCGCGCCGTGCCCACACCGGCCGAACTCGCCCAGAGCGATACCGATCTCAAGCCCGACGAGCTCGAGCACCTCCAGCGCCTCTTGGGCTCGTGGAGCGTCCTGGCCGACCTCAGCTTCTCGGACCTGCTCCTCCTCGTGCCGGTCCACGCCAACCACGACCGCCCCGACGAGGAGGATCCCGAGCTCATCGTTCTGGGACAGATGCGGCCGAACAACCGGCCCACCTTGGTGGAGCAGGACCTGGTGGGCCAAAAGGTCAACGAGTCCCAGTGGTCGCTGGTGGCCCGCTGCCTGCACTCGGGCGAGATCGTGCGCGGCACCATCCACCACCCGATCATCGGTGAGCAGGTCCCGGTGGAGAACATCCCGGTGCGCTACGAGGGCCGCATCATCGGCGTTCTGCTGCGGGTCAGCCTGGCTCCGCTCAAGGGGCCGACCTCCATGTACGAGCGCACCTATCTCGACGTGTTCGAGCGCCTGGCCGACATGGTGGCCCAGTCGGCCTTCCCCTACCCCGACGAGGACGTCGGCACCGAGGAGGCGCCCCGGGTGGGCGACGGGGTCGTCGTGGTGGATGCCGAGGGCCGGGTCGAGTTCGCCAGCCCCAACGCGCTCAACGCCTTCCACCGCATGGGCATCTACGTCCAGCCCGAGGGGCGGCGCTTCGGCGACCTCGACATCGAGGAGTCGGCGGTCGAGTGGGCGCTGGCCACCGGGCGGCCGGTGGTCGAGGAGGTCGAGCGCCGGCCCGATGTGATCGTGCTGGTGCACTGCATCCCGCTGCTCTCACACGGTGTGGTGGCGGGGGCGATGATTCTGCTGCGCGATGTCACCGACGTCCGGCGCCTGGACCGGCTGCTCCTCTCGAAGGACGCGGCCATCCGCGAGGTGCACCACCGGGTCAAGAACAACCTGCAGACCATCTCGTCGCTGCTGCGCCTCCAGGCCCGGCGGGTGGGCGACCGGGCCGCCCGCATCGCCCTGCACGAGGCCGAGCGCCGGGTCCGCTCCATCGCGCTGGTCGCACGAGATCCTGTCGCGCGATCCGAGCGACCAGGTTCCCTTCGCCGAGATCGTCAGCTCGCTGGTGCAGATGGCCGAGGACTCGGTGGTCTCCTCCCAGCCCATCGTGATCGCGGTGCACGGCGACCTGGGCGAGGTGGCGGCCGACGTGGCCACGCCGTTGGCGGTGACGGTGGCCGAGTTGCTCCAGAATGCGGTGGAGCACGCCTTCGACCCCGAGGCGGCGGGCGGTCAGGACGGGGCGGCCGGGCTGGAGGGAGCGGGCGGTGCCGCCGGCTACGCGCCAATGGGCCATGTCGACCTGACGCTCTCCAACGACGAGCGGGCGCTCTGCGTCGAGGTTCGCGACGACGGTCAGGGATTGCCCGAGGGCTTCGACATCGAGAACACGGCGAGTCTCGGGCTCTCGATCGTGCGCGACCTGGTGGTCAGTCAGCTCGAAGGGACGATCGCAATGGAGGCGATCCCGCTGGCGGAGGGCGGCGGGACGCGGGTGGCGATCTCGGTCCCGGTGCGGGCGCCCCGGTGACCCAGGGCCCCGGTGACCCAGGGCCCCGGTGACCCAGGGCCCCGGTGACTCAGCGGGAGATGCCGACCCGCTGCGAGCGACGAGCGGCGAGCCAGGCCTTGCGCAGCTTGCGGCGCTCTTCTTCGGAGGTGCCCCCCCAGACGCCGGACTCCTGGTTGGTCGCCAGCGCGAAGTCCAGGCAGGGCTCGAGCGCGTCGCAGGAATGGCAGACCCGCTTGGCCGCCTCGATCTGGTCCACGGCGGGACCGGTCGTCCCCACGGGAAAGAAAAGGTCAGGTTCTGTGTGCCGGCAGGCGGCCGAACGCCTCCAGTCATCTGCGTCCCAATCGACCGTCCGATTCCACATCAGAGCCATGGAAATGTGCCTCCACCAGGATTGTGATCCTTTTCACATGATCGGGCCCAAATGGTGCCTGTCAGTGAAAAGTGGTTTACCGGGCGAAAACGCTACTGCCCGATTGGCCTTCCGGCAAGCGGTTTTTCCTGCTTTCGCGAAGTCCCTGGACGCGGCATTCGTGTCCGGCCACCCCGGGCGGCGGAGAAGCCTTCACCGAGGGGGGCAAGAGCCTCAGGCCGCGTGGAGTGTCGGGTGACGGCCGTCTTTGCGCACAGGGGTTGTACGGAGGGCGGCATCAGAGAGAACACGGTCGAAGCCTTTGCCGAGGCCCGGCGCCTCGGAGCGGACGGGGTGGAGCTCGACGTACGCCTGACCAAGGACGGTGCACTGGCCGTTCACCACGACGCCGAGGTACCGGGGGCCGGAGTGATCTCGGAGCTGGGGGCGGCCGAACTCCCCGACTACGTGCCCCTGCTGGCCGACGTCCTGGCGGTGTGCGACGGCATGACGGTGAACGTGGAGATCAAGAACGCGCCGGGCGATCCCGGATGGGACGCCACCGAGCTGGTCGCCGCCCTGTCGGCGGAGGCGATCGATGCGGCCGGCTGGACGGGCCGGGTGATCGTCTCGTCCTTCCAGCCGGCGACGCTGCGGGCGGTGCAGGCGGCGGACGAGCGGCTGGTGTTGGGCGCCCTGTGGGGCGTCGGGGCCGACTCCGGCGGCGGGCTCGAAGAGGCGGCCGCCGAAGGGTTCAAGGCGATCCACCCCTTCGTGCTGGCCGTGACGCCGCAGCTGGTCGAGCAGGCACACGCCCTCGGCCTGGCCGTCAACACCTGGACGGTCAACGGGCCTCACGACCTACGGGCCATGGTGGAGCTGGGCGTGGACACCGTCATCACCGATGTCCTGTCCCAAGCCATAGCCATCGCGGCGGGGCGAGAAGGGGCCTGAACGGCCGGCGGGCCGCCCTCCCTGCCATCGCCGTTGGACCGTGGCCGCCCGGGGCGGAAAACGTCCCGCCGACGAGCGGAATGGCGTGACCAGGCCATCCTCCACAAAGATGTTCAGCCATGAACGTCGTCGTATGCGTCAAGCAGATCCCGGATCCGGCCGCCCCGGGCAGCCTCGATCCGACCACTCACACCCTCGATCGGTCCGGAAAGCTCATCATGGACGACTCTGACAACTACGGGGTCGAGATGGCGCTCCAGCTGGCCTCGGGTGACGGCGACGAGGTCACCCTCGTCTCCATGGCGCCCGGCGGAGAGACCTCGGGCCTGCGCACCGGCCTGGCCATGGGGGCGGCCAAGGCCATCCTGATCAGCGACGACGCTCTGGCCGGCAGCGACGCTCTCGGGACGGCCAAGGTCCTGGCCGCCGCCATCGGGCGGGCCAACCCCGACCTGGTCGTAATGGCGACAGAGTCGACCGACGGCTACACCGGTACCCTCCCGGTCCAGGTGGCCGAGCTGATGGGCCTGCCCTCGGTGACCTTCGCCAAGGCGATCACCATCGACGGCGCCAACGTGAAGGTGGAGCGTCAGACCGAGGCGGGCTACGACGAAGTCGTCTGTCCGATGCCCGCCGTGGTCACGGTGACTGCAGGCGTGGTCGAGCCGCGCTACCCGTCCTTCAAGGGGATCATGGCGGCCAAGTCCAAGCCGGTCGACAACCTGACCGTGAGCGATCTCGGCCTCGAGGCCGGGCAGGTGGGTGCGGCCGGCGCCGGCCAGGAGATCACCGACGTCTCAGACGCAGAAGGCGCGGTCGGCGGGAGAGATCGTGGTGGACGAGGGCGACGGCGCGAAGCGCGTCGTGGCCTTCCTCGAGCAGCTGAAGGTGGTCTGAGATGGCGATCGACAAGGTCTGGGTGCTGGCCGAGGAGGCCGAGGGCGGCGGCGCGCCGACGCCCGTCACGCTCGAGCTGCTGACCGAGGCCCGCACGGTCGGTTCGACCGTCGAGGCCGTGGCCTGGGGCGGCGACACCGCCTCGCTGGCCGGAACGCTGGGCGAGTACGGGGCGACCACGGTCTACGACGTGGGCGATCTCGGCGGCCTCCTGCCGGGAGTCCCGGTGGCCGCGGCGCTGGCCGATCTGATCAAGGGTGGCAACGCGCCCGACGTGATCCTGTTCCCGGCCACCTACGAGGGCCGCGACATCGCGGGTCGCCTCTCGGCCAAACTCGACAAGCCCGTCCTCACCAACGTGACCGGCCTGGTCGAGAGCGACGGGGGCCTGGCCAGCCAGCACCCGGTCTTCGGCGGCAGCCAGATCGCCACGGCCACGTTCACCGGGTCGGGCCCGGGCCTCTTCGTCATCCGGGCCAAGTCGTTCGCCGCTGAGCCCTCGGGCGGTGGTGCGGCAACGGTCACGAGCGTCGCGGTGCCCGACGTGGGGGCCACCAACACGGCCAAGGTCGTCGAGCGCCACGTCGAGGAACGAAGCGGTCCCAAGCTGGACGAGGCGGCAGTCGTCGTCTCGGGCGGCCGGGGCCTGGGCGAGGCGAGCAACTACGCGCTGATCGAGGAGCTGGCCAAGTTGCTGCACGGCGCCGCCGGTGCCTCCCGGGCCATCGTCGACGCCGGCTGGGTGCCTTATTCGCACCAGGTGGGCCAGACCGGCAAGACGGTCAAGCCGACGGTCTACGTGGCATGCGGCATTTCGGGCGCCACCCAGCACCTCGTGGGCATGAAGGGCTCCAAGAACATCGTCGCCATCAACAAGGACTCCGAGGCACCAATCTTCTCGGTGGCCGACCTCGGGATCGTGGGCGACGTGCACAAGGTGCTGCCGGCGCTGATCGAAGAGCTCAAGGCCAAGGGCTGATTCGATCCTCTGATCCTCCCCGAGGCGGGTCCACTTCGGGGCGCGGAGGTAGGTGTTGAACCCCTGAGCGGGACGAGATTCGGCGGCCGGGCGCGGCCGTTGTCGGAGTGCGCCCAGATTCAGGTGGGGCGGCTGTATCTTCAGCACGTTCGCTAACCCCTCGCCCGATGCTCTTTCCCACCATCGACTTCGCCATCTTCTTTGCCGTCGCCTTCGCGGTGAACTGGCTACTCAACCCCCACGCGGGTTGGTGGAAGCTCGCGATGATCGGGCTCAGCTACGTGTTCTACGGCTGGGTCGGCTGGAGCTACTGCCTGCTCCTGCTCGCCACCACCGTGGTGGCTTACAGCGGCGGGGTCCTTGTCCACCGGGCGCGCAGCGACCGGGGTCGACGCATCGCCATGAGCGTGGCCGTCGCCGTGCTGCTCGGCATCTTGGCCTGGTTCAAGTACTACGGCTTCGTCTCGGTCAACCTCGACAACCTGACTCACGCCCTCGGGATGGGTCGGGCCGTACCACTGCTCCAGGTGGCGTTGCCCATCGCCATCTCGTTCTTCACGTTCATGGCGATCAGCTACGTGGTCGACATTTACCGGCGCCAGCTCGAGCCGGCCCGCCCCCTGGACTTCGCCTTCTACATCTCGTTCTTTCCGCACCTGCTGGCCGGCCCGATCGTGCGCGGCACCGAGCTGCTGCCGCAGATCCGCCGGCGTCGTGACCCCGAGAACGTCGACTACGCCCGCGCCTTCTGGCTGATCATGGCCGGGTTGTTCAAGAAGGTCGTCATCTCCTCCTACGTGTCGACCGCGATTGTCCAGCCGGTGTTCACGTCGCCGAGCCAGCACTCGGCGCCCGAAGCGATCTTCGCCGCCTGGGGCTACGCAGTGCAGATCTACTGCGACTTCAGCGGCTACACCGACATCGCCATCGGTCTGGCCCTGCTGCTGGGCTTCCGCTTCCCGCAGAATTTCGACGCCCCCTACACGGCGCGCAACCTGCAGGACTTCTGGCGCCGCTGGCACATGACGCTCTCGCGTTGGCTGCGCGACTACCTCTACATTCCGCTGGGGGGTAGCGCGGGTGGTGAGGCGCAGACGGTGCGCAACATCATGATCACCATGGTGCTGGGCGGCCTGTGGCACGGCGCCGCCTGGACCTTCGTGATCTGGGGCGCCCTCCAGGGCGTGGGTCAGTCCTTCGGGCACGTGCGCCGCCTCAGCCGGGAACGCCGCGGGCTGCCCCCGGTGGCCGACGGGCCGGTGCGGGTCTGGGTGCAGCGCTTCTTGACCTTCCAGTTCGTCTGCCTGGGCTGGGTGTTCTTCAATGCGTCGGGCACGGCCCAGGCCTTCGCCGTGCTGGGCCGGGTGATCTCGGGCTGGGGCGAGGCGTCGCCCCTGGTGACGCCGCTCCTGGTCATCGTCGTGGTGGGCACCGTGGTCCTCCAGTTCGTGCCCGAACTCTCCGTCTCGCGGCTCCAAACAACGTTCTCGCGCCAGCGGACCTGGATCCAAGTCGGCCTGCTCGGCGTCACGCTTCTGGTCATCACGACCTACGGACCGGTCGGCGTGGCCCCGTTCATCTACTACCGCTTCTGATGGCGACCTTCGACGAACCCCGCACCGAAACGGAGCCGGCGCCCGACGCACCGCCCGAGGGCCGACTGCGCGCGCCATGGACCAAGGTGCTCGGCATGGGCCTCGCCGCGTTTGCCGTTTGGTTCGTGCTCTTCGCGCCCACCCTGCAGCACAACGCTCAGGTGTCCCCGGTCGGGGAACGCCGCACGATCAGCCTCGACCTGGTGGGTCCGGTGGCGGCTTTCAGCCGCGCCACCCAGCTGTCGCGCATCGTCTCGGCCACCGGCCGAGAGGAAACGAAACCGGGCGGCACGGCCGGTCTCTCCTTCTCCGGTCCGCCGGCCGACAAGACGAAGCACAAGACGGCGCCCAAGACCGGCCCGGAGGCCTCGACGACGACGACGGTTCCGTCGAACCCGAAGCTGCCCACCGCGGCGAACCCGCTGCGCGTCCTCATCGTCGGCGACTCGCTCGGTCTCGACATGGGCGGCGCACTGCAGGACGACCTGGCCAACACCGGCGTGGTCCAGGCGGCCCTCGATGCGCGCGAGAGCACCGGTCTGACCCGGCCGGATTACTTCAACTGGCCGGCCGAGCTGGCCAGCGACCTCAAGACGGTGTCGCCCCAGGTGGTCGTCATCATGATCGGGGCCAACGACGCCCAGGACTTCCTCGGGCCGCCCGACGTGCCCTACGTCTCACCCCAGTGGAACCCGATGTACGCGCAACGGGTGGCCCAGTTCATGGCGCAGGCGGGGAGCGGGGGCGCCACCGTGATCTGGGTCGGCATGCCGCCCATGCAGAACCCGGTGCTCAGTGCCCAGATGGCCGACATCGACACGCTGGTCCAGGCGCAGGCGGCGGCGGCCAAGCCACCCGTGACCTATCTCAGCACCTTCAAGTCACTGGGCACTCCGCAGGGCACCTACACGGCCTTCGTCACGAACAGTGCCGGTCAGGTGGTCAACACGCGCACGCCCGACGGCACACACATGACCCCGGGCGGGAGCCAGGTCGTGGCCCAGCAGGTGATCTCCCAGCTGACCGCGATGGGGTACCACCTCCCGTAGGCGCTTCGCAGAGTGGGACGGCGGGAGTCGGCTCAGGTGCTCGGTTCGAGGCTGGCTTCTGGGCTCTCCGGTTCTGCGCTTTCGGGGTTCGCCCGGTCCAGCACCCCGGTGCGGCGGGGGCGGATGTAGACGACCCAGTACACAGCGGCCACCAAAAGCACGGCACCCAGGACCCAGCCCAGGGCGGTCGTGCCCAGCCCGACGTACTTGAGACCCGAGGCAAGGATCACGAAGGTGATGAACGGGCGGATGAAGCGGTCGGGCGCCCGCGACGAAATGAGGGAGCCGACCAGCACGGCCGGGACGCTCCCGATGACGATGGACGTGGTCACGGAGAACTCGATGTGCCCGAAGGCCAGGGCCCCCAGAGCCGCCGCTGCGGTGAGAGGGACGGCCTGGGTCAGATCCGTCCCCACCAGCTGGTTGGCCCCGATCATCGGGTAGAGGAACAGGAGGAGGACGATCATCAACGACCCCGAGCCGACCGACGTGATGCCGACGATGAAGCCACCGAGCACGCCGATGCCGATCGTCGGCAACGGCCGGACCACCAGCTCGCCGATGAGGGTGCGTCGCTCCTGCCCGCTGCGTCGATCGAGCACGGCCCGCAGCACCATGGCGGCCGCGCCCAGCAGGAGCGCGGTGCCCAGCAACTTCTCGATGTTGTCCTCGGCCGAGGTCGAGTTCCCCAACAGGTGGAGCACGTAGGACCCGATGAGGGCGGCAGGGACCGAGCCGGTGACCATCCAGCCGACCAACCTGTAGTTGACCGTGTGCTTGGTCATATGGACAACGGCGCCCACGGGCCGCATCAGTACGGCCGCCACCAGGTCGCTCGAAATGGCGGTCGACGGCTTGATCCCGAAGAAGAGGATCAGCATCGGCGTCATCAGGGCCCCACCTCCGGCGCCGGTCATGCCGACGAGGAATCCGACGATGGCACTGCCGAGGACGATGTAGGGATCGATCGACATGGACGAGGCTCCGGTCGTTGGTTGGCGGCGTTGCCCTGGTCAGCCAATGGGGCCGAGCGGAATGATATTACCCATGCACCTGGTCAGGTTTCTTGGGTCATGTCACCCCAGCTCACAACAGTCGTGAACCCGACCGGCCCGGGGCCTGGTCAGACGAGGGGCCAGGGATAGGGGGGCCACTCGCCGTCGTCGACCAGTTCGGGGAGGGCACACAGGCTGAGCAGCCACGACACCCTGTCCATGGTGGCCGCCAGCTCGGGCGGTTCGAGGAGGGCGCACAGGGAGGGTGAGGGCCCTTCCCGGGAGAGCCGGCCCAGGTCCTCGAGAAGGGCAGGATCGAGCGGCGCGCCGCCGAAGTCCCAGATGACCGTGCGCAGCTTGTCGTGCTCGTTGAAACAGAGCCCGTTGTCGATGGCCCAGAGCCGATCCTCGGCCAGCAGCACGTGGCCGCTCTTGCGGTCCGCGTTGTTGGCCACCACGTCGAAGGCGCAGAGCGCCATGAGCTCCGGATGCCACTTCGGCTCGTCGCGCAGGGTGAAGTAGTGCGACGTGCCATCCTCGTGCACGAAGCGCTGGACCGAGCCGGGGCCGAACGGCCCCTCGGGCCGGAGCACGGTCTCGGGCACCAGACCCCAGCCAAGGTTCTCCGAGAGGACATAGGCCGCCACCTCGCGCCGGAAGAGGCCGCCGGGAAAGTCCCAGAGGGGCCGTTCACCCTTGGAGGGCTTGTAGACGCCGAGCAGTTCGTTGCCTTCCAGCGCGCAGGTCACGAGCAGAGTCGCGTTCGAACTCCCCGCGATGCGTCCGTGCACCTCCATTGCACCCTCGGTGAGGACGCGCTCGACAGTCGCGTCGGACACGGGCGTTAGTTGACCGGCGGCCGATGCCCGTTCGTGCGCGGGCAGTCGTGCCCGGCCGGATCGAGCGGGAGTTCGCACAGCGGGCAGGGAGGCCGACCGGCCTCGACCAGCAGAGTGGCGTGAATGGCGAAGGCAGCCGCCTGCTCGCGGCTGAGGGCGACCCGTAACACGTGGCCGGCACCGTCGTCGTTCTCGTCCGCCTCCTCGTCGTCCACCCCGATCTCCTCGAGCACGACGACGATGCGGTCGAGCTCCTCGTCGTAGGAGACGCCGATGGTGCCGACCACCCACTCGAACTCCTCGGTCCCGTAGAATTCGAGATCGTCGGGCAAGTGGCCGGGGCGGCCGAGCTCCTTGACGATCCGTCCCAGGTAGCGGGCCAACACCGCCACCTGCTGCTTCTCGACCTTGACCGTTGTCTCGGCCAACCCCTGGCGGCAGTAGAAGAGGAACAGGCGGCTGCCCACTTCTCCCACCACCCCGACCGTGCAATGGTCCGGTGCGTCGAAGTCGTGCTCGTCACTCACGAGGGCACCAGCTCGTCGAGGGCCCCGGTCGAGTTCACGCTCAGGACGAGCGGACCGCCGGCGCCGAAGAGGATGGCCGAGATGGAGCAGGGGGAGACCGTGATGCGCTGCATGAGGTCGAGTGGGACGCCGGCGGCCGCGGCCACGATCGCCTTGATCGGATCGGCGTGGGACACGGCCACGACCGTCTGGCCCGGGTGCTCGGCCACCAGGTCGAGGACGGCCCCCATGGAGCGCACGGACATCTCGGCGAAGGACTCGCCGCCGGGGAAGCGGAATCCGCTGGGCCAGCGGTGTACCGCGGGCCACTCCCGCCTCTTGACCAGGCGGGACAGGCGCTGCTCGGTCCAGTCGCCCACATCCGCCTCGATGAGACCCGAACACGTGCGCACTCGCAGACCCAGGGCCTTGGCGATCGGAGCCGCCGTCTCCCGGGTGCGCTCGAGTGGTGAGGCGTAGACGGCCACGGGGGCCTTGGCCAGCGCGGCGATCCGTGTGGCCGCCACCTCGGCCTGGGCCTTGCCCTTCTCGGCCAGGTGCAGCCCGCCGGCCTGGCCCGGGAGGACCTTGCCGGTCGTGGGTGTCGTCCCGTGGCGCACCAGCAAAATGAGGGTGGCAGGTGGCGGCTTGCGCCCACTGCTCCGGCTCGAGGCGGGTCGGTCGGCGCTGGCGCGGGCGGATGACGGCGTCACGGGGAGCCATCGTAGGCTCTGCTCCGTGGTTTCCAGCCGGGGGGAGAAGGACTCGCTGGCCACTGTCCAACAAGAGGTGGCGGCGTGCCGCCGCTGCCCCCGCCTGGTCCGATGGCGCGAGGACGTGGCCGCCACGGGGCGTGCCTCCTACGCGGGCCAGGTCTACTGGGGCCGTGGCGTCCCCGGTTTCGGTGACCTCAAGGCCGCGCTGGTCCTGGTCGGCCTGGCACCGGCGGCGCACGGGGCCAACCGCACGGGGCGCATGTTCACGGGCGACCGCTCTGGCGACTGGCTCTTCGCCGCCCTCTTCAAGGCCGGGTTCGCCTCCCAACCGACCAGCACGGCAGCCGACGACGGGCTCACGCTGCGTGACGTCTACATCACGGCCACCGTCCACTGCGCACCGCCGGACAACAAGCCGACTCCGAACGAGCGCTCCAACTGCGCGCCCTACCTGAGCCGCGAGCTCGCCCTCCTGACCCGGGCCACGGTGGTGGTGGCCCTGGGGCAGGTGGCCTGGAACGCGCTGGCCTCGCACTACGGGTTGCGGCCACGGCCCCGCTTCGGGCACCTGGCCGAGGCGGCGCTCCCCGACGGGACCCGGTTGCTCGGCTCGTTCCACCCGAGCCAGCAGAACACGTTCACCGGCAAACTCACCGAGCCTATGTTCGACGCCGTGTTCACCCGGGCCAAAGGGGCGATCGCCGAGGCTCAGGAGACCAGGTCGTACAGCAAGCGGTAGAAGTCGATGCGCTCGGGGTCCGGTTCGATCCCGTACCCCTCGTAGAAGCGGGCCTCGTGTTCCTCTCCGAAATTCCAACCGGCGCTCCACGCCCCCACGGCGACGTCCCACCAGCGATCGGCCACCCCCAGCTCGCCCAGGTCCACATAGCCCGTGACCCGCCATCCCTCGAGCAGCACGTTGGGTGCGCAGTAGTCGCCGTGGCAGACCACGAGATCCTCTGACTTCGGCCTCGTGGCGCGCAACCGGGCCAGTGCCGCATCGGCGGTCAGGCCCTGGTGGATGTCGTGGAAGTTGCCCACGATGGCACCGGCCTCGAGGCGTTGCCCGACGTGGTCGAGGGCGCGGTCGAGGTCGAAGCGGAAGGGACACCACTCCTCCCCGACGGCGTCGTGGAATCGCCGGAGCCCGCGACCCATGACGTGGACCAGGGCGGGCAGGTCGTCGCGCCAGATCGGATCGGTGGCGTCACGGCCGGGGATCGCCTCGGTGACCAGGATGGTGGCACCGTTGAGCTCCTCGAGGGCCACCACGGTGGGCACGGGGAGGTAGGGGGCGGCCCAGACCATGCGCTCGGACTCCGCCCGCAGCGAGGGATAGGCGCCGGCCGTGGCCACTTTGGCGAAGCGCACCGTGCCGTCGGGCCCGTGGAGGCACCACGTGGTCAGGTGACCCACGAGCTGGTAGGCCAGCTCTGGCGACCAGCCCGGTGCGACCCGGGCCAGCTCGGGCGGCGGCTCGGGCGGTGCAGACGTCACCCCCGGCAGGGTAGAGGGTGGAGCGGGCTACGGTCTCTGCGACTTCTGGGAGGACGGAGTGCGCGAGACCACAGACGTGACGCCGGTGGAGACGTCCGAGATCAGGCACTGGGACGACGCGGCCGACGTGATCGTCGTCGGTTTCGGCGCGGCGGGGTCCGCCGCTGCCTTCAGTGCAGCCGAGGCAGGAGCGAGTGTCCTGGTCACCGAGCGCACCGGCGGCCCCGGAGGTGCGGCCGCCCTGGCCGAGGGCATCGTCTACCTGGGGGGCGGCACGCCCGTGCAGACGGCCTGCGGCTTCGAGGACAGCCGCGACGACATGTTCCGCTACATGATGGCGGCCTGTGGGCCGGACCCCAACGAGGCCAAGATCACCCGCTACTGCGACGAGAGCCTGCGCCACTTCGACTGGCTGGTGGCGCGGGGCGTGCCGTTCGACCCGACCTTCTGTGCCGAGACTTCGATGGCCCCGGACGGGACCGAGGGGCTCGTCTACTCGGGAGGCGAAGATGCCTTTCCGTTCAACGAGATCGCCCGCCCCGCCCCCCGGGGTCACCTGGCCAAGACCAAGCGTTCAACGGGATGGCTTCTCATGCAGATCCTGGCTGCAGCCGCCGCGGACGCAGGTGCCGCGGTCTCGACCGACACGCGGGTTGATCGGCTGGTGGTCGACAGCGGCCGCGTCGTCGGAGTACAGGCGCAGCGTTTCGGCGAGACGGTGACCCTGCGGGCGAGCCGGGGTGTCGTGCTCACCGCGGGCGGCTTCATCTTCAACGACGACATGCTGCGCCAGCACTGCCCGCCGCTCGTGCGGGGGTCGTTCAAAGTGGGCACCGAGGGTGACGACGGGCGCGGCATCCGGATGGCCCAGGCCCTGGGGGCCTCGGTCCGCAACATGTACGCCGGCGAGGTGTCGCTGCCTCTCACGCCACCGCGCACGCTCATTCACGGCATCCTCGTCAACGGACAGGGGCAGCGCTTCATCAACGAGGACACCTACATGGGGCGGGTGGGCCAGTCCGCCCTGTACGAACAGGACGGTGAGGCGTACCTCGTCGTCGACGAGGCTTCCTACGAGGTGAACTGGATGGGCCTCGCCGCCACCTGGGTGTGCGAAACGCCGGCTCAGCTCGAGTCGGAGATGGGCCTGCCCGCCGGTTCGTTGCAGGCGACCCTCGAGCTCTACAACCGCCACGCGGCGGACGGGAACGACCCGCTCTTCCACAAGAGCGCCCCTTGGGTGCGCCCGCTCGTTCCGCCCATCGGTGCCTTCGACCTGCGGATCGGGCCGGCGCCCTACGCACCGTTCACCCTCGGTGGCCTGGAGACCACGGTCGACGGCGCCGTGCTCGACCTCAACGGCGACACCATCGGGGGGCTGTACGCGGCCGGCCGGACGACGTCGGGCGTGTGCTCGTTCGGGTATGCCAGCGGGCTCTCCATCGGGGACAGCACGATGTTCGGACGCTTCGCCGGCACGAGCGCGGCGAGGGCCTCACGCGTGTCGTGACCGTGTGCCCCTCGCCGCCCTTCGTCCTGCTGCCCGCGGTCGACGTCGCCGGCGGCCTGGCGATTCGACTTGTGCAAGGCCGAGCAGGCACGGAGACGTCGTACGGCGCAGCGGTCGAGGCCGCGCTCGCGTGGCAGGAGGGCGGAGCGCAGTGGGTGCACCTCGTCGACCTCGACGCGGCGTTCGGACGCGGCACGAACCATGAGTTGATCTCCGAGATCGTCGGCCGGCTCGACGTCGCGGTCGAGCTCTCTGGCGGGATTCGCGACGAAGGCTCGCTGGCGGCGGCGCTGGCCACCGGCTGCACCCGGGTCAACCTCGGTACTGCCGCGCTCGAACGGCCCGACTGGGTGCGCGCCGCGATCGCTCGCCACGGCGACCAGATTGCGGTCGGGCTCGACGTCCGGGACACGACGCTGTCGGCCCGCGGCTGGACCCAGGACGGCGGCGAGCTGTTCGACGTCCTCGCCCGCCTGGATTCCGACGGCTGTGTGCGCTACGTGGTCACCGATATCCGCCGCGATGGGACTTTGACAGGGCCGAATCTCGACCTCTTGCGCGACGTGTGCGCCGCGACCGACCGACCGGTGATCGCCAGCGGCGGCGTGAGCAGCCTCGACGACCTCCGTGCGCTCGCCGACCTCGTTCCGGCCGGCGTCGAGGGCGCGATCGTCGGACAGGCGCTCTACGCCGGCGCCTTCACGCTGCCCGAGGCAATCGCTGCGGTCGGTTCGGCGCACCGGTACGCGTGAGTGGGTTCTCGACCCGGCTACTGGTTACTGGCGCAGCGCGGCGTACTCGATGACCCGCGTCATCACCACGTCGTCGGATTTGGCCACCGAGCCGCAGTCGAAGGGAGGTTGCGGGTCGTACTCGATCATGAGCTGGGCCGCTTGTGCGGCCGTCCGGTCCACCAGGAGCTCGGTCAGTCGCAAGGCCATGTCGATGCCGCTCGAGACGCCGGCCGCCGTGATGATGCGCTCGTCGAGATGTTCGATGACGCGTTCGGGCGTGGCGACGGCGCCGTGGGCCTCGAGGTTGGCGTAACAGGACCAGTGCGTTGTCGCCGTCAATCCGCGCAAAAGGCCCGCGGCCCCCAGCACGAGCGAACCCGTGCAGACCGACGTGGTGAAGCGGGTCGTGCGGTGGGCGTCGCGCACCCACTGCACCACTCGTTGGTCCTTCTCCAGGGTCCGGGTGCCCACCCCGCCGGGGAAGACGATGACGTCGGGTGTTGGCAGCTCCTCGAAGGCGGCATCGATCGACAGCCCGAGCATCTCGTTCTCGCTCCGCACCTCGCCAGGTTCGTGACCGACGAAGGTGATATCGAAGTGAGGGATGCGCTGGAGCACCTCGTAGGGGCCCACAGCGTCGAGCGCGGTGAACCTCGGAAACAGCGGGATAGAGATCTGCAGGCGATCGGTCATGCCGAATTCCTCTCACTCTGGTCGGCGGAACTAGTTCGGAAGCGACGCCGGTAGGCGTCTGGCGCCACGGCGAGGTGGCGTTGGAAGACACGGCGCAGCGATTCGGCGCTGCCGAGGCCACATCGGGCGGCCACGACGTCGAGGGTGTCGGTGGTCGTTTCGAGCTCTCGCCGGGCCGCCTCGAGTCGGATGCGCTCGACGAAGCGACTTGGCGTCTCGCCAACTTCGGCCGTGAAGACCCGGGTGAAGTGGCGGGCGCTCATCGCGGCGGCCGCAGCCAGGGTCGAGACCCGGTGGTCACCACCGGGCGCAGATTCGACAAGGTTCTGCACCGCCCGCACGGTCGAGTGTTGAGCCCGGGGCACCCAGACCGGCGACGCGAACTGCGATTGACCCCCTGGGCGGTGCAAGAACATGACCAGCCAACGGGCCACGGTCTGGGCCACCTCGACCCCGAGGTCGTCCTGGACGAGAGCGAGGGACAGGTCGATGCCTGCCGTCACCCCTGCACTGGACCAGTACTTGCCGTCGCGGATGTAGATGGGATCGGCATCAACCGTGAGCTCGGGATAGGTGTCCGCCAGCTGCTGAGCCCTGGCCCAGTGGGTCGTGACCCTGCGGCCGTCGAAGAATCCGGCGGCGGCGCCGACGAAGGCACCGGAACAGACTGTGGCCACTCGGCGGCAGCGGGCTGCAGCGGCCTGGAGCCATTCGACGAGTTCTCGGTCGGCCGCCGCCGTCGCGGCCCCGCTGCCACCGGCGATGACGAGTGTGTCGATGCGGTCTTCGGGGTCGGGGAGCGGCACCGTTCCCAGCAGCAGGCCGCTCTCCGCCCGGAGCGAGGTGCCGGTCCGCGAGGCCAGGGTCACTCGATAACGCAGCGCCTGGCTGGAGGCGGCCGCCACCCGCCTGGCACCGCAGAAGACCTCATGGGGACCTACGGCGTCGATCGGCTGGAGGCCCTCGAAGGCGACGATCACGACATGGCACTCCCGCATGGAGACCACTTTGGGCGCCCGCTGTATATGGCGTCAATGACATGGTTCCCACAGATTCGGCCATATAGGCAGACGCGGCACTTCAGCTCGGTAGACGATTCCAATCAGTCCGGGCGAGATCTGCGGGTGCCCCGGGCCCGGACCCACGCCAACAGATCGCCTCCTTCGGCTCGGCACACGGTGCCGGTGAAGATGTCCTCACGCTCGGTCGAGACGGAGCGCTCGACTTCGGCGAAAAGCGTGTCGCCGATGGATGCCGGCTGCAGGTACTCGACCAAGACCGAGCTGACGATCCCAGAGTGCTCGTCATCGTTTGCCGCCGCCGCGACTGCGGCGCCGGCGACGGCGTAGAACACGGCCCCGTGCACGGTCCCGTGGGGGTTGGCGTGCTGCTCCGTGGTGGTGAGCACGGCCACCGTGTGGCCCGAGCCCCGGCGGGTCACCGCAATGCCGAGGAGCGCTGCGAATTCATCCCTCTTCGGACCGGCCATCGGGTTCGGTGGTCAGATCGGATCAGGTCGGGGCGGGGAGCCGCCCTGGCATGGGCACGGCAGTGGCCGGCCAGCGCTTCCGGCTGACCCGGCTGAGCCGGTGCATCAGCTCCACCGCGCCGGGATCGTCCTCGATCGGGCGCACCTCGACCACGCCGGCCGCCTCCATGTCGTTGAAGAGGGCCTCGCCCTTCTCGGTCCGCAGGAGCGTCAGGGTCCAGTCGCCGAAGGCGCCGATGCCACCGGTCGAGATGTCGGCATGCTCGGCGGCGAAGTCCGGGCAGGCCTTGCAGCCCTCACGGGTCCAGGCGTGAGCCTCCTTCAACGGGACCTCGTGGTAGCTGCCGTCGCGCATCCAGACCTGGAAGACGCCCTTGATGTTCATCTTGAGGATGTCGGCCCGCTGCAGGCCGTACTTGGCTTCGAAGAGCTCCGGGAAGATGGCGTCGTCGAAGGTCTTCGAGCACAGCAATCCGATCGACAGGGCGAGGCGCCGGGCGACCTTGCCGGCCTTGCGGGCCTGCATGACACCGGGCGCGGAGGCCTGGCAGCCCATGCCGACCAGGGCGATACGCTCCGCTCCGCCCTCGAGGGCCTCGGCGTAGGCCATCGGGTTGGCCGAGTATGTGTAGCGGGATCCACCCGTGGCCAGCACGTCCGCCTTGGAGCGGGCCACGGTCGGCACCGCCTTCCAGGTCGACCCGTCGCCCTCGAGACCCGACACCAGGGCGGCATCGATGACGTCGTGCTCGAAGGCCCAGATGAGCAGACGCGGAGACCAGGCCACCATCCTGGCCGGCACCCGCCACCTCCGCGTCAGCCGCCCGGGCCAGCACGGTGCGCCGGGAGATACCCGAGACCTCCTCGTCGGTGCGCGGGCGGCCGAAGAGATGATTCTCGATGTCGGGCTCCCAAGTGCGGAAGCGGGGGCAGGCCCGGGTGCACAGGGTGCAGCCCTTCTGCCCGTGGGTGCAGTTGTCCGGCCCACCGTCGGCATCGACGTGGAACGGCCGGTACACGCCGTCGGAGTCGTTGTAGCCGAGCACGTCGTAGGGGCAGGCGATCACGCAGGCGGAGCAACCGGTGCAGAGGCCGGACGTGACGACTTCGGTGAACAGTTCTGCCCATTGGGGCTTCTCGGGTGGCACCTCGCCACCATATTCGGCCCGGCCGGGTACCCCACGTTCCGGTACCGTGCGCCGATGCCCGAGATCCTCGAAGTCGAGCGCTACCGGGTCTTCGCCCAGAAGGCGCTCCAGCGCCCGATCACCAAGGTCTGGATGGTCGACGCCCGCTACGGACGAGGTGGCACGACGCCCCAACGCCTGCGTGCCGCCCTGGTGGGCCGGTGCTTCACGGCAGCGCGGCGCCGGGGCAAGCTGATGCTGCTCGACACCGACGGCCCCACCCTCGGCGTCCGCTTCGGCATGACCGGGGGCCTGGCTCTGGACGGGCAGGAGGCGCTCGACCGCCTCCTCTACGGTCCCGGGGTGTTCGGGGACCAGTGGGTCCGGGCCCGCATCTTCTTCGAGGACAAGGGCGCCCTCCTCTTCCACGACCCCCGTCGCTTCGGCTCGCTCGAGCTCTCACCCGACGAGAGCAAGCTGGGTCCCGACGCACTGACCGTGACCCGGACCGAGCTGGCGACCGCCCTCTGGGTGCCGCCGGGCCGGGCGACACCCGCCGCGCCGCTCAAGGCGCGCCTGATGGATCAGCACCGTCTGGCCGGCATCGGCAACCTGCTGGCCGACGAGATCCTCTGGCGGGCGGGCCTGGACCCGCAGCGCAGAAGCGCCCTCAGCGACGAGGAGCTCGCCCATCTGCACAAGATGCTGCGGGCCACTCTTCGCCAGATGGGGCGCCGGGGTGGATCGCATATGGGCGAACTTCAGGAGGAGCGCCACACAGGGGGACGCTGCCCCCGCGACGGGACCGAGCTGGCCCACGCCACCGTGGGAGGCCGCACGACTTACTGGTGTCCCCTCCACCAGCACTGATCCACCGGTGCTGAGCGCGACGGCTCAGGTCAGCCGGGTAGGCGGGTTCATCGGATCCGGTGTCGGATCCACCACGCGCACCCGCCGGCCAGAAGGGCAGCCAGGACCACGAAGAGCGCGGTCTCCATCGTCTGGAAGGTCCAGAAGCGATTGGCCGGCTGATAGGTCACCAACAGGCGGTAGTGGGCCGAGACCCGGTCGATGCACTGGTTGAAGACCTGCTGCGACTGCTGGGTCGGGCCCAGCACCGAGCCGTGCCCGGCGAAGGGTCCGCGACCGACCGTGGTCTTCTGGAATCCCCCAGACGGCCCCACGCCCAAGTTGGGGCACAGCGCCTTGATGACGGCACCGGTGGGCGACTGACCGGCCGCGTTGGCGACGGTGGCGCTCGAGACCAGCGCGTTGGGCAGGTTCGGTGCGTTGGCCACCACCGAGAAGGGCGCCCCCGGCACCGACGCCTCGAACCCGACCCCGGCCTGGCCGAGAGGAATCGATGTGGTGACCGGGCTCATGAAATGTGGCCGGATCCATTCGGCCACGGCGACGCGGACTGCAATGAACCCGACCAGGGTGAGCGCCATGGCCGGCAGGGTCCGGCGCACCAGGAGGCCGAGTGTGGCCGCCAGAGCGAAGGCGAAGAGGGCGTACCCGGCCGGCACGAAACCGTGCAACCCGAAGCTGGCCGGGCTGAAACGGTTCTGATTCACCTTGTCGAGCGGACTGAACCACCAGGTGGACATGAGGCTCAGGCCGCCGGCGACGACGACGGAGGCCAGACCGACCAAGCCCAACTTCACCAGCAGCCAGCGCACCCGAGTCACGCTCTGGGTCCAGGCCAGCCGGAAGGTACCCGTCTCGATCTCGCGGGCGATGAGCGGCGCGCCCCAGAACATGCCCAGGAGGACGGGGACCAGCAGGACCAGCGTGTTCAGCGCGATCTGCAGCCCGGCGAAGATGCCGGTGACGGGGTAGTTGCACGAAGGGCCCTGCCCACCCCCAGCCCGGCAGGCGGCCAGCTCCGTGTCGTAGACGTTCACGAGGTGCGGGCCGGTCAGGGCGAGCACCACGGCGACGATGACGAGGCCGGCTGCAGCGACGAGGGCCTGGGGTCGGAACTGGCGCCACGAGAAGACGATCATCGGGCCACGTCCAGTGTGGTCACCGTCGCGCCGGACCCACCGCGCTGCCGTTTGCGGGTACCGCTCCCGGCTTGGCCCATGTAGGCCAGGACGACGTCCTCGAGGCTGAGGTTCTCGACCGTCCACGTCGGGTCCAGCACGGGCCCGTCGCGGCGCACGAGCAACGTGCTCTGCCGGTCGGTGTGACGCTCCTCAATGACGTGCAAGTCCTTCGGGAGCCGCGCCGTGTCGTGCAACGGTCCGCTCAGGCGATGGTGCGTCGTCAGGAGCTCGTCGACCTCGCCGGCCACCTGGACCCGCGACGACACGAGGACGACGAGGTAGTCGCACACGCGCTCGAGGTCGGCCACCAGGTGCGACGAGAGGAGCACGCTCACGCCGTGCTCGACCACCACCTCCATCAGGCTTTGGAGGAATTCGCGCCGGGCCAGCGGGTCGAGGCTGGCCACCGGTTCGTCGAGGACGAGGAACTCGGGCCGTTTGGCCACCGCTAACGTGAGCGCGAGTTGGGCCCGCTGGCCGCCCGAGAGGGTGCCGGCCCGCTGCCCAAGGTCCAGGTCCAGCTCGTCGATGCGCCGGCGGGCCAACGCGTCGTCCCATTGGGGGTTCATGTGGGCGCCCATGGCCAGGTGGTCCTCCACGCTGAGCCGGGCGTACGTCGGTGTGTCCTGGGCCACGAAGCCGACGCGGGCCAGCTGGGCCGGGTCGTCGGACGGTTGTTGCCCCAACACCTCGATGCTGCCCGCACTGGGCGCGAGCAGGCCCACCGCGAGGTGCAACAGGGTGGTCTTGCCGGCGCCGTTCGGACCGACCAGGCCGACGACGTGGCCGGCCGGGATGTCGAGATCGCACTGGTCGAGGGCCCAGCGTCGGCCGTAGCGCTTGCCCAGGCGCTGCGCGTTCAGGACCGCAGGCGCGTTCACGCTATGTCTTCCTGAGCCTCGGACCGAAAGGAATCGCGAAAGAGCGCCTCGATGCTCTCGTCGTCGAGTCCGGCCCGACGGGCCTTGGCGATCCAACTCCGCAGGGCAAGGCGCAGTGGACCGTGGGCGGCGATCGACGCGCCCCCGAGCGAGGCCGTGATGAAGGTCCCCACCCCTGGTCGAGCCGCGGCGAGGCCCTCGTGCTCGAGCTCCCGATAGGCCTTCAGCACCGTGTTGGGGTTGATGGCCAGCTGCGCCACCACCTCCTTGACGGTGGGCAGTTGGTCGCCTTCCTCCAGCAGGCCGAGGCGCAATGCCTGGCGGACCTGGTGGACGATCTGCAGATAGGGGGACACGCCGGAGCGGCTGTCCAGGTGGAACTCGATCACGAGGTAGCGGACCTCATTCATCTAGGGAACTAGATAAATATGTACCTCGCGAACCCGTCTGTCAAGGAGGGGGCTTCAATGCGTCAGGTTGGGCAGGCCCTTGGCGATCAGGTCGACGCCGAAGATCAAGAAGAGCACCGCCATCACGGCGGCGTTGTTCGCGGTGAGCCACGTCTTGGCCGAGTCGAGCGCGTCCTTCGCCTTGGCTCCGCCGAACACGGCATAGGCGACCGGCACGGCGATCGAGAGGCTGGCGACGACCACGAAGACGGCAGTGGAGACGATGGCCTCGGACGTGCTCAGTCCGAGCTGGGCCAGACCGGTGGCCGAGCCCAGAGTGAGCAACAAGTTCTTCGGGTTCACCGCGGCCAGGACCACCGCCAGGCCGAAGGCCTTGGCCGGCGACATGCGGTCCACGGTCGCCATCCATTTCGGCATCTCGGGTTCGGCGCCGGGGGCGGGTCGCTTGCGCCAGTTGCGCAGGGCAAGCATGACCAGCCCGGCACCGAGGACGATCTTGCCCCACGACACCGTGTCGTCCGCCGTCGTGCTGGTGGCCACGTTGCCGTCATGGGCCAGCACATAGACGACCGTGCTCAGCGCGGCCAGGGACAGGATCCACCCGGCCAGGAAGGCGGTGCCGTTCACCCGGGCCCGGGCCGAGAACAGCATCAAGATGACGGCGATGATCGGGATGGGGCTGATGGCTACGCCGACCGCCCAGGTGAGGACCTCGCCGATTCCTTGTCCCATGTGGCCCTATTGAGTCATGTGTCGCGCCAGATCTGGTGGACCGGGTGTGGGTCGCCGTGGCCGGTCGTGCGGGTCAGCAGGCAGGAGTCGACCAGCAACTCGAAGGCGATCTCTTCGCTCGAGGGCGCCGGAACGCCGAGCGCGGCACGCTCGTCGACGAAGACGTCGCTCAGCACGCTCCGCACGGCCGCATCGGCGACGACGAGGACCGAGCCCAGGCAGGAGAAGGCGTCCTCGTCGTCGGGGCAGGGGAACGAGTGCAGGGCGTAGCGCCCGTCACGCCGCAGATCGCGCTGCTTCGGTCCGGGGACGATGAAAGCGAACATTCCCACCTCGGTCATGATCGGGCACATCGGATGCACCCGTGGCCCACCGTCCGCCCGCGTGGTGGCCAAGAAACCGAGCCCGACGCCGAACTGGTAGAGCAGGGCGCGGCCGGCCGTAGCCATGTCGGGCTGGAGGGCCGCGAACTCCGGCCATGTCCTCACGAGCGCGCTAGCCCCCGTCGAACTCCTCGAGCACCTTGGCCGCGTGCCCATCGGCCCGCACGTTGTACCAGGCCCTCTGGACCTTGCCGTTCGGCCCCACCAGGAAGGTGGAGCGGATGGTGCCGACGGTCTTCTTGCCGTACATCGTCTTCTCGCCCCAGGCGCCGTACTTGTCCATGACCTTCTTGTCGGCGTCGGTGAGCAACGGGAACTTCAGCTTGTACTTGGTGCGGAACTTCACGTGCTTCTCTGCCTTGTCCGGCGAGATCCCGAGCACGGCCACCCCGGCCTTCTCGAAGGTCTTGAGGTTGTCGTTGAACTGGCACGCCTCCTTGGTGCAGCCGGGCGTGTCGTCGGCCGGGTAGAAGTACACGATGACCCGCTGACCCTTGAAATCGGAGAGCTTGACCGGCTTCCCGTCCTGGTCGGGCAGGGTGAACGCGGGGGCGGTGGCGCCCGCCTCGAGTCTGGCCATGGTCGTCTCCTCGCGTCGTGGTCCGTCAGCCCGGGCATCGACCTGTGCCCGCGACGGCTCACTTTGGCACATGAGCCGGACATCCGCCCTGGACTGGTACAATGAGGGGTGCGACCACCGGTAGGGGCCGGTGAGTCGGGGCCGAACTCCACTGCTCTGGACGGCGCACGGTCCCGCCGCACAACAGAGAGAGTTGGTCCATGTCAATCGAAGCCTTGACCGGCGCGCATGCCGGGTCCGCCGCGGACGGAGACGCCCTGGGGGACGACACCTACGAGACGGCGAGGACCTTCGAGTCCCTCGGCGTCACCGAAGCACTCACCAAAGCGCTGGCCGATGAAGGAATCGTCAGCGCTTTTCCAATTCAGGCGCTGACCGTCGCCGACGCCTTGGCCGGCCGCGACGTCTGCGGGAAGGCCAAGACGGGCTCGGGGAAGACCCTCGCCTTCGGCGTGCCCCTGCTCCAGCGGGCCAAGGCGACCCGCGAGACACAGGCCGGCCGGGAGCCGGCCAGCCGCCCGGCCAAGCCGCTGGCCCTGGTGCTCCTCCCGACCCGGGAGCTCGCCGTGCAGGTGCACGACGTGCTCATGCCCCTGGCCCGCACCATCGGGTTGCGCACGGTCGCCGTCTACGGCGGGGCCGACATCGATCGCCAGGTCACGAAGCTCCGCAAGGGCGTGGACCTCGTCATCGCCACACCCGGACGTCTCATCGACCTCGGTGACCGGGGGGAGATCGCCGTCGACGAGCTGGAGACCCTCGTCCTCGACGAGGCCGACCGCATGGCCGACATGGGGTTCATGCCCCAGGTCGAGTGGGTGCTGCGCCGCCTCGACCACCCGCATCAGACGTTGCTCTTCTCGGCCACCCTCGACGGCGCGGTCGACATGCTGGTCAAGCGCTACCTGACCGACCCCGTCTTCCACGAGGTGGCGTCGTCCACTCAGACGGTCACCCTGATGGAACACCGCTTCCTCCAGGTGCACCAGATGGACAAGGTCAAAGTTGCGGCGGCGATCTGTCGGGCCCAGGAGAAGTCACTGCTCTTCGTGCGGACCAAGCGCGGGGCCGATCGCCTCGTCGAGAATCTCGGCAAGGAGGGGATCCGGGCGGCCGCCATTCACGGCGACCTGCGCCAGACCAACCGTGAGCGCGCCCTGTCCGACTTCTCGAACGGGAAGCTCTCCGTCCTCGTGGCCACCGACGTCGCCGCCCGCGGGCTCCACATCGACGGCGTCGACGGCGTTCTCCACTACGACCCTCCCGAGGACCACAAGGCCTACCTGCACCGGTCGGGCCGGACGGCCCGGGCCGGGAAGGCCGGCGTCGTGGTGAGCCTCTCGCTGTGGAACCAGCTCGTCGAGATGGAGGTCATCCAGCGCCGGCTCGGCCTGCGCATCCCCATCGTCGAAATGTTCTCCAACGATCCGCGTCTGGCCGATCTGGCCGCCTGGACGCCGTTGCCCGAGGAGAGCGTCCTCTGAGCGAGAACGAGTCGGTCCCGCTCTGGTCACCGGGCGACGGCGTGAGCCGCGTCCTCGTCGTGACCGCACACCCCGATGACGTCGACTTCGGTGCGGCCGGCACCGTGGCCGCCTTCACGGCGGCCGGGCTCGAGGTGACCTATTGCATCGTCACCAACGGCGACGCCGGCGGCTCGGACCGCTCCATGTCGCGACCCGAGGTGGCCGCGCTCCGCCAGGACGAGCAGCGCGCCGCCGCCGCCGTGGTCGGTGTGAGTGACGTGCGCTTTCTCGGGCACCCCGACGGCAGGGTCGAGGCCACCCAGGAGCTCCGGCGCGACATCAGCCGGGTCATCCGCCAGGTGCGGCCCGAGCGCGTGATCACCCAGTCGCCCGAGCGCAATTGGGAGGTCATCTACGCCAGCCACCCCGACCACCTCGCCACCGGCGAGGCCGCCGTCTGCGCCGTCTATCCCGACGCCCGCAACCCCTTCGCCCATCCCGAACTGCTCAACGTCGAGCGCCTCGAGCCGTGGACGGTTCCCGAACTCTGGATCATGGGCCCTCCCGGCACCGAGAGGATCGCCGTCGCGGTCGAGACGACGGCCACGGTCGAGCGCAAGGTCCAGGCCCTCCTGTCCCACAAGAGCCAGATGACCGACCCCGAGGGCATCCGCCAACGCGTGCTCGACTGGTCGCGGGCCGGGGGGGCGACGGCCGGACTTCCCGAGGGGTCGTCGGCCGAGCTGTACCAGGTGACCCGCATCCCCTGAGCGCGCCATGAGCAAGAGCGATCCGTGGATCGTGCTCCAGCACGTGGCCTTCGAGGGCCCGGGCGCGCTGGGCCCGGCCATCGGCGCCACGGGCGCCCCCCTTTCCGTCGTCCGCCTCGACCTCGGCCAACCCGTCCCGGCGCCGGCCGACATCGCCGCGATGTCCGGTCTCGTCGCCCTGGGCGGCCCCATGGGCGTGCACGACGACCTCGAATGGCTCGGACCCGAGCGCGCCCTCCTGCGCGCCGCGGTCGAAAGCGGGTTGCCGGTCCTCGGTGTCTGCCTGGGCGCCCAGCAGCTGGCTGCCGCACTCGGTGGAGAGGTCATGCGGGGACCAATGCCCGAAGTCGGGATGGGCGAGGTCCACCTGACCGAAGAGGCCTTCGACGACCCGATGTTCGCCCCCGCGCCGACGCCGCTGCCCTGCGTGCACTGGCACGGCGACACGTTCACCCTCCCCCGGGGTGGGGTCCGGCTGGCCGGCAACGAGTCCTACGAGAACCAGGCTTTCCGCGTGGGGGAGAAGGCCTACGGCCTCCAGTTCCACATCGAGGTCACGGGCGCCCTCGTGGCGCACTGGGCCCACCACCTGCCGCCCGGCGTGTTCGTGCGCGCCTCGGACGTCGCCCACGTCAGCCGGGCCGGCGAAGGCATCGTGCGCCGGTTCGTCGCCCTGGCCTCCGCCGACGACACGAATGACACGGCCCCCTCCATCGACACCACACCCTGACGGCGGTCAGCCCCGCCGGTTCGCCGCCTCGCCCTCCCCCCGGGCGCCGGGCGCACCCGGTGGTGAAGCGTCCGCCTCGCCTGCCGTGCCGATCTGGCGCAGCGTGACGCTGACTCGACCGTGGAGTCCGAGATCAGGAGGGGCGGTACCGACGAACACCTTGGGCACACCGTGGTAACAGAGACGGGATGGGCCCCCGAACACAAACAGATCGCCGCTGGCCAATCGGACATCTCGGTAAGGACGGCTCGGGTGTTCGTCGTTGCCGAAGCGAAAGACGCAGCTCTCACCCAGACTGATGGTCACGACGGGCGACCCCGCCCTGATCACCTCGACACCCTCGATCTTGTCCTGGTGAAGTCCCAACTTCGCCCCTGACTCGTACAGGTTGACGATGGCGGCGTCGTACGGGACGGGTTCGAACCCGGTGGCCCGACACGCTGCGGCGCCCAGCCTCTCGAGCAGGGGCGGGAACTCCTTCACCGGTGCGCCGTCGTTGTCGTCGCAGGTCCGGCTGTAGCGGTAGGGGAACCAGTGCCAGCCGAGGCACACCGCCCGGGTGGAGAAAGGTGCGCCGTTGGGCATCTTGGGCCGGCGCAAGCCGGCCGGAGGGGCAGCCCACTCGCGGAAGGCATCAACCAACTCGAGCTGTGCTTCGTGATCCAACCACCCCGGCACCCAGGTCGCGCCGGGCGCGATCTCGACCGGTCCCGATGGCTCCTCGGCCAGTGCAAGGCGGAGCTGGGCCATCAGGATGCCCCCTCGTTGCCGGGCGGACCGATGTCTCGACGCATCACGAAAGTGTGACCACCTTTCGCACCGTCCGCCGGCGGGAATCGGACAGGGCGGTCGTTTCCCCCAGTCTTCCCTTTCCCCCAGGATTCCCTTTCGCCCAGGCGTCCGGCCGTCCAGCCGTCCGGCCGTCCGGCCGGCTGGTGCTCAGCCCGCCATCTGCCGCAGCACGTACTGCAGAATGCCGCCGTGGCGGTAGTACTCGGCCTCCATCGGTGTGTCGATGCGCACGATGGCCCGGAACTCGGTGACCGAGTCGTCGTCGGCGACCGCGGTGACAGTGAGCTCCTTGGGCAGCTCGCCTTTGTTCAGCAGATCGAGGCCGGCGATGGAAAACCGCTCGTGCCCGGTCAGCCCCAGCCCCTGGGCCGAGTCGCCCTTGTAGAACTGCAACGGCAGCACGCCCATGCCGATCAGGTTGGACCGGTGGATGCGCTCGAGGCTCTGCGCGATCACGGCGCGCACGCCGAGCAACGCCGTCCCCTTGGCCGCCCAGTCGCGGCTCGACCCCGTCCCGTACTCGCGGCCGGCCAGCACCACCAGCGGCACGCCTTCGGCCGCGTAGGCCATTGCCGCGTCGTAGATCGACATCTCCGCCCCGTCGGGCTGGTGCAGCGTGAAGCCACCCTCGGTGCCCGGCGCCAGGAGGTTGCGCAGGCGCACGTTGGCGAAGGTGCCGCGCATCATCACCTCGTGGTTGCCGCGGCGCGCCCCGTAGGAGTTGAAGTCCTGGCGCTGCACGCCGTGCCCGGTCAGGTAGTGCCCTGCCGGCGTGGTCGGTCCGATGGAGCCGGCCGGCGAGATGTGGTCGGTCGTCACCGAGTCGCCCAGCACCGCCAGCACCCGGGCGTCGGCGATGTCGGCCACCGGGGCCGGCGTCATCTCCATGCCGGTGAAGTAGGGCGGGTTCTGCACGTAGGTCGAGACGTCCGACCACGCGTAGGTCTGGCCGTCGGCCACCGGCACGTCCTGCCAGTACTCGTCGCCGTCGAAGACCGCGGCGTAGCGGGTCCGGAACATGTCCGACGTCAGCGAGTCCCGGATGGTCGAGCTCACCTCCTCCAGCGACGGCCACAGGTCGGAGAGGAACACGTCGGTGCCGTCGGTGCCCTGACCGAGCGGTTCGCTGGTCAGGTCGAGGTCCATCGTTCCCGCCAGGGCATAGGCCACGACGAGGGGGGGCGACGCCAGGTAGTTCAGCCGCACGTCGGGGTGGATGCGCCCCTCGAAATTGCGGTTGCCCGACAGGACGGCACTCACGGCCAGGTCGGCCTCGTGCACCGCCTCGGACACGCCCTCGAGCAGCGGGCCCGAGTTTCCGATGCAGGTCGTGCAGCCGTAGCCGACCAGCCAGAAACCGAGCTCCTCGAGCGGCCCGGTCAGCGCGGCGCGCTCCAGGTAGTCCATGACCACCCGCGACCCCGGGGCGAGCGAGGTCTTGACCCAGGGCTTGGCTCGGAGCCCCCGGGCCACCGCCGCCCGCGCCAGCAGGCCGGCCGCCACCATGACCTGGGGGTTCGAGGTGTTCGTGCAGCTGGTGATGGCGGCGATCACCACGTCGCCGTCCTGCATCTGGTGGTGGGGCGCCGCCGCCGGCGCCGTCTCCGCGCGTTGCACGCCCCGGTCGAGCGCCACCCGGAAAGACTCCTGGGCCGTGGTCAGGGGCACCCGGTCCTGCGGCCGGGCCGGGCCGGCCAGCGAGGGCACCACGTCGCCCAGGTCGAGCGTGACCAGCTCGGAGTACACCGGCTCGGGTGCGCTGGGGTCGTGCCAGAGACCCTGAGCCTTGGCGTAGGCCTCGACCAGGTCGAGGTGCGACGCCTCGCGCCCGGTGAAGCGCAGGTAGTCGAGTGTCACCTGGTCGATGGGGAACATGGTGCAGGTGGCCCCGTACTCGGGGCTCATGTTGCCGATGGTGGCCCGGGTCTCGAGGGGTAGCGCGGCCACCCCCGGTCCGAAGCACTCGACGAAGGAGCCGACCACGCCGTGGTCGCGCAGCAGCTCGGTCACCGTCAGCACGACGTCCGTCGCCGTGATGCCCGGCTTGGGCTCGCCCGAGATGCGCAGTCCCACGACCGGCGGCAGAAGCATCGAGAGGGGCTGGCCCAACATGGCCGCCTCCGCCTCGATCCCACCCACGCCCCAGCCGAGCACACCGAGCCCGTTGACCATCACGGTGTGCGAGTCCGTCCCGACCAGGGTGTCGCAGTAGGCCCGCCCGTCCTCGGTGGCGAAGACCAGGCGCGAGAGGTATTCGAGGTTGACCTGGTGGCAGATGCCCATCCCCGGCGGCACGGCGCGGAAGTCGCGAAAGGCGCCCTGGGCCCAGCGCAGCAGCTGGTAGCGCTCCAGGTTGCGCTGGTACTCGATCGACACGTTGGTGTCGTAGGACGAAGCATCCCCGGAACGCTCGATGATGACCGAGTGGTCGATGACCAGCTCGACGGGCACCAGGGGGTTGACCTCGGTGGCGTCGCCCCCCAGTTTGGCCAGCGCGTCGCGCATGGCGGCCAGGTCGACCACGGCCGGCACACCGGTGAAGTCCTGCATGAGGACCCGCTCGGGGGTGAAGGCGATCTCGTGCGCCGCATCGCCCGCGCCCTGGCCGTGGCCCTCGGGGTTCACGCCCCAGGCCGCGGTGGCCACGATGTCGTCGGCCGACACGTGCGGGCCGTCCTCGTGGCGCAGCAGGTTCTCGAGCAGCACCTTGATGGAATACGGCAGGCGGTCGATGTCGTGCTGCTCGGTCAGGGCCGGCGCCTTGATGGTGAAGATCTCGTAGGTCTTGTCGCCGACGACCAGGTCGGTGCGGGCGCCGAAGGTGTCGGGATGCGAATCCGGGCTCATGCACCCATTCTGCCGTGGCCCGGTGGGGGGCGCGCCTGTTGGGTCGTCTCGAGTGCGGCGAGCGCCACCCGGGCCCCGTCAGCTCCTTCACACCCTGGTTGTCGGCCCATTCGTAACGACTTCGTAACCGCAGGTACGCCTGCGAGCGGGCATGATCCATCAGGTGCATCGCTCAGGCGGCAGTTCTCTAGACCGGTTTCGCCGCGTCCTGCGCGCCGGGATCGGATCGGCGGTCCTGGCCGCCCTGCTCGCCCCGGCCCTCGTCCTGTCCGGGGCCGGCCCCGGCACCACCGCGTCCGCCGGCGCGGCCGAGCTGCCCCACGTCTACAACGACGGCGGCATCATCGGCTTCGGCAGCGTCACGCACACGGCGCCTGACCTCCCCCAACCGATCAACTCGCCGGTCTTCTCCGGCGTGGCCACGCCTGACGGCAACGGCTACCTGCTGGCCAGCGGCGACGGGGGCGTGTTCGCCGAGGGCGATGCCAACTTCGAAGGGTCGGCCGGGGGAATCCCGCTCCAGGGCCCGGTCGTGGCCATGGCCGTCACGCCCGACGCCAGGGGCTACTGGCTGGGCGCCATCGACGGCGGCGTCTTCGCCTACGGCGACGCTGCCTTCTACGGATCGATGGGGTCGAGCCACCTCAACCAACCCATCGTGGGCATGGCCTCGACGCCCGACGGCAAGGGCTACTGGCTGGTGGCGGCCGACGGCGGGATCTTCTCCTACGGCGACGCCGGCTTCTACGGCAGCACCGGCAGCATCCGCCTCAACGAGCCCATCGTCGGCATGGCGCCCACCCACGACGGCAAGGGCTACTGGCTGGTGGCGGCCGACGGCGGGATCTTCGACTACGGCGACGCGCCCTTCTACGGGTCGGCCGGCAGCGAGAACCTTCCCGACTGGGTCGTCGGCATGGTGGCCTCGCCGGACGGGGGCGGCTACCTGATGGCCACGGCCAACGGGGTCGTCCTGCCCTTCGGCGACGCCAAATCGTTCGGTGGGCTCGTCCTGAACCCGACGGCCACGCAGATCTCGGGCATCATCGGCAACAACCAGGGCACCGGCTACTGGCTGATCGACCCTCAGGCCTGGCAGTACAGCTTCGACACCACCACGCCCGAGCCCAAGTTGGCGTGGTCCGACACGATCGACGCGGCTGCCGCCTCGCAGATCGAGCCCGATCCGGACACCCAGGGGCCCTACTGCAACCCGTACGGCCCCTGCGAGGAGTGGTGTGCGCTCTTCGCCACCTGGGTCTGGCGCCAAGCGGGGATCCCCATTCCGAGTTATGCCTTCACGGGCGACATCTACCAGTGGGCCGCCACCAACGGTGCCGTGCTGCCGCCGACCGCCCTGCCTGCCGTGGGTGACGCCGTCCTCTACGGCACCGGGCCCTCGAGCACCTCGACCTCGGTGCATGTCGGTCTTGTGACCCAGGTCTGGCCCGATGGGGCCATCATGACGGTGGCCGGTGACGCCGGGCCCGGCCGCGACGGCTATCTCTCCGTCGCCCTCGACGGGCCGTTCCTGCCCGCCGACTCGAGCACGTACAACGGCGTGCCCATCTACGCCTTCGCGCAGCCCTAGTCCGAGGAGCCCGAGCCCGAGCCCGGGCCGCCCGCCTAGGCTGCCGAACCGTGCCGCTCTACGATTTCCGCTGCTCGACGTGCGAGGCCGTGTTCGACGACCGCCGCCCCATGGCCGAGGCCGACGCCCCGGCCACCTGTCCCGACGGTCACGTGGGCGCCCGGCGCCTGCTGCCCGTCTTCGCCACGACCGGTCTGGCCGCCGAGCCGGCCGGCGCGTGCGGCGCTCCCGTGGCCGGCGGCTGCGGGAACGCCTGCGCCTGCTGCTGAGGCCCGCACATGTCTCTCTCCTCTTGGGACGACTACCCGGTGCACCAGGCGGCCGAGTTCATCGCGCACACCGCCACGAGCGACCGAAACTTCTACGACCGCTACTACTTCAACATGCACCCGTGTGACGACGACTGGTTCGCCATCTTCGGCTTCGGCCAGTACCCGAACCTGGGCGTGGTCGACGCCTTTCTCGACGTGCGCCTGGGCGGCTTCCAGCACATCGTGCGCTCGTCGGCACCGCTGGTCGATCGGGGTGACGTCTCGGTCGGCCCCTTTCGCATCGAGGTCATCGAGCCGCTGCGCAAGCTGCGGGTGATCGTCGAGCCGACCGAGGACCACGCCCACATGGACGTCACCTGGGAGGGCCACATCCCCGCCGTCGAAGAGCCCCGCCAGTACCTGCGCTCCAAGGGCAAGGTGGTCTTCGACACCCAGCGGCTGGCCCAGACCGGGACCTGGTCGGGCCGGCTCTCGGTCGGCGGCAACGACCTGGCCGTCACGCCCGAGCGCTGCTGGGGCACCCGCGACCGCTCGTGGGGCGTGCGCCCCGTCGGCGAGCCCGAGACCGACGGCATCCGTCAGGGCGAGCTCGTCCTGGCCGGCATGTGGAACTACTTCCCCATGCAGTTCGACGACCACGCCCTCATGTACATCTGCCACGAGCGCGACGACGGGGAGCGCCCGCTCGTCCAGTCCGAGCGGGTCTGGAGCGATCCGGCCCGAGGCATCGACGACCTCGGGCGTTCCGAGCACGAGCACCATCTGATCCCGGGCACCCGCGTCATCGACCACTCGGTCGTGCGCTTCCCGCAGGCCGGCATCGAGGTGGTGTGCCGGCCGCTGCTGGCCAACTACATCTCTGTCGGCACGGGCTACGGCATCGACGCCGACTGGCGCCACGGCATGTACCACGGTCCCGAGACGGTGACCCAGGGTCTCGTGCTCGACGTCGAGGAGATCAAGGGGCTGGCCCAGTACGGCATCGTCGACCACGTCGCCGAGTTCTCCTATGACGGCAACGTCGGCTACGGCCTCTTCGAGCACGGCTTCTTCGGGCCGTACCGCCGCTACGGGCTCATGGACGGGGCCATGGGGGCGCCCGCCGACTGACGCACCGGTCGCGGCGCCGGGGGGTGCGCGCGGCCATGCGACAATGAGGGATGCCCGACGTCGCCCGCGTCCTGCGCGAGAAGCTCCAGGCCGCCTTCGACACCGTCGTGCCCGGTGCCGATCCCGCCTTGCGCCCCTCCGAACGGGCCGACTTCCAGGCCAACGGTGCGCTCGCCCTGGCCAAGCAGGTGGGCCGGCCGCCCCGTGACATCGCCGAGGACGTGGCTGCCGCCGTCTCGCTCGGCCATGTGTGCGCCGTGGTCGAGGTCAGCGGGCCCGGGTTCATCAACCTGACCCTGTCCGACGGCTTCGTGGCCGATCAGCTCAAGGACCTGTCGGCCGACGCTCGACTGGGCGTGGAGCCGGCGGCCCAGCCCCAGACCGTCGTCATCGACTACTCCGCACCGAATTTGGCCAAGGAGATGCACGTCGGGCACCTGCGCAGCACGCTGATCGGCGACTCGCTGGCCCGCGTCCTCGGCTTCCTCGGCCATACCGTGCTGCGCGAGAACCACATCGGCGACTGGGGGACGCCGTTCGGCATGCTCATCGAGCACCTGCTCGATGTGGACGGGGCGGACCGTGCCGAATCGTTCAGCGTCCGCGACCTCAACGAGTTCTACGCCGCCGCCCGCCGCCAGTTCGATTCGGACCCCGACTTCGTCGAGCGCAGCCGGCGCCGGGTCGTGCTGCTCCAGAGCGGCGACGAGGAGACGTTGGCGCTCTGGCGCATCTTCGTGGCCGAGAGCATGCGCCACGCCCAAGAGGTCTACCGCCTGCTCGGTGTGCTCCTGACCCCCGAGGACACGGTGGGGGAGAGCTTCTACAACCCCTTCCTTCCCGTCGTGGTGGACGAGCTCACCGAGAAGGGTCTGCTGGTCGAGGACCACGGCGCCCTCTGTGTCTTCCCCCCCGGCTTCGAGAACCGCAAGGGCGAGGCGCTCCCGCTCATCGTGCGCAAGTCCGACGGCGGGTACGGCTATCCGGCCACCGACCTGGCCGCCGTGCGCGACCGGACCGGTCGTCTCGAGGCCACGAAGCTGGTCTACGTCGTGGGAGCCGAGCAGGCCCTGCACCTGCGCCTGGTCTTCGCGGTGTCCGCCATGGCCGGGTACCTGCGCGGCACCGACGAAGCCGAGCACGTCGGTTTCGGCCTCGTCCTCGGGACCGACGGCAAGAAGCTGGCCAGTCGCAGCGGCGACACCGAGCGCCTGATCGACCTCCTCTCCGAAGGGGTGGAGCGGGCGGCCGCCGCCATGAAGGACCGCGCCAGCGAGCTGTCGGCCGATGAGCAGGCCGCAGTGGCCCACGCGCTCGGCGTGGGTGCGGTGAAGTACGCCGACCTCTCCACCGAGCGCACGCGCGACTACGTCTTCGACTGGGACCGCATGCTCGCCTTCGAGGGAGACACCGGGCCCTACCTCCAGTACGCGCACGCCCGCATCCGCTCCATCTTCCGGCGCGCCGGGGTGACACCGCCCGAGCCGGGCACCCCGGTGAGGCTCGGTGAGCCCCAGGAGCGCGCCCTGGCCCTCCAGCTCCTGCGCTTCGGCGAGGCGGTGCAGGCGACGGCGGATGCATCGAGCCCGTCAAAGCTCTGCACGTTCCTCTTCGACCTGGCCACCTCCTTCACGACCTTCTACGAGGCCTGCCGGGTCCTGGTCGACGACGAGGCCATCCGCACCTCGCGCCTGGCCCTCTGCGACGTGACGGCGCGGGTGCTCGAATGCGGGCTCTCGCTCCTCGGCATGGAGGCGCCTGAACAGATGTGACCCGGCGGGGGTCAGCCCCTATCCTCTGCCCGGCACCGGGACGGCGAGAGACCGTGCCCGTCACGAGGAGCGCGAAACATGGATCTGAACGGCACGTCGGCCATCGTCACGGGTGGGGCCTCGGGGCTCGGGGACGCCACCTGCAGGCTCCTGGCCCAGCGCGGCGTGCACGTGGTGGTGGCGGATCTCCAGGCCGACAAGGGCGAGCCCCTGGCCAAGGAGATCGGCGGGCTCTTCGTCCAGTGCGACGTGACCAACAGCGAGCAGGTCATCACCGCGGTCGAGGCGGCCGTCGAAATGGCACCGCTCAGGTCCCTGGTCAACTGCGCCGGCATCGGTTGGGCCACCCGCACCATCGGCAAGGACGGCGACTATTCGTCGGCCCACGATCTCGATCTGTACCGCCGCGTGATCGAGATCAACCTGATCGGCACGTTCAACTGCATCCGTCTGGCCGCCACCAAGATGAGCCTCAACGAACCCGACGCCGACGGCGCCCGCGGCGCCATCGTCAACACCGCGTCGGTCGCGGCCGAGGACGGCCAGATCGGCCAGGCCGCCTACTCCTCGTCCAAGGGTGGCGTGGTCGGCCTGACCCTGCCGGTCGCCCGTGACCTGGCCGTCGTCGGCATCCGGGTCAACACCATCCTGCCCGGCCTGATCGACACGCCGATCTACGGTGCCGGCGAGGGTTCCGAGACCTTCAAGGGCAAGCTGGCCCAGGACGTGCTCTTCCCGCACCGGCTGGGCCGGCCCGAGGAGTTCGCCACCTTGGCCGTGGAGTTGCTCGCCAACTCGTACGTGAACGCCGAGTCGATCCGCATCGACGCCGGCATCCGCATGCAGCCCAAGTAGTCGGTTTCGACCGGAGGAGAGAGCGTCACACCATGATCGACCCGGAGCTCGCGCCGCTCGTCGACCTGCTGCCGTCGGACATGGGTCTCGAGGACCCGGTCGCGGCGCCGGGAGGGCTTCGAGGCCATGGTCGAAGGGCTCAACCGTGACATCCCACCCGAGCTCGGCCTCAGCATCGAGGACCGCATGGTCCCGGGGTGGGAGGACGGCCCCGAGGTGGCGGTCCGTCTCTACCGGCCCCCGGAGGCGGCCGCGGGACCGGTGCCCGGGATCCTCATGATCCACGGCGGCGGATTCGTCGTGGGCAACGTCGAGACCGAGCATCTGGGCGGCGCCATGATGGCCGCACACGTCGGCGCGCTCGTCGTGTCGGTCGAATACCGGTTGGCTCCCGAGCACGCCTATCCGGCGGCCCTCCACGACTGCTTCGGCGCGCTCCGGTTCCTCCACGACGAGGCCCCCGCACTTGGCGTCGACCGCGAGCGCATCGCCTTGGTGGGCACCAGTGCCGGCGGCGGACTCTCGGCGGCCACGGCCCTCCTCGCCCGGGACCGCGGCGGTCCGGCGGTGTGCTTCCAGATGCTGCACATCCCCGAGCTCGACGACCGCCTCGAGACACCGTCCATGCAGAGGTTCGTGGATTCACCCATTTGGAACCGCCCGTCGGCCGAGAAGAGCTGGCAGTACTACCTCGGTGAGCTCTACGGCTCCGACGACGTGCCCGCCTACGCCGCACCCGCCCGCGCCACCGACCTGTCCGGCCTGCCTCCCGCCTACATCTCCACGGCCGAGAACGATCCTCTGCGTGACGAGGGCATCCTCTACGCCCTGCGCCTGCTCCAGGCGGGCGTCTCGGTGGAGCTCCACCAGTTCCCCGGTACCTTCCACGGCTCGGCCATGGTGGTCACGGCCGAGGTCTCGAGGCGGGCCCAGGAGGAGTCCACCCGGGTCCTCCGGCACGTGCTGGGCACCGCCGGGAAGTCGTAGAGCTCCGCCGGGACGTCGTAGGGAGCCTCGGCGCCTTCAGCGCGTTCCCTGGAGCAAGAGCACCCCGACTGCGGCGGCCAGGGCCAGAGGTGCACCGACGAGGCCGAGCACCGTGGCCCGCCTGAGGGACGGGTGCGTGTCGACCCGCTGCGCCGCCCGCCACCAAAGGACCCAGGAGAGTGATCCGGTCACGAAGAGGTTGGGCCCCACGTTCAATCCGACCAGCAGCTCGAAGGGATGGGACGGTTGGCGGGCCGCCAGCAAGGAGGCGGCGGGCAGGTTGTTCACCAGCACGCTGACGAGGGCGGCCACGGTGGCCGTCGCCCACGCGTCGCAATGGGCGAGCAGGCTGGCCGGTCCCGACCAGGCCCGGCCCAGCGTGCCGAGAGCCACGGCCAGACCGAAGAGGCCCACCAGGACGGGCAGGCCGAGGACCTCGAGTACCGGGCCGGGCGCGGTCCGTCGTTGCGACGTGCGCAGGGTCACCGCGACCAACCCCACGGCGGCCACGGGCACCGCCGGCGAGCGCAACACGAGCACGAGCACCGTCACGGCGGCCACGGCCAACACCCCGACGCCGATGACCGGCCGCGTTGGCGTTTCGTCCACCCGTCTGGTGGTGCGGAGCGCCCCGTGGTGGGCCACCGCGATGACCAGAGCGGTGACCAACGTGGCCGCCACACCGGCCAGAGCCATCTGGTCGAAGAAGGCGCGCCCCGAGAGGTGGAGGTGGCCGAGAACGATCACATTGGTCAGGTTGGAACCCGGCAACAGGAGGGAACCTGCGTTGGCGAGAAGGATGGAGGCGTAGAGCAGTGCCGCCTCGTTCTCCCCCCGCGCGCGGGCCGCGTAGACCAGGACCGGAGTGAGGAAGGTCACCGCCGTGTCGAGGTTGAGGAGCTGTGGTCACGAGCACCACCAGGACCGCTGTGCCGGCGAAGAGGAGGAGGCCGCTCGGGGCGAGGCGGGCCAAGGTGTGACCACCCCATGCGAACAGTCCGTCCTCGTGCGCCACCAACCCGACGAGGAGCAGGCCGGCCACCAGGACGAAGGCGGGCCACACCTGGGCGGCAGCCGATTGGGCCTGTGCCGGGCTGGCCAGGCCGGCGGCCAGAGCACCGGCCGCACCTGTCCCGGCCAGCATCCAGCTCAGCGGCCCGGCGGCCGGCCGTTCAGTCAACGTCCGGCGCATCGGGCGTTCGGATTTTCCGGCTCCTCGCACCTCCCTGCATCGTCACGCGACGCCGGCCCGTACGATCCGTCCAACATCGAAGCATCATTGTCGAAGGAAGGAGCACCCCATGGCTGATGTCCTGTCAGAGAAGGCACGTGAGCTCATCGCCCGCCCGGTCCTGGCCTCACTGGCCACACTCAACCCCGATGGCTCACCGCAGATCACGCCCCTCTGGGTCGACCGCGACGGTGACGAGGTCCTTTTCAACACCGCACGAGGCCGGAAGAAGGCGCGCAACATGGAGAAGGACGCCCGGGTGGCCGTCACCGTGATCGATCCGAACGACGCGTACAACGTCGTAGCTTTCCAAGGCACCGTGGTCGAGGAGACGACCGAGGGAGCCGACGCGCACATCGACGCACTGGCCAAGAAGTACCTGGGCGTCGATTCCTATCCCATGCGTAGGGAGGGCGAGGTCCGGATCAAGCTGCGGGTGCGTACCGATCACATCGCCATGCAGGGCTGAATCGCCACGCCCGGCGATCCCGGCCCGACGGCAGTGGAGGCCGGGGTTCGGACGGGCCAAGGTGGTATGAACACGAGGGGGATCGGGTACCGAGCACTTCCGCGTTGACATTCCGGTGCAACCCTGACATGGGCCAACGTGATCAAGCAGACCAATGCCAACACGTCATTCACGGCCGGTGACCTCACGGCGCCCGTGAACTGGGCCGTCGGAGGTCCCAGCGGACACGCCCCGCCCTACTGCGTGGCCTACGTCGTGGCGAAAGGCACGCAGTACGTGCCGACGCTGAACAAGGGCCAGAACGTCTTCAATCGCTTTCACTCCTCGAGCACGAGGGCGAACCCTGTCTTCCCGGTCCCGGCCGGAACGCCCGCACCGCACTAGCCGGCACGGCGTGGTCCCGGCGACCGATGGGCTCGGCCCCTGGGGAATTGGATCCCGCCGTCTGCGTCAGTTGACCGCGAAGGTGCCCGCGTTGATCGTCGTCGTGGGGTAAGGACCCCATCCCGACGAGCACGGACTCGAGATGGCCGTGCGGAACGAGGCAGTCAGCGGGGAAACCGGTGCAAAAGAGCCGGTGGAAGCAGTGATCGTCCCGCCGCCTACTGGGAAGTTGAACTTGTAGACCGGGCCGCTGACGACCCACGGCACCCCACCGGTCGTCGTGACCGTGGTGGGCGCAATCGCCGGGCTCGAGATCCAGGCGAACTTCCATGTCAACGTGCCCAGCGTGTCCGCGGTCAGGCCCGTGCAGGAATTGGTGGGGTTCCAGAATCCGGTGACGGTCAATGTCGCGCCCGAGACGGTGATGACGGCCCCTCCGCCGGTGACGGTCCCGCTGCACTTCTTCGACGCCAGCTTCAATTGGAATTTGTCACCGCCGGGTGTTCCGAGACGTGTGAGCTTCGGGGAGAAGGTGGCGTTCCCGGTGACCTTCTTGCACGAGACGTTGCCAGCGGCGGTGATGGCGGAAGGTGCCAATTTGTCTCGCAAGCGTGCGGATGCGCCGACTGAACTTGGAATTGCGAGTGCTCCTGCCAGAGTCACCGTCAACGTCGCCGCCCCCAGCAATCCAACCATCTTTCCCATGACCGCCACCTTCCCTTGTCCCCTTGAGGCTCTGATTGAGCTTCCGGGAAGACGCACAGTTCCGAAACCAGGCGGACCCGGCTGCGGAATTGCTTCAGCGTCGGTCAGAGACATTAGGGAGTGAGAGACCTGCTGTCTACCGCCCGTTGCCGATCGAACCGCGGAGGGGGCGTCGCGATGAACTCCTGGATTGCGCTAGTCCGCCCGGTAACAGGTCATGGAGAGCGAACCGTAGGAGTAGCCGTCCACGAGAATGGACGGACGCGCGCCTGACTGGGCCGCTGCGCCGGCGAAGTAGACCAGCGGGACGAAGTGGTCAGGTGTGGGGACCGCCAACGGATAGTCGGGATGCTGCGCCAGCGAAACCACACCGTCGGGGGAGTTCACCATCACGGCGCGTGCGTCCTCGTCGAAGCGGTGCGCCCAGGCGAATCCCTGGTCGGGTTGGGAGCCGTCCATGAGGCCCAAGTTGTGCACCACGTTGCCGCTGGCCACGATCAGCACGCCACGCTCGCGTAGTGGGGCCAGGCGGAGTCCCAGGTCGAAGTGGTACTCGAGCGGTTCGAGTCCGTTGATGGCGAGCTGGATCACCGGCACGTCGGCTGCCGGGTACATGTGCGCCAGGACAGACCATGTTCCGTGGTCGATGCCCCAGCTGTCCCGGTCGAGGCCGACCCAGCGCGGATCCTCGACGGTGACCACTTCCTGCGCCACCTCGAGGGATCCCGGACACGGGTACTCGAACGAGAAGAGCTCGTCGGGAAACCCGAAGAAATCGTGGATCGTGCGTGGCCTGTCCATCGCCGTGACCGCGGTCGCATTCGTGTACCAGTGGGCAGAGACGGCGAGGATCGCCCGCGGGCGGGGGAGCGACCCGGCCAGGTCGCGCCAGGCATCGGTGTAGCGGTTGTTCTCCAAAGCGTTCATCGGGCTGCCATGCCCGATGAACAGCAGTGGCAGTGGTGTCTCGCTCACCTCTTCACGGTAGCGAGCGCCGGTCCAACGGTCAGGCGGCGGTCCGTACCTCGCTGGTGGCCTCGGCACTGGAGAGTGCCTTCCACAGGGCCCAGTAGCTCTTGTAGGTGATGGCGTCGGTGACGTAGCCGGCCCGTTGAAGCTCCGCGTGGTAGGCGGGCAGGTTGCGCCAGGGCACCCCCATGTCGACGTGGTGGGCCAGGTGCCAGCCGGTGTTGTAGGGCACGATCCAGAACCGGGCCCACGGCGACTGGCGGACGTGGTGCGTCGTGGCTCGGCGGTCCGGGCTTCGCTCCATTCCCCCGTGTTCGGCGATGGAGCGCAGACGGTTGATGACCCGCCAGACGGTCATCCAGGGCAGGAACCACAACAGCGGATAGATCCACCAGCGACCGGTGGCCGCCCACATGGCGGCCCACAACACCCCCTGGACGGCGAAAATGGAGAGACCGATGGGCCGGAACGGTTGGCGCCTGGTGTTCTTGACCAGAGGGACCAGGTTCTTCCATCCGCTGATACCGACGGCGTCACGGAAGAGCCGGCGGAACAGGGCGCGGCGGGTGCACCGGTACGGCGCGTAGAAGGCGATGTCGGGCTCGTCGGGACCGAACTCGTCGCGGTGGTGTGCGAAGTGCGACCGCCGGTAGAGCTGGACCGGCGTGAAGACCGGATAGGCCACGATCCACTTGCCGACGAAGTCGTTCCACCGCTTGTTCGTGAACAGGAGCTTGTGGGCCGACTCGTGCATGAGGATGGCGAAGCGGGCATACATCGGCCCCATCAACACGAATGCGATCAGGTAGCTCCACCACTGATCGAACCACACGGCACCGCCGATGATGAGGGCAACCCAGAACCACACGGCAGCCACCGAGATGGCGTTGCGCGCGTTGTCGATGCGGCGGAGGTCGGTCCGGAGGTTGGGGACCGCCATTCCGTTCGCTTGCAGGCGCTCGGTCGGAAGAACATCAGGCCGGTCGGCCACCTCGGGCACCATGGTGTTGACCATGCGGCCATATTACTATTTCTGAACAAGTGACGCAACTACGTAATACCCCCAGCGAGACCAGGCCCCTCACGGCGCGCTCGGTCATGGCCAGCGCGCTGCTCGGCACGGAGCCGGCGGAACTGCCGGTCGCCCAGCTGGTTCGTCTGACCGGACTGTTCGGGATCAGCGAGAATCGGGCCCGGGTGGCCCTGAGCCGGATGGTGAGCGCCGGCGAGGCCACCACGGACGGTGCGGGCCGTTATCGGCTGGCCGGGCATCTCGTGGCCCGCCAGATGCGGCAGTCGCGCAGTCGCTCCGGGCTGACAGATCCCTACGACGGGAACTGGGTGGTCGTCGTGGTGACCACGAGCGGAAGCGCGGCCGAGGTACGTGGAGCCCGCCGGCGCACCCTCTCCTACGCTCGCCTGGCCGAGCTACGCGAGGGGGTGTGGATGCGGCCGGCCAACGTCGAGGTCGTCTTGGCCGGTGCGCTGGACGACGACGTCGAGTGCATGCAGGCGCGTCCTGACGATCCGGGTGGACTGGTCGAGCGGCTGTGGGACGTCGACGCCTGGTCCGCCGAAGCGGAAGCCCTGCTCGCTGCGCTCGATGCGTTGGCGCCGGAAGGACCCGACGCGTTGGCCCCAGGCTTCGAGCTCTCGGCCGCCGTCCTCCGCCACCTGCAGGCAGACCCGTTGCTGCCGGCAGAGCTCCTGCCCGAGGGGTGGCCCGGCGACCGTCTGCGCACCACCTACGACGGCTGGGACACCCAGTACCGGGCCACGCTGAGCGTGTGGAGCCGCGACGCCTGATGGCTGAAGCAGCCGGGGGCCGGAGGTTCGGCGTGGTGATCGCGTAATCTCCAACCGGCATGGATGCCCAGGTCCTCTTCGCCGGTGTCGCCATCACGAACCTCGACGCCGTTCGTCCGTGGTACGAGCAGCTGTTCGGTCGCCCGGCCGACATCATCCCCAACGAGAACGAGGTCATGTGGCGGGCCACCGCCGACGCCGGCTGGCTCTACCTCGTCGTGGACGAGCAGCGGGCCGGGCGAGCGCTGGTCGCCCTCTCGGTCTCCGACCTCGATGCCGAGTTGGCTGCGTTGCGCAGTCGGGGCATCGAGGCCGAAGTCGTCGAGCAGGTCGGGGGAGGCGGCCGGAAGGCCACGCTGTATGACCCCGACGCCAACACCGTCGCCCTCATTGAAGTGCCCTCCTGAGTGTGCCTTGGGGCAGCGCTGCTCAGGCGGCGTGCGACTGGTTGATCCAGGTCTCGTACATCTCGGCGTAGTGGCCACCCCGGGCCACGAGCTCGTCGTGCGTGCCCACTTCGAGCAGCTTGCCGTCTCCCACGACGACGATACGGTCGGCGCGCATGGCGGTCGAGAGACGGTGCGCGATGAGGACCGCCGTCCGACCCTCGAGCAGGACGTCGAGCGCGGCCTCCACCATCTTCTCGGACTTGAGGTCGAGGTTCGACGTGGCCTCGTCGAGCACCAGCACGCGGGGCTCGGCCATGAAGGCCCGGCCCAGGGCGATGAGCTGGCGCTCACCCGATGACAGCGACTGGCCGCGTTCGTGGACCGGAGTATCAAGGCCGTAGGGAAGCCGGTGCACGAGCTCGCCCAGCCCCACCTGGTGGACCGCATTCCAGACCTCGTCGTCGGGAGCTCCCGGCCGGGCGAACGCGATGTTGTCCCGGATGGTGCCGGCGAAGAGGAACGGCTCCTGGGGCACCACACCGAGCTGCGAGCGCAGGGAGGCGAGGGTGACGCCCTTGAGGTCGTACCCGTCGATGAGGACGCGGCCCTCGGTGGGGTCGTAGAAGCGGGTCACGAGCTTGGCCATCGTCGACTTCCCTGCTCCGGTCGCGCCGACGAAGGCCACGGTCTCCCCAGGATCGATCTTCAGGTCGACGTTCATGAGGACGGGCACCGTCGGGTCGTAGCCGAAGGACACGTGGTCGAAGCGGATCTCGCCCCTGATCGGCGGCAGCTCGATCGCGTCGGGTTCCTCGAGCACCGAGGGCTCGGTCTCGAGCAGGCCGCGCAACTTGAACACCGACGCCCGGCCCTGCTGGAAGGTGTTGTACTGCTGCACCAGGAGCTGAATCGGCGAGAAGAAGCGGTTCACGTAGAGGAAGAAAGCCGTCAGCTGGCCCAGGTTGATCTCTTGCGGCTTGTGCAGGTACATCATGCCGCCGATGCCCAGGATGAGCAGCTGGCCGAAGACGCTGATGACCTGTGAGCCGGGCCCGTAGACGCCGTTGATGCGCCCGGTGTAGTTGTTGGCGTCCCGGTAGGAGCCGACGATGTCGCGATGGGTCTCGACGTTGTAGCGCTGCCGGTTGTGCGCCGTGACGATGCGCACGCCCTGGAGACTCTCGGAGAGGTCGGCCAGCACGAGCGCGATGCCGTCGCGCACCTTCTCGTAGCCGCGCTCGGAGGCCCGCTTGAACCAGATCGACATGATGACCAGTGGCGGCAGCACGGCGAAGACGGTGATGGCGGCCAGCTTCGCGTTGGTGGCGAAGAGGAACACCGTGATGACGACCATGGTCAGGCCCTGGATGGCGAACTGGGCCAACCCGTCCTGCAGTAGCTGCTGCAGGTTCTCGATGTCGCTCGTCATGCGGCTCATGACGACGCCCGCCTTCTCCTCAGTGAAGAAGTCGAGCGAGAGCCGCTGCAGGTGGCGGAACACCTTGATGCGCAGGTCGTTCATGACCCACGAGGCGAGGCGGCCCGTCACCCGTGCCTGCCCCCATTGCGCGCTGCCCGAGACGACGATCGACACCAGGTACAGGATCGCCATGAGCACCACGACGCCATAGTCGTAGTGAGGCGGCGTCAGCCCGTGGTTGATGGCGTACGAGACCAGGCTCGGGCCGAGCTGGGTGAACAAGGCGATCGTGCCGACGAGCAACCCGGCCAGCACGCACATGCCCGGGTACTCCATGAGCAGGGAGGTGAGCGTCAGCTTCTTCGACTCGTGCTCGGTCGGCAGCTGGGTGAAGACGACGTCGGGCTGACCCCGCTCGGGCTCCTCCTCGAGGAGCAGGTCGACCCCCGCCTGCAGCTCGTGCGGGATCCCGCCGAAGGGCAGGCCGGCCTGGGCCGAGCCCGGGGCTCCTCCGCCGCCCATCGGCGGCCCGACACCTCCTCCGCCGAACATCAGATCGCACCCCCCTCCGGCTCGAGGACGTCGCCGTCGAGATCCAGGTCCTCCAGGCCGGCGGCGGCCTCAGCGGCGAGGTCCTCCTCGCTGGCCGCCTGGGCCAACACCTCGGAGTACAGCGGCGTCGAGGCCAGGAGCTCAGCGTGCGTGCCGTCGGCCACGATGCGGCCCCCATCGAGCAGGACCACCCGGTCGGCCAGGCTGATGGTCGAGAGCCGGTGGGCGATGATGAGCGTGGTGCGCCCCTCCATGAGGACACGCAGCGAGGAGTGGATGCGTTGCTCCACCTTGACGTCGATGGCGCTGGTGGCGTCGTCGAGGATCAGGATGGGCGGGTTGACCAGCAGGGCGCGGGCGATGGCGATCCGCTGGCGCTGACCACCGGAGAGCGTGTAGCCCCGCTCGCCCACCACGGTGTCGTACCCGTCGGCCAGCCGATTGATGAAACCGGTGGCACCGGCCGCCTCGGCTGCGGCCATGACCTCCTCGAGGGAGGCGTCCGGGCGACCGTAGGCGATGTTGTCCCGGATCGACACGGAGAAGAGGAAGGGCTCGTCGAGGACGACACCGATGTTGGCCCGCAGGCTCGTGAGGGTGAGGTCGCGCACGTCGTGCCCATCGACCCGCACGGTGCCGCCGGTGGCGTCGTAGAAGCGGGCCAGCACGCGGGCCACGGTCGACTTGCCGCTGCCGGTGCGCCCCACCAGAGCGATGGTCTCGCCCGGGTGCAGGTGCAGATTCAGGTTGTGCAGGATCTCGCGCGGACCGTCGTCCCCACCCGCCTTCGAGAGCAGGCTGTCGTCGGCGTAGGCGAAGCTGACGTCGTCGAACTCGACGTCACCCTGGCAATCGACCAGGTCGATGGCGTCGGGCCGGTCGACGATCGTGGGCTTCTCGTCGATGATCTCGTAGATCCGGTCGGCCGAGGCCGAGGCGCGCTGGCCCATCATGATCAGCATCCCCAGCATCATGAAGGGGGCCTGCATCATCACCAGGTAGAGGTTGAACGAGACGATGGACGCGACGGGCAGCTGCTCGTGGATGACCATCCAGCCGCCGACGAGCAACACGAGGACGAGGCCGACCTGGGAGAGGTTCTGCACGAGCGGGGCGAAGCGGGCGCGGAGGTCGGCGTCCTTGATGTAGCCCCACTGGACCCGGTCGGCCGCATTGGCCAGTTGCCCCAGCTGTTGCTGCTCGGCGGCGAAGCTGCGCACGACGCGCACGCCGTTGACGTTCTCGTCCACGACGGTCGCCACCTCGGCCAGCCGGGACTGGATGAGCCACGAAACGGGGAAGAGCGACTTCCGCATCTTCATTCCGACGATGTAGATGAAGGGCATGGACGCCATGGCGACGAAAGCCAGCGGCACGCTGATGGAGAGCATGAACGCGAACGCCACCAACGCGATGGAGCACTGCACCAGGATCATCGGAGCGAACGTCAGGTACATCTGCACCGAGCGGATGTCCGAGTTGGCCCGCGAGATCAGCTGCCCGGACTGAACCCGGTCGTAGAAGGGGAAGGACATGCGCGTGAAGTGCTCGTAGAGGATGTTGCGCAGGTCGAATTCGATCGCGTACGCCACCTTGAAGAGGTTGGTGCGTGAGATGTAGCCGAAGACCCCCGTGAACAGGGCCAGGACACCGATCAACTCCACGTAGTTGTGCAACGGCTGCGTCTTGAGGATCAGCGCGTTGGTGATGCCGTTCTGGAGGATCTTGGGGATCCACACCTGGATGATCAGGCCCAGGAACGAGAAGATGAGCGCGCTGAACCACTGCAGCTTGTGCGCCATGACGATGGGCGCAGCGCGCTTGATCCACTTCTTGGAGCGGTCCGGGTCAACGGTCGCCTTCGGTGCCTCATAGCGGCTCAGGGCTCCCATCGGCACGTAGGAGGCCAGGGGCAGGTCGCGGGTCGTCGGCCCGGTGGCTACCGATCCGTTTTGGTCGGCCAGTACGTCGTCGAGGCGGTCCTCGGTCTTGCTCATCGGCCTTCACCCATCGTCGGCACCTCAGCCGCCCGATTGCGGGCTTCGCGAGCCTCGGAGAGCGCCCGACCCCAGAGCTCGAGCGAGCGCAGTGCCATGACCTCGTCCTTGCTCGGGAGGTATCCCGCAATGTGGGTCAGTCGCTCGTCGACGGCCCGGTCGGCTTCTGCCACCAGTCGCGTCCCCTCCTCGGTGATGCGCAGCGCGACCCGTCGGCGGTCGCTCTCCTCGTGGCGCCGGTCCACCAGTCCCCGGGCGACGAGGCCGTCGATGAGCGCGGTCACCGACGGCGGCCGCACGTCGAGGCTCTTGGCCAGGCCCGATGCTGCGGCCGAACCGCCGGCCAGTGTGGCCAGCACTCGGTATTGGGGCATGGAGAGATCGACCGGGGCCAGGGCCAGCTCTATGGCCTTGGACAGCCAGGCTGCGATGCGTCCGATTCCGGGGCCGTTGTCGCCCGCAGAACCAACTCGGGGCGCCGCCGAAGAAGGAGGTGTAGTCACAGACACTTCGACCATCATACAGTTAGACACCCTAACTAGTGTCCGCCCAGTTCAGACGGAATCGCCTCCTGGTTGGGCCCGTTGCCTGGTCCAGCTCTTACTTCGAGCTCCATTCGGGGTCGAGCTGGCGCAGGAACAGCTCGCAACGTTGCTCCTCGTCGACCTCGCCGAGAGAGGCGGCGGCCCGGCGGAGGGCGTCGAGCGCCCGCAGGAATCCCCGGTTCGAATCGTCCCGCCAGCGCACGTAGCCCGAGCCACGCCAGCCGGCGGCCCGCAGGGCGTCGAGTCCCCGGTGGTATCCGACGCGGGCGTAGGCGTACGACTCGACCGGGTCGGTGGCCAGCTCGGCCAGGTCCGCCCAGGCCTGCAGGCAGCGCGGGTCCCTGGCCGCGACGGCCGCCACCGCCGCTCGCCGTTCCCGCGGTGCCAGCGTTTCGGCCGCCTCGAGTGCGGCCGCCACGTCGGGCGCCAGTGGGTCCAGGACGGTGTCGGCGCTGCCGGACGTGAACGACACGCTGTGTTCGGACATCAGCCCATGATACGAGCGGCGTCGCTGCGCGGAGCATGGAGCGGGGCCCGGCGGAATGTCGGCGCCTGTGCGCTCGGCGGTACTGTCCGTGCCCGTGCTGTTGCCCGATCCCACGACCCCGACCAGTTTCGAGCATCATCCCGGTTTGACGCGGCCGGGAGGCCGAGGCCCTCGAGATGGCGGAACAGCTGCGCCGCTTGATCCGGCTGTCGGTCACCACCACCGCTCCCGCCGACGTCACCGCTCGTCTGGCGGCTCGGCTGGCCGCCGTCGGCGACGAGCTCGAGGCGAACGCGCCCGAGGTCCCGGTGCCGCGGTTCTTGGCTCCCGATCCCGAGGGGCCACCCAGGGACGTGCCGCTCGGTGGCGCCATGCCCTATGACGTGATCGTCGGCAAGTTCAATCCGATCGCGGTGCCCGTGGTCCTCGATTTCGAGCCGCCGAAAGCGCTCGGGCGGGCCGTCTTCGGTGTCACCTACGAGGGCGCTCCGGGGTGCGTGCACGGCGCGATCCTCGCCGCGACGTTCGACATCATCCTGACCGCCGCCAATGCGATCGTGGGTTCCACCGGACCGACCGTCCGCCTCGCCCTGCACTACAGGCGTCCGACCTTGACCGACGAAGAGGCTGTCTTCGAGGGGTGGGTCACCGAGGTGACCCAGCGGCGGGTCTACAGCAAGGGAAGGATCGTCCAGGGCGGGATCGTCACCGTCGAAGCAGACGGTGAGTTCGCCGTCTTCAATCATGACGGGGTGCATCGCATGGCCAACTCGAGACGGAAGTCGTTCGACGCCCGTCGGTCGGAGAGCGATGCCCTCGCCGAAGGGGACTGGGACTAGCCTTTGCGCCAGTCGCTGCAACCGTCCCGCGATCCGGCTGACTACCAGTTCGCGCACCGGCTGCGAACGCGCTTCGCCGAGACTGATGCCATGGGTGTCGTGCACCATGCGGCCTACCTGCCCTATCTCGAAGTGGCCCGGGTCGAGTTCCTCCGCTCCATCGGACACCCCTACGACGAGGTGCGCGACGACGCCGCTGAGGCAGGTCGTGAATTCCCGGTGCTCGAGGTCTGGGTCCAGTACCGCAGTGCCCTGTTCTTCGACGACGAGGTCGACATCTCGCTGATGGTCGGCGCCGTGACCCGGACCACGTTCCAGGTCGGGTATCTGCTGAGCGTCGCCGGCCAGCCACGGGCCACTGCGGTGACCGTCCACGGTTGCGTCGACCGCTCGGGTCGGCCGACACGCCTGCCGCGTTGGGTGCTCGAGGGGTTCAAAAGGACCGAGCTCTGAGCCCGTACCCGGCTCAGAGCGAAGAGAGGAGTTGAGCGAAGGAGGCGACCATGGCCTTCTTGGCTGCGGCGGGATCGTCGGCCCGGGCCACGACCATGCCCGCTTGCATGATGGCCCCGAGCAAGAGGTGCGACAGCGGATCCACCGCGTCGGGCTCGATCCGGCCGGAGTCGGCTGCCGTCGCGAGCACGAACTTGATGGTGCCGAAGGCGTAGCGCTCGTCCAGTTCGTGCCAGGTGTCCCAGCCCAAGACGGTCGGGCCTTCGAGCATCACGATCCGCTGAACTTCGGGGTTTCGGCACTGGTCCAGAAATGCGTCGAAGCCCGCCTCGAGGATGCGCATCGGATCGGTCTCGCTGCTGGCCGTCGCCGCCACCATCACGTCGTTCGTCAGGTCGTCCTCGACGGCTTCGAACACCGCCTGAAAGAGCTCCGTCTTGGAGGAGAAGTGGTGGTACATGGCGCCCCGGCTGACCCCGGACGCACTGAGGATGTCATCGGTCGACGTGTCGGCGAAGCCGTTCTCGGCGAAGAGGGCCCGGCCGGTGGCGATGAGCTTGCCCCGGGTGGCCTCGGTGCGTTCTGCCTGCGTGGGCACCCATTTACTCTATCAGGGGTTTACAAACAGACAGTTGGTATGTATCATCGACGCATGACAACCACACCCACCACAACCGATCAAAACGGCGTGAGCACTGACGCAACGACGACGGTGCTGGACCGCAAAACCGCTCTCGTCGACGGCGAGCGCATCGCCTACGTCGACGCCGGTGACACGGAGGCGCCGGTCGCGCTGTTCGTGCACGGCGTGCTCGTGAACGCTGACGTGTGGCGCAACGCCATCTTCGACGTGGCCGACCTCCGCCGCTGTATCGCGCCGGACCTCCCGGCGCACGGGGCCAGCCCCCGCCCCAGCGAGGACGCAGACGTCTCGCTGACCGGTCTGGCCCGCATGCTCAATGGCCTGTGCGATCGGCTCGGCCTCGACCAGATCGACGTCGTCGCCAACGACACCGGCGGCGCGATCGCCCAAGTGTTCGCCGCCCGTTACCCGCGGCGGGTCCGGACCCTGACCCTGACCAACTGCGACGTGCACGACAATTTCCCCCCCGAGGCCTTCAGGCCTTTGCTCGACATGGCCTTTGCCGGTGAGTTCGGTCCGGCGGTCGCCGCCATGGCGGGCGACCGCGACCTGGCCCGGTCCGAGATTGGCCTGGGCACCGGGTACGCGCAGGCGGCGCAGTTGAGTGACGAGGTCGTCGACAGCTACCTCGTGCCCTTCGTCGCCGACCAGGGCAAGGCCCTCGAGCGCGTGCTCACCGCCGGAAGCGTCGACGAGCTGACCGGGGTCGCCCCGCTGCTGGCCGAGCTGACGGCGCCCACCCAGGTGGCCTGGGGGACGGCGGACATCTTCTTCACTCCCGATTGGGCCGAGCGTCTCCGCGAGCTCATTCCGAGCGTGGAGCGCGTCACCCTCGTTCCCGACGCGATGTTGTTCTGGGTGGACGAGAGGGCAGCCGACCTCGTGGCCCTGCTCCGGGACTTCTGGGAGGCCCACGCCTGACCGCCGCCGTGCCGCCCCTCCGCCTGGCCGGCGGCCGGGCGGGTACCGTGCATCGGGTGACCAACGCCGAGCGCGTCTCCTACCTGCGCAGCGCCCGGGACCTCATGGACCTGCGTTATGCAGAACCGCTCGACCTCGATCAGATGGCGGCCGAGGCCGGCTTCTCCAAGTTCCATTTCGCCCGGGCCTTCAAGGAGGCCTACGGCGAGTCGCCCGCCAACTACCTGACCCGACGGCGGGTCGAGCGGGCAAAGGACCTCTTGCGCTCGGCCAACCTGACGGTCACCGAGGTCTGCATGCTGGTCGGCTTTTCCAGCCTCGGCTCGTTCAGCACGCGCTTCTCCGAGCTCGTCGGCATGTCGCCTCGCGCCTTCCAGCGCGCGTCGGCCGCCCGCGGCGGGCCGCCGCCGATTCCCGGCTGTTTCTTGATGGACTGGAGTCGCCCTCGGCCGACAGCGGGTCGAGCGCAAGAGAGCAATCTGGGAGAAGCCTGACGGGCGCGGCAGTCGTACCCTGACGAAGACCGACGATCGCAGACAGACGGCGATCGCACAGAAAGGGACCCGCATCCATGATCAGTCATATCTCGCACGCCGGCGTCTTCGTCCTCGACCAGGATTCCGCGAAGGCCTTCTATACCGAGAAGCTCGGATTCGAGCTGCGTTTCGACATCACCATGGGGGAGGAGTTCGAGGGCTCGGGCGCCGGGTTCCGCTGGCTCACCGTGGGTGCCAAGGATCAGCCGGATCTCCAACTGATCCTCTCCTCTTGTGACATGGGCCGTTCCCCCGAGGCCGCCGCTCAGCTGCGCGAACTGGTGGCCAGTGGCGCCATGGGGGTAGGTGTGATGGCAACCGACGATTGCCACCGTACGTACAAGGAGCTCTTGGCCAATGGTGTGACGTTCCTCTCGGAGCCCGCCGAACGCCCCTATGGCATCGAGGCGACGTTACGCGACGACTCGGGCAACATGATCAGCCTCACCCAGGCGTTCGCGGATTTCGAGGCGCCCGCCGACTGACCTCCGAGAGCGGGGGGCTCCGCCGTACCGGAGGGTGCCCCAAACCTTCTCTGCGTCCGCCCAGGGGGTTGACAACGTCGGCATTTGATATAACCTTTTGGTTATGCGAACTGCCACGCCCGACGAGGGTCTCTCCGAGGAGCAGCTCGACCGGTCCTTCGGGGCGTTGGCCGATCCGACCCGGCGGGCCATCCTGTCCCGGCTGTCCCGGGGCGATGCCGGCGTGCTCGATGTGGCGGCGCCCTTCCCTATGAGTCAGCCCGCCGTCACCAAGCACTTGCGCGTGCTCGAGGAGGCCGGGCTGATCTCGCGTCACCGTCTGGCCCGCCAACGCATGTGCCACCTGGAACCGCAACGTCTCAAGGAGTTGTCGGACTGGGTCGGCTCCTACCGGGAGTTCTGGGAGGAGAGCTTCGAGCGACTCGACGAGTTGCTCGAGGAGCTGCAGGGATCCGAGTCGCCCGCCACGACACGGCAGTGACCAATCGAAGGAGAAGGAACGTGAGCATGACCGATACCGAGATCATCACCCCGGCAGGAGAGCCCGTCATCGAGGTGCGGAGGTTCTTCAAGGCCCCGCCCGAACTGGTGTACCGGGTACTGACCGAGGGCGAGTTCCTCCGCCGCTGGTGGGGCCCGCGTCGCCTCGAGATCGTCGAATGCGAGGTTGACCTGAGCCTCGGCGGCACCTGGCGCATCGTGCACCGGGCCCCGGACGGCACCAGGTTCGCCTTCCACGGCGAGTTCCTCGAGCTCGAACCGCCCCGACGGCGCGTCAGCACCTGGGTCTACGAGGGTGCGCCCGATGCCACCGCGACCGAGACGGTCGAACTTGATGCCACCAACGGCGGCACGCTGCTGCGCTCGAGGATGGTGCACAACTCGTTGGCCAACCGCGACATGCACGTGGAGAGCGGCATGGAGGAAGGCCTCCTCGACTCCTACGCCCGGATGGAAGAGGTCCTCGCGGAGGCGGCCAGATGATGAGCGCACGTGCGACAGCAGTCGGCGGGAAGGAGCGAACGTGACGGAAACGAGGTCGCAGACGAACCTCGACATCTACGGGAGCGATGACTTCACCTGGGACGTCGCCAGGGAGTTGCTCGAGGTTGGTCCGCTCGAGCACTTCTGGCTCGCCACGACCGGTCGGGACGGAAGCCCGCACCTGGTCGGCATCGGCGCGCGCTGGTTCGACGACCAGCTCTGGTTCGTCAGCGGAAGCGATACCCACAAGAGCCGCAACCTGGAACGTCGGCCGGATTGTGCGATCGCCGCCGAGCTCCCCGATCTCGATGTCACCTTCCGGGGCCGGGCCCGCCGGGTCACCGATCAACCGACGGTGGACCGGTTGGCCGCGCACTGGGCGTCGACCGGCTGGCCGGCTCGGCCCGGAATTGGTGCCATCGAGGCCGACTACAGCGCGCCGTCCGCCGGCCCGCCACCCTGGGATCTCTGGCTGCTCGAGGCCCGTTCTGCCATCGCTGTCGGCGCACGTGGTGCCATGCGCTGGCGGTTCGCCTGAGTCTAACGAGGCGCGCCGGGGGGCTCGTTGGCCTCAGGCGCTAAAGGGGCTAAAGGGGCTAAAGGGGATGGCCCGGGCGAAAGTGTGGCGCATCGCGATAGGTGAGGAGACCAGCGTGTTCGCCGCTCAGTGCGCGCTCGGCTCGCACCATGAACGCCTCGTGGTCACCGGCCGAGAAGTGGCCCAGGATGTGTCCTTCCATGCTCACCGCGGAATCCACGAGGAGTGGCGCTCCGGTGGGCCCCAGCCGCCAGTCGCACTGGGCGAACTTGTCCACCAAGTCCCCCGTCTCTTCGCCGAAGATGCGAGCGAGTTCGTGCTGCTTGTCGCCCAAGAGGTGGAGACCCATCGCATCGGACCGTTCGGCCACTCCGAAGGTGTGATTGACCTTGGCGATGCATACCAGGAAGTTCGGCGGATCGATGCTGCACTGGGTCACGAAGCCGACCAGGCACCCGCTCATCTCCCCGTCCGTCGTGCGGACCGTCACGACGTAGTACGGGAAGTCGATCCGCTGGAGGAAGGCTTCAATCGCCTCATCGGGTGACGGAAGGCGGCCGCTCACGGGACCACGGTGCATCGTGCTACCCACGTTCGGCTCCTCCGTACCAGCTGTCAACGCCGCACCGCGCAAGGCGGTTCGACGGGGCGGATTTTCGCCCGACCGGCCAATCTCTCCACCAGCCCCGCCAAAGACACGTACCCTTGAGCGAGGTGGGTCAAACTCAATGGCTGTGATGCCTGGAGACGCTTCTGGACGCCAGACCGTGACCTCCGCCCCGTCCCACTCGGGCGGGTCTTCAGATGGGTTCGAGGTCAAGCAAGGCGGCCTGGGATCGGTCGCGCAGATTCTGGCGCTGTCCACCCTGTGCGCCGTTCTGTTCCTGACATTTCTCGACAACACGATCGTGAGCGTCGGTCTGGCCAACGTCCAGAGCGACTTGCACGCGGGCGTGACTTCGTTGCAGTGGGTCGTGAACGGCTATGCGCTCACGTTTGCCAGCTTCATGTTGGCCGCCGGGATGCTGGGAGACATGCTCGGCCGCAAGCGCATCATGCTGACCGGAGTCGCCGTCTTCTGTGCCGGTTCCGTCGTCGCCGCCCTGGCGAGCAACGTCGACTGGTTGATCGCTGGTCGGGTGATCATGGGCGTCGGCGCCGCGGCCAGCGAGCCGGGGACGCTCTCGATCATCCGGCACGTCTACCCCGACCGGGGCACCCGGGCCGATGCCCTCGGTGTGTGGGCCGCCGTCTCGGGGCTCGCCTTGGCCCTGGGTCCGGTCATCGGCGGCGCACTGGTGGGCTTCTCGAGTTGGCGCGCCATCTTCTGGTTCAACCTGGGCTTCGGCGTCGTCGCCTTTGTGCTGTCCGCGGCCGTGGTCCCCGAAAGCTCGGACCGCCAGGGTCGCCGTTTCGACTTCTCCGGCTTCTTGCTCGGTGCAGCGTTCCTGTCCTCGCTGTCCTTTGCCGTCATTCAAGGGGAGGAGTCTGGCTACACATCGGCGCCGATCCTCGCGCTGTTCGTCATCTGCGCCGTTTCGGGTGTGGCCTTTGTCGTGGTAGAGCGACACGTCAAGAGCCCGATGCTGGACCTGTCGATGTTCCGGCGCCCACCGTTCGCCGGCTCGACTTTCGTGGCCTTCGTCGCCTACTTCGGGACCTTTTCCATCTTCTTCTTCACCGCGCTGTATCTCCAGGTGGTGGCCAACGCGTCGGCCTATCAGACTGCGGTCGACTTCCTACCCATGGCAGCCGGCCTGATCATCACCTCCGCGCTGACCGGGCCCCTGGTGGCTCGCATCGGACCCCGCTGGCCGATGGTCATCGGGTGCCTCCTGGCCGGTGGCGGCATTCTGCTGGCCAGCGCCGTGCTCGATCCGACGGTGACCTTCGGCACGCTCGGATGGGTCCTGCCCATAGCCGGGATTGGCATCGGCATGTTGCTCGTGCCCGTCACCTCGGTGCCGTTGACCGTGGTGCCACCGGAACGGTCGGGTATGGCGGCGTCGGCGACGAACACCAGTCGCGAGATGGGTGCCGTTTTCGGCGTGGCCATTCTGGGGTCGATCGTCAACGGCAAGCTCACGGGAGACCTGGCTGCTCGCCTCAAGGCGATCGGCATTCCGCCCAACTTCCAGAGCCTGGTGGAGCACGCCATCCAGACTGGAGGTGCGTCGAGCGGGGGAGCAGCGAGCAACGCGGAACATTCGAGCAATTCCGCCGTGTCCAAGATCGCCACCAAAGTGGTCGACGCCGCCTACGGGGCATTTGGCTCGGGTCTCCACGTCGCGCTCGTTCTCTCGGGCTGCCTCATTCTCGTCGGAGCAGTCGTTGCGGGGTTCACCATCCACCGCCCGAAGGGCGAGACCTTCGACCTCTGATCCGCCCGGAGTCGCGGCGGCGGTGCCCTCAGACCGTTGGACCCGGAGTCTTCACGAAAGCCGAGAACGGCGGAGGTTCTCCGGCCGGTGGCACCACCGCAGTGGAGATGCCCGTGGGGTTCCCAGGAGCCGCCAGCGTTGGGGGATCTGCGAAGGATCGGTGACTCAAGTCGAGACAGTCGAGCAGGTCGTTGGCGTTCGCGTCCCGGTAGGTCATGGCGGGCAGGTTCCACTTGCGCTCGATCGTCTTCAGCACAGAAGTGTGGTCGTAGACGGTGTGCGAGACGAAGTGCGGCTTACTGTAAGCAGACATCACGACGGTCGGAACGCGGAAGCCATAGCGGTCGTAGGCGCCCGGCTCATTCGCACTGGTCAACGTGGGCAGGATGTCGTCGGGGGGAATCGCTGCCGGGGGCGGCACATGGTCGTAGTAGCCGCCGTGCTCGTCGTAGGTCCAGACGAGCATGGTGCGGTGCCACGCTGGACTGTTGAGCAACGAACCGACCACCGTCGACACGAAGTATTCGCCGAGGGCTAAATCCTGGGGGTTCTCCTCCGTCCCGGTCAAGATGTTGGGATCGACGTATGAGACCGCAGGAAGCGAACCCGAGCGGGCGTCGGCGTGGAACTGATCGATCGTCTTAATTCGCGACGGGTTCTTCTTTACGATGTCGGCGATAACCAAGAGCGTTGACGCATTGGTCGCGTAGCTCGCCCAGCTGATGTCGTGAGCATCGAGCCGGTCGAAGATGGTGCCGTTCGGCGGTATCCCGGTGATCGACGAGTCGTCCGTGGCAATCAGGCCGAAGGCAGTGCCGGCCAAGAGGAAGCGGCGGTTCGGGTAGGTCTGAGCCAACACCGAACAGAAGTAGCGGTCGCACACAGGGAAGGTCTTGGCGAGCGAGTGGTAGAACGGGATTTCCTGGCCTGTGTAGTACGCCATCGACCATTCATTGCTGCTTTCGGGGCCGATGAACCCGTCATTGCGCCCGTTCGCGTACTGGAGATGGCTGGCATTCCACGACTGGGTCACGTGGCCCGCCTGGGCGGTATCCGTCTCGTGGAAGGCGCGCACGTATCCGCCCGTCGGGTCAGGGTTCGTGTTGGTCGGGCGGCCCTTTTTGTCGAGGGTGAACCCATCGCCTCGGCCGAGCATCCCGAGGTAGTTGTCGAAGGAGTGGTTTTCCTGCATCACGACCACGATGTGATCGATCTCAGGCATCGTGTCGGTGCCCGCAGGCAGCCGTGGATTCGGAAGGGAGCCCGGGTGGCGCCAGTGTGAGCGTGGAGGGAGGCGTGTTGACACAGCATCCGACTTGGTGCCTGAAGCCGCGTCCTGGGTGGCCGCACTGAAGCCCACCGCCGCAGCCCCCACACCGAGCACACCTTGGAGGAGCTGCCGTCTCGACCAATTTCGATCCGTCTCCATGGTCCGCCATTAGAGCACCGGTCGAGGCATCTGGCGAGAGTCCCGAGCCCAACCCGCTCCGTCCTTGCAGCAAGGTGCGGTCGCGGTGGCCAGATTCGGCCAATCGTTTACCGAGACGTCACGTCCGTCGGGCGCGGTTCACCGACCATCCGCCAAATCCGCCCGGTTCGAGGATCGCACGGTCAAAGCGGACATCTCGGAGCAGCTGGGCTGACGAGACCCTTCGCGGGCGTAATTTATTTCCCCTGTTTGTCATCCACCCCCGTTTTGACTCCGTAGAAGCCAAAGAACGAGAGGCTGAGGGCGGGATCACCGCTCTCGTGCGGGAGGTGCTCCAGTGGTCGCAGGCAGAAGGAACGGGCATTCTCGTGCTCACGACCTCCGTTCTTAGGCCTCCCTTCTTGGGTCACCAACTCGGGCCGGTGTTGTTCCGGTTCCCCGTCCGCAGGCGGCGTCCTGCGCTCTTCGACCTTCCCTGTTCCCTCTGCAACCGCCGTCCTGGCGACTCAACGAAAGGAAAATCACCAATGGCAGTCAATCGACGCGACTTCCTGATCCGCGGTTCCGCGGCGGCGGCGGCAGTCGGAGCGGGCGCTCTCCTGCCCGGGCTCGCATCGAGCGCGGATGCTTCTGAGACAAAGGGCCCCTCACTCGACAGTCAGTCCGATACAACTCGGCTGCCAGAAGGTGACAGCGCTCTGCCGCTCGTCGCACGGATACGCGATGTCCGTAACGGCGAAATCGATCTCTTCTTCGGCGAACACGAAGTTACCTACCGCGATCCCCAGTTGGCCGCACGCCTGTACAAGGCGGCGCAATAAGCCGTACCGCCGTCGAGTCGATTCGGGCACCCCATTTCGACCACATTCACACGCCTGGAGCGTCGTAGGCCTCCAGTCGCCCGAACCAGAAAGGTGAGCCATGTCCTCTCATCGTGAAGCACCCGAGATCTCCAAGGATCCAGTGGCGGACAGTACCGACCTGTACGCCTTCGTCAGCCCCGATGCCCCGAGCACCGTGACATTGATTGCCAACTACCTTCCGCTCGAGGGACCGGCAGGAGGGCCCAACTTCTACGAGTTCGGCAATGACGTCCTCTACGAAATCCTCGTCGATAACGACGGGGACGCCAAACCCAACATTTCGTTCCAGTTTCGTTTCAACACGACGATCCGGAACCAGGACACCTTCCTGTACAACACCGGCCCCATACTGTCGCTCGCCAGCCCGAACTGGAACCGGGTCCAGACCTACGACCTTCAGCGTGTCGACTACCCGAGCGGCAATGTGACGGTCCTCGGCACGGATCTCCCGTGTCCACCGTGCAATGTCGGCCCGTTGTCTACGCCCCACTATGAGGCCACCCTGGGTGGACCGGCCGTTCAATCGCTCAGAAACGGGGTAAAGGTCTACGCCGGGCAGAGAGCGGAGGGCTTCTACGTCGATCTCGGATCGATTTTCGACCTGGGAACGCTGCGGCCTTTTCAGGAGTTGCATGCGACATTCGGCCTCAAGGGACCCCTGTCTGCCATGTCCGGTATCAACTCGACCAATACCCTCAACGTTCACTCCTTGGCTCTGCAGATCCCGAAGGAACAACTCACCGCAGGGGGGATCAACCCGACCGATCCTTCGATGCAAAGCTCGGTCATCGGGGTATGGACGACTGCGAGTCGGAGGAAGGTGAAATTCAACGAGTCATACCTCGGCCAGCCCTTTGAATCTGGCCCATGGACGCAGGTGTCGCGGCTCGGCAACCCGCTCTTCAACGAGGTCATCGTCCCGATGGCATCCAAGGACTTCTGGAATTCCAGCCAGCCCGCACAGGACAGCCAATTCGCCAAGTACGTCTCAAACCCGGAATTGGCCAACCTCCTGCCCATCCTCTACACGCCACCGACGGCGAACGGGCCAGCCAATGGAGCATTTCCCGAACTCTTTTCGTACAACAACGGCAGTCCGAACAGGGTCGATCTTCTGGCGATTCTGCTGACAGGGATCCCGGCCGGCACCCTGTCCATGGCGCCCTCCTTCCAGAATTTCACCGGACCGACTCAGGCCGACATGCTCCGGCTCAACATGGCAATTGGACCATCGGGCACGCCCAACACGTTGGGCCTGTTGGCCCTCGATGCAGCCGGATTCCCCAACGGCCGGCGTGTCTTCGACGACGTGGTGACGATCGAACTGCGCTGCATCGCCGGCGTGCTGGCTCCCGGGATTGTCCCTGGCTTTCCCAACCCCGCAGACGCCGCGGCAGGCGCCATCTACGACCTCGTAAACGGGGGGACAGACACAACTGTCGGTGGCACCGAGCAATACCTTTCCGTCTTCCCCTATTTGGGATCCCCTCATAAGGGGTACAACGCACCCAGTGTGACCTCGTGACGGCGACGTCGGTGGGTCTCCATACCAACGCCGCAGCCGAGCAGCCTCCCGGTCCCAGTGAGGGCGCAGTCGTGATCGACATTGGAGAAGGGGTCGGGGCGGCCGTCATCTTCACCAACTCCGACTTGGACGGCGCCGAGCTCGAAATTAGGCCCGCGTCCGAGGAATGGCGGGGAGTCCATACGGCTGTCAGGGAGCGAAGGCCCGGCGGTGTCGTTCGCTACGCCGCCGTTTTCGGTTCGCTGGACGAAGGCAACTGGGAACTCCGGGTACGTGGCAGCACCCATGAACAACCTGTCCTCGACATCTCGGTGCTCGGAGGATCCGTCGTTGAGGTTCGCTGGCCCTAGCTTCGAAAATTTGAGTGGCTCCTGAACACGCGTTGCGCGCAAAAAAGCCCTCCCGCCCAGACGAATGTTGTCGTTGCGCGCACTCCAACCAGACCCGGAGAGCTCCTTGAAGGTGCCAGTAGTCGCTCGGTCTTGCGCGCCAGAGTGAGACCAGACGGCCAGAACCTCGTGTCCCGTGCCCGTGCCGCAAGGCACGCGGAAGACTCGAGATGGGGAAGAGTGGTCGATGCTGGCGCCAGAGCAGACGGCTCGCTCCACTGACTTATGACACTCCTGTTCGCCGTGTTCCGGGCGACGCCTTCCGGCCGGCACAGCAACTCTGACGCCCATGGAAGACAACGTCGCAGCGTCCACGAACTCTGAGAAGACGAGAGATGCGATCAGCGCGGCGGCATTGAGGGCGTCGCAGCCAGATACCCAGGCCGCCCTGTTTAGCTGCTCCTTCAACGCAGAGAGGGAGACGAAGTGGCAGCAGCGCAGAGCCGAACCCTATGCCGGTGACGCATCTGAGTGACGGCATCATGGGCGGTGGATTGGCTGACAACAGGTGCCCCGTCGCCTTCTGCCATCTCACCCCCGCGTCATCCTACGGATTCGGCCAGCGGGCGAGCTCTGTCACTCTCGTAGACTTGCCTGAAGCTGGACTCTCGAGTCGTGGCGAAGTTGTGTTCGTTCAGACAGCGAATGTGATGTCTCACCAGCCATGCAGAGGTAAGGGATGATCAGCATCAATATTGGTAGGGACGTGTGACGACCCGACCCATCAGGATTTCATGAGCCCGCATCCGGAGGTTTCGTTGAGGCAACGAATCACGCACCCGCGGGAGAATTTCGAGGCAGAAGGTCTTGATACGTCTCATCCAGTCACAACCTCCTTCTATGGTTCGGTCAAATGTGGATCTTCTGGAGTTCTGCTCGTCATCAGGGCGTGGTCGCACCGCCAGCCACAGGTCGAGAGTCCTGGCAATTCCCTCCAGAATGGGTGTGACCTCTGCGAGCGCCTTCCCGGATCGATCACCATCAGAGTCAGAGGGTCCGACATCAGGTGATCACGTCCGCCGACGCAGAGGTGTTGAAGAGGTTGGTGGGGTCTGCAACCTTTGCGCGAGGAAGCGACTATGCACGAACGGGCGCGGTCCGGAAGCGCACATGGAGCCCCGGCGGCACCCATGTGGTCGGCGAAATTCAGGGTGGGACACGCCAGCCCTACGTGGCTACCGTGACCCTGACCCGCTCGCAGTCGAAAGGGCTCTCCGCGTTTCAGGCCACTTGTACCTGCCCTGTCGGTGTGAACTGTAAGCACGCGGTGGCACTCGTCCTTGCTGAGGAATCCTCGGTGCACGCCGGTCAGGTTCCGCTGCTCACGCTCGTTCGGAACGACACCGCACGAGTTGCGCCAACACTGCGCCAAGAACCCCTCCAATCAACCGGTCGAGAGTCCGACCCGAGCGACTGGAGGCTTCCTCTAGAGACTCTGTTGGAATCTGATCGGAACGAGGCCGTGGAGCCGAGTGACATCGACATCGGGCTCCAATTTCGAGCTGGTATTAGATCCGGGCGGCGCCGGAATCCGAGTTCGACCGGTGACACCAGGGCGGAACGGCAATTGGGTGAGAACCGGGATTTCATGGTCGAACCTCGACTACTACCGCTACTTGGGTGGGTCCGACCCTGAGGCCACCGAGCGGCTTGCCTTGGTCAAAGAGTTGCTGGCACTCAGCCGGCTCGCCAATCGTCGGTCCATGCACAGCTATTCGGAAGACGTGGTGCGACTCGAAACCATCAACAGTCGGAGATTGTGGGACCTCATCGGCGAAGCCAGAGCCCTGGGGCTTCCTCTGGTGCAGTCGGGGCGTCGTTCACTGCCAATCACCTTCGTCCCGAGCGCTGCCGATGTCACCATTGACGTCACCCGATCCGAAGCTGGCTTGAGGGTCGAGCCTCGTATTGGGATCGAGGGTCAAGGTATTCCGCTCCAGCGCTCCATGCTGATCGGTCGTCCAGCGCACGGCATCGCGTGGTGGGACGATCCGATAGGCATGAACGGCGCGGCGCCGCCGTTGGGACTCGGATTGGCGGCGCTGGCCGATCCAGTCGACGACAACCTACGCGCCTTCCTCAGGACGGCTGCTGTCGACGTGCCAAGCCACGACGAGAAGCGGTTCTTGCGCACGTTCGTCCCGAGGCTCCGTCGAAGGGTGGAGGTCGCGTCGAGCGACGGATCTGTCGGACTGCCCGAGGTCCGACGGACCACCCTGGTCCTGACCATCAGTGCACGCGACGATCACGGCATCGAGTTGACGTGGGCCAGGAGTGCCGAAGGTCAGGAGTGGCGCGAAGAATCTCTGGGGCCCGTCGAGCAGCGATCACCAACGATCCGCCGAGGAATCGATCGTCGAAGCTGCGTCCGCCATTGTTCGATCCGTTCCCGCCATGTTCGAGGCTACGTCCCGTGGTCACCGACTCGCGGCGGAGTCCCGGCTGGTGGGAATGTCGGCCGTCCGATTCGTGACCGACCTACTGCCCGCGCTCGAAGCGACCGGCGCGATTGAGGTGGAGCGGATCGGCGCATTGCCCGACTACAAGGAGGCTGCGGCCGCCCCCGTGGTCAGCCTGGGTGGTTCCCATTCAGCCGACAACGACTGGTTCGACTTGACGATCACAGTGACTGTCGGCGGTGAGGAGGTGCCATTTGCCGAGCTGTTCGTCGCTCTGGCTGGTGGCCAGTCGCACTTGATCCTGCCATCGGGCACCTTCTTCTCACTCGATCGGGAGGAACTCCGAGAACTGGCCGATCTGATCACCGAGGCTCGCGGGCTTGGCGACGACCATCCTGGTGAAGGGGTCCGCCTGAGTCGGTTCCAAGTGAGTCTCTGGGAAGACTTCCAGCGCCTCGGGGTGATCTCCGCGCAGGCGAGCGGCTGGGAGGACCAGGTACGCGCCCTGGTGGGTGCCGTCGATCGGAGAGAACTCGGTCCCCCGGTCTCATTACATGCCACCCTCAGGCCCTACCAGCACAATGGATTCAACTGGCTGGCCTTTCTCTACGAGCATCGGCTCGGCGCCGTTCTGGCCGACGACATGGGGCTCGGCAAGACGTTGCAGGCGCTGGCTCTGATGTGTCACGTCAAAGAACTCGGCGTGGTCGAAGATCCCTTCCTGATTGTGGCGCCAACCAGTGTTGTGGGCAACTGGCTCTCCGAATGCCGCCGGTTCGCCCCCAGCCTGAATGTGACCACCGTCACCGAGACTGGCCGCCGGCGGGGCACGACGGTGAAGGAACTGGCCGAAGAAGTCGATGTGGTGGTCACTTCGTACAGCCTCTTCCGGTTGGAATACGACGAGTACGCCGCAGTCGGTTGGGCTGGGCTCTTCCTCGACGAGGCCCAGTTCGCGAAGAACCGCCTTTCCCAGACCTATCAGCGGTCCAAGGCGCTACCCGTTTCCTTCAAGGTGGCCATGAGCGGGACGCCCATCGAGAACAACCTCATGGAACTCTGGTCGTTGCTCTCCATTGCCGCTCCCGGTTTGTTCTCCAATCCCGATCGATTCGCCGAGTACTACAGGGTGCCCATAGAGAAAGAAAGCGACTCCGACCGCCTGGTCCAGCTTCGACGACGGATCCGGCCTCTGATGCTGCGGCGCACCAAAGAGCAAGTGGCAAACGACCTGCCTGACAAGCAGGAGCAGATCCTTGAGCTCGAGCTCAGCCCCAAACACAAGAAGGTCTACCAAACGTATCTCCAACGCGAGCGCCAGAAGGTCCTCGGACTCCTCGACGAGATGACAAAGAACCGCTTCGAGATCTTCCGCTCGCTCACCCTGCTTCGCCAAGCCAGCCTCGATGTGTCGTTGGTCGATGCAAAGCACGAAGGAGTGCCGTCGACCAAGCTCGATGCGCTCATGGAGATGCTCGACGACATCGTGAGTGATGGCCACCGAGTACTGGTGTTCAGCCAGTTCACCCGATTTCTCACCCTTGCCGCGTAATCGGGTACGCAAAGCTGGTATCGAGCACTGCTACCTCGATGGGCGGACGCGCAACCGACCCGCCGTTATTGCCGAGTTCCGGGAGGGCGACGCCCCGGTCTTCCTGATCAGTCTCAAAGCCGGAGGGTTCGGCCTCAATCTCACCGAGGCGGACTACTGCATCCTGCTCGATCCGTGGTGGAACCCGGCCACCGAGGCCCAGGCCGTCGACCGTGTCCACCGCATCGGCCAGACACGGAAGGTCATGGTTTACCGACTCGTGGCCAAGGACACCCTCGAAGAAAAGGTGATGGCGCTCAAGGCCAAGAAGGCCGCGCTGTTTGCCAATGTCATGGACGGCGGAGGATTTGAATCAGGAGCCATGACCGCTTCAGACATCCGCGAACTCCTGGACTGACCTGTGTGCGCACCCCGGTCGGTCGCTGGGTCACTTCGTCTACCCACCGAGGAATGGCCACGCTGGATTTCCCGGGCAGGACGAGGGCACGGGGGAGAGGCAGCTCCGTTCCCACTCCCTGGTCGGCTCTGTTTCTGTCGTCCCGCCAGACGATCAGTCCCGAACCGGCCCTTGGCTCCAGTCCGTCCGTCGGGGTTCAGCCATTGGCGCCGAGTCCATTGCCAAGTCGAATTGCCGAGGCCTGCGAAAGGACGGGACGAAGGCATTCTCGGAAGGTTCCAGTCACTTCAGAATCTCCGCGGCTTCGTCGAACGTCCAAGGCCGATGCCTCCTTGCCGTGGCTGCCGCCGAACGCCGGGCGTGAACGAGCAGCGGGAGACGGTCCAGAGTGGAAACCGAAGTTCGGGGTCGCCTCTCAGGGTGGTCGGATAGCATCAGCGTCGTGGATCCGCCGGGCCCCAGTTATCTGAACAGGGACTTTGCCTGCTGTGGCCCCGTTTGGCAGGTCCAGGAGAGGGGAGGCCGGCGTGCCGACCAATGAATCCTTCGACACTCACCTACGACCTGGACGAATGGCGCGAAATGGCCAAGAAGGCTCAATGGGATTCACTGCAAGCGTATGGAGACCTCCTCACGAGAGTCGTGCCCGACGGGTGGCCCCGGCGACTGGCCGATCTCAACGTGCGCTACTGCGAGGAGTTCCTGAAAGGCACCCAGTCGCTCACTGACGAGTGGTTGGACGCGTTCGAGCGTGTCATGCCGACTCGACCGAGCCATCGCACGCCCGCGGCCCGAGGGGCCACGGCGGGTGCCCATGTCTCTGCACGCCCGGGTGGGTGAAGCGGCGAAGGGTTCGATCAGCTTGCAGAACAAGGAGCGTGCCGAGACCGAGATCTCGTTTTTGGCTTCGGACTTGACGAGTAGCGACGGCGAGTCCATTCGTCCCAGCATCACCCTGCTCCCTGACCGTTTCACGCTCGGGCCGCTGGAAGAGCGTGTCGTCGCCATAGAAGTGGCGCTCGAGCCGGACCTGTTCCCGCCGGGCAAGCAGTTTCGCGGCGTGGTGGCGGTGGGAGGCTACGACAATCTGGAACTCTCCCTCACCGTCTGGGCCGATGAGTAGATGATGGTGACGGAGTCTCTCTGCGCAATCGTCTCCGATCTGAATCCGAGAACGGCTTTGGAGCAGGCGTTGCTCCAGGGCGACGTGTGGTCGAGCCTGATCTCGTTGACCGGAGAGCGAGAGCCCGCAGATATGAGGGTCTTCGTTCTACCCGACCTCAGCATCTTCGAGCCCGACGGCCCCACAGGCACGCAGCCCGAGCTGGTGGAGCATCTCGTCGACCTTCTCGCCGACCAAGGCTATCACGTCCGTCATTGTCGGCTCGGGTCCCGATAGTGCGGCGCGCATTCTCGACAACCGAGACGTTCTTGCCATTGCCGATTTGGTGGGGTACCGGTTCGTCACGGAGCGGGATAATCCCTACGAGGTGGTGGACCTGAGCGAAGACCAGGTCCTTGCGCCATTCCCCCCGTCCAGTGCTCTGCAGGGCACCACCCTCGCCGAGTCATGGGTCAATGCCGACATTCGCATCAGCTTCGCCAAGAACAAGACGCATGCCGAACACGGCTTTGCGCTGTGCGTCCACAATCTTCTCGCCGCTCTTCCCCTGCGGGATCGCGCCTATCACTACCGAGCCCGCCTTAAGCCGTGGGACAGCTGCGTTGACCTGCTACGGGCAACACCTGTGCACGTGGCCATCGTCGACGCCATCGTCAGCAATCACGGAAGCCTGGGCGACCGCTCACCGCGGCCGCTTCGAACCGACACGATCATCGCAGGCACGAACCCGATACTCGTCGACTTCGTGGCTGCCGCCAAGATGAACACCGATCCCTACACGTCGCCGATCAACGCCAAGGCGCTCCACGACATCGGTCTCCCTGAGAGGTACAAAATGCGGGGGGACCTCACCCCCTACGAGGGCTGGGAGAACGTCCATCCCATGCAAGCCTCGGCGCTGCAGCGCGTGGACGAATCGCCGAGCTTGGCGACGCACCTGTTGTCCGCCACGGTACGGCCTGACCGCGAACTCTTCCCCTTCAAGCGGGATCTCACCGAAAAGATCAACCGGACATCGGCGCCGGTGCTGGCCGGCCCGTGGGCCGTGTGGGGTTATGCCTGGCTGGCTGCGATGGTCGACAGTGTCGAGGCTTGGCGCACGCTCTTCGCCAAGGATGCCCTGGCCCGCCTGGAGGTGCCCCTCGATCTCGACCCGGGTGCCTTCAGCCGAAGCGACTACGACGACGTCGTTCACTACCTGGAACCCCTTGAACACCTGGTCAAGGCGGTGCCTCCCGACGAGAACGGTCTGCGCTATCGCTATGTCGATGGCTCGGTGCTCTTCCACTACTCAAAGGTGTTGCCTGTCGATTTCGATGACTTCGTCGACGTCGTGCCCATCCGGAACGCAATCACATGGATGAAGGACTACATCGGTGGCCATACAGTGCCTGTCCAGCGGGACCGCAAGGGACGGGTCACACACCAGGCCGAGCGCAACGTGTACTTACCGCAACCCAACTGGCTCATCCTTTACGGGGGCTCTGTTATCGACGTCGCCAAGCTCGAGTCCATTCACTACGACGACGACGAGCACAAAATCCTCTGGCGCACGGTGCACAGCAGCAACGATTCGGCCACGCACGACGACGGCAGCGTCCGATTTGCGCGCGTCCCTTCGGGTACCGAGATCACCGTGGTCGCCCGCCAGCATTTCCGGCTCCCGCCGTTCTGGCAGATGGTCAATCTCGACCGGTTCCCGGAGATAAAGAATCGCTTCGTCGCGATGGAGTACTTCAAGTTCTTCGACGAGACCATCGACAACTTCGAGCGAGCTTATTCGGGGGAGGACGTAAGGATCGGTCGCACCTGGGACCCTGCCCACGGTGAGGATGTGTACGAGCAGGACGAGGTGGATCTCATGACTCGGGCGCGCGAGTTCGTGGGCCGCTTCGGCCGCCAAGACCAGGACGGAATCGTGGACGAGAACGGCTTCCGCCATTTCGAAGCGCCGGAGCGGGCGGAACACGACGACCCGGAGGCGGGACGGTTCCGCGATGGGTTCCGCCGGCGGGTGCCACCCGACGTGACTACCTGGTGGTCGGATTTGGCCCGACAGGTCGGCAAGGACGTCGGCGTTGTGGTACTCGAGGAGTGAAGGCACTCGTCACGGGTTCGAATGGTCTCATCGGATCCAACATCGTCCGCGTCCTCTTGCGCCAGGGCCACCAGGTACGCGGTCTGGTCCGGGCGACCAGCGATCTCCGGAGTCTTCGGGGGCTCGACCTGGAGCGGGCGCAGGGCGACGTCCTCGATCGGGGGTCCCTCAGCGCTGCCATGGAAGATTGCGACGTCGTCTTCCACACGGCTGGCATCTTCACCTATTGGGGACGCGACGAACAGCAGATCGAGACCGTGGTCCTCGAAGGGACGCGCAACGCGCTGGAGGCGGCGGCCTCGGCCGGCGTCGCCCGGGTCGTCCTGACCTCCTCATCGGTCAGCTGCGGCTCGTCGCCTCGGCCGGAGTCGCGTGACGAGCGCGACCAACTGCGCGACCCCGATGCGCCGTCGTACTTTCGGATGAAGGCCCGGCAGGAGCGTGAGGCCCTGGATCTCGCCGACGAACTCGGGATCGACCTGCTGGCGGTCTGCCCCACCATCACTGTGGGTGGACCGGACTATCGCCTGCTACCGAGCAACGCCATCATCATCAACTACCTCAACGATCCGTTCTCCTTCACGTTCCCCGGCGGATGCAACGTGGTTCACGTCGAGGATGTCGCCCTGGGTCACGTCCTGGTGGCTGAGAAGGGGAAGCGAGGGGAGCGCTACCTGCTCGGCTCTGAGAATATGCAGTGGGTCGACATTCACCAGACCATTGCCGATTTGTGCGGCGTTCGGCGACCAACCCTGACGGCCACCCTCACGGCTGCCTACTTGGCTGCCTCGGCGATGGAGCTGGCGGCTCGCTGGACAAAGAAGGCGCCCGCTTCCACGCGGTCCGAGGCGAAGGCGCTCGGGCGTTATTACTGGTACCGAATCGACCGCGCCCAGGCCCTCGGCTATCGGCCACGATCGAGCCGGCACGCCATGGCCCAGGCCATCGCTTGGCTCATCGAGAGCCCTCACGTGTCGCATGCAATGCGCGCCCGCCTCCGCCCGAGTGCCGAAGTGACGGGTACCGGCTCGAATGGGTGGCGAGTCGTTGCCGGGGACAGGGCGTGAAGCCCTTCCGTACCCTGGCGGTGGTGCGCTTGGAGCGCGCTGCCGTGTGGACGCTCGTGCGCGACCGGCTCGACGAGCTCGTACCCCTCATCAACGACGTGGAGAGCGTCACCGTCGACTCCCGCCAAGAGGATCCGGACGGGACGGTGCACCTCGTCAACCTGTGGCGAGCCAAGGCAGATGTCCCCGCGCTCCTGCGCACCGTGATCAAGCCCGACATGCTGGCCTGGACCGACACGGCTGAATGGACGGCCGGTGATTGGGCATGCCGCTGGAGAATCCGTCCCCAGGTTTTCGCCGACAGGGTCGATTGTGTCGGAGTGACCCGCTATCAGGAGACGATGGGTGGTCGCGGCACCCGCATCGTCCTCGAGGGTGAACTTGACGTCGCTCCTGGAAAGCTCCCCGGGGTCTCATCTCTTGTCGGGGGTCCCACCGCCCGGGGCATCGAGTCGTTCGTCACCGGGCTGGTGCCGCGGAACTTCCAAAAACTGGCAAAGGCGATCTCGGCTCACGCCGCTTCGTAGGACTCAGGGGCTCACCAGATAACTGTGGTGGAAGCCGAGGCGGGGATCGGCGAGGCGGGACATCGACGGCACGTACTGGTGCAGGTCGGGCATGTTCACCCGAAGCCGCATCGTGTTCGACGGGTAGTCGTAAATCGTGATGTGGTTGAGGCCCCGATTGGCCGTGAACAAGAGAGACTGGTCCGAGCTGAGCATCGTGGCGTAAATCGAGTCGAGCACGGTAAAGCGACTGGCACGCAGCGCGCCCAGGAAGTGATGGCTGCTTGTGAACATGGAGCCCCTGGCGAGCGCGTCATAGGCCTGAGAGCCGACTTGGCGTGCGACCTTGGCCTGTCCGCGGAGCCCGGGCCGCTCGTCGACGAACCGCCACTCGGCGAAGGACGCCAGATCGATGAACATGATGCTCTGGCTCGCCCCGTTGCAGAAGATGAGCTCGCTGTCTGAGAGAGTCACGTCGGAGTTGAGGTGTGCCGGGGTCTCCCGACCGACGGCCCAGTGCCGAAGCACCTGAGCCGACTCGGCATCGATCTCGAAGGCGTACTCCTTGGAGAACCCGATGGCCCAGTCCTTCCAGTCGCGCCCCTCCTGGGGTGCGACCCGGAACGAGACGGGATAGAAGAGGTCCTCGGTTGGGTGGGTGGCCAGGTGCCAGCAGGTGGCCGGGAGCTCGACCCGTCTCGCCTCACCGCTGCTCAGGTCGTAGATGCCCACTTCCTTCGCCTCGCCGGAAACCGGACTGTCCATGCCGCCGTAGACGATGTAACGGCCTGAAGCAGTCAGCTTCATGGCGTGGGGAAGCTTGAGCCCGTGCGGCCCGAGACGCTCGCCCTTGCCCAGCCGGTTCAGGTCGAACCGGTACAGATAGTCGCCCACCGCCGTGATGAACTCGGAATCGTCGAGCCAGACCAGATGGGTGCTCCCACGCAGGGTGGTGTCGTTGACCTCGTACTGGAGAGTGGACACCCTGTCCACTTCGTCGAGCGTGGCGGCGTCGTAGAAGAGGAGGTGCTGGCCGGCATTGCCCAGGAAGCCGACCGATCTGCCGGGATTGACCGTCGTGGCATGGCCGGCGGCGGCGCCGTCGAAGTACTGCACTTTGTAGGCGTAGGAGTTGTCCGAGGGGTCGAAGAGGAAGAGGCAGACGCCAGCCATGCCCTCGAAGCCGTTGATGCCGTTGCCGTCGAGGGCAACGTAGAAGCGGTACGGATAGGTCCTCACGCACCCCTCCCAACAGGTCGAAACGTGCTGTGGATTGTAGTAGGACTCCGTCCGGCATCGAAGAGGGTCGCTGCCCCAAGGACCGCGGGGGGACCCGGAGCCCGTCGCGGGACCGTCATGAAGGGGCCCCGGGGGGAAACTGTTGACACTGGCCTCAATGAGAGTGAGGATGAATTCGATCATTCGAGGAGGTCATCGTGCCCAAAGGTGGCGGAGGTAGCAGCAGCTCCGAAACTGTCACTGTCACGTCGACTGACACTGGGACGATCGACATCATCGGGTTGGACGACGTCCAGGTCACGCTGAACGTTCCCGATCCGATCACCACCAACTCGAGCTTGACGACGACGTCGACCCTGCTGGTCCCAGATCCGATCAAGAACGACATCACCACGACGAGCGATATCGGGGTGAAATCCGATCTCAGCCTGGACATCAAGCCGCTCGACGCGACTTTAGACGTGAAACCGGTCGTCCTCGACCTCTGTTACACGGTCAATGTCGGGCGGATTCCCGAGACCCGCATCCGCAACCCCTACCGCCATCACATCGGCCTGACCCTCTTCGGCACGGAGGTGCTCGGCATGACGTTCGAGGGTGAGCAGGACACGGTGATCGAGGACCTGCACCATCAGCCGATGGTCGTCGAGGGTCACGAGTACTTGGAGCCCAAGCACGGAGGGGACTGGCGGCGTGACGATGCCGGCGGTCTCCACATCCGAGTCGGACCCTGAGACAGGCCGCCGTGCGCGAGCGTCTCACCGACTACAACCTCCTGGCCGACGGCGGCCGCACCATGACCTTGGTTGGAGCGCCGGGCCGGATCTCCCATCAGCTTGAGTTCCACAATGGCGGCGAGCAGCGAGCGCTTCTGCGACAGGCATCTTTGGTGAGCCCGCAGCTCGAGGCCGCAGCAGGGCAGCGTCCCGGTGTGATGATGCCGAGCGTCGTCCTCCATCCCGGCCAAGCCCGACGCGTCCCCATCGGAATCACGATCCCGACCCACACGCCGCCGGGACGCTACGAGTGCAAGCTGCACGTCGCCGGCCAGACGGTCGAAGTGGTGATCCACGTGGTGGAGGACTACGAACTCGACGTCGCACCGACCGAGGTGGTCTTGGAGAATCGAGCAGGCGATCGGACGGTCAGACAAATCGTGTGCACCAACCGCGGCAACGTCTCTCTCACGATCGGCGAGATCGGGGCCGTGGTGCTCGACGACGAGCTCACCAACTGCCGGAGCCTCCGCGCGGTGACAGCGGCGTGGCCCGACGAGGACGGCCAGCATGATGCAATCGACCGCTTCGTCGACCTCTTCGTCAAGGAGGGCTGGAAGAAGGTGGTGGAACACTCCGGCGTGCTCCGGGTGCACACTGTGGGCGGCCCGTTCGAGCTCCTGCCCGGCCAGACGCAGGTGATCGACCTGGAGATCACTCTTCCCGACAAGCTCGAACCGAGGACCCGCTACACCGGCGTCGCCCCGTTGTACATGTCCGACGTGACGTTCCAGATTGTGCCCGTCCGAGGCCGGCTCGATGCCGGCGACCGGACGACTGGAAACCACACTGCTCCATCCCGCAAAGCCGCACCCCGTAAAGCCGCACCCCGTAAAGCCGCACCGGCCAAGAAGTCGGCGCGGAGTCGGAAAGCAGCCTCTTAAGGAGCCCGACCATGACCATGCCAGCTACTCCGACCTGGGTCGACATCCTGACCCCGACTCAATGCCCCTGCTGCGGCCAGGCTGTGATGCCGACGCCGCAGGACTATCTCGATGCGTTCACGAACTCCATGGATCAGTTCACCTCCTCGATGTCCCAGTGGATGGGCAACACGGGCGGGATGACGACCGATCCGGCGCAGCCCACGTCCGGCTCGGTGACACGAAGGCATATGCGGCAACGGCCTGGTCGAATGGGCCCTACCCCAACGTACGGCTGGGGCCGACAGCAGCCAACGGTCCAGCATGCCGGTGGCTTCAGCCATGGGCACCAGTCTCACGTGGGCTGTGGGTGCGGGTGCCACGACAAAGGCGGTGATTGTGGGTGCGGCTGCGGTGAGAAGCGTGGGAGGTGCCGGCAGGATGATTGCCACTGCCGTTGCTGCATCGGGGAAGACCTCGATCTGGTCGTCTACTCAAGGGTCGGCGAGCGACGCATCGTCCCGATCTCGATCTCGAACGAGCGGCGGAGAGAGCGCCAGGTAACCCTCGAATTGAGTGCGTTCAAGAGCAGAGGAGGCCGCGAGGTTCCTGTGACCGGTGCGATCGTCGGTGAGAGCACGTTTGCGTTGGCACCTTGCGAGGAGCGTTCGGTAACCATCATGGTCGAGGCGTCAGAGCCAGGCACTCCCGCTACAGATGTCAACACGACGCCGCCGACCGACGTCGACGATTGCCTCGTCGCGATCGCAGACCTTCGGGTGGATGGATGTGACATCCGTTGCCCGATCGGCATCGGTGTTGTGTTGCTCCCGCGTGACTGCGACACATTCGACCTGAGCTGCGGGTGCGGGTGCTGCTGAGCAGCTGAGCGTTTGCTTGCCGAGCGGGCAATCGCCGCGTTTCGGGATTGCAACGGTCTTCCCGAGGCCCTACCTCCGCGACCGTTTCGAAGTATGGTCACGTTCCACCTTCCAGTGCTCGGCTATCTCGGGCCATGTACGAAAGAGAGCAGATGGCGTCTGAACTCGCGTTCCCGGAAGGCTTTCTCTGGGGCACGGCAACAGCGGCGCACCAAATCGAGGGCGGGAATGTCAACAATGACTGGTGGGAATGGGAGCACAATCCGACTTCGGGTTGTGCTGAGTCGAGCGGCGACGCCTGCGACTCATTCCACCGCTGGCCTGAGGACATCGAACTCGTTGCTGCGATGGGGCTGGGGGCCTACCGCTTCTCGTTGGAGTGGAGCCGGATCGAACCTTCCGAAGGCGAGTTCTCCTTCGCTGCGTTGGACCATTACCGTCGGATGTGTGCGGCTTGCCGCGAAGCCGGAATTGTGCCGGTGGTGACCTTTCACCACTTCACAACCCCCATTTGGTTGGCGCGGCGGGGCGGATGGGAGGCCAACGACACCCCTGACGTGTTTGCACGCTTCGTCGGCAGGGCAACAGCCCATCTCGGCGACCTGATCGGATGGGGCTGCACGATCAACGAACTCAATCTCATCGGAACGATGGGCTACGGCCTAGGTTCATCGCCCCCGGGAATCGAGGACTTCGCCCGCAACCTGGCCGTCAACGACCTTGTGACCCGGGCCCACCGCCTGGCCGTCGACGCCATTCGGTCCGGCCCGGGCAACTTCCCTGTGGGGCTGACCCTGTCGATGGACGAGATGGTCGCGGATCCGGGCGGAGAAACCGTCCTCGAGGCGGCCCAAGAGGTGCTCGAGGAGAGATTCATGCGGGCCACCGAAGGTGACGACTTCATCGGCGTCCAGTGCTATTCCCGTGTTCACCTCGGTCCAGAGGGGCAAGCTCCCAATGACCCCGATGTGCCGGTTACCCAGATGGGATACGAATACTGGCCGCAAGGCGTCGAGTACTGCGCTCGCCGGGCCGCGGCGATCACGGGCCTGCCCGTCCTGTTAACTGAAAGCGGAATCGCAACCGACGAAGACACTGAGCGGATCGCGTATATCAGCGAGGCGTTGCGCGGCGTTCGCCGGGCCCTCGACGACGGTGTGGACATCCGTGGTTATTTCGTCTGGAGCCTCCTGGACAATTTCGAATGGTCCAACGGATTCGGCCCGAAATTTGGTCTCCATAGTGTCGACCCGGAATCGTTTGAACGTCGGGCCAAACCCAGTGCATCCTGGTTCGCCGCGGTGGCCCGAGCGAACACGTTGGTAGCAGATCCGAGCTGAACGAGATCAATTGACGAAGGCAAAGCAGCTGCAGAGGCAGTTGCAAGCTGGGCAGCGCTGTTGGCCCATGAGTGGAATGGCCGCGATTCTGAGGCTGACGTCCGACCCACGTCTCCATTGAGCGAAAACGACCGCCCGCAATCCCGCAATAGCCAATCGACAGGTGAGCGTCGGTATTGACCCGCTGTAGTCGCGATCTCGTCCGCCTGCTCAGTCTTCCGTCGAGCCGCCTAGAGCCTGTTCGATCACGCGTGTCACCTGTTCCTGTTCGACCAGAAATCCATCGTGACCATGGAGGGAGTTCACGAGTTCTACGTGCGGTCGACCCGGCAGCATGGTCGCCAGTTCGAGTTGGAGTCGCAGCGGGTAGAGCCGGTCCGAGTCCACCCCGGCCACCGTGGTGGCGGCACGGACAGTCGCCAGTGCCGTCGCCGCTCCACCGCGGTCACGGCCGAGGTCATGGTGATCCATGGCACGGCTGAGAACGAGGTAGCTGTTGGCGTCGAATCGTCGTACGAGTTTCTCGGCCTGATGGTCCAGGTAGCTCTCAACGGCATAGCGGCCGCCCGCGAAGGGACTCTCGCCAGGCTGCGGTTGGCGACCGAAACGATCGTTGAGTTCAAGCTCGGAGCGGTAGGTCACATGGCCGATACGCCTGGCCAGACTCAGCCCGCGTTCCGGTCCTCGGCCAGGGGGGACGCCGTAGTAGTCACCGCCGTGGAAGGCCGGATCGAGTCGGATGGCTTCGGACTGAACGGCGCACAGGGCTATCTGTTCGGCCGTGGCCGCTGCGCCGCACGCCAAGACGATCAGTCGCTCCACCTGGTCGGGGTACATCACGGCCCACTCGAGCGCTCGCATGCCGCCCATAGAGCCTCCGACAATCGCTGCCCATCGCTCAATGCCGAGTACGTCCGCCAAGGCGGCCTCGACAGCCACCTGGTCACGCACCGTCACGGTCGGAAATCGCGAGCCCCAAGGCGCTCCATCTGGCGATAACGAGCCTGGACCCGTGGTTCCGCGGCATCCACCGAGAGTATTGGGGCAGATGACCCACCAATGGTCCGTATCGACGGCGGCTCCGGGCCCGATCAGTGAGTCCCACCATCCAGGCGAGGGGTGTCCGGGGCCCACGTCACCCGCGGCATGGCTGTCGCCGGTCAGAGCGTGTTCGATCAGGATCGCGTTGTTACGCGGCGGGTGATGGGGTTCCCCAACTCTCGTAGGCCACGGTGATCGGCCCGAGAGATCCGCCCAGATCGAGGGAGAGGGGGTCCGTCTCGAAGAGCCGTTCGAACTTGCGGTCTCCGGACTCCTCGGGCGAGCGCTTATCGATTCGTTCGTCCGGTGCCCGGGGAGTGCCGAGGATTGTCACTACGCGTCATCCCTCCTGGTCACAGGGCCACGGTAGCGGGGAGAAGTGATTTGATCAATCGGAATTCTGTCTTGTCTTCGTCCATGTCGAGAGTCCGCGCACAGTGCGCGGCCGATCCTGGGAGTGAATCACAGTTACCAAGACCGCGGCATCCGTCGACGATGGGGCGAACGTCGGGTCCCTGCTGACGGCACGCGACGCGGTGGCCGACGCGTCAGCGCGGACCGGGACGGAGCAGGCGCTTGGCGCTGATTACGCCGGTGTCGAATCCGGCCAGGTGCAAGCCGCCAGCGAACCGGGCGTGCTCAATCTTCAGACAGCGGTCCGTAACGACCGAGAGCCCGCCGCGCCAAGCGACCGCAACCGCCTCGTCGTTGTGGAGACCGAGCTGCGCCCAGAAGGTATGAGCTCCGACGGCCACTGCTTCAGCGGCCACCGCGGGCAGTTCGGAGGACCGACGAAACACATCCACCACATCAGGTGGTCCGGGGAGATCGGCGAGCGTGGCATAAACGGGCCGACCGAGAATCTCGCGCTCTCGGGGATTCACGAACCAGACCTCGTAGTCCGTACTCGAGCTGAGCAGGTAGGTGGCAACGAAGTGGCTCGCCCTGGCGGGATTGGAGGACGCGCCCACGATGGCAATGCTGTGCGCCGATTCGAGTATCCCGAGTCGCTCACGAGCCGAGGGCGGATGCCATGCTCCCGGATCCGATCCCTCAGTCACTGTCGTCTTGGTGGCTGTTGTCAGGGCGCGATCGAAGTCCCAGACGATGTCCTCGAGATCTTCGATGCCGACCGAGACCCGGACCAAGTCGGGGCCGATGCCTGCTGCCCTCAGGGCCTCGTCTGACAGCTGTCGGTGCGTGGTCGACGCCGGGTGGATGACCAGGGTGCGGGTATCGCCGATGTTCGCCAGATGGCTGGCGAGTTCTACGGCTTCGACGAAGGCTTCGGCGGCCTGCCGCCCACCGCTGACCCCGAAGGAGAAGACTGCGCCAGGACCGCGAGGTAGGTAGCGCAATGCCAGCTCGTGATACGGCGACGTGTTGAGTCCCGCGTAGGTGACCCACTCCACGGCCGGGTGATCATCGAGGAACTGAGCCAGTCCGAGCGCGTTTCCCACGTGCGCATCCATGCGCAAGGAGAGCGTTTCGAGTCCCTGGAGGAGCAGGAACGCGTTGAGCGGCGCGAGGCATGCTCCGAAGTCACGCAGCTGCTCCACCCGCAACTGCGTGCAGAAGCCGTACTCGCCGAAGTTGTCCCAATAGCGCAGCCCGCCGTAGCTCTCGACGGGTTCGGTCATGCGAGGGAACCGGCCGTTGGACCAGTCGAAGCGCCCACTCTCCACGACGACCCCGCCCATGGACGTCCCGTGGCCGCCTATGAATTTCGTAGCCGAATGGATCACGACGTCGGCGCCGTGTTCGAACGGGCGGCACAGATGTGGCGTGGCCACGGTCGAGTCGACGACCAGTGGCACTCCGACGGCGTGCGCCGCCTGGGACAGTGCTGCGAGGTCGGCCACCACACCCGCAGGGTTGGCGACGATCTCGGTGAAGAAGGCCTTCGTCTCGGGCCTTGCTGCCCTGGCGAAGGCCTCCGGGTCGTCGGGTGCGACGAACGTCGTCTCAATTCCCAGGCGCCGAAGGGAGACGTCGAGCAATGTGAACGTACCCCCGTAGAGCGCAGCGCTGGCCACGATGTGATCGCCGGCGCCGGCCAGCGAGGTGAACAGCATTGTCTCTGCGGCCTGGCCACTCGCGACGGCCACGGCCCCGATCCCGCCCTCGAGGCTGGCGATGCGCTCCTCGAAGGCGGCGACTGTGGGGTTGGCGATGCGGCTGTAGATGTTCCCGTACTTCTGCAGGGCGAACAGGTCTGCCGCGTCTGCTGCATCCTCGAAGACGAAGCTCGTGGTCTGGTATATCGGTACGGCTCGCGCACCGGTGGTGGGATCGGGTCGGTTGCCAGCGTGGACGGCCCGGGTGCGGAACCCCCAAACTCGATCGCTCATACCGAGCGATCGTAGCTACTACTAGTTGAGTGTCTACATCACAGCTATTGGAAAAGAGAACCCGCACACACCATGTGCGCGATCAAGACTCGTCGCCCTGCGAGGTCGTTTGTCATTCATTTTGCAACGCGGGATGCCTATTTCTCAACGTGATCCGATTTGAGACGACGACGGCTTCGCCGAGTTCTCGCCGACGTGTCCCGGCCGGCGCGTGGCGAAGTCCTCAGCCACCTGACTGAGCAGGCGAAAGTTGGCGCGTCAAAGGTGGTAAAGCAGGATGCCAGCCTCCTCGCGGCGCCGCACCGCGCCCGTGGCCCGCAGGCGCTCCAGATGGGCGAAGGTCTCGGCCTCGGCCATGGAGCCCCATGACCGCGGGGCGAACAACTCGTGCGAGAGTTGGATGACGTTGGCCCACCCGGCGGCGTCGCAGATCTCGAGTAGCCGATCGAGGCGTTCGTCGTGGTGGCGCTTGATCTCCTCGGCCCGGGCCGCCAGGTCGTGAAATGGCTGGCCGTGCGCCGGCAGCACGGTCGATACGTTGGGTAGGTCGGACAAGCGGTCAAGCGACTCGATGTACATCAGGAGTGGGTCACCCGGAATGAGCCCGGAAATGTGCGGTGTGATAGTGGGCAATACCTGGTCGCCAGCCAGCAGCACTCCGTGCTCTTCGTCGTAGAGACAGAGATGATCGTCTGTGTGCCCTGAGGTGAAGAGCCCGACCCAATCCCGGGCACCCAGAGCGATGTGCTCGCAATCCGCTACGCGGTGCGATGGGCGGGGTGGCTTGAACCACTTGAAGAAGTCGGCCTGATGGGCCAGCATTCTTGCTCGGGCTTCGGGTGGTGGTCCTATCGTCGACCCGCCCCAGGGGGCAGCGCGCTCGATCCGAATGCTGGGGATCGGGCTCTCTTCCGGATCGATGTCATCGGCCGCCTCGAGCTCGCGATCGTCGATGTCATCGGGATCGAAGAAGGTGCGGAAGCGGTCAGAAGCCACAATGGCGCCTCCGCTCTCTTGGGCCAACAATCCTGCGCCGCCGAAGTGGTCGGGATGCGAATGCGTGACGACGATGGTGTGCACCCGCTCCACTGGGATGCCCGCAGCGTCCATGCGGCCCTGGAGGGCCTTCCACGACTCCTCGCCGGGGAGACCTGGATCGACCAGGGTGAAACCCTTGTCATCCTCGAGGGCATACGTGTTGACGTGGCCCAACCCGGTGAAATCGATGGGCAGCTGCAGGCGCAGGATGCCAGGCACCACCTCGATGATCTCCGGCGAGGCGTCCATCTGCTCCTGTTTGGGCTGGCGGGGCGGGGTCTCGGTCGATTCGAATGTCGTCACGATGCCAAGATCATTGCACTCGGCAACAGGTGGGAAAACGCTCGACAGGGCTCTCCTCTCGGGTGGACCTGGGCCGGGCGCAGCGGACAGCCCAGTGGCGAGACGCCCGAGTTCGAGCTCCTAGGAGGTCACGGTGGTGATCGAACCCCACGGGTTGACAGCACATGCGGTGAAAGAGTGACCGCGAAGGCCAATGATTTGGATCGCTATGGACGCCAGTGAGTGCTCGGTTTCACTCCTGGCGAGTCATCTGCTTGAGAATGGTTTGACCTGCGAAGGATTCGATGAAGGATTGACGCTGTCCCTTGCTCTCGCAAGTCGCTTGGCCACCAGCTCCTCGGCCACAGCGAGGGGAGTGATGCCTTGCGCCTCGGCGCGCTCGAGCACCAAGGTCGTTGTGTCCCGGATCTGACCGACGGCTTTCACTGCGCGCGCGCTCGATCATAGCCATGGGCTTCTTCGGCGATGTTGATGATGCCACCCGCGTTGGCCAGAAAGTCAGGAACATAGAGAATGCCAGCCGCCGCGAGCGAGTCCGCGACCCGAGCGCTAGCGAGCTGATTGTTCGCCGCCCCCACGACGATCGCACAGTCAAGATCAGGCACGGCATCTTCAGTGAGCAGCCCCCCTAACGCACACGGACACAGGATGTCAGCAGTCGCTCCGGCAGCATCCAATGGGTCGATGAGACCGATGGCACCGGCGCGTACGGCCGCATCCCTCCTGTCGTGATTGACATCGGCGGCGATTACGACGGCCCGTCGTTGAACGAGGAGCCGAATGACCTCTTCTCCCACCTTGCCGGCGCCCACGACACATACCGTCCTTCCGTGGAGATCATCACCCCACCGGTGGGCGGCCGCGGCCTCCATCGCAACCACCACACCGAGTGCAGTCGCTGAACTGGGGTCGCCAGATCCTCCGTGCGAAATGGCCGTGCCCGCCACGAAGGACGTCGTCCGCCGAATGAGATCCATGTCGTCCTGGGTCGTCCCGACGTCCTCTGCGGTGACGTAACGCCCATCAAGGCTGTTGACGGCAGCAGCAAAGTCATGGAGAAGATCGGGCGTCTTGATGCGGGTCGGATCCCCGATGATGACCGCCTTGCCACCTCCTCGTGCCAGGCCTGCCAGAGCCGCCTTCTCCGTCATGGCTCTCGAGAGACGAAGGACGTCATCGAGCGCGACCGCCTCGTCCTCATAGGGATAGAACCGGGCCCCACCCAGGGAGGGACCAAGGAGGGTGGAATGGACGGCGATGATGGCTCGAAGACCGCTCCTCGCACGTCGAACAACGACCAGGTCCTCATGCTCAGTCCCGGACAGACGCTCCGACAGCGCGCTTGACTCGGTCTCGCTCAGGCCGCTCACGATTAAATTCTATGGGCGATCGAGCTCGACAAACCCCGATCCACTGTCCGAGCGAGCAGACTGTGGTGATGGACGAAGCGTCCGTCGATGCCGATCCGATGACCCAGCTCTCCCGGTGGCTCGAGGTTGCGCGAACGGCTGGCGAGCCCATGCCCGAGGCGATGGCAGTTGCCACGGCCACGACCGATGGGTGCCCGTCCTCCAGAATGGTGCTGAACCGAGGCATCGATCACCGAGGTCTCGTCTTCTACACCGACCGGGAAAGCGACAAGGGCCGGGACCTGAGGGCGAATCCAGTCGCCGCTGCACTCTTCCATTGGTTCCTGCCAGTGCACCGACAGGTGCGGGTAAGCGGAGCAGTGGAGGTGGTCGATGACGATCAGTCGGACGCTTATTGGCGGTCGCGGCCGCCAGGGTCCCGTCGTAGCGCCGTCGCGAGCCACCAGAGCGACGTGGTCGTGAGTCGAGCGGTGCTCGAAGAGCGGGTTGCCGAGCTGGCCGAGACGTTCCCCAGGATACGGGACCACCGCGCCCTCCTCGATGGGGCGGCTACCGGATCCGGCCCGACGTCGTCGAATTCTGGGAAGAAGGAGCGGACCGCCTGCACGATCGGCTCCGCTACAAGGCGCAGTCCGGAACCTGGAGGCTGGAGCGGCTATCGCCCTGACAACCTCGACCGAGGCGGCAGAGATGTCCGGGTGTGAACTGCCTTGACGTTGGCGCGTCGCCGAGGTGGATACAGGGCGTAGGCGTGAGCGAATCAACGGAGCAATGGCGAGTGGCGTCCCGAGGGGCGATTTGGGAATCCCTCGGGGTTCAAATCCGCTGAACTGTACGGATCAGGCGGTGCGGTACGGACGCCCAGCCCGTTCCGAGCCGCTACAACGCGACGGCACCGATCTGTTCGGACATGCTCAATCAGGTTCCAACCCGTTGAAATCGTCAGCCCGTGCGACCTGGACGCTCGTCATCTTGGCTGTTGCGAAGCCGATGGAGGAGATCCTTTTCCTCGGTTCCGAGGAGCCTGGACAGCTGGTCCTCGCGTGGCTTGCCGCCGGAGGCTCGATCCGAGAGAAGTGCAAGATTCGCTTGGCTGTGTTCGAGGAGTAACTGCATCTCGTCGCGTTCGGCGTTGGCAGTCCTCGACTCCGCTCTCGCCTGCAAGAGGTCACGTTCCAGGTCGTTGATACGACCCTCCAGCCGTTCGATTCTGCGTCGGGCCCACGATCCGTCATTCGTCGGCTGTCGTTTTCCTTCGTTCAAGGTCTGAACGACTTGCAGCAACAATGCAGATGCCACCCGGTCGTAATCCATCTCTGCACCATTCGCGCCATTGAGCGCATCATCGACGCCCGACGGGGAAGCGCCGGAAACAGCTGAGATCCGATAGGTCCGTCTCCCTCGAATTTCTCTCGTGAGCTCGCCTGCTCGGTCCATGTTGGCGATCAGCTGGGTGAAGCCAGCGTCTGTCCCCGCGTAGCCCAGTGCCTCCTTGAGTTTGGCTGTCGCTCGCCCGCTCGAGTCCTCAAACGGCCCGTATTTCGCCAGATATTGTGCGACCTGCTGGCGGTTCTGACCACGCGGCATATCAATCTCCAGAATGACTCATGAGCACAGGCCCAGCGGTATGGCGGCACGAATGTCGGACAAATCGACGCCCTTGACTTGTGTTCGGAAATGGTCAGCTTACCGGCGAAGAGGTAATGCTCTTGCTCGGGCCATCGGACCCCACGAGATCAGGCGTTTTCTCGTGCCTCGGCCGCCGCAAAGTCTGAGCATCCAACGGGTGGCAGCATCGATTGACCATCTCCACCGTACGCCGGACATGTCGATCCATCACTTCACCGACACTTGCGCCGCTCTTCAGCAGGGTCGTGGCCGAATCGTGTCAGAGATCGTGCAACCTCATAGGCGTTGCTCCGATCTCCTTGCATGCTTCAGTGAAGGTCCGTTTGATCGTGTACGGGTTGTAGTGCCGCTGTGCCGCCAGGTCCGGAGAGAGGACATGGCCGGCGGGTTTGATTGTCGCTCCGCATTTTCCTTGCCCTTGCATCGGCTCGCTTCCTCTGCGCCTTGAAGAGCTTCAGCGTCTTCGGTTCTCTTGCGATTCGTCGGATATCACCCGTCTTGGTTCCCTCCACTTGCGTTCCACCGGGAACCGCTGAGACCGATCGTCAGATGAGAAGACTCCCCTTTTGTGAGATCGACATCTCGCCGCTGGAGTCCGGCCACCTCTCCTCGCCGGCAGCCAGTCCAGGCAATCACTCCCGCGAGCGTTCCCCAGTTGAAGTCTTTCGCCAGCAGGTAGAGGATCACACGAGGTAGGTCGGCGGAGGATGGAGGGTCCATCCCCCTGGCACCGAGGGGAGATAGTTCGATCCCGTCAGTCGCGATGATCGAGCAATAGCCGCGTCGGTGCGCCCAGGTGAGTGACTGGCGCAACGCCCAGTGGATCTTCCGTGTCGAGGAGCCCGACTGACCCTTGGCGACGAGTTCGCTGGAGAGGTCCTCGATGTGGTGCGGTCGCATTCCGGCGACGCCCATCTGCCCGAGGACGGGTTCAGCGTGCTTGATCGCCACACGGTATCGGTCTGTCGTGGCGGCGGAGAGAGGGTTTCTTGAGTCGAGACACTTTTGAGTGTCTGCGTGACAGTGATTGGCTCCGCAGTCACCGATGTAATCCGGTGAGCTGCCGTTACTTGGCGGCGCCCCCGGCAGGACTCGAACCTGCGCCACCGGCTCCGGAGGCCGGTGCTCTATCCGCTGAGCTACGGGGGCGGGCTGCCCGAGACGCAAGGCCGTCACAAGGGCAGGGAACGAGCGTAGTACCCGTCGGCGGCCTACGGATCCCGACCTTCTCGCCGGGAAGGCGAGGAATGCTGTCCTAACCTGGACTCATGTCCGTCGACCACGACGTGGCCACCGCGCCACTGGAGCGACATCTGCTGCCGCGTACGGCCGAGGTGGACGAGAAGGGCCATCTGCATGTCGGCGGCATCGACGTCCTCGAGCTAGCCCAGGAGTTCGGCACCCCTCTCTTCATCTATGACGAGGACCATCTGCGCGGGGCCTGCCGCGAAGCCGTTGCGGCCTGGGGCGATGGCGTGGCCTACGCCACCAAGGCCTTTCTCTGCCGGGCCATGGCCATGCTCGCCCACGAAGAGGGCATGCATCTCGACGTCGCCTCCGGCGGCGAGATGCATGTCGCCCGCGCCGCCGGGGTGCCGCCCGATCGACTGGTCCTGCACGGCAACAACAAATCGTCCGAGGAGCTGGCCGACGCCCTGGAGCTGGGAGTGGGGCGGATTGTGGTCGACTCGCTCGACGAGGTCGCCCGCCTCGGTCGCCTGCTCGAGGACGTACCGGCGCGGGTCCAGCGGCCCAAGGTGCTCGTCCGGGTCACCCCTGGCGTGGAGGCCCACACCCACGAGTTCGTGCGTACCGGCCAGGAGGACTCCAAGTTCGGCTTCTCGGTCTCCTCGGGCGCCGCCGCCCAGGCCGTGGCTGCACTCGAGCTCATGCCCGGAGTCGAACTGGTGGGTGTGCACGCCCACATCGGCAGCCAGGTCTTCGACGCGTCGTCGTTCGAGCAAGCCTCGGAGGTGTTGGGCGCCTTCTTCGCCCCGCTCGGCTTGGCTGAGCTCGTGGTGGGCGGCGGACTCGGCGTGCCCTACGTCAACGGCGAGACCGCTCCGACCCAACGGGAATGGGCCGAAGCGACCCGCAGCGCCTGCACCAAGGCCGGCGTCGCCCCCGCGACGCGGATCAGTGCCGAGCCCGGCCGCTCCATCGTGGCCACGGCCGGCCTGACCCTCTACACCGTGGGTACGGTCAAGCACCTGCCCGGGATCCGGACCTATGTGAGCGTCGACGGTGGCATGAGCGACAACCCCCGCCCCGTGCTCTACGGCAGCGGGTACGAAGCGTTCCTGCCCCGGTCCACCGCGGCCCGGCGTCCCCGTCCCGTGCGCGTGGTGGGCAAGCACTGCGAGAGTGGCGACCTCGTCGTCCCCGACGCCTTCGTGCCTGACGACCTGGAGGTGGGTGACGTGCTGGCCACCCCGGTCACCGGGGCCTACGGCTACGCCATGGCTTCCAACTACAACAAGGTCCCGCGGCCGGCCGTCCTCTTCGTGGCCGATGACACCGCCCGCGTCGTGGTCCGCCGCGAGCGTGTCGAGGACCTGCTCGCCCTCGACGCCTGAGGAGCGGGCATGGGCGGTCACGCCCCGGGGCAGCCTGTACGGTTTTGCAGTGCCTGCGGCCGCGCATCCCTCTCCCGACCCGCTTGCGCTCCCTCATGCGCATCCGGCGCCCACCGTGCGCGTGGCCCTGCTCGGCTGTGGGAACGTGGGCGGCGCCCTGGCCGAGATCCTCCTCACCCGGGCTGACGACGTCGCCGCCCGTACGGGGATCCGCTTGGAGCTGGTCGGCATCGCCGTGGCTGACCCGACGAAGCCTCGGCCCGACTCGGTCGACCGGGCGTTGATCGGGACCGACGCGGCCGCCCTTGTCGAGCGCGACGACGTGGACGTCGTGGTCGAGCTCATCGGTGGCCTGCACCCGGCGCACGAGCTCGTGGAGAGTGCGCTGAGCCGGGGCAAGCCCGTGGTGACCGGGAACAAGGCTCTGCTCGCCACGGCGGGGGCCGAGCTGGCCCAGGTGGCGGCAGATGCCGGGGTCGACCTCCTCTACGAGGCGGCGGTTGCCGGTGCCATCCCGGTCATCCGACCGCTTCGCGAGTCCCTGGCCGGCGAGCAGATCCTGCGCGTCATGGGCATCGTCAACGGGACGACCAACTACATCCTCACCCGAATGGAGGAGGACGGGGACGACTACGACGACGTGCTGCGCGAGGCCCAGGAGCTCGGCCTCGCCGAGCGCGACCCGACAGCCGACGTCGAGGGCCACGACGCCGCGGCCAAGGCGGCCATCCTTGCCTCGCTTGCCTTCGGCTCGGACGTGGTCGACAGCGACGTGCACCGCGAGGGCATCACTACCATCAGCGTGGCGGACGTGGCCTACGCCAGCAAGCTGGGCTACTCCGTCAAGCTGCTGGCCATCGCCGAGCTGGTGGACGGCGGTCCCGAGATCTCGGTACGGGTCCACCCGGCCATGGTGCCCAAGACCCACCCGCTGGCCTCGGTACGCGGTGCCTTCAATGCGGTCTTCGTGGAGGGCGCAGTGAGTGGCGAGCTCATGCTCTACGGCCGGGGTGCCGGGGGCGGCCCCACCGCCAGCGCCATGTTGGGGGACCTGGTCGACGCCTCGCGCAACCTTCTGGCCGGCGCGCCGGCCCCGGCGCCCAAGCGGACCAGTGTCACGGTGCGCGATCAGAACGACATGCGCGCCGCGTTCTACCTGAGCATGGACGTGGCCGACCGGCCCGGTGTCCTGGCTGCCGTGGCCAAGATCTTCGGGGACCACGACGTGTCCATACGGGCGATGGAGCAGGTGGGCATGGCCGAGGAGGCCCGCCTCATCTTCCTCACGCACATGGCGCGCGAAGGCGACCTGCTGGCCACCATCGACGAGCTGCGCCGGCACCAGGCGGTGGACCGGGTGAGCGGCGTCCTTCGCGTCATCGGCGAGGACGGCGGCCCATGACGGCCGGCTGGCGCGGCGTCATTGAGGAGTACCGCGAGTTCCTCCCCGTCACGGCCAAGACCCCCGTGGTCACCCTGCTCGAAGGCGGAACACCGCTGATCCCCGCCCCCCGGCTCTCCGAGCGCGTCGGCGCCCAGGTGTGGCTCAAGGTGGAAGGGGCCAACCCCACCGGGAGCTTCAAGGACCGGGGCATGACGATGGCCATGTCGATGGCCGCCGAAGAGGGGGCCAAGGCGGTCGTCTGCGCATCGACCGGCAACACCTCGGCCTCGGCCGCCGCCTATGCGGCGCGGGCCGGGATGGGTTGTGTCGTCCTCATTCCCGACGGCCACATCGCGCTGGGCAAACTGGCCCAGGCCCTGATGCACGGGGCCCGCGTCCTCCAGGTTCGGGGCAACTTCGACCAGTTGCTGAGGATCGTGCGCGAGCTGCCCGACCACGCGCCCATCACCGTGGTCAACTCCGTGAACCCGCACCGGATCGAGGGGCAGAAGACAGGGGCGTTCGAGATCGTCGACGTCCTGGGGGACGCCCCGGATGTCCACTGCATCCCGGTGGGCAATGCCGGGAATATTTCCGCCTACTGGCGGGGTTACCTGCAATACAGGGAGGCGGGTCGGTCGACAAAGTTGCCGCGCATGCTCGGCTTCCAAGCCGCAGGCGCGGCACCCATCGTGCTCGGCCACCCGGTCGAAAGCCCCGAGACGATCGCCACCGCCATCCGCATCGGCAACCCGGCGAGCTGGTACTCGGCCGCGGCCGCCGCGTCCGAGTCCGGCGGATCCATCACGGCCGTCACCGACGACGAGATCCTCGATGCCTACACCTTCTTGGCCAAGGAAGAGTCCGTCTTCTGTGAGGCTGCATCTTCCGCCTCGGTGGCGGGCCTGCTCAAGGAGGGCGTCGCTCCGGGATCGACCGTGGCCTGCGTGCTGACCGGGCACGGGCTCAAGGACCCCGACCTGGCCATCAAGTCCATTTCGGTCCCGACCGTCATCGAGCCGGGGCTCAGTTCGGTACTGGCCGAGATTTCCCTTTGAGCGCGCCTGCGGCACCGTATCCTTGTGCGTGACGTTCTCGACCGAAACGTCGCCCGACCGGAGATGTGGGGTGATGTTGGCATACCGGCCGCTTCCGGCTACACTGGTCGTATCCCCACTGCGCTTCGAAGCGCTTTCCGCGGGTACATGCGATCCCGGGAGAGCAAGACGCAGCGGTGATCCCTGGGGGAGGGTCTTCGCACGCAAGCCCTCCGCCTCCTTGAAATTTCCTTGCCAGACGCGGGCAAATATCCCGGCTGGCGAACCTCCCAGAAGAGGAGCCCGATGACTGCGGAACAGCAGCTCGAACGATCGGTTCTCGAAGGCAAAGAGCGAGACGAGCTCAGTGCCATCGCTCAGGCCATGTCGCTCAAGACGACGACCCGGACGAAGAAGGCCGACATCATTGACCAAATTCTCCATGCCACCGGCGTGACATCCGGGGCATCCGACGCCGCACAGACCAATGGCGACACCGGCGGCGCCCAGACCAACGGTGCGGCCAAGCCGTCCCGTCGTTCCCGTGCCGCGGCCAACACAGCCAGTGCCGATTCCGGCAGCGGCGAATCTGCCGCCGCCTCCGCCGCGACGCCCACGGCCGGCGCAGAGGCACCGGCGGCCGAGGCCCCTGCCCCGGACGCCCCCGCTCCGACGGAAGCGGCATCCAACGGCGACTCCGGACCGGCCGTCTTCGTCGAGCCGCCCGAGCTGGCCGACGGCGCGGTGACTGCGCCGTCTCACCAGAACGGGCAGCAGAAACAACAACAACAACAACCTCAATAACAACAACAGCGGCGGCGGTGGGAGCGGCAACAACCGGAACCGCAACAACAATCAGAATCAGAGTCAGAATCGCCAGCAGCCCGACGGCGATCTGGGAAACCGGCGCAGCCGGCGCCGCCGCGGCCGCGATCGTGGCCAAAGTGGCGAACTTCAGGGCGGTGGGGGACAGGACCAGCCCTACACCGGCGAGATGGTCGAGGTGAAGGGCATGCTCGACCTGCGCGACGAGGGCTACGGCTTCTTGCGCTGCGACGGCTACCTGCCGTCGTCCAAGGACGTGTACGTCTCCATCAGCCAGGCCCGAAAATTCGCACTGCGCCGGGGCGACTACGTCGAGGGCGCCTGCCGGCCGGCCTCGAACAACGAGAAGTACCCCGCGCTGCTGCGCATCGACACCGTGTCGGGCATGGACCCCGAGGCGGCGAGGAGCCGTCCCCGCTTCGAGGACTTGACCCCGCTGTTCCCCGACTCTCGCTTCAATCTCGAGGTGTCGGGAGACAAGGACAAGGAAAACATCACGGCGCGCATCGTCGACTTGTTGTCGCCTGTCGGCAAGGGTCAGCGCGGCATGATCGTCTCGCCCCCCAAGGCCGGCAAGACCACGGTCATGAAGCAGATCGCCCACTCCATCGAGGCGAACAATCCCGAGGTGCACCTCATGGTCCTGCTCGTCGACGAGCGGCCCGAAGAGGTGACCGATATGCGACGCACGGTGCGGGGTGAGGTCATCGCCTCCACCTTCGACCGCCCCTCGGACGAGCACACCGCGGTCGCCGAGATGACGATCGAGCGGGCGAAGCGCCTGGTCGAGCTCGGCCAGGACGTCGTGATCATTCTGGACGGCATCACCAGATTGGCCCGGGCCTACAACTTGGCCGCGCCGGCCACCGGCCGCATCATGTCCGGTGGTGTCGACTCGGGTGCGCTCTACCCGCCCAAGAAGTTCTTCGGTGCCGCCCGCAACGTCGAGGAGGGTGGCTCGCTCACCATCCTGGCCACCGCCCTGGTGGAGACGGGCTCGAAGATGGACGAGGTCATCTTCGAGGAGTTCAAGGGCACCGGAAACATGGAACTCCGGCTGGACCGCCGGCTCGCCGAGCGCCGGCTCTACCCGGCCATCGACGTCAACGCCAGCTCCACCCGCCACGAGGAGCTCCTCTTCGAGCGAGGCCAGCTCCAGCAGGTCTGGAAGCTGCGCCGGGTGCTCAACGCCCTGGCCTCGGACGGCAAGGAGGCCGCCGGCCTGGAGCTGCTCATGGACAAGATCAAGACGACGAACAGCAACGACGAATTCCTGGCCGAGATCGCCAAGGGTCCAGGGACCTGAGCCGGCCCGAGTCGTCCTCGCTGTCCGACAGCGGCGGCGCAACCATTAGATTGGTCTGACTGATTCGACTGGAGACCCCATGAAGACCGACATTCACCCCGACTACGTAGAGGCCACGGTCAAGTGCTCGTGCGGCAACACGTTCGTCACGCACTCGACCAGGGCGGATCTCCACGTCGAGCTGTGCAACGAGTGCCACCCCTTCTTCACCGGCAAGCAGAAGCTGGTCGACTCGGGTGGCCGGGTGGAGCGTTTCCAGCGTCGGTACGGCGAGCGCAAGACCCGGGCCAAGAAGCCCGCCTCTCCGGCATCGGAATAGTTCCCGGCGCGGCGCGCCGAGCGCCGCGCCTGCACAACCTTCCCGCCGTAACCTGGCCTCATGCTTGACGACCGTATGGCCGCGCTCGAGGCCGAGTACGAAGGCGTCGAGCGGGACCTGGCCGATCCGGCCACGCTCAGCAACCAGGACAAGCTGCGCGACCTGTCGCGGCGGCACAAGGAGCTGGGCGGCCTCGTCCACACCTGGCACGACCTGGGCTCGGCCCGTGAAGACGTGGTGGTCGCCCGGGAAATGCTCACCGAATCCTCCGGTGACGAACGCGAACTCATGCGTCAGGAGCTCGAGGAGTCCGAGGCCCGAGTCGCCCAGCTCGAGGACCACCTCCAGGCGCTCCTGCTGCCCAAGGACCCCAACGACGGGCGTAACGTGATCATGGAGATCCGCGGTGCCGTCGGCGGGGACGAGGCCAACCTCTTCGCCCGGAACCTCTACGACATGTACCAGCGCTTTGCCGCCCTGATGAAGTGGAAGGTCGAGCTGCTCTCCGAGGATGCATCGGAGAAGGACGGGATCAACGAGGCCGTTTTCGTGGTGAAGGGCCCCGACGCCTACAGCCGTCTGGAGCACGAAGGCGGCACGCACCGGGTGCAGCGGGTCCCGGTGACCGAGGCCAAAGGGCGCATCCACACCTCGACGGCGACGGTGACGGTCCTGCCCGAGGCGAAGGAGGTCGACATCGAGATCGATCCCAACGACTTGAAGATCGACGTCTACCGGTCCACCGGCCCCGGCGGCCAGTCGGTCAACACGACCGACTCGGCCGTGCGCATCACCCACATCCCGACCGGCACGGTTGTGGCCATGCAGGACGAGAAGAGCCAGATCCAGAATCGGGCTAAGGCCATGGTGGTGCTGCGGGCCCGGCTGCTCAAGGCCGAGCAGGACCGCCAGGAGGCGGAGATGTCGGCGCAGCGCCGGGGTCAGGTCGGGGCAGGAAACCGCACCGACAAGATCCGCACGTACAACTTCAAGGAGAACCGGGTCACCGACCACCGCATCAACCTGACGCTCTACAAGCTGGACCAGGTGTTGGCCGGTGACCTCGTGGAGCTGACGGACGCCCTGATGGCCGACAAGCGAGGGCGCCAGCTCGAGGGGCAGGAGGACGCCGGCTGATGGCGTCTCCCGGCAGCGCCGCCTCGGCCGAGGCCGCCGCCGGTGTGACGCGGGGGGAGCTGGTGGCCGAGTTGGCCGAACTCCTCGGCGCGCCCCACGAGGCCCGCTTCGTGGTGGACGAGGCCGTCGGTCTGGGGCTCTTCCTCGGCCAGCCCGACGCGCCCATCGGCCCGCTCGGGCCGGCGGTGATCACTGCGGCCCGAGCCATGGCGAGCCGGCGCGCCGCAGGCGAGCCGTTGCAGTACGTCTTGGGCCATTGGTCGTTCCGTTCGCTCGATCTGCTGGTCGATCGTCGCGTGCTCGTTCCGCGGCCTGAGACCGAGCAGGTGGTCGAGGTGGCGCTGGCCGAAGCCCGGCGCCTGACCGGCGACCGGGGTCTGGTGATCGTCGACGCCGGCACGGGCTCAGGCGCCATCGCGCTCTCAATGGCGGAGGAGCTCGGTGTCGAGGGCGCCTCGTCGGTGTGGGCCGTCGACGCCAGCGCCGACGCGCTGGAGGTGGCGGCGGCCAATCTCGAGACGGTCCGGGTGCAGCACCGTGCCGCCTGGCCACGGGTCGCGCTGCTCGAGAGTGATTGGTTGTCAGCTCTGCCGTCCGAGCTCCGTGGCGGCGTCGACCTGGTCGTGGGCAACCCGCCCTATGTGGGCGAGGAGGAGTGGCCGCAACTCGATCCTGTCGTGCGGTCCGAACCACGGTCCGCCCTGGTGGCCGGCGCGGCGAGCGACGGCACGGCCGGGCTCGCCGACGTGGAGGAACTCTTGTTGCAATCCCTGGATTGGCTGGCCCGGCCCGGTACTGTCGTCTTGGAGCTGGCGCCGCATCAGGCCGACGCCGCCAGTGCGTTGGCCTCTCGGATCGGGTACGGGGACGTACGGATCGAACCGGATCTGGCTCGAAAGCCCCGGGCCCTGGTCGCTCGGATGGGGAACTAGGGAAAGAGGGCATGTCGGACGCAAAGGACACCGACACGAGCGAGGGCGTGGACGAGGTGGAGGAACCGCCCGTGGTGGACAGTGGTGCCGCGGAGATCGGCCACGCGCTGGCCGGCGGTGCCGTCGTGGCGGTGCCGGCCGTCGGTGGCTATTGCCTGGCCGTCCAAGTCGACGCCCCAGGGGCGGAGGCCCGCCTCAAGGCGCTGGCGGCCGACCCGGACGGACCGCACTACGCGGTGGGGCAGCGCAGCGACGTCCAGGGCTTGACCTCGGGTTGGTCCAATGAGGTTGACACGCTTCTCGAGCGTTGCTGGCCCGGACCGGTCGATGTCTTCCTGCCCCGGTCCGACGGCTCGGACGAGGAGGCCGTCCGACTCTTCGATCAGGAGGACGAAACGCCGACGCGCTCCTGGGCCGTGACCGTCAGCATGCCCGACGGACGGGCTCTGCGCCGCCTGTGCAAGGAGTACGGGCCGTGGCGCACCGTTCCCCTCGCCTTCAACGACGCGTCCGAAGTGGCGCATGCCTTCGACGCGGCCGACGTGGCCCTCGTGGTCGACGGCGGCCGCCGCGAGGGGGAACCACCGACCCTGGTCGACGCCACCGTGTCGCCGGTGCGGGTGCTCCGGGAAGGTGCCCTCCCGTCGAACTTCATCGACGCCTCCATGGCCATGAGCGCACGCCGCAAGTTTTTCGGCCGCAAGGCACACCGGGGCGAGTAACCCGTTCCGAGACGGGCGGCTGGTTCACCCCGGCTGCATTGTCGGGCTCATTCGACGACCGGGCCACCCCGGTACCAGCATGGCGGTGTGCGGATCGGACTCCACGCCCTGGGCATCGGAGCGGGTGCCGATCCGGCCGTCATCACCGCAGTGGCCCGGGCCGCCGAAGACAGTGGGTTCGCCACGCTTTGGGCCGGCGAACACGTCGTGATGGTGGACCAGCCCGACTCGGTCTACCCGTATGCCGACGACGGCCGCATCGCGGTGCCGAGCAACGCGGACTGGCTCGACCCACTGGTGCTCTTCGGCTTCGTGGCCGCGGTCACCTCGCGGCTGCGCCTGGGCACCGGTGTGCTCCTCTTGCCCGAGCACAACCCGGTCACCGTGGCGAAATCCGTGGCCAGCCTCGACCGCCTCTCCGGCGGGCGTTTCGCCCTCGGAGTGGGCATCGGATGGTCGGCGGCCGAGTTCGACGCCCTCGGTGTCTCCTTCACCGGTCGGGGACGGCGAACGGAGGAGTACGTCGAGGCCATGCGCGTCCTCTGGCGTGAGGACGTGTCGTCCTACGTGGGCAGCCATGTCTGCTTCGAAGGTGTGCGCTGCTATCCGAAGCCGGTGCGCCGCACCGTTCCCGTCGTGTTCGGGGGGAACAGTGACCGGGCTCTCCGGCGTGTCGCGGCCTATGGCGACGGGTGGTACGGGTTCAACGTCGCGCCCGATCAGCTGGCAGACCGGCTGGGCGTGCTCCGGTCGGCCTTGCGGGAGGAGGGTCGTGACCCGCGGGCGTTGGACATCTCGGTCGCCTTGCGCGAGGGCGAGCCGGACGACCTGCCCGAGCTCGAGGCACTCCGGGTCGACGAAGTGGTGGTCGTCGAGTCACCCCCGGACGATCCCGACGAAGCCGCCGACTGGGTCGGCGCGCTGGCCGCACGCTGGGTCGTCGGGACATAGTTTCGGCTTCGGCTCGTGTCGGCCCCGCCGGGAACAGCGGCCGCTCGCGGGCGGTTGTGCCAGAGGTGAGTTGTTCGATTCTCCTGGTCTCGGGAAGCGTGAGGAGCGCCTCGACGAATACGGCGGTCCTGCGGACAGCGCAAACCGACGCCGCGTCCGGGACCGAGTGCGTCCTCTACGACGAGCTGAGCGAGCTTCCACACTTCAACCCCGATGACGACCGGCCGGCACCGCCTCCGGCCGTGCAGCGTCTCCGTGACGCCGTCCACCGAGCCGACGCCATCCTGTTCTCGACGCCCGAATATGCCGGGGCCATGCCGGGTGCCCTCAAGAATCTCCTGGAATGGCTGATCGGCGACGACCAGACCCGATCGATCTACGGGAAGCCGGTGGGTTGGATCAACTGCTCGCCCCGGGGCGCCCTCCTGGCGTACGGGTCGCTGCGTACCGTCCTCGAGTACGCCCACGCAGACATCGTCGAGGCGGCCTGTGGCAACGTACCGGTCACCGCTTCCTCGGTGGGCCCCGACGGGCTGCTGTCGGACGACGTCGCACGGGCCGAGGTCAAGGGCCTGGTATCCGCCCTGGTCGGCGCGGCCCGGCTCAAGACCCTGTCTCCCTAGAGCCGGCGCCGGGCCATCACCGCGCCGGGCCTCGAGGACCCGGTGGAGATCAGCTCTCGAGCCATGTGAGCAGCGACTTCATCTCCGAAGAGGTTCGTAGCCGATGGAGGGTGCAGGTCAGCGCAGGGTCGGCCAAGGTCGTCGCCGTCTCGCGTCTGCCGTGTTTCGGGTAGCGCCAGATCCAGCGCCAGCACTCGAGGAGGGGCGACGGATTGCCCTTCATCTTCCTCGAGGTGACGCGACGGAGACAGGTGCGCCGTGGAAGATCGAGCCAGATCACGACATCGGCGGCCTCGAAGCGGGCCGCGGCGACCGCCCGATAGTCGCCGGAGATGATCCACTGATCACCGCCGATCAACTCCCGGTGTCGCTCGGCCCATTCCTCTTCGGTGGGGACGGGCCTGGAACGCCAGTAGTAGTCGTCGAGATCGAACACCGGGAGCCCGAGCTTTGGCCCGAGGTGCCGTGCGAGCGTCGTCTTGCCGGAGGCAACCGGACCCACGATCGCGATGCGGTCCACAGGTCAAGCCGGCGAGGCCACACCTTCGTAGAAGTAGGAGAACGACTTGGGCCCCTTCCCGTAGAACGTGGTGAGTTCGTCGAAGCGGAAGCCCGCGCCCTCAATCAGCGTGTCGATGGGGCGGTTCAGGTTGCAGCCGCCGGCCAGGCGATTCTCGAGCGGGTTCAGGCGGTGTTGCCACTTGACCACCTTGGCGTCGGGGGCCAGGCCGTGTTCGATGAAGTGCATCTGCCCGCCCGGCCGCAACACTCGGCGCATCTCGGAGAGGGCGGTCTCGATGTCGGGAATCGTGCACATGGTCCACGTGATGAGGACGTGGTCGATGCTGCCTGATTCGACCGGCAGGTGCTCGCCGTCGAGACCCACGAACTCGATGGGCACCCGGCTGGCGGCGATCCGCTTGGCGGCCAGCTTGCGCCCGACCATGGCCGGGTCGACCGCTTGCACGCGGGTGACGGCCGGAGGGTAGTAGGGCACGTTCAAGCCAGAGCCGAACCCGACCTCGAGCACCTCTCCCGAGAGTGGTGACGCCACGTGCTGGCGCAGCGTGCCCACGGCTTTGGTGCCCAACATGACGTCGATGAGGCGCGGGACGACCTGGTCCTCGTAGTAACTCATGCTCCTGAGTCTGCTCACTTCAGGACGACGTCGCCATCGCGACGCCGAAACGGTGCGAGCTCGGGCCCGAGTTGACGGGCGCCCTCAGGACCCGGTCGGGACCCGCTCGACTGCGGGCACCGTGCTCACGGAGCGCCTGGCCTCCCAGTGCGTCCGCCCCAGCGCGGCGAAATGCGCCGGACGGTCCGTCAGTGCGTAGGTCGCCAGCCACAACCGCTTCAGGTGGCGCTTGTACCCGTGGGCCAGGTCGTCCTCATAGGCGGTTCGGCCGTGGAGCACGTGGTAGTTGTTGATGAACTGCATCTCGCCGGGTTGCAGATCCATGTAGACGTTGAAGTCGGGGTCGTTCGCCATCTCCGAGACGGTGGCGATGGCGGTGCGGGCTTCTGCGCTGAGTCGCGGCGCGTCGTCGTGGCGCTGCGAGGCCAGGATGTACTGCGGAATGAAGCGCACGAAGAGGCGGTCGGCATGCTCGGTGAACGCGGGGATGGCGTAGAAGGCACGCGTGCCCTCGGCCTGCTCACCCCTGGCGTCGTAGGGCATCGGGTCGTAGAGCGCGGCAGCCAGGTCGGGGTGCTCGCGCACCAGCTGGTTGTGGATGGCCACCGCATTGGCCACGCAGGACAGGCCGCCGGTGCGCGCCGTGCGCAGGCAGAGCAGACCCACGAGATCCGACCCGTCGGTGTGGTAGTCGAGCGCGATGCCGCCGAGCTCGTTGCCGCGCACCGTCGGGTCGTCGATCGTCTTGCCCTGATCCGTCACGTCACCCAGCACATGACCGTGTTTGTTCTGGGCCCAGGGCTCTCCGAGGTGCAGGCCGATGCCCCAGTAGAGAAGGGTGAGATCGTCGTCGCCGTACCGGTCCGCGTCGAGGGTGGCGATGCGCATGAAGCCGCGCCCGTTCAACAGGACCTCGACGACCCCCTGGAGCTTGTCGGCCAGTCCCTCGAGCGGAAAGTCCTGCTTCCCGAGGTCGAGCGGGTCGGTGCTCTTGGCCTTGGCCTTGGCCAGGGCGCCCGCGAGCTCGTCTTGGTCCTCCTGGGTCAGGCGCAACGTCCACGACTCGGGATCGGCCACGTCGGCCGCCCGCCACTCGGCGGCGGGCTCGAGCTGGTGCAGCGTCGTCGTGCTCATTGGTGCTCCTTGCGTCAGGCGGCAGCCGTGTCCCGGCCGCCGCGGACGAGGCGACCGGGCAGCGCGCCCGTCGCCTCCCCGTCTCGATACGTGATCGCGCCCGCCACCACCGTGGCCCGGTAGCCGCGGGCACCCTGAAGGAGGCGTTTGCCGCCGGCGGGGAGGTCGTAGCCCATGACCGGCGTCTCGCAGGACAGGCGATCGAAGTCGATGACGTTGAGGTCCGCCTTCATGCCGCGGGCGACCACGCCACGATCATGCAGGCCGACGGTCCGTGCCGTGTTACTCGTGAGCTGCTCGACCACCCGGCCCACGGGCAGGCGCCCGTACGAGCGGTCGCGGGCCCAGTGCGAGAGGAAGTACGTCGGAAAGCTCGCATCGGCGATCATCCCGACATGGGCCCCACCATCACCGAGGCCGAACACGGTGTCGGGGTGGGCGAGCATCTCGCCGCAGGCGTCGAGGTTGCCCTCGGCGTAATTCAGGAACGGTGTGTAGAGAAAGTTCCTGCCGTCGTTCTCGCTCAGCAGGTCGAGGGCCAGAGCCGCCGGCTCCATACTCCGGGCCGACGCCATCCGCGCAATGCTGTGCTCGGGTGCGGGCTCGTAGTCCGGCACGTCGCCCAACGGATACAGATGGCCGAAATCGGCAAAGCGTCGCCGGACGGCGGGAGTGCCGTCGCCCTGGGCCGGGATCTGGTCGAGCAAGCGGGCTCGGAACGCGGGGTCCCGCAGTGCGCCGGCCTGTTGCTCGATGGGCAGCCCGGCGATCTCGCCGAAGGCCGGCAACGGCATGAACGGGTGGTACGAGGACTGCAGTCCGATCAACACGCCCACGGCGCGTGGCGCCACCTGGGCCCGGATGGGCAGCCCCTCCGCCACCGCCTCCTCGACCCGGCGCAGGAGATCCCGCCAGGCGTCAGGCTCGCGGCTGTTCTGGGCCAGCGAGAGCGACAGTGGACAGCCCGATCGTTCGACGATCTGGCGCACCAGCGCGAACTCGCCGTCGGCGTCGGGGTAGAAATCCGAGATGAGCTCGATCACGCCGTGGCCCGCGTCGGCCACGCCGAGCGCGATCGCCTCGAGCTCGTCGGCCCGCGCCCGCAAGCGAAGGGGTGGGATCTCCGGTCGCCGTGCGGTGGTTCAAGGTGCGCGACGTGGAGAAGCCGATGGCACCGGCGCGCAGTGCTTCTGTCGCCAGGACGCGCATGGCCGCCGCGTCGTCCTCCGTCGCATCTTCCAGGCGGGCGGCCCGTTCCCCCATGACATAGAGGCGAAGCGCTCCATGGGGGAGTTGCGCGCACAGGTCGATGTCGTGTGGCCGCTGCTCGACGGCATCGAGGTACTCACCGAACGATTCCCAGGTCCACTCGATCCCCTCGTCGAGCACGGCGCCCGGGATGTCCTCGACGCCTTCCATGAGGGAGATGAGGCGATCGTGCGCGTCAGGCCGTACCGGTGCGAAGCCCACGCCGCAGTTGCCCATGACGGCGGTCGTCACGCCGTGCCAGCTCGACGGCGTCATGCGATCGTCCCAGGTGGCCTGCCCGTCGTAGTGGGTGTGGATGTCGACGAACCCGGGCGTGACGAGAAGCCCGTCGGCCTCGATCTCCTCCCGGCCACGTTCGGGCACCGTCCCGACGGCGGTGATGAGTGGTGCCGTCCACCGCCACGTCGGCCGGTATCGGCTCGCCGCCCAGCCCGTCCGCCACATGGCCGCCCCTGATGACCAGATCGTGTGGCACGCCCTCCCCTTCCCCGTCCGACCTCGACGAGATAGTTAGATCAGTCGAACTATAATGCCGAGGCGGCGGCTTGGCAAGGCCTGCGTGACGAATCCGAGTCACAAATCGGCGTCTTCACCGATCGGAGTCTTCACCGATCGGAATCTTCACCGATTCGGAATCTTCAGCGATCGGACTCGAAGACGTCCCCCAGCCGTTCTTCACGCGTGCCCCGGTGCGCCGCCTGGAGTTCGCCGAAGAACTGCCTGACCCGGGCCCGTTCGGTGCCTGGCAGCAGGTCCTCCATGCGCCCGGCCAGCTCGGCCTCGAAGCGCTCCAGCCGCCGCCTGCCGACCTCGGTCAGCTCGACCCGGGTCACCCGGGCGTCGCCGGTCTCGTCCACCACGTCGGCCACCCAGCCCTGCTGGCGGAGCGCGTTGATCATGGCCGAGACGGTGGGTTTGGTCACCGCATTGGCCGCCGCCAGCTCGCCCGCTCGTCGCGAGCCCCCGAGGAGGTAGAGCAGCGTCCGGTACTGGGCCATGCTGAGGTCGCCCTTGCGTGCCACCTGCTCGAACTCCCGGTAGAGCGAGACGACGAGCCGCACGCCGTGCACCGGGTCTTCCGCGCTCGTGGCCATCGCCGCATGGTACGACCGTCGCACAACCTTGACTGGGTACCGGGTTCAGCTCATACTCAGGTTTGATGCTCACAAGGTGGGTCACCAAGTGGGCGGCAACCGTCGGCATGGCCGCTGCGGCTGTTCTCGTTTCGCTGATCGTCCCGCTCGTCGCCACGTCCGCTGCCACCGCCGCCGGAGCTCCGCCCGCCGGCACCGACTCGGCCGCTGCCGTGGCCCCCCGCACCTCGGTGGCCTGCTCGACCACGACGCCCGTCAGCTTCGGCGCCAACTCGGTTGCCGGCTCCATTGCCAGCCCCGGTGCCGACGCCTGCTTCACCTTCACCGCCGCGCCAGGTGACGTCGCCTGGCTGAACATGGCTGCCACGTCCGGCAGCCTCGGGCTCTTCTTCGACTTCTTCCGGCCCGGTCCCATCTCGACCTGCGCCGGCCCCTACGGAGGGGCGACGTCCTGCTCGGTCCCCTCCGGGGGATCGGGCGCATGGACACTCCAGGTCTCGGACTCCTCGGGCACGCACACCGGAAACTTCCGTTTGTCACTCCAGAGGCTCGATCTCGGCGTGGGTTGTACCCCGGTCAAATACGGCCACGCCATCGTGGGCGAGATCGCCAAGAAGGCGTCGTTCGCCTGCTTCACGTTCATGGCGTCGGCGGGCGACTTCCTCTTCGCCCGGAACACGGGAACGTCCGGGAGCCTCACCATCGCCTCGGCTATCGAGACGTCACCCTCCGGATCGCTGCAGTGTGACGCGAACGGGACGCTCGAGTGCCCACTCGCTTCGGCGGGATCGCAGACGCTCGTCCTGTACTCGGAGTCGGGTCAGACCAGGGGCTCGTTCGTGCTCTACACCCAGCGGATGACCGGACCCAAGCACTGCAAGGCGGTGACCGCGGGCGGCGCCAAGGTCGGCGGTTCGGTGCCCAGCGCCGGAGACGTGGCCTGCTTCGACTTCTCGGGAAAGTCCGGTCAGACCGACACGGCCACGCTGACCTCTTTGACCGGGACGCTGGCGCCACTGATCGACTTCTTCCGACCGGCGGGGACGTCAGCTTGTGCGTCGCCTGCCACCGCCGTGACGTGCGGCTTGGACAGCACGGGGACCTGGACGGTGCTCGTCGACGACGACAGCGTGTCGGGGACCGGAACCGGCGCCTTCTCCTTCGCTCTCACCAAGACCTGACCGAGAGCCCTTGGCCCGGGCGCCCAGCCCAACGGTGACGTGCTCCTACGGCGCCTCACACCTTGGTGGCACGGTACGCCCACCGCCAAACAGCACCCGTCCGCTCAGGGCGAGTGGACGGGTGGGTCCTGAGCGGGCGCAATCACGTTGGCACTCCAGGTGACCGAGCGTGGATCGCATGCCGGGTCACTGGAGCATTTGGCCGTGCCGCTCGCCTGCAGGGCCACCGACCCGTATCCCACAACAAGGAACTTGGTGACGGAGGATCCGCGCGAGGACACATGCCCGAACTCCTTCTTGAGCACGATCTCAGACGACGCGTTGATGACGGATGCCTCCGTCCAGTCGAACCCGTCGCTGTGTAATTTTACGACGACCTGCTCACCCTTTGTCACGACCGTCGTCGAACCATTGCTTTCGTTGGTCAGGACAACACGGCCAGCCGACGTCGTGGTCGCACTGGCGGCGGGCCCGGCCAACGGGCTGACCGTCAGCACGCCGGCACCAGCCGCGATGAGCACCCAGGCTGTGGCGGGAACGAACCGTCGGTACGCGGTGCCGCCCCTTGGCCTGGCGACCGGGAGGCGTTTTGGACGGACCATGGGCTCCTCCTTTGGGGAAGTGCGACGTGTCATCCCGGGCATCGGGTCCAGCCGACTGTTCAACGCTAGACCCAGACGAGGAACGGCGACCGAATGCCAGGGCGGCGATGGCGCGAGCTCTCTCTCTCCGTCAATCTCTGAGCGTCAAGACGCCGTCGGCGGCCAGAGTGGCACGACGACCTACGCCCTCCTCCGAGCACAGCTGGACCAGGGTTGCGGCGTCGGTGACGTTGCCCCAGGCCCGGACTTCGTCCGCGGTCCGGCAGGCCACGATGCCGCGCTCGGGCTGTCCTTCTCGGCCAAAGGTCACGGTATAGGTCTCGATCCGCACGGAGCCCGTGGCCGCCGGATCGACGTCACAGCGCGGCAGCGCGTCGACGCCGGGCTGCGCGTCGCGCCAGGCGAAGGGTCCGCCGTGCGTCGGCGGGTCGGTGCCGTAGACACCGAGGGAGTGCTTGGTGGCGAACCAGCCCAGGCCGCTGACCAGCGCGTGCGCGCCGGGTGCTTCCCGGAGGGCCTGCACGGCGCTGGCGATGCCGTGCGCCGTGTAGTTGTTGCCCGGACCGCCGCCGAAGGTCAGGCCCCCGGTCAGTGTCAAGGGCCGGGCCGGGTCGTCGATGGCCAACCCCAACTCGGACGCAGCCATCTGCACCGCGACGGGGAAGCAGGAATAGAGGTCGACCAAGCCGATGTCGTCGATGCCGAGGCCGGCCAGTTCGAGGGCGGCGGCGCCGGCCAGGCGGATGGCGGGGGAGCGGTGGAGCTCGGGACGTTCCGAGATGTACCAGTGGTCGTTGGCGTCGGCACCGGATAGGGGAAAGACCCAGCGCTCCTCGGCTACCCCGGCCGCCCGCGCTGCCTCGACCGAGCAGACGATGTATCCCGCGCCCTGATCCACCTGCAGGTTCGCCGTGCAGAGCTTGGGATAGGGGAACGAGATCATCCGGTTCGCCGGCGTCACCGTGACGATGTCTTGGGCTGTGCGGGGCTGGCGAATCCAGGCGTAGGGGTTGGCGGCGGCAACCCGGCTGAAACGGGACCACAGTCCGCCGATCCGTGACGCGTGATCGGGGAGGCTCCAGCCGTTGGCGGCCCGTAGCGCATTCTCGAAGAGGGGGTAGGCGTGTATCGGGAGAACGACGCCCCGGTTCATCTCGAGGTCGTTGGCGCCCGGCTTGTCCACTCCGAACATGGTCGGTGCCGGGGTGTCGACCGGCTGCTCGGCCCAGTCGAGCCGGGTGCGCGTGGCTTCACGGCGCGAGAGGGCGCGGGTGTACATGGCCTCCGCTCCCGTGACGAGCACCACGTCGAGCTCACCCTTGCTGATGGCGAGGCAGGCGTCGTGCATCAAGGCCTGCGGGGTGTTGCCCCCGACGGCCGAGAGCATGAGCTGCGACGGCTCGTCCCCTTCGGCGAAGCCGAGGCGCGCCGCTACCTGGAGGGCCGGGTTGGTCGCATGCCAGCCCAGCGGGACCACGACTCGAAGGCTGTCCGCCCGGGCCAGCAGAGAGCGCCCGGCTGCTGCCGCCGCTCCAGCGGGAGCTCCGTCACAATCCTCGGCGGCCGCCCGCAGTGCCCTGGCCATGAGCTCGACCGGCTCGGGCCGCTCGTGCGGAGCGAGCCTGGCATCGGCGGGGGTCACGACCTGGCCCACCCCGACGACCACGGGGGTGCGTGGGTCGAGAGCCATGGTTCGTGGAGCGTACCGGGTGAGCCCCGGGACCTCCCTGGCCTGTCGGTAGACTCGACACCCATGCGCGTCGCCGTCGGCTCGGACCATGCCGGGTTCGACCTGAAGGAGATCCTGCGGGGTGAACTTGCAGCACAGGGGCACGATGTCGCCGATCTCGGGACCCACGACGGCGCTGTCTCGGTCGACTATCCCGACTACGGCGAGGCGGTCGGCCGGGCGGTGGCCGGCGGTGCCGTCGAACTCGGTGTGTGCGTCTGTGGGACCGGCCTCGGCATCTCCATGGCCGCCAACAAGGTCGCCGGCGTCCGCGCCGCGGTGGTCCACGACGTGACGACGGCGACGCTGGCCAAGCAGCACAACCACGCCAATGTGGTGTGCTTCGGGGCACGGACGACCGGCACCGCCGTCGTCCTGGACGCGTTGAGTGCATTTCTCGCAGCCACCGCAGAACACGGCCGGCACGACGGGCGCCTCGCCAAGCTGGCTGACCTCGACCGTGAGCTCGTCCACCCGATGCCAGCCGAAGGGACCCTATGAGCAGTTACGAGACCGCGCTGTCCGCTGATCCGGAAGTGGCGGATCTCATCGGTCAGGAATTGAACCGTCAGCAGACCACGCTCCAGCTGATCGCCTCGGAGAACTTCACCTCGCCGGCCGTCCTGGCCGCGTCGGGCTCGGTCCTCACCAACAAGTACTCGGAGGGCTACCCGGGCAAGCGGTACTACGGCGGGAACCGCATTATCGACGAGGTCGAGAACCTGGCTCGCGATCGGGCCACCTCCCTCTTCGGCGCCGAGCACGCCAACGTGCAGCCCCACGCCGGGGCGAACGCCAACCTGGCGGCGTACCAGGCCTTGCTCGAGCCCGGGGCCACCATCCTGGCCATGCGGCTCGACCACGGAGGCCACCTGACTCACGGGTCGCCGGCCTCGATCGTCTCGAAGTTCTGGCGCTTCGTCTCCTACGGCGTGACGCCCGAGTCCAGCGACGAGGGCGCACCGGGCGAGGTCATCGACTTCGACCAGGTGGCGCATCTGGCCAAAACCGAAAAGCCGGCCCTCATCGTCGCCGGCTCCACGGCGTACGCCCGGGTCATCGACCCGTTGCCCTTCCGGGAGATTGCCGACTCGGTCGGGGCCTCCTTCATGTTCGACGCGGCCCACCCGGCGGGGTTGATCGCCGGCGGCGCGCACCCGAGCCCGGTGGGCGTGGCCGACGTCGTCACCCTCACTACGCACAAGACGCTGCGCGGCCCGAGGGGCGGTGCCATCCTCTGCGGCGCGGATCTGGCCAAGAAGATCGACAGCTCCGTCTTTCCCGGTCTCCAAGGTGGCCCCCTCGAGCACGTCATCGCGGCCAAGGCGGTGGCCTTCGCCGAGGCGGCACAGCCCGAGTTCCGCCGCTACGCGGCCGACGTGGTCGAGAACGCATCGGCCCTGGCCGCCGCGCTGGCCGGTCAAGGATTCCGTCTGGTCTCGGGGGGCAGCGACAACCACATGCTCCTGGTCGACCTGCGCCCGTTCGACGCCGAGCTCACCGGCAAGGAGGCCCAAGAGGTGCTCGATCGTGCGGGCATCACCCTGAACCGCAACACGATCCCGGACGACCCGCGCTCGCCTTTTCTCACCTCGGGCCTGCGTATGGGCACGGCGGCCGAGACCACGGCCGGCATGGGTCCCGCCCAGATGGTGGCGGTCGCCGAGCTGGTCGCCCGCACGCTCAAGGCGCGGACCGACGAGGGCGAGATCGCGGCGATCCGCCGTGAGGTGGCCGACCTCTGTGCCGCCTTTCCCCCGTATCCCGATCTCGTGAGCTAAGACGTGCCCGACATCGGCTGGTACTGCGCCGTCTTGGCCATCGCCGCGGTGGTGACCGCAGCCTGCACGGTTCCTGCCAAGCGATTCGCGTTGAAGGTGGGCTATGTGGCGCACCCGAGCGACCGCAGCGTGCACAAGAAGCCGATCCCCTATGGCGGTGGTGCCGCCATGTTCCTCGGATTCCTGGTCGCCGTCCTGGCGGCGGCCGCGCTGCCGCCGTTTCGCCAGAGCCACATGTTCCAGGACTCGCCGGAGATGCTGGGCGTGGTGTTGGCCGCGGGCGCCATGTTCGCGGTGGGCCTGATCGACGACGTGCGCGACATGTCGGCGCCCGCCAAGATGGCCGGCCAGGTCCTGGCGGCCAGCATCCTGTACTTCGCCGGCGTGACCATGTACCAGCTCAAGATCCCCCTGGCCGGCTTCTTCGTGCTGACGCCGGGAATCGTCCCGCTCATCACGGCGGTCTGGGTCATCTGCATGACCAACGCGGTGAACCTGATCGACGGCCTCGATGGGCTCGCCGCCGGGGTGGTCGCCATCGCCGGCGGCACCCTGGCCGTCTACGGGCTGCGCCTGATGGAGACCGGCCTTCTGCCGAGCGACAACATCGGCCCGCTGGTGGCGACCATCGCCTGCGGGATCTGTCTCGGCTTCCTGCCCTTCAACTTCAACCCGGCCCGTATCTTCATGGGCGATGCGGGCGCCCTCTTCCTGGGCCTCCTCATGGCGGCCTCGACCATGGTCATCAGCGGGCGGGTCCCCCCCGACGTGCCGATCTCGGGCGTGACCTACTTCTTCTTCGCGCCGTTGTTCATCCCGCTCTTCATCTTGGGCGTGCCCCTGGTCGACATGGCCTTCGCCTTCATCCGCCGCACGGCGCAGGGAAAGGGTTTCGACACCCCGGACAAGGAGCACATCCACCACCGCCTGCTCCGCCTCGGGCACGGGCCCCGGCGCAGCGTCATCATCCTCTGGGCCTGGACCGCGGTGCTCTCGGGCTTCCTCCTCGTCCCCCTCTTCGTCCAAGGAGTCAACGCCATCATTCCGTTGGGGGCGGCCGCCCTCGGGGTGGCCCTCTACACGTTCTTCCATCCCGGTTTGCGCCGGGGGAACGGAGAGGACGATGACGAGGCCTCCGACCAGGGAATTCCTGCGTCCTTGGACGGAGCTGAGCGGGAAAACGAGGTCGTCAGGTTTCCTTCGTGACCGTTTGGACGAGATCTGGGCCGGGATGCGATGATTATCCCTGTGTACCCCGTCCACCTCGCCTCGTCCCGTGCTGCCACCGCGGCTTCACCGACGCTGGACTTCGGCGCGCCACGCACCGCGTAGGGGGGGAGCAGTCGCATGCGCAGTTTTCTGAGCGTCGTCGTGCGCGCCCCTGGTGAGCCAGTCCGATCCATCACCAGAGTCGAAAGATCCCAAGCCCCTCCCGGGGGCGTTGGCGTTCTTGAACATGGGCCTGGCCGCCGCCGTCTGTGTCGGTCTGGGTATCCTGGCCGGCGTCCTGGTGGACGGCGCGCTGCACACCGCACCCCTGTTCCTGCTCATCGGTCTGGCCCTCGGACTGACCGTCGCCGCGTTCAGCGTCATCAAGCAGATCCGCACCTACCTCTAGGTCGGCGTCCTGCTGAGGGAGGTCGGCCATGAACATGCTCGACGGGCTCTCCGACATCGGCGGCAACGCGCTGGCCAAGGTGCTCCGACGCACCGTGATCTCCTCGCTCATCGTGGGCGGGGCCGGCGTCATCATCGTCCTCTTCCTCGGATCGTTCTGGGCTGCGCTCGGCCTCGTCATCGGCCTCGGCCTGGCGATCCTGAACCTCCGCTTCCTCGATGCCGGAGTGGCCAAGCTGAAGACCGACGGTGAGGAGAACCACAAGATCCTCCGCCGGGCGATCGGGACCAAGAGCGTCACCCGTCTGGGCATCATCACCCTCATCGCGGTGGGCCTGCTGCTCATCGACGGTCCGCTCGGCATCGGAGCCGTGGCCGGACTGGTCATCTTCCAAATCCTGTTCGTGATCAACGTGAGCCGCGTCCTCGTGACGCAGGGGCTGCAGTGAAAAACCATTTCATCCTGGCCAGCGGCAACATCACCATCGGCGACCACCATGGAGTGGTGCGGGTGGGCGGGCTGACCATCTATCTCGACGTCGTGTGGACCACGCTGATCGCAGCAGCGATCGTGTTCGGCCTCGGCCTGCTCATGCGGCGCAAGGTCACGTCAGGCGTACCCGGCAAGCTGCAGCTCCTCTGGGAGCTCATCGTGGAGCAGGTCTCCGATCTGGCCGCCTCGGCCATCGGTCCCAATGGCGTGCCCTTCGTGGGCCTGGGCGTGACCGTCGGCCTGTTCATCCTCGTCTGCAACTGGCTGGCCTTCGTCCCGAGCGGCGACCCGGGATTCCTGGCCCCGCCCACCGGGGACGTGAACCTGCCGCTGGCGCTCGCCCTCATCGTGTTCGTGCTGCAGCACTACAACTCGGTCAAGGCCCGCGGGGTCGGCGGGTACTTCAAGCACTACGCCCAGCCCTATGCCGCGCTCACCCCGATCAACATCATCGAAGAGATCACCAAGCCGATCACCCTGACCTTCCGACTCTTCGGCAACATCTTCTCCGGCGTGCTGATGATCGCCGTCATCGTCACCCTGATTCCGCCCTATGCGTCGTGGATCGGCCTCCTGGTCTGGAAGCCCTTCGACGAGCTGTTCATCGGGGCGATCCAAGCGTTCATCTTCGCCCTGCTCACGATCATGTACATGGGCATGGGCATGTCCAGGGAGACTCACTAGTCCTCGTCCCGACACGGTCTCGAAAAAGGAGAGAAACAGAAATGGCAGCAGACAACATTGAAGGTGCAGTTCGAATCGCCGGCGCCCTCGTCGGCGGCGGACTGGCCCTGGGCGGTGGCGCCATCGGCGCAGCCGTCGGTGACGGCCTGGCCGGGTCGCAGACCATCGCGGCCATCGCTCGCCAGCCCGAGATCGAGGCCAAGGCCCGTCAGTACTTCTTCCTGACGGTTGGCCTCGTGGAGGCCATGTACTTCATCAACCTGCTCTTCATGGTGGTGTTCGTCTACGTCTTCGCAGCGAAGAGCATCGCGTAGTCCGGAGCTGGCCCCAGTGACCCGTCGACGCCCGGACCGAACCCGGAGACCGAGAGCAACATGACCACAGCAAGCATTTTCCTTCTGCCGAACGGGACGTTCTTCATCGAGCTGATCGTCTCCATTGTGCTGATCCTCGCCATCTACAGATGGGTGCTGCCACCCATCAACAAGGCGTTGGAGGATCGCCAGGAGAAGATCCGCACCTCACTGGAGGCGGCGGACCAGGCTCGTTCGGACGCCGAAGCGGCCGACGACGAGCGACGCACAGTGCTCGAGCAGGCGCGCCAGCAAGCCCGCGAGATCGTGGCCACCGCGAACCGTACGGCTGAGCAGGTCCGCACGGATGCTCAGGCGCGGGGTCAGAGCGAGTACGAGCGCGTCGTGGGCAACGCCGACGTCGAGATCGCGCTGGCTCGCCAGCGGGCGGTCGAGGAGGCGGCCTCGCGGATGGGCGAGATCGTCATGGAGGTCGTCGAGCGGGTCATCGGCCGTGAGGTCGACGCCGAGGCGCACCGGGACCTCATCGACGAGGCGGTCGCCGCGCTACGGGCCGACACCACGGGTGGCGCCGCGGCGGGGGCTGGGGCGGGTGCGGGGGCGCGCCAGTGAACCCCACGCTTCAGGGCTATACGGCGGCCGTCACCGAGGTGGCCGGCTCGGCCGCGCTGGGTCCCACCGCGGTCGACCTCGAAGCGATCGAACAGCTCGTCATGTCCAACACCCAATTGCGGGCGGCGCTGAGCGACACCGCCGTCCCAGGACCGGCACGCCGGGCCGTGATGCTGGACCTGCTCGAGGGCAAGGTGGTGCCCGAGGCGCGCCGTCTGGCCGCCTTCGCGTCCGGTGCGGTGCCGGCCCAGGAAACGGCGTCGGCCCTGGACTGGCTCGCCATCCGGGTGCGCCACCTCTCCGAGGGGCTGGATGAGGAGCCGCCGCTCAGCCTGCTGGCGGCACGCACGCGCGTGGCGGGTTTCGCCACGGCGCTCTACGAGGACATGTCCACCGGACAGCTCGATTCGCTCGAGGACGACCTCTTCCGGTTCGCCCGGGTGGTCGACGCCACCCCGGCCCTGCGCGGGGCCTTCACCGACCGGGACTTGGCGGTCGAGGCACGGGTGGGCGTGGTGACCCAACTCCTCTCCGGCAAGGTCGCGGACACGACGCTGGCGCTGGTTCGCTACACCGTCGTGGGCGGCCGGGCCCGCGACTTCGTGGGCACGCTCGACCACCTCGTCGACCAGACCGCGCAGGCCCGGGGTTGGCGCATTGCCCGAGTGCGGGCGGCTGCCCCGATCGACGACGCCCAGCGCACCGAGCTGACCGACTCCCTGGGCGCGCTGGCCGGGGTGCCGGTGGAGTTGCAGGTGGAGGTGGACGAGTCGCTGCTCAGCGGTGCACTCATCCGCATCGGAGACCTTCAGGTTGATGCCACGGCCCGAGGCCGGCTCGACGCCCTGCGTGAGCACTTCGCCCCGACCGGCTGGGAGCCGTCCGGTTTCGGCCGTCGCGGCCAGAGTTCGAGAGAAGAAGGAGCAAACTGATGGCAGAGCTGACCATCGACGCCAGCGAGATCACCAAGGCGCTCGAGCGCAACGTCGAGGAGTACACCCCGGCCGTCGGGACCGAGCAGATCGGCCGCATCGTCGAGGTCGGTGATGGAATCGCCCGCGTGTCGGGCCTCCCTGGCGCCGCGGTCAACGAGCTGCTCGAGTTCGAGGACGGAACGCTCGGCCTGGCCCTGAACCTGGACGAGGACACCATCGGCGCCGTGGTGCTGGGCGAGGTGGACAGCATCGAGGAAGAGCAGACGGTCAAGGCGACCGGCCGGATCCAGACCGTGCCCGTGGGCGACGCCCTCCTCGGTCGCGTGGTCAACGCGCTGGGCGAGCCGATCGACGGCAAAGGTCCGATCAACTCCACCGAGACCCGGCGTATGGAAGTGCAGGCGCCCGGCATCGTCGGTCGCCAACCCGTGGCTGAGCCCCTGCAGACCGGCATCAAGGCCATCGACGCCATGACCCCCATCGGCCGGGGCCAGCGCGAGCTGATCATCGGTGACCGCAAGACGGGCAAAACGACCGTGGCCGTCGACACCATCATCAACCAGGCCGGCCAGGGCGTGAAGTGCATCTACGTGGCCATCGGCCAGAAGAACTCGTCGGTGGCCCAGACCGTCGCCACCCTCGAGAACCACAACGCGCTCGAGTACACCGTGGTCGTGGTGGCCTCGGCCGGCGACCCGGCCCCGTACAAGTACCTGGCTCCGTACGCCGGCTGCGCCATGGGCCAGCACTGGATGGAGAACGGCGAGCACGCGTTGATCATCTACGACGACCTCTCCAAGCAGGCCGAGGCCTACCGATCGGTCTCGTTGTTGCTGCGTCGGCCACCGGGGCGCGAGGCCTATCCGGGTGACGTCTTCTACCTGCACTCTCGTCTGCTCGAGCGGGCGGCCAAGCTGTCCGACGCCTTGGGCGGCGGCTCGCTGACCGCGCTGCCGGTGATCGAGACGAAGGCGGGCGACATCTCGGCCTACATCCCGACCAACGTCATCTCCATCACCGACGGTCAGGTCTTCTTGGAGACCGACCTGTTCAACTCCGGTATCCGCCCGGCCATCAACGTCGGGAACTCGGTGAGCCGAGTGGGGAGCGCGGCGCAGGTCAAGGCCATGAAGACGGTGTCGGGCACGCTCAAGCTCGACCTGGCCCAGTTCCGCGAGCTCGAGGCCTTCGCCACCTTCGGCTCCGAGCTGGACAGGGTGTCCCAGGCCCAGCTCGACCGGGGCTACCGCTTGACCGAATTGCTCAAGCAGTCGCAGAACGCGCCCGTACCCGTCGAGGAGCAGGTGCTGGTGATCTACGCCGGCACCAAGGGCTGGGCCGACTCGGTGCCGGTGAGCGAAGTCCGCCGCTTCTCCGTGGAGGTGGTGGAGTACTTCAGGGCCAATCACCCGGCCGTGCTCGAGGCCGTGCGTACCACCGGGAACCTGCCCGACGGCGACGAGATCGACAAGGGGCTCACCACGTTCCTCGAAGGTTTCGACACGGGGAAGGTCGACTGATCCATGGCCGGAGGCCAAGAGCGCATTCTGCGACGCCGCATCCGCAGCGTGCAGTCCACGCGGAAGATCACCAAGGCGATGGAACTCATCGCGGCCTCGCGGATCGTGCGCGCCCAGAACCGCATTGCGGGCAACCGGCCCTATCGCGAGGGCATGGAGCGCGTCCTGCGCCTGACCGCAGCGGCCGACCCGCGGGCGGCCGCCAAGTTGCTCGGCACCCCCGAGTCGCCGCGCCACGTCGGGATCCTGGCCATCGTCGGTGACCGCGGCCTGGCGGGTTCGTACAACTCGGGCGTGTTGCGGGCCACGGAGCGTCGGGTCGCCGAACTGCGGTCGAACGGGGCCGAGGTCACGGTGTGGAGCGTGGGCAAGAAGGCCCCGTCGTACTTCCGCTACCGGGGCATCGAGATGGCTCAATCCTTCGTGGGCTTTGCCGACCGTCCCGAATTCTCCGACGCCCGTCAGATCGCGGCGGTGGCGGCGGCGCCCTTCATCGCCGGCGAGATCGACCTGGTCGAGATGGTGTCCACCCGCTTCATCTCGGCCGGCACTCAGCGGGTCGAGCGCCTGCAGATGCTGCCGCTGCCGGTGCCCGAGGCGGACGAGATCCTCGAGGTGGACCTCGACCACCTCGAGGGGTACACCGAGTTCGAGCCTGAGCCCGAGAAGTTGCTGATCGAGCTGGCGCCACGGGCGCTCGAGTCCGAGATCTTCGCCGCCCTGCTCGAGGGGACGGCCTCGTTCTTCACGGCGCAGCAGCGGGCCATGGCGGCGGCCACCGAGAACGCGGACGAACTGGTCCGTACCCTGACCCGCGTCATGAACCGCGCCCGTCAGGACGCCATCACCACCGAGATCATGGAGATCGTCGGCGGGGCCGAAGCGCTCCGCCAATCGAAGGGAGCTTGACCCAGATGACCACCACCGCACCCAGCGCCACAGCGGCGGACCACGCGAGAGAAGAAGGCCGGGTCGTCGCCATTGCCGGCCCCGTCATCGACGTCGAGTTCCCGCCGCACGCCCTGCCCGAGATCAACTTCGCCGTCGAGTTCGACATCGAGCTCGACGGCCAGACCAAAACCGTCGGGGCCGAGGTGGCCCAACAGATCGGCGAAGGCCGTGTCCGTTGCATCTGCATGCAACAGACCGACGGCCTGGTGCGCGGCGCCCCGGTGCGCAACCTGGGTCACGGGATCCAGGTGCCGGTGGGCAACGCGGTGCTCGGCCACGTGTTCAACGTGCTGGGCGAGCCGCTCGACACCGACGCCATCGGCAAGCCGGACGACTACTGGGAGATCCACCGCAGCGCGCCGGCCTTCGACCAGCTCGAGCCCCGGGCCCTGATGTTCGAGACCGGAATCAAGGTCATCGACCTGCTCGAGCCCTACGTGCAGGGTGGGAAGATCGGCCTGTTCGGTGGGGCCGGCGTGGGCAAGACGGTGATCATCCAAGAGATGATCCACCGGGTGGCCCAGGAGCACGGTGGTGTCTCGGTGTTCGCCGGCGTGGGCGAGCGCACCCGTGAGGGCACCGACATGTGGCTCGAGATGCAGGAGTCCGGTGTCATCGACAAGGCCGCCCTGGTCTACGGGCAGATGGACGAGCCGCCCGGTGTGCGCCTGCGCGTCGCCCTCGCCGCGCTGACCATGGCCGAGTACTTCCGGGACGTCCAGAACCAGGACGTGCTCCTCTTCGTCGACAACATCTTCCGATTCGTGCAGGCGGGCTCGGAGGTGTCGACGCTGCTCGGCCGCATGCCGTCGGCCGTGGGCTACCAGCCCACCCTGGCCGACGAGATGGGCGAGCTCCAGGAGCGCATCACCTCGACCAAGGGGAAGTCGATCACCTCCCTCCAGGCCGTGTACGTCCCGGCGGACGACTACACGGACCCGGCGCCGTTCACCACCTTCACCCACCTCGACGCCACCACCGAGCTGTCACGGCAGATCGCGGCGCTCGGCATCTACCCGGCGGTGGACCCGCTCGCCTCGACCTCGAACATCCTGGCCCCCGAGATCGTGGGCGATCGCCACTACGCCGTCGCCCGTCGCGTCCAGGAGATCCTGCAGCGCTACAAGGAGCTCCAGGACATCATCGCCATCCTCGGGATGGACGAGCTCTCCGAGGAGGACCGGGTGACCGTGGCCCGGGCCCGCAAGGTGCAGCGCTTCCTCTCTCAGCCCTTCTTCGTCGCCGAGGTGTTCACCGGCGTCAAGGGCATCAACGTGCCCATCGACGAGACGGTCGAATCCTTCGAGGCGCTGGCCAACGGCGACCTGGACAACGTCCCCGAGCAGGCGTTCCTCAACGTCGGCGGGGTCGAGTCGGTGCTCGAGAAGGCACGCACGCTCGAGGCCGAGGCGGGCTAGTGGCGGACGACGGCGTCTTCGGACTCGAGGTGGTGACGCCCGAACAGTCCCTGTTCGCGGGTGGCGCCAGGTCGGTCGTGCTCGCCACCTCCGAGGGTGACCTGACGGTGCTCGACGGGCACACGCCCCTTATCGGCGACGTGGTCCCCTGCGAGGTCAAGGTGGAGGACGGCGAGGGCCACCTGGCGCGACTCGCCGTGCACGGCGGGTTCCTGCAGGTGGACACCAGCCCGGGGGCGGCCGAAGGGCTGGCCGAGGGTGACGGACCGCTGCCCGGTCTCTCCACTCGTCTGACGGTGCTGGCCGGCATCGCCGAACTGGCTGACGAGATCGACGTGCCCCGGGCCGAGGCGGCGCGCGACGCCGCCACCCAGCGGGTGGCTGACCTCAGCGCCGGGCGGGCCCAGGCGGGCGAGGAGCTCGACGAGGAGTTGGCGCTGGCGGAGGCGCAGAGTGCCCTGACCCGGGCCGAGCTGCGCCTGGCGGTGGCCGCGGGAACGGCCTGAGGCAGGACCCGGGCGGCAGCCGGGCCTCGAGGCCCGGTCCCAGGAGCAGAGATCGGGTGAGTCGAACCGACTCAGGCGGATCGGTCAGTCGAACTGGATGGAGCTGAATTCGGCCAACTTGGCCAGCGCATGGCTGGCGTCGATCTTGCGCAGGGTGCCCGACTTCGAGCGCATGACGAGCGACTGCGTCGTGGCCCCGAACTCGTGGTACTGGACGCCGCGGAGCAGCTCGCCGTCGGTGATGCCGGTGGCGGCGAAGAAGCAGTTGTTGCCCTGGACCAGGTCATCGGTGGTGAGCACCGCGTCGAGGTTGTAGCCGGCGTCGAGGGCGGCGGTTCGCTCGGACTCGTTGCGGGGATAGAGCTTGCCCTGGATTTCGCCGCCCATGCACTTGAGGGCGGCTGCGGCCAGCACCCCTTCGGGGGTCCCCCCGATGCCGAAGAGGATGTCGGTGCCCGCACCGGGCCAGCCGGTCGCGATCGCCCCCGCCACGTCACCGTCGGTGATGAGCCGGATGCGGGCGCCGGAGGACCGCACCTCGCCGATCAGGTCGCCGTGGCGCTCGCGGTCGAGGATGACGACGGTCAGGTCACGCACGGGCCGACTCAGGGCCTCGGCGAGCGCGTGGAGGTTCTCGGTCGGGGTGCGGCGAATGTCCACCGAACCCTTGGCCCGGGGACCCACGGCCAGTTTCTCCATGTACACACAGGGTCCGGGATCGAACATGGAGCCGCGCTCGGCCACCGCAATGACGGCCAGGGCGCCGCCGCGGCCCTGGGCGGTCAGGGTCGTGCCGTCGATGGGGTCCACGGCGATGTCGGTGAGCGGCGGCGTGCCGTCCCCGATCTTCTCGCCGTTGAAGAGCATCGGCGCGTTGTCCTTCTCGCCCTCGCCGATGACCACGATGCCGTCCATGGGCACGCTGGCGAGCACGGTGCGCATGGCCTCGACCGCGGCGCCGTCGGCCCCGATCTTGTCGCCCCGTCCCATCCAGCGGCTGGCGGCCATGGCGGCGGCCTCTGTGGTCCGCACCAGGTCCAGGGCCAGGTTGCGATCGGGGGCTTGGGGGGACATCACCACGGCCCATGACCATAGCGGGAGGATCGGCGATTGCGGGGTTGGCGGCTCCCAGCGGCGATACTTGGGGTGATGGACCAGATCATCGTCGAGCCCAGCGGGCCGCTGTCGGGCACCGTGTGGGCCGGCGGAGCCAAGAACTCGGCCCTGAAGTTGATGGTGGCCTGCCTGCTGACCGAGGGTCGCAGCGTGCTGTCCAACGTGCCGCGCATCACCGACGTCGACACCATGGCCAACGTGTTGCGGGCCATCGGCGCCCGGGTCGAGCGGCTCGAGGACGGCCGGGTGGCGGTGACGTCGCCCGCGCCCGGGGATCTCGTCCCCGGCGGTTCCTACGAGCTGTTCGAGCGGATGCGGGCGTCGGTGGTCGTGCTCGGGATGCTCCTGGCCCGGTGCGGGTCGGTGCGCATGCCGCTGCCGGGCGGCGACGACTTCGGGGAGCGCCCCATCGACTTCCATCTCAACGGGCTGACCGCCATGGGCGCCCGCTTCGAGTCCTCGCACGGCGAGGTGCGGGGCTCGGTGCCGGGCGGCCGTCTGGTCGGGACCCGCGTGGTGCTCGAGTACCCGAGTCACACGGCGACCGACAACCTGCTCATGGCCGGAGCGCTGGCCAAGGGAACCACGGTGATCGAGAACGCGGCCAAGGAGCCCGAGGTGAGCGACCTGGCCGCCATGCTGCGCGCCATGGGGGCGGAGGTGCGCGGGGCCGGGACGTCGCGCATCGAGATCGAGGGGGTGCACGAGCTGCGCCCGGTCACGCACGCGGTCGTGCCCGACCGCGTGGTGGCGGCGACGTATCTTGCTGCCGTCGGCATGGCCGGGGGAGAGGTGACCATCGGCGACGCCCGGCCCGACCACATGGAGAATCTCCTGCGCAAGGTGGGCCAGATGGGCGTCCTGACCGAGTTCGGGCCGGACGGGCTGCGGGCGAGCGCGCCGCCCGCGTGCGTTCGGCCGACGTGGCCACCCTGCCCTATCCCGGAGTGGCCACCGACTACAGCCCCCTGCTGGTGGCCCTGCTCACCGTGGCCGACGGGGTGGGCATCCTGACCGAGAACCTGTTCTCGGGTCGCTTCCGCTACGTCCAGGAGTTGCGGCGCATGGGGGCCGACATCCGGACCGAAGGCCACCACGCCGTGGTGCGCGGGGTGCCGCGCCTCTCGGGGGCGCCGGTGCGGGCCCCCGACATCCGGGCCGGGGTGGCCCTGGTGCTGGCCGGGCTGGTGGCCGAGGGTTCGACCGTGGTGAGCGGGGCGCACCACATCGACCGGGGCTACGAGGACCTGGCGGCGGCGCTGTCGTCGCTGGGCGCGTCGGTGACCCGGCGGTGAGCGGCGCCCGGGCGAGCAACGACACGAGGGCGACCGATCCCGGGGCGCTGCTGGTCCGGGCCCGCGAGGGCGACCGCGTGGCCCTGGCCCGGCTGCTGTCCTACATCGAGCGCGGCGGCGCCACGGCGACGGCGGTGGCCCGGCTGGCCTACCGGGCCGAGGTGCCCTACACGGTCGGCCTGACCGGCGCGCCCGGGTCGGGCAAGTCGACTCTGACCGACGGGCTCATCACCGCCGTGCGTGGCGGATGGCCCGGGCCCCTCGGTGAGGACGTGCCGCAGGTGGCCGTGCTGGCGGTCGACCCGACCTCGCCTTTCAGCGGCGGGGCCATCCTGGGCGACCGGGTGCGCATGGGCCAGCATGCGCTGGACCCGACCGTGTTCATCCGCTCCATGGCCACCCGGGGCCATCTGGGCGGCCTGTCGATGGCCGTGCCCGACGCCGTGCGCCTGCTCGGTGCGGCCGGTCTGGGTGTGGTCATCATCGAGACCGTGGGCGTGGGACAGATGGAGGTGGACATCGCGTCGGCGGCCGACACCACGGCGGTGGTGGTGACGCCCGGTTGGGGTGACTCAATGCAGGCCAACAAGGCCGGACTGCTCGAGGTGGCCGACGTCTTCGTCATCAACAAGGCCGACCGCGCGGGTGTGCGTGAGGCCCGACGCGACCTCGAGCAGATGCTCGACCTGTCGCGGCCGGGTGCCTGGCGGCCCGAGATCGTCGAGACCACGGCCTCGGCCGGGGAGGGCATCGACGCACTGTGGGCCGCCGTGGCCCGGCACCGGGCCCACCAGCTGGACTCGGGTGCGTTGGCCTCCCGGAGGACGGAACGTCTGGCGCAGGAGCTGCGCCGGGTGTTGCTGGCCCGCTCCGAGGCCCGCATCGCGGAGGTGGCGGCGGGCGAGGAGTACAGCCGCGCCGTGAAGGCACTGGCGGCGGGGGAGATCGACCCCTACGAGGCGGCAGACCGCCTCCTGACGGAGTGAGGGACCGGTGGGCGGGCGGATACGGTGCGGCCATGGCTGAGCAGTTCGTGACCGTGGAGCGTCGCGACGACGGCGTGGCTCTGGTCCGGCTCGACCGGCCCAAGGCCAACGCGCTCTCGGGCGAGGTCCTGGTCCAGCTGGCCGAGGTGGTCGAGGGTCTGGGCGCCGACCCGCCGGGTGCGGTGGTGCTCTGGGGCGGCCGGCGCATCTTCGCGGCGGGGGCGGACATCGCCGAGCTGGAGTCGGGTATGGGGCCCCGGACGGTGGCGGCGAACTTCGGGCGCGCCCTGGGTGCCCTGGCCTCGTTGCCCCGGGCCACCATTGCCGCCGTCAACGGCTTCGCCCTCGGTGGTGGCCTGGAGTTGGCGCTGGCTTGTGACTTCCGCATCTGCGCGAAGGACGCGCGGCTGGGCCTGCCCGAGATCTCCCTCGGCGTGATCCCCGGTGGTGGGGGGACCCAGCGCCTGCCCCGCCTGATCGGGTCGTCGCGGGCCAAGGAGCTGATCCTCTCGGGTCGCCAGGTGCGGGCCGACGAGGCGCTCTCCATCGGGCTGGTCAACCGGGTGGCGGCACCCGACGAGCTGCTCGACGGGGCGTTGCTCTGGGCGGGCGAGCTAGCGGCGGGCCCGCTGGTGGCCCACGGGCTGGCCAAGTCGGCCGTCGACGCGGGACTAGGGCGTCCGCTGGCCGACGGCCTGGCCTACGAGCTCGAGGCCTTCAGCGCCGTGTTCGAGACCGAGGACGCCCGAACGGGACTGCGCTCGTTCGTCGAGCGCGGCCCGGGCCGGGCCAGCTTCTCGGGGCGATGACGCGATGAGCTCACCCCCCATGCCGATCAGCGGGAACGAAGGCGCCTTCGATCCCTCGGCGCGCTGGTTCCAGCACGCGGTGTTCTACGAGGTGCTCATCCGGGGCTACTTCGACGCCAACGACGACGGCACCGGGGACCTGCGCGGACTGCGCGAGAAGCTCGACTACATGGAGTGGCTGGGCATCGACTGCATCTGGATGCTGCCCTTCTACCCCTCGCCCTTCCGCGACGGGGGCTACGACATCAGCGACTTCTTCAACGTCCATCCCGATTACGGGACGATCAGCGATCTGGTGGGCTTCTTGGAGGACGCCCACCGACGCGGGATCCGGGTCATCGCCGATCTCGTCATGAACCACACCAGCGACGAGCACCCGTGGTTCACCGAATCGCGCTCGTCGCGCGACAACGCCAAGGCCGACTGGTACGTGTGGAACGACGACGACCAGAAGTGGCCGGACGCCCGGGTCGTCTTCACCGACGTCGAGCGTTCGAACTGGACCTGGGACGACACCCGCCAGCAGTACTACTGGCATCGTTTCTACCACCACCAGCCGGACCTCAACTACGAGAACCCCGAAGTGGCCGACACCATGATCGACCTGGTGCGCTTCTGGCTCGATCTGGGTTTCGACGGGTTCCGGCTCGACGCCGTGCCGTACCTGTACCAGCGCGACGGAACCTCGGGCGAGCACCTCCCCGAGACGCATGCGTTCATCAGGCGCATCCGCAAGCAGATCAACGCCGACTACCCGGGACGGATCCTGCTGGCCGAGGCCAACGGGTGGCCCAGCGACGTGGCCGACTACTTCGGCGACGGCGACGAGTGCCACCTCTGCTTCCACTTCCCGTTGATGCCCCGCCTCTTCATGGCGGTGCGTCGCGAGCAGCGCTACCCGATCACGGAAATCCTGGCCCAGACGCCGGCCATCGACGACGCCTGCCAGTGGGCCATCTTCCTGCGCAACCACGACGAGCTCACGCTCGAGCAGGTGAGCGAGGAGGAGCGCGACTATCTCATGGCGGAGTACGCCAAGGACCCGCGCATGAAGCGTCACATGGGCATCGGGCGCCGGCTGGCCCCCCTGCTCAACAACGACCGCCGCACGGCCGAGCTCCTGTACGCGCTGATCCTGTCCCTGCCGGGCAGCCCGGTCATCTACTACGGCGACGAAATGCTCATGGGGGACAACATCTATCTCGGTGACCGGGACTCGGTGCGCACGCCGATGCAGTGGTCGCCCGACCGTAACGGCGGGTTCTCGAAGGCCGACTTCGCCCAGCTCTACCTGCCGCCGCTGATGGACCCGGTCTACGGCTTCAGTGCGCTCAACGCCGAAGCCCAGTTGCGGAACCAGGGCTCCTTCCTCCACTGGTTGCGCCGCATGCTCCAAGAACGCCGCGCCCTGCCGGTCATGGGGGTGGGGGCGATGGAGGTGCTGCCGTGCGTCAACCCGTCGGTGCTGGCCTACGTGCGCTCCGGTGACGTGGCCGACATCTTGACCACTGCCCTCCCCGCGGGAAACACCACGATGCGCTCGTCGCCCGACGGGATGATCGACTGGGGCCATGCGCCGGTGCTGGCCCGCACGGTGCCGGCGGGCAACGAGAGCGAGGACGACGAGGTCGTCCACCGCCACCAGGCCGTCCTCTGCGTGCACAATCTGAGCCGCTTCGCCCAGCCGGCGGAGCTGGCCCTGGCCAAATGGGCCGGCTCCACGCCCTACGAGGTCCTCGGTCGCGTACCCTTTCCGATCATCAGCGAAGAGCCGTACACCATCACCCTGCCGCCCTACGGCTTCCTCTGGTTCGACCTCGTCCCCGAGGACAGGCTCGAGGGGTGAGCATCGAGCGCGCCGACGGCCTGCGCACCCTGGCCTCGACCTGGCTGGGCCTGCACGGGGTCGTCGCGCCGGAGCGGGTGGAGATCGTGCGGGACCGGGTGCTGCGCCCGGGACGCCCCGGGCTGCTCGACGTGGTGGCCCGGGTCGACGGCCGCCTGGCCCACTTCGTCGTCGGGCTGCGCGGCGTGACCGACGAGCCGCACTTCCTGCGACCCGGCGAGGAGTGCGCCCTGGGACTCCTCGACGATGAAGCGGGTCTGGCCGTCTGTACCGACGCACTGCGGGACGCCGAGCTGGGACCGATGCTGCTGGCCACCATCCGCCAGGTTCCGCCCCGGCCGGGACCGGTGAGTGTGCTGCGGGACGATGACGACGCCGTGGTGATCGACTGCGGGGACCGGGGCGACCTGATGGTCTTCCCCTGGCTGGACGACGGGCCCCGGCCCGACGTCGACCTGATGGTCGCCCTGGAAGGGGCGGGGTTCAACCACGTGGCGGCGCCGCTCGTGCGCTGGGTCGAGGACGAGCGCGACCTGGGCGTGGTGCTCGAGCCGCTGGCCGACCGCTCGGCCGGATGGGCCCTGGCCCTCACCTCGCTGCGTGACTTCTATGCGTCGGGCGGGACCCCGGAGGCGGCGGGAGGCGACTTCGGCGCCGAGGCCCGGGAGCTCGGCACCATGACGGCGCGCATGCACCTGGCCCTCGACCGCGCCTATCTGCGCCACCCAGAGCCGGTGGTCGACTGGGTGGACCAGGCCGAAGCGGCCATCGCCGCGGCCGATCCGGCCGTGCTCGACGCGCCAGGCGTGGCCGACCTGGTCAAGTGGATCCGCGAATCGGACAGCCGGCTGCCTGTCATCCGCACCCACGGGGACTTCCACCTCGGCCGCACGGCCCGCACCGACCAGGGTTGGGTGGTGAGCGACTGTTCTCCGGGCGGGGTGCTCTGGGGTGAGCGCACGCCGGGCCGGCGCACCCCGCTGGGCGACGTGGCGGACCTGCTGTGGTCGATGCACCAGGCGAGTGCCGTGGCGGCTGCCGAGCGGGATCCGGCGGGCCGGCTGGGCCTGGCCGCGCTGGGCCAGGCGTGGGAGACGCGCAACCGCCGGGCCTTCGTGACCGGCTACCTCAACACGCCGGGGATCTCGGGACTGGTCGGGCCCGACCGGGACCTGGTCCGGCGCCTGGTCTCGTTCCTGGAGCTGGCCCGCTCGGTCCGTTGAGGCGGCCCGAGCGGCAACGCGCTCAGACGAGGGCGTTGACCTGGAGGGTCTCGGCGGCCTCTTCGGGCGACATCACATTGATGGCGACACCCGTGCCGAGCTCGAAGCCGGCCGCGGTGGTCGCCTTGGGCCAGACGTGGGCGTGCCAGTGGTAGGGCTCGCCCACCCGGTAGGGCGCGGAGTGGAACACGATGTTGTAAGCCACGTCGCCCACGGTCTCGTTCAGCTGGAGCAGGGTGCGGCGCAAGGCTTCGCCCACCGCGATGAGGTCCTCGGTGGGGCTGTGGTGCAAATGCGGATTGTGCTCGCGCGGCATCACCAGCATTTCGTAGGGCAGTGAGCTCCAGAAGGGGCAGACCACCACGACGCGGTCGTTGGAGTAGATGACGCGTTGCCCGCTGTCCTCCTCGGCCTCGATGGTGGTGCAAAGGAGGCAGGAACCCACGAAGCGGGCGAAGCGGGCCTGCTCCTCGGCCAGCTCGCGCGGGATGAAGGACATCCCCAGCAGCTGCCCGTGCGGGTGCTCGACCGACGCCCCCGCCTCGCGGCCCGAGTTCACGATGGCCTGGGTGTAGCGAAGGTTCGGTTGGGAGGCATGCTCCTCGATCCGGTCCCGGAGCGCCGCCATGACCAGTTCGACCTGTTCCTGGCTGAGCTGGCCCAGAGTGAGGTCGTGCTCGGGAGAGAAGATCAGGATCTCGTGGATGCCCCCGGCCGAGGCCTGGGTGAAGACGGGGCCGCGGTTGGCCACCACGAAGGGCTCGTCGCCGTCGAAGGCGGGGTAGAGGTTGGGCACCACCCGCACGAGCCAGCCGCCCGTCGGCCCGTAGGTCTCGAGTGCCGGCGGGGTCTCCTCCTCGTTGCCCGGGCAGAACGGGCAGGGCCGGTCGAGGGTGTCGGGCACGCGGGAGCGGGTCACGAACGAGTAGGGCCGCTCGGCGCGGCCGGGGCTGACCACCACCCAACGACCGGACAGCGGATCGAGGCGGAGCTGGTTCATCGTTGCGCTCTCAGCCGTGGTACCGCCATTCTCTCACGAAGCTTCATCATTTCTCCTCCTCTTACGGTACAGGGTGGGCCGGCCGAGATGACGCCACGGTCACGAAGGCGTCACCTGCGCCGGACCATTCATGGGAGAACATGTCGGGCGTGCACCACCAGCCCGCCGGCGCCGCCTTCGACATCGTGCTCCTGCTCCACGTGGTGTGCGTGGTGGTCGGGGTCGTCACCACGGTCACGGCGGCCGCCACCGCCGCACGCCTGCGCCGGCTCCTCGTCACGTCCGTGCCGCTGCCCGAGCCCGTGCGGCGCTATTTCCGGCCCGGGTTCAACTGGGCCGGGCGCGCCATCTGGGGCATCCCCGTCTTCGGCTTCGCGCTCCTGGCCATGAGCCAGGGCGCCTACGACCTGGATGACGGCTGGGTCATGGGCGGACTGGTCATCTTCGTCGTGGTGGCCCTGCTGGGGGAGGGCGTGCTCTATCCGGCAGAGCGCCGGGTCCAGGTCGGCCTTGGGTCCGACGAGCGCGGCCGGGTGTCCGACGGCGCCGCGACCGGGCGCGACGCCACCGTCATGGTGTGGGCGGGCACCGGCGCCCTCGTGCTCTTGCTGCTCGGCACCGTGTTGATGATCGCCCAGCCCTGACGCTGATGCCGTGTCCTCGTTCGCCTGGCCCCGACGAGAGACGGCAAGGGCGTCGCGGAGGTGCGGTCGGAAGGGACAGAAGGCCCGGCGCGCTCCTAGGCGGAGGTCGCGCGGTCCAAAATCACGCGGGCGTTGTCGAGGTCGCCGGCACGCACCAGCGACGGAAGTTCACCGTCGAGCAGTGCGGCCCAGTCGACGGTGTCGCTCCGCCTCCCCTCTGCGTGCAGTTGTTGTCGCCTCTCGTGCAGCAGTCGGGCCAACGCATCGAGTCCGCTCCCGCAGGACGCGGCGAGGCGGCTCCGGAGCCAGGCGGCCAGCGCGGGACTCAACCCGCCCGTCGACACCGCGATCGTGACCGCGCCGTCGCGGTGGACGGCCGGGAGGATGAACGAGCAGTGGGCCGGGTCGTCGGCGCTGTTCACCCACACGCCGGCCGCGTCGGCCTCGGCCGCGACGGCGCCGTCGACTGCGGGATCGCCCGTTGCGGTGACGACGAGCCGGAAGCCGGTGACGTCGTCGGGCTGGAAGGCCCGCCGCTCGAGTGCCTCCAAACGGGAGGCCAGGGACCTCATGTCCTCGCTGACGTCGGGGGCGATCACGGTGACCCGGGCGCCGCAGTCGAGCAGGCCACGCACCTTGCGCGTGGCCACCGGCCCGGCACCGACGACGAGGCAGGGCCGGTTCGAGAGATCGAGCGAGACCGGGTAGTAGGTGGACGGGCCGGCGGGCTCGTCAGTCATGGAGCCGGGGTGGCCCGACCATGCCCGCCGCGATGGTGGCAAAGCTGAGATCGTCGATGAGGACGAAGCTGCCGGTGATGCGGTCCGATTCGTACCGGTCGACGGCCAGGGGGGTGGCCGTGCGCAGCGTGACCACGCCGATCTCGTTCTCGCGCAGTTCCGCGGCGTCGCTCACGTGGAGCTCGTTCACGTCGAACGTGCCGTTGACCCGCTCGACGACGACCGGGGTCACCCGGGTGGTGTGCTTGAGCCGGAGCCGGTCACCCGCCTTGAGCGGTCGTTCCTGGAACCAGCACACGGTCGCTTCGAATACCTCCTTGACCTCGGGAGGCGACTCTGCCGCGGCAATCAGATCGCCCCGGGAGACGTCGAGGTGGTCGGCCAGCTTGAGGGAGATGGACTGGCCCACCTCGGCCCGCTGGAGCGGGCCGTCGGCCGTCTCCAGGGCCCGGACGGTCGTGTGGGCGCCCTGAGGCAGGACCACGACCGGGTCTCCGACCCGGAACGGCCCGCCGTTCACCATCCCGGCATACGTTCGCCCGCCTCCGGGCTGGCGCAGCACCCACTGCACGGGGAGGCGGGCCCCACTGCCTCGACCAATGCCGTGCTGGGCGGCCCAGCCCCCGGCCGTGGCCGACTCCAGGGCATCGAGCACGGTGGGCCCGTCGTACCAGGGGGCGGCGTCCGACCGTCCAACCACGTTGTCGCCCTCGAGCGCGGAGATCGGGATCACGGTGCAGGAGGTGATCCCGAGGCGGTGGGCCAGCGCCTCCATTTCGTCGACGATGTGCTGGTAGGCCGACCGATCCCACTCGACCAGGTCCATTTTGTTGGCGCAGACGACGAGCTGGTCGACGCCGAGGAGGGCCGCGATGCAGATGTGTCGCCGTGACTGCTCGCGCAGGCCGGCCGTGGCGTCGACGAGGACGAGCGCGAGGTCGGCCGTCGACGCTCCCGTGGCCATGTTGCGCGTGTACTGGATGTGTCCGGGACAGTCCGCGATGACGAACTTGCGATGCGGGGTGGCGGCGTAGCGATAGGCCACGTCGATGGTGATGCCCTGCTCGCGCTCGGCGCGCAGGCCGTCGGTCACGAACGAGAGGTCGACCTCACCCAGGCCGCGGCGCTCGCTGGCGGTCTCGATGGCGGTCAGCTGGTCGTCGAAGAGCTGGCGGGTGTCGAAGAGGAGCCGGCCGATGAGCGTGCTCTTGCCGTCGTCCACCGATCCGATCGTGGCGAACCGGAGAAGATCCATGGTGTCCGCAACGAGCTCGGCGCCGGCCGGCGGCGCGCCGGGCAGAGTGGGCATAGGACTAGAAATACCCCTCGCGCTTGCGGTCCTCCATGGAGGTCTCAGAGAAGCGGTCGTCGGCCCTGGTGGCTCCCCGTTCCGAGATGCGCGAACCCGCCACCTCGTGGATGATCTCCTCGACCGTGCCGGCACCCGAGCGCACGGCTCCGGTGCAGGTGGCGTCGCCGACGGTACGGAAGCGCACGGTCTCCCGGCGGATCTCCTCGGATCCCTGCGGGCTGACCCACTCGCTGAGGGCCAGCAGCATGCCGTCGCGCTCGACGACCTCGCGTTCGTGCGCGTAGTAGATCGACGGCAGTTCGATTCGCTCCCGCCGGATGTACTGCCAGATGTCGAGCTCGGTCCAATCGGAGAGCGGGAAGGCGCGCAGGTGCTCACCGGGACGCACGGTGCCTTGGTAGAGCTGCCAGAGCTCGGGCCGCTGGCGCTTGGGGTCCCATTGACCGAACGAGTCGCGGAAGGAGAGCACGCGCTCCTTGGCCCGGGCCTTGTCCTCGTCGCGCCGGGCGCCGCCGAAGGCGGCGTCGAACCCGTGGGCGTTGATGGCGTCGAGCAAGGTGGTCGTCTGCAGGCGGTTGCGCGAGCCGTCTGGGCCCGGGTCGGCCACCCGGCCCTGGTCGATCGACTCTTGGACGCTGGCGATGAGCAGCCGAGCCCTGATCGACTCCACCTGGGCGTCCCGGTAGGAGAGGACCTCGGGGAAGTTGTGGCCCGTGTCCACGTGCATGACCGGGAACGGGATCCGACCCGGGGCGAACGCCTTGGCGGCCAGGTGGAGCAGCACCGCCGAATCCTTTCCCCCGCTAAAAAGGAGGACGGGACGCTCCGACTCCGCCGCCACCTCGCGAATGATGAAGATGGCCAGCGACTCGAGGAGGTCGAGGTGCCCCAGGGGGTGCTCCACCGGCCTGACCAGGGGCGTCACAGATGCGCCCGTCCCCTGGGAGCTGGGGGTTGCGCTGGGGTGGGCTGGGCGGAGGGCGGCGGCGGTGTCCATGGGACCTCTCGATTTATGACCTGTTTGGTCATATATACTAACGCTCGTATTCGGACGTGCGTCAAGCGCCGGCGACGGGCCACCGGACCCCGATCGCCCCATATCGGACCCATTGGAAGGTGAAGATCGGTGACGGAGACCAGAGTGAGGGATCAGCTGTGGACGGCCGAGGAGTTGGCGGAAGTCAGCGAGGAATTCGAGGTGGCGGCGCCGACCTCGGTCATCCGTTGGGCGGCCGAGAATTTCGGTGAGTCCCTGGTCCTGGCGGCGTCCTTCGAGGACATCGTGCTCGTTGACCTGGCCACGCAGGTCGTGCCCGGCATCGAAGTGATCTTCCTCGACACCGAGGCGCACTTTCCCGAGACGCTGTCGTTCGTCGAGCAGGTACGGGCTCGCTACGACCTCAACCTGACGGTGACGAGGCCCGGACCAGAGGCGGCGGCGCACCCGTGCGGATCCGAGAAATGCTGCCAGTTCCGCAAGGTCGACCCACTCCGGCGCGCTGTGGCGGGCAAGGCCGCCTGGCTGACTTCCTTGAAGCGTTCGGACGGACCGACCAGGGCCGACGCACCTGTCGTGAGCTGGGATTCGTCGTTCGGCCTGGTCAAGATCAATCCGCTCGCCACCTGGACGGACGCGGACGTGAAGACCTACCTGGCCGACCGCGACCTGCCGGAGCACCCACTGGTGTCCCGCGGTTACCTCTCCATCGGCTGTGCGCCCACGACCCGACCGGTGGCCGACGGCGAGGATCCCCGCGCGGGACGCTGGGCCGGGCTCGACAAATCCGAGTGTGGCCTGCACGTCTAGTGCCGCGCGACCTCGACAACCCCTACGGAATGGAGTTCCGCGGTCGGCGCGACCGCGGGCTCAAGTTCATCCGGCCCTACCGTGAGATCGGCGAGCTCAACCCCGTCGAGCAGCTGAAGCTCCAGCGCCATCCCTTCGAGGTGGCCCAGGCGGTCATCGACACGTACTCCAAACAGGGTGCCGCCTCCATCAACACGGTTCCGGGCGAGCAGGAGCGACTGAAGTGGGTCGGCATGTACCCGCAGCGCCAGGGCGGCGACGCCTTCATGATGCGCATCAAGGTGCCGGGCGGGATCATGACAGCGGCCCAGGTGCGCGAGGTCGGGGTCGCGGCCGACGCCTTCGCCGAAGGGCCGGACGACAGCCCGGTCTTCGGCAATCGCTACGCCGACCTGACGACGCGCCAGGACATTCAGCTGCACTGGATCCGGATCGCCGACGTGCCCCGCATTTGGCAACGGTTCTGGGAGGTCGGCCTGACGACCGTGCAGGCCTGCGGTGATTCGGCCCGCAACGTCTGCTCGTGCCCGGTGTCGGGGATCGACGCGCACGAGGTCGTCGACGCGTTCCCGGTCGCTCAGGCCGTCTCGGCTTACTTCACCGGCAACCGGGAGTACGCCAACCTGCCCCGTAAGTTCAAAATTGCCGTCACCGGCTGCACGGAGGATTGCGCCCGGGTCGAGATCAACGACATCGGCCTCTGGCCCGCCGAGCGGTCCGACGGCACCGTCGGCTTCAACGTGCTCATCGGAGGTGGTCTCTCCGACGGTGAGCGCATGGCCTCTGACATCGATCTCTTCATCGCACCCGACCAGGCCGTCGAGCTGTGCCGGGGCGTCGCCCAGCTCTTCGGCGAGCTGGGGAACCGGGAGAACCGCGGGCTGGCCCGCATGCGGTACCTGGCCCAGGAGCTCGGTCCGGAGGGCTTCCGCGCCGCATTGGACGAGCGGACGAACTTCGCCCTCGAGCCGGCCGGAAAAGAGCTGACCACCCGATTCCGGGGGGATCACGTCGGTGTCCATCCCCAGAAGCAGGACGGTCTGGTCTACGTCGGATGTTCGGTGCCGGTGGGCCGCATGCACGGGATCGAGTTGATCGAGCTGGCGCGCCTGGCGGAGACCTACGGTGATGGCGACGTGCGCATCGGGATCGATCAGAACTTCGTGATTTCGGGGGTGCCCGAGGACCGGGTCGACGATCTGCTGGCCGAACAGCTGCTGCAGACGTACTCGCCTTTCCCCGGTCCTTTCGAGCGGGGCGTCGTGGCCTGCACGGGCTCGGAGTTCTGCCGCTTCGCCGTCGTCGAGACCAAGGAGCGCGCCGTCAAGTGGGCGCGGGCACTCGATGCGCAGCTCTCGCAGGGCGACCAGCAAGCGGCTGGAGTCATCCGCATGCACTTCTCGGGTTGCTCGGCCTCCTGCGCGCAGCCGCAGATCGCCGACATCGGCTTTCGCGGCGACATCGCCCACGTGGCGGAGCACATCGAGGAAGCGGTCGACATCGGGCTGGGTGGTTCCCTCGGCCCCGACGCGGCGTTCATCGACTGGCTCACCGGCGCCATGCCGGTCGACCGGGTGCCCGATGCACTCGTGCGCATCGTGGGGCGCTACCGCGACGAGCACCGTCCGGGCGAGGCCTTCTATCAATGGGCCCGCCGGAGTAACCCCGAGGATCTCCGCATCACGCTGCGTGGTGCGGTCGAGGCGGTGGCCCCGTGAAGCGCTATCGCCTGCGCGAGCAGATGAACGGCATTGAGGAGCCGCCGGGGAAGGTGTGGTTCTGGGAGCTCGAGGCCGGCGTCATCGATGCGGGCCGCTGCATTCAGTGCGGCACCTGCGTCGCGGTCTGCCCATCGAACTCCATCGGTATCGACGAGGACACCGACCTGCCCGAGTTGGTCAAGATGTGCACCGGCTGCTCGCTGTGTTGGGACTTCTGCCCGCGCGGCGGTCTGCGCTACGAGGCGCTCTGGCCGCCGTCGACGGTAACCGGTGACGAGGACGCCGAGGTCGTGGCGGCGCAAGTCCGCTCCGACTCTTCGGACACCTACTGGAAGATCAGCGGCGGACCGCCCGGGGACGGCCTGGGCGCGGTGGTCGAGAGTTATGCGGTCCGGGCCAGCGTGCAGATCGACGACGTCCAGGACGGCGGCGCCGTGAGCGCGTTGCTCATCGGGCTGCTCGCAGCTGGCGAGATCGACGGGGCCCTGGTCTCCAAGCCGAGCGCTGACCCCGACGAGCAGTGGAAGGGCGTGGCCACCATCGCCACCACGGCGGACCAGGTCCGCGCCGCGTCGGGCAGCTTCTACAACCAGACGATGGCGCTGGCCGAGCTCGACCTCTCGAAGTATCCGCTGCCGGCGAAGCCGCGCATCGCCGTGGTGGGGACGCCGTGTGAGGTGCAGGGCCTGCGGGCCATGCAGGCCCGACGCTGGCCCACCGGTGCCCACAGGGTCGACGCGGTCGTGCTGACGATCGCGCTGATGTGCACCAAGAACTTCGACTACGAGGCGCTCACTTTGCGCGAGCTGCGGGACAAACGGGGCGTGGACCTCGACCGCGTCTCCAAGGTGGACGTCATCCGCGGTCGGATGATCGTCGAGTACCGAGACGGTGAGCTGGCCATCGACGAACCGGTAAAGGACTTTCACGGCGCCGCCCTGAAGGGCTGCGACGAATGTGCCGACTTTCTCGGACGCTCGGCGGACATCTCGGTCGGCAGCGTGGGGTCGATGACGGGCTGGACCAGCGTGCTCGTGCGCACCGAGCGGGGGCGACTCGCCTTCCAGGCGGCCCGTTCGAAGCTCGACGTGCGCGGCCTCGATGATCCCGCTGCGCTCTTGCGCCTGGATGCGCTGGACAAGAAGATCGCCGATCGTTCCCTGCAGCGCAAGCTTGACCCGGATGCACCGCTCTTCATCGAATTCGAGGAGCACGTGCGGGGGTATGAGGGAACCGACCGCCAACCGGTCTACATTCGCCGATGACCGCAGCGGCAACCGCTCCCGTGCTGCACGTGCCCGAAGAGCCGACGGTGTGGGCCGAGCGCTGGCTCTCCGCCATCCTCGACGGTGCGGCGCTCGACGACGTCCTGACCGGTGACGAGGGCGTGGCGGACTGGCTCTGGTCCCGCTGGCGCATTCTCGCCTCAGCCGGGATGACTCGTGACGACCTGGCCCTGGTCGTCACGGGCTACCGGCGCGAGATCTGGCTCTGGCTGGCGGGAGAGCGCACCTGGGCCCAGTGCTGCTCGGGCCTCATCGGTCGCATCACCCGACGCCCCGGCGAACACGCCGGGGCGTGAGCCCGGCGACTCCGGCTCCTCTCGGCGTCCCAGTCCTGGAGCTCGGCGGCGTCACCGTCTGCCGTGACGGGGTCCCCGTGCTGGCGGGCGTCGACTGGCGGCTGTGCGGCGGGGAGCGGTGGGTCATCTTGGGGCCCAACGGCTCGGGCAAGACGACCCTGCTCGGTGTGGCCGGGGCGCGGCTCTGGCCCAGCGCCGGGACCGTGGCGATCCTCGGACAGCGCCTGGGACGGGTCGACGTCCGAACGCTGCGTCCCCGGGTGGCCCTCGTCAGCGGAGCGGTGACCCGTCAGCTGAGGACAGACGTCACCGCCCGCGAGGTGGTGGCCAGCGGCCGACACGGTGCGTTGGAGACCTGGTGGAACACCTACACGAGTGCCGACTGGAAAAAAGCGGACCAGCTGTTGGCGCGGGGTGGAGTGGGCGACCTGGGCGAGCGGTCGTTCGGCGTGATCTCGGAGGGCGAGCGCCAACAGGTGCTCCTGGCCCGGGCCTTGATGGGCGATCCGGAGGTGATCCTGCTGGACGAGCCCTTCGCCGGCTTGGATCTCGGCGCCCGCGAGCGGCTTCTGGTCCACCTGGCGGAGCTGGCCGCTGACCCGGCCAGCCCACCCCTGGTCCTGGTCACCCACCACTGCGAGGAGATCCCGCCCGGCTTCACCCACGGCGGACTGGTGTCGGCCGGTCGTCTGGTGGCGGCGGGACCGCTCGACGAGGTCATCACCTCGGAGAACGTCTCGGCATGTTTCGCAATTCCGGTGACGGTCGGCTGCACCGATGGCAGGTGGTGGGGCCGCGCCCTTTGATCGCGCGCGAAAGAAGATCATTCCCCTTGATTCACGCGCGCGTCGTTGGTACAACGTGTGGGCGGAGAAGTGTCGACGAGGTCGGCGCTGTGCATTTCCCCACCATCCACCACTTGGAAAGAGCCTTTCATTAGGCTTTTTCCGCAAAGAGAAGGTAGGTCGTCGGGGGAGTGACGATTTTGATCCTGCTGGTTCTCGTAGGGCTGTTGTGGTTGGCGGTGTTGGCTCCGAGCGCGTGGCGTCGATATGCAGAACGACAGGGCGTGGGCTCGATCGACCATTTTCACCATCAGTTGCAACTCCTCGAACATGCCGGACCCAAGACGGTGTCGCCGGCGTACCGACTGCACACTGCGCTCCCGGAGGGCGGCCCGACGGAGCAGCCTGGGCCCATGAACGATTCTTCGCGGCCAAAGCTGGTCCTCCTCCGACCGACCGACGACGAGGCGGCGGCGGACGTGGACGACAGCGAGGGTATCCATTACGAGCGCGTGGGGGTCCTCGACCGGCCGGAACCGGTGTGCCTACCCGAGGTCGGGGCCGATCTGTCGCAATTCCGGCGCGAGCAGGCTCGCAATCGGTGCACCGTGCTGATGCGTTGCCTGGGTGGGGTCGCCATTTCGACCGGCTTGATCGGCATCCTCCCGGGGATGCACCTGGCCTGGATCTTCACCGCCCTGAGCGGTGTGGGCGCGCTGGCCCTGGTCGGCCTCATTGCCTACGCCAAGGAACTCGAGGTCCAGCAGGAGCGACAGCGTGCCCGCCGGGCCGAATCCCGACGGTTCGTCGATCCCGCGGCCGCCGGCCACCCCGGGAGCCTGGGACGACGTCGCGTACCCGGAGAGCCGCGTCGCCGAAGGCTGACTCCGCCCACTCCGCATCGACCGCGCTCCTGAGCGCCGGTGACACCGGAGTATCCTGTGTTCTCCCCCGGGGGTGTAGCTCAGCCGGTAGAGCGCTACGTTCGCAATGTAGAGGCCGAGGGTTCGAGTCCCTTCACCTCCACCAAAGGCCCAGGTCAGCGGGCCGAGGTGAGATCCCCCAGAAGACCAGATTCTCCGACGTGTCTTTACGTGTCTTTATCGGGTCACATGTCGAGTGAATCGGGGCCACAAGGCGGAGTCTCCCGACGTCTTTGCAAACGACGCTTTGTCGCACAGAGGGAGCAGAGGTGCCGCCCTCACCGGGGAGCCGACCTGACGGGTCAGAGCAGGTCGCGTCGCACAGCCACGCGCCGACAGATCGCCACCCAATCTGGTAGCGGGTCCGACCCGAAATAGAGCGCCGGCATGGTGGCCTCGTAGGTGGCTCGAAGTTGGATGGAGACATCGCTACTCGAATCGAACGCCGGGCAGGAGCCGAATCCTCTCGGTGGTCGTACTTCGATGTCGTCGCCATTCCCGAAGAACTCACGATTGATTTCCTTGATGCTGCTCATCACCTCTTGGCTCTGAGCCCGGTCGGAGAGAAGATCGAGCACACGCCGGTCTCCAAGGAGCTGATACACGTCGTAGAAGTGCCGACCGCTCCGTCGGTCGATCGACGTACCCGGCTCGGCGGCGAGTTGCTGGGCCAGTGCGTGGATGAGGACGAGCTTCTCGAGGAGCGTACGTCCGGGATGAAGCACAGCAACCTCGAAGGGCTCGAGGTCCATGAACTCACTGAGATCGGTCCCGGCGGCTTCAAGCACATCACCGAGTAGAGAGCCGATCGGCACACGCTCGTGGGGGTGGGGTCCACCCCGGACACCCATTTCGAGGAGCACGCTCGTTCGGATCAGCGCGGTCGGCTCACGCGTGGCGGGGTAGGCCACCTCGTAAGAGCGATGGCGACCGGTCTCGCTCCCACCGACGGCCGATGCCGAGCCGCCGACACCGTTGGCCGCGGCCTCTCCCATGGCTTTCATGAGCTTGTCGGTCGCTCCGCGTCCTCGCTCGCCGGGCAGAACCAGGACGTCAATGTCCTCTGAGAAGCGTTCCACCATCCGAAAGCCCTTTGAAAGGCTGGTGCCGCCCTTGAATATGAAGTCCCCCCCAAAGTCGCGCCCGAGCACACGGAGGACCTCGCTCACCCAGTAGTCCTTTTCGACGGCAGTCGGGCTGATCCCGAGACGCTCGGCGGCTGCGTCGAGCGTCGGTCCGAATTCCCCCAAGTCCCGGAAGCGAGCCACTGGATCAGCCCGCCAGCGCCAGATCGTGGCGGATTGACTCGCTGCGCGCCGGGCGGATGACGTCGACGATCTCCGGTCGGTCGAGCGCAACAAGGAGGCGCCGGAGCCGTTCGCGGACCCGAGGCGGCTCGGTCTTCGAAGCGCGAGCGAGCCGGTCAAGTCGGATCGCACCGCTGTCAATGAGTCGCGCTATCCGATCGACCGCGTCCTCCGTTGGCATCTCGACGAGACTGTTCCAGTCCCGCAGCACCTCGAAGAGTGCCACCTCGGTCGGGTGGAGACGCTCATCACGACGCTTGGTGCTGGCGGCGCGGCTCACGTAGTAGACGGGACCGGGACTCCGAGGCGGTCTTCCTGGCACAGCGATCGCCTCCCGGCGGGGCACTTGGGTCGAAAGGCCAAGAGCCAGGGCGGCGCTCCTTCCGCTCGGTCCAGTGCCCGTGTCACCGACCACCTCTCCAGCGAGGCGGCCCGGAGGCGGGGGAGCCATGCCAAGTCGGGTCGACGTTCCGCGCCAGTACAGTCCCCGCCGGATGCGGCGAAGGTCGCCGGTGCGGGCCAACCGGGACAGCGCTTGGGCCACCGCGTCAGGGGAGCCGTCGAAGTCCTCGGGGCGCCAGAAGCGGTCGCGTGACGAAAGAACTCGCCTGCGGACCTCGGTCGCCACGCTCGTCGTGCTCATGGTCACCATAGTACCGGTAATGTCGGTAAGACGCTACGCGAAGTTGACGTATCGATCCGACCCGTCGTGGAGGTCGTTCGGTCGACATGCCAGCTGGTGGGCTGGGCCAAAAAGCCCAGCTGAGGCTCTGAAGTCGACCCAAGGCCATCTGAGATACCCAGCGGGGGAAGGTCTGTCAGCCCCCCGTGACGGCCGGGCAATGCCTGCTGGACGGGTCTTGCGGTGCTCCCGCACATTTCAATAAGCTGTACGGAAATGAGTCAGCCACTTCAGGCACTGTGACAATCGTCGATCCGCTGTTCGATCCTGCGGTGATCGAGGAGCCCTACGAGTACTACGCAAAGCTCCGAGAGCTTGATCCCGTGCACGAGGTCGAGGGGACCGGCACGTACCTCGTGACGCGCCTGAGTCTCATTCAAGAAGTGATCGCCGATCCGGTGACCTACTCGAGCGACACCATCAAGTTTCTTCACGTCGGTCGTAACGGCAGTGCTGAGCTCTGGTCGGCCAGTAGCGAGATGGTGCAGGACCTCGATGTTCCGATGGTGCTTGCCACCGCCGACCCGCCGGATCACGGCCGCCAACGCAAGGTGCTGAGCCGGCTGTTCACCCGAAGCTCCATCGAGCAGAGAGAGGCCGAGGTCCGGGCGCTCGTGGACGAACTCCTCGATCCCCACCTGAGGACCGGTGCGATGGAGTGGATGAGCCAGGCCGCGATCCCTCTGCCCGCCGTGGTGCTGTCGCGCCTGCTCGGCCTGCCCGACGAGGCGGCCGAGTTCGTCCGGGACTTCGGTTATGCGTCGGGCGAGCAGATCAGTGGGTTCGCGTCCGAGGAGCGATGCCGTGAGATCCAAGAGATCATCAGCGATCTGGGCCCGGTCGCAGATGCCTACGGACAAGCACGTGCCGCAGCACATCCCGATCAGAACACCGTGATCGGACTGTGCGCGGACGCGGTGACCTCGGGTGAATTGAACGACCTGGAGGCCTTCGTCATCCTCTTGCTCTTGGTGTCAGCGGGAAGCGAATCCACGACCAGCCTCATTGGGACCGGCGTCTCGATCCTGGCCAGAGACCCGGCCCTTCAGGAGCGGCTCAGAGCGGATCCTGCACTGGTGGAGACGTTGGTTGAGGAGGCTTGTCGGATCGACCCTCCCTTTCGGGGCCACTACCGCCGGGTGACCCGGGACACGCAACTCGCCGGCGTCGGGCTTCCCGCCGAGGCTCGGCTGGTGCTGCTCTGGCCCGCGGCGAACCACGATGCGTCCGCCTTCGAGACCGCCGATGTGGTCGACCTGGAACGCGACACCCCCCGCCGCCATCTCGGCTTCGGGTGGGGCATTCACCTCTGCCTCGGAGCGCCACTCGCGCGCCTCGAAGCGAGAGTGGCCTTCGAGCAGCTCCTCGCTCGGACCTCTCACTTTGAGCTCGACATGCCGGCGAAGAACCTGCACCACCACAAGAGCCTCTTGGTTCGCCGCTTGGTAGAGCTGCCACTACACCTCACGCTGTGAGGCCGAAGCGTCAGGTGCTGACATTCGTGGGCAAGATGATCTTTTGACCTACTTGCCCCTCGTGCCACGTCGCCCCTGAATACTCCGCCCGCCCACGTTCAGGTTGATACCGGCGATTACGGTGTCCAGTCCGATCTCGAAGAGCTCGTCTCGGGACCGAACTGCGGCAGACGTCACACCCTCAAAGGTCGCTTCACCACCCATCGAATCGGACAGAACATCAAGCTCGATCTGTCCCAGCATGAACGTGAACAGTGTGGCGAAGGCCGTCGACGCCTCGCCGGGCGCGAATCCCCCAGCATGAAGGATCGACATCGCTCCTTCGGCCAGCCGCTTGGCCTCTCGACTGCTGCTGCCATGACGGCTGAACGAGAGTCCCGGGTGTTGATGCATCGCTCTGCGGGCGCCGCGTTGAAGCTGGCGCATCCGCTCCTCCCATGATCCCGCCTCTGGGGGAGGTACCTCCACCGGACGCAGCGCATGGTCGACCACCAACTCGTTGAGGGCCTCCTTGCTGGCGACGTAGTTGTAGATCGTCATCACCGGAACGCCCAGTTCGTTCGCCAGCGACCGCATGGAGACATCATCGAGACTCGATTCGTCAGTCAGCTTCAGCGCGGCCTCGACGATCTGCTCTGTCGTCAACGACCGAGGACGGCCACGGGGCCTGATCCCCGGTTCGCCTGGCCCTTTCACGATCATCTTCGCTAGTACATCATCTAGGTCGAGCCCCTGCCCTCATGGTGCCGGTACGTGGCAGGCTCGCTGTACCGCGCCCCTGCCCAATCGGGTCGTTCCCCGGCAGGCACAGTTGCAAGCAACAAGGCGGTCCAGCGCTCCCCGGCGGATTGAAACGTTGGCGTTCCGTCGTCTGGCCCGGCAGCAAGCATCGCCGCTTCAGGGCCGATAATGTCGGCTGGCTGGCCGAGGAACGTGATCGTCGCCAAAAAGGACGCCGCGCCATTGGCCTCGGGTTGCGAGAACCGCCGATCGGAGATGAGCACCGGTCCGTAGCCAAGCTTCGGCTGACTTCGGGCGTGTCTTTACGTGTCTTTACCGAGATGGAAGGCGAGGGATCGTGAGGGAACCTGAGGGGATCGAAACGCCGCCACCAGGAAAGTCCTCGGAAAGGCCCTGGTCAAAGACCGAGAATCGTACATTCGCAACGCAGAGGGCGACGGTTCGAGTCCCTTCACCTCCACCGGTCCGAAGTCCCTGGTCAGGGTCGTTTTCGAACGAGGAGCGCTACGATGGATTTGTAAAGGTCGTGGCTGCGGCCTTGATTTCAAGGCCTTGATTTCAAAAACTGACACGAAGGGGCGTTCCACCTTGCGGTAGCGCCCTCAGGTGCTGTGCGCCCCTCTACTTCGGATTCATGACGACGGTTCGAACGGCGCCGACCGACCACGCACGGCCGTGCGGGTGAGGATTGCGTTCCCGATCGGCGGCGCACAGGCACGGGAACCCTGTCGCGTTGGGCACCTGTTAACGAGTGAACGTCACACCGTCCGCGCCTCCTCACCTTCGAACGCTGGTCGGCTCGGTGGTGGCGCCTCGGTGGCGTGGCGGTGTCACGAACTACCGATGGTGGCGGCAGCGTTCTGGACGGCTTCGTGCGCTGTGGTTGCCGGCCGGCCGATGAGCTTCACCAGGTCCTCGCTTGCGGTAAACAACTCTCCGCGAGCCAGGCCGGCATCGGCGTCGGCGACGGCGACGGCCATCTCTGGCGGCAGCCCCGCAGCGGTCAGGGCGCTGGTGTAATCAGCGACCGACAGGTCCTGGTAGGCGATGTGGGTGCCGAGGACGTCGCTGATCGTGGCGGCGAGTTCGGTCAGGGTGAACGGCGTTCCGCCGAGCTCGTAGGTCGCTCCGAGGTGCCCGTCGTGCGTCAGCACCGCGGCGGCGGCGGCCGCAAAGTCACGTCGGCTGGCCGCGCTGACGAGACCGTCGTGCGCGCTGCCCAACAATGCGTGGTATTGGGTCATCATCGGGAGCTGGTCGGTGTAGTTTTCCAAGTACCATCCGTTGCGCAGGATGACGAACGCCGATCCGCTGTCACGCAGGTAGTTCTCGGTGCGGCGATGTTCGCGAGCGAGCGTCATTTGTGCGGTCGAGGCGTTGACGATACTGGTGTATACGATCTGGGGCACACCCGCTCTGGCCGCCGCGTCGATGGCCTTGCGGGCGTTGTCGAATCGATCCCCGACTGTCGTCGTCGAGACCAGCAGCATCACGTCGGCGCCCGCGAAGGCGTCCTCGAGCGTGCTCGGGTCGGCGAAGTCCGCGCGCCGCACCGTGACCCCGTCCTGTGCGAGGTCGGTGAGTTTGTCAATGTCTCGGCCGGTGGCCACGATCTGCGCCGGCGGCGTTCCGCTAGCGAGGAGTTGGTCGACGACGAGCCCGCCAAGGTGACCTGAAGCGCCGGCGATGACAGTGGACATGGGGTTTCCTTTCGATAGGGCAATGCGGTGTGAGTGAAGGTTGTCGGTGATCCGCGACGGGTACGCCGTGGGATCGCTCAGCGTGCGGGTCCGCCGTGGAGAGAGTGGCTGTGGCGTTGGTATCCCCCGCTCGGAGGATGAGGCGCGGTGAGTCAGCCGAGGCAGCGGCAGGAGTGAGGTCGCCGCCGACGGCAGCGGCAGGAGTGAGGTCGCCGCTGCGAGCGGCCAACGAGTGCCCGCGGCTGTCCCGTGAGGAGATCAGCACGAAGGCCAGGATCGCACCGGCGACGGCGAAGCCGGCGCCCACCAAGAACGCCTGGTCGAACCCCTTGGTCAGGGCAACGGAGGCGTTGTGGACTCCAGAGTGGAAGAGGCTCTGGGTGCGGCTGTTGGCGATCGACGCGAGGATCGCCAGTCCGAGCGCGCCGCCGATTTGCTGCGCGGTGTTGATCAGACCCGATGCCAGCCCCGCCTCATGCGGCCTGGTCCCCGTGACCGCGGCGATCGTCACGGAAACGAAGGCGAACCCGAACCCCGCGGCCGCCAGCAGCGACGGGCCGAGGACGTCAGCGACGTATGAGCCTCCCGGTGCGGGCACTCGCGAGAACCAGACCAAGCCGCCGGCGACGAGCAGCAGCCCGGCGATCAGCGTCGGCCTGAACCCGATCCGCGTGACCACCTGGGACGCGAGCCCGGCCGAGATGATGATTCCGACCGCAAGAGGCAGGTACGCGATTCCTGTTTTGATCGGCGAGTAGTGCAGGACTTCCTGGAGGTACAGGGAGATGAAGAAGAACATCGAGAACAGCGACATGCCGAGCAGCAGGCCGACGATGTCCGCGCCCCGTAGGGTCCGGAGGCGGAAGATCGAGAACGGCATGAGCGGCTGGCGCTGGCGGGACTCGATCAGCAGGAAGGCGATCAGCAGGACGATCGCACTGGCGATCAGCAGCAGCGTCTCCGACGATCTCCACCCCACGTTAACGGCGTTGACGATCGCGTAGACGAGGAGCGATAGGCCCGCGGTGACGGTGACCGCACCCGGTATGTCGAAGGTGTTGGTGCCATCGTCGGCGCGGCTCTCGACCAGCGTCCGGGGCGCGAGCCCTGCCGCTGCGAGGCCGATCGGGACGTTGACGAACAGGACCCATCGCCAGCTCAGTCCGCTGGTAAGGATGCCGCCGAGCAGGACCCCGGCTGCGCCTCCAGCGCCGGCGACGGCACCCCAGATGCCGAGCGCGCGGTTGCGCTCGGCACCCTCGGAGAAAGTGGTCGTGATGATCGACAGCGCGGCGGGCGAGACGATCGCGGCTCCGAGGCCCTGCGCGGCGCGGGCGGCGATGAGCCATGCCTCTGATTGCGCCAGTCCGCCGGCCAGCGAGGCGAGCGTGAAAAGCACGAGGCCGACCATGAACATGCGCCGGCGCCCGAGCAGGTCGGCCATCCGGCCGCCCAGAAGTAGGAAGCCGCCGAAGGTCAGAGCGTAGGCGTTCACGACCCACGAGAGGTCCGTGCGCGAGACGTTCAGCGCTCGTCCAATTGACGGCAGCGCGACGTTCACGATCGAGGCGTCGATCACGATCACGAACTGTGTCATCGCGAGCAGGAGCAGGGCGAGGTTCTTCGCGCGGGGGGTATAGAGGGGGGACGTCTGAGCGGCCCCGCCGATTGGGGTGACGGCGAGGTTGGGGAACGTCTCGCCCGGATGCGACAATGTCATCTGAATCTCCTTGTCGGTTGGCACGTTGAGGGTGCGTAGGTGGTTGCGGGGGCCCTGATGCACCGGCAGCGTTGAAGGTGATCGACACCACAGCCCGAGCGAACGCTCGGGCTGTGGTGTCGAGTCGCGAGCTGGGTCAGCCGCGGATAGCGGTGGTCTCGTGGGTGAACTGGCGGTGGCCGATCAGCTTGTAGGCCAGACGAACCGGGGCTGGCAGGACCTGCATGAACTTCTGCCGCTCCGCGTCATCGGTTTCCTCGGTGATGTATCCGAGGGTGACCAGGCGCCGCGTGACCGGTATCGCGCTGATGCCATGCTTGCCGAGAGCGTCCCATTCACTCTGAGAGAGTGTGACCGAGACGACCGGGAGCAGTTTCTGCTCCTCCTCATCGCAGTGACCGATCAGCGACGGCATCATCGTGTCGATGCAGGCCGCCATCCGCTCGCCCGCGGCGGCGTCCGCGCTCGTCGTCCACGTCGGCAGCTCCGCGTTGATGGCCACGACGGCGTCGTTGACCTGAGCGTGTTGGGCATCCATTCGGTCCATCAGCTCCGGGTCGAGCGCACGTCGCTCGCGGAGCAGGGGAAAGAGCAGCAAGTCCTCGCCGGTGTGGTGCGTGTGCAGGAAGTCCAACATGTCTCGTGCGTGGGCGCCGATGATCTTGGATCGCGCCGGGTCATTGGCCGCGGAGCGGAAAAGTCGGGATAACTGACCGACCTCGCGCCGGAGGACGCGGTGCATCAAAACCATCTCGTGGGTATCGACTCCAGATCCGGCGGTGCTCACCGGGGTTGCTCGATGATCGCCATGCGCAGGGGGGATGTTGCCACGTTCACGGCTGCGTAGGGATCTGTTAGTGGTGGTCTCGGGTGTGGTCACCTCGGTGTCCTTTCGTCGGGTATGGGGTCACTGTCAAGGGTGACGCCCGTCCTAAGCGTTCGCACCGGCGATTTCGCCGGTTCGCTCCCGGCAACGGCGGGTACCCTCGCAAGGGATGCTCTACGGCAGGGACCCCGAGCGCGCTCGGCTCGGCGCGCTCCTCGGAGACGCCGCGAGTCGCGCAGCGGGGTGCTCGTCATCCGCGGCGAGGCGGGTATCGGCAAGTCCGCCCTCCTCGAGGATGCACGAGAGCGAGCGCCTGACATGCAGGTCCTGAGCGGCAGGGGGATCGAATCGGAGGCGCACGTCCCCTTCGCCGCGTTGCACCAGATCGTCCGTCCTATCTTGGGGCACCTGGAGGGCCTCCCCGAACCCCAGGGGGCGCGCTGCGGGGAGCGCTCGGGCTCGGGGTGCCAGAAGGCCACGACCGCTTCTTGATCTCGCTCGCCGTGTTGAGCCTGCTGGCCGAGGCGGCCGAGGACCGGCCGCTTCTCTGTCTCATCGATGACGCCCACTGGCTCGACCCTGCTTCGTCCGACGCCCTCGTGTTCGTCGGCCGTCGGCTTGAGGCCGAGCGAATCGCCATGCTGTTCGCCGTCCGTGAGCGCGAGGGCTACGGCTTCGAGGCACATGGGTTGCCAGAACTCGCGCTCGGCGGGCTCGACCCGCAGGCGGCGGCGGCGCTGATCGGCCGTCGGGCGAATGTCGCATTGTCGCCTGAGGCACGTGAGCGTCTCGTCGCGGCAACCGGCGGCAATGCCCTTGCCTTGCTCGAGCTCCCCGAGGTGTTGAGCGAAGCCGAACTCGCAGGCGCCGAGCCGATGCCGGCGCCGCTACCGGTCGGCGAACGCATCGAGCGTGCCTTCTTGGCACGTGTGCATCAGCTGCCCGAGGACACCCAGACGCTGCTGCTTGTTGCCGCTGCCGAAGACAGTGGCGAGGTCGCTACCGTCCTCGGCGCGGCAGCGCAACTGGGAGCAGCCCCCGAAGCGCTCGATGCCGCCGAGCAGGAGCTACTCGTCCGGGTACGGGGGGACCAGCTCGAGTTCCATCACCCGCTGGTGCGCTCAGCCATTTACCACAGCGTTCCGCTCTCGCGGCGCCACATCGTCCACCGGGCGCTGGCGAGCGTGCTCAACGGCGAGTCGGAAGCCGATCGCCGGGCGTGGCACCACGCCGCTGCAACCTTCGGACCCGACGCCGTCGTCGCGAAGGAACTTGACCGGGCTGCACAGCGGGCGCGGAAGCGGAGTGGCTTCGCAGCCGCCTCATTGGCCTTCGAGCGAGCTGCCGCGCTGACGCCGAACGAGAGCCAGCGGGTGCAGCGAGTGATCGCGGCGGCGGAGAACGCGTGGTTAGGAGGCCGAGTCGAACGAGCGGCGATGTTGCTCACGCAAGCCCGGCAGCTCGTTTCGGAGCCAATCCAACACGCCGACATCGACCGCTATCTCGGTTTGATCGAGATGATGGACGGCATCCCCGCCGACGCCTGTCAGCTTCTCCTTCGTGCCACGTCTGCGGTCGCGCTACTGGATGGCCAGCGTGCGCTGCAGCTGCTCAATCTTGCGAGCGTCGCCGCGACCTGGGCAGATGACGGTGAGGCGGCAGTTGCGATCGCCCAGCTGGCTCAAGGCTTGGCCGTGGATACCCCGATCGACCACATGCTTGTTGCCCTTCTGACCGGGATCGGCGCCCACTTCGACGGTGACTTCGCCGCTGCCGCGCCGCCACTGCGCCTGGCCGTGAACTCCGCGGAGCAACTTGATGACGACTACACGACCGAGGAGCCCGTGGCGCTCCTGTTCGCCCGGCGGGCCGCGTTCTACCTTGGCGACGATCGGGACGTCTACCGCATCCACCACGAGGCGGCGGGTCGGGCACGTACTGCCGGCCTGCTCGTGATCCTGACGCAGATCCTTCCCCAGGTGGGCATCGCCGAGCTGTGGGAAGGCCGCTGGGCCTCGGCGTCGGCGAACCTGAGCGAAGGGCTCCGGCTCGCGCAGAGATCGGCCAGCACGACCTCGTCGCTTACCATCTCGTCCTGCTCGCTCTGATTGCGGCCCACCGCGGGGACGAGGACGCGTGCCGGTCCCTGGCGGGGGAGAGTCTCGAGCTTTCCTCCACACGGCGTTTCGTCTTCGCCACCGAGTCAGCGCACTGGGCGCTGACGGTGCTCGAGCTAGGACTCGGCCGACCCGAAGACGCGCTCCGGCACGCCCGAGCTGCCTCCAATAGCGGCGTCAGGTTGTGGGCCATGCTCGATCGGATCGAAGCGGCAGTCCACGCCGGCGAGCGG